>CAVWVN010000015.1:0-113704 GCA_963758435.1 Terriglobia bacterium | reverse complement strand
TGACCGTCTGTCGCGGGCGTGACAGCGAGTCGCTGCCCCCGTCAGAAATACTCCGGCTTCAGTTCGGACAGATTTTCCGGGTAAAAGACCTTCGTGACGATCCGGTGACCCCGTTTCTCGGCTCTCTCCGCAAACGGTAAACAGTGCAAGCATCCGCAAATGACAAGCACCGTTCCCTCTGTAGCGGCACCCTCGATTTTGTCCAGCCAGAATTCCTCCCTGATTCCGTCCTCAACTAGGGCATAGCGGATCGCCTCTATGGGATCGCCGTATTCGTTATAGCCGCGAATCTGCATCCGGTTCGCCAGTTTTCCGTCGATCCCAGCTCTTACCCGATCTTCGAAGGGCATGTCGATCTGAATCCAAGGTAGATTCATTGACTCAGACACTTGCTTACCGAGCGTGTTCGAGAGAGGGCGATTTTCTTCAGCAATCAGCGTGACTCGTTCTCGCTCGACGAGTTCAGAAATGAGCGCCTTCAGGCGTGGGTCGTGACACTGAAAGTCGTGCGCCGTGCCGAGTACGATCATCTCCACCAACATCATCCCCCTGAATTCTCATTCCGACGCTTGATGATTTCGATGGCACTAACCCACGGCTTTCTATTCTTGACCAACTCGATTTGTTTCTCTGCCAACAAAAGGTCGAATGCTATCTGGCAGTCCAATACGGTGCGAAGATCAGAACCGTCAAAGAGAATCACACGCTCGTAGTCGCCCCCGGTCATACTTTCAAGGCAGTCCTGTGAGAAGCCATTGAAGGAGACGAATAGCGCCTTTGTGTCACCGCCGAAGCTGCGGGACGCCCGGTCGCGCAGCACAGAAACATCAGCGGCGTTGCTCTTGTCGGCTTTCCAGCGAATCTCTACGAGGTACCAGTGCTTGTCAAAGTAGAACAAGCCGTCCACCTGTTCGCCGGTGCGCTCGAACGGTCCCTCGGATCGTTCGCTGTAATAGCCGAAGATTTTGTTCATCAGCGCTTCAAATCGGTCTCCCCTCTCCTTCTTGTCTTTCAGAATGTAGACCGCATCGAATTCGTCTCTGAACTCTTGCAGCTTGGCGTGGTCAAGCTGGGTGATGCGTCCACGCGCCTCTCGCTCTTCCTGCATGACGCGTTCGCGTTCCTCGCGTTCCTTCCGTTCTAGATATTCTTGCTGTGCTTGAAATTCTTTCATCACAGCCCGGAAGGCTGCGAGTGATTCTTCTGCTTGCTGCCTCCGCTCCGGCGCAATGCTTTTCATGTCTTTCCAGAAATTCATTTTGGTGAGAATGCGCTTGGCGATTACCCACCCTTCGTCCCCGTAGGCGTCAAGATCGTCCAGAATGTAATGGACGGTCTTAATAGTGGGAGTGCCCGCCTGCTGCTTCTTCTGCACTTCCGTGACAAGCGTCTTTGGCAACCCGCACTCTTTGTAGAAAGACAACACGTTCGCCTTGTACCAGAGCACATCCCGTATAGCGACCGCTAGGGGATTCGCGATGTCCTGTGGCACGCGCATCTAGTATAGATTTTACGCCGTGTGGCTGACGGAGCGGATCATAGGAAGGATTGATAAAGTGTTTGGGGAAGGCTGACGATGTAAGCAGCACGGCATTGCGCAGGGGAACTCAAAATGACCTTGGACGATTTCCGTAAATCGCTCACCGCAACGGAGCCGCCAGCCGGAATGACCCTCGCCCTCGCCGGACTCTGGTGGGATGCCAAGGGCGATTGGACACGAGCCCATGGATCCGCTCAGCAGGACGAAGGCATGGAAGGCTCGTGGGTAACCGAGCATCGCAGGGTTTCAGTCTGACGCCGATTTACATCTGGAGACTGATGTTCATGAGCGAACTGGGACGCTTGTTGTGCCGCGATGCGGTCGGGCATTCGGGCAATAGCCAACAGCCCCGCCGAGGGCGACAAGACAAGCGCTTCATTTGTGATAGCCAAGACTTGACCTTGCACGCCGTGCTGTCGGACGGGAACAATACTGTCAGGTATACCGTTGGGTGGGGGCGAAGAAACGGCGCAAACTTGCGAGAACGCCTTCCATGAGAATGCCGTCTAAGTCAAGAGGGAGTTTGCGATTTTGATGTTGTTTTTGTTGTTGCCTTTCCTCAAGTCCACCTTCCTTCCTAGCGGAGCATCTTGCAGAGCGGCCCGGAGCGGTCAAGGGCGCGTTTTGTGCGGCGCAGCGAACCCTTGACGGCGAGGACCGCTCGGCCACCATTCCGCTAGGAGGGAAGGTGGACCGACGTGCGCTATGCACTTGTCCGATCCAACACTGTTCCCCCAAAGTCTTTTTCGCGCTACTACTGTCGCCACCCTTCCATCCGCACTCTCGATGAGCGTTTCCTTCGCTCGGTGCAAGTTGGGTGTTCTCGTTTCAGCCGGTGCTGCCACCTGATTATCGACCTCTGGTTCCATCTCGACGATGGAAGTCTGGGCCAGGCGTTTGACGCAGTCACCGGAACTCGGCGCTTAAACTTTGGGCTTCTTGCCTTGTGTTTTCTCAGTCCTTGGATCGAAACTACGCCGCGGCCGGCAACGCGACTTCTCGCTGGTTGCGCAGTGGTTCGTAAGCTTCTCCACCGACCCACAGCCGATGCAACAGCACCGCCAGCTTTCGCGCCACCGCGATCACCGCTCGTTTCTTCCCATTCTTTCCTCCTCTCTCCGCCAGTTTGAGTCCCCACCGTCGTAGATCGCTGTCGGCTCCAAACGGTCCCAGAATATGGTGCGCCCCCTGGACCAGCAGCGTTCGTAGATACGGATCTCCCTCCTTACTAATGTGCAATTGTGGTTCGCTCTGCCCCGAGTTCCTCCGTCCCGGTTGTAACCCGACATAGCAACCTACATCCCGGCTCTTGCCAAAACGATGCGCATCTTCCAGCGTCAGCACATAGGTCAACGCGATCAGCGTTCCCACTCCCTTCACCTGTTTCAGGTGAGCCACCTCCGGGTAACCCTGCTTCGCGATCTCCTCGATGCGCTCGTTATATTCACCAATCCGTTCGCTCAGAGACTCGATTTCTCCCAACAGCGGTGCCAAGGCCGCTTGCAGTTCCGGACTCAGTTCCTGCGCTTTCACCGCGTTCATGTTTCGCGGATTACAGCCGCGCAACCGCTCGCCGTACGACTTTGTTAGCCCCCGCGCCGTATTGATCAACGACGTCCGCGCTCGTACCAGACCCGCTCGCGCCCGGATCGCCATTAAATCCGCTTGTGCCTGCGCACTGCGATGCTTCACCGGCGCCAGCAACTGCGGATCAATCCGCACCAGTCGGGCCAGCGTTCGGGCATCCAGTCGATCATCTTTCTTCCGACTCTCTCCGATCAAGCGCACATTGCGCGCATGCGCCACGATCACTTCATGCCCCAGTTCACTCAACACCCGGCTTACCCAGGGGGAGTGCGTCCCCGTTTCCAATGCCAACCGGCTGCGCGGCATCCCTCCGAAAACTTCCTTCATGGCCTTCGGTGTGGTCGCCACTTTCTGTTCCAGAACGACTTCTCCCGCTTCATCCAGAACGCAGTACCAACTCGACCGGTCTCCCAGATCCAGCCCGATCGTAAGTTTCTGACTTGCATTTTTTTCGACCTTCTTTGTCGTTACAGTGCTAATCTTCTTCATTGCCGGTCTCCTTTATCTCCTTGCGCCTCGAGCGCGTCGATAACTTGGGAGCTTATCGCATCCCGCCGGAGACCGGCATTCTCATCCCATCTGATTACAACAATAATGCCCACGCCAGAGAGTGCTAGAATTCCTTCAGTCAGCACTGGCGTCACGAGGTCAAGGATGCGGAGGACTCGATTCTTCGCGGCACTTCTAACATTTGCTTTCCTGACGGCATTTCTGCGCGCCGACTGCGTGAAGGACCATCGTTCCAACAAAAACTCGGGCGTATTGATTACTGATTTCGTCCTCGGTGGCACTCAAACCCTAAATTCCGATGACCTCGCCACCATTACAAGCGAATTGACAGGTTCCTGTTTTGATGAGGACTCGGACGAACTTGGGGAGCGGATTCGCGCTTTATTTCAGGATCGCGGATATTTTGCCGTGGAGGTCAAGAGCTTGCGCATTAAGCCGAGTGACCCCATCCCCGTACCTAAACCCGCGATCTTGGAAGCCGACGTTCTGGAGGGTCCACGCTATCGGCTGGCGGAAATCGGTTTCGCAGGAAACCACGCCTTCAGCGCCGCCGAACTCCGTACTGAGTTCCCCGTCAAAAAGAACGATCTGATGAATAGGAGTAAAATCGCCAGCGGTCTCGACAATGTTTTCAAGCTGTATTCCACAAATGGTTTTATCGACGTTGTTTTCATACCCAATACCACTTTCTCAAGCGCAATAGTCAATCTCACTGTCGATGTTATCGAGGGTCCACAGTACCACATGGGGAAACTGGAAATCTTCGCAAAGAAAGAAGTCGCTGACAAACTTCGAGCAGAATGGCGACTGCCTGAGGGTGCGGTATTCGACCTTACCTATCTCGACAAATATATTGATAGTGATCGTTCCTTGATGCCGTCTGGATTTCAGCGGTCACACGTGCAATTCGTGCGTGACTGCCCGAATGCCACGGTTGAGGTAAGGCTGCCGCTGGACGCGATGGACCCAAGGTCTCAATCACTGCCGAAAGACAGCCCGTGCGATTCCCCCAACAATAGCTCGAAATAGGAACAACGAAAAACCGATTCCGGAGCATCGCCAGAACAGAGTAAAGCGAACTCGGCCTCTGGGGAGCCCTCTGTTTCCGACTGTTGACCTAACATCGCGATTACGCTCAAAATCCTCCGACTCGGATACCAGTCTGTGTCCGATACGTGGGGTGTCGCCAAGGTTGTCCGCAAGGTCGAGTTCAAGGTCGAGTTCAAGGTCGAGTTCAAGGTCGAGTTCAAGGTCGAGTTCAAGTCTACTACACTTCATTGGGTCGTCTCGAAGAGTGTCCTGCGATTCCACAACCGTTCGATCCGATCTTCCCGGCAACGACGCTCGGTGAACTGCTCTTCAGTTTCCTTGCTGGCATCTCGAAAGTTCTTCGGGTCGGAGACCATGAAGATCAAATTTGTATGTGGCGGCATGAGGTTCTCAGTCAGTCGCTCGTTGCCCATCATAAGCCTGCCCCAGAACCCAAAGCTGCCCATGCAGAGGCATCGCTGACCTTCAGGTAATATCCCGTGCTGGCGATGCTGGCATGGCCGCAAAGTTGGCGGACGTTCTCAATCCCCGCCGTCTTGATCGTGTGCATCGCACGGCTATGACGCAGGCAGTGCGTGTGTCGCTTGTGTTTCGGGAGTCCGGCCAGCTTCGCGTACTTCGCGAATCGGTAATTCGCATTCTGCTTCGTCAGCGTCCCGAACAGCCGTTCATTAGGTCGCAGCCGTCTGAGCAGCGCGTCAATCGCAGGTCTTTCGTTCAGCAGCGGCTCGTCGTGAGTGACAAGGGGCTGAGTCGTCTTCAGGGAACCCTTCAGCCTCTGCACCGTGCAATAGCCGCCGTCGAAGTTCTCCGGGGTCAGGGTGAGGACTTCGCTGATCCTGTGCGAGTGGATGTACTGGAACGTGAAGAGAAGCCAGTCCAGTTCGGAATGCTCCCGTGCGATCTTGAGAACCGCCAATACCTCATGCTTTTCTAGGTGATTCATGTTTGCTCCGATCCGATCTGAACCGTGGTCTGCCGCCCAGCTTGCCGTTCTCCCTTGACGACTTTGCCTTACGATCCGTCCTGATCCGGCCCATCGCAGCGGCCACCTGCTTGCGCGAGATTCGCTTATGGCAGTGCGGGCAGATCATGTATTCATTATAACCTAACGATGGGTTATTACAAGAGACTTTAGTACGCGCAATCCCGCGCCCCTCACTTCCCACAGCCCCTCGGGGCCACGCCCGAGTACGCCCGAGCAGGTTGTGACGAAATTAGATCGCTGGCGAGAACTTGCATGAAGTCCAGACGATTTTCGGCGGCTGGGCGCACTGTACTTTCCACGAAAGTAAAGTGGTTGAGTAAAAGTGCATGCGAATCAATAGGTTACGGACGATTGTTTACCTTTTAGTCATCAAGGTCGCGAGTCGATTTGGGCTAAGGATCTCGGGTCTGGCAGGGGGTGTGGAAGGGGACGTGACGCTGAATGAGACCCCTGAAAAAGGATTGTTAAATCCGGGCGATGGCCCGCCGTTCAACCCCACCACCCCGTGGCCGCCGGGGCCGGGGCGGGCCACGTCAAAGAAGGCCTTTAGCCTTTAGAATCATATATATATAGCTATAACTGTTTTTGGAAATCTTTCGGGATAGTCTCGGGATGCGTCGTCTTCAGGTCCCATAAGGGGGTTTCTCGGTTTTGAGATTTCCCTCAGTTTTCCATCAGTACATTTTCCCACGTCCTCTTCTGGGACTCCGGTTTTCGGGGACTCCGATTTCCCCAATGTTTACGCGGGTCCCCGGGGTTCCGGGTCCTCGTTTCACCCATTTTTCCTGACGGGGTTTTTGTTACGCTTTCAAACGCTTAATCAAGGGTGCCCGGAATGGGCCGGATTTGCCCGGAATTGACCCCGAGATTATATCGAGTATGCAGCGGGTGAACGTCTTTCTCACCGATGCTGATCTCTATCGCTCGATCCAGAAGTATCCGGTCCTGCGTGGGATTCCCCGGTTGTGCAAGGTTGCACGCGCTTGGACGGCTTCTGGAGCCTCATCCGGCGTCGGTTTTCTCGCTCGAATTTTTCAAAATCGAGTCACATCGCCAGCCCCAATGTTTATGCGGCTCTCGGGACTCAGATGACTGCGAAGCCGGGCAATCCCGCCGACAGGATTCCTAGACGCCGTCCCGTAGGGCCGATTTTGAGCAGGTAAGGGCAGGAATATACCGAGTAACATGGCCGACTTCTTTTCTGCTGCTCGGAATGATTCCTCAGAGTTGAACGTCAGTTTCCTTGAGTGGCCGACCTCCTGGGACTTGCCCATTGGAGAGACCGCACCCAGCAATGAGAAAACAGCATTCCTGAAGAACCTCACGCGGCACATGATTGGGGAGAGTCCGGGGGCAGACACGGCACTGCTCGACAACGTTCTCACCGACGCGATCCCGCGGGTTTATAAGCGCTGCGCGATTCGTTACTCGAACCCGATTCCGACCTTCAATGACCTGCGTGAGGAACTTGCCAACTGGCGCGAGATTTTAGCGGGTACCTGTGGTAGGTTACATGTAACCAGGCAGGGAGATAAAATGCGAGCACGAACTCACTCCAAGTCGTCTCGGGATAAGGTCAGAGCGCACCGCAAGCGCCTTCGTCAACAGGGGTTACGGCCTATCCAGATTTGGGTCCCCGACATGCGCTCGCCTGCTTTTGTGACAGAAGCACATCGGCAGTCGCTGGCTGTTGCCAATAGTCCTCACGCCAAGGAGGACCAAGACTTCATCGACGCTGTCTCTGATTGGGGCGCGGTGTGAAGCGCGGTGAAATTTGGACCGTTGCGGGCGGCAAGGATTATGCCGGGAAGCCCCGTCCAGTTGTGATTCTTCAAGACGACCGTTTTGACATGACGGATTCGATCACCATATGCGCCTTCACTTCCGACCCAACCGATGCTCCTCTGTTTCGGTTGCCGGTCGAGCCCAACGAAAGCAACGGGCTTCGCGCTGTTTGCCGGCTGATGGTGGATAAGATCACGAGTGTTCGGAAATCAAAGATCGGCGCACGCGTTGGCCGCCTTGCTGACGAGGACATGGTGCGGCTGAATCGTGCCGTTCTCGTCTTCTTGGGTATCGCCGCTCCCAGCGACAACGAGCCACTGGAATCATAACGTTTCTATTCCTCTGAATCCGTCGCTGACGTTTGGTGCTGTCCGATCGACTGCATCTTAGCGGTCAAGCTTCTCAAGGCAGGTCCGAGAGTCCGCTCTGCCAAGCCGGCATTCATCATCTCGAGAAGTGCCCAAGCCAAGCTCACCCCAGGGCCACAGTAGAGGAGTGACATCGGCCGAAGGCAACGAAGGGCAATTCACAAACTGCACACTAGCCACAGAAGCCGAGAAGCTGGACTATTTTGTCGGTAGACTCGGCGAATCATGGCCAGCTTCCGCAGCGCATCTACCGATCGCCGCACGGTCGCCCCACCACCACACGCTATTTCGTCGACAAGTTTCCGCGGTTTCTCTCGAGCGCGTCGAGCGCGCCGTCCCCTGTGGTCGGGTTTTGTTATGTGGAAGGCGGCACGGGGAAGCCCTCGGGGTTCGACACCTACCTGCTGCAGTGGAGGGAGTTGTTCAGTCGGCTAGACCGTTTTCGGATCATCTACGTGGCTGCGAATGAGCGGAGGTTTCCGAAGGCAGGGAGGATTTTCAGACGTTCATGTGGGAATGGAGTTGAGGCGGTGCGGGTCGCGAGGGATCCAGATATCGAGCGCTCGCGCGAGCACTTTCAGGCTCGCAATCTGTTTGACCGGCGCGAGACAAGTTCGTTTGGTAAAAGCCGCTTGGACCGGTTGCGAGAAGAGCTGAACGAGATCGCAGGCCCCCCGTATGAAGCCCTATATCGCCGGTGGCGGGAACAGGGCGATTGCGTTCTCGGTGACAGTACACGCAGCCCGGGACAGTGCGCAGGAGGCTTTGCCAGCTATCGATTGGATCACGACTACGAACTGTTCGGCGGGCTAGGGCGGAAGATACCGGCATGAAAGAAATGCGGAATATTGCGGACCGTGGCGGCAAGCACCATGGTCCGGTGCATGGTCCACCCGGAACCTGGGTCTATCGTCTGGAAGGAGTAGGTAGGACGGTGCGAAGAGGGGAAGAGATGCCTGAAGCGCGACCGCCAGGAAAATGTTCAAGGGCGGGAGGCGACCCCGGTTTGTGGGGCCCCTGAGCCGCCACAAACCCGCTTCGTTCCTATCGTCGCTTCGGGGGTCGCTCCCGCCCTTGAGGAACTGCGGTTGGTAATGGGGATCCCATGATCGTGAACAATTGGAGCATACTGTCAAAAAACATAGTGAAATCAGGAAAGGAAACCATGCCGTTCTCATTTCATCCCTCAAAGAGTTAAGCGAGCCAAGCAGCAAATTCACATGCTTCAATCGTATAGGACCGGTCAGTCGAAAATCACTGCCGACGAGCTTTCCGACCAAAGCAGAACGCGCTCAATCTCTCGTTCATGGCTTTCTAAATGCGATATCAGCTTGGATCACCTTCAAGTAGTTGCCGGCCGATTCGAGAGCTTGCTCGGCATCATGGTGAGAAACAAATCCTGTGTCGTCATAGAGGGCTGCATTGCGCTTCCGGCGAAGACGATCAAAGACGACCAGCAGACTAGCATGTTTCTTGTCGATGTGCGACCGAACGAAATCGATGATGGCGACGTGGTGGCCAGGCTGACTTCTCGCACGGAGTCCATGGCTGAACATGAACCCGAGGGAAGCTTTCAGCATTGCTTCATACGCCTGCTGAAGACAAGCTTCCTCATCAAAAGCGAGAATCTTGTGAGCCGAGGCGAGCTTCTTATCCGCGCTCGTGAGAAAGCGTTCAATCTGCGCCCAGTCAACGGTGTGCGGTTTTAGTTTCTTCATTTGAAGCTACGAGCGGGATACGCTTATTGTGCCAGACGCTTTCCAGAAACGCATCCTTCCGAGCGCGGCGCAACTCGAATTCCTTCGGTGTCAGCACGGTGTAGTTGATTTCGCGCCCTAGTTGCCGCTCAAGGGCTCGCACGGCCTGTGCTAAATCTTCCTCGCGCGGGGAGCCAATCACGAGCACGTCTATATCGCTGGCGGCGTCCTGCTGGTTGCTTGCAAATGAACCGTATAAGTACGCCTCGTCTATTCCCTCAATTCTTTTGACGGATCGTGCAATCAACTGTGCCGCGCCAATAGTCTTCTTGACGATCTTTCGCACTTCATCAAAAAGCGGATATTCGCGGCTCAGTTGAAAATACTTTTGGCGGCCAATCACCTCCGACCGAAATAGACCATTCCGCTCCAGGCGTCCCAGCTCTTTCGACAGGTTGGACGGATCGATGTTCAGCCGCTCCGCCAAGTCGCGCAAGTGGTGACGGGCCGTCGGGTTTGTGAAGTAATAAGCCAGCAGTTGCTGGCGCGCCTTGGAGCGAAGGTCAAGCATGTGGTATAACACTACCACAAATGTGGTAATAGCTGACAACGTTAAGCGAGGAGCTTGCTCGGGAATGCCAAGGTGAAATCGCTGCTTGCGGGGCCTTCTGCGACTGTGTTTTTGAACCCACGATTTCAACCCACGATTCGCATGTCTCTCACGGCTTCTCAAGGACTTAGGCGGCCACCTAGAGTCACTTAAGTGGTTGAAACTACAGCATAATGTTACACTGAAAAGGCTGGCGTCGGCGGTTCAACTCCGTCCCTGGCCACCATATCTTTCAGTGACTTAGTAGCCCAGCCCGAAATTTCACACCTGTGATTTCACACCTGTGGTCGCTTGGGTCCCCAAAGCAGACAGCTTTCGAACTGGGCTGGTTAAGTTCCTCGTTACCGACAACTCGCCCGGAACTGTGAGAACGCTTTTTCCCGGCCGAAAGTTAACCGTAGGTGAGGGTAGTGCTCTGTCCGACCTCGATAATGTAACCGTCAGGATCGCGGATGTAGCAGCGTATCTCGCCGTACTTGGGTATCGGTTCCGTGATGAACTCGGCTCCTCGACTTTTCCATAGCTTGTAGCACGCTTGAATATCCGCAACGCGGAAATTCATAAAACTGTTGATGTGATTCGGGTCGGGGACGCTTAGCGTTACCGTCGGCTTATCGGGAGTGGGCCCGCCCCCAACGTTCAGAATCATCCAGATATTCGCAAGCTGAAGGTACGGAGGCGCGTTGCCGTCCCCCATGGTCAGAATGCGAGCGCCGAAGACCTTTTCGTAGTAGCGAGCCGATCGCTCGACGTCGGCGACGGTGAGAAAATGCGCGATGCTGATCCCCTCTTTGGGGGGCATCTCATAGCTCTTCTGTTCGATTTGTACCGCGTTCATTGATGGCTCCTTTCGATACAGCGCTCATTACAAATACGGTGTCCCGCCCCGCTCCCATTCATAAAAAACCGATCGACGCCAGCTAGTTTAGGAGTGATTCCCAGTTGGCTGGCACCCTTCCTGCGGGTCCAGGTGCCGGCTGATTTTTGGGATGCGACTGAGGCGGGAGCAACTCCGCACCCTTGATCATCCCCTGCTTTTCGTAATCCTGCTTTTCGTAATTGAAGAACCAATCCTCACCGGGCTCGAAGCTGGCAATGATCGGATGCCCAGTCGCTGCCGCATGCTTGGATGCATGCTGGCTCGGAGAACTGTCACAGCAACCGATGTGCCCACACTCCGCACAGCGGCGGAGATGAAGCCACCAACCTTTCGGGGACGCCAGACATTCCACACACCCATCGCCACTCGGTTTCGCAGCGGGGTTAATTCCACGCAGACCCTTTTTCATTTCCGATTTTCCTTCCGTGTCCTCTGTTCGCAAATAATATCAAGCCACCAGCAAGATTTTCCCGGCCCCACCCTTCTCCGCAGTTGCCTGGGCCTCGGCCGCTTCACGGAGTGGCAGTTTCTGGCTAATCGGGATTACCAGCTTGCCATCTCGCACCGCTTCGGCCATGAACTCGAGCGTTTTCCTGTCGAATTTCGAGAATACGTGCACCACCTTGACAGATGGGTACTGCGGGGCGCTCTGCGGCGGGTCGACAACCGATGCATGCACTCCTCCCGGCTTGACCTTGGCGATCAGCTTCCCTGCGGTTCTTCCGCTCGTATCCGCCACCGCGTCGAGCGGCGGAAGATTCGCAATCGCGGCATCGTCGTCGGTTGCGACGACCTGATCGGCGCCGACAGTCTTCGCCTCATCCGTCTGCACTGCCGCTTCAAAACCCCCGCGATCACAGTTGCCCCGCGTTCTTTCGCAGTGAATACCGCCGAACGCCCGACATTTCCAGCAGCACCTACGACGAGAACCGTCTGGCCCGCTTTGATTCCGGTCGCTGAAAGGAGCTGGTTGCCGGTCGTCGTCACCAGCGGCAGCTCCGCCGCCTGGATCAAATCGAGCCCCCTGGGAACTTTCGCCAGAACCGCGGCTTTCACGACACAAAGTTCGGCGTAAGTATTGTCCGCCATGGCGAACACCTGGTCGCCGACGGAAAAGCCCTCCACTCCTACCCCAATCTTCACCGCGGTCCCCGCAATGTCGACTCCTATCAATCCCGGAAAAGTCATGGGATAGAAGTCTTTCGTCAACCCGGCCCGCCGTTTGTAGTCGATCGGATTCACGCTCGTGGCAGCGACCCGCACCAGTACTTCGCCCGGACCAGCCACCGGATCTGGGTATTCCTCGAACTTGAGTACTTCAGGACCGCCATATTGGTGGACAACAATTGCTTTCATATTCATCTCCTTGACCGTGCGCAAACAGTCACTAGCAGAACTTAGATGAGCGAAAGCTAGAATTGGTCACCGAGGCCGTTGAAATCTGTGAAACCTGGGGACAGACGGGACGTTCACGAATTATCGAATGACGAGACAACGCTTTGACCAAAGAACCGGTGTACGTCCCGTCTGTCCCCGCATTTGTCCCCGCATTTGTCCCCCATCAGGAAGACTAGCGTCGGCGAGGGAGTCTCTTTGCCGAGGCCTCGGATCCAGGTGGTTCACGGAACGGTTCCACAGAAATGCGCTGGTAACGCACTTCCAGCACGGTCAGGCATTCTGTGCCGCCCGGCAGTTGCAGGACTACGCTGTCACCCGCTGCCGACTTCATCAACGCGCGCCCCAGAGGTGACACCCAACTGATGTGGTTACGGTTGAGATCGACCTCGTCGGTGCCCACGATGCTCACCACTCGCGATACTCCCGCGGCATTGGCATAGCGCACGGTCGCTCCGAAGAATGCCCTCGTCGCCGCCTGCCCCGCTCTCGGAGCTTCCGGGTCCACCACTTCCGCGGCTTCGATTCGCTTCGTGAGAAAGCGAATCCGCCCATCGATCTGCCGCAGCCGCCGTTTGCCGTACTGATAGTCGGCGTTTTCACTGCGATCGCCGTTGCTGGCAGCCCACGCCACCACCTCCGTCACGGCCGGGCGTTCCCTGGTGAGCAGAAACCGGTGCTCATCTTTCAGGCGCTCCAGCCCGCTCCGCGTTATGTAGTTCTTGACTGGCGTCGCGGGCTCGTCCCTTTGTGTTTTTCTCGTAAACCCTTTGAGCATCTCGTAGTCTTTCCAGGGCGAATCCAGTGGGTGCACCAATGAATGCGGATGAACGCCACGGCCCTGACTGATTTTTTCACGTTTTCCGGTAACCGGGGCACAGCCGGCACCTATTCCCACATTTCTGCGGGACGGCGGGGCGGAGTGTTCCTGAAGGAACACAACGTCATGACGGAATAGGGCAGACGATATCGTCATGACAGCTAACCCAAAGAAAATACGTCGGGGAACGCCCGTCTGTCCCCGGTTTTTCTCCCAATAGGCAAGATCTTGTGCTCACGCTCGCAGCGCCAGACCGTCCAAGATAGTCGGCCGACATGTTCGCTCTCACTATTTGGGACGAGACGTCTCATCTCGAGTGTGCGTGGGCCTTGCAGCGGAAAGAAGGAGTTACAGCATGGGAAATATTAGCCGTCGCGATTTTCTGGCTGTGGCCGCGGTGCTTGGTGCGGAAGCGGCTTGGGGTCGCTCATTCTCGACTCCTTCGAAGATTTCCTGGCGCGAGCGTCGCGACCTTTTCCCGGAAGGTGTAGCCTCCGGCGATCCCGACAGCAACAGCGTATTGCTGTGGACCCGGCGCGCCCCGCAGCCTGAACCGGCCCAGGAATTGATCGTCGAAGTGGCGCTCGACCAGACGTTCCAGCGTGTGATTGCAACTCAGAGAGTGTCGATTTCGGCGGAGGCGGATTGGACCTGTCGTGTGCTGGTCGGAGGACTGAAGCCGGCCCAGGTCTATTGGTATCGCTTTACCGATCCTGAGGGTTCGGGCAGCCGCCTGGGCCGCACCATCACCGCGCCTGCCGATGATGATTCCCGGCCGGTACACTTCGCGTTCGTCAGTTGTCAGAACGCAAACCTCGGAGCGCAGAACGCGTACCGAAGAATGATCTTCGAGGATGAGCACGCTTCTGAGCAGGACCGGCTCAGCTTTGTTCTGCACCTGGGCGACTTCATATACGAGCTGGTCTGGTATCCGGAGGACCGCGCCACTTATTACGACCGCAAGGTCAGGGAACTCGTTCGCTATCCTCAAGGAGAGAAAATTCAGGACTTCCACATCCCAGTCACGGTGGATGACTACCGTGCTGTGTATCGCAGCTACCTGCATGATCCCGACCTGCAGGACGCTCGTGCCCGCTGGCCCTTTGTTCCCATGTGGGATAACCATGAGTACAGCTGGCAAGGATGGCAAGCCTTGCAAGTGTTCGACGGCAAAACGCGTCCGGCGCAGACTCGCAAGGTCGCAGCCATGCAGGCATTTTTTGAGTATCAGCCGGCACGAATGGTGAAGAGCGGTGGTCCCTCGCTCGAAGTTTTCAGCCCACCGCAGGTTAAGGATGCCCCGATCACAGATTTCGATGAGCATGGACTCGGGCAGGAGGCCAACAATCTTGCGGCCATCAATAGTCTGAAGGGATACCGGTCGCTCCGCTGGGGCCGGAACGTGGAGCTCATTATCACCGACGAGCGAAGCTACCGATCGGAGGACCCGGGAAGCAAGTTCGCTGACGCAGATTTCTTTAATAAGGACTATGCGGAGTTCGTGCCTGAGGAGGTGCTTGAGATAATCGATGGCGGCCGGGATTACAACGGAGGCAAACCGCCCAACACCATCCGTTTCGGGGGCCAGCAAGTTCCGAACCTCCGTAAAGCGGAACCCGCGCAGACCCTGCTCGGAGCCGAGCAAAAAACGTGGTTTCTGGAACGACTGCGGAATTCGAAAACTACCTGGAAGATCTGGGGCAGCACAACTTCGACGCTGGATATGCGCGCCGACCCGCAGAACCTTCCTCCCGGGATGGTTGCCAGCGCCTGGCCCGGTGCTGGGTATGCCAGCTTTGGCGGCGGGGACGTCAGCACTGCCTATCGGGAGCGCGGTGAAATTTACGATTTCATTCAAGAGCATGGGATTACGGGGTTTGCCACGGTGGCGGGCGACCGGCATAGCTTCTGGGCCGGTTTATCGGCGAAGTCTCTCCCGCCGAAGCCCTTTGACCCCGTAGGTGTGGCATTCGTGGTTGGATCAATCTCCGCGCCCGGAATGGTGGAGTCAATGGAACATCACCTGCCCAAAGACGCTCCGCTGCGGGCCCTGTTCCTCGGGCAAGGTCCTGGTGACAACCGTCCGCAACCCACTGTCAATATGCTAGTGCGTCACGGTGTTCGGTCATGCCTGGAATATGCGAAGAGTGGTGACGTGCACAAGGCACGCCAGCTTTCCAACCGGGATTTGTCACCGCACCTGTCGTTTGTTGACATGGGCGGCCATGGGTATTCGGTAGTGCACGCAGCAGCGGACCGGCTAGAGACGGACTTCATCTGCCTGCCGCGTCCCATCGTTCGCCAGGACCAGCCGGATGGCGGACCTATTCTCTATCGGGTTCGACACGCTGCAAGGCTCTGGCGCAAGCACGAGCGTCCGAATCTCGAGCAGAAGGTGATAGAAGGCAATCCGGCGTTTTCGATTTAGGGATCGGCTAACAAGAAAATCGCTCCCACGTCGGGATATTAAATACTCTAGAGTAACTCGGAGAGTAACTCGGGGACAGACGGGACGTTCTCCGGTTTCTCCCCCTAAGTAAGAAAAACTGGGTACGTCCCGTCTGTCCCCACATTTCCGGCTTACGTCCCTGTGGCCGATATAAAGTCGTCGCTCAACCGGCGAAGAGAAGGCAGTGTCACAAACAGCGTGCGTGATTTGTGGAGCCGAAAACTGGTGGAGGGTAGCGCGAAGGAGGGCTACCGGTTAACGCAATCAGGCTTCACCGCGGCGCTGCCCATCATCCGCGGATCCTTAAAGCCAAAGATGAAACAGACGTAATCCACCAGGACGGTTGTCCCAAGAAAAACTGGCGATAGACGGAACGTTAACTAATTTCCATTACCGAAAAGGGAAACATCCCGCTGTCCCCGGTTTCCCCGTTTGTTCTCTCCGATTCTTATGCCGCTGAATCCATCTTCTTCTTGTTGAGTGCCGGTAGAAGAAGTTTCAGAAGCGCTTCGTCAGAGAACGGGTTCTGGCCTGAGATCAGCTCGCGATCTTGAACGACATAGCTCGTCCATGGAGCGAGCACGCTTACGTCACCGCCCGCCGTACTCAAGGCGAAGTCCGGGTAGAACAGAACCTTACCGCCGATCTCAAGCGGCTCCCGTTGCTGCTCTTCTGCTGTCGAAAAGATGGTCATCTTATATCCAGAATAGATCCAACCCTGCGCCTTTGCCCGCGCTCCAGCGGCATCGCCCGCCGACAGCGCGGCGACTACCTCCGTCGAATTCGGAAGCGCCGCGAGAAGTGAAATCGGGCCATGGCAGAGCACTGCCGTAGGCTTGGATGTTTTATGAAAGTGCCTCATCACGGTGCCAGCGTCGGGATCATCGAGAAGATCCATCATCGGGCCATGGCCGCCGGGGACGAAAACAGCGTCATATTGATCCAGGCCCGATGCGATGACATCCGAGATACGAGTTGGATTCTTGAGCCCAGTCAGGGTGTCGCGGAATCTTAGATAGTCCTGAAGCTTAGCCTCGTCTCCGCCGAAGAAGTCGGGTACAGCTGAGTGGACATCCAATTGCGGCGTGTTGCCTTTGGGGTTGGCGAAGGTGATTTCATAGCCCTCCTTCATCAGGGCGCGAACCGGAACCGTCAGCTCGTTGAGGTAGTAGCCAGCGCCGGTATAAACCTTGCCATCTTTCAAGGGCAAGCCATGCCCGCTCGAGACAAGCACCAAGACTTTTCCTTTTGTTGTCATTTTGTCCTCCTCTTTGAAATCGAGTCTGTTTCCTCCAGAGTGCCCAAGGACGGGCCACTGCGGTTGAATGTAGGTTATGCCCCCGGGAAGCCGAACATCAACCACGACTGATTGGCTACCCAATATGGGTATAGCTCCGTCATCTTGTCGAACAGCTCCTGGTCGGACTTCGCGGTTTTCTGCACCCGGTCGAAGTCCTCGAGGTAACGCTTGGTGTCCTGGATCGCCGACGGAGAGTCGGGCGCGCCAGGCTTCTTGTGACCGGCGACAACCATCGCCGGGTTCAGCGCCGCTAACCGGTCCAGCGCCGCGATCCAATTTTTTCGGCTCTCGGGGGTGGTGTCGCCGACGTACAAGCGTTGGAAGTAGTAAAAACATCGGCTGAAAAAACTGACGTCGGCGGTTCAACTCCGTCCCCGACCACCATCATTCCACAAGAGTTACGTCGGATCGAAAGGCTTCCTGCAGTCCGCTCTCAGTCCCGCTTTTGAAGGTTCGAAAGGTTTACGGAAGACGGGCCTCGCCCGCAGACTGGCGGCCTTGGCATGCATAATGGCGTGTTTTGCATAGCCGACGTGCGGGCGGGCCTATAAATTATCTACATGCACAACGGGCGATGTTGAAGTACCGTTTTTCGATCGAGATGGCTTTCTCTCGAGTCTGAGCAAACTGATGAACAAGCACTTTCGCTTTTCGGGCAGCAATTTTTCGAGACTGGAAGAGCTGGGAGTCCGTGTCTCGGCAGTCCTGCGCAGAGCCGGGCTCTCCCAGGGATTCATCGACCAACCGCGCGTGCTCCTCAAGACGGAGGAACTCTTTGCCTTGTGGCGTGCGGTGGGCGAAATCAGCACCGATCCGGGCATTGGCGTACGGCTGGGAACAGAATGCAAGACGGAGCGATTTCACCCCGTCGGGCTGGCCGCGCTCTCATCAGAAAACTTCGGTGCAGCCATAGACCAAATGGCTCGCCACAAGCAGCTCACCTGCCCGAAAGAGATCGTGCAGGAAATGGATGACAAAGAGTGGAGCATCGAATTCCGCTGGCTTCTTGCTAACGAAGTCGAGCCGCCGGTGCTGATCGAATGCTGCTTCGCTTGGGTGCTCTCCCTGGCTCGCCACGGCACCGGTACTCGCTTTTCGCCAATGCGTGTGGAGTTCGTAGAACCTCGCAGGCACATCAAAACGATCGAGCGCCACTTTGGTTGTGAAGCGGTTTGCGGGGCGCCGCGCAATGCGATTGTATTCCGTGCCGCCGACACACAAAGACCGTTCGTCACTCGGAATGCTGAGCTCCTGGCCATGCTTGCGCCGCAGTTTGAAGAAGAACTGAAACAAGAAACCCCTGAGGAAAACTTCACGGATCGAGTGCGCGTCGCGATACAGCAAAAGCTCACAGGCCAGCGCCCAACTATTGAAGACATCGCCGACGCACTGCATGTCAGCTCGCGCACTCTGCAGCGGCGTTTGCAAGAGGAAGGGCTGAGTTTTCAGCTGGTTTTAGAAGAAGCTCGCCACCAGCTTGCTCGCTACTATCTCAACAATTCTGTCCTCGAGTTGAATGAAGCTGCCTACTTGCTCGGCTATGAGGACGCGAACTCGTTCGTCCGCGCCTTCCGCACCTGGGAAGGAGTCCCACCGGCTCGTTGGCGGGAACAACAGCGCGCGAGACTGGCGTCATAACTGGTGGATCTATGAAGGGAGAAATAATGCAAAAACGTAAACTTGGAAAAAACAATCTTGAAGTTTCGGCCATTGGACTTGGGTGCATGGGGCTGAGTTTTGGCTATGGCCCAGCCGTGGACAAGCAGCAAGGGATCTCGCTGATCAGAGCAGCTGTCGAACGCGGCGTAACTTTCTTCGATACGGCCGAAGTTTACGGTCCATTCACAAATGAAGAATTGGTGGGCGAAGCGCTGGCTCCATTTCGTGACCGGGTCGTGATCGCCACTAAGTTCGGGTTCAAAATCGAGAATGGCAAACAGGCTGGCTTGGACAGTCGTCCCGAGCACATCAAAGAGGCAGCCGATGCATCGCTAAAGCGTCTCAAGACTGATCGGATTGACCTGTTGTATCAGCATCGCGTCGATCCCAACGTACCGATCGAAGATGTCGCCGGGGCCGTGAAGGACCTCATCCGTCAAGGCAAGGTGAAGCACTTCGGACTCTCGGAAGCAGGCGTGAAGACCATCCGTCGGGCGCATGCCGTTCAGCCCGTCGCGGCACTTCAAAGCGAGTATTCACTTTGGTGGAGAGAACCTGAAGCGGAAGTCCTGCCGACCCTCGAGGAACTCGGAATCGGGTTCGTTCCATTTAGCCCGCTGGGGAAGGGCTTCCTCACTGGCAAGATCAGCCAGGACACCCAGTTCGACAAGACCGACTTCCGCAACGTCGTTCCTCGCTTTACGCCGGAGAACCGAAAAGCGAATCAGGCTATGGTGGACCTGATTGGCCGGTTCGCGCAACAGAAGAAGGCGACGCCTGCCCAGGTCGCCCTCGCCTGGCTGCTCGCGCAAAAGCCGTGGATCGTTCCGATCCCGGGTACGACCAAACTGCATCGCCTCGAAGAGAACCTCGGAGCCGCTGCCGTCGAACTTATGCCCGACGATCTCCGGCAGCTCGAAAGCGCTGCGTCGAACATTTCGGTCCAGGGAGAACGGTATCCGGCAGAACTGCAGAAACTGGTGGGCCGTTGAACTGCCGCAAGAGAGTGAGAGTGTTTGGAGATGGGACGCGTTTTCGACCCATGAATTACTGAATCGGGGGAGGGGATGAAACTGCTCGCGATAGTGGTCACGGCATCCCATTTACTCACTTCTGCGGCCGCGTTTGCTCAAACGGCAGGTCCATTGGCCGCTGATGCTGGTCACAATGCGTCACGGCCGATCTCGCAGACCATCAAAATAACGCGGAGTGGCTCGCAACCCTCCGCCAAAGGCCCGGGCGAACACTTCACTGGTTCCGTAAGCATCGATCCTCTTTTCAACGAAAATCCACCCGCGCACACGTCTGGTGGCCGCGTCACTTTCGAAGCCGGGGCTCGCACAGCGTGGCACAGCCATCCTCTGGGGCAAGCCTTGATCGTTATGGCTGGTACGGGCTGGGTTCAGCAATGGGGCAGTCAAGTCGAGGAAATGCAGCAAGGGGACGTCGTCTGGATTCCGCCGGGCGTGAAACACTGGCACGGAGCTACGGCAAGCGCGAGTATGACTCATATTGCTATTCAGGAAAGTCTCAACGGGAAAACTGTCGAATGGATGGAAAGGGTGAGCGGCGAAGAGTATAGGAATTCCCAGTCCACATCCGCAGGAGTTACAGCCATGACTAAGGAGCCTTCTGCAGCGCAGAAACTGATCGGCGACTTCGATCCCAAGCTGGCTGAGTTAACAGACAACGTGCTATTCGGCGATGTCTGGGAACGTCCAGGGCTCTCGAAGCGCGATCGTAGTTTCATCACGGTCGCCGCATTGATCGCTCTAAATCGGCCCGAACAGCTGCGATCTCACCTTCAACGGGCGCGCGAGAATGGCGTAGCCAAAGATGAAGTGGTCGAGGTAATCACGCATTTGGCCTTTTACACAGGGTGGCCAAGCGCAATAAACGCGGTCCCGATCGCCAGAGAAACGTTCAAGTATTAGGCGGTTGCTTTCTGGACCGCTTCGGTGCTGGCTTTCGGTCCGCTCCGCGCGATGCCCTCATCGCATCTTCCGTCTCCGATGAATACAGAGGGCGAGCCTTTGGCCTTGAGGGCGTTGGCGACAATCTAGGACCTTTCTTAGGGCCACTATTGGCCGTTCTGCTATTCCTTTCGTTCCATTTCGAGATCCGATCGATATTTCCTCTCCATCGTTCCCGGCCTGCTTGCGTCCTTAATGATCCTGCTGGTTAACGAACCTCCAGTCCCCGGGTGGCCACTTCTTCCCGGAATAGAAGTAGTTCCTCGCCGCCAAGCCACCGATCGCAGGAGGGTGGGACTGTATACCCGGCCCTAAGCTCGACCCTAGGCGATGGCTAGCACTGACGACGGAAGAAGCGGCGTCCCGAGGTAGAGGGATCGCGCCGTGAAGGGTAACGCTAAAGTCCACCTTGCATCTGCCGATGAAGATCTAAGTATTGCCGCGGCCGCATAGAGCTGACATCGGGAAGGTGCCTTTTAGACCTTCATCCGAGTTACCGCGGTTCGGGTCTTGGCGGCATGCCATCGCCGAAGTCATGTCCAACGATCGCACTCGACTTGTAACCACCTGCAAATAACGAAATGGCGGAGCACCGTGAAACCAGAGCCTGGTTGAGGAGCATTCGATGATCGAATGGAAACTTTGGGCGGCGATCGTTCTCGGTCTGATCACGACAACTCTGTGCGCGGGTCAGGAGGCTGCGCCGCAGTCCAAAGCGACGGCAGCCGCTCGTTCAAAGAGCACCGCTATATCGGAACAGCTCAAGATGGTCGAAGACCAACTCAAGGACCAGCAAGTCGAGCTGGCCCAGCAGCGGGCCTTGGTCGCACAACAGCAGGCCGAGATCAGCCAACTAGAACAGCTGTTGCGGCAGAATGCTTACGAACTGCGGGAGCAAGGATGACAGGTGCAAAAGTCGCAGCAGCAGGCCGCCAGCCTTGAACTTGCCACAAATTCTGCCACCACAACCTGGACTGCAAATGCCAAGGGCCTGCAGCAGCGCCTGCAGGAAATGCAAAAGTCCTTGCAGGGACTTGAACACCCAACCGTCCTGCACTACAAAGGAATTACGCTGGCTCCCGGTGGTTTCATTTCCGCGGACTTCCTGGTGCGTAGCCGAAACGAGAACGCGGACGTGAGCAGCAACTTCGGCGCTACCCCCTTCGGGGGAGTCGCCAACTCGCATCTCAGCGAGTTTCGAGGGTCCTCCCGCGCGTCCCGTTTGTTTTTACTGTCGGAGGGCAAAGCGGGAGAAACCAGGTTGACGGGTTATTACGAAATCGACTTCCTGGCCCAGGCGCCGACCGCGAACCAGGTTCAAACCAACAGTTTCAATCCCCGTCAGCGGCAGTTATGGGCGCAGGCGGATTTCAACAATGGCTTGACCCTGACTGCCGGCCAATACTGGAGCCTGATCACGACAAACCGCAAGGGCATCGCCACTCGCGCCGAGTTTATCCCCAACACCATAGAGGCGAGTTACGTCGTGGGTTATAACTATGTCCGGCAAACTGCATTTCGCCTGACCAAGAACTTCAATAACCGGGTGTGGGCGGCCTTTGAGTTAGCAAACCCGGAGACCGCACAGCCCAATGCCAGTTTCGTCCCGGCGAACGTATTCGGATTCAACAATAGCGGCAACGCCGCCTCGCCCAATGGAGGCACTCTTAACTTCCTGAGCGGCAGCACGAACGGTTTTTCCACCAACCTTGCTCCAGATCTGTTAGCCAAGATTGCCTGGGAGCCGGGGTGGGGGCACTATGAACTGAAAGCGGTTGGCCGTTTCTTTCGCGATCGCATCGGCGGGACCAATAACGTCAGTGCGGGGGCGGATTGGGGGCGGCCGCAATTCTGCCCGTGGTCCGCAACAAGATCGACTTTATCGTAGAGGGACTTGCCGGCACCGGCAGCGGCCGGTACGCCGCTGCCGCGGGCCCGGACGTTACTCTCCGGCCCGACGGGCACATCATCCCCGATCATGCTCTCCAAGCGCTGGTCGGCTTAGAACTTCACCCCCGAGCCAAGCTGGACATCTTTCTCTACGGCAGTGATGAATACTATGGACGCGCAACCTACCTCAATCCGACCGACTCCACCAAGCCCGCTGGCTTCGGTTCGCCCTTAGTCGACAATCGGAACTGCGAGGTGGAAATAGTGCCCAGCGGCGGCGCCGCCTGTGGCGCCCAGAACCGCGACATCTGGCACGCGGCCACAGGCTTCTGGTACCGCTTCTACAAGGGTCCATTTGGCACTTTGCAATACGGCTCGCAGTACGAGTACCTGCACCGGGAAACGTGGACGGGCATGGGAAGTGCCCCGAAAGGGCTCGACAGCGTGATGCTCACCTCGATCCGCTACCTCCTGCCGTGAAACAGTCCCCTGGTCGGAAGCGTTCCTTAAGGTCTCACGCCGCTGTGGCGGACCCACTTCTCATTCCAGTTGACCGGGCAGGATTGTGCTACCACTTCAATTTGTTCGGCGGCCACGGCGTAATCGGCTTCCGGGTTTGCACCTTCGAGCGCGTACGTCTCGCGGCCGTGCACTTTAACTTGGCGCCCGATGTTCGGGCCCAGGTTCTCGCCGCCAATAGACGATAACTGCAGTGGCCGACCGTGTTTTGGAACCAGCAGATAATCGCTGCCTTGCCGGATGACACAACCTTCTAAGGTTCGTTGTACGCGAAAATTCTGGGCATCGATAACTTCGGACTGCGGACTTGAACTCTCAGAGACACTCCCCGAGGCCATTTGCGCCAAGGCAACGCTCGACAACAAAAGGGTCCCCAAACAAAGAGCAAGCTGCTTCTGCATACATCTTCTCCCACCAGTTTACTGGGTCAACTACGGCGCCAGATTCGAGATCACCTTGCTTGCAAGTCTACCGACTTATCCGGAGGCTGTATCCATAAAAACATTGCGGAATCGTAATCTCCGCCGAAGTACGCAATAGTTTTCACATTTCGCGCGAAGCGGCTGCCATCGCGGGCTTCGGCAGCAACCACAGGCCAGCCCTCTACTCCGGGAATGAAGCCAATCAGTTCCAGCTTGGCAAACATTGTCCACGAATTTCGATAATCTCAAAGCAGGTCAGGGTCCCGCTTTTACGTAGACAATCGGCTGGCTCGAAGTCATACCCTTGCCTTCTTCTATTGTCACCAGCTGATCGACTTCGACGTTCGAGAGCAGATCTTTTCGCCCGCTCGGCCATATTATCGTCAGGCTGACGCTCTTCTTCTGTGCTGGTTTGCCGAGGCCAAAAGTCAGCGGCAATTCGCTCTGCGAGAGATAGCTTGAGCCCGTTTTGACCATCGCGAAGAGATGCTCGCCCTTGTTCGCTGTGACGGTGACCTTCGCCCCAATAGCATCGTGGTTCGATTTGGTGCCAATAAGCTTGAGCCGGAGTACCTCGTTCTGATTGCCATTGTCATTCCGCAGCAGGCGAGCATTGCCGCGATTATCCATAATGAGCAGGTCGAGATCGCCGTCGTTGTCGTAGTCAAGGTAGGCAGCGCCTCGTCCGACGATTGGCTGCTGCAGCGAGTGACCAACTTTCGCGGTGACATCTTCGAATTTCTTCCGGCCCTCGTTGCGGAATAATTGTGCCGGTTCGGCGTATTTGATTGTGGGCTGCAATTGGCTGACATCGTCGGCAACATGCCCATTGACGGCCAGAATGTCCAGCCGCCCATCAAGGTCATAGTCAAAGAACAGAGTGCCGAATGTCAGCGACGGCATCGTCATTCGTGCGAGGCCAGTGGCGGTTGCTTCATCCGTGAACAGGCCGGGTCCGTCGCTGTGGTACAGCGCCATACCTTCGTTGGCAAAATCTCCGATGAGCAGGCCTTGATGCCCCGAGTTGTCGTAGTCTCCAGCGTCCGTTCCCATACCCGCGCGCGAAGTCCCGGCTTCGCTGTAGGCGACGCCCGCGGGAACCGCTACATCGGAAAATGTTCCGTCGTGATTGTTGCGGTAGAGCTTGTTGGGCTGGGTGTCATTGCTTACGAAAAGATCAAGATAGCCGTCTTCGTCGTAATCCAGCAATGCGACGCCCAGAGACTTGCCCGTAGCGTCCTGAAGTCCGGCTCGCTTTGTGACGTTCTCAAATGTGCCGTTCCCTTTGTTGTGGAAAAGTTCACAGCTCTCGCCCTTGTAGGCTTCCGGCGTGCAATAGGATTTTCCCTTGCCGGTCAGGGAGCAGTACTGGTCAGTGTCGAGTGACCACTTCACATAATGGGCGACGAAGAGGTCGAGTTTTCCGTCATTGTCATAGTCGAACCATACCGCGCCTGTCGCGAATCCTGGACTGGCAACGCCCGCCCTGGCTGTGACGTCAACGAACTTGCCCTTCCCCAAATTGCGAAACAGATGACTGCTGCCCACGGCCGTAATGTAGACGTCCTCGTTTCCGTCATTGTCATAATCGCCCACCGTGCACCCGAGGCCGTACATTTCCACTGCCAGGCCGGCCTGGCGAGTCACATCGGCAAAGGTGCCGTCATGGTTGTTATGGTAGAGCGCAGGGTAAGACTTGCCGGATTTGTGACCCGGCCAATCCATCGAATTGACGAATAAGATGTCCTGCCAGCCGTCATTGTCGTAGTCCAGAACGCAGACCCCAGGCCCCATCGTCTCCGGCAAATATTTGTTGCCGAAGGCTCCGCTGTTGTACTTGAAGTGGATGCCGGCCTGCGCGCTCACGTCCGTGAACTGAATCGGGCCCGATGGCCGAACCGGCGTGGCTCCTGGCCTCGCTGCCGCAGGAGGACTCGGCGGAGCAGGCGCGGCGGGAGCGCTCACTGCAGCGACGGTAGGACTCTCGCTCTTCGGCGTGCTTGAAGTGGGTGTCTCCGCGGCGGGTTTGCCGTTGCACGCCGGCAGCAAAACCACCGCGATGGCCAGCGCTGCGACTAGTAACCTGCGACGTGACGTCGATTGGGATTCGTTCTGGTGAAGGTTGACGTTCATGCGCCTTTCGCCACTGCCGCGGTCGTCGTAAGGTTGCGCCGCGAGTCCATCCATATCTCGATCGAATTGGCGATCGGCCCCACGATGAACAGGGCGTAGAACGGTGCATACACGCTCTGGAAGAAGCGTAAGACTGTCTCCACCACCGCGATGACAAAGGCGACCAGGCACTGCCCGCGCTTCGAGCGCACCGTGGTCTTCGGATCGGTGATCATAAAGAAGATAAAGAGCTGGTACATCGGCCCGGTAATGGGAGAAACCTCGGATTGCCACGGTTCGTGCAGGATCCAACTCCGCAGAAACGCGAAGACAAAAAAGGAAACCACATACGTCGCCGTAATATGCAGGCGCCGCACCCGCCACACAATCAGAAAGCCCAAAACCCAAATTACGACCATGGGCAGAAGATAGTTGCCCCACTGGATGCTCAGGCTTGCAACTGTTGCTGGTACGAGAAACAGCATGGCAGACACGCCAAAATTCGAGGGGTTCCAGATGTGGCGATCTTTTATTCGCAGCACGTATTTCGATGTGATGGAAATCAGGCTGCACAGCGCATACGGCCAGTACGCAGGTGAGCGCAGCAGGATGCCGACGCTGATTCCCGAAATGTAGGCGCTGGCGGGATGAGGCCACTTATTCAAGAACAGGCGTCCCAATACCAGTTCAGCAGCAATGCTGGTGCCAATGGCGAGCAGAGTTCTGGGATAGCTTTCGAGAATCCCGAACGTCACTTGCCCCACCAGCAGAATGCAAGTGATGAAAATGGGCGCAACATAGCGGCTGTCAATGAGCGCCTTCTTTGAGGCCGCTGCGCGGGAAGGCACTGGGGCCATGGGTATGCCCATCTGGCTCATGACGGCTCTTTCAGGTCGTAGCGTTGACCGGCAGAAAGATGGTTGAGGGTCTGGCTCTTACCCGATGGCCAACGGATCACCGCTTTTTCGATCTGTGGATCCTTGCCCAGGCCAAAGTGCAGACGGCGATCATTCTGCGCGCAAAAGCCGCTGCCGCCAGAGACTTCCTGCACCTGGCGCTGGCCGTTCCAAAACAAGATGACCTCCGCGCCAATAGCGCTGCGGTTGCTGCTGGTTCCTTCCAGTTGGAACTCGATCCACCCGTTGCCAGGCGCGACTACGTTCTTGTAAATCAACAGCGGTCCGCGCTGGTTCGCTACCACCACATCAAGCACACCACGGTTCCACAAGTCTGCCATCGCGACCGAGCGTCCGTCGTGCGTGTCCGTGACTCCCACCGATTGGGCCACATCAACAAAGCGTCCGGCGCCGTCATTCAGCCACAGATGCTTGTGTTGATAGCCGGAGAGGCTGCGTCCGTCCATCGCCGGCCAGTTGCGTGCATCGGAAATGATCGACGTATGCCCGCCGGCAATCTTTGAGAAGTCGTACCAGTAATCGCGCTTCCGGTCGAGGGAGACGTAGCCGTTGGTGAGAAACAGGTCGAGGTTGCCATCATTATTAAGGTCACCGAACTGAGCGCCAAAGCTCCATCCCCCCAGCTCGACCCCCAAGTCGCGGGCCATATTTTCATACTTGAGCCCGTTGCCTGATGTGCCTTCTTTGGGCACCCACAAATTGTTGCCCTGAATGAGCACTCCGTCTTCCGAGATGTTGCTCACATAAACCGCATACTGTCCACGATTGAAAACATCTCCGAACGCTGCGTTCATCCCGCTCTTCGGAGCAAAGCCAACTCCGGTCTGGTCTCCAACTTCGTGGAAGCGCGTACCGTCATTGAAGTACAACTCGGAGATGCCGTAATCATTGGCAATAAAAAGATCCGGATGTCCGGTGCCGCGCAGATCAGCAGCCGATGCGGCCAATGCCCAGCGGTGACTGTCGATGCCAACTTTCTCGGTCACGTCCTCAAACTTGCCGTTTCCAAGATTACGCAGCAGGTATTTTCGGCCTCCGTTCTTGGCGTATTCGAAGCTCTCCGGCATAATCTCCGTGTTCTTGAGATGCCAGAGATCAATGTTCTCGGAATAGTAGCCGCCGATAAACAGATCGAGCTTGCCATCACCGTCGTAGTCCAGCCAGAGCGCTGTATTAGCGTTTACCCAGGGCGGCAGCCCGGCCTGCCCGGTTACGGCAGTAAAGCCGCGCCCGTGATCATTATGAAAAAGCTCCGGCTTGCCCCACTTGTACAGGAACAGATCTTCGTAGCCGTCGTTGTCGTAATCGCCCCACACCGCACCCATAGAAACGCCAGTGCCATCCTGATTCAAGTTCGCCACGCCCATCTGTTCGGCAACGTCGGTGAAAGTTCCATCGTGGTTGTTGTGATAGAGGGCATTCTTGCTGCCGATCGCGCTGTTGGTCACGTATATGTCAGGCCAGCCGTCGCGATCAAAATCCACAATGGAGACCGCGGCGCCCATCGACGCAACCTCCGGCATGATGGGGTCGAGCTTGTGATCGAGGGTAGGCCCTTGATGCATAAAGTCCGCCCCGGCTGCATGCGAAACTTCCTGCAGATAAAATCCATGCCGCGCCAGCGCGGCTTTTGCGTCGAGCGTGGAGTTTTCATTATGCCGAGCCGACCACCACCTCATGACCCGCGGAGTAGCCAGCAGGCCGATGAAAAATAGGATCAGAACTAATTTTCTGACACTCAACTTCATTTCGTCTTTCTCAGCGCGTCCTCAAAGACCTCGTCAGAAACGTAACGGGTCTGGTAGGTTTGCCAGTCTTCCGGATGATGCCGATAGACCCACTCCTCCTCCAGTCCGCCCGGCGGCGTAACGTACAGGTTCTTCGCGTGATAGGGCAAAGGCAGTACGGTTTTCGAGAAGGTCGAGTTGTAATCACCGTCCTTTATCCAGCCGTCACCGGCGATCACGTAGTCGCGCACCCATCCGGCAGGAGGCGGAGGTTGCTCGGCAAAGCGTAACGTCATCTCGTCTCCGGAGTTCATAATCACGTAACGATCGTCCACCTTGTCGAGCAATTCGCGGACGTCGCCAAATCGTGTGTAGTAGCCGGTGAGGTCGCGATAGCGCTGCTTGGTTCCTTCCAGATGATTGTAGTCGGGCAGTTCCGGCGACGATGGATTCGCCTGGCTCATAACGGAATAACCGCGATAGTGCAAATCCGCCATCCCCGGTTCCATTCGGGTGATCTTCAGAGCTGAATTCGGGAGCCCCTTTGCCCATTGAAGCTCGTCCCAATAAATCTCAAGGTTGGTGCGCAGGCGAAGTTTGCGCGGCGTCCCGGGACGAAACACATTGGTCAGATCGAACAGGCAAATCTTCTTTCGTCCTGCGGGGAAGCCGAGATTTGAGCGCGCCACCACCCAACCGCCATGCCCATCCGGCACCTCAAGGCTCAATCCTTGTGCCGCGTCGTGACGTCCTTGCGCCAACGCGACATTGACCGAGGAATCGGTGGGATGCATCCAACCCCGAGCGATCAAATACAGCGGGCCGCTGGCCGGAGCATCGTCGCCCAGATCGACCTCCACATAGTGATCGCGGGTCACACCCTGGTACTGGCCACGCCCGAATGTATCCAGGTATTTGCCATCCAGGGTGCGCACGATATCCGTAACGTCCTTGGCGTTGTCATTCACGGCACGAGCGATCTCGTGTGGAGTTTCGACGGTGGTGATGGCAAGTTTGGCGGGCGGAATCACAAAACGCTCATCTACGAAGATGTCCGTGCCTGCCGGGTGGTCCACGGTCATGAGATTGAGATAGTCGTAGTAGTAGGTCTCCCACAACTCTGCGGTGAAGCGCAGGTCGTAATATCCGTCATGGGGCGCAAGTTCGTTTGGACTGATCTTGTACCACTCCTCCGTGGCTTCGACGCGCGCCGTACCAATCGTATTGATCTTGAGTCCGATTGCGGAACTCCACGGCACTGCGTCCTTCACAAACTCGACTTGCTTGCCGTTGTAGGCAAACAGAAACGGGCAAGACCCTTTCAGTCGCTGCTCGGTCACCACTTCCTGGTCGGCGTTTAAGTCGAATTCCGCGCGCACCGAGCCGTTTGGCCAGACCACCCGCGCCACATCTATTCCGGTCTGGTCGCCCAGTCCGAAGTGTAGAAGCGGACCGGTGATCGGCTGCTTTTGTATCAGCAGGCCGGAACGAACCTCGATCTCTCCTCCGACCCCAAACGGATTGATTCGCTGATCGCCTGTCGCCTGCCTTGCGTGCGGGCGGATTATTTCCCAGTGATAATTCTTTGAGCCGCGATTGACGGCCAGAGACGCCGCTCCGTTGTTGTCCAATTCCAGCAGATCGAGACGACCATCCCCGTTCAGGTCGGCTGCGTCGAAAACACGCGCGGGTGTCTGAGCCTGAACCGCGACGAAGTTTCCCTTTCCGTCGCCCAGCCATACCAGGGCTCCGGATTGTGTGGAACCCGCTCCAGAGACTCGCGTCAACAGCAGGTCAAGCGCTCCATTATTATCGAGGTCGGCGACGCGGAGGCGAACGTCATTCTGAAGGAAGCTGGCATCGGGCACAGTCACAAGCGTCGCTGAATCCCAATTGCCCGGATCTTTCTCCGACAGCGAAACGATCTTGCCGTCGGCCTGCACGACCAGCAGATCCAAAATTCCATCGCCGCTGATATCCGCTGTGGCAATCGCCCTGATGGGCGGCAATCCGGAAGGAATGGTGCGCTCCTTGAACTGGCCCGTGCGTTCATTCATGAAGACGTGCAGATGGCCCTCGCCATCGACCAACGAAGCGTCGGGATTGCCGTCCCCGTCGAGATCAGCCCAGACAAAGGCACGTAGGCCGGAAACTCCCACGAAGGGATGAATGATCGCGAACGTACCGTCCCCGTTGTTTCTGAGCACTGTGGGAAGACCGGCGTTGGCTCCCACGACCACATCAAGATCGCCGTCGGCCTCAATGTCGGCCGCCCAAGCGCCCAGATACTTTCCTGTAAGCGCTGCGCCTGGCAGTTTGGTTGCGGCGGTCACATCCGTAAAAGTGGTGGGAGTGTCCTGACGGAAGAAACGAACTCCACCGGCGCCAGCCAGAACAAGATCCGTTTTGAAGTCGTAGGTGAAATCAATTCCCAGAATGCCTTCCGGCGACGGTGGTATATTCGCGGCTCCTCCGGGAAAGGCAAGCGCGGGCCCAGTGGTCAAGTGCACTTTGTGTGTATCGGCCTCGAGCGCAGTTGCCGGCCCGCTCATGCCCAGCGAAACTGTGCCAACCCAGTCCCAGCGCCCCGCCTGCCCGCCGGGAAGCGACTCGGGATTGAAAGAAAGAGAGGTGTCGGGCGCGGCGGGCTCAAAAGATGGCGACTCCACTTTAAGAAGATGGGTAAAAGGCTGGGCCTCGTCCCCGGGAGGCGCTTTAAGGGCAGACAGGCTCAGACGATATTCTGGCACGCGCATGAGCACATTCTTCAGGAACACGGTTCGCGTGCCCGCAGCTCGCGCCCCCGAACTGGCGATCGTGCTCTGAAGTTGCGCAAGCTGTTGCTTGGCTTCCGGCGGCCAGTCCGGAGAAAGCGCGGCAACCCTGTCCACCGCAGATTTGAGGGTGTTCTCGTCGCCGCGTTTTGCCGCGACGCGGCTTAATTCAACTAGTGCCGCAAGATTGTCAGGATGCGCGGCCAGAATTTTCTCGATTGTGCTTTGGACCTCGGCTTCGCTATTGTCTCCGCCCTGACGTTCCACTTCTTCAGCCAGTTGGTAAACCGCACGAAGGTTCTGCGGATTCAGTTCTACGGCTTTGCGGAAATGGTTGATCGCCTCTGCGGAATTTCCGCGTTGGCTCTCCATTAAGCCTTGCAGGTATTCGATGTGGTCGTTCTGAGGTGCCGCCTGGTGCGCATGCTGCAATCGCTGCGCCGCCGCGTCATAGTTGCGCTGGCGCAACGCCAGAACGCCCCAGTTTGCCCATCCCGCCGGTTCTCCGGGCGCGAGCTTTACCAACGCTGCCAGTTTGTCATCTGCTCGCACGTCGTCACCGACCTGCAGCGCAGCCAGGCCGACGTAGAAAGTGCGGACAACTTTTATGTAGTCCTGAGACCCTTTCGCGGGCACCTGTTGGCCGGAGGTGCATCCAACCAGCAGACCTGCTGCAGCGAGGAACACAACTGGCCATAGCCGAAGAACTGAGATGAAGGCCGAACTGCGAGCTATAGAACGATCCCTGGCCATCCTTGTTGGCACGCACAGCTGCGCGGCGTTCATTGCCTCTCACTTTCCTGTTCCGGCGAACTCGTGGACGCCAGCACCGCGACTTGCGCAGCCTTCCTGGTTTCCTCACGTTTCCTCATCTGCTTTTTGCGGCGCGACATGCCTCGATGCCACATGTAGGCAATGAAAGCGAAGGGAAAAGTGTACAGGGCGAGGTCCCATTTGCCCAAGCCCGTGGGCGTTGGTTCAACGCGGGAGAGGATTTCGCCTCCTCCTGCGGAGCTCTCCAAAATCAAGCGTACCCGCCAATATTCCTGTTTATCGAACTCTACAACATTGTTGTCGAATTCCACCTGGTCGCGTACCGGGTCTCGCCACATGTCATAGGTCCTCTCGGGCAGACGTCCTGTTTCCGGCTGGACGGCGACACGCGCTTTCAGGTCGTTCGGCAAAGTGGTCCCGGGCGCGGGGTCCACGATCACGAAAAATGTTCCCGTACCAAGGTCGGGATGGGTCCACAACGAAATGATGAACGGCCCCACTTGCTTGTGCTCGAGGATAGGGAACGGCGGCCCTATGTGCGCCTGCAACGGGATGGTCATGGCCAACGAGAGAAAGGCGACCGCAATCGCGCCTCTCCGGGGGCCAGCCCTTAGTCTTGGTCGACTCAACACGTTGCCTTTCGCAATCCTCAGAAGTTCTCTAGCTCATCATGAACGTAGCACGCATTTCCATGGGCTGATACATCAGCCACACCGATGCCAGACAAATCAGAAGACAAACCACTGCCCAGGGAATGAAAGCTCGCATGGGATGCTCGGCACAATCATCTTCCGCAAGGCGATACGTAAGCAGTAAAGATCCGGCGAATCCCAGTCCGATAAAACCCAGCTCAATTGGCTGAACGAACCTCACGGGAATGCCCGTCCACGTCCAGAGTGGATTGCCCAGAAGGTTTCGTCCGAGGCTCGCAACCGCGCTTTGCGTCACCGGAATGAACGTGAGCAGCCCGGTGAGAAAATGAAAACTGTAATGCGCGAGCCACATGCCAAATCCCAGCGGAGCCAGCGCATAGCTGTAACGCACCGCAGTGGGAACCAGCGGGCGGCAACTGCCACCACAAATCCGAGTAATCCAGGCCGCTCCTCCCAGCAGCACAAACGGTTCGACGACCAGGAAGAATGCAAAAATCACACCAAGAACCGGGGCTCGCTGAGTGACATGCATCAGCGCCGAAAGCCATCGCTCCACCACATAAATCGGGCTGACCATGCCAAAGGCATTCACCAGCGCACCAAACGTAAACACGATCATCAGGGCAGCCAGATCTTTTCGGCGCGAAAAAAGGCCGATGCCCGAGCGCACTGGATCGGTCATGAGTTCGCTTGCGGGCATGCGGCTCAGAATGCCCACATTGTCGTGCGGGCAAGCCTGCACACAATCCAGGCAGAAGGTGCAATCCATGTTGCCGGCCTTGAGCGGCTGAAACAGCGCCAGTTCGCAACCGCGCTGAATCACCACCAGGCCTGATTTCGGCTCGCGCCGTCCACGAATGCAGTCCTTGGTATCGCAGCTGTGACAAACCGACTGGTCTCGAACCTTGATCTCGAGAGGCGAGAGCAGAGACGCGGCAAAATTAAACTGCCCGAGCGGACAGACGAACTTGCAGAAGGAAGCATGCTTGAACAGGCCGTCCACGAACAGGATCGCGGCGAAATATCCGACGATCAGCCAGGCCGTCCACCACGGCGAGGACCATAGGTGAAAAAGCTCATAAACAAAGAGCACCGCAACGAACAGCACGATCGAGAGCCACTTGTTACGGAGCTTCCGGGGCCAGTTCCAGCGCGGCTGGTGCAATCGCCTGGCGATGTTGCGCACTAGCATGAATGGGCAGGCCAAACAGAAGAAGTTTCCGGCGCCCAGGATCACTAGGACCAGCAGGCCACGGAAGTGCAGCCAGGTAAACGTGGTGGCCATGTTCTTCGGGGCAAGGCTCGGTCCGAGGAGGCCGTCGAAAACCATCACCAAGCCCACAAGAAGCAGAGGGATCTGCAACACCGTGCGCGCGTGTCGCCAGTGCAGGAGCTTGCTGATTCCTCGCACGCGCAGCAAATCGAATTCGTGGACCTCCTCGAGTTCCAGGTCGGGAGTATGCAGTTCGGCAGGCATTATTGCTCGATCCCGTTCAATTCGATCTGTCGTTCCAGGGTTTGGCCATTGGACAAAGTGATGTGAAGAAGCAAGACCCAATCCCCGCCCATTGTAAGGCTTACTTTTCCCTGATAGCGGCCCGGCGCCGTTTCGCTGGCCTCGCCGAAAACAGGCGCCATCCCGGGATGCGCCATATCCGCCTCCAGGGCGATGTGTGCTCGCGATATTGGCCTGGAGTTGGAGTCCGCGAGGGTCAAGGTGATTTCAGCCGGGCCGACTCGTAGGGGCGTGGGCTTGATCTCGTGGGTGATGATGATTCCGGGGGGTGACTGTCGCCGGTCACATCCAACTCCCAACAGAACGACCACGGAAGCCAGCAGCAAAAAGAACGAAAATCTTTCAGTGAGCAGATGCAGATCCCATCCACCCGCCGAAGATCTGACTTGCATGTACCGATTCCCTTGATCCGGATTTGTGAGCAGCCCAGGCTCAATCAAGCCGCAACTGCGGTCTTCCCATCATTAGCATGGAAGAGGTCTTCGCCCCTTGAGCAACCTCAATGAACCCAAATGTCAGCAGGGCAAGATTGTGCCACCAGGGCTGAGCTTCTCATACAAGCTTGTGTTATGTGCAGCTTGCATCGGGAAATTGGCGGACCGAAAGCCGCCATGAGTTAGCTCCTGGCCACACAAGCGACGCTAAAATGGGATCACGATCACATTTCCGAATCCCCCGGTCAATAGTGGTTTTGTATTAACTCATTGACCGGGGTTACTGGCCGTGGAGAGCGGCTGACTTTCACGCCCGCGTCCTGGCCTGGACAGAAGTTCGGGGAGTCGTCCGTCATGCTGTAGGATTGAGGCCTCATCGGTCCATGCTGGCTCCGTATCTTTAAGTTATGAGCCCTGAACAGCAGAACGTGGTTGGCATCGCCATTGCAGCTCTGGGAGGCGCGGCAGTTGGTCTGGAGCGCGAGTGGTCTGGGCACGCCGGCGGCCCGCAGGCACACTTTGCGGGTTTCCGAACCTTTACCTTGCTGGGCGGGTTGGCGGGTATCGCTGGTTGCTTCTGGGCGCTCGGCTTCCAGCCTGTGGCGATGGCTCTACTCGGTGGCGCAGTAGCGCTTGTAGTCGTTGCGTATATCGCTGCCAGCCGACGGGGAGTCGACGGCACAACCGAGGTCGCTGCCCTGGTAGTGCTGGCGACTGGCGTTTTGGCTGGAACAGGTTACCTGGTGCTGGCCAGCGCAATTGTGGCCATCGCTACGCTTCTACTCGTAGAGAAGTCACGCCTGCACGCTTTAATTGCCCGTATCGACGACGCCGGTTTGCGAGCCGGTGTCCGATTCGCGGTGATGGCGGTTGTAATTCTTCCCTTGTTGCCGCACGGCCCCTACGGTCCCCTCGGTGGAATCCGGCCCCGCCAGCTCTGGCTCTTTGTCCTGCTGTTTTCGGGATTGAGTTTTGTCGGCTACGTTGCCCGCCGCCTTATGGGCACCGAACGCGGTTACACAGTTGCCGGCCTGCTGGGCGGATTCGTCTCTTCCACCGCGGTTGCGTTTACCTTTTCGCGTTTAAGCCGGGAGGACCGGAATTTTTCCTTTCCACTTTCCGTCGGAGTTGTTGCGGCCTGCACTGTCATGAATTTAAGGGTAATGGTTGCCACTGCCATCCTTAGGCCCGGGCTTGCCTGGGCTCTGCTCCCTTACCTGGCGGCACCATTTCTCGTGGGCACGATTGTTATCTTGATCGGGCTGAAGCGCCGCGAAGAGAAGGCTGATGTGCCCGCCCCCTCCAACCCGCTTCAAGTAATGCCCGCGCTGCAGATGACAGTGCTTTTTCAGGTTGTCCTATTTGCCGTATCTGCAGTCCGCTTACACTGGGGAGAAACTGGGTTGCTGCTCTCCGGCGCTGTTCTCGGACTCACGGACGTAGACGTGCTCACCATCTCCATGGCGAACACCGCCGAAGCCCAGATATCGATTCCGGTCGCAGCTCAGGCGATTGCCATTGGCACACTATCCAACACTATCCTGAAACTACTTTTGGGGGTTGCGATTGGGCGGGGAAGATTTCGAGTACTAATGCCCGCCTGGCTGACTCTCATGGCGATCGCCTCCGCTGCTTCCATAGCGGCATTACGCTGACGTGTCGATAAAGACCAGTCCGATATTACAGCTTACGCCCGATGGTGGACTCCCGGTGGCAAGGCCGATTCGTCCTCCAGATCCTTGCGAAGCAACGCCAGATACACCACAAAGGCAATGGTGGAAACCAGGATGGAGTACGCGAACAGAGTACCGGTCTCGGCGAAGTTGCGGAAGTAAACGTGCCCCCGACCGATAACTATGAGGATCAGGAGCAGGACGGGCGGCCCCAGGGCTGCACCCACCATCAGGGCGAAAGGCCACCATAATCGAGTGATGAATCCCGCGGGAAAAATCAACGCCGTGGGCATGCCTATCAATACCCAACCCAGAATCGAGAAGGCGGCATATAGAAGAGACATCTGAAGCGCATCGGCGATCAGGCGCGCAGATTCTCCAGCGAACAGGGTGGCGTGGAGGGCGTGTCGGACGAGGAAGAAGAGCAGCATCACGTCACCCGCCACGAGGCCGACGAAAGTGTAGGCAAGTCGCTTAGCGGGATTAATCTGAGCGAGCTGCCGGTCCACGCTATTCATTTCACCACCTGATGAATATAGGGTTGCAGAAATGCTGGTGACTACGCGGTGGCAATGATCACGAGCAAGGGTGATCAGAATCACAGGGCAGTGCGTGGCACTCGGGTCGTTGGGGCCGCCTCAAGAGCTACACTCCACCCTCTTGCGCGCTTAGGCCGGAAGAGCAGCCGGGAGATCATGAGTGTGTTAAGGCGAAGCTTAGAGTACGGACCTCATGGTTTCTCGCCTCAGGTTCTATTTTTGTTGGATCCTGTCCAGGTATTCCGTTACGTTCTTAAGCCGGACGAATCCCAAGTCTTGATCATTTTCGATCTGGTGGAAGATGGGGCCCCAGACCGGCATCTCCCGTGAACCGTGGGCGGCGTAGTCCTCGTCGCCGGAGATGATGTTGCGCACCCGGGCCGCGGGAAAGGTGCCGTGGTTTCTTCGTGCGAGGGTAGTAAGATCCGGGACCCTGATCTTCAAGGCGGGCACAACCGGGCCGTCACCCTTGGCATTTACCCCATGGCAGCTCGCACAATAGTTGCCGAAGATTTTGCCTCCATCCAGGGGGATAACGGTGTTCTGGTCCTGGGGCTTCGCCGAGGGTTTGGTTTGTTGCGCGGCACTTGCCGAGGTGTATGCGAACCACGATATCGCAGCGCACCAGAGTGCGAGGCAGAAGATGGCCAGCCGCACGGTCTGCATCATAATCGTTCACCTCGCTCGTCCATATTGAACCCTCGATTGTACCTCTCTGTGCCGCAGGACCTATGAGGACGATTACGCCTGGAGGTGATCGGCGTCACAACCGGCATCGGTGTTTCGAAGGGCGAGGACGAATCGAAATTGGGTCGTAGGATTCCCAAGAAAAGCGGCTCTGCGAGAGTCGCCCGCTTTTGCGTCCTGACACATTGCCTTGCCGTTGCATGTTATCGTTTAAATCTTCATGCGTTCCGAAATCGACCGAGCGATCTCCCTGTTGCAGCGGGGAGATGCCAAAGCCCTCGAAGAAGCTCTGACTCTACTCCAAAGCACAGTTTTTTCCTTCAGCATGAAGGTCTGTGGTCAGCGTCAGGATGCGGAAGACACCATGCAAGAGGTGCTGGCGAAGTCGGTTTCGTATCTGCCCAAGTTTGACAGTCCCAAGGCGCTCGCAGTTTGGCTTTACAAAGTCGCAAAGAATCGCTGCTTGATGAGCCGTCGCAAAAGCAAGTTCGCCCCCAAAGAAGACCTTTCGCTGGAAGATCTCATGCCGGATCGGCAGCAGTTGGAGCGGTTAGTCGGCCAAGGCAGCGTAAACCCCGAAGCGTTCGCGATCCGAAGTGAAGAGGCGGTCTTGTTAAGAAAAGCAATTCACAAACTTCCGCCACAATACCGCGTGGTTCTGGTCCTGAGAGATATGGAGGGTCTCAGCGACGAAGAGGTTGCGGAAATCACCGGTCTCCGATCCGGGACGGTGCGGGTTCGTCTGCATCGAGCGAGGCTGTTTGTGCGAAACCATTTGATGAAGTCGCGGATGCCTCTTCCTGGCAGGAAGGCTGCGACGCTCACACCGCGGGCGATGGTCGCAGCGGCGCAGTCCAAACCGCGCCGGTGCAAAGCGATGTTCGCAGAACTCTCGAACTATTTGGATGAGCAGCTCGATGACTCGCTATGCGAGAAACTGGAGAAACACCTCGAAGGTTGCAGTCCCTGCCAGGCCTTTCTTGCCAGCTTGGAATCGGCCATAGAAGATTGTCGCCGGTTGCCCACGCCGGCTCTGGATCGTGTCCAGGCGGCCCAGCTGCGAAAAGACTTGATGGCCCGCTATCAGCAGGCGACGACAAGGGGAGAGGGGTAGACTTCATGGCTCAGCGAGTCGCCTCCGAAGTTTCCCGAGCTTGCAAACGCGCGTTGATCTCGCGGTCAAATACAGCGATGTCGGTCGCTCCAATATGCTTGGAGTAGATGCGGCCGTCACGGCCGATCAGGAAGGCGATCGGTAACCCGAGAACTCCGCCAAAGAGCTCACCTGTCTTGGCGTCGCCCATCACAACCGGGTAGTTCATTTGGAACTGCCGGTAGAACTCTCGAACCGGCTCTGGACCATCGTCCATGGAAACGCCGATGATCTGAAAACCCTGGTCCCGATAGCGGTTCTGGAGTTCCACGAAGTGGGGGATCTCCTCTCTGCATGGCTCGCACCAGGTCGCCCAGAAGTCCAGGAGAACAACTTTGCCCCGATAGTGTGAAAGATCGAGTTTTTCTCCGCTCAGGGTCGAGAGTGAGAGTTCCGGCGCGAGCGGATGTTCTGCAGCCGTGACTCGCAAGAGTGAAGAGATACCGTCGCGACGATGCAGCAGGTAGAGCCCGAGTCCGACCGCGATGACCGCAATCCCAACTATAGCTGCCTTCTGCAGATGTCTTTGGTTGAGCGGAGGGATCAGCTCTTATTCTCCCTTGGAAGTCGGATAGCCTTTGTCCACCCAATTGGCGCCGAAATTGTCAGCGATATAAAGCACCTTGACGTTGGTGAAACCCATTGCATGCAACGTGTCGCTGGCAGGTTTGACGTTCGGGCAATGGTCCCACGGGCAACAGCCGCAATACAGAACGATGAACTTGTTTCGGGGTAGAGGCGCAACCCGCTTGCGCAGCTGCTGCAGACCGCTCTCGCTCGAGGCGGGACCGAGGTACTCGGAACCGGGAATATGGGCCTGCTGGTACAGAACGTGGAACCCCACCTGGATCACGAGTGGCTTCTCTCCCTGGGGTGATTGAAGAATATTGATCAGGGCGTCGGGATTGAGCAGTTGTGAGGTGGGTATCGAGCCTGCCTGATAGGCGAAGGCGGCGGCCAACGGTATTAGCAAAATCACCGTCAACGCCCTTCCGCGGCTGCCAATCTTTCCATCCTTGATCGGCGATTTCATATTGAGACTTGATTATAGGGAATCAGGGACTGGGTGGCGAGCGTGCGAGACCTGAGGCCCGCTCGCAGCGCATTCACCGGAAACGAATCTTGTGTCGCAGAAATGGGCAGTGACACTACGTACCGCCGGGTGTGAGGGCAATCACGGCCCCGTTGAGACAGCGGGAGAAAGATGAAGAAGACGACATCAGGCGGGCTCCAGATTGTACAAAGCTCGAACATGTCCGGAAGGGAGAGTCACCGGTCGCGATTCGCCGTTACACGCCCTTATGCAGCATGGTCAAGATGTCGATGGTCAGTATGTCGATATCCGCAGATTTCCCCGTAACAAAACTCAAGTTATTGCATTTGTTCTATGGATCGCAGAAAGCAGTTCAAGGAGATAGCCATGATAAGCGCCAAAGTTGAGTTAAATCAATCGCTTAGGCAGCAACGGCAGTTTGTGGCCCAGACAGGCAGCGGCCATCACCTGCTGCTGGACGATACCGCAGGCGGGACCGGCCCCAAGCCCATCGAACTGGTCGCGGCCGCGCTGGCGGGTTGCACCGCATTCGACGTCATTACCATTCTGCGGCAGAAGTATCACCAGAAGGTCACTGGATACGAGGTTCGAGTTGAAGCGGACCAGGCCGACCGTCCGCCGCAGGTCTTTACCGCAGTGCGAATTCATCACCTGGTCACCGGGTACGAGATTGACCCGGCGGCTCTGGAAGAGGCCATCCGCCTCTCGGAAGAAAAATACTGTTCCGTGGGAGCGATGGTGCAAAAGACAGCGACCTTCCACACCACCTACGAGATCGTCGAGGACAAGACCGAGTGGATGAAGCCGGCGCAAGATACAGCAATTCGGAATTGAACCTCATGAAACGGCCAACCACATATTCCTCGAAAACTATATCCACGGAAGTGCGCCGCTCCTGCTATTTCGTGATCTGGTTGATCGTCCTGGGTACGTTTCCGTTCTGGTCTTCGGTTTCTGCGTCGTCCCAACCGGCGACGGAACCTTCACCTCTTACGCTGCAGCAGGCGATCCAGGTCGCTTTGGAGAAGAACCCGCTGCGCAAGGCAGCACTGGCGGACGCAAGGGTGGCATCCGCCGATGTTCGTGAAGCACGATCGTTCCTCATGCCGCGGCTGACGTTCTCCGAGACCGCGACCCGCGGAAATGACCCGATTTATGTCTTTGGCAGCAAGCTGCGACAGCAGCGCTTCGCCACGTCTGATTTCGCGCTCAACCAGTTAAATACCCCACTGCCGTTTGGCAACTTCAGCACGCGTTTTGCGGGAAGCTGGAACCTGTTTGACTCGTTCGCCACCTGGCACGGCATAAATCGGGCAAAACAAATGGACCAGGCTGTGGGACATCAGTTGGAACGCACGGATCAGGAAATTGTCTTCCGCGTGGTGAATGATTATTACGGGGTTCTGCTGGCGGGCAAGCAACTCCAGGTTGCGGAGCAAGTGGCCAGGACCGCACAGTCGATCATGGAACGGACCCAGGCGAGATTCGATAGCGGGCTGGTAGTGGAGTCAGATCTGCTGACCGCGAAGGTGCGAGTGGCCTCGCGGCAGCAGGAACTCATTCGGACCCGGAATGATCTGGAGATGGCACGCGCTCAACTAAACACCGCGATGGGCCTACCACCGGATACCTTGTTCCAGCCGGCTGAAGCCTTGGGGGAACGTTCGCTTCCAGTCCCCGTTCTGCAGGAAGCAGAAAAGCAAGCAATCACGAATCGGCCCGATTTGAAGCGCATTCAATCCGAAGAGGCTGCTCAACAGCAGAGTGTTGCGATGGCGAAGTCGTCGTTTGGCCCGCGAGTAAGCGCTTTTGCCGGATGGGAGACGGACAATCCAACTTTTGTGGCCGGCGGGGGCGGGAACAACTGGCTGGGTGGCATGGAAGTACAGTTTGATCTCTTTCAAGGTGGCGCAAAAAGGGCGGAACTGTCACGCCAACGAGCGCTGGCCGATAGAGTCGTCGCGATGAAGCAAGCAGCGACTGATGCCATACGCATGCAGGTCCGCCGCGCATACTACGACATGGATGCCAGCCGGCAGCAGGTAGAAGTTGCGCGGGCTGCCATCGCCCAGGCGCAGGAGAGTCTCCGCATCAGCCGGGACCGCTATGACGGAGGGCTGACGACAATCACGGATCTGTTGGCTGCCGAAGAGGCGGCGCGGCGTACTCAGACCGACTACTGGGAGGCTGTCTATCGCTTCCATACCGGCTACGCGAACCTGGAGTTGGCCAGCGGGACCCTGAATCCTCAATCTCCGGTGGTGATGCCATGACTCGTGCCCATTCCAGTTTTTCGGGGCTCCTTCCTGCGGCCGTGATTCTGGCTGGCGGGCTCAGCGCCTGCTCCAGTGACCGGCCACCGAAGCCTGCGCCGCCAGAGACTGTGCGTAATGTATCGGTGCTCGTAGTACAGCGCGCAGACGTGCCTGATTGGCTGGAGGCAGTAGGAACAGTACGGGCGGCGCAGGCTAGCCAGATCGCAAGCCAAGTGGCGGGCAACATAGTAGAGCTGCGTGCGCATGAAGGAGATCGCGTACAACGGGGGCAGGTACTTGCGGTCATCGATGATGCACAACCACGGGCTGCCCTCGAGCGCGCCACAGCGGCCGAGAGTGCGGCAACGCAGGAAGTGGCTGCTGCGGACTCCGATTTGAGTCTCGCCCAATCGACATTGCAACGCTACCAGAATCTGTACGACAAGAAATCGCTCAGCCCCCAGGAATTCGATGAAGTGAAGGCTCGCTACCAGGCCGCCCTTGCTCATCGCGATATGGCGCGTGCCGGCCTGGCACAGGCCAAGGCAGCAGTGACACAGTCGCGCACGTCGTTTTCTTACACGCGCATTCTCGCGCCATTCGATGGAGTGGTCACCGAGAAGAAGGCTGACCCGGGTACGTTAGCCAGCCCAGGGTTTGCGCTCTTCACAGTCGAGGGCTTGGGCCACTACCGATTGGAAGCTACCGTTAACGCAAGCGATCTGCGGTACGTTCGGATGGGAGAGCCAGTGCCGGTCATGGTGGATACACTGAAAGCCCCGGACCTGAAAGGGAAAGTCGTACAAATCGCACCCGGCGCTGATTCATCCAGCCGCAGTTTCCTGGTGAAGGTGGAGCTGCCTGCGGATCCGCAGCTGCGCTCGGGAGTATTCGGCCGGGTGCAAATATCCCGTGGTGTACGGTCGTCCTTGTTGATTCCGCTAGCCGCGGTAATAGAACGTGGTCAGCTGCAGGCGGCTTACATTCTGGATGCAAATGGGATTGCACACCTTCGTTACGTCACGCTGGGAAGGACCTCTGGGACGGAAGTGGAAGTGCTCGCCGGCCTTGAGGAAGGCGATCGCCTCGTAGCTCAGCCTGGGGGACTCGACCTGAACGGCAAACGCATCGAGGCCCGGTAATGAGAGACGTTGGAGAGAAATCAGCCGACCAGTTGGTGCAGCGGCTTGGTTTGGCTGGACGCATTGCTCGCGGATTCATCGACTCCAAACTGACTCCGCTGGTGATCCTGGCTGCTTTGCTGTTGGGCGCCTTCAGCATCCTTGAGACTCCGCGCGAGGAAGAACCCCAGATCGTCGTCCCCATGCTGGACGTGTTCGTGCAGATGCCGGGCGCGTCGCCGGAAGAGATCGCACAACGGGTAAGTGTTCCTATGGAAAGGCTCCTGCGCGAAATTCCGGGCGTGGAGTATGTCTACTCTATCAGCCAGCCGGGCATGAGCATGCTGATCGTGCGTTTCTACGTCGGATCCAAAGAAGAAGATGCCATCGTCCAGACGTACAACAAGCTTTACTCGAACTTTGACCGTATTCCGCAGGGCGTTTCCCGGCCGATCATCAAAATCCGCTCGATCAACGACGTTCCCATCATGGCGCTTACGCTGTGGGGCAAGAACTATGACTCCTACCGCCTGCGGCGCATCGCGGGTGAACTGGAAAACTCGCTGCAACAGCTGGGTGACGTTTCTGAAACCACAATCATCGGAGGACAGCCCCGGCAGGTACGAGTGGATTTGGATTCACAGCGGCTGCTTGCGTATGGTCTCACGTCGGCCGCGGTTGTGGAACAGCTTCAGGATGCGAATACCCGGTCCGAGGCGGGCAGTTTCGCCCGCGATAACCGGGAGTTCAAGGTTGAGGCTGGGAAATTCTTTGCCCGCGTCGAAGATTTGAAGCAGGTCGTGGTCGGAGTCCACGCCGGCCGTCCAGTGTACTTGCGCGATGTGGTACAGAAGATGGAAGACGGTCCCGCCGAGCCGGGCAACTATGTCATGTTTGCCAACGCCAGCGGGGGCCCCAGCCACACGGCGGGTGAGGAATTTCCGGCTGTCACGATCACGCTTGCCAAGCGCCAGGGCACTAACGCAACCACTATTTGTGAGAGTGCACTGGAGAAAGTCGACTCTCTGCGCGGTTACATACTGCCCAACGACCTGAACATTACCGTCACGCGCAACTATGGCGAGACCGCAAAAGACAAGTCCAACGAACTGCTCAAGCACCTGCTGATCGCGACGCTCTCGGTTACTTTACTGATCGCTCTGGCGCTGGGCTGGCGGGAGTCTGGCGTCGTGCTTCTGGCCGTTCCGGTCACCTTGGCCCTCACCCTGGCTATTTTCTATTTCTACGGCTACACGCTCAACCGAGTGACCCTATTCGCGCTGATCTTCTCCATCGGCATTCTGGTGGACGACGCTATCGTGGTCGTGGAAAATATTGTGCGCCATTTTCGCTTGCCGGAAAGCCATGGCCGTCCGCTGGCAGAAGTGGCGGTTGAAGCAGTGGATGAGGTAGGCAATCCCACGATTCTTGCAACCTTCGCCGTCATCGGAGCCATCCTGCCTATGGCCTTCGTACGTGGATTGATGGGTCCCTACATGCGTCCAATTCCGGTGGGCGCCTCGGCGGCGATGCTATTTTCTCTAATCGTGGCTTTTGTCGTTTCTCCCTGGGCGGCGTTGCGTTTGCTGCGAAATCATGCTGGCGGAGACGTCACCGCCAGTTATGAAGCGGAGGGCTGGACGACGCGCGCTTATCGACGCATGATGAACCCGCTCATACGGAATCCCCGTCGGCGCTGGATGTTTCTGGGAAGTGTGATGGTGCTGTTACTAGCTGCAGTCGCGTTCGTCCCCTTGAAGTGGGTGCGGGTAAAGATGCTCCCTTTCGACAACAAAAGCGAGTTTCAGGTCATTATTGACATGCCGGACGGAACTCCCCTGGAGCAAACCACCCGGGTCGCGCAGGCGCTCGGTGCCCATCTCGGACAGCAGGCCGAAGTCACGAACTACCAGATCTACGCCGGCGCCTCCGGTCCCTACAACTTCAACGGACTGGTGCGACATTACTTCTTGCGCCGTCAGCCCAATCAGGCGGACATACAGGTAAACCTGTTGTCACTGCACGACCGCAAGGCGCAAAGCCACGAAATCGCGCGGCGGCTGCGTCCAGAGTTGGACAAGATTGCTCTCCCGCTCGGGGCGCGCATCAAAGTGGCAGAGGTTCCTCCGGGACCACCGGTATTGCAGACCCTGGTCGCGGAAGTCTACGGGCCGGACTACAAAAGTCAAATCGAATTGGCAGCACAGATCAAGAAGATCTTCCAGCAGACTGCTGGAGTGGTGGACGTGGACTGGTACGTCCAGGACCCGCAGATCAAATACGACCTGAAGACGGATCTCGACAAGGCGGCGCTAAACGGAATCTCTCCTGCCGACGTCGCTCACACGTTACAAGTGGGGCTGAGTGGTGCGAGCGCCGGACTTTTGCATGACCCGCAGTCTCGCGAGGACATTCCGATTGAAGTCCGCTTGGCGCGGTCCGATCGCTCGGGAATCGAAGACCTCGAAAACATCAAGCTCCCTACTGCTTCCGGGGGACAGATTGCATTGCAGGAGGTTACCGATCTACAGCAGACCACAATTGACCCCAGCGTCTATCGCAAGAATCTGCAGCCCGTGGTATACGTGACCGGTGACGTGGCAGGCGGAGAAGAAAGCCCGGTTTACGCCATAATGAAAATGAGTGATGCTATCGATCAGATCAAGTTGCCCCCGGGCTACGCTGTCAGGCAGTACAAGGGCACGACCATGCCTGAACGTGCCGACCGGCTTTCCGTGAAGTGGGACGGAGAGTGGCACATCACGGTAGAAGTGTTTCGTGATTTGGGGCTGGCGTTTGCGGCGGTGCTGGTGTTGATCTACGTGCTGGTGGTCGGCTGGTTTCGATCTTTCATAACGCCCTTAGTCATCATGGCGCCCATTCCACTCACCCTGGTTGGTATCCTGCCGGCGCATGCCCTGATGGGCGCTTTCTTTACAGCGACTTCGATGATCGGTTTCATTGCCGGAGCGGGGATCATTGTGCGCAATTCCATCATTCTGGTGGATTTTATCGAACTGCGGCGCTCGCAGGGCATGTCACTGGAGGACGCCGTTGTGGATGCGGGCGCAGTGCGCTTCCGGCCCATGTTGCTGACCGCGGCTGCGGTGGTTGTGGGAGCCAGCGTGATCTTGTTCGATCCGATTTTCCAGGGGTTGGCGATCTCGCTGATGGCTGGTGAAGTGGCTTCCACTGTACTTTCCCGCATGGCGGTCCCGGTGCTCTATTACCGGAGCCAACGTGGCCAGGCCGCGAAGCGGTCGCTCCAGACGGTGGCCGCAGTCAAATAAGTTCAAAGGAGGAAGACATATGACAATCGAACGTTACGTGAGAATGATCGCGGGAGTCTTCATTCTGGCATCGCTCGCGCTGGGATACTGGGCCAATGCATACTGGTATCTTTTCACAGCTTTCGTTGGGCTGAATTTATTTCAGTCGTCCTTTACCAACTGGTGCCCAATGATGACGTTCCTTCGTAAACTCGGCGTGCGTGCAGGTGCCTGAGCGGGTCGGCTTCGCTAGGTGAACCGTGGGAGCGGATCTTCCCCTGATGGATTGGACACAGGCAGACGGTAATGGCTTAGAAGTCAGTTAAGACTCCGACCGGCAGCGCGACTCGAACAGCGTTGATAACGGCTGCAAAATCGATGATTTCCTGGAGGATTGCGCCCTCCAGCGGGGGCAGGTACCCGGCTGCGGCCGCGATCATGCCAACTATGCTCGCCGCCATACCACCGATTGCGCTTTGCAGGGCGATGGAGCGCATGCGATGACTGATGTGAATCAGTTCATCGACTTTTTCTAGTGACGTGGTCAGGATGACCGCGTCCGCAGCCTCGGATGTAATATCGCTATTGGGGCCGAAGGCCACGCCCACGGTGGCTGTCATTAGAGCTGGGGCATCGTTGATTCCGTCGCCGATGAACAACGTCCTCGCTTGCCTGGTTTCACGCTCCACGATCTCGACCTTCTGCTCCGGACTCTGGCCCGCGTACACCTCGGTAATTCCGACCTGGTCTGCCAGGTAGCGCACTTCCGATTCCCGGTCGCCTGATACCAACAGCACGCGGTTCACCTCGTGCCGGGGCACCAAGTGATGTACAAAGGGTCGTGTATCCTTTCGGGGCGCATCGTGGAATCGGAACGCACCCGCATACCCGTCATCTACGAAAACCAGACACTCCAGTCCGGAGGCAAGCGTCGGGAGTCCGGGCAGGTTGGGATCGACTTTTCCCCGTCCCGTGATTCGCACTCTGTGTCCCCGGACCGTTCCTTGCAGACCCTGTCCGGGGATTTCGCGTATTTCGGAGACGTCCAGCAGGGCCATCTTTTCGCCGCGCGCTGCCTGGGTCACCGCTCCCGCAAGCGGATGCTTGGAAAACTGCTCCAGGCTGGCGGTTGTCTGCAACAGGTTTTGGCGCGTGAATCCGGGCGCGCTCAGGATTTCCGTCACCGTAGGTTTCCCATAGGTGAGCGTTCCGGTCTTATCGAAGATCAGCGTGCGGCAGGTGGTGATCTGCTCAAGCGCAGCCGGATTTTTGATAATGATACTGTGCTTCGCCGCGAGGGAAATTGCGCCGATCACTGCCACCGGAATTGCCAGGATCAACGGACACGGCGTGGCAATCACCACCACCGCGAGAAAACGCGTCGCGTTGCCTGTAATCAGCCAGGTCAATCCCGCAAGCCCGATTGCGACAGGCGTGTACCACGCGCCCAGACGCTCTCCGATTCGCCGTAGTTGGGGGCGTTTCTCCTGCGTCTGTTCCATCACCTGCATGATCTTGGCGTAGCGCGAATCCACCGCTCGTTTCTCGGCTTCGACCGTCAACGCCATTTCGCCGTTGATCGCTCCCGAGAGCACCTTCGAGCCGGGAGTCTTCGATATCTCAAATGGCTCTCCCGTCAGGTAGGACTCATCCATGATGCCTTGACCCTCGACCACCACGCCATCGACCGGACATATCTCGTGGGGAAGAACAATCAGGCGATCGCCCACCCGCACCTCATCCAACTGCACTTCCTCCACCGTTGGCCCCAGCTTGCGATGAGCAACCTGTGGCATGCGTTTGGCCAGCGCGTCCAGCACTGACGATGCCCGCCGGGTGGCGAATTGTTCCAGGGCCTCGCCGCCTGAAAGCATCAACACAATGATGGTTCCCACCAGATACTGGCCAAGCAGAACCGAAGAAAAAATCGAGATTCCAGCCAGCAGGTCAGAGCCGAATTCCCGGGCCCACAACTTGCTCGCCAAGTTGGCCATGATGGGGATTCCTCCCATGGCCAGTGCGACAAACAGTGGAGCGAGGGCGACTATCCGGGAAGCGTGGGTCAGATAGCGGAGCCCTAGATGAGCCGCAATTGCGACCGTGGTCAGAACGGCAATATAGGTCGCTGTAGAAAAACGATTGATGCCACCGGCTCGCGATCGGCCAGATGAGTGGGCAAGGCCCGCACCAGACCGGTGAAGAGGCGTCGACGCGGCGGTCGAGCGGTCGTGGATCACGATTCGATCTTATAGCGATGAGCGGTCGGCATAATGGCAAAAATGCCGAGCATCACGAAAAATGCCGGTCGCATCAAGCCGCAAAGAAGATAAACATCAAGATCCGGCAGGCTCGTCGCGCCTGGAGGCGTGGAATGAACAGGTCACCGGGCGTGTTAGACTTTCAGAACCGTGCCGCAATTCGTGATCGAACGTGAAGTTCCCGGTGCCGGATCACTGTCGGAAGCCCAGATCCGGGACTTATCGCTGCGCTCCTTGCAGACTCTGAAGGAGATGGGCCCGCAGATTCAGTGGCTCCACAGCTATGTCACCGAAGACAAGGTCTATTGTGTTTACCTTGCGCCCGACGAGGACAGCATCCGGGAGCATGCTCGCAGAGTAGGTATTCCCGCTGATCGTGTTTCTGCGGTGCGCCGCCTCCTCGACCCGGCTAACCTGAAATAGCGGACTCTGGCTCCTGCAGTGAGTATTGGATAGCTTGTTCCAGGCTCATCGCAGAACCTTCTGCCCACGCACGCTTCCCCTCGGCTTCGCTGAGCGATCCCCAGGCAGGCAGCAGCATCTGGTCGAGCTTGGCTTGTTCTGCCTGGTGCAGAGGGACGCTGATCAATTGGCGTAAACGCGCAGCGGACGCGGCCAGCTTCAGCGCCCGTTCAGAGTGCCCTTGAGCCAACGCCAGGCAAGCGGAGCCTTCCAGAGCCCGCGCCATTCCACGTCGGTGCCCTAATCCCGCAAAGATTTCCAGGGCTTCGCGGCATGCCGCGTATGCAGCCAAGTGGTCTCCCTGCTCACAGTCGATGTATGCCAAATCGGTCAGGGACCTAGCCGACCCCCATGGGTCTCCGGCTTCCCGGAAGACCGAAAGCGCACGTTGATACAACATTCGAGCAGTGGATAGGTCACCCTGTTCGCGTGCGATGTCACCCTGCTGATTGATGGACCAGGCGGCGCCGCTGCGATCGCCCAGTTTCTCAAAGATGTCGGTCGCCTCGCGCAGCGCCCATTGCGCGCGCGAATAGTCGCCGCGTACCTTGACCACATTGGCGAGATTGTGAAGGCAACGCGCGATAGCCAGCTGGTCGGGCAGCAGGCGCCAGCATGCGAGACTCCGTTCGAAATTGCTCTGGGCGGCGGGGTAGTCACCTCGATCCCGCGCCGATACCGCCAAAGCATTCAGGGACGCGGCGATTCCGGACTCATCGCCCAACTCTTCATAAAGCGAGAGGCTCTGTTCCAGAAAGCGCTCGGCCGGCGGATAATCGCCCTGGGTTGTGGCCAAAGCGCCGACAAAGAGCGACACCCTGGCCCGTTCTTCTGTGCGCTCGGCGCCAGCCAGGCGCAGGACCGCTTCCAGCCGGATCCGCCCCTCGGTCAGGTGTTCCCGCATGTCCCAGAATCGAAACAGGGCTACACACAGGCGCAGGGCCCAGTCCAGATCCGGAGTCTGAAACAGAAAGTCTAGGGCTGAACGAAAGTTGTCGATCTCAACATCGCATTGTGTCAGCCACCGGCCCCGCTCCGCGGGGCTGAGTTCTGGATTTCCTTCCTCGGCCAGTACCAGGCAGTACGCCGCATGGGCCCGCCGCGCAGAAAATTGCTCGCCGCTATCGGTGAGGCGTTCGCAGGCATATTCGCGAATCGTTTCCAACATTCCGAAACGGGGCTCGGCTTCGTTCCGGTCCAAACGTTGGACCAGGTTCTTGTCCACCAGGGATGACAGGCCTTCGAAGAGGTCAACCCCAAGGTCCTGACTCGTGTTGCAGACCGCTTCTGCCGCCTCCAGGGTAGATCCACCGGCAAACACGGAAAATCGGCGAAACAGTTTTCCCTCCGCCTGATTGAGAAGACCATGACTCCAATCAATGGTTTTACGAAGAGTTTGTTGCCGTTCGGGGAGGTCGAGCGCACCGCCAGTCAGCAATTGCAGGCGGCTTTGCAGTCGATCCAGGATGGCTGCGGGTGACAGTACCCTGGTTCGGGCAGCCGCCAGTTCGATGGCCAACGGCAGTCCATCCAGCCGCGAACAGATTTCCCGTACGGCAGCCGCGTTTTCTGGGGTGATTGCAAAATCTGGCCACACTGCGGCCGCGCGTTGCACAAACAACTCGATGGCGGAATTCTGCGCCAGGGGCGTTACTGGGAATTCCTGTTCGCCGTAAATGTGCAGACGGGACCGGCTGGTGACCAGAATCTTGAGCGATGGGCATGCTTCCAATGTTTCGGACACTACCGTGGCGGCCGGGAGGACCTGCTCGAAGTTGTCCAGCAGGAGCAGGAATGGTCCCGAGTGGCGCAGCTGATCGGCGATGAGTTGTGGGATGGTGCGGTTGGCAACTTGCTGGATTCCGAGCGCATCCGCGAGGGCGGTCGCCACCAGGTCGGGGTTCGTAATGGAGGCCAAAGCAACAAATTGAACGCCGGCTGGGAACCGCTCCGCAATGGCCGTAGCCAGAGCCACCGCCAGGCGGGTCTTTCCAGCCCCTCCGGGACCGGTAAGGCTCAACAGCCGAACGCCATCCCGGAGCAGCAACTCGGCGGCTTCCGCCACTGGCTGTTCACGTCCGATGAGCGAAGTACGCGGGACCGGTAGATCATGGCGTTTCCGGCTAAGCGCCGCCGAGGAGGCGCGAAGGTCATTCGCCAGGTCATAGGAGTCGGTTGTATGGAAACGAACTGGTTTGGTTGCGGGTTGAGTCACCTCGCCAGTGAACAGATATCCGCGGCGAGGAACAGTCTTGAGCAAATGCTGGTCGCGATCGTCCAGCGCGCGGCGCAGCTCGAGGGTGCACTGCACCAGGGAATCGTCGGTGACAAAGGTGTCGGGCCACACCGCCTGCATCAATTCCTGCTTCCCGATTAGCCGCCCAGGGTGTTCCACCAGGTACTTGAGGGTCTCATATACCTTGGGGCGAAGCTTGACCTCCTCGCCCGCCTTGAGCAGGCACCCCCTGGTTACGTCCAGAACGAACTTGCCGAATTGATAGTTCAGAGGGTTCGCCTCCAGACGAGTTCCGGCTTCTCCAATGCCATCAGCTTAGGTACCCGATTTCGGGTTTTCTTTGGCGTTGTTTCGTTACTTCTGATCCTGATGCTTGTTACTTTTGCGCTGGCGATACAACTGAGCGTCCATTGCAAACCGTCCCTGAGAGCAAGGACGGAAGAGGCGCTGCAGAGCGGATTCTAGCAAATGTGGTTGCCCCGGGAAGGTCGCCCAGCAGCAGCACTATCGGAGAATGACTACCGATCATAGAAAGAGGAGGCAAAGAAAATGAGTACAGCACAGGCACCTGCAATTGACATGAACAAACTAAATGCCTTTATCGGCCAATTCGTGACCGATCTGGGCGCTGCGGTTCATACCGGCATGGTCGTCATTGGGGAGAGGTTGGGGCTTTACAAAGCCCTTGCCGGAGGCCCGATAAGCCCAGCGCAACTTGCCGCTAAGACGAAGACCGACGAGCGCTATTTGCGCGAGTGGCTGGCGTCACAGGCTGCGGGGGGCTACATCACCTACGATGACAAGACCGGCAAATTTGGACTGAGTGAAGAACAAGCCTTCGCCCTGGCGGTGGAAGACAGCCCCGCATACCTGCCTGGGGCATTTGAACTGGCTCTGGGCTCGCTTGCCGCCGTCCCACGGATCGCGGAATCGTTTCGCACCGGCGCCGGCATGGGTTGGCATGAACACAGTGACGACGTCTTTCATGGCTGTGAAAAGTTCTTTCGTCCAGGCTACGCCGCTAATCTTGTAACGGCGTGGATTCCTGCTTTGAGCGACGTCAAACAGAAACTGGAGGCGGGTGCTCGAGTGGCCGACATCGGCTGCGGAAAAGGGGCTTCCACTTTACTGATGGCCAAAGCATTCCCCAATTCCCGATTTTCCGGATTCGACTACCACGACAAGTCGATTGAGGCAGCTCGCGAGTCCGCCAGGCGTAACGGTGTCGCCGACCGCGTCACCTTCGAAGTGTCAAAGGCCAAGGAGTTTCCGGGAAAGGATTACGACTTCGTGGCCGTCTTCGATTGCCTGCATGACATGGGCGACCCCATTGGGGCGGCTGCGCACGTCCGGCAGTCCCTGGCCAAGGATGGTACGTGGATGATCGTCGAGCCCTTTGCGAATGATCAGTTGAAGGACAACCTGAATCCTCTCGGCCGTGTTTACTACTCTTTTTCAACGCTGCTGTGTACCCCGTGTTCACGATCCCAGGAAGTTGGGCTCTGCCTGGGTGCGCAGGCAGGCGAGGCTCGCATTCGGGAGGTGGTGACGTCGGCTGGATTCAATCGCTTCCGGCGCGCGACCGAAACCCCCTTCAACATAGTTTACGAAGCTCGACCGTAATTTGAGTCGGCCGGATCGCGCGAGCGTGACGGTTTCACCCAGGAAAATCGCGCTGTCGCGCTCGCATGACCGGCCAGAGAACGGTCCCCGGACCCATTACCAGGCTCAGATCCAGAGGATCGCCAGGGCTACAGAATATTTGCAAAATAAGACTTCATAAGGAGGAGCCAAATGAATCCAGCTGCCAACCAGATTGTCTCGAAAGAGCGTGCAAGCGGCAACGGCGGGGTGCAGGGTGCGGGAAATACGGGTGCGACTGCTTCGCCAGTTAAGCCCGTGCTGACCGAAGAGATGCTCGCGCGCTTTGCGTCGCGCGCCGCTGCCTACGACCGGGAAAATCGCTTTCTTGACGAGGATTTCGAGGAGCTGCGGGCGGCGAAGTATCTGTTGTTGCCTTTGCCCTCGGAGTTCGGCGGCGCAGGTATGACGCTGGCTGAAGTTTGCCGGGAGCAACGCCGGTTGGCCTATCACGCCCCGGCAACAGCCCTTGCCGTAAACATGCACATTTATTGGATAGGCGTCGCAGCTGATCTTTGGCGCCGTGGAGATGCCTCACTTGAGTGGCTCCTGCGGGAAGCTGCCGCGGGCGAGATCTTCGCAGCCGGCCACGCAGAAAGCGGCAATGACGTGCCGGTTCTGCTCTCGACTTCAAAAGCGGAACGTGTGGAGGGCGGCTACCGCTTCACGGGCCGGAAGCACTTCGGCAGCCTGACCCCGGTCTGGACCCGTTTTGGCATGCATGGAATGGACACCAGCAACCCCAGCCAGCCCAAGATCGTTCACGCCTTCATGCCCCGAGATGCCGCCGGCTACACCATCAAGGAAACCTGGGATGTGCTGGGCATGCGCGCCACCCGCAGTGACGATACTGTGCTGGAGAATGCCTTCGTTCCGGACCGCTACATTGCGCGAGTTGTGCCTGCCGGCGCGGCAGGGGTCGATCCGTTCGTACTCGCGGTCTTTGCCTGGGCCCTGATGGGCTTTAGCAACGTCTATTACGGACTCGCTAAACGCGCCCTGGACCAGAGCCTGAATGCTGTCAAGAACAAGGGCTCGCTGGCGCTATCCCGTTCGATGGCCTATCACCCCGAGGTCCAGCATGCCATTGCCGAAATGACCATCGAGCTTGAATCGATTGGCCCGCATCTGGAAGCGGTAGCCGAGGACTGGTCGAACGGCGTAGACCACGGCGCGCAGTGGCCCTCAAAGATATTTGCCGCCAAGTACCGTGCGGTCGAGGGCGCGTGGCGCGTCGTGGATCTGGGGCTGGATGTGGCCGGCGGTCTCGGGATCTTTCGCTCCGCAGGTTACGAGCGCCTGATCCGCGATGCGCGTCTGGGTCGAATCCATCCCGCGAATTCTTTCCTGACGCATGAAGTAGTGGCGAAAACCGCGTTGGGCATCAGTCTGGATGAACAGCCGCGCTGGGGCTGATGAAGTTGTTCAGCCCCATTCGGATCACTGGAGCTTGACGCTTCAAACTACTTCGGTGACCCGCATGCCGTAATTGCCATCCACAATTACCACTTCTCCCCGGGCCACGACGCGGTCGCCGAGCAGCAGTTCGGCCGGGTCTTGGAGAGATTTATCCAACTCGATCACCGATCCTGACCTTAGTTCGCCAATTTCGCGCAACGGCAGGCGGCGTTCACCAAAGCGGAGGATAACGTCAATCTCCACATTCTCCAGCAGGGAAACGTTGGCCCCGCTTTCCGCGGCTGAAGGCTTGGCGTCGCTATTGGTTGCGTTCGATGCCCAATCCGCGGCGAAAAGCAGTTGAAACTGGACGCTTCGGGAGGCGCCATCCGTTCCCGTCAGCGAAAATTGTTTGGCCGGGGTCCAGGGCAGGGCCTTGGCGAGTTGCAGCTTGAGCTGGGTCCCTTTCAAGACTTGAGACGCCTTCTCGCAGGCCTCCGCTAGCAGGGCTCGTACTGCCTGCGCGTGTTCGGGCTGGAACTGCGCGGCTGGCGCCGGCGTCCCACTCAGCGCGGCTGCCAAAGCGAGAGTGCTTTCCAGGCTGATCTGGATCGCCGCTTCCGTCTTCGAAGGCTCTGCCACCAGCAGCATTGTGAGCAACTGCGAGCCGGCGGGAAATGGCTTTGGCTTTTCGTCCAGGGCCACGCTCCAGGCCGCGGAGGTCTTTGCGGAGAAGATCTCGGCCGCGGCGGTTGGCAGTGCTTCCATGAACAGATCGATGGGATTGCGACTCATATCTTGTTCCCCTTTTCTGGCTGACTTTGTGGCAGGCGATCAAGCAGTTGCGCTCCGCGATGACGTCCGCTGCGAACCGGAACGCCCTCAAATGAATCGTGACCTTCGATTTTGAGCACGGCCGGAGTTCGTGCGGAAACTCCCAGGGAAAGTATTTTCCCGACGCGAAGGTTCAACAGGTCGTTCGCCGGCACTCTGCCTCCCAATAACGCCAGCTCGAGCCCAAAGGTAGCGCCGAGCAATTGTTCGGCGAGCTTGGAATTCATCGTGCCCTTTCGGGAGGACTCAGTTGTAGATGTGGCGGTTACCCCCAGGAATGCGCCCAGCGCGGGCACCGGCAACATCACCTGGAAATCGCCTCCGGACGACTCCAGGTTCGCGGAGAAGGTGAACACCAGGGCATTGTCATTGGCGGAAAACAATTTCTGCAGCTGGGCCGCCGACTGCCGCGTTCCCAGCGCAACCTCGACATTGAAAAACCGCCATGCCGCCTGCAGTTGCTGACAAATCAACTGTACGAATTCTTTGGCGATCTGATCTTCGATTTCGGTGACTTCGCGCGATAGTTCACTGGGGCCGCCGCTGCCTCCGAGCAGGCGGTCCACAATGGGGAACAGCAGCATCGAATCAATCTGCAACATGGCGATATCGGCTTGCGAACCGAGCAGCAGCGACGCCACATACGAGCTCCCGGACTTCTCGATAAACGTTCGACAAGGGATTTGCTCCGACGATCGCAGCGAGGTCTCGCAAGTCAGTCCCAGCCGGCTGTGAAGGGCCTGGGTGAACAGGGGCGCAAATGTCTCACTGGCCGCGACCAGCGGGGCGAGACGCGCTTTGTCGATTCCGCCAACTACGCGGAAATCGCAGGGCTGGACCCGGTCCGGCGCAATGCTGTCATTCACGACAACCCCAGCTTCCGCCCTCGTTGATGGTGATTGAGCCAGAGTTCCCATGTGGATTACCTGAACGTCTCCTCTTTGAGCTGCATTGCCTGAATGGCTGCGCGCAGTTTGGTGATCGCCACCGAATGAATCTGTGAGACCCGCGACTCCGCCAGGTCCATAACCTCTGCGACCTCACGCATGGTCAACTCCTCGCGGTAATAGAGCGAAATGACCATTTGCTCTTTCTGCGAAAGGGTGTCGATGGCCTGAGCCAGGTAGTCGCTTCTTTCCGAGCGCAGGCAGATTTCGAAAGGACTCTGGTTTTCGTTGGCGGGAGCGTTTTCGATGAGGTCCTGAGCTTCAGAATCATCGAAGTGCGATCCCACCATCTGTCCCACGATGTGCAAGCCGTCCAGGCGTCGAAGCAGGGTGTGTAGCTCGGAAACCTCCAGGTCAAGGTCGGCTGCAATTTCGTCTTCCGTGGGTTGGCGCCCCAGCTTGTTGGCCAACTTGGTGATGCTCTCCGCTACATTGCGGCCTTTCTTTCGCAGGGGCCGCGATCCCCAATCGAGAGCGCGCAAGCTGTCGAGAATGGCTCCACGAATGCGAAATGACGCAAACGACTTCAACGAAGCGTTTTTGTTTGGGTTGTATTTCCGCACTGCTTCGATCAGCCCCAGCACGCCCGCGTGCACCAGGTCTTCCAGGGGAACGTGTTGCGGCAGGCGTTCGTGGATCCGCCGCGCCAGGTAGTACACCTGCGACAGCTCGGACAAAATGAGCTGGTTGCGTGGTTCGTTCTCCGATAAGACTTCGCTATAACCGGCTTGGGGCAATGTCATTTCATCCTCAGTTCGATTCGTCACCGCAGCGAGCCCACCGACTGCACGGGAACCAGCGGTGGAATCTCGGTCGGTGCCAGCACCACGATCTTGGGCAAAAAGGGCTCCAGTAATCGACGCAGGTAAAATCGGCCCGGCGACGAGCACAGCAATACGGGAGGAGCGCTCAGAGCGTGTTCCCCAAACAATGTGCGCAGGCCCTCCAGAACGCGACGAGCGGTCGAGGGCTGCAAGGCCATGCTGGCCGTGTTGACGGACTGTGCACCGGCGGCGCGTCCGCACTCTTCTTCGATGGCGCGATCGAGCGTGACCACTTTGAGCTCTCCGCGCTCGTCCAGCAGTGGCCGGACCAGGGCACGTCCCAGCGCGTGGCGGACCGCTTCGTTCAGGAGGACTGGGTTCTTGCTCACGCCCGCGGTTTCGATCAGCGTTTCCAGGATTGTGCCCAGATCGCGAATTGACACCTGCTCGCGCAACAATTGCTGCAGAACCCTTTGCACCTCGCCCAGGGTCATGAGTTTGGGTACAAGCTCTTCCACCAACTTGGGATGCGACTCGCTCAGCCGGTCAATCAGGCGCTTGGTTTCATGGCGACTGAGTAATTCGTGCGCGTTCTGGCGAATGATTTCTCCCAGATGAGTGGCCAGCGCTGCGGTTTGGTCCACCACCGCGTAACCAGCTGCCAGGGCCTGGGCCTGCTGTTCTTTACTGATCCACTTGGCGGGCGCGCCAAAGGCGGGATCACGAGTGTCCACTCCCGAGAGCACAGGTGGGTTGGGTTGGGAACTGATGGCCAGCAGACAATCACGCCGCATCTCCCAACGCGCGATCTCTACCCCGCGCAGGTAGATGACATATTCCAGGTCCTTGATGGTCAGATTGTCTGTGATGTGTATGGAGGGAACGAGGAAGCCGAGTTGCGTCGCCAGGTGCTTGCGCAGTGCCCGGACCTTGGTCAGCAACTGTCCACCCTTGTTGGCGTCCACCAGGGGCACCAGACCGACTCCGACCTCAAGCATAAGGTCGTCCAGCTTCAACGCGGCGTCCATCGGGTCAAGAGTCGGTGACGCCGCCGTTTCGGGCTTGCCCGCCAGGGTGGTTGAAACCGGTTTGCCCTCGATCGGCTGCGCCTTCGCCCGCCGTGCCAGGAGAGCCATGACTACGGCCATGAGAATGAACGAGAGCTTGGGCAGTCCCGGAATCAGAGCGAGGCCGGTCATCACGGCGGCAGCGATCCACAAGGGGCGGCTGCTGCCGAACAATTGCTTGCCTAAATCCGTGGAGAGCGTGCTGTCCGAGGAAGCTCTGGTCACCACCATGCCGCCGGCTACCGAGACCAGCAGCGAGGGAATCATCGTGACCAGGCCGTCGCCGACGGTCAGCACGGTGTAGGTCTTGAGCGCCTCCATGAAGGGAACGCCCTGCTGTATGACGCCGATGAGAAAGCCGGCGATGATGTTGATGGCGGTGATCAGAATTGTAGCCAGGGCATCGCGTTGATTGAACCGCGCCGCACCGTCCATGGCGCCGTAGAACTCCGCTTCGTGCGCGATCTGCTCGCGACGCGCACGGGCCTGTACTTCATCGATCAGGCCGGCGTTGAGGTCGGCGTCGATGGCCATTTGCTTGCCGGGCATGGCATCGAGAGTGAAGCGGGCCGTGACTTCGGCGGTCCGCACCGCGCCGTGACTGACCACGATGTACTGAATGGCGATTAGGGCTAGGAACAGAACGAAGCCGACAACGTAGTTGCCGCCGACGACAAATTGGCCGAAGGCCTCAATTACGCGTCCTGCTGCCGAGGGCCCTTCCGCCCCGTGCAGCAGGATTCGCCGGCTGCTGGCCAGGTTGAGGGACAAGCGGAACAATGTCATCAGCAGCAGCAAGCTGGGGAAGACAGAGAATTGTGCGGGACGCAAAATCTGGACCGCGGTGAGCAGCACCAGCACGGAGGCCGTCATGCTGAAGGCCAGCATGATGTCGAGGAGAAAGCTCGGCATCGGCACCAGCATCACGAACACCATGCTGACAGCGGCAGCCGGCACGATCCAGTCAACCGCGGACCGTGGCGCGAGTTTCGGTTTGGTAATGGTAGCCATTAGCTGGTCTCAGTTGTCCCCTGTCGCTTCATCTGCTGCTGCGTGCGGTAAACGAATGCCAATACTTCGGCGACCGCGGTGTAAAGCTTGGCCGGAATGCTCTGGCCCACGTCCACCGTTTTATAAAGCGCCTGCGCCAGTGGCGGATTCTCCAGCACGGGAATTTCTTTCCAGCGCGCAATCTGCTTCATTTTTTGCGCCAGCAGGTTCCGGCCCTTTGCCACAACCACGGGCGCGCCCATGTCCATGTGGTAGAGAATCGCGACCGCAAAGTGGGTTGGGTTGGTGACCACAACGGTCGCTTTTTCCGTTTCACGCAACATCAGTTGCCGCCGCATCTGTCGCTGCAGGCGCCGGATGCGCATCTTGATCTGCGGGTTTCCGTCAGAATCCTTGGTTTCCTGGCGCATCTCCTCGCGCGACATCCGCAAATCACTCTCCGACTTTCGCCAGGTGAGGAAATAGTCCACCAAAGACCAGGCCAGCAGCACCAGCGCGGACTTCCATGCAACCTCGAAGACGATCGTGAGCAGGAAACGGGTGAACGTCCAAAGATTCGTGTTGGAAGCGACCACGATCGAGATCCAGTGGTCCCGCAGCGCTGCGAATCCTACGTAGGCAATAGCTGCAAACGGAAGCAGTGACTTCAACAGGCTGCTCAGGCCGGTGAGGGAGAAGATCTGCCCCAGTTTCTGCGCCGGGCTGAGTCTCTCTATCTTGGGAACCAGGGCCTCGGGCGCGAACACAAGTCCACCCTGCGCCACGCCTCCAATCAGCGACAGCGCCCAAGCTGTCGCCATCACGGGTACTACACACTGGGCGAGAGTCCATCCCGTCCATATAAATAAGGAGGCGCCCGGCGTCAGCGCGTCTCCGCTCGAGAAATCAAACGTGTGCCGCAAAAGGTTCCGCCAAGCCTCGATTCCGGCATAGCCTTGCCACGCCACCAGGCCGAATGCGCCGGACACCGCCAGAATGCTGGACAGATCGCGCGAGCGCGCCACCTGCCCCTGCTCTCGCGCCTTTTGCCGGCGCCGCGGTGTCGGTTTCTCTGTCTTGTTGTCGCTCATGACCGAGCCGCCAGATGAAGAATGCGTTCAGTGAATCCCACGGAATCGGTGAAGTAATGCTCGAACAGGGGTGGCCAGTACCGGATCACCATGATCAGAAGTCCAACGCCCAACATGCTTTTGACCGCGGGCCCCAGCAACATCAGGGGCATTTGTGGAGAAGCCTTGCCCAGGAAACCCAGAATGACATCGGCCACCAGGGTGACTGCCAGCACCGGGGCCGCGATCTGCAATCCTGTGCCCAGCACACCCGCAATCCCGTGCAGCAGTTCGGTGGTCAAGCCGCGATTCAGATGGACGGCACCGGGCGCGAGGTACTCAAAACTGTGAGCGATGCCGCGAAGAATCCAATGATGTACATCCAGTTGCAGGAACAGCAGGAAGGCCACGGTCTGGTGGAACATGGAAACCACCGGGGTGTCCACCTGGGTTTGCGGATCGAGAATGTTGACCAGCGAATATCCCATCTGTACACCCAGCACTGCTCCGGCCAACTGGGCTGCTTCAAAAACAAAATTGGTGACCAGCCCGATGGCAGCTCCAAGCACGAACTCCCGTGCCACCACCCCTGGCCACTGCGTCAGCGTGACAATCCCGACCTCTGCGGAATACACGGGATACAAGACTGCGGTGATGAGCAGGACCAGCATCGCCTTGATGCGGGGCGGGATGGCGCCGTTGCCGAAGAACGGGGCGAACAGCATCAACCCCGAAATTCGGACCCCGATCACCAGCGGTCCGCTCAACAGCTCGGTCAGAGAAAGTTCCATTTGTCGGCCTATTTCACGTATGGGTGAAAGTCGGAGAACAGCTTCACGGTGTACTGCCCCATCTGCCGCCACATCCACGGCATCATGAAGAATGCGGCTGCCGCCACCGCCAAGAGCCGCGGCACGGCCGATAAAGTGGCCTCCTGCAGCGAAGTCAGCACCTGAACGACGTTCACCAGCAAACTCACCGCTACCGCGATCGCCAGGATCGGCGCCCCCAGCAACAGCACCTCAAGCAGTGTGCGACGGCAAATCTCCACCACTTGCGCATCCGGCATCAGCTAAAACTCCTCATCAACGACCCGATTAACAATCCCCACCCATCCACCATCACAAACAGCAGCAGCTTGAGTGGAGTTGAGATCACGACCGGCGGCAGCTGCAACATACCCACCGAGGTGGTGATCGAAGCCACCACCATGTCAATCACCATGAAGGGAAGAAAGAGAATGGCGCCGATCTGGAATCCGGCCTTGAGTTCCGAGAGAATGTAGGCCGGAACCAGTATCCGCATGGAAAGATCGTTGGGATCGTGGGGGCGCTGCTGTTTGGCAAGGTCCACAAAAAGCGCCACATCCTTTTCCCGCACGTAGTGCGCCATGAACTCATGGATAGGAACAGTACCGCGCTGCAGCGCGTCCATTGCGTTGACTTCTCCTGCCTGCAGCGGCTCCAGCGCCTGGGTGTAGATTGCAGCTCCTACCGGCTGCATGAGAAAGAAAGTCAGCACCAGGGCCAGACCGATCAGGGTCAGATTGCTCGGCGTGCTCTGCAGCCCCAGCGCTTGTCGGAGAAAATGAAAGACAATCAGCAGGCGCGCGAACGGCGTCATGCACATCAGCAGGGATGGGATCAGGGTAAGGAAGGTCAGCAGAGCTACGATTGTCCACGAGGAAGAGCTGGATCCCGCAGCGCCGGGCATGGTGATTCGAATCTCGTTCGCAGGAGTCGGCGCGGCTGCCGGCGTCGCCTTGGACGAGGCCGATGCCGACACGGTGCCCAGCATGAAGACAACCAGAACCACTTGGACGAACCGGGACCAGGCGGTCATGAGATCTTCGCCGCCTCTTGGTCAAGGGCCGCGGCAAACGTTGTGCTTTCCTGCAGGCGGGTCAGCAGGGATACGGCGCTGGAAGATCCGCCGATCAGGAATCTTTCCTCATCGACCTGAACCACTGCCACGAATCGTTTCTCGCCCAGCGAGACGGTTTCACATACCCGCAAATTCTTGCGTGCCTGCTGCGCCCGGGCGCGCTGCAAAATCCACTTGAGAACACTCCCGGCCCGGTCAAACAGAATTCGACTCCAATCTGCGACGCACGGAAGAGAATGCGACTCATCCGCGGCAGGCTGCAAGGGTTCGACTTGTGAGAGAGTGTTCATGCCAATTCCGTAATTCGTATCGCCCGGTGGTCATCCACCGCTTCAAATCGCCCCCAGCCCAGAAGAATCTTGTTGACCTTCACCGGGACGTCATTGGCAACCGGGGTCGTCGTCCGCACTACTGATCCTTTGCGCAGATTAAGCAGGTCGCCCACCGTGAACCTGGGCACTGCAATCTCTGCGGTCGTCCTGCATTGAAGCCAGTGGTAGGCCTCGATGGGACCGCCCGCGGGCTCTTTCGCCTGCGGCGATTCCGCACGCACCGGCGCAACTTGGGCTGTGGCCATTCTGTTTTCTCGTGCCAGCTGATTGGAGCAACGCGAAGTTGGAACTCCGCGAAGCCATGGAGGTGCAATCACTCTGCCAGTGGTGGAATGGCGAGGAGGGCGATCTAGATGTTTACTTAATCGAGTGAACCAACAGAGAACGCACGACTTAGCGCACCGTGATTACCTTGGTGTGAAGGCAGGCGCAGGGTCGTTTTCAATTAGAGTGAGAGTAGAAGACGCGAGTTTCCAGCGCGGCGGGGGACCGCGCCGGAATCGCTCTAATCCTCAACTAACTTTCAGCGTCTAACTTTCAGCTCTACAGCTGCTTCATGTTGATGGTGTCCTGCGTGAGCTGGTCGAATGTTGTTACCACTCGCGCATTCGCCTGGTAACCACGCTGGGTCACGATCATGTTGGAAAACTCGGTTGCGATGTCCACGTTCGATTGCTCCAAAGAACCGCCCGTGAGGGTGCCGCGTCCGCCGCTTCCTGCCACTCCGATCGCCGGCGCGCCGGAAGACAAGGTGGTCTGGAAGCTGTTTTGTCCGACCCGCAACAGGCCCTGTGGATTGGCAAAGTTCGCCAGCACGATCTGACCCAGCGCCAATGTCTGGTTGTTGGTAAAAGTTCCCTCGATGGTTCCGTCAGAAGTGATGCTGAAATCGGAGAGCGTTCCGCTGCCATAGCCGTTCTGAAAAGTGTTGGCCGTGGCGCTGGGAGCCGACGACTGCGTGAGCAGGGAATTCCCCGCCGCGTCCTGCAGGTTCCAGGTCATCGTAATGTTCGATGCGCCGTCCGCCAATCCGGCAATTGCGATGCCGGTCACGGGCGCGGCGGGCGTGGCCAGGGTACCGTCCGGATTGAAGGTGACGTTGCCCGTCGAAATTACCGTGGGCGCGCCAACCCCACCCGTGTCGGCTGCAGGCAGAGTGAGTTGGTAGCTCCATGCGTTGGGTGCCGTCTTGGTGAACTGATAAGTCACCACGTGAGACACGCCCAGGGAATCAAACACAGTGACGGGCGTCGAAAAACTATCGCCCACCGCCGCGCTTGCATCCAGATTTGTCTGGGTCTGGATCGATGTCGTCGCAGCTCCCGGAATCAGTTGTCCCTGGCTGATCAGGAGCGGCGCCAAGGTCTGGGACGGACTGATAATGCCATTCACGGCGGGATATCCCATCACCAGTTGGCCCTCCTGCGTGGTCAGCTCGCCCTGGGCATCGACGGTAAAGTTGCCGGCCCGGGTGTACTGCTCGACGCCATTTTTCTGGGTCACGAAAAGTCCGTTCCCGGTAATAGCCACATCCGTGGCTACGCCCGTGCCTTCGAGGTTTCCACCGGTAAAGGTAGGTGTGACCGAGCCCAGAGCTACGCCTTCGCCAACCTGGATCGGATCATTGGCTCCGTTGGTCCCGAACGCCTGATAGAAGAGATCGGTAAAGGACGCCCGGCTCTCCTTGAATCCTACCGTGTTGATGTTGGCCAGATTGTTGGAAATGACCGCCAGCGCTTGTGACGCGGCCGTCAATCCGGAAAGTGGAATTGAAAAGTTGGGCATGGTCTTAGGCTCCTGTGGGTGACGTTGTAGGTTGCGATGGCGTGGTGGTGGTGCCCTGCATCAACTGGCGGATTTGAATCAGCTCGTTCAGCTGGTTCATGGACAACATCTGTCCCACCATTTGTGTCGGGTCCATGGGCGAAGTCGGGTCCTGGGTCTTGAGTTGCGCCACCAGGAGCTGCAGAAACAGATCGCTGGAGCTGTTGGCCAGCGTGTCTGAAGTTGAATTCGTAGAATTCGTGGAACTGCTGCCTTGGGTTGCCTTCTGGGCGGCCATGGCGGATGCTGCGATGGGATTGATCATCATGGTTGCTTCTCCTTCCTCTTTCTTACTGCGATTTATTCCTGCTAAATACGAATGTCTAACCTGCCCGCCGAATCGAGCGTCTCCATCAACACTGGAAGCGCCGTTTCTGCGTCCGATTTTGTGACGTTGTAACTCTGCGGCCGCCACGTCTGCGGCTGCTGCGAGTCCTGAGCCAGGCCTGAGGAGGTGGCGAAACTCTGCCCCTGAATCACGATGCTGGCCACCGGGACCTGCTGGTCGGCAAGCTTGTGATACAAGGCCGGCAGATCGGCCGTCATGGACTTGGCGACGTCACTATGTTCCACGGAAATCTGCGCGCTGAACATGTGCCGCGCCACCGAGGTCCGGATGTCAATGTTGCCGAACTCCGGGGTCTGCATGCCCACGCGAAATTCGGACTGACTCATGTCCTGAACCAATTTCGCGGTGGTTACCGATGACGGCGTGGAGGTTGGAAGTGCTTCGTCTGGCCCGTCAGCGTCTGCCACGGCGGTTTGAGACGACGGGGCGGCAACGCTTTGCTTCACAGGTATTGCCTTGGCGTGAGTGTCGGAATGAGTTCCCGGGGCCACGCCGGCGACATCCTTGCTGTTTGTGGCCGCGGATCTTGTAATCCCCTCCGCGAGGTTGGCGGCCTCGGCCTGCTCAATCTTTCCACGCTGGGTCGATGTGGCCCCTGTGTCTTTGATACCGCGGTCCTTGGCTTCGCGGTCTTCGATTTTCGGTGATCCCGCTGGCTTTGCCAGGAGGGATCCGTCACTCAATCCGGCGGTCACCCTGGGATCCACGGGGCCGGATGCTTGAGCAGGCTTTGCGGTCATCGACTTGTCGAGCGTTTTGGTTGCGGATGCCGCTGACGTTGCTTCGAGCAGCGAAACGGAAGGCAGCGCAGAGGTCAGCGAAGCCGCGGGGAGCATTTCTCCACCAGGATTCATCGCGATGGGCGCGTCCGCAAGCAGGGATGGTTGGCCAGGATTGCCTGCGAACGTCGAAGCCGGTTTTGCCGGATCGCTACTCGATGGTTGATTCGATCCGTCGCCGGTGTTTTCTTTTGTCGTTGCGCCGGTTGCGGGAGATGCAGGTGATTGCGCCGCTGCTTCCTTCGCTGGCATCAGGCCGTCGGGAGACTTACTACCGTCGATCAAATTCGGCCCGCTCGTAAAGGGTGGCAAGTCTTTTTGCGCCTCGCTCATGACGACGGTGGGAGCGGGTGTATCGGCCTCCGTGAGTGAGGATGCTGGGGTATTGGTCTTTACGGCTTCCAACGAAGTAGAGGGCTGGCTGGAAACCGTATCCGGCAGCTTCTCATCACTAGCGGTCAAAGTTCGGCCAGAAAGCATCGACGGACTCATCAGGGCCGCCTTGATGTCCGGCAGCTCGACTGGGCCGGTTACGCCCCCAGGCTTCCCTAAATCGAGCAATGGCGTAGGAAGGGTTGGCAGCGGGATGGTCGGTTCGGGATGCGCCGTGGCGGAACTCGGATCGTCGGATTCTTTGCTTTTGTGAGTTCCGGCCTTGTCTTGCGGGCCGGCCACGATTTTCTTCGCCGCGGCAGGTTGCTGTGCGGACGCCAGCGCTGGACTGGCGGTCGTGCTCTCCACCCCAAACAAGGCCGCGGCAATCGCCCGAAAATCCCCACCGGAATTCGCCGGCGAACCTGCCAGCAGAAAATCGGCCAGCGACGAACTCGCACTCGGCAGAGACGAAGCTCCGTGCGCGCCTGCAGTTCCGGAATTTGGTGGCGTCACATTCACAAGACGGTCTCCGTCGCAACACAAATAAGCACGCGGGAGGCCAAAGGTGTCCGGTATTGGGAAGCGGCCCAGAGCGGGAAAGTTTGTTGCGGGCTAAAGACTTGGGAAGAATGTGCCGATAAAGCTGGCGAAGAAGATGGCGCAGAAGTGTGTGCTGGGCAAGGTTTGCCTATCGTCAGTAGGCAAACTGTGCCTAGTTGCGCCCTCGGGTGCGCGCCAGAAACAAATCATCCAGCGTCTTTTGTTCCTGCCTTTTCTGTTGTAATTGATAGGCGTGGCGTTGCCTTTCCTGGAGCTCGCTCAGGATCTTACGATCCTGGCGTGCGTTTTGATAGACGGCAAGCTGCGCCAGGCGTTGCGTTTCAAGTTGTCGAAGGCGTGCGCGCAGCCCATCCGCCGTCACCTTCAGGTGCATCTCCCGTTCAGTAATTTCCACGAGATGAGCTCCGGGTAGTTTGAACTCCAGATCTTTTTCCCGCTGTCCCCGGATGCGGACTTGTTCTGCACCGACCTGCTGCAGTTCCTGTTCAGTCTCGATGATCTGCTGCACAATGCCAAGCAACGCCGCCTCTTCCGAGTGTTCTACACTTTCTCGAAAGCGCAGCACCGCATCGAGACTGAAGCGGAATGCCATATCTAGGCGGGCAGGGCGAGCAGTCGTTTTGCAGTCTCTGCGGGCACCGGAATTTCGGTTGGGTTCTGTTGCAGGAAGGCATTAATCGCCGGCAGAGCAGCAATGGCCTTGTCGAGCAGTGCGTCCGTGCCGGGTTTGTAGGCGCCAATTCGGATCAGGTCTTCGGCGCGCGCGTATGCCGCTATCAGCATGCGCACATTGCCCGCCTTTTCTATCTGCTGCGGACCGCATATCGCGGGCATCAGCCGGCTCAGACTGTCGAGCACGGAAATCGCCGGATAATGATTGCGCACCGCCAGATCGCGGTTCAGCACAACGTGTCCATCCAGCAGGGACCGCGCTGTATCCACCAGGGGGTCCTGCTGGTCGTCGCCCTCCATCAAGACTGTGTAGAAGCCGGTGATGCTTCCGGTTGAAAAGCGTCCGGCGCGCTCGATGAGCTTGGCCATCATGGCCAGGACCGAAGGCGTGTAGCCCTTTGCCGTGGGCGGCTCGCCTGCTGCCAGGCCGATTTCGCGCTGTGCCATGGCGAAGCGAGTGAGGGAATCGAGCACCAGCAGAACGTGTTTGCCGCGGGCCGAAAAATATTCGGCAACCGCCGTTGCAGCCAGGGCCGCACGAATACGCAGCAATGGCGACTGGTCCGAAGTTGAAGCGACGACCACCGACCGGCGGCGGCCGTCTTCGCCCAAGGCCTTCAGAAAGTCTCCCACTTCGCGGCCTCGTTCTCCAACCAGCGCGAGTACGGTCAGGTCAGCCGCCGTGGCGCGTGTCATCATGCCGACCAGAGTCGTTTTGCCGACACCGCTGCCGCCGAATATCCCGACCCGCTGGCCCCGTCCGCAGGTCACAAATCCGTCGATGGCGCGAATGCCGCACGTCAGCGGTTCGCTGATGGGAATGCGGCTCAAGGGATGGGGCACGGTGCCATCGATGGCAACGGTGCGCGTAGCCCGATATTCGCCCAGAGAATCCAGCGGATTCCCGCGCGCGTCAATGACCCGCCCTAATAACTCCGGCCCCACGCGCAACGAAGGACGCGCACCCCGGGTCACGATGTGATCGCCGAAGCGGATGCCCTGGGGTTTGTCCAACGGCATGGAAAGAACTGTCGAACCGCGAAAGCCGACCACCTCGCCGGGGAACAGATTCCCGTTGGAATCCTCCATCTCGCAGGATTCACCAACCGAACAGAACGGGCCCACCGACTCCACCAGATTGCCCACCACGTGAGTGACCCGCCCCTTCCAGCGCAAAGTGGAAGCGTGATGCAGCCACTGGGTATAGGCGTCGAGGATCGCTTCGCTCATTTCTGGTCAGGCCTTTGTGCCAGCAGATCAAAAAATCCTTGTTCGATTTCTTTTAGCTGCGCGTCCAGGCCAAGCTGCGTCGTTCCTAATTCTGTTTCCAGAATGCAGTTGCGTGGCTCCACTGATGGATCGGCCTTGACCTCCAGCCTGATCTCGCGGCTGGTATCGCCTTCGAAGTAGCGGTTCCAGTCACCGACTTCTTCGGGCCGTACGCGGATGGTGGCTGCGGTTCCGTGCTGAAGCCTTTCCATGGCTACCTTGACCAAAGCCGCCACCAGCATGCGATCTACCTGGGCCTCGCGATGCAGAATCTTGGCCGCAATGGCCAGCGCCAAATGAACTAACTCAATCTCGGCGCGGGAATAATATTCGCTGGTCTTTTGAGCGAAGGCGCGTAGAGCCTCGGCGACTTTTGTCCGCTCTTCGGCCAATCGCTTTTCGATGGATTCATGGGCTTGTTGTAATCCTTCGCGAATCCCTTCGGCGTGGGCGGCGGCCAGCTTCAGTTCCAGCTGTTCCGATGTTTCTCGACCGGCGGATCCGCTCTGCGTGACACGGCCTTCGCACGCAGGTTCAGCCGCGGCAGCTTCCATCCCTCCGGGCTCCCGGTATTCGAAGTCTTCAATAGCCGCCGGCTCAGGCAACGAACTCATCATCCGCCTCCGCTCTCAACACGATCTTGCCTTCCGCTTCGAGCTGACGGGCGGCGGCGATGACTTCCTGCTGGGCTTTGGCCACGTCTTTCCCGCGCACCCGCCCGAGCACGTCCATATCTTCCTTTAGCATTTCGACCGCGCGCGATGACATGGCCTTGAAAATATGATCCTTCACCGGGTCGCTTGCTCCTTTAAGAGCCAGCGCCAGTGTCTTCTTGTCCACTGCCCCCAAAAGGTCCCGCAGGGCCGTTTCCGGGACGCCAATCAGGTCCTCAAAGGTGAACATGAGATTTCGAATGCTTCCCGCCAACTCGGCGTTCTCTTTCTCAATTGCCTCGAGAATCGCTCGCGATGTGGCTGGCTCCAACTGGTTCATCAGGCCAGGCACGGTGTCCGCGCGTGCCGGGCCTGCCTTTTTTTCGAAGCCGCCCTGCTTAAGTTTCTGATTGAGAACGTTGCTGATGGTTTCCGCCGCGTCGGGAGAAAAGTTCTGCAATTGAGCGATGCGTTTCACCACATCAATCTGTAACTCGCTGGGTAGTTGGGAAAGAATGGAAGAAGCGTGCTGCGGTTCCAGATGTGCCAGCACCAGCGCAATCGTCTGCGCGTGCTCCTTTTCCAGCAGGGCCGCCAGTTGTTTGGGATCGGTATTTCGCAACCAGTCGAGCTTGCCGGCGGTGCTGCGCTGCGAGTGTGTAACTTTCAGGGCAAGCTCTTTTCCGTTCTCTTCGCCGAATGCCTTCTTCAGCAATCGCGTGGCGTAGTCGGTTCCACCCTGAATCACGAAGCGGTGTGCAGTGGCCTGCTGCTGATATTCCTCGAGAACCTGTTGTGCCAGTTCCGGCGGGATCGCATCGAGAGAGGCAACCTCGGCTGCGATCTGCTGCACGTCAGATGAAGAAAGCTGGCGGCAGATGACGGCTGCTGCCTCCTCGCCCAGAACGGTGAGGAGAATTGCCGCTTTGCGGGCGCCGCTCAGAGCGGATTTGGCACGTGCGGCACTCACGGCGTTCCCTCACGCAGCCAGGCCTGGACCAGGCGTCCGGTCACCGCGGGTTCGCTTTTTGCCTTCTCGGTAAGCTGTTTCTGCAGCCCCAGCGATTGTCGTTCGGTATCGGATAACGTCATTACCTCTGAGGAGCCGGGTACGCTGGCCGCCATTTCCGCTTTCAACTGGGCCGCCGACTTGTCCGGCAGTTGGCTGAAGGCAGAGAGAGCCTGCTTCTTGATTGGGCGCAGCAGAAGAACGTACGTCAGCGTGAACAGGATGAAGATTACGGCGTATCGGATGAGCGACGACCAGTCATTTACCACAACGCGAATGCGATCCACCTTGCTCGGTGCAGCAGGAGTTTGCTGTGGCGATTGCTGGAAGGAAAGGTTCTGCACCGCCAGCGTGTCGCCGCGTTTCTCGTCAAGACCGATCGCCGCCGCAGCCAGGACTTCAATTTGCTTCAGCTCTTCGGGAGTGCGCTTGCGTCGGACCTCTGAGGTCTTGCCGTTGGCCTGCTGAATATCGACCGCATCATCGATCAGCAGCGCGGCCGAAATCCGGCGGATTCTTCCCACCGGCTGCAGAATGTGCCGCACCACCTTGTCCACGGCGTAAGTCGCGTTCTGGGTCTTTGACGACTGAACGGTGTCGTCAACCTCATCCTCTTGCGCTTTGGCCGGGGTCGTAGCATTGGGAACGTTGCTGGCGGTTCCCGGAACTCCACCGGTAGTATCTCCGCCGGATGTTTTTTCTTCCGAGGTCTGCATGGTCACCGCAACCGCGCTCTTGGGATCGTAGGTCTCCTGGTTTTCTTCGCTGCTGCTGGTGTCATAATCCACATTCACGCTGGCGCGTATGCGCTGCGCTCCCACCACAGGTTCCAGAGTGCTGATCAGCCGCCGGGAAAGTTGATCCTCCAGTTCTGAATCGGACTGTGATCCCGACCGGCGAGGGCTAAAGGGCTGATTCGTGTCTGCGTCGGTGATGATCACGTTTTGCGGACTCAGTTTGTCCACCGCACCCGCCACCAGACCGGCGATCGAGCGCTCGGTTTCTTGTGAAAGCTGCCCTGAATGCAGGCGCAGAATCACCGATGCCTTGGCCTGCCGCTCACGATCAAGGAAGACTGAGTCCGTCGGCATCACCAGGTGGACGCGCACGCTCTCGACATCGCGGAGGGTTTGGATGGTGCGCTCAAGCTCGCCTTCCAGCGCTCTTTGATAGTTGACCTTCTCATCGAATTCCGTCTGTCCCCAGTTCAGCTTGTCAAACAGTTCAAATCCCAGTCGCCCGCTGTGTGGCATGCCTTCACTGGCAACTTCCAGCCGGCTGGAGTCCAGTTTGTCGCCAGGGACGCTGACCGTCTTTCCATCCGGACTGATTTCGTACGAGATGCTTTTGGCCGCCAACCGGCTCGCCAGGGCCTGCGCATCGGCGGGTTCCATTCCGGTCATGAGGGGCTTGTAGTCGGGGGTGACGATGAGATGTCCGAAGAAAAAAATCACTCCGACGACGACCGCGGCTCCGCCCATCAGCAGAATGAGCTGTTTGGTGTCGAAGGCCGCGATGGCGTTCTTTCCCTGGTTCGCGATCTGACTGAACGATGCCATGTCTTATGATTCGGAGTGCTAAAACTGCATGCGCGAGACTTCCTGATACGCGCTGACGATCTTGTTACGCACCTGCAACATCAATTGAAAGGCGATGTCTGCCTTTTCGACGGCGATCATGACGTTGTGCACATCGCTGCGGTCGCCTTTCAGCAAGTCCGTGACCTGCTGTGCCGCGCTGCCGTGGAGATCTTCCACCTGGTTGATGGCGGTCTTCAGGAGCGCGCCAAAATTGCCCTCGCCTTCGTTTCCACCCGAAGCAGGCGTGGACCCGAGCTGGTCGAGGTTGGGAAATGCCGGAAGATTTGAGATCAGGTTATTCATGGCGTTTCCTATTTAAGGATGTCCATTGCTCCCTGGATCATCTGTTTGGTGGCGCTGACCGCAGCCGCGTTGAGTTGATAGGCCCGCGCTGCCCCCATGAGATCGACCATTTCTTCGATTGGATTGATGGCGGGATACGCGACGTAGCCCGATTTGTCGGCATCGGGATGCCCCGGCTCATAGCGCATGATCGGGGGCGCAGGATCGTTTACCACCTTCGAGATGTGCACAGCGGACCGTCCGGTCAGTCGCCGGAAGCCCGCCAGCAGAAGTTGAAACGGTGAATTGCTGGCGCCGGAAAAGACCACTTCCTTGCGGCGATAAGGCCCGCCTGAAGGCGTGCGGGTGGTTTCCGCGTTAGCCATGTTGGCGGCCACAACTTCGGCCCGCTGGCGCTCCGCGCCCATGGCCGAGCCACTGATTTCCAGCGCTGAAAACATGCTCATGAGTCTTTCCCCTCGTTGATGGCTTGCACGATCCGGTGAAACTCGCTGCGAATGAATTGAATGCCGATGCGGAACTGCAACTGGGTTTCGGCCAGCAGCAGGCCTTCGCGGTCCATGCTCACGTCGTTGCCATCCGGCCGCTGCAACAGTCCCGCTACTTTGTGGGCGACGGGTCCCAGGCTGGCCTGCTCCGGATTCCCTACGGCACGGTCGAGTTCGGCGCGGAAATTCACGTCTCGCGTCCGGTATCCCGGCGTGTCAAGATTCGCCATGTTGTTGACCACCAGTGACTGGCGGTCTGACGTGACATTCAGGAAGCGTTCCAGAAACTGAATGAGTGGCATCGAGCTCATCAGGCATACCTCCGCGGTGGAAGCCCGAATTCACGGATCTTGTTGCGAATTGTCCGTAGGCTGATTCCCAGCATCTCGGCTGCATGGGTGCGGTTCCCGCCCGTGAGTTGCAGGGTCGTCTCCAGAAGCTGGCGCTCGAGTTCCCGCATGGGCGTTCCCGCCTGCAGCAGGTTCTGATCGGGGAACGCCTTCAGGACAGGCGGTTTTGAAAGTTCTGCGGCCAGATGCTCGGGCCCAATATTGCAATCGCTGTTCATGGTCACCACGCGCCGCATGAAATTGGATAGCTCGCGTGCATTGCCCGGCCAGGAGTGCTGTTTGAGCCCAGCCATGAGATCAGGATGCAGTTTAGGAGCCGGACGTCCCGCCTGTTGCGCAAACTTTGCCGCGAAGTGCTCGCCCAGCACCGGAATATCGTCGGGCCGTTCGCGCAGCGGCGGAAGCGTGAGCGGAATTACATTGAGCCGGTAGTAAAGATCGGCGCGAAACCGGCCGCGCTCCACCATCTCCTGAAGGGATACGTTCGTGGTCGCGATGATCCTGATGTTCACCGGGACGGTGCGCGTGTCACCAAGGCGTTCTACTTCACGTTCCTGCAGGACTCGCAGAAGTTTGGGCTGCAACTCCAAGGGCATTTCGCCAATTTCGTCCAGCAAGAGTGTTCCGCCGTTTGCCAGTTCGAATTTTCCGGACTTGGCCACTGTGGCGCCGGTGAAGGCTCCGCGCACATGGCCAAACAACTCGCTTTCCAATAACTGTTCCGGAACGGCGGCGCAGTTAATCGCAATAAAGGGCTTTTCCCGGCGGCGGCTGGCCTCGTGGATGAAGCGAGCCAGCAATTCTTTCCCCGTGCCGCTCTCTGCTTCCACCAGAATGTCAGCATCGGTCTGTGCCGCCAGCCGGGCGCGGTCCAGTGCGCGCAGCAGGGCCGGCGACCGGCCGACGATTTCTGTCCGGGCTGGGTTGGGGATGTGGCTGCCAGCAGAGTTCCGCATCACCCGCTCCACGGTTGACTGCAACTGCTCAAAAGAGAATGGTTTTGTCAGGTAGTCGCAAGCGCCGTTCCGCATGGCCTGGACTGCCTGTGCCACCGTGCCGAAAGCGGTCAACACAATCACAGCCGTGGACGCATCCGCGGTTCGCACTCTGCGCATCAGCTCCAGGCCATCGCCGTCGGGCATGCAAACGTCCGTCACCATCAAAGGAAAGGACGCCTGTTTGCACTTGCGCTCCGCTTCCACCGCTCCGGCGGCAGTTTCCACCAGCCAGCCATCGCGCTCGAATGTCGCTTTCAACGCCAGGCGCATGCTGGGTTCGTCATCGACCACCAATACCGACTTTGTCTGCGAATTCATAGAACGGGAAACTCCAGCGAAAATCTGGTGCCGTTGCAGGCGCGACTCTGTACTCGGATGGTGCTTCGATGCTGCTCCATGATCCTTTTACAGATGGTGAGTCCAAGACCCGGCCGTTGCTGGCTCCCGCTGAAGCCGGGGTTAAATACCTTCGCGAGGTCCTGCTCCGGAATGCCTTCTCCGGTGTCCGCGAAATCCACAATCGCGAGCTCGCCGTGCTGCCGGGCGGAAATCGTCAGGGAACCACCCGCTGGGGTATGGCGGAAGGCATTGATGGCAAGATTCAGAATGACCTGTTGCAAACCGTTGGGATCACCGTCAATTACGACGTTGTCGATTTCCATATTGACTTCGAGCTTGACTCCAGCCTGCTCGGCCAGCGGCCGAATGAACGCAACCCCGTTCTGTAAGACCGTCCTCAATTGCAGGCGGACGTGATTGGCCGATCCGTGGCCGTGAAACTGCAGAACATTGTTGACCGTGGCCGAGAGGGAACGAATGCCGGCCTGAAGATGCTCAACACAATACTTTTCTTCCTCGCCCACCGTGGCCTTGCGCTCAAGCACGCTGGTCCACAGTTCCATGCTGCCCAGGGGATTGCGGATTTCGTGCGCCAGCACGGCAGCCATTTCTCCCAGGGCCAGCATGTTGCGGGATGTTTCGCGCTGCTGTTCGGTTTCCTTGCGAGCGGTTATATCGCGCACGATGAGGATGAATTGATCTGGTCCGGAGCCATTGTCTGAGGACGGTTCGATGTGCAGTGCGGTCCTGCGGATGGAGAGCCAGCGTGCGCTTTTTTCCGAGTCAAGCGTAACTTCATGCTCGTCGTCGCGTGCGATAGCTGTCTTGAGCAAGGCCTGGATATGGGCTGGAAACTGTTGTAACAGCGATGCGGCATCGCCAGGCGCGCCCAGCAATCGCCCGGCTTCGGGGTTTACCAGAACAATGCCGTCGTTCGCATCAAGGACAATCACGCCGCACGGCAAGGCATCCAAAATGCGCTGGAGCGCGGTGCGAATATTTTTGTTCTCCGCCACGCTCTGGGTGAGGGCGGCGTTTCTCTCTTCGAGCTCGCGTCGCAGCCGCGCGACTTCGCTTTGCAGTTGGCCGTAGGAGGCCTCCATCCGGTCAGCCGTGGCCATGAATGCCTGGAAGGCTTCCGCCAGCGGACCCTTGACCCCAACCGGCGGCGGATTCATTGGAGCGTGATGAGAAGTAGGCAACATCTGCCTACTGGCAATGCAACGCAAATGCCAAAAGGTTCTAATCTGGACGGTACAGTGACGAGGGTAACCAGAGGAACAATTGCTTCGGACGAGGCTTCAAAGAGCTCGAGAAACTCGCAAAATAGGAAAGGGTGGAAGCAAGAGCCGACCGCAGCGGCTAGAAAGCCAGCATGCTGCGGGCTTCTATGGCGCGACCCTAGTCGTGCCTTTCCCAAAAGCGGTGCGAAAGTGGCGCTGCAGCACGCCCCGGTTTCCCGCAGGCGCGATAACCCGGACTAGACCACGATATGCTTTGCCAATACCTGGCGTTCTTCCTGCGCCAGGATGGTGGCGCGCTCGATTACGTTGCGCAATTCGCGCACATTGCCTGGCCAACTGTGTTGCAACAGCTGAAAGGCGGCTTCGGAGCTCAGGGTTAAGCGGCGCGAACTGAAGCGGTCCAGAAAACTTATGGCCAGGGTCGGCAGGTCCTCCATACGATCTTTAAGCAGGGGCAATTCAATCGGAAAGATTGCCAGCCGGTAATAAAGGTCCTCGCGAAATTGTTTTTCCTGGACTAATTTGCGCAAGTTTCCGTTGGTTGCCGCCACCACACGCACGTCGACTTTAAAACTGTCGGTGCTGCCCAGTCTTTGCACTTCGCCCTGTTCCAGAAACCTCAGCAGCTTGGACTGCAGGCCCAGAGGCAGATCTCCGATTTCATCAAGGAAAAGAGTCCCTCCCTGCGCGGCATGAATTCGCCCAATGCGAGACTGCACCGCGCCGGTAAATGCCCCCTTGGTGTATCCGAACAACTCGGCCTCAAGCAGAGCTTCGGGAATGGCAGCGCAGTTGATTACCACAAAAGGATTCGACCTGCGGGGGCTGAGATTGTGAATGGCCTGGGCCACCAGGTCTTTTCCGGTTCCACTTTGCCCCAGCACGAGTACGGTGGTGTCGCGGCGCGCGACCAGTTGCGTCATATGGTAAACACGCTGCATGGCTAGCGATGAGCCGATCATTCCGGGCAGTGGGCTGACTCCTTGGTTCAGCTGTTCATGGCCAATAATCTCCGGCGTGCCGGTGACCACGATGCTGCTTCCCAGTAGCCCGGCAAATTCATCACCCAGAGCAGCGCGAGATGACGATGGCAGCGGCAATCCCGTCTGTCGATCCAGTGGCAGGATTTGCAGGTGGGGGAATTGTGTGCGCACCATTGTTTGAAACTCGTTTGCGTTGAGGTCGGGCAGGGAAGGGTCGAGCAACAGTAGCTGAAATTCTTCCGCCTCAAGTTGGCCGAGCGCATGGGCGCCGCTGACTGCCTCCATCAGGTGCCAGCGCTCCGACTTTATCCGCGACATCAACTCACGGCGCAACTCGCCGTTGGGGCTGACAATCAGGACTCCGGAAACTGGGTCACACACAGGCATGGGTACGATGCTCATAAGCTTCTGGAAACCATCCTCGCTGGTTGAGGCGACGGGTGTATTGCCCGCCCCTGAGTCACGACGTTTTGAAAAAGCGATGCGAACCTGCGGACGACTGTGAACTGGAAAAGGCGGCCACACTACTCTTGTTGATGGCCGCCGTCTTGTGTTCGCGCTTCACCGGGAAATCGGCAACGATCAGCAGCGGACTGGTGCCGACCTTGAACTCACCTCCGGCGCCGATCACAATGGCGTCCGCCAGGGCGAGCGCTCGGTCCACTACGTCATCCGAGCATGGCCGGGTGCAAGAGTTTCCGTGGCTGCGGGCGGGAGAGTGCTTGATGCGCAATACTAGATGGTCCGCCGGTCCCTGGATCTCGATTTTTGCCAGATCCCCCGGCCGGGAGTAACCCTGCACCGCTTGCAGCACATAGAAAAGCATTTGTCTCAATCGACTGGGGGAAACATGTATCAAGGGCTCGTGTTCCGGACGGAAAAACAAAAGCCGGAGTTGCGCGCTGTCAAGTGTATGTTGCAGGCCGGAAATGACCTCTTCCAGAACCACGCTGAGTAGAATGTCTCGCGCATCCGCCGCGGGCTGCTGAAACCTGGCCAGGCGGGCAGCGAATTGCATACTCTCCACCGCACTTCGCAGCTGTCCCAGAATATTTTCCGCGATCTCTTTATATTCCGTTTCGGTCGTGGGGCTCAGCAGGGCAATTTCCAACGAAGCCTGGATAGTCGCGATGGGCTGTGCCATCTGGTGCATGCTGGCCGAAAGCATGCGGAGAAATTTCTCTTGAGCAGCGGGACTGTGGGGATGCGTGTGCATAAGATTCCTCAGAATGCTTTCCTCAGTTGTCTGAAATCACGTATCCCACACCCCTGACGGTTCGGATCATCGGCGTGGAAAACTCGGGGTTATCCACCTTGTCGCGTACGTACTTTACGTACACATCGACCAGGTTGGTGGAGTTGTCAAATGGCATGTTCCAGACGTGCTCCATGATCATGGCCCGGGTGACAGTCTGGCGGGCATTCCGCATCAGGTATTCGAGCAGGGCGAATTCCTTGCCTGACAGGTTGATTCGTTTGCCCGCGCGCTCGACCCGGTATTCGCGGCTGTCAAGAACCAGATCCCCAACCTGGAGAGGAGTCCCCGGCAGGTAGGGATTCCGACGCAAAAGCGCCCGCACTCTGGCCGTAAGCTCAGAAAACGAGAACGGCTTGAGCAGGCAATCGTCGGCGCCGCTGTCGAGCGAGAGAACCCGGTCCTCCACCTGAGTCCGGGCCGTCAAAACCAGGATCGGAAGTTGCGGTTGTTTGGGGCGGACGTGGCCCAGCACCGCCAGCCCGTCCATTTTTGGCATATTCAGGTCCAGGATGAGGAGGTGATACTTGTCGCGTGTCACCGCTTCTGTTGCCAGCTCGCCATCCTGCACCAGTTTCACGCTGTAGGATTCCGACTCCAGATGGCGCCGGAGAAAATTTCCCAGTGGCACATCGTCTTCTGCCACCAGCACTTGAGGAATTGAATTGTTCTGTCGCTGCACTTCCGTGTTCACAGGACCCTTTCCTGACAGTAAGTCTGGTCCCCAGCGGCTCGCGCTGCAGGGCCAGTTCAACAGGAACGTCGCTGCCCGAGTCGGCAACCGGTTCCTGAAGAAAACCAACTGATGTACCGATAAATTCCCGAAAGACTGCGGCAATGCGAGAACCTATGAGTTCACAGTGCCGCCCCAAGCAAATGCTCCCTGGAAGAGGAGCAGTCCGGTTAATGCAATTGTCATGCCAACGGCTTGGTGCTTAATTTTGTGCTAATTCGGGTAGGGAAGCGTTCCAGAGGTGTAAGCTTTCCAGACAGCGTGTCTGATTCAAAGACAGATCTCGTGCGGGAAATACGGCACAACAGGGGAAGCTCTAATCCGTTTCAATGAAAAGCAATGAAAACTCCGTTTCCGTGCGGCCTTTTGGCTTTCGCGCTCCCCGTGTCCCTGCGAACTTCAGCTTCTTTCTGGAAGTGATCGCCACGGGAGAACGTTACGAAGCGATATGCACGGACATCAGCGAAGATGGGCTTGCCGCGGAGTTGCTCCAGCCCCTGGATCCCAAAACACAGGTAGCGATAAGGATGCTGCTCCCGGGTGGCACTGCGCCCCTGCAGATCCCGGGCAGCGTTGAATATAGCCAGGAAGGCCGTTGCGGCCTGAACTTTCTCTACTCGTCTCCCGCCGAGCGGAGAGAGGTCCAGCTGTTCATCCAGTCCATCTCGTAGAATCCTGGGACAGCGATCGATGCCGCACCTGTGGTGCCGGTCGAGTCCGTTCTAGTGTTGACTCTCCTGATTCTCCTGTGCCTTCTGGCCGGGTTCGGCACTCGGAGTTTCCACCCGCTCATCATCTTCATCCTTCGCGATGTATTGCACGATCAGGGATATTCGCCGGTTCGAAGCCTCCAAGGGATTGCTTGGGACGCGCAGCCGTTGATCGGCATAACCTCTCACCTGCGAGACCTGGTCTGCCCGCAATCCCGAGGCTTGCATGAGTCTCCGGGCCGTATTCGCGCGGTCGGAGGACAGCTCCCAGTTGCTGTAGTCCCGGTTCGAGGCGTACGGTTTCGCGTCGGTGTGGCCCTCGATGGAAATGTGGTTGGGAAGCTTTCCCAGTTGTTCTGCCAGAGCTAACAGCAACTCGCGGCCATCGTCATTTAACCCCGGCTTGCCGCTCTCAAAAAAAGTGCCCGAGGACGACTCCAGCAGTTCAATGCGCAATCCTTCTGAAGTGATCGTCATCTCAATCTGGTTCTTGAGCTTGTCGAAATTGGTGACTTGCCGGACGGCTTTCTGAAGCTCCTCTTTCAGCTTGGGCATGTTGTCTTTGGTCAGGGTAAAGTTCTCACCCGAGCCAATCTGGTTGCTGCCCACTTTTTTGGAAGTCCCGGTGGGATCCTTGAAGTATCCACCCACCGCGACCTGTATCTGCTTGCTGCTGTTCATCAGCCAAAGCACGATGAACAAAGCCATCATGGCGGTCACGAAGTCGGCGTAGGCAACTTTCCAGGCTCCGCCGTGATGGCCGCCGTGGCCGCCCTTTTTCTTGATGACAATGATGGGGCGTTTGGCTTCCTCCAGGCCAGGCATACGGCTATGCTCCCGCCTTGGCCGCCGCTGCCGCGGTCGAGTCGCTGGTGCGGCATTTCTTTTCGACCTCTTTGAAGCTTGGCCGCACGTGCCCGGGGACCGCGCGCCGCGCAACCTCAACCGCCATGATGGGAGGGGCTCCCTTCATGAACGAAGACATCAGAACGCGCAGCACGTGATAGTAAGCGTGCTCATCTTCGGCCAGCTTGGCCATGTTGGCAGCGACCGGTCCGACCAAACCATAACAAAGCAGGATTCCCAGAAATGTTCCGACCAGCGCGGCTGCGACTTTGTGTCCAATCTCTTCCGGAGGCCCTCCCAGCGCACCCATGGTGATCACCACGCCCAGCACGGCCGCGACGATGCCCAGACCAGGAAGCGAGTCGGCCATGGTGCTCAGCGCCTGCACGGGTTGGGTGGCGTCGTGATGGTGAACATCCATGTCCAGCTCCATCATCTGGTCGAGATCAAAGGGTTCGACCCCGCCACTCACCGCCATGCGCATGGTGTCGCAGACGAAATCACGAATGTGATGATCTTTGATAAAGGCGGAGTATTTCGACAGAATCGGGCTTTTGGCTGGGTCCTCGATGTCCGCTTCAAGCGCCACCATTCCATCCTTGCGCGATTTATTTAACAGGTCGTACATCATCTTCAGCGTTTCCAGATATCTTTGCTGGTTGAACTTGCTTCCGCCAAACACGGCTCCGAATCCGCCGGCAATCTTCTTCAAAATATGCAGGGGATTGGCCACCAGCACGGTTCCGATCGCCGCCCCGCCAATAATGACGAGCTCGGCTGGCTGCATGAGCACCTTGAGGTTGCCATGCTCCATCAGGTATCCGGCGGCGACGGCGCCGAATACAACGAGGATTCCGATAATCGCGAACATGATTTTCTCTTCTTACTCCCAGTCCATGAGAATTTCACAGGTGTGAGTTTCGCTTTCGTCAGGCACCAACTCACGTTTCAGATAACAGAACTCTCCGCGGTACGCGAGAGTGACATGGCCTCGCCACAAGACGTGCGTTCCAGCCAGCATTTCGTCGATCATACGGCGGTCACGCTCGCTGTGATATTCCACATACAAAGCCTTCACTTCGGGCAGATATGCGTTCAGCGATCGAAGGATGGGCACTTCGCAACCTTCGGTATCAATCTTCAGTATGTCGATCCGGTTAACACCTTGTGACGCTAGAAAGTCGGGCGCGCTCAACAGGCGTATTTCCTCACTCTCGCTGCCAGTGCGGGGGGTGGAGCACAGGGATGATTCCACGCTGTCGTTTTTGCCCTGAAACAAAGACAGTCTTTGTTCGCGGGAGTGAAGGCCAAAGGGGAAGACGGTTACATTGCGCAATGGCTCCACGTTCTGCTGCAGCAGCGCCAGGGGAGCGCTTCCGGGTTCGAAGGCATATACCTTCGCGTCCGGATAAGCTATTGCAAAGTAAACGGAAGCGGCGCCGACATTGGCCCCTATGTCAACAATAGTTTTGACGTCTGACACAAACGAAATCGTCGGGTAGGTTGCTCCCGCAAAAATGCTGTTCGCCACCTGGAAAGACACTTCGGTCTTGAACAGGTTGAACGGAAGAGGTCCCCGCGGCCCTTGAAGCGTGGCCTGGGCGACCTCGCGCTGATTTAGTGTTTGCGGGCTCATGCTTTTCTCACCTTCCTGCACTCTGTGCCGCGTGCGCCACCGGCTGCTTGCAGGCCATATGGTTCAGGCCCAGTTCCCGAATCATGGCGTGGAGCATGGTCTCAAACAGGTAAAACCAATGGATTGCTGGCACTGCCTGCTGGAAGAGGCGGAGCACCATGGCAGCGGTTTCCGGCTGATCGGTCAGGAGTGGCTCAAAATCAACCGAATCCCAGCGCTCGACTGCGGCGATGGCGTCCTCGACCTGATGGCGGTGTTCCTCCACATAAGCGAGAACGCGAATCGCATTTTCCTCATCCATCGCGGTCAACTTTACCGGCATGGCCCATTCCTCCATCACCCGCGGATGTTTGCCAAACATGTAGAAGTAGTCCTCGCCATACACTCGCGCGCGCCGGATCAAATTACGCGCCGGATAGGGAAGATGGTCATGAAAGGCATGAGCGTCGGGATGGTAGAGCACCCGGTAACCCCGTTCGAACAGGCGGATGCCAAGCTCGGTGTCTTCACTGAGCTTGTAGATCGAATCGAAAGACCCCGCCTCCACAACCGCATCTCGCCGGATGCTGAGATTGCAAGTGATGAAGTGAGAGTAGCCGTAGGGGCACGCCTCCTCCATACTCACCTGCGGAAACATGAAGGGTTCGACGCAGAAATATCGAGTCAGGGCCCGGTGCCGCGCGGCCGCGGGATATTCAAAGTTGCCCAGCACCGCCCACCGCTCCGGGGCGTATTTCCGCTGGACCTGCAGGTGCTGCTTCAGCAGGTCGCGATCACAAATGGTGTCATCGTTCATCAGCAGCAGGTACTCGCCGCTGGCGTGTGCTGCGCCATTGCGTCTGGCTGCGCCGGTTCCCGAATTCTTCTGGCGCAGGTAGTGAAAGAGGAAGGGTGGACGATATTGGGTCAGCAGTTCCTGCGTTGCATCGGAGGAGCCATCGTCGATGACAATGACTTCGAAATGGGCAGACGGAAGAGTCTGCGCTTCCAGCGCTGCCAGGCACTTTTTGAGAATGGTCAAGCGGTTGTAGGTGGGAATGATAACCGAGAACAATGGTCCACCCGATTGCCGGCGTTGACTCGCCACTACAGCCGGACCCTGCGTCACCACGCGACGCCGGGCTTCCGCGCCACAGCGATCCGCCATCTCCCCGTCATTCAAATGCCGGTAACAACGCTTGAGCACGATAAAGACCTGCGAGGAAAAGTATCCGGCCTTCATCGATCTGGGTGACCGCCCGGAAATGTGGCGCAGCTGTTCGAGGGCTTTTTCCGGCTTACCCTCGCCAAGCAATTGTTCGGCGAGACGCACATGGCACTCGAGTTGTCCCAGAAGCCTGTCTTCACCGCATCTTGACGCCAAACGTTCGCGGAACAGCGTCTCTATCAACATCACCGAACAGCTCTCGCCGGGCTTAAGCTTGGGGGGGACACAGGTGGCACGCTGCGTCATGTACGCTAGTCCCGAGGCGGTGAGACAGCGCCCTGCAACTTCAACCCGCAGATCTGGCGTGCTCTCGCGCAGGTTGACTGCATCGTCTTCCGAGGGAACGAGCACCAGGTCAGCCCGCTCAAATATCTCCGATTGTCGTCCCGCCCAGTCCGCAGCAGTTTCGAAATCAGTGAGCGATTTGTCGCTTCTGCTGCGCGGTGCCTTGTGCAATTCATCGACGGAAATCACGATCTTGGTTGCGGCCGAATGCAATCGCAGATCATCAAGGTAATGCTCGGGCACCGATATGCCGCGCCCGAAGGTCTGAGTCAGGATGGCGATGTCGAATCGCTCCTGTTCCAGCAATTCGCGGAAGGACCATGAGGGCCCGCCGCCACTGGCTTCCCAGCCTAGGCAGGGCAGGCGTTCCAGGTCGTTTCCATAGGTGCGAATGCCAGCTTCGTGGAGTGCGGGCTCGCACTGCTCGCGATTCTCCGCCTCGCGCGCCACAAGACTTACCTCGTTGCCTTGCTCGCGCCACGCGCGGAGAATATCCAGGGATGGCAGATCCAGCCTGTCGCTTGTCGGGTGAGGAAGAGTGTCGCTGATCACCAGGACGCGGAGAGTTTGTCCCGCCAGGATCTCTCTATCGTGAGTGGAGGATCCGGCTGCCTGAGCGGCCAGCAAGTTGCGAACCAGTTCCTGGTGCTGGGGAGGCAATGCCGGCAATGCTCGTGTCAGCAAGGGAATCGCGCGTGCCGGATCGCCTTGACCGAGCAGCAGCAATCCCAGGTTGGCTGCGGCATCGCAGTTCTCTGAATCCAGTTCCAGGGACCGGGTAAATCCCTGTTCCGCCGGACCGATATTCCCTGAGCCCAGTTGCACCGCCGCCCAGTCATTCCAAAGGTCGGAAGTTTCCTTCACCGCCAGCAGTTCTTCCAGCAGGCGCAGGGCCTCCGCGGAGCGCCCTTCCTGGAAAGCAGCGATGGCATCGTCGTGCTGGCTCATGGGTCCGAGAAGACTCTGCAATTTTCGTGCCTCATTCGCCTTTAATCAGCAAGACCGTTTGCCCGCTGGTAACGCTCTCTAACCACCGCCCAGCAAAGTGCTTTAGTGCGAATTGATCGCGCGGGCTGACTAACAGTTGGTTCGATACCTGATCGATTAACTTGGCGAACTACTTGCACTCAGGTCTCCGGACGAGTTCGCGGATTAGCGCTTGATGAGGAAAGCATGCCCACTGTCGGTCTCTTGATGATCGTGAAAAACGAAGCGCAGACCCTCGGTTCTTGCCTTCGGAGTGTGTCCGGAATTGTCAGTCAGATCGTGGTCGGCGACACCGGCTCGACCGACAACACCGCTGATATTGCCCGTCAATTTGGCGCCACGGTTGTTTCCATCCCCTGGGAGAATCACTTCGCCCATGCTCGCAACGCCGCCCTCGCAGTCATGCAGACTGACTGGGTGCTGGTTCTGGATGCCGATGAGGAAGTGGACGAAGAGGCGCGGAATCAGATTCCGAACCTGTTGGCCTCCAACGCCGGCGGATACCTCGTTCCCATTCGTAACTACATCCCGACCAGCATTGGCCGGGGCTGGGACCGGGTGGCCATGCCAAATAAGAACTCGCACCCCCGGGCCCAACACGCTCCTGCCTATTTCGTTCACGAGAATTGCCGGCTGTTCCGCCGCGACCCTGAGGTCTATTTCGTTGGACGGGTGCATGAACTGGTCGAAGCTCGAATCCACGCGTTGGGGCGACGATTGTCCATGGCGAAGTTTTGCATCCATCACTTTGGCCAATTGGTGGAGGAAGAAGCCAGAAGGAGGAAGGCGGCAGCCTATCGGGACCTGTTACGTATAAAAGTTCACGAACTGCCCGACGATCCCATGGCCTGGACCCAGCTCGGTCTTCAGGAATATGAGTGCTCCCGGGAGTCATCGGAGCCATTGCGTTGCTTCGAGCGAGCCCTGGCTCTGGAACCCAGAGCGACCTCCGCGGCTCTGTTCAAGGGAATGATCTACCTGGAGCTTGGGCGATGCGAAGAGGCCCTGGCCGTGTTGGAGGCAACCCATCCCGACCAGCACAGCCGGGCGCTTCGCGAACACCTTCGCGGGGATGCACTCCACAATCTCGGCCGGCTGCAGGAGGCTTGTACAGCCTACCGGGATGCACTTCGATTTACCGGATACGATTGCGTGCTAAGCAGCAAACTAGGCTACACCGAAGTTGGACTCGGCAGGCGCGAGCAGGGAATCGCCCGCCTCCGCGAGGCGGCACAGAAGGCTCCAGAAAATGTTGAAGTCCGCCAGCGGCTCATGAAGGTCCTGGTAAGCCTCAATCGTCTGGTGGATGCGGCCGCAGAGGCGGAGGAATTAGCCGGTCTTGAAGGCACGGCCAAGGCGTATCTTCGCGCCGCCAGCATCCGGGTGCATGCCCGGCAACCGCAGCGGGCCAGAGAAGTACTCTATCGGGGAATTGCGCTCTTTCCTGATTCCGAAGAGCTGTGTCGGGCCCTGGCTGAACTGGGGGAAGAGACAGAAGCCTCGATCAGCGGCGGCCATGCTGTCCGCTCAGCCGGCCCCGCATGACCAGCCGGCGTCGGCCCTGACCCCGCGTAGGTCAACCGATCGCCCGGATGCTGCGACCGCTAATCAGGCGCCGCTTCCGTGCCTGGTCTGCTCCAGCAGATGATAGATGGTAGCCCGCGAGACGCCGAGGATCTCCGCTGCCTGGGACTTGTTACCGCCGACCCGTTCCAACACCCGCTTGGCGTGCCGCTTCTGCAATTCCTCCAGCGAGATCAGGCTTTCGTCTTGTCCCACAACGGTTCCCAACTGGCCTCGTACTTCTTCCGGCAAATCGCTGACGTCAATGACGGGTCCGTCCACCATCATGCAGGCATTGCCGATGACGTTTTCGAGTTCCCGGACGTTGCCGGGCCACGAGTAATTCGCCAGGCGAGTTTGGGCCCGGCGCGTCAAGCCGCTTAGAGGCTTCCGGTATTCCGCCGCAAATTTTTCCAGGAAGTGCCTTTCCAGCAGAGGCAAGTCCTCTCGTCTCTCCGCCAAGCCTGGTAACTTGACCTCAATCATGGCCAGTCGATAAAACAAGTCCTTGCGAAAAGTGCCTTCGTTCACCATGGATCGCAGGTCTCGATTGGTAGCAGCAATGACCCGAACATCCACAATTCTGGGCGCAGGCGAACCGACTCGTTGGATCTCGTGATTTTGCAGTACTCGCAAGAGCTTGCTCTGCGCCGGCAGCGGCAGCTCGCCGATCTCGTCCAAAAACACGGTCCCATGATTCGCATACTCAAATACACCCAGCTTGTCTTGCGTAGCGCCCGTAAAGGCGCCCTTCACGTGCCCGAACAGTTCACTTTCCAGCAGCGATTCGACAATCGCCGAACAGTTGCAGACCACGAAAGGGCTCGCAGAGGCAGGGCTGAGGCGGTGCAGGGCGCGCGCCACAAGTTCCTTCCCGGTGCCCGTAGCGCCGGTGACAAGAACAGTCCCGAAGTGGGGAGCTACTCTCCGAATCTTGGCGAACACATCCAACATGATCGGACTGTGCGCGACAATTCCTTCAAACTGACAAGCGTGGACCAGTTCCTGATCGAGACGGTAGGTCCTGCGCCTTTCCTCGGCCTCCCACAGCAGCTGAGAAATCCGGCGGCGCAGTCGGTCGGCGTTAAGAGGCTTGCTGAAGTAATCGCAGGCTCCCTTTTGAATCGCTTCAATTGCGGATTCAGTAGAGTAGCGGGTGGTCATCAGGATCACTTCGGTGCCGGGGTCGATACTCAGTATGGACTCGAGAATTTCCAATCCACGGACACCCGGCATTCTCAAATCAAGAAGAACGATGCGCGGCCGGGTTGCCTTTAGTACTTCCAGGCCTTCCCCAACGGCTTTTGCCGTGAGAATTTCGACTCCGCTGTCAAGAAGGGCTTCCCTGATGAGATCAAGGCTCTTGGGTTCGTCGTCAATCGCCAGAAGCTTGGGGATACCGTAGTGGTCTTCCATCAACGAGTGAGCGCAAAGTTACTATCTGAACCGTAGCAAAATCGGGCAGCCGGAAAACAAATACTGAGAAAGCGTCGGAATTCCGACATGCCTGAATTTATATGCCAACTGGGTAGTACGGATGCACTAGTCCTGTCCGAAATGCGACCTATGGTCTGGGGCCCACAGGTGAAAGTAGCTAGTCAGTTTTTGTCGGCACCGCCGGGGCCAGCAGTCGTGACAACATCTCGCACAATTGGTCCGGGTCAACTCGTTTCTGCAGAAAATCGCATGCCCCCAGTTGCTTTACCGTGTCCTTGATATTCGGCTCTGAGCTTCCGCTTACCACGAGGACAGGGATGTGCTGGGTTCTGGCTGACATCCGCAATCGTTTGAGTACTTCGATGCCAGTGCCTCCGGGCATGTTGATGTCCAGAACGATGGCCTCGAGCTTTTCTCGCAAGGCTTTCATCCAGGTTTGCAGGGCGTCTCCGGCGGAAACCACGGCAAAACCTTTGGGCTCCAGATAAGTTGAAATCAGCTGCACCTGGAACCGCGAATCGTCGGCGATAAGGATTCTTGCCATAGGTGCCGGCACCTGCCCGGGCTGGTGATTCTTTATCGGCGGTATCGACCCGAGGCATCAGTTCTGATATCGGTTGCCCGCCGGCACCTCGTACTCCTCAACCTCCGCCTGCAAGAACTTCAGCTCTGCCGCAGCGCGATGACAATCGCAAAGCGATTCCAACAGTCGCTGTCCTACTGGAATCGCCTCAAAGTCCCAGCAAACATTAAAGAATCCCAATCAATGTACCGATAAAGGCCCCGCGAAGTTCGAGCCGCAAGGCATTTGAAGTTGCGTCGGAGGCTGAAACCCATGCGCGCCAAATCGATACTCCTAATTGTGGTGTTGAGCTTTGCGGGTAGGCAGGCATCGGCGCAGAATGCGGTGCTGGCCCCGACAACCTCCGACTCCAGTTCTTCATTCCCCAAAATCGTGTGGCCCCGCCCCTTCATCTACGGCGGCCTGGGCCTCAACGGCGGAGGGTATGCTCCGCTGGCGGGCAAAGTCGGCGCCGGGCTGAGGATTGACCAAAATCATCTGATCTGGTCGGCCAGCGCGGCTTATGACAATTCTCATAAGTCGAACGACAACACGACCAACAACACCAGTGGCCACGAAAGAGCTCTCGATTCTTCAATTTACTACCGCTTCAACAACGGCTGGTTTGCCGGCGGCGGGGCCAGCTGGAGCGAGCTCTCGACCACCAACTACACCAAGCAGGACTTTCACCCGTCCGTCGGCGGCGGCAAGGACTATTTTCACCAGCAGTGTGCTGCCGAGGACTGCGTCACCCACTGGTCAATGCGGCTGCAGGTCGATTACAAGTTGAAAGGCGCCGAACACGTTGATGCCCAGGGCTGCAGCGTCCCCAACGGACAATGTACCAACGATCTGCAGGGACCCATGGTCAGCTTCTTCATGCCCTCGCCGGCCCTGGCCGGACATTTGTATTGGCGTGAAACCGTGGGGGTGTACACCTTCCACGAGACCGTGACCTCCACCGATCCGGCGCTTACCGCGCTGCAGAAGAGCCACAGGTCAGTCACTTCATTCCTGGAATTTACGATGATGTACCGCTTTTAGGCGAACGCGGACCGGACGGTGTGCCGATTATGACGAACCGAATCGAGACTTCGTTTGCCGATGAACGTCCCCGGCTGACCACCAACCAGAAGGCGCTTAAAACCAATCTCGATCCGCTGCGTTACGGCACCTTCGCCGAAATTGGAGCGGGGCAGGAAGTAGCTCGCTGGTTTTTCAAAGTTGGCGCCGCGGCCGGCACCATTTCCAAGTCTATCTCAGCGTACGACATGGCCGTCAGCGACGCCATTTATGGGCTCTGCAAGCGCTATGTCTCGCGGGAGCGGCTGCAGAGCATGCTCGACTACGAACACCGCCTGAACATGGAGCGCCTGCGGTCTTCGCGCGGAAACAGCACCGCCTTCTTCGCCTTTGCCGACACGGTCGCAGCCCGCAACTTTCAGGGCAACAATGAGTGCCACGGCTGGATGGGAGTCAAGTTCCAGACCCATCCTCGCGATGAGGACAGCCAGATCATCATCCACGTTCGCATGCTGGATCATGAGAACAGCCTGCAGCAGGAGGCCCTGGGGATCGTCGGAGTCAACCTGCTTTACGCCGCCTTCTTTCTGCACCACAAGCCCGACTGGATGCTGGAATCGTTGCTGGACAATCTGACCACCGAGCGCCTTGAGATCGACATGGTGGAGTTTTCCGGCATTGAATTCCGCCACGTTGACAATCGCGTCATGAGCCTCAAGCTGGTGCAACTCGGACTCAGTGGGGCTGCCATCTTCGGGCCCAACGGTGAAGTGCTGCAACCGTCGGAGGTGCTGCGTAAGAACGCCATCCTGGTGGAGCGAGGCAGCTTTCGCCCCGTGACCAAGGTCAACATGGACATGGTCCGCTGCGCACAGGACCGATTTTCCAGCGAGCCCGAGGTCAAAGAAAAGAGAGTGGTCCAGCTCATGGAGATCACCATGCGCAATCTCCTTGAGACCGGTCAGATCGATCTCAGTGATTTTCTGGCGCGGGCTGACGCGTTGGGTGCGGTAGGCAAGACCGTGCTGATCTCCGACTACTTCGAGTACTACCGCCTGGCGGCCTACCTGACGAGATACACCACAGGCCCGATCGCGGTGGCCATGGGAGTCGCGAACCTCCAGGATCTTTTTAATGAAAAGTACTACACCGCGCTTGAAGGAGGAATACTGGAAGCCTTTGGAAGGCTTTTCACGAAAGATTTGCGCCTGTACGTGTATCCCCTGCGAGACCCCGCCACGGGTCAGCTCAAGACCGTCGAAAACGCGGAAATCCCGGGCGCGCAGCACAATCTTTTCCGGCACCTGGTGGAACAGAACAGAATCAAGCAACTCGACAACTTCGATGAGAGCGTGCTGCACATCTTCTCTCGCGATGTGCTGATGCGAATCAGGCAAAAGGACAATGCGTGGGAGGGAATGGTGCCTCCGGAAGTTGCGGAGATGGTCAAGAAACGCCAGCTGTTTGGCTACCGCAACCCGGGCGCTTCCGACGAGGCTGCATTCGTCGCCGCGAACCGGGGGTAAGCAAGCCATCCCGGCAGCGCAGGCTCTCCCTGTTCAATGCTTCCCGTCAGTCAGGTCGCGAAGGTCTGAGTTGGCGCGCCTTTGTCGTTGTTTGAAAACAGGATCCGAGCACAGGAGATTGGAAAGTGATTTCCCTGAAGAAGTACCTGGACATGGAAACAGACCCCAGCGACCTGGCCAACGCCCTCCTGGAGTCTTATCGCGCCGCCCTGCTGGCCATGGGAAAGGGTGGGGCCCGGGCCTGTCCGGCGGTCGGTGCGGACTTGCAACGAGGCCTTGACGGCCTTGAGAGGCGCCTCTCTGCCGAGGTTACGACCGCCCAGGTGAAGAGCACGGAGAAGCATGTCGAGGAGCATTTGCATCAATGGGGAGACCGTACTGCGGAATATTTCAAGACCAAGGCCAACGAAATCAAAGAGCTTCTCCTGGTATTGGCCAGAACAGCGGAGAGTATGGGCGAGCGCGACCAACGCTACGCCAAACACTTCAGCGAGTTCACCACGCAGTTGCAGAGCATCGCCGGCCTGGAAGACCTGACACAGGTGCGTTCCTCATTGGTCCAGAGAGCAACCGAGCTGAGGGGCTATGTGAATCAGATGGCGCACGACAGCAAGAAGTCTGTCGCTCAATTGCGGGCCGAGGTCTCAAACTACGAAATCAGGCTCAAGACAGCGGAAGACCTCGCCTTGCGGGATGTGCTCACCGGCCTTGCCAATCGTCGCGCCGTCGAGGAGCGAATGGAATGGCGTATTCAGCATGAACAAATATTCTGTGTCGTGTTCCTTGATTTGAACCGGTTCAAGCAGGTCAACGACAAACACGGGCACCCGACCGGGGACAGCCTGTTGAAGCAGTTCTCCGAGGAATTGCGGTCGAATTCCCGTCCCAGCGATGTCGTCGGCCGCTGGGGCGGAGATGAGTTCATCATGATTCTGGATTGCGATCTCGCTGGGGCCAAAGCCCAGATCGAACGCATGCAGAAATGGGTGTTCGGCGAATATACAGTCCAGGCCACTGCCGCTAGTGGGAAAACAACGGTTCAGCTGGACGCGTCGGTTGGTGTGGTGCAATGGCAGCCGGGAGAGACTTCCCACCAGGTGATCGAACGCGCCGACGCCTGCATGTACAAAGACAAGGAACTGTCCCGCAAGAAGGCCTTCTAGACCTCTCTCGCAAACCTCTCTTCCTCTTTGCAGTACAGGAAAAACTCTTGAAGGGGAAGGCTATGTCACTCCTGACCGGCCGGAGGGCTTTCAGTCCGGGTCACCTTGTCCTTTGCCTGCACGTGCCCCACCACCACCAGATCGACTCTCCGGTTGGCTGCCCGGCCCCGCACCGTCTTATTACTGTCGATGGGGCGATATTCAGAATAGCCTGCGGCCGAAACCAGCAACGGATCGAAACCGTGCTGCTCGATCAACAAGGACACAACCGTAGTCGCGCGCGCGGTTGATAGCTCCCAGTTCGATTTGAAACGGGAGTTGTGGACGGGTACGTCGTCGGTGTGACCCTCAACCCTGATCTCGAAGCCCCGGCCACCCAGAATCGTTGCGATTCGAGTCAGCGTCTTATCCCCGCTTTTTAACAGCTCCGCTTGGCCGCTGTTGAAGAACCCGACTTCGCGCAAGCTGACAACCAAACCTTCAGGCGTGACCCGCATCTGGATTTCGTGCTGGCGGATCTCATCGCCCAGCGCCGATTCAAGCTGGTGCCTCAGTTCGTCCACGTCGATGCCGAAGCCGGTCCCGCCCGGGCTCTTCTCGGAATTGCCGGCCACCTTCACCACCTTGAGGGGAGCGTCGGTGAGCTCCGGGTTCAGGATGCCCGGGCTTCCCGGTACGCCCACACCTTCGACCGCGGAGCCGGTAAATACGCCCAATTGTTGAAATGCGCCCTTGATGGAAGCCGCCACCACGGCGGCCTTTTTCTTGTCCGCCTGCGAGGAGGCGTACAGAACTACGAAGAAGGCAAACAGCAGGGTGATAAAGTCAGCGTAGGAAACGAGCCAACGCTCATGGTTTGCGTGCGCCTTGTGCTTTCGTTTTCGACTCACGCGCTGGCCCCAACTGCTTTCTCTTTCTCGGCCGGCGCCTGCTGCTTGTGCTCCGGCAAGTAGCCCATCAACTTGGTCTCCAGCATGCGGGGGTTCATCCCCTCCAGGATGGAGACAACGCCCTCCAGCTTCATCTCGCGCAACACCTGCTCTTCTCGAAACTTGATCTTCAGTTTTCCGGCCCAGGGAAGAAACAGAATGTTAGCCATGCCCACCCCGTAAATGGTGGCCACGAATGCAACCGCAATTCCTTTGCCCACCTCAGCGATGTCCTCCAGATGCTGCATGACCTGAATCAGGCCCAGTACGGCGCCGATGATGCCGACGGTCGGAGCGTACCCCCCGGCGGCTTCGAACACTTGCGACAGTCTCTCCCCATGTTCTTCCTGATTGTCGAGCTCCAGTTCCATCATCTTGCGTAGTTCCTCGGGCTCGGCGCCGTCGATGGCCAGCATCAGGGCCTTCTTGAGGAACGGGTCCTTGATGGTGGCCAGTTGCGCATCGAGAGAAACAATGCCCTCTTTACGGGCGCGATTGGCATAACCGACAAGCTCCTTGATCAGAGCGCTGGGTTGCTGTCCGCGATCGAGAAAGACGTTCATCAATCCTTTGGCTGCGAGCAGTACGACCGAGAGCGGGAACTGGATCATCACCGCCCCGATGGTCCCACCCAGCACGATCATTGCGGCCGTGGGCTGGAGAACCTGGGATATCTTTCCCCCCTCGATGATCAGCCCGGCAAGAATGCCGGCCAAAGCAAGGATGATTCCGCCAATCGTGCTCTTATCCACGGCGGAAGGCCTCCGTTGAACGGGCGGGATGGGCCCCTTGAGGATTGAGCGCCGCCGAGCTTACGTCCGAGCCGCTCCAGGAAGGCAGTCCGGCCAGCACCGCCCGCCGGAACTCTACAATCCGACGAATCACCTCATCGGAAGTCTCGCGGACGATGACTTTTTCTCCATTAATAAGGGTGATCACCGTATCCGGCGCGTTCTCGACGAACTTGATCAAGTCCGAGTTCAGCGCAATGGGGTTGCTGTTCAGTCGGGTTAGTTGGATCACGACAGTGCCTTTCCGGCTCATGGCGTTCCGGGCGCTACCTTTATCGGCACTCCTGGGGCAGACCATTAAGGCGATGTCCCATCGCGGACCGGTTACTAGTACCAACGTCACCGGATTCCCATGATGGAGCAGGGGAGGAATGCCGATACACGGGCCCGCAGCAAATAGCACCACCTGATCGACCGAAGCGGTGTATGGGCAGTGGGTAAGGCCGCAGGGTTCGGTAACAGGCTAAAACTCAGCAAAGGAGCTTTGAAATGTCACTTAGTATTCTGAATAACGTTTCGTCCCTTGCGGCGCAGAACCAATTGTCCATGACACAAGCGTCGCTGCAGAAAACCCTCTTACAGCTGTCGTCTGGTTCCCGTCTGAACACGGGTGCGGACGATGCCGCCGGTCTGGCTATCGCCGACGGATTGCATGCCAACATCACGGCCCTCACTCAGTCAGCCCGCAACGCCAGCGATGGCGTGGGTTCGCTGCAGGTGGCGGACGGCGCGTTGGCCCAGGTCACAGCTCTTCTGAACCGCGCTGTGACTCTGGCTACTGAAGCTGCCACGGGCACGGTGAGCGATCCTCAGCGGGCCACGATCGATGCCGAGTTCACCGCCATCAAGGCTGAAATCGACCGCATCGGCAGCAGCACCAACTACAACGGTGGACAGGTTTTCACTGCCACTGCCACCGCCATCTACCTCAGCGACGGCACGGGCGGAGGTTCCAGCTCCATCACTGTTACCACCGGTGCGCTCTCCAGCGCGGCGATCGGTTTCAGCGGAACTCCGACCGACATCAGCGCCGACGTCCTGACCAGCGCAACCGCTGCTCAGACGGCACTGGGCCACCTCACCACCGCAATTGCTGGTGTGGCTGCCGATCGTGGCGCACTGGGAGCGGAAACCAACCGCTTGCAGAGCGCTTCCAGCGTTATCACCAACCAGGTGCAGAACCTGACCAACGCGGAAGATGGTATTCGGGCAGCTGACATTCCGTCAGCGGTTGCGAATATGTCGCGCTTGACCATTCTGCAGCAGACCGGTATGGCCGCACTGCAGCAATCCAACCAGATGCAGCAGTCGGTTCTGAAGCTGTTGCAATAATCCTCGCGCTACCCACCGGCGGGGCACAACCAGCCCCGCCGGAGCGAGGTAACGGTGTTCCCCCATGCGTATTGACGGTTCCAGTCCGGTTCCTCCTGCGAACCTCCAGTTCGAGGCGCCGCAGGTCCGGCCGACTCGCACTCCCGCGGCGGCGGTTAAAGATCGGGTGGAGACGCACCAGAAGCCTGAAGTCAGCCCGACCAGCGTGCTGGTCGAAATGCAGCCTGGAAATATCGTGGTTTACAAATTTATTGACGAAGCCAGCGGGCGGCTGATTCAACAGATTCCCTCAGAACAGATGCTCAAGCTTTCCGAAACCGGCGAAACCGCAAAAGAGTAGAAAGAGAATCTGAGACATGGCAACGTCCGACATTCTGAATGCGCTGAGTTCCTCCGGCCTGGGCACAGGGCGGGGAATCGATGTAAACGCGACGGTCAACCAGCTTATCGCCAACCTGCGGGGGCCGGAACAGGTCTGGCAGACCCAGCAGCAGATCCTGCAGGGTCAGAGTTCCGCACTCACTCAGCTGAATACAGAAGTCACAGCCCTCTCCAATGCGGTGGACACGCTTAACGATCCGGCAGGCGCCTTGAGCGCGCGCGCGGTTAGCTCCTCTCAACCCGCGATCGCAACCGCGACCGCATCCAACTCTACGCCTGTGGGCAGCCACACGATTGTGGTCAACAACCTGGCCAGCAGCTCTTCGTACTACTCCAATGCGGTCGCGAGCAGCACCACAGTATTGCCGGCAGGCGGGTTCACCATCCAAGTAGGCAGCCAGCCGGCCACCACCATCACCATCAATGACACCAACAACACCCTGGATGGACTGGCGGCGGCCATCACCAACGCGAACATCGGCGTGACCGCAAGCGTGGTCAATGACTCCACCGGCGCCCGCCTGGCCATCGTGAGCAACGCTTCCGGCGCCGCCAGTGATTTGACCGTCAACAATGCCGGCAGCACCCTGAGTTTTACCAAGGGAGCCACGGGCACGGATGCGTCGTTGACCATTGACGGTGTTCCCATCAGCAGCGCGGGAAACACCATCGCGAACAGTGTAGCTGGGCTGACTCTTAACCTGGTCGGGGCTGCCCCCGGCACGCAGGTCCAGATCGCAGTCAGTCCCGATACGACGAAAGTTACCCAGGCGGTCGCGGATTTTGTCACGGCCTATAACACCATCATCCAGGACCTGAGCAGCCAGTTCACCTTCAACACCGCCACGGGAAGCGCGGGCGCCTTGGCCAGCGATGCCGGAGCCCGCATGGTGCAGACCGAACTGCTCTCGGCCGCCACCTATGCCGGCACTGGGAACTCGTTTAACACGCTGGCCCAGCTCGGCGTTTCCATGAACAACGACGGTACCCTCACGGTTGACGACGCCAAACTGAGTTCGGCGGTGAACTCCGATTTTGCCGGGGTACAGAACTTTTTTCATCCCGCTACCGGCACTGGCTTCGCTGCGTCCCTCAGAACTCAACTCGACCCGCTCACCGATCCCACGCAGGGCGCGTTTTCGATCGAGCTCAAGGGCATGAGCGATGGCGTGAAAAGCTTTCAGGACCAGATCGACAATCACGAGGTGTATATCGCCACCCAGCAGACGCTGCTAACCCAGCAGTACACGCAGGTCGATCTGGCGCTGCGACAGCTGCCCTTGCTGCAGCAGCAGATCAACTCGGAACTGGGATTCATGTCGAATTCGAATTCCAGCTCGAAGAACGGCTGAGGCGAGTCTAAATCGAAAGCAGACCCATGAACGCCAACCGGAACCAACTCGCGTATCAAGAGGCGGCTGTGCGCAACGCCAGCGCCATCGAACTGGTAATCATGCTCTACGACATTCTGGCGCGGGACTTGCACGCTGCCATCGTGGCCATGGAGGCCGGAAACATCGAGCTGCGCTCGGCCAAAGTGAAACACGGCTTCCTGGCCCTGCAACAGCTCGAGGGAACGCTCAACATGGAGGAGGGCGGAGACCTGGCGACGCACATGTCCCGTTTCTACTCCATGCTGCGCAGACAGATGATGAAGGCCCAGGTCGATCAGGATGGGGGAATCCTGCGAGAGCTTGTCCAGCTGCTTTTCAGCGTGCGCGAAGCCTGGGCAGAGCTGAACAGCCGCCTGGCCGTGCCTCCGCAGGAAGCCCAGCCACAGTCAGCCTCAATTGCCAACTGGAAGGCATAGTAATCCGGATGTGGGGCATCCAAGTGTGGGTCAATCCAAGTGTGGGTCAATCCAAGTGTGGGTCGGACACTCCTGTCCGACGCCTTTGACCTTGGATTTGGTTTAGGTCCACTGCGGGACCCGCTTACAGTCACTGAATGCACGGCATCCATCAGGATCGAGAACCTAAGGTCCAGAGCAAAAGGTCAAAAGCGTCGGACAAGAGTGTCCGACCCCCACCTGCGCTGAGCCGCCTATTTCAGGTAATCCAGCAGGCTGGACGGGTGTGAGCAGCCGGGGAGATTCCTGACATTTTAGACCGGAGACATACCTGACAGTTTTTCTTCGGCCTGCAGTTCGAGGGGATGGGGTGCAGGGGAAGGGGAACCGTCCACTTCCCCTGCCTCATCCATGTCGAAGCCTGGGCCTCTTGACAAGGCAAGAACCTTGAGGGTGCGGCTGTCAAAATGTGCAATCGGAAACTGGGCGAAGTACACGGTAAAGCAGCCGTCATCGGTGGGCAGCAAGCCCACACGTTCGCCCTGAAACACGGTGCCCAGAAACACGCGCTGCGAGCGCCAGCGAAACTGGCCTTGTTTCTGGATCCGCCTGACCTGGAATCCGGTGTCATACTCAGGGTCCCGCGCTCGGCCCGGATACAGCCGCGGCGAGCAAAGATAGACCGAGGCTGGCGTCCGCATGGCGAGCGCTTCGTGGGGACGCAGTTCGTTATAGTCGCGACGGAAACGATCGAAGGCGCGTTGCTGCGACCGTGCCGTAGCCGCCGGCGGGCTCGCGGTCTCCTGTTTCAACGTACGATGCATGCGCTCATGCCGACCGTTCTGCTCCGGATGTCCGGCCTGAATGCGCTCCGGACGAATCCCCAACTTCATCCACCACAGCGAAAGCCGGGAAACTCCGTTGACCGCTCGTGCGGCAAACGGCGTCCCGTTATCGCTGCGGATCACTTCCGGCATGCCATACTCGCCGAAGGCAGCGGCGAAGATAGCCTGCACCCGCTCGGTGTCAGTCTTCTCCACCGCCTGACAGCGCAGTAAGTAGCGGCTATAGGCGTCGCTAAGGGTCAACGGGTCGATGCGTTCTCCATTCCCGGTCCGAAAACAGCCTTTGAAATCCACGCACCAAACCCGGTTCGATTCCTGGGCGGTGGCGAATGGCCGGGTATAGGGCGGCACGCGCTGGCGCCGCTTGCGTGCCACCACCAAACCCTCCCGCGCCAGCATCTCGCCGATGGTGCTGGCCGCCGGCCAAGCGACGGCGGGCTCGGCTTGCTCTAGGAGCCACTTCAGTTTGCGCGGCCCCCAGCGCATGTGCTCCCGCCGCAGCTCCAACACCGCCGCCGCGATCTCGCTCGGCGTGCGATTGCCAGGGCGATGCGGAGCCCGACTGTGGTCCTGTAACCCGTGGATTCCTTCCGCCTCGTAACGCCGCGTCCACACGTAACCGGTTTCTCGCGAAACTCCGTATCTTCGGCACAACTCCGCCATGCTGCACAGACCTCGCTCATACTCCAAAACAAATCTGGCACGTTCTTCCACGACACTACTCTCTTTCCAGGGCATGCAGTGTTTCTACATGCCCTTCGGTTTTTATGTAGTGTCAGGAATCTCTCCGGTCTGTTCTGTCAGGCACGTCTCCGGTCTGTACCGTGGCAACTCAAGCCCGGTTTTGGCTTGAGTGGGTCAGTTCGGCGACTCTACTTCAGGTAATCCAACAGGCTGGTAGGCAGAATCTTAGCTGCGGCCGCCAACGCCGCGTCGTGCGCCGTGGTGGCGCGGGTCAAGTCCGTTGCCGCTTTGGTTAAGTCTGCCCCCACCAGGTTGTTGGCCTGCGATTTCAGGGTCACCTGCTCCTGCCGCAGGAAGGTCTGGGTAGAGGTCAGCTGGTTGACCGCGTTTCCGTAGAAAATGCGTTGGCCGGTCAGCGAGTCGAATGCGGTGCGAAGCTGATTGGTAGCCGTCCCGGCAGCGGCGGGGGTCCCGCTTTGCAGCGCTGTAATCAATTGCTGCAGCGATCCGAAGACGTCGCCCGCGGAATTCTGGAACAGCTGGTTGCCCGGCATATTGGTTTGCAGGTTCAGGCCGTCTGCCACCTGGACTGTATTTGTGCCGCTGTTGCCGTTGTAGGTCACGCCGGACGCGCTGGTGGAATCCAGCGTGTACGGCGGGGCGGTGCTGGCCGTGCCGGCGAACAGATAGGTGCCGCCGACCGAAGTGTTGGCCAACTGCACCAGTTCGCTCTGAATGCCCAGCAGATTTTGCACGATCTGTTGCCGGTTCGCGTCCGACAGGGTTCCGGTGGATCCCTGCACGCCCAGGGTAATGGCCTGGGTGATCGCCGCCACCGCCGAGCCTATCGCGGTGTCGGCCGTCTGCAACTGGCTGGTCAGGGTGTCGATGTTCTGCAGATACTGGTCGGCCCGATTCGACTGATCCTGGTTACCCACCATTTGGGCGGCCGCCAGAGGGTCATCGGAAGGCACATTGACCCGCTTGCCGGTGGACATCTGCTGCAGGGCGGTGTTTTCCTGGTTCTGCGTCTGCCAGATTGCAGCCAGAATGTCGCCGGACATGTCGGGGTTTACGCGCATTTTAGGTCGTCACTCCCATACTCATCAGTGTCTGAAGCATCGAGTCCACCGTGGTGACCACGCGCGCTCCGGCTTCGTACGCTCGTTGATACTTGATCATGTTGGTAGTCTCTTCATCGAGTGATACGCCGGAGACCGCCGAGCGCTGGTCGGTGAGCTGTTGCAGGCTTAGATTGCTGGCGGTGACCGCGGCCTTCGCATTGGCCCCCAGGTTGCCGACCTGCAGCACCAGGTTGGAATACAGGTCCATCGGGTTGGCGCCGGCCGGAAGCTGCTGATTGCGCAACCCGACGAGCTGCTCGATGTTGCCGTTGCTGCCTGCGGACCCGTCCGAGCTGGCCGCGATCAGGCTGGGATCGGTGATGGCGACGCCGAAATTGGCTGCCGCGTCGGTCGTCGTAGGCAGCGGGTTGAAGAAATTCTGGCCGGCATTGCCCGCGGCGTCGAATCCTGCCGCATGCTGGGTGTTGAAGCTGGTGGCGAACTGGCTGGCCAGGTTATTCAGCTGCGAAAACAGCTGCGGGAGGACCTGATCGCGGACCTGCAAAGTGCCGCCCAATTGCCCGCCCTGGATCTGGCTGGTGATGTCCTGTCCCTGGGCGCTGTATACATGCTCCAGCACGCTGTTGTTGGCGTTGGCCTGCAGCGCATAACTCTGATTGGCCACCACCAGGGGAACGCCGTTCGCCGTGGTCAGGGTCAGCCCATGTTCAGTCTGGGTCACCGAAATGTTGACCAGGCCCGAAAGCTGGCGAATCAATTCATCGCGCTGGTCTTGTACGGTGCCGGGGTCTTTTCCCAGCCCTTGAATCTGGGCAACCTGCGCATTGAGCGTGGCAATCTGGTTGGTCAGCCGGTTAATCTGATCCACCGTCTGCGGCACCGACTGGTCAAGCCCGGTCCCGATTGTGTTCAGGGCTGAGACGGCTTGGTGAAACGAATTGGCAAGATTGTTGGCCGAAGTCAGCACCGCCTGCCGGGCATTCGCGTCCGTTGGGTTGGTGGAGAGCTGGCTCAAACTATTGAAAAAAGCGGACAGAGCACCGCCCACGCCCTGAGTAGGGTCAGAAAAAATACTCTGGATCTGGCTGAGCGAGTTGAACTGAGTCTCGGAGTTATTCTGTTGCTGGGTTTCTTCGTAGATCCTCAGTTGTAGCAGTTGATCGCGAACGCTCTGAAATTGTTCCAGGGTCACTCCACCGCCGAAGGTGATGTTGTTCTCCTGAAAGGTAGGAGCTTCATTCAGTATCGCAACCTGGCGGCTGTATCCCGGAGTGTTTACGTTGGCGATGTTGTTGGTGGTGACGTTCAATGCTCCCTGGTTCGCCTGCAGGGCCTGGACTGCGATGGAGAGTGATGTGTTCAGTCCGGGCATGGGATCAGACCTCGCACGACCAGCCGCTGGCGGCGGCCGGTTCCGACTCTGATGGAAAATGCTGGCGGTAGGTCTGGCAGAGTGCGGCGCGCAGTCGCGTAGTGCGCAGGGCTTTTTGTAGCAGCGAGGAATAGACCTTGGTCAGGTTAACCAGTTCCCTGAAGTCTGAAGGAGAGACCTTGACCGACTGTTGATGGCCGGAAGGCTTGCCGCGAAACCAGCTTTGCAATTTTTCGGCGAGCCCGTCCTGGGCAGTGGTGGAAGTTTCAAGCTCAGCCAGGTCGTTCGATGCCAACGCGGCAATGGCGCGCTGGAACTGAATACGCAATTCCCGGATGTCGGCCACTCCGGCAGATGGGTCGTCCCGCTCTTGCTCGTCGATGCTGTCGATGGCCAAGAAAACTCACCTTTATTACTAAGTTCAAGAAGCCTCTAGCGCTGGTTCTGCTCCAGAATCGCATGTGCGATCTTGTCAGCTTCGACTTTGTAATCGCCGTTCTGGATAGACTGCCGCAAGGCTTCGACTCTGTCCTGCCGGATGGGTGGCGTATTCAGGGCCTGCGCTTCAAGCGAGGAGATGCTAAGGGCGTCCGTGGACAGGCTGGCCTTGTCCTCGACGTTGGGGGTGCTCGGAGCCTTGCTGCCGGCCTTCCGGGTTTTGTCGTCGCGTTCCAGTCCTTGAAACCGGACGTTAGTAAGGTCAATCCTCATCTGTGGTCTCCTGCAATACCGCGCAACATCTTTATCGGCAGTTCCAGAAAAAACTTTAGTCCAATGATCACTCTGCCACCTTTGGGGTAACCAACGGCTTTATCGAAATGGGAGTGGATTTTAAGTCCTTTGTTTCTAATGCACTGGCGGCCGCCTTGTGAGCTGCCTGGGCCTCCAGGTGCTTGGCTACCATGGCTGCGATGCCCAGACCGCCATGACCCCCGGTGAGCGCGCTGCCCACGGCCTGCATAGCAATGGCGTGAAATTGGTCGCGGCCGGGATCGGCGTCGGGGTCCTGGTCAGATCCGGGAACCGAGGCGAAAGACTGTTCGGCCTGCTCCAGCCAGTGCGACAACAGTACCGCCTCAAAGTCGCGGGCCGACTTCTGAATCTTGGCCGCGTTGGTGGGGTCTGTGTTCTTCAATTTGTCCGCCGCCTGGACTCCGCGTACCTCTGACAGGCTCACTACCGGTGGAATTACGCCGATTGAACTCACAAAACCTCCAGTTCGGCCTGCAGTCCACCCGCCGCTTTGATGGCCTGGAGAATGCCTACGATGTCGCGCGCCGTTGCTCCCATGGTTTGCAGTCCGTTAATGAGGTCTTCGACGCTCGCACCTTCCTCGAGCCGGATCGTCTTGGCCGTGCTCTCTTTCGCCTGCACATCCTGATCGGGCACGACTACGGTTTGTCCACCCTTCGAAAGCGGTTCGGGCTGCGACACCGAGAATTTGGTGGACACTTCCACGCTCAGGCCACCATGCAACACCGATACTGCGGAGAGTTTCACGTCCCCGCCCATCACGATCGTGCCCGTGCGTTCATTAATCACCACTTTGGCAGGAGGATGTACGCTGATGGAAAGATTCTGAATTTGCGAGATCAAATCTGGGACAGATGAGATTCCCGAGCTGCCGATGTTCACGTTGATCTGCCGGCTGTCCACCGCGGTCGAAATCGGCTTGTTGAACTGGTGATTGATGGCGCTCGAGATTTCACGCGCCGAGGTGAAGTCCGCATCCCTGAGCACGAACGAAACCATGCTGAGACGATTCAGATCAACCGCCGTGTCTCGCTCCACCGTTCCACCGTTCGGTATGCGTCCCACGGTCGGATGGTTGAGTTGCTTGCTGTTGCTCGATCCGCCCGCGGAATATCCTCCCAGCGTAATTGGTCCCTGCGCCTCGGCATAGACCTGACCGTCCGGCCCACGCAACGGAGCCAGCAACAGCACTCCGCCTTCGAGGCTTTTAGCATCGCCGATAGATGAAACCGTTACATCCAGTGCCATTCCCGGCCGGGCAAAGGGAGGCAGGGAAGCAGTCACGAACACAGCCGCAACATTTTTTACGATGACGGCGCTGGCAGGAATCTGCACCCCCATGCGCTGCATCACGTTGGCCAGCGTCTGCGTCGTGAACAGGGTCTGCTGCCGGTCTCCGGTGCCGTTCAGTCCGACGACCAGGCTGTAGCCCACCAGCGGATTGTCACGCACGCCGGCGATTGTGGTGATGTCACGTACCAGCACGGTCTGGGTCCCGGTCACGGCCCCTGAGAGTTGGCCCGTGAGCAGCAGGCCAACTAACCCCGCGAATTTTAGAAGCCCGGATTTTAGAAACCAATGACCCATAAGATCGCTCGCATCAGAGGATTGGGCGGCCGGGTCGCATCCGACACAACTCCCTTACCCTTGAGTTCCACTTCCAGATTTGAAAGTACCGTCGAAAACGCGCTGTTGTCAGGCCTTATATCTCCCGGGCGCAACACGCCGCGCACCAGCATGGTTTCCTTCTGATTGTTGATGGTCACCAGGCGCTCGGCCTCGACCACCAGGTTGCCGTTCGGCAGGACCGCAATCACCTGTCCGGCGAGATTCGTATTCATGGTGGTGCTGGCGTCCGTCGAACCTGTGCCTTTCAATTTGGTGGACGATTGTGCCGTAAGCAGGTTGGACAATGCACTGGTGGGCTTGATGTAACCCGCCAGTCCTGAAATTCCTGAAGTCGTATTGAAATCGCGTTGCGTGCCCACATTCCCCGTGGCCTGAGCGGTGGTGCGCTGCACCACCACGATCGTGACTACATCGTTCAAACGGCTGGCCTTGTAGTCCGACTGTAAATTCGTCAGGGCGCCGTTCGCGGTCCAGAGGCTTCCCAGCGGGACGTCGGTGGGTGGAGCTGAAGTCTGTTGCTGCATGCGGGCAACATAATCCGCCCGAGCCTTCTGCGGGTCGTGGGTGGTCATGACCTTGGAAAACACGCTGCCTGTAACGAAACTCGACAAGGCCAGGATCGCGCCAGCCACCCCTACCGCCCTATTTGTGAAAGCAATTCGCATATGATTGCACTATTCCGACAGCACCGAGGTCACTACGCCGGGCCCCGTCACCCGCGCCACGTAACGCTTCTTTGTATCTTTGCTGATGACTCTCACCTGTTGTCCCCGCCCGCCGTTCTGCAGGCACAGCACGGGCAAGGTCATGTGTATGTACTCACCCTCCAGCATCAGGACTACAGTCCTTCCGCTGCGCACTAACAGATTTCCCGTGCGCTGCGCGGGCTGCGCCGGTTTCTTGTCGGACCGGCCAGGGCGAGCCGCTGACCCGTCTTCCAGCCGGCCCCAATGCACCAGCACGTAGAAAGGAAGACAAGTATTTGGGTGTTCACAACGCAGAAGCACCTTGTCCGACTCCCCATCCAGCATGTCGATGCTGAGTACCTTCAGCGGCGGATTGGGTTCGGCGGCGGTCATGCCGGACAGCTCTTCCATTTGCTCCGGCAGAATGGAGATGCCGGAAGAATGAAGAGCGCGCAGGATGCATTCGCGGCTGATCGGCGCTCGTGAACTGTCTTCAGCGCGCACGGATGTCCCCGTCCCCGCAAGCAACAGCACGGTCGAGATCGCGTATGCCTTAGCCAGTCTTAAACGCATTTCTTCCCTGGTTACCGCGTAAGGCTGTTCAGGTCCTGGAACATTTCGTCCGCGGCTTTTACCACCCGCGAGTTGGACTCGTAGGAGCGCTGGGAGAGAATCATTTCCACGAATTCCTGCACCACGTCCACATTAGATTGCTCGAGAAACCCCTGCTGTAAGGAGCCCAGTCCCTCGGTTCCGCCCGGAGTGCCGACAATGGGATCTCCGGAAGCGGTGGTGGCCAGCATCAGGTTGTTGCCTACGCTGTTTAACCCGCCGGGGTTGGGAAACAACGCCAGCTGAATATTTCCCACCTGGGTGGCCTGAGTTTGGCCCGGCTGCGTGACCGAAACCGTGCCATCTGACCCAATGGTGACCGAGAGAGCATCGGGCGGCAAAGTGATCGCCGGCTCAAGCGGATTTCCGTCGGCCGTCACGATATTTCCCTGCTGGTCGAGATGGAACGTCCCCGAGCGCGTGTAAGCAATCTCGCCGTCCGGCATGCGCACCTGAAAAAATCCCTGACCCTGTATCGCGAGATCAAGAGGGTTGCCGGTCTGATTGAAGTCACCCTGAAGCTGAAGAACTTCAGAAGCCCCCGGCTTGGTGCCCAGGCCAACCTGCAATCCCGCGGCGTTGGTGGTCTGCTGCGTGGAGGCGGAGCCCGGCATTACCATGTTCTGGTAGAGCAGGTCGGTGAATTGCACTCGCCGGCGGCGAAACCCAGCCGTGCTGGTGTTGGCCAGGTTGTTGGCGACATTGTCCAGATTCAGCTGTTGCGCGTTCATGCCGCTTGCGGCGGTGTATAGTGCGCGGAACATAGAGCTCCTTTACGGGTTGACCCGCGGTAAGTCTTCGGTTGCGATGCGATTGAATTCCGAATGAAACATCCCCAGCGCCCGTTGCATCATTTCCGCGTAGCGCTGCACGGCGACGAGTTCCACCGCGCCGGCTACGGGGTTCACATTCGAGCTTTCGAGCGACCCCTGCGCTATCGTGGACTGCTTTGCGGGAGCCTCGCTCTTTGCGGGGGCACTGTAGTAGGTCTTGCCGATGCTCTCGAGCGCCGTACCCGGAGGAAATTCCACCAGCTTGATTTTTCCCGCGACCGCGCCGCTCACCGAAATCGTGCCATCCGCGCTCACCATCACCGGACCGCCCACGATGCGGATTGGACCCTGTTCGCCCATCACCAGATCGCCCTGGGCCGTGGTCAATTGTTGCTTGGGTGAAACCTGAAAGTTTCCGTTGCGGGTGAATGCCTGGCCAGTGGCGGTCTTTACCTCAAAGAAACCCGGCCCTTGCACGGCAAAGTCCAGGTCGTTCCCGGTGTGTTCCAGGTTGCCCTGGGTCAGGTCCATCTGGCTGCCGCCTGAGATTCCAAAATCGTTGACCGCCTGGTTGAGGCTCGAGCCCGGATGCCCGGATGCCGCCGCCAAAAATGACCGAAAAATGTTCTGCTGCGCCCGATATCCCGGAGTGCTGGTATTGGCGAGGTTGTTGGCCACCAGGTCAAGCGCCTGACTGCGCGCCATCAATGCCGCACATGCCGCATAAAATCCGCTATCCATAGAGAGTCTCGCAACCTATGAAGCACATCAATGTCCATTGATTGCGGGCCGCAATGCTTGGTAACTCATTGAAAATTGGTTGAATGCCTGGGGCGGGATGAGAGTTCGATGAGTATCGGAGAGGCGTGGTCCAAAACCAAAGTAAGCCGGGCGGCAGATTTCTAACCGGCCACTATTCTTTGCGCGCTCAGTTGGTCTTCAGCCAAAACCTGCTTTGCCTGAGTGATTCGCGGAGCCGTTCGATGCCGATTTCCACAATGCACTGGTCGAGGCTCAACTCGTCGGAATCGGTGGCAGCGGTGTCGTGGGCCAGCTGGAGAACGTGGACCCGCAAGCCGCTGTTCTGGCTCACAATATCCGCCACCGCACTGAGAGTCACTACGCGCTCGCCCAGCAGCAGTTCCAGTCGGAGCAGGTCTTCCGCGCTGACGGTTGCAGGTCCCGGGATTTGTCTGGGGTTCATGCCTTGGCCAATCCATACATCGGCCAAAGCGGTCCTGAACTTTACATCCGGAGGCAGAAGTCTGCCGAAAACAAGTAGCCAGGCTGCAAAAATCGGGTGACGAGCGGTCTGGGCGCGATACACAAGGTGCCCTGTCCTCGTCGTGCCGCTTTTTGGAACGACTGGGCGGGGACTTTGACCGGATGACCCATCCCACTATGCTTCTGCAGAAATTATGGATACTTACCGGCGGACCTTCTTCGCAACCATCCGTTCGTAGTCAGCCAGGACCTTCTTGGTCAGTCTGGCCGCTCTCTTGCGGTCGAGGGCTTCTTTCGGGGATCGGCGGCACTGCTCCACGGTTTTCTTCAGACTCGCGAGCAAGGCCTGGCACGGCTGGCAGCCCTTCAGGTGCCGCTCCAGCTTTTTACAAAGCGAATCGCTCAACTTATCGTCGAGATAGTCTGAGAGTTCGGCGAACTTGGCCTTACATCGGGCTGGCTTGGGTGGGATGGCCACCTTTCCGCGGCCTGGCTTCGCACCCTTCATTAATTCGTTGCGGACAATTAACCTGGCGCGGTGGAGACGAACCCGCACCGTTCCAGATCGCAGCCCAGTAATCTTGGCGACTTCCTCGTCGCTCAGACCTTCCATGTCGCGCAGCACCAGGACGATGCGGTATTGTGGCGGTACTTTCTGAATTACCTTGCGCAACCGCCCCGCTTCGTCGCTTCCGGTCGCGAACGATTCTGCGCCGATGCCGCTATGGGTTCCCAGGTGCTGCAGCTTCTTCCGAACGGGCATGACTTCCTCCGGGGAAGGATCTGGTTGGGGGAGCAAACTAGGGCCGGCTCATCAGACAACGTTACCTTGCCGCACGAGCTATACTGCCTGTTAAATTGCAGGATCTATCACCGTAAATGTAACATGGCAAGGCTTCCAGCGGTGCCGGGCGTCAAGGCTGGGCAGGAGTATGGCCCATTTTGAGAATGGTCTGCGGCTGCTGGTCCAAAAGCAGTTCTTATCCGAGATAGGATATGGCCATGGCTGCAATCACGCTTCATCCCATCGGCCGCGTCCACTCGCCACGAATCGATGTCGAGGACGATTTCTGGGGAAACGTAATATCCTTCATCGAGCTGGATGGCACACGTTTCACGCCAGAGTCCGTCCTTGGCCTGACGGATTTCTCCCACCTCCTCGTGATCTTTCACCTTGACCGTGTTCCTGACAGCAGCGTCGTCAACGTCGCCACTCATCCCCGCGGCAACCCGGACTGGCCTCGGGTTGGAATCTTCGCGCAACGGAAGAAACACCGGCCCAACAAACTCGGCGTTTCCATCTGTGAACTCCTCCAGGTGAATGGCCTGAAGCTGAAAGTCAAGGCACTGGACGCGATCGAGGGCACGCCAGTGCTGGACATCAAACCTTACGTGCGCGAGTTCGAGCCCGATCCGGCGCGAGTCCGGCAGCCGCAATGGATGACTGAATTGATGCGTGACTACTTTTCCTGACGGCACATGCCTCATCCGATCCGGGAAGCTTTGGTCCTGCCCGCCGTCTCCTGAACTCTCCCGATGTCGATGAATTGGACTTTCTGCAGGCCATGGATTGAAGCCGCATTCCGGCTGCGAGATCGCTGGATGCGGGACACGGCGCGATCGATCACGCCGGCAAGTTCGCTCCCAAAATCCGGCGAGCGGTCCTCCTGCAAACGCCGCTTCGCCTTTTCGGCAGAAAACCAGCTGGGATTTCTATGGGGCTCTTGTGGGGCAACCAGGCGCAGGACCTCACAAAGATGAGCGTTGACAGCCGGTTCTTTCCGGTCAGATTTCGCCCCGGAATTCCGCGCCTCGCCCCGCTTGCGGCGAATGTAACGGGTGAATGACGCTTCCTCCATACGGCCATGCACCCCGGCTTCTTCGAACGCCTCAAGAGCAGCTGCCTGGGCGTGGGTAAGGCCGGGCTCCACGCTGCCTTTGGGGAAAATCCAGCGTCCTTTGCCGGTCTGGACCAGCAGGAATTCGATGACGCCGCTTCGCACCCGATAACACACCGCAGCCACCTGCTCACATTGCTTTAGTTTGCGCAGTTCCGCCAGCCTGAAAAATTTGGCCGATACCTGGTAGGTTTGCACCTGCGACCAGCCGACGGTCAAACGTTGCTCCCCATTGTTTCTGCTGCCCATTCCCATAGCTGCAGAGTGCACGACCCGATCCGCTTCTGGCTAGAGCACACCTTGGTTCGGGCACCGCCAACGCGCGCGCTGGACAGGCGGCCTATCCTCTGCCATTCTCAGATTGTCTTATGACTTATCACGTAGTGGCGCTTACAATGGCGCAGGTTCGACAGGGCGCCCTCGCCTTCCAACGCCAGCTGAGTGCCGCCTTGGCTGAATCAAAGCAATTGAAAGTGTATTCGGTAAGCCCGTTCGCCCTCGACGAACGCCGCCGCTTTAAGGACCGCTTTGGAGGCGATGTAGTTTATTTCTTCAACGACGCCGCCCGCGACCTGGTCCTGAGGTCCGGCTCTGGCCTTCAATTTGTCGCGGAAATCGCCGAAAGCGAACTGCCGCAACGGCGCACCCTGGTCGTAGGCATTCCCGAGTAGCCGTGGGCGCCCCATTTGTGGCGTTTTTTTGGATAAGTAGCGGACTGCCGATGACAGAGGTTTGTCCGCACGAGGGAATCTCTCTACCTACTTGCGCCTCACCTTGTCCGCAAGCCAGTATTTCATTTCGACCAGCGGGAAGGACCTTTTTTGGAAAACTTGTTTTGCCTGCGCTGTAATCGCGAGATCGAAGTCGGACACAAGTCCGTCGCGGTGTATATGTTCGCGCAAACCGTCGGCATCCGACCGCGGCAAAAGTCGTCGGCGCAGCGCATCTGCTTCTGCCCGCAATGCTCCGTCTCCCTGGCCATGGGGCCGCCACCTGAAGGCGCCCTCAATCTGGCGGCATGGAACATGATCCGCGACCTGGTCGGCGCCGACCCAGCCTTGAACCAGGCCGCCTGGGAAAATCTGCGAGGAGTCGTAGGCTTGCTGCCCTCTGGCGAGCCCGAGGCCATCCCACGCCGCGCCGCCGCCGGAGGCTACTTCGAGTTTTGAGCAGCGCCGGGTAACCCTGACGCTGCTCATTACTTGCATCTGTCCGGATCTCCTGTATGACATCTACTCGCCAGGCATGGCGACAGCCGAGCTTGAGTTGAGGGGCGAAGCCATCACCTCCTGTTTGGCATCAAGCCTCAGACCCTTTTCCGCTTTCTGTGGATACAGAAATTCCTGCCCGGCCAGGCGTCCTGGGTAGTACCACTTCAAGAGAGCTTCCGGCAGGTTGTGCGGACGTTCCGCAAACTTCAATTCCACCCTGCTTGTCGTCTGAAACCGCTCCGTCGGTGCAGTCTCTTCGGTGGCATAAATTTTCGTCCGGTCAGCATTGAAGATCTGAACGATCTGCTGGTCTCCTTGACTATCTGCCAGGACAAACCAATAAGTACCCGCCGGCAACGCTATGCCGGGAATCTCTATCGGTGCGCTGAAAGTCATCTTTGTCGCCTGGTTCCAATCATTTGCCGTAGCGGCAGGTAGAAACACCATGCCGGCCAGAATGATGGAGCAGACAACAACTAACAATTTCCGTGGATTCATAGGTCGTACTCCTATCTTGCTTCACTACAAAATAGGAATGTCGCAGGATGGAGATTAGTTGTCCGCCGGGCAGGATCGTATAAACCTTAACTGTTTTAGATTATCCAGCGCCGATCGGGCTCGAACCAGAAATTGCGCCCAAGGTGCCCCATCCAGTATCACCAGACCGGTGCTCCCTTGGCGTCGCGCAGCGCGAAGGTGTTGTTGCCCTTTACCACTTCCCGCGCGAGAAAGAGGTCAGCGTCGCCCTGCTTGATCTTCGAGCCAGTGAGCGAGATCTCGTCTCCCTTGCTGAAGTCCATTCCCATATCGTCCATGAAGGTTTTGGGACAAAGGTATATGTCCACCGTGTCCGCCCCGCTTTTCACCACCAGATGCGCGATCTCCTTCTCGCTGCCCTTGGGTGGCAGCTTCACTTCGTCGATGGTGCCCTTGATCTTTGTCTCCGTCTGAAGATCGTACTTGGGAGAGGTCGGCTTGGCCGCCTTCTGCGCGCCAGCGGATACAGCCAGGAGGACGCTGATCGAGAGAAAGAGAAATATCTTGCAGGACCGATTCGCGCCGCTGAACTCAATTCGACAAGCCATGGCTCCGCCTCCCAGGATTTGGCCGGAGTCTGCGCAGCATAAATTAGTGGAAAGACGATCGACTCGCGGCCCTCATTATTGCCTGCGTAGGATGAAGCCAGCTTTCTGTCCGCCATGGTACTCCAATTTCAAATGCAGGGAGAGCGGCGTTTCGCATGGAACCCGGTAGCTCTTGAGGTTCCTCTTTCGGATGGAACAGCGACGGTGCCCCATCCATTTCGCGCCCTTCGCGAAATGGGTGGGTGACGGGGGATCATCGCACAGCACTCCTAGCGCGAGTCCGTGCCTGGTTCAATCAACTGCATCGCCCCCTCGAATACGACATGGGCAGGGACGGGAACGTTGCAGTGATTATCGCTAAGATCAAGCATGATTTTATTGCCGTCGAGGAAGAATTTCCACGTGCAGGCCGGATCTGTAGCGGACCCAACTTGAAAGGGCGGCCCGAGCTGGATCGGCGCCCTTGCTTGCGGCAGTGACGTAAGGATTACGGACTTATTGATTTCGGTATCGCCCAGGGTCTCAAAGTACAACCACGCGAAACTGATGCGCGAGTCTGCGATCCAGATTGGCATTTGTCCAACATGGATGTTTTGCAGATTCAGATCGATGGTGTGAGACGCGAAATAGGGGCGCTTCTGAAGCTCTGCGCCCAGCGCCTCCTGCTGTTTGAGGCGACGCTCCTGTTCTGCCACCTGATTTCGCAGCTCGCGAGTGACAAACCACGTAGCCGCCACAATGATGGCGATAACTAACAAAAGCGCAAAGGCCGTCTTCAATGCGTCCTCCGTCGGAGACTACGGTGGCGTCGCAAAAAATAGCCGAAACCCATCAGATAGCAGGAGCAGAAAAGAGGTTGCCCGCTGGTAACCACCCGTTCCGGGGTGGAGGAGCGAGGCTGCCCCATCCTTTTCGCGCACTTTGCGAAAAGGGTGGGTGACGGGGATCATAGGGGACAAGGGTGGGCCAGTCCGCCCCAGCCAACGCTCAACGACTACCGACAAGCCAAAACCGCCCCTAAGGCTTCACCCCCAACTGCCAAAACAGAAACGAATAAACATCCGTCCCATCTTCAATCTGCTTGGTAATCGGCTTGCCCTGGCCGTGCCCAGCCTTGCTGTCAATCCGTAGCAGAATCGGCCGCTCTTTGCTCTTCCCGTTGGCGGCCTGGGCCTGCATCAGCGCCGCCATCTTTTTCGCGTGCATGGGATCGACGCGGCTGTCACTGTCTGCGGTCATGAACATGATCGCCGGATACTCCGCGCCGGGCTTTACGTGCTGGTAGGGCGAGTAGGCGTAGAGCCAGTCGAATTGCTTGGGATCATCGGCTGAGCCGTACTCCGGGACCCAGAATTTTGCGATCAGGAAATTCTGGTAGCGCAGCATGTCGAGCAGCGGGACTTGGCACACCACGGCGCGAAACAGGTCAGGACGCTGCGTGATCATCGCACCCATCAGCAGGCCGCCATTGGAGCCGCCCTGGATGGCCAGATGCTCTTTGTCGGTGATCTTGTCCGAGATCAGAAATTCGGCGGCGGCGATGAAGTCGTCGAAAACATTTTGCTTTTTGTCCAGCATGCCGGCGCGATGCCAGTCTTCGCCGAATTCCGATCCGCCGCGCAGATTGGCTACCGCGAAAACCCCGCCGTGCTCCAACCAGAGATAACGCCCGCCGGAAAAGCTGGGCGTCAGGCTTACGTTGAAGCCGCCGTAGCCGGTGAGCAGCGTCGGGTTCCTGCCGTCAAGTTTGATTCCCTTTTTGTGGAAGACGAACATCGGGACCCGGGTGCCGTCCTTCGAGTTGAACCAGAGCTGCTTCACTTCATATCCGGAGGGATCGATACCCGGCGTGGCGACCTTGTCCCAGAGCGAGGTTTTTCGCGAGGCCAGTTCCACCTGATAGACCGACGGCGGCACGGTGAACGACTGAAATCCGAAGAAGACTTCCTTGCGGTTCCATTTTCCGCCCAGACCCTCGATCGAGCCAATGCCCGGCAGTTCGATGTCGCCCAGCGCCTTGCCCTCGAGATCGAAAAGTTTGAGCTGCGAGCTGGCGTTTTTCTCGTACTGCGCGATGATCTTTCCGTCCACGATTCCGGCGCCCTTCAGAATGCCGTCCGACGCGGGAATGATTTCCTTCCAGTTGGCGCGGGCGGGATTGGCCGCGTCCACCACGAACAGGCGGAAGTGCGGGGCATCCTCGTTGGTGGTGATGTAAAGCTTGCCCCGGAAAATCTCGCCGCTGTACTGAAAATCCTTGCCGCTTGTGAATTCCACCGGGGGCGTGCCGGCTTTCAGGTCCTGCAGAAAGAGCTGGTTCTTGCCGGCGGAGCCTTCGTAAGAGGTCAGCAGCAGCCAGCGGTCATCGTCATCGGGCAACTGGGAGACCAGGATTTCTTCCTTCTTGCGCCCTTCGCCCCAGATCAGCGGATCGTTTTTCGGCTCAGAACCAAGGGCGTGATAAAAGATGTGCAGATAGTAAACGTCGTCGCCCTCGGGCACGTCGCCTTTCTTGGGATTGCGTCCGTAATAGAAGCCGGAATTGTCTTTCTTCCACGCCACCTGGGCGATGCGGGCCTGCGGAATGGTGTCGGGCAGCAGCTTGCCGGTGGCCGTCTCGATCACATACAGGGTGCTGTTCTCCGAACCACTGGCGGAGGTGCCATAAGCTACATACTTGCCGTCGTCAGAAGGGAACCACCAGTCCAGCGCGACCGTGCCGTCGGTGGACATCTGGTTGGCGTCCACCAGCGCCCGGTCTTTTCCGCCAAGGCCCTCCCGCACCAGCAGGACAGGCTGGTTCTGCGTGCCTTCGCGCCGGGTATAAAAGAAGTAAGGCCCGCCAATCTGCGGCGTTCCGATCGTGCCAATAGAAAGAAGCTGGGTGAGCCGATCATGAATGCGATCGCGCCCGGGCAGGGGATCAAGCAGGCTGCGGGTGTAAGCCATCTCCTCGCGCACGTATTCCTGCGAGTCTGGGCTGTTGGCATCCTCCAGCCAGCGGTAGGGATCGGCGATCTTGTGGCCGTGGATGGTATCTACCACCGTGCCCACCTTGGCCTGGGGCGGCCCCGCGGGCGTGGTCGTACTGGGAGCGGAGTTGTCCGCCGCCCACGCTACCCCAGCCATCAGTGACAAACCAGCAGCAATCCAGAGCAAACGAAAACCTCCTGGCATAAAACACCTCGCAATAGTTGCAGGAAAGCAGGTCCGCCCAATAGGGTATCAAAAACCGCACCGATCAGTTTTGAGCCAGCCGGACTGGATGTTAATATGAATGACGACAACTCAGGCGACGCGTCTTCATGCCGCGTCCCCCACCACTCCTCAGTAGCTCAATGGCAGAGCACCCGGCTGTTAACCGGGGGGTTGTAGGTTCGAGTCCTACCTGAGGAGCCATTCTTTCAGTAAGATCCGAAATCCCACCTGCCGTTTTCCCTGCCGTTTAAGTCCGCAAGACGAGACGCACCACTTTTTCGTGTGCTTCGCGCATGTCAGTCGAGGCCGCATCCCCGTAGATATTCATGGTGGTGCGGATGTCTGCGTGCCGCATGAGTTTCTGCTGCTCACGACGAGCAACTCGGCCGCGACGTAGCTATTAAGGTGTTGCCCTCCGAAGTGCTGGCTGATGATGCTGCCCGGAAGCGTTTTCGGAAAGAAGCCCTCGCTCTCGCGAAGCTCAACCATCCCAACATTGAAACGGTCCACGAGTTTGGTAGCGACGAAGGGTTGGACTTCTTGGTTACGGAATACGTCCCCGGCGTCACCCTTGACACCAAGCTGGCCGTCGGGGCTTTGCCCGAACGGCCGGTCCTGTCACTTGAGCGAATCTGCCCGAGCAGGCTCTGGTTACGCCGATTCGTCGCTAAGACTAGAAGCTGCAGGTATTTTTCATGACACCTCCGCCATTGCTGCCGAGTTATGGGCAAGCCG
>CAVWVN010000014.1:0-746687 GCA_963758435.1 Terriglobia bacterium | reverse complement strand
GAATGTACCAATAGTAACAACGGCATTTTTAAATATGGGTAGATTATTTATATCGCAGATGAACCTGCATAAAGTGTTGAATTGATATGATATTTAATTGAAAATAGGGTAATATGACTTTCAATTAATTAACTATTTACATGTTAACTTATTTAATTATGAATTTTAATAAAAAAATGGGTGTTGTTCACAAAAAGTAATTGATGGAGCTTTCAAGGATGATGAGGTTCATTCCCAAAAAGTTTTTTGTAAAAATTATATTGTATTATTTGGGAGGTGATAATTACGATGATGAACGTTATGGACACGTGCCGTATGAAAGTATATGGAGATTGATATTGGGAGGAATTAGGTTGATGGATCTTTGTGGAAAAGGATTGCCGAGAATGGCTATTGTTATCAAAGACTGGAGTACTTTTGAGTGTGGCTGGATTTATGATAATATTGTTTTGATTCGAACCATTCAAACAAAAAAAATTTATAATGAATAGTCTGTAGAAATTATTAAATGCAAGCCGGAATTTTTTATCTTACAACTTTTTGGTATAGAATTTCATTATCTCGGTGGCGAGACAGCAGATGTTGGTGATGTGACAAGAACCATAGCCGTAAATGGAACGATGCCGCTATGGGCGAAAAAATCGAAAAATCATTTCGAATGAAAAAATAAAACCAGGTAACGTAATCGTAGGCCTTGCATCTTTGGGAAGCAAAATATGAAAAAAGAATTTAACAGTGGAATAGGGAGTAACGGCCTCACATCAGCAAGACACGATATTCTTAGTAAATATTACGCTGAGAAATTAGAAAGAGTTATTTAGTGATGAGTTCATGTTGGAAGAATATGATGGATGAAGGAATTCTTCGCCAACAAAGACCAGTTAGGATTATGAAAAAAAATTGGAAAATAATTTTAAAATCTATGGATTTGTACATTGCAGTGGTGGTGCAACAAAATGTTTAGAAGATTCTGAAAAGGAGACGAAAACACTCATTTGAGTGTCAGAAACTTTAAAGAATAAGAGGCTAGTGATCTGATGATCATGAATGACCAAGGATTGAAATGGGATTGTGGATGTACTGATAATCATAGACTTTAATTGATGAATCGATGAAGCAAGTCGATTGGAGATTGATGCAAAGATCGGCAGGTAGAGGAGAAAAAAGACTTAATTATGAGAAAAATGGTGATTTATTTATGAAGGATTGAACATTCTACCTCGTGAAGGAGTTTGGAACCTTCGGCTGCAAGAAGGAGGCAGAGGAGCCACCGCGCCGCCCGCGCGGACCGGTTCGGCCGAGAAACGGACTCCCAGATGGAGTGCCGGCGGGCTAGCGATCGACGAACGGAGGAGCTCGCAGAAAACTGTGTCAGACGGGGACAGGAGGTGGAGCAGGCGGCGGCGGACTCGTCGCTTGTCAGCCCGGATGGGCGGGAGGCGCTGTCTCTCGCGATCCGAGGGAGAGGTGAAATTTTACTTGGGAGGAAAACTGGATTTGAGGCGGGTACAAAGCTGTTCCGAGTGGCCGGAGAATTAGGAGTGTGTTGACAGGATGAGTGGATATTCGAGCTCGATCGCCTCCTCGAAGTCCAGCGGCAGCTCGACTGGGACCAGCGGGAGGGAGCTGGAACCACGCGCCGCCTGCTGCAGGCGAATGCCTCCTGTCCCAGACGCTCGCTCAGGGCGATTTCGGGCAACGCGGCCAGGGCGCGAAAATTCCGGATGCCCCAGCGCTCAAGTATTTCCAGGGTTTGGAGATTGTGGCCTCCGGTAAACAACACTTCCAGGGGGAGATTGCCCAGCTGCTCGGCTTCCCTTTCCTGGGGGAATCACGATCACTCCGGAAAAGCCGTGAGCAGCGAGCAGGGCGGTATCTGGATTGGAAGCCACGGCAACGTTGCTTCGAGGCCAAGATCGGAAGCACGGCGCGCCACATCCCGCGCGATTTTTGGTAGCGGACCGAAAAGCGGCTCCATTCCGGCAAGATCCAGCAGGACGGTGTCACAGCCCGCATCTTCTACTCGCGGCGAAAATGACTGGGCGCAGTCGAGTAAGGCAGCGTGGGCGGCAGACTCCTGTAATAAAGAGCGCGGACGCAAACCAGATCCGAGCAGGCTTCCACCTGAAGCTTCGTCATTCCGGTCGAAACTCCAGCGCGGCGCGCCTTTCTCTTCAAAGCAAAAATCGTTTGCATCGGCGCTTTGCCTTCGAGCACAGCCAGAGCTTGCGAGCGCAAGTCAGGCTCGGCACGCAGCAGGGCCTCCACCGGAAAATCAGGAACGAAGATGCAGGCGAAGGCAGTCATTAGTCTCAGTCATCAGTCGTCGGTTGTCAGTCGTCAGAGAAAAGCTGTCAGCCTGTAGCGCCGGCGTCCCGCCGGCTGTCGCGAGGGCGTCTCGCCCTCGCAACAAAAACACTACACAACCGCAAAGCATTCCGGGCGCAATCGAAAAAGCGACCCTACGCAATCCGCACCGCCTTTGTGGCGAATGCCGTAGTGACGGATTGCGCTGGCTTTCGCTGCAGGCGCGAACGCAGCAGCTCTCTTTCAACGTGCAATCCATCCAGAAGCTGCGCATGAGCCGGACCAAGTTCTTCTTTGGCTGAAAGCTGATAGCTGAGAGCTGAAAGCTTTTCCCAGCCTGCAGTCTAATCAGCAGAGAAGCGCAAGTCCGAGCACAAGGCGCCTGGGCCACGACCAGCAGCACCGTGGCGGTGGGCTCGACCGCGCGCTGAAAGCGAAACCAGGAAGCCAGCGGAATACGCCGCGCCGCCGAGTCCGGCACATCGCCAAGATCAATCGCCACCAGGCCAAATCCCCCGCTTTGCAGGAGCAGATCAGTGACGCGCAACGCCTGCTCGAGCGGGCGGACCTCGGACGTCGGGCGTCGGACCTCGGATTTCACCCCCATGTTCTGGGGTCTGATGTCGGAAGTCCGACGTCCGGCGTCCGAAGTCCGAGGCCCGGCACAGCGTATCCACAGCAATCTTTCCAGCTCAACTCCGGCGGCCGCTGCCGAGACGGCATCGAGCGCGTCCGTGGCATCCACCAGGGCGCAGGCTTCCTGACGCCGGGTGGCTGCCGCCAGCGCAGCCAGCAATACGCTGGTGCGTCCGGAAGAGGCGGGTCCACAAATTTCGCTCAGACATCCCCGTGGCAGTCCGCCGGCTAGTTCATCGATCTCGCGAATTCCGCAGGAGACCATTTCCGGCGCGGGCCGCACCTCCAGCCGCGATGCCGCAGTCACGCCCGCCAGCTTGGGCAACGCCGCCAGGCGTTGTAAAACCAGCGTCGGTTCCTTTTCGAGCAAAGACAACAGCACCGCCCGCTGGGGCGGAAAAAGTAGGGAAGCCATAAGGACCTCTAAATTTTCAGGGAACGCCGAGGCGGCTGGCCGAGGCTGCGAATTAGCGTATTCGCTTTTTATTCGCTAAAAGAAATTAGCCCCGGGAGAGGAATATTGTCAAGAGGAAGGTGATTGCCGGCATGAAACGTAGCGCCGGCGTCTCGCCGGCTGTCTGGCCGGCGTCTCGCCCGCCTATCGGGCCGGCCAGAGGCCGGCGCTACCCGGAACACGCCTGGCCTTTTTGCTTTGTTATAATGACTGCTCTCCGGGGCGCTATCGTCTAGGGGTTAGGACGGAAGATTCTCAATCTTCAAACACGGGTTCGATTCCCGTTAGCGCTACCAATCTTCTTTTTGACCGTAGCCATCGACCTTCCGATGCAGCCTACAGAGGCACGGCCTGGTGGGCAAAATACTCTTCCATCGATCTATCGGGTCCGATGTAGTGAAACTCTTCGGCATAGTCAAGGCCGTATTTCTGGCCGGTGGCGCGATCTTTGGTATCAACCGCCAGTTTCGTAAACTCAGCGATGGCGGCGTTGTCGGCGGCGGAGATTGCCGGCACACGCAGTTTGCGTTCAGCCAGAGAAGCATTCAGTTCCTTGATCATGTGGGTCATCATGGTCCGGCATGCCCTCAGGCAGGCGAGTTTGGTTTCAACGGTCGGTCCAATGTCCACCACGCGATTCACTAACTGCGGGCCTCTGGCGAAGAAGTATTTTTCGGACACGCTGTGCGGCTTCAAGCCAGCGGCGAAATGTTCGGGCATATCCAGATGTCCGCCGGACATCCAGCAGGCCGCTTCTACCGCCTGGGCCGTCACATAGTGGTCCGGATTTCCTCATAATGTCCCCAGGGATCGTAGCTGAAGATGGTGTCAACCTTGAGCAGACGGAACAGAAAGATGATACGGGCGCGCATTTCGGTGCGCGCCAGGTCGTCCATGCGGTGATTGCGATAGCTGAGGTCGAATGTCTGTTTCAAGCCAGACGCCTGTAAGAAAGCCTTGGCGTCGCGCTCGTTGCCGAGCACGGTTTCGCCCAAAGTGAGGTCGTAAGAGTCCTTCTCATCGTTGCTGGTGCGGATGAAATAGCCGGTATAGCCTTCCCGCAGGAGTTTGGCTACGGTGCCGCAAGCAAAAAAAGGCCCGTCATCCAGATGAGGAGTGATCACCGCCAGGGTCTTGCCCTGATGCGGAGTTCCGGGCACAGGCCGCTCGATCACAATGTCTGCCGAGGGGTTGATATGAGACGGCAGTCGTGGCGCAGCCAGGAAACCTGCGGCGACAGCCCCTCTAAAGAAATCACGACGTTCCACTCGCACCATCCTCCATCGTCGGCCTGGCGAGGAAGCCGTGAGATCCAGGCGACCGTACTACGCGATCATACGTGGAAGGCCGGCAGGCTGGTCTTCGCGATAGCGGCGACGATAGTGATGCATCAGGTTCCAGCATGCGCCGGCGCTCTGATGAAGCTCCGCTCTCAGATGCATCCTTTCGTCCGGGGCTGCATGTTTGTGAAAAATAGGGCAGCCCCGGGGTCGGTCCGGAGAGCGTCTTTTCAAGGTCTCAGGGGATGGGAGAGTGCAGTGACAAGTCCCTTTTTGTGCAAATCTCTTCACACTCGACCTCTCCAGGCGGGCAGGCCCCATGATTCCACGATGCTCCTGGTTTGGAAGCTGGCGTGCATTTCATGAGGTAGTCAACGCTTTTTTCCTCCCCTCGCGCTTGAAATCACAGATTCCATTGAGGAGCACTTGAAAAACACCAGCATCAGCGTGGTTCGTCGTTCCCGGCGCAACGGGAAGCACGCCGGAACCAAGTTCCTTTTACACTCCTGTTTGCCGCAACGGCAGCTATTACCTGGCAGTTTGCCCGGCAACCGGTTTCGAGTTTGTCGTACTCGCCTCTGAAGCCCAATCCGGCTCGCGTGAAGCAAGCTGGTTCCTCTGGTTTGGCGAACCAGGAATATGCTGCCTTCACGGCGGGTCGTCCGGGCCGCCCGGCATACTTGTATTCGGTGATTCCCGGCGGAGTAGCCAGCGTCGAAGAGCTACGGCAGGCCATGGAGAACGATCCTGTAGTAGCGCGGGAGTTCGAGGGGTTTGATTTTCAGCAGGCCCACCTGGTGCAGGCTTCCAAAAAACAGTCGATGCATGTGGCTTACCGCATGGGCGACAAGGTGTACTGGACCCGGAAAAAGGTGACACTGCATCCGGGCGAAATGCTGATCAGTGACGGGAAAATTGTGGCCCGCACGCGCTGCGGAAATCGAATCGCGATGACCCCGCTTGGACCGCCGGCGATGGTGGAACCGGTAGAGGCGGACTTCAGTGAGCCGCTTTTTGCCAATGACATGGTGACCCACGAAGTCGAGCCTCAGCCCCAGACTTACGCAGCGGCCTTGCCGCAAGAAGCCAAATCACTGCAATCCGCCAGACGCGGGCGCATGGTTCCATTTTTCCTTTTGCCGTTTTTCGGGGTGCCTCACGGCGGAAGTTCTTCCCACACCCCATTAGCGGTCGCTCCTGAACCCGGCACCATGCTGCTGCTGTCCTCCGGGCTGGTGGGAGTGTACTGGAAGGCCCGGAAGGCGAGGCGCAAGCGCTAGTGGGAACTCTCGGGCCCACCATCGTCAGCTCTTCCAACCCTAGTCTCTGAAAAACAGGTTTCTGGTCTACGGCCAGGTCTCAATCTTCTTCGGACTGGCCGTCTGGCTATATGCGCCGCTCGGGCTGAGCCTGGCGCGTCAATGGTGGCACGACCCGAACTACACTCATGGTTTCTTTGTTCCGGTGTTTTCGCTGTTCCTGCTTTGGGAGAGGCGCGACAAACTTGTGTCGCTTCGCAGCAAGCCGGCCTGGTCGGGTCTGGTGATTTTCCTGTTTGCCTTGCTGGCGCTGGTGTTGAGCACCATCACTTCAGGATTTTTTCTGTACCGCATATCCTTCCTGCTTTTCATTGTAGGCCTGGTGGTCTTTCTGGCGGGGTGGAAGCACCTGGCGGCGGTTTCGTTTCCCCTGGCGTTTCTTGTCCTGATGATTCCTTCCTCGACGGTATTGGGCCAGATCACGCTTCCACTTCAGATTGTTGCTTCCAAGACCGCGAGTTTCCTGCTGATGCTGTTGGGAATTCCGGCCGTGCGGGAAGGCAACATCATTCTTCTGCCCATGGCACGGCTGGAGGTGGCGGAAGCATGCAGCGGAATCCGGTCGTTATTCTCGCTGATTACCCTGACCGTTATTTACGGATATCTGGCGGAAACGAAAATTGGAATGCGGGTGTTGCTGGCCTTGATCGCTGTCCCTGTTTCGATTTTGGCCAATGCCCTGCGCATCACCGTTACCGGGGTGGTGGTGGAATACTGGGGCATTGAGGGCGCGCAGGGGACGCCCCACTTGCTGGCAGGATGGCTTATCTTTACCGCCTCACTAGCGCTCGTTTTCCTGTTCCACCGCCTGTCGCAGGCATTGTTTCTCAGCAAGCATGAAGCGGGAGTGCGGGAGGAATACGCATGATCTCCTGGAACGCTCGAGTCACGCTCGTCGTCTTGTTGTTGGGCGGGACCGGGTTGTTTCTGCAGGCCCGGGCGCGCGGTGAATTTGTTTTGCCTCGGACCGCACTGGCCTCGTTTCCCGTGAAATTGCAGAACTGGGTGGGGACTGACGTCTTCCTTGACGACGAGAGTCTGGGGACTCTTCGCCCGGGAGATTTTCTGCAACGAACATACCGGGACGAGACGGGCGGCACAGGTTACGTCGATCTGTACGTAGCGTATTTCCAGAATCAGCACGCGCTGTTCCACTGCCTGCCGCAGGATTGTCTGGAGGGCTCAGGTTGGTCGCCCGTGGAGTCAGGAACTATCACGCTCGCGTTTCCCAGCGAGGCACCTTTCCCCGCCAGTCGCTACCTGATCGCTAAAGGAGGCGATCGCCAGCTGGTTCTGTTCTGGTATTCGGCCCGCGGCCGCCGGGTCGCCAGTGAGAACTCGATGAACCCTTACCTGGCGTTCGATTCGCTTCTTTTGAACCGTACCGACAATGCGCTGATTCGGATGAACACCGAGTTGCAGCCGGGAGAAACGCCGGTGGACGCTGAGCGCCGGCTGCTTTCCTTTGCCGGGCTGGTAAGTCCGGTGCTCAAGAACTATATTCCGCTCTGACCGCTGCGGTGCCGAAAACCACGTAAGCCCGGACGCCCTCGTCCGGGCGGGCGAGCGAAAGCTCGCTCGAGTTTCTTGTGGCCAAGCAAAAAACAGCCGGGCTGTGCCCGGCCGGGCGGGTAGGGCACCCGCCCCTACGCGATTCCCGCTACTCAATTGCTCTCTTTCAGATATTTATCGAACCACGCCACCGAGCGCTGGATCGAATCAATCTGGTTCTCGCGTTTTTCGAAGCCGTGGCCTTCGTTGGGGTAGTAGTGCGCATCCACGGTTTTCCCGTCTTTCTTCAGTAGTTCCACAACCTGTTCCGCCTCCTCCTTGGGAACGCGGGGATCGTTCCCACCTTGCAGGACCAGCAATGGCGCCTTCACGTTGTGGATGTAAGTGATGGGGGAAGCCGCGTCGTAAATGGCGCGATCTTTCACGGGATCGCCCAGCAGGCTCTTCTCATATTCCTGCAGCATCGCGTCCTCATGTTGCAGCATGGTCATCCAGTTAATGATGCCGTAGAGTTCGACGCCCGCCGCCCACACCTCCGGAGAGCGGCCGATGGCCATCAGAGTCATGAAGCCGCCGTAGGATCCGCCCGTGATGCCGATCTTTTTCGGACTGACGTAACCGGTGGCTTCGAGAAACTTGGCCGCGTAAACCTCATCCTGCAGATCTCCGCCGCCCAGGTCCTTGTAGTTGGCTTTTTGAAAGTCGATGCCGTAGCCGGTCGAGCCGCGCACGTTGGGAGCGATGCAGATGTACCCTCGGGAGACGTAGGCGGCAATGCGTGGGCTCCAGTAATCCTGGGATTGTCCGGTGGGGCCGCCGTGGGGCAAGACCAGCGCGGGGTTCGAGCCGTCGCGTTTGAGATTGAACGGCACCCACAACAGCGCGCTGATGATTTTTCCGTCGAATGATTTGTAGCTTACGATCTGCGAAGGCGGCCGCGGGGCGGAGTTCAGGCTGGCAATCGCAGAATAGGTAAGCTGCCGTGGCTTCCGCGAGGCCAGATCATAAACCCAGAAGTCCGCCGGTTCGACTGAACTCTCGTGTGACAAAAGCAGGCGGTCTCCGGAAGAAGAAAACGAGGTTGGGTAGGCAGCAAAACCGTTCAGTCCGCCGTCGATATTCATTCTCTCTGACTTGGTCGTGGCTGTTTCTCCGAGAAATACGTCCGAGCGACCGTCGGCATTGACCGCGTAGGTGAAGTGTTTGCCATCGGGCGAGAAGTCACCCGCACTGGCCTCCCACTTGGTGTCCGTGACCCAAGTGAGCTTCTTGCTTGCGATGTTCAGGAGTGCCACGTTCTGGTAGCCGCTTTTGGCGTTGGACGTCACCAAGAGCGTGCTCCCGTCTCTGGACAGGGAAGATGCCGTGTTGAGAGATTTTCCCTGATGCGGCGTCAGATTTGTGGCGTTTCCGCTCGCGGTGTCAATGGCGTAAATGTCGGAGTCGGTAAAGCTCACTTCCAGACGGTCGGCGTAGAGTATATTTCCGTCAGGGCTCCAGGCTACCGATTGCCACAGGTGGTCAGGCGTCCTTTCGTGAGTGAGCAGGGTCACCTTGCGCGTCGCCCAATCCATCAGCGCAATGTTGTAAACCGTGGCTTCCTTGGGCTTGTGGTTCAGGGCGATGGTCTTGCCATCGGGCGACCAGCGCGGGTTCTCTTCACGAATCTCGGGAGTGTTGGTCAGGTTGATGGCCTCACCGCCCTGGCTCGGAATGGCGAAGACGTCCCAGAGTTCGTTGCCGCCAGAATCCTGTTGATAGAGGATCCATTTGCCATCAGGCGACCAGGTTTCGCTGTATTGCCTATCGTCCGATTGCGCCAGTTGGACCGGCCACCCGCCGTTCGCGGTTACCTTCCACAGGTTCGATCGGCCGGAGATGTCGGTGGTGAAGACAATCTCGTTGCCGTCCGGGGACCAGGATGCGCTGGACACCGAGCGCGTGAAATACAGATCGTCAATCGGGATGGGGCGGGCATTTGGATTGGTGGCCGAGACGATTGTTTTTGCGTCGGTGATTTGGCGCGTATCCGGGCCCGAAGACTGGGCAGCTGCGAAAGTGCAGGCAAAAAGAAGAGCAAGACAGGTGATCGACTGAGACTTCATTACGACCTCACTTGATAGCCGATATCGGACAGTATTTCGCGCGGAATCTGCGGTCGGAATTGTACACCGGAGCTGCCATTACGCTAGGCGCGGAGGGTAGGAAAAGCTTCCACCACGGAGGACACCAAGGACACTGAGTTTAGTCGCGGAATTCCGTTGTGGGCTCCGTTGTCGAAGGTTTGAGCGAGGCTACCTGATCTTGGGAGGCGGGACAATGCCGCTGCCCTCGCGAATGGTGAGTATCTGATTGGCTTTCACTTGGGTGAAGCGTTCGATCTTCTGCGTGGTGGGCCACTTGACTTCGATGACATCCACGGTCTGCGACTTGCCCAGGCCGAAGTGCAGGCGCAGATCGCATTGCGACATCACGCTGGAACCGCTGTGGACTTCATCCATCTGGGTATGGTTGCCGGTCACCACACGCACCCGGGCGCCAATAGCGGTGCGATTGCACCTGGTACCGATCAGCTTGATCTTGATCCAGTTCTGCCGGTTGCCGCCGTCATTGCGCAGCAGCGATGGCAATTCATTCATGTTCAAAATCACAGCGTCAATGTCGCCATCGTTGTCGTAATCGCCAAACGCGGCGCCGCGGCTGGAGAAGAGTTCGTTGATGCCTGGCCCGGACTCAGTTGAGACGTCCTTGAACCGGCCATTGCCCAGGTTTTTGTAGAGCAGGCGCGGGTTCTTGAAGGTCTGCCCGATATCGTGGCCCTCAATCTCCGGATAGACGTGTCCGTTGATCTGCATGAGGTCGGGCCAGCCATCGTTGTCGTAGTCGAGGAAGCCGCAACCCCAGGCCACGTAGCGGTTGTTGATGCCAATGCCGGAGGAAAAGGTGACGTCAGTGAAGGTTCCGTCTCCGTTGTTGTGATAAAGGTTGCAGGTGTCGTCAGCAAAATTGGTTTTGAAAATGTCGAACCAGCCGTCGCAATCGTAGTCACCGACCGCCACACCCATGCCAGCTTGCTCGTGGCCGTTGTCGCTGTAGGCGCATCCGGCGAGGACGGCGATGTCGGTGAAAGTGCCGTCGTGGTTGTTGCGGAACAGCATGCTGGGTTGCGAGTCCACGGCGACGTAAATATCGGGCCAGCCGTCGTTATCAAAATCATAGGAGACGGCGGTGATGGAATAGCGCGGGCCGGGCTTCAGGATGCCCGACTTCTCGCTGACGTCAGTAAAAGTTCCGTCACCATTATTGTGATAGAGCACATTGGTATCGCCCGGCAGGCCGCGCGGGCCGCACATCACGGGGATTCCTTTCCACTGGCAGAGCGGATCGTTGGCGGAAGGGGCTTTCGCGGGGTCGAGTCTTATGTAGTTACAGACGAAGAGATCGAGGTGACCGTCGCGATCGTAATCGAGCCAGGTGCAGCCGGCCCCCCAACGGTATTGTTCGTCGTAAACTCCGGCCTTGCGGGTGACGTCGGTGAAGGTGCCGTCGCCATTGTTGTGGAACAGGATGTTGTGTCCCCAGAAACAACAGTAAAGGTCGTCCCATCCGTCGTTGTCGTAGTCGCCGACACAGATGCCGGTCTGCCAGCCGGTGCGCCCCAGGCCGGAGCTCTCGGTGACGTCGGTAAAAGTGCCGTCGCGATTGTTTTTGTAAAGGTGCGAAGTGGGAGCCTTGCCCGGAGGCCAGTGGGCGTCAAGACGCGTGCCGTTGGTGAAATAGATATCAAGCCAGCCGTCGTTGTCGTAGTCGAAGAAAGCCAGGCCGCTCCCTTTGGCTTCGATGATGTAGCTCTTATGATCGACCGCGCCCCAGACGTTGGGCGCATTCAAACCGGCTTCGCGGGCTAAGTCAACAAATGTGACTGGGGAAGCTGAGGGCGGAGTTGCGGCGGCTGCCTGCAGGGAATTCCTCCACTTCCAGAGCGGCGTGGTGAGCGCGTCCAGCAGCGTGCTGCCGAGAACGATGGCGGAAGAACCCAGAAATTGGCGTCGGCGAAGATTCATAAAAGGCAGTCGTCAGTTTTCAGTCGTCAGTCTTCAGGAAGCCAGTCTCAATGACGACTGAAGACCGACGACGGACGACTCTTTCATTTGCTCGGTACTCTGGGAAATTTGCGCGGCACGATTCCGGTGCCTTCCTTGACCGCGATGATCTGATCGATGGGGACATTCGTAAGGCGGTCGACTTGTCCGCTCGGCCATGTGATTTCCAGAGAATCAATCTTGGCGCGTTTGCCCAGACCGAAGTGGATTCGCGGGTCGTTGGCTGACATATAACTCATGCCGCCCTTGGCCTGTTCCACATGGACCGCGCCTTCGGAGCTCAGCTTCAGAGACGCGCCGATGCCGTCGCGGTTGGAACGCGTTCCGATTAACAACACTTCCAGCCAGTGGTTGGCGTTGCCGCCGTCGTTTCGCAGGAGCGAGGGATAGTCGCCGCGGTTGTTGGTGACGATGTCGATGTCGCCGTCATTGTCATAGTCGGCGGTCGCGAGGCCGCGCCCCGCGATGGGGCGTATGAAATCAGGGCCAAGAGACTCCGACACTTTTTCGAACTGGCCTTTGCCCAGGTTCCGGAACATCAGCAGCGGTTCCTTGTAGGACACTTCGCCGTGGTAGAGATTGATATTGTCCAGCATGGCGCCGTTCAATTGCAGGATGTCGGGCCAGCCGTCGTTGTCGTAGTCCAGAAATTTCATGGCCACGCCGCTCAGCAGGACGGCCTTGTTTCCAATGCCGGAGCGGAAGGTCTCGTCAACGAAAGTACCGTCGTGGTTGTTGTGGTAGAGGCGATTCAGTTCGAAATCGAGGTGGGTGATATAGACGTCCTGCCAACCGTCGCCGTCAACGTCCGCGGCGTCGATGCCCATTCCAGCTTCGTAACGTCCGTCCTCGCTCGCCGCCATGCCGGAAATTAACGACACGTCTTCAAAAGTTCCGTTGTGCTTGTTGATAAACAGGAAATTGGGCCAGGTATCGTTGGCAATGGCGATGTCGGTCCAGCCGTCATTGTTGAAATCGGCCAGGACCACTCCCATGCCCTTGGATTCGGGCTTGCCCACGCCGGACGCGTCGCTCACGTCCGTAAAAGTGCCGTCATGATTGTTGTGGTAGAGCTTGGTCTTCTGTCCTTTGTAGTTTCCGGGATGGCAGTAGGAGCGGTAGCCGGGCCGGCGTTCGCCGCACCACAGGTTGTTCTTGGGCGACCATTCGATATAGTTGGTCACCAGCAGGTCAAGCCATCCGTCTTTATCGTAGTCAAACCATCCGGCGCTGGCGGACCATCCGTCTTTGTCGGCCACGCCAGCCTTGGCGGTGACGTCGGTAAAGGTTCCATCGCCGTTGTTGTGATAAAGGATAGCGCTGCCGTAGCCGGTCACGTAGAGATCGGGATAGCCGTCGTTGTCGAAATCTCCAACCGCAACCCCCTGGCCGTAGTGTCCCGCACCTCCTACGCCCGCCTTGTCGGTTACATCGGTAAAAGTTCCGTCACCGTTGTTGTGATAAAGCGCGCTCCGCAAAGGTTGAGGCGGCTTATAAATATCGGTGGCGGCCGACTGGACGAAGTACAGGTCCATCAATCCGTCCTGATCGTAGTCTATCCAGCCGACGCCGGTGCCCATGGTTTCCAGATAATACTTTTCGTCGGTGGCCGTGCCGTCCTGAAGGAATGTTATTCCGGCGGCCTGCCGAACGTCGGTGTAGCGGACGGGTACGCGATCATTTGATGGCTTCGGGGGCTGACCCGCGAAGGCTGTCCGGGCGAGGGCCATCCCGGCTATCACGATCAGCCCCACAATCGCCCGCCCGCATGTTCCGAGGTTCGGCCCCTTACCCGTTTTCGGTTTCTTCCGCATTCTCGTTTGGCTTCGTCGAGATCCTAGAGCGTCCGGTCAGCCAACGACAGCGCCAGTTGCAGCAACTGCTGCCGCGCCGCCATCGACATGGGTTCCTGAGCGGAAGAAGACTTGGCCGGGGCCCGGGACAGCACTTCTTCAATCCGATTCACATCCAGGCCGCCGGCGCTGCTGCCCTTAAAACGGTTCAGCACTTCGCGGGCCTTGGCGATTTGTCCAGTTTGATAGTAAAAAACGCCGAGCGTGGAGTAGCTTCCGGGCCACTCGGGCAAAAGATCAACCGCGCGCTCCAGTCGTACCGCGGCCTGTGCCGTGTCGCCCTCGAGCACGGAAACAATTCCCATGCCCCAGAGAATCTTGCCAGAGCCCGGAATTCGGGTCAGACCTTTTTGCAATGTAGCTTTCGCCCCCGCAACATCTTTTTCGCGCAACTGCACTAGCGTGAGCGAGAGGTAGTACTGGTCGTTGTCGGGGTTTCTGGCAATCGCATCGCGGAAAATTTCCGCGGCCCGGGCAGTCTCACCCAGATGAGCATGAATGTCTCCCAGCAGGGCCAGGAAAGCCGCGTCCTGCTGACCCGTGGCCGAAACTTGCTGGGCAGCTTCGAGTGCCTGGGGATAGGCGCCTTTGCGGAAATACGCATCGGCCAGGTCGAATTTTATATCGTCGGAGTCTGGGCTCGCGCGCAGCGCGGTCTGAAAATGCTGGATGGCGTCGTCGTACAGGTGGAAGCGGGCGAGCAGCACGCCCACTCCGGTCTGGGTACGATAGTCGCCGGAACTTAGCTGGTCGAGCTGAGCGATGGTGCTTCGGGCATCATCGATCTTTCCCAGTTTCAGATACGCTTCCGCCAGCAGATAAAGATCCTGCGGGCGGTCGGGATGCTTCTGGATCTGCGCCGTCAGTTCGGTCAAATCCAGTTGTGTCCGCTCCTGAGGCGCAAGGTTGGAGCGGTTATCCAGGTAATCGAAAAGGTGCTGATAAGGATACGGACCCGGTGACGCGTCTTTCGAAAGGGTCTGAAACACACTCAAGTCCCGTTGCGCCGCCTCCATCTGATGGAGGCTCCTCTCGACCATGGCCAGCTTGTAATATCCGGCCGCAGGATTGCGGCTTATTTTCACATACCTTCGCAGCAGGGTTGCCGCCTCCTCAAATTTCTTATCGGCGATTCGCAGGTTCGCCAGCTCCAGCAGCGCGTCGGAGAGATCGGGATTGGAGCGCAAAGCGGCCTGGAACAGTCGTTCCGCGGCCGCCTGATTTCCCTGCCGGCCTTCGATGTACCCCATGTTGAACAGGCAGGAAGCATTGTGCGGGTCCAGTTTGAGACCCTGCTCGAAATATTTTCTGGCTTCATCGAAGCGTCCCAGATGCCGGTAAGAGAGCCCCATAAAGACATAAGAGCGCGCCGACGAATCGAGCTCAATCAGGGCCTTGAACTCGTCGATAGCCTTTTCTGTCTTTCCGGACATGAAGTAGCTTTCGCCCAGGGCAGCGTGCAGGTCGGCGCGCTTCGGCGCGATTTTCACGCCGGATTCAAGCAGCGGGATCGCATCCTCAAAATAGTTCTGCGTCATGCTCACCCGAGCCAACAGAAAGATCACATCGGTATTTTCCGGCGCCAGCTTGTGGGCGCGGACCAGGAGATCCAGGGCATCCACCACTCTGGTCTGATCGGAATAGACCCGCGCCATCAGGTAAAGAGTTTCAGGCGAGTCGGGCTTCAGTTTCAGGGCCCGGCCCAACACTAGTTCGGCCTTCTTATATTCGGCGCTTTGCAGATAGACCTGGCCAAGATTAAACAGAATCTCGAAAGTTTCCGGCTGCAGCGCGTTGGCTTTTTCCAGTTCCAGTTGTGCCAGCGGGTACTGCTTGGCTCCCGCCAGCAACACGCCCAGCGTGAAGTGCAGTTGAACGTCATCCCGCTTGGTTGCGGAAAGTTCCCGCGCCAGTTTCAGACCTTCGGGCGTCCGTCCGGCCTGAAAATAGGCGCGGACAAGATTGACCCGAGTTGCCACGTCTGCCGGGCGCACCCGTTGAAAGTGGGGAATGGCCTCGGCCGGCAATCGGCGTGCCATCAGGACCAGGCCGAGGTTGTAGTTGGCCCCGCGGTTACCGGGATCAACCCGCAAGACCTGACCAAACTCTTTTTCCGCCAGTTCGAATTTTTCCTGAGCAACATATACGTTGCCCAGGTTGTTATGAGTTCGAGCGGAATCGGGATCGATCTTCAGGGCATGCTGAAACGCCTCCAGAGCGTTGTCGTAGTCCTTCTCACTGCCATACGCGATCCCCAGCAAGTTGTAACCCTCTACGCTCGAAGGATTCAGCTTGAGTTGCTCCTCGATCTTCACTTTTGCTTCCGCGACAGATCCCTGGCGCAGCAGGGTCTCAGCTTCAACGAAGGGCGATGGGGCTTGCGAGGCTGGCCGGGAGTTGGTCCGCGCGGAAGGGGGTTGCTGCGCCAAGGACCCTCCGGCAAGAGTGAAAATGACCGCAAACGCCAGGATGCAGCGCAATCCAGGCCCGCGCCGCACGCTTTGGGGTAACTGCTGAAATGAGGCGCCGATGCACATCTCCCGGTATGTCTCCGCGGGCACTTTGATTACAGGTGTCAAAGGCTCAATGTAGCATTTCCAGCGCCTGCTGGGCCATCTTGTGCTGCGGCTGCTGTCGCAGCAGGTCGAGCAACACTTCTCGCGCTTTCTCCTTGTCATTCAAAATGACGTAAAGACGGGCAAGATTCATGTACGCCTGGTCGAAATTCGGGGCCACCTGAATGCACGTCCTGAATCTTTGCTCAGCTTCCGGATAACGCTGCTCACGCACGAAGAGCACGCCCAGGTTGTTGAGCGCGTCAGGATAGTCGGGACGCACGCTCACGGCCTTTTCAAGGTACTGCTGGGCACTCTGGGCCTGGTCTTGTCGGGCATAAAGCATTCCCAGGTTGTAGTTGACCTCGGGATCGTCCGGCTCAATTTCGTGAGCGCGGTTCAAAAACCTTTCCGCTTCCGCCAGGTTTCCCTCGCGCCGGTACAGGCTCCCCAGATTCAGCAGCGCGATGGTGTAGGTGGGTCGCTGTTCCAACGACTGTTGGAAGTCACGAACCGCCTCATCCGGCTGATTTTCATGGGCGGCAATCATTCCGAGATTGTTCCAGGCTTCGGGATACTCTGGACGCAGCTTCACCGCCTGCTCGAGATATGTGCGAGCGTCGGGGAAGGCGTTTCTTCGGAGATACAGGGTTCCCAGGTTATAGAAGGCCTCGGGACGGTCAGGCTTGGCCGCGATGACCTGCTTGAACGAGGCCTCCGCCTGTTCCAGATATCCGTGCTGGAAAAAAGACACGCCGTAGGTGAAGTCGTTGCGCTGGAACGTGCTCTGGAAGAGGGTCCCGGCAAATGGCAGGGCCTTCCGCACCCGCTCGGCCGGATTGTTCGGGACCGCTTTCATATCTTCCAGCAGTCGCTCCGCAGTTACCGGCCCCTGATACAGCTTGACGATCATACCGTCCTTATTAAGGAGAAACGATGTGGGCAGGCCGAGGTCGCGGCGGCGGTCGAAGAGGTAGCGATAAATAATGTTGTAGACGCCGGCGACATCAGGTGTGGCGAGGATGGTTGGGAAGGGAAACCTCTCTCTGGTGACGAATGCTTGTACCGTTCGCGCATCGCGGGGCTCGTCGACATTGATGCCAGCGATGCGAAGGCCCACAGAGGCAAAGGATGATCTACCCCGGCCGAGAAGCCGTATCTGCTCTCCGCAAGTCGGCGAAGCGGTGGACCAGAAGCTGAGCAGCAGGAAGTTGCCGCGGAACGATCGCAGGTCCCATGTTGTGCCCGCGAGGTCAGGCAGGGAGAAGTCCGGCGCGCTCAGGAGTTCGATCAGCCAGGTGTCAACCGTCGAGGGCAGAGGTTCCAGCTTCTGTACCTCGCCAGCACGCGCATAAGAAGGAGGAGATGCCGCAAAGGGCTTCGCTAGAAAATTGTTTGAGCCTTCCTCAACTTCGATGCGGCGGTTAACCGGCAAATTTTCGAAGGACTGGGTGAGGCCGCTGGGCCAGCGAACGGTGGCGCGCACGGGGTCCTCGCCGTTGCCCAGCCCAAAGAAGAGCTCCTTGGTGTGCTGGGACAAGAATCCGGAGCCGGCCTGGAGGTATTTGGTCTGACCGAGCGTTCCTGCTTCGACCGTGACCGCAGCTCCAATCGCGTCACGATTGCTTTTTTGTCCGCGCAGGCGGAATGCGATGGAATGGCCGATATCTTTCAGCGCGTTGCGCAGGACCCGAAGTTGCGGCGCATTCCGGTTCTTCAGGATGACCTCCAGTCGCCCGTCGTGGTCGAGGTCGGCAAGAACAAAGGCGCGGCTGTCGTCGGGGAAGTCCATACCAACCGCACCGGAGACTTCGGAAAATGTGCCGTCGCGGTTGTTGGCGTAGAAAACGTTTCTCTCCGGGCCCGCCCACGACGAATCCGAGCGAATCATTTCGTTGATCGCATTCCACCCTTGTTCGTAACTGGACGAGGGGTTCGAATTCTGCGGCGAATTTCCCACCACCTGTCGCCAAAAAAAGCTCGAAAGATTGCCAGGATCGGGCCCGGAAATATATCCATTGGCAATGTACAGGTCGGAGTAGCCATCGTGATCGAAATCCCAGGCGTCGGAAGACCAGGCCCAGCGGCCCATCTCGGCTCCCGCCTGGTCGCTGATGTTTTGAAACCTCCCGTTGCCCTGATTGCGATAGAGGGAATTGCCACGGGCGTGTCCACGGTAGAGAGCGCGTATGTTTTCAGGATCTTTCTCGTGGAAGATCGTTTGTTCTGAGACCCGCTGGCCGGCGGCGGACCACATATTGGCCACGTAGATATCCTGGTTCCCATCGTTATCGAAATCGAACCAGCACGCGCTCATGCCCGCGCCGGCGTCTTCAACGCCCGCTCCCGACGAGATGGCCGCGAAGGTCCCGTCGCCATTGTTGCGGTAGAGATTGCTGCGCCCGAAGTCGTTGGCTACATAAAGGTCGGGCGCCCCGTCAGAGTTGAGATCGCCCCAGGCGCAGGCGAAGCTGTAGCGATTGTTGTCCACGTTCAGCCCCGCAGCTTCGGTGCGGTCACGGAAGGTCGCGTTACCTTCGTTGTGCAGCAGGAAGTTCGGCGGTCCATTGCGCGCGTCGAAGTAGGGCACGGGATAGTGGTACTGGTCGAGTCCGGCGTAATAGCTGTACAGACAGAAATAAATATCGAGACGCCCGTCGCGATCGTAGTCCGCGACGGCGGCGTGGGTAAACGTTCCCTCAGGCGGCCGTGAAAACTTGAAGGCGTCGGACTTTAACGAAAACTTCCCCTTCCCCTGATTCAGGAACAGCAGCGGGCCGGTGCCGCAAACCACCAGAAGGTCCTGGACTCCCTTGTTTTCGAAATCGGCGAACAAGGCGCAGGCCGTGTCATCGAGCACGCCGACTCCCGATGCTTCCGTCACGTCCTCGAAGCTGCCGTCACCGCGATTACGGTAGAGCCGGTTAGGTAGCCCCGCAGGCTGGCACACGTAGAGATCATCAAATCCGTCACTGTCGATATCTCCCGCGGCCAGGCCGTTATTGCCATAAACGTCGATCCCGGACGCTCCGTCGAGCACGGTGCGCCAGTGATCCACTCCGCGCAGCATCTGATTCTGATACGAAGCGGTTTGCCCCAGGGCCTGGGCCGTGACGTCAATGAAAATCGGTTCGCGGGCGCGCGTGAGAGTCTCCTCCGTCGCCTGCCAGCGCAAGGCACGCCAGCCCTGGGATTCATCGCGCGACCATCGGGTCAGCCAGTGTCCTACGCGCTGCTCGCGTCCCTGATCTTTCCTGCTGCCGACCAGGTCATAACGAATGTCGATATCGAACACCGATGAGGAGCCCAAAGGTCCCGCGATTCCAACGATTTCGAATTCAGCCGTTTCCACACGCGACAGCGGGGACAGATAGTCTTCCATTTCGCGCAGAAAGTGTTCGCGGCCGGCGATGACCTCCCTCGCGAAGCGTCTTCGGAAGACCTCAATACCGTTGCCCGGACGCTGCGCGACCTCCCGAGTTGGAAGCAGCGACGTGGCTGCGATGGAAGCATCGAGGAATTTTGTCAACGCGGCGAGCGCGGGTGGCGCAGTTCTGAGCTCCACACTCCATTGCTTGAGCAGTGACGTGATTTCAAAAGCGTACTTTTCGGTGAGGTATTCGTCGGAGCCGGGAATAACTTTCCGCAAGACCTCATCCAGAGGAGATTTCGCGGGGTAGTGAGGAGTCAGACGGAAATCAGCAAAGGGGAATGAAGAAGTGCGGTCTCTGGGTGTTTCGGAGAGCAACAGCCGGAAAGGCGCTGTCTGAAAGGGTGCCGGAAGAAAGAGTACAGGCGCCCACCGTATTCCTCTCAAGAAGGTTCGACGTGAAAACAATGTGGTCTTCGTCTTTGTGACGCGCCATCCTCAAAGGGTCCTCGCCGGAATGGCCCACCGAAGCGCATGTTAGCACCGGTGTGAAGTTAATCCAAACCAGCGGGCGTAAATCTCATTGCGCTCTTTGCGCTCCAGGAGCTTTCACGGTTTGCGCGATGATCATTTGCACCTAGCCGCGATGCGCAAAAAGCAAGTTCGCACCCAAGCCAAGCATGAGGAAGGGAACTAGCCCCCGGCGTTGGAATACTGGGGGCCTCGGGGCAGTTTGGCGGAAGACTGGGATAAAGGCTCTTGCCGTGACCCGAATTGGGGGAACCAGCAGAGAGTAGTGCAAAGGTACTAGTTTTATTCTTGACAAGGCCTCCAAACCTGTTCTAAGGTTGTCCCGTTTCGCCAATGTACACGTTTACATGCGCGACCCCGAAAACACGGTTCGTTTGCATCCGGCCCTGGAAGGTCACTAAACAAAGAGTTTAGAGGAGAACCTCGACCATGAGAGTCAATCAATATCCTCTGCGCAGCTTCAGTTCGTTTTGTTGCATCGCGCTTGCCTCTGTCTGCTTCTTGCTGATTGCCGCGCAACCCGGCTTGGCCCAGGTAGACCAGGGCGCCGTCACTGGCCAGGTTACGGATTCCAGCGGCGCGGTTGTGGGTAGCGCGCAGGTGACCCTGACCAATCTGGACAACGGCCTGGTGCTGCAGACCGCCACCAGCAGCACTGGGGAATACACCTTCTCGCCGGTCAGGATTGGAAACTACAGCATTTCCGCCACCGCCGCAGGCTTCGCCACGACTTCTCAGAAGGACTTGAAGCTCAGCGTGCAGCAGCGCCTGTTGGTGAACCTGCAGCTGAAGCCGGGCTCCACCAGCGAGAGGGTTGAAGTGAGCGCCGCAGCTCCGCTGATGCAGACCGAAGACGCTTCCGTCGGACAGGTCATAGGCAGTCACCAGATCGAAAATCAGGCCCTGAACGGACGGAATTTCACCTTCCTGGCGCAGCTTGCCGCCGGCGTGAACTCTCCCCAGGCGGACACGCGCGGTAACGCGGCCACCGGGGCCTTCGCCGCCAACGGCAACCGTCCCGCGCAGAACAACTACATGCTGGACGGCATCGACAACAATTCCGACACGGTGGACTTCCTGAACGGAACCAACTACGTGGTGCTTCCCCCGCTGGAGGCCATCCAGGAGTTCAAGGTACAGACCTCGGGCTTCAGCGCCGAGTTCGGCCGCTCCGGCGCTGCCGTGCTCAACGCCACCATCAAGTCGGGCACCAACAGCTTCCACGGCGCGGCCTGGGAGTATTTTCGCAACGACGTCCTCGACGCAGCCGACTGGTTTGAAAATTTCCACGGCGTGCCCAAGGGCGAACTTCGTCAGAACCAGTTCGGCGTCTCCGGTGGTGGGCCGATTATCAAGAACAAGGTCTTCATCTTCGGCGACTACGAAGGGCTGCGTCGGTTGCAAGGCACCATTCTGAGCGGGTCTGTCCCGACCGTGCTCGAGCGAAACGGCATCAACGGCCTGGGTGCTGACCCCACGCTTGCAAATTTCTCCGACTTGATCACTGGTCAAACCGGTACCGAAACTGACGCGCTCGGCCGGACCATCCCCCTGGGAACGATTCTTGATCCTGCCACCACGCGGCCAGTTACACTCGGCGTGGCCGACCCGATTTCAGGCCGGGTCGCGACCGCCACAGGTTTTGCTCGGGACCCCATTAACACCAACTGCCCGGCCAGCACGGCAGCGTATACTCTGGCCGGTTGCACCTTGAACCAGCTTCCGCTCAACCGGCTGGATCCGAATGCCATTGATTTGTTGAACCTCTATCCCTTGCCGACAGGTAGCTCTCTATTTAATAATTACGGGAACTCTCCCAAACTGAATGAGAGCCGCAACTCGTTTGATACCCGGCTGGATCTCAACTTGAGCGAAAAGAACCAGCTGTTCTACCGCTTCAGCTACGTGGACGATCCTCAGTTCATTCCCGGAATTTTCGGCGGCATAGCTGATGGCGGCGGCTTCCAGCAGGGCAACCAGACTGCGCTCGCGCAACAGAGCGCATTGGCGTACACGCATGTGTTCTCCCCCACCATGGTGAACGTGGCCCGCGCCGGTCTCAACTATCTGCACACGACGCGCGTTTCACCTTCCGCCAATGATCTTAGCGACATCCCCGGACAGTTTGGAATCGCAGGTATTCCGCAGGAGCACGAGAACGGCGGTCTGCCCGCCTTCGGGATCAATGGACTATCAACTCTGGGCAGTAACGCCTTCCTGCCCTCCGACGAAGTCACCTCTACTTTCCAGGTCACGGATGACTTCACCAAGATTTACGGCAAGCACACCTTCAAGATGGGTTTTGAGTGGCAACACGTAAAGTTCTCGACCCTGCAACCACCCTGGTCGCGCGGCGAATTTGATTACGGTAGCGTTTATACCGACGTTCCCAACGTGCGCAACGGCAATACCGGACGGGCGCAGTTCTTGCTCTCTCCCACTGCCACCACGGTAGCGGGTGGAATTGATGACGTGGGAGGCTCCTCGACCGGCGCCGGGAACAACAGCATGTTCGTCTCCAACATCTCGCTCACTGACAACGGAAAGAATTACTACGGCAGCTACATTAATGACGATTGGAAGGTCACTCCGAAGCTGACTGTAAATCTCGGCCTGCGCTGGGACTTCTTCGGTCTGGTGTTTGAGCACCACGGAGCCCAGGCCAACTTCGTTCCGAGTGGCGCGCCGAGTAATACTCCGCTGTACCTGCTTCCGGCGGGGGCCAATCCGGCTAACTTCTCCCCCAGCTTCAACACCTTGATGGCGCAGGATGGCATTGGGGTTGTAATCGGCGATAAGTACGGTAAGGGGCTCGGCAGATCGCAAAAGTATAATTTTGCACCCCGGTTGGGCTTTGCCTACCAGGTCAGCCCCAAGCTGGTCGCCCGCGGCGGGTTTGGCCTCTTCTACAATGGGTTCGAAAACCGCGGATTCTCACCCAACCTGGGAGAGAACTATCCCTTCCAGTTCAACTTCCAATTCGCAGCGCCGGACGACGGTCATTCCATCTCATTCCCCGGGTGCGCCACGGCAGCCACCTTTGAGGTAGGTTTCACCTGCACTCCGCTCGACCCAACTTTGGTCAATGCCAGCGGCTTGGGGCTGCGTGGCATCCAGTTCGAGTACCAAACTCCCTACACCATGAGCAGTAACTTGACGCTCCAGTATCAAGTAACGCCGACGTTTACCTTCCAGGTCGGCTACGTGACCTCACTAGCGCGGCATTTGGAGACGTTCCCTAATTCCAACCATCCCACTAAAATCTTGCCGGTGGATGCAAACCTCGGTACCACTCCGGCTTCTCAAGGCGGACTCCCCTTCCCTGATTTCGGGCAAGGCGGAAGTTACGCCGTCACCAACGGGAACAGCCACTATAATTCCCTTCAGACCAAGGCCGAAAAGCAATTCTCTAACGGCCTGAGTTTCCTGGCGACCTATACCTGGTCGCAGGCGCGCACCGATGCCGGAGATCTGCTCAACGGCGGGAGCACGCAGGGCTTCCGGGCTCCGGACGTTCCCGGCGCCGGAATCGAGTACGACTACGGCTTGGCTTCGTTCGACATTCGCAACGTCGTACACCTGAGCGGCAGTTACGAGTTGCCCTTCGGTCATAACAAGCGTTACATGGCGAATGGCAGCAAGGCTGCGGATATGCTGTTAGGAGGCTGGAGCCTCAGTTGGGGCGCCGTCTTGCAGGGAGGACAACCGATCACCCTCAGCTGTCCTTCCGGTACCGGCAACGGTACGGGATGCTACGACATTCAGGTCGCCGGCCAGGACGTCAAGCGCGGCATGCACATCGACGCCAACGGACAGCCCAGCTTCCTCGGGAACCCAGCCGCGTTCACTCAGCCTTGTGTGTGGCGCTCAACTGGACCCGACACCACTTCGGTTCCCGGCTGCATTCCGATTAATGGTGGCCTTGGCCTTCTGGGTGGTTCGCCCACTCAGATTGCTGGACCGCCCTTCAAGCGGCTGGATTTCTCCACCTTCAAAGATTTCCAGCTCAGCGAGCGCTTCAACTTGCAGTTCCGGGCTGAGTTCTTCAACATTCTCAACCACCCCAACTTCAACGCTCCGAATTTCGGCGGCAACGGAGTTGTTGCTATCGGTGGTTCGGGCAATTTCACCAGTTCGAATTTCGGCGAAGTGGGTTCCACTCGCGATGCTCCCTACGATCCGAGGCAGATCCAGTTTGCTCTGAAATTGCGGTTCTAGGTTAAAGAGGCAATCACGGGCGGAAGGCACTCGGTAAGAATGCCTTCCGCCCGTTACACATGTGTCAGACTCTCCCGCCCGCTCGGGTGCGGTGTTAGCATGGGAAGACCGTGATCATCCGGCAACGGTCGCTGTGGTTCATCCCTCTCGTCTCCCAGGTGCTGCTGGCATGGCTCCCGTCGGTGATGGCCACCGCCGCCCAGAAACCGGGCCCGGAGCGGGAATTCCAGGCCGCAGTGGCGCAATATGAATCCGGCCGTTTTCCCGAAGCCGCCCAACGGCTGGAGAGCCTGCTGGGCGAAGTTCCCGAGAGCTTCGATGTCCACGAGCTCCTGGGCCTGGTTTATTCCGCGCAATCGCAGGACGCGAAAGCCAGCCCCCATCTGCAGAAGGCAGTGCGCCTGAAACCGGATTCCGCATCCGCTCGAACCAACCTGGCAGCCAACCTGATGCGCCTGGGAAAGGCGGACTTGGCGGGAACTGAATTCAGGAAGGCGGTCGAGCTCGAACCGAAAAACTTCGATACCAACCACAACCTGGGTGAGTTCTACGTCCATGCTGGAAAAGTTGCCGAGGCAGCGCACTTTCTCGGTCAGGCCCAGAAAATTGATCCGTCTTCCTACGACAACGGCTATGACCTGTCCCTGGCTTACGTTCTGACCGGGAAGCTGACGGATGCCCGCGAATTGGTGCAGGATCTGTTGAAAAAAAGGAACACGGCGGAACTACACAACCTGCTGGGCGAGATTGAAGAGAAAGACGGGAAATTCGTTGATGCGGCCAACGAATACGAAACCGCCGCCCACATGGACCCGAGCGAGAGCAACCTGTTCGACTGGGGCAGCGAACTGCTGATTCACCGGACGCTTGGGCCCGCGATTGAAGTGTTCCAGCACGCCACGGAGCGTTATCCCAAATCGCCCCGGCTGGTCATCGGCCTGGGCATGGCCCTGTACTCACGCGGCAACTACGACGAGGCGGTGAAGGCCTTGCTGCACGGGGCCGACCTTGACCCTTCCGACCCGAGTTGCTACCTCTTTCTGTCCAAGGCGTACGACAGCTCGCCGGGGCAGGCGGACGAGGTCATCCAGCGCTTCCGCCGTTTTGCCGAGCTCCAGCCCCAAAACGCCCGCGCGCTTTATTACTACGCGATGAGCTTGTGGAAGGGAAAGCGGGCGCAGGACCCCGATCTCGACCTGCAGCGGATTGAAGGACTGCTGAAGAAGTCAATCGCTCTCGACGACAACCTGGCGGAGGCCCACCTGCAACTGGGTAATCTCTATTCCGACCAGACCAAGTATGCAGAAGCCATCCCGGAATACGTGCGGGCACGAGAACTGGGTCCGGACCTGGCGGACGTACACTACCGGCTGGGACAGGCCTACGTGCACACCAAACAGACGGAACTTGCACAGCAAGAGTTGCAGGTGTATCAAAGGCTGCGGGCCGAGCATCTGGCCGAGGTCGATAAACAGAGGGCGGACATCCGGCAGTTCGTATATTCGGCGAAGGGCGGGCAGACAGCGAAGTGATGGATTTAGTGTGGGCGCGAGCGTCCACACATAGAGACTTCAGATCTGGACTTGGAAATGGCATATAGCTCTTCAATGCGAACCGCGAGAGACCGGGCCACTGCCGCAGCTGGCAATCCTCGAGAGCTTGCCCGGCAGCTGGCCTGCAACCGCCGCGAATTTCTGCGTACAGCGGCGGGGCTGGCGATGGGAAGCGCATTGCTCGGCCCGAGCGCCATGGCCAGAGCGGCTTCCACCCCCAAGAAGCGAAAGGTAGTGGTGATCACATTTGGTGGCGGCGCCCGCGACCAGGAGACGTTTGCGCCGGAAGGACAGGAAAACATTCCGCACCTGATGCGGGAGCTCATCCCCCAGTCGGCATTCTTTACCCAGGTGGTCAACCGGGGAATCCTGGGCCATTATGTCGCCACCGCCAGCCTGGTCACCGGGGTTTATGAGACCTTCAACAACTTTGCCGCGGTCCCCCCGGCGAACCCGACGGTGTTCGAGTACTTCCGCAAAGACCTGAAGCGTCCCCGATCGGATGCGTGGGTCGTGGCTCCCAGCAATGGGTTCAACCGCATTGGAGAGAGCAACCATCCGTCCTACGGCGTAGGGACGGGGGCGACCGTGATTCTGCCCAAGCATCTGTTGACCGCGGCGCTGGCCGGCGGCAGCACCGACTACGATCACCTGTTGCGGGACAACTATGAGACCCCGTTCTACGCCCCCGAACTGGGAGGCCGCGAGTTCGAATTGCAACAGCTCGAGATGCTGCTGAAGCTTTCGGTCGATGACTTCAAGACACACGCGCGCACTTTGTCGAGCCCCGATGAACTCTCCGTCTATATCGCGCGCCAGTTGATGCGCCAGGTGGCGCCCAGCCTGCTGTGGATCACCATGCACGACATTGATATCGCCCACGCCGGAGCCTATTCGCTCTACATTGAGGGCATCCGGCGCACCGACCGGCTGTGCGCCGAGCTTTGGCAAGCGATTCAGACTGAGCCGGAATATGCCGGCAACACGACTCTGTTCATCCTGCCCGACTTCGGGCGGGATTCGGACGAGGATTCCGGGGGCAACGGGTTTCAGCATCATCGCACCGGCGATGCGCTCTCCCGCACCACCTGGATGATGGCTCTGGGCGCGGGTGTGCGCCCGGGTGTGGTGTACGACCGCGCCATGGAATCCACCGACCTGGTGCCGACGCTCGGGTCCATGCTGGATTTTTCGGCCTCGCTCGCACAGGGCAAGCCGATACCAGAACTGTTGTAGTGCTTATGCTGCCAAGTGATCTCAAGCCGGAGCAGTTCAGTGGCTATCCGCCAGAGGCCAGAAAACTGGTCACAGAGTATCTTGGAGCTTTGCAACGCCTGCCCCTGATCTTCGTGGCCAGCCTGCTGCGAGAGGTCATCGAGTACGATTTCAAGTTTCCTCCAGAACGGAAGGCCATCGAAAAGGAACTGGCGAATCTGAACTCGCTTTCTGCGGAACAGGTAAAAGAATGGTTTCAGGGATTCGCTCAGATAACCGAATCCCCCAAGCTCCAATCATTTGATTGGGTCAACTCGCCGGCCCAGTTTGTGGAGCAGTTATCGGCGCATCTATGGAGCACGCACCAACTGGACGCCTTTCGCAAGGCGGCGATGGACTATGCCAGCCGTCTGCAGGCGGCAGTGCCGCCAGAGCCACCCGTGGCGCCGCGTCTCGTCATTGCCGTCATCGGCCAGGGGGCAACTGGACACGATGAACCTCTGTTTCGCAAACTGCGCGCCCATGGCGGATACTTCAGCCAGGTCAATCCGGAGCACGGCCTGGAAACGCTGCTCAATGCGGTCGCCGCCCGGGCGAAGGCGCATCCCGCCCCCTACGCTCACTGGTACATTGATGGCGGGCAGGAAGCGGCCCATGACCCGGCGCTTACCTGCGTCTCTTATAAAGCCCTGGAGCCCGCGCGGGCAGTCCTATTGCGTAAGATGCACGGCGAGATCCAAAAACCCGGCATGGGACCAGAGGCGCTGCGTACGTTGCTGGCGCAGATGCGTCCGGCGGACCTGGGGATGGGCAAAGCAGGAGATGTGGTCCTGGACCGTTTTCAGGTCAAGGTCCTGACAGAAGGTTCTGGAACCCAGATTTTCAGCACGACTTTCGCACAGTGGGCGGCACGCGAAACCCTGCGCCGGGCCCAGCCCCTCACCTTGCTGGTGCGCTTTGCGCCACGACAGCGGCAGCAGCCGATGAACGAGTTGCTTTCCGGAGTCCGGTCCGATGCCGAACTTGATCCCGCGGGTTCGCTGGTGGACGCGGACATGGGCTCGTACTACACGTACCTGAATCAGCAGCGCCTGACCGGGGCGGAAAAGTCTTCCTTCCTGGTATGGTTCGAAGGCCACAATGAGGCCGTGGCCATCGGCCCGGTGTTGCCGCGCGGGACTGCATCGTCCAGTCCCACTGATCTCAAGCAACTGCTCACCTGGGCGAGCTAGCCCAGGCAGTGCAGTGTGGGTCGGACACTCCTGTCCGACGCTTTTGAAGTTGAATTTGGTTGTGGGTTTTGTTTGACGGCCTGACATCGTGAGAAGGCCAAGTCAAAAGCAAAGTCAAAAGGCCAAGTCAAAAGCAAAGTCAAATGCAAGAACGAAAGTCAAAGGCGTCGGACAAGAGTGTCCGACCCACACATTTGTGATTGCTACTTCGACAGCACCGCTACGCCATAGACTGGGAGCTTGACCGATTGTTTCGATCCGCCTTCCAGCACGTCCCTCATCGCCGACGGCAGTGACACGGTCTGCTGAGCCTTCGAGAGGTTGACCAGAATGTAGACGACGCCATGGTCGCCGTAGCGCGGATAGACTTCGACCCCGTCAGGAACCGCGCCCAGAGCGGGCTTCACGCCGCTCACCTCCGCCATCCATTTCGCCGTCGCGGCCATGGTGGATCCCTCGAGCCAGGCTCCGATGTAAGTGATGCGGCCTCTCCCGACTTTACGCGTGATTGCCGCCGGCTTGCCATCGAGCCAGCCGTTGCTCTTGCCGTAGGTCTCGAGTACTTCGGTGTCTTTATCGTTCGCGCTCAGCAGCTCAGCCCATAGCTTGCTTTGTCCGGAGCCAAACTTTCCTTCGATCGCGACCGGGTCGACCAGGGCGTAGTACTGCTCAACCTGTCCGCCCAGGAGATCCGCCAGCGGACCGGGTTGGCGCTCAGGCTGCAGGCCATTGTCTTCGTCTTTCATAGCAGAGCGCTGGCCCAGCACCAGGTGCCCGCCACCTCGCACATATTCGATGAGATTCTTGGCGGCCGCATCGGAAAGTACGTTCAGCCCGGGAGCCACAACCAGCTTGTACTGGGTGAGCGGCGCGACGGGTTCGACCACGTCGATGGATTGACACACCGCCCGCAGCGGCCCGTAATAGCTAACCAGTTCGGCCGCAGGGTCATAGTCCTTGTTGTGCCGTTGCCAGTCGATGGCCCAGCGGCTGTCGTAAGAATGCAGCATCGCAACTTCAGACTTGACCGACGTCCCCGCCAGTGCCGGGCCCGCCTTGGCGAACTCGCGGCCAATCTGCTGCGCTTCCGCATATAAGGGCACCGGCGTCCCGTCCGCTCCCACGAGCGTGCCGTGGTATTCCTCCTGGCCATTCAAGGCGCTGCGCCACTGCCAGTAGCTGACGACGTCGGCGCCGTGTCCCACCGCGTGCCAGGCCATCGCCCGGACTTCTCCTTTGTCGAGGGAGTTGTTGATTGGCGCCCAGTTTACCGACCCCGGCTGGGTCTCCATGACCCAGAAATTCTTGCCTTTGAATCCGCGAGTCAGGTCATGGGCAAAGCCGTTCCTCGCTGGATCGAGATGTCCCTGTCCGGCGTAGTCGTCCCAGGAGGCGAGGTCGAGATCTTTCTCGACGACGTAGTGATCGAAGCCGTCATACCAACCCATGGTGTTTGTGGTGATGAACTGTTTGGGATCGGAATTGGCGCGAATGGCATCCAGTTGGTTTTTCTGATAGCTACGCCAGGTATCGCTGACAAAGCGTTTCCAGGCCAGCAACAGGCCGGGATTGCCGTATTGCGTCTGAATCGGAATCTGGCTCCAATCGAAGATGGTCTCGCTCCAGTAGGAAGTGGTCCAGCGCGCGTTGAGATTGTCCAGAGTGCCATATCGCGCCTTGAGCCACTGTTGGAATTGCGTCTTGGTATCGGGGTCGAACGAAATATCTTGGTACTCGTTATCGATTTGCCAGCCCAGCACGTAAGGATTGTGGCCGAAACGCCTGGCCATCTGTTCGGCGATTCTGCGCGCCAGTTCGCGGTATTTTGCATTAGCGAAGTTGAACTGCTGCCGGTTTCCATGTTCGACGCGGTGTCCCGTTTCATCGATACGCAGGGTTTCGGGATATTTCTGCGTCAGCCATGCCGGCGGAGCGGCGGTTGGAGTGCCTACTACGGTGTAGATGCCGTGCTTTGCGGCGGCGGCGATGGCGCGGTCCAGCCAGTCCAGATCGTACTGGCCCTCGCTGGGTTCCATGCGGCTCCAGGCAAATTCACCTACCCGCACCATGTGGATTCCAGCTTGCTGCATCAACGTGAGGTCGGCGTCCCAGCGCGACTCTGGCCATTGTTCCGGATACCAGGCGGTCCCCAGCATGATGGGCGGAGGTGGCGGCGTCTGCGCACTGAGGGTGGACGCTAACAGAAGAATGGCAGCAACAGCCCAATAGAGCCCGAATTCTATGCCCTGTGACGATCGGATCGTGCGCATGATGACTCCCGATTCTTGCTGAAAATTAGGTCTTAGCCGCTCTCTGAGGGCTGACGTCCGAGGTCTGCTCTGCTTCAGAGTTTAGCTCCGCGCCTGCCCAGAAAAAGCATGAGCGCGCCGAACAGCAGCATTACGATTCCCCACTCCAGGTTAATGTTGATTCCGAGCGACCGTTCATAAATCGCCTTATCGCTCAGCATGCCGAAGGCAATCAGCAAAACTCCAAAGATGGAGAAGAGGAAACCAATAGGCAGCCGAATGTCGAGTCCCATCTTTTTCTCCTATCGGAAAACAATATTCAGTAAAGCAGTGGCCGCCAGAACTACCACCGCCAACACCGCGGGTCGCTGATACCAGCTGAGGCCGTGCTGGGTTGGGCGTTCGGTGAGCGAGTAAACCAGGCCTGCGAGTTCCTTCTCGTCGTGTGCACTCGTCAACAAGCTGACCACGATCGTGATTACAAAGCAGGCGGTCCAGGCATAAATGGCGGTCCAGAAATTCTGCGCCATCTCACTGGGATAAACGTGCAGGGTGGCGATCCATCCGCCCTTCACGCCGGGGACGGCTCCCTGGGGCAGGGTCAGCATGTGGTGCAGCGCGGCGGCCATCGTGCCTCCCAGCAGTCCGGTGAAGGCCCCGTGGCCGGTGGTCCGCTTCCAGAACATGCCCAGCAGGAAGGTAGCGAACAGCGGGGCATTCACGAAGGCGAATACCAACTGCAGCATGTCCATGATGTTGTTGAACCGGGTTGCCATGTAGGCGGCCGCTACCGACAGCGCCATGCCGAAGATGGTGGCCATGTGGCCCATCCAGAGGTAGTGTTCATCGCTTGCTGTCTTGTTGATGTATGACTGGTAGATGTCATACGTCCACACGGTGTTGAACGCGGTTACGTTTCCCGCCATGCCGGACATGAAGCTGGCCAGCAACGCGGTCAGGCCCAGGCCCAGGATTCCAGTGGGGAAATAGTGCAGCAGCATGTTGGGAGTGGCCAGGTCATAATCCAGCTCTACCGTTCCGTCCTGGTCTCGGATGACTTGACCTGACGCATCCATCTTTGCCGGAATTAACCCGCGTCCCTGGATGGTAGTGGTGGCATGGGTGCCGGCCAGATTGGCGAGATTCTGGGTGGGCAGGGCAATTGCAATCAATCCCGGCAGGATCACCAGGAACGGGAAGAGCATCTTGGGGAAAGCAGCGATCAAGGGCGTGCAACGCGCGGAATTCATGGAGTTGGCCGCCATGGCCCGCTGGATGACCAGAAAATCCGTGCACCAGTATCCAAACGACAGCACGAACCCCAGTCCCATGGTCAGCCCGAACCATTCCACGCCCAGGCGGTTGGTGTGCGGATTACTCATGCCCAGCCAGGAATGAGTGTACGAAGGGTCGAGATTGGCCTTGAGCCCGTGCCAGCCGCCTATATTCTTCAGACCCAGCCAGACCAGAGGAAGAAATCCGGCCACGATCAGAAAAAACTGGACTACCTCGTTGTAGATGGCGCTGGTCAGCCCGCCGAGCAGAATGTATCCCAGAACTACGAGTGCCGAGATGACCAGGGAGAAGTGAAATATCCAGGCCTGCGGCAGCCCCAACCAGGCAAAAGGAGCGTCGAAGATGTGCAGGATCTGAATCAGCTTCGCCATGGCGTACATGGAGATGCCGGAAGAGAACAGGGTCATGATGGCGAACGAAACCGCGTTGAGGCCGCGCGTCTTCTCATCGAAGCGCAGACGAAGATATTCCGGCACCGAGCGCGCCCGCGAGCCGTAATAGAAAGGCATCATGAACACGCCGACGAAGACCATGGCCGGGATCGCGCCAATCCAGTAGAAATGGCTGGTGGCAATGCCGTACTTGGCTCCGGAAGCGCCCATGCCAATCACTTCCTGCGCGCCCAGGTTGGCGGAGAGAAAAGCCAGGCCGGCGACCCAGGCAGGAATGGAGCGTCCGGCCAGAAAGAAGTCTGTACTGGTTTTCACGTAGCGCTTGAGGACGGCTCCGATTCCGAGCACGAAGACGAAATACACGATCATGATGGTCCAATCGATGGTCCTCAACATGAAGAGTTCTCCCTCGTGCGTGAGCTGAATTGAAAATCCGTACCGCCGGCAAACGGTGTAAACGATTGCAGGCCTGCCGCGCCTTTGTCAACGAGTTTTACGTGCTGATTCGAGTTACCGTCAAAACCAACTGTCATCCTGAGCGCAGTTTGTCCGTTCGCTTGCGAACGGATGAACGGAGTCGAAGGATCCCTGCCCCTGGCAAACGCCATTATTCCATGCACTAAGAGTTGCCGCTCCGCCGCCGTTATCCGACATCTGTTGCCGCTGACTGCATAGCTGCTTCGCGAAGCGAAGCAGCCATTTCGCTCAGGATGGCACTTTCTTAGTCAGAGATTTCAAGTGCGCCGCCGCGCTTTCCGGAGTGATATCCCGTTGCGGCATGCCCAGCATTTCAAATCCCACCATGAATTTTCGAATGCTCGCGGAGCGCAGCAGCGGAGGATAGAAGTGGGCGTGAAAGTGCCATTCATGATGCGGGTTACCGTCGGTGGGCGACTGATGAAAGCCCATCGAATACGGGAACGGGACGTCAAAAACCTTGTCGTAGGTTGACGTCACCTGCTGCAGCAACTCGGCCAGCAGGCCGACCTCTTGCTCCGTAAACTCCGGGAACGTTCCCAGATGGCGGCGGCTGCACACCATGACTTCGAAGGGCCAGACCGCCCAGAAGGGCACAAGGGCAACGAAGCCCTCGTTCTGGCAAACCAGGCGAACCTTCTGCTGGTCCTCCAGAGTTAGATAATCACACAGTAAACAAGTGTTATGTCTTTCAAAGTGACTTACCTGGCAGGCGAGCTCCTTTCCGGGAATGTCTGGAATGGAATGGGTGGCCCATATCTGGCAGTGGGGATGGGGGTTGCTGGCGCCCATCATGGTGCCGCGATTCTCGAAGATCTGCACGTGGTTGATCTGCGGCATTGCCCCCAGTTCGTGGAATTGGGCCGTCCAGGTATGGATCACGCCTTCGATGTCCTTTGGCGGCATGGTGGCGAGGGTCAGGTTATGGCGCGGGGAGAAGCAGATTACCCGGCAGAGCCCAGGCTCGCCCTCCGCGACCAGCAATCCCCGGTTTTCGATGTCCAGGCGGTCGTCGCGAACCGTGGGTTTGAGGGCGGCAAAGTCGTTGTCAAAGACAAACGTCCCCGTGTAACGCGGATTGAGCACGCCCCCCACCCGGGCGTTGCCCGGACAAAGGTAGCAGGTGGGGTCATATTCGGGTTCAGGCTGGGTGGAGACCTTCTCGAGCTGTCCCTGCCAGGGTCGCCCGGCCCGGTGCGGAGATACCAGTAACCACTCGCCGGTGAGAGGGTTGAATCTGCGATGTGGATCTTCGGTAAGCTTCAATAACGTGCCTCCAACCCTTGAGTTACAATGTACCCGAATGCCTGGCGGCGGCTGGAAAAACAATAGATAAAAGGCGTTTGACAGAGAGCCAAAGGCCGCCTATTGTGACAACTTGTAATCGCTTACAAATGCAGTATTTCATACTCCCAACCCGGATTTCACGCCCTGTCTTGCGCTTGGCCTTGGTCCCATTCGGAACCGTATGAAGTCGGCAGAATTGGCTCAACATTTTGAGAACGCCTTTGGGTCGCCGCCCCGGATATTTTGTGCCCCGGGACGCGTCAATCTGTTGGGCGAACACACCGATTACAACGACGGTTTCGTGATGCCTTGTGCCATCGGATTTTCTACCCGGGTGGCCATCTCTCCCCGGCCGGACCGCAAACTGATAATTCGATCTGAAGAATTTTCTCAGCAGTTTGAATTCGATCTGGATAACCTGCCCAGCCACGGCAAAGGCGCATGGGCAGATTATGTTCTGGGTATTGCTGTGATGCTGGCTGAGATCGGGCATCCCACCCCGGGCGCCAGCCTGCTGGTTCGGGGCGAAGTTCCCATCGGAGCTGGCCTGAGCTCCTCAGCCGCGATTGAAGTGGCCAGTGCGCTCGCCCTGATGAGCCTCAATGGCGCGCGGCTTTCCCTGCCTGAAGTCGCAAAGTTGTGCCAGCGAGCGGAAAACATTTTTATCGGAGCGCGGGTGGGCATCATGGACCAGTTTGTCTCCTGCCTCGGCCGCGCCGGACACGCCTTGCTGCTGGACTGCCGCTCCCTGGATTACAAGTTGATACCCATTCCCGAGAACGTGCGCCTGGTGATCTGTAACACCATGGTGAAGCATGAACACGCCAACGGCGCCTACAATAAGCGCCGTGACGAGTGCGATGAAGGAGTGCAGATTCTGCGCCAGTGGTATCCCAATGCGCGTGCTCTGCGAGACATTTCCGTGGAGCAGCTCGAGCAACACAGCGCGGTCATGCCGGCCATTATTTACAAGCGCTGTCTGCATGTAGTCTCGGAGAACCAGCGGGTGCTGGAAGGCGCTAAGCACCTGGAAGCCGGGGACGTGGGCCGGTTTGGAAGCTTGATGCGCGAATCGCATCGCAGCCTCCGCGACCTCTTTGAAGTCAGTTGCCGGGAACTGGACATCATGGTGGAAATTGCGGAGTCCCTGGAAGGCTACCGCGGCGGCCGTATGACTGGCGGCGGCTTCGGCGGCTGCACCGTGAACCTGGTGAAGAGCGCCGATGCCTCCAAATTTGCCGGGCAGATCTCCGAACGGTATCAGGCCGCCACGGGGATCAAGCCCGATGTTTACGTTTGCTCCGCGGCCAATGGCGCCAGCGCGGAATAGACATCCACTCCTACCTCCGCTTGCCGGTTTGGTCAAGAGTGCACTACCCACAGGCTGCTCGGCTATAGGGGTCCTTCGACTGCGTGGCTGCTTCGCTCCGGATGACAACGGAACTCTAGATGGCGCGAGTGGAGCCGCGCATGACCAGGTGGGTCGGAATCGAATAATCGATATGCGGCCCGTCGTCTTTTCTGATGAGGGCTTCGAGTGCGGCAAAAGCGGTGACCGCCAGCTGGGTTCGCGACAGGATTACGGTGGTCAGGGGCGGCTGGGTGAGGTGGGCGAACGAAATATCGTCAAAACCAATCAGCGATATATCTTCCGGAACCCTCAGGCCGGCGTGCAGAATCGCGCCCAGTGCGCCAATCGCGGTCAGATCGTTCGAGGTGATGACCGCGGTTGGGCGCTGAGGCAGTTTCAGCAAGCTCCTCATGGCCATGGCACCGCCTTCGATCCGGTGGTCTCCCTTCTCGATCATGGAGCGGTCGGAGAGTCCTCTGGACTTAAGGCCAGAGAGGTAAGCATCGCGCCGCATGCGGGCGGATTCCAGGTTCATGGGACCGGCGATAAACGCTATGCGTCGATGGTTGAGCGAAAAAAGATGTTGCATGGCCTCGTGAATGCCCTGGGCGTAATCGATGCGAATGTTGGCGCTGTGGAGGCCAGTTTTGCCGGTGTCCATGAACACAGTAGGAATATTGCGGCGCGTCAGTTCGGTCACCAGGGCGGGGTCGGCTTCAGACGTCATGATGGCCACGCCATCCACTTTGCGTTCCACCATGCGCCGGATGCATCCCGCCATCCGCTTGGGATTGTAGTCCGTGTTCCCAATGATGACTTCCTGGCCGCGCTCGACCGCCTGATCTTCAAAACTCTTCACCAGTTCGGGAAAGAAAGGGTTCGTAATGTCGGAGATGATAAGACCCAGCATCCGGCTTCTTCCCGAAACCAGGGTGCGAGCGTGGGTGTTGGGATAGAAGTTCAGCTCTTCGATGGCCTGGCGCACGCGCGCCGCCGTGCCGGGCCGCACTTTTTCGGAATCATTGATAGTGCGCGAAACCGTGGCGGTTGAGACTTTCGCACGCTTTGCGACTTCTTTAATGTTCATGCATGTCCACGAGGAAGACGCTGAGAGGGAACCCCTATTTTAGCAACGATTGCCGGACAAAAGGAATTCGAGGTTGCAGTGTTGTGTGTGGGTCGGACACTCCTGTCCGACGCCTTTGACTTTGACTCTGCTGGTCCACCCATCTTCTCTCACTGACTGCACCGAGGGGCAAAGAAGAGTCAACTTCAAAGGCGTCGGACAGGGTGTCCGACCCACATACAACCCCTGGCATGTAAGCGTTTACAGGAGTGGGCCCAATATTAGATAATTCACCCGCCATCATTTCCAGAGGCACCGCGAGGGCAATCATGGACCGACGCAACTTTCTCAAGACTACGGGCACGTTCATTGCGGGTGCGACCATTGCCCGCTCGGGATTAGCCACTGGCGCTGCGGAGGCCAATGCTGCCCCGGGACGCCTGGTTCTGCCTATGAATCGCAACTGGCGCTATAGCCGTACGGTCGTGGAAGGGGCGCACGCCCGCGATTTCGACGACTCCGGTTACGAGCGCGTCGTGATTCCTCACACCAACGTTCGCCTGCCCTGGCACAGCTTCGACGAAAAGAGCTATGAGTTCGTCTCCAGCTACCGCCGCCGCTTCAAACTGCCGCCCGAGGCCCGGGGCAAGCGTGTCTTCGTCGATTTTGAAGGGGCGATGACTGCTTCCACCGTCTGGATCAATGGCCAGCGGCTGGGCGAGTACAAGGGCGGGTACACGCCTTTTTCTTTTGAGCTCACTCCGCACCTTGATTTCGACGGCGAAAACGTACTGGCCGTGGACCTTGATTCCAGCGAGCGGCCAGACATTCCCCCCTTCGGCTATGAAATTGACTACCTGACTTTCGGAGGCATTTACCGAGAAGTTTCCCTTCGCATCGTGCCGACGACCTTTATCGAGAATGTTTTTGCCAGGCCAAAAGACGTGCTGACCGATCACCCCAGCCTGGATGTGGATTGCTACATCCAGCGCATGGAGGCATCGCGGGACGCTCTGACCCTCGAAGTCAGTCTCCGCGACGGTGATCGCGTGCTGGCCAGGGGCACGCAGAAGATTCCTGCCGCCCCAGCCGCAACCGAACCCGCTGCGTACACCGTCCACCTGGACAAACTTGGCGCCATCAAGCTGTGGGACCTCTCGCATCCGAATCTCTATAACGTGCAGGTCCGTTTGCTGCGCGGGACGCAGGCGGTGGACGAGGCCTCGCGCACCATCGGTTTTCGCGAAGCGCAATTCACCGATCACGGTTTCGAACTCAATGGCAAAGTGATCAAGCTGCGCGGGTTGGACCGCCATCAGACCTTTCCCTTTGTCGGGCAGGCCATGCCGGGCCGCGCCCAGCGCCGGGACGCGCACATTCTCCGCCACAAGCTCCGGTGCAACATTGTGCGCACCTCGCACTATCCGCAATCCCGCCACTTTCTCGATGCCTGCGACGAAATCGGTTTGCTCGTGCTGGAGGAAATCCCCGGCTGGCAGCACATCGGCGACGAACCGTGGAAGCTGATATCGATTGACAACGTGGCTCGCATGATTCGCCGCGACTGGAACCACCCCTCCGTCATCCTGTGGGGGGTGCGCATCAACGAGTCTAAGGACGACCACGATTTCTACATTCGCACCAATGCGCTGGCCCACAAACTGGATCCGACGCGTCAGACCGGTGGCATCCGCTATTTTCAGGAATCGGAATTCCTGGAAGACGTGTTCACCATGAACGACTTCGGTTTTCCCCTGAAGCCGCCCAATCACTCGCGCTACCTGAACACCGAATTCGTCGGGCACACCTATCCCACCAAAACGATTGACCAGGTGGAGCGGCTTACTGAACATACCTTGCGCCACGCTCGCATCCACGACCAGCTAGCTTCGAACGCACAATACGCCGGCGGCATTGGCTGGTGCGCCTTCGACTACAATACCCACGGCGATTTCGGCTCCGGCGACCGCATCTGCTATCACGGCGTCACGGATATTTTCCGCGAGCCCAAGCCGGCGGCCGGTTTCTACAAGTCGCAATGCGATCCCGCCGAAGAGATAGTGCTGGAACCCGCGTTCCACTGGGCGAGGGGAGATGCATCCGTGGGATTTTCGAGCGCCGTCGTGTGCTCCAACTGCGACCAGGTGAAGCTCTACATCGCGGACGAACTGGTGGCCACCATCGATCCTGACCGTAAGCAGTTCGCACATCTTCGCTATCCCCCGTTTGTCGTGGAGTTGAGCGAGCTTTTTCATAAGTGGGGCGACTTGCGGCTCGAAGGCTACATCCAGGGCAAGCAAGTCATCGTGAAGAAGTACTCGGGCAAAGGCATCGACGAGAAATTCACGCTGTTGCCCGACGACACCAGCCTGGTCGCTGATGGGGCCGACACAACTCGAGTAGTGCTGCGCGTGACCGATGAATTTGACGCCATCCGGCCATTTGCCAACGACGCCATCAAGTTTGATCTGGAAGGCCCGGCGGAGCTTGTCGGCGACAATCCATTCGCATTGATAGGCGGAACCGGTGCGGTTTGGATTCGAGCCAAAGAGCAGGCGGGAACCGTCCGATTGACGGCCACGCACCCCGTGTTGGGAAAGCAGCAGGTAGCGTTTGAGCTTGCCGCGGCCGCTCCGGAAGTGGTGTAGCCGCAGAACAAAAAGTGCGTTCGGTCCACAGCCGCGAAGCGGCGTCCGAATGCAGTCCCGGGCGTAAGCCCGGGGTCAACTGGCAAGATGGCTTCCAGCCCCAACGGGGCGAAAGAGACGGTTGCCTGACCGTGCGCGTAGCGTCGCTCCGCCGGACGGACGAGAGCCTGCCCTGAGCGAAGTCGAAGGCGCCCGTCCCTACGTACTTTGTTGCCGGATCAAATCTTCGACGTCGCCGATCTTCTCTCCCAGCAAATTCAGCTTGCGGGCCAAGCCCTGAATTTCGGACTCGGCGCGACGGTTTACATCGTAATCGAGCTCGCCCCGCAGGCGGTCCTTTGTGTCCTGCCGGTTCTGGCTCATCATGATGACCGGCGCCTGGATGGCGGCCAGCATGGAAAGGAACAGGTTGAGCAGAATAAAGGGATAAGGGTCCCAGGCCTTTCCGCGCAACACGATATTCATGGCGGTGTAGCTGGTAATGGCCAAAGCGAAGGTAATGATGAATGTCCACGAACCGCCAAAGGCTGCGACCCGGTCCGCGATGCGCTCGCCGAAGGTCATGTCTTCTTCGATAATGTCGTTGGGGTTACGGCTGGCCCGCAGCCGCACCAGTTGCTGGGAGGCGTGGAACTGGCGGCCCAGCACGGTCAACATGTCCATTCCGGCATGAGGTTTGCGCTGCAGCAGAGTGGCGATATCGTCACGGGACACTTCCAGGCACACCGCTTCTGTAAGTGCGAGCGCTTCGGTCTGGTGGGGAGTTTGCTCCAGCATGGAAGCGAAACCAAAGAATTCGCCTTCGGCGGGTTGATCAACCACGACTTCCTGGTTGTCCTCATCCACGGTCGTAATCCGAACCGCGCCGGATATCATCACATAAGCTTGTCCGCCCGGATCGCCGATCTTCCAGATACGCTGGCGCGGAGCAAAGGTCTTGATCTCGACCTGGGCGGCTAAAACCGCGGTCTCGTCGTCGTCGAGCAGGGCAAACAAGGGAACACCCTTCAATATCGCTGGGCTGCACGCCATCGATCACCTCGTGGGATAGAAATGGATCGCGCCTGATCCGTCCAAAAGGATGTCATAAAGCACAAAAGGCAACAACTGGCGGGGATAATTCTGTGACAGCCTGAGTTACGACGTTGCGGTGATTTGTCTTTTGGCGCCCTTTGCGGGGTTTCTTCGCGACTTTTGCGGTTAAGAATCTTTAGCGCCTAGGCGAGAGTCAAAACCCTTTACCGCAAAGGTCGCAAAGAGACCGCAAAGGGCGCAAAAAGGCTACTTCTGCTCCCCGAAAACACGGGAGTGAAACTCCATGACCTCGTCCATATGGGACAGGAAATAGTTCAGGCTATGGTCGCCGGGATAGAGGTGGTATTCGTGCCTTATGCCTTCCGCCTGTAATTGGCGGTGCAAAGCGGCGGCGCCATCTTCAAATCCGAAGTCATCCTGCTGCCCGCAATTGAAGTAGATGGCCAGACCTCTCAGGGCCGGCCCGTTCTTTCTGGCGAGCAGGAAAATATTGTTTTGTTGCCAATGCGGCAGGTTGATGGGCTCGCCGAAGGCCGGTCCCAGGACCCGCTCCAGGGGCGTACCCGAGTGCCCGGCATCCGACAGCTCTTGCGGAGACTGCGTGATCAGAGCAGCGCTTTGCGCGCTCACAGCGGAAAACAGTTCGGGGTGGGCAAAAGCAAAGCGCAGTGCCCCGTAGCCGCCCATGGAAACGCCGGTGATGGCACGACCCTTCCGTCCCGGGCGGACGCGATACCGGCTTTCGATGTATGGCATGAATTCCTGCAGGAAGAAATCACTGTAGCGAAGCTTGTTGCCGGGCGAGTCGATATAGAAGCTGCGCTTGCCTTCCGGCGCCGCCACCAGAAAGTCGATGATTTTATGCTGGCGCCGCAGGTTTTCGATTACGCTCCATCCCCCGGTGCTGAACAGCGTTTGCTCGTTCTGGCCAAGGCCGTGCAGGAAGTAAAGTACCGGGTAGCGCCGTTGCGCGGACCCTTTGGCGTCATAGTCCGGTGGCAATTGCACACAGTAATGAACGGCCTGTTTGAGGATACGGCTGTTGATGACGTTGCAGTCGGTCCGGCTCTGCGCGTTCGCTACGAGGGGAAGAAGGATGCTCAGGGCGAGCAATAGCCGCCACAATCGAGGCATGGATCTCAGTTTACTCGTAACGCAGCGCCTGTACGGGATCGAGACGGGCCGCGCGCGCAGCCGGGTACAGGCCGGAAACCAGGCTGACGACAAAGGCAAAAACGATGGCTGCCCCGACCAGCCACCACGGCACTGACCAGAAGCTTTCAGGTGGGAGGGCTTGACGCCTCAGATAAATATTCGTTCCCAGGTTGATGACGTGGCCGATGGCCCAGCCCAGCATTACTCCCACTACCCCGCCCAGCAGGCCCATGGCTCCGGCCTCGGCAAAGAAGAGTTTCTTTACGTCGCTGTCGCTGGCGCCGATAGCTTTCATGATTCCGATTTCGCGGCGCCGCTCCAGGATGGCCATGACCAGCGTATTCACGATGCCGATAGAAGCGACGGCCAACGCCAGGCTGCCAAAGATCCCCAGGAACAGATCGAGCACCGCGAAGAATTGCCGCAGGCTGCGCGTGGCATCAAGAATGGAAAACGTGTTGAATCCCAATTTCTTGATGGCCTGTTCAACCTCCTCCACGTTCTTGGGATTTCTTACTCGCACGCTCACCGTGGAATAGCTGGGCTGTTTGCTGAAGCCGCGCATGCTGTCACGCACATCGGACGGCTGCATGACACGCAAGTCTTGGGCCAGCTTCAGGGGCAGGAATACCCGCGCCCGGGCGGCGCCCCGCATGCTGTCCGGATCCAGATCGGAGATGCCCACAATTTTCAATTTCTGCTCGCGCGAGATCACGGAATAAGCCGCGTCGGATTCAGATTCAGCCGCTGCCCCGGATTTCGCGGGAGTGTTTTCCGCAGCGGACTCTGGCGCGGAAACCCGCTGCGCGTACCGCATGGTCAACTCTTGCCCCAAGAGCGGTTTGGCCAAGTCGCTGACAGGAACATCGTCTTCGTGGCCGGGCGGTGGCGTTTTGCCCAGCAGCTCAAGGGCGAACGACTTCTGCAAAATGACCTCGGGGGCCGTTTCAGAAGAAAAGAAACTCCCCGGGATCCCAGTAAACGCATCATTCGACCGCGCCGAGTCCGGAATGCCGGACACCATGGTCAGGTGGGGCTTGTCCTGATAGCTGAGTTCAGTAATGAAGCGGATATCAGGATAGGCTTCCAGCACGTTGGGCAAGTGCTCGATCTCCTGGCGGGCTGGTTCATCGAGGGTGCGGCTTTCGGCGGCGGAGGCAGTACTTCGGTGGTCGTCGCGATTGAAGCCGCGCAACTCGCGGCGCGAAGACACGACCACCGTATCAAAGAGCCCGGACTTGGCCAGGTGCCGGGTAGCCAGTTTTTGCAGGCCGATACCGAGCGAGAGCATGGCGACCAGGGATGCTACGCCGACTGAGATACCAATCGTGGTCAGCGAATTGCGGAGCGACGACTCACGCAGGTTGCGCAGGGCGAGTTCGGAAAGGTCGTAAGTCTTCATCGCTGCTCCCCTTGCAGACTGGCGTTGACCGCCGTATTCGGCCGATCGTCCACCAGTTTGCCATCGGCCAGCAGGACCATGCGTCTGGCGTAGCGCTCAGCCAGGGCGCGTTCGTGGGTCACCATCACAATCGTCATGCCCAAAGACTGATTGAATTCGCGGATGAAATTCATGATCTCAGTACCGGTGTGGCTGTCCAGATTGCCGGTGGGTTCATCCGCCAGCAGAAGCTTTGGCTGATTGATCAGTGCTCGGGCCAGTGCCGCGCGCTGCTGCTCGCCGCCGGAAAGCTCACTGGGCCGATGGGACATACGAGCTGCCAGCCCGACGCGCTCCAGCGCCTGCCGGGTGAGCGCCTGGCGCTGACCGCGATCCACTTCGGCAAAGCGAAGCGGCAGATCGACATTCTCGGCCAGGGTCATCCGCGAAACCAGGTTGAACGATTGAAAGACCATGCCGACGGTACGCAGGCGATGCTTGGCCAACTCTTCGCGTGAGAGTTCGGCCAGGTCGCGGTCTTCGACGATGACCGCTCCGGACGTGGGGCGATCAAGGCCGGCGATAAGGTTCAGCAAAGAAGATTTGCCCGACCCCGAACTGCCCAGCAAGGCGACGAACTCCCCGGGCTGAATCTGAAGCGACACGCCGTCCACGGCGCGTATTAGCGCTTCGCCCATCTGGTAATGGCGGCACAAATCAACGATGCGGATAGCGGGCGCGCCGTTCGGGCTGCTGGATGAATTGGAGTTCAGGGTCATTTATGGGGCGGTTTATCTCTGTGTCCTCGGTGTCCTCTGTGGTTCAAGCTTTGAGTAGTGGGAACTGACACAAAACAGCAGGTTCCCATTCGACTCCCCCTCGTGTGCACTCGGAGTTCGCTCAGGGCAGGCTCTCCACTGTGCCCGCTGCGCTTCGCTCCGGTCGGGATGACAGAGATATTAATTAGCGGACCTCTCCTCTTATTAGACGCAAAGCGTCGGCGGGATTTACGTCGCCATCGTTATTTTTCGTCGTAAGGCCGTTGTCGGCAGGCACTGCGGCATCACCCTCGCCCGGCGCCAGGAAAAGATTATTCTGCAGGCCTTGTTGCTTGGTATAGAGATCGAAATAGCGGCCCTGCAAAGCGTACAGTTCTTCGTGCGTGCCGCGTTCGACGATCTGGCCCTGCTCGACTACCAATATCTGATCGGCCCGGCGGATGGTGGAGAGCCGGTGGGCAATCACAAACGTGGTGCGCCCCTGCATCAGATACGAAAGCCCGTGCTGAATCATTTCCTCGGATTCGGAATCCAGGCTCGAAGTCGCCTCGTCAAGAATCAGGATGCGCGGCTCAGCCAGGATGGCGCGGGCAATCGAAATCCGCTGGCGCTGCCCCCCGGAAAGTTTCACGCCGCGCTCGCCGACGATGGTGTCGTATTTTTCCGGAAAGCTTTCCGCGAATTCGTCCACCCGGGCGATGTGGCAGGCACGCATGATCTCTTCCTCGCTGGCCTGCGGGCGCGAAAACGCGACATTTTCCCGGATGGTCCCGTCAAATAAAAACGACTCTTGCAGCACCACGCCCAGGCGGGTGCGATAGGAATCGAGGCGCACCGTGCTGAGATCAACCCCATCGACCAGCACCCTCCCTTCCGAAGGGACATAAAACGCGGAAATCAGCCCGATAATCGTTGACTTGCCCGAGCCTGACGAACCGACCAGCGCCGTCACCGTTCCCGGTTCAGCCTGAAAGTCCACATCGTGTAAAACCGTGCGGCTGCCATCGTAGCTGAAGCTCACGTGGTCAAATTCCACTTTGCCGTAGATGTCGTCAAGGGTCACGGTGCGCTTGGGGTCCTGGTCCTCGGGCCGCTCGCGCAGAATTTCCTGGGTCCGCTCCAGGCCGGCGAGAGCCTCCGTGATCTGTGTCCCGATATTCACAATCTGAACGATGGGCGCTACCAGGAACCCGAGAAACAGCGTGTAGGTAAAAAAGCTGCCGATGGTGAGCGTGCCGGCCATGATCTGGTGCGCGCCCATGTACATGATGATCGCGCCCACCACGCCCATGAGCAGGCTGGCGGAAAGGCTCATGACCGATGTGGCCGTCAGGGTTTTCATCACGTTGTCCAGCAGACGGCGAACGCCGCCGGCGAAGACTTCCTCCTCGCGCTCTTCCGCGTGATATCCCTTGATCACCCGCACCCCGCCGAGGGACTCGGCCAGGCGGCCGGTCACTTCAGCGTTGATCTTTCCCCGCTGCCGGAAAATAGGCCGAATCGTTCGGAACGCCTTGTTCAATGCGATGGCGAAGCAGAGCAGGAAGCTAAAGGCCAGAAAGGTCATGGCTGGGCTGATGCGAAAGAGCACGACCATCGCAATGCCGGAGGTGAGCAGTCCGCCAACCAGGTCAACCAGGCCGGTGCCCAGCAGGTTCCGCACGCCCTCCACGTCAGTCATGATGCGCGAGACCAGCGTGCCGGTCTTGTTGGAATCGTAAAACGCGACCGGCAGATGCGAAATGTGGGCCTGCACTCTCTGGCGAAGCTCAGCGATCAGGCGTTGCGCCGCCTTCGATAACAACTGCGTGAGCGCGAATGAGGTGATGCCCTGGATGAACGTGGCCAGCAGCACCACCGAGACCAGGCGTCTTAATAATTCGACGTGATGTTTGGCGATGACGCTGTCAATGAGGAATTTGGTCGAATAAGGAAGCACCAGCCCCGACACGCGGTTGATGACCATCAACACGAAGCCCAGGGCGAGCAGACCGCGGCGGGGTCGCATCAGTTCCCAGACAGCGGGCAGCACGTTCCGCAGCCTTTCGGTAGTCATCGCCGGTTTTGGCTTCGGGGCCGAAGGCGCACTCATTGCTGTATTTAGACTGGTCCGGGGAGGGGAAGGGTTCATTTTTGCGGGAAGGCAACCCCTCCCGGAAATTGAAAAAGCGCGGCTTTCGCAGCCGCGCTTTCCTTAGCACTCAATTGCAATCGTTCGACTACTCGTCCAGGTGTGAATTGGGCAGTGCCAGTTGTTCAGCTGCGGCCGCGAAATCCTCAGCCGAGATCTCGAAAGAGCCATCAGATTCGGTGGCCGGTTTCTCCAACTTTCGCTGGATCTTGCGCTCGGCCTTTTCCCGCTGTTTTTCCTGCCGCGAGCGCTCTTTCTGACGCTTGGTGAAGCTGGAACGGCCTCGACCAGACATAGACACCTCCAAGGGACATTTTTTTGGCAAATCGTTTTTCCGGCTGATCATTGCCCGTGAAATCCTGCAACGGCTCTACCGGTCTTGCTCTTTTACCAGCGCGGTTCTCGAGGCTGACGCGCATGGCCCTGATAGTCGTCACGCCCACCCCCGCCGCCGGAGCGTCCACCGCCTCCGGGACGTCCTCCACCCGGGCGGCCGCCGCCGCGGGGCGGGCCACCACGATCGGTCTTGGGGCGGGCTTCGTTAATGTTCAGTGCGCGCCCACCCAGTTCTTTGCCATTGAGCGCCGCAATCGCTTTTTCGGCCTCGGCGGAATCGGTCATTTCGACGAACGCAAAGCCGCGCGAACGGCCGGTATCGCGATCAGTCACGATGCTGACTTGCTCGATGGCCCCGTGGGGTTCGAACAACGCCCGCAACTCTGCTTCGGTGGTGCTGTGGGGGATATTGCCAACAAACAGCTTCTTCATATAGTTCCTCTTGCTGCAGGCTAAAGTGTAACTCAATTTTCAGGATGCCGGTTTTTCGGTAACGCCGCGGGGTTTTTTGCTGGCCTCGGGCTTGGCCACGCTGAGTCCAGCCGCCTGGAGCAGCGCTCGAGTGCGCAGCCGGCGGCGAATATTCTGCTTCCGCTCGCGGTTGAATCTGGCCTTGTCTCCATTAAATCGCGACATTCTTTTCTCCCCTTAGGCGTAACAGCTCAGGAGCAAGTTCTGGCCTGAAGGCTGGTCGAACACTACCGAGTCGTTACCGATCTGTGAAGCGCTCCTGCATGCGGTCAAGGACTGGACTTTAGGGCAGCTTAGATGCGCGCCTACAGAGAAGCAGGTCCTCTCAATCGCGAAGGCGCAGGATGGTTCTTGCGATGTGTCTTCGTGGTTAAGTAACTTCCAGCCCTAGAATTATACCTGCTGGATAAGGAAGTGAAAGAAAATAAGGGGAGGAGGCCGTTCTGCGGGCCTTCGCGGTTCCTAATGGGACTCTTGCGGTCAAGTGCTTGACGAGAAAGACATGCCGCTAAGCGCGGGGTCAGGTTACCGAAGTCTTGGTCGCCTCAGCGACCATCTGCATTTTGTCCACCCAAATTTGGACTTTTCTGCTAAACTAATGGTGCGTTTGATTAGAATCGGTTGTTGAGCAGCTTCTTGCATACCAGCTTGAACCGCCCTTTAGTACCTCCGATCTCACAGCGTAAATCGATTGAAAAGGAAACAGTAACAAAATGGCAGAACAAGGAACAGTAAAGTGGTTTAACGACGCCAAAGGCTACGGCTTTATCAGCCGTCAGAGTGGCGAAGATGTATTTGTGCATTTCTCGGCGATCCAGGCAGGCGGCTTTCGCAGCCTGCAGGAGGGCCAGAGTGTAGAGTTTGATGTGACCAAGGGGCCAAAGGGCTGGCAAGCTGAGAACGTCCGTCCGCTGTAAGCAGAGCGGAAACTCTAGATAGAAGGCGTGCCCGGACCGGAAACCACCGACCGGGCACGCTCTCCGACCAACCAAACGCAAGCTTTACACCAGCCAACTAGCGGGGTGTCTCTGACACGCGACGAAACCAAGGCTTCATACGCCATAATCCGCCACAACATCCGGACCTATGAATCCGGAGGAGTAGTGCTGGTGGTCAAAGGCAAAGAGAACGCAGAACTCAAAGTAAAGCACTTCGAAACCGGACAGAGTTCGGAAGATCGTCACGCCGGCTGGCGCTATTTTGTGGAGAAGTCCGACCTCAAAGCCGGAATGGATCCAGCCGAAGCTACCAACCTGCGCCAGATGAAGCTGGAAATTCGAGAATCACAGGCGCAGCCCGACCCCATGTCGGCCGTCAACCCTCCGCGCCAAAACTAGGATTGCCTGTGGCCCGGACGCCTCATCCGGGCGGACGACCAAAGCTCGTCCAATCTTCCAGTTTCTGGCGACATAACCCTGCCGAGCTGTACTCGGCTGGGCGGACGAGGGCGTCCGCCCCTACGTGTTCAGTGCCGGCGCTCGGTTTCCTTCAGAATGACGGCGAAGCTGCGCCCTCCGAAACTGAATCCCTGCGAAACCGTTCCCCTCACGCCCACCTTGGCGCCGTTGCTGGGCACGCCGTACCTCTGGCTGAACACCCAGATCTGACCCGTACCGTCCTCCACCTGATAGACGCCCGAACCGAGCAGCCCGAATGAATTGCTCACCCGCCCGCCGATAGCAACTTCCCGCCCGGCATAACGCCCGGGGTCGCGATTAATCTTTTCGATGCTGGTGCGGGTAGGACAACCCGCCAAGATCAGTGTCCCTGCCATGAGCAGCAGCGCAAGTAAGGGCCTGTGAACAAGTCTGGTCACGCCGACCTCCCCAATTCATAGTCTGAACTTCAAATACCAGCGTCTGCAGTCCAGCATTTTATCCGAACCGGGTGACCAGAACGGAGGCAGAGGCTTCCCACTATGATGCGCCGCGAAATTTTATTGATGGCCGATATTCCCAGGAGTATATTTCTGTAGCCGGATTGCACACAATTCGCAGTCGAAGGGAGCGCCGCGGTGGCGCTCCCTTTGCGTTTTAAGGTTGGCTTAACAAAACAGTGTCTCGTCAATGAGGAGGAGTGCCATGCAGGAGACGCCGCAGCAGTACACGCAACGCATGCTCAATCACAGCCGCGGGAAGGAGCCACTGCGCTTGCAGCAGGCCACTCCGCGCAAGCTGACCGCCCTTACCAAAGGGCTCAGCAAGAAGCAGTTGACCCGTCGTCCGGGGCCGGGAAAGTGGTCGATCGCCGAAATCCTCGCCCATTTGGCGGACGCGGAGTTGGTCGTCGGTTTTCGCCTCCGCCTTATGCTGGCGTCGAATGGCACCCCGATTCAGGCCTTCGATCAGGACGCCTGGGCTGAGACTTTCAACTACGGCCGCCGCGACCCGAAGATTTCGCTCGAAACGTTCAGCACGCTGCGGAAGAACAATCTGCGGCTGCTGAGTTCCGTGCCCCGCCGGTTATGGGAGAACTACGGCCAACATTCGGAGCGCGGAAAGGAAACCGTGGACCACGTGATGCGAATGATGGCCGGCCACGACCTCAATCATCTGCAGCAGATAGAGAGGATCGCAAGGCAAAAATAGACTTGCGTAGCGCCGGCGTCCCGCCGGCTGTCGGGTGGGCGTCCCGCCCACCCAATGGAAACTATTCTTGCGCCTCTCCTGCCCCCGTCAGCCAGGTCTTCAGACGCGGCGGGCGAGGACGCCGGCGTTACAAAGTTTCCGCGAACAGCCTGGTCAGCTTCTCAAACGCCCTGTCCGCCTGGGCCTGGTTATAAACCGGACTGTCGGGCACGGTCCAGCTATGGTAAGCGCCTTCGTAAATTTCGCTTTCATATTCGCCTCCCCAGGCTTCGAGGGTGTGGTTGAGCTTTTCGATGGCCTCCGCCGCCATGCCTTTGTCGTTTACGGCGTGTCCAAAATATAGCCGGGCCTTGATCAACGGGCCAAAAATGAGGTGTGGGCTGTTAGGTGCGTCGGTAGCAAGCCCTCCGCCGTGGAATGATGCGGCAGCGGCTACACGGTCCGGACGCGACAATGCTGTGTATAGCGCCATCTTGCCGGTGAAGCAGTATCCCACCACACCCATGGGGCCGGGTTTGACCGGGGCCTGCCGCGCGAGGAAATCCACGTAATCCGACGCGTCGCATGTGATGGCCTCCGCAGTCAGGGGAGCGGAGAGCTCGGCCAGTCGTTTTGTGGTGCGCTCTTCGCCAAACTTCTTGGGGAAATCGAAAAGCGGCAACCCTCCGGTGCGGTAAAACACATTGGGCATCAGGACGACGTAGCCTTTCGCCGAAAGCCGCCGCGCCATTTCCTCCTGGGACGCACGGATGCCGCCGATGTCGGTGCAGTGAATCACGCCCGGCCAGCGGCCTGCTTTTTCCGGAAAATAAATGACGCCTTCGGCAGTCCCGATAGCGGTTGGTATCTGGATTCTCTGCTCCGTCATGGGTCCTCCTGAGGACGCCCGACCGTACGGTCAGTAGATTTGCTTAGAGATATACGTCCCTACATGATTATATCACAGTGCAGCCATTTTAGCAAGGAATATCTCTCCAGGGGTGTCTGTGAAGCACGCGAAGTTTCACCGCAAGAGAAGATGCGTGCCCAGCGGTTGGGCCCATCAGTGGAGAAACTAAAATCCTCCAGAGTGCCTCAATGGTCCGACTTCTCCTGGCGCTGCGCTTGGGTCAAGCCCAACTTCGCTTCGGCATTATTCGGCTGCAATAGCAATGCCCCTTCAAACTGGTCCTCCGCGTTTTTGGGATCCTTGAGAGCAAGATATACCTGACCTAGCAGAAGCCGTGCCGTGAACTGGCTGGGAGCAAGCTTCAGGCTGGCTTCAAGCGCATCGCGCGCTCCTGCGGAGTCGCCGGTTTTTTCCCGCGCCTGGCCTTCATAGAAGGCCGCGGTGGAATCCTCGGGGCGGACCTCTCGGGCCTGCTTCAGGTGCTCAGCGGCACGGGCGTAGTCTCCGGCGTGAAGTTCCAGTTCGCCCAGTTGCCGTAGCGCCGTGGGCGATTTGGGGTCGAGTTGCAGGACTTTCTCCAGCGCCTGCCGGGCTTCGTCAGTACGATTGTCGTCCGAGGCCATCATCGCAGTGTGCAACAGGTTCTGCTCGTCGATTTTGTCCTTGGGGTCAGGGAGTTCCGAAGCGGGCGGGAGCGGATTGGCCTTGATTTCGGCCAGCATCCCGCGAAATTTCTGTACGGTGGCATCCGATGGCTGGTAGTGATTTGCCAGCTCTCCTGGATCGGCACGCAGATCGTATAACTCCGGCCGAGGCGCCTCGATGAACTTGAATCCCTCGGCGCGCACCGAGCGCAGAGGCGCCCAGCCAAAGCGCATAGGATAGTCGGTTTCGCCGATGACGGTGAGGTCGTTGCTCCCGGTGCCAGCCAGGTAAGGCTGCAGCGATTCGCCGTCCAGGACGTCGGGCCGAGCGACACGCAACAGGCCGGTGACTGTGGGCAGGATGTCCGTGGTTCGCACCTGCGCGTTAACTATCTTCCCCGGATGGCCGCCGCCGGGCATCTTCATGATGAGGGGCACGTGAGTGGTGGAGTCGTAGAGAAAGATTCCGTGCGTCTCCTCGTGATGCTCACCCAAGCCTTCGCCGTGATCGCCGACTACCACGATGAGGGCGTTGTCGTACCGGCCCGTCTTTTTCAGATACCCGACAAATCCAGCCAGGACGGAATCCGCGTAGGCAATCTCGCCGTCGTACAGCCGATTTTTATAGGTCTGCGAATAAGGTGGAGGCGGCTCGTAGGGATCGTGGGGATCATAAAGATGGACCCAGACGAAATGCGGCGCGGCGGGATGCGCGCTCATCCATGCTTCTGCGTGCTGCACCACCTCCTGACCACGGCGTTCCACTCGACCCCAACGCGATTTCGTCTTGGGCTGGGTAGGGAAGTTGTCGTAGAAATCGAAGCCGCGATCCAGTCCCGGAGCCAGCGTGTTGCTATCCAGGATGACCGCACCGATGAAGGCTGCGGTGTGATAACCGTTCGCCTTCAGCAACGCAGCCAGAGTGGGATGCGTCGGTGCCAGAGGCACGGCAAAATCAGTGACGCCATGGCTGCTGGGCAGCAGGCCGGTCAGGATACTGGTGTGCGAAGTGTTGGTGATCGGACTGGGAGTAAACGCCTGGGTGAAACGAATGCCGTCTTTTGCCAGTCCATCGAGCGCAGGGGTCTGAATGTTCGCGTAGCCATAGCAGTGCACGTGGTCGGCGCGGAGGGTGTCGATGGTGACCAGGAAGACGTCAGGCTTGGCGGCTCTTTTCTGCGTCTGCCCAGCCCCCAGCGGAGCGGCGGCGAGCAGGAAAACGACCAGTATTCGAGCGGCCCTCACGCATTTCAGACTAGCATAATCAGCCCAGGGGATCGTGCTGGAGCGCGGCGTTGCTGGGATATAATTTTGCTATCCGATGATTTCCTCCCGGTCTCTCGCAGTCCTCGTGACCGCCAGCCTGTTGCCCTGGTCATCTGTCGCATTCGCCGCGCCGGTTTCGGCGCCGAATGTCGTGGTCATCACCATCGACACCCTGCGCGCTGACCATGTGGGATGTTACGGCTACAAGCAGATTCGCACTCCCAATATCGACGCGCTCGCGGCCGACGGCGCGCGCTTTGAGCGTGCCTACACTGCAGTGCCGGTTACGCTGCCCTCGCACACTGTAATGTTTACCGGAACTTATCCCATGCGGAGCGGCATGCACGATTTTGCCGCCAACAAGCTGGGTCAGGGCCAGTCCACCCTGGCTTCCGTCCTAAAGGAGCACGGATACGTCACCGGCGCGGCGATCGGCTCGGCGGTGCTGGATTCACGCTTTGGGCTGAATCGCGGATTTGATTTCTACTACGACCACTTCGATTTCAATCGTCTGCAGGAATCGAACCTGGAAGAAATGGAGCGGCCCGGCAACCTCGTGGCCGATGTGGCCCTGGACTGGCTGAGTCAGAATTTCCAGAAAAAATTCTTTCTCTGGATGCACTTATACGATCCCCACTACCCCTATCACCCTCCGGCTCCGTATGCGGCTGAATACAAGGACCATCTTTACGACGGTGAAATCGCGTTCGCGGATTCGCAGGTAGGACGGCTAATTGATTTCCTGAAATCCAAAGGCCTCTATGAGAACACGATGATTGTTCTCAGCGGTGATCACGGCGAGAGCCTGGGAGAGCACGGAGAGAAATACCATGGCTTTTTCATCTACAACGCCACGCTGCACGTACCATTCATCATTCGTCTTCCGGGCGTGGTGTCTCCCCGCGTCGTGCCCGGCCTGGTGAATCTTGCCGACCTGATGCCCACCGTGCTGCAGGAATTGAAAATAGATGTTCCCGCCCAGGTGCAGGGTCAAGACCTGCTTCCCCTGATGAGGACAAAAGAGCCGGGGGAAGACCGCACGTTGTACGCTGAGACCTTTCTGCCCCGTCTGCACTTCAACTGGAGCGAACTACGTGGGGTCGAGACCGAAAATTATCATTTCATCGACGCGCCCAAACCCGAACTTTACGACCTGACCAAAGACCCGGGCGAAATCCGCAATCTGTTTGCCGACAAGAAGGCTGTGGCCGAGGTTATGCGGGCCCGTCTGGCCAAGTTGATTCAGCTGTACAGCGCCGGCCCTGAACTGGCGGAAAAGACCGGCCTCGATCCTGCCCTGATGGAGCGGCTGAAATCGCTCGGCTATGCCGGGTTTTCCGGCGGCGGCAGTCCCACCATTACCGACCGGGCCTTGCCCGATCCCAAAGACCGGATCCAGGTGTACGAACTGATTTCAGACGCGATTGCCGAAAGCCAGCACGGTGACTATGCCGACTCTACGGAGAAGTTCAATCAGGCCCTGAAAAGCGATCCGGATTCAGTGCCCGTGCACTATCTGCTGGGATTGAACTACTATCGCATGCACGACTTTGCCAGGTCGGTGGAGCACTTGCAGCGCGTAATGCAACTCAGTCCAGATTATGCTTTGGCCAGCTTTCAGCTGGGTCTGGCGTATGCCCGCTCGGGGAACTTTGATCATGCAGTTGAAACCCTGAAACGGACGCTGGAGCTCGACCCCAGTAATTTCTCCGCGGCTTACAATCTGGGAGCGGCGTACGTGCAGAAGCAGATGATGACCGAAGCCGCAGGAGCGTTTCGCTCCTCGGTCACGATCGCGCCCGAGTATGCTCCCGGGCACCGCGCGTTGGGAGAAATCCTGCTGTACCAGGGTCAGGTTGATGATGCGCTCACGGAGCTTCGCCGTGCGGTGGAGCTGGCGCCGCAGGACCCCGGCAATCATGCGGCGTTGGCGAAAGCCCTGTCGGCGAAAGGACTGACCGCTGAGGCCCAGGAAGAAATGCGCAAGGCGCAGCCGGGTCAGTCACAGTAATTCGATCCGTACCAAAAATTCATTGAAGCCCATTTTCCATCGTCTGACGTTACTGCTCCTCGTGGCTCTCTTACTTCCGGGCGTCCTGGCGGCAGCTCCGCCCCGGCGTGCGCCCCCGAACGTGATTCTCATCACCATCGACACCGTGCGTGCCGACCACCTTGGCTGCTACGGAGCGACCGACGTGAAGACCCCGACCCTCGACGCCCTGGCTCGCGACGGCATTCTCTTCGAGCGCGCTATCTCCCAGGTGCCGTTGACCTGGCCGTCCCATGCCGCGATCCTGACAGGGACTTATCCCTTTCAGAACGGCGTGCAGGACTTTACCGGGCAGCCGCTTGACCCACGTTTCCGTTCCGTGGCCCAGGTCTTCAAGCAACAGGGGTACGCTACGGGCGCTGTGGTGAGCGCCTTCGTGTTGGACCGTAGTTGGGGTCTGGCCCGCGGCTTCGACTTCTACGATGACGCTTTCTCGGCGGAAACATTTCGCCAGAAAGACATTGGCCTGGTGGACCGCAAGGCGGGTGAGAGCGTCACCCATGCGATTTCATGGTTGCAGAAACCGGCGCGACGGCCGTTTTTCTTCTGGCTGCATTTGTATGATCCGCACAGTCCTTACGATCCGCCGGAGCCTTTTCGCACGCAGTACCGCTCCCATCCCTACGACGGCGAAATCGCCTACGCCGACCACGAGCTGGGACGCCTGATCGCCTGGCTCAAGCAGAACCGTTTTTATGATCGCACCGCGATCGTGGTGCTCAGTGATCACGGAGAATCTCTGGGCGAGCACGGCGAAAAAGAGCATGGATTCTTTGTCTATAACTCGACCGTCCACATTCCACTGATCGTGAAACCGCCTGCGGGAAGCGGGTTCCGGCCCGGCCGCGTGGCTGCGCCAGTGGAGACGGTGGCGGTGGCCCCGACCCTTACCCGCCTGGCCGGAATGAAAGAAGAGATTCAAAAGCAGTTCGCATCGCCCGGCCTGCTGGGTGACAAACCAAAGAGCGACAACGCAGCGTACAGCGAAAGCTTTTATGCCTTCAGTTCGTTCGGCTGGAGCCCGCTGCACGCCCTTCAGACCAGCCGCTACCATTACATCGAAGCACCGGTTCCTGAACTGTACGACGTGCAGGCCGATCCTCAGGAGAAGAACAACCTGGCTCCGCAGCAGTCGGCGACCGTCGCGGTGCTGAAGGACAAACTGCAATTGCTGCTACGGCAGAATCCATTTAAGCCAGGGGAGACGGGAACCTCCGGGCTCAGCCCGGACGCCCTGGAAAAGCTGCAGGCCTTGGGCTATGTCGCCTACCGCTCGCCGGTTTCCGCAGAAGCGCTGGCGGCGGGCCTGCCCGATCCCAAGAGCAAGTTGTGGGAATTCAATTCCATTTTGGAGGCGGCCGACGCGTTCCAGGCGGGCGACATTGATCGCGGCAAGGGCCTGCTGGCCAAGGTGCGCGAGAGCGATCCCACAATGTATGTCGTGTCTTTCATGCTGGGCGAAAATGCGCTGCGCCGGCGGGCCTGGGACGAGGCCGCGAGCCGAGCTGCAAAAATGTCTCGACTTGAATCCCAATTTCGATCAGGCCATGGCCGCCCTGGCGCGCGCCTTGCTGAACCTGGGCCGGGCAGACGAAGCCAAAGCATGGCTGGACAAGGCGCTGAAATTCAATCCGCAGAATTACCGCGCCTGGTACGAGCGTGGATTCATCGAATCCAAGACGGACAAGGCCGCTGCCATCTCCGATATGGAAAAAGCCGTCTCCATCCAGCCAAATTTTGCCTCCCTGCGGCGCGATCTCGGCATGCTGCAATTTCAGCAGCAAAACTACGTGGAGGCGGCGAAACATCTGGCCAAAGCGGCTGAATTGGGAGTGGACGATGCTCCGCTCTACAATTTTCTCGGCATATCATTGAGCAGGACCGGACAGTTGCGGAAGGCGGTTGACAGCTACAAGCACGCGATCTAAAACTCGACCCCAATCTGGCAGAGGCCCATCTCAATCTGGGCTTCGCATATCAGCGTCTGAACGTCCCCAGACTGCGCGTCAAGGAATATCTGGAAGCCTGCCGCCTGGAAAAGAAGTTCTGCGAGTTTGTGCATCCCTAAATAGTAACCGTGTGGAGTCGGAGCACTCCCTTCGACCTTCGCTCGGGCAGCTCTGTCCGACGCCTTTGAAGTTGATCTTGCCCTTGGCAATTTTTCTGACGCTACTCCCGCGGCACAAGACCTCGACCATCCCACTCCTGCACAGAGTCAAAGTCAAAGGCGGCGGACAAGAGTGTCCGCCCCACACTAACGCGCCTTCCATCAGCAGGTCGAGCTTGGACAACAGAGAATTGTGGCAGCAGAAATATTGAGGCCCGCATATTCCTACTGGCTGGCCTTGGCAGAGCTTCCCTGAAGTTTTTTCAACACCTCGCGGACCTTGGGCGCCAGGGGGTCGTTTGGGAGAATCTTGAGAAAGGCTTGCAGCTCATCCACAGCCTCCGTGGTTCGCTTCTGCCGTAGGTAGAGATTCACCAGGGCGAGGTGTGCCTTGGCCAGCTTCGGGTCAAGCTCCAAAGATCGCTGCAACTCTTTTTCTGCCTGCTGGGAGTCACCGGCCGCCGAGACCAGGGAGCCTTTGAGAAAGTGACCGAAAGCCGAGGACGGCTCCTTGTTCAATCCCTGATTCACCCAGTCCAGCCCTTGGTCATAGTTGCGCGTCAGGTAGTGCAGGTTCCCCAGGTTGAAATATGCGGCGGCATCGTTGGAGTTCAAGCGGATGGCACGCTGAAACTGCTCCTCGGCGGCCGCGTACGATCCCTTGTTCAGATAAGCGGTGCCCAGATTGTTGCAGGCAGGATAAAAATCGGGCGCAATTTGCAGCGACTTTTCGTAATGCTTGATGGCATCATCCGGCTTGTGGTGTGCGTCCGCTTTGACCCCGGCGTCAAATTCCTTGATCGCCGGCCGGGGAAAGAGCTTCTTCAAGTCTGCTGAACTGGTCAGATGAGGATTACCGCCGGTGGCTGGGCGTGAATCCGGTTTTGCTGGGTTCCGGGGAGTCAGGAAAATGTTGATCATGCGGACCGAGGTGGTCTCGGGGTCGATGATTAAGGTCTCGCTGGCGGGAAAGTAGTCCTCATCATTGATCTTGATGTGATAAATGTTGCCGGGCAGATTATTGAAACCGAACCGGCCTTCGCCGTCCGTATAAACGGTGTTGATCACCGTTCCCCGCCCCTCCAGACTAATCAGAACCGGATTCGGAAGCTCAGTCCCCGGCGCCACTCGCACTTGTCCTGCGATGCTGCCACCGGCCAACTGCGCCCAGACCAGTTTGGGAAGTAGAAAGAGCGCGAGACAGGGCAGGAGCAACGCGGGGAGAGGCCGGGCGTTGAAGGATTTATGCATATTGTCCCGCCCAAATGAAAATGGGGTCTGCTCCGTAGCGGCGGAACAGACCCCAGTCAGATCACTGAGCTTGGTTAGAAAGCGATCTTCAAACCAAACTGCAGGTTGCGGGGATTGAAGGTGCCGCCCGCCTGGCCAAAGCTGCCGGAGTTGGTCCGATTATTGCTTGCTCCAGCTCCGGGAAGTTGGAAGTTAGTGTGGTTCAGCACATTGAATGCCTCCGCACGGAATTCCATTCTCACCCGCTCCGTGACCCGGATGGTCTTGAACAAGGACGTTTCCCAGGACACGTAGCTCGGGCCAACGAAGCTGTTTCGTGACATGTTTCCATTGCAACCCAGGCAAGGAACGCTGAACAGACCATTCACACTGCTCAAGCTGCTCGAGTCGTCTGTGTTCGGATCTAACTGGAAGGCCGAACCCCAGCCGTTTGCCCACTGATCGTGGCTAGGAGTGAAGTGGTTGGCGGAAGCGTTGGGCCGGTCGTTGCGAATGCCGTCCAGGTTGTAGTCGCCGCCGGCGTTAACGCAGACCTTGCTGTCGATCTGGGCCTGGCTGCATCCTGCCACGAAAGTATTCGGGCCAGTGAACACTCCGATGCTGCCTACTGGATCTCCGCCGTTGGTGAAGGTCCACGGCTCCCAGTGTGCGCCGGTCTGCCAGGAAATAATCCCGTTGTACTGCCAGCCGCCGAGGATGTGTCCCAGGATGCCTTCCTGCGACTTGTAGAACGGCAACTCATAGATATAGTTCGCAACCAGGCGCTGCCGGACATCGTAAATCGAGTTGCCGCGGTCAAGACCCGGGAGCAAAACGTCGGTGGTGTAGCCATCACCTCCGCCGGCGCCGTTGGAACTGGTAGAGCCGCTATGCCAGGTGGAACCGTCATCGATGGCATGACTCCAGGTGTAGTTGACGTTGAACGCCATTCCGTGGCTGGTCTGCTTTTTCAACGAAAGTTGCAGCGCGTTGTAGTTCGAGTTTGACTGGTTCGCCCACACCCGCAAGGTGCCAAAGTTTGGGTTTAGGCGTCCCACGGCATTACCCGGAGGATTAACGGTGTCGATCTGGCTGCACAGTCTGCGGCCCAGGTTGTCGGTCACACAATCACCCTCGGGCAGGCGCTCACCGGGAATTCGGTTCACGTTCTGCGCCCGGAACAGCTTGTGTCCCGTAGTGCCGACGTAGTTGGCTTCCAAGGTAAGTTTGGGCATCAACTCGCGCTGGATACCCAAGTAATAATTATAGACGTAGGGGTCTTTGATGCCTTCCGGGAAGACGATTCCGGTAAGGGTCGCCAGGTTGGGATTGGCCGCATCCCAGCCGGTAAAGTTGCCGACGGCTTGCGCGCCCGTGCCCTGGTTCGGGTTGGTGGGTGGGCCGCTGAACGTAGGTGCCGTCACCGTGTCCGGTTGGCAAGTCGGAGTACAGGTGTACGGCCCATAAATAACCGTGTTTACGTCGCCCACCAGAAAGTTACTGGCCGCGTTGAACGAGTAGTACGGCAGGTTCCAGCGCGAGTTGGAGAGCGGGTTGTACAGGGTCCCTTCGTAGGACACGCCGAAACCGCCACGCAGCGACGTTTTGGCGTCGCCGAACACGTCCCAGGCAAAACCTACGCGGGGTCCCCAGTTATTGTGGTCCCCAGCGCCCAGACTTTTGGCGGTAGCGAACCCTCCCGGACCGCAAACGCCTACGAGTTGGGCCTGCGGATCGGTGCAAGGCACGCTGGCGTCCTTAATCTGGCCGGCGCCGGTTGTAACGTTGTCGATAAAGCTGCTGCCCGGCCCTTTGATAAACGTGGTTACCTGGTCGTTCAGTTCGGTGTGCCGGCCATACAGATCGTAGCGCAAACCCAGATTGAGGGTCAGCCGCCGGGTAATTTTCCAGTCGTCCTGGAAGAATGCTCCCATCTCCAGATTCCGCCAGTGGCGGACGTTGCTGGACAGGTGGCCCGGCTGATTGGTCAGGATTCCCGGGTCCACGCCCGCCGACATGGTGTAGGGCGAATCGGCCGCGAAGAACAGGAAGTCAGTAAAGTAGTACGACGGGCGGGCCACGCTGAACTCGCTGTTTTCGATATTCCGCCGGAAATCCACTCCCACCTTCATGTTGTGGTTGCCGTGCGAGATCGAAACCATGTCCGAATAGCTGTAAATGTTCTCGTGGAAGGTCTGCGGGTACCCGGAGTAAGAACCGAAGCCCATGGATCCGTCGTCGAAACGGATATCAGGGACTCCAGGCAGCGCGGTATTGACGTCGGGACTCAGGTTTCCCGCGTATCCCGCACGGAATTCGTTCAGTATCGACGGGCTGAAGGTATGAATCAGGCTGATCTGGCCGTTAGGATTTCGGATCAGAACTGGATTGAGGAAACCCACGCCCCTGCCATTGCTGTTGTTGGTGTTGGGAAATCCATATTTGTCCGGCAAACGGTTCCAGGCAAACTGCGCGAACAGCCGATCTTTGGCCGAGATGTTGTAATCGAAGCGTCCAGAGGCTTCTTTTCCGTTGTACAGATTTCCCGCTCCGCTATTGTTCTGATTCTGCGAACCACTGATCGCGATGGTATTGAGTACGAACGGAACTCCGGTGCGAGCAAAAGTGCCGGCCTGGAGACCCGGGATTGCGCCGCAGCCGTTGGTAGCCATCGCAGCCTGGTCTTCCGCAGTAACTCCTATGATCGTCGCTATTCTGCCGGCGATCAGCGCATTCGAGTTGTCCGGGCACAAATATCCGGAAAGGACCCCCTCGGCGGCGGCGTGGGTGGCGCCGAAATAAGACTCCAGATCGATGGCATCATGTCCGGGTGAAGTGGGCGCGAAGTTCCTATACAACAAGGCCGCGGCTGAGTTTGGCAGCCCGGCGATTACGGCATCTCGGAATTCCCGGGTCTCCGCCGTGACCGTGTTAGGCGGTTGAGACTCGGTGAAGCGGGTGTCCTGGTAGGACAGGAAGAAGAAAAGCTTGTCCTTGATGATTGCGCCGCCGAAGGTTCCGCCAAACTGGTTAAAGCGCAGTGCCTGTCGTGGAGTGCCAGTCTGGTTGGCGAAGAAGTAGTTGGAGTCGAAGTAATCGTTGCGGCCGAAGTACCAGCCGCTTCCGTGATACGCATTGGTCCCTGACTTGGTGATCAGATTGGTCACCGAGCCGGCGCTGTTGCCGTATTGCGCCGACATGTTCAGGGTCAACTCCTGAAATTCCTGGACCGTGTCCTCAATCGGCTGGTTTACCGCGCCGCCGCTCAACCCCTTGTTGGAGGAGCCATTGATCAGGAACCCATTGAAGTCTTCGCGTAAACCGTTGACCACGGTGTTGGCGCCAGCCTCGGTCAGCACGCCGCGCACATTGACCGCGCCAGGAGCCAACTGAATCAGGTCGTAAACGTTGCGGCCATTCAGCGGCAGGTTCGCCACCTGGGAAACCGCCACTGTGCTTGCCAGCTTCGAGTCTTCCGTATTCACCGCAGCCGCTTCGCCGGTGACTTCGATGACCTCTCGCGTCTGGCCCAATTGCATATTGAAGTCGGCGCGTTGGATGGTTCCGGCGTTGAGCACGAGACCCTTGTTGGTGATGGTCTTGAAGCCTTGCGCTTCGGCCGTGATCTGGTATGTCCCGGCGGGCAATTCGTTGAACTTGTAAAGCCCGGTCGGCCCCGTCGTGGTGGTGACCGACAGATTCGTTCCGACGTTGGTCACGGTTACCTTGGCATTCGCAATGGCCGCGCCCGATGGATCGGTCACGGTTCCAGTAAACTGGCCATTCTGGATTTGCGCGAACGCGCCCAGGGACAGCACCAATAACGACAACGACAGAAGGCTGAATTGCAGTTTCTTCATTGACCTACCCTCTCGCACCTTCAAGATGTTTTCTGACTGAAAACCAAGGCCCGAGCCGACCGGCTAGCACCTGGGACATTGGGGTGTGCCGGGAAGCCTTTAACAACAGACTGTCACCATCTGTTATGTGTATCTTACTGATTTAATTGAGCTAAAATCGCTGGGTACGGTAATAACACGTAACCCCCCACGGACAAATACTTGACAATCCTTTGGCACGTGGCTTTCCAAAGAATCTGGGTAATGCTGTCAATGGTTTAGAGAGAATTCGGAATTTGTGGCTATGGCGAACTATAGACGTGCCTTAACAGTACTCCAGAATTTGGAATATTGTGCAGGCAAGTCATCCGGATCCGAACGATACTGGTGTGAAATTCTGTTATACCGTGCTGGCGCTAGGGGACTGGCCTCTCAGGTCGTCTTGCCGCCGGCGGTTTTCTGGCGACTCCGGGCCCCTGGCGGCTTACAATTCCGGCCCCTTCCTCGATGACCAGCTCCTGGTCGGCAGCTTCCGGTCCGACGCGGTCAACCATGCCCGAGGGCCAACGGACAGTGATGGAGTCGACGCGGGTGGCGGGGCCCAGGCCGAAATGCGGCCGCGGGTCGCTGGCTGACTCGAAGCTGCTATTGGCGCGGACCTCGGCGCTTTTCTTTACGCCGCCGGCAGTGACTTCGATACGGGCGCCGAAGCCCTCGTGATTCGACTTCTTTCCCACCGTCTTGATGCGCAGCCAGTGTCCCTTCTTCGCCGACTGGTTACGCAGCAACAGCGGGGAACCGTCCAGGACTGTAACCAGCAAGTCTTCGCTGCCGTTGTTCAGGAAGTCGGCCGTGGCGGCGCCCCTGGCCACATAGCGCCGGGACAAAGGAAGTCCTGCCTGAAGGCCGATTTCGGCAAACTTTCCATTCCCCAGATTGCGGAAAAGCAGCGGGCGCTCGGCATAGGTTACGCCGAAGGAATGCTGGTCCACCTGCGGATTCACGTGTCCGTTGGCCACAAAAATGTCAGGCCAGCCATCGTTGTCGAAGTCAAAAAACTTCACTCCGAAGCCCAGGAAGGGGACGCTCACTGGGCCAAAGCCGGCGCTTCCTGCACGGTCGGTGAACTGGCCATCGCGATCGTTGTGATAGAGGTTGTTGGTGTCGTCGGAGAAATTGGCTTTAGCGATGTCGGGCCAGCCGTCGTGATCGTAGTCGGCGGAGTCGATGCCCATGCCGGCTTGCTCGCGCCCATCCGAGCTATAGGCCACTCCTGACTCCGCGCCTACTTCCGTGAATCCGCCTTTGCAGTCGTTGTGGTAGAGCAAACTGGGAGAGGAATCGTTAGCAATGTAAAGATCCAGGCATCCGTCCTGGTCATAGTCCAGCCAAAGCACGCCCAGCCCGTAATAGCTGTCCGGATCGATATTCAGTTTCTCGGTTACATCGGTGAAAGTGCCGTCGCCGTTGTTGTGAAAAAGGCGGTCGCGGCCGCCCTTCAGTCCGCGGGGGCCGCAGGAGACCGCAATGCCACGATAGGTGCAGAAGGGGCCTTGTCCGAATTCCGGAAGATGGTTGAGATCAAGGTCCACGTATCCGGCGACATAGAGGTCGAGATTGCCGTCGTTGTCGTAGTCGCCAAAGGCCGCGCTGGTGCCCCAGCGTCCGGCGTTTCCCACTCCGGCTTTCGCGGTGACATCGGTGAACGATCCATCGTGGTTGTTGTGGTAAAGCGCCGCGCCATCGAGATAAGTGATGTACAGGTCTTCCCACCCGTCGTTGTCATAGTCGCCGGCGGCAACGCCGAAGCCCCAGCCGCAGTGCGTGATTCCAGCCCGGGCGCTGACGTCGGTGAAAGTTCCGTCGTGATTGTTGTGGTAGAGCTTGCCGGGATGGCATTTGCCGGAGCGCACATCTTCGAGTGTGGAACCATTGACCAGGAAGATGTCCATCCAGCCGTCGTTGTCGTAGTCCAGCACCGCCACTCCGCCGCACATGGATTCCATGATGTAGCGTTTTTCCGGCCCTCCACAGGTGAGATGGAAATCGATGCCGGAGGCGCGGCTGACATCGGCAAAGGACACCGCGCTCGAGGGCATAGCCTTGCGTACAGGAGAAGGCGCGTGAGCCAGATGACGCTGACCTGAGGCATGGGTGCCTAGAAGGCTAATCACCAGTGCCATAGCTATGACGATTGCTTTCAGGGACGCCATCTGGCCCACCGCGGCTGAAGCCGCCACCAGTGAATCCTTCGCTGCAGCCCTGAAGGGCTGCTCCACCCTTTCCCAGGGACAAGATCGCTTAGTCAGGCTCACTGAGGTCGGCCCGTGGCCATGCCTCCCATTTCCGGCTGGGCCTTCTTCAGTTCGGCAAAGCGTTGCCATTCCTGCTGGGCCTGGTCCGTTTTGCCCAGCTTTTGCAGGGCGCGGGCCAGTTGGTAGTGCGGGCTGGGATCGCCAGGCTTCAGTTCGATACAGCGCTGCAGTGCTGTCACGGCGGCTTCTGTGTTGCCGTCGAGAAGCAATGCCTTGCCCAGATCGTAAGCGGGGTCCGCATTGGTGGGATCGAGTTCGGCGGCGCGCTTCAAGTGAGGGAGGGCTTCCTTCACTTCGCCGGTTTCGAGCAGACAGTGTCCAAGCTGGTAAACAAGCTGGGGATTGCCGGGAGCGCGCACCAACTCCTTCCCGTATTCGGCGATGGCTTCCTGGTTGCGCCCCAGGCTGGCGTAAGCGAAACCCAGGTGATAGTGGATGAGCGGCGTGTTGGGATCGATGCGCAATGCGGTCTGGAACTGCTCGATCGCCTGCACCGTGCGGTTGCTGTTCTGGTAGGCCCGTCCCAGCAGCACATGAGCCAGGGCATGTAAGGGCTGAAGCTTTATGGCTTTTTCCAATTCGTCGGCGGCGGGCGCATATTGACTCTGCTGGAGCAAAACCAAGGCCAGATCGAAGTGAATGTCGAAATGGCCGCTATTGAGGGCCTCTGAACGCTGCAGAGTTTCAAGGGCCAACGCGTTCTGCCCAGCCTTGAAGTAGGTGAGTCCCAGCCAATGCTGGAGAGGCGCGTCCTGCGGCCAGCGGGCGACAGCTTCACGCCCCATCTGCGCGGCTTCAGTGAGCCGGCCCAGCTGGAGAAGGCTCAGGACCAGGCCGCGGTTGGCGGGAAGATTATCGGGAGACATTTGCCGGGCGCGCTCGAAGCTGGCGGCGGCGCGCGCATAATCGTCGGCATCGAGTGCAGCCTGACCGCTGCGCAGCAGCGCCTGCAGGCTGGTCGATTGTGCCCAGGCGATGCTGCAGCCTGCCAGCAACCATGGCAAGGCCAGCGAGATTGCGAGTCGCCGGTAAGTCGGCCGCATGAGCGCCATCTTTCAGAATCCTAACGGTTCACCGGAACGGGCGCAATTCGCGCACGCGAAGCACAAAACGTAGCGTCGGGGTCTCGCCGGCGCTACTAAAACCAAGCTGCTAGAATCTCCTGCGATGCACAAGCCCTTCGGATTTGTTCTCCTCGTCCTTGTAACCGGGTTCCTGCTCGCGGAGGAGCCCGTGAAATTCGATCCCTTGCCGGCACCGGCCACCAACAATGCCGTCGCCAGTGTGAAAAGCCGGGGATCGCTGCTGCTCTACTCGCTGATGGGTATGGGAGCCAAGAAGACCTGGGACGCAGTCAGCAATGCCGCCTACACGCTCGATCCCTATACCGGGAAATGGGCCGAGATGCACTCGGTTCCCGGGACGGTGGGACGTCTGGCCGCGTCGGCGGTCGGGGCCCGGGAGCACGTCTTCCTTTTCGGCGGGTACGTCGTCGATGGCCAGGGCGGAGAGACCACATTGCCCGATGTCAACGTCTACGAGCCCCTGACCGATCGCTGGTTCCGCGCCGAAGACCTTCCGGTTGCGGTGGACGATTCGGTCGCCGGCGTCTATCGCGACCGCTACATCTACCTTGTGAGCGGATGGTCGAACACGGATGCGGTGAACAACGTCCAGCTGTACGACGCACAGAAAAACAAGTGGTCGCAAGCCACGCCGATCCCAGGCACGCCTGTGTTCGGCCACGCCGGCGCATTGGTCGGAGACACTATCGTGTACATCGACGGCGCGCACAAGAACCCGGCGCCGGGCCAGCCCAAGTACGTTACCACCGACGAATGCTGGATGGGCAAGATCGATCATCATGATCTCGCAAAGATTCAATGGACCAAATTGCCCAACCATCCCGGGACGGCGCGCTACCGCATCGCGGCGGGAGGCTCGGAGAAAGACCAGAAGATTTATTTTTCCGGCGGGACCGACAATCCCTACAACTACAACGGCATCGGATACAACGGAGTGCCGGCGGAGCCTTCTCCGGTGACCTTCGCCTACAACCTGCGCACCAGCAAGTGGGAAATCATCAACCAGCACACGCCCCAGCCCACCATGGACCATCGCGGCCTGGTCGTTGTCCCCGAGGGGTTAGTGATTATCGGCGGCATGGAGAAGGGACAACAGGTGACGTCGCAAGTGACCATCCTGCCCAAACCAGCCAAAGCAAAATAGGATCCGCTGGTGTGGGGCGGACACTCCTGTCCGCCGCTTTTGATGTTGGTTTTGACTTTGGGAACCCGCGCAAGTTTTCGAGACTCACCTCTGGTTCTTCACGTCAAAACCAAGGTCAAAAGCGGCGGACAAGAGTGTCCGCCCCACACTTCTATCCGGTTGACAGGGGGCGCAGGAACGAGTAATTCTGACTCCAGCACGAGTTGATCCATGAAGCGCTGGCAGTTTTTGGTCCTGATTTTCGAATTGATCTTGTTCGCCGCCATTCTGGTTCTGCCTCAAGTGGCACTGCCCGATTTTGCCTTCCATGAGGGCACCGCGCCGGTAGCGGCACATACACGTGTCTGTGATTCGGGGCGCGCAACGGCCATTGCAACGGCGCAGCAAATTCTACCCGCGCCACCGATCGTGCAAGTGCGCGGGGAGACTCCCGATGTCTCGCCTCCGCCGGCGGTCCTTTGCCGACTTTCAAGGTTGTGCGTCCTGATCTGCTAGTCCACTCCTTTTTCCAGTTTGCTCGGAACTGTTTTTTATAGAGCTTGCTCCGCGAGGGGCGCGCCTGTGATTTATTGCGGGTCCGCGGAGCTTCGGGGGTGGCGGCGCCGGCCTGGAACCGGGTCTGCGGTAAACGATCCTGGCGCGGCCGTGCTGCCGCCCACTCCGAATACTTGGCGCAGAATCTTGTTTCTCAGGTCGGCACTTCGGTGCTGAAGCACGAGCGGGACGCTCGCGCCTACATCAGTCTACTGGCCTCGAGCCAGCACCACGGTTATGTCATCGGGCTGCTCGTTGGCGCCGATCCAGTCGTCCACAGAAGCGGTCACGATCTCGCAGATGCGGGCCAGCGGCTGTTCGCGATGCTCCCACACCAGGTCGATCAGGCGCTGTTCGCCGAATTCCCCGAAATCATTTTCCGGCTCGGTCACGCCGTCGCTGTAGGCCAGAAAGAGTTCTCCCCGCCGCAGCGGCACCGACGCCTCTTCATAACTTCTCCGGTCGAACAAACCGATGACCGTCCCCCCCTGTTCCAGGCGGCGCACAGACCCGTCTTCTCCCAGGATGATGGGTGGGAGGTGACCGCCGTTGCTGTAGGTGAGGGAGCGTTCGTGGCCATCGTAGATGCCCAGAAACAGCGTGGCGTATTTTTCGGCCGGGGTGCTCTGGTAAAGCTGGTGATTGAGCAGAGAGAGCATGGCGCCCGAAGACAACTCGGCGCCGTTCAGATGGGGAGTCAGGAGGAGGCTGGAACCGGTGGCTGCGGCCGCTCCTACCGGTTCCCGCAGGCTGGGCATACCCTCCAGGCTGTAGGCGCGGACGGCGGAGTGAATCGTGGCCATCAGCAGCGCCGCGGAAATCCCCTTTCCGCTGACGTCTCCCACCGCCAGGACGAGCTTGTGCGGATCCACGGTCAGGAAATCGTAATAGTCTCCGCTCACCGTGCGCGCGGGACGGCAGAAGCCGTACACCTCGAGTGAAGCCAGTTGCGAGATGTGCTGCGGAAAAAGCTGAGCCTGCACTTCCTGGGCGATGGTCAATTCGTTTTGCAGCCGCTGCTTTTCTTTCTGTTCCTCGATCAGGTTCTCGATGGACGCGGTCATGGAGTTGAATGAGTTGGCCAGGGTAGCCAGTTGGTCGCTCGACTTCACCGAAATGCGGTGGCTGAAGTCTCCGCGATTGATGTGCGTAGTGGCGTCATAGAGCTGGCCCACAGCGCCGGTGACGGTTCGGGTCAGGTGGGTCCCGATCCACAGCGCCAGCATTTCGATAAGGGCAAAAATCACGGCGGCGAAAAGCAGCAAATATTCCACCCCAGTGGCAAAGTCGCCCAGGGCGGCGAACAGACGGGTGTAGAGCACCGAGGGCCGGGTCTGCACCCGGAGCAGCGCTCCCGTTTTCTTCTGCTCGCCGGTGGCCCAATCCACCACCGGAAGTGGCGTCCCGAAAGTGATCTCGTGATCCACGCTGTTACCCGCCGCGGGCAAACGGCCCGCGGTGAAAGCGGGGCGCAGCTCTTCCTGGCCGCTATCCAACCTCATGCCGCTTTGGCCTGGGCGGATCGTGATGTCCTGTTTATCGGGAGCGTCGAGGGAAATAAGGGGAGCTGAGTTATTGGCCTGCGACTTGGGGCCTTTGGCGTCAAATGCGGACGCGTAGAGCGTGATCTCGCCCAGATCTTTCGCCAGCTTCTCCAGCAGGCCGCGGTCCAGCGCATCGCTTGAGACCACGGTCAGCTTCTGGGCTCCGGCGCCGAGTTCGGTTCCTGCACGCAAATACAACTGACCCTGGTCGCGAACGATTGCGCCAAAGCCTCCAGTCAAAAAGGATGGAAACGCAAATGGAGCCTTTCCCAGCGTCGTGCCGGTGCACACCGCGAGCGGAGTTCCTCCCTTCCAGGCACAGATCTGGCGCGAGCTCCAGGACGAATCGTTGCGCTTCAGCCCTTCCAGCGATTCGGCAATCGCCGGCTGACCTCGTTCCACGCGAGCCGCCAGTTCGTTGGCGATGGCGGCATTTGCCGATTGCAAACTGCGCAGCCGGGAGTCCAGTTCTGATGTGACGACGAAATTCGCGAACTGCCCGGCAAACAAGTAGAGCGTGATGAACACCATGGCCACCAGCAGGACAACCGGGATCACGCCGATGAACATGTAGGTCACGATCAACCGGTTGCGCAGGCGCCAGAGCAGTTTGGCCTTGAGCCAGCGGAAGGCGAGCAGGGCAAGAAAGATGATCGCGAGAAAGCTGAGGATTCCTATCCATCCACTAAGAGCCATTCCGAAAGAAACTTTGAACAGAGCAAAGAGTTTCTGCAGGGCAAAGAGGAGCAGATCCAGTCCAAGCAGATAACAGGCGGCACGGGCCAAACGGGTGCGAGGCAGCACGCCTGCTGCCTGCAGTCGAAAACGCAGTGTGCGGAGGGAAAGGTCCATGTCGCAAAGAGATTATAGAGCGGATGGCGGGCGCCGGACCTCGGAGTTCGGACGTCGGACTTTGGATCTCGGATTTCAGACGCCGGGACGGTGCCCGAGCGTAGCGCCGGTGTCCCGCCGGATGTCCGGAGGGCATCCCGCCCCTCCGCTGCGCCAGCAGTCACGATCAGGCCATGAGATAAAGGGCTGGCGCCTGACGTCCGAGGCCCGATGCCTGCCTTTAGATCTCCGGGTAAAAATCGAAGAAGGCTTCCAGGCTAGTTTTTAACTGCTTCTCGATTTGTTCCTTGCTGCCTTCGAGGACGTGCATGGTGACGTGGGCCTCGCGCCCATTTTTGAGTTTCAGCGTGGCGTCCCCTACTTCCGCCACTTCCTCAGACGGAAGCAGCCGCATTCCATAGACCAATGTCAGATTTGCCATGACCCGATTCTAACCCCGACGTCAGACCGCAGCCCTCGGTTGGTGTGGCGCGGGCGCCCCCGCCCTCGGCCTTTGACGTTGGTTCTTGACTCTCGCGGGCAAGGGCGCCCGCGCCGCACCAATTCGCCATCCCCCGTCCGAACTCCAACGCCTCCTGCTAAAATCCCTTGGTGATCCGAAACATCTTAGGTTGGGTGATCTGCCTGGGCTTCAGCGTTCTGGCGGCTGCGCAACAGCCGGCGCAACCCCAGGTCAAGGTAAATGTGCTCAACGTGTGCTCGCCTTCGGCTGCCGAGCAGCAGGAAATTGCCTCGGCTCTCGCCCGGGTGCCCAGGCAGCCACTGTTTGGCACGGATTTTGAGATTGATCGCGGGCGGTCCAGTCTCGAAGTGGGGCCGGGATTTTTGCAGCCGGGATCGGGTAGCCAGATGTCGTCCGACCCCGGTACTGCCAGCTGGGTGCGCATCCGGCGTGAGTTTTCCGTGCAGGCGCTGTTTTCGACGGTGCAGTACTCGTTCAGCGCCGATCCCAAGAACATGGTGGAGACGCTGGTCTTCCGGGTGCGCGAGCCTAAGGACTTGTTGCAGGTTGCAATCGAAGACAGCGCTTCGGCTGTCACACCTCCTGCCACCATGTTGACTAGCAGCACGCCGGCCAGTCGCATCAAGCTGGAGCGCTTCGGTAAATCGTCGGTGGTGCTGGCGCGCTGTATGGGATCGGAGGCAGGCCCCGCGCCGGACCAAAGCGCTTATGAGCCACTGTTTCAGAGTGCGTCGTCGATCCTTTCAAATTATCGTGGCCTGCTGGGGGCGCGCACCACTGTACCGGCTGAACTGGAGCGGGTCGGCGGGGTGGCGGAGAAGAAGCCGGAGCGATCGCCCGCGGCCAAAAAGCCTGTGGCGAAGAAGAAGTAGGACCCAGTATCGGAGGCGGGACTCCGGCGCTACGGAACCCGGTTGCATCCAAATTCGAACTCGGCCATCTAACTCTCACGTGGAAGAACGGCGCTTTGAGTGCCGCTCACCAAGATTGGACGTGTCGGGCTTCGGCCCCGGTAGAACCACTCGGCCTAAAGGCCGATGGGTGTGGTGCTGCGGAAGGCGGCCCTAAAGGGGCGCTCTTCCACGCAGTTTTTTCGACCCTTATGGAGAACGTTCGCAACGTCGTCATCATCGGGTCTGGGTGCTCCGGTCACACGGCAGCGCTCTACACCGCCCGCGCCAATCTCAAGCCTCTGGTGATCGAAGGGCACGAGCCCGGAGGGCAGCTCTCGCTTACTACCCTGGTGGAGAATTTCCCCGGCTTTCCCGAGGGTATTCAAGGCCCCGAACTGATTGAGAACATGCGCAAGCAGGCGGGACGTTTTGGAGCGCAATATCAGCTGGGCCATGTGGTCAGCGTTGACCTGAGCAAGCGGCCCTTCGCGGCGAATTTTGGCAAGGAGACGATTCTGGCCCGCACCCTGATTATTGCCAGCGGGGCCTCGGCGCGCTGGCTGGGATTGCCCGGGGAGAAGGCGTTGATCGGGCACGGAGTTTCTTCCTGCGCCACCTGCGACGGCTTCTTCTTCTCCGGAAAAGAAATCGCGGTCGTGGGCGGCGGCGATTCGGCCATGGAGGAAGCCATCTTTCTGACCCGCTTCGCTTCCAAGGTGACGCTGATTCATCGCCGCGATCAATTCCGTGCTTCGAAGATCATGCTGGACCGGGCCCAGCAGAACAAAAAAATTGATTTTCTGACTGGTACCGTGGTCGAAGATGTGCTCGACCCTTCCAAGCAGGAAGTCACGGCCCTCAAGCTGCGTGATGTGAAAACCGATAAGGCCTGGGACTTCCCCACCAGCGCCATGTTCCTGGGCATCGGACACATCCCGAATGCCAGAATGTTCGAGGGTCAGCTCGAAACCGATCAGGACGGATATCTGGTGACCAGCAATAATGTCTTCACCCGGGTGCCGGGAGTTTACGCTTGCGGTGACGTGCAGGACCGGCGTTATCGTCAGGCCATCACCGCCGCCGGAACGGGTTGCATGGCGGCCCTTGAAGCGGAGAAATTTCTGGAAGGCGCGGGAGAGTAGTCGGGGCCTCGTCGCTGGCAGGCGAGTTGAGTCCTGAGAATTCTTTGGAGGTAGTTCAAATGGCGCGTCCAGCCCCCACCTGTTCCCACCTGGGAGAAATCCAGCAGGTTAGGCCCAGCGGCCAGGGCTGCAAAGAATGCCTGGAGATGGGCGATACCTGGGTCCATCTGCGGGAATGCCTTATTTGCGGCCATGTGGGCTGCTGCGATTCCTCCAAGAACAAACATGCCACCAAACACTTCCATCAGACCAAACACCCCATCGTGCAATCGTTTGAACCGGGCGAGAACTGGCGCTGGTGTTACGTGGATGAGTTATTTCTAGACTGACGTCTGGCGTCGGACCCCCAGGATCCCAGGCGTCAGACCTCGGGCCTCGGGCGTCGGCTAAAACCCTGCCTTCTTTCCGGATGCCCACCCCGCTCGGGCATTTCCCGCATCGGCCATGAAGTCCGATCTCTACGTCCGTTACCTGACCTGATTACCTAGGTCATCTTTTCCCAATCGACTGAGGCGAATAAGCTGCAAACGGTTCTGGAACTCTATGAATCGCTGCCTGACAGCTTTCTTCATGGCGCTTCTTGCGGTCCTCATCCTGGACCCAGCCTCGGTTGCCCAGCAGGAGCACCCCGAGGGCATCCGCAAAATCATGACCCGGGTGACCCCCCAATATCCCGAGATGGCCCGGAGCATGAATTTAAGAGGCAACGTGAAGGCGGAAGCCCTGGTCGAGCCCAATGGGGTGGTCAAGTCGGTGGAAGTGCGGGGCGGACATCCAGTGCTGGTGCGGGCGGCGGAGGACGCAATCTACAAATGGAAATGGGCTCCGGCCGGACACGAGACCCATGAGTTCATCGAAGTCAGGTTCGACCCAAGGTAAGTAAGCCGTGTGGGTCGGACACTCCTGTCCGACGCCGTTGACTCTGATCTTGACTTTGAATTTAGCGCTGAAATTCTTGCCGCTGGCACCCTGGGCTGGCACAAGAACACGATCTTAACCCCAAAAACCAAATTCAAAGGCGTCGGACTGGGTGTCCGACCCACACCAATCAAAATCCGAGATCCAACGCTCACCCCGGCCTCAGATTTTCCTCGACTGTGATACAAAACTCTGTGATCTTCATGCGCTTCAAAGGCGCCTGCCATCGCGACCTGGGCCTGGAAGGACGACGGTGCTGAGGGCGCTTTTCATTTCTCTTTCGGAGAGCCGTGGGCTGCGCGGGCTGGCGGAACGCTCTGCCATCGGGCAGCGCTTGTCCAGCCGCTTTGTAGCCGGTACGCAGGTCGAAGATGCCCTGCGAGTGACCCAAGCCGTCAATCGCACAGGTCTGAGCGTTTCAATCGATAATCTCGGCGAGAACGTCAGCAACGTCGAGGAGGCCCGCGCCAGCGCCCAGCTCTATCATCAAATGCTGGACGAAATCGGCACCCGCCAACTCGACGCCAACGTTAGCCTGAAGCTGACCCACATGGGTCTCGACGTGGACGAGCAACTTGCCCGCGATCTGGTCATCGGCCTGGTGGCAAAAGCCGCGGCCCTGAAGCCGCCCAATTTCGTCCGCGTGGACATGGAAGGTTCATCCTACACCCAGCGCACCCTCGATTTTGTGCATGAACTGCACCGCATGCCCGGCGATGCGGGCGCGGTCGGCGCGGTGATCCAGTCTTATATGCGGCGCGCGGAGAGTGATATCGAAAAGCTGTTGGCCGAACGGATCCGTATCCGCCTGTGTAAAGGGGCTTATAAAGAGCCGGACGAAATCGCTTTTCAGAAAAAATCAGAAGTGGACGCGAACTACGTCAGGCTGATGAAAATCCTCATGAAGAGCGGCGTGTATCACGGGCTGGCGACACACGACGAAACGATCATTCATCAAGCCAAAGTTTTTGCCACCCAGGAACAGATCCCCCGCGACGCCTTTGAATTTCAGATGCTGTATGGCATTCGCCGCGATTTGCAGCGGCGGCTGGTGCGCGAAGGCTGGCGCATGCGTGTCTACATTCCCTTCGGCACCGAGTGGTATCCGTATTTCATGCGTCGCCTGGCGGAACGGCCGGCGAATGCTCTTTTCCTCGCCCGAAACCTGTTCCGCTAGTGGCTGGCAGGCGGTGGTGGCACCCGCAGAAAACGGCCGCGCCCGCCTTCGAATCGAAACTGCTAAATCCAACTCTGAACCGGAGGTTTCATGGAACCACGTATTGACTACTACAAATTGTCACCCGAAGGCTACCGGGCCATGCTGGGCCTGGAACACTATCTCAACAATAGCAGCCTGGAGAAAAAACTCCTGCATCTGCTCAAACTGCGGGTGTCGCAGATAAACGGCTGCGCCTTCTGCCTGGACATGCACTGGAAAGACCTGCAAGCGGAGGGCGAGAACGAGCAGCGCATGTACTCGCTCGACGCCTGGCGCGAAACGTCCTACTACAGCGAGCGCGAACGAGCGGCCCTGGCCTGGGCGGAAGCGGTCACCAGCATCAGGGACGGACATGTGCCCGATTCCTTGTATCAGGAAACCCGCCGCCACTTCAACGAGCGGGAAATAGCTGACCTTACGCTCGCCATCGTGGCCATCAACGGCTGGAACCGGATCAGCATTGCATTTCGGGTTGTGCCGGGAAGCTACCAGCCGCCCCAAAGGCTGAAGAAGGAGGTCCGACCGCCATAGTCAGCGGGTGACCTCCGTCCACAGCTGTTTCCACAGCGTCGGGTTTTTCCAATACTCGACGTGCGCGACCAGAGGAATCAAGGCATCTTCGTCGCGCACGTTCTCCACTCCCGGGGGAGCCGGCGTGCCTGGCAAATCATAAAAGTCGAGCGAACCGCAGATGATGTCATTGCGCGAATACACGTTGATCCAGCGGAAGGTGCGGTTTCGGTAGTCCTGGATCATGGGTTGCACCACCGCGGCCAGCTGCTCGCGAATGTGCTGGGTGTTTTTTCCCATCACGCTGAAAAAGAAAGCGATTTTGTCCAGCGGGCTGCCGAAAGTAAGAAACAAGCCAGTACGGCGCACAATCCCAGTCGCGTCCGAGGCCAGGGCATCGTCGGCGATCAGGCGGTTGAGCGTATCGTAAGCAATCACTGACCCCAGGGAATGTCCCACGATGGCGATTCTTTCGTATTCAAAGTCGTCGCTGCCCTTGGCTTTCGCCAGGTAAACCGCGCCCGCGGATTCCTTGGCGGCGTCCTTGATCTTTTTCCTGATGCTCTCGAAGCGGTCAATCTTGTTAGACGAGATGTAAGCGGTCACATCTCCCACAAACTGCACCAGGAGATTTCGCACTACCGCGCTGATCAGGAACAGAAATGGCCATATCCAGAATTGCGAAGTCAGCACCCCCTTCAGAAACCTGCAGATGCATTCCCACAGTGGAGCACCGAGCAGCCATCGCAGCCAGCGGGTGGGCCAGCCGCATAACCAATCCAGCACGGGCGGAAACGGGATGGCCCAGGACCGTCCCCCGGACGCCAGCCAGATGATCCCGGCGACGGCCGCCACATGGGCCAGAAACGCAAGGTAGAACAGTGCGCGCAGGGTGGGGCTGATCTCACTTTCCTTCTTTTCTTCGGGCGTTGCGCCTTCCCTCAGACCGCTCTTGTGTTTGGACACATTTCGCCACTGCACAATATGGGCTAGGACCACGATCACAATGACTGACAGCACCAGGACATTGCTAAAGTGAATCACCGAGCTCTGAAAAGGGGCGGGCGTCAGCCAATCGGGGGTGCACGTGACCCAAATGATGAGGGCCATGATCTTGGCTCCTGCCAAAATGGTTGAGATCGTGATCCCGAAAGCCACCCAGGTCAAATCTCTTACCCTCCGTCCGTACGATAGCGAAGTGCCGCGAGTGGGCCGGCTCATCTCGGCCAGAAACAGCGTTATCCCGAAGGTGATGGCTATCGCACAAACCATGCTTGCCACGGCGGTAAGGGTCTGAACCTGTTCCTTGGGAACAAACTTCTGGATACTGCTGATACCTGCAAGCGACGCGCCCATGCCAATGACGATTGCATTGATTACAGTCAGGGCTGCCAGCACCGCCAGAGTCACCAGCAGATAAGTTGGAGTACGCCAGCTCAGGGGAAATTTGATCATGTTGCCGAATAGAGCCCGGGCAAATCCGGTAAAAAAATTGGCCAGACCGCGCGTGCCTCCATCCCAAAGAAAGCTTATGACGTCGGTCAATTTCACCGCACCCTCAGTCTTGGGGGCCCAATAGCATTCGTATAGGTGGACCTCTTGCGGGTCGGCGCCAGGGCGGGGCAGGGCCAGTTCAACTCGCTGCAGCACGGTGTTGTCAACCCGCACCTCGCGAAACTTGGGCGGAGGAACTGGCAACGGAGGGCTGGAGTTCTCGGCCGCACTGATCAACCCTTCGGCCAGTTGCTCCAGGGTTTCAAAGGGCACCTGCTGGCCCATGCCATGGACGATCCAAACCGCACGCTTCTTCGTTGCGCCAGGTGGACGGATTGCCATCTTCGCGCGCAGCTTTTGGGCAGCGTCCGTGAGTTCCCCCACTGCGGGCGCAAGCGGGAATGATTCGTAAGACACCGGACTCTCGACCGAGAACCGGCCTACAAACCTTTGATTTGACGTCGGAAGATCGGACATTGAAGTCGCTCCTTAAACAAGCGCCAAGCCCCCGGCGCGGAATTCCAGTTTCTGTTTGGGGCCGGCCCGGGAACATGAGAACGGAAAAGTGCTTGCGGCGGGGAAAGTGAAGGGATTTTCCTCTCAGAACGAGTGCGAGTCAATATGAAAATTCTGCGCGCAAGGTGCGGCAGCTCACAGCGTGAGTTCCCAGATTTCCGACACCAGGTCGTCGCGGCCCCAGTCGCGGTGCGGCTTTTCCTCGATCAGACGGAAACCGGCTTCCTGATAGATGTGCCGGGCAGCGGGCAGTTCGCTTTGCGTCCATAGAACGATTTTCCGGTAGCCCGCCCGCCGGGCGAAACCCACGCACTCGCCGACCAGGCGCCTGCCGATGCCCAACCCGCGGGCCGACGGTTCTACCAGCAGCAGGCGCAACTTGGCGACGGTCCTGGATTTCTTCACCAGAAACACCGAGCCCACGATCTCGCCCTCCCTTTCAGCGATCCAGCAGCGTTCGCGCTTGGGATCGAAATGCTGAATAAACTTGCCCGCAATCTCGGCCACCAGGGCCTCGAAGCGCTCATCGTATCCGTACTCCTGCGCATAGAGTACGCCGTGGCGATGGACCACCCAACCCATATCGCCTGGCTGGTGGGAGCGCAAGATATACGGGGTCCTGGGTTCAGGGCCGGGATTGAGTAGGTTTTCAATGGATCTCATGGCCCCGGCCAGCCGCGCCTGCTGCTCGGGGGAGAGGGCCTGCAGTAAGACGGCGACTTCCTGGTTCTGGCGCTCGTCCAGGGTGGCGAAAGTTTGTCGGCCGCGGGCGGTCAAGCCCAGCAGACTCTGGCGGCCATCCTTGGGAGACGGTGATTTGCTGACCAGGCCGCGCTTTTCCAGCCCACGCAGGATGCGGCTGAGATAACCCGGGTCGAGCCCCAATTCCTCACACAGTTCGGTGGCGGGGGGCTGCTGGCGGTGGGCGATCTCGTAGAGCACGCGCACCTCGGCGAGAGAGAACGGGCTCTTGAGCAGGCCTTCGCGCAGCACGCCGATCTGCCGGGTGTAGAACCGGTTGAAGGCGCGCACGGCGGGGATGGTGCGATCCATAATGTGACAGTGTCAACTATATAGTTGACTATGTCAAATACTCTGGAATTGACCGAGTTCCACGTAGGGGCGGGCGCCCTCGCCCGCCCGGGCCGGGCAAGGCCCGGCCTTTTTGTTTGCTTCCCCTCCGCTGAAGGCCCTGGGATGTTGTTTTCTCCGGAGCCAACGCTGAAACCCTGGCGAGCTTCGCTCGCCCACCCGGACGAGGCGTCCGGGCCTACGTGTTTATGGTTGAGAAGGCAGACGTGCGGCTGCACGGACCTGGGCATAGCGGAAGCACTCCACGCTGTGATCGTTCACCATGCCCACGGCCTGCATGAAGGCGTAACAGATGGTTGAGCCCACGAAGTTGAAGCCCCGCTTCTTGAGATCTTTGCTCATGGCGTCAGACTCGGAGGTGCGGGCCGGAATGCGCTGACCCGTGCGCCATGCATTCACCCGCTGAGTTCCTCCGACAAACTGCCAGATGTAGGTGTCGAAAGTGCCAAACTCCTTCTGGACGTCGAGAAAAGCCTTCGCATTCTTGGCCGAGGATGCGATCTTGAGGCGGTTGCGAATGATGCCTGGGTTACGCAGCAGGCTGGCCTGCTTGCGGCGATCGTAGCGGGCGATGCGCCGCGGGTCGAAGCCGTCGAAGGCAAGGCGATAGTTCTCCCGTTTCTGCAAAACAGTGTCCCAGCTCAGGCCGGCTTGGGCACCTTCGAGAATGAGAAATTCAAACAGCACGCGATCGTCGTGCTGGGGCAGGCCCCATTCTTCATCGTGATAACGAATGGAGAGCGGGTTGCTGGGCCAGGCGCAGCGAATCAGATTGGCGGCGTTGGCCTTCATACGGTCTCAATCTTACAATCAGTCCAGTGTGGCGCGGGCGCCCTCGCCCGCGGCTTTTGAATTTGATCCAGGGGGCCGGGGGCGGGGGCGCCCGCACCCCATTGACCCCATGACCATGCGCGTGCTCCTTTTGTAACTTGGCTTTGGCCCGGCTGTCCCCTAGAGTTCAGACTGTATCCGCAGCGGCGGCTTTCGGCCCCATACGTGCATCTAATTGAAAGACGAAGCTGTTAGGGTGGTGTGGCGTGAAAATTTTGGACGGGCTGGGAATGAACTACACGAACTGGTGCCGGGGGCTGGTTGCAGCCATCGTGATCATGGCTGCTTTGCCGCTGCGGGCCCAGTCGCCCTATGTGGCCGCGTCCAGCATGGCCCTGCCGGAGGCTTCGCCCTCGACGGGATCCGATCCCTCAGATCCCATCCTTACCATCAAGAAACAGGTGAGCGAGGTCAATGTGCTGTTCATTGCCACTGACCATCGCGGTAAGTTTGTGCGCAATCTGAACCAGGGCGATTTCACCATCCTGGACGATCACAAGCCCCCCCAGGCGATCGTAAACTTCCGTCGCGAGACCGATCTGCCGCTCGAGTTAGGCCTCCTGGTTGATACCAGCGGATCGGTGCACAGCCGCTTTGACTTCGAACAGGAAGCCGCGGTCAGTTTTCTGCAGCACACCTTGCGGGCGAATTTCGACAAAGCCTTTGTCATGGGCTTCAGCAGTCACAGCCAGGTCACGCAGGAGTTCACGGACAACGTTCATCTGCTCGAAACCGGAGTGCGAAGCCTGCACAACGGTGGCGGAACCGCCATGTATGACGCCATCTACCGCGCTTGTCGAGAAAAGCTGAGCAAGGAGCGGAGCGACCATCCGGTACGGCGGGCCATCATCGTAGTGAGCGATGGCGAAGATAACCAGAGCGAGGTCACCAAGGCGATGGCGCTCGAGATGGCACAGCGCGCCGAAGTGATCATTTACGCGATCTCTACCGACGACAGCGGCCTGATTCTGCGCGGCGACAAGGCCATGCAACAGATTGCCGATGCCACCGGCGGCCGCGCCTTCTTTCCCTTCAAGATGAAGGACATCAAGAATTCGTTTGCCGCAATTGAAGATGAATTGCGGAGTCAGTACGTGGTTTCCTACAAGCCGGCTGATTTTGACGCCGACGGCCGCTACCGCTCGATTGAAATTACCGCGTTGAAGAAAGACCTCCAGGTGCGGGCTCGCAAGGGCTATTACGCGCCCCGCCAGTAGCGAAAAATTCAAAACTAACCAGCTACTTGGGTTGGTGCCCGGCGTGATTGTCCACGGGAGGCACGGTCAGTGGGGTTTCGTGGTCGCAAATGAAAAAGGCGATCAACTTGGCCGGTTCTTTTTCGCTCGCATTGGCCGACACCTGGTGGACCCCGTTGGGCGCCTCGTAAAAGCTCTCGCCCGCCTTGTAGACCACTTCGGGTGCGCCACCCTTTACTTGAAAGCGGATTGCCCCCTGGGCGACGTATCCGATTACGGTACAGGGATGGCTGTGCGGCTTGTCTGCTTCTCCGGGAGCATAGTTCACTTCAACGACAATCGCGCGCAGGTGACTACCATCCAGCTGTGGCAGGGCATGAGAGAAAGGCGTTGGAGGGCTGGCTCCAGCGCTGGATTGGGCAAGAGAGAACTGGATGCTTGTGGCAAGGACAAAGGCAATTGTCATCAGTGGTGTAGCTAAGAATCGCAACGCGTGCTGGTATGCCCTGATTCGGACCATGGGTGCCTCCTTCGGCGCTGGACAACGATACTATCGCGCGACAGGACTGCAAATCGTGAACCAGTGTCGCGGGCGACTCGCCCGCTAGATCTTAAAGCCAGGTCAAAAGCCGCGGGCGAGGGCGCCCGCGCCACACGGGTTGCGGTGCTACAATTTCATGTGGGCCCCAGCCGGCATCCAACCTGGGGTAAGGCCGTGAAGCAGGTATCGTGGTTCTCTTCAAGTCAGTTCCGCACGCGAGAGTCTGGTTGGTTCTTGCGGCGATCCTTGTTCCGTCGTTGATGTTGAATGCGGCGGCCGCGCAATCCCAGACGCATCAGCATCCGGCGAAGAAGGCGGCGAAAAAGGCCGTTCCCGATCCTCCGCCCGCACCTGCGCCGCCTCCTCCGCCTCCCACGCCGGAACAAATGCCGGCAGTTCCGCCCCAGGTCCATTACAGCCAGGGACAGCTTACGATTGTGGCCGAGAACTCAACCCTGGCGGACATACTGCGGGCCGTGCGAGCGCAAACCGGAGCTGCCGTGGAGGTTCCCCCCAATGCTACCGAGCGGGTGGTGACGCATCTGGGACCAGGGCCGGCGCGCGATGTCCTGGCAGCCCTGCTGAATGGATCCCACTTCAACTACGTCATGCTGGGTTCGGCCGCCCACCCGGACAGTGTGGACAGGGTCATCCTCACGTCGAAATCTGGGAGCGTCCCGGAAACCCCGCCGCCTGCTCCCGTGGCTCAGAGCAACAATGAGGTCCAGATGGACGATCCCGGACCCCAAGGCATGGATATTGCCGAACAGCCGGTGGATAATCCGGCAGGAGACTCCGGCAACGAAGACAATCAGGACCAGCCAGCGGATGGTCAGCAGCAAGTAAAGACCCCAGAGCAATTGTTGCGCGAACTGCAGCAACAGCAGTTGCTGCAGCAACAACTACAGCAGCAACAGCAGCAGCAACAGCAGGCGCCTGCGCCTCCGCCAAATCAGTAGATCACTCTTTCCAGAGGGACGGCCTGGAGTGGGAGCCCCGAGGACGAGACGCCCTCAGGACAGCCGGCAAAGCCTGCCTGAGCGAAGTCGAAGGGATGCCGGCGCTACAAAACCTAAACACCACCAAAAATCACTGTTCTTACGGGAGCTTAATGGAGCAATTATGGGCACGCGTGAGACGGGCGGGGACGCCCGTCCTTGATCGAAGACTGGACGAATATCCTGAGGTCTAAAGTCTAAGGTTCTGAAGTCTGACGTCCGATGCCCGAGCCTCAGTCGCCGCCGGCCTGACTCTGGCTGGGTACGAGGACGGTGGTGCGCCGGCGTGAGCCGTAGGCGAAGGCGTACAGGATGCCGGTTACCGCGGCGTAGGCCGCGAGGATTCCCACCACTACGACGGTGATGGCAGTAAAGGAAATGACGAAAGCGACTAGTAACCCACCCAAGCTCGGCCTACTTTCCAGTTAAAGTACCGGAGAAAGCGATCCGGGACCCATTTGGCGCAATCGATCACTTTACCCGCGTTGACGCTGACCGCTGTTAGCAACTAAGATACGTGAGTAGAGTCGCGCAAACCCACTTTCCTTCATTTCTGTGGGGCCGTCCAATTACGGAAGGCCAGTCGCAACTTCCGCCAATTTCATGCCTATTACCAAGATTTCGGTGCGGGGGGCGCGGCAGCATAACCTCAAGAATATAAACGTCGAAATCCCTCGTAATAGCCTGACGGTTATCACCGGTTTGAGTGGATCCGGGAAGTCGTCCCTGGCCTTTGACACGATTTATGCCGAGGGCCAGAGGCGCTACGTGGAGACGCTCTCAGCCTACGCCCGGCAGTTTCTGGACCAGATGGAGCGTCCCGACGTGGACGCCATTGACGGCCTGAGCCCCTCGATCTCAATCGAGCAGAAAACCACCAGCCGGAGCCCCCGGTCCACGGTAGGAACGATCACCGAAATCTACGATTATCTTCGCCTTTTATTTGCTTCAATCGGAGTGCCGCACTGTCCCCAATGCGGGCGGGCCATTGCCCGTCAGTCGGCGGAGCAGATCGTGCAGCGCGTGATGGGTCTGACTCCGGAGGACCGCGTGATGGTGCTGGCCCCGATCGTGCGCGGTCGCAAGGGCGAGTTCAAAAAAGAAATGGAGAAGCTGGTGCAGCACGGCTTCACCCGGGCGCGTATCGATGGCGAACTGGTCAATCTCGAAGATGACATTCCTCTGGACAAGCGAAAAAACCACACCATCGAAGTGGTGATCGACCGGCTGCTGGTGAAGCCCGGGATCGAACACCGGCTGGAGTTGTCGGTAGGCCTGGCCATGAAGCTGGCGGGCGGGCTGGTGCAGGTTGCGGTGGTGGGAGGGGATGAGCAGCTCTATTCGGCGAAGCTGGCGTGTCCGGATTGTGGCATCAGCGTGCCCCAACTGGAGCCCCGGTCGTTTTCCTTCAACAGCGCATACGGCGCCTGCCCGGAGTGCCACGGCTTGGGCAGCCGCTACGAATTTGATCCGGCGCGGATCATCACCGACTGGTCAAAGCCGTTGCTCGAGGGCGGGCTGGGGCCGGGATCAGCGTCGCAGAACCTGATTCATCAGCTGCAGATCACCGCGGCCGCCCACGGATTCGACCTGGCTACTCCGTTCGAAAAGTTTCCCGAGAAGATCCAGAGCCTGGTGCTCTATGGAGAGGCCGGCAAAACCGGGAGCGAGGCAGGCAAGGGCAGGAAGACCGGCTTCCGCGGGGTTGTGGGCTATCTCAAACAGGCCGTGGACGATTCCACGTCTGATACCTATCGCGAATTCCTGCTGGGCTACATGTCGGCGACCAGGTGCCCGGCGTGTGAGGGCAAGAGGCTGCGGCCAGAAAGCCTGGCAGTGAAAGTAAACGGCATGTCGATCGCTGCCTTCACGGCATTGCCGGTGACGCGGGCGCTGGCGACGGCGCGCAAGATCAAGCTCAACGGGCGCGAGGCGATCATTGCCGGGCGCATCGTGCACGAGATTGTGGAGCGGCTGCAGTTTCTGGATGCTGTCGGGCTGGGATATATCTCGCTGGAACGCTCGGCGGCCACGCTTTCCGGCGGCGAAGGGCAGCGCATCCGGCTGGCTACGCAAATCGGATCCAAGCTGCGGGGGGTGCTCTACGTGCTGGACGAACCTTCCATCGGATTGCATCATCGGGACAACGGTCGCTTGCTGAAGGCCCTCGAGGAATTGCGCGATCTGGGGAACACCGTTCTGGTGGTGGAGCACGATGAAGAAACCATCCGGCGCGCGGACTACGTGATTGATCTTGGTCCGGGAGCGGGCCGCCATGGCGGAGGACTGGTGGCGCATGGAACTCCGCACGAGATTGAAATGGTGCCGGAATCGCTGACGGGCGCGTACATCTCAGGACGGGTGCAGATCGAGATGCGGCCGGAGCGGCGGGCACAGGGCGGGTCGGCGATCACGCTGCTGGGGGCGCGGGAAAACAATCTCAAGAACCTTGACGTCGTATTTCCCCTGGGCGTGATGACGGTCGTGACCGGGGTCTCGGGATCGGGCAAATCTACGCTGGTCAACGACATTCTTTATCGCGCTCTGGCCCAGAAACTCTACCGCTCGCGGGAAGAGCCCGGCACCTACAAGGCGATTTCCGGCACGGAAAATGTCGACAAAGTCATTCGCATCGACCAGTCCCCGATCGGGCGCACGCCGCGCTCGAATCCGGCAACTTATACCGGTGTCTTTGCCCAGATCCGCGATCTTTACACCATGTTGCCGGAGTCGCGCGAGCGGGGCTACAAACCGGGACGCTTCTCTTTCAACGTTTCCGGTGGGCGCTGCGAGGCCTGCCAGGGCGAGGGCCAGCGGCGGATCGAGATGAATTTTCTTCCCGATGTGTACGTGCTGTGCGAAGTCTGCGGCGGCAAACGCTACAACCAGGAAACCTTGGCGGTGAAATACAAGGGTCAGTCGATTGCCGACCTGCTGGAGATGCCGGTGTCGGACGCGTTGCCCATCCTGGAGAATATCCCCCAGGTCCGGCAGAAGCTGCAGACCCTGGTGGATGTGGGGCTGGGTTACATTCATCTGGGACAGTCGGCGGTGACGCTCTCCGGTGGCGAGGCCCAGCGCATCAAGCTGGCGCGGGAATTGAGCAAACGACAGACCGGGAAGACGATGTATCTGCTGGACGAGCCGACCACCGGTCTGCACTTTGATGATGTAAAGAAATTGCTCGAAGTGCTGCACCGGCTGACCGACCTGGGGAATACGGTTATGATCATCGAGCACAATCTGGATGTGATCCGCAACGCTGACTGGATTATTGATCTCGGTCCGGAGGGCGGAGAAGAAGGCGGGCGCATCGTTGCCCAAGGTACTCCGGAGCAGGTAGCGCGTAACAAGAAGTCGTACACCGGCCAGGCGCTGGCAGGATACTTTGCCAACGGACAGAAGAGTTCGATCGCGTAGGGCGGGCGCCCTCGCCCGCCGCTTTTGCGGTTGATGTTGCTTTTAAGAATTGTGCCGGAGTTTCAGTACTCAACGAAAGTCAAAGGCGGCGGGCGAGGGCGCCCGCCCCACACGGGTTCAATTGTCCTCACCAGATCAGCCTCTTCCCGAATTGCAGATAGAGCGGCCTGTGGAATCGGTCGCCCAGATCAATCCGGGTGCCGAAAATCCGCCCTGGAGTGGGCTCGACCTCCTGATCGTGGGGCTGGTTCTGGTGTCCGCCCTCTTCCTTTTCAGTTCGATATCTTTCGTCATCGTTCTGCATAGTTCAGCCGCCCAGGGCATGTCCGCCGCCGAATTGGGCAAGAACCCAGGGCCGCTGGTAATTGTCCCCGCCATGACCCTCGCTTACCTGGCCATGCTGGTCGCCATGTATGGCTTGGTGACCCGCCACCGGCAACGTCCTTTCTGGCAGACGGTGGGCTGGCGGTGGCCCCGGAACCTGGGCTGGCTGGGGTTTCTGACGGCAGGCGCTCTTCTGGCTGTCGTCCTGGGGGAGATGTCGCGGCTATTGCCGATTCCCAAATCGTTACCCATGGACAAGTTTTTCCAGAACCGTCAGGGCGCGTATTTGATGATGATTTTCGGAGTGGCCATCGCTCCCCTGGCAGAGGAGATGCTCTTCCGCGGATTCCTGTACCCGGTACTCGACCGGTGGCTGCAGACGCTGTTCATGACGCCGCGTCAGCTCCGCCGAGGTTGTATTTGGGGCCTGATCATGGCGGCCTGGGGGTACATCGAGCACCATCTTCCCCTGCCGTGGTCGGTCCTGCTGGCAGTTGTGGTCTTTCTAGTGGTCGGTGCGCTGGTGGTAGCGCAAAGTTTGAAGTCGGGAGAGCGCCCGTCGGGCCTGTTCTTGCTGCCGGCCGCCACGACTGTCTCCTGGGGTCTGGCCGCGGGGGCGATTTCCGCCCATGTTTTCGCTATCGCCACCACGGTGCTGCTGATCTTGGCAGGTCTGCTTGGAGCGTTCAGTATGGCGCCCGCCCCGAAAACTTCGATTGCCGGCAGATGGGGCAGGTTCCTGGCCGTGTTGGCGACCAGTTTAGCTTTTGCTATGGTACACAGCGAACAGCTGGGACAAGCCTGGGGCCCACTGCTGGTGCTGTTCATGGTCGGCCTGGTCCTGACCATCACCCGCGTGGTAACCCGCTCGGTGACGCCCGGACTTCTGATTCACGTGGGTTACAATCTGATGCTCTTCGGCGTGCTCTATATCGGAACTGACCATTTCCGTCATCTGGAGCGCATGACGCAATAGCATGCGTCAAAAGTGTTATCGTAGGTTTTGATGCCTTCCGCTCGTCAGGATTTGCTGCGTTTGCTGGCTTCCAAATCGTTCCGGCTGGGACAGTTCAAACTCTCGTCCGGGGGAACGAGCGACTACTACATCGACTGCCGCACTACCACTCTGGCAGCCAAGGGAGCGCGCCTCACGGGACAGGTGGTCCTCGACGAGATCCGGAACCGGGGGTGGAAGCCGAAAGCACTGGGCGGCCTGACCATGGGCGCCGATCCCATCGTAGTCGCGGTTTCCGTGGCCAGCGGCGACGTGGATGGATTTCTGGTGCGCAAAGCGGAAAAGCAGCATGGCACGGGACGGCGGATCGAAGGCTTCCAGGAAAAGGGCGCACGGGTGGTGATCGTGGATGACGTTTGCACTACGGGAGCCTCGACCGTGCAGGCCATTGAAGCGGCGCGGGAATTCGGTTTTCAGGTGGTAGGCGCACTGTGCCTGGTGGAACGGGAAGAGGCGGGAGGGCGTCCCAGCGTGGAGCAAGCCGCCGCCCCGGCGCCCTTCGTTTCTGTGTTCACCGCCAGCGAGGTACGGCAAGAGCACCTTCTGCAAAACGACGAGACTTCCCCGGGAATGCCCGCGGCAGGCTCCGGCTGCGAGATCTGCGGCAAACCAGCCGTGGTGCACAACCCGAGAATCCGCTGCGAAGTACATAAAAACTAAAATCGCCGTTGGACCTTGGCCCTTGGTCGTTGGCCATTCGCCCCGGGACACTTACAAACTTACAGGGCTGAAATCCGACATATAGTTTCTGATTGAAGGCAGCAAAGCCCATGGGCCAACGACCAAGGGCCAACGACCGACTTTATGATTCAAACCCTCGAATGGACTGACTCCGGCGTTCGCTTCATTGACCAGACCAAGCTGCCCACGGAAGAGGCCTACGTTACCTGCAAGACCTATGTCCAGGTTGCCGACGTCATTCGCAACATGGTGGTGCGGGGCGCGCCGGCCATTGGCGTGGCTGCCGCCATGGGCATCGCGCTCGGCGTGAAAAATTCCAAGGCTGAAACTGGCGGAGACCTCAAGCGTGACTTCGACCAGATCTGCGATGTCATCGGCAAGACCCGGCCCACGGCGGTGAATCTTTTCTGGGCCATCAAGCGCATGCGCGACAAGTTTGAAACATTGCGAGTGCGGCCCCTGGCCCAGGTCAGGCAGGCACTGGTGGAAGAAGCCCAGCGCATGCACGCCGAGGACATCGCGGCCAACCAGGCCATGGGCAGGCACGGCGCGACTTTGATGCCGGCCAGCGGAGGCGTGCTCACCCACTGTAACGCCGGGGCCCTGGCTACTTGCGGATATGGCACTGCCTTGGGAGTGATCCGCGCCGCGGTGGAGCAGGGAAAGAACATACACGTCTATGCCGATGAGACGCGTCCTTTCCTGCAGGGGTCGCGATTGACGGCGTGGGAACTGATGAAGGATGGCATTCCGACCACGGTGATTTCCGACAACATGGCCGGCGCCATGATGAATCAAGGCAAAATCCACGCCATCGTAGTGGGGGCAGACCGCATCGCGGCCAACGGCGATGTGGCCAACAAGATTGGAACTTATTCGGTGGCGGTGTTGGCCAGGGAACACGGCATCCCGTTTTATGTGGCCGCTCCGCTATCCACGGTGGATTTCGAAACACCCGATGGCAGCGGAATTCCCATCGAGCAGCGCGACGGGAAAGAAGTCTCGCATATTGCCGGCCGGCAGATGGTGCCGGACGGCGTTGCGGTAGAGAATCCGGCGTTTGATGTCACCCCCGCGAAGTTCGTTACAGCGATTGTGACCGAGAGAGGCATTGCTCGGGCGCCGTATGAAGAGTCGCTGCGCAGGCTTGCACCCGAGAGGACGGCGGGCTAGACGGCGCAGACTGCTCAAGAACTGGCAAGGAGTTTCGAGAGGCAAGATTGGTTTGAAGACAAACCGATTGAAGAAAAAACCGGTTGTCAGTTTCAGGTTGTCAGTTCTCAGATTTTGGGCTGTGGTGCCGCGTGGAACTTTTCGGATCGTTTCCTCGTAGACTTAAGCAGGAGAGATACGGCCATGTTAGGTTTTCTTCTCTGGTGCATTCTTTTTGTGGTGTGCTGGCCGCTGGCACTGCTGGCACTGGTGCTGTACCCGTTTGTGTGGGTGCTGCTGCTGCCGTTTCGTCTGGTGGGGATAGCGGTCCATGGCGCGCTGGCGCTGGTCTGGGCTGTAGTTATGCTGCCGGCTCGGCTGCTGAGTGCACCGTTTCGGGTGTGAATCGAGCAATTGGCGATTCGAAAATTCCGATCGCGAAACGGTCGAGCTCCGGCCCCGCGCCAAGTGCTAAATGCTGCCCTTATCACGGCATCTGCATACCAGCTTTCACGCCCTTTAAATCCAGATTACGAATGAGCCGCAGCAGCGAGTTGGGATGCATGCCCAGCGTTTTTGCCGCCTCGATGTAATTGCCGTTCGACTGCTGCAGGGCTTGCAGGATCAGCTGCTTCTTCGTCTCTTTGATACTGCCATGGTATTTATCGGTTGATGCCGTGGTGGTCGACGCCGCTTCGAGGACAGCCTCGGGCAAGTCATCGGGGAGAATGGAATCCGTCGAGCCCAGCACCAATGCCCGTTCCAGGGCATTCTCCAGTTCACGAACATTCCCCGGCCAATCGTAGTGCATCAGCGAGGTCAGGGCCTCAGGAGACAGTGACTTTACCCGGGTGCGGCACTTGCGGCTGGCCTTAGTCAGAAAATAGTCGGCCAGCACGGATATGTCCTCACGGCGCTCGCGTAATGGAGGCATTTGCAGACTGACCACGTTCAATCGGTAATACAGGTCGTTGCGGAAAGTGCCGGCCTTGACGGCTTCGGGCAAACTTCGGTTGGTGGCCGCGACCAGGCGAATATTTAGTTTGATGGGCCGGGTGCCGCCCAGGCGCTCGAATTCGCGCTCCTGCAGGACGCGCAGCAGCTTGGCTTGCAGGCCGGGGGCTAGTTCGCCGATCTCGTCGAGGAATAGCGTTCCCCCTTCGGCCACTTCCACCTTGCCTTTCTTTTGTCCAGCCGCGCCGGTGAACGCGCCTTTTTCGTGGCCGAACAACTCGCTCTCCAACAGGGTTTCGGCGATGGCGGCGCAGTTGATGGCCACGAAAGGCTGCTCCGCACGCGGGCTGTTGCGATGAATGGCGTGGGCCACCAACTCCTTTCCCGTCCCGCTCTCGCCATGGATGAGGACGGTGGAATCGGTGGGCGCGACCCGGCGAATGAAATCGAACACTTTGCGCATGCCGGGACTGCCGCCGACCATATTGTGTTCGAGATCGATTTCGGCGCGCAGTTCCTGGTTTTCCTGCTGCAATTTCTCCCAGTGACGTACATTGTCGAAGGCCAGGCTGGCGATGCCTGCAACGGCCGTCATTACCTGCAAGTGATCTTCGTCGAACTCCGTGGTCGGGCTGGTGCTATCCAGGTAGATCGCGCCCAGAACCCTTTTGGCAACCATCAGGGGTACACAAAGCAGCGAACTCACTTTCAATTCCGTCAGGGTCTTGACCTGGCGCAGGGCTTCGTTGCCCCGGACATCGCTGACCAGCAAGCCGATGCGATCTCTCAAGACCCGCTGTACCACGGTGCGGCTGACGCGTACGGGGTGGCCGGGACCGCGCACCCGGTCCCAGGCGGCGGTGGAAGTGAACTCTTCCGGATGATCGCACAGCAACACCGCTCCACGTTCGGCCGGGACCACGTCGAATATGAAACCGAGGAGCTGCCATTGCAGCGAATCCTGATCGCGAATGCCGCCGATCCCGGTGGCGATCTTCAGCAAGGAGTTCAGATCGCGCGCCCGGCGGGCGCTGGGAGGTAAATTGGCCACCATCTTGTCAGGCTGCAGGTAGAGCGAGTCTTCCGCCCGCAGCAGAAGTGGAGAACCTTCGAAACCCGCCGTCTCCAGGAATTCAACCGGATTCTTGTCGAAGTGCTCTCCGTCTTCCTTGAGCAGGAAGACCAGCACGGAATCGCCGATATAGATCTGATCGCCGTGTCGTATCTGCTGCTGCTCCACCGGCACGCCGTTGACCAGCGTGCCGTTGCGGCTTTTCAGATCGCGGATGGAGAACTGCTCGTCCTGGGCCAGCACCAGGCAGTGCCGGCGGGACAGTGCGGGATCTGCCGCCCACAGCTGGTTCGAGGAGTCACGGCCAATGGACACTTCCCCGGCAGGTAAAGAGAATGCCGTGCCCTTCAAGGGGCCGCCGATACCAATCAGCCTGGGATTTCTCTCCGACATACTGGATGCTGTTTAGCATATATCGGGCCGTCGTGTACACGTGGAGATGTTGTTGGATCTTTCTTTGATTGTGTGTTCCTTGATTGTGTGGGACCAGGTCTCTGACCTGGTCAGGCGGCCCGGAGGGCCGCGGCCTTGCGCGCAATCTTAAACTTGGAGCGGTGCCGCGCACCGCGCGACCGGATCAGAAACCCGGTCCCACACATTCAAGATCCGGATCCAACCCCCGCAATTAACCCAACGGATTGCTGTGACTAACAGTTGGGTTAGCGGAGAACGATAGCTGCGCTCGACGAGACCTGGCGGCAATGCCAGCCACCCACCACAAAGTCAGGCCAGTCAGCGACTTGGAACCATCTTTCGATCTGAGCCCGAGCCCGCGCTGACTCTGGCACGCCACCTGCAATGAACAATGCAGCAACGGTTTTCAACCCGCTGCGAAAAGTCAGAGACGACCGATAGCGAAACAGGCAGTGCGGCGTAGAAGACAGGCTGATCCTGCGTGGTTTCACCGTCTCGCACACGAGGAGGATTTATGAAAAACCAACTGTTTGCCCTGATCGGCCTGGGCCTGCTGCTGGCCACCGCATCTGCCTACGCTCAGACCGGAGTGGTGAAGGCGAACGTTCCGTTCAACTTCATCGTAAACAAAACCGAACTTCCGGCCGGGCAATACTCGATTCGGCCTCTCGGCATGACCGGGGTCGCGATGTCGATCAACAGCTCGGACCAGCATGTCGTCAAGGCGATCCTGCCGCTGAGCTGTGAATCGGCAGAGGTGCAGAAGAACAGCAAGCTGGTTTTCCACCGTTACGGCTCGCAGTATTTCCTGGCCGAGATCTGGACGGCGGGAAGCAATCGGGGAGAGGAACTGCCGAAGAGCGGTCGCGAGTCCGAAGTCGCAATGGACTATCCGGTACAGAATGTTGTCGTAGTCGCGTCGCTGCGTTAGATATGCCCTCGGGGGATGGCGTACCTCTGCCACAGCGAAGCATAAAAGGGGCACATCCGGTGCCCCTTTTTTATTTCCCTTCAGAATTCCGCAGCGTGCGCTCCGGCACCGGCAACCGGGATGCAACTGGCTAGCCCGGGCGGTGCCTGCTAACATCGCACCAGATGGCCACCAAGCGTAAGAGAAAAGTTCGAATTGACACCAAAAAAGGCCGCCGGAAAAGTGATCGCGCAGCCCTGCCCGGCGAACTGGTCATCATCACGGGCATGAGCGGGTCAGGCAAAGCTTCTGTGCTCAAGGCCTTCGAAGACCTGGGCTACTACTGCGTGGACAATCTGCCGGTGGAGTTGATTCCGCGCTTCGCGGAGCTGATTGGGCAGTCTCTCGAGATCAGCCGGACCGCTCTGGTGGTGGACGTTCGTGAAGGCACGCAACTCGAGTCGCTGCCGGCCATCGTCAACTCGGTCAAGCGCATGCTGCCGACCAAGGTGCTTTTTCTCGAGGCCGCGGAATCCATCCTGTTGCGCCGCTTCAGCGAGACCCGCCGGCCACATCCCCTGGGCACGGAGACGTCCGTGAAGTCGTCGCTGACCGCCGAACGCCGCCATCTCCGCTATATCCGGGCCATGGCAGACCTGGTGATCGACACTTCCAGGTTTAACGTTCATGAGCTTCGGGCCTATATCACGGAACGCTTTCACAAGCGGGAGTCGGGCAAGAATATCCTGGTTTCTTGCGTGAGTTTTGGATTCAAACATGGGGTTCCCGACGACGCCGACCTGCTCTTCGACGTTCGCTTTCTGCCTAATCCGCACTTCGTGCCCGAGTTTCGTCCGTTGACCGGGCGCGACCCCAAAGTCGCCAGATATATCCGTTCGTTTCCCCAGACCCGGGAATTTATTCAGCGCATTTCAGGGCTGCTGGTGTACCTACTGCCGCACTATATCCGCGAAGGCAAGAGCTACCTGACTATCTCTTTCGGGTGCACCGGGGGCCAGCACCGCTCAGTCATGATCGCGGAGGACGTGGGCAAACGCCTGCGCAAGGCGGGATATCGGGTGAAGGTGGTGCATCGGGATAGCCCGGGGTAGCAGTTGTCAGTCTTCAGTCATCAGTCATCGGCACAACGCATTTGACTTTGCCGACGACTGGCGACCGACGACTGTTACCCAAGACTGCAGTAGAATAAGACCTTGCTTAATATGCTGATTCCCCCAGGCGCGGGCCTCGACGGCATGCGCACCGAAAGCTCCAAATGCGGCAACTGACCCGCCTTTTGCGGTATGTTCTGCCCTTCGGGCTGCAGTTGGTGCCAGGGGTGGTGTTGTTGGCCGCGGTGGGATTCCTGGAAGCGTTTCGGCTGGTCCTGGTCAAGCCCATCTTTGACCGTGTCCTCAACCCCTCGACAGGATCCGACAACATTCAGCTCTTCACCATTCCGGGCAGTGGCCACGTGGTCTATCTACAACAGTTCGTGCCCACGCATTTTCACAATGCCTGGACGATTGTGGCCTACGCTCTGGTTGCGTCCACCATCCTCAAAGGCATTTTCGATTATGCCGGCACTTACCTGGTGAATCATGCCGGATTCGGCATGATCACTGATCTGCGGAACGATCTCTACAATTCGGTGCTGCGGCGTTCAGCGGCGTTTTTTCAGAAGCACACCACGGGGACGCTTATCTCAACCATCATTAACGACATCGAGCGCGTGCAATACGCCATGTCAAGCGTGCTGGCGGAGTTCCTGCAGCAGTTCTTCACTTTTCTGTTCACTGCCGTTGCGGTGGTGGTGCTGGGACGAAAACTGGCTTGGGTGCTGCTCCTCTTTATCCCTTTCATCATCTACTCGGCGGTAAGGATCGGGCGCCGGGTGCGGAGTACTACCCGCGGCGGCCAGGACAAGCTGGCTGACATTCAGAACATCCTGCAGGAAACCATCAGCGGCAATCGCATCGTGAAAGCCTTCAGCATGGAATCCTGGGAGATGGCGCGCTTTCGCCAGGCCGCGCAAAGGCTCTTCAAGGCCAACCTGCGCTCGGTGGCGGCGGCGGCAATGAGTTCGCCACTGATGGATATTTTCGGAGCGATTGCGATCGCCATGCTCTTGTTATTGGGCCGCGACCGCATCGCGCACAACGAATTTACCCTGGGAACGTTTGGGGCATTTATCACGGCCGTATTCAGCTTGTATAACCCGGTGCGGAAGTTTGCCCTCTTTAACAACAATTTCCAGCAGGCGTTGGGCGCGTCCTCGGAGATTTTCAAGTTCATGGACACCGAGGACGACGTCAAGGAAAAAACCGGGGTCAAGCCCCTTCCGCCTTTTGCCGATAGCATCCGGCTGGAGGATGTGTGCTTCTCTTACGAAGCTGACGGTGACGAGTCGCGGGAAATTCTCTGCGACATCAACCTGCAGGTGCAGGCAGGGGAAGTAGTGGCGGTGGTGGGATCGAGCGGTGCGGGCAAGAGCACGCTGGTACACCTGATCCCTCGTTTCTTCGACGTAACCGCCGGCCGCCTGCTGATCGATGGTCGCGACGTGCGCGAGACCACGCTAGCCTCGCTGCGGTCGCAAATCGGCGTAGTGACCCAGGAAACGGTGCTGTTCAATGACACTCTGCGCAACAATATTGCGTATGGACAGCCCTCTGTTTCGCAGAAGCAAGTCGAGGCCGCGGCCCGCGCCGCCTTGGCGCATGACTTTATTATGGAGTTGCCCAACGGTTACGAGACCATGATCGGTGAACGCGGGGTACGGCTTTCGGGCGGCGAACGCCAGCGCATTGCCATTGCCCGCGCCTTGCTCAAGAATGCTCCGATCCTGATTCTGGACGAGGCCACCTCCGCGCTGGACAGCGAGTCCGAGGCGCTGGTGCAGTCGGCATTACAGAATCTCATGACCGGACGCACTGTGTTTGTGATTGCGCACCGGCTCTCGACGGTCCGCCGTGCGGATCGGATTGTGGTTCTGGAAAACGGTACCATCGAGGACATCGGACCGCATGAGGAGCTTATGCAGAAACCTGGAACCTATCGGCGGTTGTATGATCTTCAGTTTGCGGAGGGAGAGCAGCCCAAGGCGAATGCGGTTCGGTAGTCTGGAAGGCTGAGGGCGAGACACCCTCGGGACTGCCGGCTGAGCCTGCCCTGAGCGTAGTCGAAGGGCGAGCCCTACGATAACCTACATGCCTATTCGTTCCATGACCGGGTTTGCCCAGGTGAAGGGTCAGGTGGCTGAGCCGCAGTACCCTGATCGGCATATCACTTTACCGGGAAAGAGTCCGTTGGGCTTCACTTTGTCTTTGAAGTCGGTGAACCACCGCTTTCTCGATGTGCACTTCCGTCTGCCGTCGGACAGCGATTCTCTGGAAATGAAGTTGCGCCGGCTGCTCAAGGCGAACCTGGCCCGGGGCCACGTGGAGCTGACTCTCAATCTGGAACGCGGGGGCAGCGAAAGCTTTGCGCTCAACCGCCAGGTCGCGGGAGGTTACATCCAGGCGTTCCGCGCGGCGGCCGCCGAATTCGGTCTGGCCGCCGAGCCGGATTTGAACGCGGTGCTGCGGCTGCCCGGCGCGCTGGATGCGGCTGCGCTTCCCGCGGATGGCGCGCTGGAGGTGTCCGTCCTGGCCAAAGTGGAGGAACTACTCAACCACCTCAACCAGATGCGCGAAGAAGAAGGCCGCGGCATCGACCGCGAGTTGCGGCAGCGCATGGCCCACGTGCAGAAGGCCGGCGACGCTGTGGAGAAGCATCGTCAGACAGTTTCACAGACCTACGCCGAGAGGCTGAAAACGCGCATGCAGGAACTGATTGGAAGCCAGGTGGAACCGGAACGCCTGCTGCAGGAGGCGGCGTTGCTGGTCGATCGCAGCGATATTCAGGAAGAATTGGTTCGCCTGGATACGCACGTGAAGCACTTCCTGGGCTTGCTCGATCAGGGCGGAGAAGTGGGCAAGAAGCTGGATTTTCTGCTGCAGGAAATGAACCGGGAAGCCAACACCCTGCTGTCGAAGACTTCCGGCCTGGCCGGCGAGGCGCTGAAAATCACCGAAATGGGACTGGCCATCAAGACAGAAATCGAGAAGGCCCGGGAACAGGTGCAGAACGTCGAATGAGTGGCGTGTACATCATTTCAGCGCCCTCTGGTTCGGGCAAATCCACGCTGGTGGATCGGGTGCGGCAAATTGTGCCGGGCCTGAAATTTTCCATCTCCTACACCACGCGGGCGGCGCGTGGCGACGAGCAGGACGGACGGGAATATTTTTTCGTCTCGCGTGCGGAATTTGAAGAAATGATCCGCAAGGATGAATTTCTCGAACACGCCGACGTGTTTGGCAACTACTACGGTACAGCGCGCCGCTTTTTACGCGAGGCGAAAGACGAGGGCAAGGATCTCTTGCTGGATATCGATGTCCAGGGTGCGGCCCAGATCAAGGCCAAGATTCCGGAGGCGGTGAGCATTTTTGTGTTGCCTCCCAACCGGCAGGAACTGGAGAAGCGGCTGCGCACCCGCAGTCTGGATGCGGCCGATGTGATCCATCGCCGTTTGGTCACGGCCTCTCGGGAGATTGAGAATTACGACAAATACGACTATATTTTGGTTAACGACCGCCTGGACGAATCTATCGAAGCGCTGAAGTCGATCCTGCTCGCGGAGCGACTGCAGCAATCAGGAGTACAAGGCCAGAAACAACGACCCGCTGACGAGACCGACCTGATGGCCAAGGCAGAACGCTGCCGGCTGGATAACGTGCGGGAGCGGCTGCAGCCGATTTTGGCGTCGTTTGAGAAAGTAGCGGCGCCGGGTGGACGCTAGGCGGTAAGGGGAGAAGAAGATGAAGTTGATGGATGGATTTGACAGCAACTATCGGTACATCCTGGTGGCCGCGCGCCGAGCGCGACAATTGCAGGGTGGCGCGCCTCCGGTCATCGAAACGCCTTCCCGCAAGCCTTGCCGGATTGCGCAGGACGAAATCAAGGCGGGCAAGGTGAAGTGGGTGATCCCCGAAATGCCGCGCTCCGCGGCCGAGGTTGCCAGCGAGATGCTGGAGAAGGCCATCGCGAAAGATGTCTGAATTGCAGATTGTAGATTTCAGATAGTTGATTTCAGATCTGTCACCTGCGGCAGCCAGCATTGTGGAAAGGGCGATCTGAAATCCTCAATCTGAAATCTACAGTCGATGGGTATCTTCCCATGAAAGTAGCGCTCGGAGTCAGCGGCGGCATCGCGGCCTACAAGGCGGCAGAGGTTGTCCGCCTGTTACAGGACCGCGGCATCCGGGTGCAGGTCATCATGACCCAGGGCGCGCAGCAGTTTGTTCGCCCGCTCACCTTTGCCGCGCTCTCCGGCGAAAAAGTCATCACCGACATGTTTGCCTCGGGCGGCGACGAGAAGAACGCCCAGCCCAACATCGACTCAGCCATTGAGCATATCGCCGTGGCACAATCGATTGACGCTCTCCTGGTGGTGCCGGCCACGGCTGACCTCCTTGCCAAATTCGCGCAAGGCATCGCCAACGATTTTCTGACCACACTTTATCTGGCAACGACTGCGCCCGTGGTGGTTGCCCCCGCCATGAACGTCAACATGTGGAACCATCCCGCCACCCAGGCGAACCTGGAACTGCTGCGCCAGCGCGGCGTGCGGATTGTTGAACCGGGCGACGGCTACCTGGCCTGCGGTATGACGGGCCCCGGGCGGCTGGCCGAGAATGAATTGATTGTCGCGGCCGCGATGGAGGCTTTAGGAGCTTCGCAGGAACTGGCCGGAGAAACCGTGCTGATCACGGCCGGCCCCACCCGCGAGAAGATCGATCCGGTGCGCTATCTCACCAACCGCTCCAGCGGACGAATGGGATACGCGCTGGCTGAAGCCGCCCTGCGGCGCGGCGCCCGAGTGCTGCTGGTGAGCGGGCCTACCACCCTGACACCTCCCGGCGGCGCCGAAGTCACGCGAGTTGAATCCGCGGAGCAAATGCGCCAGGCGGTCCTGAAGCTGCTGCCCGAAGCCACTATTGTCATCAAAACCGCAGCGGTGGCCGACTATCGTCCCAAGAGTGCGGCCGAGCAGAAGATCAAGCGCAAGGGCTCGATGGCGCTCGAACTGGAGCCAACAGCCGACATTCTGGCGGAAGTGGCCCGCTCCAAAAGCTCACAACTCATCATCGGGTTCGCCGCTGAAACCGAGAACGTCCTGGAAAACGCGCGCAAAAAGCTGCTGTCTAAATCGCTGGACGCCATCGTGGTGAATGACGTGTCGCGCGAAGGCATAGGCTTCGACTCCGACCGCAACGCCGTTACCATCATCACCCACAGTGAGGTGATCGAAGTGCCTGAAACCACCAAGTGGGAAGTCGCCCAGCGGGTGCTCGACCAGGCCGTCCGCCTGCGAAAAGTGCCACAGGCCAAGTAGCGGCGCTCCCCAAAAGATTTCAGATTGTTGATTTTAGATTTAAGATTGAACACCAGCCCCTCGGCACGAGGAGGGTTCAATCTGAAATCATCAATCTGAGATCAGCAATCGTTCTGAAATCTCATGCCCCTAACTCTTGACCCACAACTCAAGCGCGCCCTCGCCGACCGCATTCGTTACTACAACGAGCTCGGCATCTATGATTTTTACCGGCGCGAAACCACCGTCCGACCAGAAGAGCGAGAGCCATTGCCCAGAGCCAAAGCCGCAGCCTCAACTTCAACTCCCCCACAAGAGCTAGTTGAAATTTCCACTCAACCCGAGTCCAGCCTCGCAGATCCAGTCCAGGGGTTGCGCGCCATCCGCGAAGACATTGGCGATTGCACCCGCTGCCGCCTGGCCAAACAGGGTCGCAAGCAGATTGTCTTCGGCGTGGGCAATCCGCGGGCGGAGCTGATGTTCATCGGCGAAGCGCCGGGCGCCGACGAAGACCAGCAGGGCGAACCCTTCGTGGGCCGCGCCGGGCAGTTGCTTAACAATATGATCAAGGCCATGGGCCTGCGGCGCGAGGATGTCTATATCGCAAACATCATCAAGTGCCGGCCACCGGGCAACCGCACGCCGGAGCGCGACGAGTGCGAGACCTGTTCCCCTTTTCTGATGCGGCAGATTGCCACCATCAAACCCAAGGCCCTGGTGGCGCTGGGTGCGGTGGCGGCCAAGACGTTGCTGGCCATCAATGCGCCGATGACTGAGCTGCGCGGCAAGTGGTATGACTTTCGCGGCACCAAACTGGCGGTCACTTACCATCCCGCGTTTCTGTTGCGCGATCCCCGGCAAAAGAAGGAAGCCTGGAAAGATTTACAGATGGTGATGAAAGATCTGGGGCTGGTGGCTCCTCCCAAGGGCCCGGAGTAGCCTGCCAACCATTCTTCACCGCAGCACGAGCGGGGACACTGCGCCTACATTTACCATGTCTGAATTCTGCGACGTAGCTTTGCCGGTGCCGCTCGACCTCGTCTTCACCTATGCGGTTCCTGATGGGATGCAGCCGATTGTAGGTGGGCGCGTGCTTGTGCCCTTTCGCCAGCAGCGCATGTCGGGGATCGTCACCGCTCTGCACGATGGCAAGCCGGAAGTTAAGACCAAGAATGTAATCAGCGTGCTTGATGCAACACCGGTGCTTGACGATCAGTTGATCCGGCTGGGCCAGTGGATTGCCGACTATTACCTCGCCCCCGTCGGCGAGGTTTTCCGGACCATGCTGCCGCTGGGCGCCGAATTCAGGAAGGCAATCGGCTACCGCATCACCGAAGAGGGGCAACTGGCGCTGCATTTGGCCGGGATGTCAGGATCATCCGCACGCTCTCAGAAAACTCCCGAAGAGCAACTGTCTGAATTCCGGGTGCTCGACTACCTGGCCGAGCGCGAGATGACGCGTGCAGAGAGTTTGCGAGCTGCGACCCGGGCTTCGAAGGCCTTGCTTGCAGGAATGGTGCGGAAGAAGTGGATCGTTCGGGAAGATCTGTCCGAGGCCCGCGATGCGGCGCGCATTGTCCGGGTCGCAGTCTTAAAGAATGTCGAAGACAAGGTCAACTCCAATCAAAGAACGCTAATTGACACTCTGGCCGCCGCGGGGGGCAAGGCGCCGGTCGATGTGCTGCAGTCGGTTGAAGTCCCAAAAAGCACTTTGAACACACTGGTACGGCGGGGACTGGTGGAAATTATCGAGGAGCCGGCTGACTTCACCGTGTCGGTGCTGAAAGCGCGGCCCAGCCTGGTTGACTCGCAGTTCAGCTTGGCGCAGCAGGCGGCGCTGAAATCCATCCAGGAGAATGTGAACGCGCGCAAATTTTCCGGCATGCTGCTGCACGGCGTTACCGGGTCGGGCAAGACGGCCATCTATCTTTCCGCCATGCGGGCGGTGCTTGAAGCGGGGCGCTCGGCCATCTTGCTGGTCCCCGAAATCGGGTTGACTCCGGCGGTGGCTGCCGATTTGCATCAACTGTTCGGAGAAGGAGTAGCCATCCTGCATTCGGCCTTGTCCGATAAGGAACGCGCCGAGCAGTGGCACCGCATCAAGCGCGGAGAAGCACGCATGGTAGTGGGCACGCGTTCCGCGGTATTCGCTCCCGTCACCGATCTCGCGCTGGTAATCGTGGACGAGGAGCAGGACCCGTCCTACAAGCAGGAAGAGATGCCGCGCTATCACGCCCGGGATGTGGCAGTGATGCGGGCCAAGATGGCCAACGCGGCCGTGGTCCTGGGTTCGGCCACGCCGTCGCTGGAATCGTATTTCAATGCAAAAAAAGGCAAGTACAGGCTGCTGGAGTTGCCAGACCGGGTGGAGCAACGGCCGCTGCCCGAAGTCGAAATCATCGACATGCGGCAGGAATTTCAGGAAACCGGAAGCGAGCAGGTGATCTCGCGCAAGCTCGCGGAAGAAATTAAAGAACGGCTGGAGCGTAAAGAGCAGGTCATGGTGCTCCTGAACCGGCGGGGATATTCACCGGTGGTGCTCTGCCGCGCCTGCGGCAAGACGCTCGAGTGCAAAAACTGCGCCATCGCGATGACTCATCACAAGCGCTCCCGCCGCATGGAGTGCCACTATTGCGGCTACACCGCCCCGGTGCCCAAGGCCTGTCTTCACTGCGGCAGCGAGTATGTCTATTTCCTCGGCACCGGCTCCGAGAAGCTGGAGGAGTTGCTGCACGGAATGTTTCCGCAGGCGCGCATCGGGCGCCTTGATCGCGATACGGTGCGTGGCCGCGAAGATTTCGAACGCGCCCTAAACGCTCTCGACGAAGGCGAACTCGATCTGCTGGTGGGCACGCAGATGATCGCCAAGGGCCACGACATTCACGGGGTCACGCTGGTCGGCGTGGTGGGCGCCGATATGGCTCTCGGTTTTCCGGACTTTCGCGCGGCCGAGCGCACGTTCCAACTGCTTACCCAGGTAGAAGGACGGGCGGGGCGCGGCCAAACTCCTGGAAAAGTCGTATTGCAAACTTATTTTCCCGACCACTACGCGGTGCAGTATGCAGCACAGCACGACTTTGTAGGCTTCTACGAAAAAGAGCTGCGCTTTCGCAGTTGGATGCACTACCCGCCCTACAGCGCTCTCGCCAATGTTTTAGTACGAAGCGACAAACTGGATGAGGCCTTGCGCTGGTCGGGAATCCTGGGGAAGTGGTTTGAGAAAACGCGCCATGAAGGCATTCGCGTCCTGGGGCCCGCGGCTGCGCCCATTGTCCGTCTGAAGCGCGACTACCGATATCACTTTGTGCTGAAATCCGCCAGCCGCCAGAAACTGAACACCCTGTTACGGACCATGCTGGACTACGCTGCGCAGCAGAAAATCCCGCGTTCACAGGTGATCGTGGATGTCGATGCAGTGTGGTTGATGTAAAGAGCGCCGCCGTTCCGGCGGCTGTCCGGCGGGCGTCCGCTGCCGAGGCAAGATGCTTCGGGGCAGCCGGCCGGCGCTACAAACCTTTCTGACGCAAGAATTCTCTGACCACTTCCTTCACGTCGCGGTGTTCACCGTCCACCGCGTAATTGAGCCGGCGCATGTCGTCATCGGAAATCTTCCCAGCAAGATCATCCAACGCTCTTCCCACCTCCGGATGGCGCGCCAGCATCGCTTGCCGAATGATGGGCACCGCTTCGTAGGGTGGAAAGTAGTGGCGATCGTCTTCCAGAACGAACAAATCCAGCGCGGGAATCAATCCATCGGTGGTATTTCCCGCGGCCACGTCCACCTGCTTGTCCCTGAGAGCACGGGCGAGCAGCCCCAGGTCCATGATGCGCGGCGGTTCGGCGAAACGCAGGCCGTAGGTTGCGGCCAGCCCCTTGTAACCGTCGGGACGTTCCATGAACTCGTAGCCGAAGCCGGCGCGCCATCGTGGGGTGTACGCAGCCGCCTGCGAGAGGGTCTTCAGGCCAAGCCGGCGCGCGTCCTCGCCGCGGATCTCGATGGCGAAGGTGTCGTTGAATCCAAGAGTTTGTCCGACCACCAAATTGAAACGCTTGGCGTACTCGGTCCTGACCTGGTCGTAGATCTGTTGGGGATTGCTGGAGGGTTGCGCCTTCAATATCGCAGTCAGGGAGGTGCCAGTGTATTCGGGATAGATGTCGATGCGGCCACCGAGAATCGCCTGGTGGCAGATATAGGTTCCGGCCAGATAGAAGCGGCGCTCAACCGGGAGATGGGTTTTGTTTTCGATTTGCCGAGCGATGATTTCACCGAGGACGAGTTGTTCGGTGAAATTCTTGGAGCCGACCACGATGCGGTCGGCGCGCGGCGGGCCGCACGATGCCATGAGGAGCAGCATGAGCAGAGCGCCGACGAGTCTTGGTATCGAAATGAGTCTGGAAATGCACATGATTTTGGCGGCCAGCGCGGAAATCGGTGAAATGAGATTTCTTTCACCCTGAAGCTGACTCGGCCTTGTCCCTTCTCGCGGCTTTGCTGCGACGGCTCCTCAGCGTTTATCACGCAGGAACAACGTTCATCGCACAGGAACGAGATTTCTAGCGTGGGGCCAGGCGCTTTTCCAGCCATCCCAGGCTTGTGTCCGCAAGTATGGCCAGCCCTGCCGCGGGAATCGCACCCGCTAGAATCACCTGATTATTGACCATGGCCAATCCGCGAAAAATATATTCGCCGAGGCCGCCGGCGCCGATGGCGGCGGCGATGGTGGCGACCCCGATGGAGAGCACAGTGGCGACGCGGATGCCTGCGATGATCACGCTCAACGCCAACGGAAACTCCACTTGCCAGAGTAGCTGGCGGTCCGTCATGCCCATGCCGCGTCCGGCTTCAACCACGGCTGGATCCACGCCTTTGATGCCGGTGTAAGTATTACGAATGAGAGGCAGGAGCGCGTACAGCGTAAGCGCCAGGATCGCGAGGCGGTCGGCGCGGGCGCCGATCCAGGGCGCGGGCAGGAGAAATCCGAACAGGGCCAGGCTCGGAATGGTCTGAATGATGTTGGCGCCACCCAGCACCGGTTTGCCTAGCAGCGGCCAGCGTGTAATCAGAATGCCGAGCGGAATTCCGATGAGCACCGCCAGGGCGATCGAGGCTCCCACCAGCCAGAGATGTTCGGCGGTGAGCTCCAGAACCTCGGTGTGGTTCTGTTGGATGAATTGCAGGACATTCATGATTGACCTCTGCGAAACGTTCTATTTCGCGAGCGTGCCGTGCAAGCGTTTCGTTTGCAACCCCGAGGGCAGGATGCCCTCGGGACAGCCGGCGAGATGCCGGCGCTACTTTCACAGTTCATCGCGGCTCCTTCGGGGCGGGCGCGATTTCGGTTTTGAAGGCATCCACGTAGGCGGCGACCATGGGGTCGGTGGATTGCAGAAATTCGTCGGGCGTGAGCGTGGCCACTAACTGGCCAGACTCCATGAGCGCGACACGGGTGCCAAGCAGGAGGGCCTCGCGCAGGTCATGGGTAACGAAGACCACCGTTTTTCCCAGGCGCTGCTGCAGGGCCAGGAATTCGCGTTGCAGCTCGGCGCGGGTAATGGGGTCAAGCGCGCCGAAAGGCTCGTCCATGAGGAGGAACGACGGATCGGCAGCCAGGGCGCGGGCCACGCCGACTCTCTGCCGCTGTCCCCCCGACAATTCACGCGGGTAGCGCGATGCCAGTTGAGGCTCAAGGCCCACTAACTGAAGCAACTCCGTCACCCGGTGCTGAATGCGATCGGCGGACCATCCCTCGATCTGGGGGACCACCGCGATATTGCGCGTAACGCTGAAATGCGGGAAGAGCCCGACTTCCTGGATGACGTATCCGATCATGCGGCGCAGCCGAATTACGTCCCATTGGTCGAGCGAGCGGCCATCCACGTAGATCGCACCCGCACTCTGCGTGAGCAGACGGTTGATGAGCTTCAGCGTGGTGGTCTTGCCGGAGCCGCTGCGGCCCAGCAGGACCAAGGTCTCGCCGCGGTGCACTTCCAGGTTGAGATCGCGAAGCAGGGAGGTTCCGTTATCCAGGCGGTAACCCACGTTGCGGAACTCGATGGCCGGGCCCGGGCTGGGAGAACTGTTCATGGTGCTTTCTCGCTGAATTCCCTGCTGTGAGGGTGAGATGCCCTCACCACAACCGGCTGAGCCTGCCCTGAGCGCAGTCGCAGGGCTGGTGCTACGACGTTTCGTATGCTTTTTCTGGCAGGCCGGTGATGCGAATGCCGGAGTGGCCTTTGTGACGGATGTTGAGGCCGATCAGGAGCGCGGTGATCTGTTCCAGAATGCGCGCATTCTCCAGTTTGCCGCCGTCAATGGCGCGGACCCCGGGAATTTTTGCTGCCAGCGTTCTTACCGTCTTCGAGGCGTCAGCGTCGTCGCTGCAGACAATGACGTCGCAGTCGACAGGAGTATCGCCACCCAGAACTTCGGCAGAAGTATTGTGAAATGCGGCCACCACCGACACTCCCGGAGGCACGAGTTCGGCGGTTTGCTGGGCCGCGGAGCCTTCCCAGATGCCGAGAGTGCGGGTCGCGCGGCCACCCACGCTGGCTGCAAGAGGGACAGTGGTGTCAACCACGATGCTCCCCTCGGGTATTGACGCCTTGATTTGCTTGAGCAGGGTGCAATGGCCTTCAAACGGGATGGTCAGCACCAGCAGATCGGCGGCAGCACATGCCGTGCTGTTTTCTTCGCCGGAAATCATTGCCTTGCTGCCGACCGCGGCACGGATTTTGGCTGCAGCTTCGCGGGCACGTGCAGCGTCCCGAGATCCGATGATCACGGTCTCGCCCGCACGGACCCAGCGCAGTGCGAGTCCAAAGCCCTCCGGGCCGGTTCCGCCGAGGACAGCGATGACACCCGCCATGTTTACACTGACTCCATCATGCAAACTCCGGTTCCAGTGCTTCCTCGATCGCGACCTGGTCAGGCGGCAGTCTGAGGCTGATTCGCGTATAGACGGTGTTGCGCTCGGCGGGAATACGCCCGGTTTCGAGAATCAGCGACTGGAATTCCTCGCCGCTGGTGTACTGTCCCGCCGTGGCTCCGGCTTCGCGCGAAATGTTTTCTTCCATCAATGTCCCACCGTAGTCATTGGCGCCGGCGTGCAGGCAGAGTTGCGACAGGCGCCGGTTCAGCTTTACCCAGGAGACCTGAATATTGTCGATAGCGCCCGCCAGCATCACACGCGCCAGGGCGTGAATCTTCAGGTGCTCGGCCAAGGTGGGGCCGGGCCGCGCGATTCCCTGGTGAAACAACAGCGTGTTCTGATGGACAAAGCCGAGCGGCACGAACTCGGTAAAGCCTCCGGTCTGCTGCTGAATGTCGCGGAGAAGCTCGAGCTGATTAACCCAGTGCGCCGGGGTTTCGACGTGCCCGTACATCAGCGTGGATGTGCTGCGAATGCCGCACTGGTGGGCCGTCCGGATCACCTGCTTCCACTGCCCGGTGGAAAGCTTGTTACGGGACAGCACGAAGCGGACGTCGTCGTCGAGAATCTCTGCGGCGGTGCCGGGCAAAGTGTCGAGGCCGTTGTCGCGCAGCATCTTCAGATAATCGGGCAGCGGCATGCCTGTGAGTTCGACACCGTAAACAATCTCCATGGGAGAGAAGGCGTGAATGTGCATGTCGGGCACGGCCGTTTTGATCGCACGCAGAATGTCACGGTAGTAGAAGGGAGGCAATCCGTGGGGCAGCCCGCCCTGGATACAGACTTCGGTTGCGCCCAGCGCCCGGGCCTCGATGGCCTTCTGCGCCATGGTTTCGAGACTGTGGAAGTAGCTGTCCTCTTCGCGCGGGCCGCGGCTGAAGGCGCAAAACTTGCATCCCACAAAGCAAATGTTGGTGAAATTAATATTGCGGTTGACCACGTAGGTGACAATGTTCCCTACCAGATCGCGGCGCAGCATGTCGGCCGCCACCAGCAAGCCGAGAAGATCGTCGCCTTCGGCGTGGGCCAGGAGCAGGCATTGTTCGCGAGAGAGAGCGCTGCCATCCTGCGACGCCATCACCTGATCGAGCGCGTTGCGCGCCTCCGAGGACATGCTTTCGGAAACCGCCGGCCACTCGAGGGCAGGGAACATTTCCAGTTCAGAATCCGGTAGGACTCGAGTCACAGCTCCTCCTCGGAAACGGCTCAGCGAAACAGGTCGCTTGCGGCCGGGCGAATCAGGTCCCGTGCGCTGCCCCGGCCGGGACAATAAGCGAACCCTCGGATGATACACGCCGGGGTACGAGCTAGCTTGCCGCAGACCAGGCCCGCAGCGCAAGCCAGTTGGTCGGCGTCAGCTTCAATACTAGCCTGCAGTGCATATCCGTGCGAGTCAGGCAGCCCGCGATAGTCGTGGAGGGCCTGCAATCCAGCCACACCGATGGCAACTTCGGTCAAGCCTTCGCGCCAGGGCCGGCCGAAAGTATCTGTGATGATCACGGGGATGGAAAGGTGCAGAGCTTTCTTCAGTTCATGGTGGATTTGCGTGGCGGAGCGGTCGGGATCCTCGGGCAGGAGGAGGGCATGGCGTCCGCCATCAACGTTGGAGACGTCCACCGCGCTGTTGGCGCAGATCAGGCCGTGGCGAGTTTCCGTGATCAGGACGCCTCGTTTTCGCCGCACGATGCGACGACTCTGCCGCACGGCCAATTCGATGACGCGAGCGTCGAGACGATAGCGCTGCGCCCAGCGGCGAGAAGCGGCGGAGGGCGTGATCTTTGACAGGTCCACCAGTTGGCCTTCTGCCTTGGAAACAATTTTGTGTTTGATGACCAGGATGTCGCCCTCGCGCAGCTTGTCATGCTTCAGAGCGCTGAGGATCAGTCGGGTGAGGGAAGCGCCGGGCTTGACCTCGGTTTTAATAGGGAGCGGGATGATACGGAGTTCGGCAGCGGGCCGACCTTTCTTTTGCCCCCGCCGGGCTGTCTTTTGCTGCCGGGCTAGAGCCTTACTCATTCGCGGCTACAGGAAGATCATCGATCTGCCACTGCCTGACCAGGCGTTGGGCGCGTGTTTCGCCCGGGGCGTCGGCAAGATCGCGCAGATCAGATGGGTTGTCTATGTCGAGGGCGATGCCGGGCAGGGAGAGCACAACGCACGGTTTCCCGGTAGCCTGCGCGGCGGCATGGTGAGGCGCAAAACTGTCGTTGCCGAAGCGCGCGGGAAACAGTCCAGCGGGGCGTCGCCAGATGGCGTTGGTGCCGCGTCGATCAGCGGCGCGCACCAGCACGGAACCTTCGGCGGGCGCGGATTGCAGAATCTTCTCCAGTTCCCAACTCTGGACCAGAGGAATATCGCCGGGAATCACCAGCGTGCTGTCCACGCCCTGGGTCTCGCAGACGCGGGTCGCCATCTCGATAGCATCGGTCTGGCTTCGATTCGCGTTGTCAGGAATCACCGAAAAGCGAAAATGCCTGGCCAGTTGAATCGCAAAAGGATCGCTGGTCACGATGCTGACCTCAGGGCGGTTTGTCCAGGTGGCCAGGGCCTCAACCACATCGAACAGCATCGCTCGCGCCAGTTCAGTGCGAGCGGGCTGGTCGAACAAGCCGGCCAGGCGCTGCTTGGCGCCTGAGAGATTTTTGACCGGAACCAGAATCATGACAGGTCCGAGCCCGCGTGGGCGGCGTTTTCGTTAGAAGTCGGCGACTCGACCTGAGAGAGGATCTGCCGGGCGAGGTCAATCTTTTCGTCGGCCGTGCCCATGATCGTATTGGCGCAGTGCACCCGCAGACCGGATTTCCTTAATTCCTCGGCGGCTTTGGCGTCGCGGTGGTCAACCACGAGGAGGTCGAGAAAGTCGCGGTAGGCCTGGGCCACACCTGCAATGGAAACCGGCAAGCCTTGGGCTGCCATCAGAATGCCCGCCGGTCCGGAGACTGCCGTGTTGCCGATAATCGGACTCACCGCCGCTATCAACGCCGGAGTTTGTTTGAGCGCCTCCGCGATGCCGGGCACCGCGAGGATGGGGCCGATGCTGGTCACCGGGTTGCTGGGCGCAAGCAGGACCACCGAAGCCGACATGATGGCATCGATCACCCCCGGGGCAGGCTCGGCGCTTTCAATGCCGGCAAACCGGATCGACTTCACTGGATCCTGATACCAGCGCTGCACAAAATATTCTTCGAAGCTCAGTTCGCCGATGGGGGTATCGACCCGGGTTTCCACCCGGGTGTTGCTCATAGGGAGGATGCGGGCCTGCACGCCCATCTTGGCGGCGATTTCGGCGGAGACTTCGGAGAGCGTCTTGCCCTGCTTCAGCAATTTTGTGCGCAGCAGGTGGACGGCAAGATCGCGGTCGCCGGTGTGGAACCAGATGGGCTCTCCCAGGTCGCCCATGGCCTGCAGACAGAAAAATGTGTCGCCCTTCACGCCCCAGCCGCGTTCCTTGCTCAGCAGTCCGGCCAGCACGTAGGTGATGGAATCGAGATCGGGCGAAACGTACATTCCCCACCACTCCAGATCGTCTCCGGTGTTGACGATGATGGTGAGGTCCTTGGATGGAACGACCTGGCGCAGTCCATCCACAAACTTCGCGCCACCCGTTCCGCCAGTAAGCACGACGATCATGCAGCCTTGGCCCTCCCTGCGTAGCCTTCGCGATCGGCAGCAGCCCGGACTTTTTCCGCCAGCAAGCCGGGTCGCGAGGTCAGTGGTGCCAGGAACTCAGGATAAACCGGCAGACGCTGGCGCAAAATGTATCCTCTTGATTCCGTGCGGGACTTGAGTTGCTCCAGATGCGGCCAGGGTCTTTCCGGATTGATGAAGTCAGGGGTCAGGGGAGACACTCCGCCCCAATCGTTGATGCCGGCATCGAGCAGTTCGTCGTAATAGGGCGCGGAAAGATTCGGCGGCGCCTGAATATTGGCCTCCGGCAAGAGAAGTCTCGCCACCGCAACCGTGCGCAGCATCTCGCCCAGCGTGGGTTCCGGCCAGTCGCGCATCGGAATCCCGGGCTTGACCCGGAAATTCTGCACGATCACTTCCTGGATGTGGCCGTAGCGGCGATGCATCTCGCGGATGGCGAGCAGCGTGTCCACCCGGTCTTCGGGGGTTTCTCCGATTCCTATCAGCAGACCGGTGGTGAAGGGCACCGACTGTTTACCCGCTTCTTCGATAGTTCGCAAGCGTTTGGAGGGCACCTTGTCGGGTGCGTTGTCGTGCGCGGCGCCGGGCGCCAGCAGGGCGATGTTCGTTGTCTCGAGCATCAGGCCCATGCTGGGGGAAACCGCCGCCAGGCGAGTGATCCACTCGGCGCTCAGCAGGCCGGGATTGGGATGCGGCAGCAGGGTAGTTTCGCGCAGGACCCGCTCGCACATGGCTTCGAGGTAGTGAAGCGTCGAGTTATATCCCAGATGACGCAAAGTCGTGCGCATTTCAGGAAATGCCAACTCAGGCTTGTCGCCCAGACTGAACAGGGCTTCGGTGCAACCCATCTTCTCACCCGCCCGCGCCACTTCCATAACCTGGTTCGGGCTCATGGTGTGCGCGCCCGGTTCGCCTGGATCGCGGCGGAAAGTGCAGTAGCCGCAGTAGTCACGGCATAGGTTCGTCAGTGGGATGAAGACTTTGCGCGAATAGGTGACAACGCCGGGCTTGAATCGCTGCTTGAAGTCCAGGGCGACAGCAAGGAGAGCGGGAAGTTCATCGTCCGGGCAGCGCAGTATTTGGCAAGCACCGTCGCGCGAGAGCGGCAGCCCGTCACGCACTTCGTCGAGATAAGCGGTGAGCGAATTTTCCTGCACCCGCATGCTCTCTTGTGCTCCCGGACCCGAAAAAGGGGCCTCACAGATGAACAATCAGAATGATACATGAGAGCGATTCGGAACGCCGCGTGGTCCGCCGGTTTGGTTTCCGCGGGGTGCTTGCATTGTCCAACTCCACGCGTTTAGTGGTAAAACTCTTAGGGCGGAAGCGGCAATTGCGCCCCCGCCAGAAACTCTACATCAGGGCTCCAGCCTGCACATGGCCGTCACTCAAACCGAATTCCGTAGCGCGCTCGGCAGCTTTGCCACGGGAGTGACCGTGATTACGGTGGACTACGAGGGTGAAGTTCACGGTATGACGGCCAACGCTTTCAGTTCGGTGTCGCTCGATCCGCCGCTGATCCTGGTTTGCGTTGACCATCGCGCCCGCACCCACGCTCACCTGCATGCCCGGAAGCGTTTTGGGGTAAATGTGCTGGCCCAGGACCAGCAAATCATCTCGGAATATTATGCCCGTCCGGCGCAGGACCATCGCCACGCCGAACAGGAAGCGGGGGCGCATTTTGATCGCACCCCGCACGGCACGCCGGTGCTCAACGGTGCCCTGGCTTACCTCGAGTGCCGGCTGCACAGCTCGCAGGACGCCGGCGACCACACGATTTTCATCGCTGAAGTCGAGGAAGTCGTGGTGCGCGGAGGCGACCCTTTGCTCTACCATCGCGGCGAATATCGAACGATCGGGGGCTCTCGGGCCTAGTCGTCAGGTTCTCGTGTGGCGCGGGCGCCCTCGCCCGCGTTTTGCAGGCGGCGGGATGCCGGCGCTACGAAAGGCTCTTTGGGGGATTATTTCCTGGGTGGTGAGCGCAGCCGCTTTGCGGCCGTAGGCTTCCTCCTCTTATGAAATTATGCAGGCCTGAAGGCCTGCTCCACCCAGAAGTCCAAACCGATACCGCCCCGATTGTCCAGGGTCGAGCCGGGACGCGCCCGGGTAAGCTAAGATGAGTCGCTCAAAACTCCAGGACTTGTTCCGGACGGAGGCCCCATGGCGAATAGAAGGCAATTCATGCGCACGCTCTCCGGTGTGGTGGCGCTCGGCATCACCACCGATGTGAGCAGGCTGGGTCGAATGCATTTTCTGCGCATGGCCACCGCCATGCCGGACGGCCCTCACGACCGCCTGGAACCGGACTGGTACCAGCGCAAGGTCGCGCAAGTGCAGCAGAAGATGAAAGAGCGCAAGCTCAACGCGCTGCTCTTGCTCGAGGCCACCAACATCATTTACACCGTGGGATATTTTCACCTCTCGACCGAACGCCCTCTGGCGGCGCTGATTCCAGAATCCGGCGACCCGGTGATGTTCGTTCCCGGGTTGGAGGTTGACCAGGTCAAAACCTGGTGGGTGAAGGACTACGAATCCTACTTCGATTTTCCCGGCCCGGTGAATCGGGTGCGCTGGATCTTTGAGCGCGTGGCCAAACGTGGATTCGACCGGGCACGCATCGGTGTGGAAGAACCCCGGCCCAGCCGGCTGCATCAAATGAGTCTGGGCGCTCCCAAGGCCAAGATTGTGGTTGCGGGAGACCTGGTCGAGGACCTTCGTCTGGTCAAGGACGAAGACGAAGTTCGCATCATGCGCGGGGCTATGACCTACGCTGATTTCAAGGTCCAGGCCGGCCGCGAGTTCGTACAACACAACGGCAGCGTGACCGAGGACGAAATCCTGAAAGCGACAGCCGACGCCGTCGCCGACAGGATGTCGAAAGAACTGGATGACGTAGTCGGCGTGGGCATTGATCCTCCCTTCGGAGGATTGGTGCCGTTCGGCAAACGGTCGGCGTTCCCGCACGCGGTCCCGAGCAAAGACCGGCTGAAAACTGGAGACGCCTTGATCCTCAGTTTCGGCGCCCAGGTGGGCGGATACAACGTGGAATGCGAACGCTCATTCTGTGTGGGTAAACCGACCGACTACGCCCGGCGCCTGTTCGACGCCATGCTTGCCGCCCACGACATCGGCGTTGAAAATTTGAAGGAAGGCGCAGTGGCGGAGGAAGTGGACCAGAAGAGCCTGGACCAAATTCGCAAGGCGGGCTTTGAGAAGTTTCTGAAGCATCGCACCGGGCACGGAATTGGCCTCGAAGGCCACGAAGCTCCCTGGATTGCCGAGGGCGATAAGACGGTGCTGCAGCAGGGCATGGCCTTCAGTTGCGAGCCGGGGGTTTACGACCCGGATTGGGGCGGCTTCCGGCACTCCGACACGGTCATCGTTCGGAAAGACAAGGGCGAGGTGCTGAACAGCTATCCCACCCGCCTGGAGGACATGGTCATCGAGATTTGAGCAGATGCTCTTTTGCTGATACCGCTGTACAGGATCAAGATCAATCACAGAACGATTCGGGAGAAACGGAATGGCAGAGAAAATTGAAAAGCCGGAAGCAGAGTGGCAAAAGCAGCTGTCGCCTGAGCAGTACTACGTGACCCGCAAAGCGGGGACCGAACCGGCGTTTAGCGGCAAATACTGGAAGACCAAAGACGCGGGCACTTATACCTGTGTCTGTTGCGGGCAACCGTTGTTCAACTCAGAGACGAAATTCGAGTCGGGTACGGGCTGGCCCAGCTTTTTCAAGCCCGTGGACGACTCCGCAGTGGTCAACCACACCGACAAGACTTACGGCATGGTTCGCACCGAGACCCGATGCGCGCGTTGCGATGCCCACCTGGGACATGTCTTTGAAGACGGCCCGGCACCGACGGGCCTGCGCTATTGCATGAATTCCGCCGCCCTGAATTTGAAGCCGGAAGAAAAGAAATAAATTAGAGTGTGGGTCGGACACTCCCTTCGACTTCGCTCAGGGCAGGCTTGTCCGACGCCTTTGACTTTGCTTTTGACTTTGCTTTTGGCCTGCTTTCCAAAGAACGAAAGTCAAAAGCGTCGGACAAGCCTGCCCTGAGCGAAGTCGAAGGGAGTGTCCGACCCACACTAGTGAACTAAACGCCGGCGACTGCGGCTGCCGCCCTGGGCTGCTCAGTTGCGGCAGGCTTGCTTTCCGCATGCGTCTGCTTCTGGGCTTGAGACTTGTCCTGCTTGTGCTCGACTGCGCGCACCTGCACGCTGCCCTTCAGAATGGCTCCGTCCTCAACGCTGATGCGCTGGGTGATCACGTCACCGGTCAGCGCGCCTTCACTGCGGATGTCGAGGCGGTCGGTGCACTGGATGTTGCCCTGCACCTTGCCCAGGATTACAACCTCGCGGGCCGTGATATTGGCGGCCACGCTGCCGTTGCGTCCCACGGTGATGCGGTGATCGGCAAAATTGACGGTGCCCTCGATTCGCCCATCGATATAGAGCGATTCAGTACCGCTGACTTCGCCTTTGATCACCACGGAGCGGCCGATGGTAGCCTGTTCCACGGGCACGCTGACGGTTTTGCTGGGGCTGAAGGATTGGTTCGAGGGTAACTGCGATTTTTGAGAATCTGATGGCTGCAGCATCGGTTGCGGCGCTCCTTTAGTGTTCCGCGCGGTGCGCACCAGGGGCGTTACCGCATGCGGCGAGTCTGCTTATCTGCTTATCTATGGCCGGTTGGCCAAGCTGAATATCGCACGGCAGCAGGCAATAGGGCAGGTTACGGAAGAACGTTGTACGGGTTCGAAAATCGGGTAACTGGGACGGGATAGCCCGCCCGGCTGCAGTGTCTACGTCTCCAGCGCCTGACCCAGTTCCTCCCACTCCGCCAACCGGCCCTGCAGTTCAGACCGGCTCCGCCCCAGTTCCTGTGTAACCCGTTGAGTTTCCTCGGCACTAACAAAGGTCTGTAGGGCAGCCTCACATTCAGCGATCGTGTCCTCCAGGCGGTTGATCTCGCCCTCGAGTTCGTGGACCCGATCCTCCATCTGCTTGCGCTTGATGGGATTCAGGCGCCTGGCCACCGCGTCCTCGGACTTCGGCGGCTGCCCGTTGGCATTGCCGTTCGTAGGCTGGTCTTGGGCTGGTGACGTAACCGCTTTTTGCAGCGCCGCGGCGCCCCCCTCTTTCCGCCAGCGGTAGTCCTCGTAGTTGCCGGGATAGACCTCGACCCTGCCGTCCCCTACCTCCAGGACTCGCGTAGCCAGCTTGTCGATGAAATAGCGGTCGTGCGAGACAAAGACCACAGTGCCGTTGTAGTCGGTGAGTGCTTTCAGCAAGACGTCTTTGGCGCGCATGTCGAGATGGTTGGTAGGTTCGTCGAGGAGAAGAAAATTTGCTGGATGCAGCAGCATGCGCAGCAGCGCATAGCGGTTGCGCTCGCCGCCCGAAAGCACGCCGATGCGCTTAAAAACATCATCGGCGGAAAACAGAAAGCATCCCAGCAGGCTGCGCAACTCGGTCTGGGTGGAGCGGGGAGACATTTCGCCCAGATCGTCGAGGATGCGCGCATCCGGATCGAGTTCCTTGTACTGGTCTTGCGCGAAATAATCCGGATCGACGTTGTGGCCGAGACGGTACTCGCCTTGCGTCAGGGGTTCGGTCTGCGCCAGCAGCTTGATCAGCGTGGATTTACCGGCCCCGTTCACTCCCACCAGGGCAATCCGGTCGCCCCGCTCGATCATGAAACTGACGTCACGAAACACTTCCTTCTCGCCGTAAGATTTCGCCACCCCAATGAACTCGGCCACAATGCGGCCGGCGGCCTTGGGTTGGGGGAATGAGAAGTGGATGGTCTTTTCTTCCTCTGGCAGTTCGATGCGTTCGATCTTCTCCAGTTCCTTGATCCGGCTCTGCACCTGCTTGGCCTTGGTCGCCTGGTAGCGGAAGCGGTTGATAAAAATTTCGAGCTGCTCAATGCGCTCGCGCTGGTTGCGGTAGGCGGCTTCAAGCTGCTCCAGGCGCTGCGTTTTCGCATTCAGATACTTCTCGTAGTTGCCGTGGTAAAGATGAATGCGCTTGTTCCATATCTCGACAATCTTGTTGATGGTCACGTCGAGAAAATAACGGTCGTGCGAGATCAGCACAAAAGCATAGGGATAGTTGCCGAGATACTCTTCCAGCCAGTTACGGGCTTCGAGATCAAGATGGTTGGTGGGTTCATCCAGCAGCAACAGGTTGGGCTGCTGCAGCAGCAGCTTGACCAGCGCGATACGCATCTGCCAGCCGCCGGAAAATTCCTCAGTCTGCCGGGTCCAGTCTTCCTTGCGAAAACCCAAACCCGCAAGGACAGTCCCCACCTGGGCCTCGATGGCGTACCCGTCGCGAGTGGTAAATTCGTGCTCGATGCGCTGGTAGCGTTCCGCCACTTGCGCATACTCCGCAGACGCGTGGTCGAGTTCGGACATGCGTCCGGTCAGCTCTTCCATCTCAGTTTCCATGGCCCGCAAATGTGCAAACACCGACATGCACTCGGCGAACACGGTGCGCCCGGAGAGCGCCAGGCCGTCCTGTGGCAGGTATCCCGCGCTGATGCCCTTGGCCCGGCTGACCGAGCCATAGTCGAGGCTTTCAATACCAGCCAGAATCTTCAGCAGGGTGGATTTGCCGGTGCCGTTGGCCCCCACCAGCCCCACGCGGTCGCGGGGCGTAATCATCCAGTCCGCTCCTTCGAACAGGAGCTTGTGGCCATAGCGTTTGCCGGCGGAGGAGAGCTGGAGCATTCCTCCAATCGTCTCACGAGAGAGCGATTTTGTAGAAGAACCGCGCTGTCATCCTGAGCGGAGTAGGAAGCCAGTGCGCGGGCTTCCTGCGGAGTCGAAGGACCCCTACTGCATGATTGAACTATTCAAATGGAATACAGGTCAAAATGAATGCAGACTGGGCTTTGGACGGCTCCTTGGGACGAAATAGAGGTGCCTCGACTCCAGCTGGCCGGTCGCAAGCGACCGCCCAGGCTGCGCTCAGCATGACAGTGCGTCATTGGAGCGTGGGAGCGGATCTATTTCTGGGCGCTAGTGTGCGGCTGCGGACTGGGCCAGACCGATCTTCTCCAGCGCCCGATCGATTACGGCCTGCAGTTCGCGCGCGTATTTCACTTCGCGGCCTCTAGCCAGAATCTGCCGGGCTTCTTCGGGGCTGAACCAGGTGGGATTTCGGCTGTCCTCGTGCGGCTCTTCTGCCCGGTCCACTTCGAGCAGAAACGCCTTGATCACATACTCACGCACTCCGGGTGGTTTCCAGAAAACACCTTTGGAGTGGATGTAGAGGCAGAAATGGCGGGGTTCAATGCGACCGCGAACGCCGGCTTCTTCCCGGGCTTCGCGTTCCGCCGCCTGGCCATGAGAGAGATTCGATTCGGGGGCACCCTTGGGGAACGTCCATTTGCCGCCGCCGTTTGTATTCACCAACAGGAATTCGACCGAGGCTCCGCTCCGCCGGTAGCAGACCGCTGCTACCTGCAGTGGCAGAGAGTGTTGTGGAACCCGCACAGCTCCCATCCTCGAAGTCTCCGCAGAACTTTCCCCACCCGCAATCCTATTCCAGAAGATATTTCAGTAGTGTTAAAGTGCAACGGAAAAGGTGCAACCCAGTATTACCAAAGGGTTATGGGCACTTTTCAAGCTGGGGTACCGCGCCCCCGGCCTTTCCCGGTGTTTCCAGCAGGCGTATGGTGTCGAGGACGGTCGCGATAACGACTTCATCCCCGACAGCAGTGTTGATCATCATGTGGTAGAGGCACCGCGTGGGCCAGTCGGCGCCGAAGTAGTGTTTTACAAATTCGATGCGGTCGCGGTCTACGGTATCGACTAGCTCCTCGGCTTCTTTCTCGCTGTGCCCGATCAGCTGCAGGCGCCGCAACTTTTCCGACCGCGGCGCGTAAAGGAAAACGTGGAATATGTCCGGGAGTTCGCGCAGAAAATAGGGAGCGCCCCGCCCCACGATCACGCAATCTCCGGCCGCAGCCACGCGGGTCATCACTTCCTGCCCGATGGCCACAAAGCGGTCAGTATCGAAGGGCTCGGTGCCCTTCAGGGGCATGCTGCGTTCGTAACTCCCTCGCCAGAACGTCTTGGCCAGGCGGTGGAAGGTGCTGTCCAGGCGCTCGTCGCAGTACACTACGGCCGAGCGGTCAACCTTGGCCTCGCGGGCGATCTCCTCGGTCAGGGCCTGGTCCCAGAGCTTCCAACCCAGGCGGTGCGCGATTTGGCGCGCGATTTCCGCAGCTCCGCTACCGAACTCCCGCTCGACCGTAATCACTCGAAACAAAGCACAACCCCATGTGGGTCGGACACTCTTGTCCGACGCCTTTGATCTGGCCTTTGATCTTGCTTCTGCCTTGGCCTTTGACTTTGCATCCTCAACTCTGCCTCACGTCCTTCGACCCAGGACCGTGATTCAACCCAAAAAATTCCAATCCCAAAATCAACTTCAAAACTGGTCGGACAAGAGTGTCCGGCCCATACCTGTTTGTCCCCGGGCCTAATGCACGGCCATCTCGCCTCCCGTGGGCGGGCGTTTCATCAGAAAGACCAGCGGAACCATCACTAGAATAGCTACTCCCAGAAGCCAGAAGTTGTCAATGTAGGCCAGCATGCCCGCTTGTCGAAAGAGATTGCCCTGTAACAATGCATAGGCCCTATGCATGGCGTCCGAAGGGGAAAACCCCCGGGCCTCGAGTCCTCGCGCCATGCTCTGAAGCGTCGACTGGACCTGCGGGTTGGCAGGCGAAAGATGGCTCGACATCCGGGCGAGGTGATATTGCGACCGGCGATCGAGCATGGTGGTCACAATCGAGATGCCTACACTTCCTCCGATGTTGCGGGCCAGGTTCATCAGCCCCGAGGCCGCATTATTCTTCTCCCTGGGCAGAAACGCGTAGGCCGCGGTGTTGATGGGGATGAAGAGAAAGGCCAGGCCCATGGTCTGGATCATGCGGGCGAACACCACCGTCCGGAAATCAATTCCCAGGGTGAAGTTGGTCATGTGAAACAGCGAGAAGGAAAGCACCACCAGTCCGTACACCATCAGTTTGCGGGCGTCGTAACGGGAGAGCAGAAAGCCCACCAGCGGCATCAGCAGCATCAGGCTGAAGCCGCCCGGCAAGAGCGCCAGTCCGGCCTGTTCGGCGGTGTAGCCCAGCAGGGTCTGCATGAAGAGCGGGAGCAGCACCGTGCTGCCCAGAAGGGCAAACCCCAGCATGAACATCAGGAGATTGGAAGCGGCGAAGGTTCGGTTGGTGAACAGGTGCAGATCGATGACCGGGTCCTTGCGCGTCCACTCCCAGTAGATGAGAAACAGCAGGGACGCGGCCGCGATGACCGCGAGTACCACGATGAAATGCGATTCGAACCAGTCTTCGCGCTGGCCTTTATCCAGGACAATCTGCAGCGCGCCCAGGCCCAGGGCCACCAGACCGAGTCCGATGTAATCGATTTTCGTTTCCGAAAGCTTCTTGCGCTGCATGTGGGGTGGGTCCTGGATAAGACGCGAGGTCAATATCAGGGAAAGAATGCCGACGGGGATATTCAGAAAGAAGATCCAGCGCCAGGTGAAGTTATCTGTGATCCAGCCGCCCAGCGTGGGGCCGATGGCCGGTGCCAGCACGACCGCGAGGCCATACACTGCGAAGGCCATGCCGCGTTTCGCGGGAGGAAACGTGTCCGCCAGGATAGCTTGTTCGCTGGGCTGCAACCCCCCTCCTCCGGCGCCTTGCAGGATACGAAAGAAAATCAGCATGCCCAGGTTCGGCGCCAGCCCGCACAGAAAAGAACTGATGGTGAAGATGGCAACGCAGCTCATGTAGAAGCGTTTGCGCCCGATGATGGATGAGATCCATCCACTAAGCGGCAGGACGATGGCGTTTGAAACCAGGTAGGAAGTCAGTACCCAGGTGCTCTCATCGGTCCCGGCAGAAAGGTTACCGGCGATGTGCGGGAGCGCTACATTGGCGATGCTGGTGTCCAGCACCTCCATGAACGTGGCCAGCGTGACGGCCAACGCGATGACCCAGGGATTGACCACGGGACGCGGCAGGGCCGCGCCGTCCGCGGTCAGAGCAGCCGAACTCATCTGACCCAAACCTTGGGCTCGACCGACATTCCCGGGCGCAGAATATGTTCTTTGGTTTCGCCCGGATCAAACGTGATTTTCACCGGGATGCGCTGTACCACTTTCACATAGTTGCCGGTGGCATTTTCCGGCGGAAGCAGGCTGAACAGTGCCCCGCTGGCTCCCGCGATGCTCTGCACGTGGCCGTTGTATTTCTTTCCGTAAGCGTCCACCGAAATAGTGGCCCGTTGTCCGGGCCGCATGTAGCGCAGTTGGTCTTCCTTGAAGTTGGCGGTTACCCAGATGTCGTCCAGGTTGATGATCTTCATCAGTTCCTGGCCGATCTGGACATTCTGGCCAACTTCAACCGACCGGTTGCTCACGATTCCACTTACCGGAGCGACCAGCCGCGTGTACTGCAGATTCAGGTTGGCCTGGTCCAACTCAGCTTTCTTTTGCTGGGCCTGGGCCAGGGCGGCCTGGGCCCGAGAACGAATCGCCGACATTTGTTGCGGCGCGGTTCCGGCGGAGCGCAAATTGGCTTCGGCTTGCTCGCGTTTGGCCTGGGCCTGCGAGACCATCTGTTCGGCGGCAACGGCGGACGCCCGCGCGGCGGCAACTCCCGCCGCGCTGGAACGGGCCGCGGCGACGGCCTGGTCATACTGCTGGTGGGAAATTTCCTGCTTGTCCACCAGCTGTTTGTAGCGGCCGACATCATTTTGCGCCTTGATGTCGTTGGCGATGGCCTGCTCCAATTGGGCCCGCGCCGCCTCCAGTTGCTGGCGCGCCACGGAAACCCCCGCCCGGGCGCCCTCTACGTCTGCCTGAGACGCCGACAATTGGCTGTCGGTGTTCACCGAGGCGATCGGAACGTTTGCCTGCAGGGATTCCGCCGTCGCCTCGGCATCGCGGTAGGCCGCACTGGCCTTCGCCACCGCCACCTGGTAGTCCCTGGGATCGATCTCGACCAGCGGCGTGCCCGCCTCCACAAACTGGTTGTCGGTGACCAGAAGCTTGATGACGTGTCCGGACACACGCGTGCTGATGGCGTTCAAGTGGCCGTCAATCTGCGCATCGTCAGTGGACTCGTAGCTGCCCAGGTAGCGCCACAGAAAGAAGCCTGCCACCAGCAACACAATCCCGCCCACGATCAGGGCCAGGCGAAAGCGGGGATTGCGGGAGGCTTGCTTCCAACGGAGGTCCCTCTCCGAAGCCGGCAAGGGAGGATGTTCCCGAGTTTCAACTGCAGGCGTGTCATGCACGGTCGTCGTTGTCGTTGGTTCCATATCACTTGCCGCTCAGATATTGCCGTACGCCCTGTTCAGCGTATCCCATGGCCCGTACCAACTCAATCTTGGCCAGGTTGTGAGCGTACAGGCTCGAGATATAACTTTCATGGGCCGCAGCTACAGTCTGCTGTGCCTGGACCACTTCCAGATTGTCGGTAACGCCGGCGGAAAACCGGTCACGGGCCTGGAGCAGCGTCTGTTCCGCTAAATCGACGGAACTGCGCGCGACTTCCACTTGCTCGTCGGCAGCCGCTATGTCCAGCAGGGCGGTCCGCACCTCATATTCAATCTGGCCCCGCAGGTTGTCCAACTGGGCGCGGGCCTGGCGCAAGGTGGCATCGGCTCGCAGCACGTCGGCGTGGGCTTTGCCTCCTTGGAAGATGGGAATATTCAGCCGTCCGCTGACGCTGTAGGTTCCGTGCGAATTCCCGAAGTTTATTCCCAGATCGCCATAGTCGGCTAGCAAATCCAACGTGGGGTAGTGCTCCGCGGTGGCCCCTTTGCGATAGTGCTCAGCCGCACGGACCTGTTGCACCGCCGCCGCGTAATCCGAGCGGGAAGCATAGGCGCGCTGCAGGCTCGCCTCAATACCAGCCGTAACCAGGCGATCGTACGGCGCCTTGGATATGAGGGCAATCTCCTGGCCCGTGGGGAGCCCGATGGCGCGCACCAAGGCCAGCTTCTGCTTGGCATACTCATTGCGCGCCACGATCAGCTGTTGCTGCCGGTTCTGGAATTCCACCCGGGCGCGCAGCGTATCAATGGCCGGGCTGAGGCCCGCGTTCTGCTGGTCGGTGGCCTTGCCATACAGGGCCTGCGCCGTCTCCATTTGCGCTTCTGCGGTTTCTACCCGCGCTGCGCCGGAGAGCGCCTGCAGGTAGGCGTTGCCCGTCGCCAGCACCACTAACTCGCGGGCGTCCTTGTAACTGTATTGCGCCGCCTTCTCGTTTTCCACCGCTCCGCGTTCGCGGTTGAGAGCCTTGAGGTTTAGGATCGACTGGCTCAGGTACACCCGGGCGTCCTCAAATCCGTAGGGTCCTATCACGGTGGGAAATCCGGGAAAGCGCAGGCCGCGCGCCGCCAGGTTGTCCTGCACCACATTTACACTTACCACGCCACTGATGTTGGGGAGAAGTTCGCTCAGTTCCTTCCATTTCTCCCCCCGCGCGGCGATGGAGTCATAACTCTGCAGCAGTACGCCCAGGTTATTTTTCAGGCCAAGATCAATTGCATCCTGGAAAGTAAGCGGCATGACCTCCGGCTTGGCTGTTCCCGGGGACACACTGCCGCCGAACGGGTTCTGGTTAGAGGGAGTCGTGATTTTTATGGAAGGTGCGGGGGCGGAATCCGAGCCCGTGCTGGAGTATCCGCTGCTGCCCTGTCCCCGTGCTTGTCCCGAGCACAAAGCGAACAAACAGAGAACGGCGCCAGTTGAAACGGCAACTCTTCTTAGGGATAACGATCGTTCGGGAGTCAGTTCTTCCATATCGAAGCAGGTGCTGAACACAACCCAGGGCAGTAAAGTACCTTGATTCCCGATGCCGCATTATAGATGCAAACGATTGCCGGCGGGTGGCTGAACCCAATCCCACGCCTTGCCGTGGGTTTCCTGGCGGGGGTATCGCCTTTACCATTCTTTTCACTTTCCCGCTCGTTCACTGTTGCATCTAAAGCGAATATAGGTTTGGAGGATCCCTTGACAAAGCTATGTTTACTCGCCGTTCTGGTTTTGCCGTTCGTTATACCGGACACCGTTCATGCGCAGCAGTTTGATGTCGCCTTTGGCGTGGGCACGCTCACGGCACCGTCGGCGTCGAGTGCCTCGGGAAATCACAACCCGGTGTCGCTGACCGGCGGAGCTTATCCAGTCTTCAGTGCGGACCTTCTGTTGAAAAAACAGTTTGGCGTGAGCGGCGAGCTGGCCTGGAGGGGTAGTCAGAACCTCTATGCAGGTTTCCAACCCTACCGTCCGCTTTTCTATGACTTTAACGGGATCTACGCTCCCAAGCTGGGCAAGCACGCGGCCGCTGAACTGATGGCCGGCATCGGATGGGAGAGCCTGCGCTTTTATACGGGAACTACTAATTGCGGCGCCATCAGTTGTACCGACTTCGTCAGCAGCAATCACTTTATGGGTCACATCGGCGGTGGTTTGCGCTACTACTTTCACGGCCATTTTTTTGTGCGCCCGGAAGCTCACCTCTACATGATTCACAACAATTTTGAATTCAGTTCGCCCTACGCGACCCGCTTTGGGGTGTCGCTGGGCTACACCTTTGCACCCGGATTCTGAAGCTTGGCGCCTCACTCTCGTGTAGTGCGTCAAACAGATCGACATTCATGAGTCGCCGGTTTCCCCTGTGATCCTCCGTGCCCTCTGTGGTTGAAGCCTTTGACCTGCTCGCCGAATTACCACAGATCACGCGGATGAGGCGCAACATCTAGCGCTCACTATTTCCGACGCACTACTCTAGAGCGCCGGCTTGAGGGTCATGAGGCGGTCCTCTTTGGGATCGACTTCGACGACCCAGGTCCTTGTACTCGACCTCGGACGCGCCGGCGTGAATCTGCAGGCCGATCGGCCCCCTGCGCAAGCGAGCGGGATCCTCGTCGGTGTAGCGCGTGACCTCCACGCCATTGACCGCTATCCGGGATGGTGCCCGTCTTGAGATGCGCGAGAATCTCGGTCTCATGCCAGACATGTGGATCGAAGTCGGGATGGGGTAACTTCTCTCGCGGCGGACCCTTCTTGCCCGGGTGATAGTCCCACATGCCGCCGCTCGACGGGATAGTTACGCCGCGGGCTCCTAGGAAGAACGCGGCAAGAATCGCCGGATGCCGAAGTCATACACCGCGCCGCCGATCACTCCCCCCACCAGCGGTGCCACAACGGGCACCCACCAGGCCTGGCTCCCGTCCGTGATGCCGTTATTGCGAAAACCGGCCAGCACCGTGAACAGCCGGGGACCAAAATCGCGCGCCGGGTTGATCGCATAGCCGTGCAGCGCCCCAAAACTCATCCCGATGGCCACCACCACCAGCCCAATCATCAGCGGTGCCATGTTGGCCCCGGGAGGCATGTTGAATTCGTCGATGATGGCGAAAACCAGAAGGAGCAGCAATGCGGTGCCGATTACCTGGTCCAGGAATCCGGCCTGCGGCAAGTTGGGAAAGGCCGGGAAGGTGGTGAAGATCCCCGCTGTTTTTTCCAGATGCGGGTCCACCTGGCGGAAGGCAGGCAGGTAGTTCCGGTACACCAGCGCAGCGGCCACGAATGCTCCGGCAGTCTGCGCCATCGAGTAGGGTAGAACCTTCCGCCAGGGAAATCCGCGGAAAACGGCCAGCGCCAGGGTGACGGCAGGATTCAAGTGCGCCCCTGAAATTTTCCCGGCAACGTAAATTCCCATGGTCACTCCCAGCCCCCACCCCAAAGTGATGTTGGTGTAACCGCCGTGAATCACCTCGCCGGGCGTTTGGGTGGGAAACAGGACGACCATGGCGACCACACCCGTCCCGAACATGATCAACACAAAGGTTCCGAGGAACTCGGCAATCAACTCCGCCAGCAATGAGAACTTGGAGTTCATCCACTCTCCTCTACTTGATCCGAAAGCAGCAAGATCGCGACGTAGTCTAACAATGAATGGTGTCAACTGGCGGGGAAAATAGGCAGTGGCTCAGCTTGAAACGCCCACAACAGTCATCTGCAAAGGGTGGAGCAGGCCTTCAGGCCTGCATACCGCGCCCTGGCAGACCACCAGAATTTCAAACTGAGCCACTACGGGAAAACGCAGCACGGTCCGCCCAGGATAGGCTGCCCAATACCATGCCGTCTCATGCACACGCGATGAATTGCCAGCGAACTAGTGAGCGCTAACAGGGTGCACGTTCAGGATCACGCGCCGGTAAGATGTCAGCCGCGGTGATCCATCGTCCATTACGGCAAGAATAATGTGCACTGTCCCATTCCCCGAGCATTTCCCCCTGGGCAGCCATTGCGCACGGCAGACCGCGGTCGCCGTCACCGTGGCTTTTGCCGTGTCGGCGCCGTTGATATTGATCGAGGCCAGGTTCGCATCGGCGCTGCCGGCTTCGCCGTAGAGAAACCAGCGGTAATAAAGGCCCTGGCCGTCGGGATCGCGGCTGTGGCTTGCGTCCAACAGAACTGGCCTGCCGACTTCGGTATCGATCAGGATGGGAGCCGTCCCCGCCTGACCGTTCACTTCCACCAGCGGATTGTGATTGGCGTGAGCATAGTCAGAGATGGTCCAGTCCATCCGCGCCGCAAAATCGTTTTGATAGGCCTCGCGCCAACGCCAGATAGTCGCTTGGTCGGAGGTGTACTCCCTGCCATCTACACCGGCCACCGTGTCCTGTGACGTCACCCGCGAAAACATGTTGCCGCCTTGCGTCCAGATGGCATGAGTCTCGCCGTACGGTTGGCGGTAGATATAGCGGCCTCCCCACCCGCCCCAGTCGGGCCGGCGATAGGAGTTCAGCCCGTTATCGATCAGCCCAAGGAAAGACGGCGTGTCCCCTTCCATGATGAAGGCAAACCTGGGATACAGTTTTCCCAGCGGCCCCTTGCTGCGGATGTTCGCGTCCAGCCACTCGTTGGTGACGATCGTCGAGTCCGCGCCCGCGCCATTGCGGTAGTAAACGTCGCCGCTGATACCGGTCCAGGTCGCGTAATAGTAGTCGTCACCTTTCTGGGTTGAAGGCTGAACGATGTAGAACAGGTTGGGGAATTCCCGGCGGATCCATGGGCCGGTATCGTCCTGATCCGTGATGGAATAGACGCGTATCTTCTCGACGAATCGGTCCACCTCGCTGGCCGGTCGGGTGGCGCGCACGTGCAAGAGCGCCTGCGCCAGGGTGTTGGCCCCGCCCCAGACGCAAATCCACAACGGCCGCGCGTCGGCGCGGTCAACCGCCCGTATGATCGCCTCCGCTCCCGCCGACATTTTGTCCACGCCGATGGCGGCCAATCCGTATCCCAGCTGCCCGTTAAAAACCCGGCCGTCAACCTCCTCCGCGGCGGGCCAGCCCTTGGCGTGCAGCAGGAGATTGGGCCGCACTTTCCCATAGGCTTCGATCAGGGCATGCATGGTTTCCGGATGCACCGCACTCTTCTGCCATGTCGAGGTTGTGGCAACGATTCCTTCAATCTCAAATTCGTTCGAGTACAGGAGCAGGCGAACGAACGACATCTGATCATCCGGCTCGTTGCCGATGTCGCTCATGATGAGCACGCGCGGACGGCCGGTGAAGTCGTCCACGTGAGTTGGAGAAAGCGGTTCAGCCGCAAATGAAATGCCCGCCAGGCTTATGCCCTGCAGAAACACAATGAGACACAACCAGCGCAGACTCCGATTGATCATCTAAACCCTCAATTTTTCGAACCGCCAGTGTATGACATCCCCCCAGTGTGGGTCGGACACTCCCTTCGACTTCGCTCAGGCAGGCTTTGTCCGACGCCTTTGACTTTGATTCTGCCTTTGCCTTCGCTTTTTGATTTTGCGTTTGCCTTTTGATCTCGCCCTGAGCGAAGTCGAAGGGAGTGTCCGCCCCACACAAGCGTAGAATTTGGAGAGATTTAAGCGCGAGATTTGGGGTGGGAGACGGGGATTGAACCCGCAACGTCCGGAGCCACAGTCCGGTGCTCTACCAATTGAGCTACTCCCACCGTTTCTCCACGATTATAGCAACTGGGGTGAGAGGCTGTCAGAAGCAGGGAAGGGCTGTGCGAGGAGCAATAAACTAGTGCCGGCCAACGCCGACGTACTGGAACCCCATGGCGCGCAGGCGCACTGAGTCCAGAAGGTTCTTGGTGTCCACAATCACGGGCCGCTTCAGCAGATGCTTGATGCGATCGAAATCAAGGCTGCGAAACTCGGGCCATCCCGTCCCGACCACCAGCGCATCCATGCCTTCCGCGGCAGCGTAAGGCGTTTCGCAATAGTGGACCGTGCCGTTCAGTTCCATACGAGCGTCGGGAATGGCCACCGGATCGTAAGCCCGGACCCGCGCGCCCCGCGCCACCAGGTTCTGGGCCAGCCGCAGCGACGATGAACCGGCCACGGAATTGGTATTGGGCTTGAAAGCCAGGCCGAGAATTCCGACGTCCTTGTTTTGCACCGATTGCACGATGGTTGAAATCTTGTCCACAATACGGTCGGCCAGACTGAGATTCACTTCCCGCGCCGCGCTCAGTATCTTGAGGGAGACCCCCTTGGCGCGCGCCAGCTCGGCCAGCGATTCCATGTCCGACTCGGCAAAGATTCCGCCCATGCCCGCTCCCGGCTGCAGGCAGCGGGGGGCGATTTTCTTGTCCAGCCCCAGCGCCATGGCCAGGCTGACCGCATCGGCGTTTACCTTCTCGCACAGGCTCGAAAGCTCATTGATGAAAGAAATCTTGGTGGCGACGAACGCCGTGGCCGATTCCCGCACCAGTTCCGCGGTCTCATGATTGGTCACGATTACGGGAACGCCGCGCATCACCAGGGGATGGAGAATCTGCTTCAGCGCCAGCACGGCATCGTTGGCGGACGTCCCCAGAATGATCCGGTCGGGCCAGTTGAAATCCTCCACCGCGCAGCCCGGAGTAAGAAACACCGGCTGCGACACAATGGTCGCCTTCAGCCCTGCGTCTTTCAGCCGCTTCTCCACGCTGCTGGCGCTTCCCACCGACACCGGAGTCATGATGGTCAGAATGGGAGGCTTCGGCGCCAGCCGCGCGATTCGAACCGCCAGGTCGGCCAGATGCTGCGGCGTGTCTTCCGCCAGAAAGATCACCTGGGCTTTTCGGGCAAACGATTCCATGTCGGTGGAGTAAGCCAGCCGGCCAGAACGCACGTTACGCTTGATGACTTCGGTGAGGTTCTTTTCGAAGAAGGGCACATTGCCCTGGGCCATTTCGACCATGCGGGTACTATCGGGGTGGCAGCAGGTTACCGGAGTTCCAAAGTCCGCCAGACAGGCTGAAACCACAGTCCCGAGATAGCCTGACCCGTAAACTCCTGTCTGCATAGGCCTCCTGGCCGACGTGTCTGAAAACCCGTGCGGGTAGCGGCTTTACGCAGCAACCCCACATCTTATGTACGCCCTGAAAGCGAGCTTGGCAATAGACGGAAAGGCCATGTACCTCAGAGGCTGGAAGCGGGCGCCGGGCGTCGGAGTTCGGCCCTCGAACGTCAAAGCCGCGGCCACTTATCTCTCGGATTCACACAGATAAGGCAACCCAGGAGTGAAAAAGAATTAGAGGTTGATCCGTGCGAATCCGTGAAATCCGTGGCCCGAATTTCCTGAGGTCCGAGGTCCGAAGTCTGAGGTCCGGATTACGACACCAGCTGGCCGCCCAGCGGGACTCCCGCCAGATCGACCCAGCAGTGCTGTTCGTCTTCGCGCACGAACGTCAGCTCGCTTACCCGGATGTCGCGGCTGCATTCGAAGTGCGCCCAGCGCTCGTACGCCACCCGATAAGCCTGCTGCGCCTGTGCTTCGTCGCTCATTTTTACGATGGTCAGGTGGGGCATGTAAGGCCACTCTTCCTGGGCGGCCAGGGCTTTGCTGTTCAGCTGTTCGTGCAGCTCACGCATGCGGTAGGACCCATCGCCCACGCGGATAAAAACCGTGGGCGTGCGCGGGATGAAAGTCTCAACCTCCCCCAGCGTCACCGTAAAGGGTGCGACCTGACTGCAGGTTTCTTCCAGCAAATCCAGCGCCGAGCGCTCCGTTCCCTGCAGCAGGCGAGGCGGGAGCACGGTCAGATGGGCTGCCAGATGAGGAAGTTCAGGGTGCAACTGGCGGCGGAGTTGTTCGACAAATTCCCCGACAGGATTTTTTAGGTAAGCCACCAGGGCATAACGCGGGGTCAGCATGGTCCAAGGCGCATTATACGCCGTGAACGTAAACGGAGCACTGGATTGGGCATTGAGACTGATCCGGAAGGCGCCGGTGGAAGGAAGCGGTCGGCTATAATCGAAGCGAAGGTTTCTTCACAGTCGGGGCGTAGCGCAGCCTGGTAGCGCACCTGCCTTGGGCGCAGGGGGTCCGCGGTTCAAATCCGCGCGCCCCGACCAATAACCTCCCTTCTTTTCGCATCCAACTAGGCAAACTAGCGTGGACCAACTGGTCTCGCAGGTTGCCACAATTCGATCGGATTTCCCTCAGGATCATGCAGGCGGGCGAACCGGCCAATGGGATAAGACTGCGGGTCGATCTTGACCGCGATTCCAGCAGCTTGTAGTTGGGTTGCCATCTTGTCCAGATCCCGGACTCGGAAGTTCACCATCCAGGCCTTGTGGGCGTCTCCAAAATAGTCGGTGGTCTCGGGGAAGGGACTGAAAACGGTGGGGCCTGCCTCTTGCTCCCAAACGGAGTCCCCGTAGCTCGATGGCGTTAGCGAGATGCCCAGGTGTTGCTGATACCAACGCGCCAACACTTCCGGGTCGTGAGCTCGGAAGAACAGCCCTCCGATTCCGGTAACCTTTTCCATTTCCGTTCCTCCCGCGGAGCCATGCATAGCAGCTGGCTCCGCTGGCGAAGGAGTGGTGGACTGGGTTGTGGCTTGGGCTGCGAGGCCGAGTTGGTTCCGACCCAAGATGAAGCTCGACCCGAAAGCAAATGGCAGAATGCGAAGCAGATGGCGTCTCTGAAAATACATTTCATTCTCCTTACCGAGGGGCGCGGCTCGGCCTACGATACTCGCTCAAAACGGATTCTGGGAAGCGTAAGGAAGAGGTGCCGGGCGAGCCGGCAAAACGGCGGTTGAGACTCGGGCACCGGTTCGAAAATCATCTGCCAGGGCCGACCAATTGAATTGAAAAGATTTGCGAGCGACCTATCTCGCACCGAAGCGTATCCCCGTCGACCCTGGCCTCGAATCGGACGAATCCCTGGTCGCTGCCGGCCATTGTGAAAGCGGCGCAGACTGTTCAACCTGATTGACGCCGCGGCAGGGGGCCTTCCGGGGCGCGATCTGCCGCGGCGTCGTGGACTCAGGCTGCTTTAGAGCTTTTCTGCTCTTCCACGAACGCCAGCAGGTCGGCGTTGATCTGGTCCGCGTGGGTTGTGGGCATCCCGTGCGGGAACCCTGGATACACCTTCAGAGTGGCATTCTTCACAATCTTTGCGGACATCAGCGCGGCGGCGCCGATGGGCACGATCTGATCATCGTCGCCGTGAAGAATGAGGGTCGGCACATCGAACTTCTTCAGGTCTTCGGTAAAATCCGTCTCGGAGAAAGCCTTGATGCAGTCGTAATGGGGTTTAGCGCCTCCCATCATCCCCTGCAACCACCAGCGATCCCGGATACCTTCTGAAATCTTCGCCCCCGGCCGGTTATAGCCGTAGAAGGGAAGCGTAAGGTCCTTGTAGAACTCCGCTCGATTGGCCACAAGTTGGGCCCGCAGGTCGTCGAAAACCGAGATGGGCGAGCCCTCGGGATTCTTATCTGTTTTCACCATCAGAGGTGGAACCGCGCTGATGAGCACGGCCATGGCAACACGCTTTGTGCCATGCCGGCCGATGTAACGCGCGACTTCTCCGCCGCCGGTGGAGTGGCCCACGTGGATTGCGTTCTCTAGGTCGAGCTTTTCAGTCAGCGCCGCGAGATCGTCGGCGTAGGTGTCCATCTCGTTGCCATCCCAGGTCTGGGTGGAACGGCCATGGCCCCGCCGGTCATGCGCGATGACTCGATAACCATGCTGGCCGAAGAAGAGCATTTGTGCTTCCCAGTCGTCCGCACTTAGCGGCCAGCCGTGGCTGAATACCATGGGCTGACCTGTGCCCCAGTCTTTGTAGTAGATCGTCGTGCCATCCTTCACTGTAATTGTGTTCATGAGGCTTTCTCCTTCAATGAGATCGGTAGACTCCGTTTTTGTCAGACGCCCGCGAGTGATCGCATGGACGCTTCTGCGGTGCGCACATCTTCCGATTTACGTCAGGGCTCCTCTATTCGGGCAAGACCTTGACGGACACATTGCGCCCGAGCCGCGTATCGCGAGCGCGATACACCTCGTGCTGTCGCCGGCGCCCCAGCGCTTCCCCGACTTCATACTGACGAGTCTTGAGTCCCAAGTCAGCGCCAACTGTGTCGGCAATTATATGCCGAAGTTTGCGGCGTCGATTTCTCGGCCTGAAGACTTCGCAAATTGCTTTCCTGAGGTCTTCATAAACTGAGGTGCCTGCCGTCTAAATCCTGTTGCCGGATCTGGCAGGATGGATTGATGAAAGTAAGACCGTGAACCGCAGTGAACGTCTATGGTCCCGGGAAGTTGATATGTCCCGTCAGCTCGCCGTCCGTAATTCGGTGGGCCAGGTAACCTTGGCAGACTTGCGATATTGGACCAGGAGATCCTCAGCGTCTGTCAGAGTCATGAAGCTGTCCCACCTGAGAGGGGCGGCAGTGGAGAATCTGCTTTGCCACCAATTCTCAAGAAAATGCTTCTCCTTCACGTTCATCACCCGTTTCACGTCCGAGGCTTTGCGAAAATGGATTAGCAGGTCCAGTGCGTCGGTGAATGTAATCGGGCTGGCACCGGTAGGAGGGTTGGCGCTAGGGAATCTGCCATACCACCATCTCTTGGCAAACTCTTGCTCAGTCATGTCCTTCTTCTCCTCCCCAAACCGCACAATTGAGGATTACGTGCGGCTCATCTGGAGCACGTAATTCAGGTAGGCGAAGGTGACGCAGCCTTTCCCGTTGCCGAGAGGCTTACGGGAGATTGTAAGCCGCAACGTCAACTGTGAACAGGATGTTCTTTTGCAGCGATTTGGCCACCCGTATTCCCAGTGATTCGTGGCGCGGGATCTGGGTTCACCTGGAACTCAATTCCGTACAGATACAGAGCGCGGTAACGGACCGTTCCACTCATGCGGACCCGTTCCTTGCTGCCGGGCGGAAGAAATTCAACCTCAATCTGAGATCCCAGGGGCAGATTGGCGAGCGTGAACAGTCCCATCCCAACATTGCTGAGATTGATGCCGAGAGCGTCGATGCGGCCAGATCCCGTAAAAATTTGCACCGAGGTGTTCAGCAATTGCCGCTGCCGGCGACGCCGGTCTGGTTTGGAATTGAGTTTGAGAATCATCGCCTGTGCCGGAAAGGACAAGGTAGCGCAGCGCTCCTCAAGTGAGGAGGTTACGGAGGTTCAGCGGCTGCTATCGCGGGCGGGGTGTGTGGGTCGGACACTCCTGTCCGACGCCTTTGATTTTGGGTTTGAAATTATTTTTGATGTTGCCAGTGAATCGGAGCCGGGCGATTACAGCAACTCCCGGCCCATGAAGTTTAAGAGCGATTTTCCCACCGCCGGAATTCAACACGGGCCAATCTCAGCGCACGCGAGGGTTGCCGGATGGTTGCACATCAGTCAGTCCGAGAGTTCAACTTGCGCGCCGAACAGCAACCCCAGGGCTGCGGCCTGCCGTAGCCCTGGCAGTACTGCTACTGCTGCGGCGCTGCCGCGCTCTCCTGTTCCACCTGCGACTCGGTCTCGTCGGCGGCCTTCTCCTGATCGGTCAGCTCCTTGGCTGCGTCTGTATCCGGCGGTGGAGGCGGCACATCGGAAGCTACCGTGCCCGTGTCCGGGGCCTTCGGCAAGCCGCCCTTGCCCTGCTTCTGCGCCAGGTCCTTCATGCCGCTGTCCAGCTGTTCCTGGAAGTGGTTGCGCATGTCCTGCAGGTCCTCCACGGAAACGGCCACCTGCTGGCCTGCGCCGCAGTCACCCTTCTTGCTGGCCTGAACGCTGGCGTTGACTTTCTGGTCGGCATCGGGAGTGTCGGTGAGACGGGTGATGACGTCGCCCGGGCTCAGGTCGCACTCCTGCCCGTTAGAGAGCACTGTAATATCGCTGGACACGACGAAGGTGCGCCGTGCGGGATCGAGTGCCGGCGGCACTTCATCGTTAGCCGGTTCCGGGGCCTGTGCCTGTCCGCCCGAGGACTGTTGCTGTTCGGCCGTGAGCTGCGCCTTCACCTCTTCCGCGATCGCCTGTTTCACTTCCGGCGTCAGCGTGACCGGGCCGTTGTTGGCGGCCTGGGCGGCTCCAGCCTGGTAGCCTTGGTCGTACTGGGCTTGGGCGTTGTCTTCAGCCCGGGCCTCATAAGCGGCCTGCAAGTTGGCAGCGATCACGTAATCCGTAAGCCAGAACGCGGCCGACGGATACACGGAATAAGGCGCGAAGTATCCGCCGTAGTAGCCATACCAGGGTCCCCAACCCCAGCCGCCAATCCCCACTCCCCAGTACACCGGCGGTCCCCATGGCCGATAGGCCCAAACGTAAAAGCCGGGGTGGTACCAGTACGCGGGATAGTATCCATAGTAGTGATGGCGCCCGTAGTAGTAGCCGCGATAGACCCCGACGCGATAGACCCCGTGGACATAGTAAGTTCGCGAATAAAAGGCACGCCCGCCACGGTTGACATAGGTCCGCTGGACGTAGCCGCGGCCTCCGCCCCGGGTCACGATCCGCACGCCGGCACGTTCGGTCACGATGGTCCGGCCGCCGCGTTGATTGTGTTGAATCCGCATTCCATCGCGGTGAATGACGCGCACCTGTCCGTTCGGCCGAAAGCTCGCCGAGCCCCCGCCCTTGAGAGTTACAGTGCGCCCGGGGGCGTGGCGGTTGTTGACGTTTCCGCGATTGACCGCGTTGTATCCGCCCCGGTTGCCCGAAGAATTTCTGTCCCGATTACCGACGTCTCCACTTCGATTAGATGGTGTGTTTCCGCCGCGATTCTCGGACACATTTCCGCCCCGGTTGCCGTGCGTGTTCCCGCCGCGGTTGACGGATTGATTTCCGCCGCGCTCACCGGCATTTCCAGAATGACTCGTGGGAGCACTCACGGTCCGTCCCGGCTTAGTGCCGGAAGCATCCCTCTGGCCACGCGAGTTTTCGTGACTGGGACCCGAGGCATGACTTGGCGCGCCCCCGCGATCCTGGCCGCTGGGCCGGCCACCTCCGTGCTCAGCCTGCCCGCCCGATTCTGTTTTGTGCTGTCCCCACGCCAGCACCGAGATCGTCATGGATACAAAGACCAAAATCGATGTCCGCAGAGCGTTGCGGCTACGGGTACGTAAATTCATCACGGCCTCCAGATTCCTCAAACCCCACTTCCGGGGAACAGTTCTGCAAGGGCAACGATTACGCCAACAATTGATGGGTTTGTCCCTTGCCCAGTTACCATCCGTCCCTATCCTGCCATCCTAACTTCCATCAGGGCAGTGTCAACATTACGTCCGTTCTGCGCCATTGCGGGTGCCTGACCCCTGGGAAGCTACCGACATCCCGGCGGCTGGCGAGTCCAGCGGTGAGGGATGATGCCTTTCAGTAGTTTGGGAGGGTGATGTGGTCGGCAAAGTCGCGGCCAACAGCCATATCCGCAACCCAGGGAATCGCCATAAGCTTGAAGACCTGATTGTGCAGAAACATCGAGAACTTCGATTTCGGTGCGAACACGCCGGCGAAACGCAGTGCCGCCTTCTGCTTTCTCAAAACGAAGGGAGCGAACAGCTCCTGATACCGTCGAAAAGCTTCGGCGTAGTCACCCTCAGCACGGTGTAGTTCGCCGGCAAGAATATAGGCCGCCACCATGGCCAAGGCCGTGCCCTGTCCCGCCAGCAGTGAGACGCAGGAGGCTGCATCGCCGGCCAGCGTCACCCGTCCCCGCGTCCACAGTCCCTGCTGCGGATCCATTCGTATTTGGCTTACCCGGTCGAAATAGAAATCGTCGGTGGTATGGAGTGCCTGCAGAATCTGCGGACATTCCCACCCACTGCTTCCGAAGCGTTCTTGCAAGAGGGCCTTTTGGGTCCGAACGTTATCGGCCCCACCCGGATCGTCATCCGTGAAGACAAACACAAACATGGTGCGGTCGCCGTACATGGCGAAGCGCGCCACCTGCTGCTTCACTTCGGTGTACATCACATTGACCAGTTCGTCTCTTGGCCTGTACCCCTTTGCTTCGAAGACTGCGACTTTGTAACCCAAATATCTCTCGAATCGATTTTCTTCGCCAAAAACGAGTTCGCGCACCCGGGAATGGAGCCCGTCGGTTCCCACGACGAGATCGAACTTCCGAGCGCCTCCACTTTCAAACCTGACCTGAACGCCACTTTCTGTCTGCTCAATGCGGTTCACGCTGTCGCCAAATATGGTTTCGACCCGGCCTTCAATCTTGCCGAAGATCGCGGATGCCAGTTCGGTTCGCGGCAGAGTGATAAACCGGCCCTGCGTCACCCGCGAAAATGCGTCCACTGAAAACCCGGCGGTCCGTTTCCCGCTTTGATTTACAACTCTTACTTCCTTGACCTTGTATCCTTTGCTGCTGATCTCCGGCAACAGGCCCATCCGATCTGCGATGTCGAAGCCTGCACCCCAGAAGTCGACGAGATAGCCGCCCATGCGTAAACGGGGCGCCGCTTCGATGAGGGTGGGTGTGAATCCGTAATGGGCGAGCCAGTAGGCGAGGGTGGGTCCCGCGATTCCTGCGCCGGATATCAAAACGTTCATGGCAGAAAACTAGTTTAGCCGATCAGGAGGTGGGAACTGGCGTCGACAATGGTTGTAGTTCTGCAGGCGGAGTTGATGTCGTCGCGGTCCAATCTCTCGCGCGGCGAGGCCTTGTTCCACCACCCCCCTCACTTCCGTGACCTTACCCACAGATGGTGCCCGCGATATCCTCGGCCCTATGGTGGACGATCGCACGCCCCTCCCCCGTAAGCCCATCACCGCCCTGAACATGGAAGAAGCAAAAGCGGCGGCCTACGCAAACGATCCTCAAACCGAATTACTGATTCTAGGACTAAGTGAGAATATCGCCGTGACAACCTGCGGATGGGTGCGTCGTTTCTTCGATAGCGGCGGTTTGAACGGGTTCTGAGGCGGACTTCTTCGTAGCAGCCCGCTTTTTTCGCCTGCGCTTATTGGTGGAATCTCCCGCGCTCTGCCATTTTTCCGGGGAACTGGCTTCTTTTGGCCTATCGTACCCCTACATGTAGGCGCGAGTGTCCTCGCTGGTGTTGCGTGACCAATTTCAGAGTCGCGGCGCCAGCCACCAACGTCGCAGCGCCACCACCGACCAGTACCCTCCACGATCCCGAACGGCCAGGCGCCTTGCAGGAAGCCGTAAATCGATCCCAGCAGGCAAGCCCCGCTGAACCCCAGAATGAACCAGCGGCTGCGACTCTCGAAGGCGTAGCACACCAGCATCGCGGTGACGGCAAAGAGTCCGAAGAGCGTGAGGCGGTTCAAAAATGCCGCTCCATAGGTATGCTTACCAGCCTCCCTGCTTCTGTCCCATCCACCATACCAGTCCAATCGTTGCCGTATTCTGGTCCTTTGTGAAAACACCGGTCTGGTCGCTCAGGAAGAATAGCTGATTGGAAAAATCCCGCCGCCACTTGGTGCGAACCAGGAACCCGTCCGTGAACCTGTATTCGTAGGTCAGCGTGGTTTCCTTCAATGCCTGGGTGGTGCCGCTGAACAAACCGCCGCGATCCGATAGATATTCGGCCCGAGCGGCCAGCGCAACTTTGGGCGTCACCTGGTAGCGCACGTATCCTGCTCCTCCATCAACGTGAGTTGGAGCCGAATGCGACAGGACGCGATTGATCACGTAGTCGCCCTCCGCCGCCAGCGTGAGTCTTGGCGTTGCTGTCCAGGACGCATAGGAATCGAAAGCGTGAAACCATTCGTTCGGAGCTGGCACAGAGCAGTGGTGATTCGGACAACTCCGATCGCAAGGTGGGAAGCGGAATTCGCAACCGCCTCGCGGTACGGAGTCTGGGTGCGGGGTACATCTGCTGCGTAGTGCAATCCCCCGGCCGAACCGTTCGTTCAAAATACGTTTCCTTCGTATCCAGGGTCAGGGCGACAAGGAAACGGACCATACACCCTGCCCCCAGGACGCACCCCAACAGCATGGTGACAATTGCTGGGCTCGCCGCTGTCTGCAAGTGAAGCATTGTGATCTATGGCCGTCGTCCGCGGTGCGGACTTCGTAGCCGCTGCCGGTGAGGGCAGTGCGCAGGACCCGCGTGATCTGCGGCTCATCATCCACCACCAGGATGCGTTTCTTGTCGGGCATGTGAGTTTAGGAAGATTGCTGGGTGACGATGTGCACATCCACCGGCGGCGCGTCCCGGAGAAATTTGTGGATGGCATTCAGATACAGGTAGCGCTTCCAGCCCTTGACCGAAGAATGGCCGAACACGACCTGGGTGATGTGCTTCTCCCGGACAAACTGGGCCACCGCTTTGGCCACCGTGGGCGATTTCAATTTGACTACCTGGGCTCCCACTGCCTCGGCAAAACGAACATTCGACGCCAGGGTGCGCTGGTTGGCTTCGTTGTCGTCTACCCCAATGTCCACGTAAACCACATACAACTCCCCGTCCAGCCGCTTCGCCATGCGGGCCGCGCGGGCAATCAGGTGCTGCGCCGCCGGGTTGGAACTGATTGCCACCGCGAATCTTTCCCGGATCCCAAGATTACGATCGGCACCCTCCTGCTCCAGATAGTTTTCCAGGCTGCGGTCAACTTCCTGGGCCACTTCCTGCAGGGCCAGTTCCCGCAGAGCGATCAGATTTCCCGGACGGAAGAAATTCGCGAGCGCTTTCTCCACTCGGTCTAGAGGATAGATATCGCCGCGCCGCATGCGGGTCTGCAGCGCTTCCGGAGTCAGGTCAGCCATGACCACTTCCCGTACTCGCTTCATGACCCAGTCCGGCACGGTTTCGCGCACCGTGACGCCGCTGATGCGCTGCACGCTGGGCGCCACGCTCTCCAGGTGCTGCACGTTCATGGTGGTCAATACATCGATGTCGGCGTCCAGCAGCTGTAGGACATCCTCATAGCGCTTGTGGTTCTTGCTGCCTTCGATATTGGTGTGCGCCAGCTCGTCGACTACCACCACGGCGGGCTTGCGCGCCAGGATTCCATCCAGGTCCATTTCCTCGAAAATGGTGCCTTTGTATTCAATCTTCTTGCGCGGGATGGTTTCGAGTTTGTCCGTCAGTTCTACCACCCCTTTGCGTCCATGGGTCTCGACTATGCCGATGACCACATCTTCGCCCCGGCTCTTCCGCCGGATGGCCTCGCTCAGCATGCTGTAGGTCTTCCCCACGCCCGGGGCATATCCGAGGAACAACTTGAGCGTGCCCCCTTTTTTTTCAGGCGCGGCGTGTTCAAGCCATTGTTCGGGAGTCTTAGCCATCGCCGCCTATTGTCGTGGACGCCGGTCGATTTGTCGATATTCGGCTACAATCCTTGCTCGTGAACCACTCCATGATCAGGGCGGCGCTCCGTTTTGCGGCTTGTGCCGCAGTCCTCTTGATTGTGGTGTTTATCTATACCGGGATCATCCGGGTGAATCCCACGACAGTCGCCCTCACCCTGCTGATCTGGGTCTTGATCGTCTCCGCCCTGTGGGGTTTGCGCTACGCGCTGTTCACCGCATCCCTCGCTACCGTGGTTTTCAACTTCTATTTTCTTCCGCCCATTCGCACCTTCACCATCGCGGGCACGCAGAACTGGATCGCCCTTTTTGCCTTTCTAACCACCGCGGTGATCGCCAGCCAGTTATCCGATCGGGCCCGCAAGCAGACCGACGAGGCCGTGGGTCGGCGTCGCGAACTGGAACGCCTGTACAGCTTCAGCCAGCAGTTGCTGACCGCGGACGACGTTCTGCAGCTGCTCAATGCAGTCCCCGGACACGTGGTCGAATCCTTCGGCGTTTCCGCTGCGGCGGTTTATGTCCCCGACAAGGGCAACATCTACCGCTCCGGAATCGATGTCACTGGTCTGGATGGCGAGCAGCTTAAGTCCATCATCGCCCGCGGCGAGGCGGTGGTGGACAGTGCCCACAACCTGAGTTTCACCCCGCTGAAGATGGGGGTGCGGACCGTAGGTGCTATGGGCGTTGCCGGCAATCTTTCCCGGCAAACCCTGGCGGCCGTGGGAAGCCTGATTGCCATTGCGGTAGAGCGCGCCAATGCGGTGGAGATCATGGCCCGCTCCGAAGCGGCCCGCGAAGGCGAACGCTTGCGCTCCGCTATTCTGGACTCCGTCACCCACGAGTTCCGTACTCCACTGACCTCGATCAAGGCTTCGATTACCAGCCTGCTTTCCCCCACCGGCCTGGGTCCGGAGGATCAACAGGAACTGATGACGGTGATCAACGAAGAGACCGATCGCTTGAACCGCCTGGTCGGCGAGGCCGCGGAAGTCGCGCAACTCGAATCCCACGAATTTCAACTCGACCTCAGGGATTGCGTCGTGCTTGAGCTCGTACAGGCCGCAGTGGAAGACGTTAGACAGATTTTGGGCAAGCACCCCATAGAGATCAGAGTGCCGGAAGCGATTGCCGTCCGTCTGGACCCAGACCGCATCAAGGAAGTCCTGGTCCAGTTGCTGGAGAATGCCGCCAAGTATTCGCCGCCCGAGTCCCCCATCTGCATCACCGCTGAATTAAAGGCCGGGAACCTCGAAGTGAGTGTCGCCGACCAGGGCACCGGGATTGACGACATGGAACAAGGACTGATTTTCGATAAGTTCTATCGCGGCAAGAACCAGCGTTACCGGGTGCAGGGCACGGGCATGGGTTTGGCCATCGCGCGCGCCATTGTGGAAGCCCACGGCGGCAAAATCGGCGTCACCAGCCAGCTTGAATGCGGCTCCGTGTTTTACTTTCTTTTGCCGGTGCGACACTAGGACGCCGGGTTCGCCATAGAGGCCGCGATTCGAGCGGATCGGGGCTGCAGCGGAGCAGGGCCAGTGCCGTGAAATCGTTGTGGGCTGGCGCTGTGTCCATGAAGTTCTGCGCGGCCTGCAGAATGGACAGGCACAAGTCCTGTGCCGTGAGGGCGGGCGCTCGCTGCAAACTATTCTTCGCGCCTTCCAGACCGAATTCCTCGTCGTCGTACTCGGCTTCCACAATTCCGCGTGAAACCACCAGAAGTACGGCGCCGGGCTTCAGGGCGCAGGTGGAGGCGCTGTGGGTCGCATGCGAGAAGATGCCCAGCGGCAGGCCGCTTGCCTCCAGTTGGGTGATGCCGGAATCGTCACGCAGCAGTCCTGGAGTGTGACCAGCGTTGGCGTAGCAGACCGTGCCCAGGTCCTCGTTGTAGCAACCGATGAACGCGGGACAACTGCGAATCCCCCCGGCAACTTGCAGGATGGTGCAGTTGACCGCATGGCAGAGCCCGACCATTGCTTCCGCCTCGTTGAAGTCCTCCCCTGCGAAAAGACTGGGTGCCAGGCTTCGAAAGGTGTTCTGAGCAGCCACCAGGATCGAGCGCGTGTCCTCCCTGCGGCCGGCCAGGTCGAACAGCCCGAACAGTACGCGCGAGGGGCCCACCCGCAGAAATTCGTAGAAGTCGCCGGCCACGCGCTGGCTGTGGTACACCGCGGCGACCTCTGCCCGGCGCAGCACCGGCACGTTGGAATGTTGCGGATCGCTGCGGCGCGGCACTCTTTCCCGGCGCCTGAACAAGGAGCGTACAAAAACTGCTGGAGGCAAAGTCAGCGCGCGAATGATTTCCCCGGTTCGTGTCATGGGTCGTTCCTTGCCGTGAGCTTGACCGGGCGTTCGACGCGCTGCCAGATCGGCGCCTCTCCTTCCAGGGGCCGAGGGTTCGGTTTCAAGGGATTAATCGGCATTTTGTCTCAGTAGCGTTAGACCACCCCTCCCCTTCGCATGGCTGAGTTTGCCCAATATAGCGATGCCGCCTGCCCGAGGCACATTTCGTAACAGGCGTCGGTAAACCGACTTTTGGATTTCTTTTCAACCGCGAAATTTTTCCGATGACACAATGCGGCAGTCGTCCTGTCCTGAGGCTCTACATGCAAGATGCTGGGAGATGTAGGGCCTCAGACCCTAGAATTTTCTCCCCCTGCAGCCCGCCTTCCACGAGAGGGATCCAGCCCATCTCTGCGCTAGCCTGATGGTGCCGTCCGTCTGGCACCACGGGGCCATTTACCCTACCCGCGAGGAACATTTACGTTTGGAATTGAGCAGTTCTGGGGGAGGGCTGTTCGACGGGCGTCCCAAGACTCAAACCTGGGTCTGGGGCGCTTTCGTTTTGTGGGGCCGGATAGCGCGAACGCGCGGCTGCAGCGATGAGGTTTGCCATGGAATTCGCGAGGGCACTTCCTATCCACATTGCCAGCTAGTCAATGGGGCAATGTCGCTTTGAATGTGCAAATCCCAAAGTGTGCAAAAGCTCGGCGGAAGCGGCGAAGTTCTGGCAGGTCAAGATGTGCTTGGGGCTAAATGCCACCATCAATGCGGGTTACGATGGTTTCAGGGTCCAGCAAGAAGTCCGCTGAATGTCATCCAGCTTTTCCCAAAATGAAACAGACCTTCGCTTCCACAAGCTTTCCACAGGGTGTGGAATCGGAGTTGTAGTGCAGATTCTACGAAGAATCGTCTATTCCGGCAGCCCCATGCCGTCCTGGGCCATGGACTCAAAGCGGGTGGACCGCTTGACGAAAGCCAGCTTGATTCTGCCCGTGGGGCCGTTGCGCTGTTTGGCGATAATGATCTCGGCGATGCCGTCCAGTTCGGGCTCATCCGGTTTGTAAACCTCTTCCCGGAAGATGAACGCCACCACGTCTGCGTCCTGCTCGATCGACCCCGATTCGCGCAGGTCGGCGAGCTGCGGGCGGTGGTCCCCACCCCGGCTTTCCGGGGCGCGGCTCAACTGGGACAGGGCTACTACCGGCACCTTTAGTTCCTTGGCCAGCCCCTTCAGCCCACGCGAGATCGCTGACACTTCCTGGGTCCGGTTCTCGTACCGCCGGCCCCCGCCCGACATGAGCTGCAGGTAGTCCACGATGATCAGATCGAGCCGGCCCTGTGACTGCTGCAGGCGCCGCGCCTTGGCCCGCATTTCGCTGAGGCTGATGCCGGGCGTGTCATCGATGAAGATGGGTGCGTGCGCCAGCTGGTCCATGGCGTGGACCACCTTGTCCATGTCGTCGCGCCACAGCGAACCGGTGCGCATCTTGTGCGAGTCGACCCGCGCCTTGGAGCACAACAGCCGCAGCAGGAGCGCCTCGCGTGACATTTCCAGCGAGAACATGCCGACCACTTTCTGGTCTTCAATGGAGGCATTCTCGGCAATGTTCATGGCAAAGGCGGTCTTTCCCATGGAAGGCCGGGCCGCGATGATGATCAGGTCGGAGCGCTGCAGCCCGCTGGTCATCTCGTCCAGGTCGGTGTAGTGCGTGGCCAGGCCGGTAATGCGCTGGCCGCGCTGCAACAGGGCATCCACTGACCCGAAAGATTCCTTGACGATGTCCTGTACGCCCATGAAACCGCGGCCGATGCGCTTCTCGGAAAGCTGCATGATGGCGGCTTCGGCATCGTTGAGGACTTCTTCGGCAGGGTCACTCTGATCGGCGGCGCGGGCAATGGCCGAGTTGGAAACATGGATCAGCCCACGCATCAGCGCCTTGTCGCGAACGATCTTGATGTAGTGCTCGATGCTGGGCCGGTCGGGTACGCCATCCACCAGGCCGGAGATGTATCCCACATCCCCGATGGCCTCGAGTTCCTTGTGCCGGTCGAACTCCTCGACCAGCGTGATCATGTCGATCGGCCGGGAAGACTCGGCCAGGACCATCATGCGGGTGTAAATGCGGCGGTGGGAATCGAGAGAAAAGTCTTCCGGCTTGAGATGCTCGGCCGCCTGGTTGTAAGCAAAGTTGTCCAGCAGAATGGCGCCAAGAATCGAGCGCTCGGCTTCAACATTGGCCGGAAGGCTATGCGCGAGACTGTAGTCGGTAGTTGCCAAGGCCGTATTATCTGGAACCAGGATCAGCTTGTAAGGTCGAACGCGATACTACCCGCGAAGTCCTTGTGGATGAGCAGTAATGTCTTCGGAAAACCCGGACCAAACCGATTATTTTCGGAGCCATACGTGCTGCTAGTATAGGAGAATAAAAAGCGAATTTTCAAGAGTAAGGTTAGCGGTGTCGGCGTGCTGTCAGTGATGAACTTGATCCGTGCGAATCCGCGAAAATCTGTGGCCGAAGAAGTCCAACAATAAAATGCGGCCCAGGCCAGCCACCTGGACCGCATCGCTCGTGAGTGCCGCGCCTGCAGGCTTCACCGCGTTTAGCGGTGAAATGTGAAACTCAGAAAACCGCACTCCCGAAGGAGCGTCCATCTTCTGATTCACCCTGCCGGCCATCAATCCGCAAATACCAGATTTGCAGATATTGTCCTGCGGCGAAGGCGAGAGCGGGCGGCGTCAGTCCTGCTTTTTAGGGAAGGACTCTCTGAGGAGGCCGCAACGCCCGAGTTTTCCGGAACGCGCCGAAGCCCGTTCCTAAAACCCTCCCGATGGTTCACCCTCGAGAACCATCAGTCTCCGCCCGCTCTGTTTGCCGTCGCAAGCAGGCTCAATGCATCTCACGTTTGCACTGTGTGCACTTTGCGCGAATATCGAATCACGCGCAATGGAAAATTGATGTTGAATTGTGCGAAAACTGTGGAGGATGAGTCTTCTTTGTGGAAAGGAAAGGAAAACCGGGACGGATTTCGCCGGCGTGGTGTGGGTCGGACACTCTTGTCCGACGCCTTTGACTTTGATTTGCAGATTTGAGTCTAGCAATCTTCCATTGCGCAGAAATTGGCCTTCGCAAGAAGCAAGGTCCAGGGCGTCGGACAAGAGTGTCCGACCCACACCAGAAAAAAGGGCACGACCGAAGCCGTGCCCATGTTTGCCCAGATTTTCTCCGTGCCTCTGTGGTGAAAACGCTAGTCGCGCACCCCATCCAGAAACGCCCGCAGCTTCCGCGAACGTGAGGGATGCCGCAACTTGCGCAACGCCTTCGCCTCGATTTGGCGAATGCGCTCGCGCGTCACCGCAAACGACTGGCCCACTTCTTCCAGCGTGTGCTCCGAACCGTCTTCCAGGCCGAAACGCATCTTGATGACTTTTTCTTCGCGCGGCGTGAGCGTGCGCAGCACCTGCGAAGTCTGGTCTTTCAAGTTGACGTTGATTACGGCTTCCGCGGGCGAGACCACGGCGCGGTCTTCGATAAAGTCGCCCAGGTGCGAATCTTCCTCTTCGCCGATCGGCGTTTCGAGAGAGATGGGCTCCTGTGCAATCTTCAGCACCTTGCGCACTTTGGCTACCGGAATATCCATGCGCTTGGCGATTTCTTCCGACGTCGGCTCGCGTCCCAGTTCCTGCACCAGTTGCCGCGAAGTGCGGATCAACTTGTTGATGGTCTCGATCATGTGGACGGGGATGCGAATCGTACGCGCCTGATCAGCAATTGCACGAGTAATCGCCTGCCGAATCCACCACGTGGCATAAGTCGAGAACTTATACCCGCGGCGGTATTCGAACTTGTCCACGGCTTTCATCAAACCGATGTTGCCTTCCTGGATCAGGTCCAGGAATTGCAAGCCACGGTTGGTGTATTTCTTGGCGATGGAAACCACCAGGCGGAGGTTGGCCTCGATCAGTTCCCGCTTGGCCTGCTCCGCATCCATGTCCCCCTGGATGATTTCCCGTTGGGTGCGCTTGAGCTCCTGAAAGGAAACCCCGGCTTCGCCCTCCAGCTTTTCCAGTTCCGAGCGGACGGAACGCGACTGGCGGCGATAATCCTTCTTCTGTTCCTCGCTGCGGGTCGCTTCCGCTTTACGTTCCAGGTTCTGGGACTGGCGGTCGAGCGACCGCATGGTGTCAACCGTCTTGTTCACCCGGTCGATCAGCCGCTTGCGCTCGGCGTTGGTAAAGCCGAGCCTGCGCACGCACAGCGAAACGGCCACCACCGCGCGCGCCAGGTTCAGGCGATACCGCCGGTAGTCCTTGGGCCGCTTCTTCTGCGAGACCGAAGCGAACTTCTCGATCAGCTGCCCAGCCTTCTTGTAAGCCTTGGCCAGATCATCGATCTTCCCGGTGAACTCCTTCAGGCGGTTCTGGAGGATCTCATCGGTGATTTCCTCCTCGTCGAAGGTGACCACTTCCTTGATGGAGCGGACCCCCTTCTTGAGGTCCTCTCCCATCGCCAGCAATTCGTTAATGACAATAGGCGACCGCGACAGTGCTTTCAGCACCCGCAGCTGGCCGCGCTCAATGCGCTTGGCGATCTCCACCTCGCCTTCGCGCGTAAGCAACGGCACCGTCCCCATCTCCCGCAGATACATCCGAACGGGGTCGTTGGTTTTTTCCAGAGCGCCGGGAGTGAGGTCGAGTTCGACGTCCTCGCCGACTTCTCCTTCTTCTTCGAACTTCTTATCGAGCGCGGAGGAGGGAAGTTTCGGTCCCTCCAGCACATCGATGCCCTGCGTACCGATGGTGGTCAGCAGATCGTCCAGGTCCTCGGGAGAATGCACGTCGTGCGGGATAAGGTCGTTGACCTGGTCATAGGTCAGATATCCCTTCTCTTTACCTGTGTCGATCAGCTTTTTGATATCGTCGTACTTGTCGTCAAGAGCCAAGACGGATTACCTTCTTTTCGTCCTACGGAAAGGACAGAGAGCGTTTTTTAGCGGTGGGAACGTGAAGCGGCGAGCTGCGCGCCAGGCACAAACCTTCGAATTATAGCATCGGAGGGGTTTAGCGGAAATCAGCGTTATGCTGATTTTTGACACACCCCGTCCATGTTCCCGTCAACTGTTCGTTTAGATGTTATCGAACTCCATTTAGTTTCATAGTGTTTTGGCCCTATGCTGGCCGGGCTGTGGGGCTGTCATCGGCCAGGCTGGGATCCATCAGGGCCCGTTTCAGCCGCATCTTTTCCTCCAGGAGAGCCTGTATCTGGCCGGCCTCCCGCCCTCGCGTGACCTGCAATTCTCTCTGCACCCGCTCCAGCTTCTTTCTGAGTTGGATGCGCCGCAAGGCCCGTACCGCGCCCTCCAGCCGTTCGGCGGAGAGCTCCTCGTCATCCTTCATGAGGATGGAGGCCAGCAGGCTTCGATCACTCTCGGGCAAGGGAAGATCCGTAACATGGACCGCCTCCGACCGAAGCAACACTTCGATCAGCGACTCGGCGGCTACGCCCTGGTGCAGGAACTCGCTCTTGAGGACGAACTGGGCCTGGCGGCAGGGATCGAACTCCTCTTCCGCCCCGTCACGAGCCGAAAGATGCTCTTCCGAGTTCTGGATCTCGGTGGCCGAGACCAGCGCCCGGATCAGTATTTTCTCCGCATCCGTAATCTGGACCTCCGCCCGGGTTCTTAGCGTGGCGCTGGACCGGTTGGCCGCGGCGTGCTTCAGTTCTTGCCGCAGCACAGCCGAGTCAATACCCAGCTTCTGCGCCATCTCCCGTGCCAGTTCGTCGCGAACGATGCGGCTGGGCACGCGCTGGATGTGGGGCAGCAGATAGTTCACCGCCTTCACCTTGCCCTCGGCGCTGCGGACGGGAAACTGCGCCCGCGCCCGTTCGATGAGATAGTCAAAGTATTTCTGCGAATGTTTCAGTGCGCCGGCGTAAGCCTCTTTCCCCTTACGCCGGATAAACAGGTCAGGATCGAAGCCCGGCTCCAGAGTGAGCACCTTGACCTGATATTCCTCTTCCACCAGCAAGCCCAGGGTGCGTTCGGTGGCCTTGGCTCCAGCCGTATCTGGATCGAAATTGACCACAACATTCTTCGTAAAGCGCCCCAATAACCTGGCCTGCAGCTCGGTGAAGGCCGTTCCGGAGCTGGCGATCACGTTGTGGAATCCCGCGGCAAAAACTGAGATGCAGTCCATCTGCCCTTCGACCAGGATGGCATAGTCCAGCTTGCGAATCGCCTCCTTTGCCTGATCGAGATTGAACAGTACCCGCGACTTGGAGTAAATCGCAGTCTCCGGCGAATTCAGATATTTGGGTCCAGCCTTCTCATCCGCCGAAAGCGTGCGTCCGGTAAAGGCAATCACGCGACCGGCTTCATGCGTGATGGGGAACATCACCCGGTTGCGGAACTTGGAGTACATGGTAGGGGTCGTTGGCCGTTGGTCGTTGGCCGTTGGCCTAACCTCTTTGGACGCGGGATCGCTTTGCCTCTCCGCCGCCCCACCGTTGTCATCCCGAGCGGAGTCGAGGGACCTTGTGTCGGGCTGATGACCGACCGCCGACGACTGGCGCCCGCCTTCCGCCTTCCACGAAAGCACCCCGCTTTCCCGCAGCACATCTTCTTCGAACTCGCCCCGCAGCCGGTCGCGCAACAGAAAGCCTGAATCCGGCGCAAAGCCGATCCGGAAGGCCTTGATGGCGTCCTCGTTCAGCCCGCGCCCAGCCAGGTATTCCCGCGCATGCGCACCCTCCGGCCTCCGTAAATATTCCTGAAAGAAAGCGCAGGCCCGCTCGTGCACATCAAGCAGCACAGTGCGAAGCCTGGCCTCCTTGGCCTCGGCCGGACTGGAGAATGTCACCTTGGGCAGCGCAATCCCCAGCTTCTGCGCCACCACCCTCACGGCCTCGGGGAAGGTAATGTTCTCGACTCTCTGGACGAAACTGAAAACATCGCCTGATACCCCGCAGCCAAAGCAGTGATAAAACTGCCGCGTGGCATGCACCGAGAACGACGGCGTCTTCTCGTTATGAAAGGGACAAAGCCCGGAGTAGTTCTGCGCCCCCGCCTTCTTCAGCTTGACGTAGTCGCCGACAATGCGAACGATGTCCGCCTGCTGCTTGACGGTTTCCTTGAAGTCGCTGGAGTCGGTCATGGTTGGAGGCACAACTGTCCGCAGGAATTGTGAGGCCCAGGCCCGCTGATTTGAATATACCGGAACCAGATTGCTGTGGAGAAGCTGTGGAAGGAGCCGCTATTCGGTTGATTCCCGAGGAAAAGTGTCACGCTGAGCGCTCATGCAGAGCCCTTACTCTTTGTCATGCTGAGCGGAGGAAGAGCGGTCGCTCGCGACCGTTCTTCCGCAGTCGAAGCACCCCTACCCTCGCCGCACTCTTTCATCCACGGGTACCACTCTCTGCTCAAATCGGCCCAGTGCGGGTTCATCGATTCGATCAGCACAACTTTCTTTTCCCGCCGCCAGCCCTTGAGCTGTTTCTCGCGTCCGATCGCCTTATGAACGTCATCGTAAGACTCCCAATGGAGCAGACGCTCGACATCATAATGGTCGGTAAATCCCTCAATACGGTGGAACTTGTGCTCGAAGGCGCGTTTGTGCAGATTACCTGTTACTCCGATGCAGAGAGTGCCAGATAGGCTGCCCATGATGTAAACGCAATACGCTTGTCGAGCGCGCATGAGGGTCTAGGGGTCCTTCGACTCTCCGCTTCTTCGCCAGCGAAGAAGCGGCTTCGCACAGGATGACAGAGTAGAGAGATTGGAGAAGGTTAGCTGTGACGGACGTCACAAATTTTCGGCGCTGTCCTGATTTGGACCCCAGTCATGCTGAGGGGAGGAAGAGCGGTCGCTTGCGACCGTTCTTCCGCAGTCGAAGCACCTCTAGATCGCCGGAAATCTACACCCGCAGCTCCACCACCGTTGCCCCGCCGCCACCTTCATTCTGCGGAGGCTCGGTGACCGATTCCACATGCGGATGCTTCTGCAAATACTGGCGCAGCGCTTTTCGCAAAATGCCCATACCGCTGCCGTGGACCACGCGCACCCGCGGCAGTCCGGCCAGAAACGCGCGATCGACGAATTTCTCCACTTCGCGGGTGGCGTCGTCCACGGTGCGGCCGATTACGTTGATCTCGGACGGCACGCTGGCGTCTTCCTTCTCGAGCGAAACTGAAATTCCGCGCGCCCGGGCCGCCTTGACCGGAGAATCAGCCGCCCGTGCCAGCACTTCCGCAATGTCATCGCGCGCAATCTTCATCTTCATGGAGCCGATTTCGACTTCAAAATGATTCTCGTCGATGCGCCGGCTGACCACTGCTGGCCGGCCTACAGATTTCAGCTTGACCGTGTCGCCTTCGGAAACGTGCTTCACCATCTGCGGTTGTGCATTCGGATCGCCCTGGTCTGCTCCGGTCGAGTGAGCCACCACGCTGGAATCGAATTGCTCACGAAATTCCCGCCGCAGTTTCGAAATCCGCCGCTCGGCATCTTTCGACAACTTTTGCGACGCGGCCCGGTCCTCGATAGCGTTGACCATCTCCCGCGCCTGATATTCGAAATCCCGCAGCAGGGTATCGAGCTTTTTCTCCATCTCTTTGATCTTCGCCTGCTGCTCTTTCCGTCCCTCGGAGGCAAGGCTTGTTTTTTCGCGCTCCAGTTCCTGCTCGCGGGCTTTCAGGCGTAAACGCTCCGCTTCGGCCTCGCGCAAGTTAGCATGCAGGCTGTCGAGAAACTGGCCGACATCCCGCGCCTGTGTGCCCAGCTTCGAGCGCGCGGCCTCAATGATCGACGGATTCAGTCCCAGGCGCTGTGCGATGTTGATGCCCGCCGAAGCCCCCGGCACACCGATTCTCAGCTCATAGGTCGGCTGCAATGTAACTTCATCGAATCCGACTGAGGAGTTCACCACGCCCGGCGTATTCGCGCCGAAGACCTTAAGCGAAGTGTGGTGCGTCGAGATCACCGTGATACATCCAATCCGACGGAAATGCTCGGCGATCGCCACCGCCAGCGCTGCTCCTTCCTCGGGATCAGTGGCCGAGCCCAGTTCATCCAGCAGCACCAGCGAGTTTGCTGTCGCGGTGCGCGAAATGAAGTCGATGTTGGTGACATGAGCGGAGAATGTCGAAAGATTCTGTTCGATGGACTGGTAGTCGCCGATATCAGCCAGCACGGCGTCAAACACAGGCAGCTCGGCGCGATCCGCGGGGACGGGAATGCCGGACTGCGCCATCAGGGCCAGCAGGCCGACGGTCTTCAGGGCCACTGTTTTCCCGCCGGTGTTTGGCCCAGTGATGACCAACTCCAGGCGTTCGCCCTCGAGTTCGATGCTGACAGGGACGACATGGCTTCCCTTTGCCTTCAGGTTGCGCTCCAGCAGCGGGTGGCGCGCTTTGATCAAAACCAGCCGAGCCGGGCTCGGCCCGGACAGCCGGGGGCGGCTGTCCCCACGTGGTTCTTGCCGGCTCACGGAATCGTTCCCCAACACAAGGACTGGCACGCAGCCGTACTCTTCGGCGAAGCGGGCCTTCGCGAATTGCAACTCCAGTTCACCCAGGACATCCACAGCCTTCAGGATCGGGGCGGAGTTTTCGCCGATGCGGCGTGTCATCTCCAGCAGGATGCGGTGAATCTCCGCCATTTCTTCATCGAGCAGCCGCACCAGTTCGTTGTTCTGATCGATGGTCTCGAGCGGTTCGACAAAGACGGTTTGTCCGCTGGAACTTGCTCCGTGGATTACGCCCTGCACCCGGCGCTTCTGTTCGATCTTGATCGGGATCACGAAGCGCTCGCCGCGGATCGTGATCAGTTCGTCCTGCACCGCGCCACCTTCGGACAGGCGGCGGAGATAGCCGCGTAGCGACTCCTGGATTGCCCTCTTTTGCCGTTCGATCTCTCGACGAACGCGGGCCAGTTCAGGCGAGGCCCGGTCTTCGAGCGTGCCGTCGGGCTGGATCTTGTTGCGAAAGCTGCGCAGGAACTCGGTGAAGTCGGTGATGCCGGATGAAAGTCCCGCCACAGCGCTCCACTCCACTTTCATCGCTGCTGGCGGGTTCAGGGCGATCTCGCGCCATTCGGCGGCGTGATCTATCACCAGCACCACATCGCGAATCTCGGTGGTTTCGAGGACCGCGCCCTCAATGCGCGCCTTCTCGACCGGAGTTGAGATATTCACCAGTCCGGAGAACTCGAAGCGCCCTCCCACCCGACGGAATTCGCGAATTTCGCTGGTGAGCTGGTGCTGATTTTCAATCCACCGGCGATCGACGGATGGAGCGAGCGCGGCGGCTCGTTCCTGCCCGAGCGGCGAAGAGGCGTATCCACGAACCACCTCACGCAGAGACTCAAACTCCAGCACCCGGGCGCTGCTGTGGATGAGAGGGGACTGCATCGGTCTCATGTTACAAGAAGGCTGGCCGCCCCGCCGTAGATCGAGCCGATCACAGGCCACGCCGGTCGAGGCGTCATGCGAGAAACAAAACCAACACCAGAAACCAGAAACCAGAAACCAGAAACCAGAAACCGCCTTATGCTTTGCCGGCTTCGACGATCTTCCCTACTGGCTGCTTTGCCGCCGGGAAACGAAGTACGAAAACCGCCCCGCCTTCAGGCCGGTTCTCACAGCTGATCTGCCCCTGGTGGTCCTGGACGACACCATAAGTGACGCTCAAACCCAGTCCCATGCCCTTGCCGACAGCCTTGGTGGTATAGAAAGGATCGAAAATACGCTGCGGGTCCCGGATGCCCGGGCCGGAATCGGAAAACTCCATCACCAAGTCGTCGCCTTCCTCGAGCACGCTCACCGCGAGAGTCCCGCCACCCACTTCTTCCAGGGCGTCAGTCGCGTTCCCGATGACTTCTACGCAGCACTGGAAGAGTTGATTAACGTTCCCCCAGATTTGCGGGAGGCCGGAAGCAATCCGGCTCTCGAGATGAATGTTTTTGTTTTCCGTGCGCAGCATTTTCATCTGCAGAGCGCGTTGCACTACGGTGCCCATGTCCAGCAGCGCTTTTTCTCCGGGCGACTGCTGGGCAAAGCTAAGCAGGCTGGACAAGAGTTCCCGGGTTCGCCTGGCCTGCTGGCCGATTTTGCGCGCCATGTTGGCCTGGTCTGATTCCACGCCTGCTTGCGCCGCCAGCAGTTCGGAGTACCCCAGGATTGCAGCCAGGGGGTTGTTGATCTCGTGCGCCGCTCCTGACACCAGTTGGGCCAGCGAGGCCAGTTTTTCGCGCTGCACCAGTTCGGTCTGCAGCCGTTTCATATTTTCCAGGCTGGAGCGCGACTCCTGGAGCAGTCTTACCAGTTCCCGGTCCATCAAGAATTGGCGTAGAAATACGAACAGCCCCAGGACCACCATGGCCGCCAGCGTGACCAGCAGGCGGAACTGCCGCAGGTTAGGCGCCGCCGTGTCGCGAAACCAGGCCCAATATCCCATCACCGGAAGGGAAAGCATCGCCAGCATGGCCAGCCGCGGAGGCAGCATTTGCCAACGGGAGAGCCCTGACGGCGCGGGCTGTGCCGGCGGGTTGGTTTCGCGCGCCAGCAAGGTGGCCCAGATCATCCAGCACACGGATGCAATGAATGGGATGTCATAAATGCTGCCCGTGTGATATTGACCGCGCGCAATGGCGGCATTCAGCGCCAGGGAACTTACCGCATACAATCCCGACGCCACAAACAGGTTCCTGTAGATGCCCTTCCACGCGCCCCGGACGTTCCACGCCAGCATGCCGAGCACAACCAGGAATGCCAGATTTTCCACCAGATAAAGCAAATCGTAATGTGGGCTGTAAACGGAGACGTTGAGTACCACGTACTCGTCCGGAAACACGATGAAGGCATAGAGGAAGACCCACCACACCAGCAGCGTCAGGAAGTTCAAGGTGCTGAAGTAGAGTTTCTTTTCCTCCGACAGATGCGGACGCAGCGCCACCGCCGCCATGAATGGCACGACGTGAACAAAGAGGATCGCGTCTCCGATAAACGGATCAGGAATGGTGCGCTGCAGAATTACTTCATACAGCGTCCACAAGGCCAGATTTGCCGACCACAACAGGCAGCCGAGCGCCATCAGGCCCCAGAACAGCCGGATCTGGCCCCGGGTCGCAAACGCGTTGGAAACCATCAGCAGAAAGGCAAGAAACAGCAATGAAAACTGGGCAATATCACCGAAGGCACGCAAAGCGAACCCGGCTGACATGCTCAGCGACACACCGGTATAAATCAGGGTTATGCCGACGATCGCAACGATCCGCCATTGACGCCTTGAGGCCATTAGATATTTCGCATTTTAAGTGGTTGAGGTTGCGGGGGATGAGTTCCCGGGGAGACAAAGCGTTACTTTAGTACCGCTAAGAGTAGTCGTCAGTCGCCAGCCTCATCTGTCAGGGGCATTTGTTGGCTGAAGATTGAAGACTGAAGACTGACGACTGTCGTGCCTGCTAGAATCAGCCCATGACCTTCCCGGTCACCCGCCTCCGCCGCCTGCGCCAGAGTGAGCGCCTGCGAGGGTTGGTACGCGAAACCCGGCTCACGCCTGAGGCCTTGGTTTATCCCCTGTTCGTTTGCCCGGGCGAGGGTGTGCGCAAGGAAGTGCGGTCCATGCCGGGCGTGTTCAATCTCTCAGTGGATGAAGCGGTAAAAGAGGCGCGAGCGACCGCCTCGCTGGGTGTTCCCGCCGTCATCCTCTTTGGCTTGCCCGAGACCAAGGATGAGATTGCCACCGGCGCCTGGGCAGAAAACGGAATCGTGCAGCAGGCAGCTCGCGCCATCAAACGCGAAGTGCCTGACCTCATCCTGATGGGCGACGTTTGCCTTTGTGAATACATGTCTCACGGACACTGCGGCGTAGTGCGCACGCCCCAATCGCCGCAGTCGCTCGGGGCCGCAGCCAGGAATTCGATGGCCGCGATGGCCGTGAAGCCTCAGGACAAGATGAAGACAATCGACGCGCTGGCAGCGGCCCACGTCGCCGGGCAGGAGTTCGAGATCCTCAACGACGCTACTCTGGAACTGCTGGCGCGGACTGCGGTTTCACAGGTTCGCGCCGGGGTTGACATCGTGGCCCCGTCCGACATGATGGATGGACGCGTAGCCGCCATCCGCAAGGCGCTCGATGAGGCTGGCCTGCCCAACGCCCCTATCCTTTCTTATGCGGCCAAGTTCGCTTCCGGCTTCTACGGCCCTTTTCGTGAAGCTGCCGATTCGACGCCGCAGTTCGGCGATCGGCGCTCGTATCAGATGGATGGCGCCAACCTGCGTGAGGCTATGCGCGAGATTGAGGCCGATATCGAAGAAGGCGCCGACCTGGTCATGGTGAAGCCGGCCATGCCTTACCTGGACGTGATTGCCGCGGCCCGCGGGCGCTTCGACCTGCCTTTAGCGGCTTACCAGGTATCCGGCGAGTACGCCATGATTGAAGCCGCCGCCCGTAACAACTGGATCGACCGCGAGCGCGTGATGATGGAGTCGCTGACCTCGATTCGCCGGGCCGGGGCCAGCATCATCGTCACCTACTACGCTCGCGAGGCGGCCAGGCTGTTGAGCTAGTAGCGCTGCGGACTCTGCACGTAAACCACCCGGTCATTCTTGCAAGCCCAGACCAGGGCGACGATCCATCCAATCACGCTCCATCCCAAGAAAAAATTGAGGAGAAAGATGGAAAGCTTGTCATATTTCTCGCGCAGCAGGGCGATAATCGTGGGCAGGAAATAGAGCAGAAATCCAGATCCGAAGATGGGGAACAGGAAGAAGCCGAAGACGTGCATAGAGGCCTCCTTACACATAATTTTACGTCCAATGTGGGCTGGAAGTTCCTTAAATTTGAGCCTTGAAGAGTAGTGGCTCAGTTTGAAAATTTCTCCTGGCCAACAGGCGTCATCCTGATCGGCCTTCAGGCCGTGAAGGATATGGTGTGAAGCCGATACACCCCTTTGCCCCTGCGTTGCTGCCCATGCGCGCCAGCTCCTTCGGGACTGGAGTCCCTCAGGATGACGCCGCTGGGAAGAAATGGCCTCGGATTGAGCCACTACCGCCTTGAAGCTAATATGTTCGTTCGAGGGTGCCCGTTCCAGCTCCGCCTGGGCGCGGTTTTGCTGCGGAATCGGCGAGCCACCCGCCATGTTGCTCTCCTGCCTTGCCGAGTGCGTTGCTATCGCAACTTTGACTATTTCTGTTCTAGAATCAAACGTTTGCCATCCAGCATCTCTTCATAGTGAGGAATACTCCTTGCCCGAAACCGTTTATGACATCGCCATCATCGGCAGCGGTCCAGCCGGCTACACGGCTGCAATCCGCGCCGGCCAGTACGGACTGAAGACCGCTCTCATCGAAAAGGACAATGTGCTCGGCGGCACCTGCCTGCACGTGGGCTGCATCCCGACCAAAGCTCTCCTGTTCAACGCCGAACTCTGGGACCATCTCAAAGAAGCAAAAGAATTCGGGATCGATGGCGTGGACGCCCCCAAGCTGAATTGGCCAGCCATCCAGGAGCGCAAGTCGAAGATCGTGGCCAAGCACACCAAGGGCCTCGATTTCCTGATGAAGAAAAACAAGGTGGAAACGATCCGAGGCTACGGCAAGCTGACCGGTCCCGCGCAAAACGGCGTGTTGACGGTCGAAGTCTCCGCTGACAGCAAGACCAGCCAGGTCCGGGCGAAAAATGTAATCCTCAGTAGCGGCTCGGAAGCCCGCATGCTGCCAGGACTCGAGCCTGGCGACCGCATCCTCAGCAATATCGAGATTCTTGCGCTCAAGGAAGTTCCCAAGTCCCTGGTGATCGTTGGCGCAGGGGCGGTCGGGGTCGAATTCGCATCCATCTTCCGTTCCTTCGGAGCCGAAGTCACGCTCATTGAAATGCTGCCCCGGCTGGTTCCCATTGAAGACGAGGAAATTTCCAAAGAGTTGGCGCGGGTTTATCGCAAGCGCGGCATCAATTTCCATACCCACGCCAAGGTGGACAAGATCGAAAAGGGCAAGTCAGGAGTTACGGTAAACTTCAGCGTCGATGGCAAGCCGCAAAAAATCGAGGCCGAGAGAATCTTGATCGCGGTCGGCCGCAAACCGCGCACCGAAAACCTCGGCCTGGAGAGAACGAAAATCAAACCCGATCGCGGTTTCATCAAGACTGACAGCTGGATGCAGACCACCGAGCCCGGAGTTTACGCCATCGGCGACATCGTGCTGGGGACGCCACAACTGGCCCACGTCGGCGCCATGGAGGGCATCGTCGCTGTCACCAAAATTGCGGGCAAGAAGGGCAAGCCCATCAATCCCGAGCACATCCCCAACGCGACGTATTGCCATCCCGAAATCGGGAGCGTCGGCTTGACCGAAGCCAAGGCGGAGGAGGCGGGCTACAACGTCAAGGTGGGCAAATTCCCCTTCACCGCGAACTCACGCGCTTCGATCGTGGGCCAGCACGAAGGCTTCATCAAGATCGTCTCTGATGCCGACTACGGCGAGATTCTGGGAGTGCACATCATCGGCCCGCAGGCCACGGAGCTCATCGCCGAGGCGGTCGCAGCCATCGAATTCGAAGCCACAGTGGAAGATTTAATGTGGACGATTCACGCCCACCCCACCCTGGCCGAGGCCATGCTGGACGCCTCCAACAGCGTGTATGGGATGGCCGTCAACGCCTGAGGAACCGGGCCACGGATTTTCACGGATTAACACGGATCAGAAAACGGCAAATATCTATCCGTTAAATCCGTATAAATCCGTGGCAAAAGAATTTCTTGATCTCTGTCCTCCAACTCGGCACCATCGACTACCCGACCGGCCTGGGCCTGCAGCGGCGCCTCGTCGAACTCCGCAAAGAAGGCCGTATCGGTGACGTTCTTCTTCTGCTGGAGCATTCGCCGGTCATTACTCTCGGCCGCAATGCCAGGCAGAAAAATATCGTCGCCTCGCCCGAGCTGCTGGCCCAGCGCGGGGTAGAAGTGTTTGAGTGCGACCGTGGCGGGGACGTCACGTTCCACGGTCCCAGCCAGCTTGTTGGTTATCCCATTTTCGATTTACGCGCTATCGCCACGCCTGACGGCAAGCGCAAGACCCTGGGCGCAATCGAGTACGTTCGCCGCCTGGAAGAAGTGCTGATCCGCACCTGTGCCGATTTCGGCATTTCTGCTGGCCGCATCTGCGGCCTGACCGGCGTCTGGACGAATCCCCAAACTGTGTCATCCCGAGCGCAGCAGGCGGATTCGCTCGCGAATCGCCCTACGGAGTCGAGGGACCTGCTGTCCTCGCCGCAAGCCAAAATCGCTGCCATCGGCGTCCACATTTCCCGCGCCGTGACTTCCCACGGCTTCGCCCTCAACGTCAACACCGACCTCGACTATTTCAACCTGATCGTCCCCTGCGGGATCGCCGCCCGGCCCGTGACCTCTATGGCGAAGGAACTAAGCCGGGAGGTCTCGCTGCAGGAAGTGGCACATTCCGTATCGCGCAACTTCGGCGTGGTCTTCGAGAGCCAGATGCTCTGGCTGGAGAGTCTGGATGCACTATTGGGACAATCCGTAGGAGTACCCCTGAAGCCGCCCGAGCAGTTGCGCCAACTGCACAAGGAAGAAGATACGTTCCGCGCATAGAGGCAGCCAACTCCGGGCACGCGACAGAAGCGAACCCTCCGCGTTAGCATGGATGACGCCGCAAATGGCTAAAAAGCAAAAAGCAAAACGTGCAGCCAGGACCGCACCAGCCCCAGGCGCGGACCAGCGCATCTATACCATCCTCGATCATCGCCTCGAAAAGCTTGACATCTCCATCCGGCAGGTACGTAAAGCCGGCAAAGTCAGTTACGAAGTCACCGGCGACCTCAGCGGGCCCGTTCCGCCCATCCACGATTCCAGATATCTGAGCAAGAAGCAATGCATCGAAATTTATCGCTGGATGCTGCTCAACCGGAAGATGGAGGCGGCGCTGGAGAATCTCTATAAGCAGGGGAAGGTCGTCGGCGGGGTTTACTTCGGCCTGGGTCAGGAAGCCTGCTCCTGTGCTTCCGCTTACGCTCTGCACAAGGAAGACTGGCTGGGCCCCCTGATCCGCAATCAGGGTTCAACGCTGGTCCGAGGGTTTTCCCCGCGCGACATCATGATGCAGTACATGGCCAAGGCTGGCTCGCCGACCCGGGGCCGCGATGCATCGTCGCACTTCGGCGACATCAAGGACCGCAATGTGGTTGCTCCCATCTCGACTCTCGGCGACCTGCTTCCCGTTCTCGCCGGCGTGGCTCTGGGGGCGCGTTTGCAGGGACGCAACATCGCCGTCATGACTTACATCGGCGACGGTGGCCAGTCCACCGGAGTCACCTACGAAGGTTTGAACTTTGCCGCTGTGCAGGATCTCGGCCTTGTCCTGTTCGTCGAAAACAATCTCTGGGCCTACTCCACGCCCGCCGACATGCAATTCCGGGTGAAAGACCTCGCCGAACGTGCCATCGCCTACGGCATCCCGGGCGTGATCGTTGATGGCACCGACGCCTGCCAGGTCTACGACGCCGCCCACGAGGCCTGCGAACGCGCCCGCCGCGGCGAAGGCCCAACGCTGATCGAAGCCAAGATGATGCGCATGAAAGGCCACGCCATCCACGACGCCGCCGACTACGTCCCCAAATCTCTGTTCGAATATTGGCGCAAACGCGACCCCATCACCCGCTTCGAGAATTATTTGTTGAATGAAAAAAAGTGGCTAACCCCAACTGAGAACCGAGAAGTGATCGCTGGCGTCGATCAACAACTGGAAACCGACCGTGATTTTGCGGTGGCCAGTCCAATGCCGAAACCCGAATCTGCTGCCGGCGGTGTGTATTGCGAGAATGGCTGCCACGTAATCCAACCGAAGTACGGAACACCGAAAGTCACAAAAGGAACTGCGGGTCGGGCCAGCGTTGACGCCGCCATACATTTGAAATGACGCGCGATCGGGGAGACAAAGTGCCAGGAGGAGAAATCTAAGAAGCGCAATGCCCCAACTAACCTATCTCGAAGCCATTCGCCAGGGCATCTGGGAAGAAATGGAACGCGATCCCACCGTCTTCTGCCTGGGCGAGGACATCGGCATCTACGGCGGCGCATTCAAAGTCACCGATGGCTTCATTGACCGCTTCGGGCCCGAGCGCGTCGTCGATACGCCAATTGCGGAATCCGCCATCGTGGGCGCGGCCTTCGGCGCCTCGCTCACCGGCATGCGTCCGGTGGCCGAGTTCCAGTTCATGGATTTCATCGGCTGCGCTTTCAACCAGATCGTCAACATGGTGGCTAAAGCTCACTACCGCTGGGGCGCGCCGGCGCCGTTGGTTATTCGCGGCCCCAGCGGCGGCAACGTTCACGGCGGTCCCTTTCATTCCCAGAATCCGGAAATGTGGTTTGTGCATGCGCCCGGCTTGAAGGTAGTTTGTCCGGCCAGCGCCTACGACGCCAAAGGCCTGATCAAAGCGTCCATCCGCGACAATAATCCAGTCATCTTCTTCGAGCACAAATATCTCTATCGCCGGATCAAAGAGGAAGTGCCGGCTGAAGATTACATTGTCCCGCTGGGCAAGGCGCGCATTGCCCGTGACGGCCGCGACCTGAGTATCATTACTTATGCCGCCATGGTGCACACCGCGCTGGAGGCGGCTGAAACGTTAGCCCAGGAGGGGATCGAGGTCGAAATCCTGGATTTGCGAACTATCTCGCCTCTCGATCGCGAAGCCATCGCCGCTACCGTGCGCAAGACCAGCAAGGTCATCGTATTGCACGAGCACTCCCGCACCGGAGGTCTGGCCGGCGAAATTGCTTCCATCATTAATGAAGACGCTTTCGACCATCTCGACGGCCCCATTGTTCGCATTGCGGCCCAGGATTCTCCGGTGCCGTTCTCGCCTCCGCAGGAGGAGTACTTCCTGCCCCAGGTGAGCGATGTATTGCGGGAAGCCCGGCGGTTAAAGGAATACTGAACCCACGTGGAGACAGCCGCCCCGGCTGTCCAGCCGAGCGCAGCTCGGCAAGGCAGCAATTTTGAATGCAGGAAAATCTGGTCACCATCGCGGTCTTTCATAGCCAGCCGGAATTTCTCCTGGCCCGCGGCCGCCTCGAATCAGCCGACATCGAGTGCTTCGCGTATGATGAAAATATGCTTCGCATCGGCGGCTGGCACTCTCATATACTCGGCGGCATCAAGCTGCAAGTGAGAGAATCCGAAGCGCAGGATGCCCGCGCCATCCTGCACTCCACGGCACCGCCGGACAATCTGTAGCTGCATCTTCCAGCGGGATCAGTGAACGATCTACAGGAGGCAAGAATGCGCAATTTCGCCCTCGGCATAATCATCACCTTGGTCGTACTCCTTTTAGCCGGGCTGGCCATCGCCATGCTCGGCTTCTTACCCACGAATGCAGATTCCAACCCGCCAAGAATGGAGCGCCGCATTGCCATGTCTGCCATGGATGCCTCCATGGAGCGCCATGCCCCGCGCTTGACCAATCCCTTGCCCCCGACCGACGAAAACCTGATTGACGGAATGAAAATCTACACCATGAACTGCGCTCTTTGTCACGGCGGTCTCGACAACAAACCCAGTCCGCTTGATCACTCTCTCTATCCGCCGCCTCCGCAGTTGATCCTCCATCCCCTTGACGATCCCGAGTGGCATATCTACTACGCCGTTCGCACCGGTATCCGCTACACCGGCATGCCCGCGTGGAACAAGGCCTTGAGCGAGCAGGATATGTGGAAAGTCACTGCCTTTCTGTCTCGCATCGAAAAACTACCGCCTCCGGTGCAGGAATACTGGAAGAAATCCACCGGGGTCGCGCCGCCCCCGGTTGATCCCAAAGGGGAAGAGAACGGGCATCACGATTAGAGCGGGTGCAGCAACCTGAACGGCCGGGCTGGATATATATAATGGAGGGTTGTGCGCGCCCGAAACGGAGCCGCATAGAAGGGAATTATGCCGACTGATATCGTTATGCCCCAGATGGGCGAATCGATCTTTGAAGGGACCATCACCAAATGGCTAAAGAAGCCGGGTGACAAGGTGCAGCGCGACGAGCCCCTGTTCGAGATTTCAACCGACAAGGTGGACGCCGAAATTCCTTCACCGGCTTCCGGAGTCCTGCAGGATATCAAAGTCGCCGAAGGCGCCACCGTTCAGGTGAATACCATAGTAGGGACGATTTCTGACGGCGATGGCGCTACTGCCAAGCCTGCCGCTCCATCCGCTCCTGCGAAAAAGGAAACCGCTCCAGCCAAGGTGTCTGCCCCGGCGCCTGAGCTCAAAGCGGCGACCCCCGTTTCACAACCCGCTTCCCATGAAGAAGACGACCATGCGCGCTCCTCTCCGCTGGTCCGCAAAATCGCGCGCGAGCACAATATCAACCTGGCGCAGGTCCCCGGGACCGGACTGGGTGGGCGCATCACCAAGCAGGACATCACTGTATTTCTGGAAGGCACGGCTGCTCCCGCCGCGCCGGTTCCTTCCGCGAAGGCCAACGCCGGCTCCCCCCCTCCGCCTGCAATTCCCGGCGACCTGGTTCCCATGACCCAGATGCGCAAGATCATTGCTCACCGCATGATCGAGTCGCGCCACACCAGCGCTCACGTGCACTGCCTGTTCGAGGTGGATCTGACGCGCATCGTTCAGTTGCGCAACAAGACGAAATCAGCCTTTGAAAAGCGCAATGGCGCCCGTCTTACCTTCATGCCGTTCTTCACCCGGGCCGCCATCATTTCGCTGCAGCAGTTTCCCATCGTGAATGCGTCGGTCGAAGGCGAAAGCCTGCGCTACCATCGCCACGTCAATGTCGGCATCGCCGTGGCCCTCGACTGGGGCCTGATCGTTCCGGTGCTGAAAAATGCCGACGAACTAAACTTCCTCGGCCTGCAGCGCGGCATCAGCGATTTAGGCGAACGTGCCCGCAACAAGAAACTCAAACCGGAAGAAGTTGAAGGCTCGACCTTCACCATCACCAACCCCGGCCAGTTTGGAGCCGTCTTCGGATTGCCCATCATCAACCAGCCCAACTCGGCAATCATGGGTGTGGGCGGAATTACCAAGGCACCGGTGGTGGTTACGGATGACGATGGCAACGACTCCATCGCGATCCGCTCTCTCGTCCATCTGACTCTTGGCTACGACCATAGGATCATCGACGGCGCGGTCGCCGACCAGTTCATGGCCGAGGTCAAGAAAACGCTCGAGAACTGGAGCGAAGAAGTCGGTTAACCTAAGGCTGAGTCGGCTTCGCCCAGGTGGAAGCATTCAGGCACAAAACGGTGCCATCGATAACCGCGCTCAGCCCCTGCTTGAATTTTTCCGGGTCCACAATGTGCCGGGACGTCACGGCGTCGGTCAGTTGCAAAGCAGCTGACACAAACGACATCGCCGCATTTTTCTTTTCATCTCCGGAACGGCTGGCAAATAAGCCTTCGTTGATCGTAGTGGTGGACGGCGTTTGCGCCCACGCCGCAGTGAGCAATACCATTACAAACGCCAGCAAGTAGAAAAGTCGCCCCCAGGGGCGGCAGTGCTCGTCGAACATGTTTCCTCCCTTGCCGAGTTTCACCGCAAGGCAGAATTTCCCCTTAACCCAAGAGGGAATAAGCCTCGCTAAAATGTTTGGATTTATAAGAGAGCTAACTGACAACCGGGAACCAGCGGCGGAATACTGGCTTCTTACTTTTCCGCTCTCACCTGCTGGTCGAGAAACCTCTCCACGCTGCGCAAATACACATCCGCAAAATCCACGACCGGGCGTTCCTTTTCGATCAGGTCCTGGGCCGCCTCTGGCGTCCAACCCATCGAGCACAACACCGCCAGGGTCATCATCGGCGCCCGGTGGACCCCGGCCGCGCAGTGAATGAACAGCTTTGTCCCGTCCTGACTGAGGGCTTCGGTCGCGAATTCCACTCCGCGCTCGAATATCTCCGGCGGTTTAGGCTGAAAATCATCGTCAATCGGGTTCCACAGCACTGCGATAGCATGCGGCGCCGCCAGTTGGGTATCGTCGAATTCGATCTGCATGTCGATGATGTGCGTAACCCCAGCCCGCGACACCGCCGCCATGTTGTCTTCCGTCCAGATTCCACCGCCGACCGCAATCCGGCCGGTCACCCACGTCATATCCATCCTGAAAACCCCGTGCAGTAAAGGCCGATACGCCACTGCCAGGCCTGAGTGCGTCGCCGTGTGCCGGCTGAAGGTCGCCGATAAACGGTCAGTAGCCCGCACCCAACGGCTGGTTGCCATCGCCCAACTGTCGGTTTTCATTCTAAGCTATCCTCGACGGCCGCAGCGGAGGGTGGTGAATCTTTGGTAATTCCCGGTTCCGGTATCGGTTCGGGGGGAAGGCCCAGGCTTCGCAGCAGGATTGCGGCCAGCGAATCCTCCGTCGCCACATCATCTGTCGATGTTGCTGGATAGAGCCCAATCATCTCGAAAAGGTACTTCATCCCCAGATAGTGGCCCTTGCCGACCTGGTCGATCGTGGTCTCCACCATGTCCACCGCGCCGTTGCCCACAAGGTGGGCAATGTGACGGCGGATCTCCGCCAGGTCCGGAGCTTCGCGCTCAGCTGATTTCTCCGGCGAAGCCAACCTCGACCTGCTCGCTCCCGTCTGTACCTTTGCCTTCTTCATGCCGCGTCCTGGTCCCTCGATGTTCTTTGCCAAAAAAAAGGGCGCGCCCTTGAGCACGCCCACCCACCGTTTCTTAATCTCTAAATCCAGAATAGCAAATCAATCGGGGAGAATGGGACATGCACTCCAACAATTTATTCCCTCTGTGCAGAAGCACTTGCAGGAATTTCCTCGGCATTTCCTCTTGACAGCTTTTTGCCCGGGCAACATCGCTGGCGGGTAGTCGAATCAATAAACCGGAATCCAGAAAAATCTCTGTCATCCGGTCGAGGGCTTCTGGAAACCGCCGTCCCACGGTACGCCGCCAGCAGCTTACCATGGCCTGTTGTGCTCGTTTGTATGAATTCCCCCTCAAGGACAAATGGCTATATAGGTCGCTGATCGTATAGCTCCTGGTTTCCTGAAGTCAAGGAATATTCCTTATGGATGTTCTAACTATTTTAGGAATAGCAATGCGCTATAGCTGCAATGCTATACTTTGGGCATGAAGTTCCGCGCCCTGCAGGAAAATCTTCGCAAAGCTCTCTGGGAGCGCATCGAAGGAGGCGAGCTGACCGGCCTGCGCCTGGCCCGGGAGACCGGCTTCAAGCAGGCGCACATTTCCAACTTCCTCAACCGCAAACGGGGCCTCAGCGTGGAGGGCATGGACAAGGTATTGAACGTGCAGCGCCTCTCGATTCTGGATCTGCTCGACCCCGGCGAGATCAACAAGCGCGCCAGCATCACGCCCCCCAGCGACGACCGGTTCGAAAACGTGTTGTTGGTGGAGGGGGCGGTCGCGGCGCGCCAGCCTTTGATCATGAGCATGAAGGTAAAGGACATTCTGAAACTCAAGAAAAGTTTTCTGCGCCGCCTGCGCCCTGAAATGGAAGGCGATCGCGAAGGTTGGGAGCGCTTCGTGATCATCCGCGCCGACGGCCGCGAGGGCATGAGCATGTATCCTCGCCTGCTGCCCGGCGCCACCGTTCTGATTGACCGCCACTACAATTCGCTCAAGCCTTATCGCAAGGGCGAATCGAACATGTACGCCGTGGCGCGCGCCGGAGGCTGCACCGTGAAATATGTGGAGGTTGCCGGCAATCACCTGATCCTGCGCCCCCACAATCAGGCCTATCCCGTCGAAGTGATGGCCATGGAGCCGGGTAAGAAGGTCCATGACTACCTGATCGGGCGCATCTGCTACGTGGGCATTGAGACCTAGTCCGAGTTCATTCGACCAAAGCTCCGTTATTTCTCCAGCGGCCAGTCGCGCAGGACCCTTTCGAGCAATTTGACTGCTTCCTCCAGGGTGGCCAGTTCTTGCCGGGTAAGGTGGTCAAGATGGTGGGCCAGATATTCGATCCTGCGCCGCCTGCCCTCATGCAGCAGGCGCTCTCCGCTCGGAGTGGCGCGAATCCGCACCCGGCGCGCGTCCTTGGAGTCGGTCACGCGTCGCGCCAGTCCACTGTCCTCCAGGCCGGTGACAATGCGGCTCATGGTGGGAGGTTTTACCTGTTCCGCCGTTGCCAGCTGGCCCAACGTCATCGGCCCACCGAAAACCAGCACTGATAAAGCCGAAAGCCGGGCCGGACCTTCGCCCGCGGCGGCATCTTGCTTGCGTACCCGGCGCAGTACGTGGATGGCCGCGGAGTGTAACCGATCGGCTATGGCGGCCACGTCCTGGGGAGGTGGCTGATTTTTTTGCTTGCGTCCAGCCATGAAATATAGTTAGCTATACTAACGATTAACCCTGGAGGTTGACCGCCATGACTTCTGCAACCCTGCCCGTCGGAATTTCGCGACTCGGCCAGATCGCCATCAACGTGCACGACCTGGACCGTGCCACTGCATTTTACCGGGACGTTCTCACCCTGCCGCTGCTGTTCACCGCCGGCAACCTGGCTTTCTTTGATTGCGGCGGGGTTCGCCTCATGCTCAGCCGCCCCGAAAAGCCGGAGTTCGACCATCCCAGCTCAATTCTGTACTTTACTGTACCCGACATCGACGGCGCCTACCGCCAGATGCTCAGTCAGGGCGTGCATTTCGAAGACACGCCGCACCTGATCGCAAAAATGCCCACCCACGATCTGTGGATGACGTTTTTTTGCGACCCTGAACAGAATCTGCTTGCCCTCATGTGCGAGATGCCGCAGGCAGCGTAAAAAGACCACGTGGGGACAGCCGCCTCGGCTGTCCGGTCGAGCGCAGCTCGACGGATCTTATGCTCCACCAGAAACGGCGGAGCCTTGCTCCGCCAGACACCCGAGGGCGGCTGTCCCCAGGTGGTTTGCGCCTCTGCACGAGCGGGGCGCTCGCGCCCACAGGGCCAAAAAGGGGGCCCCTGAACCGGGCAACTCTTGCGGGCGACGCAAAAGAATTACCCAGCCCAGAGGCTTGGGGAGAAAATCCGACCTCGGACCTAAGACCCGCCTCGATTGGCCGACGTCCGAGGTCCGACGCCGTTTACTGCTGACTGTCCGGAGCAGTCCCGGCCGGAGGAGCGTTATCGCCTCCCCGGTGCCACTGCTTCATCCGGTTGGCCTGCTCTTCGCGCATCTTGTCGAAATTCTTCTGCTGGTCGTCGTTCAGCACGCTCTTGATCTGAGTGTCGGAGCTTTGCCGAAGTTCCTGCATCTTGCTGAAACGGTCCTGGCGGGAGAGCGATGAATCATCGCGAATCCCGTCCATCTGCTTGCGTTGATCTTCCAGGATGGGTTTCAGCTTCGCCTGCTGGTCATCGCTCAGGTTCAGCTTCTTGGTCAGATGTTTGAGTTGATCGTCCACGGTCGGCATGTGATGGCGACCCATATGTCTTCCCATGCCCGGACCGGATTGCTGGTCGGGTTGTTGGCCAGCCTGCGGTGGCGCCGGGGGCGTCTGCTCGTCCTGGCCAAAGGCGGTGCCGGCAGCGAAGCCGAGACTAAGCAAGGCCGCGAGAACAGCCGCAGCAACCAAAGCCGTGCGGTTGCCTCCTCCGAAGTTGGATCCCTTGGGGGCTGTTGATTTCCACATGTTTGCACTCTCCAGTTCTGATTCCTGTGACATCGGAAGTTTTTCTGCTCCCGGAGAAAAATCTCTCTGTAGTTAGAACACCTCGTAATCCGCGGCGGAGTAAAGACTTGGTAAAGCAACGTAAAAGTTCGTAAAGCAGTCTTCAGTCGTCAGTCTTCGGTCGTCAGTCTTAGGTCGTCACCGGACCGCTGTCCACACTAACTAACTGACGACTGAAGACTGATGACCGACGACTGTTTTACAAGTCTTTACTCCTCTTGACGCACTCTTTACGCAGGCGCAGCAACTCCGCATCGAAGGCCGCGCATCAGTCGATTTTTACCGTTGTGTGTCCAAACTTTCGCAGCCAAAAGGGGTGAATTGTGGGCCGAATCTTGCGCTTGTCGTCGTGGTGTGCCGGCATGCTGTGTTGCGGAATTTTCCTGCTTCTTGCGGGATGCGGTGGCGGGGGAGGAAGCGCTCGCGCCCGGTTTATGAATGCGGTTCCGGACGAATCCAATCTGGATGTGCTGGTGGACAGCACTGCGGTGTCGAGCAACCTCGGCTATGGCACCAGCACGGGATACCAGTCTGTGAAATCCGGCTCTCATCAGGTTGCGATCGAGCCTTCGGGATCGAGCACAGCTCTGCTGCAACAGTCCATCACGTTTGCGTCCGGTGGAGACACGACCGTCATTTCCTACAATTTTTCTCAAAGCGTAGCTAACCTGGTGCTGACCGACGACAACTCCGCGCCGGCCTCGGGTGATTTCAAGATTCGCATCATCAATGCGTCCCCGAACCTGGGCCCCGCTGATGTCTATATTGTCACTCCATCCACCGATCTGAACACCGTCAGTCCCACGTTGAACAATTTGGCCTTTGGCTCGGTCGCCGCCTACCAGTCTGTTGCCGCTGGGAGCTACGAGATCGTGCTGACCTCGGTGGGCCAGAAGGAAAAAGCCATCGACACCGGTTCGCTTACTCTCAGTGCCGGCCAGGTCAGGACGTTGGTGGGCATCAACAGCCAGTCCGGTGGATTTTCCTACACTCTTCTGCATGATGTGAACTGAGCCGTAAAACGTGTTGGTCGGACACTCTTGTCCGACGCTTTTGATGTTGATTTTGACTTTTGTCTTGAACTTGTTCTGACGGAGACACGCAAGTACAAAGTCCAAGTCAAAAGCGTCGGACAGAGCCTGCCCTGAGCGAAGTCGAAGGGAGTGTCCGGCCCACATGACCATCTGTTACCATCGCTGCGAGGGGAGGCATTCATGGAGGAAGTATCGGGAGCAGCATCGGGATCGCGCCGCAATGAAGATATCGCGCTGGATCTAATGAAATTTGTGGCGATGACCACCGGCTACGGCCGGACCAGTTCACCAGGAGTCGGGTTCCAGGGCACGGGTGCAGCGTCCAAGCCGGAGGAGTATGCCGGACATCTATTGGAACTCTACAGCAAGTGCCTGCAAGCGGTTGCCGGCAAGAAGTGACCAAGTTGTGGGTCGGACACTCCCTTTGACTTCGCTCAGGGCAGGCTCTGTCCGACGCTTGATTTTGCTTTTGATGTTGCTCTTGATTTTGAATTCGGCCTGACTGGAAATTAGAAAACCAGGCCAACGATGTCTGGCGGGTTGTGAACTGCCCGGGATGGGGGCGCAATGCCGCCCCGACTCCTCTCCTTTCTTCCGGCTTGCGAAAACCCTCCCCTGAGAGCAAAATGGCCCCCTGAAATTCGACCGAGGAGGCATATATGGTTGCACCACCGACCTCGCTATTACGACAGGCTTCCGGTTGGTCCATCGTCTGGGGAGTCCTGCTCATCGCGTTTGGAATCGTGGCCATTGGTTCGCCGCTTCTGGCGGCGGTGGCGGTCAGCGCGCTCATCGCCTGGCTCATCATTTTCGCCGGCGCCGTCCACGTGGTTGTGGCTTTTCACGCTCACGGCGCGGGAAGCCTGATCTGGAAGCTGCTGGTGGGGCTGGCGTACATCTTCATCGGCGGATATCTGCTCTGGCATCCTTTGTTAGGAGTGGCGTCGTTGACGCTCCTGCTGGCCTCGCTCTTTTTCATCGAGGGCGTGCTGGATGTGGTGCTCTACTTCAAGCTGCGTCCCGGGCGGGGTGCAGGATGGGTGCTGTTCGATGGGTTGGTCACATTGCTCCTGGCGCTGTTCATCGCCTTGCACTGGCCGTCCAGTTCGCTCTGGGCGATAGGTACGCTGGTGGGAGTGAGCATGATCATGAGCGGAGTTACGCGCGTGATGATGTCTCTGGCAGTGCGCCGGCTGACTGAAGCCACTACGCTGCCCAAGGCCGCGTAGCATCCGCTTTGGGGCGCAAGGCTACTAGCTTGCAGCAGGCTGGGGCGGTCCTCGCCTGTCCGAACCTTCCAGTCACAGCGAGGACCGAGCTGCTTTTACCGGCGGCCCCGTTTGCCTTTCCGGAGGGCTGACTTTTTGGCCTTGCCCGCCGGCCGCTTTTTCGCGACCTTCTTCTTGGCTGGCTTGCGCGCTGGCTTCTTCTTTTTCGCCGGCTTCTTCCGGGCCACTTTCTTGGCCGGCTTTTTCTTGGCTGCTTTTTTCGGCGCCGGCTTGCGCGGCGGTTTTGGCGGCCCTCCGCCACCTGACGGTCGAGGCGCGGCTGGAGCTGGCATGGCGGGCTCAGGTTGCGGCTCAATCATGCCCGGCACTTCGGCTTCTTCTTCTTCCTCTTCTTCTTCGTAATCTTCTTCTAGCGAATCGCCATAGGCGCCGCTGTCGCCAAATTCATCCATCTCGTCATCACGTGCATAGAGGGTCTCGTCAAAGCTCATTTTTCCTCCTGGTTTTTGGAGCGCCGGGCGCAGGCCGCTGCGCCTGCGCCGCGGGTACTAAGGGAATTAAAAAGACAACTGAAAGACTAACGTTTTAGCTGAACGGGGCGCGATTATAGCACAGCGTTTTCGCGCGACCACATTCGAGAACCGGTTTGCAGTCGTCTGCAGGTTGCATATTACACCGAGAGGGCAAAGTCGAGTAGAAAGCGCAAAGTATTTTGCGCGGGTGGGTGCAACAAACTTCAGTCGGGAAAGGACTTCGTCAAGGGCACGGCTTCGGCCCGTGCCGCCGGCACGGAAATTGGGAAGGGCTTTACCCGCGGTGGAAACTGTCGGGGTTCAGCGCGTTTGGAGAAGGGCACGACCTTGGTCGGGCCGCCAAGGCATTGAAAAAAGCCCGATGCCACGTCGACCCAAAACGACCAAGCGAGGCTAGAAGGCCGCAACTAGAGACCGGAGGCGAGAAGCGATATCCCCTACTGCACGTTTCTGATCAAGATAACCATTCCCGGCCGCAGCATCGGCAGGTTGCCATTGTCCCGTTTCAAGGCCTCGACCGTAGTGTGGTGAGTTGAGGCAATCGAGATCAGGGTCTCCCCGGGCTGCACTTTATGACGCTGCACGATCGTAGGAGAGGCGGGGTGTAAGTCCCTACTGGTCTTTGATTTGGAAGTTGCCGGTTGTTCTTTGGGCAGGGTGGTCGGGGTCACCGGCAGGTGTACGTATACGATGCGGCGTCCGCGCAGGCTGTCTCCCCGCAGATGGTTCCAGCGCCGAATCATGGTGGGGGGAAGGCTGAAGTTGTCAGCCACGGTTTGCACCGTGTCTCCCCGGCGCACCCGGTAACGGGTGGTGTGGCGGGCATAGCTGGCGCCATCTTCGGTGGCAGCATGTTTGCCGGGCGGGATCGGAATGATCAGTTTGCTCTCCGCCTTCAGGTCGTCGCCAGGCTGGAGACGGTTTTCCTTTTCGATAGACTTCACACTGGTGCGATAAGTCCGGGCAATCGAGACCAGCGAGTCACCTTCCGCCACTTCGTGGTACCGCCACCACACCCGCATCTGCGGCGGGATAGGTTCAATCGCGGCCAGATAGCGATCTCTGGTCCCGGCCGGCAACCGCAGCTCAAAAGTCTGGTCCTTGGGGGTAGTCAGGCGCAGCAGGCTGGGATTCAGGTCCTGCAGGCTGGAGGCTGGAACATCAATGCACTGCGCCACCAGACGAAGGTCAACCGAATAGTCAATCTTGACCGCGTCGTAAGGAACCGGTTGCTCTGGAACAACATCGTCCAGCCCATACTGGCTGGGGTTTTTGGCCATGATCGTCACGGCCAGGATGATGGGGACATAGTTGCGTGTTTCCTTGGGCAGCACGTTGCGCCGGTAAAGCTCCCAGAAATCGGCGTAGCCGGTGCGCCTGACCGCGCTCTGCACCGTCCCTGGCCCGGAGTTGTAAGCGGCCATGGCCAGATACCAGTCGCCAAACTGGTTGTAGAGATCTTTCAGGTGATGGGCGGCGGCGCGAGTGGACTTTTCCGGGTCTTGCCGTTCGTCCACCCAAAGGTTGTGCTGTAAACCATAGCCCCGGGCGCGGCTGGCCATGAACTGCCACATGCCACGCGCTCCCACCCTCGACAATGCCAGGGGATGAAAACCCGACTCCGCCTGCGCCAGATAAATCAGTTCCTGGGGAACGCCTTGTTCCTTCAGCGTGCTCTCGATCATTTCGCGATAACGCCCGCCGCGCTCCAGAGCATGCTGCAGGGTTTCGTGTCCGCGAGTCGTGGAAAAATAATTAATAAAGCCCGCCACCTGGTCAGTAAGCATGAGGGGCAGTTCTGAATGCGTAGCCTGGACTTCTGCCTCGGCTTGCGCTTTGACGTTGGGGTCAACCGGAGGCGTCTCATCGTTGACTTCATCAATAGGGGCTGGCTCGGCTTTCTGTTTTTCTTCCGGGGTGTCCGACTGCAGGGCGGCCAGCTCCGGACGGTTCACGCTTTCCAGGACCCGATCCAACTCATGCTCGATCCGCTCGTCCGATCGGACCTCGGCCGGGCTTTGCGACAGCATATCGACGGCACGGTCGAAGGCCCGCTTGGCGGCTTCCATGTCCCCGGCCTGAAACTGGGCTTCTCCCGCCTGGTACGCCTTCTCCGCGCTCACAATCAACGCTGCGACCGGGTCTGGATTGGGTCGAGGTTCAATCCGGGCTTGTTCGGAGGGGATCGGTGCTGGATCCGTTTGGGGAACAGTTCCCCGAACTGCGGCCAGAGCTGGCGCATTGGCCTGTGCGGCCGGCAGCTTACCCTGGCGCTGGTCAGTGTGGCAGGCGGTGCCCGCCAGTATCAGGGCCAGCAAGGGCGCAGTCGACAGTCTGAGATTCATCATTCCCATGCCTATCTGTAACTAGTGATACGACTTGCGCTGCCACGCCGCTGTCGCTTCCAGCCGGCAAACGGCCCAGACTAGAATCGTACTCTCCCTCAATTTGCAGGGTCAATCCGTAATGGGGTGCCCCCCGTTACTTTGGGGCATGCCGGACACGATTCTCGCCCACCGCCATCTAGGGAGTTTGTGACTTCAGGGAACCGGCCAATAGTACCAATGACGGTTTCCATCTTGCGCGGCAGGTTTATACTCTTGCCAGCATATCAGGGAGCCTTGGTGGACACCTGCCCCCAATTCTTTCGATGTCACCCCAATCTCGACGATGGCGTGAACCGCAACATCGTGGAGTCGGAGATTGAAGGCGGCGCATTTCTCGAGGACCTTCCGGCCCGCACCATGCTGCAGATTCAGACCCAGCATCGCTGGTACACGGTGGTGCACCGCGGACGAGGCGAGGCCTGGATCTGGGGTCACCCCTCCTTCTGTCCGGAGCCCGTGCTGGTGAGGATTGAGGGTTCGTCGTGGGGCGGTTCCATGCTGAAGATCGGTTTCGTTGGCCGCGGCATGCACCTGGAATTCCGACATCCTTCCTATCGCACTCCGATCGTGACCTCGCGCATTCTCGAAATTCGCCAATGCGAGCAGGACGCACCCGACTTTGCGACCGCCGAATACGAAACCCGCCCCACCAACTAGCGACACTTCAGCGTCGGACACTCTGGTGGGGTCGGACACTCCTGTCCGACGCCTTTGACCTTGGTTTGGTCGTGGGCTGATCGCAAATCTAGAGTCCAACTCAAAAGCGTTCGGGCAGGAGCGTCGGACCCACACCAGCTCTCCCGCTGCCGCCCCTTCATTAGACGAACCTTACCCCGACTCTATAACCTGAGCGGTTTTCGCACGTCTAATCCATGGCCGCTTGGATGTTTCAGTGTCTTCAGAACCCGACAGGAGAATCATGATCCGTAAATTTATCGGGCTGTTGTTCGGCTTTATCTTCGCAGGCGCGAGCCTGGTGTCCAACGCTCAGGAGCCCATGCCGGTGCCGAGTGCTTCCAGCTACCTGGCCGGGACCGCCGAATCCTTCCTGGCTTCCTGCCGCAGTGATGTGGATGACGGCAAGAAGCGGGTCGCCGCCATCAAGGCTACCCAGCCGCCGCGGGACGCCATGACCACGCTGCAGGCCTTCGACACCGCGCTGGTCGTCATCATTGACGCTGAAAACCGCGCCGGCCTGGCCGAGCAGGTTCATCCCTCGAAGCCTGTCCGTGATGCCGCTCAGACTTGTGAACAGGAAGTCAGCCGCGTGCTTACCGACATCTCTCTCGATAAAGATATGTACAAGGTGCTGGCGTCGCTCGATGGCTCCAGGCTCGACTCCGCCGGCAGCTATTACCTGCGGACCACCTTGCGCGACTACCATCGTGCCGGCGTTGACCGCGACGATGCCACCCGCGACAAAATACGGGCGCTTCAGGACGAGCTTGTAAAAATTGGCCAGGAGTTTGATCAGAACATTGCCGCCGATGTCCGCAAATTGCAGGTCAACGCCTCCGATCTGGACGGACTTCCCGAAGACTTTAAGCGTTCCCACCCTGCCGACGCCTCCGGCAAGGTCACGCTGACCACCGACAACACCGACTATTTTCCCTTCATGGACTACGCCAAGAGCGAGGCGGCGCGGAAAGAGTTCTTTGTGCTTTACCGGCAGCGCGCATATCCCAAAAACATAGACGTGCTGGGTCAGCTTTTGCAAAAGCGCCACGAACTCGCCAACGTTCTGGGATACCCCGACTGGGCTGCCTACATCACGGAAGACAAGATGGTCGGGACGGAACAGAATGCCGCCGACTTTATCGAAAAAATCACGACCGCAGCGCAGGTCGGCTCAAAGCGCGATTACGACGAATTGCTGGCCTACAAAAAACACGAGGACCCGAAGGCGGACAGCATCAACGCGTGGGATGTGGCTCACCTGGTTCGGGCAGCGAAGATTGAGAAGTTCGGCTACGACTCCCAGGTCATACGTCCTTATTTCGAGTACTCGCGCGTCCTGCAGGGAATTCTCGACATCAGCAGCCGCATGTACGGGATCACCTACAAACCGGTGGCGTCGGCGCAAGTCTGGCATCCCGAAGTCACGGTCTATGACGTTTACGACAAGAGCGAGCGCATTGGCCGGATTTACTTCGACATGTTTCCCCGGGAGAACAAGTACAAACATTACGCGACCTTCACCCTGGCCACCGGGAAGAAAGGCTTTCGGCTGCCGGAATATGTTCTGGTCTGCAATTTCCCCAAAGCTACCAACGAACCGGGGCTTATGGAGCGTGACGACGTTATTACTTTTTTCCACGAGTTCGGACATCTCATTCACGGCATCATGCGGGGCAATTCCAGCTGGGCCGAGGGCGACCTGGAAAATGATTTCATCGAGGCCCCTTCCCAGATGTTCGAAGAATGGCCGAAAGACCCCGCTATCCTGAAGCTCTTCGCGCGCCACTACAAGACGAATGAGCCGATTCCTGCGGAGCTTGCGGAAAAGGCCCGGGCCGCCGATGACTTCGGTCGCGCCCTCAACGTGCGTACCCAGATGTTCTACGCGGCCATCAGCCTGTATTTTTATAATCGCGACCCGCAGGGACTCGACACCGACAAATTGGTGGCCCAGTTACAGGAGCGCTACACGCCCTTTAAGTATGTGGAAGGCACGCACATGCATACCGCATTTGGCCATCTCAACAACTACTCCGCGGTTTACTACACCTACATGTGGTCGCTGGTCATCGCCAAAGACATGTTCACCGAGTTCCAAAAAGATGGACTGCTCAATCCCCAGGTAGCGGCCAAATACCGCACGGCAATTCTGGGTGCCAGCGGCACCAAGCCAGCCGCGGAGCTGGTGCGTGACTTTCTGGGACGTCCGTATTCGTTCCAGGCGTACGCCGATTGGCTGAACGGAAAATGAAATAAAAAGCGTCGTTGGTCCTTGGTCGTTGGTCGTCGGCCAACGGCAAAAACATAGATGGTGTGGGTCGGACACTCCTGTCCGACGCCTTTGACTTTGATCTGGATCTGCTTGTGGTGCGATCTTTAAACCTTGGTCGACGAACTTCCGGTGCGAATCCTCAAATCCAAGGTCAAAGGCGTCGGACAGGAGTGTCCGACCCACACGAACGTCAAAATCCGTGCCCGATGTGTTTTTTGGCCAACGACCAACGACGAATCAACCTATTTTTTCCGCGAATACTGCCGCGCATACTTCGGCACCGGCGTCTTCGGGTCCAGCCGCGGATCGTTGATTGGCGAGCCCGGCACCATAGCCAACGGAATCACTCCGGCCCAGGTCGGAAAAGAGTAATCTTCCTCGTCATCAATCGGTGGACCTTGCCGCACCTTCGCCGAGAATTCTTCGATCGGCAGCCGCATCACCAGGGTCTGCTTGAGTTCTCTCTCGTTGGGCTGACGTGATTCCGCCCAGCGCCCGGGCAAAATATGCTCCGATAGCAGGCGCAGCGCCTCCAATTTCTCTTTCGCGTCCAGCACCGCCGCCGCCGTACCCAGCACCACCACCGAGCGATAGTTCATCGAATGATTGAAGATCGATCGGGCCAGCACCAGTCCTTCGAGCAGGGTTACGGTGATGCACACTGCCACGCCCTTGTCGAGATTGCGCAGCATCCGGCTGGCCGCCGAGCCGTGGATGTAGAGATTGTCGCCCGATCGTCCGTATGCGGTCGGGATCACGAAGGGCTGTCCGTCCACCACAAACCCGACGTGGCAGATAAAGCCCTCGTCGAGAATCTCGTAAGCCGCCGCGCGCTCGTAAACCCCACGCTGGGCCTCGCGGATCACACGAGTCCGAGCTGTGGGTGCATGAGTTTCAGACATGTAAAGGAGTCTCCGGCAAACGCCAAGAATAGGCAGTCAGTTTAGCAGAGAGAGTAAAGGCCGTTGGTCGTTGGCCGTTGGTCTTTGGCCAGAACCAACCCCGGCCGCGGATTTCACGGATTCACGCCGGGCTAATCGCGAAATCCGTGGCCGATTTTGTTTGGCCAACGACGAAGGGCCGAAGGCCAACGCCCAACGACCATCCTCCTACCAGTTCACCTTCAACGCGAATTGAAACTGGCGCGGATCGGAGGCCGCGGTGGGCTGGCCCGCGCTGGTGAACAATGGGTTCACGTCCGCGACGTTGTATCGGTTGGCCACGTTGAAGATATCAACGATGGCATCCATGCTCATGCGTTCGCCGAAGTTGATCCGCCGCGAAATCCGCAGATCGTTGAACACGGTCCACGGTCTCAGGCCGCCATTACGGCTGAAGTTCCCGTCGAAAGCCGCCAGCGTCGGAGTTCCTCCCGCGGCAAACTGGACATAACAGGATTCCTGGAAAAATCCCGTGGGCGAAAACTTCGAAGCCACAGTTGGACCGCACGGGGTGGCTGGCGTCCCGGAGGCGACTACGTTGGGGCGGCTCGTGCTGGGCGAAAATTGAAAGTTGTCGGGGTTGCCGGTCAGAATATTGAACGGCCTCCCGGAAGCGAATTCGAGCACCGGTGCCAGGGTCCAGTCGCTGAAGAGCCGGCTGGCGAAGCCCGAGCCCGCAAGCTTGCCGCTCTGGTACACGCCGCTTACCACCATGCGGTGACGCTGGTCGAACAAGGATGTCGAACGCTCGGCACTGGGGAAGTAGCTGTCCTGCGGCGCCAGCGGTGACTGCAAGTCAGTGGAGTCATCAATGGCGTGCGACCAGGTGTAGGACGCCAGGAATTCGTAGTGATTGCCGAAACGCTTTTTCAAGTTAGCCGTAAGCCCGTGATAGACCGAGCTGCCGTTCGAGTAATTGGCGTCCATGTCGCTGAAGGGAACGCAGCCCGTCAGGGTGGTGGGATCGCAGGCCGTGCTGAGCCCGGGGGACTGCGCAAACACCAGCGGCGCCACTCCCTGCACGCAACCGGCAGTGGTTGGGTCCGAAAGCAGAGCGATCGCAATCGCAGGATTCAGGCCCGAAGGACGGAAGAAATTCATCAACGCGGTCGGCACATACGGCCCTCCCGGTCCCACACCGCAACTGTTTACGAACAGCGGATTGTCGGTGGGCTGGGCCGCTCCGGCTGCGAGCGCCGCCTGCCAGTTTTTCACCAGCAGGTCGCCGCGCGTGGTGTTGGCATTGATGGGACGATTCAGGTGGCGTCCGCCGTTAAAGTTGTAACCCAGGCTGAATGACAGGCCATGCCCCAGGTCCTGCTCGAAAGTCAGGTTGGCCTGCTGCGCGTAGGCATAAACGAAGCCTTTGCCCTGGGGATAGCCGAAGGGCTGAAAGGCCACGGGGAAAAATGTTGCCGGGTTCAGATAGTTCTGATTGATGAACAGATCGGCGTTCGAGGGATCGAAGCGCTGCTGGTTAGGCTGGTATCCAGGGATGGTGGGCAGACATGAACTGGTGTTGAGGATGCCCTGGAAGATGTTGGTCGCATTCAGGCTTGCCGCACCGGGCGCAACTCCTGGATTGCACGGACTCCCGCCGGCAAACAGAAGTTGCCCGCTCTTCGAACCATCCGAGGCATCGCCCAGGAAATACAAGCCCAGCAGCGGATGATCGTAGAAGATGCCATAGGAGGCGCGAACTACACTCTTGCCGTCGCCGTGGGGGTCCCAGGCCACGCCAATGCGAGGCTGAAAGTTGTTCTTGTCTGTCTCGATGCCTTTTTGCAGGCCCAGTTGGTTGTAGGCCGCGAGCGGCAGTCCGCTCAGCTTGGCCAGTTGGGGCGGGAACTCGATGTCATAACGAACGCCCAGATTAAGCGTGAGACTTGATCTCACCCGGAAAGAGTCCTGCCAGAACAGGCCCAGGGGCTTGTTGGTAAAACTGTCTTTGGGATTGCCGATGCCCTGCACCAGCGTGCTGGGAATGCCGAGGCCGAAGGCCTGCAGGCCGGTGAATCCGGGAAAGTCCGGGCACAGGGCCGCCGGCGCTCCACCAGTCACGCAAGCGTTGGTGAAGCCCAGGCTGGCGGCATCCAGCGAACTGAAGTTGTAAACGCCGCCGTAGTTCACGGTAAAGGTGGCGGTGAGGGGGAGATAGTTGAAGTCCACTCCGAATTTGGTGTCGTGGCGGCCTATGGTCCAGGAAAAATTGTCGGTGATCTGATAACGCTCCTCCACTCGCTGAATGTACGAGTAAGGCTCGCGGCCGACAAAGCCAAAGCCCGCGATGTTGGAAGCCACGTTCGATCCGCCGGGCGCGTCGGAATAAAAATACTGCAGTCCGCGGCGTCCGTATTGAAAGCGCAGCTCGTTGACCTTGTTGTTACCGATGGCCATGGTGTCCTGCGCCACGCCGGTTACATCGCGGTAGCTCTGCGAGGAGGTCCGTGAAAATGCGTTCTGCCCGTAAGTCTGGTTCTGGCCGTTGACCTGAATGCCGGTCACGGTGCTGGGGCTCACGTTAGCGCGGAACATCAGCCGGTTATTGTTGGTGAGATTGTGGTCCAGTCGCAGCGAGTAAAGACTCGTCCCCTCGAACACGGGATAGTTTCCACCCTGCGGCGCCAGGCCCAGAAACCGGTTGGGCAACCCGTTGCACAGAACATTCGGCGCGCCTACGTTGCAGGAAGTCGGAAACTGGGTCAGCGCATTGCTGCCATTCCCGGGTATAGGAATCAGCGTGCCTTCGAGGAACTGGAAGGAAGCCGGGTAAGTTCCATTAAGCGCGATCCCTGACGAGCCCCCGACAAAAGCCGCGTACAGCGCGGCTTCCTGGCCATAACCCGCGGCAAGCGCGGGGCTAATGGCTCCCAGTTGCGCCAGCGCGGCCGGCAAAGTCTGCTGGAAATAGGTCGCCTGCTGCGGCGTGGCCTGAATGTTGAAGCCCGACCCCGGCGGCGCGCCGAACACCGGCGAAGCGTCGAAGTTCACCATGCCAAAAGTCCCATTGGGTGCGCCTACGCTAGAGAAACCGGTCTCATGGCGACGCGTGACTTCATAGGAAAAATAATAGAAAGTTTTGTCCTTCTTGATTGGTCCGCCAAACGCTGTTCCTGCCTGCACCCGTGTGTAAGCCGGATCGGGCACCGTGCTGAAGGGATTCACCGCCTGAAAATTACGGTTGCGTAAGTATCCATAGACGTCGCCGTGAAACTGGTTCGATCCGGAGCGGGTAATGATGTTGACCACGCCGCCGGATGCTCTTCCGTATTCCGGCGCGTAGCCATTGGTGATGATCTGAAATTCCTGCACCGCTTCCTGCGAAACCGTGGAGCGAACCCCGTTGGTCGAATTGTCGGTGGCATCGGCTCCGTCCACGTTCACCAGGTTGGCCCGGGCGCGCTGCCCGCTCATGTTGAGGCCGGAGGTCGGGGCCGCCCCGATACTCGGCGCGTTATCGCGCAACACCTGCGAATCGGTAAGGGCGAAGTTGATGTAGTTGCGCCCATTGATGGGCAAATTGTCGATGCGGCGCTGGTCAATGGTGTCGGTGGAAGAGGTGCGCTGCGTTTCCACTACCTCCGCGTCTGAACTTACATTGATCACTTCCTGGGTTCCGGCCACCGACAAGACGACCGGAAGTTCCGCCATTTGTCCCACGGTTATGGCTACGTTCGGCACCGTGGACCGGGCAAAGCCTGGTGCCTCCACCGTAACGGTGTACTGCGCCGGCGGCAGCAACAGGATGTGGTATTGGCCCTCGCTGTTTTCGCTGGTGGTGCGCTCCAGTCCTTTTGCCTGATCCCGTGCCGTCACCGTGGCATTGGTCACCAGGCTGCCCTTCGGGTCCCGAACCGTAATATGGAGATCGCCGGTTGAGGCTCCCTGGGCAAAGCCCAGAGCAGCGAGCATAAGAACCACACACGCAACTGAGACCAGCTTTCGTACCACCATAAAAATTATCTCCGTGGAAGGAAGGACCCTGAATGTTCGCGAGCACCCTTCGTAGGCAGGCATTGAACCAGCACGTTTTCAGACACCCAAATGCCGCACGGTTTTTACATCAGGTAGGGCAGTGAAATCAAGCTAAATTACTGACGGGAACAGGCTTAGTTAGCCAAGCAATAACTGGCAACGGGCAACTCACAACCGAGAACTGCAGTTAATTCTTCCGCAGGATGCCGTAACTCTCATGCTTTGATGTCTTAAGCGCCCAAGCCATGCGGGGGGTGTTGTGCGCGATGCCGAAGCGCCCGCGGGCATCGAGCAGGATCATCCCGCCATGCCCATCCACCCGATCCTTGAGATAGTTGATGGCCTCGGCGGCGACCCACTCCGGCAGACTACCGGTTGCGACCCGGTCGGCCGCCCACTTAGCCAGGACCAGCTTCATGATCGGTTCGCCCCATCCCGTGGTTGAGGCGGCCGCAGTCTGGTTGTCGGCGTAGCATCCGCACCCGATCAGGGAGGAATCGCCGAGGCGTCCGGGAGCTTTGTTCAGGGTGCCGCCGGTTGAGGTAGCGGCAGCGATGTTGCCGTTGCCATCAAGCGCCACCGCCCCCACCGTGTCGTGAGAAATGGTGGGAGCAAACAAGTCAACCTTGGCATCTGCAGCCCTCGCCTGAAACGCTCGCAGCCGTTCGACCTCGCGCGGAATGATCAGGTCCTCGTTCCGGCACAGCGGAATGCCATGCTCGGCCGCGAAGCGCTCCGCTCCTTCCGCGACAAAGTATACGTGCGGGCTGTCGCTCAAAATCTTGCGCGCCGCGCGGACGGGATTGGCGATGCGTTCCACGCAGCCCACTCCTCCACCACGCAGGGTGTTGCCGTCCATGATGAAGGCATCGAGCTGTACTTTGCCGTCGCGATTCAGAAAGCTGCCGCGGCCCGCATCAAAGGTCTCGTCGTCTTCCATGATGACGACAGCCTCCTCTACGGCATCGAGCGCCGGTCCGCCGCGTTCCAGCACCCGCCAGCCCGCAGCCATGGCGTTGCGCACCCCATTGAGATGGGCTTCCACCATGTCATCAGGAATGGCCCAGGCACCGCCATGAATTACCAGAACAGGATCTGACAAGAAGGGTCGTCCTCAGGTAATGAGGATAGCAGGAGAGAGAATCTGTGGGTCGGACACTCCTGTCCGACGTTTTTGACTTTGATTTTGGTTTGGGTCTGTTCCGGTGTTTGACTTGGGCCCAGCTAACTCTTGCTGCAAAGCCTGCGTAGCGCCACTGTCCGGCGGGCGTTCCGCCCTCCACGCCGAGCCGCCCTCGGGACAGCCGGCAAGATGCCGGCGCAACATTAAGTCAGAGGCATCGGACAGGAGTGTCCGACCCACCCGATCTACGCTGCCTGGCCTGCTTTGTGTGGCAGCGCGTCCGCACCCTCTGTCCGGGTATAGGTGTAGCGGATGCGATGGATTACGGTGATCGTGGACAGCACAGCGATCAGCCACAGCACTGGCGCCATGCGGTTAAACAGGGCCCCGATGATGACCAGCACCAGCCGTTCGGGACGTTCCATGAAGCCCACCCGGCAGGAACCGATAAGCGATTCGGCGCGGGCCCGAGTGTAACTGACCATGATGGCGCTGACCATTACGAAGGCGGTCAGCACAACATAGAAAAAGCGATCCCCGCGGGCAAAGAACACCAGCAGTCCAAAAAACTGGGAAGCATCACTGTAGCGGTCAATGACCGAATCGAAGAACCCGCCGAAGCGGGTCACCTGGTTGCTGGCCCGGGCCACGCGCCCGTCCACCAGGTCAAAAAAACCCGAGCCGATAATGACCAGCCCGGCATAGCGAAACATCCGCGCTTGGTTGTCGCTGTTGGCGTAGCCGAACAGGAAGGCCGCGATGGTGTTCACCACCAGCCCCAGAAAGGTGAGCACGTTGGGATTGATCCGGGCCAGGGCGAGCCAGCGCACGATCGCGTCCAGCAGCACGCCGCAGCCGCGCCCGAAGGCGCTAGTCCATGTCATGAATCCCTTTCACGCGGGCGAGCATGCCCGCGACTCAGTCCCAATGAAATCCGGTCGTCATCCTGAAGGATCTCGCGAGCACCCGCACCATCTCCCTCGTCATTTGGCTTCGGTCTGCTCGTGGATGGTGCTCAGGCTCAGAATCTCCATCTCGCGATTTCCGTTGGGCGTGACCACGACCGCGCTATCTCCCACTTTCTTGTTCAGCAGAGCGCGCCCAATGGGCGAACTGGTGGAGATCTTGCCCGCGGTCACGTCGGACTCTTCACTGGTCACCAGCTTGTACTCCACTTCCGAGTTCTTGGAATTGTCATAAACCCGAACGGTTGAACCCAGCCCTACCTTATCTTTAGGGATATTATCCATGTTGATAAGGGCCAGTTCGGCCATGCGCGCGCCCAACTGCCGCAGCCGTGCCTTGACGAATTCCTGCCGCTGTTTCGCCATGTGATACTCAGCGTTTTCACTGAGATCGCCCAGGGCGGCTGCCTTCTTGATTTCCTTGGGAAGCTCATGAACCAGCTCGTGCTCGAGCACGTTCATTTCTTCCTGCAACTTCCTCTTGATCTGGTCAGTCATGCGCTTGAGGATTATAAACCCGCAGGTGGAAGGCGGACACTCCCTTCAACTTCTGCCAGGGCAGGCTCTGTCCGCCGCCTTGGATGTGGACTTTTGGGTTTAGGTTCGGCGCCGCTGGTCGGCGTGCAGCAAAGTCTGACCGGGAACAACGCCAATTACAACGTGCGATCAACGTCAAAAACAACTGCAAAAGCGTCGGACAGGAGTGTCCGACCCACACGCTTCCAGATTGCCTTTCGAACCCGGCTAGGATAGACTGGAGGGGTGCAGTTCTTCAGCTGGCCTGTCCTCGTGGGTGTTCCCTCATGATCAGCGCCGATGGTAATTTCCACATAGGGGATAAGGTCGTCTATCCCAATCATGGCGTTGGAGTTATCGAACAAATCAGCAGCCGGACCATCGGCGAGACTGTGGAAAAGTTCTACCTCCTCAAGATCAAGGCCAGCAGCCTGAAGGTGATGGTACCGTTTCATAACGTAAACACCGTCGGTTTGCGGCGGGTGGTCAAGAACGGCGAAATCCAGAAAATCGTTGATTTTCTCACCGATGGCGAGTGTGACAACAACGCCGACTGGAAATACCGCTTCAAGGAAAACTCGGAGCGGATGCGTACTGGTTCACTGCTGGAAGTGTCAGCGGTCCTGAAGGGCCTGCTCCTGCTGAACCAGTCCAAGCCTCTGTCCTTCCGCGAAAAGAAGATGCTGGAACGCGCCCGCTACCTCTTGGTCAGCGAGCTGGCCATGGCCAAGAACTGCGAAGAAGTCCTGATCGAAGAAATGCTCTCCAAAGCCCTCGCCAAGAGCAAGCTACGCTTCCCGGAAGCCTCGGATTTTGTAGCCTAGTCTTTGGTCGTTAGTCGTTGGCCTCTAGTCCAGTGTCCCTCCGGTAGATTGCTCAAGCCGCTACCGGTTTCAGTGACTTTATTAGTGCATTCAGTGTCTTAGCTAGGTTCTCCACCAAACACAAAAGCCTTTCCGCATCGAGTTCGTTTCCATATTTCAGACTTCGCGCAATGAGTAGCTGCGTTTCGACTTCAAGAAGCGAGCCTCTGGCATGGTGCAAATAAAGTACGAGCTCCTTGTCGGTCGAACGTCCTTTACCTTCGGCGATGTTGCTGGAGACTGAAACCGCGGCTCTGCGCAGCTGACTCGTTAAACCGTACCTCTCCTCGCGGGGGAAGCTCTCGGTTTGACGATAGATTTCCAGTGCCAGTTTCATCGCTAGCTTCCACGCCCGTAGATCTTTATAAGAACCGACCAAGACGCACCTCCTCTTGGGGATGATCTTGTGTTTACCCCAAGTCGACATGCGAGTCTGTGACAGATGACCAAAGGAGAACATAAACGGACCGAGACGATCGACCAACGACCAAAGACCAACGACCGGCGACGAAAGACCAACGACCGGCGACTGAAGACTGAGGTCCGACGCCCGAGGTCCGACGACTGCCTTACTCCCCCATCCAGGCCCCGTACGGCTTCAGCGACTCGATGTGGTCGAAGACGATTTTCATGGCAGCGGTGATGGGGACGGCCAGGACCAGACCCATTGCGCCCCATAGCCATCCCCAGACCAGCAACGCCATAGTCACCGCCAGCGGATTTAACTGCAAGCGGTTGCCCAGGAACTTGGGGTAGAGGACGTTGAGCGCCATCAGGTGCAGGCCCAGCACGGTCATCACGATCACGACTGCGTCCCCGGAATTGATGTGTCCCAGGCTGACGAAGATTGGAGGCGCCATGGCCAGTACCACCCCCAGGTAGGGAACCAGGCTCAGAAATCCGCTGATAAAACCGATGAAATAGAAAAATGGCAAGTGCAGAATCGCGAACGCGATGGTACTGGCCGTTCCTAGAAAGAGGCCAATCAGTAGATTCCCCACCATGAAGCTGCGAATCATCGCGGAAATCAGGCCCAGCGTGATGTACGCCGTGTTGCGGTTCTCGAGCGAGAAAAGCATCACCGTGGCCGAGCGGACATGATGCTGCCAGCTGAGCATGAAATACACCAGAAAGGGCACGAACGATGCGGCCAGCACTGCTTGCGAGACTGAGCCGAAGCCACGGGTCAGGATTTCTTCCCAGTTGGTGCTGGAGCTGGGTTCTGGTCTGATCTGCCCCTGGGGTTCCGTGGATCCTAGCGATTCCGCCCGTTGCCGGACTTGCGAAATTTCCCGGCGAATGGTTCGCGTGTATTTGGACAGATCCTGCACAAAAATGATGGCCTGGTTCGAGGAGTAGTACACCACGCCGGTAATCATCGTAAAGAGCAAAACCACGGCAACCGCCGCGGCCAAACCGCGAGGCAGGTGAAGGAGAATGAAAAACTCCATTACCGGGGCCAGAATGAAGGCCAGCAGGACCGACACCAGCATCACGGCCAGCACCAGTTCTCCCCAATAGCAGAGGCCCAGAATCGTCGCGATTCCGATGGCCTGAGACGCCCAGTGCGGCTTCTGCGGTTTGGGCGGAGGTGCGGGTGGGGCGGGCGCAGAAACGATGGGCGCTGCCGGTCGGTCGATCTCGGCCTCGTCAATAGCCATACGGGTATCGTAGCCTAACAAGGAAGAAGTGTATGCGACATATAATCGCCAGGTGCCTTCCCACCAAACCGATGCTTCCGCAGCGGGATGTCCGCCGCGAGTCCTGGGCCTGGATGTAGGCTCGCGCCGGATTGGGCTCGCCATCTCGGACCCGCTCAGCATTACAGCGCAGGGACTGGAAACCCTCCAGCGGCAGAACAAGCGATCTGATTTCGCCGAGTTGGAGCGGGTCATTCGCAAGTATGAGGTCTCGGAGATCGTGATTGGTCTGCCTCTGCGTATGACCGGCGCCCAAGGGATCCAGGCGGAGAAGATGCAAGCCTTCGCCGAAGAAATCCGCCGCCGCTTTCGCATGCCCGTTCATCTATGGGACGAACGCCTGTCCTCAGCTCAAGCCAACCGCCTGTTGCGCGAAACCGATATGTCGATCAAGCGCCGCGGCCAGGTGGTGGACCAGATGGCCGCAGTCCTGATACTCCAGTCCTGGATGGACGCGAGGGCAAAGGGTTAGTCGTTGGCCGTCGGTCGTTGGCTTGTGGTCGTCGGCTTGTGGTCGTCGGCCCTTGGTCGTTGGCAAAACCCGGCCACGGACCTACACGGATTTTCACCGATCAAAAACAAAATCCGTTTCTGTTTATGCCCCTTTTGCCTTATGTAGATCCGTAGCCGTAGTTTCGACCAACGACCAACGACCAAGGGCCAACGACCAAGGACCAACGACCAAAGGCCAACGACTAACGACCAACGACCAAGAACCGGTCTTCATCTAAACTATTTGTAACTTGCGCAAGTTTTTGACACTTCTGCTGCTTGCCGTCCTGGCCGTCGGCGGCTGGCTGGCGTGGGCGCTGTCGATGCCCGTTACGCCGGTGGGGCAGAAATTCGTGATGTTGCGGCCGGGCTATTCCACACGAAGGATCGCCGCCGAACTCCAGGCTGCAGGAGTGATCCGAAGCCGCTTTGCCTTTATCCTCTGGCATCGCTTCCACCGCCGGCAGTCCCTGAAAGCCGGCGAATACCTGTTCGACAAGACGGCAAGAATGTTGGAGGTGAACGACCGCCTGGTCCGGGGCGATATCTATGTGCACACGGTTGTGATCCCCGAAGGCTTCACCATGTTCGACATCGCTCAAGCCATTCAAGACGCCGGTCTGGGATCAAGCCAGGATTTTCTTAGTGTCGTGCAATCCGAGCGCGAATTGATTTCCGACCTGGCCCCTGAGGCCAAGAGCCTGGAAGGTTACTTGTTCCCCAACACCTACGAGTTCACCCGCACCCAGAGTATGAAAGACATTGCGGTTGTGATGGTCAGGCAGTTCCGCCAGGTAGCGGCCGAGGTTGGCTTGACCACGAACGGACTGCCTGCGGACGGCTTGGCCGCGAACCTGACCCCGAACGGGCAGGGAATGGATGTGCAGAAGGTGGTGACCATGGCGTCCATTATCGAACAGGAAACTGCCGTCCCCGAGGAACGCGCGGTCGTGGCCAGCGTTTACTACAACCGCTTGTCACACAAAATCGCGCTTCAGGCCGATCCCAGCGTCATCTATGCCGAAATGCTCAACGGAAATTACTCCGGAGCACTGCATCATACTGATATGAAATTTCAGTCCGCTTACAACACTTATGCGCATCCCGGACTGCCACCCGGGCCCATCGGGAATCCTGGCCGCAGCGCTCTGGAGGCCGCGCTGCACCCGGCGCAGACCGACTATTATTACTTTGTCAGCGACGGCAACGGCCACCATCGTTTCTCCCGCAGCCTGGAGGAGCACAACCAGAATGTTGCCAAGCTGCGGCAGGCGATGCAGAGAAAGTAGCGTCTTCTAATCTGCAGGGCGCGTGCCAGGTGCTAATCTGACAACCCCCTGGGCCTCAGGCCCGTGGTTTAATCGCATATACTTTACTTAGTGGTGAACCCTACTGCCTCCTAAGGAATCCAATCTACTTTAATGCGCATTCTTTTCCGTTACCGGGTACTGGTTTCTCTGTTGGTTATCCTGCCCCTGACCGGATGCTTGTTCCGGTCGCGCCGGGTGGAGCGGCAGATCAGCACGGCTCCGCTGAAGTCCGCCACCCAGGCGGAATTGATCGACTACATCAACTCCCAGGCGGCCAAAATCAAGAGTCTGCAGGCGACCGTCGATATTGACACTTCCGTAGGAGGAGTCAAGAAGGGCAAGGTCATCGACTACCAGCAGATCCGGGGCTACATCCTGGCGCGCAAGCCCTCCATGTTGCGGATGATCGGCTTGTTGCCCATCGTGCGCAACAAGGCCTTTGATATGGTGAGCGACGGCCGCGACTTCAAGCTGTGGATCCCGCCCAAGAACCGGTTCGTGATCGGACGCAATGATATCGAGTCCCACAACCCGGAACAGCCCATGGAAAACCTGCGGCCCCAACAGATCTACGATTCTCTCATTTTGCGTGAGATCGATCCTGCGAGCGAAATCGCCGTCATGCAGAACAGCTTCGAAGTCGTCACCGACGCCAAGCATCACCAGGTGCAGCAGGCCGACTACGAAATTGAAGTAATCCGGAAAGGGGAGCGCGGCTGGTATCTTTCCCGCAAGATCATTTTTAGCCGGACTGACCTGCTGCCGCATCGCCAACTGATTTACGATCAGGACGGCAACCTGGCCACCGATTCGCACTATGAAGGATACAAGGACTACGACGGGCTGAATTTTCCCCTGCAGATTGAAATCTGGAGGCCGCAGGAAGAGTACGACATTACCCTGACCATCCTGAAGCTGCAGTTGAACGAGCCGCTCCTCGACGACAAGTTCGCCCTGGAGCAGCCGGCCGGGGCCCAGGTGGTGCATCTGGACCAGCCCCAGTCCAGTTTGATGCACGCTGCCGACCCGAAGTGATAAGTTGAGAATGTGTAGGTCGGACACTTCTGTCCGACGCTTTTGCATTTGATCTTGGTATTGCGTTTGTGGGTCACATTTTGGTGTTGGCAGTGAAGCAGTGCTTGAACACGAATTTGGGCTGACAACTTAAGGACCTCAGGTCAAAGGCAGTCGGACAAGAGTGTCCGACCCACACAAGCGAAGCCTTTCCATGATGAACAAGATGATCGTCGCTAACCTGGTGCACCGGCCCATCCGATCGCTGATCAGCATCGTGGCCATTGCTCTCGAGGTGACGTTGATCCTTTTGATCGTGGGTCTCTCGGTGGGCATGCTCAATGACGCGCGCCAACGCCAGGCCGGCATCGGGGCCGATGTCATCGTGCAGCCGCCCAACACTTCTTTTATGGCCGGCGTCAGCAATGCTCCCATGTCGATCAAGATCGGCGGTGTGCTGGCGCAGTTGCCCCACGTCAAGGTGGTATCACCGGTAATCTGGCAGCTCACTACCACCAAGAACCTGGAAGTCATTTACGGAATCGATCTCAAGACGTTCGAGGCGTTGGTTCCTTTCCACTTCCTTCACGGCGGCCCGTTCCAGGGGCCGAATGATTGCCTGGTGGATGATTATTTTGCCCAATCGCAGCACGTGAAAGTAGGCAACACGCTTGAAATTCTCAATCATCCCTTCCGTGTGGCCGGCATCGTGGAGCATGGCCGGGGGGCGCGCAAATTTTTGCCCATGAGCACGCTGCAGGAGCTGATCGGTAGCGAAGGCAAAGCCTCGGTGTTTTACGTGAAGCTGGACGATCCGGCAAATGCGGACGCCGTGGTACAGGAAGTGAAGTCCGTGTCGGGATTGCAGGATTATTCGGTACGATCCATGCGCGAATATCTTTCCATGATGACCACCAGCAGCTATCCCGGACTGTCCACGTTTATCAATGTGGTGATTGGGATTTCCGTGGTGATCGGTTTCATTGTCATCTTCCAGGCCATGTACACCGCGGTCATGGAGCGGACGCGCGAAATCGGGATCCTGAAATCCATCGGGGCGTCGAAGCTGTACATCGTGAACGTGATCCTGCGGGAGACGGTGCTGCTGGCCCTCGGCGGCATTGTGGTCGGCGTTCTTTTCAGCCTGGCGGCACGTGCCGGCATCCGGTACCGTCTGCCGACTTTACCAGTCGTGGTCACGGGAAAGTGGATCTTGATCTCTACCGTGGTGGCCATCATCGGTGCCATCCTGGGGGCGCTCTATCCCGCCTACAAAGCGGCGCAGAAGGATCCCATTGAGGCCCTGGCCTACGAGTAGGGCACTTGGCAATTGGCCAGCCTCACTCAACTGTAAGGGCCAGTCTGAATGGCGTGGCGAAGGTGGATGGGCCAACAGCCAATTGCTAACTGCCAATTGCCGCGCCTTCCGTTGACAATATCCTCTACCGTACGTTATCTTTAAGTCTTTAGCAGTCCTGCGGTTGCCCGCCTGGTACCCTGCGCCTTCGGCGTTGAAGTGGATACTCAGCGGTCTTCTTCGTTTTTTTAATTTTCTGGGAGATTCGTAATGTCAACCTATTTCCCCAAAGCGGGGGAAATTGTGCGCAAGTGGTACGTCGTGGATGCCTCGGGGCAGACGCTCGGCCGGCTGGCTTCACAAGTCGCCCGCATCCTCATGGGTAAAGACAATCCGCGCTATACGCCGTTTATCGACACCGGAGATCACGTCATCGTGATCAACGCCGAAAAGGTGAAAACTACCGGGATGAAGTCTGAACAGAAGGTGTATCAGCATTACACCGGATATCCCGGCGGGTTGCGGACCGAAGAGTTTCGCAAGCGCTTTGACCGCAAGCCCGAGCTGATCATCGAAGAGGCGATCAAGCGCATGCTGCCCAAGACGAAGATGGGCGGTCACATGATCAGCAAGCTGCAGGTGTACCGTGGCGACAAGCATCCGCACGCGGCCCAAAAGCCGGAAGTGCGGGCGCTGGAAACGCGGGCGTAGAGGCGCGGTTTCGACTTTCTGGTTTCAATTGCACGAGGGTCTGGAATTCTTGGAAAGGTTGAGCACCGGTTAGCTGAAAGCTGACGGCTGAGTGCTGATAGCTAAATGGCAGAGTCAGTTCAATATTACGGTACGGGACGCCGCAAGTCGGCGATCGCGCGCGTCTATCTGCGTCCAGGCAGTGGCGATTTCAAGGTAAACGGACGTCCTTTTGAGCAGTATTTTGTGACCGAATCGCAGCGCTCGAGCGCGCGGCAACCGTTGCTATCGACGGAGACCGCGGCCAGCTTTAATGTGCTGGCGCGGGTCAGCGGCGGCGGGGTGAATGGCCAGGCCGACGCGGTGAAGCTCGGTATCGCCCGCGCCCTCATGCTGTTCAACCTCGAACTGCGCAAGAAGCTCAAGGCGGAAGGCATGGTCAGCCGGGACTCGCGCTCCAAGGAGCGCAAGAAGTACGGTCAGAAGGGCGCGAGGAAGCGGTTCCAGTACTCAAAGAGATAGTTTCGGGTTTCCAGTTTCTGGTTTCGAAACCGGAAACACGAAACACGAAACTGGAAACTGATTTTAAGGTGTTCAATTCTTCCTGCGCCTCGCGGTGCGGGGCGGGAATGGCAATCCGGAAGAGCAGTTCCAGGTTTCCAGTTTCTGGTTTTGAAACCAGAAACACGAAACTGGAAAGTGGTGTTCGGCCGGATGCAGACCAAACGAGGAGGTTGATTGGCTAACATTACCATGAAGGAGTTGCTCGAAGCGGGAGTCCACTTCGGGCATCAGACCAAGCGCTGGAATCCCAAGATGAAGGAATACATCTTCGGCGAGCGCAACGGGATTTACATCATCGACCTGCAAAAGACGCTGAAGATGTTCAAGGAAGCGTCGAAATTCGTGGCCGACCTGGCCGCGGCGGGCAAAATTGTATTGTTCGTGGGCACCAAGCGCCAGGCCCAGGACGCGATTGCTGAAGAAGCCACCAAGTGTGGCGGCTTCTACGTGAACCAGCGCTGGCTGGGTGGACTGCTCACCAACTGGGTGACTGTCCAGAAGTCGGTTAAGCGTCTAAAGGAACTCGACGAGATGGCCACCGATGGCCGCTACGAGTTGCTGCCCAAAAAAGAAGTCATCAAGCTGGAACGTGAGCGCAAGCACCTGCAGGCCAACCTGGCCGGCATCAAGAACATGAACCGGCTGCCGGACGCGATCTTCGTGATCGATTCCAACAAGGAACAGATCGCGGTCCGTGAAGCCCGCAAGCTGGGCATTCCAGTAGTCGCGGTGGTGGATACGAACTGCGACCCCAGCGAAGTGGACTACGTGATTCCGGGCAACGACGATGCGCTGCGCGCCATCCGTCTGTTCGCCTCCAAGATTTCCGATTCCGTGGCCGAGGGCGCGCAACTGATGACGGACAAGCAGGCCGCTGATCTGGCCGCGGCCGTCTATGCCGAACCCGAGGCCGTTCCGGCAGCAGAGGCTGTTGGCGAACTTGAAGCGGCGGGCGCGCCGGAATCCGGGTCCGAGGACATCAGCATGGAAGATGTTCTGGGCAAGGGAGTACGCAAGCAGCCTGCAGCCGCCAGCGAAACTGCGGACGAAGACGTTCCCCAGGTTGAGACCCAGACGTACTGAAAACCGTCGTTGGCCAGGACCTTAAGCCCTGAGGGAAATCAGACCCGCGCGGGTCGTCCGGCGCGGGTCAAAGTTTGTAAGGGCTACTTCTGCGTGTTTCGGGGAAGCCCGATTTCGAGGTTTTGCCAACGACCAACGACCAATGACCAAAGACGTAAAATAGAAGCAATCTGGAACAATCTAGACATGAGCACAACTACTGTGAATATTTCTGCTACCCAAGTGAAAGAGCTCCGGGAAAAAACCGGAGCGCCGATGATGGACTGCAAGCATGCCCTGACTGAAGCCAAGGGCGATCTTGAGCAGGCGGTTATACTATTGCGCAAGAAGGGAATTTCCGTGGCCGGCAAGAAGGCGAGTCGCGTGACTAAGGAAGGCGCGGTTGCCAGCTACATTCACGCCGGCGGCAAGATCGGCGTTCTCGTTGAAGTCAACTGCGAGAGCGACTTTGTGGCCCGCACCGACGACTTCAAGGAGTTGGTGCACGACATCGCGATGCACATCGCCGCCAGCGATCCGAAATTCGTACGCAAGGAAGACGTCACTCCGGAGGCTTACGAGCGCGAGAAGGACATCTACCGCGCCCAGGCCGCCGCGACCGGCAAGCCGCCCCAGGTGGTCGAGAAGATCGTGGAAGGCAAGATGAGCAAGTTCTACGAAGAAGTCTGCCTGCTGGAGCAGCCTTTTATCCGCGACCAGACGGTCAGCATCGGCCAGCTCGTCGCCGCCAAAGTCGGCAAGCTGGGCGAGAACATTGCGGTACGCCGCTTCGCGCGCTTCAAGGTGGGCGAGGTGGGGGCGACGGTTGCGTTTACGACCTCCAATCCGGAGGATGGCGGCGAGGCCTCCGCCCCGGTAGCGAAGTAAGGCCTTGAGTGGTTGTTGGGCTTGCAGCACGCACAAGCCGAGTGCGAGACGCCCTCGGGACAGCCGGTGTGAAGCCGGCGCTACAAAACCACCATGCCGACTCCGGTTTTCAAGCGCATACTGCTCAAACTCTCCGGCGAGGCCCTGGCCGCCAACCAGGGCTTCGGCGTGGATCCTCTGCGCATCCACGAAATCGCCGCCGAGCTGGCCGATGTGCACTCCCTCAACATCCAGATTGCCATCGTAGTGGGTGGCGGAAATTTTTTCCGCGGCGTGGCCCAGCAGGCGCGTGAGATGGACCGCGTCTCCGCCGACCACATGGGCATGCTGGCCACCGTGATCAACGCGCTGGCCCTGCAGGATGCCCTCGAAAAACAGAATATCCACACCCGGGTGCAGTCCGCGATCGAGATGAACCAGGTGGCCGAGCCATTTATCCGCCGCCGCGCTATCCGCCACATGGAAAAGGACAGAGTCGTGATTTTTGCCGGCGGCACCGGCAACCCTTATTTCTCCACCGACACCGCCGCCTCGCTGCGCGCCATGGAAATCAAGGCCGATGTCATTCTCAAGGCCACCAAAGTGGATGGCATTTACGATGCCGACCCCATGCTGGTCAAAGACGCCAGGAAATTCACCGAAATCAGCTACATCGAGGTGCTGAAGCAGGGACTGAAGGTGATGGACTCCACCGCCATCTCCCTGTGCAAGGACAACAACCTTCCCATCATCATCTTCAATCTCAACCAGCGCGGGAATATCCGCAAAGTCGTCATCGGAGAGAAGATCGGATCGCTGGTAAGCGCGTAAAGCCCGGCCACTTCACCTGTCATCCCGACCGGAGCGGAGCGCAGCGAGCGAAGTGGATGGACCTGTTTGAGTTGCCTCCCGTGGCGCTGGCAATTCGCGGTCGTCGACGCTGTCGGTTTCCAAAAGTGAATACATCTGGTCAGCAAGTATCCATTAATAGGGCGGTGTCGGCGGCAGCCCAAGCAGGTCCCTCCACTTCGCTCGCTGCGCTCCGCTCCGGTCGGGATGACAGGAGTTTTTGCTGTTCCAAGGTTTATAATTCAGCGTTTTGATTCTGAACAATCAACGGAGTTGATCATGGCCGATGCCGGTCCGCTTAGAGATATCCGCATTCAACTGAAGACGCGGATGGACAAAGCAGTGGAAGATTTTCGCAAGGCGATGGCTGCGACCCGAACCGGGCGCGCCTCGGTGCACATGTTGGACGCGGTCAGCGTGGACTACTACGGTTCGCAGATGCCGCTGAACCAGATTGCTCAGGTGCACGCGCCCGAGCCGCAACTCATCACCGTGCAGCCCTTTGATCCCACTTCGCTGGCGGCCATCGAGAAGGCCATACGCACTGCCGACCTCGGCTTGAATCCCATGAATGACGGCAAGATCATCCGCGTGCCGGTACCGGCGCTCACCGAAGAACGCCGCAAAGACATGGTCAAACACCTGCACAAGATGCTGGAGGAACACCGCACTGCCGTCCGCAACATTCGCCGCGACGGCAACGATGCCATCAAGAAAGCCACCAAGGAAAAGAAGATCGCCGAAGACGACGAGAAGCGGGCGATGGATGAAATCCAGAAACTGACCGACGATGAAATCAAGAAGATGGAAGAAATGAGCAAGGGGAAAGAAAAAGAGGTAATGGAGATTTAGTCGTCGGTTGTTTGGTCGTCAGTCGTCAGACCTCAGACCTCAGACCTCAGACCTCTGCCCGAAGCCGACAACTGACTGTAAGAACCCCGCCCAAGCGGAGCTTGGACGGGGCGCCCTCCCGGAGCCGTAATCCTCCAAAAGCCGCGTCCAGAGCGGGAATTACTTAGGTACTCTGTCCGAAAGTAACGCAACTTCTCTAATCTGGAAGGGTTTCAATCCCCGTACCGCGAGTCCCCGATTTTCAGAATTCAGGAGTTTTCATGAAACGCTTTTTGGTGCTTTCGGCGCTTCTTGCCTTGTGCGGTCTGACCCTGGCGGGTTGTGGGGGTGGCGGCACGACTCTCTCTACCAATCCCCAGGCGGGAGCGGTTTTCGTCACTGGAGAGGATGCTCCGCTGCCGTCCGTGGTGAGCCTCAATCTCACCATCAATTCGATTACGCTCACCGGGGCCAGCAATTCTCCGCAACTGGTAGCGTCACCCATCACGGTTGATTTCGCTCGCCTGGTGGGGCTGCGCGCTCCGCTGGCATTCAATGCGGTCCCGCCGGACACGTACACCTCGGCGACTTTTGTGCTCGCGAGTCCTGTCATCAATTACATCTCACCCGGCACTCCTCCGCAGGTGAGCACGTTAGACGGCACGTTCGCCAGTCCCACCTCCACCAGTCCGCAGACCACGTCGGTGACTGTGAGCTTTCCCACCCCGATGGTGGTGACGGCAAACGGTCTGGCGGGAATGCACACGGAATTCGATATTCGCCAGTCTCTGGCGGTCGATAACACAGGTCAGATCACCGGCGTGATCAATCCCGTGATGTTTGTCGAGGCGGTGAAGGCGATCAATCCTGAAGGACAGGTCACCGACCTGACGGGCACGATCGTTTCTGTCAATGTTGCCGGCAATTCGTTCGTGATGCAGGGGCCGTTCGGACACCAATTCACGGTCAATGTAAATGGCAGCACAAACTACAACGCTGGGTACACGCTGGGCACCCTGCCTACGTCGGGCGGATTCGTCGCCCCGCAGGGCACGGTGCAGCTCGACGGAAGCCTCCTGGCCAGTGACGTGGAGTTCATCACCACTGACCTGGCATTTGTCTCCGGCCGCATACTGGCCCTGAACCCGACAACCGGGCCGGTGCAAACCGTCACCTTGTGGGTGGGCGAAACCGGAGGCGGGGCTTCGAGCCTGGTGGACACGGTGCAGACTATTGATGTCAGCGCTGTATCCAACTATGCCATCTGCTTCTTTAACAATAGCTGGTTCAGTCCCAACAACCTGTTTGGCAGTTCGTCCATGGTGGTGGGCCAGCGCATCTTCATCGGCGGCACCTTCAGCGGCACGTTTACGCCAGACTTCATTTCATTGCGGCGCCAGGGTGTGTATGGCATGGTGGTACCGGGCAGCGTCTCGGTCACCGGCGGCAATGCCGGCAACTTCCAGTTGCTCAACACGGGACTTCTGGGACTCTCACTGGGCGGGCCTTTGACCGTGAATACAGGCGCTGGGACCCTGTTTTTCCAGGGCAACAGCAACACCCTGACCCTCACCGATCTGCAGACCGCAACCGCTACCACTTCGGTTCCGGTGGTGGCGCGCGGGTTGGTGCTCAAGGATTCGGTCAGCGGTGATCCGGTCTTGTGGTCCCATCGCGTGCGAGAAGCGCAGACCGCGCAATAGGTACAAATGTACGGTGATTTCCGCGGGCGGCCCCAGCCGCCCGTTTGTTTTTAGGCTTTATAATCGATTCACCCATGAAGAAGGTGGTCCACGCCGCTTGTCCGCACGATTGTCCTGATGCCTGTGGCGTTCTGATCACCGTGGAGAATGATCGTGCCACCCGGATTCAGGGCGATCCTGCGCATCCGGTCACGCGCGGTTTCCTGTGCGCGAAGGTGGCCAAGTATCTGGATCGGGTGTACTCGCCTGATCGGGTGCTCTTTCCCATGCGGCGAGTGATGCCGAAGGGTTCGGGTACCAGCGGCGAGACGGATCTGCGACCCGTCCCTACACAGGACTTCGAACGTATCTCATGGGATGACGCGCTCGACGAAATTGCTTCACGATTCCGCCAGATTGCTTCTGATTTTGGCAGCGAGGCCATTCTGCCTTACTCCTACGGCGGCACCCTGGGCGCGCTCAATGGCGCATCCATGGACCGGCGTTTCTTTCATCGCCTGGGGGCCTCGCAACTAGCCCGGAACATCTGCTCGGCGGCGGGCGAGGCGGGACTGAAATCCGTTACCGGCATCAAGCTGGGCACCGACCCGGAACAGTTCTCCCACTCGCGCTACATCATCGCGTGGGGCGCGAACATCCACGGAAATAACGTCCATTTGTGGCCATTCATTGCCGAGGCGCGGCGCAAGGGCGCCAAGCTGGTGGTGATTGATCCCTACCGCACCCGCACCGCGGCCTGCGCGGACTGGTACCTTCCCATCAATCCCGGCACTGACGCGGCCCTCGCGCTGGGCATGATGCACGTCATCATCAACGACGGGCTGCATGACGCCGATTATCTTGCCCGCTATACCGTGGGCTTCGATCAGCTTCGTGACAAAGTACAGGATTACCCGCCGGAGCGAGTGGCGAAGTGGACAGGCATTGCGGCGGCTGACATTGTCAAGCTGGCTCGCGAGTACGCAACCACGCATCCGGCAGTGGTCCGGGTGAATTATGGCGTGCAGCGCTCCGAGGGTGGCGGCATGGCCACACGTGCCATCACCATGCTGCCTTGTGTTACGGGTTCATGGAAAGAGGTCGGCGGCGGGCTTCAGCTTTCGACCAGCGGCGCTTTTGGCCTGAATCGCGAAGCGCTGGAGCGCACCGACCTGATGGAGAAAGCACTGGGGCGGCCCGCGCGCACCGTTAACATGGTGGAACTGGGCACGGCGCTCAACACGCTAAACCACCCGCCGATCAAAGCACTGTTCGTTTACAACTCGAATCCGGCGGCGGTCTGTCCTGATCACAACCAGGTCATCCGCGGCTTGCAGCGTCCGGATTTATTCACCGTGGTGCACGAGCAGTTCTTCACCGACACGGTTGACTATGCCGACATCGTTCTCCCGGCAACCACGTTCTTTGAGCACAAAGACCTGCAAGCAGCCTACGGACACTACTATCTGCAAGTTTCAAATGCGGCCATTGAGCCGCTTGGCGAATGCCGCTCTAACGTCGAAGTGTTTCGCGCCCTGGCCGGGCGCATGGGATTCGACGAAGACTGCTTCCATGAATCCGTTGACCAGATGATCGATACGGCGCTGAATTCAGAAAATCCACGACTCCGGGGAATCGATCGACCGAAGTTGGAGCTAGAAGGGCATGTGCGGCTGAATTTTCAAGAGCAGTTGCCAGACTCCAGTTCGCAGTTGCCAGATTTCCTGCCGTTTGCCCAGGGCAATTTCGGAACCAGGAGTGGCAAGGCCGAGCTTTACAGCGAGGACCTCAAAGCGCAAGGGCTTGATCCGGTGGCGGCGTTTACCCCTCCAGACGAATCGCGGCATGGTTCGCAGGCCCGGCAGTTTCCCCTGGAACTTCTGGCGCGCAAAGCGGATAACTTTCTGAATTCCACTTTTTGCAACCTGCCGGTCACACAGGAGATGGAAGAGGTGGGTCTGCTGGAGATGAGTGGGGCCGATGCCAGGATTCGGGGAATCATCGATGGCGACGTGGTACGCGTCTTCAATCGCCGTGGAGACATCCTGCTGCGGGCGCGGGTGGATGGCACGGTGCAGGCGGGCGTCGTTTCTGCTAAGCTCCACTGGGCCAAGTTGAGTTCGGGAAGCCGCAACATAAATGTACTTACTTCGGAAAAACTTACGGACCTAGGCAACTCCGCCACGTTTTATTCCGTCTTGGTTGAAGTAGAGCTCGTTAAGCCGTCTCCCTGAAGCGGGGGCGGTTTGGACGGTCTCCACGGCTCTACCGTATAATTGCCACTTTCCATACTCCCAGGATCCGAGGTCGTAACGATTCTTCGTTTTCATCAGGATAGCCCTGTAGTGACGAAGAGCAGGTCGGGCCATCGGTGGCCTGTTCCGGCTGGGGCATCGCCTTCATCTTCTTCAATCATAAAGATTTGTAAAGCACGGTGGCCCTGGCTGTGCCTGGTCTTTCTGCTTCTGGGTGCGGCAGGCTGGGGCCAGCAGGATCTGATTACCGAGATCGTGATCCACGGCAACCGCCGGATCCCGGCGGAGACCATTCGGGGACGTATTTTTACCCGCCCCGGCGATGTCTATGACGCGGCAGCCCTGGAACGCGACTTTAACTCCTTGTGGAATACCGGATATTTCGAGGATATCCGGTTCGAGCGGGAGCAGACTCCCAAAGGCTGGCGCCTTCACGTTTACGTCAAGGAACGCCCTACTATCAGTGAGATCGACTATTTAGGCCTGAGCTCGGTCTCGAAAAGCGATGTTCTCGACCGTTTCAAGGAGCGCAAGGTAGGACTCTCGCCCGAAAGCCAATACGACCCTACAAAGGTAAAAAAAGCTGAGGTCGCGATCCGGGAATTGCTCTCCGAGCACGGGCGCCAGTTTGCCACCGTACGCACTGAAGTCCGGCCCATTCCGCCCGCCAAGGTCAGCGTCACTTTTGCGGTGAAGGAGGGTCCCAAGGTCAGCGTGGGCAAGATTACGTTTATCGGCAACAAACATGTCAGCTCGCGCATTCTGCGCGGGGCCATGAAGAACCTCAAGCCGATTGGGATTCCGCACTCCATCTTCCTGGAAAATATCTTTGCCAAAACCTATGACGCCACCAAGCTGGATGAAGACACAGAACGGGTGCGAGCGGAATTCCAGAACCGCGGCTACTTCAAGGTCGTGGTGCAGGACGCCAAGACGGAAATTCACGACACCGGACATCCAGGTTTTCACATCCCCTTGCTGATGAAGGGGCCGGGCAAGGCGGTTGACATAACCATGCCGATCGATGAAGGCGAGCAGTATCGCCTGGCGGAAATCACATTCAAGGGCAATGAGGAGGTCAAAAACATCAAGGCCTTGCGCTCGCTCTTTCCCATGAAAGACGGCGATATCTTCTCGCGTGAAAAGGTGGCCAAGGGTCTGGACAATTTGCGCAATGCGTATCGCGAGTTGGGTCACATCAACTTCACTTCCATTCCCAACACCACCTTCGATGAAGATAAGAAACTGGTAATGCTCTCCATCGATATTGATGAGGGCAAGAAGTTTTACGTGCGCAGAATCGAATTTGCCGGCAATACCACGACCCGCGACAAGGTCATCCGCCGCGAGGTGGCGCTCGAGGAAGGGCAGGTATACGACGAGCGCCTGTGGAAGCTGAGCTTGCTGCGGCTCAATCAGTTGGGCTACTTCGATCCGTTGAAGCCCGACGATCCCAACGTCACCGAAACCCACCTGGACGAAAAGAATGGCACCGTTGATCTGACGCTCAAGGTCCATGAGAAAGGCAAGAACGCCATCGGATTGAACGGCGGAGTGAGCGGACTGGCGGGCGCCTTCATCGGAATCAACTACAGCACCAACAACTTCCTCGGTCTGGGGGAAACCCTGGCGGTACAGGCCAGCATCGGCAATGCGCAGCGCATTCTGTCGTTCAGTTTTACCGAGCCCTATCTCTTTGATCGCCCCATCCAGGGCGGCTTTTCGGTCTTCACTCAGAAATTCAACTATAACGAGGCCCGGCAGCAGGCAATCTTTACTGGCCAGCAAGTGAATCTGCCGTCCGCTTATTTGAACAATCTGCAGAATTACACCCAGTCCAGTACGGGCTTCACCGGATCGCTGAGCTACCAGTTACACCATTCCTTCAAGCGCGTGGGCATAACCTATTCCTTCGACCGCTCCTCCATTGTCGCCTTGAGCAATGCCTCCAAGATATTGTTCACCGACCTGGCCTTTCGCGGAATCAGCGGCCCCAATTCCCTGGAAGGCATCATCACCAGTAAAGTCCTTCCCAACTTTTCGTTCAGCACCATCGACAGCCCGATCTCCCCCCACCATGGGACCAGCGTGTTTCTGGGCGGAGAAATTGCCGGACTGGGAGGAACGGTGCGGTCGGTGCGCCCTATTGTTCAGTACAAACACTTCAAGCCCATGCAGAAGGGCCGCAACACCATCGGATTTAACTTTCAGGGATCTTTCCTCACCGGGTATGGCGGAGTGGTGGCCCCGCCCTTTCAGCGCTTTTATTTGGGCGGCGAAAACGACATACGCGGTTTTGACATCCTGACAGTCTCACCGGTCGCTTTTCTTCCCAGCCAGAGCAGCATTGCGCTGCGTAACCCCGACGGCAGCGTGGTCCCCAAGGACCCAACCAACCCGCTGCGCGGCAGTTACACAATTCCGGTCCCGGCGGAGCGGATTGTGTTTCCCGGCGGAGACGCCAGCCTGGTCACCAACCTGGAATACCGGATAACGATTGCGGGGCCAGTGGCGTTGGCGCCGTTCATGGACGTGGGGATGAACCCCATCATCCGGGGCTCGCAGCTGCGCATCAACCCCGGGCAACTGGCCGACATCAATAACACTCTGTTTGGCTGTCCGGCGCTCGATATTGCCCTGAATTGCACCGGCGGACATCTGCAGACTCCCCCGTTTTCACAAGATCTGCAGGTGGTGAGCTCAACCAACTGGAAACCCAGGATGTCCACAGGATTAGAGCTGCAGGTGTTTCTGCCCATCGTCAATGCCCCATTCCGGGTCTATTGGGCGTACAACCCGTTACGTTTGGACAGTATCACTCGCGGCCCGGTGCCCATTACGCGCGACATGTTCCCGCCAGGGGCGGCGGGAGACTTCACGTTCCAGCAAGCTTCGCGGAGTCTGGCGCCCGAGTTTCAATTGCGCGAGCCGCGCAAGACATTTCGCTTCAGCGTGGCCACGACATTCTGAGGAACAGTCGTCGGTCGTCAGTCGTCAAGAGTTTTCAGTCGTGAGTCCTTCGCTTAACTGAAAGACGATTTGGCTGAGGGCCGAAGACCGACGACTGACGCCTGAAGGCGGAGGACTGGTTGACCTTAAGCGGAGCCTGTACCTATAATGGCGCTATCCACGCCCTGAACGAGGCAGCCATCGGGGTGGTCACCACGCCGCTTCAGGTTCGGCGTGCGGCGCTGGGAACTCAGGCCCGGCCTCTTCCGTCGAAAGAACGGTCGGGTTAGTGCTGAGGTGCCGCCGGCATTGGCTTGTATGAAAAATCTAACCGATTTCCCGGGATAAATTTCCAAGGAGTTCAATATCAACCACATGACTAGCAAGTTCGCGCGATTTCTTATGTCCACCGTGTTCGCCGTGTCGGTTTCGGCCGTGGCCCAGACCGCCGCGTTACCCGCGGCCCCGAGCGCTGCAGCCAGCAATGCCGCTGCTCCCGCTGTCACCAACGCTACCGGAACCCGCATGGGGACAGTCAACGTCGAGCAGGCCATCTTCGCCACCAACGAAGGCCAGCGTGACTTTGAGGCTTTGACCAAGAAGCTTGAACCCAAACAAACCGAGCTCAAGAACCAGAACGATGAAGTCGAGAGTCTGAAGAAGCAGCTGAATTCCCAGAGCACGACCCTGAACGATGAAAGCCGGGGCATGCTGGTAAAGCAGATCGAGCAGAAGCAGAAATCCCTGGAACGGTCGGTGCAGGACGCGCGCGAAGATGCCCAGAACCAGCAGAACGAAATCGCGCAACGCATTCTGCAGAAAATGGGGCCGATGTTGGTGAAATATGCCGCGGACAACGGTTTCGGGGTGATCATCGACACTTCGAATCCCTGGCCCAACGGACCCGTGCTTTGGGCCGGGCCGGCGGTGGATATCACCCGCCCCGTGGTTGATCTTTACAACGCGCAGTCGGGTGTGCCGGCGCCAACTCCGAGGCCCGCCGCAACCAGACCGGCCGCGCCCACGGCAAGGCCGGCGACGACTCCGCCGGCAGCGCCCAAGCCGCAAGGCACTCAACCCAAGAAGTAGTCCTGCTTTCCTGGACGTTCCTTCCCGACACCCAGTGTCGGGAAAAAGTTCCCGCAGGCCGCGTACAGACGCGGCCTTTTTTCTTTGCCGCGTTGTGGTCCGAATGCGTCCGAAAATTGAGTCGCTGGTGTCCTTACTCATAGTCACGCCCACATCGAGGAGGACACCATGTTTGCCGATTTCTTGCCTGGTTCCGAGTGGTCTGGCCATTCTCGCCGCGGATGGACAACCCTGATCTCTTTTGCCCTGCAGGCACTCGTCGTGGGCTGCCTGCTTCTGCTGCCCCTGCTCTACACCGAAGGACTCCCGAAATTGGCGCTGCTCGCGCCGTTCCTCGCGCCGGCGCCACCGCCGGCGGCCCCGCCGGAGCAGCCGCGCCGTAGTCTGTCCTCAACTGCCCAAAGCAACCTGATGGGAACGAGGCTGGTGGCTCCTCCCGAGATCCCTCCTGACGTGAGCATGCTCACAGAAACTGTGCCGCCACCGCCCATGATCGATCCCGGCGCAGTCGGCGTGCGCCACGGATTCGGCGACGCTCAGGGTCGCGGAACTATCATCGATTCAGCGCCCGGCTCTGGTCAGGTATTGTCTCCACCCCCGCCGCCGGTCCGCCAACTTCGGGTCTCGCACATGATGGAGGGGAACCTCATCTATCGTGTCCAGCCGAATTATCCTGTGCCGGCGAGGCAGGCACGGATCCAGGGCCAGGTCGTGCTGCGGGCCATGATCAGCCGCGACGGCACAATCGAAAACCTGCAGGTGGTGAGTGGCCATCCTATGCTGATATCGGCCGCAGTCGATGCGGTCCGGCAGTGGCGATACCGGCCCTACATACTCAATGGCGAGCCGGTCGAAGTTGAAACCCAGGTTACGGTGAATTTCGTCCTGGGGGGCGGATAGTCAGTTGCTTCAGTCGGTTCGGGAGTAGCACAGGCGTAACCTCGTGAGCTCCATGGCGACCGCTATAATCGCATGGAGTGGCTACCGCTGAAATTGTGAAGCGCACGGCGACGCGACCGACCTGGGCCCAGGTGTCGCTGGAGAACCTGCGTTACAACTTTGGGGTGGTACAGCGGCATATCGGAGCAGGCGTAACGGTCTGCGCGGTGGTCAAAGCCGATGCCTACGGCCACGGCGCAACGGAATGTGCGAGAGCTCTCCAGGAGGAAGGAGCGCGCTGGCTGGGCGTGACCTCGCTCGATGAAGCTATCCCGCTGCGCGATGCCGGCATTCGCACTCGCATCCTCCTGATGACGGGGTTCTGGCGGGGCGAAGAAGAAGAAATCATTCGCCTGCAACTGACGCCCACGGTTTGGGAGCCTGGGCAGGTCGAGCTGCTGGAAAAGGCCGCCGCTGGCCTCGGGTTGCCTCGACTTGCCGTGCATCTGAAAGTGGACACCGGCATGGGCCGGCTGGGAGTCGATCCGGAAGACCTGTACCAGGTCTGTTCCGCGCTGAAGTCGTCACCTCACCTGCTGCTCGAAGGCTTATCCACTCACCTGGCATCTTCCGAAGTCCTGGACGCGCCATCGGTCAGCGACCAGTTGCAGAAGTTCGAGCAGGTACGGACCCTGGTGCGCAATGAGGGATTTGATCCGCCTCTGATTCACGTCGCGAACACCGGTGCGGTGATTTCGCGGCGCGAATCGTGGAACACCATGGTGCGTCCGGGAATCGCCTTATATGGCTACTACCTGCCCTTTGAGCGGGCGGGAAGGGAAGTCAGCGGCGCCAAGCTGCGCCTGGGCGTAAAACCGGTACTCACCTGGAAGACCCGCATTCTCTCCCTGCGCGACGTCCGCGCCAACCAGGCCCTGGGTTATGGCGGAACTTATGTGACGAAGGCTCCGGCGCGCATTGCGGTGCTGCCCGTCGGCTACGCCGATGGATTGAATCGCGCTCTCTCATCCCGGGGACGGGTGATCGTGCGCGAGCACTACGCTCCCATCGTGGGCCGCATTTCGATGGATTTGACCCTGGCCGATGTAACCGGTTTGCCGGGAGTCTCCGTGGGCGATGAAGTTGTCCTGCTCGGCGCTCTGGATGGTTTGAACGTCGATGCACGCGAGCACGCCGAACTGGCCAATACCAACGTGTACGAAATTCTGTGTGCGATCTCGAAGCGTGTGCCCAGAAAGTACAGCTAGTCGTTGTCTAACGTGTGGGTCGGACACTCCTGTCCGACGCTTTTGATTTTGGTTTCTCTGGAGTCATCCGACATCGAAAGTCCAAGTCAAAGACGTCGGACAAGAGTGTCCGACCCACACACCCACCTCTCTTTGTTATCCTGATAACAATGCCTTCCCGCTACGAGCAGTGGATGTATGACTGGGAGACCCGTCTCACCTCGGTGGACAACAACCGGGTGGTGCGCCCGTTGGAATGGGGCCTGGAGTGGGCCCGGGATTGGCCGTGCCGCAATGGCTTCCCTCCCGGACATCTCCCGGGAAAAGTTGATTCGGAAAAATTCCTGGGCGAGTACAACCGGCGCATCGTGGCATCAAGCGACGAGTTTTATTCTTATACCTCGCCTTCGGATTTTCGCCAGGAGCGTCGCGAAGTCCAGGTCTTCAGCACGCGGGAAGTGCCAGACCCGAAGCTGGAAGCGAAAGTCCGCGGCACGCACGCGAGCTTCCTGCGCTTCACTTCTCCGGTCCATAGTCCCTATCCGGAAAACAATCTGGTGAATGCCCGCTGGTTTCCGGCGCGCGGGCGCCGGGCGGTGGTGCTGCTGCCACACTGGAATTCCGATGCCCTGGCTTACACCGGACTCTGCCGGGTCATGAACCTGATGGGCATCGCAGTGCTGCGCCTGAGCATGCCGTATCACGACATTCGCATGCCCGCAGACACGCACCGCGCCGACTATGCGGTGTCCGCCAACATCGGGCGCACGCTCGATGCCTGCCGCCAGGCGGTGGTGGACGTGCGCTGCTGTCTGGACTGGCTGGAGCAGAAGGGATACAGCCGGCTGGGCATTCTGGGCACAAGCCTGGGATCCTGCTATTCATTTCTGGCCGCGGCGCACGACCCCCGCATTCGCGTGGCCGCGTTCAATCACGCTTCCACTAATGTCGCCGACGTGGTCTGGCACGGTCAGTCCACACGCCACATCCGCGAAGGTCTCGAAGCGCAAATCGATCTCGACCGGCTGCGCGCCTTGTGGAGCGGCATCAGCCCGATTTCCTATTTTGAGCAGTTCGCCCGCTGGCCCAAGAGGTCGCTCATCATTTACGCAAAGTACGACATGACATTCTTACCGGGTCTCTCCCGTGATGCGGTAGCGGAGTTTGAACGCTACCGCCTGGACCACAAAGTCGTGGTTCTGCCCTGCGGCCACTACACCACTGGCGAAACACCCTACAAGTATATGGATGGCTGGCAACTGGTGTCGTTCTTGCGGACCGCGTTTGAAAGCTAGCTTTTGGGTTTTAGCGATTAGCCTTTAGCGATGACAACGCGCTCAGTTGCCCTTCACGTGAGCCCCGAGGTCTTGTGGCTAGAGGAGCTAAAGGCTAAGAGCTAAGTTAGAATGTTCACAGCGCCGCAGAACGGAACCAATCATGAAAACTGACCGCATGTCACTCCCGCTCGGCGAAGCCGATCCTCAGATCGCCGCTGCCATCGACAACGAAGTTCGCCGCCAGCACGAAGGTTTGGAACTGATTGCCTCTGAGAACTTTGTCAGCGAGGCTGTGCTCGAGGCCATGGGCTCGGTGTTCACCAATAAATACGCCGAAGGCTATCCCGGCAAGCGCTACTACGGCGGCTGCGAGTTTGCCGACGTGGTGGAAGAGTTGGCACGGGAGCGGGCCAAGAAACTCTTTGGAGCGGAGCACGCCAACGTGCAGCCCCACGCCGGGTCGCAGGCGAACATGGAAGCGTATGCGGCGGTGTTGCAGCCCGGCGATACCATCCTCGGACTCAACCTGGCCCACGGCGGCCATCTTACGCACGGGCATCACCTGAATTTTTCCGGCAAGACCTATCGCATCGTGCCTTATGGAGTCACCAAGGAAAGCGAAACCATCGATTACGACGATCTGGAAAAGCTTGCGGAGAAGGAGCGTCCGAAGCTGATCATCGGCGGGGGCAGCGCCTATCCCCGAATCATCGATTTTGCCCGCATGCGGCAAATCGCGGACAAAGTGGGTGCGCTCTACCTGGTGGATATGGCGCACTTCGCCGGACTGGTGGCGGGCGGGGTGCATCCCTCGCCGGTGCCGCATGCGCATATCGTCACCACCACTACGCACAAGACCTTGCGGGGGCCCCGCGCCGGTATGATCCTGAGCAAGCAGGAGTTCGCCGCTGCCATCGACAAAGTCGTTTTTCCCGGAATGCAGGGTGGCCCGCTGGTTCACATCATCGCAGCCAAGGCAGTCAGCTTTCTCGAAGCGATGCAGCCTGAGTTTCGGGAATACGCGCGCCAGATCGTAGCCAATGCGAAAGTACTGGCTGAAACGCTTGCGGCCGAGGGCTTCCGCATAATTTCCGGCGGCACCGACACTCATCTTATGCTGGTGGATGTGTTCTCTAAGGGAATACTGGGGAGCGAGGCCGAGAAGGCCCTGGGCGAGGCCGCCATCACGGTCAACAAGAACGCCATCCCCTTTGACACCAATCCTCCCATGAAGCCGAGCGGCATTCGCATCGGCACGCCGGCCCTGACCACTCGCGGCATGAAGGAAGAAGAGATGAAGCAGGTGGGGCGCTGGATTTCGGAAGCCTTGCATCACCGGACGGAAGCCCCGGTGTTAAGCAAGATTCGCAACCAGGTATTGGGCCTAGCCGAGGCCTTCCCACTGTATCCCGAGCGGCGCGCGCGGGCCCAGGTGGAAGTGCGCGCCTAAGCAATGGAGATGGAGGACGGGCGTCCCGCCCCTCCGGGATCAAACTTCTCGAGGACTCTTCCATCCTGACGGGCGGGGACGCCCGTCCTCCCGATTTGCTGGCCGAAGCTTGGCCTCTGTGGTTAAATCTCCCCGTGAGAGTCGCCATCGATATCCGGCGAATGACAGAGTTCGGCGTGGGCACTTACACCCGCAATATTGTGCGGGCGCTGGGGCGACTGGATAGCGAAAGCAAATATTTTCTGATCGGCCCACCGGAGAAAGTGGCAGAGATCGGTCCGCTGCCACCCAATTTTCACACCATACCCCTACTGGGGAATGACGCTACGATCAAGAACTATTTCGACTATCGCGCCATTCTCAAGCGCCTGCATTGCGACCTGGTGCATATTCCGCACCTGTTCTGGCTGCCAAGAAACCTGCCCTGTCCTTACGTGATGACCGTGCATGATGTGCTCGACCACATGTACCGTGCTCGCGATCAATCCGGGCTGAAGCGTTCGCTGCATTTCTACCTGACGCATCGGGCGCTGAAAGGAGCGGCACGAATTTTTGCCGTGTCCAATTTCACCAAGAGCGAAGTGGAGAAGCTGTTCGCTATTCCACCCGACCGCACCGAAGTCGTCTATAACGCGATTGACGAGCGCTTCCTGCGCGGCCATGCCAGCGATGCCGACCGCCAGCTGCTGGCGGAACGCTATCTGGTCAACCATCCCTTTCTGCTTTACACCGGCAGGATCAGCCCGCACAAGAACGTGGTGCGGATCATCGAGGCCTTCTCCGCGCTGAAGGCGGAACTGGAGAAGGAAGCGCTGTTTCCCGGACTGAAGTTGATCATCATCGGGGACGAGCTGTCCAAGCACCCCGACCTGCGCCGTACCGTGATTCGCAGCCGCATGCAGAATGACGTACGCTTCATGGGGTTTGTGCCCATCGAGGTGCTGCGCATTTTTTATGACGCGGCGAAAATTTTCGTATTCCCGTCGCTCTACGAGGGCTTTGGACTGCCGCCGCTGGAAGCCATGGCGCACGGCACGCCAGTGGTGACTTCGAACACGTCCTCGCTGCCCGAGGTGGTGGGCAACGCTGCCGTTTTGGTGAATCCGGAGAACGTTTTTGAAATCATGCGGGCGCTGCATCGCGTGCTGGTGGACCAGACACTGCGCGACAAACTCAAGGCGCGGGGTTACGAGCAAGCCAAGCGGTTTTCCTGGGAGGCAGCCGCCCGGCAAATTCTCCGCGTGTACCACGAAGTGTCGGAAAGACGGCCGGCACAGCCTCCGCTGGCGAACGAACGGGAAGCTATCTCCCGCACGGCCAACCCCTAGCCGGACTCAGGCATTCTTGAGCAACGGCTGTCCCGGAGAATTAAATTCCAGGCGGTGCAGTTTGGCGGCGATGCGAGTGCGATCGGCCTCGGTCGAAGCGGCAGCATGACGCTTTCTTAGTTTGGCAATCTTTTCATTACGGGTGCGCCTGCGGCGAATTTCGGGCCGGCGGCTGGGGGCTGACATGATGGCTCCTGATGTTGAATTGACAACCAGTCTATATCATCTGGCGTTCCCACGATTGCGTAACTAGCAAATGGGCGACCGGCCTACTCTCCGACAATGCGAAGAGGCTCCAGGCGACTGGGGCTACACCGAAGAACGGAACCTGCGAATGAGCAAGGTGTGTCGATCCGAGCGGTAGAAGCCGAGCACATAGATCGTGGCTTTGCCCTTGGTCGAATAGATGATCTGCCGAATGCGCAGCAAGGGAGAACCGCGCGGGACGGCGCAAAGTTCCGCCGTCCTCGCATCGGCGGCGGTGGCATCAACCTCTTCGTCCGCGTGTGCCAACTCGATGCCGTAATCGTGTTCCAGAGTGGCAAACAGGGAATTGCGTCCCAGACCGGCGGAAACCAGACCGCCAAATTCTTCAGCTGACAAGTAGCAGGCTTCCAGCGCGAACGGTTCGTTGGCCGCCTGCCGCAAGCGCTCGATCTTGACCAGAGAGCTGTTGGGGGGGAGGGAAAGCCGAGCGGCAATTTCCGACTCTTTTTCGATCAACTTGATGCACAGCAGACGTGAACAAGCCACCAGGCCGCGACTGGCCATTTGTTCGGTGTAGCTCATCAGCTTGTTGAAATGGATCTTGGGAGGCGCCACAAAGGTGCCGGCGCCGCGCCGCCGCTCCACGATGCCTTCGCGCTCCAGCGACGTCAGGGCATGACGCGCGGTCATCAGGCTTACCTGATGGATCCTGGCCAGCTCCCTTTCAGAATCCACGACATCGCCGGGTTTCAGCTGACCCATCTCGATGCGCTTCCAGATCACACCGCGGATTCTTTTATAAGCCGGAGTCCCGTTTCGGCCATTCTGTGCCATGAATAATTCTGACCTCGCGAAACAAAATTTGAACACTCAACAGCTGTGAATTGCGTTGCACACGATTTGGATCGTCAGGATGCAGAAAGCGATTTACGAATCCTCCCTTTATCCGTTCCGCACACTATCCGACCCTCCTTTGCGAGTGCGGCACCCGGCCGGGAAGCGCGGCATCCAGGGCCTGATAAGCGGCCCCCCAGATGGGCGCATCCTCATTCAGGACGACATAAATGGGAATGCGCGCCAGTACCGGCGAGAGCAAGGTTTTGTCGCAGAAGGCGCGGAAGAAGGCGCCATCCTTCAGCTTGGGCAAAAGCTTGGGAGCGATCCCGCCCGCGACATAGACTCCGCCGAAGGCCAGGGCCCGCACCGCCAGGTTTCCCGCCTCCGCGCCATAGGCCTCGGTCCAGAGATCCAGGGTGGCGACACAAACCTTGCAGGTGCCCGCAACCGCCTGCTCGGTGATCTCCCGCGCGGGATCAACCCCGGAGCCGTCAAACGAGGGATGACGAACGGCGGGATCCAGGAATTCGTGGATGGCGCGGATGCCTCGTCCGGAGATAACGTCTTCGCAACAGACATGCGGCAGACGCTGCTTGAGGTGAATCAGAAGCTGGATTTCGCGATCGGTGCGGGGCGCAAAACTGGCCAGGCCGCCCTCGGAAGGGAACATACGGTACTGCCGGCCGTCCCAGAAGAGAAAGGTCTCACCCAGTCCGGTGCCCACGGCCATCACCGCCCGGGTGCCATTGGGGTGCGCCACCCCCTGGTTGAGGACGGCGAGGTCTTCCGCGGGCAATTTGTCCAGGCTCCAGGCGGTAGCTACAACATCATTCAACAATACGACGTGCTTCAGGTTCACATCCAACTGGCGCGCGAGCAACCCGGCGTCCAGGTCCCAGGGCAAATTGTTGGCGTGGAGGCGGCCGTCAACCACGGCGCCGGCGACCCCGAATCCCACTCCCGTAATCCGTTCGGAGGCGATGTCACCAGCGCGCTCCCCTGCCTCATGGCGGAATTGTTCGAGAAGATTTTCGAAGCGGGAGAAATCATGGGTGACGTAGCGGCACCGGAAAACCGGCTCCAGGGCCCCGGTTTCAGCCTCCCGGAGCAGGGCCAGGTTGCATTTGGTGCCGCCAATGTCGCCCGCCAGAATCATGTTCACAACTCAATCCGGGAAATTACCGGCCTGGAAACCGCCCCACGCGGGGGCATTATAGCTCGAATTGCTATAGAGCTGAACTTATTGTAATTCGAGAGGTCACTGCTTGAGCTGGGGAGTCGGTTCGCCGGGATAAAATCGCCTGTCCCGAGCCCGGGCTGCCCTTGGCCGGTCAGCTAATTGGCCGTCCTCCAGTGCCATCGCCGGGCGAGTCTCCCGAAACTATGATCCGGCGCATTGATTCCTTCGATATTGGGCTTAAGGCCAAGTTATTCGGCCCGAACGTCGCTCCCGACCTTGTCAGCGTGCCGGCTGACCCCAGTGTGGCCCCGCAGGACGGCTCCCCGCATGTTCCAGATGAGGACAAGCAAAAATAAAAGTTCCGGCCTGGACACTTTTTTCTTGACGGTTATCATCGCTCTGCTATATAGCATGTGCTCAACATGGATTGCCAGATACGCCAGCATTCCAACGAAGTGTCTTCCAGGAGGTTTGTGATGCGACATGCGATGAGGGTGGGGTTTGTCGTTCTGCTGCTGATCGGGGTCCTGGGCGTCGTGCAACCTGCATGGAGCCAGGAAGTGACCGCAGCCATCGTAGGAACGGTAACGGATCCCAGCGGTGCGCCGCTCAAGGATGCTGATGTTACGGCGACGGATACCGAGCGCGGAACGGTGCTCAGCACCAAGACCAACGACGCCGGTGCTTACAACATCACGCGAGTTCCGGTAGGAAGTTACACGGTGAAAATTTCAGCGCCGGGTTTTCAGACGGCCGTGCACTCCGGCATCGTGCTGGTGCTGAACCAGACTGCGCGCATCGATATGCAGATGAAAATGGGGCAAGTCAGCGAGACGGTTGAAGTCACCGGCTCCGCTCCCATCCTGCAGACCGACCGGACCGAAGTAGGCACCATCATCGATTCCACGACGAACGAGGCCCTTCCCCTGGCCACCCGCAACTACGTTCAGCTCACACTGCTGGCGCCGGGCGCGATCACTCCCAGTCCGGATGGTTTTAACAACGGCGACAATACCGCCAGCGGCGCACGTCCGTACATCAACGGGAACCGGGAACAGGCCAACAACTTTATCCTGGACGGCATGGACAACAACCAGGTGTCGGATAACCTGGTTGGCTATACCCCGGCGCCGGACGCTATTCAGGAATTCAACCTCATTACCCAGAATGCCTCGGCTGAGTTCGGGAACTACCAGGGCGGCATCGTCAGCACCACCATCAAATCAGGCACCAACGGCTTCCATGGCGATCTGTGGGAGTTCTTCCGCAACGATAAGCTCAACTCGAACTCGTGGGAAAACAGGTTCAACGGAAATCCCCGACCCCTCTTGCGCTGGAACATGTTCGGCGGCACCGTCGGTGGTCCCATCATCAAGAACAAGCTGTTTTTCTTTTTTGACTACCAGGCACAACGTTTTGACCACCCCTCCACGACCCTTCCGATTAGCGTCTTCACCACGGCGGAGCGGGCCGGCAACTTTGCGGACATTTGCACTGAGGGCTTTAACGGATCGGGTGTTTGTAACAACCTGGCCAACCAACTCTACGACCCGCATAACGGGAACGCCGCTATCCCAAACAACAATATCGCCGCCGTGGAACCGATTGATCCGGTGGCGCAGGCTTTGTTCTCGTCCTCTCTCTATCCCGCTGCGAGCGGTTCGGGTACGCAGAACAATGCCAGCTACACTCAAAACAAGCTGATCAACAGCTACCAGTACGACATCAAGATCGACTACAACGCCACCAACAACGACCATATTTTCGGACGCTTTTCCCATTCCAAGCAGCACAACCCCACAATCAACTCGTTTGCCTTGCTGGGCACCGGCTTCTCGGACGCGCCTATCGACAACTACGTGGTTGACTGGAGCCACACCTTCAGTTCGAATCTGCTGAACGACCTGCGTTTCGGCGTGAACCACGTCAAACTGCATAACGGCACCGAGTTTGACAGTTCGGTCGGCGACCTGGGTACCCAGCTCGGGATCGCAAACGCGAACGCTGGTGGACCAGGGCTGCTCACTCTGGGATTCAACGGCGGAAATCCCAGCGGCCCCGGCACCGGAGTTCTCACCAACGTCGGCAGCAACGGAGGCCAGCAGAGATTCCAGGACGCGGTGATTCAGGCGTCGGACGCGATAGTCCTGACTCACAACCGCCATGTGTTCCACATGGGCTTTGAGTTCTGGCGCGACCGTATCAATACGTTCTACACCGGCAACAGTGGAGCGCTCGGAGCCATAATTTTTAACGGTGCTTTCACCTCGTCGGATCCGACCAACGTAACTGCGCCCACCGGTGGGTATGGCGGAGCCGATTTCTATCTCGGTCTGCCTTCTTCGTATGGTAAGGGTATTTCGTCCGGGCAATGGGGCCAACGGGCGAACATTTTTGCCGGGTATATTCAGGACGACTGGAGAGCCACCCAGAGCCTCACCATCAATCTTGGCTTGCGTTACGAAGCCCACAGTCCCTGGGAAGAGGCGCATGACCTGCAAACCAATTTCGATCTTTTCACCGGACAACTGCTGGCGCCCAATTGTTCCAAGGTAGATGTGGGTACAGCCCCGGTGACTTGCAAACAAACCGGCAACCGGGGCCTCTACAACGGCACTTACGGCGCCAAAGACTTCCAGCCCCGTATCGGTTTTGCCTGGACGCCATCGCGTCTGGGAGGGAAGACGGTATTCCGCGGCGCTTTCAGTATCTCGTCTTATCTCGAAGGGACGGGCACGAACCTGCGCCTGCCCATCAATCCGCCTTTCACTCCGGCTGAAACCCTGGTGCAGTACAACAACGTTGCGCTGCCGGGAACTACTACCGAAGACGGTCTGGCTCCTGTCGGGGCGGCCAGCGACCCGTTCGCGGGAGCGCTGGTCCGGGTTTGGGACCCGAACGTGCAGCCCGCCATAACCCAGCAGTGGAATGGGACAGTGCAGCACCAGTTCGGCAACAACACCATCCAGGTCGGCTATGTGGGCCAGCACGGGACCCATTTGATGGTTCCCATGCCGTATCTCCAGAGACAGTTACTGCCCAACAGTGCTTGTGGTACGCCACCGTGCACGGCGCCTAGCGTCTTCTTCTCGGGGAATCCGGCATTCCAGTCGGATATCGCGCAAATCTCGGGCACGGCTTCCGTGGGCAGTATGAACTACCACGCGCTGCAGGCTACATTCCAGAAGCGTTATTCCAGCGGACTGCAATATCAGGTGGCTTACACGCTTTCACGGTGCATGACCGACAACAGCGGTTACTACGGCAACTGGGGAGCGCAAGCGTCTCCGGCGAACCCGTACTACCAGAACCTCTACGACCCGAGGGCTGACTGGGCGGACTGCTTCTTCGACGCCAAGCATGTGCTCAGCAGCTACGCGGTTTACGAAATCCCCTTCGGTCGCGGCAAGAAGTACGGCCACGATGCCAATCGGGCGGTGGATGCGATTGCCGGCGGTTGGTCGATCGCTCCCATCATTTCCATCCATTCCGGCTTCCCGCTGGCGCTGTACGATTTCGGTACGGATTCGACGGGAACCAATTCGCGAGGATTGCGTCCGGATTGCGGTTCTGGCGCGGGAAAAACCTTTGGCCGGCAAACCGCCCTCAGCGGCGGCAAATACATTGGCTACCAGTGGTTTGATGCCACGCCTTACACGGCGCCGGCCGTGGGGACCTTTGGCAACTGTCCGGCGCAGGGTCCGGTTCGCGGGCCAGGCTATGGAGACGTCGATTTGAGCTTGCAAAAGGACTTTACCTTCACTGAGAAGGTAAAGCTTCAATTCCGCTCGGACTTCCTCAATGCCTTCAATCGCGTGAACCTGAACACTCCGGCGACGGCATTGGGCACAAACATGGGAGTTGTGAACACATCTAATTCCCCGCGTGTGATCCAATTTGCCCTGAAGCTCTACTACTGACCGCTGTATGATTGGGGCAGGCGTTTCTGACGCCTGCCCTATTTTTTTTATGTCTGGATCTCTTTCCACGGTTCTATTTCCCACTGTCCTGGGCGTGCTCCTTTGCGGAGGCTCCGCCGCTCAGACCAAAGCAAAGCCGGCAAGCACCCCTTCGTCCGCGGCCCAGCAGGGGTTGAAGCTGGCCAATGACGGCCATTGCCAGCAAGCCATCCCTCTTTTGAGGAAAGCCGCAGCACAGCCTGGGGACAAAGACCTCAAGCGCCAGGTGGGTTTCAACGGCGTGCGCTGCGCCATGTCTGAGAACCAGCCGGATGCCGCGGTGGATTTCCTGCGCTTTCTGAACCGTGAGTTCCCACACGATCCTGATGTCCTCTACGTGTCGGTGCACACCTACTCTGATCTCTCTACGTCCGCAGCCCAGGAACTGGCCGCAACCGCACCCAACTCGTACCAGGCGCGTCGGCTCAACGCCGAGGCGCTGGAGCTGCAGGGGAAATGGGACCAGGCGGCCAACGAATACAAACGCATCCTCGAACAGGACCCGCGCATGCCCGGGATCCATTTCCTGCTGGCCCGCCTCCTGCTCTCGAAGCCCGATCCCAGCCCTACGGTCGCCGAAGAAGCGAAACAGGAATTGCAGCAGGAAATCGAGATCGATCCCACCAATGCAGGGGCTGAGTACGTGCTGGGCGAGCTGGCGCGGCAGGACAGCCAGTGGCCCGACGCCATCACGCACTTTACCCGCGCCACGAAGCTGGACGCCACTTTCGGCGACGCCTATCTCGGGCTAGGCGTGTCCCTGATCTCTGCAAAGCAATTTCCGGAGGCAGTCCCGCCGCTCGAGACTGCGGTCAAGCTGGAGCCGAGGAATCCGGCGGCGCACTACAACCTGGCCATGGCTTACAATCGCGCCGGACGTAAGCAGGATGCGGACCGGGAATTTGCCATCCATCGCCAGATGACGGAGAAGAGCGGCGCTCAGCCCGGTGCGCCGCCGGGAACTCAGCCTGAGAATTCCAACTAGGGCGCGGGCCTCTTGCGCACAGTTGTCATCCCGAGCGCGGTGCGAGCCGCGCAGCGGTGAGAGCAAGTCGAGGGACCCCCTACCTGACCGGGGAAGTCGTCAGCGCATAGGGATCTTTCGACTCCGCGACTGCTTCGCAAAGCGAAGCAGTCACTCCGCTCAGGATGACAGGGTGAAAGTTTTTCTGAACGGTACAATGGCGGTCGAGAAACTATCGCTGAATTGAACAATCTGATCTCAAGGCAAAATAAGGGGTTGCGGCATCTCTCCCGGCGTGACCTGCTTCGGGGCCTGGCGGGCGGCATCGCATTCAGCGGATTAGCGCGCCTGGCCGGTGCTCTGCCGGGCCCGGTCTATCCCTTTGAACAGGTTCCTCCCGCCGTCAGCGGCATTACCTGGGCCCACGTGAACGGGCAATCTCCGGAGAGGTTCCTACCCGAAACCACCGGAGCGGGATGCGCCTTCCTCGACTACGACAACGACGGGTGGATGGACCTTTACCTGGTCAACAGCGGAACGTGCGACTTCTTCACTCCTGATCCTCCTCTGCGCAACGCGCTTTATCGCAACAATCGCGACGGAACATTTACCGATGTAACCGAGAAAGCCGGAGTGGCGGCCGGCGGCTACGGTCAAGGGGTGGCGGTTGGCGACTACGATGGCGACGGCTTTCCTGACATCTACGTTACGCAGTACGGCCGCAGCATCCTGTATCACAATAATGGCGATGGCACATTTACCGATGTGACCGAGAAGGCCGGCGTGGCCGCGCCGGGATGGGCCTCCAGCGCGGTCTGGTTCGATTACGACAACGATGGCCGGCTGGACCTGTTCGTCTGCCAGTTTGTGGAGTTCTCCAAGTCCCTGAACAAGACCTGCGGGCCGGGCGAGGAAGGCAAACACGGATATTGCATTCCACGCCTCTATAATCCTCTGCCCAGCTGGCTGTTCCACAACAACGGCGACGGGACCTTCACCGACGTCAGCCAGGTTTCGGGCATAGGGAAGCACACGGGGAAAGCCTGGGGAGTAGTGGCCACCGATCTTAACAACGACGGCCGGATGGACCTGTTTGTGGCCAATGACACGGTAGCCAACTTCCTGTTCATGAACCGCGGGGGAGGGAAATTTGAAGAGATCGGCACTCCGGCCGGCGTGGCCTTCAGCGCTGACGGCCGGGCCCGCTCCGGCATGGGCGTGGACTCCGCCGACTACGATCAGGATGGCTGGATGGACCTGTTTGTGGCCAATATCGACCGCGAAATTTACTCCATCTATCAGAACAATCACGACGAAACTTTTGACGATAAGGCGCGGGAGACCGGTGTGGGCATGGCGACCCGGCTGATGAGCGGCTGGGGGCTGAAATTCTTTGACTATGACAACGACGGCAACCTCGATCTCTTTCTGGCCAACGGCAATCCCGATGATCTGATCGAGGGTTTGCATCCGGGGGTCACGTACAAAGAGCCGCCTATTCTCATGCACAACACGGGACGGGGATTCGAGAACGTCAGCGCCCAAAGCGGGCCGATATTTTCCACCCAGATTTCGGCACGGGGCATGGCGATTGGGGACTTCGACAACGATGGAGCCGTGGACGTCCTGATCGCGGTGAATGGCGGACCACCGATTCTGTTGCACAACCAGGCCGCGAAACAGAGCCACTGGCTGGGCGTACGCCTGATCGGGAAGAAATCCAACCCCGACGCCATCGGAGCGCGAATCTCCTACCTGGCGGGAGATCTCAAGCGCAGTCACATGAAGGTGGGCGGGGGCAGCTATCTGTCATCGCAGGACCCTCGCATGGTGCTGGGACTTGGAGCGCGCAAGAAGATTGACTGGCTGGAAGTGAAATGGCCGCAGCCCAGCGGCGCGGTGGAGCGGTTTACTGACCTTCCCATCGATCGCTACATCATCATTGTGGAAGGGCAGGGAAAGTGGAAGTAAGCCGGAACAGCTCGGTCGGGCGGGACGCCCGTCTTCCATGCTGTGCTCTGCTTTCGCCTCGGCGTCATCCTGAGGACTTTAGTTCCGAAGGATCTCGGGCGCGTGGGATTAGGCGAATCCGGCGAGGCTAGGTGACTTGCCCCGCGGAGTGAAGTTTAAAGAAACACATGGCGAGCGTTGCTCGCCCGCCCGGACGAGGGCGTCCGGGCCTACGTGGTTCGCGAATTACTTGATCATCACGAATTTGATGCAAACTGGAGACGTCACCGGCAAAACCTCGCCAGTGGGCGTCAAGTGGCCGGATTGCCGATCGATTTTGAAGACCACGATGTTATTGGAGTTCTGGTTGGCGGCTATCAGGTAGGACCCACCGGGATCTATTTCAAAGTTGCGCGGTTTCTTGCCCCCGCTGGGGACGGCCTGCAAGAAACTGGGCATACTGGTTTTCGGGTCGAGGGAGAAGACGGCGATACTGTCATGGCCGCGGTTTGAGCTATAGAGAAATTTGCCATCAGGACTGATTTTGATTTCCGCCGTAGTATTGTCTACCGCAAGATCTTCGGGCAATGTCGAGATTGTAGCCAACTGCTGCAGGGTTCCAATTGTGCCATCGTAGGAAAAGGCATCGAGTTTGGAAGCCGCTTCTTCAAGCACATAGAGGAACTTGTGGTTGGGATGGAGGGCGAAGTGTCTCGGCCTGGCGTCATGATGAAGTTGGGCAAAGGCGGGATCGTTCGCGGCCAGCGTGCCCTGGGCGGCGTCGAAGCGGTACACCAGCAACTGGTCCAGCCCGAGGTACGACGCGATCGCGAAGCGGTTGTCCTGGGACAGATCAATCTGGTGGGGTTCGGCTCCCAGGGGATCCACGGTGGGACCGGTGTGCTCGATCACGGCCGAGGCTTCGCCCAACCGACCATCATTCAGCACCGGGAAAACAGCCACGCTGCCGCCATCGTAGTTTGCCACCAAGGCGTATTTTCCGGTCTGGTCCAGGGAAACATAGCAGGGCCCGGCGCCGTGCGAAGGGACCTGGTTCAGAAAGCTCAGCTTGCCTGACTTTCGATCGATAGCAAAGGCGCTCACCGCGCCCGTCTTCTTTCCCTGATAGTCCGAAACCTCGTTGACCGCATACAGGAATCGACGGGTCGGATCGATCGCCAGGAACGATGGGTTGACGGTCTCCGCCACCAGCCCAATCGGAGTCGCCTGACCGGTGGCCGCGTCAAAGCGATACGCATAAATTCCCTTGCTCTCGGGACCGGTATAGGTGCCAACGTACATGAGATAGGAGCTTTTGGAAGCGTTCTTCCGCGCCTGGCTCGGCGGAGGCACGAGCAGCAGAAAGAGCAGCGCAATGGAAGAAGCAAGCGTGATTTTCATTTCACCTCGGCTTTATGCTCCGCGGGTCTTCGACCTGCCAGATGCACCCGGCCGGCGATCTTCAGCGAGGGAACCACAAACTCCGTGAATGCCCCACGCTGGGTGGGTGTAAGAGACTCGCAGCAGGCCTGCTCGGGAGTCTCATAACGAATCGAAGAAAAGGATCCCTGGATTCGTACCTGGACCGAAATCGGCTCCTCAGCGTAGTTGACCAGTTCCGCAAGTTTCCCGCCGCCGGGCGAGCGGTATGAAACCGCAACCACGGTCAGGGCATTCCAGAGGCTCAGGGCCAGCTTGTCCTTGTCCTGATCGAGCAGGCGGCGTATGTCCTGAGCGAAGGTTTCAGGGTCGATCACCTGCCCCTGGAGTTCGATGATACGGCCTTTGCCGGTGGCGTAGGCAACGGAATACTCGCCAGCGGGAACCTGCTCGCCGGACTGCCATGGGTAAGGGCCGTGCGCGTCCACCATCACGACCACGCCCCCCTGCGAAGCGAAGTCCGTAAGCGCTTTCATCGCGGCACCGTCGATGGCGGCAAAGACCACGACCAGGTCGAAGCGCTCCAGACTTTGCGCCTTCAAGTCGGAGGCCCTGAGGACAGCGAACGGAATGTTGTGGCGCGCGAATAGGTTAGTGGGTTCGTAGGATTTCTGGTAGGAGTCCGTAATTACGCCGACATTGGCTTCCGGTTCGCCCCCTTCCTTCTCCCCTCGCGAAGCAAACGCCAGATAGCGCCTGATCTGGTTGATGACAGCCTGGGCTGCGGGACTGTTTTGAGCAAGGTCAGTCTGCAGCTTGGGATAGAGGTCCAGGACGAGATCGGCGTGGAAAGCGCCAGCCTCGGCCACTGCCAGCGCATAGTCCGCAGGGGCGGGGCCATTTTCCGCTTGCTGGGAATCGGACACGTCCCAGTGGAACTCATAAAGTGGAGCCTGTGCCGGACCGAACGCTTGATCGAACCTTATCAGAGCGAGATTGGAATCGATCCAGGGTTGGGCGGTCGGGCTGGTCACCTGAAGAATGCCCTCTTTCTTGATAACCAGCTGTCCTTTCATTTGCGGCTGGCTCGCCTTGGGATTTAGCACCAGAACCGGAAGATGGGGATAGGCCGATCGCAGTTGCCCAAGCTCCTCGTCAATCTGGCTGGGCTGAGCATCACCAGGATTGACGATGATGCCCGCCAGACTGCTCTTTGCCGTGCTGTGAGCTAAATTGGCGGCCTTGCCCGCCGGGACCTCGGCATAAACGCGATAGCCCTGACGACGGGCACTCGCGATGAGCGCTGCATTGTCCCAGGCAACCACCAGCTCCGTGACGCCCAAGGTTGCGGGAGGAGGAATCGACGGCTGGCTCCAGCGCAAAAACACTCGGCACCAGCCGGGCGTGGCCGTCAGCAGGCAAATCACCGTCAAAACTCGAGCTCGCATGGACATGAGCTTCACGTTTGCAATTATTGCAGGGCGCCGGAGCCGGTCTGGCCGCCGGCGGCGGGGCGTGGTGCACCACCGCTGACCCGAATCTGGGGGCCGCTCGACGCCAATTCCGACTTGCCGTCCGAAGAAACCCAGACGGCGGCCACGCCTGCCAAATCCTTGACCAGTTGCTTACCTCGTTCGGGGCCTAGCAGCAACATCGTGGTCGACAGTGCGTCGGACGCTGTACCGGTCCCTGCCACCGCGCTGACGGCGTAACGGGTTCTTAGCGGCTCTCCGTCATCCGGATCGATTATGTGTCCTGCCGCCTCCGGCGATAGGAGGCTTGGCGGGGTCTGCTCCGAAGTGGAGACGCTGTTGTCGGACAGCATGACCACAGGGTCCACCTGGTTCGAAGGGTCTCTCAGGTGCACTAGCCAGCCGATTTGTCCTGGAGGAGTGCCCATCGCAACCAGCGAGCTTCCGCCCGCATCCAGCAGGGCGCGCGAGATGCCGTGCGCGTGCAGCACGGCGGCTGCCCGGTCCAAGGCATAACCCTTGCCAATGGCGCCCAAATCAATCTGTGTACAGGGCGAGTGGAACTGCACCTGGTCCGGAGGAAACAATTCGACCTTCTGATAGCCCACGCAGGCCCGAACTCTCTCCTCGTCCGCGGCAGAGGGAGGCTTCCCGCTACGGATGGCCGCTTTCCATAAGTTGACCAGCGGGCCCACGGTCACGTCGAACTTTCCTCCCGAAAGGCGGGAATACTGCAGCGCGTCGCCGATGGCGCGATACAAGTCGGCGGGGACCGCTTCCGGACGGGAATGGGAGGAATGGTTCAATCGGCTCAAGGCACTGTCTGGTTTGTAGTCACTCATCACATCATCCAGCCGGACGACTTCCTGAAGGGCCTTATCAACGGCCTCGGACGCTTGCGCCACCGAGTCACCATAAGCAACAATCTCGAAGACCGTACCCATGACGTACTTCTTCTGGTGAACCAAGCGGGCCTCAGGTGACTCCTGGGCTGAAGCCAGGACAGGAGAGGCGCAGAGCACAATGGCGGCAAGGAGTTTATTCCAGCGCATAAACCTCACCGTCGTTGGTCGCTACGTACATTGCGTCCCCGGTCAGCACTGGAGCGGACTGGACCGACCCGCCCAGGCCAGCTCTCCATGCCACGCTGCCCGTCGCGATATCGAACGCGTGCGTCCCTCCCGCCTGAATGCAGACCAGGCCACGGGCGATGACTGGAGGTGCGGTGACGACATCGCTGGCCTGGGCCTTCCAGCGCAGCCGGCCGCTTTGCATCTCGAATACGTAGAGAAAACCGTCCTTGCTGCCGACCACCGCGAGACCTTCGAAGACCGCCGGGGACGAAGATATCCCCAGTCCAGTCTCATATTTCCAGCGTACCTCGCCGCTGGCGGCATCAAGCGCATAGAAGAAGAAGTCCTCCGATCCGATCAGCACCGTGTCTCCCGCTACAGCAGGCGAGGAGTCGATTCCGTTTCCAGTCGAAGTGCTCCACACCGTTTTGCCTGATGAAAGCTCGAGGCAGTAGATTTTGCCGTCTCCGCAGCCGAGATAAAGATGCTTTTCGGCGACAGAGGCGGTGGAGTAAATTCGGCCGCCCAGTTCCTGCGTCCAGCGCTTGCGGCCGGTATCGATGTCCACGGCGTACATTCGGGCATCAGCGCTACCGAAAAAGACTACGCCATCGCGGACGACCGGCGAGGTCCAGACTTCCGCGGCGGCAGCCGTATCCCACGCCGGCTTTCCCGAATCGCAATCCACGGCATAGACCTTGCCTGAGTCGCAGCCAAAGAGCACCTTATCTCCGGAGAGAGAGGGGGTGGAGTGGATGTGGTCAGCGGCCTGAAATTGCCAGACCTGGCGCCCCTTTTCGACGTCAATGGCATGCAGATTTCCCGCCATCGAAGTCACGTACAGAACTCCAGCGCGCAGCACCGGGGCAGAGCGGACCGAGCCTCCCACCCGAATGTGCCAGCGCACACGGTCGGGTGCCTTGGCGGGGAGAATCCCCAGGCCTCCGGTGCGCGCGTTGTCGTGGAGCAGAGCGGGCCAGTCGGTTTCAACTTTTGACGGCTCGGGGAAATTGGGCGGTCCTGGCATCTGGTCAGTTAGCCGAGTCGGATTTGCCCGTGATCGATGCGCTTCAGGTCAGCCACCCCCAACCCCAGCTTCCCCGCCGACGCGATATGGCCCGGCCGGCGGTAGAACAGGTTCTTTTGGGGATTGTGATAAAACTCCATGCCGTTGGTGGTGATGCTTTCTGCCTTGTGCTCCCAGAGCGAAGGGACGCCTTCTTCGCGGCGCTTCTTTTCGATGGCTTCCAGTTCGACTGTGTCCATGGCCACCGGGTCCGTGCCGAAGTAGAGAATTCCCGCCTGGTAGATAAACTCCTGCACCTGGGTCAGCGGGCCGCCGTGCCAGACCTGGCGCACGCCGTCCATAATGTGCAGCACGGCCTTCGAACGCAGAGGCTCAACCGAGCACATGACCCCGATGAGCGGGTCGGTGAACGAAAAGGGAGAACGATGCGACCGGGCCACGTTATCAAAGGTGCCATAGCCCAGGTTCTTCAGGCAGCCGGTGACGCCGGAGGCGGAATGGTCCTTCATGGTTGGAACGTTGATGATTTTGCTGACGCCGTGGGACACGATCCTCGCCATGTACGAGCGGTTCTCCCACTCGCCGAAGAAGGTTGCCTGGCAATAAACCTCGGGATCATATCCGGAATCGACCAGTCCGTCCTGGATCCCCACCACACGCACCCCGGGCGGAAGCAGCGCCTGGTAGCTGCCGATATCAATTTCGTATTCGTAACGGTCGTACACGACGATGTTGCTGGCGGGCACGCCCGCAGACTGGACGCCGTTAATGATCTCCCGCACGATCTCGGGAGATGAGCAGCAGGCCGGCGCTCCGGACGGATTAATCTTGATGCCGACAATATCGGAGGGCTCAACAAATTTGGCCCAGGCCGCCGAAGCTGACCCCTCGCCGGTCAATTCCTTCATTCCGCGCTCGATCATGTCGCGGATCACCGGTTGTGAAACCCGGTTGCGCACGATGGACTTCGAATCGGTGACTTCCACCACCCGTCCGGGAAATAATCCGGGCATGCCCAGCGGGGACTTGGCCAGCTTCGGTCCATGAACGACTTCGATCGGGGGTGGCTCGGGCAAGGTCACGTCGCCAAAGGCTTTGGGATCGATGCCGTCGAGGAACAGGCTGGCGCTTCCCACACAACTGGCTTTGACGAACGTCCGCCGATCCATGAGCTTGGTCCTGAGTGTAGTGACGGGTACCGATCAGCCTACGCCATGCCTCCGGCCATTTCAAGGGAATGGATAAGGACTCCCGGAATCGCTCTTTTACAATTCTCGGCGTGCCTGTGAACACGTTCGTCCAGCAGCCCGGTTACGACTTGCTGGTGAAGGGCGGCCGCGTGATTGATTCCGCAAAACCCGGGTTGATGCATCTGCATATTCTCGGCGATGACGGTTTCGCCAATCGCCCGTCTCCGGTGGGCCGGCGAGGGCTTTCATGAAAATTGTCCGGGTTGCGTTTATGATCGAACCATGCGGACTCGATTCTCTGTTTACTTGCTGTTCTGCCTTTGCAGCACTCTGCTGCTGGCACAGAACTATCCCAAGGCTTCGATCTCAAACGGACTCATCCACGCCGAACTGATGCTTCCCGACGATCAGAATGGCTCATACCAGGGCACCAGGTTTGATTGGTCTGGAATTATTTCCAGTCTCCAATTTGATGGACACGAATACTTCGGACGCTGGTACGAACACCACGATCCCAAGATTCATGATGCCATCACGGGTCCGGTCGAGGCGTTTCAGACCAACGACGAGGGGCTGGGATATGACGAAGCCAAGGCGGGCGGGACATTCGTGCGCATCGGTATTGGTACTCTTCGCAAGCCCGAGGAGAAGGCCTACCGGCCCTACGATACGTACGAAATCGTCAACCACGGAAAGTGGACAGTCCACAAGCACAAAGATCGAATCGAATTCATCCAGCGTCTAAAGTCGGAGCAGGGATACGAATACATCTACCGCAAGACGGTCCGGCTGGTGAAAGGGAAGCCGGAGCTCCTGCTGGAACACTCGTTAAAAAACATCGGCCATAAGGTGATTGTGACGAATCAGTACAATCACAATTTCTTTGTGATCGATCATGAAGCTGTAGGCCCCGATGTGACCGTCAAATTTGTCTTTACCCCGTTTCCGGTTCGCGGGTTTAAGGACCGGGCTGAAGTGCGCGGACAACAGATCGTTTTCCCGCAGCCCGTGCAGGATAAGAATGGGGTTTTCTCAGAACTGACCGGGTTCAGCAAGGACGTAAAAGATTACGACTTCCAGGTGGAAAACGTTAGGACTGGCGCAGGCGTTCACATCACCAGCGACCAGCCCTTGGATAGCGTCAACTTCTGGGCGATTAATACCGTAGCGGCGGTGGAACCCTATCTCCAGTTTCGGATCGAACCGGGCCAGGAAACGCGCTGGACGATTCGATACAGTTTCTACACCATGCCGCCCGCTTCACAGAACTGAAGCGCGAACGGTAACCCCTATTTCTTGGCCGGAACCCGCACGCCGCCGATCCAGACTGACTCGATGGTGTGCGTGTTCCTGATGTCATCGAGCGGGTTCGCGGTCAACACCACGAAGTCCGCCAGCTTACCCTTTTGCAATGTACCCACCTCTTTGCTGATGTTGATGGCCTTGGCCGCCCCGCTGGTGGCCGAAACCAGCGCCTGCATCGGAGTCAGGCCCGCCTTGGTCTCGTACTCCAGTTCAAGATGCTCGAAGTAGCCCAGGAAGCGGCCGGGGCCTCCGCCACTGTCGGTACCCATCGCGATATTGATGCCGGCGTCTGAAAGGGTCTTTAGATTGCGCATGGCGACGGTCATGTGCTCCTTGTACCACAGTGCCGCCGGATCGGTGTGCATCGCATTCTCTCGCTTCGGATCTTCCATTTGCGCCATCTCCGCCGGATCGGCTTCCTTCAGGAAAAAGGGGTCGCCGAAGAACGAAGGCTTTTCTGTATACATGAAGACGGACAGCTCCCGAGTCAACGTCGGCGAGTAAGAAACGTGACGTTTTTTCATCAGGCGAATAAACTCCGCGTCTACATCGCGGTCGCGGACACTGTGCGCGATGTAGTCAACTCCGGCGCGCAATACACCCTTGGCATCATCCAGCATGACGATGTGTGCCGCGGTTCGATATCCATGCTTGTGCGCTTCGTCAATCACCGCGCCGTAGACCGAGGGACTCATTTTTGGACGCGCGCCACGAAAATCATCAACCCGTACTTTTACGATGTCGGGTTTGTGTTGAATCAATTCGTCGACGCTCTTGCGGGCTTCTTCCGGAGTCGTCACCGCGACGGCCCCAGGAATGGCGGTCGAGTCCTGGATCGGGCCTGCGATATGCAGGCGCGGTACCGTGCCCGGAGTAGCTTTCTCGCAGTACTCTCGTAGAGCAAATTCTTTGTCTCCACCCAGACTGAGCACCGTGGTAATTCCATACCGCAGATAGACTCCGAGCTGATCTTGCCGGTTGACATGGCCGTGCGCATTGATCAAGCCGGGAATGATGGTCTTCCCCGTGGCATCGATTCTTTCCACTCCCGCCGGGACCTTCACGTGTTTTCCGACCGCCTCGATGCGGCCATTCCTTATCACCAGGGTGGCGTTTTCGATTGCCGGTTTACCGGTACCATCGATGATGCGTGCCCCCACCCAGGCCTGCACGCCGTTCGGGGCCTGCCCACCTTCAGGTGTCTGGCCAACAGCGGCGAGGCGGAACGACATAAGAAGGAGGACGGCTACGGCGAGGCGGGCGATGCGGATGGGGATCATCTTCAAAGATAGCATTTGAGTTGTCCTCGACAGGTACTATTATAAGACTATAATAGCTCGCTTCCGTTCTGAATACTCTAGTTCTGGAGATCGTATGAGAATCCTGTCCCTCGCAGTTCTGTTTTTCGCTTCCGCAACCTCGCTACTAGCCGCCGACCCCGAAGGCTTCGGTCTGTGGAAGGGGGAATTGGTCAAGAATTCGAACCAGGAACTTTCCGGCAAAATCGACGCCCAAAAGTTTGCCTGGCAGTCTCTGGGTACTTACGGAAACCATCTGATCGGAATCTCACATCGCGAAGGGGATGGTAGCGCCGAGCTTCACGAGACTCAAACCGATATCATGATCGTGGATAACGGCGAAGCTACTCTGGTGGTAGGAGGGACGATGGTGGCACCGAAAACCATCAAGCCGCACGAGGTTCGGGGTTCGTCAATTGAGGGGGGCGAGATCAAGCACCTCGGCCCGGGCGACATCGTGCATATTCCTGCCAACGTTCCACACCAGTTGAAAATAAAATCCGGCAGCAAGTTTACCTACACGGTGATCAAAGTGGATTCCAACTAAACGCGTGCGGCGCGCGTAACCAGGCTAGGTTGGTGTCAGTAGCGCCCGGTCATTCCAGCGCGGGAGCCCTGCAGTCCGAGGCCTGGGCCGCGGCTTCGGGGGAAGTCTGGACCGAGAAAATAGCGAAAGGCTTGTTATTCAGGCTGTCTCTTCGCCCGTAGTCTCTGAGCGCGCAACCACCGCCGCGGGCACTCCGGCAGGTGGGTTCGGAGCCAGACTGTGCGCGTTGCGTTCAGCCGCCTCAAGATGCGCCCGCATGGCCTGGCGCGCTTTTTCCGGATTATTCTCCCGGATCGCCCGGTAAATCGCCCAGTGTTGACGGAGCCCGGCTTCGGGCACTCCGGGCATTTCGTTGGTGCGCCGGCTTACTTCAATGAGAGGTTCGGAAATTGCCTGCAGCACCATAATCGCGAGAGGATTCCGGGTGGCTTCGGCTACCGCCTTGTGAAAGCGGATGTTGGCCTTGCCGATCGCCTCGTGGAAAAGCAGGTCGGCATTTGGTGTGCTTCGGTCCATGCGCAGCGCCGCTTCTTGTTCAGCTAAGACTTCCCGCATGGCGGTCCAATTTTCTTCGGTGGATTTCTCTGCTGCCAGAGCCACCAATCCCAGCTCAAGTACTTTACGAAACTCAATCAGGGAATCCGCCTGCTGCATGAACGCAGAAGTGGAAAGATACTCGGCATTGATCAAAGCGATGGGAGAAGGTTCGAGCACAATCGCGCCGATCTTAGGTCGTACGCTGATGAGTTGGAGGGACTCCAGAGACTTGATGGCCTCGCGAACGCACGTCCTGCTCACCGCCAACTCTTCGGTAAGTTGCTTCTCCGTGGGTAACCGCTCGCCCGGCTTTACCTGTCCTTTGCGGATAAGGTCTAAGATGTAGGTGATTACCTGCGCGGTAATCGTCTGTCTGCGAATCAGGCAATACCTCCAAAGCTATTTGCTGTCTGAGGATACCCCCTGTTAATACTATAGCACCATTGTCCTTTTTGACGATGAGATGGATTTAACCGGCCACGAGCTAGGCAGGGCCTTTTAGCGCCAGGACGGCGTCGAGTGGACCCCCGGTAACGTGACCCTGCACATTCCGAAAACCGGCATTCTCAAGCAGTTGGCGGTATTCGCCCAGAGTTCTTTCCTTGCCTTCGGTGCAAATCAGCATATTCAGCGACTGCATATGGGTGGACGTGGGGCCCGTCTTGTCCTCTTGCAGGAGCTTTTCCGCCAGCAAGATGCCGCCACGATCGGGCAGACGGTCGAAGATCCTGGCGAGCAGGGGATGTATTTTCTCCTCGGGCCAGTCGTGCACAATACGGCTCATTGCGAATAGGTCTGCCTCCGGTAACGGGCCGCGAAAGAAATCGCCGGCTACGACGTCGATGCGTGGAACCACCGCAGCCGCCTGCCGGACGTGGTTCTTCGCCGACTCAATCACCTGGGGAAGATCGAAGACTACGGCTCGCAGTTGGGGATACCGTTCGCAGGCGGCGATGGCCAGATGTCCGGTGGCGCCGCCTAAATCCACCAGCTTTGTAAAGCGCGAAAGGTCAAAGGCATCCACCACTTTCGGAGAGCTGAGAAGTCCAAGCCCGTGCATGGCTTGGACGAAGGTCTGTTTGGCTTCTTCGGTGCGGAAGAAGTGATCGAAAATTCCGCCCTCAATCCCGAACGTCTGTTTCCAGCGTGGCGTGCCCTCTCGTACCGCATCTTCAAGGTGGGACCACATCGGGAAAAGCGCATCGTTGGAATAACGTATGTATCCCATCAGGGTTCTTTCGCTGGTCCGGCAGAGATAGGTACTGGCTAAAGGCTCGTTTTCGTACAGAGCGCCATTCCGCCGCAGGAGCTTGAGTCCAACACAAGCGTCCAGCACTCTCTCCAGCGGATCGGATGCAACGCGCAGCTCGGCGTTTAGGGTAGCAAGGGTCGCGGGATTGCGCTCCAGGAGATCGAAGACTCCGAGAGAAACGGCCGTGAACATCGTCTTCGACCGGCGGAACGCTTCGATTAGTTCTAGAACCGGAGAAGGATCAGGTATCTCAGCTGATTCGGAGTGGTTCATGATGTTGGCGCACGACCCCGCGAAGCCTGTCTATTCCATCTTTTTGCGCGCATCTTCCATAATGCGCTTGGCTCGGGATGGGTTGAAGATTCCGCAGGAACAGAACCTCGCCAGGTACGAGACCGCTTCGTCCGGAGTGCGGCGGCCTTCCTTCACCCAGTCAATCATCTTCTTTCCCAGGCTGCTGGAGATCATGCCATGGCCGCACATGGTGGACAGAGCCAGCACTTGGGTGTTGGGCAGCTTTTCGGTATTCCCTTCAAATCCCAATGAGTAGCCGATGCTGTGACATACAATCCCTGCAAACTGGCTGCACTGCCGCGCGCCTTCAATCGAAGTGGAGACATTGACGCACAAGCCGAGATCAGCTTCCTTCAATATCTTGAGGAAATTCTGCGCTGCCGGCAGGTTATCAAAAACGGCCGCAACCGAAGCGGGCTGGTCAATCCCGTCGATCACAGCGCGCATTCTGGGCTTTGTGTCTCGACGCCAGTGCGAAGCCACGTTCTCCTTTTTGGATGGCCGGAGAGCTCCGCCGTGGGATGGATCCCCTATGTTCACTGGCTTGAACGGTAGAGCCAGTTCCAGGAATTTCTTCAGTTTGGGAATGCTGTTTTGATCGTTCTTTCCCGCGCTCGGACTGGCGAAGACGATGTAGTCGTCGTAAAAACTTTCCGCGTTGCCGTAGCGATGCAACGTATTCGTCATAGGTCCTCTCGCGCAGGCCCCCGGACAGGCCCGTATATTAACACTCCGAGTTTGGCGCTTGATTTTTGAATCAACTACCGTGAGGTTCCCTGAGCCCCGATTCAGAAAGCGGCGCAGGGTTCCATGCGATTTTCTTGTCGGCGTTGACTCCGAGGCTCAGACCCGCACCACCGATACATAGCACGGCGCACACCAGAAACGGCGTGTTCCATCCATAGAACTCGACCAGATAGGCCAGCAGCACGGGGGAGAGCGCACTTCCCAGATTGCCGAAGGTATTCATGACCGATGCTACGGAGCCTGCATAGTCGCCGCCAATGTCCAGAGGAATTGCCCACGACACGCCTACGGTGACTTCCAATCCAAACACCGCAACACAAGAATACAAAACTGAAGCCGTAGAGTGCACCGTGAGAGTCGCGGGAACGATGAAGATCCCTGCCAGTAGAAATCCCGCCAATGCAACTGCGCGCCGTGCGACTTTGAGATTTCCGAAGCGTTTGACACAGCGGTCCGATACCGTGCCACCCAGCAGATCGCCCGCCGCTCCGGCCAACAATGGCAGGCTGGCATAGAAACCCATCTGGGTCAGGTTGAAGCCACGGTGCTCGTTGAGATATTTAGGGAACCAGTCCAGATAAACATCAATGGCGTATCCGTAGCAGAAATACATCAGGGAAAGGGTCCACAGCGAAGAACTGCGCAGGATAAGCCGCCACGGCACCGACTTCGCATGAACTGGGGAAATGCCCACCGAGTCTTCAATCAGACGTCGTTCGGTTGCGCTGATGCGAGAGTGTTCGCCCGGCGTGTCGCGGTAATACCAGTACCAAAAGCCGGACCAGATTAGTCCGATGAGGCCGAAGAAGAAGAATGGAGCACGCCATCCGTATCGCAGCATCATCATTACGACTACCGCGGGAGTCAAAGCAGCGCCCAATCGCGATGCGGCATGGGTAAGACCCTGGGCGAAGCCCCGCTCCGTCGGCAGGATCCAGCGCGAAAGCGAACGGGTGGCGATGGGAAACGCTCCCGCCTCGCCCATCCCGAAGAAAAACCGGCATACTCCCATGGAGATCGCGTTCCAGGAGAATGCAGTCAGCGACGTAAAGATCGACCACCACACGACTACCAGGGACAGTGCCCGGCGCCCTCCGATGCGATCGCCGAGCCATCCGCCGGGAATCTGAAAGAAAGCGTATCCCCATCGAAAGGCAGCAAAGATCCACCCAACTGTGATCATCGAGAAGCCTAGGTCTTTCTGGATCACGGGCACGGCGGACGCAATATTCACGCGGTCCATGTAGGTGATCATGTAGGCGCCAACGATCAGGGCAAGCACGACATGGCGGATGTGGGTGGGACGAACCCTTGTCGTGTTGTCAGTCATTATCCAAGGATCTTTCGGCCGACCAAGGTATCTTCGGATTGCCTCGCGTCCCGGCGAGGGATATTGCGATACCAGAACAAGGATGTGCCCGCCCGGGCTCAGTCCAACCGGAGATTAAGGCGATCGTAGTTACTCTCAATCCGCCAGCGTGGCCTTGCTCGCGTTCTTGGGTGTGGCCTGGCTGTGATTCTTTTCTGCACCAGCGGGCCCTTTGGTTCGGCCAAAATTCTTGACCAGGTAATCCACCACGATGCCGACTTCGTCATCCTCCAGGTCGGCCCCCTTTGACATCATCTGGTCGACCAGCGTAGACCACTGTTCTCTGGAGGCCCGCTTGGCTGTGACCACCTTCAAGGCATGACACGAAGTACAGGTACGCTGCACGATGGCCTTGCCTTTTCCCGGAGGGAGGGTCGCGGCGTGGGGGGTAGCTGCGAGAAAAAGGAAGATTGCTAAGAACATGGACAGAAACATCGTATCATAATGCCATTGAGTGCATCGCAAATTGTTCAAACTCGTCGATGACTCGGCTCCTTAGTTATAGAGGCTCGAGTTATACCGACTCGGTAATGCGAAATCCGTCCTGGTGTTCCTCTCCCAATCAGTACTGGCTGGGTTGGCTGCTCAGTCCCAGCATTTGCCGGGCTTGGGCCGGTGTCGCTACCGGGCGGTTGAGTTCGTGTGCGATGCGAACCGTGCGCTGCACAAACTCGGCATTGCTTACCGCCTTGCGTCCCCGGGAATAGTAGACGTTGTCTTCGAGTCCGACTCGAACATGGCCGCCCATTAATGTGGCAAGCGTTGTCAAGGGAAGTTGAAACGGGCCGATCGCTGAACACAGCCACAAAGCTCCGGCCGGAAATTCCTTCAGGAGATGGAGGACGTTGTCCACAGTTGGAAAGCTTCCGGTCTGGTAACCCATGACGGTCTGAATCCAATAAGGCTTTTCCAGGAGGTGATTCTCAATCAGGTAGGCGACAACCCATGCACATCCGGGATGGTAGATTTCGAGTTCCGGCTTGATTCCTCGTTTTTTCATCTCGGCGGCAAATTGGTGGATCTGACCGTAGGTATAGGGAGTGCATTCATCAATCTCAACGGCCGACCGGGGGAAAGGCAGAGGGGCGCGCCTCTCCTTTAGTTTGAACTTGCTCATGTCCGGAGCCAGATTTAGAGACGCCAGTTCGGGACCTGCAGCCAGAGAGGAAGCGCGTTCCTCCATCGTCATTGCCGGGCTGGCTCCCGTAGTTGCGTTGATGATGATTTCCGGGCAACGTTTGCGAACCGTACGCAGAACTTCGCGCCATATGTCAGTCTCGCGGGCCGCCTGTGTCAGATTTTTCGGATCACGCGCGTGAATGTGGACCATCGCCGCCCCAGCTTCGTAGGCAGCGTGGACGGATTCCGCTATTTCGTCCGCCGTCTCAGGAATAAACTCGTTGGCCTCTTTTCCCTGGAGGCCGCCGTTGCATGCCACGCAAATGATAAGCGGCGGCATTCCGGCACGAACTCTTTCCATAAACTCATGACTGTTGGTGTAGTTAAACGCGGCGATTGGTTGTGCTGACTTCGAGCCTTCTCTTTCAGGCACAGAGACTCCTCTTTCCCATCAACCCGGAGATCCAGTGTTTCAAAAGGACGGATCCGAATCCAACAACTGAAGCCCAGAACATCAGCCTGCCTATTTGTAAACAAGGCTCTTAGATGGCAACAAGCGAAATAGTGCGAAACGCGTGCCAGTTGAACAGAGAAGCCAATCAGTTCGACCGACAGAGAGGCATCACCGGAAGGGCTGTCGGTAGCAAGTTAAAATGTCCGGTTTTAGTAGCACGTGAAATGTCCGGTTTCAAAGTTGTGCCCTCGCCGTTTGGGTTGGGTTGGTTTTGGGGATGGGGTTGCAGGGGAAGGGGACGGTTCCCCTTCCCCTGCTCGTCTCGGTAGAAGCTTTGGCGGGCAGGGGTGTCCCGGCGCTGTCATAGCGACCCAGGCAATGCGGTCCGTGGGTGAGACTCAAGGTTCCATTCAGGTGTTGGTGCACGATCACCTGGCAACCCGCCAGCGTCGCCCGCCAGCGCACCCGCTCGATCTGCAAGCTCAGATTCTGAAAGCTCACCGTGTTGTCGCGGTTGACGCTGCGTTGGAACTGCAGCGAGAAGATCCGTTCCAGATCACGACTCCGACAGGGCACAAAGGCGTTTCCACGCTGCGCCGGGCCGACCTGAAAACGGCGATTGAACTCGGCGATGTAAGCTTCCCGCAGAAACCGGTTCGCCGCCTCCAGGGTCCCAAGCTGGCGCAGCCGCAACTCCTGCGGCAAGCGGCCCTGCCAGGTCGAGAAGCTGCGCTCGCTGCGCCCCCGCGCTTCCGGCGAGTAGGCCGGAATCATCTGCACCCCCAACTCGTGCAACGCCCGTCCCACCTGTGTACGGCGATGGTAGTCGACCTTGCCGCCCACCTTCGGGGTCAGCCAGAAATGGCTTCCCCGATCGCTGTACAGCGCGCAGAACACGCCTTTGCGCTCGATCACCTCTTGCCATCCCGCCATTACCGTCGCCGTCGATTCCTCCTCCACCAGTTGGGCGTAGTAAATCTCGCTGGTGGCATCGTCCAGAATCACGATCAGGTCATACCAGCGTTCGTCCTGAAACCACTGGTGGCGGCTGCCGTCGATGTGCAACAGCATCCCCGGCAACGGTCGCCGGGCGCGCCGTTGGCGATGCGCCCCGCGCTTGCGTCCACGCGCCACCAAGCCCGCTCCCTGCAGCGCCTGCTTCACCCAGGTGTAGCTCAACTCGATGCCGTGCTCAGCTCCCAGCTTCTCGTGGAAGTGCTGCACGTTCAGATCGAAATACTTCTCCCGGTAGAGCGCCAACACTTTCTCCACCGTCGCCATCGGCACCCGCCGGGTCGACGGCTTGCCCCGCCGCCGGTCGAACAACCCCTTGTAGCCCTCCGCCTCGTAGCGCTCCCGCCAGCGCCGCATATGCCGGTCGCTGATGCCCAGAATCTCCGCCGCCTGCCACCACGTGATCTTCTTCGCCATCGCCTGTAACATCACGTCCTGTACTTTCATCGCCCGCTCCATCGCGGCCTTCGGGTAAGAATCCATGCTGGCCATGGTCTCCCACCCTCGCCGCCCGCTAAGCGGACATCTCATGTGCTATCTCAACCGGACATATCATGTGCTACCGACAGGCATCACCGGAAGGGCTTGCGTCGACTTGCTGACCCAGTGTAGGCTTCGGCGATGGACAGCAGGATCGGCGAAACGGTTGAGTCTCGCACCATTCGTACCCGGCGTTGAGTGAGGTTTCCCGACTGGTAAGCGTTCGCCAGCAATCATGATCAACAAGTTCACTCCGACAACTTCGGCCGCTCAACCATCCGGCGAGTTCTGGGCAGGCACCGACCATCTGGATTCATGGAAGGAGATCGCCAGCTATTTGCGCCGAGAGATCCGGACCGTCCAGCTCTGGGAGAAGAATGAAGGACTGCCGGTTCATCGTCATTTTCACAAGCAGATGGGCAGCGTCTATGCCCTCCGGTCCGAGCTTGAACGCTGGAAGCTTCAAGTATCGAGAAAGAGGGCGGGCCAGGAGACAGAGCCAGGGGCGGCATCCGGTAAAGCTGAAACTCGTATCACGATTTACGTGCCGTACCTTGCAAGTAAGACGGCTAACAGCGAACGTAGGCACCTGTACGACGCCATTACCGCGATGACCACCGCGGCCCTCGAACAGTTGAATCCCGGACACCTCCAGATCGTAAGTTCTCAAGAGCTCTTGCCCAGCGAGGCGGGGACATCCACTGCCCATAGTTTGGATCATGAGTCCACTTGCTATAGCCTGCAATGGGGCATAGAGGAGGATAGTAACGGCTTGCGGTTGGATGCGTCTCTTCTGTTGGATGACACCCGTGTTGTGGTCTGGTCACACTCCTATCACGGCCGCGATAACGAGATTGGCGAGATGCCCGGATACGTGGCGGAAGAGATTGCCCAGTGTCTTTGGCTGAAGGTTTTTTCTTCGCCGGTTCGCAGCCCCGCCGTGGCTCGCTGCGAAGACACGGGTGCGCGTGCTGCCTATCTCAGAGGCAGATTCTTCTGGAATCAACGCAATGAAGAGGGCCTGCGCAAGGCCATGGAATGCTTTGAATCCGCGATCGCCGCTGATCCGCGCTTCGCATTATCTTATTCGGGCTTGGCCGATTCGCTCACCTTGCTGTCGTTCTACGAGATTGTGTCGCCCTCAGAAGCCATGCCCTCTGCAAGGCGTGCGGCTCTGAAAGCCATCGACCTTGACCCCAACCTGGCTGAAGCCCATGCCTCACTGGCCGACGTGTTTCTTCATTTCGACCGCGACTGGCAGGCCGCGGACCGCGAGTATCGCCGCTCCATCGAATGCAATCCCGACTACGCCCTGGGGTATCACTGGTACGCTAATCTGCTTACCGCCAAAGGACAACACGAAGCTGCTCATATCGCTATCATGCATGCTCTCGATATTGATCCGGTGTCGATCATTACCCTGGTCTGGGCCGGGGTCACGGCGCATCTGGCCCATCGATTTGAGGAAGCAGTGAAGCATTATCAAAGCGCGCTGGAACTGGATCCGCATTTTATCTGGGCACACATGTACATGGCCCAGGCGCTCGAACAGTTGGGCAATTTGAAGGGAGCGCTCCGGGAATTTGAGACCACCCTGAAACTGTCAGGAGGAAGCAGCTGCGTAAAAGCCATGAAGGCGCATGCTCACGCGGTGGCCGGTGACAAATCGTCCGCACGCGAAATTTTGAGTGAACTCAAACGCGCGCGCTCTCGCAGGAACATGCCCTCATATGATATCGCTGCGACCTACACGGCTCTGGGCGAGTCCGACCGGGCGGTGGCATGGCTCAACCGGGCTTGTGACGAGCGCAACATGAAGCTCTTCACTCTGACTCAAGACCCTCGTTTTGATTCCCTGCGTCAGGGCCCTGCGTTCAAGGAAATTATTGCTCAAATAGGACTTCAGCAAGGTGGGCCCGCTCGCTCGTCAAGCCACAGTAGCGCGCTCCAACAATAGCGTTAGGTTTCCTTCTTGAACTGAGTCATACACTTGATCGAAATCAGGGTTGCATCACGCGAGTAGTCACTCCCCGTGGTCCAAACCCCGCCTCTTCCAACCGCCTTGAACGCCGCCCATGATACATTCAGCAATCTCGTCGGGGAAAAATCCGGACTTCCCTGCACAGATTTGTCCCGAGATACAGAGATAGAGATCGTGGCGACAGATGGGTGGAGTCTCTTGAACAAATCTGATGGTGGAACCATGGTGAAGCACCGCGGGGAGGGATTTGAGGTAGCGGGCAAGCATCGCGAGCTGAGCCGTAGCTTAGGCCTGTTTGACTCGACCATGATTGTGGCCGGGTCGATGATTGGCTCCGGAATTTTCATCGTGGCCGGCGAGATGGCGCGAGAGGTAGGAAGTGCCGGCTGGCTGCTCCTGGCGTGGGTGATCGCGGGCATTCTCACCTTGGCCGCTGCCTTGTCCTATGGAGAGCTGGCGGCCATGATGCCGCATGCCGGGGGGCAGTACGTGTATCTCCGCGAAGCGTATTCGCCGCTCTGGGGATTCCTCTATGGGTGGACTCTGTTTCTCGTCATTCAGACGGGGACCATTGCTGCTTCCTCCGTAGGCTTCTCCCGGTATCTGGGGGTGTTGTGGCCGCAAATCGCGGAGAACAACTATATCATCCGGCCCATTCACATCCTGCCCCATTATGCGATGTCGCTTTCTACCGCTCAGTTGGTCGCGCTATTGGTCATTTCGTTTTTGACGTGGACCAACAGCAACGGTCTTAAGTATGGCAAGGGAGTGCAGAATGTCTTCACATCCATGAAGATTGGGTCACTGTTAGCAGTAATCGGCATCGGAGTCCTGGTGGGATGGAAGGCCGCGGTGGGCAAGGCGAATTTTGGCCAAGCTTGGACTCCGCAAGGTTTCACTCCGGCGGCACCCGGAATTTCTCCCGCCACTGGCTACGGAATTTTCGTGGCGCTCTGCATTGCCCAAATTGGAGCTCTCTACGCGGCCGATGCCTGGAACAACATCACCTTCACCGCGGGCGAAGTCCGCAACCCCACGCGAAACGTACCTCTTTCTCTCACCCTCGGGACTCTCATCGTCATTGGCCTTTATCTGTTGGCGAATTTCGCCTACGTCGTGGTGTTGCCCTTCGGTGAAATACAGCGTGCGCCCTCGGACCGCGTAGCCGCCACCATGCTGCAGGAGATTTTTCCTGCCATCGGCCCGACCCTGATCGCGGTTGCCATCATGATTGCGGCCTTCGGTTGCATGAATGCATTGATCCTCTCGGGAGCCCGTGCCTACTACGCGATGTCATTGGACGGACTCTTCTTCAAGAACGCTTCACTCCTGAATGGCGCGAACGTACCCAGCGTGGCCTTGATCATGCAAGGAATCTGGGCGGCGGTACTGTTGTCGATCCGTACCTACGAACCCGCCACCCATACCTACGGCAATCTGTACAGCAACCTGCTGGATTACATCATCTCTGCCGCTTTGATTTTCTACATTCTGACCATTGCGGCTTTGTTTCGCTTGCGCAAGACCAGACCGAATGCCGAGCGCCCGTACCGTGCGGTTGGTTATCCGGTCGTACCCGCGATTTATCTAGTCAGTGCGATTGTGATTCTGGCCGTGTTGTTTGCGTATCGTCCTGCAACCACCATTCCCGGCGTAGTGATCGTGCTCATCGGCGTGCCCGTTTATTTCCTTTTCAAATATCAATCCACGCGCGATCGCAGCCGGACCGGGGAGTGAGTGGTTTTGCTTGGTGGAAGCTCTGGTCAGGAAAGGTCACTTCAGCTTTTTTTGCGTAGGCACCCCAGTTCCAGGTTCTTTAGACCCAGTTTCTGTCGCCGACCAAACATCACCTGTTTTCGAAGTGTGCCGAACGGGTTCCGCAGGCGCGGCCGCAGGGCGTTCCTCTCTCATCACCAGAAACTGGAGCACGAAGAGCTGCTCGGGGACTTCGCGTTTCGCCGATTGTGGGAGCGCTCCTGCGATCGGCATGCGGTCTGCGTCGGCGGCCGTATCGTCGCAGGGAGCGTTTGGTTCTGCAGCGTCAATTGGGGGAAAATCCGTCTTCGCACCGGGGTTGCTGCAGTCGGCCTTGGTGTTCGGTTGCTTTTGAACCAGAATCGTTTGCATGGTCGCTCATTCCTCGGTTGCTCCTTCACCTCGGCCCGGGTTGGTTCTCTTCAAGATAATTTCTTGACAACATATATTACATTGTATTATATGACAAATGCCGATTATGATTCGGCATACCGGGTTCTGTATGGACGAAGTTTCCTCCCGTTTGAGGGCTGCTCCAGACCCTGTATTCAGTAGAGGTAGCGGCGATAGATCGAGCCAGGATGATCAAGTACCTACAGGCCAACCCTGCTTCTACCGTGGTCTGCAAGGTACGGAGCCATTTCGCACTATTTCGCTTGTCGACGATCGAAAAAGTGATATTGTCGCACAAATCTCGGCGGTTCTGAGGGGGGTAGGATTATGCAACTTCGCGTGCTCCGTTGCTTTTGCTTAGGTTTGCTTGTTCTGCTCGGTACAGCCCAACTCCGGGCAGACGTGACAGGATCCATTACCGGCTACGTCCGGGACAAATCCGGTGCAGTGATTCCGAACGCGAAAGTGACTGCTACTCAGATGGCCACCGGCTATTCCCGCGCGGTCGCTAGCGATGTGTCGGGCCAGTATAGCTTTCTGGCGCTGCCGCCCGGCCGTTACCGGATCACCGCATCGGTTTCCAGCTTCCAGCAGGGAGTCGTTGACAACGTCGATTTGAACGTCAATGACGCGTTGCACTTTGATTTTCTTCTTCAGGTCGGGAGCGTGAACGAGGCGGTCTCGGTCGATGCAAGTGCCCTGCAGGTGCAGACGGTAGCGACGGCGACCGGCACCACGATCGAATCTCCCCAGATTCTGGCCATGCCGCTCAACGGGCGTTCGTATCTTGATCTGCTCTCGCTGCAGGCCGGCGTTTCCCCCTCCAATACCAACGCCAGCTACTCCGATCGTGGACCTGCCTCGGGCCTTTACACTTCGACCGGAAACGTCTCCACTGACGGCCAGCCGGAATACGCCAATGCCTTCCTGGTAAATGGCGCCGAGGTGAACGAGACCAAGAACATGGGTGCCGGTCTGATTCCGAACGCCGATTCGATCGGTGAATTTCGGCTGCTCACCAACAGCTTCAGCGCGGAATACGGCAAGTTTTCCGGCGCGGTCATGAATACGGTGACAAAGTCCGGAACCAACCGCTTCCATGGAACGCTCTTTGAGTTCTACCGGAACCAGGGCATGGACGCGATCAACTACTTCGACACGACGAAAGCCGAGTTGAAACAGCACCAGTTCGGCGGAGTTTTTGGCGGCCCGATCTGGAAGGACAAACTGTTCTTCTTTACCGACTACCAGCAGACCCGGCGCGTGGCCGGCGCCAGCACCGGCGTGGTGCAGGTCATGAGTAATGACGAACGCAACGGGATTTTCCCCGACAGCGCTCTTGGCGGGGTAGTGCAGGGTAGCGCGTGGGCGTCCACTCTGATGAGCCGAGGAGGCGGAACCATCGCGGCCGGTGTCACACAGTACAACCAGCTTGGTACCGCCGTGACCACGACCGCGCTGGACGCCAATGGCAACGTGGTCAGCGTGCCGGGACACGATCTTTCTGCCTACATCGACCCGGTGACAGCGCTGACGATCTCCCAGATTCCGCAGGCGAATCTACCCGGTGGTTTCAACTATTCGGACTCCAGTCACGCGGCCTCGCTGATCGACACCAACATGGGTCAGCGTATCGATTTCGTTAACCAGATGACGGGCGATTGGTCGTTCTACTATCACTATGACGACGCGACCGCGGTTCAGCCTATCTATACCCAGTCCTATCAGGGCGTGAACAATCTGCCTGGCTATCCGGTCACAGTGCCTTCGCGCAACCAGCTGTTCACCATGAGCAACGCGAAGACCTTCGGCACCACCGCAGTCAACGTGGTGCGGCTGCAATTCTTCCGCACGGCTGTGCGCACCTCACAGCCTTCGGCTGCTTCCACGATCAGCGGGTATGACGTTTACGGATTCAATACCGACCCAGCAACCGGCGGCCTGATCAACACCGGCACTCCGGGCTATCCGTCGTCTCTCCCGATGCTGTTGTTCAACAACTTTGCTGTCGGCAACAACTGGCTGAACTTCTACCAGCCCGACAGCACCTACGGTATTGGCGATATGTTCAGCAAGACCGTGGGGAGCCACTCGCTGAGCTTCGGCGGCGACTTCCGCTACTACCAGCTGAACGCGCGCAACGAGTGCGGGCCCAACGGATACTTCCAGTTCAGCGGCAACGAAACCGGCACGGACGTTGCCGATTACTTTGTCGGCGCTCCCGGCGGATTCGTACAGTGTTCGGTGCAGTTGCTCGACAACCGCACCCGTTATGTAGGACTTTTCGGGCAGGACAGCTGGAAGGCGCGTCCGAACCTCACCATCAATCTCGGTCTGCGCTGGGATGTTGCACGGCCCTGGAGCGACGTGTTCGGCCGTCTAACTACCCCGGTTCCGGGACTGCAGTCCACCAAGTTCCCCGATTCCCCGCGGGGCAACGTGGTTCCTGGAGATTCGGGTGTTCCGAGTACCATCTCTCCGACCCGGTACAACAACTTCGGTCCGCGCATCGGTGTCGCGTGGGCACCCTCGGGCGGCATGTGGGGAGAGAACCAGACCAGCATCCGTGCGGCCTTCGGTATCTATTACCTGGGCGCGGCGGACAACGGCAACTTCGGAATTCTGGGTGACGCTCCCTGGGGCCTCTACTGGGCATCGCCCCAGCCAACCGAATTTGCCAGTCCCTACGTCACCCGTGCCAACGGCGTGTCGCAAGGACAGCACTTCCCCTTTGTCTTCCCCTCGGGCAGCGGACCGTTCCCAAATTTCAAATTCGGATCGCTTATGCCGCTCTATGTGCCCGGCTACTACTACAAGAACAAGACGCAAATGGCCGAGCACTATAACATCTCGATTCAGCGGCAGCTCGACAAGTCCACCGTCCTGACCGTGGCTTACGTTGGGACCCAGGGACACCACATCCAGGCTGGCCACGATATCCTGTGGGGCGATGCGGCGCTTTGCCAGTCGCTTGCGGGTTGCGGACCGGGCGGCGAAGGCGGGGTTTACGCCCAGGGCGGTCAGAACTACTATGGCACTTTCACCGGCCTGATCAACAACCAGCTCATCAGTCAGGGTTACACCAATTCGGCTGGCGGTCCGGTGGTGGCGTTCGCCTCGGCTACCTACCTGCAGAACGCAGGGAACTCAAACTACAATTCCCTGCAGGTTTCGGCGGAGCGCCGCGCTCGCGACCTGACCTTTCTGCTCAGCTACACCTACGCACACTCGTTGGACAACGTTTCGGCCAAGTGGGACCCGCGCGATCCTTCGCGAGCCTACGGTCCTTCGACGTTCGACCTGCGGCACAACCTGGTCTTGAGCTACAACTGGGACCTTCCTTTCGATCGCATGTTTGGCTCACGGCGCATCACTACGGGCTGGCACATTACCGGCATCAGCCGGTTCTACACCGGTACTCCAGTGAGCTTGAAGAGCGGCGGAGACTACGCTCTGACCAACATTGGACTGGACTACCCCAACCAGACCGGTTCGGTTGACAAATTCAACCCTCGTAATTCGGCCAATAAGCAGTACTTCAACACCTCAGCTTTCGCCAGCAATCTGAGCTGCGGTTATGAAGTATGCGGCGTCACCGGCAGTGCGAAGCAGTATTCCTTTAGCGGGCCTGGAGCCATCACTACGGACCTGGGAGTGGAGAAGGACACGAAGATCACGGAGCGCATGACATTGGATTTCCGTTTCGAGATGTTCAACGTCTTTAACCACGCCAACTTTACCTCGGTGGTGGGGAACGCCAACAGCAGCCAATTCGGTCAGGTTACCAACACCCAGCCGGCTCGAATCGGTCAGATCAGTGGGAAGTTCATCTTCTAACCCTGATCGTACAATCGGTTGGTTGTCTTGAAATGAGGGGAGGCCCGAGCGAAAGCTGGGCCTCCACCATGTCGGCGAATCAAGATTCTCATCTCCTCACTCCCAGCCATAAAGATAACTATGGGTTCAAGTTCGGCATTCACAGAAAGCCGTAGAAAGTTCCTCAGTTATCTTGCCCTCAGTCCATTGGTTAGCCCGGTCTTCAGGGGAGGCTCTCTCCGCAACGCACTATCGTTGTATCTCGATGATCCGCTGCCCGAAAAATACAGTGCAAGTTCGGAATCGATTACCAGCGCTGAACAGGCTCTGGACGTGATGGAATTCGAGGCCGTAGCCCGCAGAAAGCTTCCTCCAGGCCATTTTGCCTATCTGGCCTCGGGTGTTGACGACGATGCAACTGTCCGTCTGAACCATGAAGGCTATCAGCATATCGGGATTCGTTCGCGGCGCCTGTTTGACGTGGCGAAACTTGATGCTTCGGTTGAGCTGTTTGGCACGAAATGGGAGACGCCGATCTTCCTCTGCCCTGTCAGCTCCATGAAGGCCTTCGATCCCGAGGGTGAAGTTGCGGTGGCGCGTGCGGCAGCGAAACATCGTCATCTGCAGATGCTTTCGACGGTGGCCGGCTCGTCGATCGAGGACGTCACCGCAGCGCGCGGAGCGCCAGTCTGGCAACAGCTGTATCCAACCGACGATTGGGCTGTGACCCGCGCGCTCATCAAGCGGGCAGAAGCGGCAGGCAGTCCGGTGCTGGTATTTACGGTTGACCATCAGGAAAACGCCAATAACGAAACTATCGGTAAAGGACGTCGGGTTGACAGTCGAGATTGCTCGCTCTGTCACGCCGGTGGATTTACCGGGTACCTTCGCCGAAAGCCGGCGTTTAAAGGAATGGATATCTCAATGGTCACCCAGTTGTACGCTCCAAATCTCACCTGGGACTTCGTCAAGCGACTGAAAGACGCGACCACAATGAAGCTCGTGTTGAAGGGCATCGTGACCCGCGAAGATGCAGAAATCGCCGTGGAGAAGGGCGTAGACGGCATCGTAGTTTCCAACCATGGAGGGCGGGCCGAGGAGACCTTGCGACCCACCATCGACTGCCTCCCCGAGGTGGTGGCGGCGGTAAAGAGTAAAATCCCGGTGCTGGTAGATGGCGGTGTCCGGCGCGGTACCGACGTCTTCAAGGCTCTGGCTCTGGGAGCGACCGCGGTTGGCATCGGGCGTCCCCAGGCGTGGGGCCTGGCGGCCTTCGGACAATCCGGAGTCGAAGCCGTGCTCGTCATTCTGCGGCGGGAACTGGAAAAAATCATGCAGCAGGCCGGAACGCCATCGATCCGCAGCATCACGCGGGCATCCGTCGCCCTCTGACCTCTGGAAAGAATTTTCGGCCGAAGAGAGATACTACCGTTCGCCCGAAGGCTGGAAGTGGCCGTGGCTCAGAAGGACCAGAACGTGGATTGATGCCCGGCCGGCCCAGTGGGTAGCGCAAACACGATGTAGGCCCCTGGTATTGCAGCTTGCACTGCTGGATGCCCGGGCAGATCGTGAGTGTGGGTCGTGGCTTGGGCTGCCGCGCAGAATACAACATATTCGCGTCCGTCGACCTGATACACCGCCGGCATTCCTTCGAGAGCGGCTCCCACCTCGGCCTCCCAGAGTACCTTGCCGGTCGCGGAGTCGAACGCCCGGACCTTCCGGTCGCGCGTGCCGGTGAAGATCAATCCGCCGGATGTAACCACCGGGCCGACCCTGGGAAAGTGCGAGCCTGTATTCCTAATCCCTTTTGCAGCCAATTCAGGGACTTCCCCCAAAGGCAGCTGCCATTTAATGATTCCCTCGTTGAGATCATAGGCCGTAAGCGTAGTCCATGGCGGAGCGATGACAGGTAGTCCGCTGCTAGTGAACATGAAACCGAAACTGCTTCTATAGTGGAGCTTTTCGGGCGGCAAGGATGCCGATGCGGTTTCGGCTCTGGAAGCAAGGCCGCTTTCTATAGGAGAGGATGCCGATGCCGGCGTGGGATGAGTTCGCTCCGGGTGAAGAAGATAGGCTACGAGAGAATCGAGAGCCACATCAGACAATCTGGAAAACGCCGGCATAGGGCCGCGTCCCAGGGTCACGGCTGCACGGACTTGATCGCCGGTTAGCCTTGAACCGATATCCTGGAGGGAAGGCACAGCGGGAGGTTGACCTTCGCGGTCGGCACCGTGACACAAACGGCAATTCGATTGATAGACAGCACGTCCCTTGTCCTCTTGAGAACTACCCTCTGATACCTGCTCCATTGCATCCAATTCCAACTTGAGCATCGAAGGAAGATCCTTCGAAACAACATACAGGATGCCATGCTCGGGGTCGGCAGTCGCACCTTGGAAATTGGCTCCTCCGTTGTTCCCAGGCATCTCGACCGTGTTGGTGAGACCGGGCGGAGTAAATAGGCCCTGATTGCGAGCGCCATCTATTTCTTTGCGAAGCCGCTTCCGCTCTTCAGGCTCCATGAAGGGGCTCAGGTCTTTGCTGTCGAACCTCTGACGCGCGAAGGGTGGCGGCTTCGAAGGAAATGGCTGCGTGGGCCAGGTTACCTCTCCCGGCATATCCGATCGCGGCACAGTTCGCTCCTCGATGGGCCACAGAGGCTCGCCCGTTTCGCGGTTGAACACCCAAACGAATCCCTCTTTTCCGGCCTGCGCTACTACGTCAACTATCCTGCGGTTATGGCGAACAGTCAAAAACATCGGGGCAGGCGCATTGTCGTAGTCCCAAATGTCATGGTGGACCATCTGGAAGTACCAGATCAGTTTTCCAGTACGGGCGTTGAGCGCAATCAGGCAGTCAGCGAAAAGATTGGCGCCGGTTCGATCGGCCCCGTAAAAGTTGTATTTAGGGCTAGCGGTCGGAATGAAGACGATGCCGCGTTTCTTATCCAACGACAGACCGCTCCAGGCGTTGGCGCCGCCTACCGTCTTCCATGCGTCTTTCGGCCAAGTCTCATAGCCGAGTTCACCCGGGTGCGGCACCGTATGAAAGGTCCAGGCCAGCCGCCCGGTGCGGACATCATAGGCGCGAATGTCACCGGGGCCGGATGCGTATTCTTCATTGGTTGCCGAGCCCAGAATCAGAAGATCTTCAAACACGCGGCCGGGAGTCGTGGATTGCACCAGAGTAAGACTCTTAGGGTCGCGCCCCAAACCGGCTCGCAAATCGACGCGGCCGTTCGTGCCAAAATCTAGAATCGACTTGCCCGTCCGTGCATCGATTTCCTGCAAGAAGTTGTTGGCCGCGAATAGTAGCCTGCGATCAGAACGGTCATCGCTTTCCCAATAATTGATTCCACGATTGGTGATCAGAGTTGTGTCCCGAGATGTCGGATGGATCCAGAGTTCTTTGCCGGTTGTGGCATCGAGCGCCACAATGGAATTACTGTGGGCCAGAACATACATCGTTCTATCGATGACCATCGGGTTAAACGAGTAGTTTTTCCCGTCGCCGGTGGGATAGCTCCACGCCACCTGTAACTTGGTGACATTAGAGCGATTGATTTGGTCCAGCGCGGAATATTGCGGGGTGTCTGAAGCGCCGCTGTAGTCGCTCCAGCCGGAACGAATCTCAGCAACGGTGCCGGCAGTTTGCGCCATCGCCGTTTGCGCAATCAGTGGCGCGGGCCGGGCGCACATCAGTCCCGAGACCGCTAAAAGAGCAAGCACTTCTCTATGCATTCTGGTGGTCTCGAATCTGTTCTATTTTCGCGGCTCGTGGCTGCGGTAGCGGGCAAAGTAGAGAAACTTGACCTGAGAATCTTCGCTGCCGTTGATATTAGTATGTGGAGTCTTGTTATCGGGGATATGCAGATATGCCATCCCTGGAGTTTGCCGGCGCAATGTGTTGCCCACCATTGCAAGACTCGTACCGGAGAGAGCGGTCCACACTTCCTCGATTTCACTCGTGTCCTCGCCCGGGACCGGGTGCGGTTTGCCGATGGTGAGGGGATCGAGAGTTACGGTCAGGACGGCCTGCAAAGTGCCTAGACCGTCGGCGCTCACAAACAGCGTCTTCACGATATGGTCCCACATGCCGCTGCTGGAAGTGATGGGCAATTGATTCTCGTCCCTGGCTAGAATGCCGGGGTTGGGCCGAAAGCCGGGCGGCGTCGGTTCATTGATCACGTACAGCGTCATCGGCTGATCACCGGTGTTTTTGATATTGAAGTTCAATCCGGAGGGGACCAGGATCGCCATATTTGGATACAGGTCTACGGACTGGTTCTCCGCACGCGCGGTCCCCCGACCGGATTGAACAAAGTAAATCTCCTGTTGCCTTTCGAGCCGTTTCGCCCTTGTCGAAGCATGCGGCGCCAGTGTTGCGTACGCGTACGAGTTAATGAAGCGAAGCACCGCACCTTTTTCTGTCGGGTTCATGGCATCGCCGCGCCTGAGGACGTCCCGCTCTTCGAGCGCGCCGTCGATTGTCCGTGGCGGCGAGGTGTGCCAATCGCAAAAATAGAGGTCAATGCGGTCTCCCGCGGTTTGCGCAAACGCCGGCGAAGAAAGCAGAACGCAAAGCCCGAGAGCGGTGAGAAACGTCTTCCTTTGTTTCACGCTGCGGCGCTCCTCTTGAATTCCAAACCATTTATCGAAAAAGTTATCCGCGTTGCATGGCTTCTTTGCATGGGAACTCACTCACTGAGTTGTCTCGACGGAGTAGCGAACCCGCGCCTTGTTGCCGAGAATGCGATGAAGGTCCAGTGCCAGGCTGTTCAGCCCTGCTCGGGCTGGGGTCCGGCCACTGACAATGTCTGCAATGTGCCGTTCCGTTGCTTCCGTCATCTCTGCAGATTCCGGTATTGTCGGTTTCGGCCTCGCCACAGGAAGACTGGTCACGAAAGTCGAGATGTAGGGGATTGCTTTGACCTTCGGATCATTGTATGTCGACTCTCTTGCCGACGCGCCGCCTTGCAGCGTCTGTTGAACCTGAACCTGAGCGGACATCGCCCACTCCAGGAACCTGTAAGCTTCCCGCCGATGTTTCGACTCCATCGGAATCAGGTAGGTCAAGCCTTCCAGCTGACTAAACGGTTCGCCGGAGGCTGAAGGGACGAGACTGTAAGCGATCTTGCCTGCCACTTTCGAGACCGCGGGGTCTTCCAGGAAGGGAGCCTGATCGTTCCACAAGAGGCCCATAAACACGTTTCCGTTTTGGAGGGCGGACTGCGCTTTATCCCAGCCATACCCCAGTGTGTCGGGAGGACTAAAAGCGACCAGCCTGGCATATTGTTCGGTGGCGGCAATATTTTGCGGCGAATTGACGACGATGTCGCCATATTCCCACCCGTGCTGGGTGTCGAGTATGTTTCCGCCAAACGAATAGACAAAATTCAGCCACTCGTACCACAGCCCCAGTCCCTGCTTGCCTTGAATATAGGTTCCGTAAAAGTGTTCATTGGGGCGAGTGAAAAACTCCGCCAGTTGCGAGTATTCCTGCCAGTTCGTTGGCGGCTTGAGGTCGCGATGATAGCGAATTCTGAAAGCTCGCTGGTTGGCGGCGTCGTTCAGCAAATCTTTTCGGTAGCAGAGAAAGGTGGTCAGTCCGGCAAAAGGAAACCCGTACGTTTTGCCGTCGTAGGTGCTGAGTTCACGCCACCAGTTCGGGAATAGCTGCTGGGCCGGGATCAAGGCAGGGTCATGAACAGTAGAATCGGAGAGAAAGGAATCAATCGGCTGGACTTGATTTTTCTGAACCAGAGCACCCAGCAGCCGGTGTCGCACCGCAATCAGGTCAAGTGTATCGCCTCGATTCGGGCCGCGATCGAGTTCGCTCATGATGTTACGGTCGTTCTGGTGCACAACTTCGACCTGGATGCCGCTTGTCCGTTCGAAATTCGCAATCAGTCCGGTCCTGGTGAGGGAATTTAGAAACCATTCGTCCCCTGCCAGGCGAATGGTCACAGGCCGTCTTCGTGCGCAACTCAGTGGAAGAAAAGTGAGACCTAACAGCAAGAGAAGTAATGCGACGTCGTTTCTGGAAGACTTTCGCCCCATGTTGCTTCGAAAAGAACACACACGCGGGCAGATGAGGGAATCCTGCCGTTTCATTCAGGACAAGTTCTGCCACTGCTTATGCCGTCTCACCCCGGACTTATTTCTTAATCGAGGAACCTGAAAACCAGAGGAACTTGACCGGCGTGTCTCCGGAATTGATATTCGAGTGCGTCATCGAATGATCGGGCCGGATCATGTACGCCATTCCCGGACGCTGCACGCGCAACTCGGTGCCCAGAAAAGCGAGGCTGCTACCGTCGATGGCGGCCCAGATCTCTTCCTGGCCCGGGTTATGGGGATGCGGTTCGCCCATGGTCATAGGTGCAAGGGTCACAGTGATCACATCGCCGACCGTGGCCAAGCCGTCCGTTCTCGAGAACAGGTCTCTTACGATATGTGCCCAGTGTCCCGAAGCCCCGGGAAGGGTGTACGGGGACGCAACCATCGGAGTTCGCACCGGAACCTGGCTCTCATCCGTCACCAACATATCCTTGCGTGGGACGAAGTGTTCTGGAGTGGGTTCGCTGATCACGTACATGGTGAGATCGCCATCGCCGGTATTCTTCATGACAAACTCGAGGTTGGCCGGCACGAAAACCGCAACGTCCCTATGTAGCGCAGCGGTCTTGTTGCCCGCCGTGATCTCCCCCGTACCGCCGACAACGTAATAGACGACCTGCTCGTGCTCCAGGGTGGAAGGGGTGGTGGAATCACGCGGCTGAAGACGGCCGTAGGCAAGGTAATTGGCGGCCTGCAGGATGGCGCCAGGCTCGGGCGGGGCGTAGTTGTCACCCCGAGTCAGGATGTCGCGTAGAACCAAAGAACCGAAAGCGTGACGCGGCATGGAATCGCGCCAGTCGCCGATGAACATATCGATTCTTCTGTCCTGCACATCCCGTTCCGCCTGATAGCGCACGTCGCCGGGGCCGTCGAAGCTGTTTCCGCCCGCGCTGGGCGTGGTCACCGGCGGCTTGGCTACCACCTGGGCCACGGCTGGCAGCGACGCCGGTCCGAAGCATGACAATGTCAGACAAACCAGACTGGCGCCGCGTAGGCGTTTTATCATGAGTGTTCGGTCCATTCCTCTTCCTCGATTCGCGATGAGTTTCCTATCCTGAAACGCTGTTTGTTTACCGCGTAATCGCCAAAGCAAGACCATCCGCCCCGGCACCCGCAGCAATAATCGACTTCACCTTCCAGTCCGAAAGATTGATGACCGCGACTTTCGCACTCTGGTCGCAGGAGACGTAGGCCTCCTTGTTATCGGGGGAGACCAACACTTCCTGTGGCCGCGCCGGAAGGTCGATGGTGCGCCTGACTTGCATGGTGCTGAGATCCACCACGCCAACCTGGTGCACCAGGGGCAGAGCGATTACCAGCCATTTACCATCGGGCGTGGGGGCTGATCCGTAGCCCAGGCCGGGAAGCGGCACCCACGTTTTTATTTTGTTGGTGGCGGTGTCGATTACGGCCAGTTGAGGTTTAGTCACGTCGGAAGTGAAGGCCAGCTTGTCGTCGACCGAAAGAGAAATACGTTGAACCTGATCGGAGACGGGAATCACAGCGATTGTCTTGCGCGCATCAAGGTCCATTACCGATACGGTGCCTGGTCCGACATTTGCGCTATAGGCGCGATGTCCATCGCGCGTAATCGCGAACATATGCGACTGCTCCTGGCCGGTCGGAACTGAGCCGATAATCTTCAGCGTGGCGGGATCGATAATGCTGATCGACTGATTAAGCTCGGTGGAAACATACAGCAGCCCATTTTTCGGACCCATCACGGGAAGATGAGGCCGCACGCCTTTGCCGAAATCGACATTGCCCACGATCTTTCTCGTGGCCAAGTCAATGACCACAAGATTGCTCCCGTCAGTACCTGGCTGTCCGACACCGGAGTTTCCGTAGACGGGCACATAGGCAAGTCTTCCATCCGGCGAAGTCGTGACTTCATGTCCAGTGACGCCGCCCTCGGCCACTTCTGCGATTTGACGTCCTGCGGCAAGGTCAATGAGGCCCAGGCTGTTATCGCCCTTATTGGCCACCAGCAAGAGTTCGCTTGGATGATGATTCCGGGCAGACAGGAAAGGAGAGGAAAGCACTACGCCCGATATCGCAAGAAGAGGAACCAGGTGCAATAGTCGCATATCAAACTCCGTTCTTACGTGCGTTCCAAACTTTCTAACGGATGCCCGGGTAGTTTCGACGAGAGTATTATTGATTCATAATATCATATGTATTCAGATAAGCCTAAAATGGTCTTCGCGTGCAAGCCAAGCCGCGTGAGCAGAAAGCAATCGGGCACGAAGTCTTGTAGAGAACAGGTGCGAGTACCAAATCTCATCGGTCGGTTGTCCAGCTGGAGATGGCTCAAGCTCCTTGCCTAGTACTCTCCGTTCACCACATTTAGCAACGGCTCGCCGCGGGAAAACCGTTCCGCCTGCTCACTCGCCAACTTGAACGCGCGTTTCATGAATCCAGAGCTGTCTCCGGCAACGTGCGGGGTGAGCATCAGGTTGGGTGCCCACCATAGCGGGTGACCCGGCGGCAGTGGCTCGGGATCGGTCACGTCGAGGGCTGCGCGAACCCGCTTCTCAGTCAGGGCAAGAAGCAGTGCATCTGTGTCTACAATCGCGCCGCGTGACGCATTCACCAGCAGCGCTCCCCGCTTCATCCTCGCCAGCCGTTTCGCGTTCATCAAATGCCTGGTCTCGGAGGTCAACGGGAGGGTCAGCACCACTATGTCGGCCCGTACCAGGAGATCGTCCATTTGGCTCACTGGGGAGACACCTGCTCGGGCGCTGCGCGCCACGCGCAAGAACTTTGCCCCGAAAGGCGTGAGTCGGGCTTCGACAGCCTGGCCTATGGATCCATAGCCTACGATCAGTATGGTGGAATCAGATACATCATGGACCGGCGCCGGAGGGTTCTTGATCTCGTAGGGCGGTGCCTTCGTAGACGCTGACGTGGCCGAAGTAGGTGCATCGATCTGCCGCGCCTGCTGACCAGTGGCCCATTTGCCCTGGCGCTGCATGTCGACGAAGAAAGGCAGAAACTTTTCCATGGCTAGGATGGCAGCCACAGCCCACTCCGAAGTGGGGATCTCATGCACACCGCGGCCATCGCACAGCGTGACTCCGGAAGGAAATAGGTTTAGTAGGGTGTCCACACCCGCCCACGGAGACTGCACCACCCGCACACCTTCCAAATGAGGCAATTGCGCTCGCAATATTCGGGGAGGCATGGCCGCAACCCAGAAGTCGACTTCGATCATTCCCTCCGGTGCCTCCGGAATTCTGACCAATTGGACCTCTTTGGTGAAGTCTTCCAGGAATGCATCGTCGATGGACGCGTCCACTCCAACTCGGACCTTCATGGCTCTAACCCCGTTGTTTTTAGTTCGGATAGTCAAGGATCAAGTTCACCGGGAAAAGTATTGACATCTTTCTTAATTGTATTATCATATCAGCCATGAAAACCAGTCTAACAATTTTGGCCCTCTCCCTTGTAGCATTTTCGCTCACTGTTTTCGCAAAGGACATGCCGGTCGGCGGCTTCGCCGGGACCTGGGCTGCGAACTTTTCGAAGTCCAAATTTCCGGGACCTCCTCCTAAAGTCGACAACTGCATCATCGATCGGGACGGCACCGTCACCGTGAATGAAACCAATTCCGAAGGAAAGAGCACAAGCTGGCACTACAAGCCGGTCGAGGGACAGGCGGTAAAAGTCATCGGCCGGGACAATGTGACGGTGCTGGTAAAGAAGGTCGATGCTCACACCATCGAGCACACCTGGGAGTTCAATGGCAAGCCGGGAAAGAGCAAGTCGGTCTTGTCGAAAGACGGAAAGACCACGACGTTTACCATGGATGGGACGGACAAGGACGGCAAACCCTTCCATGAAGTAGTCGTCTACGACAAACAGTAGGCCGCAGCAAGCTTCGTAGGGGCGCCGGCGCTCGCCCCCGATCTGACGAGTGCTTCCAGGTAAGTCTAGCTGAACGGTGTAAGGCAGACGCCCTTGTCTGCCGCCCTTAGGTTGGTTTTGGATCCCGCCACGGTTACTCCTGGCCTCACCAGGGCGCGGTTTTTCTGATCTGAAATAGCAAAGGAGCGGAACGGGCGCCTACCGAGCCAGCCGGCCTTTACGGTAAGGCGAAGGCGAGTACGGAATCGCCGGCTGAAGTGTCATAAAAGCTGCCTCCGCTGGCGACCAGGACCACATACTGCTTGCCATTCTTACCCTGATAGGTCATGGGTGTCACGTAGGCCCCGGTCTCGAGCTTGGTCTCCCACAGCACTTTGCCGGTGGCTGCTTCGAAGGCGCGGAAGCGTTGGTCGTTGGTGGCTGCAATGAAAAGCAGCCCACCGGCAGTGGTGATCGAACCGCCAAAGTTCAGGGTCCCGGTTCCGTGCACGCCTTTGGCCTCCAATTCTTCAACGATGCCGAACGGTTCTTTCCAGGCGACGTCGCCAGTATTCACATCGATCGCCCACAACTCTCCCCACGGTGGCTGCTGACAGGGCCAGAATTTGTCGTTATTCCAAAAGCGCGCGTACATGCCCCAGGGACTGTTGCGCTCGTAGGCAGGATCGGAGGCATCTTCGTTTTTTGTGACTTTGCCGACGTCCGCTATGTTCACCGTGTTGACAAATAGATAGCCGAGTTGCGGGTTGTAGGACATGCCCGGCCAATTGGTTGTGCCCAGGGTGCCGGGAAAAACGATGGTCAGCTTCGAGCCATAGGGTGTGAATGGACCTCCACTGTTCATCCCGCCTTCGTTGGCCAGCAGGTCCTTACAGACTTTGGTCTGCTCAGGTGTAACGGTAGTGATTTCGTCAGGACTGAAACTGTGCCGTCCTAAAGGAGGTGGTTTCAGGGGAAAGGGTTGTGTGGGCCAGCTCGCTTCGCCGGGGACATCGCTCGGAGGCACGGGCCGTTCCTCAACTCCAAAAATGGGTTCCCCGTTGCGCCGGTCGAGGACAAACATCATTCCCGCTTTTCCAATGATTGCGACCGCTGGAATCTTTTCTCCTTTTTGCGTTACATCCATCAGCACCGGTGCCGATTCCATGTCGTAATCCCAGGTGTCGTGATGGACGGTCTGGAAATACCACGCAAGTTTGCCCGTGTCGGCATGAAGCGCGACCAAAGAGTTGCCAAAAAGGTCCTTGCCCTTCCGATCGGCGCCATAAAAGTCCGAACTGGGCGAGCCGTAGGGAAGAAAGAGCAGTCCTCTTTCCACATCTACGCTCATGAAACCCCAGACATTAGTTCCAGAACGGTTTTTCCAACTGGTGCCCGGCCATGTGTCATTACCGATTTCGCCAGGGTGAGGCACCGAGTGGAATCGCCACACGAGTGTTCCGGTGTGCACGTCCCATGCTCTGGTATCACCCGAGGCGCCGGCACCCGGGGCCTCTTGCACCTGGCCACCCGTAATCGCCAGGTTTTTGTAGATGGTGACGGGGGAAGTGACGTCAAATTGCGCGTGGGGGAACCCGTTCAGCACTCCCGTCTTTATGTCGACCGCGCCTTTCACTCCGAAACCCGCGGTGGGTTTCCCGGTCTCGGCATTCAGGGAGAGCAGGCGGCCGTCGCCCGTACCAAACAGAATCGAGCCTGGCGTTCTCTTGTCCCCGGGCCAATAGGCAACGCCGCGACCGGCCGGCCGGCTGTGGTCCAGCTTGTAAGACCAGAGTTCGTTTCCGGTCTCGGGATCGAGACAGATTACCGTGGAGTATGGAGTCGGCATGTACAGCTTGCCATTGACCACAATGGGTGTGGCTTGGGACGAACGCCTTCCACCGCCTCGGCTGGCTGCCCCCGCCGACAACGGTCGAGGGCCTTCTTTTTTCATGTGATAGGTCCACGCCAGGGTAAGCTTCTGAACATTCTCCGTGTTGATCTGGATGAGGGGTGAGTAACGCTGGCTGGACGGGTCGTGTCCGTACATCGGCCAATCGGACTGGGCCCACAGGGGCAGCAGCGGTAACAACAGCAAACAGCAGACGCGAGCCAAGGCCCCGAGTCTCAAGTCCAAGTTCCTCGATTTCAAATTTGTCGAATCATGCAATGCTATGTGAACCGGAACAGACATTTCTCGCGGCGATCAAGTCGCCGCTTTGGCTGCGGGATTTTTGGGAGTGTAACTTCACTCCATCTTCGCCCGGGCCTCTTCGAGTATCCGCTGTGCCCGCGCGGGATTGAACACGCCGCAGGAACAGAACCGTGCCATGTACGTGACCGCCTGGGGGGAGTCCGGCGCCCCTCTTTCACCCAATCGACCATCTTCTTGGCCAGACTAGCCGACACCATGCCATGGCCGCACATGGTGGTCAGCTTGAGCACTTGACTATTGGGCAGCTTATCGGTCGCGCCTTCGAAGCCGAGCGAATAGCCGATACTGTGGCGGACAATTCCGGCGAACTTGCAGCATTCCTTAGCTCCTTCGATCGAGGCTGACATGTTAATCGACAAGCCCAAGTCAGCTTTCGCCGCAACCTTGAGAAATTGTGCTGCCGCCTCAGGATTGTCAAAAATGGCCACCACTGACGCGGGCGCATCGATGCCCTCGATAACAGCGCGGAAATCCGGCTTCATGTCCCGCCGCCAGTTCGATGTCGTATGCAGGTCGTGCGCCGGACGCAAGGTGCCGCCATGGATGGGATCGCCGATACTGGCCGGCTTGAAAGGCAGCGCCAACTCGAGGAACCTCTTCAGATTGGGCACGCAGCCTACATCATTTTTGTCGTTGCTGGGAGTCGCGAACACGATGTAGTCATCGCGAAAGCTTTCTGAGTCGCCGTAACGATGCAGGGTATTGGTCATCGGGTCTCGGTGGGAATTTCGCCAGGCCGTTGTTCCTTCCGGGTCTCTGCGGGGTTGGTAATTCTGCCCAGCCCCATGTTGGTCTTGGCCCGTTCCAGTTTGTAGCCCATGCGCTCCAAAATAGGTGCCACCAGGTTCTCCTCACCCTTTTCGTCGCAGCGCGTGCCGACACCCAGAGCCACCACAGTATCGACGTCCTTCTCGACTTCGCGCACCAATTCAATAATCCGCTGGGTGTGCTCCACTTTCACCTTGATCTCGACGATTGCCGAGAGGACCTTTTCGTCGAGCACGTCTGGGCGCAACGCTCCTGTAGAAACATCGCTCATGAGCGAGGTCAAAGGATTCTTTTTCTCAAAGGAGACACCTGCTTTGGCCAGTGCCCTGGTCATCTTCTGAATGTCCCGCAACCACACGCCGACGCCAGGCCGGCCGAATTCGATGGTGAATCCCACTTCTCCCCACTGCACGCGGCCGGTGACATCGTTGGTTTTAACTTCCTCTGTACCACGTCCCTGGACTCCGGTCGATTCATGGGTGGCGCGGGGATCGGAAAATGCCCGGCGCACCACGCGTGGCCATTGCAGATCTTCAGGTTCGAAGGCAGCCGTAGGACACACATCCGGTTCAGGATCGAAGCGCAACCGGCCCAGTTGGAAGATTTTTCGAACCAGACGAACGAACGGAGGGTTCAGATGCTCGGTGCTGAGTCCGTAGTAGCAGGCATAACACTCCACGCATTCATCGCGATTCACAGTGGCGCGATTGATCACCGGGTCAACATAGATTGCTCCCATTGGGCAGACATAGGTGCAGTTTCCGCAGGCTACGCATTTATTGGGATTGATTTTCATCGTTCGATCGTTCCGCCTGCCCCGGGGCACTCTGCCCGACGCCCAAACCTTAAATATAATATCATATTTATAAACAAATAATGCGTCAGAAACTACAGCGCTATCTATAACTTACACTCTACCGGAATGGCGGCGGGCCAGTCAGGGGCAACGTCCTATGAAAAAGCGAAGCGCACTTCAGGAGACGACGCCCTCTGCCCGGACGGGTCAGCCTTAAAGCTCACTTTCCAGAGTAAACGACACGCCAGATCGAGCCTGAAGCATCATCGCTCACCAGCAGCGATCCGTCGGGAGCGACCGTGACGCCGACTGGGCGCCCCCACACGCTATCGTCGTCGACCACGAAGCCGGTGAGAAAATCCTCGTACTCGCCACTGGCGTGTCCGCTCTGATGCAGGGGAACACGAATGACTTCATATCCCGCCCGCGGCGACCGGTTCCAGGAGCCATGCTCGGCGGCGAAGATATCGCCTTGATACTCTGCGGGGAACTGGTTGCCCTCGTAGAAAGTCATTTGCAACGAAGCATTGTGCGCCTGCAGAATCACGTCGGGAGTGATGACTTTATCTTTCAGCTCGGGATGTTTTCCCGGGAAGCGCGGGTCCTGGTTGCTGCCCATGTACCACCAGGGCCAGCCATAGAACCCACCTTCCTGCACATGCGTGATGTAGTCGGGCACCAGATCATTGCCCAGCCCATCGCGCTCATTCACGGAACACCAGAGCTCGCCCGTCTTGGGATTGATGGCGATGCCAACCGGATTCCGAATGCCGGAGGCGTAGACGCGCATGCCCGATCCGTCGGGATTGTATTCCAGGATGTCGGCGCGATTCTGCTCTTCCGGCGCGTCGCTGACATTCTCGTGCGACCCCACCGACACAAACATTTTCTTGCCATCCGGGGAGAACTGGACATCCCGCGAACGGTGATGACCGCCGGAAGGCAAGTCAAGCAGATGCTGCGCCGGTCCGGTGCTGGTCATGTCGCCGTTGTGATACGGGAAACGCACGAGAGAGTCCGTGTTGGCGACGTACACCCATTGCGGGTCCTTTTCCGGATAGAACGCGATGCCGAAAGGAGTATTTAATCCCGTGGCGAAGACTTGGACCCGAGCGGGCTTGCCTTGTTTTGTGATTCCGCGGAACACTTTGACGTCGCCACCGTTGGTTTCAGCCAGGAAAAAATCGCCGTTGGGAGCGGTGCGGAGAATGCGCGGATTGTTCAACCCGGTCGCATACAGCTCCACTTGGAAGCCCTTCGGAGCTTTTGGCCAGGCATTCGTAGGCCGCGCAACAACTTTGGGTCCGGCGGTGGCCGACTCCGTGGCGTAGGGCGCAGGAAGGTCCGTTACCCTTATATGGCGGACCGTGCCAGGTTTCTCGAAGCGGTAGTCGGTGAACGGTGCTTCGGGCGGCGGCGCGGTCGACTTTTTTGCCCGGGTGCTTTGAGCCACCGCCGCTTTGCTTTGTGTTGCAGCCGGGGGATTGTTGAGAGACTTAACATAGGCCACAACTTCCCAACGTTGTTTTTCCGGAAGAGCCGCCCAGGAAGGCATGCCGTTGCTCACGTCACCTTGGGTGATGTACCAGAAGATCTCTCCGTCCGGTGTTGTCTGCACCGCCCCGTGGACGAGGGGCGGAACATTGCCCGCGCCCTGCCCGGTGTTTCCGTGGCATGCGCCGCAATTGTGCGTGTACACACTCTTGCCTGCTCCCGCTGCCTGCACCTGTCCCGTATAGGGGTTCCTGACTTTGCGAGCGGACGGGGGCGCGCCATGAAACGAAGACTCTGACGCCTGCACACGGGGGGAGCCGGCAACCGCTGTCAGAAAGGAAAAGGAGAACACCAGGACGCACTGCGAGACATGATCAAGAGACGCTTTCTTCATTTCAGACACCGCAAGAATCAACTGCAACAATTATATTATATGATAATTCACTAACTAACCGTCTTCCCTCCAAGACGAACCCAGCTGAAACGATCAATGGCCTGCGGGCGCGAACTTGAGGCAGACCGGCGTATCTACTTCGACCTGTTTGCCGGTCTTGGACAGCCGTCCAGTGGACTGGTCGATCGCGAATAACACCACATTGTTGGACAGCTCGTTTGCGGCCAGCAGGTACCTGCCGGTCGGATCAAGCGTAAAACTTCGCGGCATCACGCCACCGGTCAGGGACTGCTCTACCGGAGTCAGCGTGCCTTTCACCGGGTCGATGGCGAAGACGCCAATGGTGTCTGGCGCTCTTTGTGTTTCGCTGAAAGTCCGCCGGTTCGATTCGTACAAGAACTTCCCGGTGGGATGGATCTCGATCTCGGCGCTGTGATTGCTTCCAAAGAAGTCATGGGGAACGGTGTGGGCACGCTGGACGGGGGCAAGCGTTCCCTTGGCCGGATCCCAGGAAAAAACGTCGACCATCCCGCTCATCTCGCTAAGCTGGTATCCGAACCGGCCCGCGGGATCGAAGGTGAAGTGACGCGGACCGCCTCCTGGATAGACGCTCTCGAGCGGAGGGCCCGGAGGCGAAAGCCTTCCCGTCTTGGCATCGAAATTAAAAATGAGGACCTTGTCGATGCCCAGGTCGGAAACGATGGCGTAACGATTGTCGGGGGAAACTACGATCGAATGGGTGTGAGGCCCCATCTGGATGGCTGGGTTTACGCTATGGCCAACGTCCTGGATCGACGACGTCAGCTCGCCCAGGGAGCCATCGTCTTTGACACGGATGACAGAAACGTTGCCGCTGCCAAAATTCGCCATCAATACAAATTGACCGGTCTTGTCCATCGAAATGAAGCACGTGCTGGTCCCGCTCGCGGGCACTGTGTTTAACAGACGAAGCTTGCCAGTGGCGGAATCGATGGCAAATGCACTCACGAATGAGGAATGATCGAGTGGAGGTCCCACTGAAAGCGGGTCTTCGCTCACGGCATACAGGAAACGGTGGTTGGGAGAAATCGTGAGGAACGAAGGATTGATCATCTCGGCCGCCAGTTGAGGCTCACCGAATTCCCCCTTGTCCGAGTTGAAGCGGACGACGTAAATTCCCTTGCTCTGACTCTCTCCCCGGCCATACGGCTTGCTGTGATGTACGTACTTGAATCCCGTATAAGTCCCAACGTACACGAAGTAATCGTGATCCTGGGCCAGAGCGGACGGGCCAGCCAGTAGGGCAAAGCCAAAGGCAAGAATCAGGCAGAACGTGAATCGAATTCGTCTCATGACGATCTTGATCTCCTTACCACGAAGGAAGCAGCCAAGGCAGTCGGCAGAAGCCGGCTGTGAAGTCAGCATGGTCCGGCTTACCGCTGCGCTGGAACAAACACGATACACACGGGGACATCGATCTTTAAGTCAGTCTTGGTCGGCGATAGTCTTCCGGTGCTGGTGTCGATGCGAAAGAGCACGACGTTGCCGCTCAATTCGTTCTCGGCGAACAGGTAGTTCCCGGTCGGATCAATGGCGAACTGCCGCGGCATGATGCCTTGCGGCGGCACCTGTTCGATTTCCGTCAGAGTGCCCTCCACCGGATCGATCGCAAATACGCCAATTGAATCTGGCCCCCACAAGTCAGCGCCCCGAAAACGGCGATTGGACTCGTAAAGAAATTTTCCATTGGGGTGAATGGCGATTTCGGCGCTGTCATTGGCGCCAATAAAATCGGGCGCCAGGGTCCTGGCATCCTGTACCTTGGTGAACGTGCCACCCGCCGCGTCCCACGAGAGTACGCTGATGATTCCGCTCATCTCATGCAGCGAATAGCCAAATTTACCGGCTTTATCGAAGACAAAATGACGCGGTCCACCGCCGGCTTCCGCCTGCACAAACGGCGGGTTTTCGGGCGACAGCGTGCCCGTGGCGGCGTCGAATTTATAGATCAAGACCTTGTCCATGCCCAAATCGGAGACGACGGCAAACCGGTTGTCCGGAGAAACGTCAATGGAATGAGGATGGGCCTTGGATTGGAAAGACGGATCCGCCCCATGACCGATGTGTTTCATGTATGCAGTTTGTTGACCGAGGGAGCCGTCATCGTTGATCCGCAGTACGGTAATGCTGCTGCTGCCAAAATTCGCCATCATGACGTAATGGCCGGTCTTATCAATCGAGAGGTAACAGGTACTTGTCCCGCCGGTTGGCAGCGTGTTCAACAGGTGAAGCTTGCCGGTGGCAGGATCGATCGTGAATGCACTTACATACGATTCGTGATCGTAGTCCGGACCGAGGGAGAGTGGATCCTCGGTGGCCACGTAGAGGAAGCGCTGGTTGGGATGCACTGCCAGGTAGGCGGGATTGACAATCTCCCCTGCCAGTTCAGGCTTGCTTATTTCTCCCGTCGAAGGCCTAAAGCGGCTCACGTAAATTCCCTGGCTGTGACTTCCTCCCGCCGGGAGGCCTTCCTTCATATAGGTGAAGCCGGTGTAGGTGCCGAAATATACGAAGTATTCGTCGTTCGCCGCAGCGGCACTCCAGGCCAGCGGCACCGACAAGGCAGCCAAAATGGCGAGCAGGATAAGGTTGCGGATATTTTTCATGGATTGTTCTCTAACATGGCGCGGTCCGGAATATCAGGCAAAGCATAAGCACGCTACCGGTGCGGAGGAACGACGGCATGAGTGTAGTTTTCCCCTTCAGGGAATCGAGCGAAGTACAGAAACTTGACCGGCCTGTCGCCGGCATTGATGTTGGAGTGAATGGTGACCGCATCCGGCGGCAGCATAAAAGCCATGCCCGGTTGCTGAATGCGGAGTTCCGTCCCCATAAGCATCAGGCTGGGACCGTCGATGGCGGCCCAGACTTCTTCCTGGCCGGGACGGTGGGGGTGGGGTTCACCCATGGTCAACGGATTGATGCTTACGGTAATGACGCTTTGTTCCGCGGCCAGTCCGTCGGCTGGCGAGAAAAGCTCTTTCACAATATGCGCCCAGTGACCGGAAGCGCCACCAACAATATAGGGATCAGCGTCCGCCGGGGTCCTCCGGCGCGCCGCCGCTTCGTCCTTCACGACCATTTTGTCTTTGGGATGAAATCCAGACGGTGTGGGTTCATTAATCACGTACATGGTGAGCGGCTCTGCGCCCGTCGACTTCATCACGAATTCGAGCCTGGCAGGCATCAGGACCGCGACATCTTTTCGCAGTTTGGCGGTGTCACCGCCGGCCGTGATCTCGCCCGTGCCTCCGAGAATGTAATATACCTCCTGGTTGCCATCGAGCGTTGAAGGCGTGGTCCATGCCCCTGCAGCCAGCCGTCCGTAAGCAAAAAAATTGGCGATGCGCAGAACGGCGCCCTTCTCCGGCGGAGCAAAATTGTCGCCGCGTGTGAGGATGTCGCGCAGCACCAGCGACCCATGTTCGAAACGTGGCATCGATCCCTGCCAGTCCCCGATGAACAAATCGATTCGGCGGCTATTCGCGTCTCGTTCCGGCGCGTACTTGACGAACTCCGGTCCCGGATATGAATTGATTCCATTGATTGCGTTTTTTGTTCCGCTGGAAGGTAGGGTGCTGGACGGCGGTGGCGTTTGGGCGCCGGCGACGGAGAACGACGCCACCACCAGTGCACCTACCGTCAAAAAAGGAAGCGTCTTTCGTTGCATGATGCAGTCTCCTCTGCCGCCCTCTTCGCTGTCCTACTTTCTGGCTTCGTGGGGATGGTAACGGGCGAAATATAGAAATTTCACCTGGGCATCTTCGTTTTGATTGATGTTGGTGTGGGGCGTCTTGTTGTCGGGAATGTGATAGAACGCCATTCCGGAAGTTTGGCGACGCAATTGATTGCTGACGAAGGCCAGGCTGGTGCCTTCCAGAGCAGTCCAGACTTCTTCGATGTCATCATGATCCACGATGTGCGGCTTGCCGATGGTGAGAGGATCGAGGGTCACTGTCAACACAGTCTGCAGTGTTCCCAGACCGTCCTGGGTGGTGAAGACGGTCTTAACAATGTGGGCCCAGAGACCATTGCTTGAAGTGATGGGCAATTTGTTTTCGTCCCGGACCAGCATGGCGGAATTCGGCCGAAAGCCTGGAGGCGTCGGTTCGTTGATCACATACATGGCCAGCGGCTCATCGCCGGTGTTTTTAAATGTAAACCCCAGGTCCGCAGGCATCAGGACCGCGATGTTCCGGTACAGGTCGACTGTCTGTCCTGCGGCGGTTGCCGAACCCTGGCCCGAGGCGACAAAGTAAATCTGTTGCTGTCCCTCCAGGCGGGTTGTCTTCGTGGAAGCATGCGGCGCCAGCGTGGCGTAGTCATAAGAATTGATAAAGCGAAGGACTGCGCCCTTCTTCGGGGGGTTCTGCGGGTCGCCGCGGGTGAAAATGTCGCGCTCCTCGAGAGAGCCCATGGTGGTGCGCGGAGTGGAAGAATGCCAGTCGTTAAAATAGAGATCGATGCGATCGCCGGTAGCTTGCGCCAGAGTGAACGGTGACATTGCTGCGCACAGAATCACTAATGATGCGAGAATTTTGCTCATCGCAGGCCATTCTCCTTAGTGTTGAAAGCTTTCACTGGAGCGAATTAATAAGTTAGTATTATACCTATATATGATAATTAATCCAGGACGCGAATAATTGGGCTTTCGAAACTTCAGACGGTAGCCTCGACCAACAATGCAGTTCGGTACGGTCATAAGGCTATTTCAGGACTCTAAGGAGGTCCACACTAATGAAACTAATTCGGTTTGGCGAACCCGGCAAAGAGAAACCGGGGGTGCTCTTGAAAGATGGCACTCGCATCGATGCCTCCGGGCTGGGCTCGGACTACGGCGAAGCATTTCTGGCTGGCGGCGGCTTGAATGAGCTTGACTCCTGGTTGCAGAAGAACGCCTCGTCTGCCCCCCAAATAGCCGCGTCGGTACGCCTGGGACCTCCAGTGACCCGCCCCAGCAAGATCGTTTGCATCGGGCTCAACTACCGCGATCACGCGGCGGAGACCAAGGCCGAGGCGCCGAAGGAACCCGTTCTTTTCTTTAAGGCAACGACCTCTCTGGTGGGACCGAACGATCCTCTGATACGGCCGAAGAACTCCACCAAGGTGGATTGGGAAGTCGAGCTTGCGGTTGTGATGGGCAAGAAGGCTTTGTACGTGTCCCCCCAAAACGCTTTCGATTATGTGGCCGGTTACGCCCTGCACAACGACTATTCCGAGCGCAATTTCCAACTGGAGCACGGCGGACAATGGGTAAAAGGAAAAAGTGCGGACACATTCGCACCCCTGGGCCCGTTTCTCGCGACCCAGGACGAGGTGCCAAATGTGGGCAATCTGAAGATGTACCTCAAAGTGAATGGCACCATGCGGCAGAACAGTTCCACCTCCAATATGATTTTTAACGTCCCCACGCTGGTGTCTTACGTGAGCCAGTTCATGACGCTGCTGCCCGGCGACGTCATCAGCACGGGAACGCCTGCAGGCGTGGGCCTGGGCATGAATCCGCCTGTATATTTGAATGCGGGGGACGTGGTTGAGCTGGGCATTGAGGGCTTGGGAGAATCGCGGCAGGAAGTCCGGGAATACCAGTAGTGGTTGCAGAGGATCTTCGCTCGAAAGCAGCTCGGAGATATCGAATGACCGCTTCCCGCACGAGCCATGTCCGCTGGTTCCTTGTCATCTGGCGTTCGTGCTGAGTGCAGTCGCTTGTCCTGGATACCTACCTGGCCCAGGTTCGCGGGTTAAATCTGAAGGCGAGTGCGTTCTACGCGATGCTTCCATTCCCCGCCATGGCGGTTTGCTCTGCCCGCGGAGGCGCGATCAGCGACCGGCTGCATACCGGTTACAGCGCGATTGATTTCCATTCGCTTATGAGATGGTCTGCGGTGCGCCATGCAAGGGCCTGGACGGTCAGCGTTGGATTTCTTGCACCACTTGTTCCCATCACGGAAGCGCCAAGGATGCCAAGGTTGGGGGCTTCGTGAGAAAAACCCCAATGGTCCACGACATTGGTCTCGGGATTATCACCCATCCTGGTGCCGCCGTATGCATGAGTGGATAGTGCAATGGGGGCCAGCGGCAATTTCTGGATCGCAATGGCGCCGGCTTCACGCAACCATTGTTCGGCTTTATCCTGCATGAACATCATGGCGCGCTTTTCGCTCTCCTTAAGGCCCACCGTGAGACGACAAACCGGATATCCCAGCGGGTCCTTCACTTCGGGATCCAGATCCAGGAAGTGATCCTCGAAAGGCAGGGTCGAGATCTGTGCCCAAACCGGTGCCCAGCGCCCCGCATTTACTTTTACAAACTCTTTCCAACTGGCACCCCACCGCGGGACCTTGCCGAAAGTTGGCATGCTGGCGGCCTCGATTGGTTTCGCTTCCATGGGCACAAGCAAATTGCCTCCCCCGATAAAGCCGAGTCCTGTGTGGTCGAAATTATCATCCGACCAGTCATCCACGGATGTGCCTTGGGCCGGGGTTCCATACCAACGATTCAAATCGAAAGGGAAGAGACCCATAACCCCGTTCCTGGTGTGGGACATGTAGTGCAAACCCACCTGACCGTGAGCATTTGAGAGGCCTTTGGGGTAAGCTTTCGATTTCGAGAGCAGGAGCAGACGGGTATTTTCGTAGGTGTAGCTCGCCAGTAGGACGACTGACGCGGGCTGAAAATATTCTTTCTTGCCGGTCAAGTAACGGACACCGGTTACCCTGCCGTTGTCGTCGGAATCGATGGCGATGACATGGGCGTAGGGAACCACCTTCAGATTTCCTGTCGCTACCGCTTGCGGGATGGTGGTCACCGCGGTCGAATTCTTCGCGTCTACTGGACAGCCACCACTACCGCAGAAGCCATGATAGAAGCAAGCGCTCCTTTTATCTCGCGCAACAGAGTTGATTGCTGCGGGGGGACAATAGCTGTGCCAACCCAGCCGTTTTGCAGCTTCAGCCATATGATCGGCAAAGCCGGCACGACGCAAAGCCGGCATGGGGTATTCTCTTTGCCTTGGACTTTCGAAGACATTACCCGCAGCGTCGACGGTTCCTCGAATATTTCCTGCCTTGCCGGAAACGCCGATCGTATATTCGACCTGGTCGTAGTACGGTTCGAGTTGTTCGTATGAGAGCGGCCAGTCCTCGACTGTAGAGCCTGCCGGAATGGCTGAAGCCCCATAGCGCCGAATGGTTTCACTACGGAGCTTGAAGTCCCATTCTGTCAGACGCCAACTCTGTCCCCAGTAGTGAAGCGATGTTCCGCCGACCCCGTTCATCATGGGATGATACGACGGGCGCGGCAAAGCGGGACCGTCCCGGCCATTGCGTGCAGTGGGCACCTCCTGGTTTGCTTTCTGAACTGCGTGAGGCCAGTGCCGGACGTTGTTTCGAATCTCGTCAGGGAGGTGATCCGAGGCCTTGAACCAGCCGCCTGCCTCGAGTCCCACAATTTTCAACCCGGCGCGCGCCAGCGGAAGCACGGCGAGCCCTCCCGCCGCGCCCAAGCCAATCACGACCACGTCGGTCTTCGGTAGCTTAACGGACGCCATGCACCAGCCGCTTTGCGGATACCCGGGAACGGGGGATCTTGGCGTCCATGCGCTGCATCTCTGGACTCGCGTACATTCTGGGGCCGGGATACCCGATCAGGTCCCAGCCCGTGAAGTTCGCGTTCCCACCATAGGAGGGATCGCCGAACATGCCTTCCACAGTATGTTGGCGGACCAGTTCGAAAAATGCAGCGCTATCGCCATAGTTGCCGACGGGTGTGTTCTGTTCGAAGTCAGACAAGATCTTGTCTTGTTCGGTTGCGCCTAAGGCCGCAAACGATTTCCCCTCTTTCGACAACGCACGAGAATTCAGTGCCGCCAGGCCTGCGCTGTATTTTTTCCTTGCCGCTTGATAAGCATTCCCCAAAGCGGACTCGATGTAACGTGCGCAGCCCGCCTCAAGCGCGCCGGCGCCGTCTGCGTCAGCTGGGATGATTCGTGAAACCATGGCTTCGAGCGATTGCCGCTCCAAGACCGTTAAAACTCTGGCGGGAGTCGGGGTTGGCGCCAATCTGAGAGAAGAAGCAGGTACAAATGCGCAGGCGATCGTGGCTGCGGCTCCGGCCAGGCAGTCGCGTCGGCTCAAAGGCTGGAGTTGTTTGAAACTTGAGGTACCGTCTCGTTGGTCTATCCGTCGGCTTCCCAAACTCATCACCTTGATTGGTTAGAAGGCTGGTACAGAGTGTTTCAACGCCGTGAATTGTACCATTGCATCGCAGCTGGAAAAGCCGCACAAGCCGCGCCACTTGATCTTGAAGTGCACCAATATCGAACGGATCGACAAACTTGGATGACAACGCTGCTTTGAGTCGATAAACTTGCTCGTTTGGTGAAAGGTGTTGTGAGCAAGAGAATCTTACCTCTAGGTTCTCCGTGTCCTCTGCGGTTTGTTGATGGGTTTACCACAGAGGATACAGAGGAAAGTCAAAGAAGGGCCCGACTGTGAGAATGGGGTAAGACTCCGGAATCGTTGCATTATTCTTTTCAATTCTCGAAAGGCTTTGTGTCCTCCGTGGTTCATTTCTGGGCTCAACCACAGGGGACGCGGAGAACACCGAGGTAAATCAAGAAAGGCTCCCCATGCGGGAATGGACTAAGACTCTCGGAATCGTGGTATCCCTGGTTACAATTCTCGGTATGCCTGCCAACACTCTGGCTCAGACTCCCCGTTACGACCTGCTGCTGAAGGGCGGCCACGTGATTGACCCTGCAAACAACGTGGACGCGGTGATGGACGTGGCGGTGGTGAAAGACAAAATCGCAGCCGTCGAAAAAGATATTCCCGCCAGCCAGGCGGGCAAGGTGGTGGACGCTTCCGGGCTTTATGTCACCCCTGGCCTCGTCGATATTCACGTCCACATCGGCCATGGTGGCGCGCCGCTTGACTGGTTCACCCCGGAGGGTCGTTCCCACCTGACCCCGTACGGGATCCCGGCGGACATCGCACTGCAGTCGGGCGTGACCACCATGGTGGACGCGGGCAGTTCGGGCGCTGACACCTTTCTGCTGGAAAAGGAAGAAGTCATTGATCGCGCCAAGGTGCGAGTGCTGGCCTTTCTAAACATCGTAGCCAACGGGATGCAGGGCGACCTGGAACAGTCGGTGGACCAGATGGATGTGAAGCGCTGCGCCGACACTATCAAGAAGTATCCTGACATCATCGTTGGCGTGAAGACGGCACATTACTGGACCGAGGACCCATGGGACGGCGAACACACCCCGTGGGCCGCCGTGGACAGGGCCGAAGAGTGCGGACGCGCGGTCAACCTGCCCGTGATGTTTGATTTCTGGCCGCGGCCGGACCGCAGCTATGCCGAACTCATACTAAAGAAGATGCGGCCGGGCGACATCCATACTCACGTCTTCGCCCAGCAATTCCCCATCCTGCTCGCGGACGGCAAGCTCAATCCCATTCTGGCCGAGGCCCGCGCCCGGGGAGTGATTTTTGACGTTGGCCACGGGGCTGGGAGCTTCTGGTTTCGCAACGCCGTGCCAGCCGTCAAACAGGGCTTTGTCCCGGATTCCATTTCGACAGACCTGCACACGGGAAACTTCACGGTGCTCAGCATGACCCAGGTGATGTCTAAGTTCCTGGCCATGGGAGTGCCTCTGCAAGACCTCATCCGGCGTTCGACGGTCAATCCGGCACACGAGATCCATCGCCCGGAGTTGGGAACGTTATCGGTCGGGAAGGAAGCGGACATCGCGGTGCTGGAACAGCTCAACGGTCCCTTCAGTTACATCGATTGCGGTTTTGCGCGGATGGATGGCAAAGGGAAACTGATCGCACGGATGACGGTACGGGCGGGGCGGATAGTCTATGATCCTTCCGGGCTGAGCATGGTCGAGTGGGAAAAGGCTCGTCCGCAGTATTTCAACATGCCAGGGCCTGGCCATTCCGAACCGGCGCAGGCAGATGATTTCCCCAGATAACAACTCATAAGGAGAAGCCAATGCCAGGAACCATCAGCCGTCGCAAGCTGTTGCGGACGGGAGGTCAGGCGATTGTTGCGGGCGGAGCCGCAATCTGTGCCGGTTCGGCCCTGCCGGCGGTTGCGTCATCGCGCCCCAAGGTGAAAGGTGTGGACTATTACCAGAAGCTGGGCGTGAATCCCTTCATCAATGCAGCCGGCACCTACACCACGCTTACTGCGTCAACCATGCCGGATGAAGTGCAGGCGGCGGTGGCGCTGGCTGCCCAGCATCCCGTTAACCTGATCGAGTTGCACGAAGCCGCAGGCCAGTACCTGGCCAAGCGCTTGCGCTGCGAAGGTGCCCTGGTCACTGCCGGGGCTGCGTCAGCCCTGACGTTGGGGACCGCCGCTTGCGTTACTGCCGGCAATGACACGGACATTCTCAGCATTCCGACCGACATGAATAGTCTGAAGAATGAAGTCATCGTGCAAAAGTCGCATCGCTATGACTATGACCACGCTGTCCGCAATTGTGGAGTGCGCTTCGTGGAAGTGGAGACTCTCGAACAGTATGAGCAGGCCTTCAACGAACGGACGGTGATGACCCACTTCTTCAATGCCGGGGAAGAGCACATCAGCCGCGAAGATTGGGTGCGGGTGGCGCACAAGCACGGCGTCCCATGTTTCAATGACGCCGCCGCCGACGTCCCCCCGATTTCGAACCTGTGGAATTACACCCAGATGGGATTTGACCTGGTGACATTTTCTGGCGGCAAGGGTCTGCGCGGTCCGCAGTGTACCGGGCTGCTGCTGGGGAGGAAGGACCTGATCGAGGCCGCCCGAAAAAACAATTCGCCAAACTCGAACACGGTCGGCCGCGGAATGAAGGTTGCCAAAGAGGAAATTGTGGGCCTGGTGGCGGCCGTGGACTGGTTTCTTGCTCAGGACGACGCAGCCATGGAGGCCGAATACCGCCAGCGGGCCGAGCGCATTGCCGGGGCGCTGAAGAGCATCCCCACGGTACAGACTCAGATATTCATTCCTGCGGTGGCGAATCATGTTCCCCATCTGGTAGTTACCTACGACCAGAGCCGGGTCAAGATTGCGGCCAAGGAGGTAATGGAAAAAATGCGTCAGGGCTCACCCCGCATCGAACTGAATCCGGGGACTGGCGGCCCGCCGGCGAGCGCGGGTCTGCCCGGAGGCAGCAACACCATCGTAGTCGGAGTTTGGATGTTGCAGCCCGGAGAAGACCTCATCGTAGCCAAGCGGCTCCGCGAGGTCTTGCAGGGCGCGGTCGCGTCTTAATCGGCGGTTGGACGGCGGGCGAACTGCTGGACTTCCAGGTGCTCGCCGCCTTCCTGAACAAGATAGAACTTGTCCGCATCTACGTTGCGGAAGCTTTGCTGCAAGCCACTGGGCCATTTGACCTCGACCGTTTCAGCGCGGACAGCCTTGCCCAAACCGAAATTAGCGCGCAGGTCGCTCTGCGAAAGATAGCTACCTCCGCCTTCGATCTCGCGAATTTGTGAAATTCCGCCGGCCACGACCCGGATTCGGGCTCCCATCGCGTCCCGATTACTCTTGGTTCCCACCAGCCTGAAATTCAGGAAGTGATTTTCATTGCCGCCGCTGTTGTGCAGCAGCAGAGGGACATCCCCATTGTTCGCGACCACCACATCCACGAATCCGTCGTTGTCGAAGTCCGCAAAAGCAACTCCGCGGCCGACGTAAGGAGTCTGAAACCCGTTGCCCGCGGACTTGCTCACGTCCACGAACTTGCCATTGTGCTCGTTGTGAAACAGGGAATTGAGCTGCTTGTAACGAATGCCAGGCGTGGCCTGCTCCACCTCGGGATAGACATGGCCGTTGGCGATGAAGATGTCCGGCCAGCCGTCGTTGTCGTAGTCAAAGAAGCCTCCACCGAAACTCAAAACATCATGGGTGGCGCGGGTAAGGCCGGACTGCTCGCTCACTTCATCGAAGAAACCCTTGCCATCATTCTGCCAAATGTGGTCGGAAGAACGCTGAAAATCAGAGATGTACAGATCGAACCAGCCGTCGTTATTGAAATCTCCCAGCGAGATGCACATGGCCGCCATGGTGACGCCCTGTCCGGTAAAAGCCATGCCGCTCTCCAGTCCGATTTCCTTGAAAGTGCCATCGTGCTGGTTGTGGTAGAGGTAAGCGCTGAGGCCGTCGTTGGCGACGAAGAGGTCGGGCCAGCCATCGTTGTCATAGTCGCTGGCGCCTACGGAAAGATTTTTGCCCTCGGGCTGGTAGATTTTCGCCTTAACGCTGACGTTGGTGAAGGTCCCGTCACCATTATTGTGATAGAGCGCGTCCGGGCTGCCGCGGTAAGCGCTGGGAGGGCAACTGCTTTGCACTCCTCCCAGGTCGCAGTAACGCCGGTCGCCCATGTTCACGTAACTGCCGACGTACAGATCGAGCCTTCCGTCACGGTCGTAGTCAAAAAAGGTTGCGCCGGAATGGAATGTCCCTGACTCCATGCCGGCGACGCCGGCCTTGTCGGTCACGTCGGTGAACGTCCCATTGCCGTTGTTGTGATAGAGAACATTGCGGCCGTATTGGGTCACGAACAGGTCGGGAAATCCGTCGTTGTCGTAGTCGCCCCAGACGCAGCCCAGGCCGTAACCCGTGCCAGGGACTCCTGCCTTTTCGGTGACGTCGGTGAATGTGCCATCGCCGTTGTTGCGATAAAGCGCATTGCGGACGGAAATACCGCGGTCGTACAGATCACGGCCGTTTACAAAGTAGATGTCCTGCCAGCCATCCCCGTCGAAGTCAGCCACGCAAATACCAGGACCGAATTCTTCGCGGTTGATGGAGATGCCCTTGTTGCCCTTGAAGTGGACGAATTCAATGCCGGCCGCAGCTGTAGAGTTCGTGAACTGGATGGAAACCGGGGACGCGGCTTGGGCATGGCCGGAAATGTGCAATGTTGCGGCAAGCACCCAGAGGAACAGAGACCTCGTAAGCAGAGACTTGGCGCGGACACACCGCGGGCGAAACACGGTCTTCACCTCGAGACCCCGCACATGATTCACCTAAGAGTACAACGCGATTCCCAAGGAGTACCATACTGATTGCATGCCCGCCCGTTTCTACTGCGTGAGAGGACTTTTTGTCTTTCTGGTGTTGGCAAGCGCCTTAGCGGCCGGGGCAGAAGTGCGCGTCTGGCAGGCGACGCTGGCTCTGCCAACCTACGAGGAGGGTGCACCGGATCCCAACCCGCCATTTGATCAGTTCGCCACCGACCGCTTCAACTATCCCTACACCCTGCGCAACAATCTGACCGGCCGCCGGGCGGAACATGAATGGCGCGCCATCTACCTGGAGAATGAATACCTGAAGTGCTCGGTGTTGCCCGATATTGGTGGGCATCTTTACACCTGCGTGGACAAGATCAACGGCAAGCCTATTTTCTACGCCAATCCTTCCATCAAGAAGGCCGAGATCGGATACCGCGGGGCGTGGGCCGCCGTCGGAGTCGAGTTCAATTTTCCGGTTTCGCACAACTGGGTCTCGATGTCGCCGGTGGATTATGCCTTCGCCAGGCACGACGACGGCAGCGCCTCGGTGACGGTGGGAAATATCGATCGCGTGTATGGCATGCAATGGACCGTGGAGCTGGTTTTGCGGCCGCAGTCCACCGTGCTCGAGCAGCGCGTGACCCTGTACAACCGCAGCGACGTAAGACATCGATTTTATTGGTGGAGCAACGCCGGAGTGGAAGTCTGGGACGATTCACGTATCCAGTATCCCATGCGTTTCGCCGCCAGCCACGGCTTTACCGAGGTGCAACCCTGGCCGGTGGAAGCGGACGGCACTGACCTGAGTCTGATCAGAAACCAGACCAAGGGCCCGGTGTCGCTGTTTGTGCACGGCAGCCGCGAGCCCTTCATGGGAATCTGGAATCCCCACACGAACTCAGGCACCGCGCACTTTGCCGACTATGATGAGCTTCCCGCCAAGAAAATCTGGTCGTGGGGAGTTGACGCCGACGGCCTCGATTGGCGCAAGACGCTGTCCGATAACGACAGCGCCTATGCCGAAGTGCAGGCGGGGCTGTTCCGCAATCAGGAGACGTACGCATTGCTGCAACCCCGGCAGAGCATAAGCTTTTCCGAGTACTGGATGCCGGTGCGCGATATTGGCGGTATTTCACGGGCGAACCTCAACGGCGTCGTTTACCTCAGCCGCAAGGCCAACGCCCTGGTGATCGGGCTGAACGTCAATCATGCGGTGCAGCATGCTGTACTTCGCCTCCTGGACGGGAAGCAACAAATATTCCAGGAGAATGCCGATCTCTCGCCCGACCGGGTCTGGTCGCACCAGCTTGCTTTGGCGAATCCACAGGACAAGTACAGCTTCGAGCTCCAGGATGATCACGGCACAGTGCTGCTGCGCCAGACGGAGGGTGAGTACGATTGGACGCCGGCGGCAGAAATTCATGTCGGGCCGCAGACTGCGTACGTCATGCCACCGGCCGAGAAGCGAAGCGAGGACGATTGGCTTCAGCTCGGCAACCAGCAGGAACTCGACGGAGAGCTTTTACCAGCGCTTGCGACTTACCAGCAAGCGCTGGCGAAATACCCCGACAGCTTCGGATTGCAGAAGGCGGCTGGTCGGCTCTGCACGGGACTATTGCGCTTTGCCGAGGCCAAAAAGTATCTTGAGGCAGTCCATGCCCGCGACACCAGCGATGCGGAAGTCTCTTATTATCTGGGCATCGCGTACGACGCTCTGGGAGAGACCCGGGCGGCGCGAGGGGCGCTCGACGCGGCGCAGCTCATGCCGGAGTTCAAAGCTGCAGGCGCGCTCCGATTGGGCGAGCTCGCCGCCCGTGCCGGTGAACTGAATCAGGCAGAGGCATACCTGCAGGAGGCGTTGCGGGCCGCACCTGACGATCTTCGGACCGCCGAAGAACTGGCGGCCGTGCTCCGGGCCGAAGGCAAACCCGGGGCGCGAGAATTTGCCCAGGAATGGCTGGCGCATTTTCCGCAGAGCTATTTCTTACGGGAGCAAGTGCCGCGGCCGGACTTGAGTCATCTGGCGGACGATGCTGACCGGGTGCTGAATGTGGCCGCCCTGTACATGCGCCTGGGAATGTACCAGCCGGCGCTGGACGTGCTCTCGCGAACGTATCCAGACGCTGTGCCCGATCAGACCGAACCTGGATCGTTGCCGCCACGGCTTCATCCCCTGCTTGCATACTTCCGGGCCTATTGTATGGAGAAGCTCGGCTGGCCCGCGTCCGCCGCTTACCAGGCCGCGGGCAAACTCTCTACGGCCTATGTTTTTCCCAGCAGCGCAGCAGAGTTCGATGTCCTGCAAGCTGCGCTTCGAGAAAATCCAGAGGACGGCACCGCCCACTACCTTCTGGGCACGCTCTACTTTTCCCGTGGCCTGACCGAAGAGGCGCTGGCGGAGTGGAGCGCGGCGCGCAAGTTCTCTCCCGGCCTGCCGGTGCTGCATGCCAGCCTGGGGCGTGTCCTGTTGCAGGCGAAACACGACCCCGAACGGGCGCTCGCGGTCTTCCGCGAGGGGCTGCGCAACGATCCCAACAATGTCGAACTCTACGTTGGCATCGACCAGACTCTCAGCCTGCTGAAAGGGCCCGCGCGCGAACGGGCAGAAGCCCTGCAGCTTTATCCCGACCACGAGAAAATGCCGACGCGGTTGATTTACGAGCTGATTTTAAATCTTTCGGAAGCGGGAAATTACGACGCCGCGGCCGCACTGTTTCACAACCGCTTCTTTGCCCGGGAAGAAGGCGGGACCAACGTTCGCCAGGTCTGGATCGAAGTTCAGTTGCAGCGCGCCCTGGCGCTGGCTCATGGCGCTCATTGCAGCGAAGCTTTGGCCGCCGTGGAACATCTGCCGTCAGAGGTGCCGGACCTGGCATTTACCCGGGATGGGCTTGAGCCCATCCTGCGGCTGGCTCGGACGAACTATCTGGCAGGGGAAGTCTATGGCAGTTGCGGAGAAGCGGGTAAGGCAAGATCCCGATTTGAACTGGCCGCCGCGCAATCCAATCCTGAGCAGGTTGTCTGGGCCTACCGGTCAGCACGAAAGCTCTCAAGCTTTGATGAGGGGCTGTGGCAGCCGCGGCTTGAGTCAGCGCTAAACAGAAACTTCAGCCAGACGAGTTGGGGATTTTACAACCGCGGATTGATCAACGACGCGCTTGGTCACGCGGCCGATGCCGAAGCCGACTTTCGCAAGGCCCTTTTGTTGCCGGATGGCCTGTTGGCGTATCACCTGACCCGGCTGGCTCTGGCCCCGTCCTCGCCGCAATAACCGGTCACATGCCGGCGTACCAGGCATAGCCTGCCTCGGGAGCGGCGGAGCCCAGACCCTTGCCGAACCCTTTCAGACTGTCAGTGACCGTCAGGCGGGTGATGAATTTCACGTTCTTGTAGCCGATCTGGCGCGGGACCCGCATACGCAGCGGTCCGCCATTGCCCACGGGAAGCTCATCGCCATTCAACCCGTAGGCGAGGAAAGTCTGCGGGTGCAGTGCATCGGCCATATCGATGCTCTCCCACCAGTCGGGATCGATCGAGAAGTACACAACGTATCTGGCCTGCGGGAGCACCCCCACGAGTTCCAGCACGTGAGACAGAGGCACCCCGGTCCACTCGGCGATATACGACCAGCCCTCTTCACACTGCAGCATGGTGATGTGGCTACGCGACGGGTAACTCTTGAGCTGGTCAAGCGAAAACGAGGCGGGTCGCGCCACCAGGCCATCGACGGAGAGCCGCCAGTCCGCGAATCTTCCCGCCTGAAGCCGCTTGAACTCTTCTTTCAGGGGCGCCATTTCGTTGGCGAACGGAGTCTTCGAAATCTGGCTCCGAGAGAACTCACGGGCCAACGAATGCCTCGTCAGTAGCCGCTGGGACGCGTAGGTCAGAGTTTCGCCCAGGCCGTAGAGCCCACCGTGGTCGGGCGGAACCAGTCCATACTTGTGGGCAAGCCTGGCGGCCACGCCCAGGCCGGTTGCGCCCGCCGCGGCCGCGAGTCCGGTTGTGATCAATTTGCGGCGTGACAGATCGCGTGATGACGGTTGGCGGGAGGACTGTTCGCTCATATGCGCTCCATATTTGTACCGGCGCGGCCCGTGATCATCGCTCGCATGCGGCTCCTGAATCCGGCACGCCAGACCATCGCGACGTGGACCAGCAGGAAGAGCAGCAGTGCCAGGGAAACGAAGAAGTGAAGCGTGCGCGCGGATTGCTGGCCGCCGAGCAAGTTGACGGTCGCCGGAACCGCGGAGACAAAGGCGGGAGACATCGCCAGGCCCGTCCAGATGACTAAGGGAAACAGAACGAATACAACAAACAAATAGGCGAGTCGCTGGACTACGTTGTAAGACCGGGCCTCGGCCTCCGTTGGCCGCTTAAAGTGCAAGGGGCGGAGGACTGCGGTCGAGAACCCCCGCCAGGAACGATCCGCCACATGCGGGAGCAGGTTTTTCCGGAAATGTCCGCTAAGCAAGCCGTAAATTACGTAAAGCAACCCGGTCAATACCACCACCCAGGCAGCCTGAAAGTGGAGGTAGCGGCTCCAGCCGTTCTGGTCCGGCAGCACGTACCCGTAACCGGTCGGCACCAATGACCTCGAGGAAGGGATCGGGATCCTGAACAATGGTGGAGTCAATATGTTGCCGGTTTCGCCCCAATAGAAACGAGGGTGAGAGATGACAATTTCGAATCCGCTGACGAGCAAGGCAAGAAAGCACAGGGTGGTGATCCAGTGAGTGATGCGGACGAGGGCAGAGTGCCGCGAAGCAGCCGTCGTGGTTGGGACGGCCGAGACAACGCCAGGTACGCAAGCGGAGTCGTCCACGCGGGCATGGTACCACGTAGCACGCACCCCCGACATCCACGAATCTTCCGCCTGTGTCAACCCGGGAAAGTGAATGTCGATGCCGCACCAGCGCGTTACACCTGGTCACAACGGACTTTACTGGTCTTGGAAGTGATTGAAAGTAAGAATTTGTGGCAGCCGGACCTGTAAGCCGAATTCTGTCTGCCGGATTGCTCCGGCAGGACGGTCATTCCTCTGGGCCGGGCATTACTGCGCGGCTCAAGCGACCTACCCGGAGGTTGTGGCGCGCCGAGCCGGCACGCGCCTCAGGCGAGGCTTATTCAGCCTGCCCCAGGCTCCCTCCCTATTTGGTCTTGCTCCGTGTGGGGTTTGCCCTGCCCGGCGCATTACTGCGACGGCGGTGCGCTCTTACCGCACCTTTTCACCCTTACCTCGGCGTCGCCGTCGGGGCGGTATGTTTTCTGTGGCACTTTCCGTAAACCGGGCTTGAACCCGGACTCCCGGACGTTATCCGGCACACTGCTCTGTGGAGTTCGGACTTTCCTCCCTCGCCACTTGACGTAGCGAGAGCGACCGTCCGGTCCAGCTGCCAACAAGCTCATTGTAACAGTCGTTGGTCGTTAGTCGTTGGTCGTTAGCCGTTCGTCGTTTGTCCCTTTGTGATCGGTCACCAGCCAACGACCAACGACCAAACGACAAACGACCAACGACCAGTGCCCGCTTCAGTTCGGCAGGTTCTTATCCAGCTTCTGGATCTTCCAGAAGGCGTTGGGCCGGCGTTCGTTGACCGGGGGGAGCGGGAACAGCTTCTGGTGCGGTTCGGTCTGGTACCAGAAGGCTACGCTGGTGTAGTCGTCGGCCCGGTCGTCGGCGTGGCCGTGTTCGATGGTCGCTCGCAGCGACTTCTGAAAGTAGATCGGGTCTTCGATGTGGAAGCGGTACATGGTGTGGCTGCCGGTCCAGTCCCGATTTCCCTGTTGCGAATAGCCGATGAACGGGTAGTTGAATTCCTTTTGGAAAGCCCATGCGTTGTTGAAGTAGTCCTCCATACCGGTCCCGTTGATAGTGGCGCGGGCGCTCTCGCCATCGACAAAAAACATGTCATCGCCTTCGCCCCACCATCCGGTCGAAAGTCCGAACACATTGAGGATGGTTCCCACGTATTGCCCCTTGCCTTTGGTCTCCATGAACACGTAATTATTCCTGCCATCCATATTCTTGCCGCTGGACTCTGATTCGGGCACCGCACGGGTGAGCTCGTGCCTCCACTGGGCGTGAAACCGCCCCTGGTTCGCCACCACGTGGGCATCGCGATACTCCTGATAATCAATGTGGAAGTAGAGATTACGCACCTCCTGCGTTCCGTCATTGGTCAGGGTGATGCGCGCGCCATTGCCAAACGGCATCTCGAAATAGCAGTTCAAGGCACGATCCTGCACGGTGATGGGCAGGGACCACCAGGAATGATATTGCTGGCCCTCATCGGCCATTTCGAAGCCGGTCCCAAAGAAGTCGCCAATCGGCACTTCGACGCTGGGGTCGGTTTCGCCGTCCCAGTACATACGCAGCACCAGTTCGCGCAGATGAAACGGGCTGGGCGAGTTGATGGTGAACCAGATATGCCGGATAGAGCCGGCGCCCTTGATATCCGCGAGAGTGGCGGTAGACCCAGCCCTCACTGCAACCCAGTCCGCGTTGCCGCCGGAGCGGTCCGCGCTGGACGCTCGCTTCGAAACCGCATCGCTCAGATTGGCCAGTCCATCCAGAGGACTGTTCTGCTGTCCGAGAGCCAGCGCCGACAAGCACACCAGAAAGCCAAGCATCCTGATCATGGCAATCCTCCTGCAGAATTGCGGTAGGAACCTTATCACAGCCCTCGAATGTTATGTGCCCGATGGGCACGTCAGCGCCCCTCTGGAAGGGCGCTACCATTCAGCCTTGCCGCCTAAGCTGCTAGACTTGATGCACCGTTCTCCCTGTACACGTCAGACGACGAGAACAGACGACGATCCATGACAACCCTGGAAGCTGTCCGCATTGCGCTTTTGTCGCTCTGGGCGAACAAGCTACGTTCCGCGCTGACCCTGCTGGGCGTGGTGATCGGCGTGGCTGCCGTAATCGCCGTGGTCACCTTCGTGAACGGAATCAACGGCTACGTGGCGGAGAAGATTTTCAATCTCGGCGCCGACGTTTTCATCATCAGCAAAGTCACTCCGGTAATCACCAACGTGGACCAGTTGCTCGAAGGTCAAAAGCGCAAAGACCTGACTATGGAGGACTACCAGGCGGTGCTGGAGTCCTGCAAGCACTGCGCCATGATCGGGGCTTCGACTATTAACCCCTCCGGCCATGTGAGATCCGAGGAACAGGCCCTTACCGACACCTGGATCCGCGGGCTGACACCGTCCATGGCCCCGATTCTTGATCTCGATCTCACCTCCGGCCGCATGGTGAATGAAAGCGATGAGGAGAATCGTTCCCAGGTGGGTGTAATCGGGACCGACGTGGTGGACAGCTTTTTCCCCACCGTCGATCCGCTGGGCAAGGAGATTCGCGTCGAAGGCGAGGTGTACCGGATCATCGGCGTGGGCAAGAAGCAAGGGACAACCCTGGGCCAGAGCCGGGACAATTACGTGGCTATTCCGATCACTACCTACTTGAAACAATTCGGATCGCACACCAGCATTCGTATTTCGGGCAAGGCGAACGGCGTAGGCACTGAACTGGAAGCCGCCATCGACGAGGCCCGCGCCGTTCTGCGGGCCCGGCGCCACGATTTGCCGGGACGTCCGGACAGCTTTGCGGCGGAAACCAATGCCAGCTTCCTGAGTATCTGGTCGAACCTGAGTGGAACATTTTTCATTGCCATGATCGCCATCGCGGCCATTTCGCTGGTGGTGGGCGGCATCGTGATCATGAACATCATGCTGGTATCGGTGACCGAGCGAACGCGCGAGATCGGCATACGAAAAGCGATGGGAGCGCGCCGCCAGGATGTGCTGCTGCAGTTTCTGATCGAGTCCGCCACCATGGCGCTGGTGGGTGGCCTGCTGGGAGTACTGTTCGGCATTGTTTTTGCCAAGGGCATCACGGCGATTATCGGCATGCCTTCTGAAATCAAGCTGTGGGCGGTGGCCGCCGGCCTGCTGGTCTCGGCCAGCGTGGGCGTGTTCTTCGGCGTGTACCCGGCCCGGCGTGCGGCCACGCTGGATCCGATCGCGGCTTTGAGATTTGAACTCTAGATGAAGATTGAGTAATTGAGAAATTTGGTAATCGGGTAATTTGAAGCAAGAACCGGCCGTGCAAATTACTTAATTACCAAATCACCCAATTACTAAATTCACCCCATGCCTCATAGAAGTCATTACGGCGAAGTGGTCGAGATGGCACTGGACACCATCCGCACGAATAAGATGCGGTCGGCGCTGACCGTGCTCGGCATCGTCATCGGGGTTGCCGTCGTCATCGGTATTTCATCCGTAGTGCGTGGGCTCAACGACAACGTCAGCCAGGTTATCAGCAGTCTGGGTTCTAACATCGTCTTTGCCTACCACCAACCTTTGACCTTCGGCCGGCCTACGGAAGAAATACGGACCCGCAAAGAGCTCACCTTCGACGATTTTCAGGCGGTGCAGCAATTGCCGCACGTAAAGATTGCCACCACCGGACTGCGCTATTTTCGCCAAGAATTCGGCACCGGCACTTACGAGGTCAAGTACAACGGCCGCAAGGTCAAGAACACGATTCTGGAGGGTGATACCGGCACCTGGAAGGATGTGTTTGATCTCGACATCGCAGCCGGGCGCTGGATGAATGAGATCGATGAAGAGCATCATTCCCCGGTCATCGTCCTGGGTTCGGACACCGCCGAAGAGTTGTTCCCCAACGAAGGAGCCCTGGGCAAGGAAATTAATATTGATGGCCGACTATTCACGGTCATTGGGGTGGCGGCAAAACGCAAGAGCGTATTTGCTGGAGGCAAGAACCCAGATGACAACATCGTGTATTTCCCGCTGGCTACGTTCCGCAAACTGCATCCCGAGCTAAAGCAATTCTGGATCAGCGTCAAGGCCACTTCGCACGACGACATGCCCAAGGCCATCGACGAGATCCGCGAGCTGCTGCGCCGCCGCCGCAAAGTCTCAGTGGATAAGCCCGACAACTTCGCGGTATTTACTCAAGACTCGCTTTCCGACGTGTGGAACCAGGTCACCGGCGCCGTGTTCATCTTCATGTTTGCCGTCTCCAGCGTGGGGCTGATCGTGGGCGGCGTCGGGGTGATGAATATCATGCTGGTCTCGGTGACGGAGCGGACGCGGGAGATCGGAGTGCGCAAGGCCATCGGCGCGCGCAAACGCGACATCCTGCTGCAATTCACTCTGGAGGCCATTACTCTAACCGCGCTGGGTGGAGTGCTCGGCGTGCTGCTGGGGGCGATCATCACCTGGACGATTCCGGCCATCTGGAGTTCGCTGCCGGCGCGAATGTCGTTCTTCTGGGCGGCGTTCGGATTGGGCTCGGCCGCCGCCGAAGGCCTATTGTTTGGGATTTATCCGGCATGGAAAGCCGCGAATCTGGATCCCATCGAGTCGCTGCGCTACGAGTAGCTTCCTCGTGTACCTTAGTGGTCGATTCCAGATCGAAGATTTCGTCGCAGATTTACCACTCATCTCTGAGGCGATCTGAAATCTGAAATCTTCAATCTGAAATCGACCAAGGATGCTAAGGTACACGAAGGAATCCACCGGTGATTCATCGCATAGTTGCCGTCGCTTCGACTGCTGCCGGGGCGTTTGCTGTCTGCAGCATGGCTTACTATCTGGTCTGCCTGTACAGCGCGGCTCGGTTTCTCGGCGAGCGAAAAGCGGCGGGCGACGGTGCCCGCCCCACACCGCCTGGACAACCCGCACCCCCGGTTTCCGTTCTCAAGCCGCTTAAGGGGACCGATCCCCAGATGTATGAGAGCTTTCGCAGTCATTGCCTGCAGGATTATCCGGAATACGAAATCATTTTCGGGGTAAGCGATCCTGCCGACCAGGCTCTGCAACTGGTCGAAAGATTGAAGCTGGAGTTTCCGCAGTGCGCGATCCGCGCGATGGTCTGTGCGGAGAACCTTGGTTCCAATACCAAGGTGAGCAATCTGGCGCAGATGGTGCGGCAGGCGAGGCATGAAAACATAGTGGTCAATGACGGCGATATTCGCGTTGAGTCCGATTACTTGCGAAGGGTTGTAACGCCCCTGGAAGACAATCAAACCGGGCTGGTGACCTGTCTTTATCGCGGCACTGCGAGTCCGACTCTGGGTTCACGGCTGGAAGCGCTTGGCATCAGCACGGACTTTGCCGCGGGGGTGCTGGCGGCGCGGCAACTAGAAGGCGGCATCCACTTTGGGCTCGGCTCGACCCTGGTTTTCCGCCGGCGCGACCTCGAGGCCATTGGTGGTTTCGAGGCGTTTGTTGATTATCTGGGAGACGACTACGAAATCGGCAGACGCATGGCGGAGCGCGGATTGGCGATAACGCTTTCCGATGTCGTGGTGGAAACGTTTCTTCCCGCGTACACACTGCGCGAGTTTTTCGATCACCAACTTCGTTGGGGACGCACCGTGCGGGATTCACGGCGCTGGGGATATCTCGGGCTGGTGCTGACGTTCGGCCTCCCCTGGGGCGTGTTGGCGCTGGTGCTCAGTCGCGGTGCCATCTGGGGATGGGCCTTGCTGACAGCGGTCGCCAGCCTGCGGGTCGCGGTGGCCCTGCTCGTGGGATGGTCCGTGATGGCCGATCGACAGGTGCTGAGGCTGCTGTTATGGCTTCCGCTCCGGGACTTTTCCGCCTTGCTGATCTGGTTGGTGAGCCTGGTCGGGCACAGGGTGTTGTGGCGAGGTGATTCCTTTATTTTGAAGGGTGGCAAACTGGCGCGAATCGATTCTTAGTGGGTTGCAAAAAGAAGTCGATGGGGGATGAGATTGGAAAGGGCACGACTTACGTCGGGCCGCCAAGTCGCTGAAGTCTTATCTCGATTTTAGCGCCCTCTGGAGCACGAGTTTCCAGGAAGGTGCGAAAATCGCCCTCCCCTTTCCTATAACTTCGCTCCTACGGCGCTCTCCGCCGGGCGATTTTGCGGAATGATTCGGCCGCCTTTACTGAAGCGGTAGGTTTCTCCGCGCCAGAAGAAGGTGCGGCCGCTGAAGCTGCCCAGCCAGGTGAAGAAGCCCAGCAGGTCGCGAACGGGATAGAGCCACGACAAGAACAGCGCGCGCCGATCGCCAATAATTCCCCATCCTACGGCAATCGATTGTATGACCCGGTTTATGAAGGCGGCAGCCAATAGTGCGACTCCCAGCGCTACGTGGCCCAGCGCCGTTGCAGCCATCAGACCCAAAATCCCGAAAGGCATCGCATAGGTTAGACCCGTCCCGACGTGGCCTAGCGGACGCGAGAAGCGGGTGCTCTTCATCCATCGCAACTGGTCGCCCAGAGTGCGCTTCAAAGAGCGCGGCGTGAGCACGTGCTGGATGATGTGATGAGAAAAAATGACTTGGTAACCAGCCGCCCAGATCAGGTTGCCCAGGACGAAATCGTCCGAATAGTAGTCTGCCGTGGCGGCGATGCCGCCAATTTTGTCCAGCGCGTCCCGGCGCAATGCGACTGCAGGACCGAGAGCGAAGCGGATGCCCTCCAGCATCTCGGCCACCATGACCCCGGAGGGCATTTCGACCGACATTCCCAACGCCTCCAGGGTTGACCAGAAATCGCCTGCGCTCATCCCGCGGTAGGGGCAAGTCACGAGGCCGATCCGCGGATTGAGCAGCGCCGGAATCACTTTGCGCAGGAAGTCAGGCCGAACCCGCACATCGCTGTCGCTGATAACGAAGTAATCGCTGGTCGAGTCCGGAATCATCTTGCTTAAGGAAAAGACCTTGGCGTTAGGCCAGGTAGGCGGGCCCGACACCACGATCCGGCTCCTCACTCGCGGATAGCGCTGGCGAATCTGCTCCGCGAGTTGCAACCCTGCGTCGGCAGCATCGCGGGCCCCCAACACAACTTCGAAGGCGGGATAGTCCTGCTGGAAGAAGCTCTCCAGATTTTCCTCCAGTTGGGCTTCCATGCCGTGCACCGGCTTAAAGATGGTGACGGCGGGGAGGGAAGACTCGGGCGTGGCTGCTGCCGCCTGCCGGGCGGCACGGGCACCGCGCCGCCACCGAACCGCCGCTATCAGGACCATGAGCAGAAAAATCGTTGAGCTGAAGACCCCCAGGCACGCGATGCCCAGAAGCACCTGCCATGCCAGCGCCGCAGCCGTCACGGGGTTGACTCTCCGAGGGCAGGGTTGAGCATGAGCGAGGAGGCTGCCAGGTCCATTCTGTATTCCGGAAAGCAATTATACGAGGGATGGAAGTGCAGGAAACAGTTCGTGGCTGGCGCTTTCAGAATCCTTAATCGCGAAGGGGCGCTGAGGACTTCCTCACAGCGGGCAAATGGCCTTCGACTCTGACTTCGTAGCGCCGGCGTCTCGCCGGCTGTCGGGCGGGCATCCCTTCGACTTCGCTCAGGGCAGGCTCTGCCCGCCCACGGGAGCAAGGTTGTCCTGAGCGCAGTCGAAGGATTCCCTCAGCCAGCCGGCAGGATGCCAGCGCTACAGGCTTAGACAATGGCGGCTGCGGCGAGGGCGGGTTGGGCTTCATCAAGGACTTCCCGGATCTTGCGGGCCAGGGTCTTCAGAGAGAAAGGTTTTTGCAGGAAGCGTGTGGTTACGTCAATCGTGCCGTGGTGCTGGAAGGTGGTTTCGGCATACCCGGAGACGAAGAGGACTTTCATGTCCGGCCGGTCGGACGCCAGTTCTCCCGCCAGTCGCGCTCCCCCCATCTGGGGCATGACTACGTCCGTAATCATCAAATCGATGACGCCGTTGTACGACCTGGCCAGGGCCAGCGCTTCGGTGCCATTCTTTGCTTCCAGGACGATATAGCCGCTCAAGCTGAGAAATTCCCGCGAGGACTGCCGAACAGCCGCTTCATCCTCCGCCAGCAGCAGCGTTTCGCAGCCTCGGGGGGAGCCCTCTACCGTCACCGGAGGCTGTAGCGTAAGCTTCGCCTGCCGGGCCTGGGGTAAATAGATCTTGAAGGTGGTGCCCATGCCGGGCTCACTGTACACCCAGATGAATCCGCTGTTCTGTTTCACGATGCCGTAAACCGTGGCCAGGCCAAGCCCGGTGCCTTTGCCTTCTTCCTTGGTGGTGTAGAAGGGCTCGAAAATATGGGACAGATGTTCGGGTGCGATGCCCGATCCTGAGTCCGTGACCGTCAGCAGAACGTAGGAGCCCGGGGGAACGATGGAGTGTTCCTGGATGTAGGCGTCGTCCAGTTGCAGACTCGCAGTTTCGATGACCAGCCGCCCACCCTTGGGCATGGCATCTCGTCCATTGGCGGCAAGGTTCATGACGATCTGCTCGATCTGCACCGGATCCGCTTTTACCTTCCCCAGTTTTTCTCCCGGAACGAATACCAGTTCGATGTCTTCTCCGATCAGACGAGGCAACATCTTGTTGATTTCCTCGATGATCCGGTTCAGAGCGAGCTGATGCTGGATTCCCTGGCGCCTGAGCATCCCCTGCGCCGCAATGGCGATGAGATCCAGAAAGCCTCCCGCAGCGCGGCCGACCATTCTCTTGAATGGCCTGCTCATGAAGGCGCTGCCGCGAACCGCCGTGCAAGCGGAGTAGCCCCCCGCGTGCTCACACTGGGGCGAATCCAGCACGCATCCAGTCGCATCCGTTATTCTAGTAGTAGACTTATGGCAACCCGATCCAAACCTGTCAGTCAATCTGCTGCAACCGCGGTGCTGGAAGCCCCCAACATCGAACGGGAGCGCATCTTCGAGCCTTTCCGTCACTATGGATACTTGGAGGCCGATCTCGATCCGCTAGGATTTCTGCCTCCGGTGGCGCATCCCAGCCTGCGAATTGAAGGCGAATTCGCAGAGGAGGCACGCCGCGTGTACTGCGGCACTGTGGGCGCGGAATTCATGCACATTACCGACCCTGAGCGGCGGCGCTGGATTCAGGAGCGCATGGAAGGGCCCCAGTTTGCCGTGGACCAGGAGCGCATACTCGACCAGTTGATCCGGGCCGATCTGTTCGAGCAGGTGCTGCAGCACCGCTATCTGGGCAGCAAGCGTTTCTCGCTCGAAGGCGTGACTGCCATGATCCCGCTGGTGGATGAGATTCTGGATGCGGCGGGGGAACAGGGTGCGGTGGAACTGGTGATGGGCATGAGCCACCGTGGCCGGTTGAACGTTATTGTGCAGGTGGCTAGGCGCTCGCCGGAGGAAATCTTTGCAGGGTTTGAGGATGTCGATCCGCGCAGCGTCCTGGGCAGCGGCGACGTGAAATATCACATGGGCGCGACCGGCGAATATGTGACCCGCTCGGGGACGAAAATTCATATTCATCTGGTTTCGAATCCCAGCCACCTGGAGGCAGTGGATCCGGTGACGGTGGGCCGGACCCGCGCCAAGCAGGACCGCGCGGGCGAAGGAGGTACGCAGAAGTTTTTGCCTCTCCTCGTCCACGGCGACGCTGCCTTTGCGGGGCAGGGCATCGTGGCCGAGACCCTGAACATGTCTGATCTGAAGGGTTACACCGTGGGCGGCACGGTGCACATCATTGCCAACAATCTGCTCGGCTTCACCACGCTGTACAGTGAGGAGCATTCGTCGCGCTTTTCCGCCCAGCTCGCCCGCCGTCAGTCGATCCCTATTTTTCACGTGAATGCGGAAGACGTAGACGCGGTCGTACGGGTGGGCCGCCTGGCGCTGGAGTACCGCTACACCTGGAAAGGCGACGTGGTTGTGGACCTGATCGGCTACCGCCGTCACGGGCACAGCGAAGTCGATGACCCCACCGTCACCCAGCCCCTGCTCTACAAGGCGATCAAAGACCATCCTCCGCTATGGGAGATTTACGCCGAAGACATCGGCGTGGAGAACGTCCAGGAACGGATGACCAAAGTCCGGGAGGAGCTGGAAGCAGCCCAGAAGAAAGCTAAAAGCATTCGGAAGAAGCCTCTGCTGCGCGAGTTGCCTGGCTACTGGAATGACTACAAGGGCGGCCGCTACAAGCCTGAATATGAAGTGGACACCGGTCTCTCGGCGGAAGAACTGAACGAAGTCACCGCCCGGCTCACGACTTATCCCGCGGACTTCCATATTCATCCCAAGGTGAAGAAGTTGCTGGAACAGCGGGCGGAGATGGGCGCGGGCAAGCGCCTGGTGGACTATGGTATGGCCGAAGCTCTGGCGCTCGGAGGCTTGGTGAAGGCTGGGGTTCCCGTCCGGCTGACCGGTCAGGACACCCGCCGCGGAACGTTTAACCAGCGTCACTCGGTGCTGCTAGATATCGAAAACGAGCAGGAATACGTTCCACTGGAAAATATCGCTGAAGGACAGGCGCGCTGCCAGATCTATAACTCTTCGCTATCCGAGGCCGGCGTGTTGGGATTTGAGTATGGCTACAGCCGGGATTATCCCGAGACCCTGGTGATGTGGGAAGCGCAGTTTGGCGACTTTGCCAACGTGGCGCAGGCTGTGATCGATCAGTTCGTCAGCGCCGGCGAAGATAAATGGGGGCTACTCTCGGGAGTAGTGCTGCTTCTTCCCCATGGCCACGAAGGCCAGGGCCCGGAGCACTCGAGTGCCCGGCCGGAGCGGTTTCTGCAACTCGCGGCCCGCGACAATTTCCAGATTTGCCAGCCTTCGACTGCAGTACAATATTTTCACCTGCTGCGCCGCCAGGCCCTGCGCCACTGGCGCAAGCCTCTGGTGGTGTTTACTCCGAAGAGCATGCTGCGCCATCCTGACGCGTCGTCTCCCATTGAAGACTTCACCCACCAGCGCTTTCTGACTGTGTTGCCGGAGACGGAGATCAGTGACGCGACCCGCATCCTGATCTGCACCGGAAAGATCGGCCACGAGCTACGCGCCGAACGCAAGAAGAGGAACGACCAGACCACGGCGATCGTCTCGGTCGAACAGTTATATCCGTTTCCCGAGAAAGAACTGGAAACGGCGATCGGACAATTTCCGTCAGCACGCGAAGTTGTGTGGGTGCAGGAAGAGCCGGCCAACATGGGCGCGCTGTTCTACGTGCTGCCGCGCCTGCGCCGCATTGCCGGAGAACGTGCCGTGCTGTCGGTAAAGCGCTCCGCCAGCGCTAGCCCGGCCACCGGATCAGCCAAGGCCCATGAAGTGGAGCAGAAAACGTTGCTGACGCTGGCGTTTCCCAATAAGACCTAGCCAGGGCGGTGCGAGACTGTGTGGCGCTGGCGCCCTCGCCCGCGGGTTTTCCGGTTCGGTCTCTGCACCCGAAATGTTACCCTTCCGCTTTGACTTCCATGCCACGCCGCTTGCGAACTCAGCCCCTCCACATCGCCATCGACACCGGGGGCACCTTCACCGACTGCGTCTGGGTAGAACGCGGACGGGTGCGCATGCTTAAGGTTTTCTCCACGCCGGCCGACCCTTCGCAGGCCATTGTCGAAGTCCTGGGAAAGATCGGGCAGCGCACTTCGACTGTCCTTCTGCATGGCACGACAGTAGGCACGAACACTTTGTTGCAGCGCCAGGGCGCGCGCGTGGCCCTCGTCACCACTGCGGGTTTTGAAGACGCCATCGAGATCGGCCGCCAGGCCCGTCCCAAGCTTTACGATTTCTTTTTTGATCGCGTAGAGCCGCTGGTTCCGGCGGAGTTGCGGTTCGGTGTCGACGAGCGCACAGCCTGCGACGGTAAGATCCTGCAACCGCCGACGCCGCAGGCCCTGGAATCCCTGTCCGACAGACTCCAGCAGAAGCGTCCCGAGGCAATTGCCATCTCGCTGCTGTTTTCATTCGCCAATTCGAAGACGGAGATTGCCGTCACCCAGGCTCTGCAAAAGCTCGGCCTACCGCTCTCGATCTCGCACCAGATTCTTCCGGAATTTCGAGAGTACGAGCGCACCAGTACCGTCGTGGTGAACGCGTATCTGCAGCCCGTCATGCAGCGCTATCTGGAGAACCTCGATCGCCGCTCGAACTCCCGCATCTTTGTTATGCAATCGAGCGGAGGGATCACGGCTCTCGCTTCCGCGGCGCGTGAACCGGTGCGCACCGTGCTCTCCGGACCGGCAGGGGGCGTTGTAGGCGCCGCTGCCATGGCGCGCCGCAATGGCTTCGACCGAATCATCTCTTTCGACATGGGCGGCACTTCCACCGATGTTGCGTTGGTTGACCGCGAAGCCCGCGCCAGCAGCCAGGGCGAGATTGCCGGCTTCCCCATCGGCGTTCCCATGCTCGACATCCATACCGTCGGCGCCGGGGGAGGCTCCATCGCGCGCTTCGACGCCGGCGGAGCGCTGCGCGTCGGCCCCGAATCCGCCGGAGCCGATCCCGGTCCGATCTGCTACGGTCGCGGCACACAGCCCACGGTGACGGATGCCAATCTGCTGCTCGGCCGGCTGCAGCCGCAGCGTTTTCTGGGCGGCGATTTCACTCTCGACCTCGAGCGCACGCGCCGCCTGGCCGCCGAATGGCTCAAGCGAAATGGGTCGAAGTTCACCCTGGAACAGTTCGCCGCCGGAATCATCCGGGTAGTCAACGCCACCATGGAGAAAGCCATACGCGTGGTCTCGATCGAGCGCGGTTACGATCCGCGCGAATTCGCGTTGGTCGCTTTTGGGGGCGCGGGCGGGCTTCACGCCTGCGAACTGGCGGAAGCGCTCAGCATTCCGCGAGTGATTGTCCCAGCCCTGCCCGGAGCGCTTTCCGCTTTCGGCATCCTGGTCAGCGACGTGGTGAAGGACTATTCCCGCACGGTGCTCTGGCGGGTCGCGGACAAGCTTCCGGTCGGGCCGCTCGAACACGAGTTCGCAACTCTGCGCCGCCGTGCCGAAAAAGACTTTCGGGAGGAAGGATGGAAGGGAGCGATCAAGCACCAGCGCAGTGTGGATGTTCGCTACCAGGGCCAGGGATACGAATTGAATGTCCCGTACAGTGGCCAACTACTCGGGGATTTCCGCAGGGAGCACCAGCGCCGCTACGGCTACAACTATCCCGCGCGCGATGTGGAACTGGTGACACTGCGCTTGCGGGGCACAATCAAATCCCGGGCGAACCATGCCACAGCCCACGTAGGGACGGGCGCCGCCGCCCGTCCTGGCCGGGCAAGGCCCGGCAGGGTGTTGAAAGACTCTGTTCCGGTGTTCCTCGGCGGAAAAAAGTTCGCGGCCGCAATCCATTCCCGCGACACCCTGCCGGCAGGCAGGAAATATTCCGGGCCCGCCGTCATCGTGGAGTACAGCGCCACCACTGTGGTTCCTCCGGGTATTGCTTTCCGAACAGAACGGTCCGGAAATCTGATCATCGAAACTGGGGCGTCCTCCAAATCTCAAGACCGGTAGTGTTGCGCGCCAGATCCTTCGAGGCTGACGTCTCTCAAGATGACGACCGGGATCTCATTCAACTTGGGCCGATCCTGCAAGACTAGGTCTCCCACAGGCCCGCCCGCTACAATACCTCCCATGAAACCCAGCATCTTTGTGGTCGAAGACGATCCCGATATTTCCCGCCTGGTGCGGCACCATCTGGAAGCGGATGGCTTTGCGGTGAAAATATTCTCCACCGGAAACACGGTGATCAGTGATTCCGAACGCCAGCGCCCGGCCCTGTTCATTCTCGACATCATGGTTCCAGGCAAGGATGGCCTCGAATTGTGCCGGCAGATCAGGCAGATCCCCGCGCTGGCGGCCACCCCGGTCATTTTCCTGACCGCCAAGAGCGGGGAAGCGGACCGCATTCTGGGCCTGGAACTGGGGGCCGATGACTACATCCCAAAACCATTCAGTCCGCGCGAATTGGTGGCGCGGGTCAAGGCCGTGCTACGCCGGTTCGAGCGTCCCTTGTCCCAGGCCCCGGTAAGAATTGGTGAAATCGAAATCGACCCCAGTGCGATGACCCTTACCGTGGGGGGCAACCTGGTGAGCACGACGGCCACTGAGTTTCGTTTGCTCGATCATTTTGCCCGCCACGTCGGCCGTGTTTTTACTCGCGACCAGTTGCTGGATTCGGTCTGGCGCGACACCGCTTACGTCACTCCTCGCTCAGTGGATGTTTATGTGCGCCGCATTCGCGAAAAGATCGAACCCGATGCCGAAAACCCGCGCTACCTCAAGACGGTGCGGGGAGCAGGCTACCGTTTCGAGGCCCCGAAGTGAGGAACCGGATATTCTTCAAGTTGTTGGCTGCCTTCGTTCTGGTCATTGCTGCAGCCACGATGATCGATTTCCGCCTTCATTACGCCTGGAAAGGCATACTGCTGGCGTTGGTGGTGGCGTTCGTCATTTCAGCCGTCGCCGCCCAGTCCACCGCCCACCGGCTGAACCGCATCATGCAGTTTGCCGATCGCATCGCCGCCGGCGACCTGGCGGCGCGGATCGAAGATTCGTCTTCGGATGAACTCGCACAACTTGCAGGCTCGCTGGACAAGGCTGCCCAGCATCTGGAAGAAAGTTTTGCCGCGTTGCGTACCAGCCAGCGCCAGCTTGAAACGTTGCTCAACAGCATGCAGGATGCGGTCATCGCCGTCAGCCCTGATGATCGCGTGCAGTGGGCCAACCAGACCATGGACAGACTGGTTCCGCAGCACACCCGCAAGAATGCGCCCCTGGTGGAGACGGTGCGCGATCCCGATTTTCTGACCGCGGTGCGAGGCGCGAGTGGGGCGCGAAGAGTATTCACCGCCCGAGCCGCGTCCATTGTCCCGGGACGAACCTTCGACGTGACGGCTGCGCCCATGCCCGGCGGCGGTGCGGTGGCGGTGCTGCGTGATCTTACCGAGACCGAACGGGTGGAGAAGACCCGTCGCGATTTTATCGCCAATGTCTCGCACGAGTTGCGCACGCCCCTTACTTCTATTCAGGGCTATACCGAAACCCTGCTGGACGGCGCCCCCGGCAACGGCCATACCCGCGAGTTTCTCGAGATCATCCGCAAGAGCGCCGTGCGCATGTCGCGCCTGACCGAAGACCTGCTTACCCTGGCCCGGGTGGAATCCGGCGAGCAACGTTTCGACATTCAGCCCAGTGCCCCGGCGGACCTGCTGCAAGAGGCGGTACAGAGCTTTCGCGAAATTGCGCGGATACAAAACGTCGAACTCGTGGTCGAGGACCAAGCCGCCGCCCGGGTGGGCGCAGATCCCGAGGCCATTCATCAAGTCTTCTCCAATCTTATCGACAATGCCATGAAATACGCCCAGTCGGGCGGACGGGTTGTTTTGGGAGCACGATCAGTCGCGGGCGGGGTCGAATTCTACATCCAGGATTTCGGTCCCGGCATTCCCTCCGAGCACCTGCCTCGCCTGTTCGAACGTTTCTACCGGGTGGACAAGGCGCGCTCGCGCGAATCTGGAGGGACCGGGTTGGGGCTGGCGATCGCCAAACATATCGTGCTGGCCCATGGCGGCTCCATTCGCGCCCAGAGCGAACTCAACCACGGTTCCACCTTCCTGTTCACCCTGCCGCTGGCCTAGAGATCGATGTTCCCGAGAGGAACCAAGATAGTTACAGCTCGGTCTGGAAATTCACAGACATTCTCCTCCGCGTCTCCGTGCCTCCGTGGTGAAATGAATTCCCCATGGCCAAGCGCGTCAGCGTCGATAGTTGGCTGTTTACCGTTACCCTGATCCTGGTATTTGTCGGATTGGTGATGGTATTCAGCGCCTCAGCGGTCATGGCCAAGGAGCGTTATGGCTCGGGATACTACTTCCTGTTGCGGCAGGTAGGATGGGCCGCCGCTGGCCTCGCAGCCATGGTGGTCGCGATGAAAGTGGACTACCGCCGCTACAAGCATCCCGGGGTCGTGTTTTCGACGCTGGGTGTCACCACGCTGATGCTGATTTCAGTCTTTTTTCTTGACCGTGCCCACCACACCCACCGCTGGATTCACTTCAGCGGGTTTTCTTTCCAGCCGTCGGAAGTGGCCAAGGTGGCGATCATTCTCTTTCTGGCTTTCTTTCTGGAGAGCCGCATTAATGCCATGAATGACTGGCGAAACACGCTGCTGCCTGCGGTGCTGCCCACCCTGATGTTTCTGGGCCTGATCGTGTTTCAGCCGGACCTGGGCACGGCCATCGCCTGCGCCGCGATTACCGCCTGCATCCTGTTCGTGGCCGGCCTCGACCTGCGCTGGTTGGGATATGCCGCCGGGGCGTCGTTGCTTCCACTCTACTTTCTGATCTTCCACGTTGCCTATCGCCGCGACCGTATTCTGGCCTTTCTCAACCCCTACTCCGACCCGCAGGGTAAGGGCTTTCACATGATTCAGTCGCTGATCGCTGTGAGTACCGGAGGCATCACCGGCCTGGGATTCATGGAAGGGAAACAAAAGCTTTTTTATCTTCCCGAACCGCACACCGATTTTATCTTTGCCGTGACTGCCGAAGAGTTGGGTCTGCTGGGATCGCTGGTGGTCCTGCTGCTCTTCGGCATTTTCTTGTGGCGAGGAGTTCGCACCGCCCTGCGCACTCAGGACATGTTCGGGCGTTTGCTGGCGGTCGGCATCACCAGCATGGTGGTGGTGCAGGCCTTCATCAATATGAGTGTGGTATTGGGCCTGATGCCGACCAAAGGAATCCCGCTGCCCTTCGTGTCTTACGGAGGATCGTCGTTGCTCGTGACCCTGGCCTGCGTGGGAGTTCTGCTGAACATCACCAAGCAAACCGACTGAGGTGTCATCCTGAGCGTAGTGGCTGCTTCGCCTCGCGAAGCGGCTACGGAGTCGAAGGATCCCTAGTTCACGGGGATGGTGGCGACTTCATGTTTTGTCCGATCGCACTTCAAGAAAGAGCGTGGGACTTCTTCCTGAGGTAGGGGTCCTTCGACTTCATCAGCCCATTCGCAAGCGAATGGGCTGACTCCGCTCAGGATGACAGTGGCGATGTCATGAGATTTTCAGTTGTTCCTGCACCGCGCGATACGCCTGATCGATGGCCGCGTTGGTGTACGCGCTGGCGCCGGCGTCGGAGTTAGCGATGGAGATGAGTCCAAACTGCTGGCGGCCTATCACGCAGGGACGCTCCTCCGGAGCCCAGTGCGGGTCGGAGAAGGAGTCGTATTCATACGCATACCCATGCCCCCAACGATTTACCGTGATGGCTGCGATGTCGCGGTAAGCATCAAACCCGCCCGGGGAGAGCATGCGTTGCAGTTGGTCCCGGATATTCCGTTCAAAGGTCGAAAATGGTGTGTTGATCAGTTCGAATCTTCCCATGCGGTACTGGTCGCGGCGCGGCAGGCCGGGTTTGCAAGGCGTGCGCAGCATGAACAGCACCATCGGTTCCTGAGGATGGCTGGGAAATTTGTACGCACCCAGGCTGACGGGAAAATCCAGCATGGTGAAGCAGTGATATCCGCCGGGCGAAATAATCTGCCGGATTCCCAGCTTGTGAAAGGCCGTCCAGTTGCGAATCGCAACGTGGGTGTAGATGAAGGGCTCCTTCACGCCGTAATGCAGCGCCTCTTTCTGGGTCTCCGGCAACTCCGTGCAGAGATACGGAACCATGCCGTTGTAGCAGGCGAGCACGCAGGCCTTGCCCTTGGCGCTCTTTAGGTTTCCCTTCCGTACGTAGGCGACTTCAACCTCTTTGGCCGCTTCCAACCGGCCAACGTGACGAACCCGCGCCGCCGTAGCGTTCAGACGAATACGAATGGGAGACGAAGGCTGATCAAGCTTGCCGTAATCGGCGTGGGCGGTGACAACGTCCTCCATCGTGTGTCCCGGGATGCACTCGGGAAGCAGTGACCGGACCAGCAGGCGCGCCACCGAGGCGTTGCCATCGGGAAAGTGAAAAATGTAAGGTTCGCCTTCATCTTCCGCACTCTCTCCCAGGTCCATGCCGTCGAAGCCGGCGTAGTGGTATGCCCCATAGTCGTCCGGATTCCCATAACAAGCCAGGGCCGAGATGGCCTCGATTCCCACGGCAAACAGATCGTAGGTGTAGGTATGAAAGAACGGAATAACGGCAGGATCGGCATGGCAGATATCAGTCAGGAAACTGGCGTAGCTGATCTTAGCCAGGCGAGCCCGCTTTTCCTGGCGCGAAAGACCCGGCAAATAATCTTTCTTGTCCGTATAAAGCCGTGCAATCTCACACCGCACCTTTTCCGGTAGCGGAGTCTTGTCCAGAAAATCGGGCCAGGGGAGCGAGCCCATGCCCGGCACCAGGCGGTCTTCACCGAAGGTTTGCTTGTCGAAGAAGCATGCGGTACCCAGATGCGAGTAGAGCTTCTGGTCGTAGGCCTTGTAAAATTTTTTCGTCTCAATCCCCAGATCTTTAAGAACAGTCTTGGCGACCTCGCTGTACTCTGAAGGACTTTCAATCGATTGGGTCCCGCCGTTGCTCAGAAGCAGGCGCTTGCCCACACGAAACTCGTTGCGCCGGGCATGTCCGCCGAAGTCGTCGTGATTGTCGAGAATGAGAATGCGCGAATTCGGGCCGGCCTGTTTGCGGTAGAAGTAAGCCGCTGCCAGCCCGCTGATGCCACCGCCCACGACAATCAGATCGTAGGTCTCACCTGTGTCGGCGGGGCTTCCAGCGGTGTCCCAAAAAGTCCCATCGCGCAGGGCGTGGGCGACGTCAAAGGCGCCCGGCTGACTGCCTCTCATCCCCGTCAGCGCCGGTGGGTAGAACCCTCCTGGAGAATGACCTGGCTCCTCACCTGACGCAGCGCCTGAAGCCAACCCCGTCGGCCCAACGCTGCCCAGGACGCCAATTCCCACGGCGACGCCGTTCAGAAAATCGCGGCGGGTAATGCGGCGTCCCATTCCCAGCACGCGGTCGCGCTTCTCCTGATTCATGGTTTGAGTATATCGGTGTGGGCACCAACACGGCCCACTTAGGGGCGGGTGCCCTCGCCCGCCCGGAGGTCTTTTGGTTTTCTCCAAACCGTGAAAACCCAGGCGAGCTTCGCTCGCCCGCCCGGACGAGGGCGTCCGGGCCTACGTAAATCGCATTGCCATGCTCCTTAACCGTCAACTCGCCGTAGTCGGCGTCCGCTCCTTCCGGTTTATAGTCACATCATGCGGGCAATCCTGGCAGGGGGCGGCACCGGTGGACACGTAATTCCTGCCTTGGCCATTGCCCACGAGTTGCAAAAGCAGTACGGCGCTGAAGTATTGTTTATTGGCACGGCGCGCGGCATCGAGAACCGGCTGGTGCCGGCCGCGGGATTCCCGCTGCGGCTGGTCCAAGTCGGCGCCTTGAATAAAGTCAGCCTCAAGACGCGGCTGAAAACTCTCTTCGACCTTCCCCGGGCGGTCTGGCACGCTCGCAGTATCCTGACTGAGTTCCAACCCGATATTGTGATCGGAGTGGGCGGATACGCCTCTGGCCCGGCCATGCTGGCTGCCATTCTGAAGGGAACTCCAACCCTGGCATTCGAACCCAACGTAGTTCCCGGCTTTGCCAATCGCATGGTGGCGAGATGGGTTTCAGGGGCGGCGGTGCATTTTGAAGAGACGGCGGAATATTTCCGCAATGCCGAAGTCACCGGCGTACCGGTGCGCGAAGCGTTTTTCCAGATCGCGGGGCGCCCCACCGGAAACGTCAATCCCACCTTGCTGGTTTTCGGCGGAAGCCAAGGCGCGAATGCCATCAACCAGGCCATGATTCAATGTTTGCCGGAACTGATGAAACAGATACCGAATATACACATCATCCACCAGACGGGAGAGCGCGGCTTTAGCGACGCGCAGGCCGCATATCAGCAGGCCGGCTTGTCCGCTGAAGTCTCTCCCTTCATCACCGATATGCCGGCTTTCTTTGCTCGGGCCGATTTGATTCTGTGCCGGTCGGGCGCGAGCACGGTCGCGGAAATCACGGCGGCAGGCAAGCCGGCCGTCTTTGTGCCTTTCCCGCGCGCAGCGGACGACCATCAGCGGGTCAATGCCCAGGCGCTGGAGCGTGCCGGCGCGGCCGTGGTGGTGGAAGAAACCAAGCTGGAGCGCGTGTGGCTGGCCGATACCATTGCGGCACTGCTGGGCGATCCCGGCCGGTTGCAGCGCATGAGCGCAGCTGCGCGAAAGTTGGCCCACCCCGACGCAGCGCGAGATATCACGCGAATGGCGGCGCGGCTGGCAGGGATAGAACCGGACGATCAGGCGCAACCCTCGTAGGCCCGGACGCCCTCGTCCGGGCGGGCGAGCAAAGCTCGCCTCGGGTTTTGAGTGCTGGAAGCAGGGAAAACCTCGCCGGGCTTTGCCCGACCGGGCGGGTGAGGGCACCCGCCCCTACGTGGTTCGTGGCTACGCCGGAATATGCAGCCGCCACGCGGTATAGCTGGCGGCCTCGCGCAAAACCGCCAGAGCCCGTTGCCAGACCGACCGCGGGCGGGAGTCCGGGCGAGGCGCCACGTAAACCTGCACGCCTTCATGCTCCAGCAGTTTTCGGATGCGGAACACGTGGTAGGCGTCGCTGACCGCCACACAACTGCGCATCCGGTTGGTGCGCATGATCACAGCCACCCGTTCGGCAGAGGAAGCGGTGTCTGAACCCTGAGTCTCGGCGATGAGTCTGGGCTCGGGAATGCCGCGGTGCATCAGGTAATCGTGACCTACCCCGCCTTCGCTGAAAGTGGGATCATCCCCTGAACCTCCGGTGGTGATGACCACCGGCGCCATCCCGCGCTGGAACAGATCGTAAGCGTGATCCAACCGGGCGCGGAACACAGGGGACGGGCGTCCGGCATACTCGGCCGCGCCGAAGACGACAATCGCGTCGGAGGGATGACCTTCCTGCAAGCCGGCTTGGCTCACGATCTGAATGCTGGTGATTCCGAGGAAGACCGCGACTGCCGTCGCAGTCAGCGCCACCGCCCACAACGGCCAGAGGCTTCGCCGACGCCGCTTCGCTGCCACGTTCATCCTTGCGCGAAAAACTCGGAGATCTCCTGGGCGGGAATGGCGCCTTCCCGCATGATGCGCCAGCGCGCCTCTTCGTCGGTGAGGTCGATGATGGTCGAAGCCACTTCCCGCGGCGAAGTGCCGCCGTCGACGATGATCGCGATGCGGTCCTGGAGCTGATCGCGGACCGCCAGTGCGGTAGTGCACTCGGATTCGCCGCTCAGGTTGGCGGAGGTGGCGGTAATCGGAATCTGCGCGGCCTGCACCACGGCCAGCGGGATTGGGGCCTTGGGCACGCGCAGGGCGACGTTGCCGGTGTTGGCGGTCACTTTGAGCGGAAGCCGCGAAGACGCTTTCACGATGATCGTGAGCGGTCCCGGCCAGAAACGCCGCGCCAGGGCGTAAAACTCTTCCGGCAGGTCCTGCGCCAGTTGTTCGGCCTGGTCCACGTCGGCAATCAGCAGTGACAGCGGCTTGTGACGCGAGCGCGACTTGATGTCATACACCCGGTCCACAGCGCGCAGGTTAAAAGGATCGGCCGCCAGCCCGTAAAAAGTATCGGTCGGCATGCCCAGCACTTCGCCGGCACGAATCTGGTCCGCCGCGTAGCGGATCAGTGACGCCTCCGGGTTATCGCAGTTGATCTTGACAATTTCTACACGCACTGCAGGTCCCTTCCCGCCCCAGGTGTTGAAATCACGAAGGTTAAACATAACATGGGAAAGCGCAGAAAGCCGAGAGGAACAGGTATGATTCTGAGCGAGCTGGCGCGAACATGAAGAAAGCCACAGCCACCGGCGGCTTCCCGAACGCCCGATTGCGTCGCATCGAGGGACGCCACAACGCTCTGGTCAAAGAGCTGCGCGCCGCTTTTTCTCGGGGAGAGCTCACCTCCGACGGCTATTGCGCCATCGAAGGCTTCCACATTCTGGAAGAAGCCATTCGCAGCGGCTTGCGCTTTCGCGCGGTTTTCTTCAGCGAATCGGCGACGCCCAAGGCCGACCGGCTCCTGTCTCAGCTCGGCGCCCAGGTGGAAACCCTGTTACTGCCTGACAAGCTATTTTCGAGCGCCGTCCCCAGCGACGCCCCGCAGGGCGTGGCCGCTCTGGCACGATGGAAGGAATTCGCTCTGGAAGACGTACTGGCCAAGTCACCGGCCGGGCCAATTCTGGTCATCGCCGGAGTACAGGACCCGGGAAACCTGGGGACCATCCTGCGTTCCGCCGAGGCCTTCGGCGCTGGCGGCGTTCTGCTGGGAGAGGGCACGGTCAGCCCGTACAATCCCAAAGTTGTGCGGGCCTCGGCAGGTTCGATCTTCCGGTTGCCAGTGGCCCGGGCGAAACTGTCCGAATCGCTGGGTGGGATGAAAGCCCACGGCCTTTGCCTGGTAGGCACCGCGTCGCACCGGGGTACGCCGCTCGATCAGGCCAAACTCTCCGGCCCGCTGGCCATTTTTATCGGCAGTGAAGGCGCAGGATTGTCCCGGTACCTCATCCCACAAATGAATAAAGTTGTGGCCATCCCGCAAGCGCCCCAGGTGGAGTCGCTGAACGTGGGGGTGGCGGCGAGTATCGTGTTATATGAAGTGGCCCGACAACGAAAATGAAATCACCACGGAGGCACGGAGGCATAGAGAAAGGAAGGTTCTTAGAAATAGGTCTTCTCTGTGACTCTGTGACTCTGTGGTGAAGTGGTTCTTGCATGAATCTGTTTCAAACCATCCCGAGCGGCGAAAACCCTGGCGACCGCACCCGGCCGCTGGCCGACCGCATGCGGCCGCGCACGCTGGATGAATTCGTCGGGCAAGAGCACTTGGTCGGCCCCGGCAAGCCATTACGCACGCAGATTGAACGCGATGACATCGGCTCCCTCATCTTCTGGGGGCCGCCCGGCACCGGCAAAACCACGCTGGCGCAAATCATCGCGCGTCTGACCAAGGCCGAGTTTGTGGAATTCTCCGCCGTGCTCACCGGCATCAAGGAAATCAAGCAGGTCATGGCCGACGCTGAGCGCGCCAAGCAGTACGGCACGCGCACGATCGTCTTTATTGATGAGATCCACCGCTTCAACAAGGCCCAGCAGGATGCCTTCCTGCCCCATGTGGAGAAGGGCAACATCCGCCTGATCGGCGCAACCACTGAGAATCCCTCGTTCGAAATCATCTCCGCGCTGCTCTCCCGCAGCCGGGTTTACGTGCTCAAGCCGCTGACCGAGGAACAAATTATCGAGCTTCTTAAACGCGCCTTGAGCGATGAAGAACGCGGTCTGGGCGCGATGAAATTGCAAGCTTCCGACGATGTCCTGAAAAAAATAGCGGCCTACTCCAGCGGCGACGCTCGCAGCGCCTACAACGTGCTGGAAGTGGCCGCCTCGCTGGCTCGCGGACGCGACAACAAAGAGACAGAGGCGGAAATTTCCGACGACCTGGTCCAGGACGCCCTGCAGAAACGGGTACTGCGGTACGACAAGGCCGGAGAAGAGCACTACAACCTCATCTCCGCGCTGCACAAGTCGGTGCGTAACAGCGATCCCGACGCGGCGCTGTACTGGCTCGGCCGCATGCTCGAAGCCGGTGAAGATCCGCTCTACATCGCGCGCCGGGCGGTGCGCATGGCGGTGGAGGACATTGGGCTGGCCGATCCCAACGCGCTTTCGCAATGCATGGCTGCCCGCGATGCCGTGGATTTTCTGGGCATGCCGGAAGGGAACCTGGCCCTGGCGCAAGCCGTGGTGTATTTGTCGGTGGCGCCCAAGTCCAATGCGTTGTACACGGCCTACGGCGCCATCCTGGGCGACGTGGAACGCACCGCTGCCGAACCTGTCCCGCTGCACTTGCGTAACGCGCCCACGGGGCTGATGAAGGGCCTGGGGTATGGCCAGGGCTACCAGTACGCCCATGATCTGGAAGACAAAGTGGCTGACATGCAGTGTCTGCCCGACAACCTGGGCGGCCGCGTTTACTATCAGCCCACCAGCGAAGGGGTGGAAAAGCGCATCGGGGAGCGGCTGGAAGAGATCAAACGGCGGCGCTCCCGGAAGGGCACTTCCGGCCACTCTTCCGGCACGCCGAAAACAGAATCCGGCGCCTAGACCGGCGCATCTGATGCTGTGTAAGCTCTTTTCCTTTTGTGTACTTCTTCAAGGAGGCTGGATCCCATGGCTACAAGCCCCAGAACTATCGTTCCGGACCCGGTCGCCGTCCGCCCCGTACAACTTGACCAGGTTGAGCATCTGCTCAAATTGCAGAAATGGGCGCAGAAGATTTCGTCCATTCTCGATCTGGACGAACTGATCCACAAGATTGTGGACGATGTGGCCACGGCCTTCTGCTGCGTGGAAACCAACATCTATTTGCACGACCAGGAGCGAGGCGAGTTGGAGATGGCCGGCGTCCACGGCTGCACTGTTCATGGCCAGGGTTCAAGGCTGAAGGTGGGCACCGAAGGCATGGTGGGCTACGTTGCCGCCACCAGACAGATGCGTTATGCGCCCGATGTGCGCCAGGACCCTTATTACATCGCCTGCGAGGAATCGACGCGTTCCGAGGTAGCCATCCCTCTGCTGGTCGAGGGTCAACTGGTGGGCGTGTTTGCGGCTTCACATCACGACCTGGACGCCTTTACCCGTGAACACCTGCGCTGGTTGCAGAGTTTGTGCGATCACGTTGCTGTCGCCGTGCACAACGCGCGGCGCTTTCAACATGAACGGCATGAGCGCGAACGCATGAGCCAGGAGGCGCACGAAGCGCGCGCCATCCAGCAGGCGCTGCTGCCCAAAAGTTCGCCTTTCATCCCGGGATTCGCAATTTCCGGGCTGTCCATCCCCGCAGGTGCGGTGGGCGGCGACTGGTACGATTTCATTTCCTTCGACGATGGCTGCTGGGGCCTGGTGCTGGCCGACGTCTCAGGAAAAGGTACGGCGGCTGCCCTGCTGATGTCCGCCACGCGCGGTATGCTGCGCTCCCTGACCCAGACCTGCAGCGGGCCGGGTGAAGTTCTTACTCGCCTGAATCGCCTGCTGGTGGAGGATTTTCCCTCTGGCAAGTTTGTCACCATGCTGTTGGCCGTGCTGAACCCGACCACGCGGGAGTTGACGTTTTCCAGCGCCGGTCATCTGCGGCCGCTGCTGGTCGATGAACAAGGCGCGCGTTTTCTGGATAGCGAACGCGGCATGCCGCTGGGACTCGGCACGGGCGAGTTTTCCGAGGGCCGGGTGCAGCTTTCTCAGGGCTCGCGGCTGGTTTTCTATAGCGACGGAATTACGGAAGCCACCGGCTTGTCCGACGAGGAGTACGGTGCGGAGCGCATGCGGGACCACGTATTGCGGCCCGAAGCCTCAGCGGAGAGTATCCTCGCCGACGTACGTAGCTTCGCCAATGGCCAGGGCTTGCAGGATGACGCGACGGTAATCTTCGTGCGGGCGTAAAAGCCAGTTTCACCGCAAAATACGTAGGGGCGGGTGCCCACACCCGCCTGGCGGAGCGCAGCTCCGCTCCTGTATCCTCCACGAACCCCAGATGCGACGAGCGCGGTGTGTGAGCGCGTTCGTTTCGGCATTTAATAACCGGCGAGCTGCGCTCGCCCGCCCGGGCGAGGGCGTCCGGGCCTACGTGGTTCGAGGCGTTTGTGAGGTCGTGCCGGAATCACCCGAAGCGTGCCTTGTGCTCCTTCAGAATGCAGCGGTCCATGATCACGAAGATGCCCGCCGCTCGAGCTTTGTGCGCCGCTTTCTCGTCGGCAACCCCCTCCTGCATCCAGATGACCGGTACTTTCAGACGGATGGCCTGATCGACCGCCTCCTCTACAAACTCTGAGCGGCGGAAAATGTTCACGATGTCAATCTTCTCCGGGACCTCGATCAACGACGCATACGCCTTCTCTCCCAGAGAGCCGTGGATGTTGGGGTTTACCGGAATGACCCGGTAGCCCTGCGTCTGCATGTAGGCAGACACTCCGTGGCTGGGGCGCAGCGGGCTGTTGGAGAGCCCCACGACCGCGATGGTGCGGGAGCGCTTGAACAAGTCAGCGATGGGATCCGACTCAGGCCGGGAAGCCATGCCGCGATTGTAGTGTTGCGAGGGAAAGCGAGTCCAGTAGAAGCACGTGGAGACAGCCGCCCCCGGCTGTCTGGTCGAGTGAAACTCGACAGGTCTTAATCTCAACCAAAACCACACCCAGCGGAGCTTAGCTCCGCCGGACAGCCGGGGCGGCTGTCCCCACGTGGTTCTTGCCAAGTGAAATCAGCGCTTGCTGTTGCTGTCCATCTTCTGCTTGAACATCTTGGTAGCGAGCTTGCGGACCGTATCTGAAATCTCTTTATTGTTGGAGAGGTTGCGAAGGTCGCCTATCAGCATGTTTTTCATGAGCCCGAGCGAAAGGTCCAGGGGGGTGCGCGGGTTGAACACCAGATTGCGGATAATGGCGTAATTCTTGGCGAAGCGCCGCTTCATCGGGATGCCGCGAAGCACCGCCTCCAGCACATTCTTCTGGGTGGCGAATCTTTCCACCTCGCCATCGCTGATCTTGGGCGATTCCAGCACCGCCAGGGCGACGATCTTGGTGCCATCGCGGATGAGCAGCGAGCGTTCTTCCTTGGTGCCTTTCATGGCCAGTTGAATTCGGCCCTTGATGTCCAGCTTGGATATTTTCTGCAGGGCGCTGCCCCGCTCCTCCTCCGGCTTCAAGTTCGTTTTCTTGATCGGAGCCTTCTTGGCGGCTGCTCCGGTTCCTTTCCCGGCCGATGCGGTGACGGTGGCTGCCTCCGCGGCCGCCGGTTCCTCGCTCGGGATTTCTTCGTGGACACCCCCGATTGGCTGATACGCGTGATCAGCGTGGGCTGCGATCTCGCTCTCGTGCTCCGCCAGATAGGCCAGAACACCTTCATCGAGCACTTCTTCACCTTCCGGGGTCTCGTCCGCTGGTGCCGCCGCCAAAACTTCTTCCTCGGCTCCCGTCTCTGCCTTCTCCGGCGCGGAGTGCATCTCAGGGTCTTCCACCACGGGTTCGTTCGGCATCGGCGTCATCTGCTCAATCTCGCTTCTGATGTTCTCTGACTGAATTCCGCTCACGTTGGGGTTGGCCAGGAGCGCATTCAGAATCCCCGGAGACTGGGTAATCCGCTCGCTCTTCAGCATGACCTCGACCAGGTCACCGCCGGCACTCGGCGCCAGTTCGAGCCATGATTCCTCCGACACCGACGGGTTGTTGATCAGGGCTGGAAGCAACACTGGCCGCAGGTTTTTCGGCGAAGTCAGATATTCGAGAACCTCCCTGGAGGTGGCGGGATCACTGGCCGCAGCGCTTGATGCTGCCTCGTCCCATCCGGCCAGTGTGAGCTGCGCCTGCTCCCCGAAGATCTTGCTATGAACCGCCAGGTACACCAAAATCTCGATCATCTCCAGGGGAGGTACAGAAAGCGCTCCCTTGGCCGCGGACTGCATCAGGTTCGACGGCACTGCCGAGGCGCGGATGAGATCGATCATGCGGGCCATAACTTCGAACTCCTCCTGGTTCTACCCTGGTCCTACTTGTTGCCGTTTTGCTTGCTGCCGTCCTGCTTTTCTCCCCGCCGCATGCGCAGATAGGCGCGGATAAAGGGATCGATGTCGCCATCGAGCACCCGGTCCACGTCGCCCACCTCCATTTTCGTGCGGTGGTCCTTGATCATGCGATAAGGCTGCAGGACGTAGGATCGGATCTGCGAGCCGAAGTCGATGTCGAGTTTGGAGTCTTCAATTTTCCGGGTGACCTCGCGCTGCTTTTCCAGCTCAAATTCGTACAGCTTGGATCTGAGCATGCTCATGGCGCGTTCCCGGTTCTTGTGCTGTGAGCGTTCGTTCTGGCAGCTGGCCACCAGGCCGGTGGGAATATGGGTGATGCGCACGGCGGAATCGGTGGTGTTCACATGCTGGCCGCCCTTGCCGCTGGAGCGGTAGGTGTCCACCCGCAATTCCTCCGGCTTGATCACGATTTCGATGCTGTCGTCGATTTCGGGCGAGACATAAACGCTGGCAAACGAAGTATGGCGGCGCTTGGCCTGATCGAAAGGCGAAATGCGCACCAGGCGATGCACGCCGATTTCGCTGGTCAGCAACCCGAAGGCGTACTCCCCATTCACGGCAAAAGTCGCGGACTTGAGTCCTGCTTCTTCACCCGGCTGGTAGTCGTAGAGAACGGTCTGAAAGCCGCGCCGTTCCCCCCAGCGGAGATACATACGCAGCAGCATGTCGGCCCAGTCCTGCGATTCGGTTCCGCCGGCCCCGGGGTGGATGGTTACGATGGCGTTGCGGCCGTCATTTTCACCGGAGAGCAGGCTCTCGGTTTCCAACCGGTCAACCAGGTTCCGCAGACTGTCAATCTCGCGGCGCAGGTCTGCGTCAACATCTTCCCCTTCGCGGCCCAGGTCGAAATAGGCAGTGATGTCGTCGCCCCGCCGCACCAGGTCAGTTTCGGTTGCCAACACGTTCTCCAGGCGCTTCTTCTGACGCATGACCTGCTGAGACTTCTGCGGATTCGACCACAGAGCCGGGTCAGCCGCCTGCTTTTCGATTTCGGCTAGCTGCTCTCGAAGTTTGCCGGCGTCAAAGGTACTCCCGGAGATCACGGACCTTGTCTTTCAGGCCGGCGTATTCGTGTTCGAGCTCTTCATTCATGATTAAGCTTTGGTCCTGGCGCGGGACCGGAAACTCAACAGTAGTCCCACTAAAGAAATTATCGCACACAGGTAAGCGAACCAGTCGCCGTGACGGGTGTAGAACGTGGTTACGTTGGTGAGGGCGTAGGGAGCATCGAGCGCGGCCCGGATTTTGCGGGGAAGGCTGGACACCACTCTCCCGTAGGGATCGATTGACACGGTCACTCCGGTGTTGGTGTCGCGCAACAGCCAGCGGTCATTCTCGACGGCACGCATGCGCGCCTGCTTCAGGTGCTGGGCATAGGCTCCGCTGTCGCCGTACCAGCCATCGTTGGAGATATTCACAAACACCTGCGCTCCGTTCGCGGCCAGTTGGCGGATCTCGTCGGGGAAGATGGATTCATAGCAGATAAACACGCCCAGCTTGCCGCCGGCCTGCAGTGGCGCGCGCGAAGTGCCCGGCGAAAAATCACCAACTTCCTGGGTCAGCCCGCCGGCAAAGCCAAACACCCGCTTGAACGGAACATACTCGCCGAACGGCACCAGATGCATCTTGTCATAGCGTCCAATCCATTCGCCCGCCGGGCTGACCAGGCTTCCGGAGTTGTAGAGCCGAGTGGTGCGATCCTGCGTTTCGCCCGCATTACGTATGCCCAGGTTGCCCACCAGGATCCAGGTTTGGGCTGCGCGCGCGATGTTGCTAACCGTCTCCCGGAATGTGGGGTCGTTGTTATAGAAGGGCGCCGGCGACTCCGGCCACACAATCAGATCAGGCCGAAGCGGAGAAGCCGGTGCTGAACCCGGGGATTGTTCCTGACCGGGAACGTTCAAACTTATTCGGCTCAAATCCCGCAGCGTCCCCTCAAAATATTCTTTCGTCCAGTCGCTTCCCTGCAGCACCGGAATGTTCTGTTGCACCAGGCGGGCGGCTTGGTCGGTGGGCAATGTGGGCGGGCTGATCAGTCTTCCCGCCTGCAGCACAATGACGGCGGCGGCAGTTGCCAGCAGAAGGGGCTTGCGTTTGCTGGGTTGGCCCCTCTCGGAGCGAATGACGAAAGCGGCGGCCAGGGCAGTATTGACCACCATGATTTCGAACGACAATCCGTACACTCCAGTAAGACTGGCGATGTGGGCCAGCGGAATGTTGTCCACCTGGGTGATGCCCAGCAGGTCCCAGGGGAATCCAGTGATGCGGGTGCGGGCCAGTTCCACCCCAACCCAGGCCGGCGCAGCCAGAAGAAGGGCGCGGCGGTTGAAGGGATTTGTTCCCTCCCCGCCCCTCGCCAGCAGGCTGATCAGTAACCCGAAGGCGCCGTGATAGAGGGCCAGGTAAAGACAGAAAAGAAATAGCAGGCCCAGGGCGGCCACGGTGCCAACCCCGCCGTACTGGCGCATGGTGTTGTAGATCCAGTAGCAGGTTCCGGCATACCAGAGAATGCCGCAGACGTAAGCCAGAAGAAAAGCTTGGGCCGGTCTGGCCGGCAGCAGCCTGACTCCAGCCTGGAGTTGCAAGATGCCTGGCTCCCTGGCCCGCAACAGCGCGATGAGCAGGGGAGCAACCGCCGCCCAGTCCAGAAAATACAGATTGGGCAGGGGAAAAATCAGAATCTGCAGGCCGGCCGAGAGAAGGACCAGCAGCCACGCGCTCTTGTGCATGCGCCACACCACGCAAGCATAGCAAAAGGCTCCCATGCCAGATCGGACCACATGGGGACAGTCGCCCCTGGCTGTCCGGCGGAGCAACGTCCGCCGCACTGGTTTTGTCATCACGTTACGTTTCCGTCAAAAGCCGTCGAGCTTCGCTCGACCGGACAGCCGAGTGCGGCTGTCCCCACGCGATCTTTATACCGACTGGGCTTATTCGCTCTTCCATCTATGTCTCAATGGCGTGATGGGCTAACATACCTAGCGCGTATGGGGCCTCTCCTCAGGGATAGAATTCTTCTGCTACAGTTCTTATGCACCACGGAAGTTCAGGTCTCCGAGACCGTACCCGTCCGGGGCAGGGAATATATCGGGATGCTGCTGCTCTCTAACGACTCCGGTTCGGGTATCAGCTAGCCCGCCTCGCAATGGCATCTCCTTTACAGCCCGCAGGTTCAGCCGCTGATCGCGTTCGTATTGTGGTCGCGACTTCGGTGATGCTGACGTTCATCTCCTACTGGCGGGCGGCGGCCATTGTGTTGAACGACCTGGGGTCGTCCGCGTTCTATGCCGCTGGCATCGCGGAGCAGGCCATCGGGAAATCGGCTCCCTGGTTCATCGTGGCGGTAATGCTGTTCTCCTTCGCGGTGCGGGCGGTTTACGTCGAGAGTTGCTCCATGTTCGTCCGCGGCGGGGTTTACCGCGTAGTCAAAGAGGCGCTGGGTGGGACCCTGGCCAAGGTCAGCGTTTCCGCCCTGATGTTTGACTACATCCTGACCGGCCCGATCTCAGGGGTTTCGGCGGGGCAATATATTGCCGGACTGATCAACGACACTTTCGCCGCAGCCGACGCCCACGGCTGGATCCCGCAGGCCATGCACAACATCTTTCACGGGACGCCACACCTGGACGTCAATTGGACCTCCGTCGTATTTGCCCTGGCCGTGACCACGTACTTCTGGTGGCAGAACACCAAGGGCATTCAGGAATCCAGCGAGAAGGCCCTCCGTGTAATGCAGATCACCACGGTGATGGTGGTCATCCTCCTGGGGTGGTCGGCCTTGACCCTGTTGAAGCAGGGATACCAGTCAGTGCCGCTACCCACCGCTGATAGCCTGAAGTTCAGCGAGGAGGCCCTGGGCTTCCTCAAGCACACGGACCTGGCCCACGGGCTGGCCTCGAAGTTCGCCATTCTTGGCATCCTGATTGCGTTCGGCCACTCCGTGCTGGCCATGAGCGGAGAGGAATCGCTGGCCCAGGTCAACCGCGAGCTGGCCCATCCCAAGCTGAAGAACCTGAAGCGGGCTGCCATTATTATCGCGGTTTACAGTTTTGTCTTTACCGGGCTCACGGCGCTGCTGTTCGTGATGATTATTCCGGACTCGGTACGGGTCCCGGTTTACAAAGACAATCTTATTGCCGGCCTGGCCATGTACGAATATGGCCCGCTGCTGTTGCGCTTGGCTTTCCGGGCCTTCGTGGTGGTGGTGGGCTTCCTGATCCTGTCGGGCGCGGTCAATACCGCGATCATCGGTTCGAACGGTGTTCTCAACCGCATTTCGGAAGACGGCGTTCTCACGGACTGGTTCCGGCAACCGCATCCGCGATTCGGCACCACTTACCGGATTGTCAACCTGGTCGTCATTCTGCAAGTCTTTACCATCCTGGTCAGTCGCGGCAACGTGTATCTGCTGGGCGAGGCCTATGCGTTTGGTGTGATCTGGAGTTTCACCTTTAACAGCCTGGCCATGCTGGTGCTGCGCATCAAGTACAAAGGCGAGCGCGGGTGGAAGGTCCCGCCCAACCTGAGGGTCGCCGGCCACGAAATACCGGTTGGACTCTTTTCAGTCTTCTTAGTACTGCTTTGCACCGCCATCCTGAACCTGTTCACCAAGTCGATCGCCACGGTTGCAGGTCTCGGTTTTTCCGGCGGGTTCTTCCTGATATTCACGGTTTCTGAGCATCTCAACCGGAGCAAGCATGCCCTGGCCGAACAGCACATGAAGGAACACTTCCAGTTGCTGCAAAGCGATACCGTGGAGCGCTCCGGACTGGGCATCCGTGCCGGAAACGTGATGGTGACAGTTCGCGATTACAATACGCTGAATCACCTCAAGTGGGTGCTGGAGCGCATCGACACCAAGGAACAGGACATCGTCGTCATGTCAGCGCGGGTAAGCCAGTTCGGCACTGCCGCCTACGATCTTTCCACCGAGCAGATCTTCAGCGATTACGAGCAGCAACTGTTTACACGTGCCGTGTCGGTGGCGGAAGGCTTCGGCAAGCATGTTTCGCTGCTGGTGGTGCCGGCCCGCGACCCCTGGTCGGCGATTGTGCAGACCGCCAACAACCTGGAATCCTCCGCCGTGGTCTCCGGACTCTCCAGTAAGATGAGTGCCCAGGAACAAGCCTTCTACCTGGGGCATGCCTGGGAGGCCATGCCCGAGCCCAAGCGGCAATTCATTTTCCAGGTCATTTACCCCAATCTCAAGGTGGACACCTTCCACATTGGGCCGCACACGCCGTCGCTGAAGACGGAAGACGTCCACCTGGTGCACCGCTTGTGGCTGAACATCACGCGTGAGCCCGGCCTGGAAACGCTGCATCACCACGATATTTTGACCGAGGCCCTTACCCGTTTTGCCCGCGAATATGCCGGCCACGACCGGCAGGACATTCTGAAAGATTTGCGCAAAGCGTCGGGCGTGACAGTGCAGACTCGCTCCCTGGGCGACGACGGCAGCGGGCTCACCAAGGCAAACGTGCTTCCCCCGGACGTGCCCAAGTCCGATGCCGAAAAGAAAGACGACGGCCCGCCCACGCCTCCAGTAGTCGGACCCTAGTCGATAGACACTGTGTGGGTCGGACACTCCCTTCGACTTCGCTCAGGGCAGGCTCTGTCCGACGCTTTTGACTTAGGTTTTGACTCGGCCTTGACTCGGATTTTGACTTGGCCTTGGATTTTGACTTGGGTTTTGACTTAGATTTTGACTTGGTCTTGACTTAGATTGTTCCGGTAGGCCACCCGGCAATGGATCACAAAATAAAAAGTCAAAGGCGTCGGACAAGAGTGTCCGACCCACACGTGATTCCGCTTGCACGTTGGTGCCTTGCCCACCGTACTGGCCTCTTCTATGATCGGAGATAGGCGGAGTGCCCATGCCCGATAAGAAGCCTTCCAAACCGCAGGTCGCGGAAAGTCCGATTGCTAACGTATTTGACGGCCGCCATCCCTCGCCGGGCGAAAAAGAATGGGCGGAAAAAACCCTCCTGCCGACACTGGAGAAATCACCCGAGAAGCCAATTGGCACGCCCACCGGCATAAATCGCGACGAGCACGGCCAGGCCCGCTTCACTACCATTTCCGGCACTCCGGTGCGCCGTCTCTATACCGCCGCCGATCTGCCCGATGACTGGAGTGCGGAAAAATATCTGGGCCATCCCGGGCAGCCGCCCTTCACTCGCGGCATTCATGCCAGCGGATATCGCGGCAAGCTTTTCACCATGCGGCAATTCTCCGGCTTCGCCTCGCCCGAAGAAACCAACCAGCGTTACAAGTACTTGCTGGAGAGCGGCGGCGGGGGGTTGTCCGTGGCCTTCGACCTGCCCACGCTCATGGGTTATGACTCCGATCATCCCGCCAGCGAAGGCGAGGTCGGCAAGTGTGGTGTGGCCATCGATTCGCTCGAGGACATGGAGATTCTCTTCGGCGGTATCGACCTGGAAAAGACGACAGTCTCGATGACCATCAACTCGCCCGCATCAGTCCTGTGGGCGATGTACCTGGTGGTCGCGGAAAAGCAGGGTGCGGACTGGAAGAAAATTTCCGGCACGCTGCAGAACGACATCCTCAAGGAATACATCGCGCAGAAGGAATATATCTATCCTCCTGCGCCTTCGATGCGCCTGGTGGTGGACAGCTTCGAGTTCGGTTCCCGGTTCACGCCAAAATTCAATACTATTTCGATCAGCGGATATCACATTCGCGAAGCCGGCTCGACTGCCCTGCAGGAGTTGGCTTTCACGCTGTACGATGGCGTCGAGTACGTAGAATGGGCGCAGCGGCGCGGTCTCGACGTGGACGACTTCGGCCCGCGCCTCAGCTTTTTCTTCAACGCCCACAACGATTTTTTCGAAGAGATTGCCAAGTATCGCGCCGCCCGCAAGATCTGGTACCAGGTGATGAGAGACCGTTTCCGGGCCAGGAACGAGCGCAGCCGGCTGCTTCGCTTTCACACTCAGACGGCGGGCGTCTCGCTCACCGCGCAGCAGCCTATGAACAATATCGCGCGCGTGGCCTTGCAGGCTCTGGCAGCGGTGCTGGGCGGGACGCAGTCCCTGCACACGGATTCCTACGACGAAGCTTTGGCTCTGCCCACCGAAGAAGCGGCGCGCATTGCCCTGCGCACCCAGCAGATCATCGCTTACGAATCGGGGGTGACGCAGACGGTTGATCCCCTGGGAGGATCATATTTCCTCGAAACCCTAACGCTGCAAATGGAAAAAGGCGCCTTCGACTACTTCGGCAAGCTGGACGCTATGGGCGGCATGGTGAAGGCCATCGAGCGCGGCTATCCCCAGAAAGAAGTCGCCGAAGCTTCGTACCAATACCAGCGCGCGGCCGAAGCCAAAGAAAAAATCATTGTGGGAGCTAACGAGTTTGTCATCGAGGAAGAACCGCCGGACACGCTGTACATTGATGAGAGCGTGGCCCGGCATCAATCGGCCAAACTAAGCGCCTTGCGCGCTCGCCGTTCCAATGAAGAAGTGCAGCGGCGTCTGGAAGCCTTGAAGAAGGCGGCAGCCCAGGAACCGCGAACGTCCGCCAACGGAGACATCTCCTCGGCCAATACCATGCCCTACATTGTGGACGCGGTGCGGGCCTATGCCACGGTAGGCGAAATCTGCGAAGCCCTGCGCCAAGTGTTCGGAACCTACACCGAAGTGAGCGTCACGTAGTCCTCAGATTCGTGGAAATTGTGTGGGGCGGGCGCCCTCGCCCGCCTGGCTTGCGCCCGTCTGAACTGCTGGCAGTTTTGAGGTCACAAATTGTGACCTCAAATAGCGATGTTGCAAATCTTGAAGTCGCAGATTGCGGCCTCAAACCATCCGCTATACTGGCCGGAGTCCCATGCCAAAACGCCCGGCCCAGCTCGCCATATCGGTGGAATCGCGAATCCTGATCCTCCGTCACCAGAGGGTCATTCTCGATAGCGAGCTCGCCGAGCTCTATGGCGTCCCGGTCCGACAGTTGAACCAGCAGGTCAAGCGCAATCGGGAACGGTTTCCACTGGATTTCATGTTCCAGCTTACGGCCAAAGAGGACGAAGCTTTGAGATCACAAATTGTGACCTCAAAGAAAGGCCGGGGCGGACGCCGCTATCTGCCCTACGCCTTCACTGAGCACGGCGCGATCATGGCCGCAACCGTGCTCAATTCCGAGCGGGCCATCGAGATGAGTGTTTTCGTCGTCCGCGCTTTCGTTCGCATGCGGGAGATGGTGGCCAAAAACCGGCAACTCGCCGCCAAGGTCAACGAGTTGGATCGCCGCCTGGAAACCCACGACGCCTCAATCCAGGACATCATCGAAGCCATTAAGGAACTCATGGTTCCGGAGGGGCCGACGAAACGCAAGATCGGCTTTCAGCTTCCGCCCGGCAAGGGCTAATGCGTCGCGGGCGAATCGCCCGCGGCCACATGGGCAAGGCCACAACACCTAGCAGCTATTTACGGCGTTGACGGTACAGAGTGCCGTCCACCTGCTTTGCCATGACCTCGAGATCCAGGGGAACCTCCAGGAACGTCGCTACCTTCTCCGCCGTTTGCCTGGGTTCGCTTAAGACAGCGTGGTATTGCACTCGGCTAGCCTTCACGTGGGGCTTGCCGTTGAGCCAGCCATAGACGTCGGAGAGGTGGTCCTGAAAAGCTCGCGTCACCACGGAACGGTCTTCCCCCGGATTGAAATTTCCCCGGCGGCGCAGCATCTCGTCCTGTGACGCCATCACTTCGGGCAGAGGCCGCTGCATGAAGATGACCCGGTATTCATGCTGCGGAGGGAGGGAAAGCAGAAGTTGAGAGATTACCTTCACCGCTTTGCCCTCCGCTTCCGCGATGCAGGCCGGGTCTTTGGGCAATTGCTTGATGCGCTCCCACTCCAGATAGCCTCGCGGGTTGTCAACGTCAGCCCGGCGCTCTCCATCGGAGAGGATGGGCATGCCGCCCGCAGCCAGCATCTGCATCATGAGAGAAGTGCCGGAACGGGGCAAGCCAGAGACAACTGTGATCATGAGGACCTTTGGAAGTCGGTGAAGCTTATCGAGTTAAACACAAACTTCCCGCTGGAATCCAGGCCTTGCGGCCTCTGCTAAACTGTTCCGCTTGACGACTACCCGAAGAAACTTTCTACAGCAGTGCGCAGTCACGGCGGCTGGTGCGTGGCTGGCCCCGGCCCTGGCCCGCGCCAGTTCGCAGCCCAACCTGCAGTTTCCTTCGCAGCCACAGGAACGCATCGCCATTGCTTCCTATCCCTTCCGCGAGTTTATCGCGGGAGAGGAGAGCAAAGCGGCGAAGCCCATGGACCTGAAAGATTTCGCGGCTCACGTCATCGAGAAGTTCCAGATCAACAAGATCGAACCCTGGACCGGACACTTTCCCGCCACTGATGTGAAGTATCTGGCGCAATTTCGCGCGGCGGTCGAAAAGGCGGGGGCGGCGGTGGTGAATATTGCGGTGGATGGCGAGCATAGCCCCTACGCGGTGGACCGGTCCGAGCGCGAGCTGGCCATCGCTTTCAGTAAGCAGTGGGTGGACAACGCGGCCGCCATCGGGGCGCCCAGTATCCGTACCAATATTCGGCGCGCGAAGGACTCGCAGCCGGACCTCGATCGCACGGCGGAAAGCCTGGCACGGGTCGCTGAGTATGCTTCGACCAAGAATATTGTGGTCACGCTCGAGAATGACAACCCGGTGAGCGAAGACCCGTTTTTCCTGGTCGCGCTGGTCGAGAAGGTGAACAGCCCGTGGCTGCACACCCTGCCGGATTTTGGCAACACGCTTGCCGCCAGAGATCCTGACTACGCCTACCGCGCAATCGATGCCATGTTCGGAAAGTCTTACTGCATTTCGCACGTGAAGTCTTCCGAAACCAACAACAAGGGGATCACGGTGCACGTGGATATGGCGAAGACATTTGGTGTCATGAAACAGCACGGTTACAAAGGCTATTGTTCGATGGAGTGGGACGATGCCGGCGATCCCTACCAGGGGACGGCGGATTTGATCAGGCAAACTGTGCAGTATCTTTCCTGAGCTGGCGCAAAATGGTGGCTGCTATCCTCCCGGGCAAGATCTGCGTCAAAATATTGCATGCGCAAAGCGACCAATCATCTGAAGAAATCCGATCCGGTACTGGCTGCCATTATCGAGCAGGTCGGGCCATGCCGCATGGAGTTCGGCCCGCCGGAATTCCACAGCCTGGCGGAAGCCATCGTGTATCAGCAGCTGAATGGCAAGGCTGCGTTGACCATCTTCAAGCGCTTTGCCACACTGGCCGGTGAACCCCTTAAGCCGGAGGGCATCCTCAAACTGACCGACGCGCAGTTGCGATCGGTGGGACTCTCCAAACAGAAGTCATCCTATCTGAAAGACATGGCAGGGCGCGCTGCGCGGGGAGAACTCGACTTCTCTCGCCTGCCTGAAATGACCGATGACGAAGTCATCAAGCACCTCACCCAGGTCAAAGGTGTGGGGGTGTGGACTGCACACATGTTCCTGATGTTCACTTTGCGTCGTCCCAACGTTCTACCCACGGGCGATTACGGCATCCAGATGGCGATGAAGAAGCATTACAGGAAGCGCAAGATGCCCAAGCCCGAGGTGATGGCGAAGATCGCCAAATCGTGGGAACCCTACCGCTCGGTGGCCTGCTGGTATTTGTGGCGAAGTCTGGACATCAAGACCATGTAGGGATTGGATTGCAGATTTCTAGATTGCAGGTTTTAAATCTGAAATCTGCAATCAAGTCCGCAATCCCACGTCATTAATGCGCCTCCGCCGCCTCTGTGGTTAAATGGAGGGCGTGGCAGAGCTGAAAATCCGCGTGCTGGTGGCCAAACCCGGCCTTGACGGGCACGATCGTGGAGCCAAGGTGATTGCCCGTGCGTTGCGTGATGCCGGTATGGAGGTCATTTACACCGGCCTGCGGCAAACGCCGGAGATGATTGTCAATGCCTCGCTGCAGGAAGATGTTCACGTCATCGGTCTGTCGATTCTTTCCGGTGCGCACAATGCCATTGTTCCCCGGGTGATGGACCTGCTGAAGAAGAACAAGATGGATGATGTGCTGGTGATAGTCGGCGGCATCATTCCCAACCAGGATATGGAAAATCTCAAGAAGGCCGGTGTGGCCGCCATTTTCCAGCCGGGCACAGCCATGGACGAGATCGTCCAGTTCATTCGTACTCACGTCAAACCGCGCGGCGTGCCCACGGCCGGTTGATATTGATGGCCGAGATCAGTACCTCACGCCTGAAGGATATTCTGCAACGTACGGTTGGGCCCACGCCCTGGTACTGGAAGACCTTCCCCGCGTTCAACTCTGTTTCCGGCCAGCGCTTCATCTGGACCCATCATGGCAGCGAAGGGCCGCTGGGCTATCTGATCACTCTGGGACTGGAGCAGCCAGCAGACAAACCACGGCTGGCGCTAAATTCATATTGCCGGCCATTCTTCGTGCCACCATCGCATCTGGGCATCTGGTGCCCGGAAGGCCGCAGTATCCGGGTTACCTGCTTCGATCCGGACCAGCTCAAAGCCTTCGAGCTGGCCGAGATTGCGGGTTGGTTCAAGGCGTCGAGTGAGCGTATCTACTCGGCAGCCGCGCCGTTGGCGGAGTTTGAAATCTCACTCGGCCTGGCCGCGGGAGTGCACAAGCTTGAAGTGCCAAACGAACTGCAAACCGTGGAGGAACTGATAGTCCCGACCAGCTATCCGGCTAAAAGCCCAGACGGGCCGGCCTTCGCGCTCTACGTCATCTATCCAAATGCCGGGCTGGTCGAGGTCCTGCCGCAGAAATGGTTTACGGCCAGTCAATACCAGGTGGGAAAGCAATGGATCACGCGGGCGGTCCGTGATTCGGAGTCGCATCGCATTTTTGGCGAATGCTTTGGAAGCGGCAGTTTCCTGCTGGAGGAAGATGGATGCCGCCTGGAACGATGGCTGGAAAAGACCGTGTAGCCGGTTTGCAGTTTCATTCCCACTGGTGTCATCCTGAGGGACTTCGGGGCCCGAAGGATCTCCCGCGCACTATCAGAATTGTTGTGGCAAGGCGCGAGCCGGCTCACGCCAGATCCTTCGCGGCCTCAAGGTCGCTCCGGATGATTTGCATAGCGGGCCGTCCACGGTCGGCGTTTGCGCCGTCCTGCTCCGCTGTTATACCGTAACTTCTTTCAGAATCCACTCATGACCGAACGCGTTGATCCCGGAACGCCGTCGAGTTCCACGGTACTCGAATCGCATATCGATCCCACCTCGGCCCGCTTTGAGGCCAATATGCGCTTCCTGGCTGACCTGGTTTCACAAGTGCGCAACGAAGAAGAGAGGATCCGCGAGGGCGGTGGGCCGAAGGCGATTGAGAGCCAGCACGGCAAAGGACGCCTCACGGCGCGCGAGCGCATCAATCTGCTGGTTGATCCCGGGTCTTTTTTTGAACTCGGCGCCTATGCGGCCCACGGCATGTACGAAGAGTGGGGCGGCGCGGCCGCCGCCGGTGTCATCACCGGGCTGGCCCGCATTCAGACCCGCCTGGTAATGATCATCGCGAACGATGCCACTGTGAAGGCGGGTGCGTTCTTCCCGATGACCGCGAAGAAAGTGATTCGCGCGCAGAATATTTCGATCGAAAACCGGGTGCCGACGGTTTACCTGGTGGATTCGGCGGGAGTCTTCCTGCCGCTGCAGGAGGACGTCTTCCCCGACACTGACGATTTCGGCCGTGTCTTCCGCAACAACGCTGTCATGTCGGCCATGGGAATCTCGCAGATCGCAGCCATCATGGGCATGTGCGTCGCGGGTGGCGGCTACCTGCCCGTAATGTGCGATCACGTGCTGATGACCGACGGCAGTGGACTTTTCCTGGCCGGGCCGGCGCTGGTGCAGGCCGCCATCGGTCAGAAGATTTCCGCCGACGAACTGGGCGGCGCCGCCATGCATTCCGCCATCAGCGGCACCGTGGATTTCCGCGAACCCAACGACGAAGCGTGCCTGACGCGCATTCGCGCCATTATTGAAAAGTGGGGATATCGCCGGCAATCGCCCTGGGACCGGAGGAAGCCGCAGCCGCCGGCGCTGGCGGCGGAGGAAATTTACGGCATCTATGATTCGTCCCCGGCGCGCCCCTACGACACCAGGGAAATCCTCGCCCGCATCGTGGATGGCAGCCGTTTCGATGAGTACAAAGCTGAATACGGCAAGACCATCATCTGCGGCTACGCACGCATCGGCGGCTTTGCGGTGGGGATCGTGGCTAATCAGAAATTGCACGCCCAGCAGACCGACCATGAAGGCCACAAGCGGCTCGAATTCGGCGGCGTGATTTACACCGAGTCGGCTGAAAAGGCCGCCCGCTTTATCATGGACTGCAATCAGAACCTGGTCCCGCTGGTCTTCTTTCACGACGTAAACGGGTTCATGGTGGGACGAGACGCGGAGTGGAGCGGCATCATCAAGGCGGGGGCAAAGCTGGTGAACGCGGTGTCAAACTCGGTCGTTCCCAAGATCACCGTGATCGTTGGCGGTTCGTTCGGCGCCGGACACTATGCCATGTGCGGCAAGGCCTACGATCCCCGTTTTGTGTTTGCCTGGCCAACCGCACGGTATGCGGTGATGAGCGGCGATTCCGCCGCCGGCACCCTGGTCGAAATCAAGATCAAGCAGCTCGAACGCAGCGGAAAGAAGTTGAGCGACGAAGAGCGCAAGGAGCTGTTCGAGTCCGTGAAGAAAACTTACGACGAACAAACCGATCCGCGTTACGGGGCTGCCCGGCTATGGATTGACAAGATCATCGACCCGGTGGAAACACGCGATGCCATCACCCAAGCCCTGGAAGCTGCCGCGTTGAACCCGGACGTACCCGAGTTCAAGGTGGGAGTGCTGCAAACATGATTCACGCCGGAGAGAATTGTGCTTAACCACAGAGACACAGAGCCACGGAGTAAACTGCTTCACGAAAATCTGACAGAACAAGTGATTGGCGCTGCCATCGAAGTGCATCGGGCACTAGGTCCAGGGCTTCTCGAATCGGCATACGAGGAATGTCTCTGCCATGAGTTGCGTCTCCGTCGACTGGCGTTTCGGCGGCAGGTACCTCTGCCGGTTGAGTTCAAAGGTATCCACCTGGACTGCGGCTACCGAATGGATATCCTGGTTGAAGATTCCGTGATCCTTGAACTTAAGTGCGTCGAGCTCGTTTTGCCAGTTCACGAGGCGCAACTCCTTACCTATCTCAAAATGACGGGAAAGAGAGTGGGCCTGATTATTAATTTTCACGTGTCTGCGCTTGTTCGTGGCGGGATCATAAGAAAAGTGGTTTGAATTGCTCCGTGCCTCGGTGTCTCCGTGGTTAAAGAATGTCCAATTTGGTAAAACTCGTCGAGTGTCCGCGCGATGCCTGGCAGGGGCTGAAGGGGCAGATTCCTGCTTACATCAAGACCGACTATCTGAAGGCGCTGGTCGGCGCCGGTTTCAAGCACATTGATGCGGTTTCCTTTGTCTCGCCGAAAGCCGTGCCGCAGATGGCCGATTCGGAGGAAGTGCTGAAGGAACTGGATCCTCCCGATGACGTTGAAATTATCGGCATCGTGGTCAACGAAAAAGGCGCGCAGCGGGCGATCGCGACTGAGGCGGTGCGGACTCTGGGCTTTCCCTATTCCGTCTCGCCGACTTTTTTGCAGAACAACCAGCATCAGACTTTGGAAGATGCGATCGACGAACTGGAAAAGGTCAAGAACAAGGCAGAAGAGGCTGACCTCGACACGGTGGTGTACATTTCCATGGCGTTTGGCAATCCCTACGGCGATCCGTGGAATGTTGGCGAAGTGGTCGATGCCGTGGACCTGCTAGAGTCTCTCGGGGTCCGAACGATTTCTCTGGCGGACACGGTGGGAATGGCCGGCCCGGCGCAGATTGGTGAACTGTTTTCAGCGGTGAATTCGAAGTTCGACTATCTGGAGATTGGCCTGCACTTGCATAGCCGTCCCGAACAGGCAACGGAGAAGATTCTGGCCGCGTATGATGCGGGTTGCCGCCGCTTCGACTCGGCGCTGGGCGGACTGGGTGGATGTCCCTTTGCGCAGGATGCCTTGGTGGGAAATATCGCAACCGAAAAAGTCGTGGAAACGCTGCAACAAAGGGGCGCGGAGTTGCCGGTATTGAAGCCGTTGGATGTATTGCTACGGATCACGGCGGAACTGGGTGCGCGATACACCGAAACTTCGGCCGCCGATTGAGTTGTGACAGCCGGTTTATGACAGCCGGTCTAAGACAAACATGGAATCCAAGACGATTCAGCTCGCGTTTGATTCCGGCGTCGCCACCATTACGCTCAACCGGCCGGAGAAGCGCAATGCCATCAGTCGCCTGCTGGTAGACGAACTGCTCGCGGCTTTGGACGAGATCGAGCAATCGCCGGCCCAGGTCGTCATCCTCACCGGTGCGGGCAAAGCTTTCTGCGCCGGCATGGATCTCGACGAGCTGAAGGCCCTGCTGGGGAATTCGCATGATGAAAACGTGCAGGACTCCTCCCGCGTGGCACGCATTTTCCGTCGCATCTACGATTTTCCCTTGCCTACCATTGCGGCGGTGAATGGCGCTGCCATCGCTGGCGGCACGGGTTTTGCCACCATGTGCGATTTTACCCTGGCCGTGCCTGAGGCCAAGTTTGGTTACACCGAAGTGCGCATCGGATTTGTGCCGGCCATCGTTTCCTCCATGTTGGTGTGGCAGGTGGGACATAAAGTCGCCCGCGACTTGCTGCTGACCGGGCGGCTATTTGACGCCGCCGAAGCCCATGCTTTTGGCCTGGTCAACGAAGTGGTCGAACCTTCGCGTCTGATGGCACGGGCGCGGGAACTGGCGGCACAGCTCATGGAGAACAGTCCGTCGTCGGTGCGGGCGACCAAGCGCCTGATCAACGGATTCATCTCTGGACAGCTGGATCAGCAGATCGCCGAGGCGGTCGAGGACAACGCGCGTATTCGCACCACAGCCGACTTTCGCGAAGGCATCACGTCGTTCCTGGAGAAGCGCAAACCGCGCTGGAGCGCCAAGTGAACCCAATGCAGACGAGCGCGGGAGCCGGCCACGGCGTCATTTCGGAAAGTCGGGTGCGGGTGCGCTATGCGGAGACTGACCAGATGGGCGTGGTCTATCACGCCAATCACTTCATCTGGTTCGAAATTGGACGCGTCGAGCTGATGCGGCAGTTGGGCTTCACTTATCGCGACATGGAACGCGACCACGGATGCTTTATTCCGGTGGTGGACGCACGTTGCCGCTACAAGGCGCCGGCGCGCTATGACGACGAAATTATTGTCCGTACCCATCTGAGAAATGTCCGCGAGTCCTTGATTCACTTTGGCTATGAACTGGTACGCGCCGGCGACCGCGAACTGCTGGCGGAAGGCGAGACCACACATATGATTCTTGACGCGAAGATGAAGCCGGCGCAGCTGCCGTCCAACATCCTGAAAGTGTTTCGCGAAGCGGCGGGCAAATAAGGCCGCCTTTGAAACCCGAAACTGGAAACCGAAAGCTCTTTTGAAAGCCCTACACATCAACGGAAAAGACCTGACACTCGAAGCGGTCCGGGAAGTCGCGCTGGAGCAGCGCCCCGTTCTGCTTGATCCCGATGCTCGCGAGGCTGTCGATCGCGCTCGCGCAGTTGTGGATACGCTGGTCGCCGAAAACCGTGTGTCTTACGCGATCACCACCGGGGTGGGCAAACTGGCCGACGTTCATATCGCGGGCGACCAGATTCGCGAGCTGCAAGTAAACCTGGTGCGCTCCCATGCCGCCGGTATCGGCGAATCGCTATCCGTGGCTGAGACCCGGGCCATGATGGTGTTGCGCGCCAATTCGCTTTCCAAAGGGCACTCCGGAGTTCGCGGGGCCGTCATCGACACGATTTGCGAGATGCTGAATCGCGGCGTCACTCCCATGGTCCCGTCGCAAGGCAGCGTGGGAGCCAGCGGCGATCTGGCTCCGCTGGCGCATCTGGCCCTGGCCCTCATCGGCGAAGGCGAATGTTTTACAGAAAAAGGGATGCGCGTTCCCGCTGCCGAGGCGATGCGGACCGCCCAGATCAGGCCTCTGGTGCTCGAAGCCAAAGAAGCTGTCTCCCTCATCAATGGAACCCAGGCGATGCTGGCGGTAGGAATCCTGGCGGTGCTGGCGGCCGAGATCCTGGCCGATACGGCGGACGTAATCGGCGCCCTCTCGCTCGACGCCTTGCGCGGCACAGATGTCGCGTTTGACGAACGCATCCATCAGGCTCGGCCGCACCCCGGCCAGCTCAGGACGTCCGCGAATTTGCGCAAGATGCTCGAAGGCAGCCCGCTGCGCGATTCGCATCGCGACTGTGACCGGGTGCAGGACGCCTACTCCCTGCGCTGCATGCCGCAAGTGCATGGCGCGGTGCGCGACACCCTGGCCCACTGCCGCGAGGTGATGGAGATCGAAGTCAACTCGGCGGTAGACAACCCGCTTGTGTTTCTAAAGAGTGCCCAGGTAGGGGCGGACGCCCACGTCCGCCCAGCGGAGCGAAGCTCCGCTTTGGATGCTGACGTCATCTCTGGCGGCAATTTCCACGGCCAGCCGCTGGCTTTCGTCCTTGATTTTCTGGGCATCGCGCTGAGCGCGCTCGCCGGCATCTCCGAGCGGAGGCTGGAGCGCCTGGTGAATCCCGCTCTCAATGAAGGGCTACCGCCATTTCTGGCTCCCGGCGCAGGCCTGAATTCGGGATTCATGATGGCGCAGGTCGCCGCCGCCTCGCTGGTCAGTGAAAACAAGGTCCTGGCTCATCCTGCTTCGGTGGATTCGATTACGACTTCCGGCAATAAGGAAGACTACGTGTCCATGGGAATGACCGCCGCCCTGAAACTGAAGAGCATCGTGGAGAACTCGCGCAATGCGATGGCGATTGAAGCCATGGCTGCGGCCCAGGCGCTGGATTTCTTGGCGCCACTCAAGACTTCGAAGCGCGGACAGATCGCGCATGCCGCGATTCGTTCGGTGTGCGCCACCATGGAGAGAGATCGAGTGATGTACCAGGATTTTGCCCGGATCGCGGACCTGATTGCCAGTGGCAAGGTGGCCGAGGCGCTGCGCTAGGAACTGGAAATGCCCGTGTGGGGCCGGGTCTTCGACCCGGCCGGGCCGAGCGCAGCTCGGCGGGGTTTCGGTGGCGGCGTCCTGAGTTCGTATCGGTGCTCCTTGCGAAGAACACCAGCCGACCTTTGCTCGGCATGGACGGGTCGGAGACCCGTCCCTACACGGGACGTAGTTAAGCCGACCTCGCTGCACTGCCGTCCAGCCCTAACTCATCCGCGATTTCCTTCATAGCTTCGATGCAAAACGCGATGTGCTCTTCTAGGTCCACTCCCAGATCCGCCGCGCCGTGGACGATGTCTTCGCGATTTACGCTGCGGGCGAAGGCCTTGTCTTTCATCTTCTTTCGGACTGACTTGGCTTCGACCTCCGTCAGCGACTTTCCCGGCTTGACCAGGGCGCAGGCGGTAATGAATCCGGCCAGTTCGTCGCAGGCGAATAGAGCTTTTTCCATGAGAGAGTCCCGGGTCACGCCGGAATATTCGGCGTGCGACATAATGGCGCGTCGGATCTCGTCTGAATAGCCGCGCTCTCTGAGTATTTCGTTGCCCTTGTAAGGATGGTCGTCGAGGCTGGGATATTTTTCGTAATCGAAGTCGTGCAGCAGGCCGACTACGCCCCACAACTCTTCTTTTTCCGGAGAATCGGAAGCGAATTTGCGGGCGTAAGCGCGCATGCAGGCCTCAACTGCGAGTCCGTGCTTGCGCAAACTTTCCGACTGGGTGAACTCAGTTAGTAAACACCAGGCCTGCTCTCGGTCATTCATGGTTTCTTACCAGTTTTCTCCGGCTTTTCTCCAGCTAGCTTTGCTTTTTCCATGACCTGTTCGCGGTTTGACCCCGAAATGTTCTTGACATCCACAGGTGTTGTACCGCAGATTACGCTGCAGGTTGGAACGAAGTTTTTCGCGTTTCGTTTTCGTTCCAGGAGACGCCCCGCTCTGGCCCTCCCACACCTAGATGGCCACTACCCTTGCACCAGTAGATTCAAGGGAAGTAGTTCGTTGCGATCACTGCCTGCTGGTCCAATTCCGTACCACCAATGATCTTTGCCGCCGCTGCCATGCCTCGTTAGATGAGGAAGAGCCGGAGGTGGTGATGGCGCCGCCGCCGCCGCAGATGATGCCGGCGAACGGCAATGGCCGCGGGCATCTGAACCTGGCGACGTCGATCCGTTCACTCCGCTTGCGCAGCGGACTCAGCCAGCGCCAACTGGCGGCGCGCATGTCGGTTCCCCGGACCTACGTGTCGAAGATCGAGAACGAAAAGGCAACCCCGACTCTTTCCTCACTGGAACGGCTGGCCCGCGCGCTGGAAGTCACGGTACCCGATCTGCTTTCAGGCGGAGAACGTAACCGTCAGGAAGAAATCGGTGAACTGATGAAAGATCAGTTTATCGCGGAACTGATGCCGTTCGTGTCGCAGTTGAACGGGATGCAATTGTCGAGTGTGCTGGCGCAGGTCCGCGACTTGACCATGCGCCCGCGCCGCAGCGCTTAACCAGATCCAATGTAGGCGCGAGCGTCCCGCTCGTGCCACGGCTTGCACGAGCGAGGACGCTCGCGCCCACATTAACGACGACTTTTATCCGGGCAACCACCAACTGAAGCCGGGGCCGCAAGGCCCCGGTTCTTTAAGCGCTTACCTCTCCCGCAGATACGATTCTTTATAGTCCAGGTAATTCCTGGCGTAGCGCATGATGGTTTCCTGATCTTTGGCTTCGAGCTTGCGTTTGAACTTTCCCGGTGACCCCATCCACAGTGATTCCGGCTCGACGATCGTTTTCTCGGGAATCAGAGTGCCCGCCGCGATGATCGACCCCGCGCCAATCCTGGCCCCATTCAGAATGATCGAGCCTATGCCGATCAGGCAGCGGTCTTCAATAGTGCAGCCATGCAGGATCACGGAGTGGCCGACCGTCACATATCCGCCCAGGAACACTCCATATTGCTGCTTCATGCCGTGCAGAACGCTGCCGTCCTGCACATTCGAATATGCGCCCACCCGAATGGAGTGGACATCTCCGCGCAACACGGCATTCATCCAGATACTGGCGTGCTCGCCGAGGACCACATCGCCGATGAGCTGCGCCGAGTCGTCCACGTAGCAGGATTCAGGGACTGTGGGTGTTTTACCTTTGTAAGAACGAATCATATTCAGGCCAGAAGGAATCTGAACATAACACGGGCGCGGCCTCGCGCGTAAGAGTCCAGCCCGTGCGGACAATGCGCAAAGTACACACTACGTGCCGGCGATGAGACTGCGGCGTTCGAGGAGCACCACATCCCGCCATAGTCCATTCATGCATCCCAGTCGCGAGCGGGTGCCGACGATCCGGAATCCTGCGTTCGTGTGTAGTCTGATGCTGGGAACGTTTTCCGGGAAGATGCCGGCCTGCAGTGTCCAGATGCCCTCGGCTTCCGACTGGGCAATCAGTCGCGCCATCAGCTTTGTTCCGACGCCGCAACCTCGGCCTGCCTCCGCCACATAAATACTGACTTCCATCACCCCGTGATACACCGGTCGGCTGGATACGGCGCTGAGTGCGGCCCATCCGACGATAGCGTCCCCCGCCAGCGCGACCATCCGGCAAACTGGCAGGTGGCCGGCTTCCCATTCCTTCCATTCCGGTGCGGTCTGCTGGAAGGTGGCGTTTCCGGTTGCGATCCCCTGCAGGTAGATGGACCGCACTGCATCCCAGTGATGGACAACGAGAGGTTCGATGGTGATGGGGCGATCGACTGTCGGGCGATCCATGCGCCCGATTGTAGAAAAGTTTTGCGGCTGAATCGAGGATTATCCGGTCGTGAAAAGACGGCTGAGTGGCCGCGCCGCTTCTGTCATGAGGGTTCTGGTTGGCTCAGATATGCTGACTGAGAACAGAGAACTAGAAACCCGAAGACTGGTTCGTAAAAATGGCGAGAGGTCGAGGATTCTGAGCTCAACCGGGGGTGCGAGTGACTGTTGGGCTAAAGGCCGGTCAAAGACGGCGGGCGAGGGCGCCCGCCGCACACCAGGCTGACATCTTTCAGTTCTCCGTGGGTACCGGTACTTTAGGCACCGCCGGGACCCGCGGCGGCTTGGGCGGCATCGGTGCTTCGGCCACGGTCGATCCCTTGCGTAGTTCGATACCACCGTGCTCGTTGTTGATCACCAGGTGCGGGCCGCCTCCGCCCACGGTGCCGCTGGCGGTTGCCTGGTCGTCGCCGTTATCGATTTTCAGGGCGGCAAAGTCGGATTCGATCTCTCCGCCGCGAGAGCGGGCGTCCACCTGGAAGTTTGCCTTGTCGGGAAGGTAAATCTGGACGTCACTGTTGCGGTTGCTCAGTTGCATGTCTCCCAGCTTGCTCATGTGGATTTCCACAGCGCCGTTTTCGTTTTGCAACCGCACATCGCCATTGACTCCGGTCAGCCGGATGTCCTTCGAACGGGTGAGCAGGCGGAATGGACCTGTCAGGTCGCTGGCCCGCATATCGCCGGAGTCCATATCGAGGTCACCGTTCAGCTTGGAAAACTCCATGTCGGTGCGGGCGGACTTGAAGGCCACCAGGCCGGCGATTTTTCCTAGCTTGATGGTATCGAATTCGCCGTTAATGCGGGCTGCGCCTTTCACGTCTGCCAGGGAAATATCGTCGGCCCGACCCTGGACTGACGCATCACCGGAAACATTCGAAATCCGCGCCGAACCGCCGGACAGGTTGAGACTCACCTTGCCATTGATGTCGGAGGCGGCGACATCGCCATGCTGGCTGGAAATTTCAACGTCTCCGTCGCGGCCCAGTACGCTCACATCGCCGCGCCGGGAGGTAATCACGACCGGCGCTTTCCGCGGCACGCTGACATCCAGGTCGGTTGTAACCGAGTGTTCGCCGGCGCCCTGGGTATCGGCATTTAGAGTGATGACGCTTCCGCTGGCACTAATCTGGGGCTTGGTGGTGAGATTGAACTTGTCGGCCTCTTGCTGGCTGTCCGCATTGATTCGCTTGTGCGCGGCCACGTGAATCCGATTGTCATCCGACACCGTCAGGTTTACCGCGCCCCTTTCGTTCACGATGTGCAGGCTGCTGCCTGCCGGAAAGTCCTGCTGCAGCTGGTCGTCATAACTGTAGTTGTGTCCAAACAGGGTGAAATCATCGTCGCCTACCTGGATGTGGTTGCGTATTTCGTCCCAGTTAAAGCGGGAGGCCTGGGTCGCCGACAACCCGAAAATGATCAGGAAGAACAGCAACAGGACTCCACCCGCTCCGATCCCTGAGGGGCGCGTGCCTTCCCGCTTCGCCTGCTCATACTCGACCAGCTTGATCACGCCCCAGAGAATGATCAGGGCGGGCCAGTAGGTGCCGAACCAGTGCAGCAGGGGCTGCGGATGAAGCACGTGCATGGTGGTAAGCAGCAGCACTACTCCCAGCAGGATCATTACTACCGGACCGGCCACGGATCGTCGTTGTCTCGGCCGATGCTCAATTGGGGGCGGGGCTTGCACTGAGCTAACCATTTTTCACCTCCTGAGACGGGGGCTGTACCTCGCCAGTCGCAAATCCGGAAGGCGGGGCTCCACCTGAGGCTGGCGGTCCCGCGAGCGGGTCCGGGCCAGCCGTACTCTGGAAAATCTTTACCAATCCGATCACTACCAGCAGCAGGGGCAGGGTGCGGCCAAACCGGATTACGCCCATGCTGTCGAGCAGGAACTGAAAACCCAGGGTCAACAGGATGGCTGGCCCCATCAAACCGCGCCTGCAACTGCGCGCGCGATCAAATCCGGGTGGAACTTCGCCGATCAGGCCCAGGCGTCGCACCAGCAACCAGCCGCCGATGCCAATGAGGACAAGGGGCCAGATGCGGTGAGCGCTGAAGTCCCAGATATCAAGGGTATGCAGCAGGAAGATTACGCCCAGGCCGATGAGGACTAGCGCTCCCACTGGAACTTTACTTACGTCCACGCGTTCGCCGGCGCTGAAGGTTGTTCCTAGCCCGAACGGATCGGGAGGCGGCACCCCCATTTGTATGGCCCGCGCAGTCCGCACGGAATCGAAAATCTGATAGATGTAAAACCCCGCGATGGCCAGCCCGAAGACGGTGCCCATGGCATCGCTTCCGCTACTCGCGCCCAGGACCAGCAGGGTAAAAATCACCAGGTGCGCCAAGCCCTTGGCGTATTGACCGGTGTACACGGCACCTACGCCGAAGGGAAAGAAGCCCGCTAGAACGCCGGCCAGAGCGGGATTCGGACCCGCCCCCGGCGGGGCCATGGGGCTGGCCGGAACGAAGCCGGCGGCGGGCGGTGCCACGTTGGGCTGCACGCCCTCGAGGCGTGCGGCCAGGCAACTCTCGCAATAGATCACTCCGTGCACCGAGCGGGTGCAGTTCGCGCACAGCGGTTTTCCGCAGGTGCGGCAAAATGCGACCTTCTCGATATCGGGATGGTTAGCGCAGTTCATAGAAGCCTCCTGTAAGTGGTCATCCTCACTACAGGCGGATCATTCGGGAGGTAGGCCAGCACCGGCTGGTTCTCTCCCTGGCTGTAGTTGCGTTCTTGTCTTGGTTCGGGTTGTCCACTGGTATTGTTGTCTTTCTTTTCCTTGTTGATCTGCTCCTGTGGGGGCGGTGCAGGGGGAGCAGTCACTCGTTTAAATTCCCGCACGCGCGATTCGATTTCATAGACGAAGCGAATATTTTCGTAGTACTTGACCACCCGTCCAGTGGTCTCGTAATAAGTGCGCTTGATCGCGCTGGGCCTCAGGTCCACGTGCTTGACATCGCTAAGTTTCACTCCTGCCAGACTCAACGAAATCGATAGAGAGAAGAAGGCCATTCCGAAGGACATGGCGAAGCGGGGCTGGCGGCTCACGGAAAGAACAGGAGCAAACACGGGACGCAGCCACCCGGTAATTGCATCTACCCACGAAGCCCTGGCCCCGGACCGGACGGCGACGCGCTGGCTCTCGAATCCTGTAGTGGCCAGCAGAATGTTGTGCACCAGGTGAGATGGGGCGTCAACTTCGGGCAGCGATTTCAGCCAGCGCCGCCCCGCATCGGCCTCCGCGAACAGCGGCCCGCAGACCGCGCACACCCGGGCGTGGGCCTGAAAGAGTTCCAGCTTTGGCCCGGTCAGAGTAGCGTCGAGAGCTTCGATCAGCAGTGCATCGAATTCCGCGCATTGCATGCCGTTCTTGGTTTCGTCCGCCATCACATCACCTGCCTATAGGTACGTTGAAGCAGCCGCGCAAGTTCCGCTCGACCGCGATTTATCCTTGATTTCACCGTGCCCTCCGGAACCTTTAGTACCGTGGCAATATCTTTGTAGTCCATGTCCTGCAGGTCGCGCAGGATGACCGCCTCGCGCAGTTCGGGCGAGAGTTTCTGCAGGGCGTTGTGGATCAGTTCCCGGGTCTCGCGGCTCTGCACGCTGCTATCGGCTGCCGGCGCCTTGTCTTCGATCTTCTCGCTCAGCGGCATGGCGTCTTCGTGCTCCGACGGCGTCGTGTCCAGCGACTCGGTCATCCGATCCTGTTTGCTCTTGCGGAAGTGGTCTACCAGCAGGTTGCGCGTGATGGTCGTGACCCAGGTCATGAACGCCCCCCGCTCGACGTCGTACGAGTTCAGAGTGCGGAACATCTTGATGAAGACCTCCTGGGTGAGGTCCTGGGCATCATCGCCCGACCCGGCGAAGCGATAGCAGATGTTGTAGATTCGCCGGTTGTAACGCTGCACGATCTCCTCCCAGGCCACCACGTCGCCGGCGATGCAGCGACGGACCAGCATGGCAACGACCTGGGTGTCTTCCAACCCGCACTCCCCAGAACTCCTGGTCTGTCGCCCGGCACACCCCGGGCTTTAACACCACAATACAGATACGTTTTTGTGGCCCCAAAAGTTCTTGCGATCTCTAAGGCAAGGCATTGTAGCAGGGGGTTCAAGCGTGAGGCGAACAGACGGCGAACCTAACTGAGAACCGGGAACTCAAGACTGGGAACTGGTTGGCTAAAAAGATTAGACCAAACCGCAAGCTTAAGCATTCCGACCATATCCAGGCAAAGAACCGCAGTTCCAGCGAGAACCGAAAGCAAAAGGGGCCAATTGCAGCAATCGCGGCCAAGGTCAGCCCTGGTAGCCCTCGGGCCTCGCCGGTGTGGGAAAAACGGGTCATTGGGCAGAATTCCTGATTCAAATCTCAGCCCAGCGCCGCAGCAGGTTGTGGTAAACGCCGGTGAGTTGAACCACGGCGGCGTCGTCAGGTTTGGAAGGATTAATTCGCTGGATGGCAGTGTCGAGATCGAACAACAGGGTGCGCTGGCCGTCATCGCGCACCATGCTCTGGATCCAGAAGAAGGACGACAGCCGCGCGCCGCGCGTGACCGGGGTCACGTGATGCAGGCTGGTGGAGGGATAGAGAATCATGTGACCAGCGGGAAGCTTCACCTGGTGAACGCCGTAGGTGTCCTCAACGATCAGCTCGCCTCCGTCATACTCGCCGGGCTGTGAGAAGAACAGAGTGGCCGAAAGATCAGTGCGAATTCTGTGCCCCGTCCCGCTGACCTGCCGGATGGCGTTGTCCACGTGGGTGCCGAATGATTGCCCACCCTGGTAGCGGTTGAAGAGTGGAGGAAACACGCGCGCCGGCAACGCGGCCGAAACAAACAGGGGGTTCTGCCCCAGAGCGGTGAGAATGGTCTCGCCCAGCTGGCGGGCGGCCGGATGGTTCTCCGGCAGCTGCATGTTGTCCTTGGTGCGGGCAGATTGATGGCCGGCCGTGATCCGGCCATCCACCCACTCCGCCTGGTCCAGGATTTGCCGGGCTTCGGCGACCTGTTCGGAATTCAACACCTCGGGGATTGGCAGTAGCAATGGGTAATTTTCCCTTTACGTTCAGAATTTGAAAGTGATGCCCAGCAGCGCCGAACGCGCCGCCCCGGGCACGATGTGCGCGGGATGGATCTGGTCGTAGTAGTACTTGTCGGCCAGGTTATAGACGTTGGCCCGAAGCTCGACGTGCTCGCTCAGGGGATATTTCGCCATTGCATTGAACACCCAGTAACCCGGCACCCGTTTCACCAGGCCAGTGACGGGATCCAGGGGCGTGGTCGAACTGGCAGTGCGGCTGTCCACAAAATCCGCGCCCCCGCCGACGCTCAGGCGCCAGGGCAGGTCGAAGGTGCTCCAGGTGCTGAACGTGCTGTGGGGAACGTTGGCCAGCTGAGCGCCCACGGATTGCGGGAAAACCTGTGACCCTGTGACCTTGCCGTCCAGGTAGGCATAGCTGGCCAGAATTTCCCAGCGGCTGGTTATGTATCCATTAGCTTGTACCTGTACCCCGCTCACTCGCTGGCTGCCAGATAAAACAACCGTTGTCGCATTTACGGTTTCCCGAGCGTTGGTTTTGTCGGTGCGGAACGCCGCCGCCCGCAAGGACAGCTTGCGCGGGAACAGGTCCCACTTGGTGCCTACTTCCAACGTCCGGCTCTGCTCGGGCGGCGCGTTCTGTGTGGCCACGCTGAGCGCGAGAGTCTCTGCGGATGGGTTGAACGACGTGCCGTAGTCAAAGTAAATGCTTCCGCCGGCTACAGGCTTGAAGACCAATGCGCCGCGCCAGCTAGGCATGATGTCCACCCTCTTGAACGGCGAATCCGGCGTTACCGGCAAGGACTGGTTGGCCGTGGCATCGAACCGGTCCACGCGGACCCCGGCGGTGAGGTCGAACCTGGGCAGCAGGTTGACGGTATCGATGGCGTACGCGCCCGCGCTGATGGCAGTCACGTGCGTGTCTGTGATGCCGGTGCCCGGCACGATGCCGGCAAACGGCTGGCTGGTGTCAGGATGCAGCAGGTTGGTGGTTGGCACAGTGGTGAGATCGAAGCGCTGGCGATACGGAGACGAAGTTTCGCGTCCGCCCTCAGCGCCTGCAACCACGGTGTGACGGAGTGAGCCGGTGTTGAACTTCATGATCACATCGGCCTGGTCCTGCAGGAAGGTTTCCGTGCTATCGACTGTAATCTGGTTGCGCAGAACGCCGATCTGACCGAGCGGCGTGGTTAGCGGGTCCGCATCCAGAGTGGTCTGGTCGATCTGAGGCTCCGTGATGCGAACATCGCGATGGTAATCCGCATAACGGGCCTGGTTGCGGAAGGTGATGTGGCTGTTTACGTCCTGTTCGAACTTGACCGTCCCCATGTCCACGTTGGTCTTCAGATAATTGCCATGCTGAAAGCCGTAGTAGTTGCGGCGCTCGACCGGAGCGGGGCCGTTAAACAGCCAGGGAATGCCATAGTCGGGCGTGTCGTCGGAGCCTTCATGCAGATAGCTGAGTGTGAAGCGGGTCGGCGTGCCCAGTCCGAAGGCTAGTGAGGGAGCGATGCCATAGCGCCGGCTCTCCGCGATATCGCGCCCAGCGAACTTCGAGTCGTGCCCCATCAGGTTCAGCCGGAAAGCCGTGCCACTTCCCAGAGAGGGCAATGGCCGATCCAGATCGGCGGTGATGCGCCTGGTCTGGTCCGTCCCCAGTTCAAGAGTCCCAGCGAAGAGCGCGCCCGCCTGCGGGACTTTGGTTTCCTGATTGACGATCCCGCCCGTGGAACCCCGGCCGAACGTGACAGACGATGGACCCTGCAAGACCGCGACCTGCTGCAGGTCAAAAGGATCGCGATAGTAGCTGCCGAAGTCGCGCATCCCGTCGAGGAAAATATCGTTGCGGGCCGTGAAGCCGCGAACCGTAAGATTGTCGCCCTGCGCCCCGCCTTCTCCGGCGGCGATGCTGATGCCGGCAACATTGCGTAGCGTGTCGCGCAGCGTGGTCGCGCCCTGGTCCTCAATGACGTGCTGGGGAATGATATCGATGGAGTGCGGAGTGTCGAGCAGCGGTTGCGTGAATTTCGGTAACAAGACCTGCCCGCCGGTGTCGGTAACGTTGACCGTGGTTGCCATGCCCTGGACTTCCAGAATCACCGCATCCGCGCTGGTCATGTAATAGCCGATGCCAGTGCCGGTAAGGAGTTTTTGCAGCGCCCCTTGTGGCGTGTACAGGCCGGCCACTCCTGGAGACCAGATACCGCGCATCGACTCTTGCGGCACGGTCACATTGAAATGTGCGGTTTTCTGAAAGGCCGCGAGTACGGAGTCCAGTGTCCCCGGAGGGATGTCGTAGCGGCGAACGGTCAAACCCTGGGTCTGGCCGGACGCGCTCACCGCGGGCGCCGGCCGGTCCTGCTGGGCATAAACCTTAAACACGGCATCGCCGCTGAAGGTGGCGTAGGCCGCCACGGTCCCTACCGCCATCCAATACCGGGCGCCGCGGCGGGGGCCTTTCCCTGTGTTCTTGCTGTTCTTCTTCTTGATCTTGATTCGGGTCTGGCTCATCTCTCCCCCAAGCCTTTGTTATGACACGATTTAGTAGGTTCAGTTGTCCGCCGCCGATGTATATGCAATCGAGTTGCAAGTAGCAAACGTACCAACACACATGCAACTCAGTTGCATGTGTACTTCTTAGTCCTAATCCTGCATTGCGTCCATTCACCCTGTCAAGCCACTCCCCCATTTTGTGTTGCAATCGACGTGCAACTAGATGACACACGCCTCTCCGCGAGCCGGATGTTGGCAGGAAACACGTAGGGGCAGACGCCCTTGTCCGCCCAGCCGAGCGCAGCTCGGCAAGGCCTGAGAGCTATCTCAGGACCGTAGTCAAAAGGCGAGGAGCCAGAAGCGAGGAGCGAAGATCCAAATCAAAGAATCGAAGATCTGGAATCGAAGATATACAGCAAGACGAGCTGCGCTCGTCCGCCCGGACCAGGGCGTCCGGGCCTACGTGGCTACTCGCTGGTGAAGTAGTCCACCGTCACTGGGTTTTCGAACAGGGAATAGTCGCGGGTCACGACCGTGATTCCGCTTTCGGTCACGAAGTAGCGCTGGCGGTCAGCTTCGCTATCGTATCCGATGGTGGTGCCTTCCGGAATGTGCACGTCGCGATCGATGATGGCCTTTCTTATGCGGCAATGCCGGCCCACGTTCACGTGGGAAAAAAGGATGCTGCTTTCAACTTCGCTATAGGAATTCACGCGCACGTCGGGCGAGACTACGCTGCCCTTTACGATGCTGCCGGAAACGATGCAGCCGGCGGAAACAATGGAATCGACCGCCGTGCCGGTGCGTCCCGCCTCGGCGAAAACGAATTTGGCCGGCGGATACTGGCGCTGGTGGGTGCGGATTGGCCAGTCCGAGTCGTACAGGTTGAACACGGGCGACACCGCCACAATGTCCATGTTGGCCTCGTAGTAGGCTTCGAGTGTTCCCACATCGCGCCAGTAGAGAGCCTCTTTCTTGTTCTCATCGACAAAGTCGTAGGTGTAAACCCGGTAATCGTCTGCCATTCTGGGCAGGATATCCTTGCCGAAGTCGTGGCTGGAAGCGGGATCCTCCGCATCTTTCAGTAGCACGGGAATGAGCACATCGGTATTGAACAGATAGATGCCCATCGAAGCGCAGACTTTTTCAGGATTTGATGGCGAACGCAGCTTGGTGACTTTCGGCTTCTCCTCGAAGCCCAGTACTCGGTGGTCGCGGTCCACGTCCACCACTCCGAAGCGGGCCACCTCGCCGGGGTCGATCTGGATGGTGGCCAGGGTCACGTCGGCGCCGGTCTCGTTGTGGCGCTCCAGCATCAAGCCGTAATTCATCTTGTAGATGTGGTCGCCGGAGAGGATGAGCACATGCCTGGGCTGTTCCGAGCCGATGGAATAAATGTTCTGATACACCGCGTCGGCGGTGCCCTGGTACCACTGATCGCTTACCCGCTTCATCGGAGGCAGCACCTCGATGAACTCTCCCATCTCGCTGCCCATGATGTTCCAGCCTTCGCGCACGTGGCGGTTCAGAGATAGCGCCTTGTACTGGGTGAGGATATAAACCCGGCGCAGGTCGGAATTGACGCAGTTGGAAAGGGTGACGTCGATGATGCGGTAGATTCCGCCGAAGGTGACGGCGGGCTTGGCGCGGTCGCGAGTGAGGGGATAGAGCCGCTCGCCCGCTCCTCCAGCCAATAGGACTCCCAGTGTGTCTTTCATAGGGCTTTTCGCTTCGATGCAGCTTACGGGCCCAGGGAAGTTCCACACTCCTGAATTTTGGAGGCTGCGGAACGCGACAGTGTACCAGATACGGTCGCGTACTTGCCCTTGGCTGTCGCAGGTGCCACAGACTGCGTGGGGACAGCCGCCCTCGGCTGTCTGGCGAAGCAACGCTTCGCTATTGCTTTGCGCAAGGTGTCGAGCTGGGCTCGACTGGACAGCCGAGGGCGGCTGTCCCCACGCAGTCTGTGGCAGGCTTCGGGAGCGGATTGAGACACCGGACTCAGGCACAATCCACCGGGGCCTTCGACTGCGTATGATGGCGGGAGAGCGGCAGCCTATGAATGCGCAATCGCATCGGCTATTCGTTGCGGGCGGCACCGGATACGTCGGCCGTCCGCTGATCACACATCTGCTGCAGCGCGGCCATGAGGTCCGGGCGCTGGTTCGACCGGGCTCGGAGAAGAAGCTTCCGCCCGGTTGCCAGGTAGTTCTCGGTGATGCTCTGGATGGAAACTCCTACGCCTCGAAGATCGCGCCGTCCGATACCTTCATGCAACTGGTTGGGGTCTCGCATCCCAGCCCGGCGAAAGCGGCAGAGTTCCGCAGCGTCGATCTGGCCTCGGGGCAGAACACAGTGGAGGCAGCCAGAAGCGCCGGAGTGCAGCACTTCGTTTACGTCAGCGTGGCCCAGCCCGCGCCCATGATGCAAGCCTACATCGAGGTCAGGTCGCAATGTGAAGCTTTGATCCATAGAAGTGGAATGAACTCCACCATCCTGCGTCCCTGGTACGTTCTGGGCCCAGGACACCGATGGCCGTACCTGCTTCTGCCCTTCTATAAGCTGATGGAGAAGTTACCGTCCACTCGCGCAGGCGCCACACGCCTGGGACTGGTTACCTTGGAACAGATGGTTCGAGCCCTGGTGCACGCGGTCGAAACTCCAGCGCAGGGAGTTCGCATCGTGCAGGTCCCGGAAATCCGTGCCGCCGCCACAACCCCTTTGTCATCCTGAGCGGAGTCGAAGGACCCCTATAAGAAGGATCCCAATAAGCTGATCGAGTTGTGGAGGAGTAAGGATCCCCGACCTGCTCACCGCGCCCAGCGCGGCTCGAGAAGGCGCTCGGGATGACAGTTTTTGTCGTTAGAGAACTACGCGAGACCAAAGTAATGGCTTGAATTACGAAAGCGCATGCACATGGGACATCTGTTCGCTATCTGTCGCGAATGAGATGGTGTCTTGACGTCGAAAGAAGCCGGAGCCCATGGGAAGAGAAGACTACCTCGAAGAAATCCACATCCGGATCCTGCGCGTGACCGAAGATCTGCGCGCCATTCAACGCCAACTCAACTGTGCCGCCATGGAAGCGCCCAGCGATCCCGAACTCATGGAAGCTCTCAGCCAGTTGCCCGAGATGGACGCGCTGCAGATGCTGAAATCCTCCCTCGACCAGATGCGCCACTTCCTCTGGTTCTACATGCAGGTGATGACCAACGAATCGGAGACTGGCGAAAGACTGCGGCAGAGCATACGGCAAAAAGTCTCCGCGGATGCGGTGCTCAGTCCGGAAGCGTCATTCCTGGAGAAATTCAAGGATGCGTCGGACACTGCACTGCTGCGCTATCTCTCCGACGGCAAGCACCGGAAGCCGAACTAGACGGTCGTCAGTCGCCAGGCAGTCCTAAAGATTCGACAATCATTTGGGAAGGTTGTCGTAAAACTCTCTCTTTCTCCTTCGTTGCTCCTTGCTGGTGATGGGCAGTTTCCTTTCCAGTTCGGCAGGCCGATCGTAAAAAACTGCACCTCCACGTACATGGCGGTGCCAATAGGCTGGATGTGATAGCGCCATCCAGGCGTCCTCGACTCTGTCATGTTCCAGCCTCACCCTGCCATCCACTACTCCAGCGTTACTGACTTCACCAGATTGCGGGGCCGGTCCACATCCAGGCCTTTCTTGACCGTCATGTAGTACGCGAACAACTGCAGCGGCACAATTTCCAGGATGGGCAGCAGCAGTTCGGTTGCGCGGGGGACAAAAATCGTGTGGTCCGCCAGGTGGAGAAGTTCTTCATCGCCCTCGGTGGCGATTGCGATCACCCTTGCCGACTGGTGCTTGAAGCCTCGGATGTTGGCGAGGTTCTTCTCGTAGCGCAGGACCGATTCCGAATCCTCGCGGTCACAGGTGGCGATGATTACCACCGGCAGGTTCTCGTCGATCATCGCGTTGGGGCCGTGTTTGGTTTCGCCCGTGGGATAGCCTTCAGCGTGGATGTAGGAAACTTCCTTGAGTTTGAGCGCGCCGTCCATGGCCACAGGATAGTGAATGGCGCGGCCCATGAAGAGAAAATCCTGCACCTTGTAGTATTTTTCCGCCAGTTGTTCGCAGGCTGCGGGCGCGGTGTTCAGCAGAGCTTCCATCTTGCCCGGCAGATCGAGCAGTTCACGGATGTACTGGCGTCGCTGTTCTTTGGCAAATTTGCCGCGCACCTGTCCCAGGTAAAGCGCAAATAAGTAGAGCACCGCCATCTGGGCGGTGAAGGCTTTGGTCGAAGCAATGCTGATCTCGGGCCCGGCATGGGTGTAGAGCACACCGTCCGCCTCGCGCGCAATCGTCGAATCGATGACGTTCGATATAGCAACGGTGCGCGAGCCTTTGGCCTTGGCTTCGCGCTGCGCGGCGGTCGTGTCGGCAGTCTCGCCGGACTGCGTAATCACGATGGTGAGCTCGCCCGGGCCGATCAGAGGATTGCGATACTCGAATTCGCTGGCGTAGTCCACATCCACCGGGATGTTGACCAGGTCCTGAATCATGTATTGCCCGGCCATGCCAGCGTGCCGGCTGGTGCCCGAGGCCACGATGTTGATGCGGCGCAGTGCCCGCAGTTCGTCGGTGCTGATGCGGACTTCGTCGAGCCGCACCACCGCCTCCTCGAGCGAAACCCGGGGCGCGATGGTGTCTCGCAAGCCCTGCGGCTGCTCGAAGATCTCCTTCAGCATGTAATGGGGGAATCCCCCTTTGTCAGCCATTCCGATCTCCTGAGGCTTAGAAAGTAGCGTCGGCATCTTGCCGGCTGTCCCCGAAGGCGTCTCGCCCTCGGCGCGGTGGGCGAGGACGCCCACCGGACAGTCGCCGGGACGGCGGCGCCACTTTCGGTCAATGCGGCGCTAATAAATTCCGGCGCCGTGAACTATCGTGTTTCTCACTTCGCCGCTCGGGCTTAACACCACCAGGTCGGCGGGCGCGCCGGCCTGGATCGAACCTCCATCCTTCACTCCCGCTACCCGCGCCGGATTCAGGGTTGCCAGGCGCACTGCCTGTTGCAACTCCCATTGCGCGAACTGCATGACGTTGCGCACCGCCCGGTCCATGGTGAGAACGCTGCCCGCCAAAGATTCTCCCACCATGCACCTGCCGTCCTTCACTTCGACTTCGAGGGAGCCCAGGTGATAGCGGCCGTCAGGCATGCCCGTGGCGGCGGTAGCATCAGTGATCAGCACTGCGGCCTCCGGCCCTTTGGCCTTCAGGAAGAGCTCTACGATCACGGGATCGACGTGAATTCCGTCCGCGATGATTTCGGCGGAAAGCCGGGAATCGGTCAGCACCTCGCCCAGAATTCCGGGATCGCGATGGTCCAGCGGCCGCATCGCATTAAAGGTATGGGTGGCATGGCGGGCGCCGGCGGCGAAACCGGCACGGGCCGCATCCAGATCGGCATTGGAGTGTCCCAGGCTTACGCAAACTCCGCGGGACGCGGCCAGGGTGATGACTTCGAGGGCACCTGGCAATTCGGGCGCTATGGTAAGCACGCGAATGTGTCCCCGCGCTGCCTGCCAGAAGCGATCAAATGCCGCCGGAGACGGAGCCAGCAAATTCTCCGGGGGATGCACCCCGCGCCGCTTGTGGCTGATAAACGGACCTTCAAGGTGAATTCCCAGCGGCCGCGCCCGCACCCCGTTGCTTTGCGGATTGGAGGTTGGCGAATTTCGCTCCGCGGCCTCGATCGCGTCCGCCAACCGCCCTAGAGCGGTCAGGGTCGCATCGAGTGGCGCCGTGACCGTGGTCGGGAAATAACTGCTGACTCCGTGGGACGCCAGCAGCCGTTCCACCGGCGGCAGGGCGCCGTCGCCGGCTTCCATCACGTCATGTCCGGCGCCGCCGTGAATGTGCAGATCGATAAAGCCGGGCGCCAGTATGCCGTCGGCAAAATCCACCAGTCGGCCATTCTTGGGGACCTCTCGGCGCGCCCGTGAGGTCACATCGACGATGGCCCCTTCTTCCACCAGGAGCAGCGGTTGCTCGATCCGCTCCACAGGGGTGAACAGCGTGCTGGCAGTGATCGCGATCATGAAATGGCAATGCTATATAGCAAAGCGACATTCTATAGGAAATCTGGCGGTGATCTGGAGGCAGGGCAACTGAAACTTGGCCGGGGTCTCCGAACGCTCCTGTTCTGTGGCCCGTCGACCTTTTACGTCGTTGATTCCGCTATCATGAGAAATAGTTCAGCAGATGAGAATAATAGTTTGCGGGGTGCCTTTTCGTGAGACGCGCGCTTGATCTTTTGGCTCTTCCTCCAGATGCAAAGCTTTTGATCATCCACGGCGACGACCTGGGAATGTGCCATTCCGTTAATGCGGCAACCTTCAAGGCGCTGGACGAGCAGGCGATCAGCTCCGCCAGTGCGATGGTGCCGTGCCCGTGGTTTTCTGAGGTTGCAGAATACGCGCGCGGTAATCCGGGCAGCGATCTCGGCGTACACCTGACGCTTACGAGCGAGTGGAAGTACTACCGGTGGCGCCCGATTCTTGGCGGCCAGGCAGCGAGCCTGGTCGATGATAGGGGATACCTTGTCCATCATGCGGAAGGCGCGGGCTGGAATCTAGCCGACGTCCAAATGGAGTTAGCGGCTCAGGTCGTGGAGGCCAGGCGCGCCGGTGTCATTCCAACCCACATCGATAGTCACGCCCTCTCTGTATTTGAGAACATCGACCTGAGCCGGGCCTACGCCGAGCTCGGCAGGCGCAATGGGATTCCCTTTCTCATCTCCGGCTCCGTGACCCCTGGAGCAGAACACATGGTCAGCGATACGGATATTGTCGTCGACAAGGTCTTTTCCATAAGGCCGGGCTTCCCCGAGCGTGACTGGAAGGAGTATTACCTTCGCGTTCTCAGGTCGATGGCACCGGGTCTGAATGAGCTCATCGTGCACCTGGGATATGACGACGACGAGCTGCGATCGGTCACATCGGGCCATGCATTCTGGGGGGCTGCGTGGAGACAGAGAGATTACGACGTGGTAGTGAGCGACGAATTCAGATCTGTATTGAAGGAAAATAATATTCAGTTGATGGGCTGGAACAAGTTGAATTCCCTGAGATAGGCCTCCACCGCGGGTGTCACAGCCCTAACTCGATAACGCTGTTTTTCAAGCGGGTGACGTCACTGTTGAGAGTGCCTTCGAGTTTTCCCTCAGAATAGTTGTGCCAGGCGATGGCGATGTTGCGCGCGTGTGAGAGCGCTGCGGTTGAGGTGGGTGGGTGTGTCACGTGCTGCGCCTGCCCCAGGGAAACCCGTTCCAGCCCGCGGCCGAGTTGCAATCGAATCTGGAAGTCGAAATCCTCGTACCCCCAACCCCTCAGTCCCGAATTCAATCCCTGCACCCCAATGAAGTGCTCCCTCTTGACCAGCACCAGGCCAACACCGCTGCGGGTCCCGTGTTTATCCACGCTGTATTCGATGCTGGCAGTGTGGCCATTCTCGTGGACCACCTGAGTAGTAATGATCCTCTCCACAATGGCGCCATGGGGATCAGACGGAAGGAGGCGAATCTCAGGGCCTAATTCGGCGACTTCCTTGACCGTGGCAAAGCGGTTCTGGCCGGCAATCGCTTGCAACCCGGTTTCGAGAAAATCGGCGCTCAGAATGATGTCTGCATCGAGGGTAAGGACCCAATCGGTGCGGCTGAAAGACGCCCCGATATTGAGACACTCGGGCTTGTTGAAGTGCTCCACACCGTCGATGTGCAGCAGGCGGATTCCGGGATAGCCGCAGGGGGCGATGAGTTCGCGCAAGCGGTTGATGTCACAAGCGCTGCTTACGATAACCACTTCGGCCTGCGTGGCTGCCAGCCATTCGGCATTTTTCGCCAATGATTTAGCAATCTCTGCGCGGTTACACCACGGGATTACTATCGAAACTTTCATCATGAGGCTGAATGGTGTTAAACCTGTTGGCTAGGGACGGTTTTCCAGATAGCTACGATTTTACCAGAGCACCTGTTTGGCCCTGGGACCAAGATTCAGGCTGTACGTGCCGGTCTGTGCCGACGTATATTGAAAATTAAGAGCTCTCATGCGCATTACTGATTCGACAGGCGGTTGCTGGCCCACGCCCCTTCAGGAGTGTCTCCTGAAAGCGACCCTGCTCAAGACGAATGCCGCATTGCAGGCCTGGCAGGAATGGTATGGCCAAGACGGGCTGGAACGGCTGGATAACGGTTCCTACCGCCTGCTCCCGCTTACTTATCGTAACCTGCAAAGTCTGGGCTATCAGGACCCGGTCTTGATGAAGCTCAAGGGCATCAGCCGGCGGGCGTGGTGTGAGAACCACCTGGTATTCCGGAGAATGGCGCCAGTGCTGGCCGCGTTCCACGGCGCCGGCATTTCAACCCTGCTGCTTAAGGGTGCGGCTCTGACTTTGGTGCACTATAAGGACTTTGGTCTTCGGCCCATGCAGGATCTCGACGTCCTGGTTCCAGAAGAGCGGGCGCTCGATGCAGTCGCGCTGCTGGAAGCGCAGGGTCGGACGCGAAGTACGCTGCCCGCCGTCAAGCTGGGAGAATTTTTCCTTTCCTACCGTCAATCCGCCGATTTCTCGCGGCAAACCGACGAACGCCTCGACCTGCATTGGCACGTGCTGGCCCAGGCCTGCTATCGCGAAGCCGACCAACTGTTTTGGGAAGCCTCGGTTCCGGTCGAGTTCGAGGGGATTCCCACGCGCGCGCTGTGTCCCACCGACCAGTTACTCCACGTCTGCGTTCATGGAGTGGGGTGGAACGACATTCCACCTTTACGCTGGGTGGCGGACGCCTGTTGCGTGCTCGAATCGTCCGCCATTGACTGGCAACGCCTGCTGCATATGGCAGCCACATGCCAGGTCGTTCCCCCGCTGCGCGATGCATTGCGTTATCTGGTCAATACCGTCTCGGCGCCGGTTCCCGAGGAGGTAGTGCAGAAGCTGGAAGCCATGCAGGTCACGCCGACGGAGCAACTCGAGTACCAGTTTTCTCTGAAGCAGTTGGGGACACCGGGATTGCGCCAGACGGTGCGGGCGCTCTATCCGCAGTACCAGCGCACTATGCAGGGTAAGGGCTGGTTTACGCGGGTGGTCGGAATTCCGCTCTTTCTTCAGCACTACTGGAACCTGGACCAGCCGTGGCACGCGATTCCCAGAGCGTTCGCTTACGGAATCAAGCGCATGCGGCAGGTATGGTCCGAGAAACGCGTCAAGCCCGAAGTCCTCACTTTCAATTCTTAGTTTTGCGACGGCGTTCTAGAACTTGCCTCATGATGCGAGCATAATCTGCCTGCGCGTCGCGCTGGCGGATCCCCATGTTGCTGTCATGAATTCGGCGCCGGGCCACGACCTCGGGAAGCATGAGCGTCTTCACACCCTTCTCCGTGGCGCGGATGTACCAATCGATAAAATCACCGGTGGTCCACTGTGGGTCGAAGAGTCCGACCTGAAACAGGGCGCTGCGCCGTATCAACATGGCGATTTTCAGGTAGCCCTTGAAGATACCCAGTGACACTGGGCCGCCGTCCGGGCCCGTCTCTCGGAATTGTTCGACGCTTCCCATGACCATGCCCAGCTCCGGATCATTGGCAAAGGCTTCGAGCTGGCGCCTGAGTTTGCCTTCGATCCACAGATCGTCGGAATCGAGAAAGGAGATAAAGTCCGCTTTCGCCTCCGAGATTCCCTTGTTGAGCGCAGTGGCGACTCCGGCATGCTCCTGAAGGTGATATTCCACCTGAGGAAAGCTCCGGGCCACTCCGGCACTGTTGTCGGTGGAACCGTCATCGACCACAATGATTTGTATCGGCTGGTAGTTCTGCGCCAGGATGCTTTCGATGGCTGCGCCAAGGTATTTCTCGCAATTGAATACCGGAATGATGGCGCTGATCAGTGGAGATTCTGTCATCTGTGGAGCCCCTGGCAGTCCAATCAAAGAGTTACAAACGTAACCTCAGAACGCATTCCAGCGATAAAATGAACTCGCGAGCTTGGATTTTACCGCGCCTGATCGCGCCGTGGTACCACACTCGACACTAAATAGCTGCCGACGGGCCGGCAGGCTGTTGCACACCGAGGTTCCAGCGAACTCCATGTCCTGTCGATACTTGTACCCCCCAAATACCGGGTGCTAAACTGCGTCGCCATGAAATTTTACCGAGTCAATCGTCCCGATGTTGTGATGGAATCGTTCGAAGGTGAACTCGTCCTGGTTCATATGAAGAGCGGCAACTATTACAGCCTGCAAGGTTCGGCGCCAATGATCTGGGACCTGATTGACCGTGGATCTTCGCTCGAAGACATCGGCGACCAGCTGGTCGCGCGCTACCCCAACGAAGCTGGCGAAATCAGGCGGTCGGCGCAGGACCTGGTGCAGGAACTGGCGGCTGAAAGTCTGATTGTGCCGCTGGCAGGCGCGTCCACTCCCGCATCTACCGACAGGCCAAGCCTGCTCGAATCCGGCACAACGTTTGTGCCTCCCCGGCTCGAGCGTTACACCGATATGCAGGAACTGCTGTTGCTCGATCCCATTCACGACGTGGATGAAACTGGCTGGCCCCGCCGCAAAGAACAGAGCGAGGGCTAAGCATGGATCTGACCTTGCCGCTGGACGCTCGGCTCAACCGTGCAAGCGGCAAAGCAGCAGATCCCGCGAGATTTTTCCGCGCCGTCCTCAACGCCTTCGAGCAAGCCTCGAGTCGACGGCTCATCGAGCATCGCTACCGAATCGGGGGCAAGGCGGTGCTCATGCGTTTTGCCGGTCCGGCCATCGCTGAGCTCTTCTCTCCGGCCATCGAGCATCTCACGGATCCAACTGTTGCAGAACCCGATCTGACTGTGCACATCTTCGATGATCGGTCGACCGGGGCCCGGATGCCACCGGCTCCCTGGGCGCGAGAGTGTCATGGACAACGCGGACTCATCGAGGGCTACAACGACGATCGTTTTTTTACCACCTATGAAATCGGCATCGACATCCTGCAAATGTTCGACGCCGAGCAGGACTCGGCGATTTATTGGGTGCGAGACTATGAATGGATACCGTATTGGGAAAACAGCTTCCCCATGCGATCCATCCTGCACTGGCGCCTGCAGCATGAGCCGATGCAGGCGATACATGCTGGAGCAGTCGGTACCAGCTCTGGCGGAGTACTGATCGCGGGCAAGAGCGGCTCGGGTAAATCCACCACCACCCTGGCGTGCCTGACTTCAGATCTGCTTTTTGCGGGTGACGACTACGTGCTCGCGGATATCACCGCGGAACCGTATGTGCACAGTCTTTATTCGACCGCCAAGCTGGTTCCGGACAACTGCGATCGCTTTCCACAACTTCGTCCGCTGGTTTCGAACCCCGACAAGCTGCACGAACAGAAAGCGCTGATTTATCTGAGAGAACATTTTCCAGCCAAGGTAGTCCGTGGGTTTCCGCTTCGCGCCATCCTGTTACCGCGAGTGACGGGTCAGCGGAATACTCGCCTGGTGAAGGCTGGGGCTATCGATGCCTTCCGGTCCATTGCCCCGACCACGCTGCTTCACTTGACCCGGGCCACAGAGGAAGCGGCCCGCAAGATCAGCCTTCTCTCCCGCGCTCTTCCGGTTTACTGGCTAGAGGCCGGGACCGACCTGCCGCAGATTCCTCAGGTGGTGCGGGAGTTTCTGAGGAGCGGCGCCTGATGGCGGACAAGGAACAACTGGTGAGTGTCATCATCCCGGCCTATAATGCCGCGTCCTTCCTTCCGGACGCGTTGGCGAGCATTGACCACCAGGGCTACCCGTCGCTCGAGATCATCGTCATTGACGATGGTTCGACGGACGATACAGCGGCGGTGGTGCGCGGTCTGCCCAGCGTGAACCACTACTTCTATCAGGAGAACAGGGGGCCATCCGCCGCCCGCAACCTTGGCCTCAAGCACGCCAGGGGAGAGTTCATCGCCTTTCTGGATGCGGATGACAGGTGGCCCGAAGGAAAACTCGATCTTCAGCTCGGCCGGTTCAGGACTGAGCCCCAACTGGACGTTGTGCTGGGGCGCATTCAATACATCTCTCTCCCCGGGGCCGAAAACATAGACATTGAATTCGAGACCGAGGATCGAACCCTCACCCATGTCCACCTGGGCAGCGGAGTTTATCGCAAGCCGGTTTTCGACCGCGTCGGCCTGTTCGAGGAAACCCTCCGCTATAGCGAAGACGTGGACTGGTTCATGCGAGCGCGGGAAGAAGACATCTCGATGGTCATACTGGGCGAGGTGACGCTGCTCTACCAGCTTCACGCCGGCAATATGACCCGCGAGATGACCTCCGAACGCTCGAGTCTGGCGAGGGTCATGGCCCGTTCGCTGGAACGCCGCCGGCGCCGCGGAGCTGGCCGGTCGATGGTTCTGAAACCCTGGTCTTTTTACGATGAAACGGGACGAACGCGGGTCCGCCCCAGCGGCAATCCCTCGGGAAATACAGCAATATGAGAGCACCGGACAACTCGCAATCGCTGAATCGCGCCGCCTGGACTTACTACGCGAGCTGCTACAAGAGGCGGAACTCCCCGCTGGTCCTCACCATTCTGCTGTGCGCGGTACAGTCTGTATTCGTCTTGCCGACCATCTATCTGGTGCGGCATGTGTTCGACGTCGTGATCCCCGGCGGCGATCTGCGTGGAGTGTTTTGGGACGGCGTCGCGATCGTGGTTTGCCAGACCGTCTATACCTTTTTCGTACTCTGGGTCCGCCGCATAACTCTCAGGACCACCAAGATTGCCGTGGGCGGTATCCGCTACGATCTGGTTTCCCGTCTGTACGCCCTTTCACGGAGCTTTTTCAGCGATGTCGATCGCGGGGGCCTGCACAATACCATCGTGCAGGATACGGAACGCGTCGACATGATGAGCAATGCCATTGTCTCGCGCATGCTGCCTTCGCTCCTGGCTGCCGCCGCGCTGTCCCTGATACTGATCTGGCTCAACTGGAAACTGTTTCTGGTGACTCTGCTGATCACTCCCTTTCTTTTCGGGGTCAACCACCTGGTCGGCAAGCAGTTGAAGTCCAGTTCCCGGGGATTCCGCCGCTCCTTCGAAACCTTCAGCAAAGGCGTTCTGTTTGTCACCGAGTCGATCGATCTTACCCGCAGCCAGACCGCGGAGCAGTTCGAACTGAAACGGCAGTGGGAACATATTGAGGAGCTGCGTGAAACCAGCGGACGGTTTGCCTGGTTTGATACCGCCTACAATCAGGTCCAGACCAATCTGGCGATGCTGGCGGGGGTGCTGGTTCTCATGGCCGGTGGAGTAGCGGTAGCCCACAGATCCATGACGATCGGAGCTTTGCTCTCGTTCTTCGTGACCTTGCGAATGCTAAGCCAGTATGGCGCGCAGGTCGTCGAGGTCGCGCCCACCATTGTCATGGGGAACCAATCGCTTCTGGCGCTCTATCCAATTGTTGTCGACGGAAGCGGTCGAACCCTACAAAGGGACTGCCAAGATTGATTTTCGGGGCGAGATCAGGTTCGAGGACGTGTATTTCCGTTACGGAACGCCGGAGGTGCTGAACGGGGTCAACCTTAACCATCCGGCCGCAGCGCACGGTGGCGCTCATCGGCCCCAACGGATGCGGCAAGAGCACGATGCTGCACCTGATTCTTGGATTCTACCGGCCGCATCGGGGGGCTCTGTACTGCGACGGGCAACCCTATGACGATGTGGACCTGTCATGTGTGCGCCGGGCGGTCGGATTCGTCGCCCAGAACCCGACTTTCTTCAGCGGCAGTATCCGCGAGAACATTGCCTACGGAGCGCCTGAAGCCACTCTGGAACAGATCCGTCATGCAGCCAGTCTGGCCCTCGCGGACGAGTTCATCATTAAACTTCCAGATGGATACGAAAGCCAGATCGGCGATGACGGAGTGCGTTTGTCGGGCGGGCAACGACAGCGTATCGCGATCGCGCGAGCTCTTCTCCGCGAACCGAAGCTCCTGGTGCTGGACGAACCGACGAACCACTTGGATATTCACGCGGTTACCCGCCTGATGGAAAACCTAAGAAAACTGGAGAGCCACCTGGCGTTGCTGCTGGTCAGTCACGACCGCGAGGTGGTCCGTCATGCGGACGAGGTGTACGAAATCGAGAGCGGAGTGGCAGTGCGGCAAACCAAGAATGACGAGGCCCTCACGCCGGGAGCCTTGGCCCGATAGAGCGTGGGTCGAACAGGCCGACAGGTGGTGCAGCGAGTGAATCGGGCTATCAACGACACAATTCTTTCTCCTTTTCGCGCCGGGCTGATTCTGGGAGTAACGACCATTATTGGCGCGGCGTTGCGACTGCATCAACTCTCCGCCAAAAGCTTTTGGATTGATGAAGGGGCCAGCGTCAGCTTCGCGACCATGCCATGGCGCCCTTTCCTCCACACGCTCTGGAACTACCAGGGCAATATGACGCTCTACTATTTTCTGCTCCGGGCATGGATCCGCCTCGGTGACAGCGAATTCGTGGTGCGGAGCCTTTCGGTAGTCTTCGCTGTCCTCACCATCCCTGCGATTTACTTCCTGGGAGAGCGCGTCTTTGACCGGACGACCGGACTCACCGCAGCCGCTTTATTGAGCGTGCACAGCTTCCACATACAGTGGTCGCAGGAGGCCCGCGGGTACAGTTTGCTCACGCTGCTCCTGGTGGTTGCAGCCTATTTCCTCTCCTGCGCCTTGGAATCGAAAACAGAGAGCCTGGGTTACTGGATCGCGTTCACCGTCACTGCAGCGTTGAGTTTCTATGCGCACATTTTTGCCGTCTTCGTGTTGCTGGCGTTCGCGTTGTCGATCGCGTTCCCCAAGCCTTACCACGTGCGGACGCGAACCGTCGTCCTCGTCGCGATTCTCTTTGAACACCTAATCGCTCCCATGGCCTTGTTTGTGCTGCTTCAGCACTCGGGAAGTCAGCTGGCGTGGCTGCATCGGCCTTCCTTCGCCGACACGTCCGAGTTCCTGCAGCTTCTGACCGGCAAGGGCGGCATCTTGTTGCTGGTGATTTATATGTCGCTTGGCGGACTGGCATTTGTGCATCCGGCCGGAGCCAGCCCGTCGGACGGCGGGTCAAAAAAAGAGAAGTGGGGGCTTCGCCTTCTGCTCATGTGGCTGCTGCTGCCTCCGCTGATCACGCTCGCCGCCTCTCCGGTCAAGCCCCTTTTCTCGCCGAGGTACATGCTCCTGTGCGTCCCGGCATTGATTCTGCTCGCGGCGCGCGGGCTCGCGCATTTGTATAATCTCCCAGCCGCGAGGCGCTGGGTGGGAATTGCAGCCGTCGTGCTGGTAGTTTCGTTATCCACTTGGGGAACGCACGAGTACTTCGTCAATTTTGCTGGCGAAAACACCGACTGGCGCTCGGCAGTAAACTACATCCTGGAGAACCAGCAAGCCGGTGACGGCGTTTTCATCTATACATCGCACGCCCTTTGCTATCGCTATTACGCTGATCGCGCTGAAAGGCAGCATAGCGTCGCAACGGCGCCGGAGGTCTTGTACCCGCCCGATCCCCGGCGGCCGATTAGCCGCGACGAAGTCGCCAGCGACACAGCTGGACGTGAACGGGTGTGGCTCCTCCTGCACGACGAACAGGAAGAGCGCGACGAATTGGGCGTCATCCAGTCCACTCTGGCGGAGGGATTCCAGCTGAAAGAGAAGCGCGCCTTCCCGGGAAAAATCTTGATCACCGTCGTACTGTTCATTCGCACTCCGTTGTAGGATTTTTTCTATTTTCAATTCTCCCAAGGCGCGGCAAGCCAGAGAAAAATGGCAGACGATTTTGCCATTGAGTCCCAATTCCGCGTCAGTTGCGGTGCAAGCAAGTGCAGCGTAAACTATTGTTCTTCAGGGACTAACCAACCGTCGGGGCGTGGCTCAGCCTGGTAGAGCACCTGGTTCGGGACCAGGGGGTCGGAGGTTCAAATCCTCTCGCCCCGACCAATCTTTTCCGTAGCTTAGGTCTTGGTCGCTCTCGCCCGAGAGCGGTATTGTGTCGTAGTTTGTGTCGTAACCGGTTGGTTTGTACTGCGAATTGCCTTTGCGCGTCGCTAGCCCGTCCAATGCCTTGCGCTTGAGATCAAGACGAACATGGGAGTAATGCTCCAACATCTGCCGGGAGACGTGACCGGCAATTGCCATAATGGTCGCATCGCTGGCCTGAGACTCAGCCAACTCCGTAATTGCGTGGTGCCGGAGGTCGTGGAATCGCAGCGCTCCGATTCCTGCGGCCTTCCGCAGACTCCTCCATGCCGAACGCCAACTCTTCTGTGGGGTCGTAGGATCGAAGCGGCCATTCTCACACGCGGTGAAGACGTAGTGATCCGGCTGCGTACCCCCTATCGAAGAAGCCCTGCGATACAGCTCCCGGATCGCGCTCAAGGCGTCTTCATTGAGCGGAATCACGCGCTGCCCTGCCTCGGTCTTGCTCCTCCGAATTGTGACCGTGCCCGCCAGGAAATCCACGTCATACCACTTAAGGGCCTTGATTTCACACGCACGCATGGTGGTGTTGAGGGCAAGAACCATCGCCAATCGTGCGCTCTGCCATTCGGGCTTCATCCCGGCAGTCTTGGCGAGGCGGAGCTTCTCATCCAGCGTCATTGCACGGCCAATCTGTGTGTGAACCGGCAGAGGCTTGATTTCGTCCGCGAAGAGATGCCACAGCTTTGCCCGTTTCATAACCCCTCGCAGAACCCCGAGCTCCAGGTTGATCGTCTTATTCGCGACGTTGGCAGCCTTCCGATCCGCCATGTAGGTCCGCACCATTTCAACTGTAATGCGATGCACCTTGATTGGTCCGAACACCGCGCAGAGTGGCTTCAGTCGCTCGCGCTCAGTCTGCACGCTTCGCGGAGCGAGATGAGCGATGCGCTCTGACAAGTTTTTATCTGCGGCGTTCCCGAAAGTCATCTTGGAAAATTGCTGAGACAAGGGGGCCAGCTTTCCTTGAGACGCTTGGGCGATGAGCCTTTTTTCCTCCTTCTGCGCCTCGCGCCAGTCGCTGGTTTCGAGCGACTGACGGAATCGCTGGCCATCCACGAAGAAATGCGTGTGCCACGTCTTACCGCGTTTTACGAGTGCCATTCTTTTTACTCCTCTTCCGAGTTTTTGGTGCCTTCCTGGCTGCTCTCCATCTGGCCACCCGATGAGCCTCGCGGTGTGCGATCGAGCAGTAATTCTGATCTGAACGGGTCTGCACGAAGAACAGTCCGCAAAAGGGGCAGATTCCCCAGCCTCGGCCTGCCACAGTCTTGAGCAGCACGAATGTGTATAGAGCTCTTTTCAAATCGGGGCAATAAAGTGCCGGTCGAAACTGCGCGCCGGACCACCAAAGCACAAGACGAACCGGTTCAAGCTCGGCAGACACTTGCGTTGATAGCAGCCATTTCTCGTCGGCGCTTGATCGAGGACCCAGTGTGGAGAGTTCGAGGGCTATCTTTTCCGGCTGTCCAGGTTTGAGCCCAAGAATCGACGAGGCCACAAGCCGAACGAGATCTGAATCCAAGCCACTACCCCGCTTGTGCGCCAGCGCTTCGATCAGTCGTTCGCGTGCACGCGCGATTGCAAGCCGGTCATTGTTTTCCAGACCGTCAAGCATGGCACGCACGCCTACGAAAAATGCCTTCTCGAATTCCACCATCGCTCGCAGTGGGTTTTTCAGGGGAATCTCGGGCGAGGTCCGCATCAGTGAATGGGCGGACCGGCTGATATCTCTCGCCCGACTCGCCGGCAAACGTTGCCAAACCCTGCTGTTCACTCGCATCGCAAGGGATCAGAATCGGTACGTCTGTTACGGCATCGTACATACGACGTTGCATTCTTATTAGCGTAATGAGTAGCATCAGTGATGTCAAGGAGGAAATCGACGATGACGAAGGAAAAGGAAATCACCGCAATTGAAGCTGCTCGCAGACTTGGAGTCGGTCTTGACTATCTCTACTCGTTGCTCTGGACGGGCAAGCTACAGGGCCGGAAGGTGGGCAAGCGTTGGCACATTCGCCCCGAAGCCGTCGAGGCGAGGGCAAAGGAGCGAGCCAACTGATGACGGACCGTGTTCCTCAGCTGCTGACGCTCCTGGCCGTATCGAAGGCCCTGTGCGTCAGCACGCACACTGTCAGAAGCTGGGTGCGGAAAGGAAGGCTGCGCCCTGTCCGGCTGTGCCGCCGGTTGCTGTTCCATCCTGATGAGGTCGCGCGCTTTGTGGCGGAGGCGAAGTGAATTCGATGACCAGGATTGACCCGGCTTGGCCGACGCCGCTTTCAGAGCCGGCACTCCACGGTCTAGCGGGTGAAATTGTCCGGACAATCGAGCCGCACACCGAGAGCGATCCCGCCGCTCTTTTACTCCAGATGCTTGTCGCGTTCGGTAATGTGATTGGGCGAGGGCCCCACTTTCAAGCAGAGGCCGACCGTCATTCGCTAAACCTGTTCACGGTTTTGGTGGGCGAGACCAGCAAGGCGCGAAAGGGAACCTCTTGGGCGCAGGTTCGCAGACTATTGGAAAACAGTGATGCAATCTGGTCGGAATGCTGCTTGCAGACTGGTCTGAGTTCGGGCGAAGGGCTCATCCACGCGGTGCGGGACGGGAACGGTGAAGATGGCGGTGCTCTGGACAAGCGGCTCCTGGTCATGGAGAGCGAATTTGCGTCTCCCCTTCGAATGATTGGGCGAGACGGCAATACTTTATCTCCTGTTCTTCGGCAAGCCTGGGATGGCACACCCCTTCAGGTGATGACAAAGCTCTCCCCGGCGAAGGCTACAGGAGCGCACGTTTCCCTGATTGCTCACGTCACTCGGGACGAGTTACGGCGCGAGCTGACCCGCGTAGATGCAGGCAGCGGTTTCGGTAACCGCTTTCTGTGGGGATGCGTTCGCCGTTCCAAAGTATTACCAGACGGCGGACGGGTACCACCGGAAGACTTCGATAGGCTTGCGGGCCGTTTGAAACATGCGGTCGAATCTGCGGCGTCCTTGGGTGACCACGAATTCCGACGGGATGATGAAGCCCGCTCCCTCTGGCATGCGATCTATGCCGAATTGTCGGACGGCAAGAGGGGTCTTTTTGGCGCGGTCACTTCCCGCGCCGAGGCGCAAGTGATGCGGTTGTCCTGCCTCTACGGACTACTCGATGAGGCTCAAGAGGTGCGTGCGGAACACCTGCGCGCTGCACTGGCACTCTGGCAGTACTGCGAAGAGTCAGCTCGGTTCATCTTCGGAGACGCTCTGGGTGACCCGCTGGCCGATGAACTGCTGTCCAGGCTCAGACAATCTGTCGATGGTCTGACTCGCACCGAACTCAGCAACTCGCTCGGTCGTAATCGTGCGGGAGTGGACATCGGCAGAGCACTCACGCTACTCGCCGAGAACGGATTGGCACGGTGCCAGACCGAGAGGACAGAGGGCCGCCCAGCCGAGCGTTGGTTTGCCTTGTGATGACGGTACGAGCCGGGGGGGCGCAAACCCTTAGTTCGTCAAATTCGTACTCAAGCGCAATAACCAAGCCGGTACCGTGCCTGAAACCATCCCAGTGGCGGAAGGTTCTCCAGAAGTGATTCCGTAAGTGGCACCTCAGACCGCCTTCGGCAGTCGACGAGTTTGTCCTATTGACTCGATAGCTCTTAGCCGGACGGACTACGAAAGAAACGAGTAAAGACCCTGCTCATTCCGGCGTCAATTGCGACGGGTCGCGCTCCAGACCACAAATTCGTGCTCGTGTCACTCCGGAATCTGTCACATTTTCATGGCTCCGTCTCACTCCCCAGCGCTCCACTATCCTCGCCAGCCGGTCACTGAGAACGCAATAAATAGCTGACAGGTCGTCCTGTCATGCTTTTTTTGCCGAAAGCCTGACCGGATTGGCGACCTTTTGCCACAGTACCGCTACACACGATCAAAGGAAGTTTTATGCCAGTTGGGATTGTTCAAGTCTGAGCATTACCCAATTGCCCTGCCCTGGTGTCGAGAGCCAACGCCGGGATTGCTGGATAAGGGCCGGTCTCGGTCGCGGCGTGGGTTGGCATGCGGATTGCCCCAGCCCGAGTATAATCCTGGCCGCCATGGGAGAGCGTCCGTCCGAAATCGGCAGAAGTCTAATTGGTGTCGCGCTTGTGGCCCTGCTCATATGGGGTGCAGAGAAAGCATATTTTTATCGCAGGGAAATGCTGATAGCAGCCCTGCTTGCAATGGGAGCCTTGGCAGAGGTGTGGCAATACTGGATCGGGCCTCTCATCCTGATCGTGTGGATATGGATGTATCGCGGGAATCGGAGGCGGCAAGAAATAATTATTGAATTGCTGGAGGACATTCGGCGTAAACTGGACTGAATCGAGAGTCTGAGATGGTAGTCTCGGGCTCTTACGCAAAACTGGGGTTTTTGGGCATCGCTACCTGTAAGTTTAAAATTACAGGTGTGTCCGATGCCTAGTCAAGGCTTCCCTCCCAAATCTCCCATTTCTTCGCCTTCATTTTCTCAACCGCTAGCTTCAGGTCATGTCCTTCAACACAAGCTATTCTTGGCTTGGCGCGAAACGCGGCATCAACTATCTCGCTTGCGTTCACATCTCCTCGATACCATATACATAACGAGTGCATCTTTCGGCAGTTTTCTCGGGCACATTCGCATTCGACTTGCCACAAGACCACCCTCTGTAGACTGTGGGCAGGCTTTTCAGTTAACTCCCGACGGAAATTACCAAGAGGACATTCGTACAATCGCCCGGAGTAAATACATAAAACAGATATTGGCCATTTACCCATGGGCTGAGACGGTAGATCTTCAAATATTCCTACATGGCTTTGATGCGGGAGAACACTGGACAAGCTACAGTAAGGACATTTATGTGAATACCTTTCCCGAAAATGCATGGCTGCTCTCCGCAAAACAGGACATCGATCAAGCGATCAAATTATTGAGGGGCCAAATATCCTGTGAAATTCCTGCGGCCATTGCGGGCGTTACCGGCAAGGACTGATGCACGCGGCAGAAATTATAGTGAGCAAAATGCAAAGCGCAAGCGCCCTTTAGGCTCGTCAGAGTCCCGTGAGAAATCAGGGGAACCGAAATGAATGACACGACTCAGAATGTAGAGAAGTCCAAGCCCAGTGGCCTACTCGAAGCGAACAGGACCGAGCCCATCTATCCCTGGACAGACCCGAACCGGCGACCTCGTCTGGACCCGAACGGCAAAGCCCCTCTGCTGAGTTTGGTGAGCAATCCAGCGTCGCAGCCCCTCTGCCCGTGGCAAACGGGTTACCAGCCGCCGCTGAAGTGCCAACCGGAGCCGCAGCCTCCCTCGCACCCGATCAGCGCGAACTCATACCTTTCGGCCAGCGCATCCGTGAGCTGCGCCGCGCGAAGGGCTGGACGCAGCGACAGGTTGCGAGTGCCTTGGGGGTCAACGTGCGGACGGTGATCCGGCACGAACGGGGGCACACCCACCGACCGTGGTGGACCCTGCTCATGGCGGTACGGTCTTTGGAGGTAAGGTACGCGGAGGACTTTCAGCGTTATTTTAGGCGTTTCTGAAAACCACCTGTGGATCGGTTGCGAGCGAGACGAGAGCCTGGGCCTGACGGATAGCGAATCCCGCGCGATTCAAGAGGAATGACGTGCGCCATGTTATTGACAGGCCTGTCCTTTGTTTATACGCTTGTCAGGCATTTTTTTTTGCGGAGCCTGAAGGGTCGGTCTCCTGGTTCGCGCCTTTCGTCTTCCCAAACTCTGCGGCCCGAAATTTAGAGTCGATGTCATGGCGATGCTTGGCTGGTAAGGGCACCGCCCGGCGACGGCGGGGGCATGCGTGGGCCCTGAAAATAAAATCGCTGTTTGAGGCAGGCCCGCGTCCTACCGGCGCGTACTGCGAGAGTGTAAGACCCCGACCAGCATGGCGACGAGGAGGCCAATGTCGAAGGCCGCCGCCCCAACTGCCTCCCTGTTTCCTGGGAAGATCAGCCCCAAGAGGAAGTTCCAGCGGCTCCGCCCAGAAACCCAACAGCGAATAGAAACCGGTCAAGGCCCTTAGCTCGCTGCGCACCAGCGCGAAGGTCATCACAGCAAGGAACAAAACCCCGAGAACACCCGCGGAACCGGCGGAGTTGTTGCCGACGAGAACGAGAAGTCCTTCCAACTTCAGCTGCCCCATACCCACTTCGCGAAGCGGATGACCCCGATCGCGCCGGTAATCATCCCGACCCAACCGCTGACGAAGGCGATCGCCAACGCTACGACGTCCACCGTCAGGGCCGCTGCCGTCATGGATGGCCTTTGAGATCCAGAACACGGTTCCCGCCGTTACAGTACACAAGAGCCATCCCCACCAAGGCGGAATCGGACGGGCTTATTGGGAACCTGTTCACGGGGATTGATCTTCCTAGTCACGATGGAGTGAACCGGTCCCGGTGCGCAATGCGTGGGTTACATTGTCAGTCGCGAACTAACAACCCATAGCCACAAGCGGAAAGGAACCGGTTCCATGAACAAACCGCACGGGGCTTGCCGGGAATTACTAAAGACAGCCCTAGCCTTGACGGATGATTTACTTAAGCACTCTACCACCCCCGCCGCACTCATGGGCAGAAAGGGCGGCTACTACGACGGCGAAACGGCACAGTCCCGAACACTACCGCCAGATGGCCGCACGGCGCAAGACTCGCGGCGGGGGAAACACGCGCAAACCAGGAGTAGTTAGCGCTTTCGTTTCTTCCGGAATTTTCCACCTTCTATTGGTATTCCAAGCCGTCTTTGTAGATCATCCCAAGAGATTTCAACCACAATTTTTAGCTTTCCGGCTTTCAGGTGTACTCTTGCTGGAATCTCATTCAGGTGTTTTACTCGCCGTACTTTCTTCGTTGCCATTTAGCAGCACTCCGGTAAGCGAATTTCAAACCGGGGGGATTATACTTCGGGTGAAAACGAAAAGCCCGGCGCGATGGCCGCGGCATTTTCGATTGAACCTAGACACTTCAATCGTAGCCCAAGACGGAGCCCGGCTATCCCTGGGCGGACCCGAACTGGCGATCTCGCGTGGACGCGAACTACAGCAGCCAGCCGGTGAATTCTAACCGTGCTCCGTTGGATGAACCGGATTACCCTTTGGTTAAGGCAATCGGCAGAGCGCCAGCCCCAGCCACCGCACCCGACACCGCAGCCGGTGAAAAACATATCTTCATCTCCATAACCGACCTGCCTTCCTTTGCCAGACAGAACGATCACAACTTCGGACGAGCTGGCCCATCCGCCATCGACTGCAAAAGGCCGATTACTTCGTCGAGTTGCTCACCCAAAGCTCGGAGTTGCCCCCCTCGGGCGGGCCCGCCCGCCCAGTCCATGTCATAGAGCTCGTCTAGCCTGGCGTCAAGCTTCTCCTTCTCCTTCTCACTTAGCTTTGGGCGAGCGCCCCATCTCTTTATCCTCGTACCACCGGTGGAGTTGCTTGCTGAGCTTTTTGATGTGCTCGGCACGGCGGCGATTACATCCCAACTGATCGCCGATCAATTCCAGCCATCTGAGCATTCGCCACAACAGGACAGCCAAGATAAAGAGCAGCACCTGAACCATATCCATTTCCGTGATGCCTAGTGAAGGGAATGCACTCATCGCTGCCTCCGAACAAGCCGCACACATCCTTGACGCGAAGTGCTAACAAGAAATCTATCCCTTACCACAGTTCGTAGGGGTTCGTCACGGCTGTGGCTGCATCGGGACTAGTCTGAAGCCTTCGGTCCCCTGCTGATCGCTGATCGCCGCGCCGACAATCTCGCCGCTCCCATTGATACCCGTGGCAAATGCCAGCGTCCATCCACTGCCCGCCGCGATCCTGCCATTGAGGTCCACGATGCCATCAGGTGCGGTCCAAGCCATGGCTCGGGTGATGCCGACGAAGCTGGCGTGCGGCGACAATATGGGCCGCTGAGCCAGCCGAACACTTCCGCTGATTGCGTTCCCGATCTGACCCACGACAATTCCATCGTCGTTGATTCCCGTGGCCAGGCTGATGTCGGTACCGGCTGTTCCCAACAGCGCGCAGCGCATTATCCTGCCAGCTGAAGGCTTGGGTCTGGCCGAAACTGAAGCCAGCAGCACCCTTGGAGCTCATCGCTGTCGAGGCACCCTGGATACCTAGGTCGCGGGGAACCGTCACGGCGGCCCCGCCGATGGCTGCCTCGAAGCTGTCGTTGAAGCCCGCGATCTGGCCATTCCTGATGGCCAGGGCTTCGAGCAGTCCGGGCACGGGCAGCATCCCGCCCTCGCCGGCGCGCCATTTCCAAGCCCGCTGCTGGGAAGGATCGGCCAACACGAAGGCCACGCCCACCACGGTGCCGTCGCCGTCGATCCCCGTCGCGATACTGGAGTCGTAGCCGGGCAGCGTGCCCAGCGATCCTCCCGGCCATGTCGTCGCTTGCGGGAAGCCATCGTTGATATACCCACTGCTGCAGTCCCTGCGTCATTGATTGCGACTGCCCACCCTTCATCCAAGGTCTATCGCCGTCCCGTCCTGCCACAGAGTCGCCTCAGCATGGCCATTCACTACCGAATATCCCGCGACCGTTCCGCTGGCATTGACTGCCTCAGCTTGGGCTGCCGCACCGCCGTCCACCTGGAGGCAGGATTATCAGGACATAGGTTTGCGGTAGTGGGACGGGTGGTGGTGGCACTGACGGTGGCGGGGAGCTGGAGCCGAGACGGAAGTCGATTCTGTCAGTCACCGCTTGGCCCCCGCATCCCGCCAGCCATAGAACTGACAGCAATAGCGCTGCATATTTCATGGTTGATCTTTCACGGGGGAGCGATGGAAAGTTGGGGCCGGGGGGAGTGGAAGGGAGGGGGAGTACATGTTGATCCGGGCCGGTCGGCTAGTCAAGAGGAAATGTCGGGTTTCGTCGTGGATCCATTTCACCAACTACGCCCCAGCCCGCCTCTCCGGGGAAATGAGTGTAATCGCCTGTTTTCGCCAGCAATGTTCAGTTAAGATTTGCCTACCCTCGTATGACATGGCTGACACCGCCGTTGGTGTGGTTTGAAATCGTCGTCCTTGCCCTTATCTGTTGGTGCATTTACAGGTTCTCAAGGCACCGAGGTTCCCGAATTGCTGCGTTGAGGGATTGGCTTGCTTACGTCGCTATCAGCGTTGCACTGGTCGTTGTCGTCGTGGTTGCAGCAATCTATGGGCCGGAGAAATCACCTGTTGACGGGAAGTGGATTGCGTTCACGGTCAACACAGTGTTTGTATTCGGCTATACGGTGAAAGTCGTGCGGCCTCTGTGGGCGAAACGGAAGCTCTGGGCCGTTATCACTGGACTTGTTCTGCTGCACGGAATCATCGGAGGGGTAGCAATCTCCAGAGTCGAGCGGATTCCATTGTTTTGGTATGTTCCCGTTGATATGGGCGAAATTTGGGTCGCACTGATTGCAATACAGTGGGCCTGCCGTACACTCCTCCCGCCGATGGACAAGCCCAATTGTTGAAAAATCGCGATTGCACTCAAAATCCCCGACTGGCGGCGAACAAACGGCGCAAGCTGGTGAGAACGCCTGGTCTCGTCAGTTACTATCCGTGGATGCAATTCAATGACATGGTTGCTGTGTACATCATGACGTATCACACGGACTTGCTGACAGAAGTTGAGCGTCGAACTCTCAATCATCTCGTCTCTGAGATCAAGGGCGGTAGGCGCAATGTCATCGTGAGGACATGTAGGACATGAAGAAGGGCGAATTTTGGCGTTGCAATCTCAATATATCTCCGACGATCCAGTTGTGTTGCGCCTCGCCAGCCAAGGGTATAGCGCCTTTTACCTGCGGACTGCGCAGCGAATTTTCCAGCAATACGCGGACAAAATTGTCTTTAACTGTTGTCCACGATGCGCTGAAGTTGCGCGAACCCCAATCGCCCGGCAATGTCGTGTCTGCGGTCACGATTGGCACAGCGGCTAGCAGGTCATTGAGGGTCAAAACGTGTAATCGCCTGTTTGCAACAGCGGCCCGGTACAGCGAGGCTGGCCTGTAGTTTGTGTCTTTGTTAAGCTGTCAGCGTCCAGACTGGCTTGCCATGAGGGCTGCTGTAACTCTCGCTTTGGGTTTAGCAACTGTTGCATGGGGACAGTCTTCTAATTCTCACACCAATCGGCCGGTTTCAAAGCCGCAGCCCACCAGTCCCGCAAACAAGTGGCGTACGCCGAAGGAACAGTTGTGGTGCCCTGTTCTAGAGTCGGCTCTCGGCAGCGCACGAACGAGCGAGCCCCCCATAAGAAGTTACCTGCTGGATGCGATTGCCGCTGGTCTCAGCAAGTGTGACCCAGGACAGGTTAGCTCGGTGCTCGCGGAATCGTTTGCCGCTACTGTGGAAATGCCCGAACACGAGGACATCTGGCAACGAATCTCGTCGGACGGCAAGCGAATTGATCCTGAGACGCGGGAAGCCCTCGACAACTTGGAGACAAAGCGAAGATTGCAAGAAACGGTGTTGACGCAGTTGCTTGCAGTTGACGAACAGAAAGCTGAATCGCTGTTGTCACAGGCCGAACCGGGCGTGAGAGAAGAATTTCTGGGTTCGATGATCTCCCACGCGACGAGTGCCAAGAAATTCGATCGGGCACTGGAGCTATTGAACCGCGTGCCGCCGGAAGAAGGGTTTCCGTACCAGGAAGCTACCCAGCTAATGCTCGAACTTCCGCCGGATCGGGACACCGACAAGCAGGATATTTTTCGACTTGCCATGGCGAGGAGCAGCCAGTCGCATTTAACCGGAAGCGATGATTTCGCGAGCATGATTGTGCGCTTTTGGCAGCACGTCCCACCTGCGCTCGCCTTGGAGGCAATTCACCAGGTCCTCGATGCGGCGGAACACCGGCCGGGAACCGGTGTCACTCTCAACGCTACTTCTGGAAACCTAGCCTTCGCTGCTGAGTATGACTATCGTGTGTTTGAGCTGCTTCCGGTGTTGAGGCAATTGGATGACGAGGAGGCCGACAAAATCCTGAAGGATTCGCAACAAGCTCAGCTCCAGCTCAAACAGTTCCCAAACGGCATCCAGTCCGTCGACCCTTCTATCAAAGACACGCCCCAGAAAGACGGTGAGGCAGGGCAAGGCCTTGAAATGTCATTCGGCCCTCCGAACAAGGCGGCCGAGGACCTCAAAAGGAGCGGGGCTCGGGTGAAAGAGATTGGCCGCTCGGCCGAGGACAATCCCCGCCAGGCGATTGCAGCAGCGGCCACCATACCGGAGTCAGTGGAGATCTACACAGGGTTGGAGTCTTTTCCCCGCGCTCAGGCCTATGTAGCAATCGCTCGCGCGGCGATGAAGAAGAATCCTTCCGCCGCCAGGGATGCATTGGAGGAAATGGCCGCATCTCTGAAGCACGCAACCTATCCCTACCGTGCGATAGAAAACTGGAGCGAGGGAATGGCGATAGCGAAAGAAATCGGTGATGTTGACCTAGCGGTCAAGCTGTTCCAATCGGGAATGGAACAAGTGGACAAACTGAGGAGTGAAGACACCGATTCCGATGACCCTAATTTGGCCTTGAAAGCTTGGTGGCCCTCCGTTAATGCCTATTGGCAGCTTGTACGAACGGCCTCAGAGTTCTCCCCCGATACAGCCCTAGCGCAGGTTCGGGAGATAAGAGATCAGGAGATTTTGGTTTTTCTCGAAGTCAAACTTGCCAACAAGGGTCTGGGAGCGCGAGCGGAACAATTGATAACGATGGTTTCCAAGAAGCGTCTCGATTGGAGCGAGTGTCGTGCGCCTGAAAAATGACGGTTTGAGCTACGCCCGCGTTTCCAGATAAGCCAGATACTGCCGATTCCCCGAATGATAATGCGTCGCTTGCGTCGGCAAGGGCCTTCGCACCCGCGTCAATTGGCGAAAAATCGCCATAGCGCTCATCGACCCGGAACCCGACCCCGCCGACGTGCGGTCTCCATCCCCAGGGGGCTGCCGGAATAACAAAAAAAAATTGCGCGGAGGGACCCAGGTACGCCCCCGCCGTCGCCGGGGTGCCAGGGCGGACAACTCGGGACCCTGGGCGCGACGGCGATTTGAGGCAGCGCCCTTGTGTCGTGACTTGTGTCGTAACCCTGCCATCCCTGCCCGGATCGAGCCATGTCGGTCAGTGTCGTTCCGGTGCAAGCGTGGGGCACGCGACGAGCTTGAGACCAGCGTGAACACTGGACTTCCTTCGTTCAAGGCATCGCTTGGTATCACTCAGGCTTCTTGCGGCCACCGAATTCGGGACCAGGGGGTCGGAGGTTCAAATCCTCTCGCCCCGACCAATTCTTTCAAGCACTTGCAACTAATTCAGGTGTGTACATTCTGGGTGCAATTCGTGCAACTGACAATTGGTGTTCCAATGGGGTGTGGAAACCAAGGCCAGCTTGCTCTGCCGTGGCCTTCCGGTAAGCAACATCCCGCTTGAGTGTTTCAACGGTGTACTTGTCGGTGATGCCCTCGGTGGAGTGTCCCACCCAAATTCTAAGCAGCACTTCCATCACACGTTGTTTTCTCAGGTGAGTGATGCGGAAACGTCGAAAGGCGTGGAACCCACACTTCTCCCGTCCCATCTTTTGCAGGATTTTGTGCAGGCTGCGACGTAACACGTTGGAACGTGCCAATGGGGTGCCTTTGGAACTCTCGAATAGGTATCCCGATGTGCGAGTGCCAATGTGTTCACCTAGCATCGCGGCCAACGATGGGTGAAGATCAACTTCACGGATTCCGGCCTCAGTCTTAGGTGTGTACAAATCACCATTCCAATGACTGTGCCGAACGTGCAGGACGGTGCCTTTCAAGTCTTGCACCTGAAGGGCAATTGCCTCTTCGATGCGAACGCCTGACCCTGCCAACAACGCATAGAGCACACGGAACCCCCCATTGGCTCTGGTGATGATGGATGTCACCTCAGCTTCCGTGAATGCGGGCTTCCGTTGCTCACCGATTACCGGCAGGTCCATGAAATCGTGGTTCCACTTCACCGGATAGATTGCTTCGCCTTTGTCGTTCAGTGCAGAGCCAACCACCATCTGAATCAACTGCACGTAGTTGGCAATGGACTTCGGAGCAAAGCGAGGCTTGCCGTTCTTCTCTTCGGCTGCCATCTTCGCAATGAACTCTTTCACCGCGAGATTGTTCACCTCGGACAACGGCATCTCTCCAATTTGCAGATTAATGTACTTGAGATAGCCTGCCTACGCATCAGCAGTTCGCGGCTTGATTGGATTCCGCTTCCGCGTTTGTGCTTGTTGCAGCAATCTCTCAGCTTGTTGTTTAAACGTTGTTCCAAGGTTCACTGCTTCAGTTTCACGCAGTGTGGCCTCGGAGTTTGCGCCGAACTCAGCGATGATTTCTTTCAACCGTCGCTTCAGTTCGAACTTGTTGAGTGACCCCGGTCCGTCCACCGGACAGATGCGAAGGGATTTGTAAACCCGCTTCGCTTCACCGGGAACGTCCAACCAAAACCGGGCATAGTACACATTTCCTTTTTTCTCGATACGTCCATTCTGACCAGACCTGCGAGACATACATCTCCGTTTCCGGTCTGGAATCGCGGACGGTATTATCCCATCAATTGTGATGGTTGGTAAAATTTCAACCGAAAGATAATCCAGCATGGCCCACTGCTCCCCAAGGATTTGTGTGATTTGTGTTTTCCTTGGGGGCCTGCTGATGATGGGAAGCAGGAGACCTTGCTTAGGATCACGGCGGTGAGCCGCGTTGCCTGGTCGCACCCATCGGGTGAGTGCGGGTTGAAATTTTTACTTTGCTGCTGGTCTGCGCTTATCAGACCGGTTGTCGGATTGTGCAAACCATCGGGAAAAGACACCGATGGGGGGGATTTCATTCAGTGATTGATCTTGGAGGATAGAAACCGGGGTCGGTTTGGGTGTCACGACGCGAAATCAATTTCAGTTCGCTTTCATCAAACCAGTCGCGCTTGGTCGCGTCACTACCAAATTGCACGTGATACTTATTTTCCTTTGGGGCCAACTGTTGCGAACAGGTCTTTACGGTGCCCTGCCCTTTGGGGCTCTCGACCACGTCCTCGTTTCTAAATTTGAAGTCTGCCATGATGGTTAGCTCCGCTTGGGTGTTCTTACTTTTGATGCCGATTGCTTGTTATCGCTGCGTGCGTCAATGAGCACGATGCTCGGGTCCTTTTCAAGGTGCAGTTGCCGCAGAATTGATTGAACTCTCTCCAACTCCTCTTCACTGTAATAAACAACAACTTTGACAGACTTGTTCGTTCGATGTGCGCGTTGATAAACACCAGTCTGATGCTCTAGGTTGTCGGCAAGATGAGAGTTGCTTGCAAGTTTAAATTCTACCAGTGCTTTATTTGCACTTCCCTTAGAAATTGCGAAATCTACAGGGCCTCTTCCGCTGTTTGATTCGCTGTTCGAGCGCCCGTCCGGGTCTGTGGAGGGGGTCGTGAGAAATCACGATCCCTACTCCGATCACCAACTACACCGGTGGCATGCGGCTTCGGCTTTCCGGAATGTTGCTATCGCGGTCAAAACAATAAGCTCTTCATTCACAAACGCCCGGCCGAGTTCATTAAGCGGAGGGCAGATGCGCCGACGCTGCGGAGAGTGATTCAGAGTTGTTGTAAGCGAGAACAACCTGATCGAGCGCACGAAGGTGCTTTAGATTTCTAATTTTGGCAGTAGCAAATGGGATGTGGGACCGGCCGGTGTTTGGGCCAGCAGGCCACATAGTACTAAGGTTTGGTTGCCCGGATTCGGAAACCTTAACTCCCAGCAGTTGGGCGGCTTACGCGGGGCAAGATGGCCCATCGGACGGGGTTGGACATCAGGTTGCGAATCGAGGGCTTTCCGATGGCCTTCACATACAGCGTGTACGTGCCGGGCGTCAGCTCATATCGAGCCAGGTCCAGAGCGTGTTCGGCGTTACGGAGGTTAGCAAGTGGCATCAGGTTCTGCCCATCAGCGGAGATAAAGACGGTGTAGTGGTCAATCGTGTCTTCCCGCCCTTTGCCGCTGAGGGTCCAACCAAGGGAATTGTCTGATATCGCCGCCGATAGCGTAAGGCAGTTATCGATGCCGGCCTCGATCTCCGTTCCTTCCTCGTAATCATTCCAGGTGGAGACCATCAGGTAGGGAAGTTGGTTCCGGGTTGAATAGAATTTGTTCACGTAGGCAAAGGTATCAAGCCAGGTCTGGCCGCAGCGTTGTTCAACGACACGGTTTTTGCTCCACGAAGCGAGGCGGTCGTCAAAACCCTTGTAAGCGTTGCCCACGGTCAACAGACTACGCTGCGCGAAAGCTTTCCCGTAAAACCGATCCAGGTAGTCGAAGTTATTCGCGGCGCCCCAGGCTAATGCCCCCGCGGAATTCGGGCGCGTGAAACCGGAGGCATTGCGGAAAATCCAGAGCGGATTGCCGCGTACCGCACTTTTTACCCGGTCCCAATCGATGTCCAGGCTCTCCAGTCCGAACTCAAACACAACCGGTCGTCCATCAATGCGTAAGTACGCCGGCGAGGTGAAGTAGGAGTCGGCGGCGTAGCTCATATGGAAGATGAGTGCGTCGGTGGGTGACAGACCGTGGGCGTACCACTTGATCGCGCCCTCGTTAACGCGCAGCGCGAACACCAATCCAGGTACCTTCTCGGCTTCCGCCTTTACTGTGAGCGTGGCGAGGTTCGATTGCTCCTTGGCGTCGCTGCCGTACCAGGCGATGGTGACGCCGTCGAAGCCGCGGCTCTTCATGTCTGCCAGTTGGCGGCGGACCTGCGTGGGGTCGGCGGAGTTGTAGCCGACACTGCTGTGCTTAGGATTACCAAACCATCCCTGCATGGCGACCAGGAGTTTGGTGGTCGCGTCGGGGTAGAGCAAGGAAGAAAGTGGAACCTTACTTACGTTTCCGGCCGGAAGGTTGCCGTTATTCGAGCCACGATACGAATCTGCGGCGCTGGTGTTATTGGACGTTTCTGATTCTAGCGTGGTAGTCGGAACCACTCTCACGCGGTCGCCCCACGCGGCGACGGCAAGCAACAGGGCGAGCACGCTGATGATGTTCTTCAAAGACTTCCAAGCGGGCCGGAGCGGCGAAGCGCCGGCCCCAACTTTCTCACGGGACAGTGATGTTCACGCCCGGTTCGCGTTTGGGTTGCCGTTATAGAAAGGATTGTCGGAAGGACCAGTGCCGTCGATGTTGATCCGCAAAATCTTACCATTGAGGTGGTCCAGGTTCTGGGCGCGAAACGCTTTCGCGGCTGTGCCGGTGGTAGCGGGGTCCTCATACGTAAGCCACGTAGAAGTAGCCGTTGCTGGCGAAGCTCGGGTCGAGCAAAAAATCCGATCATGCCGCGATCGGCGGCGGCGTTTACCTGGCTCCGAATATCGAGCACCGGCGTCGAGACCAGCGCGCCATTCTTCATCAGGCTGATGATGCCGTCTTTTTGCCAGACAAAGACGCGGCCGTCAGGAGCGGACTGTAGGTCGACGGCGCGATAGGCAGGCAAGATGACGAACTGTTGTGCGCTGAAGCCACTGTCGTTGAGCGTTTGCGCGGTTAGCAACTGGAGGAAGAGGAAAAAGAAGGAAAGAGTGACTACTCTAAGGCGGTGCTGAACAGAACGCAACATCATGGCCCCTCTGTCCAACGTGCTCCGACGTTGCCAGGATAGCATATACTATGCAGCGCACCTGCTGGGACAGAACAGCTGGAAACGCTTTGGAAAACCGGGGGCGAGGCGAAAGCCCTTCCGGGTTTGGTACGAACACCTTAAGAGACATAGCGCGAGGTTTGCAAACCTTCGAGTAAAAGGGGTGTGAGAATTTCACGCCCCCTCTCCATTGGCCCGAGGGCGCCCGGGTGTCCTGCTCGTGCGCGCCCCGCCTTTCAGCGGTTCCCGATGCCATGGCGCTCACCGGCACGAGGGGCGTTCGCGTCCCCATCGAAGCCCGGTCAAGCGACCTCAGCCCGGTCCACGTTCCATAGTTATGTACTAGTGACATCTTGTCGCCTTCTGGTTACCAAGTTACCTTGCTCGCATACCCTTCCCGGGTCCCATTAACAAGTTGGAATTTCATCGGCGTGTTAGACGATGCTTGTCCAAAGTAGGTGCTGTTATTTCAGACTCAAGAACTACTGAAGAACTAAGGTCTTCGGGCCATGTCACATGGTTCGAGCGCGATCCTTCTCGCGTTTTAAGGCCTTTTGCCCGATTGGTCCGCAAAGGGAGCGGCGGGTGCCCTCTCCAGCGTGAAAGAACAAACTGTTCTACTTGGAGAAGCTCATTGCGATATTCGACGTTTGTAGCGAGTCTGGTGGTGGTCGTGGCCACTGTTGCGCACGCAGGAATCACCGTCAGCGCTTACTTCGAGAAATTGATGTACGTCACCGGCACTTCAGCCACCAGCACGGCGGGTAAGAAGATCTCGGACATTGATGAGCGCACGACCGGCTGGTTCTCCTGTGACGCATGCGCCGGCAAGAACGGATCTGGTCCTGGCTCCACCTACTGGATGCGGACCGGCCGCTCCTCGCCCTCGATAGACGGCGATTCGGCCGAGTTCTTCCTGGGCGGGTCGACCCCATACGCGAACGCGCTCTGGTCGCGGAACTTGGTGACCGACGGCCCGACCATCCGCAACATGCGCCATTTCATCAACGACCTCTACTTCTATTACACAAACGCGAATGCGGTGCAAGGTCTCGAGTTTAACATCAGCCAGTACATTGACAGCGTGGGCTATATTTACGGCGTGCAGTGCAACATCCGCTCCGGTGCCGGGCCGCACTGGGACATCTCGGTGCCGAAAGACTACTCCAAGCCGCTAACGCTCGGGAACATGAAGTGGCAGAACACCGGCATATACTGCAAACCTCCGACGTACAAGTGGAACCACGTGACGCTCGAGTTCGAGCGCACGTCGGACAACAAGGTAAAGTACATCTCCGTGACCCTGAATGGTGTGAAGAACTACATCAACGTCGCGGTGAAGGCTCGAATCGCCCCGTCAGACTGGAAGGGCCTGAGGACGCATTACCAGATGAACGGCAATTACCAGCAGGAGGATTATCACACCTGGGTGGACAGGTATACGGTGACGTACTGGTAGAGCAAGCGGCTGCGAAGTCTCCGGGGCCTGCGTCCAACGCAGGCCCTTGGTTCTTCGGGGAGCTATGAAAACAACCTCGCCGCGAGTTCACGACTTCCAAGTAGCTGCAGACAAGCAATATTCGAGGAGTGTGTCCATTTCCGAAACCGGTGCAGGTTTCGTCCCTGGAGTTGCCAACGTGATCCGCCGAATTTCTAACGGAGTCTGGTTCCCGCGCGTGCTGATGCCCAGCACCTTCGGCTTGCCGTCGGCCATCAGTGATCCTCCGCCGTCGCAGGCAAAAGCAGCCGGAAAGGGGCGGCATCTCTGTCTAGATTTGCCGCCAAATCTGGGTCTCCAGCAACAGCTTCAGAATATTCCCGGGTGTACACGTCCGACCCCCTTGAATATTTGGCATCGTGCTATAACAGGAGTTTCTCCGCCGCTGCTTGTTATATAGTTAGCAACTAAAGCACAGCTTAAAGGGCGGAGTGCAGGCGCGAGCAACGACGACTCCTGCCGTTTCCTGTCGGCAAAGGCATGGAAATTGATGTGATGTCATTACACCGCAAGCATTTCTCACGCGCGACACTCAGCTCACTGGTGTTTGCCCTCGTTGCGCTCACCACCTTCGCGGCAGCACAGAAGGAGCCGCCGAGTCGGCGCGCGCCAGCCTGCAAGAGCAGCCCTCAGCTTGCGTCCACGGTTACGCCGAGGAATAGCCAAGCGCGGACAAAGTTCGTAAGCGATGTACTAAAGATGGCTGTGGCATTGCCCGCCGGAGACGCACAGGACCGCTTACAGGTTTTGGTGTCGGTGATCACGGTTGCTTCGACGGTCGATCCGAAGCTGGCGCGCAGCCTCGCGCAAGAAGGCGCTGAGATCGAGACGCGCGTCATCGCCAGCGGGCAGAAACCCGCGGCTTCGGTGATGGTATCCGCCAAGGTGGGTTGTGGGACGGCGCAGCGGTTCGTGGACGCGCTGGCGCCGACATCCGTCGGCGATGCCGAGCAGGCTCTGTTGGGCGCTCTCGGTTCGTGTCCGAAGACGCTGGACGCAGTTCGGTCAAAGCTTGAAGCAGGGATGGCGCAGAACGTGGTAGCACCGCGCGCATGGCTGGCCGCGATGGAAGCAAGCGGTCTGAAATCCGACTGGACGAAAGAGAAGTTCGAGGCGCTGTTCTCGTCATTGCCGAAAGACGAAACGCAGGGGCGCGCCGTGGCCCCCGATATCGCAACCCTGTACGCGCGCGTGGCTGCCGAAGCGGGGCGCGAACTCGCCGCGAAAGCGGGACTGCGGTTTCTCGAGTGGTTGAACCGTTTGCCGGAAGGCAGCGATCGCAACCTGGCAGTGAACGTCACGACCGGCGCAATGCGCGAGTTGCTCGGGCCGCAAGGCTACGAAGAGACGCTGGCGTCGAATGTGATGGCGCTGCAGGTTGCGCAAACGGAAGGCCAAGCGGCTGAAACCGACCTTGAAGCCGAAGAGAGCGTCTCCGTGCTGGAAGCGATGCGTGACAAGGAAGACCGCACGGCCGCTTTGAGCGAACTGCCGCCGTCACTACGCGCGCGCGAGGCGGCGGCAAGCGGCTTCGCACGCGGCAACGAGGGCGACCTGGAAGCGGCGAACAAGTACTTCGACCTGGCCTTCTCCGCCGTCGACTCCGCGTGGGACGTGCGGGGCGAGCACACCTCCATGGCAGCCGTAGTCACGGAGGTTTGCGAAGCAGCGGCGCAGGTCGATCCCGTATCGGCGCTGCGCCGCGCGCAACATCTGGGAGACTCTTCGGCTCAGGCCATCGGCATGCTGGCGGTGGCGCGAGTAGTGCTGACGCGGCAACAGGGATTGCAACCGTCCAAGGCAGTGAGCGCCAGTCCGTCTGACTAGTCACCCCCTCCCCTTGACCCGCAGAGCACTACGGCAGCGACGACGGGAAGCATCTGGCTTGCAATCCTAGGCGAAAAGCCGAGAATGCCCTAAGAAACCCCCGACCGCAATCACGTGGGGAGGGTAGGAAAGGAGGGCAGGAATCAAACCATAATGCGATGAAGCAGCCGCTATCGAGGCGGGCGGAGGCTTAGGGCAGGAGGCCGTACACGTTCAGTTGATTGACCGCAACCACGTATACCCGCCCATCAATGACGGTCGGCACGGCGAAGACTGTTCCCCGACCCAGCTCGTCTCGTGTAGCATTTTGCTGTGTATTGTAGAGTTCAGTGGCCAGGTTCGTTCCGTCGTAGGCATGCAGCGTGATAGTGTGGCTCAAGGTGTATTCCACCGTCCACACAATGCCTTCGGTCGCGCCGTTTGCGGAAACCACCGGAATCGGCCCGCGTCCTCTTTGTCCATTTCTCTGGAATATGGTATTGGAGACCGAAGTTTGGGTCATCTCGCCGTTGGTAAGCTTGTAAGCGTGCAGATTGCTCCCAACCGCGCCGATATAAACGAATCCGTTCCAGTAGGAAGGGGTACCGTAGATGCGAAGAGTGTTGTTGACATCAAGCTGGCCGCAGGGTTTTGAATTGATAAGAATTTCCTGCGGAATCTGACTATTGCTCCCCAAATTGAAATTCCCCAGGTTGTCGCGGTCCAGCAGATAGATTCGTCCTTCCTTGCTTCCACTCACCATCAGATGCGGATGCGGGCCAGCCTGGTCGGGCAGCAACATAGGCCCTCCCGATCCGAGGTCGAGATCGTCCTTATCGATGCAATCCTGGTTATAAGGCATAAACCAGTCCGCGACCGAAAACGATCCGCCGTTCAGCCTCAGTTTTAGTACCGTGTCACCCCAGTCCGGCCCGCCCGTAATGTTGAAGTTGTGGCCGTCGCCGGTCTGTATATAGATATTGCCCTCGGCATCAGCGGTGGGAGCGGCCCCGGCCTGCCACAGGCCCGCGCCTTCACTATTGGGAGACAGATTCAGCGCCGCCAGCTGCGTCAGCGTGGCAGCGTCATACGCGAAGATCCAGCCGTGGTAGGGCTCGGTGTCGGAAAATGAGGCAAAAGAGATATAGACAACGCCGTTTACCAGTTGCAGCCCGGCACGTTGATTTTGCGTGGGCGGATTGAATGTCACGTTGCCGCTGCCGTCAGTGTCAATTCCCGTGCCCGGAACGGTAGCGGTGATCTCGCTCGGTCCGCCGAACTTTTCCGCCCCGGTGGTTATGTCCAAGGCATGCAGCCGGTGGAAGGTCGTGCCATTTTCCAGGGTCATGGCGGAGACATACATGGTTTGGGTCGCGGGATCAATGACCGGCGTGCCGGTGACTCCGACCACCGGCCCTATGCCGGTGCGTCCGCCAAAGCTGCCATCGGCAGGTGTAATCCCGTTCGCAGGGTCAATGAAACTGCGCTTCCACAGGATCTGGGTCGGGTCGTCGGCATCCAGCGCATAGACGCTGTCGTTCTCCGTGCCCACGAAAATTACGTTGTGCGTACCATCCGCCATGGCCAGGTTTCTTACGAATAGCGGTTGGGTGTGAATGGAACCATCCAGGTGCGCCGACGTTGAGAGTTTTCCAAAGTTGGTGGCGTTCACGTTGGCCGTCGTGAGAGCGGTTTCGTTGAGGTTCGCGCCCGTGCCGGCGAGGTCGATCTTGTATCGGAGAACTCCATCGATGGAGGGCGGTGGAGGTGGAGGTGGAGGTGGAGGTGGAGGTGGCGGTGATGGAGGTGGAGGTGGAGGTGGTGGTGGTGGAGGTGGAGGTGGCGGTGGAGGTGGGGTGGCGGTGGCGGCGGAGGAGGAGGAGTTTTAGTTGGGGTAGGGTCACCACTCTGCGTAGTTGAAGCGCCGCCGCAACCGACAATGTAGATAGTGGCCGCAACTAAAGAAAGGAAAAGAACGATCCAGACGTATTTCAGGGATCCCAACTTCTTCGTTCTCATCGCAATCCCTCTGCCTCAACCATGAACGCAAAGCTCAGGGGCACTTTCACTATGCGCACAGGCTAATCCCTAATGATTTTTTTGGTTTCATTGCAATCGTCACCCACTCGACGAACCCTTAGCTATGGCGCAGACCCACTGCAGTGATTAAAGGGGGCTACACTGCAGATGAAAACTGTCAGAACTGACACAAGCACTAAAACCATTCGTGCTGTTGGCGTAACATCGCGATTACAGTCGCCGGGCTAAACCGGCATGAAGTAGAGGATGCAAGAGCCTTACGAGAAAGGAGTAGCGATCCGCTCGGCCTCGAGTCTTGCGCTGCTACCGCGAGGGACACAGCGAAGCGTAGACAGAGGATAGGCGGGGTGGGTATTCAGCTCCGAAAAGATGCAATCCGGACGCCGACGCCTTTGTAATGCGCGGAAGGCAACATGAACAGGCGCGATAGCGCGAGCTCCTGCTCAGCCCGGCGTAGTCGAAGACCCCAGACACGCCTAGAAACTTCATGCACGAGAACCGGGAGACCTCGCAGACGCCTGCGGCACAAGTGAGTCGCAGGACGGCGGGAGAAGGCTTAGGCCACACGGCCCGCATGTACGTCTGCGAGGAGTCGGACAGCGGCATAGTACCGATGAATCATTCGAACAAAGACGGCAAGCACGTCGGCGGAGAGTGAGGAGGGAAGGCTGCTGATCAAGGAGAACACTCTCCCCCTCGACACGTACCCGACATAGAGCGGGACAGCGCGTGTCCCACGGGTGGCGAGTGTGCGGACAAGCAGCACGCTTGGCCGTTATTCATCTGCGATAAGAGCCGCATGCGCTAATGAGCGCTCGTGCGGATCCGCGCGGGGGGCGATCAGCAATGGTCGTCCCTACCGCGACCCATTGGCCCGGATTTGGCGAACAAACGGCGCAAGCTTGTGCTAACGTGTTTTGAACAGTTACGCGGTTAAGGCGTTACTGTGCCCTGCTTCCGCAATCCAGATCAGCAGAGATAGAAGCGAAGAAGGAATCGTCGGCAGCTTTGCTTGGAAACCCGGCGATCATAAGGGGCGATGCGACTTGATAAAGAATTAAGCAGTTTCCTTGGTCGCCAATGAACGAAGGTGATGGCGTTTCTCCCAGCGTGTGCTGACAACTTTCATTTCTTTCCAGTCGTAGGGAAATTCCTTGCCGCAATCCAAGCAAACGACGTAGGTTCCGGTCAGAGAGGCGGCCTCATTACTACGAGTACCGCGACGAACGGTTACAGGAAAACTGCAACGGCTGTGCCTGCAACCAAAGACTCCTTCGATCAATCTACCTAGCATGCACCCTCCTCCAGAACATATATCGTTCCCCACTGCTGCGAGGTCCTGTGCTGTGTCCACTGGCCACGGGCCTGCCCACATTTTTGAGAAGGTCCAAGGCCCTCTGGAGACTGTCACAATTGCCAGTGCCGAAATCGCCACAAAGCATAAGACGCCGTTCCGCGATGGGTGTACTGTCAGATATGACAGGGGGAGGACGCCCTTCTTGGAAGGCAGCGTTGGTTGACGTAACATCGCGATTTCACTCATCCTATGAGAGAGGATGTCAAGCGAAAACACTTCTCCACTCCTCTCGGTGAGACCTCGATGGTTGCTTACATCCAGGCCCTTCTTCTTCGTGGAGAGGATTTTGGTTTTAACGCCTGGAGCGTCACAGAGTACAACCGGGATACGGAGCCCAGTTGCTGGTCTTCCTTGAGTGGTTTCATGCAGCGGTTCCGACGCCATTCGTTGCGAAGCTGTGCAAGCCAACCGTTGGCTTAAGTGCCAACCATCATCCTATGTGAGGCTCGAGGCCTATGGCTTTTTTGGGTTATCCGAGGGGGCATAGGATTGACCCGGAGACTGGGTGCTGATGGCAGCACCCGAACGCCTAATGAGTGAATGGATACTCTCCCTCGAACCCGAGCATCGCCGGAACCGATGGGTCACAACCGAGGTGTGAAACCTGGGAGACCACCTGCGTTCTGTGCAACGCTCAAGCTGCTTGCGGCTTCAGTTGTTCCGCGTCGAAACGTTCCTCCTTCTTCCAAAGTGTCAAAGCAATGGCCGCAATCTTTCGGGCTAAGGTCAGACGCGCCATCTCGGGCTTCATTCCCTTGGCCAGCAAACTCAGATAGAAGTCGCGTAACGGACCCACCCCACAGCTGGCTCGGGTCGCGGCTCCCTTAAAGATCTCTTTCATCTCGTGATTGTGATTCTGATTCAGACCCCGAATCTGCTGCGGTTTTTTCGCATGTTGCAGTTGTCCGCGGACGAAGCGGTATTGCGCACTGTCGCGCGTTTCAATGCCTAGCCCACTATAGGTCCAGAGTTGCCGCTTGCTACGAAATCGGTGCGGGGTTTGCATCAGTGCGATCAGGCGGGCAGCCCGAATCGGACCGATGCTGGGAATCTGGCGCAGCAGTTTCGAGGCTTTGTGTTTCCGGCTCTCCGCTAATAACTCAGGACGCAGGGTTCGTCGTAACGTCTGCAATCCATCCAACTGCTGATACAGCAACTCGGCTCGCCGGCGCACGCCGGCATGTTCAATCTTGTGTAGCCATTCCTCGCGGTAACGCGGAGCATAGACCTGGGTCCCCGCACAGGGAATGCTCCAGCCGCGATACAGAGCCTTGATCCGATTCATCACTCGGTTCAGATCCTGGCTGATAGTCCGATAACTGCGCCCCAGCTCGCGCAGCGTCCGCAGTCCGTGTTCCCCGTGATAGACCGAGCGCAGCATTCCCGTGCGTAACAAGTCGGCCAGCTTACGGGCATCGATCTTGTCGCTCTTGTTGCCTTCCTTTAATAAGGCATTGCGCCGCGGATCGCAGACCAGCACTCGCGTCACCTGGGGTTGCAGCAGATCGTACAGCCAAGCCGCCCAGGTCCCTTCTTCCCAGGTCACATGCAACTCGCCCCGCAGACCGTGGATAAACTGCAGAATGCTGCTGGCTTTGGTTTCCACAATCGACTCCATCACCAGCTTGCCACTGCCATTCAACACCGCAATCACGATCGCTTCCTTGTGCACGTCCATGCCGATATACTGGATGTCGCGACTCATAAAGTTGCCTCCTTGGGGGAAAGAACATCGCGCTCAACGGAGTCTTTCCCTCAAGGTACAGTGTCATCCTTTACCTGATTTGCCCACCTTCAAGCAGGGCCGTTCTCTCATAATGCATCGACCACCTGGAGCGGCTCGGAAGCCTGGAAAAACTTGGGTCAAACTTGGGTCAATTAGACGCCGAAAACCGCGTAAAACCGTGGTCTGTGACGCAGAGCCAAGCTAAGCGAATCAATGAGATAGCATTTTTGTTGTTTCTTCGGGACCAGGGGGTCGGAGGTTCAAATCCTCTCGCCCCGACCAATTCATTCGCAACTAAGAGGTTCCGCGTTTCCCACCCTTCGCAAAGAGCGCGAAGGATGGGGCAGCCGGAGGTATGCCAGTCAGCAAAAGGTGGGCCAGCCCGCCCTTTCTCATCTCACCTGATTTCAAGACTTATCGGGCCCGGTATAATCACGCCGATGGCCAGCGACGCCTTTTTCTCGTGGGCGAACCGGACGGTGCTTCGTCCGGGCCGCGAAGAGCCCTACCTGTCGATCCAGGACATTGTCGTTTTCGTTCGCGATCTGGACGTGAGCAAACGGTTCTACCTGGAACAATTGGGCTTCGAACTCCTCACAGAACAACGTCTGCCCACCGGCGAACGCTGGATCGAAGTGGCGCCTCCCGACGGCAGCGCGAATCTCGCGCTGGTGGAACCAAAGCCCGACGCGCCGGAATACAAACTGATTGGCGGCTACCGCTGGGTCCTGTTCATGACCGAAGACGTCCACGCCAAGTACAAGGAATGGAGCGAACGCGGGGTTCGCTTCTTAACTGCTCCGGAGACGCCGGGGTGGGGCGGCATCTATGCACGTTTCGAGGATCCGGACGGGAATGCGTTTGGCCTGGAAGGTTTCGATGAGGTCAGGCAAAGCCTTGAATTGCGCCGGCAGGCGCACGCCGAGAAACTCGAATCCGAACGCCGCACCGCCCAGGAGCTGGAAATCGCGCGGCAGGTGCAGGCGCGGTTGTTTCCGCAGATTCAGCCGGAGTTGGAAACGGTGGAGTATGCGGGTATCTGCCTGCCGGCGCGCCAGGTGGGAGGCGATTATTTCGATTTCCTGAATCTCGGTCCGCGACGGTTGGGCTTGATCATCGGCGATGTTTCCGGCAAGGGAATCGCCGCCGCTCTGCTGATGGCGAATTTGCAGGCCAGCCTGCGGAGCCAGTCGGCGCTGGCCTTCGATCAGCCCGAGGCGTTGCTCCGTTCAGTGAACCGCCTCTTCTATGACAATACCGGCGACAGTGCCTATGCCTCGCTTTTGTTTGCCGATTACGACGAGGCGACACGGCGACTGCGCTATGTCAATTGCGGCCATTTGTCAGGCCTCCTGGTAAGAAGCGACGGCAGGGTGGATCGGCTCGAGTCCACCAGCACGCTGCTCGGACTGTTCCGAGAGTGGAATTGTTCGATACGGGAGCAAGAGCTCGCTCCTGGGGACGTGCTCGCGCTTTACACGGATGGCATCACCGAAGCCAGCAACGAGCGGGGAGAGGAACTTGGCGAGCGCTACCTGATTGAATCGCTTCAGCAACATCGGGACCTGCCGTGCCAGGCCCTGTTGTCCGCACTCGTGGATGGTGTTCGGCGATTCAGTTTTCAGGAACAACACGACGACATCACCGCGATCGTCGCGAAGTTCAAGGCCACTGGCTGACGTGTCGTCGGGTGGATTGCCGAGCCTCCCAAATCGTTCACTACATGGACGGTTTCATTGTGCCTTGTTCTCGCTGGTGGAAGGACCAAAGCCGCAGCGCCCGCGCATGCCTTGCCGGAAACGTTCGCGCTCCTCCGGGGTCATGTTCGACCAGCGCTCGGCCATGCGACGGCCGAAATTGGAGCGATGGGAACCGTGGCGGCCAAATCCGCCGAACAGGATCCGGCACAACGCCAGAATTCCGAGCCCTTGCCAGAAGGTAATCATGCGCCAGCCGAAGAGTGGCGGCAGCAGCCAGTTCCAGAGCTGCATGACTATCTCGCCGCCGATGGCGATGAACAGCAGTATGCCCAGAATCGCCAGCGGAGCAATCAAGATCATTCTCTTCCATCTTTTGCTCATGTTCATTCCCTCATGCTTTCGTAAATTCGTCGTATACGCCTTGCAAACGCTCGCGCAGATGCAGCACCGCATAGCGTTTGCGCGAGAGCAGCGTATTCACGCTCAGCCCGGTCTCGGCCGCCATCTGCTTGAAGCTGCGTCCTTCCAGTTCATGCGCCATGAACACCTCGCGCTGCTCCTGCGGCAGTTCGGCAACCGCCGACTCGAATTCCTCGAGAAGCACGGTGCGGGCGTATAGCGCCTCTGGTCCCGCTTCGGGCGAAGGCAGCAGGTCTTCCAACTGCAATAGTTCATCGTCGTCGTCGCCCGCGACGGCAGTGCCGTTTAGGCTCTCCGGCTTTTTCTTGCGGAAGAGATCGGTGATGCGGTTTCGCGCCACGCGAAACAGCCAGCCGGTAACGTGCTCGATCGGCATCAGCAGGCGGTTCGCTTCCACCAGTTCGTAGAAGACGTCCTGCAGAATGTCCTCGGCGTCGCGCGGGTCGGGAACACGCCGGCCAATGAAGTTGCGCAGCCGGGACTGCTCCCGCTTTACCACTTCGGAGATCCGCTGGTCCTGTTCGATTGCCTTCCGCACCAGGCTCGCCGCGTCCTTCCTCTACCGTTGTAGACGAATGAGGGGGTGCGGATATTGTAGGAGGGCTGAGGCTGGCGCAATTTTTTTGCAGTCGCAAAACACGTGGGGACAGCCGCCCCCGCCTGTCCGGCGGATCGCTGCTCCGCGGGGTTGCGATTCGACACAAGCTTGACGTAAGGGCCCCCGGCGAGCTAACTGCTCGCCCGGACAGCCGAGGGCGGCTGTCCCCACGCGTTTTTTGGTAAGCTCTCTTCGCGCTGAACCGTGACTTGGTACTATCGACTCGAAAAGCGGACTGGAGAACTATGCTAGATCGCCGAAGCTTCCTCATCGCCAGCGGACTTACTGCGCTCGCCTCAACCCGAGTGCTTGGAGCGAACGACACTGTGCGCATCGGAGTGATCGGGGCCGGCGGCCGCATGCGGAACCTGCTGGACGCCGCCGACAAGCTTGGCCCTTACCAGATCGTGGCGGTGAGCGATGTCTATGGGCCGCACCGCGATGCGGTCCGGGAACGGTCTCAGGGAGTTGCGACTACTCATCTGGATTATCGTGAGGTGCTCACGCAGGACATCGATGCGGTGTTCATCGCGTCGCCGGATCACTGGCACGTTCGCATGGCCGTCGATGCCCTGGCCGCCGGCAAAGACGTCTATCTGGAAAAGCCCGTCACTCACACCATCGAGGAAGGCGCCCTGCTCACGCACGCGGTACGTTCCAGCAAACAGATTCTGCAGTGCGGCATGCAGCAGCGCAGTTGGACCCACTTTCGCGACGCGGTGGATCTGATTCAGGCAGGGAGTCTCGGCCGCGTCCCACAGGTTCGAACCTATTGGTGGCAGAACTATCACCGGGACTGGGCGCCCAAGCCCATCGACACCCAGGCGCTCGATTGGAAGCTTTGGCTGGGATCTGCTCCCGACCAGCCCTTCAGCGAGGAAAAATATAGTCACTGGCGCTGGTTCTGGAATTTCGGCGGCGGCGCCATGACGGATCTGTTCAGCCACTGGATCGATGTGGTGCACTGGGCCATGAAATCCGACCAGCCGCGCGAGGCCCATATGCTGGCTGACAAATATGTTTTTGAGCAGTGGGACTGTCCCGACACCATTCAGGCCGCTTTCCGCTATCCCGGATTCGACGTGGGGTACGAGGGCATGATGAATTCTTCCATTGACGATGGCGGCCTTGAGTTCCGCGGAACGGAAGCCACGTTGAAGATCAATCGGAGCGGATTCACCGTTTATCGCGAGGGGGTGCAGGACGGGGAAAATCCGGTTCTCACAGAACGCAGTTTCCGGGATGGCACTATTTCACACGTGGAGAATTTCCTGGCTTGCGTCAAGAGCCGCAAGGAGCCGAACGCGCCGGTAGAGACCGGGGTCGCTGCTGCCCGCGCCGGCCACATCGGCAACCTAGCCTACCACCGCGGCGGCCAGATGACGTGGCCGCCGAAGACCGGGGATCGAGCGTGAGTTCTACTGCCCCTCGCGCAGTTCACGAATCCAGATATTTCTAAAGCGCACGGGGTTGCCGTGGTCCTGCAGGGCCAGGGGGAGTCTGTCAGGCGTAGGTTTGTAAGGAGGCCGCACGTGGTGGCCGGTGGGTCCCGATAGCTCCACATTGTCCTGCACTAACACCCCATTGTGCAGGGCGGTGACCCGCGCCGGGCGCAGCAGCTTGCCATCCTGATCAAAATGCGGAGCGTGAAAAATAATGTCATAGGTCTGCCACTGTCCCGGCGGCCTGGAGGCATTCACCTCCGGGGGGAATTGCGCGTACACCGCCGAGGCCTGGCCGTCGGCGTAGGTCTTGCTCTGGTACGAATCCAGCACCTGGATTTCGTAGAGGCCCATCAGGAACACACCGCTGTTGCCGCGCTCCTGGCCCTCGCCCACTGCAGGCGTGGGCTCGGCGAACTCGACGTGCAACTGGCAATCGCCGAACCCCCGACGCGTCTGAATGATGCCGCTGTGCGGCACCACTTCCATGTAGCCATTTGATACTTTCCACTTCGCTGGCTGGCCATCTGCCCCCGCCCACTGCGAAAGGTCCTTGCCCTCGAACAGCACGATGGCGTCCGATGGCGGACGGCCCGGTGTATCCTGCGTGCTCGCCGTTCCCGCCTCGATCACTGGGGGCACGGGACGTTCCGGGTCATTTGGCTTCCAGCGCTGATCGACCTGCGCCAGGGAAAGATTCACCATGCAGAGGGCCAGCGCCAACACGGAGACAAGTGATCTCATCAGCAGAACCTCGTTGCTCAGGATTTTCACGAGAAAGGTGCGCTAGAAAGATACACGAGATGGCAAGAGCGCAACCCGTCCTCCTGCAACCCTCAGTGATTCGTGATGAATTGTCGAGCTCTCGGGCGGCCAGGAAGAATCCGACAAAATCGTCCGCAGCAGACCACCGATGATTAGGCCCACTCGGTCTGCACCGCCGGCGGTCGCAGCAGAGTCTGCATAACCACACAATATTGCTCGGTCTTGGCTCGCAGCCGACTCAATTGCTCGGCGGTTGCTTCGGGGGCACGGATATCAAAGCGAACCCGGATGTGTTCAAAGCCGACCAACGCTTCCTTGGACACGCCCAGGGTTCCGGAAAGATCGAGGTCGCCCTCCACCGTGACCTCGATGTGCTGGGTGGGAATGCCCATGGCCGCCGCGACCATCTGGCAAGTGATCTGGGCGCAGGCCGCCAGTGCGCCGAGGAGGAGGTCGCCCGAACAGGCGGCCGTACCGCTGCCTCCGACTCCTGCGTGGGCCTGGGCTTGATAGAGAGCGCGTCCCAGGTCCACCGAGCATGCCATCGGGGTGGCGGTTTCGCTGCCTTTTGCCTTGAGCGTTATGCGGGAACTACCGGGCTCGCGGCGGTATTGTTCCTTCAGCGGTTGTTGAACCGACTTAAGATCCATTGGGTTCTCTCGATTTTGTTATTCTCTTAGTAATGACGCCGCTGCCGGGAGCGGCTTATCGGCTGTCCTGAAACCTCCTATATAGTAAGGCACCGAAGGGGACGTATGCTCGGGGGTGAAATCACAAAGGCGAAGGAAGGCGAGGGCGCGCCAGCGCGCCGGGGGCCAGCTACGCTCGCGGCGGGCTCGCGATTTGGCGCCTACGAGATTCTGTCACCGCTTGGAGCCGGGGGCATGGGAGAAGTCTATCGCGCCCGCGATACCCGCCTGGGCCGCGAGGTCGCCATCAAGATCCTGCCGGGCAATCTGTGTCCCGACCGGCGGCGCATCGAGCGCTTCGAACAGGAAGCGCGATCGGCCTCGGCCCTCAACCATCCTAATATCGTGACCATTTACGAACTCGGCGAGGTGGATGGAATCTGCTACATCGCCATGGAGTTGGTGGAGGGAGAAGCAGTCCGCGACCTGCTGGCTTCCGGCTCCATTCCGTTACCCCAGGTGATTCAGATCGCCGCCCAGATTGCGGATGGATTGGCGAAGGCGCACTCAGCCGGCATTGTGCACCGCGACCTGAAACCGGAAAACGTAATGGTTTCCCACGACGGCTTGGTGAAGATTCTCGACTTCGGCGTAGCCAAGCTGGCGCCCGGGCCAGGTGCGGAGACCATCGATACCCGCCCCCTGCAAACCCTTCCGGGCACGGTCATGGGCACCCTGGAATACATGTCTCCGGAGCAGGCGAGCGGGCTGGAAGTGGACTTTCGCTCAGACCAGTTTTCCTTCGGATCAGTTCTCTACGAGATGCTGACGGGTAAACCCGCTTTCCAAAGGGACAGCATGGCCGAGACCATGGCCGCCATTCTGCGGGACCGGCTGGAGCCGATCAGCTCGTTGAATCCGGAGGCACCGGCGCCGCTGGTCTGGGTGGTTGAACGCTGCCTGGACAAGAAACCGGAACAGCGTTACTCGTCAACCCGGGACCTGGTGCGAGACCTTGTCGCGACCCGGGACCGGATCTCAGAAGTTCAGATGGCGGGCCCGGAGAGTCGTCCGAGTAACCTTCCCACATCACGTACCGCGTTCATCGGACGCGATCGCGAAGTGCAAGCGGTAAAGGAACTGCTGCTGCGGCCCGAAGTCCATCTGGTTACCCTCACCGGGCCCGGAGGCATTGGCAAAACGCGGCTGGGCTTGCAGGTAGCGGAAGAGCTGGCAGGTCATTTCGGCGGCGGCACCTACTACATTCCCCTGGCGCCAGTGAGCGATCCCAAGTTGGTTGCGCCGGCGATCGCGCAGACTCTGGGCTTGCGGGAAACCGGGGGCCAATCGCCGCTTGAAGCCTTGAAGGCCCATCTGCAGCATTCCTTACGCCTGCCGACAATTCTGTTGCTCGACAACTTTGAGCACCTAGTGGCCGAGGCACCGTTGGTGGCGGAGTTGCTTGCAAGCAGCGCCCAGCTCCGGTTGCTGGTCACCAGTCGCGCTCCGCTCCATGTTTATGGCGAGCACGAATATCCGGTGCCGCCCCTCGAACTTCCGGATCCGAAAGCCGTTCCGGCGGTCGAGGTAATGACGCAATATCCAGCCGTGGCTTTGTTCGTCCAGCGTGCCCGGGCCGTCAAGCCTGACTTTGAGGTTAACCAGGAGAATGCGGCGGCCGTAGCGACCATCTGCGCCCGCCTGGACGGTCTGCCTCTCGCCATCGAACTGGCCGCGGCCCGCGTCAAGTTGCTCTCGCCCTCCGCCATGCAGGCCCGCCTCGAGAGCCGGCTGCAGCTGTTGACCGGCGGCGCGCGCGACCTGCCCACACGACAGCAGACTCTGCGCGGAGCAATTGACTGGAGCTATGGTCTTCTCAGCCCCGGCGAACAGATGCTGTTCCGCAGACTTTCGGTTTTTGTCAGCGGCTGCACCCTGGAGGCGGTGGAAGCGGTGTGCAATACCAAGGGCGACATGGAGTTGGATGGGCTTGACGGCATGGCGTCTCTGGTAGACAAGAGCCTGTTGCAGCGGGTCGAACGCGGGGAGGGAGAATCGCGTTTCGTGATGCTGGACACGATCCGCGAGTATGGACTGGAACATCTCGCGGCCAGTGCGGAGGAAGCGGCCACAAGGCGCTCCCACGCCGCTTATTGTCTGGTACTGGCGGAAGAGGGCGCCGCCTCTGGCGCCATGGCCATGCAGGCGGAGTGGCTCGACCGGTTCGAGATAGAACACGACAACCTGGGTGCGGCCCTGGACTGGCTGATCCAGACCGGCAATGCCGAGTGGGGTTTGCGCCTGGGCGCCGCGCTCTTTCGTTTTTGGGAGAGCCGCGAGTACTTCGCGGAAGGCCGAGACCGCCTGGCCAAGGTGCTCAAGCTCGAAGGTGCCGCAGCCCCAACCCCCGCCCGAGCCAGGGCACTGTTTGCCGCCGGCGTCCTGGCCAGCGAGCAGGGCGACTATGCATCGGCCTGCTCACTGATCCGCGAAAGCATGGAAATCGCGCGCGATTCGAAAGATTTCTGGGGCGTCGCCGTCTCCCTCAATGCATTGGCTGTTATTACTCGCGACCGGGGAGGCATCGCGGAGTCCCGCGCCCTATTCGAGGAGAGCCTGGCGGCCTGGAGAGAACTGGGCGACCGCACTGCCGTGGCCCGTGCTCTCAGCAATCTGGCGAATATCGTCAAGGTGCAGGGTGATTATGCTTTGGCCCGCTCTCTCTATGAGGAATGCCTCTCGATTTTCAGAGAGCTGGGTGACATCACTGGCATGGCCTGGTCGCTCAACCATCAGGGCGACGCGGCCCGCAGCCACGGCGACCCGGCTGGCGCCCGCGCCCTGTACGAACGCAGTCTGGCGATATTCCGGGAACTGCGCGATCGCTGGGGGATTGCCGGCTCCCTGGCTGACCTGGGAAATCTGACCCGCGACCAAAAAGATTACGCCGCCTCGCAGGCACTGTATCGGGAGAGCATTCAGATCTTCCAGGAATTGGGACACAAGCGCGGCATCGCTCGCCTGCTGGAGTGCTTTGCCTGCTCCGCGGCCGCCCAGTCGCAGCCGCAGCGGTCGTTGCGGCTGGCGGGAGCCGCGGCCGCCTTACGCCAGGTGCTGGGCGCAGCGCTTCCTCCAGTCGAACAGGCCCAGGTTGAAAAGAGTCTGGAACCGGCCCGGAAGGCGCTATCCAATGCGGCCGCGTCGGCAGCGTGGCTGGAAGGATGGGGGATGCCAGTCGAGAAGGCGGTCGAGGACGCGCTGACCGTTGCCGAGTAACGGTAGCCACGTGGGAACAGCCGCCCCGGCGTCGAGTCGAGCGAAGCTCGACTGGTTCCTGCTGAAAACCACATAGCAGAACAAAAATCCTCACAGCCAAGCAAAAAAACCTTACCACCACGCGAAAACCATACAGCCAAGCAAAAACTTCCAGCGGAGCTTTGCTCCGCCGGACAGCCGAGAGCGGCTGTCCCTACGTGATTATCGGAAATTATTCCGCGGTGGTTGGATCGATGAGGCGGCGCACGGCGGAGATTCTGTGTGCGGGGAAGCCCCCTCGTTTCGCGTGCTCCTGGATGGCCTTTTCGTCGGGGGCGATGTACACGCAATAAAGCTTGTCGCCGGTGACATAGCTGTGCAGCCACTGAATCTCCGGGCCCATTCCCCTCAGAACTTCCACTGACTTTTGCGAGAGTGCCCGGAATTCGCTGTCGGACAGTTTTGACAAGCCAGGTATTTCGCGCTCGATCACGTACTGGGGCATCGAGAGAGTCTCCAAGGTCGAAGGTTTGCCCAGACTGTACTCCCGAGCCTGAGGGCGAGTCAATCGCACGACGTCGCCTTTGTAGCGCCGGCGTCCCGCCCTACGCGCTTGGCAACCCTCGCACTCAGAAAAACTAGCGGTACTTTGCGTCGAACAGGGCCGGCGCATCGCCACGTTTGCCGGTTACCACCAGTTCAGAGTCAAATTGTCCGCCGGTGTTGACTCCGAACAGCCTGTGCTTGAGCTGATTTCCCTTGAGGAACGGCCAGCGCAAGGTTCTGCCCATGCGTTGCCTGAAAGTTGAACGGTAAATTGCCGGCGAGTGAATACGAATGTCGTCGAAGCCGCAGATATCCAGAAGTGACTTCAGATTGGAACCGGAAAATCCATATTCGTGGGCCAGAGTCACGTACAAGCTCGAGGTGGCGCACGGCCCCTCCATATTGGGAGTCCGCAATAGCAGAATACCGCCGCGCCTGAGGGCCCGGTAGAGGGCGTCCACGACAAAGAGCAGGGAATATTTGGGCACGTGCTCGATCACGTGTGACATAAAGATGAAGTCATATTGCTCGGGTCGGTCCGCCAGAAAATTTCCGATGTTATCTTCAATCTCGTTCAGGACGATCTGGTCCGGCGACCATGCCCGAACGAAGGCCTTGTTTTCGATACCGAAGTCAGCGGCGGATAAGTTCGTGTAGCCGAGTTTGAGGCAGGCCGCCAGAAACCATCCCCGGCCGAACCCGATGTCAAGAATGGCGGCGTTCTTGTCCGTGGGTAGCAGATGCCGAACCTCATCGACCGCCTGGAGCACCCGAGGCTGGTCCTTGACTTCTTCCCAGGTGGGCTGATGCTGCTCGGAACGATGCCGCAAGCTCATCCGGCGATAAATTTCGGCAACAAACGCGTGCGGCTCCATAACGGCGACGAAGTATCGTACTACTTCCTCTCAGCTGGATGCAGGCAGGCTGCACGCTTGGGCCCTTCCGAGCAGCAACTTGCGCTCGCGGGCGTTGCCGGCGAGCGCCGCCGCGCGCTCGAACTCCACCCGGGCCTCTTCCAATCGTCCGAGCTTCTTAAGCAGATCGCCGCGCACACTGGGCAATAGATGATAATTCTCGAGTACGGGTTCGGAGATCAGTGCATCCACGAGTTCGAGCCCCGCCGCCGGACCCGATGCCATCGCGACCGCCACCGCGCGGTTCAGTTCCACCACCGGTGAGGGCGCGGTGCGTGCCAGTTCGCCGTAAATCTCCACGATGCGCCCCCAGTCCGTCTCTTCCGGAGTCCGCGCCCGCGCGTGACAGGCGGCGATCTCTGCCTGCAAGAGGTACGGTCCCCGCGCCGTGCCCAGCTTAGCGGCACGTTCGAGGGCCACAAGACCGCGGCGGATCAGCAGATGGTCCCAGTGGGCGCGATTTTGATCGAACAACAGGACCGGCTCTCCCGATGGACCCACGCGTGCCCGGGCGCGTGACGCCTGGATTTCCATCAGCGCCACCAGGCCATGCACTTCAGGCTGCCGCGGAGCCAGTTCGGCGAGCACGCGTCCCAGCCGCAGCGCTTCTTCACAAAGACCGGGCCGCAACCAGTCGTCTCCGGCGGTGGCCGCGTACCCTTCATTAAAGACCAGGTAGATGACCGCGAGCACCGACGACAGACGGGCGTCAAGCTCCGCCCCGCGAGGGACTTCAAAGGGAATGCGCGCCTCGGAAAGAGTGCGCTTGGCGCGCACGATGCGCTGGGCGACCGTTGCCTCCGGAACCAGAAAGGCGCGCGCGATCTCCTCGGTCGTGAGGCCTCCCAGCAGGCGCAATGTGAGCGCAACCCGCGCTTCGCTCGAGAGCACGGGATGACAAGAGATAAATACCAGTCGCAGCAGGTCGTCGCCGACGTCATCGTCGAGAGCTGCCTCGATGTCTGTCATCTGGGCCTCACCGGCGCGGACCTCGCGCACCCCGATCTTCTGCACGACGCCTTCGCGACCGAGTTCCTCGTGTTTGCGTTCCAGCCGGGTGTTCCGCCGGAAGTAATCAATGGCGCGGTGTTTGGCCGCGGCCATCAACCAGGCGCCCGGGTTGTCCGGAACGCCCGAGTTTGGCCACTGTTCGAGCGCCGCCACCAGAGCGTCCTGCGCCAGGTCTTCTGCCACGCCGACATCGCGCACGATCCGCGTCAGTCCAGCGATCAGCCGCGGCGACTCGATCCTCCAGACTGCGTCAATCGCGCGATGAGTATCGGTAGCAGGCATTGCCACCGATCACACCATGTTTGATCATTCAGTGCAACGGGGTGCCCATCCTCCTTTCGCGTCCATCGCGAAAAGGGTCGAGTACCCCGGTGTGGTTATTTGCCGGGAAAGTCTTCCGGCCCGAACATCTGGCGAATCTCGGTCTCGCCTTCCCATCCCGGCCAGTGCTTCTTGTGCAGCTCCATGAAGCGAACCGCGCCCTCGATGGCCTCCTGTTTCGATTTCAGCTCGAACTGAGCATAACCGCCGACCACTTCCTTGGCTTCGGTGAAGGGCCCGTCGGTCACGGTCACCTGTCCACCGGAAAGCCGGACGCGGGCGCCCAGCGCCGTGGGCCCAAGCCCGCCGCCCCCCAGCATCTTGCCACTCTTGGCGTCCTCTTCAGCCAGCTTCGCAATCGCATCCATCAGCGATTTGGGCGGAGGACCCTGCTTCTCGGCGTGCTTGACGATCATCATGAAGCGCATGGTTAGATCTCCTTATTAGTTTGGATTAGTCTCAAGTTGGGAGCCGAGTCTTCCGGACGGTTTCGAACCGCCTCATCTCGGATGATCCTGGGCTCTGTCTATACGTCGAATGAGGGGCAGCAAAATCGACATCCAGCATCTTTATTTTGGAAGTACTTTTCCGGCGCCGCCAGACTGTCTAGTTCATCCCTGAACGCGTCCCGCAACAATCCTGCGCCAACCATGACAAGAAGCAGTGGCCAGAATGATACCAACATCCGGACGACCTCCAGAAAGAACCACTGGTGATCGGAAGTATAAACGCGCCCAACTTGCGCCACCGCCAGGATTGCCGAAGGCACCATTCCCAGTGTGTCCCCGGCGGTGGTGCCGAAGACATGGGTCAACTGGGTTGCGACTGCATGCAGGTTCCCAAACCAAATATGAAGCCCCGCCCCGACCAGGGTCCCGCCCGCAATTAATTTCAAGCCTTCCGATGTCCTGTGCTGTCGCGCCATGACCGTCTCCTGAATTCCAATTCCTTGCTTTCACTGGTATGTCGAACGACAGGCGCTGAGATCGACAGGTGCGCTGACTTTTTTTTAACTTCATATTGAAGTTCCACCCTCGCGTATTTTGCGAAAAGGGTGGGTGACGGCGAGCATCGCCATCGTTCCGACCCGAGAGATACTTCAGTACAACAGAAATAATCCCGGCCGAAGACTACCGAGGGCGAGAGTGTGGAAGGGAGCTTCGCAGGGAGCCAGTCAAGCTGCAAAATCAGGTACGACATTTCGCCATCTAGAACTCGGTCACCATCATCCAATAATTCACAAGGCTGAAAAATAGAAATCAGGAGTCGACAATGACATCTTCTCGAACTTACCTTCCCGCGGCCGGTCACGACTGGCTACTGCCACTCTACGATCCGATTGTGAAACTGCTTGGCGGTGATGCGGCGCGGATGGTTCTGCTTGAGCAAGCGGCGCTTCGTCCGGATCAACGTATTCTGGAAATTGGCTGCGGCACAGGAACTCTGCTCGTGCAGATCAAGAAGCTTCTTCCGAATGCCGAAGTGATCGGCATCGATCCCGACTTCAAGGCCTTGGCCCGGGCGCGACGCAAGGCGGCGCGTGCGCCCGCTTCGATCCAGTTCGACCTCGGGTTTGCGGGCAAGCTCCCCCATCCCGATGCAGCGTTCGATCGCGTTTTTTCCTCCTTCATGTTCCACCACCTGCCTGCGGACGAGAAGGAAAAGATGTTGAGCGAGGCTCGGCGCGTCCTCCGGCCGGGCGGGGAATTGCATATGCTCGATTTCGAAGGTCCGGAAGACTGCATTCCTGGCTTCCTGGGTCGTCTGCTGCATTCCAATAAACGTCTGAAAGATAATTCCGAAGCAAGCGTTCTTGACCGCATGAGGCAGACGAATTTTGCCGATGCCCGGAAGGTGGGCCGCCGAAGCATGCCCCTCCGGGGGCGTCGCGTACTATCGGGCCCGGGTGTAGGTGGATTGCGCCATCTTCTGCCGGATTGTGGAAACGTCATTCTCTGTGCCGGGGTCGGTATTAGGTCAACGCGCCCTTATCGGCGAGTATCTTCCGGTCCGGGTGCGAGCTTGGGCGCAGTGCGGAGAAATTTCATGAGGCCTTCGCCGGTGGCCTTTCCTGCCCGCTTCTTGAAAAAGTCCGCGGCAGTTTCCACGACGCCTACTTTTTCGGCGACGGCCACCGCGATCCATTGGTTCAAGATACGCCATCTTCCTTGCGAGCCGCTGGGCAGCCCTCTTGATGGAGAGGGGAAGTTTCAATGGATACGTAGCTTTGCTCATGGGTTCACCTTCTTTGGCGTCTCAGCTGGATGCAGCACAGAGATTCTAAAACGTCCCGCGGGTCCGACGAAGTCTTTGACGTTGTACGTTACCAGCGCGTCGGCCTGGCCATTGATTGCGGCCTCCAGGACCATCTCATCATTCGGGTCGCGGGACTGCGGCCGCCACTGAAAATGAGGATGTATAAATGAGGAAAGGAAGCGGATCTGACGTGTTCGCCGCCGCATCCAAATTCTGCGGTACAAAAATGACGAGGTGAAGCATGAAAGTCGGACTGATCGGGTTAGGCAACATGGGATCGGGCATGGCGGCGAGCCTGCTCAAAGGCGGGCATGAGGTGACCGTCTACAACCGCACGGCCAGCAAAGCCCAGGCGCTGGTGGCGCAGGGTGCGCGCTACGCCGCCGAGGTGGCGGACGCCTGCCGCGGCGACGCGGTGCTTACGATGCTGGCCGATGACGTCGCCATCGAAAGCATCGTCTTCGGCGAGTCTGGTGTGATCAAGAACCTGGCCAAGGGCGCGATCCACATTTCTGTAAGCACCATCAGCGTAGCGCTCGCGGAGAAGATGGCGGTGGCGCACGCGGCGAGCGGGCAGCATTTTGTCTCGGCCCCGGTATTTGGACGGCCCGAGGCTGCGGCTGCGGCCAAACTCTTCATCACCGTGGCCGGCGCGCCGGATGCCGTGGACGCCTGCATGCCCGTATTCGAATCCATCGGACAGAGGGGACTTTTCGCTTCGGCAACCATGCTCCCGACGCAAATCTGATCAAGCTCAGCGGCAATTTCCTGATTTCATCCGTGATCGAGGCCTTAGGCGAGGCCATGGCGCTGGTGGGCAAGGCTGGTCTGGATCAACACCAGTACGTCGATTTCCTGACCTCCACGCTCTTCAACGCGCCGGTCTACAAAATTTACGGCGGGTTGATCGCGGACAAGAAATTTCTTCCCGCCGGCTTTGCGGCTCCGCTGGGATTCAAGGACAATCGGCTGGTGCTGGCCGCCGCTGAGAAGTTGCGCGTGCCCCTTCCGCTGGCCAGTCTGATTTACAACCGCTTTCTGACACTGCTGGCGCGCGGCGGCGAAACGCTGGACTGGTCTGCCTTCTCACAACTGGCGGCGGAGGATTCCGGGCAGGCCGCTCTGCCAGCAGGCAAGTAACGAAGCATCTTCTGCCGATAATCAAGACGTGCTGAGAGTCAAGATCCCCACTCTGTCGTTCCCCAAAAAAGCCCAAATGACGGGGTGGAGTGCCCTATTGGTGCAGAGCGTCGGGATCAGAAAATACCCACCCTGCCGTTCCAAAATGCGGGACGACGAGGGTGGGACATCCTCTACTTCTTTCCGGCCACTTGCTGGCGCAGGCGATTCTCCTGCTCTCTGAGTTCCGGAGTAAATTCAGCGCCGAAGTCTTCCGCCTCGAACACCTGGCGAATTTCGATCTCGGTTCCGCCGTCGAACGGACTGCGCTTGAGCCACTCCACCGCTTCTTCCATCGACCTGACCTGCCACAGCCAGAAGCCGGCGATCAGCTCTTTGCTTTCGGTGAACGGGCCGTCGGTAATGGTGTGCTTCCCGCCGGAAAACTTGACGCGTGTGCCCTTGGAGGTGGGATGAAGTCCCTCGCCGGCAAGCATGACGCCGGCTTTCACCAGTTCTTCGTTGAACTTCCCCATGGCAGTGAGGATCTCCTTGCTGGGCATGATGCCTGCTTCGCTGTTCCTGTCGGCCTTGACTATCACCATGACTCGCATCGTGATTCTCCTTTATGAATTGGGACCTGGAGCCGGAGTTTCTGTTCGCTTTTCAGGCCCTGTTAGACGTCGAATAACAGGTCGCGGGATCGACAGAGAGGGCAGATTTTTGAAAATATTTTTGAGCGTCGGCAGGGAACTATTGCCGGCGCCTGGAATACGCTAAGGGATGGTTGCCGACGACTGGTTTGAGGGCGGGCTTTCTTTGCCAGCACCACCCACCGCCGTTACGAAGTAGTAGTAGGTCGTCCCGCTGCTCACTTTGGTATCGACGTAGGTTGGGGCGACCACGGAGGCCAGCGGTTCGAAACTCCCGTCGGGCCGGCTGCGATAAACGTTGTAGCCGGTCACGCTCACGCCGGGTTGGGGAGCAGGTGGGTTCCACCTCAGGAGAACGCTGTGCGGCTTGTTGTCGGCCCCGACCCGCAACAGGACTGCGCCGGCGATCCCAACAAGGAGGATCGCCAGAATCGCCAGCGGCAAGAGTTGTGCCCGTCTCAATCTCGCTATGTTACTGCTGATTCACCAGCGAACCGGCTTCGGTGATGCTCCCCTTTACCAGTTCGGTCTGGATCTTGAGCTTCTGGTGAGGCCGTAGATCGACCACCGTCTCAAATGGCAAATAGCCGGGTAGGGCGACGCGCACGCTGTGCCGTCCAGGGGTGAGCAGCATCGCCTTTCCTACGCCATCGAATTCGTCCACGTGCCCGGCGAACTGGTTGTCCACGAAGACCGCCGCACGGGTGGGCGTGGCCGAGATTTTTAACTCCCCGGTGGCGTCGTGGGTGGCCGGGTGGGCATCTCTTACCAGCGAGACGTTGACCACGCTGGTTTGTCCGGGCTCAAGTACGACGTACTGGACGTAGTCCTTGTACCAGGCCTGGCGTACCACGACTTCGTGCTTGCCCGGCAGCAGCATGATTTTTTTGTCGCCGGTCAGTTCCTTGACAAAACCCACATACTGTCCGTCCACCCAGACTCCGGCAGTCTTCTCCGCCTTGGTGTGGGCCGCGAACTTCAATTCAGACTGAACTCGATCCTCGGCATGAACCAGACTTAGCAGGGCCATGATTGCCAAAATCACGGGCACACTTCTACGACTAAACATCGCTACCTCCAAAATGCAGACTGTAAACCAGTATCAAGCATGATTCTATTCGCTGGTAAGGGCTAGTAGCCAGAAGGATTCCCGGGGCAGCCACAAATGTGTCTGCAGTCGGCAGGCGCGAAAATGCGCCGCATCTGTAACTTCTCAACCCCTCACACATCATTGTCTTCACGCCAGGCCACGCCTGGCGCAAATTCTCTGGAGGATTTCATGAAGAAATTGATCGGTAAGCTGATGGCGGTGTGTGTCCTGGCCCTGTCTGTGAGCGCCTTCGCCCAATCCACGCCGGACTCAAATCAGGACAACATGAAACATGACGACATGAAGCAGGACACCATGAAGCATAACGATATGAAACATGACGACATGGCCAAAGATGACGCGGGCAAGAACAAGAAAGCCAAGAAGCTCAAGAAGAACAAGATGAAAAAAGACGAGATGAAACAGGACGACATGAAGAAGGACGACATGGGAAAAGACGAGATGAAAAAGAACTAGTTGCCCGGAGCCGGCCCGGGTGGCGGTCCTTCGCCGCCCGGTAAGGCTGCAGCGGAGGCATTGCCCGAACCCTCCAGAGGCTCCTGCCAGACGCCCAGGCCCGCGGCCTGGCGATTCAGATATCGCCGCAAACACCGAACACACGGTACATATCCTTCACGAATGGCCTCGGCCGCAGTGACCATGCGCACGTTGCCTCCACCCTCGTGTTCGTGGATAAATCTGCAGCCCGGGACATGAAAGGTCTTGCCGTTGGCTGCAATTTCAACCATCACTTCCGGCGGAACGCTGGCCCCCGGTTCTGCATGGTCGGAACGCACTGTAGCAGGCGCATGCGAGTCGAACTTGGCCAGCGCGAAGCTGCCGGAAACCAGGGCCAGCGCGGCCACCGCGATCAGCCATCCGAAAGCGGTTCCGCGGGGCCCAGGCATCGATTCGGCCAGCTTCTTCTGCCAGCCTGCGCTAAATCCTGCGGGCAATTCCAGCAAACGATCGTCCGCGTATACCTGGACCACGTTTCTGGTTCCATCGAGCACTGCCGTGCAATGCTTGCATTGGCGGATATGCTCCTCCATCGCGGTCCGCAGTTCCGGGCTGACCTCGCCTTCGAGATAGTTGGAGATTTCCTGCCAGACCTGTTCACAATTGACTACCATGGCTTGCTCCCTTTCCCGAACGGCGCGCGGCTGAACCAGCCATCCGCCAGCGTAGGGGCCAAAAAGGTCCCGCAGCATCAGCCTTGCTCTCAGCAAACGCGTCTTGACACTGGCAATCGAAATATTCAAACTCTCTGCCGTTTCTTCGATGCTCATCTGGTCCACGTCGCGCAGGAGAAATACTTCGCGATATTTCTGGCCCAGGCTGGCCAGGGCCTTTACCAGCAAAGTCCTGACCTCGCTTCTCTCCAGCGCTTCGGAGGGAATTTCGCGCCAGTCGGCGAAATCTCGCGGAGTGTAAGCCCCCTCCTCATCCTGCGCATCAACCATTGGTTCGAAAAGCTCGGCGTGCTGCTTGCGTTGACGCATGCGCGCTTCGTTTACCGTGATCTGGATCAGCCAGGTGCTGAAGCGGGATTCGCCGCGAAACTGCCGCAAGTTGGCAAAAGCCTTCAGAATGGCTTCCTGCGCCACGTCCTGCGCATCCGCCTCATTGCGCAACAGGGCCAGGGCGGTCACGTAAACCCGGCGTTCGTAGGGCTTCACCAGTTCGGCGAACAGTGAAGATTGCCCGTTACAGATGCGTGTGATGAGAGACTGCTCGCTGTCATCGGCCGGCTTCTCGACAATCGTCATTCGTCGCAGCATCTGGTTTCAATCTGGGATATGGCCCAGGAACCGGCTAGCGCTCAAGATAATCAGGGTTCTTCTTCCATCCCGTGAGCATGGACATGAAGTTGTTCCAGCCGTGCAAGACCACCATGACAAGATGTCCCAAGAGGAAGAACAGAATTGCCCACATCACGGCAAAATGCCAGATCCGGGCCCAATGAAAACCGCCCATTATCCAGGTCAGCCAGGAAAACTGCACCGGCTTCCATACCGCAAGTCCGGTCAATACCGACAAAACACCCAGGCCGACCACCGACGTGTAGGCCAGTTTCTGCAGCGGGTTATAAACTTCGCGGACCATCGGTTTCGGTCCAAAGAAAAAGTAATAGTGCACCATGGGCCAGACCCCGCGAATATCCCGTGCAGTAAACACAACCTGGCGATAGTTCCGGCTGAATATCTGGTACCCAAGGTAGAAGGCGCCGGTGGCGATATAGATCCACATGAAGGTGAGGTGCCATTGCAGGCCGCCGCCCAGCCATCCTCCCAGGGCAAAGGCTTTGGGCCAGTGCAACAGATCCTTCTGCGGAATCTTGGCGCCGAAGCTGGGGAAGGCGCGAAAGATCTGAAAACCGCTGCCCACCATGACCAGCAGCGAAACCGCATTCAGCCAATGAGCCAAGCGCACCGCCCAGGGATGCTCATAGACGGCCGGTTCGACCTCTCCGCTCTTGGGTGACTCGATCTCGATGACTGTTTCACTCATCTTCTTCACTCAGCCCCGTCCGCTCGATCCGGATCCTTTACAAGCTGTAAAACGACGAGTAGCCCTGGTCTTCCCAGTAACCCACCCTGTCCAAAACATTGGTGACTTTCAGGTCGGTCAAGTATTTGGCCTGCTTGTAGCCGATCTTGGTCGGAATCTGCAGACGCAGGGGCGCGCCATGCTCGCGGGTCAGGGGCTGGTCATACATCTCGTAGCACAACAGGGTTTGCGGGTGCAGCGCCGTTGCCATGTCCAGCGACTCGTAATAATCGTCCGCGCATTCCACGTACACAAAGCGCGCGGTGGTGTCCGCTCCGATCATTTGCAGGAAATCCGAAAGCCGCGCCCCGCCGAAGCGGCCGATCACATCCCAGCCCTCCACGCATACATGGCGCGTGTTCTGGCGCACCCTGGGGAGGGACTGGACTTGCGCCAGTTTGTACTCTCCAGGTTTCTGAACTGCTCCACTCACCGTAAGAGTCCAGGCTTCGAAATCAACCCCGGGATCGTCCACGTCGTAACCATTGATGGGAAACTTTTCAAACGGAGTCAGCTCGGCCTCGGCAAACGTGGTCGCTAGATGCCGGGAGCGAAACAACCGGGCCGAAGCCCAATCACTGAATCCCAATCCGGCCTTGAGTAGAGGCTCCTGAAGTCTGGGGATGGCGAAAGCTCCAACTGCCAATGCTGGCGCCAGCTTCAGCAATTCGCGGCGCGTGACCTTCTTGAATTTTCGAGAATCGATTCGTTTTGCCATGCGGCAGCCAGGAAGTCGATAGTGTACTCCGCAGATAGGATTCCCCGATGGGGAGAAAGTTACAGTGCGGGCGAAGAGGCAATTGATTTGTAGACTTACAGGCGTCCACATGAATTGCGGTTTGGGATGGTTGGTGTAATCGCTGTTAACAACAGATATCCGCTAGACTGCTTCCAGACGATTCCGATGGAACTCTCCGTTTATATGCACAGTTGGATTGTGGGAGACGGAAACTACTCCGATTTCTGCGAGGAAGAAACGCGTCAGTTCGCGCTTGAGTTCTGGGCGCCGAGCCTATTGGCACGAAGCCAGCTCCAAGAGAAATCATTCGCTAAGGGTGATCGCTATAAGTATGGCATCAATGCCCGAGTAGCGTTTTCATCCCCAGACATTCTGGTGATCGACTTCGGTTTGCTTGCCTATTCCGAATCATCTACCGACTTGCAGCTTGCCTTTAAGGAAGGGGACTACATAACGGGCCAGGTAGCATTCGACGTTGACCCGTTCTTCTATTTCGAGCGTCTCTCCAAAGTTCAAGATGTTCCGGCTCTTATTTACGAGTGGCGAATCGATTCCATCGAGCAGGAGACTACCCCGTTCATGATCGGTGAAGTTTGTGGCCGAGCCGGATATGTCAGAGACGAATCGAAGACCAGCTTCGCGCGGGTTGGATCCACATCAGAGTTTATCTCGAACCCGAATGATGTCGCGCCTTCCTATGTACTCAACTGTACAAAGCTGGAAGCCGCACCCATGAAGCAGTTCAGCCTGCCACAACGCTGGTAGTTGGCGATAAATCGCGGTTACACTCATTGGGGTCACTGAGCGCTATCATATGTGTCTGTTGAAATCGCCGCACACAAGAAATGAAAGAACAAGGGGCGATGGCGAAAACACATTGATTCGGATAGCGATCTGCAGCATTCTGTTCACTGCTTTTCAGTGCCTCCAGGCCCAGACGATCATATGGGCTGGACATGCCTGGAAAGTCACCAGCGGTGGCATGGCAGGCGTCGCTCCCGGCAATCCGGCCAATGTCGAGATCAACCCAGACGGGTATCTCCATCTCCAGATCGCCAATCGCGACGGGAAATGGACGGCCGCGGAGTTGTTTACGACCGACAATATGGGATTTGGGACTTACCAGTGGGTTGTCCAGGGCGACGTCTACAACATGGATCAGACCACGGTGCTCGGACTGTTCACCTACGGGCCCACGCATCACATTGGCGCCGACGCAGAGAACGAAATTGATATTGAATTTTCCCAGTGGAACAAGACTTGTCACGGCTGTGATGCCGACTTTACAGTTTATCCGTCCACGGGAAACCGCAAGCCGAATGGCGTTTCCAGTTGGGAAGACAACTTCCAGGTCAGCGGTGGAAACCTCACCACGGCAAGGATGGAGTGGAGATCCGATCGCGTTGTGTTCACGCTCATGAAAGGCGTTCATCCAATCGGGGCTGTTGCCGATGTCATCAAGACCGAAACCTATTCTTCGAACACGACCAACATTCCGCAAACGGCCGCCCCAGTAGGCATCAATCTCTGGTGCTTCAAGAAAACGCCTTCAAGGAATCAGTCGGCAATCATTCGCGATTTTCGATTTGTTCCGTACTAAGCCTAAGCAGGCAGGGGAACCTGGAAAGCCAGGGGAACTTGGGGGGCCCGGACTCACAGTCGCGACGTCCTTGGGGATTCGCCTCCTGTGATTTGCCATGACTTGACGTAGTGGAGCCTATACCGTCTCCGCCACGAACCGGGCAAACTGCCGCACATCCTGCTCCGTAGTATCGAAGGAGCACATCCAGCGCACCACCGATTGCTGCTCGTTCCACACATAAAAGAAGTAGCGCTCTTGCAACCGGGCAATCGCGGAGCGCGGGATTTTCGCGAATACTCCGTTGGCCTCCACTTTGTAAACGATCTTGACCTGTGGAATCTTGCGCAGTTGCGCCTGCAGCAGGCGCGCCATGCGGTTGGCATGCTGTGCGTTCTTATGCCAGAGATCGCCGGTAAAGAGGGCGTCAAACTGGGCCGAGATGAAGCGCATCTTGGAGGCGAGTTGCATGCCCTGCTTGCGCAAATACAGAAAGTCATGGCCCAGCTTCTGGTCGAAGAAAACCACGGCCTCGGCTCCCATGGCGCCATTCTTGGTTCCCCCGAAAGAGAGCACGTCCACACCCAGGTCCCGCGTGGCCTGCCGCAAAGTTTGCCCCAGGCTTGCGGCGGCGTTGGCGATGCGGGCTCCGTCCATGTGCAGAAACATGCCACGCTGGCGGGCGAAGCGCGCCAGGGCCTTGATTTCGCCAGGCTGATAGACAGTGCCCACTTCCGTGGCTTGGGTAATGGAGATGACGCGCGGCTGCACATGATGCGGGTCGTCGATGCCGTGGTAAGCCTGACGGACCGACTCGATCGTCAGCTTGCCGTTGGTCACCGGGACGGGAAGCAGCTTGCAGCCCGTGAATTTTTCCGGCGCGCCGCATTCGTCGGTGTAGATGTGCGCGGCTTCGCCGCAGATGACCGCGTGATAAGTACTGGTCAGAGCTTTAAGGCCCAGGCAATTGGCTGCCGTGCCGTTGAAAACGAGGAAGACTGCAATATCCGAGCCGAAGTGGCGTTTGAATTTCTGCACCACCGATGCGGTGTAGGGATCGTCGCCGTATCCGACCGCGTGGCCGTGATTACTCTCGGCCACGGCTCGCAGGACCTCAGGATGAACTCCAGCATTGTTGTCGCTGGCAAAACTGCGGGCAGGTTTCATGCTCCGAAATAATGTAGCAGAAGAGTGTGGGTCGGACACTCTTGTCCGACGCCTTTGAATTTGATTCCGGCACGCAGCACGGAAGCCCCTGTCCTTCAATTGCTGAAAGTCAAAGTCAACGTCAAAGGCGCCGGACAGGAGTGTCCGCCCCCCCCCCACCTTGGTGGTATTACTTCGCGGGTACCGCCGTGACCTTGGCGAGCCGAAACTATGGGCTTAAATTCAGCCAATGACACTCGTAATCATGATGGTGGTTCTGGCGTTCGGCCTGCTATATGTCGCAGTGGTGGCCGAAGAACGGCAGATGCAGGAAGCCACCAAGCTTCGCAAGCGCTAGACAGTCCACCGGCGCTTAGGATCTGGGGTCCTTATCTGGGCCTGTCCCGAAATTTCTCCCAACGCCATCCGGCTTTCTCCCCGACTATCTTCGAGTCCAAAGTCCAGACCCGCATCTGCTACTCTAAGTGGCGTGTGCCCAGGCGTCGGGGCTGTTTCTCCAGGAGCATTTCCTAAAGATGAATTGGCTAACATTCAGGGAATCTTGGCAATCGATGCGGCCATGGGCACTCCTGGCGGCAACTTTGGCGCTGCTGGCGTTGGGTGTGGCCTGCAGTGGAGGTTCAGTGCGCGGGGCGCAGCCCCAGGGGCCGGCCGGCATACCGGTGAAAGTGGAAACGGCTCAACTGGTTCCCGTAAAGGACACGACCGAATACGTCGCCACCTTGAAATCTCGCGATACCGCCGTGATCATGCCGCAGGTGGAGGGACAGATCACGGCTATCCTCGTGCACTCAGGAAGCCACGTCTCGGCCGGCACCCCGCTGATGCAGATTGATCCGGCCAAGCAGCAGGCCACACTGAAAACTCAAGAAGACACCCTGGTGGCCAAGCAAGCCGAAGTCAAGTGGGACGAGCAGGAGTTTGAGCGCAATAGCGGCCTATACGACGCAAAAGTCATCAGCAAACAGGCGCTCGATCAGTCCAGAACAACGCTGGATCAGGCGCGCGCCCAGCTACAGGCCCTGCAAGCGCTGGTGCGCCAGGAGAGTGTGCAGCTGCACTACTACGGTGTGACCGCTCCGAGCGGCGGAATCGTTGGAGACATCCCGGTGCGGGTCGGAGACCGGGTGACCACTACCACGCCCTTGACCACGGTAGACAAGCCGGGAAGCCTCGAGGCTTACGTCTACGTACCGATCGAGCGCTCCTCCCAACTCAAGCCCAACCTGCCGGTACAGATTGTCGATCAGTCGGGCAATGTGCTGGCCGAGAGCCGCATCAACTTTGTCTCGCCGCAAGTGGATTCGACCACCCAGACCGTGCTGGCCAAGGCTCCGATTGCCAACAGCAATGACACGCTGCGCAATGCACAATTCATCCACGCCCGCATCGTTTGGGGCACGCAGCAGCGTACCGTAGTGCCCGTGTTAGCGGTTTCGCGCCTCGGAGGCCAATACTTCGCCTTTGTCGCCGAGCAGCAGGGCGGCAAGACGGTCGCCCATCAAAAGCCATTGCAGGTGGGAGACATGACTGGCAACAACTACGTAGTGCTGGAAGGGATCAAGCCCGGCGACAAAATCATCGTTTCGGGCACCCAGTTCCTGGTTGATGGCGCTCCCGTGATAGTGCCGCAAGGGTAAGGGCGGGCGTCGGACGTCAGCTGGGACCACCCCGGGGCTTCAAACCCCGGACTACGGCCTCCAGACTTTTAGCAGCTAGACCTTGAATTGAGTTGCTGGTGCGGCGATTCTCTTGTCCTCAAAGCACATATGATTCAAGTTGACGTGCGAGGTCTGAAGTCTGAAGTCCGAAGCCTGGTCCCGAAGTCCGAGTCTGACGCCCGAGGTCCGCTCCTGAATGTTCGTTGATTTCTTTATAGAACGACCGGTCTTCGCCACTGTCTGCGCGCTCCTGATTATCCTCGCAGGCGCGGCCGTAATTCCCAGCTTGCCGATTGCGCAATTTCCCACCCTGGCGCCGCCGCAGGTCTCCGTGAACAGCTTTTACGTGGGGGCCAGCGCCCAGACCGTAGAAACCGCGGTGACGGTGCCGATCGAGCAGCAGATCAATGGTGCGGAAGGCATGAAGTACGTCACCTCGAGCAGCAGCAGCAACGGAGTGAGCTCGATCACGGCGACGTTTGACCTTAACCGTGATCCCGATCTTGCGGCGGTGGACATTCAGAACCGAGTGAACACCGCGCAGGGACGCCTGCCCGGCGCAGTCAAGGCCACGGGTATCACCGTGACCAAGGCTTCCAACAATTTCGTGTTGGGCGCAGCCGTGTTCTCGCCGGAGGGGCGCTATACCCCACTCTTCATCAGCAATTACCTGGACGTTTACGTCAAGGACTCGCTCAAGCGCGTGCCTGGGGTGGCCGACGTCATCATCTTCGGCGAACGCAAATATTCCATGCGGCTCTGGCTGGATCCGGTGCGCATGGCCAGCCGGGGATTGACCGCGTCGGATGCAGTAAGCGCGTTACAGGAGCAGAACGTCGATGTTGCCGCCGGGCAGGTGGGGCAGCCGCCGATCAAGGCTGGACAGGAATTTCAGATCAGCGTGCGCGCCATCGGCCGGCTCAGCGAGGCCTCGCAATTTGAAAATATCATTCTGAAGACGAATGCCGACGGCACCCTGGTCCGGCTGAAGGACGTGGGCCGTGCCGAACTGGGCGCCGAGGATTACAGCTCGGACCTGATGTACAACGGCTACGACGCGGTGGGTCTCGGCGTTACCCAACTCTCGACGGCGAACGCTCTCGAAGTGGACCGGTTGGTGCTGGCCGAACTTGACCGGCTGTCCCAGCATTTTCCGCCCGGCATGAAGTATGAGAATGCGTTTGACACCACCGAGGCGGTAGGTGAATCGATCCGGGACGTGCTTAGCACCCTGCTCGAGGCCGTCGTGCTGGTCATTCTCGTTATCTTCATCTTTCTCGGGGAGTGGCGCAGCACGATTATTCCCGCGGTGACTATCCGGTATCGCTGATCGGAACTTTCGCGTTCGTCAAGCTGTTGGGATTTTCCGTCAACACGCTCACTCTCTTTGGCATCACCCTGGCGACCGGACTGGTGGTGGACGACGCCATCGTGGTGATCGAAAACATCGAACGCCACATCCAGGAAGGCGAGAGGGATTCGCACAAGGCGGCGTCGATCGCCATGGGAGAAGTGACGGGAGCCGTCATCGCCACCTCTCTGGTGCTGGTGGCGGTGTTCGTGCCAGTGGCCTTTTTCCCCGGCACCAAGGGCATTCTGTTTCGCCAGTTCGCCCTGACCATCGCGTTCTCGATTTCGATTTCCGCTTTCAACGCGCTGACTCTCACGCCCGCGCTGTCCGCCATCCTGCTGGGCCGCGAGCATGGCGAGAAGAACTGATTCTTCCGGCGAGTGGATAAAGTCATCACCGGCATCACCGAAGGGTACCGGCGAGCCTTACATTTCTTTCTGCGCTTCCGCCTGATTGGGGCTCTGCTGTTCTTGGCGGCCCTGGGCTTGACCTACATGGTTTTCCAGCGCGTGCCCAAGGGCTTCGTGCCCAACGAAGACCAGGGATACTTCATCATCGCGGTGCAGGCGCCCTCGGGGGCTTCGCTCGAATACACCAAGGGCATCGGCCAGCAAATCCAGCATATTCTTAAGGATATTCCGGAAGTGCGCGGCATTTTCGCGGTGTCGGGTTTCAGTTTCAGTGGCAGCGCCTCGAACCAGGCACTGATCTTTGTCCCGCTCAAGCCGTATTCCCAACGCAAGGGTGATGCCCACGCCGCCGAAGCCATCGTGAACCGGATTCGCGGCCGCCTGTTTGGCATTTCCGGCGCACTCGTGCTTCCGTTCCTGCCTGCGGCTGTGCAGGGCCTGGGCCAATTCGGCGGCTTTGCTTACGAATTGCAGGACCAGGGCAGCCACACTCTGGAAGAACTGGCAAACGTGACCCAGGACCTGATCCGTCAAGGCAGCGCACGCCAAGACATGGCCGGCCTTTACAGCACGTACACCGCTAATGATCCTCAGTTCGTGGTTACTATCGATCGCGAAAAGGCCAAGAGCCTGCACGTGCCGTTGCAGCAGATTACGGATGCCCTCGGTATCTCCATGGGGTCCGCATACGTCAACGACTTCGATTTCAACAACCGTTCGTACCGGGTTTACGTGCAGGCGGACCAGCAGTTCCGCGCCCAATCGAAGGACATCAAACAGTTCTACGTGCGGGCTGACGGCGGGTCGATGATTCCGCTGGAGAACCTGGTGTCGATCAAGCAGACCACCGCACCCCAGGTGATCAGCCACTACAACCTGTTCCGCTCCGCTGAAATTGACGGCTCTGCCGCCCCCGGCTTCAGTTCAGGGCATACGCTCGACGCCATGGCCGAGTTAAGCCAGAAAGTTCTGCCGCAGGGATTCACTTTCCAATGGACCGGCTTGTCGCTGGAAGAACTGAGTTCGGGAAGTACCACGCTGATCCTCTTTGGGTTGGGCACGCTGGTGGTGTACCTGACGCTTTCGGCACAATACGAAAGCTTTGTTCTGCCCTTCATCGTCATGCTGGCCGTGCCCATGGCGCTCCTGGGCGCATTGACAGCGCAGTCGCTGCGCGGCTTGGAGAACGACGTCTATTGCCAGATCGGGTTGGTGATGCTGGTGGGACTTTCCAGCAAGAACGCCATCCTGATCGTGGAGTTTGCCGAACAACTGCGGCACCGCGGCATGCCGTTGATGGAAGCCGCCGTCGAAGCCGCAAGAATCCGGCTGCGTCCCATTCTGATGACTTCGCTGGCCTTCATCTCGGCGTGGTGCCGCTAGTGGTGGCCTCGGGTGCGGGTGAACACGGCCGGCATTCGGTGGGCACCACGGTCTTCGGCGGGATGATCGTTTCCACCTTTCTGAACCTGTTCTTCATTCCGGTGCCCTACCTCATCATTGAAGGCTGGCGCGAACGCGGCAAGTCGGCGGAACCTGTACCCACGGCGAAATGATTCCGAGTCTCGCAAGATTCGGAGTTTCTTAAAATGGTAGGCTTTGCGGATGCCGCGTGAAGTCCTGATCCTGCGCGAGCCTGAAATTCGCGCCCTGCTCGATCCCCGCTTCTGCGTCTTGGCTATGGAACAGGCTTTCGCAGCTTATTCCACCGGCCGGGCCCAACTGCCAGCGGTCATCCACCTGAACGTTCCCGAGAACGAAGCGCAGGGAAATGCAGCCGCGCAAAATCGGGGTGAGATTCACATCAAGGCCGGATACCTGAACGGCGGGCCTTATTACGCAGTCAAGATCGTCTCAGGATTTCCGCAGAATTCCCAACTGGGGCTGCCTGCGAACGATGGCATGATCGTCGTGTTCGAGGCCAGGACCGGAGCCCCAGCCGCATTTCTCCTGGACAACGGATTTATCACCGACTTCCGCACCGGAGCCGCAGGGGCCGTCGCCGCCAAGCACCTTGCCCGCGCGAAGATTTCCGTGGTTGCCGTCGTCGGCACCGGCGTGCAGGCGCGATATCAACTGGAAATGCTGGCCTTGGTGAGGAGGTTTGGAGAAGTGCGTGTCTGGGGACGCGACCCCGATAAGGCACAGGCCTGCGCCGACGATCTGGCAAAACGCCGCGATATTCCCGCCTGCAATTTCGCCGTCACTGAATCAGTGAGCGAGGCGGTGAACGGAGCTGACCTGGTAATTACCGTTACCGCCAGCCGCGAGCCCCTGGTGCGGGCGGCATGGTTGAAGCCGGGAGTGACAGTGATTGCCGTCGGCTCCGATGGACCGGATAAACAGGAACTCGATGTCGATGTGCTGTCGCGCGCGGACAAGATTGTGGCCGACAGCATTCCGCAATGTCTGCGTCTGGGAGAAATCCATCACGCGGTCGAGAGCGGTGCAATTGCGAAAGAGAAAATCTACGCAGAGCTAGGCGAGATTACGGCCGGGCTCAAGCCGGGGCGGACCTCGGAAACCGAAATTATCGTTTGCGACCTAACCGGAGTCGGCGTGCAGGATGTGGCAGCAGCATCGCTGGTCCTGGAACGCGCAAAGGCGGAAAAGACTTTGTAGCGCCGGCCCTTCGACTGCGCTCAGGGCAGGCTCAGCCGGCTGTCCTGAGGGCGTCCCGCCCTCAGTTCGTTTGAGCCAGCAAAAAACTAGGCAGCCCCGCGGCGGGCAGTCTCGCCCCGCACCGGCTTCCTCTTCCTCTTCAATTCTTCCAAAGTAAGGTCCACCCGCGCCAGGCCGCGCAGCGTGTAGTCCACGTCGTACCCGTAGCCCACGCGGATGTAACGTCCCAGGCCGAAGTGGTCTCCAGGCGTAATCAGCACCGAGCGTTCCTTGCGCAGCCGGTCAAAGAGCGCGGCAGACGAGATCGGCAGCTTGTAGCGAAAGAACGTAATCGCGCCGGCCACCGGCGGGATGTAAGTAAAGATGTCATCGTGGGAATGGATCCAGGATTCCAGCCGCGGCAGATTGCGCTGGACAATCGCGCGTGTGCGTTCGAGCACCTGGTCGCGCCGGACCGGTTCCATCACAATCCGCGCCAGGCGATCGGACAGGATGGTCGGAGTCAGCGTGGTGTAATCGTGGTAGGAGCAAAGCTTGGCAATGGCCTTGGGCGGGGCCACGATCCATCCCAGGCGTAGCCCGGGCAATCCGAAAGCCTTGGAGAGTCCGGAAGTGATCAGCAACTTGTCATAACGTCCCCAGAATGTCGGGGTGAGCGGCCCGTTCACCTCCGCGCCGCGATAAATTTCATCCACCAGAAGCCAGGCCCGGGCCTGGCGCGCGACCCGCAAAACTTCGTCCATTTCCTGCTGGTTCAGGACCGCGCCGGTGGGGTTGTTGGGATTCGTAACCACGATCAAGCGCGTTTTCTTGCTCACCGCTCGATGAAGACTGTCAATGTCCAGGGCCCAGCGCGCCTTGCCGTTCTCAGTGCCTTCCACCAGATAAAAGGCATTGGTCCTGGCGGCGTAAGCGCGGGAAAGTCCCCAGGTCTGAAGATAATTGGGCAGCATTACGGCCGCGTGATCGCCTTTTTCCAGCAGTCCCCATAGCGCAGTGAAGTTGGCTTCAGAGCCGCCGTTGGTGACCAGCACATGGTCGGGGGTGGTGCCGTACCACAAGGCGATGCACTCGCGAAGCTCCTTGGAGCCGTCGGACTCGGGATATTTCAACCCGATAGCCAGAAAGTCAGCCGACTCTTTCGAGCTCTGCAAAACTTCCTCGACCCGCAGCGGAAGCACGCCACTTTCTGAGAGGTTGAATTCGACCTCGTTTTCATACAGGCACTGGGTTCGCTCCATCCGGAACAAGTCGATGCGCACGGTCCCTCCAGTCAGCAAATCGAGGTGCCAAATTTAGCAGAGAGAGCCGGAGAGAAGGAAGTGGATGGCTTTGCGTTCTTTGCGGCCCCTTTGCGTCCTCTGCGGTTCAAGCTCGTTGCCCGACTGCAGAACAGCCAACCCCTTACCGCAAAGGACGCCAAGACACCGCAAAGTTCGCAAAAAGAGCCGAATTTACTTCTGGCGCTGCTGCTGCACCACGCCCAGAACCTGCCTCTGGCCGGGCTGCTGGATGAAAGCGATGACCCGCAGATTGGCCGGATCGGTCCTGGAATCGAGCTTGAGGTCAACGTCCTGCGAGAACGCTTTTCCGATTTCGATGCTGCCGATCTTGGTCAGACTCTGAACCACGCCCACGTGAGTCAGGCGTCGGCCGCTGTTTTCGCCACGCAATACTTGTGACTCGGCATGATTCAACGCGACGACCAGATAGACATCAGCCTTGCGAACCTTCAAGGTCTCCGGCAACGCGTCGGTGTCAACATGGGCCCGCAGCCTTTTTGCAGCGTCCAGCGAAATATCCGAAATCCTGACTGCCACCTTCGGCAGGGCCAGCGCCTTTTCCACGGCCTTGCTGGCCAGCCGCGAATCGTTGCCCACAAACTCCGTCTCGCCATCGACCACCATCTGCGGTGTATAAACGCTGCTCAAGCCGAAACGGTTGCCGTAAATGCTCTGGCGGTCGCTGAAGAAGCGCGAAGAGTAGGGATCGGTCCAGCCGATGCGGTTCCAATAATCCACATGTTCGCTGAGCACGATCAGCTGAGCGCCATTCACCGGCTGGGTACGATCCAGCTGCTGGAGCAACGTGTCGGCCGGAGGACAACTGGAGCAACCTTCGGAAGTAAACAGCTCAACCAGAACGGGCGAAGCAGCTTCGCGGCTCGGTGGACCGGACGCAGACGCGAACAACCAGGTGGCAACCACAACCGTCAGTAGCAGAGCCGAAAGCTTGATCATTCCCCACCAATCCTGGGCTGCAAGAAGTATCGCACGCCGCCGGATGGGATGTTTGAGCGACGCCAAAAGTTACACACGTGGGGACCGCCGCCCCCGGCTGTCCGGGCGGAGCGCAGCTCCGCCGGGTTACTTGCACCGTCACCCGCGTTCCGATCGCCGACCGGTTGCTCTTGGTCCCTGTAAGCTTGAACAAGGCACGGGAAGTTGGTGCAGTTCAGCGAAGTCCGCGCCGGGGGCAGCTACATCTCACAGAACGATCCGCGCCTGCATTTCGGTCTGGGGGCGGACGTCAAAATGGACGAAGTGGAGATCAGGTGGCCGAGCGGCAAGGTGGAAGTGCTGCGCGATGTACCCGCAGACTTTATCTACACGATTGTCGAAGGTCAGGGGATCCAGAGCAAGTGCCCTTGCCACGGCCGTAAGTTCTCATTCCGGTTCCATCAACTTCCCCAGCGTCGGCTTGTGCTTATCAGCCTTCTTCTCTCTGCGGTCCGGCACCACACGTCCGGCGGGAGGTGCGCCGATCTGCGCCCGCGCCATGGCCTTTACCTGATCGACCGCGCTGAACTTCTTTGGCTTGCGCTTCTTGTTCGCCATCCAACCCATCTTGCCATAGCTTGTATGCGGCAAAGCTGCAATAATTAAAAAGAGAGAATGAACTGACCATGGAAGAACGCGAATTTTTCGATGAACGGCCGGAAAAGAAGATGGCCACGCTCAACTGCCCGCACTGCCATCAACCTGCCGAGTACGAAGTTACCTGGATCGTTCGCACCAAAAAAAGGCAGTTGTCGGGGCGCGCCGACGAACGCGATCGCGCCCGCTTCGCCAAAGCCCGCTCCTACATGCTGCGCAAAGACGATCTGATGGCCTGCAAGAATGTGCGCTGCCGAAAGCGCTTTGAGATTTCCGGCGTGCAGTCTGTCGTCTTCACCGAGTAACCCGGCCAATTCGGCGAAGCGGGGAAGATCGTTTTCAGCAATTCGTCCGCTCATTCTCATTTATACTGATTAGTTTCACTCCCCATCGTGAACCGGTCAGGGAAGGAGTCCGTCCTTGAAGATACTGGTGTGCATGAAACAGGTGCCGCAGAAAGATGCGCCCCTCAAACTGAACGAGTCCGGAACGTGGATCCGCGAGGACGTGTCGTACGAGGTCAATGAGCCGGACGCCTTTGCCCTGGAAGAAGCGCTGCGGCAAAAAGAGAAGCACAGCGGAGAGGTGGTCGTGATCACGGCCGGCCCGGCGCGAGCGCAGCAGGTATTGCGCGAGGCCCTGGCCAAGGGGGCTGACCGTGCTATCCACCTGGAAGACAACGCCTTTGTCGGCCTGGACGCTGCCAACACCGCCCGCGCCTTCGCGGCCGCGATAAAAGATGAAAAATTCGATCTCATCTTCACTGGCCTCCAATCTGATGATTACGGGTTTGCGCAAACCGGGGTGGTGCTGGCCGAGTTGCTGGGCTGGCCGCATGCCACCATCATCATGCAGATCGAGAAGACCGATGGCGGCATCCGGGTCAAACGCGAGCTCGAGGCGGGCTACTTCCAGTTTGTGGAGATGCCCCTGCCGGCCGTGCTCACCATCCAGTCCGGCATCAACAAGCTGCGTTACGCCACGCTGATCGGCATCAAACAGGCGAAAAACAAGCCGCTGCGCAAAGTCGCCCTGGCCGAAGTGCAGTCCGCCATCGGCCCTAACCTGCAAAAGGTCGAACGGCTTTATATTCCGAAGAAAACGAAGAACACCGAATTCCTTGAAGGCCCACCCGCCGAAGTCGCGAAGAAGCTGGTGGAGAAATTACGAAACGAAGTACGCGTCCTGTAAATCACTGAGAACCGAGAACACAAATCTGGGAACTGGCTTCTTGATCACTCTCCCAGACCTGTACCCGAGACGAAAATCATGCCTGACTCCATCCTTGTAATCGTCGAACAACGTGAAGGAAAGCTGAACCGCGTGTCCTGGGAGACTTTGGCAGCCGGGCAAGCTCTGGCCGCAGAAACCGGCTGGACACTTGAAGCCGCCGTCGCCGGCAGCGGAGTCACGAATTTCGCCAACGAAATCGCGGGCAAGAAGGTTGCGAAAGTGTACGCCGTCGAGTCCTCGAAACTGGAACCTTACACGCCGGACGCCTTCGCTGCCGCACTTCAGCAATTCATTGCGTCAAAACAGCCGCGCCTGGTGCTGATGCCGCACACCTATCAGGTACGCGATTTCGTTCCCAAGCTGGCCACCGCGATGCAGCGCACCGCCATCAGCGACTGTATTGGATACAAGAAAGATGGCAACAAACTGCTCTTTACCCGCCAGATGTTCCAGGGCAAGCTGGCTGCCGACGTGAGTTTTACCTGCGACGCCCCGTGGTTTGTCACCTTCCAGAACGGCGCCTTCCGCGGGGACAAGGTTGAATCGGGCGCTGCCTCCGCTCCCGTTGAAACCGTTAAGGTTGAGATCGCGGACGGTGTCATCCGCAATCGGCCGCAGGAAGTTTTCAAGGAGGCCAAACAGGCGGTAGACCTCACGCAGGCCGAAATTATTGTGTCGGTCGGTCGCGGGATCAAAGAGCAGAAAAATATCGAACTGGCCAAACATCTGGCCGAGGCCCTCGGTGGCGAGCTGGCGGCCTCGCGTCCCATTTGCGATTCGGGATGGCTGCCCATGGACCGCCAGATCGGGTCGTCCGGGCAAACGGTTGCGCCCAAGCTCTATCTCGCCTTGGGCATCAGCGGCGCCATTCAACACATTGTAGGCATGAAGGGCTCGCGCACCATCATCGCCATCAACAAAGACTCCGAAGCGCCGATTTTTGAGATTGCAGATTTTGCTGTGGTTGGCAACCTGTTCGACATTGTGCCGCCACTGATTGAGGAAGTGAAAAAAGCCAAGGCAGGAGCATAAAATCAGCCACGGATTAACACCGATTGCACGGATTCGAATCCTGGAATTGTCTTAATTAGTGAAAATCCGTGTGAGTCTGTGGCCCAGTTTTATATATGTTAGTTTTCCGTAAGCCGCTAGCGAACATCGAACGCCCGCAGATGCCTGCCGACGTGGTCATTGTGGGCGGTGGCCCGTCTGGCATGGCGTGCGCACTGCGGCTCTCGCAGCTGATCGATCAGCACAACGCAAGCAACCCCGATTCGCAGCTCAGCAAGGAAAATATTTACGTCCTCGAGAAGGCGCGCGAGATCGGGCAGCATTGCCTCTCGGGCGCGCTGCTCGATCCCCGATCCATGCGCGAACTTCTTCCGGGATTCGAGAAGGAAGCGCCGATCGAGGCAGAGGTCACCAAAGAGGCGGTTTACTTCCTCACCCAGTCGGGCAAGTTCAAATTTCCCATCACGCCTCCGCCGCTACGCGATCACGGCAACTACGTGATCTCGCTCAACCGCTTTGTGAAGTGGCTGGGCGGCAAGGTGGAAGAAACCGGAATCACGGTGTTCACCGGGTTCGCCGGTTCGGAACTGCTTCTTGAAGGCGATCGCGTCGCCGGCGTTCGCACCGACGACAAGGGCGTGGACAAGCAGAATCAGCCAAAATCAAATTTCGAACCGGGTTACGACTTGCAAGCCAAGGTCGTGATCCTTGCCGAGGGCACCCGCGGATCGCTCACCAAGCAGCTCATCGCGCGCTTTGCCCTCAATCGCGACCGCAACCCGCAAACTTACGGGCAAGGTATCAAGGAACTCTGGGAAGTCCCTGCCGGCCGTATCGCGCCCGGAGAAGTGATCTACACCATGGGCTGGCCGCTCACCACGAAGGAATACGGCGGCGCCTGGATCTACGGCGGAAAAGACAATGTGGTCTCGCTCGGTTTCGTGGTGGGGCTCGACTATCCCGATCCGCGGCTCGATCCCCAGCGTGTTTTGCAGGAATTCAAAAAGCACTCGTTTGTCGCGAAGCTTCTCGAAGGCGGCAAGATGATCCGCTATGGCGCCAAGTCTTTGCCTTACGGCGGCTGGTGGTCGGTCCCGCCGCTGGCCGGCAACGGATGGATGATCCTCGGCGACTCCGCCGGCCTGCTGAATTCGCAGCGCCTGAAGGGCATTCATCTCGCCATCAAGAGCGGTATGCTGGCCGCCGAAACTGCATTCGAGGCCCTGAAGAAGAACGATTTCTCCGCGGCCAGTCTAGGCGGTTTTCAGCGGCGGGTGGAATCGAGTTGGATCAAGGACGAGCTTTGGAAAGTCCGCAACTTTCACCAGGGCTTCGAGCATGGTTTCTGGCGCGGCATGATCAACGCCGGGCTGCAGCAGCTGACCGGCGGCCGCGGCTTGCGGGCGCGCTATCCTTCCACCGCGGGATATCAGCACCTCAAGAAACTTGCCGAACTGCCCGCGGACGGTGGTGACGACGCCCACCTCCTGGGCCCCGCCAAAGGCGATGGCAAGCTGACTTTCGACAAGCTCACCGACCTCTACCACTCCGGCACCAAGCACGAAGAGGACCAGCCGGCGCATCTCGTCATTCACGACACCGACGTCTGCAACACACGATGCATAAGAGAATTTGGCAGCCCGTGCCAGAATTTCTGTCCGGCCAACGTGTACGAGATGGTAGACGATGCCGCTCAGCCCAGCGGCAAGCGCATCAACCTGAACCCGTCGAACTGCGTACATTGCAAGACCTGCGACATCGCTGATCCCTACCAGATCATCGACTGGGTACCGCCCGAGGGTGGCGGTGGGCCGAATTACGACGGCATGTAGTACCGGGGTCACGTGGGGACAGCCGCCCCGGCTGTCCAGTCGAGCGCAGCTCGACCGTGATTGAACTAGGGAATCACCACGCTATGCCGCCCAATTCTGCAGCTTCAGCCCACGCACCCGCCGAAACTCGCGTTCGTTGTTTGTGACCAGAGTCAACCCTGAGGCAACGGCGTGAGCGGCAATCCAGAGATCGTTGTTTCTGCTCATCTCGCCCCTCGTGGCCAACTCAAAACGGATCGTTCCGCAGGCTTCTGCCGCGGCTTCCGGCAGGGGGAGCGCCGGCAGCCAGTGGACGAGTTCACGCAACAGTGATGACCGAAAGCGCAGCTTCGCCGGGACGGAGCCTGCGGAAATGTCGCAAAACCGCTTCCGGCCTCTCCTGGCGGATGTAAATGCAAATGTTCGTGTCCAGGAGGAAACGCGGCTCCATCTAAAGGCCCTTGCGCTTTTGCGGGTGATCTTTTCGGCGGTCAACCTCAAGGTCGTCTGGCAAGCCAGCCAGTAGATCGAACGCATGCGCCATGGTCCCGTCCTTCTCCCGCAAGACGATCACTTCTCCCCGGCGGAAGATTTCGACTTCTTTGCTCTTCAGGGAGGATTGCTTCGGCAGCCTCACTGCCTGGCTGTTTCCTGAGCGGAATACCTTCGCGGTACCCATCGCAACCCCCTTAGGCGATGTATATCCGTCGAGTATGCACATTGCCGAAAGCGAGCGAAAGCGTTAGTTTGTCTAACGTTCACCGACTTGGGCGCGACGCCAAGGCGAAGACTTTCTGGCTTTCCGATTTTTTAGCATTGTTGAGGGAACACATGCTGCTGACATCGCCTCGCTTTATCAATTTGGCATCCGTCGTCTGTCTGACGGTATGCGCCTCAGCCCAGCAACCCGCCATTCCTACCACCGGATTCGCCGGCCTCGACCAGTACCGGGCCTCTCGCATTGCCGTCTTCACTGACGACTACGGCCAACTGGCCCGTTATCGCGACGCCAACGCTGCCTTGAAGCCGGCCGCACCTGGTGAAAACCGCGTCGTCTTCTTCGGAGATTCCATCACCGACATCTGGAAGCTCGAAGACTATTTCCCCAACAAGCCTTACCTCAATCGCGGCATCGGTGGGCAGACCACGCCGCAGATGCTGGTGCGCTTCCGTCAGGATGTGATTGACCTGCATTCCAGAGTGGTGGTCATTCTGGCGGGCACCAACGACATCGCAGGAAACACCGGTCCCATGCGCCTGGAAGATATCGAGGCCGACTACGCCTCCATGGCGGAACTGGCGCGGGCCAATCAGATTGCAGTGGTGTTTTCCTCCGTCCTGCCGGTGCACAACTACACCCCCAAGTCGCAGGACTTTTTCGCGCAACGCTCTCCGCAGAAAATCCTGGAGCTCAATCGCTGGCTGAAGGAGTATTGTGTCGCCCACGGCCTCGTCTATCTGGACTACTTCACGGCTATGGTGGACGACAAGGGTCTGCTAAAGCGAGACTTGGCCGAAGACGGTCTGCATCCTAACGCCGCCGGGTTCAAGATCATGGCGCCGCTGGCGGAGGGGGCGATTGCGAAGGCGTTGGCAGGAAAACCGTAGGCTTGAAGGGGAAATATAGTGTGCCTACACCAAAAAGTTCGGGAAGCGCTGGCTGGCCTCGTACTCGTGTGTGCATCTTTGGCAGTTGCAACGGCTCAGACTGCCGTCAAGGACATTTCCGCCGTCTACGCGGAAGGTAGCGTCATTGGCAATCAGTATAGGAACGACTATTTCGGCCTTACTCTCACGCCCGTCGGCGGTGGAAAATTTACTAAGGGCGGGTTCATCAGTTCACAGGGCAAGAGGGCGAGGCTGATCGCGGTGGAGGCAAATGCGGAGAATTGGGACGACAAATATTCCATCGCAATACTCGCGGACGCTCTTTCCGCCAATCCATTGATCCATTCACCGGATCAGTATCTTCGCAGCGTTCGCCATCAGTTCGAAAGAGAAGGTCTGGTGACCGTCCAGGAAGAATCTCCTCTCGAGATATCGGGTTTACGATTCTTCCAGGCGACGATGAAGACTGGGGGACCGGGGCCAGCTCACTTTCAAGGCATGTGCACGACATTCCTGAACGGCTACATTGTTTCCCTGCAGGTTGAAGCTCCCTCGCAGGCACGAATGAAAGATATTCTCGCCATGGTGACTTTCAAAGCCCCGCACTAGAGGATTGGCGTTCGCGACTGCAAGTTTGGTTCCTACCGGTCTATAATACGAGAGAGTTTCCGACCGCCCCGGCCTTCGGGCATACCCTGGCTGCGGCGGCGAGGGATGGTTTTCTTTGCGTCCTTTGCGGTATCTTCGCGCACTTTACGGTTAAGAGCTTTTGACCGCAAAGACCGCCAAGGATTCGCAGAGTTCGCAAAGAGAAGCCAACCCGAGGGTGCCGGTGGAAACGACGGTGCCTCCCGGCTTCGCAAGAAGCCATTGGAAAGGAAACAGCTGCCGGGATGTCCCCGCCTGTCTGTGTCCTTTCTCTGGTCGTTGGCCAACGGTCGCTAGTCGCTAGTCAAAATTCATACGATCACGCAGCCTACGACCAAAGACCAACGACGAACGACCAGCGACGTGCTACTTACCGACAAATTCGGCCGCCCCATCACCGATCTGCGGATCTCGGTCACCGACCGCTGCAACTACAAGTGTGTTTACTGCCGCACTGGGAACGAGGGCGCGCTCTACGGCGACCTGGCCTTTGCGGATTACCTGCGCATGGTGCGTGTGCTGGTCGAACTTGGAATCCAGAAAGTCCGCATCACGGGGGGAGAGCCGCTGCTACGCAAGGGAGTGGTGGAATTCGTCCGCCAACTGGCGAAGTTGCGCACCACCGAGGGGGAAGAACTCGACATCGCGCTGACCACCAACGGCCACCTGCTCCCCGGGTTGGCGCGTCCGCTGAAGGACGCCGGCTTGCGGCGAGTGACGGTAAGCATGGATGCGGTCGATCCCGACCGCTTCGCCCGCATCACACGCGTGCCCGATGGCTATGACAACGTGTTGGCCGGCATCCGGGCATCGCGCCGCGCGGGCCTGTGGCCGGTAAAGGTCAATTGCGTGCTGATGCGCGGCTTCAATGAAGACCAGGTCATTCCCTTCGGCATGTTCGCTCGTGAAGAAGGCGTCGTGGTGCGCTTCATCGAATTCATGCCGCTGGAAGAAGACCGCGTCTGGTCGCCGAATACCGTGGTCACGCTTGATGAGATCCTGCACCGCATGGGCGAATACCGGCCCCTGGTCGAGATTCCGCACGCCCGCAGCGAAACGGCGCGCCGCTACCACTTCGACGACGGCGTCGGAGAAATCGGCATCATCGCGCCCGTATCGCATCCTTTCTGTGGCCACTGCAGCCGCATTCGCATCACCTCTGACGGCAAGATTCGCACCTGCCTGTTTTCCATCTGGGACCATGACCTGCATGGGCAGATCCGCCGTGGAGCGTCAGACCAGGAATTGGCAGACTTCATTCGTGGCGTGGTCCGGAAGAAAGAAGAGCGCCACCATATCGGCGAACCGGATTTCGTGCCCGCATCGCGTACCATGGTGCACATCGGCGGTTAGTAGCTCTCCGCCGTTATTTTTCTTCCCAGAAACCCACCAGCAGAGACGGCGGATCAAAAACCGGTAACATCTGAACATGGCGCGCCTTCCCCGGATTGGGACCACAGTCTTATTACTCTCTTTAAGCCTGAACATGGTGCCGCAATCCGGGCCGTCCGCTCCCGCTCTCACCTACCTTGGTTTCGACCGCAACGACTATCCCGGAGACCAAGACCTGAACCTGCTACGGCAGACTTTTTCCTACGCGGGCTTCTGGCTCAACCGTCCTCCCGGAGAAAAGACGAACACCTGGGCCGGGAAACGGCAGACAGTGCAATCAGCCGGTTTCGGATTCCTGGTGCTGTTCAACGGAAGGCGCTTCGCCCAGCTGAAAACGGTTTCCAATGCCGGCAGCCTGGGCCGATCCGATGCCCAGATCGCCGTCGTCTCCGCGCGGCGGGAAGGATTTCCTGCCGGCGCGATCATCTTCCTTGACCAGGAGGAAGGTGGCCGGATGCTGCCGGCACAGAAGGCATACATTTACGCCTGGGTGGACGGGGTGGCCGCCGCTGGTTTCCGCGCCGGCATCTACTGCTCCGGCATCGTGGCCGACGAAGGCGGAGGTGTGTCGGTCGTTACCGCCGAGGATGTCCGTCAAAATTCAGGTGGAAGGAGGATCGTGTACTGGGTCGCGAACGATGCCTGCCCGCCCTCGCCCGGATGCGCTTTTCCCAGGCGTGCACCCAGCCCGGCCGAAAGCGGTGTTGTCTTTGCTGAAGTTTGGCAATTTGCGCAATCGCCCAGACGGCCGGACGTCGCCGCTGCGTGTCCGGCCAACTACAACCGCGACGGAAGTTGCTACCCGCCGGAAGTCGATCTCGACCAGCACCTGCACGTGGATCTGAATACCGCAGCCAGCCCCGATCCTTCGCACGCGAGAACGCGCTAGTTGCGCAGGACGATCACTCGCGGGCAAGGAGTCCAAGTCGGATATCCGGGTATCTAATGCGCCCGCCCAGCGCCCGCGCGGTGTTGAACTTCAGCGGGATGCAGTCCTCATTTCGTGCCAACCTTCAGGATGCATTAGAATGAAGGTGTAACCCCATTATGGCCGACCGCAGTTTCACCCTTGATGAAGCTCAAAGCCTGCTGCCCGTTCTGGAATCCCTTCTGCGCACTGCGATTGATGGCAAGAAGCTGATTGAAACCGTCGATGCCGAACTCCAGGAACTTGCCCACCGGGTCTTCCTCAGCGGCGGGTTGCTGGTGAACATCGTTCAAGTGGCGCGGCGCAAGGCGGAGCGCGAGAAGACCATCCAGCGTGTGAAAGATGCGCTCGCCGAAATCGACGCCACTGGAGTGCAGGTCAAAGACCTTGATATCGGATTGCTGGATTTCCCCTGCCAGGTGGAAGGTCGTACCGTTTTGTTGTGCTGGAAGCTGGGTGAAAAGGGCATCACACACTGGCACGACATCAGCGAAGGCTTCGCCGGCCGCAAGCCCATTGACGAGAAAATTACAAAGGCGAAAAGAGCGAACTAGTCCTCAGTCGCCGGTCTTCGGTCGTCAGCAAATCCCATTCTCAAGACTCGCAATCAGCAAGTTTTTCGCCGCGCTTGGTGACTGAAGGTTTTGCTGACGACCGACGACTGACGACCGACGGCTGCTTCTACGGTTTTCCCCCCTCATTCCAAAGTGGTGCAAATGACGAATTCACTAGCCATTGAACCGGGCCCAACAATGAACCTATGGCAGCGTCCATGTGCCTGAAGTCGATGTGGTCCACATCGTCGCTGGGTTGGTGGTAGTCGCTATGCAATCCGTAACTCGAGACGGTTTGGGCGACTACACCCTTTTCCGCCAGCACGTAATTGTCGGAGCGCGCGAAGAAATTCTGTTTGGGATGAGGGTCGGCGACCAGTTTGGCGCCGCGAGCCGCCAGTGTTGGTCCGAGATTTGAGCGCTCCCACCCGGTAAGCCACACGGTGTCCGATTTCACCGCCGGATCGGCGCGTCCCAGCATTTCGAATTCGAGATTGACGGCGATTTGCTTCAAGGGCACCGGGGGATGCTGCAGGAAGAAGGTCGACCCTTGACCGCCGGTTTCCTCGCTGCCGAACAAGGCGAAGATTACGGTGCGCCTGGGCTTTCGCCCGCTTCCGAGGACACGCGCAAGTTCGAGCACGGTCGTCGTGCCCGATGCGTCGTCATCAGCGCCGTTGTAGATGTCATCTCCATTCACCGCCTGACCGATTCCCAGGTGGTCCAGATGCGCCGAGAGTAAAACCGCGGTTGCTTGCAACCTGAGATCCCGCCCCTGCAGTATGCCGACCGCATTCCAGGTGTATTTCTTTTCCGTAATCGAGGGGCCATCGAAGGTAAGCGCCGTGTTCTCCGGAAGCGATTCGAGGGCGGCGGTTGCCTCGGGGCTGGCCTCCAGCACGTTGAAATCGTTCTCCAGCCCGGAGCCATCAGGTCCTTCCAGTTTGACCGGCAGGGTGGGCAGTTGTGGCGCGCGCTGAAACCGGGCGGCGCGTTCCGCGGAATCAGCGATGATCGCCGCGACCGCTCCTTTTGCGGCCAGCGAGAAGGCCTGGGCACGTTGCTGGCGCCGGTCGTTTCCCAGGACGAGAACCACCGCGCCCGCAGTCTGCGGATCGTCTTCGTCAACCTTGATCACGCGCAATGGACCTGAGAAGTGGGTTTGCGCAAGGGAGAGTGCGGCGAACTCCTGGCCGCAGGTCCAGGTAGTCTTTTCTCCGCTGGTGCCGGACTTCGTAAATGTCAATTGCGGGGACGCGGTAAATTTTGCTTGCAGCAGTGCCGCCCGCTGCAGATAACCACCGTCATCCCCGGCAGGAGAGATGCCGTACGCGCGCAGTTGCGAGGCCACATAGGTTGCTGCTACCAGTTCGTCCGCCGTGGCGCTGCCTCGTCCGCGCAGGGCGTCAGAAGCAAGAAATTCCATGTGCGCCCGGATGCAAGCTGCGCACAGTCGAGGAAGCAGCGGGGAAAGGCGTGCCGGCGCCTGCTGTAATTTGTTGGCGGGCCGCGGTGCAACTCCGGTCTGATCGACAGATCCGGCGGAAACAGATATCGAAAATGAGACAAGGCAGAGAAAAACAAGGAGAGAGAGTCTTTTCATTGCGTAGCTTCAGCCTCGAGCCTGTACCGAAAAAAGCTGAGAGCAGATTAGCAGGCCTCGACGCCGAGTGGTTGGGAGAAAGGGCCCGTCCGCGGGTCGCCGGGCTACACTGGGTTCCGGTAACTGGGATCCGGTACAGACTTTAGTGCACTCGGAAGTACACCCGCTCGGTCTCGCAAAAACCTGGTCTGCTACAATTCTTTCAGCCACTCGGAGCGGACAGTGCGGGGAAAAAGTACGTCTGCCGGGACCTTTTCAACATGCCTTCTTTTGAACGGAAACTCCGTCTTCTGGCTACTCTTGCAGCGCTGCTCCTGCTGGCTCTGGCGGCTGGCTGTAAGGGCTTTTTTGTTAACCCTACGCTGACCGCACTGGCCGTCGTACCGACGACGGCGTCGCTCATTGAAGGACGCACCCAACAAATATCCGCGACCGGTACCTACAATGACGGCAGCACGAAGGACCTCACCGGGAGCGCGACTTGGACGACGTCCGATTCGACGGTAGCGACCGTCAGCAGTGGCGGGTTGGTTACGGCAGCGGCGACCATCGCCAACCCTCCTGGGACTGCAACCATCACCGCGACCTCCGGCACGCTCACCGCCACATCCACGATCACGGTAAACACCGGGCCATTGCTGTCCATCGCGCTCACGGCTTCAACCCTCAACCCGACCGCCGGCTCCACCTTCACCTTGACCGCGCAGGGAACCTATTCCGGAAGCAGTCAGCTGCAGGACATCACCAGTCAGGTGACGTGGAGCAACGACAACACCACTGCGGTGAGTTTGAGCCAGGGGAGTGGCAGTGCGACCGCGAATACCGGCACTTCCGGTCAGATCGCTCACATTTCTGCCAATCTGAATGGTATCAACAGCAACACCGTGACTATCACCGTGCAATGACCGCCATCCGATGTATCGGAATCTGCACTGGGGGTGGCGACGCACCCGGCCTCAACGCCGTGATTCGCGCGGTGGTGAAGTGCGCCTTCCTGAAGTACGGATGGAAAGTCATCGGCATCCCGGATGGTTTCGACGGACTGATCTGGCCGGAGAAATCCTACGAGCTGAAGCTCAAGGACGTAAGCGGCATTCTGCCTCGCGGCGGCACCATCCTGGGCACCACCAATCGGGGCGATCCCTTCCGATATTGCACGGTTGAGAACGGCCAGGAGGTTGTCCGCGATATTTCCGATACCGTGATCGGCAACGCCCGAAAGCTGGGCATCGATGCTGTGATCAGTATCGGCGGCGACGGCTCGCAGACCATCGCCCTGGAACTTTTCCGCAAGGGTATGCAGATCGTGGGTGTGCCCAAGACGATTGACAACGATCTTTCAGCCACCGAAGTAACCTTCGGCTTCGACACCGCCGTCACCACCGCCACGGATGCGGTGGACAAGATCCATACCACCGCCGAATCGCATCACCGCATCATGGTGGTGGAGGTCATGGGCCGCGACGCCGGCTGGATCGCCGTCCAGGCCGGCATTGCCGGCGGAGCGCACGTCATTCTCATTCCCGAGATTCCGTTCACGGTCGAAAATGTCTGCCAGTTCGTGCGGCGGCGCGAGACCTATGGCAAGCGCTTCACCATCGTGGTGGTAGCGGAAGGCGTCACACTTCCCCCGCGGTTGGAAGAAAAACGGCGGGCTGGTTCGGTCGGCAACGTGATCGGCAACGCCATTGCCATCTGCGCCGACAAGGAAGTCCGGGTCAGTGTGCTGGGTCATATTCAGCGCGGCGGCACGCCCACGCCCTTCGATCGCATCCTGGCCACTCGCTTTGGTGTGGCCGCCGTCGATCTGATTGCCCAGGGCGGGTTTGGCAAGATGGTGTGTCTGCGCTGCGCGCGCATTGAAGCAGTCGATATTGCCGAGGCTATTGGCCATCTGAAGACGGTCAACCCCGACGGTCAATTCGTGCAGACCGCCAAGGCCATCGGTATTTGCTTCGGAGACTCCAGTCCTAAGGCGTAGTCTGGTAAAGCAAGGCGATGGCTCGAGCCTCGTGGAAATTTTGACGCCGTGACATTCCGCCGCCCATTTTTCGCATGCTGCTTCTTGCTCTCCCTGCTGGCGGGTGTAGCTCTGCTCGAGGGCTGCAATCGCGGTAAAAGCGGCAGCAAAGAGGTGGCCTATGTGTCCGCCCCGCAGGCTTTTCTGCGCGACCAACTGGCCGCGGTTTACAACAAAACTGGAACGGTACAGAACGGCGAGGCGGTGCAAATACTCGGGCGCGACCGCCGTTTTGCCCGGGTCCGCACCTCCAGCGGCGCCGAGGGATGGCTGGAGCAGCGGTACCTGGTAAGTCAGGAAACCTTTAATGCCTTCCAGAAACTGGCGGAGCAGACGCGCAATGATCCCGTCCAGGCAACGGCCATTGCCCACAGCCAGAGCAACATCCATCTTGAGCCGCAGCGTGATGCTGAACATCTTTACCAGATGGACCAGGGGGCCAAGGTATCGCTGCTGAAGCGTGCCAGCAGCGAGAGAATCCTGCCCGGCGCACCGGCCCGGCCGGCCAGCGCCGGGAAAGAAGGAACCGCGTCGCCCGCCCCGCCACCCATGGAAGACTGGTGGCTCGTCCGCGATGAACCGGGCCATGTGGGTTGGGTTCTGGGGCGCATGCTGGATGTGGACGTGCCGATTGAGATCGCGCAGTACTCGGAGGGCCAGCGCCTGGTGGCTTCATTCGTGCTGGATCACGTCAGCGACGGCGGGAAGGAGGTCCCGCAGTACCTGGTGCTGTTCACCGAGAACAAAGATGGCATGCCCTTCGACTACAACCAGGTCCGGGTCTTCACCTGGAACGTCAGGAAGCACCGTTATGAAACCGCCTATCGTGAGCGCAATCTCAACGGCGTGCTGCCGGTGACGGTCGCGCATGAGAGTTTCGACAAAGAAGGCGATCTGCCGGTTTTCCTGGTCCGGGTCAAGGATGACGCCGGAAATATTATCGAGCGCAAATACAAGCTGAACACGCCCATCGTGCGGCGCGTGCTGGCGCCGGGAGAACAGAAAGCAGTCGCCTCCAACCCGTCAACCCGCCGGCAGCGGTCGTCAGGAAGGAAGAAAAAACCCTGATGCCCAAACCTGGCAACGGACAACCGAAAACTGATAACTGACTATTCCGCAACCACGATTGTAGGCAGCGCAGGCATCGGGGTGCCCTCATCCAGCGCCTGCTGCCACTCCAAAATCGATTTCAGCAGGAGCGCGGAATTGATGCCGCCGAAGTCTTCCGGATAGAAGGAGAGATTTCGAATCGCGCGCCGGAGCACGGACCGGGCACCGACCGAATTCCCGTTGCCATGGTGGTAAAGCGCGACCGCCACCTGGATCAGTCCCTGCAGAAACTTCTTCTCGGCTTCGGGCGCCGCTCGCCAAACGTCCTCCAACACTTCATGAGCATCGAAGAAGGCGGCCCGGTTAAATAGCTCAATTCCCTCCCAGTATCGCGCGGAATCCACGCTTCATTGTGGCATAGGAAATCAGCGGTCTCACCGTTTCAAAATATAAGAATTCATAGCCGAAATCCGGACGGACATACATTTTTCGGTATCAAACAACAAAGCAGCCTCACAACTGTCTGAAAACATTGTGTGTTATAGGAACTTAATGTTGGAATCTGAGTTGCTCCGATATGTCCAGTATTATCTGTCGTCATGTTATGTTTTCCCTGGTTTTCCAGGCTGTAAGCCCAGGATTTTCGTGTTGAGGAGAAAGAGTATGTCTCGATTCGCTTGCACGTTTAGAGTTTTTACAATTGCGCTGGCGTTGCTGGGTCTGGTTACGCTGGGCGCCGGAGCGGCCTACGGTCAGGCCATCACTGGCAACGTCGTGGGTACGGTCGTGGACTCGTCGGGCGCCGCCGTGGTCAATGCCGACATCAGCGTAATTAATATTGCGACCGGCGTGGTGATGAACAACAAGTCTAACGAAACGGGCGGATATCGCTTCGACAATCTGCTCCCCGGTTCCTACAAAGTTACGGTCAAGTCGGCCGGGTTTCGCACCACCACGGTGTCCTTTGAAGTGCGGCTGAACGCGACCAGTACGGCCAACGTGAGGTTGGAGCCCGGAGCCAGCACCGAGACCGTGGAGGTTTCGGGACAAGCGCCCATCATCGACACGACCACCATCCAGCTACAGAACACTTTTGAAGGCAAGGAACTGCGCGACCTGGCCATCGCCAACATGGGCGTAGCCACCAACGGGCAGAATCTGGGCGTGATCAATCTGTCGCTCTTGGACGCGGGCGTGGGCAGCACCGGCGGATTGGGAGCCGGCACCGGCCCCTCCATCAGCGGGCAGCGGCCACGCAACAATAACTTCACCATCGAGGGTGTGGATAACAACGACAAGGGCGTGACCGGGCCGCTCATCTACGTGCCGGCCGAAGCCGTATCCAACTTCACCCTCCTGCAAAATCAGTTTAGTCCCGAGTTTGGCCACTCCACTGGCGGCCAGTTCAATATCACCGTCCAGGGTGGTACCAACACCTTCCACGGCGCCGTGTACGAGTACTTCCAGAACCGAAATCTGAACGCGGTGGATTACAACCTGTCGAACCAGGGTGTCTTTACCAACCCGCGCTATGACAACAACCGTTATGGCGGGCAGGTGGGCGGCCCCATCTTCAAAAACAAGCTTTTCTTCTTCGCCAACTTCGAATACAACGCGGTTGGCTTAGCGGCAACACCCGGTGCTCCGGTGCTGGCGCCGACGCAAGCCGGTTACACGACCTTAAATGGTATCCCGGGTGTTTCCGCCAATAACATCTCTGTGCTGCAGCAATACGCCGTCGCTCCCAGTGCTTGTGCGGCTGGCAACCCTTCATGCCCCACTGGTGGTACGCTCACGGTCGGCGGAGTTCCGGTGCAGGTAGGCATCTTGCCCATCGTCGCGCCGAACTACACCAACTACCGGTCGTTAACCACCTCGATGGATTACAACCTCAGCGATCGGGACCAGATCCGCGGTCGTTACATCTATAACAAACTGGTCAGCATCGACACCGGCGCGCAACTACCGGTGTTTTACACTCCGCTGGTGCAACCCTTCCACCTGGTGAACCTGAGCGAATATCACACCTTTTCACCGTCGATTACGAACGAGCTACGTCTGGGATACAATCGCTTCGCGCAAAATTTCACCGTTCCCGATTTGACTTTCACCGGACTGGACGCGTTTCCCAACGTCACCATCGACGATCTGGGCCAGCTCAACGTCGGTCCCGACCCAAATGCTCCGCAATACGCGGTGCAAAACACCTACCAGCTGATCGACAACCTGACCTGGACCAAGGGGAATCACACCCTGAAGATTGGCATCGAAGGTCGCAAGTCGATCTCGCCTCAGCTGTTTATTCAGCGTTCCCGTGGGGACTATGACTGGAGTTCGCTCGAAGCCTATGCTCTGGACCAGGTGCCTGACTTCGGCCAGCGCAGTTTTGGTTCGGTCGGCTATTCCGGAGACCAGTATGGAGTTTTCTGGTTTGTCAATGACATCTGGAAAATCCGGCCCAACCTCAGTTTGAACCTGGGTCTGCGTTATGAGTACACCAGCACCCCGGTCGGCTGGAACCAGATGGCGCTGAACAGCGTGGCTGACCTGCCCGGAGTGATCAGCTTTACCGCTCCGCAAGCACCTAAGAAAGACTACATGCCGCGGGTCGGCTTTGCATGGTCACCGGGTAGCGAGCGGCAACACCTCTATCCGCGGCGGCTTCGGTATGGGCTATGACGTTCTTTACGACAACATCGGAACGCTCTCCCGTCCTCCGCAGATCGGTTCCACCAAGAACTGCCCGGATCCGGTGTGCCAGGCTACATTCCTGGCTAACGGCGGAATTCCGCCCGAAGCCAGCAGCGGCATCACCATCCTGGATCAGGCCACGGCCGCGACGCAACCTCGAGCTTCCTGCCCAACCATGTAAAGTATCCCTATTCCGAGCAGTGGAACCTGGGCGTACAGCACGTCTTCATGAAGGACTACACCGCGGAGGTTCGTTATGTCGGCACTCGCGGGGTGGACTTGGACGCGCAGAATATCATCGACTTCCAACCGGTGGTGACCGCCAGCCATCACCTTCCCACCTATTTGCAGAACCCGGGAAGCTCAACCCTGGACGCGCTCCCGCTTACGTTGGACACTCTGTTAACCGAGTTCAACAACGGCGGCTTTTTCCTGCCCCAGTTCCTGAATAATGGGTTCGATTCTCCCATCACGGCCTTCCTGCCCCTGGGCGCATCCACCTATCACGGGCTACAGACCCAGCTGAACCGCAGGTTCTCGAACGGCCTGCAGTTCCAGGCTGCCTATACCTTCAGCCACATGATCGACAATGGCACGGCTGATTTCTTCTCCACGGTTATCGCACCGCGCCGTCCACAGGACTTCCTGAACCTGCCGGCCGAGCGGAGCAACTCGCTGCTGGATCATCGGCATCGCTTCACTTTTTCCACGATCTACGATATGCCGTTCTTCAGCAAGAGTTCCAGTTGGCTGGAGCGCAACCTGCTGGGTAACTACCAGATTGGAGCCATTTACACCTGGGAAAGCGGTCAGTGGGGTACAGCGCAGAGCGGTACCGATTCCAACCTGAATGCTGACTCCGCGCCGGATCGGCCCATCTTCAATGCTGCGGGCACACCCGGTGTGGGGAGCGATATCATTAATCTCTGCAACAGCAGTCTCCCGGCGGGTCACTTCTGCAACGATGATCCCGATACCACCTTTAACCCGTCTCCTTACGTGGTGGCCTACCAGGCTGTAAACCCCAACGCTCAGTACATCAAGGGGGGGAAGGGCGCGTTCTCGAACACGCCACGGAGCACCATCACCACGCCTCCGATCAACAACTTTGACATCAACATGGCCAAGCATATCCAGATCACCGAGCGCGTCCGCTTCGATATCACGGCGGGCCTACTGAACGCTTTCAACCACCCGCAATTCGTGACCGGCAGCCCCAACCAGGCGCTGTCTGTGTCAATCACCGGTTCGGAGAGGAATTACCTGATTCCAAGTCAACCGAACTTTCAGAATGCCCGCGCCAGCTTTGCCAGCAATGCACGCCAGATGGTAATCGGCGCCAAGCTGACCTTCTAGTATCTGTCGTCGAATCGAGTGGGGCCCGAGTTTCGGGCCCCACTTAATTCTCTAACGCCTTATCCCATCGCAGCCAGCGAGCCCGCTGGTTATGACTTTTTGTATTTCCACCATCTACAACTGCGTAGGTGTGACTAAAGTACTGCTGTCTTTGTTGATTCCGCTGGCCAGCTAAGTCCTGCCGAATTACATACTTCACATAGACACCCTGACTGGCCAGCCAATTGCCATAACGACCATGCAGCGGCCTGTCGTAAAGTGGCAGTTGGGGCGTGTTTTCCAGCCGGCAAGAATTTTTCTGACATTCATGGCCCGCCCCGCGGACAAGTTGGCGAAACCTGATCGCCGCAGCAAGCCGAACGAATGGCGGACGACTTGATGAATCAAGGAGAGAAACAAATGCAGAGTTTAAGACTTCTTTGGGGAAGCATCCTGGTGATGCTGTGCGCCACGCTGGCGCTGGCCCAGACCGGTTCGATTCAAGGCACCGTGACCGACTCCGTCGGCGCAGTCGTGTCGGGCGCAGAAGTCACGGTCAAAAATCTGGGATCGAATGCCGTGCGCACCGTCACCAGCAGCGGCACTGGGGCTTACAGCGTTCCGAATCTGGCTGTCGGTCACTACGAAGTGACGGTGAAGATGGCAAGCTTCAAGACCTTTCACGCCTCCGATCTCGTGCTGACCGTTGCCGAGACCCTGTCCGTAAATGTTCAATTGGAGCCCGGTGCGGTCAGCGAGGAAGTCCAGGTCCGAGCCGATCAAATTCCGGACATTGATCTGGAGACCTCTCAGGTAAGCAATCTGGTTGACCAGGCCAAGATGCAGAACCTGCCTCTGGTCACGCGGGATCCCTACGAACTGGTGCTACTCTCTCCGGGCACGATTCAAACCAACAGCCGGTTGGGCGGAGTTTCGGTAAACGGTTCACGCGAACGGAACAACGATTTTCTGCTTGATGGAGTGGACAACAACGATGCCTCCGTCCCCGGGGGTCTGGGTGGAATCGCCTCCCTGAATCCTGATGCGACCGAAGAGTTCCGGGTCATCACCAATAACTTCATGCCGGAATACGGCCGCAACAATGGCGCGATCGTGGACATTGTCACCAAGAGCGGCACCAACGAACTGCATGGCAGCGCGTACTGGTTTGGGCGTTACAATGCGCTGGGAGCGCGCGACTACTTCAATCATTTGAATGATGATGGCAGCGTTCAGCCCATGAACCCGTATGTTCGCAATGACTTCGGTTTTTCCGTGGGCGGACCCATCGTCAAGAACAAGACCTTCTTTTTCGTCAACAACGAGTGGCACCGTTTCCGCACCACGCTGACCAATGACACCATTGTGCCAACGCCTGCGTTCAAGAGTGGAGTGTTTACCTACAACGGATTTAACGTGGACATAGCCAACCCGGCGTCCCCGAACAACCCTCTCGGACTGAGTTTGGATCCAACTCTCGCCAGTATTCTTGCGCTGTATCCCAACCCGAACGGGCCCGCGGTGGACGATGTGCGCGCCCAATATTTTTTCCCGTCCACGTCAGCCTATAACGATTGGAACTTGACGACCAAGATCGATCACCACATTACCGACCGGGAACTGCTTTCCGCCCGCTACGCGTACAACTCGGGCAGCGACCCCAATGGCTCGCACTCTGATTTCTTACCGGGCCTGGATGCGGTAGGAGTGAAATTCCAGTCCCAGAACCTCGGGGCCACGCTTACCTCCACCTTGAAGCCTACGTTGGTGAACGAGGCAAAACTCGGCTTCAATCGCAGCGCTGTACCCTTCAATTGCGGTGGGCTCGATGTTCTGGACAGTGTTGGTGCGAAGGATCGGTTTGGCCGCGGGCGTGATTATTATCTCCCCGGTAGCATTGGCGGTTTTGGTTGTATCACGCTGGTGGACTCTGACGAACAAGCCCGGCTCGCGGGTACTTGGACGTTGGCCGACAATCTGTCCTGGGTCAAAGGGGCGCACACCATGAAAATGGGCGCCGATTTCAGAATCATCTTCGATGATGGATCCGACAATTTCTTCTCTCGCGATCAGCTTACCTTCAGTGGGTTCACAAATTTCGGACAACCGTTCATCGACATTGACCCATCCTCGCCTTGCGATCCCAACACTGGTGCGGGTTGCGACGGTCCCAGCACCCTGCAAGACATGGCGTCAATGTTATTTGGCATTGCGGACACTGAATCTCAGGCCCAGTTCTTCGACAAGACACAGACCAGGAAGGCGACAGATTTCCGCCAGTTCCGCCAGCACGAGTATGGCGTTTACTTTCAGGATAGCTGGAAGGTAAGACAAAACCTCACGCTGAATTTGGGCGCGCGCTACCAGTTCAACGGCGTGCCTTATGAAGTGAATGGCAATCTGTCAAACCTCTACGTGCCCGCAAACGGACCTGCCCCGCTTACTTTCCAGCTGGCTGGACCAGGTTCGGGAAGGCTGCTTTACAACAACGACTTCAGTAATTTCGAACCCAGGGTGGGATTTGCCTGGGATCCCTTTAATCAGGGCAAGACCTCCATCCGCGGCGCGTATGGGATTTTCCACGACCGCGTATTCGGAAACCTGTTCGGCAACGCTAAGGGAAGCCCGCCATTCCAGGCAACGTACTCGAACATCGCCTTCGACACACCCGGGGATCTCCCGCTCCCCGGAGACCAGCCCACCTCTCCGACGGTGGACGATGGCGCCTCCATTGCTCCGACCCTATTCGACCCGCACCTGCGCATGCCATACAGTCAAAACTGGAATTTCGGAGTACAACACTCACTGCACGGCGTGACCCTGGAGGTCAACTACGTGGGCACGCGAGGGGTGCATCTGATACGGGCGGTGGACGGGAATCCTCCCGACCCGCAACGCGTGCAGCAACTGATTGCCATGGGGGTTGATCCGACCGATTTGCAGTTCGCAGCGCTTTACGTGGGCGCGGAATTCTTCGGTTTGCCCTTTGATGCGGCCCACAACAGCGCATTCGCCTCCAATTTCAGCGGTGGCGGCGCCGCTCTCAATCGATCGATTGGAAATTCCACCTATAACGGACTGCAGGTCAACCTCACCAAGCGGTTTGCGCGCGGCTTCCAGATCCAGGGAGCCTATACCTGGTCGCACACCATCGATGATGCTCCCGACCCGATTGATCCGGCGGAAAACAACCGGGTTTTTCCCCGGAACTCATACGCTATCGAGAACGAGCGCGGCAATTCCGACTACGACTTGCGGCAGCGGTTAGTGGTCAACTATTCCTGGGAGCTGCCTTTCGGAAAGGGCAAGGCGTTTGCCTCCACGGGCTTCGTGGGCAAGGTGCTGGAGGGTTGGCAACTGTCCGGAGTCACCAGCGTTCAGAGCGGACATCCCTACGACATTTTCTATGGCGGTATCGACTCCGAACATACCGGTCTGACGTCGAGGGCGAACCTGAACGGCGATCCGTCGCTTCCCTCAGGTCACCCCAAGACGGAAACCGGACCACCGGCATCCGCCTTCGGTCCGCCCGATGTGATTAACGGGCTTCCCGGAACCGTTGGCAGGAATCACTTCAACGGGCCCGGCTTCTACAACTGGGACGCATCAGTGTCCAAGAACACCAGCCTGGGTGAGCGTTTCAAACTGGAGACCCGCTTCGAGTTTTACAACGTTTTCAATCGGGTGAATTTTGATCAGCCTGGCAACCTAGTCATCGATCCGGGAACCTTCGGATTTTCGACCGCAACCGTTAGCCAATCCGACGGGACTACCTCTGCCCGGCAGCTTCAGTTCGCCATGAAGCTGAAGTTCTAGAGTTCGAAACACGCCAAACCATCCGCCTGCGGACAAACCGCAGGCGGTTTTTCTTTGTAGGCAGAAGCACCCGAGCCGATCTGCCTCGCTCGAGCAAGAGCTAGCGGCCCAGAATCGTGTAATGCGAGCTGGCGGCCATGAAAAATATCATGGGCACGGACAGGAAGAAATTCATGCGCGAGGCCAGAAACGCTTGCCGCGCCATGACCGCCGCGTTGGCCGGGGGCGTGCCGGCCAGGGTACCGCGGATGATCTGTTTGTTGTTGCGCCAGATGATTCCCCAGACGTTGAACAACATGATGAAGCCCAGCCCGCCGCCGATGCCAATCGACAACACGTGGTTGTCGTCCTGGCCCACCGGCGTGTAGTTCACGAACAGCCAGCCTGCGGCACAGACCAGGACCGCCGTGATCACGCCCAATACATATCCGCTGGGTGTCTTTGAGATGACGAAATAGAGAATCATGGAAGTTGCCACCCAGATCAGTAGAAACAGCCCGATGGTGCTGCCGGCGCCGACTCCCGTGCGATGGGCGTCAGCGGCCACATAGATTTGAGACCAGTACCAGAAGCCCGCAAACACGGTCAGCATGGCGCTCCAGCGGAAGAGTTGCAGCGCCGGCATGGTCATGTATTGCAGGACCTTGGGCTTGCTGGCCGCGTCCAGTTGCTTCATGAAGGGCACGTTGACCAGGTTGAAGAAGTAGAGCAGTCCTACCCAGGTGATGCCTGCCAGCAGGTGAACCCAGCGCAACATGAAGGCCAGTGCCTCGGTGCCGGTATGAGTGGGCATGACAAACAGAGCGATCGCATGATGCATACATGACTCCCGAAGCTCAGAATGAGCACGGCAGCTCTTTTCGACTGCGGCTGCTCTTGAAGGCGAGAATGGTTGCACTTTGTGCTGGCGATGTCAATCGGGCTCATCGGGCATCTTCGTAAGCCGTCTCTGTCACCGCTTGGGGCTGTGGCTCGGTTCAACTGTGCTTGCCTGGGGAATTTGGACTGCGCAAGAAACACGTGGGGACAGCCGCCCACGGCTGTCCGGCGGAGCGCAGCTCCGCAGTTTGGCCACGTAAAGACACTGGCGAGCTTTGCTCGCCGGGACACCGAGGGCGGCTGTCCCCACGTTGTCTCTGGGAAACTCAGCGGCGAGCAGACGCCAAGAGTGCTGCAGCAGGACGCCACCAATGAGTCGCTTGAAATGCGGCAGGCAACGCCGTATCGTACAAATACTCGGCAGTGAGCGTTGCGTACGTAGCGTACGGAGTTTCGGCAAGGCGCACGCTGCCTGTTCATCTTTTTTGCGGTGGTGCCAGTCGCCGCCAGGAGCAGTGCAGTACAGACCTGACCGTTTAGATCGTTGCCGTCAGGACTAAGGAGATCGGTGATGGAAAATAAGCCGCTGCAAAACATCCAGGACACCTTCCTCAATACCGCACGCAAGGAGCGAACTAGTATCACCATTTACCTGCTGAGCGGTGTCAAGCTCACGGGACGCATCCGCTCCTTCGACAAGTATTCCGTCGTGCTCGAAACCAACAACCAGGAGCAACTGATCTTCAAACATGCCATCTCCACGATCGCCATGGGAAAGGCCTTGCACAGCCATGGGGATAGGCCGACTGTCCTGGCGGCATCGGCGGGTGCGCCAGCAACGAGTGCGGAAGCAGCGGCTATGCCGCGTTCCTCCGGGACAGAGGGCTGAAGGGGCAACCTGGCAAAGCGCACTTGGCATTCAGCATTAGGCAAAAGCCGATCTGGCCAAGTGCCAATTGCTAGTTGCCAAGTGCTGAGTTGGAATCCAGACCATTGAGCAGTCCACAATCCAGATCATTTCGTAAGGCCAGCGCTGGCAAGACCGGCGATGCAGGGCGTGTCCCGGCGGCGAACGGGAGCCGTGTGCCCCGGGAGCGGGCGTTTCTCATTGGCCTTGACGTGCGCACCCGTTCCCGCGGGTCGGCGTCCCCCAGAGCCGGGAGCGGCCCTCTGACTGCGGCGGCCCAGGCGGCTCGCGATAGTTCTACCGGTGCGCTGGCGACCAAGCCCCCGGACATCCCCGAGTTCACCGCCGAAGAGTCGCTGGCCGAGCTGCGTTCTCTGGCGGTCAGCGCGGGCGCGGAGGTGGTAGGCGAGTTTCTGCAACACCGCGACCGTCCCGACCCGGCCACACTGATCGGAAGCGGCAAGCTGCAGGAGGTGGCCGGCGCCACCGCTTCGGTCTCCGCCGATTTGCTGCTGTTCGATCATGACCTGACGGCTTCGCAACAGCGCAACATCGAAAAGCTAGTCAACACCCGGGTGATCGATCGCACCCAGCTTATTCTCGATATTTTTGCCAAACATGCGCGGACGCGGGAAGGCCAGCTGCAGGTAGAGCTGGCGCAACTGGAGTACATGCTGCCCCGGCTGGGCGGACGCGGCATAGAAATGTCGCAACTGGGCGGCGGAATCGGTACCCGGGGCCCAGGCGAAACCCAGCTCGAAACCGATCGCAGAAAAATTCACCGCCGCATTCGCCATGTGAAAGAGCAAATTGAAAACGTGCGCCGGGTGCGGGCCCAACAGAGGGCACGGCGGGAGGCGGAGCCGGTGGCGACGGTCGCCCTGGTCGGCTACACCAACGCGGGGAAATCAACGCTGTTCAACGCACTGACCAACGCAGCGGTGCTCCAGTCCCCACGAATGTTTGCCACGCTCGACCCCACGATCCGTTCCGTGGCGCTGCCCTCGCGAAGAAAAGTGCTGCTCTCGGACACGGTTGGATTCATCCGCAACCTGCCGCACACGCTGGTTTCCGCCTTTCGGGCCACGCTCGAAGAAGTGCAGCGCGCCTCGCTGGTACTGCAGGTTTCAGACGCCAGCAGCCCCCTGTCGGAAGAACAGGATGCGCAGGTGGACAAGGTCCTCAGAGAACTGGAAGCGGACGGCAAGCCGCGTCTGCGGGTGATGAACAAGATTGACCTGCTGCCTCCCAAGCAACGAGAGTCACTATTGGACGACTCAAGTAGAGTGCACGTCTCGGCGGCCAAGGGCACCGGCATGACCACGCTGCTCGACCGCATCGACGAAATGCTGTCCGAAGACCCGATCAGCCGCGTGCATCTGCGCGTACCTCAGAAGGAGGGGAAGATGCTGGCGCTGCTCGAAGCACGCTCGCGGATTTATTCCCGCGCCTACAAAGATGGGCTGGTGGAGATGGAAGTAGAAGCGCCGGAGTCGGTAGTGAGGAAAGTGAGGGCGTGGGTGGTGACCAGCTTTTAACTTTTAGCTTGTAGCTGTTAGCTCTTAGCCCTTAGCCAAACCTGGCGCCGTACCCGTCCTGGATTCTGATTTTCGAATCGGAGAGCTACAAGTCTGACGGGCAAAGCTAAGAGCCAAGAACTAATTGCTAGGAGCTGAATTTAAATGGGCCGGCAACCAAGAAGCGGTGACATTCCTTGGCTATCGGCCCATTCGATCCGGATTGGATCGGAGGTGATACATCCATGCTAGACCCCTTATGCCGGATGTCAAGCAACTTTCCGCCATCTGCGAAATAGTTCCGGGGGGTCCCGGTTTCAATCCGGAAACAGCCCGCGATCGCGTTGACACTCAATCCGTAACATGTTACTTTCAATGGTCTTAAGCCTCCTGACGCTCTAGACCTGATCAGCACACAATGGACGAGATACTAGGACAACTAGGCGGATTACTGCTCGGGTCCGTGCCGACCATCATCTTCATCGTCTTATTGTTCGGCATTTACACAGCGGTAGTTCACAAACCGCTGGTTAGGGTGTTGGCTGAACGGCATAGCCGGACCGAAGGCGCGATCGAAAAGGCGCGGGCGGACATCGCCCAGGCCGAAGCTCGTACCGCGGAATATGAGCAGAGGTTACGGGAGGCACGCATGTCGGTTTTCAAGAGTCAGGAAGCGCGTCGCCAGTTGGCTCTGCAGGCGCGGGCCGCGGCGGTGGCCGAGGCGCGCACGGGAGCGCAAGCCCAGGTGGAAGGTGCGCGAGCGGCCATTGAGCAGGACAAGGTTGTCGCACAAACTGGCCTGCAGGCGGAGAGCGGAAAACTGGCGGCTGCAATAATTCGCACCGTTCTGCAACCGGCGACCCAAAGTCCGGCGGGTGGCGACTGATGCCAAGCCCACGCCGAATCCGACATGTGATTTTCGCTTCTTGTTTTTTGGCGGGCCTCCTGCTCAGTTCCGGCGCGCAAGCCCAGGCGCGTGGCTCGGAAGAGTCCTCCCCCAGCATGAACGCCGAGCTGGCCAAGGAATCGCGTGAAGCTGCGGGCGAGGAACAGGACCAGTTCAAGCACTCGGCCTCGGTGCAGTTGGTGGCGAAGCTCACGGGGTTGAGCCTGGAGCACGCGTACTGGCTGTGCGTGTTGTTCAATTTCGCGGTGGTCGCGGGCACAGTAGTTTATTTCTCGAAGAAGAACCTTCCCAACGTGTTCCGCAATCGCACGGCCTCAATCCAGAAGGCTATGCAGGAGGCTCGGCGGGCCAGCGAGGATGCCAACCGGCGGCTGGCTGAAATCGAGAGCAGACTTTCCCGTCTGGATTCAGAAATCGCAGGCATGGGCGCGGCCGCGGAGAAAGAGGCGATCGCGGAAGAGGCGCGAATCAAGGCTGCGGCGGAAGAAGATGCACGCAAGATTGTTGAGTCCGCCGAACAGGAGATCGCAGCCGCAGCCAAACTGGCACGGCGCGAACTGACTGCCTACGCGGCGAATCTGGCGGTGTCTCTGGCAGCCAAACAGATGAAGGTGGACACGGCCACAGACCAGGCGCTGGTGCGGGAGTTTGCCAAAGAGCTTGCGCCGAAGAATCCCAACGGTGGTGGACTGAAAACCGGACAGGACGGAGACTAGAGCATGGCTTCCGTGACCAGCATCTACGCCCGCGCCTTTGCCGACGTGGTCTTTGACCAGCGCCTGGACCCGGCCAAGACTCTGCAGGAAGCGCAGTCTCTGGCCCAGTTGGCGGCCAGCAGCCGGGAACTGCGGGAAGTCTGGGAGGCTCCCTCAATTCCGGCGGAACAGAAGCGCGCCTTGCTCGATGCGATCGTGGCGCGTTCGGGTCTCTCCAAGCAGGTGAGAAATTTCGTGGCGGTGCTGATCGATCACCGGCGCATCAGATTTCTGGATCCGATTGTGAAAGAATTCGAGCACGAACTCAACCGCAGGATGGGTTTTGTGGAGGCCCAGATCATCAGTGTGCGGGAGTTGGGGGCGCCGGAACGGAGTGCGCTCGAGGCGCAGGTGGCGAAGCTCACCGGCCACAAGGTCCGCACCCGCTACGCCCAGGATGGTTCAATACTCGGCGGCGCCATTGTGAAAGTCGGCAGCATGATCTACGACGGTTCAGTAAAAGGCCAGCTGGAGCGGATAAGAGAAGCTATCAGCTCTTAAGCTTTTAGATCGAACCAAAGGCTGGGTCGATCGGGGACTGAAGTTTCGAAGATCTGAACCGCAAAGGGCGCAAAGGAAATCCGCCAAGGACGCGAAGGAATCTAAAGAGCTAAAAGCTAACGGCTAAGAGCTGACCTTATGGCACAAATCAAAGCAGACGAGATCACGCAGCTGATCCGGCAGCAGATCGAGAACTACGAATCCAAGATTGCCGTGGACGAAGTCGGCACGGTCATCACTCTGGGCGACGGTATCGCCCGCGTCCATGGTCTCGACAAAGTCATGGCCGGAGAGCTGCTCGAGTTTCCGCACGACGTGGCCGGCATCGCCATGAACCTCGAAGAAGACCAGGTGGGCGTAGTGTTGCTGGGTGAATACACGGAAATCAGCGAAGGCGACGAGGTCAAGCGCACCGGCCGCATCATGAGCGTGCCCGTGGGCGAAGCCCTGGTAGGACGAGTCGTGAATTCGCTGGGACAGCCCATCGACGACAAAGGCCCAATTGCCACCGACCAGTTCATCGCGCTGGAGCGCCTGGCTCCGGGCGTGATCGACCGGCAGCCGGTGCGCGAACCCATGGCGACCGGGCTCAAAGCCATCGACAGCATGATCCCGATTGGCCGCGGACAGCGCGAGCTGATCATCGGCGATCGCCAGACCGGCAAGACCGCTGTGGCGCTCGACACCATCATCAATAGCAAGGGCAATGACCTGATCTGCATCTACAACGCGATCGGACAGAAGCGCTCTTCGATCGCCCAGGTGGTCAAGATTCTCAGCGACGCCGGCGCCATGGATTACACCATCGTGGTGGCCGCATCGGCCTCCGAGCCTGCCCCCATGCAATACATCTCGCCCTATGCGGCCTGCGCCATGGGTGAGTACTTCCGCGATACCAAGCGGCATGCACTGGTGATTTACGACGATCTTTCGAAACACGCGGCGTCGTATCGCGAGATTTCACTGCTATTGCGGCGCCCACCCGGTCGCGAGGCTTATCCCGGAGACGTTTTCTACCTTCACTCGCGCCTGCTCGAACGCGCTTCCAAGCTGAGCGACAAGATGGGTGGCGGTTCGCTGACCGCCCTGCCTATCATCGAAACCCAGGCGGGCGACGTCTCGGCGTACATTCCGACCAACGTCATTTCGATCACCGATGGTCAGATTTTTCTTGAAACTGACTTGTTCAACAGCGGCGTACGTCCAGCCGTAAACGTGGGAATTTCCGTGAGCCGGGTCGGCGGCAGCGCCCAGATCAAGGCCATGCGGCAGGTGGCCGGCAGCATGAAGCTGGAGCTGGCGCAGTACCGCGAACTGGCCGCCTTCGCCCAGTTTGGCAGCGACTTGGACAAAGCCACGCAGGCCCAGCTCAATCGCGGCCAACGCCTGGTCGAAGTGCTCAAGCAGAAGCAATTTTCGCCGCTGCCATTCTCCAAGCAGATCCTGATTATCTTTGCCGGCACCAACGGGTTCTTCGACGACCTCCCGGTGGACCAGGTGCGAGAGTTCGAAGCCGAACTCTACAAATATGTGGACGCCACCAACCCTGGCCTGCTGCGCACCATCATGGAGAAAAAAGTTTTGGACGATGCTCTCAAGGCCGAGATGAGCAAAGTGATCAAACAAAGTAAAGAAGCATTCGTAGCCGACCGGCAGGCAGCGGTGAAATAGCTTTTGGCTCTTAGCCGTTAGCTTTTAGCTTGAGGCCAACCACCAACGACCAATGGCCAACGACTAATGACCGACGACTGAAGACTGACGACCGACGACTGAAGACTGATTCATGCCAAATATTCTCGACATCCGGCGGCGCATTCGCAGCGTGACCAACACGCGGCAGATCACCAAGGCCATGAAGATGGTCTCGGCGGCGAAATTACGCCGGGCGCAGGAGCGGGCCCTGGCGGCGCGTCCTTACGCCCAGATGTTGACCAACGTGCTGAAGTCGCTGGTGTCGCGGGCCGAGATCTTCGATCCGGAAACCGGCGAACCCCGGCATCCTCTTCTGGCTCGTCGTCTGGAAAGAAACGTACTGCTGATTGTGGTCACTGGCGACAAGGGGCTGGCGGGAGCTTTCAATACCAATATCCTGAAAGCGGCAGCGCGTTTTATCGCGACCAAAGCGGACAAGAATCTCGAGATTGAGGCCATTGGCCGGAAAGGACGTGATTTTCTGCGGCGCCGTTACCGCGCAGCGGAGCCGAGAACGGCCGACTCACAGGCGCCGCCGCAAACTACTATCGTGGGCGAGCAGATCGGAGTTTTGAACAAGATCGAATACCCACTGGCGTCGAATCTGGCTGAACGCGTCATCGAACGCTATAGCCGGGAAGAAATTGATGCTGTGTATCTGGTGTTCAACGAGTTCAAGTCGGTGATCGCACAGCGCTTGATTGTTGAACAGATCCTGCCCATTGAGCAGATTGGCGCGCCCGAAGTAAAGATGGCGGAAGCCATGACGAAAGAGGAAAGGGAGCGCATCATCGAAGCGGTCAAAGGCGCTGGTGTCGGCGTTCGCCCGGCTGACACCCGCGACATTGATGCCGCGGCCGCCAAGTTCGCCGCCGCTCCGGTCGACTATATTTACGAACAGTCTCCGGAAGAACTGTTTCGATCGCTTTTGCCCAAGTACGTGGCCATACAGATCTTCCGTGGTCTGCAGGAATCGGTGGCCGCAGAGCACGCGGCGCGCATGACCGCGATGGACGCCGCGACCAACAACGCCACCGACATGATCGATTCCCTGACCCTGGCCATGAACCGGGCCCGGCAGGCCAAGATCACGAAAGAGATTATTGAAATTGTCAGTGGAGCAGCCGCGCAGTAGAGCAGCACTTAGCTTTTGGATTTGGCCAAGTGCTAAGTGCCAAAGCTGAGACGAGAGATTGAGAGCGACAACTTATGCCAGAGAGAATTGGACACGTAATCCAGATTTCCGGCCCCGCCGTTGACGTGCAATTTGTCGAGGGCGCCATGCCGCCGATTTACGAGGCCCTCAAGGTGGTGAGCGACGGCTTCACCGTGCCCAACCCGGTCAATGTGATTCTCGAGGTCCAGCAGCACCTGGGCGAAGGCCGGGTGCGCTGCGTTGCTATGGAAGCCACCGAAGGCATGGTGCGCGGCATGAAAGTCATCGACCAGGGCGGGCCGATCTCAGTGCCGGTGGGTCGCGGCACGCTCGGTCGCGTCATGAACGTGATTGGTCAGCCCGTGGACCAACTGGGGCCGGTCCAGCACACCAAGACCATGCCGATTCATCGCCCCGCGCCCCTGTTTGAAGATCAGGCAACCACCGCCGAGATGTTCGAAACCGGGGTCAAGGTCGTCGATCTCATCCAGCCCTTCTTGAAGGGCGGCAAGATTGGATTGTTTGGCGGCGCCGGTGTGGGCAAGACCGTCTTCATTCAGGAACTGATCAACAACGTGGCCAAACAGCACGGCGGATATTCCGTCTTCGCCGGAGTGGGCGAGCGGACCCGTGAAGGCAACGACCTGTGGCTGGAGATGACCGAGTCCGGCGTCATCAAGCCCGGCGATCCATCGAAGTCCAAGGCAGCCCTGATTTATGGACAGATGACCGAGCCGCCCGGCGCCCGTCTGCGGGTCGCGCTGACCGGGCTGACGGTGGCCGAATTCTTCCGCGATGAAGAAGGCGCCGACACCTTGCTCTTCATCGACAACATTTTCCGTTTCACCCAGGCCGGATCGGAAGTTTCTGCGCTGCTCGGCCGCATGCCCAGCGCCGTGGGCTACCAGCCGAACCTGGCCACGGAAATGGGCGAGTTGCAGGAACGAATTACCTCGACGAAGAAGGGCTCCGTGACATCGGTGCAGGCCATCTATGTGCCCGCCGATGACCTTACCGATCCCGCTCCAGCCACGACTTTTGCCCACCTCGATGCCACCACGGTGCTTTCGCGGGCGCTGACCGAAATCGGAATCTATCCCGCCGTCGATCCACTGGCCTCGAGTTCGCGCATTCTCGATGCCCGCATCGTGGGCCAGGACCACTACGACGTGGCCCAGTCGGTAAAGAAGATTCTGCAGACCTACAAAGACCTGCAGGACATCATCGCGATTCTCGGCATCGACGAGCTGAGCGAGGACCAGAAGATCAGCGTGGCGCGGGCGCGTAAGATTCAACGCTTCCTCTCGCAGCCGTTCCACGTGGCCGAGCAGTTCACCGGTTCTCCGGGACGTTACGTCAAAGTGGCCGACACCGTGAAGGGCTTCAAGGGAATTGCCGAAGGCAAGTACGATGACATCCCGGAGCAGGCCTTCTACATGAAGGGCACGATAGAGGAAGTTCTGGAAGCAGCGGAAAAGATGAAAGCAGCGTAAGAACTGTCGTTGGTCGTTGGCCCTTAGTCTTTGGCCAGCGACCAATGACCAACGACTGATGACTGATTCATTCCAACTCGAGATCGTCACCCCGGAAAAAATGGTGGTGAAGGATGTGGCAGAGGAGGTCCAGATTCCTGGCAAGGACGGATACCTCGGCATCCTGCCCGGCCACGCGCCGTTGATTACCGAGTTGGCGGTGGGCGAAATCAGCTATCGCAAGGGCGGCCAGATTTCCTATCTTTCGGTGGCCTGGGGTTTTGCAGAGGTGCTTCCCGACAAGGTTACCGTTCTGGCGGAAACCGCTGAACGCCCAGAAGAAATCGACGTGAAGCGTGCCCAGGAATCCAAGCAGCGCGCCGAAGAGGCCTTGAAGACCGGCAAGACCGAGGCTGACTTCACGCATGCCGAAGACGCTCTCAAGCGCGCCGAAACCCGGCTGGAAGTGGCGGAGAAAAAGTAGCCGGGATCAATCACAGACTGCGGCTTGCTCTGATCTTCACGAACAACCTCACACCGGAAGACCTTCGGCCCATGACTGCATTGGTACAAAAGTGGGTCCCTGATCTTAATGTTCCGACTGCGCGTCCGCGATCGGAACGATCTTCGTGTCGGTGCGGAACTTTTTGTAGTCGCGGTAGGTTACATCTTCGACTATTTTGAGTCCCTTCAGTAACGCCAGCCGCGCGTCCAGTTTCAGCGCGACGTGTTTGGGCAGCCAGACTTCATCGTTAACTCGCACCTGCTCGATCTGGATGTTCGACCCTTTGTGCAGCCGCAGGAGAAACAGGCCCACCGAGACCGTATCGATAGATTGAATGTCGAGCTTCACCCACTGCTTCTCGGCTTCGTCCAACCAGACACGAAAGCGGAATTTAGGCAGAAACTTCGCATCTTTCATGTGGGGTTCGTAGCCAGGACGTGGTTCGGCGTCGATCACCTGAGATCTGCGTCCATCGAGATCCTCTTCCCCCAGGAAGCGAAAATTGTAGGCGTCGGCAATCTCCTTCACGAACTGCCGTCCCTGTTCCTGCTCTTTGTTCTGTTTTTCCAGTCGCTTGCGGCGGTCGTCTTCGCTTTCGTTCTTGCGCTTCTCGATGATCTTCTGGACTTTTTCGTCTTCCTTTCGCGCGTCGTCGTCGCTGAGGAGTCTGTCGTCCTTCGCAATCAGCTTTCGCACCTGCTCTTCGTAAAGCACCATGACCTCGAAGGTCCGCGACTCGCTGGACTTGACCTGGCCCTTCCCGTCGAGCTTGTGTTCTTCCTCGCGTTGTATATAGGTGTAGTCGCGCTGCTTCTTGTCGTTCTGGATATCTTTTTCGGCCGCTTCGCGAATGAGGTCGCGAATCTGGTCCTGGGATAGCCCCGGAGCCGCCGCTGGGCTCGATGAGGGCGTTTCGATCGGTTTGTCCTGGGCCAGCCCGGGCCAGGAAATGACAAGAAGGAGGAGTATCGCCGCGGGCTGTTTCATAAGCTCGGTTCGTCAAAGTGCGCTAAAAGCGTCGGGCAGAGCCCGCCTTGAGCGAAGTCGAAGGGAGTGTCCGACCCACACTATCAGTCTTTGGTCTGGGTCTTGAACAGAACAACCTCAAACCTCTCCGGATCAGCGGTCGCGTTAAGAAATGTGGACTTCCGTCCTGCGGCGATCCAGACCACGTCGCCGGAGGATTTGCGGATTCTTTCGTACTCCCCGGCCTTCAGGTCAATGTCGGTGACTGGAATCAGCAGCTCCGCTCCCGGTTTCTCCGGCGGTGAAAGCGGATCGCGGGAAAGCAGTTGGACGTCACTCACCGTGACCGGGCCCAGCGAGATCGAGTTCATGAACCTGGCGTGAGGATCGACGGGCGGGCCAATGGAGGCGGGCCCATAGTCCAACCCGCCGGAATAGGCCTGGTAGCCGTAGTTCGTCACCTTAGGATCCAGAAATTCGATGGTGACGTTGCGATATTCCGTGGTGCGGTCATTGCGGATGCCAAGCGCTCGTCCGCCGGAGTAAAAGCGCACATCGCCCTGGTTGAAGTGAAAATCGACAATGTCCGATTCTCCTTCCGGCCAGATGACTGCGTCGGAATCGAGCAGCGCAACCACCAGAAAGTTGCGATCGTGCCGCGCCATGGTCCGTTCCAGAGGTCGCAGCGTGAGCGCGAACACGCGTACCTGATCGTTGGCCAGCAACTGCCGGTAATGCGGCGCCGAGGCCATGTCCGGCGCGCTCTGCGCCGGGGCCAGGGGAGCCAGAAGCAAGAGCATCAGGAAGCGGGACTTCATGAAAGAATTGTATTCCGGAAAGCAGGGCAGGCAAACGTCTGGACCGCTGCAAGGCGGGCGTTTGCACACACCTGCTGGCCCGAGCACCTGTCATGAATCAGGCAAGCTCGTCCAGTTGGTGAGAGTCGTCATCCTTCTCGGTCGAGGCTTCGGGAGTCGCAGGAACGGGCGCCTTGACTTTTTTTCTGCGACTCTGACGCTTCTCCGCAAGGCGATCTGGTTCCGTATCGCCAATACGGCTGCTCGGATCCAGGCGTTCAGGAATGTGTATGCGATCCATGACCAGGCTCACCGGGATGATCGGCCAGTTGCGGCAGAAACTTTAATGATTTCTGACGAGGTCATGACCAGAGTGTCAATTTGCTCTTTCGGGTCGAAAGCCCGGTTCTGAGTAGTGGGGCGGTTTTGAGGTTCTGGCCGGCGGGACTTCGGTGCCAGGCGCAACCCTCCCATGGAATTAGCTGTACGAAACCTCAGCCGGACTTCTCCGCCTTCCCCAGCGTCTCGGCCCGATACAATCTCTCATCTATGCGATGCAAGCGTCCGGCCATCCCGGGCCGCAGCAGTTTGTAGTGGTGGACTTCGAAGAGGTAATCCACGATGAACCAGACCGGTTTCTCCGTGGTCATCCAGTGCAGAGGATCGAAACGGGCCAGGTGCACGGGGCGGGAGAAGGTGCGCAGGGTCCGCTCCCGCCGCAGGTTGAAATAGAGATTGAAGAAGCTCATGGCCAATTCGCGCAGCGAACGATAGACCGGTTCGCGATAACGGCAGCCGGTATAGTTCGATTTCGCCACCACTCCCCAGTGCCCCTTCACCCGGTAAAGCGCGAGAACGTGATCGGTGTCGTGCTCGGCCTCAAGATCCAGGAGCAGGGGAGGGAAGCCGTTGGCACGCAGGGCGGCTGCCGCGAAGATCGCTCCTTCCAGGCAATGCGCGGTGTTTTCGCGCAGCACGCGGCGTGGGGACCACGCGGTGTCCCCCAGGTGGTATGGCATATCGTCGAGATAGCGCTGGATGCCATAGGGATCTTTCAGGCTGCGCAGCCTGCGCAATTCGGCGGGGGTAAAGCTGGCTGGCTCTGGCGGTTTGGGCATCCTCGATGGAGTTTAGCTGATGCAGGCCAGAACAGCGTTAACCACGGAGGACACTGAGGACACGGATTCAGATATCGGGCGATCGAGCCAGCAACTCCGCCAATTCTCGCGGCCGATCGACCACCGCGTCCGGCGCAGCGTCCAGCAGGGTATGCGGCGCGAAGCCATAAGTCACGCCGCAGGTCCAGGTTCCGGCATTGCGGCCAGTGAGAACGTCCACCCCGGAGTCGCCCACGATCAAGGTTTCGTGCGGCTCCGACCTCGTTTCCCGCAGGATGGTTTGCGCGCCCTCCGGATCGGGCTTCTTGGTGGCGAAGCTGTTGCCGCCGTAAACCAGGGGAAAGAACTTGCCCAGACCGAGGGCCTCGACAATGGCCCGCGACGGATTCACCGGCTTGTTCGAAAGCACGGCCATCTTGCGGGGCAGGCCATTGTTTGAATCCTGCAAATTCGCCAGGGCTTCTATGATGCCGTCGTACACGTGGGTATGATCGAGCTTGTGTTCGCGGTAGTAGGCCAGGAAGTACTCTAGGCCGGAACGCACCAGTTTCTCGTCGCCCGCCTCCTTGCCGAGGGCCCGGCCGATCAGCGCGGGCGCACCATCCCCGACATAGCTGGCAATGACATCGTCAGGCAGTTCCGGACGCTTCATATGCCGCAGTGTGGCGTTGACCGAATGCACCAGGTCGAGGCGGGAGTCGATCAAAGTACCGTCGAGATCGAAAATCAGCAGTCGAATTTTATGGGGATCGAATGGGCGGTGGAATTTGATCATGCCGGTGCTTTCAGAATAAACGATGACAGCCAATAGTTGGCAGCCTTGGCAATTGGTAATTGCCAAAGCACTTAGCTTTGGCCGAAGGCAATGCCAATTGATTGTTCCTTTCCCCGCCCACGCTGAAGATTTACAATGCAAACGCGGCTGATACTCTTGCATCGAAGGGAGCCGGATGGCCACCACCAAGACTGACCCTAAAGCGGCCGCAGTATCCGAACGCGATGCCAGGAAAACCGGCAAGACCTATGAAGGTCTCTCCCGCGAGCAGTTGATCGAAGCCTACCGCCACATGTATGCCTCCCGGCGGGTGGACGATAAGGAGATCCTGCTCAAGCGCCAGCAGAAGATCTTCTTCCAGATCTCCGGCGCTGGCCATGAAGCCGTGGGCGTGGCAGCCGCCTTCGCCCTGAAGGCCGGATACGACTGGTTTTATCCCTATTACCGCGACCGTGCGCTCTGTCTTGCCCTGGGAGCGACGGCCTATGACATGCTGCTGCAGGCCGTAGGCTCGGGCGACGATCCCAGTTCCGGAGGGCGGCAGATGCCGTCCCACTGGAGCCTTCCCGACCTCAACATTGTCACCGGTTCTTCACCCACCGGAACCCAGATTCTGCAAGCCGTGGGTTGTGCCGAGGTCGGACGCTACTACGCCGCTCATCCTGACTCTGCCCGCAAGGCCACCGGCGACTACCGGCAGTTCAAAGATGTCAAATTCCACGGCGACGAAATTACCTACGTTTCGCTGGGTGATGGCACCAGCAGTGAGGGGGAGTTTTGGGAGGCGCTGAACACCGCTGCCAATTCCCGGCTGCCCATGATTTTCGTGGTCGAAGATAATGGCTATGCCATCTCGGTGCCGGTGGAGGTGCAGACTGCGGGCGGGAGCATCTCCCGGCTGGTGAGCGGCTTTCCCAACTTCCATTTTGAAGAGGTGGATGGAACCGATCCGGTAGCGAGCTATGCTGCTTTTGTGCGCGCGGTGGCTCACAGCCGCGCCGGACATGGTCCCTCGTTTGTCCACGCCCACGTGATCCGGCCCTACTCCCACTCGCTTTCTGACGACGAACGCCTCTACCGGCCCGATGTCGAGCGCCAGCGTGATGCCCAGCGGGATCCGATTACCCGCATGCAGATGTTCCTGATCCGCGAAGGTATTCTCGACGAAAAGGGGATCAACCGGCTGGAAAAGCAGGTGGATGACGATCTGCAGGTCGCCGTTGACCGGGCCCTGCAGGCGCCGGCACCTACGCCCGACAAGGTGCTGTTGTATGTGTATTCGCCGAACCTCGATCCAACCTCGTCGGCGTTCGAAACCCAGCCTGCGCCCTCCAGGCCTGAGGCTGTGACCTCTGACGGCAAGAAGTCTGCGCCCAAGACCATGGCCGACCTGATTAACTCTACCTTGCGCGACGAGATGCGACGCGACGAGCGCATTGTGATCTTCGGAGAAGATGTCGCCGACTGCAGCCGTGAAGAGTACCTCAAGCAGAAACTGGTCAAGGGCAAGGGTGGCGTCTTCAAGCTGACCGCGGGATTACAGATAGAGTTCGGCTCGGACCGGGTATTCAATTCTCCCATCGCCGAGGCCAACATCGTGGGCCGCGCGACGGGCATGGCCCAGCGCGGACTGAAGCCAGTGGTCGAGATCCAGTTCTTTGATTACATCTGGCCCGCCATGATGCAACTGCGCAGCGAACTGCCGCTGATCCGCTGGCGCTCCTACAACACGTTCTCGGCGCCTTGTGTCATTCGCGTGGCCATTGGCGGATACCTTACCGGCGGAGCCATCTATCACTCCCAATGCGGGGAGTGCGTTTTTACCCACATTCCCGGACTGCGGGTCGTGTTTCCGTCCAACGCGCTGGACGCCGCTGGCCTGTTGCGCACCGCCATCCGTTGCGATGATCCCGTCCTTTTCCTCGAGCACAAGCGGCTCTATCGGGAAACCTATGGCCGTGCAGCCTACCCTGGCCCGGACTATATGGTGCCGTTCGGCAAGGCCAAAGTGGTGCAGGCGGGAACCGACCTTAGTGTGATCACCTACGGAGCGGTTGTTCCCCGCGCGTTACAGGCGGTACAGAAGCTGGAGCGCGAGCACGGCGTCAAAGCGGAGCTGATCGACCTGCGCAGCCTGAATCCCTTCGATTGGGAGACCATTGCGGCCTCGGTGCAAAAGACCAGCCGGGCGCTGGTGGCCTATGAAGACACCCTGAGCTGGGGCTACGGTGCCGAGATTGCCGCCCGCATCGGCGACCAGATGTTCGAGCACCTGGATGCTCCGGTCCGGCGGGTGGCCGCCATGGACGTCTACGTGGCCTACCACCCCGACCTTGAAAATGCCATCCTGCCCCAGACCGCAGACCTGTTCCAGGCCATGAAAGAGCTGTCGGAGTATTAGGTTTTTCGTAGCGCCGCCGTCCCGGCCGCTGTCGCAAGGGCATCCTGCCCTCGCCACCAGCATCCTGGACCGTGCTGTCCGCCGTCTGCGGGCGGGACGCCCGCACGACAGCCGGCGAGACGCCGGCGCTACGAAATAAGCACTTAGCGCCTGGCGCTGGCCATCGGCGCCGGCTGCGGCGGAGGTTGGCGGACTCTTTACCGTCCAAATGCCAATTGCCAACTGCTAATTGCGGGTTTTCACCCCTTCCCGTCTGTCCAGATACCTGAGTAACGTCTGTAGTACTTTGGTTACGCAATGGGGGTACGGCTCGAACCGACTGTATAAACACTGCTATTAGTAGTATCTACAGACAACAAACTACCATCCCTAGTATCATCGTGGAACTTCCACGAAGCCACTTTCCAGAAAACAGGTATAAAACACGGCAAAACCCGAAGATACGCCTTGACCTTGGCACTTTCCCGGTTGATATATGCTCAGCACACCTAAATTCACTCGAACGCAATTTTGTACGAGGAATTTTCTCCCAACGTTTGCCCGATACCGGGCCTGAATCTGTGGAAAGGGTTTGGAACTATGGCCGACTCGCGAGAAGTCATGAACATTCGCCAGGCGTCGCAATACCTGGGAGTGAGTCCGGACACGCTTTACAAGTACGTAGGTGAACAGAAGATTCCGGCTTTCAAGCTGGGGAACCGCTGGCGCTTCAAGAAGTCGAGGCTGGACCAGTGGATGGAAGAGAAGTCAACCCAGATGGAAGTCAAGAGCAAGAGGAAACCGAAGGCGGCTGGCAAGGCTGCCGGGCAACCGTAAAAGGCGGGCACATGTTTGGATTCGGATCGAAAACGATTGTTGGTCTGGATGTAGGCTCCTCGAGCATCAAGGCGGTGGAGCTGCGGAAGGGGCGCAACGGCATTGAAGTGGCGCACCTGGGCCTGGAACCGCTGGCGCCGGATATCGTCGTGGACTCCATGATCGTGGACTCCGGCACGGTGTCGAGTGCGATCTCCAAGCTGTTCCTCGACAACGCCATCAAGGCAAGGGCCGTGGCCACGGCGGTGAGTGGGCACTCGGTAATCGTGAAGAAGATCTCGCTGCCTTCGATGAGCGACCAGGAACTGGCCGAAACCATCGAGAAGGAAGCGGCGCAGCATATTCCCTTCGATCTGGCCGACGTGAACCTGGACTACCAGATCCTTTCTGAAGACGCCGGCAACCCGCAGATGGATGTTCTGCTGGTGGCTGTCAAGAAAGACAAGATTCTCAACTACACCAACGTACTCTCGATGGCAGGCAAGACTCCGGCTATTGTGGATATCGATGCCCTGGCCTTGCAGAACTGCTACGAATACAACTACGAACCCGCGCCGGGGCAAGTGGTGGCTCTGTTGAATCTGGGCGCGAGCGTGATGAACATCAACATCGTGAAGGGCACCACGCCGCTGTTCCCGCGCGACGTCAGCGTGGGCGGCCACCAGTACACCGATTCGCTGCAGAAGGAACTGGACCTGAGCTTCGATGACGCGGAGTCCCTGAAGCTGGGCCACAAGGTGGGCACGGTCAGTGAAGACGCCAAGACGCCCATCCTGCAACAGGTGACTGAGATTATCGTGCTCGAAATTCAGAAGACGTTCGACTTCTTCCGCGCCAGTTCGGCGGGCGAGCACATCGAGAAGATTTATCTGGCGGGCGGCTCTTCCAAGGTCCCCGGGTTGGTGGAGGCCTTGCGCCAGGAGTTTTCCTTGCCGGTAGAGATCTTCAATCCGTTCCAGAAGATCGGCATGCCGACGGAAGGACCGGGAGTGCAGTTGATCGAGCAGAACGCGGGCCAGCTGGCAGTTGCGGTGGGTTTGGCCTTAAGGAGTTTTGAAGACTTATGATCCGAATCAACCTGCTGGGAGCACAAAAGGGAAAGAACAAGCGATCCGCAGCTTCGGCGGCCGCCGTCATGGAAGTGGGTGACGTAGGCTCGCCGAAGATGAAGGTCCTGGTAGTGCTGGTCCTGGCTGCCCTGGTCAACGCGGGCTACTGGTACCAGCTGGACAAACAGCACCGGGACATCGCCGCCAAGATGGAAGTGGCGATCCGGAAGAACGCTGAGTTGGCCGATGTCAAGGCCCGCTACATGGAGCGCCAGCGCGAAGCCGAAAACTACAAGCGTCGGGTGGATGTGATCGACCAGCTGCGCGCAGCCCAGGGCGGTCCGGTCAACCTGCTGAACACGATTGGCCAAACCGTGAATAACACCGAAGCGGTCTGGCTTAACAGCATGAAAGATTCGGGGACCAGCGTCGATATCGACGGCATGGCCCTGAGCACGGACGCGGTAGCCAGTCTGATCTCCAATCTGCAAAAGACCGGATACTTCACCAATATCGAAATCAAAGAGACCTACCAGGACGACACTTTTAAAGAAATGCAGGCCTTTAATTTCACCTTGACCTGCGAAAAGGCGAAGTCCTAGGGAGGCGGGAAAATATGGCCAACTTTAGCGAAATGTCAGGCATTAAACAGTGGGCAACCATGGTGGGCGTGGGGCTGGTGCTTTCTGCCGCCCTGTACTACACCGTGTTCAAGAGCCAGCGTGAAGCCAATGCGGCGGCTCAAGCTGCGCTCGAGACCAAGCTCCGTGAAAATGCGGAACTGGAGTCCTACCGGCCCAAACTGGTGGACATCGAACGCCAACTGGCTAGCCTCAAGCAGCAGTTGGAGATCGAGCGCAAGATCGTGCCCGATGAGAAAGAAGTGCCTGGCTTCATGAAGATGATGAACGCCGAGGCCATGAAAGCCGGGATTGAACTGCGCCGCTATACCGCCCGGCCTACTGCTGCCAAGGAGTACTACACCGAGGTTCCCTTCGAGATGGAACTCGACGGTCCGTATTACTCGATGCTGAATTTCTTCGACAACGTGGGCAAGCTGGAACGCATCGTCAATGTTTCGGGTCTGATGGTGGCAACCACCAAAAAACCTTCCGAAGCCAAGGCGAAGCATACCTATCAGTACGCGCCGAGCGAGAGCGTTGTGGCCACCTGCACGGCCACCACATTCTTCAGCCATGACATGGCACCAGCAGCGAGTGCGCCTGGAAAACCGGGCCAGCCCGCGGCGGCGAAAAAGCAGGGGACCATATGAAGCTGACGACTGGAATTGTTTTCCTGGGGATGGTGGCGGGAACTGCCTGGGGGCAGAACCCGAACGTCATCAACAACACGCAGAACACGCTCAAGGGTGTTCAGCACAAACCGGCGGTCAATTCGAATGCGGCTCGAGCTTCACAGGGAGGCGCGGCCAATCCCGCCCTGCCCGCGAGCAGCTCCGGCCAAGCACTCAGCCCAGAAGACGAGCAGTGTCGCGGCCAAAGTGAAGCCTGCTGCCGCCCACAAGAAGTCGCAGCCCAAACAGCAGATCGCGGTGGAGAACCAGAAGCAACCCGCCAAGGCGAAAGCGGACGCGCCCAAGCAGATCAATCTATCCAGCCGGCGCGACCCCTTCATCAGCCCGGTGGTGAATCGCAGCATGACGGGCTCGGGCTGCAGCGTCGGAAAACGCTGCCTGGCCATCGACCAGATCAATCTCAAAGGCGTGGTGAAGGCCGACTCAGGAATGATCGCGGTGGTGGTCAACAGCCTGAATAAGGCGTATTTCCTGCGGGAGAATGATCCGGTGTTCAACGGTTATGTGGTAAAGATCACCGGCGATTCGATCATTTTCAAGGAAACCATTCAGGACCGCCTGGGCAAGGCCATGACCCGGGAAGTGACCAAGAAGATTACGACGTCCGTAGTCTAGGGCGGCGAGGGTGTTTAGCCGGGAACCCGGCAGAAACGAATCTTGCGAGAAAGATACGGGGCGAGCCAAGCGCGAAGCCCGTGGGGAGAGCGAAATGCGAAAGCAATTTCTGACACTTTTACTGCCGATGCTGGTCATGGTGCTCATGACCGCCTCGGCCCAGACGCAGGGCGCGGGCGCGGACGCTCCGCAGCACGCCGCACTGCAGAAGGTCAACGTCGTGCGCACCGCCGACGGCGTCAGTGTGGAGATCAGGGCCCACGGCACTGTGAAACCGCGGCTGAGCACGCTGGACCATCCGGCGCGCGTCGTGGTCGATCTGCCCAATACGGTGGTTGCCACCTCGCAGGGTCTGATCAGCGTCAACGGCGACGGCGTGAAGGATGTGCGCCTCGGCATGGACGGCCGAAGCTCTCCCACCTCTCGCATCGTGGTTGATCTGAGTCAGGCGTGCCGTCACGAACTGGTGGCAGGCAGCGACAATTCGCTCGTCCTGAAGCTCTACACCACGTCAGCGGTGGCCAAAGCGGCGCCGCTCGTAGTTAAGGCCCCGGCCGTGCAGCCCACCGTGGCCAAGAGTGAAGCTGCGGTTGCGCCACCGGTCGCGGAGATCGTCGCTCCCACCCAGGAAGCCAAGCTGATTCAGGCTTCGGCTCGCGCCACCGACTTCGCCTTCATCGAACCTTCTTATCGTCCCAAGGATTCAGCCTCGGCCGATGACTCCAAGCCGAGTGTGATCGATCCTTCCGCGCGGGCCACTGCGGCCGCCGGAAAGTTTGCCGCCCGGCCCGAGGGCAACCTGTTGCCTCCGGCCAGCGCCGCCATGCAGTCCAGTGGTCTGCAACCGGCCGTGAACATGGCCGCCGAGCAGAAAGTGCAAGCTGCGCAGGCGCCCGCGGTCACCGGCCCGAAGTACACCGGCGAACCCATCTCGGTCAACTTGAAGGATGTGGATCTGAAAGATTTCTTCCGCCTGATTCACGAAATCAGCGGACTGAACGTTGTTCTTGACCCCAACGTCAAAGGCACTCTGACCATCGTGCTGGATGACGTGCCGTGGGATCAGGCACTGGACATCGTGCTGAAGAACAACGATCTGTCGCGGCAGCTGGAAGGCAACGTACTCCGCATCGCCACCGTTGATACCATGCGCAAGGAAGCCGAGTCTCGGCGCGCCCAGATCGAAGCCGAGGCCCTGGCGGTGGACAAGGTCACGGTCACCCGTTTCCTGAGCTACGCCCACTCCAAGGATGTCGTTCCCACGGTGAAGAATTTCCTCACCCAGCGGGGCGACGTGATCTCCGACGACCGGACCAATGCTCTGATCATTCAGGACATTCCTTCTGTGATGCCGGCCATCGACCGCCTCCTGACCCAGCTCGACCGCAAGACCCAGGAAGTGGAGATTGAAGCCCGCGTCGTGGCCGCAACCCGCAGCTTCGCTCGCGATATCGGAACCCAGCTTGGATTCGGTTGGGGCGACGGCAAAACCGCTATCGGCGGCGCTTCTTCCGTCGGAACTTCGCCGACCACAGTGGGCGGTCTGACCCCTGGCTATATCACTGCCGGCAGCACCACGGGGGGCAGCCAGATTCCATTGTTCTCGAACCTGCCGGTTACCAGTCCGACCAGCGGTCTTACCTTCGTCAATGCCAGCAACAATGTGCGCATTGATGCCATCCTGACCATGGCGGAATCGCGCGGGCTGCTGAAGATCCTTTCCCGTCCGCGAGTGGTCACGCAGAACAACATTCAGGCTCTGGTTCGCCAGGGCGTGCGCGTACCCATCGTCACCCAGGCACAGTTAGGCGGACCGCCCACCGTAACTTACGTGGACGCGTTCCTGCGCTTGACCGTGGTCCCGCAGATTACGTCGGAAGGAACGATCTTCCTCAACGTGGATGTGGAAAACACCACGCCTGACTTCGGCCGCACCGTCCAGGGCAACCCGACGCTGATCACCCAACAGGCCACCACCCAGGTCCTCGTGACCGACGGTGGCACGGTGGTCATCGGTGGCGTGATCCAGACCCAGAACTCAGTCAACATCCAGCAGGTACCGTTGTTGGGCAGCATCCCGTACCTGGGCAACCTGTTCAAACACACCCAGGTCAGCACCTCCAACCAGGAGCTGATCTTCTTCATCACGCCGCGCATCATTCAGACCTAGTCGCGGCAGCGATAGCACGAGGTAGAAGTAAAGACAGCCGCCGGCATCCTGAACAATCAGGGCCGGCGGTTTTGTTTTGTGCGTCTACTGGTCTCCTCGATGCTGCCTTGGCCGATTCGCTATAATCGGATTCTCTGCGGATTAAGTAAGAAAGGATCACTCGCTAATACTGTGGATTCGCAAGAAACGTCGACGCTAATTCGAGCATTCAACCGGGCGCACATTGACGTGGTGGAACGTCTGTCAGGCGTGGATTTTGCCCCGATCTCCCCTGGAGCGGTCAGAGCCACATGGGAAAGGACGGAGCGAGAGATTCTGCTCGAGACGAACCGAAAGCATGATTGGGAACATCGCAAGAGTCCGTGGTTCCGTTTGTACTACCATTTCTACTGACAGGCGGGTGTCAAGGATGCAAGCTGCATGGCTACAGTTCAACGGGTGAACTGGCGATTTTGCGTCAACATGGAGCGGAGGCTACGACCAGGGCACGCAAATGGCGGATCCTGACGATCCTTACCATTCTATTTTTTATTTTGACAGGCCAATCCCAGCGGCAGGAGAATTCTCGCCTGGTTGTCGCGCGCGCCGGTGATCGGGACGCGCATGTTAATTCTGATGACGCATTTTCTCATCGTGGTGGTGAGAGTGAGGTCTTCTGATTTTGAAAGCGCCAGTAACGATGGCGACCGTAAACAACCACCATCCGATGAGAACGGCGAGTATCAGGGACCAAGATGTGATGTCCATGACCGTCCCCTCCATCAAAGACTAGATCAACTGCAAACCGAACCGCAGTGACCCAAATCACCGGTTCCTGCCCGTTTCATCGTCCGCGCGTTAGTTGATGAAAAACAAGGGCTTACACCAACTGTCGCCCGAAACTACCGCTGCAGATGGAATCGCTCCTCAATCCGTCGCCATGATCTCCGTGCCGCCCACTTGCTAAACTTCTGAGATGGACCATAGAGGCCGTCAACAGCGTCTGCGAGATTCTCTTTCCACTCATCGACTGGACGCTCTGCTCGTCACCCATCCTCCCAACATTCGCTACCTCTGCGGATTCACCGGCAGCGCAGGCGTTCTCATTCTGACCGGAAAGAAGCAGGTGTTCTTTACTGACGGACGCTATACCGAGCAGGCGCAGGCCGAGGTGCAAGGGGCGAAAATTGTGATCGCCCGGAAAGGGCCGCTGGCGGCAGCTGCCGCCTGGCTGTCTGTGAACCTCAAAAAAGGCGGTCGGGCTTCCCTGATTCGGACTGGCATCGAGGCTGAGCACATGACGGTGGCGGCGCGGTCACGGCTAGCCAGTGCTGTGCCCTCCAGTGTCCGTCTGCGCGAAGCGCCAGCCCTGATCGAGCAGGCCCGTATGGTGAAGGATGCGGAAGAGATTGCCTGCCTTCGGACGGCGGTCAATCTGGGTGCCGGCTTGTTCGATCGGGCGCTGGCAACCATCCAGCCCGGTGTCCGCGAAACCGAGGTAGCTGCCGAAATGGAGTATGCCGCCCGCAAGGCTGGGACTCAGGCCATGTCTTTTGACACAATAATTGCTTCGGGAGCGCGTTCGGCCCTGCCCCATGGCCGGGCCTCGCACGCCGTCATTCCGGCTGAGGGATTCGTGGTCTGCGATTTCGGTGTTATACTCGCGGGTTATTGTTCTGACATGACCCGCACTGTATATGTGGGTCGCCCCTCGGAGGAGGCTCGGCGAGTTTACCAGGCATTAAAGCAGGCGCAGCAGGCTGCCGTCGACGCCGTGAGGCCGGGTATCGAGGTGAGTGAAGTTGATCGAGCCGCCCGTAAGTCATTGCAGTATAGTGGGTTAGAAAAATATTTCACGCATTCGACGGGTCACGGCGTAGGCTTGGAAATCCACGAGGCGCCGCGCCTGGCTGCTGGACAGTCTCAGGTCCTGCTGCCGGGGATGGTGATCACGATCGAGCCTGGCGTTTACGTCCCCGGCAGGTGGGGCGTGCGCATTGAGGATATGGTTGTGGTTACGGAACACGGGTGCGAGGTTTTGACACCCACCAGCAAGGAACTTGTGGCAATTTGAAACGCTGTCCCCTGACCGACACCGGGAGGTGTTCGGGCAGAGTTGTTCGTGCCTTTCCGGCGGACGCCCAAGAAGGCAGAAGTCGGTCCCACCGTAGGATGAATCAACGCATACGATGAATCAGAAAGAGCTGAAAGAACTCATCGAGTTCCTAATTGAGAAGGACATCGCCGAGTTCGAACTGGAACGCGGCGACGTCAAAGTGCGGATCAAGCGCGGAACGGAGGCTGGGGCTCACGCATCCGCGCCGGACGCGCGCTTCTATACCGTGCACGCCGCCCCGTCTCAGGCTCCCGAAGCCTTCGCCGCGCCGGCAGCCGCCAGCGCGCCGGCGGGTCCGTCTGCGCCCGTAGTGGCGCCTCCCGCGCCGGAGGAAGGATTGCACATCGTACGTTCTCCCATTGTGGGTACGTTCTACGAGTCGCCTTCTCCTGGATCTCCGCCTTTTGTGAAGCCCGGGGACATGGTTGAAGCCGGACAGATTCTGTGCATTGTGGAAGCCATGAAGTTGATGAATGAAATCGAATCCGACGTCGCGGGAGAGATCGTGAAAAAGCTGGTCGCGAACAATGCGCCCATTGAGTACGGGCAGGAGCTGTTCGCCATACGGCCGCAGAAATAGTCCGTGCAAGCCGGCAAACCCTTTCACCACGGAGACACAGAGACACGGAGAAAACCAACGGATTAGAAAAAGCCTGATGCTGACAGTTCAGCGGTGACTGCATTGTAATCCCGAAGAATGTTTTGATTTGCCTTTCTCTGTGTCTCGGTGCCTCTGTGGGGGGTAGAAGTTTTTTCCCCGCACCAAACTAGCGCATGTTCAAGAAAATCCTCATTGCAAATCGCGGAGAAATTGCCCTGCGGGTGATCTGTGCCTGCAAGGAGTTGGGCATCCGCACGGTGGCAATTTACAGCGAGGCCGACCGCAACTCCCTGCACGTCCGTTTCGCCGATGAAGCCATTTGCATCGGGCCGCCCCAGCTGGCGCAGAGCTATCTCAATATCCCATCGGTGATCAGCGCGGCGGAAATCGCCAACGTGGATGCCATCCATCCCGGCTACGGCCTGCTGGCAGAAAACGCAAACTTTGCCGAGGTCGCCGAGACCTGCAATATCAAGTTCATCGGCCCTCCCCCTGAAATCACACGCCTGATGGGCGAAAAAGAGAAAGCCCGCGCGGCCATGAAGCGCGCAGGAGTTCCTATTCTGCCTGGCTCGGAGGGCATTCTGGCCAGCGATGGCGAGGCCATGGAGTGGGCCCGCCAGGTCGGCTTTCCCGTCATCATCAAGGCGTCAGCCGGTGGCGGCGGGCGCGGCATGCGCATTGTGCGCAACGAAGAAGAGCTGCCGGCCCTGTTCAAGGCGGCGTCATCCGAGGCAGCCGCGGCTTTCGGCAACGGCGACCTTTACATGGAGAAATTTGTGGAGCGGCCGCGCCACATTGAGTTCCAGATTCTGGCCGACCAATACGGAAATGTAGTCAGCCTGGGCGAACGCGAGTGCTCCATCCAGCGCCGTCACCAGAAGCTGCTGGAAGAATCGCCTTCCACCCAGGTCACTCCGGAACTGCGCGAGCAGATCGGACAGGTCCTCTGCAAGACGCTTTCCGACGTCGGCTATGTGAATGCCGGCACCATCGAGTTCCTGATGGACGAAGATCGCAGACTCTACTTCATCGAGATGAACACTCGTATCCAGGTAGAGCATCCGGTCACGGAAATGGTCACCGATGTGGACCTGGTGAAAAGCCAGATTCTGCTGGCCGCAGGCGAGCGCCTGGAGAACGTGCTGCATGGCCCCATCCTGCATCGCGGACACGCCATCGAATGCCGCATTAATGCCGAGCATCCGGAGAAGTTCACCCCTTCGGCGGGCCGAATTACGACTTTCAATCCGCCAGGCGGCACCGGCGTCCGGATCGACACCGCCGCTTACGCGGAAGGCGTGATCCCGCCCTATTACGATTCTCTGATTGCCAAGCTGATCGTGCGCGGCAAGGACCGGAACGAAGCGGTCTCCCGCATGGCGCGGGCTTTGGAGATGTTCATCATTGAAGGCATCTTCACCACGATTCCGTTGCACCGCCGAATTCTGGCCGATCCCGACTTCCGCGCGGGCAATGTGGACACCACGTTCATCGAAAGATTTCTAGCCCAGGGCAAGGCGGCAAAGCATTAATGAGACGCACGTGTGTGGGGCGGGCGCCCTCGCCCGCCGCTTTTGAATTTGGTTTTGTCTTGGATTTTGATTGGTTGTTGTCGAACTGTTCAATTGAGGTCGTAAGAAGTCCAAGTCAAAGGCGTCGGACAGGAGTGTCCGACCCACACACAACCACAACAGACATGCGATGATTCCCCTTCCCCGGCTTTACGCCATTCTCGACTGCACCCACTTCTCGGATACTGAAGCCTTTTGCCTGGCCGCGCGTGAACTGGTGGCAGGTGGAGTCACACTCCTGCAGTACCGGAATAAATCGGGCAACCCCCGCAAGATGCTGGAGCATGCCCGGGAGCTGAAACGTTGCCTCCCCACTTCCGTCAAATTGATCATGAATGACCGAGCGGATTTGTGTCTGGCGGCCGGCTGCGATGGCGTCCACGTAGGTCAGGAGGATCTCTCGCCGGAAGGGGCGAGAAGAGTGATTGGCGGAGCTCTCTGGCTGGGTGTTTCCACCCACAATCCCGAACAACTCGCCGCTGCCGCCAAAACCACGGCAGACTATCTCGCCATCGGCCCCGTATTCCCGACCCAGAGCAAGGCCAATCCTGACCCAGTGGTTGGACTTGATGGAGTGCGCCGGGCCAGGGCATTGACGCGCAAACCATTGGTGGCCATCGGCGGAATCACCCGCGAAAATTGCCGATCCGTCATCGAGGCTGGGGCGGATGCGGTCGCAGTGATATCTGACTTGATACGGGAGCCCCGCAAAACAGCAGAGGAATTTTTCCGGATATTAGGGTAAAGTCCCATTGAGTTTCGCGGGCGAGGGCGAGACGCCTTCGGGACAGCCAGCGGGACGCCGGCGCCACAGTAAACCATACCCCCGGGAGGGTTGTGAGTAACGAGACCAAGCGACCCACGCCTGCAGCCACCACCGACTGGGACCTCCATAGCCATCAGGATAAAGAGCTGGTAAAGGGCCTGGGACTGACCAGCGCCACCATGCTGGTCATGGGCTCGATGATCGGCTCAGGCATCTTTATCGTTTCGGCGGAAATAGGCCGCGAGGTCGATTCACCCGCGCTGCTGATCGGAGCCTGGCTGGTGACTGGCTTCCTGACCATCGTCGGGGCCTTGAGCTACGGCGAGCTGGCGGCCATGATGCCGCGCGCCGGCGGCCAGTACGTTTACCTCCGAGAGGCGCTGGGGCCGCTCTGGGGATTTCTCTATGGCTGGACGCTGTTTCTGGTGATCCAGACGGGGACCATCGCCGCCGTCGGTGTGGCCTTTGGCAAGTTTCTGGGAATCTTCTTTCCCTCCATTTCTTCCGCGAACTGGATTGTGCACTTCTGGAAAGTTCCGCCCATTCATATTGGACCCATGGTCCTGGGAAATATGGAAACCGGGCTCAGCACGCAGAACCTGGTGGCGATTCTGGTGGTGGTGGCGCTCTCGGTGATCAACATCTTCGGCCTGAGAACCGGCGCGCTCATTCAAAACGTTTTCACTTTCGCCAAGGTCTCCGCGCTGCTGGGACTGGTGTTTTTAGGCCTGTTCGTCGGACGTAATGCGCAGGCGCTGGTAGCAAATTTTCAGGGACACTTCTGGCATAACGCGTCCCTGGGTGCGCAACACGCGGTGCAGGTGGGAGTGGGTGGCCCAACCGTGCTGGTGGGGACGCTGACCATCCTTGCGGTGGCGCAGGTGGGATCGCTGTTCTCCGCCGACGCCTGGAACAACGTGACTTTTACCGCCGCCGAAGTGAAGAATCCCAGCCGCAACCTGCCGCTCTCGCTGGCCCTCGGCACGGGCGTGGTCATAGCGTTGTATGTTGCCTGCAACTTTATTTACCTGAACGTTCTGCCCCTCGATGGCAGCGCGGCGGGCGCGACTATTCTGGAGCGCGGCATCAAATACGCCACCGAAGACCGGGTGGGCACGGCGGTCATGTCCCAGATGCTGGGCGCAACGGGGGGAACGCTGATGGCCATCGCCATCATGCTTTCTACTTTCGGTTGCTGCAACGGCCTGATTCTGGCGGGATCGCGAGTTTATTACGCCATGGCCAAGGACGGATTGTTTTTCAAGAGCGTGGCCAAACTGCATCCTACGTACAAGACCCCGGCGGTTTCGCTGATGGTGCAGATGCTCTGGACCTGCATCCTGTGCGTCTCCGGCAGTTACGGACAACTACTCGACTACATCATCTTCGCCGTGCTGGTTTTTTATGTCCTTACCATCTTCGGGTTGTTCGTTCTGCGGCGCACTCACCCCGAGGCGGAACGTCCCTATCGGGCCATTGGTTACCCTGTACTTCCGGCGGTCTATATTGTCATGGCTTTATTTATCGATGTCGTACTATTACGCTACAAACCGCAGTACACCTGGCCGGGACTGATCATCGTGCTGCTGGGAATTCCGGTGTACTTCCTGTGGTCGCGGCGACTGGGTGGGGAGACAGGCGCTTCAGCTTAGCTGCTTAGGAGAATCGAACCGCATGGCAAATCTCTGGGCGAGAAAGCCCCTGAATATGCTTTTGGCGGAAGCCGGCGAATCGGGCGAACACAGCCTGAAGCGTACCCTCGGCCCCTTTCAACTTACCGCGCTGGGAGTGGGCGCGGTCATTGGCGCGGGCATCTTCGTGCTCTCCGGACTGGGCGCACACTATGCCGGGCCTGGCCTGATGCTCTCGTTTGTCTTATCGGGCCTGGGATGCGCCTTCGCGGCTCTTTGCTACGCCGAATTTGCAGCCATGATCCCGCTGGCCGGGAGCGCGTACACCTATGCTTACGCCACCCTGGGTGAACTCTTTGCCTGGATTATCGGTTGGGACCTTACTCTGGAGTACGCCATGGGCGCCAGCACCGTATCCTCGGGCTGGTCGAACCACTTCATCGAGTTGCTGGATATCTTCCATATCAAGATGCCGTTGTGGCTTGCCTATGACCATTGGACGGGACTTCGCGCCGCTGAAAATATTGTTGCTCGCCAGTTGGCGCAGGCGTCGGACTCCACCCTCGTCCCTGGCACTCAAGCCTTCCTCAACCGAGTGACCGAGATCATGTCCGCGCAGTCCCCACAACTACTGGAAGGGGCGCACAAATTGCTGGACGCGCCGAAAATGTTCGGGGTCGAGCTGGGCTGGAACCTGCCGGCTTTCGTGATCGCGCTGATCATCACCGCCATACTTGCCAGAGGTATCAAGGAGAGCGCGCGCTTTAACTCGACCATCGTCGTGATCAAGGTTTCGGTGGTGCTGTTCGTGATTGGCCTGGGCTTCCGCTACGTGAGCGCCAGCAACTGGGGCGGAGACTGGCATACGTTCGCTCCCATGGGGTTCTCCGGCATCGGCGCCGGTGCAGCCTACATTTTCTTTGCTTATATCGGATTTGACGCGGTTTCAACCACCGCCCAGGAGGCCAAGAACCCGCAGCGCGACTTACCCATCGGCATCATTGCTTCCCTGCTAGTCTGCACGGCCCTCTACATCGCGGTGGCGGCGGTCCTCACCGGCATGGTGCCGTGGCGTGAAGTGAACATTGAAGCTCCCATCGCGCGCGCCTTCCTCGATCGCGGCCTGGTCGGCGCCTCTCACATCATCACTCTGGGCGCGCTGGCCGGACTCACCAGCGTGATGCTGGTCATGCTGTTGGGGCAAACTCGCGTCCTCTACTCCATGGCCAACGATGGCTTGCTGCCTAAGAAGTTCTTCGCCGACATTCATCCCAGATGGCGTACACCGTGGAAGAACACCATCCTGGTGGGACTGTTGGCGGCGGTCGTAGGGAGCCTGGTGCCGATCGACGACATCGGAAAGATGGTGAACATCGGCACTCTGCTGGCCTTTGTGATCGTGTGCATAGCTGTGATCCTGCTGCGGCGCACCGACCCCAATCAGCCGCGTCCCTTCCGCACCCCGTGGGTGCCGCTGGTGCCAATTCTCGGCATCCTCTTTAATGGCTACATGATGTATCGCCTAGGCTGGATCAACTGGGCTCGTCTGATCATCTGGCTGGCGATCGGGCTGGTGGTGTACCTTACCTACGGCCAGAAGCACAGCAGAGTACAAGCCCTGCCGGAGAACGCGGGAAAGTAGTCTTCAGTCGTCAGTCTTCAGTCGTCGGCGAAACCGACGCGGTTCGTAGCCTTGCGTGTCAGCCCCGCTGATACAAGCTTGGGTCAGACATAATCAGTCATCCCGACCGGTGCGAAGCGAGCGCGAAGTGGAGGGACTTGCTGTTGCGACCACTGGCAGCGTCCCGCGATGTTCTCCAGGTCAGGGACCACAGGCACAAGGGTCCTCATATGTGTTCGTCGCTCACTTCGCTCCGGTCGGGATGACACGACCAAGGACGGAAGACTGAAGACTGAGGACCGACGACCGAAGCACCATGAAATCTTTCCGCAACCTGCGGCTCATCGGCGTGGCGCTGCTCGGGCTCACGCTGGCAGGCACCGCCGGCTTTCACTTCATCGAGGGCTGGTCGTGGTTCGATGGCTTCTACATGGTGATCACGACCTTCACCACCATCGGATACCAGGAGACCCACCCTCTGTCGCACGCTGGACGCGTGTTCAACGTCGGCCTGATCATCGTGGGTGTTTCGCTGGTCTTTCTCGCCATCGGGTCATTGACCCAGGCTTTGCTAGAATTCGAGCTGGGCAGCTTTTTTGGAAGGCGGAAAATGGAGCGCGAGATTAGCCGGCTCTCCGATCACTACATCATTTGCGGAGCGGGCCGCGTGGGCCGCAGTGCGGCACGGGAGCTGGCCAGCAAGGGGGTGCCGTTCGTCATCGTCGATCAGAATGCGGACCGGGCGGCGGGCGACGGGGATGCCTGGCTGACGCTGGCCGGCGACGCCACCCAGGGACAGACCCTGCGCGACGCCCACATCGAGCGCGCCCGGGGCCTGGTGGCCGCAACCACCACCGACGCGACCAATCTCTACATTGTGCTCACCGCCCGTGAACTGAATCCGCAGTTGAGAATCATCGCCCGCGCCAGCGAAGAAGACGCGGAAAAGCGCCTGCTTAAGGCCGGCGCTGATTCAGTAGTCCTGCCGTACCTGTTCGCCGGTCAACGCATCGCCCGTTCCTTTCTGCAGCCCCACGTAGTCAGCTTTCTCGATTCCGCCACCGCCCACCTCGACATGGACCTTGAGATCGGTGAGATCTGCGTGGCCGGCGCCTCCACGGTCGCAGGTAAGACCATCGAAACCTCCCGCATCCGGCAGGATTGCGGCGCGGTCATTCTGGCCATCAAGCGGGAGAAAAAAATGGATTTCAATCCTTCGCCCGAAGACCGCATTGAGGCGGGCGACTACCTGATCGCCATGGGCGAATCCTCCCAACTGCGGCGGTTGGAACGAATGGCTGCGGCCCAGTCATGAAGATCGTCACGGCAGCGGAAATGCGTGAGATCGACCGGGTCACCAGCGAGCGCTTTGGCATTCCCTCACTGACCCTGATGGAGAAAGCGGGCGCCGCGGTGGCGGCGTTCGTCTTGTCGCAGTATTCCCCGGCGGAATCTGTCGGCATAATTTGCGGAAAGGGAAACAACGGCGGAGACGGATTTGTCGCAGCCCGCAAGCTGCACGAAGCCGGCTGCGACGTGCGCGTGCTGTTGCTGGCGGAGCGTTCCGAGTTGCGGGGCGATGCGGCGGAAATGTTTAGCAGGCTCCCCCTGCCGGCGGTTGAAGTGTCGAAAAAGGAGCAGCTGAACACGGAAGCGGCCCGATCCGTTTTCGATGCGGATGTTTTGGTGGATGCCATCCTGGGTACCGGCTTTCGTCCACCTGTGAGCGGGTTGTACGCCGAAGCGATTGCCGCATTGAATGCGAGTCGCGCTCCTGCCGTTGCGGTGGACATCCCCTCTGGCGCCGACGCGGACGTGATGGGCGAGCAGGTGGGCGCGGTGGCCAAGGCGAATGCGGTCGTGACGTTTACCGCTCCCCGCCCCGCTCATGTTTTCGGAATGCTGACCACGGGGCCGACGGTGGTGGCTCCGATCGGCTCGCCGGACGACGCCGTCATTTCTTCTCTGCAGCTCAACCTGATTACTGCGCGGGATGTCGCGCCGTTGATCGGTCCCCGCCCGGTAGCCTCCAACAAGGGAAATTTTGGCCATGTGCTGGTGCTGGGTGGATCCACGGGTAAAGCGGGAGCAGCGGCCATGGCCGGCATGGCCGTGCTGCGTGCCGGCGCCGGTTTGTCCACGGTGGCCACTGCGAAGTCGGTGCTGCCGACTGTCGCCGGTTTTCATCCCGAACTCATGACTGAGCCGCTCGAGGAAACGGAAGCCGGCAGCATTGCGTTGGCTGCACTCGAACAAGGCCGCCTGGATACCCTGGTAAGAGCCAAGACTGTGCTGGCGGTTGGACCGGGTATTTCGCGGCACGCTGAAACATCCGGGTTAGTGCGGAGCGTCGTCAAGAAATACAAACTTCCCATAGTTCTGGACGCGGACGGCCTCAATGCCTTCGAAGGCCGGGCCAGCGAGTTGAAAAGCAGTCCAGGCCATATCGTCATCACGCCGCATCCGGGCGAGATGGCGCGGCTCGCCGGTTCCACAATTCCCGCCGTGCAGCACGACCGGCTGAACGTGGCCCGCACATTTGCCCGCGAGCACGGAGTGATTGTCGTGCTCAAGGGACATCGCACCCTGATTGCGCAGCCTGACGGTACGGTTTGGGTGAACACCACTGGGAACCCCGGGATGGCGACGGGAGGCACAGGAGACATATTGACTGGCATGGTCGCGGGCCTGATGGCGCAGCATCCCGACCGCATAGCAGAGGCGGTGATCGCCGCGGTCCATCTGCACGGTCTGGCGGGTGACGTCGCCCGTGAAAGCATGGGCGAGCATTCGTTGGTCGCAACTGACTTGCTCAAGGCTTTGCCGGAGGCGTATGGCCGGACGCGGCAAGCGGCGCAGGAGCGGCTTGTCTACATCGGCACCTGACCCTGGGCGTCCTCACAAAGTCATGGCTCTTCAAAATCCAGCGCATAAACTTCCTGGTTGCCAATGTCCCGCATGAAAAGCGGAGAGCCGTCGATTGCGCACCTGGCTGCCATCGCTCGATGATTCCCATATCGAATTGTTCGACAGGCTGCCGGCGGAAAAGCGAAGGGTTCGGGAATCGGGCGACCAGCACAGACACCACGTCGTGTTATAGGGTGCGGGTACCTCTGCGAACTTCCGGGATGCGCCGTTTTTGTCCACCGCAATGAGCTGATTTTCGTGCGCGATCAGTAAATCGCCATTCGGCATCCAGGTCCCATCTTCTCCGGGAATACTCGCGAATCGCCGTAGACTTCCGCCTACGACGGGCAATGCCCAAAGAGGTTGCTCCAGCTCTACGCCACTGAAGTTCCCTACCACGAGCTCCGTCTTGTCCGGAGAAATATTGTCCAGCGCAACGTTTGGAAAGGGCGTGTTCATCAAGACTGTATCGCCACCCGACACTGCGACTTGCGCGATTACGTAGCGCCCCTTCACTGCCTCCTGGATGTAAAGCCTTGTGCCGTCTGTCAGCACGATGGGCGCGACCGCTCCGAACACGTTCTTTACCTGCCCGTCGTGGGTGATCTGCGTGTATCCGGTTATTCGTGGCGGAGGCAGCGTCGGGCGGAAAATGTAGGCAAGAATGAGAAGCGCAATCAGCGCCAGGCCCGAGATTGCCGCGATTCGCCCGTAGGAACGTGGCCGGACAAGGGTTTGGCTCGTCGCCGCCGCAACCGCTCCGGAGCGGCTCGACTCGCTGTCGCGCTTCACCCGCTGCAAGTCAGTGCGCATCTCGGAGGCGTGCTGGTAGCGCAGGTTGCGATTTTTCTCCATCGCCTTGCTGATGACTTCCTGCAGCCGGGCCGGAAGGTCGGGATTGAGTTGAACCGGAGGAAGTGGATCGCGCTCCAGGATGGCGTGGAATATCACGGCTGAGGTATCGCCCCGGAATGGCAGGGCGCCGGTGGCCATCTCATACAACACGGCGCCGAAGGAGAAAAGATCCGTGCGCGCGTCCAGTTCTTTCCCTCTCGCCTGCTCCGGCGACATGTAAGCCACAGTTCCCATGGTCGCGCCCGGACTGGTCAGGTGTGCCGCGGTATTACCGTCTCTAGTGCGGTTGCTCCTGTCGCTTCAGCAGCTCCGCCCTGAAGCGGCGTCAGTTTTGCCAGCCCAAAGTCCAGGATCTTGGCGTGACCCCGGTTGGTCACGAAGACGTTGGCGGGCTTGATGTCCCGGTGAACGATGCCTCCGGCGTGAGCCGCATCGAGCGCATCGGCAATCTCAATGGCCAGGGGCAGCAGCGTTTCTGTCTCCACTGGCTTTGCTGCAATGCGATGCTTCAGCGTCATTCCTTCCAGATACTCCATCACGATGAAAGGATGACCTTCGTGGACGCTGATTTCGTGGATGGTGCAAATGTTGGGATGGTTGAGAGCGGAAGCTGCGCGCGCCTCCCGGCGAAACCGTTCGAGGGCATGCGGGTCTCGCGCGATATCGTCGGCAAGAAACTTCAAGGCTACATGGCGGCCAAGATCAAGATCTTCGGCTTCGTACACGACTCCCATTCCTCCCCCTCCGAGCTTGCGCACGATGCGGTAGTGGGAGAGAGTGCTTCCGATGAACGCGTCGGATCCTGCCATGTGGCGACCATGTTAGGGGTGAGTGCCATTTCCGAGCGCGAGCGATTGCGCCCGTCGTAGCCTCACATCGCTCGGGGCCACAGGTCCCGATACGAATAAAAGTTTGCCCCTTCTATCGAGGAAGGTCAGCGACGCGCCGATATCCGCAATCCAGCGGATGGCATCGAACGTTGCAAATCCATCACTGCTGACAACAACGACGCGCCTCAAATTGCGATTCACGCGTGGCAAGCGAACGTTGTGACGTTCCGCTCCGATTCCCCACTCAGCACTCAGGTGACCATTTTTGACTTGCAAACGCAAACCGAAGCCCGACATAAATAGGATTCCGTGCTTGGGAATTTGCTCGAGCATCGGGGAAAGCGCTAGGGTGTGCGAAGCCGTCATGGACGGTATAGTCTCCTTTCAGTTAGGGCTTCTCAGACTGCTGGAACAGACTGGCAGGCCCGTTTGTTTATGCGAACACGGTGCCCAAGTGTGGTGGAAACTGAATCTTGGCTCCACACTTCGGGCACGCGTGGTTGATTGAGTGACCTTTGCGACCACAGGAACAAACGATGTAGAACTCGTACCGAACAATCTGGTGAGCACGTTTTTCCCGTGCTCGTTCTTCAAGGCAGATGTCGCGAGAACGCCGTGGGCTAACGTTAGGTATCCCAGCGATTGAGTCAGCTATAAAGTTTATCCGCGCCTTCTTTCGCTTCGGAAAACGCTTTTCGTTGAGGACGCCCAGAATGGCCGCAGCCCACGGCGCAAACTCTCGGTCGTAAGGATGCGCATTCTCGAGTGCGACGATTATGTCTTCTGGACTGCGGGCCGCAGAGAGCGCCGGCCAAACCGAATCCCAAACCCGCTCCCATATCCAGCGATAGTTGTCGGCCCGGCCCAGAACCGTGGTCGGCTCGATTTGCCGATGCGGTCCCCGACGTTTTGGCGAATCGTTGTCAAGGCCCTTTTTTGCATTCATTCTCTCCCTTTCCGGTTTAGCCATAATGGGCGGTAAGTCCGCCAGCCTCCGTATGCAATTGTACGTAAAAATATCTAATCTCCACGATGAATGCGCGGGATTATTTTGAGCTTACCTCTATATATCTAATTGTATGACAACCACTTATATAAAAGCTCGTGCCATAATTACGCCGTTTCCTAATGCGCGTGCATTACATAAGTGTACGCATTATTGAGGAGGTTCAAGGAAATGAGTCGGCGACATTCCAGTTCTCGAAAGAGAAAGTCTTCGCGGCGAAGAGCCAAACTACGCACACCAAGCTATTCAAGCCTAACCGCGCCCCAGAAAGACGCTTACAGACGCACGGCCAACCTTGTCTCCGATCTACGTCGTGGCGAAGGCCCATATGGCGGATTGTTGCGGAAGTACCACCTTGGCTCGCGCACAGCCCACAAACATGCAGGTCGCAACCTTCTCGGCGGAACACGTGGTAAGCCTGTGCGCGCGAGTAAGGCTGACAGGATGGTACGCGACCTTCTGTTCCCGATGCCCTCCGGTGACGTGCCCATCCGCACCCGCAGTTCCCATGACGCGACGAAGCTGTCCGACTATTACAACGACCGTGACCAGCTGCTGCGCGGCAAGTTGAGCGCAAATGACTTCGAGGCCAAGTGGCGTGGCTTGTTCGTTGCGGGACAAGAAGTTTTCGCCGATGCACCCGAGATTCTGCGCATGGCCAACGCTGATGTTTTGAAGATGGAGCACTTGTACGCAAGTGCGGGACCGGAGAGATGATCGGGCGAACGGCCAAAACTGTTCTTCGACGCGCTAGGCAGCTGGTACGTCCGCCGAGAAAGGTCTGCCCCTTCTGTTTCGAGGAAGACCACATCGGCGGACGCAACCACATCCCTCGCCTTACTGTAGATGAATGCCAACTTCATCACGCTTGGCTAACGGAAGAGCGTTTGGCTGCGGGTGCGGAAATGAACAAGCAACGGCACCCGATCAAGTCGGTAGAGATGGCCCTCCGATCTCTGGCGGTTACCGGGCGCGCCATTGCCTGGGCAATCGAAAAACTCTCGGAGGGAGTGGAGTTTTGCGCCGACGGACTGAAAAGAGTGCGTCGTTAGCAAATGGAATCAAACATGGTTGACCGGCTCGACCTCTATTTTCGCGCACATACGATCGCTCAAGATGCCGAAGCAGAGGAGTGGAGACAGGGGCACGGCGTCAAGCAGCCAGAACACGCACTCATCTTCCGTTGTGCGACTAGTCCGGATGAAAGAAAGAACTTGCTGTTCGGCGCCTACATATGCGCCCAGGTGAAAGGAGCCCAGTTCGTCGCAAATGAAATTGGCCTGTTCTACCGGGATGGTAACCCCGAGGAAACGCGCGTGCTGGAGCGCTGATGCTTTCATCATCAAGCCCTTTGAAGCCACTGAACTTCTCACCGCCCTGACCAAGCTCGAAGACAAGATTGTGGCTGCACCGCAGCCGCAGAAGTCGGGCAGGTTTGCCAAGGCCCTGGCGGCGGTCGAGGGAGCCGATTTCGGCGACAAGGAAACGGGCTGGAAAAACCGTCTCACCATCCCCGGCCCGAACGTAAGGCCCCGGGAGACGGAAGCTGAGGCGCCGTCCGAAGTGGTCGTCGGCCCATCCCGCGATTTCGCACGCAGCGAGACCGGCAAGCCTGCCGAGCCGAAACCGGAGTTTGAGCGTCCGATTCCCGCCGGCCTCCCGGCTGACATCACGCCCGAGGAAATAGCTGCCATCACGGCAGCAGCCGCGTCATTCGACGGCAAGGCCGGACATCCTACGATGGTAGCTGAGGGATCCGCATCGGAATCTGTGGCCAGCATGCAGGCCGCATCCGCGGAAACGACCGCGCTCCAGTCCAGCGAACCCGAACCCCCTGCTGCAACTCTGGCTTCCGCGACAGAATTGGAAGCAGCACCTCCGGCGGAAGTCGCCGCCGAACCCGCCCCAGCGGCGTCTGAGGCCGTTGCCGAAACGGTTGCAAGCCCCGAAGCCGAAAAAATTGCAGATGCCCCTGCCGCAACCGAATTGCCCGCGGCCGCGGCGGAAATTGACGCTGCACCGCAAGCAGCCTCAGTGGCACAGGTCACTGAGAGCGAGAAAACCTCCAACCGAGATGCCGAGGTCATGGCCGCGATTGCATCTCTAGCGCCCTCGAATGGTCAGGGCGGCACGAACGAAGCAGGTCATGAGGTTGCCGCGGCCAGTTCCGTCGCGGCTGAGGCCGCCGTTACCGGGCCGCGATGGATTGCGGAGTCGGTTGCCGTGGCCCTAGAGGAATCGGCGTCCACGCTGGAACAGGAGATGGAACGGGCTTCCGCGACCAGGACAGCGCCCGAATCCGCTGGCGATCTGGCTTCTGCGGCAGCGGTTGAGGTTGCCCCTCCGGCTCCTCCGGTCGAAACGGCGGTCACCGACGCTGTGAGCGTCGAACAGGTTGTTGCCTCCGCCGGAGCGGTCCCGGCTCCGATAGCCGCTGAAGCCAGCACCGTGGAATCGTCCCTACCGCAAGAGAGTGTGCAAGAGAACGTTCAAGAGAGTGCGCAAGGCGCCGCAACGCAGGGTGCTGAGCCAACCATGCCGAAGGAAGAATCGGCCTTCGCAGCTGCCGCCGCGGCGGGTTCCGGCTCGGAACACGTTGCACCAGTGGAAGCAGTATCTTCGGCCGCCGTTGCACCGGAAATCTCAGAGAGGGCAGCCGTCGCCAGCGTGGAAGCGCCACCGCAACGCGAGGCCGAATTGGCTGCGGCCTGGCAGAACTGGAAGCAGATACGCGAGACGTTCGTCAACGTGCCCCCTGCAGCCGTGGCGGAGACTCCGGTAGCCGAAGCCAGCGCTTCGCCGTCCGCCCCTCAGGAACAGCCGAGCGCGCCCGCCCCGGTTGCAGAACAGATTGCAGAACCGGACCCAGAGGCACCCGAAGCTGAAGCGGGGCCCGCTGAGGCGCCCGGAGAGTCAACGGCGATTGCCAGCATCGTCGATACCATGCTGGCCGAGTTGAGGCCCAAGCTGGTTGAGGAAATCGCCAAGAAGATGAGCTCGGAAAAGAAGGACAAGGAAAAAGAGAAAGACAAAAAGAAGCGGAAGTAATCCCGCCTTAAATCCTCACTTCAAGCCTACTTAGTCTCTTGTTAGGACCTATCAGTCAGCGGGTGTAGAATGGCGGAAGTTGGGGTCAACAGCCTTCTGCCTGCGCCAGCCAATCCCCTCTGGCAGTCTGGGCCGGAGTAAACACGACAGCATTTTGACCTCCCGCTGGTCATGAAAAAGTACGAACCTGCTCGACCTCACCCCAGCAGTCGTGGGAACGCCCGTTTTCTATGCTTGCCCATTGTGTGCCTGGTGCTCTCAACCGGTGCAGTGGCTCAGGCAGTCGGCCCCATCCACCCCAGCTACCCGGATCCCAATACTTCAAACGTCCCCACGTACAACACCCACGGCTCCATTCTTCTGCTCACTGTGAACCGTACTCCCAAAGGTCATCTGGACCGCCAGGCGGTGGTGAGATTGCTTAACCGGAATACGGGAATCATCGTCTGGCAAACTACAAATGACCGCGGCGAGGCCTCGTTCGGCGACCTCGAGGTGGGAGCCTACGATCTCGAAGTAAGCGCGGTCGGATATCTTACGGCGCGCAAGAGCGTCAAGGTACAGGCTTCGCTCATTACTTATCACGAGGAAATGGCGCTCCAACGGGATCCCTCGAGCATTAACCTGGAGGCAACTAGCAATGCTGCAGAATGGTCGAAGAAGGCCCGCAAGGCAATCCAGCGCGCCGTGGCGGCGCTGAAGTCTGCAAATTACAAGGAAGCGGAAAAGCAACTGAAGACCGCGGTCAGCGCGGCTCCCGACAGTGTTGACGCCAATTTCCTGTCGGGCTATCTGGCCTTTGAGCAGAAGCGCTTCGATGCAGCCAGAGACTATCTGCACAAGGCCCTTGCCCTCGATCGCCACAACATGCAAGCCGCCCTCCTGTTGGGGCGGACAGGCCTGCAGCAGGGAGACTACAACGCGGCGAAAGCCGCCCTGGAGCAGGCGGTCGCGATCGATAGCAAGGAGTGGATGCCGCACTATCAGCTCGCCGAAACTTATCTGAAGCAACGCGAGTTCGAGAAGGCGAGAGAGCAGGCCCAGTTAGCCATCGCCTGCAACCAGGTGGCAAGCACCCCGGCGCAGTTGGTGCTCGGCGAGGCGCTCGCCAATCTGGGTCGCAGCGACGAGGCGATTCAGGCCTTCAAAACCTTCCTGGAGAAAGACCCCGACAGCCCGGTGGCGGCGCAGGTTCGCGATTTTATTCCACAACTCTCAAGACTGGCGACTGAGCGCGCAAAGGGGCAGGGGGCACCAGCAGCGGGTGCGCTTCTGGCTCCCGACTCGCAAGTGGCCAGCACCGCACCGCTGGTGGTCGCGATGGACTGGCAACCGCCCGGCGTCGATGCCTCCAAACCTCCGGTAGCGGCGGGGGTTGCCTGCCCCACCGAAATGGTGGTCAGCCTGGCCGGCCGGCAGGTAAAGCAGCTGGCTGACGACGTGTCTCGGTTTGCCGCCATTGAAGACCTGGTCCACGAGCGGCTCGACGCGGTCGGCTATCCCATCACCCGCGAAACCCGCAAATTCAATTACGTGGTTTCGATCACCGACACTCCGCCCAACGGTTTGGAGTTGAGTGAGTATCGCAGTGAGCATTCGGGTCCGCCTGAATTTCCGGACAATATTGCCAGCAGCGGGTTTATCTCGCTGGCTATGGTTTTTCATCCGTCCATGCGCGACGAGTTTCAGATGACCTGCGAAGGTCTGGGAGACTGGCACGGCCAGACCACGTGGCTGGTTTATTTCAGACAGCGCACCGATCGTCCCAACCGGCTGCACTCTTACGTGCTGAATGGCAAAAGCTACCCGGTCGGTTTGAAAGGGCGGGCGTGGATCAAAACGGATACTTTTCAGATCGTCCGCATGGAATCGGACCTGGTCAGCCCGGCCCCAGCGATCCAGTTGGCCAGCGAGCATCAGATCGTCGAATACGGTCCCATAATGTTCGCAAAAAAGAACGAAGAGCTCTGGCTGCCCCAGAGCGCACAACTCTATTTTGAATTCCGCAAACGGCGGTATTTCCGCCGCCATAGTTTCGATCACTTCATGCTGTTCTCGGTGGACGCGGCAGAAAAGCGCAATGAGCCCAAAGAGCCGTCGCCGGAACCGGTGCCGGTCCCCAACTGAAATTCAGAGATCTGATCGGGAAGGAAACAGGCCGGGTGCCGGGTGCCCCACTCATTCGCGTCTTTTGCGAATGAGTGGGCTGCGTCACTACCGCAGTGTTCGGCGATCACAGTCAAGTTCTAGCTAGATGTGTACTGTGATCGGGTGACCAAGGGATTGCACCGCTACTACGGAACCCGGAACCTGCATTTCATTACCTGCAGCTGTTACCGCCGTCAGCCTCATCTGGGTACGGCCAGGCGCTGCGACCTCTTCCTGAGGCTTCTGGAAGAAGCCCGCCGCAAGTACCGCTTCGTCGTGCACGGATATGTTCTTATGCCCGAGCATTTTCATTTGCTCATTACAGAGCCGGAAGTGGGCGATCCCTCGGTCTTGATGAAGGTGATCAAACAACGCTTCGCCCGCCAGGTGAAGCGGAAAGGTGGCAGCTCTTCCTCAACGCAGAGATCGTTCTGGGATACCACCCCGGTTTCGGTCTGGCAGAAACGCTTTTATGATTTCAATGTCTGGAGCGAGCGCAAGCGGATGGAGAAGTTGCGTTACATGCACCGGAATCCGGTGAAGCGCGGCCTGGTCGAGCACCCGGAGCATTGGAAGTGGAGCAGCTTTCGGGCCTACTTTTATGGCGAACCAGGTCCGGTGCGGGTAAACTTTCAGGACTGGCCACTGGAGATCAAGAATCGCACGAACGAAAGGTTCGGGGATGGGAAAGGCCTCAATCACCCACTCATTCGCAAAAGACGCGAATGAGTGGGGCACCCGGCAGTTAGCGCCATCAAGGCCGTAGAGAAAGCCAGGGAGACCTACAAAGCTTGCATGGCTCTTATGGCTTCTGATTGAATCATCATGTCAACTCACAACAATCTTCGCCCGCGACATATGCCAACATGGATGGGAGTTACATTGATTATCTGTGTTGTGGGTTACCGCCATTATCATTCAGGAACATTTCCAACTGGTAGCAGGCTGGTTGGCGGTTGCTGCGTACATCATTTTGTTGTTTGCGACGACCGTTTTTGCCTTCAGGCCCGCGTGGGGGAGGAGAGTCTTCTGGCTGGGCGTTGGCATTCTGCTCGGGCTGCACGCCTTGATGGGTTTGCTGCTGATCATTTTGTTCCCCACGTGGCTGAATCCGATGCGCTCATTTCTAACCGTGATCGTTATCTCCGACTTGCTTCTTACGATGTCTGTCCTGTGGCGCATTACTGTTGCACATGGAAAAAATTCTATTTGATTCAAGAAGAAAAACCTTGGGGATGATTGGTTCCCTTGTTTCTGTAACACTTTCAAGGTGAGTTTCCGGCAGTCTGTGCTTTATCTTCGGGTTGAGCCGGGATGGGTGAGCGCGAGGGACAAGGAACGGCGTCTGAGCCCCTTTCCCGCTCAACTATGCAGAAATAGCCGGAATCGAGTCTCACCAAAAAAGTCCACAATTCCAGCTTCGACTCGGGGCACGAGGGAGCATTGTTCTTCCGTTGCATTACTCCGCCCCCAATCTGTCCCCCAGGTCCAACCCCCCAGGTCCAAGCGGGTCACAATTTTCAACTTCACGTCAACCCAGGTCCAAGGTCCACACCCCGCCGAGGAATCTCAACTCAAAGCGCGAGCGAAGCGAGCGCGCCCCGCGTCGAAGGACAACCCAGCAGCAACAGCAACTTCAGTGCCTCACTTCTCTGTTTACTAGTTTGTCAAGCGCTCTGAGACCCCTCCTTTCCCTCCTCCGTCAACGACAGCATGGGGATAGAATTGAGCCGGAAAAATCCCGGGCGGGGCGTATCCTGCGCTGGTTATTGATACAGCTACGGGCAACCCAGATGTCCTCTTGGCCGGTTACGACCTTTTTGAGGCGTCCCATCTCAATGAGTCCAAGGGGCTTAGCTGTTTCCCCCGATTTTTCACCGCGGTATCCGTACATATGCCTTCCGTAACCTGCCCGGCCGATGGCGATAAGAATAGTGTTGTTGTCATGACTCACTTTCCCCAAGTGCATCCTCAGCGCCGCTCACCACGTATCCAGCTTGGCGGTTCAATCATGGCCTTGGTCATGTTGGAAGATGGTAAGCGCGCCAAAGCCAAACTCCAGACTATCTCTGTCACCGGAGGCCTGTTGCGGCTGGCTAAATCTCTGAGCCAGGGAGATTTTGTCGAAGTCGCTTTTCAGACGCAATCTGGTCCGGTACGAGGCATGGCGGAAATGCTCACGCCGGTGCGGGCGGCCACCGACGGCGCCCTGCAGCCCTTCCGCTTCGTCGCGCTCGGCGACGACGACCATCGCGCCTTGCGCATGGTGGTGGATTCGGCCGCGGACCGAAGCTTTCAGGGAATCAGGTCCAGCCAGTGGACCGCGCCGAAATCTGTCTGAGTGACGCGAGAGCGAACCTCAGCGCCTGAAGGCGCACCATAATTCAGCAGCCTGCGGCACGACTGAAGTCGTGCCCTTACCACGCTTGCCGGCGACCGAAGTCGCGGACGTCCCGTTCCCAGCCGTCGAATCGCTATACTGGTCATTCGATTTCGACCAGCATGGCCACACAGGAATTCGTCACTCAATCCGCTGAAGAGACTGTCGCGCTCGGCCGTACTCTGGCTGGAATACTCACGCCGCCGAAACTGGTGCTACTGCGCGGGGATCTGGGAGCGGGCAAGACCACGCTAGTGAAAGGCATTGCCGAAGCTTTCCAGGCGGCTCCTGCGGAGGATGTCACCAGCCCCACCTTCACCTTGATCCATGAATATCGCGGTCCCCACGCGAACCTCTATCACATCGACCTGTATCGTATTGATACGCCGCGCCAACTGGAAACCCTGGGGCTCGACGACCTTATCGCTGACAACAGCATTCTCCTGATAGAGTGGGGAGAGAAATTCCCACGCTTTGAGCGCGAGCGCGATGTGGAGATTGCGCTGGAGAGAGTGAATGAAAAACTCGGCGAACCAGGGCGAAGTCCTGAAAACGACCGGCGTATCCGGATCACCAGCACCGAAGGCGCTGCTTCCCAGGTTTGATCGTTCCCTTCTCTTGGCCAGGGTAGTACTTCCGGCCAACCGGACTGAGCTGGTGATTGTCCTCGCCTTCACCTTGATGATAATGGTGACGAGCGTTCAGGTCTGTCGCTCGCAGGACAGGCCCTCGACCACGGACAAAGATGGCGCCAGCCAGAATCATGCACAGAAGCGGGCCGACTCTTCCACCCAGCCGTCAGGGCAGGACCGAATGTTCGGCATCGTGCCCGCCTACGGACTGGTCGAAGTCGGGATGCAACCGCCTCCGTTAACCAGCGGCCAGAAGTTCAAACTCGCGGTGCAGTATCTTAATCCTTACACTTTTGTATTTGTGGCTGGGGAAGCCGGGGTGAACCAGGCGCTGAACAGTCCCAGTGAATATGGACAGGGTGCGGAGGGTTATGGCAAACGATACGGCGCTGGCTTTGCGGACGGTCTGACCGCCGCCATCCTTATCACTGGCGTGTATCCCTCTCTACTGCGCCAGGACCCGCGGTACTACCGCCTCGGGGACGGAAGCTTCTCCCACCGCGTGGGATATGCGGTGAGCCGTATTCTGGTGACGCGGCAAGATTCCGGGCGAAAGGCGTTCAATGTCTCGGAAGTATTGGGAAGTTTTTCTTCCTCCTCCCTGGCCGTGACTTACTACCCCAAAAGCCAAAGAGATTTTTCCGACGTGGCCGAGCGCGCCGGCATTCAGTTTGCCTTCGATGCCGGCTTCAATGTGCTGAAGGAATTTTATCCTGAGATTGAGCACAAGCTGTTCGGCCGGAAGCGCAAGCCGTAGCGCTGCTAAAAACCCATAATGTTGTAGCCGCAATCCACGTAGATCACTTCGCCGGTGATGCCGGAACTGGCGTCCGAAGCCAGAAACACGCCAGTCGCGCCTACTTCGTTCACATCCACGTTGCGCTGCAACGGAGCGCGCTCGGCGTGCGCCTTCAGCATGTCGCCGAGACCGGAAATGCCACGTGCTGCCAGGGTCTTGATCGGGCCGGCGGATATGGCGTTGACCCGGATCTTCTTTTTGCCCAGATCATAAGCCAGATAGCGGACGCTGCACTCCAGCGCGGCCTTGGCCACGCCCATGACGTTGTAACGTGGCACAACCCGTTCCGCTCCGTAGTAAGTCATGGTGATGATGCTGCCTCCGTCTTCCATCAGCGGGGAGGCGGCCCGGGCCAGCGCGACCAGCGAATAGACGCTGACGTCGTGGGCAATGCGGAAGCCCTCGCGCGTGGTGGCCACGAACTCGCCCTTCAGTTCTTCAGCGGGAGCGAACGCCACGCTGTGCACCAGCACATGCAACTTGCCGTAGCGCTCCTTGAGTTGGATAAACAAACGGTCGATGGCGGCGTCATCGGACACGTCGCACATGAAGCCTTCCGCACCCGGCAGCGAAGCGATCAACTCCCTGGCTTCCATTTCCAGACGCTCATTCTGGTAGGTGATAGCCACTTTCGCGCCCGCATGGTGCAGCCCTTGCGCGATCGACCAGGCGATTGACCTCTTATTGGCCACTCCGAAAACAACCGCAACTCGACCTTCGAGGCTGGATGACATGCAAGTCTCCTGAGCTAAGCTGGAACGGGAAAGCATAACAGCTTGAGGCAGAAGGAAAGAAGTCCGAAGGAGGATTTCAGATTGTAGATTTGAGATCTCAGAATTTAACCCCTTTAGGCAACCGGGAAGCGAGAACTTGGATCTGGCATCTGAAATCCACAATCGGAAATCTGCCCGCCTTAATCTGGCTCAACTTCGCAGACAGGCGTGGTCGCCGCCACCGGCCACACCGCAGTGACAAAGGCCACCGCGTACACCATCCCGATAATCGAAAAGCCCGCGACCAGGTTCCATTGTGCGACCGCGCCGACCAGAAATCCCAAGGCGATCTGCAGCAGGGTCCCGGCGAAGTAGAACGTATTCTGCACCCGTCCCATGAAGTGCTGGGGCACCTGTTCCATGATGCTGGTGTTCATGGCGACGCCACTGATGCCTCGGCCCGAACCCATGATGGCGTAGATTGCGACTGCCGCCGCCAGCCAGGGAGAAAGCGGCGCGAGGGTCATGGCAATGGCCAGCAAGCCCATGGAAATCGCAATGGAACGGCGCGACCCCACGCTGGCAATGAGCGCCGGCGCATAGAGCGCGCTGAGAAACGCGCCCGTACCCCAACCTGCGTTCAGCCAGCCATACCCGACGGCGCCGGCGTGAAACACCTCGTCGCTCAGCGGTGCAGTCACCACCACTCCGGTCATCATCGCTCCCAGGAAAAGCGCCCAGCTGATTCCCAGTGTGACTACCGAGGAGTGGCCGCGAAGAAAATCGATACCTTCACGCATCTCGCGCACGAAGCGCGCCACGGCGGTTTCCGCGGCGATGATGTCCGCCCGCAGTTCCGCCGGCCGCGGCACGACGTGCCGTCCCTTGCGCACTCCCAGATAAAGCAGGAACGACGCCAGGTAGGTAGAGAAGTCGATCAGCAACACCCCGCCCAGGCCGATGTGGTTGTAAACGAATCCCACGATCGATCCGGCAATCAGCCACCCGCCCTGGATGCCTGCCAGCAGAAATGTATTGGCGTGGACAAACTCTTCTCCGGGAGTCAGTTCCTGAATCAGCGCGGTGATGGTCGGCCAGAACATCCAGAAGCCCGCGGCTACCAAGGTATTCATCAAATAAAGTTGCCAGACTTTTACTTTGCCGACGAAGGCCAGGATGGCCACCACCAGAATGATGACGGCGCGGGCCGCATCCAGCATCATCACCAGCCGGCGCCGGTCCTCGCGGTCGATGAGGACCCCGGTGAAGGGCAACATCAGCATGGCGGGCAGGGTTTGCAGCACCGCAAACGTCCCCAGCGCGACTTCGGAGTGCGTGGCCTGCAGGATGTACCAGGCCACGGCGGCGGAATTCATGCCGCTGCCCAGCATGGAGATCATGTTGGCGCCAAAAACTAAACGCAGCGCCCGTTTCTGCAGGATGGCACGCATGCTTCAAATGTAAACGATGACGCAGGACTCTCCAACCGGAGGAGTTGGCGGGGCGAGTTCAGGTTTTCTTTCTGCACTGTTTTGGGAAGAGTTCTTGACCGCAAAGGGCGAGGAACTCCGCAACGGACGCAAAGAATCTCCTTCACCAAGGCCTGGCGCGAGGCGGCCAGCGGATCTGCACCCGGCTGGCTTCCCAAAATAAGTACACCGCGAGCAGGATGATTTCCGGTTCGATAGCGTGTTTGTAACGCGGGAATGGGTTTACCAGGTAGTAGGGCAGAGGGTAGATCAGCAGGAAACAAGCCAGCAGAAAGCCTCCCTGCTTCCTGTTGCGCAACGTCAACCACAAGCCCGCGAAAGCGAAGGCTGCGGGAAGAATGAACATGAGATGGCGGGCAATCATCAGGTCATAGCCGGCGACGATGTCGGCCTGGGGAGGTCCGATCCAGAAGTAGAGAACGCGCTCCAGCGTAAAGCGAAGAAATTTTCCAGGATGCTCCCGGATGAATTCGCGGACCTGCTGCTGCTTCTCCTGCATGAAGGGGATTTCACCTAACTCCTGAAACCGGCGCATGGCTTCGGGATCGTTGCCGGGATGCTCGCCCCGAGTCCACAGGCCGTTGGACTGGTCATTGTTGGCCATGTGTATTTCGAGTGCCAGATTGTCGCGAACAAAAACGAATCTGCCGAAGACGTCATAATTGCGGACCAGCCACGGGCTGACCACCAGGGCCGCCGCCACAATGCACAATCCAAATCCCACCAACTGCCGGGGGCGCAGGGGTAAACGCCACGCCAGGTAGAGCAGACAAAACGGCAGCATCGAAAGCACCGCCGTATTGGTAATGGCGAGCAGCCCCCAGAGCAGCCCGAATCCGATCCAGGTCCGCGGCCGTGGCGGGGCATCGGCCATGCGCAGGGTAAGCAGGAAGGCCAGGCTCAACAGGTAGGCGCTGAGACTCATCTCCCAGACCACGCGCACCGGCCAATAGATGGCATAAGGGAAGAGCGCCCAGGTCCACGCCGTGGCCCGCGCCACAGCAACGCCGTACATCTTTTCTCCAATGCGATAGAGCGTAAGGCAGGTCAGCGCCGAAAAAATGCTATTAAAGGCCAGGATCACCCAGCCAGAAAAATTGCTGTATACCCCAAACAGCTTGAATACCCCCGCCAGCATATAGGGATAAACCGGTGGCGCCCAGGCGCTGGGCCCGGTGGACAGGTCCGTGGGAGAGCTGAAGCCCTGCCCGGTGGCGATCGAACGGGCGATGCGTCCCATCTCCCATCCAAACTGGAAGTGGTCGCGGCGGGGGGTGATGCGGTAGGTGTGGCCGATGGTAATGACAGCGATACGAAGCAGGAAGGCGATCAAAACGATAAAAAATATGGAGTGCGTCCAGAATCGCCCATTGCTATTCTCCGCGATTGCCGGCGAGTCTATCCGCTCGCGATCCCGCATGAACAAAAGACTAGCACAGCGTTTGCTTGGGGGGCGCGGGCCTTCACCTGCCGTTCGAGTCGTAGCTTGGCAGTCGCTTAGATGGACCGGTGTAGCGGCGCTGCGCTCGGCCTGGCCGAGTTCCTCGGACTTGTAGCGTAGCGACAGCCGCCGGGACGGCGGCGCTACGAAGTCGAAGACCCGGCCCCACACCATCGGCTTCAACGCTTGCATAACCCCGCCCTTCAGCGCTACGATGCCGACGCCATTCCGGAGGTGACGTATGAAGCACGGCCGATGGTCCGTCCTGCTGGTTACCTTTCTATTCCTGGTCGTGATCCGTTCCCTGGCTCAGAATGAGCCCATCGTGATTCCGGCGGGCACGCCGGAGGACCAGGCCCTGCAAGCTATCACCAAGGAGCCGGACGATCAAAAGAAGCTGGCCATGTACGAGGATTTCCTGAAGCAGTTCGCGTCTAATCCGGCGGCTGTGGCTTATGGCAACTGGCAGCTGGCGCAGGCCTACCAGGGCAGCGGCGACTTGCAGAAGGCGCTCGATTACGGCGACAAGGCGCTGGGCAGCGCGCCCCACAGTCTCGATATTCTCGTCTCCCAGGCCAGTATCGCGCAGCAGATGAAAAACAATGCCAAGCTGTTGGAGTACTCGGTGCGCGGCGGCGAAGTGTATAACTCCATAGGCAAGACCAAGCCGGAAGGCATGAGCGACCAGGATTTCGCCACAAAGACGGAAGAACAAAAGAGTTCGGCCAAGAACTCGTACGAATTCCTGGAGGCGGCTGCCTTCAATGTGATTGTCGATGAGACCAACGCCAAAACGCGCATGAGCGACATTGATCGTTTTACTTCTGCCTTTCCCAAGTCGCGCTTTGATGAATCGGTTGCCTCCTACGCCATGATGTCGCTTTCTGAGCTCAAAGACACCACCCGGGTCGTAGCATTCGGTGAAAAGGCGCTGGCGGCGAACCCCAACAATCTGGCGGCGCTGCTGCTTCTGGCGGGGACTTACGTCGAAGATCCCAAGCCTGGGAGCGTGGCCAAGGGTGCTGCCTATGCGGAAAGGGCGGTGGTGGCGGCCAAGGCGGACGCTCCGGACGCGGACCGCACGCGCAAGCTGTCGGCCGGAGTTGCACATTCCACGCTGGGCTATGCTGACATGAAGCAGGACAAGACCGCGGCAGCGATTGCGGAGTTGAAGTCCGCCACCGCACTGCTCAAAGGACTGGACGACCAGCAGTATGCGGTTGCGCTTTATCGTTTGGGCTATGCTTATGCCAAGATCAGCCGCGTCACCGAAGCCCGCGAGGTATTGATGGAGGCGGTAAAGATTCCCGGACCGGTTCAACCGCTCTCGCAAGACCTGTTGGCCAAAGTGAACGCAGCCCGCGCCAGGGGAAAGTAAATCCCTGTCATCCTGAGCGGCGTAGGGGCTTGGCGAATGCTAAGCCCAACGCAGTCGAAGCCTACCTGGCGCAAATTTCCGCCTCGCATTCTGCGTGCCTGACGCCATGCCGCTGGGGACGGGACGCGATCCACGAGAGCATCGTGACCGTAGGCGTCCTTCGACTCGCTCAGGATGACAACGGCAGAGTAGAAGCAGAAGCCAGAAGCTCGCAGCGCTTCAATGTTTGACCAAATCATCCGACAGTAGGAGAGCTTTCGACGCGAGATTCTGCGCGCGCTGCACGTCTCCTGCGGCCTCGGCGGTTTTGGCCTGCTCCATGTACTTGCGAACCTGGCTTACGCTGTCCTGCTGGGTTGAGTTCAGTTGGCGGGACTCGATCTGCTTCAGGTTACCTTCTGTCGCCGCCAGCAACTGGATCGTGCTTTGGCGCTGGCTGGAGGCTTGCTCAGCGCTGATGGTTGGGCCGAGCTTGACCACGGGATCGACCGTGCCGCCGTTGCGTACCACTTTTTTCTCCGCGGTGGCGCTGGAATCGCTGGGAGCTTTCTTTGGGTGGTGATGCTTCTTCTTACTGGTCGTTTTCTTGGCTGCAGGTACTTTGGACTCTGGCTTCTTCCCAGTCGTCTCCGGTTGCGCGTTCTGCAGTTCCGGTGCTTTGGTCTCCGGCTGGGGCTGAGATTCCGGGCTGGATGGCGCAGGTCCCGCCGCTGGACTCGCCGGCGGGGATTCCTGGGGCGAGCCCTCTGGCGTTGCTTCCGGACCCGGCTGAGTTTCCTGATTGAGTTGCGGCAGTTGTGCCCGCACCACCGCGGCCGCGACGGAAGGCGTGGTCAGCGCACAAATTCCGAGAATGACGGCCAGATACATACTCATCTGAAATTGGATGCTACCAACTGCCAGTCAAGCCTACCCGGAATTCTGACCTCCGGGCTGGAATCCTGAGGGTTCGCTGTCCAGAAATCCGCGCGACTTTCACAACCCCTTGCCCTCAACTCCGAGTTGTGGCCTCCTGCAGGGCATTCGAGCGGGACTGGACGAGCGGCAGGCGCAGGCGAAAGGTCGTACCCTGGCCCTCGACCGACTCGAAGTCAACCGATCCATAGTGCCATTGCAGAATCTGATAAGTCTGGGCCAGGCCGATTCCGGTCCCGTCCTTCTTGGTAGTGAAGTACAGCTCAAAGATCTTGTCCTGAGCTTCGGCTGGAATGCCATTACCCTGGTCGCGAATTTCAGTGACCACCATGTCATCTTCGCGTCGGGCCGAAACCGTCAGCTTGCCCCCTTCGGGCATGGCCTGGACCCCGTTGAGCACAACGTTGAGCATGGCCTGCTTGATGAAATCGGTGTCCACCTTTACGGTTAACGGCTGGGCCGGCAGCTCGCAGGTGATCGCTACCCCGTGCCGGCTGGCATCGGGTCCGGCCAGCTGAACGCCATCCTCCAGGAGCCGGCGCAAATCGGTTTCTTCGAGATGGAGATCGCGGGGACGGGTGAAATCCACCAGAATCTGCACCACCCGGTCGAGCCGGTGTATTTCGCTTCCGATGATGTCCATGTGCCGGCGGGTGTCCGGATCGACCTGCCGCAGCTTGCCTTGCAGCAACTGCAGGTGCAGGACAATGGCGTTGATCGGATTCTTGACTTCGTGGGCCACGCCCTTTGTGATCCTGCCGGTGGCCGAAAGCCGGCGCGACATTTCGATCTCGTCTTCGATGCGGCGGACCGACTCCGCATCGCGCATGGTGAGCAGGGCGCCGATCGGGGTCTCCTTTTCCCGGATGAAGTCGAGAGAAATCTGCACCCGCCTGCCGTTGGGAAACTCGATCTCTCGCGGAGCAATTGGGCTGCGCCGCTCAAAGGAGTGCAAAAGCAGCGCCCCGAACTCCGACTCGGGAGAAAAAATCTCCCTGGCGGCGTGGCCCAGCAGTTCACGTCGCGGTCGTCCCATGAAGCGCTCCACCGAGGCGCTCACCAGAACGACCTGCAAGTCGCGAGTGAACAGCATCAGACCGTCCTGCAGGTTCCCCATGATCTGGTCAACGTTGTCTTTCAGAGCGGAAAAGATTTCCTTGGCATCGCGCATCTGGCGGCCCAGGTGGGCGATCTTGAGGCTTACCATCCCATACTCGTCGTGAGCCGATTCGGGGTCGCTGACGGTTTCAGCGGTACCGGCGCTCACGCTGTCCAGGCTGCGGTTGATCTGCTCCAGCGGCCCCAATGCAATATGCGAGAGTCCGGCAGCCAATAACAGAGAGAGGAAAATTGCGATGCTGGAGAAAACCACCGCCTGCTGCAACCGGGGCGTCAGCTCATTCTTCAGGAATACTGTAGATACTCCCACCCGGATGCTGCCAAAGCGGGCCCCGTCCAGCTGCAGCGGGATGCGCACGTCGTACACCGTGGGCGGGTTGTACACCATGCGAAACTGCCGGCGAAAGTTGGCGTTCTCCACCAGTTGGAAATCGGGCCGGTCGGGGACCTCCTTGCCCACCAGGTCGGGATTGGTGTGCAGGATGGCCTTGCCGTCGCTGTTGACGATGGCGGCGTCGTAAATGATGGGCCAGGTTCCCACCACCGATTCCAAAAAATTATTCAGATCACGATCGGTTCCCAGGTAGTACGCCACGGCCCGCCGCATGGCCTGGGGATTGGTGGTGTCCACCTTGGTGCTGCTCAAATCGGGAGTGGCGTTCGCGGCCAGATAGGCCAGGTTCGAAGTCAACTGGGCCGCAGACTCCCGCGCGGTGGTCACACGCTGGCGCAGCAATTCCGAGATGTAGATATAGGAAAATGCCGTTGCCAGCACGGCCACCATGAAAGTGATGGCCAATACGATTTTGGTTTTTCGCCGCATGGACTGTTAGATCGCTGTACTTAGCGCAGACCGCGTGGGGACAGCCGCCCTCGGCTGTCCGGCGGAGCGAAGCTCCGCAGTTCGTGGGCCGCCTGCAAAAATTTGTCGAGCTGCGCTCAACTGGACAGCCGAGGGCGGCTGTCCCCACGCGGTCTGCGCCAATGCTGCCTTCCCTTATTCCTCCCTCGCCAGGGCCGCGTCGGCCGTGGTATTGCCGTACTCCTTCAGTTTGTTGTGCAAAGTCTTCAAGCTAATGGCCAGAATTTCCGCGGCCCGGGTCTTGTTGTTGTTGGTGGCCTCCAGCGTTTTCAGGATCAGCAGCTTCTCTGCTTCCTCCACCGTGGTTCCCACACCCAGGCGCACGGTGTCGGAATCCTCGGTTGAACTGCGCAGGCTGGATTGTCCGAACCCCGGGGGCAGATGCTTGGTTTCGACCAGGGCTCCGTCGCACACAATAATTGCCCGTTCCAGGGTGTTGCGCATTTCCCGCACATTGCCCGGCCAGGAGTAATTCTGAAACGCGTTGAGGACAGCCTCGCTCACCCCGGCGACCTTGCGTCCATGTTTCTCGTTCATATCCGCCAGCAGGGCCTGCACCAGTTCCGGAACGTCCTCCTTGTGCTCGCGCAGCGGCGGCATGTGAATGTTAAAAACGTTGAGGCGATAATAAAGATCGTTGCGCAGCTCGCCGCGCGCGACGGCTTCCTCGGGAACTTTGTTGGTGGCGGCGAGAACCCGGACATCCACCGTGGTCTCCACCTTGCTGCCCAGCCGGCGCAATTTGCGGTCTTCGAGCACGCGCAGCAGCTTGGCCTGCGTGGCCACCGGCATCTCGCCGATCTCGTCCAGCAGCAGGGTTCCACCTTCCGCCAGCTCAAAGCATCCGGTGCGCCGCTCCAGGGCCCCCGTGAAAGCCCCCTTTTCGTGGCCGAATATTTCACTCTCGATCAGAGTCTCGGGAATGGCCGCGCAATTGATGGGAACGAACGGCTTGCCCCGGCGCGGGCTGAGTTCATGAACGGTGCGGGCCACCAGTTCCTTTCCGGTGCCGCTGGCCCCTGTGATCAACACTGAGGCGGTGCTGGGGGAGACCATTTCGATGAGGTGAAATATTTCCTGCATTTTCTTGGATGATCCGATCAGGCTTCCCAGCGAACCGGCGTCGCGCAGCTTGCGCCGCGTAACTTCAAGTTCGGCACGGGTCCCGAGCAGGGCGGAGGCATTTTGCAGGATGGTGCGCAGCCGGTTGGTGTCGATGGGCTTGGTGATGTAGTCATAGGCGCCCATGCGCATGGCCTGCACCGCACTATCAATCGTGCCCTGGGCGGTCACCACCACGACCGCCATGGTCTGCGCATCCGTGGCCAGCTTTTCCAGAAGCTCCAGGCCGCCCATACGCGGCATCTTCATGTCGGTGACCACGATGGAAGGAGCCCAGGATGTAACTTTTTCCAGCCCCTCCGCCCCGTCTTTGGCGGTTTCGGCGCGGTACCCCCAGCCAGTGACCAGTTCGGCCAGGCCAGTGCGTTCGTTTTCCTCATCCTCGACGATCAGTACTCTTTCATGGTTCATAAGGGCTGCCCGCCATTATTTAAGCTTTCCGGCTCGGCTGCAAGCGGGGGCTGAGGTCTGACGGATGTTTATCCCCACGGAAGCCGAATCCGCCATCTCAGATGCCTGCGCCGGGCCAGTTGGATGGCAGGCTGGCGATCCGGGAGTATATCAATCTGAGACACTTAACAGCCCTCGGTTATTTGATTAAAAGGTTTGCCGCAGGCTTGTTTTGACTCTGGTCTGGGGTAGAATTGCTTCCCATATTTGATTTCGGTATTTGCTTCCCACGCAACTCCCGGTCGCAACCTAATAGGCCCTAAGCGTGGACGCGAAGTTTTTACCTAAAGATTTTTGGAGGATGGCATGTCACTTCGTCGGTCGCTGCGTGGCATTTTTCTTAGCTTGTTGGCAGTGGTGGCGGTATCAGCTGCGCTCGTGGCACAAGAACAAGAGACCCCCAAAGGTGAATTCTTTGCAGGGTATCAATGGCTGCATCCCGGCGCCACGGTTCCATCGCCGTTCCAACCGCCGACTGCTCCCGTGGCCCAGAAGATGGGCGATATCCCTCAAGGAGCGGGTGCCAGCTTTACTTACAACTTTACGTCCCATTGGGGACTGGAAGCCGACTATGGCGGCAACAAGAATAAGAATGGAACCGAAAACACAATCTCGATCGGGCCTCGCTTTGCGTGGCGGAATGAAGGCGTCACTTTCTTCGCCCACACCCTGCTGGGATACAACCGGCTGACGGTGCCTCTGGTGGATTCCAGCAATGGCATTGGCGCGATTCTCGGTGGCGGAATGGACCTCAACCTTTGGCGCAGGCTCTCATTACGTTTGTTCGAGGCCGACTACGTGTGGGCACACCACAATTTTTCCAATGAGGTTTCTCCCGCCTTTCCGGACTTGCGGCGTCCTACTCTGGATGGTGTGCGGCTGCGCACGGGATTGGTGTTCAACTTCGGCTTTGAATCGCCCTTGGTACCAGCCGCGAGTTGCTCCATCCAGCCCAACGAGGTCATGGTGGGTGAACCGGTTACGGCCACCTCCACCGCCAGTAATTTCAACCCCAAGCACACCCTAAGCTACAGCTGGGCCAGCACGGGCGGAAAGGTCACCAGCAAGGACAACACCGCAACCGTCGATACGAACGGAGTTGCGGGCGGCAGCTACACAGTTACGGCTCGCGTCACTGATCCCAAGATGAAGAAGGGCGGCGAGGCGAGTTGCACGGCTACCTTCACGGTGAAGGAACCGCCGAAGAATCCGCCGACCATGTCCTGCTCGGCAAATCCGACATCGGTACAGGCGGGCACGCCTTCAACCGTGACCTGCACCTGCACCAGCCCGGACAACGTCCCAGTCACGATCAGTGGTTGGACGGCCAGCGGTGGCAGCGTCTCGGGTGAGGGCGGCACCGCCACTCTCAACACCACCGGAGCCGCAGCCGGCCCCATCACGGTGAGCGCGACGTGCAGCGATTCTCGTGGTCTCACTGCCTCGGCGTCGAGTCAGGTGACGGTAGAGGTGCCACCTCCGCCGCCGCCGGAGGCCAGCAAGCTGAGCGAGTGCGAGTTCCCCAACCCGGTGAAGCCGTGGCGAGTGGACAACACCTGCAAGGCCGTCCTGGACGATGTTGCCCAGCGGCTGCAGCATGATCCCGATGCCAAGCTGGTGATCGTGGGCAACGCCGAGCCGGGCGAGAAGCGCAAGAACCTGGCCGGAGAACGCGCCGTCAATTCCAAGGCATATCTGTCTGGTGGCGAAGCCAAGCAAGCCATCGATGCCAGCCGGATTGAGGTGCGCACGGGAAGCGCCGGTACCAAGACTGCCGAATACTGGGTAGTCCCGGCGGGTGCGACCTTCTCGGCCCCTGGAACCGAAGTAGTAGATGAGGCGGTGGTAAAGGCGGTCCCAGATCACCCTGCGCCAGCCAAAAAGAAGGCTGCTAAACCAAAGGCCCAGTGATGGTTAGCTGATTCAGGCCGGTCGAGTTTTATACTCGACCGGCCCTTTTTTGTCTGTCCTTCGGTAACTTGAAAAGAGCGTATTACGCTGTCAGTCTCAGCCGCGAGCGCATAATTTTTCGCTAGGGGCACATTCACCTATGATTTCGCGTAAGATTCGGCTGAATTCCTGTAAGTGGTTGATTACATTAGCAATTGCAGTGCTCTCCACCTCTGCCCTGTGGGCTGGTCAGTGGACCGCCCTGGGCCCGGATGGAGGCGACGTGCGGAGTCTGAGTTACGACCCGCAAAATCCCGACCGCATTTATCTCGGGACCAGCACTGGAACGCTTTTCCTGTCCGCGGATGGGGGACACAACTGGTCGCGCCTGGCCCACCTCGGCGGCGATGACAATGTGCTCGATCACATCGTCATTGACCCGCAGAATCCCAAACACATTTACGTTTCGGCGTGGAGCGTGGTGAACCAGCAGGCCGGCGACGTTTTTCGCTCGCACGATGGCGGCAACAACTGGGAAGCGCTTCCGGGCGTGCACGGCAAGTCGGTGCGGGCCCTGGCCATCGCTCCCTACGATTCCAAGGTCCTGGTGATCGGCGCCCTCGATGGCGTGTTCCGCAGCAAGAATGGCGGCAACAGCTGGGAGCAGATTTCTCCCGCGAGCCAGACTGAACTGAAAAATATCGAGTCGATTGCGGTTGATCCCAAGAATCCAGACGTGGTTTATGCCGGTACCTGGCACCTGGCGTGGAAGACCGACGATAGCGGAGCCAACTGGCATCGCATCAACAAGGGCATGATCGACGACTCGGACGTGTTTTCGGTCATCGTGGACTCAACCAATCCCGCAGTGGTTTATGCCAGCGCCTGCTCTGGAATTTACAAGAGCGAAAGCGCCGGTGATCTGTTCCGCAAGATGCAGGGCATTCCGTTTTCCGCCCGCCGCACCCGCGTTCTGAAGCAGGACCCGAACAATCCGGGCACGGTTTATGCCGGCACCACCGAGGGTCTGTGGAAGACCGCCGACGCAGGCAAGACCTGGAAGCGGGTAAGCAATCCGGAAGTCGTAGTGAACGATGTGCTGGTGGATCCCCGCAACTCGAACCGGGTACTGCTGGCCACCGACCGCAGCGGCATCCTGGCCAGCGACAACGGGGCGCAGACTTTTGTGGCGTCCAACCATGGCTACACGCACCGGTACGTAAGTTCGATTCTGGCCGACAACACCGATCCCAACAGCATGCAAGTGGGCGTGGTCAATGATCGCGAGTTCGGCGGCGTTTTCTCCACCCGCGACGGCGGACAGAGCTGGCAGCAGAAGAGTGCCGGCCTGGGCGGACGCGATGTTTTCGCGTTGCAGCAGACTTCCACCGGAGGACTGATCGCCGGCACCAACAAGGGTATCTTCCTGCTTGATCGCAATGCCAGCCAGTGGCGTCCAATCAACACCATCGTGACCGAGAAGTCTCCGGCGCGAGTAGTGAAAGGCAAGAACGGAAAGAAGGCGGCAAAAGTGCCCGCAGTCGTGGTTCGCTCTGTCCTGGACGCGCGCGTGAGCGATATTGAAGTCACACCCAAGCGCTGGCTCGCAGCCACCTCCTCTGGACTGTTCAGCAGTTCGGACCAGGGCAAGACCTGGATCGGCGGTCCGGTGATGGGCAAGAGTGATTTCGTTGCCGTAGAGTCGGAGGGTGAGCTGGTGGTTGCGGCCACCCGCACCAACGTTCTCTGCTCTTCCAATAATGGCGCGACCTGGCAGCAGGCGCCCCTGTCTTCCTACATCACCAGCATTCACGGCGTGACGCTGACGCCCGAAGGCGAAATCCTGGTGGCTTCCCGCGAAGGCGCTTTCCGGAGTTCCGATTCCGGTGCGACCTGGGAGCATATCGTGAACGGCCTTCCCGACAAGAACATCAGCTCGATCGCGTATGACCAGGGCAGGAAGCGTCTTCTGGCCACCAGCAACGCCACCGGAGTGATCTTCGAGAGCCGGGACAGCGGCCGCAGCTGGCATCGCGGTCCCGACTCGGGGTACCCGCTGCGTCGCATCAGTGTAGTTCGCGGACGCTTTGTGGGAGCCACCCCGTTTGACGGCCTGATTGTCCAGCCCGAGAATGAAGCGGCCAGCACTTCCGCCGGTCTGGGCGGATCCTCTAACTAACGGATCGCCGAGAACATGAGTGTTATTTAATCTACGGAGGAGCGGCCAACCCGCTCCTCCTTTTTTTTGCCCACGCAAAAACAGAACCAGCCACGGATGTACACGGATTTTCACGGATCAGAATCAAGAGCAGCAGATTTTAGGCGTCCGTAGTGTTTTCGCTCTAGCGCGATAATACCGGTAATAACTACACCTCGATCTCCCACCTTGGCCTTAACTGGCTGATAAATCGGTCTTGCAAGATGGCATCCAGCTTGCGACTTGTCGGGTAGTGGTGGCGCGCGGCAGGATTGTTTTATGAATGTGTCGAGTGGGAATTGGCGGAACGCTGCCGTGTTCTCCCTTTTCTCAATGGGACTGGTTCTGGCCGGATGTTCACGACGCGAGAGCCTCCCGGGAATCGAAGAGAGTGTGGCGGCGGACCAGCATTTACCTTTTGAGGCTGCGTCCGACAAGGCCGGTATTTCCCCCACCGGTTCTCTCGCCCCCACAGCGATACCTGCCGGAACTCCCATAACCATCCACGTGCGGTTGTCTTTGTCGAGCGCCAGTTCTCTCGCTGGTGATCCCTTCGAAGCGGTGCTGGACGAGCCCATCATTGTCCGTGGGCATACGCTCGCGCTGCGGGGTGCTGTCCTGAAGGGAAAGGTGTTGGACGCCAAGGCTTCAGATCGGTTCCAGGAAGCGGGCTACCTGCGGCTGTGCCTGACCTCGATCTCCCTCAACGGCAAGTTCCTTCCCATACAGACTTCCAGCATCTTCATGAAGCGGGGCTCGCATGAGCAGCGCAACGTAACCATCCTGCGCGACGGCGCGGGGAAAAAGGGCGCTCTCATCGGGACTTCAGTGGATGTTCCGGGGACAACCTATGCCACGGGCAGCATGGACGTGGGCGTCGCCCCCGAGCGCAGCCTGACTTTCAGGCTGGCACAGCCCTTACCCCTCTAGCCGAAAGTGTGTGGGCAAGTATGTGTGGGTCGGACATTCCTGTCCGACGGCTTTGACCTGGATTTTTGAAAAGGCGGAGCCAAAAAGAAAAGCAACTGCAAAAACCAACTGCAAAATTCAACAGCAAAAGCGTCGGACAGAAGTGTCCGACCCACATCCCCACCCACACGCCAACATGCTTACAGGGCGTTCATGAATGCGACCAGGTCGGCCGTTTGGTCGTCACTGAGCAGAATGCCGAAACGCTGGTTGTAGAAGTTCACCACCTCGAGCAAGGTATTTGCCGTGCCGTTGTGGAAATAGGGTGCGCGCGCGGCCAAACCGCGCATGCTCGGGACTTTGACCTTGCTCATATCGGCACACTTGCCGGTCACCATCGCCCGACCGGGATCGGTAGTCACCAACTGCGTGCCGTCATTGCACAGAATCAGGTACGAAGGAAGGTTGGCTTTGGGAGAAGCGGTTCCGATGTCCATCATCTCGAAGGTCGAGCTGCTACCAACGTTCGGGGTGTTATGGCAAGTCGAACACGTGCCCATGACCTGCGTCTGACCCAGAACGTCGTTAAATCCCGGCACACCAGTGATCCGGATAGGAAAATTATTGAACAACATCTCTCCCCGCGCGATGGACTGTTGCGCGGCGGCGTTGCTCCCGCTCGCGTTGGTCCAGTTGGTGTACAGGGTAAACGCATTAGGGTCAAACCCGGTTCCGGAGTTCATCCCTATGGAGAAGGGTTGGGTGGAGAGGAACACCGGGCCGCCATTCGCGCCCTGTGCCGTGAGGTCTCCGGCCAGGCTGTCCACCGACTGGGCAGTGAACAGCGAGGATTCAAGGTTCACAATCTGTTGTAGCTGGGCATCCGTCGGCGGACCGTTGGGTTGTGTATGCACCAAGGTTGCGTCCTGGGCCTGGGTTTGCAAGTTGGGCTCCCGCCCGTCCCACATGATGCCATTGAGAAACTTCAGGTTGGTGGCTGGAAGAGGGCGCCGATAAAGCGCAGGCAGGCTGGCCGTAGTTTCCGGGCATTGATAAGGGTCGGTGATCGCGATGATGCTGAACTCGGCGTTGGCCGGTAGAGGCAGCGCCATGCGAATCAATCCATGATTCAGCAGCTGGCTGTAGGCCGCAGTGGCGGCTCCTAGAGTGGAAACGTCGTCACTGGGACAGTTGGCGCCGTCAATCGTGCGGAATATCGGGTCCGTGCCCTGGGTGTCGTTGAAGCGCTGTTGCAGGTGCGACGGAGTGACACTCCATCCATCGGCGGAATCATGACAACTGGCGCAGCTGCGGTCGTTGGTCCCCAATTTGGCAAAAAAGGGACCCGATTTGTCGACCTGCTGCTGGCTGAACGTCTCGACCGTGCCGCTGGCATCGGGAAAGGATTCGTGGAATGTGCTGGGGGGCGTGGTCACGCTGCCGGTAGTTGACCCGCCCCCGCCGCATGCACTGAAGCCTGAAATCAACACTCCGACAACCGCTAACCAAGCTTGCTTTCGATTCATTGCTTACATGGCCCTTTTGTTCTTGCTCCCACGCTGGCCTGCCGCACACCAAGGCGCCCGACCGCTAATCGTGAGTTATGGGGGGAGAATTCACAGGGGGGAGAGAAGTTAAAACTACCACATGCGGGTTGGAAATCAAGCCGATAAATGGCTCCCATCCTCCCTTCGGCTGGATGTTGCAAACTGTTGCACTTCAAAGGGAAGCAAGGATTCTGAGCCAACCCGAAACACGCTATGGATTTAGCCGCTGTCAGCAACCGGGAGTTGGCAGAGAGAAGTTGGCAATTTTGCCACGCGCTTTGCGCCTGATAGCGTCAGGAGATCATCGACAGCCAGAATTTCACGCATGTTCTTCCGTCACATCACGCTGTGACCGCTGCCCTTAGCAGATTCCCTCCGTCCGCATAGACTTCCCGAAATGGAGAGGGTGCCACCGGGAGATCTGTCGCAGCAGATTTCCCGATTCGGGAGTGAATGAGCCTTTCGACAGTGTCGCCGCACCCATTTGGTGCTTTCCCGAAACGTGCCCCAGGCCTAATGCTTTCGAATTGACAGACCATGCGCTGGAAACTGGTCCGTAAGGTCTTGTTCAGGACGGGAACTGGAGGCAAGGCAGGGAGTGGGGTCATGAAACGATGAATGCCATCGTACCGTTGCGGCCGAATATTCCCGGATCTCCCGATCCCGCCATCCTGTTGGCCGCGGTCCAGGCTTTTCCCGGGAGTCTGGCGATTCTTGCTTCCGGACGGGTGGTGTATGCGAATCCGGCATGGTGCGAAATGTTTGAATGGGCGGATCGGCCGCAGCTCCAGGTTAAAGGAGTAGAGGATGTGTTCCCTGCGTCCTGGCTCCGGGTCGAGACCGGAGCCGGGGCGGGCGAACAACACGAAATTAGTTCCGATGGGGAGTTTGCCCACACCCGCAGAGACGGTACCCATCTGCAGCTTGAGGTAACCAGGACAGGGTTCCAGGCGCGCGGCTGCGAGTTTCAGGTGATGCACACGCGCGACGTCAGCCGGCAAGCGCAGGCTGAAAGACGGCTAGGGGAAGCGCAAGGCATGGAGGCGGTTGGCCGCGTGGTGGGAGGCGTCGCTCACGACTTCAACAATCTGCTGACCGGCATCATGCTCTACTGCGACCTGTTGCTGGTAGAACTACGGGAGGACAGCCCCTCGCGACGTCACGTCCAGGAGATGCGCATGGCCGGCGAACACGGGACCGCCATGGTGCAGCAGCTGCTGGCGGTGGCGCGGCCCCCCGCCGAAGAATCCCATGTGTTCGTGTTGAACCATGCGATCACCGCAATCGAGGACCTGCTGATCCGCATGATTGGTGAAAATATCGTCCTCAGCACCGCGCTGGCGGCCGACCTGGGCCAGGTGAAAATGGACCCGGCACAAGTCCAGCAAATCTTGCTTAACCTGGTGCTGAATGCCCGTGACGCCATGCCGACGGCGGCCGGATTATCGTCAGCACGCGCAACGGCACCGACTCCATTCCCATCAATGGTGAATCAGAATCGCAAATGGAGCAGTGGGTTGAGCTCGCGGTCGCAGACACCGGTGAAGGCATGGATGCGGAAACCCTGGATCGCGCCTTTGAACCCTTCTTTACGACCAAAAATCCCGGCCGCGGCAACGGCCTAGGGCTGGCCACCGCCCGCCGACTGGTCCGGCAAGAGGGCGGAAGCATCATGGCGGAAAGTGAGCCGGGAAAAGGCACGCGAGTTTCCCTGCGTCTGCCGCGAGTCCGACCCGATCAAAATCGAAAGCCAGAAAGGTGATGTTATGACCACAGCCGCACTCAGTGCTCCCAATCCTGTACAGATGGAAGGGGCGAATTTCCTGAACCTCCTGATCGTGGACGACGAACGCGCCATCCGGGAAGTCTGTCGCGAAGTCGCACAATCGCTCGGCTTCAACACCGCGGTGGCGGACTCCGCCGAGCATGCCTATCGTCTGCTGGACGCGCAGAATATTGACGTGGTGTTGCTTGACCTGAAACTGCCGGGCGCCAGCGGCCTGGAGGCATTGCATCAGATCAGCGAGCGCAAGCCCGATGCGGTCATCGTGGTGGTGACCGGATATGGCACCGTCCAATCCGCAGTCCAGGCTATGAAGAACGGGGCCTATGATTACGTGACCAAACCCTTCAGCATGGAAGAACTGAGACTATTGCTGGAGCGCGTGTCCGGCCACCTGAGATTGAAAACCGAAAACCGCACACTGCGCGAGAGGATCAAGTCCAAGCTCGGATTCGGTAGCATCGTGGGCCGGGCGCCGGAGATGGAAAGGCTGTATCGCATCATCGGCAAAGCCGCCCACAGCAGCCATCCCGTGCTCATCCTGGGCGAGAGCGGAACGGGAAAGGAAATGGTGGCGCGCTCCATCCATTTCTCGGGGCCCTTTCGCGACAAGCCTTTCATCCCCGTGGACTGCGGCTCGCTGGTTCCGACCTTGATCGAGAGTGAACTGTTCGGCTACGTCAAAGGCGCTTTCACTGGGGCGGTGCAATCACGCGACGGCTTGCTCGCGATCGCCGAGGGGGGCACGGTTTTCCTCGATGAGGTGGGAGAACTCCCCGTCGATCTTCAGGCCAAGCTGTTGCGCGCCATCCAGGAGCGGGAGATTCGTCCGGTAGGCAGCACCAAGCGCATCGCGATCAACGTCAGAATTCTGGCCGCCACCAATCGTGACCTGGAACAGGCCGTGGCCCAGGGAACCTTCCGCCGGGACCTTTACTTCCGGCTCAATGTCCTGAGTCTGAAGATCCCACCGCTGCGCGACCGGCGCCAGGACATTCCGCTGCTGACCGGGTACTTCCTGGAAAGGCTGTCACGAGGCTCGGGCCACGAGCGAACCTTGAGCGACGACGCCATGAAAGCTCTGCTGGCTTATGATTGGCCAGGTAATGTGCGCGAACTCGAGAATTGCCTGGAGCGGGCCTGCGCCTTCACCTCGGGGCCGGTAATCCACGTGGCCGACTTGCCCAGCGCCATCCATGGAGTCCCCATCCATCCGTCGAACGGAAGCAACGGCAAGACTCAAATCATGCCCATGGCGGAACTGGAGAAACATACCATTCTGAGCACGATTGCTCAGCTCAATGGGGACAAACTTCTGGCGGCGCGAATGTTGGGCATCGGCAAAACCACTCTCTATCGCAAGCTGAAGGAGTATGTCGCGCAGGATCAGAGGGGTGTCTTACCGTCTTTGTTGCCCGATTCTGAACCTGCTTCCTGCACTGGGAAGGAGCAGAGTCGGACTCGTACTTTAACCGGCCTGTTTTCAATGGCGCCATTGCGGCAAGAGACGTGCAATGTAGGCGAGCATGCTACTCGTCATTACGCCTTCCGCCAAAGCTCGGGGCTGCGCCCAGGCGATTCAACAAATCACCTCGGAAGAAACCCATGTTGCGGCCACCTCTTCGCAGGCGCTGGCCCGCCTGCGCGCTCAGGAATACGCGGCCGTGCTCATCGATCAGGCATTCCTCGAAACCGAACCGGTCGAGAGCGACATGGTTCTGGAACACATCGGAACCGCTGTGCCGGTCCACGTGAACTTCGCCATCAACAACATGGACCGAGTCGCGCGCGAGTTGCGGGTGGCGCTGCACCGGCACAAGAAACAGGTCCAGCTGGTCCGGCAAGAGGTACAACACGCGCTGCGAAACGAACTCAAAGGGACAGTCACGGCCCTGCTGCTTTCGTGCGAATTGGCCTTGCAGGTACCTGATCTGCATAGCGAAGCTGAACGCAAGATGCGCAGCGTCTACGAGCTGGCCCAGCAAATGCGTCTCAAGCTCGAAAGTCCGGCCTGAGGCCCGGGGGGGAAGCCACTCTGCTCTACCCTCGTCCCAAAGTGCAACATTTTGCGCACCGGCGCACTTCCCAGAAAATCCTTCCCGAACATCCCGGTTCCCGCACTACAATGACGCAGCAGTAAGAAACGCGGAGTCTCAGCTCCCTGGCGACTCCTCGCGCTTCCCAGGTGAAATTCTTGCACGTTCTGGTTACCGCCGACACTCTGAGTGGTACGTGGACCTACACCCGCGAGCTAGTCTCCGGGCTGGTCAGTCGAGGGCTGCGGGTGACCCTGGTGAGTTTCGGCGAAATCCCCCTGCCTCAACAAACCCTCTGGATGGAAAACCTGCATGGCCTGGAATACCGTCCCACGGCGTTCCGCCTGGATTGGATGGAGGAGGGGCAGCAAGACCTGAAAGATTCTTCTGCCTACCTCACGGCTCTGGTCAAAGAGCTCAGGCCCGACCTGCTCCACCTGAACCAACTGTGCTACGGAGACCTGCCGGTTGCGGTGCCTCGAGTGGTGGTGGCGCATGGCGATTTGATTACGTGGTGGCGGGCGGTGCACGGGCGGGAGCCCAAGCAGGACCGTTGGCTGCAGTGGTACCGGGAAGTGGTTTCGCGCGGCCTGGCTATGGCCAGCGTCGTGGTGGCGCCTTCGATCTGGATGAGGGACACGGTCCGCGATTGCTACACCCGCTCCCGGCACGAGACCGTTATTTACAACGGGCGCAATCCGATTTTTTTCAATCCCTACGTGGGGAAGGATGATTCCGTACTGGCGGTGGGCCGACTTCTGGATGCCGGCAAGCAGGTGTCGTTGCTGACCCAGCATACCCACCCCCTTCCGGTCTGCATCGTGGGCTCGGACACGCCAGTCCACGGCCCAGCCAGGATTCCGATACGCGCCGACGTCAAGCTGTCCATTAACGAGATGAATGTCGCGCTGAAAGGGCCGCAGACGGAAGCGCAGCTGCGCACGCTCTACAGTCGGGCTTCAATCTATGCTGCGACCTCCCGCTACGAACCTTTCGATATGGCTGGGGTGGAGGCGGCATTTTCCCGCTGCGCCATCGTGGCCAATGACATCCCTGCCTTTCGGGAAATTTGGGGCGATGCTGCTTTGTACTTCCGCGAAAATGATGCCGCCAGCCTGGCTTCCGCGATTCGCCGTTTAAGCGATCAGCGAGACTTGTGCCGCACCTACGGCAACCGCGCCTATCAGCGAGCCCGCGAATGCTTTACCTCCAAACGCATGATTGATCAATACCTCGAGCTCTACGGCAACCTGCTGCAGGCCAAGTGGGCGGCAGCGTAAGCAGCTGTCAGCTCTCAGCTTTTAGTTTTTCGCTATTAGCTCTTCATCACGGATCTGGCAGAAAACTGCGAGCTGACCGCTGACCTCTGCCTTCTGCTATCTTCAATAGCGAACAGGGAGGCCTCATGGCAGTCAAAATCACTGTCCGGAAGAACGGCCCCTATCGGGTGGAAGATCCCGAGGGCACGATCGAACTGGTGGACGCCGACGGCAACAAGTATGACCTGACCGGCAAGCCGGCATTTTCTCTTTGCCGGTGCGGTGGATCGGTGACCAAACCATTTTGCGATGGCACCCATAGCCGGATCGGGTTCCAGGGAGCGGAATCAGCGGTCAAGAAGGCGGAGGGCAGCTAACCCCGAACGTTTCCGCCTAGGATCGTTTTTCGACGCAGGCAGGAAGGGCGTGCGACGCCTTCGTTCAAGCCAGGCCCGCGCCCAGCCGCCGAATTTCCGCGGCACCAACTTTCGAGGAGCCCCTGTGAGCGATTGGAAAGATGCAGAATTAGGAATGGGTCGCGGGATCACACGGCGTGATTTCCTGAACGGAGTCGCGCTCACCATCGGGGCGGCAATTCTTCCCGTCGATTTTTTTGCCGCTGCCGATATGCAGGCCGGGCGGGAGAAATCGCCCGACTACTATCCCCCGGCTTTGACCGGACTTCGCGGCAGTCATGTTGGGTCATTCGAAGTGGCGCATAGCCTGCGCGACGGCACCTTCTGGGCCCAGGCTGGGACCCCGGTTGACACCGGAGAAACTTACGATCTGGTGGTGGTGGGAGGCGGCATCAGCGGGCTCTCCGCGGCGCATTTCTTTCGCAAGGCTGCCGGACCGAAGGCGCGCATCCTGATTATCGAAAATCACGACGACTTCGGCGGCCACGCCAAGCGCAATGAGTTTCATAGCCCCAACCGGACCATGCTGGGTTTTGGCGGGACGTTTTCCATCGAAAGCCCGGCTCCCTACAGCGCCGTGGCCAAGGGCTTAGTCGAGGAACTGGGAATCGATGTCGCCTCCTATCCCAAGTATGTGAACCGGGATTTGTACCGGTCTTTTGGCTTGGGTCCGAAAATTTTTTTCGACAAAGAGACATTCGGTGCTGACAAACTGGTCACCAATCCGACGCCGCGCGTCGGCGGCGAGAGCGAAGACGACAAGGTGCTGGCCCAAGCGGTGGAAATGTTCCTGCAGGAAGCCCCGTTTTCGGAAGCAGCCAAGGCAGATTACCGACGCCTGCTCACGGAAAAGACAGATTATCTGCCCGGCCTGAGTTCGGACGATAAGAAAGCGCGCATGGCCCGCATGAGCTACAACAGCTTTCTGGCTGACCTGGTCAAAGTCAGTCCCGAAATAGTGAAGCTGTTCCAGAACATGCCCCAGCCCTTATTCGGAGTGGGATTTGACGCGGTGGCGGCGCAAGACGCATGGGGGATGGGGGCCCCGGGTTTCGCGGGAATGAATCTCGATCCGGCGCCGGGAAAAGGCATGAACCGCGACGCTATCCCAAACAAGGAAGCGGAGAAATACTTTTTCCACTTTCCCGACGGCAATGCTTCCATCGCGCGCCTGCTGGTGCGCAGCTTGATTCCGCAGGCCATTCCAGGCCAGTCTGCGACGGATGTGGTCCTGGCGCGGGCCAACTACGCCAGGCTCGATGAGAAGAGTTCGCCGGTGCGCATCCGCCTGAACAGTACAGCCGTGCGAGTAAAGCATCAAGGAGATCCCGCCAGCGCCAAGGGAGTCGAAATCGCATATGCGCGCGACGGCAAGGGGTACACGGTAAGCGCTGCGCACTGCGTCCTGGCTTGCTGGCACGTGGTCATTCCCTACATCTGCCAGCAATTGCCGGAGAAGCAGAAAGAAGCTCTGTCGTCGGCGGCCAAGGTCCCTTTGCTCTACACCAACGTTGCCCTCCGCAACTGGAAAGCTTTTGAAAAGCTGGGAGCAAACGCGATTTATGTGCCCGATGGATATCACTCGTACATGAGCCTGGATTTGCCCGTGAGTATCGGCGGCTACGAATGCTCGAAGAAACCGGAAGAGCCCATCGTCGTCCACATGGTGAAGACGCCCTGCAAGCCGGGGCGTCCGGCACGCGACCAGCATCTGCTGGGCAGGGTGGAACTGTTCACCACGACGTTTGAAACCATGGAGCGAAATATCCGCGAGCAGTTGGCCCGAGTGGTGGGCACCGGAGGTTTCGACCCAGCCAATGACATCACGGCCATCACCGTAAATCGCTGGCCCCACGGCTATGCTTACGAATACAACTCGCTCTGGGACAAATTCTGGCTGGAAGGCGGAGAGACCCCCTGCGAGGTGGCCCGCAAGCCCTTTGGCAGGATTGCCATCGCCAATGCTGATGCCGGCGCCTACGCCTACACCGACGGAGCCATCGATCACGCGTACCGGGCAGTGGGGGAGCTTACGAAGGCGTGAGAACGGACCTTAGAGTTTGGTGCGCCAGATCAATTACCGAAGCAGGCATGCGCGCGGAGTATTTGACTGAAGTGTCCGAGCGCGGCGCAATGTTGTTTGAGCTGACGCTGGAAGCTATCAGCTTGAATGGCTTGGAATGTGCCCCCACCGCGTAGAGAAGCCCATAGTACGGATCTTTTTGGGCAGTAAACTTGATAACGACGGTCGAGCTTTGCGCCGCCTGGCCAAGCGCGACCCTGTCTGATTGCGCCACCGGGCTACCGACTACCACCGCTACCGATCGATCCGGAGTTGGGATGTCCACCCCCGCCCTGATTGGGATATTGACAGACGAATTATCCGACCGATAAAAGGTTGCAACTGCCCCGTTGTACCCCACTTCCGACGGCAGCAATATCCGGACTTTGCCGCTTCCAGAGCTCTGAAACAATACAGGCTGCCAGTTCATGGCGGCGACGGTCGGTGAATTGGGAACCAGTTCGGCCTCGGCGCTGCGCTGTGGCATAGTTGCAGTCGTGGTGACCACAGTGATCAGGGACGGAAGGCCCATTCCGAGGTAGAAGACTTTCTTCAGGTCCACTTCGTTCCATATCGCAGCCACGGCTCCACCCAGCATCGCGAAGATCGCCATTCCCACCAGAACTGAGCTATTGATTTCACTTACCGACTTGTTCTGTTGTGACAGATCGACGCCAATCCGGAGAAGGGTTGGCGCGATCCCACCGAAGGCGCCAACGGCGAAGACGATCAAGCCCTTGGGAACTTTGGCAACAGAAATGGAAGGCATGAAGTCGGTGGCCATGGTCTTTTCCTCCGCAGTAAGCCAGTCCTAAACGGCTGACACTTGCGAGCATGCACGTCCGTGACCATTGTCAAGACTGCCAGACTCCCATCGTTTTATGCTATTGCCAGATCGACATTTGGAGGCACAAACCTGCCCACGCAAGACTCTCCCCGAACCCAATTGTCTATCTGATCAGATATACCATCTAACCAAAGTGTTTGGCTGGTATCACGGAACCAGGTGAGGGCTAGTGAATCGTCTTGGTCTTCCGCGACATGTAATCCATCAGCAGATACTGCCCCAGTGTGTAGGGCGTAGTGAAGTAAGCTTTGCCGCGGCACATTTCCGTCACCTTCTGCACGAATTGAACCAGGCCGTAATCCGATGCCAGCATAAAGGTATTAATCATGACTCCAGCGCGCTTGCACTTGGAAACTTCCTCAAGGGTCTGGCTTACCACCATGGGATCGAGACCGAAGGCGTTTTTGTAGATGCGTCCGTCTTCGAGCGTCAGGGCGGAGGGCTTGCCGTCGGTGATCATCACAATCTGCTTCATGTCCTTGCGCTGCCGCTGCAGGACGCGCTGGGCCAGGCGCAGGCCTTCCCGCGTGTTGGTGTAGTACGGACCGACTTTTACCCGCGCCAGTTGTGACAACGGAACTTCCTCCGCCGAATCATGGAACAGGACCAGCGAAAGCGAGTCGCCGGGATATTGCGTGCGGATCAAGTGAGAGAGCGCCATGGCGACTTTCTTGGCCGGGGTGAAGCGGTCTTCGCCGTACAGAATCATGGAGTGTGAGCAATCCAGCATGAGCACGGTGGCGCAGGACGACTGGTACTCGCACTGATGCACCTGCAGGTCGGAATACTCGATGTTCAGTGGCAGCTTCAAGCCTTCGCGCTGGATGGCACTGGAAAGCGTCGCCGTAATGTCCAGGTTGAGCGTGTCGCCGAATTCGTAGCGCCGGGATGCGCCGCTGGCCTCGATGCCGGTGGAAAGATCACGCGTGTCATGGCGGCCAAAACTGGATTTTCCCAGTGACCCCATCAGATCTCGCAGAGTTTTGAAGCCGAGAAAGTCCAGACTCTTGTCGGTAATTTCAAATTTGGCTTGCTGGGCCTCGCCGGCCTGTCCGCCAACATTCGATTGCTGCGACGGATCATCAGGCTGATCGACGCTGATGTAGTCTTCCTGCTGCATGCGTTCGATCAACTGCTCGATCAGTTCGTCGAGGGTTCCGTCCATCTGCATCTGCCGCAGGCGTTCCTGCATTTCTTCGTCCAGCAGGTTGCCCTCGAGCAGTGCCTGCTCAATGGCGCGGCGCAGGTCATCGAGCGTCTGCTCACCTTCCATGTCGTAGAACATGTAGTTCTGGAAGCCGCTTTGCAGCAGGTAGTCGGAGAGCGCGCTGAGCAAGTCTTCCATGCTCATTTCGCCGGCCGGATCGGGGACGTACTTGCTGTAACGAATGCGTTTCATAAAAGGAGTCGTCAGTCGTCGGTCTTCAGTCTCAGTGCAAAGTTCTCTCCGAGCGTTGCTGACGACTGGAGAGCGACGACTGACGACTAGTTATACGGCCTACGGCCGCGGAAGGGCTGGTCTTCGCGCTCAAAGGGTTTTTCAGCCGGTTTGGGCTGTTTCTCTCCGGCGGTGAAGACGCGCTCCTCGTTGCGGCCGATGCGCTTGTGCGCGTGCAGACCCTCGAGAATGAATTCGGCGGCCGAAACTTGGACTTCGGCACTGTCCTTGGGGCCAACGCCCACTTTGACGGTTTTTTCCATCAAGCCCTGAATGCCGCGCAGCGACGGCAATGCCTCGGCGGCGCTGGCCGTGTCGGCCAATTGAATTTCTCCGCCCAGGTCAAACCATTGCACGATCTGCTGCATATCGACGCCTTTGAAATATGTGTCGTGGGTTTTTGCCACGGCGGCTCGAATCAGTTCGCGGCTGACATGGTCGGCGCCCTTCATCTCGCCTTCGTATTCCAGTTCCAGCTTGCCGGTGATGGCGGGCATGGCGGCGTAAACATCGGCGATGCGCGGCACCACCAACTTTTCTTCCTGCTGGATGGCACGGCGCTCGGCGTTTGAAATCACATTCTCCATGGCGGAGATAGGCAGGCGCTGGCTGACGCCGGAGCGCTTGTCGATCTTCTTGTCTTCGCGGGCAGCGAAGGCGATGCGCTCGATTACCTCCTGCACATATTTTGGCAAGTGCAGTTTGTGTCCGTTGCGCTGTGTCCACGACTCCTGGGCCGTGATGGTGATACCTTCTTCGACGGTGGCCGGATAGTGAGTGCGGATCTCCGAGCCGATACGGTCTTTCAACGGCGTAATGATCTTGCCGCGAGCGGTGTAGTCCTCGGGGTTGGCACTGAATACCAGGGCGACATCAAGCGGCAGACGGATGGGATATCCCTTAATCTGCACGTCGCCTTCCTGCATGATATTGAACAGGCCCACCTGAATTTTTCCCGCCAGGTCCGGCAATTCGTTGATAGCGAAGATGCCGTGATTGGCGCGCGGTAACAACCCGTAGTGCACCGTGTACTCGTTGCCCAGATCGTGTCCGCCGCGCGCCGCCTTGATGGGGTCGATGTCGCCGATCAGGTCGGCGATGGTGACATCGGGGGTGGCGAGCTTCTCCACGTAGCGCTGTTCCTGCGTGAGATACGCAATGGGAGTGTTTTCGCCGATCTTCGCGATCTCCTCCTGGCAACGGCGGCAGATAGGCGCGTATGGATTGTCGTGAATCTCGCAACCGGCAACGTAAGGCGCCTGAGGATCGAGCAATGAGGTCAGGGCACGCAGGATTCGGCTTTTGGCCTGGCCGCGCAGTCCCAGCAGAATAAAATTATGGCGCGAAAGAATGGCGTTGACGATTTGGGGAACGACGCTGTCGTCATATCCGACGATGCCGGGAAAAATGGGACCACCCTGGCGGAGTTTCACGATCAGGTTGTCGCGCATTTCGTCTTTCACGCGCCGGGCACTCAGGCGTTGTTCGCTAAAAGGACTCTGGCGCAATTCGCCCAGCGTTCGCGGCAGGCTCATGATGAAAAACCCCCAGGGGAAACAGCTTCTGCTCGGATTATACGCCGCTGATGAAGCGCTCCGTTCGCTCCTGATGGTCCTGGGCCGAGGGGTTATGACTGGGGCCCGTTAGTGCACATGGCCATTGCCGCCGGCCTTCTGCCGCACTCGCACCGTCCGCCGGAGATTGGGCAAGATTGCCTCGAAGTAGGAGATGACGGCTTGCATGCGTTCGGCTTCCGACTTCATCCCCAGCAGAGTTTGTTTGAAGTCGAGATCGAGTGGAAGCGGGCCGACCAGACTGAAAGAGAGTTGCGGGTCTTCGACCGGGGTGGGATTTGTGGGAGTGGAACCGGCCAATTCGACGAGTTCGCCTTGCAGCTTCACTGCCTGGGCAATTTCTTCGACGGTAGCTTTTTCCGGTTCGTCCTGCAGGTAAATCACCTCGGCCTGCAGAAACGACCTTTCCTGACTGACCTGCATCACCTCGAAGCGCTCGCGTCCTTCGGTTACGATATCCAGACGCCCGTCGGGATATTTTTTGGCAACGGTGATAATCTCTGCTGTGCAGCCGATCTCAGCGACTCCTTCCTCCTTGGCCCGGACGACGCCAAACAACGCTTTCCGGTCCAGACATTCGGAGATCATCTCTCTGTAGCGCGGCTCGAAAATATGCAAGGGCAAGGGCGTGCCCGGGAACAGGACCACATCCAGCGGAAATAGGGGGAGAAGGCTCACTCAGTAACTCCAGTGCTTCCCGGCGAGTGCGGGTCGAATTCCTCGATTGTACGCTCCGATAATCGGGATTGCGGAATTGCCGGCGGTTTTTAGCTCCAGGATCGCAAAGTAAACGGATAACCTAAACATGAACTCCAGCCAGGTTAGTATCTCTGAAAAGGTCGTGGTGATCACCGGCGCCTCGATGGGCATCGGAGAGGGCATCGCTAAACTTTTTGTGGATGAGGGAGCCCGGGTGGTTTTGCTGTCGCGAGACGCGGCCCGTGCCGAAGCCGCCCGCGGCCGCATCGGTCATAGCGAAAACACGCTGGCGCTCTCCTGCGACGTTCGCAACCGCGAGGAGATCGACCGCGTCGTCAGCCTCACCCTGCATCATTTTCAGCGCATTGATGTCTGGGTCAACAACGCCGGTCACGGGCTCATGGATACAGTCGGCAGTGTGGATATGAATGCCTTGCACGAAACTTTCGATACCAATTTCTTTGGTACGGTCGAATGCATGCAGGCTGCGCTGGCAGTGATGAAGCAGCAAGGTTCGGGAACGATTATCAATATATCGAGTGTTGCCGGGCACATCCCGCTTCCGTTTCATGCCGTTTACAGTGCTACCAAATTTGCCATGAACGCTTTCGGCAAGGCAGCTAATGTGGAGCTCAAGGGCTCGGGAATTCACGTTCTGACCGTATGTCCGGGATACGTGCGCACCGACTTCAGCACCAATGCCATCAAGGGAAGGGAAGCTAAGACGGTGCGGCCGTCTTCGGTCCGGGGTATCAGCGTCGAGCGTGTGGCACGTGCCGTGCTGCGCGGTTATGTGAAGAAGAAGCGGGAAGTCGTCGTGCCCTGGACCATGCATTTGGCCATCAAGGCCTATCAGTTGTTTCCGAGTCTGGTGGAACGGGGCATGGTGAAGATGTCCCGGCGAGTGGATTAGCACGGCCAGTGTGGGTCGGAGACTCTTGTCCGACGCCTTTGACTTCGATTTTAAGAAAAGCAAAGGCAAATTCAAAGGCGTCGGACAAGAGTGTCCGACCCACACCCGTTACCTACCCTAATTCCGCCAGCATGCCTTCCATTTCGGCCTGGGCATGGCGGTTGCCGGTTTTCCTCGCAGACGCGATACCATCCACCAGCATCTTCCGCGCTTCTTCCGTGCGCTCAGCCTTCGCTAGCGTCTGGGCGGCCATAAAGTAGCCCGCAGTGTAGTCCGGATGGGTCGCCAGAAGCCGGGCAAATTCCTCCAGCGCCCGTTCGATGTTTCCGGAGTTGGAATATTCCATGGCGAGACCGTAACGGGCGAAGGCGTCCGATGGATTCTGGGACAGAACTTCGGTGAGCAACGCGATGCGGTCCATAGGAAAAGGCTTCTGGCTCAGATATCAGATTACTACAGCACTGGCGAGTGACCACCTGGATGGATACAATGGCCATCACCAAAGAGGAGAACAAGTTTTGGCGTGCCCTTTCTTCATGCCGGTACAGAAATTGGATGGAGCATGGCTGCATCCTTCGCGTCTGCCATTGGGGGCTGGATGGGACGGGCATTGTTCTGCCCCCGGCCATGAGGGTACCCGGCCTTCCGAGCAGGAGCTGCACGAGTTCTGCAACCTGGGTTATGCCGCGAAGTGTTCACGCCTGCCGGCCGAGCGCGACTGCGATGCGGTGCGTTTCTCGGTCGCCCGCGATCAAGGTTCCCGGCTGCAGCTGTGGTTCGTATGCGAAACCGGCCATCGCCCTGCAACTCACGGCACTCTGGAATACGACGTGGAACACAGCCAGTGGATCTCCCCCCATCCCGACGCGCGCATCCAGAAGATGGTGGAATGTTACGTTCAGTCCTATTTGCAGCGTAGAATTCGGTCCGTCACTTCAGACCCGGCCGCGAGCGTAAACCCATGACCCAGAGCGCTTCATGACAAGCAACGAAGATCTCGCCTTGCCCCGCCCCGTCCGCGACTCGCAATCGGAGATGGCGGAAATTGTTTTGCCCAACGATTCGAACGTGCTGGGCGCGCTGCTAGGCGGGCGCCTGATGCACTGGATTGATCTGGCTGCCGCGATGGCCGCGCATCGTCATTCGCGCAACTACGTGGTCACGGCTTCCATCGATCACCTCGACTTCAAGGTCCCGGTGCACGTAGGCGACCTGGTGATCCTGCGCTCCTCGGTGAATCGCGTGTACCGTACTTCGATGGAGGTTGGAGTGAAAGTCTGGGTGGAGAATTACATTCTCGATCACTGCGAGCACGTGAGCTCTGCCTACCTGACGTTTGTCGCGGTGGACGCCGCCGGCCGCCATCTCGCGGTGCCGCCGGTAGTGCCTGAAACCGATGAGCAGAGGCGCCGCTACGAAGATGCCGGTCGCAGGCGCGAGATCAGGCGCCTGGAGATGGAACGCAAGCGCGTCGCCGGACACTAGCAGGGCTATCTCGTTAAATTGGCGGATCGGTGCTTGTCTTTCACCTGGCGCCGTGACGATTTCTCACCACCATGAATGACGGCGTCGGCTACGATCGAAGGAGAGCGCGGCTTGTCTGGGGAGGAACGCTCGCGGGCCTTTCGTCCCTTCCATTCCTGATCCTATTCTTCAACCTGTTTCGCGGTATTTCTCGAGAAAAAGCAACCGGCCTGGCGGCCGTGGCCGGAGGTTTGACCGAAGCCTATGTGACGTTTGGCTTCATCCTGACGCTCGTTTTGCCGATTGCAGCCATTGTGCTGCTTGCCCGATCGCTTTCCGGAGCCACTCGGACGCGTAAGGCATTTTCGTCGCTCTTGATCGTCTGGAGTTCGTTCATCCTGTTGCTTTGGGTTCTGTGCGGGTGGTTCTTTTGGGTTCAAATGCCCCGCCTGGTCAGCAGTCATTGATGGTCTGCTTCCGCAAGTAGATATTGCCCCTATGAGCTCTCGCCTCAAAGACAAGATTGCCGTCGTGACCGGCGCCGGAAGCGGTATCGGCCGCGCAATCGCGCTGGCCATGATCCGCGAGGGTGCCCGGGTGGTCCTGGTGGGACGCCGCAAAGATCGGGTGGAAGCTGCGGCCCGCGAGGCGGAAGGGTCTGTAATAGCAGTTGCCGCCGACGTGTCGAAGCCAGATGAAATTGATCGCCTCCTCAAGGAAACGGTAAAGGCGTTCGGTGGAATCAATGTCCTGGTGAATAACGCCGGGATTCTTCATCCCGGCACCGCGGAACAGATCACCGAGGCGCAGTGGGATGAGACCTTCAACATCAACGTTCGTGGACTCTGGCTGCTCTCCCGGGCTGTACTGCCACACCTGCGCAAGGCCGGCGGTGGCTCCATTGTCAATGTCGCATCGGTGCTGGGGATCAACGGCGCGCGCAACCGGGCGGCCTACGCAGCCTCCAAGGGCGCGGTGGTGTTGCTAACCAAGTGCATGGCCGTTGATCACGGCCACGAAAATATCCGGGTGAACGCCATTTGCCCCTCGTTTGTGGAAACGGAACTAACCGCTGCGTACCTGAAGACAACGGTTGATCCGGATGCGGTGCGGCGGGAACGAATCAACGTGCATCCTATCGGACGTCTCGGGCAGCCTGAAGATATGGCAGGCTTGGCGGTCTATCTCGCCAGCGACGAGTCGTCATGGGTGACAGGAGCTGTGTTTCCGGTGGATGGAGGATATTTGGCAGTGTGAACTGACAACTGAGAACGAATAACTGAGAATTGATCTCTGACAACCCGCTTCTCTGTTCCCGTATAATCTTGGGATGAGTTCACAACTCCCCCCACGTCCCGGGCAGCAACAACAACCGCCATCTCCGCAGCCCTTGCCCGGTGTGGGCGCTATCGTCGCCGTCGGTTCCGGCAAGGGCGGTGTGGGCAAGACCACGCTGGCAGTCAATCTGGCGATCGTGTTGTCCAAGCTGGGGCACAAAGTCGGACTGCTCGACGCCGATGTTTACGGGCCCAACGTCCCCTTGATGCTGGGCATCAACGCGCAGCCCAAGGTACTCGGAGACAACCGCATTGAGCCGCTTGAAGCGCACGGCCTCAAGGTCATCTCGGTCGGATTTTTGAATCCCGGCGACAAGCCCCTGATCTGGCGTGGCCCGATGCTGCATTCCATCATCAAGCAGTTCCTGGGCTCGGTGGTCTGGGGAGAGCTGGACTACCTGGTCGTGGATTTGCCCCCGGGCACGGGAGACGTCGCGCTGTCGTTGATTCAGACCGTTCCGCTGACCGGAGCGATCGTGGTCTCTACGCCCTCCGATGTCTCTCTGCAGGATGCGCGCAAGGCCATCGAGATGTTTCGCCAGATGAAGGTTGATCTGGTGGGCATGGTCGAGAACATGAGCTACTTCGTTTGCCCGCACTGCAACCATCAAACGGATATCTTTTCCCGCGGCGGCGCGGAGAAAACGGCAGCGCACTTCGGGGTTGCATACCTGGGCGAGGTCCAGCTCGATCCCAACATTCGCAAGGCGAGCGACAGCGGCCAACCTACGGTGCTCGCCGGAGAAGACTCCGCATCCGGTAAATCTCTGTTCGATTTTGCCCGCAAGGTGGTGACGCGGGTGGATGAGATCAAAGCCAACGCCGGCGAGAGCGTAATCCAGATTCAGTAGCTCGGCTCGCGTAGGCAGATGTCTCACCTGCCCAGCGGAGCAACGCTCCGCACAGCACTGGAATGCCAGTGGCCCGGTGGTTTCTTCCGAAAAGGAAGGCACGACCGGGAAGGTCACGGGCTAGATCGGGCAAGTTTATTTTCCGAATCTTGCCAGCCGGAACCCCGCGTCCGGGTCTTTGTGGTCCAGCACCCATCCCGCGACCATCTCACCCAGCGCCGGACCGTGTTTGAAGCCGTGCCCGGATCCTCCACCCAGCAGCCAGACATTTTCGCGCTCGGGATGGCGGTCGATGATGAAGTTATTGTCCGGGCTGTTCTCGTACTGGCAGACGCGAGACTCGAGCAGGGGAGCATCCTTGAGGGCGGGAAAGCGGAAGCCAATATAGTCTCGGATAGTTTGCAGGCCTTCTGCGCTGACGGTTCTCTCCCCTGAGGTTGGATCAAACTCGGGCCCGCGAGTGTCGTCGGCGACTTTGAAGCCTCTTCCCTGGTTACCAGGAATGCCGTAGATGAAGCGCTCGCGATGATCGGCCCAGACGGGGAGCCTAGTTTCATTGAAGCGATCATCTCCGGCGGGCGCGCCAAAAAAGAATACGTCCTGCTTGGTCGGACGAATATGACTGCCAATGGTTTCAGGGAACATTTTTCCGAGCCACGGTCCGCAGGCGAAAACGTACTGGTCGGCTTCCAGCTTCGAGCCATCGAATAGCGACAGGCTTTCCCACTTGCCGTCGAGATCGCTCTGCACGACCGCCCCTTGCCTGTATTCGCCTCGTTCCTTGAGAAATCCGTCGAGCACCGCCTGACACGCAACTCGTGCAGTAAGAAAACCGCCTTCGGGCTCGTAAATTCCCCAGTGCACCCCTTCCAGATTAATCTGTGGCCAACGCTTCACCATCTCCTGAACCGAGAGTTCTTGATAGGCGATCCCGGCATCGCGCAGCAGGGGCAGAGATTCGCGCTCGAAGTGGTCGTCGCCCGCGGTCACCATCCACAGCACGCCGGTCTGGTGCATGAGTTTCAGGTTCCAGCGCCGCTCATTCTCTTTCCACAATTGCGTGGCCCGGGCGGCCATCTTCGTATAAGGCTGATTCGGTCCATAGGTTCCCCGAATCACGCGCGTCTCGCCCCCCGACGATGCGCGAGAGTTACCCGGGCCCCAGGCATCCACCAAAGTCACGCGTGCGCCACGGCGGAGCAAATAAAGTGCCGTCCATCCGCCGAATGCGCCCGCTCCGATCACCGCAATGTGAGGTTTTGTTTCCATTTTGGTCTGGACCGTTGGTTGGTCTGTCTTGAGCATATTCGTTGAAGTAAAGTTCAGAAAAGGGAACCAGCCGGCAAGGGTACTCGACCCGCCAACCGCTGCGCCGACCTTCAGCAACCATCGCCGGGTGAATGAGACCATGATTCCCTCAGTATCCCCTGGTATCCCCATTTTGCTGTAGGCGGGCGTCCCCGCCCGTTCCAGCAGTTTGCGACGACGGGACGCGCGCGCCCACATTGAATCAAGAACATTAGCATTCCATGCCCTAGAGTGCTAAGCCTTGACAGGGGCGGCTGCCCTTCCTAGAATCGAAACTGGGGTATTGTTGGATTTCCCAATCTAAGTTTTTGGATTATAAGTACTTAATATGACGTCTGGACCACCTATCGGAGAGCGGGAACGGGAGATTCTGACCGCCATCGTGGAGACTTTTATAGCCACCGGCGACCCGGTCGGGTCGCGGACCCTGGCCCGGTCAAACCGGGAAGGGCTGAGCCCGGCCACGATCCGCAACGTCATGGCCGATCTCGCCGATGCCGGCTACCTCGAGCAGCCCCACACGTCGGCGGGCCGCGTGCCCAGTTCGGAGGCGTATCGCTATTACGTAGAACAACTTACAGGCAAAGCCAGTCTTTCGCAGGAAGATCAGGGCATTATTAAGGATTCGCTGCGTGGGGTTTCCGACGTGCAGGAGTTTATGGAGCGCACTTCGCACGTGCTTTCCCTGATTTCGCACAATGTCGGAATCACGGTCGCGGTCGGCGGCCCCAAGAATGCGCTTGAGCACGTGTACTTTTCGCGGCTGGGTGATCAGAAAGTTTTGGCTGTGCTGGTGACCCGATCTGGCCTGGTGCGAGACCGCGTGCTGCGTCTTGATCTTCCGCAGGCGGATCTGGACGCTGCCGCGCGCTTTATCAACGACAATTTTCGCGGCTGGACCATGGAGGCGATGCGGGCTGAACTGGCACGCCGTCTCGAACAGGAGCGCAGTGAGTACGATCGGCTAATGAAATCGGTGGAGCAGCTCTACCGGCAGGGGGCCCTGGCGGCCGACGAAACCGCGCAAGTCGTTTTCGTGGAGGGAGCATCCAATCTCGTGACCGGCGAGCAGGACCGGCAACGTCTGCAGGAGTTGCTGCAGACCCTGGAAGAAAAGCAGAAAATCGTTGAACTGCTGGGGGCGTATCTCGACGCCAAGCAGGAAGCCGTCAGAGTTGTAATCGGGCTGGACGAGGCTTTGCCTTCGATGCGGAATTTTGTGCTCATCGGTGCGCCAGCTCGGGTCGGCGATGATGTGATGGGATCGCTCGCCGTCATCGGACCGACGCGCATCGACTACCAGCACACCATGACCGCGGTTTCGTATATCGCGCGCCTGTTTGACAAGATACTGAACGAATCTGAGTGAACTTTGATATGGCTAGAGGAAACGGAAAATCCGAAGTCGATCCTGTGGAACTGGATACAGAGCACGAACTTCCCGCGGGGGAAGACGCCCGTGAGGGTGCGGGTGCCCCCGCTGAGTACGACAAACTAAAAGCAGAGCGGGATTCGCTGCTCGATCGCCTGGCTCGGCTTCAGGCCGAGTTTGAGAACGCCCGCAAGCGCACTGCCCGCGAGCAACAGGAGTTCCGCGAGTTTGCCGTCACCGACGCGCTGAAGGCTTTGCTGCCCACCCTGGACAGTTTCGAGCGCGCGCTGCAGACCAGCGCTTCCGACAAGTCGGAATTTCGCGGCGGAGTGGAACTCATCTACAAACAATTGCAGGATGCGCTGGCCAAACTGGGGCTGCGTCCCATTCCGGCGAAGGGTGAACCTTTTGATCCTCATCTTCACCAGGCGATTGAAATGGTGGACACTAAGGAAGCCGAGGACCATCATGTGCTCGAAGAGCTTCAGCGCGGCTACAAGTTGAAAGACCGCCTGCTCCGGCCTTCGATGGTGAGGGTCGCGCGCAATCCCAAGCACTGAACCCGGTGTGATCTGGAAATGAAAGCCGGAAAGGATTAGAGGAAAGCCATTCTGACCAGCAACGGAAAACGCGACTACTACGAAGTTCTGGGGGTGGCCCGCGCCGCCACCGAGCAGGAGATCAAGAGCGCCTATCGCAAGCTGGCCCTGCAGTTCCATCCCGACCGGAATCCCAACAATCCCGAAGCGGAAGAGAAATTCAAGGAGTGCAGCGAGGCCTACGCCGTGCTGGCGGATGTCGAGAAGCGCAGCGTTTATGACCGCTTTGGTCACGCCGGCTTGGGCGGAAGCGCCGGCGGGGGCTTCGATCCCTCCGACCTGGGCGATATCTTTGGCGACTTCTTCGGCCTGGGAGAGATTTTTGGCGGAGGAACGCGTCGCCGCAGCCGCACCCAGCGCGGTGCTGACCTGCGCGAAGATATCAACATGGAATTCGAGGATGCGGTCTTTGGCACCGAAGCCAAAGTCACGGTGCGGCGGCACGAAACCTGCGAAGAGTGCCGAGGTTCGGGCGCGGCCCCCGGCAAAGCGCCCATTACCTGCCGTTCCTGCAATGGCCGCGGACAAGTCCGCTATCAACAGGGTTTCTTCAGCATTGCGCGCACCTGCCCCACATGCCAAGGCACGGGCAGCGTGGTCACAGACCCCTGTGCCAAGTGCAAAGGCGAAGGCCGGGTGCTGCGGCAGCGGACGGTGGATGCTAAGGTTCCGGCCGGTGTGGAAGATGGCACTCGCATTCGCTTCACCGGATACGGAGAGGGCGGGCTGCACGGTGGACCGCCCGGCGACCTGTATGTAGTGCTGCATGTGAAAGAGCATCCCTTCTTCGAGCGGGAGGGGAATGATCTGCACTGCGTCATTCCGGTCTCGTTTACTCAGGCCGCCCTGGGCGCGGAAATCAGCGTTCCGACCCTAGAAGGGGAACATATTCTGAAAATGCCCGATGGCACCCAGTCAGGTACGACCCTGCGCATCAAGGGTAAGGGCGTGCCCATCCTCAATAGCCACGGCAAAGGCGACCTGTTCGTCGAAGTGCGAGTGCAGACTCCGGGTAAGCTGAATAAACGCCAACGCGAGTTGTTGCTTGAACTCGAAGGCATGACCCGGGTAGAAAACCGCCCCCAGCGCCGCACACTGCTGGGCAAAGTCAAGGACATCTTCGGATAACATTGTCATCCTGAGCGGAGTAGCTGCTTCGCTTTGCGCAACAGATACGCAGTCGAAGGACACCTGAAGAAGCACGTGGGGACAGCCGCTCTCGGCTGTCCGGCGGAGCGGGCTCCGCCATGACTGTCATCAGGAAAACCCGGTCGAGCTTCGCTCGACCGGACAGCCGGGGGCGTCTGTCCCCACGTGGTCTGCGGTAGGGGAATGACAGGCCGTACCCGTCGAGAGTCGAAATCCCGTACACTCTAATCCGCATGACCCGCCGCCGTTGGATCGCCGACGAAGTTTCCGGCAATCGCGCTGTTCTGGTCGGTGTGCACGCCCGGCATCTGGCGCAAGTCCTTCGCGGACGAGTCGGGCAGGAATTCGACATTGCGGCTGGCGAACTTGTACGCCGCGGCCGTATTACCGGCATCGCGGATGATCGCGTCGAGTTTGAGCTCGGCGAAGTTGTCTCTGTCCCGTCAGCCCTCGGCCTGGTCCTCGTTCTCTCTATCTTCAAATTTGATCGCATGGAGTGGGCCATTGAGAAATGCGTGGAGCTGGGCGCCACTCGAATCGCTCCCGCGGTCGCACAGCGCACCGAGGCCCATCTTGCCAGAGCGGCAGAGAGGCGCGTAGAGCGCTGGCAGCGCATTGCTCGCCAGGCCGCTGAGCAGTCGCGGCGTGCCTCTGTGCCCGAAATCTCGCAGCCCGTGTCCCTGCAGGCGGCAGTGACGTCGTGCGACGGAACTCGCATCGTCCTGGCTGAGACCGAGGAAGAGATGATGCTGAAAGATGCTCTGCGTGCGAAAGGCGGAGCAGGTGAAATAACGCTGGCGTTTGGTCCCGAAGGCGGTTGGACCGAATCGGAGCTGAAACTGTTCGAAAGCACCGGCTGGATTGCAGCGTCTTTGGGAAACACCATCCTGCGGGCTGAAACCGCCGTGATTGCGGCGACCGCGATTGCGCTGGCCGAGCTGCAGTGAGTTTCTTCGCGCAAGTGGAGTCTTCCGTCCCGAAGGATCTGGCGTGTACTGCGCAAGGGCGAGCGTCACAGGCGCTGCACGCCAAATCCTTCGCAAGCTCAGGATGACCCTTGTCCGGAGGCAGGTGTTCCCAAGCTCAGGCCTTCATAAGATTCTCGTCAGAATAATCCTCAAGCATCTCTGGTATTCTCCCGTTCAGTGGCAGTAGCAAGACCCAACTCACGTCCGCGGGCGTTCGAACCTGACGAGCGCCAGCGCGAAGCTATCGAACACGTCCAGGGGCCGGTACTGGTCATTGCGGGCGCGGGCACGGGGAAAACCACCGTTCTCACCAGGCGCATCGCGTACCTGGTCCGCGAGGGACACGCCCGGCCCGACGAAATCCTGGCCGTCACCTACACCAAGAATGCGGCCCAGGAAATGCGGCAGCGGGTGCAGGAGGAGTTGCGCGGGACCAATCTCTCCGGCCTGCGGCTCGCGACTTTCCACGATTATTGCAACGCTCTCCTGAATCAGAGTGGCAGGAAGTTCGGGGTAGTGGACGACCAGGACCTATGGATTTATCTTCGCCGCCGCATCCGCGAACTGAACCTGAACTACTACATTCGCGCCGCCAGGCTGAGTAAGTTTTTCGACGACTTGCTGGCCTTCTTCCGCCACTGCCACGACGAACTGGTCAGCCCCGAACAATACGAGAATTACGTTCAGAGGCTGGAGCGCGGCGAAATGCCCATCCCGCGGGTGAGCAAGTCAAAAGATGCCGGCACCCTCTCGGACGAAGAGGTCGTGGGACGGTGCCGCGAAATTGCCGGCGTATTTACGACCGTGGAGCGCATGCTGCGGGAAGACAACCTGGGCACCTTCGGCCACATGATCACCAACGCCCACCATTTGCTGCAGCAGAATCGTGAACTGGCGAGCCAGGTGGGCGCACGCTTCATCCTGGTGGACGAGTTTCAGGACGTTAATTTCGCCCAGGTCAAGGTGCTGCAAAAACTTGCGGGAGAGGACCCCAACGTCTTCGCGGTTGGAGATCCGGACCAGGCCATCTATCGCTTCCGCGGGGCCTCGAGCGCTGCCTTTGTCCTGTTCCAACGCCATTTTCCCGGCGCGAAGGTGATCAAGCTGGACAAAAACCGGCGTTCCCTGTCGCCGATTCTGCACAGCGCCTTTGCCCACATCTCGAAAAACCCTAATGTGTTCGACGCGGGACGCGGTTCCACCGCCTACCAGCGTTCCGTCCTGGTTTCGGCTCGCGAGGAAGATGCAGTGTGTTCGGGAAGGGAACTGCCGCGGATGCCGGTAGAAGCGGTCGTGCTGGACACGAAGGACACGGAATCGGGCGAGGTGATCACGAAGTTGCGCGAATTGCGCCGTAAGTTGCGTTGCCGCTGGAGCGACTGCGCCGTCCTGTATCGCACCCACGTGAATCGCGATCAGCTGGCCGCGGAGATGGTGCGGCAAGGGATCCCATTCACCATCGAGAACATGGATGTGATGGATACGCCGGAGGCGCGCGACCTGTTTGCCTGCCTGGGTGGGGTGGTCTCGGACGCGGATGGCGCCAGCCTGTTTCGAATTGCAGCCCTGCCGCAGTTTGCCATTGATCCGGAAAAATTGCGCTCCGGCATCAAGGCTCTTCCCCGCGACGCCGGCACTTCCGCTATCGCGCTGGTGCTTTCCCAGATCGAGGGCGGCGAAGCGGTTCTAGAGCGGGTGCGACGGACGCGGGCCGACATTGCCGCCGCCGGCGCCAAAGGCCGTGCCGCGGTGGACATCCTGGTACGCGATTTTGCTTTGAATCGAGATTCAAGAGTGTTGAAAGCAGTCCTCGACTTCGTGAGTGAATGGGAGAAAAAAGCAATTACAAGAACCGGCGAGATTGCCGAGTTGCTCGATTATCTCGAATATTTCAGGGAGGCCCGCGGAGTGATTCCTCTTTCGTCGGGCGACGATGACGCGGTCCCTCTCATGACGGCACACGCCGCCAAAGGGCTGGAGTTTCCCCACGTTTTCATCCTTCGCGCCAACTCGGGTTCTTTTCCGCTGAATTATCAGGAAGCCCTGATTGAGTTGCCCCGGGAGCTGTACGACAAGGACTCGATTGCCCAGGGCGATGACAAGGAGTTGTGCCAGCAGGAAGAGAGACGTCTTTTTTATGTTGCCATGACCCGGGCGCGAGACTCTCTCACCATCTACGCCAAGAAGGGGACCGGGAAAAAAGACCTCACTCCAGCCGGTTTCCTGCGTGATCTGCTGAAGGACACAAGCCTGCGCCGCTGGTTGGTACAAGCCCCCGCGCGCGGCTTCCAGACTGACATGTTTGCCGAAGCTTCGGCTCCGGCTACCATGACTCGTACCAACCAATGGCTGGCCTTGCCGCCGTCTGCAACCCTGCACTCCCGGCTGAGCGCCAGTGCAGTGCAGACTTATGAGACCTGCCCGCTGCAGTTCAAGCTGGAACGGGAGTGGAAAATCCCCGACGAAGTCCCCGCCGCCATGCAGTATGGCGCGGTCATGCATCGCGTGTTGCGTGCTTACTACGACTCCGTCCGCGTGGAACGTCCGATGGCTGACGACGATCTGATCCAGTTCTTTCGCGACGATCTTGCCCAGGCCGGCATGCAGGACCGTTACCAGCACGACCTCTACGAGGCGCAGGGAGTGCAGCAGTTAAAAGATTTTCTGATCGAATTCCGGCGTACTCCCGTACCCCAGGTGCTGCACACCGAGGAATTCTTCGATGTGAAGGTGGGCGAGGTGACCGTCGTAGGGCGCATCGACCGCATCGACCGGTTGCCGGACGGCGGGGTGGTGATTACCGACTACAAAACCGGCAGAGCTCAATCCCAGGAAGATTCCGACGAGAGCCTGCAGCTTTCCATATACGCCATGGCCGCCCGCGAAAAGTGGGGATATCGCGCCGACCGCCTGGTGCTCTATAACCTGGAAGGAAACAGCGCGGTCATTACGCGGCGCAGCGACGTCGCGCTGGAAGCGGCGAAGAGCCGGGTGCAGGAAGTTGCGGAAAACGTCGCCGCTGGTAAATTCCAGCCCAAGACCGGCTTCTATTGTAAATTCTGCGCCTATCGCAACCTGTGCCCTGCCACCGAGAAGCAACTGCAGGAACACTCGCCACAAGACAAAGCCGCCACCGCGCGGCAAAGATAGCTCATCCACGATGGCTGTCATCCTGAGCGGAGGGGCTGCTTCGCTTCGCGAAGCAGCTACGGAGTCGAAGGACCTTTATAGTTGGTGAAAGGCCAGCATCATGGGGTGTTTCGCTTGTGAGCGGGAAGCCCGCACGAGCCTTTACCGAGCAGGATAGGGTCCTCCCTACTGCGAAGTGCGATTCGCAAGCGAATCGCACTTCTCCGCTCAGGATGACAGGGTGTATGTGAGGAGGGATTTTGGTGCCAGAAAAACTTAGGGGACGCTTCCGCGTCCCCGGTTTGCTGCTTTGCTGATACTTCTCTTAGTGCTTCTTTTTCTTCTTTGCCTTTTTCTTGGTTGCCATGGTTTTCTATTCTCCCTTTCCATTTTTCATGGACTTGCTATAGCAACGATCGTCCGTTGCAACTATTTGAATGTATAGAGTCAATAAAAAGTGATGTCAAGAAAAAAATGATGCTCGCGCGCGCATACGACCGGTGAACCAAAGTCACCGGAGAGGGTTGGCGAAGAAAATTTCGGAGATGCACACAGCATGGGCGAAGTTTTGGGACGTAAGAGTTGTCCCGCAATTCGTAATTCGTCACCCGCGCAAAATCCGGAATGAGGCCAGCACATCTTCCCGGAAGCGCTGCCCGGACAGTCGGACGCGCTGCGAATTTCGATCCTTGTGATCGATGGTGCATCTATAATTGAACTCGGGAAATCATCGCGGGGGCACATAAATGGCTGCTAACGACGAGGTCGTCATCATTTCCGGCTGTCGCACGCCAGTGGGTAAATTCCAGGGAAGCCTGTCTGATCTGAGCGCCACACAACTGGGCGCTATCGTGGTTCGCGAGGCCGTAAAGCGCGCCGGTCTCGAACCGAACCAGGTGGACGAGTGCATCATGGGCAACGTGGTCTCCGCCGGGTTGGGACAAAATCCGGCGCGCCAGGCCGCAATCTTCGGTGGACTGCCACCCGAAGTGGGTGCCATGACCGTCAACAAGGTTTGTGGTTCCGGACTCAAAGCAGTCGCACTCGCGGCACAAGCGATCCAGACGGAGAACAGCTCGATTGTTGTCGCTGGCGGTATGGAATCGATGACCAATGCACCCTATCTTCTGCCGCAAGCACGCAGGGGATATCGCCTGGGCAACGCGCAGATTGTCGATTCCATGGTGAACGACGGGCTGTGGGACGCTTACAACAACTATCACATGGGCGTCACCGGTGAGAACGTGGCGGAAAAATATGGCATCACGCGCGAGGAGCAGGACGAGTTCGCCCTCAACTCTCACCGCAAGGCGCTGGCTGCGATCAAGGAGTGCCGATTCAAGTCGCAGATTGTTCCGGTTGAGCTTGCCCCCAAGAAAAAGGGTGGGGCACCCGTGATTTTCGACAAAGACGAATCTCCCCGCGAAGACACCACCATCGAAGTTCTGCGTTCGCTGAAACCGGCGTTCAAGAAGGACGGAACCGTGACGGCGGGGAATGCTCCAGGCGTGAACGACGGCGCTGCCGCATTGCTCGTAACCAGTGCAAAGCGGGCGAAAGAACTGGGTGCGCTGCCCATGGTTCGCATCGTGGCCCAGGCCACCAGCGGCGTCGATCCCAAGTGGGTGATGATGGCGCCGGTGGATGCCGTCCGAAAAATCTGGGAAAAGACCGGATGGAAAAATAAAGACGTGGACCTGTACGAACTCAACGAAGCTTTCTCGGTGCAGGCGCTGGGTGTGATGCGCGAACTTGGCCTGGACCCGAACAAGGTCAACGTCAATGGCGGGGCGGTTGCCATCGGACATCCCATCGGCGCCAGCGGAGCCCGGGTGCTCGTGACTCTGATCTATGAGATGACTCGCCGCAACGTCCATCGCGGCATTGCTGCGCTCTGTCTGGGGGGAGGGAATGCGGTGGCGATGGCGGTCGAACGGTAAACTCTGCGATTTGCGCTAAAGACGGGCCAGACGCCCGCCCTCCATTTTGAGTAATGACTTCTTACTGAACACTCGGGGAAATATCCGGCACCGGCAGCGTGACTCTGAATACAGCTCCGCCGCCCGGCCCCGAACTGGCCTCAATTTCTCCTCCGTGCTCCCGCAAGATTGCTTTGCAGATGCTTAGACCCAGACCGGTGCCTCGTCCTGGTCGCTTAGTCGTATAGAAGGGATCGAAGATGTTGGGCAGAACATCGGCCGCGATACCGGGGCCGTCGTCCAGAAAGGTGACGGCGATCGATTTATCGCTCCGTTCCAGGCGGATTCGCAAGGTGCCGCGATCGCGGGCCTCGCGCATCGCCTGTTCGGCATTCAGGATGAGGTTGAGGAAAATCTGCATCAACTGGTGCGAATCGCCGTTGACAACCGGCAAAGAGGGCTCTGGCAGATAGTCCACCGTAATATTGTTTTTCCTTAATGAATAAGTGTGCAGGTGCAGGGTGCGCTGCACCAGTTCGCTGAGGTTGATCGGGCCTCTTCCCGGCGCCGGCGGACGGGAGAAGTACATGAGGTTCTGCACGATGTCGGCCGCGCGCCGGGCCTGCTGCTGCAACATCCCCAGTTGCTTGCGCTTGGTCTCGGCCTGTTCGCCTTCTTGCAGAAGTTCGGCCACGCCCATGATGCTGGTGAGGGGATTATTCAGTTCGTGGGCGAAGCCCCCGATCATCTGTCCCATGGCGGCCAGGCGCTCGCTCTGGATGATCTGTTGTTCCAGTTTTTTCTCCACCGTAATGTCCCTCACCGACACGATCACCCCGCTGGCTTTGCCTTCGGCGTCAAACAGAGGACTGGCGTTGGCCCGCATGGTGCGCCAGCTGCCGTCGCGGTGGCGGGCGCCGAATTCGCAGAAGCCGAACTTCTTTGCGCCCGTGCTCACGTCGTGGTAGAGAGCCACAAATTCGGGTGATTGCTCCTGTTCGGCGTCCTCTACCTGCTTGCCCATCATCTCCGCCGGGGCGCGGCCCAGCAGATCGCGGATGCGTGAACTGACAAAGCTGTATCGCCCGTCGAGGCCGACCACCAGAATCAGGTCCGGGAAGCTTTCCAGCAGGTAGCGTTGGAATTCCTCCTGCTGGCGCAGCGCCTTCTCCATTTTGCGCCGTTCGGTAACGTCCACCAGGGTGCCCTGGTAACGGATGATCTTGCCGGCCCCGTCCCAGACCGCGCGCGAGGTATCGAGAAAGACGCCCGTCGTTCCGTTCTTTCGCCGCAGTGTGAGCTCGCGGCTGCGCTCTCTCCCGCGATCGTCTGCGCTCCTGCCCAGCACCGGGCCCTGGCCAGGGTCCAGATTGAGTGTGCTGGGATCGAGCGATAGAAGCTCGTCCCGGCTGCTGCAGCCGAGCATTTGGATCAGCGCGGGATTGGCATCGAGCAACTTCCCGTCCGGTGTGCTGAAGTACACGCCTTCCTGCAGGGTCTCGAAAAGTTCGGTGAAGCGGCGCTCTTTCTCTCGTTCTTCGGTCACGTCCCGGGCGAGAGCGCTGATCCCCACTACCTCGTCACCTTTGACGATGGCATTCAATACGCAATCGAAGTACATGGCGCGTGTGCTGTTCTTGACCTGCGCCCGGACCAGTCCCGACCAGCGACGTTTATCCAGAAAGCGGGGAAGACCAGTCTCGACCTCGCCTCGCAAGGGTTCGTCCAGGAACTCATCGATCTTGTGCCCCACCACATCGGTATAAGCGAGGCCCAGCACCTGGGTGACACGGCGATTTACAGTCCTCAGGGTGCCATCGAGCGAGCAGGCAAAAGCCACGTCGTCAAACGAGTCAATGAGCTCCTTGAAACTTCGCTGGGAGCGTTGGATGACCTGGGTCAGTTGGTCGAGCTGTTCGTCGGAGGGAGTGACGCCGGCGCGGTCGTGCAGGTCGTGCAGCAAGTGCTTCAGTTCCGAAACTTCGCGGCGCCGTCCGTACACGTATGCGGCGAACAGAACCGACAGCACCAGCAGGCCAATGGATATAGCCCCCAGGTGATAAGGAAGGCCCTGCAGACGTTCCCAGGAAAGTGCGGCCAGGCCGGTGGCCAGCAAGACCAGAAAGGCCAGGGCCATCCGCCACAGCCGGGATTCTTCCTTTTCCAGATGACCCGGAGTGCGAGGCGGGCGTCTGGGTTGATCTTCCTCTTCGTCCATAGCTTCCGACACTTTTCCTAGGCCCGCGCTGGGAGTCGCAGGTTTCTAAGGAGGTAGCTGAATCCTAGTTCACCGCCGGACCTCAGACAATGAGGGATGTTGGGCACCTTGGTTCTCGCAGGCCCAAATCAGTCTTTTTGAGCGTGGTTCGTCCGTCACTCGCTCTTGTGACGACCGTCACGGCTGTTTTTCGAACGGCCCTGTACGGTGGACATCAAGTGCAGGTCAGCGGCCGATTTTCATTGGTCATGGTGGCTCGGAGACAGCAATCTGCGAGCCCACAGCCCCATGCTCTATAAGACCTTGAGCGCAGCGGTGTATGGCATTGATGCCAGCATCATTGAGGTTGAGGTGGACGTCTCCGGCATCAAGACCAATGAAGATTATTTTCACACCGTAGGGCTGCCTGATGCGGCGGTGCGCGAAAGCCGCGACCGGGTGCGGGCCGCCCTGAAGAACTGCGGCTACGACATACCCCCCACCCACATTACGATCAACCTGGCGCCAGCCGACATCCGCAAGGAGGGGTCGGGGTTCGACTTGCCCATGGCCCTGGGAATTCTCGGGGCCTATGGAGGGCTTAATAAGAAAGAGGTGCCGGACTGCCTGTTCGTGGGCGAACTCTCGCTCGATGGAGGCATTCGCGGGGTGCGCGGAGCGTTGCCCATCGCCATTGAACCCCGGGGCAGGAAGATCCCGCGGCTGATCGTGCCGGAATTGAATGCCCGCGAAGCGGCCATGGTGGGAGGCGTCGAAGTCTATCCGGTAAAGTCGCTGCTCGATGTCATCCGGTTCGTGAATACGGGCAATGGCATTTTGCCGCTGAAGGTAGATAGCGAGACGCTGCTAAGTGAAGCCCAGCACTACGTGGTTGACTTCAAAGACGTGCGCGGCCAACAGACCGCGAAGCGCGCTCTCGAAGTGGCCTGCGCCGGCGGACACAACATCCTCATGATCGGTCCTCCCGGGTCAGGGAAGACCATGCTGGCCAAGCGCATGCCCACCATCCTTCCCCCCTTCAGTTTCGAGGAAGCGCTCGAGACCACAAAGATCCACAGCGTGGCCGGTGTGCTCGATGCCGGTGCCGGACTGGTTGGCGTTCGGCCCTTCCGCTCGCCGCACCACACCATCTCCGACGCCGGCCTGATCGGGGGAGGCGCCGTGCCCCGCCCCGGTGAGGTGTCGCTGGCCCACAACGGCGTGCTTTTTCTGGATGAACTTCCCGAATTCCCCCGCAATGTTTTGGAGGTGATGCGGCAACCCCTGGAGGACGGTACAGTTTGCATCGCGCGTGCCTCCATGTCTCTGACCTTTCCCGCCCGCTTCATGCTGTCCGCGGCCATGAACCCGTGTCCCTGCGGATATTTCAATGATCGCTCACGGGAGTGCCATTGCAGCCGGCCCATGATCCAACGCTATATGGGAAAGATCTCCGGACCGTTGCTCGACCGCATTGACATCCACATTGACGTGCCTGCGGTGAACTACAAGGAACTGCGAGCTGGAAGTGAGCCGGAAAGCTCCGCCAAGATTCGGGAACGGGTCATGCGGGCCCGTGAAATCCAGCTGCAGAGGTTCGCATCGTCGCGCTCGCGGCTCTACTGCAATGCCCAGATGGCGCCCCGCCATATTCGCGCCTCCTGCGACCTTTCCGCCGACTGCGAGCGCCTGCTGGAACGCGCCATGACCCAGCACGGCATGACCGCCCGCGCCCACGACCGAATACTAAAGGTGGCGCGCACCGTGGCCGATCTGGAAGGCGCTTCCGCTATCGAACCCAAACACATCGCCGAAGCCATCCAGTACCGGACGTTGGACCGGACGTTTTGGGCGTAGATGCTCGTGTGGGGAGGTGTCGTGTGGGGACGGGTCTTCGACCCGTCCAGGCCGAGCGAAGCTCGGCAATTCTTGCGTGGCGCGGGCGCCACACGATCTGGACCCTGTCTTCTGGGTTTGACCAACCCCTCCTAACATGCTATAAAAGCTGGTTTTGTATCGGGCCTCCGGAGGCAAGCTCAGCGTCTGGCCGGCGGCCTCTGCGGTACAAACATCCGACGCGGCCAAGCTCAACACTCCTGTTCAATGCCGTGTAGTGGAAGCGTGTTCGGAACTCCGGCAATGCGCTCCCCAGCGCTCTCCAGCAGAGCGTCCGGTTGGTGCTGTTCGCTGGGTGGCAGTACCTAAACACGTGATGGTCCTGAAATAGTCTTCATACCGGAGGAACTCCTATGCGCATCTGGCTGGCGAGAGCTGTGTCCGAAGGACGCCAATTCGCCCGTTTCTTCACCAGGACGGTGGCCGCCACCATCGCCGTCCTCAGTCTGGCGTCGATTTCTGCTCTGGCCCAGCCCGCCCACGAAGTCGGCGGCGAAGCCAGCCTGAAGCTTCCCGACCTTTCGCAGGTATTGTTCCTCGGCATTGACGGCCATCGCTTGCTGATGATCGGCATTCTGTTCTGCATCTTCGGTCTGGGTTTCGGATTGACCATCTATACCCGCCTGCGGAAGATGCCGGTGCATCGTTCCATGCTCGAGATTTCCGAGCTGATTTACGAGACCTGCAAAACCTACCTCGTTACCCAGGGCAAATTCCTGTTGATCCTGTGGCTCTTCATCGCGGTGGTCATCGTGCTCTATTTCGGCGTGCTGTCTCCCGTACCGGACAAGCCGATTGCCGTCACCCTGCCTATTATTCTTCTGTTCAGTCTGGTGGGAATCGCCGGTAGCTACGGGGTCGCCTGGTTCGGCATTCGGGTCAACACCTTCGCCAATTCGCGCACCGCGTTTGCCGGCCTGGCTGGCAAGCCCTACCCGATCTACAACATTCCCCTGCAGGCCGGCATGAGCATCGGCATGATGCTGATCAGCGTCGAACTGCTGCTCATGCTGGTCATTCTGCTCTTTATTCCTGCTGACTACGCCGGGCCCTGCTTCATCGGATTCGCTATTGGCGAGTCGCTGGGCGCGGCCGCACTGCGGATTGCCGGCGGCATCTTCACCAAGATCGCTGACATCGGTTCCGACCTGATGAAGATCGTGTTCAAGATCAAGGAAGATGACGCGCGCAACCCCGGCGTGATCGCCGACTGCACCGGCGACAACGCCGGCGATTCCGTCGGCCCCTCCGCCGACGGATTCGAAACTTACGGGGTCACCGGCGTCGCCCTGATCACCTTCATCCTGCTGGGGGTGAAGGAACCGACCGTGCAAGTGCAACTACTGGTGTGGATTTTCGTTATGCGCATCGCCATGCTGGTATCGAGCGCAGCCGCTTACTTTATCAATGGCGCCATCGCCAAGGCTCGATTTGGCAGCGCTGACAAAATGAACTTCGAGACGCCTCTGACCTGGCTGGTCTGGCTCACTTCCCTGATTTCCGTTGCAGTTACCTTTGTCATTTCCGCCGTCATCGTCCCCAGCCTCGGCGGAGATACGACCCAGTGGTGGAAGCTGGCTAGCATCATTTCCTGCGGTACTTTGGCCGGCGCCATCATCCCCGAGCTGGTGAAAGTGTTTACTTCGACTGAATCACGGCACGTCCGGGAAGTTGTGACCTCGGCCCAGGAGGGCGGCGCCTCACTGGGGATTTTGTCCGGCTTCGTAGCGGGAAACTTTTCTGGCTACTACCTCGGGCTGTCGATGGTGACTCTGATGTCCATCGGATACTACTTCAGCACCATGGGCCTGGAAGCGCTGATGGTGGCGGCGCCGGTCTTTGCCTTTGGCCTAGTGGCCTTCGGTTTCCTGGGTATGGGCCCGGTGACCATCGCAGTGGACTCCTACGGTCCCGTGACCGACAACGCGCAGTCCGTGTATGAACTATCGCTGATCGAACAGGTCCCCAACATCCGGCAGGAGCTCAAGAAAGATTTCAACCTGGAGGTGAACTTTGAGCGCGCCAAGGACCTGCTGGAAGAAAATGACGGCGCGGGCAACACCTTCAAAGCCACGGCCAAGCCGGTGCTGATCGGGACCGCTGTCGTCGGCGCCACCACCATGATCTTCTCCATCATCATGGCACTCACCAACGGGCTCACCCAGAATGTGAACAATCTTTCGCTTCTGCACGCGCCATTCATGCTCGGCCTGATCACCGGCGGCGCCATGATTTACTGGTTCACTGGCGCTTCCACCCAGGCGGTGACTACCGGTGCATACCGGGCAGTCGAGTTCATTAAAGCCAACATCAAGCTAGAGGGTGCGGCGAAGGCTTCGGTCTCCGATAGCAAGAAAGTGGTTGAGATCTGCACTAAGTACGCGCAGAAGGGGATGTTCAATATCTTCCTGGCAGTATTTTTTGCGACGCTAGGATTTGCTTTTGTGGATCCCTTCTTTTTCATCGGATACCTGATCTCGATCGCGGTGTTTGGGCTCTACCAGGCGATCTTCATGGCCAACGCCGGAGCCGCCTGGGACAACGCCAAGAAAATTGTGGAAGTCGAATTGAAGCAGAAGGGCACACCGCTGCACGATGCCACGGTCATAGGTGACACCGTCGGCGATCCCTTCAAGGACACTTCTTCAGTGGCGCTGAACCCGGTGATCAAATTCACCACGCTGTTCGGCCTGCTGGCGGTGGAGTTGGCGGTGAAGTTGACCGCGGAGGCTGGTGGCACCCTTGAGCATGTGCTTGCGCTGGGGTTCTTTCTGGTGTCATACCTCTTCGTGTACCGGTCGTTCTACGGCATGCGCATCGTCAAGGAAGGATCGGCGAAGGCAGTGTAGTGAATGGAGGGCGGGCGTCCCGCCCGTCCAACTCCATCCCGGGCGAAACGAGCTCGAAGGCCATCTGTCTGCTGAACTAGCGTATCGCCATGTTCATCGGTCATTTCGGTGTCGCGCTCGCAGCTAAGAAAATCGCGCCGAAGACTTCGCTGGGCACGCTGATTCTGGCCGCCCAGTTCCTGGACTTCCTCTGGCCCCTGTTCCTGCTTCTCGGCATCGAGCACGTGCGAATTGCTCCCGGCATCACCAGAGTATCTCCGCTCGATTTCAACGACTACCCTGTCTCTCACAGTTTGCTGATGGCAATCATGTGGGCGGTCGTCTTCACCGGGACCTACTACGGGCTGCGCCGCAATGTGAGGAGTGCAATGGTAGTTGGCACCGCGGTGCTCAGTCATTGGGTGCTGGATTTCATCGTGCACCGTCCGGATCTCCAGTTGTATCCCGGCGGCTCGGCACGCGTCGGCCTGGGTTTGTGGAATTCCTGGATGGCAACGATCGCCGCCGAGGTTCTTTGCTTTGGCGCCGGGCTATCGATGTACCTTGGCTGCACTCGTGCACGCGATAACGCCGGTCGCTACGGATTCTGGGCGCTTATTGCGCTTCTTTTTTTTGGGTGGGTAAGCACTTTACTCGCCGGGGCCCCGCCGAATGTAACTGCTCTCGCCTGGGGTGGGATCGCTATGTGGTTGACGGCGCCCTGGGGTTGGTGGGCTGACAGGCATCGCACCGTGGTCTGCTCCACCTGATCGAGAAGCATTGGGTCGCACAGGAATGTTGTAACCCCAATAGCGGGGTGGGAAGCTGCTTGTAGCCCGCGCACAAAACCGACCTTCAGTACGATCCCTTCATCTTGTCTTTCACGCTGTGCGCCAGCTTTTCAATCTCCTCCGCCTTCTTGACCACATCCACGGACAGCATGCCCTCGTTGGTCTTGTCCACGGACTCCTTCAGTTCCTTCGCCAGCGCTAGCAGCTTTTCGGTATCACGTTTGAGGTCAGCCTGGCGTTCCAGGTTGGCCTTCTTGGCCATCTCTCGTTCCATCCTCAGGCGCGGTTCGTTTTCCGGACTAGTGCGCGGAACATCCGGCAGGTGCATGGGAGGGTTCTGGGACACTGAGGGCAGCGCAGCCGCGAGTGCGAAGGCGAGAAGGATTCGTGACAGGCTCTTGAATCGCAAAGTCCACCTCGAAGGACCGGAATTGAGAGTCATTATACGTTTGGTCCCTGAAGGGAGTGACCGCGGCTCTTGATTTGCGCAGGGGCGGGTGCCCACACCCGCCCGGCCGGGCAAGGCCCAGCCACCCGATGTCGGGCTGAAGCTCTGCGAACCTTAAGAGTGTGAACCCCCTGGCGAGCTTCTCTGGCTCACCCAGAAGAGGGCGACCGGGCCTACACGTGCTCGAGTGTTACAGCGAACTCATGTTCGCCAGGAACTCGCCATTCGACTTGGTCTTGCTCAGTTTGTCGATCAGCAGTTCCATCGCTTCCACGGGGGAGAGCGGATTTAGCACCTTGCGCAATACCCAGATTCGGGTCAGGTCTTCCTTCGGGATCAGCAGCTCTTCCTTACGCGTGCCGGAGCGCTGAATATCGATGGCCGGGAAGGTGCGCTTGTCTACCAGCTTACGGTCGAGGATGATTTCCGAGTTGCCGGTGCCTTTGAACTCTTCAAAGATCACATCATCCATGCGCGATCCGGTATCGATCAGTGCGGTGGCGATGATGGTCAGCGATCCACCTTCTTCGATGTTCCGGGCCGAACCAAAGAAGCGCTTCGGACGCTGCAACGCGTTCGAATCCACGCCGCCTGACAGCACCTTGCCACTGGGCGGAACGATGGTGTTGTAAGCACGCGCCAGACGCGTAATCGAATCCAGCAGAATGACCACGTCCCGCTTGTGTTCGACGAGACGCTTGGCTTTTTCGATCACCATTTCCGCAACTTGCACGTGACGTGCAGCGGGCTCATCGAAGGTCGAGGAGATCACTTCGCCCTTGACCGAGCGCTGCATATCGGTAACTTCTTCCGGACGCTCGTCGATCAACAGCACCATCAGCACAACTTCGGGATGGTTGGTGGTAATCGAATTGGCCACATTCTGCAGCAACATGGTTTTGCCGGCGCGGGGCGGTGAAACGATCAGGCCGCGCTGGCCTTTGCCGAGCGGCGTGAGCAGGTCCATCACCCGGGCGCTCACATTCTCGCGGACAGTCTCGAGCTTCAGACGCTCCTGCGGATACAGCGGCGTCAGGTTGTCGAACAGGATCTTGTTGCGTGCCTCTTCCGGCGATTCGAAGTTGACCGCTTCAATCTTGACCAGGGCAAAGTACTTTTCGCCCTCGTGCGGGGGACGGACCTGGCCGCTGATGGTGTCGCCGGTCTTGAGGTCAAACTTGCGAATCTGCGACGGGGAAACGTAGATGTCGTCCGGACCGGGCAGATAGTTGTAGTCCGGCGAGCGGAGAAAGCCGTAGCCGTCGGGCAGGATTTCGAGCACGCCCTCGGCAAAAATGTGGCCCTCTTTCTCGCTCTGGGCCTGGAGAATCTTGAAGATCAGGTCTTGCTTGCGCAATCCGCTGGCTCCGGGCAAGTCCAAAGATCGGGCGATCTTGGTTAGCTCGGTAATATTCTTTTCTTTGAGTTCAGCAATGGTCATCAGTCACCTGCGAGGAGATTTTTCAAAGGGGGGTACGCGAAAGAGAAGGATCCATCCAACGGGGCAGGAGGCGGGCTAACTTATGCAGCCCGCCGTTGTGCCTCAGCAAAATGTTCCGGTTCGGCCAGAACCGACTGCCGCTCCGAGCTTGCAATCCGATCCAGAACCTCGTTCATGGTCTCCTGGATTCTGGTGTTGGGCTTGTGAAACTTACGGGTAGCCTTCGATGCAAGCTGACAGAGCATATAACGGTTCCGCAAAGTATGTAAAGCATCAAAAACACGATCAGAGCGCTTCATTATTCTTTCTCCTGACTCCGACAAAATGGCGAAGTTCTCACTTTTTGCGACAGGACAAATCCCGGCCAGTTTCGTAAGTCCTTCAGTTCTTATGGGTTGTACGGGAATGCTCTGGCTACTGGTATAGATGCTCCGCCGGGCCCGAAAGTTTCTTCGATTCGGATCGGGTACCGCTTATCAGCGGAGGTACTGGGAACGCCCTAAGAACCGTCCCTATGTCCGTGGAACCTTGTAATTTAGCGGGTAAAAGGGGCTTGGTCAAGGGATTTGTTTCCCCGGTTCCTGGGGCAGGTCTTGAGGGCGCCAATGGCTGGAAACAAGCTCGGATATGATTGTTTCTCATGAATTGCCATCGTGTGCTGCCCGGCCTCTTTGTGGGGCCGGACCCGCGGGAAGCCGCCGACATCGAGGCCTTACGATCACTGGAGATCACGGCAATTCTCAGCCTCCAGACCGAAGACGACCTGAGAGACCGCGGAACCGGATGGGAGAAAAAGGCAGCGCGGGCGGCGGGCTTGGCTTTCCGGAACACGCCCGTCACCGATTTTGATTCCGCCGACCTTCAGCAGAAGCTGCCCGAGTGCGTCTCAGCCCTGGACGGGATGATCAAGGCGGGGCATTCGGTTTACGTCCATTGCACAGCCGGCGTCAGTCGCTCACCCACGGTGGTGGTCGCCTATCTTCACCGGTGTCTGGCCTGGCCGCTGGCGCAGGCGATGGCCCATGTAACAGGGACTCGCAACTGCTGCCCTAATCAGGATGCCATCCGCCACGCCCCCTGGCCGGAGTGATCGAGACAGTTAGTGCGTTGCCTTGTCCCCCGGCGGTGTTTTCGCCAAGGAACGGACATAGTTAACCAGGTCCCAGAGTTCGTCGGTCTTGACGCGAGCGCCTTCCGGCGGCATTTCGCCTTTGCCAACTTTGATGATGTAAAAGAGTTCTCCATCGGTGCGCGATTTCAAGGTCGCCGGGTCGGTGAAGTCGCTGACTCTCGCCTTCATGTCTGTCGCCACATCGCCCTTGCCATCACCTGCGTTGCCGTGGCACATGGCGCAGTCGTATCCATACCATTTCTTGCCTTGAGCGATCGATTCCGGAGTTACTTTGACTGGATTCACGTGATGCACCGCATCGTCCGGAATGGTGTAGAGCTCGACCGGCGGTGCCTTGGGAGGTGGCTGGTCTTTTTGGCCCTGCGCGCCAGACCCAAGCAGAAGTAGCAAAGACGCAATCAGCAATGTCTTTGACACGTTGCCCTCCTTCAATTGCTCTGAACTAACGGCGCGTCATGTGCAGCTCTTCCGGCTCAGCGTTCGTACAGTTGCCTCGCCCACGGGGCAGCATCGCGAATACCTCCAATTGGTCGTGGAGGATTCGAGCGGAAAGGGAGAGAGCGTCGTTCTCCTCAGTTACGACCTTCTCGGCCGCCTCAAGAGCACGACCGTACAGGGCATGCGCCACTGTGTAATCGTGGTCCCGGCGATAGCGGTTGGCGAGCACATACAGATTTCCCGCAAACGCCAGCCATCGTTTTCGGCTCACGGCGTCGGATGGATTCTGCGCAGATCCCGGGTTCTCCACTTTTGAAGCCTGCCGGCGATTTTCTTCGGTCTGCCTGATCTGCTCTCGCAACCAGCCTGCCAGCGCCTCTTCCAACTCCATTTGTGTTCCACAACGATGGAGATAGTCGATGGTTTCACCCTTAGAATTGAGGGGAATGAGCCGGCATGGGGACTTCTGGTCTCGAAGCTCGGCAGGAACGAATTGCATCAGTAGACACTCGCTACAGGCATGCGGGCGTTCCGGATCGCGGAAGTTGAGGCAGGTGGGTGAATCCTCGAAGACCGATGGGCGAAGCCAGGGGGTACGTGGGGAGCGGCCGTAGCCTCCATCCTCAAGGAATTTAAGCTCGAACCTAAGCAGTTCCACCAAAGCCCGCTCATCCTGTGTCATAGATCACCTCGCAGGATCAGGTTCGCAGGCTTGATGGTGGAATCGCTATGGCAGTGATCACCCCTCCTTGTGATCAGGATCACTCCCGTGGGCGTCATTCCTGAGATGATTCTAAGAGCATGAAACGGGGCGCCTGCGCCCGTCAGTTACGGGGCGGCGCCAGACGGCCGAGAATGTCCGTTCTCTATGGCGAGCTCTTCCAGCATACTGAAGACAGAGGCGGTGACAGAAAGGACGACAGGGCCAATGAACAGCCCCATGATGCCAAACGCGCGTACCCCGCCGAGCAAAGCGAAGAAAAGAAGCAGGATATTTACTTTTACCTGCTTGCCGATCACGTACGGTCGGATCAGGGTGTCAACCTGGCCTACTACGGCCGCTCCCCATCCCAGAAGAATGAGCGCCTTTCCCCAGTGTCCTCCTACCATCAAGGCAATGCTTGCCGGCGCCCAGATCATGGCGGACCCGATCACCGGAACCAAAGAAGCCGCCGCGGTGAGAACTCCCCACATGAGGGCGGAAGGCACGCCCAGTGCCCAGAAGCCGAGTCCGGCCAGGAACCCTTGAGCCGCCGCTACCGCGAGCCCGCCATACACGTTGGCAACGACCGTATCGTTGATTATGCTGAATAGTCTTTCAGCTTGTCCCGCGCGCAGAGGCACGAGAGCTGCTGCCCGCATTCGAAACCTGCTCCCATCGCGAAAAAGAAAGAAAAGCGTAACGAAAATCAGGACCAGATTGACGGCAAGGAAAAGACATTGCTGACTGCGGCCGCGCCCAATGTCACGAGATACTGGCTGGCCTGTTCCAGCCAGCGCAGCAGGGAGGCGCGTGCGTCGAAACCGGAGAGATCCACATAGCCCCCGATCACTTGCAGCGATCGATCGAGCAGCTGCGAGAAGTCAGAACTGGCGGAGCTCTGGGACCCGCGCTGTTTACTCAGAGATAGATACGATTCCGTGAGTTCTTTGCTGACCGCCACGCCCAGGAGCAGGGCCGGAACCAGCACAATGACCACAACCAGCAAAGTGCTGAGGGCTGCAGCCGTGTTGCGGCTGCGAATCAGGCGGTGAATCCTGGCGTAGAGGGGAAAGAATACGATTGCGATCACCAAGGCAGCGATGATGGCGCTGAGGAATGGTTGGGCGATGAGGTAGCAGAGGTAAGCAGCGACCGCGGCCAGCACAGCCAAGAAAATCGTAGTTGCCCGCTTCTCCAGCATCTTTTCCTTCCACCGCGTGACATGGGGCGTCCGCTCCCCTTCTCATTCCGCCATGAAAAGCTCCAGCCTCGGCCAGGCGAGTAGTGTCCAGCTAAACCGGCCAAAAACACCAACAGTACTGTACTATCGCCAACCTTGATTTTGCGAGTTAATGGTGAAAACTGACCGGCGATGGGCTCAAGTGAGGGAAGTCATGGATAGTTGTGATTCTGGTCACTGCGCCTAAAAGAGCCAAGATTCATGCTCTTAGTTGCGAGGTGGGTCATGCGATGCTCAGAGAGCGCCAGCGAGATCAAACTGGACAATATTCTCTACCTGACCGATTTTTCGGAACCAGCGGACGCAGCTCTTCCGTTTGCCACGGCACTTGCCCGCGAGTATCGCTCCAGCGTCTATGCGGTACATGTTCTGCGCCCTGATATGTACACATATCTGGCGCCCGAGTTCGGGAATGTCGTGACCGCAGGATTGGAGGAGGCAGCAAAGACAAGAATGCAGCAGATCGAATCACGGCTGCATGGCCTGCCGTACCATTCCATCATCGAGCAGGGAGCAAATGTTTGGCCGGTCGTACAGCGGGTAGTCCAGAAAAACGACATCGACCTGGTAGTGGTGGGTACACACGGTCGCAGGGGCCTGCAAAAGTTCTTTCTAGGCTCGGTGACGGAAGAGATTTGGAGGCACGCGAGCGTGCCCGTGCTCACGATCGGTCCGGCGGTCAGCCGCGCCCGCAGCGGCGAACGCCTCCATTGTGTGCTTTTTGTAACCGATTTCACCTCGCACTCACTGGCCGGGCTGCCTTACGCAGTGGCAATGGCACGAGAATACCGCTCTCATCTTGTTCTCCTGCACGTTATTCCCCAGTCCCAGCGGGATGAAATATGGGAAGAACTCACCGCCGCCGATGCCATCTACCACTTGAGCCAGATGTTGCCGCCGGACGCGAAGTTGTGGAACCGTCCGGAGTTGGTGATCAAACACGGCGAACCTGCGAAAGACATCATCGATACGGCCACGAACTGCGACGCGGATTTGATCGTGTTTGGGGTTCGCAGTTGCGACCATCCCGGCATCGGGACCCACGACGATTGGACAATCGCGCATGAGGTGTTGCTGAACGCGACCTGTCCAATCCTGACGGTTCCGGCAGCAAGCGCCGCGTTGCGAGCCACTTCTACCGCGGATGCAACGGAGATGACCACGCCGCTGGCAGGCAGGGAACTTTCACCTCAGCTTGTGTTGCGGGCCTAATCACCTTGCTACTTTGTATTTCGAACCGGGCAAGAGGATGAAGCATCAGGCGTTCGGCCCGGGGGTTTCCTTTTTTTGACTGTATTCTTTTCCGCATGAGGCTCACACAGTTTCAGAGGTCGAGCACCGCCTCGATCGAGGTTGGATCATTGGGTGTCCGCATGCGGAAGCCCAGGCGTTGCGCGATCTTCTTCATAGGCAAGTTGTCGGGCAGAATCTCGGCACTCACCCGAACCAGCTTCTCGTCCCGCGCGACCCCGATGACCCGCCGGAACAGTTCGGCTCCCAAGCCCTGATTCTGATACTCGTCCGATATCAGAACGGCAACTTCTCCGTTGTTCTTGGAGTGCGACTTGACCAGCCTGCCTACGCCGAGGATGCGATGCTGGCCGCTGGCATCGCGAGAATCCGCGACGATGGCCATCTCCCGGTCGTAGTCCACAAAGCAAATACGCACCAGCCGATCATGCGCCACCCGTGAACTCAGGCTGAGCGAGTAAAAATAACGCAAATACACACTGCGATCGGAAAGGGTCTCGTGGAATTTCACCATCAACGGTTCATCTTCGGGGCGAATCGGCCGCAGGCTGATCTCGGTGCCATTCTTCATCACCCACGAAGAAACATACTGCAAAGGATAAGGCCGGACTGCTGGTCTCGGAAGATGATCAGGGTTGGTCCCCGCCGGGTGCAGTATCACTCGAGCGTCCAGCGCGAGCAAGCGTTCGGGTGAAGCCAGCAGGGGGTTGATGTCGATTTCTGAGATCCAGGGCTGTTCGATCACCAGTTGACTGAAGCGTACGAGCAGGCTCTCCAAGGCGGGCATGTCAATAGGTTTGCGTCCACGTACGCCCTTGAGCGCCGTGAAAATGCGGGTTTGCTCCATCAATCTCTGGGCGAGGGTGGTGTTCAGGGGCGGCAGCGCCAAGGCGCGGTCGCGATAGACCTCGACCAGCGGGCCCCCGGAACCGAACAGGATGACCGGACCAAACTGGGGGTCAATACTGCTGCCGAGAATCAGTTCGTAGCCTTCGAGGCGCACCATGGGCTGTACCGTGACGCCAGAGAAGTGATCAGGCCCTGCGATCTTTTCCACCGAAGTTTTGATCGCCTGGAATGCAGAGCGGACGGACGCTTCATCTTCCAGGTTCAGCTTCACGCCGCCCACATCGGTCTTATGCGTGATGGTGTCGGAAAAGATTTTCAACACGACTGGATATCCGAGAGCACAGGCGCAGGACACTGCTTCGTCTTCACCGCGAGCGATCCGGGTTTCGACGGTGGGGATGCCGTAGTGCGAAAGAATTTGTTTCGATTCAAATTCGTTCAGCAACACCCGGCCCTGGCTGCGGGCGGCCGCGATGATGTGTTCCGCCTGGCTGCGGGAATGCGGGTCGAGTTCGCCGCCTTCCGCCAGCGTCGGAGTCTCGTAGAGGCCACGCAGGTTATAGCTGTAACGCCACATGTAGGTGAAGGCCCGGGCCGCGGTGTCGGGATAAGGAAATGTAGGAATGCCGGCAGTATTGAGGATTGCCTGACCCGGGGCGATGCTGGCGCCTCCCATCCAGCTGGTCAGGATGGGCTTCCCGGAAGATTTGGCGTATGGCTTCAAGCGCTCGGCAATGGCCGCGGGATCAGTCATGCCCTGGGGCGCGAGAATGACCAGGAGGCCGTCACTGTTTGGGTCCTGGGAGGCGATTTCGATAGCTTTGGCATAGCGCTCGGAGTCGGCATCGCCCAGAATGTCGATCGGATTATTGTGGCTCCAGTGGCGCGGCAGGAATTCATCCAGCGCCTGCAGGGCATTTTCCGAGGGAACAGTTAATTGCCCGCCATTCGCGATGAGTGCATCGGTGGCCAGGACAGCGGGCCCACCGGCGTTGGTGAGAATGGTGAGCCGCGGCCCCTTGGGACGCGGTTGTTTGCTGAGAACCTCTGCCATGTAGAACAGGTCCGCGATGGCCAGGACGCGCAAAACTCCTGAACGGCGAAAGGCGGCATCGAGAACTTCGTCGCTTCCGGTGAGGGCGCCGGTGTGGGAAGCGGCAGCCCGGGCGGCAGCGTCCGAGCGGCCCGCCTTGATCACGATGACGGGCTTTCGCAGCGCCACTTCCCGTGCCGCCGAGAGAAACGACCGGGCATCCCCGACCGATTCCATATAGATGAGAATGCTTTGCGTTTCCGGATCATCGCCGAAGTGGTAAATCAGGTCTCCCCAGCCCACGTCCAGCATGGAGCCGGTCGAAACAATGGCGCTGAAGCCGACTTGCTCCAGCTGGCCCCAATCCAGAATGGCGGTCAGCAGCGCTCCGCTCTGGCTTAGAAAAGCCACGTTGCCAGCCTGCGGCGCGCCCTTGGCGAAGGTAGCGTTCAGGCCGAAGCCCGGATTCATGATCCCCAGACAGTTGGGACCGATCACGCGCATGCTGCCACGACTCAGTTGCTCATGAATCTGCCGCTCCAGTTCGACGCCTTCCGCTCCTCTTTCGCGAAATCCCGCGGAGATCACAACTGCGGCCTTCACGCCGGCGTCCACGCATTCGCCGATGATGCCGGGGACCGTGGGCGCGGGCGTAGCCACGACGGCCAGATCTACCTTGCCAGGAATGTCGCCGATGCTGGCATAAGCCTTGAGTCCACAAATTTCCGCATGCCGCGAGTTAACCGCGTACACCTTCCTCTGAAAGGAGGGATGCAGGAGGTTTTCGATCACAGTTCGTCCCACCGTCCCGCGACGCTCAGTGGCGCCGATCACGGCCACCGAGTCGGGCTGAAACATGGCGTCGAGGCCGCTCCTGGCATCAATTCGTGCGGTTTCCAAATTCGCATCCTTCGTGACCGAAACTGCATTGCTGTTTACCACTGGATCGTCTCCCCACCGTCGCCAGAATCGTAATGGTTACGGAACAACTCGAAAATTATCAAAAACGCAGAGGGCTGCCTGCCCGTGCGACTATCGTCCGGCCTGATCCTTGCGCAAAGCCTACGGCCCCGCTCCTCCGGTATGGCAATCACTGCAATTCACCTGGGTTAGATCGCCGAGCTCCACAGGATGCTGAAAACTAAGTTTGGGTGTTGCCGCCATGCTGACTCCACCTTCTTCCTGTCCCATGAGGGTGTGACAGAGGTTGCAATCCTTGCTCAGCACTTTTCCTTCCGTGCTCACGTGCTGACCGTCATGGCACCGGAAACAGCCATTGAAATAGAAATGGCCGAGATTGTTGGGGTGGGTCTCCCAGTTCAACTTCATCTCGGGGAAGGTGGTCCGGCGGAATATTTGCTGTACCTCATCGATCGCATTATGGATTTCAAGCTGTTTGCTCTTGGCCACTTCGGGGTATTTGCTTTCGTAGTATCCGTCCATGTCGTGCGCAATCGCCTGCACCGCCGCGGCGGTCGTGTCGTACTTGCCGGTCAGGGCCGCGACCGCCTGCTGCTTGATGTAAGGAAGCGAAACATCCAATCTGTGGGCCACTAATGCCTGGTCCACAGCCTGGTCAGGTGGAATGTAAATGTGGGTCGGACGGTTGTGGCAATCGATGCAGTCCATGCGGTGTCGGGGAGCCTTGGCGATCTGGTCCTTGGTTAACTTGGAATCCTGTGCGTAGTAATCGGTCACCCGTCCCTGCAGGTCCTTTGCATGGATATACGCAATGACCTGCCGTTTTTCATCTGCGGCGACATAGTCAATCTCGTTGCCGATGTTCATATGCCAGTGGATCCCCGACGGCTCGCCCGTGGCGGGATCGCCTCCGCCAGTCTTGATCAGCATTCGGATCTGGCGCGGCGTATTCTTTTCGTCGCTGCCGTAGTGAGTGAAAACCTTCAGTTGCGCTCCGTAAAACTTCTTCGGCCAGTGGCACTCTTCGCAGGTTTCCTGCGCCGGACGCAAGTTGTGTACCGGCGTGGGAATGGGCCGCGGGAAAGTATTGAACATAGCTGCAAATACTTGCCGTGTTCCGGACAGCTTCGATTTTACGTACCAGGTTGCTCCTGAACCCACATGGCACTCCACGCATCCCACGCGCGCGTGTGGAGACAGTTGGTACGCGGTGAATTCCGGCTTCATCACCGTGTGGCACGTTTGTCCGCAGAACTGTACCGAGTCTGTGAACTCGTAGGCTTTGTAGCTGCCCGCTCCACTGAGCATGACGAACATCACCACAAACGCGCCGAAAGAGATCACAGCGCTGCGCTGGCCGGGATCGTTGAGATCAATACGGGGGTACAACGGCACTTCGCCGGCCTTCTTCCGCCGCTCCCGCCAGGCGCCTACGCCGACGAGCAGTAGTCCACCGATCAAGAAAGTCGGCGCCACCATATAGGCCAGGATGCCGATGTACGGGCTGGGTCGTGCGGCAATCAGCCCGACCAGGGAGAATAGGAAAATATTGCCCAGGCTGACCAGCGCCAACGCCACGCCCGCCAGACTGATAGGGTTGCGCAGGAGCAGGCGCAACTTGTGCCAATGCTCTTTGGGTTGGGACGTTTGATCATTCGGCGCCATGGTTGTTTTCTACCAGAACCCAGAGTGTATTCTCGTGCAGGACGGATCGTGAGCCAGCCTCAGCTCGGCCGCCTTTCGATTTGGCGAACATAGAGACGCAGCCCAATCACGACCGCCACAATTGCGAGCAAAGACCAGGCCAGGCCCTTGCGCCGATAGTCCCGTTCATTGAGCGCGCTCGCGCCCGCCTGGCGAGTTTTCGCGGCGATCTGAAGACCCCCGTCGACGTCCTGCTGCACCCGCGCTAGATTGGCGCTATGAATGGCGACACGGGACTTGGTGAGCGAGTCCCGCGCCTGGTCCTGTTCCAGCTGCGCGTCGCTGACTTCCATACCTGCCGACTCAGCTCGGTCCAGAATTTCGCTGGCGTCCTTTACCGAGGCGTCCAGACGATCGAGTTGTTGTGCGATCTGGGTGGCGGCCTGGTACCCCGCGTCGCCTTCAGTATGACAGTTCGTGCAAACCGACTGCGGCCCAGTGCCCAGCATCGCATCCGTCGGATGTGCGATCCGGTGGTTGCTGTGGCAGGTAACGCATCCCGGAAGAGAAGCCGATTCGAAGGCAGCCTTGTGAGGGCTGGATTCAAATAGTTGCGCCTGAAAGACGTGGCAGGTTGCACACACGTTCTGCACTGCGCTGACTCCTGGCGGCGCTGCGCCGTGGTTGCCGTGACACGTGGTGCAGGTGGGAGCACTCAGGTCTCCGCGCACGGTCAGGGCTTCATGGTGGACGCTGGCGCTGTAGCCCGCGAACTGGTCAGTCGGGATGGAGTATCCCTTCATGTAAGCCGCATCGGCGTGGCAGCGGGCACAGGTCTGAGCGATATTCAGGGGATGGACCTTTGAACGCGTATCGCTGGCCGGCCGCAGATCATGAACACCATGGCAATCCGTACAGACGGCGACCTTCTCGTCACCCTTGGCGCGCAGTTTGCCATGTACGCTGGTCAGGTACTGGGCGTACTGATCAGTGCGCAGCGACGGGTTATACTGGCGCATATAGGCACCATCGGAGTGGCACCGGCCACACAGCGCCGGGACGTCCTTCCGCGCGATCTTGCCGCGGAAGCCAGCCTGCTTGCTCATGGCGTCCTGATCATCCTTGCTCGGATCACCACCATGGCAACTGGCGCACGTCAGACCTTTCTGCGCGTGAATATCCTGGGAAAACTGCTCCTCGGTAACCTTATAGGGCGGATCGAGCGCGGAATGGCAGTCCAGGCAGCTGTTCGGAGTCTGGGCGCGAGCAACGGAGCCCAGCAACAGCGCCGCCAGGAGCCACCACAGCAGTCTCATCGCGTACTTATTTCGCGAGGTATCCATATAAAGTCATCGATGCCATGTACGCCAGGGCAAAAATGCCCGCTCCCAGAATCCAACGCTGGCTGCGGCCCTTGCTGTTGCGCTCCAGGAAGGGAAGTAAGGTCCAAATCACTCCCGCCACGCCGAATAACAGAATTCCGATCACTTCCCCGTCCAGTCGCCAGATCTTGGCCGGAATCAATTTCAGCGTCTGAAACATGAACATGAAGTACCACTCCGGCCTGATTCCTGCCGGAGCCGAGGCAAAGGGATCAGCCTTTGTACCCAGCCCCCAGGGCGAAAGAGCGGCCAACGCGCCCAGCACGCCCAACGCAATGTACCAAGCCATCAGCTCACGCAGGAGGAAGTTCGGAAGGAAGTGCATCTCCCGCGACTGCTCGGGGTGGGCCGTCCGCTGGGCTTCCACAGCGGGGGGGACGCTCATGCCAAACCGCTGAATCAGTGCCAGGTGCAGGAGGATCAGTAAAGTCGTGATCCCGGGCAGTACGGCCACGTGGAATCCGAAAAAGCGAGTCAGCGTGGCGCCGGTGACTTCTTCCCCGCCGCGCAGGAAAATCATTAGAGGCCTGCCGATGAGCGGCACCTGGCCGGCAATGTCCGTACCCACTTTGGTGGCAAAGAACGCCAGCGTGTTCCAGGGCAGCAAATACCCGCTAAAGCCAAAGCCCATAGCGAGGAACAGCAGGATCATCCCGCTGACCCAGGTTAGTTCCCGCGGCTTGCGGTAGGCGCGAAGAAACAACACGCTGAACATGTGGCAGAAGGCAGTGAAGATCATCAGGTTCGCTGCCCAGGAGTGGATGGAGCGCACCAACCATCCGAACTGCACCCGAGTCATGATGTACTGCACGCTCTCGAAAGCCTCGTTCGAGCTGGGGCGGTAATAGAGAAGCAGCAGCATGCCAGTGCAGACCTGGATGCCAAACAAGAACAACGTAATGCCGCCCAGGAAGTACCAATGCGAAAGCTTGTGGACCGGGACAGTCTTCTTGCGCAAGGGCGCCGTCAGTGCAGCCCAGTCAAAGCGCGCATCCAGCCACTTGCGGACACTGGCGAACAAGTTCAGGCCTCCCGCTTCCGGCTGACTACCAGATCCTCACCCCGCACGTGAACCTGATACTTCTCCAGCGGGCGCGGTGGAGGGCCCGAGACATTGCGTCCGTTAAGGTCGTACATGCCGTTATGGCAGGCGCACCAGATTTCGTGAAGATCGGTGCGGTACTGGACGGTGCAGCTCAAATGCGTGCAGGTGGCGGAGAAGGCCCGGTACTCGTCTTCGCCGACGTGGACCAGGAGTCCCGGGCGGTTGCCGAAGCGGAAGATCTTCGCACTATTCAGTTTCAGGTCTCCCACCTTGGCAGCGATCACCTCGTCGCCACCCAGGTCTGCAACCGGTGGTGGGACCAGATAGCGGAGCAGGGGGTACACGAACGAGACGAGCGAAGCGAGCAGGCTGCTGCTCAGGAATACCTCCACTACACGCCGTCGCGTGGGTCCCACCTCGGGAACCGCTGTCTTCTCCATGTTCGTCCTCCTCTCCAGTTCGTGATCTACTTCTTCTTCCCCAGTTCCCGAATTTGAGCCAGAACCTGCCCAATCTGCTCAGCCGTCAGCTTGCCTGCGAAGGGTGGCATCTTACCCTTGCCCTTCGTAATGATGGTGGTCAGTTCGGCATCGGTCTGCTTCTGTACCTCGGGGGAACTCAAATCGCGGATGTTCAGCTTCTTGCCCATCGGCGTCTCGCCCTTGCCGTCAGCGCCGTGGCACATGGCGCACTTTGTCTTGTACAAGGTTGCGCCGTCCTGTGCCGCCAATGGCGTGCTGCCGATGACCGCCGCCACTACAACTATGACTGCTATCAGCAAACCTAGCCGCGCGTTTTCCTTTTGACCTTTCATGATTTTCTCCGTGTTTTTTCTTGAGTTATCAGCGGGACCGCCCCATTGTATTCCCGCCTCGGTTTAACCCGAGGCGGGGTGCACCGAAATTGGCAGTTCGCCGTTACCGTGTGCATCGAGTTCACGACTGGTGCTCGCTGTCCGTGCTCTTGCTCCTTGTGTCGGTGCCTTCTGTTTCCTTGGGCACCGGCCCTTGCGTCTCTGGTTTCGGGCGTGGAACGCGGCCGGTTTCCAGGACAGCCTCCAAATCCAAAGGATGTTCCGACTGGTAATGCTCGAGAGGTACCTCCCCGTCCCACCACGCCCAGTTCATGGGATAGGCGTCCGGGTCGAAGAAGACTTGATAGAAGTGCCACACGACGATGGCCAGGCTGGCCAGGACGGCCTCGTAGAGATGGATCGCGGTGGCGACATCCAGCCACCAGCGTGGACCCAGATTGCCTACCGTGATCGCGGCCCAGAGCATCACTCCAGTGACGGCCATGATGAGGGTGCCCCACACCAGCGCCCAGTATTCCACCTTTTCCGTGTAGTTAAAACGCCCAAAGGGAGGTTTGTTCGGGATCAGACCGAGATGATAACGGAGATTGTTCCAGAATTCGGCAGCATCGCCAGCCGCCGGACGAATGTCCCGCAGCAACCGGTGGCCGTCGCGGTAAAACGCCAGATACGCAAGGTGATAGAGGGCGGCCGCGATCAGCACGACGCCCGCGATGCGGTGGACGATGCTGCGCCGGCTTTCGTTCATTCCCAGCACCAGATACTTGAACCAGGAGTCAGGAAACTTCAGGGCGAAACCGGTGAATACCAGCACGGTAAAGCTGGCAAACAAAACCGTATGCTGGATGCGCTGTCCCCGGTTCATCCGGGTGACGGTGCGGCCACCCTGTCTTCGCCGGCGGGCGATGGCCTTGAACCTCCAGAGAATAAAATTATGGGTAAGCATGCCGCTGATCAGGACCACGATGAGCGCGACATAGAAGCGCCGCACCCAGCGGACGAGGATGCTGCCGGTGTCATTCGAGAGCGGCGCGTTGACGTGCACCTTCGCGGCGACAAATTGTTGGGTTGCACCCCGATGACATTGGCCGCAGGTCTTGACCAGGTTGGCTGCGTTGACGCTGGAGCGCGGATCGCTGGAGGGCAGAATGTTGTGCACACCATGGCAACTGGCGCAATTGGCCACCAACGTCGACCCTCGTCGCGAGGCCAAACCGTGGTAGCTCGCCAGATAAGTTGACACCCGGTTCCCCTCAAAGCCGAATTCCCGGGTCAGTTGCACGCCTTCGTGGCAATGCGCGCACGCCAGGTTCTGCGTCGATACCTGCGAATTGGGGTCCGTATGCGATTTGATGGAATGAATGCCGTGGCAGTCCGTGCAAATTGGCGCCTGCCCGTTTCCGCGCGCAATGGCCTGGCCGTGAATGCTCTGCTGGAATTCCCGTTCGACCGGGCCATGGCACTTGCCGCAGGTATGGGGAACATTGAACTTGAATATCGGCGACTTGGCGTCGGCCGCAGTCATGATGTCATGCGCGCCATGGCAATCGGTACAGACTGCCGCCCTTTCCACCCCCTTCGCGACAGCTTGGCCGTGCACACTCTCCTGGTAAGAGACAAATTGCTGGGTAGTGCCGCCGGCGGCTGCCATCACAAACTTCTGGTTGTGGCAGCTGCCACAGGTGATGGGAATATTCGCGTGATTGGTTCGTGACTTGGGATCCGTCGAGGGCAGCAACTCGTGAGGACTGCCGTGGCAATCGGTGCAAGTGGCACCGAGCCCTGTGCCGCCCGCACGGGACTTGGCGTGCAGGCTGTGGTCAAAGGCTGCTTGCTGCTCGCTATGGCAGGTGGCGCAGGAAACTTTGGCTGGCAGGTTCGCGTGGGGAGAAGTCTTGACGTCAGTATGGCAATCCACGCAAGCAAACATGCCGCCGTGCATCGAGTTCTTGAACTTGACCGGATCGACGTACAGCGTCACACGCTTGCCGTTGACGTCGTGGGCGAGGCCAGCCTCGCTGTGGCAGGCCAGGCAGTCTTCGTTCGTAGGCTTCTGCGCAGCCGCCGCGTCGGCGCCAAACAGCAGGGTCAATATCAGACACCCAGCCGTGGCCGCTGCACGCACCATCGCAGCCAGTTCACTTACCCTTGGCCAACTGGCGGATATAGCCGACGAGATCCTTGATCTGCGCGGCGCTCAATTTGTTCTCATAGGCGGGCATCTTGTTCTTGCCTTTGGTGGTGGCAGCGATCAATTCTTCATCGCTCATCTTTTGTACCTCCGGCGAGGCGAAGTCATGGATGCCCATCTTCTTTCCCACCGGCGTGTCACCTTTGCCGTCGGCGCCATGACACATGGCGCACTTTGCCTTGTAGGTGGCAGCCGCATCATCCGCCGCGGCGGGAGTGCTCCAAAGTGCCAAACCGGCTGCCAGTATGGCCAACACCACAGCTCGAGACAGATTGATTCTTGCGCTTCCCATTTTCATCTTCCTCCTCAAGGTGTCCAGCTTTCTCAAGACCCCTCCGTCCAACTGTTCATACAAAAGACGATCGGTAAGGCGGTCGAGAGTCCTAAAAATGGTACTCGACCGACGCCGATAGATAGTGCGCCCGGTACGAGGGCTGGTCGGCCCCCAAAAAAAGATATCTGGCAGCACTGGTATCGCCCACGAGAAAGTATGGATAAAACGGACTGGGAGTACCCAGCAGCGGGCTGGTGCATCCCGGGACCGGCGCTCCCGGCGGCAGCGGGCTGACACAGCCCATGTAGGGCGTCATGGCGCTGGTCTGATAGTCCTTGGAATCGAATTGCTGGTAGCGATATTCAACCTTGGAGGTCAGGTTCTTGGTCAGCTTGTAGCGGAAGATGGCTACCACCTGGTGGTTGCGGCTGACGGTCTCCGGGTAGTCCACGGCTGCGTTGGTGCCAATGAGCAGGAATTCGTCGGGACCCGTGACGAGAGTGGGGTCACCGAACGGCCGGCTGTCCACATGGCCTTTCGCCGCAGACAGCGTGTAGTAGGTGTTGAGATTCGCCCTCTTGTTGAAGTGCACATCGATACCGCCGGCAAGAATGTGGACGAATTCGCGGGAAGTGCTTCCCCAATCATTGTTGGCGCTATCACAACCCCGCCCGGAAATGCTGCAGTCCAACGGCGTGGGTGTAGCCCCGCCCGGCACGCGGTACCTTGAGGCCATGGCTTTGTAGTAGCGCTCATAGGAGTACTCGGCAAACATCGTCACCGCGTTGGTCAGCGTGAAGTCGCTATCGAAGCCGGCGTTGTATGAAAGATCCTTCAGGACACCGTACAGGTAGTACGGATACGTAGTGCCCGCAATGAAGTTCAGCGGCGTCGCACTGTTGACTCCGCCCCGGTGATTAAAGTCGTCCTGTAAGGTCCCACCGAACCCCGAGAAGCTCAGCCGGTCGGTGGGGCTGTATTCGATCTCAGCGTCTCCGCGGTTGCGGGTCCGGGTGGACTCGTCAAAGCGCCGGCTGAATATCTGGTCGTTGGTAATTCCTCCACCGGTTGCGATCGCTTCATCATCCTGGTACTGTTCCGGGTTGCGGGCCGAATAGCGGTAGGACACCCGGAACGATAGGTCCTTGCGCGGCGCCGAGTCGATGGCGGCCACAAATCCGTTTTCGGTCGAATGCTCGACGTCGCGATTAGAACGGTCCATGATCTCGCCTTCATAGCCCACCTTCACCGAACTCTTCTTGGCGTAGTACCAGTTGCCGGTTACCTCGATGTTCTTCCGGTTGTATCCGAACGGGGTGTTTTCCTCCGGGCTGGCGAGATTCGCGGCCGCGATGTCGCCCTCCACGGGAGTGAAACTGAGTACCGGAGTGTCGTTGTTGTAATCGTATTGCCGGTACCCGGCTTTGATGGCGAACTTCTTGCCGATGGTCTGGATCAATTTGTAATTCATGGCCAGCGTCTGCTTCTCTCCGTGCAGGCTCGAAGCCGGCAGGGACCCAGTGCCCGCCAGCAATATGGCATTCGTCGTGTAGGGCAAAAAAGAATCATTTTGCCGCAGCCAGCCGGCGTTGATGCTGGCTAACAGGCGGAGATGCTTCATCAACAGAAACGAACCGGCAAAGTTAATGTAGTGCGCCTGGTTGTCCGGGTAGAGGTCCACCTGGCCTCTCGCTGGACCTTGGGTTGCGCTCGTGCAACCGTTGGGCTGGACGCAGTCGGTGGTGCGGAAGGGATTGTCGAAAACCAGCGCACTGATATCGTTCTGAAAAAACGACCCCGTGTACCCGATTTGAATTGCGTATCTTTTCCGAACGTATTCTGCTCTGACCTTCACCGTATTATTGAAGTAATCAATGGGTTCCGGTACTTCTGCCCCGTAGCCCCCAGTCAGCGAGGCACTGGGGCTGGAGTTGAAGATCAGGCCAATCGGGCGCGTGCCAGACTCATGCTCGCGCGAATAGGAAGCCAGAAGGTCCCAGTACGAACCGAGGTTGTAGGCCAGCAGGACGGTTCCGGCACGGCGCTCGATGGCAGGAACGATGAAGTTCATGCCGGGCACCAACTGGGTCTGGATGGTGCTCGGGAGCGCGGTTGAGCTGGCGATGGTCTGCAATGCGTTCCGGGTAACCAAAGGGATGGTGAGAACCGCCCACGTCGTGCTATTTCCCGCGGTGTTGGTGTAGAGGGTGCGGGCGGTATTCGAATAGGTGTGGGGAATTTCGTCGTAGCGGACCTGCAACTTGAAGCGGTTCCAGGCTCCGAAAGTCCCCAGGTAGCTTTGGTCGCGATAGATGGCATTATTCGATTGCACATCCAGGAAATACTTCGACCCGGCGATGTCATCCATACTCAGGCGGACCTTGGGGATGAAGAATCCGTCACGCAGGTCGCGGTATTCGTTGTACTTCGACGTTTTCAGTGCTGGGTCAAACGGCAGGTCAGGGCGGCCGTACACGTCACCCCAACTCCAGCGGCTGCCCAGTTCGACTACGCCCGCTACGGGAGGGGTTTGGTCCTGGCCCAATAGAGTCAGCGGCGCCAACAGGAGCGTGAGTATCAGTGACAGGCATTTCGTTCCGGCGGTCTTCATGGCTCGCTCCTTGCTAACGCAAAAAGAAGTTACCCGAGGGGTGGTTCGATCCGTGAATCTGGGAGTGGCAATTGGTGCAGCCCCGGTTAAAGTTCTTGATGGAACCGAGCGGCTGCGGTTGCGTGGGGTGGCGGCTGGAATCGTGGCAAGAGTCGCAAACCCGCGGCATCCGCACCTTCAGCAACTGGGGATTGCTACTGCCGTGCGGTTCGTGGCAGTTAGCGCAGTTCTCCATGACCGGAGGATGCTCCCACAGAAACGGGCCGCGCCGTTCGGTATGGCAACTGAGGCAGTTCTCGTTGATCGAGCTTTGTAATAGCTGGCTCGGATTCGGGCTGCCATGCGGGTTGTGGCAACTGGTACATGTGACCTTGCCCTCGCGATACGGCATATGCGAGGAGCGCTGCAACTGCGCCCGCCGCATCTGGTGGCATCGCAGGCACAACTCCGGTTGTGGTTTTTTGGTGCCTACGTGTTCGGTAAGAGGCGCCCCATAGCGCGAGTCGACGCTGGCCAGTTCGGCATATCTTTCCGCCGGGCTGCCGTAGTGGACCTCATGGCAGTCCACGCAGGCCATGGCCCGCGACTCGTGCGGGCTGCCGGTCCAGAACATCTGATTGCCCTTAGTGTGGCAGGACAGGCAAGCCGCGTTGCGCTCCTCCACCGGAGTGGTGGAATCCTTGGTGAAGCGCACCGGGATCGTGTCCTTGCCGCCCCCCGCCTCCACATGGGTCTTGCCCGGCCCGTGACACGCTTCGCAACCCAGTTTCTCCAGGGGCGTCCTGGCGTGCGCCATGGCGTTACCCATGATGGTGTGGACGAAGCTCTTCTCCTGGTCGGCATGGCACGTCACGCACACCTCGGAGCCGACATAATCGCCTTCGGGTTGAGCGGCAGCTGGAGCGGCGGGGGATGAAGGCCCAGCTGTTACTGGCTTGCTTTCTTGCGCCCCACTTCGCGGCACCGTCATAGCCGCGGCGCCAGCCAGCACAAGCAGGATTCGCCGAAACGAAATGAATGACTTCATCGCTCTCCCTTTCCTCGAACCCGGAGTACGCTACCTATGAAGTTTTGACCCTTGCCCTGAATCCGTCGCGATCGGTTAAAGCGCTTCTATTGCTCGCCAGTCCACTGCCATTCCGACTTCTCTCCGCTGGCTCAGAGCTAACCCGTCGCAGGCTCGCCGCCCATAATGCTTCATCCGATCCAAATTGTGAATGTCCGGAAGCGCCCAGTTGATCGGAAACGATAGCCCCAGGGCACTCCCCAAGACTGTGCAAAATTGAACAGGTTTCCGACTTCAGCACCTTACTTCTGGCCGTACCTGACAACAGGCGCCACTCTTTACGCCATCGGCGGAGCCGAAAAATTCATTAGTCGTGATATCGCTCGCAGCTCAGACAGCCAGTGCCAATCTGCAGCCGCGATTCTTAGTAGGGTCACAGAATCTTGCCAGGCACTACAGTATTCGCCATCACACTCAGTTGTGATCTCGATCACTCCCAGCCAAAAAACGCGGAAATCAGGGCCCAGGGGCTGCTCCCGTAGCGCACGGTGGCCTCGGTCGGTTGAGCAGCGAGAACCCGTCAGCCGCGCACCGTGAGCACCGGGCATTGGGCTTGCGCGACCACCTGCGAAGCCACTGGCCAGGGCTTGTGCTCCGACAGGGCACTCCCGGTCGATTTACGTACTCCCATTACGATCAGATCGACGTCTCGTTCCTTGGCGAGGCCCAGGATACCTTCCGCCGGGAGCTCAAAGCCTGCCACAAACTCCGGTTTGCACCAGTCTTCTGCCTCTGGCGGTACCAGGGCCCACAACGACTCCAGAACCTCGGATGCGTCAGGTTCACGATAGTCAGCGGGAGCCAGAGGCATGAGTTGAAAGAGGATCAGATTAGCCTGATTCTCTTCTGCCACAGATAAGGCGTAGGGAAGGGCTTTCAGGGAATCGTCGGAGCCGTCGGTGGGGAAGAGGACGGTCTGGATCGTCCAATTGGGGCAGCTCAGGGCAGACACCTGGGGGCCGACCGTGAGGACGGGACAAGTTGCTTTCCGATAAATCTTCTCCGCCTCCGATCCCATCATCAGCTTTCTCAGTCCCTGTCTTCCGTGGGTTCCGGAAACCACGAGGTCGATCTTTTCCTTCTCAATGATGTGGGAGATGACACTCCAGACATCGCCGCGCTCTAACAGCAGCCTGGCGGGCCTTATCCGGGGAGAGTTGCCGAGAGCAAATACTGCCAGCTTTTCCTCCGCCTCCAGCCATGCCGGATCATCCTCAACCGGCAGCGGATCCCCAGGGATGCCCAGGGGCGGCTCAGGGCTGAGCGCGTGCGCAATAACGATCTTTGCCCCATATTGACCGGCTAGAGCGGCCGCGTATGGCAGGGCGGTTTTCGAAACGGCCGAGAAATCGGTGGTGACCAGGATGTTGCTGAGCGAAATCCTCGTATTGGTGCGAAGGGCCTCCATGTGATGCCTCCTCTCAGGATGATGGTTCCACGAAACGTTTATAGGCACCTCTCGCGGAACCCGCGGTGACCGCCGTCACTTGTCGCGGTGACGCCGGCCACATCTGTTCCTCGTTGCATCCGATAGAAAGGATTAGCGATTATTGACGTGGCACGGGAGAAGAGAAATGAAGCAAGAAACCGCCATTTTAGATGGAAACGAAGCCGCGGCCTCAGTAGCGTACCGTGTTAACGAAGTGATTGCTATCTATCCCATCACGCCGGCCTCGCCGATGGGGGAGTGGTCCGACCAGTGGAAAGGGGAGGGCCTGCAAAACATCTGGGGTGCGGTGCCCAGCGTCATTGAGATGCAAAGCGAGGGAGGCGCCGCCGGGACGCTGCATGGCGCGCTGCAGGCGGGAGCGCTCGGGACTACATTCACCGCGTCGCAGGGTCTGCTGCTCATGATCCCCAACATGTATAAGATCGCGGGAGAACTGACCCCGACTGTAATTCATGTGGCTGCCCGCGCTCTGGCTACGCATGCCCTTTCGATCTTCGGCGACCACAGCGACGTGATGGCAGCGCGCGCCACCGGCTTTGCAATGCTGGCCTCGAATTCCGTGCAGGAAGCCGGCGATTTCGCCCTGATTGCGCAGGCCGCGGCGCTGGAGTCGCGCATCCCTTTCCTGCACTTTTTCGACGGTTTCCGTACTTCCCACGAAGTCAACAAGATTGTCCCACTGAGTGATGACGACCTGCGTGAAATGATTGACGACAAACTGGTTCACCAGCATCGGCAACGCGCCTTGTCGCCCGATCACCCGCAGCTGCGCGGCACGGCACAGAATCCCGATGTATTTTTCCAGGCGCGGGAGGCCATCAATGCTTTCTACCGGGCCTGTCCGACGATCGTACAAAACGTGATGGATCGCTTCGCCCAGCGTACCCGGAGGAGCTACCGCCTGTTTGACTATGTTGGGGCACCCGATGCTGAGCGAGTGATCGTGATGATGGGCTCCGGCGTGGGAGCGGTCGAGGAAGCGGTAGAGCATCTGTCACAGCGGGGCGAGAAGGTCGGACTTCTGAAGGTACGGCTGTACCGTCCTTTTGCGGCAGAGGCGTTTATGTCTGCGCTCCCGAAGTCGGTGCGTAGCATTGCGGTCCTGGATCGCACGAAAGAGCCAGGCAGCCTGGGCGAGCCGCTCTACCTGGATGTAGTAACCGCGCTGAGTGAGTCGGTGGCTGCAAATGGCAACTCGTCCCGGGTTGCTCCGCGGGTGATCGGTGGCCGCTATGGTCTGGCGTCGAAGGAGTTCACCCCGGCCATGGCGAAGGCCACTTTCGATGAACTGAAGAAGCCCGCGCCCAAGAACCATTTTACGGTCGGGATTCGCGATGATGTGACCCACACCAGTCTGGAATACGACCCTGAGTTCTCTACCGAGGCCCGCGAGACCGTCCGCGCCCTCTTCTATGGACTTGGTTCCGATGGAACTGTGGGGGCCAACAAGAATTCGATCAAGATTATTGGAAAGAATACGGACAATTACGCCCAGGGATACTTTGTCTATGACTCCAAGAAGGCGGGGTCGGTGACAGTTTCCCATCTGCGCTTTGGTCCGTACCCCATCCGTTCTTCTTATCTGATTACCCGGGCCACCTTTGTCGCCTGCCACCAGTTTCAGTTTATTGAGCGCATGGACGTCCTGAACTGCGCCGAGCCGGGGGCCACGTTTCTTCTGAATTCGCCCTTTGGGGTGGACGAAATATGGGACCACCTGCCGCAGTCGGTGCAGGAAACCATCATCCAAAAAAAGCTCAAGTTCTACGTGATCGACGCGTACAAGGTCGCGCGCGAGACCGAGATGGGCAACCGCATCAACACCATCATGCAGACCTGTTTCTTTGCCATCAGCGGGGTCCTGCCGCGCGAGCAGGCGATTGAAGCCATCAAGAACGCCATTCGCGAAACCTACGGGAAACGCGGCGAGGCCGTGGTCGCCAAAAACTTTGGCGCCGTGGACCACACGCTCAGTGATCTCCACCAGGTTACGGTTCCGGCCGCTGCCACCAGCAAGCTGAGAGTTCTGCCTCCGGTCTCCGAGCGCGCACCGGCGTTCGTCCGGGATGTAACCGGCGCCCTGATCGCGGGACGCGGAGACGACCTTCCGGTGAGCGCAATGCCCATCGACGGCACGTTTCCGACGGGCACAGCCATGTGGGAGAAACGAAATATCGCGCAACAGATTCCGGTCTGGGACGAGCAACTCTGCATTCAGTGCGGTAAATGCGTGATGGTTTGCCCGCATGCGGTCATCCGGGGCAAGGTCTATGATGCCGCTCTGCTGGCGAATGCGCCGGCGGGCTTCAAGGCCGAGAAGCCGCGCTGGCGTGAATTCGAAAGCCTGCGCTACACGCTGCAGGTTTCTCCGGAAGACTGCACCGGATGCGAACTCTGCGTCGAGATCTGCCCGGTAAAGAGCAAGAGCGAGTCAAAACATAAAGCCATCAATATGCAGCCCCAGGCGCCACTGCGCGAAGCGGAAAGTGCGAACTGGGATTTCTTCACCAAGCTACCAGATGCCGACCGGGACCTACTTTCCCACGGTCAGGTAAAAGACGTCCAGCTGCTGGAACCCCTCTTCGAATTTTCCGGGGCGTGCGCGGGTTGCGGAGAGACACCTTACATCAAATTACTCACCCAGCTCTATGGCGATCGCCTGATGATCGCCAATGCGACGGGCTGCTCGTCGATATACGGCGGCAACCTGCCCACCACTCCCTACACCGTCAACTCTCTGGGGCGAGGCCCGAGCTGGTCCAATTCCCTTTTTGAGGACAATGCCGAGTTTGGGTTGGGTATGCGGTTGGCGGTGGACAAGCAGGCTGACTATGCGCGCGTACTGGTGACACGGCTGGCCGCGCAACTCGGCGACTCTCTGGTAAACGGGTTGCTGAATGCAGATCAATCGAGCGAGGCCGGCATCGGCGCGCAGCGGGAGCGCGTGGCCGAACTCAAGAAGAAGGTGCTGGCCATGGATTCGCCGGCAGGGCGCGATCTGCTACAGGTCGCCGACGCCCTGGTGCGCAAGAGCGTCTGGCTGGTGGGCGGCGACGGCTGGGCCTATGACATCGGCGCCGGGGGACTCGACCACGTCCTGGGCTCCGGGCTGAACGTCAACGTCCTGGTGCTCGATACCGAGGTCTATTCCAATACGGGTGGACAAATGTCCAAGGCCACGCCGCGCGGCGCGGTGGCAAAGTTCGCTTCCGGAGGCAAGGATGTCGGCAAGAAAGATCTGGCCATGGAAGCCATCAGTTATGGATCGGTGTATGTGGCCCGGGTGGCCATGGGGGGCAGCGATACTCAGACCGTCAAAGCCTTTATGGAAGCTGAGGCCTACAACGGACCCTCGCTTATCATCGCCTACAGCCACTGCATCGCTCACGGCTACGACATGAGCCAGGGTATGGCACAGCAAAAAGCCGCAGTGCTCTCGGGTTACTGGCCATTGATGCGTTACAACCCCGACCTGTACCTGGAAGGAAAGAATCCCTTCCAGCTCGATTCCAGAGCGCCCAGTATTCCCTTCAAGCAATACGCCTACCAGGAGGCCCGCTACACCATGCTGGCGCGCAGCAATCCTGAGGTCGCGCGCGAACTGCTGCAGCAGGCGCAGGAGGATGTCCGCCGGCAGTGGAGTGTTTACTCCAACCGGGCGGCCATGCCTGGTACAGCCCAAACTCCCGGCAAAGCTGCCTCCGAACCAGTTCCATCCACGCCGCAACCCGTCACCGCAGGAGAACAGAAATGATCGACATTACAACCACCTATCTCGGCTTGCCGATGAAATCACCGATTGTGGCTTCGGCGTCTCCGCTGTGCGAATCGCTGGTAAACATAAGGCATCTCGAAGACGCCGGGGTGGGGGCCGTCGTACTGCCCTCCCTCTTTGAAGAACAACTCGACCTGGAGAGCCAGGCGGTCGATTCCGATCTCTCCCGCGGCAGCGAGAGCTTCGCCGAATCGCTCGACTACCTGCCGGATATGCGTACCTACAATCTGGGGGCGGATGGCTATCTGGAGCTGATTCGAAAGGCGCGGCAACGAGTTTCCATTCCCGTGATCGCCAGCCTGAATGGTGTTTCTCCCGGTGGCTGGGCCCGCTACGCCGGTCTGATGGAGCAGGCGGGGGCGGACGCCATCGAGTTGAACATCTACGCCATCATCACCGACCCCAATATTCTCGGTGCAGACGTCGAACGAAACTATTGCGACCTGGTAAGGCAGGTCAAAGCGAATGTCAGTATTCCTGTTGCGGTGAAGTGTTCCCACTCTTTCAGCGCGTTCGCAAATATGGGCAAACAGTTGGACGCCGCGGGGGCCAACGGGTTGGTCCTCTTCAATCGCTTTTACCAGCCGGATTTCGATATTGAATCTCTGGAAGTAGTGCCCAGCCTGACCCTGAGCCGCCCGCAGGAACTGCTGCTGAGGTTGCACTGGGTCGCCATTCTGTATGGCTGGGTCCGTGCCGACCTGGCGGTCACGGGGGGCGTGCACAGCGCCCAGGACGTTCTGAAATCCATGATGGCGGGAGCCAACGTGGCCATGATGACTTCCGCGCTGTTACAGAATGGCATTGACCACGCAACCTCGGTTCTCACCGACCTGGTTCGCTGGATGGAAGAGCACGAATACGAATCGATCCGGCAAATGCGCGGCAGTATGAGCCAGCGTTCTGTGTCGGATCCAACCGCTTTCGAGCGCGGCAATTACATGCGGGTCCTTAGCTCCTACGTGGTCCGGCATACGGGTTAGAGAAGTCTGGCCCAGGGAGCGGCCCGTTTTGAAATGACACAAAAAAGACGATCACCATGAGCGGTGAGTCCGGTCACAGACGGACACGCGCAGCCAAGCGAGAATGAGTTTGCGCCCCACCGCCAGATCGCGAAGGGGAACATATGGCAGACACCGGAGAAGATCGAGAGATCAAGACACGCACCGAAGCGAAGGAAGCGGAGGTCGTCGCGGAGTCAAAGAAGCTGTTGCAAAAATCAATTGCAGCGACACACGAGGCATTGAGCAAACGCCGCCGCATCACCAGGAAGGAAACTGAGGCGCCCAGCCGGTAGCGAGTTAGCGGGATTCGCCTCACCGCGTAGTACCTCGAAGTCGCCCGGGCTTGAGGGTTTGTCGAGGGAGGAATTTGCTATGACAGAGTCACCAAAGAAACGGATCCTCATCGTGGACAACGATGAGCAGGAATCAAGCAAGCTTGGAGCCATGGTACAGCGAGCGGGCTATGATCCGATCACCACATGGAGTGGACTGGAAGCTCTGGAGCTTCTAGCATCCCAGAAAATCGACATACTTGTAGTGAGCAGTTACCTGCCCGATATGTACATCGGAGATTTTCTTTCCCGGCTGGCCAACTTGCCGGTCCAGCCCTGTTCAATCGTTATGCAGGAAGGAAAGAACGTGAATGCGACCTTATTGAAGGTCCAGGACATGATCGGAGAGCAACACTTGCAGGCAAAATAAAAGCAGTCGCACTGGGCAGAATGTAATCCTGAAGCGGTCTAGAATAGCAATCGCGCGACTTGTGCGAAGGTGTGAATGAAGGCCGCCGTTCTAGACTCCCCTCGAAATATCTGCAGGTACCCCCTTCGGATTGGCCAGGTGCCCCAGCCTGTCGCCAAAGCGGGGCAGGTTCTTTTGAAGGTGCGAGCCTGCGGCGTCTGCCGGACCGACCTGCATATCGCTGAAGGCGAGCTTCCACCCCGGCGGGAAGAGTTGATTCCTGGCCATCAGATCGTAGGCGAGATCATAGACGGTGCGACACCGGAAGCCCCCTTGGGGATGCGGGTTGGAGTCTCCTGGATGGGTGGCATTGACGGGACGTGCTGGTATTGTGAGCGCGGCCGTGAAAACCTCTGCGATTCGCCCACTTTTACCGGCTACACCGTGAATGGGGGATACGCCGAATACGCACTTGCCCGGGCTGACTTCGTTTTCCCGTTACCCCCAGATCTGGATGACTTGCATGCGGCGCCTCTTTTGTGTGCCGGCATTATCGGCTTTCGCAGTCTCCGGGTGGCCGGAGTTGAGCATGGAGAGCGGGTGGGGCTGTTTGGCTTTGGGGCCTCGGCGCATCTTGCCATCGCCGTGCTGCGGGCCTGGGGATGCGAGGTCTATGTCTCGACCCGGGGCGCCTCCCATCAGCGTTTGGCGCAAGCGCTCGGCGCTACCTGGGTGGGGAATGAAACGGAGAAGCCTCCGCTCGAGTTGGATCGGGCTGTGACCTTTGCACCCAGCGGCGATGTAGTCGTGGCTGCTCTGGGAAGTCTGCGAAAAGGTGGCGTGGTCGCGATCAACGCGATTCACCTGGACCGGATTCCTGAATTTGACTACGACCGCTTGCTGTGGGGAGAACGCCAGCTTCGCAGCGTGGCCAATATGACTCGCTCCGATGCCCGGGATTTTCTCCAAATCGCGGTTGAAATCGGCCTTCGGCCCAAGGTGACAGTGTTTCCTCTTGACCAGGCGAACGAGGCCCTGGCCGCTGTGAAGAGTGACGCTATTGATGGTGCGGCTGTGATTGTCCCCTAGGGTCCTGCGGAAAAACGGACGAGGCGCCAAGCGCCACGCATGTTCAGCACGAGCCAATCCAGACGACTTGACGGGCCCACTGAAGTCCGGTCCTTTCCCGAAACCTCCTTGCAGTAGCGTTTTTCCGCAGCCTCTGAGGTTGTGCCCTTCCCCAAAATGCCTGCGAGCCGGATTTTCGGTCGCGACTTCCTTGCAGGCCCGCGAGTTCACGATTGGCTGTTGCACGTGAGCCGTATCACTTAGCCGAGTGATGCCACTCACTTCCCGGGAGCCGATATGGGAACAAACTGGCAGTCAAACTGGCCGGAGGATTCGCATGGCGAGCAAGAAGCGTGATCTCCTCGAGGTTCTGACCCTGGAACTCGAGTTCCTCAGGGGTGGAGGCTACCGGAAGTTGTCTTCGTGGCGCCCGCCATTCCTGTTCGAGGATTCTCCTACCTGCTTGAATTTTGACCAGGCGGGATTGAAGAGACCTTGTTCCGAATGCGTCCTGATGCAACTGGTGCCGGCGGAATTTTGTGACAAACAGGTCGCGTGCCGTTACATTCCGCTGAATGACAAGCACGAGACCGTCCAGTCCCTGTATCAAACCGGCACACCAGAAGAGCTTGAGACGGCAGTGATCGAGTGGCTGATGAATACGATCCAGAGGCTGGAGTTGGAACGAGCTCAGGGGCGCTCCGATCGGGACGGTCCGACGCCCGAGACAGGTATCGGAAAGGCCTAAGAGAAAACTGTGGGAAAAAGAAGGCAATGTTTTCCAAGTGTTCAAATCCGGATTGCGAGAGAACGTTTGACTATCGCCGGGGTCGGCTGTTTCGCTTCGACACGGGGCAAGCAAACAGCGAGAGTACGAGCTTCTGCGTTCGGCATTTTTGGCTCTGTGAAGGATGCTCTCAAACTCACGACCTGGAATGCCGCCGTGGTATGGGAGTGATGATCAGGTCGCGAGTCGAAGACAAGATGCCTCGTCCGGTCTGTGGTTGCTCGAACGCAGAAATGGGCCAGTGTCTGGCGAAGCGAAGAGTTGCAGGGGGCTTGCTCTGAAGCGGGTGCAGTGCTAAGTTTCCCACCTGATGGGCCAGTCGGAATCCAACTACAATGAAGGTCTGAGCCAGGGGGATGACAAATTTCGCCGCCTGTTGGAGGCAGCGCCCGACGCCATGGTCATTGTGGATCGCAACGGGCGGATGCTGCTGGTCAACTCGCAGACGGAGAAAATGTTCGGTTACCCCAGAGAAGAACTGCTGGACCAGCCCGTCGAAATTCTGATTCCAGAAAATTTCCGCCAAAAACATCCGCAGCACAGGGATGCCTATCACAGCGCACCGCACCCGCGTCCCATGGGCATCGGCCTGGAGTTGATGGGGCGACGCAAGGATGGCAGCACGTTCCCGGTCGAAATCAGCCTTAGCCCGCTGCAAGAAGAGGGCGGTGTATTGGTCACGGCGGCGATTCGTGATGTGACCGAACGCAAGCGGGTGGAAGAGGCCTTGCGCCAGAGCCAGGAGCGCTTCCAGACCTTGGTGGAGGAAGTGAAGGACTATGCGATTTTCAGGCTCGATCCCACCGGGAGAATTTTGAGCTGGAACCAGGGCGCGCAAAAGATCAAGGGCTACACGGCTGAGGAAATCGTCGGCCAGCATTTTTCATGTTTCTACACTTCCGAGGACCAGGATACTGGCAAGCCGGACGAGGAACTGAGATTGGCCGCCGCCGAAGGCCGCTGGGAAGAAGAAGGCTGGCGGCTCCGCAAGGACGGTTCGCGTTTCTGGGCCGATGTGGTGATCACCGCCCTGCATGACAAAGACGCCAACCTGCTGGGGTTTACCAAAGTCACGCGAGACATCACCGAGGGAAAGCGGGCTCGCGAGGCCTTCTTGCTGGAAGTGACCAACGCCCTGGTGTCAAATCTCGACGTCCGCGAGTTGCTCTCCGCCATCGCCGCCTGTGTCCGTCAGGTAAAGCCGTTCGACTATGCGACGCTTGCGCTCTACGACGCGCCCTCCCAGATGCTGCGCATGCACGTGCTGGAATCTTCGGCCGGGTCCGAGGCCAACGCTGGTTCACAGGAAGAGCCTCTGGTTCCCTTGGGCGATTCGCCCGCGGGCTGGGCGTACACAACTCGGAAGCCGTTGTTGCTCAAAGGCCAATCTGGCGAAAAATGGCCTTTCGAGGTGCCGTTCCAATTTGGCCATCGATCGCTAAAGTCCGGCTGTTGGATTCCATTGATCGGCCGGGAAGGCGTGATCGGGACGCTGAATGTATTTAGCCGGCGTCCGGGAAACTTCGCTGACGAAGATGTGAACCTGCTCACGCAGATCGCGGGCCAGGTGGCCATAGCTCTGAGCAATGCCATGGCGTTCCGGCATATTTCCGAACTCAAGGACAAACTCACCGAGCAGAAACAGTACCTTGAAGATGAGCTCAAAACTGAGTTCAACTTCGAGGAAATTGTCGGGCATAGCAATCCGATCAGGCAGGTCCTGAAACAGGTCGAAACCGTTGCAGCCACGGACTCCACAGTTTTGATCCTGGGAGAAACTGGGACGGGAAAAGAATTGCTGGCACGGGCGGTCCACAATCTGAGCCCGCGGCACGACCACACTTTCGTCCGTGTCAATTGCGCTTCTATTCCCGCCGGGTTGCTCGAAAGCGAGCTCTTTGGTCACGAAAAGGGAGCATTCACCGGCGCCATCGCGCAGCGGGTAGGGAGGCTGGAGTTAGCTCATCAGGGCACCATTTTTCTGGACGAAGTTGGCGATATCCCTCTCGAACTGCAGCCTAAACTATTACGGGCACTGCAGGAAAAGGAGTTCGAACGGCTGGGCAGCACCCGCACCATTACCACCGATGTGCGGATCGTCGCCGCCACCAATCGCGACTTGGGGAAACTGGTAGCCTCGGGGCAATTCCGCAGCGACCTGTTTTACCGTCTGAGTGTGTTCCCCATCACGGTGCCGCCACTGCGCGAGCGGCGCGAGGACATTCCGCTCCTGGTGCAGTACTTCCTGTCCAAATTTTCCCAGCGAATGAGGAAAAAAATCGAGACCGTGCCACCGGAGGGGATGCAGGCCTTGTGCCGCTATTCGTGGCCAGGCAATATTCGCGAACTGGAGCACGTCATCGAGCGCGCAGTCATTCTGTCTCCCGGCCCCGTCTTGAAGGTTCCGGTGTTCGAGCCTGCCCAGCCAGATGCTGTTTCGTCCTCCACCTCTTCGGCACTGGAAGACATCGAGCGCGAACACATCATCCGAGTACTGCGCGAAACCAAGGGAAAGATCGGAGGACCTGGCGGCGCGGCCGAACGCCTGGGCATGAATCGTACGACCTTGAACTCGCGCCTGCAAAAGTTGAAGATTGTCCGCAAACAGTTCTAAACCTGCGCTGGTGGTTTCGAGTGTCACAGATCACTTCCATTCGTGACCCTTATCACTGTGCTTTTTCCCGGAGTCAGCGAATCTATACTTGCGGCGCTGGCTTCCATTGGTTTCCTGCCAGAGGCAGGAACGGGTTAAGGTCGCCGAACTGCCGGAGCCAGCGCTGATTGCTCCGGGAAGGAGGAGATTGTCATGGCGGAAACCTCCATTGCGGCATCACGAAGCGAAGAAAAGCGGGTAGCAATTACGCCGGTCCAGAATCTGATGGACCGGATCAACAAGACCTCCCAGGCGATTGCCCAACGAGCGTACGAGATCTTCGAAGGAAGCGGCCGCAGGTTCGGACACGACCTCGAAGATTGGTTCAAGGCTGAGATGGATTTGCTCCATCAGGTTCCTGTGAATATCGCAGAGTCGGACGAGAACCTGGAAGTCAAGGCTGAGGTGCCCGGTTTCACCGAGAAGGAGATCCAAATCAGCGTCGAACCGCGCCGCTTGACCATTAGCGGGAAGCGGGAAGCCAGCAAGGAAGAAAAGAAAGGCAAGGCAGTGTATTCAGAGTTTAGCTCGGACCAGATCCTGCGAGTGGTAGATCTGCCCGCAAATGTCGACGCCGAGAAGGTAACGGCAACTCTGAAAAATGGCGTGGTGCGGTTGATCATGCCCAAGACTGCCCCGGCGAACGCGATTGAGATCAAACCCAAGGTGGCGTAGTCTGCGAGGGCGCAATCCGGCGGGCAGCCCCGGCCACCGTCGCGGGCATGGCGGAGGGCGACGGGCTCCCGCCCCTTAGTGGCGAAATATCATCGTTTGGTGATAACTCGTCTCGTCACCGCCTCAGCAATCAGCTGTCGTGGGTGCGTTTCCTTCGTTTTAAAATCCCCCTATCTTACTGGCCTGCCATAGTTTAAATCCAACGTCACGCAGTGCCAGTGTCTGTGGCTGTGTTCTTGCTCTCACCATGGCGTGCTCAGAATCACTATTCAAAACACATCCAACGCTCTGCTCATGAAGCTCGAAGGCAGTGTGAAGGGGCCATGGGTCGAAGAACTGCGAAAGGCTTGGCTCACGTCGGCAAAAATGGGGGACGGAGAGCCGGTAAATATCGACCTGGGCGGAGTGAGTTTCATCGACGGAGACGGGCGGGACCTGCTTCTACGAATGCAGAAAGAAGGCGCCGCTCTAAGAGGGGGCTCGAGTTTCCTCCGGCATATTTTGGAGGATGGGAAAACAAATTCCGAACGACCTTCAGGAGATAGGGGAGCAATATGAAAACGCGGACACCGTACGGGATGGAAATCGCAGATGATTGCCTCACTTGCCCCATTCAAAAAGATGGATTTTTTTGCCAGATGACCACGAAAACTTTGGCGGATTTCCAGAAGATGAAGTTCACCAGCCTGTATCCTGCCGGAGCCCTCCTGTTTGTCGAAGGCCAAGTGCCGCGCGGAGTGTACATGCTTTGCCGAGGGCGGGTGAAACTGACCATGGCCTCGCCTGCGGGTAAAACCGTGATCGTACGGGTGGTGGAAGCGGGCGAATTGTTGGGTCTGCACTCCGCCATTTCCGGAGACACCCACGAAGTTACTGCCGAGACGCTGCAGCCGTGCCAGGTGGATTTCATCCGGCGCGATGATTTTATGACGCTGCTACAGGCACATGGCGACGCTTCGATCAACGCCATGCAGCAATTCAGCAACTACTATCGTGGAGCTTGTCATCAGATCCGCTACCTGGGCCTGACTCCTTCCGCGACCGAGAAAATGGCCCACTTCCTGCTCGAATCGGCGGTCCACGGCCAGGAGACGCCTAAAGGCATCCGCTTCAATCTGAGCTTGACCCATGAAGAGATCGCCCAGGTCGTCGGAGTTACACGCGAGACTGTCACCCGCGCTCTCACCGAACTACGGAGCAAAATGCTGATCTCCACCAAAGGCCCGAGCGTGCTGATCCGAAATAAGCCGGCTCTGGAAGCGATGGTTCTTGCCTGAGCTGTCGGGCAATTGTTCGAGCGGATGGTGCCTGTGCCTGGTATTGGCCGACGATGCTGGGCCGACCTTCAGCATGGCATTTTCTTCGTATTACTGGCGGGCGGTTAACACCGGACAGTGCGCTTGCAGGACGACCCTGTAGGCGACAGTATTGCGAAAATGAGTCGTAATCTCTGCCGCTTTTCGCACGCCCAGCCCGATCAGATCCGCACGTCCAGTCTCGGCATGGGCCAGGATACGCTCCGTGGTATCTCCAAAATCGATGATGAACTCAGCCGGGCATCGCGGATCGATCTGCGAAGAAAAGAGGCTCTGCATCTCCTTCCGCAGCGGCTCGGCCAGCGACCCAGCCTCCGGGTTGGTAGCGTTCTCGATGGGTAAGACATGGAGCAGAGTCAGCGACGCCTGGTATTCCGAGGCCAGCGAAGTCAGGTAGGGGAATACCGCGCGGGATTCATCCGAAAGATCGGTGGGGAAGAGGATGTGCTTGATCTCGGAGGCCTCCATCGAACCCTTATCAACCTTGGGCCCGACCGTGAGCACTGGACACGGCAAATGGCGGAAGAGCTCTTCCGCCACCGATCCCATCAAGAGATGCTTGAATCCGGTGCGGCCATGAGTGCCCAAAATTGCCAGATCAATGTTTTTTTGACGAACCAGTTGGCTCAGTTCCTGCTCAGGAATTCCTGACTTAACCACTGCGGTCGCGGACAGCCCGGCCAACGCCTTGGTTTTCAAGAGTTGGCGCACCCGAGTTTGAGCTTCGCGCTCGTCCTTGTGTTGCATGATGCCGGCAGCCTCGGGGCTGACCAGTGTGTAGGGAACCGGTGTCCAGACATTTACCACAAACACTTGTGATCCATATTTGCGGGCAACGGCCGAAACTAGCGGCAACGCCGTAAGCGAGGCCTGGGAGAAGTCGGTTGCGTAAAGAATTCGCTTCACCGCGATGCCAGGGACGATGGGAATGACGACAGCATTTGCCTTCATGGCAATTCACCAGCTTGTATCTTCTGCGATAGAGGGGTTTGCTGCCGTGATTGGGCGCACGTCGGCGCGTGAGCCAGATTACGACTGCGGACATCGCGCAATTGTCCAGCCGTGGCCGGGCGAGTATAAGGGTTGTTAGACAACCACAACCCACGTCCTGTTGGGGGGAATCCGGGAAGGTAGCGAAAAACACAATGAAAAAGCGGCCGCTTATGTTGGGTCTGGCAATGGTCTTTCTTCTGGGCAACTTAATGCTAGGACAGGCGACCACGCCCGGAGACAACGGCAATCCATCTCTCCTGGCCGCAACCCCGCCCATGGGCTGGAACAGTTGGGACGGCTATGGCACCACGGTCAAGGAAGCCGATGTCAAGGCCAATGCTCAGTGGCTGGCCGAACACTTGAAGGCTTTCGGCTGGCAATACGTGGTGGTGGACATGGAATGGTTCGTCACCAACCCCACGCCGGAAGGGAATTCCAAAACTTCGCAGTACAACCTGGACGATTCCGGACGGTACACGCCGGCGGTGAACCGTTTCCCGTCCGCAGCGAATGCTGCCGGTTTTAAACCTCTAGCGGATTATGTCCATTCGCTTGGCCTGAAGTTCGGCATCCATATTCTGCGCGGCATTCCAAAGCAGGCGGTGGAGAAGAATCTTCCGATCTCGGGGTCGCCTTATCACGCCGCGGATGCCGCGGATACTTCCGACACCTGTTCCTGGAACTTCGATAACTATGGACTCGATGCCTCAAAACCCGGAGCGCAAGCCTACTATGATTCGATTGCGAAGCTTTATGCCAGTTGGGATGTGGACCTGATCAAAGTGGATTGCATCAGCAGCCGCCCCTACAAAGGCGATGAGATACGAATGTTGAGTGCGGCGCTGGCCCAGACCGGCCGTCCGATTGTTCTGAGTCTTTCGCCCGGGCCGGCCCCGCTGGAAAAGGCGGAAGAGATGCGGAAGTATGCCCAGATGTGGCGAATTTCAAATGATATCTGGGACCTGTGGCACAGCACCGTGGATTATCCCCAGGGTTTGGGAGACCAGTTCGCGAACGTGGCGAAGTGGGCGGGTCAGGCACAGCCGGGCCACTGGCCCGATGCCGACATGCTTCCACTGGGATACCTGGGACCCGCTCCAGGGTGGGGCCAGCCGCGCTATACCAGGCTTACGCACGACGAGCAGAGAACATTTCTTACCCTGTGGTGCATCTTTCCTTCACCCCTGATGGTGGGCGGCGACCTGCCCAGGGCCGATGCCTGGACGACTGCGCTGCTTACCAATCCTGAAGTCATCGCGGTCGACCAGCACTCAACCGGGAACCATCCCTCCATCACGACGGACAAGGCAGTCGTATGGGTGGCGCAATCGGCAGTGGGGGACAACCACTCTCTGGCGGTTTTTAACCTCACCGAGTCCAGCCAGATACTTCGGTATGAATGGAAGGACCTGGGTTTCACTGCAACGAAATACAGGCTGCGGGACTTGTGGGAGCGGAAGGATCTGGGCCCCGCGGATTCTCTGACCGTGACCCTGCCGCCGCATGGGAGCGTGCTGTACGGTGCGTCCCCGGTGGAGAAGGTTCCGCGGTGAGTTGCCTGGTCGGAGCGTCAGAGGTGCTTGCCCAAAACGGGAAGCAGGTTTCTCCACTGCGTGGCGCCCGCCGGAGTCTTGTGTTGTCGGCAAGGGTTGTGGTCAATATTGAACATCTCGCCGGCGAGCGACGCAGCATTATGGAGGCGTGAAGTCTACGAAGAAAGAAGCGCTGATTCCCTGTCCTACTTGTGGCGCCAAGCCCGGCGAGAAGTGTGAGCTTAGTACCGGCCAGCCGCGTACCAACCCACATAGAAACCGGCGTCTGGCGGCAGCGGACCGCTCTACCAGCCGGCTGGCGCAGAAGCGATGAGACGGAGACCGGCAGCGGGTTGCCGCCATCATTCGAAGAGCGCCCCACTTCAGATCGGCTTGGGGCTTCTTGTCGCCACAAGGACTGCCAAGACGGTAGCAGCGTTGCGAACGCTTCCCGCGATCGTGATTAGCGCTTCTGAAACCGGAGGATGCTCCTCCGCCAGTCCTTCCAGACGCTTACTGACGCCGTGGAGTTGGTCAACTTCGTTCAGGATCGCTTCAAACGGCATGGTCACCGCTCTTTTCGAAGAAACCTAAGGTGTGGGGAAACTTCAGATGGACTGGCTTAGGTGGTCAGAGGACCTGAAAGAGGAGAGAGAGTTAACCGCCTCCGACTTCACCCTAACACGCCAGGAGTCGATTTCCTCCCAAATTCAGCTGGGCAGGGGACTCCGTCTGAAGTTAGCCAGCCGGCAATGACTGCCTTGCCTCAATCCTTTTTGGGACCCCCCGGTTAACCACTAACCTTGAACTTCGACGATTTGTGCGTGTCAGCTGCCGATCGGGACTAGAATGCCGATTGATGAGTCCTATTGTGAGAGCTAAGAAAACCCGCGGGTTTGATCCGGTCACCTTCCTCGCCACCATCGGCGAGGGCAGAAAGAGCTTTACCGCTTCCAGAAAACAAGGAATTTTCACCCAGGGTGATCCGGCGGACGCTGTCTTCTATATTCAAAAAGGCAAGGTCAGGTTGAACGTTGTGTCCAAGGTCGGCAAGGAAGCCACCATCGCCATACTGGGAGAGAGAGATTTCTTTGGGGAAGGCGCGCTGGCAGGTCAGGCTTTCCGTATGGGGTCCGCGGCGGCCATGAGCGACTGCCAGCTCCTGCGGATCGAAAAGAAGGCCATGATGAATGCCCTGCACCGCGAACACGCCTTTTCCGACATGTTCGTGGCCTACTTGCTGGCACGTAATATCCGCTACGAGGAGGACCTGGTTGACCAGCTGTTTAACTCCAGCGAAAAGAGACTGGCCCGGGTCCTGCTGATGCTGGCTCATTTTGGCAAGGAAGGCGTGCCCGAGACCGTGGTCCCGAAGATCAGTCAGGAGACCCTGGCTGAGATGGTGGGAACTACTCGTTCGCGAGTCAGCTTTTTCATGAACCGCTTCCGGAAGTTAGGTTTCATTCACTACGCCGGAGGGGGAGAGGGCGGCTTGCAGGTCCACAGTTCACTGCTGAATATCGTACTGCACGATTAAGCGTTTCCTCATCGGTCTCATTCCTGTTCTCGTCAATTTCTTCTCAATTTCGTTTGACCACCCACAAAATGCATAAACCAGCAAGGACACGAAGGCCTCGGTTCTTCGTGTGCCTTTGTGACCCTGCTGGTCAAAGGGTTTCGAAAACTGGACCACTACCTGTACCTCGCGACCTTGCGCGGGTTGCCTACTGCCGTGGCAGACGTGATGTGATAGTCCCGGTAGTCGATGGTGAAGGATGCGTGCCCCCCCAGGCGGATGGAGCTGGTGCTGCGATTGGACAGCGGCAGCCAGAAGTCTCCCACCTTTGCGTAGGTCTGTTCGATTCTGGTTTCTTTGGTCCAGAAGGAAGGGTTCTTGGCGGGGACTGCATCGATACGCATCACGGCAAAGTCCTCCGCATCGACCCAGATGCGGCCGCGGTAGAGAAGCTTGTCGTTGGTGCGCGGCACCACCGAAAGAATGTAAGCCAAACCCGAGGGCGTGCTCTCGTAGCCGTCGAGAGTAAAGCTGTAGTTCTCCTGGTTGAGGGCGACGTGACTTTGGTTCTCTCCGGCGGATGCGTCTTTTTCGCTCTGCAACATTCGTTTGAATACTCTGTCGATAATTAACTGAGACCCTTTTTCCGACCGGATGTTGAATTCCTTGGTTCCAGGAGTGCTGTACTTTACATCCACAGTCATCTCCGCCGTTCTGGAACCGGGGAAGCCGTGATACTCCAGGCGATAGGTCCGAGTCCCCTGGTAGGCGCCCAGCGCCCGGGCGCGTTCGAGGTTCCTCTGTATCAGGTTGGTGACGATTTCTTCCGTACTCAAACGCACATGCGGCTCCGCTGCCACGATGTCGGAAGGTTGTCCAAATGCAATCTGCGAGAAGCTAAGGCCCAGAAGGATGGACAGGGTGAAATGGGCGGAACGGTTGTGAGATTTCATCGCTGGATCCGATTAAGTCAGGATAACTGAGCGGTTTCTGCAAAAGTGTTCAATATTGACCAGATTTTCCCACTACCTCCGCCCGACAATCCCACTGGTATCGTCATTTTGATGGATTCTACACTGCTGGCTGGCAGCGTTCCCTCGCAATCCGAAATGGTCGCCCCGGGCGCAAGTTGCTCGACAGCCTTTGTAAGGCCGCCCAAGGAGGGCGACATCGCGTGCGCGTTCATCTCATCAATCCCAGTGAAGTTTCTTTCGGCACAGCAGTCATTACTCCCCGCTGGCTGTATGTCCTGGCTGCGGCGACCCCTACGAGCTTTGGCGATCCCTGCCTGGTGGATGAGACCCTGGAGGCGGTCGATCTGGACCAGATTCAAACCGGGGACATTGTGGGCATCGGTATCCACACCGCAAACGCGCTGCGCGGGTACAAGATCGGGAAGTTGGCCCGCGAGCGGGGCGCGTATGTGGTCTTTGGAGGCATTCACGCTACCCTCTACCCCAACGAAGCCCACGAACTGGGCGGCGCCCATGCGGTAGTCAAGGGCGACGGAGATGTGGTCTGGTCAAAGGCTTTGTCGGATTGCGCGCGTGGAGCCCCTCTGGCGATCTACGAGGGCGGCCGCATTGAGGCCGACTCGTTTCTGCCCGCCCGCTGGGACCTGGTGCCGCGCAAGAGTTACATGTGGGCCTCCGTGCAGACCGTGCGGGGCTGCCCCAAGCATTGCTCCTTCTGTTCGGTTTGGCGCACCGACGGCCAGCGACCGCGCCAGCGTTCCTCGGACGTCGTCATTGAAGAAATCGTCCAGTTGAGGAGGTTGGGATTTCGCTTCATCGCTTTGGCTGACGATAATTTTTATCCCGTGACTCTTACTGACCTCCGCCTGGCCGAGGAGCAACACAATACGCACCGCCTCAATGAGCTTAAAACCATCCGGGCAGAGCGCTTTGAACTCATGCGGCGGCTGGCCCATCTGCCACCAGACACGATTTTCTTTACCCAGATCACCATGGAAGCGGCAGAGGATCCCGAGTTCCTTGATGCCATGCAGGCGGCACACATCAAAGGAGCGCTGGTAGGAGTGGAGGCCGTAACCCCGGCGGGCTTGAAAGACGTTTACAAGGAATTCAATTGCGCCGGAGACGATCTGGTCAAACAGCTGAGAACCTTTCGCCAGCACGGCGTGTACATCCTGGGCTCGTTCATTTTTGGGCTGCCCAGCGACCGGCCGGAGACCTTCGATGCCACTGCGCTGGCCGCAGTGCAGGCCGAGATGGCGTTTGCCCAATTTGTCACTTTGACACCGTATCCTGGAACCGTGGATTTTCTTCGCTGGGAAAAGCAGATGGAAGCGGCGCCCGTAGTGGTCGGCGGCATCCCCATTACCCGGCGCTGGCTCATTCCCCAGGCCCTGCGTCCCAAGCTGTATTGGCCCCATCCCACCATGTCCGCCGAGGAAATTCGCCAGCGTACGCAATCTGTCTGGGACACGTTTTACGGTCTGAAGTCCATCTGGTTGCGGTCCCGCTTCATAAAATCGATGCGCGCCCGACTTGCGTTTGTACTGATTTCGAAAATCTACCGACAGATGTATGCCGATACCGGGATCGCCACCGACAGCGCTCGCGTTTCACGTTCCGCGCAGTGGGCGCGCTGGCTGGCCAAGCCCTGCCAGAAGCTGTTTGCGGCGTCCCCCATGCCGGACCTGGAAATCCCTGGAACGTGGAGCCCAACCGCCGCCATGGAGCAGAGCACTTCGACTAGCGATTGAGGCTTTGTTTAGCGTCCTTTGCGGTGTTCCTTTGCGTCCTTCGCGGTTAAAGACTTTTTGAACGATGGCAACGGCCAAGATCTTTACCGCACAGGACGGAAAGAAAATACCGCAAAGGACGCCAAGAAGCCGGGACTCTGTCCTCGCTATCCGAAGACTGCAGGACTCCAGGTTGGTCAGGGCTAAGACCATTCAAAGATCCTTGCGACCCAAGCCCGCTGGTAGAATTTAGTCTCCGACAGTATCGAACTTCACGATTGCCTCAGGTTGCTCAAAATTGACAAGGCACTGCCGGAAAACTCTCACTACAGAGAGGCCATCATGTCCATTCGTCCGGTTAAGCGCCAGGTGAAAGCCAAACCGACCCTCGAAGGCGCCGGCGTGCACCTGCGCCGCGCATTTGGCTTCGGAAACACGTCTGATTTCGACCCCTTCCTCTTGCTGGATGACTTCCGCAATGATGTTCCAGAGGATTACCTGGCAGGCTTTCCCTGGCATCCGCATCGCGGGATCGAGACCATCACCTATGTTCTTGCCGGAACGGTGGAGCATGGCGACAGCATGGGCAACCGCGGCGCCATTGCTTCGGGCGATGTGCAGTGGATGACGGCTGGCAGCGGAATCATCCATCAGGAGATGCCCAAAGGCGATCAGGCCGGACGCATGCATGGCTTCCAGCTGTGGGCCAACCTTCCCGCATCGCAGAAGATGACGACGCCGCGTTACCAGGAAATCAAAGCGCCCGAAATCCCGGAGATAAAAGACGACGACGGCACGCACGTGCGCGTGGTGTGCGGAACCTTCTGGGGGAAGACGGGTCCCGTCGAAGGAATTGCCACGGATCCAACGTATATCGATGTGTCTGTGTCCTCGGGCCGAAGGAAGACGCTTCCGGTTGAAGTCACTCGCCACGCCTTCGCTTATGTGTTCGCGGGTGGCGGAAAATTCTGCAACGCATCGGGTCCGCTGACGGTGCCGACGGAAGCGGTGAAATGGTCGGACACCACGCCTCCGGTCGAGGCCGATAACCGCTCGCTCGTGCTCTTCGACCGCGGCGACGAAGTTACCGTGCAGGCTGGCGATGACGGCATTCGTTTTCTGCTGGTTTCAGGAAAACCGCTGCAGGAGCCGGTTGCATGGTACGGCCCCATCGTGATGAACACTCAGGAACAGCTACGGCAGGCCTTTCAGGAACTGGAGCAGGGAAGATTTCTGAAGTAGCACCAGCACACGTGGGGACAGCCGCCCTCGGCTGTCCGGTCGAGCGAAGCTCGACGACTCAATCGAAACCAAAATTATCGGTACTAAGAAATAGCGGAGCTTTGCTCCACCGGACAGCCGGAGGCGGCTGTCCCCACGCGGTTCCGCGGTTAATTTGAAGCCACTGGCTCGGCGAGGCCCCGGTATTTCAACATCGGCTCAATGCTCGGCTCCGCTCCCAGCCACGCCTTGTACAAGTTGGCCAGATCTTCCGTATTGCCTCGCGAGAGCACCATGCGGCGGAGGCGATCGCCGTTGGCGCGGGTCAGGCCGCCGTGGTCTTCGAACCACTGGAAGGCGTCATCGTCCAGCATCTCGGCCCATAGATAGGCGTAGTAACCGGCGCCATAGTCTCCGCCCCAGATGTGCGCGAAGTAGGTGGAGCGGTAGCGTGGCGGCACGGCGCTGTGCGCCAGGTGGGTCTTCTCCAGCGCGGCGGTTTCAAAAGCGTCAGGTTTCAGCAGCGGCGTGGTCGGAGGAAGCGTGTGCCACTGCATATCGAGTTCGGCCGCGGCCAGGATTTCAGTGAGCGCATACCCCTGGTTAAAAGTTGCGGACTTCCTGATTTTATCGGCCAGTTCCGAAGGCATGGACGCGCCGGTCTGGTAGTGTTTCGCGTAGTGGCTAAACACCGAAGGATGGCTTGCCCAGTGCTCGTTGAACTGCGAGGGGAACTCGACGAAGTCTCGGGGCACGGCCGTACCCGAAAGAGTTGGATATTGGCTGTCGGCGAACATGCCGTGCAGGGCATGGCCGAATTCGTGGAACATGGTAGTTACATCGCGAAAACTGAGCAGCGCGGGTTCGCCGGGTGCAGGCTTGCTGAAGTTGCACACGTTATAGACAACCGGCAGCGTGCCCAATAGCTTGGACTGGTCTACGAAGTTGCTCATCCAGGCGCCGCCGCGCTTGTTATCGCGTTTGAAGTAGTCGCCGTAGAAGAGCGCAAAGGGCTGACCGTTGGCGTCGAAGACCTCGAAGACGCGCACGTCCCGGTTATATACCGGAATATCTTTGCGCTCCTTGAATGTGATTCCGTAGAGCTGGCTGGCGGCATAGAACACGCCGTTCTCGAGCACGTTATTCAACTCGAAGTACGGCTTGATCTGGGCTTCATCCATCTCGTACTTGGCCTTGCGGACCTGCTCCGCATAGAAATCCCAGTCCCAGGGTTCAAGCTTGAAGCCGGCTTTCTGCGAGTCGATTACAGCCTGGATATCGCCGGCTTCGGCCGTGGCCCTGGCCGTCGCTCCCGGAACCAGCGCATCCATGAACTGCAGCGCCGCATCCGGCGTTTTGGCCATCTGGTCGTCCAGTTTCCACGCTGCGTAGTTAGGGAAACCCAGCAACTTGGCTTTCTGGGCGCGCAACTGAGCCAGACGGGAAACCGTGTCACGCGTGTCGTTCGCGCCACCGCGTTCGGCGCGATTCCAGGAGTTCTCAAACAACTCCTGACGGCTCGCGCGATGGCTCAGTAAATCCAGGTCAGGCTGTTGTGTGGTGTTCTGCAGCGGAACCACGTACCCGTCCAGCTTGCGCTCCTTTGCCGCCAACGCGGCGGCCGTGATCTGGGCCTCGGTTAAGCCCGCAAGCGCACTCTTGTCTTTGGTGACGAAGGCCGCATCCTTGGTGGCGGCGAGCAATCGTGTGGTGAAATCGTTGGTCAGAGTCGACTCTTCTTCGTTGAGCGTCTTCAGCGCAGCCTTGTCGGAATCGGAGAGGTTGGCTCCGGAATGCACAAATTTCTTGTAATAGAACTCCACCAGGCGCAGCCCTTCCGCATCGAGTTTCAGCGAATCGCGTTGCTGGTAGATCGCCGCCACGCGCTGAAACAATTCGGAGTCGAGATAGATCGCATCGCTATGTGCGGCCAGCCTGGGCGCCTCGTAGTCCTGCACTTTCTGCAGTTCGGGATTCAGGTTGGCTCCGGTGACCCCGTTGAATGCGGCCATGGCGCGGTTGAACAACCGGCCGGTCTTTTCCAGAGCGACAAGGGTGTTGTCGAATGTTGGCGAGGCGGGGTTGTCGGCAATCGCCCGGACCTCCTGGCGTTGCTCTGCCATGCCGGCTTCAATGGCGGGTTGATAATCGCTGTCCTTGATCTTGTCGAAAGGCGGTGCATGAAAGGGCAGAGTGCTCGGCGCGTAGAAAGGGTTATTCGGCCCAAAGTCCATAGGTTTACCCAAGGTGGAGGCACTGGAGCCGAGCGCCATGGCGCCGGCTGTGAGCAGGATCGTCAGTCGTGACAGCATGAGTTCGACTTAGGAATTGTAAATGACCGGCACGGTTATGTGTTGGGGTGTGGGTCGGGTATGGGTGTGGGTCGGACACTCTTGTCCGACGCTTTTGACTTTGATTTTGAGTGCTGGAGCTGGGGGCTCAAAGACAAAATTCGAAGGCAAATTCAAATTCAAGATTCAAATTCAAGATTCAAATTCAAATCAAGATTCAAATTCAGAGGCGTCGGACAGGAGTGTCCGACCCACACTTGTTTTTCTTTTCTTCTATCAGACTGCCTGGCGGCTGAGCGCCTCGCGGGTGGCCTCCCAGTGCATGACTTCCTCGATCACGCGCTCAACTTCCTGATTGGTGAGCTCGGGATACATGGGAAGCGACAGCACGCTGGCTGCAGATCTTTCCGTGACCGGCAGCGAGCCGACGCGGGCGGGACGTCCCCAGGGAAAGCCTTCCTGCTGGTGGATGGCGATGGGATAGTGAGTAAGAGCGGTAATGCCTTTCGACTGCAAGTAGGCCTGCAGCCCGTCGCGGTCGTCGCTATCGACCACATATAGATGATAGACGTGCTGGTAGCCGGGAGGCGTAAAAGGAAGAGTCATCGATGCGCCGGTCAGGCCGCGATCGTAAAGCCGGGCAATCTCGCGGCGGCGCTCGCTCCATTCGTCCACACGCTTCAGCTTGACGCGCAACACTGCGGCGTGAATGTCGTCGAGGCGGCTGTTGTAGCCAATACTGTGGTGGGAGCGCTTCATCGAGCCGTGGTTGCGCAGCTTGCGGATCTCCGCGGCGAGGTCTTTGTTATTGGTGGCCACGGCGCCGCCGTCACCGAAGCATCCCAGATTTTTCTGGATGATGAAGCTCAGGCAGACCGCGTCGCTGAGTTCTCCAATGGCAAAAGTGTCGCCCCGCGCTCCGATACCTTGGGCGCAATCTTCCACCACGAACAAATTATGGGCCTTCGCAATACGTGCGATCGCGGGCATGTCCGCGGTCAGGCCGTACAGATGTACAGGCACGATGGCGCGCGTTTTCGGCGTGATTGCGGCTTCGATCTTGCTGATATCGATATTGCGGGTGTGGGGGTCAGAGTCCACAAATACGGGAGTGGCGCCGGCCAGCCAGATGGCTTCCGCCGTAGCAAAGAAAGTGTTGGAGGTCGTGATGACTTCGTCCCCCCGGCCCAACCCCAGGCCCAGGAACACCAGCAGTAGAGCGTCGGTGCCGGAGTTCACGCCCACGGTCTCCCTGGTCTTCATGTAACGCGCCAGTTCTTCTTCGAACTTGACCAGCTGCGGGCCGAGCACATAGCTTCCGCTTTCCAGCACATCCAGAATGGCCTGATCAATCTCAGCCTTCAGATTGTGGTACTGCTTCACGTGGCCATAAAAGCCGATGTTGGATTCGGGCATGGGGGATTGCCTCCTTAGAATTCTGACCGGCATCACACGTAGCCGGCCTCTATTCTATTAAAACGATTCACACGCTGCAAAAATGGGCTGGCCAAGACTTTGTACCCCCAGCAGGCCCAATTCTCTAAACGCAAAAATCTGATGGCGGAAAATCAAAAAACTGTTAGCCCGCGGTGGGTCATGGCAGTTTGAGGCTGGTGAGTTACGGGCAGCCAAGGTTGACGGAGCTCCTCAACAGTGGGTGATTCTAAAGCGCTACGGGAGGCGCACATCCAGGCTGTAAATTTCCTGTGTGCTCTTGTCCCGCATCAGCAGCGGCGAATCGTCGGGCGCCAGACCGACCCAGAATTCAAAGGGATCGAACCCGCGGGGAACTTCCTTCAGGCTGAACAAGCGTTCCAAAGTGCCGCTGGCCACATTCACGCGCACCAGGTCATCGGTCTTGTCGGAATAGTCCTCGGCATAAAGATACTTGCCATCGTGGGACCAGTTCTCGAAACCGAACCGTGACGAGGCCAGCTGCTTCCAGCTTTTCTTCTCCCTGTCATAGAGCAACAGCTTGGTTGAGTCCGCGGAAAGAGCAGCTACATAGTGCCCGTCCTGCGAGCAGCGCGGACTGAAAAGATCTTCAGAGCCTGGCAGATCTGACACCTGCGAGGTCTTCAAGTCAACCATATGAATGTTCGGGCCTGATACGGCCCCGTATTCCAGCCAGGGCATTCCCGCGAAGACTATGGATTCACCGTCGGGGGTCCAGGTAGGATCACCCTGATTGCGGTCTCCTGCTGTCACCTCCTGCGGCGTACCGCCCGCGGCCGGCAGCACGAAAATCTTCCATGGTTTTCCCGGACGCGAGGCCATGAATGCAATCTGGGTGCCGTCGGGTGACCAGCGCGGCATGTGAGCCTGCATGGGCGCATAGGTAAGTTGGGTACGCGAACTTCCGTCGGGCTTGCTCCGCCACAACGTGAGTTCCGGATGGGTGACGTACGTGACCCACTCGCCGCCATTGCGCTGGAAGTTGACCTCGCCCGCTGAAACGCCGGAAAGGTAAACGGAAAACTGCTGTGACGTGCTGTCCAGGCGGACCAGATCGAAGCTGCGCTGCTGGCCGATCACGAACAGCTTCTTTCCATCCGTGCTCGGAGTGGGATTGCTGAACATGAGCGGTCCCACGGTCAACTGCGTCGGCTCGGCGGCAGACCTGTGAAAAAGCGAGGTGTCTTCACGCTGGACCCAGATGTTCTGGGTATGATCGCGGGTCGATTCAAAGAGGAAGTATTTTCCATCTTTCGTCCAGGCTCCGCCGAACTCTTCTGGCGGCTTGTTCCAGTTCGGCAGCACTGGGTGCAGCCCCTTCCCATCGGCAGAAATCTCCCACAGTGACGAGGTGCGCTGGTTGGTGTCCCGAATGGTGAAGCGCAGGCGGCGGCCGTCAGGAGAAAATCGCGGTGCAAACGGAACCCCCGGCAAAGTGACCAGTTCGCGCGAATCCGTGCCATCCATATTGCAGGTATACACGCTCGATTTCGTCACATAAACGATGTGTTGGCCATCCGGCGCCCAGGTGGCCCCGTGCGCGAGGATGGTTCCCACGGGCCGAAGTGAGCCCGCGGGGAGGGGCAATATCCAGACCGGCCACTCCGTCTCCGAGCCCTCGGCCACGCCTTTCACCAGTAATTCCGAGCGACCCGGATAGAAGTCATAGATATCGGCGCTGACCAGCGAGATGGGCACCGGCGCGGTCTCTCCTCCCGAGGTCGAAACCTGCCTCAGGACGGAATGGCCGCTCAGATATTCGGAAAAGTAAACCCGAGTTCCGTCGGTGACCAGAGATCGCTTCGAGGTGCCGTCACTGGTGATCTGCAGCGCCGAAATCACCGCTGGCGGGGGCTGGGGCGATCTCAGGAACAGGACAAGCACCGCCAGCGCTATCGCACCACAGATCGCCATTGCCAGCCGGCCGAGAATGCCAACCTTGGGTTGTGGCCTGAGGGCGGTGGCGGACGCGAAGAAAGAACGGATGCGCTCTTTCGAGTCGGGCGCCCGCCTTACGGTGGGTGCGGCGAGCCCTGATTCAGTGGCCCGGCGAAGATTCTGCAGATCGTTCCGCATCTCCGCCGCACTGGCGTAGCGTTGGTCTGGATTCTTCGCCAGCGCTTTGCGTACGATCCCCTCAAGTTCGGGAGGGGTGGCGGGATCGGATCTCAGCGGCCACTCCGGCACGCGGTGAATAATGGAATCAAAAACCGCGGCCGCCGTCTGTCCCTGGAAAGGCTGCGCTCCGGTCGCCATCTCATACAGCACGACCCCGAAAGAAAACAAATCCGTACGCGTGTTCAGCGGCTGGCCCAGTGCCTGTTCCGGTGACATGTAAGGAATGGTTCCAAGAGTCGATCCCCGGCGATTGAGATCCTCGGGGGCCCGCGTGTCCACGGCGAAAGTGTCGCCGCTAATGCTGCCTTCGTCCCCTGCGGTGAACTTTGCCAGGCCGAAATCCAGGATCTTGGCATGGCCGCGCTCGGTCACAAAAATGTTCGCCGGCTTGATGTCACGGTGCATGATGCCGTGGGTGTGGGCAACGTCGAGCGCGTCGGCGATCTCGATACCGAGATCCAGCAACTGGGACAAAGGCAGAGGACCTTCCGCGATGCGCTGCCGCAGCGTCATACCATCGAGAAACTCCATGGCGATGAAGCGCCGGCGCTGCGCCTGTCCGACTTCGTAAATCACACAGATGTTGGGATGATTCAGAGCCGATGCGGCCCGCGCTTCCCAGCGGAATCGTTCCAATACCGCCGGGTCCTGGGCCACCAGGTCGGGCAGAAACTTGAGGGCCACCAAGCGGCGCAATTCGGTGTCCTCAGCCTTGTAGACGACACCCATTCCGCCGCCCCCCAGCTTCTCGATGATGCGGTAGTGCGAGATGGTATGGCCGATCATCTGGGGGACTAGAATGTTACGTATAAGAAACGGGGCCAGTCAATGAAGGGCGCCAGGGCTGGCTCAGTTTGATGTCTATTCCCGGTCCGTGGCGTCATGCTGAGCTTGCGAAGCATCTGGCGTGCAGTACCGGTGCGGCTTGCCCGCGGTTGCGCCGATGCGGGCCAGTTCCTTCGGGGCGGAAGCCCCTCAGCATGACTAGGATGGGGGAATAGGCACGTGAATCATCACTTCGGCCCTCGGGAGAGAAGAAAGCATGCACTACCGAGCACTCGGTCGTACGGGATGGAAGGTTTCCGAAATCAGCTTTGGCGCCTGGGCGATTGGCGGGTCATGGGGCCAGGTTTCGGATGAAGAATCGATTGCGGCGCTGCATAAGGCGATCGACTGCGGCGTCAATTTTATCGATACCGCGGACGTTTATGGCGGCGGTCGCAGCGAGCGCCTGATCGCCCGCCTCAAGAAGGAGCGCAAGAACGAGGAAATCATCGTTGCCACCAAGGCGGGACGGCGTCTGCCTCGGCAGACGGTTGAAGGCTACACCCGGGAGAATCTTTCGGCGTGGATCGAAGACAGCCTGCGCAATCTTTCTACCGAGAGGCTTGACCTGGTCCAGCTGCACGGCCCGCCAACTGCGCTTTATTCCCGCCCCGAAGTCTTCGGGATGCTCGATGATCTGGTTGCCGCCGGAAAAATCCGCTATTACGGAGTCAGCGTAGAGAAGGTCCAAGAAGCGTTGCAGGCGATCAAGTTTCCCAACGTGCAGACGGTGCAGATTATCTTCAATTGCTTTCGGCAGCGTCCCGCTGACGACTTCTTCGCGAAAGCCGGGGAAAAGCAAGTGGGCATTCTGGCGCGGGTGCCGCTGGCCAGCGGGTTGCTCACTGGCAAGCTGCGCCGCGATTCCACGTTCCCTGCCGACGACCACCGTAACTTCAACCGGCGGGGCGAGGCCTTCGATGTGGGCGAAACATTTGCCGGAGTGGACTATGAAACTGGTCTCGCGGCGGTGGAAGAGATCAGGAAGACCCTGCCTGCCGGGGTTTCGATGAGCCAGTTCGCGCTGCGTTGGATACTCATGTTTGACGCGGTCACGTGCGCCATTCCAGGCGGCAAGCGAGCGGAACAGGTGGCCGATAACTGTGGCGCTTTCGACCTCGCCCCGCTCACGCCCGATGCCATGGCTGCGGTGCGGCGTATCTACGATGAGAGGATTCGGCCACAGGTGCAGCACCGCTGGTAACCGCTGCCCACCTAGGGGCGGGTGCCCTCACCCGCCCGGTCGAGCGCAGCTCGACAGGGTTTGCCGGCTCTCCGAGAACCAAGGCGAGCCTTGCTCGCCTGCCCGGACGAGGGCGTCCGGGCCTACGTGGTCTCCATTACAATAGCGGCGCATGAACGTACTCTTTATCGGAGGCACCGGAATCGTCAGCAGCGCCTGCACGCGGCTGGCGTTGCGGCGCGGTATCAGACTCACGCTGCTTACCCGCGGACAGCACGCCGCCGACTGGCTGGCCGGCGCTGAGACGGTACGCGCCGATATCAACGACCTACCGGCGGTGGCGCAGGTGTCGCGGGGACGGCACTTCGATGTGGTCGTCAACTGGATCGCGTTCACTCCGGCGGACATCGAGCGCGACCTGGAATTGTTTCGCGGACGCACCCGGCAATACATTTTCATCAGCTCCGCCAGCGCCTACCAGAAACCTGCAACCGATTACCTGATTACCGAATCGACGCCGCTGGCCAATCTACACTGGGACTATTCCAGAAACAAGATCGCCTGCGAAGAGCGTTTGCTCAAGGCCTATCGCGAGGAAGGATTCCCCATCACGATTGTCCGGCCTTCTCTTACATACGGCGAGACCCTTATCCCGCTCGTCATCAACAGCTGGGAGCGCTCCTACACCGTGGTGGATCGGATGCGGAAAGGGCAGAAGGTGATCGTGCCGGGCGATGGCTCCTCGTTGTGGGTCATTACGCATGACAGCGATTTTGCCAAAGGTTTTGTCGGGTTGCTGGGCCACGCGCAGGCGATCGGACAGGCCTTCCACATCACGACCGACGAAGTCTTGAGCTGGGACCAACTCTATCGCATTGTGGGTGCAGCGGCGGGCGTAGAACCGAAGATCGTACATATTCCTTCCGACTTTCTGGTGGCCTGCCAGCCGGAAATGGAAGGCACGCTGATTGGCGACAAGGCCGTAAGCGTGGTGTTCGACAACAGCAAGATCAAACGCTTCGTTCCCGACTATGTGGCCACTACCCGATTTGCGGTGGGCATTCGCCAGTCGCTGGCCTGGTTCGACGCCGATCCTGCACGGAGGCTGATCGACGCCCAGGCCAATGCCACATGGGACAAGCTGATCGACGGCTACGAGAAGGGACTGCGGGAAGCCGTGGCCAGTTTCTAGGGCGGAAAAAAGAGGTTGGCGCGGGCATCCACGCTTGACCCCGGGACAGCGGGACGCCACATCGTTCGTTCTTTCCGGAATTCCACAGACCGGCGTCGATCCATTGGTTTTGACAATCCGGAGACATCCTCCGAAACTGCCCAATCTGCGCCACTTCCCAGGCCGCGTCGCTTCCGGGAAGCGAGATGCATAAAAAAACGAAAAAGGGGTTGGCAGGGCGCGCAAGATGATCTATCTTGGCAGGCACAAAATCTAGGCTCCGGGGGCGGAAAGAAATGCGGGCTTAGTTCGGAAACCGGCGCGGTGGCGGTACTCGGGCCCGGGTCAGCAACCTGACGTCACTCGCTAACGAATATCCCTTCAGTCCCTGGCACTCTGCTCGTTTGGTATCGAGTCTAAGATTCGAAAGAAGGGCCAGCCGTGAAATCTCCTTGTTTCCTGCTCAGGGCTACTCTCCCCATCTTTTTGTGCCTGTGTGCAAGCGTTTACAGCGCCGCACTTGATTCATCGTCCAGTTCACCTTCGGACACCACCACCAGTGCGAAGTCCCCTGAGGTTCCGGCGCCGGCGCCAGTAATAGGTGCAAGCGTAGTCATCCCGGGTCCGCTGCGTTCGTTCTTGCGCATGGCCGGCGTCAGTCAGAAGATCTCAAGCGAGGAACTGCTGCCTCTGCTGGCGCGCAATATAGCGATTGAAGGCTACCAGGGGCGCAAAGACAAAGCAGGCAGGCCCACGGAATTTCTGATCTTGCTGAAGCGGTATGTGGAACAGGCCAGGGAACTGGTTACACTGGCGGGCCCGGAAGGGGTCGTTCGAGTCTCCAACTGCGACCAGGCAGGGCCGTTGCTCAATATTCTCGGCTACCGTTTGCGCCAGGGCTGCGGCAAGGACGCTGCCCTCGAGACTGCCGATCCCGAAAGCGCCTTCTTGACCATTGATTCCGGATTCCCTCTCGCTGAACTTGAGCGAACCTTGCAGGGAGGCCAGCCTTTTACCTTTCATTTTGCTCCCACGCCGGTCCCGTTGTTGTTCTCGCCGGATGATTGGATCCACGGCGGCGCGAAAGATTCGCAAGACAAGCATGATGTGCTGGACTCATTGCTCGACGACCCTGCCCTGGCGAGGCTCTACTGGGCCATGGCGCGCATGGATACTGAAACCAGCACCAGCCTGCGGCAATTTGCGGGAATACAGAGGCTGCTTCCTTTCGCGCCGGTGCTCGATTTTTACGGCAGTCATATATCCATTCGGAATGGACGCGTGGTGGTGCCGGGGGGAGTAGCCGCGGAATCCGCCTGGAAGCAACTGGCGGGGGCCGATCCAGAATCGCCGAAAGAGTTCGTGGCACGGCTGCTGGCGAAAGACGACGGCTGGCTGGCCGCGTATTACGATACACTCTCCCGCCTGACCCCGGGCCAGCAGGTGTACTTTGCCGACGCTCATCGCTTGCCGCGTTTCTACGAGGCGTTGCGCGGAAATGACATCGGAGCGGGCCCGGCCCGTCCGGTTTTCCGACCCGATCCCGACCTCCTGCTGCTGGTGACCCGTCTGGAACTGGATTCGTCGGGCCAGCCCACGGTCCCCGGAAATCTGCAGGTGTGGGAGCAGATTCTACGGCAGAAGAGCGATTCCAAGGTAGCCCGCCAGTGGGCCAAGCGCTCCAACCATTGGAAAAATCCCGATCAACTGGTCGAGGCACTCTTCGCCTTCTCCAGACAGAGTTCCGAAGACGGTCCCCTGCCGATCTATCTGATGCTGAATGCGATCGACGGCGCCCGGCCGCCAGAGCGGCATTTGAGTCCAGCGACGGTCCTTCTGCTGGCCCAGAAGTTTTCCCGGTACGGCAGTCAGTATCTGACGTTTTCCGAGTTCGGCGACTTGAACGACGATTCCATCACTCGTTTTCTGGAGGTAGCGGAAAATATTGATCGGATTTCCAACGTCACACTACGGGCAAATGCGCTAGGCATCTTTCAGGCCAACGTGGGACTGTGGCAAATCCTGGCGCGCCAGGGGCAGGTCCCCAAGGACAAGCAGAACTCTTCCTGGCAGGCAGTGATCGCTCCCTTCGCAGTCAGGGCCTCCTCTTCCACGCAACTGTTCGATTCCGCCCAGGCCTCGGTGCAGGAATTGTGGCGCGCCGCCGCAGTCCGTCCGAATCTTTCCCAGGACGAAGTGATCGCCCTGCTGGCAGGTCCGAGCCAGTCGAATCCCGACGGTCAAAGAGTGCGGCAGGAACTGGCCGACAGAATGCGGGCGGCGCTGGATGGCCAGCGGCTGGTTTCCCTCGACACCCTCCTGGCTTTGGGCCAGGGATTGAATGAACTGGCGCAGGGCAAGGCCGTGGGCGATACGCTGCTCCCACTGGCCGGGCAGCTCAAGGAATTTGAGATGCCTCGCCCCATGTTTACCAGCGGCGAACGCAGCGAATGGGCAGCCGGGTTCTACAACACGCGGCACAGTTCACTGCAGACGCGAACCGATCTGGCCAGAATCATCAAGTCCAGCAAATCGAAGAAGGAATTGGTGGATGCGCGCGGCTTGGTCGTGCCCTTCCTTAGAGACACGCTGGTGGGCTTGAACTATGCCTACTACGAGCCACCTGGGGCCCAGATTATTCTCAACAATCCTCTTTTCGTGCGCTCCCACGACTTCTCCGGAGAGATGGCGATGGGAGGAGGACAGTCCTGGCGTGTGCCGCACGTATTCGGGTCCGGCTTGCCGGCTGGCGGAGGGGCCCACCTGGCGGGGTCGCTGGCGGATCTCCCCTTCGTCCTGGCAGAAGCCGAGGAGGATTTTATCGTGCCGGAAAATGTTCAGGCCTTGATCTGGCATGAGTTGGTGCCTGGACTGGTCAGCAGCGCGACCTTGCCACGCTGGTGGGGAGTCAGCCGAAATGAGTTGCACGCGGTCACTCTCTATCAGCGAACTGGGGAGGAACTTCTGACCGCCGCCGCACAGGATGAAAAACTGCGACAGACGGTGTTGGATATTCTTTCCGAACGCATGGCCCCGCAGCGCTCCGAGCAAATCGAGAAGGCCCTGGGGGCCGGAGCCGTTGAAGACGCGCTTTCCCGAGTGTTGCCCGGCGAGACTTTCTACCTGGCGGCGGAATTCCGGCATAGGTTTCCCGGCCCCAACAGCCACTGGGGCAAGGCGGGAGAGGAACTGGAAGAACTTTCTACCCAGCATCCCGCAGAGGTCAGCTGGAAACGGATATCCGACGATTTCGGCGTTCCGCATCCCGCGTTGGCGCAAAGTTATTCTCTGGAATTGCTTAATGTAAAGCCCTTTCCGGCGTTCATGGGTTATTCCAGCCGCTTGCTGGCGGAGTCGTGGGACTCCAACAATCTGTACTGGGCCCGGCTGGCGGATGAACTGGGCTATTCCCCGGCCATGCTGAACCGCCTGGTCCCCGAACTGACCTATCGCATGGTGGAGAAGATTTTTGCCACCGACTTCGAGGATTGGCCGGCCATGCTGCGGGCGATGCGCGAGACCGGCGACGAATTCCGGCGCGGCAAGATTGCCACGTTGCCGAAGGTGGCCTTGACCTCGACCGTTGAATAAGGGTTCTGGTTGTACAAATCAAGTCCTGGAGCCGGTTGACAGCGGCTGGGGCAGGTGAACAATGGCAAAACGATTTCTTCTCTTTCTCTTGCTGGTCGTGGTGGCCCTCTCGGCCTCCATCAATCGAGCCCTGGCCCAGGAGACTGACGCCGAAACCAAGATTCGCGTCGAAGTCGACATGGTGCAGTTGAATGTGGCGGTGATGGACCGCAAGGGGAACTACGTGACCGGTCTGCGACCCTCGGACTTTGTCGTGACCGAGGATGGAATCACGCAGAAGGTCGCCACCTTCGGTGAGGGCAACGAAGCCACTCGAAGAGTAACCACCAACGGTTCCGACCGGGATCAGGCGGGAGACCGCGTGCGGTTGCACAACGGCGCTGCGGATGCCGATTCCTCGTCGGAACTGGGATCCGAGCTCGGGTCCATGATGGCAGGTGCCAACGTTTTCATCCTGTTTGACACCAGCAACTACATGTATCGAGGTTTTGTCTTCGCCCAGGACGCGATTGCCGAGTTTGTTCGCTCGCTCGACGGTCCCGACCGGGTGGCATTCTATTCCTACAGCCGCGATCTCTCCCGGGGAGCCACTCTCACGGCGGACCGCTCGCAAGTGCTGCATGGAGTGCGCACCACGGTGGCTGGCGATGATGCCGCTTTGTACAATGCGTTGCTGATGACGGTCAGGGATGCGGGCCAGAATACCGGCAGAAAAGTCATCGTGGTGTTTTCCAACGGCCCCGACAATGCCAGCATGGTGCCGCCGGAAGATGTGGCGGAACTGGCGCAATCGAAAGGCATTCCTATCTATATGATCAGTACGCGGGAAGCCAAGCTGGAGCCGGTTTCGAGCACCGTCTTCAAGCGCATGAGCGCGGCCACGGGCGGTGAAGCCTACTTTGCCAAGACCTGGAAACAACAGCAGAAGGCGTTCGCTTCCATCCGCAATGACCTGGCCCACCTTTATTCCTTGAGCTACTACCCGCAAGCCAATCCGAACCGCGGATGGCGTTCGATCACGGTGAAACTGGTGGGCGACCGGGCGAGGGGATGCCGAGTCCGCACCCGCAATGGCTACCGGCCGCAGTCCGCGCGCGTGTCCGCCGAGACGGTTACACCGGCCTCCGGAGTGGAAGGGGCGCAGCGGCCAGGTTCCTCCAACTGAAAGAAGTTGATCGGGTCGGAACTACGAATAAAGTATTTGCGGTGGCTTGAGTAAACGTTTACTATTTCACCGGCCCACCCAATCCAGGAGGCAATCCACATGTTCTCCGCCAATCGACGTCGTTTCTTGCGTCAAGTTTCGTCCGCCGGAATCGCCTGTTCCGCCAATCTTGCCTTCGGCCGTTTCCTATCGGCGCAGACTCCGACCTCAAACTCCGGCGACTTGGCCCGAGTTTACGTGGACACGCGGCGCACCCTCGCCCCAATTGATCGCAATCTGTTTGGCTCCTTTCTGGAACACCTCGGGCGCGCCATCTACGAGGGAATTTACGATCCGGGCTCCAAGCTGGCGGACTCGAACGGCTTCCGCAAGGATGTGATGGACGAAGTGCGCCACCTGGGAGTTCCCATCATCCGCTATCCCGGAGGAAATTTTGTCTCGGGATACAACTGGCTCGACGGCGTGGGGCCCAAGCAGGATCGTCCGCGAGTGCTCGACAAGGCGTGGAATTCGATTAACACCAACCAGTTTGGCACCGATGAATTCATGGCCTGGTGCAAGGCGGTCGGCACCGAGCCCCTGATGGGTCTCAATCTAGGCACTGGAACTGCCGAACAAGCCGCCGCCCTGGTGGAATATTGCAATGTGGAGAAGGGCACGCAATGGAGCGACCTGCGCCGCAAGCACGGCTATGCCGAGCCCTACAAGGTGAAGCACTGGTGCCTGGGAAACGAGATGGACGGTCCCTGGCAGATCGGCCACATGACGGCCACCGAGTACGGTCTCAAGGCGCAGGATGCGGCGCGGGAGATGCACGCGGTTGATCCATCCCTTCAGCTCATCGCCTGCGGCTCCAGCGGGCCTTTCATGCCCACCTACCTGGAGTGGGACCGCGAAGTCCTGGAGCAATGTTACGACTATGTGGATGCTCTCTCCTTACATCGTTACGTAGGAAATACGGCCGAGGAAACTGGCAACGATAGTTCGAAATATCTGGCCATGAATCTGAGCATGGAGAAGCAGATCGCGGAAACACTTGCGGTCTGCGATCTGGTACGCGGGCACAAGCGGTCTCCCAAAAAACTGTGGCTCTCTTTCGACGAGTGGAACGTGTGGTATCGGGCGCGCAGCGGGGACGCGGTGAACGGCCATGGCCAGGAGGCGCCACATCTTCTGGAAGAGGTTTACAACCTGGAAGATGCGCTGCTGGTGGGCGGGATCCTCAACTCGCTGATCCGCAATGCCGACCGGGTTAAGCTGGCCTGTCTGGCCCAGTTGATCAATGTCATTGCTCCCATCATGACCAACCCGAACGGCTTGTTCCGGCAGACGATTTTCTACCCTTACAGCTGGGCGCTGCAATTTGCCCGCGGCTCAGTGCTGAGCCTGCTGGTGGAATCTCCCACTTATGAGGCTTCAGGAATGGGCCAGGTTCCGTACCTGGACGTTGCCGGAACGGTCAGCACGGAAGACGGCAAAGTTTCCCTTTTCATTCTCAACCGGGATTTGTCCAAGGCCCACACCATCGAGGTGAATTGGGAGGACAAGGCGCCAGCGCGAGCCCTGTCATCAGTCCTGCTGACCGGTGACGACCTGAAGGCGTTCAACAGTTTCGAGACGCCGCAAAAAGTGTCGCCACGAACTCTGGACAAACCTTCGATCGCGGGAGGGAGGGCAAAGTTTGAGGTGCCGGCCCGCTCCTACGCGGTCATTCAGTGGGGAGCGTGACGTGATCGGACGCAGAGAATTTATCCGCAACACTGTGGCCGGTGCAGGCTACTTGTGGCTTGGCCGGGGTGCGCCGTTTGCCGCCGCCGAGGCCGTCGGTGACGACTCGCGCATCGAGGTCCTCCTGGGCGAGCCTCTGGGAACAATCTCGCCCAACATCTACGGCCACTTCGCTGAAAATCTGGGAGGAGTGATCTACGACGGCATCTGGGTGGGCGAGAAGTCCAAAGTCCCAAACGTTAATGGCATCCGCAAAGAACTGGTCGAGGAGATGCGGAAGATCAAAGCCCCGGTGGTGCGTTATCCAGGGGGATGCTTTGCCGACAGCTATGATTGGCGCGACGGCATCGGTCCTGCTGACAAGCGTCCGCGACGCACTAACTTCTGGGAGCAGGTGGAGAGTGCAACCGGCCCCGCCAGCCATAAGTATGATCCCAATCAATTCGGGACCAACGAGTTCATGCAGTTCTGCAAGCTGATCGGAAGCCAGCCTTACCTCGCGGCCAATGTGCGCAGTCTTCCCGCGGCTGAATTCTACCGCTGGGTGGAGTATTGCAATTCGCCCGCGGGCAGCACCACGCTGGCCGATATGCGCGCGGCGGCAGGATACGCCGAGCCCTTCGGGGTGCGCTATTGGGGTGTGGGAAACGAGTCGTGGGGTTGCGGTGGAAACTTCACGGCGCAGGAATACGCCGTGGAATTTCGCCGGTATACGGCGTGGGTGCCGCAATATGGACAGAAGCTGTCATTCGTCGCCTCCGGACCCAACGACGACAAATGGGACTGGACGCGCGGGTTTCTGGAAGAGATTGTGCGCCATTCTCCAGGAGATATCCGTTCCATTTTCGGCCTGGCGCTCCACTACTATGCCTGGAACCTGAGCCGGGGCCGCACCAGCAATTGGTTCGAAGGCAAAGGCGACGCGCTCAAATTCGATGTGCTCGACTGGTACGAACTGCTGCGCCAGGGCGACGTCATGGAGTCCCTGATCAACGGGCACTGGCTGGCGATGGGAGAATTCGACCGCGAACATTCCATCAAACTCGTGGTGGACGAGTGGGGACCCTGGTACAGGCCCGGCAGCGAGGCTACGCCAGGAGACATTGTTGAACAAATGCCGACTCTGCGGGACGCGGTATTCAGCGGCCTCACGCTGGACACCTTTAATCGGCACCCAGAAAAAGTTGCGATGGCCAACTGCGCCCAGCTCATCAACTGTCTGAACAGTTTGTACCTGGCACATGAGGACAAATTTTGCGTCACCCCTGTGGGTCATGTGTTTGGAATGTATGCAGCACATCAGGGTGGACAAGCTCTGCGCACGATATTCTCCGCCCCCTCAGTGAACTATGACCGCGATGGAAAGCCCGCGTCATTCTGGGGCTTGCAGGGCTCGGCCTCGCTGCATGACAAGGAACTGGTGCTGACGGTGGTGAATCCGCACGTGAGCGCGACCCGTGAAACCAAGGTTGGAGTTCGGGGCGCGAGTTTGAAATCGGGTTCAGCCACTACCCTGACAAGTTCAGATATCCACGCCCACAATACGTTCGCGGAACGAAACGTAATCAACCCGCAGACCATGACGCTCGATTTTAAGGGAGCAGTTCTGAGTTACAGTTTTCCTCCAGCGTCAGTGACCAGGCTGACACTTTCGCTGGAGTAGTGTGGGTCGGACACTCTTGTCCGACGCCTTTGACCTTGATTCTGAACTAATTAAGACGGGCTCCCCTGGCTTTAGTACTGACAAAGGACACTTTTCAGAGAACGTCAAAGTCAAAGTAAATCAAAGACAAAGACAAAGACAAAGACAAAGTCAAAGTCAACGGCGTCGGACAAGAGTGTCCGACCCACACTCCTTTTACTGCCCCTTCTCCACCGGCTTCGAACCGCCCGCAAGCAGGCCGGTTGACTCGCGCAGCACGAGATTGGTCTTGAGCACGTAGTCGGTGCCGTTGGGTGCTGGTACTTCGCGCTCGACTTCGGCCAGGAGGGCATTGAAAGCCAGTCGCGCCAGTTCGGGTTGGGACATCTGCACCGAAGTGAGCGGCGGCAAGACAAACTGGGCCAGGCGAATGTCGTCAAACCCAATCACCGAGAGATCGCGGGGAATGGAGATGCCGGCGTCATGGCTTTCGCGCATCACGCCAATCGCGGTCATGTCATTCGAACAGAGGACGGCAGTGGGGCGGACGGGGCCGGCGAGCAATCGGGTGAATGCCGCCATGCCGCCTTCCATGGTGTGGTCGCCTTCGACCACCAGCCGCGGGTCCGCTTCGAGGCCGATTTCCTGCATGGAGCGCAGAAAGGCCTGTTTTCTGGCCAGGGCAGATTTCAACCGCAGTGGGCCTGTAATGAACGCGATCCTTTCGTGGCGGAGTGCCGCCAGATGTTGTACCGCCTGGCGGATTCCGTTGAGATAGTCGATTCGGATGTTGCTCACCCGGGGGCGGGGCGGCCCGACATCGACGAAGACCAAGGGCACTTTCCTGAGTTTCAGGTCCTCGAGCAGTACCTCTTCCATACCGAAGGTCAGAATGGCAACGCCCTCAACCCGGCGCTCGATCATCCGGCGGACCGCGCTCTCCATGCGTTCAGGATCATTTCCGGTCGAGGTAAGCAGGATCTCGTAGCGGTGTTGGACTGCGATGGTTTCGAAGACTTGAACAATTTCCGGAAAGAAGGGGTTGGTAATTTCGGAGATGATGAGACCAAAAATCCTGCTGCGGCCGGACACCAGGGCCCGCGCCTGGGTATTCGGATAATATCCAAGTTCTTCGATTACGCCCCAAACCCGCTTGGCCAGGGCGGGACTGACCGTGGGGACGCGGTTGATGGTGCGAGAGACGGTGGCGGTGGACACCTTGGCACGTCTCGCGATTTCCCGTATGTCCATAGTAGTTCAGCGGGCAGGTGGAGCGCTGGCGGAATTCTAGCACGGCAAACGTTATCCCGGCAGGGGTCGAAAAGGTGACTGTCGAGAAGTGCGATGGGGCGAAAAACAGGAGCCGGCTTACCTTCCCCTCCCGAAATGAGGATGGTGGGGTGCGGGGGGCGCCGGGTTTGCCTGGCAGCGCGTGGCGGAGCATAAGTTCGCGGTGCTCGAGCCGAAGAATCGAGAAAACGTTTGCTCTGCACCTCGGAAATAGCCCGGGCGGGGTGGCCAGACTATGGCTCTGGCTTTGCAATTCCGGGACTAGCCAGCCGAACGCGGAGAAATCGAGCACGGCGGATATTCCGTGATTGACAAAAGCGGTTACGTACACTATTTTGACTTTTCGCATAGTAAACGATTACTTAGCAAGACGTCAGATTCCTCGGACAAAGCTCACTATGCTGTTGCCTCGGTTGCGGGAAGAGGTGCTCGAAGCGAACCTGGAGCTGGTGCGAAGGGGATTAGTGCTCTATACCTTCGGCAATGCCAGCGGCATCTCCCGGGAGCAGAAACTGGTCGTCATCAAACCCAGTGGCGTTCCCTACCAGGCCATGAAGCCAGAGCACCTGGTGGTCACCGATCTTGAGGGCAAGATAGTGGAAGGCAATTTACGGCCCTCCTCCGACCTTCCCACTCATCTTGTCCTCTATCGGGCCTTCCCGGAGATTGGAGGAGTCGCCCATACCCATTCCGAATATGCCACCTCGTGGGCACAGGCGCGGCGGTCGATTCCATGTTTTGGTACTACCCATGCCGACTACTTCCATGGTCCGGTCCCAGTCACCGGCGTCATGGCAGACACCGAGATCGCTTCCGAGTATGAGAAAAACACCGGACATGCTATTGTTCGTGCCTTTGAGAAGGTGGGGTACGCCTCGGTGCCGGCGGTTCTGGTGGCCAATCACGGTCCCTTCGCCTGGGGTCCGGACCCGGGCGCGGCGGCGCATAACGCCGTGATCCTGGAAGCGGTGGCACGAATGGCGTTTTTTACTGTCACTCTCAATACTGGAGCGGAACCGGTCGGCGGTGGGTTGCATGACAAGCACTATTTAAGGAAGCACGGGTCCAGCGCGTATTACGGGCAGGCAAAGGAAGAGAAATGATGCCAGCGTTCGCGATGTTGGTCGAGACGCAGCTTGTGCATTTGTCCCGGGTGGATTTCGTCATCATTGCCTTCTACTTCGCCCTGGTTCTGGCGATTGGCTTTTACCTGCGCGGACGGGCGAATACTGGCGAAGACTTTTTCATGGCGGGACGCGAGATGACAGCCTGGGTGGCCGGCCTCAGTTTTCTCTCCGCCAACCTCGGTGCGCTCGAGTTGATGGGTTGGGCGGGTTCGGCCTACCAATATGGCATTCTGGCCACACACTGGTACTGGATCGGCGCCATTCCGGCAATGCTTTTCCTAGCGCTGGTGATGATGCCGTTCTATTACATTTCCAAGACCCACTCCGTCCCGGGATATTTGAAGCTGCGCTTCGGCGAACCCAGCCGCGCCCTGTCCGCCATTTCCTTCGCCTTTATGACCGTGCTGATGAGCGGCGTCAACATGTTTGCCATGGCCAAGGTCATGCAAATCGTGCTGGGCTGGGACATCAATTTCAGCATCTGGGTTTCATCGATCACGGTTGCCATTTATGTCACGCTGGGCGGACTGCGCTCTGCCATCTTTAACGAAGTGCTGCAGTTCTTCCTCATCTGGGCGGGTGCGCTGCTGATTCCGATCTTGGGATTGTACGAAGCCGGCGGTTGGGGCCATCTCAAGATACTGATCGCGCAGAGAGCTTCGGAACAGTATGTCCATCTCTGGTCAGGGTTGGGCTCATTCACCGCCAACCCGATGGGGATTCACTGGACCGGCATTGTGTTCGGGCTGGGCTCCGTAATCTCGATGGGCTATTGGACTACTGACTTCCTGGTGGTGCAGCGGATCCTGGCTGCGAAAGACATTCGCAGCGCAGAAATGGCCCCCATTATTGGTGCCGGATTCAAGATGCTGGTTCCGATCATCGTGATCCTCCCCGGTCTGCTGGGCCTGGGCCTGCTACCGGTGAAACTGGTTCCGGAATCGGTAGCGACGGTTACCGGAGGCCACAGCTACAACGACGTGCTCCCTCTCATGCTGGCGCGCTACTGCGGCCCCGGCCTGCTTGGCCTGGGGATTACAGCGCTGATTGCGGGGTTCATGTCGGGCATGGCCGGTAATGTCAGCGCGTTCACCACGGTCTGGACTTATGACATCTACCGTCCCCTGATCAACAGCAAGGGGACCGACCATCACTACGTGAACATGGGACGCTACGCCACGGTGTTCGGAGTGTTGATCAGCGTTGGTACAGCGTACCTGGTGATGCGTTCCGCCAGCATCATGGACTACGTGCAGGCGTTGTTCAGCTTCTTCATTGCGCCGTTGTTTGGCACGGTCATCCTCGGAATGTTGTGGAAACGCGCGACCGGTCCGGGAGGATTCTGGGGATTACTGTGCGGGACGGTTTCGTCGGTCGGCATGTGGGCCTGGGTCAAGGTCGATCCCACCGCGTTGCAGTATGTGGCGCTCTCGCCCCATGCCAAAGCTCTGGCGCAAGATATGTATCAGGCGCTGTGGTCGTTTCTGGTTTGCGTGGTCGTCACCGTGGCGGTGAGTCTGGTGACCAAGCCTGTGCCTGACAGCCAATTGACCGGTCTGGTGTACGGGCAGACGGAAATTCCCTCAATCGGGGATGTGCCCCTGTACCAGAAGCCGCTTTTCTGGGCCGGGGTGGTGGTGGTTGTGTTTTTTGTGCTGAATATTATTTTCTGGTAAGTGGGAGATGAGATTTAGGTAGCGCTGCCGTCCCGGCGGCTGTCCGCGGGCGTTGCGCCCGCCGAGTCGAGGGCGAGACGACCTCGGGACAGCCGGCAAGATGCCGGCGCTACGGTAAATCGATAGGTTCTTAAAAGCAGAGGTGTGCAGCATGATTTCCATCTGGTTCTTTATCGGTATCTCGCTGGCCGTGAACGGCGCCTTGATTTGTGCTGCAGGAATCTACCAGGTGGTAAATCCTCCAGCTAATCCGGACACCGTCCTGTTCAACCTGCACGCCAATGTGTGGTGGGGCGCCGTGCTTTTAATTGTAGGACTGATCTATTGCATGAAGTTCGCTCCGCGGCGGCAGGCTTAAGCCCAGCGGTCTCATAAAGGCAGGCTATGGCAACGAAAAAAATGACGATGGGCCTGATCGTGGGCAACCGTGGTTTCTTCCCCGATCATCTGGCCAAAAGCGGCCGCGAGGAAATGCTGCGGGTGTTGACTGCGGCCGGCATGGATGTGGTTGCACTGACTCCGGAGGAAAGTAAATACGGTGCGGTCGAAACCCGGGAAGAGTCGCGGCGCTGTGCCGACCTGTTCAAACGTAATCGCGATCGCATTGACGGCGTTATCGTGACGCTACCGAACTTCGGCGAAGAGCGCGCGATTGCCGACGCCTTGCGCCTGGCCGACTTGCGCGTCCCCGTACTGATCCAGGCCACGCCCGATGATCCCAAGAAGATGACCATCGCCTTCCGTCGCGACAGCTTTTGCGGCAAGATGTCGGCTTGCAACAATTTGCGCCAGTACGGCATTCCGTACTCCATCACCACCCTGCACACCGAGAGTCCGGACTCGCCCGAGTTCGCCAAAGACCTGCAATGGTTCGCGGGAGTTTGCCGTGTCGTCAATGGGTTCCGCAATCTGCGCGTGGGAGCGATTGGGGCGCGCCCCACGGCTTTCAATACGGTCCGCTACAGCGAGAAGATTCTCGAATCGCAGGGCATCTCGATCGAGACCCTGGATCTCTCCGAGGTGCTGGGCCGCATCGAGCGCATGAAGGACAACGACGACGCGGCGCAGGCCAAACTGGCTTCGATCAAGAAATACGTGGATTCAAGCGGCGTGCCCGAAGCCGCCCTGATGAAGATGGCCAAGCTCGGCGCCGTGGTGGATCACTGGATGGCTACCACCGAGGTGGCCGTCAGTGCGGTGCAATGCTGGACTTCCATTGAGGAGAATCTTGGGGTTGTGCCCTGCACGGTCATGAGCATGATGAGCGACGGATTGCTTTCGAGTGCCTGCGAAGTGGACATCTGCGGCGTACTGGGCATGCATGCCCTGCGTCTGGCGTCGGAAACGCCGTCGGCGCTGCTCGACTGGAACAACAACTACGGTTCTGATCCCAACAAGGCGGTCTGCTTTCACTGTTCCAACCTGCCGAAGCACTTCTTCCGCTCGGTGAAGATGGATTTCCAGGAAATCATCGCGGGCACTGTGGGCAAGGAAAATACTTTCGGCACCTGCGTGGGACTGATCAAACCGGAAAAGATGAGTTTTGCCCGGTTCTCCACCGACGACACCGCGGGCAAGATGCGCGGCTACGTGGGTGAAGGCAGGTTTACCGATGACCCGTTGAATACTTTCGGCGGCGCCGGTGTGGTGGAGATCCCGCAGATGCAGAAGCTCCTGCACTACATCTGCGAAAACGGCTTTGAGCATCACGTGGCCGCCAATCTCTCGAGTGTGGCGCCTGCCGTTTACGAAGCCACCACCCGGTATTTGCACTGGGACATGTACGAGCATCCGGGGAACAACGGGGCCTGCTGATGGCCATGGTGGCGGGAGTCGATTTCGGCACTCTCAGTGTGCGCGTCTCCATCGTGGACAGCGAGCGCGGGCTGCTCGAATCCGCGGTGGCTGAATATCCTCTGCACCGCAAGCGCGAAGACCCTGAATACGCTACCCAGGCGCACGAAGATCATATGCGCGCCCTGGCTGCGGCCATGCGCGAAGCGGTGAAAAAGGCCGGCATCTCCGGCGACCAGGTCGAAGCCATCGCCCTCGATACCACCGGCTCTTCGGTAATTCCCGTAGGCAAAGACCTGCGACCTCTCGGCGAATACTATCTTTGGTGTGATCATCGGGCCAAAGGTGAGGCGGCGGAGATCACGGCGGCCGCTCATCGCGAAGGACTGGAAGCCATCTACTGGTGCGGCGGTGTGTACTCGTCGGAGTGGGGATTTTCGAAACTGCTGCATTGGCTCCGCCACAACCCGGCAAAGCGTTCGGAATTCGTCTCCGCCTTCGAGCACTGCGACATGGTGGCGGCAACGTTGTGCGGCATCACCGATCCCAGGAAGGTAAAACGCAGCATTTGCGCCATGGGCCACAAATGGCTGTGGAACCGGGCCCTGGGAGGTCTCCCTCCCGAGCAATTCCTGGTGAAGGTCGACCCGCTTCTGGCCGGCGTTCGCGAAAAGCTGGACGGTGAGTACGCGGCGTCCGACCAGATCGCAGGAACTCTCACCAAAGATTGGGCTGAAAAGCTGGGCCTTAAAGCCGGCATTCCGATTCCGGTGGGCGCATTCGACGCGCATTGGGATGCGATCGGGGCTGGCTGCGGCACCGATGACATGGTGAATGTGGTCGGAACCTCCACTTGCATCATCGGGATCACGCCGTCGGTCAATCTGGTTCCGGGCGTGTGTGGCGTGGTGCAGGGAAGCGTACACCCACTCCGCACTGGCATCGAAGCTGGCCTCTCGGCCGTCGGAGATATTTTCAACGCCATCGCGACCCGCGCTGGCACGGATGTAAAGACCTTGAGCCAGGGCCTGGAGAACTATCGCGCCGGACAAACCGGGCTGCTGCGCATGACCTGGGACAATGGCGACCGCACTGTGCTGGTCAATCCCAACTTGCGCGGCATCACCCTGGGCTGGAACCTGCAGAGCACTGCCCAGGACGAATTGTTTGCCGCCATCGAAGGCACGGCGTTTCACACTCGAGTGATCCTCGATCGCATGGCCGCGAACGGCGTAAAAATCAAGCGCGTCATCAACGCCGGCGGCATTCCGCAAAAGAATGACGTGCTGAACCGCGTCTATGCCAATGTGCTGGGGCGGCCGGTGCTGGTGCCGAGCAAAAGCGTGACCAGCCTGGGTTCAGCAATTTTCGCGTTTTTGGCGGCCGGGACTTTCAAGACCATCGAGGACGCGCAGAAGAGGATTTGTCCACCGCACCGGGTGTTTGAGCCTGATAAATCCGAGCAACAGGTTTACGAAGAGCTGTATCCTCTCTACAGCAAGCTTTATTTCGCCTTCGGCGATCCCCAAAAGGATGGCTTCGGCGTGGTACTTCCCACCTTGATTCGCGTGGCCGAGTCGGTGCACAAGCGATAGTCCTTCACGGGACTCCTCGCCCGTCTGTTTTCGGTGCAGCGGGACGGGCGGGGGAGTGGCTGGTTTGAAACACCCGCATCACCGTCATCTGCAACGGGTGGAGCAGGCCTTCAGGCCTGCATACCGCGCGCCCGTCTCTTGCAGCGGGCTTCAGCCCCCTGCGGTACCTCAGCGGCTGAAGCCGCATGCTCTGGGCCGCCCCGATGGCAGCGCTAAAGCGCTGCTCCACCCCCAAAATCGCCCCGGCAGACCACGAGAATTTCAAACTGAGCCACTACCGGGCGGGGAGGCTCGTTCTTCATCGGGCGCCAGTAGTCTATAATTTAGGCTTCCGCTTCAAACCTTGGAGTGACGACACAATGATTCGATTTCTGCAGACCCCTGGCCCGATCAAGAAAATTGTTCTCGGCGGCTTGCTGACGGTTATTTGCGCCGCCATGGCGATCACGCTGATCCCGGGCGGCATCGGCGACAGCATCGGCCTGGGCGGTCCCGGGCAGGGGGTCGTGGCCAAAGTCGCCGGCGAGCCGGTGACCACGCTCGAGGTGCAGCGCGAGGCCCGGCAGATGCTGCGCCAGCAGTTTCCCCGGGGCGGCGAGCAAACCGCCATGTTGCTGCCTTACTTTGCCGAACGCGCCGCCCAGAACCTGATCAGCCGGAGGGCCCTGGTCGCCGAAGCCGAGCGCCTGGGTTTGCGGGTCACCGATGAAGAATTGCGTGACGAATTGCAGCATGGGCGCTATTCGGCCACATTCTTCCCGGGCGGAAAATTTGTCGGCCAGCAGCAGTACGAAAACATTCTGCAAAACGCCGACCTGAGCGTTCCCTTGTTCGAGTCAGGGCGCGAAGGACGATATCCTGCTGGGCAAACTGCGCAACCTGATCGCGGGCAGCGCGCTGGTCACGGACAGTGAAGTGCGCCAGGAATTTGAGAAGGAGAATACCAAGGTCAAATTTGATTATGCCGTGCTCCGGAAAGATGATCTGGCGAAACAGATCAAACCTACGGAAGCCGAGTTGAAGGCGTTCTACCAGCGCAACCAGGCCAGCTACAACAATTCGATTCCGGAGAAGCGCAAAGTCCAGTATGTCGTACTGGACACGGCAAAGATTGAAGCGGGAGTGAACGTGTCTCGCGAAGATCTGCAGGCCTACTACGACCAGCATCGCGACGAGTACCGCGTGCCCGAGCAAGTCAACGTAAGCCATATCCTGATCAAGACTCCTCTGCCCGGCCCGGATGGAAAAGTTGACCCCAAAGGCGTGGAAGAGGCGCGCAAGAAGGCGGAGGACGTTCTCAAACAACTGAAGGCGGGTGGAAATTTCGCCGAACTGGCCAAGAAATACTCTGAAGACCCGGGCAGCGGCAAGAATGGCGGTTCGCTGGGCTGGATTGGCCGGGGCCGTACTGTGCCGGAATTCGAACAGACTGCATTTTCCCTGGCCAAGGGCGCGACCAGCGGCTTGGTGCAGAGCAGTTACGGCTTCCACATTATCCGTCTCGACGACAAACAGGCCGCGCATGTGAAGCCGCTGGATGAGGTCAAGGACCAGATCGAAGAGGCCATCAAGCAACAGAAAGCCGCCCAGGCCGCCACGAATCAGGTAAATGCGTTGCTGGCGCAGGCGCGCAGTGCGGGATTGGAGAAGGCCGCCGCAGCCAAGGGCCTTAACCTCATCAACACCGACTTTGTGAGCCGCACCGACAGTCTGCCGGGCATTGGCAGTTCACCGCAGTTCATGAGCGCGGTGTTCGGCCAGGCCGAAAAGGCCCCGCCCGACCAGGTGCAGACTGCACAGGGCTACGCTGTGTTTCAGGTCGTTGCCATCAAACCGCCGGCAACTCCCACATTTGAGGAGATTCGTAATCGCGTGGAAGACGAGTTCAGGAATGAGCGGGTCGCTGCCCTGCTCAATCAGAAAACTCAGGAGCTGGCCGATCGCGCCAAGGCTGAACATGACTTGAAGAAGGCAGCCAAAGAAGCTGGAGCAGCTATAAAGACCAGCGACTTCGTGCTGCCGGACGGGCAAGTCCCGGACATTGGTTCCATGTCGGGCGGGGCCTCGGTGGCGTTCAGCTTGAAGCAGGGTGAGATCAGCCGTCCCATCAGCAACGGCACCACGGGCGTGGTCTTGTCAGTCTTGGAGCGCCAGGAGCCGACTGCCCAGGATTTCGAGGCCAAGAAGGACCAGGTCCGCGACGCTTTGATCCAGAACAAGCAGCAGGAAATGTTTGGCCTCTTCCTCACCAATCTGCGGGCCCAGATGGAAAAATCCGGCAAGATCCAGATCAATGCCGAGGAGATGAAGAGCCTGACCCGCGCCCAGGGCGGGGAACAGGGAGAGTAAAGCGCGGCCACCCACCGCTTCCACGATTGCTGGTAGCATCGGGACAGTTCAGATGACGTCATTTCCCCGCGCCACCGGAATCCTGCTGCACCCCACATCCTTTCCAGCGCGCGGCGGCATTGGCGACTTCGGTCCTGCCGCCTACGGGTTTGCCGACTTTCTTGCGTCCGCGCGGCAAGGTTTGTGGCAGGTGCTGCCGCTGGGGCCGCCGGCCAATGGGAATTCTCCGTACTCTTCGACCTCTGCGTTTGCCGGCAATCCGTTGCTGATCAGCCTGGAGCGCCTGGCCGAGCGCGGGTGGCTTGATTCTTCGCAGCTCGTGGGCCTGCGGCACGAAGCTGGCGCGATTGACTACGAAGAAGTCTTTCAACGCAAGTCGCCGCTGGTCGTGGAGGCCGCCCGGACCTTCCTGAAGAACGGCAAGGGCAGCGCTCGCGCCCGCTTTGAGCGCTTTTGTGCCGGGAATGGCTGGTGGCTGGAAGACTTTGTCCTATTTGATGTGCTGCGCGAACGCAACCGCAGGCGATGCTGGAAGGAGTGGCCGAGCCCCCTGGCTCGCCGTGAGGCTACGGCGTTGGCCACGGCCCGAAAAGAACTGAACGCCGAGATGGACATCCGCCGCGTGATTCAATTTTTCTTCTACGAACAGTGGCATGCCTTGCGGCGCTACTGCGCCCAACGCTCCATTCGGGTGGTGGGCGACATCGCTATTTTCGTGGCCTACGACAGCGCCGACGTGTGGGCGCACTGCGACCTGTTTCGCCTGCGCAAGGACGACCTCGAACCGGAGGCTGTTTCCGGGGTCCCGCCCGACGCTTTCAGCGCCACTGGTCAGCGCTGGGGCACTCCTCTTTATGACTGGAGTGCGATGCGGGCGCGAGGCTACGACTGGTGGATCGACCGACTGCGCTGGGGCACACAGACTTGCGACTACATCCGTCTCGATCACTTCCGTGGCTTCGATCAGTTCTGGGAGATTCCAGCTGACGACGCTACCGCGGTAAACGGACGCTGGGTGGACGGTCCCAAGGATGAGCTTTTCAACAAGCTCCGTGACGCGCTGGGCGGACTACCCTTTTTCGCCGAAGACCTGGGCCACATCACGGCCGAAGTGCACGCGCTGCGCGAGCGTCATCAGATTCCAGGAACAGCCGTGCTGCAGTTTGGTTTTGCCGACGCCGGCGCCCATGTGTATCTGCCGCATCGCCTCACTTCCGATCGCGTCGTCTATACCGGCACGCATGACAACGACACCACGCTGGGCTGGTGGAAGTCGGGTGTGTCGGAGGGCGAGCGGCGAGCGATTCAATCATACGTCGGACCCTGCGACGACGGCATTCACTGGGCTTTCATCCGCCTGGCGCAAGAGTCGGTCGCCAGCCTGGCGGTGGTCCCGCTGCAGGATGTGCTGGGACTGGGCAGTGAAGCGCGGCTCAATACGCCCAGCGTCTCCGAGGGGAATTTCCGCTGGCGTTATCAGCCCGGGTCATTGACCAAGGCGCTGGCCGAGAAGCTGGCCGTCCTCGCCGAAGTGACGGACCGCGTGCCGCCGCCCATGCCTGTGCCGCAGGATGAAGACTTCGCGGCGTGAATGGTCCGACACAGGTTTAAGGTATTCTTTCCCTGCTGAGAACTGGGAACTTGAAACTGAGAGCTGAGATCTCATACTTCTGAAGCACGAGGATGGGGCCAGCTGCCCGAAGCGACTTTCATGATCAAAGCAGTTCGAGGAACGCGCGACCTTCTGCCCCCGGAGACGGCGCTGTGGAATTTTGTCGAGGCCGCGGTGCGCGACGTCTTCCGCGCCTACAACTTTCACGAAATACGCACCCCGATTTTCGAATCGACCGAACTCTTTGCCCGCGGCGTAGGCGAGGAAACGGATGTGGTTGCGAAGGAGATGTACACCTGGGAAGACGGTGAACGATTCAATGAGAGAAGAATGATCGATGAATGGGTAAAGATCAATCAATCGGACGATCCGAGCCTTGTCGAACCTGGGCGCGTCAATGTAAATCGGGCCGGAGCGTGGCTATCGGAACTCACTCAGTTGGGTATCCAGCTCCACGTCTTACGCGGCATCAAGGTCCAACTTAGCTCAGTGAGCAGCAACGAAGAATTCGTCGCCTTCAGGCCCAAGGTCTCCAAAGATTCTATCGAAGCACTGAAGAGGGCCCGTGACCTTGTGAAAGGGAAGTACCCGCAGGAGTTCGGCAATCATGCGATCCGACTGAGATTGGTCGTTCCAGATGAGGCGGCCAGAAGTACACCCTGGGTTCCAACTGACGGTGTAGAGATTGAGCCCTTTGCGGGGAATTATTTCTCAAGCTCTCAATCCCTCACTCTGCGCCCCGAAAATACTGCCGGTGTTGTGCGCGCCTACATCCAGAATGATTTGGAGAAACGCGGGCTGAACAAGCTTTACTACATCGGGCCGCAGTTCCGGCGGGAGCGGCCACAGAAGGGGCGCTATCGCCAGTTTTACCAGATCGGCGCCGAGGTCATCGGACCGGCCAGCGCGGGCAGCGAGTCTCCCGCACGCGATGCCGAAGTTCTGGAGTTGCTGGCTACTCTCCTCGACCGGCTTGGCATCCGGGACTGGACCTTACAGCTGAATTCAGTAGGATGCGCGAATGACCGCGTCGCCTACAACGAGGCCCTGCGCAAGGCGCTGGAACCGGTCGTGGGCGGCATGTGCGAGGACTGCAAGCGCCGCGCCGTCACCAATCCATTGCGCGTGTTCGATTGCAAAGTTCCCGAGGACCAGCCCATCATCGAGAAGCTGCCGCGTATCAGCCAGTTTCTCGACGAGGGCTGCCGCAAGCATTTCGAACAGGTGCAGGAGATTCTGAACGCCGTAGGCGTGCCGTTTGTGCTCAATGATCGGTTAGTGCGCGGGCTCGACTACTACACCCGGACGGCCTTTGAGTTCACGCACGGTGCCCTGGGGGCGCAGAACGCGATTCTCGGAGGTGGGCGCTACGATGGGCTTTCGGAATCGCTTGGTGGCCCCAGCGCTCCCGGAATCGGTTTTGCCATTGGCGAAGACCGCCTGGTGCTGGCGTTGCAGGAATCGGCCGAGGCGGTGCAACGTAAACCGGATGTTTATATTGCCCCTCTGGGCGCCGGCATGGACCGCGAGGCCGCGCGTCTGGCGCGCGAGCTGCGCCGTCACGACCTGGTGGTTGAATTAGGCGACGAGACCTTTCGCCTGAAGAAATCGTTCGAGACCGCCGATAAGCTGGGCGTGCGTTTTGCCCTGATCGTGGGCGAGAATGAAGTCAAGGCCGGTTCGTTCGCCCTTAAGAATCTGGAAACCGGCGAGCAGATTTCAGTCCCGCGCGCTGAACTGGCGGCAAGGATCCAGGCGAAATAGCGGACTGAAGTCCCTACGAAATTTTGCTAACGGGAGGACTAATGAGAAACTCGGGTTTGATTGCCGGTCTGCTCTGTTTTTCTTTCTCTCTGGCCGGATTTACGCAGAGTCCGGGGAATTCGTCCAAGCCTCTCAGCCCGCTGGAACAGGCGCTGATCGCGAACACCAACGCGGTCCCCGAAGCTCAAAAGAACAGGAACGCGGATTTCCTGAAACGAACGTTGACCGATGATTTCGTTTTGGTGGGCAGCGAGGGCAAACTGCACGACAAAGAGGAAATCGTAGAGAGCGCGCGCGGCGGCGAGTTGCAAGATTATTACACCTACAATCCGCGCGTATTGCCGGTCAACGATCAGGCCGCCGTGGTTACCTATGACTGCATCATTCACATGCCCGAGGGCGATGCTCCCGGCATGGCGCCGCGCTATCAGCACATCTCCGATCTCTGGGTGAAACAGAATGACCAGTGGCGGCTCAGGTTCCAGCAGGCCACGGCCGCGCGGCCGATTGACTGAGTCGCAGCGCTCGAACTCAAGGTAAGTCTCCGCTCAGCCGGCACGGACGGGACGCCCGTGTTCCATTTATAATCTTTGATTCAGTCTACAACTCCATTTTCCACTGAAGGGCACAACTTGCTCGATTTTCTTGGCGATCTACGGCGTACCCATATGTGCGGCGCCTTGCGTCCGGCTGATTCCGGCAAAAAGGCTGTGCTCATGGGCTGGGTCAACCGGCGGCGCGATCTGGGCAACCTGATCTTTATTGATATTCGCGACCGCAGCGGTGTCACCCAGGTGGTATTCAACAAGGAGCGCGATCCCGCCATCCACCAGAAGGCTGAGGCCCTGCGCAATGAATACGTAATCGCGGTGGTGGGCACGGCCAAGCAGCGCGTCCCCGACACGGTAAACAAAAACATCGCCACCGGCGAAGTGGAACTGATCGCGGAAGAATTGCGCATCCTCAACGAGTCGAAGCAGCCGCCCTTCCTGCCCAGCGAAACAGTGTTGCCTAACGAGGAAATGCGGCTGAAATATCGCTACATCGACCTGCGCCGCGATGCCATGCAGTACAACATCGAACTGCGGCACAAGGTCGCGCTGGCCATTCGAGACTATCTTTCCGCGCAGGGATTTTTCGAGATTGAAACTCCCTTCATGACTCGCTCGACGCCAGAAGGCGCGCGCGACTACCTGGTGCCCAGCCGGGTGCAGCCCGGCAGTTTCTACGCCCTGCCGCAGTCGCCGCAAATGTTCAAGCAGATCCTCATGATCTCGGGATTCGACAAATATTTTCAGATTGTGCGCTGCTTTCGCGACGAAGATCTGCGCGCCGACCGCCAGCCGGAGTTTACCCAGATCGATCTCGAGATGTCGTATCCCCAGCCGGAGCGGGTGTGGGAGGTGGTCGAAGGCTTTCTGACCGCTGCATTTAAGGCTGCCGGACACGAGATCAAGACACCGTTTCCGCGCATGAGTTATGACGAAGCCATGCGTCTCTATGGCAGCGATAAGCCGGACCTGCGGCTACCCGCAATGGCGGACGTGCGTTCTGCGTTGACGCCCGAAGAGCTGGAGAAATTCGCGTCGGCATTCAAGGTCAGCCCGGATTTTATTTCTCTGCTCATCCGGATTCCGAAGGCCGGTGAGATTTCCGGAACCGAACGCCGAACCATTGGCACCTATGGCGCCTTCGCGCATGCGCAGGGAACGTCATACGTCAGTTTGATGAGCGATCCCAACCGTTTTGCCCGGGACTATCCCAATTCGCTCGAACCGGTTCTCAAAGCCGCCGGGGTTGAGGCGGGAGATTTGTGGGTGCTGGCAGTGCGCAAAGCGGAGTCGAAGCAGAGCGTGAACCAGTTTTACCAGACGTGTGGGCAACTGCGGCTCGATCTGGCCCAAAAGTATGCGGCCAAGCATGGTGCGTTCGCCAAGACCGGCGATCCGGCAAAGGACTATCGTTTCCTGTGGGTCACCGATTTCCCCATGTTCGAATGGGACCGCGAGTCCGGACGCTGGAATGCGGCCCATCATCCCTTTACCTCTTTGCACGATGAGGACATGGCCAAGCTTGAAACCAGCTTCGATACCACCAGTGATCCCAAGTCTGCGTTGGGAGAGATTCGTGCTCTGGCCTACGACGTGGTTTTGAACGGCACCGAACTGGGCTCGGGCTCGATCCGTATTCATCGCCAGGATATTCAGAGCAAGATATTCCGCGCTCTCGGCATGACGGAAGAAGAGGCGCGTTCGCGCTTCGGATTCTTTCTGGAGGCGCTGGAGTATGGTACGCCCGCCGCATGGCGGTATTGCGCTGGGACTGGATCGCATCGTGATGATCCTGGCTGGTGCGGACAGCCTGCGCGAGGTGATTCCATTCCCCAAGACGGCCCGGGCGGTCGATCTGATGGTGGATGCGCCAACCCCGGTCAGCGAGGCGCAGCTGAAAGAGCTGGGAATACAGGTGAAGAGGTGAGGTACCTCAGGGGCTGAAGCCCCATCCTAGAGGTGGCCCTATGTGCAGGCCTGAAGGCCTGCTCCACCCCGGTTTGGAATGCAGCCCTGAAGGCCTGCTCTGCCCAGGAGCAGGGTACAGGCGCGAGAAGAGGGTGGAGCAGGGCTTTAGCCCTGCATTACCGGTGAGCTATGCGGCTGGCTTTAGCCACTGCGGTACTTCATCAAGCTTCAGGTTCGCGGAGCTGTATGGGAACTCCTCGGGGCTTGAAACTAATCCCCGTCGCACCGGATTCATATGGATATAGTGTCTGAACCGGAAATACTCGTCTCCGTCCCGCACGCGGTGATCATAGAAGCTGGTCTGCCAGATCTCTCCAATCAGGCCTAGTTCCTTCCTGGCGCGAAACGAGAATCCACCTTTGATGAACTGGACCGATTTTTCCAACGTCACGTGCGGAACTGGAGTGAGCAATGCATGAAAGTGATCTGGCATCACCACAAATTCATGCAGGCGATACTTTTCCTGGTTCTGATAGCTGAACAGGACATTGATGAACAGCTTCGCCATCCGCTCAGATTGGAAGAGAGACTTCTTTTCCCAGGTTGAAGCGGTGATGAAATATGTGCCCGTGCTCGTGGATCCGCGATATGGGATTGTCACAAAGTACCTCAGGGGCTGAAGCCCCGTCCTAGAGGTGGCCCTATGTGCAGGCCTGAAGGCCTGCTCCACCCTGAGATTGCTGCACTCAAGGACTGCTGCGGCCAAAACCTGCTGCACCCTTGCCCTGTTTCGCCCTAGCGCAGTGCCAGCACGCTTCCCAGCCAAAACCGTGCCGGATTAATTGTTTGTTCTATTTTGAAGCTGAGTTGCCTCAGAAAGGATGTCAGGGATTAGTTTGCTGCTCCCGCAGTTTGTACCTCTGCAGTTTCCCGGTCGATGTTTTGGGCAGTTCATCCACGAATTCGACCCAGCGCGGGCGCTTGAAGATGGGCAGGCGGCTGACTACGAAATCCTGCAGTTCGCGGGCGAGTTCGGATGTGCCCGTCGTGCCATTTTTCAGAACTATATAGGCTGCAGGTTTCAGCAATTGGTCGTGATCTTCACGGCCAACGACTGCTGCTTCCCGGACAGCGGAGTGTTCGATGAGCACAGCTTCGATTTCGATGGGGCTGACCCACACGCCGCTGCACTTCAGCATGTCGTCAGAGCGGCCGGCGTACCAGAAATATCCGTCAGCGTCCTGGTAGTACTTGTCGCCGGTGCGAATCCAATGGCCTGCGATGGTGCTCTTTGATTTCTCGTGCTGGTTCCAGTAGTGAGAGCAGGTGGAGTCGGACTTGATCAGCAGATTGCCGATGTCTCCCGGATGTGCAGGTTCGTCGTTTTCGTCCAAGATCTTGGCCTCGTAGCCGGGGATGATCTGGCCGCTGGAGCCGGGGCGGACCGCTCCCGGGCGGTTGGCGATGAACATGTGCAGGACTTCGGTGGAGCCAATGGCGTCGAGGATTTCTACGCCGAAGCGTTCTTTAAAGCGATGGAAGAGGGCGGCGGGCAGGGCCTCCCCGGCGGAGACGCTGTAGCGGACTGAGGAGAGGTCGAAGTCTGGAAAAGTCGAGCTTCGCTCGACAGGACGGACGAGGGCGTCCGTCCCCACGTGATCTCTGCTGTGGGCCAGCAGCGCGGCGTAGTTGGACGGTACGGAGAAGAATAATGTTGGGCGGTGGCGCTCGATGATTTCGAATACGTGCTGCGGCCTGGGCGGGCCCGGCCACAGGATGCTGGTCGCGCCGACGGCCAGAGGAAAATACAGCGCATTGCCCAGGCCATAGGCGAAGAAGAGTTTGGCCACGCTGAAGCAGCGGTCGGATTCAGTCATGCCGAGAATGCCCCTGGCATAGCGTTCGGCACAGACCACCATGTCATGCTGCAGGTGCACGCAGGCCTTGGGAAATCCGGTGGAGCCGGACGAGTAGAGCCAGAAAGCGGCATCATCCTTGCTGGTGGGCTCGGCTTCGAGCTGGGGCGAGCTGCGCTCGATCAGGTCTGAGAAACGCTGCGTGTTTTGTTCCGGCGCGGCGCCCACTACGATCACATGTTGCAGATGACGCAGCCTCTCCCAGCCCTCTATCTGGGGATAAAGTGACTCGCTGACCACGGCTACCCGCGCCCGTGAGTTGTTCAGGATGTAGTGATAGTCCGATGTCCTGAGCAGTGTGTTGACCGGGACCGGGACGGCCCCGATCTTGATCGCTCCGAAGAAGCTGAACGCGAACTCGGGAGTGTCGAGCAGGAGCAGGAAGACGCGTTCCTCAATGCGCATGCCGAGCTGGCGCAAGGCATTTCCGAAGCGGTTTACGCTCTCCTGGAGCTGGCGGTAGCTGATGCGGGTCTCGCCTGCCTCAATGGCAATTTTTTCTCCCCGGCCTTCGGGAATGTGGCGATCGATGAAGTAGGTCGCAGCGTTGAACTCGTCGGGAAGAAGAATGGGCGCGCCCGGAATCATCTGCCCAATCTCATTTGGAAGTGGCGCGCTTGCGGAAACTGCGCAGAATGATTACCCCGCTGACGGCGAAGCTTGCCACCGCTCCCAACGCCAGCGCCTCCGTGGCCTGTGAATTGACGTGAAGCAGGTCCACAAAGAACGCCGCCAGGGCAAAAAGAATGCCCAGGACATTCAGCCAGGCGGGCGAGCTGGACGATTGTGCCTGTTCACGATTCTGCAGGCGCAGCTGCAGCAGGACGGCAGCCAGTCCGACGGCGCCCATCACCATCACCGCCAGCGGGCTGAAAAATGCGCCACGGTTGGTAAACAGCACGATCATAGCCAGGGCCCCGCACAGCAGCCCGGAGGCGATCACGGTCCAGCGGCGCGAACTGTAGTCGGGGATCTTCATTTCATGCCGGGCAAGCCCATTGTAGACAGAGTTCCGTCCAATGCAAAACCGATGCACCAGCACCGTTACATCGGAATGAGCTACAATCTGCGGTGAATACGCCGGTGACTTGGCCGGGTGTCCGTCTGTTCTTTCAGACCGTCCGAGATCGGTTCGTTATCGAAAAAGTAGGAGGCACTCTGCTATCGTCCGTGCGGGGCGGCACTTCGACGCACGCCATTGTGACAATTCGCAACTAGAGGAGGGAATTTATGGCAACCGTACTATCCAGCGTTCAAATGGATGACAAGGTCACAAGTTATATCTCCAAGAACCGCAAAATGCTGATTAACGGACAGTGGGTCGAAGCCGCTTCCGGCAAGACCTTTCCCACGTACAACCCGGCCACGGGTGAGGTGCTGGCTCGCATAGCCGAGGGAGATCGTGAGGACATCGACCGTGCCGTCAAGGCAGCTCGCGCCGCCTTCGAAACCGGTCCCTGGTCAAAGATGACTCCCTCCGAGCGCGGACGCCTGATCTGGAAGCTGGGAGATTTGCTGGAGCAAAACCTGGAAGAATTCGCCGAACTGGAAATGCTGGACAATGGCAAGCCTCTGAAGGTGGCCCGGGTGGCGGACGTGCCGCTGGCCGTTGACCTGTTCCGCTACATGGCTGGTTGGGCGACCAAGATTGAAGGCAACACCATCCCGATTTCCGCCGGCACCAAGTTCCTGGCCTATACCCTGCGCCAGCCGGTGGGAGTGGTCGGTCAGATCATCCCGTGGAACTTCCCCTTGCTGATGGCGGCGTGGAAGCTGGGGCCGGCGTTGGCTACGGGGTGCTGCGTAGTGATCAAGCCGGCGGAGCAGACGCCGCTTTCCTGCCTGCGCCTGGGCGAGCTGGTTCAGGAAGCTGGGATTCCTGATGGAGTGGTGAATATTGTCCCGGGCTATGGTGAAACCGCGGGCGCTGCCCTGGCGGCGCATCCGGATGTGGACAAAGTCGCCTTCACCGGCTCTACGGAAGTGGGCAAACTCATTCTTCAGGCGGCGGCCGGCAATCTGAAGAAGGTGTCGCTGGAGTTAGGCGGCAAATCTCCCAACGTGGTCTTCAACGATGGAGACTTGAAGACGGCGATCTCGGGATCAGCCAGCGCCATCTTCTTTAATCACGGACAATGCTGCTGCGCCGGATCCCGGCTGTATGTGGAGAAGAGCATCTTCGACCAGGTGGTCGAAGGCGTATCGGCAAAGGCACAGAAGATCAAAGTCGGTCCGGGATGGGAGGAGTCCAGCGACATGGGGCCTCTGGTTTCCGAAGAGCAGCTCAACCGGGTTTGCGGCTTCCTCGAATCCGGACGCTCCGAAGGCGCCAAGGCCGTGGTAGGCGGCGGCCGGCATGGTGACAAGGGATATTTTGTCCAACCCACGGTCCTGGTCGATACCAACGAAAACATGAAAGTCGTACGCGAGGAGATTTTCGGTCCGGTGGTTTCGGCAATTCCTTTCACCGACTACGACGACGTGGTCAAGCAAGCCAACAACAGCGTGTACGGATTGGCGGCCGGCATCTGGACGCGCGATATCGGTAAGGCGCATCGCCTGGCTTCGCAACTGCGCGCCGGCACGGTGTGGATCAACTGCTACAACGTGTTCGACGCGGCGCTGCCCTTTGGCGGCTACAAGCAGTCGGGCTGGGGCCGCGAAATGGGGCACGACGTCCTGGAGCTGTACACCGAGGTAAAGTCAGTGTGCGCGGCTCTCTAGTCTCGTGGGTCTTTTGCTTATCAACAGGGAAGCTTCGGCTTCCCTTTTTTCTTCACAGGTTGCGTGGGGACACCCGCCCTCGGTGGGGCGAAGCCTCACCAGGGTTTGTCTTTAGGGAAGACGGTCGAGCTCTGCTCGACCGACAGCCGAGGCGGCTGTCCCCACGTGGTTTATCGTTCTCTCTCGGACTTTGATAGTGACCTTATCCAGGTTCCCGCGTCTATCCCGGATGAAAATTGCTTGCCGTTTTCTGCTCGCCGGGCTGCTGTTTTGTCTCACTGCTCTCGGCCAGGACGCCGCCATGTTTCGCGGGGACCTGGCCCACACCGCCGTCTATAAGGCGCAAGGTGTCCAGAAGTTCAGCCAGGTTAAGTGGAAGTTTCACACTGACGGCCAGGTGATCTCGTCGCCGGCGGTGGCCGATGGCATGGTCTTCGTGGGAAGCACGGACGGGAACCTCTACGCGGTTGATCTCGCCTCCGGCGCGCAAAAATGGAAATTGTTCACTGGCGTGCGGGTCACGTCGTCGCCCGCGGTCGAGAACGGAGTCGTCTATTTCGGCAGCTACAGCGGCAGGTTCTATGCGGTCGATGCTGCCAGCGGGAACCTGAAATGGAAGTTTCAGACCGAGGGCGAGAAGCGATTCGCAGGCAAGCATCTGCACGGGTCTGAGCCCGCCGCGGAAACCATGCCCGACCCCTTTGACTGTTATTTATCGTCTCCCGCGTTGTGGGGCGGGGCAGTTTATTTTGGAAGTGGCGACGGCAACGTCTATGCCCTCGATGCAGCAACCGGAACGCTGAAGTGGAAATTTCACACCGGCGATGTTGTCCACGCCTCTCCGGCAATCTCCGACGGGACCCTGTTCATAGGCAGTTGGGACAGCTACTTCTACGCCCTCGATGCCGCCAATGGAAAAGAGAAGTGGCGTTTCAAGACCGGCGAGGATCACAACATCTACAACCAGGTGGGCATTCAATCGTCCGCGGCCGTCATGGATGGCGTGGTGTACTTCGGCTGCCGCGATTCGAACCTCTATGCGCTCGATACGCGTACGGGCGAGAAAAAATGGGCCTTCAACAACAAAGGCTCATGGGTCATCACATCGCCGGCGGTACAGGACGGCAGAGTCTACTTCGCGACCTCAGACACGGCCACGGTATTCGCAATAGACGCCAAAGCGGGAGCACAGATTTTTTCGCTCAACTTCAATCACTGGCCCCTGTTTTCTTCGCCTGCCCTGGCTGGTGGCATGCTTTACATCGGTTCGCACCAGGGCAAGCTCATCGCCATCGATCTGGCGAGTCAGAAACTCGCGTGGACTTTTGAGACCGATGCTTCGCGGCAAAATGGCCCCGCACTCACCAAGCCGGATGGAGCGCCCAAGTATGAAGCCGCATTCGGCGACAATTTCTACGACAGCATGGTGATCGGCGTCCAGAAAATGATGAGCGTGGGCGCGATACTGTCATCACCCGTCGTAGTGAATAACGTGATCTACGTGGGCAGCACGGACGGCTTCCTGTACGCGTTGATGTAAGTCCCGTCCCTATCCATAATTTCAAAGGGTGCCGTCCAAGCTCCGCTTGGGCGGTCTTTTCGGACGCCAGACACTCCCATGTGGAAGAGCATCGCGTTCCCTCCTGTGTCCAGGCGAAAACCAGCCCAAGCTGAGCTTGGACGGGGCACCCTGGAGTGCATATCCACCGTGTGGGCGGTGCCTTATAGTGGGCCAAGCGCCTGCTCTCGATCATGAAGAACCTCTGGCTCATTCTGCTTCTGTTCCTGATTGGCTGCTCCGCCAAGAAGAAGCCGGTCGCAGCCGCGCCCCCGCCGGTGCGCAGCCAGATGCCGCCGCCAACGGCGGAGGTCATCGAGCACTGCGTCGTCAGCAAGCGGGAGAACGCAAATACGGTGTCGTGTCTTTGCGTGCCGGTGACTACTCGGATCGACTCCAAGACCGGGCACACCGTCATCGTCTGCAAGAAGATGCCGGAGACGCGGTGACGGCTGAAGTCTTCAGATTCGCGCCGTCCCGCGAAAACCTTATCCACCCAAAGTCAAAGGCTTTTCGTTACCGCGTCAGGCGCCAATTCCGGCGACCCGCTCGGCTTGACGAGATCCACCGTGGCGTAGAGCACCAGTTCCACGCGGCTGGGTATACCCAGCTTGTCGAAGATCCATGACAGAATCCCTGAGCCTGTTGCCCTCCCGCACATAGTCAACTCGGGGAATTCGGTTCGATCACCGCGTAGAGCGCACACGAAACCTCGATACTGCGCTGTAGTCCTTCTATGCGTACCCGATTGGCCTTGTTTCGCAATGAAAACTATCATAATGCTGAAATCAAAAGACTTCTTGGCTTTGTTTCGCAAATACTACATCACGGTGGATTCTCCTTTCCGGCGCGCCTGCAGCCTCTCTAACTGGGCAATCGCGTGGTTCAGATGCCGGTTGATCATGGCTTCATATCTCAACAGCTTGTCCAGTTCATCCTTCCGCGGCAAAAAAGATGATCCGACCCGGCATCCATTTCCGGGAAACTCGCTGGTGCGGACTCCTACTAGATCGTCTGCTTTTGATTTTTGATTGCTGGAGTTCGTAGCTATGCTCGGTGAGAGCTCGATCAATCTGACCAGTCTGACAACGTATGAGCCGGCGAAGCCGCCAGGACCCTACAGCGATCTTTTCCACCCAGAGTCCTTCGAGCCAGCGACTGGCCACTGCCAGCCGTTATCCCGAGGAACCGACAGGACTGCTGGCCCTCGATCCGCAGCTAGTGTGCTACTCCTGGGTCACCGGCATCGCAGACGTGGCCCAGGTAGTCTTTGTCCGCAAGCGGCTGGTCGAGATTCAGTATTTCCGAACCACCATCAGCGATGAGCAGCGGGAGGAGTTTGGCCATTTAGTCCAGGACTCGATCCGAAGGATCGAAGCCGCCGAGTTCCTGCCTCACAGCGGTATCCGCTTCCCCCAGAACGCCTGCACCAGCTGTCCCTACATTGGGTTGTGCCTGGGGCGGCAGGATCTGACCGAATCAGCGCTCGTGCGGCGCCCAGGAGCAGACGACGTTGGTTGGCTTGACGAGCTTACATACTAGGACTCCTCCGATGCTGCCCAGGCTCAATCGCAAGCGGGCCCTGTTCGTTCTGACCAAGATCGACGAGATCCTGGCCTGGGAGCGAAGGTCCGAGGCTGAACGGGACACCCGGTTCGTAGAGCTGGGGCGGTATTTGTGTGAGGTGCGGGCGGGGCAGTACTGGCGGCTGGAGAAGCTGAAGTCCTTTGACGAGTTTCTGGCGCGGCGGTTTCCGGAATCCCGGCGCAAGGCGTACTACCTCATGTCGATCCATGAGCACCTTCCGCCACAAGCCAGAAAGGAACTGAAGGAAGTGGGATGGACGAAGGGGCTGGAATTGGCGAAGGTGGCCAGGAGGGATGGGCAGAAGTTCGATTGTGCAACCTGGCTGCACAAGGCAAGGTCGCTGCCGAAGGATCAGTTCAAGCGGGAGGTGGAGAAGGAACTGACTGGGCGGGAGACGGAACCGTGGGAAATTATCTACTTCAAGGTCTACAAGACCCAGGTTCCGGTCGTCGAGCAGGCGATTGAGACGGCGGCTCTGATGCTGGGAACGGACAAATCGCGAGGCTATTGCCTGGAGATGATCTGCGCAGACTTCCTGGCGGGGGCGAACCTCGAAAATGGCGATCCAACGGTGCTCCTGCAATCCATGTCACGGTTCTTCAAATTCCTGCCTGGCGACCAACGGCAGGCCTTTCTGCACGAAGTGACCGAGAAGGCTTCGTGAAACGGATTCGACCCAAGCGACCGCGCTTGCGACTTGATCCCGAGCTCTACGGACAGCTCCGAAAGCAGGTACTGCGCCGGGACAGCTGGCGATGCCAAATCTGTGGTTTCAGACAGAACCTGCAGGTCCACCATCAGGAGCTACGCAGTCAGCAGGGCCCGGATGACGGTCTGAACCTAATTACCCTGTGCGCTGGCTGCCATGAAGGACTACACCGGCGGTGAGCCTTCGCCTTCAGGAGCAACGGAAATGGGGTAATACCTTCGTAGTCTGGCCTATCGATTAGACACGGCCACTTGCGACATTGGCCGTGGCACACTTGTCTAGATGGCGGTTCTCCTGTGTGGGTTCTTCCCAACATGTTGGCGGCCTTTCTCGGCCAGCCGGAGGAGCAGCACAGCCACTACCCTGACGACATCTGGGCCTATCTAAACCGCGTTCCGTCAGGAACAGGTTCCCAGGCGAGCCGAAGGGCAGATGTTATCAGGATGGGTGGCGGCAGGTCGTATCGGTCCTCCGGATTCTCCTAAGTGGAAGCGGAGGATCGCGCTACTCACTAGCACCAACGCGGCTGACAAGGATCTCAATATTCAATTAATGAATGAACGAGCGGCGATGCTTGCTGATGTGCGGAATCAAGTCTGGTTGATAAAACACGATCTCGCCGATCTGCTTCGGGGTTGAGACCGTGACGATCCCGATTGATCAGCCCTATTGTTTTCAACGTCTAAGCGACTGAACCCTGTGCCTTCCGCTGCAAATTAGATTGTTGTTAACAGGTATTACATTCACAACCCGGCAGTGAGTATCTGAATGCGCCGATGCGAGCCGGTAGCCACGGGCGCAGCTCGCACGACACTGCTTGCCTGTACCGGCCTCACGGTCGGTGACGCTCGGTCCGTGCCGCCGCACTGGCGTGGGCATCTTGAAAGAGAGGGGATAGGACAACCAGTAAGGATGACGATCGAAAGGGCAGCCAGCAGGTCGAATATTACGACGAAGCGATCGCGCGATCGCCATCATCGAAGCCGGCGCCGACCCGGCGGTGTGGGAACGAGAGAATCCGAAAATGTTGCCGAAGCGCCGCGCGGTGATCGAGAAAGCTCGCGCGCAGCCGACCGGTCCGCAGCCGCCCCGGAGACGCCTGTGTCCGCCGAAGCGAGAGCTCTCCGGCCTCGCCGCTGGAGACGTTCTCGCTCTTGCGCTTCCACGACGCTTGGCCCTGTTGCGCGTGGTGCGCGTGCACGCGCATCGCCTTGGCGAAGCGCCGGTGCTCGATGAACTCGACTTCGATGGCGGCGAGGTGCCCACGCGCGATGCGCTCGAGCGCCTGGCTCACCGTGTGAAGGATCCGAACACCTTCATGCACCCCTTGTCATCCGATACGCGCCTTACCGCATTCGTCAACCAGCGTATCGACTGGCATCATGCCGGTTTCCAGAAGTATGGTCGATTGGGGTCGCCCGGCAACGAGCAGGCGGCGCTGTCAAGCGCCGGCATCTCATGGGCCGAGCTCGCCGAACGCTACTGTCGTCGAGCGGCGCAGTAAGCCATCAATTGCAGAACAGCTTCCTCGAGGCGTCTATCTTGTTCGCCAGGCATGCCTTGCCCCCAAACGCCTCTATTAGAAGTTGCTTTGATTGATCTTGCGACCTCGCGGGTCGTCCATCATCATTTACAATCGGATGCCGCGCGGGAACAGCGTTGCCGTCGCGGCTAGCGCACATGGAAAAGACGATTCTGGTGACCGGAGGTTCGGGGTTCATCGGTTCCAACTTCATCCTGCAATGGATGGAAGAGGAAGGGAGTCCGGTGGTTAACCTCGACAAGTTGACCTACGCGGGCAACCCGCGGAACCTCCTCCAGGTTTCTTCCGATCCGCGATACTCCTTTACCCAGGGCGACGTGTGCGACCGCGAACTCCTGCGCGGATTGATCAGCCAACACAAGCCAAGGGCGATCGTGCACTTCGCGGCCGAGAGTCATGTGGATCGCTCCATTCACGGGCCCGATGATTTCGTTCGCACCAATGTTTACGGAACATTTTGTCTGCTGGAAGAAGCGCGGGCCTATTGCGAAGGACTGGGGAAGAAGGAGCGCGCCTCATTCCGCCTGCTTCATGTATCGACCGACGAAGTGTATGGATCGCTGGGCCCGAACGATCCGCCCTTCTGTGAGACCACACCGTACGCGCCTAACAGTCCGTACTCGGCGTCCAAGGCGGGCGCGGACCACCTGGTGCGTGCCTACCACCACACTTACGGCCTTCCGACCCTGACCACCAATTGTTCCAATAATTACGGGCCCTACCAGTTTCCGGAAAAATTAATTCCGCTCATGGTCCTCAACGCCCGGGCCGGCAAGCCCTTGCCGGTGTACGGAGACGGGCAAAATGTGCGCGACTGGGTGTTCGTCGCCGATCACTGCGAAGCGGTGCGCACCGTACTCGCTAAAGGCAGGGTGGGAGAAACCTACAACATTGGCGGGGGAAGCGAAAAGCGAAATATCGAGATGGTGGAAACCATCTGTGCCATCCTGGACCAATCGTGTCCCGGCGATCCCACCGTGCCCCATCGAAAGTTGATCGCATTTGTGAAAGACCGTCTCGGCCACGACCGCCGGTATGCCATCGACGCGCGCAAGATCGAGCGCGAGTTGGGATGGAAGCCGCGCGAAAGTTTCGAGACCGGCATTCGCAAGACCATCGAATGGTATTTGCAAAATGAAGAATGGGTGAGTGAGGTCACCAGCGGCAGTTACCGAAAGTGGATTGCCACGCAATACTCGTAAGACAGTTACAACCTGGCCTCAGCAAAACCCAGAGCTGACCGCATGCGAATCACTATCTTCGGCGCCACCGGCCTGCTGGGAAAAGCGCTGGTGCGTGAGTGGAAGGATGACGAGGTCACTGGATTCGGCTCCGCGGACGGCGACATCCGCGATGAGAAACAGGTTTCGCTTCTCGTCCAGCGTGCCCGCCCCGACTGGATTGTCATGGCGGCGGCGTACACTGATGTGGACGGTTGCGAAACCAATCGCGATCTGGCCTTCGACGTGAACTGCCGCGGAGCGGTCAACGTGGCGCAGGCGGCAAAACAGCATGGCGCCCGCCTGCTTTTTCTCAGCACGGACTACGTCTTCGATGGAACCAAAACCACGCCCTATGCAAGCGATGACCAGCGCTCGCCGCGCAGCGTTTACGGCCAGTCGAAGGCCAAGGCAGAGATTCAACTGGGGGAGATTCTTCCCCAATGCTGCATCGTCCGGACTTCGTGGCTCTTCGGCGCGGGTGGGAAATGCTTCCCCGACACAATTCTGAAATTGGCCGCGAGCCGGCCAGAGTTAGAGGTAGTGGGCGACCAGCGCGGGTCCCCAACTTACTCGATCGATCTGGCCCGCGCCATCATTCACCTGTGCCGCCAGAAGACAAGCGGCATTGTGCACGTCACCAATTGTGGCGAGTGCTCATGGTACGAGTTTGCGCGCGCCGTCATCGCAGGGGCAGGGCTTCACACAGTTGTGCGCGAAACCACCAGCGAGAAGTTCGTGCGCCCGGCAAAACGTCCGAAATATTCCGTGCTGTCCCCCGAAAGCCTGCAGCAACGGGGCATCGTCATGCCCGATTGGCAGGACGCGCTGAAGAGATACCTGCTACAAACCACCTAGGGACGGATGCCCTCATCCGTCCGGCGGAGCGGAGCTCCGCTGGGTTTTTGTCGTTGGGAAGAACTCGTTATCGTAAGGCAAAGAAAAGTCGAGCTGCGCTCGACCGGACAGATGAGGACGTCTGTTCCTACGTGTCTTACAATTGCGCGAGGAGCGCGGTCCGCATCTTCTCCTGGTGTCTCGGATCCAGCTTGGCACCGGCGCAGGTCACATGAAACACGTCAGTGGCAGTCTGGCCCTGCGTATCGATGATTGCAACTTCGATATTGCAGCCCAGTTCAGCCATGGTGGAGCTGATGTCGTAGAGCAATCCGGGCCGGTCCTGGGCGATGATCTCGATCAGGGTACTGTGCTGGGAACAGGTGTTGTCAGTCTGAACGCTGGTTTCGATCTTTACCTTCGGGTTCTGCACTCCCGGCTTGAATTTCGTCTCCATCAGATCAACCACGTTGATCTCTCCCGAGACCGCATCCGCCAGTTTCCGTTTGAGGCGGTTTATTTCGGAAGGATTGAGTTCGAGCGTGCGGAACCGGTCAGAGAAGCGGAACGTGTCGAGTACGACGCCCGCTTTGTTGGCAAAGGCCTCGGCCTTCAAAATATTCATACCCCAAGAGGACAGCGTGCCCACCACGTGGGAAAACAGGCCTGGGCAGTCCAGCGTCAAGAGAACAAGTTCAAAGTAGCCCTCGCGGCGAAGTATTTCGATCTGCGGCTCCTCATCTTTCACCTTGAGGCGATCGTACATTCGGCAGTGGGCGACAATCTCGCTGGGTGTGTGCATCAGCAGATAGCGTTTGGGAAAACCTTCCAGAAAAGAAATGATGTGTTTTTGGTCCGGTTCGCCCGCAGCGGCAACAACTTCCTTGATGCGCTCGCTGTTGCTTGCATTCGCAGTCAGTCGCTGATCGTCCACGGTCCGGCTGAGGTGGTTGAATGCAGCCGCGTAGAGCTGCCACAGCATTTCAGCCTTCCATGGGGTCAGCGCTTCCGGGTTGACCGATTTCACATCGGTGTAGGTAAGTAGCGTCAGCATCTTTAGCCGCTCCGTGGTGCCTACACACTCACTGAACTCCGCGACTACGTTGGCATCGAAGATGTCCTGGCGCCGGGTCGTGGCCGACATGCGCAAGTGGTTCGCAATCAGAAAGACCACGGTCTCACGATCGACTGGCTCAAGCCGCAGCCGCTCCAGAACGCTGGCTGAGGCCTGCAGGCTTGCGGCCACGTGGTCATCCGAGGGCATACCCTTGCCGACATCGTGAAAAAGAAGCGCCAGAAAGAGCAGGTCGGGGCGTTCCAGCGCGTCCAGGATGTCGCGAAAGCGGCGTTCCAACTCGCTGTCCGGGGTGCGCAGCGCGTGAATGTTCTCGATTGCAACCAGCGAGTGCTCATCCACCGTATAGCGGTGGTAGTAGTCGCGGATCACCAGGGAATCAACCGCCTGAAACTCGGGGAACAGCAGGACCAGCACGCCCAGCCGGTGCATGGCACGCAGAGCGGCGCCGGCATGAGGCGACACCAGGATCCGCCCGAAGTACGACCACACCTCGGGGGAGTCATGGGCCCATTCCCGTAGGCTGGGAAGAGCGCTCTCGACGCAGCGCTCAGTTTCGGCAGTCAGTTTCAGTCCGTGACGGCCGACGAATTCGAAAAGGCCCAGGAGAACAGTGGGGTCCTTTACCGAAGAGAGTTGGCGCAAAAAGACACGGCCTTCCACCACGGAGAAATCTGCGTTCGACAAGCGCGATTTGCGACTTTCGAAGAGTCGGTACAGACCGGAGCGTCCCGGCGGTACTTCATCGAAGAGCACCGTCAGTCTGTAAATCGAGCGAACGTGGCGGAAGTAAGTTCGCATCCAGACTGCAGCCGTGGCCGGCGCACCGCCGGGCAGCCCAATTCCTGCTGCAGCCGCCTCGGACTGAAGTTCGTAGGTCAGATTATTCAAGTCCCGGCCCTGGCGATAGTGCAGAAAGCATCGCACCGCTGAAAGAAAATCCAGGGCGGCACCACACTCAGTGCGTAGTGCGCTGGGCAACAAATTCTCCGCCGCTGGCCAAGCTCCGGTTTTCTCCAGCTCCGAGATCAGGCTGAGCCAGCAAGCGACCTGATAATCGCGCAACCCGCCGGGGCAATCCTTGATATTGGGTTCCAGGTGAAAAATGGTGTGGCCGTACTTGGCGTGGCGAGCGGAGGTCAGATCGATCAACCGTTGCTGCAGCTCCAGTGCCTCGCGTGCCACCATCTTCGGAATCACCTGCGAGCGAAGCTTTTCAAACAGTTCTACGTCGCCGCAAAGATAGCGGCAATCGAGCAGGGAAATGTTGAACTCGAGATTGTCGCGATGCAGTTTACCGCACTCCGCCAGGGAACGGGTCGTAGGACTGACGCGGAGGTGCAGGTCCCAGAGGGCCTGGGAGATTCGCGGGATCACGCGCTTTTGCGCGTCTTCGCTCAGGGGCGATTCGTGCAGAAAGAGAACATCAACATCGGAACAGGGAAATAGCGCACGCCGGCCGTAGCCGCCCAGGGCAGCAACGCAAATCCTATCGGACGAGACTGGGGAAAATTGATTCCACAATTCCCCGATGAGGGAATCAGTCAGATCCGAACGCTCGCGGATGGCCGCTTGCCCGTCATGTGAGCGTTCAAATCTACCCCGTATCTCTTGCGCCTCGGCCTGGTATGCGTCCTGTGAGATTGAGCTATTCGCCAGCACTGACCTCGGACTCCGGTCCGCATTCGTGATTCGGCGCCAGGGTGTTGCCACTCCGTGCGCCACGGAGAAGCCACGTGATTCGACTATGCGATCGAGGACTCACGCAGAACCTCACCCGGCAAGTCATTATGTGATTTGTGGACTGGGATGGCTAATCTATAGTTTTTATCCCTACGATTCAGAACAGTTATGAGCCCTGACCGGCAAGTCAGGGCTCTGGCCCGCACCCAAACAACGGGTAGGGCCTTTGATTTCAATGCTTAAAGTGCCGCCACTCCGCGCTCGTGGTTCCGAATCCGTATGGCTTCGTCCACTTTGGAGAGAAAAATCTTTCCATCGCCGATCTTCCCTGTCCCCGCGCTTTGCACGATGGCATCGACGGCGGCGTTCACCAGGTTGTCGGCCAGCACCATTTCGATCTTGATCTTGGGCACGAGATCGACGGTGTATTCCCGGCCACGATAGACCTCGGTGTGACCCTTCTGTCTGCCGTGCCCGCGCACATCAGAGATCGTCATGCCCTCAACCCCCAGTTCCGTCAGAACTCCTTTGACGGCTTCAAACCTGGACGGCTGAATAATCGCTTCAAGTTTCGTCATTGTGTTTATCCTCTTACCGGCGGATTCCAGTCCTAAAACCTTTCTGAAGTTTCCAGTCCTCACCCCACGTACTCCCTGCAACTGCAAGAGCAGGTTTACAGAGAAATTTCCACGGCCGCAGTTTCCGATACCGAAGCCTGCAAGAGCTCCTTGGGAAAGGCATAACGCAACAGCGCCGGTGTGATTAGTGTGGTGATCAACACCAGCAATACGGTTTGCGCATAAATGTCCCTTGTGACCAGGCCCGCCGCAAAACCTATGCTGGCCGTAATCAGTCCGACCTCACCCCGAGGGATCATTCCGATTCCCACTACAAACGAGTCGCGCCTGCCGAATCCGGCGAAACCGGCGCCAAGGCCGCAGCCCACAATCTTTCCCACAATCGCGACCACCAGAAGGATGGCGAAGAATCCGAGATATCCGCCCGACTGCCACGCATTTACCTCAAGCCCGATGGACACCAGGAAGATCGGCCCAAAGAAGGAGTTAGTCATGGCGCGTAGTTCTTCAATGACACGCTCGTGAGATGGCGTGGCAGCGACGAAAAGCCCGGCCAGGTATGCGCCTGTGATGGCCGCCATCTTTCCCAATGATTCAGCGGTGAAGGCCATCAGGAAAGCCATCGAAAGGGCGGCAGCAACCTCCATGTGGTGGCCATGCATGCGAGAGGCCTGTTTCATTACCCAGCGTGTGAGAAACGGGCCGGCGGCAAACATCGCTACCAGACAACCCGTCATATAACTTACCGGCATGACGAGGGCCTTCCAGTTGCCCACGCTACCGCCTCCCGAATGTGCACTCACGGCGATGACCAGCGAGAGCACAATGAGCCCCAACACATCGTCAATAACGGCCGCACCCAGAATCGTGGAACCAGCCCGGGATCGAATCTGGCTCAGATTCATCAGCGTCTGCGCGGTGATAGTGACGCTGGTAGCCGTAAGAATTGTGCCAATGAATAAGGCCTCCCGCCAGCTGAACCCGAACCACCGGGAGAGCAAATAACCGCCCGCCATGGGCAGGACCACCCCGCCGGAAGCTGCCCAGAAAGCCGGTTTCAGTGCGCGCCTAGCCATCTGGATGTCGGTCTCCAATCCGGCCACGAACATCAGTACGACTACTCCGAGCTGAGCCAGCACCTTGAATACGCCCGCGACCGAGGCGCCGCTTTCGCCTGTAGTAGCTAGCCAGTGCATCTGCCAGATGTTGAGCGCGCTCGGACCTAAAAGAACTCCCGCCAGCAACTCCCCCAGCACTGCAGGCAGTCCGAGACGAGCCGCCAGAGAACCGGCAGTCTTGGCCGCTGCGATCAGCAGGGCGATGAACAAAAGTATCTGGAGCGAAGTGCTCATCGGCCCCGCGCCCGAACCGGCCGTGCCTGACCACTGGGGGCAGCGCGCAATGTTGAAATTGCGATGGCCAGCGCACAACCAGCAATCACCGGAAAAACAGGGGCATGCCCAAGGAGTATGAGGAAGAGTCCGACGATCACAGCCCACGACCAAGCCAGCCGCTGCTTTTTGATGGTTTCGAAGAACTTGTCAGTCACGCGTCACCTCCCCCTCTTTACCACCGGACATGCAGCAGGAGCGCCACGATGGCGGCCGCCAGGCCACCACCAGTGAGAAAAAGTCCCGGTTTGCTGAACGGTGTGTTGAACCAGAGTCGTGAAATACCATTGCGCTCGCGGGCCCGTTCTTCCTTGAGCAACTGGGTCAGCATCTTGCGCTGTTCCAGAGTAGCGACGCAACGCAATGCGTGTTCTGCGGCGGCATAGCCTTTTTGCGGAATGCGTAGTTTGAAGTTGAGCTGTGCGAGCGTGAAATGGGCCGCGAAACTGTCAGGCTGGAGTTGGGTAGCAAGCTCCAGATGATCAATCGCCGGGTAAATTTTGTGGGTTAAGGCATTGGCGAGGCCCAGGAAGACGTGGGCCTCGCCAAAAGCAGGAGCCAGTTCGGTGCTTCGGGAGAGCGCGACAAGCGCGCCTTCCGGATCACCTAGTTGAAGCAGTTCCACGCCTTGCTGAAGGCACTCGACGGCTTCGCGAGGTAAGTCAAGTGCTGGCGGGCATTGCCAGGTGAGGGAATGCTCGCCGAACTCAGTGTTAACGGGAAAGGCGTTCGTCATCATGCTGTCTCTCGCGCGACCTGCAAGCCGGTACTAACGCTCGCTGCCGCACCGCTGTGGGTGGTGTCCGGTTTGAGTACAAACTCTGGATAGCACAGGGCTCCCATCTCCGGGATGTCCAGACCTTCGAGCTCATCGGCCGCGGAAGCCCGCTGCCCGACGATGGCGTGAATCCCCAGGTTCGCCACGTAGGAGAGAGTGAAAACGAAGCCCAGCAGTGTGCCTACTCCGATCAGTTGGGCGACCAGCTGCGTGGGATCTCCGTAGAACAATCCTTTCACGCCGTTGGTTCCGTCGGCAAAGAGACCGACGGAGATCACGCCCCACAGACCGCAGGTTCCGTGGACCGAAATGGCGCCGACGGGGTCGTCCACGCGCAAAATCCGGTCGATGAACTCGACGCTGAGGCAGACCAGCAAGCCGGCGGCGAATCCGATGATGACGGCGCCCATGGTGTTGACATAGCCGCTGGGAGCAGTAATGGCGACCAGGCCGGCCAGCAGTCCGTTACCAGCCATGGAAGCATCGGGCTTCCCGTACTTGATCCACATGTAGAGCACCGCCCCGAAAGAACCGGTACACCCTGCCAGCATCGTGTCCACCGCAATCGTGCTGATGCGCAAAGCACCTGAAGCTCCGAGCGTGCTGCCCGGGTTAAACCCGAACCAGCCGAAGGCCAGGATGAAGCACCCGGTCAGTACAATGACCATGTCGTGTCCGGGCATGGCGTTCGAGGAGCCATCGCGGTTGTACTTGCCGATGCGAGGTCCGAGGATCATCGACAGTGCTAGGGCAGTGAGGCCGCCGACGGCGTGTACGACCCCCGATCCGGCAAAATCGGCGTAGCCCGCGCCCAATCCGTAGTTAGCCCCCAACTTGGAAAGCCATCCGCCGCCCCACGCCCAGTTCGCAAAGAGGGGATAAGTGATGGCTCCCAAAAGCAGGGACGAGACGGCGAAAGCCACATACTTCCATCTTTCTGCAGCTCCGCCAGTCACGATGGTCAACGCGGTGTCCATAAAGACCATCTGGAACAGAAACAGGACCATGACGCCCACGTCGTAGGTTGCGCCGGCCAGGAAGAAGCCTTTCGTGCCCCACAGGCCCCAGTCCTGTCCCAGCAGATGAATTGTGAATTCGTGACTTAGCGGGCTGACGCCTCCCAGCATCGAAACTCCCGCCGATCCGCCCATCTGGATGGCAAATCCGCACACCCAGTACGCGAATAGACCGAAGCCGTAAACCATGAAGTTCATCATCATGGTGTGGTTGCCGTTTTTGGCGCGGCACAGCCCGGTTTCTACCATGGCGAAGCCGGCCTGCATGAACATGACCAGAAAGCCCGTGACCAATGTCCAGACAAAATTGATCGCGATGCGATTCTGACCCGCCTGGTTCACCAGGTCCACCAGGGTGAGAGGCTTGGCGGGATCGGCGTGAACCACGTCGTTGGCCGTTCCGGTCTTGGTCCCGCTGGGATCCCCCGCGGCCTGATCATCGGCACTGGGGCCGCTGACCTGTAAAGGCGCGCCCACCGCGAGCGGCGGTGGCGTGGCAGCGGCTGCTGGAGCACTGGGCGCAGCGGTTTGACCCTGGGCCCAGGCCGGTAGTCCACATACGAGCAGCGCTACAATCGCCGCCCACAAACATGGTTTCAACCATGTGCAACGTGTCATTGCGTATCTCCTCGTGAGGTTGAACGCGGGCCTTCGTGGTCGCCGCGTTCCCGGTCTCTAAACCTTGCCGCTATGCCGTCCTGCCGGACTACTGTTTCCACACTGCTTCCTTTTCGTGGGAGCTGATGAGCAGCTTGAGAATTGCGGTGAGTGTGATGGCAATTCCCACAATACAGAGCACTAACCTGGCCCCGGTGGATGACGTCATCCCCAGACCTACAACCGGAAGCAACCATCCAAAGACCGCCAACAAAACTCCAACTAGCTTCATGTGGTTCCCCTCGTGTTTGATCTATGCAGTTTTGATCTTGAAGAAGCCGGCCGCAGAGGCCAACAGCAACCCCGCCCCTACGATGGCAAAGACGATGCCTAACCCACCCCCGTTGTGCAAACCCGCCACAAAGGAAGTGAAGCCGACCAAAGTAGTGCCCAGATACGTTCCCTGCTTTGCATTCGCCGCCATTCTTTTGCTCCTTACATCGAGTATTTGAACCGGGGCCAGCTTCGGACGCTTAGAACCCTGTCCGTTGGCTGCTTCCATAAAAGGCAACCTCGCCTCCTGTAACACCCGCTTACTCTCGTCCCACCCACTCTTGGCGCGGGCACGGCCTGGGTGCTGGTACTAGGGGTGGTTTGAGTTGAACCCAAGCCGTGAGCCCACATATCAACGGCGCCGCCGCCGCTGGGTAAAAATCGATCTTCGTCTCTCCGGCCCATGACCTCGCCCCTTGGATAGCGAAGTGTTTGCTGCAACCCGCTCTCCTCCCTTACTTGGCATCCGCGCTGCTAAACGCATAGATCATGCCGAGAGTGACCGTGTTTTGCGCGTCTTTGAACAGTCCCGACCGGTACGGAAAAACGTCCTGGTCCGACATATCACGCCGAAATTCAAGCCGGGCCATGATCTTGCTTGCCAGCATGCGCTGGAGTGTCAAAGTAAATTCGCTCACGTCCTGCGCCGTCCCGGTTGCGAAGCCGTTGTGGTCCTTGAACCATTCGCCGCGCGTGGCGATAGTCCAAGTGGAGTTGGGAGCGTACTTGATGTATCCAGCGATACCGCTCCACCACACCGCGGAGGTCGGGAATCCCGGGCCCAGCAGTGGTACACGGTCATGGCCGTAGTCGTAGTTCGCCATCAGCGAAAGTTTTGCGTTAGGGTTGAAGCTCACGACGGTGTCGGTGAGATGTCTGAAGTCGGAATTGTTGTTAGCCTGTTCCGGCCCCACAAGGTAGTTTTCGATCAGGGTGAACTTGCTGGTGGGAGTCCAGGCCGCGGAGAAACCGGTGGTCTTTCCGCTGTTGTTGTCCACGCTGTTGTTCCAGCCGTTCATCAAGTAGCCGGTCAGCGCAAACTTGTTGTTAAAGACGTATTTGCCGCTCATGCCAAAATGGAAGTAAGGAATGGCCCAGGAAAACAAAAGGCCGCGGGAGTAGTTCCAGTTGTCCTTAGTCTCGATAACTTCCGCGCCAGCCGGGGTCACAAACTTCCCCACGTTGATCTGAAGACCCTTGCCGACCGGGGCGAGATACTCCAGATACCCTTCCTTCAGATACTGGTCGAAGTTGGTGATGGTTGACGGCGGACCCAGCACCGGAGTGCCCGGCACGTTGGGCGACGCAACCTCGCCGCCATTGACCAGGTTCATGGCCTGCCCAAAGCCAAGCGCGACGTGATAGCCAACGTGGCTGGCAGCCGCATCCGGTGACTTGTCTGCCACCAGCTCAAGCATGTTTAGAGAAAACTGGCTGGAATTGATGTCGAAGTTGCGCAGAGCAGTGGTGCGATTTGCAGGCTGGTTTGAATTATAACCATAGTACACATCGACGAACCCGCTCAGAGTCGTTGGTCCCAGCAGGCCAGCGAGTCCGGTAGGTGCGGTCGCCGCAGCCGGTGCCGGGGTGGCCACCGCGGCCTGGGCGGGCGCAGGAGCGGCAGACGCAGCTTTCTGCGCCTCCATCTGGCTGCGCAGCTCGGCCAGTTGTTTTTCCAAAGAGTCGATACGACTGGCAAGGTCGGGCGCGGGCTCAGCCTGAGCCACAGCTCGATTCGTGGAGCCGCAAATAATTCCGAGACTTACAGCGAGAACCAAAACCCTCCAACGGAAGGCACTATTCATCTAGACGACTCTCTTTCTCCCCTAGTGATGTGTCGGATGAACCACCGCACAGCCCCGTAACCAGCGTGGTGCACAGTACCGCCCCGTGGCTGTGAGAGTCCAATGCATAATTCTTTTCGCTCCTATCACAAATACTTTTAAAAACATTAATTTATGGAGGAGATAAGAGAAATTTATTGCGCCATCGCGGAGGCCCCAATGCGGCCATGCAATTTGCCTGTATCGAGGTACTATGGTACATTGGTACCATGAAATCGGGCGAAGCATTCCTGGTCGAGCGGGTACAGACCGGAGTTCGAATGGAAAGGCGCCTGCTCAAGGTGCTCAAAGCTTTTGCCGAGTACCACGACTTGACGCTGGGCGATCTGCTGGAGGGGATCGTCTTGCACGCATTCGACGGCAAGGCTCCCTTTGGCCAGGCATCCCTTGACCAGATCAAGGAGTTGAAAAAGTTCTATGGCCTGGATCTGGACTCGAGTGCGAGTCACCGCCTGAAGGAGACGAAGCGCGCGCGGCCGTCCCGCAAGCGCGCTTCCTGAGGTTCGCCATGAAAACCAAGCTGGTGTTGACCCCTGATTCGCTGGGTACGCAAATGACAGATCATGAACTGATGGAGCGCTTTGAGGATGGCACATTGCCTCCCGAACACTTTCATCATCGAGATCACGTTCTGATGGCGTTCCTATATCTGAGTGAATACCCTGTACTGGAAGCCCTGCAGGCATTTTCCAGCGCCTTGCGGAGATTCGCCGACTCTCATGGCAAGCCGCAGCTCTACCACGCGACCGTAACTTGGGCCTACGTGTTTCTTATTCACCAGCGCATGGCGCGGGGTGGCAAACAGCAGAGCTGGGAAGAATTTGCCCGGGGCAATCCCGATCTCCTGCAATGGAAGGACGGAATCCTGATGCGCTACTACCACGCCGAGACCCTCGCCTCCGATTTGGCGAAAGCGATCTTTGTCCTGCCCGACTTGCGAACTGAAACAACACCCAATGCATGACCGGTACTGGAGAGACGGACGGAAATATCAAGGTAAAGACGGAAGGAAGCCCGGCTCTTAGTTGCCGGTCTTAGGTTCCCAGTCGTTGCTTCTGGAGCGGGCCGGGACCTGCATGCGGACGCGTCGAGCCTCACACTTCGCCCGCATCACCAGTAGTCGGGCAGGGAAGTTCGCTGTTTGACAAAAACTGTCAACCGGTTGCTTCAGAGCGTCAATCGCCTGTGGCGTGCTCTGGATCGTGACCCAAGCACGCTCCTAAACCTCTGATTCTGCATGGGTCTAAGATTTGTTATCTGGCCGCAAGGTGGCCCCTAAAGTGCGGCTGTTATTCGGCCGATAAATGGATTCATACGGAGCCGCACTGGGGGTCTTTTTGGGAAAAGGGAATCGACGGCACAAGCGGATCAAAATGGTTTTGCCCGTGCGCATATCGGGGAAGGACTCAGCCAATAATCCGGTAAACGAACTGGCGCACACCTTGGACATCACCCCGAACGGCGCCCGGTTGGGCGCAATTCACCATGCCTTGAAAGCCGGCGACAAACTCACGTTGCAATATCGGCAGCGCAGGATCCAGTTCCGGGTGGTCTGGGTAAAACCGATGGAAGGAACCAGCGAGTATCAGGTTGGTCTGGAAGGACTCGGTTCCGTCGGTGAGAACTGGGGGCTTGAGTTGCCCGAATCCGGCCTGGCGGATGAATACCAGACTTCCACCACCAGTTCATAGTTCGTCAGCAATCCAAAAATTGTCGTCGTCCTCAAACGTAGGGCCGGACGCCCTCGTCCGGGCGAGCGAGCAGAACTCGCCGGGTTGGCGGAGCTTCGCCCCACTGGGCGGGTGAGGGCACCCGCCCATACGCATGCCTCACGCGGCAGCGCCGTAGAGTTTACGTAACGACTTGACGTTGGTTGCCGGCCTTTCATGCAGGAGAAGTTCGGTCGCCTGCACCCGCCGGTCATTGTGAAACCAGCGTTGCACCACGCCGTCGTGGAGGAAGTTGGCCAGGGCAAGCAGGGTCATCCCCTGATGGTGGGCCATCCAGCAGCGCACCAGTTCGTGGCGGTGGCGCCAGTTGCGGCGTCCGGAAGTTGTGCTGTAGTCCGCCGCCTCGTAGAACCCATACGGGCCCAGCCAGCCCTCGCCTTCCATTCGACGCAGGTTGCGTAACCCGGCGGAAGCATCCACATGCAGCGCAAGGAAGGTGGAATAGGGCGAGATCACCAACATGTTGGCTTCACCCTGATGCAGCGAAATATCAGGCAGACCGAATGCCTGATACTGATAGTTCCCAACTTCATCCCGTTTGGCGTAAGCCGATTCTGAAATCCCCCAGGGCACACTCTTTTCGTTGCCATAAATCTGTTGCAGGCGTACCGCTGCGATGCGCGAATTGTCCAGAAGCGTGTTGGGGTAGGTCCGCATCCAGAGTACCGGCATCAGGTATTCGAACATGGTCCCGGTCCAGGAGAGCAGCACTGGAAATCCATGCTCGCGAGTGTGCGCTCGGCCGAGGAGAAACCAGACGTCCTGTGGAATATCTTCCTTGGCGATGGCGGCGAACACAGCGATGCGTGCCTCCGAAGCCAGCAAATCGTAGCAGGCGGACGGAAGTTTTCCCGTTTCAAGGTCAAAGCCGAGTGACAGCAACTTGCGCCGTGGATCAAGCAGAAAGCGGAAGTCCATTTCGTCGGCGAACTTTCTGGCCGCGCTGGCGATCTGCTTTAGATCTGCAATCAGATCAAGCGCCCGCGAGCGTGCGTCCGGCAGCATGGCCTGCAACCGTTGATAGAGCGCCTTGCGATCGCCAGCGCCGTTGGCATGGTCGAGAGCGAATTGCAGACGCGCCGCCAGCCTGTCCACCACATCCGGCAAGCGCTCAATAGTCAGGCTGTACGAATCGAATTTGAAGTCCAGCGCGGTGTCTTTCCACAGCGGGATAAACTCCGGCAGCATCCACGGCGCATAAACCTGTACCGCCTTCCTGAGATTTCTGACCCGGGAAAGAGATTCGGCCGCGAACCAGCGCACCTCCGACTCATACTTGGGGTTCACCGTTTCCAGGTCGCTCTCCAGCAATCCTTCCTCAGAAGGCGCGAGCAAACGCTGCAGCCAGCTTCTTTTCCTGATCTGTGCCTGAAACGCTTTGAACCGCTTCTGGGGAAAGGCATGACTCTCGACCAGAACGCGGAGATGATCGGCCAGACCCCCTGCCAGTTGTTTCTCCAACAACGGCCGCTGCAGCAGGTCCAGACAGCCATGCTGCAGAGTCCACAGTGACGCGATCAGGTTGCCGCTATCCACGGCAGAGACGAACCGGGGGCGAAGGGGTTCGAGGGTGCGCGTGTCATACCAGTTAAGCAGATGGCCATGAGCGCGCGAAAGCTTGTCCATGGTGGCCAGAGTGCGCAGAGTCTGCTCGGCAAACTCAGGAACGGTCAGGAAACCAAACTCGCAGGCCACCTGGCGGGCATTCAAAAGGAATCCCAGGTTGGTGGGCGAAATGCGAGCGGCGACGGCAGGAGGTTCTTCCTGCACATTATCCGGCAACAGCCAGTTGTGTTCCTCCGTACTGAACTCGGCGAAATACCGCCAGGTACGGAGCGCAGTGCGCTCCAGAAACAATTCGTCTTTGTCGGAGGTTTCGCTGCGCATAGCGCGCGAAGGCAGGTTCAGCCACATCGAAATCCACTTGCTGCAACCCCACAGCAGCAGGATGGGCAGGGCGGAAAAAAAGGCGTGGCGCCGGGTAAAGAACACCAGCACGCCCAAGCCCAGGGCCAACGCCGGCATCCAGTCGAGATAAATATCAACCGGGGTCCGCTTGCGGGTGCTGAGTTCGGTTTCGGCCGCAGTCTCCCATTCGAGCAGCCGCCGGCGTGTTACCAGCCGCCGCACCAGCGTTCGCACCACGGCATCGAGTGAGAGCAACATCTGATGTGGCAGGAATGACAGCGTGAAAAACATGCTGGCATTAGCCGTGAGCAGCGCGGTCCGAGCGTCCCTGACGGCCTGGGGTTTGCGTTCAACGGCGGCCCGCACCAGGTTGAACAGAAACTGGAACCACGCGGGCACAAACAAAATGCCCAGGGTTGCCAATGTCCAGTAGAGCGGATTGCCGGGCAGCACCAACCAGCCGAACACCAGCAGCAGGAAGGTTGCCGGCTCCACCAGGCTGCGGCGCAGATTGTCCAGAATCTTCCACTGCGACACCAGCGAGATGGGATTCGGCACCTTGCGTCCCGACTCATCCGGCACCCGCGACAACAACCAGCCCGTGATCTGCCAGTCGCCCCGCAACCAGCGGTGTTTGCGGCGATTGTAGGCGCTGTAGTGCGAGGGATAGTCCTCGATAATCTCGATGTCACTGGCCAGGCCGGCGCGGGCGTAGGCGCCTTCGATCAGGTCATGGCTCAGTAGGGCGTTGCGCGGAAAGCGCCGGTCGAGGACGCGGTGCACCGTGTCCACTTCATAGATTCCTTTGCCGGCGAAAATGCCTTCTCCGTACAAATCCTGGTACACGTCCGAAATGGCGCGGGTATAAATATCGAAACCCGTCTCGCCCGAATAGAGGCTGGCCAGCCGCGAGCGGGAGGCGCTTTGCACGCTTACTCCCACCCGTGGTTGCAGGATGCCATAGCCGGCAACCACGACATTCTTTTCCGGGTCGATGATCGCCTGGTTCAAGGGATGGGCCATCGCCCCGATCATGCGATCGGCCGATCCGCGTGGTAATTCCGTATCTGCGTCCAGCGTGATGACGAAACGAATCTGGGGCAAGATCGACAGGTCGCCAATCTTGACCGGGAAACTGTCATGTTCGGCGCGCAGCAGCTTGTTCAGGTCCATCAGCTTGCCGCGCTTGCGCTCCCAACCCATCCACACTCGCTCGCGCGGGTTGTAAACCCGGTGGCGATGGAACAGAAGAAACGATCCCGAAGCCTGACTGGCGTACTTTTCGTTCAGTTCGCGCACCAGTTGCGCGCAGTATTCGATCAGCGGGTCATCCTCGGACGAAGGTTCCGGGGAGTCGGGCAGATCGGTGAGCAACGCAAAGTGAATGTTGGGATCGTGATTGCCCAGGAATCGTACTTCCAGGTCCTCCACCAGGCGGCGAACCTGCTCCTGGTTAAACAGCAGACTGGGAATGGCCACCAGCGTGGTGCAGTTGTCGGGAACGCCGGCGGAGAAATCAAGCTTAGGCAGAATCTTCGGTTCCAGCAGCGACGTCACCAGATAATTCACCAGCTGAATGGCGCTCTGCGAACTGGGGAGGAGCAGCACCAGCATGGAGAACAGAATCAGTTCGAGCGAGGTGTAAGTGTTGGTCAGCATCAACACGATCGCCGACATGAGGGCGAGGGTCAGCACTTCGGTGGCGGGCAGATAGAACTCATCCGGATGCCGCTGTAAGAAAGACCCAATGCGCTGGCCCAGCGGAGGCTGGAAGCCTACCCTTCCGTGGAGCGACGCCGAGCCTTCCGCGAGAATGTAGTTCCCGATGTGCCCAAGACGAGCGCTGAGGCGCGGGCTGGCGTGCGCTTCCTGGTGCGCGGAACGCGCCAGGGCGAGCGCCGCTGTGGCCACATCGCTTTCGGGCAGATCGGAGTATTCGGCAATGTTCGCGACCTCGGTGCGGTATAAATCCCGGCTGTCGAAATCCATGCGTGCGTAAGCGCCGGCCGGGTCCTGGCGCAGGATGCGATCGAACAGCACCAGCGGTTCGAGAATTTCCTTCCAGGAAGTCTGGCCGATATCGCGCAGGCTGCGCATACAAACCCCGGCCCCGTAGGAGCCCGCAGGGTCCGCCGCCACTTTGGATCCGCGGGCCGCGATTTCTTCCAGCAAAACCAGCCTGAGCGCGGGAACCAGCGCCCAGAGCTCGACCAGCCTCAGCACCGTGCTCTGCTGAAAAGCTTGCACGTAGGCGTTAAGAGAACTGACGCTGAACTCATAGCTGGTGGTGGCCAAATACCCCGCCGCCAGGGCAACTACCCGCGGAGCGATGGCGCCGTCGGGAGTGCGGACGTGAGGCAGCTTGCGAACCAGCTTGAAGCCGTCTTTGGTACCCCGCAGGTCGGCATGCAGAAGGCGCAAGTTGTCGTTCAGCCAGCGAAAGTCATCGCCCACGGCGATCTTGGGCACCGATCCCTGAAAAGCTCTCAGCACGGGCCGGATGGCGCTGCGTAGCGTGCGGTAGCGCTCGGCGAAAAAGCGTGATGAGTGCGTACCCGGCAGCCATACCAGCCTTCGCCCCAGGTCTGCCGCCGCTGCCGTCAGGGCTTCCACGTTGGGGCCGGTTTCTTTGGAGGGCTCAGGCGAGCGCTCCGCTTCGGCGCTCAACATCTCGATATGGGTGTCTGGAGGCATTGCTTGTGAACGCTATGGTTCGCAGATACTAACGATAGCTAGCGGCCTGCATTTCGAACATTTCCTTGTATCGTCCGCCCAGGCGCGCCAGCTGTTCGTGACTACCTTCTTCTGCAATCTTTCCGTTTTCCAGAACTACGATGCGGTCGGCCATGCGCACGGTGGAAAATCGGTGCGAAATAAACAGCGCCATTTTCCCCGCTGTAAGCTCGGCAAAGCGCTGGAAAACCTCGAACTCGCTGCGCGCATCGAGCGCAGCGGTGGGTTCGTCAAGAACCAGAAGTTGCGCGTCGCGCAGATAGGCCCGGGCCAAGGCAACTTTTTGCCACTCTCCACCGGATATATCCACGCCGGTTTCGAAACGTCGCCCCAGCATTTGATCGTAGCCGCCGGGTAGCCTTCCAATGACCGCGTCCGCCAGGCTTTTCCGGGCAGCGGTTTCAAGCAGCCGTAGATCGTCAATTTCCTCAATCCGGCCCACGGCGATGTTTTCGCGCGCCGTCATTTCATAACGCATAAAGTCCTGAAAGATAACGCCAATTTCGCGATACAGGTCTTCCAGACGATACTCCCTCAGGTCCACGCCGTCGAGCAGCACCTGCCCCTCGGTGGGATCGTAAAGCCGCGTGATCAGCTTGACGATGGTGGTTTTGCCTTCACCATTCTCTCCGATCAACGCGACCCGCTCTCCCGGATGCAGGTGGAAGTTGAGACCGTTCAGCACCAGCCGAGAATTCCCCGGATAGCGAAACGAAACATTGCGGAATTCAAATCCTTGGACGATCGGGCGAGGTGCAGGCAGGGCATCAGGCTTCGACTGGATGGTCGGCCGCATGTCGAAGAAGTCCAGCAGATCAGTGAGAAAAAGGGCCTGATCAGCGATGCCGGAAACGGTGGAGAAAATCTGCTGGATATTGCTGCTGGCCTGCAAAATCGCGCCTGACAACAGGTACCACAGTCCGATGCTGTATGCGCCTGTGACCGTCCGCCAGATTACGAACACATAGGCCGAGTAATAGCCCGCGAAGGCGATCACGGAAAGGAAGGCTCCCGCAATCAGCTTCCGCCGTGACAGGGCGACGTTCTCTTCGTAAATTCCATCGGAGAGTTTGGTGAAGCGTTTGGTAAGGAACTGGCTGAGTCCGAATAGCTTGAGTTCTTTGGCGGCTTCCTTGCTGCCCCCAACCTGCCGCAGATAATCCAATTGGCGCCGCACCGGAGTCTGACGAAAATTCTTGGCGTATCCCAGAAAAGCAAAATGGCTTTCTCCCAGGAATGCGGGAAGCACGCCCGCAATCAGCATCAGCATCAGCCAGGGCGAGTAAACAATAATCGTGACCGATAGAGTCGTGGTGGTAATCACCAACTGGATTAACCGTCCGATCTGCTGAATCATGCCCAGGCGGTCGGTGGCCTGTACTCGCGCCCGCTCCAGGCGGTCGTAAAACACCGGGTCCTCGTAGGCGATCAGGTCAAGTTCCGCGGCGTGCTTCATCACCTGGATGCTTACGTGGCGGGTGTATTTGTCGGCCAGCAGCGAGTCCGAATAGTCAATGGTGCGCGCGAGAATGCCGCCCAGGACAGCGAGGCCGAATTCGCTAGCCACCAGCCACCACAATCGGGGTGACATCACATGCGCCCCGAACTTCGGGTGCACGATCTCATCAACGATCAACTTGGGAATCCAGAGCAGTGCCAGCGGCAGCATCGAGGCGAAGAGGCGGGCCCCCAGACCAAACACCACGACTCCAGGTCCGGATTGCCACACGATCTTGAGCACTGGCGGCGTATTACGGAGCGCCGTAAGCCGCTCCTGCCAACTGCTCAGGAAATTCTTCTGCTCTGCCATGCATGAATCCTAACTAAGTTTGGGGGTTTCTAGAAGCTATACCGAAAACCAGCGCGACATGTAGATGCCTGGCGGGCCCGTAAGGTTTGTCGGTTCATAGAGTTATACGTAAGTTAGTGTGGGGCGGGCGCCCCTCGCCCGCCGCTCTTGACTTTGGCAGCGCCGGCGTCCCGCTGGTTGTCCGGAAGGCGTCCCGCCCTCCGCTGACGAATCCAAAGTACAAAACCAGGCGGGCAGAGCCCGGCGATCGGGCCGGCGATGCCGGCGCTACACATGTCAAAACAAAGTCAACGTCAAAAGGCGTCGGACAGGAGTGTCCGACCCACACACTAGGTCTATCTGATCGCAATGACTGCCAGGCCGTCCGCGGGCAGCGTCAGACTGAGCTCACCGCTTTTTATTTCCTGAACTTCCGGCGCGCCAAGCTGAACTGAGTTGCGCAGAGTCTGCAACTGCGCTTGCGTCGGATAATCCGGCGAACCCATCTTCTCGTATGCGGGATGCGGGTCGCCGTGCTCGCGATCGACTCGAGAAACGGACGCATGGCGGGCACCGCCCAGATTCTTGAAGCGCAAAACTACGGTCCTGGCTGCACCCGTTTGTTCGGGTGCAACCAGATTCCACACCGCCACCACCAGGGAGCCATCGGCGGCGCGAGTTACCAGGGCAGAATCGGAATCGAGAGCGAGGCGTTCACCTCCCAGCTGGTGCAGAAGTTTGAACGCCGCAAAAGCCGGCTTCGGAATCCCTCCGGCGGCAATCAGCCCGTAGCCGCCGTAAAAAGGTTTCTTCACCACTCCCTGCTCTTCAAAAACATCGGAGAAGCTCCAGTACGACATCTCGTCCACCAACCCATCACACTGCCGTATGGTGTCGGCCATCCACGGACCCATATAAATGGAGTCGGTAATCTCCGGTTCGTTTTTGTAACTGGCGTTGAATTCGCTCCAGATCAGGGGAAGGTTGGGGAGGGAGGAAGCTTTGATCTGATCATGCACCTTCTTCACTGCCCGGCACACCATGCGATCGCGAGGGATTTCTTCATTCGTGCCAAACACGTCTTTCGCACTGTCATTTCCGTACACGTGGGTGGAAACGAAATCCACGGGGACGTGTTTCTCATCACAGTGTTGAATAAATGCATCGGCCCACGCCGCCTGCGCGGTGGCGGGACCGCCCACGCGGAAACGCGGGTTCACTCGCTTGACTGCCGCGGCGCTGTGGTCGTAAAGCTCGAAATAGGTCGCCTGCTTCGGATCCCCAACCCAGAAATCGATATTGGGTTCGTTCCAGACTTCGAAGTACCACTTGGCAACTTCATCCACACCGTAGCGATCCGCCAGATGCTTCGTAAACTGGTAAATCAGGTCATCCCACTTGGCCCAATCCTTTGGAGGCGCAACGTTTTGCTTATACCAGAAGGCATGCGGGGCATCCTTCGCAGCCAGTTTCCTGGGCATGAAACTCAGCTCGACGAACGGGCGCACGCCGTTCTGCAGGAGGCCGTCGTACGCCTGATCAACGTAGGAGAAGTTGTAAATAGGATGACCCGCGCCGTCTTCGTCGTACACGCCCATGTCATCGAGAAAGATGGCATGGAAGCGGACGGTTTCCACGTCCGTGATCTGTTTCACCTGGCGCAAATCATTGCGGTAGCTTTCGCGCAGAGTCAGGTTGGCCCGGCCCGATCCAAACATGTGCTCCCAGAAATGAGGGAAGGGATGAGCGGGCGCCGAGGCGTCAATCACCAGAATGTCGGACGGCTTGGCGGACGTTTGTGCTACCGCAGCGCTGGTAAACACCAGGAGGGCAGAGAGAACCGGCAAAAGCACACTGCGGCTGCACCTGAACATTCTCTTGAACATAGGATTTCGTCCTTAGGAATCTTTGTTTGCTTCTTCTATTCTGGGGGCACATTCGGACCAGCGAGAAAACCTCCATCCAGGACCAGGCTTTGACCGGTCATGAAACTGGCTGCTCCGGAACACATCCACACTACCGCTTCGGCCACCTCGCTGGATTCGCCAAAGCGGTTCATGGGATAAAAGGTCAGCGACTTCTTCTTGACGTCAGGCGCTCCGAACAGACGGTCGGCCATGGCGGTCTCGATGGCCGCGGGACAAACCGCGTTGACCCTGATCCCGTTTCTTCCCACCTCCATGGCGGCAGCTTTGGTCAGCCCCAACACTCCGTGCTTGCTGGCGGAGTAAATTGCGGTGCCCTGGCTGCTGATGAATCCGGCAATGGATGAGTTGTTGACGATCGCGCCGCCGCGGCCTTGCTTCAGCATTTGCCGTAGTTCATATTTCAGGCAGAGCCATGTACCTTTGAGATTGATGTCAATGGTCTGGTCCCATTCTTCCTCGGTCTGCTCCACGATGGGGACCCAGTGGCCCTCGATGCCGGCGTTGTTGAAGGCATAATCCAGTCTGCCAAAGGCGGCTACAGTTTTTTCGACCAGGTCTTCGACCTCGGATGCCCGTGACACATCTGCCCGGATGAAGATTGCTTCGCCACCGGCGCGACGGATCAGGTCCACCGTGGCAGTCCCTTCAACTTCACGCCGCCCGGCGACCACTACCCGGGCGCCCTTCCTGGCGAACAGGACCGACGTCTCCCGCCCGATGCCTGAGGTCCCACCCGTCACCAGCGCCACTTTACCTGCGCACTCTCCCATGGTCGTCTTCTCCGTTTCCGATTTCGGCGCGGAATCGTATCGATGTCACGGTGGTACGCCCGACCACCAACTCTGCCTCACGCCGGTGTTACGTGGAGGATTTTACATGCAAGCAGGGGTTGACAGCGGACTCGCCTACAACCAGCGCCGGCTGCGGCAGCCTCGCGGTTCCTTTTCGGGTACACCTCAGGGGTTGCCAGGGTAGGTGGCAGAAGTGATTTAGGACGAAGGGAAATGCGCTAGTTTGCTGCTTCCTCGGAGCGGGGATACATATCTTTCACGTGCTCCTCCAGTGCGCGGTTCAGTCGATCGATGAGATTCATCAACTTCTTGGGGTCATGCTCGTCGCGGGCCGCTTCCGCCAGCTGCTTCCAATCGTGGCCAGGCATTTCAGTCATGCGCGTCCTCCTGGAAGTTTTCCCTAGATCCTGTTGCAGTTGGTTTGCCAAAGGCCTTTGGCTTTTCTTTTCTGTGGCTTAAGTAGACAGCGGCTGCGCGCCTGTGTGGCCCACCGCGCAATTCGTACCTACAGAATTTACCCAAAGCCGTGGAGGAACTCGGTTATAGTCGCGCTTCAAATCATTGGCAACTCTGATATGGGCTGGCCCCTCCCAGAAACGGGGTGCGTGCGGTCGCGTCCGTTGTTTCCCGGCTGCCTGAAAGAAAAAATCGAGCTGTGCCGCAGGAGCCCCATCCGTAACCTAGTCGCTTCATGTTCCAGCAGTTACACTAATGGGATGCGCGAACCATCGCGCCATGAATCCTAAATTGACCGCTAACGACGAGATCATTCAGAACATGAGCCAATCCGCTCCCACGCACGAGAATTACGTCCTGACCCTGGAGGAAATCGGCAACCTGGCCACCGAGGGCGGCAACTCGGCCGAAACATTAATGAATGTCGTGGCCTTGATTGCCAAACGTTTTCAGACCGACGTCTGCTCCGCCTACCTGCTGGAGCCGGACCGGGCTAATCTCGTGTTGGCAGCGACCCTAGGACTCCGTCCCCAATGTATTGGCACCCTGCGCATGGGACTGCATGAAGGCTTGGCGGGCCTGGTCGCGGAACGAGTGGGTCCGGTGGCGGTGGAACAGGTAAAGAACCATCCCCGCTTCAAGTACTTCAGTGAAGCCGGAGAAGAAGCCTACCAATCGTTCCTTGGGGTTCCGCTGATTGATCGCGGAGTGCTGCAGGGAGTGTTAGTGGTTCAGACTATTGCGCCCCGCGTCTTTCGCGAGGAAGAAATCCGGATGCTGGCCGAAGCCGCTGCCCAGGTGGGGTCAGTGGTGAGTGAAGCGCGTACTCTGGATCGCTTCATCGCACCGGCTCAAGAGCGGCTGTGGACGCTGGCGCGCAACCTGTGGTGGTCCTGGGACCATGACACCAGCAGTTTATTCCGCGATCTCGACCCCACCCGCTGGCGACAGCTCAATCACAATCCCGTGGCCTTGCTTTCGGAAATCCCCCTACCCGAGATGGAACGCCGCGCCCGCGAACTGGTGCTGCACAGCCGGATCAACTACGCCTATCGCCGCCAGCGAGAATATCTCGATGCCGACCGGACCTGGGGGGCCCGTCACGCCGGCATTCTGCGGCCTCGTCCGGTGGCCTACTTCTCCGCCGAATTCGGTCTGCACGTTTCCATTCCCGAATATTCCGGCGGGCTGGGCGTGCTGGCCGGCGATCACGTCAAGAGCGCGTCTGATTTGGGAATACCTCTGGTGGGCATCGGCCTGTTTTATGGCCAGGGATATTTCCGGCAGCGGCTCGATCGCGCCGGCTGGCAGCAGGAAGAGTACATCCAGACTGACGTCAACCAGTTGCCCATGGAAGCCGCCATCGGACCGAATGGTGAACCCATCACCGTCCAGGTTGAGACTCGCGGCACGGCTCTGCGCGCGAAAGTCTGGCGCATGAAAGTGGGGCGCTGCAATTTGCTCTTGCTCGACTCCAATATAGAGGGCAACCATCCCGAGGACCGAGAACTCACCTCGCGCCTGTACGGAGGAGACTCGCGCATCCGGATCCGACAGGAACTGCTGCTGGGCATCGGAGGCTTCCGTGCCCTCCGGGCCATGGGCATCACGCCCGGCGTTCTACATCTGAATGAAGGCCACAGCGGTTTCGCCGTGCTGGAAGCGGTTCGTGACCGGATGCAGAGTGAGGGTATCTCCTTCGATCATGCTGTCCGCCGGGTCACCCGCGAAACGGTTTTCACCACCCACACCCCCGTGCCTGCCGGCCACGACCGCTTTTACGCCGAGTTGATGGAGGAGCATCTTGGTCCCATGCGCGACGCGCTGGGGATCTCCCAGGAAAAACTAATGGAACTGGGACGGGAGAATCCTGGCGACCGCAACGAAGATTTCTGCATGACCGTGCTGGGCTTGAAGCTGGCGCGCCGCGCCAACGCGGTTTCCGCTTTACATGGTGAGGTTTCGCGGCACATGTGGACCGGCCTCTATCCCGGCAAGCCCGAGGATGAAGTTCCCATCGGGCACATTACCAACGGCGTACACGTCCCCTCCTGGCTGGCGCCGCAGATGTTCCGGCTTTATGATCGCCATCTGGGGACGGGCTGGCAGGAGAACAACGCCGATCCGGCCATCTGGGAGGGGATCGAAAACGTGGACGATGGGGAACTGTGGGAAACCCATCTTCACCTGAAATCCCGTCTGCTGGATTTCGTGCGCCACCGGGTGGTCGAGCAGGCCGAGCGCCGCGACGAGTCTCCCGAAATGTTGCTGCGCCTGGGCCGGGTGCTCAGTCCGGATGCGCTGACCATTGGGTTTGCGCGCCGCTTCGCTACTTACAAGCGGGCCGACCTGATTCTGGCTGACATCCAAAAACTGACATCCATGGTGAACGATCCCAAGCGTCCGGTGCAGTTCATTTTTGCCGGCAAGGCGCATCCCCGCGACGAACCCGGTAAGAAAATGCTGCAGCAAATCGCCAAGTTGATGCGCCAACCGGAATTTGCCGACAAGTTCGTCTTCGTCGAAGACTACGACATGAACGTGGGGCGGCACTTCGTCCAGGGTGTCGATGTCTGGCTGAACAATCCGCGACGGCCGTTGGAGGCATCGGGCACGAGTGGCCAGAAAGTGGTCTTGAACGGCGGCCTTAACTTGTCCGTTCTTGACGGCTGGTGGGCGGAGGCCTACGACGGCCTCAATGGATTCGCCATCGGGACGGGCAGAACTCACGCCGACATGAGCATTCACGACAGCCGTGACGGCGAAGAACTCTACCGCGTGCTGCGTGAAGAAGTGATCCCGCTTTATTATGATCGCGACCGCGACGGACTGCCCCGCGGCTGGATCAAGCGCATGAAGCGCACCATCCGCACTCTGGGCTGGCGCTTCAACGCCAATCGCATGGTCATGGACTACACCCTGAAATGCTACGTGCCCGCGGCTGGCGGCATGTCCAGCGATATGAGCAAGAAGCTGTGAACGGTGTGGGTCGGACGACTTCGCTCAGGGCAGGCTCTGTCCGATGCCTTTGACTTTGGTTTTGGTTCAGAGACAAACTGACAGGTCGGAAGCAAACATCAAGAGCAAAACCAACAGCAAAGTCAAAGGCGTCGGACAGGAGTGTCCGACCCACAATGGCATCAATCCGCGGCAAATTCCTCGGTGGGGCCTCTTCGCTCCAGGCGTGGAAGAGTGGCGACGATCCGGGTGCCGCGGCCATCCGAATTCATGTCCAGCCGGCCTCCCAGTTCGTTGATTCGTTCCCGCATCCCGGCCAGCCCCACTCCGCCGTGAGCGCGTTTGTGACGAAAACGGTCGAGAACGTCAACGGGAACGCCCTTGCCATAGTCTCTCACCTGGAGCACGACCTCACCGTTCGACGCCATCACGGAAACCGCCGCCTTAAGGCTCTTGGAATGGCGGTGAACATTGGTCAGGCTCTCCTGCAGGACGCGGAACAGAGCGAGTTCCAAAGAGCCGGACAGGCGGCCGAGGTCTTCCGGCATTTCCAGACTGGTTTGAATGCCGCTGCGTTTCGCGAAACCTTCCACATACCAACGCGCGGCAGAAGCGAAACCGGCCTCGTCCAGCAGGGGCGGATGCAGTAAATGGGAGATGGTGCGGGTCTCGGTCATGGCCTGATCCAGCAGCTTGATGCATTCCGAAATCAGGGGATTGGGCGACACCGAGTTGCCCAGCATGGTCAGATTCATCTTTACTCCCACCAGGTACTGCCCCAGGCTATCGTGAAGTTCGCGGGAAAATTTCCTTCGTTCCTGGTCTTGTAGTTCCAACAGGCGCACGCTGAGGGCGCGCAAGGACGCTTCCGCCTGCTCCCTTGCGTTCAACTCGGTGTTCAACAGGCGATAGTGGAAGAAAAACAGCCCCAGGGCCACGACGAAGGTAGCGGACAGGATGTACGTGGTAATCCGGAACAACCGGTCGGATCGCGCCCTGCGTGTATCCAGAAGAAGTTGTTCCTTGTCCTGCATCGTCTGCAGCAGCGTGTCGGTCTGAGTTGATACGTCGAGAATTTCCAGCCGCAGTTGCGCCTGTTCCCGGGCATCCGGAGAACCGCTGCGCTTCAACTGCACCGACTGGTTCAGCAGTTCTAATCTGTGGTCGGTCAGGTTTTTCAGTTGCCGCAGCAGCTCCGATTGCTCGGGATTGTCCCGCAGCAGGCGTTCAATCATCTCCATCTTCGAGTGAACGTCAGCCGCTGCCGTTTGGTAGTCCTCTAAAAAGTCATTGTCGCCGGTGTCCACATACTGGGTGCGCGCCCGTCCCGCACGGGCACTGATGTTGTTCAGATCCGCCAGAGAGGTTTGCACGTCACGGGTGTGGCCGACCCAGCGCTCCGCGATGCGGAGCCGGGCCACCGTGGCGTAGGCCGCCAGGGCGCTGACCACCAGCAGAATTACTGCCGCGCCAAATGCCAGTTGGGTTTGCGTCCGTTCTGATACTCGCTTGTTCACAGGCCCTTGCCTAGGACTTCCAATTACAGGAAAGCCTCACGTACTGCGAACGGCGCCGCGACCGGGTGTCGCGATCAGGTAAACAACGATTTTATACCAGTTCAGGAAAAACGAAGAATCGCGCTTCGGTGCCTGGTCCACGGGCGCCGGGACGCAGAGTCAACGCTTCTAAGACCAAAGTGCTATCTGAAGGTAAGATGCTGGTTAAGAGGGAAGTGTCGCTCCAGGCCTTGCTATCGGCTTCACTCCGAAGACTTTACTTCTCGAAACTGAACCGCTTGCCGAGCTTAATCGTGCGGTTTAGCGTCGCTCTGATCGAGCGCCGGGAAGATAGCAGATTCCCTCGCGGACGTGCCGGCTCGGAGCGACCAAGGCTATAATATACCTTGACACGTATATGCTCGACAGAGTATATACAACGAATGGAGTCTGTCTTTGAAATTATTGCGGAGCCGAATCGCCGCGCGATACTGGGCCTCCTGGTCTCGTCACAACAGTCGGTGGGAGAGATCGAGCGTCAGCTTCGTATGTCGCAGCCGACCGTATCCAAGCACCTGCGAGTGCTGCGCGAGGCCGGTTTCGTAGAATCCACCGTGGACGCACAGCGTCGTCTCTACCGGCTGAAACCCGAACCACTTCGGGAGCTGGATGCCTGGCTGGACCAGTTCCGCCGCTTCTGGTCGGTTCACATAGATGCTCTCGAACGCCACCTCGACCAAATGGACCGTCAACCGCAACGAAAAGAAAAACTTAGGGGAAGACGACGCGGCCCAAACCGCGAACGTGACAAAGGAGAAACGAAATGAAAATCAAAGTGACCAGCCTATACGTGGACGACCAGAACAAGGCCCTGCGCTTCTATACGGAAGTGCTCGGATTTGCAAAGAAGACGGACTTTTCGCAAGGGCCATATCGCTGGCTCACCGTGGCCTCGCCTGAGGAGCCGGACGGCACTGAGCTGCAGCTGGCGCTGAACAACAACCCCGCGGCCAAGGCCTACCAGCAGGCCATCTTCCAGCAGAGCCAGCCCGCGGCCATGTTCTTCACCGACAACGTCAAGGCCGACTACGAGCGGATCAAGACCCGCGGCGCCGAGTTCACCATGCCGCCTACCGACGTGACCGGCTCGACCATCGCGATGCTGAACGACACCTGCGGCAACCTCATTCAGCTCACCCAGCTGGCACGCTATTCACGCTAGGGAACAAGGAAAAGAGATGACCGATCGCGCTCAGTACACACCGGGTCCGGCCGGCGGGGCACGGGTACAAAAGCACCGGGGACAAAACGGTGAAGAGAAGTGGACACTCATTCTCGTCCGAGAACTGCGCCACTCGCCGGAAAAAGTCTGGCAGGCCCTTACCGACCCGGCGCATCTGCGCGAGTGGGCTCCCTTCGACGCCGATGGGAGCCTGGGTGCAGTTGGAAGCACGGTGAAGCTCACCACGGTGGGAGCGCCCGCGCTGCGCGTTACCGAAACGACCGTGACGCATGCCGACGCTCCCAGGGCGCTTGAGTACAACTGGGGAGACTTCGACATGCGGTGGGAACTCGAAGACTTGGGTGGCGGCACGCGCCTGACGCTGTGGACCAACATCGGTCACCGCTTCATCGCGATGGGCGCTGCCGGGTGGCATATCTGTTTCGATGTTCTGGATCGCCTTCTCGGCGGAACTCCCATCGGCCGCATCGTCGGCCCCGAGGCCATGAAGTTCGGGTGGCAACGGCTGAACGCGGAGTACGCCACGCAGTTCGGTATTGAAACCCCCAACTGGCCGCCTGGCGCCCCTAAGCGTTGAAACGTGGTAGGAAGAAGGAGGAAAAGACCGGTCGATGTTTGGGTCGTTGTATCGGAACCGATCGAGCAGCTCTCAGCCCGTCAGGGGCTAAGTTGGGCGTGAGGGAACATCATGTCAAAAAGCGGTGGCATCATCGGGGTATCAGATCATGGCGGTTGGGCGGTGCTGGTGACGGTGGCGCGTGATGGGACGCTCCTCGATCGCCGCCGGGTGGAACTGGTGGACGAGGGTCTGCCGAAGCTTCCGCACCACAGCGAAGGTCAAAGGCTCCCGCTCGACAAAGCCGTGGAGTTAGTAGAGCGCGTGCGAGTGTCGGCGGAGAAGCACGCGGTGCTTGCCTTGGACGCCGTTACGACAGCGGTGCCGCGTATCCTTGGCGTCGCCCTTCGCAAGTGCCCACAGCTTCCACCCACGATTGCCCAGCGAATCACGGATTACCGTGCGCAGAACAATGCCGACTGGGTGATGTACCGCAAAGCGCTGGCCTCAGCGGCCGAGGCACGGGGTTGGCCCGTCCACTGGTACGACGCGAAGAGCGTGTTGGACGGGGCGCGCCAGGCGCTGCGTGTAGAGAACCTCGACGCACACTTTTTCCAGGTGCGGAAGGCCGTCGGGCCGCCCTGGAACAATGACCACAAGCTCGCGATGGCGGCGGCCATAGTCACGGCGCCCGCGGCTGTTGAGTAAGCCGCACAACTTAGAGCAAGGCGGGTGGCCCATTCAAGCCCGATTTTGGCTTGAGTGGGGCAGTTCGAGGGCTGACGCGTACGCGGTGTTGCCGATATCAGGAGATCAAATCTAATCATGAAAGAAGCCACCAAACGCTCAATTGTTCGCTGGATTCACATCATCTTTGCCATTCCGATACTCGGTTATATCTACAGCCCGTTTGAAAAACTGCCAGACTACGCCCCGCCGACTCGCTATGTCTTCCTTCCGGTAATGGTCCTTTCCGGATTGTGGATGTGGAAGGGCCATCTCATTCGACGCCTTATTTGGAAGAGATCGGCCTAGTGATTGCGATCTGTCCGTGTTTATTCGTCCACCTTCCAGAAGGCACCGTCTCGTGTTGTCTTGAGAAACCAAAATGGCTTACTTTTTAGAGCACTTCGTTGAGACGAGGGATATCAAAGGCTTTTGCGACGGAGTCAGCGCCCAGGGGTGACCGATGAAAATGAAAAAGTACGCCAGCTTTGACGACTACCTGGATGACCAGCCACCAAAGAACCGCTCGATCATCCGCGCCCTTCGACGGTTTGTGAAGCGCGTGGAGCCCGGACTCGAGGAGTCGGTGAAGTGGGGCAACGGCTGCTGGTTGAAAGAGAAAGTGCCCGTCTCTTTTGTGTACTCGGCGACTGACCACGTCCAGTTTGGCTTTGTACGCGGCTCCGCGTTAAAGGACCCGCGGGGCCTCCTCGAAGGCAATGGCCAGTACGTACGGCACGTCAAGGTCCGCAAGCCTTCCGACATCGACGAGGACGTGTTCAAAGCGTTCCTGCGACAAGCGGCCCGCTGATCATTCGACGACGGGGTACTAGGGGTGGCCCACTCAAGCCCGGTTTTGGCTTGACTGGGGCAGTTCCGCTGGACAGAGTCCTCCGCCGCTCGTCGGCGTTTGTCGGGCTGTCCATTCCTACTCGATCTTCATCGTCCCTCACAGCAAGTTACTGGTCTTGGACAGCCTCCAGCGTCCCCACTCTAAATTTCGCCAAGAACGCGAAATTTAGAATGGGCCACCGGGAGTGACGAGTATGGAAGCCCACTTACCCAGGTTGCAGGTTACGCTTGAGCACAGCTAAATTAGGGGGTGCGAGAGTTCGAGCTGTACATAAAAAGGAGCGTCCCATTGGAATCTGCCTCTGCATTCATCGACCAGAAGATCAAGGAACTTGGGGACTGGCGCGGGAAGACGCTTGCCAAAGTGCGCGGAATCGTACACCAGGCAGACCCTGAGATCGTCGAAGAGTGGAAGTGGGCCAAGGCGACATCGCCGGGGACTCCCGTCTGGTCCCACGGTGGCATCGTCTGCACGGGAGAGACGTACAAGAACGTCGTCAAGATGACATTTGCCAGAGGAGCCGCGTTGCAGGATCCTACCGGTCTGTTCAACTCCAGCCTCGAGGGGAATGTCAGGCGCGCCATCGACCTCCACGAAAGCGACAAGATCGATGAAGCGGCCTTGAAGAATCTCATTCGAGCTGCGGTGGCGCTCAACCTCAATCTCAAGAACAAGGGCAACAGCAAGCCGAAGCCCAAGCGAAAATCCCCAAACTAATCTGCTATGGAATCCTCCTGCGAGAACTGAACACATTTACCCAACGAGAGTCGGACCCTCATTGTTATGGCAGAGACAGCGTCGCCCGGCGGCGTGGCTTGAAGAGTGGGATTCAACCGCGCATTGACCCGGACGGACGGTCGGCCAATTCTCAATGAGCGCCTGATTTCAATAGTTAGGCCCTTTTGCCCCTGGCTGCTGCCATTTTTGAATTCGGCCTTGATCATGCTGAACCATTTTCGCTTTGCGCCGGACCAGACGAGCGGCCGCTCCACAGGGCTCAACCGACTGGCTTCGTCGAGTCTGGATACGCAACCAGAGTTTTGCTAACATTTCTCCCCGTACTTGAAGGCCCTGCCCGTCCTAAAAAAAATCCGTTGTTGAAGAAGTCAACCGCTGCACAAGACAAGGAATTCGAATCTACTGCAAAAGCAGGCCGCCATGACCCAAGCCGCTACTACATCAGAGGGAAGCAAGCAGGCACATGACAAGGATGCAATTCTTTCGTTCATGTTCTGGTCGACGTCGCGCTTAAGTCTGGCTTTCGCTTTATCGATGAATGAACAGGAGAGACAAAATGCCAAATCCGACGATTGAAATCCGCAGTAACGACCCGACCAGCAACCCCACCGCCGCGAAAGTCGACATGAAGTTCGAACTGGTCGTCATCCCCGTCTCGGATGTCGACCGCGCCAAGGAGTTCTACGCGAAGCTCGGGTGGAGGCTGGACGCCGACTTCCCCGGCGACGACTTCCGCGCGATCCAGTTCACACCGCCTGGCTCCGGGAGTTCGGTCATCTTCGGCAAGAACGTCACCGAAGCGGCGCCTGGCTCCGCCCAGGGCCTGTACCTGATCGTTTCCGACATCGCGGCCGCCCGCGGCGAACTGCTCGGTCGCGGCATCGAGGTCAGCGAGGTGTTCCACGACGCCGGCAGCGTGCACGCCGGCAAGGACGAGCCCTATCTGTTTGGCCGGGTCCGGGTCGGCGGCCCGGATCCCGAGCACCGCAGCTACCGCTCGTTCGCCTCGTTCAAAGATCCAGACGGCAACCGCTGGCTGTTTCAGGAGATCACCGAACGGCTTCCCGGACGAGGACTCAGCCTGGACGTCGCCACCCTGACAGAGCTCTTGCGAGAAACAGAGAGGCGCCATGGCGAGTACGAGCCGACCGCTCCGAAGCACCACTGGTCGGGCTGGTACGCGGCCTACATCGCCGCGCGCGAGAACGGAAAAACCCCTGACGACGCAGCCAAAGATGCCAAGCTCCACATAGAAGGTACCCGCGACCGCGTGCCGGCTTAGAGGCTGGTATGCGACCCGGCATCGTTCCCCGGGGGCCGTCGAGGCCCTCGATTACGGATGTTGGAGGAATCATGAAGACCGCAACCACCAGCTTTCCCGTCCTTCCCCGCCAGCGCGAACCGGAACTTCTCGGGCAAACCGTCGTCGTGATCGGCGGTAGCGCCGGCATCGGGCTGGAAACGGCCCGACGAGCGCGCGCCGAGGGGGCGAAAGTGATCCTGACCGCGCGCAATCCGGAGGGCCTCAAGCAAGCCGGGAGCGAGGTCGATGCACTGAACACTGTGGCCTTCGATGCCACCGACTTCAAGCTCCTCGACAGGTTCTTCGACGGCCTGCCGGCGCCGGTCGACCATGTGTTGGTAACCGGCCCCGGTCCCTACTACGCGCCACTGGCGGAGTTCGATTTCGATAGGGCACGCCGCGACATCGACGCCCACCTGTTACTGCCCCTGCAGGTCGCTCGGAACGCGGGAAATAAGGTCCGCCCGGGCGGGACCCTGCTGTTCATGGGTGGCACCGGCGCGCGCCGCCCGGCGATCGGCCTCGCGATGGTATCCGCACTCACAGCTGCACTCCCCGCCCTCACCGCCGGCCTGGCGCTCGAGCTCGCACCTGTCCGAGTCAACCTCATCGCCGCCGGCTTCGTTGACACACCGTTGTCGGCATCCCTGCTCGGCGATGAACTCGAAAACCGCCGCAGTCAGCTTCGCGCCACGCTTCCCATCCGGCGTGTCGTCGAGCCGGCTGACGTCGCCGCGCTCGCCGTACACATCATGACCAACACAGCCCTCACGGGCGCAACCTACGACATCGACGGTGGGCAGCAGCTCGTCGCCCGCTAGCGAAAGGAGCACACATGTCCACGATTCATCTCCACCAGACAACCACCTCGACGCCCGAGCAGTACGTCGCCGGGCTCACCGACTTCGGGCCTGGCCGCTCGAAGCTTTTTGGCAACAGCACCGACGAGTACCTCAAGGTGCATCACCGCGGCCGGTCGGACGCCGACGTCACCGAAGGCTCGGGCGGCATCTGGGAACGCCTGCACTACGACTGGTCCGATCCTAACCACGTCGTCCTCACCACGACCGACTCCAACACTTGGGGAGGAGCGTCCGGCCACACCTATACCTTCACCCGTCGCCCCAACGGCACGACCGACATTGACGTGGTCGTCGTACGCGAGGGCAAAAACCTCAAGGGACGGCTGCTCGGCTTCGTGCTCGGAACCGTCGGCAAGGGCGTTTTGGAAAAGGCGTTTGTAAACTCCGTCAAGGCCATCGAAGCCCGGAACGGCACGGCTAGAGAGGCGCGCGCCTCATGAGCCGGGTGTCGGCGGATCGCTCCGCAGTGTCAGCGCGATCCTCTCCGGAACTCCGGCTTGCTCCGCGGCAGGGTTGGCGAAATCCAGTATTGGCCCAGACGCATCCAGCAATGTGATGAAGGCCAAGCCGCGCCAGCAGAAAAGACAAATAAGCCCAATGTTTTTGGCGGAAGCGTGTGCGAGTCGAAGTTATACAAGCATTGAAAACAAAGGAATTCTCTTGGAATCAATCTCTAGAGTTGCACGAAATAGCTAGAATTAGCAGCCTGTATCACACAAGTTAGTACAAAGTGATGTAGGTACCCTGTGACAGCTCGCTTCGGGATCAGGTTCTTGTGTCGAACCCTTATCGACTCAATTGGCCGTCTACTCTCTACGGACCGACATTATCCAGCACCCAGATGCTGCCGGAACGCTCTTCCATGGTCAACACCAGCTTGTCTTGATTGAGCGAAAGCTCAACCATGTTAATTAGAGCTGGAATCATCAGAGTGGGGTTCTCAAATGCCGTCACATGGAACGCTTCTCCTACAGCCTTCCCGCTCGTTGAATCGAAGCGGATTCCCCACACATTGAAGAAGCCGCTGCGGGCGGAAACGAAGTAAATCGTCTTACCGTCCGGAGACCAGCGAGGTTTGTCACTCCAGGGTTGGCCCTTAGAGATGAGGGTCCAAGGTCCGCCGGCAGCGGGCATCACGTAAAGAGTGGCTTCCACGGGCAAGTATCTGATGGCTTGAAACACAATCCATCGACCATCGGGAGACAGGTGTGACTGGAAGAGATCATAGGCGGGGTCGGAAATGATTTTTCGTGCCTCCCGTCCCGCTGGGGTTCCTGCGGCTGCCGAGGGCATCCACCAGATTTCGTGCTGGTGATTATCGCTTCTTTCTATTGCTACCAGGAATTCCTTGCCATCAGGGGACCAATCGTATACCCCCATTCCCGCGGTGCCTAATGGGGTAAGTGGCTCTTCCTCGTGGCTCTGGCTGGACCAAACCATAAGCTGTTTCTCGCCGGTCGAATAATTTTCGCGCCTGTATGCCAGGCGCGTGCCGTCGCGCGACCATTGCGGAATGTCACGTTTATAGTCGTCAGCCACGACAGGTGCTTGCCGTCCGTCCGGCAACGACTCTTCCCAGACCTCCCATTTGCCGGCACGAACGCTACAAAAGGCCAGCTTCTTGCCATCCGGCGACATAGTCGGGCGCCAGGCCTCCACTCCAGGCGAGGTCACGGGCCGGCCGTCACCCGTGATTTCGCCGCGAGTAGCGTCAAAGGGGAACATCCAAACCCGGATATGTTGAGTCTCCCCCGTGAATGCCACCTTCGTTCCGTCGGCGGACACGGCAGGGTGAGTGTCAGGCCCAGCTCCGGTCGTCAGGCGCTCGATCCTCGTGGCTGCCAGCGTGTCCGGATCAACGGTCATCTTCCACAGATTTCTGGCGCCTCTAAACCTGCGCTCGAAGTAAATCGCTCTTCCCGAAGCGGCCCAGGAGAATTCATAATCCATGGCTCCTTCTACGATCCCGCGGCCGACTGATATTTCGCCAAACTGTCTTACAACTTCAGGCGCAATCTCCGATCGGACTGCGACGCCGCCTGTAACCGGCACCGTCCAAAAGGCGGGGGTGACTCCGTTTTCCCATGCCCATATGGACAACCTCTTGCCATCCGGGTGCCACGCGACCGCGATCGCGTCGGGTTTATGTTGTGAACCGAAATCGACCAGCACCATTCGAGGTGCGCCTCCTTCAAGGTCAACCACATAGAACGTGTCCGTAACCATCCAAGTAAGATAGGTTCGGAACAGGATCCGTGAACTGTCCGGCGACCAGCGAGGGTAGAATCCGAATTTCGCGATTTTCCTTGCGAATCCTTCTCCACCAAGAGCGGGTATGACGAACAAACCGCCCTCACCGTCTTCCGAACGGTAAGCAATGTACCTGCCGTCGGGCGACCAATCGGGTTGCCAGTTCTGACCTGGTCCTTTGGTGATCTGCACCGGATCGCCCCCGCTGAGCTGCTGCACCCAGACATCGAATTTGCCCCCACGGTTGGAACTGTAGGCGATGAAGCGCCCGTCCGGTGACCACGTGGCGCCGATCTGTAAGCCGTCATCAAAGGTGAGGCGAGTGAGAGCCCGCTGCGCTGACGACGCAGGAACTCGCAGCCGCCTGTAAATGAAAAAACCCGCCGCGGCAAGCAACACAAGGACAACGAACAGGATCGATGTGGGTCGGACCCACGGCATCCGCGACCCCTGCCGCCCGCCTGAGCCGCCATCTAGGTCGGTGGTCTGGGCGCCCTCAACAGGCGCGACAAAGCGATACCCGCGCCGAGGCAACGTCTCTACAAAACGCGGGCTATCCGCCGAGTCACCCAGTACCTCGCGAATCTTGTTGATGGCCGTATTCAGATTGTGGTCAACATCTACAAAGGTGTCGGGCCACAGCCGCTTCTGCAACTCCTCTCGCGTCACCACTTCGCCGGGCCGCTCCAGCAGAATGGCGAGAACCTGAAAGGGCTGGCCCGTGAGTTTCAGTTTCAGCCCAGCTTTGCGCAATTCTCCCGCCCGAACGTCAACTTCAAAGCTCTCGAACCGGACCAGCCGAGGAGAATGGACAGATTGTTCCACAGACGTTCGCCTCAAGTGCCCCAGTCTAGCACCGAATTTCACTCGATATGCTCGCGGCCCGCGTGTTCCGGCTAGCGAGTCTCACCCTGCAGTCTCTTGAGTCTAAGTGAGTTAGCTGCTTTGACTTCCTTTCGACCTTTCGCTGATCCGCATTAGAGCTCCCATGCATTGAGGTAGTCGTACCTGAAGCCCAAGGTCGCCCTCACCGCGCAACCCGCGCGGAGGAGGACGACATGAAAACGCAGCATTTGGCCAAGGTGAGGTTTGTGGCCCTGCTGGGCTTGGTTGGGATTGCAGGACTCGCGTTTCCAGGTATGGCATTCCCCGCCGAGAACGATGCCAGCCCCACGATCACGGTTCAGATTTACAACTACTCCCTGGCCTCACCCACCGTGCTAGTGGGGGCCGAGCGCGAAGCTGGCCGAATCCTAAGGATGGCTGGCTTGCGGGCAGTCTGGCTGGAGTGTCCGGTAGTGCCGTTCACACCCGGCCCACGAGGACATTGCGAGAGAGCGCCCGAAGCCACCGACCTTAGGCTACGGGTACTTGGTGCGCCCCTCACAAATAAGTTCCAGGACACCGTCTTCGGTTTCGCCGTCCATCCCGTTCTTGCTAGCGTGTATTACGAATATGCAGCGCGTCGCGCCAAGAGTGACGATGCCGATTTCGAGGCTCCAATAATCCTGGGCTGTGCCATCGCCCACGAACTCGGTCATCTGCTGCTTGGCTCGAACAGTCATTCCGATGCGGGAATTATGCAGCCGCGGTGGGAGCCGTATCAGTTCAGACAGCTCATGATGGGGACCCTACTTTTCACGACTGCACAGTCAAAACTGATGCGAGAACAGGCGCAAACGCGATCGAGGCTTCAAGCGGGAAACCCGGGCCCAGGTCTAATTCCGCACAGGGACTGATCGCGGTCAGGGATAGCAACTTGGACTTCGCATCGCAGCCGGGTGCCCCACTCATTCGCGTCTCTTGCGAACGAATGGGTGGCTGGGCCCTCTCTCATCCGGGAGGTTCTCGGCTCCATGACCCTTGTTTCGCAGAGAGAAGAATGGCGGAAGCGTGTGCGAGTCGAACACACCGGCGACGGGATGACCCGCCGCCCGACGGTTTTGAAGACCGTGGCAGTCACCGGACTGCATGCGCTTCCGCGGCTGACGAGCAATACTCTAGCAGCATCGGCGCTCGACTGGTCGTTGCCTGATCGATTCCAAGTCCGGGAAATGAGATTCTTCTGCCTCTTACGATATTAGGGGATGGGGAAAACGGCAGAGACTACCAGTCTAGTTCTTGCCACAGCGGCTGAAGCCGCCCTTTTGCGGATCTTTTCGCACGGCTGGAAGGCAAGCGCTTCCAGCACGCGCTTCGTTTTAGGGCGTCAAAGGCGTGACCCTGGCCGCCGTGTTTCCGGCAACGGGTGTGGTGGGGGCGGGGCCGACGGCGACCTGTACGATACCGTTCCGCACTGCGTATAGCACCAACTCGCTGACCGAGTGCAGTCCAAGCTTGCGCATGATGTTGCTGCGGTGGGTCTCCGCGGTTTTTACGCTCAAGTTGAGGTGACAGGCGACTTCCTTGGTTGACTTGCCCTCGGCAAGCAATTGCACAACTTCGCGTTCGCGAGGTGTAAGACCGGGCAGGCTGGGTACGCCCTTCGATGAACTCTGGGTCTTGTTGAGGAAGCCGGACAGCACCAGTTCTGCCACGCGGGCGGTAAAAAACGTCTTGTTGTGTTGGAGAGCCTCCACGGCCGTGACCAGGTCGCGCGCCGCATCCGATTTCAGAAGAAAGCCGCGAGCGCCTGCGTCCAGCACAGCCTGCACTGCCTGATCAGTGTCAGTGATTGTGAGAATCAGGATCCGGGTGGCAGGGGTCTCCCGCAAGATCTGACGGGTGGCCTCGAGACCGTTGAGCACGGGCATGCCGATATCCAGGATGGCGATGTCCGGTCCCGATTCTTTGGCTTTCTCGACCGCTTGCCGGCCATTGTCAGCTTCAGCGCACACTTCCCAATCAGAACGTCCCTTGATGAGAGAAACCAGTCCTCGACGCACGATCTCGTGATCGTCAGCAACCAGAATGCGCAGGCGATTCATTAGCGGAGCTCCATTTTCGTCTTATTGACTCGCAACGGTTGCCTTTATCAGGTTCCGCAGCGAGAGCACTCATTCAGAATCACCGACTAAAGATCATTTCTTTTATCTATGGACGGGCTCTACGGCGTCAATACGGTCGATACTGTATGGGTGGCAGCAGAGTACGTTCTGGCAAGTCCTTGCAAACCCCCGTTGGCGAATCTGGCATCCAACAGGATCGCAAAAAGGTCGTTGAGTCGGTGGTAGAAATCCGGGAGTTTGGAAAAGGTCGCCTACTTTCATTTCCAGAAATGGAGCCGCTTGACTAAACCCACACAAAACCAAGATGAGCTTGAGAAGCCATGGGTCACACTTCCTGGCACCGTGGAAAAGATCATACCCTCGGTGCATCCCAGCGAACCGGAGAAGGCGCAGATCGGGGTCGAAGGCGCGGACCAGCTTTATCGGGAGATTCGGGTGGAGAATGCGTTACAGGATGAAAACGGCAATCAGGTGGCGCTAAAGCTCGGCGCCCAGGTTGACGTGACGATCGAAGCGGACGCCAGCGCCACCAGGCCCAAGGAATCTTCGAAACGGTAGCGGGCCTCCCAGGCGCGGGTGAATAACCGGGGGACCAGCACATTAGCGGGGTCGCCCGGCGCATATTTTGTGTTCGTCACCCTTGCCGCGCAAGTTCGGTGCGGCCAGGCGGCCCCGATCACACGGGGCTCGGCTGCTCGCACGCCGGGGTGGCCACAATCGCACGCAATTTCGCTAACTCAGAAGTTCTTGCTGCTCCTGCTGCCCCTTCTAAAAACGATCGGTTTGAAAAAGTCCGAGGTTAGGACGAATACGCGCCAAACATCAGGCCGAGTAAGCGTCGAGTTATGCGCGGAACGTAAAACTCGGGACGGTGCGGCTGGTCTTTGCCTCGGTCCTCGGCCGGCCGCGACTTTTTGGAGGAAGGATAATTCCTGTTTATGCGGTCGATGACTTCCTGCAAGGTCAGGTGGGGCATAGCCAACTCCAGGGTCGAGGATTTGACGAGTGTGCGCTGTACCCGGTCCGATCGCAATACAGTGGATTACCGAGGTTTGATTAGATCGAGGGCGGTACGGCGGCGTGAAGGTTTTTCCCACCGGGAAAAGTTTGCTCGACTCGCTCTCAGCCTGGATGCTCGATCCCTACGGAAGTCCCTTAGGTTTGGGTTCCGGCTCCGGGTAGTGAAGTGTGTGCCCGAGATTGCGCGCGTGTAACTCGATGAGAATGCAGCGCCTGATTTTCTCTCCTTGGATAAAGCCGAACCCTATGGGGTTTTGGCATATGACATGCATCCCTCAAGTTAGAAACAAAAAATCTCTCGGGAGAATTGTCATGACTAAACGCAGATACTCATTATGTTCACTGGGCCTGTTGCTCGGCCTGGGTCTGTCCGGACTTCAACTCAATGCACAGCAGGCGGATCCGCAATCGCCCAAGTCACCCTCGCAGCCACCGGCCCAACAGACGGCGCCTGATTCCGAGGCCCAGTCACAGCAGGCGCATGTCCAGACTTTCGCAGGTACGATCGTGAAGGCCGGGGACAAGTACGTGTTACAGGACGCCAGCGGGACTTCCTTTGACGTTGACCGCCAGGACCTGGTCAAGCCGCATGAGGGCAAGAAGGTCCGCATCAACGGTACCCTCGACCCCGACGGTAAGACCATTCATGTGAAATAGACGCGTCAGGCCGAGCGCGTAGGGCAGCAAGCGGGGCCGGAAATCGGCCCCTTTTTTCTTTTTGTGCCAACTTCAGATTTTGCCGGAAGAATTTTCTCGGTAATGGGGGAGTTCTATCGCTTTCAGAGAATGGAAAATCCGCCTGGCACAGCCTTGAGTGAGGTTAAGCCCCAAACCCGTCTCCGGGTTGCCATTGGCTATTTGTTTCTGTCTCTCAGCCTCGGCCTTGAGCCGGGTCAACTTCTTGGGGTCCGTCACGATTACTACGTTGGGCAAGAGTGCTTTCAGACTCTTCGCCCGTCGCCGCGCTAGCGGGGCGACCCTCGCGCGTTTCACCATGTGCCGGCCTCCATCCTCTGTGTTGCTCGTCCACCGACAGCATAGTCTTGCCACTACGAGAAAGGTGAGAATACGGAGTTCGTCTATCGGTGCTCTAAACGCCGGGGCCGCCAATTGTCCCATTGCAAGAAATACTTGACAGTAGAGTATGAGCATAATATAGGTATAGTTGTCGTATAACAGAATATCTAGTATCGCACTGGAAAGGGTTATGGGATGAGCGATGGACCCAAGAGCAAGGCGGTGTTACCTGCTCTGAAATATCGGCGAGTGAACGTGGCCGGCATTAAAAGAGGCAGACGTGGAAAGCACCACGATCTGGTCGAAGGCATTCTTCGCGAGTTGAAGATGTTGCCCGCGGGATCGGCGATGAAAATACCGTTCTCGGATGTGGGTGGGATCGGACTGGCGAACCTCCGATCGGCGGTCCACCGCGCGGCCACGGGGGAGGGTTTGGCCATCGAGACCGTAGCCGACGGAGAGAACCTCTATGTGTGGAAGACCGATAGCGCGGGCCCCTGAGTCGGCCGCGAAAACCAGAAGGCCGATCCGTTCAAACTTCGAGGTTCACATGTCGACTTATAAATGGCATGACCTGTACAAGGATGCATTGCTTGAAACCGACTGGTCGAAAATGGAAGAGCGCATTCAGGCCGCGCTCACCGCGATCCAGAGTAGAAAGCGCGAGTTCGCCCTGAACCATGGCGGCACCCCAGAGGAGAGCCAAGCCATGGCGGATGCCATGAACAGTCTGAGTGTTCTCAGGACCGAAGTAGCATCCTGGTCGGCGCCCAAATCACAAAAGGAAGAATCGCGCTAGCTGGCCAACATGGAGCGGACGGCATGCAGTAGGGAATCGGCGTTTCCCGCCTTGGAGAGCACCTTGTCAATCCCCACCTTCCGGGCCTCGTCCAAAAGCTGAGGATAGGTGTGCAGGGTGAACATGAGGATGTGAATCTGGGGTGCGATCGCTTTGATGTGCCGGGCAGCGTCGAGTCCGTTCATCACCGGCATCGAAAGGTCCAGGAGGACCACATCGGGCTTGAGTTCTTTAACCCTCTCAATGGCCTCCCTTCCGTTTTCGGCCTCTCCGCATATTACCCAGTCGGTTTCTTTCTGGATACGAAGGCGGACGGAGCGCCGAATGGCCTGGGTGTCATCAACGACAAGAATTCTTGGGGCCATCACCGTCTCGGGCTTCAGGCTACTGCATCAGCCGGAATTCACAATACACCAGATACTGTACTCGACCGTACACAGTCCCGGGTATTTACAAAGCATCTTCCCGCATATCTTCTGGCAACCGGCAACTGCCCGTCCTTCGGGCGCGAGTGGGACCTCAGCGGGACGGGGATGTCTGCAGTGAGGACAACTTCCATGCTGAAAAGTCACGATTGAGCAAGGCTTCAAGTTCCTCCACTTCCGGCCGAAAATGTTCGTAGAGCTTATGCGAGAGATCTGCCGGCAACTTCGTAAAGGGTGGACCTCCGCCCAGGACAAACTTCAGGAGCGGCGATTTCTTGACTGCCGCGACCACGGTGTCGAGCTGGCGCAGCTTCAGCCATTCCGCCATGGCGGTGGCGCTGCGTGTCCGATAGTAATTTCGCGGGTGGGTCATGGTCTCGGAGGTGAAGACGCGCCCGATCTGCGAAGGGGCAAGCTCGAAGCGTGGAATGCCGATAAAGTCCGCCACGGAGTCGACGTACGATTGCGGTTCGTCGCGCAGATCGTCGTAAACCGTAGCCAGGACCTGATCAGCGCTGAAAGTACGCAGCCAGGCTTTGAGGTTGGCGCCGTACTTGCTGGATTCCATGATCTCGGAATCGCGGACGATCGCTTCCTCGAAGGTCCAAGGAATCATGCCATATGCCCGCTTCAGCCGATAGAGCGACACCACCCGCTCGACCGGATCACGAAAGATGCAAACCACTTTTGTGTCGGGGATGGTCTCCGCTATCCGCTGCCGCGCCTGGGCCGAGGCAAAGTACGTCGGCGCAACCTCGCCCACCAGCCGATCAGCCGTCGAGGTTGGGAAGTGGGCGCCGTACCAATCAAATCCGCGGTCAAAGTGGAGATCGAAGAAGCGGGTCTCCTTAGTCGGAGAAGGCAAGAGGGTGTGTCGGCTTAGGACTTCATGCAGCCAACTGGTCCCCGTCCGGGGAGGCCCGACGATAAAGAATGAAGGCAGTGATCGCTGGGTGCCACGAGGGACTTGGCCCGATAGTGGCAGAGGCCTGGTGGCCATCAGGTCACCTGTCTTTCTTATCTGTATCCGTTTGAGCATTTTCACTTTAGCCCCGCCCCGAGGCATTCTGTGACAGCGGTTCGATGTCCGTCACCGGAATGCGGTTGGCCGTAAACTGGACACTTTATTGCAAATGCCTTACTCCTTCTTGGTCAGGCATATCTCCACCTCAAGGTGTTCCTGGTCGTAGAGTCGGCATCCTGCCCGCCCGAATGGGCGGTCTTGGTCTTGCCGCTTTTTTACTGCAGTCTGCGTCCGACGGAGAGCGGGTACGCCTCCAGCAGCCGGTCTGACGCAATTGCTACGGCGTACTTGCCGGCGTTGCGTTAACTACGATTGAGTTTGCCGTATATTGAGTGCCGTCGAAGGTGGTAGTGACAGTGATGTCGCCGCCTTCGTGAAGACGGTCCTCGACTCCGCTCATTTCCGGGTCGAAGTGGATGTCATAGCTTTTCGAGTCTCGCGGATCCACCAGCACCAGCAATCCGAGATGTAGGTCAAGGTGCGAAATCCGGCCGGCGAACACGAACGTCCCTCCGGGCCCCGCCAGGATTGTGATTTCCCGCACCAGTCCGGGGCCCTTTATCGAAGGGCTGAACTTGAGACTGACCAGCGAGCCGGGGCGCAGGTCAGCGGGCGAGGCAGGTTTACCATCACGCAGAACGGTAGCGCCCGGAGCCAGGCGAAAATTAGCCGGCTCAGGGGCCAGCATGTCGCGTAAAACCAGATCCCCACTGGCGGCGTCATAACTCTGCAATTGACCGTTGCTCTGGCCATTGGCACTTTGGGTCAGAATGCGGACGCTGCGGGCAAATATCCCAGAGCCGGCCATTGCCGTATCCAGGTAAACTCGGGCGCCGATTTGCAGGTCGCCAGGAGAGGCCACCAGGCCGTCGCGAAAGAAGTGGGTTCGATCGTCGAAAAGGACGACCATGTCGCGCCCGCCAAAAACGCGTACTGTGACCTGGTCGCGAACGTGGTCCAGAAGCCGTATTGTGCCTCCGACCAGGGTGGTTTGTCCCCGAGGCTGCGGCAGAAGATCGAGCCACATCCGGTCACTGTCCCGGGAAGGCTTGGTTGGAACTGAGGTATCCCGGTTTGGCCCTATGACCGCCATGGAGGACGGGGTCGAAGATCCCTGCGCATAGGCAAGTCCGGTAAGTAAAAACAGCGCAAGAAGTCTCCTCATATCCGTCCTGAACCCTGCCCCTCCGACCCGTTCTGAAGCTGTGTTTCGATGCCTGCCCGGGGCGGCGGGTAGCTCCAGGGGAATTAATTTTTTCAAGGGAAACAACACCTCCGGTTCTGGAGCATCCTAATAGCGGCGAAAGCCCGGTATTAACGGGAGACCCAACCGGAAAGGTTCCCTGATGGCTTGGAAGACATGGCTGATTGTCCTGTGCTTAGGAGCGCTTTGGGCGGTGCCAACGGCCCAGGCCGGCGACCTTAGGATTAACCTGCCCAAGCGCAGCAAGCTGACTCCGGTCCAGCGTCTCAACCGTGAGGGGGTTGAGGCTATACGCAAGAACAACCTGGAAAAGGCGAAATCGCTGTTTTACAAAGCGTACCTCTTCGATCCTGACGATCCCTTCACCCTTAATAACATGGGCTACGTTTCCGAACTTGAAGGTCAGGCGCTGCAGGCCCGGCAGTTCTATACCCTGGCGGCGCGGATGGGAACCGAGGCGGTGGTTGACAAGGCCAGTTCACCGCATATGGAAGGGCAATCGTTCCTGAGCGCCGTGAGCAACCCACATGATGTACCCATGGAAGTCAACCGCTCGAACGTGGCCGCCGTGCGCCTTCTGTCGGAAGGACGCGCCCCGGAGGCCGAGCTGGTCTTGCGCCACGCTCTCAGCTTGGACGAGAAAGATCCCTTTACCCTGAACAATCTGGGAGTGGCAAAAGAAGCGGAGGGGGACTTCGAAGGAGCCTTGAAATATTACACGGCTGCAGCCGGTCTGCACTCCGAAGAGAGAGTGATTGTCTCGCAGAGCGGGGCCTGGAGAGGCAAGCCGATCAGCGAGCTGGCTTCAGAGACCGCGAAACGGTTGCGCCAGCGAATGCAAACTGCAGGCGGCCCGGAAGAGCAGGCAGGTTTGCTCAACCTGCATGGCGTGGCTGCCCTGAACCGTAACGACCGGCAAACCGCCGGCAAGGATTTCCTGCGCGCCTACCAGCTTGATCCCAACAGCGCTTTCACGCTTAACAACCTCGGATATCTGGCAGAAATGGATGGCGACCTGGAAACCGCGCAAGTGTTTTACGAGAAAGCTCGCCTGGCGCAGAATGCCAAGTCCCGCGTGGGCCTGGCCACGCGGCAGTCCGCAGAAGGCCTGAAATTATTCGAGGTCGCGGACGACAGCAACCAGAGCGTGGGCGTCAAGATTGGAGAGCTGAGCGCGGCGCGGCGCCGGCAGACTGGTCCCATCGAACTCAAGCGCCGCGACGGCAAACCCGTGGACGAGCCGACGCAGCCAGAAACGACCCAGCCCAACGATGGCTCGTCGATACCTCCGAAGTAATCTGAGAACTGACAACAGACAACCGACAACTGACTGAGACTAATTTCAAAAGCGTCGGACAGGGGTGTAAAGCTTTATCGATTTACTTCCCGTCAGGTCAGAATTAATTGCCGATAACTGACAACCGACACAGATCAACTTCAAAAGCGTCGGACAGGAGTGTCCGACCCACACTTTTTTCTTCTTTACTCGGTTCCTGTCAGGTCGGAATTTGATGAGTCCGTGAGGTCGTGATCCCCGGCGACGGGCGCGCCTTCTGTGGGATTCTGGGGTGACTCGCTATCCACCACTGCCGCGGGATGCAGCGTCCAGCTCCACGAGGGTTTGGAAGATTGCCGTATGCTGGCCGTGTTGCGCAGACGACGTCGGGATTGTAACAGCGGGAACTTGACGAAGCCGCTCATGGTCTGGCGGTGCCGGGCCAGCTCGAACCAACGCAGATAGTGGCGAACCACGCTGGGCATGGTCATCCGCATCGCGGCAGAAAAATTGTGGTGGGCGAGTTGCCGCTGTTGTTCAGGAGACTGCAAGATCGCGACCAGCTTGCCCGCGAGATCAGCCGGGTCGCCGGCTCTGTAGAAGCTGATGGCCATGTCTTCGTCGGCTGCCATTCTACGAAAATCGGCCACGTCGGCGCACACGATCGGTACTCCGTACTCGCAAGCTTGATGGGCGGGACCGCTCGATCCGGTGGCCGAATCGTAGGGCATGACGACAATACTGGTAGTTCGATACAGGTCGGGAATATCGTCTTCCGCCACATAGCCGCGGAACTCGATGCGCGGATTTCCGCGTTGCTGCTCACGGATTGATTCCCAATAACCGGGCTTGGTGTGGTGGTTGGCGCCCGCGACGATCAAGCGGGCTTCCGGCACTTCCCGCAAAACCAGCGGGAAGGCTTTCATCAGGGTCTCCAGCCGCTTGTAAGTCCCCCAATGTCCGATGGCAAGAATGCGCTGGTCGGGATTGCCGCGCAGCGAGAAGTCGGGAGGAATCGGGCGCGGTTCGAAAACGCCGTGCGTACTCAGCAGAACATTCTGCGCCGAGTACTTCTCGATCAAAGTGCGCTGGTAGCCGGAAAGCAACACCGAAACGGAATGGGCCATCAGCAGTGCACGGGTAGCCATATCGCTGCCCAGGCGAAATAATTTCTCCTGCCGGACACCGGCACTGGCAAAATCGACGTGCTCGATGATGTGGTGGAGCGTCACATGAGTGCGGAAGCCGAGCGCTCGAGCCAGGGCCGGCGACCACAAGCCCGCAAAGGCTGCCACCGGACGTTCCTGGGTAGCGAAGGTAGAGAAAACCAGGTTGAACCAGACCACGTCCGGTTTCAGTTTCCTTATCGTCCTCAGGAGACGGACCGGCGTTGCCAGATCGTTGAATTTCCAGCAGCGAATTACTTTGAAGTCCGGGAGTTCGGCCTGCGGCCTGGAGCTGAGCGGTTCGCCATCCTGGTCGGTGGCAAATTGATAATCGGTCAGTTCATCCGCCAGGATGGTCAAGTCGATGGTCGGATTGCGCTGGAGTTCACGCGCAATGTGAAAAGCGTACTCGTTCAACTGACGGCCGCTCGGGGGAAAAGTCGCAACCAAACAGATTCTCATGGGGGACCGGTCTCAAAAACATCGTATTAACATCAAAACAACGTCAGGCGTATAAACGGCCTGAATTGCTGGTTGTTACCTCCGGTGAAATTGAAAAAGCTCTCCTGCTGTATGCCCGCCGAGAAACGAATCGGGTAGCGCAGCAAAATCTCGTTGCCGCCCTCTTTGAAAGCGCGTCCGACCGGCATGCCGTAAGAGACCGCGAACGAGCTCTGCACCGCGTCGTAAACGTGGAAGCCCATGTTGCGGGAATAAGCGACCGATCCCTCGATGCTCCAGTTGCGGGTGGGCGAGTACTCGAGCCTGGCCGCCGGGCGCAGGGCCTGCGCGATCACAAACTGGTTGTCCTCGACGCGCCAGGCCCTTAGATGTTCGGCCAGCACCTTGACGGTGAAATTGTCGGTGACCTTGCGCTCGACGCCCACATACGACGAGGTAAAGAAAAACTCGCGTATTTTGGGTGAGAACTGCAGGTCGCGAACCCCGTATCCGGTCAGCAGGGCGGTCCTTCCCCAGGGCCGGCCGACGCGGAAGTTCAGCTGCGCCCCCAGGTCCCGCGAGCTAAGATCACGTTCCGTAAAGGGCCCGGATTCGCGCACCGCAAAGCCATTCACCGCGACCAGGTTGAAAAACGAACTGGTGGACATATACACGAATTGGCGGAAGAGGTTCTGGTTCATGTCCACCGGATCTTGTGCGTCGCGCCTGACCGTTTCCTGCACGCCGGTATTGAAAGTGAAGATGTTGTCGCCCAGATGAAAAGTGGGATTCAGTCCGAAGTTGAAGGAGTAGTCCGTGGTGTCGCGGTTAACGATCCGGTCAATGCTGGGCAGCGAGATCTCGCCGCGGCTGTTGCGCACCTGGAAGAAACCTGTGGCGTCGGGCAGGTTGTTGAGGTGCAGGCGATAGGCGCCGGTCCACTGCGTCTCCAGCGAAGAGCGGGGAAGCGGCAGCAGGGACTGGTTGGAGCCGGTGCTGGTAACTCCCAGCTTGGCGTCCATAGCGTAGATTGTCGTGTCCTCAAAGATGGGAGCAATGGAGAAGTTCGATTGAAAACTGACTTTATTATTGATTCTCAGCCCTTCCGTGCCTCCGACTTCAAGCATCTCCCTTTGCGCGGCATCATCTTCTCCCGCGGCATCGGCGGCTTGCGCGAAAGCGGTGAGCGCTTGTGTCTCGTGATGCTGCTGGCGGTAAACGTTGGCCTTGGCCAGCAGGTAATCGTAGGACTGCTCTTCATCGTTGTTGTTGGAGCGATTGATCTGGGTGAGCTGGGCTTCTGCCCGGGGAGTGTCGCCGCGTGCCAGATAAGTGTTGGCCAGGCCGATTCGCGCCGAACTTTCCGGCGCTCCCCCTGCCAGAGCGCGTTCAAAGAAAGTCTGCGCCAATTCGAATTCATGCATGGCCAGAAACACATCCGCCGCCCGCAACCATTGCCGGCCCGAGGGCGGAGGCGTCTGGCCTCCACGGACTTCCATCAGGCCCAACGCGACCTGGCGCCGCGCGTCTTCCCATTCGCCATCCTGCGCCATAAGCTTGCCGATGGCGAGACGCACATCCAGCCGATTGCTGCCTGGGGCCACCAACGCTCTTTCAAAACGCTGCATGGCGCTGTCACGCTCGCCAATGATGCTGAGGGCCTCGCCGGTAGAGACCAGCACGTCGCTCTGCCCGGTCTTCTCAGCCATGCCCACATAGCGCAGGGTCTGGTCCCGGTCGCCGAGATGCGCATAGGCACGCGCCATCAGGGCGTAGGTAGCGCCATTGCCGGGGGCCAGTTTTTCTGCCACCTGCAGTTCGTCGATCGCTTGCTGGTAATGATGCAAACCGAACAGGCTGTCGGCCAGCGCCAGGTGGAGTCCGGTCTGGTTGGGCGCGAGCTTCAGGGCCTCCCTGTACTCGCTCACCGCGTGGTTCAGCAGTCCCAGGTCGCCATAGGCTGTTGCCCGAATCAGGTGGATGGGCAGCGAATCTCCCGTCAGATCCTGCGCCATTTGCACCTGCCGCAGCGCTACCTGGGAATGATGCAGATCGAGGCTGGCGTACGCTAACCCCAGGTGAGCCTCGCTGCTCTTGGCGTCCAGACGGAGCGCCGACTCGAAGTCCGCCGCCGCGGCCTCGGGTTGGTGAAGCTCCTTCAAGACATATCCACGGTTTACGTAACCTGTGACCATGGTGGAATCGAGGGCCAGCGCGCGCGTGAAATCTTCCCGCGCCTGCTCGAGCTGTCCTGAATGTTTGTGGACATAGCCTGCCAGCAGCGGAATGTCGGGTTCTTTCGGGAGCGAGTCGCGGTAGCGCGCGGTGAGTTCTCCCAGTTCGTCGTAGAGCTCCAGGTGAAGCAGGTCATAGCCCAGATAGACAACGACGTCGCGATCAGCAGGGAGTTTCTTGATCGCCTCGCGGCCCACTTCGGCTGATTGTTTATAATCGCCGACCCCGCGCAAATAGCGCTCTTTCTCGCGCATGACCTGGGCATCCTGCTGCATTTCCGCCGATGCACGGTTCAGCCACTGCGCTGCAAGCGGCAACTGATGGGCTTCAATGGCCGCATTCATGCCTCCGGCAACGATCCGGGAATTGTGCGGAGCACGTTCGAAAGCCTTGCGATAGTGGGCCTCGGCCTTGGCAAAATTCCGCCGCGTGGCGTACAAATCGCCCAGCGCGAGGTAGGGTACGTACAAGCGGGGATAAGCAGCGGCCAGGCGCTGAAAGTATTTCTCCGCTTCCTGATCGTGGCCGGCTTCGCGGGACACATAACCCACGGAAGTGAGAGCGAAGCGATTTATCGGGTCGCCCTCGAGAATTTTCCGGTATGCCGCGATGGCTTCGTCACGCCGGCCGAGTTTGGCCAGCAGGTCCCCATCGAGCTGCAGCGTGTTCGGGTCTTTGCCGTCGATCGCCAGGGCCTCGTCCACGTCCTGGCCCGCGCCTTTGAGGTCGCCGGAGCTCATGCGGATCAGAGCGCGCAGGCGCAGGAATTCCGGCCGGGAACGTCCCTGCTCATTCATCGTGCTGATTTCCGACTGAGCAATTTCCAGGTGATGATGGGAAGCAGCGTCGTCATGCAGGCCCTTGTAGATTTCCATCAGGTTCATGTGAAGCTGAATGGCGTAACGCGGTCCTTCAGCCGGGGCCTGAGGCAAGCGATCCAGCGCGGCGCTGTATTCGCGGGCGGCGTCGGGCAAGTTCTCCCGCAGACGCGCCATTTGCCCGCGGATGGCGTGTACTCGGTAGTTGTCCGGTTCGACGGCGGCGGCGCGGTTGAGATATTTTTCGGCAAGCTCAAGCCCGCCGATGGTCATTTGGGCCTGAGACGCGGAAAGCTGCAATGCGAGATTTTTCGGTGCGGCATTGGCTGCCTGGGTGTAGAGCTTCGCCGCTTCATCTTTCTGGCCCGAGAGCTGGTAGGTGTAGGCGAGTTCCGCTTTAATCGTGGGACTCCTGCCCGCAATCGACGTCAGGGCCTCAATGGCAGCGGGATAGTTACCGGTCTCCCGGTAGTAGCCCGCCAGTGACCGCTTTACCTCAGGGTCGTTGGGGGCGCGCTGCTTCGCCAGTTCGAGGTAGTGGAGTGACTCGTCGGCTTGGTTCAGGTGCCGGTAACACATGGCGATAAGCAGCTCCAGGCGGGCGGCTGGCTGTCCCTGTTCCGCCCGGCGCAGGTTGCTCAGGCCTTCCTGGTACTGGCCCGTCTGCATCAATAACTCGCCGAGGATTACCAGGTCAGTGGTTCGCTTGGGATCGGAGGCCAAAACCTGGTTCAAAATTCCTTTCGCCTCGTCAAACCGGCCAGCGCGTCCGTACGCCTGGGCCAGTCCCGACAGCCCATCCAGCGAGGAAGGATTCAGGTGCAGACCCCGGTTATAGGAGTCGATGGAAAGTTGTGTCTTGCCCGCAAGCCGAGCCGCATAGCCCAGAAGGAACCATAGCTTGGGATCGTTCGGTGCTCCCTGGGTCGCGCGCTGGGCGAAGTCCAGCGCGGCCGCGTACTTGCCTTCCTTGAGCGCCATTTCGGCAGCGCGGGCCAGGCGTGCGTTCTGGATGTTTGACCCCCATCCCATTGATTTCTGAGGGGATTGGGTTTTCTGCTTGTCGGTCTTTTTCCCGCTCTTTTGGTCGGCCTTTTGGGCTGGGGAGGAAGGCGGAGAATCGGGAGACACCTTGTACGTCTGGGCTCGCAGTGACGAACCAAGGGCGAGCACGAGCCAGCACAAAGACAGCCTTTTCAGGCGACCCATCCGCGAACTCAAAATGCCACCACTCCGGTCACTGATTTACGACCCCGCTTTGATTCCGGAGGGGGCTGAAGTGTTGGCTGATGTCCGCCCTATTTGTCGAACTCCGGGCGTGTCTTGAGCAACCCCACCCAGCCCCGGGGAATCGAAGCGCTGTTCGGGAGGAAAACTGTGGCTAGGGCTGAGACCGGCGTATCCCCTCCGCGGCCGATATCGACCACCTTCATCTTTCTGGCGGCGTTTGCCATTCACGCGCCGCTGCTCCTGATGAAGCTTCCGTTGAAGTCATACGACGCGAACTTCCACATCTTTTTCGGGTCTCATTACGTGCATCACTGGTTCGATCCCTGGAACCCGAAATGGTATGCAGGTTTCTCCCAGACCACCTACCCGCCGCTGCCTCAGCAATGGCTGGCCCTGGTTTCTTATGTCACTGGGCTGGATATGGCTTACATGGTGGTGCAGCTCGTCGCCATCGTGCTTTTGACTCTCGGTGTTTACCGCTTCGCGCGGCTCTGGGTTGACCCGCGAGCAGCTTCTCTGGCGGCTCTGGCCAGTGTTTTTCTTGGGGCAGAATCTTTTCTGGTGTACTCCGCGGGGCAGTTGTCCACCACGTTTGCCGCGCCGCTGTATCTGAACGCGATGCCGTATCTGTACCAGTGGGCGCGGCGCGGCGGTTGGCGCTCCTTCGTCAAGGGCTCGACACTCGCGGTTGCAGCCGCCGCCGCACATCACGCCACGCTGATTTTCGGATCTTTGCTTTTCGCGCTCCCGGTGTTGGCGCTGGCGTGGCGCGATGGGAAGGAAGACGAACAAGTATCGACTGCAGGCTTCATCCTGCGGGCGGTTAGCGCGATGTTGTTTGTGGCGCTGGCGATTGGAGTCGTGCTTCTGCCGTTCTGGATTGCGCTGCTCAAATATCCCGTGACCCAGGTCCCCATCCCGCATGCCAGCCGGGCCAGTTACATTTTGAGTCCGGAGTGGGCCGTTAACTTCTTCGTGGTGCCTTACGGAGCGGTGATTCTGGCCCTCCCGTTCATCCTGCTGCGCGGCTCCTCAAGTCTCCGACTGCGCCCGCTGCTGCTGGGTTTTTGGCTGGCCTTCCTGTTGGGATTGGGCGGGACCACGCCAGTGGGCAGAGTGCTTCTGGGCCGGGCCTTTGAAGTAATCACGATGGAGCGGTTCAGCTACTGGGCAACCTTGCTGGCTCTGCCTTTCGTGGGCCTGCTGGCCAAGGAATTGATCGACCGCTTTCGCATGCGGGCCGTAGTGGGATTGACCCTGGCTGCGGCCGCCAGTTGTGCTCTAGCCGTCGCCTGGTCAAGCTATAAACCCTCGGACGCACTGGAGCTCAAGGTGGACAGCGTGGCCGCCTGGCTCAATCGCGATGGACATGACCGCTACCGTTATATCGCACTCGGATTCGGGAACAAGATCGCGCGACTGGCTGTGTTGACCGACGCCGGCAGCGTGGATGGCGAATGGAACTCCGGCCGCATGTTGCCCGAACTGACCGAGCACGGCGCTGGTTCCCTGAACGCCTCCAAGTATTTCGGGAAGTCGGGCTTCGATGCCCTGTCCGCGATGCTTCATCACGCCGACCGCTATGGACTGAAGTGGGTCTTTGTACGCGACCCGTACTACGAGCCGCTCATGGTCTTTGCCGGCTGGCGCAAAGTGGACACGCTCGAAGATCGAACCATCAGCGTGTGGGGCAAGGATGACGTCCCGCCGGCTACTCCGGTCAACGCACCGCAAATGCCGCCACCGTGGCAGGGACTGATGTGGGGCATTCTGCCGATCGGCAGCAGCATTCTGGCTATGCTGTTCCTACTGATTCCAGATGAGCGAAGGCGATACCAGCCCGAGGCCGAGCCGGAGACGGTGCGGCAAGCTGCCGCGACCGAGGATCTGGTGCTGGGGAGGACACTCTCGTGATGCGTGGACGGCTTTTGGCTCTGACGATCGTCGTGGTGACCGCGTTACTGATCACGATAGGCACGTTGTGGCCGATCCAGACCGCAATCGCGATGGCCACTCCGCGGCTGATGAGTAGTTCGACATCGCCTCGCGGTGCCGCCCAGAACCTGATGCAAGAGATCCGGCGGAGAAACTGGAATGCGGCCTATGCCATGCTGGCCAACAAGTCCGAGTTTCAGGAAGCCGATTTTATCCGCGATCTTACCGGCAGCTATACCAGCCTGCGCAGCTACGCCAGCCTGGAAAGTTTTGACTTGAGCCCGCTGCGCGCCACCGCAGACGAGGCCAAATTCCGTGCCAATCTGAACTGGTCGAGCGTGGTCGGAACGTTTCATGATATGCGCGAGTTGCGGGTCGTAAAAGAAGGCGAGCGTTGGCAGGTGGAATGGCCGATCAATCAGGAACCGAAGGTGCCGCCGCAGGTGATTCCGGTCAACTATCTGCGCTGGGATGTAATCTACCGCGGCGCTGAGGATGACTGGGGCGCTCAGGATGTGGAGTCGCCGCATGTGCGCATCGTGGCCATGCATCCCGTGGACCGCGGCGGGGGCACCATCATACTGGGCGAGTTGCTCAATGAGGATGTGGTTCCCGCGTTTGTGACCGTCAAAGCCACACTGCTGGCTAAGGATGGCTCCGCCCTTGCCAGCGAAGACAGTTTTGCGAATATTTCGCATGTGCTCCTGCCCAAGCAGGTCACGCCGTTCCGCATTGACTTTCCAAAAACCCGGCTGTCCCTGGTGGACAATGTCCGCATTGAACCTTCCTCGACGCTGGTCGCGGCCTCGGCTGACCCTGTAATCGGAATCGAAGAGCAGAAACTGAATCCCTTGCCGACGACTTCACTGAGCGGGCAACTGGTGAATCAGAGCGGTCAGGTCGTCAATATCGCGCACATCCTGGGCACGTTTTACGACAACCGCGGCCAGATTATCTGGGTCTCAGACGGATATGCCAACCGGGCGTTGCTGCCGCAGACGCCAGTCGCCTTTTCATTGCCCTATCCCGCAGACCTGGCCGACAAGATCAACAACTATCGAGTGGTCTCCAGCACCTTCAGCGTGGGCAGGTTTCAATGAAGCACAGGATCACATTCGCGCTGGTGATGTTGACCGGCTTGGTTGTGGCGAGCCGCATTCAACTCGCCGCGGCCGATGGCGAAGGCTTGCAGGTCCCCAAGGTGGTTGAAGCGGGAAGCGCCCTGTCGATTCCCACCCACGCCGCTGCCAAGGCCGTCTTGTACATTGTGAGTCCAATGCAGGTACTGCGGCGCAATGTGGAACCGGGAGAGTCCGTCGGCATTGAGCCCGGAGATCTGCACAATGCCGGACACTATCTGGCTCTGCTGGTGAGCCCGGGGACGACAGACAAAGCGGAGTTCGACGTGGTGGCCGCCGCTCAGCCCGCCTCGGTGAATTTTCTGGCGAAACCCTCGCGCCTTGCGGTGAGCCGGCCAGACGGCATCAGCGGTGTGGCCTACGTGTTCGACGTTTTCCGGAACCTGGTCCTGGAGCCCATGCCGGTGTCGTTTCAACTCTCGGATAGTGCGGGCGGTACCCAGACCCGGAGTGTGACCACTCACGATGGGGTGGCCTGGGCGAAGATGAACTCCGCGCCCAAGGCCGGAGCTGCGCAGTTCCAGGTGAGTGTCGGCAGCGTCGCGGAAAAGCGAATAGTGCAACAGGTCCCGGGTGATCCCTGCAATCTGAAAATGAGCGGCCAGCGGTCGGGCCAGCGCATGATCCTCGAAACCGCGCCGGTGCGCGATTGCAGCGGTAATGCGGTGTCGGACGGGACCATCGTCACCTTCACCCAGACCTACAACGGCCGCAGCGAAGCCACTGTGGATGTGCCCTTGAAGCGTGATGTGGCGCGCACGGAACTGCCGGCTCGAGACGGGTCTGTGATCTCCGTGGCCACCGGCGTTGTGTTGGGAAATGAAATCCGGGTGGGAGAACAGCGATGAAAACGGCCTCCCCGCTATTCGCGCGCCGGCCTGGAAAGCTGTTTCCGCTGGTTTGCGCAATCTTGTGCGGGCTGCTGCTCTCGGGTTTTGCCCAGCCCGCAGTCCGCGTGGACGCCGAGGCAGTGGGCCCGCGGTCCCTCGAAGATCTGACCAGAACGGCAGTGGTGCGTGATTACCTGCAGTCGTGGAAGAGCATGAGCGCAGCGCTGCAGGAAAATCGCGCCGATCTGCTGGGCACATCATATCTGGGACTGGCGAAAGAGAAGCTGGCGGAGGCAGTTCGCGAGCAGCACGAGTTGGGCATCAGGACAAACTATCGCGACCTTTCGCACCATCTCAAGATTGTTTTCTACTCGCCGGAGGGATTGTCGGTTCAGTTGGTGGATACGGTGGAATACAACATGCAGATCATAGATCACGATCAGGTGTTGGCCCCACAGCATGTTCGCGCGCGCTACGTCGCAGTTCTGACTCCAACCGAAGTGCGTTGGAAAGTACGCGTCTTTCAGGCCCAGCCTGAATGATGCTGGCAGAACCGGAGCGAGCATGCTTCCGGAGCAGGGAAAAAACGAACCTAAGGAGCTGCACATGATCTCGGTGGTTGTGCCGGTTTACAACGAAGAGGAAATCATTCCTCTGCTTCATGATGCCGTGGTGCGTGCGATGAGCAACCTGCGCGACACCTGGGAAGTGGTTTACGTAAACGACGGCTCGACCGACTTGTCCCTGCAACTGTTGCGCAGCCTGCAACTCAACGACACGCACGTAGTGGTGGTGGACCTTTCGCGCAACTGGGGGCACATGGGTGCAATCTCTGCCGGCCTGCAGACCGCCGGGGGAGATGCGGTTGTATTGATGGATGGTGACCTGCAGGACCCTCCTGAAGTTGTTCCTGAACTGGTGGAGGCCTGGCGTCACGGGGCAAAAGTGGTGACCGCGGTGCGACGCAGCCGGCAAGAGCGCCGCAAGGCGCTGGCCCTGCTGTTCCCGCTGTTCTATCGTGTTCTGGGTGCGCTCGCCGATTTCCCGATTCCCCTGAACGCGGGCATTTTCGGTTTGTTGGACCGGCAGGCCGTCGACGCGATCAATGCTCTGCGCGAAGGCAATCGCTATCTGCCCGGTTTGCGTGCCTGGGTGGGGTATCGCACCGAGATCGTGTATTACGACCGCAACGACCGGGTCGGAGGGGAAGGCAAACTCTCCTTTGTGAGTCGCATAAAGTATGCGATGGATGCCATCACCAGTTTCAGTTACAAGCCCCTGCGCTTCAGTTTCGTCCTGGCGGCGCTGGCCCTGTTCGCGTCACTGGTCCTGGTGATTGCGGCCGCAATCTCGGCGGGCCCGCTCAATCCCGTGGTGTATGGCATGACCGCTGCGGTCTTTTTTGTAGGCAGCCTGGTGCTTTTTTCCGCCGGCATCATGGGAGAGTATATCGGCCGGGTTTATGACGAGGTGCGGCAGCGCCCGCTTTCCATCATTGCCAAAGTGTACGCCGCCGAGGAAGCAGCCTACCGGGCCCACCTGGCACGGCCCATAGCGGTGAAGTCCAACGGACAGAACGGCGATCTGGAAAGAATATCTCCCGCAGTCTGAGCAGTCGTGGCACGCACCGGAAGGGACTAAAGTTTTTTGTGTGACGCCGGGGCTAAGGTCTGTCTGAACTGACCAGCAGCCGAACTAGTTGTTGCCGGGAGTGCACTTTTTCAGCCCGCGTTCAATCGCCGTGCCCTCTTCATAGTCATTCCAAGTGGCAATCAGCAGATAGGGCATGGGAGCGTATTCATGCGAGATCTTCAGTGTGTCAGCGAAAGTCTGCCCACAACGCTGGGAGATGTGGCGATTAAGGCTCCAGGACGCCTTGCTGTCGTCGAAGCCTGCCCAGGCCGCTCCGATGGCGATCTTGTCCGGATATTTCGACTGCATCGTCTGATAGTACCGGTGTAGATAGTCTCCTCCCCAGTTGCTGCCATCGGGAGCGAACCCTTTCCGCCCCGGGTTCACCCAGGCGTAGAAACCGTCGAACGCGCTGGCATACGGGGTGGAACGGAACTCGTAAATGAGTAGGGGCGCAGGGTCCCATTGGTCGGTCTCTGCCCGCACGCGGTTCCAGTCCGTTTGCACGCTCTTGGGGAAGATGAAGATCATGGGCCGTCCGTTGTAGCTGAGGTATGCGTCCCGGCCGGGCGCGTCGGAGGCCAGATAGGTCCGATGGAACTTGTCAAAGGCGGCGAGCGTGTCGTCCGTAGCCTGACCGTTCCTGTTCTGGGTCTCGTCATACATCATGGCCACCTTGAATTGCTTTTCCGGGGCAATCGACTGGATGAGGGCGTAGCTGCGATCCAGAAAAGGCTCACGGTCCCCATACCAGTCCACCACGAAGCCCGAAATTCCCATGGACTTGGCCTCATCCATCTGCTTGCGAATGACCGTCGGGTCCTGCGAGGAATAGCCCACTGAAATGTGGTTGCGATGCCCGAACCAGGGCTCGTAAACCGCCAGAACCTTCCGTTCCGCTGCCATCGCAGATACGTTCTGGATCAGGTCCCGGTGCAGCCCGGGATGGGTGCAGCCCTGGAGGAAAAGCAGCAGGAGCGCATACCAGAGCCTAAGTCGATGCTTTGCCATCAGGTGGATTACCCCTCTTTAGAGGGGATTGGCCCTATCCAGGTTGTGTGCTGCGGACCCGTAATTTGACCGGCCCCACGTGGGCAGCCCCACTCCGGCTTTCGGCATCTGAAGCCCCGCGAAGGAAGGTTTCGCCGGGGCGTGTTTTCGCGCCGGCGAAGGCAACGAACGAACCTGCTTCAGGAAATTGTCCCCCAGTCTGGCGGTCGGAAGCCCAAGTGATCAATCGTTTGAACTCTAGTCCGGATAGTGAATCCAAGACACTCCGAGCCAAGGTACTCTCGGGGAGTTTCATGCTGCTTGCGGGCTCCGGCTCGGTGACCGCGATCAACTTTCTCTACAACCTGGCAGTGGCGCGGTCCCTGGGGCCGAGCGGCTTCGGCCATGTCAGCGCCGTCTGGACTCTGTTGGTGCTGATTTCGGCGGTGACGCTTTCCTTCCAGATCGTCTCAGCTAAAATCGTGGCCCAACAGGAGTCGCTGCCGGCCAAGCGAACTGCCTATCGCGGGCTTCACTGGCGCGCCTGGGCTGCTGGCATCATTGCCGGGTTGTTTCTGCTGCTGTTTCGGAACCTGATTGCAGGCTACCTCAACCTGCCCAACTCCGCTCCCGTGATCCTGATGGCCATCGGAGCGGCCTTTTATGTTCCGCTCGGAAGCCGGCGCGGATATTTGCAGGGCTCCTGCAGCTTCCGCCATCTCGCGCTCAATGTCGTCTCCGAGGGAATTGTACGGCTAGGTGGATCTCTGCTTGCCATTGCTCTGGGCTACGGCGTCACGGGCGTGATCGCCGGCAACGCGGCCGCGGTGATGATGGCTTATCTCCTGGCCATGCCAACGCCGTGGACCCGCGTCGAATACCATCCCGAGCCAATCGCGGTGGCCTTTCGCGAAGGACTGCAGGCCATCGCTTTCTTTGTGGGCGTCGTACTCATCAACAATTTCGACATCGTGCTGGTGAAACATTTCTTCGTTCCGTCAGAGGCCGGCCTCTACGCCGCGGTGGCCCTGGTCGGACGGGTCATTTACGTGCTGTCCTGGTCGGCGGTGAGTGGCATGTTTCCCATTGCGGCTGGAACCCGCAGCCCGAAGCGGGACCACAGTGTGCTCGCGACGTCGCTGGTGCTGGTCCTTGGCATCGGGTGTTCGATCACCCTGGGACTCTGGCTCGCTCCATCGTGGATCTGGACGACCCTGTTCGGCGCCCGGTTCGGAACGGCCGGCGACCTCGCCTACTTACTAGCCCTCTACGCCGCTACCACCAGCGTCTATTCCCTGAGCGTTGTGTTCATTGCGTACGAGATGTCGCACAAAATCGCTAATACGGCCTGGGTGCAACTGGCCTTCAGCGGCCTCCTGATCGCCGGCATTTACCGGTATCACTCATCGCTCGAGCAGGTCATCCGGGTGCAACTGGCCATGATGCTGGTGCTGCTGGTGGTGGTGGCCGTGCCCTTCGTTTTCAACCTGCTTGCCGGCGCGCAAGCTTTGCCCGGCAGTATCAACTCCGGCCAAGTGAGAACCATTCGACGGGTCTCGGAGCACGAAGTCATGGCGGAGTTTTTGAAAACCGACTTTCACAAACCTGAATTTAGCAAGTACCAGGAGAATCTGGGCGGAATCGTGACCATGCCCAATCTCAACGATGTGGTGGAAAATGCAGTGCGGCGGGCGCTGCTGTTCGTGCGGCACGGCGCCTTATGGAGAGAGCTTCCGCCCGGGACACAATGGTTTGAGGTAGAAATCGAAAGGGCGGACCTGGAGCGGATTCGCGTCTTTCCGAGGGCCCAGTGGCGCCGGCTGGCGCGGGGCAATTTTGGCCTGACCGAAGTGGCCCAGCGCGTCGCTTCCGGCGAGTGCACTGGCTTCGCCGACGAAGCCTTCCTCCTGAAACTTCAGCAGCTGCGGGCTCGACTGGAACAGGGCTGGCAAGCGGGCGCCATACTTCTGATCGGGCTCGATCAGCGTGGGGCCTTTACTCTTTTGGATGGCAACCACCGGATGGTAGCGGCGCTGCTGGCGTCGCCGGAGGCTTTGACCAGGTTTCGTTTCTTCTGCGGTCTGTCCGCCCGCATGAGCGAGTGCTGCTGGTACGAAACTAACGTTACGACTCTGGCGCGCTACGGGACCAACCTGGTCAGGTATCTGGTCCACGATCCTCAGGAAGAGCTGGAACGGCTGTTGCAGGGTTTTGACTGACCTCAGGAAACTGCCAGGGGTTTTACCACACTCCCTTGTCATTCCCCGTCAAGCGGTAGGCGACGAACGCCGAGATAGCCAGCGGTGGCAACAGAGGCAACCGGTACAGGGCCCTGAAGTCCGCATGCCGGCCGGCATTCAACAATTGGGAACCATAGAGACCGGCTGCCGGGCCTTTGGAAACGCGCAGAAACTTGCCACCCAGATGCACCCGCAGACGGTGGGAAGGCACTGCCGCCAGCACCTCGCGCGGTATCTCAAGTTGGCCCCCGTAGGAATTCACGTATTCGGCGATCAGCTGCAGGAACGTGGCCACGCCCGGCCAGATGCCGCCCAGTTCAGCTGCCCGGCGAAGCTCGGAGAAGTCGATCGCGCGGTCATTGAGCAGAATCGCAAAATCTGCCATATCGCACAACCTGAAATAGAGGTGGCGATACATCCGCTGCAAGGTCGAGATGAGGACTCGTTCTTCGGGCGCGGGCACGCGGAAGCTATGGCCGCCGACGGTCCGGGTCACGCTACGCTCGAGCACGCGACGAGCCAATGCTTTTTGCTCCCCGGTCTGACCCAGATAGCGTACGTGGATTTCAACCAGTTCGGGCAAATCGGGCAGCTTGAAATTCCACTTGTTGGCCAGGCGGTCTCCCCAACTGCGCGGTTCCTGCTGCGCATCAAACTGTTGCGCCATGACCCTGAGCACGGTGCTTTCGTCGCCGTCAGTATAAAGATCAAGATCCGAGCCCAGGTCCGGCCAGTGGTCGAGAGACTTTATCACTGCCACCTGTGCCCCCGCCGCCTCCAGGGCGGCACAGATGGGGACAAGGTTCTCCACCGCATGAGCGATGCGGGCATCCTCCTGGGCGAGGGTACCTTCACACCAGGACCGAATTCGATCATGGCCAGGAAACGCGGAGGCAGACCTCCGCAGCGCTTCCAGGGCGCGCACCGTCACGTGATGAGCGTCGGCAAGACAAAGAAGGTCAGCCAGTTCCACCGCGCTCAGGTCACAGACCCGTTGCAACAGTGGATAGATATTGCCCGGATTCTCGTAGTACGGCGGGGAGTCATCCAACTGCCCGGGGAAGGCCAGACGGGAGAGAATATCCACGTATTGGGCAGTTCGAGAGTTGTCAGAGGGCATGGATCTCTTAGAAAATCGCCAATCTTTGATGTAGTGAGTACTGTCCCGGGTTGGTTACCGGTCCGGACGCCGGTCCTACCAGGCGAATCGGCAGCCAACGTATTCGCCTTGCGTGTCATCCAAAGCCGTTACGAGGGGGTACTGTGGCTGCAAGCGCAATTCTGGTAGTCGGCAACCGGTCAATATTGAGCCCAGGGGGCGACGAATCCCCCTCCCAGGACGGCGCGGAGCCGCCCGCCACTCCCATTGCAGCTCTGGAAATACTGGGACGATCCATTGTGGAACACACCGTCGCCCGTCTGCACAGTGCGGGCATCGATGCGGTGTCCGTGGTGCACGAAGTGGGCTTCTCCCTTACAGTTGGTCGGCGTTTCGTTCCCGACGTTCTCGCGAAGCAGGCCCGGAATGGCTTCGAGAGAGTTCTGCTGGTCCGGCTGGGTGCTTACGCGGAAGTGGATTGCGCCGACCTGCTCCGCTTTCACGCCGAGGCGGCCGCGGGTGTGACGCGGGTGTGCGACAACGCTGGGCCACTGGATTTTTGGGTGCTGGACTCCGCTCCCCCAAGACCCAGATTGAATCTGGACTTACCCTCGAACGTTAACCCGCCGTCCGACTATCTCACCAAGGGTTACGTCAACCGCCTGGAGGGAGCCCGCGATCTCCGGCGCTTGGTGGTGGACGCGTTCCAGGGACGTTGTGCCATCCGCCCCCGTGGCAGGGAAGTGAATCCGGGAGTTTGGATCGACGACGGCGCCCGGGTTCATCGCTCCGCGCGCATGGTTGCCCCCGCCTATGTTGGACGGGGCACCAGGGTGCGGGCGGCGGCGCTGATCACCCGCTTCAGTAATCTTGAACGTCGTTGCCTGGTGGACTACGGCACGGCCATTGAAGACTCTTCGGTGCTGCCCTATACCCACGTGGGCAGGGGACTGGACGTGGCCCACGCCGTGGTTGAAGGGGGACGGTTGATGAATCTGTCGCGCAATGTTGCAGTCACGATCAGGGATGCGAACCTGATTGGCCCCACCGCTTCTCGCCGTCATTGGTTTGGATACGGTGGCGGGAGGGCTGCGGTTGCTGCTCCCATCACCGAGACCATTGAGTTCGAGCCTGTTCCTCACTTGGCCCCGCGGCCACGGACCGTCCTCCGAATATTGTCCAAAGGGGAAGTATGAAAAATGTGGCTTGGGCCAGCACGGAATGTTTGTCGGGCTGGGAGAAACTTATGAGAATCATGGAGCGGTTTGTGTGGGCGCGGGGGAATCGGCCACAGGAGAACTTCCGCGGGATCGCCGCGCGCCTGGTGGCCAGCTCGCTGGTGCTGGCCGTGATGGCCTCCAGCAGTGCGGCGGCGCTTCCCGGACCGCAACAGACCAGCCCCGATCAGGCGCACCCGGAAGGAGTTGCACCCGGGTCTACGCCAGCGCCGGCCGCCGTCCAGCCCAGCGCGGAGCCCTTGCCGGACAGCCCGGGCGCCGGGCGACCGCAGGACGCTCAAAACGCCGCAGCGCAATCCGGCTCGGCACAGTCGCTGCCGCAAGCGCAAACAGACGAGAATGAAAAGCCGGTTGGCACCGCCGCCGCAGAGACCGCTACCACGACGGGTTTCGCAGCGTCGAAGCCGGCAGGCGCGGCGCTGGCGCCCGCGAAACAAAAGCGCTCCCGCACCATCTTGATCAGCGTGGGCGCAATCGCGGGTGCAGCCGTTGCCCTGGGATTGGTTGTGGCCCTGTCAAAAGGCACTCCCAGCAAGCCGCCCGGCAGCCAATAGCGATAGATCGCGAAAAGATCCGATGATTGACCCACTCCATGATTGACCCATCCGGAGACCGGCGGCCCGTGCTGATAAGTTTCTCCGGAATCGATGGTGCCGGAAAGAGTACGCAGATCGAAAATCTTGACCTTCACTTGAGGGCGGCCGGCCTCCAGGTCCAGCAGCTTGCCTTCTGGGACGACGTCGCAGTGCTGAGACGCTTTCGCGAGTTTTCGCGCAGCGCGCTGCTCAAGGGAGACGCCGGCATTGGGATCCCGGATAACCCGGTAAATCGCCGCGATAAAAATGTCCAGACCTGGTACATGAATGCGTTCCGCTTCCTCCTTTATTCACTCGATGCCGCGTGGCTCAACGTCGTCGTGAGAAAGGCCATTCGGTCCCATGCCGATGTGGTTATCTTTGACCGCTATCTTTACGATGAACTTGCGAACCTGCCGTTGCGTTCTCGCCTCACCCGCTCCTATGTTCGCCTGATGCTGAAGTTTGTGCCCCAGCCGGATGTTGCGTACCTGCTGGATGCAGACCCGGTCCTGGCCCGCCAACGAAAACCGGAATATCCGTTGGAGTTCGTGCAAAGCAACCGGCAGGCTTATCTGGTGCTGAGTGCCCTCTCTGGTGGAATTACCGTGATCGCCGCAGGGTCAGCGGATGAGGTCGCCAGCGAAGTGGTCCATCAGATAGAGAAAAAACCGTGTGGGTCGGACATTCTTGTCCGACGCAGTTGACCTTGATTTTGATCTTGAACTCGGTGTCCCGGTCGGAGAATTTTGATCCTGAAGTTCAAACGGATTTGACTTTGACCTTGACGTGCCGCGCACACCATTGAACCTGATAGATCCTGACTAGCGAATCGTGATGTTGGCCGCAGTTGAAACCTGGGCCGCCGCCGAAGTTGCAACCACGCGTATGGTGTAGGAGCCGGGAATGATTTCAGCGGAAGAGTCTGCCCCGCCCGGGATCCCGGCGCAGGAACTGACCAGCAGGGCGCATGCGATCAGGCCGCTGAGCGCCAGGCCGCGGAGAATACGTTTTCGGTCAACCTGGCCAAGCACAAGCACTCCCATCATTCCCAGACCGAAACCGACGAGGGCGCCCCGGCGTGGTGGCCTGGGCGTACCCTCTGGACGGTGTGCCGGGCGGACCACGGAGATTCTGAGCACGGAAGTCGCGGCCTTGGACCCTGGAGTAATCACGGCCGGAGAGAAGGTGCACGACATGGCAGCCGGGAGATTGGAACATGAGAGACTGACGGGGCCCGTGGATACTGATCGCGCGGTCACCGTGATCCCCGGACTTCCCGACTGTCCGTCCATGATGGTGACTGAGGACGGGGAGGCGGAAACTGCAATGGACGCAGTAGCGGGCGGCGGCGCCGAAGTCGTAGGAGGCGTGGTTGGAGTGGTTTCCGAAGCCCCGGCATCCGATGCCGAAGTTGCGCCGCACTGCGGCGCGTAGGCTACGGCTGAGGAGATCTGGTTTTTCAGGCTTGGTTTGCCGATGGCCTGCACAAACAATTTGTAGTTTCCCGCGGCCAGCGAATACCCACACATATCGAGAGCATGCGTCCCCACAGTCTGATCTGTGAGCGGCATGAGATTCTGGCCATTGGAGCTGACATAGACCCGGTAGTGATCGATGGTGCTTTCGCCTCCGGTGACTTGCCACTGCAGCGAGTTGCCGGCCAGAGTAGCTGAGACGCTCACACAGTTGTCAATTCCGGATTCGATCTCCGTTCCTTCTTCGTAGTCGTTCCAGGTGACCAGTTGCATGGCCGCGAGCTGATTGGTCGAGTTGTACAAGCTGTTGATCTTGGCGAACGTCTGCAGCCAGGTCTGTCCGCATCGCTGGTCCATGATGCGGTTCAATCCCCACGAAGCCAGTTTGTCGTTGAATCCTTTATAAGACGCGCCCCAGGTTTCCTTGCCCGGCGCGGACATACCGACCTGGTAAAAACCGGACAGATAGCTCATTCCGTAATCGCTGCTGGTGGCGATGTCCCAGGAGTAAGCCCCATCGCTCTGCACATGGCTGAAGCCTCGGCTATGTTGAAAGAGGAATGAAGGATTGGTCGCCAGTGCGGCTTTGGCCGCATTCCAGTCAACCGTGTAATGCAGGTCGATGTCGAAGTTGGTGACCACCGGACGGCCACCCACCCTGAGATATGCCGGTGAAGGGAAGTAGGTCTGCTCGACATACTGCAAATCAAACGTCAGGGCTTGCTGAGGATTGCAGCCTGGACATGAGTTCCAGCGAATGGCGCCGCTGTCTACCATGATGGCGAAGGTGAATCCAGGATGGGTCTCCGCTTCATGCATCACCAGTTTGGCTGCCCGGTCGATCGCGTTGTCCGGTCCGTACCAGACCATGACAACTCCATCGATGCCGCGGCTGATCATGTCTGAGATCTGGCGCTTGACCTGGGCCGGGTCGGTCGAACTGTAGCCGACGTTCATGTGGTTGGATTGGCCGAACCAGAGCACCAGGTGGGCGAAGACCTTGGTCTGGGCCGCAGGGTAGAGCAGGGAGTGAACGTCGAGCTTGCTTACACTGCCCGCGCCCAGGTTTCCATTCACTTGCGTGACAAAGTTGCCGGCCGCGCTGGAGTTGTTGTTGGTCTCCGTGGCAAGTGTAGTGGTCGGTGTGATCAACAGATTGTCAGCGCGGCTGGCAAGCGGAAAGACCAGGACCAATGCAATGACGGACAAGCGGATGCGGAGCGTTGCCTTCAAAGATAACCCTTCACGCGATCGAATTACTGCTCGACCTGAGGTCGATTTGAAGGCATCTTATCCAGCGCTCGTCGCTTTAGGCAGATTACGGACGGCGTTGGCCTTCGAGGTGTTGCGGGCGCGCGACCGCAGGTTACCGTTGGGAGGTTGTGGGTCGGACACTCCTGTCCGACGCGTTTGACTTTGAATTTTGGTCGGATGTTGGTTTGGAAATTGGTGCCTCTGCTACTTGTTCCAGCAATTCAAAACTCAAAGTCAGAGCGTCGGACAGGAGTGTCCGACCCACACATCCTTCGCCTAGTCCGGTACTGCGATTTCCCGAATCGAGGGGGGTAGCACTTTCAGGTCCGGGTGGTCCGGGTCGCGCCAGTAAACCTGAAAACATTCTCCGGGCTGCTGTGGCTCCCAGGTGGTGCCATCTTCGTAGAGAATCTTTCGCGGGAACAACGCCCATCCCAAGATTGAATCGCCGCCTTGCAGATACGGGTCCTTCTCCAACCTCTGCTCGGCTCCGGTCGCGAAGGGTCCGGAGGCAGGCCAATCGGCGTCGAAGGGATGGTGCAGGTATTGCGGTGTCAGGAAATGCTCGGAGGTCAGGATCCACTGCTTGATCGGTTTTCCGCTCGTGTTTTTCACGCGCACCGAATATTTGCCGGACGTCTTCCAGAAATCTCCCGCGACGAATTTCAGCGGGCACGAACGGGCTGGCGGCTCGTAGATGGTGAAGGTGCTCATCATGCCCGCTTCCATGTGGTCGGCTACGTGACAATGAAACATCCATACCCCGGGATTGTCGGCCGCCATGTCCACCGAGAGAGTGCTGGCAGGAAGTAGTTCCACGACGTCCATGTGCCGGAGCGGGTCACTTACCGTCATGCCGTGCCAGTGCGGTGTGTGCAGATCCTTTTCATTACCCATGGCCATCACATACCAGCGGACCTTCTCACCTTTCTTCATGACCAGGCCGGTAAGATTCCCGAAGATGTATCCGTTGATGGCATGGAAGAGCCCGGGATCCTGCCCACGCAATTCATCAAAGATCATGAATGAGGTGACGAATTCCCGGTCCACATCTTTCGGGCTGGCATCGGGCCTGGCCTTGCCTTTGGCGGTAATGATAATGGGCCCCATGAGGCCGGCGTTTATTTCCGAGAGTCCCGCCGAATGCGGGTGATACCACCAGACCACGGAACTGAGCTGGCCCGGCCCCGGCCCGCTGCCCGCGTCGGCGAACCAGTGGTAGGTAAAGCGGGCGTTGGGTGGCACCAGCGAACCACGCCCGGCGGGCACATAGTAGGCGCCTTCGTTGTCTTTGTCGTAGCGTAAGCCGTGAGGATGAATGCCATGAGAGCTGCGGCTGCGGTTGAGGAAGTCCACCACGATCTCATCGCCGACTTCACCGCGAATGATAGGACCCAGAATTCCCAACCATTCGGGCTGAGGCTTGCGGACTTTAAAAGTTGAGTCGGTATATTCGACGTAGCGAGTCTTCTGCCACTTGGTCTGCTTCGCCCAGGGCTGCGGAATGGGACGGCCCTCCACCAGGTTCAACCCACTGGGCGCGTAGTCCCAGGTAACATCTTCCGCCGCGATGTAGTAGTAACGGGTGACGGCAACAGCGGGAGACGCCAGGAAGAGAAGCAGGCATGCGAGCGACGGCCAGAGCGCAGTCCTCATGACTCCATTATCCCTGAATTGCCGCTGGCGGCGGCACTGAACTCCGGGTAATGATCTCAGGGTAATGAACTCAGGGCAGATGGTCCATGTAGCAGGGCATGGTGTCCGGTTGCACTGGCGGCGTGGGCGGCGCCTTCCAGGGCGCATTCACGAAGTCGAAGAACTCGCTCATGTCGAACTGGGCGGCATCGCGCTGAGTGAGCGGGTCAAGGCCGAAGCGGGTCTCGATCAACTTGAGGATCGCGGTGTAATCGGCGGGTGTATGGGAGACGTAGTTTTTCTTTGAAAACGGCGAAATGACGATCAGCGGCACGCGGTATCCCGTGTACACGAAATCGCAGGTGGGGCCGGTGGCGGTGGTACAGATGTCGCCGGGCTTCAGGTCAATGCTGGTGCTGGGCTTGATTCCGTCTGGACTGGGCATGGGTTGCGGAGGCACGTGGTCGTAAAATCCGCCGCCTTCGTCCCAGGTAAGAATGAACACGGAGTCCTTCCAGTAGGGACTCTTCATCAATGCATTGATCAGTGTCGATACGTATTTCGATCCCGTCTGGATCCTGCCCGACGGGGCGTTTGGATCCACGCCGGCGTGTTCGTCCAGGCCGGCGGCAAAGCCCGGATCAATTTCCGCCACTGACGGCAGGTTCCCGGTCGTCAGGTCAGTCAGGAACTGGGAAGCGGGCGCGAAACCCGATTGGTGAGTGGGGGCGAAGGTGAACATGCTCAACTCCGTCCCATTTGACAGGGGCACGTTCTGGTCATCAGTCACATAGACCCGCCAGGATACCCCCTTGTCATTCAGGGCCTCGAAAATGGTCTTGTTGGGCAGCTTAATGGCGGGCAGGGGATAGGCCCGGCCGGCTGAGGTTGCCGCCATCAGATACATGCGGTTGGGCTGGGTGCGGGTCATGGCGGGAGAAAACCAGCGGTCGGAAGTGCCGAAGTTCGAAGCCATGAAGTAGTAGTAGGGAAGGTCGGTGCCGTCGTAATAGCCCATCGCCCGAATCCCGTTGATGTCGTTGAATACCGGAGTTCCCGTCCGCGCATCGTGCCCCGCGGTGCGCACCCATCCATCCATGGTAGGCGTTCCGGAGAGAGGGCTGTTCATGTTCCAGTCCACGTGCGACTCGTTCCAGGAAGGACTGGGGTTCTCGACGCACTGCGAAAGCATATGGAATGAAGCCACGGCCGGACTGTTGGCGCTGGTGACGCAATCGTTCGGAGGAAAGGGCTCGGATAAGCTGGGATCGCAACCAGGGCTGGTCGCGGCCGGCTGTGAAGGGTTGTTGAACTGCGGTAGACCATCAAAGGGCTGGTCGGCATAGCCGTTAGCCGCCCAGTACTCGCGCATGGCGCCGAAGTAGTGGTCCAAACCTCGGTTCTCCTGCATCATGAAAATAACGTGATTGATCGACTGCATGCTGGCGACGAAGGTTGCCGTCGCAGTTTCGGCCGCCATGAGTGTGATGGTGCATCCCGCGGTGCCGGTGCAGGCCCCGCTCCAACCGTCGAACTGGTAGCTGGTGCCGGGCATGGCGGTAAGCGTTACTTGTGTTCCGGAAGCGAAGTTCGCGCTGCAGGTGGTGGGGCAGTTAATGCCGGAGGGAGCGCTGGTTATCGTTCCCGCTCCCGAGCCATCAGCTGTCACCGTCAATTGCACTCCGGAGCCTGGGCCCGGACCAGGACCCTGATCGCCACCACTCACCAGGCCTCGGCAACCTGCCAGAAAAATGATGCCCAATACAAGTCCTGCTCCTGGGAGCAACCTACGCGAAGCCGGCATGGACTTTCCCCCTCCCGAATCGCGCGCTTGGATGAGAAATCATGGGGATAGGTTGTAGCCTTGAAGTCCGTCTTTATGGTCGGCAGGCGAGATTGGGCCTTGGGGCGGCTATTTGGGGCCGGCAGATTCTTGCATGATTTCAATCACTTACGTGGGGGCAGGACGCCCCTCGGCAGTCTCCGGCCGGCGCCCGCAATATCTTTCGGCGCCTAAGCCAACTGCTCCATGGGCAAGGAAAATCCATAAAAACTATCCACGGCTTCGGAGACAGTGTCAAAGATCTCAAACAGACGATCCACACGCGTCAACTCCAAAACCACTGCTGAGGCGGGAGGGATGGCGGCGAGTTTCAAGTCGCCATTCTGCTTCATCGCCTGTTCCATGCAATTTAGCAACATGTCGATGCCAGCGCTGTCGATCTCGGCGACGTGGGAAAAATCAAACACAATGCAGGGCCGGTCCCCAGTGAGGAGCGGCGTCACTTCGCGGAGAAAGTCACGGACCTGTTGCGACTTCAGTTGCAAGGGCAATTGCTTGACCGCTACACGTCTTCGAGGTGTCATAGTCTCATCAGCCTATTCAGAATGTATGGCCAGATCTCCGTGCCTGACGAAGCTGAGATGCTGATGCGGTCCGAGCCGATGCCCGAAGCCTTGAGAGCAGCGGTGTTTGGCCCGATGCGCAAGGATTTTTTTGCCGCGTGACGATAGAGCCGCGCGGCAAACCCGGCAGCATCATGAATATCATCCAGGCAGGTGAAAGCTGAGACAAAAATATCCCGAGTCAGGTTCTCCGCCACGGTTACGTCTCTCGTGGCGCTCAGACTCAGGCAATAGATTCGGGTGGCGTACGCCTGGAAAAGAGCGAAAAACGCTTGCGCTTCGCCTTGCTTGGCGCGACCTAGAACGCCAGGCTCATCCGCGGTGATCGGTATCTCCGCATCCGGAACGAGATTCGCAGCGGTTGTGGCAGCCAAATTTGTTACCTCCAAGTGCGGCCAGCTCTGTTTCCAAACTCCTATAGCGTAGGGATGCCAAGTTGCATCGTCTATCGGGTCGTCTCTGTACTCTCCTTTACGTCTTCCTGTACGCCATAACCATCGAGCCGCCGACCGGCAGAGGTAGAAGTTGGAAGATGAAAAGATTGAGCTTCTACAAATCGAACATGCGGAAAACCGCGGGCGGGGATTGACTCTGCAGAATGGGCAGAGCGACGTTGTGCACCGGAACACCGGCGGTGGTTTTTCCATCCGGAGAGCCATGATGAGCATGGCCGTGCAAGACCATGTCTGCCCCGTGGCGATCGATCACTTCGGCCAGACGCGAACTACCGAGGTAAGGATAGATTTCAGGGGCCTCGCCGCGCGCCGTATCCGCAACCGGGGCATAGTGCAGCACAACCACGCGTTTGGGAGTCCGCAGTTGCGACATGGCGCGTTCCAATTTTAAGGCTTCATCAATTGCGGCTTGCACGAATGCTTTGACTTCAATCTCGCCGAATGCGGTCAAAGCGCCCCGCCCGAATCCTCCGGAGAATCCTTTCGTGCCGGCAAAACCAATGCCATCCCGCTCGTAGGCAGTACCGTCGAGAAGTTTTATTCCGGCGTCGGTCATCATGCGTGTGAGTTCTGCCTGCGATCCGCTTTCGTAATCATGATTTCCCAGGACGGCCACGATGGGGAGGCGCAAACGGACCAAGGAGTTCAATAGTTGCTCCATCTCAGCCGGCTTACCATAGTTCGTGAGGTCGCCCGCGATGACCAGCAGGTCCGCCATGTCCCGGACCGGGGCGAGTTGTTCCTGGACCGCACCGAATCGGGGAGAGAAAAAGTGCAGGTCAGCGGTGGCGCCAATTCTCATTGCTTCACTTCCGTGCGGCCGCGCTCAAGGCCCGAGCCCGGGGCACGGCGACGGTGGCCTGGGCGCGGCGGGCGCCCAGGATGTCCTCCATCCCCCATTCTGACACGTCGATAGCAAACATCTTGTCGTCCACCAGGCTGCCGCGGAATTGTGCGGCAGGATTGCGGTCCGTCAGTTCATGGGAGAAACAAAACAGCAACCGCCGCCACACCCAAGACGGCACGTAGTGGCTGTATGCGGGATAGACGTAGCGGTAGAGCACCAGGGCAAAGAGCAGGATTTCCCAGTGCTCTTTCACCAGCGCCAGAATCCGCTCCCAATCGAGCTTTCCCTGACTGGCATAGATAATATGGGCGATATCAGCGCCGTCGAAGCGTTCGCGCCGTACGACAAAGAGTTTGGAGGCCAGCAGTTCTTCCGCCGCCAGCACACGCGTGCGCACATCGAGCACCATCGCGGGGCGCGCATTCTCGATCCATGAGCGGTTCACCGTAATCACGGCGTTGCTCATGCCGGTAATCAGGTCGATAAAAAATCCGTCGCGGTGTGCTTTGTACAGCCAAACTGGATCCTTCACCTCGCATCGGAAGCCATTGTTCCGGAGGCACCGCAGAGCGGCGGGTATGTCTTGCGGCGCCAGAAACAAGTCCAGGTCTTTGGTGGGGCGCCAGATTCCGGTATGCACCTGCAGCGCGAATGCCCCAGAGACCACATACGGAACGCGGCAGCGATTCAGTTGCATCAGAGTTTCACGAAACATCGCTTTCTGCTTCGGAGGAAACTTCGGCCGCAGCGAAGAACTCACCGGAAGCCGGGGTGAATTGGGCATGGCAGCCTTGGATGTCAGGGCAAGCCCCGGCGTTGCCGCCATGCTACCCCGGCAGTAGCAACAATGGCTGCGGAGACCCACTCGGGATTGTCTGCGACCCCAAACGCACTCTGCGCCCTACAGGTTTTTCCGGAATGAAATTACCCACTAGACAGGATTGTGACACCGCACCCGGCTCGCTATTCTCTGTTCATGCTTTTAGTTTCCGCTTGTGATCCCCCCACCAGGCAGGCACCCGGCTTTTGGAAAAAGGGTGCCTGCCTCTCGCCTTCAAGTGCGCGGATTGCAGTGAAAAGTTGTAACCGCGAGCACAATTGCGAAAAGGCAACATGGTGGCAACCTGCGCAAGAGTCCGCAATCGGATAGGCCCGTGATGATGCAGCGCCGGGCGATTTTTGGTCATCTCAGAAGCGCACCCAATTTTGAACTCTAACTAAGGAGGAGACATGAAACTTAATAAACTGCTGCTGTTGGTAATTCTTGCGAGTTTCAGCGCTTCACTTGGATTTGCCAAGTCAAAGGCGGAAACTCGCGATGTCACAGGCTGTCTTTCAAAGGGGGACAGCGCCAACGAGTTCCTGCTCAAGGCAAACGATGGCAGTACCTGGGAGGTGAAGAGCAGTACTGTGGCCCTGGCCGATCATGTGGGCCATACCGTGACCGCGACCGGCGTGGTGTCGAACATCAAGATGCACAATATGAAGGAAGATGCCAAAGACGCCGCCAAAGATAGCGGCATGACCAAGAGTAACGAAGAGTATGGTCACTTGAAAGTCACCGACGTAAAGATGGTCAGCGATTCGTGCCAGCAGTAGGCCGGCGGTTGTCCTAGGTAAAAGGCCACGGATCGGCGCGGATTTCCACGGGTCAGACTTCTGAAAAAAGTAGATCCGTGTCAATCCGCAAAAATCCGTGGCAGTTTTTTTGTTCTGTCCGCTACTTCGGCTGCGGGACGATGCGCAGATAGGGCTTGGGTGACTTCCAGCCTGCAGGATATTTCTGCTGCGCCTCCTCATTTGATACCGAAGGCAGAATAATGACTTCGTCGCCCGGCTTCCAGTTCACCGGCGTGGCCACCTTGTGCTTGGCCGTGAGCTGCATCGAATCGAGCACCCGCAACACTTCGTCGAAGTTGCGTCCTGTGCTCATGGGATAGCTGAGCTGCAGCTTGATCTTCTTGTCCGGGCCCACCACAAAAACTGTGCGCACGGTGGCGTTGTCTGCGGCGGTCCGCCCTTCACAGCTCTCGCCAGCCTCGGCGGGCAGCATGCCATAGAGCTTGGCGATCTTGAGTTGCGGGTCGCCGATCATGGGGTAATTCACTTTGTGGCCCTGGGTCTCTTCGATGTCCGCCGCCCACTTGCCGTGGTTGCTTACCGGGTCCACGCTGAGGCCGATAATTTTCGTGTTGCGCTTGGCGAATTCCGGCTGCAGCCCGGCCATGTAACCGAGTTCGGTGGTGCATACCGGGGTAAAGTCTTTGGGATGCGAAAACAGAATGGCCCAGCCGTCGCCGATCCACTCATGAAAGTGGATGGTGCCTTGCGTAGTTTCGGCGGTAAAATCCGGCGCGGTGTCGTTAATCCGCGGAACGCTCGATGTAGTCTGAGTTGCAGGTGGGGTAATGGGTAACGCGCTCATGGTTGTTCTCCTCAGTCGTAAATTTTGACCATCCCGGAGGGCCGGGATTCTAATCTGCACCCGCCGAGGCTTTCACAAACGGGCAAGAATCACGCAAAAAAAACCCACCCGATTGGGCCGGGTGGGTGTCGTAAGATCTGGCGGCGCTACCCACACTCCGGCGTCGGTCTACAACAACACAGAACGACGGGTGTGAAGCGCTGTCGCATCAGTGCATAGAATACGCGGCTGCCGAAATTCAGTCAAACCGCGCACTGGTGTGGGTCGGACACTCCCTTCGACTTCGCTCAGGGCAGGCTTTGTCCGACGCCTTTGATTTAGCTCTTGATTCCTGGCACCCGCCCTGTCCACCTTCGACTTCGATTTAATTTTCGGCATCCGATCGGGAAAATCAAAATCAAATTCAAAGGCGTCGGACAGGAGTGTCCGACCCACACTACAATAATATCGCCATGAACCCCAAGCTTCGCCGTTTTCCCTTCGTGCAACTCGATGTCTTTTCTTCGCGGCCATTCGAGGGAAATTCCCTGGCCGTGTTTCCCGACGGGCGCGGGCTCAGTGATCAAGAGATGCAAGCCCTGGCGCGGGAGATGAACCTTTCCGAGACTACCTTCGTCCTGCCCCGTGACCCGGCCGTCGAACGGGAACGGGGCGTGCGGGTCCGCATCTTTACCGTGCAGGAAGAATTGCCCTTTGCCGGGCATCCCACGCTGGGCACGGCCTTTGCTTTGCGTGGTTCCACCGGCGCCGCCGAAGTTGCTCTCGAGTTGAAGGTGGGCAGAGTGCCTGTCCGTTTTGAAGAAAACCCAGGCCAGCCAGTCTTCGGTGAGATGACCCAGGCGGAACCCAGATTTGGGCTGATCCACGATCGTGAAACCGTGGTACGCGCGACCAGTCTGCGCGACGGCGAGATCGACCCTTCACTGCCGATCCAGACGATTTCGACGGGCTTGCCTTTCACCATTGTTCCCCTGCGCGGCCTGGATGTCATCCGCCGGTTGCAAGTGGACCTGGTCAGGTCCAGCGAGTATCTGCGGCAAACCGAAGGCGGCACATCTTTTTATTTCGTGACCCGCGAGACCGTCGATCGCAACGCCCGCCTGCATGCCCGCATGCTGTTCTACGGCGGCGAAGATCCGGCCACGGGTTCCGCCGCGGGTTGCGCCACCGCCTGGATGGTGGCGCACGGCGTCGCGAAATCCGACGAACGCGTGCTCATCGAACAGGGCCTCGAGATGCTTCGGCCCAGCCGGATTTTTGTCCGCGCTTCGAGCCTGGATAACAAAGTGGTTAACGTTCGTGTGGGAGGAAGTGTTGTGGAAGTTCTGCGCGGAGAAGTTTCCTTCTGAAATGCGTCGCTGTGATTGCCGCGAAGAAATCTGCCCATGCATAAGCTCGAATGTTTTTCAATGGGCTAATTTACCATTAGCATCGACGGCACTTTACAGCCGGCCTTTCTGGCCTTAGGATTTTGACTCGCTCTGAGTTCTCCACATCAACAAAAAAGTTTTGACCCTCTGGCGCCTTCATCACGGTCAGGTTGCCATCTCGGAAGCAGGAACAAAACCGGAATGAAGCCGAAACGAACCATCCTTTGCGTTGACGACAACGAACAGTCCCTCTCCATTCGCAAAGTCATGCTTGAGACTCGCGGCTATCGCGTGATCGCCTGCAACAACGGCGCAGAGGCTTTGGAGCTGTTTAAAAATGGCGGCGTCGATCTGGTGCTTACCGATCTGGTGATGCCTGGGGTGGATGGCAGCAAACTCATCGACGCCATCAAGACTCTCTCACCGCAAACTCCCGCCATTCTGCTGTCCGGAAAAGTGCGCATCTACGATCGCGACACTCGGGCGGATGTCTTCCTTCCCAAAGGCATGTATGCGCCGGTGGAATTGCTGGAGCGAATTCGTCTGTTACTGGTGCGCAAGCGTGGTCCCAAGCGAGTTCAGGCTCAAAGCCAATCCTCCGGTCGTGCGGGCGTTGCCTGAGCGCCATCCGCTGAGAGGTTTCCCGGTTTACCAGCCGTCCTGATCTCAGCTGTTCTTCGCCTCCTTATCTTTGCGAACTTCGGGGCTCAGGGTTTTGAGTGTCGATAGATAAGGATCCAACCCATGAACCGCAAAGTTCGCAAAGGAACCGCAACGGACGCCAAGGGACCCGGCTCAGTAGACATGAGGCGCTCGGAATCCCTCCGACTACGCAAGATCCCCGGCAGCGCAGCCTTCGTGTAATATCAATCAGTTGGATGTCTGCCTTCATCGAAGCCGTCGAGCTGCGCAAGACTTACCGCGTGGGGAAAATTGACGTTCCCGCGCTCCGGGGTATCTCTTTTAACGTGCAAAAAGGAGAGTTTGTCAGCGTTGTAGGCCCTTCGGGCAGCGGCAAGTCCACGCTTTTCTACCTGTTGGGTGGACTGACGCGCGCCGATTCAGGACACGTTGTCATCGAAGGCGACGACTTCGCGCAACTCTCCGACGCCGAGCGCACCCGCCTGCGCAAGCGTAAAATCGGATTCGTCTTCCAGAAATTCAACCTGTTGCCCACCCTGAGCGCGCAGTCGAATATTGATATTGCGGTGGATATTGCCGGCACCAACAGTACTCGGGATGCCACATACTTCACCAAGATCGTCGGCCTGTTGGGACTGGAGAAGCGCCTGCCTCACCGGCCGTCCGAACTGTCGGGAGGCGAGCAGCAGCGGGTGGCGCTGGCCCGGGCCCTGGTCAACAAACCGGCCATCGTTCTGGCCGACGAACCTACGGGCAATCTGGACTCCAAGAACTCCGAGATCGTGCTTGCCATGCTGCGGCATTCCAACCGCGAACTGGGCCAGACCGTGCTGATGATTACGCACAACCCGGAAGCGGCCAGCTACGGCGATCGCATCATTCATATGCGCGACGGCGAGATTGTTGCTCCGGAAAAGGACCCGCAGTGGACTGGCCACTCCGTCTAGTGGAAGGGAGCTACTCCCAGGCGCCGCATCCGGCTGATCATCATGGATGACCTGCGAAAACCCATTCTGCCGGGCAAAGGAGCGTCGGACTACGAGCGCTACCTGCGCACCGATGAACTGCTGGCGCTGCAGAAAAGTCCGGAAGAATTCCGCCACCCCGATGAGATGACCTTCCTGGTAGTGCACCAGGCTTCAGAGCTGTTGCTGAAAGGTGTCACTTGGGAACTCGAACGGGCCCGGGCCCTGATTGCCGACGGAGACTTCTTCAACTCCGCCCAGCTCCTGCGCCGTGGCAATCACATGCTGGAATATCCGATCTCCATGTTGCACGAACTGGAGACCATTACCCCCTACGACTACCATCTCATTCGGGCTGGCCTGGGACACGGCAGCGGCCTCGACTCCCCCGGTTTTCTGGGACTGCTGCACATCGGACCCCGCCTGGGCGAAGCGTTCAACTCCCAGTTGAGCAAACTCAACCTCACCGTGGACGAATTGTATCGCCGCCACGCGGAATTCTTGGGCCTGCACGATGTGGCCGAGCGGTTGCTGGATTTTGACGAGCGCGTCCATCTCTTCCGCTTTCACCACCTCAAACTGGCCCAACGCATCATCGGCGGCGGCGTGGTGGGCACCATGGGGACGCCGGTGGAAGTCCTGCATCAGCGTATGGAGCACCTGTTTTACAAAGAATTGTGGGATGTGCGCAACCGCATCACGGCGCAATGCATGCAGAAAGATGACTGAATGTGGGGCGCGAGCGTCCCGCTCGTGCCTGGAATCGGGAACAGAATGGCGCGCTTTCGGTCGCCGCCGCCGTTGCTGCAATGTCGCCACCTGTTTATAATCAGATACGCCGAGCGGGAGTAGCTCAGTGGTAGAGCGCGACCTTGCCAAGGTCGAAGTCGCGGGTTCGACCCCCGTCTCCCGCTCCAGATTGTCACTCAAAAGTCCCGCGACTTTGGAAGTCGTTGCGCCGTGGTGGACAATTCCCAAAGATGGCGCTAATTTAGGCACGAGGGCGCGGTACCCAAGTGGTAAGGGAGAGGTCTGCAAAACCTTTATACGTCGGTTCGATTCCGACCCGCGCCTCCAAACTCCTCCTTCCTGTAGGACCTACAACGCCAATCATTCGCCTGATTGAGAGCAGTCACTGCCCATGTAAATTTCTAAGAAGAGTGTAGCGGCGAGATCGTGGAGGTTTAGCCTATGGTTCTCCCTGCCCTGACCCGTTTTCAGTTACAGTTTGACCCGTGGCCTGCCCGTCGCGCAAAGGGTCGCTCATCCGCGCTCCGACAGACTAGTCCGTCCCGGGGAACAGGCTGTTGCATAAGGTCGCATAATAATAATGAAGGTAATCTCGGGTTGCGCGACCTGGGGCCATTGCAGCACGTAGATTTGGCACCCGAAATGGTCTATGGGGAGCGAAGTGTTAGGATTTTGTGACGGCCATTAAGTGCTTGAGGGCGTCAACGCTCCGGCGTTGTAAAGCAGGAGAAGTCTGCCGTTTGCACTACCGGTCTAGCCCCAGTTGGGCAATCGATCGAAAGGAAGCCAGGCATTGACCACCCGGCCAATCACAGAAGCCTCTCGCGGCACCTTGAAATGTCTGACGGATTGTCGGGAGAGGGGGAAGGGTAGCAGTGTGAGCTCCTTGCCCTGCAAATCACACCAACAGCAACTATGCCCCTCGGTATGCCAAATCAGGTAGACCGGGCGTTCCCGCATACTCTTCCAGTCCGATACCTCCACCGTATTCTGCTTAACGTCGATCTCCACCAGGGAACCGGGAGGAATCAAATCTCCCATCGAGTCATCCTTCAAGCCAATGGCGGCATATCGGTAACGTTTTGGATCGAGGCGATTGAACTGCGCCGGTGGTAAACCCGCCACTTCTTGCGGATTCAGTGTGAGGAGGCGAGTCTCATCGCTGTTAAAACCAGCATCAAAGGTGAGTTGAAAGCGGAAACCAGGATCCTGGTCTTGGATGGTCCAAGGCTTTCGCACGCCGAGCTCACTCTGACCGATGGATTGCCTTACTTCCTCGCCATCAATGCCAAACACCAGCAAGAGTTCTTCCAGGGAGACTTTTAGACAAACTGCTAGGCTTACAAGCTTGTGAATGCTGGGAACAGCGCCAGTTTCGACATCAGCCAGTGTAGAGTGCGAAACGTAAAAATCTGCGTTGCCTTTGACGTCGGCAATCGACCGGCTGATCCGTTCGATGTCACTCGATCTAACGAGGCGCTCTTCCCGCAACTCTCGAATCCATTTGCCTGAGTTCATGCGCGAGGTTCGCGCGATTTCACGTGTCAACTATCGACTCCTTGATCGGGAAGGCAAGCTGCCGTCCGCAGAAATAGATGAAAGAGGTGGAACATTTTCTGACCACCCAAGAGCCGTCGTTCATTGAACCGAGCTTCTCTCTCATGTCGTAGTCCGCTTTCGCCGGTCGATGCCAAACAAGATGGCTTTTCGGTGAATCGGTTGGTCCACCAGACCGGACCCTCGGTCAAAAAGTTGGTCGTAGATACCAATGGCATTCTGGACAAAGACGTGGCTTCAAGTACAGAGGAAGAACGGATGCGCGCTGATGTATACGGCAGATCGCGCTAGTTCGAACCGAACTTCGTCGGTGCATTCCCGACACCGGGGAAAAGTGTCGCCGTAAAGTGCGATCACATGGTGCGATGAAGCATGCTGGACCGAGTGGACGACCCGGTATATTCCGGAGCAGGGAGTTCTGTCGCCCGGCTGAAAGATTTCCGCCATTCTTCTGAGTTTCCTTTACTAAAAGGTCTGGGCATGGTTTATGCTCATTATGTATACGCCGTTATGTTAACAATGTCAACGTATTTATTTTGTGACCCGACAGGAGCGCCCATGCCCAGACCGCCGGATCCTCAATTAGAGATTCGCATCCTGAACGCTGCGCAAAAATTGTTCTTGCGGGGGGGAGAGAAAGGCCTCTCCATGCGAGCCTTGGCGAAGGCCGCGCATACCAATACTCAAGCGGTCTATCGCCGGTACAAAAGCAGAAAGCATATCCTGGAAGCGTTGGTTCAACGAACACAGCAGGATTTGTTCGCTGTGCTGGAGCCTTGTGTTTCCCTCCAGGACGCCTGTCGCCGCCTGCTTGAGTTCGCCCTGGAGCATCCGCACGAGTATCAACTCATCAATGCGGCTTTTTCAAAGGTCAATACGGCCCGGCCCAACTTCGAGTTCATGAAAAAACGAAGTGCGGTATGGCTGGGCGGGGCTCCTGAGGACCACACGGATCTGATCCTGGCGTTGTGGGCGCTAGCGCACGGGACCGCCTTGTTGCTGATTTCAAGGGCGGTTCCCTCACGTCACGAAATGAACTTGCGCTCTGTTGTGGATAACGCTGTCGAACTTCTGGTCCAGAACGCATCTATGTTGTCGGCTCGGAAGTAGGCTGACCAAGCCCGGACGGTACGGTCATGAAGTCCGTATGCCACGGCCAGATCTCAGCCCGCTTTTTCGTCTGGGGTCTGCCGGACTCACTCGTCCTGTGGCGTTGGGGCCTGAAGCGGCCGATCTGGGTGGGAAAAGAACGGGAGGAACGGAGCCGTCATCGCGACCGCACGAAAGCTGGCCGCCTTGCTGCACCGGATGTGAGATTGTGGGGCGGTTAAAGATGGGGGACTTTGCGCGGCCTGGGCTCTGGTTACCCTCCGGCACCGTTATGAACAGGCGTCATCGCATTTCGTGGAATGACCTCCACCCTTACTTGCGCGAAGCCTCGCGCAGCAGTGTTGCCACGGAGCCGCGGCAAATGGAGCGCATGTCCGCAGCATGTTGCGGACGGATCGTTTTCATGATCAGCAGCATTACAGCTCCGTGGAGCAGGGCCCAGAGGGCGATTTCCAGATGCGTGTAGTCATCCGGACTTCCGCCTAGCTGTGCGGCCAACTTGCCTTTCATAAGCTGTACCACGGGTCTCTCTTGCTTAACTGTCTGGTTCAGAGTGGCCCGGGGGGCCACCTTGGGCGAAGACCGTAGAAGTTCATATTCGTGAAGATAATAGAGTTCGTATTCGTGGGGATGACTCAATCCGTACTCCAGGTAGCGTTCGCAGGCGTCCTCTACCGACGGGGAGGTCTCCACCAGTCGGAGCCAATCTTGCCTCGTTTCCTGCACCAGGGCTCGCAAGATATCATCCCGGTGAGGGAAGCGGCGGTAGACCGCTGGGGTGTTCGTGCCCGCAGCCTGCGCCACGGCCCGCATGGTGAGGGCCTTACCCGACCCTTTTTTCCAGAGCTGACGAGCTGCCTTCAGAATGCGCTCCTCGAGGCCAGGATCGGGTTGTCGCGCCATAGGTTTCCTCTTCGACCTATCTGACCACGTCCTAATTATGTTAACAATGTATACGTAATAACCAATAAAGACAACCGTAGGCGGTCCGCCTTCCCACATTTGCCAAGGCATGGGGGCGGAGAGATCCCGGAAGTATTTTCCGGCTCGCCGTGATCGAGACTTCGCGTCCGCGGACCGGCGCTCAGGATTTCGCTTCGCGCAGCCCCCACAAGCGCTGGCTTAGGCGACCATGCTCATTGAAAACCTATTTCCGCCCGCTTCGCAGAATGATCAGTATAATGATGTCGCCTCACGCCAGAGGAGCCTGCTACCAACGCCATGCGCGCGTTCGCTGAGTCATCCGTCTGGTCTGTACTGAAGCGGTTAACGATGGGGCTCGCGCTGATCGCCCTCCTCTCCTCGATCCTGCTTGTTTCCGACTTGGCACATCGAAGAACGGCTTCCGCGGCCAATGCCGGCGCAGGTGCCCGGAAATTCAAAGCCGCCATCGTGTACTACGCGCAGAGTGTCAGTAATGACGAGTGCGTGAATGGCCTGCTCAACGGACTCAAAGCCAGTGGTCTCGAAGAAGGAAAAAACCTGGAAGTTGTGCGGGCGGATGCGCAAGCAGAAATGATCAACATCCCTGCCATTCTTCAGAACTACGACAGCTCCGATGTCGACCTGATCATGACCATCTCGACGCCATGCCTTGCCGGCGCGTGCAGCAATGTAAAACACAAGAAAGTGGTTTTCACCTGCGTGAGCGATCCGATTGCGGCGGGAGCGGGGAAGAACGGTGCGGACCATTTGCCATTCCTGACCGGCGTCGGCAGCTTCCCGCCTGTAAGCCACATGCTGGATTTCATGCAGAAGCTGGTGCCGGGATTGCGCGCGGTAGGAACCATGTACAATCCGGCGGAAGCCAATTCGGTGAAGGAACAGGCGGTCGCGCGCGAAGTATTTCAGAAACGCGGCATCAGGCTGGAACAGATCGCCGTTAGCGGATCGAACGAGGTCCTGCAAGCGGTGCAGATCCTGGCTGGCCGCGACATCCAGGTGGTGTGGTTGCCCGCCGACAATACCGGTATTCAGGGATATGAAGGGGCAGTGAAGGGCGCAAAGGATGCGCGCCTTCCCCTGATTACCGACATATGCTCGGCGCTGCCCCGCGGCGGCCTGGCGTGCCTCGGTGTGGGAATGCAGTACTCCTCGTTGGTCGCCGGAAAAATGGCAGGCCAGGTTCTGCGCGGCCAGAATCCGAAAGATATGCCTATCCAGGAAGTAGCCGTGGAGGAAGTGTCGATCAGCCGCCGCAATGCGGCGGAATTGGGTATAACCATTCACCCGGACCTCGCGCCGAGCGTGCACCCGTAGCCCAGCCATGGAAATCGTCACCCAACAACTCGGCGAAGCACTCGAAGTTAAAGTAAAGGGACGCCTCGACAACTATTGGACGGAGCACCTGCGTGGCAACCTGGAGGAGGTCATCCGCGGAGGAGCGCACGGCATTCGTCTGAATTTATCCGAGATCTCCTTCCTCAGTTCAGCCGGTGTCGGTTTGCTGGTGAAGTTTCACACCCAACTGAAGGGCATCGGCGGAAGTTTCGTGATCACCAGCCCTTCGGAGCGGGTGAAGCAGGTGCTGGATCTCTGCCGGCTTTCCACTATCCTTCTCGCCCAGACGGCCCCGGTCGCGACGCCTCCGGTACACAAGGCCGAAGTCCGCCGCCTTTCATCTCCGGCCGGATCGTTCGAAGTCATGGAATGTGCTCCGGGGAAGCCCCTGACCTGCGAACGGATCGGCGACCCGGGCTTGCTGAAAGGTTGCGGCTTCAGTCCGGCAGATTGCCAGATGGTCACGTATCCGTCGGCCACATTCGGCTTCGGCTTGGGAGCTTTCGGCCACGGCTTCAAGGATGCGCAGACGCGCTTTGGTGAATTCCTGGCGGCGGGCGGCTCGGCGGCGTATCTGCCCACGGATGGAACCAATGTCCCCGATTTCATGGTCTCCAGCGGCAAGCTGGTGCCGGAGATGAACGTCCTCTATGGCCTGCGCTGCGAAGGGGGATTCACGCACCTGATGCGATTTGAAACCTCTAGTGCCGAGGGCCCCATTTCACTCGCGGAGTTAGTGCGAACCGCGTTGGAGATTTCAGGCGCCCCAGCAATCGGAATGGTGATGGTGGTCGAGTCGGCTGGGCTGGTGGGCGCCGCACTCCGCCGCTCCCCCGCCGCGGCCACCGGAGCGAGCGACGCCCCGTTCAAATATCCCGAGGTCCGCTCCTGGCTCTCGTTCTCCACGGAACGGCTGTACTCGCGATCCCTGGCCTTGATCTCGGGCGTGGCGGCGAGTTCCGAATGTGCGCCGCTGGCTCCCCTGCTTCGGCCCCTGGGGACCGGGGCCTGGCCACAGGGTCATTTTCATGCCGCGGCATTTTCGTATCGTCCTCTTCAGAAGGGAAGCATCGATCTGAAAACTACGGTTACCACCTTGTTCGAGACCGAAACTTTGCAAGGCGTACTCCACCTTCTAACCGACGATCGCGTGGCAGCCGGGCCGCAGCAGAGCGAGTTCGTCCGCGGCGCGTGCTGGATCGGTGCGACATCTGAGATCAGATGAAAATGGGTAACATGAAAATAGTTCAGATGAAAATCGATCCGATGAGCGTGAGCGCGATATGAGCCTCCTGATCGGCACATTCACCATAGGGTTCATCCTCTCGCTGCTGGCCCTGGGCGTGTTCATCAGCTTCAGAATTTTCGCGTTCCCCGATATCACGGCCGATGGATCGGTTACCCTCGGCGCAGCCGTCGCAGCCACTCTCCTGGTCCACGGAACCAGCCCAGTTTTGGCGTCGTTGGCCGCCTTCGGTGCCGGAATGATTGCCGGAGCCTGCACTGGCACGCTCTATACCCGTTTCAAAATTAACTCATTGCTTTCAGGGATTCTGGTGATGACGGCGCTCTATTCCGTCAATCTGCGCATCATGGGTCAGAGCAATGTTCCCCTGCTGTCGGTGACCACGCTGGCAACGCAGTCGGAGCAGATCGCGGTGAAGCTCATGAAAGGGGCTACCGTTTTCGATCTCGCGGGATGGGAAGTCAGCGTGCGCGACGCGTCGGTGCTCGCCGCGGTCGGGCTTGTGGTGACACTCACGGGTGCGCTGCTGTATTTGTTCTTACGCACGAACCTCGGGATGGCTATGCGTGCGACGGGTGACAACGTGCAGATGATTCGGGCGCTGGGAGTCAACGACGGTAACATGATCGTATTCGGAGTGGCGATCTCGAACGGTTTCGTGGCGCTGTCCGGAGCCTTGCTGGCGCAATACCAGGGGTTCGCGGACGTGGGCATGGGAATCGGAATGGTGGTGTGGGGGCTGGCCAGCGTCATCATCGGGGAAGCGCTCGTCGGGACAAACCAGTTAGGCACCACGATTGTCGGCACGGTGATGGGTTCCGTGCTCTTCCGGTTGCTGGTCTCTGTGGCGTTGCGGTGGGGGCTCAGCCCCAACGACCTGAAACTGATCACGGCACTCTTTGTCTTCTGCGCCCTCATCGTGCCGCAATTCCTGCGCAAAAAGCGCCTGCGGATTGCCCATGCTTGAAATCCAGGGTGTCGCGAAAATTTTCAACTCGGGCACGCCGAATGAAGTCCGCTCTCTCCGCGGCGTGAACCTTGAGCTGGTGGCCGGTTCCTGGGTGATCATCATCGGAACCAATGGCTCGGGGAAATCCACGCTGCTGAATGCCGTTGCCGGAACGTTTCTGGTGGACGAAGGCACCATCCGGCTGGCGGGCCGCGACGTGACGCGCTGGCCCGAGCATGCGCGTGCCGAACTGATCGGACGCGTCTTTCAGAATCCATTCAGCGGCACTTCACCCAACCTCACCATCGAGGAGAATCTGAGTCTTGCGGCCCTCCGGGGCCGTGGCCGGGGTCTGGGCTGGGGATTGAAACAGTCGTTGGTGAGCCGAATGCGCGACGAGGTTAGCCGGCTGAACATGGGGCTCGAAAACCGCCTGGAGAATGCCATCGGAAGTCTCTCGGGAGGGCAACGTCAGGCGCTCACGCTGCTCATGGCCACCTGGTTGCGTCCCGAGCTGCTGCTGTTGGACGAGCACACGGCAGCCCTCGATCCCAAGAGTGCGGACCTGGTCATCGCCCTGACCGAACAAGTGGTTGCGCGCGACCAACTCACCACTTTAATGGTGACGCACTCCATGCATCAGGCGGCAAGTTTGGGAGACCGTCTAATCATGATGCACCGTGGCCAGATTATCCATGACTTTCAAGGCGCCGAGAAACGGCGCCTGCGGCCCGACGATTTGCTGGCCCGCTTCGAAGAAGTGCGACGAGCCGAACAGCTGGACGAAAGTGCGGCCGACATGCTGGCCGAACAGTACATCTGAGGGTTATCGTTCCAGCTGTACGTGAACCATGGTAATTGCCCCATAACTGCAAGGACACACTTGCCGCCCGCTTGGACGTCTTGTTGGCTAACCGGATGCAATCCGGCTTCCGCGGGGGGATTCAGAGCGCCGACCCAGCCCAGGCCATTATTCTGAAATGTGACTGCAATGCCGAACACGCACACCAAGACTCCATCACGGACGGGTTTCCTGCGATCCTTTATTCGATGGCTTGTCATCGGCGTGGTGCTGCTTTGGTCGCTTGCCGCGCTAATCCTTGCGGCCGCCCGGTGGATCGACCCACCGACAACCGCGGTGCACATCCAACGCCGCTTGCAGGCCTGGATTCACCACACGCCGTATCGCGAACGCTACAAATTCATTCCGCTCAGCCAAATCTCGCCCGATCTCCAGCACGCCGTAATCGCCGCCGAGGACGCGCACTTCTATCAGCACCATGGATTCGATTGGCACGAGATCCAAATCGCTGCCCAAGACGATTTGGAGGGCGATCGAACTCGCGGCGCTTCCACCCTTACGCAGCAACTCGTCAAGAACCTGTTCTTCGGAACCGGCCGCTCTATCCTCCGCAAAGGCGCAGAGGCGACCCTGGTGCCGGTGGCCGAATTCGTCCTCGGCAAACAGCGCATTCTGGAGATCTACCTCAACGTGGTCGAATGGGGCCCTGGTATTTATGGTGCAGAGTCGGCGTGTCGTTATTACGAAACCGCAGCCCGGAATATCGGCCGGCAACAGGCGGCCCGACTGGCTGCAATTCTGCCGGCCCCCCTGAAGCGGCGACCCGAGCGCATGAATAACTACAGCGCGATCATCCTTGAGCGGATGGGCCAAATGGGATGGTAATAATGCCCTTATGGCCATTGGCCAAGCGAGTCCCCGGATAGTCGGCAATGCGGCGCACCAAGAAGATAACCTCATTCTTGTGGCCAACCGGCCTATCATTCCCATGAACGATCCGTAGGAGGTATGCGCATGTCCGCGAATCAGGTTGTGCTTTACTTCGACACCCAGGAAGATGCTCTTCTTTTCACCGTAGCTGCCAGTTCGGTTATGTCCGCAGAAGGACCCGCCTACCGGAGCGACGCAGTGGTAAAGGTTGGGGCAGAGATTTGCAAAGCCAGTCGAATCACGGCTAAGGGCGTTCTGAACATCACATGAAGGATGGCACACATAAGATGATCCGAAAAGCTTTGCTACAAATCGGGGCTCCTGCACTTCTCGCTTTCATGGCATGTAATGCGTATCTTGCTGTCAACCATTTAAAACAGATGCAACACATTGTCGCGCGCACACTGGAGAGCGCGACGATCCAGGCGGACATTTCCAGTGTTCTGAAAGACTTGACCGATATGGAAACAGGTCAGCGCGGATATCTGCTAACCGGAAACCTGTCGTACTTGCAGCCATATACTGACGCAAAGGCGAGGATCAAGACCGATTTCGCCAGCCTTCGTGCAGGGGTGGCTAATCGGGCGGAGAGCGAACGATCCCAGGAGTCGCAGCTCGAGTCTTTAGCAACTTCAAAACAAGCTGAGATGGAACGCTCTATTAGTTTCCGCCAACAGGGATATCGCCACCGCGCGTTCATGCTCGTGGATTCGAACGAAGGGATGGAGTACATGGAGCAAGCTCGCGGGCTTCTGTCTTCATTGTCTGTGGCGGAGGCCAACAATTCTGCCAGCCTCGATAGAGAGAAGAATACGAGTTTAAGCAAGGCTTTGGTGGAAACCATTGTTGCCAACTTATGTCTGGTCGTATTGACAGCATGTCTGTTTGGACTCGTCCGCTATCACTGGCAAGTGCTTGAACAAGAAACTGCCAAGAGCAAACAAGCATTAGCGGTCCGCGATTTGCAGCTAGAGGAACTGACGTTTGCACTTTCCAATCAAGCTCGATCAAAGACCTCCGCCATCGAGGCAAACGCCCGCCTGCTGCTCGATAACTACGGGGGATTCCTGCCACGGCAAGGCCACGAATATGCCGAGCAGATAAAGGAAGCATCCATACAAATGGAGCAGCTTCGGCAAGATTTGGTCGCGAGCCCAAACCGTAACAGCGCAAACAAGGCAGCTTAGACAGGTATCGCCCAGGCCGTTGGCGGCGTCCGATTCGTTCCATTGAAGCGCAGAGAACGAAATCGTCCGGCTTGCCAGCGATCTGAGGTCGTCGTCTACTCTTGTTCCCGACACGACCCGTCTTGGCTCTTTCAGGGATTCGCTTCCCCATGAGCCGGATAGTGAGCCAAGTCACCCGAAACGCAAAGCAACTCGCCGCAGCGGCGGACCGGGGATCAATTGGTTTCCCTTGCAAGATAGAGGAATCGCCCTTTGCGCTCGACCTGGAGCACGAAAGAAGTGCCCGCCATCTTGTCAAGAATTGACTGCAGTTCGCCCACATTAGATACCTCTATCAGGTTGACGGACCGAATGACGTCACCCGCTCTCAAGCTTGTTTTCAGATCATTTCCGACCACTTTCGCTTCTACAACGACGCCGGTGCGTGAGCGCAAGTTAGCGGCTCCCAAACGAGGTCTGGCCCCAAGTTCCGAACACAAGACCCCCAGTTTGGGGACCAGATTGATCGCCGGGCTCAGTGAATCTCCAGTATTCGCATCGTCGGCCGTTGCAGCCACGACGGGAAGTTCGAACCTGAGCCAATCCGATTTTCGCAAAATGGCGATCACAACTTTCTCCCCAACCGTTTTGTGGTACATCGCTTCGTAATACTGAGGAACGTTCTCCAAAGGCTGTTCATCCAGACTTGCAAGGATGTCTCCTGCCTTGATCCCCGCGCGTTCGGCTGGGGTTCCAGGAACTACATCCGCCACCACAACTCCCGATTCACGGTGTAACCGTAGACCAGCCGCGAGTGCCTGGGTGATACCCTGAACTTTAACGCCCGTATCGCCCCAAGCCACCCGTCCGTTCTGTCGAATGCTTTGATAAACGAATTGAACAAAACGACCAGGAATCGCGAACCCCAAACCATCGCTGCCTCCCCCTTCGGTGATGAAGAACGAGTTGATGCCCACTAGATTTCCTTGAATGTCTACTAGTGGTCCGCCGCTATTTCCGGGATTAATGGCCGCATCCGTTTGGACATAAGACAGGTAGGGATCCGGCGTTATCTGCCGATTCGTGGAACTGACCACTCCGATGGACACTGAGTTTTGTAGACCTTCTGGACTGCCCAAGGCAATCACGAGCTGCCCCTGGCGAAGATCTTCCCTGGTGGTGAAGGGAATGGTCGGCAAACCCTTACCGTCAATCTTGATTATGGCCAGGTCGGCTTCCTTGAACTCTGCAAGAGTCGTGCAGGAACGGTCAGGCCTCGGGCAGTTTCCATTGGCCGACGTCGAGTGTTCTTGTCGAGAATTACTGTCAGCGTGCTCGCGCCTCTAACTATGTGGGAATTGGTGACGATGTATCCTGCGGGATCGAGAATGACGCCAGAGCCGAGGGCGTGCTCAGCTTTGAGCTGAGTCTCCGGATGGTTGCCATCATCATCGTCATCATCCTCGTCGCTGTCCTTTTGTGGCGGCCCATAGGCTTCAACTTGGACCACTGCCGGCGTCACTCGGGCGACGATCTCCTCGAGGGCCTTGTTAAAGGCCATTAGAGAATCAGACTGCCCTCCCGCGTAAAGGGGCACAGGAGAGCCGCAAGTGCTATCGCAGCCCAATTGCGAACATGCGCAATAAATGCACTGGATCTATGGGACATGGAGCACCACTTCACTTCACATAATGTCGTCAGTCGAAAACCACTCGGACACCTGCGGTCGTGTTCGTGTGCAGGTAGGCAGGTAGTCCGAGCATGGGCTGATAAACCATTTCTTGCAGAGCCTGAAATAACGCATCTGCACAACTGGGGCGCCGGTGCTGGTTCTGAGCATCGACGCGGTAGCCGGTCTTCGGATGTTTCGCGGTGGCGATCCAATCCTTCACCAGCACCAGCGCAGTGTTTGAATCGTCCCGGAGCGGCGAGGCGAACGGCCGTGGTCTTCCACTCGGGATGCTCCGAGGCGAAGGTCCTTAATTCAGTCAAATGCAAAAGAACAACTGACTGGAAACTGGAACTCCCCGCTGTTCTCCCTCACGATAAGAGCAGTTAGAGGTTGAGCGCCGTGCGGATGACAGGGAATACTAGGACTAGAGTCCCGCAGGGCGGGCTCCGACCGAGTGACGGGCAAACTGGAAATAACCGCGGACAACTAATGGGCAACAAGTCGGGAAGGGCTTCCTACCCGCAGCCAAACTGCTTCTACGAATCCGGCGGACAATTCACACAGACCTATTTTTCCCCCGATCCGGCTTTACCTGGTCCAACCTCCGAGGCCGCCGGGACACTTCTGACGGCACGCCAAATGGGTCCCGCGAGTTAAGCTGTCCTCAATGCAGGGCAAGATCCCGTATGGCGCCCGGAATCCTTGAATCGGTCCACGCGTTTCCCTTACTCTCCTTGCCACCACTTCATCTTTGGGATTTGCGAAACTGCTCTTAGTTCCATTAGTACCTCTAGTTCGTGCTGAATCTGGTAGAAACGGACGAGCCGCCGGGGTGAAAGCGCCGTCGCGAATTGTGGGCGATATTTCTCATCCAGCTTGTTCCTCAGCTTCAGTTGCTCGAACCTCCGGTTCAACAGCTCCTGCGCTTTCGCATCCGTCATCTTGTCGTAATTGTCGGCATAGTCCAGGATCACGGCGACGCGGGCATCGAGGAATTTGCCACGCTCAGCCATGTAAGACTCATAGATCGGCCAGAACCGCTTGGCCTCCTCGTCGGTGAATGTCTGCATTCCTTTGCTGATGATATCTCTGGCCTCAGCCTTGAGGTCGGTTTTGAGAAGCTGAATGTATTCGTCCAGGTCATCTGCAAACGCTGGCATGGCAAACAACAACGCTAAAACAATCAGGAGTTTCTTCATGTCCATTACCCACCTTGTTGGAATTGTTTTCTGCAAGTTCTGTGCCTTCGGGATCTTTTCTTGTGTCATGGGGAATTTTTCTCTTCAGGCGGATTGGTTGCTGCTTGGTCTTCCGACCCTGGCGCGGGTGCTTTGAGCAACCGCTCTACTCCGGCTTCCGTCCAGGTGGAAGCAGCGGCAATCTGCGACGGAGGAATCTGAACCCCGGCGGACTCGATAGAGAGTACTAGCAGCACGGTCTTGCCCAAACTGGCAGACTGACAGGGACGCTCATAAATGGGCGAGGCAGGGTCCCCAGCGTTTCCGCCGGCTGTTCGACTCCCTGAACGGCGCAACGAATTGCTCGGCGCCTCTGCGGTTCAGTGGGCGGAGCGAAACATGTGGAAGGTGGACAACGTGTTCTCGAAGTAGATGCGACGTCGGGTTTTCGGAAGCTGTTCTGCCCGAAACCCGCGAAAGCGGCGGGACGCAGCCGAGATGCGCACGAAGCGGGTGCCGCAGGGGAAAGTCATCGAGATTCACAAGCAACAATCGCGTCGCACGCGTGGGCTAGCTAAACACGTATTCGACTCCCGGATCAGGATTGTTCGATAACGATGCCATTCCTGATGGCAACCGAATGCCCAAGCCAGAAGACCTGAGAGTTCTGACAGTAGTGCTGATTGGATCGGGGCCCTCGAGACCCGAACGAGCCGCCAGAAAATCCCCGGGCGCGCCTCAATGTCACACAGCGCGAAAGTCACAGGGCTGGGGTAGGTATTCAGTTGCTGTCGTCGCGACGCTTCAGGGTCGGACGGTCGTCGTCGTTCCCCGTGTCATCTGTACTGTTGTTGTCCGTGGAAGACGTCCTCCGCAAGCTGGGTTTGTTCTGGTCTTCCTTCTTGTCCAGGATCTTGTGCCGGTTCTCAATCGCCGCCAGCCGCGATTTCACGTCGTCAAACTCCGAGGTCGAAACCACGTACTGGGCCCGTGCCGGGAGGATATGCTCGATCTCCTGCTGTGATTTCTCGATGCGATCGGGGGTTTGAGGATGGGTGGAAAATGCTTTGGCCAGCGTGCCCGGCTTTTTCTTTTCTTGTGCCTGAACCTTTTCGAAGAAGCTGATAAAGGCCTGAGGATCGTATCCCGATTTGTACAGGTACTGCATCCCCAGGTAATCGGCCTCGGCCTCGAAACCACGCGAGAAGTGCAGGAACGTCAAGGGCAAGGCCAGACCCGCCGCCTCGTATGCGGCATAGCCGACTGCGCCCCCAACGAAGATCAGGGGAATCGAAGCCATCTGCATCAGGCTCCCGCGGGTGTTCTCGCGGGCGGCATGGCAAGCGGCCACGTGCGCGATCTCGTGAGCCATGACACCAGCCAGCTCGGCTTCTTCATCCGCTGCCAGAATCAATCCGGAATTCACGTAAAAAAAACCGCCCGGCAGGGCAAACGCATTGATGTCATTAGAATCGATCACCTTGATGGTGAACGGCACCTGAGCATCGGAGTTGCGTACCAGGTTCTGTCCCACCCGGTTGACGTATTCTGTGACCACCGGATCCTGGATCAATTTTGCCGTGGATTCCACCTGCTGGGCATACTGCTTGCCCATGGCAATCTGTTTCTCCACTCCATACCAGTTGCCCAGGCCGGTCTTGCAGCCGACATTGCGGTTCCCCACCGCATCAACATCCGTCTTACCGCCCCCATGTTTTACCTTGTCGGGGTCCGCGGGCTCAGCCCTGCCTGCAGTGGACTGGGGCTGGGTGGTGGCGGCATCCTGGTTTTTCGCTGCAGCTCCCCCTTGGTCCTGGGCCAAACTTACGGGGGATGCGTAGGTCAACGCCAACAGCGCTGCGGCTATCGCCAAGGACCGTAACATCATGGTGGGCTCCCTATTTCCATTATCCTGCCACGGCGTAAGGGGTTCAGTAACCTGTGTCACAATCCGCCCTCTTTCCATTGGAACAGAGAGTTAGACATTGGCGAACTCCCAAAATTACCAGTGGTTCGCGATCAATCGGACCAACGCACCAATGCAGCCTAGCGGCTCTGCCAAATCAGGGAATTTCGGCAGCGAACGCCGGGCTCTGTCCTGTTCCTCCGGGCCCCCAGCGCTTTTGTTCGCCGGGCCCCGGTTCCTTTGTGCAATATTGTTTTCAACACCCATAGGCCCGAAGAGCCGTCAAGTTCACTGCCTTGATTGACTTACGTTAATACTAGCCCTAAGATTTGGCCCCAATGATTGGCAAGACCAAAGCGGTAGCCACTTCGAGAGTGCATGACCCTCGGTGAGCGTCTGTGAGATCGTCTCAAAGAATAAAAACAATGGGGGATGCCATCCATGGCACAGTCAATCGAACAACTAAAGGCAGCCATTCGGGGACAGCTCATCCAGCCGGAAGACGACGCCTACGATGCGGCCCGCAGGGTCTATAACGGAATGATCGACAAGCGGCCGAAGCTTATTGTGCGTGCCTCTGATGTGGGCGACGTGATGGCCGCCGTCCGTTATGGACGTGAGAGCGGACTGGTCACCGCGATTCGCGGCGGCGGCCACAACGGGGCTGGTCTCGGAACTTGCGACGGCGGACTAGTGATCGATCTTTCACCGATGAAAGGGGTTCGGGTGGACCCGGCAGCGCGTACGGTGCGAGTTGCGGCGGGATGCGTCTGGGGCGACGTGGACCATGCGACCCATGCGTTCGGGATGGCTGCGCCTAGCGGTTTCATCTCAACCACTGGAGTTGCAGGACTCACTCTGGGAGGAGGCATCGGCTACCTGACGCGCCGCCATGGTCTTACGATTGACAATCTACTTTCCGTCGACATGGTTCTTGCGAATGGACGATTCGTCACCGCGAGTGCCAAGGAGAACGACGATGTATTTTGGGCAATCCGAGGCGGCGGCGGAAACTTCGGCGTTGTGACTTCATTCGAGTTCCGGCTGCATCCGGTGAGCACAGTCCAGTTCGGGCCCACGTTTTGGCCCCTGGAGCAGGCGGCGGACGTTCTGAAGTCCTATCGCGAATTCATTCTTACTGCTCCCGAGGAAGTGAATGGATTCTTCGCCTTTCTCGTAGTCCCTCCCGCACCCATGTTTCCCCAAAACCTTCATATGAAAAAAGTCTGTGCCATTGTCTGGTGCAGCACAGGAACGGCTGAGGAAACCGAAAAGGCGACCCGCCGTATGCGCAGCGTGGGAACACCCTTACTCGATGCGGTTGGTCCAGCGCCATTTCCAGCCGTGCAAAGCACTTTTGATGGTCTGTTTGTTCCTGGGTTGCAGTGGTACTGGCGGGCCGACAACTTCACCGGTCTGAGCGACGCGGCCATTGCGAAGCACGTCGAACACGGTTCGAAGCTGCCGACCATGCTTTCGACTATGCACCTTTACCCTGTCAACGGCGCAGCGCAACGCGTAGGCAAGAACGATACAGCCTACAGTTTCCGGGAAGCCTTGTTCGCCGAGGTCATTGTCGGGGTAGACCCCGACCCGGCTAACGCGGGGAAAATTACAGAATGGTGCAAGAACTATTATGACGCGTTGCATCCTTACTCAGCAGGGGGCGCCTACATCAACTTCATGATGGACGAAGGACAGGAGCGGGTTCAGGCATCGTTCCGCGATAATTACGCACGCCTTGCTGCCATCAAGAAGAAGTACGATCCGACGAACTTCTTCAGCGTGAACCAGAACATCAAGCCAGCGGCGTAGGGCCCAATTGAGGTGATCTGTTGCGGCGGATGCTGACGTGAGCTGGGGGGACGTGTGTAAGGGGTTGCCGACCATCCACGAACATAGTTTAAGGAGTCAATAAAGTAAGCCCACCGATAGAACTCCGATATTGAGGGGCTTGCCAGGTCAACGGGCACGCAATATCGTGTGGTTTGGCGGGCTCGGTGGACTTCTTGCTCTGGGAGGAGTTTAGCCTGCGCAATCTACTGTGCGAGTCCGGCCCGTCGCACCAACATGATACCGGTCCCTTTGGGACAGGGCGCGCTGTCTTGAGCAGCATTGTTGGGGGCCAGTACCCGGGAGATTCTTACTTGCGTGAATCCTTCTTGTCGCGGTACATGGTAGCATCGGCTTCTTCAATTACATCTTCCATCGTCTGTCCGGGCCGCCACTCTGCCAGTCCAATCGAAGCATCCACGAGAACGCTCAAGGTTTCTTTGCCTGATCCGACGTTTATCGTGTACTTGCCGAAGACCCACTCTTGAATACGTTGAATGCAAGATCTTCCGCCGTCGATATTAGACCCCAGAAGCAGTACGAACTCATCTCCGCCCATACGGCCTACCAAGTCGCCAGGCCGAACGATGGACTGTAATTCTGCGGAAAACTGCTTGAGTAAGTCGTCGCCCGCCAGGTGCCCATGGGTGTCGTTAACCAGCTTGAAACGGTTTAGGTCGAGCATCACAACACAGAAATGCTGATTGTTTGCGATGTTCGATTGCATCCGCTCTTCGATGCTTCGTCGGTTGGCTACTCCAGTAAGGGTATCCTTGAAGACCAGGGTTTCTGCCACCTTCAGCTTGGTCTCGTAGCTTGAGACTTCAGCTCGAAGTTGCTCTAAGGAATGCTGACTATCTCGCGCCATTTGATCGACGCAGGTCTTCAGATCGGTCGCTCGCTGCACCAAGGATGACCGAATCAGCGTTAAATCATCAAGATCAGCGATCGTTCTGAGTTGGGTCGTCAGCTGGTTGAACTGGTTGGTATATCGGTGATCTCGATCGCCGACTGATTCGGCGGTGCGAGCAAGTACGATCAGAAGTTCCTTGACCTCGTCGGCCCTCGCTTTGAGGTGAGCCGCTGTCCGTCCTCCCCATTCCTGTAGCTGGACCGCGACCTGTCTTTCCGTCTGTTTCACTGCTGCGGGTGAAGAATCAATCGCCAGCCGACGCTCAAGGCCTATCAAATTGTCTTCAAGCCCGGCGCCCAGAGCGGGGCAGGCCTGAGCGGCGCTTTTGCCGATGGCCTGTATAACAGCACGGAAGGATTCTAGGGTCGCTGGCTGTGGCTCATGGCGCTCCGTCGTCACAGTGGCCAGAGTTTGGGAATCCATGTCCAGATACTTCTTGAGCGAAATCAAGAATTCTCCTGTGCGCGAAGGACAGATCGTCGGTCCGGTGCCGGTGAATGCAGCCGAACGAGTCGCGACTTCCGAATCGCCTCTATCGGCACTTTCGTCCTGGGAGTTTAGCGGTACTCGTGGCGGGATGACTTGAAGGCTGGAACGGTGTGGTCTCGAACGAATGAGCCCTCAAGGCCGAGGAATGCAGGGACGGCGAGGTCTCTTTCCGGACAACTAAAGTTTGATCGTGTAAGAGCCGATTAAGGGTCGGTCACAAACGATCGCAAATGGAATTCTCGAGCACGTCTCATTTACAGGGGTGCCTTCGTGAAGTGTCGGGTTATCGCCGTGCTGGGCACGCGTCCGGAAGCAATCAAGCTGGCATTGGTGATTCATGAATTCCGCCGCCGTTCCGATGAGTTTGAGACCGCGGTGGTGCATACCGGCCAGCATCGGACGATGCTCGACCATGTGCTCCAGTACTTCAAGATCAAACCCGATTTCGACCTGGATGTTATGCGTCCCAATCAGACGCTCAACTCCCTGACCGCGCGTGTACTGGACACGGTCGAAAATGCGTGCCACCGTTTTGAGCCCAATCTGGTGTTAGTACAAGGCGATACCACGACCGCCTTTGCGTCGGCCCTTGCTGCTTATTACTGCAAGATTCCTGTAGGTCACATCGAAGCCGGACTGCGTAGCCATGATAATTACAATCCCTTTCCCGAGGAGGCCAACCGCCGACTGGCTGCGGTCCTGACCGAGATTCACTTCCCGCCGACGGTTTTGGCGCACGATAACCTCTTGGCCGAGGGAGTTCCTGCAGACAAGATCGTCATCACAGGCAACACCGTCATTGACACTCTGCGCGCACTCAGCCAACTACCCCATTCCTGGGACAACACACCTCTGGCCGGCATCCCGACTGAGAATTACCGCCTGGTTCTGGTGACCTCCCACCGACGGGAATCCTGGGGTAAGGACCAGGAGAACATGTGCCTCGCTCTCAAAGATCTGGTCAGGCAGCATTCTGACATACGGGTTATCTATCCCGTCCACATGAATCCAAATGTCCGCAGCACAGTCAATGCCTTGCTGCAAAACACTGATCGGATCCATCTGACGGAGCCGCTGGACTACATCACCTTCGTCAGTTTGCTGCGCCGCTGTTTTCTGGTGCTGACTGACTCGGGAGGAGTTCAGGAGGAGGCGCCGACTTTCGGTAAGCCGGTGCTGGTGCTGCGAAATCTTACCGAGCGTCCAGAAGCTTCGCAGTTTGGCATGGCCAAGATCATCGGAATGTCCCGTGAGGGGATTGTCAAGGAGACGAACAGGTTGCTGAACGATGAGGATGCGTATCAGGACATGTCGGAGGGCAGCAATCCTTACGGAGACGGGCATGGCTCGCAACGAATTGTCGAGGCCATATCCCGCTGGCATCAGAAGAAAACCCCGCTGTTAGAGCCTGACAAGCAATTCAAGCTGCCGGCTAGACCAATTCCCCGTCGGCGGAAGAGCGACCTCTCGGAAAGAGATGGAAAAGCGGCCGCCGCAGGTAAGGAGTGACGGCCGACACCCTGCCTTGCCGTCGTGGTCGCACGCCATGATCTATGTTCTCTACTTTATCGTTTTCTTGATCTGCGTATACACGGGCCGTCATTATTGGTTCACCCTGAACCGGCTGTTCGCTTTCCAACGGCACCCTTACATCGACATCGACACAGCCTCCTGGCCACTGGTGACCGTACTCGTAGCCGCTCACAATGAGGAGAAGGTCATCTCCAACATTCTTAGCGCCCTGATGACGGTGAGATATCCCGAGGGCCAAATGCTGGTGATTCCCGTAAATGACCGCTCGACCGATGGAACACGAGCCATCATCGATGAGTTTGTAGAGCGATTTCCTGGCCGCATTCAACCCTTCCATCGCGCTGGCGGAAAGGGCGGCAAAGCGGCGGCGCTGAAGGATGCCATGGAGTTGGTGACCACCGAGGTCATTCTGATTTTCGACGCCGACTACATTCCTGGTGTGGGTCTCATTAAACAACTGGTGGCGCCCTTCTTTGATCCCGAAGTCGGTGGCGTCATGGGCCGGGTAGTGCCATTGAATGTCGGCACCAACCTGCTGACGCGCCTGCTGGATCTGGAGCGAACGGGAGGTTATCAGGTTGATCAGCAAGCCCGTATGAACCTCCGCCTGGTGCCTCAACATGGCGGCACCGTCGCCGGAGTGAGACTGAGTGCGTTGCGGGAGATTGGTGGCTGGAATGACCGATCTCTGACCGAAGACACCGACCTGACCTATCGTCTCTTGCTGCAGGGCTGGAAAACCGTGTATCAGAACCGGTCTGAATGCTACGAGGAAGTGCCAGAGACTTGGGCCGTCCGCATAAAGCAAATCATGCGCTGGGCCAAGGGCCACAACCAGGCGATGGTGACATATGGCTTTCGCCTGCTGCTGGGCAAGCATCGAGCAACGCTGCGGGAGCGGATTGATGGCGCGCTGCTGCTGGGAGTCTACACCATGGCGCCGGTCACGCTCTTGGGCTGGGCGCTGGCACTAGCTGTGTTCTTCCAGGGTGTGGCTCCCCTTCACGGCGTCATCGCGATGTTCGCATTGACTGCGTACGCAGCGCTCGGTAACCTGGCCGCATTTTTCGAAATAGCAGCCGCTGCTCGACTCGATGGAACACGCAAGCGAATCTGCCTTCTGCCCTTCCTCATTCTAGGTTTTGCCGTAAGCATTTTCTCTGTCTCTCGCGCTGCTCTATCACAAATATCTGATCTTGTGACCGGGGCTGAACTCCATTGGGACAAGACCGAACGTTTTCGGAAGGTCCTGTGAATTCCTCGTTTGCAGTGGCCGCGTTGATCTTGTTTGTCAGCTTGATGTTAGTGCTGCCGCTAATTCCTGCGTTTGTGGAGCTGAGGCGCAAATCTGACGCATCGCCACTGAAAGTCGTTCAGGAACACGCGGGCGAAATTCGTCATTTTGCCAACAGCTTTCGGACCTATATTCAAGTTCTCGAGCCGACTCTGCAGCAGTGTGTAGCTTCGGGTGCGACGGCACGTGGCATCTTGCCCGATGGAGTTGAATACCTGGCACTGGGCCTGTGCGACGATTCGCAGAGGCTTCCCATCCAGCAACAGGGCGCAATTTGCCCAGTGACGATTGCGGCGGGTTCTGACCTCGTCGTGCCACCTGGGACCACGTTCCTGAGAGACATCTATGCCGGCGGGCGATTCAGCGGAGGAGACAATAACGGTTACCGGGCAATCCTGGGAGAGAAGGATGTCCATCTGGGTTGCTCCAGCCGCGTCACACGCTGGGTTCATGCAGTAGGAGAATTTTCCGCAGAGCACGACTGCAACCTCTCCGGGCGTATTTCCTCCGACTCATGCATACGGCTGCAAGGCGCTTGTAGCTTTCTGCGACTCAATGCTCCGCAGATTGAAACCGGTCACGTAATGCCGGGTGAAGACTCGACGCGGCAGCAATCGGAAGATAACGCCAACACAGGTTCAGGGGTGGTCCAACGTTTCCGGTACGCCGTCAACTATGAGGCTCACGCAGAGGAGGTCGTTACCGGCAATAACGTAGCAGGTAAATTGCACGTCGGCTCCGACGCACGTATCCGTGGCAGCGTGAAGAGCGAGAGCGACATGGTACTCGGAGCTGGTGTCTCCGTGGACCCAAGCATACGACTGCAAGACGCTTGTAACTCGCTGCGACTCAATGCTGCGCAGATTGAAACCGGTCATGTAGTGCCCGGCGAAGAGGCGACGCGGGCGCACTTCGGAGACAACGCAAACGCAGGTTCAGAGGTGGTCCAGCGTTTCCTGTATGACGGAGACTTTGAGGTGTACGCAGATGAGGTCGTTACCGGCAACATCGTAGCAAGGGGCAAATTGCACATCGGCTCCGGCGCACGCATCCATGGCAGCGTGAAGAGTGTCGGCGACATGGTTCTCGGAGCCAGCGTCTCCGTACACGGCAGCCTGATTAGCGGAGAACAGATGCTCATTGGTCCTGACTGCGCCGTCAATGGACCGATCATTGCTGAACGCGCTCTGCATATACTTGCCGGAACTCGATGCGGCAGTTTTCAACATCCGACAACGGTCAGTGCCCCTCGTATTGAGGCGGAAGAGGGTGTTGTGGTGTTCGGAACGTTGTGGGCCCGCGAGCACGGTGAAGTGGTGGCCAGCCGATGAAGCGCCGAGCCATCATATTCGCAGGCAGTCTAGCTCTCGCGCTGCTGGTCACATGGTTGTGGGCGGCGCGTGACCGGCCCCGTTCCAGTGCCGACCGCTTGCTGCTCCTAGTGCCAGATGGAACAAGTCTTTCTGATCCCAAGGTCACGGTGTGGAGCGATGCTGGGAGCGAGGAAGGCTTGCATGTAGTGCCAGTCCATGATTCCGATTTTTTACGGCCTTTTTTAGGTGAATTCCAATGTGCGGGAGTCATTCTGCCCGACTCGATTCATCAGCGGGCGAGTGACCTTTTTATAGCGACTCTGCGCCGCTTTGTTGCTCAAGGCGGAAAACTCATGCTGGTTTACGATGCCGGCACGTTCTCGCTAAATGGCAGCTATGCGGCAAGACGCTCGCGATTGTCGGACTTGGCGGGCGTGGACTACGCCCTCTACGACGCACTCGGAGACAAAACCACCCAGTGGGGCAGCGTCAAAGGCACGAGTGCGACTGTCGGTGAGATGGAAATTCCGCCAGGAAAATATTATCCCTTCCCATCGGAGGCCAGCGCCTCCGATTCGGGGCGAGCTGGCAAAGACTCTAGTCCTCCCAGCGTTGAGGTTGAGCTCAGACGCTACAAATACGGTGAACTGCTGTATCCCAGCTTCGTGACTTCGGGACAGTACTCTGGCAAGGTCCTATTCCAATCTAAGGTTGGGGTCGTCGCGGGTGAGCATCCTTATGAGGATGGCTCCGTACTTTTCGTAAACCTACCGCTCGGATACCTCAAAGGCAACACCGATGGGCTTCCGATGCATGCCTTTCTCAAGTATTTTGCAAAACACGTCCTCTCCTTGCCTTTCTTAGAGTCCGTTCCGGATGGAGTCGGAGGGTTGGTTCTGAATTGGCACGTCGACTCCAATGCTGCTATCAAGCCTCTCGAGCAGATGAATGCATGGAGTCTGCTCCAGCAAGGACCGTATTCAATTCACATAACCGCCGGCCCCGACGCCATGGCAATTGGAGACGGCAGGGGAGTCAATGTCGAACACAACCCTATCAGCCAGGCACTGATCCAGAAATACGAGGACCTGGGCTACGAAATAGGCAGCCACGGAGGCTGGATCCACAACTACTTTGCTTCACATGTGGATAAGGACGATCCCAAGAATCTGGAACCATTCCTGGCGCTAAACCAGAGCGCCCTCGAGCATGTCACCGGAAAAAGGGTCGTCGAGTATTCCGCTCCGGACGGCAATCAACCAGTCTGGGTTACGCACTGGCTGGAGTCGCATGGCTTTGTCGCCTATTACTTCACCGGTGATACCGGAATGGGTCCGACTCAGGGTTATCGTGGCGGAATCCGCGAAGGCCAAAACATCTGGGCATTTCCCATTCTTCATCTGGATCGGGCTGCGGGGTTTGAGGAAATGGGCTCCGAGGGATATTCCGATTTCGAGGTAGGGCACTGGCTTGATGCAATCACTGCATTTGCGTCAGACCATCAATCGGTGAGACTGATCTATTTCCATCCTCCGGGAATTCTGCCGTATCAGCACATTGTCGAAGAGTGGTTGCACCAAACGGCTGACTTGAGAGCCAAGGGAACATTTCGTTGGTACACCATGACCGAACTCGCAACCTTTTTAAACTCGCGTAAGCAAGTGGAGTGGAAGGTCTCGATTCGCGGCAAGCTGCTGAGCATCAAGGCCACTCACCCCCAGAACCTGGAACACGCGACGTGGCACTTGTCATCAGCGAAATTTGGGAAACCAAGGGTTATCCAGGGCTCCGCGAAGGTAATCCAGCGCCCGGATGCCTGGATGATCGTAGCCGGCCAAGGGACAATGCTGCAATTCGAGAGCCAGGAGTTTGACCAGTCAAAGGGGCTGACGAAATGAGCGTTTCTGACCGCCGAGGTCGTCAACCCGCAACCTGGCTCCTGATCCTGGGCATTGCTTTCGTCTGCGCCGCGCATGCCCAGGAAAATGCCGCCTGGGCGGGGCTCCCAGAGGCTACTCCGCAATCGCCAATTGAAAAGGAGCCGCCAACAGAACTACGGCTGCTTACAAATTATGTTGAAAGCGGAGGCAATTATCTGGCCCTAACCGATAGCTTTGGCAATTGGACCGGCGGATATGCCCGCGGCGTCATCACGCAAAAAAACAATATCTGGAATGCAGAAATCAATGGTCAGCACGAATTCGGCGATGCAGGAGTATATTTCGGAGTCGGCGACACCTACAACTTTAATCCCGATTGGTACGGCTCACTCACTCTGGGCTCCAGCGCTGGAGGCTTTTTCTGGCCTCGTTTCCGAGCCGATGGATTCATTAGTAAGAAGTGGCTGGGTCGCCGGCAGTTGATCACTACTCTCGGCTTCGGCTATTACGCCGCCAAAGACGCCCACCGAGATCACAGCTTCTTCGTCGGCTCTACTTACTACTTCAAGAAACCGTGGATTCTCGAAGAAGGAGTTCGTTTCAATGTCAGCAATCCCGGATCTGTCTTTTCTCCGGCAGGTTTCATCGCGGTGACACAAGGCCGGAACCAGCAACATTACATCACCCTTCGGGCTGGTTTTGGAAAAGAGGCGTATCAACTAGTCGGGCCAACTTCGACCATTACAGATTTTCACAGTCAGACCCTAACTATTACCTGGCGCCAGTGGGTCGGCCCACACTGGGGCGTCAATGTCATAGCGGATTACTATCGCAACCCGACCTATCTTAGAGGTGGTACGAGCTTTGGATTCTTCAAGGAGTTTTGAGGACCGCAACAGTAAGGGATCCGATCTCTCGAAGGGGGCGGACCCGATTCGCCCCCGCGGACATCGCGGTGGGGTTATTCCCATGCACCGGGCGCTGCTCCATTTTCGACTCGGCACCATGAACCTGATCACTGCAAGCTGTCTTTTTGTGTTCTTTTCCTTTGCCTGGATGGTTTTGCTGCCGCGGGTTTGCCGCCTGTGGACTCTTATTTTCAGGTTCGGAATTCGCTCTCTTCCCTTGCGTGCGGAGCTCGGTCTGGCGGAGCATCATTGGGCGCCCTTTCTCAGTTTCAATATTCCCTACCTGCGGATGGAGGCTGTTTTGCCGAGCGCCCAGGTGTGGTGGCTCGCTTGTGCCGTCACAGTGCTGATCTTCGTGGCTACCTACTTTATTTCTAAGAGGCTGATTCCTCTCATCTATCTCTTGCGAGTGGTCCTGCTTGTGCAGGCGATCGCGCTGTTGTATTTTGCATTTATTCCGGCCGGTTTTCCGCACACTCCGGATAGTTATTTGGCAGGGTTTGTGACATCAGGAATCGGTTTGATCTCCCTGGTGCCTTTTGTATTCGGTTTGACGTATTACATTTTCGACTTTGGTCTGCCGAGAAAGGCCCTGCTTACGTCGATCACAATGGCCCATCTGGCACTGTTTCTACCCCTCCAGGTCCTTCTACAAGCATTGGTGCTGCAGAAGTCCGTACTGTTTATGCCGGTTCTTTACATAATTTTCGGTATGCCTGTCGACGTCATGCTTGTGATCGGCATTTATTCCTGGGGGATGACTTGGGCGTTCAGATCCGAAGGGGTGTAGCCGAAAGATTGCTGACGTTGGTCCGCTCGGCCAAACGCCACTATCGGCCCTTGGGCTTTGTCGAGCCAATCAGCGGACCGGGCCGGCTGTGGATTGGCATTTAATTCCTGTGGAACCTGGTGGACCGACGGCAGTCCAAGGGACCGGCGTCGACTGCCTGTCATGGCCGAATCCGAGAAGCGGTCTGGCCTACAATTGGACTGGAATGTGATGGGGCTCGGATGACGAGGGAAAGAAATAAGTGCAGGTTGTCATTTTGCGAGGACCGGGGCGTTAAGCAGGGGAAGGAGCCGCAGCGTATACGACCTGTCGAGAGGAATGTTCGCAGGATCAATAATTCGGCCAGACACCTGGAGTAGCAAGCTCAAGCAAATTGGCATCCGGATCCCTGAAATACAAGCTGGCCCCGCCTCGCTCCCACTGAACTTCCGATTCGATTTCGATTCCACACTCGCACAGTCGCATTCGCCAAGTCTCGAGCGCGTCCGAGGAAATAGCAAAGGCGAGGTGGCCAGCGCCGCGTGTCTCATGCGGAGGGATGATGCCTCCGCGAATGGCGACCGGATCATTAGACCCGCCCCGAATGAAGAGCAGCAGCACATCCCGACCAGCCCGCAAAGCACAGAAACGCTCGTCGCTGACCATGACCTCGAAATTGAATAGCAATTGATAGAATTCACGAGCGCGATTGATCTCTGCGACGTTGATGCAGGTCTCGACGATTCCATCCACCCGTAGATTCGAACTTTCGATTGGTCTCATAATTCCCAATTTTAGTATCACATCTTAGGGGTGGTGAGCGTCAAAGGCGCCGTAAATTACACCACCGCACCGAGCAGCGACCTATCGCACTGATGCTTCCGGCGGATTCCTTCACAATGTGCAAAACGGCCTTTACCTTCATCCCCTATCCCCATGTCTTTCCCACTTTGTTGATCCTGCGGACCCCAACCACCAGGCGACGATCCGGTGAAAAACGATCCGAAACATTACCCGATGAAGTTCGAAAACGAGCGGGTTCGCGTCATTCGCATCAAGTACGGGCCGGGCGAGAAATCCGCAATGCCCTGATTCCATGAGAGCGGGCTCAGAACCGCTCTCGCTAGCCCCCGGTATGCCTTCAAGGGGAAGTCTCCAATCGCATCCGATTCTGGAGTTGGATTGGTGATAAATCGCCAAATCGCTCATTGAGGGTTTGGAGCGCTATGGCCTGGTTACAACACTGATCACTTCCAAATCGAGTATCATCTGCCCTGGGTAGCTCATCGATTCCTGTTCATCGAAGAAGCTGAAGACCCGGGAAACGAAATCCAAGCAAAGTCGGGAGCACCGAACGTGAAAAAACTCCTTCTGTTCCTGCTGTTGCTGGCACACGGACTCCGAGCGCAAGAGGGGCAGACAGACCCCACATGGCTGCATCGCTACGTTCCAGACCTCTCGGAGACCAAGGCGGATCTTACCTCTCCAACTTGCCACTACCGGGCTATCTTCGGCGAGGGGGACAAAGAGAATCGATCTCTCCAAAGCGTAACTCGCTTCGGCGAAGTCTCTTTGGATCGGCATGGCAATTGCGACACCGTACTTTACGACCGCCAGGAAGAGATCTATTTCGTCGTCGAAGGGACGGGCATGCTGCACTACCAAGATCAGGTTCAAGCGTTGCGCAAGCATGACTTCACGTACTTGCCTCCAGGCGTGAAGCATTCGATTGCAAACCACTCGGATGAGCCGCTGCGCCTGCTGGTGATGGGGTTCAAGATCCCGTCATCGATTTCAATCGGGGCGCCGATGCTACATCCGAAAGTCGCAAACCTGGAGGATGCCAGGGAGGAGACGGTTAGCGGTCACCCGAACTCAGTTCTATACAAACTTCTCATCGGCCTGCACACCGGAAAGCGAGACTTGATTGATGAGGCGTACGTGATGGACAGCTTTTTCTGGATGGATTTTGCGCCCGGAGGCACGAACTGGCCTCATCACCACCAGGCCGCAGAGGAAATCTACCTGGTAATGGACGGCCAGGGCGAAATCGTGGCCGGCGGTGGGACGGACGGCGTCGAAGGCCGCTATGCGGCCAAGGCAGGAGACGCCTACTACTTTCGTCCCAACTGCACGGTGGGCTTTTACAACCAGGACAAACCGGGCGCCAAGGCCTACGTTTTGGCTGTTCGATCGCGCATTCCGCTGCATGAGGATGAAGAGTAGGTATCTAATCTAGGGAGGTCTAGAAATGCATGTCCCGAAGTCCGGCCGTCGATTTTTCGTGAAGCGGGTAATTGGCGAAATATACGATTTCGCTCGTTGACCCCACCAGTGGCTGCGAGTATCTCTGCTCCGAGTTTTTCTTTCCACCTCAGCGATGTGGTTACTGCCATAGGGGCGCTGTCGATTGACTGAGGCACCGACAGGAACCTGCTTGCCGGGTTCCTCCGTGAGTTCCCGCAGAACGCTCTTGTTCCGGAGAAGCTTTGCGCAAATCTGGCCGTGATCCCACGCTGGCTTTTCTTGGCAACCAACGTCGCCAGGTTCGCATCAGACGTGACAAGTCCCGGATCGTACCCGTAGGAAGACTTGCGAAAGAACTTGTGTGGTCCCATGAGGGTTCGACCGGGATAATTTTGTTCTTTCATCTCGGACGATGCCCACTGGCGAACGGCTGACCTCACACAGCTACACCGAGCACGTCAATCCGCACTGGGTCAAGCTGCTTCGTCTGCTTGAGATGGATATCCAATACGAATACTGCCAGGGAGCGGAATTGTTCGCCACGCAAGGACGGCGCGTTCTCGACTTTCTTTCCGGCTATTGCGTCCACAATACGGGCCACAACCATCCGGCAATTGTGTCTGCCCTCAAAGAGGAGTTGGAAAAATCAGGGCCCGTCATGCTGCAAAGCAACGTCCCCGAACTGGCAGGGGGATTGGCGGAGCGCCTGTGCCAGCTGGCTGGTGGTCATCTCAGCAAAGTGTTCTTCGCTAGTTCGGGCAGTGAAGGCGTCGAAACCGCGATCAAGTTCGCGCGAGCTCACACTGGTCGCGTTGGACTCCTCTCCTGTGACCGTGCCTTCCACGGACTAACCTGCGGCGCCTTGTCCCTCATGAACGGCGAGTACTGGCGGAAAGGCTTCGGACCTCTTCTCCCCGAAACCGCAACTGTACCATTCGGCAACCTTGAAGCTCTTGAAAAGGAACTGGCAAGCGAACGCTATGCGGCGTTCTTTGTCGAACCCATCCAGGCAGAGGGCGGCATTCGTGTTCCCGAGCCTAACTATCTTAGAAGCGCTCAGAAGTTGTGCCGGAGATACGGGTCACTTCTGGTTGCGGACGAAGTCCAAACGGGCATGTTTCGCACCGGTCGATTCCTAGCGTCCCACCATTTTGGTATTTCGCCAGACGTTGTGATTCTTGCCAAAGCCTTGAGCGGAGGCCTGGTTCCAGTGAGCGCGGTGCTCATGTCGGACGCTGTGCATAGTTCCGTGTTCAGCTCTTTCAAACGCTCGATTGTCCACGCCTCTACTTTCAGTGAAAACAGCCTATCCATGCGTGCTGGTTTGGCCACCCTCGATGTGCTCGAAAAAGAGCGCCTAGGTGAACGAGCCCTGAAGATGGGCGCGGAACTCCAGCTCCATCTGACGGAGGCACTCTCAGGTTACGAGATGGTGAAGGAAGTCCGTGGCAAGGGCCTGTTGCTGGGAATTGAGTTCGCGGCCCCGCGGCGTCTCGCGTTACGCGTGCCGTTCGAGGCATTTGCAAGAATTCACCCCGCCATGTTCGGGCAGATTCTCGTCATGCGCCTGTTCCGCGATGGCGGAATACTGACGCAGATTTGCGGAAATGATTTCATGGTGCTGAAAGTTGCCCCTCCGCTGGTGGTCACTTCGCAGCAGATCACCGACTTTGTTTCATCGGTTCGCGAGGTGGTTGATCTCGCGCACCACCCCGGCCCGTTCTGGTCTGAAGCTCTGGGATTGGCACGAAGAGCAATCGGAGCCTGAACTCGCGGGACAAACGCCCGCTCATCAAAAAATAAAACCACCCCAACTATGCAAATCGTCAGCGCCGCCAGCGCATTTCCCAAACATTACTATCCTCAAGCAGTCCTGCTTCAGGCATTGGAGAAATACTGGGGGACAAAACTCGAAAACCCGGAACTGCTTCACCGCCTGCATCGCAATACCCGCGTCGATGGACGATATCTGGCCTTGCCGGTCTATGCCTACCCAAAACTTTCGGGGTGGGGCGAGGTCAATGATCTGTGGATTGAAGTGGCGCTCGATCTTGGCAAACAGGCGATCTGCCGCGCCTTGACCTATGCTGGACTTGCAACACGAGACTTGGGTGCGTTTTTCTTTACATCAGTCACAGGCATTGCCAGTCCTTCGATCGATGCTTTGCTGATGAACCGGATTGGGCTGTCTCCCAACATCCGCCGCGTGCCCATGTTCGGCCTCGGCTGCGTGGCTGGAGCTGCCGGAATCGCGCGCGCGGCCGATTATGTCAAAGCTTATCCGTCGCAGCTGGCGGTCGTGCTGTCGGTGGAACTGTGCTCGCTGACCATCCAAAGAGAGGACTTGTCCCCGGCGAACCTGATCTCCTCAGGGCTCTTCGGAGATGGCGCAGCCGCAGTTATTGTGGCGGGTCAAGAGTGCCGTGCTTTCGCGCCAGACTCCGAACAGCCCGGGCCCAAGATCCTTGCAACGCACTCCGTATTCTATCCCCACACAGAAAAGATGATGGGCTGGAACATTTCCGAGAAGGGTTTCAGCATCATGCTCTCTCGGGAGGTCCCGGACCTGGTACGTAAACATATCGGCCAGGATGTGGATACATTCCTCGCAGAATACGGGCATACCCGCAACGACATCGGAAGCTGGGTCATGCATACCGGTGGCCCCAAGGTGCTCGAAGCCATACAGGATTCGCTCGACTTGAACGACGGTCAACTCGATGCTTCCTGGGCCTGCCTGCGTAAGACAGGCAACCTATCGTCGGCGTCGGTTCTGACCGTGTTGGAAGAGGTTATGAAACATCGCAGGCCAACGCCTGGGACTCTTGGACTGATGGCCGCGATGGGGCCCGGGTTTTGTTCTGAACTCTTACTACTGCAATGGTGAAATCGACCGACATCTTTGTGATCGGGGGCGGTCCCGCTGGTTTGGCCACAGCCATTGCTGCTCGTCAACGCGGGTTCGACGTGGTGGTAGCGGATGGTGCGCGACCACCCATCGATAAATCATGCGGCGAAGGGCTGATGCCCGACGGGCACGAGGCGCTGGGGAAGTTGGGCATTGTAGTTCCTGAGCAGGATTCGTATCCGTTCCGCGGAATCCGTTTTGTCAGCGGTGGTCTAAATGTGGACGCAAACTTCCCCAGCGGCCGTGGCATCGGCGTGCGTCGGACGATACTGCACAGTCTGATGGTGAGTGGCGCGGAGGCTGCGGGGGTATCCCTGCTCTGGCAAACCCCAGTTACAGACCTGCACCCCGACGGTGTCTTGCTCGGCAAGCACCTGGTGCGTTCGCGCTGGATAGTGGGCGCGGATGGAGGTCACTCCCTGGTTCGACAATGGATAGGCCTCGATCGTTACAGCTGCGACCGCACGCGCTTTGCCTTCCGCCGGCATTACCGCGTTGCGCCCTGGAGCGATTGCGTTGAGCTCCACTGGGGTACGAAGTGCCAGCTCTATGTCACGCCGATTGCGGACGACGAAATCTGTGTTGCGCTGATCTCGCGTGATCCTCATTTGCGCTTGGACGTGGCGCTAACTGCATTTCCCGATCTGCTCTCGCGGCTGCGAGACGCCGAACCGAGCTCGGTGGAGCGAGGCGCAATCTCGTCAACCCGCACGCTGAAACGTGTGTTCCAAGGACGCGTTGCCTTGGTCGGTGATGCTTCAGGCGCGGTGGATGCCATTACCGGAGAAGGATTGTGCCTTGCGTTCAGACAGGCGCAGGCGCTGGCGGAGTGCTTTACGACGGGAAACTTGAAACATTATCAGGAAGAGCACAGAAAGTTGGCGGCGCGTCCCGCGCTTATGGCGCAGCTCATGCTAACTCTCGATTGGCGAACCTCCTTCCGGCAGCGAGTGATGCGGGCTTTCGGCTCCGATCCTCGGTTGTTCGCGGGCCTGTTGGCCATGCACGTCGGCGCGTCCTCCTCAATCGAGTTTGCGGTCACCGGGCTCTCGCTGGGATGGCGGGTGTTGAATGCTTAGAACTCCTGACGCTAAGAAGATGATGATGCGACTCATTACCACTATTTTCCTGAGTTTCTCTGCCACACTCGCATTAGGACAAGCGCAAGAGGCCACGCTGAACTTTGTTCCCGCGCAAACTGTCATCAATTTCACTCTGGGCGATGTGCTACATACTGTCCACGGAACCTTCAAAGTGAAATCCGGCCAGATTCGTTTTATTCCGGCCAACAATTCAATCAGTGGGGAGATTGTCGTTGACGCTACCAGCGGAAACAGTGGCAGCGGTGCGCGTGACCGAAAGATGCACAAGGACATTCTTGAGAGTGTTCGCTATCCCGAGGTGACTTTTCTAGCGGATCGGGTTGAGGGAAAAGTCTTAACAGTGGGAACTTCGATGGTGCAGGTCCACGGCATGTTCAGTATTCACGGCGCAGCACACGAGGTCAGCGTGCCTGCGCAGATTGAATTCGCGCCGGAGCACTGGAGCCTAACCGCCAACTTTACCGTGCCCTACGTGACGTGGGGTATGAAGGACCCGAGCACGTTCATTCTCCGAGTGGAAAAAACGGTAGCGATTGATCTGCATGCACAAGGGGCAAATCCGTGGGCCGCGCAGCGGTAACTGCAAACGTGATGTGCTCCTGGTTCTGTTTCCGTCAACAGACTACATCGAAACAATCCGTCACGAGTCGCGGGTGGGGATTTTCCATCGAAAGATCCGGCGTATTCATTGTTTGTTCAGAGCTTTGACCTGCTCCACCAGCGCGTCAATTTCTTCCGATGTTAGTTTGCTGGCGTACTTTGGCATGTGGCCCTTGCCGTTGGCAATGATGTTATGCAGACCATTGTCAGACATTGCGGCCGTCTTCTCCGAGAGGAGCGATGGCCCGCCGAAATGACGGCCCGTGGCTGTTTTGCCATGGCACTTTGCGCAGTTGTTCCGGAAGACCGGGTTTGTGGTCAGGGTGGTGCCAGGCAGGGGAGTTTGGGCGAAAACCACGGTATGCGTACATAGCGCAAAGCATATCGCGACCATCAATCCAGATGTTTTCAAGTCAACCTCGAAGCCTTGATTTGTGGATTTGAAAGTTGGATGCGTCAAAAGGGCTCCGGGGTGTACGCAAGCCAGGAGATCGGTGTAAGAACGATCCATTTGGACGCAGGTCAGGGTTACTGTCCCTTAGAGGTAAGTGTCATGTTTGTGCGGCTTGCCTTCTGGGACTTTGGCCATGGCATAACGCTTCCGTCCTCCTGTCGCACGGCACAAGGAGGTCTTCCCCAGCACCATGATCACCGCGGCGCTGCTGGGCCTATCTCCGGATTTAGCCTCGGTGGAACTGGCACCCGTATTCGCTGGTAGAATAGCGAGCCATGCGGGGACCTGCGGTTTTCCTATGCGCCCACTGGCGCCGGTCTGGGTTTGACAATGGCCAAGTACCTCTTTGGTAGTTACCTCCTCGATGTGGACGAACGAAGGCTGCTGCGTGACAACGAGGAAATCCGCCTGCGGGGCAAACTGTTCGACACTCTTCGGGTGTTGGTGGAGAATGCCGGCAAGCTCGTGCGCAAAGACGCCTTTATGGAGTCCGTCTGGCCGGACTCAGTCGTCGAAGATAACAATCTGGACTATTGCATTTCGCAGCTACGGAAACTGCTTCATCCCGCGAAGTACATCGAAACCGTGCCGCGGCACGGTTATCGATTCGTTGCCGAGGTAACCGCCCCGAAGCCGCCCGGGCGATTGATCCCCCCGGAATCAGCCGTGCAGCCACCTGGTGCTCCGGATCAACGGATTGATTTCTTCACCACGAGCGACGGCGTACGGATCGCGTACACCGTCGGAGGGCAGGGGCCGGTGCTGGTGCGGACGATCCACTGGCTTAGTCACCTGGATTTCGAGTGGAAGGCCCCGTTGCGGCGGCAGTGGCTGTCGGAGATCATGCGGCACAACACGCTGGTGCGGTACGACCAGCGCGGCAGCGGTCTCTCGGACTGGGAGGTCAGCGATTTTTCATTCGAACGGACGGTCCAGGACTTTGAAGAACTGGTGGATGCCGCCGGCCTGGATGAGTTCTCTATCCTAGGCGGTTGCCAGGGCGCCGCAGTGGGAATCGCCTACGCAGTGCGCCATCCGGGGCGGGTCACGAAGCTGATCATCAACGGAGCATTCGCGAACGGCTGGCCGGCGCCGGGTCCCGGCGCGCAGGAGCACCTGGAAGCGATGCTGACTCTGATCCGTTCCGGCTGGGGACGCGACAATCCAGCGTTCCGGCAGTTGTGGACGACGCTGTTCCGGCCAGATGTGGATGTGGTCGAGGCCGCCTGGCTCAACGAGTTGCAGCGAGTTTCCTCCTCGCCAGAGAACGCCGCGCGGATGATGGCGGAGTTTCCCAACATCCGAGTACTAGACATGCTGCCGAAGATCAGCTGCCCGACGTTGGTGCTGCATTCGCGGGAAGATGGCGCGGTTCCGGTGCAAGAGGGAAAGCTGATCGCCGCACGAATCCGTGGCTCGCGCTTTGTCGAATTGCCTAGTCGCAGCCATATGGTCGCCCCGGGAGATGCCGCTTGGGAGCATTTAGTCCAGGAAGTGTCAGCGTTTATCGGCTGGCACGAGGACGCGGCGGCCCGAATGACGGAAATCTCGACTAGGTGAGGGATGCCGCAGGTTGGAAACACAAGGAGGGCGGCTCGCACCGCCCTCTTCATTGTGCCGAGATTACGCGGCCGAACCGGGAGCCCGCGCGATTTGCTCGTCAGCGACTCGGTATGGAGCCAACGATGGGATCAGCTTCGGTACGCGCCTCTGATAATCCTGGTATTTCGAGCCGTGAACGATGACAAGGTCGTGCTCTTCCCAACGGATCGCTGCCAGGATGTAGGCGGAGGTAAGCACCGCAAACAGAAGGTGCGCTCCGGTCATCGTAGGCGTAGCCCAGAACGCGATCAACCAACCCACATACAACGGATGACGGACATAGCGGTAGAACAGCGGCGTGCGAAATTCCAGGTAAGTGTACGGCTTGCGCGCAAGATACAACGCCACCTGCCGCAGGCCAAACAGGTCAAAGTGGTTGATCAGGAGAGTGGCAACGAACACTAAGGCGAAGCCGAAACCGAACACCACGTTGATGGCGTTCCGGACCACGGGATTGGTGACGTTCCAAACCACACCGCCAATTGGCTGCCAGAACGCGAACAGCGCGATCAGCAACAGGCTGGAACACAGCACGTACGTGCTGCGTTCCGCAGCCGCCGGCATGAATCGAGTCAGCACTTCTTTGAATGCAGGCCGCGCCATGACGCTGTGCTGCAGTGCGAACATCAGCAGCAGCAGAGCATCAATGACTAGGGCCGGCCAGAACGACATTCGGGTTGCGGAGTCTATCGACTTTGGAACGTACAAATTACCGATGAACCCGACGGCATACACGAACGTCAGAAAGAACGCCAGGTAACAGACCAGCCCGTACGCAAATACCGCTAAACGCTTTGCCATACCTACCATCCTCATTTTTTGGGACCAGGCCTTTGGCCCAGGTTCCCGTGAGATGATGCAAGACTAGCGGCGCACAGGTGCGAATGTCCTTTGGCGGTCCTGAGATTTCGCTGAGAAGATTCTGAGAAACAGCAGCGCGGTGAAATCCGGTGGAATGAACTGTTTAGAGTTCCAATTCTCTCAAATAGCTTGTGCTAAATCCCCTGCACATAAGCTTGCGCTTCGTCTTCGCTATCTCCTCGCACGTGCGGTTTCCAAGAGGGCGCATGCGATTTCGTCATCCCAACGAGACCGGTGTGATTCCCGTCACTGACGCTTTCTCGGAATTGTGAAACCTTGGGATTGAACGTAAGGCACGAAGGAGCCTGCCTGTGGCAGCATCAGACCGGTTCAGTATTCAGGGGTACGTCGGCCGTGGCTTTGAGGCCGTGCGGGCGGCGTTCGCCGAGAACTTTGCTCAGCGACGCGAGTTGGGCGGAGCCTGCTGCACCTTTCACCGCGGCGAGAAGGTCGTTGATCTGTGGGGCGGCATTCGGAACAAGCAAACCGGCGATCCCTGGGAGCAGGACACCATGGTGATCGTTTACTCGGCTAGCAAGGGTCTGGCCGCGATGACCCTCGCAATCGCCCACTCTAGGGGCTGGCTCGACTACGAAGAACGGGTGTGCGCGTACTGGCCGGAATTCGCGCAGCAGGGAAAAGAGCGAATCACCGTGCGCCAGTTGCTGGCACACCAGGCTGGACTATTCGCGTTCGACGAGCCCGTCGATCGGAGCATCATCGCCGATCTCGATCGCTTGGCGGTCGTGTTAGCTCGTCAGAAGCCCGCGTGGGAGCCCGGAACGCGGCAGGCCTATCACGCCCTCAGTCTCGGGTTCTACCAGGGCGAGCTGCTGCGCCGTGTCGATCCCCAGCATCGCAGCTTGGCGCAGTTCTTTCAGGATGAGATTGCAACACGGCTCGGGCTGGACGTCTACATCCGTCTCCCAGAGTCAATCCCGAACTCCAGGCTGGCGACCCTGGCGCCGCCACGCCTCATCGACATGCTGCTGGGGTTTCCGATTCGACTGACGTTGGACTCCATGAATCGTCGCTCGAACATCTACCGGGCGCTCATCGCGAACCCGGGCATTTCGATCCTCCATGACGAGCAACGCGTGTACACGCGCGACCTCGAAGTGCCATCTGGCGGTGCGGTTGGAACTGCGCGGGGCATCGCGCAGGCCTATGGTGTCTTCGCCGCAAGTGGTCGGGAACTCGGCCTGCGCCAGGAGACGCTGGACTTGCTGGCCGCACCGGCGATTCCTGCAAGGCGGGGGTTTTACGACGAATGCCTGAAGGGGAACGCGCAGTTCTCACTGGGCTTCATGAAGCCGAGCCCCACCTGGCCGTTCGGCAGCGCCAGTTCGTTCGGAGCCCCAGGATCCGGAGGCTCTCTCGCCTTTGCCGATCCGGCGGCTGGCGTGGGATACGCCTACGTGACCAGCCAGATGGGGACGCGGTTGACCGGAGACCCGCGGGATGTGGCGCTCAGAGGCACCCTCTACTCTGCTATTCCGGCTTCGTCAGGCGCGGTGGGGAAACGACTAGTCGCCTAGTGAACTAAGGCAATTGTCTGGTGGCGGACACTGCCCCTGTCCCAGAATCTGACTAGCCAATTTCTTGACGCGACATGATCTGCATAGGTCATCCGCATCGAAGCACACGAGAGGATGCTGCTCACAGGTCAGTCCCTTATCTGACTGCACGGCCAGCGCGGGATAAGAAGAGCGGGGTAAGAGAATTGATATAGCCTTGACTGCATGCCGGCTATGGACGCCAGCCCCTACAACGGAGTTGAACTCTTATGCGCAAGATTATTCCGATATCGGCCGCTTCTCTCCTTTTTCTCGCGCCATTCGGTTGGCCGCAGGCCACGGAAGGGCCGGTCACCGCGCGGGGACCGAGTGTCGCTACGGGCAGGCAGGGCGTGGTTGTTTCCGGCAAGCCGGCCGCCACTGCGGCCGGCATCGATATTCTGGAAAAAGGCGGAAACGCCGCTGATGCAGGCGCCGCCACTCTGCTGGCACTGTCCGTAACTTATGTAGGCGCGTTCTGCGTGGGGGGAGAGATTCCCATTCTGGTTTACAGTGCCAACCAGAACAACGTGAAGCTCCTGGAGGGACAAGGGGAGGCCCCTCGCGACCCCAAAGCCATCGCCTGGTACATGGAACACGGAATCCCTGACGGTGACGTCAAGGCAGCCGCCGTACCTGGCACCATAGATGCGGTGGTCACCCTGCTGAAACTTTACGGAACAAAGAGCTTCGAGGAGGTCGTGCAGCCGACTCTTGCCATTCTGGACGCCGGCGGCCCCAGTTGGTATATCGATACCGGCAGCGGGGAGAGGATCGAAACCGGCGTGAACTGGCAGGCGGATATGGCAGTGACTTTTCGCAAATTGGTTCAGTCCGAAAAAGCCACGAGGGGTACACGGCAGCAGAGACTGCAAGCCGTCTCGGACCGTTTCTATCGCGGCGACATCGCCGACGCCCTGGAAGCCTGGTATATCGAAAAGGGCGGTTTCCTGCGCAAGGCGGATTTGGCCGCACACAGAACTCCCGCGGTGGATCCGCTCAAAACCACGTACCGTGGCTACACGGTCTACAAGGCGGGTCCGCTGACGCAGGGTCCTTATCTCTTACAGACGCTGCGCCTGCTGGAAGGCTTTGACCTGAAGAAGATGGGCTTCAATTCGGCGAATTACATCCACACGGTGATTGAAGCGGAGAAACTGGCGCTGGCGGATCGCGACGAGTATTACGGCGATCCGAACTTTGTAAAGGTGCCGATGCAGCAGTTGCTTTCCGATCAGTACACCAAAATGCGGCGCGAGCTAATCGATCCGAAAAAGGCATCTCTCGAGCTCCGGCCGGGCGACCCTTACAATATGAAGCCGACCAAGCCACCCACGATAACCGGCCCCTGGCATGGCGGAACGACCGTCATGTGTGTGACGGATAAGTTTGGAAACGTCATCGCGGCGACTCCCAGCGGCCTGTCGAGCACAGCCGGCGTGGCCGGACGCACCGGCATTATTCACGGAAGCCGGCTCAGCAGCCTGAACACGTTTGGGGGAACTCCCAACGTCATTCAGCCCGGCAAGCGGCCGCGGATCACGCTGAGCCCCACGCTGCTTTTCCATGACAACGATCCCGTGATGGCGATCTCGGTAGCGGGCGGCGACCAACAGGATCAGGCATCCATCCAGGTCATCCTGAACTACATGGAATTTGGCATGAGTCCCGAGGAGGCGTTTAAGGCGCCGCGCTTCTCAACAACGCATTTCATCAGCTCCTTTGGCCAGGACCGCGCCAGCCTGGGCAGCCTCTCTGTGTCTAACACACTGCCCGAAAAAGTGCAGGCCGATCTGAGGGCTCGCGGCCACGTGGTTACCGCCAGCCGCGACGGAGTGGGCGGAGTGGCGCTGATCGCCATTGACCCCAATACTAAGCAAGCCACCGCCGTGGGTCCGGCCGCCGGCAAAATGGAATAGACTCCGTTTACCCCGGCGTACCGTTGGTGCGATGGCGATATCTAAGCGCAGATGCGCCGGAGCCGACACGCGGCCGGCAATTTTGCCCACCCGACCTCAGTCCATCCGGAGTAGAATCCTGCTGCCTTAGCGGCGTTAAAGCCGATCCCGAAACGAGGTATCCATGCAGGGAACCATGATGCAGTTTCCCCTTACGCTAAGGCCGCTCCTGGAGCGGGCCGCGAAGCTTTTTCCGGACGTGGAAGTTGTCTCCAGCCGCCCCGACGACTCGATTCACCGTTACACGTACGGGGAAATGTCCCAGCGTGCACGATCCCTCATGGCAGTTCTGCAAGCGGCGGGTCTGGAGCCTGGAGACCGGGTCGCAAGCTTAATGTGGAACCATTACGCCCACCTGGAAGCATACTTCGGCGTTCCTTGCGCTGGCGGCGTACTGCACACCCTGAACCCCCGGCTCCATCCGGACGAACTGGCATACATCATCAACCACGCCCAAGACCGCTTCTTGATTGCGGACGATGTGCTGCTGCACCTCTTTGAAAAGTTCAAGAACAAAGTGAAGTTCGAGCGGGTCTTTGTAGTTCCCTTCAGTGGGGAGCCGGTGCCCGAAGCTTTCGAAAATTACGAAACGCTACTGCGCGATAATCGCGGTATTCCCATCTATCCGGATCTCGACGAAAACGATGCCGCCGCCATCTGCTATACCTCGGGCACGACGGGAAAACCAAAAGGGGTGGCCTATTCGCATCGCGCTATCGCTCTCCATTCTTATTCCATTTCGTTGCCGGACAATTTTTCCCTCTCTCGGTCCGATTGCATCTTGCCGGCAATGTCGATGTTTCATGCCAATGCCTGGGGATTACCCCATGCTGCCGTGATGAATGGCAGCCGACTGGTGTTACCAGGGCCCAATCTCCAGCCGGAAAGATTGTTGGATCTTTTGTCCGCTGAAGGCGTGACACTGACCGGGGGTGTGCCCACCATCTGGCTCAGTGTGATCGACACGCTCGAACGCCAACCCGGGCGCTGGAAACTCCCTCCCGATATGCGGGTCGTGGTTGCGGGTTCGGCAGCTCCAGAGAGCTTGTTCCGGCGCTTCGAGAAATTCGGGGTACGCGTGATTCAGCCTTGGGGGATGACCGAGACTACTCCAATTGCTACCGTGTGCACCCTTAAGCCAGGGATGCGAAACTGGCCGGAGGATCGGCAGTTCGAACTCCGGGCCAAGCAAGGGCTAGCTTCTCCGTTTATCGAAATCCGAGCTGTCGGGGATCACGGCGAAGTACCATGGGATGGCACAACTCCGGGCGAACTCGAAATCCGCGGCCCCTTCGTCGCTGCCAGCTATTACAAGCTACCCGAAGAGCGCAACCGCTGGACAAACGACGGCTGGTTCCGCACCGGCGATGTCGTCACCATCGATGTCGAGGGCTATATGAAGATCACCGACCGCACCAAGGATCTGATCAAGTCCGGAGGAGAATGGATCAGTTCCGTGGACGTGGAGAACGCTCTTGTGGCCCACCCGGCTGTGAAGGAGGCAGCGGTGGTTGCGGCCCCGCATCCCAAGTGGCAGGAAAGACCGCTGGCGGCCGTCGTCCTTAAAGAAGGTTACCAGGTCACCGCTGAGGAACTGCGCTCGTTTTTAGCCTTCAAGTTCGCTAAGTGGCAGGTGCCGGATGAATTCATCTTTGTTCCCAGCTTGCCTCATACCTCGACTGGCAAGCTGCTGAAATCTGAATTGCGGCGGCAGTACCAGAACTGGGTGTGGTCTTCAGGAGCAGGGAACTGAGCAATTGCCGCCGACTATGCCGCGCTCCTTGGTTCGCCCGCCTCGCAATTCGGCCACGATTTCACTCTGGCGCGCTGAACATTTGAGAGCAAAGGCGAGGAATTGACGGCCGAATCGATGGTGACTTCCAGCATCCAGGCTTGAATCCGAAACACCATACTCCAGAGGTGAGAAGCCAAGACCACCAAGACCGCGCCAGCAACCAGCCACGCCGACGTTACCGGAAACCCGGAACGCTCTGCGGGAATCGATTGAAAAACCACGAGCGCGGCAACGAAAATGAGTCCGGCCAAAAAAATGCCGCACAGCTTCACGGTTTCGGCAAAGTCGGCCACCTTTTCCGCGGTCTGATAGGCCTCCCGGTATCGTTCTATTACAGGTGTGTTTTCTACGGAATCGCTAGTGAAAGGAATGACCCTTGCGGTGCTCATAAGAACCTCCTGGGCCCAGGATTGAACAATTCCTCCCGGTGCACTGCGCGATCAGGGAGAGGAAATGTTGCACAGGTGTTTTATAACATTGGGCAGACATGAGTGCAGTGATCCTGGTCACCGTCTCTTATCGAACTGCGGTCTATAGCCAGCACGGTGCATAGCTAGTCTCAAATAGCGACTGCTTCCGGATCTCTTGCATAGCCTGCCCATGGCCAAGAAGACTATATTTGACCCAGCGACAGGACCCCGATTACATCGTGCTTTGTCAGAAGAGTATTGACACGGCTTCTCGCGTAGGATGACCTGCCATGGAATGCGTCACAGGGACGGAGATCCGGGACCTCAGGATCCGCGGCAACTACGTTAACCAGCACAGCCTGCTGTCCAGGAAATATCCGCATTCATCGAAACAGGAAAACCCCGTCCCGAGGGGACCTGGATATTCTCCGCCTGTGGTGGAATTCGAACTCGACGATGGCTCTTCAAACAGCATCGTGGTCAGCGAAATCGATATTCCCTTCCTCTGTGACGATGACATTGAGAAGGCGAAGGTGTACCTCTCACTGATTCTGAATGCCCGTCGAGGAGACTCCCAAGCGCTGAAGTATTTTTCCCTGGCGGCGCAAGAACATTCGTTTGGAGGATTGGAGCAGCCTCAGCCAACTGAAAGCAGTTTCGTAGTTCCTTCCACCAGCTATCAGCCCCACTCCGAGCAAGAGATCAGCCAAAAGGGATTCATACTCCTGAAACTGAGCCAACTAGGCTACCCCGTGCCGGAGTTTGTCGTGCTTACCTCCCGTGCTTATGAAGATGGCGTCCAGCGCCTTGAAGAGCACGTCTCGGAGGCCATTCAGCAACTCGAGATTCTCACCATGCAGGGCCGGGGAGACTGCAAAGGCCCGCTGGTCTTCGCCATGCGCTGCGCCACGGCACACTACATTCCCGGGGTCATGGACACTTATCTCAACGTCGGCGTGGCCGAAAGCACGTTGCCGTGTCTAGAGAAGATGTATGGCTCCGTTGCCGCCCACAAAATGTTCCTGAATAACCTGCGGAACCTCTGTCGCTCTCTTCACCGTGACGAGTACGCTGCGATCGTTGGTGCCGTCAAGTCTGATCTCGCTCCTGACGAGATAGTGGGCTTAATGGAGCAGCTATCCCAGATCATTCGTAAGACTGACAGAAGGCTCCTTGAGGATCCCCTCTTTCAGGCCACCTTCTTTGCGCGACAGGCCTACAAGCACTTTGAAGAGAACAAGGATCTCGTGCTGACGCTCTGCCGGGGAGCGGAGCATTATCCCAGCCTCATCATGCAGAAAATGATTTGCACCGTGCGGCATGAAAATGCCTACGCCGGAGTTATCTCCAGCCGCCATACCCAGACGGGATTAGGTATGGAACTCCAGACCGCCCATGATATTTTTGGCGAAGAAATGATGACTGGAACGGCGGAGATCCGCCCGACCTCTTTCGAGGATCGAGAGGCGATTCTGAGCGACTTTCCCGCCGTTTATCATTTCGTTCCGCATCTTGGAGACCTTGAAAGAGAGTTTGAATCCCCGGTCACCATCGAGTTTGCAGTGGAAGCGACAGCCAGATACCAGTCGTTCGCGCTCCTGCAACTGAACCAGACGGGAATGGCGGGGCGAGCCGCCATCATCTCGGTTGTGGACATGCACAAGTCGGGAACCGTGTCACGGCAGCGGGTGATCGAACTCATCCGGCCCTACCACATCAAGCAGCTCACCAGTGACACTATCGCCCAGGAGGATTTCGATCTCCTCAGCCACTTCTGCTCGGGCGTTGCGGTTCTGCCCAGGTCCGCGGTGTCGGCTCGCGTGTATTTCACTGGGGATGCCGCGCTGAGAGCCAAGAGTGAAGGGGACAAAGTGTGTCTTTGTAAGAGTACTTTTGTGCCCACCGACACCGTGGTAATGCGTGAGATGGATGCCATCATCAGTCTGACCTCGGCCGCCGTGCATGTGGTCACGATCTGCCAGAGCTTGGGCATACCCGCCCTTCTGAGTCTCGAAAAGAACGGGGTCACGCTGCAGCCGGATGGAGGCCTGGTTAATTCGTCCGGCAAAGAGATCAGGGAGGGAGATTGGATCACGGTCTCCTCGAAACGAAGATCTATCTACCTGGGAAAGGCAAGGTTCAAGCCCGGCCGGCTATTGCGCTACATGCGGGGAGAGCCGGTCGAGATCGACGAGGAGGAAAGCAGAACTTTCGCATCCATCGCTTACGCCTACCGCTACTACCAGCAATTGGCCCGCGGTCTCGAAGTCGACCAAATCTCCACACTGAGCGAAGTTATCCGACTGGTGAATTTCGATCTGCGAGCGGAGTCCGACGAGTCGAGGAAGCTTGTGAACGGTTGGTTTGACGAACGCGAAACGTCGTACATGGAGGAGGTTCTCAAGAGCGATATAGGCGACCACCTGGGCCAGAGCAATGTTTTCGAGATGCTGACCCAGGACCGTAAGATCAGGTTCTTCAAGCGGGCCCTCGCAAAATGCTCCCGTGAACATATCTCAGGGTATGAGGCAGGCGCGTTTATGTTGGGCCGGTTCTTGTGTTCGCGCTATCCCGCAGCGTTTTGGAAGTGCTTTAGCCCGTCGGAGGTTGGGCTGCTGGTGAACGAGTGGGTTCTCTTCGAGAAATATATGCAGCTTCTGCAAAACGTGGGGGAGAGGAAGATTCTCCTGGCTCGAAAGCAAATTCTCAAGGGTGGGCTCGAGCAGCTTTCCCTTCACCCTGGCAACGTGCAGTCCCTTATCACGCTAAAACTCAGCGGCGTGAAGTTGGAAGAAGTGAAAAACTCCTTGCCGGCATGGACTGATCCACAGTCCGCGAGGGTGCTGGAACTTCTGCAGCAGCCCTACCGCGTTCTCTATGATTTCAATACGCCCTGGTCCGTCGGCCGGCTCGAAAAGATCTGTAAGGAGGAGAACCTGCCCCTTCCCCGGCCGGATGACATTTAGAGGGCGTGTACCAGTTCCGGAACCGCTACTGCCGACTTGATCCCGTACAGATGATCGCGGTCAATGGTGGATTCCATCTCCCGCAGCACCTCGGGAAGTTCCTTTCCGTCTCTTGCAGCAATTAAGCGCCCTAGGGCAAGTGAGACCGAGAGCACTGCATTCATGCCGAGATTCGCCTTTCGCTGCATGATCTGAATCTTCAGCTCGGCCGAAGCGTTGGCGTCGATCTTGCCTCTCCTTGTGGCCAGATCCAGTTCGAGCAGCAGAAGCTCTCGATCGATGTCGGCGAGAGTGCCCAGCGCCGAGATCTTCTGCCCCAGAAAGCGGGGAGCGATCACTTCCGTGACGTTGGCCACGGCATTCAGACAACCCTTGCCGCCGTACCGCTTGGCTCTCATCCAAAGGTCTGCCAGTTCGCGATTCTCCTTGGCAATCGCGTCGCCCTTGAGGTCGGCGGCGAACCGGTACGTTTTTTCCTTTTCCTTAAACACGAAATGGTTGGGGAATTTCCGGGTGAGCGGATTCGCCTCGATGATGCTGTCGACCAGGTGGATGGCCTCATCCGTACCTGCCGAAACGCCCAGGGGCGTGGCCGCGGTGAACTTCATGCCGTTGTCGAGCATGACCACCACTCCAACTGTTGGTATGCCGGCGTTGGTCGGTTCCTCGTGAGCGGAGATGTCGGCAATGACGAGATCAGGATCGAGTTTTCGGGTGATCTTCGTCCCCTTCTTCGCCATTTCCATGAGTTCGACGATTCTCCCGTATTTGACCAGCCTCTCCGTGTTAGCTCCGCCCCCGCATTTCAGGCCGAGAGCGCCGACCGCGAAGCTGATGTCTGCTTCCATCACCTCGTTGGGAGACTTGGATCGATGAGAGACCACCAAGGCCAGCCCCAATTCCTTCGCCGTGCGAGTCGCCAACAGAGTCTCACTCAGGCTGCCGATCTGGTTGGCTTTGATTAGGGCAGTGTTGATGAGCCCTTCTTCGGCGCATTTTCGAATCGTAGTATCTTTGGTCGTAACCAGATCGTCTCCGATAATCAGGATCTCGTGGTCGAGGGCTTTCATGAGTTTCTTCCACCCCTCGAAATCGTCTTCTGCAAACGGGTCTTCCAGAGAAACGATGGGATATTTCTTGACCCAGCTAACATAGAGATCAATCATTTCGTCGGTGCTCAGAACCTTTGGATCTTCCGCTCTCCAAAAGAGGTATTGGCCGATCGAGTCCTTCTCACCAGTTTTCTCCCGGTAGGCATTGCTGAGTTCACTGGCGGCGGGATCAAGCGCGAGGCAAACATCCCGGTCAGGGACAAAGCCGCATTCCTCGATGGCCTGGACAGCAACTCTCAGTGCCCTCTCTTCGGGCAGAAGGTCCCCTTTTTCCCTGGCGTAGGAAGCCACGATGCCTCCCTCCAGTCCGATGCCCACGAAATTTAACCCTTCCGTGTCCTGGATGATCTGGATCGCCCTGGTTTGAAGCATATTGGTGACCCGCTGGGCCTCTATGTAATCCTTGGCGGTAAGGGGCAGGAACATCAGTTCCTGGAAGCTCAGGTTGCCGCCCATCTCCTCGGTGTGACGTCCTCCCTGGATGGAGTTTCTGAACTCCCAGGGGGCGAACACAATCTTCCCGTCAGGCAATTCCAATTCCTGCAGCCGGTGCAGCCGGAGTTTGCGCCTGAGTTCAGACGGTTTTACCGGGCGCGATTCTTGCGTCGCGGAGATCGGTTCCGCAGCCCTTACTTCTGACATCTTGGCCGCCGCCTCTCGCTGCCTATCCCGGAACGCCTTGTATTTTCCCGCGTCCGACAGCAGGAAATCGAAAAGAGCGACTACGCCAATGGTGAAGAGAAGTCGTCCCGCGTAGACCGCCGCTGGTAACGTGGCGTACAGGCCAAGCAATATCAGGGCGATTCCAGGCAAGAACGCAATCTGGCTGAGCACCTTGCTCGCCCTCGGGCCCGCGGCCGAAACCGCCAGGTTCTGCGTCTTGACGCTCGGGTGGAAGCTCCCCGCCTCCTTATGTACTCCTTGGAAAGCTCCGTAAGGAATTTTCACGAACATCTCGAGATACCAGAGCCACCTGCCAATCAGACCCTGCTTCAGCTTTCGCTCGGCCGAACCCGCAAGCTCTGGTCTGAGATTGTTGGTTCTGACCGCCGCCAGGTAGTGTCCCATCTCGTGGATGGCGATGTTGCAATGCCACGCCGCATACCACATCAAAGAGGAGATCACGACCTCAACGCTCAGGAACATGTCCCGGATGACAGCAAAATTTGATAGCACATGTGTAGGAATGCTGAGCAACGAGGTCAGAAAGGCGGCGTGAAAGGAAACCAGCTTGTGGTTGGCGATAATCCAGCCACGATCCAGGCGCGGCATTTCGCTCGGCTGGCGGACATATGCCAAGACCCTTCGCTCAGGGAAACAGCAAAATGGTCGAAGGATTCCTGCCAGAATCTGCCTCCAGCGACTAATGCAACCTGGATAAGTAGCATTACTACGGGAATCTTTGGGCGGAAAGAAGTGATTCAGCATGGCGTGCTCCAGTGGGATGACGTTTGCTGAAGAGGTACCCACTATTCGGCGGCAGATCTTGTTGTAGAATCGCTGCCTCTGAATCGAGAGGCCCTTTTGAAATCAGCCTGGGATCAACGCGCATCCCTTTTGCATCTTGCATGGCAAAGGGCCTGCCGGTCTGTGATTCCCATCACACCTAGGAGTAGCAGCAGACACAAGATGGCGGCTACTGGCATAGGCGGACTGGAGGGCGGCGACCGCCTCCTGATCGTTGAGCGCTTCGAAGAAGCGGATTGCTTCGTCCATGGCTTCTTGCGGCATCTGTTTCTTGTAATAGACCGGGCCCCATTTGCAAACACCTAGTCCCAGCGCTGGTAGGCACTAGGCTTTCCCATAGAAAAGGTGCATTACTCCAAATGTTGCCCCGGCGATTGTAGCCGAGGCTGGAATGGTCAGCATCCAGGCCCACACGATTCGGCGGGCCACTCCCCATCGAACTGCAGATAAACGCTGCACGGCTCCCACGCCCACGATTGCCCCCGTGATCGTGTGAGTCGTACTTACCGGTATTCCAGCGAGAGCGGTTCCGAACAGGGTTATCGCTCCTGCGCTTTCGGCGCTGAAACCTCCCACAGGTTTCAACTTCGTGATTTTCTGTCCCATGGTGTGGACAATGCGCCAGCCGCCAATGTATGTGCCCGAGGCGATCGCGGCGTGGGCTGACAGGATAATGGGCCAATGGAGCTTTCCCCAGCTCCCGTGCATGTCGGCACTTGTCATCCAGCCTCCGGTGTAGAGTGCACCGGCGATAATACCCATCGTCTTCTGGGCGTCGTTACCTCCATGGCCCAGACTGTAGGCTGCGGCCGAAAGCAGCTGCAGCTTGCGAAACCATTTATCCATTTGCTGTGGAGATTTGTGCCGAAAGATCCAATAGATGGATGTCATAAACAGCAGTCCCAGGACCAATCCCATTACTGGCGCGGCCACGATGAAGATGAGTGTTTTGTACCAGCCTCGGGGGATAATGACTGAAAATGCCGAGCCAAGGCCTGTATGAACCGCAGCATGCACCATGGCGGCCCCGGCGTAACCCCCAATCAGAGCATGCGACGAGGAGGTCGGCAATCCCCACCACCAGGTGAGTAGGTCCCATGCTATCGCTCCGAACAGACCCCCCAAGACGACGTATTGGTTGACATCTTCTAGACGAATCATGCCGCTACCAATGGTCTTGGCTACAGCGGTGCCCAGGAAGAAGGCCGCGAGGAAATTGAAAATAGCGGCCCATAGTACCGCCAGTTTGGGCGAGAGTACGCGTGTCGAAACCACGGTCGCGATGCTGTTGGCAGAGTCGTGAAACCCATTCAAGAAATCAAAGACAAGCGCTACCAGGATTGTAATAAGGAGTAGCATGAAGTCTGGCTTCACGGAAAGTGGGCCTCCACGATCTTTGCTGTCCTCCGCTAAGTGCTCTTTAGAACAATCGCCTCGATCACATTGGCGGCATCCTCTGCTTTGTCGGTCGCGGTTTCGAGGACCTCATACAGTTCCTTGATCTTGATCAATCGAATGGGATCCGCCTCCTGCTCGAACAAGTCAGCAATGGCCTTGCGGCTAATGTCGTCGGCAACATCTTCCAATCGGTTGACCTCATCACAGTGCTTCAGGACATGGCCATTCTTTTCCAACAACGAAACTCCTAGCGCCAATTCCTCGGTCTGCGCCACGATCAGGCCAGCAAGTTCGGCAGACACAGCCGGAGGCTGAGTGATCTTGTACATGACCAGGCGCACGGCAGCAGCATTCATAAAATCGAGTACATCGTCGAGCGAGGACGCGAGCCGGTAAATGTCCTCGCGGTCGAAAGGGGTGATGAAGGTCTGGTTCAATTTAGTGATGATCGCGTGGGTGGCCTTATCACCCTTATGCTCGATGGCTTGCATCTGCTCGGCTTGAGAGCTCAGGTCTTGCGGATTCTCCAGCATGCGGCAGAGTAGCCTGGCCCCCTCGGTCAGATTGCTTGACAGTTCTGCGAAGAGATCGAAGAACTTAGTCTCACGTGGAATCAGTCGAAACATGGGAATTCTCTTTTGGGGCTCTCTGTCAGATCCATGACGAAAGGAGCGCAGTATCTCATACGCACGTCATCAGCGTAAACTCCTCGGCATTTGTGAGGTGTTGGAATGCACAGCTCGCGAGTCGAATCATTGTCTCAGTCTCATCGAAGACAACGATCAGCAGACCTTCCTTCTGAAATGTTGGGCTGGAGATCAGTGGCTCAATGTTGTTCTGCAGCCAAGCGTTCGGCCAACTGCAAGGGTCCATAGAGGGTGTCGTCGAGAAGATTCGGCAATTAAGATCAGCCTAGAGCGGATGCCCAGCACCGACGCAACAACTTCGCAAGGACCGCTCGGCCTAGCGTCGTTCCGTTGCATGCTCTGCGCTGGCTCGGCACAGTCACCAGGCTGTGTCGCCGTCGGGATCATAAGAAGTCGCGATTCCGACTAAGACACAACAAGCGCGTAGAGCTACGCCGGAATGCCCAGACGGTGACAACCAACGCACGCGGGACGATGCCGAAGCGTCGGGAGTTGTGCATACTAAACGTACTAGCGATTACGGAAGGATTTCCGCGATTGTCCAGGTGACAATTCTCCCGACGACCACATTGTTACATCGTCGCCGTATTGGACCACCCTATTGGCTGCCAGCTTTTGCTGCCGGCTGATGGTTATTCGAGTTCCTGATCTTGAAGTCGTCCTCGTCGCAGCGGTTGAGGCCCGGGAATGAATAACCAGGTCGTCGCCGATAGACTCTTGCGTCGCAGCGTTCGCCTGAGACGATGTTAAGACCCCAGGCACGGAGCTTGGTGGCAGGCCGGCATCGCGTGGTTCAAGTATTCCAGGAACCTGCGACGCTCGGCCAGATGTGGCCGAGAGATGATGGATTGACGTGACCATCATCAGGCAGAAAACGACAGCTATCCCGAACGCCTCGACCTCCTTCCAGAACATCAGACCGGTGGGCTGGGGGGCGATGTTTGCCTCCTTCATACAGCCCGATCGGCCTGATAAGGTTCGAATAGACGGGGTTCGTTTCTGATGAATTCCAGTTGCTGCGAACGCGTTTGCGTCAGGGACGCGGATCGTCCTCACAGCGGTCTCACTAAACGATTGGAGTATGTAGGCCGCTGTCAACAGGCGCTGAAAACCTTCCGCGTCCAACGTTAGCTTGCTAGAATTTTTGCGAGTTTCGTCACTAGTCATCGGCAGGCCTCTTCCTATGAAATCACCCACTCAGAGTACGCAAAGCAGTGGCCAAATTTTCTGTTCCGTTCCGCTTGGGCCCAGCGCTTAAACCGGCAGATTCAGCATATTGGCGATCTTCGGCCAGCGGTGGCTCGCTCTCAGCCCTTTGCAGACCGCAAAGCGGAGATAGATCATCATCGACAGATCACGCTCTTTGATCGCCTTTTCTGCCCAATCGGCTCCCTCGTCGAGTTCGCCGCAGAGTAAGTGAAAAATCGCATTGTTGCGCGCATCGCCGACGGCCTCGCCGGAACCAAGTGACTGGGCGACCGACCGCGACTCAGCCTCTTCGCCATTGCGCCTCAGCAAGCCGGCAAGAACCCCGGTTGTTTCGGGCAGCCACGGACCAATGGAATTGGCACGCCGTGCAATCACCAACGCCTCCGAGAGGTCGCCTTGGTCGGCGCGTATCATCGCCATCGAAACCAGAGCGACTGCCTGGTTCTCATCCAGTTCCAGCACCTTCTTCAATTGCTCAAGGGCTTCACCTTCCCGGCTTGCTCCCTGCAAATAAGCATGCAGATTCATCCGTGGCCATACTTCGAGCGGGTCTTCATCAATCGCCCGGCGGGCCAGTTCGATCGCCTGCTCCGCCTTGCCTCGCGAGAACTGGAACCATGCATACAGCGGCCGGGTAATGGTAGTGCCTACCTGTTTCGCCATCGGAAAGTCGAAGTGCCGCTCGGCCTCGGCCCAGTCCAGGTCGTAGATTGCCGCGAGGTAGCCCAGAAGGGCATGGGCATCCGGGAGCGAGGGGTCGATCTGCAGCGCTCGCTGGGCCTCTGCACGCGCCGCTCGCACGGCCTCATGCACAGGGTGCCGGGCGAATATCGTCATGCCAACCCAGTAGTGTCCCAGGCCAACCCGGGCCAGACCAAACGCCGGATCAAGCTCATTCGCCTGCTCATAGCATCGTCTCGCCAGTTCCAGCGACTCCGGCGTAACCTTGGCCAGAAGATATTTCGCCTTCAAATAGGCTTCATAGGCCGGAAGCTTGGGCACATAGCGCTGTGGCACAGCTTCTCCGGAAAGCTTCACTCGCAAAGCCTTTGCGATTGCTGCCGATATTTCATCCTGCACCGCGAAAATGTCGCTCAATTCACGGTCGTAGCGTTCCGACCACAAATGAGTACGGTCGGCAGCGTGAATCAACTGCCCGGTGATGCGCAGTCGATTGCCCGACCGCCGCACGCTGCCTTCGAGCACATGCGTGACGCCGAGCGCATCCGCGATCCGGCGAATGTCCTGTTCCTTGCCCCGGAACGCGAACGCAGAAGTGCGCGCAATCACTTTCAATCCTGGAATCTGTGTGAGAAGGTTAATGATCTCCTCCGCCAAGCCGTCGGAGAAATATTCCTGATCTTTATCTGCGCTCATGTTGGCGAAAGGCAGCACCGCGATGGATGGAGTCACGGAGCCGGGGTTGCGGGCAGCATCAGCTGCAGCCTTGGCGGGCGACGATGATGGCTCGCCGGCAATCTCCAGCCCCGCCTTACGGAGGCCGTCCATCAACTGCTCCACGTACTCGGGCGCCCACCACTTCTCGAAGTCCTTGCGTGCGCTGGCAGCGAAGTCCGGCCGCAGTTTTAACAAATCGCGCAAAGCTTTACGAGCCGTATCCCGTTCCCCGAGTTGCCCGCAGACGGCTGCCATCGCTGTGTGCGCGCCCCAGTGGTTCGGCAGATTGGACTTGAGCGCAAAACTGAGTGCGTCGCGGTAGTCGCCCTGGCGGTAGGCGTTATAGAAGTCGGCATACCAGTACCATCCGGGATGATTGGGGTTGAGTTGCTTGGCTCGCCCTGCTAGAGCGAGGCCACGCTCGCAGTTTCCGGCATAAGTCAGGAGCTCACCGAGAAACGCAATCGAGTTGCCATCCATGGGGTTGAGTGCGACGGCCCGCTCCGCCGCATTCCGGAAACTCTGAAATTCCTTGTGGAAGAAGAGCGCCTGGGCGAGACTGCAAAAAGCCAGAGGATTGGACGGCCCCGCCTCAACGGCACGCCGCGCGGCGGTTAATCCGCTCGCCAGGGAATCTGCCTGAAGGTTGAATCCTTGCCCGTATTCCTGAACGCAGAGAAACGCCAGCATTGCCCATGCATCGGCATACGCCGGCGCCTTTTGCACGGCCAATTCCAAACCCGATCGCCCTGCGGCAAGATCTTCGGGGGTCACCCGCTCCAGGTAGCCAAAACTGCGCAGTACTGCTTCGTAGGGACTCAACTGCTCGGGAGTGCGGCTGCGCACAGCTTCACTCATACTGCGGGGCAGCACCCCGTTCATATCGGCAACGGTGGAGACAATCCGCGGAACGAGGTCATCTTGCAGTTCGAAAACGGTTTCAGGGCTGAAGGTACGCTCGTAGGTTTCCGCCCAAAGATGAGCGCCGGTGGTCGACTCGACAAGTTGCATGGCAAGTCGCATCTTGGTTCCGGCATGCCGCAGGCTGCCCTCGACAATGTAGCGCGCACCAAGTTCCTTGCCGATGGCGCGCACGTCGCTGGACTCAGTGGAATATTTTGCGGTCGAACCCCGGGCGATCACGCGTAGATAGGAAAACCGCGAAAGGCCGGTGACGATTTCCTCCGACAGCCCGTCCGCCAAGGATTTCAATTCTGCGCTGGCACCCGTGTATTTGAACGGCAGCAGCGCGACCCAGAAGCCCTCGTCGGCGCGTGCGTCCGCAGACGTAATTCTGCTTCCACCTGTCGTGAGGGCCGGGGCAGAAGCTGGGCGGGTTTCCTTTTCCGGAATCTCCAAACCTGCCTTGCGCAGATCAGCGAGCATCTGACTTGCGAGCTCCGGTTGCCACAGTTTCGCAAGTTCTTGCTGCACTTGAGCGGGGAAGTTCGGGCGAATGGCCAGCAGATCTTGCACGGCGTTGCGGGCCAGCGCCATCTCGCCGAGCTGACTGTATACCGTCGCGAGAGTGAGCTGCGCCGTCCAGAGGCCGGGCATATTGATCTTGACAGCGAACTCCAGGGCACGCTGGCCATCGTGCTGGCGATAAGCATTCCACACCATCGGCAGCCAGTACCAGCCGGGATGATTGGGATTCAGCTGCGTGGCCCGTTCCGCTAGTTCGCAACCTGCCTCCCAATCGCCGGAGTAGGCGATCAACTGGCCGACATAGGCGGTGATGTAGCCTTCCATCCGGTTGAGCGCGAGTGCGCGCCGAGCTGCGGGGCGAAAGGCGCTGAGATCTCGGCGGAAAAACAAAGCGCACGCCAGGGACGCATGAGCGAGCTGATTGGAAGGCGCAAGCTCAATGGCACGGCGGGCCGCGGCGAGCGCACGATCCAAAGGATCGGGCCGCGAATTGAATCCTGGGGTGAACTCAGCCCGGTATAGCCACGAGAGCGCAGCCCAGCAGTCGGCGCGGTCTGGTTCCTGCTTTGCCGCCTTCTCGAGAGCCGTAACCGCCACCAGGTGCTCCGCCGCGTTAACGTGCTGGTGGTATCCAAAGCTACGCAGCACAGCCTCGTAGGGAGTCAGGGATTCCGGATCGCGGTTACGGAGAGCGGCGGTCATGCTGTGCGGCAGAACGCCTTGCGTGTCGCCGACCGTGGCGACAATGCGCGGCACGACATCATCGAGAAGATCGAGAGTCGATTCCAAGGTGAACGCGCGATCGTAGGTTTCCGCCCAAAGGCCCGCGCCAGAAGTGGTATCGATCAACTGCACCGCGATGCGCACTTTCGATCCTGCCTGGCGCAGGCTGCCCTCCATGACATAGCGGGCGCCAAGATCTTTTCCGGCGGCACGGACATCCGTCGACTCGTTGGCGTAGCGCGCGGTGGAGCTCCGTGCGATGACACGCAAGTATGAGAAACGCGAAAGGCCGGTAACGATATCATCCGACAGTCCGTCCGCCAGGGCCTTCAGTTCCGCGCTGGTGCCCGCGTACTTGAAAGGAAGCACGGCGACCCAGAAGCCTTCGTCGGCGCGGGCAGAACCTGAGGCGGGAGCGGCCGGAACGCGCGAGGCCGCCGTTGGAACTGGCGCGGCGCGGGATGAACTTCGCGATAGATCGCGAAACTCGTTGCTCACGTCACGCGCTGTCTGCAAGCGGTGGCGTGGATCTTTTTCCAGGCAGCGGCGGACAATGCGGGCCAGATCGCTGGGCAGATCGGGACGCGCCTCTGTCACCGATGGTGGAGTATCCCGCAGAATCGCGGAGACCAACTCGGCGGAAGATGTCCCCTCGAACGGCCGCCGTCCCGTCGCCATCTCGTGCAACACGACCCCGAGGGAAAAGATGTCGGTCCGGTGGTCGAGCGGGTGGCCCGATGTCTGCTCGGGAGACATGTACGCCGGCGTCCCCATCACCACTCCTATTTGGGTGCAGCTGTCCGAGGTCATCGTGGCGTCGCCGAGGTTCGCTGCACGAATATCTTTTGCTAATCCAAAATCCAGCACCTTGACGCGGCCTTCGTTCGAGACCATGACGTTGGCGGGCTTCAAGTCGCGATGCACGATACCTTTTTCGTGCGCCGCTGCGAGCGCGTCGGCCAGCGCCGTGGCAATCTCGACGATCTGATCCAGTGAGAGCCCGGCTGAGGTGATCAGGTGGTCGAGTGGCTGACCTTCGATGAGTTGCATTGTCAGCAAGTGGACGCCCTCGGATTCCTCGACCGAGTAGATCGTGACGATGTTCGGATGGTCGAGTTGAGCTAGGGCCTTCGCCTCACGCCGGAAGCGAGCGAGCCGCTCCGGATCGTGCGCCATCTCGGCGGGCAGCACCTTGAGCGCTACGTCCCGGCCGAGTTTCGTGTCGGTGGCGCGATACACCTCTCCCATTCCGCCTGAGCCAAGGGGCGACTGGATTTCATAGGGGCCAAGTTTTGTCCCAGAAGTAAGTGCCATCCGCGCGCAATTATAGACTGAGTACTCCTTGTACGCGGATGTGACAATTCTGGGCGGGTGGTCGACAATCCAGAGGTAATTTGCCACCAATCCCTCGGTGGTGCTGGGGGGCTACCCGCCTGTGCCGCGGGACCAGAGGCCGGAAGTGTATGCCATGGCCAGACTCCAGAAGGCGAGCCGCAGGTACATGGCACTTACCTCTCAGGGCAATAACGCCTGACAAAAGTCCAAGAAGAACCTTTCAGAGTGGAAGATTGCAAGGTACAAGAGGCCCAGTTCGGCCTCAACCGTCTTAGAGAATAGATCCGGGTTACTCAATGATGCTACAGGCGGCGGAAAACGGCCGAGCCGTGTGATCAACCGACCTCATTCGCTAGGCAAAGCAAAAGTGTCATGCCTTAACAGCACGACTTGACGGCTGCTTCCCAAGCTCATCCTGTGGGCAGCTACCTTCGCATGGCCTGCGCCTGTTCGTTCTCGCGCCCGTCTGGAAGAACCACGGTGGTTGTGCTTAATGAGTCATTGTGTGCAATGACCTGGCCATCGGAAAGGACGGTTAGGCCGGTGCCTCTGTGGTAGCGCTTGCCCGTCCGATCATAAATGACGGTAAGCAAATGACGATGATATGGCAACCCGTCCAGAGCAAAGTAGTCCCACTTGCTGGCGGGAACCAACGGCCGTATCACAAGGTCGTTTGTGGCGGATGGCCGAAGACCGATGAGACCCGTAATGATGAGATCTGCATATCCCGAGTGATTGTAGTAGCGCCCCCGATTCGGGGGCGGTTGGTTCTTGGATATCAAAATATTCCTGGCAATCCATTCACCGGTATCGGGGTCGAGGTTCTCGTCAATCCATGGAATTACTTTACCGTCCGGCGTACGAATGTGTTGCGATTGCGTGTAGGTGTTCAACAACCGAAAGTACTCTTTGGGCGACATCACGGATTGTTCGTTGTCATCGAGCAGGTTGGCAAGCGCGACCAGAGTCTGGGTCGTGGCGAAAGGCCAGGAGGGGCCGTTCCATTGACATTCGTGCGGACTTTTGAAGTTAAAACGCGGACTCCGGCGCTCTGTTGTAGTCGGACCGCATAGACCGGCGAATCCCTTAGGGTCGAATAGTTGCTTCCAGGCGATGTCATGGCCAACGGAGGGAATGTCGAAATACCAGGGAACGAAGCCGGCCAGCTCTCGAACCCCGGACGAGGTGGCTTGTCCATCTCGAGGAACTGTCTCATAGAAGTCGTCGTTTGGGTTCCATAACTGAGTTTCGACGAGCTGGCGGAGACGATCAGCCTTTACTTTGTACTCCGCCGCGACCTCGGCCTGGCCTGCCATTTCGGCAATATGCGCAATGGCCATGGCGTCGCCATACATATAGCTATTGATGGTGGGGCGATAGCCGCTTCCACCGCTGCTGAATTCCATGCCGTCGCGATCGTCCATCTGCCAGTACAGTCCGTTCGCGTCCTGATGCTGTTGCTCCCATTTTGCGTAATTTTGCTCCAGGCTGGGTAGAAGATTGACCACGAACTGCTTGTTCGCCGTGGCGAGATAAAGGTGGTACACAGAGTCCGCTGCCCAAAAGCTATAGCGCCGGGGCTCCCCCTCGGCCCCAAACCAGAAGTTACTGTAGTCCTCCACGTACCTGGAGTTGCGCAGCCAGCGAGCTTCGCGGATATGGTGCCCGGCGGCGGCGCTGATCGTGTTGTACTTTCCCGCCCACGGGACATCGACTTCGAATTCGTCAATTACAAAGCCGGCTGAAGTTTGTCTAATGTGTTTTTGGAAGGAATACCAGCGGAAGTAATAAATCTCCTCCATTTGCTTGTCGGGAACGTCAAGCCACGGGATGTTTTGTTCGAACCATTCCCACTGCAGCGGATCGCCTTCGCCGAGCATGGCCTTTTCATCGCTGGAGAACTGGACAAAATAATGGTGATAGTTCTCCGGGTCGAGCACGGAATGAGTAGGCTCCCCGCGGACCTTGCCGACAGAAAGGATTTGAAACAACGCCAGCAGCACAAGGGCGACCGCCACGAAGCCCAAGAGGATAGCGACAGACGCTCTGGATCGCCTCATAGAGGGCGGAACCCGTCAACGGTGCCCAGCCATACCTTCAACATCCAGCCGTAAAGCGTGCAGGCATCAGCGAATCTGTCCTGCTCGGCACATGATGCGGGTGAACCCTTTGCGCATTTCTCGGCTGGGAAGCTAATGAATGGTTCATATGAACCATGGAAAACGTCGGGCTTCCGCGTGTAGTGTTGTCTGGCGGAGTGATAAGACATGGGAATTCGCGAGGTGGCCAAAATGGCTTCGGTTTCGACCGCAACTGTGTCCCGGTTGATCACTGGCGCCGCAAGAGTTTCTCCTGACACGGCATCGCGAATTCTCCTTGCGATGCAGGCTCTGAACTTCCAGCCCAATGAGGCAGCCCGCATTCTCGCGCTTCAGAAGAAAATCAAACTCGGTGATAAATAACGCATCTGCACAACTGGGGCGCCGGTGGCTGGTTCTGAGCATCGACGCGGTAAGTCGCTAGGAGAGGCCGTGAGTCAACTGGCCAAGCTCGGTTGCAACAAATGCAACCGTTGCTTGTACTGAAAGAACACTCAGTTGGCACCACGGTTGGGAAGCGTCCTCTCAGAAGCTAATATTTGCTCCAATTTGCATCCAACGCGGGTTGTACTGGCCGGTGGCTTTGCCGAAGCTGCCACCGTCCGCCAGGTTCGAATCCATGCCATTGAGATTGGGGCGGTTGAACACGTTGAAGAAGTCAAAGCGAAATTGCAGATTCACGCGCTCCGCGATCTTCGTGTTCTTCAGCAGACTGACATCGCTCGCCGCGTAACCCGGTCCACGGAATCCGCTGGGTTTTTCGTTCCCGAGACCGCCGGCCGCCGGCGCCGTGAATTGGGAAGGACTGAAAAGTCCATTTAGGTAATTCTTCCGCCCAGAGGGCTGCGAGTAGCTGGCGACGTCAGGATAGTCGTTGTTAAAACCGTCAGCGTTGTAGTCGCCGCCCGATTGGAACGAGGCGTTGGTGTAGACGGTGAAAGGCGTCCCACTCTGCAGAATGGTGACGTCGCTCAGGGCCCAGCCGCTGGTCAGCCTTCCGGAGATGCCTTTCCCGGAATTCAGCCCTGGAAGTTCATAGCTGAAGGAGAGTGAGAAGCGGTTGGGCGCATCCCAAACCGATGGACTGTAATACTGGTGCAGGTTGGTATAGGTAGGATAGATCTGTGAGTCATCTTTCGAACTGGATCGGGTGTATGAGGCGTTGAAGTATCCGCGCCGGCCAAACCGGCCCCGAGTATTCACAATCAGGGCGTTATATCCGCCTTCGGCTCCAGTCTGGGCATAGGTAATGGACCCAAAGCTCGGATTCAGTCGAGTAAGCGTGCCGCCATTTAAGATCAGATCACCATCGAAACGGTTTACGTCCACTCCGTAGGACGTGTTGGTCTGTTGTCCGCCACCGGTGATCAAACTTCTGGAGCGTGAACCGGAATATCCCACGCTCGCGACGATGTCCTTGACCAGTTTGCGCTCGACCGTCGCCGTGTAATTGTAGGTTACGGGCAAGCCAAGATTCGGATCGATCCCGCCCACTCCGATCTGGCTGCCAACCAAACCTCCATGCGAATCCAGTTGGGTCCCGGGCAGTTGCGGATAGGGGAAGCCCGAGGGTGTGGTTGCACTGGTGCCCAAGGCAAAGATTGGCAAGGCTGTCCCTCCCGTGTTGAGGAAGGTAGGAACAATCCATCCCGGTGGGTTACCCTTTAGCCCATTCTCGTCGTTGCCCAAGGTCGGCCAATCATGATAGACACCGAAGCCGCCGCGAACGACCCAGTTGCCTGCTTTGGTTGGATCCCAGGAAAACCCGGCCCGCGGACTGAACACATTCGCCAAAGAATGGTTGAACACGTGATCTTGTTGGAGCATGAATCCGTTGGTGATTTGCTGGCTGAGGCTCTGGCCAGGCCCAAAATGAAAATTCGCCAGGGTCGTTCCGCTCAATGGATAGGGATTGCCAAAGTCATCCCAGCGCAATCCGTATGTCAGGGTGAGATTGTTGCGCACCTTCCAGGTGTCCTCGACAAACAAGCCGTGGATCGTCAGGGCGTATTCATACTGACCTTTGGCCGGGGCGCCGGTCAGAACATCGTAAGCGAGTCCAGACTCGGAATGCGGCGAGTCCTGGACCAGGTCCAGAAGGTTGTTGAAGCTGAAATTAGGCTGGTTGTAAACCGGCGCAAACAGGGCCAAATCATCGCCATGCCGGCCTTCGTAGCCGAACTTGAGAGCGTGAGAACCCTTGATCTTGGTCAAGACGTCGCGCCAGTGATAGTTATGTTGGATGAAATCGCCTTGTGCGAATCCAATGCCGAAACCAGCTCCTTGACCTTGAACGCTGATGCTAGGAACGGTGAAGTCTCCACTCTGATTCAGCACGCCCTCTACCTTGTTGTAACCAAACGCAGCCTCATTTAGCGCTGTGGAGGAGAAGTTATGGGCTTCGTTTATCTGGAGCGAATTTGTCACAAAGTGGTTGCCGGAAGTGAACGCCGGACGAATGGCGGGAGTGCCTTGATCCAAGGTGGTGCGGAAGACGTTTCCATAGATGCGATCCTTCGAAAAGTACTTGTCAATTCGAGTGTTCCACTGTAGGCCATTGCGGAAACTGGTGGAACCGAAGGCGCCTGTATCAATCATGGGAGTGTTGCAAGGAAGATTTGCGGTGGCCGTCGTTCCACAGGTACCCGGAAAAATATCGTTGGCCGTTTGAGCAACTCCCACTATCGTGGCCGCACTCGGAGTATATTTTTGCAGAATCGAGGTCCCCACCGTACTGGGGAAGTTTTGCTTGGCCCACGCGGTGAATTGCGGGTCTTCAAATGTCGACAAAGAAGACCCGTTAGAATTCGATGCCCGCAATGGCTCGATGGAGAAGAAGAAGAACAACTGGTGATTGGGCATGATTGGGCCGCCAATGGACCCCGAAAAATTGTTGCTGTGAAAAGGATTGTATTTCCGCGGTTGCGCCCGCTCGGTCAGCGCCCAGAAATTTTGGTAGGTAAAGTAGTCACTCGCATTTCCGTGAAAGGTGTTGCTGCCCGACTTCGTGGTCATCACCATTTGGATCGAACTGGCTCGCCCGTATTCGGCGGAGAATGTGTTTGTCTGGATTGAAGTTTCCTGGATGGAGTCGGGATTAGGGGTCAAATTCAAAACACCGGGCCGAATGTCGCTGGTCACATCCATGCCATCCACAACGAACATATTGCCCACGCTGCCCCGGCCGTTGGCGCTCGCGTCTACTTGTGTCTCAGTAGAAAAATTGTCGGCGGCCGAACCCGGGCTGCCGCCACCCACCAGTCCTAGTCCTGTGACACCAGGAGCCACTGTGGTCAGGGCGAGCAAGTTCCGCCCTTGCAGCGGCAAGTTCGTCAGCTCCTGACTTTCTATCGTCATTTGTGTCCGCGAATCCACGGTGTTCAGCACCGGTGCTTCCGCTGTGACGGTCAGAGACTCCGCCACCGATCCGACCTTTAGCTGTATTGGCAGGTTGATGTTCTGGTCGGTCAGCAGAGTCGCGGTGACCGTAACGGAGGTAAATCCAGCGGCGCTTGTTAAGACCTTGTAGGCGCCCGGAGCCAAGCTTACAAAACGATAGCTCCCCGCGCTGTCTGATTTCGTCGCCTGCGTTATATTAGTCGCGAGGTTGGTTAGCGTCACGTTGGCATTGGGTATGGCGGCACCACTGGAGTCCTGGACGTTGCCCAGTATGTTTCCGCTGAATTGCGCCCAAGCGCTGAGGCTCAAGAGCAAAAATATGCATGCTGGCGAGACCACTCGAACGACAAGGTTTTTCATTGGCGCGCCCCCCGCGTAGTTGAACTCCTCCCACGGGAGCTCATTTTTGATGTAATCGCATACATCAAACCGGCGTGAGTGTATGTCCACTCGGATCGATGGCAAATAGTCCAAATGGACTGGTTGACTGTTGCAAGTCATCGATTTCGATCGGACTAGCCCAACTTTCGTGAACCGACCACCAAAATCGGCACCGACGCCGCTACGAAAGCTCGCCTCACTGCGGCAATCGTGCTCGACCTTCACAAACCAATAGACCATTTAGACTATGGGAACCCCCTCGTGTGCGCCCGTAGGATTGCTGCCGCGAGTTTTTTGATTGGAGAAAGCCTTGAGCATTGTTCCAGGCCGGCCGTCGAACCGCCGCACTTTTCTTAAACAGTTAGGAGCGGTTGGATTCGCCACCATTCCAGCCGGTGGCTTCGGCGCTTTCGCGTGGCCTACAGCGGTCGCGCCTTCAGCATTCTTGCCTTCTCTCGCCACGAAGAACCGAGCGCCGCTTGCGACTAGTGCTTTCTACCCGTTGCCCATGGGTTCTGTCCGGCCTGCCGGCTGGCTTCGCCAACAGCTGCAGATTCAGGCCGACGGCCTGAGCGGCCATCTGGATGAGACTTGGCCGGATGTCGGCCCCAACAGCGGATGGCTCGGTGGCACGGGCGAATCATGGGAACGAGGACCTTATTTTCTCGACGGCCTGGTCCCGCTTGCTTACTTACTGGACAACGCTATTCTGAGGGCCAAGGCACAGAAGTTTATCGACTGGACCCTCACTCATCAGGCCTCCAACGGCATGATCGGTCCTGAAAGCAACGACGACTGGTGGCCGCGGATGGTCATGCTGAAGGCCCTCACCCAATATCAGGAAGCGACTGGGGACGCGCGGGTGATTCCGGTTCTGGAAAAATATTTTGCCCATCAGCTTCGCGAGCTTCCCAATCGTCCTCTTCGTGAGTGGGGTAAATTTCGTTGGCAGGACGAAGTTCTTACCATAGTGTGGCTCTACAACCGCAACGGAGATCCCTCGCTTCTCAATCTCGCCCGCCTGCTGCAACAGCAGGGTCATAGCTGGGAGGCCCAGTTCGCAAATTTCAAATACACCGAACCCATTACCCGGGAGTTCCTCAAGATGGGGGAAGGAGGAGCCGCTGAAAGTGGGAGTCTCAGAGATCTGGCTCTCTCGACCCATGGCGTGAACAATGGAATGGCGATTAAGGCTTCACCGGTCTGGTCCCTCATCTCCAAGTCTGACGAAGATCGTCGCGCCCTTTCCCGGCAACTCATGGCGCTCGACAAATATCACGGCCTGCCCAACGGGATGTTTTCTTGCGACGAACATCTCGCGGGACGAAACCCCTCGCAGGGATCTGAGCTTTGCACGGTTGTCGAAACCATGTACTCGCTTGAACATTCGCTCGCCATTCTCGGAGACCCGGCACTCGGGGACCGCCTTGAGCAGATCGCCTTTAACGCCCTCCCCGGCACCTTCACTGACGACATGTGGGCCCACCAGTACGATCAGCAGCCCAACCAGGTTGAGTGCAGTCTCCACCGCAGGCCCTGGACCACAAACGGGCCCGAGTCGAATCTCTATGGCCTGGAACCCAACTTCGGCTGCTGCACCGCCAACTTTCACCAGGGATGGCCCAAGTTCGCCGCTAATCTCTTTATGCTCTCGCAGGAAGACGATCTGGCCGCCGTTGCTTACTCGCCTTGTGAAGTACACACGACTGTGCACAACACGCCGGTCCATGTCGTTGAAGAAACAGAATATCCCTTCCGCGAAACCATTCGGTTGACAGTTAATCCCGCGTCACGGCTAGCTTTTCGTTAAGGCTCCGTATTCCCGCGTGGGCTGATGCCGCGAGCATCCGGGTCAATGGCAAGGCGGAAGCGCAGCCATCAACAGATTCTTTTGCCGTCGTCGAGCGCACTTGGAGCCGTGGCGATGTTGTCGAGATTAACTTTCCGATTAAGACCCGCGCCTCACGATGGTTCAACAACCCCGTGGCTATCGAACGTGGCCCACTCGTCTTCTCGTATGGCATCGGAGAAAGCTGGCTGAAGCTTCGTGACCGCGGAATGACTGCCGACTGGCAGGTCTATCCACAACACAGTGGAACTACGCCATCGCATTCACCCCGGAAAGCGCCGCCGATTCCGTTTCCGTGGAAGAACTTCCCATCAGCAGGAAACCCTTTACTGCCAAGCCGGCGCCTGTAGAACTTGGCATCAAGGCGCGGAAAGTACACTCCTGGCGGTCGGAACAGGCGCGGCCGACCCAGTACCGCCCAGTCCAGTTTCAAGCAATGAGCCGGAGGAATCAATCCGCCTTGTGCCCTATCAGCCGCCAAACTCCGCGTTACCTCTTTCCCGCAACTCAAGATTGAATCGTTAAAGGACATCAGCCCGCTGCTCTGTAGGCAGCACTGGCGGAAAAAAGGACGTTCAGATGTCGGGCACTACAATGCCGCGTTGCAGTGCGGCGCTTCGGCTTGGCGCGGTCACTTACGTAGAGCTTGGCAAAGATGCTGATCGTCTGATTACGAATCGTATTTTCACTGTTCCCGAGTACTGAAGCAATTTCACGATTGGTAAGGCCCGTGACCAGTAATTTCAGCACTTCCAACTCTCGCGGCGTCAGTTCGGGCCGATCTGCTCGTCCCGCAATCAAAGACTGAATCGACGACTGGATCCACCGTTTCCCCGCATGCACCTGGCGAATGGCCCCTAAGAGCTCGTCGCGACCCACGTCCTTGAGCACGTATCCGGATCCCCACGGTTAACGCCTGATAGACTTCTTCTTCGTTTCCGTTGTTCGACAGCATCAAAATCCTGGCGTCCCGGCAAGCTTCGCGGATGGCCGTTACCGCTCGCATCCCCCCTCCATCCGGCATGCGCAGGTCAAGCACCACGACATCTGGCTTCAGCGTTTTGAATTTCTCGACGGTCTGAGATCCGGTTGTCGCCTCGCCCACCACGACCATATCCGGCTCGCTGCTCAACAATCCTTTGAGCCCCAGACGGAAAACCAGATGATCGTCAGCAATCAGCAGGCGAATTGGTGCGGGCATGGTCTTCTCCTCGTCGGATCATCCAGAGCGGCTGGGCCTCATGAGGTCTTCAACGGCCGCATCCACCAATTTACCGACCTCCAAAATGCTCGCTGTCTGGGAAGGGGTACGATCAAACAAACTATTGTTCCATTGCCGTTGGACTGAATCTTGAAATCCGCCCCGATACTATTTGCGCGCTCCCTCATCCCTGTAATGCCGAAATGCCCATCCTCAACCGCAGGCAGGCCGGTCAGGTTGAAACCCTTTCCATTATCTGTGATCTCCACCCGCAGCGATTCTGCTCCAACGCAAGCCGCACTTCGATTTGCTTGGCCATGGCATGCTGCACGGCGTTGGCCACGGCTTCTTGCGCGATGCGCAAAACCTGTCCTTCGCTTCGCCAGATAAGCGCTGCGGATCGCCGCTTCTTGAGACCGACAAGCCCAACCGGCTCCCGGCAACCTGTGGCCGTAATACCTTTTGCAGCATATTTTCCGGGGTCGATTGGTATGCAATGTTCGAAGAGCCGCAATTGACCGGTGAGCCTCCCTACGGCTCTCTTGTGCCATATGGAAAGCCATGGCGACTGATCCGATCCCGACGTTCTCTGCACGGGACTGCTGCAAGGCGGATTCAAGCTGCAACGCAATGCCAGCAAAGCCCTGCGCCAGGGTGTCGTGAATTTCACGCGCCATCCGCGAACGCTCTTCCAAAACAGCCCGCAACCTCCAATGTTCGGCGGTGGTGTAGATAAGGATGCCCAAAAAGGTCAAAACCATGAGGGCAAATCCAATCTCAATGAGGTAACGTTTGTCCCACCATGGGGGCCCCGCCACGACGGCAATATCCTGACTGGAGCGCAGGAGTAAAACAAAGGACGTCAGGTTTTTGGTATATGCGGGATCAACCACACATACCCTCTTAGCCGCAGGAGACTGTTTCTCTGGAGTCCCTCAACTACCAGGTCCGGGTACACCGCTTTCAGTATGGCGGGATAGGCCTGATGCCCATTATGAATGTCGAGAACCACCGACTGTCCAACTACACGAGGCTTGTCCTCCAACCGGCCGCCGATCTCGATGAACATGCCATCGAACTTACCCGTTGCTGCTTGAGAGGCGGTCACCGACAGTGGTGGTGCCGGTCCTTTCGACCGAAGTAGCCGCACTCGCGCGTCCTTGAGTGCCCCGCTGAACCCACGTGGCTCGAGCGTGCCTGTGGCTTCAATCTCATCGCCAATCTTCAGAAAAGTGTCTTGTGGGCTTTCGATCGCAATTCCGGCCGTTGAATCCTGGATATAAACGGTGGGTGAAGTCAATACTACGCTGGCCCGAACCGCCACCGGCGTGGGACGAAGATCCGAAACCAGGCGAAGACTGCTGATCGGGGGGGTACGAATGCCTATGGCAGGACCGGTGAAAGAGAGATACCCAGGAACAGGACCTTCTGGACTCGGATAGGGCAACGATGAATTCAATCCTGCATCGGAAGGCATGATTTTAGAGGTCCCTGAGAACTTGGGTGCCTTTGTGCAACAATGCGAGTTCCGCTGGACCCGCGGTAGCAACGCTCACATTCTTCCAGATGCCTCCGGAGGAATAGGATCTAAGTCCAACCCGCCCGGTTCTCGCGCAGTCCTTTTCATTTTCATTAAGTGTCGCGACGGTGCTGAGCTGTGTCACCGGATCCACAGCCAAAGCAGCGATCTCGCATCCCACCGCGACCACTCTCAGGTGATACCAGCGAAATGGGTGGATCCCCGCTTTCACGGGTACCGCATCGTATTCGATCCAGCCGTGGTCCGCGCGACCGATCGCAACTGTGCCGTCGCGATCCCGGAGGCCAACATAGTATCCACTGTACGAATCCACTCCCTCTTCCTCATCGCTTGATCGAACGATCAGACCCGCATCTCCGTTTTGACCAAGCAACAAGATGTCGGCTTCTACTGAGTAGTCGGTCCATCCGGGAGATCCGGATAGAAACTTGGCGCCCCGCTCGTCCGAGTTGTTGCGGATTGCGCCATAGTAAGTTTCCCAATTCCCGCCAAAAGCGTGCCATTCTGCAGTCACTTCCGAAGCAAATGAATCATGGTACGGAAGTCCCTGCCAGGTAGGCGTGAAGTATCACGATCAAGAGCGCCGCCGCGGCCCCAAGAAAGGACACAATGGCTAAACGGTAATGCAGTCGGATGTAGCTGACCGCACTCAACGAGACACTCTCCAGTTCATCGACAATATTCTTTGAATGTCGGCCTGGTCGATGTTGGTTCTGTCCACCAAAACCGGTTTCAACTCAATCCTGTCCGGCACTTCGTCCCCGTGTTGCAGCGCAGCAAGCAACAGTATTGCACGCGATCCCATCTCATAAGTGTTCTCGACGATCACAGAGTCGATGTCCCCGACCCTGACCTTGGCCATCAAATCCGCTTCCTGGTCGCACCCCACCAGTTTGACATTCCGAGTCTTTCCCAAAGCCATCAATGCTCCCCAAGCCCCTTCTGCTGCGGTCGTATTGAGCGCGAGAATTGCATCGAGTCTTGGGTTATTCACGATGATCTCTTGCGCAACTTGCTGAACTTCAGCTGTGTTT
>CAVWVN010000013.1:0-142547 GCA_963758435.1 Terriglobia bacterium | reverse complement strand
GCCGTCGGCGGGGAGCCCGTATTTGATCTGCATGGCGCGGATCGCTTCATGAGTGGTCGATCTGATGAACGGCATGGATTTCCGCTGTGGGCCAAAGCGGACTTTCGGACAAGCGGCGCGGACGTCCGCTTAGTGCCAAGAACCGACATTGCCCGTGTCGGCTGGCGCGGCTGCCTTTGCTATTCCTTGCCGACTGAGCCTCGGAAGATCATATTTATGACACGTAGGAAGTGTCGCCCATGCATGAAGCGCGGATCGAGCTCCTGCAGCGAATGCCCGTCTTTGGCGGAATTCGGACCGAAGTATTCCAATTCCTGCTCGGCTTTTGTCCGATCGTGTCCGTCCCCGCTAACGATTTCTTTTTTCGCGAGCGCGACCAAGCCAATTCGATGTTCGTTCTCGAAATGGGCAAAGCCGCGGTACTGAAATCCTGGCGCGGACAGGAGTATTTGCTCAAGACTCTGAATGAGGGCGACTGCTTCGGAGAGATGGCGGTGATGGACCTCTGTCCGCGTAGCGCCTCCATCCGTGCGGTCGAAGATTGTGCCGCAATCCATATTTCAGCCGCCAACCTCTATAAGCTCTACGAGCAGGACCTTAAGCAGTTCGCGCTGATCCAGATGAACATGGGCCGGGAAGTCACCCGACGGCTAAGGGAAGCGGATGATCGGCTATTTAATAGGGTGGGGCCAGACGCGGACATAAGCCAATTTTCTTGGACGGCTCAGATGCGCGAGGCCAACCTCCTAGCACTCGGACCCTGACGTGAATGACCATCAACGCTTCTCAAACGAGCTCGGAAGCGTGGTGCCGATCTAGGCTACGTCTTCCATCGCGGCGGCAAACGCATCCTCGATATCAAAAGAGGATTTGCGGCTGCTTGTGACCGCGCCGGCATCACCAGCCGTTTGTTTCGGGCCAAGACTGAAGCGCGCTGGCGACCTCAATCATGCTCATCGAGCAGGCATCAAAAGCAACGATGTCGAGCTTGTTGTTTTTAATGAGATCGGCACTTTTCAGAGCAGTCTTAAGTTTCGCAGGAGTCAGATATCTCTCTCCTTTGATACCTGGATCCTGATCCAGCAGCAGTTCGGTCCCGTGCCCCCACAGGATTAAACAATAATTTCTATCTTTGGGCTTATAGAGTGTTCCAGTTTCGGGATTAACGAGTTCTCCAGTTGCCCAATTCACGAAATCGGTTAAAGTCTTTGGGTCCGCCATGTTGAGAGCGTCAATTTCCTCTTCAAAAAAGCTGAGTGGAACCGCTTGAATTTTCTCCTCTTCACTTTTCTCTCCAGCAAGGCTGAGTAGAGCGTCTTTCTCCTTGATCTCAAAACTGTATCGGAATGCCTTTTCGCTGCCGTCGTTGGGGTCGAATAGTGCCACCACTTTATCTCCGACGGCCGTCGCCGCGCTTCTCAATTGATTTAAGGAGTCGATTGCGAAGTTAGCCAAAACATCATCAGCAGAGATGTAGACCATGATGGTCCAATTCACAGGTTTGTCACTCAGGGGTTTGTTATTCATATGTTCCTCTCACTCGTACATTGAAATCCATAGCCCAGGTAAACAGGCAACGGCTCCGAACAGAAAGGGCGGAGTGGCTGGGTCATTGACCACCTCCTAGAGACTAGAGTTCCGTTCGGAGTCCCATATTCAAGTGACCCGAACTTGGAAAACATTTCAGACCTTCGCAAACGCGGCGGTTGTGCGCAGGTCAGTCTGGAAAAACCGGGATTTTTTTCGATTGGGAACCGTTTGGAAAAGGTACGGTGCAAATGTTGCACCTTTGTCTTCGCAAAAGCAAGGAGCCGTTCGTTGCAGTCTTAATGCTGGCTCTTCAAGCTATAGATTCCAGTGGGTTTGCTGCGATTGCGAGAGTTTAGCTCTCAGGAATCAATCACAGTTTTGTGGCCAGATTCGGGTTTCTTTCGAGGAAAAATCTCGCGTCCGGATACTTCAGGGCCGTCTGAGGGGAGGCTAGGCCATCAGTTCGGATCCCTGAGTACGGGATTAAGGCTTCGCACGAATTTACCTGCATTCGGATTTCTAACGTTCTTGTCCGCCACCCGAGAAGCAATCCCGCCGGTCGGACACTGCTCGCGATCGAGGATATCGCCACAGCGATGGCGCTTGTAAACCCTCGAGAGCGAGGCAGTACTAAATGATGTCAGGTTACGCAACGCTTACGTCGCGGAGCTTGCGCAAATTCTGCGCCGCAGAAGCAGGCTATCGTCGATGAGTGCCGAAGCTATTTTGCCCTCATCCGACTCGCCGAAGGTGAGGAATTGGTCTTGCAAAACAACTTGAATCCAAATTCACGCCATGAAGTGGTCGTGCTTGTTCCCACAGATCTCTTGCATTCTGGCGACTACCAGATTCTGCTAGCTGGCAAAACCGTAGACGGTAAATATGAACCAGCTGCGACGTATTCCTTCCAAATCACCCGATAACAGCTACAACTAGTGTCGCTCGCTGTGCGGTCTCGCTTGGCGCTGTCTCTCCTTGGTACCCTTCGAATTTTTCGGTGAGAGCGTTCGCCAGGACTCAGTATCTTTCGTCGTTTCTAATCATCCGCGAAATACTTTTCGAACTATCGCCATATGTTGGGTAGAAGAGGGGAAACCCAATGAACCTAGCGAGTAAAGCCAAGTTGTCGACTCGGGGCAGGTGGGCCGAACACGAGCAGTTGCTGCCGCGGGAAGCACTCTCTGATTCGTCGCAGGGCGGCCCCCTTGAGACAGTGATTGTTGGGCAGACGCTTGGCCATTACCGCCTAATCGAGCAAATCGCCAGTGGCGGTGTGGGAGTAGTTTATCGAGCTCACGATGAGCACCTGGACCGAGAAGTGGCAGTGAAAGTCTTGTCACGGGCCAGTCTTAATGATCCCGCTGCCTGCAAGCGATTCCGCAACGAAGCGTTGACCCTGTCGAAACTTAATCACCCAAATATTGCTGCCGTTCACGATTTCGACAGCCAGCACGGTCGGGACTTTTTGATTATGGAATATGTACCAGGGCAGACTCTGTCGGCAAGACTTGAAACCGGCCCACTGATGCAAGAGGAAGTACTGCACATCGGCAAACAAATCGCGGGGGCATTGCAGGAGGCGCATGAAAAGGGCATCATTCACAATGACCTAAAGCCACGTAATATCCTGCTTACACCGAGAGGGGTAGTAAAGGTTGCAGATTTTGGGTTGGCAAGGCTTTTGCTTCCGGTTCGTGACCCGGCTGACACCGTTGAAGTAACGCGGAATAGGGATGTAATGGGGACTCCGGCCTATATGGCGCCGGAACAATTGCGGGGACAGCCGAACGATTTCCGCAGCGACATCTACTCTACTGGTGTGGTGCTTTATGAGTTAACGACAGGTCAACGACCTTTTCCCGAGACGCACGGAGTTCGGCTAATAGACTCAATTCTGCACGAAGCCCCGCGCCTCCCGAGCACGCTGACTCGGCAGGTATCACTGCCTGTGGAGAATATTATCCTCAAATGTTTGCAAAAAGAACCCGCTCAACGCTACCAATCGGCCGCGCAGTTATATGTGGATCTACAATTCGGTAAGCCAACTTAAGCCGGGAGAATGGCGACCATTGTGGATACAGTCTTCAGAAATTGGCATTCGCGACGATTCGACTTCGGTTTCCAATCATTTCCAATAGCAAGCTTCTGCACAGCCAGGTTCTACGCTTCGCTTGTGGGCTCGGTTCTGCCTCAGACACTTCACCCGATGCCCCGTCGTGACACGGGAATCCATCTCTCTTGAATTCCATGTAGCGGCGCCTGCATTGCTGGCGAAATTAGCGCCAAAATACGTCGCCCGCCAGGCAGTCTCCACTCGGGGAAAATGAAAAGGGGCACGGTAAGTGCCCCTCTCTCTTTCAGGACGTGCAGGAAAGACAGCTCTTTCCTCAAGTTGATGTTCTAACGTAGTGTCGCGGCCAAGACCACATTCTGGACGGGGTAGTCGTGTGCGACTTCAGTCTCACGGCTGCTCTTTGGCAGTTCCTTGCCCTGCTCGTATCCTGCCCTCCAGATCTGGGCCAGGAAGTACTCGGACCCGTAGCGGTGGAACACCAGCTTGCTAGCGGTTGGTGCCTTTGACGATGCGCAAACGGTCGGTAAGACCATCTTGGCCATCTGGCCGTCCGCGCTCTGAATGAGTATGGCCGTGCCAGAGGAGCCAAGACTCTCCAGTGTGTATTCGCCGGCGGGAAGCTCGGCACCGTCACGGCGAGCAGACGCTTGGGGCTTTTGCCAACTTTCACGCGAGCCACTTCATGCCGCGTGCGCGTGTCGATGATTGAAGAGTCATCGCTGTCGCTGTTGCTCACTGCGCTGTAGCGCCCATCCGGCGTAAAGGTGATCCAGTTGGGGCATTTTCCGACGTGAATCTCTTTTGAAAGGTGGTTAGTCGCAATGTTATAGACGTACACACTGCTGTCCGCCAGGCTTGTTACCCAGAGTTCCTTGCCGTCCGGCGATAACTCAATCCCATGGGTCGGCGTGTGCGGCTCAAGTCTGCAGGCCAGCGGAGGCGCAGGCGGTAGCTCAACCCGGGCCACAACTTTTTGATCGGGGATACTCACGATCACGAAGCCATGAAAATCGGAGAGCGCGACGTAAAGTCTTTTCCCATCTTTCGAGACCGCGTAGGGACGGGGAATGCCGCCAACCGGAATCTTCTTGGCGTAGGCCATTGTCTTTAGATCAATCAGCTTGATCTCCCGACCACCCATGGACGACACAAACATGGCGTCGTCGTTGTCGGCGTCATAGCAGTTGTGTGGCTGGAGAACTGGTAGAACCTTGACCACCTTGCGCACTGCGGTATCAACGATATCGACGCTATTTCCGTCGCGAATGGGCACGCACACATAACGGCCGTTGGGCGTGGAGGCACACTGGTTTGGCCTTCCGGTCAGAGCGATTGTGTCCACGACCTTGTCTGTCGTGGTATCGATCACCTTCAGATCATTTTCTGATTCGATGGTGGTGAAGAGCCTTCGTCCGTCGGAGGGAGCGCACAAACCATGAACCTGCTCGCCCACCCGGATGTCGCCAATCACTGTGTAAGTCGCGAGATCAATCACCGTGATGTCGTCACCCTCGCTGTTGCTGACGTAGAGCTTGGTGACTCCTTTCCCGGCCGCATTGCTGGTGCTGGCAGCCACAATGAGCAAGAACGCGATCACGAACGGTGGGGCTTTCTTCCTCAACCTCGCCTCCGATCCAGGATTGATCTTGAATGTATATTCTCGAGCACGGCAAGCTGGCCGTCTATATTGATGAAAACGCGGATTGGATGTGTTATGACGTACCGCTAATTCTTTGCCCGACCGTGCTCGCGTTCGCCATGGCTGTCCCCTGGCGATCTCCTGGCTCCAGCGCTATTTTGTGCCAAAAACCATGAAATAATCCATTCCATCCTTGACGAAATCATATTGTTCCAGCAATTGATAGCCGGCTTCGGTCACCTCCCGAATCACAATGTCCCGGGCAACACCATGGTTCTCGCCGTCCCCATTACGATCAATCACCCCGACCCTGGCACCAGGGGCGAGAGCTGGTCGCAGGTTGCGCAACAGTGTGATCGGCCGGGCAACCTCATGATATGTCTTCAACAAAAGCACGGCGTCAACGGTCCCTGGCAGCAAGGGATCATCAGACTTGCCCAATATCGGTTTGACGTTGCGCAGGTTCTCTTTGCGAATTCGAGAACTGATGTAACGAATGGCCTCGGGATTGATATCGACGGCGTACACGGTTCCAGTGTCCCCTACCCTCTTCGCTGCACGGACTGTGAACCAACCAGACCCTGCTCCAATATCAGCGACTGCTTTGCCGGGAGCAATGCCTAGAATGTCCATAACGCGATTGATTTGCAGCCTTTCGTCTCTTCCGGGCGAATCGAAGATTGAGAGGTCGCCAGTGTACGGCGTACTGGTTTTACGATGTTCGGACTCCTGTGTCGCTGCATTCTGCGACCTGGCCGCTATCCATTGGAATTGTAGAAGCAGGAGAACGATTAGGCTGAGACGCTTAAACATAATGGACTCGATTCTAAAACAATTTTTGGACGCCAAATTCCTGGGAAGCGACGACGATTCGCTTGCGCCATAGAGAGACACTCTCCGCAACCAACGCCACAAAATGAAAAATGGTATTACTGTTCCCCTGTTAATCGGTATTAATTTCTGAATTCTGGCTCTTAATCGCATGACTATTAAAAAGAGGGCCGCACAGATTCAGCGGGTGTAGCCGTGTAGGCTGGTGTAGCCTCCTCGAGATCATTCTCGTAAAGAGATCCTCTCAAGAAGAGCATTGCAAGAGCCTACACGGGGCTACATGCCTACACACAAAGAACCTTGGAATTGTGAAGCAAGGCGGGTGCTGGCAGATCGGAGGAACGGAATGGCCGCGACCTCGCCACCGGTATATCACAATGCTCAAAAACCTAGCTTGAAGAGTAGGGCGGCTTGGTTTCTCGGGACCAAATATGTTTCCGAGTTTCGACATTTGCTGAACCGTAACGGCACTAACACAAAAGTGGAATATTGGTTCTCGTCGGAATCCCGACATTTCCTCCGTTGTCCTGCTCTCTGAACAGATTTGATTTCCCCTTGACTTCGATGGCAGACGGGAGCAAGATTCGGCCCACTCGCCTCTCCGAAGAGCAGTTCCCTTTGAAGCGGTGCACACCCGTTGAGACGAGGGCCACAGTTAGCGGGCCTAAAGCGCGTTCTTGTCGAGACTCGTCGGGTCGAACGATCCTGCACAGTCAGCCGATCGCAGCCAACGAACAGGACACCACTGTGATGTTTAGCCGCTATGCCATCTTCTGTCTCTTGGCTTGCATTCATGTATGCGCTTGGACACGCGCATATTCCATGCAGGAAGAGAGGAGCGCAGATACGGGTGGCTTGGTGTGTAAGATTGAGACCCAGTCCGTTCTTCATGGTCAGCCTCTCCGTATTCGTCTCGAAGGTACCAAGTCTGTTGGCACGATTAATTACCAGATCGTCGATCGTTCGAATGCGGTCGAAGTCTCTGGGACTCTTTCGCGAGCCGCAACCATAGCGGAAGCAAACAACGTCACCACCATACTCGTCGATACCACAGATTTTCATCCCGGGCCCCATCGGCTGAGCGTGAGGACTACCATCCGCGGTGAGCAGGCCTCCTGTGGAGCGGAGTTCTCGATTGTGTTTCCGACCGCCGCCATCAGACCCCCGGAAACAGAGAATTATCAGAGAGTGAAGCTCTTCTTCGCTACAGATCGAGCAATCGGCGAGATGGCAGGCGAGGTGCAAGAGTTCACTTCGGAACGTGCTACCAATTCTGCTGTCACTCTTGGAACCGCTGAAGTCAGCATTCCTCGTGATCACCGTATGGGCGAATTAGAGCGGCCATCGCTCTTGAAACTTGAGTTCAGGGAAGATCCAGAGAAGCATGTTGTGCTTCTCAAAGCCTCGGTGCTGAATAAGGACAACTTCCTAAACGAATTGCAGAATCGAGTTAACGCCGACCCTGACAGAGAGGCCTTAATCTTCATTCATGGCTACGACACGACTTTTGAGGATGCCGCAAGAAGGCTGGGCCAGATGACCTACGATCTGGGTTTTCCAGGCGCTCCGATCCTCTACAGTTGGCCCTCCAAGGGTGCACTTTTGCAATATACTGCCGATGAGGCCACGATCGAATGGGTGATCCCGCACTTTGAGCAATTCTTGCACCTTGTGACTGACCAGACAGAAGTTCGCACGATTTACTTGGTGGCGCACAGCATGGGGAATCGTGCCGTGAGCGGTGCTCTAAAGTCGATGGCAGATAAAGGTCAAACTTTGAGACCAAGACTAAAGGAGATTGTAATGGCGGCACCTGACATTGATGCGGGCGTCTTCCAGCAGTTGGCTGCCGCGATCCAGACGACCGGAGGCCATTTCACGATTTACGAGTCTTCAAAGGACTTGGCATTAATGGCTTCACACCGATTTCATGGTTTTGCGCGACTGGGCGATACTGATCCCACCGTTCACGTCTTTGATGGCTACGATTGCATAGAGGCGAGCAAGGTCGATACGGGGTTTCTTGGGCACTCCTACGTCATGGAAAGCGGATCGATTTTGGCGGACATGTTTGAACTTCTAAAGGGCAAGGGCCCGGCTTTGCGACCGAAACTGGCGTCACTGACACTTGGTGGAAAAGCGTACTGGTCAGTCCAACCGTAAACCCAATTCACTCGGTTTTGAGATGTCGTAATTCGGACCGCCCCCCGCGATGGCACGGGTCGCAATGAGGTACATTCCGGTCACTGGGGCGTCACAATGAGGCTTCTTTGCCCGGTATCAGGGGCAAGAGCCGCATGGACAGGGGTTGCCGGGCACCTTGTAAGAGGAGTACCGGCGGATTGCGTTCTTTTCATTGGTCCCCGATCCAGAACAACAGTTATCGCGCAGCCTTCGTGATTTGCTCTGGCCTACTCTCTCGGTCCCAGGCGATGATTCTTTGATCGGTGTCGAAGCCTACGCGCCGAGCCTTTAAGGAAGCTACCCCTAGCAACCCACTCAGCCCGCCGGGCGGATTGGAGCCTTCCGGCAAGATGAAGACATCCTTTGCGCCCCAAGGCATGGGACCTAGATAAGCATCTTTGAGCTGCACCTGTTGAATGCGAATCTCACCTCCCATGTTGGACCAGGCTCGGATACCCACGTTCTTGATGGCATCCTGGCAGTCGCGTGTAGCACTTGCGAACAGGACCAGATCACTGGCCCCGGTGTCCACCAGAAGTCTGAGGCTCTGTTGTTGAATCTTCAGTTCGACCAGCGCATATCCGGGATGCGCCTCATAGGGAACGGCCGCTAGAGTGGGGTCAATCAGGCCGAACACGATTTTCTTGGCCTCGTAGTCAATGGTGAATGGACCTCGGCTGAGGAAATCGAATCCGATCATCGCGTCGACTCGAGCGCCCAATGCATCCCCGGCGAAGGATAGGTCCCGCACTACGACAGGCAGAGCTTCGGCTCGCAGCGGACCGACTTGTACGTTGGGCGCAATGGCCCGCTCGGTATCCACCTTATGTGTGAACACGGAGAGTCTTTCTGTGTCTCCGCTCAAATGGAGCTTTTGCGCGATGCGCTGGTCCAGAACGCTGGGCACTGCCCCAGTATCAACCAAGAAGTTCAGGTTTTTCAGGTTTCCAATCGAGCAAATTGGCGGAAGGCTTGAAGGCTGCCGGCACAGAAGTAGTCGTTTATGCCAATGGGGAGTCCACGGTAAACGCAGAACGACGGTGGAGGTATGAGCGATCGCAATGGCCCATCAAAACGGACCAGCACGCCTGGCTCAAAGAACTGGACCACACGAGCTGGGCGATGCACGATGCAGCTCGCAGCTGCGACATCATCCATTTGCAGGCGCCTGTGGGCCTACCCACTTCCACCTTTCTTCCTACTGCTGTCATATGTACGCTTCACGGCCCTCACGACTCTAGGCTCACCGAATTCTGTGGACGTTATCCCGATGTACATTATGTCTGCATCAGCGAATTTCAGTGCCGCCAGGAGTCGATGCCGCATCTTCACACCGTTCATCACGGAATCGATGTGTCGAAATATCAACTGCGAGAAAAGAAAAACCAATATTTAAGCTTCATCGGTCGAATCGCTCCTATTAAGGGGACGCACATCGCTATTGATGTCGCAAAGCGCACAGGTATTCCGCTTAAAATTGCTGGCGATATTCAACCAATGTACCGAGATTATTTTGAAGCCAAAATAAAGCCTCATCTGGATGGAAGGTTGGTGGAGTACGTTGGTCTCGCGGATCTGGCGGCCAAGAACGAACTCTTAGGAAATTCCCTCGCCATGCTGTTTCCGATTTTATGGAATGAACCATTCGGTCTGGTGATGATAGAGGCTATGGCATGCGGGACACCGGTGCCGGCGTTGAGAGGCGGTTCGGTGCCGGAGATCGTGCGCGATGGCATTTCCGGATATGTGTGCCGCTCCGTCTCGCAACTCGCGAAGCGGGCCATGGATCTCCACATCGAAGCAGAGGTGATCCGGCAGTACGTCGAGGCAAACTTTTCGCTCGAGCGCATGGTCGCGCGTTATCAAGAAGTGTACAACGATGCGATTGATACTCCGCGGAAGGTTGCATGAATTCGCTTTCGCACCGGAAGGCGTATGGAGAACAAAGTTGGCAAACATGGTAGCGCCCCGATGCTCCACCTCACCCTTTGTCTTTTCGCGCTCATCCTATCTAAGCAGGTGGAGGCAACAACCATGAAACGCTGTGGAAAATATTTAGGAGTAGATCGCTAAAGGTAACTTGCCCGGCATCTCCGTTTTTCGGAGAGCTCCTCAATCGGGACTTTAAATTCCACTCTCGACTATTCATCCAACCCCATAATGCGGGTCGCATCACAAGCGAAGGAGGTTCCATCATGGATCAGAAAGACTCTGTAAAGGTGATTGAGAAGTTGGTAGAAATCTGCAAAGACGGCGAGAAGGGATACAAAGACGCGGCGGAGCATGCGAAGCGCTCTGATCTGAAATCCTTTTTCACGACGCAAAGCGCCGAACGAGGCCGCTTCGCACGCGAGCTTCAGACCGTCCTGATGAACTTGGGCAAAAGGGAGAAGAAGGAGTCGGGTACAGTTGCTGGAACGCTGCACCGGGCATGGATCGATACAAAGGTCGGCCTCGGTGCCGGTGACAAGAGCATTCTGGAATCGGTCGAAAAAGGAGAGGACGAGGCCAGAGATGCCTACCGTGAAGCGATCGGTTCCCCGCTGCCGCCCGAAGCGGCCGATATAATCAGCCGACAAGCCCGCAGTATTCAAACCGTCCACGACCAAGTCAAGACTTTAAGGGACGGGCTTGCCGCGTAAGAACTGTTAATTATCTAGCCGGAGGAGAACCCTCCGGCTTTTTCCAACATCACAAGCCGGGCGATTTCTATTTTCCAAAAGGAAACGCATGCCTATCAATCGAATACGTTGTTACGTGCTGGGTGTTTTCACGTTGTGACGAGAGCGGCGAAGGCGAGGTCAACGAAGCCGCAGTGTCCGAACTACCCGGGAAGGTATTGGAAAAGGACTTTGGCCTTTTCGTCTCAGCAGGAGGCAATCTGATCGCCGACTTGAAGAAGAATTTTAACATCCTAGTCCCTAGCTCCCATGGAATCGGACTAGTGAACTGAACTCGATACGGAAGAAAACAGGTTGTTGGCATTGTTGCCCACCAGTCGAACAGTCCCCACAACAAGCACCAACATCATGGCCAAGATGACTCCGTGCTCAGCAACGTCCTAACCTTCCTCGTTGCTGAAGAGTCTCTTAACGAACGCTTTCATTTTGCCCACCTCCGAAAAGCGAAATCTTTCCTTGCCTCTTCACGTTGCTGTGCCGAGTGTCGATACATTCGAGGAGTTGTTCGATAACGATGCGCGAATGAAATCGATCAATGAATCACATCTTCTGAGCGCCTTTCAAAATGCTCGCGGGAAAATGACGGGGAAGATGGAGGGTGAGTTGAAAATCTCCGGAGAAATCGAGCACTCGCGTAATCCCCTGGAAGGATTACACGCGGTGGGCATTTGACAGTGCACAACGGGCGGGTGCCTAGCCTGAACCTCAATGCAAACCTGATGAAGCTGGCGAACTACAACGATCTCGGCCTGCCAAGAATGATCCCTCCTCGTTCAATTTTATTTCGACCGACCTCGAACTGGATCGCGAGCTGATTTCGAGCAAGGTCATCGATATCGACGGTTATGGAGTTGATCTTGATGGCTCAGGCAGTGTAAGTCTATCCGGCTCGGATGCGCTGAACTACCAGGGTGTAGCAGAAATTGTCTACAAACAGGGGTTTGTGACGAATCTGTTTGCAAGGCTGGCGGGAGGGACGCTTAAAGACGGCAAGCTGTTTTTTCCATTCCGGATTGAAGGAACGATCGAGGACCCGAAATTCTTGAAGGGAACGAACGACAAATAGGGGTAGACGGTTACAGCGTTTGTACGCTGCAAAACTAGTGCAAAGTCACAATCGCAGGATGAAGTTCCCATAAGGTTGCTACAGGCCCACGATCGTGCTCAAAATCTTCGAATGCCATTCCTACAACATCCACAGGAATGGCCTGGGGAAGGTCCCCTCCATGCTGCGAGTCGAGGCGAAAGCCATGCTGCTTTAATTGCGCTTGCAGGTTTTGACGGGCACTACAATATTCACTATCAACCGGAGTTTCCACGATCATCCGTGGAGAACTCTTGTCCGCAGTCTGCGAAATCTCCATGACAACATCGCAGTCTACCGCGTTGACACTTGCATTTTGCAAAAACGCGGTCGCAATATGAAAAACCTCAAGTTCGCGCCCAGTTCGGGGCGCGTCGGGAGGTATAACCGGGTCTTGTGACCAGGTAAGAATGATCTCGACCGAGACTTCTTGCGCAGCGACATTAGGGATAGGGACATGCTTAGCTAGATGCCGATAATCAGCTATGTCCGGCTCAACGGGCAGACACTTGCAGAGGTCTTTGGGCGTCGGCTGCAAAAAACCGAAATCTTGCCCGTTGCAACTCACGGCAGCTAAAGCTACGAGGATCGTAATCCAGGTTAAACAAATCTGTTCATGCCTTTTGAATTTGTGGCTCACTGATACCTCAGATGCTACCGACAACTGCAAAGCTGTATGACTCAACAGGGTGACATTCGTTGGAGAAGTAGAAAGCGATGGACATAAGCGACTTCATTGATGCAGCCCGCACTTCGACAATCATGGTCGGCGGAAAGGATGCCGGAAATGCCCCTACCCTCCGACACCCCCAAACAGTTTGAAATGACCTGCGAAATGAAGGAGGTCAAAAGCCTTGGGGTTGGTTCCGATTCTGATTCTAATGTGTCCGATTGGCTGGGGGAGGGCGATTCAATGCAACCCCGACGTGTGGTCCGGCACCAAACTTCCAGAGAATCCTATGGGTACTGGGGGTACTGCAGCGTTGTCAGGTGTGGGTTGGTTCTGTGACCTAATGTTCTCTTCGGCCTTAGGCCAACCAAATCCGGTCGTCGTTCCTCCACTTTCCGCGCTTACCGCGGCTACCACTCGCTCAGGTATTTTTCGAGCGCCTAACCTGAAGCCAACATTAAATCGCGCGAAACTGAGAAATACATCAAAGCAAGAACGGCATTCCACCAGACACACGCGAAGCACCAACCTGGCGAGCACGCAAGGCATCCAAACTCGTTGGAGGCACACTCATGAGGTATTTGAATTCTGTTTTGGCACTAGTTGCAATGGTTGGCATCGGCTGCGGTGCTGGTCACGCAAATCTGACGAGTATTACGGTTAGTCCTCAGTCGGCAACTACCACGAGCAGTCCCCAAGGACAGGTCGGCTACACTGCGACCGGGAATTTCGCCAACGGCAAGAGCCGGGAGCTGTCGCAGGTAGACGGTTTGTCGTGGAAGACCTCGCAAACAAGTACGGGTACTGTTGCCGCTACTATCGGTTCCACCGGCGAAGTTACTTGCTCCGCACCTGGCACTGTCACCATCACCGCGAGTGCTCCCCAAAACCTCAGTTTCACTGTGAATAACGGAGTCCAGAACACATCAATGACAGTGACTGGTAGTGCTACGCTGACTTGTCAGTAAGATCTCCGTCGAGTGTTCGTGGACGGTTCACATTGCATCAGCACGCCGGGGCAGAGACTAGCTCAACTTGTCAGTCTGGGTAAAAACGCTCGGGTCAGAATCACATTCGTTTTTGGGCGGGCTTTTAATCCCATGCGTGCCGCTGCGACCTCCAGCCGACGTAGTCGACGTGAACGATGTCTCCGAATGATGACCGTCAGATATCGCGCCTGCACGTCTTGCAGCGGTTACGGTTAGAAAACTACACCTTTCTAACGCCCAAAATCGAGGTTTGAGAAATCAATGTTTATGCGGGCCCAAAGGAGCACATTTCTGGAGGGTTTTCTAACGAACGCAGAAATCAACCGTTTGGGACACTAGAAAACGCGGAAACCGGTCAACGGGGTGGGACTTTCGGATATCTCTGCTGAGAGTAATTACACGAAATACGAGGTAGCGCCGGTTTGAGGGGATGTGGAACGCTGAGCCAATCTGACCCACCTCGGTCCTGATTTTAGTGCGGAATAGTACAGCGAAAAGGCAGAGATTCGCGGCGCTGCTAACCAGCCGGTTCTTCTTCCTTGCCAGACTGACTGTGCTCGTCTGGATTGGATTCCGGCGCTTCGCGAACAGCGAGCTGAGGTTCGTTTGCTGGCCGCGCCACTTCGATTGCTCGCTGCGGTTCGCCTTGCTCTGCATTCTTGAAATCGGCAACTGATGCAAAGATGGAATCAACGAGACGGGTGCAACTTGAGGCCACGCGTGCGAGAACCTTGATTTGCTCTCCGCAGGCAACACTCCCAATCGGATGTGGGTAATTGAATTTGTGATCTACCTCTCCCCAAATTTCTTCCGACAATGAGCGGATTTGTATCTCAACTCTGACGTTGGCCTGACTCCTGTGAGGGCGCACGACGTAGTGGACACTGGAATACAACCTTGGGTTATATTCCGTGTTGATTCCAATACTTTGAAAGTACGTCTCGGTTTCCTTGTCCCAAACGTTTGCCTTTGGCCCCTCTACGATTGTGCACTGCGCCTCTTCAAGCACTTGGACCAGAGCCTTATTGATGTCGTCCATTTAATGAAAAGAATTTTCTTTGCGAGCGAGCCTTTTCCATGTGCAAGGGCCTTGCGACTGAGTCCAGCTCTTTCCACGATGCATTTGGGGGGGAATAGTCGGATCGATGTTTTCACCAATGTTGACTTGCCACTGGAGGTGGGGCCCTTCACAAGGACGGACGGTGGTTGGGGAAGCGTCCTTGCCATTCCGGCAAGAACCAAGATGAGGCAATTTCGCTTTTCTCCAACAACACCGAGCTCGCCGACCTTCCGGCGGCGAATGATCTCCAGCCTCGACCGCCAGCGGAGTGTGGTCCGGTATGCGTATCCCCATGGCAGGTCACCCACACCGGCGTGTTATCAAGAAAGAGAGATGCACCAAAAAAAATTCCACGGAGCAAATTTCTACTACAGTTTTACTACAGCGGCAGGTTTCCAGAGGAGAATCGCGACGGTGAGGAGAGCCCTTTGAGGGCCTGTAGGTCATTGAAAACACAAAGGACAATCTGTGGTGCCGGGAGGGGGAGTCGAACCCCCAAGGGCCGAAGCCCGGCGGATTTTGAGTCCGCTGCGTCTGCCAGTTCCGCCATCCCGGCGCAATGATTTACAGAAGGTAGGTTGTCAACGGCATGCTGGAGCGTGTGCTCATGGACCTGAGGGTTGAGAATCTGCTCTTCAATCTTACGGGCCGGCTTGCAACTCGCCTTCCCGCACGTGTGAAGAACTCACCCGTTTGTGGCGACCAGACACGGGGTCGTCCTGTGCCCCCTGAACCGCATGGCAACGTTCTCGCGTACGCCTGATCGTACCATATTCCAAGCCACCGTCCGGCGTAGGCCATGCCCTCCAGGCGCCGGTCGCGCGTACCGACGTAGAAGGATAGACGACCGAGGCAGGCTCCTATTCAGTACACCGATCCGCAAGGTCATGGGGGAGTGAGCTCGGTTACTATGGGTCATCTGAGAAGGAGCGAAGCGTTCTGATGACGAAGGAAGAGATTCGACTGTCAGAGGCCGGAGCGCGCCGGAAACATTGGAAGCGTTGGGGGCCCTACCTCAGCGAACGCGCCTGGGGCACGGTGCGCGAAGACTACAGCCCGGACGGGAATGCATGGGAATATCTGCCCCATGAACAGGCCCGTTCGCGAGCCTATCGCTGGAATGAAGACGGCCTGGCCGGAATCAGCGACCGGCGGCAAATGATGTGTTTCGCCCTGGCGTTGTGGAACGAGCGCGATCCCATTCTGAAAGAGCGGATTTTCGGCCTGACCGGCAACCAGGGCAATCACAGCGAGGACGTGAAGGAGTACTACTTCTACCTTGACTCCACGCCCACGCACTCCTACATGAAATACCTCTACAAATATCCCCAGGCGGAGTTTCCTTACGCCCAACTGCTGGAGGAGAACCAGCGGCGTGGCAAGAGTGAGCCGGAGTTCGAATTGCTCGACACCGGCGTGTTTGACGAAGATCGTTACTTCGATGTGTTCGTGGAATACGCCAAGGCTGATACGGAAGATATCTTGGCCAAGGTTACGGTCGTGAACCGGGGGCCGGAAGCGGCGAACCTGCGCCTGCTGCCCACGGTGTGGTTTCGCAACACGTGGTCGTGGGGAAAGCACGGGCGGCGGCCCGAGTTGCACCAGGTACGCCAGGGCCCGAACCCGGTGATCGAACTGAATCATGATCAGCCCGGCAACCGCTGGCTGCACTGTGAAGGTTCTCCAGAGTTGCTCTTCACCGAGAATGAAACCAACACCCCCCTGCTGTTCGGAGTTGAAAGCCGGAGTCGCTACGTCAAGGACAGTATCAACGACTACGTGGTGCAAGGCGCTACACAAGCGGTAAATCCCGAGCACACCGGCACCAAGGCAGCGGCCCACTACAAGCTAAGGGTTGGAGCGGGTGAGACGGTCGTTGTCCGCTTGCGCCTGGCCGACTCGGATTTCAAAGGCAAAGATGCCTTTGCCGGCTTCGACCAAATATTGGCTCTCCGCCAGCGCGAAGCCGAGGAGTTCTACGCCACGGTCATACCGCAGGACCTTTCGGCGGATGCAAAGAACGTCATGCGTCAAGCCTTTGCCGGAATGTTGTGGTCCAAGCAGTTCTATCACTACGTCATCAAAGATTGGCTCCAAGGCGATCCCAGCAACCCTCCCCCACCCGCGGAGCGCCACAAGGGGCGCAACCACGAGTGGACTCACTTATACAACGCGGATGTCATCTCCATGCCGGACAAGTGGGAATATCCCTGGTATGCGGCCTGGGACCTGGCGTTTCACTGCATTCCCCTGGCGCTGGTGGATTCCGACTTCGCGAAAGAGCAGCTCACGCTCATGCTGCGCGAGTGGTACATGCATCCCAACGGACAGATTCCCGCCTACGAGTGGGCCTTCGGCGATGTGAATCCTCCGGTGCATGCCTGGGCGGCGTGGCGCGTGTACAAGATCGACAAAAAGCGCAAAGGTAAAGGTGACCGCGCCTTCCTGCAACGCATTTTCCACAAGTTGATGTTGAATTTCACTTGGTGGGTGAACCGCAAGGATGCCGATGGCATGAACATTTTTCAGGGCGGCTTCCTGGGTCTGGACAACATCGGCGTATTCGATCGCAGCGCTCCTTTGCCGACCGGTGGCTACATCGAACAATCTGACGGAACCAGCTGGATGGCGATGTACACCCTGAATCTGTTGGCGATCGCTCTCGAACTCGCAACCGAGGAGCCGTGCTACGAAGACGTGGCCAGCAAATTCTGGGAGCACTTTATCTACATCGCCAATGCCATGAGCCATCGCGGCCATGACAGCATGGGATTGTGGAACGAAGAAGACGGTTTCTTCTACGATGTGCTCAAGTTGCCTGACGGCAACCAGTTCCCCATGAAGATCCGGTCCATGGTGGGCTTGATCCCGTTGTTCGCGGTCGAAACTCTGGAACCAGAGGTCCTCAACAAGCTGCCCGATTTCAAGCGTCGCCTGGAATGGTTCATCGATAATCGTCCAGACCTCACCAGCAACCTTGCCTGCATGCACACCGAAGGCGTTGGGGAACGCAGATTGTTGTCCATCGCCGGTGAGGACCAGCTACGCAGCATTTTGAAGTTCATGTTGGACGAGCGCGAGTTCCTGTCGCAGTACGGCATTCGTGCCCTGTCGCAATACCACCGTGACAATCCCTACAGGCTTACTGTGCAGAATATGGAGCATCGCGTCGACTACGAGCCGGGCGAATCTTTGACCGGGCTGTTCGGCGGCAATTCCAACTGGCGCGGCCCCATCTGGTTTCCGGTGAATTATCTACTGGTTGAGTCCTTGCAGAAGTTTTACCACTACCTGGGAGATGACTTTAAAGTAGAATTCCCAACCGGGTCGGGAAAGGGGATGACCCTGTGGGAAATCGCGGGGGAGCTGTCACGCCGGATGACCAACATCTTTCTCCAGGATGAGAAACGCCGGCGGCCGGTGTTCGGAAATGTCGAAAAGTTCCAGACCGACCCCCACTGGCGCGACCTGATCCTCTTTTATGAGTACTTTCACGGTGACTCGGGAGCAGGAATCGGGGCCAGTCATCAGACGGGATGGACGGGTGTGGTGACCAAGTTGATGCAACAAAGCGGAGAGTCCCCAAAGCGCAAGAAAACGGCCACGACTGCCAGGGCGTGATTTGGCGAAACTGGCAGATGAATTTTGAGGCCGCGCGCCTCGTTCCGCTTTGCCAACTTGCGGAGCGGGGCGATTAGACGATCAACGTTGCGTTTACAACGTCCACCGGAGCGATGGGAGGATGGAAAGGAAATCTGCTCCACTGGAAACTTTAGCAGGGTGTGGGAGGCGGCCGTGAAACGATCGAATTCTGTGATCCTGATTCTGGTTCTTGCAATCTCCGGCCAGGCGTTTGCTGTCGCACAGCGCTGGTCCGAGGAAAAGGCCAACGGCTGGTACCAGCAACAGCCCTGGCTAGTGGGCAGCAATTTCATTCCGGCCAGCGCCATCAACGAACTCGAAATGTGGCAGGCAGATACTTTCGACCAGCAGCAAATCGACAAAGAATTGGGTTGGGCCGAAAGTCTGGGCATGAATACCATGCGGGTCTTTCTGCACGATCTGCTGTGGCAGCAGGATGCGGCCGGCTTCCGGCACAGAATCGACACCTTCCTCACCATCGCGTCCAAACATCGCATCCGCCCCGTGTTCGTGCTCTTCGACTCCTGCTGGGATCCCTTCCCCAAGCTGGGCCCGCAACATCCGCCGATTCCAGGGGTGCACAATTCGGGTTGGGTGCAGAGTCCGGGAGCGAACGCGCTAAAGGATGAGGCGCAATATCCCCGACTCAAAGAATATGTGCAGGGCGTGGTTGGGGCCTTTGCCAACGATCCCCGGGTCCTGGCCTGGGACTTGTGGAATGAGCCCAACAACGGCAACGGAGGCGCGTACGGTGCGGTGGAACTGAAGAACAAAGCCGAACTGGTTCTGGCACTGTTGCCCCAGGTCTTCGCCTGGGCGCGCGCCGCCAACCCATCACAGCCGCTGACCAGCGGGGTTTGGGAAGGCGATTGGTCGTCGCCGGAGAAGTTGTCGGCGATGGCGCGCCTTCAACTGGAGCAGTCAGACGTAATTTCATTTCACAACTACAGTTGGCCGGAGGATTTCGAAAAGCGGGTGGAAGAACTGGAAAGCTATCACCGGCCGATTTTGTGTACCGAGTACATGGCCCGTCCTATGGGAAGTACGTTTGATTTGATCCTGCCGATCGCAAAGAAACACCATGTGGCGGCGATCAACTGGGGTTTGGTGGCAGGCAAGACACAAACCTACCTGCCCTGGGATTCCTGGCAGAAGCCCTACGTTCTGGAGAAGCCTCCGGTGTGGTTCCATGAAGTCTTCCATGCCGACGGCAAGCCCTACCGGGAGCGGGAAGCCCAGATCATTCGCGAGCTGACCGGCGCAAAGTGATCGGGTGTGGGTCGGACACTCTTGTCCGACGCCTTTGACTTTGAATTTTTGGTTTGAGAATTTTCGCACATCGCAGCCGTACGAAATTTAGGGCTGAACTCAAAGCCAAAGTCAAAGGCGTCGGACAAGAGTGTCCGACCCACACTTTCTTCACCCCCACTTCTTTTACAGCACTCTTTCGTGGGAGTAGCCGGCAGCCACGAGGGCTGAGAGCAATTCGGCAATCTGGTCTGGACCCCGGGTTTCCATGGTGATATCGATGGCGGTTTCTCCCAGATTTACCCCGTAGTAGGCGCGATCGTAGGACGTCTCCACAATATTTGCCCGATGGTCCGCGAGAATTCCGGTCAGGCGGTGGAGGGCGCCAGGGTAGTCAGGAAGATGAACGCGCAAGCGGACAAGGCGTCCATCTTTGACCAGGCCGCGCTCGATGATGCGCGAGAGCAGGGTGACGTCCATGTTGCCGCCGCCGACCAGCACTACGATCTTCCTTCCCGCCATATGTATCTTGCGATTGATCAGGGCAGCGATGGCGGCTGCGCCGGCGCCTTCAGCCATGGTCTTTTCGCGCTCCAGCAGGAGCAGGACCGCGTTGGCAATTTCTTCTTCGTCCACGGTGACGATGTCGTCCACGTATTTCTGGACCAGAGGCAAGGTGCGGTCGCCGGCCCGGCGAACGGCAATGCCATCGGCAACGGTGGCGGCAGCAGGCAGGGTCACAGGTTTGCCTTCCGCGACCGCCGCCTTCATCGAGGGCAGGCGTGCCGTCTGTACTCCGATGATCTGAATTTTCGGATTTGTTTCCTTGATGGCGCAGGCGATGCCGCCAATCAATCCGCCTCCGCCGATGGGGACCACGACGGCCTCGATTCCGGGATGCTGGTGCAACATCTCGAGCCCCAGAGTTCCCTGGCCGGCGATGACCGCATCGTCATCGAAGGGATGAATGAAGGTGAGATGTTGTTGTTGGCCGCGCCGGATGGCTTCTTCACAGGCGTCGTCGTAGTTGGCGCCATAAAGAATGACTTCCGCGCCGTAGGACTTGGTGGCGGAAACCTTGATCAGCGGAGTCGTGAGCGGCATGCAAATCTGGGCTTTGATGCCGCGACGGCCGGCGTGATAGGCCAACCCCTGCGCGTGGTTCCCTGCCGAAGCCGCAATCACTCCTTGCTCGCGTTCCTGCGACGTCATGGTCAGCAATTTGTTTAGTGCGCCGCGCTCTTTGAATGCGCCGGTCCGCTGCAGGTTGTCGAGCTTCAGATAAATGGAATTGCCGGTGAGCTGCGAAAAAGTGGCGGAGAGAGTGCAGGGCGAAAGATAGATTGACGGGCGAATGCGCTCCAGGGCAGCTTGGACGTCGGCGAGAGTGATCATCGATTTGGTAGCAGCATTCTACAGGGAGAGAGGCGTTTGTGTGGCGCGGGCGCCCTCGCCCGCGACGGCTGCCAGTCCAAGTCAAAAGCCGCGGGCGAGGGCGCCCGCGCCACACAATCCAAGCTAGCCCTAAGCTTCTACCGGCGCACCCGTCGCTACCGGCAATTTTGCTTCCTGCCAGGCGCCAAATCCGCCGCTGACGTTGACCACGTTTTGAAAACCCGCGCGCTGCAGCAGACTGCAGGCAATCATGCTGCGATAGCCGCTCTGGCAATGAACTGCCAGCGGAACATTGAGGTCAACCTCGGGAGGAGAAACCCGGAAACGGTCGAGGGGCCACCACGAGGCTTCGTCGATGTGACCCGCCATCCATTCCGCTTCGCGGCGCACGTCGAGCACCTGGATTCCGTTTTTCGGCAGTTGCTGCTGCAACTCCTGCACCGTGATGTCGCGCAGGGTTGCCAGATCGAGTCCGGCAGCCTTCCAGCTGGCGACTCCGCCCTCCAGGTATCCGCGTTCGGCTTCGATGCCAACCCGGGCCAGGCGCAGACGGGCCTCAGTCAACTGCTCCGGCGTATCGGCGATCAGCACGGGGCGTGACGTCAAACCGAGAATCGTTCCCGCCCAGGAAGCGAATTGTCCCGACAATGGAATGTTGACAGAGCCGGGCACGTGTCCGGCGGCAAACTGCTCTCCGGGACGCACATCCAGCGCGATCACGCCCTCGTCCAGCATGGATTTCAGTTCCCCGGGCACGACGGCTTTCAGCTCCGGCAAATCGGAAAGAGCAGGCGCTCCTCCACGATTGATCTCCGCATCCTGCAGAAAATACTCAGGACGTGCGGGTAGGTTGGTGGTCAACTGCCGGATAAACTCCTCGCGAGTCTTGATTTGCAGAGCGTAGTTGGTAAGGCGTTCAGTGCCAATCGTGGACGAACGCTCGGCGCGCATGTTGCGGCCGCACAGCGAGCCGGCGCCGTGCGCGGGATACACCAGCACTTCGTCGGGCAGCTTCAACAGTTTGTCGTGCAGGCTGTCATAGAGCATGCCCGCCAGTTGCTGGGGTGTGAGCGTACGGGACAGATCGGGACGGCCGACGTCGCCGATAAAGAGCGTGTCCCCGGTCAACACGGCCCACGGTTGCGGCGCCTTCTCATCGTCACTGGTCACCACCAGGCAAATGCTCTCCAGCGTGTGCCCTGGCGTTTCGAGGACCGTGAGGCGGGCCTGGCCGAAACCCAACTCGAAGCCATCCTGAACGGCCACGTGCGGGAATGTGGCTCCGGCCTGGGCCCCAAAATAAATCTGGGCCCCGGTTCGGGCGGCAAGTTCCTTGTGTCCCGAGACAAAATCGGCATGCAGGTGGGTCTCAAAGATGTGACGGATAACAAGCCCGTTTTCTTCGGCAGCCTTGAGATAGAGATCCACGTCGCGCTGAGGATCGACTACAACGGCTTCGCCCTGCGACCCGAGCATGTAAGAAGCATGAGCCAGACAGCCCAGATAAAACTGTTCGAAATACATAGGTGGATCCCTCGACGAGACCTGCAAAAGTGCGCGCTATTGATGATAACTCCGAATTGGCCGAAGCATGTACACCGGGGCCGCGCGGGCCCCGGGCACCCTCGTCCGAACTGGAGAAGCTCGCCCGGCCTTTTTGAGCTTCGTCGCCGGCAGATGAGGTATTTGACTCAAACGAGAACCGGAATCAGGAAACTTTTCCACACGGCTTTGAGTTATAGTCCCGGTAACCGACGTCGCAACCTGGAAAGCAGTGCGCCGTCCGCGAGTCCCTCTCCCGGAGGTAGCATGATGTACCGCTCTTCGTCTGGCAGTGCCCCAAGTGTCAGTTCATGGCTGGATGTGCAGTCCGCCGTCCGGGGGCTCACGCAGGACTTCGCCACCGCTTTCAATACCGGAAACTATGATCAGGCGGCGGCGCTGTTCACAACGGACGGCTTCCTGATGCCGCCGCAACGCGAAGGGGCGCAGGGACAGAAGCCGATCGAATTGATGCTTCGTAAACTCGGCGAAGCCGGATACCAGAACCTTCGCCTGGAAACGGTCCGGGTCGAGGACTCGGGCGATGTGGCGGTAGAAATAGGCCGCTACACGGTTGCCGTGCAGCAGGCGAATGGCACGACGGTCGCCGATCGGGGCAAGTTCGTACAGATCTGGCGCCGGCTTGGAATCTGGCTGATGACAACGAACTGCTGGAACAGCGACCTGCCCGCAGTGAAATAAACAATGCGTGTGGCGCGGGCGCCCCCGCCCGCGAAAGGCGAGTTCAACCGCAAAGGCCGCAGGTAACTTCTCCACCCAATGACTCGATCTCGATGCTGAGAAGGCGGCTGGTGTCTTCTTCCGTCGGGAGTAGATCTTCGACGTCAACGGCCGGTGGGGGCCTTATTACACCAGGTAGATCCCCAACGTCAAAAGCCGCGGGCGGGGGCGCCCGCGCCACATAAACTTGGCCTCGCCTGACAGCCCGGCTTGCCTGCAGCTACAATGATCACACGCAATCCCACTTCAAGAGATCAGGAGAGTCGCATGCAACGCAAGGCAAGCGCAATATGGAAGGGCGGTCTTAAAGACGGGAAAGGAGTGGTTTCGGCCAGCAGCGGCGTGCTGTCCAATACTCCGTATTCGTTTGCAACCCGTTTTGAAAACACTCCCGGAACCAACCCCGAAGAGTTGATCGCGGCCGCACACGCCGGATGCTTTTCCATGGCGCTTTCGGGACAATTGGGCGCCGCGAATCTCACAGCCTCAAGCATCGAGACCACGGCTACGCTGACCCTGGAAAAGCTTGACTCCGGTTGGACCATCACTACCGTCCATCTGGACGTGGTGGGGCGCGTTCCTGGCGCGGACAACGCGGCGTTTCAAAAAGCAGCGGAAAATGCCAAGAGCGGATGCCCAGTGTCCAAGCTGCTGAAGGCAAATATTACGATGACGGCAAAGCTGGAAGGATAGAGCGTCGTTGGTCGTGGGTCCTTGGGCCATTGGCCCTTGGTCGTTGGCCATAGCCGTGAAAATTCGCCGGGCTATGGATGATATTGGGCCCAACGATCAAAGACCAGCGGCCCAACGACCAACGGCCAACCACTAGCTCTCCGAGTTCAATATTTTCCTGATCTCACGATTGATGCGGGCGGCATCGCGCGCGGCGGCGGCGATCATGTGCGCCCATTTTTTGTTCTGGCCGTCGAGCTTCGCCTCCTGCAAGAAATAGGCCGCCTGCAGGATCGTCTCCAGCGAATTGCTGAGATCATGCGCCAGGGCGCGAAGGTTGGCGGCGACATCGACCGGCTTGGCGGAATTCTCCATAGCAGCCTAGAGTTTGAACACTCCGCGCTCCCCCTGTAGAATGTTACTCGGAGTCCTTCCTGGAAGGCGGCCTCGAGAAAAAATGCCGCATCCCAGTTTTTTTGTGCCATCGTGGCGGAATTGGCAGACGCGCATGGTTCAGGTCCATGTACTCGCAAGGGTGTGGGGGTTCGAGTCCCTTCGATGGCACCACCGTTCTGGGTCGATTTGACAACTCTCTAGTGCGGCCCCCGGCCGTATTCTGCCATCCCTTGGTTTCCACTTCGTGCCGCGAGCAAATTTTTGTTTTCCAAAGCGGGCAGCCGGCTACAAGCAAGACACGGCGACCTTTCCTTTTTGAGTGCGGCCTACTGGATCGAACTGGCGGCCGAGGAAAAAGCGTTGTTCGCGTTGGAGCCTACCAGGCGGATTGTGCCCACCACCAATACCAGGATCACAAGCCAGCATCACAGCGTACTCCGCAAGGTCCTGGCCCTCGTCATCATTCCTGAGTCTCAGGACGAAATCATTCATAGGATTCCCTTTTCAAATCAGAAAATGTTCACTCCCGGCCGCGGCCAGGCTGAAGAAAAACGTTGGCTGAGGCGGACGATGCTCCGCCCCAGCCAACGCATATGGTTTCAGGCTTGCAGCTCGTGCTTGGCCAGGTATCGAATGGTACGTTGGGCGTCTTCGAGTTCCATCAGTTCCCGCGGAACTGTACTATCGCCGGAATGTACTTCAGCAAGGCGGTCTTCGATCGCCCTCTGCGCTCTCTCCAGTTTCGGCAAGAGACGCATCGGGTCCAACTCAAAAACGGCATCCTGAAAAGCCTGTTTCCATGTGGTTTGAGTATTGGCGTTCGAGACTATTTGCATAAGAGGGTTCTCTCCTTGAATGAGGTTCGGCTGGCGAGCGTGTTATAGGAAAACCCTGCACGGCCAGCTTATGCAGGACTCCGGGGCTCACGCTAGGAGGAAGTAGGTCTCAGCAAAGCAGAACGCACGTCGAGAATGCGGACAGCATTGGAGAGGGTGTGATCGGCGCAGACCTCGCGATGGATCTGCTCTTGCCTGTGGCAGCGAACCGCGGGAAGTAAACCGCCTGCCGGTCTGATTGAGCCAGAAGGCTGTCCGCGGACTCTTTTAACAATTCCCTCTGGATGTACGCAGTATCAAATTCCCTGAGATCGTCGTGGTTGAACGCCAGGAACATCGCGGCGAAGGCGGCGAGGACCACAACCAGTGTTCGTAGAAGCTTTCTTTTCATGATCAGGGAAATGGAACACCCAAGTTTAACTCATTATCAGAAGCGGTTGAAGGCTTTCCCGGATTTTTTTGGATCGCAGCCGAAGTCCACTACCCGTGCCCGATTGCCGGCCATTGGCCGCTTCGGGCCCAACTCCTTCTCCCGGCCCGGCAGGGTCATGGCTGGATGGGCAAGACCGGCAGCGACACCGGATTTGCTGCCGAGGGATCGTCTCTCAGCTTGATGTAGAGCAAGGTGCCGTCCGGACGAGGCACGCTCAGCGTTGCCTGTGCAAATCCTACCGGAACGGGGACCGAGCGCTTGAACTCGGAATCCGAAGCCACCGCGCTAATCAGAAAGAGGTTGGTTCCGTAGAGGGTGCATTGCTGGTCTGGACTCTCCGGACAACGCACTTCCTTCAGGCTGGGCAATCGCACCAGGCTCGCCAGCGCCTGCCAGTCCCCCTTGACATTGCCGCTCACGGCACGGAAGCGCAGCGGGCCGAAGGCAGAGGCTCCCAGACTCTTGAGCGGGTCGAAAACCGCCATGACGGTTTGCGCATCCTGGGGGACCAGAGTGCCGTCGTCCAGGCTCAAGGACGCGCTGTACGACGCGTCCGTCGTGGCCACCTCGATCTTTTCCGAGCGCGGAAAAGTTTCCGGGACTTCCGTATGCAGGAAGAAGGAAAGCTTCCCATCCTGAGGCAATTCATCCTGAGAACCCAATCGAATAGCCGAAGGCGTCGGCCCCGGATGGATGGTCTTGTTGAGAAGTATGACTTTGGGCCGCGGCGGACCAACCACGGCCTCAACACTTAACACCCGGCTATCGTTGAGAGTTATGTGCGCGACAATTTTGTCACCGGCATGCAGCGCGGAAGTGTCTTTGGCGTCAGTGTTCAGCTGAAGTTCATCCTTATTGTCGGCGCGCGAGAGTCCCGCCGGTACAAAGCGGATGCCGTTCACCTCTGCCCCAGATACCTCGTCCAGACGGGCCCCGGTCAGTGTTGCCTGAGTATCGCCGGCATTGATTGAAAATGTATTCAGGCTGGCGGCTTCGGAATAGCTGCGCAGCCCAACTTCTTCCACTTTGCCGGTACCGTACTGCTTTACCAGCAGGGTGATCTTTCCCGGGGCCTCTTCCTTCAGAGGAACTTTCACTTCCAGTTCATCGCCCTTCGGCGATGTCCAGGTCGGTTTCAGTAATTTCCCTCTTTCATTCTTCAGGGTGACGGTCTCGACGCAGGCTGCGGCATCCGATTTGAAGTGCAGAGTGTCCTCGCGGCCCACGACCAGCCCGCTTTCGTCAGCCGAGGCGAGGATCCACTTTGCCGGATGTGAGTTTTGCAGGCGAAAGGCCGGTCCTTCGAAAGAATCGAAGCCCCAGTTGCCGCGCAGCGTTCCCTTCACTTCGCCTTCCAGCTTGTCAGCCGCGACGGTACGGTTGGCGATCAAGAAACCGCCGCGTGCAGCTTCCGCCGTGGCGGGCAAATCAACCGCGCGCCCCGCCCTATCGGTGAAGTGCAGGACCATGCTGTGCGCGTAGTCGGTGGAGAAGACGACCGGAGCGCCTTCCGCCGCGAGCAACAGGTCAGGCTTTTCCAGACATGGCACATGGTTGGCGTCCACGGGACGAAGCGGAGGCAGTTGCGCCGCCTCCACTGCCGGCAGGCTGACCACCATGACCGACATGGGCTTGCGAAATGAGGGTGGATTGTTGAGCTTCAGATTCAGCTCACCCAGGTGCGGCAAAGCCAAAGCTGGAATGTAGCGGTACTCCGGAGTGTGAAAACTTTCCATCATTTTCGCCAGATCCACGACCGCGCCTACGTAGGGACTATAGACGCCCCCGCCGGCCAGCCGAGTGGTACTCAGCTGCCCGATGAGATCAGGCCCGCTTCCGGAGGTGAGCGCCGCGACCATGGATTGACTGTGGCCATCATCCAGCACCAGTTGATCGGGGTTCTGGGTGAGGCACGATTCCTGCTGCTGCCTGGGCTTCTGGAAGCATTCGTTGTCGATCTTGATGTTGAGACTGCGGGCCAGGAGCACCGACCGGTCATGCAGGGCGCTGGCCTCGCCGCCCGACATTTCCCTGACTGCGTTCAAATATTTGTCGAGACGGGAGCGGTCGAGGCTGGCCTGGTTCAAATCCTGCGACGCGCGTACGAACGCCCCGGGCTTGCCCCGCACCGCAGAGCGCAGGGTACCGAAATCCCCGCCGGTCTGAGGAGCAAGAAAAATCAGCGCCTGCTGGGCCCCCGGCGGCACCGTGATCACAACCCCTTCTTCGCGCACATGTTTGTTCCAGGTTTCCACTTTGGTGAACCAGTTTTCCGGAGGCGGATTGGTCGAGCCGCGCAGAAACGCCGGGATCAGGAGGAAACGCACGGATTCTCCGTCCGGCATGTCGGGGTGGATCCAAAGGCGGTCACCGGCTTGCAGGTTAGGCACAAGGGAAATGGGCAGCGTCTTCCCCGCCCGGGTCACCCGCACTTCTATTCTTGGCCCGGTCAGATCAAAGGCCGCAGCGTCCGCCCTGAGCCAACTCGCGGACAGCAATATGAAAACCAGCTGCAATAAGTGAACTCGACCAAACATTCCTTCATTGTAAGAGGTTCTCGGGGGATGATGGAGCGCCAGAAGGGCAGAAAATGAGGTCGAGGTCACGCTAAAGTAAGCCCCGCTTTCAGCGATCTCCGGGCAGGTTAGACCACGACAATGTTCCAAAAGAGAGAAATTATGTCCGCGGGTGTGGAGCGTGCTAACCTTAACGGCGCGAACGCCCAGGATGGCTTCGGCAACCAGCTATGATGAACCATAAAGCGACCGTTCTTCACATTCTGCTACTGACACTCTTTGTCTCCGCCGTGATGGCACGAGAGGCTGCGCCGGCAAAGGGTAAACACGAGGTTCGCAAGGAATCATTCGGAAAAACCGGGGACGGGAGGCCGGTCGATCTGTTTACACTAACCAACTCAAAGGGCCTCGAAGTACGCACCATCAACTACGGCGGCATTATTGTGTCGCTGCGAGTGCCGGACAAGAACGGCAACCTGGGCGACATTGTTCTGGGCTACGACAAAGTTGATGGGTATCTGCAAAACCCCACCTACTTCGGTGCCATCGTCGGGCGCTACGCCAACCGGATCGCCAACGCCACATTCACCCTCGACGGGGTGAAATATACCCTGGCCAAGAATGACGGCCCGAACTCCCTGCATGGCGGAGTCAACGGCTTCAACAAACAGCTATGGGAGGCCAGAGAGTTCAAGAACGGAAAGGGCGTGGGAGTCGCTTACAGCTATCTGAGCAAAGACGGCGAGGAAGGGTATCCGGGTAACTTGAAAGTAAAAGTCACCTATACTCTGACCGACGACAACCAATTGATTGTGGATTACGAAGCCAGCACCGACAAGGCCACGCCGCTGAATCTTTCCCAACATACCTATTTCAACCTGGCTGGGGAGGGCAACGGCGACATCCTCGCGCACCATCTCCTGCTCAATGCGGACCGGTTTACGCCAGTGGACAAGACCCTGATCCCGACCGGCGAGTTGCGCCCTGTCCAGGGCACGCCCATGGACTTCACCAAGCCCACTACGATCGGCGAACGCATCAACCAGGACTACGAACAACTGGTTCTGGGGCGCGGCTATGATCACAACTGGGTCATCAACCGTAAAGACAACAGCCTGACCCGTGCCGCCCTGGTGCACGAGCCTACCAGCGGACGAGTGCTGGAGGTCCTGACCACTCAGCCGGGAGTGCAGTTTTACTCGGGCAATTTTCTGGATGGAACGATTACCGGGAAGAACGGGCACGTCTATAAACAGCGTTACGGCTTCTGCCTGGAGACGCAACATTTTCCGGACTCGCCCAACCACCCGGACTTCCCGTCAACGATCCTGAAACCGGGTAAGACTTTCCACTCGCAGACCGTTTTCAAGTTCTCGACTGAATGAGATAGCGTCCAGGGTCCATGTTAGCGGGTGTTCGTTCGTTTCCTTGGTGGTTTAAGGCTTAACGCCTGACCCACCGAGGACACGAAGGACATTGCGTGTCTGCCTCCGACGCCCTCCGCGCATCTTCCCGTATAATCTTCAGATTCCCTATGGCTGCCAGTCTTGACCAGATCGTCGCTGCCACGCGCCGCCGGGTCGCTGACGCGAAGCGCTCGACCGACTTGCGCCGATTGGAGCAAGAGGCCGAGCAGCATGTCCCACGCGGCTTTCGGCGGGCACTGGCAAGCCAGACTGGCCCGGCCATTATTGCCGAACTGAAGAAGGCATCGCCTTCCCGCGGACTGATTCGCGCCAACTTTGATCCCGCAGGCCTGGCCGGAGAATTGGAAGCGGCAGGAGCGACGGCACTGTCCGTACTGACCGATGAAGAATTCTTTCAGGGTTCGCTTGCGAATTTGCAGCGCGCTTCCGCCCGCACCCAGCTCCCCTGTTTGCAGAAAGATTTCGTGGTGGACGAGTTTCAACTGCTGCAGGCGCGAGCGCACGGTGCCGACGCGGTCCTGCTCATTGTTGCGGTGCTGTCGCCAGCGGAATTGATCGCGTTGAGCAAGAAGAGCCGACAACTGGGCCTGGATGTACTCTGCGAGGCTCATGGTGAAGAGGAGTTGCGCCGTGCTCTGCAGGCTGGCTGCGATCTGGTTGGAGTGAACAACCGCGATCTGCGGACCTTCAAGGTGGATGTGAACACCGCTCTTCGACTGGCGGAAATGATTCCGAAGAATATAGTCTCCGTTGCGGAAAGTGGAATCGACAGCGGCACGGATATTTCCCGTTTGCGCGCGGCGGGATATCAAGCATTCCTGATCGGCGAGTCTCTGATGAAAGCGGAATCGCCGGGTGAAGCGCTGAAGATTCTATTGGCCGAAGCGGAACGCGAAGGCTCTGCCCTCAGTACGAAAGGCTGAGCTCGTCTTTCTGAGAACTCCCAACCGGCAACTGGGGTTCATGACTGGGGTTCATGACTTGGATCAAGATTTGCGGCACCACAAATCTCGAAGACGCTCTGATCGCGGTTGACGCCGGCGCAGATGCCCTGGGATTTGTCTTTTACGAGAAGAGCCCGCGGAAGATTGATCCGGAGACAGCAGGCACGATTACAGCGAAGCTGGCGTCGGGTATCGAAAAGGTCGGAGTCTTCGTCGAGGAACCGGTTGAGAGGATTCTGCTCACCGTAGCGTCGGCGGGCCTGACCGCGGTGCAATTGCACGGTGACCAATCCCGAGAGCCGGAGTTCATACAGCAACTGACGGACGCGAGGAATTTGAAGGTCTTTCTGGTTGTGCCGGCCGACAAGGCCGGTAGTGACTGGCGGAAGAGCAGGGGCCTCGGGGCCAGCGCCGTTTTCTTTGACTCAGGAACGCCACAACTGCCGGGCGGCACGGGAAAGATATTTGACTGGAAGTCCGCCGCGCCGGCGATTGCAGCCATTGGCAAAGACCTGAACGTGGTCGTTGCCGGGGGCCTGCACTCGACCAACGTCGCTGAGGCGATCCGTATATTGAAGCCCTGGGGAGTGGACGTTGTGTCCGGCGTCGAGGCCAGGCCGGGGAAAAAAGACCCGGAAAAGGTCCGCGCCTTTATAGAGGCAGTCCGAAAAGCAGAGAAGAAGAACTGAGAATGGCAACCGCAAGAGTCCAAACTCGACCCGCAACCCTGTCGGCCGGACGTTTCGGTGGGTATGGTGGACGCTACGTCCCCGAGACCCTGATGGCGGCGCTGGACGAACTGGAGCGGCACTACGAGAAAGCCAAGCGGGACCGCGCGTTTCAAAAACGCCTGGACGAACTCCTGCGCACCTATGCTGGCCGTCCAACGCCGTTGTTCTTCGCACAGCGCCTCACCAAGACTCTGGGCGGCGCGAAAGTTTATCTGAAGCGAGAGGATTTGCTTCACACCGGCGCACACAAGATCAATAACTGTCTGGGACAGGCACTGTTGGTTGAGCGCATGGGCAAGCATCGCGTCATCGCCGAGACCGGCGCGGGGCAACACGGCGTGGCTACGGCCACCGTGTGCGCGCTGCTGGGCTTTGAATGCGTGGTGTACATGGGGACGGAAGACATGCGGCGGCAGGAGCTCAACGTTTTCCGCATGCGGCTGCTGGGCGCGGAAGTCCGCGGCGTGAATTCAGGTTCCCGCACCTTGAAAGACGCCATCAACGAAGCCATGCGCGACTGGGTGACCAACGTACGCACCACGCACTACCTGCTGGGCAGCGTGCTAGGAGCGCATCCTTATCCCACCATGGTGCGCGACTTTCACAAGGTGATCGGGCGCGAGGCGCGAAAGCAGATTCTGAAGGCAGAAGGCAAGCTTCCCAAGGCCATTATCGCCTGCGTCGGCGGCGGCTCGAATTCCATAGGCATCTTTCACGAGTTCATCAAGGACAGGAACGTTCAACTCATCGGCGTGGAAGCCGGGGGTAGAGGCCCGCGCCTGGGCGATCATGCGGCGCGCTTCCACGGGGGCTCGCCGGGCGTGCTGCAAGGCACCTATTCGTATGTGCTGCAGGATGAGGCTGGACAGATTTCGGCAACCCACTCGGTATCTGCCGGTCTTGACTATCCTTCGATCGGGCCCGAGCATGCCTGGCTGAAAGACACCGGTCGCGCGGAATATGTTTCAGCCTCAGACCAGGAAGCCCTCGAGGCCTGCACCGTGCTGGCGCGGACCGAGGGAATCATCCCCGCACTGGAATCTGCCCACGCTGTAGCGGAAGTGATCAAGCGCGCGCCCCGGATGAAAAAATCCGAGGTGGTGATAGTGAACGTTTCCGGACGCGGCGACAAGGACATCGGAATCCTGCGGGAGAACCTGAAGCTGGAATGAGCTTGAAGAATTGAGTAATTGGGAAATTTTGAGAAGTCTTTTTCTGCTTTTCTATTGCCGATGCCGCTGCGATTCCAAAATCGTCCTGCTCTCGTCGCCTATCTCACTTGCGGCGACCCCGATCTCGGGACCACGCTCGACATCGCCCTGGCAGCCATTGAGGCCGGCGCGGAGGTCATTGAACTGGGGGTTCCGTTCAGCGATCCGGTGGCCGACGGACCGGTAATTCAGCGTGCCAGCGAGAGAGCGCTGCGTCACGGGACTTCCCTGCCCCAGGTGCTGGAGCTGGCAAAACAAATCCGGAAGAAGTCTCAGGCCGGACTCATCATCTTTACTTATCTGAATCCGGTATTGCGCATGGGAATAAAGAATTTCGCCACCGCGGCCCAGGAGGCCTGTGTGGATGGGGCGCTGGTCACCGACTTGCCGGTGGAAGAATCGCGCGACTACCTGGCCGAGATGCAAAAGAGGAATCTGGCGACGGTGTTTTTAGCCGCGCCCACCAGCACGGATGTACGACTCAAACAGATTGCTCAGGCCTCAAGCGGGTTCGTGTATGCGGTTTCGAGGACGGGAGTGACCGGGGCCCGCCAGCAGATGCCGGAAGACGCGCCGAAACTGGTGGGCCGCCTGCGCAGGTATACTGACCTGCCGGTTGCGGTCGGCTTTGGCATATCCACTGCGGAACAATTCAGGGCGGTAGGGAGATTTGCCGATGCGGCAGTGGTAGGCAGCGCCATCGTCGAGATCATTGAACGCAATCCGGGCAAAGAAGCGGAGAGTGTGGCACAATTTGTAGGGCAGCTTTCAGCCGTCGGTCGTCAGTCGTCAGCACTCCCGCGCTAGTTGGCTAGAGAAACGACGACATTTTTCCCGCAGCGTTGGTGGTAGCTTCTGGCGGGTTACGGCCAAGGGCCACCGGCTTGACATTCAACGACTGAAGACTGACACCTGAAGACTGACGACTGCTTCATGGACATTTCCGACTGGCGCAAGAACATCGACGAACTGGACCGCAAACTGGTGGAGTTGTTGAGCCAGCGGGCGCAGGCTGCGCACCAGATCGGCAAGTTGAAGCTCACTGCGGGCATGCCGATCTACGAACCCGACCGGGAGCGTGCGGTATTTGAGAACGTACGGAAGACCAATCCTGGGCCCTTGTCGGAACGCGACTTGCTGCGCATTTTTGAGCGCATCATGGATATCATGCGCGGGATCCAGCAGCAGGAAATCGCGCCCCAGGCCGCCGCGGACGGCGGAGGCGACACAGAATTGGATAACGACGTGAATGACTGAAGGCAGTCGACCACTGGCTAACTATGATCGTTGCAATGCAGGAATCAGCGACCGATGAGCAGATCCAGCAGGTAGTGGAACACCTGGTCCGGATGGGCTTCTCCGTGCACCGCACTACCGGTGAGCGGCAGACCGTGCTGGCGGCGGTGGGCGCACGCGTGGATTTTGACACGCGCAATCTTGAAGTGCTCTCCGGGGTTGAGCACGTCCATCGCATCAGCGCGCCTTACAAGCTGGCGGGGCGCAGTTTTCGTCCGCAGGGGACGATCGTCGAGCTTGCGCGCGGGGTACAGATCGGCGGCGATCAGGTGGTCGTGATGGCCGGACCGTGCTCGGTAGAATCGAAGGAACAGCTTTTTACCGTGGCGGAACAGGTGTCAAAGGCGGGCGCACGCGTCCTGCGCGGCGGCGCTTTCAAGCCGCGCTCTTCTCCTTATTCATTTCAGGGGATGGGGGAACAAGGGCTGAAGCTGCTGCGCGAGGCCGGCGATCATTTCAACATGCTGGTGATCAGCGAAGTCATGGAAATCTCGCAGATCGTTCTCATGCTGCCTTACATCGACATTTTTCAGGTGGGCGCGCGCAATATGCAGAACTTCAACCTGCTGCGCGAGTTGGGCAAAGTCAAGAAGCCGGTCCTGCTCAAGCGCGGCATCGCGGCCACTCTCGAAGAGTTGCTGCTCTCCGCTGAATACATCATGGCGGGTGGCAACTACGACGTGATTCTGTGTGAGCGCGGTATCCGCACTTTCGAGACCTATACCCGCAACACGCTGGACGTGTCGGCAATTCCGATCATCAAGAAACTGTCGCACCTGCCCATGACATCCGATCCATCGCATGGCACGGGGTTGCGCGATAAGGTGCCGCCCATGGCGCGCGCCTCGCTGGCCGCGGGTGCGGACGCGCTGCTGATCGAAGTGCACCACGATCCCGACAAAGCGCTGTCCGACGGCGCACAGTCGCTTTTTCCCGATCAGTTTGCCAAACTCATGGACGAGTTGCGCATGATTGCCCCCGCGGTAGGGCGCAAGGTGGCATAGTCAGTTTTTCACCACAGAGGCACGGAGACACGGAGAAATCACTATTGTGGTTTCGTACCTTCTCGCGAGCGAGCCGGGCAATGAAGGTTGCAGCCGTGGAGGCTTCACCGTTCCACATTTTCCTCTGTGACTCTGTATCTCCGTGGTTAGGTCAATGGCAATTCGCCAAATCACCATCATCGGCACTGGGCTTATCGGCGGCTCTTTCGGGCTGGCTCTGAAGAAACGGCGCTTTGCCGGCCGCATCATTGGCTGCGACCGCGCCCCGGTGCTGGAGCAGGCACGAGACAAAGGCGCGATTGATGAGGGCCTCACCAATCCCGCTGACGCGGTGCGGGGCAGCCAGGTAGTGCTGCTGGCGGCACCGGTCGGCGCAATCGTCGAACTGATCGGAAGCCTGAGCCCTGCCCTCGCACCAAAAACTCTGCTGACCGACGTGGGTAGCACCAAAGCAGAAGTTCTTGCTCGTGCGACCGCCGCGTTCGGTAAGAACGTTGGCCGCCGTTATCTCGCCGGACATCCCATGGCCGGTAAAGAAGAGTCAGGTGTGGAAGCGGCCGACCCTGATTTGTTTCAAGGTGCGGTGTGGTTTGTTACACCGGCTCCGGGACAGGAGATATTCGAAGGCCTGAGTGGAGAATTTCTGGAATGGGTGGAACAAATCGGCGCCGGGGTAGCCAGCATGGATGCCGATGCGCATGACCAACTCTGTGCCTGGATCAGTCACTTGCCACAGTTGATCTCGACTGCCCTGGCCGCAACCCTGGTGGATGAGTACGGCGAGAACGCTCCGCTACTTGAGACCGGAGGGCGTGCCCTGCGCGAGATGACGCGCATTTCGGCCAGTCCTTACTCGATGTGGCGCGACGTCGCGCTTACCAACAAGAAGAACATCCGGCAGGCTCTGCTGAAGCTGGAACAACGCCTGGCGCACATCCGGGAAAACCTGGATACGCGGGAGCTGGCGCTGGAATTCGAGCGGGCGCATCATTTGAGAAAAAACTCACCACAGAGGCACAGAGACACAGAGAAAACCAAAAAATGACTTTTTCTCCGTGTCTCTGTGGCTCCGTGGTGAGTTCTCGCTGATTGTCAGTTAGAATTCTGATTCTGCGAACAAACATCCGATGAATAAAGTCGTAGCCAACGCCGACGAGGCCATCAAGGACATCCCCGATGGCGCCACCATCATGATTGGCGGATTCGGACTCTGTGGTATTCCAGAAAATCTGGTTCGCGCCCTGGTCCGCAAGGGCGTGAAGAATTTGACTACCATCAGCAACAACGTGGGCGTCGATGGATTGGGTAACGGACTCCTGCTGGCGGCCGGACAAATCATCAGGCACATCGGCACTTACGTGGGAGAAAACAAGCTGCTCGAGCAACTGGTCTTGCAAAGCAAATTGGAGCTGGACCTGGTGCCGCAGGGAACTTTTTCCGAGCGGATTCGGGCCGGCGGCGCCGGTATTCCCGCGTTCTATACGCCCGCCGGAGTGGGCACGATCATCGGCAAGAACAAAGAGACCCGCGAGTTCGATGGACGCCAATATCTGATGGAGCGAGCCCTCAAGGCGGATTTTGCGTTCGTAAAAGCGTGGAAGGGCGACAAGTGGGGCAATCTGGTTTATCGCAAGACGGCGAGGAATTTTAATCCCATGATGGCGACCGCCGCCAAAATTACGATCGCGGAAGTTGAGCACCTGGCTGAGGTGGGAGAACTGGAACCTGACCTGATTCACACCCCCAGCGTTTACGTGCAGCGCATTTTTCAAGGAGAACTTTTCGAGAGAAAGATCGAGCGCAGAACGGTAAGAAAGGCTGTTGGCCGTTAGTCGTTGGTCGTTGGCCAAACACGCGCCCATGGTTCTGCCAACGACCAACGACCGACGACCAACGACTGACCCATGAAAGACACCGACAAACGCGAGCGCATCGTAAAGCGGATTGCCCGCGAACTGCGCGACGGCTTCTATGTCAATCTCGGCATCGGCATGCCCACTCTGGTGGCCAACCTCGTGCCGCCGGGCATGGATGTGATCCTTCAATCCGAGAATGGCATGCTCGGCATTGGCCCCTATCCCATCGAGGGTGAGGAAGACTGCGATCTGATCAATGCCGGCAAGGAAACGGTCAGCGAAATGAAAGGCACGGCGTATTTCTCCAGCGCCGATTCATTTGCCATGATTCGCGGCGGCCACATTGATCTGAGCGTGCTGGGGGCGATGGAGGTCGATGAGGAAGGCAACCTGGCAAACTGGATGATTCCCGGCAAGATGGTCAAGGGCATGGGCGGCGCCATGGACCTGGTGGCGAGCGCGCGCCGCGTGATCGTGGCCATGGAGCACACCACCAGGGATTCTCAACCCAAGATCCTCAGAAAGTGCACTCTGCCGCTGACCGGGGTAAGGGTCGTGCATACCATCGTCACCGAAATGGCGCTGATCCAGGTGACTCCGACGGGACTAGTGCTGGAAGAAGTCGCGCCCGGACTTACGGCGGACGATGTGCAGCGAGTGACCGAACCCACACTCATTCTCAGTCCCAATATCAAAGTGATGGAAGGCTGAGTCGAATGAATGGAGGACGGGCGTCCCGCCCGTCTCGGGCAAACGCGGGCGAGTCGCCCGCGACCACACTAGATCATTGCCACCAAACCTTGTCGGATGATCAGTTACCGCTCTTCAACCTGGCCGCCTCGAACTCATCGCCCTTTTGCCAGCCAACCACCTTGGGCAGACTGGCAGCCTGCCACCCCAGGGCAAGTCCGAAGCGGGCCATCACCGCATCGCCCGTGAAATCCGAGTCGGCATGGTACTCATCGCTGGGTTGGTGATAGTGCTTCTCCGTGTAGTCATTGGCCTGCTGCATGCCCCAAGCCGTGTCGTGGCCTTTGTACTTTACGCCTTCATTGATGGAAAACGCGGGAATACCCACGCGGGCCAGGCTGAAATGGTCGGAGCGGTAGAAGTGCCCGGCTTCCGGATGCGAATCGGGACGAATCGCGAGCCGGAATTCCTGGGCCAAGGCTTGCACCGTGGGATAGAAGGTGGTCCGCTCGCTGCCCGACACTTCCACTTCTTCCGGGGCGCCGAGCGGCGGAACGTCGTCGTAATTCAAATCCAACGCGATTTTTCCTGCTGGAATGGGAGGATGTTTACCCAGGTATTCCGAACCCAGCAGACCCTGCTCCTCCGCGGTTACAGAGGCGAACAGGATGGAACGCCGCGGCCTCTGCCCTGCCATCGCGTACGCATGGGCCATTTCCAGCAGGATGCCGCAACCGGTCGCGTTGTCGTCGGCGCCGTTGTAGATGTTGTCGCCCGGCATTTCGGGACGAATGCCGAGGTGATCGTAGTGGGCGGTGTACATGACCGCTTCAGTTTTTAACTTCGCGTCGGAGCCGGGCAACATGGCGATCACGTTGTTTGATTCGAACGGCCGCACCTTGCTGACCATATGGGCTTGCAGCTTCACGGGAAGCGGCACCGGACGAAAATCCCGCGAGCGCGCCTGCGTCATCATCTGGTCCACGTCCATGCCGGCCATGGCAGCCAGTTCTTTGGCGGCATCCAAGTGAATCCAGGAGGCGACTTTCAACTTTGGCGAACCGTCCAGCTTCAGGTAGGACTTCTCACCCGAATTGGAGTTGCGCACCACTTCCCAGGGATAACTGGCCATCTCGGTTTGGTGAATCAGAATCGCGCCCACCGCACCCTTGCGAGCGGCCTCCTCGTACTTGTAAGTCCAGCGGCCGTAGTAAGTAAGCGCCTTGCCCTTGAAGAATTTGGGATCGTCGGAAGTGGGTTCGTTCACCAGCATCAGCAGAACTTTGCCTTTCACATCAACGCCTTTGTAGTCGTCCCACTGATATTCGGGGGCCCCAATGCCGTAGCCGACATAAACGATCTCCGCATTTACGGTTGAATCCGGTTGTTGAGTTTCATCCTGAGCCACATATTCGGAGAGTAGCTTGAGCTCCCGGGCGCGCCCCTTGGCGGGAACGAGTGAAAATGTGGTGCCGGGTGCGAGAGTGACGCCGACCATGGGGACCTTCTGCATGTAAGTGCCGTTGTCGCCGGCAGGCTTCAGGCCGTCCAGGGCGAATTGCGTGGCAATGTATTCTGCTGCAATGTCGCCACCACGCTGCCCGGTTCCGCGTCCTTCGAGCAGGTCGTGGGAGAGGAAACGGACATGAGCGCGGATGTGCTCGGCATCGATCTTTTGAAATGCTGCAATCGCCGCCGGTGCAAGATGAATCGTCATGGGACGGGATGCGTTCTGTGCCAACACCCCGCCGATCAGGAGAATCAGGGACAGCGGCAGCAGGTTCTTGCGCATGCTTCGAGGCTCCAGTTGGGCTGAGAGAACTTTGTATTGTACGGGAAGGAAAGGCAGGGCGGGAGTTGGAGTTCGAGGTCGGGCGGCGGACCTCAGGCTCCCGCTCTTCGACCTGTCATCCTGAGCGGAGTGGCTGTTTCGCGTGGCGAAGCAGCCGCGTAGTCGAAGGACCCCTATACACCCGTGCCCATTGCTGCTGAGCCAATCGCTCAGTAAGAAAATCCCCTCGCGGCCACACTTGTCGGGCCAGTAGGGGTCCTTCGACTCCGCAGACCGATTCGCGAGCGAATCGATCTGCTGCGCTCAGGATGACACTGGTCCGGCGCCTGACGCCCACTCTTGGCCCGCGACCGCGGGCTTAGTTTTTCGATCCTCAACCAGCACGGAAATCGGCTATCTGCTCGTTTTTGTTGAACAGCGGCTGCACCGCGGCGGCCGGGGTCTGTGCGCGCTGGTTAAATTCTTCCATCTCTTTTCTTACCCAGCCCACGCTGGTGATCTCGATTTCGCCATCCTGTGCGATCCAAAAGATGGTGGGGACGTTGGTGAGTCCGTAAGCATTGGATACCGGGTAAGAGCTGGTGTCATCCAGCAGGATGGGGAAGGTTATTCCATATTCCTTAATGAAGGCCGCTGTATCTTTTTTAGCGTTCTGTGAAATACCTACGATAGTGACGGCCTTGTTTCCGTGGGCTTCGTAGATGCGTTGCAGAAAAGGGAACGCGTACTGGCAGGTAGGGCAGGAAATCTTGAAAAATGCCACCAGGACCGGGCCGCGCGCCAAGGCTTCGCGCAGTGAAAGCTGTTTGCCATCCATGGCCGGCAAAGTAAAGTCTGGAGCTGTCGTTCCCCGTTCTAAAGCCGCCATCGTACGCCCTCCCGTGAGTCCTCCGAAAATATGGCGAAACCATTTCATGGCCGAGGTTTCCGCCCTGCCCATTAGATGACGTGCGCCTGGCGCAGGATTTTTCGGGTCAAACCAGTCAGGGGCAGCGTCAGGATGTTCTTCCTGCGCACCCATCGTCCCCGGTTTGAACCCGGCACCGGACCACGCAGCACGCGAACGGTGTAGTCCGTCACGGTAATGGAATGCCGCAGCGTGAAACTGGCCGCGCTCGGAGGGTTCGCGCCGGGTATTTCCGGCAGTTCCCACATCCCGGGCATCAGGGACGAATGTTTCGGCCGCTGCACCAGGAAAACCGACTGGTTGCGATGATCGAGCGCGTAGCAGATATCGCGCTGCTGCTGACGACTCAGTTTCTTGGGCCGCGCCAGGTCTCCGCGGGTGGCGCACAGGCCGAACACCGGACAGGTTGAACAGCGCGGCTGGCGGGGCAGGCAAACGGTTGCGCCCAGTTCCATCATGGCCTGGTTGAAATCACCGGGACGCTTGCGGCTGAGCAGGGCTTCAGCGGTCTGCCAGAAATCCTGGCTGGTTAGACCACTTCCAAACACACGCTCCAGGACGCGCTCCACGTTTCCGTCCACCACGGCCGCGGGCACATCGAACACAATGCTGGCAATGGCCGCCGCCGTGTAACGGCCGATGCCGGGCAGGGCGCGCAGCTCGGCAAGGCCCTCGGGAAATCTCCCGCCGTGCTGCTTGACGATGACCTTGGCAGCGGCATGCATCATGCGGGCGCGCCGGTAGTATCCCAGCCCGCTCCAGGCGGCCAGCACCGCCGGCTCCCGTGCCGAGGCCAGCTTCTGCACCGTGGGAAATCGTCGCAGGAAACGGTGATAGTGCTCGAGCACTGCGGCGACGCGGGTTTGCTGCAACATGATTTCCGAGAGCCACACCCGGTAGGGATCGCGATCCTCGCGCCAGGGCAGGTCCCGCCGGTTGCGGTCGTACCACGAGAGCAAACGCCGTCGCCAGTGCCGAGTCGCCAGCGCATCAAATTGAGGGCAAACTTCTGGGCGCATTAGGCGATAGTTGGTCACGCGAAGATTTGCCACCGGCGATCCTGATTCGAAAGCAGGGCTATTTCTTCTCCGGCCCGAGAACTGAATGAGCAATCGCCATCCATCCCGCCTTCTGCTTCTGCCAGACGGTCATCATGCGCACCGGTTCCGTCGGCAAGGGCTGGCCGGCAAGGGTGCCACGCAGGGCCACGGTATAGCTCACGACAAAAGTGTCGGAGTTCATTTCGGTCTGGACGTCCCCCAGAGTGTAGTCATCCAATTGCAACTGCTGCAGATGGGCAAGGGCGGCTGCCTTGTCGAGCCGGCCCTGTTCCGGCGACACCGCGATGAAGTTGCCGGCCAGGTGATGCTCCAGCTCATTCCATCTTTTGTCCTTGACCTGCTTCCAGAAACTTCGCTCCAGACCTTCGCCGCCGGTCGCGTCTGACCACTTGTTGCTGCCGGGATGCTCGCGCCACATGGTGCAACCAGGCAGGAACAGCAGCGCAAACAGGAGGAAAACGATCGCCGGGCGATTCTTCATGGGCAGAATTCTAACAGCAGTCGTTGGCCGTTCGCCCTTGGTCGTTGGCCGGTCACGTTTCCAGAGCGCTGAGGGTACGTCGTAAGAAACTGGATGCGCGAATCAGACATCAGAGGCCTGGAGCCAAAGACCAACGACCAAGGGCCAACGACCAACGACGGCAGGCCTTTACTGCCTATATTCCCCCGTTGACCATGGCTGAGGCGGAGGGGAATAATGACCAGACCTGCCATCCCCGCACGACGGGTGCGCATATTTGTGCTTCGACAGCTACACTGTCAGCATGACTGATTTCAATCGCAAGGTAGAGGACGCCTCTGCACGCGTAAACAAGTCGGTGGCCGAGGCTGCTGACCGCATGGAGAAGGAGACCGCGGAATTCATCGCCTATCTCAACAACGAAGTAGTACCGGCAGTCCGTCAACACTCCACCAAAGCGTTGCGGGTCGCGGCCGAAAAAATGTCCAGGCTGGCCGACTATCTGGACGAGGTCAAGTCCGATCGCGGCTGAGGGGCCGTCTGTACGCCGGCATCCTGGCTCTGGCAACGTCTGCGCTCATACTCAGCGGCTGCGGCGGAAAGAAGCAGGCCAAAGTCATCCCGCCGCCGCCGCCGCCCATGGCCGTACCTGCCACGGTTCCCGCACCTAACGCCTCAGGGCAAAAACCGTCGGGTGCGGCATCTTCATCCGGCGAAGACAAAAAGCAGGAAAAAACGGACGAGGCCACCAGCGCGCTGTCCATCCCGGAAGGGACAAAACCTCTTTCCGTCGAAACCGGCAAGGCCAGCTGGTACGGGGCGCCTTATCACAACCGTCGCAGCTCAAATGGCCAGATCTATGACATGAATCAACTGACCGCCGCTCACCTGACCCTTCCCTTGGGATCAACAGTGCGAGTCACCAACCTCAAGACGGGGCATTCGACCATCGTTCGAATCACCGATCGTGGTCCCTTTGTGAAAGGACGGATTGTCGATCTCTCGCTGGCTGCGGCCAAACAGGCGGACGTCTGGAAGGCGGGAGTGGCGCCAGTCCGGCTGGAGGTTTTACGCACGCCGGTTCCATTCGATCAGGGTGGACGCTGGGCCGTGCAAATCGGATCATTCCAGGATGAAGACGACGCGGATAAATTGGCCAACCGTCTTACCCGACGCTACAAGACGGCGAAAGTGTTGTGTTTCAGCAGCCCGGTAGGCGACTGGTGGGTGCGCGTCCGCGTCCTGAAAGATGACCGCAAGCGTGCTGAGGAAGTGGCGCATGAAACCCAGGCAGACGCGGACAAAGTATTCCTGGTCAGGCTGGACTGAGCGGTCGTTGGTCTTAGCTCGTTGGGCCGTTGGCCACTAAGAGTGCCGCCCAGTCAGGTCAGGGTCGTCTCTCACGCCTCACCTTGTCGTCCTTCGCGTCGTGACCAAAAGCCATGGCCCACCGGGTTTTGACCGGCGACGGACGACCAACGACCATCAACTGCTGGAGGCCAACCGTGCGCCATCATCTTCTTCCCTTATCACTCTTTCTCTGCCTTCTGCTCGCGCTTCCGGCGTTCGCTCAGACTACTTCGCTCGGACTCAATGCGCCTCAACTCTACGAAAAAGGAATGAGCAGCCTGATGGGCGTTGGCATCAGCCGAAATGATTTGAATGCGGTCGATTACCTTCGCCGCTCGGCCGAACTGGGCTACCCTCCGGCACAGGTTGTGCTGGGATATTTTTATGACACCGGCTCGGTGGTCTCGCAGGATTCCGGACAGGCTGCTGATTGGTACAAGAAGGCTGCCCGGCAGGATGATCGTCTGGCGGACTGGCTACTGGGGCGCCTGTATTACACGGGAAACGGAATTCCGCGGGACCTGAACGCCGCCGAATCGTGGCTGGAGAAGTCTGCCAACCAGGGTGATCCCTTTGGGCAGTACTTGCTGGGGCAGGTCCGGCGGGAGAGAAATAATTATGCTAAGGCGGCCGGGTGGTTCCGCAAAGCTGCGTTGCAAGGTTTGCCGCAGGCCCAGGCGCAACTGGGTGAGCTGCTCAAACAAGGCCAGGGCGTGCCGGAGGACAAATTCGAAGCTTACGTATGGCTGCTGGTAAGTTTCGATGCTGGCAATCAGACTGTAGCGCCTGACCTTTCTGCCCTGGAAAGCGAACTGGGCAGTAGTCGGGTGGATGAGGCAAAAAACAAAGCCCGCGACCTTGAACAGACAGTAAGCCGCGCCGTGGTCTCCCGCGGATGTGACTGGCCCGGTGCGTTCGACCCGGTCCCGACGCCTCCTCCACCAGACATCCAACGATTCTGCCGCTAGCCAGCCAGTTGTGTGTGGGTCGGACACTCCTGTCCGACGCCCTTGATTTTGATGTTGTTCGGGACTGCGAGTCGAAGGGCCTTGGGGTGTGTTAGTCAAAACCAAAACCAACACCAAAGTCAAAGGCGTCGGACAAGAGTGTCCAACCCACATACGAGCGGGCTATGGATTCTCTGCGGCTTGCCGGTAGGTGCCGAATTTTTTCGCTACCGGCTTTAGCGTGGGATAGAACTGCACAAAAGAATGTTCGACTGCGGCGTGGTCTTCATGACACTGCCAGCACGCAGCCTTAGGATTGGCCTGGGCAGGCTTTGCCGTCTCGTCGAAATTGAAATAGGCCCACTTCTCCGGGAAGCGGGTTTCGTCTTTCACTTCCACGCCGTATCCCATGAGATCGCTCTGAAAGTGCCCCACTTTGTTGATCGAGCCCTTGGTTTCCGAACCGCGCTCCTCCACCACGAACATGGTCTTGTCCGGCCACTTCCCGCTCCTGAGGAACTCGGAGTAAGCCCACTGCGGCACGAAAACGTTGGTAAACATCTGGTGATCGGCACTCCCCGGCGTGTAGCTCATACCCAAACCCGAGGATAGGAAGATCCATTCGCGGAAGTTCTTCGGAGGAAGCAACTGGTTGTCGCGAGTGTACTCGGGCTTGCCGGAATCGGACTCCGAAGCTGCCGCCAGCAGGAATCCGAGACACACAACAATTGTTAGGCACGACAGCAGGGCGCGTTTCATGGCGTTCCTCCGTCAGCTTAGACGTGGGGGAGGTCCAAAAAGACAGCAGCGGCACAAAGTGGCACCGCCTGTGCCGGCGGCTGTTCCCTCGACGAGTTCGGGACAGGCAGTGGGAGCGTCCCGCTCGCACTGCCGGCCGATCCCCGAGGGCCAGACGCCCTCGGGACAGCCGGCGAAACGCCGGCGCTGCAAAACCCCTAGGTAATTTCCGTGCGTTTGCGCAGGAACGCTGGAACGTCGAGGTCTTCCTTTTCGAAGTTGGCGATCATGGCATCACGCAGGGTATCGACCGCCACGCCTTCGTTGTGGGGCGCGGCCATTTGCCGGGACGGCGCTTCCTCCATCACCAGGGGCGGGCGCACCGGTTCGGGCCGATCCTCCGGTTCGGGCTCCACCCTATAGGAGGACGAAGAAGTCAGAAATCCGCTTTGCATTTCGGCCTGGCGGCGACGAATGTCGGAATCCTTGAAACCGGTTGCGATCACCGTGATTTTGACCGCATCCTTGGCCTTCTCATCGAGCACCGCGCCAAAGATGATGTTGGCATCTTCGTGCGCAGCTCCCTGGATGATGCTGCAGGCTTCCTGCACCTCGGCCAGTTTGAGCGACGTTGAGCCGGTGATGTTAATGAGAATGCCGCGCGCGCCGTCGATCGCGCCCGCCTCCAGCAGCGGAGACGCAATGGCCTTTTGCGCGGCATCAATGGCCCGCCGTGTGCCGCTGGCTGTGGCCGTGCCCATCACGGCGTAGCCCATGCCGGCCATGATGGCCTTCACGTCGGCAAAGTCGCGATTGATGATCCCCGGAATGGTGATGATGTCCGAGATGCCCTGCACGCCTTGCCGCAGAATGTCATCAGCCACGCGGAATGATTCGAAAAAGCCCGCGTCCTGCGCGACCGCCAGCAGCTTTTCGTTGGGGATGACGATGGTGGTGTCGACCGAATCCATCAGCTCCGAGATGCCGCGCTCGGCTTGCTGCATGCGGCGCTTGCCTTCGAAGGCGAAAGGCTTGGTGACCACGGCAACCGTCAGCGCTCCCATTTCGCTGGCCAGCGACGCGATGATCGGCGCCGCTCCAGTGCCGGTGCCGCCACCCAGTCCGGCCGTGACGAACACCATGTCGGCACCTTCCAGGGCCTCGATGATCTTGTCGGAGTCTTCGAGCGCAGCCTTGCGTCCGACCTCGGGGTTAGCGCCCGCGCCCAGACCGTTGGTGAGCTTCACTCCCAGTTGAATCTTCATGGGCGCGCGCGACATGCGCAACGCCTGCAGGTCGGTGTTGGCGACCACGAATTCAATGCCTTCCATGCCGGCATCGATCATGCGGTTAACCGCGTTGTTCCCGCCTCCACCCACGCCGATGACTTTGATCTTGGCGTCGTTGCGGGTGTCTTCGTTGAAGCTGATGCGAATGTCGTTTTCCTTTTTCATGTACGCCGCCTTCTTTGGATTTGGCTTGCCTTGTCTCCCAGGTAGCGCCGCCGGCCGGCGCTACAAATACCTACGCACCTTTTCCTACAAACATGGCCTTCAGCTTTGAACTCCAGCGCTCGTTCTGAATACCGCGAGCAATACGGGCGCGGTGTCCGTAAAACACCATGCCCAGGACAGTTGCGAACTCCGGTTCGGCCAGCGTGGACGGCATTTTGGCCAGCGGAGCGGGCCAGGCCAGGCGTAGCGGCCGGTGCAGTACCGACTCCGCGATTTCGAGAATGCCGGGCAAGCGGCATCCACCGCCGGTCAGCACGATGCCACCCACGCAAAGCTCGAACATTCCAGCGTGGCGCAAATTGTCGCGCAACATTTCAAACAGTTCGCGGGCCCGAGGCTCAAGAATTTCTCCCACCATGCGCTGCGAGATGAGGCGCGACGGCCGGTCACCGACCGACGGCACCTCAACTTCATTTCCCTCCGGGATCAGGGTGACAATGGCATTGCCATAGAGCCGCTTGATCTTTTCCGCCTCGGCCACCGGAGTGCAGAGGCCCACCGAAAGATCGCTGGTGAAGTGATCGCCACCGACCGGAATTACTCCAGTGTGAGCGACCGCGCCTTCCTGGAAGACGATGATGCTGGTGGATCCCGCGCCCAGATCGGCCAGGCATACGCCCAATTCGCGCTCGTCGGCTCGCAGCACGGCGTCGGCACAGGCCAGAGGTTCGAACACGGTGTCGTCCACGTGCACGCCGGCGCGGTTTACCGCCGTCACCACGTTCTGCAACGCGCTGGAGGCGACCGTGACCATGTGCACTCGCACTTCGAGCCGCGCGGCCATCATTCCGAGCGGATCGTTCACTCCGGTCTGATCATCGAGAATGAACTCCTGTGGCAGCAAGTGCAGAATTTCGCGATCGTCGGGCAGAGGAATGGCGCGGGCCTTGTCCACCGCTGCGCGTAGTTCGTCGCGGCCAATCTCGCGCGCCCGGGCGCCGAAGCTGAGACCGCCGTGACTGTTGAAGCCGCGCGCATGCGCTCCCGCCATGCCCAGCACAGCGTGCTCAATGGGCGCTCCAGCCACATCCTCGGCCTGTTCCACCGCTTTCTGAATAGAGTTCACGGCCTTGTCGAGGTCCACAATGACGCCCTTGCGCGAGCCGCGCGATTCCGCAACGCCATGACCGCGATAACGCAAACCGCTGTCAGTAGTTTCCGCCACCAGCGCGCAGGTTTTAGCACTGCCTACGTCGATTGCGGTCAGAAGGTGCTCGTGCTGGTTCGCCATTCCTATTGTGGTTCTCCCTTGGCAATTGCCGGGCTTGGTTTCGCGGAAGCCTTTACCGCGGCCACAGACTTTGGCGCAGGCTTGGTTTTGGCGCCCGAAGTTTTGGCCGCCGGACTGTGCCTGGCTTTCGCTCTGGCTTTGCTCCAGGCCCGCGGCTGACGGACACGTGCTTGGCGATGCGCGGCGTTGGCAGCTTTTACGCCGGCCGCCGGCCGTGCTGCGGTCGGTTTCACAGCAGACGTCGCAACTGGTTTCACGGTCAGAGCTGGCGATGGCCGGGGAGAAGAGCTGATGCGAGTGATCAACGCGGCGGGCTTGACCCCGGCGGCCATGGCTTTCCTGGCTGCTTCCGCCGAAAGCGGTGGTTGCTTCATTGGGCCCTGCAAATCCGGATTGACAATGATCTGCCGGTCGTAACGCAAGTCCACCGATTCCAGTTTGTCGAACTGCTGCTGCCACTCCTGGACGTGCGTCACGTAGATTTTGTAGCGCTCCAGGTAGTGGGTAGATCCCAGATGGACGAGCACTTCGCCAGCGCGATTGTTGGCCGTCACTTTCACGTCATCGGGATCGGAAAGATCGATTTCGCTGAGTTCCTGCGAATAGCGCGCGCCGCCGGAATCGAGCTGGCTGACCACATCGTTGTAGATCTTCATGCGGGCCGAGCGCGTGGAAGGCGGCTCGCCGCTGTTCATACCCACGATCACCGGAAAGGAATATTTTTTTCGGGCCGGTAATTCCATCAGCGTGCCGCCGGCGTCCGTAAGCAGGATTCTCGAGCCGACCCGCGCGAAAGCCACGGGAGTGCGTTCGTGGATTTCCACTTTCAGCCGGTTGGGGATGAAGCGCATCACGCTGGCCGATTCGACCCATGGAATCTGCTCCAGCTGCGTCTTGCGCTGCGCCAGCGGCACGAAGAAAATGTTGCGGCCGATGTCGCCGCCCATCACTTCCATGACCTGGGAGCGGGTGACGTTCTCCAGCCCGCTGATTTCGATGTCATCGCTCGATTCAACCCGGAAGCGCCAGGAACGCTCGCCGTAGTGATAAAGAGCCGCCACAGCGATTCCGCAAACGAACACAATGCCCAGGGCAACGGCGGCCCAAGTCAGGCGTGTCACAGTTTTCTTGGGAAGTGAACCGCGGCGGACGGAGACGCGCTTCTGCACGCGCAGAAACGGAGGTTCCTGTTCCACGTCCAAGTCGAGCAGGCGCGCATCGTGCACTTCTTCGCGCCCTGGCTCGTCGGCCAGTGGATACAACTCTTCCTGCGAGATGGTGGGGCCGGATTTCCGCGCCATCAACTCAGGTCAATTGTCGTCAGGGAATCGCTGAGCAAAATTAATATAACTGCTTTTGAGCAAGAGAGATAGAAAAATTTGGCAGGTTTTGCACAGGCACGGGAGAGAAGCGCGTAGGGACAGATGTCCTCATCTGTCCAGTCGAGCGCAACTCGACCAGGCTTTGGCAGGTCGCCAAAAGATAGTCGCGAAACTAAAAGATTAGCGGAGCTTTGCTCCGCCGGGCAGATGGGGACATCTGCCCCTACGTTAGTCTTCGGGCTCCTGCGGAGGCTCGGGAATTTCGATGACCATGTTTTGGGCTGGCACAACGATAGAGCGTGGGGCGCGTTCCAACGCCCGTACCCTTACTCTCATGGCCTGCACCCGCACCAACTCAGCCTGACGCTGAACCATGACCCGTTGCACACAAGCCAGGCGGTTCTGGGCCTCGACCACAGTGCGCACAGGCCGCGCTGAATCTTCTTCGCCGCTTCCCAGCACGATCCCAGCGATCTCCGCATAGTTCATGGCTTGTGCAGAAGCCCGCGACATCATTGCGATGGAGCGGTCGGCAAACTGCTCGCCCCATCCCGCGCGCCCGGTCACCGCGCCGGTGATCGCGGCCAGCGCCAGAACCCCCAGGGTCACCCAGTACATCACTTTTTCGGATTCCATGGCATTTCCCTTTGCCCGTTAGACGGGCCAGGTAAAAAGTCGTTATCAGGCCTGGGATGTTTTGTGTGCGGGACCAAAAGGCCCTAAGTGGCCGAGACGGCGGTCCGGGGCCGGGATGCTGCAGCTTGGTTTTCCTGCAATTTCGCCAGGATCGTCGGACCCAACTGTGAGACGCTGCCGGCGCCCAGGGTCAGAATCATATCTCCGGGTTGAGCAGCGGCCACCACCAGCGCGACCGCATCGGCAAACGCACTCACGTACGACGCCGGCCGCTTCCCTTTCTCGCTGATCTGGCGGGCCAGGCCTTCTCCGGTGACCCCTTCGATCGGAGTTTCGCTGGCGGCGTAAATATCGAGCACGACCAGCGAATCGGCGTCCTGGAAGGCGGTGGCGAAATCGTCCATCAGGTCCCGGGTGCGGGTGTAGCGGTGGGGCTGAAATATGACGTGAATCTTGCCGAAGCCACACTGCCGGGCAGCCGCCAGGGTGGCGCGAATCTCGGTGGGATGATGGCCGTAGTCGTCAATCACGCTGACCCCGGCAGCCTGGCCTCGCAACTGAAACCGGCGGTCCACGCCGCGGAAGTTTTCGAGAGCCATCCGGATGTCATCGGCTGTAACGTCAAGACCGATTCCCACCGCGATGGCTGCCGTCGCGTTCAGGACGTTGTGCACCCCGGGCACGTGCAGGCGGAACTCGCCGAGGTCGCGTTCACCATAGGCCACGCGAAAATGGCTGACCGGCTGCCACTCTTCTGCCTCAAATGTAGATTTCCCCGGCTTGATGTGAAAATCCGAGCCCCGCCGGGTGCCGTAGGTCACGATGCGGCGCCGAATCTGAGGAAACAACTTGCGCAGCGGGGCGTCGTCATTGCAGACCACCACCACGCCGTAGAAAGGCACGCGATCCATGAAATCCAGGAATGCCTTTTTCACATCGCGCATATTGCGGTAGCAATCCATGTGCTCGCGGTCGATATTGGTGACCACGGCGAGCACGGGAGAAAGTTTCAGGAACGAGCGATCGCTCTCGTCCGCCTCGGCCACCAGGTACTCCGACTTGCCGGTGCGGGCGTTGGAGCCCAGGGCATTCACCCGCCCACCAACCACGACCGTGGGGTCAAGACCTCCCGCAGCCAATACCGCGGCCACCATGGAGGTTGTGGTCGTCTTGCCGTGCATGCCCGCGACCGCGATGCCATACTTCAAACGCATCAGTTCGGCCAGCATCTCGGCGCGCGGAATTACCGGGATATGGAGCCTGTGAGCTTCGACGACCTCGGGATTCTCCGGCGCGACTGCGGAACTAGTGACCACAACTTCCGCGCCCGCGATATTCTCCGCGGCGTGGCTATCAAAAACGGTGGCGCCCAAGCCAGCCAGACGCTGGGTCACGGATGAGCTCTTGAGATCGGAACCGGAAATTCTGTAGCCAAGACTCAGCAGCACCTCGGCGATCCCACTCATGCCGATGCCACCGATGCCGACGAAATGGATTCGTTGTATTTTGGCAAACATCTGGATCCGCTCTTCCGGCCTTACATCCTGACTCCAGCCCTTGCCATCCTAGCCGAGGTTTCGCCTGATCACCAGTTCATCTTCTTGCGCAACTCCGTGATGTGGGCCACATGATGCCGGCCGTGCCAGGAGTACAAGGCCAAGTTCTTTTCGAGGGGCACGGTCCCCATTTCGGGATGGTTAAAGGTGCGCTTCCAGTCCTGCGGCTGCAGCCCACGCAACAGGCGCACCCAGCGGTTATGCAACGAGTCGAGCAGCGCCAGCGACACTTCCAGCGGCGTCGTCTGGACGTCGGGAAGTTCAGCCCAGCGATCTTCCATATAGGGCTTGATGGTCGGGGCATCTTCCGTCAGTGCCAGCTTGAAGCGGATGAACGCATTCATGTGGCTTTCGGGAACATGGTGGACGACCTGCCGCACCGTCCAACCACCTTCGCGATAAGGGGTCGCGATCTGCTGTGGCGACAGATCCTGCACCGCAGCCCGCAGAGCGGCCGGAGTCTGTTCGATATCGCTGATGAATCTCTCACGCTGCGGTTCGTCGGGCGGCGGGCCGGCAAACGTAAATTTCCCGATGGGATAACGGGGATCGCTCATATTTCCTCCATTAAATGCGAAATTACGAGGCGAGAACAGGAAACCCGAAAATCTCGCGAAAAGCAATGAGAATGGCCCCCGGAGCGAAATTTTGGAGACAGATGTTGTTTAAGGATGTGCAGGGTCAGGACCCGCCTGAAATCGCTCCCCCGGATGGGACTCTCTGCTAAACTACGCGGCCATGAAAGCATTCCTCATACGCGCTCTTTTCCTGGTAGTGTTTCTGGCGACCCTGGCCGCCGCCCAGGATGTCATTCCCCTCTACCCCGCGACGCCTCCGGGCTCGACTCCGGAGAACTATCCGGAGAAAGAGTACTTCTCGAAAGTCTGGAACACGGAAGTGGTCACCAACGTGACCAAGCCCAGCCTGACGGTTTTCAAGCCTTCTCCGGAGTTGAAAAACGGCACCGCTCTGGTGATCTGCCCGGGTGGCGGATTTATGGCTCTTTCCATCGCCAGCGAGGGCACCGATGTCGCCAGGTACATGGCCGCGAGAGGCGTGACCGCCTTTGTGTTGAAGTACCGCCTGGCACACACCGGCGAAGACGGTACACAGGAATTTATGACGCTGTTTGCCAACCGGCAGAAATTTGACGAGACGGTAGGCACGGTCATTCCCCTGGCGGTCGCCGATGGGTTAGCGGCAGTCACTTACGTTCGGCAGCACGCCTCGGATTGGGGAGTTTCCCCCGACCGTGTCGGCATTATCGGATTTTCTGCGGGTGGAAGGGTCACCTCCGGCGTTGCCTTCAATTACTCGGCTGAAGGCCGGCCCGCCTTCGTAGCCCCGATCTATGCGGGGGGAGAAATATCCAGCGAGGTTCCCGTTCCAGCGGACGCACCGCCTATGTTCGTTGCGGCTGCGACCGATGATCAACTCGGACTCGCGCCGGAAAGTGTTGCCTTGTACGAGAGGTGGACGGGCGCTCATAAATCGGCAGAACTGCACCTGTACGCGAAGGGTGGCCATGGCTTCGGAATGCGCAAGCAGAACCTCCCTACGGATCATTGGATCGACCGGTTCGCCGATTGGCTGGAGTTAGAAGGGTGGTTGAAGAAGTAACCAGCGCGACCTGATGCAATTCACTGCACTGCTCAGCTTTTGCATCGCTGGTCTCCTTCGTGGATTGTAAAGGAAACCTCAAAGGCATTCTGAGTCAGCCAGCAGCCCCATGACAAGCTCTGACTCCACTGGGCAACTCTAGTGATGTTCTGAAGTGATGCTCTGATCGTTGCCGAAATATCGCCATTTCACCCATTAAGGTGTTCGTCCTGTGGAATGATGCGTCTTGGAAACGCGCCGCCAGGAGGCGGCCGCTAGCGCACCAGCGCCAGAATGCGAACCGGAGCCGTTGATCCTCCTGCCACTTTCACAGGAGCGACCATCGCCACGGCACCGTTGGCGGGCATGCGATCGAGGTTGGCTACGTTGGTCAGAAGATACAGGCCATGCTCCAGCGCGTATTGACCTACCGTCAATATTTGAGATGAGCCGTGATCGAGGTTGGCCGCGTCAATGCCCAGGCCGAGAGCGTTGCGACCTTCGGCCAAAAAGCGGGCAGCGTCCCCGGAGTATCCGGGAAAGTGCATGACGCCCTTGGCGTCGGCGTTGCGGTAGCTTTGTCTTGAATTCCAGCGCGAGCCCCATCCGGTGCGAACCATTACGATTGCGCCCAGCGGGATCGGCCCGTTGGCTTGCTCCCAGCGCGCGACGTCTTCAACTGAAAGCTCGTAATCTGGATTGCTTTTTACGCTGGCGCTCACATCGAGCACCACCAGCGGCCCGATCAGCCGGCCGGCCGGAATCTGGTCAACCGTCCACTGGCCGCGTCCCAGGCGCGAGGGAGCAACAATCCGGGTAGAAAACTGTTCTGAAGATGTAGCCCTCGAGGCGTAGGTCTTGTCGGTGAGAGCCACGTTTTCTACGCGATAGGCCGATTTATGAGGCTTTTCGAAGCCGTCGGTGGACAGCGCGTGAGTAAGATCCGCAACCTCGCGGAAGCCGGCTGCCTGGGTAGTGGCTGGACGCTGCTGGGCAAACAGCAACAGTGCCAAGGCCAGCACATAACCGATTACAAACTTCTGGATCTTCATGTACTTCTATACGTCTTTCGTGCTTTTCGGGTTCGTCAAAAAGGTCTTTGGAAAACCCGGCCAAAGCAGTGAGATGCAAGCACTCTTAAGGGAAGATGCTCTCAGGAGATTTTCGCGCGCAGGGTAACCGCCAGCAAGGCCCATCAGTACATGACCTGCCGGGGTAAAACGCGGAATCGGCAGGCGAATTCAGGCCAGCCAATATGCGGCTACTGCAGCGGTCAGGGTGCCGAGGAAGTTTACCAAGTCGTTATTAACCAACCCACGTCTTTCCAGTCCCGCACCAAGAAAGCTGTCGGCAATCATGCCCAGGACGGCGGCACCAATGGAAATTGCCAGCCATCGCAGGGGCAAAAATCCGCCAAGAAGGCAGACCGAGCTCACGATCCCCGCCGCCGCCGCTCCGGCCGTGGTCCCAATCAGGCTGACCCCGCCATCGGTTCCTGCCGGAACTGAACGCCAGCTCGTAATGAGCCGAGGCGACTCGCCGAAAGCCTGGCCTACTTCGCTTGAGACCGTGTCGGCAGCAGCTTCCGAGAGCGCCGCCGCCATTGCGAGCAGGAGAATTATCCGGTCATGACTGATGAGGGAGGCCGCGGCACAAGCGGTAGCGATTCCGAGATTGGCCACCACCTGGGAGGCCTTTCGGCCCTCGCGGCGTTCCGCTGTCCCCAGCTTCTGTTTGCGCGCGTAGCCCAGCCGGGTCGTGATCCAGGCCAGCGCGAAGACCGTGATCAGCGCCGCGAAAGCCCCCGGCCCGCCTCCCACATAAATTACGAAACAGCTGAAAGCCCCGGCCAGCGCGCCCGAGTTGGTCACCCCGCGCAGCAGGCGAGCGAGCACCGTGAAGGCCACGGTGAGCAGGCCGGCAACAACCCACCGCCCTCCCTGACCTTCAAGGTCAAGAATGGTCAAGGCGCTGAATGGAGAGTGGCCATACACATCAATCACAGTCAGGAACGCGGCCTGAGTTCTGGGCACACACAAGATATAGTGTAGCGCTGCCGGTAGTCCTACAGATGGGGCTTCTTGTTCGGATTCCCTGCTTCTACGGCTGCATCAAACTCCCCTGCGTAGTCTAAACTGCACTACGCTTGGGCGTTTTCTGCTTCGAGGGGGAACTATGGCAGCCTCGGTTTGGTCGGGATATCTCACCTTCGGTCTGATCTCCATGCCGGTTCGTCTTTTTTCCGGCGCGCGCAGCAGCGGCATCTCCTTCAACATGTTGCATCGCGACGACCTGCAGCGGGTCAAGCAGCAATATTACTGTCCCGCCGACAATCGCGTGGTAGAGCGCAGCGAGATCGTGAAGGGCTACGAATTCCGCAAAGATGAATATGTCGTCATCGAACCGGAAGAGATCAAGAAGATCGAGCCGCAGACCGCGAAGACCATGGAGATTCTGGAGTTCGTCAAGACCAGCGAAGTCGATCCGGTGTTTTTCGAATCCTCCTACTACATGTTGCCGGAAGAGGCGGGACGCAGGCCCTACGCTCTGCTGACCAAGGCCCTGGAAGAGAGCGAATACGTCGCCATCGCTAAGCTGACCATGCACAATCGCGAGTACACCGTGTTCCTGCGTCCGCACGAAGGCGGACTCATGTTGCACACCATGTACTACGCGGAAGAGGTCCGCAAGGTGGATGGCTTTGGCGCACCCGAAGTCGAACTGAAAGATGCGGAGGTCAAAGTCGCTCACCAGTTGATTGAGGCTCTGGCCGCCGAGTGGGACCCGGAAAAGTATCACGACACTTTCCAGGAAAACGTGAAAAAGCTCATCGAGACCAAGCTGGAAGGCGGCAAGATCACTGAAGTAGAGAAGCCCAAGAAACTCGCCCCTGTGGTCGATCTGATGGCTGCCCTCAAACAGAGCCTGGCCGAGATGGAAGGAAAAAAGAAGCCGGCAGCGCCGGCCCGGGAAGCGGCTTCCGGAAAGCGGTCAAAGGGGAAAGCGTAGAAACAGCACTTGGCAATTAGCAATTGGCAATTGGCCCTCGCCAATCAGTCTTATCCGTACTCCAGCCAGGCCATCTCCTGACAATTCTTTCAGAGCAGCCTTTTGGCCGCATGAGGGCATCAGAGTGCAGAGGCCAAAGGCCAATTGCTAATTGCCAAGAGCCGTTTTCCAGGTCCTCCGCTGGCGCATATTTCAGCCAACCGTTAAAATGAAACCTCTTCCAGATCACTGTGAGTTCATGGATGGTTGTGCTGGGGTGCGGATGATTGGTTGGCGTAGGGCCCGTTTGCTGGGCGCTCTGACTCTTTTCCTGATTTGCGTCGGCTGCGGCGACCAGTACCGTCCCGTTGCGGTTCCAATTGTCCCCCCTCCACCCGATCCCGATGCCATTCATTTCGTTCTGGTGCTCAGCGAGAACGGTACCATCGATCCTGGCGCCAGTAGCCGGCTGGATATTTCGGGCGACACCAACATCGGTGTGGCCCAACTCGGTCTGGGCCCAGCCCACGCCACCCTGACCTTAAATGCCTCCCGAGTGTATGTGGTGAACACGCTCGAGGACTCGGTTTCGTCGTTTTCCCCAAACCCCGGATCGATAGGCACATTGGTGACGACGACTTCCCTGCCCGCTGGTTCCCGTCCGGTATTCGTCCATACCACGGAAAGCGGAACGGTTTACGTGGCAAACTTTGGGAACAATACGGTTGCGGCGGTCTCGACTACAAACAATGCAGTGCTGAACCCCCTGACTGCGGTAGGCAACCAACCCGTCGCGCTGGCCGAGACTCCGGACCGGAAAAAACTCTACGCCGTGAATCAGGGCGACGGCACGGTGAGTGCCATCAGCCTGGTGGACCGCACTGTGACCCAGACCATCGCCACCGGGGCCAATCCAGAGTGGGCGGTAGCACGCTCCGACAGTGCAAGAATTTACGTGCTCAACAGCGGCACTGGCACCGTCTCCGCGATTGATACCATCACCGACACGGTAGTGGGCTCGGCCTCCGTGGGCGCGGGCGCGAATTACATGGTGTACGACGGCAAACTGAACCGCATCTACGTCACCAATCCGGTCGCCAATACGGTGACCACACTCAACGCTGCCGCCGACCCGCCGGCTGTCCTGTTTGTGACTCCGGTTGCTCCCGGCCCGCTAACCGTGGCCGTGCTTCCTGATGGCAGCCGGGCGTACGCCGTAAGTTCCAGCAAAACCCCGCCCTGCACGTCCGATCCGGGCGACACCCAGCTTTGTATCACCTCGCAGCTCAGCGTGATTAACGCCAGCGATGGCAGCCTCAGAAAGACCATCCCGCTCGAATCCACGGTCAACATCACGGCCGCATCTCAAAGCGGCAACAATACCATCTACACCTACAGCTTGATCTCTGGTCCAGCTCTGCGGCCGGGCACGGAAATTGTGATCGCAGGTCTGACCGACGCAGGCAACAACGGAACATTTACGGTGGTGGCGGCAAACGCCGGAAATTTTACGGTTGCTAACAGCATCGGGGCTACAGCGAGCACTCAGAGCGGGACTGGAACCGTTGTCGTCGAAATTGCAACGACGAACCCGACCGGTTGCGACGTCAACGGCCTGGGCGTCCCCGGAGGAGTGCCGGGCGGCGTGCGATTCCGCGTATCCTCGGCCGCCTCGGCGGACAGCACAAAGGTAATTGTGGGAAAGTGCGATGCGGGAAGCACCACCGTCATTCGCACTTCCGATGACACTGCCGTGCTCGATATGCCTGCCCCGCTGGGCACAGTCACGCCTGGCAACGGCGGAAACGCATTGCCGCAAAACCCCGTGTTCGTGCTGGCAGGACCGTAAAGCGGACCTCGGACTTCAGACCTCGGCAAGGCCAAACCCGCTGGTTTCGAGTTTCTGGTTTCCGGTTTCTAGAACAGTTTTGGGTTTCCAGAAACAAGAAACCGGAAACTCGAAACTCCTTCTGATGGTATGGTCCGGGGGCTGAGGTCTGAAGTCCTAACTCCGCTATTCGCCCGCGGCTGTGGCCCGCTCGCCTGACAACGCAACGTTGTAGCGCAGCGCGATGTTCATGAAGACGCTGCCGCGATCGGTCTCGCAGCAAATCACCAGGGCCTCGGTGTCCTCGCTGCTAGTGGGACCATGTTCGGAAGTGTGTAGTACGGGGGGATGCACACGGAAGTGGAAGCCCTGATCATTCAGGGCAGTGACTGCATTTCCGGTCACCTGATTGGCCAACTCACAAACCGTTTCCCGGACCAGGTCATCGGATTCAGGCAACTCGCCGCCGGCAAAATGGCTGGCAACACGCACCGCGGTTTCGGGATCGAGGTCGAACACAATTCGACCCTCGATGTCGCCGGTGATCGCCACCAGCGCGGCCACGCCTTTACGCCGGTAAGCCTCCTGCTCCATGCTCAGGTTCCCAATAGACATGGGAGACTGCAGGCCCTGGGCCAGGACGGCGTCCGCCGCATTGATAAACGGCTGGATCAACTCCATTTTCATAAATCAGGCTCCCCCGCCTGCGGCACTCGCTACGGCTCCATCTTCGCCCAAAACATACTTGATCACTTCGTACAGGACCTCCGGTTTGACCGGCTTCTGCACAAAGTGCCGGGCCCCACGCTGTAGCGCCGCCACGATGTTCTCCTGATAACCCACGGAAGACACCATGACAATGCGCGCCTCAGGATGTTGGGCCACGATCTTTTCGGCCGCCTCGATCCCTTCCATCTGCGGCATGGTGATATCCATGAGCACGATATCGGGATTGGTGCGGTCGTATTCGGTGATGGCGGTCTTGCCGTCGCCAGCTTCGCCCGCCACCTGGCCGCCGAAGGTTTCAACGATGCGCGCCAGGTTCTTGCGGGCGAAGACGGAATCGTCCACTACCAGGTAGCGAACCGGTTGGCCGTCCTTACTGCGTTTTAATGATGCAAACTGCTCCATAACCCCTCCTGCCTTGTTGCAAAATCGAACCCTGCCATTCAGCTCAAAACTATTCTCGCCCTGCGCCGGCGGCCTTGCCGCCCTCGCCGGGATCGCTCCCAAATCCGTTTTTGCGCTCTGCCATACACTGGGCCTGCAAGGTGTTGGCCAGAACATCCAGCCCCACCACCCGCACCGCGAAGCCGCGATCGATGGCCGCTTTGGGCATGCCATAGACAACGCAGGACTCTTCGCTTTGCGCAATCGTCATTCCTCCCGCCGCTTTGACCGCGCCCATGCCCTGCGCCCCATCGTCCCCCATGCCCGTCATCAGGACAGCAATGCCTTTGGAGCCAAACTCGTCAGCCAGGCTCTTGAACAACACATCGGCAGAGGGACGGTGCCCGTTGACTCGCGGCTCATCGCTCAGGACCACAACGTCACCGAGCGGCAGGCGCTTCACCTTCAAATGACGGCTGCCCGGACAAATCAGTACCCGCCCCGCCAGCAGGACGTCACCCGACTGCGCTTCCTTGACCCGGACGGCGCAGATTTCATCCAGACGCCGGGCAAACATTTCGGTAAAACCTTCCGGCATGTGTTGCACCACCACGATAGCGCCGGGAAAATCTGCGGGCAGTTGCGAGAAAACGTACTGCAAAGCCTGCGGCCCACCGGTAGACACCCCAATGGCAATCACTTTCCTGGGAGGCTTTTTGGCATCGAGCGGCGCTTTCTGCCCCGGACGAGGAGTCACTCCCAAGGGCGTGACGGGGCCCCCCCGGCTCTGGGCCGCGGCCTTGATCTTGCTGATCAATTCGGCAGCGATCTGCGGCATGCGGGCGGAGACGTCACTCGGCTTGGCGACAAAATCGAACGCGCCCAGCGACAAGGCCTGCAGCGTGATCGAGGCTCCCTGCGTGCTGTGGGAACTCACGACGATCACCGGAAGGCGGTGACGACGCATGATCTCTTTGAGCATGTCGATGCCGCCCATGCCCGGCATCTCCAGATCAAGAGTGATGACCTGGGGCTTCAGTTCATCAATCTTTCTGAGGCCGAAGTTGCCGTCCATGGCCGTCCCGACCACCTGGATCGAACTGTCGGTTTGCAGTATTTGTGGAATCAGCTTCCGCATGAGCGCGGAGTCGTCCACCACCAGCACGCGCACCGGGGTCATGAACGCACCTCCGGGGCGCCTTCGCCCAGGATCTTGCGGTCGGCGTGCGAGAGTAGAAGGCCGGAAATGATGCCGTCTCCCTGTTCCGGACGAACCTTCCCGTGACGCTCCACCACCGCGGGCAGGTTCACGATGAGCACCACCCGTCCATCACCCAGAATGGAAGCTCCGCTGATCAAATCGGTGGCCACGGTCTGGTCGTCGAGTGCCTTGATCACCAGCTCCTCTTCGCCCTCGAGACTGTCCACGATCATGCCCAGCTTGCGTTCGCCCATGGAAATCACGAGCACAAAGATCTTTGCCGAGCCCGCCTGCGCGCCTTTGTCCGGTGCGCGCCCCAGACGGACCAGGGGCAGCACGCGATCACGCAATTGCAGGACTTCATGGTTATGCACCTGGTGGACGTCGGATTCACGCGCGCGCGCAATTTCCGCGACCGCGTTCAGAGCGACGGCGTACAACCTTTGCTCCACCCGGAACAACAAGGCCTTGATGATGGCCAGAGTGAGGGGCAGCTTGAGGCGGAAGGTCGTGCTCTGTCCCACCCGGGTCTCAATCTCGACCGAACCTTTCAGACGATGTAGTACTGTCTGCACCACATCCAGGCCAACGCCGCGGCCGGAGACCTCGGTGATCTGGTCGGCGGTGCTGAACCCAGGCCGAAACAACAGAGCGAGAATTTCGGTTTCCCCCAACCTGTCCGCCTCTTCCGAGGTAATCAGACCCTTCTCCAAAGCTTTGGCCTTGACCTTTTGAGCGTCAATGCCGGCGCCGTCATCCGTGACTTCCACGATAACCTGATTGCCGTGGTGATACGAAGTGAGATGGATGGTTCCGCGCGCCGGCTTCCCACTTCGGACTCGTTCCTCGGCGCTCTCGATGCCATGGCTGACGGCATTGCGAACCAGGTGGGTCAGGGGTTCGGCGACTACGTCCAAAAGACTCTTGTCCAGGTCCGTGTCCTGTCCGCTCATCACCAGGCCCACATCCTTGCCACACTGTTTGGCGACATCGCGCACCATGCGGGGAAAGCGCCGGAAAAGCTGCTCCACCGGAACCATGCGGATTTTCATGACGGAGCGCTGCAGGTCGCTGAGGACGCGTGACTGAAAGGCCATAGCATCGCTGAAGCGGCCGCGTAAGGCTTCCTTGGGAACATGGCGGGCGAATTCGGTGAATGCCTGCTGCAGCATGGACCTGCCGATAATCAGTTCCCCCACCAGGTTGAGCACGCTATCGATGCGCTCGGCGTCCACACGCAAAATGTTTTCCGCCAGCAGCGGATGATGGGGTCTGCCTGGGGCCGCGGGTTCATCACCGGATTCGGGCATGGCCTGCTGAGATTGAGCCGGCGGAGCACTTCCATGTCCTGCCAGGTCCGCGGGAGCCGCTTTCCTCGCAGGAGGCTCAGCGGCCTTGATTACTTCCACCACTGCGCTCGAGATGACGGTGGGAATGCGGCAGCGGGCGGACAGCTGATCGGCTGGCTTGTCGCTTGCCAGCAGCAATTCCAGCCGCTGGGTGCTGGCGGGCGAGCCCGCCTCGGGACGTGCTCCCAGGACTTCAGCCAGTGGGGCCAGGGCATTCAGCACCAGCTGCCGGGCTGCAATCGGCATCACGCACTTCGCATCGATGGCGGCGGTGAGATGGTACACATGCTTGCCTGCGGTCACCGCATTCTGGATCGCCAGTTTCTCGTACTCGGTCCAGGCCACGGGCACCACGATGGACTTGGCGGACTTCTTCGAGCGCCTCTTACCCTTGGGCTGCTGCGTGAGCTCCCGAATCATTTTGGCCAGCGGGGCGGACGAGGGCACCTTGCCCTTGCGGCGGTAGGCTGCCAGCATGGCGCCAAAGGTGTCCGCGGCGGCAAATGCGACCTCCGCCAGGCTGCCGTGTGAGGAAGCAGATTCCAGGGCCAGGGCGTCTTCCAGATCATGGGCTGCATTGCTCAGTTCACGAAAACCGCACGCCGCGGCATCGCCCTTGAGGGTATGCACGATGCGCCGGATGCCGCGCACCAGTTCGGCGTCGGCCGGACGCTTTTCCAGCTTCAGCGCCTCTTCATTCAGCGACTGCAGCAGCTCCTGCGCGGACTCGAAAAAGAGCTCCAGCATTTCCGCGGCGCGCTCATCGTGAAACTGGGTCACACGCTCACCTCGACCTTCTGGTAAGCGGTCCCGCTGTTGCGATGCACCATGGTGAACCGGTCGGTCAGGGCCAGCAGGCTTTCCGCGTGGCCAACAAACAGGTAGCCCTGTAGATTGAGACAGCGCGCGAACTTTTCCAGCAACCGCTTCTGTTCCGGTTCGTCGAAATACATCATGACATTGCGGCAGAAGATCACATCATTGCGCTGCGGCAGATATTCCGTTTTCAAGTTGTGGAAGTCGAAATGAACGATTTCCTTCAGCGCCTTCTTTATGGCATACCGCTCGCCGGTTTTGTCGAAGTAGCGCAAGCGGTAGCTGTAGTCCACACTCGCCATTTGGGTTTCGGAATAAGTGCCTTCCTGCGCCGTCCGCAACACCGAATAGCTGATGTCGCTGGCAATGATCTCGACCTTCCAGGGTGGAGGCACCAGGGGCTTGGGTGAGGTCGCAACCGCCGACTGAGGATTGCGCAGGTAGTAATAAGCCAGGCTGTCGGCCACCAGCATGGCCAGGGTGTAGGGCTCCTGGCCGGTGGAGCATCCCGCGCTCCAGATGCGCAAGGAGTAATCCCGCTGCGCCTGCTTGCGGCGAATCAGTTCGTCGAGAATGTGCTTGTGGAACAGATCCAATTGGGCCTTGTTGCGGAAGAAGCTGGTTTCGTTGACCGTCAGGTTTTCCAGCAGCCGGGCCAGTTCGTCCTTGCCTTCTTTGCTGATCAGCAGACGGTAGTAGCTGTAGAAGGAATCGAGGTGACATTCCTTCAAGCGGCGCTGCAGGCGGTCCTGCAGGAAATGAGTACGCCGCTCGTCGAAGTGCATGCCGCACTCCTGGTACACGAGCACCTGCAGCAGCTTCAGTTCAGCCTCGGTAAATTGCGCAGGTATGCTGGATGTGCCCATGAGTTCCGCGTCTTCCCTTGCCCCAGGACTGTTACTACTTGGCAGCGGCTGCGCTGCGCGTCTGACTGTTTGTCCGCTCCACTTGTTCTTTCCGGGCTGCGCCACTATCCAGCAGCTTGGCCATATCCAGCAGGACAATCAGGCGGCCGCGATATTTGCCCAGTCCGGTCACGCAGTTCAGTCCGCCGTCCTGCAAGGTTGTGGGAGAAGGCTCGATCTCATTCGCCGGAATCTTGAGCACTTCCGAAGCCGAGTCGACAATCAATCCCGAAAGCCGTCCGCCGTGTTCCACCACCAGAATGCGGTTGCGGCGGTTTAACGCAGTCTTGGGCTCACCGAAGCGCTTGCGCAGGTCGATGACCGAGACAATCTTGCCGCGCAGATTGATCACGCCTTCCATGTAGTCAGGCGCGTCAGGCACAGCCGTGATCTCGGGCACGCGCACAATCTCGTGCAGAGAGGTGATGGGCACGCCGTAGGTCTCGCGCCCCACCTGGAATCCGACAATGTGCAATTCAGGGTTCATGTGCACTCTGGAGATCAGGCCCGGGCGCCGGCTGCGGCGCGCCGGACGTTGCCGGCCGGGTGCTCGTCGTAGCGTGCGGGACCACGTTCCGCCTGCTCCAGGGCGAAACGGTGCATGGCGTCCAGCAGCTCGCGGGACATCTTGGACATCTGCTCCGCCGAGGCCGCCAGCTCGGTCGAGCCCGACGTGGTCTGCTGCACCAGTTCACGCATGCGCTCCATGGCTTTGACCACCGCCTGGGCGCCTGAAGCCTGTTCCTCCACCGCGGAGTTGATCTCGTGCGTGATTTCATTCAGGCGAGTCGTGGCGCGCGCGATCTGCGAAGATCCGTGCGACTGCTCGTTGGTGGCTGCCCCAATCTCCTGGGCAAACTTGTACACCTCGGTCACCACATTGGAGATCTTGCGCAGCGCGGCGTTGAGTTCCTGCCCCAGCCCGAGCCCGTCGTTCACGATGCCGGTGCTGCGGTCCATGTTCTCGACCGCCTTGCGCGCTTCCTTCTGAATGCTCTGGATGAGTTCGGAAATCTCCTTGGTGGACTGGGCCGACTTTTCCGCCAGCTTACGCACTTCGTCGGCGACCACGGCGAATCCCAGGCCATGCTCCCCAGCGCGCGCCGCTTCGATGGCCGCATTCAGGGCCAGCAGGTTGGTCTGCTCGGCCAGGTCATCGATGACTTCAATGATCTTGCCGATGTCGTCAGCGCGTTGTCCCAGCACGTCGATGATTTCGCCGGAAGAACGGATGGTGATGTTGATCTTGTTCAGCCCATCGGTGGCCTTCTCCATGGTGTTGATGCCGCTGTGCACTTCCTCCCGCGAGCGGTTCGAGATGTCGAGCAGGACTTTGGCAGTATCAGCGACGCGTTGAATGGACGCCACCATCTGGTCGATGGAGGCGGACGTCTCGCTCACGCTCGATGCCTGGGTTTGGGTGTTCTTCACCATGTTCTGCACGTTGACGCTCATCTCGTGCATGGTGCTGGTGACTTCGTCGATGGCGGACGCGGTTTGCAGGCTGACTTTGGCCGAATCGTCGGATGCGCCCGCCACCTGGCTGGACGCACTGGCCACCTGCGAAGCAGCATCGCGCACGTTGCGCACCAGATTTCTCAGGCCATCCACCATGCGGACAAAAGCGTTACCCAGGGTGTCATCCTTGGAGCGCGGCTTAACCTCAACCGAAAGATTTCCTCCGGCGATGGCCTCGGAGACCGATGCCATCTCCCGCAGGTAGCCCACCATGCCGTTGAAAGTGCGCCCCAGTTCGCCGATCTCGTCCTCGCGTTTGATATCGATTTCGTGGTCCAGATCTCCCGCCGTGCCGATCTGCTTGGTGACTTTCATGAGGTCGGTGAGCGGTTCGGTAATCGATTTAGCGGTCCGGAACGCGATCAAGCTGCCCAGACTCAGTGCCGCCAGCGTACCCAGGAGCGCGATTCCGATGGTCCAGTTACTTGCAGCCTCATCACTCTTGCGCCGCTCTTCCAGCACTCGCTTGCTTTCCTGATCGGCCAGGTCCAGATATTCGGTGGAGTTCTTCACCCATGATCCGGCATCTTTCTGCAGGTAGAAGATCTGCAGTTCGGCCACGGTGGAGTTTCCCTGGTCCACATCTTTGCGCTTTTGCATGAGAGGTTCGGCAAAGTCCCGAGCCCAGTTCTGCTCCGTCTGCTGTACTTTCGACAGCGCGGTTCGCTGTTGCTCGGACGTGGCCAGGGCCAATGTGCTCTGCATGCGGTCAATCAGGGAGTGGACGCCGTCGTTCACATGGTCGGACTCGCGGCTGTCTCCGCTGAGCAGGTAGTTGGTCAGATAGAGGCGGTTCTGCATCATCTGAAATCTGATCTTGTCAGTGGCATCCGCCAGCTGCAGGGCCTGCGAGGCCGCCGCCTTGGCGCTGTGCTCGCGGAATACCGCGGCCAGGTTTACGGCAAACAGCACCACGACCATGGCCAGCACCGCGCCAAAGCTCAAGTAAAGTTTTTTGCCGATCGTCATGCTATTCCTCCGCTTTGCTGCCGCGCTGCTTGACGCGGGCGAACCGCTCCGCTCTCGAACTAGTCTTGAGGCTGAAACTTGAACTCCACGATTCCGCTACTCTCGGTTGGGGCAGGTTCAAATTTCCAATGCTTCATGGCGTCTATGGCGGCATTGACCAAGACCGGGTGCCCCCCGATGGCCTTCGAACTCTTCACCGTGCCATTGGGCGCGACCACCACCGACAGGCGCACGGTACCGGACACATTCATGCGGCGCGCCACGTCGGGATAGACGGGCGCCACTTTGGTCTTGGGTTTACGCGTCAATTCTTCGGTCTTCACGCTCTCCTGAGCGCTGGCCGTCGAACCAGGCAACCCCGTTCCCGGCGCCACCACCCCGAGTCCCAGTACCGCAATGAGCAACAACCGCGCTGTCGTTGTTAGGCGCACAAATCTCTCCTACCGAGGGAAGACTTCCCCATGCGTTCAAATGCAATGCCGATGCCAGCCCGAAAAGGGCCCGCGCCAGAACAGGACGCCATCATGTAAACCCTTTTATTTATTATGTTTATCTTCCATCTTGGGGTCTCGTTCTCAGCCTTGATCAGGGCTTAGAATCGTCTCATCAACCCACTATCATCTCAGGGTGAGACAGATTGAATGGGGTCACGCCCGATTTCACCATCTCGGCACCCGGTTCTTCTTATTCGCTTGACTCAAATTGAGAATGTAAGTCTAATCTGCTGTATATCAACCACTTGTGGATTTGAGGCTGGCTTGACGGTGACCCTTTGACCTTGTCGGCTGAAGATGCGACCGCAGTGCAGCGCGGTGGTTCGCGTTCGGACGACGCCTTCCAGCGTCTCCTGCTCAAATTCTCTGAAGCCGCCGCACAAGGCACCCCGGCCCAGGCACTGATTCGGCTGTTTTGTCAGGCCACACGAGAGCTCTTCCAGGTGGATGGCGCCTATTACTGGCAACGGATTTCCGCGGACGAGTTGCAGGGAGCGGAGGCCGACGGGTTGCTGGCCGACCGCTTCCGGGGAACCCGGGTCAAGGCCAGCCAGAACTCGATTGCGATCGCGGTTGAAGCCATCCGTCAACGCAAGACGGTTTACGAAAATCAACTGGATCCGGCCCGTTATCTCATGGCTGCCGAATTCGGCGCTCGCTCCATCATGGCCGCTCCGCTGGTGGTGAGTAACGACCTGATCGGGGCAGCGGTCTTTTTGCACTGTTCGGATCCCGACTTCTTCAACCCGGATTTAGCGGCCAAGGCCACCATTCTGGCGGGACAGCTGGGCAGCTTGCTCGAGGCCAATCGCCTTACCCAGGTTTCGCGCGAGGAACACCGGCGAACCAAGATTCTTGCGGAAGTTGCGCAAGCTCTCCGTTCCGCCCCCGAGTCCACTGCGGTGGTCGAGGCGGTCGCGGACCGGCTTCGTGTCCTGTTGCGCACGCGCCTGGTGTGCATGCTGCTGCGGGAGGGGACTGCATTCAGCCTGCGGGCGGTCGCAGCCGAGTCGCCGCAGCTGGCCGCTTCGGTACGGGCACGGCATGATCGCCGGGGATTGCAATTTGCTGCCGACCTGGCCAGCCGGGCGGTGGCCGCAGGCGAACCCATCAGCGTGGCCATTGATCCCGCCACCCACGCTCTCGGCGAACTGGTCCCCCCAGGGGTGCTGATTGCAGCGCCCTTTCGCACCTCGGTCAGCGAGGGTGCGGTCCTGGTCTATCCGCGCCAGGATGGCGTTTTCAGCGGCGAGGAAAAATCGCTGATCTCGGTGGTCACCGGTTTTGCCGCGGTGGCCATGGCCAATGCCGAGCTTTACAACACAGCCCGTGCCCAGGCCCACGAACTTCATCAATTGCTCGATATCTCAGCCGAGCTCGGCTCTATCGGTCAGTTGGATGAGTTCCTGCAACAGTTCGCGCTGCGAGCCGCGGACTTTCTGGGCTTCGGACGCGGCTTCATTGGATTGCTGGAGAATGGCGTCTTCCACGTACGTTGGGCGGCGGAAAACGGTCATCCCGGGAAGGTGGATTTCTTGTTTCCCACCGGGCCCGCCAGCCAGACCCTGCTCAACAAGGAAGTCTTCTGGTCGGACGAACCGGCCAACATCCCCGGCGCCAACCTGGAAATACTAGGTAAGTTCGAGGTACGGCAGCTGTTGACCGTCCCTCTGCTTGATACCAAAGGCGAAGTCCTGGGCATGTTCGGGGTTCTGGACCGGCTCGACCGCACCGGCATCTCGCAGGAGGAGGTCCGCCGCGCCCGCGCTCTGGCGGCACAGGTTGCGGTCGCCCTGGAGGTGACCCGCAACCTCCACCAGTCCGAACAACATCGCCGCCGGGCGGAGTCGCTGATGGCGCTGGCCCTCGAACTTAACGGACACCTGAGACTTCCCGACTTTGCCCGGAGCTTTGTAGGGCGAGCCACGGATATCCTGGGTGCGCACCAGACGGCGCTGGTGGTCCAGCAGGAGACTGGCATGGAAACCCTGATCCTGCAGGGTGCGGACGGCCGGGAGATTCAGGAACCTTCTCTACTGCGCCGGTTCAGTCATGCTGTCGGAGAGGCCCTTTCACGGCACGAGGGCGTGATTGTCACTGCCCCAGCTTCGGAATTGTTCGGTCCCGTGCTGGCCGAGGAACTGGGAGAGAGCAACGGCACCCTGGTCCGGCTGCAGGGCGCTTCGGCGGAACTAGTCGGCGTCCTGTGCCTGGGAGATCGCGAACAGCTGCTAGCCGAGGAAGACAAGCAGATCCTGCAGGCCATCGCGGGCCACGCTGCCGTGGCCCTGGAGAATGCCCGCCTCTTTACCCGCATGGACCAAGCCAATCGCCACTGGATCGAAATCTTCGACGCCATCAGCGATTTCATCGTGGCCCACGACGAAGCCGGCAATGTCTTGCGGGTAAACCGCTCCCTCGCCGACTTCATTGGGGTGCAGCCGCAGGCTCTCATTGGGGTCAATATGTCCGCCCTGTTGGCCGCGGGTGAGGTCCCGCCGCGACGCTTCTGCCCTTTCTGCCGCAGCACCAGCGAGGGTGATGACGAATACGTCCATCCCGTGCTGGAGCGCACCTACCTGGTCTCCACCTCGCGGGTACACGGCGCCAACAGCGAGGGCATGCAAACCATCCATGTTCTGAAGGACATCAGCGACCGCCTGGAAGTGGAACAACGGTACCGCGAACTCTTCGACAATATTCAGGAAGGCTTGTTCTTCTCGACGCCCGAAGGCCGCTTTATTGAAGTCAATGATGCTCTGGTTCGCATGCTCGGTTACAGCAGCCGGGACGAGTTGCTGCAAGCCGACGTTCGCAGCCAGATTTATTTTTCGCCTGAGCGCCACCAGGAGCTTGCTCAGGAAATGCAAGAGCACGGAGTAGTGCGGAACCATGAAGAGACGCTGCGCCGCCGCGACGGGTCCGCGGTTTACGTTCTCATCAATGCCTTTGCGGTGCGGGACAATCAGGGGCGCGTGACGCAGTTCCGCGGCTTGATGCTCGATATCAGCGGACTGAAGACCTTTCAGGCCGAGTTGCAGCGCGAGCGCGACTTCTCCGGAAAAATCCTCAACAACACGCAGAGTCTGATTCTGGTGGCGGACACCGCCGGCTTGATCAGTTATGCCAACCGGCGCTGGCAGGACATGGGCTACGAGCAGAAACAGTTGCTGGGACTGCCCCTGGAAAACCTGGTGACGCCGGCCCGGCGCACCATTCTCACCGAGGCCTTGAGCGCAACGCTGGCCGGGCGCCAGGTGGACAATCTGGAATTGCAGATTCTTCGTGGGGACGGAAGAATCGGGCACTTTTCCATCAACCTGAGCCCCATGCGCGACGAGCAGTCGCACGTGATCAGCCTGGTGGTGGTGATGACAGACGTGACCGACGCCGCCAGCCTGCAGTCTAAGCTGATGCACGCCGAAAAGATGGCCGCGGTGGGACAACTGGTTTCCGGCGTCGCTCACGAGGTCAACAATCCGCTGACCGCCATCCTCGGCTTTGCCGACCTGCTGATGGAAAATCCTGAACTGCCGGAAAGCGCCCGCAAGGACATGCGCGTGATCCTGCAGGAGGCCCAGCGCACCAAGCAGATCGTCCAGAACCTGCTCAGCTTTGCCCGTCAGATGCCGCCGCAGAGAAAACCACTGCAACTGAATCCAATTCTGCGGCGGACAGTCCAGCTGCGCTCTTACGATTTCCAAAGCCACGGAGTGGAAGTCGTCGAGCACCTGGACCAGGAACTGCCCAGCGTGGTCGGAGACTCACACCAGTTGCAGCAGGTGTTCTTGAATATCCTGAACAACGCCTACGACGCTGTAAGTGGAACCGGACGTCCGGCGCGGATTGAGATAGCCACCCGGCGCATGGACAACTCGGTTGAAATTTCCTTTTGCGACAACGGGCCTGGAATCTCGTACCCGGACCGCATTTTCGATCCCTTCTTCACCACCAAAGAGGTGGGCAAAGGGACGGGCCTGGGCTTGAGCATCTGCTACGGCATCGTGCACGAGCACGGCGGCGAGATTCTTTGCCAAAACAACAGCGGCGGGCCGGGCGCGACCTTCGTGGTTCGCCTGCCCGCAACGCCAGAGTCGGCCTCTCTCGGGGCCGCTGCCGGAGTCAAACAACGATGACTACACAACCCGTCACCAAACCCGCAACTCTACCGGTATTGCTTATCGAGGATGAGCCCGCCGTCATGGCCTACGTCCGCGCCACGCTGGAGCGTAACGGCTACTCCGTGGTATGCAGCGAGTCCGGCGCCGATGGTCTGCGGCTGCTGGAGTCGGGAGAATTTCTGGGTGTCGTTTCCGACATGCGCACGCCCGGAGGCGTGAACGGGGCCGACGTCCATGCCTGGGTCGCGCGCTACCGTCCCGAACTAGCGGCGCGGATCGTCTTCATTACCGGCGATATTGCCAATGAGGAAACCGTGGCCACGCTGCGCGAAACCGGCGCTCCCTGCGTCGAGAAGCCTTTCCGGGTGCAGCAGTTCATTTCAGTAGTCGAAAAAACTATGGGGAAAGCCCTGTGAATGAAGACTTACGAATCCGCCTTCTGATTGTTGATGATGAGCAGAGCATCCGCCAGCTGTGCATGACCGTGGGCGAAGCCCTCGGGTTCACTTGCATGGAAGCCGACGGCGGCGAATCGGCCCTGGCGCTGCTCGAGGAACAGCCCGCCCACATCATTCTCACCGACATGGTAATGCCGAACATGTCGGGCCTGACCTTTCTTGAAAAGGTGAAGAAAATGCTGCCCCGCACCGAGGTTGCGGTCATGACCGGCCACGGATCGGTGGAGACCGCGGTCCAGGCTATGAAGCTCGGCGCCTACGACTACATCAGCAAACCGTTCTCCCCGCTGGAGGAACTGCGGCTGTTTCTGCGCCGCATGGCGGAAAAGGTCCGCCTGGTGGAAGAGAACGAGTTCCTGCGGGAACGCATGGATACGGAGACCGAGTTGCACGGCATCGTGGGCGCATCCGCGAAAATCCAGGATGTGCTGCGCATGATCTCCCGCCTGAAGGACACACACACGCCGGTCCTGATCACCGGAGAAAGCGGCACTGGCAAAGAACTAGTGGCCCGGGCCATTCACTTCCGCGGCTCCTTTGCCAAACGTCCCTTCGTCGCTGTGGATTGTGGTTCCCTGGTCCCCACCCTGATCGAAAGCGAACTGTTTGGCTACGAGAAGGGCGCCTTTACGGGCGCGGTACGAGCGCGCACCGGTTTGTTCCAATCGGCCACTGGCGGCACCATCTTTCTGGACGAGATCGGAGAACTGCCGCAGGAAATGCAGGCCAAACTGCTGCGCGTCCTGCAGGAAAAGGAAGTCCGGCCGGTAGGCAGCAATCAGAAGATCAAGGTGGACGTGCGCGTGATAGCCGCCACCAATCGCGATCTCGAAGCGGAATATCGCAACGGCACCTTCCGCAAGGATCTCTACTTCCGCCTCAACGTGGTCACCGTGCATCTGCCCTCGCTGCGGGAACGCCGCTCCGACATTCCCATGCTGGCGCACTGGTTCCTGGAGCGGTACGCTCGCGGCGAATCGATTCAAATCACGACCGCAGCCATGAAATCGTTGCTGCAATATGACTGGCCGGGGAATGTGCGCGAGCTGGAGAATTGCATCGAGCGCGCCGTCGCCCTGGGCGACCGCCGGACCATCGACTTCAACGATCTGCCGCCGTCCATCACATCCGCGGTTCCGGGCGATCAGGGCGGCGACTCCACGTCATCAGGACTTAGCACCACCGATCTTGAGGACATCGAACGCGCCACCATCGAACGCGTCTTCGAGCAGGTAAAAGGGGACAAAGCGCTCGCGGGAAAGATGCTGGGCATCAGCCGGGCCACGCTCTACCGGAAGCTCAAGCGCTACAACATCGGAGCCCGGGAAGTACCAACTCCCCTCCAGGCCCTGCAGTAGTGGGTAGTGGGCAGTGTGGGTGGTGGGCAGTGTGGGTCGGACACTCTTGTCCGACGCCTTTGATTTTGAGGTTGAAGTTCGGGGGGCGAGGTTCTTAGTTTCAAGGTTTCCAGTTTCAAGGTTTCTAGTTTCAAGGTTCGGGATCTTCAGGTTTCAAGTTCACAGCTCTCACGCCTGGTCGACGAGCCGGCTCACAATCCACGATTAACGTCCGGGACAACCAACGTCAAAGGCGTCGGACAGGAGTGTCCGACCCACATGACTCGCTGGTGAGACAATGTTTCATTTTGAGACAAACGGACCGCGGGTAGTTCCCTATGGTCCGATACCTCTTGGTATAAGCCCTTGTTGATCAGCATCTTACAGAAAGCCATCCCCGGCGGCGACTTTGGTTGCGAGAGTGCACTCTTCACTCACCGATGCGGTCCGGGTGCCCTTGCCATGCTAACCGGCAGGCCCGGGGACCCAGGCCGCGTCGACCCTGGAAAACCGAGGTATTCGCAGTGTCCACACAGGCCACGGGCCGAGCACGCGTCCGGCAGGAGAGCTGCACCGCCAAGCTGGCGAAGTTCTTTCCCGAGGCCAGTCCGGTGCGTATCCCAGTGCGCCTGACTCGGGTGGCCGGGGACGGAAAAGACTGTACCGAAAGCACGGTCATCGAATTCGGTACACCGCGCGAGGTCTTGTTCTCTTCGACCCTGCCCCTGGAATTTGCCGACCGGCTGAAAGTGCAGAATTCCGACGGCACGCTGGACGCTGAAGCCTCTGTAGTGGCGCTGCAATATACCAGCGGACGCACTGCCGTGGCTGCCCGCTTTACCCAGGAAGTCTCCAACTGGATCGTGAAACCATGACTCTGAAACCAAAAAAGCTTGACCTGGCGGCGGAGTGGCGCGAAGCGCGCCTGCTCCATCCTTTGTACAACGATTTGGGGCGCGAGTTTGTCATCGAACTACCCCCTTGCCCTGATCTGGAATCCGGCATGGAAGATCCGCCACGGGAGTCCGTGGAACAAGCCCGCCAATGGTTTCTCGAAATGGACCAGAAGATCCAGGTCCATCAGTTACGCCAGTTCCTTCAGACCACAAGTCTGACCAGTGAAGAGGGTTTGCAAACCCTGCTAGAGCACCATCTCAACCGGATCACCCGGGTGGACTCGGACCGCGACAAGATCGATTTCCTGCTGGTCCAATTCTTTTCCCATTGTGCGCCTTCCCGACTCGAAGACACCGACGTGGATCTTAGCTATGTGGCCCAGACTCTTGAACCAGTCCTGGGAGACGTTGATGTGAACCAGCCTTCATGGCTCGATCCGATTGAAGATTTCATTCAGTCCGCCAATGGATGCCACAGCCTGAACGAACTGCTGACCAGCGGCATTTTGGAAAAAGGCAGAAAACTCAAGGTTTCCGCGGGAGACGACTACTTCGAACCCATCGCCATGGTGACCTTCACCCGCTTCAGCTTTCTCATGCGGCGAGTCTTCTTCCGGCTGATGCACCAGGACCTGAACACGATTCTGGATGGACTGCGCGAACTGGAGGCACGCGGGGTTGAGACGCTGGATTGCCGCTCGGCCCAATTCTCGGCCGACGAGCCTGTGGCCCGGCTGCGCATGATCTGCCAATCCTGGAAGGTGATGTTCCATGCTGAATACTCCTCCGGCAGCCCGTTGCGCATGCTGGTCGATCTGCGCAATGTGGTGGATGCGGCCTTGTCTCGCACCACCAAGAAGGCGGTGAAGTTGCCGCCAACGGCACCGGGTCGCGCCAAGGCAGCAGTCGCCGCGGCTGCGCAGTTTGCTCCTTCCAGCTCTGATGCTCCAGAGTTCGAGGTGACGGCCGCGCCGGATTGGGACCAGGATTCGTCTGCTCCTCAATTTGAACCAGGGGACGACGAGAAGAATTAAGCAACAATTTGCCTGCGCAGAATCATCGCTTCAGGATCATCGGATCAGGATCAGAAAACGGAGAGCGGAACTTGGACCAGGCCACGGTACTCATAATTTCAGATGACGCTGACTTTTCGCGTTCCGTGATGGACCGCTGGCAAGGCGCACCGAACGCGCCGGCATTTACCTTGATGAGAGGCGACGTCTGCCGCGATCTCGATGGCGACGGTTTCGCTATGGCGATTGTGGGTGCGGTGCGCCCCGAGGTTCTTTCCGCTGTTTTCAGCTCCCTTGGACCCGCCGGTAACCCGGTGCTGTTTGTGAGCCAGCAATCGGCAGCCAAGAGCGGCCGGATGCAGCCGGGGGTAAGCGTCTTGCAGCAGCAGGAAGGTTGGCTGGATGCGCTGGTGCTGGTCTCCATGGAAATCCTGAGGCACGGCCAGACCAGGGCCCGTGCCGAGCGGGCCGAGGAGGCGGGCAAGACTCTGGAACGGCAAGCCACGCTGGGCCGCTACATGCTGGATGTACGGCATTCATTGAACAACGCCCTTACATCGGTGATGGGAAACTCCGAGCTGCTGTTGCTGGAACCGGAAAGTTTCTCCGGGACATCGCGTTCACAGATTGAAACGATTCGTAACATGGCCGTGCGCATGCACGAGATCCTGCAGCGCTTCTCGTCGATCGAGAAGGAACTGAACGCGGTCGAGCAGCAAGCGGAGAACGAAGCCAGAACCAGAGTCCAGGCTGCCGCCGCGAGTTCCTAGGCGGTGGAAAAAATCGAACTCCCCTTCGCGCCAACCCCAGCGCACACGCGATCTGTCTCTCTGCTTCGAGCGGCGGAGTGTGGTGATGCACAAACTTCAGGCAAACGTGGACGTGGGCGAGCAGGAACTCTCCGAGTTGCGGCTCATCCTGGAACGCCAGATCGGCGTCCTGCTCGATACCACGACCAAGAAGCTGACGCAGGCTTTGTCGGAAATGCTGCCTTCGCAGCCAATCGCTTCGGCCGGTCTGTTGCTTGAGCGGCTTCGCTCTTCCGATACTGAATGCGAACTTCTCGCAGAGCACGTCCTGGAAGGCGAGACGCAATTTTTTCGCCATCCGGCGGCTTTGCAATCACTGGCGACTCTGGTCCTGCCGGAACTGCAAAAGCGCAAGCCGGAACATCCCCGCAGCCTTCGCATCCTGAGCGCTGGTTGCTCCACCGGAGAGGAACCTTACAGCATCGGCATGTCGGTGTGCGAGGTGGTGAACTGCGACGGTGGTGGCTGGAATGTGAATATCGTCGCCAGCGATATTCGCCGGCAAGCGCTCGAAACCGCGGAGCGTGGGCTTTATCCGCAGGCCGCTTTGAAGGACATTCCCCCTCACCTAGTGCAACCGTACTTTGCGAGAGTAGGCGATCATTTGATGGTGAAGCCCCGCTTGCGCAACCTGGTCAGGTTTTCACCCATGAACCTGGCCAAGCCATCCTTCCTGGGGCAGTTCGACTGCATTTTCTGCCTGGATGTGCTGCCTCGGTTTTCGACCGCGCAACGGACGGCGCTGGTACAACGTCTGCATCTGTACCTGGAGCCTGGCGGGTATTTATTCCTCGGGCAGAACGAAAAGCTGCCGGCCTCAGAAGTGAAATTTCACCCACAGGTCAGGGATGGCTACACGGTCTATCAGAAGGCGGCTGCCTTGGCGGCGAAATCGGGGCGATAGCCAACGCGTTGGGCTGCGAGATCCACGGCAAGAGCCGCGGGCGCCCGCGCCACGCTGGCCCTGTGTTCAGACAAACAAGAATTCCTTCGTCCGCAATTCTTTGATCGTATCTCTGAGCTTGGCTGCCTTCTCGAATTCAAAGCGTTTGGCCGCCTCGCGCATGTCGCTTTCCAGTTTCTTCATGTAGGCGTCCAGTTCCTCCTGGGACTTGAAGTCGGGTACGCCTTCCACTTCGACGTCGGTCAGATCGGCATAGTCAGCCTCGATGATCCGGGCCAGAGACATTTCCAGGGGGCGCACAATCGACTCCGGTGTGATTCCGTTGGCCTCGTTGTAGGCCACCTGGATGGCGCGCCGCCGGTCGGTTTCGCTCAGGGCTTTCTTCATCGAGTCGGTCTGCCGATCGGCGTAGAGAATGGCGCGGCCGTTCAGATTCCGGGCGCAACGGCCGATGGTCTGGATCAGCGACCCCGCGGAGCGCAGAAAGCCTTCTTTGTCGGCATCGAGAATGGCGACCAGTGATACTTCAGGCAGATCAAGCCCTTCACGCAACAAATTAATACCGATCAGCACATCGAACTCGCCTTTGCGCAGATCGCGCAGGATTTTCACCCGTTCGAGGGTCTCGATTTCGGAGTGCATGTAGCGGCATTTCACACCCACTTCGCTGTAGTACTCGGCCAAGTCCTCAGCCATGCGCTTGGTGAGCGTGGTCACCAGCACCCGTTCGCCCCGCCCCACGCGTTCGCGGATCTCGTGCAACAGGTCGTCGATTTGTCCCTTCACCGGCCGGATTTCAACTGGGGGATCGACCAGGCCGGTGGGACGAATAATCTGTTCCACCACCACGCCCGCGGATTTGGTCAGTTCGTAGGGGCCAGGCGTGGCGGAAACATAGATGATCTGGTTCATGCGATGTTCGAACTCTTCGAACGTCAAGGGGCGGTTGTCGAGCGCTGAGGGCAGGCGGAAGCCATACTCCACCAGCGTTTCCTTGCGGGAGCGGTCGCCGTGATACATGCCGTGCAACTGCGGCACCGTCTGGTGCGATTCGTCGATGAACATCAGGTAGTCGCGCGGAAAATAATCGAGCAAGGTCGGAGGCGGCTCGCCGGGCAGGCGTCCGGTAAAGTGGCGGGAGTAGTTTTCGATGCCATGACAGTAGCCCATGGCCTTGATCATCTCCAGGTCGTACATGGTGCGCTGGTGCACCCGCTGCGCCTCCACCAGATGGCCCTGCTTCTCCTGCTCCGCTTCCCACCATGCCAGCTCTTCCCGGATCGACTCGACCGCCTTCGACCGGGTCTCCGGCTTCATCACATAATGCGTCTTGGGATAGATGGGCAGGCGCGCATATTTCTGTTTTACCGTGCCGAACAACGGATCGATCTGCGAGAGCGATTCGACTTCGTCTCCCCACAATTCGATGCGATACGCCATGTCATCGTAGGTGGGGAAGATTTCGATTACGTCGCCGCGCACGCGGAAGGTGCCGCGGCGAAAATCACCATCGGTGCGCTCGTAGAGAATTTCCACCAGCTTGCGGGTGATGTCCTCGCGCTTGATCTTCTGGCCCTTTTCCAGAAAAAGCAGCATGCCGTAGTACGCCTCGGGCGAACCCAGGCCATAAATACAACTCACCGAAGCCACGATCAGACAGTCGCGTCGCTCAAACAGTGAGCGGGTGGCGGAAAGTCGCAGCTTGTCCAGCTCATCATTGATGGTCGCTTCTTTCTCGATGTAAAGATCGGCGGCGGGGACGTAGGCCTCGGGCTGGTAATAGTCGTAGTAGGAGACGAAATATTCCACCGCGTTATGGGGAAAGAAGCTCTTGAATTCGTGATAGAGCTGCGCCGCCAGGGTCTTGTTGTGCGCCATGACGATCGAGGGCCGGTTGGCCTGCTCGATCACCTTGGCCATGGTGTAGGTCTTGCCCGAGCCGGTCACGCCCAGCAAGACCTGGTGCTGCTCGCGGTCGAACACACCCTTCACAAGTGCTTCAAGAGCTGTGGCCTGGTCGCCGCGCGGTGTGTAGTCGCTGACTAGTTTGAAGTCCATGGAAATTGGTCCACCCGTCACAGAAGGAGATCTCGACGAGTAGATAGCTCTCGATTATAACTCGGAGGTCAGGATGGGTTGGAGAGTCGGTGCGAGGGCTAATTTGCGGACTTTGCGGCCTCTCCGCTCCCTGTGCAGTAAGGGGCCTTAACGGCACCCGAATGCGGAGTGGTCATCCTGAGGGACTTCAGTCCCGAAGGATCTGGCGCGCATCGGCGGCAACGCAGGGGCAAAGGGGTGTATCTGCTTCACGCCAGATCCTTCACGGCCTGAAGGCCGTTCGGGATGACGTCTGTTGGTCAGAGAAACTTTCAAACTGAGCCACTACCGGCTACGGAAGTTTGAAAATCACCGTGATCTGGGTCTGAATCTCGATGGGCTCGCCATTCAGGAAGTAGGGCTTGTATTTCCACTGCCGCACCGCGTCCGTGGCGGCGCGTCCCAACAGCGGGTCACCAGTCAACTGCTTCACCCCGGTGATGCTGCCCGACTTGGAGATGTTCGCCTGCAGCTCGACCTTCCCTTCCACACGCATCTGCCGCGCTTGCTCGGGATAGACCGGCTGAACCCTTTTGAGGATCAGGCCCTGCGAAACACCCTGCGAAATTCTTAGCGTCTCCTGTGGCGCTTTTGTGGCATTGATCTCAGTTGTGTTCACCAGACCAGACAACGCCTTGCTGCTGGTGTCGGTCGCGATGCTGGTTGCCGCGGGCGCTTGCACCGGTTCCTGCTCTTCAGGTTCAGCCTTCGGTCGGGTTGAAGATCCGTTCTGGACCATCAACACCGGTGCTGGCTCTGTTTGGGCCGAGGTTGCGGGTCCATCGACGACCGTAATTTCATCTTCCGTTGCCGAGGTCTTGGCCGGGACCGAAGTCTTGGTTCCGGGAGTTTGCGCCACTACTGCGGCCGAAGGCTTGGATGAGGGAGTGACGGTCGTACCGCTCAAGTCCTGATCGGGCTGCGTCACCACCTCGCTCGCACCCGGCTGAGTCTCTGGCGTTGCAGGTCCAGGTTGCTGGAGCAGCGCAGCCGTCCCCGAAGTTGCTGGAACTGCAGACTGTGGCACCGCTGGTTGGGGATGAGCCGACTGCATTTTGGTCCAGCCGAAATAACCTGCTGCCGCGAGTCCAAGTAACAGTAGCACGACCAGCAGAGTCTTCTTGCTGCCGCCCGCGTTGGAAGCCTGGTTGCCGTCCAGAGAACTGAAGCTGGGCTCTTGGGCTGCCGCCGGTACGGGGTTCGAATTCCAACCGTCGCTGGCAGATGGATCTTCGATCCGCCTGATCTCTCTGATTTCTTCTGTAGAGGGTGCCGATATGGCGCTGGCGGTCGGTTCCAAACCCAGATTCTTGAAGGCCGCGGACGGGATTTCTTTGGCACGGGCCGGCGCGGCGGCGGCACCGGTGCGGGACTGCGGTGCTCCCGCCTGACTCGGAGCCGCAGCATCAAATTCGGATTTTCCCGCGGCCTCCGCTGCCCGGCGCAGCGCCGACGCCATCGGCTCAGCCATGGGCTTGCGCGGTTGCCAGGGATATTGCTTCGAGGGATCGGAGTCGGCCGCATTCCCCGGTGATTTCTCAGTGCCCGAAAGGGCGGAATCTGGCATGTACTCGAGCAACGCCGCGTCCACCAGATCTGGTTGCGGTGCCGGTTCCGCATCCAACTCAAAAGTCGAAGCGCTGACTGAACGCGGAGGCGTGATCGATTGTGGCGGCGGAAAGGGCGCAGGGGTAAACGGCTTTGCTATGGACGGCGATTCGGCGGATTCTGGAAGTCCGGCCGGCTTGGCTGCCTGTCCCTTGCGCAGTAGACCGCGAGCGACCCGTAGCGTGCCCTTGGACTGCTCCACATGAATGGGCTTGGTCAGCACCAGATTGGCGCCCAGGCGAAAGGCCTTGGCCACTCCAGCCTGTCCTTCTACCACAGCCACTGCCAGCGACGCCTGGTTCGAACCTGAGTTGCGTGCGCTCTTGAAGAGCAGGGCCGCATTCTGCTCGTTTTCGCAGTCCACGACAATCGCATCGAAGTGCTGGACCATCAGTTTTTTCACTGCGGCAAAGGGCTCGTGACAGGGGTCAACCGCAAACTCGAGATCGCTTAATACCTGGCTGACCACACGGGCCGTTTTTTCATCCGGGCAGAATAAGAGCGCTTGGTAACTCATAGTGTTTAATGGTAGGTAGGGTGGTCAGGGCCAGCAAGTTACTGTGGTAATTTTGGGGCACCAGAGCGGCCGGTGTGTGCCGCCTTTTGCAACCCAGCCGCTAAAAGGTGAGAGCGGCGAGATTGACGGCGCCGGCCTGGATCACCGGTATTCCGGAATCCGAGCCATTTTCTTCGACTTGGGGAATGTTTCGTAGTGCGAACCAGGTGCTGGGAAGAACGTGTCGGCCTTTCCCACTTCACGACTGACCCTCCCTGTTCAAAGGTCTCTGCACCATCGATTGCTCAAGGCAGCTCTGAGAACAACGGGTCCAGGGTCAGGCACGGCGGCCGGGACGGCCAATTCGCCTTAGCGTGTTTCGTCCTTTCCGCTCACGACGGGGGAACCCGGCTGGGGATAAGGCAAGGTGTTACTGATTTCAGAAATCTCCGCGGGCGGAAAATCCGGAAAAGGCAGCTGGTTGCTTTCCCGCCACTTCTGCACCTGGCGTGAGGCCAACTCTGCCTTTTCCTTGTTCAGGCCCGTGTCCCGCCCCAGATAAACGGTTTGTGACGGAAAGGCGAAGCTGGTGCCGGCAGCGTCCACGATATCCATGATGCGCAGCAGGATATCTTCCTTGATGGTGAGGAACTCACCGTAATCCTGGGTGAGTATGTAGCAGAAAATTTCCATGCTAAGCGCGCTCTCGTCAAACGAGATGAAGCGGTTGCGCGCGCCTTGAGTCTCGACTTTGGGATGCTCGTACAGCAAACGACGGATTTGCACCAGTACGTAACGCATCTGGTCAGGAGTAGTCTCGTAGCGCAACCCGATCTTGGTGTTGAGGAGAATCTTGTCGCGCCGGCTGAAGTTCTCCAGGGTCATCGTGGCCAGTGAACCATTGGGGATGGAAAGTTGGGTGCGCTCGTTGGTCCGCACCCGGGTAGAGCGCAGGCTGATGTCTTCGACGGTGCCCGCCTTGTCGCCGAAGCGGCAAAAATCCCCAACTCGTATGACTTCGTCACCCAGAACGGAGACACCGCCAAAGAGATTTTCCAGCGTCTTTTGCGCCGCGAACGCTATGGCCAAGCCGCCGATGCCGACTCCGGCGAGAAGAGTGTTGAGGTTAAAGCCCAGCGTACCCAGGATGGCGAAAATCGCCAGCAGGAAGATGGCGGCCTTGAGCACACGCTCGCCCAAAATCATGAGCGAGCTGGTACCCATCCGTCCGGAAAGAACGGCGCGCTGCCGTACGCTGAGCAGTGCTTCCCGCAGGACCCGCCAGAGCAACCAGTTGGCGCCGATGATCGCCACCACTCCGGCGATCTGCTGGTAGCGATGCCTCGGCAGCACGGGAAGACGAACGTATCCCATCAGAATGCGGTGGGCCAGCGTCCCCACCACCAGCCACAACGGCCGCACAAACGAATTCCACGCCTGGGCAATGGCATGCCTTCGGTAGCGCGCCCAGAAGTACCAGGGCAACCGCAGGAACTGCACCACCAGCCATCCCAGAAGCGCAGCTACCGGAATCGCGAGCAGCACCGCGAGCCACTGCCATAGAGGGAGACCTGCGAACTGGTGAACCACCAGAAATTGGGGGAGACGCGTCTCCACCTGGTGCACGGCGGCTTGCTCGTATAGCTCGGGAAGGTTGGCCAGGGTGTCGTTGGAGATCAGCCAGATCTTTCCACCCTCAGGGTCAACGATGCGGACAAGAACCAACGGAACATCGACGTCGCCCGAGTTCAGATTGCCAACCCGCTGCTTGTCGAGCGGCATTCCTTCCTGCGGAGTGCCCTCCGGTTGATTGCTGATTTGACGCAGGTCGCCGGTAAAGGCGCGATCGATCACGAGTTTCAGCTTGGAAGCAATGTCTTCTCCCTGGCTCTGACGCCGGGCCGCGGACATCTGCAAATACTGCGCGGCGATGGAATAGTTTCCCGACTGCGCCGCCTGGAGAAATCCATACAAGGTGCCGCTGGGAGTGGTGCGCCCGAGTGGATCGGCCGCGGACGTTTTCCCATTGCCCGGAGCCGACGGTAATTGTCCTGCCAGCTGGTACGCCGAGGCCGGCAGAACCATCGCCAACACAACCGCAAGGGCGATGAGTAGCCTGCGCGCTTCTTGATCTACCGGACGCATGTGACGAACGTTCATTGTAATGTAGGCGCGATGCTTGTGTGTGGGGCGGGCGCCCTCGCCCGCCGCTTTTGACTTGTTCTTCAATTGGGATTACGAAAATCAGAGTCCAAATCAACGGCGGCGGACAGGAGTGTCCGCCCCACACTCGGGCCGAGGAAGTTCAGCTCTTCTTCGGCCGGTAGATGTCGGTGCTGGTACCGAAGAAGACTTCGGCGGCCTCCATCACGGTCTCAGAGAGCGTTGGATGCGGATGAATGGTCAAGGCGATGTCTTTGGCCAGAGCGGCCATCTCTACCGCCAGCACGCCTTCGGAGATGAGCTCTCCGGCACCGGCGCCCACAATCCCCACGCCCAGCACCCGTTCAGTCTGAGGATCGAGGATGAGCTTGGTCATGCCCTCGGTGCGGTCCAGGGTCATGGCCCGGCCGGAAGCGGCCCAGGGAAATTTCGCGACCTTGATTTCCCAGTTTTCCTTTTGGGCCTGAGTTTCCGTGAGACCGCACCAGGCGATCTCGGGATCGGTAAACACGACAGCAGGAATGGCCGCCGGTTCGAATGCAACTTTGTGTCCGGCGATGGCTTCGACCGCGGTGCGCCCCTCGTGCGAAGCCTTGTGGGCCAGCATGGGTTCGCCCACGACGTCGCCGATGGCGTAAATCACCGGATCACTGGTTTGCAACTGCTTGCTCACCTGAATGAATCCGCGGGCGCCGAGCTGGACTTGCGTCTTGTCCAGACCTGGGATTTCAGAATTCGGCTTGCGCCCGACCGACACCAGCACTTTCTCGAAAACCTGCTCGCGCTCCCTGACCTCAGGACCGTCAAAACTCACGCGGATGCCGTTGCCTTCCTCTTTCATGGCAGCCACCGTGGTATTCAGCAGAATGGAAGCGAAACTTTTTTCGATCCGCTTGTGCAGGGGGAGGACCAGGTCGCGATCTGCGCCGGGCAGCAGCCCGGGCAGCATCTCGACTACGGAAACCCTGGAGCCGAGGGCAGCGTACACGGTGCCCAACTCCAGGCCGATATAGCCACCGCCGACTACCAGCAGAGTGCCCGGCACATCGCTCAAGTCCAGCGCGGAAGTTGAATCCATGACACGCGACGTGTCTAACTTCAGACTGGGAATGATCGCAGGCCGCGAGCCGGTCGCCAGGATGATGCGATCGAAGGTCAGGCTTTCATCGCCGCCGCCGGTCTTCGAAATTCGCAGCGTATTCGAATTCTCAAAAGCTGCGCGTCCCTGAATGTACTCAACCTTGCGCTGCTTCGAAAGTATGCCCAGGCCGCCGGTCAGTTTCTTGACCACTCCCTCTTTCCATGAGCGCAGGCGGGCCAGATCGATTTTGGGATCGGCATACTCAATACCCCAGTTTTTGGCGTGGCGTGATTCATCGATCAGCTTGGCCACGTGCAGCAAGGCCTTTGAGGGAATGCAGCCGCGATAGAGGCAGACACCGCCGGGATTCGCCTCGGGATCGATCAGCGTGACTCTGAGTCCCAGATCGGCGGCCAGAAATGCCGCGGCATAGCCACCCGGCCCGCCACCGACCACTGCAATGTGTAAGTTTGAAGTTTCCGTCATTCGGTCAGAAAGGCTTTAGTCACGGAGGGCACAGGGGAGACAGAGGAATACAAGGAAATTTCCTCAGTGCATCTCGGTGTCCTCTGTGGTTTAAGATTTTTCATTCTAGCCCTGTACCGACAGCAGGAAAGGCTGCTCGAACGCTTCCGCAATCCAGCGCAGGAAACGTGCCGCATCGGCGCCGTCGATCAGGCGGTGATCGTAGGAGAGCGAAAGCGGCAGCACTTGCCGGGGCTCAAACTTGCCGTTCATCCAAACCGGCTCCATGCTGGAACGAGACAGCCCGAGAATCGCCACTTCAGGAAAATTGACGATGGGCGAGAATCCGGTGCCGCCGACGCCGCCCAGGTTCGTAATGGTAAACGTCCCGCCCTCCATTTCTGCGGGTGCGAGTTTCTTGTCCCGAGCTTTCTTCGAAAGCTGGGTCAGTTCGGCCGCCAGTTCGACAATGTTCTTTTTGTCCACATCATGCAGCACCGGGACCAGCAAGCCGCGGTCAGTGTCCACCGCCACGCCAATATTGATGTACTGCTTGTAGATGATTTCTTCCCTGGACATGTCGATGCTGGCATTGAACTGGGGGAAAACTTTCAACGCCGAAGCGCACACTTTCAACGCGATCGCGGTCACCGTCATTTTGCCGCCGGCTTCCTGCGCTTTGGGCGCGAAGCGCGTGCGCAGTTGTTCAAGCTCCGTGATGTCGGCCTTATCCTGCTGGGTTACGTGGGGAATTGTGGTCCAGGCCTCCCACAGGTGCTGGGCGGTCTTACGCCGCACGCCGCGCATGGAGACGCGTTCTACTTTTCCAAATTTGGTGAAGTCGGGCAGTTCCGGTTGCGCGAATTGGCGTCCCGGCGCCGCTCCCCTGGCGACTGAGGTCAGCAGCGATTTGGCGTACGCCTTCACATCATTTTCGCTGATGCGTCCCCCGGGGCCGGCGCCCTTGACTTCGTAGATGTCCACACCAATTTCTCGCGCCAGGCGGCGAACGTGCGGCGCGGCGGGGGCCGGCGCGCGATGTTCGGTTCCCGCCACTTTGCCCAGTTGCTCAGGCATCGAGAAAGGCTGGGGCGCAGGCGGCTGGGGCTGGTCGGGCAGAAATACCTGGGCCGCGGTTTTGCCCTCGGCCTGGATCGCCGCCTGTAACGACAGCCGGGCCTCATGTTGTTCCGAAATGTGTTCGACCGGGGCATGCTTCGCCTTCTCCGGCGCCGAAGCCCCGCCCTCGAGGGTGAAAATCACCTGGCCGACTTTTACCTTTTCGCCTTCCTTGACCTTGATTTCTTTCACCGTGCCGGTTACCGACGACGGCACTTCCACTACGGCTTTGTCGGTTTCCAGTTCCATGACCGGCTGGCCCTCAGAAACTCTGGAGCCCAGGGAAATCATCAGCCTCACCAGATCGCCCTGATCGATGTTCTCTCCCAGTTCGGGCAGTCTGAAGTCGGTTGCGACGCTGGCAGCCGGGGCTGGCGCATTGGGAACAAGTCGAGCCTCCGTCACCGGCGGAACCGCAACCTTTGCAACTGGCGTGGGATTTTCTGCAGGGGCCTTCGCGGCTGGCAATTTGGACTCGGCGGCCTTCCTCTCGGCACTCTTGGTCTCGACACTCTTGGCTTTCGCGCCCGTCCCATTTTCCACGGTGAAGATCACCTGGCCGACTTTTACCTTCTGGCCTTCCTTCACCCGGATTTCCTTGACCGTGCCGGTAACAGAAGATGGCACTTCAACGACCGCCTTATCGGTTTCCAATTCCATCACCGGTTGCCCTTCGGTGACGCTCGCACCCAGCGAGACCAACAGTCTGACCAGGTCGCCCTGGTCAATGTTTTCGCCGAGTTCCGGAAGCTTGAATTCTGTCACTGAGTATTCACTCCCAAGGTAAGCTGCGCTGGTAGCGCCGGCGTCTCGCCGGCTGTCCCGAGGGCATCTTGCCCTCGGCGGTGGGGGCGGGACGCCCCCACGACAGCCGCCGGGACGGCGGCGCTACACTCTATGTACTTGCCGGATTCGCTTTTTCCGGATTGATACCGAGTTCCGTCACCGCTTGCTGCAGCACTTCAGCCTTGATCTGCTTGTCGCGCGCGAACGCCGTCAGTGTGGCCAGCACGATATGCTTCGCGTCTACCTCGAAGAAATCGCGCAGCGCCACCCGGCTCTCGCTCCGGCCGAATCCATCGGTGCCCAACGCCACCAGTGGCCGAGGCAACCATTGGGCAATCGATTCTGGCAGCACCTTCATGTAATCCGATGCCGCTACCAGGACGCCGGGTGCATCTTTCAGCGCCTGTCTGACAAACGGCACACGCGGAGCTGCGCCGGGGTGCAGCATGTTCCAACGGTCACAATCATTGCCATCGCGATAAAGCTGCTTGTAACTGGTGACGCTCCACACATCCGCTGCAACACCATATTTTTCTTCCAGGACCTGCTGCGCTTTGAGCACCTCGTACATGATGGTGCCGCTGCCGAAGAGTTGCGCGCGCAGTTTGGCGTCCTTCCGGGTGGATGCGCGGAAGCGGTAAATGCCTTTCAGGATACCTTGCCGAACATCTTTTCCTTCCGGCATGGCCGGCATGGGCAAAGGCTCGTTCGTGACGGTCAGGTAATAGAAGATGGATTCCTGATCGACATACATGCGCTTGATGCCGTCCTGAATGATGACACCGATTTCGTAGGCGAATGCGGGGTCATAAGCCAGCAGATTGGGCACTGAAAGCGCCAACACGTGGCTGTGACCATCCTGATGTTGCAAGCCTTCGCCGGCGAGAGTCGTACGCCCGGCAGTCCCGCCGATCAGGAAGCCCCGCGTGCGCATATCGGCAGCGGCCCAGATAAAGTCTCCGATGCGTTGGAAGCCGAACATCGAGTAGTAAATAAAAAACGGGATGGTGTTGATCCCGTGATTGGCGTAAGCCGTACCGGCGGCGATAAAGGAGCAGATGGAACCGGCTTCGGTAATGCCTTCCTCGAGAATCTGCCCGTCTTTCGCCTCTTTGTAATAAAGGAGGGTGTCCATGTCTACCGGCTCGTAGAGCTGGCCCACGCTGGAATAAATTCCCACCTGTCGGAAGAGCGCCTCCATGCCGAAGGTGCGGGCCTCGTCCGGGATAATGGGTACGATCAGCTTGCCGATCTCAGGATCACGCAACAATTTCGAAAGCAGCCGCACGAAAACCATGGTGGTCGAAACTTCGCGGCCATCCGTCCCTTTGTAAAATTCCTCGAAATGGGGCTCTGCCACCGGAGCAATGGGCTGGGCGCGTACTTTGCGCTCCGGCAGGTAGCCGCCCAGCTGTTTGCGGCGCTCCTGCATGTAGCGGATTTCCGGACTATCGTCCGCAGGCCGATAGAAGGGCGCATCCTGCAGATCGTCATCCGCGATGGGGATTCCGAAGCGCGAACGGAAGACGCGCAGTTCATCTTCGTTCAGTTTTTTCTGCTGGTGCGTAATGTTTTTGCCTTCGCCCGCTTCGCCCAATCCATAGCCTTTGATGGTCTTGGCCAGAATGACGGTGGGCGCTCCCTTGTGCTCGGTGGCGGCTTTGTAGGCGGCGTGCACCTTGATGGGATCGTGACCGCCCAGTCGCATGCGGGAAAGCTGTTCGTCGGAGAGATGCTCCACCATCTTCAGCAAGCGGGGATCGCTGCCGAACAGGTTATGGCGGAAGTAAGCGCCGCTCTCGACAAAATATTTCTGATACTGGCCGTCCGTGATCTCGCCCATGCGCTTGACCAGGATTCCGTCGCGATCATTGCCGATCAGGCTGTCCCAGTCGCTGCCCCAGATGACCTTGATCACGTTCCAGCCGGCGCCACGGAAAATCGCCTCCAGTTCCTGGATGATCTTGCCGTTGCCGCGCACCGGTCCATCCAGGCGCTGCAGGTTGCAGTTGATCACAAAGATCAGGTTGTCCAGGCGCTCGCGCGAGGCCAGAGTAATGGATCCCAGAGACTCCGGTTCGTCCATCTCCCCGTCGCCCATGAAGGCCCAGACCCTGCCGCCCGTGGCTTTCTTCAGCCCGCGATTCTCCAGGTAGCGGATGAATCGCGCCTGGTAGATAGCCTGGATCGGTCCCAATCCCATACTGACCGTGGGGAATTCCCAGAAGTCCGGCATCAGCCAGGGATGGGGGTAAGAAGAAAGACCTCCGCCTTCTTTCAGTTCGCGGCGGAAATTCTGCAGCTTTTCCTTGGGAATGCGGCCTTCCAGATAGGCACGGGAGTACATGCCGGGCGCCGCATGGCCCTGGAAGTAAACCAGGTCGCGGTCGCTGGATTCAGTCCGGGCCTGCAGGAAGTGATTGAATGCGACTTCGTAGAGTGTGGCGGCGGAAGCAAAAGTGGAAATGTGTCCACCAATGCCACTCTCGATCTTGTTGGCCCGCACCACCATGGCCAGGGCATTCCAGCGCACCAGGCTCTTGATGCGCCGCTCCATCTCCTGGCTGCCGGGAAAAGGCGGCTGCTGCCGGGAAGGAATTGTATTCTGGTACGGTGTGGTGGCGGTAAAGGGAAGATTTACACCGGCCGCGCGGCGCGCGTGCAGCGAGAGTTGCTGCAGCAAACGGCCGGCCCGCTCCGGGCCGCCCTGCGACAAAACATAATCCAGCGAATCCAGCCACTCCCGGGTTTCAAGAACTTCCACTCCGTTGGTTTGCGTTTCAGCCACGTCTGATTTTCTCCCTCAATGAATGCCGAACCTTCCATGATAGACAATTGCGCGGAATTTTGCTGGCGCCTGGCCGCCTGGCCGCCTGCCCGCCTCGGGGCCATCAGTGCGAACTCTGTTCCGCATGCTCGACGTCGGCTCGTAGCCTTGGTGAGAACTGCGTAGTCTGATCGGAGACAATTTCCACCACTTTGCAGGTGGGAACGAAGCCATCGGCGGCAACGAATATATCGTACCGACCGGGCGTGAGAGGGACCTGGAATTTTCCTGAAGGTTCAAGCCGCACTACCGTGTCCCGTGAGCCTCCGCCGCGGTGAATGAGTACAAACGCGCTGGAAATCGGAGCACCTTCGATCGCGTCGGCAAACGTCACCGTCCAGAATGCCTTTGCTCGCTTCGGACCGCGCTGCGGTGACAGACACTGCCAAACCGCAAGCCAACAGTTGCACAATCAACAAACGAATACACATGGTCGAGAGACAGCAGGCCGCCTTAGGCATATCAATGCCTCCCTTACTGAGTTCCGGGAACGCCTCCTTACCGGTTCAATAGCGGAATCGAATCAGACACAGCGTGCAGCCACCCGGATCGGCAAGGCATATAATAAGGATTGTTTCGCTCTCTATCGGATAAATCTTACCAGCAACCTTGACCCTAACGTCTTCACCAACATCCAAAGGGCTGTACCAAAGAAATCAGAAGAGGAGAATTCCGATGTCCAAGAAAACCGCAGGCCACAACGGTGGCATTAGCGCCCAACCACACTTTGACCAACGCGCCGGTGAAATCCAGCAGTACGGCACCGTAAACCACGCCCTGCCGTTGGAACTTGAAGAACCGGTCCGTCTGGAGATGACCGAGCACCTCAACCAGTTGCTGGCCGACACCATGACCCTGCGCGATCTCTACAAGAAATCGCACTGGCAGGTCGCCGGACCCACCTTCTACCAGCTGCATCTTCTCTTCGACAAGCATTACGACGAGCAGGTGGAACTGGTTGACACCATTGCCGAGCGCATTCAACTGCTGGGCGGATTGAGCATCGCCATGGCAGCCGACGTGGCCGAGACCACGCGCATCGCGCGGCCTCCGCGCGGACGTGAAGAAGTGCCGGTGCAACTCTCCCGCCTGCTCGATGCCCACAAGGTCATCATCGGCCAATGCCGCGAACTGGCGGAGCGCGCCGACCAGTTGGGCGACGACGGCACCAACGACCTCGCGGTCAGCGACGTCCTGCGTACCAATGAATTGCAAGTATGGTTCCTTAGCGAGCACCTGGTGCATATGCCGCTGGTCACCGCCCGGGACTGAGAACTTGGACACGCTTGAGCTAGGCAGGGCTGACTCCGGTCAGCCCTTTTTTGTGTCTGGTCGGGCGCAATATGTCCTAACATGGCGAGCAGCGACTCGCGACCCATATTATTCATGCGCCCCTCAAACACCGGAGTTGCGGAGAGCCTTGAAGAGAAGACTAGCGCTGCCTCCGCGTACCGTGTACTTTACGACGGGCAGTGCGAAATCTGTCAGTCCTGCGTGTCGTGGCTGAAGACTCTCGACGGTAAAAGCAAGACGTTATGCCTGCCCATCAGCGACGACGCCTTAAGCTCGGTTGACTCCCGGCTCAGGCTGGATGAATGTTTGCGCCAGTTGCACGTGGTCACTCCTGGCGGCGAAATCCACGTCGGTTGGGACGCAGTCACTGCTTTGGCCCGGCTGTTCCCTTCCACCTGGCTTATCGGCGTGGTGGGGCAATGGTTTCCCTTCCGTAGCGCGGGACGGTTGCTGTACGGGTTTGTCGCCCGCAACCGATATTCGCTGAGCAAGTGTCGGGGTGGCGCGTGTCGTGTCGCAAAGCCAGAAACGGTACGACGGCAAGCCCGCTTGGGTGCGTTCTGGTCGTGTTACACGCTCGGTTTTTTCATCCGGTTGCCACTAGTGGTATGGGCCGCGATCAGCGCCGCGGCGCAGCGGACGAGCATCTTCGCCCGGACATATCATCAGCGGCTGGACCTGCTCAACGGCAAGCTGACGATTTTCTTTCTCAATGGGGTTCTCCCCAACGCTGTCCCGCTGCTCTTCGGCGAATTGTTTACCGCGGTGGTTTACAACGGAATCGCAATCGATCCGGGCTCGCCCAAGATGCGACGGTCGCTGGCGCGGCATCTTGTCCGGGCAAACACGAAGATCACAAAGATCGTCGCCACCCATGCCCATGAGGAGCACGTCGGCAACCTCAACTGGCTGTCTGATACTACCGGCGCTCCCATCTACGTTTCGGAGATGACCGCCCGCTTCCTCACACCGTTTAAGAAGCTGCCTTGGGTACGCGCCACGATTATCGGTCAGCCACCAGACCTGAGGCCGCCTTTCGAGGTTCTGGGTGACAAGGTGGATACGGACGCCGGCGAGTTGCAGGTCGTAAGTACTCCCGGCCACTGCGACGACCACATCGTGTTGTACGACCGCAAGGAGAAGGTGCTGCTGGCGGGCGATGCTTTCATGGGAAGCTACTTTGCCACGCCCAACCCCGACGTTGACAGCCACAAATGGCTGGTCAGCCTGGAACGGCTGATGGAACTCGATATCGAGATTCTGGTGGAAGGACACGGGCACATCCACACCTTGAGAGCCGATGTCCCCGATTTTCCCGGTGTGGTGATCCGGCAAGACCCGAAAATCGCCATCGCGGAGAAGCTGGATTACATGCGCTGGCTGCGGGAACAAATTGAATCCGGATTCCAGGAACAGCTTCCGGTCAGGGTAATCGAGGCCACCTGTTTTCCCTGGGGCAAGCGATCTTCCTGGGAGAGTTGCGCCACGGACGAATGCATCCGGCTCCTGAGCCTGGGCCACTTCTCGCGCACCGAACTGGTGCGGAGCTTTGTTCGTACCAACTCGGACGCGCTGCCAACTATCTACGAAGTACGCATGTCGGGAAGAGAGTAGTAGCCCACATTGTTCCGCATGACAGCACCATCGGAAGACGAAGTTCGGCGTTTTATCGCCAAGCAGAGCAGCTCGCGCTTCTCGTATCGTGAAGTCGGCGCGTCGGCCGGTGCCATCCCGCCTCGTTACAACCTGGACCACAATCGTATCCAGCTGGGAGCAGGCGAGGCGACATGGCTCCGAGCCGTGGCGGCCATCCGCGGGTGGCAAATGTTCAATATCCCATGGATGCATTTGTATTGGCCCCATGCTCCGATACAGGTTGGAACCGAGGTTGCGGTTTCGGTGGATCATTTCGGGCTCCATTCTCTCAATGCCTGCCGCATCGTTTACGTCGTCGATGAGGACGGCCCCATCAAGCGGTTTGGTTTCGCTTACGGCACGCTGTGGGAACATGCAGAGAGTGGAGAAGAGCGGTTCACAGTTGAATGGAGACGCCACGAAGATGAGGTCTGGTACGACCTCCTCGCCTTCTCCCGGCCACGAAAGGTCGCGGCAAAATTGGCGTATCCGCTTTCGCGGCAACTTCAAAGGAAGTTTGCCGAGGCTTCGAAGTTGGCCATGCTTCGAGCCGCAGCCGCCTCGTGAGCATTTCAGGTTGCGATCGGCGTTTCGGCTGGCTTTCGCGCCATTGGCGGCTGTGTAACAATCTTCGTAAGGGCAGAAGATCATGGACCAGACTATGAAACCCGCGGGGGCGACGGACACGCGCCGATGGATTGCTCGAATCATCATGGCAGTGATCCTGGGCGAAGCAATCTGGAGCCTGATTGTATCGGTCATGAACAACGTGGTCGTGCCCTGGCTGGGGGATGTTATGGGCCAATCCGCGGGATTGCCGACGTCGTTCACCCAGCGGCCCTATAACTATCCGGACCTCTTCGTTTCCGTGATGGAGTTTGGTATTGCGGCGCTGGTGGCGGCAGTCTTGAATTATTTCTTCCAGGGGAGGACCGCGAAGACAATCAAGACCGCGAAAAGTTCCGCTCCAGCCGCCGCAGCCGAACCCGTGCGAGTGTTTCCTCAGCCCATCTCGACGGCATCGTTGACCCAAACTCCTTCACCGTATACTCCGGCAGCGCCAGTGACGAAGACGGAGCCGGTCGCCGTACCTGCACCCGCTGCTGTTTCTGCGGCTCCGCCAGTCGCACCGCCCCCGCCATCGCAACCGGTGGCAATCGCTCCCCCAGCGGCGCCAGTAAAGGAGGCGGCAGCCGCAAAGCCGCTGGCTCCGGCACTGGCCGTCCCCAGCCCTGCGCCGACCAAGCCGCCATCCGCGCCAAAAGCCGAGCCCGCCAAGCCGAAGAAGCCCAAAAATGTGTATTACAACATCGTCGGAGAGCCCATGCCTTCCGATGACGACTGAGAATTGGCCTGGACCTGCGCTCGGACTCATCAAGTGCAGTCAGTAGTGAGCGGTCCGCAACAGTTCGGTGGTCTCTCTTTCCGACAAATACGCTCCCAGGTCCCACAGGGCGCAAACTCTTCATCCAGGGCGAAGACTATCGCCGACTTCACCGGATCAAGAGGACTGCTCAAGCTGATGTAGCTCTGGCGATGATACTTTTCCTGGCCAATCTTGACGAGGAGAAAAAGATTAAGGCCTGAGCCGTTAGGTCTCGCAGGTTGCCGAAGTCAATTTCCTGGCTTTTTGTCTACCCAAGAGGCACGCCAGGGCAGTGCGCGACAGGAACTGGAAAAAAGGCCTGCATGAGTTATGCCGATGCGCTGGCGGCTCTGCTCCGAAGTTGTGTAGTGCGCAAACTTTTATCGTCCGGACCGCCGGCGTGTAGCTTGAATTGGTCCACCAGGCGGCGAAGTTCGGCGGAAGTTTCCACCAACTGCTGGGCTGCCTTCTGGGTATCGCTGGCCCCGCGCGATGTGCTCTCCGCCGCCTGCGCGACTCCGGCAATATTGCTAGTGATCTCGCCGCTGGCGTGCGCCGCTTCGCTGACGTTGCGCGACATCTCGTTGGTGGTGGCGTTCTGCTCTTCCACTGCCGTGGCGATGGTGCTGGAGATACTGTTGACCTGGTGGATGACTTCGCTGATCGAGGCGATGGCCTCCACGGCCGCTTTGGTGTCGGTCTGAATGGCTTCAATCTTGCGGCTGATGTCTTCCGTGGCTTTGGCGGTTTCCTTGGCCAATTCTTTGACTTCGTTGGCGACTACAGCAAAGCCCTTGCCGGCCTCTCCCGCACGCGCGGCTTCGATGGTTGCGTTTAAGGCGAGAAGGTTGTTCTGCTGGGCGATCGAAGTGATCACTTTAATGACCTGGCCAATTTCAGTGGAGGAATCGCCGAGCTTGGAGACCGTGGCGGTGGTAGTCTCAGCCACCCTGACCGCGGAGGTGGCGATTTTGTTGGCTTCGGTGGCGTTCTTGGCGATTTCCTTAATGCTGGCGCCCATCTCTTCGGCACCGGTGGCAACCGTCTGTAGATTCTGACTGACCTGCACCGCAGCGTTGGACACGACCTTGGCCTGAGCGGAAGTTTCTTCCGAGTTCGCCGTGATCTGCTGGCTGGTGCTGGAAAGTTCCTCGCTGGCACTCGCTACCTGAGCCGCAGTCCCGGCAATCGATTCGATGATTCCTCGCAGACTAAGGAACCTTCTCGAAGGCGCGAGACTCATGAACCAGGCGAGCCATCGAGCACTTTTTCCTGGCTCAGGCCCTGCGCTGTCTCCGCGGTAGCAAGCCGCGACCGCAGAAGACCTAAACCTTGTCCGGCTTGGACTTCAATGAAAGATTGCGAGGAGGAATTGAACGATAGCCTGTTTCGGAACCTGGCTGGGACCAGGGAAAGGATCTCGCACTGGCGCGAGCTTAACGGCGAGCTACCGCACAGCAGTCTGGGCTATGGCGCGCCCGCTGAGTTCGCTGAAGCGTTGATATCCTGAGTCCAGATGCTGAAATTTACGACAATGCGGGCCTGAGTTTCTACGGCTTGACCGGATTCCAGGTAAGGCTTGAATCGCCATTGTTTCACTGCTTCCCGTGCTGCCCTGGAGAGTATCGCGGGGCCACTAATCAGACGGAGTTGCTGAATGATCCCATCCCGACCGATCAATGCTTCCAGCACGACCGAGCCTTGAATATTCATCTCCTTGGCCAGAAGAGGGTATTTGGGTTCCACACGGTGGGCAAGAACCTGCGCGGTGCCCGGGGCAAGATGGACTCGCTCGGCGGCGTTGGTCACACCTTCCGGATTCGGCATCGGTTGGACGGAAGGTGCCTGAGTGGAAGCGGATGGCGTTTTGGAACCCAGGTCGACCTCAACTGAATTGCTGCCTGCCTGAACGTTGCTGCGCTCGTTCCCCGTCACTACCTCGACTCCCAGCGGAGGGAGCACAGTTCGGCTCGTTACCACAGGGGCCGGTGAGGAGGCTGGGTTTGGCTCCATTGGCGCTGTCTTCTTCGACGTGGGCAGGTTCAATTTCGGCTGTGCGGGAGCCGCTGGATGCATGGTGGCTGCCTCTTCGGACTGGGGCTCCTCTAATGGCTCTGATACTGATTGCAATGCTGGTGCGGGCGGAAACCAGAAGTTGCGGTCCCCTCTCAGGACCAGGATCAATGCCACCAGCAGCAGGGCCAGTGCGACCAGCATCTGCCGGCGCTGCTTATGAACGGCATCAACTCGGAACGAATCTTTGATCTCCGGTACCTGCTTCTCATGGGGCAACGGCATATTTTGTGTCCTTCTGCAGCCGAGACTTGTAGCTCAGCGCGGCGCGGGCTTTCCTTCTATACCGAGCGAAGGTTGTAGGGGGGGTGATGGCCGAGTCGGTGAAAGCACTGGAGGCGGCAAGCGGAAGATTACCCGGCCCTCCTGACAAACCGTCAGTCCCCCCATCGGAACCTCAGTTGCAGGACCAACCCGGGCAGACTGTCCGCACTCTACCGTCGACGCGGAACTTGGCTGCAGCTCTTCACGTGTGGACGGGGCTTTTGCCTTGAAGGACGCCGAACGGCTGGGGGCCTTAGTTGCCGCTTTCCAACCAAATCGCCAACCTATAAGAATGCCCAGCAGTATAGCCGCGCCAATCACGAGTGTGCCAAGAATCGGTGTCCAAATGTCGTATCTCCTGATCGGGGGTTTCGTATCTGACAACGTAGAATCTGATTCTGAGGAAAGAGAATGGTTCGGAGCGACGTGCTCTGCGGTCTCGTGCACGGGCAAACGAGGTTCGCTGCGTGGCGCGGCTGCGGCGGTTACCCAATTCCTTCTTCTACTTTCGACAATTCGATCAGTCAGAGCCTTTAAGATATCTAGATCGTTCTGTTCGAAGGCATTCGGTCGCGAAGAAAGGATCTCGACAATCCCAAACAACTGGTTGTCTTCCATCAGCGGCAGAACGATTATCGACCTGACTCCGAGTCGCTGGCAGGCTTGACGATCAACTCGCGGGTCGGTCAGCGTGTCACTACATCGCTGGAGGTGACGAGTCTGGACACAAGCACCCGAGAGCCCACTGTGCGGATCAAGGTATACCCCGATATCAGGGGCGGAAGGGCCGGTGCTGGCGAGGCAGACGATCTTCTTTTCCCGGACCAGAGCGATGGCTGCGCCGCTGGCGCCCGTGGCGATGCAGGCTTGTTCTAATTCCTCGTTGAGGTGGGACTCTCCTCCGGGTGGAACCGGAGCGAACAAATCTGCCAATTCGGTGGCATCAGTCCCCGCCTGGAGCTCGCTCTCACGGCGGCTAGCATCGCCTGTCGATTGTTGGTTGTTGACAAACTTGAGGTCGTTGAGAAATCCGCGATCCCTGGACAAATTCGGCTCCTCCGCTATGGTTCTTTCGTACCCTGTTGCCCGCGAACCGAGGGGGGAGCCTGGGGCACCGTTAGGGTGAGGTTGCAGGTTTCGCACCAAAGGGAAGGACGCCTACGTCATTGCTGCACAACAACTTATGAATGCTTCCCGCGATCTGAGGAGAGGCCTCGTGCAAACCCTTGCGCATTCTTGCAAAAGGGGGCTCCAATGACTTCCAACCTTGGCGGGCTCGCGGGAAGACTACGCTGGACATTCTTTGCCCCGACGGCTATGGGGAGAGTGAGTGACGTGCATGTCGGGGGACGCAGATGGTAGTCTCGACGTTGTATTACCGCCCGAACATGATATTTGACCGCCTTACGAAACACGATGGGAGCGGAACCCACGGATCGCACGAAGTTTTCTGATGTCTGTCGAATGGGCCGCGTCGCCCGGTACAAGAGACGCAATTTCGTAAGGGCGATTCGCTGGCCGGGCCGACTTTTTCGTGACTAATTCCGAAAACTAAGAGCATAATTCCTTTCAGGTCCCCACACGCTACCGGGTGTCGGCTAAATCATGGTCGGGTGACCGTTGGAAGCCCCCGCCAAATTCAGCTTTTCATTAAAGGTTAGATATTGGCAATCATTTTGAAGATTGCTCGCTTCGAGTCACCGTATTTCAAATGGGCGGCTCGCTTAACGTTGTCGACCGACAGGATTCCCAAAGAGGATGCCATGAACAAATTGCGAGTCTGTCTTTCGTCCTGCGCATTCATTGCGTCCACGTGGGTGTTACTGGCCATGGCTGGCGCTATGGCCGCGCAAACCGTACCGCTCACGGAGGACGATGCGCCCCGCCGCGCCGAGGCCCTGCTAAAGCAGATGACGGTCGAAGAGAAGGCAGGCCAGTTGAATCAGGCTGCGGGCAGGGTGATCCCGGGGCTGGCAGCCGAAGAACCGGATGACGCTATCGCCAAGGGCCAGGTGGGTTCGGTGCTTTGGCAATTCGAAGTGAAAGAACTGAACCGCATGCAGCATCTCGCCGTGGAGAAGTCCCGGCTCCATATTCCCTTGATCATCGGTTTCGACGTGATCCACGGCTACCGGACGATTTTTCCCGTACCTCTGGCCATGGCTTCTTCATGGGACCCGGCAGTGGAGGAAGCAGCCCAACATCAGGCAAGCCGGGATGCCCGCGCCGCCGGAGTTCAGTGGACCTTCACTCCAATGGTTGATATCGCTCGCGATGCCCGTTGGGGCCGGATTGTGGAAGGTGCGGGCGAAGACCCTTACCTGGGCGCCGCCATGGCGGCAGCGCAGGTGCGAGGTTTTCAGGGCGAATCGATCGGTCCCGACAGCGTTCTGGCCTGTGCCAAACATTTTGCCGGCTACGGCGCGGCAGAAGGAGGCCGTGACTACGACTCGTCGTATATTCCGGAGGTTTTGCTTCGTAACGTCTACCTCGTTCCATTTCATGCGGCAGAAAAAGCCGGGGCCGCCACCTTTATGAGCGCCTACATGGATTTGAACGATGTGCCAGCCACCGGCAATCGCTGGCTGCTGCACGACATTCTGCGGCAGGAGTGGGGCTTCAAGGGCTTTGTGGTCTCTGACGCGTCAGCCGTGGGCAACCTCCAGACTCATGGTTATGCTCGCGATCCGGAAGACGCTGCCTTCAAGGCGATTACAGCCGGCTTAAACATGGACATGGCCAGCCTGACCTATATTCACTATCTGCCCAAACTGATTGCCTCCGGCAAAGTCACCGAAGCGCAATTGGATGCGGCCGTCATGCCAATTCTTGAAGCCAAGTACCGGTTGGGGCTATTCGAGCACCCATATGTGGATGAATCCAAAGTGGACGCTGCACTGAGCAGTCCCGAGGGCCTGGCTCTGGCGCGGAAGTTGGCTGCCCGTTCGATGGTGTTGCTGAAGAACGACCACCATACCCTGCCTCTGACCAGAAATTTGAAGAAGGTAGCGGTGATCGGAAGCTTGGCAGACTCCACCAAGGATATTGAGGGCGGATGGACGGTGGAGGGCCTTTTCGGCGGCCCAAGCAAAAGCCATCCAGTTACAGTACTGGCGGGACTGAGGAACAAACTGGGGCCGGGTGTTCAAGTCAGCTACGTAGCGGGTGCAGCGCCGGCGCGGAAATACCCGTCGATGATCGATACCATCACTGGCGCAAAACATCCGCCGCCCCCTACAGCAGAAGAGCTAGCCGATTGGATCGCCAAGGTCAAGACCGCCGCGAATGATTCAGATTTGGTGGTTGCAGTCCTGGGCGAAACGGCCTCCATGAGCGGAGAAGGAGCCTCGCGGGCCACTCTGGATTTGCCCGGCATGCAGGAGCAGATGCTTGAGGCCGCGGCCGCCACCGGCAAGCCAATCGTTCTGGTGCTGGAAAATGGACGCCCACTCGATATTCGCTGGGCCGCAGCGCATGTTGCTGCGATTCTTGAAGCCTGGTATCCCGGCACTGAAGGCGGGAACGCCGTGGCTGATGTGCTGTTCGGCGATGTGAACCCCGGCGGCAAACTGCCCGTAACCTGGCCTCTCACGGCCGGGCAGGAGCCTCTTTATTACAGCCATAACCTGACCCATGAGCCAGAGGACCGTCCCAGCTTCACTTCGCGCTACTGGGACCTTTCCACCAAGCCTCTTTATCCCTTCGGCTACGGACTCAGTTACTCAACCTTCAAGTTCGCCAATCTGCGCCTGAGCAAAGAGCGCATGACCTCGGAGCAGACTACCGAGGTACAGGTTGAGGTGACCAACACCAGCACGGTCGCGGGCGACAGCGTGGCGCAGATCTACATCCACCAACGAGCTGGCTCGGCATCTCGGCCGATACGGCAGCTCAAGGGATTTCGCCGGATTGCGTTGCAGCCCGGCGAGACTCAGATGCTGAAGTTCCCGCTCGGTAAGGATGAACTGAGCTTCTGGAGCCCACAAACCAGAGCGTGGGGTGTGGAACCGGGCACCTTCGACATATGGGCAGGGGAAGACTCAACCGCGACGCTTCACACCGAGTTAGTAGTTACAGAATAATCAAACCCGCGTATCCCGTCACCGGCGCGCCCTGAATAAAGCCGTGTGCTACAGCCGAGTTCCCACTGGAACTTTACTTGGACTGTTCCAGGGTCCAATTCATTCGGTTTTGCCCGAGCTAAGCGAGGCCGAGGAATCGGCCCGTCACCCGGACACAATCCTCCAAGATCTCTGCCATGGAATATTTCTGCGCTGCCAGGCAGCGCGTAATGCCCTCCGAGGTGGTAGGAGCGAAAGCTTCCGGTCACTAGCAGCGGCTCAATTGGTTGGAACTAGTTCAGAAAGCACATTTGGAGAAGTGTCCGCAGCCTCGTAATCCCGGGGCGATGCGGGACGCGCGTAGTAGCCCTTGCGCGCTCGAACCTGTAATCTCTTGCCAGCTTTGCGCGCCTCGATGGCGATCTTTCGATAATGACCATTAGTGCTAAAATCCGCAGGCCGGTAGGAAATCACGTATCGGCTGCGCAACTCCTCGGTGATCTTTTCGAAAGCTTTCCCAATCTGCTTGGCACTCCTGGGAATAAGCATGCGTCCACCCGTCTGTTCAGCCAGTTTGCGAAGATTGCCGTTGCCCTGCTCGGCGGCTGGATCGTCCACGCCACTCGTGGTCACAGTACTAATGGTATAGATGGCAACTCCGGCTCTTTGGGCGACGTCGATGGCGTCTTCCAGGTGCAGCGTGCCAGCGTTGCTTTGACCATCGGACAAGACCACCAGTACCCGTGCAACCACATCTTTCTCGGAGTGCCCTAACAGTCTTTGACAACTGGCATGAACCGCGTCGTACATTGCCGTTCCGCCTCCAATCCGCAATCGTTCCACTCCTTGTGCGAGTAAATCCCCGTCATGAGTAAAATCCTGCATCAGGTGGGGATAATCATTGAACCCCATGACAAATCCTTCATCGCTGGCCTGGCTCAGTGATTGGCGAAGAAATGCACTGGCTGCTGCCTGCTCAAAGTGGAAACGCGAGTTCAAAGAATCGCTGGTATCGATCAACAGAGCCACCCGCAGCGGTAGCTCTTTCTCGGTTCGAAAACCCAGGATGGCAGCAGGCGACTTGTTGTCGTCCTGCACTGTAATGTCGCTTCGCGAAAGGTCCCCGACGAACTGTCTCCCTTGAGCGGCTACGAAGAGGACGTTCACCTCGTTCACCTCTTTCTTGATTGACCATTCGGACGACATTCCGGGGCTTTCCGGCGCGGTGTTGAACACACATTGCGCACAGTCCTGAGCGTAGGCCCTAGTGGAGATCGGGAGGGAAACGGCGGCCAGGGCAATCAGCAACCAGAAATTCCGGTTCAGAGCTCTGACATGGTCAGGTTCGCAAGCGGGGCTGTGTTTCTTCATGGCAGCACCTCAAGAATGTGTGATTCCGGGCCCCCACGACACAAGGACCAATAGCACGCGAGTGGCCGTTGTTGAAACAGTTACAAACGCCTGGCGCTTAATTGGGAAGCTAAAGAAAACAAGATGCCGGGTGAATTTCAGAGCGAGATAGTACGACTTGTGACCCCTTGAGGAAGCCGGTTGCCTAACCGTTCGGTTAGCGATATTAACCGTTGTGCTAGTGAAGGTGATCAGCGATCAGGCTGGTGGAAGCGAATAGAAGGAGGACGACGCAGTGCTCCGCGACCAAGCCCCGCCCCAATTGTGACAGGTGCCGCTGCCAATTCACCCAGGCCTCTATTTTGGGGACAATTGCGATTGTTGGGAGCTTTCAAAGCAAAGCAAATTCGCCAGCCAACGTCCCCATATTCTGCCACTTGACCACTGTCCACTGCCGGCAAGCTTGGCATCTTCGTTCTGGCAAGCGAGATGGATAGGTTGCTCGCCTGCAGAGTTGGTAGTAAAGGGTTTGCTGCTGTCTATGGGCTCCCGGCATAACTCGCAACGTTCCATTGCCGGGAGTTGCTGCGTGGTCACATTGGGTTCTGCCTCGAACACTGGCCAATCGTGGGAAGGACCCAGCAGGATGCGCCACTCGAAACCATGAATCGGCATTGCGGCTCTCGCAGACATAACCAACCTCCTCTCCCGATGTTGCAATGGAAACTACTTTTCTGCCCGAGACGCTGAGAGGAAGAGCACGTGTATAGCCAAAATCGATTTTCTCCGGTACGGGTGCCGTGAGCGGGGTTATCCGGCATCTTCCATTGGCCACTATTGGGGACCAACACACTTTTTGAATGGCTGGTCGGCGGAGAACATCCATGCAACCGAACTTCAGTGCCTGCCAGGAGCGCTCCGTGCGCTCGGATTAGACGACTACAGCGGCCCAGCCAGCTTTGCAGCGACTGCGGTAAAGCCGGCGGCGAAGACGTTGTTTCCGATCTGCTCGACGACGGCGTCGCGGTCGGCCCCCACCACCTCGAAGTCAGCCCACCACTCCGCGAAGGTGCGATTGCCCAGGGTAACGCGATGGAGTCGGACGCCCGCCACATAGCCACGCACCGGCAGGGTGCCCTCGATAATTTCGTAGGTGAAGGCGTAATTCCGGTCATCCATACAGAGCAGGACCTCGCGGACGAAACCTTCCGCCAGCGTGAGACGACGCACGCAACCGACCTGATCGCTGGGACGACCACCCTCAATCTGACTTTGTTTGATTCCGGGGTGATACGAAGGCATTCCGTTGTAGTCGCGCATGACCTCCCACACCCTTTCGACGGGCGCATCGATCACCGCGCTTATGTAAACCGTGTTTGGCATCGTTCCTCCAGCGCTAGAAGCTGATCCGTTTGAAATCCTGGGTCTGTTTCACGATCGCTTTCTCGGCAGGCAGTCGTTCGAGCGAACTGGCACCATAGAAGCCGTGACAATGGCGAGTTTTGCTGAGCACAAATGTGGCGTCGGCAGGTTCGGCGATCGGGCCACCGTGGCAAAGCACAATGATATCGGGGCGTACCTCGAGCGCCGCTTCGGCGATGGCATCGATTCGGCCAGGGCATGCTTCGAGACTCAGGGCGGTTTCCGCACCGATTGTGCCGCCGGTGGTCAAACCCATGTGAGCGACGAGCATGTCCGCTCCCGCCTTCGCCATCGTGGTTGCTTGCTGCGGGTCGAAAACATAGGGGGTCGTCAGAAGGCCCTTCTCGTGGGCTAGCCGGATCATGTCAACCTCGAGCGTGTAGCTCATTCCGGTCTCTTCCAGATTCTGACGGAAGACTCCGTCGATCAATCCGACGGTGGGAAAGTTTTGTACTCCGGAAAAGCCGATTGCGGCCACCTCGTTGAGGAACGTGTGAAATTGGCAAAAAGGATCGGTGCCATTTACCCCTGCGAGCACCGGCGTCTTCTTGACCACGGGCAAGACTTCCCTGGCCATTTCCATCACGACGTCGTTGGCATTGCCGTAAGCCAGCAGTCCCGATAGCGATCCCCGGCCTGCCATGCGGTAGCGACCAGAGTTGTAGATCACAATCAGGTCGATTCCGCCAGCTTCCTCGCACTTGGCCGACAAGCCGGTGCCGGCGCCACCGCCGATAATAGGCTGCCGACGGCGAACCATTTCCCGATATTTCGCCAGTAATTCCTCGCGCGCAAAATGTGGCATCAACTATTTCCTTAAGGCAGTGTTGGTCTGGACCATGGCCAGGAATTCTTCGACTGCGGCCTGTGCGAACTGAGGATGGTTAATGTGATAAGGAATCTCGAGCACCTTCCGCCGGTCAGTCTGCGCCAGTTCGGCGGTCAGGGTCTCGAACAGGGCCGCATCCGCCGCCGGGTCCCAGAAAGGCTGTCCCGGCGCATCCAGGGCCGACACCCCTCCCAGGGGCAGCAAAAAACGAACCTCGCCTTGACACTGATTAAGCCGATCGGCGATCCAGCGGGCCTGGCGGACATTTTCCTCGACCGTAGTCCGCATCAGCGTGATCTGCGGATTGTGCTGGTAAAACTTTCGGCCGCGATAACGTTCGGGTACGGTCTCGGGCGCGCCAAAGTTCACCATGTCAAGTGCCCCGCAGGAACCGATATAGGGTGCCCGGGTACGTGCCACCGCGCCAAAACGGTCGTCGGTGCAGGCCAGCACACCGCCGAACAAATGATCGCAGACCTCGGTCGTGGTGATGTCAAGCACCCCACCAAGGTAGCCGTCTTCCAGCAGTTTTTCCATCGACCGGCCGCCGGTGCCGGTGGCATGAAACACGACGCTGTCGAAGTGAGGTTCGAGCAGACGGGAGATCTGCTGGACACAGACCGTGGTCACGCCGAACATGGTGAGACCGAGCGCCGGGCGTTCCTCCCTTACTGGCGGCACGGGGTGCAACACCATGCCCGCGACCGCGTGGGCCGCGTTGCCCAATACACGGCGGGAAATCCGGTTCAAGCCCGCCATATCGGTGATGGAATAAACCATGGTGATGTCAGAGGCGCCGACATAGGAAGCGACGTGGCCCGAAGCCATCGTGGAAACCATCACTTTTGGCACACCAATGGGCAGGGCGCGCATGGCACGCGTGATCAGGGCGGTCCCACCAGAGCCGCCCATGCCCAGCATGCCGCCGATGTCGTCGCGACTCCTCACGATGCGTTCAAAGGCGTCGCTCATCGCGGCGATTGCGGTGCCCCGGTCGCCCGTGAATACTGCACTACGGCCTTGCGGGTGGTATGCCGCAATGTCCTCTGGAGAAAGAAAGTGGGTGCACTTGGGCGCGGAGACGATGTTGCCCGAGGTGGAGAGATCGGCCAGGGTTACGGGCAGCCCGGCGGTTTCGAGCAGGGTACAGACATAGCTGGCTTCCGAACTCTTGGTGTCGAGTGTGGCCGCGACCCAGACTGTCTTCATGTTTCCTGCGGCCTCCCGGATGACGGGCACGACAGTATATCGCGATAGGCACCTGGCCAAGGCCGCCTACTTGTCGGTAACTTCGATCCAGGTTGTGCCCTTACCTAGCGGCATTAGGTAAGCATCGCGTTCCACCACGAAAGTCTCTTCGGGCTGGAATGTCCCCACCCCCGGCAGCTTGGCTGGTTGTTCCAGGCGCAAGCGCGCTGCCGGGGTGAACTGAGATGCGGGGGCGAGTCCCAGGCGAACCAACCCAGTCCTCGAGTTGATCTCCAGGCTCTCAAAATGTCCTGCGTCGAGGGTCAGCCAGTCACAGGCGTGCGCACCGTGGAGGTCGAATAATTCTGCCAGTCTCCCGACCCCGTCCGCAGTCGAAGGTCAATGTCGCCAAGGTGGACGTATCCGTTTTGTGAGCGTTCCACCAGCAGATCGCCAGGCGTGAAGTCGAATCCGCCGGCACCCTTGGGTTTGAGGGCTGCGACGGTCTGTGAGGAGCGAACCAGGCTAAGCGTGAAGTCGGGAGTGTCAAGGTCCATCATGCCTTGCTCGAGCATCGGGCCGGGCGAGGGAGGGGCCTTGGGCTTCTCCGCTGCACGGACGGGCAAGGCCAGGGCAATCGCCAATGCCAAGAAGCAGACAGCCGGACCTTTTCCCATGTGCATTCGATCTCCTCGAAGATGGGCGTTGAAGTTCGCGCAAGTTGGTGCGCTTGGCAGAATGCAACCTGGCCTTCAACGGTCAGAGTCACTCAGGCGCGCAAGAGTCGCTCCATCAAATTCGCCGGCAAAGTACTTTTTTACGGCATCCTTAAAGATCTGATTTTCGGATGCTACGCTGGCAAACAGGGTCATCGAAGATCGAAACTTCAGATCATCCGGGTATCCGAAAATCTGGTTGATCGAACGCCCCTCCACAAGCATGACAAGCCGCGTGCACTCCCGGAGTCGCGGCCCGAGAACAGAATGTTTCAAGTACGCATCGGCTTCCTCACGAGAAGAGATGGCGAACTTGACCGCCATCTGACTGTGCCCTAACCCTCTGATCTGAGGAAAAATGAACCACATCCAGTGGCCTCGTTTCTCACCCGCCCGCAATTCTGCGCATACCTGCTCGAAGACGGAGTCCTGGGCGTTCTCAAAGCGTTGCAGATCGTGAGGGTCATTCACATTCGCCATCCGCCTCCTTATTATTATGGCATCAGGATGGAACAAGATAGTCTGCCCCAGAAGTCGACCTGGGTGGATTTCGAGGCGCCTTCAATGCAGTGAGTTTTTCGGAAAAAGCTGCGAGAATGCCCCATGGCGCATGTCGCCCTGAGCATAGTTGTTCCGGCACGCAACGACGCTCGCAATCTTGCCATCTGTCTGGCCGCGCTACGCCGAACCGACCTTCAATCATCGGAAATGCATCCTTCGTCCGACTGCAGGCCGTCGCTAAGGTTGTTTTGTGGTTTCAGATTCGACGGAGGAAGGCAGGCCAAGCTTAGCCATGGAACTCGACATCGAGGATTTTGAAGCGCTCCGTTATTACCTGGCGCAGCATATCAATCGGGGCCAGCCTGTCTCCATCAGCAAATTGCTTGGCGGGGTTTCCAACCGTACGGTTCAGGTGATGTGGGCGGATGGGCGCGGCTGGGTGGTGAAGCAAGCTTTGAGGAAGCTGCGAGTCAGCGTGGACTGGTTCAGCAGTCCAGATAGGATACAAGTCGAGGCAAAGGCTCTGCGCTGGTTGAACCAGCTGGCCCCGCCAGGTACGACTCCTTGTTTTGTGTTTGAAGACAAGGCCAATTATTTGCTAGTCATGGAAGCTATCCCGGAAGACCACGAAAATTGGAAATCGGCGCTGCTCGCGGGCCGTATCGATCCGAATCACTTTGAGCAGTTTGGAACGTTACTCGGGACCATTCACAGTCAGTCGGCGAAATCAGAACTGGATCTTGCGCATGTATTTGCCGACGTTACACATTTTGAGAGTCTCAGGTTGGAACCATATTATCTTTACGCGGCACAACAGACTCCGGCGGCGGCCGACTTTCTCAATGCTTTGGCGAGGGAGACGCTACACCACAAGCTCAGCCTGGTTCATGGCGATTTCAGTCCGAAGAATACCCTCATCTATCGCGGCCAGCTGGTTCTTTTGGATTACGAAGCAGTTCACTTTGGAGACTCAGCCTTTGACGTCGGATTCGCGCTCACACACTTTCTCAGTAAGGCGCATCATCTGAACCAGGAGCGGAAGGATCTTGCCCACGGTGCGGATCTGTTCTGGCGAGTTTATTTCAATAAAGTTGCCGCGCTGGGGTGGGATGCGCTGGAACCGCGGGCTGTACGTCATACACTTGGTTGTCTGCTCGCCCGCGTGGCGGGAAAATCGCGTCTGGAATACCTGACGCCGGTAGAACGGGCGCGGCAACAGGATGCGGTGTTGCGACTCATGGCTAATCCTCCAGCCCGCGTCGCTGACCTAATTTCGCAGTTTGTTGGACTGATTGAGACCCATGCCCAGGATTGAAAGACTTTTCGGACGAGAGATTTTAGACAGCCGGGGCAAGCCCACCGTCCTGGCCACTTGCGTCCTGGAAGGCGGGGTTTCCGCGTCTGCCTCTGTGCCCTCGGGAGCATCGACCGGTTCGGCGGAAGCCTGCGAACTGCGAGACGGTGATCCCAAACGATATCGCGGCATGGGTTGCCGGAACGCTGCCGCGAACATCGGCACCATCCTGCACCGGGAAATGGCGGGGCGCGGGTTCGCAGACCAGTCTGAACTCGATCACGCAATGATCGCAGTCGACGGCACTCCGACGAAGTCCCGGCTGGGCGCAAACGCCCTGTTGGCGGTATCGGTCGCTTTTGCAAGAGCATGCGCCGCGCATCGCCGGATTCCTCTCCATCAAACTTTCGCCGAAATGCAGGGTATCCCAGCTGAGGCCCTGCCTCGTCTGACCATCAACCTGTTTAGTGGCGGCAAGCACGCCGGACAGCAAGTCTCGGTCCAGGATGTGCTCATCATCCCCATGTCCGCACCAGACGTCGATGCTGCCCTGGTCGCAGCTTCCGATGTCTACCAGGCCGCTGTAGATCTGGTGTTCAAGAAGTACGGTATGCGTCTGCTCACCGCAGACGAAGGGGGGCTGGCGCCGCCGTTCAAGACCGTGGAGGAGATGTTTGCGCTGGCAGTGGAATCGATCGAGCGGGCCGGGTATGTGCCCGGCAAGGATATTTCTTTGGGTGTTGATGTCGCCTCCACGCATTTCTACAAGAACCAGCGCTACGAGATCGATTCCGACGTTCTTGATAGCGCGGGAATGATTGGGACGATTGCGAATTGGTTGCGACAGTTCCCGATAATAAGCGTAGAAGACGGCCTGGCCGAGAATGACTGGGAAAACTGGCCCACCCTTCGCACAGCCATTGCCGGCCGGGCGTTAACTCTGGCGGACGACCTTCTGTGCACGAACCCAGCACGCATCCGGAGAGCGATCGAGCTTGGGGCGTGTGATGCCCTGTTGCTGAAGGTGAATCAGATCGGAACTCTGACCGAAGCGCTGGCTGCGTATAAGGAAGCGCGGTCGGCAGGCTGGTCCATCGCGCTGAGTGTCCGCAGCGGTGAAACCGAAGACAATTGGGCCGCCGACCTGGCCGTGGGCTGGCGGGCTGACCAATTCAAGAACGGGTCCATTCGCCACTCGGAGCGGCTGGCAAAGTACAATCGGCTGCTCGAAATTGCGGAGACCAGCAACTGGCAGTTGGCAGAGTGGCCGAACCGCAGTTAATCTCAGGCCGTACCCAACCGTCCACCTCAGCAGCCCACGCGCCCCGCGGAAGTAGGGATATGCGCCATGCTTACAGCAACGTAATGAGAGCGCATGGGGGTGAAGAGCGGTACCGTGGCTCCCAGGAAAATACAGGAAATACTGTACAGTCAGGTCCAATCCTTCGTGATTAGAATAACCGCGTTCGCTTTGCTTCTTGATTTTCCTCGTCTTGCAAAAGGCTCGGCGTAGACACAGAACGAGAGTTTACCGGCTCCCTGCGCCGAAGCGTGCCGTTTCGTGCCTGAAGCGAGGCTAGGCCTGCCCGATCAACGAAGCACGAGAATCAAAAGCGCTCAGAGCAAATATTCACCCGTGGTCGGGAGGCGATCGTGAAAAGAAGCGACCGTGACGCGGCAAGCCTAGGCATCAATTCCATCGAACAAAGTTCCAAAAACAACGGTCGCTCCAGCCTGGTTGCCGAGGCGGTGTCTCCCGACCTTGGCGTCATACTCGCAAGCCTGCAGACCATGCGTGCGGGAGATTTTTCGGTGCGTCTTCCGGGGTCCTGGACCGGATTGGCAGGAAAAATAGCCGACACCTTTAATGAAATTGTTGCCGCTAACCAGCAGATGGCGCAAGAACTGAACCGGGTAGGGCAGGTCGTCGGCAAAGAAGGAAGAACGCGGGAGCGCACCCGGCTTCATGAATCGAAGGGTGCGTGGGGCGAGATGGAGGTTTCGATCAACACCCTGATCGAGGACCTACTCCGGCCCACCGCAGAAGTCACCCGAGCCATCGCGGGTGTGGCACAGGGCAACCTGACGCAAACGGTTCGGCTGGACGTGGACGGGCGGCCACTGGAAGGGGAGTTCCTGCGCTCGGCCAATATCGTCAACACCATGATTCAGCAGCTTGGTGTATTTACCTCAGAAGTAACGCGGGTAGCTCGCGAAGTCGGCACCGACGGCAAACTGGGCGGCCAGGCCCAGGTGCCCGGCGTGGCCGGTACCTGGAAAGATCTCACCGACTCGGTCAATTCCATGGCCAGCAATCTGACCGGGCAGGTGCGCAACATCGCCGAAGTCGCAACCGCGGTAGCCAGCGGCGATCTCTCCCGCAAGATTACGGTGGACGTGCGCGGCGAAATTCTTCAGCTCAAGGAAGCCATCAACACCATGGTGGACCAGCTGCGCTCCTTTGCCTCGGAAGTGACGCGGGTGGCGCGCGAAGTCGGCACCGACGGCAAGCTGGGCGGTCAGGCGGTCGTACCTGGAGTGGCGGGCACGTGGAAGGACCTCACCGACTCCGTGAATGCCATGGCCGGAAATCTCACGGCGCAGGTGCGCAACATCGCCGAAGTCACGACTGCCGTGGCGCGCGGCGATTTGTCACGCAAGATCACAGTGGACGTAAAAGGAGAAATTCTCGAACTCAAAGACACCATCAACACCATGGTGGACCAGCTCAACGGTTTCGCCGGCGAAGTAACCCGCGTGGCCCGCGAGGTCGGCACCGAAGGCAAGCTCGGCGGTCAGGCTCAGGTGCCCGGAGTGGGCGGCACCTGGAAAGACCTTACCGACAATGTGAACTTCATGGCCAGCAATTTGACCGGCCAGGTGCGCAACATCGCAGAAGTAGCCACGGCCATTGCCAGCGGAGATCTTTCCCGCAAGATCACGGTGGACGTCCGGGGAGAGATTTTGCAGCTCAAGGAAACGCTCAACACCATGGTGGACCAGTTGAACCGCTTTGCCGGGGAGGTAACGCGCGTGGCCCGCGAGGTGGGCACCGAGGGCCGGCTGGGTGGACAGGCCAACGTTCCGGGCGTGGCCGGCACCTGGAAGGATCTGACCGATTCGGTCAACTCGATGGCCGGTAATCTGACCGGGCAAGTGCGCAACATCGCCGAGGTGACGACTGCGGTCGCCGGCGGCGATTTGTCGCGCAAGATCACGGTGGACGTGAAAGGCGAAATTCTTGAGCTGAAGAACACTATCAACACCATGGTGGACCAGCTTAACGCGTTCGCAGGCGAGGTAACGCGTGTCGCTCGTGAAGTCGGCACCGAAGGCAAGCTCGGTGGCCAGGCCCAGGTGCCCGGTGTGGCCGGTACCTGGAAGGACCTCACCGACAACGTTAATTTCATGGCCAGCAATTTGACCGGCCAGGTGCGCAACATCGCCGAAGTGGCCACCGCCGTGGCGCGCGGCGACTTGTCCCGCAAGATCACGGTGGACGTGAAAGGAGAAATCCTCGAACTCAAGGACACCATCAACACCATGGTGGACCAACTGCGGGCCTTTGCTTCAGAAGTGACGCGCGTGGCCCGCGAAGTTGGCACCGACGGCAGGCTCGGCGGCCAGGCCCAGGTCCCGGGGGTTGCGGGTACATGGAAAGATCTCACCGACTCGGTCAATTCGATGGCCAGCAATTTGACCGGTCAGGTGCGCAACATCGCCGAGGTCGCCACTGCGATCGCGACCGGCAACTTGTCACGAAAAATTACGGTTAACGTGAGCGGCGAGATTCTGCTGCTCAAGGAAACCATCAACACCATGGTGGACCAACTCAACGCGTTCGCTGGCGAGGTAACGCGTGTAGCTCGCGAGGTGGGCAGTGAAGGCCGGCTCGGCGGCCAGGCCAATGTACCCGGAGTTGCGGGCACCTGGAAAGACCTTACCGACTCCGTGAATTCCATGGCCGGGAACCTGACCGGGCAAGTGCGCAACATTGCCGAGGTGACGACGGCGGTGGCCCGCGGAGATTTGTCCAGAAAGATCACCGTCGATGTGAAAGGCGAAATTCTGGAGTTGAAGAACACAATCAACACCATGGTTGACCAGCTCAATGCCTTTGCCGGCGAGGTGACGCGCGTGGCCCGGGAAGTGGGTACGGAAGGCAAGCTGGGCGGCCAGGCACAGGTTCCGGGCGTCGGCGGCACCTGGAAAGATCTCACCGATAACGTGAACTTTATGGCCAGCAACCTTACGGGCCAGGTACGCAATATCGCTGAAGTGGCCACGGCCATTGCCACTGGCGACCTTTCCAAGAAGATCACCGTGGACGTGCGCGGCGAAATCCTGCAACTCAAGGAAACGCTCAATACCATGGTCGAGCAGCTACGTTCATTCGCCGCGGAAGTGACTCGCGTAGCCCGTGAAGTGGGCAGCGAGGGCCGATTGGGCGGACAGGCCAATGTGCCAGGAGTGGCAGGCACCTGGAAGGACCTCACGGATTCAGTGAACGCCATGGCGGGAAACCTGACGGCGCAGGTACGCAACATAGCGGAGGTGACCACCGCAGTGGCGCGCGGCGACTTGTCACGCAAGATCACGGTGGACGTCAAAGGCGAAATTCTCGAGCTGAAGAACACAATCAACACCATGGTGGACCAACTCAACGCCTTCGCTGCCGAAGTCACCCGCGTGGCCCGTGAAGTCGGTACGGACGGCAAGCTGGGAGGTCAAGCCAAGGTGCCGGGCGTGGCGGGAACGTGGAAGGACTTGACCGACAACGTCAACGTCATGGCGGTCAACCTGACTGAGCAGGTGCGCGGAATCGTGAAAGTGGTGACCGCAGTAGCGAACGGAGAGCTCACGCAGAAGCTGACGGTCAACGCAAAAGGCGAAGTTGCGGCCCTGGCTGAGACCATCAACAACATGACGGACACGTTAGCCACCTTCGCTGATCAGGTGACCACTGTGGCGCGTGAAGTGGGCGTGGAAGGCCGGTTGGGTGGCCAGGCCAGCGTGCCCGGAGCCGCAGGAACATGGAAGGATCTGACCGGCAATGTGAATCTGCTGGCGGACAACCTGACCAACCAGGTGCGGGCCATTGCCGAAGTCGCCACAGCCGTCACCAAGGGCGACTTGACCCGCTCGATCCAGGTGGAAGCCAGTGGCGAGGTCGCCGACCTGAAAGACAATATCAACACCATGATTGACAACCTGCGCCTGACTACCGATCGCAACACCGAACAGGACTGGTTGAAGACGAACCTGGCGCGCTTTACCAGCATGTTGCAGGGACAGCGCGATCTGAGCAGCGTGGGCCGCATGCTGCTGTCAGAACTGGCGCCGCTGGTCGATGCTCAGCAGGGCGTCATCTACCAGATGGAATCGGAGGATTCCGCGAGCATGGTTTTGCTTTCGGCATTTGCTGCCGATGGACCAAACGGCCGACTCCGGCGCCTGAAAATCGGCGAGGGTCTGGTGGGACAATGCGCGGCCGAGAAGCGGCGCATGTTGATTGCCAACTTGCCGGAAAATACGATCCCCATTCGCTCCGGCCTGTTTGAGGCTGTGCCTCGCAACGTGATCGTGTTGCCGATACTTTTTGAGGACCGCGTTAAAGCGGTCATTGAGCTGGCGTCCCTGAGCACATTCACCGCCTCGCACCTGGCGTTTCTGGAACAGCTGACCGCCAGCATTGGCATCGTGCTCAACAGCATTGAAGCAACCATGCAAACGGAAGGTCTGCTGAAGCAATCCCAGCAACTGGCCACCGAACTGCAAACCCAGCAGAAGGAGCTGCAGCAAACCAACGAGCAGTTGGCGCAAAAGGCTCAGCAATTGGCCGAACAGAACGTGGAGGTGGAACGCAAGAACCAGGAAATCGAGCAGGCACGACGCGCTTTGGAAGGCAAGGCGAAGGAATTGGCGCTGACATCGAAATACAAGTCAGAGTTCCTGGCCAACATGTCTCATGAATTACGCACTCCATTGAACAGCATCCTGGTGCTGGGCCAACAGCTCACGGATAACCCGGATGGCAATTTGACCCCCCGGCAGGTTGAGTTCGCGCGGACCATTCACGGGGCGGGGACCGATCTGCTGAACCTGATCAGCGATATTCTCGATCTGTCGAAGATCGAGTCGGGTACGGTTTCGGTTGACGCCCAGGAATTGTTCTTCGCCAGCCTGCTCGAAATGGTGGCTCGCCCCTTCCGCCACGAGGCCGAGAGCCGGCGCTTGAGCTTTGAGGTGCACAGCGACCCCCACTTGAACCGCAGCTTGGTAACCGATTCGAAACGCCTGCAGCAGGTGCTCAAAAACCTTTTGTCGAATGCCTTCAAGTTCACCGAACACGGGGGCGTGAATCTTTCAGTGTCGGTCGCCGCCGGCGGATGGAGCGATGACCACCCGATCCTGGGAACGGCGGCGTCAGTCATCGCTTTCGAGGTTTCCGACACCGGCATCGGTATTCCTTCCGAGAAACAGCGAATCATCTTCGAGGCGTTCCAGCAGGCTGACGCCGGCACCAGCCGCAAGTATGGCGGCACCGGCCTGGGATTGGCCATCAGTCGCGAGTTGGCCAGCCTGCTGGGAGGGGAGATCCAGCTGCGCAGCACTCCCGGCCGCGGCAGCACGTTCACTCTCTATCTGCCGCAAACCTACGTGGGTCCGTCCGCGGGCGCGGTTGCCGTTGCGGAGCGCAAAGCCGCGTTCCTGCCGCGCCAGCAATCCCAGGTCTCCATGGAGATGGCGATTGAACACTTCGCGGATGACCGTGCCAGCCTCCAGCCCGGCGAGGCGGTGCTGCTGATCGTCGAAGATGATCCGCACTATGCACGTGTGCTGGTCGATTTGTCCCATGACAAGGGATTTAAGGTATTGGTGGCGATGAGTGGCGCGGAGGCCCTCACTCTGGCGCGTGAGTTCCATCCCACAGCCGTGTCTCTGGACGTATTCCTGCCGGACATGCTGGGGTGGACGGTGCTCAACCACCTGAAACAGGACCCGGCCACCCGGCACATTCCGGTGCAGATGCTGACCCTGGATGAAGACCGTCATCACGGACTAAGCCGGGGCGCATTTGCTTTTGTGACCAAACCCACAACACCGGAGGGACTGGATTCTGCGCTGGCCCGCATCAAGCAATACACCGCGCCGCGCCGCAAACGCCTGCTGGTGGTCGAAGACAACCCGGCGGAGCAGCTCAGCATTCGGGAGCTCCTCAGTCATGACGATATAGAAGTTATGATCGCGGCCAGCGGCGCTGAAGCCCTCTCTGCGGTCACAGAACAACCGTTCGACTGTGTCGTGTTGGACCTGCACCTGCCCGACATGAGTGGCTTCGACGTCCTGGATCGTCTGAGCGACACTCCGGCCCTGAACGACTTGCCGGTGGTGGTATTCACTGGGAAAGAACTCTCGCCCGAGGAAGACGCCCGCCTCCACACTCTGGCGCGCAGCGTGGTGGTAAAGGGGGTGGAGTCGCCAGAGCGGCTGCTGGACGAAACCGCTCTGTTTCTGCATCGAGTGGTCGCCGACCTTCCGGCGGAAAAACAAAGAATGCTCGACCGGCTGCATCGCTCAGATGACGCCCTGGTGGGCAAGAAGGTTCTGGTGGTGGATGACGACGTGCGCAATATCTTCGCGCTCAGCAGCGTGCTCGAACGGCGGGGGATGACCGTACTTACGGCCGGGACAGGACGGGAAGCGATTGCGACGCTCGAGTCCACTGCGGACATGGCCATCGTACTCATGGACGTCATGATGCCGGAAATGGATGGCTACGAAACCATGCAGGTGATCAGGCAGAACGTCTTGTTCCGGCGGCTGCCGATCATTGCCTTGACTGCTAAAGCGATGAAGGGCGATCGCGAGAAGTGCCTCGAAGCGGGAGCTTCCGAGTATCTGGCCAAACCGGTCAACACCGAGCAGCTGCTTTCGGCACTGCGGGTATGGCTTCACCGGTAACTTGCTTAAGTTGGGCGGCACACCACGGACCTACGCGGCGAAGGGAGCGCAATGAACGCGAAGAATAAAGTCAACATCCTAATGGTGGACGATCAGCCGGCGAAGCTCCTCAGCTATGAGGTCATACTCATGGAGCTCGGCGAGAACCTGATCAAGGCCACTTCCGGCCGGGATGCACTGGAACATCTGCTCAAGGAAGACATCGCCATCGTGCTGATGGATGTGAGCATGCCCGAGCTCAATGGTTTTGAGCTGGCGGAGATGATTCACCAGCATCCGCGCTGTCAGAAGACCGCGATCATTTTTATCTCTGCCGTGCATCTGACCTCGCTCGATCAACTCAAGGGATACCAGCACGGTGCGGTGGATTACATTTCCGTGCCGGTCATTCCGGAACTCCTGCGCGCCAAGGTCAGGGTGTTCGCGGAGCTGCATCGGAAGACGCATCAACTGGAAACCCTGAATCGCGAACTTGAACAACGAGTGGCCGAGCGGACTGAGGAATTGGAACAGAGGGCGGGAGCCCTCGAGTTGTTGAATGGCGAACTGGCGCACAAGAATCAGGAACTCGATGCCATTGTGAAGACGGCTCCTGACATTATCTTCAGTCGGCAGGCCGACGGGTCCCGCGATTACATCAGCGCCCGATTTCATGAATACACGGGTGCAATCCCCGAATCCGCAAATGGTTTCGGTTGGCTGGACTATGTCCATCCCGACGACCTGGAGCGCAGCCGGTCACAGTGGATGGGTTGCGTCGAGTCGGGCGAGAATTACGAATCCGAATATCGTCTGCGCGGGCGGGACGGGCAGTATCGCTGGTTTCGCGCGCGGGCGGTGCCGATTCGAGCTCGAACCGGCCAGGTCATACGATGGTATGGGACCTGCGCTGACATTCATGACAGCAAACTGTTGGAGCAATCGATGCGCCAGAGCGCAGCCGAGCTGGAGAGAATCGTGGGTGAAAGGACAGCCGCGCTGCGCTGCCTTTCCGTCCGCCTGATTACCATGCAGGATAACGAACGACGCCGGCTGGCGCGAGAATTGCATGACGGGCTGGGCCAGGAAATGGTGGCCCTCAAAATGATGCTGAGTGGAATCTCGCGGCAAGATCCCGCCCCGCTGGAGAGCAAGATTCGCGAAGCCAACGGTCTGCTTGATCACGCCATGCAACAGATCCGCAGCCTGTCTCATCTCTTGCATCCGCCCTTACTCGATGAAGTGGGATTGGTCTCCGCCCTGCAGTGGTATCTGGGCGGACTGACGGAGCGCAGCGGTTTGGAGACCGCGCTCGAAATGCATCCCCACAACTTCCCCCGGCTCGCGCTCGACCTGGAGACGGCGATGTTTCGCATCATTCAGGAGGCGCTGACCAATGTCTTTCGCCATTCTGGAGCGCGGAAAGTCGGCGTCACCCTGATGCAGCGAGAGAACGAGGTCGTAGTCAAGGTGCAGGATGACGGGAAAGGTGTGACCGAAGGAATTGTGGAGATGAGGCCCGGCAGCACCGGCGTGGGTATCGGAGGAATGAGCGAGCGGGCGAGAGAATTCGGTGGACGACTGAAAGTGACCAATGCCCATCCCGGTACGATCGTCGAGGTCATTATTCCCCGTTCGATTTCTAAGCCGACCGACGGTCCGCGCTTGGAGGCAGAAACAGTGTCGGTCCTTGGGATGAGGGGGGTTCCTGCCTTGAATGAGACTTCAACCCGATACCAGCGTTGAGCTAGTTCACTTTTATTAGTTCCGTCCGGCCGGAGCAGCGGGTGCAAAACATGTGACACGAACCCGGGGTCCGCAGCTCTGCTCGCCGGGAACTAGATAAGCGGTGACCGAGAATAGCCAAAACGATGCGGAGGTCCGTCAGTTTCTATTGGACCAGATCGACAGTGTGCCCCACCTCGAGGCCTTGCTCCTGCTGTGGAATAGCCGGCCTAAGCTGTGGGAGGCCGACGAGTTGGCCAAGCGCCTGTATGTAGGCCGCGAGGTTGCACTCAGGCTGCTACAGGATCTGGCGCGACAGCAACTGATAGACTCCGATGCCGGTTCTCCCGAACGTTACGGCTATCGGGATGACCCGGCGGACAGGAGCCGATTGATCAGAATGGTGGACGAAACGTATCGTCGGGAGATCGTTGGGATATCTACCCTGATCCACTCGAAGCCATCCTCGCCGGTGCGGGATTTTGCTCGGGCTTTCCGCTTCACTAAGGAGTGAAAGTGAAATGGCCGCGGTCGTTTACATTCTCGGCGCCCTGACCAGTCTGACCTGCGCGGTCCTGCTTTTCAGGGGCTACGGGCGGGGGAAGAGGAGGCTATTGCTGTGGAGCGGGCTGTGCTTCGCCGGTTTCGCCGTGTCGAATCTCCTCATTTTCGTCGACCTCATCATCTTGCCTGCCCGAGATCTTTATATATGGCGGCTTGCGACCACGGGAGTGGCGTTGGCGCTGTTGCTGTACGGTTTAATTTGGGAGAGTAACTGACCAATGATTGAGGCATTCTTGCTAGGCGCAATCGCTACCGCCTCGGCTACAGCGGGAGTGTTCTTTCTCAAGTTCTGGACCGGAACTCACGATTTCCTGTTTCTGGCCTTTGCTGCCTTTTTTCTGACCGAATCAATAAATCGCGTAGCCCTGCTTCTGGCAGCCCGACCGAATGAAGGCAGCCCGTGGATCTATCTGGTTCGCCTGCTGGCACTGGGGCTCATCTTAGGGGCGATCGCAAAGAAGAACTATGGGGATAAGGCCTGAGGCAGGCGACGTTTCGTCGCAGCCGGAGATAAACTGCTGCGTTTTCATTATTATTGTTGCGCATCCCATCAGCTCCGGTCTGAAGAATTTCTATCTGCGCGTTCAGCCTACCAAAACACTGTGTTCGATTCGATTTCGTCGAAAGTTCTTTTGGGAATGGGGCAATGAACCGGGTTGCCTACCTCCTCAATCAGGTCTTGCGACCCTTCGGCTTACAGTATTCAGTGTATTTTCAACCCGCCACCTCTGGGAGATCGTAATAAAGGACCTCCATAACAAAGGACCACCTTTCATGAAAGCGGACGTGTTCATCAGTCGAAGCGAAAGCGGGAGCGTAGACATTTCCGTGGTCAAACACGGTCTCAGCTCTGGCGCGGCACGCAAATACGACACAAGGGACAAAGCGCGAGAAGTACTATTGGCGTTCTCTATTGATGCCGCGATGGTTGACCACCAGTTGAAGATCCTCTCGAAGACGCGTCCGAGTGAGTTGGTAAGGCTGCCCACAATCGAGATCGCTAATGATGTATTGAAATCGCTTGGCTTCAAAGCTGCCGCCTTCATAGCAGCCTAGATCGCCCGGTTCAAAACCGGACATCACCGAGTGCACGTGTCGGCCGCCGGGTACCAAAGCCAGGATTCGGCGGCTCTTCCAACGCTTGAACCTGACAGGCCAACTACGCCCCTGGGCATGGGCACCCACTATTACGATTCGTGACTGGTTTCAGTCTCCGAGATCGTGTACGGGCGCTGTGCCTCGAAGTGAGCACGGCCAAGGCGACCGAAGTAAGCGCCTTGCTGCGACAGATCCGGGTGGCCATTCCATTCCTGAGACCCACCTGCTGCGGCTCATCGAATGGGGAAGCGCAATCGGCAGGTTGATCCATAACTTCCAGCCTCGAGGCTGGGGGTCACCACCATTCGCGTTGCGTCACGTCGCTCTTATCTCCTGCCTTTTTCATTCCAGCAGCGTCATTGCACCGTGAGCTGGATCTGAGTGGATTTTGAGATTGAGCCCGAACTCGCTGTAACTGTGACGGTATAGATTTTTGGCTGGGGCGGAGGAACGTTGCTGCCTCCTCCACAAGCAGTTTGCAGTGCTATGACGGCAAGCGCCAGACCCCACAACAGCCAGGCCAGAATTTTTCGCTTTCTGGATTTGCCGAAGGTAAGGCCAATGCCAATGAATGCGATGCCCGGGAGTGGCAGCAATGCGGCATAGAAAAATCCTTTGAGTCCGGGGCGCTGTGAGGGCTCTAATCCAGCCCTGAGGGCTGTGAGCATGAGCGTTGCGGTAACGGGGTTGGGGCCGGGTGTCACCGATGAAGGCGACACTGAGCAAGATGGTGCCGGAGCGGGACCAGTTACCGAGCACGCCAGCGATACTGTGCCGGCGAACCCTCCCAGAGAAGTAAAGGTGAGCACGTCCATTCCCGATGCTCCCCGCTGCACTTTCAGACTCGGGCTCGCGGGAGTCACGACGAAATCAGGGGCTTGGGCGACGTCAATATTCAGGCTGGTCTGGTTGTTGGTGCTGTCCGGGTCAGGCTCGGTGGCGGACAGGCTTGCGCTATTCGTCCATTGCCCGACGTCGGTAAAGGTAACGGAAATTGTCACCGTTGCGGTTGCGGATGGGGCCAGCGTTCCTAGACCGCAGGTGACCTGACCACCTGAGGGCGAGCTGCATGACCCCTGACTAGCAGTCACCGAACCCAGTGTCCCGCCCACTGGTTGAAAATCCGTGACGGACACGTTGTCTGCGGTCGCGGATCCATTATTGACCAGGTTGAGAGTGATGGTCACTTGAGCTCCCGTTACTACACTCACCGCGGAAGCCGTCTGCGTGACTGCCAGGTCCGCCGGGTTGACCACGACTGTCAAGACTGTGTTGTTGTTGTCTCCAAGCAGGTCGGGCTGGTCCGATCCTACGCTCAAATTGTTGGCAAAAAATTCGGCGGTAGCCATCGTGACCGCGAAGCTCAGGGTGGCGCTGGCTCCGGGCGCGAGGGTGGCGATAGAACAGGTAATCGGCGAAGAACAGCTTCCCTTGCTGATCGTGAGCGAAGTCACGGGAAGTGGATCGCTGAGGGAATCGGTCAAGACGACATTAGTCGCCGTGGCCGGGCCATGGTTGGTGACGGTAATGTTGAATGTGACTTGATCGCCGATCTTCGCGGTAATCTCGGACGCAGTGCCGGAAACCGCAAGGTCCGCCGGCAAAACAGCCGTGATCGTCATCGAAGCGGAATTGTTCTTCGAGTTCAGGTCGGGCTCGGTGGCCGTGATGTGAAGGCCGTCAGTGAAGATTCCCGCTGCGGTCGGCGTAACTGTGAAATCCACCGTGGCTGAGGATGCATCCGCCATGGCGCCCAGATCGCAGGTAATCGTGGTCGTGCCTGAACATGCTCCCTGGCTTGGCTGTGTGGAGACCAAGGTGAAGCTGGCGGGCAGCGTTTCCTTCAGAGTAACTCCGGTGGCATCTTGAGGGCCCGTGTTCAACACGGTTGCCCGATACACCAGGTCGTCGCCGCCAACGACCACATTCTGTGTCGCGGGCTCAGTCACGGACAGGTCAGCCCCGGAGGTTGAACTGGCGTTCAGAAAGACAACAACATTGTTGTTGGTGGTATCGGTAACGGCCAGGTCGGATAAATTGTCGCCGTTCAAGTCTGCGGCACTCACGAAAGCACCCAGGCCTGTCCAGACGGGCGGCACCGGGAGAAATGTGTCATTATTGCGCCCAAGAAACAAGAGACCCGATCCGAAACGTGGCTCGATCAGGTCCGGTTTGCCGTCCGCATTGAAATCGCCGGTGGCGAGATTGCCGGTACTGGTATTGATCTGAAATAGCGCCAATGCTCCGGCATTGAATGTTCCGTCGCTGTTACCGTTGAAGATGAATATTCGGTCTAAGGCGAAACAAGGCGCTCTTCTGCAGTTGGGAGGCCGTGGCGTTTCCTCTCGGAGCACCAGATCGAGCTTGCCGTCTCCATTGAAATCACCCCCGAGCAGATGGGGAGAGGTCGTGCCCGTAGCGATCTGTGCCGGGGCATGAAAACTTCCGTCTCCGTTACCTAAGAGGATGAAAATGGGCCCAGATGAAATGGCGGCGACGATGTCTAGGTTCTTGTCTGTGTTGAAGTCATTCACTGTCAACGCCGCTACCGACCCGCTGCTTGCCAGCGTTATCGTTGCAGGCTTCTGGAAAGTGCCGTCACCCTTCCCCAGGAGAATGGTCAGGGTGCCACGGGCCGCATCTCCAAGGATCAGGTCGGGTTTACCGTCAGCGTTCAGATCGGCGACGGCAACGCTCCCTGGAAATTGATTGGCCTCAATCTGTACGGGCGCCTGGAACGTGCCGTCGTTGTTGCCTGGCAAAAAAAAGACCGCTCCTCCCGCGCCGCTCGGCGGGTTACCTTGATTGACTAGTACGAGGTCGAGCTTGCTGTCCCCGTTAAAGTCGCCAGGCGCTATCGCTTGCGGCGCTGTGCCAGCCGAGGAGGTCACGGCGGTGAGGAACGTCCCGTCACCCTTGTTGATCAGAACACTGACGTTACTGCTCCCAAAATTGGCGACGGCGAGGTCAGGCTTGCCGTCACCGTTGAAATCGCCTATGACGATTGCTGAAGGCGCAGTGCCAACCGGGTAGGACGATCCCGGCGCGAAGTCAACGGCGCGACTATTGTATGGAAGGCCAAGGGTAATGAAGACCAGCAAAGCGACCGGCGAATATTGACCCATTCCGCGCATAGCCGGGGCTCCTCTCACGGCTCGCAATCCCACCGAGCAATCAAGGGTTCCAGGGCGATGCCCTGGATACGACTACAGCCAGTGCTAGGTTCGTTCGGCCCGACGAATTAAAAGGCCCGAGACTGCTGGGAGGAAGTCGCTGAAAATCGACTGCGGAATGAAAAGAACGGGCGCAATTGTGCTCCCGGGAGGCCCCTCGCGTCAACCCCAAAAATGCAGCCTCCAATTGACGAACCATCGTCGCAGTCAAAATGGACCGACAGTCTGGCAGGCGCGGGTTTCAAGGGACGGGGGATCGACCGATGATTTCCGCTTCGCGTGGCATGGCGCCCGCGAGCAGAAGAATGGCGCCGCAATACATCAGTGTATCCGCCATGTAATTGAGGCCGTCCAGACTGGCGCGTTCCACGACTGCGATCGGCACGTAGACGACTAACTCAACGAAGAGCACGGTCAGGCCGACCCAGGTGGCGGCTGCCCGAGCTTTCTTGCCGACAAGCAACAGGATACCCGCGACTGCGTAAACCACCGCCGCCAAGTACGTCCAAATGGCCTGCCCGAAGATCCACTGGGGAGTCAGCCGTTCCAGCGGAACGCCGGGAACATGATCGGCATGCATGAATTGCTCGAAGCTGTAAAAGAGCACGGGAATGGCAACGAAGTATCGCGCAATCGTTGCAAGGACGTGCTTGCTGCGCTCGCTCCCCTGCTCGGCGAGGCTGGCTGCCAGCGCCAGAGCGCCGCCGCTGAAGGATAGCTCCCGCAGCGTCAACGTCAGACCAAACCGATCTCGCAGATTGTGTGCCCAACCGGGGGCGTCCATCAGCACTACGAAAAGGAAAAACGTCAAGGCCAGCAAACTCGCCGAGAGACGCACCTGGATCTTCGTCACCAGGCTTAGCGCGGCCGCGATAAAGCAAGCGCCTACGAAGTACGCCCAAAACAGATGCCACGGAATCCACCGCGGTACGATCGACGCGATGGCCTTCGTCAGCGTGAAATGTTCGGTGCCGAAAGCTGCGAGTGGCGCCGCGTAGAAGAGCGGCCCGAACAAAATCAACTTGTCGAATCCTCGCGCCTTTTGCCAATCACCGCGAAGAAAGATCGTGACCAGTCCGATGGCGAGAGCAAGTCCAAAGGCAAGATACGACCAAATCACCGTGCTCGGAATTGCGAAGATAGCCATGACTGCCGACGAATTCAGTAAGTTGCCGTTCATGACGATTCCTTTCCATCCTGTCGCGTCTTACTCCAGCATCATGTCCGGAAGACGTAATCAAGTACCACAAAGGAAGGAACGACCGCAAGACCTCGCGTGCGCGCTCGCTGTCTCGTCTCTCGAACTTCACACTCTACCCTGCTCGGCCATGCTGGGTTCTGAGTGTAAATGGCGATTTATTGCCCGATATTTGCCATCAGACAAGCTTCTGCTTTAAGAGACCTTGCCCGAAGCGGCTTTCCGTTGTCCCGATCACCTCGAAGCCACATGCCATATAAAACTCTTCGCATCCGGATTCCCCACAGCGTGCAAGGCTGTAGACTTTCGTTTTGGACGACTTCCTACCAGCACATCCTGAGAGTGCGCTACTGCATCCAAGCTAATGAACTGGAACCAGCTTTAAAAAAGAAAATGCGATCCTTCTATAAGCAGGCTGCATGGATTCAATCGCTGTTGCTGTCCTGCATCTTTGCCATCGGGGCCGGGGCGGGGTGTGGTCTTTCGTCTGCTGGCAGCCCAAGACCACCAGAGCCGCCACCCTCTTCCTCCGGTTCTGTTCCGCAGTTTGGCCATGTGGTTATGGTGGTCGAGGAAAACCACAGTTATTCCGAAGTGATCGGAAATTCGGCCATGCCTTATCTAAACAGTTTGGCGTCGCAGTACGGCTTGGCCACCCAGTATTTCGCCGATACGCATCCCTCGATCGGAAACTACTTCATGCTCACGACTGGGCAACTGGTTACCAACGACGATGGGTTTACGGGCACGGTTGGTGTGGACAATATCGTTCGCGATCTTATTGCGGCCGGCAAAACCTGGAAGTCATATGCCGAGAGCATCCCTTCGACAGGCTACACAGGGGGTGATTCGTATCCATACGCAAAGCGTCATAACCCCTTTTCTTACTTTACGGACGTCGTAAACAGCAGTACCCAAGTGGACAATCTAGTTTCCTTGTCTCAGTTTAATTCGGATCTGGCCAATGACCAGCTGCCGACATTTTCCTATCTGGTGCCGAACCTACTGGGCGACGCTCACGATGGCACGCTCCAGATGGCAGACGCATGGCTACAGCAAAACATCGCGCCACTCATCTCCAGTTCGATATTTCGGACCGATGGTCTGCTGATCATTGTTTTCGATGAGTCGGAGACCAATGATTCTGCCCATGGCGGAGGTCACGTTGCGGCATTCATCATCAGCCCGAAGGCAAAACAGGGTCATCAGGCCACAGCTATATATCAGCACCAGAGCGCTCTGCGGCTGATTCTCCACGGTTTGGGAATACAGACCTACCCGGCCGCCGCCAGCACTGCTCCCGAAATGAGCGAGTTTTTCTAGGAGCAACCTCCGCTGAAGATCCGCAAAGCTGTAGTAGTTTGCCGGTAGCTGAAAGTCCATCCTAGGCACTTACTGTGTACTGATACTTGTTGCGAACAGACGACTACATTCATTGATCGGCGACAAGGGTTCTGAGTGAAATGGCGATGTGAGGACAATCATTCTGGCAGGGACGCAATTTATCCGGCTGCCCGGGTCTGTAGTCTATTCTCGTCCCGCACTCAATCTAGGCGATCATCTTTTCCAGTGCAGGCTTGTTCCGTATCAGAATGGTTGCACCCTGGGTAGCGATCAAGCTCTGCTGTTTCAGTTCGGCGAAGGCGCGCGTAATTGATTCGCGACTGAGCCCAACGACCTGGGCGATTTCTTCATGGGTCAAGTTCAAACTTAAGCGCAGGCCCTGCTGTGTCTCCTGGCCCGGCTCTGCCGATTCGAGCAGAAAGCCGGCCAGCTTTTCGTTGGCTGAAGTGCTCAGACCAAGACGGCGAATCTGCTGGCACGCGCCGCGGTAATAGTAATTGAATTGCTGCATCACGCTGGTCGCAATATCCCGGTGTTCGTACAACAGTTTTAAAAAGTCCTCCCGCCGCACGAAGTCCACCTGGCAGGGCTGGAGAGTTTCCGTCGTGATTTCGTAAGCATCGCCGGAAACGACGGAATGCAAACCCAACAGGTCACCTGCTTTCGCGACCCGCACAATAATCGTCTTACCCTCCGGGGCCGCCATGGTCAGCTTTACTCGCCCTTGGCAAAGCATGTATGCGCCGCGCGGAACCTGTCCCTCGACAAAGAGCACGGCTCCCGAGGGGTACCAGCTTGTAAATCTGATCTTCTCGAAAGCCATGAGAGAATCGTCGGTCATTTGGCGGAAGAATCCTTCCTTTCGTATCCGGCAAATTGTGTAGTTGTCGAGCAGCTCCATCCCGTACGGTACATGGGTTTTCATTTTTGGCGCCTGCCTTTTGAACTTCCCGCGCGGAATTGTCCGTCAGTTCCCTGGAGTTGAGACCGGCAATGCGGGTGGTGCTCGACTACCTGTCACTCGGACGATCTGGACCAGGCTTCTTGGGTTGTGGAGGCCTTTCCGCCAGTTTTCTTTTGCAGACCATCCATCAACCGCTCTTCCTCCGCGACAGGCTCTGGACTTCTTGGTCTTTCGCCACTTTGGACTTCAAGTAGTCTTTGGATCGAATCAACGTAGGTTTCCATGAGTTTCCCTGGAACTGGTTGCCAAAATTCTAGGTGGCAATGAAGGCAAAAGACTGTTCAAAAGTGAACACATTTCCCTCGCGGCTCGGCGGTGGCCACATCGGTGAGCTCCGTCGCTATGACCATCCTCGACGGAACCTGGCTGCCGCCAGATGTCGAGAAGATGAAGTGATACGACTTCGAGAACGCGGGCTGCTCGCCAGAGTGGCCCGCGAATCCAATTTTGAATAAACCAGGTTGCCTCGTCTGCTGCGGCTTCTAGTGGGATGGACGACCACACGGGAAGAAATCTGATGCTGGCTTAGCGTGATTGGTAACGGGCAAGTCGGTTTGTGAGAGGCTTTGCTGGCAATTCCGTGGAAATCCGACGCAACTGTTGTACTCAAGCAATTACACTCAGAACGCGCTCCCGCGACAATCAGACATGCCGATCGAAGAACCGGCGCTGCTGAGAGCCTCGAATCTCGAAGAAACGGTCTCTATCCTCTTGACCCGTGTTAACGGTCTCAGGCGCTATCCAGCCAGAATGTTTCACCACAACGTGAATCCAGCTTATTCCTTCCACCGCTGGCACTCAAAGTTCGCGGCGTCATTCGGATCACCGCTGCCTTTGTACTTCGCTGCCTGCGGATAGGGGCACAGAGGCCGTGTCATCTTCACGTGCGCTCGGTCCTGGCCTTCGAACTTCGACGCAATAATTGTTGACGGCGCCGTACCCTTTTCCACCCACTGCTCCAACGCCGCGTCCACGCTGTGCTGCGGGTCGTCGAACTTCAGATCACCGACCGCTCCGAACGAATCCGGCCCCGGGCCTCCGGCGCAGTGTTGCACGCCCGGCGCCATGTAGAGGCGGACGAAAGAGTCGACATTTTTTTGCCCCATCTTCCTGATGACACTGTCGTAGTAGTCGATCGTGTTCAACGCCGTGATCGCTGGATCATTCCAGCCGTGATAGAGAATCAACTTCCCTCCGCGGGCCTTGAAGGGCTTGAGGTAAGGATCTGTGGCGTTCAGCGCCTGCGCGTTTGTCTCATTGGCTGCTTTCAGGTCCGCATCAACCTTGAACGTTTTGTAGTCCCAATCGGACTTCCCGAATACAAAGTTGGAAAAGAATCCGTTGCCGAAAGACGCCATGAGGCTCTTCGCGGGCGCGGGGCCGGTGATCCAGAGTCCCCAGCCGCCTTGGCCCTCTTCGGCGCCGGGCAGATAGCCGGGGTATACCACGTGCCCTTTGGAATCAGGCGTTCCCGCGTAGAGTTTCTTCAGCGCAGTGACCTGCGCACCCGTCAGGCATTGGTCGGAATCCTCTCCCTTGCACTGGACGGTCGCGGGATCGAAGTGACACTGCCGCGGATCGTTCAGGATCCCATCGTGCACGCCGTCCAAGTCGTCGCACGCGGCGTTCACCGCCGCTGCAATCGTGGGAATCTTTGCCGGAGGCATGAAGCTAGCCGAATCCATCGTCAGGGCCTGGGTGTCATAAGCTGCGGTGGCAAGCAGAGCAGTCCAGTAGTTCGCCGGAGCGCCGGCTAAGATTCCGTCATAATCCTCGGGATAACGTTGGGCTTCCATTAACGCCTCACGCCCGCCGTCCGAACATCCGGCGAAGTACGAGCGCTGCGGAGGTTTGGAGTAATACGCCACGATTATTTTCTTGGCGATGAGCGTCATCTCATGAATTCCGCGATGACCGAAATCGATGACCTTTTCCGGATGCCCCATCGCCCAACCCGCATCGATCGGAGATCCCGTGTGGCCCGTGTCCGTCGCGGTCGCGGTGTATCCTGCCTTCAGCGACATTGCAAGTTGCATATCGTCAATCAGTCCGGCGAATCCGCCATTGCCGATCCCTTGCAGCTTGCCATTCCATCTCGAGACCGGAAGCCAGATTTCGAGTTTGATGTCGGAGTCTGAGGTCGGCCTTGCCTCGGCAACGACGCGGCAGAATGCCGGCAGACTCTTATATAAAGGCGAGAGATCAGTGCCGCTAAACGGCGCTGGTGGGCCGTTGAACGTGCCCGCCACAACCGTCTGCGCAAGCGTAATCGTGGTATTAGGAATTGTTGCCGTAATCAGGCGTTCGCACGCGTCCTGGGCGTAGGATGCTGCGCCGGAGAACAGCAGTAGGAACGCAACAGCCCATCGGAAGAATCTTTCATTCATCTATGCTCTCCTGAGCCTCAGCCACTGTTCCGGCGTGGAATATTGGTGCAACGGCGATGTTACGCCAGTGTTGAACCACATTGAAAGTGTCCCCTTGAGACCACATTAGAAGTGTCCCCTTTAGAGTTCCTCCGACGAGGAGGAACCGCGATTGGGGAGAACGGGATTGAGCAAGAAAGAGTTGAGCCGAGTGGAAGTGATGGGGCGGGTGAAGGCGCACAGTCTGCGATTGTGCGAGGCGGCGGAGATGCTGGGGTTGAGTTATCGGCAGAGCAAGCGGATCTGGGCGCGGTACCGGGTGGGCGGAGCGAAGGCGCTGCAGCATGGCAACTGTGGGCGGGTATCGAACCGGGCTTACACGGCGGAGTTTCGAGCTGCAGTACTGAAACAGGTCCAGGCCCGGTATGAGGATTTTGGCCCGACGTTGGCTTGTGAGCATCTGGCCAGCGATGACGGACTTGCCGTGCATGCTGAGACCCTGCGGCGCTGGCTGAAAGAGGCCGGCCTGTGGCAAAGGCAGCGGCGGCGGAAACCGTATCGCCAGCGGCGGGAAGCCAAGGCGCATTTTGGCGAACTGGTGCAGATGGACGGAAGCTTTCACCAATGGCTGGAGGAACGCGGACCGCGCGGCTGCCTGATGCACATGGTCGACGATGCCACGACGAAAGCGCTGGGCTGGTTCACGGCGGAGGAGTCGATCTGGGCGGCGGTGGCAGTGTTGCGGCGCTGGATCGAGCGCTACGGGGTGCCACAAGCGCTGTACACGGACTGGAAGAACGTCTATGTGCGCCCACCGAATGCCCAAGAGCGCATGCGCGGAGAGCCGGCAGTGACGCAGTTTGGGCGCATGTGCGCGAAGCTGGGCATCGAGATCATCGCCGCCAGTTCGCCGCAAGCCAAAGGGCGAGTGGAGCGGGCGCACGGCACGCATCAGGATCGGCTGGTGAAGAAACTGCGCCTGGCTGGAATCGCCAACTACGACCAAGCCAATGCCTATCTGGACCAGCACTACCTCGCCGAACACAACCGGCGATACGCGCACGCCGCGGCGGCGGCAGCCGATTATCACCGGCGACGCCCGACGGCGCGGCAACTGGACGAAGTCTTCTGGCTGGAGGAAGAACGCGTGGTCAGCGAGGACTGGATGGTGCGCTACCAGAACCGACTGCTGCAACTGGAACGGCCGAGCCGACCCAGGGTACCGGCGAAGAGTCGGGTGCTGGTGCGGGAAAACCGAGCCGGGGAAGTGGCGATTCACTATCGCGATCACTGTCTGGTGTTCCGCGAATGGAAGGCGGCTTCTAAACCGCTGAGCGAGGGAAGGGGCGTTGCCCCTTCCCCCGCGCCCCCATCCCCGAAACCCAAATCCTGCATTCCGGCGCCTGATCATCCGTGGAGAAGAAATCGATATCAGCAAATGAAAACGCCGATCTTTTCTGCGGCTTGGTGAACCTACAACTAGGGGACATTTCTATTGTGGCCAAGACGGGGACATTTCTAATGTGGTATGACACGGCGATGTTACGCCAGTTGACTTCATTACGCAGCAAGAGCAACCTATTGCAGTACGAATGAGACCGTGCTTGAGAGGCCGAACTCCGGGGACGCTTTTGAGATGGAGTTCAGATTTTATGCCCTGCAAATCGTGCCATTCAGTTGATCAAAGCTCACACCCGGCCGATCAATATCCACCCTCCTCATAGCTTGAAAAACCTAGATAAGCCCACAGTTTGGGCATTTGCCTCACTCGTCATTTGCTCCGGATGTGGTTTTGCGGAGTTCGTGCTGACCCTGTTTTTCTGGTCGACAAGGGCTATACCTGGGCCCATGCCATTGACAACGCTAAGCACGGCGCTTCCTGAATACCCCAATGAAGTTGCATTTCGACTTAGTTTTCTGGATCCTTTCAATCTGGCGCTGGATCGCGGCGATGCGGCATTCGACCTCCGGCAGAGATTCGTTGGCAGCGCCATCTGGGAGAGTCCCTGGCTCCGGACGTCAGGACGAAAGTGGGAGCGTCTGGTTCTGGGAGGATGGAGCATCGCGCCAGTGTTCACTGCATCGACGGGCGATCCCATTTCCGGCATCAGTGGTGCAATTGATCTTCGTCGGTTTCACCGACATGGTGAATTCTATGCTTCCTTGGGGAGTTTCGACGCGACGACTACCTGCTCTATCAATCCGACCAAGCCACTCAAGCCTTGGTCCCACATCTTCTCCGATTTCTCAAAATACGCGGCAGCGCCTGACTGCAGAAGCCTGGCCTCGTTCTTTTGAGAAAGCCCGCTCAAAACAATTACCGGGATGTGGAGGGTAGTCGATTCTTTTTTTAAGACTTCAAGCACTTCAGGTCCAGTCATTTTAGGGAGCATTATGTCCAACAAGATCAGGTCCGGAAGATCTTCGCGAGCAACTCGCAGGGCCTCGTTCCCGTCCCCCACGCTAATCACCCGATGTCCCAACCTGGCAAGAGCTCTTTCACCAGTAATCCGGAGGAATCTGCTGTCTTCGACAAGAAGTATTGTCATCAGGACTTAATTTATCCTTACGATTCAAGACGTTGAGTCATTGTGGCTCTGGAAGGAGGCGTCGAGCCAAGAAAAAGGTTGGCGGTCGGTTGTCCGACGCTCGATCAACGCGACGGCTTGGGGAGATCTTGAAGCTTGCGGGTCGAGTGAAATGACGATTTTCACGTCAATAATCCGCTGCCCTTCATTCGAGAAGGAAGCTTTGCTCGCCCAAGGGGTCAGCGTTAGAATCATCCTCAGCTTGTTCCACATGAACTCCAAGGCTCTGTTTCGCGAAGCATTCGTAACCCTGACACGCAATTGGCTCCGCAGCGTCCTTACCATTCTCGGCATCTCAGTTGGCGTCGGCGCGTTTATCTGTGTGGTTGCCATCGGCAATGCCGGCAGCAGCAAGATAGAAGACCAACTGCAAAGCCTGGGGAATAACTTTGTCTGGATCGAGGCGGGCAGTCGTGCCAGGAATGGCATGCGGGCGGGGGCGCGCGGCACCCGGTCTCTGGTGCTCAGTGACGCCCAGGCCATAAGCGAGCAAGTGCCGTTGATCAAGAGCATGTCGCCCAACGTAGATGGCCGCATTCAAGTCGTTTACGGCGGAGAGAATTGGGCTACCCAATACCGAGGGGTTGCGCCGGAATTCGTCCAGATTCGCAGATGGGGAATGCGCCTCGGCACATTCTTTACCGCGGCCGACGTCGAGGCAGCCGTTCCGGTCTGTGTGCTGGGGCAAACGGTGGTTGAGAACCTGTTCGGAACTGATGAGCCTATCGGAACGACAATCCGGGTTCAGAATCTGCCGTGCAAGGTGATAGGCGTCCTCAGTGCAAAAGGATTTTCTGCCACAGGTCAGGACCAGGACGATGTGGTGGTCATGCCCTTCACCACGGTGCAGAAAAGGATCGCTGGCACTTTCTGGCTTGATGACATCTTCTGCTCTGCCGTCTCTCGCGACGCGATGCCCGAAGCGACGGTGCAGATCACCGGCCTGCTTCGCGAGCGCCACCACATGAATCCTGGTGAGGACGACGATTTCAACGTCCGCAGGCCGGAGGACCTGATCCAAGCACAACTCGCCACGAGCCGAATCATGACGATTCTGCTGGGTAGCATTGCTTCGCTCTCTTTGCTGGTAGGCGGGATCGGAATCATGAATATCATGTTGGTATCCGTTACCCATCGGACGCGCGAGATTGGAGTCCGCCTGGCCGTGGGAGCAACCGAATGGGACGTCCAGTTGCAATTTCTCAGCGAAGCAGTTGCCCTTAGCATGCTGGGAGGTGTGTTGGGATTGCTGGCAGGTATCCTTGCTTCCGCTGTCGTCGAGCACCTGTTCGAATTTCCCACCAAGCTGACACCAGAGGTGCTTGCCATCGGCAGCCTGTTTGCCGCCAGCGTGGGAATTCTCTTTGGCTATTATCCCGCCAGAAAGGCATCCCAACTCGACCCCATTCAAGGGCTTCGCTACGAATGATCTTGTGGTCTGAGGCCGGGACTGGATTGCACTGTATTGTTGGCGTACTTTTTCAACAGCCTTTCCTGCGCCTGCATCCTTTCCAACTCGGCGATTCAACCCCGAACTCCTGCTGCGCATTCTGCTGATCGGTTATCTGTATGGCATCACCAACGAGGGCAGGCTGGTCGAAGAACTACGCATGCATCTGGCGTGGCGGTGGTTCAACCACCAAGCGCCGACCACCACAGTCTGGCGGTTAGAACGGTACTACGACGTGGGCTCCGATCAGGCGAACCTGCCCAACCCGATCAAACTCATTCCCAACGGGCACTTGGTGGTGAACATACAAAGCGGCGCTACCGGAGCAACTTGTCAGCAATGCTGTCGTTTACACACCAGACGATGGAAATCTGCTGATCTCCATGCGAAATCAAAGCTGGATATTGAAGATAGACTATCGAAGCGGAGTCGGCTCGGGAGATGTTCTGTGGCGGCTAGGCAAGGACGGAGACTTCACTCTGAACGGCGGCGACCCGAGCCAATGGTTTTATGCTCAACACTTCCCGTCGTTGTTGACCGCGGAGGGATCACCATTAGCCATGGCAATTTTTGATAACGGAAATTTGCGTATTCTCGATAATAACGGGAAAGAGTGCGGGTCTCCGGGGCCCGCCGGCTACAGTCGCGCCACAATCTTTCAAATTGATGAAAGCACAAGAACAGCCGGTATTGTCTGGCAAGACGCCCCAGGTGCCTTTTCTTTTTGGGGTGGAAGTATCAACCAGTTGCCGAACAGCAATATCGAATTCGATATGTCCGCCCCTTTCCCGGCAATCACCGGTTCGCGCGTACTGGAGGTTACCCAGACGAGCACGCCGCAGACAATTTGGCAGATGGACATACAAAAAGGACATGCATATCGAGCGTATCGAATCCCAAGTCTTTATCCCGGTGTGTCCTGGAAGTAGATTCGGCCTGAGATTGAACCGATAAGACTCGAGCGATCGCACGGATCGAAACCGATGGTTAGCTTCGCAACTTCACTTTTTCCGGTTCTACGGATGGCAGTGGTGGTAACCTTTCATTGCCGGTCTCCTTTATCTCTTGTGCTTCGAGCACGTCGATAACTTGGGAGCGTACAGCATCCCGTCCGGAGACCGGCCTTCTCCCTCGAAAACAACTGCGGGAAGCGGTGGGTTAAGCAGCTTCCATCGGCTCTAGAGTTACCTTGTGCCCGAGTTGTTGGAGCCGCTTCACCAAATACCGCTTGAGACCGTCGGAGTGGATGCGATCGAAGTAGTTTCCGCCAAGATCCTCGTAGTTGCTCTGGTTCTTCTGCAAGTGATAGCCAATGACGATGAGGGTATGCGCCACCGCGATGATGGCTCTTTTCTTGCCGCGTCTTGCCGCTAAGCGTCTGAACTGCGAGGACAAGTAAGTGTTCTTGGTTCGCGCGGCAGCCCAGGCGCACTGACAAGCCATGCGGCACAACCATGGGCTCCCTTGACGAGTTGTACCGCGCAAACGCTTGCCGGCGCTCTCGTGATTGCCGGGGCATAGCGCGGCCCAACTGGCCAGATGCTCAGCGGTTGGAAACTGCGCCATGTTGTCACCTATTTCGGCTAGAAGAGCCCATGCTGCCACTCGATCGATCCCCGGTATCGTGTCCCAGCGAGCAACCGCTTGCGCCAGGTCCGGTCTTTGTCGGCCGATGTCCTCCAGGCGTTCGTCGAGCAATGCAATTTCGTGTTCCACAAACTGTATTTGATCCAGTAAACGCCGAAGCAAAAAGCGATGATGGGAACGGATCTTTCCTTCTAGAGCAAGTCGTAATTGCGGAATCTTCACGCGCAGATGACCCAGGGCGAGGGAGGCGAGGTGCTCGGGATTATCTTCACCGGTGATGATGTCCTCCAGCATTGCCCGTCCACTCTTGCCGAGAACGTTGGTCGCCACGCTCGCTAGTTTTACGTTTGCGTCTTCCAGCACCTTCTGAATTCGACTACTAATGCGCGAAGCTTCCTGGGACAGACTGGCCCGCATTCTGCTCAGGTCGCGTAGATCGCGAATGATTTCGCAGGGTATATAGCTGGCCCGCAGAAGACCATACTGCAGCAACTGCGCAATCCATTCCGCATCCTTCTGGTCGGTCTTGCGCCCCGGCACATTCTTGATGTGCTGCGCATTTGCCAAAACTACCGTGAACTGTCCCTCCAGAATGTTCCAAACTGGTTTCCAGTAAACGCCGCTGGATTCCATCGCTACCTGAGTCACACCGAACTGCCGTAGCCATTCGGCAAGCTCCTGCAGTTCTTGGGTCATCGCGCCAAAGCGACGCTGGTGTTTCTGCACGCGTCCCGCTTCACGCAGCAAAATGCAAGCAGAAATCGAGCTCTTATGTACATCCAAACCGCAACATCTCGGATGCAGCACGTCCATGACTACACCTCCATTGACGTGTGATCCAGGACGCGCCGATAGGGTGAATCTCCCTCGCGTGCTCTCCTCTCACGAAGAGGCTACAGTCCGTTGTGCCAAAGCGCGTCCCGGGTCAAACTCATCCTCGGGCTCTCAAGCACCAGTAAGGTCGAAGACCTCTGGACCACACGCCTCGGCACAGCATACTGCCAATGCTTCCCGTTTTCATTAATCGTTGTGGCGCTGAGCGCCATGTAGAACTCATCCCATCTGTTTTCGTTCAGTCACGCTCGGACAGGTCGGCCCAATTGCCACTGCCGTGCATACGGCATCTTCCATTGGCCATTTGCCGGCGACAGACACGCTGTGCCTCGGCAGGTCTTGACTCCGCACAGGGGGGCGAAATTCGGCTCTCCAACCGGGTTGCCGTCGATCTAGGAGGGCTCGGTGGGGCTTTGCTGAAACATGAAACCCAAAACAAGGCCTGATTATTCGCGCAACCGCACGAAGCGGACTGCTACGCGACGGTTATGTGCGCGCCCCTCGGCGCTGGAGTTCGGCTGAATCGGAGTCGCCGATCCCGAGCCAATCGTGGTGAGCTGCGTGCCGGGAACATTAAAGTCATTGATCAGCGCCTCCCGCACCGCGATGGCGCGGCGGCTGGAAAGGTCCAGGTTGTAGGCTTCGGGGCCGGAATCGTCAGTGTGGCCCTCAAGAATTGCGCTGGCCTCGGGATCTCTTGCAAGCACGTCGGCAATCTGCTGCAGAGCAAGACGGTACTGTTCGGTAATTACGGCGCTGTCCTGGTCGAAGAAAATGTTGCTTGAGTCTTGCACGTCGGTCGTAGTTCCGAGCTTGACAACCGGCTCCTCGAGAAACTTCCGGACGGTCACGTCGCTGCCCTCATCGGAACCCACCTCTCGTGTATCGTGCGAGGCGATGGCGGTGCCTTGAAATCGTCGTATCGGCGCGCCCATGGGCGAGGTGGACGATCCGTGGACCACTGAATCCCCTGAAGCAGAATCGCTGTGCTCCAAGGTGGACCGAATAGGTTCCCCGGCATTGGCCTGCGCCGGATTCTGCCGCGGCGATTTTTCGACGACCGCGATGGTCAGAATGCAGGTAACCGCGGCCAGAGCCATGGCTTTAATCCACGAACCCACCCTTTCAGGGGGCTTCTGCACCCCGGAATAATCGCTGCGCACGATCGAACCTTCCGGGAGAACGCTTTTCTCCACAGTGATTTCTTCAGTCCGCGAAGCCCTGCTTGTGGCCATTTCTTGTCCGGAGGCGATGGCTGTCTTTGGCTTGGAAGGCGATCCCTTCTTCATGCCGACTAGACTGTCACTGCGAATTGGCGTCCCTGCTTTTGAGCCCGGTGCGGAGGGCATGGGTTGGGACGTCTGGCCTGAGCTTTTAGGGTTTTCGTTCGGGCCTTGCTCGAGTTTGCCCAACGGCGCACACGCTGCCAGGAAGGTCGCTGCCGGGGCGGGTACAGGCGCCGGAGGCGATGCCGCCGAGGGGATTGATTTCGCCGCCAAGAGGACTTTCTGTTCCTCAAGGGTCTGGCTGATCCGCATGATGGCTTCAACCAGCACCAACGGAATATTTTCGCTTCGGCCAATAATGTTCCCATCACCGGCGGGGGTAGCTGCAGCTTCGATTTTCGTTTTCGGCGAGAAGCTGTCCTGCACTGCGGCCCGGTTCACCGGTACCGCAATCTCTGTCTCTGAAGATTTTGTTCCCTTGATCTGCTGAACCTTGCTATTGGGTTGCGAAACCACTAGCGACGGCTCCATGCGATACATGTCAGCCAGCACGCTGGCCATATCCCGGTCTCGAACGACTTCTGCAAGGATGGTCCCGTCAATCGATCTCTTGCGTCCGGCAAACCCCAGCAGCATGGCATTAAAGCACAGCGTGTTGATATTGCGGGGGACGCCTTTGGCATTTTCCCAGATATTCCGCACGGCTCCCATGGTGAAGAGCTCAGGTCGCATGTATCCTGCGGTTCTGAGGCGGTGATTGATATAGTCCTGAGTTTCGTTGAACCTCAGCGGGCTCAGGCGGCCGATGCTGGAAATCCGCTGGCGCAATTGTTCCTGTTTCGATGCCGCGAGTATCTCCACCAACTGCGGTTGCCCAGCGAGAACAATCTGCATGAGCTTGACCTGAGTGGTTTCGAAATTCGAGAGCTGGCGCAAGGTTTCCAGCATTGCAAAGTCGAGGTTCTGGGCTTCGTCCACTACCACGATTACGCGTTTGCCCTCTGCCGCCGCACGACCCAGTAGTTGGTTGATCTGCTCGGACAATTTGCGTACCGACTTATCCTCAGAGCCTGCTCCCAGTTCGAACAGCACCGACTGTAGCAGTTCGTGCGGTTCGAGCTGTGGTTGAAACAGGAATGCGGTAGAGGCGGTGGCACGAAATCTTTCCAGGAAATTAAAAAGCAGCGTGGTCTTGCCCATCCCAGGCTGCGCGACCAGCACCTGGAAGCCGAATCCACAATCGATCCCATTGATCAGTGAAGCGAGCGCTTCCCGGTGAGTTTCACTGTGGAAGAGGAACCGGGGGTCGGGAGTAACTCCAAAGGGGTTTTCCCGCAATCCAAAATGGCCTAGCAGCTGATTTTGAACCGCATTTTCGGGGGGATAGCTCTGCAAGGGGCACCGGTCCGGCAAATCTGCTGCAAGTCGATGCCCATCGCCGAAAAGCCGCTAGGGTAAAGGATTTCGGAGGATACGGGGGCCTGAGAGCCCGGGGCGAACTGAGAAGGTGAAAGCAGTTGCGGCAAAATAGTACTGCATGAGCTTCCCAACTATCCCCTGCGGACTGGTTGGTCGACGGCGTTTTCGCCCCATACGCCAGAATTGGAAATGGGCAGCTATGGCAGCTTCGCGTACTCTGCCTTAGCTTGCTTCAGGATCGGGATGTCGGAGTCGGCATCTTTCCATAGGTTGAAAAAGTCCTGATAGGCACTGCGCGCGCCGGCGGCATCGCCGGACATGGCGCGCCCTCGAGCCAACTGCAGATGCGACAGTGCGTAGAATACCGGGGCCAACGAGTCGGCCAGACACACCCCGCGATGATCCAGAATCTTCTGAAACTCGGCGGCCGCTTCCTTTCCCTTTTGGGCTCGGAGGTAGGCACGCCCGCGAACGTAGCTCGGCCACCCATGCGCTTTCCAGCCAAATTCGTACAGAGACGTGGCTTTGAGGAGTTCGATGGCCTTTGCCGGATCGCCCCGGCTGACTTCGATCTCCGCCCGGATAGAGGGTACCCAGACGTTGTTGACATAGGTATCCGTGGGAGCGTCTCTTAGCAGTTCGGCAGCGAGCGCACCCGCTCGACCGAGATCTCCCGTCATCGCAAATATGTGGGCCGCAGCTTTTCGAGCGTGCTCACTATTGGGCACGGCCGAGGGTGCCCGGCTTGTTTGGGACGCATTTCCCAGTTCGGTTTCGACGAGATCCAGGTCGACCGCCATGTTCCTGGCGATCCCGTCGAATTTCGCTCGCCGTGCGCTCTCCATTGCCTGGCGGTAAGTCTCTCTGGCCTTCTGCAACTTGCCAGCGGCAGCCTCCACTCCCGCTACGATCTCAAGCATGAAGAACTCGTAGTTCTTTCCCTTGGCCCACTCAATCTCCTGCTGCATGCCGGCGGCATCGTTCTGGACCACCGCGATGCCATACAGATCAATGTGAGTCCAGTGGAGACCCAGATTCGCCGCCAGTTCTTGTCTGCGGATTGCCTTGGCGTCCGAAAATCGATTCAGCCCCAGGTAAGCCATGCCCAGATTCTCATAGGGAGTGTAGACATCGGGAGTAAGGCGCAGTGCATCTTGCGCTGACGTCAGCGCCAGATCGAACTTGCCCATGTCGTTGTATTCAGCGGCGAGGTCATTTGCCGCGGTGGTTTCCCGTGGGTACATCTGCCGCCAGAGGCGAAGAGCTTCGATGCGTTTGTCGGTCTCACCCGTAGCAATTTCGTAGTAACGGGTTGTGATGTAAAGTTTTTCCGGCTCGCTGGCTCTATGGCGGAGCTCGAACGCCTGCTGGATACTGGCCTTGGCAAGATCGCCCTGGCTGCTGCTGGCGTAGGCCTGGGCCATGTGGGCATAAGCGGCGGCAAAGTTTGGATCCACCTCAATCGCGTGCTTGTAGAACGGAATCGCGCTTTCGACTGATCCCTTGAGGGCCGCCGCACGAGCCAGACTAAAGGCCTTGAGCGCTTCCAGGGAAGGCGTGGTTGCCTCTTCGAGCGGGACATCGTATTTCTGCACAGTGGACAGCGATTCGCCCAGCTCCCCGCGCAGTTTGGACGCAGCATCGCCGAGCGCGGTAATCACCTTTTCCTTTGCCGGAGCCGTGATCTGTTCCCGCACCATGACGTCGCCATTTCGGCAGTTCACCGCGTTCAGGCCAAGCACATATTCGGTACCGAGAGCCGCAATTGCTCCGCTAACGTAGGCCTTGCTGCCGGTACGCTGGCAGACTTCGCGGGCCACATCGGGAGTCAAGAAAGTGTCGGCCGGAAGTGTCATCCGCTTGAGCGTAGAGTCGACTCTATCGTCGGAAACAATGCTCAAGAAGGGAGACTGGCGCAGCGCGATGTTCAGGCCTTGCTTGAGGGCGTCGCCGAGAACAGGATCGCCCGTGGAGTTAGCAAAGTCGGAGATGACGATCGTGTCCGTTTCGTTCAGCCGGTTCGCGAGCACTGACCGGTAGTAGAGAACGCCGGAAGCCAACGCAGCAACGAGCAAGACGAGTGCCAGACTCCTCCACAGACCCGGCTTTCTGCGAGCAAGCTGCTCAACCTCAATCCCGTTCGGAGCAGTTGGAACGGTGGAATCCACCGGTTTAGGACTGGCCGCTATCGACAGGCGCTGCAGATCGTCTCGGACTTGAGTGGCGGTCTGGTAGCGAAACTCGCGATCCTTCTCGATAGCCTTGGTAATGATTCCTTCCAGATCTACTGGAAGATCGGGCCTCACTTGGCGTGCGGGGACGGCGAACTGATGCAAAACAGCGTCATGGATTTCTGGCACCGTGTCCCCGCTAAAGGCGCGCCGGCCCGTCGCTATTTCGTAGAGTACCAAGCCAAACGAGAACAAATCCGTGCGCGCGTCCAGCTTTTCTCCCCGCACTTGTTCGGGCGACATATAGTATGCCGTCCCCATGGTCGTGCCCGTTAGAGTCAGCCGTAGATTCGAGGAACGTGGCGCGGGCGCGGTGGGGATTGCAGTTTCGGTCAGGACCGTCCGCTCGTGGGCTTCCGGGTTGGGACCTTCCTCGACCATTTTCGCCAGGCCGAAGTCAAGGATCTTGGCCTCGCCACGATTCGTGATAAAGATGTTGGCCGGCTTTATGTCGCGATGGACAATGCGTTTCTCGTGTGCCGCCTCCAGCCCTTTGACCACTTGCATTGCGAGATCGATCACCTTATTTGTGGGCAAAGGCTTCTTTTGCTGGCCAGCGCTCTCAATCAATTCCCGCAGCGTCTCCCCCTCCAGCAGCTGCATCACGATGAAAGGCTGGCCCTCATATTCCCCGAGTTCGTAGATGGAGCAGATGTTGGGGTGATCCAGAGCGGAGGCTGCCCGCGCTTCCTGTTCAAACCGCTCGAAGGCCTTGGCGTCGTGGGCCAGTTCCCCAGGAAGGAATTTAATCGCGACTCGGCGGCCCAGCTTCAAATCTTCAGCCTTGTACACCACCCCCATGCCCCCACCTCCCAGCACCTGCAGAATCCTGTAATGGGAGACCTTCTTGCCTACTAGGCTATCGGCAGCCCGGGTATGCCCCTCAGGTGCAGCTGGCGTAGGTGCTGGCAACACCTCTACTACTTGCGCGATGAACCGGTATCCCCTCCCCGTGATGGTCTGCACGAAGCGCGGCTGCTCAGGATCATCCTTCAGCACATGGCGAATCTTGCGGATGGCCGCGTTGATGCTGTTGTCAGCATCGAGGAATACATTCTTGCCCCAGATACTCTCGATGATCTGGTCCCGGGCGACCAACTGGCCTCTCCCCTTTATCAAGAGGAGCAGCAGTTCCATGGGAATCCGCTCCAGCTTGAGAACCCGGCCGTCGCGGCGCAGTTCATAAGCACGCAGATCCAACTCGAAATCTTCCCCAAACCGGATCTGGTCTGCCATTTTGACCGGGTCGGAAACCATAAATGGAAGCGCTAAAAACGACGCTACGATTCTATATCGGCCGTCAGATGCACCGACAAGCCCAATATGTTCATTAGGTTACGAATTCATTTGAATTAAGCCAATCTTCAGCCGTTCGCCATTGTCCGCCAGCATCGGCAGTGGCAGGATACGCCTCGCAGGGAGGTAAACATATGAAACTTAGCGCGATCGCCGTACTGATCGGGGCTGCCATGACAACGGTGGCAGCAAGCGGACAATCACTGCCGAACCTGTTCCCACTCCCAAACCGAAGCGGGTTTCTGGAAACATACAACGTTAACCACGCGCCAATCAGCTTGACCGGAGCCTTCTTCCAATCGCTCGGAACTAATGGGCGGTCCTGTGCCTCCTGCCACCGGCCCGCGGAGGGTTGGAGCGTTTCGCCAGCCGAAGTGCAATTGCGTTTCCTTCTGACCCAGGGCTTGGACCCCATCTTCCGTACCAACGATGGATCCAACTGCGACCAAAACATCGATACCTCAACCGTGCAAGGGAGGCGCCACGCTTACAGCCTATTGCTCAGCCGGGGCTTGATTCGCATTGCCTTGCCCATCCCTAGCCCTGCTGAGTTTACAGTGGAAAGTGTTAGCAACCCTTACGGCTGCAGTGATACGTCCACGCTTTCGATGTACCGGCGGCCACTTGCGGCGACCAACTTGCAGTTTCTCAGTACCCTGATGTGGGACGGGCGTGAATCTACGCCACCGGACACCCAGAAGATTACCTATCCCAATACGGGTCAATTGCTGGCAGACTTGGCCCACCAGGCGATCGACGCCACCACTGGGCATGCGCAGGGTGTGACTCCCACGCCGGCGCAAATACAGGACATCGTGAACTTCGAGACGGCCCTGCGGACCGCCCAGGCGTTCGACTATCAGGCAGGCCTTCTGAACGATAGCCGTGCAACCGGCGGCCCGGTCGCACTGGCTTCGCAACCGTTCTTTATTGGCATCAACGATTCCTTCCCGGCGAGCTTTGGGTTCAATCCGACTGGAGCACTCTTCAATCCCAATGTCTTCAACTTGTTCAATGCTTGGACGAACTCGCGGTCTCCGTCTCGAGCCAGCATTGCCCGGGGTCAGGTCGTATTCAATTCGAAACCGATTACGATTTCCGGCGTCGCCGGAATAAACGATGTGAGCGGACTGCCGGCATCCTTTTCCGGCACATGTGGAACCTGCCACGATTCTCCCAACGTGGGTGACCATTCCGTTTCCGCGGCATTGAACATCGGTGTAGCAGATGTGATGAATCCTCTGGATGTCAGCTATCTCCCGGTGTTCACTTTGCGAAATAACCACACCGGCGCGACCGTCCAGACAACCGATCCTGGGCGCGCCCTGATTACTGGAATGTGGGCGGATATCGGAAAAGTGAAAGGTCCCATTCTCCGCGGACTTGCCAGCCGCGCGCCTTACTTTCACAATGGTTCGGCCTCAACCCTGGCGGATGTACTCGTCTTTTATGACATGCGTTTCAATATTGGTTTTACACCTCAAGAAAAAGCTGATCTGATTGCGTTTTTAAATTCGCTCTGAGCGCAAGACGTAAGGTGAGGACTTGCGCGTGGGGAGGGGATCCTGCGACCCCCTCTCCTCGTCTTTCCCATCAGTCGCGTCTAAATCATTGGTCTGGTTGGCTCCAGTCGGGCGGCCTACTCCACCCAGGAGCACGCGGCGCCGGGAGTGTTTTCGCAGTAGAGCACACGCCAGGACTTCGGCTTGTGCGCCGCCGTCCAGGCGTATGCCTGAATGAAGTAGGGCTTGGCCCAGACCTCACTATCGATGGCGCGGGGTGCAATGACGGTCACCTGAACTGCGCTTCCGGCAGGGACGCCGCGGCGGGGATCCATGATGTGCGAGTAACGGCGGCCGCCGGCACGGAATGATTTCTCGTAGCTGCCCGAGGTGGAGAGAGACAGATCTTTGAGGAATACCTGCGCCGCGTTCTTCCGGTGGTCCCAAGGGTCCGCAATGCTGATGGGCCAGCCGCGGGGCTCCTCCGGAGGGTTGCCAAGGCCGAAAATACTGCTGCCGGATGCGGCGACGAGCGCGTTGCGAATACCTCGTGCGCGGAGGATCTGGACCATGCAATCGACAGCGTAGCCCTTGCCCACTCCGCCGGGATCGATCTCGACGCCGGGATGATCGAAGCGCACGGTTCGCTTCCGTGCATTCAGTTGCACGTGCCGGTATCCCACCAGTTCGAGCGCCTCGCGGATCTGGTCGGGAGACGGAACATGACGGCCTCCGCCGGAAAAGCCCCAGGCGCGCATGAGCGGGCCGACGGTCAGATCAAAGGTGCCTTCGCTCGCGCGGCTGTACTCGATGCAATCGGACAGGAGACGGAACAACTCCGGCGAGACTGCCACCGGACGCGCGGCCGCCTCGCGATTGATACGGCTCCACTCGCTCGCGGGCCGGTAGTTCGAGAGCAACGCGTCCAGGCGGTGGGCTTCCTCAAAGGCAGCGTCCATCGCCTGGTTCATGAACGCCCGATCGGAGCCATAGAGGACGATGGAAAACGTCGCCCCCATGGCATCCGTGCTTCTTTCCAACTGCAGCGCTGCGGCTGCCCGCACCAGCAGAACCGCTGCGAACAGGGCGAGACAGAAACGCCTCAAGACTGTTCCTTGGGCATCTGGTTCTTCCAAAAGGCTTCGTAGTCGAACATCGCTTCCTTGATGGGCATGCCACGCACATCGATCTGTTTCAGGTCGGCCGACCCGAGTCCCACGGCTTCGGCCAGGAGCATCATATTGTCGGCGTACTGGAACGTCTCATCGCCGGGCTGTAACTGTTCCGGAGGATGCCCCTTGGGGTCCTTGAACACGCGATAAGGCGCTTCATGCCGGCCGGCACGGGGGTTGTAGCCCATGGTAGCCGCGGCCACAGTGTCCGTATTCACACAGTTCCTGCCGACGACGAGTAGTCCCGGATGAGCGGGCTTGGAACCCAGGACCCATGGGCCCTCGCCGCCGACCATGGAGACGATGCCGTCGGCGATGGCGAGGTCCACCGGGCGCGCCCCGAGAATATCGGCCAGAATTCGAGGGAGCCGCCAGCCTTCGTACCGGTTCGACTTCGGATCGAGTTCAGCGGGCGCGCCGGAAGGCGCCTGCACTTGCCCGTAGTGGAAGACGGTCTCCCGGTCGCCATATAAACCCAACGGCGTGATGCCGAACAGGTTCTTGATGCAGATGGTGAGACCCATCTCTTCGTGGTTCTTCATCTTGCCCAGGCTCACGAAAAAATCGCAGTCCTCATAGGAGTGGTTCAACTGGAAGGCCGGGAAGATGTACGGTTCGCTCTGGACCTTCAGCAAAGAGTATTGCTTGTCCTGGCCGAGCGCGTTAGTGTCCTCGAATTCAACGAGGGGCGCCGCATTACGGATGGCGGCGACATCCCAGCCACCCGAGAGCAACTTGTCTTCGAGTTTGTAGCCGGGCTTGCGGCCGCCGGCGCTTTCGAGAATGCGGATGCGCCTCGCGCCGAGGGCACCGAACACCGCAACCACCGCGCCGACCACGCGGGGATGCACCCAATGCGTGTCGCCCGCCGTATATCCGGGGAACCCTCCTCCGCCGGTCAGATTGACCTTGATGCCGACCGTCTTCCCCCTGACCTGGTTGCCGATCCCGCCGATCTGATCGAACATCTGCCGAAATCGGGCCGTCAGGTCCTCGTCGTAGCTGCGAACCTTAGCGACGGATACCGGTTCCGCCGGACCCGCCGATACGGTCTGAGCCCCTTCGGCTGGCCGTGCTGCCA
>CAVWVN010000012.1:0-136475 GCA_963758435.1 Terriglobia bacterium | reverse complement strand
GAAAAATACAGGCCCCCCCGGATGGCCGAACGATCGAAATAAGCGATGGGAGAGATTTCGTCGTCAGTGAATGCGTCTCCGTAGAACGTCACCCAGTCGCGAAATTTTGGCACCCGATATGACCAGTCCAATCCCGATCGCCGGTCTCCCGGATCCGCCTGTCCGCCGTTGCAACCGTTCGACGTACTAAAGCTGAACATGCTGTTCTTGAACGAACCAAAGTGAACGGCACTTGCTCGCCCGCAAATATCACGGTCCGGGAAAAGCCAAATTCAAAATTCTGCGTCGGCTTGAACGTGAATCTTTCACCGTGAATCATCGGCTGCGGGTGAAGTGTCTGGGTGAAACTTCCCACAGCGCTGTTCAGCTCCATGAATTGCTGCCCGCTCAGCTGGCCCAGAAAAAACTCCAGCCGCATAGGTCCCAACCACCCCAGAATGCTGGGCAACTTGAACGGCGTCACCCGGTTGATGCGGAACATGTCGAGTGGCGCGGCGTTGTCACTCAGCATCATCGCGCCGCCGTCACCCGGCCCCCACCAAAGGCTCTGCCGCCCGAAAGAGAACTGCCAGTTTGAGAACATCAGCCCCACATAAGCATCAAGCACCTGAAACTGGCTTACCGCAGATGGCCTGTGCCCGGCGGCGTCTGTGGAAGGTGGTCGACCTGCTGAATCATTTGCCGCGCCGTCAGGGGTAGGGCCGGCAAACCGGAGGAGGTCTGCCATTCGCCGCGAAAGTAACTCACCCAGCGGCCTCCTGTGGCATATGCCGAAAAACCGGTTATGTTGTTCCAGCCTTGGCCATACGGACGTCCAAAATCGTTGATCTGGGTCTGCGCAAAATGATAGCCGTCCCGGATTGGAGTGCCCGAAATGTAACCAGTGCGGCTATACACAGACTGCACTCGAAACACTCCTCCCTCGCTGGCATCGGTCCCCTCCAGTTCCGGCCGAAACTCGCTTTCGAGTGCAGCGACAATTCCCGCCGCCACCCCATTTCCATGCGCGTCGTATGCCGGGTGGTCCTCCGCTTCACTCAACAACCGCGCGCATTCCCGCCGTGTCCAGGGACGCATCCCGGCAAATGCACTGTCAATTAGTCCAAGCCCAGCCAGGCGATCCAGAGCCGGATACACCCAGCTATCCTGCGGCACATAAGGCGATCCCTGATTCTGTGGTGACGACTGTCCATCGCCGCGGAGCACGTCGCCGATATAGCGCCACGTCTCGCCTCCGAGCTCCGGATCGTGATGATGGCTGTAGACCTGCTGGGCGATAAGGCTGCCCACAATGCCGCCGACAAAAACATCCGCGGGAAAGTGTTGCTCGGCCCGGACGCGCGAGTAGCTCACTAACGAAGCCAGGCCATAAGCCAGCAACTTCGGCACCGGGCCGGGGTATTCGTGCCCGATCACGCCTGCCACGGCCCATGCCGCGGCGGCGTGTTCAGATGGAAAGGATGTTCCTCCTTCAAAGAAGTGCCCCGCGCCGTCTCCCTGGAGTGGCCGCTCCCGCCCGAGTGAGTACTTCAACGCCTCAACCGGAACCAGACTGTTGAGCGCAGCCTGCCCCGCCAGCAAGCCAGTCTCACGCCAATGTTCGTTGCGGGAGGGATAGCTCAGGAGCCACATTCCAGCCGCACCGCCTACCAACGCCCCAATCCCGGCATTGGAAAGATTGTTGTAGTGGCTGAGGGTCGCAGGGTCGTGAGACAAATGGAGACTGACATCCCGATCGGTCACCAGCAGTCCTGTGGTTATTCCTGCAAAAGGAACCAGCCACTCCGTGTCGGAGAATCGGAGGCGCACGGGACTGGTCCAGATTTGCTTTTGGTCTTGCAAGAAACTCCTCCGCAGATCGCGGAACTTCAGCGGCGATGCCGAAATCTGCCACTCTTCGAAATCTGCCGGAACTGTCGCCTGCCCTCGCCTTGCCGTGATCCCCTACACTGGCCGCCTCCCCCACCTGCACATCGCTTTGCCTCTCAACCCGTGGCGCCTGCGGCGCCTGTGGCGCGCATAAACCCGGTTGCGCGACGATTGCATTCATTGCTACCCAACCACATGCCATCAACACCGCCCTCATGCACATTTCCAACTTCCGATGTTACGGTTTGAAATACGCAATCGTCAGCGCCACAGAAGTCGCTAGCTGCGCCGCCTGGAGAGTTGTTGCCCAATTCCGGGTTCCGATTCTGGGCGCCTTCTCGGGTACCACGACCGAATCCCCCGGCCTCAATGCCGCATTAAGAGGATCACCTGACCACCATCCGGAGTTGTTTTGCGACGAGAGCACCGACCCGTCAGCCCGGACTACAAAGACAGCTTTCTTGTCTGCCATTTGGCTCAGCCCTCCCGCCTGATTGAGATACCACTTCGCACTGCGGCCCGGCCGGTAACTGATCGCGGTCGGATTAAATACTTGTCCTGACACCAGCACATAGTTGGCTTTCTTGGGAATCACCAGCACGTCGCCATCACGCAAAGGAACATCCGCAGAGGTATTCCGCCATCGCTGGACATCGGGCTGAATGTGAACCACCACTCGGCCAATGGGTGCGTTGGCTTCGAGCTGACTGAGAGCGGTTTCTGTTTGTGCGACTGCCGTAAGTTTTGCATTCTTCTGGTCCTGCATCAGCGTCCGGTAGGGCTTTGAGGTTTATTTCCTCCGCTTTCATTCGTTGCACCAAGGCCAGATGGGATTGCATCTGCAGCTCTCGAACCTCGCGCCGCATCAAGACAGCGCCATAGGGGTACGCTTCTGGCGAGAAACCTCCCGCCCGCTCCAGAACCGAGCTCAGCCGTTCCCCCGGTCGAATACCGTAAGCGCCAGGATGTTGAACTTCCCCGCGCACAGTGGCCGACGCGGAAATGTCAGTCCACCCCGGAACCTGGCGCACCGTAAGAACGTCCCCCTCACGCAGCTGAAGGTTATCGCCATCACTACCACCCAAAGCGGACGAAAGTTCAACCGGCAGGCTTTGATACGAAGTGTCGGTTTGCGCACCCAGCGCATAGCGGGTCAAATCGGCTTGCCTCGGATCCGCACTCCTCCTAAGACCTCCCGCTACGCGAACCAGATCCTGGACGTGCATGTTGGTGGTCAAAGGATAGCGCCCGGGCTTGGCCACCTCGCCCTTCACTATCACGGTGGGCGGATCTACGCTGGCGGAATTCTGATGCACCAGAATGCGATCTCGGGGCTGGAGCAACACGTTGTCCCGGGGACTCCCTGCCAGGGCCCCACTGAGATTTACGCTGAAAATCTTCATGGTTCCGTCCGGTTGGGTGCGGAACAGCTGGGCGGAATCCAGACCGGCATCTGGGGATACTCCTCCCGCCAGATAGATTGCATCCCGGAGACGTACTTGCCCGGACGTTCGGTATTGTCCTGGGCCACGCACTTTGCCCCCCACCCAAACGGTTGGCGGTGGTTCGAAGTCGTATCGACCGAATACTCGCACGGTATCGAGCGGCTGCAAAGTCGGAGACGTGCCCGGATTGGCCAGGGCCACCGCCAGATCGAAACTCTCCACGCTGGGGCGAAAATCGGGCGGATTCAGACGCACAATTTCGGCATAGTTCGCCGCAGGCTCGGGCAGCAGATCGCCATATGATGCGATCAGGTCCGTCAGCCGCATGCCGTCATGATATGAGTAGCGGCCGGGCCGTAGAACGTGGCCTTGCAGGTAAATCGCCTGCTCGTTATAAGGCGCAATGGGAAAGATCTGAATCTGGTCGCCGTCCTGAATTTTGAAGGCGTCGAGCTGCTTGCTCACGGCTGCGGCATCTCCGTCAGGAGAAAGATTGAGGGTCAACATCGTGCGCTTTTCATGTGCCTGCAGTCGTTGCACTTCGATATGGCGCAGCGCGGCGGCGGGCAGGATACCGCCCGCCAGATCCAGGACATCGGCTAAAGTGGTCTCGTTCGCCAACTCATAAATCGCGGGACGTCGAACCATTCCGGCCACTGTAACTTGCCCGCCTACCGGCGGCACCAACAGGGAATCTCCATTCTCCAGCCGCTTGGCGTCGGGGCCCACTCCGTGCAGCAGAAGTTCATAAGCATCCACTTCCTCAATGAGTTCTTTGCCCCGATAGTGTTTCAGGTGCCGCAGAGATCCCCGCTGCGTGATCCCTCCGGCGGCAAACAGCGCATTCAGGGGCGAGGAAAGTGAACTGATGTCATAGGCGCCCGGCTCCTCCACCTCTCCCACCACATACACCCGAATCGTTCGCAGTCTCGACAAGGAAACGTCGGCTGAGACGTCCCTGAACTGGGTGCGTAAGACTCGCTGCACGGATTCCTGAACCTCTGCCAGGGACCGCCCGCTCACCAGGAGCGGGCCTGACTCCGGCAAGTTGATCCTGCCTTCACGATCCACGAGCCGAACCATCCTCTGCGAGACACCTCCCCAAAGATTGATAGCCAGGCCGTCACCGGGCCCGACGACGTAATCAGGGCCAACCGGCAAGTCCATGGGAATCACATCCGGTTCCCGCGTTTCGTTACGGAAAACTTCCATTCCGAACCGCTCCAAGCCACGATCCCGCGACGCGGCCTGCACGTACATGTCATAGAGCGACGGAACGTCAGCGTAAGGGCTGCGCTTGTGAATCATCGCCACTGGAGAGGGATCGCGTTGCAAGTCGTCCCGCACGCGACGTTCGTCGCCGCGCTGTCTCGCCCACGGGTTCGTTTCCCGGCTAGCGGCCACTGTCCTGTCCGTGCTTTTCGGTTCCTCGAGACCCGGAACATCGTCGAAGCTCCGTTGTCGCAGTAGCCCATCGATATCGCCAATCCCTCCATCGGAGATTCTTCCAGCAAATGAATCCGAGGGCCTCCGGGGTACGTCGCCAGCCAGGCTCAAGTTGGTGTCGCCGCTCGAATTGCCTTGCATCATTTCATCGCGGTCGGCCGCCATGCGAAGAGAACGCATTGGCTCGGCGGGCGGAGCAGGCTCGGGCACGTTGGATCCAGGCGAAGGCGGCGTTGTGTTTTCGTCGGAAGGCTGTCTTCTCGGAGGTCGCTGGCGGAAAGCCGAAGCATTGCAATCCGACCGGTCCCGCGGATCGCACGTGGTGCGTTCCATTCTGGCATGGGAAGTTTCTTGTTGCGAGTCGGTCTGTTTTGAAGACAGTGGCGCCGAATCTTCCTGACTCTCCAGTTGTACCAAGCGGCGGGCTCGCTCTTTCAAAACTAGGTCTTGCTCTTTGGCAATGTCCGACTCTGGATTCAGGTTCGGCAGCAGATACCCATAGCGCTGGACCAGCTGTGTGGCCACGGATCGAAACTCCACATCGCGATCGAGCCGGTCGAGGATGGCCTGATCGGTCAATTCGGAGTCTTCTACGATTTGCCCGTCGTCGCTAGCTTCCTTGGCCACCCAGCGCTTCAGTTCCACCATGATTCCAGCATCCTTCAGAAGCACCGCCTGTAGTTGCGCTGTGGATGCCGCGACCCGCTCCAGGTTCTTCCTGGCCAGATCGGACGTTCGATCGCGACGCGTAGGATAGTGCCGCATATCCAGCCTCGCGATGGGAATCAATTTCCTGTGACCACGTATTCAGACTGCCCAGCAGGACAAACATCGCGATGAGAGGAAGACATCGCCTGCCGCAAAGATTTATTGAGAACGCCACGTGCGACCTCCGACTTTGGCTGGGATCCTCAGATTGAATCGAAAATAATCCAAGGCATCCGTGGAAGTTTTCCCGGTTGCGCTGAAGGTGCTGGCCTCGATTCTCATCACAGATCGGCTGCCTGCACTTCGACCGCAACCGATCGCATCAGGAGATCAATAGAGATTACGAGGCGCAGGTTATTTTTCTTGTGTATGAGAATTCCTTCCACGCCAGCCAGCGGACCATATTTGACGTGAACTCTTTGGCCGACTTTCAGAAAGGGACAAGGCTCGACCTTCATCCCATTGGCCACGCCATTTCGCAATCCCTCAACTTCGCCATCCTGCGAGCGCGGCTGGGCGCCCGCCAAAACTTACGAACCGCACTACGCTCGACGTCTGCAGTACCCGCAAGTGTTCTTCGGGAGCGGCCTGAACAAACACGTATCCGGGAAACAGTGGCAGCTCCAACTCTTTCCGCCGGTCCTTCCAGCGGCGAACGCTGCGGTAGAGTGGCAGGAAACACTTGATGTTTTTCTCTTCCAACTGGCGCGCCACGTGTTTTTCATGGTTGGCACAGGTGTAGGCGGCATACCAGCTGGAGATGGGGTAGGCATCGGTGCGATTAGCCAAATTGGCCTGCAGGGAGCCACTCGAAAAGTGTGCTGCTGGAATTGTCATTGCGGACATGTGTTTCTGGCCTTAGTTGTAGCTCCGCCCCCTCACTTACAGGGCATACGTGAGCCAAACCCCTGGTACATAACTGCATACACCCGCAAATAGCCTGGACTTGCCGCTTCAGTTTGTCCGTGAGCTATGGTGGGTTTGTGACTGGGCCGCAACCGCTCCGCGCAGCGCGCTCAGAATTCCATCTTCCGAGTTTTCGATTCGATTGGCGCGAATGTCGAGACTGGCCCAGTAAAAAATGCTGCTATTGCGCTCCGCGGCCAGAGCCAGGATGCGCATATGCGGAAAACGATCAAGTAGCACGTCGCAGATTGGTGGCCGTTCGTCCGATTGATCGAGTGCGATGATGAGGAATTCGGGATGCGATTGCTCAATCGTCTGGAGGATAGAGTTTTCGTCTTCCAAAACGCCGACCACCTCAATATCGGGCTGATCGGAAATGGTAGCCATCACCAATTCCCGCATCAGTCGTGGCCGATTTGCCACCAGCACCTTGATTTTTTCCACGCTGGCACCCCCCCCCACGCCAGTATCTGCCGACACGGAGAAAAGAACAGGTTCAATTAGGGGTCTGCAGGTGGCTAGAAAAAAATACCCGGGGAGTACTAACGGATTGGGCGAACCCGAGGAAGGAGTACTGCGCGAGGAGGCTTCTAAGTACCAAAAAAGTACCGTTTTCAATGGGCGAAGGCGGGCCGCAGGGGTTATCGCAGCAGGAAACCTGGAGCGGGTCACGCAGGCAGAGAGGGTAAGTATCCCCCGGCAGAGCCGGGGGCTTTAGGTTGTGAGCCGCTCAAAGCGGCTGGTCGGGTCGCTAACGCGGCCCGAAGGTTTGGGGCCACCGTGCGGTGGCCGTTTAGCGCCACAGACCCATCTGGTCCAAGCGTGTATCTTCTTGCTCCTGCTGCCGGATGTAGTCTCGGATCACCGCTTCGTCCCGGCCCACGGTCGATACCCAGTAGCCGCGCGCCCAAAAGTGCTGCCCCACAAAATTTCTCTTGCGCTCACCGTACACTCGCGCCAGGTGGATCGCACTCTTCCCCTTGATGAACCCAATTACTTGCGACACCGCATACTTGGGCGGGATCGCGATCATCATGTGCACGTGGTCCGGCATCAGATGTCCTTCTTCGATGCGACTCTCCTTTTGCTCTGCCAGCTTGCGCAACCCTTCTCCCAAATACCGTCGCAACTCCCCATACAACACCTTCCTCCGGCACTTCGGGATAAACACCACATGGTATTTGCACTCCCACTTCGTATGGCTTAGGCTTTCCATTTCGTCCATCGCCAACTCCCTTTCGTGTGCTTGGCGGCTCACGTTTGGGAGTCTCCGCGATGGACTCCGGTATCTGTCAAACTTTTACTGCCTCCCCGGCACTGCCGGGGGGTCTCCCGTTCGTACTAGGGTGCGGCACGCTTCCACAGCCGCTAACCGATCCCTGACTCCCACCTTGCGCAGCACTCTATGGATGTGGTTTTTTACTGTTTGCTCTGACAAACCCAACTCCCCCGCGATCTCTTTGTTGGTGAAGCCGCGGCCAATCATTTCCACCAGCTGCTGTTCCCTGCGGGTGAGTCCAAATTGTTGCTTGATGAAAAAGCTGGGGTAACTTGCCCGTTGCTGGGCCACGTAGTCGAACAGTGTCCGACACAACTCTGGGGCGCAGACGGCGCTGTTGTTCGCCATGGACCGCACCGCCGCGGCGACATCGGCCGCGGTTGCCTCCTTCAGCAAGTAGCCGGCAATTCCGTCCCGAACGGCCCGCAGAAACAGCCCAGTATCAAGCTCCATCCCGATCATGATGATCTTTAATTCGGGAAAGGACTCTCGCAGGGTCCGGATGAAAACTAGGCTGCCAGACGCATCAACCGGGTCGAACAACAAAACCCGGGCATTGGTCGCGGCAATCGCGTCGGAAACTGTCGGTGAGTATGCCGACGCTCCAACCACGTCGATGTCATTTTTCTTGTTCAGAATCCGGGCGAGCGCTTCTCGGAGAAGACGATTCTCCGCAAGCAGGAAAACGGGAATGCTGACTTCCATACTCACCTATGCGAACCACCGCGTTAAGTGCGAGGGCCGCCGATCAGACTAAGCTTGGGTTGTTGATAGCTTACTCATTGCACGTGACTCTTGTCGACTTACTTTTCCACAGGCCGCATCTCCCTTGCAATCTAACTCGCAATTCTGACCAGGAAAGGCCCCTACCGGGAATGTGCAGTGAGCAGGTCCAACCCATCAAGGGGGAACATGTGCGCCACCGCGCACTTCCTAAGCTAAGCGTTTTGCGTGATTTGGGCTGGCGCCAAGCGATGCGCACGCGCCATTTGTAGTACTTGCGAAAGTTGACTCGATCTTGCTGTAGCTAAGCCTTTTCATCCCGTCCTTCTCACGACTATGGACCCACGATCTCGCGCCTCGGTGTTCAAATTTCATACACATATCCGTACCCAAATTCAGCGGAGCTTGAAGTTACCGGCGCCCAGCCAAATCGTGCAAACCTATCCGATGCGTGATCCTCAGGAAACGTGCTCGCGCCTTTTGAATTTTCCTCTCGGCCATGGAAGCAGGCGACAACTCCTCTCACCAGGGATTTTGCTACCGCATTGTGGTGGTCCTGATCGTCGCGGAAGGCACCCGCTGTGGTTTAGACTGGCAGCGGCAGGTACAGGAGAGAGCATTCATGCGCATCATTCCGATTTCCCAGGAAGACTGCATTGAGCTGTTGCAACGCGTATCGATCGGAAGGCTGGCCTGTTCCTTGAACGACCAACCCTATGTCGTGCCAGTCGCCTTTTCCTATGAGCCTGATTACCTTTACCTTTTTTCAACATTCGGAAAGAAGGTTGAGTGGATGCGCCAAAATCCGAAGGTTTGCCTGCAAGCTGATGAAATCGGAACCCGGTCGAACTGGACCAGCGTCGTCGTGACCGGAACCTACCTGGAACTGCGGGAGCCGCAATACAGCGATGCGCGGGAACATGCCAAGAAGCAGCTGGCACACTTTTCCCGCTTTTGGCAAACCCCGCTGGCGGAGAGGCGCGAACAGACCAGTGACCTTTCGATCGAACTGGTGTTCTTTCGCATCGACATCGCGGCCATCAGCGGCCTGCGGGCTGTCCCGGAGGGTGGTTAGAACACTAGGCGATGCCTTGGGGTTGAGCCGTACCTCCAAGGCCCAGCTACTTCTTTATGCTGGGATCGTCGCCTGGGTTGACGTAGTTGATCTGAAATGGCGCCGCTCCATGGACCTGTACCACGGCCTCCCCTACTGCCATTCCGTAGTGATGCATGCTGGGATCCATGAAGGCGAAGCTGCCGGCCGGGAACTCGGTCATTTTCGATACATCGAAACTGTCCCCCATGCCCAGCTTGAACTTCCCCGAAATTATCGTGACGTTTTCGCGCCGGGGATGCCAGTGGGGCGCGATGCGATAACCGGCAGGCATTTTCAGGCGAATGGTGAAGTCACCCGAAGCCGCCATGGGATCGCCTTCAAGCACCGCCAGCTCCGCTCCCGGCGGCAGCACGGGCGGAGCCGGTCCAAACTTGATCTGGTCGGGACTGAATACATTTTGGGGCAGGGCCGGTAGCGCAACCCCGGCCAGCAGCAGGAGCAAAAGAACAACCGATACCCGTTTCATAGGTTCTCTCCAGGGCGCCCATCTTAGCCGCTCGGCGTGGTTTCGCCAACCCAACCTCCGCTGCGTAGTGTCCCAATCACGACGATGCAACTGTCCTGGCCTACCTGGCAAAGCTTGAGCAACATCCCTGCGCCTTTGCGGTGAGGTTTGACCTCGCGTCAATCGGCCAGAAATCCTTTCGCAAGGTTCGAAAAAAATAGGCGCGACACCACCGGCGTCGAAATCCACCTCGGCACTCTGCGCGTCGATTCTAGTTTCCGGAAAGTTTTGCAGGCGCGCGTTCCGCTGTCTGCGGTTCCGAATCGGGAGAGATTCCTGATTCGGGCTACTACAATCTGTCACCTTTTCTGACACGAAGTGCACATGCGCGCAGCACCGCAGAGGCCGCGTGCACTCATGTTCATCCCAACGTTTCACACTCCCAGTGCAAGCACTCAGAGTTAGCCTGCGCGCAGCTCGCATCTCGCGGACGCGCTCGTGATGGCATGCTACCTGCCCTTACTAACTGCAGAGAAATTAAGAATTCGCTAAGAATTCGAAACGGAAATTACACGAAACATCATGCGTAAACAAAAAGGGTTTTCACTGATCGAGTTGCTGATCGTGGTGGCGATTATTCTGATCATCGCGGCGATTGCAATTCCTAACCTTCTGCGCGCCCGGATTGCTGCCAACGAGGCTTCCTCGGTCGCGTCCATTCGCACCATCAACACCGCTGAAGTGACTTACCTGACCGCGTATCCGACCGTCGGCTATTCGATCACCCTGGCCGCCCTGGGTCCGGCCGCGGCGGGCACCTGCGCGACTCCTGTCGAAACCAATGCCTGCCTGTTGGACTTCACCTTGGCGTCGGCTACGACCACCGCGTTGGCCAAGAGCGGCTACTACTTCGGAGTGGCTAACTCGACCACCGCGACCACGCCGGTTTCCGGCTACACCATCGGCGCCGCGCCCTCGGCCTACAAACTGTACCGGCGTTCGCCTGTTCTGCTCGATCGAAGATGGCGTCGTCCGCTCTACCCCTGGCGCTGCCGGTGGAGCACCCGTAGCCAGCACGGCGGGCTGCGTTGCCTACACCACCCTCTGAGTCTCGGGTCCAACCGCTGCTAACAACTTTGAAACGGAGATACACAGAAATGCGTAAACAAAAAGGCTTCTCACTGATTGAACTCCTGATCGTAGTGGCGATTATTCTGATCATCGCGGCGATTGCAATTCCTAACCTGCTGCGCGCCCGGATTGCTGCCAACGAGGCTTCCTCGGTCGCGTCCATTCGCACCATCAACACCGCTGAAGTAACGTATCTGACCGCGTATCCGACCGTCGGCTATTCGATCACTCTGGCGGCCCTGGGTCCGGCCGCGGCCGGCACGTGCGCGACTCCCGTCCAGACCAACGCCTGTCTTTTGGACTTCACCCTGGCGTCGGCTACGACCACGGCCTTGGTCAAGAGCGGCTACTACTTCGGAGTGGCTAACTCGACCACCGCGACCACGCCGGTTTCCGGCTACACCATCGGGGCGGCGCCTTCGGCCTACAACAGTACCGGCGTTCGCCTTTTCTGCTCGATCGAAGATGGCGTCGTCCGCTCTACTCCCGGCGCTGCCGGTGGATCACCAGTGGCCAGCACGGCGGGCTGCGTTGCCTACACCACCCTCTAAGAGCCGGGACCAACCGCTTTCTAGAGACGCGCAAGACCAAGGAGCATCGGAGCGATCCGATGCTCCTTGGGAGTTTTGCCGGCAAGGAAAAACCAGATGCGCAAACCTGAAGGCTTTTCACTTATTGGGTTGTTGATCGTGGTGGCAATCATTTTGATTATTGCCGCGATCGCCATTCCCAACCTGCTGCGGGCGCGGATTGCGGCCAATGAAGCCTCCGCGGTAAGTTCGATGCGGACCATCGTCAGCGCCGAGGCCACCTACCAGATGGCATACCCGACGGTCGGCTTTGCCGCCACTATGACCCAGCTCGGACCGGGCGGCGCCGGCTCCTCCTGCTCCGGTCCCACTCAGGCCACGGCTTGCCTGGTGGACAGCCTGCTCTCCAACGCCACTTCAACCAGCACCGCGAAAAGCGGATGCTTCTTTGGCCTGGCCGGCATCACCGGCGGATCCGTGGTGGTCAGCTACACCGTGGGCGCATCCGCGTCCGGATACAACTCCACCGGCGTGCGCGACCTCTGCTCCGTTGAAGACGGTGTCCTGCGCGCCCAGAACCCCAGCGGGCAGTCCGCCCCCGTGATCGTGCCCGCAACCTGCACCGCTTTCATGGCCCTACGCTCTAAGACCGCCAGACGAGAACCTGTCGACTCCCACGCTCCTGGAAGACCCCCGAAAGCACAAAACATCGCTCGTGCACTCGCACCTTCTGACTCGACGAGGCCGAAGTCTCCTTTCTCTGCCGTTTCTGTAATTGAGGTTGGCTTTTAGGCTGGAGGCGACTTCCCAATACGGGAGATTGGTCGCTCGAGTCCCAAAATGACACAGTTTGTCACCGCTCCTGCCAAATTCTGACACCGATTGAGCCCCGCCCCGCCCCGCCGCCAACGTTACCGAAATAACTAAAGATTGCCTAACTACTGAAAATAAAAGACATGCCATCCACAACAGCCTTGGAAGGACACCCCCGGGAGTGGCCGCCCGAATGCGAACAGATTCCCTAATTGGGTCTGCTGAAGACCAAAATTTCTAAAAATCGGAGAGAGGGAATAACGAGATGCGGAAACAGAAGGGTTTTTCACTGATTGAGTTGCTGATCGTGGTTGCGATCATTCTGATCATCGCTGCGATCGCCATTCCTAACTTGCTGCGTGCACGTATCGCAGCCAACGAATCATCTGCGGTCAGCTCGGTCCGTACCATTAACACTGCTGAGGTGACCTATCAGTCTGCGTATCCGACCGTAGGTTACGCGGCGACCCTGGTTGCCCTGGGACCTGGTGCCGGATTGCAGGCTTGCCCGGCCGCCGGTCCTACCCAGGCTGCGGCTTGCCTGGTGGATGGCGCGCTTGCCAACAACCTGGCCAGCGCCAGCGGTAACAAGAGCGGCTACAAGGTGGACGCGGTGGGCGCTGCGGGTGGCGCAGGTGCACTGCTGATCACCTACGGTGTGGGTGCGGCCCCAGCGGCCTTCAACCAGACCGGCGTACGTCGCTTCTGCTCGGCTGAAGATGGTGTGCTTCGCGCCGACCAGAACGCCGGAGCCTCGACGACTCCGGATACGGCTGGTGCGGCGGTCTGCACTGCGCCGACCTACCTCGTTCTGCAGTAAGAATTGGCAAAGTACCCGGGGGAGGGTACGAAGCCGGAGCATCGGGTGGCAACACCCGATGCTCTTTGTTTTTTTGCCGCCCCTCTTCCTTCAAAAACCAACCTTAAATCTCCGTTGATTCTAAAAGGCCGGTGGTGTCTTGCCGGCTCGTTCAGCTGGAATTCGGCCTGTCGGCCACCGCAAGATTCCGTCTGCACTTAAGCCATTGGATTATGAATAGGTGTAGGATATCGCTGGCTGTAACTGGGCCTTGCGGCGGGCCGCAAGGCTGGACAGACACGCCATTCGGCGCCTTTCGTCATCGGTTTCACTGGCCCATTGGGAACTGAGAATGTTGGGGGTATTTATAACATGCGGCAGCAGCGGGGCTTTTCGCTTATTGAACTTTTGATCGTGGTTGCGATTATTCTTATTCTCGCTGCCATTGCCATTCCCAACCTGTTGCGGGCCCGCATAGCCGCCAATGAATCGGCGGCGGTGAGCGGGATCCGCACCATCAACAGCGCCGAGGTTACTTATTCGACGGCCTATCCGACAGTGGGATACTCCGCCAACCTGGGCCAACTGGGGCCTGGTGCACCGGGTTCGACCTGCCCAGCGAGCGGGCCTACCCAGGCCAACGCCTGCCTGATTGACAGCACTTTCTCGAATGCCACTGCTCCTGGTACGGCGAAGAACGGCTACTATTACGGTGAGGTCGGTTTGGCAGGAAGCGGCGGAACCTTGAACCTGGGATACGGAGTGGGCGCGGCCCCGGCTTCTTTCAACCAGACCGGGGTGCGCAACTTCTGCTCCGCCGAGGACGGCGTCATACACTTCAACGTGGGAGCTGCCGGGGCGCCACCCGTTACAGGCGGCGCAGCCGTTTGCACCGGCGCCGGGTATCCTGTTCTGTAGAGACTTCGCGCCAAATATTGTCGCTGATTGCGACAAATAGTGTCAAAATCTCACCCCGCGATCTCCCTCCGAAGACAAGCAGATTCTAAGCTATTGTATTTAATACAGTTGAATAGCAGCTTCGCCCACGGCCGAGATTGGCCAGAAAAGTGCCATATCATTCCCGTAATGGATCGAACAAGCCCAATTCGGAAAACAGGCCCAAGCGCAGGATTCTCGTTAATCGAGCTCCTGATCGTGGTGGCGATCATTCTGATTATCGCGGCGGTTGCGATTCCTAACCTGCTGCGGGCGCGTATTGCAGCCAACGAGTCCTCAGCGGCGGCCTCGGTGCGCAGTGTCGCGACTGCCGAAGTCACCTACAACGCAACTTATCCGACGGTGGGTTATGCGCCTGCATTGGCCAACCTGGGTGGTCTGGCCGTGGGATGCACGCCGAGTTCGGTCACGGCCTGCCTCATTGACTCCGTGCTTACAACCGGGGTGAAGAGTGGGTACACGTTCAAGGCTACGGGTTTTCCTTCGGGCAGCGGTGTCAATGTCTCGTTTGTAGTGGGTTCCGCTCCGGCGGCCTTCAACCAGACGGGTGTGCGCGACTTCTGCGTAATGACAGATGGGGTTCTGCGCAGCAATCCAGGCGTGGCGGGCGGATTGCCGGCCCCTGATGTCGCGACCTGCCTGGCCTACGCCATCGCTCAATAGACAAGCTTCAGTTGGGGCCGACCACGCTTTTGGCGCCGGGCCACAAACCTGTTCTTTACTTTGGTAATGGCACGCATTCAGGCCGCTATTCCAGCCCCCGCTACGATTGAAATATACTTTCCTTGAAACCAGGCAACGCGTCGAAAGACGCCTCAGTTCCTGCTATGCCAGCCATTGAAATCCTCGGTTTAGAGAAAACCTACAGCGTCGGCTTCTGGCGCAAGAAACCCCGATATGGTCTGCGGCCCCTTCATCTGGCCATCGAAGAAGGTGAAGTTTTCGGCTTTCTGGGGCCGAACGGAGCCGGCAAGACCACCACACTCAAGCTGCTCATGGGCTTGATTTTCCCGACGGCGGGAACAGCTCGCATTCTGGGCATGGAAATTGATGATCCCAAGATGAAGGCCCAGATCGGATTTCTGCCCGAGCAGCCCTATTTCTACGACTACCTCACCGCCCGCGAATTGCTGGAATACTACGGACAGCTTTCAGGGGTCGACCCCAAACAGCTTTCGCGCAAGGTCGATGAAGTCCTGCAGCGTGTAGGGTTGCCGGATGTGGGAGGAGTGCAGCTGCGCAAATTTTCCAAAGGCATGCTGCAGCGGGTGGGAATCGCACAGGCCATTCTGCACGAGCCTAAAGTTCTTTTCTTTGACGAACCGATGTCCGGGCTGGATCCCATGGGCCGCCGTGAAGTACGCGACCTCATGGAGCAGCTGAAGCACGAAGGAAAAACCATTTTCTTCTCCACCCATATTTTGTCGGACGCGGAAGCGCTGTGCGACCGGGTGGCCATCATCCACCAGGGCGAACTACGGGGCGTGGGGGCTGTGGTTGACCTCACCTCCAACGTTCATGGCCGGGTGGAACTGGTCTGGCATGGGACGGCGGTGCCATCATCTTTGCGGGCGCTGGGCGCGGAATGCCACATCACCGGCAACACAGTGCGGGCGGTTCTTTCCGAGGCCAACCAGGACACTGCTCTCGAGGCCCTGCGCCGGGAAAGGTTGCACCTGATCTCGGTGACTCCGGTCCGGACTTCGCTGGAAGATTACTTCATGCAGAAGCTGCAGCCTGCAGGCGCAACGGTGGGAAGGAGGGTATGAGCGCGCGCATCGTACACATCGCTTCCAACACCTTCCGCGAAGCGGTACGCGACCGGGTGCTCTACAACCTGATCGTATTCGCTCTGCTGATGTCAGGCGCGTCCATCCTGGTTGGCCAGATCTCGATCGAGATCGAACGCCTGGTGGTGATTAACCTGGGCCTTACCGCGGTCTCCCTTTTCGGCGTGGTGATTGCCATCTTCATCGGGATCGGGCTGGTCTCGAAAGAAATCGAAAAACGGACCCTCTATACCGTGCTCTCGCGGCCAGTGCGGCGCTGGGAATTTATTGTCGGCAAATTTTTCGGGCTGGCCGGCACGCTGGTAGTGAACACGTTTTTCATGGCGATCGGGGTCTTCGTCGCCTTGTTTTATGTTTCTCACCGCTTTCAGAAGCCGGATGCCTGGGTGCTGGTGGCGCTGTATTTCATCATCCTGCAGTTTCTGATCATCACTTCCCTGACCTTGTTCTTTTCTTCCTTCTCTTCGCCGCTGCTGTCGGCGGTGTTTGCGTTTTCGCTATTTGTGATTGGCAGCTTTGCCGAGGATCTGCGCGGATTCGCCGGCATCAGTGAAGGCATCACACGCTGGCTGGCCACCGGCGCGGCCTACATCGTGCCCAATTTTTCCGCCCTGAATGTCGTCAGTTCGGTGGCCCACTCCAACCCGGTCGCGGGCCAACTCATCCTCTACAACAGCGCCTACGCTCTGGTTTACGCCACCGTGGCCATCTCCGGGGCGGTGCTGGTCTTTGAACACCGGAACCTGAAATGAGCCGGCCGCGGCGAGTTACGGTTGCATTCAGTCTCCTTCTGACGGGTTGTCTCGCTGGTTCAGTGCTGCTGTTGCGCCGCCTTGACCAGATCAGGACCGGCGCCACTCTGGAAGAAGTCCTCTACATTTCCTCGCCTAAGGCCCTTAAGCGATTGAGTCTGGGCTACGATGGCCTACTCGCTGACATCTATTGGACGCGGGCAGTGCAGTACTTTGGCAACCGGTATCACACCGGCGCTCGCCGCTACGATTTGCTGGCGCCACTGTTAGAGATCACCACCGCGCTCGATCCCCACCTGCTGGTAGCGTACGAGTACGGGTCCAACTTCCTGGCCCCCGAGCCACCCGGTGGCGGCGGCATGCCCGAGCGTGCCATCGCACTGGAAGAATTCGGCATCCGCAACAATCCCGACGAATGGCGCCTTTATTACAACGAAGGCTTCATCCGCTACATGGAGTTGAAAGACTACGCGGGCGCCGCCGAAGTATTCGCCCGCGGTGCGCAAGTGCCTAATGCCCATCCCTTCCTGGCCGTTCTCGCAGCGAAGATGGCCGAACATGCTGGCGATCAACAACTGGCCGGAATGATGTGGACCACTACTCACCAGACGACCAAGGACAAGAACGTGCGGGCCAATGCTGCGGCCCACCTGCGGGCGCTGCAAGTCGATGACGATGTCACCGTCCTCGAAACCCTGGCTGGCCGCTACCAGCAGCAAACCGGACACTTCCCTGCCGGCTTCACCGAACTGGAGGCCGCCGGGATGTTGCGGGGAACACCCCGCGACCCGCTCGGCCATCCCTATCAACTGAGATCCGATGGCCGGGTGGAACTACTCACACCCGACGACTTTCCCTTTATCCATAAGGGCACGCCTCCGGGCTACGTTGCCCCTCTGGCTCCCAAGTTTCTGTCCTCTAACTGAGTGTTGGCGCGAGCGTCCTCGCTCGTGCTGTGCCATCCCGGAGCCCAGAACCCAGGCCCTTTACGCCGCCAGAAGCGCCGCCCACGCCCCTACCAAGTAGCCCATTCGTGCCATTCCCATGCCCCCGAGAAGACGTTAGGCTGTTCTTGAGCAGACTTCGGGGGAGGGCTGTTCGACGAGCGTCCCATGACTCTATGAGTCTGGGACGTTTTCGTTTCTGGGTAGATTTGAGTAGCGCCGCCGTCCCGGCGCCTGTCGCGAGGGCATCCCGCCCTCGACGGGAAGGGCAAGGATGCCCTCCGGACAGCCGGCGATACCCCGGCGCTACTTTTTCGCTCGCACGGCGGTTTACAATATCGTTAACTGCATCAAAAGAAGAGGCGGCTTTTTCCTCCGGCGTCAACACCGACTTTGGTTATCTCTGGTGAAAGTAATTTTTCTCGTTCCCGGGTTTCTGGCTCTTCTGGCATCGCTGCCGGCTTTGGCGGCAAGTCCCCCTGCCGACGTTCACGCCATCGCTCAGGCCGTGGACAACCACTACAACCACCTGCGGACTCTGCAGGCTGAATTTACCGAGAGCTACCGCGGCGCGGGCATCGAGCGCTCTGAGTCGGGATCGTTGTGGCTGAAAAAGCCTGGCAAGATGCGCTGGGAATACCGTTCTCCCAGGGAGAAGCTTTTCCTGAGCGATGGCAAGGATGCATGGTTCTATATTCCCGGCGACCGGCAGGTGCGGCGGACTTCGGTCAAGAAGCTGGACGATTTGCGATCGCCCCTGGGATTTCTGCTGGGCAAGACCCGCCTGGAGAAGGAACTGGATGGCCTTTCGATCGCCCCCGACCTGGCCCCTCTGACCCCGGGTAATATCGTTCTGCGGGGCGTGCCGGGGGCCATGGCCGACCGGATCAACGAAGTTGTCCTTGAGATCACTCCCGATTACCGCATCGCCCGCATCCAATTTGAAGAAGCGGATGGGTCAGTAACCGAGTACCGGTTCAGTGGGCAGCGGGAGAATGCGGAACTTGCCGACCAGCGTTTTCGCTTTAGCCCCCCAGACGGAGTTGAGATCGTGGATGGCAACTTTGGACAATAGATCGTTAACTGTCCTATTGTCATAACGTTAAAATGGTTTGTCGAGGCTATACTTAAAGGCAGGGCGGAGGTTACCAGCGGTACCTGTCAGGAACACTCGTTAGGGCATATTCACGCCGGGTTAATACTTCTGAATGCTAGACTTGGGTGGGGAGACGGGTAACGCGACCAGGACATGGCCCAATTTCTGGTAAAAGTCGCTGACGATCGCGGCCATTTGGCGCAGCAGGTGGAACATGGTTACTCGGAGTCCGAAGTGCGTGAGCGCTTTGTGCAGCAAGGTTACCTGGTCTATTGGGTGAAGCCTCGCGGGCTTTTTTCCGGGGGCAAAATTCAGTTCGGCGGACGCAAGGTCAGGCAGAGCCAGTTTGTGATCTTCAACCAGCAGTTCCTGACCCTGATCAAGGCGGGGCTGCCCATCCTGAATTCTCTCGATCTGCTGATCAAGCGGCAGAAAGACTCGAACCTGAAGGCCTGGCTGCAGAATGTTCGGGAACGGGTAAAGAGCGGCGAACTACTGTCGGATTCGTTTGCCGCCCAAGGTGTGTTTCCCCGGATCTATACCACCACGCTGTTAGCCGGCGAGAAGAGCGGCAACATGGAAGAAGTGCTCGGACGATATATCGCCTTTCAGCGGCTGGCCCTGACTTTTAAAAAGAAACTCGCCGTGTCTCTGGTGTATCCCGCGTTGCTGGTGACCATGGTGATGGTCATGCTGGTATTTCTGGTGACCTACGTGGTGCCCGAATTTGCCAAACTCTTTGAAAACCTTAATGCGCAATTACCCACCATCACGGTAATCATGTTGGCCGTAGGCACCAGGGCTCAGAAGTATGCTCCCTACCTGGGCATCGGGGCGGTGGTTGCGGGAGTGCTTTTCTGGCGATGGAAGAACACCGACCGGGGGGCCGAGCGCATTGATGCAACGATTTTGAAGATGCCGCTGTTGGGTGACATCTGGCTGAAGTATCAGGTGGCCAATTTTTCGCGCATGCTTTCCACCTTGCTGGCCGGAGGGCTGCCGCTGGTGCCGTCGCTTGAAACCGCCGGCGCTTCGATGAGCAGCCGGCGCATTCTGAACGGCATCGCAGAAGCGGCTGTCCGGGTGCGCGAGGGTCAAACTCTTTCCGGCAGCCTGGAGCAACAGAAGATGTTTCCCGACCTTTCGGTGGAAATGATCGAAGTCGGCGAATCCACCGGGGCCTTGCCGGCCATGCTGAATTCGGTGGCCGAATTTTATGAAGAGGACGTGCAGACCGCACTGGGAGCGACCATGGCCCTGATCGAGCCCGTCATTCTGATCATTATGGCGGTCTTCGTCGGCGGAGTGTTGATTTCGCTTTATCTGCCGATCTTTTCCTTAGGGGCGAATATTCACTAAGCCAGTATTGCGGACTGGGAACGGCCGGGTAAGAAGTTTGCAGAAAGATTTGGAAATGGCAAAAATAGCGGAAACCAAACCGATAGTCGCACACGGGGGAAATGGAGGCGCTCGTCTGGCGCCAGCGCCCCACGTGGACGACCTGGCCAAGGCCCAGGACATAGCCCGGCGCTACCGCTGCGAATTTGTTGACCTGCACAACTTCCAGCTCCACCACGACCTGTTCAAGAAGATCCCGGTGGACCTGATGTTCCGCTACAACTTCATCCCGCTGGACGAGACCGAAGATGGGCGGCTGGCCATCGCCATCGCCGATCCCAGCCAGCTGATGATGATCGACGAGATCAGTCTGCTGCTGGGCAAGCGCATTCTGACCAAGGTTTCCACCCTGGCGCAGATCAGCGAGATACTCAAGAAGACGGAACAGTCGAAGCGCGTCCTGGAAGAAGCCAGCGAAGGCTTCACCCTGGCGGTCGTTTCCGAAGACGAAGCCGGCGGCGAAGACAGCATCTCCATCGACCGGCTGACCGCGCAAGGTGACATCAGCCCGATTATCCGCCTGGTCGATACTACCATCTTTACCGCGCTGCAGCGGCGGGCCAGTGACATTCACATCGAGACCCGCGACGATTCGGTGTGCATCAAGTTCCGCATTGACGGCGTGCTGACCCAGGCCATGCCGCCCATCGGCAAGGAGCACCATTCCACCATCATCTCGCGCATCAAGGTGATGAGCGAACTCGACATCTCCGAACGCCGGGTGCCCCAGGACGGCCGCTTCCGGGTGAAATACGGCAATCCGGAACGTCCCATCGACTTCCGCGTGTCCATCATGCCCTCGATTCACGGCGAGGACGCAGTGCTGCGCGTGCTCGACAAAGAGTCGATGAGCGAGAAGTTTCACAAGCTGGTGCTCGACGTGGTGGGCTTTGACGCCGACGATCTGAGAAAATTCCGGCGCTACATCGCCGAGCCCTATGGCATGGTGCTGGTCACCGGGCCTACCGGCAGCGGCAAGACCACCACGTTGTACGCTGCGGTGAGCGAGATCAAGACCGAAGAAGACAAGATCATCACCATTGAAGATCCGGTGGAATATCAGATTCGCGGCATTACCCAGATTCCGGTCAACGAAAAGAAGGGGCTCACTTTCGCCCGCGGGCTGCGTTCGATTCTGCGCCACGATCCGGACAAGATCATGGTGGGTGAAATCCGCGACACCGAGACCGCCCAGATTGCGATTCAATCGGCGCTTACCGGACACCTGGTATTCACCACGGTGCACGCCAATAACGTGGTGGACGTGATCGGCCGTTTCCTGAACATGGGCGTCGAGCCCTACAACTTCGTCTCCGCCCTGAACTGCATCCTGGCGCAGCGGCTAGTCCGGCTGATCTGCGAATCCTGTCGTACGGTGGTGCACTATCCGTCAGAAGTTCTGGAAGCCAGCGGCCTCGATCCGGGACAGTGGTCGCAGGTTCCATTCTACGAAGGCCAGGGCTGCATCGAGTGCGCGGGCACGGGCTTCCGCGGCCGCACCGCGATCCATGAACTGCTCGACCTCAGCGACCGCATCCGCGAGATGATTCTCGTCAAGAAGCCGACTTCAGAGATCCGCCGCGCTGCCCGCGAAGAGGGCATGCGTTTCCTGCGCGAGTCAGCGCTCGACAAGGTCAGGCTGGGCATGACCACCCTGAAGGAAATCAACAAGGTCACATTCATCGAAAACATGCGGTAGAGCAGTCGTCAGTCATCAGTCTTCGGTCTTCAGAAAACCGCCAGGCAGGCGTGGGTTTGCTGAAGACTGACGACCGGCGACTGACGACTGGTGACTGAAAGTGCAGTGCCCTTCCGGCTATTGTTATGGCACGCCCGGCCGCGGTTTACTTGTTAAGATAATTCCCAGAGATGAGCACTCTTCCAAAGTCCGGAGCCAGGCCGAAACTGGCTTGCGAGATTTCTGCTGATCGCGTGCTGGTGGGCCGGGTTTCCGAGAACGGCGGTCGCGCTCTGGAAGCCTGCGCCTCAAGCGAACTCGCGCCCGGCTGCGTGGTCCCCGACCTCATCGAAAATAATCTGCGGCAGCCTGACGCGGTGTACGAGGCCATTCGCGACACCCTGGGCAGCATTGGCGGCCGGTCGCATGACGTTATCGCAGTGTTGCCCGATGCCGCCGTCCGGGTGGTACTGCTCGACTTCGAGACCCTGCCCTCCAAGCGCGACGAAGCCGAAGGCGTGGTCCGTTTCCGGCTCAAGAAATCCCTGCCCTTTGACGTGGACAAAGCCAAGGTCTCCTACCATGTGCAACCCTCCAGCTCTGGGGTACGCGTAATCGCGGCCGTGGCGCTGGCCAACGTCATCGAAGATTACGAGGCGGCCTTTCGCCAGGCGGGATACCAACCCGGCGTGGTGATGCCTTCCATGCTGGCGGCGCTCGGAGCCGCCCAAGCGCAGCAGCCTTCGCTGGTCATCAAGGTGGATGCGCGCACCACCAGCATCGCGATTCTCGACGGCCCGCAACTACTGCTGTTTCGCACCCTTGAAAATACCCGAGGCGTCACCATTACCGGCGAGCAACTGGCGGAGGAAGTCTATCCTTCGGTGGTATTCTTTCAGGATACTTACCACTTGAATATTGGCCAGATTTTTGTGGCTGGCCTGCCCGAATCGGGTGGCGCCGCACCGGCGCTGAAGGCCCAGACCGGCGCCCAGGTTTCGGACCTGGTCTTCCCCTCGCAATTGGGCAGTACTGTGGGTTCGATTCCCAAGTGGAGAATGGCGGGCGTCGTGGGCGCCCTGCTTTCCTGATATGCGCGTTGACATCAATCTCGCCACCCATCCCTACGAAGACTCCGGACCCTTGTGGCTGCGCTGGGGTGGGGCCGTGACAGCATTGAGCCTTTTTACCTTGATCTTGCTGTACAGCGTAGTATCGGGCTGGGTTGCGGCAGGCAAGGACCGCGGCCTGATCGAGCAGCGCCGGCAGCAGATTGAGGCCCGTGATGAGCAGAAAGCCAAGGCGGAAGCGATCCTCAATATGCCCGCCAATCGCGGCACCCGCGACCGCGCCCAGTTTCTCAACGATCTGTTTCAGCGCAAGTCGTTCTCCTGGACCAAGGTGTTCGCCGACCTGGAGCAGGTGATGCCGTCCCGGCTGCACGTGGTTTCCATCCAGCCGGGAAAGGCCAGTGACAACCAGCTGCAAATCAAGCTGGTGGTGGCGGGAGAATCGCGCGACCGCGCTCTCGAACTGGTGCGCAAGATGGAGAGTTCGCAACACTTCCAGCAGACTCAGATCGAACAGGAATCGAGCCGGACCGGCCAGGCCCCCGGCGATAACGTTGAATTTGAGCTCAGTGCCCTGTACGTGCCTGAAATCGAGAGTGACAAGGGGGGCGCGCACTGATGGCCGAAGTCCCCGATTTCCGGAAGAAGGCGAAGATCGCGATTGCAGCCCTGTTGGTGGTGGACATCGCCGCCGTCCTCCTGCTTTTTTCACCCCTGGTCGGATCAGAGAGTTCCCGGCGGGAACAACTGGACCAGTTGTGGCAGGAGTTGCAGCGCAAGACCCGCGAGGCCGAACCGCTCAAGGATGTGGACAAGAAGATCGCAGTGGCCAGCCACCAGATCGACGAGTTTTACAAGACCCGGCTGCCCGCGCAGGACTCAGCCATTTACGAAGAACTGGGCAAGGTAGCGAAACAGAGTGGGGTCAAGATCGGACAGATTCGCTCCAAGGCCAAGGACACGGACCCGGTAGGCCTGCGCCCGGTGGAGATCCAGGCGGATTTTTCCGGGGACTATCTGCAATTGGTACGCTTCATCAATTCGCTCGAACGCGACCCGCTCTTCTTTATCATCGACAGCGTGGACCTGGGGGGCGAACAGTCGGGCGTGGTCAAGCTGCAATTGAAACTGGAAACCTATCAGAGGGCGAGCGGCTAAATGCAACTGGGGACGGAAAACCGGAACAAGACCATTGCAGCGGTCGCCCTTGCGATCGTGGCGCTGGTGATGGTCGTCGTGCGCTTTTTTCCCAGCTCGCCCGCATCGGCCAAGACTCCCACTCCGGTCGTAGCCTTCCCAACGGGCGCACAGCGGACCGTGGCGGTAAGACCGAGGTCGGGGAAAAAGTCGGGCAGCGCGGCCCTGCGTTCGCTTGATCCCACCCTGCGCTACGACTGGCTGAAGGCGAGCGAGGACACGCAATATAAAGGTACAGGACGAAACATTTTCCGGGCCGAAGTCGAGATTCCGACGCCCATCATTACGCCGATAAAGAAGCACCCCGATCCGATCATCCCGCAGGGCCCTCCCCCACCGCCCCCGATCAATCTTAAGTTTTTCGGTTTTGCCAGCAAGCCGGGCCAGCCGAAAAAGATCTTTCTTTCCCAGGGTGAGGATGTTTTCATTGCCGGAGAGGGCGACATTGTCGATCGCCGCTACAGGATTCTCCACATCACACCGGTCTCGGTGGAAGTGGAAGATGTGCTGAACAATAATCGGCAGACTATTCCGTTGACCCAGTGATGATTTGGTCGTTGGTTTTTGGTCGCTGGCAAGAGCGAGCTACTTTCGGCCTTGCCGGCTCAATCATTCGGGACAAACTGCCAGCGACTGATCGGAAGATCGATGACTAGGGACACACAGCGAAGAATCAAACGCCAACGACCAACGGCTAACGACCAACGACTAACGACCAATGCCTAACGACCAACGACCAACGACCAACCGGCATCGCCGCTCCGAGCGTGGTTACATTCTGCTCATGCTGATGCTGTTCGTGACCTTGATGGTGATTGCCGCCGGCGTGGTCGCTCCCACCATGGCTTTCCGGGTGCGGCGCGATCGCGAGGAGGAGATGATCCACCGGGGAACGCAGTACTCGCGAGCGATTCAACACTATGTCAAGAAAACCGGGCGCTACCCCAGTCGCCTCGAAGACCTGGAGAACACCAACAATATTCGCTTCCTGCGCCGACGTTACAAGGACCCCATTACCGGCAAGGATTTCAAATTGCTGCACGTCGGAGAAGTCCAACTGACCGGTTCGCCAGGCATAGCCGGAGCCAGTCCCATCGGGGGCCCCGCAGCCCAGGCAGGGGGAGCGGCCCTCCAGGGAGCCGCCAGCACCATCCTAGGAGCTGCCGCCACCCAGACCGCGCCGGGTGCTGCCGCAACCACCGCTGCAACTCCGGGCACAGGTGCCGACTCTGGCTCGGACGCAGCCGCAGCCGCCCCAGATTCCCCGGATGCCTCCAAGTCCGATTCCAGCCAGTCAAGCAGCGGAGTTGGCAGTAACCAGCTATCCAGCGCAGTTTTTGGCGGAGGCCCCATCGTGGGCGTGGCCAGCGTCAGCAAGGCGCAGACCATTCGCGAGTTCAATCACAAGAACCACTACAACCAGTGGCAGTTCATCTACGATCCGACCATGGACCGCGGCGGCCTGATCAGCACGCCGGCGCAGCCGGCATTACAATCGGCGGTCCCGCTGCAGCAGCAAAACTCATCCAGTCCCAATTCACAGGGAACCCAGGGCTCTTTTGGCGGGATGCAGAGTTCCACGCCGGCGCAGCCGACCCAGCAGCCGCAACCATAATCAAAATCTAAAGGCGAATGGATATAGGTTTGACGGGCGAGGACGCCCGTCCTTCATTGATTGATTTTACTTTTTCGCATCGACCATCCGTTCCAGTTCAATCACAGCAATCCATTGATGATTGCGGGTATCGTTGTAAACCACATTCCCGCCCAGGACCTGTGCCGCAGCCGCAGGCGGCAGATCGTGATGGTAGTCGAAAAATCGCTCCTTCCACTCCTGCCATAAACGCCAATGCTGCAGCATGGGATGGGCGGGCTCGTACTTCGTGGAGAACACGAGCGCGACTTCAAAGCCGGAGCCGATGTTATTCGAGCGCGCGTCGGCCGCCGACATAAGCTGCTCCAGCGCGAAATGCTCAATGCGCACCACGCGCATGGGGCGAGTAACATAACCAAGATAGGGATGCGTCAACTCGTCACTGGCCGGCCAGGCGGTCAGGACCTGCGCCATGGGATAGCGCGCCTCCAGGAATTCTTCGGCATGCTGGTGCAAACGGATGTAATCCCGGTAAGCCAGATTGTCTTCCGGAGCGAATCCATACGGCGGATTGATGAACCATCCCGCCACGAACATCAGGGCCACGATCACGGCCACACCCCGCCACAGGCGCACTCTGCGCCAGAGGGTGGAAACGCAGACCAGAATCACCAGCGGCACCGCCGGGAGTATGTAACGCGCCAGTTCCGCGCCGCCGACCGTCGCCATGGCGAGAACATACGCCACCACCACCGCGAGCATGGCAAACTGCGCCTCCAGAGCGATTCGCGGACGCTCACCGCCGTGATCGTGAAGCGGAGGCAGCCACATGGCAAGCAGCGCGGCCAGGGTCAGCAGCAGCAGATGAAAATAACCGGTGGTCTGCCACAGGCGGACCAGCAAGGCCAGCAGAATTCGCAACGGCTGCAGCGTGGCTTCGACGTTGTAGCGAAAGAACTCCGGATTGCCGAAGACAAATCCTGTTTTCCAGTAATGGAAAACGTACCAGGCCACGAGCGGAATCATCGGGACCAGAAGCAACGCAGGCTGCCTGAATTTGTGCCCGGATAAGTTCCTTCCCTCCCGACTCCGCCACCGCTGCGGTATAAGGCTCCAGGCAAAGAGGGCCAGCGGCGCCAGGATCGCGGTCTCCTTGGTCAAGCTGGCGAGCGAGAACCAGAATGCGGCGTCCCATCCCATGTCCTTCATGTAGGCGTTCAGTCCCCAGAAGGTAAGCCCCGCGGCGGCCAAATCGAGATGAACCAGAGAGCTTTGCGCGAAGAAAACGGGATAGAGCGCAGTCAGGATTGTGGTCGTCGCCGCGACTTCGAAATTGGCCAATGTTTCCGCCAGCCGGAACAGGCCGAGCAAAGCAAACGAAGACACCAGCAGCATGGCGGTCCGGGTGACGATGGGCGCAAAGCCGGCCAGCTTCCACCACAACGCCAGATAGGCCATCAGCAGCGGCGGATGTGCGTTGGAAACGCTCGAGTGTGGAATCGGGCTGCCGGTCAGCAAAAGATCGCGCGCCGCGGGCACGTAGTACCCGGCTTCGTCCCAGAAATAGGGCAAGCGCAGCAGGGGCGCATGCAGCGCCATGAGCGCCCCCAACGCGATAGCAAAGACAAGTCCAGGGTGAACGCTTCGCGAAGGGTGGTCAACGGTTGTCAATGCAGTGGATGGATACTCGTCTGCCGGGCTAGTGCACCGGACCGGGAGCCATCATACGCGGGTCCAGCTTGATCTCGCCAAACGTGCTCTCGTAACCCGCCACATTCTGCTGCAGGATGGCCGACAGCGCTTTGGCCTGCTGCGGACTCAAATAAATTCCCTGGAAATTATTGACTTCCACCTGGGTCTCGCTCTGCTGCTGCAGGGTACCAAATACCAGAAAGAAATCCCAGACGTTCACTCGCACCTGCACGCTGTTGGCGTAGGTCTCGCGATAGTCAGGAGTGTTCGTCAGTCGGATGTTGGGTTGAGTTGGGTTCGACATAGGAAATTCAGTGTAGCGGGATTGTGCCGAGGAAACAACGAGCAGACAAACCGCGTGGACCCGGGCGCCCTCGTCCGGGTGGGCGGAGCGAAGCTCGCTTTGGAACTTGCCGACGAAGGAAAGTCTCTTGCGGAGCTTCGCTCCGCCGGGCGGACGAGGCGTCCGCCCCTACGTGGGCTTTGGTCAGGCAAGGTCCGCAATGACGCGATTGACCGCCCTGATTCCGGGCAAACCAAGATCGAATGCGCAGTGTGCTTGCGGGAATGATAGGTTATACGAACCCAAGAACCCTCGCTTGCTAAGAATGGACCGTATTGCATGCGCGGTAAGGATTAAACAGAAGATGACCCTCAGCAGACGCGAGTTCATCGCGAGAATCGCGCAGGCGGGCGGCTACGGCGCCGCCTTCATGACCATGCATTCCCTGGGACTTCTGGGCATGGTTGAGACCGAGCAGGGGAAGGACCTTCCACTGCCCCCATCGACTGGACGCGGAACCAAAGTGATTATTCTCGGCGCCGGAATTGCCGGGCTGGTCTCCGCCTATGAGATGCGCCGGGCCGGGTTCGACTGCACCGTGCTGGAAGCACGCGAGCGCCCTGGTGGGCGCAACTGGACCCTGCGTGCCGGATCCAAACTGGCCTTCAACGACGGCACATCGCAGACTTGTAGTTTCGACGAGGAAAATTACTTCAACTGCGGCCCCGCGCGCCTGCCCTCCATACACAAAACCATGCTGGGCTATTGCAACGAACTGGGAGTGGAACTTGAGGTCGAGGTGAATTCCTCGCGCAGCACGCTGCTGCAGAATGACAACGTCTTTGACGGCAAACCCATCCGCCAGGGGCAGGCCATCAACGATTCTCGCGGGCATGTCGCCGAACTGCTGGCCAAGTGTGTGCAACAGGGGGCGCTCGATCAAGCTTTCACCCTGGATGATTATGCTGCAGTCATGGAATTTCTGAAGACCTATGGCGCCCTGGGAAACAACTACGAATACAGCGGCTCCTCGCGCTCCGGCGACCGTCAACTGCCCGGAGCCGGTGATCAAATTGAAATTCCCCGCGCACCGCTTTCCTTCCCGGACCTCGTCAAGTCGAAGTTTTGCCAGCCCATGCTTTTTGAAGAACTGATCGACATGCAGGCCACCATGTTCCAACCGGTCGGCGGCATGGACCGGATTCCTTACGCGTTCGCGCGTTCTCTGGGCGATGTCGTCCGCTATAACTCGCCTGTCACCGAAATCAGAAAAACCGCCAACGGAGTCAGGGTGCTGTACCGCAAAGGAGAATCCGGCCCGGTTGAGTCCGTGGAAGCGGCCTATTGCATTTGCGCGATGCCCTTAAGCATCCTCAAGACCATACCCAATGACTTCGCTCCGCGCGTGAAAGCGGCGATCGAGCAGGTCGTCTATGACTCCGCCTACAAAATTGCGTGGGAATCGCGACGCTTCTGGGAGCAGGATGGCGACGAGATTTACGGCGGCATCTCGTTCCTCACGAGCGATCCTATCAATTTGGTCTGGTATCCCAGCGCGAAGCTGATGTCGAAACGGGGAGTGCTACTCTCCGGCTACGCCGTGGAGAACTGGATTGAGTTCGGCAAGCTGCCGAGCCAGGAGGCGAAGATTGCAGCCTCCAGGGCTGCGGTGGAAAAACTGCATCCCGGCAAGAGCCAGGAACTGGAGAAGCCAATTTATATGTCCTGGGGCAAGGTGCCTTATAGCCTGGGATCATGGGTCAGTCGCGGACCCGTGTTTCCCGCTCCGGCGGACGCCCCTTACTTTCATGGTCCCTACCGGGAACTCATCGTTCCTGATGATCGGATCTATTTTGCCGGGGACCACTGCAGTCACATTATTGGCTGGCAGGAAGGCGCGGCCCTGGCAGCCCAGAGGGCGATCACCATGATCGTCAGCCGAGTCAGGGCCGCGTAGGGGCGGACGCCCTCGTCCGCCCGGCTTTCCAGAAGTCCAAAAAATCGCGGCGAGCTGTGCTCGCCCGCCCGGACGAGGGCGTCCGGGCCTACGCGGGCCTGCCTTTACTGCACCCGCAGGCGTAGGAATAAGATCCCACCCACCGGGTGTCGGCCGTAGAACGGCTGCAGGACATCCGGCACGCCGTACCAGGTCAGCTGTCCACCTAGCGCCGTCGACAGATGTGGAATGTGTCCGACCTCCCGCTCATAGCCCACGGTGTAAGCCTGCACTCGGGTGAAAAACCGCTCGCTGAATCCGGGCGGCTCAGGATCGTCACCCAGAAGAAGTGCATTCGTGCGGTCCAAATTTTCAATTCGAGTCCAGGCATAATTGCGGTCGAAAAAACGCACCGTCGATTCCAGCAGATAGCTATTGCCAACGTTGCCCCCTGCAACATCGTGATTCCTCCCCCAAAGCAGCAGCGAAGCCCAGTTACCTCTCGGCAGAGGACGGTTGTACTGCACCGACGCGGTCATGCGTCTGACGTCGTCAGAGGGGGCCAGCTCCTCCGGGCTGTGCAGCTGGGCAACGGAATACTGCAGGCTCCAGTTCTGTCCGGGATTGGCCGTGACCCGGGCCGACCATGAGTCGATCTTGCCGGAGTTGACGTTCCAGCGGAACTCGTCAGGCTCGCGCCCATGAAATCCCGAGGCTTCCACTCGCAGGCTGCGGTGGGCAATGCCCAGCGTAACCACGTCCGCCGCAATGTGCGTGGAGTCCTGGAAGTGATGTCCCAGCGGCGCGACGGGATCTTCCGACGCCGAGGCCCGATGAGGATAGGCCACCGGCCCCATCGCCGGATCGCCCATGGGCGCGGCGTACACCGACACCAGGGTACGCTCTGAGACTTTGTAGTCATACAAAGCGGCCAGTTCCATGAAAAAGTCGTGAGGATGCTGCCCATCCACAATGGGACGGCCAAAGGCAGTCTCGCCTTCCTGGAAAAGCTCCGGGTAGCGCCGGTCCGAGACCGTCGCCGGCTCAAAGCTGAGCATGGTCCGGAGGGTCAGAGTGCCCTTGCCGAATTTTCGCTGCGCCATGGGCATCCACCAGTTGGTGGAAAACAACTTGTCGCGGCCTTGGGGCCCGCTCTGCTGCATCTCGCTCAGAAAGCCTTCGCCATGAAACATCAGCGTCCAGCCTCCCCGGGACGTCATGAGCATCTGGAAGGGCGTAGAGTTGGGCTCGGCGTCTGTGCCGGATGTCGCGTGCTGCAACACAGAGACGATGAACGAGTCTGATTTCATGCTCGTCGCGTCGTGAGCCATTCCCGGCATGGATGGAGTTTGCCCTGACATATTCATGTCGTGGCCGCCATCCTGGGTCACAGCGATTCGACTCGACACCAGCAACGATGTGATGGCAAGGACAAGGAAAAATATTTTCCGCACCGACATCTTTCTTTCCCTGGTTGAATGAAACCACGCGTGGGACAGCCGCCCTCGGCTGCCCGGCGGAGCAACGCTCCGCTATTCTGGTATCGGCAAAACCCGTCGAGCCATACTCGACTGGACAGCCGAGGGCGGCTGTCCCACGCGTGCAGAGGCACCGGCGGGTTGTCGAAAAAAAAGGACGGTTTGAGTTGGGTCTAGAGGCGCAGAGGAGTCAGGTCTGGTGGGTCGGCGGACGAGGTCGAGACCTGCCTGACGATTTGAAGCGTCGAGGGCGGTGCGAAAATACCAGTCCGCTCAACCGGAGCGGAGAATTCAGCGGAATCCAGTTGCGAAGCGGGTGAACTTTGCAGGATGGCGGAATCGTGTCCGCTCTGGCAACAGCGGTAGCTCACCGGTTGAGGCAGGGGAACCGCGCCCGGGTGCTGGTGGCAGCCGGCGGGCCGTGCCGGCCCCATCATTACGGATACATCCTGTCCGGCCAGCGGCACCACAATCATCGCCGCCAGCAGCAGGAGGGTAAGCCAGCTTGGATTCGACCTTGACACCCTGGTTTGAATGATATCAGCAAGCGCGTCGGTTAAAATAGGCGCAAGCCGGGATGGCGGAATTGGCAGACGCGTTGGACTTAGGATCCAATGCCCAAAAGGCGTGCAGGTTCAAATCCTGTTCCCGGCACCACCTCTTCGCGGCGATAGAAACAGCCAACCTCACCGGCTAAAGCCCGACTAACCTCTGCGGGTGATGGCACGACTGAAGTCGTGCCCTTCCCCGAAACTCAGGCGCGTCCAAAACCTGCCACAAGCGCCCGTTTCTAGCGAGGCGCTCAGGGCTGGACCGCGTTCAATCCCAGATACACAGCCCAGCCTGCGATCACCAGGATCATGACCCCTGAAACCGCACCCAGCATTTTCACCACAGGAGTGATCTTGTTTACCTTGGCCATGAGTTCCATCTGGTCTTTTGCCATTGCGGAGGCAGAGTCATCGAGGAAGAGTTGATCGTCCTCCTGCATGGTCAGCGTGCTGCGGTAAATGAGGAGGACAATTAGAACGGCGGTGAGAGCGCCCCACACGATCAGCAGCCATAGCAATCCCGGAGTCATAGACCACCTCGGTACTGATGTCGAGCCGGTCCCGAAGGCTGTTCGGATAAATTGTGGTTGTGGCCCCCACAACCAGCTTTCGGACAAGGGCCCCAACGCCGATTATAGACCCGTTAACAAGACTCGGCGTTTTTTTTAGGTCTGCACCGCCGGAATGGCGGCCCTCATCTAATGGGCAGGTGGCAAGTTAGCTGGGAACCAGGCTGGAAACCGTTGCGGCAGACTTTGCAGGGTGCCCCGCGTCCCACTTTGCTATAATGATAAACGAGCCCTTTCAAGGAGATACCCATGGCTACGACAACAACCCCGGAAGTGAAGCCCGCAGAGACGAAAAAGGCGCCTATCAGCCTGACCGCCAACGCCATTGCCAAGGTCAAGGAAACCATGGCGCAACAGAATCCCGTCCCGGCCGGCCTGCGGGTGGGGGTGGTGGGAGGCGGTTGCTCCGGTTTCTCCTATTCCATGCAGTTTGAAAACGGCGCGGGCATGATGGACAAGGTTTTCGACATGGACGGTCTGAAGGTGTACGTGGACGCGACTTCCGTGATGTACCTGAACGGTTGCGTCGTCGATTACGTCGAGACCCTCGAGGGAGCCGGCTTCAAGTTCGAAAACCCGAACGTGAAGAGCACCTGCGGCTGCGGATCATCGTTCAGCGTGTAACACTCTTTGAAATTCCTCAAGAGCCTCGTCGCCCGGCGATGGGGCTTTTGCTTTGATGGAGGAAGGGCGGGGAAGTCCGGCCTCCATCCCAGCTAGATTCCCATGAGATGGCAGGAGTGAGTTTTTACCACCAGCCACACTTCTCTTCCCGGCTGGAGATGAAGCGAATCGCGCGCCGCCAGCGTGAGATGGACTTCCATCTCCACCCCACAATTCACCTTCGCCACCACGATCACATCACGCTGGGCCAGCGAGACCACGCGGCCGGGAATGATGTTGCGGGCGCTCAGACCGCTGGGCTGGGTTGATGCCAGCAGGATATCTCCCGCGCCGACCCCGATTCGCAGCGCCGAACCGACCTCGGCCCGCACCAGAGGCGTCTCCAGCTCAACCTTGCTTCCGGACAATTGGCACACCATGGTACCCCGGTCTTCGTGAGCGGCAACGACTGTGGCATCGAAAATATTCTCAAAGCCGGCCAGTTGCGCCACCGTTTCCAGGCGCGGCGCCCGCATCACCTGATGCGGCGTCCCGCGCGCGATGGCGCGGCCATCTTCCAGCACGATCACCTGTTCACCTAGCGCAAAAACCTCTTCCCGGCTGTGCGTGACGTACACGATGGGAATTCGATGCTCATGATTCCAGGCCCGCAGGTCATCGACAATCTTAGACTTGGTGGCGGCGTCGAGCGCCGCCAGGGGCTCATCCAGCAGAAGGATAGCGGGATCGATCACCAGAGCACGGGCCAGTGCGACTCTCTGCCGCTCCCCGCCGGAAATCTGCCCGGGCCGGCGCGCGCACAGATGGGCAATGCGGAACGACTCCAGAATGGCAGCGCTGCGCCGCCTGCGTTGCTCACCGCTGAAGCCGGTGAGCCCGTACTCGACGTTGCCCTGGACCGTCAGGTGGGGAAATAGCGCCAGGTCCTGAAATACATAACCAATCCGCCGGAAGCGCGGAGCAACATCAATTCCCTGCGCGTCGTCGAACAGGACATTCTCTTGTGTCGCGATCCGGCCGGCGTCCGGCCGGACCAGCCCGGCTATGCAATCGAGCAGGGTGGTCTTCCCCGCTCCCGAAGCACCAAACAGGATTGTGATTCCGGGCGGAAGCGCGAGGGCAAGATCGAGATCGAAGTCCGTTCCCAGCCGCTTGCGAATTTGCACCGACGCTTCCTGCAGTTCTGCAGCGGGCTTGGCGATAGCGGCGTTGTCCAATGATGAGGGCATGAACGGCAGCTCGATTAAAACCAATCACCCCGAAGGAATTCCGCAAGTCCCCGCGATATCCTCTTTCTACTCTTCCTTCCTTCGTGGCACTTCGTGTCCTTTGTGGTTATCGCAATTGCTTCAATATCCATACTCGCCGGTTCAGGGCATACACCCCGGAAAGCGTCACAAACGAAATGGCCAGCAACACCAGGGCCGTGGCGTTGGCGCCGGAATAGTTGACGGCCTGGACTTTGTCATAGATATCGATCGAAACCGTTCGCGTGACTCCGGGAATATTGCCGCCCACCATCAGCACGACGCCGAACTCGCCCATGGTGTGGGCAAAACTGAGGGCCACTCCGGTCACCAATCCGGAGAGCGACAAAGGCAGGATGACGCGAAAGAATGTCCGGACCCGGGAAGCTCCCAGCGTTTGCGAAGCCGCCACCAGCCGCGGATCCACGGCCGAAAACGAGGCCGCGAAGGGCTGCACCGCAAACGGAAGACTGTACACGACGGAGCCGATGACCAGCCCTTCAAAGGTAAACGCCAGGGTGTGCCCGGTTAGCGCTTCCCAGCCGCGGCCGAGGGGGCTGTGCGGTCCCAGCGCGACCAGAACATAAAACCCCAGGACCGTGGGAGGAAGCACGATGGGCAAGGCAAAGACTGCTTCGGCGATAAACTTCCAGCGCCACTTGGAATAGGCAATCCAATAGGCGAGCGGAAGTCCCAACACCACGAGAATCGCCGCCACCAGCGCGGACAGCCGGATCGTGAGCCAGAATGCCTGCCCATCCATCAGGGTTCCCTCTCGACCCTTTCTTCCGCCCCGAAGTTAGAAGACTTCCATTTCAGCCAAAATTCATCTAAGTAAACTTTTGTAAAATCTTACCTGATCTGCTGATTTGTCACGCAAGATGTACCATCAATGATGGTAGGCGTGCGGCCCTTCACAGCAAGCTAGTGATTCTATCCGCAACCCTGGCCCTGGTTCGGGGTTTCTATCAGTGGGGTGCTGCGATACCGAATCCAAGACAAGAACCCCCAGGAGTGAGGCAGACGTGGTGAATATGCTGAAACGTCATTGGCTGATAGCGGGTCTGGTGGTTGTGGCCATTGCTGTCTTCGCCGCTTTTCAGTTTAAGGGCAATGACCAGCCAAAGTATTTCACCACCAAGGTTGATCGCGGCGACATTCATCAGGTAGTGGAGGCCACCGGCACCATCAATGCCGTGACCACCGTCCAGGTAGGCTCGCAGGTCTCGGGGACAATTTCTCGTTTGAATGCCGACTTCAATTCGCGGGTAAAAAAAGGACAGGTGGTGGCCCAGATCGATCCTTCATTGTTTGAAGGCTCTCTGCTGCAGGCCAAGGCTGACCTGGCGAACGCCCAAGCCAATGTGGTCGCTTCCCAGGCCAATCTGGAAAAGGCGCAGGCTACTGCGTTGCAGACGCGGGCAGACTACGACCGCACCTCCGGGCTCGCCCAAGCTGGCGTAATGAGCCAGCAGCAGCTCGACCTGGCCAAAGCCAATGCCGATTCGGCGGATGCGGCAGTGGCCGCAGCCAAGGCAGCCGTCACCCAGGCGGTCGCGCAGGCCCAACAGAAGCAGGCAGCGGTCACGGTGGCACAGACTAATCTCGACTACACGACCATCCATGCGCCCATCGATGGCACGGTCATCGCGCGCAGCGTGGATGTTGGCCAGACCGTGGCTGCGTCCCTGCAGGCGCCCACTCTTTTCACCATCGCGCAGGACCTCACCAAAATGCAGGTTTATGCCAGCACCGATGAGTCCGACGTCGGCATGATCCACACCGGGCAGATGGTCACCTTCAAGGTGGACGCATTTCCCAAGGATTCATTTAGCGGTCGGGTTTCCCAGGTGCGCCTGAACGCGACCACGGTGCAGAACGTAGTCACCTACAACACCATCATCGATTTCGATAATCCCGACATGAAGCTGTTTCCCGGCATGACCGCCTACATCACGATTCCGGTCGCGAGCGCGCAGAACACGTTACGTGTACCCAACGGAGCCTTGCGCTATAAGCCAGACCTGCCCGCCGAACAGGTACGCGCCCTCTATAAACAATATGGATTGATCTCGGGCCAGGGGGGAGCTCAGGTGGCAAGCACACCGGGCGCGGGAGACACCGGGGCTGCCGCCAAGCAGCAGCGCGCCCATGCGGAAGGCAGCCAGGGCGGCGGCGCAGACGCCGGACAGCAGCACACTCCACGGGTGGACGTGGCCGTGGTCTGGAAGCTGCGCCCCGACAAGACGCTGGAGCCGGTCAGAATCCGTACCGGCATCACCGACCATACCGTGACAGAAGTCGCACAGGTGCTGAAGGGCCAACTGAACGACGGAGACGAATTGGTCACCGGAGGCGTGGCCGCGAGTTCGGGCGCAGGCCGGGCGCCAGGCCTGGGAGGAGGGGCCCGGCCACGCGGGAGATAGAATCCGGCAGCGGCAACGTCTGAGCTCTTAGCCTTTCGCTATTAGCTGTTAGCTTGGGGCCAAGCTGGCGACTGATGACCGACGACTCAAGATAGGTCAGGCGCAAGCCGCGGCACTAAAGGCACGAAATGGCAACCATCCCACAATCCGCCATTAACAAACCCACCGAAAACATCTCACGGAATCTCATCCAGATTGATAACGTCCACAAATACTATGATCTGGGGGAAACCAAGGTACACGCGCTGCGCGGCATCAATGTGCGCATCGAGCGCGGCGAGTTCGTGGCCATCATGGGAGCCAGCGGCAGCGGCAAATCCACTTTCATGAACATCCTGGGCTGCCTGGACAAGCCCACCAGCGGCCGTTACCTGTTGGAGAATATCGCCGTCTCCGATCTGACCAAAAAGGAACTAGCCACCATCCGCAACCGCAAGATCGGTTTCGTGTTTCAGGGCTTCAATCTGCTTTCGCGCACCACCGCCCTGGAAAATGTCGAACTGCCTACACTCTACGCGCAAGTCAGCAAGGAAGAAGGTCAGAAGCGGGCACGCGAAGCGCTCGAACTGGTGGGGCTGGGAGATCGCATGCAGCACTTCCCTTCCCAATTGTCCGGTGGCCAGCAGCAGCGCGTTGCCATCGCGCGCGGACTGGTCAATCGTCCCGCTATCCTGCTGGCCGATGAGCCCACCGGTAACCTGGACAGCCGGACTTCCGTCGAGATTCTTGAGGTCTTTCAAAAGCTGAATGACGACGGCTTGACCATCGTGCTGGTGACGCACGAGCACGACATTGCGGAGTTTGCCAAGCGCGGCATCCACTTTCGCGACGGAAGCATTCGTCGCGATGAACGAGTGCAGAACCGGCCGGTCGCAGCCGAGGTCCTGAAAAATATGCCGGCACTGGAGGATTGACGATTTGCGTGACCACAGGACCGATGATTCCCGTCGCGGGAGTGAACATCCGGTTGGTTCAGTCGTCACAGCTTAAACGGACCTTGGCTCTACGATGTGCGTCGGGAGGTCCGTTATGGAAATTGGAGCGCTGAAGATCATGCGCGCCCGGGCTGATGGAGTGAACCCTGAGAGCGGCGACGTCCTGAGAACCGATGCGTGCGTGTTTTCGGGGAGGGCACAACCTTGGTCGTGCCGCCAACGTGGGAAAAAATGTGCCGCGCTTTAGCGCCTGAGGTTCGCGACAGGAAGGCATTATGGATCTGGTAGCGATCGTTCGCATCGCCATGCGGGCCCTGGCCCGCAACAAGTTGCGCTCCATGCTGACCATGCTGGGCATCATCATCGGAGTGGGCGCGGTCATTGCCATGGTCAGCGTGGGCCAGGGGGCGCAACAGCAGGCGCAGCAGCAGATCCAGGCCATGGGGTCGAACATGCTGTTCGTGCAGTCGGGCACGGTAAACCGCGGCGGCATGCGCATGGGCTGGGGCGCCACCAAGACGCTGGTTTACGACGACCTGCTGGCGATTATGCGCGAGTGCCCGTCGGTCGTGGCCGCCGCCCCCGGCAGCCAGAGCTCCGCCCAGGTGGTTTTTGGAAATGACAATTGGGCCACCAACATCAACGGCACTGAACCGCAGTATTTCGACATCCGCAGCTGGCCTTTTGCCGAAGGCACGTCCTTCACGCAAGATGACGTGACCACCGCCGCCAATGTCGCCGTTATCGGAGAAACCGTGCGTAAGAACCTGTTTGGAGCTACCGATCCCATCGGACAGACGGTGCGCATCAACAACCTGTCATTCAAAGTGGTGGGACTGTTGACCCCGAAAGGCACCTCGGCCGCCATGGGCCAGGACCAGGACGACATCATTCTTGTTCCCATCACCACCCTGCAAAAGAAAATTACCGGGCAGGACTGGCTGCGCTGGATCATGGTTTCCGCGGTCTCGAAAGAGGCCAGCTACACGGCACAGCAGCAGATCACAGCCTTGCTGCGCGACCGTCACCGCATCCGTTCCGGGCAGGACGACGACTTTTTCGTGCGCAACCTGGCCGACATGGCCGATCTGGCCGACCAGAATGCTCGGCTCTTCACCATTTTGCTGGCCTCGATCGCCAGCATTTCTCTGCTGGTCGGCGGCATCGGCATCATGAACATCATGCTGGTCTCGGTCACCGAGCGCACCCGCGAGATCGGCATCCGCATGGCCATCGGCGCCACCGAAGGGGACGTTCAGCAGCAGTTCCTGATCGAAGCAGTCGTGCTCAGCGTGGTGGGCGGCGGCATCGGAATCCTCTCCGGCATGGGAGCCTCTTACCTGATCACGCAGACCCTGGGATGGCCGGTGCTGGTTTCTCCCACCGCAATTTTTGCCGCCGTGTTGTTTTCGATGGCGGTAGGAATCTTCTTCGGCTTCTACCCCGCCCGCAAGGCGGCCCGGCTCGATCCCATCGAGGCCTTGCGCTACGAGTAGCGGGCCTCGGACTTCGGACCCTGGCCGTCAGACTTCGGCAAACTCCTCCTCGCTCAGAAGCTGAATTTCAATGCCAACTGCATCAATCGGGGCGGCTGGGCCTCCAGAATCTGATTGAAAGTTGGCGAGTTCATGTCGCTGTCGGGAAGACGGAAATTGGTATGGTTCAGGAGGTTGAAGAACTCCGCTCGAAACTGCAGCTCCTTTGATTCCGTCACCCGGATATTCTTGAACAACGAGAAGTCCCAATTCGCGTATCCCGGCCCCTGGGCGATGTTACGGCCGGCTGTGCCGAATTGCTGCACCGGAGAGTTGGGGTCCTGAATAATTCTCTGGAACGCATTCGGGTTGAGCCACGCGCTTGTAGTTTTCGGTCCCTCGTTGGGATCGGCGACCACGTTTGGCCGGTTGGAGAAAAATCCGCTGATCTCCGGGGCTGAGCCCTGCACCGAAAAATCGTTCCCGTCGAAAACGGTAAACGGAGTGCCGGTCATCAGCGGTCACAATCCCGTTCGCCTGCCAGTTGCCAAGAACCTGTTGATACCAGCCGTGAGGCTGTCTCCAGAACGGCAGGCTCCACTGGTAGCTCAACACGAAGCGGTGGCGGGCATCGAACAGGGACCGGCCGCGCTCCGCGCCAACATCGAACGGGTTCTGGGCCAGGTCATTCTCCCCGGCCAGTGGCTTTGACGCCGAGCCGGTCAGGTTGAAGGTAGAAGAGTCGTCGATGGATTTGGAATATGTATAGGAGGCCAGAAACGAGATCCCATGGCTGAAACGCTTCTTCAGGCTGGCCTCGAGAGCGTTGTACGAAGAATTGGCAATGCCTGTGATCAGGCCGGTTGAAGAGTAGTCGCAGACAGTGGTGCGGATCGAGCGTGCATCCGGAATACTTTCGCCGCCGGTCCGCGTTGCCCGAAGTGGAAATAGGTGAAGGGGGATTGGTGCTGTTGTCAAAGCCCGGAATGTAGATGGCCGGGTTGGCCTCAATCATGCGCGGCAACTTGGTTCCCTTGGTTCCCACGTAGCCAATCTCGAAAAGCAGATCTGACCCGAAGGACCTCTGAATATTCAGGTCCCAGTCCTGCGAGTAGGGCAGGGGCAGATTCGCGGCGAGCGTCAAGTTGGTCAGTGGCTTGGAGAACTCACCGCTGATGGGAGGATTGCCGTTGAAAGGATCGGCAAAGTTGGGAAAGCTGACCTGCGGCGTCTGGAGATAGGGCGGGGCGCTGATCGGCGACTGCAGCGGCCCACCCTGCCCGGTGTAGTACGGCTCATAAAAAATTCCGTAGGCGGATGTGACCAGCCACTTGGCGCTTCCGGTCGGGTCCCAGGCGAAGCCGACCCGCGGCGCGAATCCCTTCTTGAACGTCGGGATCAAGCCCGCGGGCACACCCTGGTCTCCGGGATAAAGCAATCCGGGAGGAGCATCGGGCATCACCGTGGACTGCCGGCCCGGAACCCAAAGAGTTTGCCGGTTCTTGATCTCGGTGTAGGGGAACGGCAGGTCATAACGCAGGCCAAGGTTCAAGGTCAGGCGCGAGGTCGCCTTGAACGTGTCCTGAACATAAGAGTTCGCGGCATTTCCCCGGATGCCGCGTTCAAAATCACCCAAGCCCTGCAGAAAGACGACCGGCTGGCCAAACAGGAAGCTGGCGAACGAATTGGGCACGATGGGAGGAGGTGCGAAAACAAAGAAGCCGTTGCTGGCAATGCCTTGCAGCGCGTTGACCTGCAGGCGCTGATACCCGCCTCCGAATTTGAACTCGTGACGGCCATGCACCCAGCTCAGCGAACCGGAGACGTCATAAGCATTCTCATATGTATTGCGCGGCCCGGTAATGGGATCGCCGATGGTGGTGTAGCCCGCCACCTGAATAGAAGGAGGGCCTACTGCCAGGTCAAGGCTGGGAGTGTATCCGAAGCCGAGCTCAGCGGGAGTGGTGTCACTGGTGTGCTGACCATAGAGGAATTTATTCCTCAAGAAATGAGAAAGCGGAAGACTACCGATCATGCTGGGAGAAAAAGTATGTGTCTCCTGGGCGACGAAGGTTTGCGCCCTCTGTTCCTGTCCGACGGGAAAGCCAGGAACGGTCGAGCCTGAGGTCGGGATAGGGTTGAATTGCGTGCCGTCACTGATCCCGTAGCGAAAATTGAGGATGTCAGACGGACTCAGGTAATGGTCTATCTTTACCCCACCCTGGTTCGAGTCCTGACGCACGATTTGCGTCGAAGTAAACACATTGGGTCCATTGTTGGCGAGCGGAAAGTACTGCAACAGGCCCTGGGAAATTGAATTGAAAGGTTGCGGAAGCTGGTTGTTAGGATAGGGCGTGTTGAAAAAAATATTGAACAGCTGGTGGTTTTGATTGTTGCAAAAGCCACCGCTGAATCCTTCCGTGCAAATCGCCGAAAAGTCTCCTGTGCGCTCCGCATCCGAAGGTACCGTGGACGAGTCCGTCTCTCCCTGGCGGTTTCGGAAGCCCTCGTAATAGACGAAGAAGAAAGTCTTGTCCTTTCGGATAGGTCCGCCGAACGTCCCGCCGAACTGGTTCTGCTTCAGAGGTTCCGTCGTGGCCGCGAAGTAGTTGGTGGCGTCAAAGATATCGTTGCGCAGAAACTCCCAGAGCGCTCCGTGGAATCTGTTAGAGCCGGAGCGGGTAATGATATTGGTGGTCGAACCGAGGCTCTGTCCGAATTCGGCGCTGGCGTTGTGAGTCAAGAATCTTGAACTCGGTGATGGCATCCACTGGCGGCCTGAGCACGAATCCGCCATCCACGCCGTTGAAGTTATTGGCGCCATCAATAAGAAAATTGTTCGACTCGGGCCGCTGGCCATTGACCGCGTAGGCTTGGCCGGAACGCAGCGATCCTCCTGCCGCCTGTAAACCCGGGGTGAGTGGCACGACTCCTGGCTGAAGCAATCCCAACTGGGTAAAGTTTCGGCCATTCAGCGGCAGGTCAAGCACTTCGCGCTCTGACACGGTCTTGCCCAGGCTGGTCACCGTGCCCTGAATCAGTTGCGCGTCCGCCATCACCTGCACTTGCTGGTTCGCGGTGCCCACGACAAGATGGACCGGAATCGTCGCGGTCTCGTTTACGTTGAGAGTGATGCCCTGTTGTATGTATTTCTGGAAACCCTTGGCCTCAACCTGGAGTTCGTAGTGCCCGACCGGCAGCTCCAAGCAGAACATATGCGCCACTCGGATTCGTGGTTGCGGTACGCGTCAGGCCAGTCTCGGTTTGCTTGGCGCTCACCGCCGCGCTCTGCACGAAGGCACTGCTGGGGTCCTGGACAGTTCCCCGAATACTTCCAGTGATCTGTTGGGCTCCGGCGCTCAAACCCGCGATGACCATTGCCAGCAGACAAGCCAGGTTTCTGAAACGAATCATGGTGGTCTTCTCCCCCGCCAAACATTTCTCAAACATTGGAAGCACAACCCCGGCCGCAGAATTGGCGGCGCGAAGGCCCCGACGCACACGGAAATTTCGGCGATTATAGGGACTCGCGTCAACGGGTCAATAGTTGGAAAGTAGTAGTATTCGGTTTCGCGCGCGGACTCACGCCATCTCCTGCTGCAGTTGTACCGGTTTTCTTCGCGTCCTTTTCCTGTTTGCGGCCTTTGCGGTTAAGGGTTCTTGCCTGACGGGCGATAAGGTCAATACCTCTAACCGCAGAGGACGCGAAGGCGGACTACCGATAAGGCCAGAATCTCCGGAGTATCTAGCACTTTTATATTATTGTGCTCCAGCACTCTCCCAACTAACTTGACGCAACCGTGGTGCACTCAACGCGGGGCACGCCGCAAGCCGACAAATTGCTGAACTCCTGACCGATGGCCATCGTCACCTCGACCACTCCCGCTTCCGCGCAAGGTCTGCGACGCGAACTCGGACTGGCTTCGACCACTTCCGCCGTGATCGGCGGCATTATCGCCGTCGGTATTTTCCTCACTCCTGCCGGCATGGCAAAAGCCCTGGGCTCGCCCCTATGGCTGTTGCTGGTCTGGCTGGTCATCGGGGCCATGACCCTGAGCGGTGCGCTCTGCTTTGGAGAACTTGCCGGCCGCTTTCCGCGCGCAGGTGGCGCCTACATCTATCTCAAGGAGTGTTACGGACACCGCATCGCATTTCTGTTCGGATGGATGTGCCTGCTGGTCATGGACCCCGCCATCACCGCGTCATTGGCCACCGGCCTGGCGGGGTACTTCGCCTACATCTTTCCTTTGCCTCCGCTGCTGATAAAACTGGTGGGCGTTGCAGTGATTTGGGCCCTGTGTCTCATGAACATCTTCAGTGTCCGGATGAGCGCGGGATTCTTGCGCTGGACGACGTGGCTGAAACTTGGTCTCCTGGGCTTTCTTACGGTTTGGGCATTTGCCTTCCGCTTGGGATCCTGGTCGAACTTCGTACCTTTTGTGGCGCAGCGTCCTGGATCTTTGCCCCTCGCGCCGGCGCTGGCCGTTGGAGTAGTAGGCGCGTTCTTCTCCTTCGGAGGATGGTGGGACGTGAGCAAGATTGCCGGTGAAGTGCGCGACCCCGGCCGCACTCTGCCCCGCGCCCTGCTGCTGGGGTTGCTGGCGGTGACCGCTGTTTACATCGTGGTCAGTGCGGTCTTTCTATATCTGGTTCCGGTAGAGAGAGTCACTTCGGACCAGACCTTCGTGGCCCAGGCGGGAGAGGTTTTGTTTGGACCCACGGGCGGCGTGGTATTTGCGGGGATCGTGATCATCTGTCTGGTGGGGAGTCTGTCCGCGCTTATCATCTCTGCCCCACGTGTGTACTACGCCATGGCCAACGATGGCCTCTTTCTGCAGGCGGTGGCCAGGACCCATCCCCGCTTCGGTACTCCAGCGAATGCAATTGCCATCCAGGGCTCCATCGCTTCCCTGCTCCTGGTATTGGGCAATTTTGAACAGATCATTTCCTACGCATTGTTTATCGTGGTCTTCTTTCTGGGGCTTACCGTAGCCGGACTATTTGTTCTTCGGTCCCGCCAGCAAGCGGCTGAGTCCGTGATTCTGACTCCAGGGTATCCCGCCACCCCTCTCGCCTTCCTGCTGCTGGTGGCAACCATGCTGTTCCTTGTTGCCGTGCGCACGCCGCGCGGGGCCTTGCTGGGAGTGGCCGTCGTATCGGCAGGATTGCCAGTCTATGAAATCCTGCGGCGCAGGTCGCCGTCGGTCCCAGGCCCGGAACCCGCGGCTTAGGCCGTTCCTTATCTTCCCATCCGAAGGCTCACCCTGAGGGACATTCAGTCCCGAAGGATCTCGGTGCAACAACGCACCCGCGGGCCAGCCGTAGATGTGGTCCACGCCAAGCGTAGCAACGGTATTCCAGGCATCGCCTCCGGCATCTATTCTTTCGGTGGCGCCGGCTCGGGGCCGCGGGCATGCATTTGGTTCTTTCAGGGGTGTGGCAAAAGCCGTCCGCAACTATCGCGGCACTGCGAAAGCTACATACACTCCCCCGGACGAAGACTTGGGGTCTTTACCGCCTCCTGCCGCGATGACTACAAACTGGCGCCCGTTCACTTCATATGTGATCGGAGTTGCGTTGCCCGCAAAGGGCAGGGTTGCCTCCCACAGCAGTTCGCCCGTGGATTTATCGAAGGCGCGGAACTTCTTGTCGAAATTGGTTGCCCCAATGAATACCAGTCCGCCCGCGGTCACGATCGGCCCGCCGTAATTTTCCGTGCCCGTGTTGTTCTGTCCCTTGGCGACAAGGTCGGGGTACTGGCCCAGGGGAATCTTCCAGGCGTATTCACCGGTGTTCAGATTGATAGCGTTCAGCGTGCCCCAAGGCGGCAGGACCGCTGGGTACGCCTCTGGATCCAGAAACTTGTGATATCCGGTGAAGCGATACTTCATGGGCACAGGCGATGGTCCGCCGTCCGTCAACTCTTTGCTCTCGCCACTGGTGAGATACGTCAGCAGCGCGAACATCTGATCGTCAGACAGGTTGGGAAATCCCGGCATCCTGCCTTTTCCGCTCTTGATGGTGGCCGCAATCTGCTGGGGAGCAAGGCGATCTCCCACAGCTACAAGCGAAGGAATGGCAGGAGGCGAACCCATCATTTTCTCGCCATGGCAAACTCCGCATTGATTCAGGTAAATGGCCTGGGCGCTGTTCTCTCCTGTGTTGGGCGCAAGCGCGCCAGTCCAGGCCATTTCGTTCGAGTTCACATAAATGATGTCCGTCTCCGGATCAACCGCCGGACCACCCCACTCCGCGCCGCCGTCGAAGCCGGGAAAAACGATCGTGTCTTTTCCCACGCTGAAAGGAACAAACTGGCCTTCGCTGCGGAACGTGCGGAATTTTTCCAGCGCCCACTGATGTGCCTCAGGGGTTCGGTTGGTAAGCAGGTCCTCGGTAAGAAGCTGGCGCGCGTAAGGCGCCGGGAGGATGGGAAGCGGCTGTTCGGAGGCAACCACTTCGCCCGGCACCGAGCTGCCCGGATATTTGTGATACTCGACCGGAAACAGAAGCGTTCCATTACTTCGTTCGAAGAGATACACAAAGCCCTGCTTCGTGGTCTGCGCCACCGCGTCAATTTCTTTTCCCTCGTGCTTCACGGTAAGGAGCACGGGCGCGGCGGGAAAATCCCGATCCCAGATATCGTGGCGGACTGCCTGAAAATGCCAGATCCTCTCGCCCGTCTCGGCATTCAGGGCGATCAGGCAGTTGGCAAACAGATCATCGCCTACCCGGTCTCCGCCGTAGAAGTCAGGGACGGCAGAGCCGGTTGGAACGTAAACAATTCCCCGGTTGGCATCAACTGTCATACCGGCCCAGTTGTTGGCGGCGCCGGCGGTCTTCCACGCATCCCGCGGCCAGGTGTCGTAACCGAACTCACCGGGGTGAGGGATGGTATGAAATGACCAGCGCAGTTTTCCAGTTCGTACGTCGAAGGCGCGAACATTCCCCGGAGGTGATGGAGGAGTTTCGGGGTTCCGCCCGCTGACGATGAGCAGGTCGCGATAAACGATTCCTGGGCTGGTGAGATCAACCGATTGCGCGGTGAGGGGCTCGCGATCCAGGTTCTCGCGCAAGTCAATCCGCCCATGGTGTCCGAAGCTTTCGATGGGACGGCCCGTGATCGCGTTGAGCGCATAAACAAAGTTCATCACCCCAACCAGGACCCGTTTGTCCTTGCCCTCGGCCCAGTAGGCGAGCCCGCGGTCCGGTTGGGTACCTTTTATGCCCGAGTCAAACTTCCAGAACAGCTTGCCGGTGGCGGCGTTCAGCGCGAAGACCTTTTGCGCCGGCGTGATTCCGTAGAGCACGCCTTCGACGACAATTGGAGTGCTCTGAAGGCCGCCTTCTTCCTGTGAGTCAAAGCTCCACGTCACCACCAGGCGCTTGACCGTCTCTCGATTGATCTGTGCCAGAGAGGAGTAATGATTGTTTTCGGCAGTCCCGCCGTATGCAGGCCAGTCGCGCTGCTCCTGAGCTGCACCCCGCCTTACGCGTGCATTCCCGGCCGGCTTAGTCGAGCTAGGAGGTTCGGCGGCAAAGCCAGTTGTGGCCATCACGACGATAACCGCGCCCGCCAACGAGCATCTGACAACCTTGCTCCAAACCAGAGATCGAAATGCCATCATCAACTGTTTCCTTCGCGCCGGCAGGCGATTCCCTGCTCAGTTAAAACCTGGCCCAGTAACTGCCCCACCGCGCGTTCAGCTTCAAGAATCGAGCAGCGATGGTCCATGATGCCGGCCAGATCGGTATTGGCGAACGCAATGCGCCCGAATGGCGCCGCACGCAGGACCTCGCTGGGGGCAGGTTTTCCGTCCTTGCCAAAGAAGAAACCGGGCTGCGGATTCAGGTAGGCGTGCCCCCAGCGGTTCAGAATGATTCCCTTAATATCCCGCCGCGCATCAAAACCGTAGCTGCCGAACATTTCACTGAATTGCTCGCGGATTTTTCTTTCGTAATCCCGGAAAGAGGTTGCCAGCATTTCTCCGCGGCCGCGGTGTCCCTGATCGGCGGCCGGCAAACCCGGATAGGAATACAGCACCTTCAAGGGCAGCACTACCGGTGAGTCTGGGCTGATGGTGGCCGAGTCCGCGCCAATCAAAGCCGTCTTCCGCACTTCGGTATAGTTGCCCACGCCCTCGAACCAGCGAAATCCGGTCATGCCCATGTTGTAGAGGAAGCGCCAATTTCGCAGCGCCACGTTGGCCATCATGCAGGGCGAGCGATAAAATTGGCCGTAGGCGTGCTGCTGCGCCTGCGGGAGGTCGCGGACCACGTGCCTGGTCGTCCAACCTCCGCCCGCCATGACAGCGGTCCGCGCTTTTATCCGATATGGCTTCCCGGCGCGTATGTAAACCACTGAGACAAACTCAGATTTTTCCGCATCGCCGTCGTGTTTCACCCACACCGCCGTGGAGCTCAGGCGAATGCGCGCCGGAGAATGCGGCTGGTCGAGCGCACCAAAATTGATGTTATTGCGGCAGACTGCCTCCATGCTGCCATTTCCCGCGATGGACTGCGGTATCAGCGTCTTCACCATGAGCCGAGCGACCCCAGTATTGCCGCCGGGAAACATCTGATCGGTATCGTCGCTTTGCAGCGGATGAAGCATGTCCGCAGCGTAGTCCGCGTAGGCCGAGAGAGCATCGGGCCCCAGACCCGAGCCGCCGCCTTCCACCGGAGAGAGAAATGTCCGGATAGTCTCGCGGCTGATGCCGAAGCGCCGCATCATGTGTTCTTCCAGCGTGATCGAGTCCAGATATCTCGAGATCTCGTCTCCAGAGTATTGCGGCCTCTTCTCCTCCTGCTGCGGACCAGTGCGCCACTTCAACAATTCAGCCCGCGCGGCCTCTGAAATGGGCGCGCCTTCCAGTTTCTTTCCCCACGGATCGATCAGCCACATACCTGGCTTTTGGCCAAACTTCGTTCCGAAATACAATCCATAGGTGGCTGGTTCGCTTCCCACCATGTCGTACGGAGTCTTGCTCAGCGCCATCTCCTTCGCCGGCCCGGCCCATTTCTGATATTGCAGTCGCGGCGTTTTCAGTCCGATGGAGTCGTAGAACCGGGCCAGAAAGCTGTGTGGATATTGAACAAAGAAAACGGCGGAGCCCTGGTGCGCCATCAGGCGATGGCCGTCCACCATGAACTCGTTGCGTTTGGCCTCGCCTCCAAACACCGGATGATTGTCCAGCACCAGGCAAGTACGATTCTTGCCGCTCTTGCGCAGGAAGAACAACGCGGCGGCCAACCCGCTGATGCCGCCGCCGACAATCACACAGTCATAGGTTTCTCCAGTGTCAACAACATCGAGTGCCGGACGCTCAAACTCTCCGTCGCGGATGCGATGGCCGGCGGTCAATACCTCAAGAGTGTTCCCGTTAGAAGTGCTGTAGTCGCCCACGCCGCCGTAGCCGGTCCAGTCGTCGCCCTCGCCGAGAAGTTGCAGGGGCGTAACCGTGGTCATCAACAGGCCGCCGGACGCGAGCAACGTGGAATTCAGAAAATCCCGCCGGGAAATGGGCTGGTCCATGCCGAGAGCTTTGTCCGCTCTGTCGGGGCCGTTTTCAGAAGCAGGCATTGGTCATCTCGTTCCGCTTGAGGAAAACAGAATAGTCTGGCGGCGAAGTTCAGTTCACAGGAAATGAGATGCTATCATGGCCGCTCTGCCGGAGGCCGAATGCCGACCATCGTGACCCGCATCAGATCGACGAGTGTTGCATTGACGACCATCGCCCTAATGACCAGCGCCGCCTGGGCCCGCGACCAACCCTTGACCGCTCGCGAAGTCATTGCGCGGATTCAGCAGCATGTCGGAGTTCCGTGGCAGAGCGATACGGTCGACACCTTCAAGGCGGGCAACCCCGACACCCCGGTTACGGGCATTGCCGTGACTATGATGGCCACTCTCGATGTGCTTCAGCGCGCCGCTGCCGCCGGCGACAATCTGGTCATTACTCATGAGCCGACTTTCTTCGATCACCTCGACATTTCCGACCAGTTGCCCGAAAAAGAAAACGACCCGGTGCTGAAGGAAAAGCGCCTCTTTATCGAAAAACATGGCCTGGTAGTCTGGCGCTTTCACGACCACTGGCACGCGCGCACTCCGGACGGCATTGAGACCGGCATGGTGCACGCCTTGGGATGGGAAAAGTTTCAGGATCCGCGCAATCAGTATTTGTTCAACATGCCGGAGATCTCGCTCGACAAGCTGGCGTCCGAAATCCAGCACAAGCTCAGAATACATGTCATGCGGGTAGTCGGAGACCCCACCTTACACATAACCAAGCTGGCGTTTGCGCCTGGCGCTGCTGGATTTACCCATCATGCCGAGGCCTTGGAGATGCCGGGAGTGCAAGCCCTGGTCATCGGCGAGGCCCGCGAATGGGAGACGGTCGAATATGTGGCGGATGCGGCCAGCGAAGGCAAGGAGAAATCGCTGATCATCCTCGGCCACATTCCCTCGGAGCAAGCTGGCATGGACGAATGTACGCGCTGGTTGAAGACCTTCGTCACCGAGGTTCCTATCCAATTCGTTCCGGCGCGCGAGCCTTTCTGGAGCCCGTCGAAGTAGTGACGCAGCTTGAACCATCCCTCGGTACTGCGTCATCCCGAGGAACTTGAGTCCCGAAGGATCTGGCGTGTGCCGGCGGCTCTCCTTGCCCAAACCGCGCAAGCTCCACGCCAGATGCTTCGCAAGCTCAGCACGACGCTTGGATCAAGGGCCAGACCTCAAACTTAAACTTCACCGGCCTCAGATTTCGCTCGAAACCAACCGCTCCGATTGTTATAGTCTTGGGTTCCGCAAACCCCAGGCAAGGTAAGTCCACAACAGGGACAGAAAGTCTTCGCGATGGCCGAGCCCGAAATTGATCTAAAGAAAACCTATGATGCGGTGGTGGTGGGATCAGGCGCTGCGGGCGGCATGGCGGCGCATGTGCTGACCAGCCGGGGCTTGCAAGTCCTGATGCTCGAGGCAGGTAAGAAACTTCCCATCGAGAAGGAACTGCGGTCGATGGAATGGCCGTACAACAATGCGCATCGGGGCGAGCTTCCGCCCGACCGTCATGCTCTCACCTTCAACGAATACACCATTCGCAATCCTCCCTACGGCCCTGGTTTTGAGAAATCCAAACATCTACACAGCTATATCGGCAACACCGATTACGTGAAGAACATCGTGGTCGATGAGCGCGAGAATCCTTTTACCGGCACCAACTACGCGTGGGTGCGGGCGCGCTGCCTGGGCGGTAAGACAAACATATGGGGACGCCTGGCGCTCCGCCTCTCCGATTACGATTTCAAGGCCAAGAGCCGCGACGGCTTCGGCGAAGACTGGCCCATCAGTTACAGTGACCTCGCCCCCTACTACGACAAGGTGGATTTATACCTCGGCATCACCGGGGTGAAGGAAAACCTTCCCTACCTTCCCGACAGCATATTTCAGCGGCCTACAAAACTGAACTGTGGCGAAGTCACGCTGCAGCAAAGCCTGCGGAAGATGGGACGGGTCCTCACCCAGTACCGTGCCGGCGTCACTACCGACGGCCTGAAGCACAACAAGTATCGCAGCCGGTGCTGGGGCCGCGGCGCCTGTGAACGCAAAGGCGGCTGCGACATTCATGCGGCCTTTGATTCGCCCACCGGCCTGATCTATCCCGCCACGGATACGGGCAACCTGACCCTGCGCACCAACGCGGTGGTCCGCGAAGTCACGGTCGATCCCCAGACCGGCAAGGCCAGCGGCGTGCACTTTATCGACTCGGAGACCATGAAGGACTACAACGTCCGCGCCAAGGTAGTTGTCGTAGCGGCTTCGACGCTCGAGTCGGCGCGTCTTCTCCTGCTCTCGAAATCGCGCCTGTATCCCAATGGACTGGCCAATTCCAGTGGCCATGTCGGCCACAATTTCTGCGAGCACATTATGGGGCCCGGCGTCACCGGACAGGCGAAGAATCTTGTCGGCAAGCCCTCAACCCTCGATGACGGCCGCCCCGGTGGCTTTTATCTGACCAGGTTTCGCAATCTTACCGAAAAGCATCCCAAATTCATCCGCGGCTACGGATTTGAGGGTGGCAGCGGCGCGCGGATGTTTCCTCAGGGTACGGACGAGCACGGCTTCGGCGCGTCCTTCAAAGAAGAGATTCGCCAGAACCAGGGTTCATACATCGGCATGGGTGCGTTCGGCGAGGTCCTGGCGCGCTACGAAAACTATGTGGATCTCGATCCCGTGGTGGAAGACAAGTGGGGCATTCCTGCCTTGCGCTTTCACTACAGGTTCGGCGACAACGAACACCGCATGGCCGAAGATATGAAAGAAACTGCCCAGGAGATGTTCGAGGCCGCAGGCTTCAAGATTACGCACGTCAGCAACCGCATCCTCACCGAAGGCTGGTCGATCCATGAACTGGGCACTGCACGCATGGGCAACGACCCGAAGTCTTCGGTCCTGAATCAGTTCGAGCAGTCGCATGACGTCAAGAACCTGTTCGTGGTGGATGGCAGCGCTTTCGTAAACGCCAGCTGCCAGAATCCCACCTGGAGCATTATGGCGTTGTGCTGGCGCTCCTGCGACTATCTGGCTGACGAGCTTGGCAAAGGAAATCTGTAGGGAGAGGCAATGTCGAACAACCCAATCAATCTGAAACAGGACCGCCGTCAATGGCTGAAGACCTCTGCCACTGTGCTCGGCGCATCGCTTCTGCCATTGCCGGCAGCGGCCGCGGAAGCGTCGCAGGCCAAAACCGCGCCGGCAACGTCGCACACCAAGCCCGCCGGGGCCGACTCTACTGCTGGCTTTTTCAGTCCCGCACAACACACGCTGGTTGAGGAGTTGTCAGAAACAGTTATTCCTGCCGACAGCCATTCCGGAGGCGCGAAGGCCGCCAAAGTTGCCGACTATATCGAGCAGGAATTGCGCGAGAGCACCGATGACACCCGCAGGGCAACCTGGCATGAAGGGCTCCGCCTGGTCGATCTCATGAGCCAGCACTATCACGGAAAATCGTTTGTCGATTCCAGTCCTGAGGAAAGAATTGCTGTCCTGACAGTCCTTTCCGACAACGAACACATGACCGATCTTCCGGAAGTCCGGTTTTTCCGTGAGCTGAAACACTTGACCGTCCGTGGCTATTACACGTCCAAGATCGGCATTCACGACGAACTGGAATACAAGGGCAATCGGCTTCTGCTGGAATTTGTTGGCTGCGACGATCCCACGCCCAAGTCTTCATAGTCGCATGTAAATGTAGTCAGACGAGGTCCACATGAAGTTAGCACTACTGCGCCCGTCCCTCGGCTTGCTGCTTGCGGCTTGCATGCTGAGCGTTGCGTCCGTAACTGCCGCCTCGGAAGAAAAGCCAGGAAGTGATGGATGGGTGTCCCTGTTCAACGGCACAAATCTGGACGGCTGGTATTCCTATCTGGAGTCAAGCGGTAAGAACAAGGACCCAAAGGGCGTCTTCAAAGTAGAGAACGGAATGATTCACATCCTGGACGTCGCCATGTCCGAAGGACACTCCGACAACGGCTACCTCGCGACTACCCAGGAATTCTCCAACGTCCGTATTCACGTCGAATACAAGTGGGGCACGAAACGTGCTTCGGAGGGCAAAAGGAATAGCGGGCTGCTCTATCTCGCCGTGGGCCCCGACAGGATCTATCCAACTTCTTTGGAGTGTCAGATCGAAGAGACCGACGTGGGAGATTTGTGGATCGTCAACGGCGCATCGGTCACGGCTTTCTTCATCGCTCCCTCTTTTCCGATGTATGACGACGATATGCAGGCTGGCACTCGGGTCCGCAGCGCACCCGGCGATTCCCTGCGCGTGCTGAAGTCCGGAGACTTCGAGAACCGGGACGGCTGGAACAGCGTGGATGTGATTCTCCAGGGAGATCAAACCACGCACCTGGTGAACGGCCGGATCGTAAACCGCGCCCGTGACATCCAGCATCCCGACCCAGCCAATCCCTCCCGGATGGTTCCACTCAAGAGTGGCAGGATTCTTCTGGAGGCCGAAGGTTCGGAAATATGGTTTCGCGATATCAGAGTCAAGCCCCTGGGGCCGTCCGAAAAGCCTTGAATATAAGGAGCGCAGAGGCGTATGGCAAACGGTAAGGTAAAAGTCGGAATCATCGGATCGCAATTTCAGGCCGACATTCACGCCGCATCGCTGCAAATCATGCCGGAGGAGGCTGAGGTCGTTGCCGTAGCTTCCCCCACCCCCGGCAACGCCGCCGCATTCGCCAGGAAATTCAACATTCCCCGCGTGTTCACCGACTACCGCGAGATGCTCAAGGAAAAAGACATCGAGATGGTAACCATCGCCGCTCCCAATAGTCTGCACGCGCAGATGACGAAGGACTGCGCGGCGGCTGGCAAACACATCGTCTGTGAAAAGCCTTTGGCCATGACCATCGCGGAGGGCGAGGAGATGATCGCCGTCGCCAAACGCCATGGCGTTCTCCTCATGTATGGGGAGGAGCTTGTCTTCACTCCAAAATATTTGAAGGCGAAAGAAATGGCCGATGCCGGCGCCTTCGGAAAAATCTATCTCATCAAGCAAAGTGAAAAACATTTCGGCCCGCACAGCGAATGGTTCTGGGATGTAAACCGCTCTGGCGGAGGCGCCTTCATGGACCTCGGTTGCCATGGTATCGCCTTCTGCTATTGGTTCATGGGACGCTCTCCTATCAAGTCGATCTATTGCCAGATGGGCACCTACGTTCATGCCGCCAAGACCCAGGCCGAAGACGATTCGCTATGCATCATGGAGTTTGCCAACGGCGCGGTAGCGTTGATCGAGAACAGTTGGGCGCGCCGCGGCGGCATGGACGATCGCATCGAAGTTTTCGGCGCGCAGGGGGTGACCTACGCCAACCTCCACATGGGCAACGCTCTGCCCACGTACAGCGAAAACGGCTACGGCTATGCCGCTGAGAAAGCCCCCACAACCAAAGGGTGGACATATCCCGTGTTCGAGGAGCTTTGGAACTACGGCACGCCGCAAGAGTTGACCCATTTTGCCCGCTGCGTTCGCGGAAAAGAAACTCCGCGGGTCACGGGAGAAGATGGATTGGTCGTCATGCACGCGCTCTACGCGGGCTACGCCTCCGCCGGCGAGGGAAGAAAAATCGCGCTTCCTTTTCAGGCACCCACCGTGAACAAGCCCATCGATTTATGGCTGAATGGTCCAGCCCGGCGGGCCAGATAGCGATGTTTCACGTAAATCCACCGAATGGTGCCCACTGAACATGCCCATTGCAGACAGAATTCGACTCAGCCTGATGATGTTCCTCAACTACGTGATTTGGGGATCCTGGTACGTCACCCTGGGCGCGTATCTCACCATCACCCTGAAATTCAGCGGAACCGAAGCCGGCGCGGTGTTTGGAACGACTGCCCTGGCATGTATGATCTCTCCTTTTTTTGTAGGCCTGATCGCGGACCGTTTCTTTGCTTCAGAACGGGTTCTCGCCGCCTTACATTTGTTGGGCGCGCTGCTTCTGTTTTTCGTCACCAAGGCCACCAGCTTCGGCGCGGTGTACGCCTTGATGTTCGCATACTGTCTTTGCTACTTCCCCACCATCGCGCTCACCAACTCGCTTACCCTGCAGCATCTCAAAGACACGGGCCGAGACTTTCCCCTGATTCGTGTTTTCGGCACCCTGGGATGGATCGCGATTGGCGTGACCATCGGACGCCTCGGGGTCGAGACCTCTACCGTCCCCTTCCTGCTGGCCGCGGGAGCGTCCGTAGTCATGAGCATTTTCAGCCTGACTCTTCCGCACACCCCGCCGCCCAGCAAAGGCCAGTCGGTCACTCTCCGGCGCATCCTCGGGCTCGACGCACTGGTGATGCTCAAGCGTTCGTCATTCGCGGTGTTCGCGGTGGCCTCAATCCTGGCCTGTGTTCCTCTCACCTTTTACTTTTCATTTACCAATGCCTATCTGAATTCCCTACACGTCACCAACGCCGCGGGCAAAATGGCCCTGGGACAGGCTTCCGAAGTGATAATGATGATCCTCATGCCCTTCATCCTCCGGCGCGTCACCGTCAAAAGCATCCTGGTCATGGGTCTGCTCGCCTGGTCGGTGCGTTACCTGCTGCTCGCCTACGGCAATCCCGGCAGCGCCATCTGGATGTTTTACGTAGCCATCCTGCTCCACGGCATCTGCTACGACTTCTTCTTCATGACAGGACAGCTTTACACCGATCAGGAAGCTCCCGCCAATCTGAGAGGCGCTGCGCAAGGACTGATTACGTTCCTGACCTATGGAGTGGGAATGCTGATCGGCTCTCTGATCTCCGGCCGGGCGGTGGACTATTTTACTCATACCGTCGGTACTGAAGTGACCCGCAACTGGCGTGCCTTTTGGACGAGTTCCGCGTTGAGCGCTTTTGTTATCCTGCTGCTCATTGCGATCTTCTTCCGCAACCGTACCAGAATCGCAGCAACCAGCGTTGCCTCAGAGCCGATTACAACCTGAGAAACTGAGACCCGGGAAGTGAAACTGAACAGCTGGCCTTCGCTACCGGCTTAGCTGGAGTGACATTGGCGAGCCACCGGAGCGGCACTAGCAAGGAAAACAAAAAAGGGCGCGCCAGCGGCGCGCCCTATCGCTTGGGTTAGCGAAGGCAAATCGAACTAAATTTATCTCATGCGACTCTTTGTCCCTTCCCTGCCGCCTTGCCGGCTGGCTTGGGTACCAGGGAAGAAACTAACCTTCCACCGTCGGGGCTTCCCCATCCCGTACAAGGGTCCCATCCCTTGGCGGCCGAGTAGGCACCGATATTACCCTGAGTAATATCGTGCAAGTCGGAGGGAAGCTGGCTATAGAGTAACGGGTTCAAGTAGCCCACACTGTTGCCCAGCTTCTGATTGATGCGCGCAATCAGTCCTGCCCAGAGTGGCGCCACCGCACTCGTTCCTCCGATGACTGCATCCTGTCCGTCCACAATTACGGAATAACCGGTGTTCGGGTCAGCATCTCCTGCTATGTCAGGGACGCCTCTTCCGATGCGGCCACCCGGATTCTTCGACGCTGGAACCTTTGCACCCGCCTGCCAACTGGGGAGGTCAAAGAAATCGCTTATGCCGCCTCCGCTGGCGCTGTCCGGACCGTCGTTCCAGACCGTCTCCGATGAAATGGCGCTTCCCGCACCCTGCAGCCGAGTGCCTCCGCAAGCCAGGGCAAAAGGACTTGAGGCCGGAAAATCCACGTGCTGCAGACCATCTCCCACACCATCCGTCGATCCGTTGTCACCGGCTGCGCAGCAGACTGTAACCCCGAGAGCGGCGGCATCCTGAAACGCCTGATCGAAGGCTTGCAAGGCCTGGTCGGTCCATTGAGACTCCGGGCCGCCCCAGCTTATGGAAATAACAGACGGATTGTGACGCTTGTCATGAACCGCTTTCACGATCGCGTCCAGAAAGCCCTGATCCGTGTTGGGTGCGAAGTAAACCACGACCTTGCTCTTGGGGGCCAGGGCGCCGGCTACCTCGATGTCCAGCATGACCTCTCCGTCAGCGTCGCCTCCCGGTTGGTTGTGACCACCATCCACTGAAACGGCGCTCACCTTTGGGTGGGGAAGATTGAGTTTGTTGAAATACGCCTTCAAGTCCCGACTCTGGTAGCCGCCCCCCAGCTCAACAATGGCGATGCACTGACCCGTTCCGTCCGCGTCCGGCGGAAAGCCATACAGATCTGCAAGTTGGGTTGGGGTGAAGGAGGTATCGGGAGTCCGCGCCCGGATGCCCACCGCCTGCTTCCGCCTCTGAAAGTGAGCCTTGGCCTGGGGCCGGTCGTCCAGTCCAAATACTCCCTGAACGATGTCCGCGATATCAGACGGCAAATGCACCGAGCCTGTGCGCCCGCGATACGAACCCCCTGCGTGCTCATATCGTTTCAGTTCAACATCAAAGGCTTTGCTGAAGTTCGCCACCGTACCCGATAGCACTACACGTCTCTCGGCCGCGTTGGCTTCCGCCACCGATAGCTGATGATCATGCGCAAACGCTTCGATGCTCGCGATATCCTGTGGATCCGCTCCACTGCTTGCCTCGAACTGCTCGCGCGTCATGTGTTGCCGCTCCCGAGGGGAGCGCGCTCCCATCTCCTCCAGTTTCAACGGCTGTCTTGGACTGCGGGGACGCAACATAACGGTAACGGTAATCGATTGGTCTGGATTGGCGGCACCCACGGCGCGCGCGCCCGGTAACGGCGCTCGCACGCTACCGCGAAGAGGAACATGATCTTTCGGAGTTGACATATTGCCTTTCCGTCCCGGGGAGGCAAGACCTGCGCCTAAGTCAACACCAGCAGTAAATTCCATTCTTACCGGTTTTACTGGAGGCAGGAAGCATCAATAACTTGGGCCTACGGTATGGAATCGAAGGTCCCCGGAACTTATACTTATGGGGCAGCAACTGGAATGCCAACTTCGGATCGAAGGCGGGTCACTTATAAGTGGCTTAGTCTCACCGATGAGTCGGAGCAAAAAGCACGATAAATAGAACAGACACAGGTAATTCTTCTATCTGATCGGATAGTCAATTAGCAAATTGGATAATTGGAACCGTGCGCCGCCCCGTGCCGGGGAAGCCGGACTGAGTAGAAACTCTCTCTCACTCGGCAGTAACCGGCCGTCATCCGGCAAGACAAGTTACCGAGTTACCCGGGTTTCTGTGATGCAGCGAATGACAGGCTTACACCCGTGCATTTGGCGGGCAGCCTGGGCTCGGCTGCAGTCCGAGCCCCGTCAGGCTAGAACGCCGCTCCTGCCGGTTCCAGCAAGCTCTCCGGCTCCGCATCCTCTTCTGCACTTCGGGTGTGCGTCTTTGCCACCAGCATGTAAATCGATGGCACGATGAAAAGCGTAAAGAGCGTTCCAATGATCATGCCGCTGACCAGCATGATGCCGATGCTGTTGCGGGCTCCGGCACCCGGCCCCTTGGCCAGCACCAGGGGGAAATGTCCGATGACCGTGGCCGCGGTCGTCATAAGGATTGGACGTAGCCGGGTCTCAGCCGCCTCAATAATCGCAGCTAACTTTTCCTTTCCCGTTTCCTGCAGATGGTTAGCGAACTCCACGATCAGGATGCCATTCTTTGACACCAGGCCAACTAACGTGATGAGCCCTACCTGACTGTAAATGTTGAGCGTGGTCAGCCCCAGAAACGAGAACAGCAGCGCTCCTGAGATGGCCAGTGGAACCGATCCCGCAAGAATGATGAAAGGATCGCGGAAGCTCTCGAACTGCGCCGCCAGAACCAGATAGATCAGGATTCCGGACAACAGGAAAGTCCCCAGGAACTTGCTGCCTTCGGTCCTGAGCTGGCGCGACTCGCCCGCGTAGTCAACCGTGAACCCCTGTGGCAGGATCTTCGTGGCCTCGGCTTCTAGCACCTTGAGTGCCTGGTCCAGTGGCACTCCCGGCGGTACTACGCCCTGGATGCGGACTGCGTTGAGCTGCTGAAACTTCTTCAGGTCACGCGGCTCAGTCGTCGTCTTCAAGGTCGCGAAGGTGGAAAGCGGCACCAGTTTGTCCTGCGATCCGGTGACGTAAATCTGCGACAGCTGCTCTGGCGTCAACCGCTCCGCGCGTTCGATTTGGGGAATGACCTTGTAACTCCGGCCCTGAATGCTGAACCGGTTCACATAATTTCCGCCCAGCATCGTGGACAGGTCCTGTCCGGCCTGGCTCAGGTCCACTCCCTGGGAGCGCAGTTTGTCACGGTCAAAGACCACCTCAGTCTGCGGCTGATCATATTTTAAATCGGAGTCGGCGTAGATAAATTTGCCGCTGGCAAAGGCTGCCCCCACCAGCTGCTTCGCGATGGCAAGCAACTGCTGCGGCTCGCCCGGCGACGCGATCACAAAGTCAACCGGGAAATTTCCTCCCCCAGGCAGTGCCGGCGGAGTCAGTGGAATGACACGAATGCCCGCGATCTTCGAAAGCGGACCGGTAGATTCGAGCAGCAGTTGCTGCGCGGTCTTCTTACGCTCGCTCCACGGCTTGGTGACCATCCCGCCAAAGCCACCGGTCGGCGATGTGATCTGGAAAATACTCTGGTTCTCGGGGAAAGCATGATAGACGTCGTAAACCTGGTTGGTAAACAACCGGGTCTGATCGATGGTTGAATTGGGTGACGCCTGGATCACCCCGAAAACCACGCCCTGGTCTTCGGCCGGCGCCAGTTCCCGTTGCGAGAACATATAGAACGGGACCATCAGAACAGCGACGATCGCCCACAAAGTGAGCACCACCGGCCGGTAACGCAGTGTGCCGCTCAGAGTGTATTCATAAGCGCTGCGTACACGTTCGAAGCGACGATTGATCCATCCAGCGAACCCTCGCTCGGTGTCACCTGCGCGCAACAGCTTCGATCCCATCATCGGAGAAAGCGTCAATGCTACGATTCCGGAGACGATCACAGCGCCCGCCAGGGTGAATGCAAACTCGCGGAACAGCGCGCCGGTTAATCCGCCCTGAATGCCAATGGGCGCATACACCGCGGCCAATGTGATGGTCATCGAAATGATTGGGCCCACCAGTTCACGGGCGGCATCCAACGCGGCGCGCTGCGGAGACTTACCCATCTGCAGATGCCGCTCGACGTTTTCCACCATGACGATCGCGTCATCCACCACCAGGCCGACCGAGAGCACGATGGCCAGCAGGGTCAGCAGGTTGATGGTGAAACCGAACGCCAACATCAGAAAGACAGCGCCAATGAGCGAAATCGGGATGGCCACGACCGGGATGAGCACCGAGCGCATCGATCCGAGAAACAGGAATATAACGACGATAACGATGAGCAACGTCTCCGTCAGGGTCCGCAGCACTTCGTTGATGGCATCCTGGATGTACGCGGTTGAGTCGTAAGGAATGCCAACCTTCATCCCCGTCGGCAATTGCGCCTGGATCCCGGGGATCGCCTCGCGCACTCGCTTGATCACTTCCAGCGAATTGGCTGTTGGCAGCACCCATACGCCCATGAAGGTTGCGGTCTCACCGTTGAAGCGGACTTCTGAGTCGTAATTCTGGGCACCCAGGACGACGTCGGCGATTTCGCCCAGTCGCACCACCACGCCATTGTTGTTCTTCACCACCAACTGGCGAAATTCATCTGCGGTGCGCAGGTCGGTGTTGGCGACCAGGTTGACCGACACCATCGAACCTTTGGTGCTTCCCAGTGCAGAGAGGTAGTTGTTCTTCGCTAATGCGTCGTGCACCGCGGAGGGAGAAATTCCCAGCGCCGCCATCTTGTCCGGCTTCAGCCAGATACGCATGGCGAACGTACGATCGCCCAGAATATCGGCGCGCTGCACTCCGCTGATGGCGCTCAGTTTGGGCTGGACCACCCGCGTCAGATAATCGGTGATCTGGTTCTGATCGAGGTCGGCAGACGAAAAACCGATGTACATGGCGGCGAACTGGTTGTCCGCCGTTTGCAGGTCAATGACCGGCGCCTCAGCTTCAGGTGGCAGATCGTTGCGGACCTGGGCCACTTTAGCCTGGATCTGAGTGAGCGCCGCGTTGGTATCGTAGTTGAGCTTCAGGTGCACAGTAATGGTGCTGAGCCCCTGCGCGCTCGACGACTCCATGTAATCGATGCCATCCGCGCTAGCGATGACGCGCTCGAGCGGCGTGGTGATAAATCCGCGAACCAGGTCGGCGTTGGCGCCCACGTAAGTCGTCGAGACTGACACCACGGCGATGTCGCTGCGTGGATACTGACGCACACTCAGCGAGCGAATGGACTGCAGCCCGGCGATGAGGATGACCAGACTGACGACCATCGCGAGAACAGGTCGCTTGATGAACAGGTCGGTGAACTTCATTAGCTTTCCTCGGGCTTGGGAGCGGGATTATTTCCCGGCTGAACCTTGTTGTTAACCTGGATGGCGGCGCCATTGCGCAGTTTGAACACGCCCGAAGTCACGACTTCGTCCCCTGGGTTCAAGCCCGAAACAATCGCCACCTGGTCGCCACGCGATCCCTCGACCTTCACGAATTGTTGTCGTACTCCACGATAGCTCTGACCCTTCTGGTCCTTCAGGTCAGTGATCACGTAAACCGAGTCGCCGTACGGGGCATAGCTGATGGCGGATGCCGGCAGCGGGATCACCGGCCGGCTCGCGCCCAGGCCCACTTGAACATTAACGAACATGCCGGGCCGCAATTTGCCCTCCAGATTAGCCAGGGTCGCCTGCACCTGAACGTTGCGCGTGGCCTCATCCACCACCGAATCCAGAGCGGTCACCCGGCCGGTGAATAACTTGCCCGCGAGATCGTCAGAGGTCACGCGCAGGGCGCGGCCAACCTGCACTTGTCCCAGCGCCTGCTGCGGCAAACCGAAGTTGACGTAGATAGGGTTGAGGGCCTGAAGTTGAACCACCGGACTGCCCGCAGCCAGGTACTCTCCGAGGTTTACCTTGCGGATTCCCAAAGTGCCCGAGAATGGCGCCCGAATCGTCTTGCGTTCAATCGTGGCCCGTATTTCTCCTACATTGGCTTCAGTCTGTCTCTGCTGCGCTGTGGCCTGGTCGTACTCCATGCGCGAGATCACGCCCTCTTTTACCAGCTGTTCCATGCGGCCGAAATTCACCTTGGCCAGATCACGCTGCGCCTCGAGCGCGGCCAACTGGGCCCGCTCCTGGCGGGTATCCAGCTCAACCAGGACGTCTCCCACCCGCACTGACTTCCCGGAATCGAAATTGATCCGCGCCACCGAACCGGGAAGGTCCGCGCTCACCATTACACCCCGGACCGCTTCCATGGTGCCGATTACTTCCGTCGTCGAAGGCCAGACTTCCTTTTTGACCACCACGCTGGTCACCGCTTCCGGAGGTGGCTGAAATGTGGATGCCTGCACCGCGGACTCGACCTGCCTGAATTTTATGAAGCCCAGGGCCGTGAGCAACACCGCGGTCGCGCCCAACATCAGGAACATTCTCTTCGCCATGATTTCCCCTTTTAGCCTAAGAACAGATACTTGCCTGCATCGCCGGGGACCGATCCGCAGTCCCAGCGACAATGCCATTGGTTACCCCGGGAAACGGTGCGGGTCGCGCAGACCGCCTCCAAAGTCGAATCCCGATTCATCTTTGATTCAGCTCGGGCTGGCCAGGATTCGAGCAAATTCAATGGCAAGAGCTCTTCCTGACAAGACACCGCAGATTTGTGCAGTCTGCCGCCTCTGGCGCATATTAATTTGGCCCACGATAAATTGCCCTCCTGGGATAAGTCGAACGAGGGCGCTTCAAATCGACACTTCAGATGCCAAATATTCCGCCGGATACTCGCTTTCCGGTGATCCCGGAGGGAGCAAAGTGGAGGCCAGCAAGGCTTGCCTTGCAGAAAACATGATGACGCTCATCCGTTATTCAACTACATAGGGGCGCCGCGGCCCCCCAAAACCATCAAGATGTCAGACGGGGCAACTTTGGGTAGTGACTCAGTTTCAACAATCCCCCAAACCCCGAGGTCGTCCTAAGGGACTTCAGTCCCGAACTATCCGGCGTGAACAGCGCCCGCGCTGCCCAAGCCAAGCACCTCGCGCCAGATGCTTCGCAAGCTCGGCATGACGCCCTGGATTGAGAGCCAGACCTTAAACTGAGACACCACCGAACTTTGTCCTTCCTGTACATCAAGATTCCATCGGACCCCAACGTGCGTGTGCACTTCCGGTAACAGTTGAATCTGATTCCTCATGCTAGACTCCAGCAATCAACTGGTACAGGCGGTCAGAACGCAGGAAATGGATTTCTTTCATTTGAGAGGCGTGGCCTGTTGCGGCAGGAAAAGATAACCGGTCCCTCCGAATTTGTGGCCCCCTCCGTTGCGGAAATCCGTCCGGCCAATCTACGACGCAGGTTGGCCCGGCTGTTGTCTCTGCCCTTTATCCTTATTTCTATCTTTATTTCTGCGCTCTGGCTTCCGCTTCCCGCCGGAGCGCAGATCTCGCCCGGCGCTCTCTCGCGTCCCCACCAATCTCTCAACGGCACAACCAACTGCACCGCCTGCCATAAATTAGGGGGCGGCCAGGCCACATTCAAGTGTCTCGATTGCCACGCCGAGATTGCGTCCCGCATCGCGGCGCGAAAAGGACTGCACGCTTCCTACAACCTGACTGCAGGCTCCAACCAGCAGTGCGTGAAGTGCCACTCGGAACACAATGGGGAGGATTTTGCTCTAATCAAGTGGGATACCCGAGCCTTCAATCACCAGCAGACGGGATACTCGCTCGAGGGCAAACACTCCGGACTGGCATGCAATCGTTGTCACACGGCTGAACACATTTCGCAGTCGGAGCGCGCGGAGATCAAAGTCAAGGATTTGAATAAGACGTTTCTCGGAGTCTCCGCGAACTGCGTTACCTGCCACCAGGATCAGCACAATGGAAGGCTGGGTGAGAATTGTCTTCAGTGCCATACCTACAACGATTGGAAAACCGTCAGCGTGGGAAAGTTTGACCATGCGAAGACCCGTTTCCCTCTGACTGGGCTGCACGCACAGGTTACCTGCCAGAAGTGTCATACGCCCGGACCGGACAGTAAACCTCGCTACACCGGAATCGCCTTCGGCAAATGTTCCGATTGCCATTCCGACCCGCATCGCGGAAGCTTCGCGCAGGGTTGCCAGGCATGCCACAACACCGGCGGATGGAAGAAGGTGTCATCCCAGGCGGTGAGTGAGCGCTTCGATCACTCGACCACCAAGTATCCGTTGCAGGGCAAGCATGCCATGGTGGAATGTTCACAATGTCACGCCAACGGAGATTTCAAGAAACCCCTGGTCTTTCAGAAGTGCTCGGATTGTCACCGGCCTGATCCGCACCGGGGGCAGTTTGCCCAGCGTCCAGGCGGCGGCGAGTGCGCTTCCTGCCACACCGTTGACGGTTTCAAGCCTTCGACATTCACGGTAAAGGACCACGCCACCACGGCCTATCCCCTGGAAGGTGGACACGCCATGGTGCAGTGCTCAAGCTGCCACACGCCCAAGGGCAAAGACACTATTTTCAAGATCAAGTTTCAACGCTGCACCGACTGCCATACCGACCGCCATGCGGCACAATTTGTCGCCGCTCCGTATTTCAACGGTTGTGATCACTGCCACAATCTGCAGGGGTACAAGCCGTCTACCTTTACCCTGACTCAGCACCAGAAGACCAAGTTCGTCTTGACTGGCAGCCATGTAGCGGTCCCGTGCGGCGATTGCCACAAGGAGAGCGACGCCTTCCAGCCGAAGGCAGTCGCCTATCATTGGAATGGGCTTTCTTGCACCAGCTGTCATCAGGATCCGCATCACGGGCAATTCAAAGATCGCATGCAGCAGGCCCGCGCGGACGGCTCCGCGGTTGGGTGTGAGGCCTGCCATTCGACGAAATCATGGAAAGAACTGTCAGGCTTCGATCACTCCAAGACTTCCTTTCCCTTGTTGGGTGCACATCGGGCCACGGCCTGCATGGATTGCCATAAGCCGCCTAACCAGGAAACGCGTCTGATCAATGTGGACTTCAAGGCGGCACCTTCGAAATGTGAGGAATGCCACCAGGACATCCACGGCGGGCAATTTGCGCAAGGCGGAGTCACGCCCTGCGTCCAGTGCCACAACAGCGGACGTTGGAAGCCGTCGCTGTTTGATCACGACAAGCGCACTGCATTTCCACTGCAGGGGGCGCACCAGAACGTCCGCTGCGAAGGCTGCCACAAACTGACCCGAGCCCTGGAAGGCAAGATTGTGCTTTTCTACAAGCCCACCCCCAAGGAATGCGCCGAATGTCACGGATCAACCTTTCCGGCGAAAAAATAACCAGATCCGTAAAACCTGCTCACCTTCGAAGAAATTACATTTACTCAGAAGTACATGGACTGCGCCGGCAGGATCGGGAGACACCCAAATTGGCCATGTGGACATGAACTTAGGTAACTTTTGTCGCCGCAAGCACCCCCTTAACCTAGTGGACAACTAATTGCACACGCACTTGCATCTTGACATAAGACAGTTGTACCGGCATTACTTCTGCATTTTTTGGGGTTGGGGCGGTCGAATCCGATTCAGGCGGTATTACGTTGGCTTCGGCGATCCGGGGATACCTGTTTGTCGCGGTGATGACGCTGCTCTCTGTCCTATCCGCTTCGGGGCAGTCGCAGTCCTACGCCAACACCCGTAGCCCGCACGGCCCGCTCAGTGTCCCTTGCCAGAATTGCCACACTATGAGCGGTTGGAAGCCGATTCGCAGCGTGCCCGAGTTCGACCATAACCAGACCCGGTTCCCGTTGCGGGGCATGCATCAGGGAGTCAGCTGCACGCAGTGTCACGTAAAACCAGTGTTCACCAATGTGGGTAACAAGTGCGCCGATTGTCACGCCGACATTCATAAACGCCAGTTTGGGGCAAATTGTGAGCAATGCCATAGCGTGAAGGGCTGGCAGGTTTCCGTGCAACAGATCAACCAGCATCAGAATCGCTTTCCTCTGCTCGGGGCCCACGCGGCGCTGGACTGCACTTCCTGCCACAAGGGAGCGGCCACCGGACAATTTATGGGCTTGCCCACCCAGTGCTATGCCTGTCATGCCAAGGAGTATCAGACCACCACGGGTCCAAATCATGTGACCGCCGGGTTCCCCACTACCTGCGAACAGTGCCACGGCTTCAATAGCTGGTCGGGCGCCAAGTTTGACCACCTGAAGATCACCGGCTTCGCGCTGACGGGAGCGCACATTCCGCTGGACTGCACCGCGTGCCACGTCGGAGGCAAGTTCGCGGGCACGCCCGCCACTTGCGTAGGTTGTCATCTTCCCGACTTCCAGAAGACAACCAACCCGAATCACGCGCAGGCGGGATTCCCCCAGACCTGCCAGAGCTGTCACACCACCGCCGCGTGGCAGCCGGCCACTTTCAATCACAACACCTTTACCAAATTTCCCCTGACGGGGACGCATGCCACTGTGGCCTGCACCCAATGCCACGTGAACGGGCAGTTTGCCGGCACTCCAACGGATTGTGCGTCCTGCCACATGAAGGATTTCCAGGGCACCACCAACCCCAACCATGCGCAGGCCGGATTCCCCACCACCTGCGCCAGCTGCCACAACACAACCTCGTGGGCGAACGCTACCTTTGATCACAGCAAGACCGGTTTCCCGTTGACCGGTGTGCACGTCACCACCCCATGCACGCAGTGTCACGTAAACGGCAACTACAGCCTGACGGTAACTGCCTGCGTGTCCTGCCACCTCACGAACTATCAGGGCACCACGAACCCCAATCACGTGCAGGCCGCCCTGCCGCAAACCTGCGAGAGTTGCCACACCACTGCGTCCTGGACCAACGCAACCTTCGATCACAGCAAGACCGGCTTCGCGCTGACCGGCGCGCACGTTCCGCTGCAATGTTCGCAGTGCCATATCAACGGAAACTACAGCCTCACCAACACCACCTGCGTCTCCTGCCACCTGAAGGACTATCAGGGAACAACCGATCCCAACCACGTGCAGGCGGGAATGCCGCAGACGTGTGAAACCTGCCACAGCACGGCAACCTGGGCGAATGCCACTTTCAATCACTCGACCACCGGCTTCCCGCTAACCGGCGCGCACGTTCCACTGCAATGTTCGCAGTGCCACATCAACGGAAATTACAACCTCACCGACACCACGTGCGTTTCATGCCACCTGAAGGACTACCAGGGCACAACCGATCCGAACCACGTGCAGGCTGCGCTGCCGCAGACCTGCCAGAGTTGCCATAGCACCACGTCCTGGGGAAGCGCCACCTTCAACCACGCTACTACCGGATTTGCACTGACCGGGGCGCACGTCCCGCTGCCCTGCGCCCAGTGTCACGTAAACGGAAACTACACCCTGAACGGTGGCGCATGTTCCACCTGCCACCTGAAGGACTACCAGGCAACGACTGATCCAAACCACGCCCAGGCCGGCTTTCCGCAAACCTGCGACTCTTGCCATACCACAGTTTCCTGGGCGAACGCCACTTTCAATCATGCATCAACCGGCTTCGCACTGACCGGGGCGCACGTGCCGCTGCAGTGTTCGCAATGCCACGTAAACGGCAACTACAGCCTGAACAGTACGGCCTGCGCCACCTGCCACCTGAACGACTTCAACGGCACCACCAACCCCAATCACGTGCAGTCGGGATTTCCGCAGCAGTGCGACGTTTGCCATAACACGACCGCCTGGGTTCCGTCCTCGTTCAACCACAACAACACCCCGTTCCCGCTGACCGGAAAGCACACCACGGTTGCCTGCGCCAGTTGTCACGTAAACAACAACTACACATCGGTTCCGACTGACTGCTTCTCCTGTCACAAGTCCGATTACCAGACCACTACCAATCCGAATCACACGGCGGCGGGCTTCCCGACCACGTGCCAGACCTGCCACACCACAACCGCGTGGACGGGAGCGACCTTCAACCACACATGGTTCCCAACCAACCACGGCAATGCGGGAGGAGTCTGCTCCGCTTGCCATACCAACGCCAATGACTACTCGGTCTTTTCCTGCACCGTTTGCCACGGCAAGAGCCAGACTGACTCGAACCATCGGGGCGTAAACGGCTATGTGTACAGCAGCCCGAATTGTTACCAATGCCATCGCAATGGACGAGCCGGATAGGGCGAATGGGACTTGACCCAGACAGTACGGTGAAGCCGGGAAAATGTGGGGAAGAAGACAATGCGGATTGCTGCTCCTGCTGGCATCGTGGGCCGCTGCGCAAGGCGCGGCTCCGGGCACAGTCTCGGTGCAGGATCTGAGAGTTGTGCGCGATCCAGCCAACAACCTGCGCGTGGAAATCACGTTGAGCGCACCCAGCAGTGCCGCTCCAATCGTCACGGTGGCAACCAATCCCAGCCGGCTGGTGCTTGATTTGCCCAACACCGTGTCTGGGGCGAAGCAGCAACAACTTTCGGTGAACTACAAAGGCGTTCGTCGGGTAAGACTAGCCTTGAACAGCTCGGCTCCTCCTGTCACCCGTGTGGTGGTGGACATGGACGAGGCACATTCCTACAGTCTGCAGGCTGAGGGCCGGAACGTCACGCTCGTCATCGGCCCTGCCCCAAACGCCATTGCGAATTTAGGACAGGGCGCGCAAGCCGCCGGCGCATCCGGCGGGCTGGTGGGGATATTTCGCCGCCGCCCAACCCCGCCCCCGATGGAGACTGGCAACGACTCGGCCGCGGGCCTGCCTCCGCCACCCCCGCACTTACCGCCCATCAATTTTCCTGAAAAGCAACCGGGCAGTGAGGCAGGCTCAACCGGCGCGGACGCATCTTCGCGTCCGACCGCCTCGCATCCCAATCGGGGCAGCCTTCAGGAGGGCACTGTCTTCCCCGGGCTGGGATCGCCGGGAACCGGAAATGTGCCGGATGAAAAAGCATCGGCTGCGGGCGGAACCGCAAACCCTCCCGGTTCACGCCAGTCGGGCGGCGCGACCAACGCACCCGGCACATTCCAGGCCAGGGTTGCCGATGACAGCGGCTTTCCAGCGGTCGTGGTCACGCCGGGTCCGACCTCGAATAGCGAAACAGCCAGGCAGGAAACCATTGCAACGCCCGCGCCTGAACCGACACCGGAAGAACTGTCCCGCATCAATCAACCGCGGCCCAGTCCGGTCAGCCCCGCAACCCCAGTCGCCATAGCGCCACAACCGGCTCCCGAAGCTTTGTCCCAGGCCACCCGGTCACGCCAAACTCCCGTCAGCACATCAAGGCTGGAGGTTGAACCTCCGGCACAACCCCAAACCGAGGCATCCACTGCAGGCACCCAGGGCAACGCCGGCGCCATCGTGAGCCCCTCATCGGGACCTGTGGATGTGCAGAAGGGGTCGGCAACTGCGGCACAACCCGCGAGTCAAACTGCACAGGCGCTGCCAGCCGAAGCTCCTGCATCCCCCCCAGCCTCTGAAGTTGCCGAACTACAGCCCGAGCCTGTGACCGCCGCAGCCGTGCCAGAGAGCACTCCGGCGGTCTCTAACGAAAATGCTAAAGACAACCCGGCCACAGATGCCGATGTTCCCTTGCTTGCGCTTCGCAACGTGGACCCCAACCTGCGCACAGTTTTCAAAGTGAAATACGTTGCTGAAGGCGTCGCCTACCTCGACGGCGGCCGCAGTTCGGGTTTGACGGAAGGCATGAAACTGGAAATCAGGGATACCGATTTGCCCGCCCAGCAGGGAGCGACCGGCGATCCCGCCGATCCTCGCGCGGTCGCGGAACTTGAAGTGACGGCGACGGCTGACACCTCCGCTGTAACTGATATCCATTCGCCCAAACGAGCGGTGAAGCCCGGCGACCTGGCCTACTTGTCCGCAGGCGATGCTCAGGCTTTGGTGCAGCAGCGATCCCTAAGTGCTACGCGGAAATACCCGGCGGTTGTGACCTTTACCGAGGGCGACCCGCTCGAAGAAGAGGCGCGCGCGGAAGTGCCCAGACCGCCGCAGCCTTCAGTAAATCGCGCTCGCGGACGCATCGGTCTCGACTACATGGGCACGGTCAGCCGCGGCACTTCTTCTGTGACCAGTTCAGATCTTGGAATGGTGGTGCGCGCCGACATCACTCGCCTCAACGGGACTTACTGGAATATCAGCGGCTACTGGCGCGGACGGCTGAGCGCGCGTTCCTCCACCGGTCAGCAGACGCTGCAGGACCTGATCAACCGCACCTATCACCTGAGCATGACCTATGACAATCCGAATTCCGCCTGGGTTGCCGGGTTCGGACGACTCTACCTGCCCTGGGCCAGCAGCCTGGATACGATTGACGGTGGATACGTTGGCCGCAAGCTGGCGCCCGGCATCACCGCTGGTATCTTCGCCGGTTCAACTCCCGATCCCACATCCTGGAATTACAACCCCGACCGGCGTATCGGGGGTACTTTCGTCAACTTTCAAGGCGGCGACTTCGATGCCTTTCACTACACCAGCACCACGGGATTCGGCGTCAGCACGTTGAAGTGGCAGATCGACAGGCCATTTGTATTTCTGGAGAATACTTTCTCCTACAAACGATATTTGTCGATCTATCACTCGCTGCAGGCCGACAGTCCGGCGGGAAATCCGGCCGTTCCCGCTCCTGGTCCCGGGCTTAGCCGCAGCTTTCTCACATTCCGTATCCAGCCTCATCCACGGCTGGAGCTCGATTTCAATCACAATTACTTTCGTGATGTGCCTACCTTTGATCCCCAGTTGATCGGCACCGGGTTACTGGATAAGTATCTATTTCAGGGCTTCAGCGCGGGTGCCCGGGTGGAAGTCGTGAAACAGATTTTTGTTTACGGCAGCCTGGGACAAAGCAACCGGTCCGGCGATGCCAAGAATTCGCTGAACCAGATGTATGGCGTCACGTTCGGCCGCTTGCCCTGGCTCAATCTGCGCGCGGATGCGCACTACTCGCGATTTAACAGTTCGTTTGGGAGCGGATCGTACCGCGCGTTTTCGCTGTCGAGAAACTTCACCGACGACATCCGGCTCGAAGTGCTGGCTGGCGATCAGACATTCAGTTCTCTGCTGACCACGGATGACCGGACGCGCTTTGTAAATACGAATGTGGATTTCGCGGTCGGGGCGCACTATTTTGCCCAGGGAGGCTTCACCATCAACCGCGGCCAGTTGAGTTACGACCAATGGATGTTCACATTCGGCTACCGCTTCGATACGAAGGCAAGACATCAGCAATGAGGCATCAGTATCAACTTGAGAAGGGGCCCGGTCCGGCGCGGATGGTTGTCCTGCTCGTGACGTTTCTACTAATCCATCCGGCTTTTGGGGTTAACCATGATCCGGATGACCTGTTGAACCGCACCAGCGACCAGGTGGCAAAGTTTCTCGGCCAGTTCTCGGAGGTGAAGTGCACCGAAACAGTGACCCAGGAAAAGCTGGGAAAGGAAGAAAAGGTCGAGCTCAAAGAGGAATCCACCTACGACTATCTGGTGATTCTTACCAACACCAACGGAGAGTTGAGCCTGGACGAATCACGCCTGGCAGTGCATGAAGCAAAAGCAGACAAGAAGAACACTTCCCTGCTGGTGACCAACGGCTTTGCTACGCTCTTTCTGGTCTTTCATCCTTACTATGCCGGGAGTTTTCGATTCACCGCTCAGGGAGACGAACTGGTGAATGGCCATCTGCTCAGCAAGATCTCCTTCCAGCACGTTCGTGGGAGCCGTTCGATCGCGGCCCTGGCCCTCCGCGGCAAGGAGTATCCGCTTGAGGTCTCCGGCACGGCATGGATCGATCCGCAGACTGGCGTGATCGCAAAGATCGTCGCCGATATCGCAGACACCATGCAGGATGTCGGCCTGAAAACCCTGCGCTCGGAAGTTGAATACGCGCCGGTCCCATTCCGCGGAATGAAAGAAACCTACTGGTTTCCGTCACAGGCCACAGTAGAAGTGGAAACACCCCGTCAGCACTGGCGCAATATCCATCGCTTCACCGATTACAAGAGATTCTCAGTCGATACCGAGGAGCAGGTCGCAAACCAATGAGCGCAAACGCCGCCGTCGCAACCGCTACCATGCCGGCCCGCAGTGGGGAGAGGGCGCATCGCATTCGCCTCGTTTTCGGGTACGTACTTGCCATCGCAATCATCGTCGGCATAACCGTTTATGGCTTCGACTACTACACCCTCGGTTCGGCCGACCGGCCATTCTCGCCCAAGCACCATCTCTTGCGGCCCAGCGGCGTGATCGGGATAAAGCTCGGCTTCATGGGGCTGGCCATGTTTCTCGCCATTTTTGTCTACCCCTTGCGCAAGAAATGGCCCTGGCTGTCGCGTCAAGGCAGCTCCAAACATTGGCTGGATATCCACGTGCTGCTGGGGCTTAGTGCACCCTTCATCATCGCCCTGCACTCCGCCTTCAAATTTCGCGGATTTGCCGGCATGGCTTTCTGGATCATGGTTGCGGTCTCGCTAAGCGGCGTCATCGGAAGATATCTCTATGGCCAGATTCCGCGGCGCCTGAACTCGGCGGAAATGTCGGCCAAAGAATTGCAGGAAGTGCAGGCCGGACTGGCCGAACAATTGAAGCAGCAGAGGCTGTTGCCCGAAGCAGATGTCAGATCGTTGCTGCGTCTGCCCAGCCCGGAGCGGGTGCAGGAGATGTCAATCCTCTTTGCTCTCGGATACATGATGGCGCTCGATGTCGGACGCGCCTTCCGCATCGCCAAATTGCGCCGGCGGGCCCTGGCGTTCGGCGAACGGGTAACCACGCTGGGCGGGTTTCTGCCCACCCGCCATGCCGCCCTGGAAAGAGCGATCTCCACGGCCCGACTCGAGGCGGGCACCGCGAAACGCATCCTGTTTCTATCGCGCTCGCAGCAGGTGTTTCACCTGTGGCATGTGGTGCATAAACCTTTCAGCTACTCTTTCGCTCTGCTGGCCATCATTCACATCGTGGTGGTCATGATGATGGGTTTCTTTTAAGGACAACCGAATAATGGACTCACTCTTTGCCTTCCTCATTGCCGCGGCAGTCACCGGACTCTTCGTTCTCAGCTATCTCAAGAGCCTGAAGAAGAGGGACTCACGCGCTCGTGAGGCAGCGGCAAAGGGACAGTTGTATTCCGAAGGCCCCAAGGGCCAGCATCCCCACATTGACACAAACTATTGCATCGGCTGCGGGACCTGTACCTCCGTCTGCCCCGAGGGCGACGTACTCGCCATGCTGGCGGGCAAGGCGGTCATTGTGAATGGACACAAATGCATCGGTCACAGCCTCTGCGCCGAAGCCTGCCCGGTGGGGGCCATCACGATGGTGATGGCGACACCAAGCATGGGTGCCGACATGCCCTATCTCACCCCCGAGTACGAGACCAGCATCTCGAATCTCTTCATTGTTGGTGAACTCGGCGGCCTGGCTCTGATCAAGAATGCCGTGAACCAGGGACGCGACTGCATCGACACCATTACCAACCGGATCAAAGGAAGGCCACAGGTTGGGTCTGCACCCGCTGTTTACGACGTTTTGATCGTCGGTGCCGGACCTGGCGGCATCAGCGCTTCTTTGCGCGCCATCGAAAACAAGCTCAACTACCTCACCCTGGAGCGCGATGAGATCGGGGGCACGGTCGCCAAATTCCCCCGCCAGAAGCTGGTGATGACCAGCCCGGTGGAGTTTCCCATGTATGGCAAGTTCAAGAAGACCGAACTCTCCAAAGAAAACCTTTTGGCATTTTGGGACATGGTTCTGAACCGCTCCGACTTCAACGCGGTCACCGGAGAGAAAGTAGATGACGTCAGGAAGGGCGCGGACGGCATCTTCACCGTCATAACGCCTAACAATCAGTATCGTTCTCGGGCGGTAATTCTGGCCCTGGGGCGAAACGGAACTCCGCGAAAACTCGGCGTGAAAGGCGAGGAACTGCCCAAGGTGATGTACCGTCTGATCGAGGCTGATCACTACATCAACAAGAGAATCCTGGTGGTAGGTGGAGGCGACAGCGCGGTTGAAGCAGCCATGGGCCTGGCCCACCAGCACGGCAATCAGGTCACGCTCTCCTATCGAAAAGAAAGTTTCATCCGTCTCAAAGAACGTAACGCGAAACGTATTCAGGATTGCATGCACAGCGGCAAAGTCAAAGTGCTGTTTAACTCGAATCCGGTGGAGTTCAAACCCGAATCTGTCACCCTGGACGTCAGCGGTTCAGTCCAGGAACTCGCTAACGACTTTGTGTGGATCTTCGCCGGTGGCGCGCCTCCCACTGACTTCCTCAGGAGGATCGGCGTCGAGTTCGGGATGCGCGACATGACCCTGGAGGCAAGCCAGGAGGCAAGACAAGCGGCTCAAGCCGGGCAACGACGAGGGCAAGCCCAAGCTGCCATGCAATGAGATGTGTTGCAGGCTCGTGGGACTCACCGACACATTCATTTCATTCCCATCCGGCCATTTCGATCTGAAATCGTTGTAAAATCTAGCCGACTGGTGGCTGGCCAGCCTCACATGCCCAGGACTTGCGACAAGTGTGCTTCAATGTCTTCAGAAGTGCCGTTTCCTGTGGTCGAGCTCCTAAGCGGTCGTGCGGAGAGAACGGGAGCCTCTCTTTGAGCAGTTTCCTCAGGGAAAGCCTTGCGCATGGGAGTTTTCTCGCCCTTACGACGCTGGCCGTGCTCTTCTGCGTGGCTCAGACACGGGCCCAGGACAACTACGAAATCCAGGTGTACGGATACGATTTGGTCGACCCTGGGCACACCATGGTTGAGCTACACAGCAACTTCACGATTGATGGCTCCAAGACCATGAATGACGGTCTCTATCCCACGAATCACGCCCAGCACGAAACGGTGGAAATTACCCACGGATTTAGCGACTGGTTCGAGTGCGGCTTTTACATCTTCACTTCAATAACCGAAGGCGAGGGCTGGCAATGGGTAGGAGATCATATCCGGCCCCGCGTTGCTGTCCCCAAAAGATGGCACTGGCCTGTGGGTGTAAGCATTTCGAACGAACTCGGCTACCAAAGGCGGCAGTACTCCGCGGACACCTGGACCTGGGAGATCCGCCCTATCGTGGACCAGAGGCTGGGGCGATGGTACTGGTCCGTGAACCCCACGCTCGAGCGCTCTTTCCACGGCGAGAGCGTGCACCAGGGTGTAGCCTTTTCGCCTAATGCAAAATTCAGCTACGACTTGACCCGAAAGGTTGCGGCCGGCCTCGAATACTATGGCGCGGTGGGTCCTATAACCGGGTTTGATCCGCTGTCGCAACAGGAGCACCAGGTTTTTCCGTCGATCGATCTGAATATCGCACCCCAGTGGGAGCTCAATTTTGGACTTGGCGTCGGTTTCACGGGCTCGACCGACCACCTGATCACAAAAATGATCCTGGGATACCGGTTTAATTTCTGAGCCAGGAGTAGGAGCGAACAAATGCTGAAGGGCGTAGTGATCGGTTTTGCATGGGCTGTGATCATTCTTGTCGGCGGACTCTACTGCTACTTTGCCAACGGCATGGCGCCTGTCGCCATAGCGGATCCTCCCATTCCGTTTGAACGTAAGTTGGCGCACATGGCCCTGGATGCACACATCCAGAAACAAGCGACAGGCCAGCCTCCAGTGGCAGCTGACGAGACAACCTATCTTGCCGGTGCGGAGGTGTACAAGCAGCACTGCGCCGCATGTCACGGGACGCTGGGAGAGGCACCCACTGACTATGCGACCATCATGTTTCCCAGACCGCCCCAATTGTTTCGCGGCAAGGGCGTGACCGATGATCCGGTATCCGAGAGTTATTGGAAAACCGCGAACGGCATTCGCCTCTCCGGAATGCCCGGCTTCAAGACCAAACTGTCGGACACCCAGTTATGGCAGGTCAGCCAATTGCTCGCGCACGCCAACGAAATCTCGGACCCTGTCAAGAAGGCGCTCGTCCTCGAGGTGACGCCGGCAGCATCGGCGCCCGGACTGCCCCTGGCGCCAGCGCCGAATTCGAAAAAGTGAGGCGGGGATCTGAAAACTTGGGGAGAAAGGCTCCGTGGGACCGCGTCTCGGCAGTCAAGTCGGCTGGGTCGCTCCTCCTTATTATTCTTTTTATATTTTTCGCAGCCGCCGCCTCCCTCTGCGCTCAAATCCTTACTGGCAGGGTAAACAACGGCACCACGGGTAAACCGGCCGCCGGAGACAGCATCGCGCTGATGACGCTGGGGCAGGGGATGAAGGAAGTTGCCCATGGTAAGACCGATGCCGGCGGTCGCTTCAGTTTCCAGCTGCCTGACCCCGGCCCGCATCTGATTCAGGCCCTCCACCAGGGCGTCACCTACCATCGCATGGCCCCGCCCGGGGCCAGTTCTGTAGCAATCCAGGTATTCGATGTCTCCCGGAAGGTCGGGGGCATCCGTGTCACCGCCGACGTGATGCGCTTTCAGGCTCAGGGCAATGAATTGCAAGGCATCCGTTTGTTTGCCGTGAACAATGCTTCCAGCCCGCCTCGCACCCAGGTGCACGGCGAAGACTTCGAGTTTTTTCTTCCCGACGGCGCTGTCATCGATCAGGGAATAGCCAGGACCGCAGGGGTCCAGCCCATCAAGACTTCTCCGGTCTCCGAGAAAGAAAAGAACCGCTATGGGTTCGCCTTTCCCCTTCGGCCCGGCGAAACTGAATTTCAAGTTGTTTTTCACGTGGGATACAGCGGAAACCTCAGCATTGCTCCCAGGGAGCTCTATGGCGCGGAGCATTTCGTGGTCATGGGCCGAGAACCAGCAGTTCACGCCCGCGCCCGGGATCACCTTCCAGGCCATGGAGGACCCCCGCCAGTCTGACGCTCTGGTTCGTGTGATCTCGAACACCCGTGCCGGCCAACCCCTCAATTTCACTATCTCAGGCACGGGCACATTGAGCGATCCCGGGGACGATAGCCTGGGAGCGCCACATCCGGTGAGGGATGAGACTGCCCCTCCGCCTGCCCACGATTCCAGCCAGGACAATTCGGATGTGGTCCTGCCCGGCCCGCTGGGAGGATATCGATGGTATGTCCTTGCCGGGATACTTCTATCACTGCTGGGCGCAGTCGCCGTTTACCTTAAGCGGCAACGCTCATTTGCTGCTCTCAAGCCCTCGCGCCGCTCAGATCTCCTTTTCGACCAGGTCAAGAATGAGCTGTTTCAGCTCGAAGTAGAACATCAACAAGGCCGAATTTCGCAGCATAAATATAAGCGCGCCCGGGCTGCCCTGGACCAGACCTTGGAGCGAGCCATCAAGCGGGCGAAGCAGAAGTAAACTCGACGGTGCGAGAAGACGCTCTGTTCACTTCGCTCGGCATCCTTACCCAGTTACCTTCGTGACTTGCGCCCTTGCAGAGTAGAGATAGCATTTGGATGGGTATTGGAAGAATTTAATCTTGTATCGAGCAGTCAAAATCGTCGCCTCCTTCTTGTGGCTCGCGGTGGCCACCGAGGCCGCCGCCCAGAGCAATTACCAGGTGGTTCAGCTCAGCCAGACAGGGACGATTTCCGGTACCGTCAAGTGGTCGGGGCCATTGCCCCGCATCCCTGCCTTTCCCATCGACAAAGATCCCCAGGTTTGCGATCCCGATTCGCATAAGACTCGCGACCTGGAACGGCTCGTCGTAGGACCTGAGAATGGCGTGGCCAACACGGTGGTATTCCTCAAAGACATTTCTCAGGGAAAGGCCATGGACATCCCCGCGCCCCGGCGTTCCCTGGACCAGAAGGACTGCCGCTACGAGCCCCATATTCTGTTGGTGCCCCAGAACGGTCCCTTGCAGCTAAAGAGCTCGGACGCAGTGCTGCACACCGTCCACATGGATGGCGCCGCCTCTTATAATTTGCCGTTTCCCTTCACCGATCGGCCAGTCACTCGTACCATGCCTACCGCGGGACTGGTCAATGTCAGATGTAACGGTGGTCATGCCTGGATGAACGCAGAGATCCTGGTTGTACCTCATCCCTACTATGCCGTCACCGACGAAAGTGGAAGGTTCGAGCTGACCGATGTGCCGCCCGGGCAATACCAGATCGTGGCCTGGCATGAAGGCTGGAAGCTCGAGCGCGAAGAAACCGCTTTCGACGTCCTGACCGAACACAAGGTTCGGCGCCCCATATTCTCAGACCCCAAAACCTGGGAAAAATCGGTTTCGGTGAAGCCCGACGAAACCGCCACCATCAACTTCGTCATTGGCGCAAAATAGAAAAGCACCCGGCCTTCTCCAGCCGGATACCCCTGCACTCAGGGACAAGTGCTGGGCGCGGGCCGTCCCACGAAACGCGCCTGAATCCAGGTAAGCTGGTCCCGGACCGAGTCCCCCAACACACCTGCGAATTCTGAGTTCTGGTATTCGTGGAATTGCACCTTGTCCCCCTGCCGGCACAAGCGGGCCACGGCTCGCCCTGTCATGCCCATGCTCACGGCCGGATCCGTGCTGCTGCTGACAATGAGCAGCGGACGATCGGCGGGTTTCTGGCCGATGGTATTCCTGGCAAAGAACTGCTCCACGACATCAATGCCCTGCCAGCCCGGCTTCAGCACTTGCGCGGCGGTCGAGTCCAGATCTCTCGAGGTCACGGCACAGGCCTTCTCAACCTGTGAGTACAGTGCCAGCGCTTTGTCGGTGAGCATCTGGTTGGCCTGAAACAGCGGATAGAGGGTATGGACTTCATAGGCCAGGACAACCAGCGGGCCAGGCGAATGCCCTCTCGCAGCCTGTTCGTAAAAGTCGTTCGCATTGGCGACACCAGAAATTGCAATGCTGCCCAGATAATCTGGATCGCGGCTATCGCTTTCCAGCTCGGCAACCGCCAGCGCGGCAAGGCCTCCGGCCGATTCACCCATCGCGATCCACTTTCGCCCCAGCCGTGGCACCGCCCCTCGTGCAGCGGCAATCGAATTGATCACATCAGCCGCGTCCGATTGCATATCGACGGACGCGTTTTTGAAATCTGTTCCCAGTCCCGTGTAGTCTGTCGCCACCACGGCATAGCCGAGCTTGACATACATGCTGAGGAAGGGCCCCTCGTTCAGGTTTCTCATGAGAGAGGGAGCGCAGCGGTGGGCTATGCCTGTGAAGCCGTGGGCCCAGGCAATGACGGGCCAACCGCCGGCGGGTGGCGGCTGGTCAGGAGTGAGAACCACGCCGGATGAAACCACGTCGCCGCCGCTCGCAGAGCGGGAATGATAGAGAATGCGAAATGCGGATACTCCGTCAGGAAGCTGGTATTCTTCGAACTCTGCGGAACGTATCAGCTTCCCCGGCTGCTCTGGCGAGAGCGGATCGGGAGTCGAATAGAAGCCTGTAAGGGGAAGGAACCCGCGAAACTGGTGACGATCGCCCCGAGATTCGGTTTGGCCTTGACCAGACTCGGCGACTACCGCAGCCGGCGCCAAGGCCGCCTCCATACCTGCCACGATGCCAAACAAGAGTATCCAAGACCCGGGACGCAACACCCGGACCTTCACGGCTTCCAGGCCATCATGGTTCCGAGGACGACAGGCAGGTAGATTACCGAGGCATGCACCACCCGGCTGGCCATCACTCGGGAGCTCGACCCTGCTAATTTCGCAGTGTGATACACGAAGAACGCTCCAGCCATGAACATGATCAGGAAGTAGATCGCACCGCCTCCGCCCCCCAGCGGCAGCATAGTGACCAGCACCAGGACGACCGCGAAGATAACGATTTCCGCCTTGGTAAAGCGGCCATCCACATCGAAACCCGGCAACATCCGGAAGCCGGCCACGGCGTAATCCTCCCGGTACAGCAGCGCAATGGCCAGGAAATGCGGGAACTGCCATAGAAAGAGCACTCCAAAAAGCAGCCACGCATTACGTCCGATTCCGCCGGATGCGGCCGACCACCCGATGAGGGTAGGCATGGCGCCGGGCACGGCACCCAGCAGTGTACAGAGTGGCGTCTTCCTCTTTAGAGGCGTATAAACCAGCAGATATCCCAGCAGGGTCCCGATCGCCAGCAAAGCCGATACCAGGTTGACCGACGCGGCCAAAAGCACACCGCCTGCGACGCTCAGCGCCAGCCCAAACCAGCAGGCCTCGCGGTCTTTGAGCCTGCCGGAAACCAGGGGACGGTTTGCGGTGCGCCGCATCTGGGCGTCGTAAGCTCTCTCCATCCACTGATTGAGCGTGGCTGTGCCGCTGGCAACCAGCAAGGTGCCGCCGAGTGTGATGAAAAGTCTGCCCAATCGCAGCGGCCCCGACGAGCCCAGATAGTATCCCGCCGACGTGGTCATCAGAATTAGCAGGTTCACTTCCGGCTTGGTCAGCGCGTAGTAGTCCCGCAGCTTCGAAGGAATGGTGTTGGCCGAGGCAGAATCGATCATGGCGTGGGTCGAGGCCATGGGGTGGTCGCTGCAATGGATAAATCCGGCATGTTCCAGGTCGGGTCAGATTCCGCCGCACTCCGGCACCGGGCCCGATTGCGATACATAATGAAAACCATGGCAATGGACATCAGGGTGGGCGGAACAATGAGGATCAGAATTCCACTCTTTAAAGCCGCAATCATGCGGCTGCCCGAGGAGGCAGCCTGGGTATAGCAAAGCGCGCAACTCTGCGCCATCGCCGGCAACGGGCTGGCAAGAAGCAACACTGCCGCCGCAACCATCAGTGCGAGCCGCATTGGCAGCGCTGCCTGCTTCATGACCTTCAAAGTTCCTCTTTGCCGCTTTTGCAACCTTTTGCGGTCCAGCTGTTTCCCGTTGGCAACAACAATAACCCAGACGAGCACTCAGGAACAGTATCCGCCACAATGGACAAGCCGGAAACTGTCAGTCCACCCAAATTGCATCGACAACAGTACAAAAATCGTGAAGAGCACGACAAACAGCAGGAAGCCACGCTTTTCTGCCCACAGATGCATGAAGAACAGAACGGCTACTCCGGCCTCAATCAGGGCGACGGAGAGCATGCGTCGGAACATCTGCGCTGCCGCAATATTTTGATAAGCAATCACGAATTGCAGGCTGGCCAACGCCAGTATGCAGAGATAGACAACCATGTACTTCCCTGTCCCTTCGCGTTTTTGTTGTACGCCCGCAGTCATGGTGTTCTGCTCCCGACAGTAATTTTAGTGGGCCAGATTCATCAGGTAAACAAACGGTACCACGAACATCCAGACCAGGTCCACAAAATGCCAGTACAGGCCTACAATCTCGATGTCATCCGCGTTGTAACGGCCACCCTTGTAGCGCAGACCCACGACGGTCAAGGCGATCACCCCCGCGATGACGTGCGTGATGTGCAAACCAGTAACACTGAAAAATGCCGCACCGAACAGGCCCGTACCCCACGGATTCTTGAACAGGGTCATGCCTTCGCCGATCAGCCCCAGCCACTCGCGTATGTGTAGAAACGCGAACACAATGCCGCCCAGGGCGGTGATCATGGTCCAGCGGAAGGCCCCGGCTTTGTCTCCACGCTTTGCGGTCTGGACTCCCAACAGCATGGTCAAACTGCTGGTGAGAAGTATGAAGGTCATCACCGCCACGTTGACGATGCTGTGGAAAGGTCGGGGCCAGTCGGGGGTGCCATTGCGCAGAAATCCGTAGGCCACGAGGCACGCGGAAAATGTCATCGTGTCCGCAATGATGAACAGCCACATTGCCAGCTTCTTGGTGGGGATGGCAAACGGGCGATCTGTCAGCATGCCTGCCGAGTGCCCTTGCATCGTGATATCGGCTTGACTCACAGCGTCTCCTGTTCGCGATCGCGCTAGAGTTTCATCCAAAGAAGCAACAGCAGATACACCCAGAGTATGTCCACGAAATGCCAGTAGCGCGAGGCGGCATCCAGTGTGCTTCGTCGCAGCTGGGACGTCCTGAGCTTCCCGGTTACATACAGCAATCCGACCAACCCTCCGAGCACGTGCAGCACATGGGCCGCAGTGAGCAAATAGAAAAAAGAGCTGCTGGGATTGGTGGCCAGATAAAGCCCTTCAGCCCTCAGCCGGACCCAGGCCACGTATTGGCCGGTCACAAAGAGCAGGCCAAAGACCAAAGTGATGTAGAGCCAGCGCGCCGGGCTTTCGCCCGCGATCGTAACCCCTCCCATGAACGTGGCGACGCGACGCCGTGCGATCTCCAGTGTGACGCTGCTGCATACAATCAGCGCCGTATTCAGATAAAGGATGGACGGCAAAGTAAAACTCTGCCAGTCCAGCGACGAGCCTTTTCGCACAATCAATGCGCTGGTCAGCGCCGCAAATGTCATGGTGATGGCATACACCACCACCCATATCCCGGTGCTCGCCGGCGGCGGAGAGTAATCCTGCACGATCCGGCGGTCTCCATCCGCGGGCACGAGGTTCCGCCAGCCGCCATTACCGCCGCCCCGTTGACCACGTGGCTCGATCTTCGGTGGTTCGTGGACCGTGGTCGCCATAAGAGCCCCGACTCTCCCGTTCCCAGTAATCTTCCAGGTGTTACTTCTCTTCGTGCTCGCTTACAACTTGCTCGGGCGATGCCTGCATCACGTAGTCACCGGTAGAACTCTGCACTCCGTACTGGTATGGATCGTGATAAACCACAGGATGATTCCCGCCAAAATTATCGAATGGCGGCGGGGTGGGCGTGCTCCACTCCAGCGACGTCGCCTCCCACGGATTGTCTGGCGCCGGTTTGCCCCAGAAACGGCTGTGTATCAGGTTGTACAGAAAGATGAACTGGGCGACACCAGTTGCGATTGCCGCTACCGTAATAAACTTGTGCACCGGGATCAGCGGTTGCAGATATTCATCTACGAACGCCTGGTAGCGGCGTACATTGCCTGCGATTCCCAGATAGTGGAAGGGCATGAAGATGCAATACGTGCCCACAAAACTCAGCCAGAAATGAACCTTACCCAAAGTCTCGTTCATCATGCGCCCGGTCATCTTGGGGAACCAGAAGTAGGTCCCAGCAAAGATGCCGAAGATGGCCGCGACTGCCATTACCATGTGGAAGTGGCCCACGACGAAGTAGGTGGCATGCAGCATGATGTCAATCGATGGCTGCGCCAGGAAGAAACCGCTCACACCGCCGCTGACAAACATCGAAATGAAGCCCAGGGCGAACAACGAAGCAGTGTTGATGCGCAGCCGGGAGCCATACAGGCTTCCGATCCACATCAGCACAATAATGGTCGCCGGAATGGTGATGATGAGCGTGGGGAAAGAGAATGCCAGCGAGGAGAACGGGTTCATTCCGCTGACAAACATGTGATGTCCGTAAACCATGTAGCTGAGAATGGCAATCGCACCCATGCAGCCGATCATGACGCGGTGGCTGAGCAGCGGCCGGCGCATGTTGGTGATCAGGACATGAGAAACGATGCCCATGCCCGGGACGATCGCGATGTAGACCTCGGGATGTCCGAAAAACCAGAACAAGTGCTGCCAGAGAAGCGTCGACCCACCGGAGTGCGGTTGCAGCTGGTCGTTGATCACCAGGTTCGAGGGAACGAAGAAGCTGGTGCCGGCCACGTGGTCCAGAATCACCAGGATGCATGCGGGCATCAGCACCGCAAATGCCGTGAGTCCCATACACGACGTGATGAACCACGCCCAGGCCGTAAGCGGCAGGCGCATAAGGCTCATGCCCTTTACCCGGAGATCAAGCGTTGTAGTGATGAAGTTCAACGAACCTAGCAATTGCCCGATACAGAAGATGGCAATTGAGGCTGCCCAGAGAACTACTCCCATGCCCTGACCGGGGCCACCCACCGGGCCCACCGCATTCAACGGAGCGTACTGCGTCCATCCACCCAGGGTTGGTCCATCACCTACGAAAAACGACGAAATCAAAACCAGAAAAGCCACGAACGTGACCCAGAACGACATCATGTTGAAACGGGGAAAGGGCATGTCCTCGGCACCCACCTGGATGGGCAGGAAAAAATTGCCAAAGGCCGCGAACGGTGCCGTGGTGAGCACAAAGAAGACCATGATGGTGCCGTGCATGGTCATCAGTTGCAAGTAGTACTCCGGCGTCATGAGGTCGCCGGGGGCCCCGGTCTTGGAAAGCAGATGCAACCCAGGGATGGCAAGATTGGTCCAGCCCAGGTGCAACCGCATGATCCAGGAAAGCACCATCCCCACAAACACCGCCACCAGGGCCAGAGCGTAGTACTGTTTGCCGATCACCTTGTGGTCCAAGCTGAAGACGTGCTTCCGGATGAAACCCTGCGGAGGGGCATGGTGTTGCGCCGCATGTGCCGACACATCGTGCATGGATTCTCCTCTAACCGCGGATCGGCTACTGCAGTGCCGCTTGCTTTTTCATCCAGTCATCAAAGTCAGGCTGCGAAAGAACGGAGAGATAAGCCTTCATGTTGTAGTGCCCCAGGCCGCACAGTTGGGTACAAACGATTTCGTATCTCCCGATCTTGTTCGCGGTGAAATGAATGGACAAGTCCAGGCCGGGGACAAAGTCCTGTTGCACCCGCAACTCCGGCACATAAAACGAGTGGCCGACGTCCTTGGCATGCATGAGCAGGTGGATCTCGCGATTCACCGGAATCGCCATCTCGGCGGTCACGATGTCGTCTTTGGAGTCCTGATCGTTGGTTTGATCCAGGCCAAAAAAGTTTTCATTCGCCTCGTTGATAAGCGAGGCGTGGAGCGGACCGAACTTTCCGTCCGGCCCCGGATAGCGGAAGTAAAAGGCAAATTGCCCCGCCTGTACCTGGACGGGCAAGGCGTCAGCGGAGGGGGGCGTGAAATATACGCTCGCCCAGGCCCTGGTGCCGAAAATTCCAAGGGCCAGAACTTCAGTGCCCACCAAGAGAAATGCAGCGATGACCAGTCCCCGGGCTCCGCCGGGAAATTTGCTGATTTTGGCGTCTTTCGGGCGATTGGAGAACTTCCAGATAAAAATCGCCAGAATGAACTGCGCGGCCAGAAAAGAAATTCCCGCCTCTACCATGGTTTCCGACATCTGCTCATCGATGAGGTGCCCGTGAACCGAAATGTCCGGCGGTTCCGGCCATGTGTGCCGCACGATGGGAATCGCGGAAGCGACGGCGATTATGATGATGGTTATCGCGAAAAATTTGGCCATTAGATCTCGCTTTTAGCTGGTTTGCCACCCAGTCTCTGGAACGCCCTCTGGTTGCGTACCTGTCTCCCTGACCGAACCGCCCTGAGGGGCTGACCCTTCATGAGGATTTACTGCACTGCCCGAGTCTGAAATCTGCTCATTCGCGAAGAGGGCCCAAGGGGTGAAGGCACCATGTGAGAATCTCAGGCCACACCCTCTGAGGCCTTGGCCCCGAAGGATTTGAGCGCGCTAGCTTCGTCCTTCTCAATGTCGAACACGCTGGAAAGCCGCGTCATCTGAAGCAGGTCATGCACTCTCTGGTTCAGATTGGTCAGCTTCAGGACACCGCCCCTGGTCCGAATCGTGGTGTGGGCTTTAACCAGCTCACCGACACCCGAGCTATCGACGTACACCACTTCACCCAGATTCAGTATGATCTTGGTGTTTCCCTTCGCTGCCAGATCGCCAACAATCTCGCGCAGCATCACATTGCCTTCGCCCAGGGTAATCCGCCCGCTAACCTCCACCACCACCACCTGCTCCACTTGCCGGGTGACCGTCTTCATCTTGACCGGAGCAGATCCCTGCATTCCCAGAGCCAATCGGTCGAGTACCGAACAGGCGGTCGTCGCGATATCTTGAGATTCCGTTCGAACCACTACCAGGGAACGGCCCTCCTTCAGGACCTCGCGGAAGAAGGCGGCATCTTCGGAACTTTTCGCATCGGGAGTCGGCTGGGGAGCTCCGGACTGATGTGCAATGGCCGCGCCTGTTGAGGCGCCGGCGCCAGCACCGGCGAGTCCAAGCAGCGCGGCCGCGCCAAAGCCCAGCGCAAAAACCGCTCCGATCCCAGGCAGAAGCAGGGTCGCTGCCGCTACTCCGGCCGTCATCCCCGCCGCACCACCGGCGAAACCTCCCGCGAACGCGCCTAACTGTTTGCCAACCGTTTTGGCTTCGCTTTCGGAACGAGTCAAGAAAACTAGCGATGATTCCGGGACTCCTCGCTGCAACAACTCCTTCACGCCGTCCTCCGCGCTATCTCGCGAGGAGAATACCCCGATCGCGGTTTCCATGAGTCCTCCTGCCCCATTGACCAAGATTCCAACCTGGCATCTCCGGACCTTATCTGTTGCTTCGGAGTGTCAGAAACGGGGAAACAGCAGCTTGGACTGATTTCTTATCCCAGACTCTTCATTTCGCCTTGAAGGTGAAGTCGGCGGTCCCGGGCTTGCCCGCGGCCACTGTAACCTTCGCCGTCTGAGTTCCGTATTCCTCCTGCCAGGCAGTCACGGTGTAGCTTCCCGGCGGCAGGTTCTCTATGGTGTAGGATCCCTTTTCATCGGTGGTTGCGTACGGCCCCTTGACCACCACAAAATACCCGTGCATCCAGGGATGAATATTGCACTTTACCGGGATTGCGACCTCTTCCGTCTTCCAGCTCGTCTCAATGGGCGGGGCCCCCGGCGGTTGCGATTTATTCCACGGAATATTGCCGGCGAGGGGGTTGGGCAGCGGGTGAATATTGTGAGTGGTCTGATCGCTGGTCATCACCTTGAATTTCTGGTTGACGTCCATCGCTAGAACATGCGGCGTGTACATGCAATTCTTCTGATCGAACACCGGTTCCTTCGCAGGCGTCTGGCTGGTCTCGGCGGCGCTCAAACCCTGGGAGATGTAAAGCACCACGTTCTCCAGTCCCCCACCCTCCCCCACCACGACGTTTTCCAGGTGCGCCGGGCTGTTCTCGTGCTGCTTGACGCAGAATGGGTCTTTCGACATATCAATGCCCTTCATGTGGGGGGCCGCGCCATCCAGTTTGACCGTTCCTGTGATCTTGCCCTCGGGAGCGGCACTCACACTCCGGGTGGGCCCCAAGAGACCGATCGCGAGCACCAGCAACATCGAGAGCATGCCTGCTACTTTGTAACGCGCTTTCATTCGCTTTTCCCTTTCTTCCAGTCCCTTCATTACGATTTTCTCAGCGCTTTCATTGCTGCGCCGCCGGCGCTGCCGCACTTGCAGCACCCGCCTTCAAACCGATTTGCCGGGCCAGCTCTTTCTCTTTGCTTTTCATGGGCTGCAGCGAACGCAGGTAGAACACCAGGTCCCAGGCTTCGTCGGGCTTGATATTGTCGGACCACGAGGGCATCGGCGTTCCATCCAGTCCGGTCATGAAGATGCGGTACAGGTCTTCGTCGGTGGTGCCGCACTTGAACCGCTTTCCGTCATGAAAGTTGTAAGGCAGAATAGGCCGGTTCTGGTCGTCGGTGAGCGTGGCCGCCGATGGTCCATTCCCCATTCCTGTGGGTCCGTGACACTTCCAGCACTCCACTCGCTGGAACACTTCCTGCCCCGCCTTCAGGCGTTCGGCGGTGAGGGCCGGCTCCTTCGGAATTTCAATCGGTGTTCCTGGTTTCTCGGTGACGAAGCGCGCTGAGAAGTGTTTGACATAAGCCACCAGGTCCGCCCGGTCTTGCGAGGAAAGCGGGTTCCAGGACGGCATGTTCGAGCTGTCCAGGCCACGCCCGATGGTGTCGAAAAGATCTGAGTCCAGGGGCAGAGTCCCGGTTGTGGTCGAGCGGCATTTGAATATTCCCAGGGTAAAGTTCCGGGGCTTGGGATCGATCCACTGCGCGTTCTCGCCCTCGCCGTCTCCCAGCTCGCCATGGCAGCCCACGCAGTACCGGCGGTAGTTGCCCTGCGCAGCCGTGGCATGACCGGTCAGCTTGCCGATGTGGCTTTCCATTCCCAGCCGCTGGTCCTCTTCCGCCTTCGTCGCCTGTGCCCAGGAGAGGCTGCACAGGGCGACCGTCACCAACGCCGTCAAAATCAGCGAACCCTTAAGCATCATTCTTGGCATCGAACGTTCCCTCTTTTAGAAGTCGAAGTCGAATCCCAGCAAAACGCTGCTGCTAGCCAGGTCGGTGCCGTCCGGCGCCGTTCCGCGTTGACGGATCCAGGAATACTCGTTATGAATGGCGAATCCGGCGCGACTGTTCATAATGGGCATGTACCTGTATCCGAATACATAGTTGTCGATGTCACCTAGATTGGAAGGCGTGCCCGGAATCGCCTGCTGCGACATTCGCATCCACTCTGAACGTTGAATGAAAATGAGCTGCGGGCTGTACACGTAGTGGGTCTCGACGAACGCCCCGTTCCAAGCCGCGGATCGGGCGCCCGCCGGGAGAGCCCCAGGAGCGGCAGTAGCGGTGGCGAAGTAGGCGTCGTCTGAACCGTGCTGCGTCACTACCTGGAAATCCAGCTTGCCCAGGTAGAAGAGTCCGTTGAAACCTTCTCGACTGAAGTTCTTGTTACCAAACCCGCCACCGGGAATTGGTTCCCCGCCCGAGGTCAGAGTATTGGTCGGCGCCTGCCCGATCATGGCATAGAAGCCCACTCGCTGGGTCCCCAGTTTGCCCAGCTCGAAGGCCTGACTCCCGGCAAAGAATCCGGTGTAGGAGTTGCTTCCGGGCAGGTCCACATTGCCGTCGCTGGAATTCAAGAGGCTGGCTGAGATTCGCGTGCGGTCATTGGCCGAGTGCCCCATCCACTCCAACCCGAACTGGTTGTCGCCAATCTGCCCAACGAAGTTGCTGTCTCCGACCGGAATGAAGTGGTAGAGCTGGAAACCGCCGCCACTCCCGCTCAGGGTCAGCCCGCGCTTCTCGGAAACGATGTTATCCAGCTCGAATTTTCCTACTTTGAGGTTGAGCCAGGGGCTACCGAACAGGTTATCGAATCGCGCATTGACCGATTCAAAGTGGAAGACAGCGTTCTCATCCGAAGACAGCACAAACAGGAAGGAAAGATTCTTGTCGAGTGTGCCGCCTGAAAGCAGGTCGAGGCCGCCAACGTCAAAACCGTGAGAGGTAATCCGCTGCTGCCCGCCGGTTTGATCGACTGCCACCTTGTCGGTGCTCTCGCGGTGCCAGCTCGGCGTGATTCGTATGGTCACCGGCCAATAGCCGTTGCTCTGCCAGATCGGAGCGTCCCGGTCATTCATCAGCTGGTAGCCGTTGTCCTTGAACTTTTGGCCGAAGTAGTTGAGCATCGGCCACGCCTCATGGCAGGCGGAGCAGCGCAGGCCATACTTTCGTGCGAACGCGGGCAGAGCATGCGCATCGCTAACCGAAATAAAAACGAAGAGGGACGCCAGCAGCACACCACTGGCGAGACGTTTCCGGGCAGAGGTCATCGAGTCCTCCTGGTGCAACGCCAAACTGGAACTACCGGGTCCAGTTACAACGAACCAAAAGTTACTTGCCCCTTAATTACCCACTTTGAGTGTGGGTCCCGAATTGCAATTCGATTTCTCGCTAATGCTATGTTAGTGCGTGCAGGCGCACTTACATAATTTAGAAAAGGTAATATCACGCGCGCCAGAAAACCGTCAAGAACAAATTGCAGGCGTGGCATACAGTGAATACTGTATGCGGGTAAGGCAGCGGAGCAGGTCTTAACTGAGTAAGAGCTCCGCTTGCGGCACCGGCAGATGCTCCGGGCCTTCGCCGGACAGGCTGCGGACCAGGAGTTTGGCAATCGCAAGAGCCGTCCTGGTGGAGATTCTTCGTTCCTGTCGCAGCACCGCCGGACGCATGAAACCGAACATGAATCCAATCACGCTGACCGCCTGGACCAGCGCGTCAAACTCCGTTTCCAGCAGCGCCTGACATTCGCTGAATTTCCTTAATCGGGTGCCGATGGCGCGCGCCCTCTGCAGTGGACCAACCTGACGCAACATCTGCCCAAACCCCGGATCTAACAACGCCTGGGGGACAGCCACTCTCAGAAATTCACGGTCCTGCCACATGTGCTCCACCGCCCAGTTGACCAATTGCAAATATTCCTCTTCGAAAGTGTGGGCGGGACGGATGTGGCGTACCAAATCGGCTACTTCCCGCGATACGCGGTATTCCATCAAGGCAGGAAGCAAACCCGCCTTACCATTGAAATAGCGATGGATCAGGCCTTCCGCACAACCCGCCAGGGCCGCGATTTCACGAGTGGTAGTCGCGTCATAGCCTCTGCTGGCAAATAACTTCAGGGCGGCAATGATAAGCGCCTGCTTCTTGCCAGCACGGTCCCGGGTTCGCCTCGATCGGGCTTTGTCCCGACCAAGACTACCTTGGGAAACAACCTGTCTGCGTGGGTTCTGCCGGGACGACTTCATGGCGCTGGCCGATCAATTCCTCAAATAATTTGCCAGCCTACCACTCATCTTGTGGATAAGTTGTAAAAGATTTGTCATCAACGACCTGTTGCGCGCGTCCATCGAGGAATCCAAGCCAGCACAGTTTCATACAGAGCTGCGTACGCACTTTCTTCGAGCTGACGAATCAACCACCAGCCTTACAGTTGACAGCCTCCCTCCATCGAGAGTATGGAACAGGAGATGGGAGTCGTTGCAGCGCAGGGATCTCGGAGCACAGAACCGACCCGCCGGATCGCAGCATCGAAGGCGTTGTGCGACTCGTTTTTTGCCCATTCCCCGCGGCGCACTCTATTTCTGATCATTGGGTTTGTATTCCTCTCCCTCCTATGGGCTGCTCTTCCCCTCCATGCCCTTGGACACAAGAAGAAAACCCCATCCGAAGACTACGGCTTAGGATTTTCCACCGAGATCACATCACCCCAAGCTGAAGTTGAAAGGGCTGTAGAGGCCATCGTGAACAATGGGATCATCCAGGGCAGCAAGGAATTCAGCAAGGACCAGTACATCGAGAAAGCCACCACGGCCACTTCCTCGCCGTTGTTTCCCGAATGGAAAGAGCCCGGAAAAGTTTATTACAAAGTACGCACGAGCGTGCTCGCGCCGCTGCATTTCAAGGACAGCAACGACGAAGGAACGCTCGCCGTCCGTTATGTCGTGCAGAGCAAGGACGCTTCCGAGTCCATCTTGCGCATCGACGCGGTCTTCGTCGAGGATTTCCGCCACACCGTGCATCCCTCCGATGGAAGCGTGGAAAGCGCCGAGAGCCAGGAGATCCAGAATCAGATTGACGAGGTGGAAACCGAGAAAAAACAGAGCGAGCAGCGCGAGAAGCAGCGTTTGGAAAAACTTGCAGGACAGGAGTTGGAACGCAAGCGGGTTCGGGACGAGGCCTCCGCGCTCGCCGCCACCCAGTCTTCGCCTCAGACCCTGGACCAGCATCTCGAGTCCTTGCGCCATCAGGCGGAGCGGGTCGTCAAGGCCCCTGGGGGACAACTCAAGTCCGCTCCTTTCCGCAGCGCCTCCAATGTGAAATCTCTGGACGCGGGCGCGGAAGTCGTAATCCTGATCGTGACTCCGTACTGGTACGGCGTGGAAACCACCGATGGGCAACATGGTTGGATTCACCATGCACAATTGGAGCCGCTCCCGTGAGACCCGTCACTTCCGACTTCAGATTCAGCCGAAGAATCTGGTCCACCGCTCTCTGGACAATGGCGATCGCCTCGGTCATGCCCGTCCAAGCGGTAATCGCCCAGAGCGTTCCTTATCAGCGCGCGTTTTCCCAATCCGCGGTAACGGTGGAGAAGCGGGTCAAGCAAATGCAATCGTCAAACGCTGGCCGTCTCCCCACGCTGGAGGGATTTGTCGTTCCCGGCGATCGTCCGTTGGATCGCTTTCATCGCGGCTACTATCAATGTACGGCCCAGGTGAGTTCCTCTCCCTCCGGAGGATCGATGGTGCGAGTCAATGCAACCATTACCGCCTGGTTCTCGGACCCGCTTTCCGGAAAGTCGGCGTATCAGGTTCTTCCTTCCAACGGCCGCCTGGAAGGCGATTTCCTCGATCGCCTGCAGGAAGTGTTGAGCGATCAAGGGGCGACTTTATCGTCTGCGCCTTCGTTAAAGCTTCCATCCTCCGCCACCGGGAGCCAATCCAATCCGCCGGCAACAGCTCAGGCCGCGCCGCGGCGGGCCGCCACGGGCATGGCATCCAAACTGCCGGCCGATTCTCCCTTCAAGTTGGGAGACCCGCTGAGCCTGGATCACATGTCCTCGGTGGCCACTCAAAAGGCAGTGATTGACCGGCGTGCTGAAGAGCAGGCAAAGGAAGCCAAAGGCCTGGAGGAGATTCTGCAGAACCAGGCGCATCCCGCGAATCTGGTCGCCGTAACAAAAACCAACACACCTGTACTCGCGAACCCGATCGAGAATGCCAAAGTGTTGTTCCTGGCCGCGGCCGAAGATGAATTTGAAATGCTGGACACAAACCCCAACTGGGTGCACGTCCGCATCTCCGGGCTTTCCCGGGGATGGATCCGGCGTTCAAGCCTGGAAATGCCTGGCGCAGACCCCGACCCAGAGCCCGCAGAGACAGAAGCCCACAGCCAACCGGCGCACCCTGATACGTCGCCCTTCCGGGTGCAGAATGAACAGGTCGCGACCTTCCCCGGAAATTGGGTGCCGCTTGTCGGAAAAACAGTGAGGATCGTTACGGTGCAGACAGCCGCGGACAACCCAAACACCACTGGCCCCGAAGCCAGGCTGGCATTGGCAAAGTCATTGTTCGGCCAGGAGTATGCCGACGTCATTCGCACTTCGAGCACTGTTGTTGGAGTGGTTGTGATTTTCGACTCGGAAGATGGCGGCATGATCGCCGCCACCGTGCCTACTCTGCGCCAGTGGAAGACAGGAGCGCTCTCCGACGAAGCTTTCTGGCGTCGCTGTCTCTTCGACCCTCGCGACGCCTTTGGATCGGTTGCCAACCCCTGACCGTCCTCACTGACCAATTGCAAATCCACGGCGTTTCCCAATCGAGAGAACTTCTGGCCCAGCCCCTGACCACCGCTGGCTTCCTTGCAACCTCAAACATTTCTCCAGGTCTCAGCGTCACGTTCATCAATTTTTCCTGAACCAACGTTCGTCTCTACGTCCTTTTTTGTCACGGATAGCGCTGTTGCAGCTAGTTGCAAACCGTATGCAACAAAAACTTTCAACCATACTTGACGGCCTAGTAGAAATGAATTCAAATCGGATTTCGTACTTCTTATTTGCAACCTAGTTGCATCTGTAAGGAGTCGTAAAAAGTCGGTCGCCGCGCTGTCGATTTCAGCCAGGTTCGATGTCGGCTCCGCGGGAATTTCGTCCATCAGACTAATGATCAGAAAGCTGCGCAATCGCTCCGCCAAGCAAACGGCCCTGCTTTCGGCAGCCACCAGCCTGTTTGCCCACCGGGGATACGAAGCAACGACAACCCGCGAAATCGCGGCCCGCGCCGGCTGTTCGGAGGGTCTGATCCACCGGTATTTCGGCGGAAAGTCTGGACTGCTCTTCAATATTGTCAAACTTCATATCGCCCAGGACACCGCCACCACCATCCAGCATCCCGCTTCTGCGACCCTGAAGGCGGAAATCCAGAAACTGATGGACTGGCAACTCGATCGCTTCTGGAAGGAGCGTGAGTTCCTCTGCGTTGCTTTCTCATGTGGCATTCTGCATCCCGAACTGGGCAATCTGCTGAGCAAGTACATGCCTGCCCAGGCCGGCCTGGTTGCTCAGCGCATACGGTCTTACAAGGAGTGCCGTCGTTCCAGTGAAGACATCGAGGTGCTTGCACGTACACTGGTATCTCTAAGCTTCGACCTTGGCTTTATCAGGCCCGCCATTCTTAGACAAGACCGGCGGCAAACCAGGAACATTGCCAAAAGAGCCGCCGCTCTGCTGAGCCGTGGCGTCCTGGCCGAACGCCGGTAAGACATTCTAAATTTCTGCACACGATGGCCAAGGAGAAGTCTGTCTGCTCATGAAATTCCGCACTTGCGCTAACGTGTACGCTTGACCATGGCTGCCCGAACCGCCAATCCCTTGTCATGACCTTGCCGATACCCGGCCACAAACAGGGTGCGATCTGCCTGGTTCGACCAACGTCCCTCGGAGACATGGGGACCTTCCCCCCGTTCAGCTGCGAGCCCACTCAGATATATGCCGTCACGAAATGCGGCGCGGGTCTGAACTGGACTATCGTCCTGCAGTTGGGGAAGCGAATCCAGGCGGGCCCCGCTTCGCAGCATGAACGCGATACCCCCAAACAGCGCAAGCACAATGGCGAACAAGAACAGCCTTTTCATTTCTCTTAACTCCTGAACTAAATTACGAAGTGGCGTGTAACAGGAATAGACGACACCCTCAGCGAATGGACGACATACCCCTGCTGAATCTCCCATTTCTGGGGGATCTTCGCGGTCGGCCAAAAACTTGAAGCACGAGAGCGGAAACCCCAGTCTTGGCTCTCGGTCCGGGCCGGATTTGACAATTATCCATCTTTCTGCAATTATCGAAACATGCCATTGGCCTCAATTCGGAAAAACGCCGAGCACGTGGCTAAGTATGCCGACATGCTTTCGGCGATGGGCACTGAGCCACGACTTCGAATCATGCAACTTCTTTTGTCCGCGCATCCCGACGGCTTGGTCGTAGGCGACATCCAGTCAGAACTCGACATTCCGAATTCCACACTTTCGCACCACCTGGAAAAACTCAAGAACGAAGGCCTGGTGAACGTTCGCCGCGAAGGCACGTTTTTGAGGTACACGGCCAACACCGAAGCATTGCAGGAGCTGCTGCAGTTCCTGTACGCGGAATGCTGCACTCGAAACAAGGCAGTGAAACCGCAGGATATCGTCCAACTTTGTAAATAGGAGACGGTTGCCATGAGCAGCACAAAGATCACGGACGTAGTCAAGGAAAAGTATGGCCAGGCAGCCTTGCGGGTAAAGACCGGCGGAAGCAGTTGCTGCGGAGCGAGCGCGGCCAGTGCCTTATGCTGTGACCCAATCACAACCAACCTCTACGATTCCTCCCAGGCTGAACAAGTCCCTGAAGAAGCCATGCTCGCTTCGTTGGGGTGCGGCAATCCAACGGCTTTGGCCAAATTGAGTCCGGGAGAGATTGTTCTCGATCTCGGCTCCGGCGGAGGTATTGATGTACTGCTTTCAGCCCGTCGGGTAGGACCAGCGGGCAAAGCCTACGGCCTCGACATGACCGACGAGATGCTCGCATTGGCCAACGAGAACAAGCGCACAGCAGGCGCTGAGAATGTTGAGTTTCTGAAGGGTGAGATTGAGCATATTCCCCTGCCCGACAACTCCGTGGACGTGATCATCTCGAATTGCGTGATCAACCTCTCTGCGGACAAGGATCGTGTTCTGCGAGAAGCCTTCCGTGTGCTCAAACCTGGCGGCCGTTTTGCGGTTTCCGATGTTGTGACCCGGGGTGAAATCGCACCGGAAATCCGCCAAAGCGTGCTCTTGTGGGTCGGCTGTGTCGCAGGAGCACTGGGAGAGGGCGAATATCGCAGCAAACTCGCCGCTGCCGGTTTCGAGCAGATCGACATCGAGCCGACACGGATCTATCGGGCAGAAGACGCGCGCGAGATTCTTTCCGCTGAAGGCATCGATGTCGATGCGATTGCACCACAAGTGGAGGGAAAGTTCATGAGCGCCTTCATCCGGGGCGTCAAGCCGGAGAGTGCCAGGGCGAAGGAATGTTGTGGACCGACCTGCTGCAGCTAGGAGATTCGATATGAAAGGACACTACAACGTTTTATTTCTGTGCACCGGCAATTCCGCACGCTCCATCATGGCCGAGGCAATTTTGAACTTCAAGGGCAGACCTAATTTCACTGGCTACAGCGCGGGGAGTCATCCCTCGGGAAACGTTCGGCCGGAGGCCTTGAAGCAACTCGAAATAGCACATCTTTCAACTAACAATCTGCGCAGCAAGGCATGGGATGAGTTCTCTCTTCCCGGCTCTCCCAAGCTCGATTTCGTTTTTACGGTTTGTGACAACGCTGCCAAAGAAGCCTGTCCGATTTGGCCGGGACAGCCGATGACGGCCCATTGGGGCGTCCCCGACCCCGCGGCGGTTCGCGGTAGCGCTATGGAAGTGGAGCGGGCGTTTCGCGAAGCGTTTTTTATCCTGGATCGCCGAATCAGTTTATTTCTCTGCCTTCCGCTGAAGAGCCTTGACAGCCTTGCCCTGCAGCGGGAGCTCGACAACATCGGTCACACCATGACACCGGTCACGCACGACTAGCAGTTTTTTTGGGCAACAAGGCGAACCCTCTCGGCCTGCGCCACCTCAGGGACTGTCCATGAAGGCGACCCGTCGTCTCAGTTTTCTCGACCGTTATCTGACCGCGTGGATCTTCTCCGCTATGGTCGCGGGCGTAGTACTGGGCTGGCTGGTGCCTGGAATCGTGACCTTCCTGAATCGCTTTAACCTTGGTACTACTTCCATCCCGATTGCGGCCGGCCTGATTTTAATGATGTATCCACCTTTTACCAAGGTGCGCTATGAGGAACTGCATGAGGTATTTCGTAATAAACGGGTGCTCGGCCTTTCCCTGATACAGAACTGGGTTGTAGGACCAATTCTGATGTTCATCCTGGCTATTGTTTTCCTGCGCGGATATCCGGAATACATGGCCGGACTGATCATGATCGGTCTGGCGCGCTGCATCGCCATGGTGATTGTCTGGAATGAACTGGCCCGCGGCGATACAGAATATGCGGCCGGACTGGTAGCCTTTAACTCGCTTTTCCAGGTCTTCTTCTATTCTTTCTACGCGTGGATCTTCATTACGGTCCTTCCCGCCAGGCTCGGCCTTCGGAGTACCGTCGTCGACGTTTCCATTGCAGAGATTGCAAGGAGCGTCTTTATTTATCTGGGCATACCGTTTCTTGCCGGGTTTTTGACCCGGACCACCCTGGTTCGCGCCAAGGGACGCGAGTGGTACAACCGGAACTTCGTTCCGCGCATAAGCCCGCTGACGCTGGTCGCCCTGCTGTTCACGATCGTAGTGATGTTTTCCCTTAAAGGTGGTTACATCGTTCGCCTGCCCCTGGACGTCCTCCGCATCGCCGTGCCGCTGCTGATTTATTTTGTGCTGATGTTCCTGGTGTCCTTTTACATGGGCAAACAATTAGGCGCAGACTATTCCAAGACCACCACGCTGGCATTCACCGCTGCCTCCAACAATTTTGAACTGGCCATCGCAGTTGCCGTGTCGGTATTTGGCATCAACTCAGGGGCCGCATTTGCGGCTGTCATCGGCCCCCTGGTGGAAGTGCCCGTGATGGTCGCCCTGGTCAGTGTGGCCTTGCGTTTTCAACGCCTGTATTTCCCTGAACCACAAACGATCACGATTGATCCGGTTTGTTCATCCCGTGCCCAGTAACGGCACTGCCCCGCCAATTCCTACTCGCAGGGGAAGGACCACGAGCGTCAACGCCTCGGGTTGGGCCTGACGCATGAGTGGAAGGCGGTCGATAACGGTCTCATTCCCTTTTTTCCCTAATGCCCACGGTCTTGCGGCTCCGAACGGCTTCGCATGGCGTGCCCGCTTGTCAACTGCACTATTTCCGCAGGTGTTCCGTAACCACGATGATGAGCCGATTTCGAGACCGCGTAGGTCTTGACCTGATTCCAATTCCATCGACTGGAAGCGAGTGGCCGGCCACAGGAGCAATAGAGCAGGTATTCTTCCGAAGAACCTGCGGCGGCGGGTATGAGACATGACCCGTTGCGGTATGGACTGAAGGCAACCAGGTACCGGGTGAGGCACTTCGGACACTCCACGCAATGGCGAATATATGGCATGGAATTACGTAGGCCAAGATAGACCATCGGATTGGAAACAATTGGACGTTTGCGGACGCGGCTCCCCGACCGGTTGGACGTTTGCGGCTGTTGCCCTCGCCCATCGCTGCCTGAACGGGTCGGCCCCTGGAGCCTGGTCCGAAAACGTCCAGCGTTCAGGCTTGCGCTTGACTATCATTAATCTCACGGAAGCCATGAATCTGAATTGGCAGGTCTGTTCTCGTGCCAGGCTGTCGCGCGATGCGCGCTTCGACGGTAAGTTCTTCATCGGCGTGCGCACCAGCGGCGTGTACTGCCGTCCTATCTGCCCTGCCCCCACCGCGATGGAGAAAAATGTCCGATACTTTCCCAGTGCTGCCGCAGCGGCTGAAGCGGGTTTCCGACCCTGTCTGCGCTGTCGTCCGGAATGCTCGCCTGGCACTCCCGCCTGGCTGGGTACTCCAAACACGATTTCGCGGGCTTTGCGACTGATTGACGAGAGTGGCCTGGAAGACGGCGGAGTGGAAGGACTCGCGGAGCGCCTCGGAGTCGGCTCGCGCCATCTTCGACGCCTGTTCATCCGGCACCTGGGGGCGACCCCGAGCGCCGTGGCCCAGACCAGGCGTCTGAATTTTACGAAGAAGCTCATCGACGAGACCAGCTTACCCATGAGCCAGGTCGCGCTGGCGTCCGGCTTCGGTTGTGTGCGCCGATTCAACGCCGTAATCCGCAAGGTCTATCACCGAACTCCCACTCAAATCCGGCACCTGGCGCGGCAGACGTCGGTCCAGCCAGACCATCAATACCTTTTTCGCCTTCGTTTCCGTCCGCCCTACGACTGGCACGGAATGCTGTCGTTTCTCACGCCTCGCGCCACGCCCGGAGTCGAAGTAGTCGAACTCGGCGTTTATCGCCGGTCGATTTCCTTGCATGGAAGTCACGGCTACGTTGAGGTTTCCCTTGACCAAAGGAAGGATGCGCTTGCGGTGCGCGTCCAGTTTGGTGATCCGCGCTCTCTATTCATTATTACCGAGAGAATTCGCGCCATGTTTGATCTCAGCGCAGACTGGTCGGATATCGTGCAGGTCCTGAGAGCCGATCCGGAGTTGGCTAGCCGAGTTGAGGTTGCCCCAGGGTTACGCGTGCCCGGCTGCTGGAATGGTTTCGAACTGGCGACGCGAGCAATTCTCGGCCAGCAGATAACAGTCAAGGGCGCAACCACCCTCGCGGGCCGCCTGGTACGAACTTTTGGGAAACTGTTCCCGGTTGACAAGGGACTCACTCACCTGTTTCCCGCTCCCGAGGTCCTTGCGGATGCCAAGCTTGCCAGCATCGGATTGCCTGCGGCGCGTGCTGAAACCATCCGACTTCTCGCCCGGGCGGTGGCCGATGGCGAGATTCGTTTCGAAGGAGTCGTGGACTCCAGCTCTTTCCTGGTTCGACTATGTGAAATTCCTGGCATCGGCCAATGGACGGCGCAATACGTAGCAATGCGTGCCTTGGGCGAACCCGATGCGTTTCCATCCACCGACCTCGGTCTTCAGCGCTCTTTCGCTCTAAAGAGTTCCCGCGAACTTGAGCGACACGCCGAAGGTTGGCGGCCTTGGCGAGCTTACGCAGCCATGTACCTATGGAAAACCCTCAGCCTGCCTCTGAGTTCCCACGATACTGTCGATTCAGGTCGAATCCCGACACGAAGCGTCACCCGAGATCTACATATGTAAGCGCAAGATCACGCTTACCCACAGTAGGTTTATTATGCTACCCATTGCCTGACTAAGATCCCTTCTCGAGTGCGCCTCATGACCGAAAAATGGAACCGTCGCCAGGTCTTGCAGCGCATGGCGGTGGCAGGTACGGCACTGGCTTTAGGGAAAAGGAGTAGCGCACAATCGCCGGCCCGGGTAACCAGGCCCAATCTTGAGATTCAAGTTGTCCGCGTCAGTGACCACACCTTCCGACTCTCTATATTTTCAGACGAAGAAAAAACAGTAGGGACTGACGGGTCGTTGTTGCGGAATGGTTGGGGCACTCCCCTCGTACGCCTGCAAGCCGACGCACGTGCGCGATCGGTTCAGACTGGAAACATGAGCGTACAGATCTCTCCCCATCCGCTGACATTCACGATCGCGGATGCAGTCGGTAAAAAGATTCAACAATTATCCGTCGATCCTGCAACCGGGACCCTCTTTTTTGCGACTGAAAACTCTGCTCTGCTTGGACTGGGCGAAGGCGGACCGCAGTTTGATCGCAGAGGCTCCACCGATCGAATGGTCAGCGGACAAGGCGGTTATCGCCTCGCCACTCACGGCGGGCGTGTGCCGATTCCGTGGCTCATCGGAACGGCGGGCTGGGCGATGTTCATCCATCAGCCTTTTGGAACCTTTGACTTCAGCAGCCCGCAAAGCCGGTTCGTGCCCGGCCCTGACGCAAGATGGCCGCTCGACATCTTCTTTGTCGGTTCCCTCGATCCAGCAACAATCATGGCCGAGTATGCACGTCTCACCGGTTACGCTGAGCTGCCGCCGCTGTGGAGTTTCGGGTATCAACAATCGCATCGCACCCTGGCCAGCCGGGAAGAAGTGTTGTCTGAAGCGAAGACATTTCGTGAGAAACAACTACCCTGCGATGCGCTGATCTACTTGGGAACCGGGTTCTGTCCCTCGGGATGGAACACGCAAAACGGATCGTTTGCCTGGAACTCGCGCGTGTTCCCCGATCCGGAAAAAATGATCGAGCAACTGCATGATGATCATTTCCGGGTGGTGCTGCACGCCGTGATTCTCGCCGACAAGCTGCGAGGCTCGGCAAGCGATGCATGCACGCTGTCGCGCTTCGACGAAGAAGAGGCCGGCTGCTACTGGGACGCACACCGCAAAGATTTCGCCATGGGTGTGGATGGCTGGTGGCCCGATGAAGGCGATCCCATGGACATGACGTCGCGCCTGGTGCGGAACCGTATGTACTGGGAAGGTCCCCAGATTGACCGTCCCAACGAACGCCCCTATGCCCTGCATCGCAACGGTTACGCCGGCATGCAGCGTTACGGATCGTTTTTGTGGTCCGGAGACGTCTTCTCCACCTGGGAAACGCTGAAGACACAAGTACCGATCGCAATCAATACTTCGCTCACCGGCATTCCGTTCTGGGGTACAGACATCGGCGGCTTCGTGCCCACAAAGGAATTCACCGCCGAACTCTATCTCCGTTGGTTTCAGTTTGGAGCGTTCTGCACTCTGTTTCGCTCGCACGGCCGCGCCTGGAAGTTGCGCCTGCCCTGGGGATGGAACACCGGCGATCCCGGGCCCAGCGAGATCGGCAACTACAACGGGGCAGCACTGCCGGACGCCAGCCAGTTGCACAACGCGCAGGTCGAACCCATCTGCCGCAAATATCTCGAGCTTCGCTACCGCCTGTTGCCCTATCTCTATAGCGCGGTGCGCGAGTGTACAACCACCGGCATGCCGGTGATGCGTGCGCTGTGGCTGCACTACCCAGATGATCCCACGGCGGTGGCCTGCGCCGACCAGTATCTGCTGGGGCGGAATCTGCTGGTCGCACCCGTCGTCGAACCGGGCGTCACCAATCGCAAAGTCTATCTCCCCCGCGGAGACTGGTACGATTTTTGGACTGGAGTGCGTATCGCAGGCGGCCGTGAAATCAGCCGGACTGTGGACTTGGAAACCTTGCCGCTCTACGTGCCCGCCGGATCGATCCTGCCTTTGGGTCCGGTGAAGCAGTACACCGGTGAAAGCAGCGATCAGCCGCTGTCCCTATCGATTTATCCCGGGGCCGACGCTTCCTTCCTTCTCTACGAAGATGACGGCAGCTCCTTCAACTACCGCAAGGGCGAATGGATGGGCATCCACATGGAGTGGAACAATAGGCGCCGCTCCTTGACCCTGCGCCTGGATCCGGCATCTCGTATGCTGCCACCGCTGCGCCGGAATATCGAGGTGAAACTCGGGCAAACTGTTCAGTCCGTGGTTTTCGACGGCAGCCAGGTCGAAGTGAAGCTTGAATGACCTTAACGCTTCCGAAAGGAACTTGCTAGCCTAACCGACCCGGTGGAGCAACTCTTTATCCCCGCGCTGGAAAGCGCCGCCAAAATCCGGCTTCCTCAGTCGAGAACTATGGTCGGACATCCCCGGAGTTTGAGGCTAAATGCGGCGCCTATTGTTGATTCCTTGCGCCGGAAGAGATGTCTACTCTACCCGTCATCGGGCGGAGTGGCTGGGAAAGATCAAGCCCCTGGCGTTCGCCGCCGCGCCGAGCAACTGTACCAGCACCTGGGACGTTCTGCCGCCGTTTACACCAACAGTCCCGAGTCGATGGGTCTAATGACGGTTATTGCTTTCTCTTGTCCTGCTTGACGCGCACCTTCACCATCTTTCTTATGAGTGCAATCGGCAGCGGCTTGTTTATGGGGAAATGGATCGTTCCCTTGGACGTGGAGAAGCCCCTTAGTTCGTCCTTGAGCACTTCGATAACCGAGGCCGTGGGGAACAAGCTGCAATGGTCCGAAAATGCGGCGAACCACACCAGAACCCTCTCGTGTTTGAATGCAGGAATCCGGTAGCTGATGGTCTCGGTGGCGTCCGATGGTACTGCGGACCGAATCGCCGCCCGCATTTTGTTCAAAGTGCTGCGAGCAGGTTCTGGAACCCCGGCCAGGTATTCATCAACGCTTTTCGGAGCGCTGCCACCTTTCGCCTTAGAAGCGCGAGTCCCAGATCTTGTCTTTTTCATACGGGCCATGTTACGAGAGCCGCGATTTCGAGTCCACTGCAATACGTTCGTGTTGCAACATTCCACACTTTCCCGTGTGATGTGACGTCAAAGAAAAATCAGCGTCGAAAACAGACGACTACACTCACAACCGGTCAATGAGTTCTATAAAAAGGGATGTTCTATAAAAAGGGATGTCAAGAAAAAAGTTCTGCCTCGACCGGAGGCGAGATTTGTTTCTCGAGATCCAGCCCACTGAAGTTGCGCTTGTCTGGAGAAGCTTGGCCGATTGCCCATGCTCATAAGTTTCCTGCGCGGATGGTGGCGATGCCATCGAGTTCGAAAGAGCGGCAAGCCAAACTGGTGCTCAAGGTCAACCATGGTTCTATCCGAGGCTCGTGGCCTATGGCTATTTCTGGTTCTCCGAGGGGGCATAGCGTGTAATGGGTGACTCGGTGCCCAAGCACACGGGGCCGATCTCATTGACTGATACTCCCCTCGAACCGAGCATCTCCAGAACCCGACCGACCATCATCCGAGTGAACTCCCGAGATGGAAAGGCCCGTTCACCAGAGACGCTCAAGCTGCTTGCCGATGCAATTGTTGGGGGTCGAAACTCACTCCTTTCTTCCAGATGGTCAAAGTGATGGTGGCAATCTTTCGTGCCAGGGTAAGACGGGCCATCGTCGGCCGCATCCCTTTGGCAATCCGAGCAGCATAGAAATCGTGCAAGGGGCCAGGACGCGTGCTGGCAGAGAGGGCAGCACTTTTGAAGAGACTCTTCAGGTCTTTATTGTGATTGTCATTCAGACCGCGCACTGTGATGCGCTCGCGGTTGCGCTGCAGTTTGCCTCGCACACAGCGGTACTCGCCACTGTCGTGAGTCTCGACCGCGAAACCGCTGTAGGCCCACAGCTGTCGCTTGGTACGGAAACGGTGCGGGGTCTGCAGCAAGGCCACCAGCAAGGCGGCGCGAATCGGACCGATCGAAGGAATCTGACGCAGTAACTTCACGGCAGGATGCTTGTGGCTTTCGAGTAGGAGTTCGCGTCGCGCTTGCAGACGCACCGGTTGCAGACTATCGAGTTGCTGATACAAACGCTCGGCTCGAACCCGAACTCCTGGTTCCACGATCTTGGCCAACCACTCGGCGTGACGCCGTGGAGCATACACCGTCGTACCGCTACAGGGAATGCCCCAGCTGCGGTACAGGGCTTTGATCCGACTCATCACCCGCGTGACATCTTGGGTGAGGGTCAGATAGCTGCGCCCCAGCTCTTTTAAGGTGCGCACTCCATGCTCTCCGTGGTAGACCGGCTTCAGTTGGTTGCTGCGTAACAGCTCCGCCAGCTTGCGCGCGTCGATGCGGTCACTCTTGTTGCCATCTTTCAACAGAGCAGCCTTTCGCGGATCACAGACCAGCAATCGGCTGACGTGGGGTTTCAGAAGGTCGTGTAACCAGGCCGCGGACGTTCCTTCCTCGAAGGTCAGCGACAGAGTTCCCTGCAGTCCCTGGATGAACTCAACGATCGTGGCTGCTTTGGTCTCCAGCAGGCATTCCATGATCAGCTTGCCTTGAGCATCCATCACGGCAGCCGAAATGGTGGCCTGATGAACATCCATACCGATATACTTCTCTTGACTCATAAAGGCGCTCCTTTTCGCTAGGTTGGTGGTGCGGACAATCACAACCTATCGCAAAAGTGGGCGCCTTTTTATATTGCGTGCAATGGCGTGCGCCAACTGGCGAATAGCTCCCACATTGCCCACCATCTAGAATCGATCAAAAGCAGCTTGTCCTTGGGTCCAGCATCCCTACTAGTCCTCGCAGAATCACGCGGCGGTCGCCAGCGGCTGCGTCTCCTTGGCACCCATAATGATGAGCCACAGCATAATAGCGAGCTCGCCAAACATCACCGGGAAAACCCAATTGGAGACGCTCTGGTCGTATTGCGGCCACAATATGCCGGTAACACTCGTCGCTAGATAGGCGAAGCAATTGAGCATCAGCCAGACGCCCAGGATGCGCGGAAGAAACCGCGATCGGTACACCAACAGGCCGAAGGGAAACAGCCATAGTCCCCAAAATACCTCGTTCGCAAGTATCCCTTGGCGATGCATGCGGAGGAACACCATGACGAGGGCGTCGCGCTGCGGCTTGTCGAAGACGGAGAGGAAATCTGCCCAACGCGCGAGCAGCAGCGCAGCCGCGTCATTGATAGTGTTGAGGAAGTAGATGGGCGTCACCATCAGTGCACCTAGGATTACCATCAGCTGAGCCAACCCTTGGTCCACTCCCTTGAACAGCCGGTAGAGGGCGAGCGTGAGAAAGATGGCCATGGTCGCGGTGAATAGATCGCTCACAATGCCCAGGCGGAAAAGCGTCTCGTGCCCCGCGATGTTGTTGGCGGTTGCGCTCGCATTCCCGGCCACGAACAGCTTGCTGGGAATGTAGATGAGGCGCAAGGGCGCAGTCAGGAGTGTGAGGTAGAGGAGCCCTGCGATTCTGGCGTTTCGGCTGAGCGAGGTCATGTGTGCTCCTTTGGGTGGATCTTAGCCCAAGTACGGGGCGCGCATTGAAAAGTTTCCCAGCCCTGAGCTGCTCTTGCGTTGGCCATCATCGAAGGTGTGACGGGTCATCCTGAGAAATGACGAGGACAGCAGCAGCAGCAGCGGCTTCTGGCCAAGAGACCCGAATCTTCCTAGTTGACGTTTAGCACGAGTGGCGAAAGCAGGCGTTTGGACCAACAATCCCGATTGCTGTCGCTAAATGCGGATGCCACAACCGTCCGTCGGTTCGACCTGCTCCGTCCCTCTTCGAACGACCCCTCTCAAGCTATATTCCGCATTGACAAACCTGCAAACAATTGCGTACTTTCTGCTAGTAAACGATTTCTCAGATCTGCTCCCGAGGAGCCTGCTATGGCGATCGACCTCACCCGCCGCAACTTTCTTAAAGCCACTACCGCCGCCACCGCCGCCTCTTACGCGGCGCGGGTCATGCCCGCCTGGGCCGCCGACGGACGCGGCACGGTCGCCATCACCACTTTCCTGAATACGTTTCCTTATTCCGACGTCGAACTGCTCCCCGGCCCCATGAAGCAGCAGTTTGAACAAAATCATGCCGTCTTCCTGAACCTCGACGACGACCGCCTGCTCAAAGTCTTCCGGCAGGTGGCTGGCTTGCCCGCGCCCGGCGAGGATATGGGCGGCTGGTATGACCTCACCGGTTTCAGCCTGACCCGCGGCGACTTTCACGGCTTCATCGCCGGCCATACTTTGGGACAATACGTTTCAGGCCTGGCCCGCGCCTATGCCATTACCGGATCCGAAGCCACCCGCGCCAAGGTGAACCGGCTGGTTAAGGGTTATGCCGAAACCCTTGATCCCAAAGCCAAATTTTTCGTGGACTACCGGTTACCGGCCTACACCTACGACAAGCTTTCCGTCGGTTTGATCGATGCTCACGAGTTCGTTCACGACCCCATGGCCATGCAGGTCCATGAAAAGCTTACCCGCGCCGTGCTCCCCTACCTGCCGGAGAAGGCTCTGTCGCGGGCCGAGCAACGGTCTCGACCGCACAAAGACACCGCCTACACCTGGGACGAGTCCTACACCCTTCCCGAGAATCTCTTCCTGGCTTACCAGCGCACCGGCAACGTCTTTTACCGCGACCTGGCCAAGCGCTATCTGGAAGACGATACCTACTTCGGACCGTTGTCCCAGGGCAACAATGTGCTTCCCTTCGAGCACGCCTACAGCCATGTGAATGCCTTCAGTTCTGCCATGCAGGCCTATCTCACCCTAGGCAGCGAAATGCATCTACGCGCGGCGCGCAACGGTTTCGACATGCTCCAGACCACGCAAAGCTTTGCTACCGGCGGATGGGGTCCGGATGAGGCCTTCGGAGAACCCGGAATCGGGCAACTGGGAAATAGCCTCACCTCCACCCACGCCAGTTTTGAAACGCCCTGCGGCGCCTATGGACACTTCAAGATCACGCGTTACCTGCTGCGTGTCACCAAGGACTCACGCTATGGCGACAGCATGGAACAGGTGCTCTACAACACGATCCTGGGAGCCTGGCCCATCCAGCCCGACGGCACATCCTTCTACTACTCGGATTACAACAATACCGGGAAGAAAGTCTGGTATCGCGACAAGTGGCCATGCTGCTCCGGAACGTTTCCGCAACTGGCCGCTGACTACCACATCAGCACCTACCTGCGGGCTTCGGATGGCGCCTACGTCAATCTCTATGCTCCGTCCACCGTTCGCTGGAGCGACAGCAGCGGAAAATACAGCCTGACCCAGCAGACGAAATATCCGTTTGAAAACTCGGTGCAGATCCAGGTGGCGGGTAGCCGCGCGGCAGAGTACGCCATCTACTTGCGGATTCCGGCCTGGGCCGGCTCCGGCACGGTACTTTCCGTCAACGGCAACAGGGTGCCGGACGCGGTTACACCCGGAACCTTCGCCGCTGTCAAACGCACGTGGAAGGATGGCGACCGCGTGGAACTCGAACTGCCCATGCCACTACGCTTGCAACCTGTAGACGCCAACCATCCCAAACTGGTGGCCCTGATGCGAGGACCCCTGGTTCTGTTCGCGGTGGCCGATTCCCAGCCCGCCTTCGATACTGCTGAACTCCTGCGGGCCCAGGCGACCAACAACGCGGCCGGAGATTCGATTGCCAAATCGGTCGATGGCAAGGACGTGTCCATGCGCCCCTTCATGAGCATCGACAAGGAAAGCTACAGCACCTACGTCCTGCTGAAGAGTTGAGGGGAGATTCTCGGTCCCGCAAAAAGAAAGGGCCCGCCTCCGGGGAGGCGGGCCGATTTCTTGGTCCGTGTTCGGCGACTCAGAATGAAATCTTGCCTCCCAGTTGCCAGTATCTGGGGATACGAGCCGCCGTTGCTCTGCCGAAATTTCCATCCAGCAGGTGAGTATCTACATTAGACAGGTTGGCCCGGTTGAAGAGATTGAACACCTCGAACCGGAATTGGAAATTAACCCTCTCGGTGATGCGAGTGTCCTTGTAGAAGTTGATGTCGGTTTCCGCAAAGTTTGGTTGGCGGAACTGGCCTGGCTTCTGATTACCCTCTGAGCCGAAAGCGGGAGCGGTAAATTGTCCCCCTGTGAAGATACCGTTGAGAAACGCGGTACGTGTATTTTTCTGGCTGTAGCTGCTCACATCCGGGTAGTCGAGCCCAACGCCGTTGATTGAGCTGACCCCATCCGCGTTATAGTCACCGCTGCCGGGAGCATACCCTACAGCATGGTTGGCCGCTGATGGGCACGGGGCGGCGGTAGGCGATGTGTCTGCGCATATCGGCTGGTACGATGCATTATTTGTCCACGGTGAAGGGATATCCGGACTGGAAGATGCTGGTACCGCTGATTCCCCACCCGCCGGTCACCAAGCCAACCGCTCCTTTGCCCTCATTCAGTCCTCTCAGTTGATAGTTGAAGCTGAGGGAGAAGCGGTTCGGAGCATCCTGTAAGGACGGTCCATAGAACGCCCCGGGGTTGAGCGGGTCTGGGTAGGCCTGGGCATCGTCATTCGACTTGGAACGAGTGTACGAAGCATCCACGAAGCCCCGGGCAAAGTGCCCGCGCACATCAAAGAACACTCCGTTGTAGTTGGCGTGGCGGGTATTGTCGCTATAGGTAATCGCACCGAAGCTTTGATTGAGCCGGGTCGGAACCTTGCTCTCGTTCTGGATCAGGTCACCCGCAAGATTGTTGATGTCGACGCCATAGCTGACGATGCCGTTGGCATTGCCGTTGTCGACGATGTTGTAGGAATGGGACCCGGAGTAGCCCACGCTGGCGGCGAAGTTTCTTCCCAGACTCTTCTCCACCGTAGCGGACCATATGTTCGACTTCGGTGACTTCAGCAGAGGATTAATCCCTCCGATGGCAAATCCCGTGCCAGGCACGCCTCCCTGCGCATTAAGGCCCCCTTGGAACGTCGGGAAGGTAAACCCGAACGGCGGCTTGTCGCTGTTTCCGAGAACAAAAATGGGAGCGTCTGCCGTGGCGGTTCCGCCCGCGAAAAAGGTGGGTAAGACCAGACCCGGAGGGCTGCCGCGGAATTCTTCCTGGACGTTGGCCTGGGTGAGCCAGTTGTTATAGATGCCAAAGCCGCCGCGCACAGCCCAGTCGCCCTTTCCCGTCGGATCCCATGCCACACCGACGCGCGGACTGAACAGGTTGTTGACCGAGTGCAGCAGCGCATTGTGAGTCGGCTTGGCGTAACCGTTGGCAATTTGCTCCTGTACGGTTGTGCCCGTACCCAGGTAGAAGTTTCCAAAGACGGTTGTGTCGCTCTTGGACCAGGGATTGCCGCTGTCGTCATAGCGCAGGCCCAGAGTCAGGGTGAGATTCTTCCTTGCCTTCCACGTGTCTTCCACAAAAAGTCCAAAGGTTCGGGAGGCAGCATCCCAGTTCCACAATTTCTGCTGGCCGGTCGCGGGATCGTACATGATCCCGTTCTCGTTGGTGGGCGCGTCCTGCGCCAGCTTCAACAGGTTGTCGAAGGCAAATTTCGGCTGCGACCACGGTCCCTCGAAGGGTTCCACATCGTCGCCATACCAGCCTTCATATCCAAACTTCAGGGTGTGTGCCCCCTTAACGTGAGTCAGGACGTCGCGCCAGTGATAGTTATGCTGAATGAAATCGCCTTGCGCAAAACCTACTCCGAAGGCCTGCCCCGAATCTACGTTGATTCCGTTCACGGATACAGAGGGTACGGTATAGTCCTTGGCTCCGCTGCCCAGGAGTCCCTCCACCCGGCTCATGCCGACGGAGGCATCGTTCAGCGTGGTGGAAGAGAAGGTGTGCGTCCAGTTCAACTGGCCGGCAATTTGCCAGGTCGGGTTCAGCGCAGAAAATTGCGGCATGGCCGACGCCGCTCCGCTGGTCAGAAGTGTCCTGAACATGCTGGCATAGACGCGGTCACTCTTGAAGACGGTGTCCAAACGCGCAAAATACTGGGTGCCGTTGCGGATCTGTGTGGCCCCGAACGACCCGGAATCAATCATGGGCAGGGCGCAAGGTACTCCGTTCTGCCCTGCCGTCGTTCCGCATCCGCCCGCGCCGCTGCCGAAAATTTGTTGCGCAGTTTGCGAGACGCTCACGCCCGACACATTGGCCGGCAAATATGTGCTAAGCAGATGCGTGCCCACCGTGTTCGCATAGTTGGTTTGCGCAAACGCCGTAAATTGTGGATCGGCGAAGGTTACCGATCCGTTGGTGCTCTGGGAAGAGCGCAGCGGTTCGACCGCGAAGTATCCGAACACATGGTGATTGCCGGGAATTACCGGGCCTCCAAAAGTGAAGCCCATGTTGTTGGAGTGGAAGGGCAGGTAGGGACCTGAGAAGTACTGCTGCGCGAACCACCCCTGGTAATTGAAATAATCCGAGGCGGAGCCATGGTACTGATCGGTCCCAGATCTGGTGGTAAAAATCGTCTGTAAGCCGGCGGCTCGGCTGTACTCGCTCGAAAACGTATTGACCTGAATGCTGGTTTCCTGGATGGAATCAGGCTGGGGGGTTAGATTCAGGACGCCCTGGCGAATGCCGCTGGTCACGTCCAGCCCATCCACAACGTACTGGTTGTTGTTCTGACCCTGACCGTTGGCGCTGGCGTCCACCTGCTCTTCGGTGGAGAAATTGTCCACGCCCGACCCGGGACTGCCGGTCGCGCTCGTTCCCAAGCCCGAAACTCCGGGCGCCAGCGTCACCAGGGTGACCAGGTTGCGCCCGACGACCGGCAACTGCGCCACGGTTTGGTTCTCGAGCGTGAGCTGAGTGCGGCTGTCGGACGTATCGACAACCGGAGCCTCAGCGGTGACGTTCACGGCCTCAGACATCGAGCCCACCTTCAGCGTGATGGGCACGCTCAAGTTCTGTTCCGTCAGCAAGGTCACATCGACCTGCGACTTGGCGAAGCCGGAGGATTCGGCGGTCACACTGTAGGCGCCCGGCGCGAGGCTGGCAAAATGGTAGTTGCCCGAGCCATCTGCCGTGGTCGTGGTGGTCACGTGGGTCGCGTTGTTTACCAGGTTCACCCTGGCGCCGGCCAGTCCCGCTCCGCTCGGATCCTGCACAATGCCCTGAATGCTGGCCGTGAACTGTGCCAGTGCGGTGGCACTAAAGAGCAAGAGCGTGGCTGCGACAAAAACGAAGAAGTAAAAACGGACGTTCGACATGGACGCCATTGAATCCTCCCACCTGGCAAAGACTTTCCATAACGTTTCTCACAGATAAGTAAACGTTTTCTCAGCTAGTGGAAAAAACTTATAGCGCTGCTGCATCGAAACTGTCAAGTCTTTTTTGACTTTTAAGGGGTCAACTAAGGTCTAACCTATCTTCGGCTGGCTGATAAAAGTAATCGTTAACTTGGAACTTAAGTCCCGCCTATCTCACTTCCTGGCTGCACCCTTGCCAAGGGTTGACCTGGTGCCGCTTCCTTCCCGAAGCTTGAGCCACTGGTTGGACTTCACACCTGCGAATTGCTCCACCAGTCCATTCGGCCAGTGCACTTCGATGTCAGCCGTTTTGGACGCGCCGAGTCCGAAATGCAGGCGAGGATCGTTCGACGAGTAGAAACTGGACTGGCTCAACATTGCCTGCGCCTGCACCTTGCCGCCGTAGCGCGCCAGTACCCTGGCCCCGATTGCACTGCGATTGGATTTGACCCCTTCCAGTTTTACTTTGATCCAGTTCTGACTTCCCTTCAGGTCATTGCGCAGCAGTGACGGCGGTTCATTCAGATTGACAATCAGGATGTCGACATCTCCGTCGTTGTCGAAATCCCCGAATGCGCAACCCCGGCTGCAATGCACTTCCGCCACCCCGGGGCCGGCCTCTTCCACCAGTTCCTCGAAAGTGCCGTTGCCCAGATTACGAAACACTGACCTCGGATTCTTGTTGGCGTACTGCGGCAACTTACGCTCGACCTCGGGATAGACGCTGCCGCTCACCATGAACAAGTCCGGATAACCGTCATTGTCGAGATCGACCATCCCCGCCCCCCAACAGATGTAGCGGGTCTCCACTCCAATGCGTGAGAGGCGGGTGACGTCGTCGAAATTGCCTTTGCCATCGTTGTGATAGAGGCCATTGGCATCGTCGGCGAAGTGGGTCTTGAATAAGTCGAGATGGCCATCCAGATCATAATCTCCAACGCCCAGACCCATGCCAGCTTGTTCCGCGCCGTCGTCGCTCAACGCCACGCCCCGCATGACTCCCTCTTCGCGGAAGGTGCCGTCATGGTTATTCATGAAGAGCAGACTCGGAGTGGAATCGCAGGCCACGTAAATATCCGGCCAACCGTCTTCGTCGAAGTCCGCGGCCACAACCGTCATGCCATAGCTCTCAGTCGCAGCCGCGATTCCAGCCTGCTGGCTGACATCGGTAAATGTTCCATCGCCATTGTTGCGGTAGAGCAAATGCCTCCCGGTCGGCAACCCGCGCGGACCGCACTCCACCGGAATTCCTTTCCAGTTGCAGTTCACGTTCTCCCCGGGTACAGGAGCGTGCTCAAAGGAAAAGCGGACATAATTGGAAACAAACAGATCCAGATGCCCATCCCGGTTGTAATCGAGGAAACTGCAACCCGCGCCCCATCGCGTCTGCTCAGCCCACAGTCCTGCCGCCTTGGTAACCTCGGTAAAAGTCCCGTCGCCATTGTTGCGGTAGAGCCGGTTTTGCCCGAAGTAAGTGCAAAAAAGATCTTCGAAGCCGTCGTTGTTGTAGTCACCCACGCACACCGCCGAGGCCCACCCCACCGCCGTGAGTCCCGCCTTTTCGGTGACATCGGTGAACGTGCCATCGCGATTGTTCTTATACAGTCGGTTGGTCGTCCCCGGCGGCGCCCCTTCCAGTCGCGTTCCCGAGAGGATGAAAATATCCATCCAGCCGTCGTTGTCGTAGTCGATAAAAGCGCAGCCGCAGCCCGTGGCTTCGAGGATGTACTTCTTGCTTTCTACTCCACCGTAGATCGTTGGCTCAGTCAGGCCGGCGCTGGCTGCCACATCGACAAAGTGCGCGTTGAAGGGACGCCCGGAAGGAGCCGGGCGCGCCAACGGCTTGGCGGTATGGGTGGCAACCCCCTGCGCCAGAAGTCTCTCGGCGGCCGCCGAGATCGTCGAGCCCAGGATGAGTCGCCCAAATGTGCGGCGGGATAAGGTCATGGCAAAAAACAGGTCCTGGGCGACCAGCACGCGCGAATTTCTAGAATTATCCCAGGGGGAAATGTTTGCATGAATGACGGATCAGGCGCAATGAGTCAGGGCTGGTTCGTGTCGGCAGGCTGGGAGTCTCCTTCCACCAATCTGTATCGGTTCCGTTCGCCTTCTTCCTTGGCCGCAAGCTTGCGCAGCTCCGCCAGCCGTTTCAGCAGATCGGGAAGCTCTTTCTGGTCGGCGGTCTTACGAAGGGCCTGAATCAGCCGGTATACCGCCGTTTGATCTTTCGGATTAATCTCCAAAGCCTTACGGCACTCTGCAGCGGCATCCTGATACTTACCGGATTGCATGTACAGTTTCGCCAGAACTACTCGCGCGTCGCTCATTGCAGGCTGCAATGCCACCGCTTTTTTCGCCGACTGCATGGCGGTCTGGAATTCAGGAGTCTTCGGCTCGGCACCTTTCTGGGTCAGAAAGTCCGCCTGCAGATACAGCAAATAGGCGTCGTCGGGCTTTCGGGCCAACTTGCTCTGCACCGCGGCCAGCGCCCGGTCGAGGTCGTTCTGCTGCGCTGCTACCAATCCCTGGGCGGCCGAACTGAGCGATTGGCCAGGATCCAGTCGGTGTGCGGTTTCGAAGTCAGCTTCGGCTTTTTCGTAGTCAGCGAGTTGCACATAGAGAACGCCTCGCGCCAGGTAAAGCGAAGCCGTCTTCGGCTGAAGGCCGATACCATCGCTGACAACATTAATGCCCACCTGAAAGGACTGGTGGTTCATCGAGAGATTGGCAAAATCGATATAAAGACTGGGATTGTGTGAATCCAGCAGAATGGCCTGACGCAGCGTGCTGACTGCATTCGGCGTGTCGCCGGCATCTTCGTACGCGCTCGAAGCCAGTTCCATGGCGCGCGCATCCGCTCTGCCTGATGCCATCAGAGGCTGCAGGGTTGCGATGGCCTCTTGCGGCTTATGCTCCATCAGTTGACTCGCGGCCACCAGCTGGCGCTGGCGCGGATTATCGGGGTTAGCCGCCAAAGCTCGTTCAAATACCTTGGTGGCCACATCAAACCGGCGCAAGCGAATCAGACACGTTCCGTAAGCATTCTGCGCGTCCGGCTGGGAATCAAGCAGAGAGCCGGCCGCCTCGAAATGACTGACCGCCTCTGTGCAGTTATGCTGGCGAAATTCCAGAACGGCCAGCATGGCATGAGCGGTCGGTTCCGCCGGCTGCAATTTCAGCATGCGCCTAAGTAGCGGCATCGCTTCCGGATTGTTGGCCTCGTACTCGATTTGCGCGGCGCCAGCCAGGGCAGCGACGGCATCGGGAGATAGTCTCAGAGCCCTCTGAAATGCCGCCAACGCCTCTTTGTCGCGGTGCAGATTGGCCAGGGCAATACCTTGCAGAGTCCACAGATGCGAGTCGCCCGGAAACTTCTGCAATGCGGAACGACCCAACTCGACCGCCCGATCGAATTCCCGTGCGCGCAGGGCGGCGGTAATGGCATCGGTCGGTTGGGTCTGCCCTGAAGAGAAAGGCGCGAGCAGGTAGGTCACAAGAACGAGAAGAATTCCACACACGCGCATCATTCGTGGTTAGCGTACCTCATTCCGGAGAATGATTACAGTATCCCGCCTTGGCCTGTCGGTAGCACATGATATGTCCGGTTGAGATAGCACATGAGATGTCCGCTTAGCGGGCGGCGAGGGTGGGAGACCATGGCCAGCATGGATTCTTACCCGAAGGCCGCGATGGAGCGGGCGATGAAAGTACAGGACGTGATGTTACAGGCGATGGCGAAGAAGATCACGTGGTGGCAGGCGGCGGAGATTCTGGGCATCAGCGACCGGCATATGCGGCGCTGGCGGGAGGGCTACGAGGCGGAGGGCTACAAGGGGTTGTTCGACCGGCGGCGGGGCAAGCCGTCGACCCGGCGGGTGCCGATGGCGACGGTGGAGAAAGTGTTGGCGCTCTACCGGGAGAAGTATTTCGATCTGAACGTGCAGCACTTCCACGAGAAGCTGGGAGCTGAGCACGGCATCGAGTTGAGCTACACCTGGGTGAAGCAGGCGCTGCAGGGAGCGGGCTTGGTGGCGCGTGGACGCAAGCGCGGGGCGCATCGCAAACGGCGCGCCCGGCGACCGTTGCCGGGGATGCGGTTGCACATCGACGGCAGCCGCCACCAGTGGTTTCAGGACGAACGCTGGTATGACCTGATCGTGATTCTGGACGATGCCACCAGCGAGATTTACTACGCCCAACTGGTGGAGGAGGAATCGACGGCGACGGTAATGGCGGGATGGCAAGAGGTGATCGAGCGCAAAGGCGTGTTCTGCGCGCTGTACAGCGATCGGGGAAGCCATTTCTGGCTGACCCCGAAGGTGGGCGGCAAGGTCGACTACCATCGCCGTACACAGGTGGGACGGGCGTTGCACGAGTTGGGGGTGCAGATGATTCCGGCCTACTCGCCGGAAGCGCGGGGGCGCAGCGAGCGCAGCTTCTCGACCTGGCAGGGCCGCTTGCCGCAGGAGTTGCGGCTGCGCCAGCTTGGGACCCTGGAGGCGGCGAACCGGTTTCTGCGGGAAGCTTACATCGCCGAGTTCAATCGCCGTTTTCAGGTCGGCCCGGCGCAGCGTGGAAACGCCTTTGTGCCCTGTCGGAGTCGTGATCTGGAACGGATCTTCTCGCTGCAGTTCCAACGCAGCGTCAACCGCGACAACACGGTGAGCTTTCAGAATCTGAGCTTGCAGATCGAGCGGGTGCGCTGGCGGGCGACGCTGGCGGGTTGCCAGGTGATCGTGCACCAACACCTGAATGGAACCTTGAGTCTCACCCACGGACCGCATTGCCTGGGTCGCTATGACAGCGCCGGGACACCCCTGCCCGCCAAAGCTTCTACCGAGACGAGCAGGGGAAGGGGAACCGTCCCCTTCCCCTGCAACCCCATCCCCAAAACCAACCCAACCCAAACGGCGAGGGCACAACTTTGAAACCGGACATTTCACGTGCTACTAAAACCGGACATTTTAACTTGCTACCGACAGTATCCCGCCTTGGCCGCGTGTATGGGGCCACGCTCATTTCCCGGAGCGTGGCCATCTCTGGTCGCTAGCAGGCAGATGCTGGATGATGCTCGAAAACGGATTTTTGTTTTCCTATTTGATCAAGCACGCAAACTTGATTTTCCTATATGTCTAGGCGGCTTTTGACACCCGCGTCGTGTCGCTCTCAATTGCGAAGCTGCGTTGGCAAATTCCTTCTAGAGTCTGGTAGAGCAGGGTTTTGTCGACTCCGGCAAGGCGGATGAAATCACTGATCGATAGCATCCCCTGAAGTTGCAGCTTTTCGTCCACCACGGGCAGCCGTCGCACTCGCTTGTCCCGCATCAATTGCAGAGCAGTTTCCACACTGTCCTCGGGCCGGCAGCAAGTGGGGTGCGATGTCATACATTCCTTCACCCAGGTCTGCGCCGGATATTTCCCCGGGGCCACTACCCTGAGGCAAAGATCCCGGTCGGTTACAACCCCGGCCAGCTTGCGATGAAGCAGTTCTTCCACCACCGGCACGATACCGGTGCCGGCGTGATCCATCAGGGCGGCCACAGCTTCGACTGTCCAATACTGCGTGCAATAACTGGGCTTCGAGGTCATGACGTCTTTTACTTGCATGGCACACCTCCTGCTCGAATGTTAGTGAGACGACCAAGTCGGAACAGTGACCACGGTCACCCCGGTGGGTGATCGGACGACACTGCGAACCGTCTTATGACGCTTGGACTCAACTACCGCTTGCTTCAGGTCGTGCCCACAAGGGCCTACTCCAACACAAAAATGTTCCTTCTCGCGCACATCTCTCTAAGAATCTCCGGCCATACCGACACGCTGACTTCACCAAGATGGGCTTTGCGGAGCAACAGCATCAAGGTGCGCGACTGCCCGATGCCGCCGCCGATCGAAAGCGGAATCTGATGATTGAGGATGGCCTGATGATAGGGCAAGTGCAGAAAGTCAGACTGGCCCGCCATCTGCAATTGCTTCTTCAGGGCGTCGGCAGTAACGCGAATTCCCATCGAAGTCAGTTCATGCCGCCGCTTGGTGACCGGGTTCCACACCAGGATGTCGCCATTCAACCCGTGCGTGGATTTACCAGTCTGATCGTGGGTGTCAGTCACCCAATCGTCGTAGTCCGCAGCGCGCATCTCGTGCGGGTAGCCGTCTGGCAAGGGATGGCCGATTCCGATGATGAAGATCGCAGGAAACTTCTTGAGTACCTCGGTTTCCCGTTGTTTGCGGGGCAGGTCGGGATACATCGCCAGAAGTTCTTCCGCATGTAAGAAGACCAGTTGCTCGGGCAGATCCGGATACCGGGGGTCCTTCAACTGTGGAAACATGCCTTGGGCAAATTTTTCAGCACCTAACAGCACTCTCCAGATTTTCGCCACCACTGTTTTTAGAAAAACGACATTACGCTGTTCCGGCGTGATGACACGCTCCCAGTCCCACTGGTCCACGTACGCAGAATGATCGTGATCCAGAAAATAGTCCTTTCTTACGGCGCGCATATCGGTACAGATGCCTTCCCCCACTTTGCAATCGAATTGTCTCAGGGCGATACGCTTCCACTTGGTGGCAGCCTGCACCACCTGGGCTTCGACGGGGTGGAGGTCGTGGTCGTTCGAAATGTGGAACTGAACCGGTGTACGCGAGCCGTCGCGATCCAACATGTCATTGACGCCGCTATTCACATCGACGATAAGCGGCACCTCGACCATCATCAGGTTAAGCTCGCTGCACAGGTTGTCTTCGATGTAGCGTTTTACGCGGAAGATGGCCTGCTGCGTCTCTTTCGGGTTCAGCAGCGAGTGATAGTCGGAAGGCAGGATCTCTTGAAGTTCGCGATAGTCGCCGACGCCCGGTCCCGCCAGGTCGGCTGTCTTATCCATAACATGAGTACTCATAAAAGTTCTCCTTGTCTATTACCCACACAGCCAACGCACTGACAGATTCTCAATTACCCTGCTGATACGCTCGAAGGCCCAGTCAATCTCGTTCCGCGTGATGACCAGGGGTGGTGAAATCCGCAACACGCGGTCGTGGGTTTCCTTGCACAGGATTTGTTCTTCCTTCAAAGCCTCACAGTATGGCCGAGCCGGACTGAGGAGTTCGATCCCGATCCATAGTCCTTTGCCGCGCACGTCTTTCAGATCGCGACTGTGGAGGGTCTGCAGCAAGCCCAGGAAGTACGCCCCCAACTCTGCGGAGCGTTCCACCAGCTTTTCTTCTGTCAATACTCGCAGAGCAGCACGCGCCACGGCACACCCGAGCGGATTGCCACCGAAAGTGCTGCCGTGATCTCCGGGCTCGAACAGCCGCATGATTTCCCATGAGGAGAGCACGGCTGAAACCGGGTAGAAGCCGCCGGATAGCGCCTTGCCCACGATCAACAGGTCAGGCTTGATGCCTTCGTGCATATAGGCGAACAGTTTGCCGGTCCTACCAAAGCCCGACTGAATCTCGTCGGCTAGAAGGAGAACGCGGTTTTCGCGGCAAATTTCAGCGGCACGCTTCAGGTATCCCTGCGGTGGCACAATGATTCCGGCTTCGCCTTGAATGGGTTCGACCAGAAAGGCGCAGGTGTGCGGCGTGATGGCATCTTCCAGGGCCTCCGCGTCGCCGAAGGGAATAGCTTTAAAGCCCGGCGTGAAGGGCCCAAAGCCGTCGCGGTACTGAGCATTCGTCGAGAAGCTTACTTCTGTGATGGTTCGCCCGTGAAAATTATTGAAGCATACGATGACTTCCGCCTTGTCTTCAGGGATGCCTTTGATCTTGTAGCCCCACTTGCGGGCGGTCTTTATGGCGGTTTCCACGGCCTCGGCCCCGGTGTTCATGGGCAGCGCCATGTCATAGCCGGTCAGCTCGTGAAGCTCTTTGTAAAACAGCGGAAGCTGGTCGTTACGAAAGGCTCGCGAGGTCAGAGTCACCTTGCGTGCCTGCTCGAGCATGGCCTTCAGAATTTTGGGATGGCAATGGCCCTGGTTGACCGCCGAATATGCGGCCAGGCAGTCCAGATAGCGATTGCCCTCGATGTCGTAGACCCAGGCTCCCTCCGCCCGCTCGATCACTACGTCGAGGGGGTTGTAGTTGTGCGCTCCGTATTGATTTTCCAGCTCAACCAGGTCACGCGTATGCAGACTCTCCTCGCTCATTAATCCGGAATTCATAAGACCTTCCTCTCAATCCTTCTCCAACAACAGGGTCAACAGTGCCATCCGCACGTAGAGCCCATTCTGTGCCTGCCGGAAATAGAGGGCCCGCGGGTCTTGATCCACTGACTCGTCAAGTTCCACGGTGCGTGGCAAAGGGTGCAAAATGAGCGCATCCTCCTTCATTTTCGGCAAGAGGGCTGAGTTAATCGCGTACTGCTGCAGACTTCCGCTCGTACGCTCGGGCCGTATGCGGGTTTGATAGACCACATCCACCTCGCCGATGACGCGGTCCATGTCGGGCTCGAGTTCGTAGTGCACGCCGTGCTCATCCAGATAGTTAAGGATGTCGGGTTTCATCTGGAGTTCGGGAGGGCTAACGAAGAAGATCTTAACGCGCTCGAACTTGGCCAGAAGGTACGCCAGTGATCGGGCGGTGCGGCCTTTGTCGAGTTCGCCGATAATGGCAACACTCAGGCCATCGAGGGGGCGTTTGCGGTAAATGGTGTACAAGTCGAGCAAGGCCTGCGTGGGATGCTGACCGCCTTCGCTGTCTCCTGCATTGATTACGGGAACCGGCGAGACTTGTGCTGCGCGTTCTGCTCCCCCTGCCTGATAGTGGCGGATGACTATTACGTCCGAGTAACCGCCGATGATTCGGATGGTGTCTTCAACCTGTTCCCCCTCAATTTCCGAAGAAAACGCTTGTGCATGTTCTGTGGAAAGGACCCTGCCGCCCAACCGGTGCATGGCTGCCTCGAAGGAAAGCCGGGTGCGGGTCGAGGGCGCATAGAACAGCGTCGCCATGATGCGATTCTGGTATTCGAGAGAACCTCCTCGGGCAACCACCCGCTCCATTCCGCGCGCGCGATCGAACAGTTCCATCAACAATGGCACGGTGAATTGCTGGGATTCGATTACATGCCGCAGTTTCCCGTTGCGCTTCGGCCTGGCTTCTACTCGTCCGCTTTTTATCTGCACCACCGCCGCAAGTACATGTTCTTCCATACATCACCCACTTTCGACTGGTAGCTCTATTTGTCCGCGCACATTGAGGGCAAGCGGCCTCTGCTCCAACACCACACGAGTACCGGTGAATCCGGCCACGGCACGGCACAGGTTCTCTGCGGAAGTGATAATCGCTTCCCGCTTCTCGCGGGTTACAAAACGTAAGACGGATTCGACTTTGGGCCCCATATTGCCCGGTGGGAAGTGACCTGCCTCGGCATACTCGCGCAATGCCGCCGGGCTCGTTAAGAGAATCGGTTCTTGCGTGGATTTTCTGTAATTGAGATACACATAGTCTGTATCGGTCGAGATCAGGAAGAGATCCACGTCAAGGCGTGAGGCCAGCAGGGCGGAGGCGCGATCCTTATCAATGACCGCCTCAACCCCCTGCAGTCTGCCATCTTTCCAAACCACCGGAATGCCGCCACCGCCGCAGGCGATCACCAGCACGCCCCGGTCGAGCAGATATTGAATTACGTCCAGCTCCAGAATCTCCAACGGTTCCGGTGAAGGCACGACGCGACGCCAGCCACGCGCTGCATCCTCGACGGTCTCCCAACCAAACCGTGACCGACGTTCCTCGGCTTCGGCATGCGAGTAGAACGGGCCGATCGGTTTCGTCGGCCGCTGCATTGCGGGATCGTTAGGTGCGACAACCACCTGGGTAAGTACGGTGACCACGGGCACGCGCAGGCCGGCCCGCCGGAGCTCGGTGTCGAGAGATTGTTGCAGCAGGTAGCCGATCTCACCTTGAGTGGAGGCGTCACAGACATCAAGCGGAAGGCCCGGGACCTGGCTTGCTGCTCGTTCCGAGCGAAGAAGGGCCGCACCGACCTGGGGCCCGTTACCATGAGTGAGGACGATGCGATAGCCGTCACGGACCAGCTGGGCGATCTCGGCCGCGGTGCGCTGCGCGTTTGCCATCTGCTCGGCGATGTTCCCCTTTTCGCCTGCGCGAATCAGGGAATTTCCTCCCACCGCCAGCAATATGGTTTTCATCGCTGCTCCTGCTAGGCGTGCACAAGTTCCGGCATCGCCGCCGGACGCATCAGGCCCACGGATACGTCCTTCATCAATTCCAGCATGATTGCTTTCTCAGCATGCAGACGGTTCTCTGCCTGTTGGAAGACAACCGAGCGGGGCGAATCAATCACCTCATCGGTCACTTCCTCGCCACGATGCGCGGGCAGGCAGTGCATAAAAATAGCATCGGGTTTGGCACAGGCAAAAAGCGCGGAGTTGACCTGATAGCTCCTGAAAACATCCCGCCGCTTCCCTGCGTCGGCCTCCTGGCCCATGCTGGTCCATACGTCGGTGTAGATCACATCCGCACCGGCAGCAGCTTCTTTCGCGTCGTTTGTGATCCGACAGCTGCCGCCAGCCTCGCTGGCTCGTCCCTGGGCCCACGCAACGGCATCTGCTCTGGGCTCGTAGCCGGGAGGGGTCGCGACCCAAACCTCGGCACCCAGCTGGGCGCCGGCGAACATGAGCGAATGTGCCACGTTATTGCCGTCGCCGACATATGCAATCTTCAGCCGTTCCAAATTGCCTTTTGTCTCCCACATGGTGAGGTAGTCCGCCATGGCCTGGCAGGGATGACTGTAGTCGGTCAAACCATTGATGACAGGGACCCCCGCATAATGCGCCATGTCTTCCACGATCTCGTGCGCAAAGGTCCGGACCATGATGCCCTGCACCATGCGCTCCAGGTTCTTGGCCACGTCATATACCGATTCACGCTTGCCGAGGCTGATCTCTGAAGGAGCGAGATACAGTGAAAAACCGCCTAGTTGCTGGATACCAACATCGAAGCTCACCCTGGTTCGTAGTGATGGTTTCTCAAAGATCATGACCAGGGTCTTGCCCTTGAGCGTATCGCTGTAAGTGCCGGGGTGGGCCTTGATTTGCCGCCCCAGGAGCAACAGATATTCAATCTCCGATGGCGAAAAGTCCCTGATCGAGACAAAATCCTTGACGGTCATTGTTCCACCCCAGCCGGCACTTGAAACTGAGCGAGCATTTCGACCAAACCCGGATGAGTGAGTTCTTCCACCTTGTAGGTGACGCGCAGGCTCGGTTTGTCGATCCGAATCACTCGCTCCAAATCGATGGGAGTAGCGATCAGGACCAGGTCACAAGGCACGCGGTTGATGGTCTCCTCCAGTTCATGGCGCTGCATGACGCTGTAGCCCATCGCCGGCAGAAGATTCGTCAGGTGGGGATATTTCTCGTAAGTGCCGCGAATGGACCCGACTGCGAAGGGCTTCGGATACACCAACTCCTCGGCTCCAAACTGCCGCGCCGCTACAACTCCGGCACCGTACGGCATTTCACCATGGGTGAGAGTTGGGCCGTCCTCGACCACCAGCACACGGCGGCCTTTCACCAGTTCGGGAGCGGACACCGAGACCCGGCAGGCAGTTTCAATGATCCTGGCTTTGGGATTGTTTAAGTGGATGTTATGTCGGACGGTGTCGATGTCCTGTCGCGTCGCAGTATCCACTTTGTTGATCACGACCACATCGGCGCGCCGAAGATTCACTTCTCCAGGGAAGTACGCCAGTTCGTGCCCGGGACGGTGCGGGTCGGCGACTACGATTTCAAGATCAGACTTGTAGAACGGTGTGTCATTGTTGCCGCCATCCCAGAGAATGATGTCTCCTTCTTTTTCCGCGCGACGCAGGATACGCTCGTAATCCACGCCCGCATACACTACTGTGCCATCACGAATATGTGGCTCGTACTCCTCGCGCTCTTCGATTGTGCACTGCTGGAAGTCCAGGTCCTCTATAGTTGCGAAGCGTTGTACGGCCTGTGCTGCCAGATCTCCGTAAGGCATGGGATGACGGACCACGACCGGATTCCAGCCTTGCTTCCGAAGTTCGAAGGTCACCAGTCGCGACACCGGACTCTTGCCGCAGCCCGTGCGCACGGCGCAAACCGACACCACAGGAACTGAAGACTTCAGCTGGGTATGCTCTGTTCCCAGAAGCCAGAAATCCGCGCCCGCAGCCACAGCGCGCGATGCCAGGTGCATGAGGTTCTGATGTGAGATGTCGCTATAAGAGAACACGACTGCATCCACGCGCTCGCTGACAATCAGTTTCTCCAAATCCCTTTCTTCGAAGATTGGAATTCCGTCGGGATACTGCAATTCATCGGCCAGCTCTGGCGGATATCGACGATTCGCGATGTCGGGGATTTGCGTGGCGGTGAACGCCACGACCTGGTATTCGGGATTGCCGCGAAAGACTACGTTGAAATTATGAAAGTCCCTGCCTGCCGCGCCTACGATGATGATCCTTTTCATGGCTTCACCTCGAGCAAGACTGCCCTTATTTTCAGGCCAGGCCGGAGGGTGCGGCTGTGCGGGTTATCACGACTGGGTGTGATCACAGACACACGGCAAGGCTGTCCAGGACGGTTCGGCTCGATTCTCGACGCGCCAACCGCGGGTATCCCGTACGGGATATGGGCAGCAGCAACGTTCCGGACGCAGCTAGCTACAGGCGGGCTATGGAATCACTATCAGCACGCAGATATCGACACCTATGTAAAACATCGCCGAAGACCTATGCGGCGCGTCTTCGTTCGGCCCGCGCGCGTTCCACATAGCGGCCCGCCTTAACCTCCACACGTACGATTTCGCCGGGAGCAATGAACAGGGGAACCTGGATTCGGACTCCGTTCTCCAGCAAGGCTTCTTTCCAGGCACTGTCCTGATGGGCATGCGTGGGCGGCGCGGTCCTGGTGATGCGTGCCTCGGCCACGTCTGGAAAGAGGACGCTGATCGGTTTTCCCTCAAAGAATTCGACCGGCACCAGCATTCCGGATCGCAGGAATTTCTCGCCCGCTCCCACGATGGCGCGGGGAACTTCTACCTGCTCGAAATCGTCCGGGTTCATGAATATGCAGTTGTCGGCGTCGCTGAACAGAAACTCGAGCATCCGCGGCTCAAGGTGCACGTCTTCAAGCCGTTCCTGTAGGCGGAAATGCTGTTCCCACATGCTGCCGGTAGTGACGTTGCTCAGCTTGGTCTTGACTACGCCAGTCAACTTCGCCACCCCAGCCTTGAATTCAGCTTCTAGAACTTTGTAAATATCTCTCTCGATCCGGAGGACCATTCCGCTCTTCAGCTCCGATGCGATAACCATGACTAGCCTCCTCTTTCAGGCATACTTGTAGATCAGAGTCCGTCAAACACACAGTGACCACGATCACTGTCCTTGCGGTCCGAGCAAGAATCGCCCGCGTAGTTTCCGTCTCCGGATCGCGGCGCCCGAACAGGGCGGCTTTACGCCGCTTCAGCGGCGGTTCTCCGCGCAGCGAAAGTAATCATCTTGGGCTTGACCAAGCGTTCAAAATCCTGCCAGCCCAGTCGAACCAGTTCTCGATGAGAACCTGCATTGAATGCAATCTCCCTGTCCTTGGCCAGGCTTACATCGGCGAAGACGTCGATTCCGTAGAGATTTCCAAATGGCGGCATCGCGCCGGTTTCGCACTCGGGAAATTGATCCTTGAATTCATTTTCTGATGCAAGCTCTACCGTCTTTGCCTTTGTCGCGCTCTTAAGCAGCCCAAGGTCCACGTGGAACGAGGCAGGAAGCACCGCCATGACCAATTTGCCATTCAGCTTGATAATCACTGTTTTTGCCAATTCTTTCCCGGGAATATGCGTCAGCGCGGCAATGCCTTGTGCCGTGTAGGCCGGCGAGTGTGAGATGGCAACGTATTTGATGTTGTGTTTGTCGAGGTATTCTTTCAAGCTTGAGAGCTGCATATAGACCTCCTGAGTCGGGCGACTCGTGTGCCAGGCAGGGGAATGCTGACAGTCAGTTCGCCGACGCAACGAGCAGGATCACAACCAGGGCTGCCAGCACAACGCTTGCTGTGAGCGAGAAGATCGCATAATACGGATGCCAGCGGAAACCGCTTTCGTCAGGGCTGCGCAAATGGACGAGTGTCTTCATGGCAAGCCTCCTTTGCTCATGGATTCCAGTTTGCTCTTTAGTTTTTACGGACATCTTCCCTCTCCGAGTAGATATCCACAGCTATTGTTCTCCTTGTTGGACGGGTCGCGCTGTGATCAAGATCACAGTCCCACCCCACCCAAGTCACCTCGTGGCAAATCGTGTCCATCCCCCTCCAATGAGTAAGTATCCCCCGGCAGAGCCGGGGGCTTTAGGTTGTGAGCCGCTCAAAGCGGCTGGTCGGGTCGCTAACGCGGCCCGAAGGTTTGGGGCCACCGTGCGGTGGCCGTTTAGCGCCACAGACCCATCTGGTCCAAGCGTGTATCTTCTTGCTCCTGCTGCCGGATGTAGTCTCGGATCACCGCTTCGTCCCGGCCCACGGTCGATACCCAGTAGCCGCGCGCCCAGAAGTGCTGCCCCACAAAATTTCTCTTGCGCTCACCGTACACTCGCGCCAGGTGGATCGCACTCTTCCCCTTGATGAACCCAATTACTTGCGACACCGCATACTTGCGCGGGATCGCGATCATCATGTGCACGTGGTCCGGCATCAGATGTCCTTCTTCGATGCGACTCTCCTTTTGCTCTGCCAGCTTGCGCAACACTTCTCCCAAATACCGTCGCAACTCCCCATACAACACCTTCCTCCGGCCCTTCGGGATAAACACCACATGGTATTTGCACTCCCACTTCGTATGGCTTGGGCTTTCCATTTCGTCCATCGCGAACTCCCTTTCGTGTGCTTGGCGGCTCACGTTTGGGAGTCTCCGCGATGGACTCCGGTATCTGTCAAACTTTTACTGCCTCCCCGGCACAGCCGGGGGGTCTCCCGTTCGTACTAGCCATTGGAGGACAGAAATGTGTATGCTCTTTTCGCCGTCACGAAGGAGCTTTCCGAAGTGAATCGAGATAACGCTGTGGATTGCCATCCGCTGGGCAGGCCGGCGCCATGCTATTCGCGTGCGGTGTTTTGGCTTGCTGTCCTGCTCTTCACCATCCCCTTTTCTACCGCCCAGGAGACGAGTTCCAGGAAGGCGGCGACGCACCGTCAGGCGATGCCATCCGGCAAAACGCTATTTATGGAGCACTGCGCATCGTGCCACGGTGACGATGCGAAGGGAGCAGGACCGGCGGCGCTCGCCCTCAAGAAGCAGCCACCCGACCTCACTGCGCTGGCCAAACGAAATCACGGCAAGTTTCCCTATGACGAGGTCTCCAAGGCAATTGACGGCGACGTTGAAGTACCCGCCCACGGTTCCAGGGAAATGCCCACCTGGGGCCCCCTGTTCCTTGCCCTGACTGATTTGAACACTCGCGAAGCTGGACGCCTCACTACCGCCCTTACCGATTACATCAAGTCGCTTCAGGTCAAGTGAACGAACTGCCTCTGTCTTGTTGTCAGGAACTCAAGCGGGCAACGATGCTGCGTGCCACCTCCTCGATAGCACGCTGTACTTCGGGAGAGATCTCAACTCCGGGCTCAAATCGTCGTCCTTCGATCCCGTAGATTTGGAGCCGCGCCGGAAGACACCGTAGGACCTGAGCCAATCCGATCGCTTTGGCCACGCCAAGGCCGTGAGTCGAGGCAGTTGTACTTACCGAGGCCAGCGGCTGCCGGGCGTCCCACGCCTGCACCGTTCCCACCGGCGCACCCGTGACCACCGCATCGACCACGATCACATCGTCAGCGTCCCTCCAGGCCTCGATGAGATCCGCAGCTTCGCCACTGCGCGTTTCTGCTGGTATGCCAAGATCGCGCAGTCGCTCTGCAACCAGGACTCCAGCCCCGTCGTCGCCGCGCTGCCGATTCCCGCAGCCAATGATGAGCATGCTTCAGTTCCCGGAGTCTTCACGCTCCACGACAAGCTTGAGAAAGTGGGTGGCGCAGGAAATGCATGGGTCATAACTACGCACCGCCTGCTCGCATTTCCAGGTCGCTTCTTCGAGCGGCCAGGCGACCAGCTGCGCCGCGTACTCGCGAAGATCATCCTCGATCCGTTTCTGGTTTTGGGAGGTCGGCGGCACAATCTTGGCGGTGACGATCAGCCCATTCTCATCCAGGGCGTAGCGGTGATAGAGAATGCCGCGGGGTGCCTCAGTGATCGCCTGGCCCACACCTATCCGGTTGGGGACCTCGACTCGTGGTGCGGCAGGAGGTTCATATTCGCGAATGACTCGCAATGCCTCCGCACAAGCGAAGACGATTTCGACCGCCCGTACCACAATGCTTCGGAATATATTTTTGACCGGCGGTTGCAGGCCCGCATCGACGGCTGCCTGGCGCGCCACATCCGGGAGCTTATCGAAATTCAGGTTGAAGCGAGCCAGCGGCCCTACCAGATACGAGCCTCTACCTCGCACCACGGAGTGCAAGGCGTTCGAGTGTTTTACATGCAACTCCGCAAAATGATCTTCGTATTCGGCGGCGTCGATGTCCAGACCACGGTTCGATACCAGTCGTCCTTCGTTGAACGGATACTCGTTGGGATGACGAAGGGCTACGAACTCGTAGTCCTGTTCGAAGTCCGGGAACTTCAAAGCGGCTGTCCAGCGCACCGTCTCCAGTGAGGCTTCCAGGGCCCATTCCAGATCGGCCACCAGGTCGCGCACCTGTTGCCGGGTCGGCATCTTGTAGAAGCCTCCGACCGCTGCGGAAATGGGATGGATCTCCCGTCCGCCAAGCAATTGCACAATTCGATTGCCAATCTTTTTCAGGCGAAGCGCTTTTTCAACCACGGCGCGGTGATCTCCCGCCATGGCAATCACGTCCTGGTACCCGAGGAAATCGGGCGCGTGCAGCATGTAGACATGCAGAGTATGACTCTCGATCCACTCACCGCAGTAAAAAAGACGACGAAGCAGGCGAACCGCAGGGTCGATGCGGACTCCCAGAGCCCGTTCGATCGCGTGCACTGCGCTCATCTGGTAAGCGATTGGGCAGATGCCACAGATCCGTGCCGTGATGTCCGCAACTTCGGAGAAGTGACGACCGCGAAGAAAGGCCTCAAAAAAACGGGGAGGCTCATAGATCTTGAGCTTCACATCGGCTACGCGTTCGCCCACGAGTTTGATGTAAAGAGAGCCCTCGCCCTCTACACGAGCCAGGGTGTCAACACGAATTGTTCTTGTCCCCCGTCCGGTCATGTCCGTTCACAGTCCTCGCTGGCCTTGCGGAACTGCCAGGCCCAGGCATTGAAGCCCCGGAATGCCCGCGCTACCTGACTATCCGCCTGTCCCAGAATCCGGAACTGGCTGGTCATAGAGGCCGTATTGGGAGTCTCCATGGGTCCGTAACAACCGTAGCAACCACGGTCGTAGCTTGGACACAAGGCTCCGCACCCCGCCTGAGTTACCGGGCCAAGACAAGGGACCCCGCGGGCCACAGTAATGCACACATTCGACTTGCGCTTGCATTCGATGCACACGCTGTAGGAGGGAACATTCGGCTTGCGCCCGGCCAGCGTCGCGGTGATCAATTCGATGAGCTGATACTTGTTGATCGGGCAACCGCGCAGTTCAAAGTCAACTGGAACGTGCTCCGCTATCGGGGTCGAGAGCTTCAGCGTGCTGATGAACTGCGGTGTGGCGTACACCACCCGGATAAACTCATCGACATCCTTCCAGTTGCGCAACGCCTGAATCCCGCCTGCAGTGGCACAGGCCCCGATCGTAATCAGAGTCTTGCACTGCCTCCGTACTTCCTGGATACGTTGGGCATCTTGATACGTGGTGATCGACCCCTCCACCAGCCCGATATCGTAGGGGCCTTTCGACATCGCCCGTGAGGCTTCAGGAAAATAAGCAATATCCACGGCCCCGGCCACTCCGAGCAGCTCATCTTCCGCGTCCAGCAGGCTTAGTTGACAGCCGTCGCACGAAGCGAACTTGAAAACACCGATTTTGGGCTTGGGTCTGGACTTAGAGCTCATACTTCTCCAGTAAGTTCCGGATTTGTTCGTAGCGGAAAACTGGCCCGTCCTTGCAGATGAAGTGTGGTCCGTACTGGCAATGTCCACAAAAACCGACGGCACACTTCATGTTGCGTTCCATGGAAAGATAGATGTTGTCGCGGCTTAGCCCCTGGTTCTCCAACTCCCGCGTAACGAAGCGCATCATAATTTCTGGTCCGCAGACCATCGCTACCGCCGATGCGGGCTGCAGGCGCGCATACTTGAAGAGCGTTGTAACCACGCCGACATGCCCCCGCCAGCCCAGTCCGCCATAGTCCACTGTGACCAGCACCTGAGTCTCACGATTCCGCGCCCAGGCTGCGAGTTCCTTGCGATAGAGCAGCTCGCGAGGACTTCGCGCACCATAGAGAATCAACAATCGCCCGTAGTCGTCGCGATTCTTTAAGACCTGATAGATCAGCGGCCGCAAGGGCGCCAGACCGATCCCGCCCGCCACCACGATGACATCCCGCCCCCGCGCGGCTTCTGCCGGCCAGCCTGTCCCGAACGGACCTCGAACACCCACGCCCTCGCCCACGCGCCGGTTTACTAACGCATGAGTGGCTTGCCCGACCGAACGCACGGTGTAAACCAGGCGGTCCGGCAATGCCGGGTCGCCGCTGATGGAGATTGGCAACTCGCCAACCCCAAACACCCACAGCATACTGAACTGTCCGGGCTGGAACGAGCTTCCCTTGACTGCGATCTCGGGCTCGAGCCTCAGGGTAAAGGTGTCGGGTGTCTCCTTGGCCACGTCTCGTACTGTGTACGGCTGTGGAAGCATCGGGTCGGTTATGATTCCGGTCGCCATGATCATCGCTTGACTGCGTACACGTCGAGCAACTGCAAGCGTGTCGCCTCCAGCCGCTTCTCCATGATCTGGACGAATCGCTTCAAAACTTCATATCCCAGATCGTGGTTCTCCTCACACTTCGTGCGCAAACATTTTCCATCGAGAGCGATGGCACGAACGTTATCTACGGCACGCGCATTGAACTTCCATTGAAAGGGAGGCAGCAGCCACGACCACCCCAGGATCTCCCCAACACTCAAGGTCGCAACGATAATGGGCTTGTGCTGAGGCGCAAAAACCTCCACCGCCACCTTCCCTTCCCGGATGAGGTAGAAGGTATTTGCCGGGTCTCCTTCTTTGAGGATGTAGGTGTCTGCTTTGAACCGCACGTTAGAGGCGCAGCTCACCATCAGGGCAATGAAGTCGTCGTCCAGGCCGTGGAAGAATGGATGCTCCGCAATGACGCGTTCAAGGGTTTCCATCTTTTCCTCCGTCCCGGATAGCCCCGACCTCTTCGGTGATGTCGATGCCCACGGGGCACCAGGTGATACAACGGCCGCAGCCAACACACCCCGAACTGCCGAACTGGTCGATCCATGAGGCTAGCTTGTGGGTCATCCATTGGCGATAGCGTGCTTTGGCAGAGGTTCGAACGCTGCCTCCGTGGATATAGGAGAAGCTTTGCGTGAAGCAGGAATCCCAGCGGCGCCAGCGCTCGGCGTGATCTCCGGTAATATCCGTCACATCTTCCACCGAGGTGCAGAAGCATGTGGGGCACACCATGGTGCAGTTGGCGCAGGTCAGACAACGGCTGGCCACATTGTCCCAACGCGGATGCTCAAAGTTCTTATAGAGAAGCTCTTTGATTCCCGTGGTGTCGATGCCGCGCACCTGGTGGCGTGCCGCCTCCACCCCCGCTTCGGCTTGCCGGCGGTCTTCTGCCGTGGCTGGAACCGCTTCCAACTCGGTAAGCACCTCATCGCCGCGAGCGCTACCCGTGGCGACAAGGAAACGATGCCCTTCCGGCCCAATGAGCTCAGTGAGAACAAGGTCAAATCCACCTGACACCTGCGGCCCCGTTCCCATCGACGCGCAGAAACATGTTGCCGCCGCCTGCGTGCATTGCACGGCTATGATGAACGTACCTTCACGATGCTGGTCATAAATCGGATCGCGGTATTTGTCCTCGAGCAGCACCCGATCCTGCACCGCGATCGCTGCCAGTTCGCAGGCCCGAGCTCCCAAAAGCGCATGCGGGCGTTGGGGCTTCACCTCATTGTTCAGGATTCGGAAGGTCCCGCCCTGGCGTTCGGCGGACCAGAGCCGCACTTCCGCCGGATGCATGTATTTCTTCCAGCTCTGCGGCCCCACCGCGAACCCGAACAGGGCCATATCCTCGCGGCGCTTCAGCCGGTAGCGCCCCGGTTCCTGTTCGTCAGTCCAACCCGCGGGCAGATCCTCCGCTGACTCGACATGGTCATAGACGATCGCGCCGTCGCGCACGGTGGGGCCGATGACGTCATACCCCTTGCGCACCAACGCCTCAATCAGTTTCCCCACCTGGTCTGCGCTTAGGACATGTTCCGAGCGATGGGCCACTCGATCCTCCACCCCTTCGCGAGGCGCAAACAAACCTGCCTCGGCTACGCCTTCAGACTACTCCTTCGTGCTTCCTCTCTGCCGGAAAACAAGTGAAATCAATTCCCGTTGGCATCCTCTAAGCCGCGTGTCTGGGAGTATGGGCACGACGCGGATACCGGCGCGTGATCTTGCGCACAAGTCCGTGAAGGCGATGGATGCCCGCACTGTCCGGTAAAAACATAAAAGGACACTGTCCCGGGACCACCTGAATCCCTTGCTCCTGGCAGAGCGCCATGGCTTTCGCGCTGACGGAGCCCTTGCCGGTCGCTCTGTACATCCAGACCCGGCGTATGCCTGCCTCAGCGCAGTCGTTCGCAACCGTTTCGGTGACCTCCGGCGAAGTCATCAGCAACGCTGCTTCGACGGGAGGCTGAATGTCCTGCACTCGGGCGAAGCACTGCCGCCCCTGCACTTCGGCCAGGCTGGGATTCACGGGAACAACGTCGTACCCGCGCCGGCACAGTTCTTCGAAGAGCTTCACGCTAAGATTCGTAGGATCCCGCGAGATCCCCACCATCGCAATACGCTTCTGGGCCAGAAAATCCTCAATAATTTCCAGCGACGCACTTTGAACTATCATACTTCCGTCCTTTCGCTATCCTTTTCAACGCCACATCGAACGAAGCCGTTCTGTCTCACACTAATCCAGGCCATGAGAACCCGCGTTGCCGTAACACGGGCAAACACATCAAAACAAAAACTGAGATCACTTCCTTCTATCTTGTTGTGCGGCACAAGTCAGTGACGGGCGTCACACTCTGCAACTATTGCCATGCTACGGTGGCGCCTGCGCAACGACCCTGCCCTTGATTGCCATGAACCAGCGGGCACACCGCCATGTGGACCCTTCTTGCGGTCGGACCCTTCAACTCCATCATGTTCCCGAGTATCTTTAGTCTAGGATTGCTGGGCAGGAACTGATGGCACGATTCCGATTCGCCTCATTACTACGCGCGGCCCTGCTTGGAGCGGCAACCTATGGATTGGAGAGTCTTAGAAACATCAACCGTGCCGCATGAGTTAGAACGATTTCTGTTTTTGATCTCACCGCACAAAAGAACGGTTCCACCAAATCACGGGAAACGCAAAAGGAGCATAAAGTATGGCAGCAAGAGTTCAACCCCTGGCAACAAAGCGAACGGCTAAACGGTCGGCGTGGGCGGCGCTCCAGTCGCACTACAAGAAGCTCGCAAAACTGCACTTAAGACAGCTTTTTGCCGACGACCCGACGCGGGGCGAACGCATGTCCGTTGAGGCCGCGGGCCTCTATCTGGACTACTCAAAGAACCGTGTCACGGACGAAACTCTCAAGCTCCTTCTCAAGCTCGCGGGCGAGGCTGGACTGAAAGCACGAATCGAGCAAATGTTTGCCGGCGACAAGATCAACGTGACAGAAAAACGCGCGGTCTTGCACACTGCGCTGCGGGCTCCGAACAATGCGATGATCCTGGTGGACGGAAAGAACGTCGTGCCCGAAGTCCACGCTGTGCTTGATCGGATGGCCGACTTCTCCGGGCGGGTGCGCAGCGGGGAGTGGAAAGGCCACACCGGCAAACCAATTCGCAATGTCATCAACATCGGAATCGGCGGCTCCGATCTCGGTCCCGTCATGGCCTACGAAGCGCTGCGGCACTACAGCCAGCGGTCCATGACGTTCCGTTTTGTATCCAATGTGGATGGAACGGATTTCGCCGAGGCCGTGCTGGGGCTCGATCCTGCCGAGACTTTGTTCATCGTCTCTTCCAAGACATTTACCACGCTGGAAACCATGACCAACGCGCAGACCGCGCGCTCCTGGTCGCTCGCGGGCCTCGGCGGCGATGAGAAGTCGGTGGCAAAGCACTTCGTTGCGGTCTCAACCAATGCCGCCGAAGTTTCGAAATTCGGTATCGACACCGTCAACATGTTCGGCTTCTGGGATTGGGTAGGCGGCCGCTACTCGATGGACTCTGCCATCGGCCTTTCGACCATGATTGCCATTGGCCCAGAGAACTTCCGTGCCATGCTCGCCGGCTTCCGTCAGATGGACGAACATTTCCGCACCACTCCCTTTGAGGCCAACCTGCCCGTGCTGATGGGACTGCTCGCTTTGTGGAACAACGACTTCATCGGGGCGGAGACGGTCGCGGTGCTACCCTACGAGCAATACCTGAAGCGCTTCCCCGCCTATCTCCAGCAATTAACCATGGAGAGCAACGGAAAACACGTCACCATAGAGGGCGCTGCCGTCACGCATGCGACCGGCCCCGTCTACTGGGGCGAGCCCGGGACCAACGGCCAACACTCGTTCTATCAGTTGATCCACCAGGGCACTAGAATTATTCCCTGTGACTTCATCGCGTTTGTCAAGCCGTTGAATCCGCTGGGTCGTCATCACGACATGTTGCTCGCCAATGTCTTTGCCCAAGCCGAGGCTTTGGCATTCGGAAAAACTCCGGAGGAGGTGAAAGCAGAAGGCACGCCGGATTGGCTGGTGCCGCACCGTGTTTTCGAAGGAAATCGCCCATCCAACACGATTCTCGCCGAGAGCCTGACGCCGGAAACGTTAGGCAAGCTGGTTGCCCTCTATGAGCACCTGGTGTTCACACAAGGTGTCATCTGGAGCATCGATTCGTTCGATCAGTGGGGCGTTGAGCTGGGAAAGGTTCTGGCCCAGCGGATCATTCCCGAACTGGAGAGCCACACAGAACCGGTGCTCAAACACGACAGTTCCACCAACACATTGATTCGTCGCTATCGCAAACTCAAGGAGTCGAAATGACCGAGCCCGTTTATTGTGTGCCTCCGTCATAAACAACGTGCCCGTACTTGCTCGACCTGAGTCCTGATTAGTCGGTTGTCGTCCGGCCTAGAACCGGAACGTCACTCCTGCGCTAGCGTCGAATTCGTTCAGGTAATGATTTTCTCCCACGGTCCAGCATCCACCCCAGAACGAGTCACACCAGTAGCCCTTTTTGTGGCTCCGATGTACGCGGGCGACCACTTCGCCTGGAGACGTAGTCCAAACCGCCGGCTGAAGTTGTATTTCACCCCACCACCAAGGTCCCCCACCAATCGGGTGGTGCTGCTCAGTCCCTGGCGGGCCGGGTGCAGATTAGTGGCTCCCATTCCGAGCATTAGGAAAGGTCTAATCGACTTTTCACGATGTGTAAGATGAAGCAGAAAATTCCCGATGTACTGGTTGCTGTCGAGCGTAAAGACCTTTACACTCGATCCGCCTCCGGCGGGCTGAGCCAACGTGTCGGCCTTGTTGTAGGCCCACATGAATTCGAGACCGTAGAGATCACCCCGTAGATAACCAGCGGCCAAGCCGTAAGTATTTCCGTTTTGCACATCAATAAATCTTTTGAGCTAATGGACCGTGGCCTCTACAAGCAAACGGATGTACTCAAGATGGTCACGGAGCTAGGTCTGCGTACGACGCGCAATAATCGACCGCTGTCTCCACAGACGTTCAACGCGATGTTGAGAAAGCCTGTGTATTGCGGATTGATCTGCCCACCCAGCCTAGAAGGCTTGCGGGTAAAAGGTTTACATGAGCCTATCGTTTCGAAGGAATTGTTCACTCGTGTCCAGGCGATTCTTAGCGGAAGGACGCCAACGACTGCCAAGCGGAAGCACCTCAATCCCCGTTTGCCCTTGAAGTGGTTTTTGAGGTGCAAGCATTGCGGTACACCTCTTACCGGCGGTTTTGCCAAGGGAAAGAATAAGGCTAAGGAATATGGTTACTACTGGTGTCGAAAAAAGGGGTGCCCTGCACTCATGACTTCGAAGGAAGAACTGGAGAACGAGTTCGTCACACTTTTGAAACGGTTGCAACCCGACGAGGAAACCATTGTTGCGTTCCCGAAAATAGCGGCAAAAGTGTGGGCAGGAAAACAGGGAGACACCGAGACCGCCACTAGAAGATTAAGTGCTCGGCTGCAAGACGTGAAACATTTGAAAACAGAACTTCTGAGGGCAAAATTGAGGGGTGAAGTGAGCCAGGGCGATTTCGAGCAAGCGAACACCGAATTCGGAGACGAGATTGCGGCACTTGAATCCGAACTTCAACTGATCCAGTCGAGTAAAGCGACTCTCGAATCCTTCGTTCGGTTCGCAGAGCTGTCTTTGGCCGACATCTCTATCGCATGGTCCAAGGCTTTCCCCGAACAGCGGGTACGTGTTCAAAATCTTTTGTTTCAGGACGGTTTGTTCTATTCAAAGGACTACAGTTTTTTGAACACCTCTAAGTCTTCGCTGTTCACGATGTTAGAGGAAATGAACCACCGAAACCGGAATGTTGGCGTCCCCGACGGGATTTGAACCCGTGTTACCGCCGTGAAAGTGTGGCAGAGCAGTGTAACTGATAGGAAATCGGCGGCATGGATAGCGCCGTAGAGCACTGTTGGGGACCCAGGGGAACGGTTAATGGACGTTTATTGGACGCGCAGAAACAGATCAGGTGCGCCCGCTCGCATGAACTTGGTCACATCGTTTTCGGTCATGGTAGGAGCGTAGTGGCTGCAGAACGCGCCAGCCCGCTGCCTTGGCTCTTGGCCTGAATCATGGCGCAAGTGGTGCTGTTAGACCTCTAACACCCCGCAGAAACTGCTTATCGTTACATGAACGTTACATGGCCGAAACTCTGAGATTTTCCGCAGGGGCGGTGGATTTGAACTTCTGTCCCGCATTCAGTCCAGATAAGTTGTTGCTTCCGCAATATCCAAAAACGGTATCATCGGCAGAAACAGCAATTGTTTCCTTACATTTTTCTTATCCTTGCCGTTTCTGATATGTGCTGCCATTCCGCCAGTTCTTACGTCCCGACGAACACAACGCTGTCACGAATTCGGAAATGTCAGCACGAACTTTCTCATCACGAACTTTCTCATGAGGGGAATTTCTTAATCACATTCCATGAACAATCTCGGGAGGACCGCAGCAATTTCCCAAGAAGCGCGACAGACAATGCGGAAATTCCCTTAGAACAACCTCGGCGCAAAATCCTTGAGGTCCCGGCGCCAGGTCTGCCATTCGTGGTCCGTGCCGGGGGATTCGTAGAACACATGCTGGATGCCCGCCTCCTTCAGCGAAGTATGCAGCCGCAGCAGTCCCGCCCGCATTCGTTCCGGTTCATTGGTTCCGACGCCGATCCACAGCAAGTGTACTTTCTTGCCAAATGCAGCCGCATCCGCAAACACCCCGTTGTAATCGGTCTTGGGATCCAGTTTCCGGTTTCCCAGCACCAACATACCGCCAGCTCCGCTGAACCCTCCAATATAGGAGAAGAGATCGATATGATCGAGCGTCACCTGAAAAGTCTGCATGCCCCCCATGGAAAGTCCGGCCATGGCGCGATGGTCGCGGTCTGGAATCGTTCGAAAGGTCGAATCGATGTAGGGAATCAACGCCAGGGTCACGTCGTCTTCAAACACAGCGGACATATCCTGCATGGCTTTCATCATTTCGGGAGAGCCGAAGGGTTTCGCAGCAAAATCAGGTGACTGGCCAGCGCGCCGGGCGTAACCATACGCCATCACGACGATCATGGGCTTGCAGCTTTTTGCTGCAATGAGATTGTCGATGATGAAGTTCGCACGACCCTGCCTGATCCACCCCGTCTCATCTTCGCCAGCGCCGTGCTGTAGATAGAGCACCGGATAACGCGCCTTCGTTTGCGTATCGTACTTCGGTGGCAAATACACCAGCGCGTGCCGCCAGGAACCGGTCACCTTGGAGTTGTACCAGACCTCGCGCACCTGGCCGTGGGCCACGTCCTGGATCGAATAGTAGGTCGAGCCAGGCTCTGGAACTTCCACCGCGCTCGCATATTTGCCTCCACCGAAAAACGCCTGACTGCTGGTGTCACTGACTTCAGCGCCGTCGATGATCAACGTGTAGTAGTGCAGGCCGGGAACAAGAGGCGGCGTGGTAATGGTCCAGAATCCGTCGGGCTGCTTCTCCATGTCCGCCTTGGGGCCGCTCCAAAAATTCATCCGGACCTTGGTGGCGTCTGGAGCT
>CAVWVN010000011.1:0-163378 GCA_963758435.1 Terriglobia bacterium | reverse complement strand
CAACTCTCGATCGTTGGCGTAATATGTGTGGTCCGCCGCCGAACTGTCATGTGCATCTTCGGCTCGCCCTGGTCGGAGTTCCTCCGTCCCGGCTGCAGCCCCCAGCCAGGAGCCACGTCCCGGCGTTTGCGAAAGCAATCTTCATCCCATCGGATTACACATTCCGGGTCAATCTCCCGGCGCGCTCAAAAGATCAGTTCGGGCTGCGGACACGCCCAGAAACTCCCGGATGCGGCGCTTGGCTTTGTGCAGTTGCGACTTGGAGTTTCCCACCGAGAAGTCCAGCATCCGGGCTATTTCCACGTGCTCATATCCCTCGACCTCGTGCAACAGGAAAATAGTTCTGTAACCAGGCGGCAAATCCGTGATGGCCCGGGCCAGCATGATGCGATCCACCGATTCGTCGAGCCTGTCGTCTCGACTGCCATGTTCCCGGCGCACTAGGGTTGAGTCGGGACCGGAGGTTTCGTCCAATGACACCTGTTTCAGAACTTTCTTGCGGAAATGCATTAGCACGGTATTCACCGCGATCCGGTACAGCCACGTGGACAGAGACGAGTTTCCCCGGAACGTCGAGAGCTTGCGGAACACTTGCAGGAACGCATCCTGGGTTAGGTCCTCAGCTTGTGCGATATTGTTGGTCATGCGCAGGCAGATGGAGTAGATCGTTGTCTTGTGGGTATTGAACAAAGTGGTGAATGCTTCGGGATCGCCCGCCAGGGCGCGCTGCACGAGTTCCAAGTCTGCGACACGCCGGCAGGTGGGGTTCAGATCATTGCTCAATGCCGTTTCCTTGGCAGAAATGCTCTGGCTCTTCACGACCACTCTCTCTTGGGTTCGCTCGCGCCCCTACAGAAATCTCCACCGGGTGGTGAGCCTAACGGACCACGTTCGCCCTTATTTTTCGTACCAGAAGAAAAATCCCGCCGGGAGAAGTGGCGCCAGAGTTAATGCCGGCGGGAATTACCCTTTTGCGCTTCGGGCAAGACAAGCCTAGGCCAGGCAGGAACAACCAAGCCACTGGGAATACTTACAGACCTTGCCCGTCGATCAACGCCCCACTTGAGAATGGATCCTTATCCACTCCGGACTAAGGCACGCGCGGGGGAAACTCAGTCGCCCCTGCACTTCGGGTATTGCGCTTGACGATGGGTTAGAGATCAAATCCTCTTGCCAGGGAATGGTTCAGGCGGGTGCACGTCTGCTCTCAGCCTCGGATGGTTTCGCGGGCATAAGACCTCAGGCTTGCGCGGTTGAACCGGATGGGGATTCGCCTCAACAGAGGCACACCTTTGCTGGATTGCTGCGATCCAATCTCGGAACCAGTTCGCAAACGCTTTGTTTTCCTTGACCTTGGGGGGCATTGGGTTCCTTCGGCAAATTGTCATACTACCGGCTGTTCCGGGCGGTAGAACTGAGAGTTCTTGCAGGTCGAGCCTCAAAAAGAGCCAGCTGTTGAAATCAGCGTCAGCACTCAGAACGCCCTCGACAGGATCAAGGAGTGCTATCGGGATGTCACAACGACTATCGCTACCGCAGGCGTTCTGCGATTCCAGCGTAACGATTCACGTAGAGGGGTTTGCGGCTGAGGAACCGGGCGTAGACTCGCTATCAACCTCGCTTCTGCCTGTACCTCGCTTCTGCCTGTACCTCACTTCATGCCCTCACGAACGTTGACAAGCAGTTGATCGGCAGTTTCCAGGCGTAGCAAACCTGAGCGCGGATACTCAATGTCGAGCATGACGTAAACGATAATAACTGTTATGACCGCGAAGCCGAAGATGTGGCCAACTCCGATGTTGGCAGCACCGCCATGCGATAACCAGCTAGAAGTGAACAGAAAAGGCCCAAGCCAAACAGAAGCAGGTAAATGATTCTCGGCGGATGGATTTGCAGCGCCATCGTGCGGGTGGTAGCCATGTCAATCATGTTGTTTAGCGCAGGAAGCAGAAGCTTGCCCGCATCCGGGTGAGAATTCGGGAGCCGAGAGGTATGTCAACTCTTCTGTGTAAACGGCCAGGTTTAGTTTTTGGGGATGGGTGCGCGAGGGAAGGGGGGAATTTCCCCTTCCCTCGCTCAGCGATTTTCGAAAAGGTTTGCGGTTTCATGACGCCACCCGCTCCAGGGCCGGCATCCGTTCCGGCCACAGAATCGTGAAGTGATTCAACGCTTCTCGCCAGTGATGAATCGGCATCGTCCACTTCTTGGCCGCTTGCCGCAACGCCAGAAACAACAGCTTCAGCGCGGCTTCTTCGTTGGGGAATCCGCCGCGCGTCTTGATGATTTTGCGCAGCGACCGGTTCAGCGATTCCACGCTGTTGGTGGTATAGATGGCTCGGCGGATGTCAGGCGGGTAGTGGAAAAACGGAGTGATCCGTGCCCAGTTTCGCCGCCACACCTGGCTGACGCTGGGATAGGCTTTCCACTTGCTCTCCAGTTCCGCCAGATGCTGCTCGGCCTCGGCCACCGTCGCCGCTCGATAAATCAACTGCAGATCAGTGGCCGCTGGCTTGCGTAATTTCCAAGGCACGTAGTTCAGCGAGGCCCGCACCAGATGCACGATGCAGAGCTGCACCTCGGTCCGGGGATAGATCGCCTCAATGGCTTCCGGAAATCCCTTCAGCCCATCCACGCAGGCGATCAGGATGTCCTTCACCCCTCGGTTCTGCAACTCCGTCAGCACCTGCAGCCAGAACTTCGCTCCTTCGCTCTGCGCCACCCACAGCCCCAGCACTTCCTTCTGCCCCTCCAGGTTCACGCCCAGCACCACGTAGATGGCTTTGTTCTGGATGTGGCCCTCATCGCGCACCTTCACCATTAGCGCGTCCAGATACACGATGGGATACAACTCTTCCAGCGGCCGGTTCTGCCCCAGCTTCACTTCCTCGACCACGGCATCGGTCACGTTGGAAATCAACGTCGGGGAGACTTCGATCCCGTAGATCTCTTCCAGGTGCCCCTGAATCTCCCGCGTCGTCATGCCCCGCGCGTACATCGAGATGATCTTGTCGTCGAAGCCGGTCCAGCGGGTCTGCCCTTTGGCCACGATCTTGGGATCGAACGTGGCCTGGCGGTCGCGTGGTGTCTCCAATTCCAACTTGCCGAACTCGCCCTTCAAGGTTTTTTGGCTTTTCCCGTTACGCGAGTTGCCCCGGTGGTGGCCCGCTGGGTCGTGCTTCTCGTAGCCCAGATGGTCCGTCATCTCGGCTTGCAAGGCCCGCTCCAGGATGGCTTTGGTCAGTTCCTTGAGCAGGCCGTTCTCCCCGATGATATCCTCGGGCTTCTTGTAGTCGGTGAGCAGTTGGTCGATCAGCTTCTTATCGATGGCCATGGGGTCTCCTATTTTCTTCCTCCCATGGCCGTTTACACAGTTCTATTTATACCCTCGAGCCGAGTAGAGGCTGCGGCCTGCGTCCAAATCTCTTCCTGCAACTTCTTGGAGTTGGCCATCTCCATCTCGGCTGCCTGCATATTCGGCAGCCTACGATAAATTTCCAGCCGAGAGTCAACATAGCGGCGAAGCAACTCTTGAAGTCCGGGCTGTTCCTGCGGAGATGCCAAGTGCAGCCGCAGATACGCGGTTTCGATGCTCGTGGCCTCGTCCGCAATCAGCATTCTCTTCTTGTTAACACGTAATGCCGCCCCGACAAAGTGAATGCCATCAGCAAGTGAACAGCGCGAAAACCGCGCCCTCGATCGTACCTAAGTTGCTCCGCTCGCCTTCCGACTCTCTGGCACGGCGCCTGACACCAAGTCGACGGCCAGTCTCTAACAGGACGCTGAAAAATCGTGCTTCGATGCGATTCAGTCCACTTGGTTCGTGATTTTATGAGCGGCTAGAGCTTGTAGATTTGCGAGATTGGTCTCGCAATGACTGTTCTCTCGCTTCTTGCAAAGTTTCAGGCACACTTCGGCATCAGCGTCCGCATGCGAACTAAGTTGTAGGTCGCCGCCGCCAGCGTGAACATCCAACCCACTCGCTCTAATCCACGATGCCGCAGCTTGCGCAACAGGCCGACCGTCTTCATCCAGCCGAAGACTTCCTCGATCCGCTTCCGCTTTCTTTGGCTTACCTCATAACCGAGGTGCCGAGTCGTGCGCTGGTCCACCCGGCTCCTGCGTCGACTCTGGTTTTGCGCCACATGGGGTGTGATTTCCATTTGTCGCAGCTCGTCGATGAACTCGCGTTGGTCGTATGCTTTATCTGCACCCAAGGTGACTCGCCCACGCCCGGGCAACTTCTCCGCCATCAGCAGTCCGGCATGGCATTCCGCCGCACCGTAGGCCGTGGTCACAAGCGTGTTCACCACCAGCCCGTTTCGATTCTCCGTCATCAGGTGTCCGTGGTAGCTCAACTTTGCCTCCTTGCCTCGTCCTTTACGGGCCAGCATCGCTTCCGGATCCGTCGTCGAACAGTGCGTCTGATTGCTGCGTTTCTCTCCCCGATAGTTGATCGTGGGGTTGTTCTCGTCCCATCGCGGCGCCGGCGGTTTCGGTTCGTCGTCCTTCTTATCCTTCTTATCTTTGGCCACAGCATCAACGGGCCGGAAGCTCTTGTGCGATGCCCAGGCCTCCAGCAGCGTCCCATCCAGGGTAAAATGTTCGTCGCTCAGCAGTTCCCCGGCTCGCGCTTCTCCCAAAACCCCCTGAAAGAAAGCTTCCGCGATGTCCCCTTCCAGCAATCGCTCCCGGTTCTTGGAGAACGTGCTGGCATCCCACACTTCATCATCCATACTCAATCCCACGAACCACCGGAACAACAGGTTGTAATCCAGTTGTTCCATCAGCAGCCGCTCACTTCTCACCGAGTACAGCATCTGCAGCAACAACGCCCGCAGCAGCTTCTCGGGTGCGATCGACGGCCGTCCCGCTCTCGCATAGAGCCTATTGAACCGCGGTGAGAGTTGTTCCAACACACCGTCTACCAGGCTTCGAATCATCCGCAACGGATGGTCCTGCGGTACTCGTTTGTCGGGTGAAATATAGCTGAACATCCCATCTTGCTGCTGATCGTCTCCTCGCATGCTGCCACTACTAACACGTCACCCTGTCGATTGGGAGTCGTTTTTCAGCATCCTGCTAGCAGGATCACCATGCCGAATAAGAGCAGCGCAGCAAACAGCAGTGGGGAAATAGGAGGTTCCATGAGATGCAGTCCCCTTGGGCATTCGCTGGCAGAGTTGCTCGCCGACCTCATATTCGTATGCGGCTTCGTATGCGGCAGCGGTAGGCCCACGCCATTGGCGTAGTATCATCCCCATAACCTGCGAAAGCAGGCGACTACACCCACTACCCGGTCATGAGTCGATACCTACTGCTGTGATACCCTGAACTGCTAACCTTATCGGCGGATCAAACTCGCCGGATCCAGTTTTTTAAACCTTCCTGTGCAACGGCTTTCTCAATGTGCCGCTGATCGGCACTCTTGGGTAAAGTTGGTGTCGCCGTATGACTTTCCCCGCTGGCTTCAGATACTAAACAGTCAGTTAGACTTGTTCGCATCCCATTGAGAATTACACGTGATCCAACCACCTAAAGCGATTGTAGTGCAGGCATCCCAGCCACGAACTGTATTCCGCCGGCACTGCCGGATCTCATTTCCGACTTAGTTTCCGCCAGATGCCACTCCTTTGTTCACCATAAACTTGACTTCGGCGCGGCGGTTCTGCGAACGTCCTTGAGAGGTTTCGTTCGACGCAACCGGATTTGAAATACCCATCGCTCCCGGAGAGACTATGTGGCGAGGTGGGATTTTGCATTCTTGCATCAGGTAGTTGACAACGGCGTACGCCCGATCTTTGCTCAAGCTTTGGTTTGCGGCGGCATTTCCAGTTGAATCAGCAAATCCTTTTACTTCGATAATGTAGCCCGGCGTGCCAATTGCGCGTCCTGCCAGTTTCGCTAATGCCGCCTTATCCACGTCCGCAATCGCGGATGTGCCGGATGCAAAGTACACCACTGCTTGATCTTTCACATCGTAATCGGCGAGGTCCGAGAAACGCCGGCTTACCTCTTCCTCGCCGCCTGCGATCTGCGCTTTGTTCGCCGCAATTGCTTCTTTGTTAGCAGCTGTCTTCACCTCATTCGATGCCACTCTCTCCTCCGTAGGAGTCAATCCGGCTTGGATCATGCTGGCGGTCTGCAAGTCGTCTTTACTGAACGTAATAGTCTTGGCCTCGAGCTTGCTGTCAGCGTCTGGGATGCCCTTCACGCTGACCTTGAGGCCAGGGATGAGACTCGTCCACGACATTTGTTGTTTGCGAAGTCCGAGACCCTTCGGCGTCTGCACCTTTGTTGAGTCCGTCAGAGTAATGACTTGAGTGCCATCGACCGTCCGCAGCGTAAGAGTATCTGCCGTACGTCCGGTGATCAGGCCCTTCACGGTGGTTTCGTTCTGTCCAAACATCAGGGTTTGCGGCGTACAACGTAAAACCAGGGCAAGTGCAACAAGCACACTGATTCTCATAGTGATTGCGTCTCCTCGAACGCTCTTCTCCACGAACGGTATCGACACGATTCAAATCTGGGCACTGGCAGAAATATCAGCTGCAGGAAATCAACGCTCGCCTCTTGTTCACGGGTGTCGTTGACCTGACTCAGAGGCCAGATAACTCGCGACATCAGGCGTTTACACAAAATATAAAGAGGTGTCCACTTTTGCGGCGGGTTGATGTGGCATTTGTTCACCAGTCATTGGCTCAGCAGCGGGCAACAGATTCAGGGGTGTATTGGTTACGCAACTGCACGAAAGTGGTGACGCTTCGCTAGTCTCGCCGGACACCTCTTCCCGCAGTCACTCAATCCCGCAACCAACCTTTTTCGTTCTGTAACTTGTAGCAGTTACTTGGAGCCATGACGCCAGCGTACAAAGTCACAACATCGGATGACGGTGGAGTTGGCAATGGGCAACTTATCGCACATGGCAGGTTGTTGGAGCTTCCTACGTTCGCGACGGCGCAATCGCATTTCGCTCGTGCTGGGCACTTCATTTGTTCTGTTTCTGGGCATCACTTTCGCCCAGGAACGTAGCAGCCATGTCGATCAGCGCTCAGCTCGGCTGGATGGGAACCAGCGCATCACAACTATCGATGAGCTCCAGGCCCCCAAGGCAGCCCGCGGTGCCGTGGCAAAAGCGAGAGAAGCTATTCTCAAGGGTAACGTTCCCGAGGCTCACAAGCATCTTGACCGTGTGCTCAAGGCTTTTCCGAACTACGCCCCTGCCCTCATGCTCGAAGGTATTGTCAATGCGGAGGAGCAGAACTTTGCCATGGCCGAACAGAATCTGAATGCAGCAATCAAAGCGGATCCCTCTTATGGCCCTGCATATCTGCCGCTAGCAGCCTTCTACAACGACAAGGGGCGTTACGATGATGCTTTGCGCTTGCTGAATCGAGCAATACCTCTGATGCCATCCTCCTGGTTGCTCCATTTAGAATTGGCGAACACCGAAATTGGTATGGGACAATACCAGACAGCCCTTCGCCACATTGAACGAGCTGAAATCCTGCAGCCTCGAGATTTACTCTCGAATGCTCGTGCCTCGAATGCTCGTGCAATGACGCACGTATTGAAAGCGTGCGCGTTTATGGGAATAGGTAATCAGATTCGCGCAAAACCCGAGTTTGAGGCGGCCATAAAGGCCGAGCCGAACGGTGAATTTGCCCATTACTCACGTAGTGCGCTTGCGCAACTGCAGCTCCCTTAACGGACCCGCCGCGACATCGCCCGACCTGATCTTGGCCAACCAGCCACACAAGGGCGTTGAGCAGATGGCGGGCGCTCAACGCCTTGACTGAAGTCGATTGACGGCGACAGTGCTTACTCGCATAGTCCCACGAGACTAGCAGGCTGCGGAAAAACTCGGTTCACGGCATCTATGCAAAGGGCACTACTGGATCCGATTGCGCCCTGAGTGCATGACGTACTCTAAGCTGTCCTCTGCATGCATCTTGAGGGCAGGGTCTTGGCGAAGCTGTTCAAGTGTCGCTACCGCTCGCACGAAGTCGCACGTGCCATGCACAGCAGCAATGTTGCCCAGTACTATTGCCGCTCCGCGCCGAGCGGCTTCACCGGAATGCGTGGCAAACTTGAAGCACCAATCTTCTACCCACTGTGGCGGTTCCGTGTAAAAGGCCGCGATGAGTGCGTGCAGAATTCGTTCCGGGTCATCGGTGGCAAACTCGGCTTCGAGTTGTTTGCGAGACATCTCTGGGGGCTGCTGGTAAATCAGGTCCTTTGGCATTTGGTCCATTTTACTGTCGATAAACCGCTCTTCGCACCATGCCGAGTCATGGCTTCGAGAACGCCAACGCATGTACCAGAAAACTCTCTTGTTTCCACAACAGAACCTGATAAGAAGAAGGCATGCGCGGAAAAGACGATCAGCAATTGGATGTGTTCAGCTATGTCAGTCCCGAGCAGCGCGTGCCGCGGGACCACCCGTTGCGTTCGCTGCGTGCCATGACCGACGAGGCATTGAGGGAGCTGCAACCCCGGTTCAACAAATTGTACGCACAAACCGGGCGACCCTCGATTGCGCCGAAGAAGTTATTGCGAGCACTGCTGCTGCAAGCTCTGTACTCGGTGCGCAGCGAGCGGATGTTGATGGAACAGCTCGACTACAACCTGCTGTTCCGCTGGTTCGTGGGCTTGAACATGGATGACTCCATCTGGGATGTGACTGTGTTCACGAAGAACCGCGAACGCCTTCTCGATGGAGACATTGCCGAAGCCTTCTTCCAAGCTGTGCTCCAGCAGGCACGCGAGCGGAGTCTGCTCTCGGACGAGCACTTCACCGTGGATGGAACGCTACTGGAAGCGTGGGCAAGTGTGAAGAGTTATCAGCGCAAGGATGCTAAGAATGCCGTTCCGCCGGACGATCCTGGCAATGCGACGGTGGACTTCCATGGGGAGAAGCGGTCGAACCGGACGCACGCATCGAAGACGGACCCGGATGCGAAGATGGCGCGCAAAGGCAAGGGCAAAGAAGCGAAGCTGAGTTACAACGGGAATCTGCTAGTGGAGAACCGCAATGGACTGATCGTAAACACCGAGGTGTTCGAGGCCAACGGAACGGCGGAGCGCGATGCCGCGCTGGTGATGCTGGAACAGATTCCGGGAACGAAGCAGGTTACCGTGGGCGGCGACAAGGCATACGACACGTCGGACTTCGTGGCCGAGTGCAGAAACCTAAAGGTAACGCCGCATGTGGCCCAAAACCTGCAGCGGCCCGGTGGGAGCGCGATTGATGCTCGCACGACGCAGCACGTTGGATATGCCATTAGCCAAAGAAAGAGGAAGCGCATTGAAGAATGCTTCGGATGGCTGAAGACGATCGCGTTGTTGCGGAAGGTTCGACACCGTGGAGTCTTCAAGGTGGGATGGGTCTTCACCTTTGCGGCAGCCGCCTACAACCTAGTCCGCTTGCGGAATCTGGCGATTCAAACGGCATAAGTTAAGACTGAAGTATGTTCGCAGGTTAGAAAAACGATCCGCTCGGGCTGCCAGCGGGATTGAGCCAAAACCCTTCCCTGAGTCACGAAATGGAAGCCTGGAGATGATCTAAGTCGCATCACCCCTTTTTCAGCAGCCTGCTAGGAGGGTCGCGGCTCGGGTGCAATTTGCGGTAGTCACCAATTTGAGCTGACTGTGGGTAAGCGACACAAACTCCGGCGCCTGGTCCAAGTAGGAAGCCGCAGCGTCGATGGGCGGGCTCACAGGCTGCTCATTGGTGGAACCACTTGTGAACGAAAGACTGGAGAAGGAACGGGCACGGCTGCGGCGCCGAGCCCGGCGAATGCTCGAAGAGATGCGTCTACAAACAAACTACGCACATTCATCCGAACCCGAATACCAGCTGTGTAGGTCCTGCCGGCACAGGCGCAGGAAATCAAGAGAAACTATCCGCGGCGGCCGAAACAGTTTCAAAGAACTCGAAGAGACGATCAACACGCGTGGCTTCCAGAACTATGGCCGCCATCGGAGTGATGGAGGCCAGTTTCAGGTCTCCATTCTGCTTTATCGCTTGCTCCAGGCAGTAAAGCAACATGTCTACACCGGCGCGGTCAATCCGATTCACCTGAGAACAATCAAAGACAATGCGGGGCCGGCTCGCCTCGAAGAGCGGCTCCATCTCATGCAGAAAGAGCTGGATCTCTTTCAGCTTCAATTGTTCGGGCAATCGCTTGACCACTACGGGGGTTGTCATATCAAGCCTTCCTGTTCAGCTGCACCAGGCAGCCTCGGTAATAGCCCAGTCGCTTTATCCATCCGCGGAGAGTGACCTGCTTCGTCGTCATATGTGCGATAGGCCTCGCAATTGGTGGCTGTATCAGCCCCCGAAAGAGCACACCGCCTAATCAAATACCCCTACAGACAACCTCCGCCCTGAACTGTCGGGGCGGACACTGGCGGGGGCGTCCGCGCTTGTTATCAATCACGGACTTTAAACTCGAGAGGAGGCATCAAGCCACTGATGATAGTTGCAGACTTATTCCCAATAGTTTCTAGACGGCGTGGCCTGGTGACTGTGCCGAACGGGAAGATCTGACAAGAAAGCTCACTCAACCTAGAACTCAGCTAAGACCGCTCGGAGCGGATGCGAATCAAGGCCTAGCTCCCCTCCACCCGATTCTTGTTTCGCCAGGTTCTGCGGAGCTACGCCCGCTACTGACCGGGGTGTGCAGGTTGCACCCTATCTCGCCTCATCCTGGCTGCAACCCTTTGCGCTGTTACGACGGGCAGATCAATGCGAACAACATCATGTCCAACATACATGTTGATCGTGCACGTAACATGGCGGTGGTGGAATACGAAGGAAGATTCGTTCGCAGCGACGAGGCTTTCAAATTGCGCAACGCAGTTAAAGAAGTCGCTTTCCAACAGCCTGCTAGTAATTTTGTTAGCTATGCAAACCGGCGAAATGAGGCTAGTTTTGCCAAACGGAGTGAGCGGCGATTCTCCTCCCCCTTCAGATCTCCTGACCTAAGTCGGGCATCTGAGGTTTTTCTTTCTTAGATCACATACCAAGGAGACATACGATGCCACTCGAGCAGTGGGGAGATCTATACCGGCGAGCATTGTTTGAGGAAGATCGTAATAAATTGCCTCAGTCACTGGAAAGGGCGCACCAGACCGTCCAGCAGAGAGTCCGCGAGTTGTGGTATTCGCCCATCGATGGCCAGAGCGTCACCGACAAGGAGCGCCGCGAACTTGACGCCGCGGCCTACTACCTTGGTCTACGGTCTCTTATAGCCCAGGAGCAGTGGCCGGCTTGATCGACGAGCATGATGAGTGCGTAGTCAGATGGGATGAAAAGGCCGGTCTCCGACGGAGAAATCGCCATTCAGTTTCCCGAGGTCAAGGGTCTGGACAAGGTCCTGTGTGGGTCTTTCCATCGCTCTGATCTGTTTGAAATGTGGCTTCACCGAATTTGTAATTTCGTAACCGAGTTGTGCGTCCTGAAGAATGGAATTGGTTCGCCTGCAGTCGCATGATAGCTACCTGGGAGCGTGCATTGCGTTAGTAAATCGATGTGCCAATGCACCGCCAAGAGGCGGCCTTTGCGAATTTGGCGAGCGGCCTCGATACCGTTTAACTTGGGGAGTGAGATGTCGAGCAAAATCAAATCCGGCTGTAGTTCTTCGGCTTTCTGGACCGCCTGCAATCCGTCTGATGTTTCGCTAACTATCTGCAAGTCCGGTCTTGATTGCAGTTTCAAATGCAAGAATAGCCTGAACGGTTCGTAGTCATCAACCACCAGGATTTTAACGACAGCATTGCGCATCTTCGGCCCTTTCTTTTTGAGATGCGGTTCCACATCGTTCTGTGTTCGATTCAGGGCTGGAGGATATTCTAGTGCACGCCAAACCTAAGGCGTTCTTGGCGTTATCGATTACTGTCAAATCTTACAGGGCAACTAAACTCCGGCAACTGTCAAGACTTACAGGGGCAACGGAATCGGAAACGGGTGGTAGCTTCCGACTTGTCTACTAGCTTTCCTCAAGCGTAGACATTCGAGCGCAACTGAGCGCAAATCCTCATGAAGGGCCGCTAGTTCGAAGCTGGCAGCCTTTTTCGGGGGCGGTGGTGACTCTGGCAGTACTGCTAGTAGACAACTCGCTTTCCACAAGAGTAAAAAGCGAGCATAACAAAGCATCGGCGCATTTCCGCCGCTTAAGGGGAAAAGAGCGCTCAGACCGAGGGTTCGAGCAACGGAAGCTGCGGACCAAGTTGCGATTCGCCCCGGCGTTCTCGCCAGATTCAGCACAAACCAGAGATTCTGATGGAACTCAGGGTCGTTTGCCCAAATCCCGAAGGTCAAATCGTGGAGGAAGTTAAAAGGCGGAGGCCCTCCATGTGCCACAAGCAACTAGCGCCACTTGCCTAAGTCATTTTTCCCGAAGCATAACCTTCCCCTTTTATGGAATGGCCACTGACAGAGCGCATTGCAGACTTGCGGCGAGAGGTCCGTTTGATTCAGGAAGATAGTCGGACCTATTTTGCTTGCCGCAAACCCAGCGCGGACAGGACGCTCTTACAACAAAGGCGGGTGGAGCGTTTGAAAGAGATCAAGGACGAACTTGATCATTTGCCGCGAATACATCGAAGAAATGCAGCATGAAGCGGGCTCGCGGGATCGACAACAAGCAGATGTGACGGCGCACGGACTTCCTATCACATGATCGGCATATATTAGCCTACCGGTTTGATGGTGTGGGCTCCTTGGGAGATTTGGTCAGGGGCGCCCTCCCTCTGTCGTGTATTGACAACCGTCCTCAGCTGTTGGAGCTCCGCAAAGCGCTTCTTGAATCCCACGGTTATCGTGTCAAGATGGCTTTAAGCGGCCATACCGTAGGATGCGCCAGTGGCCGCTGTTGTATTGGAGTACAAAACTGAAGGTATAGACGCGGAGGCCGCAACCTGCGATGTTAAATGCTCTTTCCCGGCATACCGATCATTCTTCTTTCAGCTTACGCCTGTACACCAGAGCGAGTGCTGTGGATAGCGGATGAACATGTGATGAGGAGCGAACTATCGCAAAGGCTGATACAGGCCATTGAACGAGCGCCCCGGCCCCCCAGACAGACGAGATACGCAAACCTGCATCACGTGCTGACCCCGCCTAAATCCCCCCCGAATATTGGCCCGACTGCCAGAATGGCTGCCTTTAAAATCAACCGTCGCTATCAGGCGATTGCACTGATTGACCGCTCGGAGAGTGGCTGGGGCGTAGTTGGTGACACGGCGATTTGTACGAAGCCGCTGGCGCGGCGGACGCTACCGCGTGTCTGGAAATTGGCAGTCGTGGAGGGACTAAGAGATTGAGATAACTTGGGTCACGGAAAAAGGAGGTCCCCGTGACCCAACTACGCAAAAAGATGCTGGAGGAAATCCAGCGTCGTAATTACTCCCATCGTACCGCAAGAACCTACATTCGCATCGTCCGCGATTTTGCGAAGTATTTTCACCAGCCACCGGACAAGCTCGGGCCCGAGCAAATTCGGCAGTATCAGGCTCATCTGTTCCAAGCCAAGAAGTTGGCTCCTGCCACGGTCAGTCAGTATGTGTCCGCGTTGCGCTTCTTGTTCGTAAAAACACTGCGCCGGCACTTTCTGGCGGAGTACATTCCATTTCCGAAATCCCACAAGCGACTGCCGACCGTGCTCAACCCGGAGGAGGTAGCTCGACTCATCGACTCGGCTCGCAATCTCTATCACCGCACTCTCCTGATGACGTTGTATTCCACCGCCGTACGCCGGGCCGAACTGTGCCGGCTGAAGGTACAAGACATCGACAGTCAGCGCATGATGATTCGCATTAACCAGGGCAAGGGCGGCCGCGACCGCGAGGTTCCTTTAAGTCCCAAGCTGCTGGAGACTCTGCGCGTCTACTGGCGCTGGATGCGGCCCACCACCTTCCTGTTTCCGGGCACCGTAAAAGGAGTGCGCGCCGACGTCCCCATCACTCCCAATGTGGTTTGGTTAGCCTGCCGGCAAGCGGCCCAAAAGGCAGGCATCACGAAGCATCTCTCTCCCCACAGCCTGAGGCATAGTTGTGCGTCCCACCTTCTGGAAGCGGGCGCCGACCTGCGGACCATTCAGGTCTTACTCGGTCATTCCCGACTGGAGCACACCCTCCTCTACTTGCATCTCTCACCCAAGCATCTGCAGGCCATTCCCAATCCGCTCGATGCTCTGGAAGTCTCCAGCCTCGAGGGCGTCCAACGCTCGCGGAGGCTTAAGAAAAAATGACTCGGCCCCTCCTCGAGGTGGCCGACATCGTTCGCGCCCAAGGCGATCGCTTCATTAAGCACAACTTCCGCTGGATCCACTGGGCTCACCGGAAAGTACTGCGTGCGATCGCTCGCTGCCGCACGGCAGCACTCGGCGGGCATCGCGATCAGTGCCCTCGCTGTGGCTATCGCACCACCTCTTATAACAGTTGCCGCAATCGCCATTGCCCCAAGTGTCAGAGCGGCGCTCGCGATCGGTGGATCCGGGCTCGGCAGAGTGAACTGCTGCCGGTTGCCTATGTCCACGTTGTCTTTACTCTGCCTCACCAACTCTCCCCACTGGCGCTGCAGAACAAGAAGGTCCTCTATGACCTCTTGTTCCACGCCAGTGCCGAGACCCTGCTTGAGGTAGCCCGAGATCCTCGCCACCTGGGGGCCGACATTGGTTTCCTATCCGTCTTACACACCTGGGGACAGAATCTACTGGCCCATCCTCACCTCCACTGCGTCATTCCCGCCGGTGGCCTCTCGCCCGACGGTACCCGCTGGATTCATCCCCGCTACCCCTTCTTCCTGCCCGTGCACGTACTCAGTCGCGTCTTCCGCGGCAAGTTCGTCGCCGGCTTAAAACGCAGGTTCCAGCAACACAAACTCACCTTCGCCGGAACTCTTCAACCCCTGGCCCACGAAAAGGCCTTCCGCTCCTTTTTGCGCCCCTTGTTCCGTCAGAACTGGGTCGTCTACGCCACCCCCCCCTTCGGCGGTCCCCATCATGTCCTCGGCTATCTCGCCCGCTACACCCATCGCGTAGCCATCACCAACCACCGCCTCGTGGCTTTCGAGCATGATCAGGTTACTTTCCGCTGGAAGGATTATGCCCACGGAAATAAAAAGAGAATGATGACGCTCGCGTCGCAAGAGTTCCTGCGCCGTTTCCTGCTCCACGTCCTGCCCCGCGGCTTTGTCCGCATCCGCTCTTTCGGCTTCCTGGCCAATCGCCGGCGCGCCACTCTCCTACCCCTCTGTCAGCGCCTGCTCACCGACCATCCCATGCCCCACCCACCCGCAGCCGCCACTTCCTCACCGATCCAGCCCACTTGTTTCCGCTGTCCAAAATGTTCCACTCCCATGGTCATCGTCGAAAGACTTTCTCTACTGACGGCTTGGCAACTCACCACCAGGAGCGCGCTCCTTGACTCTTCCTAACCAACCCACCATGCCGCTCTCCACCGCGCGAGTTTCCGCTCCGCCCGCCGTCGTGTCTCTACTCACTGCGCTCCGCTTCCCTCCCGCCCTAACTTCCGTAAATCACCCTCACCTTATCGTCGCTTGGCGGCTATCGAAGCTCCTACCAACTCGTCTTGCCAACCCCTCCCACCCTCCGGCTCCACGAACAAATCGCGAATCGCCCATGCAAAACCCATAGCTCCACCGCGTCCGCCACGCCAGCGGCTTCGTACAAATCCCCCTATCGCAAGTGCGCCGGCGTGATGCTTCATCGCCTCACGCCAATGTTCTGCGCCGGCGCACTTGTCGATAGGGAACTAGGATTTTGCAACACTTGACCGGACAGCGATCAATAAGACTGTTTCTGGCTTGCCCGCTTGCTCCAGGGCAACGACAAGACCATCCTCTGCCTCTATAGTTGCTTTTAGAGGAGAAACCATTTGATGGACTGTCGATATTACACGTTGCTGGATGTTTTGAATTCCGAACAATTTAGAACCGTCATTTTGCTGACTGCCGGGTTGGATATTCTTATCATAGCCGATCTTCTTGAGACCAGTGAATGGAACGTAAACAACTTCTTACTCCAGTGCCTTGACCAGGTAGGATGCCGAAGCGTGGACGGTCTGGCTCACAAACTACTTTATGAATGGGACAATGACTTGTATGACCACAGACTGGAGAAGGAACTGGCAAAGCTGCAGACTGCAGCCAGGCGGATGCTCGAAAGGATAGCGTCCACAGATGACGGCACATTCGTGAAAAGCAGAGCGCTCCCTTCCGCCAAATGGGTTAATTAAGAGAAGGAATAGATCGCCCCGACTCACTTGTTGTGCGGTGCCCAACTCCCTAACGCCCCTTTGGTTACGTCCGCGCTTTGATTTGCTTCGAGGTTTGTTCCCTTCCGCGCCGGAGCTTTATGGCAGGTTGCCTTCACCATTGACGCCGTGGCACACTGCGCACTTTTTTGTGGAAAGGACCGCTCCATCATCCGCGACCCGGGAAGCGAAAGACAGAACTAGTAACGTCAGTGCAAAACTGACCACAACATTGCGGTTCATATTTCTCTTCGAAATCACGTTGATTTGCGGGGTATCACATACGACAGGAGATGGAAAAACGATCACGCAAGACTGCAACACTTGTTATGAGCCACTGCCACGGAGGAGGCGTCCCCGGAAATCTTGAAAACTCTGGGAATCGCGGATCGAATCTCGAAAGTGCAGAAGCAATGATCTGGTGCACTGCAACAAGTATGGTGGAGGTCGACCGTTCTGGCGATCTACAGCCGGAATGTTTTTCCGGACCTGAAAGTGACTTGGGTACTCGCCCGAATAATCTTGGCCATACGGAGTTTCCAGGGTGCCTTCGGTGTCATGAACGGTGGATATCCGTTTCGGAACAATCGAGTTGCATCGACCAGCAAAAAGTGCTGCAGGGTGACGCTTGAAAGCCAGCCGGAGAGTCCTCTTTATCGGGAGTGAAACGCTGAATGTAACGCGCACAGTTTCTCGAAAGTGTGGCTGCCCATTCCGCCCTGAAAGCTTCCCATTCGGTACCCGCAAAACACATCCACGTCGCATGATTTGACTATTTCATTCCATAGATGCTCGAGCCGGATCGCCGCCTCTGGGTTGCCTTGCACCCATAAGAGAGGTGCACCTTCTCCACACGCCGCAACGTGGGGGGGCTCCCCCTTGGCAGCCTTCGCCGCATTCAGAAGGAGCTCGTCGGCGGCGTTGAAGAACCGGACTGGATCAGGCATGCCATTGACGATAAATGTCGAGAGCGTTTCGGCAGCATCCAACGAGATGTATCTGCCCTGTTCAATCGCGGCAGCAATATCCAAGCCATGAGCCTGCAGCCTCGGTAGGAGGTCGTCCCGGTGTGACTCGGTCGCGATAACAATCGCCGAATTTCCGGCCTTGAGAGCGGATCCAACGAACTGCGTGAAACCATCCAGAAGACTTACATCATCAGAATAGAACCCTGCCTCGTGGCGACGAGCGATCTGTACGTCCTGCCTTTGCAACGATCTCAAGATCTTGTCGCCTCCAGCGCTTCGTGGGGATTGCACATCCGAAATCGCGAAGAAACTGTGGCCCGCAAATCTGCTCCCGACAAACTTTCCACCCCTTAGCACGGCCTTCACCGCATTCAGCAGTTCGCTTCCAACATCCATCTTAACAACGTAACCCGATGCGCCCACACTGAAGGTCGTTTGGACGATATCCACAGACGATTCTTGGCTGACAAACAAGATCTTCGATCGCGGGCGCTAGCTCACGAATTCTCCGGGCGGCTTCGATTCCGTCTAGCTTTGGGAGTCCGATATCGAGCAGAATCAGATCCGGTTGCAGTGCCTGTGCCAGCGCGATGGCCTCTCCCCCATCCGACGCTTCGACAATGGCTCCCAGTTCAAATTCGTTCTGAAGAATTGAACGGAGGAGCCGTCGAAACGGGTCGAAATCATCTACTAGCAGAACGCGGATTGAGGAAGTTGCCAAGCTGTCTCCTTCGAATCTAATGAAAGCGAAGTCACCCGGGTGGTCGTTGAATTCAACACTCAAAAGGATCGCTCAACGGAGTAGTTAGTTCGTTGCGCTAGTGCAATGTTGTCTTCGCCCCAGAGTGCATTGAAGGAACCTGAGCGTGACCAGACCTCGCCCTCCCTTTTGCTCACAAGCGGCTCACAACAGTGATGCAAAACGAAAGCGCCCCAGACTCATTTGAGCCATCGGACTTTCGCTGAACACCCCTCCTCAAGCTGCTCGGGTCAATTTAATCGTTTTGATGTCGAGTGCCTATGGCCTGAACAGGCCACTGTGGAAAGTGGTCACCTCTCCAAACCTGTACTTTTGGTGCCGACTGGGTACCCTGGAAGGGACAAGCCTGAAGAACCCTTCTCAGGGCTATTTAGAAGGCGTCGAAGGGCTTGATTGGGGACCGAGCAAACCATCGTTGCGCGGGAAAACCTTCCGCAAACCATGCAATTCAGAAGCGCGAACGTTTTCACGTAACCGCAGAAATCACGCGTGAAGCTCTCAATCAGGCTTTAGGGTCCGGCTCTGACGCCTCTTGGGGGTGGAGGGTAATGGCAGTAAATTCTCGCTTTCGGCCAAGCGCCTAATGGCGAGTCGAATGACGTGAATCATACCGAGCCCGAGCTTTTCTTGGAGGCATTCAATGAGATGCAGGTCTGAGTCCGTAAAGCGAACAGTCGTAGACTTGAGTTTCTCGTTCTTCATAGCTCTTGATTCTCGCAACCGGACGAGTGGACTGTCGTTGCCGACGGAGCAAGGAACGACAGCTCGGAGACAGCTATTCGATATCTCAAGGTATCACCCTGCGAAATATTTGAGTGAACGTGGCGTCGCAATCAGGATGGTGATATACAAAATACCTGGCAGTCAGAAAAGAGCACCCTCCCCCATCAGGAACAGCAGCGAGCAAGCTCGACGAGGCAGAGGCAGCCCAATCTGGATTCAAGACCTCCTCTGCCTCTGCACGGAATCCGAAATGAACGGCCGGGGAAGTTCGATCCGACCAAATCTGGCCTTCTCGGCTATCTCAAACGCGCGGCAGAGCGAGACAGTGCGTCTGACCATGCCTTCGGCGTTGTTGTTGGCATTTCTCTGTTGCTCCACCCCACGTATGAATTCTTTGTCTCTCTTGAACACCAGCTCTAGGGAGACTCTGATTAAGTGCTCCCTTTCCACAGCCAGTGTAGATAAAGTCGTGCCAGGATGAACTCTTTGAGGCAGCAGAGGACACTGGCGATGATGACGGGATTGGAACGGTACACGAAGAAGACGCGGCGGGCAATATTCCTGGAGGAGATGGAGCAAGTGGTGCCGTGGGCGAAGTTGTGCGCCTTGATCGAGCCGCACTATCCGAAGCCGGGCAACGGACGGCGGCCGAAAGAGCTGGAGCAGATGCTGCGGATTTATTTTCTCCAGCATTGGTTCAATCTGGCGGACCCAGCGGTGGAAGAGGCGTTGTACGACTCGGCGACGCTGCGCCAGTTTGCGGGGATGGATCTGGGATCGGAGCCGGTGCCGGACGAGACCACGGTGTGCAAGGTTCGCCACCTGCTGGAAGAGCACAACTTGGGAGAAGAGATTCTGGGGACAGTGAACCTGCACTTGCAGGCCAAAGGGGTGCGGATCAGCAGCGGCACGATTGTGGATGCAACCCTGATCCATGCGCCCAGTTCGACCAAAAACCGCGAGCAGAGCCGGGACCCAGAGATGCACCAGGCGAAGAAGGGAAAGAACTGGTACTTCGGGATGAAGGCGCACGTGGGCGTGGACAGCAAGACCAAGCTCATCCACACGGCGGTGGCGACGGCAGCCCATGTTTCCGACGTGGCCATTTTGCCCGACCTGCTGCACGGCGAAGAGACACGGGTGTGGGGCGACGGGGCTTATCAGGGACAAAGCCGGGTGATTCGCGAGTGCGCGCCGCGAGCGCGGGATTTTACCCAACGGCGCTGTCGCTATAAGAATCAGATCGTGGACTGGGTGGCGTGGGCGAAGAACCGGACGAAGTCGAAGGTGCGGGCTAAGGTCGAGCCTGTGTTTCAGGTGATGAAGCTGAAGTTCGGGTTCGTGAAAGTGCGCTACCGGGGATTGAAGAAGAACGGGCACCGCTTGTTTGTCACCTGCGCCCTGGTGAATCTGTTTCTTAGTCGCAAGAAGTTGCTGCTGGCAGCGTAGTCTTCGTCTGCTCGGCGCGCCGACCACGCGATGGAAAGGGCGAGGCGAAACAAGTTCGCGCGTTCGACAGTCGCATCGGTAGCCCGGTGTCCTGAGTACTGACATTACTCGACTTAGAACAAGGGCTTATTCAGAGCGTCCCTAGAGCCTGGCTGATGATGTAATCACGGGTGTCGTTTGTGAATTGGCCATAGCTGTGGAGCATGGCGAGTTGGTCCTGGTAGAGCTTCACGGGGATCTGCTGCTTGGCTCGTTTAATTCCGTTGAGGAATGAATGACGATGGCATCGATTCCTCTCTCCTGATTTCAAGACGCTTTCTGACCCTGATCTCTAATGGTTCTTCATCATGGGATTCGCATCGCCAAACAGTACGTCCTCAAGGGCGGGAGCGACCCCGAACTGACGATAGGAACGAATCGGGTTTGTGGCGGCCAACGGGCCACACACACCGGGGTCGCTCCCGCCCTTTTCATGACCCCGCGGGCTGTACTTTGCAGACCGCGGCTCCTTGTGGAAGTCGTTGTTTTCGCCACTGGTTACCAACGACAATCGGCGGACCGTTCCCCGGACCGCATCCCAGACCAAACCAACTATGGGAATGGTCCGCTGATCCGACACGTTTTCATTTCATGCTGGCGTCATTCGGCAGAGGTCTCCGAAGAGTCCATGGTCAGTAGTCAGCAGTTAAGTTGTGAACGAGCCCGACAGTCGTCCTCCACGGCCCATTGCGTTGAGAACAGCCCGGCGCCCTGCTGCTGCCAAGGGCGGAACAGAACCTCGTACTTCGGCCCTCGGAACTCCCTTAACTCATCGCTGAGGTGGTCGAGTTGGCGCTTGTCAAACGAAGCCATCTGCCGTCGTTCTAACAGATCGCGATCATAAAACATGATCCAGCAGTCGCCGGACTTCCGGATCGAGGGGCATGCCGTTCGGTCCTCTGCCGGACCCCCCGCACAAGCGCGAGAAAATGCTCTCCGCCTTCGGAAACATAGACTGGTCTCCTGTGACGTATACCACCCGGAACGAGTCCAGCCGAGCGAACAGATCTCTGTACTGTGCAGCAAGTAAGTGTCGAAGCCCGATGGCTTTCTGACCTCCCCGTCGATGTAGCAAGAACAGACCACAGGAGGCGCCGCGCCAGGCGCGCCCGAGAGGAAGAGCGGGGAACTTGTCCACGAAGTATCGGGCCGTCTTGGCCCGGCCGTCTTTCGAGCGGTGGACGCGCCCAGGCAAGTAGCTGCGATCGATTCCCAGGTTGCCTGAAAAGTAGTCCAGTTTCTCGGTTTTCATGGCCAGGTACTGATGACCGCGATGGGCAAACACGGAGTCGAAACCCATGAGTTTGATCTTGATGGAGTATGGTTGTCGTCATCGCCGGTTGCGATTGTCCTGCTCTCCGATTGCTTCGAAGAAGGGCTTGGCACCGATGTGATCAATGCCGGTGCGATTGCCGATTCATGCGCCGGGACGTGGCCTTTGCGAATCGCTTTTTCGATGAAACGCTCCGCATTCCCGCCCCGCTCCTGGCCCAAAAAGAGGTTGCATTGACGGCGAATTCCACCCAAAAGTGTGGATTGTCTTAGGCCGGGACACTGTTCTTGTGCCGAGGCTACGCTCGGAGGGGTACTCGACCCAAAGATCATGAAGGGCTGAGCTGGAGAACCTCCAAGCTCTCCAACGGAACGTGCAGTTCGGCACGATTCTTCAGGCGTTCGGCCGCCGCCCGTGGCCGTCACGCGGCAGCTGTGGGATTTCGGCAGAATCCGACACTTCTTATAGGAATTTGAAAGAAACCGAACTCTATTGCACGTACGCTCAGCCTAGCCAGCATCACCGGCAGGCGGTGCGGATGGCGGGCGAATGAAACAATGTAAATCGATGAGCAGCGAGTGTTTTCTTGCCCGCGATGCTAAAGCTTGGAAAAATGTGCGTGCGGCGTACGTTGTCGCAACGGAATTTGCCGAGTTTGATGGGCGCTCCCCGCGGAGAAGAGATTTCGTGAGGTATCTGACAAGGATCCAATGTCAACCCAGCAGGGGTCGGCAGTCCGACCCCTACCACCAACACACTGGATTTCGAACCTTACGTTGATGCAGCCGTCGCTGCTCAATTCCTTCAGCTAGCCAGGCGCCGAGCCTAGAGCCGAATGACTCGCAAAGTAGCAACGCCGGGCAGCCCGTTCGACTAGGGAGACGATTTGAGGCTAACTGCCGGATTTCAATCTTGGAGTTCATGCATGTCCAGCCAGTCTTCGACCCAGCCCGTGATCAGAGATCAACAAAGACAGTCGATCGCGGCAATAGAGCCGCCACAACCGGCAAGAATTCAGGTCACCAAGATGTTAACCACCAAGGAAGCCGCTGCACTCCTAGGTCGACCATCATCGACACTCGAGCGGTGGCGCTGTGAAGGCCGAGGGCCCGATTACGTGAAAGAAGAGGGAGGAGTGCGATACCATCAGGAGCATCTGCGGGAATACATCCGCAGAAACACGCGGACATCTTCCGTGCGAGCGCTCGTGGAGACCAAGCGTGGACCTTTTTAAGAGAGCTGGCCACCCTTACTGGTGGTATGACTTCACGATCCGCGGGGAACGTTTTCGCGGATCAACCAAAGAAACCCGCAAAACTGCCGCTTCTGAGAGGGCAGCAAGGCTTTTGGCAGCAGTTGCTGAAGGCAAAACACAAACTAGCAAAAGAGCCCCGGTGCTGTCGGTGTTCGTTGAGCGATTCATGTCTTATGTTGACAATGCGAAGCTTGCGGCGAAGTCCAAGAGCTATCTCCGGAACGGATGGCGTCTCCTGGAGCACACAGGCATTGCGAGCATGAAGATGGATCGCATCACTGCAGAAGATGTGGACGCGCTCGCCTTCCCTGGCGGCCCGTATAACATCAACTGTGCCCTGAAGACCCTACGCCGGATGCTACACAAGGCAGAAGAATGGGGGTTGATTGCGAAGGCCCCCAAACTGAAGTTGATGAAAGAACTCGGCCGCACTCTCAGGCTGGATCAAGAGGCGGAACGCAAGCTGTTGGCTGCTGCCGACCGTTTGCTAGAGAGCGGCAAGTGGACTCCCAAGATGCACGCCACTTTCCGCGATGTGGTTGTTCTCGTCCGGGATACCGGGATGCGCAATAAGAAAGAGCTCTTTTGTGCGCGCATCGAGGACGTGGATTGGAGCAACCGTGTGTTTTTCGTTCGCGATAGCAAAACCGAAAACGGCCGGAGGTTCGTTCCACTCAGTGATCGCGTTCTGGATTTGCTGAAGGGTCGCTGCGGGGAACGGCGCGAGGGCTGGATCTTCACGGCCTTCTCAGCTTCGGGACATTTGACAACCGTGGACAAGAAATTCCGGGATGCCAGACGCGAGGCCGAACTTCCGGAAAAGCTGGTCCTATACTGTGGGCGCCACGATTATGGAACCAGAGTGCTGCAGGGTACCGGCAATCTTGCGGTCGTTATGCGCACGATGGGGCATGGCAGTCCGACAACAGCAATGAAGTATCAACACCCCGAACTCGAGCAGGTGAGACGCGTCTTGAACGGGACAAACAGCAACCACGATCCAGAACGTAGAAGTTATGGCACATTTTACGGCACAGTAACCAAATAGCAAACTTGGTAAGTAGTTGATTTATATGGTGGGCAGTGCGTGATTCGAACACGCGACCTCCTGCTTGTAAGGCAGGCGCTCTAACCAGCTGAGCTAACCGCCCATCCTGTTTTCGCCCGCAGCCCAGAATCAGATCGACCCGGCGGTCAGCGGATTGACTAGCAATGCGGTTATCTTACCAAGAAACGCATCAGAGATGATCATCTCAGCGTGATCAACCCACAGTATTGACCAGCGTTCCAATGCCGGTGATGGCGATGCGAATCTCATCGCCTCGCGCGAGAGTGAACGAGTCCGCAGGGACGATCCCCGTGCCGGTGAGCAAAAAGCAGCCGTTGGGAAAGCTGTTGTTGCGATACAGGTACTCCACCAATGACACCGGATCGCGTTTCAGGCTGGCGAGCGTGGTGGTGGCGGCGAATTCGCTTTTGTGTCCGCGCACGATCTCTAGGCTGATCTCCGTGGACGACGGCAGTGGTTCCGGCGCAACCAGTATGCAGGGGCCCAGGGCGCAACTTCGGTCGTACACCTTGGCCTGGGGAAGATACAGCGGATTTTCTCCTTCGATACTGCGGGAGCTCATGTCATTGCCTACGGTGTAGCCGACGATCTTTCCCTTTGGCGATATGAGCAGGGCCAGCTCGGGCTCGGGCACTGACCAGGAAGAGTCGTCGCGAATGGCAACTCTTCCGTTGGGGCCGACTACGCGATGCGGCGTGGCCTTGAAGAAGAGCTCAGGGCGCTCGGCGTCGTAAACCCGGTCATAGAAATCGCCCCCTCCGGCCGACTTCGATTCCTGGATGCGCGCTTCCCGGCTGCGATAGTAGGTGACTCCGGCTGCCCAGACTTCCTGGTTTCCAATGGGAGCTTGCAGGTCCTGGAGTGCGGGATGGGCTCCTTCAATCCAATCTCCACCCTCGATCTCGCGCTGAAGATAGCCATGCAAATCGTCTTTCGCAGTCAATGATTCCCACGGCTCCCCGCGCCCGCGGTCTTTCTCCGGCACATAAAAGTGGTCGCGCTCTTCAACCACGTATCCGGAAGTTGTGCGATAAAGTTTCATGATTTGTCCAGGGATTCGTCCCGGCCCAGAATCCTACCATTGATCGCGAACATATGACTCCGGGCGAGCCGCCAAGAAAAAGGCCGCCGGTCGAAACCGGCGGCCCGCAAGGCAAGCAGCCGTTGCGTCAGAAGTTCAGCTTCAGCGAAAACTCGACCACCCGGGGCGAGCCCCGGGCCGATGTTATTGAGTGGGGTTCGCATTGTCGGTCGAGAAGTTAGCGGCGCCGGGCTTTCGTAGGAGGGGAGTGCTGCTCCGAGTTGTGGAAACTAGAATTGTCACAATATCCGGGATTCGGAAGACCGATTCGTGTCTGCGTCGTGCTGAATACAAAACTTGACACTTGGACGCGGCTAGGCCGTTGCTTACATGCTGTTACAATCCGCGCAGGGGGAATCTTACTGCAATGACGGACCTGTCCAGGATTGTTGTGCAGTTAAAGAAAGAACGAGCTCGGGTGCAACAGCAGCTATCCGGATTGAATGCGGCGCTGGCCGCGTTTGCCGGAGTTTACAGCGGCGCAGGACCGGCGAAGAAAAGAACGCGCCGTCCCTTGAGCGCCAAAGGGCGGGCCGCAATCCGCCGGGCGCAAAAAGCCCGATGGGCCAAAGTCAGGGCCGCGAAAGGAAAGTAGCGCCGGCATACCCTTCGACATCGCTCAGAGCAGGCTCTACCGGCTGTCCCGAGGGCGTCCCGCTCTCGAGCGGCGGGCGAGACGCCCGCCGCCACAGCCGCCGAGACGGCGGCGCTACAAGAAGCCGCTCATCCGGCGCTTTTCCACATCCCTGCTAGACTGGCGCGGTGCGCCGCCTGATCATCAACGCTGACGATTTCGGCCTCACCGCAGGCGTGAATCGCGCCATCGTGGAAGCCCATCAACACGGGGTCGTGAGTTCCGCGACCCTGATGGCCAACGGTCAGGCTTTTGAGGATGCAGTGGGCCTGGCGCGCTCCACGCCTCGACTGGGCGTGGGCTGTCATGTGGTCCTGGTGGACGGGACTTCCCTGCTTCCCCCGGCGCAGGTCAACAGCCTCCTGGATAACGGTAGCAGCAGCGCCCGCGCTCCAGGTTTCCGCGAGGGCATCCTGAAGTTTGGAGCGCTCGCCCTGCTCGGCCGTCTGGCAGCAGATGAAATCGAGGCCGAAGCCACCGCCCAGATCCGCAAGCTGCAGGCGTCCGGCATTGCAGTTACTCATCTCGACTCGCATAAACACACGCACCTTTTCCCGCGCGTGCTGCGGCCGCTCCTAAAGGCAGCCAGGAGCTGCGGCGTAAGGGCGATACGGAATCCCTTTGAACGAATTCAGGGTTCGCAGCTGGCGGCGTCGCCCAGCTTATGGAAAAGGTGGGCAGAAGTCGGCGTGCTGCGAGGTCTGGCGAAACAATTCCGCGAGGCGGTGCAACAGGCTGGAATATCTACGCCGGATGGGACACTGGCGATCGTAGCGACCGGCGCGCTCAATGAACGTCTGCTGCGCATGATGGTGGAGAATCTTCCGGAAGGAACCTGGGAACTGGTCTGTCACCCGGGCTATAACGATGCCGATCTCCATGGTATTCGCACCCGGCTGCGGGAGTCCCGCGAACAGGAGTTGCGCATCCTGACCGCGCAGTCCACCCGTGATCTGCTGGCGGCACACGGGGTTGAGGTCGCATCCTTCCGGGAGCTGGCCGATGCGGGGTAGTGTGCCGGCGCCTGGCGGTGTCGACGGAATACAGGCCCGGGTAGAGAAAGGGCTCAAATATGCCGATACTATGATTAAATGCTAGCGGTTTGCTTGGGCGGAGCGCGTGCGCTTTTTCGCGGCGGGTCAACCTGCATGTCCGAAAAACTAGAGCCCCGGTTAAAAGTTGAATTACCTATACGTGTGTTTGGCATGGGCACGGACGGTCGTCCGTTCCTGCACAATGCCCTGGCCCGGAACATCAGCCATCATGGGGCCAAGCTTTCCGGGCTGGAAACTCAGTTAAAACCGGGAGATGTAATCGGCGTCCAGGTAGGCGACAAGAAGGCACGATGCAAGGTCATATGGGTAGTCGATGCCGGCCAGGCACACAAAATCGAAGTTGGAGTGAACCTGATGGAGGGGCAGCCCTGCCCCTGGGAAAAAGAAATGCAGCAGAGCGAGCAGCTGACTGAACCGGCTCCCCACATCGCACCGGCAGACGAAAACAAACGAAAATTTCCCCGGCACCGGGTTCCCTTCCCCCTTGAAATGCGCGATCCGGACGGCGTTGGCTCGCACATGAGGACGAGGTCAGCGGACATAAGCGGCCGTGGATGTTATGTAGAGACCATGTTGCCCTTTCCGGTAGGAAAGGCCTTGAGCATCACCCTGTGGCTGGATGCTCAAAGAGTTAACACCTCCGCCGTGGTCCGCTCATGTGACGGCGGAGTGGGTATGGGCATTGAATTCACCGGTCTAGACGAAGCGACCCAGGAACGTCTGCAGCAGCAGGTTGAGACCATGGCAGCCGAATCCGGGACCTCCGAGAACGCCCAGGGCGCGGGCTAACTCCCTCCTCGCGCAAAGAACCGCAGGCAAAAACTGAATCCCGGCTAACCGCCCGCCATCGAATGTGCAGAGCCCGAGTGCGGATCCGGAAGGGACAGGCATGAGAATCGGCATCACCTGCTATCCAACTTACGGAGGGAGCGGCGTGGTCGCGACCGAGCTGGGGCTCGAGCTAGCGGAGCGCGACCACGAAGTCCACTTCATTTCCTACGCTCAGCCCATTCGGCTCAGTGGTCCGCATCCGAACATTCATTATCACGAGGTGGAGGTCTCCCGCTACCCGCTGTTCGAATATCCTCCTTATGATCTGGCGCTGGCCTCGCGCATGGCGGAAGTTGCCGAACTTTACGATCTTGACCTCCTGCACGTGCACTATGCGATTCCGCACTCGGTGAGTGCGTTGCTAGCGCGCCAGATGATGGCGGCCAAACCGCGCGGGCGAAAGCTGCCATTCGTGACCACACTGCACGGCACCGACATTACCCTGGTGGGTCTCGACCGCTCCTACCTTCCCATCACCCGCTTCGCCATCGAGCACAGCGACGGGGTCACCGCCATCTCGCAATATCTGCGGGAGCGCACCGTGCGCGAATTTGATATCCGGAACAACATTCAGGTGATTTACAACTTCGTCAATTGCGATGTGTATTGCCGGGGCGAAGAGGCTTCGGAACTCAAACAGGAATATGCACCCAATGGCGAGCGCCTGCTCCTGCATCTGTCGAATTTTCGACCGGTGAAGCGGGTGACCGACTGCATTGAAGTTTTCGACCGCGTACGCAAGCAAATTCCCTCCAAGCTGCTGATGATCGGAGACGGTCCGGACCGTTCCCGCGCGGAATGGCTGTCAGTGCAGAAAGGCATTCACAACGACGTGATCTTTCTGGGCAAGCAGGATCAGGTACAGGAGAAGCTGGCGTTGGCCGACATCCTGCTATTGCCCAGTGAACTGGAGTCGTTTGGGCTGGCTGCGCTCGAAGGCATGGCTTGTGAGGTAGTGCCCATCGCCACTCGCGTGGGTGGCATCCCGGAATTGATCGAACACGGCAAGAGCGGCTACCTGGCCGACGTGGGCGACGTGGACTCCATGGCGCGCTACGCCATCGAATTGCTGGGCGATGAAACCTCTTTGCGAAAAATGGCCAAGGCCAGCCGGGCAGTGGCGCAATCGCGCTTCTGTGCCAGCCGGATCATTCCGCAATACGAAGAGTTCTACCGGCGAGTGCTGGAACGCGCTTCATAGAAGGCTTCCGGAATGGCGCCCGATCCTTGCAGCACGGGCAAGCGCAGCCTGACCAGAGTTCCCTTCCCCTCGCGACTGTCAATGGTCATCCGGGCCGTATCGCCATAAAGCACCTTCAGACGCTCCGCCACATTAGCCATCCCGATGCCAGTCCCACCCAATCCGGTGGGCGGCTCCAAAAGATTGGCTGAGCCCATCCCGACTCCATCGTCCTCCACTTCGACGATGAGGTGCGACTCGGTGAGGCGGCTGCGCAGGTAAATGCTGCCGCCATCGATCTTCGACGACAGGCCATGCTTGATCGAGTTCTCCACCAGAGGCTGCAGCAGCATGCTGGGGACCATGGTGTCCAGCGAGGAAGTCTCGAGTTCCTTGACTACCCGCAACTTGTCGCGACCGAAGCGGACAACTTCGATATCCAGATAGTCGTCGATGAATTCCAGTTCCTCGCGCAAGGGCACAAACGCATCGCTACTGCTGAGCAGGCGGCGCAGGATGTTGGCCAGCTTGAGGATCAACTGGCGGGCGGTGTCGGGATCAAAGCGCACCAGCGAGGACACTGAGTTCAGCGTATTAAAAAGGAAGTGGGGATTGATCTGGTTTTGCAGCGCCTCCATGCGGGAATGCAGCAGAAGGCGTTCCTGTTCTTCCAACTTGATTTGAATGCGAACGCTGTTCCAGATCTTGAGCTCGGTTCCGATGACGGTAACCGAGGTGGCGTAGATCAGGAGTTCCACCCACCAGGTCGGGCTCTCCAGGCTGAAAGTGCGGCCCGGGGCAAACCGGGAAAGCTCGGTTTGCACAAAGCGGAGTCCCACGATGGTGACGAAAAACATGGTCTGCCATTCGAACGGGTGTGGTGTGGGCAGGTTGCGCCGGATCCAGCGATAAATACTCAAATCCACGAACGGGGAAAACGACCAGATGTCCTCGCGATTGGGAGAGAAATTGCGCAGTTGCCCCGCCACGAAGCCACACAGCACGTTGAACGGAAGGGTCGCCCATTCCCCGTGCCAGAGCGCGGGTAACGCCAGGAGAACGCCGCCCAGCACGCCAGTGAAGCGTCCGCCGATCACGCCGAGCAGAACGGTGGTCTCGAACGACAAGTCGCCCGCGGCAAAACTCCTGGCGCCGAAGCGGATCCATACGCCCAGGGCCAGCGGAATACCGATCCACAGGACGAGATAGATTTGCTGCTTCCAGTTCCGTTCATCGCGGAAGAGCAGCGACTTGAACTCCACCGAGCGCCCCAGAATGCTGGCCGCCGAGGCCGCCACACCCAGCTTGATCAGCAGATTAATGAGGATGAGTCGCTGTTCCATGATCTAGAGACGTACTGTGGGAAATGTAGCACGGCACTGTCATCCTGAGCGGAGGGGAAAGTTCGCTTCGCGAACTTTCCGCGGAGTCGAAGGACCCCTATGAGCTTATCTGTGTCACGGGCTTACTGCTGCCCTCACCGTGCGCTCAAAATTCGAAAGCCCCTCAACACCCTTCCAGCTTACAGGGGTCCTTCGACTCCGCTTTCGCTCCGCGAAGCGAAGCAAAGGTTCGCTCAGGATGACAACCGCTGAGAACGCAGGTTTAATACGGCCCGATGATGCCGCCGATTTGCCTTGCCGCCGGCGCGCCGCTCTTCTTCTCCTTCTCAATTACATCGAGATACTTCAGGCCTGAACCCGTGTTGAAGAGCACAACTTTGTCTTCGGCGGAGAAGAATCCTCGGGCCAGCAGCTTGCGATAGGCCACCAGCGAAGCAGCGCCCTCCGGTGCCGCGAACACTCCCTCCACTCTTGCCCAGTGGTGGAATGCATCCATTATTTCTGTGTCGGTCGCAGCCAGGGCTATGCCACCGCTCATTTTCAGGATCTCAAGAATAAGATAGTCGCCATAGGCTTTGGGTACGCGGAGTCCGGCGGCCAGGGTGTCGGCATCGGGCCAGAAATCGGCAGTGGAATTCCCTTCATCCCACGCTTTAACAATTGGCGCACAACCGGCTGATTGCACCACCACCATCTTCGGGCGCTCGGATCCAATCCAGCCCATTTCTTCCATCTCCTCGAAGGCCTTCCACATCCCGATCAGTCCGACCCCTCCCCCGGTGGGATAGATGATTCCCTGCGGCAGCTTCCAGGCGAACTGCTCGGCCACCTCGTATCCCATGGTCTTTTTCCCTTCCACCCGGAACGGTTCCTTCAAAGTGGAGACGTCGAACCACCCCTCCTTCTCTTTTCGTTCAGCGACCATGCGGGCACAGTCGCTAATCAGGCCGTCTACCAGCGTGACTCTGGCGCCGTAGCTTTCGCATTCCACCCGATTGGCCAGGGGAACGTCCCTGGGCATGAAGATGTGAGCCTCGATCCCGGCAGCGGCAGCGTAGGCAGCCAGGGCGCTGGCCGCGTTTCCGGCAGAAGGCGCCGCCAATTTCTTCAGGCCATAGGCCTTCGCCATGGTGACTGCGACTGACATCCCACGCGCCTTGAAGGAGCCAGTCGGATTCAGGCCTTCATCCTTGATAAATGCGTTGGCAAACTCCCGGCTGGGCAGCATGGGTGTGAAGCCTTCGCCCAGGGTAACCGGAGAGGCATTCGGCAACACTTCCGCGTAGCGCCATAACGTCGCCGGACGTGCGGCCAACGAAGCAGGCTTGAAGTTATTCTTTAATTTCTTGAGGTCGTAGCGGACGTACAGCACGCCACCGTCGTTCGGGCAGACCGTTTGCGGTTGGTCGGCGCTGATGTGTGCACCACATTTGGTGCACTCCAGATAGGCGATAGGGGACACGTCGGGAGTTTAGCATTCGCGGGTGGACGGCTTCGCCCTGAGGTCTTCCTCACTGGTTTTCTATGCTCAGATCTCAGTTTCTTGGTTGCCAGTTCTCAGTTTGAGGGTAGGCGCAGCAACAGGGTGTTCGCTCTACGAAACCAGGGGCGTTCACGGCGGCGCAGATATCCGGGCATGGTGGGCTTCTTCGCCAGGATTTGGCGGGCCCAGTCCCGGGCCTCGGAGTTGCGCTGCTGGGAGGCGAGAAAGCACGCGTAGTTGTAGTAGGTTTCGGAAGAGGTGGAGATCTTGATCACTTGCTGGAACAGCGCTGCGGCCTTTTCAGGCTGGCCAGAGTTGGCATAGGCATGGGCCAGCAATCCGGCGGCGCGATGAAAATCGTAAGTGGGATCGCTTGAGACCACGCGCTCCAGGTCGGGCAGGGCGGCCGCAAAATCACCCATCATGATGGCACCCACACCGCGACGGTAGAAGGGATCGGGCGAGTCCGTACGGGAGGAGATCGCCTTGTCGTAAGCCTGCCGCGACCTGGCGTATTGGCCTTCCTCCAGGTAGAGGTCACCCAGTTCTTCGTAATTTCCCGCGGAGGGATTGTCCAGGATGGCGGCCTCCAGTTCCCGGATGCGCTTGCGCCGGGGAAAGACCTTGAACGACTGGCGCAGCAGACCGGCATCGGGAACGGCTTCAACCACGATGTACACCAGGGCGCCCAGCCAGCCACCGATGAGAATGATCCACAGCCAGAAGGTGTCGGGCCGCCGCCGGATGAAGTGAATGATGGCAAACGCCTGCAGCAGGATGCCCCACCACGAAAACGCGAAAAAGAGTAGTGATCCCATCCGAATGCAGCAGTATAGTACGCGGGTCTGGCCGATAACATAAACCGCCGTAACCGGTTTGAAACGAGCCGCGGACTTCGCTCAACCGGGCAGCCAGGGACGGCTGTCCCCACGTACGCTCTGCTGCTAAAATCCGCTTAGTGAAACCTCCCATCCGCCTTCTGGGTGTAGATATCGACGGCACTCTGCTGAACCCGGAATTTCAAATCTCTGCAGCGGATATGGCAGGTTTGCGCCGAGCCCATGCCTCCGGGGTGGAGGTGGTGGTGGTCACGGGTCGGCGCCACACTTTTGCCTTGCCAATCGTGCAGCAGCTGGGCTTCGACTTGTGGGTGATCAGCTCAAACGGCGCGATCACGCGCTCGCTGAGCGGCGAAACTTTTCATCGCGACATGCTCCCCGCCCAAACCTGCCGCCGGCTCTGCGCCGGTATGCGGGAATTTCGCGGAAACACCGTCCTGACCTTCGATACTGAAGCCAAGGGCGCGATTGTGCTCGAGCATATGAATGAATTGAATGTGAGCATTCAGCGCTGGCTGGAAAAGAACCTGCAATACATTGACTTCGTTGTTCCCATTGAAAATGCGCTGACCAGCGATCCGGTGCAGGCCATGTTCTGCGGGCCGATCCCGCGCATGCAGCAGGCGTTGGCGGCACTGGCGGCCAGTAACCTGGACCATGACATTACTGTGCTTCGAACCGAGTACGCGGCCCGCGATCTCTCCATTGTGGACGTGCTCAATCAGGGATGCTCCAAGGGCCATGCGCTGGAACGATGGGCTGGCTATCGCGGCATCCCCCGCAAAGAGGTCATGGCCATTGGTGACAACTACAACGACATAGAAATGCTTGCCTTCGCGGGCGTGCCGTTTATCATGGGGAATGCGGCCGAGGAGTTGCGCCGCGACGGGTGGATGGTGACTTTGCCGAATGATCAGAGCGGGGTCGCTGCCGCCATTGAACAGGTACTGGGTCCTTTGTAGCGCTGGCATCTTGCCAGGCGGAACGCCCGCCGGATAGCCGCCGGGACAGTGGCGCTACAGATTCAAGGCCGTGCAGCAAACGACAGAATGAGCCCATTGAGAAAAGTCGAAATCCTGCTGGCATTGTTCCTTCTTGCCACTCCGGCGCTGTGCACCGACCTGGCAATCCTGCATAACGGCTTTTCGATTCCCCATGAGCGGCGGGAAACCATAGGCTCGGTAACGCGTCTCTACCTGGGAGCTGACAAGGGCTATGTCGATATTGCGACTGTCCAGATCGAACGGTTCGAGAAGGACCAGGCACCGGCAGTTGCGCCAGCGCCGCTGGCTGGGAAACAAGAGCATAAGTCGCCGCAGCTCCAACCCCAGAACCTGAAGGCCCAGGACTTGAACGAAGTAATCAACACTGTCAGCGACCGCCATCACATCGATCCTGATTTCATCAGCAGCGTGATTCATGCCGAGAGCGGATTCAATCCGCACGCCGTATCTCCCAAGGGTGCACAAGGGCTCATGCAATTGATGCCCGGGACCGCCTCAAAGCTGGGAGTATCCAACGCCTTCGACCCCCGCGCCAACGTCGAGGGCGGCACCCGCTATCTGACCGAGTTGCTGCAGCGTTATAACTTCGATGTGATCAAGGCGCTGGCCGCCTACAATGCCGGACCGCTGCGGGTGCAACAGTATGGCGGCGTGCCGCCGTACCAGGAGACCCGCGCCTACGTGGCGCGAATCGTTGGCGACTACAATCGCAAGAAGATTGCACAGCGCAAAGCTGCGGCGGCGAGCGTGAAAAATAGCCGCATGCAGCAGGGTCTGCCTCAACCGGCGGTGGCCAGGCAGGCCGCCCTTCCTCCCGCGCTGACATCCCAGGCGTCGCGCTGAACCATCCAGATTTGGGGACTTCGGTTCACTCCTGACGGCGTGATGCGTTGACCCGCGCCCCAGCGTCATTTACCTTGGAGCGGTTGCTTTGGGTCATTCGCCTGGGTCAGTGCCGTGCTCGGCGCCGTGCCAGCCGTTGGAGTCCTCCCCTTTAACATGGACAGAAAACGTATTCTTTTGTACACGCTGGCGTTCGTCGTGTTCGGGGTGCTGGTTTACATGCAATTCCGGACCTGGCGCCACTTCGATTGGGACACCTTTTGGCGGGAGAGCGGGAACCTGGGCAAGCCCCCCCACATCTACCACCTCTTCCACGCCGTGGCTCTGATCTACCTGGCCTATGCAATGCGCGCCATTCGCTGGAAGATCTTTCTGCGTCCGGTGCGCCCGCAGGCTTCGTCCTGGAAGCTGGTCGCGCCGACCCTGGTTGGTTTTACTGGCCTGGCGCTGCTGGGACGTCCTGGGGAGTTGATCCGCCCGTACTTGATTGCTCGCCGGGAGGATTTGACGTTCTCCTCCCAGTTGGCTGTCTGGGCTGTAGAGCGCATCTTCGACATTGCGGCCTTCACCATTCTGCTGGTTCTAGCAGCCTTCCTCGCCACCGCCCCGAAGCGGCTGACCTATCACAGAAGCTTTCAGGAGGCAGGGCTCATTTTCCTGGCCTTATCGGTCGGCCTGACTATCGGCGCCATCGTGATCAGCCGGGTCGGGGAGGCGCTGGCCAGCTGGGTGGAGCGCAGATTTGCTCATGTCGCGGCCAATCTGGGCCACCGCGTGGCCATGCGAATTCGAGAATTTCGTGGCGGGCTGCACACTATCCACGACGTCTGGTCGTTCGTCATGCTGGCGGTGGTTTCCGTGGTCATGTGGGCAACCATCGCGGTCTCCTACAAAGAGGTGACTCACGCCTATCACGCCGAAGCACTGGAGATTCCCCAGAGCCAGGTACTTCTGCTCATGGGATCGAGCATGGTGGGCTCGGTGATTCAACTGCCCGGCGTCGGCGGCGGCTCGCAACTCGCGACCATCGCGGCCCTGGAGCATATCTTCGATGTGCCCCGGGAACTGGCGGCCAGCTGCGGAATTATGCTCTGGCTGGTGACGTTTGTAGCGGTCATTCCGGTGGGCCTGCTGCTCGCACACCGTGAGCGCCTTTCGTTGCGCAAACTCTCCCGGGAAAGCCATCAGAAAGAAGAAGTGGAAGTCGAAGCCCCGGCTTCCCCTCCAACCAACTGAGTCTGCGTAGGGTAGGTGCTCCCACTCGCTGAGCCTGCGTAGGGGCGAGTGCCCTCACCCGCCCGGCCGGGCAAGGCCCGGCTGGTTTCTTCTGGCCAAATCTGAAAACCTCGGCGAGCTGCGCTCGCCCGCCCGGACGAGGGCGTCCGGGCCTACCTGGGTTGCGGCCGAACCTTCCTACCCCCTGTTACAATTGCAAGCGAACACTCCCGTCTGACATGAAGTGCCCTTTCTGTGGCTTTGAAAATGACAAAGTGGTGGACTCGCGCGAGAGCAAGGAAGCCGATTCCGTCCGCCGCCGCCGCGAGTGTCTGAAATGCGGCAAGCGCTTTACCACCTACGAGCGGATCGACGAGATCCCCTACATGGTGGTCAAGAAGGACGGCCGCCGCGAAAAATTTGACCGGCAGAAGGTGCTCAATGGCCTGCTGCGGGCGTGCGAGAAGCGTCCCGTGCCCATCAGCCGGCTGGAGCAGATTGTCAACGAAGCAGAAGCGTTCGTTATCGAGTCGGCGGAGCGCGAGCGCAAGACCAGCGAAGTGGGCGAGCTGATCATGAACCGCTTGCGCCGCTATGACAAGGTGGCCTACGTTCGTTTTGCCTCGGTCTATCTGGACTTCAAGGACGTGCAGGAGTTCATGGCCGAGTTGAAAGACTTGTTAAAGACCAAGGAAACGCCCGAAGTTCGCAGCAAAGGCGCAGTAAAGAGTTAGCAGTCTTATGTGGGGCGGGCGCCCGCGCCCGCCGCTTTTGATTTTGATTTTTGCATCAGCCGCGGGCGAGGGCGCCCGCGCCACACCAGCACATCAATATGGCTCACAAGATCACACTGATTCCCGGCGACGGCATCGGCCCCGAAGTCATGCAGGCTACGGTGCGAATTCTGGAAGCGACCGGGGTGAAGTTTGACTGGGAAATTTTTCAGGTGGGGGCCGAGGCGTTTGCCAAATACAACGAATACATTCCCAAGGAACTGATCGACTCCATCGAACGCACCCGGGTCGGACTGAAAGGGCCGGTGACCACGCCCGTGGGCGGAGGCTTTGCCAGTATCAACGTTGCCCTGCGCAAAAAGTTCGAGCTCTTCGCCAACTTCCGTCCCATCCAAAACCTTCCCCATATTCCGACCCGCTATCCCGGTGTCGATCTCATCATCGTCCGGGAGAATACCGAGAGCCTTTATTCCGGCATCGAGCACGAGGTGGTGCCGGGCGTGGTCGAGAGCCTGAAGATCATCACCGAAAAGGCCTCGACCCGGATCGCGCGTTTCGCCTTTGAATATTCCCGCAAAAACCAGCGCAAGAAAATTCACGCCATCCACAAAGCCAACATCATGAAGCTTTCGGATGGCCTGTTCCTGCGCTGCTGCCGCCAGGTCGCCAAGGAGTATCCCGAGATCACTTACGGCGAGCACATCGTGGACAACACCTGCATGCAGCTGGTGATGAATCCTTATCAGTATGACGTGCTGGTGATGGAAAATCTTTACGGCGACATCATTTCCGACCTTTGCGCCGCGTTCGTCGGTGGGCTGGGTTTCGTGCCCAGCGCCAACCTGGGCGAAAATTGCGCCATCTTCGAGGCGGTACACGGCTCCGCGCCCGACATTGCCGGCAAGAACCTGGCCAACCCAACGGCAGTCATCCGCTCCGCCCAGTTGATGTTGCGTCACCTCGGTGAACACCACGCAGCCGACATGATTCACAATGGCCTGGAAAAGGTTTATCGCACCGAAGACAAACGGACTCGCGATGTGGGCGGCAAAGCCGGGACCTCGGAGTTTGCCGATTCTATTATTCAGTTCATGGAAACCAGCACGCACGTTCCCAGGCAGGCTGAATCTTCTCACGCTTAAATTTATGAACCCCGGCAAAGGTCTCTGGCCGAAAGCCCTCTTGCTCCTCATTGCGGCCGTCGGCTATGGCCTGCCTGCATATTCGCAGAACCTTAAGGTCACACTTTTGGGAACGGGCGCTCCCCGTCCCGTGATGGAGCGGTTCGGTCCCAGCATCCTGGTGGAAGCGGGAAAAGAGAAGCTGCTGTTCGATTGCGGACGTGGCGCGACCATGCGGCTTTATCAGCTCAAGGCACCATTTGCCGACCTCAGCGCCTTGTTTCTGACGCACCTGCACTCCGATCACATTGTGGGAATATCTGACTTTTATTTGACAGGCTGGATACTGGGCAGGAGCACGCCTCTGCGTGTGTGGGGACCAGCGGGCACGGCGGACATGATGTCGCACCTGGAGCAGGCTTACCAGTTCGATATCCATGTCCGGCGCGATGTCGATGAGATGCTTCCCGCTCAGGGCGTGGTCGTCGTAGCCAAAGACATCGAGCAGGGCGTGGTTTATCGGAACGGCGATTTGAAGGTCACCGCCTTTACCGTGGACCACGCTCCGATCAAGCCTGCGTTCGGCTATCGCGTCGACTATGGCGGGCACTCCGTGGTGCTGTCGGGCGATACCCGCTACAGCGAAAACCTGATCCACTTCGCTCAGGGCGCGGATGTGCTGATTCACGAGGTGATCGATCCCGAAGCTTTTCGGGGCGGCAACGCTGTCTTCAACCCGGAGCGAACGCAGAAAGTAATCGCGCACCACACCACTGCCGAACAGGCAGGAACAATTTTCAGCCAGGTAAAACCCAGGCTGGCAGTCTATTCGCACATTGTGCCTCCGAATGCTACCGACCTGGTGGTGCAGACTCGAAAGACTTATTCCGGACCGCTGGAAGTGGGCGAAGACCTGATGAGTATCGAAATCGGGGACAAGATCGAGATTCATCGCACCTCGAAATAGCACACCAAATCGCAACTCTTCGTTGACGCGGCCCACGGATTTTGAGTAACATCCTCCTTCTTCAAGGAACCCCGGGGGATGGCAAACCCAACACGGCGAGTAGGAGTAGTTCTCTTTCAGCTCGGCGGCCCTGACACGCCGCAAGCGATTGAGCCGTTCCTTTTTAATCTCTTTTGTGATCCCGATATTATTGATTTTCCTTTTGCCCGGATCGGGCGCAAGCCGCTCGCCAGGCTGATTTCGACCACCCGCGCCAAAAAAGTTCAGCACCACTATGCGGCCATCGGCGGGGCCTCGCCCATACGGCGTTTCACCGAGCAACAGGCCGATGCGCTGCAGCAGCGGCTCAGGGCCGATGGCATTGACGCTCACTGTTTCGTGGCCATGCGTTACTGGCATCCCTTTACCGCTGAGGCGGTCGAACAGTTGCGCGCGGCTAATTGTGACGAAGTCGTGCTCTTGCCCCTTTATCCCCAGTACTCGAGCACCACGACCGGGAGCAGTCTCAACGAATGGCGTCGCCTCTTTCCTGATGACACACCGGCGCTGACGATCGGGCCCTTCTACCACCACCCTCTCTATCTGGATGCTCTGGTTGAAAGAATTGATGAAGCGCTGGCCCGCTTCCCCGAGTCGGGTTGGCCGGAGATCGTATTCAGCGCCCACAGCGTGCCTGTGTCCGTCATCGAAAAGGGGGACCCCTATCAACGTCAGATTGAAGAAACGGTCGAATTGGTGATGCGACGCGGGGGATGGCGCCATCGCCACCGCCTCTGCTACCAGAGCAAGGTTGGCGCCAGCAGGTGGCTGCAACCGTCGCTGCACCGCACCATCCGCGATCTGGCGGCAGAGCGAGTGCGCGAAGTTTGTGTTGTGCCCATCGCATTCGTCTCCGATCACGTGGAGACGCTGGGTGAGATCGATCATGAGATGCGCGCCGAGGCTGTAGAGCTTGGAATCCAGCAGTTTGAGATGACGTCTGGCTTGAACGATTCGCCGGCGTTCATCGCAGCTTTGGCGGCACTGGTAGAGAGCGCGATCGGCGCCGATCAGGCGCGCGATGAGGAACGCCTGGTCGCAGCGGACTAGCGGAGCCCACTTAGGGGCGGGTGCCCTCAACCGGCCGGCGAAGCGAAGCTCCGCTGGAGTTTAGGAATCGGAGACGAGCCGCAGGTTTGCCGGGTCAGGATTTAGTGGATGGGATTCAGTCGGTCAGGATTTTGGCGAGATGCGCTCGCCCGCCCGGACGAGGGCGTCCGGGCCTACCTGGATCTAAGTTTGTGCAACGTGGCGGTTCCAAGGAGTGAAGGAACGGATGGCAGACGAGTCTAAAAGCGGAATTCTCGGGCATCTACCGCCCTTGCCTCGACCGGCGCTCAACAACTCCGTGATCGGTATGGAGCAGGCCTATCGCCAGCGAAAGGGATTGCCGTTGCTGACCGAGGCCGACATCGAGGCGCTCAGGGCCGGCCAGCCGATGCCCTGGGAGGTGGGTGGTGCGGCTGCTTCGCCCGCTCCGGCGAGCCCACCTGCCCCCGTTGCCGCAGCTCCGGCAGCATCCGCGCCTGCAGTCGCCGCAACTCCGGCCGCAGCCGCAGGAGGCATCAGTGAAGAAGTCGCCAAGTGGGTAGCTCAAGGCAACAAGTGGAGCAAGTCCACAATCGCCGCCGAGCAGGCCCGCCGCGGCCGCAAGGGCTTGCCACCGCTGAATAATGCGGAAATGTCCGCTCTGCTCGGCGAACCGGTTGAAGCCAGCGCTCCGGCTGCGCCAGCCGCTGCTGCGACTCCGGCCGCAACCGCGGCGCCGGCAGCCAAGGCAGCCAGCGGTCCCATCAGCGCGGAAGTTGCCAAGTGGGTGGCGGAAGGAAAGAAGTGGAGCAAGTCCACCATTGCGGCCGAGCAGGCGCGCCGTGGCCGCAAGAGCCTGCCTGCCCTGACCGATGCGGAAGTCGCAGCCCTGCTGGGAGAGCCTGCTGCCGCGGAACCCCCGCCAGCAGCTGCGGTTGCGGCTCCTGTCGCTAGGCCAGTTACCGCGGCTCCCCGCCCTGCCACCGGTCCACCCTCAGCCGCTGCCACCGTTGCACGTGGCGGCGAGTCCAATACCTACGTCGGCACACCGGCAGTGGGAACTTCGCGGGCAGCTGCGTCGGCGGGCGTGGCCTCGGTGGGTCCGGAAGACAACGATCTCAATCAATCGCGCCGGCGCTTTGCCTGGGCTGCGTTCGCGGCCTTCATGACCGCCTGGTTCATCGCTTTCTTCCGCTTCTTTCTCCCCCGCACGCTTTTCGAGCCGGCCACTTCGTTCAAGATCGGCTATCCCGCCGACTTCGGTTTGGGCGTCGACACCAAGTTCCAGCAGAAATTCCGCATTTGGGTGGACCGCACACCCGACCGCATTTTTGTGATTTACGCGCGCTGCACCCATCTGGGCTGCACTCCGGACTGGAAGCCGGCGGAGAACAAGTTCAAGTGCCCCTGCCACGGCAGCGGTTACGACAGCGAAGGCATCAATTTTGAGGGACCGGCGCCGCGTCCCATGGACCGAGCCAAGGTGGAGATTGCGCCCGACGGTCAGATTCTGGTGGATGTTTCAAAACTTTATCAATGGCCCAAGGGACAGCCCAGTCACTTCAATGACCCAGGGTCGTTTCTGCCGACTTAGAACCAGTCGAGCTTCGCTCGACTGGGCAGGTGAGGACACCTGCCCCTACGTGAAACGAGAAGAGGTCCAATGCCTGAAGAAAACGGGAAGAACGGCGAGCGGATAGGCCTGCTGGATACGGTCAAAGCTGGCATCAAGGAAGATGTCCAGTCGCTCAAGACCGATATGCCGGCGAAGGCCAAGGAGCAGATCGAGGGTCTCAAAGATCCCACCAAGACCCAGGTTTACACTTCGATCTTCCGCCACAAGCACGACGACACGCCGCGTAACCGGGCGCTGGGCGTGCTGTCGAACGTATTTCTGCACCTGCACCCGGCCAAGATCAACCGTGACGCGGTGCGCTACAGCTACACCTGGGGCATGGGGGGAATTACCTTTTACCTCTTTATCGTGCTCACGCTCACCGGCGTGATGCTGATGTTCTATTACCATCCCAGCAAGGTGCAGGCCTTCCGCGACGTGCTCTATCTCGAGCATGACGTCCCCTTCGGCAAGCTATTGCGCAACATGCATCGCTGGGCGGCACACTTGATGGTGATTGCCGTCTGGCTGCACATGTTCCGCGTCTTCCTTACCGGCTCGTATAAAAAGCCGCGCGAATTTAACTGGAACATCGGTGTCCTTCTGCTGGTATTCACGCTGCTGCTTTCATTCACCGGCTATCTGCTGCCGGACGATCAGCTGGGCTTCTGGGCAGTCACGGTAGGAACCAACATGGCGCGGGCCACGCCGCTGCTCGGTCACGAAGGCCCATTTGGCGCGGCGCTGCACATGACGCCTTACAACGATGTGCGCTTCGGGCTGCTGGGCGGTTCGATCGTCGATGCCAACGCCTTGCTACGTTCGTACATCTGGCATTGCATCGGGATTCCGATTGTGGCTTCGGTGCTGATGATTGTTCACTTTTGGCGGGTGCGTAAAGACGGCGGAATTTCGGGACCGGCGCCGGTGATGCTGGCTTCAGAAGTAAAGGAGCCGAAGAAGTAAGACGAACCGGTGGAGACAACCGCCCTCGGCTGTCGGGCCGAGCGCAGCTCGGCGGGGTTTCGGGCCGGAGAAACTTGTCGAGCTTCGCTCGACTGAACAGCCGAGGGCGGCTGTTCCCACACAAGCGGTGGAGAGCTTATGGATTGGCGACAACTTTGGGAGATATGTTCGGCGCCTGACAACGTGCCCATTGTAGGGCTGATTCCTTTGCTCGTTTTCTACATTTATCTGGCGTGGAAGCAGGCCAAGGCCAACGATGAACTGATCGGCCAACTGGAAACCAATCCGGCGATGGCCAAGACCCATCATCGCAAGAGTTGGCCCTTCCGGCCCGGCTGGCAAAAGGAAATCCACGTCTGGCCGTTCCTGCTGCGCGTGGAATTTCTTGCCGCTATGATTGTCACCATCATTCTGATGGTGTGGTCAATCACGCTGAACGCGCCCCTGGAAGAGCCGGCAAATCCCAATCTGACCATGAATCCAGCCAAGGCCCCATGGTATTTCCTGGGGTTGCAGGAAATGCTGGTGTATTTCGATCCCTGGATTGCCGGCGTGGTCATGCCTACCTTGATTATTGTTGGCCTGATGGCCATTCCCTACATCGACACGAACCCGCTCGGCAGCGGCTACTACACCTGGAAGCAACGCAAGTTTTCCATCGGCACATTTCTGTTCGGCTTCATCATTCTGTGGGTCTCGATGATCATTATCGGGACCTTCATCCGCGGCCCTGGTTGGCAATGGTTCTGGCCGGGCCAGACCTGGGACCACAATCGGCTTATTTATGAGGTGAACCGTGATCTGCCCGATCTGTTTGGAATTGCTTCCAATCTGGGCAAGGCGATTTTCGGCGGTATCGTGGTGGGAGGATTTTACGCCATCGGCGGCTTCATCATGCACGCCCTGTTCCGGCGCTATAACCCAAAAGATTACAAGCGCATGAGCCTGCTGCAGTATTCCATCATGATGTTTTTCGTGCTCAGCATGGTGGCCCTGCCGGCAAAAATGCTCCTGCGCCTGGCCTGGCATATCAAGTACGTGTGGATAACGCCGTGGTTTAACGTGTGAAGCGCCGTTGGTCCTTGGCCATTGGTCGTTGGCCAAATCGACAAACCGTGAATTAAAAGGCCAACGACCAAGGACCAACGACCAACGACTGATCCTGGAGGATCTAGGTGCCACCTGTCCCCGAGAAGGACCCGATTGTAAGCAAGTCTTACGCGGCGTATTACGTCATCTCCATGATGATCCTCATGGTGACGCTGTTCTGGGCCCTGTGGGACGAATCCTTCGGGCAGCGTCCCTGGAAAACTTTTCAGCACGAATGGAAAGACCGCTATACCGCCTTCCTGAACACGGCGCGGTCGAAGTCGTCGCAGGCGGAAAAAGGAGTGGAGCAGGATTCGCAGTACCAGCAACTGGAAAAGGCCTACAAAGACGACTACGAGACCGCCAAACCCCGCCGTGACGAGCTGCAAAAACAGATCTCCGACCTGAGCGCGAAGATTCTCGCCGTCCAGAGTGTTTTTACCGATCGCCGCGCCTACGTCAATGCGCTCACTTACGAGCTCGAGACCGAAACCAGCGTCTCCGGTAAAAAGAGCAAACAGGAGGACATTGACGACTACAAGAAGAGGAAGGCGACGGTCGAATTTCCCGACGGCCACAGACAGCAGTACAACTTCCTGGAACTGGAAGAGGCTTACAACTCGCTCAAGGCGGAGCGCACCAAGGTAAGCGCCGAACTGGGTGAAGTGCTTAAGCCGGTCACCGAGGCCAGCAACCAGGCCTCAGCCTACATTTCAGACCACATGGTGGACCTCACGCCCACCCAGATCGACGGTTTGAAAAAGAAGGCTGCTGATTGGGACGCCCAGATTGTTCAGATCAACGTGCCCGAAGCCAACATCGTGGACCGCTGCGAGTCCTGCCACATGAACGCGCGCGAGCCGATCCGGGTCACGGCCGCGGTCATGACGCTCAAAGGGGAAAAGCGGCCGGATGAATACGCCCGGGCCTTAACCAGCCATCCTGAGCCGGAACTGCTGAAGACGCATGATCCCGACAAGTTTGGTTGCTCGCCTTGTCATCAGGGCAATGGCCGGGCGACCACCAGCCTCGAAAAGGCCCACGGCAACTACGAGCACTGGTTGTGGCCGCTGTTCCCCAAACAGAATGCGGAAGCCGGTTGCCAGACTTGCCACGCCGCCGATATGCATCTTGCAGCGGGTGATGTAGGCGCGCATATTTCGAACGGAAAATTCCTTTTCCGGCAGCGCGGCTGCATGGGTTGTCATCGCTACGAAGGTTACGACAAGGAACCGGAAGACCTGATTTCGATCGCGCAGCAGATGAAGCTGTTTGACCAGCAGAAGATCGACAATTCGAAAACGGCGGCAGACCTGATGAAACAGGCCGATGCGGCCTCGAGTAACGACGAAGCCAACCGTCTGAACCAGCAGGCGGTAGCGCTCCGCGTTGCCAACAGCAAAATCGACGGCCGTATCCAACAACTTGATTTTCAGACTCACAGCCTGATGCAGGACATGAAAAAGATCGGGCCCAACCTCAAGGACGTCCGGCTCAAGCTGAACCGCAACTGGATTCCGGTCTGGTTGAAGAAGCCGACGGATTTCCGCCCCACCACCAAGATGCCGAACTTCCGGCTGACCGATCATCAGATCCAGACGATTTCTGCGTATCTCTGGCAAGCGGGTTTCGCCGACGCGCTACCCAAGCAAAAGTCTGGTAACGCTGAGCATGGCAAGCAACTGTTCGAGACCCGCGGCTGCCTGGCCTGCCATTCCATTGGTGAAGGCGATCAGATGGAAGGCGGGACGTTCGCCGCCAATCTGAGCCGGGTAGGCGAAAAAGCCAACTACGACTACCTCGTTCGCTGGATTCACAACGCGCGGGAGCGCACGCGCCCTTATTGTCCGTATGAGAAGAAGGACATCGGCCCCGAGGATTACGCCAAGAAAGGCCTGCCTTACCAGTTTGACCTGCAACACAGCCGTTGTCCTAACGACGGCCACGAACTGCAAGTGCAGAACATGACTGTGATGCCCAGCCTTCGCCTGAGCGAAGAAGATGCCCAGGACATCGCCACCTATCTCATGGGGGAGAAGAAAGAAGAGCCTTCCGCCTACGCCCAGGCTGCCTACATGGACGATCCCGAACTCAAGGAAGAAGGCAAAACGTGGATCCGGCACTACGGTTGCTCCGGGTGCCACGAGATCTCAGGCTTCGAAGACGAAGGCCGCATCGGCACCGAACTGACTTACGAAGGCAGCAAGCCGATCGAGCGTCTGGACTTTGCCCTCTTCACCAATGTGGCGGAACGCGGCGGCAAAAACGCCGAACCCATTACTGATCCTGAAGACCTGGCGCGTCTGCCCGAAGGCCCCTCCAAGGAAACGTGGTATGACCACAAGGGATTCTTCGAGCACAAACTCGCCGAACCGAACGTATACGACAAGGGCAAGGTAAAGTCGGAGACCGAAGCCCTCCGCATGCCCAACCTGCATCTCTCCAAGTTGGAGATCCAGGACCTGACCACCTTCCTGATGGGCAGCGAAGAGAGTTCCCTGCCCGACAGCTATCAGTACAAGCCCGGCGACGCCCGCAAGGACATTCAGGAAGGCTGGTGGATTGTCCGCAAGTACAATTGCGTGGGCTGCCACCAGTTCACCCCCGACCAGAGCACGGTCCTGATGGGCATGAAGCACTATCAGGACATACAGGAGCAGTTGCCTCCGAAGCTGCTGACCGAAGGCGCGCGCGTCGATCCCGAGTGGCTGCGGAAATTCCTGTCCAATCCGGCACTGAGCACGACCGATACGAACCGGAACGGCGTGCGGCCGTACCTGCAAGTGCGCATGCCCACTTTCTCATTCTCTGACAATGAGCTGCGCAAGCTGGTGCGCTTCTTCCAGGCGCTGTCGCAGCAGCCCATGCCCTACATTCCGGAACAGGTTCCGGTGCTGAGCACGAAGGAAACCGATATGGCACGCAGCCTGTTCTCGAGCACAGCCGCGCCCTGTCTGAAATGCCATGCCACCGGCGATCCACAGCATGACAGGATCGCAACCGCTCCCAACTTCCTGCTGGCAAGAGAACGCCTGAAGCCGGATTGGGCGGAGCGCTGGATTCTGGATCCACAAGCGGTCAGCCCCGGAACTTCCATGCCTTCAGGCTTGTTCAAACGGGAAAATAATCACTGGGTCTTCGCCGGTCCGACTCCACCCTCTTTCCAGGGATACGACAAGGATCAGAGCAAGCTGCTGGTGGATTACATATTCCAGCTCACGCCGGAAGAACAGCGGCGGGTGGCGGCCTCCATGGGACGCAGCCAGGCTTCAGCGCAGCCGCGGAGCAAACAGAAGCAGGCAGCAACTCGGACCGGTGCGGCAAGCAGCGGAGGTTCGCGGTAGAATGTTGTGTTTTGAAAAGCTCGGTCATTGGTCCTTGGTCGTTGGCCTGTAGCCAGGGGCTTCGACTTAAGCCAAAGGCCAACGACCAACGACGTTCTGCCGGCAGAGATTCGGTTTAGAGACTCACACCTGACGAAAGGGCGACATAATGAATAAGAAACTATGGGCAGCAATGTTCCTGCTTGGCCTGCTGGGATTGCTGGCGGGCTGCAGCAAGAAGGAGAACACCAACGAGGAGCAGACTACCTCGCCGAGTTCGGAAATGAAGCCGGCGGCCACAGCGACGCCGATTGATCCCGCTACCGCGGCCAGCGTGAGCGGCACCGTCACTTTCGCCGGGGCGGCTCCAAAAGCGGCAAAAATTGATATGAGCCAGGATGCGGCCTGCAAGGGCAACAACACGGCCGAGACTGTGGTGGTCAACGATGGCAAATTGGCCAACGTCTTCGTTTACGTGAAAGATGGCCTGGGCGACCGAACCTTCGATGTTCCCAAAGATTCAGTCACCATTGACCAGAAGGGCTGCCGCTACCATCCGCACGTATTGGGTGTGATGGCTGGACAGAACATCGAGATTCGCAACGACGACGAGACCACTCACAACATCCATCCCACGCCGAAGGACAATCGCGAGTGGAACGAATCTCAGCCCCCGAAGGCGGCTGCGATCGAAAAGAATTTCGCCCGGGAAGAAGTCATGCTGCCGGTAAAGTGCAACCAGCATCCCTGGATGAAAATGTACGTCAACGTGGTAAAGACGCCCTTCTACGCGGTCACCGGAGAAGATGGCAAGTTTGAAATCAAGGGCCTGCCGCCCGGCGATTACACACTGGCCTTTGTCCAGGAAAAGATGGGCGAGCAGGACCAGAAAGTGACTCTGGTCGCCAAAGACAGCAAAACCGTTGACCAGAGCTTTAAATAGTAAATCGGCTTTAAGTAGCGCCGCCGTCCCGGCGGCTGTCCGGTGGGCCTCCCGCCCACCGCGTGGGGGCGAGACGCCCCGGGACAGCCGGCAAGATGCCGGCGCTACGAAATCTCCCAGGAGCCGCTTCTGAACGCCGTTGCCATGTCGTACAACCGGGCCCACCATCGTTTCGCCGTCTTTGTGGCGACGATGACCTTTTTTCTCATCATCGCCGGTGCGTTGGTCACCAGCAACGATGCCGGCCTCTCCGTCCCCGACTGGCCCACTTCGTTTGGTTCGCTGTACAAGATCCCGCACCTGGTAGGCGGCGTGAAGTTTGAGCATACCCACCGCATGATCGCCCAGCTCGTCGGATTTCTCAGCATCATCCTCGCAGCCTGGACCTGGCGCGCCGACCCGCGACGCTGGATGAAGTACCTGGGCCTGACCGCCCTGGGCCTGGTTATCGCCCAAGGGATTCTGGGCGGAATCACGGTGCTCTTCTACCTACCGCCGGCGGTCTCATCGGCGCACGCCGCCCTGGCGCAAACGTTTTTCTGCGTGGTAGTCCTGATCGCCCTGTTTACCGGCCAGGATTGGGTGGAAGAAATTCCGCTGGTAGAGATCGATCACCAGCGCCCCAGCTTATTTACCCTGGTTCTGTTCTCGATTCTTGTGCTCTATGTCCAATTGATTCTGGGCGCGATGTTTCGCCATCACGGCCTGAGCTGGTGGCCGCACGTGCTCAACGCGGCGACAGTGGCCATCGTGCTGGCCTGGACTTCCGTTCGCGCCTTGTCGCGATATTCCGGACTGGACGCGGTGCGGCGGCCTGCCGTCGTCCTACTCTCCCTGCTGATCGCTCAGCTCTGCCTGGGTTTTATCGCCTTCCTCACCCGCGTGGCCTGGGGACACGACGCGGTCCAGCCCGAGCTTCCCATGGTAGTCTCAACCGTCGCGCATGTGGCGGTAGGGGCCTTGCTGCTGGGAACGACCGCCGTGCTGGCGGCACAGGTGTGGCGGCACGTCCCTGTAGTCGAAGCTCACATCCCCAGTCGAGAACGGAAGCAGGTGGCAGCATGAGTACGGCAACACAACCATTGATAGTCGCGCGCAGCGGCGCTATGACTTTGGCGCGCGACTATGCCGAACTGACCAAGCTCCGCGTGACCATTCTGATTATCATGACTGCGTGGTGCGGCTACTACTTCGGGGCGCTCAAGTCCGGCATCTCTTCCCTTTCCTGGGGACTGTTTCATGCCCTGCTGGGCATCGGACTGGTTTCCGGTGGGACGGCAGCCCTGAACGAAGTGATGGAATGGGAGACCGATGGCCACATGCGGCGCACCGCGCAGCGTCCCATCCCCGCCGGACGGTTCAGCTTGCTGCATGCCGCGCTGGTGGGCACGCTGATGACGCTCGGCGGCGCCCTTTATCTGGGCCTGGCCCTGAATCCTTTAACTGCCTGGCTCGCCCTGGGGACCTCGGCAGTCTATCTGGGCGTCTATACGCCGCTGAAAAAGATCAGCCCTATTTGCACCTTCGTCGGGGCCTTCCCCGGCGCCATGCCCGGGGTACTGGGCTGGACTGCGGCTCGCGGCCAACTGGAATGGGGCGCATTGGTGATGTTCGCCATCGTCTTCTTCTGGCAGTTCCCTCACTTTTATTCGATCGCATGGCTCTATCGTCAGGACTATGAGGATGGCGGAATCCGCATGCTGCCGGTGGTGGAGCCGGACGGCAGATCCACGGGACGCAGGATCCTGCTCTACTCGCTGGCGCTCATTCCCATAAGCCTGCTGCCTGCTTTTCTGGGCATGTCCGGCAAGTTGTACTTCGCCGGCGCCCTGGTGCTGGGCATTGCGCTTTTCTATGTCGGCGGGCGGCTGGCTACCGCGAAACTGGCGACCGGCAATGCGCGCTCCAGGCAACGGGCACGCCAGCTGCTGCAGGCAACTGTCTTCTACCTGCCGCTGCAGTTCGCCTTGATGATGCTCAACCCAAGGTAACCCGGGAGGCTTCTGCCAATCGAAGAGGACTGCGCCACCGAGCACAGTTCGACAGTTCCAGATAAAATACCCTGTGGTCTCCAAAGCCCCCGTTTACGCCGCGCTCGACTCCCAAAATAACGCTGCAATTGGCGCAACCGCTGTGATCTCGGTCCAGAATCTCGTCCACCGCTACGACGGACGCACTGCCCTGGACGGTGTTTCTTTCGACGTCCGCCCTGCCGAACTGTTCGGGCTGCTCGGGCCCAACGGCAGCGGCAAGACCACCATGTTCCGCGTCCTTTCCACCCTGATGGTGGCAGGAGGCGGACGTGTGCTGATCATGGGATTCGACGCTGCCAAGGAGCCCAATCAGTTGCGCCGCCAGATTGGCGTGGTATTCCAGGCACAGAGCATCGACTTGAAATTGACTGCCGCCGAAAATCTCTGGCACCAGGGCCATCTCTACGGATTGCGCGGCGCGGCGCTGAAATCCCGCATTGCGGAAATGCTGGCCATCATCGGGTTGTCCGATCGCGCCCGGGAAAAAGCCGAAACCTTCTCCGGCGGAATGCAGCGTCGGCTGGAGCTGGCCAAAGGACTGCTCCACCATCCCGCCGTACTGTTGCTCGACGAACCCACCACCGGCCTCGATCCTGGCGCGCGCCGCGACCTCTGGCAATATCTTCAGATCCTGCGCGACGAAGAAAAAGTTACGGTGATTGTGACTACTCACCTGATGGAAGAGGCCGAGCGCTGCGACCGTCTCGCCATACTCAATGAGGGAAAGTTGGTGGCGCTGGGTACTCCCACTGAGCTGAAACGTGAAATCGGAGGAGATGTCATCCTGCTCGATGCCCGGGACGTGGAATCCATTGCGGAACGGATACGGACCCGGTTCAACCTGCAAGCGCAGGTGCTCGGAGGCCAGGTCCGCCTGGAGCGGGAAAATGGACACCGCTTCATTACCGACGTGGTCGAGGCGTTTCCGGGGGAGATAGAAGCGATATCCGTAAGCAAGCCGTCGCTGGAAGATGTTTTCATCCACCGCACCGGCCACAAGTTCTGGACTGAAGATGCCGAGCCAACATCGTAGCGCCGGCGTCTCTCGCCGGCTCAAATGGAAACGTGAAGTGAGTTCTGCTTTACACGCGACCGGATGGCTTTCGTCATACGGCGGGCGGGACGCCCGCCGGACAGCCGGCGAGACGCTGGCGCTACCAGGAGCTTACTTATGATGCTGGTGCTTTCCGTTGTGCTCGGACTGGTTCCGCTGGCGGGAATTGGGTGGACCATCGAAGATGGAATGATCACGACGGTGGACGGGCTTTTCATGAGCATTATCATGCTGGCGCTTTCCGGCATACTGTTTCTGAATGTGTACCTGGAAGCGCGCAAAAAGTTCGCGCTGAAGAAGGCGCCTCCGGCGCGGAAATCGAGCTGATATGGCCACCCAGGCTGCAACCCTTCCTGCTAATGCCTCCCCCACCACGGGAATCATTCTGCCGGCCTTTACCTTGTGGTGGCGGGAGCTGGTTCGTTTCTATCGCCAGCGCGCTCGCGTCGTGGGGGTCATCGCATCGCCGCTGCTGTTCTGGGTGGTCATCGGCTCCGGCTTTGGCAGTTCGTTTCGCTCGGGCGACGCCGCCGGACAGCAGCACTACCTGGACTACTTCTATCCCGGCGCGTTGATCATGATTGTGCTGTTCACTTCAATCTTCACCATGATGTCGGTGATCGAAGATCGCAAAGAGGGTTTCCTGCTGTCGGTATTGGTGGCGCCGGTGCCGCGTTCGGCGATTGTGCTGGGCAAAGTGCTGGGTGGGACTACGCTATCGGCGGTTCAGGGCCTGATCTTTCTCGCATTCGCTCCCCTGGTAGGAATACATCTTGGCTTGACCGGTTTTCTACTGGTGGTAGTGACGGTGTTTTTGGTCTCTTTTGCCTTGACCGCGCTGGGCTTCACCATCGCGTGGTATATGGATTCCACACAGGCCTTCCATGCCATCATTAACTTGTTCCTTATTCCGTTGTGGCTACTTTCAGGGGCGCTGTTCCCGCTGACGGGCGCGTCCGGCTGGATTCGATTTCTGATCCGAATCAACCCTCTGACTTATGGGGTGGAGGCGCTGCGTGACCTGCTTTATCCGGGGAATCTGCCCGAGTTTCCCCTGGCTTCGTCACTGGCAACCCTGGTTCTGTTTTCCGCTCTCATGTTCGGCCTTTCCTTCATCATGGTGAACCGCCGCAGCACCAAGCCTGCCGCCTGATGCAAGTCCCCGCACAATACGCGATTTATCCGGTGATTGACGCCGTGCTCAACGGCACCAGCGCCGTGCTCTTGCTGGTAGGGCGAAGTTACATCAAACGCGGCCGCATGGCCGCGCACCGCGCTGTCATGATCACTGCGCTGGTTTCCTCCGCCCTGTTTCTTACTTCCTACCTGTACTACCACGCGCACGTGGGCTCGGTGCATTTTCAGGGACAAGGCTGGTCGCGCCCGGTTTATTTCGGCATTCTGATTTCACACACCATACTGGCGATCGTTATCGTGCCCCTGGTGATCATCACGCTGAGCCGCGCCCTGCGAGAGCGTTTTGACAAGCATCGCAAGATCGCCCGCTGGACTTTCCCGCTCTGGCTCTATGTGTCGGTGACCGGAGTGGTGATTTACGTGATGTTGTACCACTTGTTTGCGGCTTGATTCAGTTCGTTTACCACGCAGGCACAGAGACACCGAGAACACCTCTTTATTTTTTCTCCGTGGCTCCGGGTCTCCGTGGTGGAATTCCTCATGACCATGGTGAAACTGAAGATCGACGTCTCCGGCACGGTCGGCGATGAGGCGTGGCGCGGCCTCCGCCAGTTTGACGAAATTCAGGGCGCAGCGTTCGGCCCACAATTTGGATCAAGCGGAAGTTGCAAGCATGCCGCCAATCAGCCCCACGCCAAGGGTGAATGGATCGGTGCGGAAATCAGGCTGGAGACGCCCCTTTTGGCGCAATATGCCGTCTCGCACTATCTCGAGCAGGAGCGCGTCCTGGATGCGGACGTCGTGGACTGAGAGATTTTGGCCCTCGGAAATTGTCGCGCCGGGCCCTTTGTAGCGCCGCCGTCCCGGCGGCTGTCCGGTGGGCGCTAGGTGGCCGAGGCGCCCTACAGGTCTTCTGATATAGTTTTCGTGGATTCAAGCATGTCAGCTCTTCCAGATTCTGCCCAGGAAACCTCGTCGCCAGCCACAGAAACCGTCAACCCACCTGCCAAGCCGCGGATGTCCACTCGCAACCGGGTGCTCTTTTTCGCGACCGGCTGGCTGATTGTGCTCATGCCCTTTCTGTTCTGGTGGAACACCTGGTTTGGGCGTCAGCTTTCGGACAAGCAACTGGCGGAATATCTGCAGGACGACAAAAAGCCGCGTCACATCCAGCACGCCCTGGTGCAAATCGGGGAGCGAGTGACGCGACATGACCCCAGCGTCACGCGCTGGTATCCGGACCTGGTTCGCCTGGCCGCTTACCCGATTGAAGAAGTTCGTAACACCGACGCCTGGGTCATGGGCCAGGATGCGAGCAGCAAAGACGCGGCCGGCGCCGGATTTCACGGCGCGCTCTTGAAGATGCTGGGCGATTCTTCAATTATGGTACGAGGCAACGCGGCGCTATCGCTGGTCCGTTTCGGCGATAGCAGCGGGAGGCCTTATATTGTCGCGCTCCTGCAGCCCGCGAAGGTCACCGCACCCCAGTCCGGAAAGGTCACGGACTCGAGCACGCTGGGGACAATCATCCACCAGGGCGGAATCATTGCCAAGCTCGAATCAGGAGGACAAACCGTGGAAATTCGTTCGCCCATCAGCGGCCGGCTCCGCGAGTTATCCGTCCAGACCGGGCAAACCATCACCGCCGGCGATCCCATTGCAGCCCTGGAACCGGGAACCGACCAGGTCTGGGAAGCTTTACGCGCACTCTACCTGATCGGACAACCCGAAGACATTCCCGCCATCCGGCCTTATGAACGGGAGCTGCCCGATGTCCCCGACCACATTCGCCAACAGGCATTGGCAACGGAGCAAGCGATACGTGACCGGGCGAAATAGTTCGACCCTTTTTCGTTGAAGTGACTTTGGTTGGAAGGTCGTATTCAGGAGCTGGGGATGGACTTTGACGGCTACTTTGCTTCAGTTTTCTAGGATTTCAGTTTTCAGTTTTCAGTTCCCGGTTCGCAGTTAGAAGGGCATTACTCCGACTTCTTTCTCGACCTCTGCTGTGTCCACCATCACGATTGCGTCCCAGGGACAACCATCGAGGAACGAGCCATCCGGGCCTTTGCTAGTGCACTTGTTACAGCCGATGCAAAGAATGGGATCCACCTGAATGCGGCCGAAGGGAGAATTGTCTTCATCCGGGACCCAGAACATGCAGTCTTCCACCGGACAATATTCCACGCAGGCAGGCGAACCAGCGCAGCCGGTGCAACACTCGGTGATGACCGCCAATTCTTTGGGCTTCTTTTTGCGTGCGGTAAGCAGACCCTTGGACCTGGGTTCGTGTTTGAATTCGTCGGGCACCATCCCGACGATTCCCCTGAGCGGTTCTTCCGGCATCGGCGACATTATAACCCATAGGCAGGCGTCGGCCCTTGTTCATTCATCACAACCTCTTCGGCGGGATTCTGGTATAGTGGCCTTCCAGCCCCTCGAATTCCGTTTATTTCTCCGGCTCCCTGGTTTACTGTCCACGCGAAGGGGCGGAAGGAGCAGCACTTATGGCAGGTAAGAGCGTCAACAAAGTCATCCTCATCGGCAATCTTGGTAAAGATCCCGAACTCAGGTCCACGCCCAGCGGAACGCCGGTGGCGAAGTTCACGTTAGCCACCAACGATCGCTACAAGGACAAGGAAGGTCAGTGGCAGGACCGCACCGAGTGGCACAACATCACCGCCTGGGCGCGCACCGCGGAAATTGCCGGCGAGTACCTCAAAAAGGGTTCGAAGGTTTACATCGAGGGCAGTCTGCGCACCCACTCCTGGGACGATAAACAGACCGGGCAAAAGAAATACATGACTGAGATTGTCGTGAACGATCTGGTCCTGCTGGGCGGTCGTGGCGAAGCCGGTGGTGGCGGAGATTTCGGAGGAAGTTCGCGCGGCGCCGCCTCGGGAGGAAACAACTTCGACCAGCGTACCCCGGAACCCGAGCCGGCAACGGCATCAGGCCCCATCAGCGACGAAGACATTCCCTTCTAGCCCAAACCGCTGGGTGCCCCATCTTTGCGCGCTTTTTGCGCAAAGGTGGGAGCGTTTTCCGACGAGCCTATGAATCGTTCCGTCACCTCCGTTCTGTTCTGCCTGCTCCTTTCTCTCGCTCCCTCGGCCTTCGCCAAGCATCACCATCACCATCACGACTCTGAGGCAGGGGCAAGCCCGTTCGATTATTTCCTGCTGTCGCTTTCCTGGGCGCCCAACTACTGCGCTGGTCATCCCACTGACCATTCGAGCGAATGCAGAACCGGCGGACATACTGCCTTTGTGCTGCACGGCCTCTGGCCGCAGGCCAACAGCGGGCCGCCGCCCATGTCGTGCTCTACAGCCAGTCCGGTGGCCGGTGAGACTGTCGATCATATGCTCAACTTCATGCCGACCCGTGGATTGATCCAGCACGAGTGGCAGAAGCATGGCACTTGCAGCGGGCTTTCGGCTCAGGATTATTTCGCCCGGGTCGAGCAGGCTTTCCGGAACGTGCACGTACCAGAGCAGTATCCAAAGCTGGACCACGAGCAGAGCTTCAGCGTGCCGGATCTGGAGAAGAGTTTTGCCGATGCGAACCATGCTCCACTGTCTTCGTTTCGTATTTCCTGCCACGCCGGAGAACTGGTCAGCCTGGAGGTCTGCATGGACAAGAACCTTCAGTTTCAGAGTTGTACCCAGAGCGTGCGCGAGTGTCCGGTGAATAACGTGGGGATGCGGCCGCCACAGTAGAAGGAGACCAATCATGCCAGAAGATCTTGCCAGCCAGAATTGCGTTCCCTGTCGCGGGGGTGTGCCTCCGATGAAGGGAGCGGAGCTGCAACGCATCCAGCAACTGGTGCCGCAGTGGAGGGTGATGAACGAGCATCACATCACCCGGGCCTTTACCTTTCCGGATTTCAAGCAGGCTTTGGACTTTGTGAACCGGGTGGGAGAGATCGCGGAGAGTCAGGGGCATCACCCTGACATCCTGCTGGCATGGGGCAAGGCGGAAATTACTCTGTGGACACACAAGATCGATGGCCTGACCCAGAGCGACTTCATCATGGCGGCCAAGATCGACCAGTTCTTCAAATAGACTGCGTGGGGACAACCGCCCTCGGCTGTCCAGGCCGAGCGGACCTCGGCAGAGCTGTGGCGCTGGAAATATTCGCATAGGTAAACCAAGGGCTGAGCTTCGCTCAACCGGACAGCCGAGGGCGGCTGTCCCCACGTGGTCCCTGGTCCGGCATCTCCGCCTTCATCGCCCACGCCCACAATAGTGCCGGCAGGAGCATGATGATTCCCGTCCTTGACGCTACTACCTGCGCCGAGACACCGCGATCGAGAAAAATCCCACAGATGTAAGCACCGACGGCAATGGTCAGCATGGAGAAACCAAGGTCGGCAGAGAAGACGCGGCCGCGGAAACGGTCCTCGGTGTTCAATTGCAGGATCGTGGTGGAAAAAACCCAGACGGTTGATCCTCCGCAGTGGGCCAAGGCAATGAAGGCGCACGCCACCCATATGTTCGGTGACCAGCCCAGTCCGAAATATCCTGCTCCAATCGTGAGATAGCCCAGCAAGATGCCAAGCTGAAGCCGCCGGCCTGATCTCCCCGCCCAGCGGGCGGAAAACAGGGGACCCATAACCGCGCCAATTCCCCGCGCCCCCAGCAGCAGGCTCATGCCTAGCATGGCGGTGCGTTGAGGATCGATGCCGCGCACCCGCACATGGAAATAACCATTGCCCATGACGGTAAAGAGCACCCAGCTGGGACCAATCATTAGCTCGCCCGCCTTGGCACATACGGCGGCCAGCAACCGCCGGTCCTGACGTACGTAACGGATGCCGTCGAATATGGGCGAAAGGTCAATAGCATCGCGCATCCGCAACGGCGCCGCGGCCTGCGCATGGGGTTCCTCAAAGCGCATTCCACGAATCAGCATCGCCGACGCCAGGAATGAAAGCGCGTTAAGCACGAACACGGCATCACGTCCCAGTAGCGCCGCCACCACTCCGCCGACCGAGGCGCCGACCAGCAGGTTCACCGACCACGTGGCCGACGAAAGCGTGTTGGCCACAAGCACATCTTCCCGTGCGGCGACGTTGGGAATCACTGAAGTGCGGGCGGGCTCGAAAAATGCGGCCATCAGCGTCTCCAGCAACAGGAGCGGATAAACCAGCCAGACGGTGGCGCGCGAGCGCACCAGTAGCATGGCGAAAACGATGACCATCCGCGCCAGGTCGGCGGCGATCATGACTCGCTTCCGGCTGATGCGATCGTTGATGACTCCCGCAGCCGGACCAATGAAAGTCTGGGGAAGGACTTGCAGCACCAGGGCCAGCGCGACCGAGCTTGCCCGGCCGGTCAGTTGCAGCAACAGGCTGTAAATCGCCAGGGTATAAAACCAGTCGCCGATCTCACTGACGATCTGCGCCAGCCAGAGCCGGCGGAAGTTGCGGTTGTGGCGCAGCAGCCGCAGGTACGAGGACAGTGAGATCGACGTCGATGCGCGCTCGGGTTGCAGGTCCATACTGGTCGTTGGTCCTTGGTCGTTGGTCGTTGGCTGCAAGACCGCCACTGTCAGTTTGCAGATCGAGAATTGGCCAACGACCAAGGGCCAATGACCAACGACCATAGCCTAGCGACTATAATCTACCCATGCTTGATGAAACCGATTTTCGCAAACGGGCGGACAGCGCGCTTGAATCCTTGAAGAAGGCCCTCATGCAGGCCGAAGAGTCGTCCGAGATCGAAGTAGAAGACCAGTCCGGCGCGTTGCATGTTTCGTTCGAGGACCGCAGCAAGTTCGTCATCTCTCCCAATGCCCCGGTGCGGCAAATCTGGATTTCCGCGCTGGCTACCAGCTTTAAGCTGGACTGGTCAGATCCGGAACAGGACTTTGTCTTGTCCAAGACCGGAGAGCGACTTAAGGCCCTGGTGTCGCGATTGATCAATCAGCAGTTGGGAGAAGACCTCGTCACGCTCGCCTAGGCTGTTTGCCCGACAGTTTTTGTTTGAGATGGTCGGCGATCTGCCTGCCGTGAAACCTTCCGTTTTCGATGAAAATCTCGTTGGTTCTTGACCCGGCAACGATCACCCCCGCCACGTAGATGCCGGGTACGTTGCTTTCCAGAGTTTGCGGATCGCACACCGGACGGCACTGGTCGGTCGAGAGTTCAATCCCCATTGAACGCAGGAAATCGTAATCGGGATGGTAGCCGGTCATGGCAAAGACAAAATCGTTCTTCAACCGAACCGGTCCTTCCGGAGTGTCGAGATCGACATAGTCAGTCCCAATTTCCACCACCGTACTGCTGAAGTAAGCAGCAATCTCGCTGTTCTTGATGCGGTTCTCGATGTCCGGCAGAATCCAGTACTTGACATGGTTGTGTAATTTCGCGCCGCGATGGACCAGGGTCACGCGCGCACCGTGCCGCCAGAGATCAAGCGCGGAGATGGCGGCTGAGTTCTTGCCGCCGATGACCACGACATCCATATCGAAAAACGGATGCGGCTCGCGATAATAATGAAAAACCTTGGACAGGTCTTCGCCGGGAATATTCAGCGGGTTCGACAGATCGTAGTAGCCGGTTGAAACGATCAGCTTGCGGGTGCGGTAATCGTAAATGCGGCCCAGGCTGTCAGTGGCCGTGATGTGATAATCGTCGTCACTCCCGGTCACCGTTTTGACCCACTGATACTGTCTAACGTCGAGATGATAGTGCTCGGTCACCTTGCGGTAGTATTCGAGTGCTTCCTCGCGGGTGGGCTTCTGCCGGGCGGTGCTGAAGGGAATATCGCCGATTTCCAGCAACTCGGGCGTGGTGAAAAAAGACATGTTCGCGGGATAGTGATAGATGGAATTGACCACGCATCCCTTGTCGATGGCCATGACCTTGAAGCCGGCCCGCTGCGCTTCGATGGCGCAGGCCAGTCCGGTGGGCCCGGCGCCAATCACGATCACATCGGCACTCGTCTCAGGCTCGCTCTTCATCTGCGGACGCGGAAGGGTGTCGGGAATCTGCTGGGTCGCGCCGGAGCTCTGTTTCGTCGCCAAATCGTTAGTCTCTGCCGAAATAAAACACGAAGTGGCCGGGCATGGTCAATCCGCTGGCCTGGAAGGTAAAGATTCTAGCACGCGGCGCAGACACCGCCTTTGCACCCCTTGCCATGTGAGCGTTCCGCCCCTGGTCAGGTGAACGGTCGGTTGGAAGGGATCCAGTCCTTTGCGATCTTCGCGGTTACCTTTGCGACCTTCGCGGTCAAAATCTCTAACCATCAAGACCACAAAGGTTCGTGGCCTGCGAAAGCAGCCTCCTCGCCGCGCTATAATTCCCAGTTGCTCCAATCCTCAGGAACCCAACATGGCAGCGCCCGCAAAACCGAAGACGCGTACTGAATCCGACAGCATGGGACAAATCGAGGTCCCGGCCAACGTCTATTGGGGTGCGCAGACGCAGCGCTCGCTCCTCCATTTCGACATTGGGCGCGACACCATGCCACCGGAGCTGATTCGTGCCTTTGGCATCCTGAAAAAGGCATGCGCGCTGGTGAACCAGGACCTGGGCAAGCTGCCGGCCGACAAGACCAAACTCATCGTGCAGGCGGCTGATGAAGTCATTGCCGGCAAACTCAACGACCAGTTCCCGCTTCGCATCTGGCAGACCGGCAGCGGTACCCAGACCAACATGAACGTCAACGAAGTTATCGCCAACCGCGCCATCGAACTGGCGGGCGGTAAATTGGGATCGAAGAAACCGGTTCATCCCAATGACGACGTAAACATGTCGCAGTCGTCCAACGATACCTTCCCCACCGCCATGCACATCGCGGCTGCGGAACGGGTGAAGAATGCGCTGATTCCCGCAATCCAGATGGTGCACGATGCGATTGCCGCGAAAGCGAAGGAATTCGACGACGTGGTCAAGATCGGCCGCACCCACTTGCAGGACGCCGTCCCTCTTACTTTCGGACAGGAGTTCGGCGGCTGGGCCAGCCTGCTGGAGCGTGACATCAAGCGTTTGCAAGAGGCGCTCGACGGGCTTTACGATCTCGCCATCGGCGGGACCGCGGTAGGTACGGGCTTGAACGCCCATCCGGAATTCGCCGAGCGCGCGGCGAAAAAGATAGCTGAACTTACTGGGCTTCCCTTCCGCTCCCATCCCAACAAGTTCGCCGCACTTTCAGCCCATGACGAACTCGTCTTTGCCCAGGGAGCGATGGAAACCCTGGCCGCTTCACTGATGAAGATTTCCAACGACATCCGCTGGCTGGCTTCCGGGCCGCGTTCCGGCCTTGGCGAACTTACAATTCCTGAGAACGAGCCTGGATCTTCGATCATGCCCGGCAAGGTGAACCCCACGCAGTGCGAAGCCATGACCATGGTCTGCGTGCAGGTCCACGGCGCAACCGCTGCGGTCGGCTTCGCCGGCTCTCAGGGCAACTTCCAGTTGAATGTTTACAAGCCGGTGATTATTTACAACTTCCTCCACTCGGTCACGCTGATCACCGACGCTTGCCACGGATACGTCGAGTACATGATCAAAGGCATCGAAGTGGATCGAGCCAAAGTGGACGCGAACCTGAAGAACTCGCTGATGCTGGTGACTGCGCTGACGCCAAAAATCGGCTACGACAAGGCAGCCAAAATTGCGCACACCGCCCACGTCGAACACAGCAGCCTGCGCGAGGCGGCATTGAAGCTGGGCTACCTCACGGGCGAGGATTTCGATCAACTGATGAAGCCGGAGAGGATGACGCGACCGTAGCGCCAAATCACGTGTGGGTCGGACACTTTTGTCCGACGCTTTTGACTTGGACTTTAAGATTCGACGACGCTGCCAACCAACCAGCAAAAACCAACTTCAAAGGCGTCGGACAAGAGTGTCCGACCCACACGTGTTCTCAATGAGCTCACTGCTGGCGGGGGGACGAACCTGCTCCTTGCTCTTCTTCATCGTTGTGATCGCCACCACGCTCACCAGGACCAGCAGTGTCCCCAACAGTGTGCGCGGCCCCACCGCCTCCCCACCCAGGAAATATCCCAAGGCCACTGCGACCACCGGATTCACGTACGCATAAGTCCCGACTTTCGTGGGCGATTCCCAATGCAGCAGCCAGACATAGGCGGTGAAGCCTACGATCGAACCCGCAATAATCAGGTAAACCAGCGCGAACCAGGCGCTCCACGACACTGCCTGCATGCGGAAGCCTTTGAACTCACCCGAAACCGCCGTGAGTACGAAGAGTTGCGCTCCACCCGTGAGCATCTGGGCAGCCGCGCTCATCGGCTTCGATGCCGGAAGGGGAAGCCTTCGAGTGAAGATCGTCGCGACCGACCACGTTAACGCCGCGATAAGCAACGCCACGGCGCCCGCGCGATTGACAGGTACTTCCCCCAGCGAAAACGAATGGTTCATCAGCACCGCTACGCCGCACAAGCCCACCATCAACGCCAGCGCGAGACGCACTGTAAGCCGTTGCGTCCTGAGAAACGCAATTTCCATCAGGGTGATAAATACCGGGATGGTGGCAAGCACCACGGCCGCAATCCCGGAAGGGACGCGCTGCTCGGCCCAGAACAGGCATCCGTAATCGACCACAAAGATAAGTCCCCCGAGCGCGGCAGCCGCAATCCACTCTCGCCGGCTGGGCGCTGGTATTCCCCGGAACCGCAGCCAGGCATACATGACCAGGCCAGCTGTGAAGAAGCGCATGGCCGCAAGGAGGAAGGGTGGCACTTCATGGACACCGACGCGGATGGCAAAAAACGTCGATCCCCAGACAAAGTAGATCATGGAGAAGGCGAGCAGGATTTTCCAGGAAGCTGGTCGGATTTCAGTTTCCATCTGGATCTTCTCTAATCCTGCCGCGGTTCGTCCCATGGTCCTTCATAGATGTTCCGTCATGACTCCAGGAATCATACTTATCGCATGAAAGATTCTTATTCACCCGAGAATTCCTGCTCATGCTCTGCCTACAACCTGGTTTTAGCAAAAGACAACCCGCTTAGGTTCGCCACTAGCACGGGATCAACAGCTTTGCTCGCCACTAGAACGTGAAAACTCTCCCCCATGCCAGAGGGGGTTACAAGGTGCTTGAGCTGTAAGGCGACTTTGGCGCGCTCCTGGGGCAGCCGGCACTCCTCGAAGGCATCCGCAAACTGATTCGCCTCTCCGATTCCCATCAGAAATTGCGACTGGGTCAGAAGGGGTTGCACTTGCATGCCGTTTTCTTCCGCCCCAGCGGAGAGCGCAGTAAAGTTCACGTGCGCCGTAAGATCTTGCTCACCCGGCGCTGCGTAGGGGCTGGGGGCGGCGGCGTGTTGCCGGTAGGCCATCAGGGTCCCGCGATGGCGGCCGGCAAGCTGCTCCGTGCGAGTGTAGCCATAATCCACCACGACAATCATTCCCTGGCGCAGCGATGCCGTCAGGCTCGCCATATAGCGATGCGCGAGCAGCGGGGCCTCGATCCGTTCTCCCGGCTCGGGATGCACTCCATAGCGGTCGAGAAAGTTCAACTCCTCCGCTGAGGATGGAACCCAGGCTTCGACGAAGCGGCCACTTTCACTCGAAATGCGAAGCGTGCCCTGGGCGCTGAGTATCTCTACCGGAAGAGCGTCGAAGAATTCATTGGCGAACACGATGACTGGGACCTCGGGGGCAAGAGCCCGCTGGTCCATGGCATTGCTAGGTGGGGCTGCAGTCGTGCCCTGCAGTTTCTTCTCCGCCGGGAAGTAGAAACTGTCCGCGGTGTCGCGGGCGGATCGAGCTGTTCCCGCGCCGCCTGACACATCCGAGAACCAGGGCCTGCGTACCTGCAGTCCTTCGTTGGCTCCCTCCGAAACCGAAGACGCCGTACCACTTTCCAGAAACCGGGTGAGCACGCCGCGTAGGCGTTCTCGCAATTTGGGTGAGCGTTCCGCCAGTGAGTAATGCAGAGCGTGAAAGAACGAGGGGAACTTCTTCTCCGACCAGGCAAGCACGTCCTGTGCAAATAATCCGCGGCCGGGGCCGAGTTCCAGAATTTCGATCTGGCCGGGTGATCCCAACACCCTCCATATTTCGTCGAACTGCCGTGCCAGAAGACGTCCGAATACCGCGTTCACATCGCTCGAAGTATAAAAATCCCCGGCTTTACCGAACTGCTCGGCGTTCCGGGAATAGTAGCCCAGGTCGGGATGGTAGAGACACAGTTCCATATAGCGCGAAAACGGGATGGACCCGTGCTCGCCGATCTCCTGTTCGATGATCTGGCGCAGGCTCACAAACCCTTCCGTTGCCGGTCCGCCCGGTCCTGAGGTGTGCGGATAAACATTTCGACGATGTAATCATGCAGGCAGTCATAGAGCTGCCGCTGGAATCCCCACTCGAACTGCGGATGATCGAGGTCCCGGGGATGAAGTTCGAAGTAGTAAGTGTGCACCGGGACAGGTGGATTTCTGAACTGGATGATGACTTCGACTGCTGCGCCCTTGGCCCGGGCAGAGAAATCGAGCAAGGGATGCTCGTAGAGTTTCAGTTGGGCGAGCACACGCTCAAGACGCGGGTCTGAGTCAGTCACCTAATGATTCTAACGGGAGTGGCGCATTCGTGTGGGACGGGCGCCCTCGCCCGCCGCCTTGACGGCTTCCGCAAAAGCAGTTTCCAGTTACGGAGTTTCGAGTTTCGGGGGTCTGAAGTGCAGTTTCCAGATCTCAGTTCTTGGTTCTCAGTTCTTGGTGCTCAGTTCTTAGTTTTACTCGTATCTTAGGGCTTCGATGGGGTCGAGCTTGGCTGCTTTAATGGCGGGCAGCATGCCGCTGACGATCCCCACCAGACTGAGAATGCCGGTGGACCACATGAGGGTGGCAGCGTCGATGGTCAGGTGAATATCGCCTTCGTCGGCGCCTTCCTGAAATGCGCTCCACAGGGTCAGGGAAGGGACGGACCAGGAAACCAGATAGGCAAACGCCACGCCCAGTAATCCTCCCAAGGCGGTGATGACCATGGCCTCGGCAAGGAACTGGAACAGGATGTGCCAGCGATGCGCGCCCAGGGCCTTTTCGACGCCGATCTCCCGGGTCCGCTGCGTCACCGAAACCAGCATGATGTTCATCAACCCCACTCCGCCGATCCCCAGCGTGAGCAAGCCAATGAAGCCGAGCATGATCTTGATGCCGGTAGTGATCACTCGCAGGTCGAGCAAGTCTGAGAAGACGTCGAACACAAAGACCGCGCGTTCGTCCTTGGGATCAAAGTTGTGGTGGAATGCCATCGAGTTGCGCAGTGCCCTCACCACCTTGGCGTTGTCGCCCTCATATTCCATGACAATCGAGTTCAGATAGTAGGTGTCTTTCAGATCGCTCATGGCGCTGAAGGGCACGTAAATATGCTCGTTCAGGTTATCGTCGCTGTTGTTGATGACATGTTTGAGGATGCCCACGATCTGGTAGGAAATGCCATCCACCCGGATGCTTTCGCCGATCGCGTTCTGGCCGGAAAAGAGCTTTTTCTTGGCCTCGGCACCCATAAAAGCGACGCGGGCGTGGGTAAAATCCTCGGCTTCGCCAAAGGGCGCTCCCTCCGCGAATTCCATGCGGCGCATGCGAGCGTAGTTGGCGTACACGCCACTCACGCCGTAGCTGGCGCTGCGCGTGCCCCAGGCCACCGTGCTCTGCTTGAAAACTTCAGGTGAGAGCCGTTTGAGCAGAGGCACTTCGTCGCGGATGTAGTCGAGATCTTTGATGGTGAGCCGGACTTCGCTCCCCGCTTTTGTTCCGCCCGCCTGCAGCGAAGTACGCCCCGGAAACACAAACACCAGGTTGGTCCCGAAGGAGCGGAAGGCCGACCACAGACCGCGCTCAAAGCCGGCGCCATAAGCCAGCAACAGCACTACGGTAGCGATCCCCCACGCCATGCCCAGCATGGTGAGGATGCTGCGCCGCTTGTTATGGCGCAGCGCGCCATAGGCTTGGGTTCCCAGCTCGTGGATCACGGCTACTCCTGCCTCATGGCCTCAACCGGGGCCAGCAACGCGGCTTTCCGGGCGGGATAAATTCCGGCCACGATGCCGGCGATGGCCAGCGACAAAATGGCCAGCACCGCGGACATGGGCACGATGCGCGGTGTGTCAAATCCCTGCGGCGCGGGCAACTGGGCCAGCAGCGTAACGAACACGGTAGAAATCAGCAGTCCGATTCCTCCGCTGAAGACGGTCAGGAATGCACCCTCGATGAAGAACTGGGTCAGAATATTGCGATAGGTGGCGCCCAATGCCTTGCGCAGGCCAATTTCCCGGGTGCGTTCGGCGACAGAAACCAGCATGATGTTGACGATGCCAATTGCGCCCAGCGCCAGGGTCACGAATCCCACCACCCCGAGGAAATAATCCATGGCGTCGAATATCTTGCCCACACGCTGCGAATTTTCAATCGTGTCCCAGTCTTCGAAGGCATCTTCCAGCTTGGGATCGAAGCCGTGGCGGCGCGCGATAATCTGGTGAATCTCCTCCTTCGATCTCAGGTGCTCGGCTTTGTTCGAAGGGCGGTAGTTGATGAAGGAGAGCGCGCCTTCCGAGTTTTGCTGCTTCAGGGGAAACAGGTTGCGCATGGTCTCGACCGGGACGAAGATGCGGGCGTTGGTTCCATTGTTGCCATCCTTACCCACCTTGGCCAGCACCCCGATCACGTCAAAGCGGATACCGTTCAGCAGCATGGTTGCGCCCACGGCGGGGCGTCCGGGGAAAACATTCTTCAGCAGCTCCCAGCCCACCACCGCCACCCGCCGGTGCTCCGTGTTGTCCTCATCATTTAACCAGCGGCCGGTTCCGACCGGCACAGTGCGAATCTGGTTGTATTCCGGACTTACCCCAAATACCTGGCCGTTGGTCGAACCATAGTCGCTGACCGCACGAATGTCTTCACGGTTAATTACGGGCGACAAGGCGCGCAAGGTACGTGCTTCTTTGCGGATGGCAACGTAATCGTCGTAAGTAAAGTGATAGGTCTGGCCGGACTGCAGGTTGCCCGCGACCGCCGGAATTCTTCCCGGAAACATGAACATGATGTCCTGGCCCAGGGTAGCCAGGTTCCGCACCTGTCCGCTGCGAAAACCCTCTCCCAAACCCACCAGCAGCAGCAGCGAGCCCACACCCCAGGCGATGCCGAACATGGTCAGGAACGAGCGTAGCTTGTGCGCCCAGAGGGTAGCCAGGGATTGGCGAACAGTCTCAAAAAGCACGTTCATAAGGGTATCGCGTCCACTGCCGCTGGGGAAGGTTCTTTGATGTTCGGGCAGCGCACGGCCCACCACCACCTGCAATGTCTATTACGGTGTCGCTGGCCCGCAAGTTCCCACAATTTGGCACTTGCCTCTTTCTTTAGACCTGGTTAGCGCCGAAAGGATAGCCCCCTTTTTCCCGCAGCCGGGGGTGCTAACCAGGTTGGGGGCGAAGCGTCTAAACGACCGTTCTGATTCGCCCGGCCCGATTTCGGCTTTCACAACAATAACAACTCAGATTGGGAGGTTTGCACCGTGCTCAAACTGCTTTTGCGTGCCCTGTTTGTGGTGGAAGTATTGCTGTTGCTCGGGTCATTCGGCGTGGCCCAGTCTTTTGTTCTGGATCTGCCGCGCCCCAGCCAGCATGCGGTTATCACCCAGCGCATTGGAATCACCGATGTCACCGTCAACTATCACCGCCCCATGGTTAATAAGCGCAAAGTCTGGGGCGGACTGGTGCCTTACGGCCAGGTATGGCGTGCCGGTGCCAACGAAAACACCACCATAAAGTTTACCGATCCGGTGACCATCGAGGGCAAAGCCCTGCCGGCTGGAACCTACGGCCTGCACATGCTTCCGGCAGAAAACGAGTGGACCGTCATCTTTTCCAGGAACTCGACTTCCTGGGGCAGCTTCACCTATAACCAGGCCGAAGACGCGCTTCGGGTTACGGTCAAACCCCAGACCGCGGACTTTCGCGAAGCCCTCACTTATGACTTCGATGAAGTGGGTCCGGATTCTTCCGTGGTCACAATGCGCTGGGAGAAAATTGCTGTTCCATTCAAGGTTGGCGTGAACACGCACGCCATCGTGGAGCAGAACCTGCACAACCAGCTTCGCGGGCTCGCCCAGTATTCATGGGATGGATGGGATGACGCGGCCAACTACCTCCTGCAGGAAAAGATCGATCTGGACGAGGCCCTGACATATTCCGACAAGTCAATTCAGAATGAAGCGCGCTATGACAACTTCATGACCAAGTCACACGTCCTGGAAGCCTTGGGGAGGAAAGAAGAGGCCACCACCGCGCGAGACAAGGCGCTTACCATGGCCAACGCCATCCAGCTTCACAGCTATGCCCGCCAGATGCAAATTGACGGCAAGCAGACGGAGGCCTTTGCCATCTACCGCGACAACGCCAAGAAGAACCCTGACCAGTGGATTGTGCACGTCGGCTTGTCCCGCATGTATTCCTCACAGGGCGACTTCGCCGACGCAGCGAGAGAAATGAACGCTGCCGTGGCCGGCGCGCCGGACGGCCAAAAGCAACCGTTACAAGCCTTCGCCAAGCGTCTGGAAGCCAAGGAGGACATCAACAAGTAGAGAGGTTTTGTAGCGCCGCCGTCCCGGCGGCTGTCGTGGGGGCGTCTCGCCCCCACCTCCGAGGGCGAGACGCCCTCGAGACAGCCGGCAAGATGCCGGCGCTACTCCGACGTTTGCGCTTCCTCGAGGACCACAACATCCCTGCCCATGCATCTCCCTACTTCGACGGCGGTGGCAATCGTTTCATCGCCGGTCTCCTGGCCGCGGATGATCTCCAGCCTTCTCTCGCTCTCCACTGGCTCCGCGAAATGCATGCCCACACAATTCCAGGCGCGATAAGTAACGCGGGAAATCTCCGTAATGCTGAGCGTGGAAATGTGGGAGGCCAGGATGGTGCCGGGACGGCAGATTTTGTCGAGCAGGGTAAAGATCTCAATCTTCGATTCCAGTTCTTCCGGAACGGCCTCGATCACCAGGTCGGCCTGGCGGGCGGCATCTTCAACGCTGCCGGCAAATTCCAGACGGGAGAGGGCGGCATCGGCGGCGCCGGCCGACACCCCGCCCGACTCCACGGCCAAATCAAGTTGACTACGGATTTCGCTCTCGGCCCGGCGCAGGGCGTTGGGCAACAGGTCTTCCAAAATTGTCCTGTAGCCGCCCCTGGCCGCCAATTGCGCGATGCCTCGGCCCACTCGGCCAGCGCCGATGACGGCGATGGTCTGGACCTGAGCCACTACTGCCCCTTTTCCAGTTGTCCCAGAACAGAGGTAAGGTTGGTGCTGGCGGAACGAATATTTTCGGCGAGACGCTTGCGTTCATCCGCATCCATCAGAGGTATGGAGGCGCTGATGCGGCGGAGCGTGGTGTTGATGTCGTCGACGTAGTTGATGAGACGGATGAGTTCTCCGGTAGCTGCCATAGTTAAACCTGCTCCTGTTGCCCGTTGTCCCGCCAAAATGTGTGCGCGAGCGTCCACGCTCGTGCCGGGCTTGTGGGCGATGTCTCCATTCTCAATGCTGAGAACAGATTAGTAAAGGCACGAGAGGCACGTGTGCGCTTCTTCAGACAACATCCGAAAAGTGCCCTGTCTTCGTCTCTCCGGGTTTTGGAGAGACAGGGCGTTGATTCGCGCTGAAGCCTGTCTCTGGCGTTTTGGAGAAACAGTGCCGAAAATGCGCCGAACCCCTTCCCCCCGAAACGAGGAAGTTCGCGCCTACGTTAGCGCTTATTCATGGTTCGCACCTTTATGCCACTCCAAAACGTCATCACTTTGGTAATGCTTCCTATCGATGTTATTTATGGGCCCTACGGGAGCCCAGGGGAATCTAATGTGCATATGAGTGAGAAACCTTTAAAGCGTTACCTCTTTGCCAGCGACTTTGACCAGACCCTTACTTTCGATGATTCCGGCTACGTGTTGAGTGAACTGGTCGGCATACCGACCGCGGAATTTGAACGTAAGGCGCAGGGTATGGCCAAGCTGAACCTGGTGCAGCAGGGGGCGGAGCTGTCCTATCTATTGTTGCATGATCCCGAGTTCCGCAAGCGGGTGCGCAAGCAGCATCTGTACGAAGTCGGCAAGAACATCCGCCTGAAGGAAAATATCGAATTGCTTTACCAGGTGCTCAAGAACGGAGTGGACGGCTATCACTTCGACTTCTATGTGATTTCCGCATCGCCGGTGGAAGTGATCCAGTCGGCGCTGGAGGGGATCGTTCCGCCGGACCACATTTACGGCACCGAATTTGTTTACAACGCCTCTGGCGAGATCGAAAGCCTGGTGCGCGCCACCGCCGGCTACGGCAAAGTGGCGGCCCTCGACCAGTTGCAGGCGCAGTTGCAGATCGGGCCGGATCACATCATTTACACCGGCGACGGCAGTTCCGATATCAACGTGATGCTGCACGTCAAAATGCGCGACGGGTTCACCATCGCGGTCTCGGAAGCCAAGCACATCTCTCAGGTCGCCAGGAGGACCGTCCTCAGCACCAATGCCCTCGCGGTTCTGGGACCCATCCTGGAAGAAACGGTGGGCTGGGAGCGGGCGCAAATCCGCCAGTTCTTCGAGTCCTACGGGATATTGATCCAGGAGTGGGACAGCGTGCGCACCGACTGGCTGACCCTGCGACCCGCGGTCAAGGAAGCAACTTCTCAGGCGGCCACGGCCAGCGCCTGAATCCGTTGCTCTATTACAAACATCAATGTTAACTGCACCAGGTCAGGTGACTGGCGTTACCCGACGTGGGCGCTTATGCTTGCGCTGGTATCGCGCCACCCGGACAATGGATAAACATGCTTCGTGACAGAAACCTTATTCCCCTCTCCCACCAGCACCAGCACTGCCTGGCGCTGTGTGTACGCCTGGATCGCGCCATTCAGGCGGGCGAGGTCGACCTCGAAACTTGGCAGGCCGAGATCCAGCAGATGTTCGAACAGGAGATCGCCTTCCATTTTGCCGCCGAAGAAAAAGAGTTATTTCCGGTGGCTGTGCGCTTTCCCGAACTGCAGCCCCTGGTCCAGGAGCTGCTCACAGGTCACGTCTTGCTGCGCGATTTCTTCTCCCGCGCCGCCGCCCGCAAATTGCATGCCGCCGGACTCCAGGCCCTGGTAGAAAAACTAGCCTCCCACATTCGCAAGGAAGAGCGCGAACTGTTCGAGGGCATGCAGCGGCTGATGACGCCGGAAGAGCTTTCCGTGGTAGGTGCGGCGCTGCAGCAATCGCTGTCGGAAGCGTCCAAGGCTTGCATCCTGCCCACCGCCGCCACTCGCCTGCGCCCCAAGCAATAGAACCGTCATCCTGAGCGGAGTGAACCGATTCGGAACGAATCGGTTTATGGGGTCGAAGGACCGCTACCTTACGGCGAGCGCTTCAAGGAACTTTCTGCAATCGCCGCGCAGCCCGGAATTGCCGCAGCACATCGAACTGACAAAGCACATCAATAGGGAGAGGTCCTTCGACTTCGGGTTTGCTTTCTTGAACGAAAGCAAACCCTGCGCTCAGGATGACAACGGTAGATGATTTCGCCGGGGCTGTGAATCCCATCCCGGTTTCCTTTCATCTAGCAGACATGGACCCAGCAGCAGTTCCCTTCTTTGTTGCAGATTATTCCGAACCGGCTGTCCCGCCCTCCAGCGGTGGCGGGCCTTTGAACGATGCCGCCTTGCTCGATGCCTACTCGCAGGCGGTGGTGGGCACCGCCGAGAGGCTCAGCCCATCGGTGGTCAAGATTGATGTCGCGCAGGCGGGGAAAACCCGTTCCGGTGAGCCGCGCGAGCGGCAGGGCGGCGGCTCCGGTTTCGTGTTCACTCCCGACGGCCTGATTCTCACCAACAGTCACGTGGTTCACGAAGCCACGCGCATTCAAGTCTCCTTCGCCGATGGGCGGCGTTTCCCGGCGAGCACCATCGGCGACGATCCAGCAACCGACTTGGCCGTGGTGCGCGTGGATATCCCCAATAACGATGCACCCGGCCTGGTGGTGGCCCCTCTGGGCGATTCCCAGAAGCTGCGGGTAGGGCAACTGGCAATTGCCATTGGAAATCCCTACGGCTTCCAGTACACCGTGACCGCCGGAGTGGTAAGCGCGCTGGGACGATCGCTGCGTTCGTATTCAGGAAGGATGATCGACGACGTGATCCAGACCGACGCCTCGCTCAACCCGGGCAATTCCGGAGGACCACTGGTAACCTCCGACGGCCAGGTCGTCGGCGTCAACACGGCCACCATCATGGGGGCGCAGGGGTTGTGCTTCGCCATCGGAATCAATACCGCGAAGTTTGTGGCTGGACGTCTGCTGCAGGAAGGCCGGATTCGTCGCAGCTACATCGGGGTCGAAGCCCAGACCACGCCTCTGCATCGGCGCCTGGTGCGTTTTTACAACCTGCCGCAGGAAACGGGTGTCGTGGTGATCTCGGTCACGGCCGGCAGTCCGGGACAAAAAGCAGGGCTACGCGAAGGCGACGTGATTGTTGCGCTCGACGGCAAGGCAGTGGCCGGCGTGGATGATTTGCACCGCCTGCTAACCGATGCGCGGGTAGGCGTCAGCAGCGCGCTGACCGTTCTGCGCTGGACGGAAAGGTTGGAACTGGCGGTCGTACCCGAGGAAGCGAAATAAGATTTGTCAGTGTGGCGCGGGCGCCCTCGCCCGCGTCAAGGCATGGAAGCCACAAACCACGTGGGGACAGCCGCCCCCGGCTGTCCGGCCGAGCGCAGCTCGGCAAATGATTTTCACCGGAGATCACGAGAGTCGTCTGCGATTACCGCAGCCGAGCTTCGCTCCGCCGGGCGGGTCGAAGACCCGTCCCCACACAGGCTCCTAAATTGACGCCATCTGGTACAGATATTCCACGTGCGAGAGCACGGCGCCGTCGATTCCCTGCACGTTTGGATTTGTCGACTCGATCACGAAATACTCGTCGGGAGCGTGCGCGCCGCTGCCGTGTCCCATACCGAAATGGCCCGCAGCCAGGTGCAGGGGGTCGCCAGTAAAAACATATCCCGGCCATGATCCGGCGCTGCGAGGCAGAACTATGGGATCGATTCCCTTTTCGCGATAGACCGCCACCTGGGCGCGAATCAGCGGCGCGTCAGCCGAAGTGCTGTTCGGGTCGTAACCACCTGTCATGTTCACTTCGATGTCGCCGAAACCACGTTTTGCCAAGTGGGCCTTGAGTGCAGCCAGGGCTTCATCGGCCTTCATGTCCGGCACCAGGCGCAAGTCGAGTTTGGCCACCGCGCGATGGGGAAGGATGGTCTTGCCGCCCGGCCCGGTATAGCCGCCCACCAGACCTTCGATGTTGACTGTCGGGCGTGATTGCAACAATTCCAGCGCCTCGACATAGTTCACGTCGTGTATCCAGTGCTCCACGCTGTACTGCTTCTTGGCGACATTCTCATCCAGACGGCAAGCCGCCACTGCGATCATTTTCTTTTCCGCGGCAGAGAGCGGACGGGCCTGGTCGGCGAAGCCGTCAATCGCCGGCGTATTGCCATCGGGCGAGACCAGCGTGGACAATGCCTCTACCAGGTGCCATGCCGGGCTATCAATCATGGCCTTCAGGCTGGAGTGAACATCTTTTCGCGGACCTCGTCCCCACTTTTCGCCGCTCGAAACCAGTTCGACTTCAATGACTCCCTTGGCCCCAAGCGTCATGGTGACTTTGCCATCGAGGTCCTGCTCGGCGGCGGGTATGTAAACACCCCGGCATTTACGCAGCGCAGCCAGCACTTCGGGCCGGCGTACGATCTGCGGAAAGTGCGGCGACCCGATTTCCTCTTCGCCCTCGGCAACAAACACCAGATTGATGGGAAGCTTGCGTCCGGCTCCGCGGATGGCGTGCAGCGCGGCCAGGAACGAAGCCTCTGGACCTTTCTGATTGACCGCACCGCGCCCGACGACGCACTTGCCCAGGCCGGGCTTATCGATGATGGCTGCGTCGAAGGGCGGCGACGACCACTCCGAAGGATCGACCTGTTTGACGTCATACATGAAATAGATCCCGAGGGTGCGGGGAGCGCCGGCGTCGAGCGTGGCGAAGAGACCGGGCTGGCCGTCGGTGGAGACTTTCGTCGCGCCCCGGAAGCCGGCATCGCTCAACATTTGCATGAGGAGATCGCAGCCCTCGTCCATGCCGCGGTGCTCGGCGGCAATCGAAGGCTGGCGAATCCATTGCTGCAGACGCTGGACCGATTCATCATGGCGCTTCCCGATTTCCTTGCGGATGATGGCCAGGTCAGGGCTGGCGTCAGCGGCGAAAGAGTTGTGAGGAAGGGCGAGGGAGGCAGCGCCGGCGGCGGTGGCTTGAAGGAAAGTTCGTCGGTTCATGGGCGCGAGGATAATTGTAGAAGTTCGGGTGTGTCCAGACCTGATAATCCAGCGATGCAAGAGCCGGGGTCTGTGTGGGTCGGACACTCCTGTCCGACGCCTTTGACTTTGACCTTCTATGTGGTGACGGTTGCCCGTGCCGTCAAATTAGGCCCTTTCCCGGTAAGCTTAGAATCAAAGTCCAAGGCGTCGGACAAGAGTGTCCGACCCACACATGCCTCTTTGGTGTCATTGCAACCACCGTCACCCTGTGTTAGCTTCTTGAAACAGCAGAGGTTAGCTTGCAAGCGACGATTCCTGCCGGGCTGGATCGCAAGGAAGCGGATGTTTACCGACAGCTGCATCCGGAACGGCTCCCGAAACACATCGCCATCATCATGGACGGCAATGGACGCTGGGCCCGCCGCCGCCATTTGCCGCGCATGGCCGGACACCGCGCAGGAGTTGCATCCGTACGTTCCACCGTCGAAACTGCCGCCCGCATCGGTATTCCCTGGCTGACCTTGTATGCCTTTTCCGAAGAGAATTGGAAGAAGCGTCCACGCGGTGAAGTGGATTTCCTGATGGGCCTGCTGTGCCGCTACCTGAAAGCCGAAGTCCCCACCCTCAACAAGAACAACATTCGCCTGGAATACATTGGGCGGCAGCATGAACTTCCGCCCTCGGTGCAGGAGAAGATGGCTTGGGCGCGGGATGCGACTGCGGGCAATAGCGGCATGGTGCTGACCCTGGCGCTCAATTACAGCGCGCGTACCGAACTGGTGGACGCGTTCCGTTCGATCGTGGACGCGGCCGCGCGAAATGGCGGTCTGGACCATCTCGATATCGACGAAGACGCGGTGTCGCAGAACTTGTACACGCGGCACTTGCCCGATCCCGATCTGGTGGTCCGCACCAGCGGAGAAATGCGGCTGAGCAATTTCCTGCTGTGGCAACTGGCTTATGCTGAAATCTATGTGACTCCGACTTTGTGGCCGGAGTTTCGCGGGGTGCACCTGCTGGAAGGCATCGCGGAGTATCAAAAGCGCGAGCGGCGTTACGGCGGGCTGGCCGACCACGCACCCCATGTCCACAGCTCTCTTCCCCACCCATCCAAAACGGGCCGGAGCTGACACGGCTTGCAACTACTGAAACGAATTCTCACCGCGGTAGTGCTGATCCCGGTTGTCCTGCTGCTGGTGCTGCGGGCCCCGGTGCCGGTGCTGGCGTTGATCGCTGCCCTGGTTGCCCTGCTGGCGACCCAGGAACTGCTGAAGATTTCAGAGGCCTACAAGATCAGTCCGATGCACTGGCCGACTTACATTTTTGTTGGACTGTTCTTCCTCTTCCTGGCGCTCAATCCCGGGCGTGATACTCCCCTGCTGTCTACGTCTGTCTTTGCCGGCAGCGCGGCGTTCGTGGCCGCGATTGTTCCGTTTGTCTTTCTGGTGATTGGCATGAGGCGGGCCGATCTCAGCACCGGATTTCCCGCCGCCATGACGTCAGCATTTGCCTTCGCATATGTTGCCCTGCCGATGGGATGTCTGGTACAGCTTCGGGAGCAGGCCTCGGGAGCGTTCCTCCTGCTGTACCTCCTTTTGCTGGTATGGGCAGGAGACATCTTTGCTTATTTTGTCGGACGGTCGTTGGGACGCCACCTGATGTCGCCGCGCATCAGCCCCAGGAAGACCTGGGAGGGAGCGCTGGCTTCGATGCTGGCCAGCGTAGGAGTGGGAGTGTTGCTGTACAACTACGCCCTGCCGATCAGCACGGCGCTGCTGAATGCGCGTCTTATTGAAAGAAAGGATGGCTTGTTCGCCCTGGAGAAAGCGCCGCTGTGGCCGATTGTCCTGCTTTCCGCAGCGATCAATATCGCCGCCCAGCTGGGCGACCTGGTGGAATCGCTGATCAAGCGAGGTGCGGCGGTCAAGGATTCCGGAACGCTGCTTCCGGGTCACGGCGGTATGCTTGACAGGATTGATGCCCTGCTCTTTGCCGCCCCGCTGCTGTGGTACTATGCGGCTTGGCGCGTGATGCAGTGAGCCGCCCCCCTGGCTGCGCCCCCCCGAATTTCTGCTCATGAAACGCATTGCCATCCTGGGATCTACGGGCTCGATTGGGCGCAGTACGCTCAGCGTGGTCGAAACCTATCCTGAGCGCTTCCAGGTGGTTGCCCTGGCCGCAGGGCGCAATGTGGAGTCGGCTTTCGAGCAGGCCCGGCGCTGGAAGCCCAAGCTCATTTCGATTGCGACCGCCGTCGATGCGGAAATTCTGCGCTCTCGCCTGCATACTACAGGGATAAAAAGTATTGAAGTCGTGCATGGCCCGGCCGGAGCTGTCGGGGTGGCCACTCACCCGGACGTGGATTTTGTGGTCAGTGCGATTGTCGGCGTGGCTGGACTCAAAGCCACCTACGAAGCGGTCAGAGCGGGAAAGACCGTTGGGCTGGCCAACAAGGAATGCCTGGTGGCAGCGGGAGAGTTGATCACCGCTGAGGCGCGCCGCCAGGGCAAGCCTCTTCTGCCCATCGACAGCGAGCACAATGCGGTCCACCAGTGCCTGCGCGGGGGGCGGATGGAGGAGGTGGAACGGATCTGGCTGACCGCCTCGGGAGGACCATTTCTTTACACACCGAAGTCGCAATTTTCTACGATCTCGGTGGCCCAGGCCCTGAATCATCCCACGTGGAAAATGGGGCAACGCATCACTATTGACTCTGCCACCTTGATGAACAAGGGATTCGAAGTGATCGAGGCTTGCCGATTGTTCAACTTGCCGCCCAGCCGGGTGCAGGTGATGGTGCATCCGCAATCCACAATTCACTCCATGGTCGAGTTTGTGGATGGCAGCATACTTGCTCAGTTTTCCGTAACCGATATGCGGTTGCCCATCCTGTATGCGTTGACTTATCCGGAGCGCATTCCTTCGGCTATGCGGTTCCCGGTCATGGACTTACGGCATCTCGAATTTCTGCCGCCGGATGTGGAAAAATTCCCTTGTCTGGGCCTGGCCTATGAAGCGGCGGAGGCCGGGGGTGCGAAAACGGTTGCACTCAACGCGGCCGACGAGGTTGGGGTGGAGGCGTTTCTGCAGGGCCGCATCGGCTTCAACCACATTCCTGAAGTGATACGAGAAGTTCTCTCAGCAACGGAAGTAGGCAAGCTAGAATCTATAGAGCAGGTATTGGAAGCGGACTCCGGCGCGCGGGTGCTGGCGCGAGAGAGAGTCGAGCGGCTGGGGGGAAGGCCGGAGGGCTCACGACCGGTCTCCACCGCAATGCAAGTGGAGTAGGACGATTTCATATATGTCTGGATTCTTAACTGCAGTGCTCTCTGTCGGCGTGATTTTGGGATTCATGATCCTGATTCATGAGTTCGGCCATTACGCGGTGGCCAAACTGTTGGGTGTGCGGGTCGAACAATTTGCCATCGGTTTCGGCAAACGCCTGTTTGGCTTCCGGAGAGGCGACACCGACTACCGCATCAACGTATTGCCGCTGGGCGGCTACGTCAAGATGAGTGGCGAAAACCCGATGGATGAGCGCAGTGGCGATCCCGGGGAATTCATGTCGCATCCCCGCTGGCACCGCTTCCTGATCGCGGTTGCCGGGCCGGCCATGAATATTCTGTTCGCCGTGGGCCTGCTCACCTGCGTCTACATGGTGCGCTATGAATATCCCGCGGTGCTGGATGAGCCCGCGATCATTGGATGGGTGGCGCCAGACACGCCCGCAGCCAAAGCCGGAATCCAGATCGGCGACCGCATCGTTCGCATCGACGGCATCCAGAATCCGACCTGGGAACAGGTGATTCCACGCGAAGCTCTAAATCCCAACCAGCCCCTTGACGTCGCCATCGAGCGGGGCGGCCAGACATTGACCAAGACGATTGTGCCTGAGGCCTACGGTCCCAACCAAATGGGTTCTGCGGGGTGGGAGCCGAAAGAGCCGAATTTTCCAATTACCGATCTGGAACCAGGCATGCCCGCCGAAAAGGCCGGAATGAAGCTGGGCGACGAGATTATCAACGTGGACGGGAAGCCGATTGCTGGCCTCGCGGCCATGATCGAAAGCCTGAAGCGTACCCAGGCCAAACCCATTCAGATCACGGTCAAGCGGGACGGCCAGCTGGTTGACTTCACCGTACAGCCGGTTTTGGACGACATCCGAGGCGATCAGCGCTACCGCGTTGGCATCGGAAGCGCACCCATGAAGGTGTCTTCATTGCCCTTTGCCGCCGCGTTTCGCCGCTCAGTGGAGCAGAACAAGCAGGGCTCGCTCCTGATTCTCGAACTGGTGCAGAAAATGATTCAGCGCAAGATTTCGATCCGCTCCATCGAGGGCCCCATCGGGATCGGACGCGCCGCCGGGCAAGCCGCCAGCAAGAAGGGCTGGACTCCCCTTTTGGAACTGACCGCAGGCATCAGCTTGAATCTGGGCATCTTTAACCTGCTGCCCATTCCCATTATGGACGGCGGAGTCATTCTACTGCTGTTCGTCGAAAGCATCATCCGCCGAGACATCAGCCTGCGCATCAAAGAACGCATCTACCAGGCAGCTTTTGTGTTCCTGGTTTTGTTCGCCGTCATGGTCATCTATAACGACGTAGCCAAGATGCTGCCCAGCGTGATGGGGAGAATGCCTTAGAGGCAGCTGGCAGCTCTAAGCTCTCAGCCGTCAGCCTCTGGTCGTGTGGGTCGGACACTCTTGTCCGACGCCTTTGACTTGGACTTTTAGGACGTCACAGCCAGTTCGAGGCTTCGGCATCAAACCAGAGCAGCAAACCAAGATCAACTTCAAAGGCGTCGGACAAGAGTGTCCGACCCACACGACCCTCATTCTGTGTCCGTTAGGTGCTGAGAGCTGACAGCTGATGCCTGAGAGCTCCCTTTCCCCGTGTTAAAATGAAAGCTCCTGATGGCAGACATTCAACGCAGAAAATCCGTTACCGGCTCAATTGCCGGGGTGAGGATCGGCAGCGATGCACCAGTTGTGGTGCAATCGATGACCAATACCGATACTGCCGATATTCCCTCTACCGTCCAGCAAGTCGCCGCGCTGGCCCGGGCCGGGTCCGAGTTAGTGAGGGTCACGGTCAACAACGAAGAAGCCGCCGCCGCCGTCGCCCCTATCGTCGAGCAACTCGATAAGCAGGGCGTGCAGGTTCCCATCATCGGTGACTTCCATTACAACGGGCACATCCTGCTCAAGAAGTATCCCGAGTGCGCCCACGCCTTAGCCAAGTACCGCATCAATCCCGGTAATGTCGGCATCGGACGCAAGGACGACAACAATTTCCGGACTATGATCGAGGTTGCAGTCGAGAACCAGAAGCCGGTGCGCATCGGTGTGAACTGGGGCTCGCTCGACCAGGCGCTGCTCACTCGCATGATGGACGAGAATTCGCTCCTGCCCGAGCCTAAAGACGCGCGGGAAGTGACCATGGAGGCGATGGTGGTGAGCGCGCTGAATTCGGCGGCCCTGGCGGAAAAATACGGACTACGGCCCGACCAGATCATCCTCAGCGCCAAGGTCAGCGGAGTGCAGGACCTGATCGACGTGTACCGCTCGCTGGCTGCACGCTGCAACTATCCGTTGCACCTCGGGCTCACTGAAGCGGGCATGGGTGCCAAAGGTATCGTGGCCTCGAGCGCTGCTCTGGGCGTGCTGTTGCAGGAAGGCATTGGCGACACCATTCGCGTCTCGCTCACCCCCGCGCCTGGGGGCGATCGCACCGAAGAAGTCCGCGTGGGACAGCAGATTCTGCAATCGCTCGGCATTCGCAGTTTCACCCCCCAGGTGACCGCGTGTCCGGGATGCGGACGCACCACCAGCACTTTCTTCCAGGAAATGGCGCAGCAGATTCAATCGTATCTCCGCGACCAGATGCCGGTATGGAAGGGACGCTACACCGGCGTCGAAGAAATGAAAGTGGCCGTCATGGGTTGCGTGGTGAATGGCCCCGGCGAATCGAAGCACGCCAGCCTCGGCATCTCGCTGCCGGGAACGTTCGAGGAACCGAAGGCCCCGGTTTACGTGGACGGCCGCCTCTTCACCACGCTCAAGGGCGACAAGATTGTGGCCGAGTTCATCCAGATACTCGACGACTACGTGGAATCGCACTACGCCGCCAAAGAGGAACTCGCCGCAAAGTAAGTGTAGGCGCGAGCGTCCTCGCTCGTGCGGCAGCACCGCAAACCCGTCCCCTCCGATATTTTCCCATTTCGAAACAAGCAATCTTGTTCTAACGTGATCCTTTTGGTTCGTGCGCACCCTTTGTGCTATTCGTGTGGGATGAACCGAGTTTACGAATATCGTCGTCATCTCCCCCACTGTCAAGGCGACAACAAAGCAATCTTCCTGACGTTCTCAACCCACCACCGCTGGATCTTGCCTCCGGGAGCCAGAACGATTGTTCTGGGTTCCTGCATTTGGGGAGATGGAACCCGCCTCACGCTGCACGGGGCCGTGATGATGCCGGATCACGTTCATCTGATTTTCACTCCGCTATACAATGGCGACATCCTCCACAGCGTCGCCGAGATCATGCAAGGCATCAAGGGCACTTCCGCACACAGAATCAATCGTTTGTTGAGTCGTAGTGGCCAGGTGTGGCAGCATGAATCGTTCGATCGAGTGCTCCGGCGCGAGGAGAGCATTCACGCGAAAGTTGAATATATGATCCAGAATCCCATGCGAGCGGGACTCGTGCAGAGCGCTATGGAATACCGCTGGCTGTGGGTTCCAACTCTGGCAAGAGTGGGTAACGCCACCTAGAACTTTCGCGTATGCCTCACCGCCGCACGAGCGAGGACGCTCGCGCCTACACTTTAGCCTATGCCAGCAGCGGCAGATCTGAATTCGTGGTGTCGTCGTAGAGTGGATCGGCGATCTGGCTCAACTCAGGATAATGTTTCAGCAGCGACTCCGGCGCCTTTACCCGCTGCCCGGTGATCATGTTTTTTAATTGCAGGGCGTTGACTCCGGCCTTGCCTTCGAAGTGATTGTTGGTCACTACGTAAGTAACCTCCGCCTTGCCCGCAATGTGAACAATTTTCTCTTTCCATCCCGCCAGCTCGGCTTCGCTGTACAGGTAGTTGTAGCGGTCGGCGCCGGTGTCAGCGTCAAACCACTGGTCGTAATTCCGTCCGTGCAAACGCACGTAGCCAACCGGAGAAGTCACGTGCTCGGTGGGGGCGAGCGAGCGGCCGATCAGCGGCTGGTCGATGTTGCAGAAGGAGACGTTCTTCTGCATGAAATCGTCGATGGTGTCGGGATTCTCCCAGCTATCATGGCGCACCTCGACCACGCGTGGATATTCGATGAACTGGCGCAGCAGCTTTTCCAGATATTCGCGGTTCAGCGATGTGTTCTTGAAGGAAACCGGAAATTGAATCAGCAGCGCGCCCAACTTCCCTTCTCCAGCCAGCGCTTCCAGCCCCTCGCGCGCCTGGGCTTCGTCCTCATCATTGGGCCTGATGGAGGCGGCCGAAGTGGGTTCCATCACCGCCATGGGATTATGGGTGAACGAACGATGCAGTTTGGCGGTGAACATGAAATTTGGATTTACCGCCTCCGCTTTCTTCACCCAAAGCTTGGCCAGATGAGGCTTGATGTGTCCGTAAAACGAGGTGTTGATCTCCACCATGTCAAAGCAGCGCGCCAGAATTTCCAGCGGATGCTGCTTGCGGTGCTGCATTCCTGGAGGATAGAAGATGCCCTCCCAGTCCTTGTAAGACCAGCCAGCGGTGCCAATGCGGATTTGTGAGGTCGCATCCACCAGAACTTCCCTCCGGTTATAGAGGTCCTTCGACTCCGAAACAGCTTCGCCAGCAAAGGCTATTTCTGCGCTCAGGATGACAAAAGCTAAAATCGATACCCTTCGCGATCTAGAAAAAAAGGATTACAACCCAGTACGCCCCAATGGGGTAGGTTCGAGTACGAGCATAACAGGAGCCGGCGGCGAAGGAGCCGATTGACCGATCCTGGATGACCTGGGCTGCGTTTTCTGGAAGTATCTGCGGCTCAGAAGTTGTGTAGCGTAAGACCGCGCGAGCTCTCAGCCCCGGGTTGCGCAATGAATCACCTTGGGCCATGGCACAAGCCGCGCTGGCGGCTTCCCTGCCGTCCATGCGCTGCAAGCCTGAGCGGTGGCTCTGGGCCCGCACGCGATCCACGCTCCGGGCGACCAGTACCTCCGCTTCGGCATCGGAACGACTGGGCAACCGGTGCCCGAAATCCTGGGTCACGTACAGCAGCGATCCGCTGCGCACCACGCTGAACCCGGCCACGTTGTAGCCGGCATTCAACAGATTGGCGCGGTGGGTCGGAGAGTGCATCAGGCTGTCCTGCGCCTGGTCCACGCTGCCCGCAAACGCGACATTTTCTCCGGACTGGTCGAGATGGGTCTTGGTATTGGCGGCCAGACGGTGCACCAGACTGGGTTCACCGGAAAGCTGGTGTGAAAGTTTTTGTTGGGCTGCCATGGCCGCAGCATGGGCCCGCGCCGCCCTGGTCAATCCATCGTCCACTTGCAAAGGGGGAAGCCCGGCCTTGGCCCGTTCGCGGTTGGCCATTTCGAGCAACCGGCGGCTGGCCTCGGAGTCGTCATAAGGGGAGGGTTGGGTATCCGCGGCCTTGCCTGGTTTTTCCGCCGCATGCACTGTCCGGATCTTGAGCCCCACGACGCTGGTCGCCAGGACAATCGTGAGGGAAGCTATCAGGGCCCGGATCATATAGGTCGCGGTCTTGCCGCTAAATAGATGCGGAACCAAACTTCCGCTTTGCTTCCCTCACGCTAGACCCTAAAATCAATCTGAGCACCTTACGATGGGGACATTACTGATAGGCATACTTCTCGTGGTGAATGTTGTACTTCTGGTACTGCTGGCGGCGCTTTCTCGCAGGACAACGGGCTCTTCGCAAACCACTGAAATAACGGACCTTGCCCGGCAGACCGCGCTGCTGCACGAGTCTCTCTGCCAGAAGTTCAACGACGCCACGGTGGACATGGCTACCCGCCTGGAGAACACCAAGGGAGATCTGCGCCAGGGAGTGACCGACCGGCTGACTCAGGGATTCAACGAAATCCGCAATTCGGTGGAAGCCCAATTGACCGTGGGAAGGCGGGAACAGACTCACGATTTGCGCGAGGCGCGCACGGAACTGACTACCTCGCTGGCGCTGACCACCGCGCAGCTCAAAGTTGAATTCGAGAACCTCAATCAGAAAACGGCGCAAAACCTCGATTCCATCCGCGACCGGGTGGACGCCAAGCTGCTCGCCATTACCGACCAGGTGCAGCAAAAACTCGACCAGAACATCAAGGAAGGCTTCGCCCAGTTCGAAAAAGTACAGCAACATCTGAAGGCCGCGGAAGAGCAGTTGCGCGAGGTCGGTGCGCTGGGGCACTCGATCAACGACCTCAACAACATGCTTAAGCTGCCGCACCTGCGGGGCCAATTCGGCGAGGCCAGCCTGGAACGACTGTTGTCTGATTTTCTGCCCGCCCACATGTTCGAAATACAGTCATCCGCCGGCGATGGTAACGGACGCGCCGATGCCGTTATCCAGTTTCCGGACCGCCGCTTGCCCATCGATGCCAAGTTCCCCCGCGAGCAGGTCCTGGCGCTTTTTGAGAGCAACGTCGAGTCGGAGATTGAAGAAGCCCGGCACGAGTTTGTCCGCGTGATGAAGACCGAAGCCCGGCGGATCAAGGCGTATATTCAGCCGGAGCACGGCACCACTGACATTGCCCTGATGTACCTGCCGAGCGAGACGCTCTACATGGAGGCCATCCGCAACCGCGAGCTGGCGGACTGGCTCAATGTGCAACACGTGTTTCCAGTCTCACCCAATACTTTGCTGATGACTCTGCAGACGATCGCGCTGGTGCACAAATGGTACGAAGTCGCCAGCCGTTTCGAGAAAAGCCGTCTGGAGCTGGCCAAAGCGCAGAAGTCGTTCGACCATTTCCAGAACCAGTTCGAAACCGTCGGCAAGAACCTGAATAAAGCGCAAGAAGCTTTCGATACCGCCCAGCGACATCTGAAGACCTACCGTGGCCGGGTCACCGCCCTCAGCGGACAGGAACAGCTGGAGCTGGATGCGACCACGGCAACAGCAAAGAGTAATGAAGAACCCACCCTGCCGCTGATCGATAAAGCCAGCGCCTAGCCCCTGCCGTGTCATCCTGAGCGGAGCATCTGCTTCGCCTCGCGCAGATGTGGAGTCCAAGGACCCCCTATCCAACCGAAAGGGTATATACCTTGATATAGTCCATCTTGTGAGCTATCATGGTATATATCAGAAGGGGGGCTCATGCCTCGTACCGCAAAGCTATTCCATAACGGGCGCAGCCAGGCCGTACGCCTGCCCTCGGAATACCGGTTCCAGGGCTCGGAAGTCTTTATCCGCCGCGATCCAACCACGGGGGACGTCGTATTGTCGCGCAGGCCGGAATCCTGGGAGGATTTCTTTGAGCTCGCAAACGAGACCGACGTACCAGAAAAGTTTATGGCTGACCGAGGCGACCGTCCGCCGCAGAAACGAAAGCTGTTCTGATGGTGCGTTACCTGCTGGATACCAACACCGCCAGCTATGCCATCAAGGGCAACGTGGCCAGGGTACGCGAGCGACTCCTGAGTCTGCCCATGGCTGAAATAGGAATTTCAGTCATTACGGAAGCCGAATTGCGCTTCGGAGTGGCCCGACTGCCGGCAGCGATCCGACTGAAAACTCTGGTCGAAGAGTTCCTGCTGAGGGTTGAAGTACTGCCCTGGAGTTCGGATGCCGCCCAGCATTACTCCGAGATCCGCGCCGCCCTCGAACGATCGGGAAGGCCGATGGGCAATATGGACATGATGATCGCCGCGCAGGCCCTGGCGGTGGAAGCAGTGCTGGTCACGCATGACCGTGTGTTCCGGAGGGTGAAGGGTTTGAAAATCGAGGACTGGAGCAAGCCATAACGAAGTCCGTGTGGGGCGGACACTCTTGTCCGCCGCTTTTGACGTTGGTTTGCTTTTAGCCTTGCTCCTCCTTTTGCCTGCAAAAGCCGAGCTAGCCTGAACGCTTGGAGTCAAAATCAAAAGCGGCGGGCGAGGGCGCCCAGCCTGCACTCGATCCTCTTACGCTCCCCGCTTCGTCTTCATCTCCGTCAGCAATTGCTCGATGCGATCTTCTTTCTCGAGTGCTGCCAAACGCTCTTCCACATCGTCGGCGGCGATTTCGGACTTGGCCTGGCTGTGAGCCTCGGCGTGCGCCACCTTGCGCTTCATGCGGTCGAAGGCGCTGGCGCTGGATCCGTTGCCGGCAGCCATTTTGGCATCGCTGGCTTTGCCTACAGCTCTTGCCCGACGATGCTGGGCGATCAGCAGATCGGCCTTGGCCTGCGCTTCAGTCAGTTTCCGCTCCAGTTGGCGGAGCGCGGTTTTCAGGTTCTCCACTTGTGCCGTCTGGTCGATTACCTGTTCCGCGAAGCCCTGGCTCAGGTCGCGGTAACTTTCTACCCGCTGCAGAGCTGCGCGGGCCAGGTCATCCTGTTTCTTATCCACGGATAACTCCGCTTTGCGCATCCACTCCGCCACCTTCTCTTCATTTTCCTTTTGTCTTTTTTCCAGCAGGTGCTGGTCGGCGATGGCGATCGCTACCTGGGTCTTGACCTGCAGAAGCTGGTTCTGCATATCGAGAATTACCTGTTTGATCATTTTTTCCGGGTGCTCGGCTTTGTCAACCAAGTCATTGAGATTGGCCCGGACTAATGTGGAAACTCGCTCTAGTAGTGCCATGATGGGACTCCTTTTCGAAATCAGCTCCTAGCTTCTGGCTGCTGACTCGTGGCTTGATGCTTTTCGTGAACCGCGGCACACTCCGTACAGTTTGTGCCGCGAAAGTTGCTTCCGATTACGACTCCAATGGCGATCCCCACGGCCAGCCAGATCGCAACGTGGCCCGCGGCGACGCCCATCGCGGTGCCGATGCCGGCGCCGAGAGTAATGCCAAGGACAATTTGCATTGATGGTCTTTTCATGTTTCTGCCCTCAACTGCGAAACGCAGGACGGGTGGGACGCCCGTCCTCCATCGCTATCGCAATTACTTCCCTGCTCCGCCATTCGGCGGCAACGCATCCGGTCTGGGTGTCTTGTCACCGATTTGGCGCACCTTGCCCAGCAGCTCCGACATCGGCATTCCCGACAGCGTCTCGAACAACGCCGGCACCTGCGCCGCCATTTTGGCGATGTCGCCGGTGATCTTGTTCATCCCCGACGCATCGCCGTTGCCCGTGGACACAATGGTGATCTTGTCCACGTTGGCCAGCGGACTGGCCAGCGCCCGCACGATTTCGGGCATGCCGGTGAACAATTTGTCGATGACCGCCGCCTGGTTGTACTCCTGATAGGCTTCGGCTTTCACGTTCATGGCCTTGGCCTCAGCTTCACCTTTCTTGAAGATGATCTCGGCTTCGGCTTCGCCCTGAGCGCGAATCGCCGAGGCATGACCATCCGCTTCCGACATCAGCCGCTGCTTTTCGGCCAGGGCTAGCGTTTCAATTCTCTGCCGCTCGATTTCGGCCTGTTTCAGCACGGTCGCGATCAGTTCCTTCTCGCGGCGGTTGATTTCCGCTTCCTGCACTTTGACCTGCTGCTCTTTCTCGATCTGCTGCACCTTCACCTGCTCGGCGATGACCTGCTGCTGCATGATGTTGGTTTGGATGTCGTACGCTTTGTCGGCCTGTGCCTGCTGGCGTTTGGTGACTTCAACGTATTGCGCCTTTTTGACTTCGAGGTCACGCTGGGCTTCCGCCTGCTTGGCGAGAGAGAGCGTCTCCGCCAGGACCCGCTCCTGATCGGCCTGGGCCCTGGCCACCGCGGATTCACGCTGCGCCAGGGCACGCTTGATAGCGGTGTCGCGGTCGGCTTCCGCCGTGGCTACGTCGGCATCGCGCTTGATGCGGGCGACATCGGGTTTGCCCATGTTGGTGATGTACTCGTTCTTGTCGCGGACTTCCTTGATGGTGAACGAAATGACCTCGAGCCCCATTTTGTTCATGTCCTCGGCGCAGGTAGAGCGCATGCGGTCGGAAACCATCTCCGGCTGCTTGACGATTTCTTCCACCGTAAGTTGCCCGATGATGCCGCGCAAATGGCCTTCCATCACCAGGCGGATCAGGCCTTCGCGCTCCTGGTCAGTCTTGGTGAGGAACTGTTCTGACGCGGTCAAGATGGACTCCATGTCCGACTTGACCTTGATCTGCGCCACGGCCTCGACCGTGACCGCCACACCTTGCTTGGTGTAAAGGTCCTGCTGCGGGGCCACGTCAAAAGACATCAACTCGAGCGAGAGCTCGCGGCAGATCTGGACCATGGGAAACACCAGCGTGCCGTGGCCCTTCACTACCCGCGTCCCGCCCAGTCCATAGACGATCAGGGCCTCATGCGGGCCGGCCTTGCGATAGAGCCTGGCCATGCCGCTCATCAGGAACAGAATGACCATGACTCCCAGGCCAACGAAGACCCAGATTTCGAAAACGTGTGAAATCCCGAACATATTGCCTCCTCTTTCGAGTGCCCCAACCATTAGCATCACCACAAAGGGCACGAAGCTACACGAAGGAAACCACCGACGTCTTCTTCATGTATTTTCGCGAGCTTTCTGGTTCTGACGGATCAAGTTCAAGTCCTGCATGATTCTCTCCGGCTCACCATGACCGAGGAATACTTCTCCGTCGGAAAGCATGAGGCGGACACCGGTGTTTCCCCAGACGTAGGCGCGGCGTTCTCCAATGCCGCGGATGCCATAGCCACCCATCGGATTCCAGGGAGCAATGGCATATGCCCGGATGTTTTCGAGCGGGATGGAGCGCAGACGGAAGCCCAGCGTGCTGATCTCGATGCCATGGCCGGTAAAGCGATAGTGAAAGCCGCTCCAGGCCAGCGCGGCCGCTCCCAGCAGAAGCAAAGCCGGCAAGGCCAGAGCCCAGCGCAGGCCGCTGAGCGGGATGATGGCGATCACGCCCAGCTCCACTGCGGTAAGGACAGTAAAGACCGAGGCCCACAGCATCGAGCCGTGAACTTCTTCAGCTTCGACCACATCGTCATGGCGTGGCAGTTCAACGCCCCGCTTGCTTGCCAGGGCGATCACTGTCACGGCAATGGCGGCGATGAAGACCACGGCCAGTGCGGGAACAATGTTGAGCGGGCGTCCGTAGAGGTTGTAGTTCAGCATGGCCACGTTGATGCTAAACAATGCGCCCATTACGACGTACAACATGGCCAGCAGGGACCAGGCGAGGACGTCCGGCATGCGCACCCGGGTCAGCGCCCAGGTCAGCGCCACCAGGACCAGCGTAGTCACAACTATGGCGAAAATGAGCGAAGTTTCCCGCGTCATCCAGCCATTGGGTTGGCCGGAGACTCCGAAATGGGTGGCCATTCTGGCTGGCAACTGGTCCCAGACTGACCAATACTGCAAGGCGGTCAACGGCAGGACCAGCCACAGCATCGCTGTCAATGCACGATAAAGTTTGCTGTCCATTCAGACTCTCCTGGCGGTTACAGCACCGCGAACCATTTATTGCGACGTTATTGCCGGCCGAGCACAAGCGAGGACGCTCGCACCTACATTGAGTCTGCCTCGCCCGACACCTCCGACCATGGGCGCACGTAGGCGATTCCCTTCTCGTAACGCGTGACCATCACTTCCGCTCCCCTGGCGATGGCGCTTCCGTCTTCGCCACGGGCGCCGCAGGTACGCCGTGTGCCCGCCTGGGAGTAGACGATTTCGCCCGTTCCACTCTCTCGGATAGAAACCGAGACTCGTCCCAGAACGCCAGTCATTTCGTAGTCAGCGGGATCCATGCTCTCCTCCTGCGAAATCAGCACGCGGCTGAGAAAAAGAAACACAATCGTGCCGCCTACCAGGCCGCTGACCACGGCCAAGCCAAGCCCGGTGACAAACCACACGCCAGAGAAGCGCGTCAGCAGATAGCCAGCCCCGCCGAACCAGGCCAGGAAGGCAGTCGCAGTAATCAAGTTGAAGGGCGACATATGGACGGCGTGGCCATGGTTCACACTTTCTCCGGTGTTCGCCGCAGGGGCCGGGGAATGCCCCACGGGAGCGCCATGCCCGGAAATCGGAGGCGCTGTCACGTGAACATGCGAAAAGTGGGGGAAATGCATGTGCCACCGCATGCCGCCAGCCAGGAACGAGAGAAAGCTGAACAAAAATCCCACCGCGAAACAGATCAGATAGAAATCCGCCCAGGTCATGGCCGTGACCTCCTTGCTTGGCTGTGTCTCAGGTCTCCTGCGCGCTCGGGCTGTAATGCCTCGAGCAATCGGTCGGCCAGCCCCGGGGTATCGAGAATCGCTCCCAAAAGAAGGAAGCAGCGCCGCGTGTCTCTTTCCCGTGCGGCCTTGATCAGAACATTGCTGACCTCGGGATCGCTGGCGAAACGTTCCGAACCCTGCAGCAGCCAGACGTCGAGTTTGCCTTCGGTGGTGCGCAAGTCGGACACCAGTTCAGTGTGATAGCCCTCGGGATCATCCACCAGAAACCCAGGATGGACCTTGAAGAACCTGGCCAGCAGGGTGCGGGTGGATTGAGTCATGTGGGGACGCACGCCGCCCTCGATTTGAGATACATAAGACTGGCTGATGCTCTTGCCCTGTTCCTTGCGGATGGCTCGCACCAACTCCTGCTGGGTCATGGGGCGAGCCAGGCCGCGCAGCGAGCCTTCCACTTCGCGCAGGTAGCGTAATTTCTCCGCCAGTTTCATATAGCAGATTGCTATATTAATATCTCGATTTGCACTTAGTCAAGCACTCGATTTGTGGCCTTTCCTTACAGTTACGGGGCGAGATCTCCCGCACGCTGTGCGGGGCGGACACTCTTGTCCGCCGCCTTTGAATTTGCTTTGGAAGCTTGATGGGCGGTGAGGTTGAAACTGATGGGAACGTAGGTCGGCAGGTCGTTTCGTAGGAGGGGTGCACTCCCTGTATCCGAGCCCAAAGCGGCGGACGAGAGTGTCTGCCCCCTACCGGCAAAAAAAACGCCTCCGTTTCCGGAGGCGTGTCACACCACGTGATGAAACTTACTGTACCCGGGCGTTGTGCTTCTTGCGATAGATGGCACGCGAGGTCTGGTTCTGCTGGCGATTGACCTGCCGCCGTTCGGCTGGAGTCAACTTGCCGCCGTTGGCCACGCGTTCGTTATGGACTTCCTTGTTGATCTTGGCTTCACGGTTTTCCAGGTGGGCGGTTTCGCCTGCGGTCAACTGCCCGCTCTTGACTCCCTGGGCGATGCGGTCCTGCTGGTTTTCCTTGCGCTGGTGGATGGTGCCCGGCGGGGGCGCAGTAGTAACCGTCTGCGCTGTTACCGGCAGCATCAACCCTGCCACAACAGCGGTCAACATTAAGGCTTTGGCGTGCACATTCATATCGTCTCCCCTTGCTCCCTTGGTCCTGCGGTTTGCCCTTCGTTCGGGCCACTTGCTTGAACCCTGGGCTGCTGAGAATGTTGCGCGAAACAGGCCGTAATCGCAAGGTTCGACGCGCGGTTTGGCGGTTACTAAAGTCAGTGAACGGGCGGAATCTGCGCGTATCGAGTGGCGTTACAGTCCAACTTCGATGCGCGAGCGGGGATCGAGAAAATCGCGCAGGGCGTCACCAATGAAATTAAATGAGAGTACAGCCAGCATGACGGCGAGGGCGGGAAAGAGCACCAGATGGGGAGCGTCGAACAGGTGAGCGCGGCCGTCGTTCAGCATCGCGCCCCAACTGGCGGTGGGCGGGGCCACGCCCAGACCCAGGAAACTCATGGTCGCTTCGGCAAGGATCGCGCCCGCCATGCCAATTGCAGCTTGCACCACCACCGGCTGAACAATGTTGGGAAGAATGTGGCGGACAATCACGCGCAAATCGCTCGCGCCCAGCGCCCGCGCAGCTTCCACAAATTCGCGTTCGCGCGCCGCCAGCACTTGCCCGCGGACCAGGCGAGCATAGCCCACCCATCCGCCCAGAGAGAGCGCCAGCACCAGATTGAAAATCCCCGGACCGCGGAAAGCTACAAACGCGATGGCCAGCAGAATTCCAGGGAAAGAGAGAAATGCGTTCATCACCACCACGTTGAAGAAGCGGTCGATATTTCCGCCGTAGTAGCCGGCGATCGACCCCACGATCAGGCCGAGCGCCAGCGAGAGCGCAACCACAGAACTGCCCACCAGCATGGAAATGCGCGAACCGTAGATGAGGCGGGAGAAGATATCGCGTCCCAGTTCATCGGTACCGCACCAGTGGGCGGAGGATGGCGGGGAGAGGCGCGTCGGCAGATCGATGTAGGCAGGATCCTGGGGCGCGATCCAGGGAGCGAATAGGGCGAAGATCACAAAGATGATGACGAGGACTGCTCCCGTGGCCGCCAGCGGGTTGTGGCGGACCGCGCGCGGCAGCGAGATGGAGAGCGTGGACAAGGTCAAAAGTCCTTAGTCAAGCGCAAGCATGGAGCGACGACGCTACCTTTGGGTATTCATTGTCTGATCCGCGGATTTGCCACAGAGTACAGCAAATCCGTCAAAAAATTCACCGCCACATAGGTTAGACCAATGGCCAGGATACAACCCTGAACCAGGTAGTAATCGCGATTGGAGATGGCCTGGATGGTCAAGCGTCCAATTCCAGGCCAGGAAAAAATTGTCTCGGTCACGATGGCGCCCGCCAGAAGCGCACCAAACTGCAGGCCCAGCACCGTAATCACCGGGATCATGGCATTGCGTAGCGCGTGCCCATAGACCACCTGTCGTTCCGACAGTCCCTTGGCGCGGGCGGTGCGGATGTAGTCCTGGCCCAACTCTTCCAGCATGGAAGTGCGTACCATACGAGTGAGGATCGCGGCCAGCGCACCCCCCATGGTGATTGCGGGCAGTACCAGGTGCGCGAAGCCGCCCGAGCCCGAGACCGGCAGCCAGCCCAGTTTGATGGCAAAAAGCAGGATCAGAATGGGGCCCAGCGCGAAGTTAGGGAAAGACAGACCGAACAGGCTCACTACACTGAGCGCCCGATCGTCCCATTGGTTGCGGCGTTGGGCCGAGCGCACGCCCGCCGGGACGGAAAGTAGAACGGCCACCAGCAGTGCCGCCAGGGTCAACTCAAGAGTGTAAGGATAGCGCTGGGCAATCAGGCGGGTGACGCTCTGGTTGAAACGCAACGAGGGTCCCAGGTCGCCACGCAGCACGCCTGCCCAATAGTTCAGGTATTGCCGGCCCAGGGGAAGATCGAGACCATAGGCATGGCGGGCGGCCTGCACATCAGTTACGGGAGCGCCTTCTCCAAGCATTTGAAGAATCGGATCGCCGGGCACGAGGTGAATCAGAAGAAAGACGAGCGAGACCACCAGCCAGATCACGGGCAGGGTGTACAGCACGCGGAGAGAGAAGTATCGCGGCATCCGTCGGTCGTTGACAGCTAGACTCTATACCTCAACCGGTTCAGATTTGTTTTTTCAAACCCAGTTGCTGGTTTTGAGTTCCCGGTTCTCAGTCTCCGGCCTGGGGAACGGGCCGGGGCTCGAGTTTTTCAATCTTCACCTTGGCGATGCGGTGGCCTTCGATCTCCTGGACGGTGTAGCGGTGGCCTTCGTATTCGAAACTGTCATTCTGCCTCGGAATGCGCTGCAGGCGGGCGAGGATGAAGCCAGCCAGAGTCTCGAAACCCGAGTCTCGGGGAAGCGAAAGCTGATACTGCGATTCCAGGTCACGGATGCTCACCGACCCTTCGAGGGAAACCGCAATCTCGCCTGCCACCAGGGCCTGCTGGGTTGGGGCAACATCAAATTCGTCTTCGATTTCGCCAACGATCTGCTCCAGGACGTCTTCGACCGTGATCACCCCGGCGGTTGACCCGAACTCGTCCACAACTACCGCGAGGTGCCGTTTACGCTCTTTGAATTCTTCCAGCAATTCGGTGAGGACCTTGGTTTCGGGCACGACCAGGACATCGTGCATGATCTGGCTGATCTTCATGGCCGAGACCCGCCCGGCCGCCGGTTGATCGGGCGCCGTGCTCAATCGAAGGCGGATCCAGCGCATCAGGTCTTTGGCGTAGAGCACGCCGACGATGTGCTCCGGCCCGCGCTGCGGGTCGTAAACCGGGACCCGCGAATGCTGTTCATCGACCACTCGGGCCAGGGCGTCGGAGATCGTAAGATCGCCGGGCAGGGAAAAAATGGCCGGGCGTGGCACCATCACTTCTCGCACCGTGACGTTGTCCAGTTCCAGGGCGTGGTGAATCATCTCCTCCTGGAAGGGCGGGATCTCCCCGAATTGTCGGCTGGCGGTCACGATCAGCTTGAGTTCATCGGGCGAGTGCACCGGGCCCTCCCGGATGCGGCGCGAGCCCAGCACACGCAGCACCCAGCCCGCCGCCCGGCTCATGACGAAGAGCAAAGGGCGGGTAAGGGTGAGGAAGACATCCATGGGGCCGGCGACCGCCAGCGCAACCTGTTCTGAACGTTGCAGGGCCAACGATTTGGGGACCAATTCGCCAAGAATGACATGCAGGCAGGTGATCAGCACGAAAGCGATGAAAATCGCAATGCCGTGCGCGTAAACCGAGGCGTGGGGAAGGTCCCGCACCGGACCAAGCATCATTTGGGCTAGGAGCGGCTCGCCTACCCACCCCAAAGTCAGGCTGACGATAGTGACTCCCAATTGGACGCCGTTGACCACTTCATCCAGATTGCGATGCAGCTTCTGCACAATCCGGGCCCCGATGCGCCGGGCTGCAACCAATTGCTGAATCCGGGTATCACGGACGCTGACTAGGGAGAATTCCGCGGCTGCGAAGAATGCGTTGGCCGCCACCAGCAGCAGGATGAGGAACACCCGCAGCAGCACGTAGGCAATCATGAGGGGCTAATTCTAACATTCCAAAGAGAAATGGTATGACTTAGGTCGCTAAGGCCTTGTAGAATCAGAGTGATCCCCGCCACGCTCGTCCAAATCCCTGGGGGCGTCTGCTTCCATTTCGAGGTTTCGCGGGTCTAAGCTGTAGCATCGTGTTTTGTTGACCAGTCTTGCAGACCTGGTTGTCGGCCGAGGTGATGAGCCGCGACACACTCCAGGGAACAAACAGCATATCTTGTGCGTAACTACTAGTGACGCGAGCAGTATCTAGCTCAGGAGGCAGACGTGAACGGGAACGGCAGCAGCAAAAAGCGGCGCAAGCGGCTCATTTATGGCGGAATTGGGCTGGTGCTGGTCCTCCTGATCGCGGGCGGGCTGATTGCCGCCACGCGCGGCGGCACCAAGATCGACCCATCGAAACTGCAGAAGGTGGAAAAGGGTGACCTGGCCAAGAGCGTGGTCGCTACCGGCAAAGTCACCCCCATCACCAAGGTCGAGGTGAAATCCAAGGCCAGCGGCATCGTCAAGAAGCTGCTGGTGGATGCCGGAGATAGAGTCAAGAAGGGCCAACTCCTGGCCCAATTGGATAAAGTGGAAATTGAGGCGCAGGTAGAACAGTCGCGCGCCGCTGTCGAGTCTGCCGAAGCCAGTCTGACCAGTTCCCAAGCCGACTACGAGCGGGCCAAGGTGGACGCCGAAGGACCCGACGTGCCGCTGCTCAAACGCGCCTACGATCGCGCCGTCGGAATGGCTAAGGAAGGCGTGGTTTCCACCTCTGCCCTGGAGGATGCCCAAAAGAACTACGAACTGGCCTTAAACAAGCAGAACGTGTCGAAAGCGCAAGCCACTGTCCTGAAAGCCAAGATTGCCCAGGCTCGGGGACAACTGGGACAAGACCGCGCCAACCTGAAGCAACTCGAAGAACAGCTGAGCTACACCGACATCGTGTCTCCCATCGACGGGGTTGTGCTGTCCCGTGACGTGGAAATGGGCGACGCCGTGAGCTCCATCCTCGTCCTGGGATCTTCTGCGACCCTGGTCATGACCCTGGGAGACACCAGCTCGGTTTATGTGAAAGGGAAAGTGGACGAGAGCGACATCGGCAAGGTTTATCTCGGCCAGCCGGCACGAATCAAGGTAGAGTCGTTCAAGGACAAGACGTTCAACGGCGTGGTCACCAAAATCTCACCCATGGGCGTGGAGAAGGACAACGTCACTACTTTCGAAGTACGCGTGTCCATCAACAACCCGGGCGGTGAATTGAAGGCTGAGATGACGGCCAACGCGGAAATCATTCTGGAAGAACACAAGAATGTGCTCCAGATTCCCGAAGGCGCGATTATTTACGACAAAGACAAGAAGGCGTCGGTTGAAATTCCCGACACCAGCGCCAAGGAGGGCAAGAAAAAGATTGCGGTCAATATCGGCATCTCCAACGGCGCCAAGACCGAACTCCTCAGCGGTCTGAAGGAAGGCGACCAGGTCGTGCTGCAATAGGCGCCAGGTCACGTGGGTGCGCACATTGGTCGGGCATCCGGTTATCAGAGCATTCCTGGCAAGTCCTCGGCGAATTTTGCGGCTGAGATTTTTGCCGCAAAGTTCGCAAAGGGGTGCCGCAAAGGACGCGAAGAGGATTTTCCCGACCTGAAGCCGCACCGCGGTTCGCGAATCCTGACTGAGCTTTCGGGAGAAAACATGAAACGCCCAAACGCTGTTCCCTCCACGCTCTCTGCCCGGTCCATCTCAAACAAGCTCATCGGCGGCGTCGCCCTTGCCATTCTGATTTGTCTCCCAGCCCTGCCGGCGGCGGCGGCCGCGGAAGGTTCGTTCCAGCGGTCTTTGCAGGTAACCGGGCCGGTGCATATGGACTTGAGCACGGGCTCGGGGAGCGTCGAGGTACGCACCGGCACGTCAGGCCAGGTGCAGGTGACAGGGCGCATCCGGGCCGGCGAATGGTATGGAGGAAATGCCGAGGAAAAAATCAAGCGGATCGAAGCGAACCCGCCCATCCAGCAAAACGGCAATAGCATTCGCATCGGCCACCTCGATGATCCGGATCTGCGGCACAACATATCCATCAGCTACGAGGTGGTGGTGCCGGCGGAGACGGATTTGCGGGTCCAGAGCGGCTCGGGCGATCAGAAGGTGGACGGTATTCGCGGTCCGCTCGAGGTCAGCGCCGGCTCTGGGGGGCTGAAGATTTCTGCCATCGGCGACCGGGTGCAGGCAGAAACCGGCTCGGGCGATATCGATATCGACCGGGTAAAAGGCAACGTGCATGCCAAAACCGGCAGCGGATCGATTGATGCCAGTGATATCGCCGGCGCTTTTGAGGCCGACACCGGCAGCGGGCACATCACTCTGCAACAGACCGCGCCGGGTTCGGTACGGGTGGACACTGGTTCCGGAGGCATGGAACTGCACGGTGTTCGGGGATCCCTGGAGGCCAAGGCTGGCAGCGGAGACATTCAAGCCGAGGGCAGTCCCACCGGGGCCTGGAACGTGCACACCGGTTCCGGCGGAGTACAACTGAAGCTGCCCTCCGACGCAGCCTTCGATCTGGACGCGCATACCAGTTCCGGATCCATTTCGGTCGATCACCCGCTCACGGTGCAGGGCGCCATCGGGCGCAAAGAGGTACGCGGCCGAGTTGGCCGCGGTGGCGTACCGGTGGAAGTGGAAACCGGATCGGGCGACATTCAAATCCAGTAGCGGACGTCAGACGTCGGGCGTCAGACCTCAGCTAATCCCAAGGGTTCAACTGACCTGCTCAACCGATGATTTCGATGCCTGAGGTCCGAGGTCCGACGCCCGCCTTCCCGTTACCTCAGTTCCTGTCATACCACAATAGAAATGTCCCCGTCTTGGCCACAATAGAAATGTCCCCTAGTTGTAGGTTCACCAAGCCGCAGAAAAGATCGGCGTTTTCATTTGCTGATATCGATTTCTTCTCCACGGATGATCAGGCGCCGGAATGCAGGATTTGGGTTTCGGGGATGGGGGCGCGGGGGAAGGGGCAACGCCCCTTCCCTCGCTCAGCGGTTTAGAAGCCGCCTTCCATTCGCGGAACACCAGACAGTGATCGCGATAGTGAATCGCCACTTCCCCGGCTCGGTTTTCCCGCACCAGCACCCGACTCTTCGCCGGTACCCTGGGTCGGCTCGGCCGTTCCAGTTGCAGCAGTCGGTTCTGGTAGCGCACCATCCAGTCCTCGCTGACCACGCGTTCTTCCTCCAGCCAGAAGACTTCGTCCAGTTGCCGCGCCGTCGGGCGTCGCCGGTGATAATCGGCTGCCGCCGCCGCGGCGTGCGCGTATCGCCGGTTGTGTTCGGCGAGGTAGTGCTGGTCCAGATAGGCATTGGCTTGGTCGTAGTTGGCGATTCCAGCCAGGCGCAGTTTCTTCACCAGCCGATCCTGATGCGTGCCGTGCGCCCGCTCCACTCGCCCTTTGGCTTGCGGCGAACTGGCGGCGATGATCTCGATGCCCAGCTTCGCGCACATGCGCCCAAACTGCGTCACTGCCGGCTCTCCGCGCATGCGCTCTTGGGCATTCGGTGGGCGCACATAGACGTTCTTCCAGTCCGTGTACAGCGCTTGTGGCACCCCGTAGCGCTCGATCCAGCGCCGCAACACTGCCACCGCCGCCCAGATCGACTCCTCCGCCGTGAACCAGCCCAGCGCTTTCGTCGTGGCATCGTCGACCATGTGCATCAGGCAGCCGCGCGGTCCGCGTTCCTCCAGCCATTGGTGAAAGCTTCCGTCCATCTGCACCAGTTCGCCAAAATGCGCCTTGGCTTCCCGCCGCTGGCGATACGGTTTCCGCCGCCGCTGCCTTTGCCACAGGCCGGCCTCTTTCAGCCAGCGCCGCAGGGTCTCAGCATGCACGGCAAGTCCGTCATCGCTGGCCAGATGCTCACAAGCCAACGTCGGGCCAAAATCCTCATACCGGGCCTGGACCTGTTTCAGTACTGCAGCTCGAAACTCCGCCGTGTAAGCCCGGTTCGATACCCGCCCACAGTTGCCATGCTGCAGCGCCTTCGCTCCGCCCACCCGGTACCGCGCCCAGATCCGCTTGCTCTGCCGATAACTCAACCCCAGCATCTCCGCCGCCTCGCACAATCGCAGACTGTGCGCCTTCACCCGCCCCATCACTTCCACTCGGCTCAACTCTTTCTTGCTCAATCCCGTTCTCCCCAATCGCGGTTCCTCCTCGTCGGAGGAACTCTAAAGGGGACACTTCTAATGTGGTCTCAAGGGGACACTTTCAATGTGGTTCAACACCGTTACCTCAGTTCCTTGACTCTGCTCCTCTGACAGGTTACTTTCGGCGTTTCAGGGGAAAATTCTGTCTGCAAGCGAGGGGAAATTGGCGCATCGTCCGATCATCACGCTGACTACCGATTTTGGGCTTAACGATCACTTCGTGGGCACGATCAAAGGCGTCATTCTCTCCATTGCACCGGAGACTGAGATCGTGGACATCAGCCATTCCGTGCAGGCCTTCGACGTGCTGGATGGGGCGCTCATGATTGCGCAAGCGTATTCCTATTTTCCCTCGGGCACGGTGCACCTGGTGGTGGTTGATCCGGGAGTGGGAACGGCGCGGCGCCCGATTCTGGTGAGCAGCGAACGGCACCACTTTGTTGCCCCCGACAATGGCGTGCTCTCCATGGTCTATGCCCGGGAAGAGCGGCTGCACATCCGCCACGTCACCGCCGAGCACTATTCCCTGCAGCCGGTGAGCAAGACCTTCCACGGCCGCGATATTTTTGCGCCCATCGCAGCCTGGCTGGCCAAGGGAGTCGATTCGGAAAAATTCGGCGAAGAGATCACCGATTTTGTCCGCTTCAATCCGCCCAAGCCGAAATCGGTAAACGGCAACACGTTGCGCGGTGTGATCCTGAAAGTGGACCGCTTTGGCAATCTTGTAACCAATATCACGCCGCAAGACGTTCCCATGCTTTTTGCTTCCGAACCCGCCCCCTTCAAGATGCTGGTGGGCAAGCACGAGATTACAGAAATTCTCCCCAATTATTCTGAGGGTTCACCGGGCCAGGTCTTCGGCATCCTGGGCAGCATGGGCTACCTGGAGATCGCGTCCAACCGTGGTTCCGCGGCAAAAATCGTCGGGAGCGGCAAGGGCAGCGAAGTGATGATCTCGCTCGAAGGCGCAGCCGCCGCCAGCAACGGAAACTAGCCGCACGTGTGGCGCGGGCGCCCCGCCCGCGGCTTTTGACTTTCAGCTCGAATCTCGCGCGGGCGCCCCATCGCGGCTCTTGATTCTTCAGCTCGAACCTCGCGGGCGAGGGCGCCCGCGCCACACCTGCGCTACCCCTGCTTCGGCTTGGGATGCACGTAGCGCTCGATTTCCCCCGTCCATTTCAGAAACCGCCAGAGGTTGCTGCGCTCCCGCCACATAAATTCCCAGAATTCGAGGAAGCCGATCTGCTGCATCTTGACTCCACAATAAGTCTCGACCCGCCACAGCAGATAGGGGCTCCGCCACGGGGTGAGGCGATGTCCGCGGGTCGCGTTCCAGAGAAATCGAAGCATGTAGCGCATCGCTGCTCCCGAGTATAGCGTGGGTCAGTCAGTCGTCGGTCTTCAGTCGTCATCGAGCTCTTTGCTGAAGACTGACGACCGACGACTGACGACTACTCTGCTAAAATTTCTGCTGCATGGCCGACGACGCCCGCCAGAAGGCCGAAGACCACTACTACGCCGCCCTCGATCTGGTTGCCGAAGGTGAACAGGAGCGCGCCCTGGCCGAGTACCAGCATTCCCTGGCCGCCGATCCGGTTTTTACCGAAGCCATGCACGGCATGGCCCGCACCCTTCAGGATCTCAACCGCCTCGATGAGGCCATCGCGGTAGCCAAGCGAATCGCCGAACTCGATCCCGATGACGTGCTGGCCTATACCAGCCTATCCGTTCTATACCAGAAAAAGGGCATGATTCCGGAGGCCGAGGCTGAGGCCAACAAAGCCAGAATCCTGGGATGGAAGCAGCAGCTGAAAGGCAGTCGTTAGTCATAGGTCGTCAGAAGCTGAAGACTGACAACCGACAACTGGGGACTAGAGTTCGTACTTCTTCGCCAGGTGCCGGAACGAACGATAAGAAATCTTCAGCACTTCCGCCGCCCGGGTCTGCACTCCGTTCGATTGCGCCAGGGCCGCCACCAGCAGCGAGCGTTCGATATCGGCGACGTACTTTTCCATGTCCATGCCCTCTGGCAGGACGGAGCCCGATGCGATGGAAACTGACCCACCTACTCCGGCGGCCGCCGCCCTTGCTTTTGAGCGCTCGGCGGGAAGTTCGACGGTAAGTTCTTCTCCCGTTTCCAGGGCCACCGCCCGTTCGATGGTGTTTTCCAGCTGGCGCACGTTGCCCGGCCAGTCATATCCGGAGAGGGCTCCCAGCGAATGCGCATTCACCCGCAAAATACTCTTGCCGGCTGCCGGAGCATACTTCTTCAGGAAGTGATTGACCAGCACCGGGATGTCCTCGCGACGTTCGCGCAGCGGCGGCACGGAGACTGGAATCACGCTCAAGCGGTAGTACAAATCTTCGCGAAAAGTATTTTCAGCCACTTGCCGGTCCAGATCGCGGTTGGTGGCCGCGATCACGCGCACGTCGATGGGTATCTCGGTAGTGCCGCCCACCGGGCGCACACTGCGCTCCTGCAGCACGCGCAGCAATTTGACCTGCATGGTCAGCGTCATTTCGCTGATCTCGTCAAGAAAGATGGTTCCCTGGTCAGCGACTTCAAATAAGCCACGTTTGTTCTGGTTGGCGCCGGTAAAGGCGCCTTTCACGTAGCCGAACAACTCGCTTTCCAGCAAGGTTTCGGGAAAGGCCCCGCAGTTGATGGAAACGAAGGGCTCGCCGGCTCGTGGCGAACAAACGTGCACCGCCCGGGCCACCAGCTCTTTGCCGGTGCCGCTCTCGCCGTAGATCAGAATCGTACTTTGGGTTGAGGCCACCGTCCGAATGGTCTGTTTCAGCTTTTCCATGGCCGCGCTGGCGCCCACGATGTTGTCGAGCGAGTTGCGCGTAGCGGCATCGCGTTTGAAGGCAAAGTTCTGCCGGCTCAGGGCCATCTTCTCCAGAGCGCGGTTGATGGCAAGCTTGATTTCGTTCACCAGGCCAGGGGATTTGCGGATGTAATCGGCAGCCCCGCCGGCTTTTACCGCCTCCACCGCATCCTCATAGTCGTCCACCGCGGTAATCAGAATGACCGCGGAATCGGGCGAGACCTGATGCGCGTAGCGCAGCACTTCGATGCCATCGGTATGCGGCATTTTGATGTCGGTGACCACGACGTCATAGAGCGCGCTGTCGAGCTTCTTCTTGGCGTCGTCTCCGGACTTCACGGTTTCGACCTTGTGGCCCTCGCGCCGCAAGGCAATATCCAGCATTTCGCAGATGGAGCGCTCGTCGTCGCAAACCAGAATGTTACCCATGCGCCCGGCCTCCAGTGCCCGCCGCGGCCGCTACTGCTTCCCCAGCCCGGGGCAGGAGTTGTGGTTTCGCGACCGGCAGTTTTGTAGACATCTCCTCCGCCGTCGCCACCCGGCGCAAGCGTAGAACGAAGACGCTGCCCTCTCCGACTTTGGAACGCGCCCACACCTTGCCTTCGTGCGCCTGAACGATCTGATACACGATGGCCAGGCCCAGCCCGGTGCCGCCTTCAAAATGCGACTGGAAGGGCTCGAAGATTTTCTCCACCAGCTGGCGGCTCATGCCGGGACCGGTATCGGCAAAATTGATTTGCCAGTCTTCGCCAACCTGCTCCAAAGAGACTCTGAGCACTCCCCCTGAACTCATGGCCCGAACCGCGTTCTCGCAAAAATTCCAGAACACCTGCTTGATTTTGTCGCCATCGGCAATGGTGACAGCCTGTTTGAAGTTATATTGCCGCTCGATGCGAATCCCCGTGCTTTCGGTCACCAGGCGGTGCTCCAGCAGAGTCAGGGTGTCCTCGAGCAGGGGCAGCAGATCGACCGATGCGAATTGATACTGCTTGCCGCGGGAGTAAACCAGAAAATCGGTAATGATGCCGTTCAGCCGTTCCGATTCCCGGGTCACAATCTGCAAGAGCTGGCGGTGTTCCTCGCTGAGATCAACGATCCCGGAGAGCATGCTCACGGAGCCGGCAATGGAAGTCAGAGGATTGCGGATCTCGTGCGCGATGGCAGCGGCCAGTCGTCCCACCGCCGCCAGCCGGTCCTGAATGCGCAGGTCCCGCTCCAGGCGCCGGATCTCGGTCAAGTCATCGAAAGTGTAAACGTAGCCAATCGATTTCCGTCCGGGCACGGTGAGAGCCGTCGCCATGACCCGCAGGGTCTTGCAGAAGCCGTTGGCAGCCACAAAGCGCACTTCTCCGTGAGCGCGTTCAGAATCGACCGTGGGCAAGGGGTCAAGAAAGAGCTGGCCGACCGCCTGACCAAGAAAATCGCCTTCCGAGCGCTCGAACAATTTTTGTGCGGCGGGGTTCGCCAGAGTGATGTAGCCATCGAGCCCAGTTGTGATCAGGCCCCCGCTGATGGACTGAATAATATTTTCGTGCAGCGCCTGCAGGTCTTCCAGCGCTCCACTGGTGTACTTCAGCTTTACATCGACCTGGTGCAGCTTCGCCGCCAGCAGTCCCGCCAGATACGCCACTGCCAGGTAGCCGAACAGATTGACGAAAATGATGGCCTGGAGAGCTCCCAGTCCGGGATGGGTGGCTGGAATACGAAGGAATGACTTCGAAATACGTCAGTTCCAGGACTGCCACATAAAGGATGAACGCCAGCGCCCCGGTCAGGTAGGCCCAGATCCGCGGCAACAGGATACAGGCCACGGTAATGACCAGGGGATAGAAGAAGTTCAGGGAACTGTCCACGCCGCCGGTGGCATAAACCACCAGCGTGACCATGATCAGGTCGGTGAGGACTTGCAGCAGAGACTGGATGCGGCGTTCTTCCCAAAAGGAAAGCAGGAGCACATAGAAGACTGAAACCGCGTACCACAGCAAAATGACATCGATGAACAGGCGCAGGGGAAAGGAATTCGGCGTGAGCCGGGCAATGGCCAGCTCGATTCCCAGCAGAAGGGTCAGAACAATGATGCGAACCTTGACCAGCCAGGCCAGCCAAAGCCGCTCATCGAAAATGGATTGCATGCGAGATCCGAATCCCTGAACACCAGTCGTCAGTCGTCAGTCATCAGTCGTCAGAAAGTGCTGAAGACTGACGACTGACGACTGATGACTGCACTTGTACTTAGCCCGCCAGTTTGGCGATCATCGAGAACAACGGCATGTAGAGAGAAATGACAATGCCGCCGATCATGATGCCCAACAGGCCGATGATGACCGGTTCCAGCATGGCCAACATGTCCTTGGTGGCGGAATCGACTTCGTCTTCGTAGAAGTCGGCGATTTTTTGCAGCATGGCATCCATGGCGCCGGTGGCTTCGCCCACCCCGATCATCTGGGTCACCATGTTGGGAAACACGCCCGATTCCCGCAGGGGATCTACGATGGTGCGGCCTTCTTCGATGGCCTTGCGCACCTTCATCAACGCCTCTTCCAGCACGGCATTGCCGGAAGTCCTGGCGGTAATGCTCAGACCTTCCAGAATGGGCACGCCCGAGGTAATCAAGGTACCCAGGGTCCGGGTAAAGCGGGCCACTGCGATCTTGCGCAGCAGCGTGCCCAGAATGGGCAGCTTAAGCAGGGCATAGTCGAAGTAGTAGCGGCCCTTGGGATTCTTGCGAATCTGTTTCAGGCCGACCACCAGGGCGACCACCCCGACGATAAAGAACCACCAGAACTGGCCGACAAAGGCGCTCAGACCCATCACGATCCGGGTGGGCAGCGGCAGGGCAACGCCCAGGCCGATAAACAGGTTGGCGAAAATCGGGACCACCCACTTCAGCAGCGCGCCCACGATCAGGAACGCCAGGCTGACCACCGACACCGGGTAGATCAGAGCCGACTTGACCGCCGCCCGCAACTTGACCGCTTTCTCGATGTAAATGGCCAGGCGCTGCAGGATGATGTCGAGAATACCGCCGGTTTCGCCGGCTTCAATCATGTTGGTGGTCAGATCGTCGAAGATCTTGGGATGCCCCTTCATGGCGTTGGCCAGGGTAGCGCCGCCTTCCACCGTGGTGCGCACGCCGGTCAGGGTCTTCTGGAAGGCCGGGTTCTCCTGGTTGGCCGCCAGAATTTCCAGACACTGCACCAGCGGCAGGCCGGCGTCGATCATGACCGAGAACTGCCGGAAGAAAATGGCGATGTCCTTGGTCTTGACCTTGTTCATGCCGAGACTCGGCATGACAAATTCTTTGCCTTTTTCCCGGATGGGTCCCGGCGTGATGCGCTCGCGCCGCAACTGGCTGGTCAGCGCCTGTTTGTTGGCCGCAGTCCGCTCGCCGCTGACCTTCTGACCGGACTCATTCTTTCCCGAAAATGTGAACACTGGCATGGTGAACCTCTCCTCGCTGCAATTCGCTCTTCCCGCGCCGTTGTTCCGGCGTCCAGAACCGCTTTCTCTCCGCGCCCGCTTCTACCGCCGTGGCGGCAGGCACCGGCCACTCCCTATCCCTGCCGGTACCGCTTAATGCTTGCTGGGTGCGGCGCCCTTCGCCAGGGGCTGGTTACGATTCAGACCTGCGCCCCGGTTGATCATCTCCTGCAACTCGTCGGTGTTACTGGAACGCGCCATGGCCACTTCCAGCGTGATCTTTTTCTGGAAATACGCCGTCGCCAGCGCCTGGTTAAACGTCTGCATTCCGAACTTGTCCTGACCGGACTGCATGGAAGAGTAGATCTGGTGGATCTTGTCTTCGCGGATCAGGTTGCGAATGGCGGCATTCGGCACCATGATCTCCATGCACATGGCCCGGCCCTTGCCGTCTGCGGTAGGCAGCAGGCTTTGGCACATGATGCCTTCCAGCACCAGCGACAGCTGCGCCCGGATCTGGGGCTGCTGGTGGGCCGGAAACACATCGATGATTCGGTTGATGGTCGATGACGCCGAATTGGTGTGCAGCGTGCCGAACGTAAGGTGGCCGGTTTCAGCGATGCGCAGCGCCGACTCGATGGTTTCGAGATCGCGCATTTCGCCGATCAGCACCACGTCCGGGTCTTCACGGAGGGCGGCGCGCAAGGCGTCGGCAAAACTCTTGGTGTCAGCATGCAACTCGCGCTGGTTGACCACGCAGTTCTTGTTCATGTGCACGAATTCGATGGGGTCCTCGATGGTGAGGATGTGGTCATGCCGCTCGCTGTTGATCTTGTCGATCATGGCCGCCAGCGTGGTCGACTTGCCCGAGCCGGTCGGGCCCGTCACCAGCACCAGCCCGCGCGGCTTGTCGCAGAGCTTGGTGACAATGGCGGGAAGACCCAGCTGGTTGAACGACTTGATCTCGAACGGAATCAGACGGAAGACCGCCGATGTGGCCCCGCGCTGGTTGAAAGTATTGGCGCGGAAACGGGCCAGACCCTTCAGGCCGAAGGAGAAGTCCAGCTCGAGGTTTTCTTCGAAGCGGTGCTTCTGCGAATCGGTCATCACACTGTAGGCCAGCTGCTTGGTCTCCGCCGGCGTCATCTGCGGCAGATCGAGCGGCACCAGGTGTCCGTGCACCCGAATCTGCGGCGGTGAATTGGTGGTGATGTGGAGGTCGCTTCCCCCCATCTCCAGCAGCCTTTTCAACAGATCACTCAGCGAAAGCGACATAATTTCCCCTTTCCTTCCTGAACTCGTATCTTGCCCAACTCTAGTGAATGGTCTCGCGTGCCACTTCTTCCAGCGTGGTCTGGCCCGCGGCGACCTTGATCAGCCCGCTGCGGCGCAGCGTGATCATGCCGCGCTCAATCGCCTTTTTCTTCAACTCCAGCGCCGAAGCGCCCACCAGCACCAGTTCCTTGATCTCGTCATCCACTTCCATCACTTCGTACAAACCAGTCCGGCCCTTGTATCCGGTGTTGTTGCAGGTGCCGCAACCCTTGCCTTTTTTGATCTTCACCGTCTTGGCTTCTTCCGGCGTGTAGCCCTCTTCGATCAGCGCCTGCACCGGCATGTCAATGACTTCAGCGCAGTCAACGCAGATGCGGCGCACCAGTCTCTGCGCGCAAATCAGGTGGACAGAAGTCGCCACCAGAAAAGGTTCAATACCCATGTTCATCAGGCGCGTAATCGTCTCCGGAGCGCCGTTGGTGTGCAGCGTGGACAGCACCAGGTGGCCGGTGAGGGCGGCCTTGATGGCAATTTCCGCAGTTTCAAAGTCGCGGATTTCGCCCACCAGGATGATGTTCGGGTCCTGCCGCAGGAAAGCGCGCAGCGCCGCCGCGAAGTTCAACCCGATCTGTTCCTTCATCTGTACCTGGTTGACTCCCGCCAGCTGAAACTCGACCGGATCCTCGGCAGTCATGATGTTGGTGTCAGGCGTGTTCAGGCGCGCGATGGATGAATACAAAGTGTTGGTCTTGCCCGATCCCGTCGGCCCGGTGACCAGCACCATGCCGTAAGGCTTGAGAATGGCCTTCTCGAACTTGGTCAGCGATTCCTGCTCGAATCCGAGCTTGGTCATGTCGAGGCGCAGGTTCTCTTTGTCCAGCAACCGCATCACGATCTTCTCGCCCCACAACGTAGGCAGCGTGCTGACGCGGAAATCAAGCTGCTTCTTGCGTCCGCCCAGGCTCATCTTCAGCATGATGCGGCCATCCTGCGGCAAACGCTTTTCGCTGATATCGAGCTTGGCCATGATCTTCACGCGCGAGGTGATGGCGTCCTTCAACTTCAGCGGCGGCGACATGATGCTCTGCAGCACGCCGTCAATACGGAAGCGCACACGGAATTCCTTTTCGTAAGGCTCCATGTGGATATCGCTGGCCCCCCGCTTCACCGCATCGGTCAACACCAGGTTGACCAGCTTCACGATGGGAGCTTCGTCAGCCGCCCGCTCCAGGTCGGCCGCTTCCATCTCGGTTTCTTCCGCCTGCAACTCGACGTCAGCTTCGCCGATCTCGGTCATCGATTGCATGACCTGTTCGAGATCTTCCTGCTGCGTGGTGCCGTAAGCCTTCTCGATGCCCTCGAGGATCGAACTCTCGGACGCGACCACCGGCTCGATGTTGAAGCCGGTCATGAACTTGATATCGTCCATGGCGAAAACGTTGGTCGGGTCCACCATGGCGATGGTCAACGACGCGCCCACCCGGCTCAGGGGCAGAATCTGGTAGCGCTTCGCCGTCTCGAACGGAATCAGCTTTACGACTGAGGGATCAATTTCAAAGTAGGAGAGATTGATGGCCGGCACGCCGTACTGGCGGGAGAGAAAGTTGGTGACGTCCTCATCGGTGAGGAAACCCAGCTTCACCAAAGCCGAGCCCAGGCGAACGTTGGTCTCTTTCTGGACCTTGGTCGCCTGCTCCAACTGCTCCCTGGTGATGACCTTCTCTTTGACCAGAAGATCACCCAGCCGTTGAGACATACTTCGATCTCCTATCTGTGCGTCAGATAATTTCGGTGTCCGAATGCGGCGCGGCTTCGGCTGCTTTTCGAGGGGAGAAGTTGCAGCCTATCGCGTTGACACAAATTGTCAACGTAACCGGGTTACGGCACCAGTAACTTTAGTGCGTAGGACTTCCGGGTAAATTCCGCAAGCCAGAGATTCGATGCCCGCAGAAGCCGCGCGATTACAGGGGAAGGGCCACGATGCAAGGGAAAAGCGCGACGAAACCGGGCGGCAAGGGTTGAATGACTTCGGTAACGGGTAGAGGACAGATGGCGCACTCAAGCCCGATTTTGCCTTGAGTGGAGATGTTTCGAACTTCTCAATTCTGTCATCCCGACCGGAACAGATCATCGCAAAGCGATGATCTGTGAAGCGTGAGGTTCAGGAACCTGAATGGACGATCTTTGCGAAGAGGACGGTACTTCGGCCTCACGGAGTCGATCCGCTGGCCCTGATGCCGTGGACAAAGTCTCTCGCATAGCGGTTCGAGACCTCTTAGAAAGCCGACAATTACTAAGGATCGCTGATTTCAGGTCGCAACGCAATCTATTGGGCGAGTCCCACCCGTTGCATCAGCTCCTGAAATCGGGGATCGCCGCGCAGGGGATCATAGAGGGGATTTACTTTCAGGCTGAGATCGACAGAATGCTCGGCGATGGCCTGGCTCAGCCACGCGAAAGCCTGCTCTTTGTTGCCCATGCCCACATACGCAGGAGAAATGCTTGCAGCGCTGATATGCTTCCGCCGATTCCACTGTTGCAACCTCGCCAGCGCAGCTTGAGCCTGCAACCGTCGTCCGGACCTGCCATAGACATAGGCCAGCATCGACCAGGACCACGGTGAATCGTCAATCCGCTGCCATCTTTCGATGTGGGCCAGAGCGTCCGCGTAGAGTCCCTTTTGCACATAGGCCACAATCACCATGTGGGCGTGTGGAAAATCAGGATCCATTTCCTGCACCGCCCGGAACTGGGAGATGGCGCGATCGTACTGCCGGGAATAGAGCAGCGTAACGGCGTTATCGGTGGCGATAATCAGCGAAAGCGGATCCAGTTGACGAGCCCGCTCAAACTCTCGGAATGCCTCGTCGAAACGGCCCATTAGTCCCAGGTACTCTCCGTACCAATGGTGGGCAGTTGCATAATTGGGATTCAGCTCGATTGCGCGCTGGTATTCTCTTTCGGCCGTTGGCCAGTCCCAGTCAAAGTCTTGAGCAACGAGCGCCAGTGCCGTGTGGGCTTCCGCGAGTCCTTCATCAAGCTCAACCGCCCTCGCTGCCGCCGTGCGCGCTTTCGGCATTGCCTCGTTGGCAGGGACCGAAGGGTCGTAACCCGTGATCAGCGCATAGCAGTCCGCCAGTCCGGCGTAGGCGCGAGCATAAGTTGGATCCTTGTCGATGGCCTGCTGAAAGTACTCGATACCCCTCTGAAGGCTTTCAGGCGTCCGCTTGTTCCAGAAATACTGGCCCTTAAGATAGAGATCGTAAGCGTCTAAGGCTTCGGGAGAGAGCGCCGACTGACGGGTCGCGGCGGTTTGCTTATCATCTTTGTCCTTACCCTTACGCTTGTCACCCAGTGCGGACTGAATTTCCTCAGCGATTTGCTGCGCAATCTCCCCCTGAACAACCAGCAAACCTTTCAGTTCCCGATCGTACTGCCGCGCCCAGACGTGCGTCTGGTCTTTCATCTGGATCAGTTGCGCCGCGATTCGTACTTTGTCCGAATCGCGCCGAACGCTGCCCTCGAGCACGTACTGCACTCCCAGTTCACGGCCGATTTGGTCCAGTGACGGCTGGCCGTTCTTGTAGTGCATCACGGAGGTGCGGGCAATTACTCCGAGGTGCTCGGGGTCGAGGCTTCCCAGTTGGGAGATCATTTCCTCCGTCAGGCCGTCGCTGAAGTAGTCCTGGCTGGCATCACCAGTAAGGTTTTCAAAAGGAAGAACCGCCAGCATCGGCCGAACGCCAGACGATTGCGACCGAGGACGCGAGTGGGACCAGCGAAGGAAAACGCCCACCATGGCAATCAGAAAAATCGCAACTCCGAGAAGAAACATCCATCGGCGATGCGGCTGCCTTTCGGGGACTCGCTGGCCGCAGGCAGCGGTGGCGGGACAATGGGAGCCTCGTCCGTCTCCGCGTCCACCAAGGGGGCGATGAAGCGATACCCTCTTCCGGTAACCGTCTGTACAAAACGTGGATGCTCGGGATCGTCCTTCAGGACTTGCCGGATCTTGCGGATGGCGCCATTGATGCTATTGTCGGTATCGAGGAATAGGCTCTTGCCCCAGATTCGCTCGACGATCTGCTCGCGCGTGACCAGTTGCCCTGCCTGCTCCACGAGGAGGAGCAACAGTTCCATGGGAATACGCTCCAGCTTGAGCGCACGGCCAGAGCGGCGCAGTTCGTAGGCGCGCAGGTCTAGGTCAAGATCCTCACCAAACCTGATTGATCCCTGGGTCCTGACCGACTCCGAAGCCACGAGCTGCCCCCACACAAGTGGCCGCAATTCTACACCCGGCGCGTCTTTTAGCTGTATCCTTTGTGTTTTCTGCAGGTTAAAAGTACATGAAAATATAAGACGTTCGACAGGCGGCCGCTATTGATTGCTGGCGGCCCAAATTCTACACAGTGCGCAAGTCTTCTTAGAGTTGTAGCTTGCAGCCCCCGGTAAGCGAACAACCAGCCAGGAAATGAGGAAACTTGCCATGACTGTCATCTCCCTGTTCGCTGCCTCTTGTGGAAAGGTCTCGATTCTTCTCCGCCGAACCCGCTCTACGGCCGGGCCTCGACTCCGTTGTGGCCAAAGGACAGTACTCGCCGCATTCCTGCTGCTCGCATTCGGCGCCGCCCACCGGGCCGCAGCTCAGGCAACGATCACGGTGAACACGACGCAACCAGGTGTGACCAATGGCCAATGCTCGTTGCAGGAGGCCATCTATGCGACGGAGTTCAAATCGAACACGGCAATCGGTGCGACGTCCCCGGACAGCTACTACACCACTGGGTGCATAGCCGGCACGGGCAATGGAGATACCATCGTGTTGCCCGCCGGGGCAGTTTTTACGTTCGATGTCTTCTGGGATGGCGACGCCCATAACAAGTTTGGGCCAACCGCCACACCGGTCATCTTCTCGACCATCACGATCGAGGGGAACGGTGCAACCCTGCAGTGGACGGGCCCCGGTTACTCGCGGCTGTTCACGGTCGCAACGGTCACGGACGCTGATTTTGGCTCAGGCACCGGGAATCTGACCCTGAGGAACGTTTACGTCAAGGGCTTCCGTATCAAGGGTGGGGACGGCGGGCTCATTGGGGGCGGCGGCGGGTTGGGCGCTGGTGGTGCCATATTCGTCCAGGGACAACTCACGGTTGAAAGCAGCACATTCGACGGCAACGGCGCTATAGGCGGAAACGGCAACCACTGCTCGGCCGGCTTCGACGAATGCATCACCAACGGTCCCGCGGGAGGCGGGGGTGGCGGATTTTCAGGAAACGGAGGCGACGCCTCCACATACGGCGGAGGCGGGGGTGGTGGGGCGCGTGGCAGCGGTGGCAGCGGAGGGAACTTTGCTCAGGCGTCGGTCGATGGCGGGGGTGGAGGCGGAGGTGGCACTGTTTTTGATGGCGCGAATGGCCCAGGCTCGACCGGTGGAAACGGCGGATTTTTCTGTGGCGGGGATGGAGGCGATGCTGGGACTGACGCCCAAGGCGCGCCCTGCCAGGGTGGCGGCGGCGGTGGCGGCGGCGGTAAGCAGGACTGCGGTGTATTTTCAACCTGCCGGGGAAATGGAGGTACCGGTAACCTCGGCGGGGGTGGCGGGGGTGGCGCGGGTGACGGTGGCAACGGGGGCTTCGGTGGCGGTGGCGGCGCCGGTGACTGTGGAAACCTTACTGTGTCTGGTGGAAACGGAGGGTTCGGCGGCGGTGGCGGCGCTGCCACCTCGATCGGTTGTGGTGCTGGCGGAACTCCCGGCAATGGTGGAGCTTTTGGAGGACATGCAGCCCAATACCTGGGTGGCGGAGGCGGAGCGCTAGGCGGGGCTATTTTCAACTTCAACGGTACCGTAAACGTCCGAAACAGCACCTTTGCGAATAACTATGTGACCAGAGGAGAGCGGGGCGGCGGGGACGCAGCCAACGGCGCCGACGCCGGTGGCGCCATCTTTTCGCTGGACAATACTCTCGAGATTACCAACTCGACCTTCAGCTCCAACCAGAGCACCGGCTCCGGCGCGGCCATTGTGGTCTACTCCGACGAGGCGGCGACGGTGACGCGCCCATCAATTTCATTCTCCGTAACAGCATCCTCGCCAATAACGGCGCCGACGAATGCTTCCTCACCGGCAGCAGCATAGTCGTCGCGGGCGCCGGCAACCTGATCACAAAAAACGGCTCGGGATTGATCACTTCCATAGGAACACTCAATCCTTGCCCGGGGGTCACGACTGCGAGCGATCCGCTATTGCAGCCCCTCCAGTTGAATAGCCCCGGCAACACGCCGACCATGGCGATTCTCAACGGCAGTCCGGCGGCGGACGCCGCCGATTCCGGGACGTCGCTATCGACTGACCAACGGGGCGTCGCGCGTCCCCAGGCCTCCGGGTTCGATATCGGTGCGTACGAAGCTGGCCCGCCGAACTTCGCTTTGTCCACGGCTCGAACCATCTCAGTTGATATCAACGGAACTCTTTCCGCGACGGTCACGATGAATTCGTTGGAGTACTTTAACTCGCCGGTCACGCTGGCCGTGTCTGCGTTGCCCAGCGGCGTCAGCGCATCGTTCAGCCCAAATCCCGTTACTCCGCCCTATAACGGGTCGGTCTCTTCGGCGCTCAAGATCAATCTGGCTCGCTTGGGTAACCCCGCAGACCTCGACATTGACGGTAAGCGCTGCCGGAGGTGGGATCAGCCATTCGGTTCCGGTGAGCATAACCGTTCAAGCGACCACCGCCGGCGCCACGAACGTAGTCTCCAGCATTCGGGCTGCGGGTTGCTTCAACAATCGTGTCATCGCGCCCGCACTTACCGCCGAACTCAATCTTGCTCAGAGCCTTGCCGACGCTGGGCGCATCCAGCTCGCCCTCGGCACCTATTCCGCCATGATCATCGAAATCGCTGCCCTTAAATCCAAGAGGCTGATCGCTTCCAGCTGCGGGGTGTCTGGGGCCTCCTTCGATCCCGCCCTGGTTCTGACCACCGACGTTCGGGCGTTGGCAGCAAACCTGAGCACAGGTGGTCACCATTGAACACCGAACGCCACTTCTCCGTTGGGCGGAGAGCTCGCGACGCCGGCACTTGAAGCGGGAGACTGGTGTGCAGACATCAGGCCGAAGGTTCGAGAACATCCCAAGCGGCGGATCTTCCGAGAGACGCTTGGCAGTACTCAGCAGGGTCTGGGATCCTGCAAACACTCCGATTGTGGCGAAACCCACTCATTGGCAAAAAGCGTGAATGAGTGGGGCGCCCGGCTATTCCGCATAAACGCTTTTGACGAATCCGGCGGCGTTGGTATTGGGCCAGTCGGGATGCTGCGTCTTAAGTTCTGCGCTGATTTGTTTCCCGGCCTCATCGGCGGACACACCCTGGCGCTTGAGAGCCAGCGCTCGCGTGCGGATTCCAGAGATCAGGTTAACTTCCGCCGCCACCAGCGAACCATCGCCGGGAGCGCTATGGTCGGGCAAGACATGTGCGGGATTGAGGGCGGCTACTTTCTCCAGCACGGCCAGCCAGCTCGCGGGTGTGCCGCCGTCGCCGAAGATGTTCGGCATGGTCTGGTTCTGCACCACGTCGCCTGAAATCAGGGTGCGGTCCGGTTCGACAAAGGTCAGCTCATCGCCCTTGGTGTGGGCCCCGCCGAACCACAGCAGGCGGGCCGTAACCCCGCCCAGGTCGATCTTCGCTTCCTGATCGAAAATCACGTCGGGCGATCGCAATACAACGCCCGCCAGCAGCTCTTTATTCAGCGGCGAGCGCTGGCTGAACATGTCGATCATCTCCTGGCCGTGCTTCTCCATTTCCTGCTGCTGCACCGCGTCGCGGATCAGAATGGTGCCGGGAGGAAAGCCGGGCTCACCGCCGGCGTGCTCAGGATGGAAGTGCGTGGTGGTGAGGAAGAGCTTCTGATTGTTGGGCGCAAGTTTCGCCGCTACCCGCGCGGCCGTGGCTCCATTCTTCGGGCCCAGACCGGTATCGACAACCAGCGTGGCGCGGCTGCCCACCACGATGGCGATGTTAGGAAAACCCATGATCGCCCAGACGTGGTCGGAAACCTTGATCGGGTTCTCACCGACCATCGGCTGGCTCATCTGCGCCGATGCACTTGTGGCCGCCACTACGGCCATAACCAGAAATGCCAAAAGTGACTTCATAAGTAGTTCCGTGGCGGGCCGGGCCACCCTTTCCCGCTGGTACGCTGGCACCACGAGCTCCTAGGCTGCCCCACTCTTGCGTTTTTTGCAAGGGTGGGAATCGCAGACGTTGGCACCGAGCCGTTCTGCACTTGGACGCCGATGGTCGGGTTCATCTCCAAATTCGGTTCGACCTTGATCGTTGATCTTGAAGCGTGCAGGTCATAGCGAACCCCACTCATTCGCAAAAAGCGCGAATGAATGGGGCACCAGGCTTCATGGCGGAGGAGCACACTCCGCTACCGTCTAACCGCGCACGGGAGGCTTATAATGAGGCACTTAGGCCCGTGGAGCATTCGCGCTCCACCGGGCCGGTTCCTTACGTGGCTGCTCCCACTCCAACCCGCAACAAGGAAACGACTAGCCGCAAGAAAGTCATCATCTTGCTGGCTATCGGGATCGCGGTGTCTTTCGGGATCCTTCTATCCCAGTCGTCTTTCGATCTGGATGTTTTTAACGCCGACATCCAGCAGCGCTTTCCGCTTTTGTTTTTTGCCGCGCTTACCATCCTGATTTTTCTGCTGTTCGTGGCTTTGACGTTCGTTCTGGCCCGCAACCTCCTGAAACTTTTTGCGGAACGGCGGCTGGGCGTTCTGGGTTCAAAGTTTCGCACCCGCCTGGTGGTGGGAGGACTGCTGCTTTCCTTCCTGCCGGTCATCATGATGTTCTGGTTCGCCTACGGGCTGATGAATAATTCTCTCGAACGGTGGTTTTCGCGTCCCGTCGAAGAGGTGCGGGAGGACACGGCAGCCGTGGCCTCGCTGGTGAAGAAGTACGCGGCCCAGAACGCGCGCGCCGAGGCCGAGGCCATCGCAGCGTCGCCGGAAACGCAACGGGCCTTTGCCGGTCATAGCTTTTCCAGCGTGATGAATGAATTCCGGCGGCACGAAACCACCCTGCAGGGCGGCTTCGCCCTGGCGCTCGAAGCGGGCAACGCCGAAGCCAGCATCGATGCTCCCGCCTCGTGGCCGCTGCTGAAAGCAAAGATCCCGATGGACCGTCTGACCTCCGACGCCATTGTCCCGCTCAAATGGGAGAATACGGACTACATTCTGAGCGCCGCTGCCGTGGGCGATCGCGGCCTGATTGTAGTGGCCATGCCTTTGCCGCAGAAGTTCTCGGACACAGTGAGGCAACTCGATGCCAGCCAGCAGCGTTATTTCGAACTCGCCCGCCAGCGCAAGTTGCTGCGTCGCACCTACATGGAACTGCTGCTCCTGCTCACTGTCCTGGTGCTGTTCTCCACCACCTGGCTGGCCCTGTACCTGGCCAAGCTTGTGACCCGCCCGGTGGTGGCGCTGGCCGAAGCCACGCAGGAAATCTCTCGCGGACGTCTGGACTACCGCGTTGAGGTAAGCGCGGCCGACGAAATCGGCGATCTGGTGCGGTCTTTTAACCGCATGGCGGAGGAACTCGAAACCAGCCGCCGCCAGATCGAAGCCTCCAGCCACGACCTGGGCGCGGCCAATATCGCGCTCGAACAGCGCCGCCAGCACATCGAGACTATTCTGGAGAGCATTCCCACCGGAGTGCTGTCGCTCGATGCCAACCGCCGCATCACTCACGTCAACCAGGCGTTGATTCGCATGTTCAATCCTTCGGGAGCGGAGTCCGCGGACCTGATCGTGATCGGCGCTGCCCTGCGGAAGTATTTCCCCAGGAGATTCTGGAAGACCTGGAGCCATCTGTTGCGGCGCGCCGACCGCATGGGCACAACCACCACGCAACTGGAAGTGGCTCTGCATCGCTCCCGGTTCAATGCGGCCGTCACCGTGGCTACGCTGCAACATGGAGGCCAGGGGCTGGGCTATGTTCTGGTCTTCGAAGATCTGTCCGACCTGCTCAAGGCCCAGAAACAGACTGCCTGGCGGGAAGTGGCACGCCGGGTCGCGCATGAAATCAAAAACCCATTGACTCCCATCGCGCTTTCTGCGGAACGGATTCGCCGCCATCTGGAGCGCGGCTCTAAGCCCGATGCGGCTTCGCTCGAGGTTCTGCGCGGCTGCTCAGAAACTATCGGCGGAGCGGTCGAAACCTTGCGCACCCTGGTGGACGAATTCTCCACCCTGGCCCGTTTCCCTACGGCGCAGCCTGCGCCCGCGAACGTCAATTCCATCGTGGAAAATACTCTGGCCATGTTCAACGGGCGGCTGGATGGGATCCATGTGCAGACCTTCCTGGCTCCCGATCTTCCCAAGGTGATGGCGGATGCGGAAGCGATCAAACGCGCCCTGGCCAATCTGGTGGACAACGCTGCCGAAGCCATGCAAGGCGCGCTGGTACGGGAGATTCAGATCTCCACCTTACTGGTGGACAGCCGCGACGCGGTTGAAATCACCGTCGCCGACACCGGCCACGGCGTTACCCAGGAACTGAAAGAAAGACTCTTCCTGCCCTACTTCTCCACCAAGAAGCGAGGGACCGGACTGGGCCTGGCCATCGTCAGTCGCATCATCGAAGACCACCGCGGTTCCATTCGGGTCGAGGAGAACCGACCGGTCGGCACCCGGTTCGTGGTGGAGTTGCCGCTCGCCGCCGAAATCATTACCGCGCCCGCCCGCCAGCATGCATAACATCCTTATCGTGGACGACGAATCCGGCATCCGGCAATCGCTCAAGGGCGTGCTCGAAGATGAAGGCTACAAGGCCTCTGCCGCCGACAGTGGCGAGGCCTGCCTGGAGACATTGCGCAAGCGCTCCTTCGATGTCGTGCTGCTCGACGTCTGGCTGCCCGGCATGGACGGCCTCGAAGCGCTGCAGAAGATTCGCGACCTGGAGAACGCCCCCGAGGTCATCATGATCTCCGGCCACGGCACCATCGAAACCGCGGTGCGCGCCACCAAGCTGGGCGCCTACGACTTTCTGGAAAAGCCGCTCTCCATCGACAAGACGCTCACCCTGATCAAGCATGCCGTCGATGCCAGGCACATGAAGCAGGAAAACCGTGAGCTCAAGAAGCAGCTCACTCCGCGCAGCGTGATCGAAGGGGAAAGCGTCCCCATGAAAGCGTTGCGCCAGCAGATCCTGCTCATGGCGCCGACCAACGGCCGGGTGCTGATCTACGGCGAATCGGGCACGGGCAAAGAACTGGTGGCCCACGCCATCCATGCGCAAAGCCTGCGCAAGAACGAGATGTTTGTCGAGCTGAACTGCGCCGCGATTCCCGAAGATCTGATCGAGAGCGAGCTCTTCGGCCATCGCAAAGGCTCGTTTCCCGCCGCCACCACCGACAAAGAAGGGAAATTTCATCGCGCCCACGGCGGCACGCTTTTCCTGGACGAGATCGGCGACATGAGCCTGAAGACCCAGTCGAAGGTCCTGCGCACGCTCGATGAGCAACGCTTTACGCCCGTGGGCAGTGACGAACCCGTCACCGTGGACGCCCGCCTCATTGCTTCCACCAACAAGGATCTGGATGAAGAGATTTCGCGCGGCAACTTTCGCGAGGATTTGTTCTACCGTCTCAACGTCATCCCCTTCTCTGTTCCTCCGCTGCGCGAACGCCAGGAGGACATACCTTTGCTGGCGCGCCATTTTCTCAAGGAGTTTTCCGCCACCTACGGCCGCAGGCCGCGCGAAATCACCGACGACGCCATTGAGACCCTGATGCGATATTCCTGGCCGGGCAACGTGCGCGAACTGCGCAACGTGATTGAGCGCATCGTCATCATGAATCCCACCACCACCCGCTTCGACCGCAAGCACCTGCCGCCGCTGGTCCACCGCGATGGCACCCGGCGATCCATCGGGGCCGAATTCTCCACTCTGCACCAGGCCCGCGCCGCCTACGAGCGCGACTACATCCTCAAGAAGCTGGATGACAATCACGGCAACATCAGCCGCACCGCCGAGGTACTCGGCCTGGAACGAAGCCACCTGTACCGCAAAATGAAGACCCTGGGAATTGCCGTGAAGGAGTGAGGTTCGTAGCGCCGGCATCTTGCCGGCTGTCGTGAGGGCATCTTGCCCTCACTTTTGCGCGGCGGGACGCCCCGCGACAGCCGCCGGGACGGCGGCGCTACATACTACTTTTTGATCATGTGGATTTCGGTGCCGTTCTTGAGGAACTTCACTTCATCCATGAGCTGGTTGATCAGGAAGATTCCGCGACCGTGATCGGAATAAACGCTTTCGCCGCGCAGAGGATTGGGAATCTGGCCCGGGTCGAACCCGGTGCCGGGATCGCGCACCACGATCAGTATGCTCTGGTCTTCGTTACAGACCACGTCGCATTCGACAATCTTCGACGGATCGGCCTTGGCCCCATGAACGACCGCGTTCGCCAGCGCCTCGGTCAGGGCCAGTTCGATGGCGTCGTATTTCTCCGGATCACAGTGCACCTGTCGCACCAGCTCCATAACGCTCTGGACCACTGGATCCACCGCATTGCGGTCCGCTGCCAGCGTGATTTTCAGCTTCAACTTGCCGGTTTCGAACTTGTGCATCTCCGGGTTCTCGGTCATCGCCCTGCTTTCGCTTTCGAGTTGACTGGATCGCTGATTGTTGGATGCGCGCCCGCGTTGGGCGATTCTACAGGGATCACCGCATTTCAGCCAAGTCACGCCTGCTCACGGCTTCACGCTGCCCGCCAACCGCTCCACCTGGCGACGCCAATCCAGTTCCTCGACGAATTCGTGCGATTCGCGCCAGTTTTCTCGGACCTTCACGAAGAGCTCCAGAAACACCCGCTTCTCCAGCATCTTTTCGATCTGCAAGCGGGCCGCAGTGCCGATCTTCTTGAGCATCTGGCCGCCTTTACCCACCAGGATTCCCTTCTGCCCGCTCCGTTCGCAGTAGATCATAGCCGCGATGCGGGTCAATTTCGTGCCTTCCTCGAATTGCTCGATCACGACCGTGGTCGCGTACGGGACCTCTTCTTCGGTCTCCACCAGGACCTGCTCCCGGATGATTTCCGCCACCATGAAACGCACGGGCTGGTCGGTGATCTGGTCTTCGGGAAAATAGTGTGGACCTTCGGGAAGAAACCGGAGCACCTTATCCAGGAGGACTTCAAGACCTTCGTGTTTGCGTGCGGAGAGAGGAATGATTTCCCGGAACTCGTGCAGCTTCCGGTACTCGTCCATGACAGGAAGCAATTTTTCTTTTGTCCCGCGCAGAAGGTCGATCTTGTTCAGCAGCAGGAACACTGGTGTTCCCGCCTTCTTCGCCATCTCGAGGACAAAGTGGTCCTCGCGCGTGAACCTGCGTGTGACGTCTACGATCAAGAGCACTAGTTCGCAGCCCACCATCGCTTCCCGCACCTCGGCCATCATCTTGCGGCCCAGAGAAGTGTCCGGCCGGTGAACTCCCGGAGTATCGATGAGGACGACCTGGCCCCCGAGTCTGACCCTTCTGTTTGGGCACGTGGATGATCCCCAGAATGCGGTTGCGCGTGGTCTGGGGCTTGGGGCTGATGATGGCCAGCTTTTCGCCGACCAGGGCATTGAGCAGGGTGGATTTGCCGGCGTTGGGACGACCCAGAATGCAGACGAATCCGGAGTGAAAGGCCATAGAAGATTGCGTAGCGCCGGCGTCTCGCCGGCTGTCCCGGAGGCATCTTGCTTCCGGTGCAGGCGGGACGCCCGCCGGACAGCCGCCGGGACGGCGGCTCTACAAGGCAACCTGACTATATCAGCTTCATCTGCGTCGGTTTGGCGACGGAGATTCTTACCCGCTCAACCCGCCGCTCGGTTGAATCCAGCACTTCGAAGCGCAGACCGTCTTCCTCGATCACTTCACCCCGGTGAGGGATGCGGCCGGCCAGTTCGCTTACCAGTCCCGCCACCGTGGCCGACTCTTTGCCTTCGGGGCGAATTCCGAACATCTCCGTGAGCCGGTCCACATCCATGTTGCCGGGCACGATATAGGAATTTTCATTCTCGCGAACCACTTCGAGCTTTTCGTGCTCGTCGCGGATCTCTCCCACAATTTCTTCCACCAGGTCTTCGATGGTGACCAGGCCCGCCACTCCTCCGTATTCGTCCACGACCACGGCCATGCGAATATTGTTCTGCTGCATCTCGCGCAGCAGATCGCTGACCAGCTTGCTCTCGGGCACAAAATAGACATCGCGGCGCATGATGGTATCCACCGTGCGCATGTGGGCTTCGGTGTCCGGGACTTGCAATACGTCCTGGGCGAAGACAATCCCAACGATGTTATGGATGGTGCCTTCGAAAACCGGCACCCGGGAAAAGGGCTTGGTACGCAGCAGTTCGATAAACTGTTCGACTGTGGTGTGGGTAGGGACGGCCACAATTTCGGGCCGCGGTTTCATCGCTTCGCGGACCGTCTTCTCGCTGAACTCCACCACCGACTGGATGAGGTCCCGATTGCTTTCATCCAGGATGCCTTCCTCCTGGCCGGCTTCGATGAGCGCATCCACCGCTTCCGCCTGGGTCTCCGGGGTTTCGTCGGAGTGCTCCTTGGTCAATGAAGTCACGGATTTCAAAAACCCCAGCACCAGGGTGACCGGCAGTATCAGGTAGATCAGGATGCGCAGCACAATCGCACAGCGCGCCAGCCATTCGCCGCGGGTCCTGGAAAAGAAGACAAAGGGCAGAAAGCGGTTAAACAGGATGATGATGAGAACCAGGCTGAGCGTGGCCTGAAGAATCTCATAAATGCCCCAGCCGCGTTCACGAAAGACCGCGAAGCCCACCAGCAGGGCAATGGCAGCGGTAATAAGTTGGGTCAACACCGCCATGGAGAGTGCGGCACGCGCCCGGCTCACTCCCAGCCTGGGTTCGACTCTCTGCTCGAAGGTGGCAATGTTGTCCTGGAACTCGCGGGAGAGAAATCTTCCGATCTCGGTGTACACGCGATCCGCATAGGAGACCAGCGTCAGCAGGCAAAGCAACAAGAGCAACGCAGCTGCGATGGCATAATTCATCGAGATCGTCGTGCCTGTGTGGCGCGGGCGCCCCCGCCCGCGGCCTTTGCCGGTGGCTTCTTCGTAAGCGTCCCAGTCGTCGCACTTCTTTCAATCAAACCCAGGGGCAGACCCAGCGCCCGTCGTAACTGCCGTTCCTTGCCGGCCATCGCGCCCCTGGTCGGATTCGTGGTCGTAGCCCACCAGATGAAGCACCCCGTGCAGCGCCAGTATCTTGACCTCCTGGGCCGCGGAATGACCCAGCCGGCGGGCATTTTCCTTCGCGATGTCCGCCGAAATCGCGATATCGCCTGCCAGTCCGTTCACGAAGCACGGCCCGGGCGGAAAGGAGAGCACGTCCGTCGGCTGGTCTTTACCCCGGAAACGCCGGTTCAACGAACGCAGTTCGGAACTGCCGGTCACCAGCACGTTGACCGTACCCTCAAGCTTGATCGCACGGCTGGCGCGCGAAACAAACTTCGCCAATGCGGTATCGCTCAAGCCAGCCACGGGTCTGCGCAGAATCACCAAGGTTTTCCTCTTTGCGCCCTTTACCAAAAGCAAACAGGAGGGCCTCATCCGGGCGCCCTCCTGTTCAATCTTACCTGCTCTACTCGCTGGTTTCTACTTCCGAGGAGGACTCGCTGTTGTTCTGCCCGGGCGCCATCTCGCTCCCGTTGGCCTTGCCGTTCGTCCTGGAGTCCAGCGGCGGCAATTGTTCCGCCGCCTTGGCCTTGTGTTCATCGTAGGCGCGAATGATGCGCTGCACCAGTTGGTGGCGCACCACGTCGGTATCGTCGAAGTAGGCGAAGGTCAAGCCTTCCACGTTCTTCAACACCTCCGCCGCCTCCAGCAGGCCGCTGCGCCGCGCGTTGGGCAAATCAATCTGGGTAACGTCTCCGGTGATCACCGCCTTGGAGTTGAATCCCAGGCGGGTGACGAACATCTTCATCTGCTCCGAAGTCGTGTTCTGGGCCTCGTCCAGGATCACGAACGAATCGTTCAAGGTGCGCCCGCGCATGAAGGCAATGGGCGCGATCTCGATCACGTTCTTCTCCAGGTAGCGATCCACCTTTTCCGGCTCCAGCAAATCGTATAGCGCGTCGTACAAGGGACGCAGATAGGGATCGATCTTGTCCTGCAGGGTCCCGGGAAGAAATCCCAGTCGTTCGCCCGCTTCCACCGCGGGACGCGCCAGAATGATGCGGTTCACCCGTTTCGCCAGCAACGCGGAAATCGCCATCGCCACGGCCAGGTAAGTCTTGCCCGTTCCCGCCGGCCCGATGCCGAACACCATGTCGTGGTTCTCGATGGCTTCGAGGTAGCGCCGCTGGTTCACGCTTTTAGGCTGCACCGTGCGGCGTCCGAAGGAGCGCTGGCGTCCCGCTTCGGCCAGGCCGCGCAGGGTAGCCTTGGGGTCGGCCAGGACTACCCGCAACATGCTGCCCAGGTCGCCATTGTTGAAGGTGAATCCGGAGCGCTGCAGGTGGTCGTAATCGGCAAAAACCTGCTCGGCCCGGGCCACGTCGCGGGCCGCCCCTTCCAGGTCGATGGAATCCGATCGCAGGTCGATATTGATATTCAGGCCATCTTCCAGCAGGCGCACATTCTCGTCGCGCGTGCCGAACAGGGTCTCGATGTTGGGGCTGATCTCAATGCTCTTCTTCATTCAGTATTTGGCGCTTCCTCCGGCGCGTTTAGATGCTGGGTTGCCTGTGCACGAAGGACAGAAACACCGCCCCCCAGGCGCGGACAAACGATTCTCATGTCTGCAGGTGGAACCAGCCGAGGATGCTCGCCCCGAAGTGCAAGCAACTACCATTGAGGTAAAGGGTACCCCTGCCCGCCGAGAGGAGTCAATGGCGGCGAAACAGGTTCGGTTACTGTCGGGGAACCAGGCAGAACCCGGGAGAAAACGTGTGGGTCGGACACTCTTGTCCGCCGCCTTTGACTTTGATTTTGGGGCTCGAAATTCTCCCAGAATCGCCTTTGGCCATTTCTGGACAATTTCGACCTCAAAATTAAAGTCAAAAGCGTCGGACAGAGCCTGCCCTGAACGAAGTCGAAGGGAGTGTCCGACCCACACGAATTGCGGCCTCTCCCTCACTCCGGATATCATGCGGGCCACGATGAAACTGACATATTCTCTTTCCCTTGTAATGTTGACCGCCTTCGCCTGGGCCCAAACTTCTTCGCCTGACGCCGAAGTACAAGCCGTCTATCCGGAGGCCCACGCCCTCTATCTCGATCTCCACCAGAATCCGGAACTCTCTTCGCATGAAACCCAAACCGCGGAAAAGCTGGCTTCAGCCACCTGCGAGATCTCGGCTATACCGTCACCGAACACGTGGGCGGCACCGGAGTGGTGGCTATCCTGAAGAACGGCGCCGGGCCAACGGTAATGCTGCGCACCGAACTGGATGCGCTTCCGGTAGAGGAAAAGACCGGCCTGCCGTACGCCAGCAAGGTCCATACCAAGGACGATTCGGGACGCGAAGTCGGCGTCATGCACGCCTGCGGACATGACGTCCACATGGCGTCGCTGGTCGGGACCGCCGCCATCATGGCGCACAGCAAGAACACCTGGCACGGCACTCTCATCCTCATCGGCCAGCCCGCCGAGGAAACTATCTCCGGCGCCAAACGCATGATCGAAGACGGCCTCATGACCCGCTTTCCCAAGCCCGACGTTGCCGTGGCCTTACACGTCGGCAACGAGCTTCCCGCCGGGCAAGTCGGAGTCGGACCCGGCTACCGCTTTTCCAATGCCGATTCCCTGCGCATTACGATCTACGGCAAAGGCGGACATGGCTCCATGCCCAACAGCACGATTGATCCGATCGTGATTGCCGCCCGCCTCGTGGTCACTTTGCAGACCATCGTGGCGCGGGAAGTGAAGCCCGGAGAAGTCGCCGTCGTCACCGTGGGATACATTCAGGCCGGCACCAAGAACAACATCATCCCCGACCACGCGGAGCTCGGAGCTCACCGTCCGCAGCTACAAACCTGAAGTTCGCAAACAGGTGCTGGCCGCCATCGATCGCATCACCAAGGCGGAAGCCAATGCCGCCGGCGCAACCCAGGAGCCCAAGATCGAGCACTACGAGGCCACGGACGCCGTGTACAACGACCCGGCCCTGGCACCAGCGCTATGCAGGGCGTTCTGGAATCGGCGCTGGGCAAAGCCAACGTGGTGGTCGAGGACCCGGGAATGGCTTCGGAAGATTTCTCCTATTTCACGGCCCAGGGCGTGCCGTCGTTCTACTTCAGTCTGGGGGGAGCGGACCCGGCAAAGTATGCCGAGGCGAAAGCGGCGGGAACCCACCTGCCTTCCAATCATTCGCCGCTGTTTGCTCCTGACGTAGATCCCGCGCTGCATACGGGAATTGAAGCGGAGGTCGCAGTGCTGCGGAACTTGCTGAAATGATTAACTGCCTATGGCTGTCATCCTGAGCCAGGATGCCCCTTCGCTAGCGAAGGGGCAGACGAGCCGAAGGACCCCTATTGGGAAACACTGTCTCTCCCGGGATTTTCGTGGGCTCTGCGTAGTTCTCAGAACAAATCAGCCGGGATACGTGCGGCTAAAAGGGGTCCTTCGACTTCGTAGCCGCTTCGCGACGCGAAGCAGCTACCCGCTCAGGATGACAGTCCCCACACGGACTAGGCTCCTTCTGCTTTTGCATCCGCCAGCGATGCCGGTACCGCGCGCTGCCTGGCCCAGGCTCTCAGCTCTTCGATTTCCTCGGACCGGGTGACCGAGAGCGGCACGGTCGCCCGCAGCGCATCCAGCAAGCCTTGCGTGCTCACTGTCTGTTTGCTGGAGAATGCCGCGTACAGGGCTGTCTGCACCGCCGCCTCGATCTCTGCTCCTGAATATCCGCCGGCGGCGGCGGCTACCTGGTCCAGATCAAACTCTGCTGGATTTCGCTTGCGCCGCTTCAGGTGAATGGCAAATATCTGTTTGCGCTCGGCCTGATTGGGCAGATCGACGAAGAAGAGCTCGTCGAAGCGTCCTTTGCGAATCAGCTCCGGAGGCAGCGCGGTCACGTTGTTGCAGGTGGCCGCCACGAATACGGGAGCCTTGCGGTCCTGCATCCAGGAAAGGAAGGCGGCCAGTATGCGCGAAGAGACTCCGGCATCGACCGACGCCGAATCTGCCCCACTTCCGGCGAATATTTTTTCCAGTTCGTCAATCCAGAACACGCAGGGCGCCAGCCCTTCGGCTACACGAAAAACTTTCTGGATCCGTTTTTCAGTTTCGCCGATGTACTTGTCGAAGATGGCGGCAGTATCGAACTTGACCAGCGGAAGTTTCCATTCTCCGGCGATGGCGCGCGCGGACATGCTCTTGCCGCAGCCCTGCACTCCGAGAATGATGGCCCCGCGCGGCGGCTCCAGGCCAAATTCGCGGGCCGCATCTTCCCAGGTGCCGCGGCGCTGGGCCAGCCAGCGCTTGAGATTGTCCAGTCCGCCCACGCTGCCCAGGTTTTCCGATGCATCAATGAACTCCAGCATCCCGGAATGGCGCAGCTGTTCCTTTTTCGCCTGCAGCACATCGGTGACAGTTTCTGCTGTGATTCCGTATCGGGTCACGATCGCCTGTGAAGCGGCGCGCTCAGCCTCTTCCTCAGTCAGGCCGCGTAGATTGTTCGCCATGGCATCCAGGCCCGCAGCATCCAGAGTGCGTTTCAGGGTACGCGTCTTCCCTACCCTGACCGTCATTTCGTCGATGATCTGGCGCAGCCGCTGTTTGTCCGGCAGCGGAAGTTCCAGGAACTCAACCAGGCTGCCGAGTTCCGCTGGGATCGTGATCGAAGGCGCGGTGATGATGACAGTGCGGCGGTTGGCCGAAAACTTTTGTCCTACATCGCGCAGGCGGCGCACTACGACCGGGTCATCCATGTGGCGATGAAAGTCCTTGAGCACGAATGCCGCTTCCAGAGACATCGCCTCCAGGTTGCTGAGCGCCTGCGCGGGCTCCTTGCTGTTGTAGAGCGCCTGGGCCCCTGAAAGATTAGGATCGTGACCCAGACCAGCGGCGGAAAAACCGGCTTCCGGCACCAACTCTCCCACCTCGCTGCCGCAGCGGACCAGTCCGCTGGCGATGCTCCACTCGAAGGTGGCCAGGCTCAGCGACGAGCAAGCCGCCCGCACCAGGCGGACGGCGCGCATCTCTTCCACCGTCTCCATCACTACAATCGGAGTGGAAGAGCTGAGCAGGATCTTCAGGCGTTCGAGGGGATCTGCCATAAGGTTTGACCAGCAACGACTTACTCCCGTAAAATAGCCTATTCAAGAGCAATCGGAATACCTCTCCAGAGAAACGAAGGTAACAAGCAGACATGGCAAATCATTTTTCGGCGCTGAAGCGCGCCCGTCAAACCGAAACTCGAACCGTGCGCAACCGCGCCAATACCTCCCGCCTGCGTGGAGCTTTGCGTGACCTGCGTGAGGCCCTGGCCAAAGGTGATAAGGCCGGCGCCGAGGTAGTTTTCCGGCAGACGGTTTCCGCCCTCGATAAGGCCATCCAGAAGGGCGTGATCCACGAGAACACCGCGTCGCGCTATAAGTCCCGCCTGAGCGCGCGGGTGAATGCGCTGAAGTAGAAAGGCGCTTTTAGCTTCTGGCTGCTAGCTTCTAGTTTCAGCCGAGAACTACTCCGAAATATTCTTGCAGGGCGCTCTGCCACTCATCCTCTGAGTTGAGCGGGCGTTCCTGCTTTTCATTATTTCTGGTGATGATCAGCCTGCGATCAGAGACTGTGATCCGTCCATCGGGAGTCGCCAGGCTGCAAACCTTTTTGCGGGTGAACGGCGATTCCGGCGAGGTTTGATGGTAGTGACACATGGGTGCGAACTCATCCAGACGCCTGGGGACGAGCGTGAAAGAATATTGCCCCTTCCAGCTACCGTCCGGCTCGGTACGGTCAAGTTGAAGGCGCCCGTCCTGCTCGACGATTCGGAACTTGCGCCCATCCTGTTCCTGCTCTCGGCCGGCATCGAGTCGTAAGGGACCGTTGAACAGGTCTCCAAAGCCAACGTCCGCCAGCCATGGCTCTTCCAGATCGATTCGCAGTGCCAGATGATCGAACTCCGGCGAGGAGCTTCCATCGTCGCGCGGCACGCGAGCCGAAAGCATCGTGACCTTGAATCCCAACTCGCGCAGCAAGGCCGCGAACGCGCCATTCAGTTCGTAACAAAACCCACCGCGCCGCTGTTCGACGATCTTGCGGAGGAAGCTTTCTTCCTCGCAGACAATTTTCCGGCCCAGTGAAATATCGAGATTCTCGAACGGGACCGAAAACATGTGGGCACGATGCAGATTGCGCAAAATCTCCGGCCGTCCGGCTGGCGCGAACCGGTGTACCCAATACGTTGCAGATAACCGGCACATGACGGATGGCACAATCACGGGATTTACCGAAAGCGCGGCAACAGGAAGCCGGCGTGCTTCTGGTGCTCGCGGAAGGCGTCGCCGAATTGCCGCGTCAGCATCTCCTCTTCCTTCCGGGCTTTGATGCAATACCCCATCAGCGCCAGGAGAAAGCCCAGCACGCACCGCCATTTGCCAATTAGCAGGGCCGATCCAATCGTGGCCAGAACCAGTCCGGAGTAGATGGGGTGCCGGAAATGAGCATAAGGACCAGTGCGGATGAGTTGATGGTCCTCTTTAATCGTTACCCTTGCGCTCCAGTATTCCGCCAGATGATAGCGGGCCCAGATGGCCAGCCCTATTCCAAGCCAGGTCAGCAACACCCCCAAAACCGCTCCGGTCAGGGTGCGCGGAATGAATCGCTTTCCCAGAAATCCGATTTCTGTTGAATGGTTGAATACCAGCAGGTACCCGGCGACCTCCAGCAATACAACCAGGTATCGAGAGGCGAGAGACTCTTCTTCACGGGTCGGGCGCGTCTTGAACGCACCGATGATCCAATAAATCAGGAATATGACCCAGGGAATCAGTAACAGAAGGCGAAATACATCTCTGATCGTCATCGAACCATTCCTACACCGGCAGTTCTTCCTGTGACCATCCGGGAATTTCAGGCTTGGCTTCGGCGGTGAGATCGAGGATCAGTTTTTCCAGCACGAAGCGCTTGGTGGGTGGATTGGAGCGCAAGGCCAGGTCAGTCTTGGCGATCAGGCGAATAGCGCGTGTGAGTTCGCGCTTGGATTTGTAACGCCGGGCTTGCCGGATGATGTCATCGGCGGCGAAGGGCGGGACGCGAAATCCCTGCCAGAGCGCGGCCCAGAGCATGCGCTGGTCGCGCACATTCCGTTCCAGGATGACCAGCATCTGGCGAAAGGTTTTGGCCAGCATGTAGAGATGCCCGATGGCGGCTTCGTCACCGTCGCCCGTGCTCAGGATGGCATTCAGCATCTGCAGAGCGCGCACCCGGTCTTTGGAAGAAATCGCGTCGGTCAGTTCGTAGAGCGACCGCTGCTTCGCGGCCAGCACCATGGTTTCCACATCGCCCAGAGTGATGCGCTTCTTCTCGCCGACGTAGAGAATCAGTTTCTCCAGTTCGTTGGAGACCATCATCATGTCGCCGCCGAGCGCGTCCACCAGTTCGCGGGCGGCATCGGCATCAATTTTGACGTCCGCGGGTGCTGCCGTATTCGCCGATCCAGCGGACCGCTTCACTCTCCTCCACCCGCGCCAGTTCGACAATGGCGCAATACTGTCCCAGCGTCTCCCGGATGCGCTCGTAGCGCTCCTTGTCGGTCATGTCCATGCGCCGCGCATCGGCCGGGATGCTGATGTGGTCAGCCACAAAAATGAGCACCGCATCGGGATTGGGATCTTTGCTGTAGGCCTCGATGGCGGCCAGTTTCTCTTCGTTCGATCCCCGCCCGAACAGCGTCTTGACGCCGCGGATGAAGAAGACCTGAAAGGGCGCCATCAACGAGGGCGTGCGGGCGCGATCGAGGACCTCGGCCAGGTCGGTCTCGGAGAGATCGAAATCAAACAGGCTGAAATCGCGCAGGTCGGCCGGCACCAGATGTTTGAGCAAGGCCTCGCGGCAACGCTTGCGGAAGAAGGTTTCGTCGCCCACGAAAACGTACACCGGACGCAGCTTCCGCGCTTCGACCTCGGAGACGAAGCGATCGGCTTGGGCGAAGGCCCGCATCAGAAGCCCTCCATATTCAGAACCCCTCCAGTACATTGCTCACCAGCGTACGCGCGAACTCGCGCGACAGCCGTTCCAGGGCGGGCGAGTCTTCCTCAAAGAAACTGGAGAGTTCGCGCGAGACCTGATACTCCTCGCGGAACAGGTAGGCGGGATTTTCGTACAGCACCTTGCCCTGGCGATCAGTCAGCGTCACCTTCGCGGTCACGACCACCAGCGCGCTCGAGGCCCGCCCGGTTTGAGAATCGTAGGTCAAAGGCGAGGTCGAGGTACTGATCACGACGCCGCGCAGAGTGGCATCGGCGGAATCGCTGGCTTCGTTCAGAATGTGGTAGTGGGTGCGCGTCACCATCTCCCGCACCACGGCCGAGGTCAACCTCTGCTCGATCTTGTAAGTCTGCGTCCGGTTGACGAAGGCGGGGATGGCGATGGTCTGGACGTTGGTGGGAAGCGTGACGGCGTGGCCGGCGGTGTGATATCCGCAGGCCGTGCTGAAAAGCAACATCAACATCAGAGTCGGCAAAATTGGAAGACGCAGCGAACCTGCGTGACCTGAACACCGAACGTCGCTCTTGCCGGCCTTTAGCGGGCGAGGGCGCCCGCTCCACAAACTGCGGCTCATTGGATCTTTCCTATGGGGCGGGTGGCGGCCATGTTTTCCGCGCATTCGACGGCGGTGGCGGCGGCGATTCGCAGATTGTCCGAGGCCGCCCACAACCACAGACCGTTGGCCAGGCTGGCGTCGGGCTGGATCGAAACCAGGACATCGCCTTGTCCAGCCGCGTTCACGTTGCTGGGAGACTCTTCCGCCAAACCCGTGATGGTCACATGCTCCCCGGCCAGCGCCTTGGAGACGCCATCGATCTCGACCGGCTTTTCCATTTCGACATGCAGGGTCAACGCGTGTCCGTGAAAGATGGGCGCCTGCAACAGCAGAAGCGAGAGCCGGGGCGCGTCCTTGCCGGCGATCCGCTGATAGTGCTTGAGCACGCGGTGTTCTACCGTATTCAGCGCCGGGACAGACTGCTCACCATAGCGCGCCACCATGTTGAAAGCCACCTGAGTATCGAATACTTTTTTCGGCAGCTGCTGGAAGGAAAGCAGGTTCACGGTCTGCTCATGGAGTTCGTCCATGCCCTTCTGCCCATGCTCCGACGCCGGCTCGAAGACCGTAGCCACAACCCGTTTCACTGCCCCGGCTTTCTTTAGCCGTAACAACAGAAGCGCCAGCACTACCGCAGCAGGATGGGCCACCACCGCCGGCCCGGGCTGCAGCTCCGGAGCGAGCGCCTGGCCAAGTTGCCGCTGGATCCACGGCGACTTCACGTCAGAATCCGGCTCGTCCTCCAAAGCGTAGGAGAGATCGACGATGGCGCTGCCGGCGGCCTGGGCCTTTTTCCAGTTCTGGCGGGTGCACTCCTGGTCGGAGGCGAAAAAAGTGAAATCGACTTTTTCAAATTGTTCCGAGCGCACGCTCTGTATGAACGACACCTCGTCGCCCACCGACTCCAGCTGGCCCAGAGAATCGTTATCGTCCAGGAGCTTGATGTCGAGTGAAGGAAAATTGCGGTCGCCCAGGACCTCGGCGACCTCTTTCCCCTTGAGCGTGCCCGCGCCCACGATGGCCAGCCGGTAAAGGCCCGCCGCGCGCGCCGGCTCAGGGTGCGCCACCGGAACGGGTTTGAAATTCGAGCTCATGAAGTCTGCCGCGCCTCGGTGTAGGCCGGGGGCGGCGGTGGGCTTCCCTTCCGCCGGAAGATCCACTTCAAACGCCAGAACACGCCGGAAAACACGTAAAGCAATGCGATCAGGAACAACACCCACTGCGAGTAGAAGCGGATCGCGGCAAACAGCAATCCAAACAAAAGCACCAGGCGAAAAGGCTGGCGGGAACGGAAATCAATGTCCTTGAAGCTGTAAAAGCGCCAGGTGCTTACCATCAGATAGCCCACCGCCACTACCATCAGCATCCAGGTCAGCGCGGTCCACCAGGAGGCAATGGGATCGCCGCTGGAAAAATGTACGATCGCAGCGATCACACCTGCGCCCGCTGGAATCGGCATTCCGACAAAGTACTTCTTGCCGGGACGGCCAGGGTTCGAAGGCTGGGGGTTGCTCGAAATATTGAAGCGAGCCAGACGGCTGGCGCCCGCCATCAAGAACAGGAAACTGGCAATCGCGCCAAACTGCATCAGCTTGGTGTACAGATCGCCCGAATTCGTGGGCAACTGTCGAAAGCCCCACGTCCAGGCGAGCAGGGCGGGGGCCACGCCGAAGGTGACGACATCCGCTAACGAGTCCAGTTCGCGGCCAAAATCGCTGCTGGTTCCGGTCATGCGCGCAATGCGACCGTCCAGGCCATCAAACATCACGGCAAAGCCGATGGCTTTGGCGGCATTATCGAAGTGCCATGCATCCGCAGCGGTGGCATGCGTGATCTGCAGAATGGCATAGTACCCAAAGGCAATATTGGCCGTGGTGAACAGCGAAGGCAGGATGTACATGCCCTTGCTCAACCGCCGCGGCGGTTGTCTCTTTCGCGGTGCGGAGATTTGCGGGACCTCGGGATCCATCACCGCACTCCTTGACGAGTCGGCTCGGACCCGACTGCGGTCAGTGGCCCGGGCACGCCCTCCAGGTAGGCCAGCACGCTGGATCCGCCTTTCACCCGGTCTCCCACCTTGATTTGTGCAGTAGCGGAGGCCGCGAGCAGCACATCGACTCGCGAACCAAACTTGATCAGGCCCACTCGCTCTCCCCGTCCGACGGGATCGCCGACTTTCTTGTTGAATACAATCCGCCGCGCCAGCAGCCCAGCGATCTGCTTGAAGATCACCGTCTGCCCGTCCCCCTCGACTGTGACCGCGTTCTGCTCGTTGTGTTCGGCCGACGCCGGGTTCATGGCATTGAGAAATTTTCCCTTCTGATAGCGAACTTCCCTGATCACCCCCGCCAGCGGCGAGCGATTCACATGCACATCGAACACGCTAAGAAAAATGCTGATCCGGGTGTGCCGTACACCATTCATCAGAACGGTTGAGATGTCGGTCACCTTGCCGTCAGCCGGCGAAACCACGGCCCCGGCGGAGTCCGGGACGACCCTTTCCGGATCGCGGAAAAACCACAGGAAAAAAAACGCCAGCAGGCACGCCGGCACTGCCCATAACGGCCCGGCCAGCCAGCCCACAAGAGCAGCCGCTCCAGCCAGCGCCAGCGCGTAATAGTAGCCGTCAGGAACCATGGGGAGTTTAGATTATAGTTCAGGCGGGGCGGATCGGTCGCTCCAGAAGCCAACTGATAATAAAAAAAGGCGCTTATCAGCGCCGGGTTCGGAGCACATTAAACCTGTAAGCGGCCGCAGCCGCGATCCGTTCGAGGAAGCGAGTTAAGCGACCTGGCCCTGTTGTACGACCACGCGAAATTGCCGCTCAATCGACTCCATCTTGTCCTTGAGCCGCAGTTTCAGCTTTTTGAGCCGGACTTCTTCCAGCTTTTCGTCTTCCGTTAAGTAGCGCTTTTGAGTGAGTGATTCGAGGCGTTCGGCGTACTGCGTGTGCTCCTGGGCCAGCTTGCGGAATTCATCGTTGCTGACCAGGAGCTGGTCCTTTGGAGTCATCCAGTAGACCCTCCTGAGCGTTTGTACGGCCTTAACCTACCACACCGCCCCAACCGCTTCAATCCCATTTTCCACAGATGAATGGCTTTTCATAGTGAACAAGTTTGCACCGCTTGCGGTGCAAACTACAATCCAGCGCAAGCTAAGTGAAGCCAAGGCGATACAGAATCGCGTCTTCCTCCGGATCTTTGTAATACCCGCGGCGGCGCCCGCCCTGGAGGAAGGCCCACTTCTCATAGAGCGCCCGGGCGGCGCGATTGGATTCGCGGACCTCCAAAAATACTGCGTCGGCGCCTCCCGCTCTGGCCAAATCGAGCAACTCTCCCAGCAGACGCGTACCCAGCCCCCGGCGACGGGCCGGGCCGGCTATGGCAATGTTTTCGATCTCCCATTCCCGATCCACCGCTCTGGCAATTACGAATCCCTGAAAACCAGACTCGTCCTCGATGACCTGGGCCACTCTGCCTGGCTCGGACGCACGAAACAATGCCTCATATTGCTGCGCTGACCAGTGCGCCGCCGTGACCGCGTGCTTCTCCAGCGCCATCATTGCGGGCAAGTCGGCGGAGGCGGCGGAACGGATGGAGAGCTTCACCCTACATTCCTCAACCGAGAACTGAGAACCACAAACTAAGAACTGCTTTTGGAAAAGATCTCATGGGAACCGCGGAGATAGTTCGCGTCCAAGGCTTCGGGCGAGACTATTTCTCCGGCACGGATTTTTTGCCATCCCAGTCGGGCAATCACATCCGAGCGCGGAGGTTGAATCTGGTCCACCGGCAATCCCGCCATTCGCACCACCTCGGCCAGGTTTTGGTCCGCCACCACGACCGTTGACCCGATCGCCGCCTCCAGTAACTCTGCGCGACTCAGCAACCGCTCCTGCAACCTGTGGGCGCCGTCATCATGCACCTCGTACTCGCCGGCGTAAACCTCGCCCCGGCCCGCATCCAGGACTGCAGTCACTCTCGATCGTGAACCACCTGAAACCGCGACCGCTTCCAGCAACGAGAGGGCTGCGATCGGCTTTTCCAGAACCTCTGCCAGCGCTTTGATTGCCGCCAGTCCGACGCGCACCCCGGTAAATGAGCCCGGACCCGCGACTACGGCGAAGCCGCCAATATCGTTCTTGTTGAAGCCATGTTTCGCGAGCAGAGCGGCAATCTGCGGTACCAATTGTGCGGAGAAGGTCCCGCCCTCAAGCGGCGCCACTTCGATCACGCTGCAGGAATCGCCAGGCCCGCACTGCGCCAGCGCGATGCTGCCGTGTTTGCCCGAAGTATCAGCGGCGAGCAGAAGCATAATCCGTGCAGGTGTGGCGCGGGCGCCCTCGCCCGCGGCCTTTGACCGTGTTCAAGCCTCGCGGGCGAGGGCGCCCGCGCCACACAATGCAAAGTCAGGGTACCGCTTCCACCAGCTCCAGCAGCACTCCGCCCGCGCTCGAGGGATGCACAAAGACGTAACGATGCCCGCCGGCGCCTACCTTGATTTCCTCGGAAACCAGCCGTACACCGTCTTGCTTCAGCCGCTCAACTGCAGCCGCCAGGTCGGGCACGCGCAGCGAGACGTGATGCAATCCTTCGCCCCGCTTGGCGATAAATTTCGCGATGACCGAGTTCTCCGAAGTGGGCTCGAGCAGCTCCATGCGGCTCTCCCCCAGCGGCACCATCACCACCCGCACCTGCTCGGCCTCAACTGTCTCTTCGGGCGAAAGCTTCAGTCCCAGCTTCTCGTAGATGGCCTTGGCCGCCGCCAACGACTTCACCGCAACCCCGATATGGTCAATGCTGAACATCAAAGAATCTCCATCTCAAATGTGGGCGCGAGCGTCCCGCTCGTGCTGGACGGGCGGGACGCCCGTCCTCCAGCAAACCTTCACTTCCCGAGCCGAGCCACAATCTCTTCCACCAGCGAATAGGGATCGCGTTTATGCTCCGCCACTTCTGCCGCGTAACGGGCCACGGCCCCGTTTCCCAGTTGTTCCTGGGCCCGCTCCAGGAGCGCATCCCGCAACATCTCCAGCAGGCGATTCTGCCAGTTCTCAACATTACGCCTTACTACCAGATTTTCCTTCTGCAGATAATTCTCGTAGTCGCGAATCGCCGCCGCCAGTTCCGTAATACCAGCGCCCTGGCTGGCCACGGTCTTCACAATGGGCGGAGTCCAGTTGTCGCTGCGCACAGCCAGGGACTGCAGAGCGCGAATTTCCCGTTCCACCCGCTCGGCGCCATCGCGATCACACTTGTTAATAACGAAAATGTCGGCGATCTCCATGATGCCGGCTTTGATGGTCTGCACATCGTCGCCCATACCCGGCACCAGAATGACGATGGTGATGTCGGCCAGGCGCACGATGTCCACTTCATCCTGCCCGACGCCGACCGTCTCGATCATGACCAGGTCGCGCCCCGAGGCATCAAGCACGGTTGCCACATCCGCAGTAGTGCGCGCCAGCCCGCCCAGCGAGCCGCGCGTGGCCATGCTGCGAATATAGATTCCGGGATCGGAAAAATGCTCCTGCATGCGGATGCGGTCGCCCAGAATCGCCCCGCCCGTGTATGGACTCGTGGGATCGACCGCGATGATGCCCACCGTGCGATTTTCCTTGCGATAGTGGCGGGCCAGCTGGTCAACCAGCGTGCTCTTGCCCGCGCCCGGCGGACCGGTGAGTCCAAGTATGCGCGCATGTCCGCTGTGGGGGAAGAGGGCCTTGAGCAGTTCGGACCAGCCCGGCGTACGGTTTTCGACCGTGCTGATGGCCCGGGCCAGGGCGCGAGGATCGCCGGCGCGAAGCTGGTCAACCCAGTGCTCGGAAATTCGTTTTCAAGGCCTCTCAGTGTAAAGCAGAAGAGGCAACTGGGAACCGGTGTGTGTGTGATCCGCGCTATCGCAACGCCTTCGCTGCTTCGATCATCTGCTCCGGGCGCGCCCGCACGCGATAGTCTTCTGTCAGGTTCACCCAGCGGACCACGCCGGACGCATCGAGCAGGAACTCCGCCGGCCGAGCAATGTCCTGTCCGTTGATTCCCGCGCCGGCATGCAGAAGGTCATAGCGGCGAATGACCTCGGCTTTGGGATCGGAGAGGAAGGTGTAGGTGTAGCCCGCCTTCCGGCACAAGTCACGCGAAACCTCCGGAGCGTCGACGCTGATGGCCACCGGACGCACACCCAGTTGTTCAATCTCGGTCAGGTGCTTTTCGATACCCCGTAACTCGGAGTTGCAGAAAGGTCACCAGTAACCACGATAAAAAACCAGGAGCACTCCTTTTGGCGGCATGTGGGTCTGCGACATCGGGCTGGAAAGCAAGCCGGAAAGGGAGACCGGATGGTTGTCCGTATCCGGAAGTACGAATTCCGGCGCCGTCTGCCCCACCCGTGGTGCTCCGCTGGAGGCGGGTAGTTGCCTGGTCTGGTAAAAGACGATGAAGCAGAAAGACGCCCAGAACTACGAGGCTGAGGGTACCCAGAATTGAGCCCGCGATTTTTCCTCGATACTGCTGCGGCTGACCGAAGGCGCGCCTCAGGCCGACCAGAAGAAATGCCAGGCCAGCGCCAAAAAGCAAAAAGTTTACCCAGGGAACGTCGCGGGTGACGGGAAACCGGGCAAATAACGGAAGGGTGGCAAACCCGGCGAGGCAAAGCACAAACCCCGCCCACAGATGCCAGTTCCATCGGCGCTGGTTCATCGACATGTCTCCAGGTCCAACGAGTGACGAAGACGGCGTGGCATCCACGTCAAACTCTCAAAATGAATGTGACCTCCAGCCGACCGGGAATTTAGTCCTTCAGCAACTGCCGCGCAATCACCAGCCGCTGAATTTCGCTGGTGCCTTCGCCGATGGTGCACAGCTTCACGTCGCGATAAAACTTTTCCGCGGGATAATCCTTGATGAACCCGTAGCCGCCGTGAATCTGCACGCCTTCGTTGGCGCAGCGGACGGCCACTTCGCTGGCGTAGAGCTTGGCCATGGACGATTCCAGCGTGGTCTTCATGCCCGCATCTTTCATGGCCGCCGCGCGCAGCGTCAGCAGCTTCGCGGCCTCGATTTCGGTGGCCATGTCGGCCAGCTTCCACTGGATGGCCTGAAAGTCGCTGATGGCTTTGCCGAACTGTTTGCGCTGCTTGGAATATTTCAGCGCCGCTTCGTATGCCCCCTCCGCCATGCCCAGCGACAAGGCCGCGATGGAAATGCGCCCGCCATCCAGCACTCGCATGGCGTCGATGAAGCCGTCACCTTCTTTGCCGCAAAGGTTTTCCGCGGGAATGACGCAGTCTTCAAAAATCAATTCGGCGGTGTCGCTGGCCCGCAAGCCCAGCTTGTTCTCTTTTTTGCCGGGGCGAAAGCCCTTGGTTCCCTTCTCCACGATGAAAGCCGACAGCCCGTGGGTATGGGCGGCGCGATCGGTGACCGCAATGACCACCAGAAAATCGGCATAATGTCCGTTGGTGCAAAAAGTCTTGCTGCCGTTCAGCACCCAGTTGTTTCCCTTGCGCACCGCGGTCATGCGCGCGCTGCCAGCGTCGGATCCGGAAGAAGGCTCAGTCAGGCCCCAGGCCCCGATGGCCTCGCCCGAGGCCAGCGGCATGACGTATTTCTTTTTCTGGGCTTCGTTGCCGGCAAGAAAGATGTGGTTCGAGCATAACGAAGTGTGGGCCGCGACGATGATTCCCACCGAGCCGTCCACGCGCGACAGCTCTTCGATGGCCGTGACGTATTCCACATAGCCCATCCCGGCGCCGCCGTACTCGGGAGGAAACACAATGCCCAGCAGGCCGAGCTTGCCCAGTTCCTTGACCGTCGCCAGCGGGAAATCGCCGGCCTCGTCCCAGGTCATGACGTGGGGCGCGATCTCGCGCTCGGCAAATTCGCGGACGTTCTTCTTCAGTTGCAGCTGTTCATCGTTGAGTTGGAAATCCACGCTGCTCTCTCCGGCATCACAATTGGATTAGAACACAGGAATTTCAGCGGACAAAGTTACCGGCGGGACATGGAGTGTACGTGTGGGTCGGACACTCCTGTCCGACGCTTTTGACTTTGATCTTTGCATTGGTAAAGATTCTGGCACCCTGGACCAAATCCCAACCACCAGCCCAAAACAAAACCACACATCAACGGCGTCGGACAGGAGTGTCCGACCCACTCAGAATGAAGCGTTCGAATACCTCGTTGGACAGCAGCCTGCCGCGCCCAGTAAGCCGGATCACGTCACCCTCCCAATGCAGCAGCCCCAAATCCACGCATTCGGAAATCGTCCCGGTAAATCCATCGACCGCCGACTCGCCAAAATCCGCGGCGACTTTTTTCAGGTCCACGCCAGAGGTCAGGCGGAGGCCTAAAAAGAAAGCTTCCTCGAGTCCGGCGCTTGTCGATACCGGAACTCGATTGGGCGGCGCGCCGGCGACGTAGGTCTCGAGCGAGTCTGGCCAGGAAAACCGCACCGCTGCACCCGCCTTCCCCGGGCAACGCAGCATGGAGTGCGCGTCCACTCCAAAACCCAAATAAGGCTGGCGCGTCCAATACTTCAGATTGTGCCGCGACTCTTTTCCCGCGCGGGCAAAGTTGGAAATTTCGTACTGGCGCACTCCCGCCGCGTTCAGCCGCTGGCAAGCTGCCTCGTAGAAGTCCGCGGTCAGTTCGTCGTCGGGAACGAAGTGAGCATGATATTTTGTGCCGCCTGCCATCAACTCGCGTCCCAGGCGGGAATCGTCGTCCACCTCCAGCATGTACACGCTGACGTGAGGCGCACCCGTGGCAATCGCCTCGGCGACGGAAAATTCCCAGCTTTCGGCAGTCTGGTGAGGCAGACCTGCGATCAGATCGATATTTATATTTTCAATGCCGGCAGCGCGAAGGTGCGCGATGTCTTCGAGCACGATGGCGCGCTTGTGCTGGCGTCCCACCGACGCGGCTTCCTTGTCCACGAATGACTGCACTCCCAGGCTCACGCGATTCACGCCGCAGCGCTGGAAAGCCTCGAGCACCGCGGGAGTCAGCGTGCCGGGCGCGCACTCGACTGTGATCTCAGCCTCGCTCGCCAGCGCAAAAGTTTGCGAAATCGTGACAAACAGCCGTTCCAGTTGCGCTATATCGAGTATGGTAGGGGTGCCGCCACCGAGGAAGATGGAGTCCACTGCGCCTTCGAACACGCCCCCCAGCTGTTCGGAGATTTCGCCGGCATGACTGATGTCCGCGGCTACGCGCTCCACGTAGCGCTCGAATACGGCGCGGGAGAAGACGTCCGAAGCGAAGTTGCAGTAGCTGCATTTGGTGCGGCAGAATGGCACCGAGATGTAAAGCCCCAGAGACACGTGACTAATTATCCCACTTCGCGTAACGTGGACAGCGCTGAATATATGACTTGTCATCCTGAGCGGAGTGGCTGCTTTCACTGGTGAAAGCGGCCACGAAGTCGAAGGACCCCTGGCTCCAAGGTAGTCGCTGGGGCCAAGGATTTTAGCGGCGTAGAGATGAGTACTCTGCAACTACTAGGCTGCTGCCGCTTACAGGAGTGTTCGACTGCGCAACCGTTTCGCTTGGCGTAGCCGTGCTTCGCTCATGACACCGTAGAAAACGCATGGCTCCTCGGGTCGTCATCACCGGACTGGGCGTGGTCAGCCCTAACGGCATAGGCAAAGAAGCCTTTTGCCTTGCTCTTCTCGCCGGAAAGTCAGGCGTGAAACGCATCTCCCGTTTTGATCCTTCATCCCTGCCGGTGCAAATCGCGGGAGAGATTCCCGAGTTTGACGAACTGGCCTGGGTGGACGCGCGTGAACGCAAACACGTTTCCCGCGTGGTGCCGCTGGCGGTGGCCGCGTCCACGGAAGCGATCAAGGATGCGGGCCTGGATCCAGCCGCGATGTCGATGGAAGAGAAGCGTGAAATCGGAGTGATTCTCGGGACCGGCGGCGGCGCGCAGGAATTTTCCGAAGAGCAATACCGGCTCTGGCACAGCGGACACGTAAAGCAGGTCAGCATCTTTTGTATTCCCAGCGGCACCATGGGCACGTTGCCCAGCGAGATCAGCATGCGCTTCGGGTTTCGCGGCTACAGCCACGTGGTGACCGCCGGCTGCACCTCCTCCACCGACGCCATCGGTTATGCCTACCAGCATATTCAGGCCGGCGTGCTGCCCGATTTTTCTGGTGGGAGGTGTGGATTCGCCAATCACCCCGGGCATCATCAAGGGCTACTCGTTGCTGCGCGCGCTTACCCAGTCCTGGAACCACGCTCCCCAAAGCGCGTCGCGCCCTTTTTCCGCCGACCGCGACGGCTTCGTGATCGCAGAAGGTTCGTGGATGTTCATTCTCGAAGAGTACGATCACGCCCGCGCTCGCGGCGCCCACATCTACGCGGAAATCGCCGGGTACGGTTCCACCTGCGAGGCTTTCCACCGGGTGCGCATGAGCGACTCGCCGGATGAACCCGCCCGCGCCATCACGCTCGCGCTGGAAGAAGCCAGCCTCGCGCCGGAAGATATTCACTACGTCAACCTGCACGGCACTTCCACCGAAATGAATGACCGGGTGGAAACGCGGGCGCTGAAACTGGCGCTGGGAGAGCACGCCAGAAAGATTCCGATGTCCGGGCTGAAATCGCAGATTGGCCACGCCCAGGGGGCCTGCGGCTCGGCCAGTCTGGCGGCTACGCTGATCGCCATGGAGCACGGCAAGATTCCGCCCACCATCAATCTGGACGCGCCCGATCCGGAGTGCGATCTGGACTATGTTCCCGACATCGGCCGCAAGGCCAGCATCGAGCACGCCATCTGCAACTGTGTAGGTTTTGGATCGAAGAACTCGGCCCTGGTGCTGAAAAAAATAGCGTAATCACCACGCCCACGTAGGGGCGGGTGCCCTCACCCGCCCGGCGGAGCGAAGCTCCGCAAGTTTTGGCAGCTGTACTTGGCCCGCGGAACAACCTCGGCGAGCTGCGCTCGCCCGCCCGGACGAGGGCGTCCGGGCCTACGCAAGCGGTGGCACGCCAAACCTTTTCCATCCTGCCCGCTTCTCGCCGAATCTATTTAGGGTATCTTTGTCCTATAGCCGATGGCCCAAGAAGAAGAGGTACTAGGTAAAGCGTATGACAGCCGCCTGATGAAGCGGCTGCTCCAGTATTTGCGCCCCTACAAATGGCCGGTCGGCATTTCCCTGGTTTCCATTCTTATCAAGGCCGCCGCCGATGTTCTCGGGCCTTACCTGGTCGCCATCGAAATCGACCGCTACCTCGTGCCCGTGCCCAGAAGCACCCCGTTCGATTCTTTTCTGAGCACGAATCCCTACGTTGGCATTGCGCAAATCGCGGCCATGTATGTCGGGTTGATCGCGCTCGGTTTCCTGCTCGACTATCTGCAAACTTACTTCATGCAGTGGGCCGGCCAAATGGTGATGTTCGATCTGCGCAAGCAGATCTTTCGCCACCTGCAACACATGCACATCGGCTTCTACGACAAGAACCCGGTCGGCCGGCTGGTCACGCGCGTCACCTCCGACGTCGATGCGTTGAACGAAATGTTCACCTCCGGCGTGGTCTCCATCTTCGAAGACGTGTTCGTGCTGGCCGGCATTACCGCCATCATGCTGGGCATGAACTGGAAGCTGGCGCTGATCACGCTGGCGGTCCTGCCCCTGATCGCCTACGCCACCAAAATTTTTCGCGACAAGGTACGCGATTCCTACCGGCGCATTCGCACCGCCATCGCCCGCATCAACGCCTATATGCAGGAGCACGTCAGCGGCATGGTGGTGTTACAGCTTTTCAACCGCGAGCAGCGCTCCTTCGACAAATTCTCGGAAGTGAACGCCGTCCACATGGAAGCTTTCAAGGACGCGATCATGGCGCACGCGGTCTATTATCCGGTGGTCGAAATTCTGTCTTCGACGGCCATCGCCTGCGTGATCTGGTTTGGCGGGAATGACATCATCCGCAAGCTGACGGTGAGCAGCGTTGCGGTGGATTTCTCCAGCCAGCAACTGCTCTCATTCCATGTAGTTCACACCGTGGTGAGCATCGGAATTCTCACCGCTTTCATCCAGTATGCACAGCGCTTCTTCCGGCCGATTCAGGATTTCAGCGAAAAATACAACATCCTGCAATCGGCCATGGCGGCCAGCGAACGGGTATTCAAGCTTGTTGGATACGCCCGCCGAGATCACTTCGCCCGCGGTTACCAAGACGCCGACCGGGCCCGGGCGGATTGAGTTCGATCATGTCTGGTTTGCTTACCGCAACGTGGCCGGCAAAGACGCGGGCGAGTCGCCCGCGGCCACACAACCCAGCGGCAACGGCCGTGTGGGGACGGGTCTCCGACCCGTCCAGGCCGAGCAAAGCTCGGCTATGGTTTCAACCGAGCCCGACTGGATTCTTCGCGATGTTTCTTTCGCCATCGAGCCGGGCGAAACCGTCGCCATCGTCGGCCACACCGGAGCCGGCAAGACCACCATCATCTCGCTGCTCATGCGCTTCTACGACGTGCAAAAGGGCGCGATCAAAATCGATGGCGTGGACGTAAAGGAAATGGACCTGGCGGAACTCCGGCGCCGCTACGGCGTGGTGCTGCAAGATCCGTTTCTGTTTACCGGAACGGTCGAGGGCAACATTCGCCTGGGCACGAAGGATATTACGGACGAGGACGTCGAAAAAGCCGCCGAAGACGTGAACCTGGCCGATTTTATCCGCGCCCTGCCTCAAGGGTTTAAAGAAGAAGTCCGCGAGCGCGGCTCAACCCTCTCCACCGGCCAGAAGCAACTCATTTCGTTTGCCCGGGCGCTGGCGCACGATCCCAAGATCCTGATTCTGGACGAAGCCACTTCGAGCGTGGACACCGAAACCGAGATGCGGGTGCGCGATGCGCTCAGCCGCATGGTCGAGGGCCGCACGTCGGTGGTCATTGCCCACCGGCTTTCGACCATCCAGCGCGCCGACAAAATTATCGTCATGCACAAGGGCCAGGTGCGCGAAGTCGGCACCCACCAGCAACTGCTCGCCCAACACGGGATCTACTACAAGCTCTACCAACTGCAATATAAAGACCAGGAGATTCCGGTCGGGGCGGGCGGGCAGGTCACGGCCGGCGCGGACGACTAAACCCACGTGTCCTTTGTAGCGCCGGCGTCCCGTCGGCTGTCGAGGCGGCGTCTCGCGGGCGAGTCGCCCGCGACCACACCTTCTCCCTTTACAATGGCCTCCGTGCGAATTCTCATCTCCGCCGGGGAGGCCTCCGGCGAAATGTATGGCGCGCTGCTGATGGACGCCTTGCAGCGTCTCGCGGGCGAGTCGCCCGCGACCACACCAGGTCAAAAGCTGGAGTTTTTCGGGGTGGGCGGGGACCGCATGCGGGCTGCGGGTTGCGACACTGTGGTCGATGCGAAGGACCTGGCTGTCGTCGGCATCGCGGAAATTCTCGGCCACCTGCCTAAAATTTGGGGCCTGTTTCACAAACTGATCGCGGAAGCGGACAAGCGCAAGCCCGATCTCGCTATCGTCATCGATTCCCCAGCCTTCAACTGGCGGGTGGCGCGCCAGATGCACAAGCGCGGCATTCCCGTGGTCTATTACGTTTGTCCGCAATTCTGGGCCTGGCGCCAGGGACGGGTGCGTCTGCTGCGAAAATATGTCGATAAGGCACTGGTGATTTTTCCTTTTGAAGAAAAGTTTTACCGGGACCGCGGAGTGGACGCCATTTTCGTCGGCCATCCTCTCGCCGACCTTCCCCGCCCTGAAATTGATCGCGCAGCCTACGCCACGCAGCACCAACTGGACGCCGCCAGGCCATGGATCACGCTCATGCCCGGCAGCCGGGTGAAAGAAGTGCGCATGAATCTGCCGGTGATTCTCGAGTCTGCCGCCAGCCTGGGTCCGGCATACGAATTCCTGCTCCCGGTTGCTCCCACCCTGGATCGCAGCTTTCTGCAATCACTGCGTCCCGCAATCAGGGACCGCGGACCAGCCCTCCATACGCCTGGTTCCGGAAACCTTGCCCGCTCTGGCCCAGTCGCACGCCGGGATCGTGGCCAGCGGCACCGCGACCGTCGAGGCGGCAATGATGGGAACGCCGTTCGTGATGGTGTACCGGGTCTCGCCTTTGACCTACCTGCTGGGGCGCGGGCGGGTCAAAGTGCCGCACTTTGCCATGGTGAACCTGATTGCAGGAGAGGAAGTTGTGCCCGAGCTGGTACAACAGGACTTCACCGTTGAAAAGGTGACTACCAGGCTTAACGAAATCCTGGTTGACGGCCCTGCCCGGAACAAAATGATTGCCGGGCTGGCTGGGGTGAAAGCCCGGCTCCGTGGCCCAACCGACCCGGGACGGCACCCCGTGGACCGCGCCGCCCAGGCCGTGATGTCGCTTTGGGAAGCGGCCGGTACGTCAAAATCAGGCTAAACCTTGTCCTACCAGCATCTTTTGCGCCACAATCTTCATCTTAGGGAATATCGTACTTGTGTCAGGAGACTGCTTTTGATCTCTTTTCAACCTTGGCGCCAGCGTCGGGTCCTGTGGCTGGGTCTCGCTTTCTCGTTCCTTTTGATCTCGTTACCAGCGTGGGCGGCCGAGAACATGCGGCTGCGAGTGGACGACTACCAGATCGACGCCGAGCTCATTCCGCACACTCACAAGATTACGGCGCAGGCCAAGGTGAAATTTACCGCCCTTGAAGATCTGAATATCGCCACCTTCGAACTGCACAATGCTCTGCGTGTCACCAAGGTGCTCGATGCGGAGGGCAAGCTCCTCAGCGCCGAGCGCGTCACCCAGGACTCGACCGTGCGCGTGCAGCTTGCCACTCCGCTGGCCAAGGACACTTCGACCACGCTTACTTTCGATTACGAGGGCGTGCTTGATTCCGCCGACGACAGTCCGGTGCAGGGTCTCAAGCTGGCCTACATCGGCGATGACACCAGCTACCTGCTGTATGCCGGCCGCTGGTTTCCGGTGAACGCATACGGCATCAACCGCTTCACTGCCACGATGAACATCACCGTGCCGGCGCACATGTTGGTCATCGGCAGCGGAAAAGAAACTGCGGGCAGCGCCACTGCGGCCAAGCGTCCTGTCGGTTCTCTGCCGACCAAGACTTTCTCTTTCACCTGGGACAAACCCAGTTTCCCGGGCACCATTGTGGCCGGCATCTTTCAGGAATTCAAAAGCGATGAAGCCGGACTCGATCTTCACGTCTTCTTCAAGCCGGCCCATCAGGCCATGGGAGCCACATACGCGACCACCGCGGTCAAGGAATTCACCTATTACGTGACCCTCTATGGCCCCGCGCCTTCGACCACGCTGAAAGTGGTTGAGATCCCGGATGACACGGTGCCCGCGTCCTGGGCGCCGGAAATCGCCGCCATCGCCAGCCGCGCCGTGACCGACAAGGTGAACTACCGCTTGCTGGCCAACACCATCGCGCACCAGTGGTGGGGCGCATCGGTCAGCCCCGCTTCCCGCGATGACTGGTGGCTGAGCGACGGCTTCGCGCGCTACTCCGAGGCGCGCTATGTCGAACAGGCGGCGGGAGAGGCCGGACTCGAGGAAACGGTCAAAGATATGTCAGTCGGGGCGCTGGCTTACGACACTGTCCCACTTTCGAGTTCCGGGAAACTTGACATCTTCTCGCCCGAATTCCAGTCCCTGGTCACCGACAAAGGCGCCATGATCCTGCACATGCTGCGCTGGGTGCTGGGCGATCAGAAGTACGACCAGACCATGCGCACCTTCGCCGCCAAATATGCGGGGAAGTCGGCATCGCTGGATGATTTCCGCGCCCTGGCCGAGCAGAACTATGGCCAGCAGCTTACCTGGTTTTTCTCGCAGTGGCTCGACTCCACCGGTGCCCCGGAATTCAAGACCAAGTACACCATCTACCGCCTGGGCAACGGCAAGGGCTTCCGGGTGGTAGGTCAGATCTCACAGGACCTCGATCTTTTCCGCATGCCGGTGGACCTCAAGATCGATACGGATGGTAAAACTGAAAACAAACGCATCGAGGTCGTAGGCACAAATTCCGCGTTCAACGTTGAAACCTACGGCAAACCCCGCCGAATCGTGGTCGATCCCGATGACCGGGTGCTGAAAAACTCATCCGAGGTCAGGCTCAGAGCTTCCATCCAGCGCGGCCAGGGCCTGACCCAGCAGGGAGACCTTGCCGGTGCGCTGCTGGAGTTCAACAAAGCGCTCGACGTCAATAAGAACAGCTCGCTGGCCCACTATCGCATTGCCGAGGTGTTCTTCCTCCAGCGCAACTACCAGGCCGCGGCCAATGCCTATCGCGAATGCCTGAACGGCGATGGCGAGCCCCGCTGGACGGAGGTCTGGAGCCACATCCAGCTGGGCAAGATCTTCGACGTCACCGGACAGCGTGAGCGCGCCACCAATGAATACCGTCAAGCCATACAAACCAACGACAACACCCAGGGCGCGCTGGATGAAGCCCGCAGATATTTGCAAAAGGCATTCGAGCGCCAGAAAAACGGATAGTTAATGTAGGCGCGAGCGTCCTCGCTCGTGCTGGGTTTCGTGGCGCTGCCGCACGAGCGAGGACGCTCGCGCCTACATTAGAAAGCCTGCTTCACCGCCAGTGTAACCATGGCCTTGGAGACCAGCTTTTCTTCCGAATCTCTTTCCGCAAATATTTCCGCCTCGCAGATGACCAGCATCTTGCCGGCGCGCAGCACCTTGCCGCGGCAACGCAGGCGGTCGGCCACCGCCGGACGCAGAAAATTTATCTTGAACTCGACACTCACTACGTCGTGATCCAGTCCGACCGCGCCCCGCGCCGCACAGCCGGAAGTATGGTCCGCCATGGTGGCCAGCACGCCGGCATGAATCAGGCCATGCTGCTGCCGGTGACGATCGGCGGGCACCAGAGTGCTCTCGCAATATTCCTCTTCGATCCGGGTCAACTGCAGGCCCAGATCGCGAACAAAGTTGGCACTGTCGAAGATGTGACGGACCTGGGCTTTCAGGAGTTCGTCCATAGGATTTATGAGCGGCCGACCCACTGCCTCAGCCTTGCGCAGACGCGAAAGAATCTTTACAGGGCCCACCGCAACAGCGTTGCCCCCACGGTAAACCCGGCTCCCACCGACGCCAGCAGGACCAGGTTGCCCTTCTTGAGCTTGCCTTCCTGCCGGGCGGTTTCCATGGCCAGGGGAATCGTGCCGCCGGTGGTATTGCCGTACCGATCGATGTTCACCACCACGCTCTCCGCTTTCATGCCCAGGCGTTCCGCCGTGGCCCGGATGATCCGCAGATTGGCCTGGTGCGGAATAAAGGTATCGATATCGCTGCCCTTGAGCTGGTTGCGGGTCAGGATTTTTTCGCAAATCTCAGCCTGCTTGCGGACCGCGAACTTGAACACCGCCTGGCCGTCCTGATGGACGAAGTGCATCCGCTTCTCCACCGTCTCCTGAGTGGAGGGATGAAGACTGCCGCCGCCCGGCATGTAGAGCGAACAGCCTCCCGAACCATCCACTTCGTGGATGAAATCGATCAAGCCCACCGAGTCATCCTCGGCCGGCTCGAGTATGACGGCGCCCGCCCCGTCGCCGAAGATCACGCAGGTGGCGCGATCGTTGTAGTCGATGATCGATGACATCACGTCCGCTCCGATCACCATGACTTTCTGGTGCGCCCCGGTGGCAATAAATTGCGCTCCGGTCTGGAGGGCGTACACGAAGGCGGAGCAAGCTGCGGAAAGATCAAATCCCCAAACTCCCTTTGCTCCTAACTTGTGCTGCACCAGGCAGGCGGTGGAGGGAAAGAACATGTCCGGCGTGACCGTGGCTACGATGATCACGTCGAGTTCAGAGGCCTCCAGGCCGCGCTCGGCCAGGGCACGCCGGGCGGCTTCGGTGGCCAGGTCGCTGGTGGCCACGCCCTTGTCCGCGATGTGGCGCTCGCGGATCCCGGTACGCTCCACAATCCAGTCGTTGGAGGTTTCCACCAGCTTTTCCAGGTCGTCGTTGGTCAGAGAGCCGAGGCGGGACGTAGGTACCCAGGGCCGAAATCTTGGCGCGCACCAATTGGCTCACTCGATCAGTTCTCCAGATTCTAATTTCGAGTCGAAAACAACCGCCTATTTTGACCCAGCCACGCAGCAATGTCCAACTGCGTGTGTCGCGCGTGGGTGAGTTTCACGATACGGCACACAAAATGCATGGGCCACCACGGCACGAAGCATCACGAAGGCTCTGGTTTCAAGATCTCCTTCGTGTACCGGAGCTGCATGGTGCGAAGTCGAAGTGTGTCCTTCGTGGTTAGGGTTTTGAAGCCTGACCCAGCAGCTGTCCATTACCCCAGTACATGTCCGTGCGGACGCCGGAGGCGGGTCGGAGCCGAATGACTAGTGCTTCCGGAAAACAGCTCGGGTCCCGAATTGGCACAGTCCCGCAATGGAACCACGGTGACCTTCGCTAAAGGGCAGCGTTTTACTACTCTTCACCAGCCACTCAATAAACTTGCGACGCGCCCCTGGCGACGCGCCCATGAATTTTCTCAGTACTCGGATCTTCAGGAAAGGGGATCAGAGATGATCGCAACATCAAAATCTTCAGGCGCAAAGTTAGCTGGCGTCATGGTGCTTGGGCTAGCCCTTCTGGTGTGGTCGGGTTGCGGCGGCGGATTGGGGGCTGCAGGGTCAGACGCGAAATCCGTGGGCATGACGGTTTCGCCCGCGAGCGTCAACCTTCGCTCCGGAGAGACCACGCAGTTCACGGCCCAGCTTAGCGCCAGCACCGGCAGTATGAACCAGACCTTCACCTGGTACGTCAACGGAGTGGCGACAGGAAGTGTAGCCTTCGGCAGTATCGACCAAACCGGAAAATACCGGGCGCCCGCCACCCTGCCGACGCCCCATTCTGTGACCATCAAAGCGGTCAGCAATTCCGACAAGAGCCATTTTGCCACCAGTTCTGTGACTCTCCAGAACCCGATACCTGTCCTGCAGACCTTGAGCCCCACCTTCCTCCCCGTGGGCAATTTCACCCTGAACGTGGGCGGAGCTGGCTTCGTAAGTGGATCCAAAGTGGTGTTTGGTGGAACCGCGTTGGCGACCACATATGTAAGTCCCACCCAGCTTACGGCCACGGGAACTGCCACCGCAGCCCAGGTGGGCACGATCAAGATCACGGTCGAGAATCCTGACCCAGGCAAGAGCGCTTCCGCCGCTTCCATGAACGTACAAGTAGGAGCCGCCGGCCAGGTGGCGGTAATGGTGATTCCGGCCGCGACCGAGATTACCGCCGGATCCACGTTCCAGTACCGGGCCGCCCTGAGCGGTGCGGGCAGCAATACCGCCGTCAAGTGGGCGGTCAACGGCATACCGAATGGCAATGCCACGGTAGGTACGATTTCAGCGGGCGGGATGTACCAGGCACCGGCCACCGTGCCGGTCCCCAATACCATTCAAGTGCAGGCCACGAGCCTGGCCGACACCAGCGCCGTTTCCACGGGCACGGCGACGATTACCAATGCGGCGCCGGTGGTGAGCGCCGTGCTTCCCACCACGATTCCGGTGGGTGACTTTACCCTGGTGGTCACGGGCCAGAAATTTGCCAGCGGGGCCGTGGTGTCATTCGGCGGCACCTTCCTGCCCACCACTTTTGTCTCCGCCACCCAACTCACAGCCAGCGGCACTGCCACCAGCACACAGGCCGGTACAGTCCAGGTTGCCGTGATCAATCCTGATCCCGGCTCGAAGACCTCCAACGCGTTTGCTTTGCAGGTGGGAAGTGTAGCCAATACCGTAAGCGCCTCAGCCGCGGCCCGCTTGCTCGAACAGTCTTCCTGGGGTGTAACCCCGGCGTCGCTCTCGCACGTGCAGGCGGTAGGCATGCAGGCTTTCCTGAACGAACAGTTCGCCGCGCCGGTTTCGACCTTCCCGGCTCCCGCAGCCAATGACGATATGTCCGTCGTGCAAAAGGGCTTCTTCACCAACGCGCTCACCGGACAGGACCAGTTGCGCCAACGCGTGGCGTGGGGTTTGTCGCAGATCATCGTGGTCTCGGCGGTCAAGATCAACAATCCCAGCGCGATGGTGGCCTGGCAGAACATGTTCCAGAACGATGCCTTCGGCAACTTTTCCACCTTGTTGACGGATGTGACCCTGAGCCCGGTGATGGGCAACTATCTGGACATGGTGAACAACGACAAACCGGGGAACGGAGTGGCCCCCAACGAGAACTTCGCCCGGGAAATCTTGCAGCTGTTCTCTATCGGACTGGAGCAGTTGAATCAGGACGGCACCATGCAACTGGACGGCTCCGGCAATCCCATCCCGACCTATGGCCAGGACGAGATCATCGGTTTTGCCCACGTGTTCACGGGATGGACATACCCGACGAAACCGGGAGCGACCGCCAAGTGGCGCAACCCCGAGTTCTACGGCGGGCCCATGGAGGCCTTCGACAGCCACCACGACACCGGCTCCAAACTCCTGCTGAATGGAGTAACCCTGCCGGCGGGGGGAACCACGCAAGCGGATCTGACGGCAGCGCTGCAAAACATTTTCAATCATCCGAACGTGGGCCCGTTCATCTGCAGGCAGCTCATTCTGCGTCTGGTAACCAGCAACCCCAGTCCCGAATATGTGGGCCGGGTGGCGGCGGTATTCGCCGACAACGGCAGCGGGGTACGGGGTGACCTGAAAGCCGTGGTCTCCGCCATCCTGCTGGACCCAGAGGCGCGACGGGGAGACGATGCCGCTCAGGTGCAGCCCAGCGATGGAAAGCTCAAGGAGCCCGTCCTCTTCATCACTAACCTGCTGCGCGAGATGAATGGCGTGTCGGACGGCGGGTCGCTATCGGATCGGGCCGACGACATGAAGCAGCCGCCCTTCTTCTCACCCACGGTCTTCAATTTCTACCATCCCGACCATGTGATTGAAGGCACCACGCTGGTGGGCCCTGAGTTCGAAATTTTCGACACCAGCACCGATATCTTCCGCATCAATTTTGTGAACACCCTGGTTTACGGATCGGTAAGTGGCACTACCACCGTGGATCTCTCGGGATACGTGCCGCTGGCGGCCAATCCCGATCAACTGGTCACGGCGGTCGCAGCCGTGATGCTGCACGGCCAGATGTCGGACAACATGCGCAGCACTCTGGTCAGTACGCTTTCCGGAATTCCGGACAATACCCGGCGCACCAAAGCGGCCTTCTATCTGATGGGGAGCTCATCGCAGTTCCAGGTCGAACACTAATAGGGAGAACAGCCATGGCATTTTCAAGACGAGACTTTCTCAAGAGGACCTGCTGCACCGCAGCTGCGGGATTCGCCGCCGCCAGTTTCAACCGGTTTGGACTGGTGAACGCGCTGGCCCAGAGCTCCCAGGACTACAAGGCCCTGGTCTGCATCTTCCTGTTCGGGGGCAACGACAGCAACAACATGATTGTCCCCTTGAGCAGCAGCGCCTACGCTTCCTACGCGCAGGCCCGCTCGGTGCTGGCCCTGCCGCAGGCCAGCCTGCTGCCCATCGCCCCGCCCAGCGCGGGCTCGTTTGGCTTCCACCCCAGGTTTACGGAGATGCAGGCCCTGTTCAACCAGAAGCATCTGGCGGTACTGGCCAACGTCGGGACCCTGGTTCGCCCGACCACCCGAGATCAATATCGGCAACGTCAGGTCCAAGTCCCCCGGAATCTTTACTCGCACGAAGACCAGGCAGCCCAGATGCAGACTGCCGCTGTCGATGGCAACATGACGACGGGATGGGCGGGGAGAACAGCGGACAAAGTTCAATCCATTGTCGGCGGGAACTTCCCCATCATCATTTCGCTGGCCGGGACCAATATTTTTTGCCAGGGCTTGTCTGCCCGCGCAATTCAGTCCAGCGGCGACCCCACCAGATTGCTTTCGGGCTTCAGCAATTCGGCGGAATCTCAAAGCCGGATGGCAGCGCTGCAGAACCTGCTGACTTTCGACACCGGCGTCTCACGTTGATCCAGGCGGCCAGCAGCACGACCAGCAACTCGATGCAGGACAGCAAATCCCTGGCGGATGCCCTGGCGGCGAAGCCGGCCATGGCTACGGTTTTCCCCAACAACGGTCTGGGGAACCAACTCAAACAGGTGGCGCAGATTATCTCGGTGCGCGCCGCCGCTCGGGTTGCAACGTCAGATTTTCTTTGTGTCACAAGGCGGCTACGACACCCACAGCGATCAACTGGTTGGGCAAAACAACCTTTTCACCCAGCTCAGCCAGGCCATGAATGCCTTCTATCAGGCCACGGTCGAAATCGGCGCGGCCCCCCAGGTCACCAGCTTTCACCTTGTCGGATTTCAGCCGGACCTATAACCCGGACAGCACTTCCGGCACCGACCACGCCTGGGGTGGGCACCACCTGATCATGGGCGGCGCGGTCAAGGGCGGCGATTTCTACGGTACCTTCCCCACCCTGGCGCTAGTCGGTCCGGACGACGCCACCGACGAAGGACGCTGGATTCCCACGACCTCCCTCGATCAGTACGCGGGAACGCTGGCTAACTGGTTTGGAGTTCCGACGGCAGATTTACCGACCATCTTCCCCAATCTGCCCAACTTCTCCAACCAGCTCTTGAACTTCGTGGTGTAGTGGGTAAGGCCGGTGAGAGACCAGGCAAGAAAAAAGCCAGGCACCGGACACCCACTGCACACGCAAGAGCTCGTTACCGTTGCTTCCTTCCGGACCTGGCGGGGTTGGCGAGAATGCGTCGCGCGGGGCCTATGCCTGACCGCTTTTGATTCTAACAGCAGTCGTCGGTCGTCGGTCTTCAGTCGCCAGCAGAATCTGGTTTTTCTGAGAACTGACAACTCATGACTGACCACTAAAATAAAGAACTCATAAGAATCAGTCGTCACCAGAATCCAGTTTTTCTGAAGACTGACGACTGATGATCGACGACTGACGTTACCCTCGGTACTCTTCCTTTCCTGGCCGCCATAGCTAACAATAGAACCAGCCATGGCTTCAGCCAGCCCGCTGCGCCCCAATACGATTCTGCAGGCGAGCGCTCTCCAGCGTTACTTTGAGATCGCGCTTTATCTTTTGGTGTTCACGGGCTTCGGCACGCTGGTCTCTACCGGGGGACTGAGCATCGGGACGGCGCTGGTGGTCAGTGCGGCGCTGCTGGTCCGGGGATACCTGCTGCTGGCACGTCGTGCCTGGCTGGTTCCTGAGAGCTGGACGGCCTGGCTTACGCTGGGCTATGTGGCGTTTTACCTGGCCGACTATTTTCTGATTTCCGGGGGATTTCTCAACGCCACGGTTCATCTGGTCCTGTTCGTGATGGTGGTGCGGTTGTTTTCCGCGCAACGCGATCGCGATTTCTACTTTCTCTCCATCATCGCATTTCTGATGGTGCTCTCGGCGGCGCTGCTCACGGTGGACAGCGTTTTCCTCCTGTCCTTTGCCGTCTTCATGCTGACGGCAGTGGTCAGTTTCATCCTGATGGAGATGCGCCATGTCTCCGCCAGGTCGGGCATTCATTCCCGTCAGTCCGGCATGGAGCTGACCTACCGGAACATGGCGGGCTCGCTGGCCCTGGCCTCTCCCATCCTGGTGCTTTGCATTCTGCTCGGCGCGGCGGGGATTTTCTTCCTCCTGCCCCGTGTTTCCAGCGGCTACCTGGGGGCCTATGCGCCGGGCGGAGAGATTACCAGTGGGTTCAGCGACACCGTCGAACTGGGACGCATTGGCGAGATCCAGCAGTCCGGTTCGGTGGTCATGCACATTCAGATCGACGGAGATGACCGGGGCAGCTTCGATCTGAAATGGCGAGGGATCGCGCTCAGCAACTTCGACGGCCGGGTCTGGTCAAACATCCGGGACCAGCGCCCGCTGTCTCCCCGGCTGGATGGCCTTTTCGCATTTCCGCCGAGTGCCGATGTGCGGAGAAGCTCTTCCCGCCCAATTCACTATCAGGTGTTAATGGAGCCGGTGGGAATGAATGTCTTTTTCCTCGCCAGCACTCCCGAAAGTCTCGAAGGCAACTACCGGCATGTGGCCACCGACGACGGGGGCGCGGTCTTCGATCTTGATCCTGATCATCCCGTAAACCGCTACCGGGCAATCTCCGACATCGCACAAGCTTCCGCCAGTGACCTCCGCAATGCAGGCGGAAGTTATCCGCCCAACGTGGTCTCCACCTACCTCGGCCTGCCGGCGCTCGATCATCGCATTCCCGAGCTTGCCAGACAAATCACGGCTTCAGCCAACAACAACTACGACCGGGCCCAGGCTCTGGAAACCTACCTGCGCACTCACTTCGGATACAGCCTGCAGCTGTCGCGCACCGTCCCGCACGATCCTCTGGCCAATTTTCTCTTCGAGCGTAAGCAGGGACACTGCGAATACTTCGCGTCCTCGATGGCCGTGATGTTGCGAACCCTGGGCATTCCCTCGCGAGTGGTCAACGGATTTCGTACCGGCGAGTTCAACGACCTGACGTCGCAATATGTGGTCCGCGCCAGCAACGCCCACTCCTGGGTGGAGGCCTACTTCCCGGGCTACGGCTGGGTGGCCTTCGATCCCACTCCGGGCGCGTCCATCCCGGTGCTCACCGGTTGGAGCCGGATATCGCTGTACGTCGATGCCATGGCTTCGTTCTGGCGGGAGTGGGTGGTTAACTACGACGTGGCTCGCCAGCAATCGCTGGCCGTGAGCGCAAGCAGCCGCACCCGCCATTTGCTTTGGGCTTTGCGGCATTGGTGGCGCCGCCACTATGAGGACCTGCTGGCTGTGGCCCGCCGTACCGGGAGCACCGTGGCTGGGTCGCCACTGCGCTGGGGCCTGGGAGGGATGCTGATCGCAGCGGCGCTTCTGTTCGCGGTCAAATTGCCGCGGCTTCTGCTCGCCCTGGAAAACTTCAGACTGGCGGCTCGTCCGGAGCGGTCGCCTCGGAAGGCCGCCACCATCTGGTACGAGCGGATGACAGAGAGCGTAGCGCGGCGGGGTTGGCGCAAGTCGCCTACCCAGACTCCCGACGAGTTCGTGGCCCGGATTGACAATGCCGCCGTCCGCCAGAGGGTCGCGGAATTTACCCGCCATTACCAAAGCGCGCGCTTCGATGATTCCGTCGAGGATGTGCGCCGGCTGCCGGAGTTGTATGAAGAGATTTCAGGCAGTCCGCGCTGAAGACATACCTTCGCCTTCCTGGCGGCTTTTCCTGGCGTTTTACGGTCAAGAAGTTTGGTCTCGGCCAGCGATCAGCAAGGAGCTCAGAGTCGGATGAAAATCAGAACGCTACCGTCCTGCTCAGAAACGGAACACGACTCCGGCCCCGACGAAGATATTATGCTGGCGGCTCTTCCCGATATCCACGTTCAGTTGGGGCACGCCGGCGTAAAAGTCCCGTGCTTCTGCGCGCACGCTGAGGCTGCTGAGCAACTTGACGTCGAATCCCGCGCCGATCTGAAAGATTCCAGTCGTAGTGCCGGTGTCGCCGGGATTGGTCCCGCCGAATTCCAGGGTTGAATTCGCTTTGAAATAGCCAAAGCCTCCACCCACACTCACCCAGGGCGAGATCCCAGCATTGGGGAAAAGATTGGCACGCAGCGAGGGCGTAACCACAAATGACTTGTAGTCCTTAGGGGCAAGGTTCACGGGGTAGTGGACGTTTTCGCCGAAGTTAACCACGAATGGCACCTCCGCCGTCAGCCCCACCAGGTCAAGATCCAGGAGCCGCCGTCCATAGTTGGCTTCGAGGCTCAATCCCGCCCCCGAGGTGAGCAGGGCGCCGGGGGTGCTGGTGTTGACAGAGGCGTGGTCGCTAACGAAGGTGCGGCCGAGCAGTACTGTCAGTTCATTCTTTTCCTGGGCGCTGGCCGCCGAAATCAAGCCCGCCAGCGACACCAGTACCGCAACTGAAAATAGTGTGCGTACCATTCCACCCCCGGCGAAGTTTCCTAGTTAGAGACTGTGGCTAAAGGTTAGCATGCGCCACTCGCGCCTGATTCGGGTAAGGGATGCTTCATTTGGTGCCCTCCCCCTCGGGAAACAACTCAGCAAGAGTGTTAAAATCAATAGATTGCATGCCTGTAAAAACCTCATCTGTACTGCTTCAGGACGCGATTCAAAGCGCAACACCGGTGTCCTCAGGCCCGACCAAGGTAGGCTTCGTGAGCCTGGGCTGTCCCAAGAACCTGGTGGACAGCGAAGTGATGATGGGCTTGCTGCAACAGGCCGGGGCCCAGTTGGTCTCGGGCGCCGAAGACGCTGACGTTATCGTGGTCAACACCTGCTCGTTCATCGCCAGCGCGCAGCAGGAATCGGTCAACACCATTCTCGAAATGGCGAAGCACAAGAGCGCGGGGCGCGCCCGCAAGCTGGTGGTGGCGGGCTGCCTGGTGGAACGTTTTCGCAACGATATCCGTCAGAACATCCCGGAAGTGGATGCGGTGGTCGGAACCGGAGAGCTGGAAGGAATACTCGCAGCCGCTGGAATCGCTTCCGCCCCGCCCACTGATTCTCCCTTCAGGATTCTGCAATCGCGGGCCGAAGGCGATGCCCGCGCTGAGCAGGGCCGCTTTTCGCGCGAGAGCTGGGACGGCGCCATCGCCGATTTACCCAACTATCTGTATGACGAAGCCACGCCCCGCGTGCTGGCGACTCCACGCCATACGGCCTATATCAAGATTGCCGAAGGCTGCGATCATCCCTGCACTTTTTGCATCATCCCTCAACTGCGCGGGCAGTTCCGGTCGCGGCGGTTCGAATCGGTGATCGCCGAGGCGGAGCGTCTGGCCCGCTCCGGCGTGCGCGAAATCACTCTCATCGGCCAAGACACCACCTGCTATGGCGAGGACTTCGGCCTGAAAGACGGCCTCGCGCTCCTGCTCGAGAAACTGGCTGGAATCGAAGACCTGCGCTGGGTGCGCTTTCTCTACGCCTATCCCAACAAGATCACGGGCCGGCTGCTGGAAACCATCGCTTCCCACGACAAGATTTGTTCCTACATTGATGTGCCGTTGCAGCACGCATCGCCGGGCGTGCTCAAACGCATGAAGCGAGGCGCCGGGGGCGAGATCTTCCTGCGTTCGATTGAGAAAATGCGGCGCACGATCCCGGGAGTCACGCTGCGTACATCCTTCATCGTGGGTTTCCCGGGGGAGACCGAGAAAGAGTTTGAAGAACTCTGTCAGTTTGTTCGCGACTCCGAGTTTGACTGGATGGGCGCGTTCGGTTACTCCGACCAGGAAGGCGCAGCCGCATTCTCCCAGGAAAAGAAGTTGCCCGAGCGCGAAATTGAACGCCGTCGTAAACACCTGATGGGAATCCAGCGCAAGATCAGCAAGCGAAAAAAGAGGGCCCTGGTAGGCCAGGAATTCGATCTGGTGCTCGAAGGCCTCTCCGACGAGAGCGATCTGCTGCTCGAGGGCCGAACTCCCGATGCACGCGCCCGAAATCGACGGCAAGGTATTCGTCAATGACGTCCCCGACGGGCTGGAGCCGAAGACGGGCGAGTTCTACCGCTGCCAGATCACCGAAGCCCACGACTACGATCTGGTCGCCAGGATTTTGTAGGAAAGCCGATGGCTCGCAAGCTCAAGCTGAAGTGTCCCATCTGCAAGAAGCCGGTAACCAGCCAGGATGCGGAGTTCCCTTTCTGCGGTGAACGCTGCCGACTGATTGACCTGGGCAAGTGGGCCAGCGGTGCGTACGTGATCTCGTCGCCGGTGCAGGACACGGGTGAAGGCCTGGAAGACTCCTCCGGAGATTCGGATGAAGATTACTGAGGATGGGCGGGACCACCCGGCAGGCGGCAAGACGCCGGTGCTACCAAAACCCGACAGTAGCGCCGGCGTCCCGCCGGCTGTCGCGGGGGCGTCCCGCCCGCGCTTCGGCGAGGTAAAGATTCGAGACCGCGGCCGCCTTCCGCACTGGGAAAAAGAAAGTGCTACTTACTTCATCACGTTCAGACTGCATGATTCCCTGCCCAAGTCAGTCCTGGAACGTATCGAGTCGGAGCGGGAAAGCATGGTTAGGACTGCAAAGCAACTCGACCGCGAACTGAGCCCCAGCGAGCGCAAAAAGATCCAACAGCTCTCGACGAAGGCCATTGAGCAATATCTGGACAATGGAGCAGGAGACTGCCATCTCAAACATCCCGCCATTGCTGGCATCGTGGCCGACACTCTGCGCCACTTTGACAATCAGCGTTATCGCCTCTTCGCCTGGTGCATCATGCCCAACCATGTACACGTTGTGGCGCGCGTGTTTCCCGGTCATTCGCTGGCGGAGGTCATCCATTCGTGGAAGTCGTTTAGCGCAAAGCGGGCAAACGATCTGCTGAATTGCGGTGGCGGATTCTGGCAGCGGGAGTATTACGATCACCTGATCAGGGACGAAGGTGAGTTCGAACGGGCCCTGAAGTATGTGGCGGAGAATCCAGAGAAGGCAGGTTTGAAAAATTGGCGCTGGGTCTGGGTGGGTGGGCGGGACGCCCACCCGACAGCCGGCGAGACGCCGGCGCTACAAAAACCGGGGCGTCCTTCTTGACGGCATACAATGCTTCCGACCACAGGGCCAGCGTCCCGCCAGCTGTCGCGGGGGCGTCCCGCCCCCGAGCGCCGCTGTGGGCCACGCTGGTCGCGACGTTTTTCGGAATCGGACATCTGCGTCCCGGACCAGGCACATGGGGCTCCGCCACGACCGTCCTGCTGTGGTGGCTTCTGGCGGGTTGGATCGCGCCTGGCTGGCGGCCCTGGGCGGCAATCCTTCTGGCCCTGGCGGCGATTCTGGCTGGAATTCCTGCTGCCACCCAAGTGGCGCGGGCCAGTGGCCGGAAAGATCCACAGTTTGTGGTGATCGACGAAGTCGCCGGACAGCTCATCACCCTGATTGCAGCGCCGATAGCGTGGCAATCTCTGCTGCTCGGCTTTATACTTTTCAGAGGATTCGATATCGTCAAGCCGTGGCCCCTGCGCCGCCTTGAACGCCTGCCCGAGGGCTTGGGCATCGTGGTCGATGATGTGGCCGCCGGCCTTTACGGACTGGCAGTGATGCAAGGCGTGCTGCACTTCGGCTTGCTACCGCGATAAAGAGCAGGAAGCTGGAACCGATGGGAATCTCCGACCGTCTGCTGGGCAAGAAGAACGTCAACGGCCACCCGCACATTGAGGCCGTGCTCCCCAGCGCCGCACTGCCCGGCGGCGAGGTGCGCATCGTAGGCCGCAGCCTGCGGCCTCACGAATTGCGCCGGCCGCAAGTCCGCTTTGGAGAACTCGAGGGCGCCGTGGTCATCAGCGCGGACGATTTTCTGGTGGCTCGCGTACCTCCCGGCGCTTCTTCCGGGGCCGTAGTCGTCTCCACCAATGAGGTGTCGAGCAACCCGCATCAGATCAAAGTCGCCGCTCCGATCGCAGAGAACCTGCACCCCGTGACCAATCCTGCGCTGGATGCCGAAGGCAACATTTACGTCACCTTCTCGGGATCACGCGGACAAAAGGTCCCAGTGGCCATTTTCAAAATCGACACCAACTACAACCTCAAACCGTTCCTGGCCGAGATGACCAACGCTACCGCCATCGCCTTTGACCGCGTCGGCCAGATGTATGTCTCCTCGCGCTTCGACGGGACGGTGTACCGGGTAGCACCGAACGGCACCATGTCCACGTATGCGGAGGGGATGGGCGTGGCGACTGGAATTGCGTTCGATCACGATGAGAACCTGTACGTTGGAGATCGTAGCGGGACGGTTTTCAAGATCGGCAAGGACCGCCAGATTTTTGTCTTCGCCACGCTCGAGCCCAGCGTCTCCGCCTATCACCTCGCCTTCGGCCCTCGCGGAGACCTGTTTGTCACTGGACCCACAACCTCTAGTTTCGATTCCGTGCACAAGATTGACTCCCACGGAAGCGTTTCGACTTTTTATCGCGGCCTGGGACGGCCGCAAGGCTTGGCGTTCGATATCGACGGCAACCTTTATGTGGCAGCTTCCCTTTCCGGGAAGCGCGGCATCGTGAAGATCACGCCTGACGCCAAGGCCTCGCTAGAAGTTGCCGGCCCGGGACTGGTGGGACTGGCCTTTGCGCCAGGCCGCTCCGCGGTTCTGGCCACCACGGGGGCGGTGCATCATCTCTCGTGGGGAGTGCAGGGAGCGCCGCTGGGGTCGGACGGATAGCCGTCAGCTATCAGCTAATCAGACACGGCTCGCTGCGGTGCAGTCTCGTCAAAAACCTCTGTGTACTCTGTGTCCTCCGTGGTTCATTTACACTCTTTACCGTGAATGCCGAGATCATCGCCATCGGCTCGGAGCTGCTGACTCCCTTCCGTCAGGATACGAACTCTCTCTACCTTACGGAAAGGCTCAACCTGCTCGGCGTCGAGGTAATTTTCAAGACCATCGTGGGCGACAGCCGCGAACATCTGACTGGCGCGGCCAGCCTCGCTCTGTCCCGCGCCGAAATCGTCATCTTCATGGGCGGCCTGGGACCTACTGAAGACGACCTCACGCGTGAAGCCGTGGCGGACGCATTGGGCCTGGAATTACGCCGCGATCCTGAAATTGTTGCCGGCCTGGAACGCCGCTTCGCGGCGCGAGGCTGGAAGAACATGTCGGCCAACAACCTCAAGCAGGCAGATGTGATTGTCGGGGCCGTGGTCCTGCCCAACGCCAATGGGAGCGCCCCCGGGCAGTGGATCAGCGGCAGGTATGAAGGCGAAGAAAAAATCATCATGCTGCTGCCCGGCCCGCCGCATGAACTGAAAGCGCTGTTTGACGAGCAGTGCATGGAGCGGCTGCGGGCCAAGCTGCCGCCGCAATTCATGGCAACCCGGGTGCTAAAAATTGCCATGATGGCGGAGTCGCAGTGCGATGCGCGGGTCGCGCCCATCTACCAACGCTATACCGACGTGCAAACCACGATCCTGGCCGGCGCCGGCGAAATCCAGCTGCATTTGAAAACCCGCGCGGCATCGCTCGAAGCGGCGCAGGAGCGTGTGGACCGGCTGGCAGAAGAAATTGAAGAGGAACTGGACGACAATGTTTTTTCCGACAACGGAGACTCGCTCGAACAAATCGTCGGCTATTACATGCAGATGCGCAATGCCACGCTGGCGGTGGCCGAGTCCTGCACCGGTGGACTGCTGGCTGAGCGGGTCACGTCGGTGAGCGGCAGCTCGCGTTATTTCCTGGGCGGGGCCGTGGTTTACTCCAACCAACTGAAGACTGCCTTCGCCGATGTTCCCGCGGAACTCATCGAAAAACATGGCGCCGTCAGCCGCGAAGTGGCGGCCGCGCTGGCCGAGGGCATTCGCCAGCGTTGCGGCGCGACGCTGGGGATCGGCATTACCGGTGTGGCAGGCCCGGCGGGTGGGACGCCGGAAAAGCCGGTAGGCCTCGTCTTCCTGGCCTTGGCCAGTGAAAAAGGCACAGAAGTCGCGGAGAGAAATTTTCCCGGGGACCGGAAACGCATCCGCTGGTTCGCCAGCCAGCTGGCGCTGGATATGATCAGAAGAAAACTGATGTAGCAGTCTTTGGTCATTGGCCGTTGGTCTTTGGTCATTGGTCTTTGCATGGTGGTTCGGACCAACGACCATCGACGAACGACTAACGACTTCGTCATGCGTATCTTCGTTGCGCTCGACATTGACGATGCCATTCGCGCGCGTCTGGAACAGTTTCTGGACGGGGTGCGCGGATTTGCGCCTGAGGCACGCTGGGTACGTCCTGAGTCGATGCATGTGACGCTCAAGTTCATCGGGGAGAAATCCTCCGAGGTCGTGGACGAGCATCAAGCAGGCTCTGAGCACCATCCGGGCCGGCAGCGTCGAGATTTCATTTCGCGGTTATGGATTCTTTCCGACTGCGAAGGCGCCGCGTGTTTTCTGGATTGGCATTGCAGCCGGCCCGCAGCTGGCCGCCCTGGCAAAGTCGGTGGATGAAACTGCGGCTGGCCTGGGCGTTCCGCGGGAAGAACACGAGTTCAGCCCGCACCTTACCTTGGCGCGTCGAGGACTCCGGCGCGCCTCACCCGCGCAAAGGTGACGGCCCTAATCCGGTGTTTCAGCGCTTGCAGGAGAAATTGGTGGCGATGCAGGGGCTCGATTTTGGTACGATGACCGCCCGTGAGTTCTTCTTGTACCAGAGCCAGCCGATGCGGGGCGGCGCGCGGTACACCAAGATTGCGCGCTTTGGATTGGAGTAGCGCCGGCGTCCCGCCGGCTGTCCGGCGGGCGTCCTCGCCCGCCGCGAGAGACTGTCGAATTGCGGCAAGGCATCTGGCACGGAATTGCTGTCCGAGGGGGCGGGCGGGACGCCCACCCCGACAGCCGGCGGGACGCCGGCGCTACGAAAATCGATGAGTTTCATCCTCACCGCCGCTTTCAGCTATCTCCTGGGATCGATTCCCTTTGGCTTTATCCTGGTGCGCATTTTTCGCGGACAGGACGTCCGGCTGACCGGCAGCGGCAACATCGGCGCCACCAATGTGGCGCGCTCTTCCCCTGCGCTGGGTCTGCTGACGCTCGTTCTGGACGCGTTCAAAGGATTGGCCGCAGTAGCGCTGACTCGCGTCTTTTTTCCCGGCGACCACATGCTCGCTGGCCTGGCCGCGCTTTTCGCGATCATGGGACACATGTTTCCCCTCTGGCTGAAATTTCGCGGAGGCAAAGGTGTAGCCACGGCGTTAGGATCGTTCGTGCTGCTTGCGCCCAAAGCCTTGCTCCTGGCGCTGGCCATCTTTGTCGCGGTGGTGCTGGTGTTTCGTCACGTCTCTCTCGGCTCCATGCTGGCCGTCGCGCTCTTTCCCGTTCTCGCGTGGCTCTTGCACGACTACAGCGAGGAACCACGCCTGCTTGTCCTGATGGCGGTTGCATCTGCTCTCATCATCGCAAAACACCACCAGAATATCCGCCGCCTTCTGGCCGGAACTGAACCTCGCTTTCAATGGAGGCGGGGATGAGCCGGATTGCGGTCATCGGCGCGGGTGCGTGGGGAACAGGCCTCGCTATCGTGCTGGGCCGCGGCGGCCGCCACCAGGTGCGCCTCTGGGCGCACGAAAAGGAAGTGCGCGATTCGATCTTGGCCCGTCGCGAGAACGAACTGTTCCTTCCCGGGCTGTCCATCCCTGCGACGGTCTTGCCTACCGGCAGTCTGCAGGAAGCTTTGGAAAGCGCTGAAATCGTGGTCAGCGTAATGCCTTCGCAGCATTGCCGTCCCTTGTTTCAGCAGATGTTCCCTTACCTCAGGCCTGAGATACTCTTCGTAAGCGCAACCAAAGGCCTGGAGGAGGATACGCTGTTGCGCATGACCGAGGTGGCCACACAAGTCATCGAATTGAGGTGTGGGTTTGCGCCGCGCATCGCAGCCCTGAGCGGGCCGTCGTTTGCCAAGGAAGTGGCACGGGGCGATCCCACAGCCATCACCGTGGCCTCGAAGGATTCCGAACTGGCGGAAACGGTGCAGCGCGAATTCAGCGATCCCCGCTTCCGGCTTTACACCAACGACGATGTGGTCGGAGTTGAACTCGGGGGAGCGCTGAAAAACGTTATCGCAATCGCCGCCGGGGTGTGCGACGGGCTGGGGCTGGGCCACAATTCCATTGCTGCCCTAATCACGCGCGGCCTGGCTGAGATCACGCGTCTGGCCGTCGCCTGCGGCGGCCGTCAGGAGACCATGGCCGGACTTGCCGGCCTGGGCGACCTGGTGCTCACCTGTACCGGCGGACTTTCGCGCAACCGCAGCGTAGGCGTCGAATTGGGCCGCGGCCGCAAGCTGCCGGACATCATCGCCGGCATGCATGGGGCGGTCGCAGAAGGCGTCTTCACCACCCAGGCCGCGGTCGGGCTGGCTCGGGCTCATGCCGTCGAAATGCCGATCTCCGAGCAGATGGACGCCATTCTGCATCGTGACAAGCCTCCGGCGGAGGCGATCCACGAGCTGATGACGCGCAGCGTCAAGAGCGAGATACGGTCTTAGCGGTCGGCTTTCAGCTTCTGGCTCCTGCCTCCTGGCTTCTAGCTATCGGCTTTAAGACAACCTGAACTACCCTGTCGTTTCAATGAAATATCATCATTATTTGCAGTCACTTATGCGTAACCCATAATGTCCGTTGCTAGGGAATTTTACTGGCACTTTGGTAATAGACATGGCCTTCGGTCTTGACCTTGTGACCAGCCCCAGCCGTTAGAATTCCAAGAGGTACTGTAGCCGCCGCCAGTGGGCAAGAGGCGGGGCTGGGCCACTTTGTCTTGAAATTACCCCTTCCATCACGCGTCCCAATTCTGTACGTCATCCTGGGTGTACTTGCGCTCATCAGCGTGGTGCCGATGTATTTTTATTCGGAGCAGGTGGAGGCGATCAATCGGGAACGACTGATCACCAACGAGCGGCTGCTGCAGAATACGGTGACCCGCTCCCTGGCCGACGACATTTCGCAGCACCAGGAATCGCTGCGCATGATGCTGGCCAACCTGTCCTCCGCCCTGCAAGTGGCCAGCGGCGGAGACATTACCGACGAGCACGTACAGGCGCCTGAACTGCGCGCCCTGCTGGAACACTTTGTCTCTTCGTCCGGGGACCTGGCCTACGCCACCCTGGTGAACTCCGAATCCAAGGGAATTTCGGCGGGCCGCATCGCGCCCGACGCGTTTCTGCAGCGCGACCTGGTACGGGCGTATGACGCCGCGCGTGAAGGCCGCGCCTATAGCGGCCAGGCCCTGGTGGTGGGCAGTGGAAAGTCGGCCCGCACCGTGATGCTGGTCAGCACTCCGGTGATGTATGGCGGGCGCTTTCTGGGAATGATTGGAGCTGTGGAGGACCTGCAGTTCTTGATCCGCCGGTTGCAGGAAGTCAATCGCGGCGGGCTCACGCCTTACGTGGTCGACAGCGAGGGCCGGCTGGTGGCCGGCGCCACCCCCGACTACGCTACCGGGCAGGACTTGACCAACTCGGAGATCGTACGCAACTTCCTGGAGCAGGGCGGACAGTCCCAACTGGTGGCGGCCACCCGGGAATTCAGCGTTACCCAGGGGACCAGCACCAAGATGCTCGGCACCTACAGCCCCGTGGGCAACCTGGACTGGGCGGTGATCGTGCAGAAGCCACGCGACGAAGCCTATCGAGGCGTATACGAGATGCAGCGGAGTGCTCGCCTGCTGGCGCTGCTGGCGGTTCTGCTCAGCGTGGGCATCAGCATTTTTGCGGCGCGCCGCATCACCAATCCTCTGGAGGTTCTCACGGCATCGAGCCATGCCATCGCGCGCGGCGACTTCTCGCAGCGGGTGAAGCTGAAGCCGTACCGAAATCGGTGAACTGGCGACCACCTTCAACACCATGTCCGAGGAGCTCGAGCATTTCGTGCTCG
>CAVWVN010000010.1:0-125773 GCA_963758435.1 Terriglobia bacterium | reverse complement strand
TCGCAAACTGAAGAACGTTGGATATTTCGTCACGCAACGAATTTTAGTCAGGAAGTTCTAGTAGGTAGAAGGAAGGACACTTATGACTTGCTGGCTTACCCTGCGTTGTCTCAACACATTCCTGGCTCTTAGCTTCACGTCCCCGTCCGCAGTGGCGCAGGACTCTACTCCGCCTCCCGGAGCGCTGCTGCCTAATGTTCTTTATGGGGCTGCGTATTACAACGAGTACATGCCCGCTGATCTCCAACCCGGCCGCTTGGAGAAAAACATCGACCTCATGAAGGGTCCGGGCATCTGGGTAGTTCGCATGGGAGAGTCAACGTGGAGTCTGCGGGAGCCCTCGGATGGAGTCTTCGAGTACGCCTGGATGGACCGTGTAGTCAATGCCATTGACAAGGCGGGGATCAAGGTCATTATGGGCACGCCCACTTACTCCATGCCGACCTGGATGGCCAAGGCCCATCCTGAGTTTTACGCCCGGCCGTTGGGCGGAGCTTCGGTCCGCTACGGCATGCGCCAGAACATGGACACCGACAATCCGAAGTTCCGCTTCTACGCCGAGCGCGTCATTACAAACCTGGTCACGCATACAAAGACAATCCCTCGGTCATTGGCTGGCAGATCGATAACGAAACCAGCGCCTACGGCGCTTCCAATGAAGATGTCTTCAACGGCTTTGTCAACCACCTGAAGAAAAATTCGGCACTACCGACGCGCTCAATAAGGCCTGGTTCCTCAACTACTGGGGCCAGGATGTAAACGACTGGACCGACATGCCTGCTCGCGACAATGCCACCAGCACCAGTTACAAACTTGAATGGTCTCGCTGGCAGCAAATGCGGGTTCCGACTTTTGGCTTTTCAGGCTGCGCTCGTCCGCAAATCGCGACGCCCCGACCAATTCGTCACCCAGGACTACGGGTCCATGATGAAGCTGGATGTCAACGAGGTCGAAGTCGCCAAGTCCCTCGATGTCGTCGCCAACAATCCTTACCACGGCTCGCAGGACCATCTCGACGGGGCCTGGCAAGCGTTGCAGGGCGACTTCTCCCGCTCCCTCAAACACCAGAACTTCCTGGTAACGGAAACAAATGCGCAGACGCTTGGCTGGGATTCTGCCGGGCAGTTCCCGCCCTACGACGGACAGCTCCGTCTCAACGTCTACACCGATCTCTCCTCCGGCGCCAACATGGTCGAGTATTGGCACTGGCACTCTATCCACGCCGGTCAGGAGACTTACTGGAAAGGTGTCCTGAGCCATGACCTCGAACCTAACCGCGCCTACGCCGAGGTTTCACGTATCGCGCACGAACTGCAGAAGGTCGGCCCCGAGATCGTCAACCTCCAAATCAGAAATCAGGTGGCGATCCTCTATAGTGTCGATTCGTCAAACGCGATCAACTTCATGCCTCTCGAACGGCAGGATTCGGATGGGTTCCCGGTAAAGCGGAGGGCACATACAACGCCATTCTCTCCCAGCTGCACCGCTCCCTCTATCAGGCGAACGTTGGCACGGACTTTGTCTTCCCGGAGACTGCCGATTTCTCGCCCTACAAACTCCTCATCGTTCCTGCACTTTACGTTGCCGATGATGCCCTGCTGAAGAAGATCGCCGATTACGTCCACGGCGGCGGCCACGTCCTCATGACATTCAAGAGCGGCTTCACTAACGAGAATTCCGCTGTCCGCTGGGAGCGCGCCCCCGGCCCGCTCCGCGAAGCTACTGGCTTCACCTATCAGGAGTTCTCCAATCTCGATCACCCGCTGGCGCTCAAAGACAACCCGTGGCATGTCTCTGCCGCCGATAACAAGGTCACCACGTGGGCGGAGTTCCTCCTGCCCACGTCGGCCAAAGCACTTGCTTACTACGATCATCCATTTTTCGGTCGCTGGCCAGCTATCACCCGCAACCAGTTCGGTACAGGCACGCTTACGTACGAAGGCACCGCACTCTCCGACGGACTCCAGCAGGCCGTTGTTCTTGATGTTCTTCGCGAGTCCGGCCTCACCAGTTCTGATCAGGACCTTCCAGGACCTGTGCGGGTCAAGCACGGTATCAATCGAGCGGGCAAACGGATCCACTACTATCTGAATTACTCAGGTGCCTCGGCTGACTTCACATACGCCTACGCTGCGAGCCGCGATCCGCTTACCGGTCACGCCATTGGTCGGGGTAGCAGTGTTAGCCTTGCCCCATGGGACCTAGCCATACTGGAAGAGGACAAATAGAAAATCCATCTGATCGATAAGATTTGCAAGACGTCAGAAGAGTTCTTCGAATAGGTGCTTTTGAACGAATTCCTCATCGTTGATACCTAAGGAACAAACCTGCAAAACTCCGTGTTTTAAGCGAGTAGGAATGAGAGGATGTCCTCGCAAGTGTGAGCACATCAGCACATCGTCGTTTATGGTTAATCTCGAAGGTGAAGGCGGCAATCAGGGCACCCTATTTCCTTCGGTTCTGGACGATGTTGTTCCGCCCGCTCACATGTGCCCCGTGATCGATGTGTTCGTCGAGCCGCTCAATTTCGTCGAGCCGCTCAATATGGAGAAGCTGGGCTTCGAACGGGGCGCAGCCCGCTGACTGGCAGGCCGAGCGTTGCATAGGACGGAGGAGATGCGCGATGATGTGCTTACTGCTATCGAAAGAGGCTTTCTAGTGGCACAGGCGGGATGCATCGGGCACGGAGAGGCTCGGCCACAAATCACGAGATAATCTATCCAATTGGTTGGAGATGCCCCCGGCAGGCACTTCAAGGAACGAAGTGATCACCAGCGCACCACGCATTATTGAAGGGCAGCGCCAAGTCGACCGTCTGTATGAAAAGGCGATGTTGTGGGAGATGGTCGAGCTCAACCGAAACCCGATGCAGTTGGTCGAAATCAAAGGCATCAGCAAACGCCTGAGGAAGCCGCTGATTTTGACGGTCGAGCAGTATTTCAGACTGCTTGATCTTCTGCCTGAACCCTATCGCACGATGGTCGTTGTGGCGCAATGCCTCGGGCTGCGGGCGGAGGAAGTTCTGGCGCTGCATTGGTCAGACATTGATTTCGACCACCTTGTGATTCACGTGTCCAGGGCCGTAGTACACGGCCGGGTCAAAACGGTAAAAACGGAGTATTCGGAGGACGAGTTGCCGCTTGATCCGGATTTCGCCACGGTTCTCCTCGCCTGGAAGTCCCGAGCCCCGAAATCCGAACTGGTCTTTCCCAGCCACGTGACGGGGCGCAATTTTCACGCGAGTCCGATCCAGCAGGACTACATCCGTCCTGCAGGGTGCTGCCTGGCACCTTGCCCGACGTGTTCGGCTGGCTCGGGAATCTGGTGCACCGACCAACAACGGAAAAACGCGGGGGCTGCACGATAAGCGCTGGGACGCTGCTGGTGTCCTGGGGCGAGTCGGGTGGCATACATTCCGCCACATGTACCGGTCGTGGCTCGACGCGACCGGGGCTCCGCTAGGCGTGCAGCAGAAGCTGATGCGGCACGCTCAAATCTCGACCACCATGAACGTCTACGGCAACGCGCTCATGGACTCTAAGCGCGAGGCCAACAGCCGGGTAGCACGAATGGCATTGGGAATGGCATGAACCAAAAGGTTCGCAGCCACGGCCTGGTTTCAGCTGACTTTTGGAAGCCGCTGTTATTTTGGGTTTTCTTGGGTTGACGAAACTGGTAAGTGGTTGCGGGGGCTTGCAACCATCCGAACGTACCCTCAATTCCCTTCTCTTTCGAGCTACACCCGAATCACCTGAAGAGAAAACTATAAGGTTCAATCTTGTCTGGAACGGGTTTCCCGCACGGGTAGACCTATGAAGCTGTGCTGCTTATGCGATCTTGCTCGTGTGGGCCGAAACGAAACATTTTCGGCTCAGTTTCCGAGTAGCGACGATACCTCCAAAATCATGCCCGGGGAGCTGGCCGCTCGTGTCTGAATTCCTGGTGCGCCTATAAGTGAACCCTTCCGACCGCCGCCGCGAAGCTAGCGCACCGCCCGACTCCGGACACTGTCAAGCCCGCGCTTCCCGGCAAACCTTTAGAACGCGGTGCACGGTGCCTATGGAAATGACATGCGCACCGTTCTGGAAAGATGCGGGGGCTAGTCGTGGAGAACAATGTTCAGAAGCGAGCTGTGGACCTGCAGCCCGCCGTTGTAGTGAATAAATCCCAATTTTCTGAACCGGTTCATGAAGAAGCTGACCCGCGAGCGGGTCGTGCCGATCATTTCCGCCAGCACCTCCTGGCTGATCTTGGGGACTACCGTCTCGGGTTTGCCTTCCTTGCCAAAATGAGCGAGCAGCAGAAGGATCCGGGCCAGCCTCTTTTCGCTCGAATTGAAAAGTTGATCCACCAGGTCTTCTTCGTACCGGATGTTCCGCGCTAACAAGTAAGCCACAAACAGGTCGGAAAATTCGTGTTCCCGATGAAGCGCTTCCATCATGGCTTTCTTTTCGATCCGCAATATAGCGCAATCGGTCATAGCGGTGGCAGAGCCCATACGAAGCGGCTGGCCCGCAAGTGAACCTTCACCGAAAAAGTTTCCGTTGCTTAATATGCCGATCGTCGCTTCCTTGCCAGTCTTCGAGACCACGGTGAGTTTTACCTTGCCCGTCTGGATATAAAACACCGCATCGGCGGTATCCCCTTGGGCAAAGACTCTTTGTTTCGTCTTGAAAAGCACAGATTTTCTGCCCTCGCCGATGGTTGCGAGGAATGCATGGGGATAAAAATCACGTTTCTTCTTGGCCACCAGACTTGGACCTATGGCATTACGCTCTGTTTGGAGTGTCGGGTCAATCGCAGTCTGGCTGGCGATTTTCCTTCCGGGTGGAGAACCGTCGGATTGGCGAAGAGGAGAGATAGGAACCTCCTTCTGCCCAAACCAGAGCCAATTCATTTTTACCGCTTTTTTCGATAGCACAGGCGGGATTGTGTCTGATGGATCACGACCCGAACTACTCTGCACAGTATCGCTAGCAAGTGAGCGAATCATCAGCAGCCTCAGGAGCTCTGAGCCCGGAGTGTTCCTGTCCCTTCGGGACCCACCAGAGAGAAGGAATGTTGTTGGCCAGCAAAGCCGCGTGGCCGAGATTGTATTCATTGCTGATCCAGGTGAACCGCAAGGGGCAGAACACATCGCGGACGGTATAATTCCGGGCAATGGCGCTTCACTCGATTGTGAAGAAACTGTTCCGAACGCTGGCACGAGTCATTCCACAATGCGGCATGGTTTCGCAGGCTGTGGCCTTCAACATGTTTTTCGCATTTTTTTCGATCCTGTTGATTGTACTTGGGCTGATGAGCAGTTCTTTGAAAGGGAAGAGCGGCCAGGAGCTTGGGGCGCGGTTGTCGGCGATTCTGCCTCCGGGGAGCTGGCAGCTCGTGTCCGAATTCCTCGTGCGCCGGGAAGTGAACCCCTGGAACTGGGTGCTTCTCGGATGGGTCGGGACGTTGCTCACCGGCTCACAGGTAATGAAGCTCATCATGGAAGGCATCCACTTGATTTACGGCGATCGTGAGCGACACTCCTTTCTCGGCCGGCAACTTTGGGGCTTGCTCTTGTTCTGCGTGTCGCTTGTGGCGTGGCTCCTGGCCATCGCGCTGAGTGTTTTCGGACGGCCATTGCGCCACTGGATGACTCGCGGATTGGGCCAGTCTTCGTTGGCTCGTGGCTTCTGGACGGTCGTACTTCCGGTCTTGGCGATGATCCTGGCGATGCTCGTCCTGGCCTTGATCTATCGCCTTGCGCGACCGGTGGCGGCGTCATGGATCTCCGTTCTGCCCGGAGCGGCTGCGGCGACGATTCTGTGGTGGGGCGTGAATTTGCTGTTTGGAATTTACGTCCGGCAGGTGCAGTTTGGACCTGTTTACGGAGGGCTGGCCGCGGCGATTGGCTTGATGGTGTGGATGGAGTTCTCTGCGATGATCGTCTTTCTTGGTGCGGCCTGGAACGCAGAAAGGGCTGCACTCCATGGTTCCCGCGAAGGCCTCGCGTAGGTTCGCTTCCCGCTCCGCGCACCGATTACTCATCAACTCGTGCAAGCGGAGATGCGGTCACGGGAAGAGTCTCCTCGCGCTCCCCCTGGCGGATGTACATCGTCGCTGCATCCTTGCTCGGGACTTTTGCCGCGCGGCAATGCTTGCTGATGTGGCGGTTCAGGGTGCGCCCGGCTTCACGTGACTCTTCCCGGTCAATAAACCCGAGCGTGTTGTTCAGTCCGCTACCCTCTCAATCTGCTTTTTAGCGAAGCGACTGGAAGCCGAGCACTTGCGACAAGATCGCGTCAAGCATGCTATATGAGCCGTCAGAATAGCGGCCATATTGATACCGGCTGTTGTAGCCGTCTTCATAGCCGCGACGGAAGCCCTCGCGAAAGTAGTAGTTGTAGTCGTCCCGGTCTACGTAGTAGCCGTTATAGCCGAAGTTCGCGTCCTGATAGGCATAAGAGTCTCGGTAGTTGGAACGCCACCGATCCTGGCGATCTGCCTCTCCAGCCCGGAAGCCTTCCTGGTAACCGTAGTTAACGGCCTGGCGGAGATAATCTGCGCCGTATTGATTCGTCTCGTAGTAGCGGCCGCCACGACGGTAGCGGTAGATCGGAGCCGTGTAGAAGTACGGATCACGATCGTAATCGGGGTGACGGTCGTTCTGGAGAAATACTTGCTGTTGACGCAGGTGCTCCAGATAATCTTCCTGAAAACGGTACTGCGTCAGGCGCTGCTGCTGCTGCTCAACAAGCTGTCGCTGGCGCTGTTGTGAGAGACGCTCTCCCTGCTGTTGCTGGGCGCGCTGCTGCTGCTTGTTTTGGTCCTGCTGCTGCTGTTGCTGGGCGCGCTGTTGCTGCTTGTTTTGGTCCTGCTGCTGCTGTTGCTGGGCGCGCTGTTGCTGCTTGTTTTGGTCCTGCTGCTGCTGTTGCTGGGCGCGCTGTTGCTGCTTGTTTTGGTTCTGCTGCTGCTGTTGCTGGGCGCGCTGTTGCTGCTTGTTTTGGTCCTGCTGCTGCTGTTGCTGGGCGCGCTGTTGCTGCTTGTTTTGGTTCTGCTGCTGCTGTTGCTGGGCGCGCTGCTGCTTGTTGTGCTCTTGCTGTTGCTGCTGGGGCTTAGCTTGTTGTGCGCCGTGCGTTTCCGGCTTGCCCGGCTTTCCACCCTGCTGCTCTTGCTTCTGCTTGTCACCTGGCTGCTCTTGCTGTGCGTAAGCAAAAGCGGGGGCCCCGAGAAGTAAGAACAGAACGGTTGCGCTGATAATGCCAGCTGGTTTCATGGGCTGCCTCCTTGGTCTTCAAACCGCGCTTCGTCGTCCGCTGACTAAGTTAATGACCAGAACCACCAACCCCAGAACCAACAGCAAGTGGATCAGACTTCCGCCAACATGGAAACCGAAACCCAGAAGCCACATAATTACAAGAACAACGAAAATGGTCCAAAGCATGTCGATCTCCTGTGCTCGTTCGTGATCACCCGGATGTGAATCTCATCCAGCGTCACCGAGAGAACTGCTTCTTCCCGCGAGTACGGAACGAGAGGTAAATCATGGCACCGTGCCGCCACTTGAACATTCAGAGTGGCCTGAATGACAAACAGCGGCAGCCCAATTCTGCAGGTCCCTACTTCTGATCTTTCTCTTTGGCTTCGGCCTTCGCTTCGGCTTTCCCTTCAGCTACGGCCTGAGCCTTTGCTCCGCGAATTTCCGCAAGGAACGGCTGGGCTGCGGATGGAGCCGGCACTTTGCCCGACAGCAACGCCCGAGTTGTGACCTTGCGTCCGTACATCGCCTTCCGGGAATCATCGTCTTGTCGGATCGATGCCCCTTCCAACGTGAGCCCAGCGAACGCACCCTTGGCACGTGAGTAGGTCAGGATCTCTGTATCCATTTTCCAATCCGTACCGGCCTCGGCGTGCCGTCCAACGGGACCCGCTGCTGCTGAAGCGTCCGCTCCAAGATGGAAATTGCTTTCTAGCAGCTTTTGCATTCCTTTTTCATTCTGAATGATCATTACCAGGTCCACTGCTTCTACACCGATCTGCAGCCCCCAGTTTCCTCCCGAAATCGTGATGAACGCCGGCGCGCTCCAACCACTCGCAGTGCGGCAGGTGGCTACGCCTTTGCCTCCTTTACCTCCAAAGATAAATCCCCCTTTGACCATGTGTGGCACAACGGCTACGCACTTCGCGTGCTCCAACACTTCTTCCGGGATTCCGTTATCAGGCGCACCCATAATTTCGTGCATCACTTTGGTGGCGTTGTCCAGCCGGTCGGTGGCATCTTCCCGCGCCGACCCTGCCCAGCACAGCGTGCCGAGACTCAACATCGCAAGTAAAAACATTACTTTTCTCATGGGACAGCCTCATTTCTGTTGCCTCTGCGCCGCCTTCTTAGCATCGCGCTGTGCGTACATTCGCACGCAACTCCAGGTAGACATGGTGGCGCACCAGGTCAATTGCCACCTTACCAAATCAGGGCTTAAGAGACTGAGCAATACTGCTCACCGTTGGCACACGTGATGGCCGACACATTGTCGTGAAGTACTTTATTTTGCCCTGTTCTGTATGAGTTCCAGTGTGAACTCGTGTGGGCAGTCACATTTCACTTTACATCCCTGCGCGTAGGAGAATGCCAAGTCTGAGCGAGGTAGCTCACCGTGGGGAGGCGACGCATTCCGTTGCCTGATCCGTGACAGGATCAAATCACCGGAACCCGGCTTGTCTGGCGGTGTTTAGGCGCGCGGGGGTGACGTTCGTGGTCCCGTCCGCCGCTTCGTTTATGATGGTTGTCAAATGCTAGGTCGAAATCGTGAGTTTTTCGCACAAGCAAAGTAGAGGTATGACGTGTTGATTCTTAGCAGCGATGCGGAGTTTAGCCCGAAGACATTTTTGAAACAATGTTTGTCAGTGGGAGGACTACTCATCCTCAATAGCGGGGCGATCATCCAAGGGACTGTCAAGCGGAAGACTTTACTTCGTATGATTCTCTGAAACCGGCTGAATGACATAAGCCTTTCCAGGGCGCACGTTTCTCCTCAAGTCTCGCAACACTTCGTAATCAAAAATGGATTTTCCCGCAAACTTGACCACAACCGTTTGCTCTCGCTTGTTTGTTCGATACTCGTACCAAAACGGACCGTGAGGACAACGTTGGCACCGTTCTGGAGAGCAATAGACCTTCTCCAGTTGTCGCCATCTGCTGGCTCCCCTCGTGCCCTTCAGTTCGAGAACCTCGTGAATCATGGCAGGGCTACCACTGTGTTCTGCCGCGATGTCAATCTCCCGCCTGGGTGCAGTTTCGACTTCCCGTACTAGTGAATCGAGGTCAGAGCGTAGCTTTCTGAGTTTGATCAGGGGCATGGCGATGAGCTTTGCGCGTGTCGCGGAATGCATTGTGAAGTCTCCACAGTCCTACATCTTACCAGTGGTCAAACTAGCTTGGAGTGATGGCTGGATCAGCGGCGGAGGTAGGGCACTACCTTTTGCCTAAGGAGGGTATGCCGAAAACGCTTGGTGTAGCGGGATCTCTAAACTACTGATGAGGAAACCGATCAGGGGTAGAACGGAGTTGTGTGAAAACCGCATGATTTGGGCGCAAACGGCTAGTCCGGGAAGTTCATACGGCGCAGAAGGTCTTGGAAGCGCGGGTTGCCGCGCAAAAAGTCGAAGAGTGGATCCACTTTAAGCCCCGAGAGTCCGGGATCACGTTGCCGGTAAGCTTCCTCGAGCTCGGCAAGCACCTGCTCAGCTTTCCCCAAGCGAGCATAGGCCATAGCTATTGGCATTGGAGAAACATATTCTCGCTTTGACGCTTCTCGCAGACGTTCAATGAAGTGCTGCACTGAGCGCTGGTACCCAGCAGCATCGCGAACGGCCACATCGCCCAGTGCCCGTTCCGGATTTCCGCTGTTGACCCTCGACCACTCGGAGGCTGCTTCTTGAAACATCCCTTTGAGGCCGTATACTTCGGCGAGCTCCACATGCGTGAATTTGAAACTCGGTTCCAAGTCGATGGCTTTCCGAAGTTCTTCGATTGCTTCGTCATACCGGCGCGCGTAGCGCAGAATGATTCCGGCACTCGTGGCTACCGGAAGGGATAAGGGGTCGAGTTCCTTCGCGATTTCTATTTCGCGGAAAGCTTCTTTGAAGCGTCCCATTTTGGCCAGAAAGACGGCGTGCCATTGATGTGCGTTCGCGTGCCTTGGATCAAGCTCGAGGGCTCGCTGGAACTCTGTTTCCGCGCCTTCCCAGTCCCAGTCGTAGTCTGCCCGAATTACAGCAAGCGAAGCATGTGCCTCGGCCAGCCCATTGTCGATTTCGAGAGCCCCCAGAGTCGCCGTTTTTGCTCTTCCGTATGCCTCACTAGGTGGTAAGTGCCCGAGATCGGCTTGGCGGACATAACAGTCAGCCAACCCGACATACACCGGTGCGTAGCTGCCGTCTAAGGCGGTCGCCTTGCTAAAGTATTCGGCGCCTTGTGTAACGGCAACTCCCGGCTGTCATCGACAATTAAAATACACTTCACATATACCGGATTTCCGATTCACAGGAAACACTCTATCCAGATTCACGAATTTGACCATCGGGTAAAGGCTGTACGCCAGCGTACAATGCCAATCTCGTCATCGAAGGCTCGGTCATGCGCTCAGGCAGCCGCATACGCATCACGGCACAGTTGATCTATGCGCCCAGTGATAAACATCTGTGGGGCGAAAGCTACGACCGTGATCTGAGCGACGTGCTGGTGTTGCAGAGCGAGGTGGCCCGCACGATTGCTCATGAGATCAACATCAAGCTCACGCCGCAGGACCAAACGCGGTTGGCAACTGCTCGTCCGGTTAACTCCGAGGAAAGGCGCCTGAATAAGAAACCGTCGCGAGGCTTCCTAGCAAGGCTTGGGTTTTAGCGCATGGGCGGGGTCCAAACCACAGTGCGGGCAACGTGGCGAATAGCCAACCTCACGTCCCGCGACTTATACGGGCAGGACCCTGCTCTCCAGATTCGAAACGCAGAGAAATGCTCGGTAAGGATTCAAAGCGTTGGCTTGGGGAGGTCCAGGAGGGGCGAAGCCCCTCTTGGGGGCCGCGCAGCGGCCCTGCTGCGGAGCGCAGCGGAGCAGCCCTTTACTTGTAGAGACGCGAATAAGTGAGTACAGCAATAGCACAATTCGAGACCAGCGCGCTGTTCTTAGGCGTGCCAATTGAACACCCCCACCCGGACTCTGATGGATCGGATCGTGCATGTTCAAAACGCATCGAGGGTCTGCCTTTCCCACGCGAGCATCGGCTCCCTGAGTTGGTTACCCGTTTCCGTTGGACCGATGATTCCAAAGAGATATCGGTAGGCGGTCGTTTCATTTCGGGCCGTCGTGCTTCGCCCGTCGTAACCGACCTTGCAGACAATGTTCAACTGCGCGAAACATTTGCGCTTGCCCACGAAGAGCAGTCAACCCGGGACTTTGATTTATTGTCGATGGCAGAACAGGAGTTGGAAAAACGCCGTTATAGAGACTGGCTTCGGAGAGAGCCGAAGAAAGGCGTCAGTCGCATCGATGAGTTGGCAATCTGGGGCAAGGGCGGCCCTGAAGCAGATGAGAATTTCGACGCCTGGTGGCGTGGAAAAGAGTTTCGCCGCCGCGAGTCGTTATTTCGAAAGGCGAACCGTCTTGCATGCTGCCAAGTGGTTGGCCGTCGAATGAATTGTTCTCAAAGGGACGAGCATCGTTTTTATACCAAGTTTGCCTGCGGCAATCGCTATTGCCGATATTGCGGCCCTAACATTTTCACGAGTCTTTTTGGAAAGTATCGCGCTCTTTGGCCTTTGGTTGAGGGATTGGTGGTTCGGCCTGGTTTTCGGACACAAAACGTGATCGCACAGTTGGATTTTACTGCCGTAAATCTCGACCGAATGCTGAAGCCCCGCGAGGTTCGTGAATTTAATCAAGATATTCGCGAGTGTATTCGTCGCGTCACAAAGCAGCAGGGTATTGCCGCGAAGAATTATGGCTTTATGTGGTGCGATGAATTCGGGGGATGGGACCCCAGGCGGGAAATCTACAACACCAATTTGCACGCCCATGGAGTTTACGTCGGCCCTTTCATTCCGCAGAAAGTTCTTGCCCAGACCTGGATGGAGATTCGCGCGGCAAAAGATGGGGCCAAGGTTGTCTGGATTAAGAAGCAGAAGATTGATAACCAACCCAAGGACTTCTCTGACCGTGAGCGTTGCCGCTTTGTTCGCGCTTTAGGCCACGCCCTGAAATACACCGGGAAACACGTGGCGTGTCCCGATGGTGAGCGCTTGGGCCAGCTGGAGATTGCATTTCATGGAGTCAAACGGGTCCACGCGATGGGCCTTTTTTACAACGCTGATCTTTTTTGTCCTCATGAGTGTTCCGTTTGTAAGGAGGGCAAAAAAAGGCGCTGTGAGAGATGGAATGGTCACGACGGCGACCACCACTGCAATCGCCACCGTCCCGGCGTTGGATGCCCTTTGTGCAGCAATCCGGACCAGTTGGTCCCACTGTTATTCCCTGGGGAATCCGCCGACGCTGGCTACGGTCTGGTTGCGATGTTTGAGCTGGAGGGCCTCCGTGATCTCGCGGTTGTACGGCGTGAGGTCGGGCGCGACCAAATATTCGGAGGTCCGAGGGGGCCCGGTGCAGAAACAATCCACGTCTGACGAAAGACCTTTGCCTGGTGAGTGCTCCGCGCTTGGCGTTGGCAGGACCGTGCGCAGAATCGGCAAGACTGGGCCTTTTCTGTTCCGGCTCGGCCTTCTAGACCATGAAACATGGCGGCGACGGTCAGGCGTGGGTAAACGAGGAGAGCAGGTTGGCCGGTGCCAGACGCAAAAGCTTGTTTCTGGGCAGCCAAAGTTGGCAATTAATACGAATAAGCGTTGAAGTTGGGGGATGTGACGGCTGAATGAGTGTTGCTGCTACAATTCCGCGCCAAGGGCAATGGGTCAACGGGCCGAAAGAGGTATCAATGGCCCGAAGACGCTACCAGAAGGGGAGCCTCGTTCCCAATCGAGGCATCCCCGCGAATGGGCTCTGGAAAGGCAGGTGGCGGGAAGACGTGATTCAGCCGGATGGAACCATCAAACGGCCTTACAAATGGGAGGTCTTGGGCACCATCCGGGACTACCCGACACGGAAACTCGCCTTGCGCGCCTTGGAAGCCCGTCTGTCAACAATCAACAGTCCAACCTACAGGGCAAGGCCCACCGCCACTCTTGCGGAGTTCGCAAGTCGATGGGATGCAACGGTCCTTTCCCAACACAAACCCAGTACGCAAAGCTCGACACGGAGCCAATTACGGAAGTGGCTTCTAAAAGACTTGGGCAGTTGTGCGCTCAAGGATTTGGACGGCCAGAAACTGCAAGCGTTTGTTTCTGGTTGCCACTGCAACTCCAAAACGATCCGCAACCTCGTTGCAACCCTCCGCATGATGTGGAATAGCGCTCGGGCGTGGGGCTATGTGGCCCACGATCCTTTTAACGGTCTGGTTCTGCCCAAAAGAGGGTTGGTCCAAACCTTTACCTTTTCGCTGGCCGACACCAAGCGCATCATTGGCACTGCCAGCGGACCGCACAAGACGTTCTATTCGATCCTGGCTGAGACCGGCATACGGGGCGGCGAGATTTGCGCTCTCCGTGTCACCGATCTCGACCTGGAGCAATGCCGTGATTCAGGTTCGCCAGAACGTTTGGCGAGGCAAGATCCAGACGGTGAAATCCCGGAAGGGCAATCGCCGTTTCCCGATCTCGGCTGAATTGGTAGAACACCTGCGCGGATATCTGCAGAGCTGGCGGCCAAACCCGCTGGGTCTGCTGTTCGCAACCGGAAACGGTACCCCGTGGGATCACAGCCTGGTTCGCAAGCGGAAGTTTCATCCTCTGCTCAAGAAGCTAGGCATCCCGCAGTGTGGCTTCCATGCCTTCCGGCATGGCAATGCCACGCTTTTGGATCAGATCGGTGCACCGATGGCGGTCCGGCTGAATAGGCTGGGACACACCGAGGCGCAAACCACGATGGGTTACACGCACGCAGTCACGGCGGACGAACGCAGAATTGCAGACGAACTTGGGAGAATTCTGCACGGTACTGCACGGAATGAACAAAAACAGAGTGCGGAGCAGAACGCGTTAACGCTGAGGATTCAGTGAATTGAGGTTGGTTGCGGGGGGTGGATTTGAACCACCGACCTTTGGGTTATGAGCCCAACGAGCTACCAGACTGCTCCACCCCGCGGAACCATAATAACAATGTCGTTGCGGAGCGGTCAAACTCCCGGGATGGGTTGCCTCAGGGGGAGCAAACAAGTACATTCTGTTCAGAGATCGCATCCCCTCTCTCTTCGCGAATGAGCCTGCGCATACTTAACGATGTTTTTTTTGCCGTGGTGGAGCGCCAGCATGCCAGCGTGATGCTGCAACGGGTAGGGGATGTGTGGGCTCCAATTTCTTCGGACACGCTTCGCAAGCGGACCACGGCGGTGGCGGGCAACTTGCAGAGATGGGGCATCGGGCATGGCGACCGGGTTGCGATCCTGAGCGAAAATCGCCCGGAGTGGACGATCGCGGACTTCGCTTCCCTGCTGCTGGGTGCGGTCACAGTCCCGATCTACGCCACGCTCACCGCCGAACAGACGGCCTACATCCTGCGGGATTCGGGGGCGCGCGCTATTTTTGTCTCCAACGCAAGCCAACTGCAGAAAGTTCTCTCCATTCGGGACCAGACTGCGCTGGAAAAGCTGATCGTGATGGACGCTTCCCAGGATGCGGGCGCGGTGGGCATGGCGGAGATGGAGGCAAACGGCCGGGCCAACCCCGATACGGCGCTCGAAGCGACGGCCCGCGCGGTTTCACCCGACGATCTCGCCACCATCATCTATACCTCGGGAACGACCGGCACGCCCAAAGGCGTGATGCTCACGCATGGCAATATGGCGTCAAATCTTAACTGCTCGCTGGCGGAGTTCCCGGTGCGATTGGGCGACATCAGCATTTCGTTTCTTCCGCTCTCCCATGTCACCGCCCGCCATGTGGATTTCGCATTGCTGTATCGGGGAGTCACGCTGGCGCATCTGGCCGCGGTGAACCAGCTACCGCAGGCGCTGCTGGAAGTGCGGCCTACATTCTTTGTGGCAGTGCCGCGAGTGTACGAAAAAATACACTTTCAGACCGAACAGAAGGCGCAGGGTTTCCCCAATTCAACGTTTTATAACTGGGCAATGTCGGTGGGGAGAGAACATCGGGAGCAAGTGCTGGCCGGTCAGATGCCCACGTCCAGGGCTTGGCGGCTGGCAGACCGGCTGGTGTTTTCCAGAGTGCGCGCCGGAATGGGCGGCCGCATCGAGGTTTTCATTGCCGGCGGGGCGCCCCTCGGTCGTGAACTGGCAGAGTGGTACGCCGCCATCGGGGTCCGCATTCATGAGGGTTATGGGCTGACAGAAACTTCTCCTGTGATCGCCGTGAATTCGCCGCAGGCACACAAGATGGGTACGGTGGGAAAACCGCTCCCCAACGTGGAGGTGCGCATCGCGGAAGACGGCGAGATCCTGGTACGCGGCCCTTCCGTCTTCAAGCAATACTGGAACAAACCGAAAGAAACCCAGGAAGCTTTCGTGGACGGCTGGTTCAAGACCGGCGACATCGGCAACCTGGATGCGGATGGGTTTCTCTCCATCACCGATCGCAAGAAGGACCTGATCAAGACCTCGGGTGGAAAGTTTATCGCGCCGCAGCCGATCGAGAATTCACTGAAACACAATGCGCTGATCGCGGAAGCCGTGGTGCTGGGCGAGAAGCGCAAATTTCCTGCGGTACTGATTTCTCCGAATTTTCCGCTGCTCGAAGGGTGGGCCCGCGTCAATAAGGTAACGTTTCGCTCTCGGGAGGAACTGGTGGCATCGCCCGAGGTACGGGTTCTATACGAGGGGATTGTGGAAGACGTGAACGGAAATTTGGCCCGGTTCGAAAAGCTGAAGAAGGTCCTGCTGGTAGCGGATGAATTTTCCACCGAAGACGGAACGCTGACGGCGAGCCTGAAGCTACGTCGGCATAAGGTTGAGGAGCGCTACCGGGAGCAGATTGAAGAGATGTATCAACAGGCGGAAGCGGCCGGGCGGGTGGCCGCGGCTGAGTAGGACTCAGTAAACGCCTGGCCCCACCGTACCAATCTCGCGTCTCGAAAACCGCGGGATGGGGGACACCCGGCCTGACCGTCATCCTTATACACTCCGATTATGACGGCACCCGGCTTTCTGGTACGTTTCCCCATGGCTCGCCTGCCTCGGGTCGTGGTCGTCGATCTCCCCCACCATATTACCCAGCGCGGCAACGCCCGCCAAACCGTTTTCCAGCGGTAGGAGATGCCGCTGCGCATGCGGGACAGATTTCAGATCCCCACCCTTTTCGCAAAGGGCGCGAAAAGGATGGGGCAACCTCAGTCGTGGCGATTCCTACTTCGAACGGGATGGGCCAGCCCGCCAAAAAGAACGCGAAATTTAGAAGGGGCCACCCGCCATATTACCCATCTTGCGGTTCTTGCAAGCGCGGAAACCCCAAACACATCCAGCCGGCAAAGACGATTCTGCGAATTGAGGGCAGCGGTTCCCACCCTTCGAAAAGCACGAAGGGTGGGGCAGCCTGAATTCCTACGGGGACAGAAGGGGTGAGCCAGCCCGCCGGGGTTATAATTTTCCTCACTCCGATCTCGACCTGGATCGGGAATTGCTGCCATCGGTCTTTGGAGAATTACCCATGAAACTCAGCGAGGCAATCCTGCTTGGCAGTACGGTCCTGACGCCCAGGGCGGGTGGGCAGCATTTTCCGGAGACGCAGTCGGGCTGCGCGCTGCGCATGGCGGCCATCGCCAACGGCTGCACCTTTCGGACCGTGAAGCAATTCGACGAGCGCGACCGGAGGACGCTGGGCACGGAAGGTGTCTGGGGAAACTGGGTGCTGCAGAAGGTAGCGCGCCCGTGCGATTGCTGGCGCATCTGGATAGCGCGCGAGATGCGAATCAAGGACATCATCACGCACCTCTTCGACTGGCATGTCATGGTCAAAAAGAATTGGACCCTGGAGCGCCTGGTGGCGTGGGTGGAAACGGTGGGGCCAAAGAACCTCGCGCCTTCGGCGAACATGGGTCCGGAGACTCTCGAGAGACTCTCGCAAATGCAGATCGGGAGCGGGTTGCAGAACGAAGAGGATCGGGAGGACGCGGACAAGTGGCAGGCGCGGGTCTCAGCTTTTGCGGTCCGGCATGAATCCCGGCGAAGACGCAGCGCTTCCTGAGGCCCCCTCTCTTCCCTCCGCCCCCCGCCCAAGCGAAGCTTGGACAGAGCACCTTCTGGAGTCAAGGCGAACAGGACCCTTCCTTCCTGATAACTCCGAGTGATCCGTTCCAAGGCCGTGTTAGATTTTCAGCTGGACTCATGAATCATCGTCTCAGGGTGGGAATTGTTGCGGCTATGGTGCTGGGCGGAATGACTCTGCCCGCATTGCAGGCGGACACCGGGCAGGAGGCATGGCTGCGTTATGCGCGCCTCGGGAGTGAGGCTCGCGCAAAATATGAAGCGCTGCCTGCGGCGGTGGTTGTGTCCGGGGATTCGGCGGTGCTCACGGCGGCGCGCGATGAGATGGTCCGCGGCGTTGCGGGGATGATGGGCAGGACTTTGCGCTTCGACGCAGACATCAAAGAGAAGGCCATCATTCTTGGAACTGTCAGCGCGATCCGGAAAATAGTCCCGGGATTTGAGTCTCCCAGGCCGCTCGAGGACGATGGCTTTCTGCTGGCGAGCAGGCAGGTTCGTGGTTTTGATTGCATCATTATTACGTCGACCACCGAGCGGGGCGTTTTGTATGGCGCGTTCGCGTTCTTGAGCAAGGTGGCGCGTGGTGAAAACGTATTTGTTCCCGATGAGGTGAGTCAGCCCCTGGTTCCGATGCGCTGGGTGGATCAATGGGACAACCTGAATGGCACGATTGAACGCGGGTATGCGGGGCCATCCATTTTTTTTGAGAACGGGAATGTGCGCGCCGATCTGACCCGCGCCGGGCAATATGCGCGCCTGCTGGCATCGGTTGGGATCAACGGGTGCACCATCAACAATGTGAATGCCGACCGGCGGATTCTGGACGACATTTCTATTCCGCAACTGGCGCGGATCGCGGATGTTTTTCGTCCCTGGGGAGTGCGATTGGCGGTGTCGGTCGATCTGAGCAGCCCGAAGACCGCGGGACGTCTGGACACTTTTGATCCCCTCGATCCTCGGGTCGTCGAATGGTGGAAGGCCAAGGTGGACACGATCTACCGGCAGATTCCGGACTTTGGCGGACTCGTGGTCAAGGCGGATTCGGAGGGCCGCGCGGGTCCATCATCCTACGGGCGAACGCCGGCGGACGCGGCCAACGCGATTGCGCGCGCGCTGCGGCCGCATGGCGGCATGCTTTTTTATCGCGCATTCGTTTATGACCATCATCTGGATTGGCGAAACCCGAAGAACGATCGCGCCCGCGCCGCTTACGACATCTTCCATCCGCTGGACGGGAAATTTGAGGACAATGTCATCATCCAGATCAAGTATGGTCCCATTGACTTTCAGGCCCGCGAACCGGTGTCGCCGCTTTTTGGCGGACTGGAGAAGACAAACCAGGGCATCGAACTGCAAATCACGCAGGAGTACACCGGGCAGCAGCGGCATCTGTGTTTTCTTCCGCCGATGTGGAAGGAGATCCTGGATTTCGATATGCAAGTAGATGGCGGCGCGACTCCGGTCAAGGAACTGGTTGCGGGGAAAACTTTTCATCGTCCGTTGGGCGCGTTTGTCGGCGTGGCGAATGTGGGCATGGACACGAACTGGCTGGGACATCCGCTGGCCATGGCGAATCTATACGGATTCGGCCGGCTGGCGTGGAACCCGAATCTGAGCGCGGCAACCATCGCGGAGGAGTGGACCCGGCTGACCTTTGGCAATGACGCGGCAGTGGTGAAGGCCATCTCCGGGCTGCAAATGGCATCATGGCACGCGTATGAGAGTTATACGGGACCATTGGGGGCACAAACCCTCACCGACATTCTGGGCAGCCACTACGGGCCGGGAATCGAATCGTCGGAGCGCAATGGCTGGGGGCAGTGGCATCGCGCCGATCACGAAGGCGTCGGCATGGATCGAACCATGGCGACTGGGACCGGCTACGTCGGTCAGTATCCTGCTGCGATTCAGCGTCTGTACGAGTCAGAGAAAACTACTCCTGACGATCTGCTTTTATTTTTTCATCATGTTCCCTACACCTACGTGCTGCATTCGGGCAAGACCGTGATCCAGCATATCTATGACTCGCACTATGAAGGCGCGGCAGAGGCGGCGGATTTCGTGCAGCAATGGAAGTCCCTGCAGCACTCCGTCGATGACGAACGCTACACCGCGGTGCTGGCGCGGCTGGAATATCAGGCTGGACACGCCATCGTGTGGCGGGACGCCATCTGCAACTGGTTCTTTCGCACCTCCGGGATTGCCGATGAAAAGGGCCGGGTGGGAAATCATCCTGACCGCGTTGAGGCAGAAGCGATGCAGCTCCGGAGCTTCGTGCCGATTGATGTCGAGCCCTGGGAAAACGCGTCCGGAGGTAAAGCGATTCAGTGCATAACGGCTTCAGGATGTGCGGCTGCATTCCGTTTCGAGCGCGCCCCAGGACAGTATGAAATGGATGTGCAGTATTTCGATCAGAACAACGGCGCGTCGAAGTTTCAAGTCTGGGTGGGTGACAAAGAGGTAGATGAGTGGATTGCCAACGATCATCTTCCAGCCACCAAACCTGGCGGAGACTCCTCCACGCGCCGCACAATTCCGGCACTGGCGCTTCATCCGGGAGATGAGATTCGCATCGTAGGCGTTCCGGATGGAGAAGAGCGCGCGCCTGTGGATTACATCGAAGTGCATGCCCTATCTAAATAAGTGGGTGAACCCTTAGCGGAAGTTGCTGATCAGGATTACGTCGCTGGTTTCGTTGCCGCGGGCCAGCAGCAGCTGCTTGCCGTCGAGAGTCCAGGCAAAATCGAAAATCAGGCCGGAAGTGAAATTGGTGATCTGGCGGGGTGCTGCGCCGGACAAAGGTTGTTCCCAGATGTTGGACGCGCCGTTGCGGGTCAGGCGATATTGAATTGTTTTTCCGGAGGGCGACCAATGCAGAAAACGTCCGCCGATTGGGACCGTGGCCACGAATCTTGCGGCCCCGCCGGCGGCCGGGGCGACGCCCAGTTTTCCCACCGGGACCGGGCTGCCCTCCTGGTATGCAAAGGTGATGAGGGTTCCGTCTGGCGACACTTTCAGCGCAAATGCGTCCTGGGGAGTGTCTCCAATTTTCACCGGGTCGGTGCCGTCCGCCGACATGCGGTAGATCTGGTTCTTGACGATGTAGAAGATCGACTTCCCATCCGGCGAACAATCGGCATCCTGGCCTTCGTCCAACAACTTCTTGCTGTTCGAGCCGTCCGCGTCCACCCGCCAGAGTTCGATTTTGCCGTCGCGGTAGGAATTGAATAACACGTATCGGTCAGCACAACGCGACAGGGAAATCAGGCTATGGGCCTGCGGGACCAGCACGGTCCGGCCGCTGCCATCCGGATTCATCAGCCACACGTCGCCATCGGCGCTTCGAGCCAGCAGTTTGCCGAGCGGGCCGGGCGTGATCAGGTCATAGGCGGGTTCGCCAGAGGTAAGTTGGCGGGCCTGCGCTATATCGGCGCCCGGCGCGGCCCAGATGTTGGAGGAAAAAATGCGTTGAATGGCGGCCAGCATTTTGCCGTCATGGGTCACGTCCATGCTGGTGGTGTAGTCCGATAGGTCATTGGTGAAGCGGTGCATTTCGCCGCTGGGATAGTCGATGCTTTGCAGCTGACCTCGGCCAAACAGGCTTTCTTCTCCCGACGCGATGAGAGAGCCGCCATCGGGCATCCAAACAGCCCTTCCGATAGTTTTCCCGCCGGACGAAACCAGGGGCCGCACTTTGCCATCCGCGAGATTGATCACATGGAGCTGCCAATTCACATCTTTGCCAGCCTTCAGTATGGGCACAGCAACGGTCTTGCCGTCAGGCGACCAGGTGGCCCCGAACATGAATCGCGAATTGCCGGGAAAAGCAGCCAACAGCCGCTCGCCGCTTCCGTCCAGCTGGGCGATGCGCACTTCGATGCTGTCGCGTTCCGGAATTCCGCGCTGGAAGACGAACTGTTTTCCGTCGGGAGAAAAGTCGATGGGAGAATCGATATCGCGAATCAGTTGCCGCGGCGAACCGCCCAGCACCGGCATTTCATAGAGGTAACGGTAGTTCTCGGTGCTCTTGTCCGAACGCACGAAATAGATATAGTTGCCGTCGGGAGAAAAACTCAGGCCCGCGATTTCAACCACGTCGGGAGCGAGCACCTGGACGTCGCTTTTGGTGACCACATTCCGCACCCACAGGCTCTGCTTCTCCGCGTCGCGCATGGCATAGACGATGTAGCGTCCGTCGGGCGAGATCGCCACCTGGTTAGCTTTGCCGTTTTCTGTCAGCTTCGCGATCTGCATGTTTTGCAGATTGAAGCCGCGCGGCCGGGTGAGCAACTTGTAGGCACCGAACCCGGCTGCCGCCAGCAGAACCAGGACCGCAGCGCCGACGGCCAGTTTCGGCAAACCCTTTTTTGCGGATACAACGGGAGCCGGCAGAGGCACCGACTTCGAAGAGGAGGCGCCGGCTGGGTCTGCTGCCACGCTGGGGGTTGAATCATGGGCGGCGCGAACGCGTCCCGAGGTGGAGTCGCGCTTGAGGCGCTTCAGGTCGGCGCCGATCTCGGCCGCACTCTGGTAGCGCAGATCACGGTCTTTCTCCAGAGCTTTGTTGATGATTTCTTCCAGCTTCGGGGAGAGATCGGCGTTGACGCGCACGGGGGGAGTGGGCTCGCGATTCAGGATGGCGTCGAAGATGACGGCGGAGGTATCGCCGCGAAAGGGAACGATGCCTGTTCCCATCTCGTAGAGCACGGCCCCGAAGGAGAAGAGGTCGCTGCGGGCGTCGAGATCCTTGCCCTTGGCCTGCTCCGGCGACATGTATGCCACCGTCCCGATGGCGGTGCCGGGGCTGGTCAGATACTCCAGGCTGACGCCGGTCGTGACCTCGGTGTTTGAGCCCACCGGCGCCGCAGGATTGGCGGCCGGAGAAGTAACTTTGGCCAGGCCGAAGTCGAGAATCTTGGCGTGTCCGCGCTTGGTGACGAAGATATTGGCGGGCTTGATGTCGCGATGGACAATGCCCTCGCCGTGGGCGGCGTCGAGCGCGTCGGCGATCTCGATGGCCAGTCCGAGAAGCACGTCCATCTCCAGCGGACGGCTGGCGACGCGATGCTTCAGGGTCAGGCCATCCAGATACTCCATGGCGATGAAGGCCTGGCCATTCTCTTCGCCAATGTCGTAGATGGTGCAAATGTTGGGATGGTTGAGCGCGGACGCCGCTTTGGCTTCCCGGCGAAAGCGCTCTAACGCCTGGCGGTCCTGGGCCACGTCTTCCGGGAGGAATTTCAGGGCCACGAAACGATCGAGACGGGTGTCTTCGGCTTTATAAACGACACCCATGCCGCCCCCACCCAGCTTCTCGACAATACGGTAATGCGAGATGGTTTGGCCGATCATTTATGGCTGATTGTTTATGGCTGATTGTTTATGGCTGATCGTTTACGGGTGATCGTCAGAGCTGAAGATGCGCAACTCCGGCGCCCATCTTAGGCGGACTGCGGGTGCAAGTCAACGCGAGCGGGGGAGGTGTAGCCGCAACGTGAGAAGTTCCTCTTTGAGCAAGATAGAAAGTTCCGCTTTGATGGGTCATGGCGGAACACCAAGAGGAGCTGTGGATGTCAGCAAAAGAGCGGGACCGGTTGAAGGTGCTACACGAGGTCAGGAAACGGCACATTACCCAGAAGCAGGCCGGGGTGGAGTTGGGGCTTAGCGTGCGCTGGGTGCGGACATTGCTGAAGCGGCTGCGGAAGGAGGGAGACAGCGCCCTGCGACACCGGCTGCGGGGGCGGCCTTCGAACCGGAAGACGCCGGAGGCGGTAAGACGACGAGTGCTAGAGCTGTTCCGGCAGAAACGGCAGGCCAAGTTGTGGCACGACTACGGACCAACGCTGGCGGCCGAAGAGTTGGCGGAGGACTATGGGATTCGGGTGAACCGGGAAACGCTGCGGCAATGGCTGACAAGTTGTGGCGAGCCCGGCGAAGCCGCATCGAGCGTGCCCACCTATGGCGTCCCAGGCGTGCGCGTTGTGGCGAGCTGGTGCAGTGGGACACCAGTGAACACAACTGGCTGGAAGGTCGGGGGGAAAAGCTGTACCTGATCTCGATGATCGATGATGCCACTTCGCAATTGACCGCGCGCTTCGTGCGACATGATTCGACGGAGGAGAACCTGGGGCAACTGCGACGGTATATAGAGCAGCATGGGCGGCCGCTAGCGGTGTACACCGACAAGGCCAGCTTATTTCAGATCGCGCCCCGCGGCATCCATCACCGGGATGCTCCGGAGCAGCAGCAGAGCCAGATCGGACGGGCGCTCAAGGAGCTGAACATTGAGTGGATCGCGGCCCATTCGCCGCAAGCCAAGGGACGGATTGAGCGCTCGTTCAAAACGGCGCAGGACCGGCTGGTGAAAGGATTGCGACGAGTGGGAGCGCAGGACGTGGAGACGGCGAACGGGTATCTGGAGCAAGTATTTCTGCCTCTCTGGAATGAGCGCTTTCGTCACCCGCCGCAACTGGCGGGCGACGCCCATCGTAGGGTGCCCAAGGGAATGAATCTGGATTCGGTGTTGAGCATACGGATGAGCCGAACCGTGACCGCGGATTACACGGTTCGTTGGGAGGGCGTGATCTATCGAATCCAGCGCCAACAGATTACGGCGGGCCTAGGGGGAGCCCGGGTACAACTGGAGCGCCGGCGCGATGGAAGCAGGTGGATGCATTGGCGAAACCGCGTGCTGGCCCTGGAACCCTGTGAGACCCCATCACGGACGCTGGCTAAGCGATCTGTCCAAGGCGGCGTTACCCTGATGAGATCGGCGGAGGAGAAAGCGCGAGCCCAACAGCGGCGTCTGGATGGCCGTCAACGATGGAGAGAAAGCTTCGCCCATCTTCGCGGTCGACCGATCTGGCAGGCGGTGAGAGATTCTCCACCGCGAGCGCCAGGGCTTCGCTAGCGATGGCGAGGGGCAAGGGATTCAAACGCCATCCCTTGCCCCTCGCGCTCCCCCATCCTGGCTTCAAAGGCGGAACTTTCTATCTTGCTAAGAAGCGGAACTTTCTACTTTGCGTTGACACGCGAGCGGGGGAGGAGGCTACTTTGAGATGGCACGCCGAAGCTCCCAAAAGAACCCTGCTAGAGAGATCGCCATGACAAAAAGCAAGCATGTGCCGGGTCTTGCCAGAGAGATCGGGTCCCATCCTATCGCTGCACTACCCGCTCGACGGTAAACAATCGATAAATAGACCAGGATAGCGAACAACTAAGCGATGGCTACTCCCACCACAGCTGCAATTCCCGCTAATACGCTCTTAAGGCAAGCCATCTTCCCCTCACCGTTTCGCCCCGGAGCCGATCCGTGACACCAGCGGCCATCGCCGGAGCCCCTTCGGAGTGTGCGATTAATCTTGATGAAGTTACAGGCGCAGCGGGCTTGCTTCGCAAACTTTGCGTGCTTCCTTCGCGTCCTTTGCGGTAAAGGGTTTAAGCGCGCTGCGACGAATGGCCACACCCACCCTTGCAAGAAGCGCAAGGGTGGGGCAGCCTCAACTGTAAGGTCAGGTTGACAAGGGTGGGCCAGCCTCCCCATTTCACTCATTACGGGTGCCAATCGTCTTCCACGACTTCGGCGACGCATAGACCCGAGGAGGTCTGCACGATGAGTTTGTAACGCAGGCGGTGTTCGCACCACACTCTACTTGGCAGCCAAGTCCGCAGCTCTTGCGGCGAGACATATAGCGTCTTGAGCTTCACGTCTTCATCACGGTCACTCACTGCAACCACCGACTGACTCGGCCGGAAATTCGTGCCCTGCACAATAAGCGGAGTAGATGAAGGGTTCCCCGACTCCATCAAAGGCACGGGATAGGGCGAGATCTGTGTTATGACCGCCACTGGAGCTTGTGTAGGGTAGGGTGGAAGATGTGCGGACGGCAGAACACGGATTTCTTGAGGCTCGGAAAATATGAAGCACATCATCATTTGCTACCCACAAGCGAACAGGACGGACGACGCTCCATTTATGGTCAACCATGAAATACTGGGATGGGAGATCAATCCGTAGCTCGTTGGCCGAAATGAACTCAGGCTTCAGCCCTCCCTGGTCGAGATCCCTCGCGTTCTCCAGCGACAGCGTCACTCTCGAACTAGGCTTAAAACCCCTCCCGTGAAGGCGAACTGTAACAGTTCCTTTATCTGCCTCATCGGCGGACACTTCCGATGGCTCGACCGAGGAAAAGACCGGGCTGTCCTTGCTCGTTATGTAGAGCGTTTCCGGGGGAGGGCCGACCTCGTTTCCGGGCGGTGTTTTTGAGCCAGACCGCTCCGCGGTAAGGCCGAGGACCGTCGGCCGACTGAGGTAACCCGCCGGAACCTCGACCCGGAGATGGTTTAGGTCGACAAGGTCAATGGGCAAGTATTCCCGCGCAAGCCAAAGCCCTCCGCCATCCTGTTCTTGTAGAAGCACCGTGGTCTGCGAACCAAGTAGGTGGCCTTCGAGCACAGGCTCAATCCCCTCGTCCCCTTCCCCGAATCGTGAGCTTCCCCATGTCAAGGAAGGAAAAGGAGGGTCCTCGTCCGGTGCTGTACCGGCGAGAATGATCGAAACGGTCTCGCCTTTTTTTGAACAGTCGTCGCCACAAATTAAGGGCAATTGCGGGTCGAAAATCGCAAGTTGCAGATTGGACGGGGTGTCGGGAACCTGGAGCAGACCTCCCCAGATGAGTTCCCCTTGCGCTTGCACTTTCACGTTCTGTTTAAACAAGAGATTCCGACCATCCCAGACTTCGATCCAGGCGGCAGAACCAGACTCTGGGCTTGAAAGACCTTGATCAGCGGCCTTCCCTCCTCACTCTCCGCCGACGATCTTCCGTCTTTGTTCGAATGACTCATCAGTACTGTTCCGCTGTGTGACTCCTCAGAGACGTGCATGCGAGCCGTGTGGCCTGAGCCTTCGCCCGCCGACCTGTCGCCTGGTTGAGCCATAGGTGCCTCTGAGGTCTCCCGGTTCTCGTGCATGAAGTTTCTAGGCGTGCCGTGGGGTCTTCGACCACGCCGGACTGAACAGAAACTCGCGCTATCGCTCCTGTCCATGTTGCCTTCCGCGCATGTTAACCGCGTCGGCGTCCGGATTGTAAGTTTTCGCGGCTCAATGGCCACCCCGCCTATCCTCTATCTACGCTTCGCTGGGTCCCTCGCGGTAGCAGCGCAAGACTCGAGGCCAAGTGGTTCGCTACTCCTTTCTTGTAAGGCTCTTTCATCCTCTGCTTCATGCCGGTTTAGCCCGGCGCACTAACATCGCCGTTCCACTCAAAACTCTTCAATGAGCGCTATCCCTCGTGGCTGTTGAAAAACTCACACTCTCGAAGTTCGCAGAAATTTCATCGCGCTAGTACGTCCTATAAACGACGTCTCGATTGTGGTGGAATTTTTCTACCCCTCGGCTGGGAATGTCTTTTTAAAAGAGGGGTTTTTTCAACAGCCACGCCTGTTTGCGTCCATCACCCGCACCTAATACATCCGCCGAAATCTGACTGCAATGTGGACGGGCGCTGCAACAGGTTCCTCGTCCTTCAGGGTTGGCTCAAATTTCCGTGGCATGACGAAGCTCCCCAAAGAACCTGCTCCCAGAGGCTCTCTTTCCCTCCTCCCGTCAACGCGCAGAGGCTGACGGTGGTGGCTCAATTCGAAACGAGTCCTTTAGAGCGGCGTCCTAGGGACTGCCCGGAGCGAAGTCGAAGGGAACTGGCGTGCATCGGCCAGCGCAGTATTTTAAGAACCCGACTTTTCTTTGTCGTTGCCGAATAGCGTGATGAAATCCTCGATCGCGGTGAGGAGAACAACCAGGGCGGATCCCAGCGCACCCACGACAAACATGGTTTCCAGAACACGAATGGCGATCGTAGTCAACACGGGGTGAATTTCGACCTCCGGATCAGTTAATCACCAAACGGGGCGAAAAAGACGGAAAAGTTCAAGAAACTTTCGGTCCTGAATGGTCAGCGGAACCCGGAGGGCAGGATTTGCCGGAAAAGTAGGCTGCGGCCCCGGTGAGGAACTTGTGTGGTAAAACGCCGTTCCCCCTGTCAGGCCGCGGCGGAGAGAGAGCGAACGCTCTGGTTATCGCTGACGGCATGCCCGGAAGCAGCAACCCCGACGGGCAATTCCGGCTCAATCGTTCCGCCCAGTATCCGGCTCAGATGGAGCAGGGACTGACCTCCACAGCTGGCACAATGCCCGTTCTGGCCGTCGCTGATGACATCGCAGTTGGCACACAGGACTGCGGTTTGAAGATGAACCAGATTCGCGTCGAGCCAAACTTCAGCACTCATACTTGTCGCTCCCGTATCGGGTTGGACCAGATCCGCCAACAGATGAGAATGGGCGCAGTTCGGTTGCCAAAGGGGTAGGCACGGAACAGGCTTATTCGTTGCGGAGTTGGATGCCGATCCCCAGGCGAGAGTCCACTCCAGGTGAAAACCCTTGCACACGGCCCGGGTGGGCGCGGGGGCTTCCCTGCCCCGGTATTGGGTCAAGAGCTAGTTCCCCGGGTAACATGGTTACTGGTGAAAACGCTTGATGGTCGTGCTTTTTGGCGGTTGCGGCAGTCCTACATGGTAGCCATGAAAGTTCCCATCAACCAGACGAATGGAAAGCCGAAAGCGGCGGCGATTCGCCACGGCTCAAGAGGACCCTCATCAGGTGGTCGCCCCTGCAAGACGAGTGTTCCGCCAAGGAAGTCGTGAATGGCCTTCCGATTTCCGGTCACCGCAATGGTGATGAGGCTTAAAAAATTCCCACCGAACCAACCGCAGAACCATCGGGTAAGCCAACGCCCCAACGATCGCATGATGCTGATGCGCTTGCGGCCATCGTCTGTCACGTAGATTTTTAGCAGGCGCTTGCCAAAAGTTGCCTGCCACGCGGAGGCTTCGCAAAGAATGAAGTAGATCGGACCCATCGACAGGACGAAGCCAAAGATAATGCAAAGCTTGGCAACAACCCCAAGCATCCTCCAGGTTTGCTCTGGGTCTTGAACGACAGGCGCCCAGAATCCGATGGCACGAAGAGTCCGCATTACGATCCCAGTAAGCAGCACAACCGAGAAAGCAACCAAAATATCGACCAGGTGGGCTGCGACCCGGCGCCCGAGGGTGGCATAGGGCTGGTCAGGCGAGGGAGAGGGTGCCTGTGAGGACTGAATACTTCACCTCTGAGAAGACGCAGATTATATCTTCATTGAGGCAAAGGTCGGTTGAATATCGCGCTTTCACTCATTCACCGGGTTGGGGTGTAGCACCTCTTTAAACCAGCCACTTCCAGCCGGTGTCTTCAAGCGGCTTTCATCAAGGTCCAAATCCAGCCGCCGAAGGTGAGGACGAGGAAGGGGTAGGCGAAGAAGGGCAGTGGCGAGGAGGTGGGTAACACCTGTTCTCCCCAAAATATTCTTGCCGAGGTAATGGCAAAAAGAATTGCGCCAATGATAGCTGCCAGACGAATCCAACCGGCGAATTCCCTGGGGACACTGGTGAGGAAAAGAGCAGCCGACCATAGGGCCGTGCCTGCGGCAAATGAAGGAACGCTCTCTGCAAGGGTCGCCGCGGTCCCGGAAAGCATTACGCCCTCTCCGATCGCGAACACAAGAAACCCCGCGGCAACGCAGTCATTGCCCTTCCTGAAGAATTTCAGGGCGAGCAGGGAGGTCGCCACTACCAGACCAACACTGTCGATTCCCCATGAAGCCGCGCGAATATTTTGCGCTGAGACTACGGTCCCTAGCAGGCCAAACACACCGCCAAGAAGCAGGCCAAGCGCTGCCACGATGTTCAACGGACTCTTCATAACGGCGGTTATCTTACAACACGCGCAGGTTTCCCATTCCCTGATTGTCGAACCTTTAACTTTTCGATCGTGGGTGTCGCTAATCCTCTTACCGATCTCCTTTATTTCTTGCGCTTCGAGCGTGTCGATAACCTGGGAGCATACAGCGTCCCGTCGGCCGCCTTTCTCATCCCATCTGTTTACGACAACCATCTAGGAAGGGCCAGGCGTTTTATGGGTTTGGGCGTAGACTTAGCCTATAGCAGCGCGATTCCGACGATGCGGAGTTCGCGATAACGTTGTCATCATCTCCTGCTCCAAGCGGAGCATTCTCTCGCCAGTGAATATCAAAGTATTTGACGACAAGCTTTCGCTGGGCCGGGCGGCGGCTCAGCAGGCTGCCGAGGCAATTCGTCGCGCGATCCGGGAGAACGGCCAAGCCCGGATTATTGCCGCAACCGGAGCGTCGCAGTTTGAATTGCTGGACTCTCTTACCGGTTTGCAGGGAATTGACTGGGAACGAGTCGAACTGTTTCATCTGGACGAATATATCGGGTTGTCGGCGAAACATCCGGCCAGTTTCAGAAACTATTTGCTGACCCGGTTGATCAACAAGGTTGGGATCACGAATTACCATCTGCTCGATGGCGAACGGGACCCGGCGGAAGTTATCCGCAGCGTGGGAGGCGCGCTGCGGACAGCGCCGATTGACGTGGCTTTGGTGGGAATCGGAGAGAACGGCCACCTGGCCTTCAACGATCCTCCAGCGGACGTTGAAACCGAGGAGCCGTACATCGTGGTTAGGCTCGACGAAGCCTGCCGGCGGCAGCAACTGGGCGAAGGCTGGTTCGCGAGTCTATCTGAGGTTCCCCGCCAGGCCATCTCGATGAGCGTCCGCCAGATTCTTCAGGCACGGGAAATCGTCTGTGCCGTGTCGGAAGAACGAAAGGCGCGGGCCGTCGCGGCTTGCCTGGAGGGAGAGATCAGTCCGCTGGCGCCCGCTTCAATCCTGCGCACTCATCCGGACACCACCCTGTATCTGGACCGGAGTGCGGCGGCACTGCTCACGAAGACTCCGATCACTAAAGCCCAGGGATAAAAGCAGAGCGCTTGTGTGCGGACGGCAAACCTCCGCGGTTCGGCGAGGTCCGCAGAGCTGATGCAGTCAGCAGCCTCTTGCTTGCCAAACCTGGTCGAGCTTCGCTCGAGTGGACAGCCTGCGGCGGCTGTCTCCACCCAGGCGTTGAAGCAGGCCCGGGCATACGCGGGCGAGGGCGCCCGCGCCACATGGGCTGGTTTTCATTACAATATGATGCATGTCTGATTCATTGATCATTGCGGGACGCGAGTTCCGTTCCCGGCTTATTGTGGGCACGGGGAAATACAAGTCGTTTCAGGAAACGGCGCGGGCGCTGGAAGCCAGCGGCGCGGACATGGTGACGGTGGCGGTACGACGGGTGAACCTGGACCGCAGCAAGGAGTCGCTGCTCGACTATCTGGATCCGAAGAAATATTTTCTGCTGCCCAATACGGCTGGATGTTACACCGCCGATGAAGCCATCCGCGCGGCGCGCCTGGGGCGCGAAGTCGGCCTTTCGGACTGGGTAAAGCTGGAAGTGATTGGCGACCAGGCGACACTCTATCCCGACGTGCAAGCCACGCTCGAAGCGACTCGGGTATTAGTCAAGGAAGGTTTCACGGTTCTTCCCTACACTTCTGACGACGTTGTGTTTGCCAAGCGGTTGCTCGATGCCGGCGCGGCCACCGTCATGCCGCTGGGGGCGCCGATTGGCAGCGGGCTGGGGATTCAGAATGCTGCCAACATTCGCATCCTGCGGGAGATGATTACCGGCGTGCCGCTGGTGCTGGATGCGGGCGTGGGCACCGCTTCCGACGCCGCGCTGGCGATGGAACTGGGCGCCGATGCGGTTCTGATGAATACGGGGATCGCGAATGCCCAGGATCCGGTGCTGATGGCAGAAGCCATGAAACACGCGGTGCTGGCAGGACGTCAGGCGTACCTCGCCGGACGTATGCCGCGCAAACTCTACGCGACCGCGAGCTCGCCGCTGGAAGGCGTGGTGCGGTAACTGAGGGCAGAAACACTCCCGGCGCTGACGATCTTCGGATTTTCCTCCTTGACAATCCTATGGAGTGTCCAGAGAATGCGCTCGCACCATCAGCGCCAAATCATGGGAGGTCCTCATGTTCAAGATTCGCCTCGTGATCGCCGTCTTAGTGGCCGTGGCCCTTTTACCGGGAAAACTTGCCGCTCAAACTTCTTACGGTGACTCCGGTGATTACGTCATCCTGAGCGCGCAATACGGCACTGCGCGCCGGCACGCGGACGTGACTAACCGTCTGAAGGAACTGGCCCGCCAGGACCGCACCTTCCGCATGGGCAACAGCAGCTTTGGCGTGGACCCCGACCCAGGGCAGGACAAAACGCTGCGCATCTATGCCCGCGGGCCGAATGGGCAGGAACGCATGTTTGAGTATCGCGAAGGCAGCACGGTTGACGGCTCGCTGTTCCGTAGCTGGGGTCGCGGCGACTGGGGCCAGGGCGGCTGGAGCGGTAACTGGGAAGGCGGCGGCTATGGCGGCGGCAACGACCGGGACTCCGGCGAGTACGTCATCCTGAGTGCGCAATACGGCACCGCCCGGCGGCATGTGGACGTGACCAATCGACTCAAGGAACTGGCCCGCCAGGACCGCCTCTTCCGCATGGGCAACAGCACCTTTGGTGTGGACCCCGACAAAGGGGAGGACAAGACCCTGCGCATTTATGCCCGGGGGCCAAACGGCCAGGTCCGCATGTTTGAGTATCGCGAAGGCAGCACGGTTGACGGCTCGCAGTTCCGCGGCTGGGGTCGCGGCGACTGGGGCCAAGGCGGCTGGAACGGGAGCTGGGACCCGGGCGGGCGTGAACCCCAGCCCGAGATGACCGCAGCCCTGCAGAACCTGCGCGATGCCCAGAGGAACCTGCAATTAGCCTCGCGTGACAAGGGCGGCCACCGGGCGAATGCGGTGAGGCTTATCGACCAGGCCATCGCGGAGGTCGAGGCCGGCGTTCAGTACGACAACCGGCATTGATAGACGCGAGACGCGATTGCCTGTAAGTTATGTTTGCGTCGGGGTGGTGCCCGGCTGATGTGTCCACGCCCACTCCGTTGTAACCGCGGGATCTATCTCAGCGGGCTAAATCCGCCCTCAAAGCAGGCCTTTGATGCAGCGCTGAACGCTGCTCCATCCTGAGCGGTAAGACTCCGAAAGCAGTTCCCCTCGTGACCGGCGAGTTTTCCTTTTTGCACAGAAGATCGAAGGAATTCACAGCTTATTCACAGTCTAATACGGGCTACATTGCTGCTTGCATTAAAGAAGGGAAAAGCAGTGAAGAGAAAGCAGAAAATTCTGGCCGCAGCCGCCCTCTGGGGTGGATGCGCATGGTTCGTCAGCATGGATGTGGATTTCCTGGTGACCCATATCCAAAGCGCTCCGCATTGGCTGTTACAAGGTTTTCGCGCTCTGTTTATGGGAAGCAGCGTGGCCATCGGGTACGTGGTATATCGGAAGTACCTTCTTGAAATGCAGACCCGGAGCGAGAAATATGCTGAGATCCGGGCCCAGATCCGCCGGCTGCTGGCCGATTTGCTCACCGTTTCCGATGATGAGTTGATTCACCAGCTGCAGCGCACTATCCAGCGTATCGAGCAACTGCTCAAACAGCACGACCCAGAAGGCGCGCGCCGCGGCGCGGAGCGGAAAAAGCCCAAGGTTGCATGAGAACGGGCGATAGGAGATTGAGGAATCAGAGGCGCAAAGCAGACAAGATCGACAATTGAGCTCGGCCTCAAACCCTGACCCCGGAGGTTCAGAAAATGAGAGAGACCGTCCGATGTCCCTATTGTGTGTCAGGCTCTGAATTTTTCACCATGGTCGCGCACGTGGATGGCAGGTACATCTGCGGCAAGTGCGGCCACATAACATATCCGGACGATGCGGAATATTCATGTCGCTGTCCTAAATGCCTGGAGTTGGCGGGGGCCAGAATGGCCAGTTGAAATTCAACACGACTACAGAGGACACAGCGGTCACCGAGAAAAGCAGAATACCGGTTAACTTTACGTTGACAACGACACACCACCGGAAACGCTCGCTACGCCATGCCGCCTTCGCGCGCGAGCTTTAGGGCTTCGATAGCGGCGCCGCGAGCGCCAGCGGTATCGCCGTTGGGCATTACATGGATGGGAATGCCGGCCTGCTCCTCGCGCTGCGGCGGCATGGCGGCGCGGATCTGTTCGATAAACCAATCCTGAAACGGCTTGCCGGTTTCGAGCGCGCCTCCACCGACGATGAAGGCGTCGGGGTCGAAAGTATTTACCATCTCGTCGAAGAACAGGCCGAGGGCGTGGGCCTGCACGCGGAAAACTTCCTGGGATAGCGGATCGCCTTTCTCCGCCAAGCCGCGCACCAGCTTGGCGGCCTGGTGGAGATCCGTCCTGGCCAGTTCATGATCGGGATAGCGCGGCAGAAAATAGGGCAGGATATTTTTTTCGATGGCGGTGAGCGAGCACAGCGATTCCAGGTCGCCGGTGCGTCCGCAGTTGCATTCCGGGTTGATGCCGGTGGTTCCGGCAATGCTCTGATACGGAATCAGTACGTGACCCAGTTCCGCGCCGAAACCGTTCTTGCCTTTCACCACATTGCCATCGAGAATGACGCCGCCGCCATTGCCGGTGCCGATGATGCTCGAAATCGAAGTCTCGCGGCTGTTGGAGCCGAAGATGGCGTAGTGTCCCCAGAGCGCCGCGGCATTGGCGTCGTTCAAGTAGGACACCGGCTTGCCGAGCTTGTGTGCCAGGCCTTCACGAATATCGAAGCCGGCCCATTTGGCGTGGACGAAGTTGGTTGAGCCCCGGGCACTGAGCTGGCCGGAGGCGCTGGCCGGCCCGGGGGTGTCGAGGCCGACGGCCACCACTTCGTCGAGAGCGATGCCAACTTTTTGGGCAGCGATCTTGAGGCCGTCGGCGATTTGCTGCAGGCAGATATCCGGCCCCTGCCTGGCCAGGGCTGGATGCTCCAGCAATCCTTCGATGAGGAACTTCTCCTGCTGGTCCAGCAACGTATAGTTGATGGCGGTCCCGCCCAGATCGACTCCGGCCACGACTGGCACAATTCTCTCCTCCGGCGCTCCGCCCCAGCTTAGCAGAACCCAATCAAAATTCTGCCGGGAAGAGTGTGAGCGGCCAGAGTGGATTTCATCAAGTCGGGTCTGTCGCCCTCAGCTCGTCGAGCTGTGAAGCTACTGACGTAGCGGTGCCCGACCTTCGTCTCTCCGTCTTTTGAAGAGACCGGGTGGGAGCGTGAGTCTCAAGTCCCCGCCCTGTCATTCCAAACTACGGAACGACGAGAACGGGGCACCCGCGATCGTTCCGTTTCCTCTTTTTGGAGGATGCTTCATGAAGCGTAATCAGGAACGCCGGTGCTGCAATCCTGCGCTACACCGGAGTGGATTGGATGGGCTATTTCATGGCCGCCGGCAGCTCGTAGTCGCCTTCAATGTCGCTGACCATGTTACCGGAAGAGTCTGCTTTGCCTTTATAAGTTCCCTTGCCCTTGATGCCCTTAAACTTGCCGGTGCCGCCGGTGTAGCTCCAAGTGCCCTCAGTAGTGCTGAGCTTGCCATCCATCATGGTGTCGTTCCCCTGGAAGCGAACATAAATCTTGTCACCGTTGGACAAATTAGAAACGTGGTAGCCGGAGCCGCGCACCTTGGCGCCGCTGGCGTCGCTGTAGGCGACGTCATAGCCGTCCTTGGCTTGCACTTCGCCGTATTGCATCGGAGTAGTCCAGGTGCAGGCGAACTTGCTGATGGCAAGGGAATGTCCGGGACGGTCGCCGACTTCGATGGAATAAGCCGGATCGGGTTTACCGCAGGAAAGGGTGCCGGTGATCTTGGTTTGACTGCTGGCGGCGGGTGCCAGGGTCAAGGCCAGCCCGAGAACCAGGAAAAACTTGCTTCGCATAGAGCCTCCTCTTTGCGCAGGGATTCTGCGCGACGGCAATAACAAAGTCAAGTTGGACCCTCGAAGAAGTTGATCAAGCAGCTGTTGCAGAATCTTGCGGATCGGAGGCGGCGGATGCTGTCGAGGTAATGGTGTAGCGCCGCCTTCTCTTCGGCTGTACCGCGGACACTGATTTGCCCTCGGGGTGAGGGCGGGACGCCCCCACGACAGCCGCCGGGACGGCGGCGCTACTTAACTTCACAACATCTTTACGCTTTCGACGTGGATGGAATCACCTTTGACGTGTCCGGTGACGGCCACATGATGGCCTTCGTGTCCCTTGAGCGCGTCCTGGTTGTCAACGGTCAGGACTTTGTTATCGCCGTCGGTGACGACGACCGCAGTAGCGCCGCCTTCGATACATTTCTTGGTGCAGGCCGCTGCGCCGGCGTTGGCGCCCTTGACACCGCACTTGGAATCACTGACCCAGCCATTTACGGTCTGGGACTTGCCCATGTCATCGGCTGACACTACAGCCACCATCAGGAACAACAAGGAGAGGGCGAAACAGATTGCGAGCAGTTTCTTCATGGCTGAATTCCTCGAGTTTTTGGCGGCCGGTAGCCGCGGATTGTGATAACGCCCCGCTGCGAGCGTTTCGGTGCTACTTGGATTGACGTGGCTAGGTAGCAGTTGGTTACTCATTAACTTGAATTTGGCCAACTGAATTTGTCAGAGTATATCACCGAGGCAGCCTCCGGGGTCACGAAGTCAGGGTTGCCGCCTTCTGCCCGGGCAAGAGCCTGCCGGAGCGTCGCTCCGCCGGACAGATGAGGACGTCCGTCCCTCGTGGCTGTGCGCGGCGGTCCGGGGTCTGACGGCCAACGTCCGCTCTTACTTCTGGGCAGCGTTGGTTGCCGGAATCTGGAGTGGAGGAGGGGCTGGAGCTACGTAAACGACTTCGCCGGGGCGGGCATAGTGCAACTGCTCGCGAGCCTCTTTTTCGATGGTCTCGGGATCGGTCTGAAGGGCCTTGATTTGTCCTGTGTAATGATCGTTTTCCTTCTGCAATTGGTCGATTTCGTGGCGCAGGTTTTGGTAATCAGCCCGTTTTTGCCGGTAAACCACCATGCCGTTGGCCCCGAACATGACATGAAGGAACAGCCAGACCGTGACCGCAGCGACCCCCACGGTGGCCAGGCGGCGCCGGGAAGCGTACAGCCAGGCGGAAGCGGGGTGCACCCTTTCCCTGATGCGCTGGCCGAAGGCCTCGGCCTGGGGGGCGCAGTCCACCAGTGCGTTCAGCCCCCGCTGGGCCCGCGGCACCACCCGAATTGTTGGCCGTTCTATTCGAAGATCCATTGTTTGGCGGCTGCGCTCAGTTTCTCCAGGTCTTCCTTACTGCGAGCTTCAGAATAAACCCGGACGACCGGTTCCGTCCCCGACAATCTGTAGCAAACCCAGGAGCCGTCCGCGAACAGCAGTTTCAGGCCGTCAGTGCGTACGACCTCAGTGATCTTCCGGCCCATGAGGTCGCGGGGCTCTCGCTGCAACTTTCCAGTGAACTTCTCCTTCGCCTCCGCCGTCAAGTGGAAGTTCTCGCGCAGGCTGTAGAAGGAACCAACTTCGGCAAATAGCTGTTGCAATTGCTGCCCCAGAGATTTGCCCCGGCGGGCCACCATTTCGCAGCACAGCAGGCCGGCCAGCACACCATCTTTTTCGGGGACGTGGTGACGAATGGACAGCCCAGCGCTCTCTTCGCCGCCGATAGCGATCTTGTCCTGCTTGATCAGCTCTCCAATGTATTTGAATCCTACTGGAGTCTCGTGCAACTCGACGCCGTGATGTTTGGCGACGGCGTTGACCAGGTTGGTGGTGGCCACCGACTTGGCCACACCGTTTTTCCAGCCCCGGCTCTCCACCAGATAGTCGAAAAGCAGGGCGACGATGTAATTGGGGGTAAAGAACGTGCCGTCAGCGTCCAGGATGCCGAAGCGGTCGGCGTCGCCGTCGGTGGCGATACCGATGTGCGCCTTGGTGGTTCGCATCTGTTCCCGACATCCTGCGAGCAGATGGTCGTCGGGCTCGGGGGCGTGGCCGCCAAAAAGGACGTCGCGGCAATCATGGACAGTGGACACGTCCACGCCGGCTTCGCGCAACAGCGAATCGGAGTACCCCCGGGCGGCGCCCCAGAAGGGATCGAAGACCACCCGCAGGTTGGCTTTCTGGATGGCCTTGAAATCGATGATCTCGCGCAGCCGAGCCAGGTACGCGCTGCGGGGTTCGAGGGGCTGAGCGGTCACGGCCTTTCCTGATGGCTTCGGTGTCCCATTGTCCGCATCGCTGACGGCGATTTCGGCCTCGATGCGTTTTGTTGCTTCGGGCAGCGCGGGCGCTCCATCCGGGGTGGAAAACTTGATGCCGTTGTATTCCGGTGGATTGTGGGAGGCCGTGAAGTTGATGGCGCCGTCAGCTTTTTCGCGAATCACTGCGAAGGAGATCGCAGGAGTCGGAGCTGGATCAGCGATCAGCAGCGGCGTGATGCCGTGGGCGGTGAGAATTTCGTCGGCCATGGAGCAGAAGGTTTCGCCGAGGAAACGCGGATCGCGGCCCACGATGACACGCGCACCGGAGGGTTTCTGCGAAACCACGTAGCGGGCGATTCCGGTCACGGCGCGGCGTACGTTGGCGAAGGTAAACTCGTCGGCCATGACGGCCCGCCAGCCGGATGTTCCGAAATGAATTTCTGTAGCCATCCTAATTCTCCCAAACCCGACGGGGTGCTACCCTGTCAGCCGTAAACTGAAGGCTGATTCTATATGACAGACAAGATTCTCGTCCTCACCACCGCGAGTTCCAAGGAGGAGGCGCGCAGGATGGGTCGCGCCCTGGTGGAGCGGCTCCTGGCGGCCTGCGTAAGCATCGTTCCCCAGGTAGATTCGATTTACCGCTGGGAAGGCGAGATTGAGGAGGCTGAGGAATTTCTGCTGATCGTCAAGACTACGCGCAGCGCATTTGAACGGGTGCGGAACGCAATCCATGAGCTGCATTCATATGATGTGCCGGAGTGCGTCAGTGTGGCGATCGATGAGGGCAGCACGGAGTACCTGAGTTGGATTGGGCAATCGGTAAAATAAGGGGCGCGGCCCGGTGATTTCATGGAAAACACGTAGGGGCGGGTGCCCTCACCCGCCCAGCCGGGCAAAGCCCGGCAAGGGTTTTTGCTGCCACCATTCAAACCCAGGCGAGCTTCGCTCGCCCGCCCGGACGAGGGCGTCCGGGCCTACGTGATTCTTGATTGATTTCACATCGCGGACAGGGCCTGATTGAGATCGTCCACGATATCTTCCACGTTCTCAATTCCCACCGAAATGCGCACCAGGCCGTCGGTGATGCCAATTTCCCGTCTTCCCTTTTCGCCCAGCGCGGCGTGGGTCATGGTGGCGGGATGAGAGATCAGGGTTTCGACTCCACCCAGGGATTCCGCCAGTGAGCACACCCGCACTTTCCTCAGCATCTTTTTTGCGTTGGACAGAGATCCGGTTTCGAAGGTGATCATGGAGCCGAAGCCGGTCATCTGTCGTTGCGCCAGGTCGTATTGCGGATGTTCCTCGAGGCCGGGGTAGAAGACTCTTTTTACTTTCCTGTGGCGCGCCAGGAACTCCGCTACGACCCTCCCGCTGCGGTCGTGCTGCTCCATGCGTACCGCCAGGGTCTTCACTCCGCGAAGGACAAGCCAGCACTCAAACGGCGAAAGAATCGCCCCCGCAGCTTTTTGCACGAAGGCCAGCTTGTCGGCCTGCTCCCTGGTAGTACAAACCACCACGCCGCCCAGGCCATCACTGTGTCCATTCAGAAATTTTGTGGTGGAATGGACTACCATGTCAGCGCCCAAGGCAATGGGCTGCTGAAAGTAGGGCGACATGAAAGTGTTGTCCACGACCAGTTCCACCTTCCGGCGGCGGCATACCTGGCTCACGGCTGCGATGTCGCTGAGCGTCATGAGCGGGTTGGTGGGCGTCTCGATATACACCATGCGTGTATTCTTGCGAATGGCGCGTTCAACGTTCTTCGCATCTGAGGTGTCAACGTAGGTAAATTGCATTCCGAAGTTGGCCAGGACCTGGTTAAAGAGGCGGGGCACGCCGCCGTACAGATCGTTGCCGCAGACGACGTGATCGCCGGATTTATACATGGTGCAAATGGCATTGATCGCCGCCATCCCGCTGGCGAAAGCGCGAGCGGCGCTTCCTCCTTCGAGAGCCGCCAGATTCTCCTCCAGGTGAGTGCGCGTGGGGTTGGAAACGCGGGCATACTCGTAACCTTTGTTCTTGCCCAACTCCTGCTGTACGTAAGTAGATGTTGGATAAATGGGAACTGCGACGGCGCCAGTGTCAGGGTCGGGCTCCTGACCCTTGTGGATGGCGATGGTGGCAAAACCCGGTTGTTTGTTTTTCATGAGCAGCTTTCAGCTCTCAGCTATCAGTTTTGATTCACCAGTTTCGTCTTATGAATTTTGAATTCATCGGTTGAATTCTTTGAGTTCCGGGTCGTGAGATTGAATTCGTCAGTTGTCAGTTGCAAGTTCCCGGTTCTCAGAGGCTGAGAGCTGCCTTTTCAAATTCCACCTTCAAAGATTTTCTTGGACAAATAGCGCTCGGCGGAATCGGGAATCATGGTGACCACCCGCTTGCCCTGGCCCAGCCAGCCTGCTACCCGCACCGCCGCCACCACGTTGGCTCCGCCGCTCGAACCGGACAGCACGCCCTCCCGCGCCGCCAGTGCCTTCACCATGGCGAAAGCGTCCGCATCGGTGACCATCAGCACCTGGTCGCACACGGAGCGGTCGAAATTTCCCGGGATAAAGCTCGCCCCGATGCCTTCCACTTTGTGCGGGCCAGGCTTGCCCCCACCCAGAATCGAGCCCTGGGTTTCGACCGCGTAGGCCAGTACTCCGGGCAGGCGCTCCTTCATGTAACGTGCAATGCCGGTGAAGGTGCCCGCTGTGCCTGCGCCGATGACCAGCGCATCGATACGACCTTCCATCTGCTCGAAGATTTCCGGGGCTGTGGTTTCGTAGTGATAGTCGGGATTGGCGGGATTTTCGAACTGGCCAGCCATGAAGGCTCCGGGAGTGGAGGCTACGAATTCATTGGCCCGCCGGATGGCTCCCAGCATACCCTCGGCGTCCGGGGTACGGGTCACCTGTGCGCCCAGGGCCCGCATGATCGTAACCTTTTCTTCGGAAAAGCGCTCCGGGACGAAGAGGGCAACTTTGTAACCGTGCTGCACTCCGATCAGCGCCAGGCCGATGCCGGTATTACCGGCAGTCGCTTCGACAATTGTGCCTCCGGTCCCGAGCTGCCCGTCCGCTTCGGCGCGCAGAATAATCCCGCTCGCGGCCCGGTCCTTTACGCTGCCGCCGGGATTGAGGTACTCCAGCTTGGCAAAGACCCCTGCGACATCATCTGGAACCAGCTTCTTGAATTGCAGGATGGGAGTATCGCCGACGAGCTGGGAAATGTCGTCAGTGACGCGCAGGCACTTTCCTTCGGTGATTTTTGGCTGCACTCTACAGGGTACGGAACCGGGGGCGGAGCGTCAATTGTGAACAGAGCTATCAGCTATCACTGTCCTGCTAGTTTCCGCCGCCGGCGGCTTCCTCCTGACCGGCGTAGTAGCCGCTGCGGGTCCGGACAGTGAGCTTGCTGTGTCCCGGGGCGCGGGCATCGACCCGGATGGTGCGATATCCACCGACGGTCTTGGGGGTCGTGGGCTTGTAACCGATGGTGTACTGGCTGCGAATGTCGCGGGCAACGGTGCTGCTGATGGCGTCCACTTCATCCAGCGTGCGGGGGAAGAAGGCGATGCCGCCGGTACGCTCGGCAATGGTTTCCAGGGCGCGTCGGGCACGCCTTTGCCGCTCCTCGCCCAGTAGTCCAATGGCGTACACCGTGGGCCCATTTTCTTGCTGCAACCTGCGCACTGCCTGTTCGAGGGATTCGCGGCTGGCATCGTCTTCGCCATCAGTCACGACAAACAGGATCTTCTTCTGCAGCTTGCCGTGTTTTTTCAACTCGTCGGCCGAGGCCACGATCGCATCGTAAAGAGCCGTTCCGCCGCGAGTCTCGTATTTTTCCAGGGCGGTCTGCAGCAGGTTGATCTTGTTGGTGAAGGGCTGATCGAGGAAATACTCATCGCTGAAGTTGACCACAAACACTTCGTCGTTGGGATTGCTGGCGCGCACCAGATTGATGGCGGCCTTGACCACCCGGGCGCGCTTTTCCCGCATCGAGCCCGAGTTATCAATCACGATGCCCAGGGAGATGGGAATGTCCTCGTGGCGAAATGACTTGATGACCTGGGGCTTGCCATCTTCGAACACCGTGAACGCGTTCTGGCCGAGGTCAGTGATGATGCGCTGCCTGTCATCAATGACGGTGGCGTGCAGCACGACCTCCTGGACCTCGGAATGGAAAACGAAGCCACCGGGCTCGACACCGGGTTCCTGGCCCTGAGTGGCGGGAGCCGGCGGAGCCTCGGGTGCGGGCGGACTGGGGGCGGGCTGGGAGCTACGGGGCGGAGCCTGGGGCGGGGTCGTGTTCTGGGCCCAAGCAGTCAAGCTGAACAAAAATAATGGGATAAGTCGAAGTCTTACACGACTACTCCGTAGGCGCATAGTAACCCGTCTTGGCATAGACTCGAAGCGGCGGCAAACCTTTGGGGGGAAGCAGCTTCACCTTTATCTTACGCCATTTGCCGTCATGCCCCGGGTTGTTTGGACGGTATCCGAGCACATATTGGTTGCGTAGCTCGATCCCTATTTTTGTAGCGACGTCGGCTAAATCGTTCGGGTTGTCTATGGTAAAAGCCCTTCCCCCGGTGAGTTCGGTGAGATCGCTCAGCAGGGCGGGGCCCAACTGCTCCTCGGGGGTGGACATATAGCGGTCGTAAATGCCGATAGCGTAGATCAGCAGATCGGCTTCCTTCACCACCGACCGGATCTCGCTCTCGGTGTAGCGGCTGTGGTTGTCACCCCCGTCGGAGATGATGAGCAGGGCCTTTTTGGGATACTTGGCCTGCCTCATCTTGCTGACGCCCAGGTAGATGGCGTCGAGCAGCGCAGTACGGCCCTTGGGAATGGTGTACACCAGCTTGCCCTGGATATCTTCAATGGACTGGGTAAAGTCCGAAATCTCCTCCGGCTTGTCGGCGAAGGTGATCATGAAGAATTCATCCTGGGGATTGGCGGCTTTGAAGAATTCGATCACGGCCTCGCGGGCACGCTCGATCTTGCTGCTCATGCTGCCGCTCATGTCGAAGATCACCCCCAGCGAGACGGGAGCATCTTCACTGGAGAAGTGTCGAATATCCTGCCTGTCCTTGCCTTCAAAGAGGGTGAAGTTCTCCTTGTCCAGCCCGGTCACGAGGCGATTCATGGGATCGGTAATGGTTACCGGCACCAGCACCAGGTCCACATCCACCTTGAGGGGCTTGGTGTGCGTCCGCAAGGAGGGATCCATAATCTGTTTCTCGACCACGGGAGGCTGGATTCTGGGGGTAACATGGACATCGTCTACCGGGCTTTGCGACCAAGCCGCGCGGGGAACCGCGATGACGACCAAGCTCAAGAACAGAAAGACAAAAAGGGTACGGGCCTGCTCATTGGGCAGCATAAGCCTTCTCAGGGTCCAGGGTAGGGCCAAGCGTGACCTTCGGGCTTGGGTCGATGGGCGGGATGACCCGCGCCCATGAAGGCGGGCCATAATTACCTCATTGACCGCGATACTATCACAGCTTCAAAACCAGTTGTCATGCTTCTGTCAAGTTTTCTGGCCGCTCTTGCGATGGCAAGTGTGCTGCAAAGGTTTGCCTAGTTTCTGGTCGAAGCCAGGATTGCTCCCGGGCGTCCGTCCGCCCGCACGGCCGGCCCCGCGATCGGAAACCGGGTGGGTCGGCCACTCTTGTCCGACCCTTTTGATCTTGATCTTGGGGTTCTCCCGGGAGAGACAAAATCCAAGTCAACGGCGTCGGACAAGAGTGTCCGACCCACACTACACAAAGCTCTTGTACAATTTCAGACTCAACTTCCATAAGCCATGGCCCACATTGAGCCCTTTCGCGCCCTTCGTTATGACCCAACCCGGGTCTCGATTACACAAGTCGTCACCCAGCCTTACGACAAGATCACGCCCGCGATGCAGGACGGCTACTACGCTGCGAGCCCACAGAACCTGGTGCGTATTATCCTGGGCAAAGAGCACGCCAGCGACCATGCGGGAGAAAACCGGTACCTCCGTGCGGCACAGTTTTTCCGGGATTGGAGGCGGCAAGGCATCTTCCTGCAGGATGCCCTGCCTTCGCTCTACCTCTATGTTCAGCGCTTTACCGTTCCGGGTAGAACGGCTGAACTGGAGCGCCGCGGCATCATCGCGCTGGGACGGATCGAAGACTACTCCGCCGGCGTCGTATTCCGCCATGAGCAGACTCTGGCCAAGCCCAAGGCTGACCGCCTGGAACTATTACGGGCCACCCGCGCCCACTTTGGGCAGTTATTCATGCTGTACAGCGATCCGGCGGCCGAAATCGAAGGCCTGCTGGCGCCCGGCGGACAGCCCGATCTTGAAACTCTTGACGGATATGGAGTCTCCCACCAGGTGTGGAAGATCTCCGATCCCGGCCTGGTGAACCTGGTGCGGGGCAAGATGCGGGACAAGAAGCTGATCATCGCCGACGGCCATCACCGCTACGAAACCGCAATGACCTATCGCAACGAACGCCGGGCTGCCGCCCGGCCGTCAGGGACGGTGCCGAGGGAGCGCGCTTCGCTCCAGGATCCCAGGGGTCAGGACCTAAGCACGGCTGGCGATCCCACCGCCGCGCCCCACGAACTGGTCATGATGACTCTGGTCAACATGGACAGTCCCGGCATGGTCATCCTGCCTACCCACCGCGTGGTACACGGTCTGCCGGCATTCTCTTCGACTGCCTTCCGGGAAGGGGCCAGCGCCTACTTCAGCGCGGAAGAGGTGGATGCGGCAGTGGACGCCGCCCGCGCCACCGTAATTCTCCGCGAAGCCGGACGCATGGGCACGACCCTGCTCGCCGTCACCTCCGACCGCGTCTTTCTCCTCGACCGGCCCAAAGCGGTGGCGGGCGATATTTTTGCGGGATGGTCGCTGCGGCAGCAGGCACTCGACGTGGTGCAGTTGCACAAGTGCTTGCTCGAGGGCGTGCTCGGGATTTCGGAAGAAGCCATTCGCGAGCAGAAAAATGTACGCTACATACGCGACATCGGCGAGGCCATGGCGCAGGTGAGAAGCGGAACTGCCAATGTGGCCTTCCTCATGAATCCCGTCCGCATGGCGCAGGTGCGTGACATTGCTCTTGCCGGTGAAGTCCTACCTCAGAAGTCCACTGATTTTTACCCCAAGCTGCTTACCGGTCTGACCATCTATGCGCTGGAGTAGCCGACCTCGGGAACACGCTGCTCCGGCGGTGATGGTTGGCATGGCTGTCTTGCTGGCAGTGCTGGTTTTCGAGGCGGCGGTTTCCGGCTTCTCTGAAGAGAAGCGCCTGTCGGTTTATTCCAGCTCGGCCAGTTACTCCCTGCTGGTCAGAGAGCAGAATGGCGCGGAATACGTTGGCCTGCTCGAAATCCTTGGGCCCCTGGGATCGGTCAGCGCCCGCACTGATGGCGGCCTCTGGCGACTGAGTTTCAATCGCGTGGACAGCGAATTCACTCCCGGGCAAACCCGGGCGCGGGTGCAGGGGAAGAATTTCGATCTTCCAGCCAACTTCTGGCTGGAAAACGGGCACGGCCTCGTGCCCTTGAGTTCGCTTCCCGGACTCATGCAGCGCTTTCTGGGAACGTCTGTAAACTTTCACGAAAATGCGCGGCGCCTGTTTATCGGCAATGTGGCGGTCCACTTTACCGCACAGGTAAACAAAACAAATCCTCCCACGCTGATGATGAATTTCACGTCGCCGGTGAACCCTACCATCGCCACCGAACCGGGGAAACTGCGCATGGTGTTTAGCCGGGAGGCGCTGGTCCCTCCCGGATCGCAGACCTTGACGTTTGACAACCCGGTCATCCCTTCGGCTACGTTTCAGGAGAGTAACGGTGCGGCGGAGATCGCGGTGAACGGGCCGGTTCCGCTTTTCGCGAGCTTCAGCAACAATGGCCGCACCATCACGATTACACCGCGCGCCACAGTCCACACCGAGTGCGCAGACCCCGGTGGCGCCGCCGCCAACTCCTCCGGGCAGCCCGGCTCCGCCAGCCCCATCTGGAGCAGTTACGCCCGCGGCAGTTCCGAGTCGGGTGCAGTACTTCGTGGTCGTGGACGCGAGTCATGGCGGGGACGAGCGCGGCGCGGCGCTCAGCGACCAGTTGGCGGAAAAAGACGTCACCCTGGCTTTCGGGTTACGCCTGGGACAACAACTGCGGGCGCACGGTATTTCGACGCTGGTACTGCGCGAGGGAGACGCGACCATGAGCCTGGAGCAGCGCGCGAACATGACCAATACGGCTCATCCCGCGATCTACATTTGCCTGCACGCAACCTCCCAAGGCGCCGGGATCCGACTTTACACTGCCTTGCTTCCGGTTGGGAGCGAGAACCAGGGACCGTTTCTGGATTGGACCACGGCGCAGTCCGGGTTTCACGCCGCCAGCCAGGCCGCCGCATCGAGCCTGGCGGCGGAGTTGGGGAAAAGACAGATCGCGGTCCGCTCCCTGCTCGCGCCTCTGCGCCCTTTGAATAACATTACGGCGGCTGCCGTCGCCGTCGAGATCGCATCCCCGTCGGGCAAAGTTGATGACCTGAATTCCCCGGCTTACCAGCAACTGGTGGCGGAATCGATCACGGCTGGAATCGAAGCGGTGCGCAACCAACTGGGAGGCTCGCGATGATCCCGCGTCACCTGATTATCGGAGTCGCGGCCATGTTGGCGGTGGCGTTGGGAATGAGCGTCTACGCGTGGCGGATGCGAGGCCGGGCCACGCAGATCGAAACCCCCGCCGAGTACGCTCACCCCGTGGCAGCGCCGGTGCAAGGACCCACTGAGCAGGTCACACTTTACGTGGCCTACGACGATCCTGGCGTGCTGCGGGCGCAATCGGCCAGCATTCCGCTGCCGGCGGGACGCCAGGAACGGGGCCAGGAGTTGCTGCGGGCCCTGCTGGCCTTGTATCTGGACAAGTCTTCCTCTCACCCGCTGGGGCCGGGCGCCGAAGTCCGTGATCTGTACCTGGTCGATCCCGGGCTGGCCGTGATTGACCTCAATGATGCCTTTGCGGATGGGCACCGTTCGGGCGTTCTGGTGGAAGAACTCACGGTGGCTTCACTGGTGCAGACTCTGGCAACCGGCATCCCTGGAATTAATCGGGTAAAGATCCTGGTTGGTGGAAAGGAACGCGAGACGCTGGCCGGCCATGCTGATTTGTCGTGTGTCTATGATGTTTCGGCCGTGGGGCAGATGGTGGCGGAGTTGCAGAAGTGAAGCATTTGGCAATTGGCGAAGGCAGCGTTCCCGAATTCTGCAGCCCTCAGCCGCAAGATTAGTGTTGCCGTGGGCGAACAGTGGAGGGGATGCGCGCGCGATCCTTCAAGGCTGAAGCCCTTCGCGATGAACGCCGCGAATTGTTTAAATTACCCTCACTAAGAAATCAGGGGCCGGGACTAGAGGCTAAATGCCAAGTGCCAATTGCTGCTCCCCCGGCTGCTAGAATCCTTGCATGTTCTTTCGATCCGACAATCGTTCGCCGGACCAGATGCGGCCGGTCAATATTATTCCCAACTTCATTAATACGGCCGAGGGATCGGTCCTGATTGAGCTCGGTAACACACGAGTGATTTGCACTGCCTCGGTCGAAGAGACGGTGCCACAGTTCATGCGCAACCGGGGCAAGGGCTGGATTTCGAGCGAGTACAGCATGCTGCCTCGGGCCACGCTGACGCGCACGCCGCGCGAGGTGAACAAAGGGCGTCCCAGCGGACGAACTCATGAGATCCAGCGGCTGATCGGGCGCGCGCTGCGCGCGGTCACGGATCTGGATCGTATGGGCGAGCGCACCATCTGGATTGACTGCGACGTGATCCAGGCCGACGGCGGGACCCGCACGGCGTCCGTCACCGGGGCCTTCGTGGCCCTCGGCCTTGCGCTGGAAAAGCTGGTGCAGGCGGGCACGCTGACGTCGGTTCCCTTCCGCGACTTTCTGGCTGCGGTGAGCGTCGGAATTGTGGATGGTGAGATCCTGCTCGATCTGGCCTACGACGAAGATTCGCGGGCGGATGTGGACATGAACTTCGTAATGACTGCCGGCCGCAAGCTGGTCGAGGTACAGGCCACGGCGGAGCACCAGGTGTTCGACGAGGAACAACTGGGGAAGATGATCGGACTGGCCAGCCAGGGCGTGCAGGCCCTGATCGCGAAGCAGCAAGCGGTGCTGGGAACGCTGACGTTACGGCAGTAATCATGCACGTGTGGGGCGGACACTCCTGTCCGCCGCCTTTGACTTTAGCTTTTGATTTTGAGGATAACCGACAAGACCGGAGGCGCGAGAGCTCGGCCGGTTTTGTTTTGCCATTTCTTGCACGACATTTTGTTGCACAATCAAACTCATTTTCCGGAGGCGACTGGGGCGACCACATACACGTATTCCAGCATTTCCGTCCCGGTGTTGGTGACATTGTGCCGCGAGCGCGGAGGAATGTAAGCCAGCATGCGGGAAGAGATCGCCACCGCTTCCCTGCCCTCGACTTCGGCTTTCCCCTGTCCCTGCAGAACCACCAGCGCTTCTTCGTGCTCCTGAGTTGAATGCTCGCCCACCGATTGGCCAGGCTTGAGGCGGACAAATCCGCTGCGCATCCCCGTGGTCTGCGGAGCGCCTCGCAGCAGCGGACAATCACTGCTTGAGCATTCCAGATGAAACGACAGGGGCTGATAGGGCTGCTGCTGCGATGAAATTGGCGAGGCAGAGAAGGCCACCGCGATGATGGCGATCACTATGCAGAATTTCATGGAACCTCCAGAAGATGATAATTTCCGGTCAGTGCGAAGGTTGGGCGCGCTCCGCGAGAAAATTGCTCTGGCACGCTTTTGCGGCGGAGAGCAGCTGAGGAAACTCAGGAGTGCCTCGCAGGCTCGCCATCAGGGGATCGGTCTGAAGAGCCGAGTAGGCACAGTAACGTCCCTCAATGGCGCTCTTGACCAGCCGCAGGGCAATGTCCTGCTTTCCACAAGCGGCTATGAGCGCTGCGTCCCAGTACCGGTTCTCGGGATCGGGATCAGCGAAAAACAAAGGGGTTGATGTGCGCACTGCTTTTTCCAGCTGGGTTGGCGACGAAGGAGCGAAGCAGGCAATAATGATTCCACTGAAGGGATCATCGGGGCTTACTTTCTCCGCGCTGGCCCGCGCCTCTGCCCGTTTGCCCGCGCGTTCGAAATGGAGAGGCATGTTCGACGAGACCCAACCCGAACCGGGATCCAGTCGGAGGAAATCCATGGCTCGATCAGAATTGCCCATCAGATCAAACACAAAAGAGCATGATCGGAATTGATAGTTCCCGGGATCGAGCGTCACCGCCTTGTCGCACTCGGGCGCGGCTTCATCGAGCATGCCCCCGTAGCGCAGGACATAACTCAGGGCGAAGTGGGCCATGGCATTTTCCGGATGCCGCGCCACCAGGGCTTTCGCGTCCTGATAGGCCTTGCCCAGTTCACCCCGTTCCACGCGGTTGGTGATGAGCATGCCGGCCGCGTCGCTGTAGTCGGGATCGAGGGCCAGGGCGCGCTCGTGGGCGGCAATGGAACGCTGAAACATGGCCTCGCCGCCATTGGAGTAGTGGGAGTCGTAGTAGTAGCGTTCTCCCAGGGCGCGCCACGCCGGCGCATAAGTGGCGTCGAGACCAACCGAACGCTCCAGCATGGTGATGGCTTCCTTATTAGGAGCGGCATCATGGGGCAGGGAGACACTGCGCAGGTAGAGATCGTAGGCTTCTTCGTTCTTGGGACGCGTCCTGGTATCGGCTGCATTGTCGCTGGCGCCCAGGGCCGGAACCAGCCCCTGTCGGACCCTGGCCGCGATCTGTCCCCGCATGGCAAGCATGTCCAGGGCCCCGACGCTGAGCGTGTCGCGCCATACCGAACGGTTGTTGGCGACATCGACTGCTTCCAGCGTGATCTGCAGTTGGTCGCCTTCCTTGAGGTAATGGCCGGTGACGATGTTGGCCACCCGCATCTCGCGCCCTGCCTGTTCAATATCCAACGTAGCGGCGTTGTATTTGCTGGTGGTGGCAAAGGGACGAATGGACAACGAGTGCACGTAGCTGAGCGCAGTAGCGATTTCGTCGGGCAAGGCGAGGCGCAGAAAATCGACGTCCTTGTCGGAACTCATGTTCTGAAAAGGAAGGACGGCCACGGTGGTGGGGTTGGCAGCGCTGATCGTGGGCGAAGTGCGATGCTGCTGCTGGAATTGCCAAAAAACAATAGCGCCAATGGCGACTGCAACAGCGGCAACCAGCGCGATGATCTTTCCGCTGATTTTTGCGCTGATTTTCCCGCTGATTTTCCCGTAAGACTGATTCTGGCTTGCGCTCGCCGCGGCTGAAACCTGCGCGGGAGCGCTGTGCCGTCCGGAACTCGATGGTCTCGTTGTGGCCCTGGCTACTTCGCCGCTGGTGGCGGCGGGCACTACCGTCCGTCCGCTGTCAGTGTCGCGCCTCAGGCGTTTCAGATCGCTCGCCATCTCTGAGGCATGCTGGTAGCGCAGGGAGCGATCCTTCTCCAAGGCCTTGTCGATGATGTCTTCCAGCCTGGTCGGGACATCGGGATTCAGGCGGACCGCGGGCGTCGGCCCTGAATCCAGGATGGCTTTGAAGATCAGGGCGGAGGTGTCGCCGCGAAAGGGCAGAGTGCCGGTGGCCATCTCGTACAGCACCGCGCCGAAAGAAAACAGGTCGGTGCGGGCATCGAGTTCCTTGCCTTTCGCCTGTTCCGGTGACATGTAAGCCACCGTGCCCACCATCGTGCCCGGACTGGTCAGGTGCTGTTCGTCGATGGTGCCGGTCATAGTGTTGGCCGATGCCACCTGGCGGGACGAACCGGCGGTCGGCGCGACTTTCGCCAGCCCAAAGTCCAGGATCTTGGCGTGGCCGCGCTTGGTGACAAAGATGTTGGCGGGCTTGATGTCGCGGTGGACGATGCCTTCGGAGTGGGCCGCGTCGAGGGCGTCGGCAATCTCAATGGCCAGGGAGAGCAGGGTGTCATTCTCCAACGGGCGCCCGGCGACCAGGTGCTTGAGGGTCAAGCCGTCCAGGAACTCCATGGCGATAAAGCGCTTGCCCTCATGTTCGCCAATTTCGTAAATGGTGCAGATGTTGGGATGGTTAAGGGCGGAAGCAGCACGGGCCTCCCGGCGGAAGCGCTCCAGCGCTTGCGGGTCCTGGGCCACATTGTCGGGCAGGAATTTGAGCGCCACAAAGCGCCCGAGCGAGGTGTCCTCGGCCTTGTAGACCACGCCCATTCCGCCGCCACCCAGCTTCTCTACGATGCGGTAGTGCGAGATGGTCTGGCCGATCATGCCTTGACTGTTCATTTCTGCCGGGTCATGGAGTCCGGCCAATGTTAGGTGGGAATGCCAATGCAGTCAATGAAGGCCGGTGGGGGCTGTAGCAGGCCAGTTGTTGCCACCCGACCTGCGAGAACTAACAGTATCCCTATACAAGGATGCTGTGCTATTTCCAAACGATACCGTGGCCGGAGGCCATTTTTGGCAGCGTCGCCAGTCCGAGTCCTCGTAGTCGATGATTACGAACCCTTTTGGCGATTTGTCTGTTCGATACTGGGGAAATGCCCGGAATTGCTTATCGTCGGCGAGGTTTCAGACGGACTAGAAGCGATTCGGAAAGCCGAAGAACTGCGACCGGACCTGATTCTGCTGGATATCGGGTTGCCAACTCTCAATGGAATTGAGACGGCTCGACACATTCGACGCCTTGCTCAGGAATCCAAAATAGTCTTCGTGAGTCAGGAGTCTTCTGCCGATGTAGTGCGAGAGGCTTTCCGCTTAGGGGCGATGGGCTACGTTGTTAAGACGGACGCGGGGAGTGACCTTCCGGTCGCTGTGAGCGCCGTTCTTCGGGGTAAGACATTCGCTGGTAGCACACTTGCGAAACGTAAATTTACGGGAGCACTCAGTTCATTTCCGGTGACGGGGACTTTATCCTGACTGCTTCTGCCGCGGGGACCACTCTTTCGGCCAAAACCACCGCACCCTTCACCGGAGAACCCTGCGAAAGGACTTGCAACTCCCTTTCAGGAATCGTGAACCTTGTGATGCCGCAATGCAAACAGACCACCATCTCGGGAAAAACCCACACGATGGGTTTGTCCAGGCCTTCGAGTCCGCGGAAGTGGATGGCAATTTCGCCGTTGAATACGCTCTGCCGATCGGAATAGCATTCCTTACAGGTCATGGCGACCTGCTGCCGGCAGCGTCATGATCATACCGATGGCAGACCACCCCTGTGCTGTTCAAAATTGAACACCTTCGGCGCAAGGCCCTACCGAGGGGTCGCCTTAGAATTTAGAATGAAGAACAATAAAGGGGAGGTACGGGAGCTGTTGTGTTACTCGTGCAGGACAATGTTGAGAAGGGTGCTCTTCACTTCCAACCCGCCGTCGTAGTCGATGAAACCAAGCCTTCTGAATTTGTTCATGAAGAAATTGACTCGCGAGCGAGTGGTACCAACCATTTCCGCCAGAGTTTCCTGACTCACCTGGGGTACCACAGTTTCGGATTTTGCGTCTTTTCCCACGCGCGAGAGTAACAACAGCGCCCGTGCCAGCCGCTTTTCGCTCGAATTGAACAGTTGATCAACCAAGTCGGCTTGCGTGCGGCTGTGACGTTCGACCAGAAACGCCACAAACATGTCAGAGAACAAATGTTCCTCGTGGAGCGTGCGCAGCATCCGGCTCTTTTCGATCTTCAGGATAGCGCACGCCGTCATGGTAGTGGCGGTTGCCAGCCGGATGGGTTGATCCGAGGCGATGCATCCCTCACCCAGGAAATCGCCGGGACCGAGCAGGCCGATGGTTGCCTCCTTGCCCTGTTTGGAGAGAACGCTGACCCTCACCTTTCCCTCCCGAATATAGAACACAGCGTCGGAGCGGTCTCCTTGAGAAAAGATGGCTTGTTTCGGGCGATAATGGCGAACAGTTCTTCCTGCCCCAACACTTTCTAAAAAGACTTTCGAGTCAAAAGGCGCGGGTTGCTTCCCGGCTAAGCTCTTCCGTGTCGGCAGGCGACGCAAAACCATAACCGCTCCCAGAGCCCTTTAGTGGGCTCAGATTCCTGAGTTGTTTATCCTACTGAATTCCCGATGACGTTCTCCAGTGAAATCGTGCCAGCCTATCTTCGGCAGCGAGCAAGTGCCCTCATGTGGTCAGCCTTGGCTCCAGCGAACCTCTACAAAGGAAAAACCTTCGCGCGTAGGACGCGAAGGCTTTGGGTTGTCCCCCGGCCTGCGGGCGGCGCTACCCTGCGTGCTTACTCAGGTTGCTTCTCGGCTGGCGGAGCAGGAGGCATCATGCCATGTCCGTGCATCATGCCGTGACCCATCGATTCCATGTTCTTTTGCATTCGGTCCATGTGAGCAACCAGCGTTTCCCACATATCCACGTTGCTTCGCCAGCGTGATAGCTCGTTCGCATCCTTGATGGTGAGAAGGTTAGCCTTCATCTGAGCCAGCGAGGACTTCATCTTCTCGAGGTCGGCTCTCATGGCCTCCATCTCCTGTTTATGCATCTCCATCATTTGTTGGTGATGCCCGGCCCCCATCTGGTTCCCACTGCCGGGGCCGGGAGGTGCTGGTGCGGGTTTGTCCTGCGCCCACATCGCGGGCATGAGAGCGAATATCAGGACGAGAAGGAAACTCTTGGTCTTCATTGCAACTCTCCTTTTCCGGAAACATCGGACACGGTGAGTATAGACCCGGAGGCATCGAGAGGTGTGCAGCCACTGGGTCGGCGCAGTGTGTCCGGTCAGGCGTCCAGAAACGGACAGTGAATTACGAGAGTGGACAGCGAGTATCTGAGGCCGGACGCGAAAGTCTGATACTCCTTCAGGGCTGACGAGCTATTTGAGGGATCGCGGCAGCCTGGATATTGGCAGCCGAATTGCATACGGCCCGGGGAGGCTCACTATGGCTCATTTTGAACGGATTCGTGACGTTATTTCCGGCCCGTTTGATGCCGAGGTCATGCGGCAGCGCACCGCAGCGGGATGGCAACTGGTATCGATGGAGTGGCGGCGCGAGTTGCCCGAGTCCGAATCTCCGACCCAGGGCGCATTCAACGAGGACATTCCATATGGACTGCGCATCTCGGACGATTGCCAACGTCTGGAGGTTGATCCGGTTGAGAACCGGACCCTCATGCTGATGATGGAGCTGTTGGTGCAGGACTTCCCTTATTCGAGCATCGTCAGCGACCTGAATGAAAAGGGCCTTCGAATGCGCGACGGCAGGCCCTGGACTCGGGTGGCAGTCTTCGACATGACGCCCCGCCTCATCGAGGTCGGCCCACGCCTGTTCGAAACCGAAGAGTGGCAGAAGGTGCGCCAGAGGTTTTCCCTTTCAAGAGAGCCAGAGGTCCTTTAGGCAGCGCGAGGACAACCCCGGGCAATGCGGCGTGCTCGAAAACCACTTGTCACCGCCGACATTGTCAGAGCAGCGATGTTGCACCGGCGGCGTAGCTAAATGTGGTGAACATGCTGCAAATGTTGTAACAGTCGTAAGGCGTTTCTCAGTTCGGAGACACGAACGTCAGGTAGTTCATTCTCAAGCTGTATGCATCGAAGTCGTATCCCTTCGAGTCTCGGGTCTACGATTGGCACTGAGGTGAACTCACGCCACGCCTGCGGCATCTCTGCCCCAGCGAGGTGATTCGTCAGGAAATCTGTCACTTCGAGAGCCGTCCTGCTGACAGGTGTGTCCGACATTTCAGCAGATTTTCCCCGTTGGCGGCCTTGATGTAAAGGGTTCGACTGAAAGACCAGGCAATCCAACCCGGCCAGAGTACGGAACTTTGCGGTGGCCCGTTGCGTATTCCCAGCATGCGCTTGCTGGTCCTTTGTCTGGTGTCGGCGTTTTGTTCGTGCTCGGTCGCCGCTCAATCGAACTGCCCGTTAATCAACGATTCGGCGCGTGCAGGCCTGCAATCTGACCAGCTCCCGACAACCAAGGCTCCTCCCATTCCACTACAGCTCGAACTGCGGGTGCCGTTCGAGCCCACGGCATTCCCAAGCGACGGCCGCAATTACCTGATGTATGAGCTGCATCTGACGAACTTCGGGACAGCTGCTCTTAACCTGAGCCGGATCGACGTGCTCGACGCCGACGCTGCAGCCGCCCAACCGATTGCCGTCTTTGAGCAAGAACAGCTTGAAACCATGGTGCAGCCCGTCGGCAGCACAGTTGCCGGAGCGAAAGGGAACCTCACCATTCCCGATGGCCGGACCGCCATCGTCTTTATGTGTATGGCGTTCGACCGCGGCGCACATGTACCAAACCGGCTGCTACATCACGTGATGACGACCAACGTTATGGCAGCAGGGGCAGACATCTCTACCCATCACACTGCGCTGCATGTGCTGGGGCCGGCGCTGGAAGGTGGCAACTGGGCTGCAGACGATGGCCCGAGCAATGACCGGGACAACCATCATCGACGCGGAATTTTTGTTCTCGATGGCCGGGCGGCGATCTCGCGACGCTACGCGATCGACTGGATGCAGATCAAAGGCGGTGCAACATTCTCTGGCGACTCGCGGAATGTGCGCTCTTATTTTGCCTATGGGAGGCCCGTGTTGGCTGTCGCCGATGCCCGCGTAATCACGGCAAAAGATGGCCTTCCCGACAATGTCCCCGGACACGGCGAGTCGTTCCACCCCGCGGTGCCGATTACGATTGACACAGTTGCGGGAAACACCATCACCCTCGACCTCGGTGGCGGTCAGTTTGCGTACTACATGCATCTGCAACCGGGCAGTCTGCGAGTGAAGGCGGGGGACCGGGTGCGGCAGGGGCAGGTGCTGGCGCGCATCGGCTCTACCGGCGACGCGCGCGAGCCGCATCTGCATTTCGAAGTCACCACTTCACCGAATCTGGGCTCTGGCGAGGGGGTGCCTTATCTTATCGACCGGTATCGTTCCCCAAGCGCGAGTGACGGGCCTATGGAATTACGCGTACACGAGCTGCCTTTGGATCACAGCGTCGTCGATTTCGCGGAAGTCCCCGGTAAAGCAAAGTGAAGCGCATGCCCGGGCAACCGTCGGCGGGCTGAGGCTGCCCCACCCTTGCGTTTTTGCAAGGGTGGGAGAGGTTCATTGACGACGCTTTCCACCTCTTGAGATTCTGACTCTGTCCTTGGCGCGTTCAGTGTAGTGCAAAGGGATAGAAACCTGCGCTCTGCAGGCCGCACAGGTTCCCACCCTCTGAAAACCGCAGAGGGTGGGGCAGCCTCGTAGAATAGGTCGAGAAAACCAAAAGCGAGGGTGGGCCAGCTCACCAACCATCCTTATCCTAGGGTAAAGCGTTCAGGTAACACCTGCCGCTGGTGGCCTGTGCCGGCGGCGTGGGCGGAGTCAGCCACGGAGGATTGCTGAAGTCGAAGAACTCCGTCATGTCCATCTGGTGCGCGTCCCGGGCAGTCAGGCTGGGAACCCCAAATCGAAGTTCGATCAGCTTGAGAATGGCGGTAAGGTCGGCCGGAGTGTGCGAGACATAGTTTTTCTTCGCGAAGGGAGAGACCACGATCAGCGGGACGCGATAGCCGGTGTAAACAAAATCGCAGGTCGGCCCCGTGGCGGTGGTGCAGAAGTCTCCCGGCATCAGATCTTTGGGCTTGATCCCGTCCGGGCTCACGGTGGCTTGCGGCGCAACGTGATCATAAAGACCACCGCTTTCGTCGAAGGTCAGGATGAAAGCTGAGTTAGACCAGGACGAGCTGGTCATCAGGGCGTTGATCAGAGTCGATACGTAGCGGGCCCCGAGCTGAACGTTGATGGGAAATTTGTCAGAATCGGAAGGATGCTCGTCGAGGCCGGCATTACTGGCTGGTTCGATGAAAACGACCTGGGGCAGCGTGCCATTCTTCAGGTCGGTGAAGTACTGCGAGATGGGGGCAATCTTGTACGGCCAATTTGCTGGAATGGTTTGTCCCCAGGAAAAGAATTGAATGTAACTGAGCCTCATCAGGCACGCATGATCGTAGGGCGGCCCGGCGCAGGAGCTGTGGTCTGGGTTGACGTAGATTCTCCAGCTGATGCCTTTATTCTGCAGATCCTGGAAGATGGTCTTCGCAGTAAGGTGCTGGCTGTCCGCGGTGTTACTACCCACTTTGTACACGTCTCCTTGCGAGGTTGCGGCGTAGAGATATTCACGATTGGGATGGGTCCGCGTCATGACCGGGTGAAACCAGCGATCGGATGTGGCGAAGTTCGATGCCATGAAGTAGTAGTAGTTCAGGTCCTTGCCGGTGTAGTAGCCCATGGCGCGCTTGCCGTCCACGTCGAAGTAGGGCGGCGGAAGAAACCTGGCATCATGGGCGGCGGTGCGAACGAATCCGTCCATCTTGGCGGGACGCAGTCCGAGAGGATCGTTAACGTCCCAGTCGCGATGGGCTTCGTTCCACGAGGGACTGGTGTTTTCGGTGCACTCCGTGAGCAGTTCGAAAGAAGCTACGGCCGGACTGTTGGCGTTTATCTTGCAATCGCTCGGAGGAGGAAACGCGGGATCGCAACCGGGTACGGCTGGCGGCGGCCCGTAGAGCGGCGCAATGCCCGACGTGGGATTGAACTGCGGCAAGCCATCGAAAGATTGGTCGGGATAGCCGTTTTGCGCCCAGTATTCGCGCAACTCGCCGAAGTACTGATCGAAGGAGCGGTTTTCTTGGGCCAGAACGATGATGTGATTGAGGCGGCCAAGGCCAGATGCGGCAGCGGATTGCTGCTGCGGAGCTGAGGACTGCGCCCACGCTGGCGCCGCCAGCAGTATAGAGATACCTGCAACAAGCAGGGACTTACGATTCCACATTAATGACATGACACCAAGACTCCCTGAATTGCTGGCCAGGCAAGCGAAACGCACTCAACCGCGCGCTTGCCGGGTGAACGATGTTCTTGGATGTTCGGGATGGGGATGCGGTTGTCAGCAGGACTGGATCTTCTTCTTTCAGCACCTTCCAGAGCCTGGCGATCAAACTATCAGTTTTCAGGGGTTCAGTTCTCGGTTCTCAGATGGGACTGCTGAATCAGATTAAAACCTTCAAAACCAAATTTCTTTGCGTGAGCCGGTCTGCGTCTTGGCGATTGATTTACAATTGAAACGGATTTCACGCACTCGTCGGAGGATTTATGAAACTTACCCCTGGAAAGCTGGCCGGGCTCAGGAACGTATCGAACGATCGCGGGGTCATTGCGGCGGCTGCCATGGACCAGCGCGGCTCGCTGCAGAAATCGCTGGCCAAGGAAAAAGGTGGCGATGTAAGCGATGCCATGATGGAAGAATTCAAGTCGCTGGTGACCGAGGTGCTCACACCACACGCCAGCGCTATCCTGCTGGACCCGGAGTGGGGACTGCCAGCTTCCAAGCGGCGGGCGAAGAACGCGGGATTACTGCTGGCTTATGAGAAAACGGGATACGACAAGACCGGCCCCGGTCGCCTGGGCGACCTGCTGGATCTGTGGTCGGCGCGCCGCCTGAAGGAGGCGGGCGCGGACTGTGTGAAGATCCTGCTCTACTACACGCCGTTCGATCCCAAAGACGTCAACGACAAGAAGCACGCCTGGGTGGAGCGGATCGGCGACGAGTGCCGCGCCAATGATATTCCGTTCTTTCTTGAATTCGTCGGTTATGAAGAAGGCGCGGACGAAAAGGCCCTGGACTACGCCAAGAAGAAACCGAAGATTGTTGCCGCCAGCATGAAAGAGTTCAGCAAAGACCGCTATGGCGTGGATGTGCTGAAGGTCGAAGTGCCGATCAATATGAAGTATGTGGACGGCGCCAGGGCGTTTGGCGGACAGAAGGCCTACAGCAAGATGGAAGCCATGGGGCTGTTTCTGGAAGCGGCGACGGCCACCACTAAACCGTTTATTTATCTTTCCGCCGGCGTGAGCAATGCGGAGTTCACCGAAGCCCTGGAACTGGCTGCGGAATCCGGAGTGAAGTTCAACGGAGTGCTGTGCGGCCGTGCTACCTGGAAGGAAGGCATCCCGGTGTATGCCAAGCAGGGCGCCGCCGCCTTCCGGGAATGGCTGGAGTCTGAAGGCGTGAAGAATATCAATAACGTGAACGACCGGTTGAAAGCGGCGACGCCGTGGTATTCGATCTACGGAGTCGAGCCGGTGATGGTAGGCGCGTAGGACTTGAGCGAAAGTCGGAACGGCGTGCCGCTTGCGGCATGCCGTTTTTCTAAATCCATCCCCTGCCCGTTCGGCATTCACGCCTGGCACATCATGGCCTGAACCCGGTTCCGGATGACAAACCCTTTTTGGGGAATGTTGTGAATCAGAGCGCACTCACCGCGTTGATCACCGGCGCTTCCGGCGGCATCGGATACGAACTGGCCAAGCTGTTCGCCAAAGACCATCACAATCTGGTTCTGGTGGCCCGCAATGGACCCAGGCTGGAGCAGGTGGGGAACGAACTCCAGCGCCAGTTCGGCATCACGGTCAGGACAGTGGCCCTCGATCTCGCGGCCCCAACTGCCCCCCAGTTTCTGTTCGAGGAACTAGGGCACGACGGGGTTAACGTCGATATTCTGGTCAACAACGCCGGCTATGGCAAGTTGGGAGAATTCGCCGATGAGCCCCTAGAGGAAAGCCTGGGGCAGATCCAACTTAACATCACCGCGCTTACGTGTCTCACCAAGCTCTTTCTGGGGTCGATGCTGGAGCGCGGCTCAGGCAAGATCATGAATGTGGCGTCGACCGCGGGATTTCAGCCCGGCCCCTTGATGGCGGTGTACTACGCGACCAAGGCGTACGTGATCTCGTTTTCGGAGGCGCTGGCCAACGAGTTGGCCGGCAAGGGCATTTCGGTGACTTGCCTTTGTCCGGGAGCGACCGAGACCGGGTTTGCCGGCCGGGCCGGGAACGACCAGTCACGCCTGTTCAAGAAACTTCGCCCTATGGAGGCGAAGACCGTGGCTCGCGCCGGCTATCAGGGATTGCTCAAAGGAAGGACCATGGTGATTCCAGGATTCCGCAACTGGCTGGTTGCCGAATCGGTGCGTTTCTCACCCCGCAAAATGGCGACCGCGGTCTCGCGCTGGGTATCGGAAAGGGCGGAGTAACGACGGCCCTTCGCGTGTGTTTTGGCGCGCGGAAAACTTCGCCGTACAAAGCTCTTACGCCCCACTTCTCGAACGTATAAAATCCTTGGTCGCACATCCTAAAACCCCATGAATATTTTCAGGTCTTCGCTGTTCCTGCTGCTGTCTGCATCCCTGGCCGCACAAACTATTACTCCCCAGGCCCGCGCCATCCACAACTCCGCCATTATCGTGGATACCCACGCCGATACCCCGCAACGATTTCTTTACGAGAACTTCGATATCGGCAACTCCGACCCAAAGGACATCGGCCACATCAGCCTGGACAAAGCCCGCACCGGCAACCTGGGCGCGGAATTCTTTTCCATCTGGGCCGATCCTGAAACCACCAGCGGACATTTCGCCAAGTCCACCTTCGACATGATCGATTCGGTTTACGAGCAGGCGGCGCGCCATCCTGACCGCATGATGATGGCCTTTTCGGTCGCTGATATCGAGCGCGCCCACAAACAGAAGAAGCTGGCTGCGCTGATGGGAATCGAAGGTGGCCACTCCATCGAAAACGATATTCGCCTGCTGCGCGACTATTACCGCCTGGGCGTGCGTTACATGACTTTGAGTTGGTCCAACACGAATGAATGGGCCGACTCTTCGGGCGATATCGACGATCCCAAAATCCAGCACCACAACGGTCTGACGGATTTCGGCAAGCAGGTGGTTCTCGAGATGAACCGCATGGGCATGATGGTGGACATTTCCCACGTCGCAGACAAGACTTTCTTTGACGCTATTGCGACCAGCCGGGCACCGGTGATAGCGTCCCACTCTGCGGCGCGCTCCTTGACCAACCATCCCCGCAACATGACCGATGACATGCTGCGTGCGGTAGCGAAAAACGGCGGAGTGGTGCAAACCAACTTCTATTCCGCCTTCATCGACGAAAATTACCGCAAGGCCGCTGAGGCCCAGAAGAAGGACGCTGACGCTGCGGTGGAGGCACGGGTTGCAGAGTTAAAGGCGGCAGACAAACCCGTCACCTATCTGGACAAAGACCAGGTCGAGCGCGAATGGGCTGCCAAAATTCCACGCCCTCCGCTAAAAAGCCTGATCGATCACATCGACCACATCGCCAAGGTTGCCGGAGTCGATCATGTGGGGCTGGGGTCGGACTTTGACGGCGTAAGTGGCGCTTTGCCTGAGGGCATCGATTCCGCCGCCGACCTGCCTAAGATCACCCAGGCCCTGCTGGATCGAGGCTACAGCGAAAAAGACATCCACAAGATTCTCGGCGGAAACCTGCTACGCGTTTTCGGCGAGGTGGAGCGGGTAAGCCGCGAGATGCAGGCCGGGTCCGCTCAGACCTCGACCAGTAAATAGTATTTTGGGAACTCTAGGATAGAATCATATTTCGCAGTCACCATAAACCACGTAGGGATGGGTGCCCTCACCCGTCCGGCCGGGCAAGACCCGGCGCTCAGGAGCGTCCATGAGAAAGTGTTTCTCAATTTGTTTGCTGATTGCGGCGGCGTGTTCGGCAGGATGGTCGCAGACCGCGCCCGCGCACAAGGCCGCGCCCGCGAAGACGCCAGCCGCTGCTGCTGCCAAACCGGTAGCCGCCACGCCCGCCCGTCCTACCGCCATCATCGAGACCACCGCCGGCAAGCTGACCTGCACCCTGTTTCCCGACGTCGCTCCCATCGGGGTCGCCAATTTTATCGGCCTGGCCCAGGGCACCAAAGACTGGACCAATCCCATTTCTCATGCCAAAAAACACGGCGTCCCGCTCTATGATGGGACTATTTTCCACCGCGTGATTCCTGATTTCATGATTCAGGGTGGAGATCCCGCCGGCAGCGGCAGCGGCGACGTTGGTTTTGAATTCAAGAACGAGACTTCTCCCACCGTGAAGTTCGACCGCCCCGGACGGCTGGCCTATGCCAATGCCGGCCCCGGCACCAACGGCTCCCAGTTCTTCATAACCGAGGTCCCGTACCCTAGTTTGAACGGCGGATACACCCTGTTCGGTCAATGTGACGAAGCCAGCGTCGCCCTGGTCAAGCAGATTGCCAGCATGGGTCGCGATGCCAACGACCGGCCCTATCGCCCGGTCAAGATCACTCACATCGTCATCACAAAGGGCGGCGCTGCTCCAGCGGCAAAGCCAGTCGCGCCCAAACCGGCGTCGACCGCGGCCAAGCCTGCAGTCAAGAAACCGGCCGCACCCGCAACCGCTCCAAAGTAGCGCCGGCCCTTCGACTTCGCTCAGGGCAGGCTCCGGCTGTTGCGAGGGCAGCTTGCCCTCGCAATTCTGAAATGAAAGGACCTCATGTCACGTCAACCCGGTACCTACGCCATCTTCGATACCAGTGAAGGCACCATCGTCTGCCGCCTCTTCGAAAAAGAGGCGCCCAAAACCGTAGCCAACTTCACCGAACTCGCCGAAGGCAAACGCGAGTGGACCCACCCCGTCAGCCGCAAGAAGAGCAAAGACCGCCTTTATGACGGCACCATTTTCCACCGCGTGATTCCCGACTTCATGATCCAGGGTGGCGACCCAGCCGGAACCGGATTCGGCGGCCCCGGCTACCAGTTTGAGGACGAAACCAAGGGCTCCCCGCACAAGTTCGACAAGCCGGGCAAGCTGGCCATGGCGAACTCCGGCCCCAACACCAATGGCTCGCAGTTCTTCATCACCATTGCACCCACGCAATGGCTCACAGGCAAGCACACAATTTTTGGAGAAGTAGTGGAGGGCTACGAGGTGGCGGAGAAAATCGTCGCCACCCCGCGCAACCGCCAGGACAAGCCGCTGAAGGATGCGGCGGTGAAGTCGGTGGTGATTGAGAGGGTGTAGTCCGTCAATTTTCCATTACAGAAATTTCCCTGGTGCGGATCAGATTGCGGTCGGACGTAATGAGCGTGAGGCCGAAAGCTTTCGCAGACGCAGCCAGGAAGTGGTCAGCGGGATCAGCATGCGGCAAACTGACCTCTGTCAGCGCGGCGGCAACCTCAAAGTTAAAGGGGGCCTCGGTGAGTGGCATCGTAGTTAGAGCGCGCGTCACCCAGGTTGAAAAACCCTCAGGTACTTTGAGGCGCCCTTTGCGATGGAGGAGCAGCGCTTCCCAGATGCTGACGGGAGACAACCAGAGTTGGTTCTGAACGTCTTCCAATGCCTTCGCGACGCGGCGACTCAACCGCTGGGGGTCGCCGACACTCCAAATCCAGATGTGAGTGTCTAAGAGAAGTTTCATTCCCGAAACGCTTCCCAGTCATCAAAACTGCCGGTAGGGCCGACAATGTCGCCCACGATTTCTATGCTTCCAGCCATGCATCCCAGCCAGCTTTTGGGGCGGGGTTGAGGAGAAGGAGGCACCACTTCAGCAACGGGTTTGCCAAAGCGGGTTACACGAATCGGTTTGCCGGTTTTGCGCACCTCTTCCAGCATGCCCAGACACTTGGCTTTGAACTCCGAGATGGCGACTTCCTTCATTCTGTTTTAATTTATACCATGGTCAATGACCATGGTCAACCTTACTGGGATGATTCGGTGGGGAGAGGGCGGGATCCGGCTTGGCCGGTTTGGTGACTTCAGGATTCTCCGGGCTCTCTTCTTCGGCCCGCGGGGCTTCTTCTTCCCGGGCTTTCAAAACCCCTAGGTTTCCGACGGGCGGCCCCGCAGCAGAGTGAATGTCGACGGCGGCGTAGGTCTCGCCCAGCAATCCGGCACGGCTCAAAAACACAACTGAATCTGCAGGGATCTCCAGTTTATACGGAGTTTGAAAGAGTAGGACAACCTCAGCGGGATGTTGTTTTAAGTCGGGTCGGACGCGGACTTCGATTACCCGACCGACGTCAACTCCGGCCATCTGCACCGGCGCCCCTACCCTCAAACCGTGAGCATCCCGAAAGTAAGTCTTTAATTCCAACTGATGCTGAGTGTGCTTCGCAAATGTGAGAAAGATCACCGCAAGACTGAAAACAATCATTGCAACCAGGATGATCCTGCGCATCGGTCACTCCTCCAAGTGACGGATTGCACCCGAAAACCGCCACCACCCAAAGACCCAATTCAAACCCCGATCACGGCTACCAACTCCTTCACCGCGGCCGCGCTCTTGTCCAGGGCCACCTTCTCTTCGGGAGTGAGTTTGATTTCGATGATCTGCTCCAGGCCCTTTGCGCCCAGTTTGCAGGGCACACCGACATACAGTCCGTTGATCCCGTATTCGCCTTGAAGATAAGCGGCACAAGGCAAAATCTTTTTCTTGTCTTTGATGATCGCCTCGACCATCTCAGTCGCGGCCGCCGACGGAGCGTAGAAGGCCGACCCGGTCTTCAGATACTTCACAATTTCCGCTCCGCCGTCACGGGTGCGCTGCACCAGGCGCTCCACGGTGGCCGCATCCATTAACTCGGTAATCGGAATTCCCGCGACCGTCGAGTAGCGCGGCAAAGGGACCATGGTGTCGCCGTGTCCGCCCAGCACGAATGCGGTCACGTTCTCCACGCTGACTTTTAGTTCCTGCGCGATAAACGTTCGGAAGCGCGCCGAGTCGAGCACGCCAGCCATGCCGATGACTCGCTCCCGCGGGAAACCGGCCATCTTGTAGGCCGCCTGGGCCATGGCATCCAGGGGATTCGAGACGATAATCAGAATGCAGTTGGGCGAGTGCTGCACCACCTTGCCCACAACGTCTTTCATGATCTTGTGGTTGGTATTGAGCAGATCGTCGCGGCTCATGCCGGGCTTGCGCGGGATGCCGGCGGTGATCACGACAACGTCAGAATTCGCGGTATCGGCGTAATCCTGCGTGCCCAGCACGTACGAATCGCGCTTCTCGATCGGCATGGCTTCGAGCAAGTCCAATCCCTTGCCCTGCGGCACGCCTTCGATGATGTCGATCAGCACCACGTCCGCCAGTTCCTTGGCCGCGATCCAGTGAGCCGCGGTTGCGCCTACGTTGCCCGAACCAACAATTGTCACTTTCTTTCGCATGAATGCCCTTTCTAAACCTGGTTAACCACGGAGGACACGGAGGACACAGAGACAAAACCAAAACCCCAAGCTTCCTCGGTGTCCTCCGCGTCCTCGGTGGTTAGGAATCAATCGGCCGCGGTCAGAACACCCGCGCCCATGTTCTCGATGATGTAATTGGCGAACTCGCTGGTTTTGACCTTGGTGGCACCTTCCATCAGCCGTTCAAAGTCATAGGTAACTTTCTTCTGTTCGATGGTGCGCTCCAGTCCATGTTCCACCAGGTCGGCGGCTTCATTCCATCCCAGGAAGCGCAGCATCATGACTCCGGAAAGAATCACCGAACCGGGATTGATGATATCTTTGTCCGCATACTTGGGGGCAGTCCCGTGGGTGGCCTCGAAACAGGCGAAGCCGTCGCCGATATTGGCGCCGGGCGCGATGCCCAACCCACCTACCTGAGCGGCGCACGCGTCGGAGATGTAGTCGCCGTTCAGATTGGGGCAGGCCAGCACGGAATACTCGTCCGCCCGGGTCACTACCTGCTGGAAGATAGAATCGGCAATCCGGTCGTTGATCATGAGTTTCTTTTTCCAGGCGCCCTTGCCATGTGTGGCATAGATCGAATCCAGGACCTGCTTCACTTCCTTGTAAACCGACTGCCGGAAGTCTTCCGTGCCAAACTCCATGCCGGGTTCGACCAGAGCCGCGTTCTGCTCGATCGAGAGGTTGGGGTTTCTATCTTTGTTGTCGAGAATCCAGCTCTCGCGTTCGGTAATGACCTGGTCGCGAAACTCTTCGGTGGCCAGTTCGTAACCCCATTTGCGGAAGGCGCCCTCGGTAAACTTCTGGATATTGCCTTTGTGCACCAGGGTCACACTCTTGCGCGCGTTCTGTAGGGCAAACTTGATGGCCATGCGCACCAGGCGCTTGGTCCCGGCAATTGAAATGGGCTTGATGCCTACGCCGGAATCGAGACGCACCTGCTTCTTGCCGCCTTTCAGCATGTCTTTGTTGAGGAATTCGATCAGCCGCGCCGCCTCCGGCGTTCCCTGCTCCCACTCGATGCCGGCATAAACGTCTTCCGTATTTTCGCGGTAGATGACGACATCCATGCGTTCGGGATGCTTCACCGGCGAGGGCACGCCTTTGTAATACTTCACCGGGCGCACGCAACAATAGAGATCAAGAATCTGCCGCAGGGCCACGTTCAGCGACCGGATGCCGCCACCCACCGGAGTAGTCAGCGGGCCCTTGATGGCCACGCGGAACTCGCGGATGGCCGCGACGCTGTCATCCGGCAACCAGCTATTGAATTTCGCCATTGCCTTCTCGCCGGCAAACACTTCGTACCAGGCGATGCGGCGCTTGCCCTTGTAGGCCTTCTCCACGGCCGCATCGAACACCCGCACCGAAGCCTTCCAGATATCGCGTCCCGTGCCGTCGCCTTCGATGAAAGGCACAATGGGATTGTCGGGGACCTGGTAGGTCCCGTTGCTGTAGCGAATCCCGGCGCCATTTGCAGGCACAGGCACACCGTTATAGGAAGCCGCCATTAAACCCTCCTACCTGATGGTCAACGATTGTCGGTCGAAACGATCAATTATAAAGGTTCGCTGCCGGATGGCGACAGTCCACGAGTCACGCGGACACCGCTGGTTACGTAGGGACAGGTGTCCCACCTGCCCGGCCGAGCAAAGCTCGGCAAGGAATTGCCTTTACAATGCCCGAATGGCCCGTAATTTCTTCCGTGGCCGGAACTCTTTCCGGGCATTCCTTTTTGCAATCTGCTTGCTCTGCGCCGCATCCGCCAAAGCCCAGCAACCCCAGCTCCAAAATCGAAGGCCCGCCTCCGCGCCCGCCCCGGCGCCCGATGCTCCTTCTCAAACTCCGCCCCACGCCTTTTGGGACCGCACCAATGTCCTGCTTTTCTCCGGGGTCGCTGTCTTCCGCGGACTAGACTATGCTTCCACCCGCAATTTTCAGGCGCGCGGCCGCGAAGAAATCCTCATCCCCGATGACGTTGTCAACAACTCGGCGGCGTTTGCCGGCCTGGAAGCGGCGGCAACGCTCACCTCTGTCGGACTGTCCTACTGGATGCATCGCGCCAATCATCACCAGATCGAACGCTGGATTTCAATCGTCCACATCGGGGTCACCGGCTTCGGCGTGGTAAGAAACTACTCGCTGAAATCGAAACACTAAGGCGCAGGTGTGGGTCGGACACTCTTGTCCGACGCCTTTGACTTTGACTCTGCCCCCAAAACTCTCATCCCTGTTCCGAGCAAGCAAGAACCAAACACATCAAAGGCAAAGGCGTCGGACAGGAGTGTCCGACCCACACAGGGGTGTCCGACCCACACCCACACGGGTTCATTTCCACGAAACCCAAACCGGCTTATACTGTCCGCAAGTGTTTGTCAGGAGACCTTCATGACCTTGCTCTCTCCCCTCCCAGCCTTTTGTATGCTTGCGATTTTGGCAGCGCCCTACAGCTCTCAGGCGGCGGCCGCCGATTCTGACCGCACCCAGTTCAATCACGACATTCGCATTGAGTCGGGCGAAAGAGTCGGCGACGTGACCTGTATCGCCTGCTCGATTCACATCAGAGGTCAGTCCTCCGGCGACGTCACCGCCATTGCCGGAAGCGTATTCGCGGAGTCAGGTGCCTCGATTTCGGGGGACGTCACGGCCATCGGCGGTAACGCCCGGGTGGAAAGCGGTGCGCAGGTGGCCGGCGACCTGACTGCAATCGGCGGGGCCGTGCGCCGCGACCCACAGGCCACCGTGGGCGGCGATGTCACAACCATCGGAGGAGGAGGCGCCTGGATCTTTCTGATCTTCCTGCTGCCCTTCCTCTTTCTCGGCGGCATTGTTGCCCTGATTATCTGGCTGATCCAACGCGGCCGGCGTCCCGCACCAGTTCCCGCGTACACCTTGCGCCGGAGCTGACGGGTCCGAGTGGCGCGGGCGCCTCGACCGCGTTCTCAGTTGGAAGAATACGAAATCGTTCCGAGCGCTCGACCCCAGTATGCCGCGCGGCCGCCGGTCGCGGGCGAGGGCGCCCGCGCCACACAATACTGTCTACTCCGCAAACACCCGCTCGTAGATCGTGCGTACCTTGTGGAGTGTGTGCTCCAACTCGCTCTCCAGGCCGTCGGGAAATTCGCGTTCCAGAATCTGAGCCGTCAGCTTCTCGGTGATTTTCCGGCCGTGTTCGGTCGCGGGCAGCCACTTCCCGGCCCGTCCGACGACCAGCCGAGCCACGTGTTCCACTGTGCGCAGCAATTCCGCGGCATGGTCGAGCACTCCCGCGTCGTTTTTGTCCAGCACTCCAGAGGTAGCGCAGCGCCACAGACGGTCACGCAAGCTTCCCTGCTTGTCGGCCACGCCGTGCTTCACCAGCAGAAAGCTGGTCATGAAGTCGATGTCATAGATCGCCCCCGGCGAGGACTTGAAGCTCTTGCCAGGGCCTTCTGCGATTTCCAGTTTCGCCCGCATTTCTCGTACAGATTCGGCAAACCCGGGATCGGCGGCAAATCTTGCGAACAATATCTTCAGCATCGCCAGCGCATGTTCGCCCTGGGTTTGAGATCCGGCGAGAAAGCGCAGCTTGGTGTACATCAGCGCTTCCCAGGCCTGGGCCTCGTGTTCGAAATAGGCTGCCAGCTGGGCCGGAGTGGAAAGCAGTTCGCCTTCGCCGCCCCGCGGACGCAAGCGCGCGTCCACCGGAAACACGGTTCCGTCCCGGGTGTAGGCGGCGAGCGCATGCATCATCTGTTCCGCAGATTTGGTCAGGGCAATGCGGTCGCTGCCTTCCCCACAGACAAACAGGACATCGGCATCCGACAACAAATCGAATTCTCCGCTTCCCAGCCGGCCCACGGCCATTACGGCCAACCCCTCCGCGCCGGCCAGGCGAATCGCGGTTGCCATCACGTCTTCCGCGGCCGCCGTGGTGGCTTCGAACGATTCGTACACATCGCGCAACTCGATAACATCTCGGGCCCCGACTACGAACGCGCGGTGTCTGAAGTGCTGCCGCAACATGGCCAGCTTTTCCGCGTAGGGGGCCGGTGAATCGGCCAAGTATGCAAACACCGGATCGCGGGCAGTTTCGGTGAGCCCGAGAGACCGTTCGAACAAATACCTTCCGCCGGCGTGCGGGACTTCCTCCAACTCCGCCAGTGTGACAATTTCCTCAGGATGGCGAATGAGGATCTCCGTCAGATAGTCGCTGGTTTCAAACAGGACCAGCGCGCGACGCATTCCTTCCTGGTGTTGCAGCACGGTCGAGTAACGTTGCGAACTGCTGAATGCCGAACCCAGAAACCGGTAAAGATTCTTCCGTGCCTGCGGGTTCAAATCGCCGCGGCCAACATTTTCATAGAGGGCGGGCGCGTCCGCCGCCAGCCGCTCGAGTATCTGCTGGCTGGAGGGGTCCGCCGTCATCGGTTCGAAGGTGCTCAGTAATTTAAATTCCGCGCCAGGCAACTGTTGCCGGCCGCGGGTCTGCTGCTGGTAGATAATGCGCTGGTAAATTTCGGCCACCGTTGCCATCCGCCGTTGCACCAGGGAACCCAGGTCGCCCGACCTGTGCTCCCCCGGCGAATAACCTTCCATGGCGCGCTGTAGCACCCTGAGATCGGCCTCCGACGCCGGTAAACGGTGGATCTGTTGTCCCTCGCGCAGTTGCAGCCTGTGTTCCAGGTGCCGCAGGAATTCGTAGGCGCTGGTGAGGTCATGAAATTCCTTGCCGGTGATGTGGCCCTTGTCATGCAGTTTGTGCAGCGAGAACAGAGTTCCGCCCGAGCGCAACCAGGGTTCGGCACCGCCGTACACCCGCTGCAGGCACTGCACCAGAAACTCAATATCGCGGATGCCCCCGCGATCGACCTTCACATCGATAGTCGGTTCCGGCTGCCCCAGCGTCTTTCCCAACTGGCGCCGTTTCTGCATCTTCTCGCGCGCCACCAACGCGGTCTTGATGGCGGCAAAATTCACTTGCTCGGTGTAAACGTGCGGCTGCACCGCCCGAATAAAGTCGCGGGCCAGGCCGGTGTCTCCAGCCGCGTGCCGGACTTTGATCAGCGCCTGGCGCTCCCAGTCGTGCGCGGTTTCGGCGTAGTAAGTCAGCGCCTGCGACAAACGGATGGCCAACTCGCCTTCCCCGCCCTGCGGGCGCAAGCGCAAGTCGATGCGGAATACCGGCCCCTCCCCGGTGATCCGAGACAGGATGTCGGTCGTATGCTGGGCCAGCCGGATGAAGTATTCGCGATTGGAAACCGGCGTCCGGGGCGGCTCTTCGCCGTCTCCATAGATGTACATCAGGTCCACGTCCGAGCTGTAGTTGAGCTCGTTGCCTCCCAGCTTGCCCAGGGCGAGGATGGCAAAGGGCGTGTCCACCCGCCGGCCCAGGGCATCGAGATGCTGCGGGGTTCCGTGGCGCCGTTGCAGTTTGCTGTCCGCCTCGCGCAAGGCCTCCTCGATCAGCACATCCGCCAGGGCCGAGATTTCCGCGGTGGTCTCGGCCAGGGGCGCGATCTTCAGCACATCGCGCAGCATGATGCGGACATACTCGCGCCGCTTGAAGCGCGCCAGGGTCAGCGCAACGTCGCTGTCCAGCGAGCGCGTCCGGAAGCGCGCCAGGCTTTCGTGAAATTCTTCCTGGGAAAAGCTGCGGTCAAAATTCTTCTCCCGCAGAAAGGATGGCAGCAGGTCGGCATTCTGTACCAGGGTCTCGCCCAGAAACCGGCTGTGACCGAAAACCACAATGGCATAGTGCGCCAGGAAATTATGCTGTTCCAGCAAGCGTACGATTTCTTCCGACTCGCACAAGCGCTCAAACAAAAGGAGAGCGCCATCGGGATCAGGGGCCTCCGCCAGCAGCCCGGGCAGGGCTGCGGCCAATGCAGGCGATAGCCGCGTGCTGACCCGTTCCAGGGTCACTTTGGCCAGGTCAGGATTGCGAAAGCCGCAGCCCGCGTAGGGGTGGGTGCCCTCACTCGCCCGGCCGGGCAAGGCCCGGCTATTTTGCCCGGGATCGGCGCTCATCCCGGTCAGCTCATTTGTCAGTTTCGATGGAGGCAAGAGGCTCGGCTCGGAATTTCAGCATACCCTCAATACCGCCTGGTCCCGAAATATTTCCGCACTCCGATGGTGTTGTAGCGGCCCCAGGGCCCGTTGGGCCCAAGATCCGCCCCGCCCAGATTCCGGTCGCGCGCTCCAAAGCGGGTAAACAGGAAGTGCTGGGTCACGCGCATTTCGAAACCCTTGCCCAGGTAGAGTCCTCCGCCCCACGAGTTTTCCAGTCCGATCGCCGCCATCGACCAGGTATAGAGCGTTTGCGGCAGGTTCTTGCCGAACAGGAAGCGCGGTTCTCCAAAGAGAAAGAACCTGCGGAACTGTCCGCGGCCGAAGGGATGCGCTTCTATGTACCCCGAGATCATGTAGCGCGCGAAGGCGTTGCAGGGATCGTTGACGCCACCTGAAATTCCCGCGTCCGCCCGGCAGATATTGGGATCAATTTCGTTATGCGGAGGCGCCAGGTCAAACTGCCCGTATCCCCAGAAGGTGTCGCGGGGAAGAAACATTCGCTCCGAACTGTCATGGCTGACTGCAGGTCGTGCCGGCTCGGTTTGGGCTGAAAGTACGCCCGACAGCGTCAGACATAGAAACATCCACAGCAGCGCCTGCTTCATGAAGCCTCCGCGAGAAATTTTGCCGCACTGACTGGAAGTCGCCCATCAGGGCGCCACATTGTAACCTTTGCGCTTGGCAGCCTCCTCCGGTATTCTCGTCTCAACCCCGTTCGGACGTTCAGCAGCGCCAAGGAGACAGTAATGAAGGCTGTGCGCAACCGAAGTGTCCACGCATCTTTTGTCCTGGGACTGGTGATGGTTATGGCTGGATCCGCAGTCGCGGCAAATATTTACGACTTCACCCTGCCTTCGATCGATGGCAAACCCATGCCGCTGGCGGATTTCAAGGGCAAGGTGGTTCTGGTGGTCAACGTCGCCAGCCGTTGCGGCTTCACCCCGCAATACAGCGCGCTGGAGTCTTTGTATGAGAAGTACAAAGACCAGGGCTTCGTCATCGTGGGCTTCCCGGCCAACAATTTCGGTGGACAGGAACCCGGCACGAACCAGGAGATCAAGACTTTCTGTTCCCGCAAGTACAACGTGACCTTTCCCATGTATAGCAAAGTGTCGGTTAAGGGGGATGACCAGACTCCGCTCTACCAGTACCTCACCAAGCAGACCGGGGCGTCGATCGCGGGCGAGATCAAGTGGAACTTCACCAAATTCCTGGTGGACCGAAACGGGAACGTGGTGCAGCGTTTCGAATCCGCGGTGACTCCGGATTCGACCGAGGTGGTCTCCGCGGTCGAAAAGCAGTTGAGCCAGAAATAGGCGAGGATTGCAACCGCCAGCAAACGATTTCTCCTGAGCTTGGCCCCAGGCGTGTTCTACGGAAATTCATATCAAATCTTTCTATTCCTCCAACAACTAGAATCAATCGCGAGACTAAGTCCCAATAACGCTTAGGGATACGTTTGGCCCGCGTATTGCTACCAGTCACCACACCGGGGGTGGACAATGCCACAGGAGGTCTCTATCTCCTACCAAGCGGTCAAGAGCAAGGTCTACAAGCTCGTTGATGCCATGGTCGAAGGGGACAAGAACACGGTTGAGGTGCAGGAGTCGATTCGGCGCTGGTGGAAACTCATTCATCCTTCTGATCGTGCCGTAGCGCAAAAATATCTGCTCATGGTGCTGGAGAAGTCGAACTCCACCCTGGGAGCCATCGTCCTCGGCCTGCCAGAGGTCAAGGAAGTGAAGCCGGCCCGCGACCTGGATCCGGAAAGAATGCACGCGCGGACCGATCGAACTGCCTTCAGCAGCCCCGCTTAACAATCTCTGGCCCGTTAACTCGTGAAAAGGCCCGGCTTTGGTCGGGCCTTTTTGTTTCGAAGTATCCCAGCTTCCAATTAGGGGCCCGCATTATCCAGCACCCAGATGCTCCCAGACACTTGAGATACAGTCACGATTAGTTGGTTTTGGGTTAGAGAAAGACCAACGTCCGGCATCGATTCAGCAACCATCAACCTCGGATTATCGAAGGATGTGACCTGGAACGGCTCGCCCTCCGTTCTCCCCTTCACGGGATCGAAATGAATCCCCCAGACATTGAAAAAACCTCGGCGCTCAGAAAGGAAGTAGATGATCCTGCCATCTGGCGACCAGCGCGGCTTGTCGTCCCAGTGTTTGCCTTCCGTAATTGTTGTCCACGGCCCACCAGCCGCCGGGGTGACATAGATGGTCATCTTGTGCCCGGTCGGTCTATGTTCCGATGCTTCAAAAACAATCCAGCGGCCATCCGGCGAATATCGACTCTGCCACAAGTTGGTGTTCGCGTCGCACGCGACGAGCTTTCGCTCTTTTCCTCTAGCTGCACTACCCGCCGTCGGCAGCTCCCAGATTTCCGATTGACCGCCTTCTGCCCTTGCCCGCGATGCCAGCAGCCACTCGCCGTCCTTGGACCAATCAAATACGATCGGTCCAAGGTTGCTTAACGTGGTGATCGGTTCCTCGCCCCGGCTCTGGGACCAGATCACCCCCTGGCCATCTCCCGTGAAAGGATTCATGCGAAAGTAGGCTAGCCGCGCCCCATCTGGCGACCACTGTGGCGAGGGTCGGACGTAGGAATCGTCCGCCGCGATGGGAGTCTCCCGCCCGTCCGGCAGGGACGTCTCCCACAACTCCCATCGGCCGGATCGTTTGGCTGAGTATGCCAACCTGCGACCGTCACGAGAGATGCTCGTCGCCCAGGCTTCCATTCCCGGCGATGTCACCGCGCTTCCGCTGCCGGTCACCCGCCCGCGCTGAGCGTCGAACGGAAACATCCAGGCCTGCACCCGTCTGGACTCGCCGGTAAAGGCCATCTTGCTTCCTTCGGGAGAGGCTGAGAATTCCGAATCTACTTCGGTGCCCGTGGTCAAAGGCTCGATGGCGATGGCGTTCAGGGTTTGTGGATCAACCCTCATCCGCCAGATATTCCTTGCACCTCGAAAGGTTCGTTCAAAGTAGATTGCCGTTCCGGAACTTGCCCACGAGAATTTGGAATCCGAATTCGCAAAGGCGGTGATTCCTCTCCCTGCGATCGCCTCCGCTGACTTTAAGATTTCGGGACCGATCTCTGTCTTTACCGCCGCACCTCCATCAACCGGGGCCGTCCAGAACTCCGGTATTGGCGAGGGCGTCATCTCCCATACGGAAATTCTCTTTCCGTCAGGATGCCATGCCGCCGAAATCGTGCCAATTCGGTTCGTCAAGTCTACTTGAACCGCCCGGGGTGGGTTTCCATCCAAGCCCACGACGTAGAGCTGACAACTCAAACCAAACTCTATCGTTTGCAACAGAATCCTCGAACTATCCGGTGACCACCGAGGGTGATAACCAAACGACGCGATCTTCCGTTCCAATCCTGCCCCACCCAGTGCCGGCACTATATACAATCCGCCGTCTCCCTCTTCGGAGCGATACGCTATATATTTGCCGTCCGGCGACCAATCTGGCTGCCAGTTGTAGCCGGTCCCCCTCGTGATCTGAACAGGGTCGCCGCCGCTCAATTGCTGTACCCAAATGTCGAACTTTCCTCCTCGATCCGAACTGTAGGCGATATAACGACCGTCGGGCGACCAGGAAACACCGATCTGCAGGCCTTCGTCGAAGGTGACGCGGGTAAGAGTGGGCTGTTTCGGCGGCGTGGGGGCTTGGCGCTGCTCGTAAACAAAGAAACCCGTTCCGACCACGAACACGCATGCCCCGAACAGAATTGCGAGACGCAGAGTCTGAGCGCGCTTCGATGCTTGCTTCAACTCGCCGCCGCTCACTTCGACCGGCACTTTCCCAACAGCAACGCCTTCGACCGGCACGACAAACCTATACCCCCGCCGCGGAAGCGTCTCGACAAAGCGCGGGCTCTCCGCCGAGTCGCCCAGCACCTCGCGAATCTTGTTGATGGCGGTATTCAGGTTGTGGTCAACATCAACAAAAGTGTCAGGCCACAGGCGCTTCTGTAGTTCCTCCCGGGTCACCACTTCGCCCGGACGCTCCAGCAGCATGGCCAGAACCTGAAAGGGCTGGCCGGTAAGTTTCAGCTTCACGCCGCTCTTACGTAGTTCCCCCGCAGGAAGGTCGACTTCGAAGGTTCCAAACCGGACTAGACGAGGAGAACGGACAACTTCTGTCACAGACGCACGCCTCAAGTTTGCCAGTCTAGCACTGAACGCCCGTTAAACCAGTTGGACCGGCCGACTCGACTTGACTGACCCTGCCTCCCAACCGCACTAGTTCGAGTGAGTTAGCCTCTGACTTTCTTTCGACCTTCTTCTGACTATCAATCGCGCTTCCCTGCATTGAGGTAGCCGCACCCGAAGCCCATTGTCGCCCCTCACCGCGCCACTCGCGCCGTGGAGGACGACATGAAAACGCGCCCTTTGTCCGGTGGCAATTTCGGCGTCATGGCCGCCTTGGTTGGGATCGTCATGGGACTGGCCCTTCCGGTAACTGCGCTCGCCGGCGAGGACGAGCCCCCCATGATCAGGGTTCTGGTGGCCAACTACTCCCAAGCTTCGCCCACGATTGTGGCCGCGGCCGAACGCGAAGCTGGTCGAATTCTCGGGCAGGCTGGCGTGCGGACATCGTGGTTGGAGTGTTCAGTTGGGCCATCCACCACTAACACCCAAGACCCTTGCCGGAAAGCGCCTGAGGCCAACGGCATCCGGCTACGCATTCTTGCTGCGCCCGTTCTGGACAAGTTCCAGGACAGCGTTTTTGGTTTTGCCGTCCATCCCGTTCTCGCTAGTGTCTACTACGAGTTTGCGTTGCGGCGCGCCAGGAGCGACGACGCCGAGTTCGAGCTCCCCATCATTTTGGGTTGTGTTATGGCCCATGAACTCGGTCATCTGCTGCTGGGCTCGAACAGCCACTCCGACAACGGGATCATGCAGCCGCGTTGGGAAGTGAATCAGGTGCGGCAACTGATGATGGGCGGATTGCTCTTCACGCCCGACCAGTCAAGGCTGATGCGCCTGGAGGCGCGAGCGCGATCCGGGCGTCAGAACACGATGCTTTCGTCGTCAACCCCGTAGTCAACTGGAGCGATGCAGTGGTGTGGGTCGGACACTCCTGTCCGACGCCGTTGACTTTGACTTTGGTTTGAGGAAAGTCCAAGACAAAGGCGTCGGACAGGAGTGTCCGACCCACAGACACCAGACTCACACATTCTGCGCTCAGATGTCGTAGTACAACGCGAACTCATAGGGATGCGGCCGCAGCCTCACCGCATCCACTTCTTTGGTTCGCTTGTACTCCACGTATGTACTCAGCAGCTCTTCGGTGAAGACGTCGCCCTTGAGCAGGAAGGCGTGGTCGCGCTCCAGGGCATCCAGCGCATCTTCCAGTGAGCCCGGCATGGACGGTACCTTGGCCAGCTCTTCCGGCCCGAGGTCGTAGATGTCTTTATCCAGCGGCTGTCCCGGGTCCAGCTTGTTCTCGATTCCATCCAGACCGGCCATCATCATCGCCGCGAATGCCATATATGGGTTGCAGCTTGGGTCCGGCGGCCGGAACTCCACTCTCTTGGCCTTGGGCGATGCTGAATACATCGGGATGCGGCATGCCGCCGAGCGGTTTCGCCGCGAGTAGGCCAGGTTCACCGGCGCCTCGAATCCGGGCACCAGGCGTTTGTAAGAATTCGTGGTCGGGGCGATGATGGCCGCCAGCGCCGGACCGTGCTTGATCAGGCCTCCGATATACCACAGCGCCATCTGCGAGATGCCGGCATAGCCATCGCCCGCAAACAGCGGCTTGCCACTCTTCCACAGCGACTGATGGGTATGCATGCCGCTGCCGTTGTCCCCATAGATAGGCTTGGGCATGAAAGTCACTGTCTTGCCATACTGGTTGGCCACATTCTTCACGATGTACTTGTAGAGCATCATGTGGTCGGCGGAGCGCACCAGCGAATCGAATTTCAGGTCGATTTCGGTCTGCCCTCCGGTCGCCACTTCGTGATGGTGGCATTCCACCTCCAGATCGCAGTTCTGCATGGTCATCACCATCTCGCTGCGCAAGTCCTGGTAGTGGTCGGTCGGGGGCACCGGGAAATAACCTTCTTTGTACCGCGGGCGGTATCCCTGGTTGTTCTCCACCCGGCCGGAATTCCAGCGGCCCTCTTCCGCATCGATGAAATAGAAGCCGTGCTGCTCGCGCTGGTCGAAGCGCACATTGTCGAAGATGAAGAACTCGGCCTCAGCTCCAAAATAGGCAGTGTCCGCCAGGCCGGTCGAACCCAGATACATTTCCGCTTTCTTCGCGATGTAACGCGGGTCGCGGTCATAGCGCTGCTTGGTTACCGGGTCGACCACGTCGCACACCATCACCAGGGTCGCAATCTCGGTGAAAGGATCGAGAATGAAAGAGTTCGGGTCGGGCATCAGCAGCATGTCGCTTTCGTGGATCGCCGCCCAACCCCGGATCGACGAACCGTCCATGCCGAAACCTTCGTCGAATGAAGCCTCACTCAACTGGTCGATGGGATAGGAAACGTGGTGCTGCAGTCCGGGCAAATCGGTAAAGCGCAAATCGAACATCTTGACCCCGTTCTTCTTCACGAACTCCAGAACGGTTTTCGGGTCAGCCATGAACAGTTCCTTTCAGATTCGCTCCTGATCGCAAGCCTGCGACTCATGCGGCAGCGGCGCGGGCGGCTAGAGTGCCGCATTTTAAGGGAAGTTAACCTGCCTGCTACAATCTCGCATTGTATAAGCCGAACGTAACTGTAAAGGGACGCAGCCTGTGTGGGGAAATATATTGTTTTTATGGCTGGGATAACGAAGGCTTATGCCCGTTGGCGGCCAGAGCGGAAAGCACTTAGCAATTGGCAATTAGCAATTGACTAAACCTCGGGACGGCTGCGAATTGCAGATTACTGGCTTTACTACTCTGGAACCTGGTGGGTGGTTCGCTGTGACTTCGGGTGCGGCCGGCCGACGGTTCTGGGGCGGGTTGGCCAATTGCTGATTGCCAATTGCTAAGTGCCAACTTATGGACTTTGAACAGCTAGAAACGTTTCTCCAGGTGGCGCGCCACAGCTCCTTCTCGCGGGCTGCCGAGAAACGCTTTCGCACCCAGCCGGCGATCTCGTCACAGATCCGGGCCCTGGAGGAGGAAGTCGGCGCCAAGTTGCTCGACCGCTCCGGGGGGAAGGTTTCCATCACCGCCTCCGGCAAGCTCTTCCAGAAATATGCTGAAGAGATTCTTGAAGCCCGCAAGGCGGTCCTGATCGCGATCGCCGAAACTGAACGCGTGCCCCGGGGAGAAATCATCGTGGGGGCCAATGAAGGCACCTGCCTGCACATCCTCCCCGAAGTCTTTGCCGAGTTCAAGAAGCAGTATCCCGACGTGGCGGTCAACATCACGCGCGCCGATTACGGCAAGATCCTGGAATCGGTCATCGACAATTCGGTGGACTTCGGTTTCATGTCCATGCCGGTCACCGACCCCCGCCTGACGGTTGTGCTGATTCATCGCGATGAGCTGGTGGTCATCGCGCCTCCGCAGCATCCTCTGGCGAAGTTGAAATCCGCACCCATCTGCGAAGTTGCCAAGTTCCCCCTGGTCATGCCCAAGGCCGGGCATACCCGCGATGCTCTGGAAGATCTCTTCCACGAAAACAAACTTAAGCCGCAATACGCGATGGAACTTGATTCCAGCGAACTGCTTAAACGCTTCGTCGCCGCCGACGTCGGGGTGGGCTTCATCGCCCGCTCGAATGTGCAGGAAGACGTGCAGGCCAAAGTGCTGGTCGCCATTCCCATGGCAGAGGCCCCGATTCGCCGCGACCTGGCCCTGGTGTTCCGCAAAGACAAGGCCCTCAGCCGCGCCGCGCTGGCCTTCATCGACACCACAGTAAAGATCAAGACCGTGGACGCCGTGGTTGCCGCGAAACGCTGACGCACCACAAACCACGTAGGCCCGGACGCCACGTCCGGGCGGGCGAGCGAAGCTCGCCTGGGGGTTGGGGCGTCGGATCTCGGCTCTTCAACCACGCCTTCAGAGCGAACTAGGAGGTGCGAACCGAACCCTGAGGTCTCAGGTCTGACATCCCGACGTCCGACGCCGGCTGACGTTGCGGAGCTTCGCTCCGCCGGGCGGGTGAGGGCACCCGCCCCTACGTGGTCTTGGGGTAGAATCGCGGCAGTGAAACGGACCCTCCCAGTCCTTCTGCTGGCCTGCGCTTCCCTGCTTTTGGCCCAGACCCGCAAGCCTTCTCCACCTCCTTCCTCGTCCAAGCTCATCTCCATTAACGTGACGGGCTCGAAGCGTTACACCCCGGAGCAGATCATCGCCGCCACCGGCCTGCAGCCTGGCCAGAACGTCAGCGAAGAAGATTTCAAGAGCGTCACCCGCCACCTGGGAGAAACCGGCGCTTTCGATGACGTTGCCTACACCTTCGAGTTCGGTCCCCCAGGCATGAAACTGGCCTTGCAGGTTACGGACAACAATGCCTTCGTGCCCGTGCGGTTTGAGAACTTCGTGTGGCTTTCCGATCAGGAATTGTTCGACAAGCTGCGCACCCGGGTGCCTCTATTCCAGGGCCAGCTGCCGGTGACCGGTGACCTGGCCGACGAGGTTTCCGAGGCTTTGCAGGTGCTGGCCATCGAACTCAAGCTCCACGGCCGCGTCGACTATCTGCGCGCCGGGCCCGAGGACGGTCCCATGGAAGCCTTCGATTTCAGCATGACCGGCCAGCCCATCAGCGTGCGCAAGATCACTTTCAGCGGCGCCAGCCCGGCTGAACTACCGGAACTTGAGGCTGCCGCCCGGAGACTTTCCGGTCAGGATTACTTGCGCAGCCGACTTATGCTTCAGGCGGACAAGAATTTCCTTCCCGTATTTCTTGCCCGCGGCTACCTCAAGGCCGCCGTCGGCGCGCCCCAACCCAAGGTGGCTGAGGAGACGCCCGAGGAGACCCTGGTGGACGTCATCTTCCCCATCACTCCGGGCAGCCAGTACAAGGTCAGCCGGATCGAGCTGTCCGGCTACAAGGATGTGTTTCCGGTGGAAAAGCTGCGAGCGCTTATCCACCTCCAGCCCAGCCAACCGGCGAACGCCATGCAGACCGATCAGGATGTGGAAGCCCTAAAAAAGCTGTACGGGGCGCGGGGCTACATGGGCGTCAAAATCCGCCCGGTTCCTGAAATGAATGATGGCGATTCTACGGTCGGTTACGTTTTCCAGTTTCAGGAGGGCAGCATCTACAAGATGGGGGACCTCGAAGTTCGCGGCCTGGATAGCAAGGCCACCGACCGCATGGTAGCGGCGTGGAGGCTGCTCGCGGGCGAGACCTACAATTCGGATTATCCGGGGCAGTTCCTGGACTCCATCAGCGGCCAGTACCCCGCCGACCAATGGAAAATCACGGTCCATGAAACCGCCGAGGACCAGGACAAGACAGTGGACATCTCTTTGCACTTTGATCCCAGAAGGTAGTACCGGTTTGCTTGCACCCTTTGCGGTTAAAAAGGTCTTGATCCTGTCCGAAAGGCGCCATAGCGCCCAGCTTTTCGTTATTATTTTGGAAGGAAAGAAAGCGCCGTCCCTCCGCAGCATCTAATGGTAGGGACACGCTACCCAACCCAAGGAGAAATGTTCGAATGAGTTCCACTCCCTCGAGATTTGCCATTGCCCTCGCGACCACGTTCCTGGGCGTAACTCTGTCGCTGTCCTCCGCTCTGGCCGCCAATAAGCCCCAGGCTTTCACCGGCAAGGTCAGCGACGCTATGTGCGGCGCCAACCACATGATGGCCGGCGATGCCGCCGAATGCACCCGGGCCTGTATCCGCAAAGGTTCCAAGTACGCGCTGGTGGTGGGCGACAAGGTGTACACGCTGGACACCAGCGACAAGACCGCCCTGGATCAACTCGACAAACTGGCTGACCAGCAGGCCAAAGTCACCGGCAAAGCCGACGGCGATACCATCTCCGTCCTTTCCGTGGCCCCAGCCAAGTAGGCTGCCCAGCCGCCGGAAGTATCCAGTTCGACACACCGGGGCTTTTTTTTCCAAATTCCCTGAATTTTCATATGTCCGCGCAACTCCCTATGTTATGTTTTAGCGAATTTACCCAAAGTGCTTCCGGAGGAAACTCGAATTGTCTAAAGACATGGTCCCCAAAAAGATTTTCTTCACCAAGGGGGTCGGGAAACATCGCGAACGTTTAACGTCGTTTGAGCTGGCGTTACGGGACGCCGGCATCGCTGCCCAGAATCTGGTTCGAGTCTCCTCGATTTTTCCGCCACAATGCAAGCTTGTGCCGCGTTCCCAGGGACTGAAATACCTGAGCCCGGGCGAAGTAGTTTTTTCGGTGGTGGCCGAGAACTCCACTCACGAGCCGCACCGATTGCTGGCTTCGAGCATCGGCGTGGCCATTCCCGCCGACCGCAATACCTACGGCTACCTCAGCGAGCATCACTCGTTTGGCGAGACCGAAGACGCGGCCGGTGACTACGCCGAAGAGCTGGCGGCTGAGATGCTGGCCACCACTCTGAACGTGGAGTTCGACCCTGACCGTTCCTGGGACGAGAAGAAAGAGATCTACCGCATCTCCAACAAAATCGTCCGCACCGCCAACGTCACCCAGTCTGCGGTGGGCGACAAGCGCGGCCTGTGGACCACGGTCATCGCCTCGGCCGTCCTGATCTTCGACTAAAACTTTCGGCTAAAACTAAAGAAGGCCCATCGCCAAAGCGAATGGGCCTTTGCCTTTCGTAAGCGCCGGCGTCCCGCCGGCTTGTCGCGGGGGCGTCTCGCCCGCGCGCTCGTGACTTCTATTTCCTCGCCAGCATCTTCTCCTTCTTCGCCTTATGGTTCTGCCCGTTCTTTCCCAGCCGCTCCAGCACTGCGGCCACAATCAAGGGCAGACCCACGGTCGCATCCAAAAACACTTCGCCGAACTTTCCGCCTTCTGCCGGCGGCACAAACTTTCCCCAGGAGATGGCCTCGCTATAGGGACTCCCTGACAACCCGCCCCAAAACACGGGTTCGGGGCATATTCGCAGCCCGTAGTGATAACGCTTCAGGGGAACGTTTTCCCCCATGCGCCGGTGCCGCAATTCGATAAACGGCCCAAACTGCTGCGACCAGTTGCGCGGTACTCCCCCGCCGATGGTAAAAATCCCCAGCCGCTTCTGCCGCAGCAGGGTGGAGGCAAAATGTTCCAGGTCCTCGAAGGGATCGAAGCGCAGTTTGTGCCTTCCCGCCGCCTCCCGCATGCGATTGGAGAGCGCCACATCCAACCCTAGTTCGGAGTCGGTGAAGGCGGGCACGAAAACCGGCACGCCTTTCTCGAACGCCGACTTCAAAATTCCCCGTTGCCCCTTGGAGTGCTCCGCCAGGTACTGTCCAATGGCGTGATTTAGTTTGTAAGAACAAAGCATCTCGCTGTGGTCCCACTGCTCCAGCACATCAAACATCACCCTTTCCACGTCGTCCAGGTTCTGTTCGGGCTCCAGGGTGTCGTAAACCCGGTTGTAGCCCTGCTGGTAGAGATCTTCATCAGAGACTTCAGGGTTGTAGCGGAAGTGGGCACGACCGGTGGCTTCCACCAGTCCGTGAGCCATCAGGGCCCCGGTAGAGACAATCGCATTGACAATGCCGCGATCGATCAGTTCCGTGATCACCAGCCCCTGCTTGGCCACAGTCATCGCCCCCGCCAGGGTCATTACCACAAAACAGTCCTTGTCGCGGGCCATGGCTTCCAGCACGTCGGCGGCTTCACCCAATTGCCGGCCGGTGAAAGCGGTCTTGGACATCGCCCGCACCAGGTCGTCGATCGAGCGCACCTGGCTGAGGTCGAGTGGTTCCAGTGGAATCAGCCGGTCTTCAATCGGATCGTGCAAATGGCGCTCCATGCCCGCGCCGTCATGGTTGTCTGGTTTCAAAATTACACCCCCAAGTTATGCTGCACTACTCTACTAGAACCGAACAAACTATTGCCACTGACAAACAGAAACTGAAAATCCGGGAACTACAAACTGGGAACTGATATTCTATTTGCCTTTCAGGAGGCCACCGCATTGCCGCCGCAGAAATTCAATGTCGGACTGATACAAATGTCCACCACGTCCGACCCCGAAAAGAATTTGCAGCACGCCATCGACAAGGTCCACCAGGCCTCGGCGCGCGGCGCCCACATCGTCTGCCTGCCCGAACTTTTTCAGACTCAGTATTTCTGCCAGCGCCAGGACGCCAATCTCTTCGATCTGGCCCAGCCCATTCCCAGCCCGGTCACGAACCGGCTGGCAACCCTGGCGAAACAGTTGCGGATCGTCCTCATCGCGTCCTTATTCGAGAAGCGTGCTCCCGGGGTTTATCACAATACAGCGGTTATTTTTGACGCGGACGGCTCCTTGCGCGGGCTTTATCGCAAGATGCACATCCCCGACGATCCGCTGTACTACGAGAAGTATTACTTCACTCCGGGCGACCTGGGCTATCGCGCTTTCGATACCGCCGTCGGCCGCGTGGGCACGCTGGTGTGCTGGGACCAGTGGTATCCCGAAGGCGCCCGGCTGACCGCGCTGCAGGGTGCGCAGATCCTCTTTTATCCCACCGCCATCGGATGGCATCCGTCGGAGAAAGCGGAGTTTGGAGAGTCGCAGCACGACGCCTGGCGCACCATCCAGCGTGCCCACGCCATCGCCAATGGCGTGTACGTAGGAGTCGTCAATCGCGTAGGACATGAGACCGGAGACATCCGGGGCAATGCGGTTGCCGGAGACGGCCTGGAATTCTGGGGCGCATCGTTTCTCTGCGATCCCTTCGGCCGCGTGATTGCGGAGGCCTCGCATGACAAGGAGGAAGTTGTAGTCGGCGAAGTTGACCTGCGGGTGGTAGAAGATGTCCGCCGCAACTGGCCCTTCCTGCGCGACCGCCGCATCGACAGCTACGGCGCGATTACGAACAGGCTAAGCGATTGACCGGCAAGAACCGTGTGGGGACAGCCGCCCCCGACTGTCCGGGCGAGCAAGGCTCGCCAAGCCTTTGGCTCAATCCATGAAGTTAACTCTCTGGCGATGAAATCCTCCCCAACAAATCCCCGCTATCGCATGCCCGCCGAATGGGAACCCCACGCGTCCACCTGGCTGGCGTGGCCGCACTACCGCGGCGACTGGCCCGGCAAATTCGAGCCCATCCCGTGGGTGTACGCCGAAATCATCCGCCACCTGGGCCGCCACGAGCGCATCGATCTGATTGTCAACAGCGCAGCCTCGGAAAAGCATGCACGCAAGGTCCTGAGCAAGGCAAACGCTCTGAGTAAGAATGTTCGCTTTCACCGCTGGCCGACGAACCGCGTCTGGACCCGCGACTCCGGCTGCACCTTTGTGCTTGCCGATGCTCACGTAGGGACGGCCGCCCCCGGCCGTCCGGTCGAGCACAGCTCGACAGGCGCGGCCGTCAAGTGGCGTTTCAACGCCTGGGCCAAATACCCCAACTACCAGAACGACGAAAAGATCGGCAGCCTCATGGCCAAAGCTGCGCACGCCGAGGAAATACGCCCGCTACATGGAAAATCCCGCGTCGTACTCGAAGGCGGTTCCATTGACGTCAACGGACAAGGCACCCTGCTCACTACCGAAGAATGCCTGCTGAGCAAGAAGCAGCAACGCAACCCGGCCATGTCTCGCCCCGACTACGAGAAGTTGTTTTCAGATTTTCTGGGAATAAAGAATGTGATCTGGCTGGACTCCGGCATCGCCGGAGACGATACTCACGGCCACGTGGACGACATTACCCGCTTCGTCTCCCCGGATACAGTCGTTACCGCCATCGAGTCCGACCCTGGAGATCCTAACTACGAACCACTGCGGGAAAACATCCGCCGCCTGCGCACGGCCACCGATCAGGACGGAAAGCCTCTGGCCATCATCGAACTTCCGATGCCCGGCCCGGTGCATTTCGAAAAGCGCCGGCTCCCTGCCAGCTACGCCAACTTTTACATCGCCAACGGAATCGTGCTGGTCCCGGTCTTCAATGATGCCCACGACCGGGTGGCGCTGGACATCATCGCCGACCTTTTCCCCGACCGCGAGATCGTAGGCATCTATTCCGGAGATTTAATCTGGGGCTTTGGCGCCATGCACTGCATGACCCAGCAGCAACCGATCGTTGGTCGTTAGTCGTTGGTCGATTCGCTGGGCACTGGTTAAACGGGAAACCGCGCCTTTCGCCGATAGGGGCGCCAACGGGCTGCCTGCCATGATGTTGGGGGGATGGGTTTTGACCAACGACCAATGGCTAACGACCAACGACTAGCGGCCAACGACTATCTCTTGTACTGCGTTGGCTGCGGCCCCTTTTCCAGCATTTCGCGGTTCCAGATGGCCCCTTCGCGGGTGTAGCTGGCCAGCTCGAAATCCTGGGTCAGCTCCAGCGCGTCGGTAGGACAGGCGTCCTCGCACAAGCCGCAGAACATGCAGCGGCTCAAATCGTAGGTAAAGTTGGTGAGTTCCTTGCGGCGGGTCTTCTCGTTGCGTTCGCTCGAGACCACAATCAGATTTTCCGGACAGGCCAGCGCGCACAAGTCGCAGGCAATGCACATGGTCTCATCGGTATCGGGATTCACATTCAGCCGCGGCGCTCCACGGTAGCGTTCTGCCACCTGCGGCCGTTGCAGCGGATACTGCTCGGTGTAAATCTCTTTCGGATCCTGATAAAGGAACGTGACCTTCAATCCCTTAAGCAGGTCCACCATGAAGATCTTGCGCAGCAGGCTCGGAATCCCCATATCGCAGTAAGCATACCACTAACATTGCTGGCGGCAGAAGCTGATGCCAGGTGGGTGGGCGAGACGCCCACCCGACAGCCGGCGGGACGCCGGCGCTACCAAGAACGCCGTAGCGCCGGCGTCCGGCCGAGCAGAGCGCGGCTCAGGATGACGCCGCCTGGAGAGTATTCTGAGTACAGTCCTCATAAAATGTCTGACAACCGAGATTCCGAAGTCGCCCTGCACTACCACAACGCCACCAAGCATTCCTACGCCAGCGTCCGCAACAATCAGCACTCTCTGGACTTCAACAACCAACCTATCCCTTTCAAGATTTATCCCACGCTGGAGCCGTCGCCCCTGCCTGCAGAACTGCGCCAGACGGGAGTCGCTGCCCTTTCCGCTATTTCGGAAATCGTTCCTCCGCAAACTGCAGCTACACCTGATCTGGCAGCGATCGCCCAACTGCTCTACCTTTCGGCGGGCATCACCCGGCACAGAAAATATCCCGGCGGAGAAATCTACTTTCGCGCGGCGGCTTGCACCGGAGCGCTGTACGAGGTCGAACTCTATCTGGTCTGCGGGGACCTAACCAACCTCGAGGCTGGCGTGTATCACTTCGCACCAGCCGAGTTCGGTTTGCGCCGCTTGCGCGCCGGAGACTATCGCGGCGTTCTTATCGAAGCTACCGCCGCCGAGACCGCTATCGCTCACGCCCCGCTGACTATCGTCTGCACTGCGACTTACTGGCGCAACGCGTGGAAGTATCAGGACCGCACCTACCGCCACTTCGGCTGGGACAACGGCACCCTGCTCGCCAACCTGCTGGCTGTCGGCACCGCCCTTGGCCTGCCCGCGAAGGTGGTGTGCGGATTTGTTGACGATACGGTGAACCGCTTGCTTGATGTCGATGCACAGCGCGAGGTGGCTTTTTCGCTCGTGCCGCTCGGCTACACTTCCACGGTTTCGGAACAAGCCCCGGCAAATCTTGCCCCTCTTGGATTCGAAACTGTGCCGCTCTCCCGCCATGAGATCGACTATCCCCTCATGCGCGAGACGCATGCCGCGTCGTCGGTGGAATCGCCGGAGGAAGTCACACGGTGGCGCGGAGGAACTCCGCTGATGCACTTCGCGACCCCGGCAGGACGGGTCACCCAGCTTGCGCCGTTATCTGACGAGGCCATGCCTCGCGACCTTATCGAGCAGGTGATCCTGCGGCGCGGGTCCAGCCGCAAATTTGCACGCTCGTCGATCACGCTGGCGCAACTCTCCACCGTGCTCGACCGTGCTACTCGTGGCGTCCCCGCCGATTTCCTCGATCCCCAGGGTTCGCAGCTCAATCACCTGTATTTGATCGTTCACGCCGTTGAAGGTCTGGAGCCCGGAGCCTACGTCTTCCATCGCGGCCGCGGAGTGCTCGAATTGTTGAAGCAGGGAGATTTCCGCGACCAGGCGGCGTACCTCGGACTGCAGCAGGCTCTCCCGGCCGACGCTGCGGCTGACGTTTTCTTCCTGGCTGATTTGCAACCGATTTTGCAGCGCTTTGGCAATCGCGGCTATCGCGCCGTGCAACTTGAAGCCGGCATCATCGGGGGCAAGCTCTATCTCGCCGCCTATGCGCAACGCCTGGGCGCCACCGGCCTGACGTTTTTCGATGACGACGTTGCCGCCTTCTTCTCTCCTCACGCCGAAGGCAAGAGCGCAATCTTCCTCGTAGCCCTGGGCCACAGCGCCAAGCCTTAGACACGACGGGTGGCCCATTCAAGCCCGGTTTTGGCTTGAGTGGGGCAATTCCCCAGTTGGACAAAGTCCTCTCGCCACTCGTTCGCGTTTTCGCGCCGTCCATTCCGACTCGGTCGCAACTTGTTCCCCACGCCCGGTTCGGTAGTGCGAACAATCGCTCCGCTCAGTGAACATCCCTGAGCAGCCGGGGAGATTCCTGACATTTTAGACCGGAGACATACCTGACAGTTTTTCTTCGGCCTGCAGTTCGAGGGGATGGGGTGCAGGGGAAGGGGAACCGTCCACTTCCCCTGCCTCATCCATGTCGAAGCCTGGGCCTCTTGACAAGGCAAGAACCTTGAGGGTGCGGCTGTCAAAATGTGCAATCGGAAACTGGGCGAAGTACACGGTAAAGCAGCCGTCATCGGTGGGCAGCAAGCCCACACGTTCGCCCTGAAACACGGTGCCCAGAAACACGCGCTGCGAGCGCCAGCGAAACTGGCCTTGTTTCTGGATCCGCCTGACCTGGAATCCGGTGTCATACTCAGGGTCCCGCGCTCGGCCCGGATACAGCCGCGGCGAGCAAAGATAGACCGAGGCTGGCGTCCGCATGGCGAGCGCTTCGTGGGGACGCAGTTCGTTATAGTCGCGACGGAAACGATCGAAGGCGCGTTGCTGCGACCGTGCCGTAGCCGCCGGCGGGCTCGCGGTCTCCTGTTTCAACGTACGATGCATGCGCTCATGCCGACCGTTCTGCTCCGGATGTCCGGCCTGAATGCGCTCCGGACGAATCCCCAACTTCATCCACCACAGCGAAAGCCGGGAAACTCCGTTGACCGCTCGTGCGGCAAACGGCGTCCCGTTATCGCTGCGGATCACTTCCGGCATGCCATACTCGCCGAAGGCAGCGGCGAAGATAGCCTGCACCCGCTCGGTGTCAGTCTTCTCCACCGCCTGACAGCGCAGTAAGTAGCGGCTATAGGCGTCGCTAAGGGTCAACGGGTCGATGCGTTCTCCATTCCCGGTCCGAAAACAGCCTTTGAAATCCACGCACCAAACCCGGTTCGATTCCTGGGCGGTGGCGAATGGCCGGGTATAGGGCGGCACGCGCTGGCGCCGCTTGCGTGCCACCACCAAACCCTCCCGCGCCAGCATCTCGCCGATGGTGCTGGCCGCCGGCCAAGCGACGGCGGGCTCGGCTTGCTCTAGGAGCCACTTCAGTTTGCGCGGCCCCCAGCGCATGTGCTCCCGCCGCAGCTCCAACACCGCCGCCTCGATCTCGCTCGGCGTGCGATTGCCAGGGCGATGCGGAGCCCGACTGTGGTCCTGTAACCCGTGGATTCCTTCCGCCTCGTAACGCCGCGTCCACACGTAACCGGTTTCTCGCGAAACTCCGTATCTTCGGCACAACTCCGCCATGCTGCACAGACCTCGCTCATACTCCAAAACAAATCTGGCACGTTCTTCCACGACACTACTCTCTTTCCAGGGCATGCAGTGTTTCTACATGCCCTTCGGTTTTTATGTAGTGTCAGGAATCTCTCCGGTCTGTTCTGTCAGGCACGTCTCCGGTCTGTACCCATCCCCACTCAAGCCAAAACCGGACTTGAGTGGGCCACCCGCCACCCGTCCGAACAAATGCATAATATGAACGAGTCGCCACCAAAGCGGAGTTCATATGATCGTGATCATCGCGGGCCTCCCGGGGACAGGCAAGAGCACGCTGGCCCGGGCACTCGCACAGCGGCTTCCCGGCGCGGTTCTCGAAAAGGACTCGATTCGAGCGTCGCTCTTCCCACCGGCATATGTCGAGTATTCGCTAGCGCAGGACGATTTCTGCGGGGACATCATGCTGCAGACGGCCGCGTATCTGCTGTCGAAACATCCCGAACTCCACGTTCTGTTGGATGGCCGCACCTTCTCGCGGCGATACCAGCGGGACCGAGTGATCGAGTTCAGCACGCAATTGGGAACCACGTGGGCCACACTGGAGTGCGTCTGTTCAGAGGCGTCTGCACTAGGACGCATCGCGGAAGCGGTGGCGGCAAACAGCCACCTCGCCGCGAATCGCACGCCGCAACTCTATCGCGAGATCCGGAAGGCGTGGGAGCCGATCGACCCACCCAGACTCGTTATCGACACCGACGAACCTCTGGAAGCATGTGTCGATCGAGCGCTGCGCTATCTGACTGCGCCGACCTTCGTCACCTAACCGTTAGCGGTCATGATCTTTCGGTCTGCGACGGCTGCTACTGAACCATGGCGAGAGCGACAACGTTGAAAACAATGGCTTACTCTTCCCCGCATCACCAAAGTCACCTCGAACTGCAAGAACCCCTCACTCCACGTGCTATACTGTGGGTGCGTCTAATACCACGGTTGTGGTGCGGTTGCTCTGGTTTGTATCTGAATTCCCGCCTAATTTCCCTCCGTAAGTCTTCGGCGTAAATACTGGCAAATGCTAGTTGCTGCCCGCCTGTGTGCGCGCCGCCCTTGCTTCCGCCAACAGAAAAAGAGAAAAAACATCAATGCAGAGTTTTTCAGAATTACCAATCTCCCCTTATACCCAGGAGAGGTTGTCGTCCCTTAACTTTTCCATCCCAACCCCGGTGCAAGCTGCGGCCATTCCGCAGGCCCTTACCGGCAAAGACGTACTGGCCACAGCCCAGACCGGTACCGGCAAAACCCTGGCCTTCCTGATCCCGATCATCGAGCGTCTGCTCCAGCCCGGAAAGGCGGACTCCGGAAAATCCGGCATCGCCGCACTGGTGCTGGTTCCCACGCGTGAACTGGCCATGCAGGTGGTGGACCAGTACAACGCCTTGCGGGGCACGAAATTGTCGCCCGCGGCCCTGGTCGTAGGCGGACTGGCAGAAGGAAATCAGCTGACTGCGCTTCGCAGGGGAGCGCGTATCGTGGTGGCCACGCCAGGCCGCCTCGAAGACTTTCTCGACCGCCGCCTGATCAGCTTCCAGAGCCTTCAGGTTCTCGTGCTGGATGAAGCCGACCGCATGCTCGACATGGGATTTCTTCCCGCGCTGCGCCGGATCGCGAGAGTTCTGCCCAAAGATCGCCAGACCTTGTGCTTTTCCGCCACTCTGGAAGCGTCGGTTGCGCACCTGGTCAGTGACTACACCAGAAACCCGGTGCGTTTGGCCTTCGGCTCCATCTTGAAGCCGTCGGAAAATGTACGGGTGCAGGCTTTCGAAGTGGATACCGACCGCAAACAGGAGATGCTCCACCGCCTGCTGTCAAAGGAGACCGGCCGCTGTCTGATCTTCGCCCGCACCAAGCGCGGCACCGAGCGCCTGGCCCGCAACCTGAATCGCGAAGGCTTTGCCGCCGCCATGATCCACGGTGACCGCTCGCAGTCGCAACGCATCGCGGCCCTGACTGGATTTCAGCAGGGACGCTACCGCATTCTGGTCGCTACCGACCTGGCCTCACGCGGCATTCACGTGCAGGACATTGCCCACGTGATCAACTACGATCTGCCCGAGGTGGCGGAAAACTTCATCCACCGCGTAGGCCGCACCGGACGCGCCGGCGAACAGGGCGTAGCCTCCACACTCTTCGGCCGGGAACAGCGCTCCGAGCTGCACCAGTTGGAACGCACCCTGGGCATCCGTATGGAGAGAATGCAGGCCGACGACGCTCCCTTGGAAAAGCCGGCCCGCACTCGGGTTCACATCGATCCTGCCGAAGCCGCAGCCCGGGGAAGAATGGTCCGCCTCCCTGGAGAAACCCTGCAGGTCCAGATGGGAAGTTAACGCCACTCATGCGGGGGCAGAGCCTGTCCTGAGCGAAGTCGAAGGATCTCCTCACCTGCCCAGCGGAGCAAAGCTCCGCCGATCTCGCAAAACAAAACGGAACTCCAGCCCCGGAGTCTCCGTACCTAATCGTGAGACCGCTTGAGACTGCTATGGTGAGTCAAAGGCGTCGGACAAGAGTGTCCGACCCACACTTACTGTTCCCGATGCTTGTCCTCGCCGTTTGCTTGCCACAGGCAAAAGCGGACGAACCTCTGACCGCCGACGCCATCATGGCGCGGGTGGCCACCAATCAGGACAGCAGCGAAAAGCTGCGCAGCCAGTACCTCTACCAGCAACACATCCAAATCATCGCCCGAAAGACCAATGGCAAAGTCCTGCGCGAGGAGACCGCCGACTACCAGGTCGTCCCCAAACCCGACCATAGCGATAGAACGCTGCAGCAACTCACCGGCCGCTACTGGCACAAGGGCAAGTACGAGGGCTTCAGCGGCGAGCCTGTGCCCAACGCCGACAGCACTGACGGAGAACTGATTCACGATTTTCGCGAAGACCTCACCAACGATGAGTCGAAGGACGGCATGGCCCGCGACCTCTTCCCGCTCACCACCGAGCAGCAAAAAGAGTACAAATTCCGCCTCATGGATCAGGAGCCGTTCGAAGGCCGCCAGTCCTACCACATCGCTTTCACTCCCAAAGACGACGATGACACTGATTGGGCGGGTGAGGCCTACATCGACGCCCAGGAGTTTCAGCCGATGTACGTATTCACCAAGTTGTCGCGCCGCCTGCCCTTCGGAGTACGGACTTTCCTGGGCACAGATCTGCCCGGCATCGGATTTGCCGTCCACTACCGCAGACAGGAAGACGGAGTCTGGTTCCCGGTCAGCCTGGGCAGCGAATTTCGCATTCGCGCACTCTTCTTCTTCAATCGAAACATGACCGTGTCTTTGGAGAACAAGGCCTTCGAGCACACCCACGTGCAAAGCAAAATCGTGGGAGCCTCGCAATAAAAAGTAGTGTGGGTCGGACACTCCCTTCGACTTCGCTCAGGGCAGGCTTTGTCCGACGCCTTTGAATTTGATTTTTGCTGGTCGTTGGCGAGCCGGCCGGTTCGTCTTTCGGACATAAAGTCAAAGACAAGAACTTAAGTTCAAAGGCGTCTGACAAAGCCTGCCCTGAGCGAAGTCGAAGGGAGTGTCCGACCCACACTCAGAGGCCGGCTCCCGTATAATTTTCCCGAGACTATTTCAGGAGGCAACCATGGCCAGCGGGCCGGACAGTTTCGGGGAGTTAAAACAGCGCCTGCGGGCCAGCTGGATGGCCGGCGACTTTGGTGAAATTGCAAAACTGAATGTCCGCGAGGGAGAAGGTTTCATCCAGCGCATCAATCTCAAGCCAGGGACGAAGGTGCTGGACGTGGCCTGCGGCACGGGAAATCAATCCCTCCCCGCTGCCCGCACCGGCGCGGACGTCACCGGCCTCGACCTCGCTCCCAATCTTCTGGAACAGGCCCGCAAACGCGCCGCGGAAGAAAATCTGAAAATCGAATTCGTCGAGGGCGATGCCGAGAGTCTGCCTTACGATGACGGTCGCTTCGACGTGGTGATGTCCATGTTCGGCGCCATGTTTGCTCCCCGGCCCGATTTTGTTGCCGCAGAGCTACTGCGCGTCTGCCGCCCGGGCGGCAAGATCGCGATGGGAAACTGGACGCCGGAAGGCTTCGTCGGCCAGATGTTCCAGATCACCGCGCGTCACGCCCCGCCGCCGCCCGGCATACTGCCGCCGTCACTGTGGGGAGTTGAAAGGGTGGTCAGCGAACGTCTGGGGGGAAAAGCGCGCCTCGAAATGAACAAGCGGGAGCTGCTTTTTGATTATCCTTTTGCCCCGTCCGACGCGGTTGCTTTTTTCCGCAAATACTTTGGCCCCACCCAAACCACATTCGCGCGCCTCGACGACGCCGGTCAGCGCGCCCTGGCAGAGGACCTCACCCAGCACTGGACTAGCAGGAACCTGGGCGACGCCAATCGCACCGTCATCAAAGCGGAGTACCTCGAAGTGCACGCCACGGTGGCCTAAGGACAACTCTGCAGCAATCTCGGGGGATGCCCCGTCCAAGCTTTGCTTGGGCGGGGATCTTTCATGGGCCCCGACGGTCTATCTACAGCGCCGTCGTGGGATCAATGGTCGTGCCGATCTCCGTCACCCTGGTGGCCGGAAAGCCACTGAGTTCCGCGTGCCGGTAGATCAGCGCTTCATTCTTGGCCAGATACATGCAGTACATCTTGTTGGCGGCAACGAACGACTCCAACCACTGGATATCCGGTCCAAGCTGGCGCAGCACCTGGTTCGACTTGGCCGCGCCCTGCTGCAATTGTTCCCGCTCCAGACTGCCGATTTTCGGTATCTCGCGCTCGATCACGTATTTCTTCATAAACCCCTCCGTTAGGTACAGGCGGCAGTCGTCACTCGTCGGTCGTCAGTCATCAAGACCCCGTCGCCTCCGGGGGAGTGACTGAAGACAGGACGACTGCGGACTGACAACGACGACCGACGACTGACGACTGCTTCCTTACACTGCGAGATTAGTGACAAAAGGCCCTTGTCACAAGATGGCATATTTGCCATTATACGTAGGTGATTACGCCATTCTCATTTTGCCCCGCGGGGGAGGACCAGCCATGACCGACATCACAGTCCTGTTTCTCGACGGAACTTTCTCTTCAACCGCTATCGGGCCGATGGAGGTTTTCCGCCATACCGGATCGCTGTGGAACGTTCTCACCGGCAAGCAGGCGGTTCCCCGCTTTCGCGTGACGACAGCTTCGGCCGACGGACGCGCCGTCCGCTGCGACGGGGAAATCCGGATCCAGCCCTCCGCGGCGCTGGCAGATGTCCGCAAAACCGATCTTATCTTCATTCCGACCACCGGACTAAGCCTGGACGACGTAGTCGAACGCAATGCGGCGGTTGTGCCCTGGTTGCGGCGCTGGCACAAGCGCGGCGCTGCCATCGCCAGCGTGTGTTCAGGTGTCGGCCTGGTGGCAGCCACCGGCCTGCTCGACGGCAAGCGCGCCACCACACACTGGGGACTGGCGGAGCGCTTCCGCGAAAAATATCCGAAGGTGAAGTGGATGCCGGAATTGATGGTGACCGAGGATCGCGGATTCTACTGCGGCGGAGGAGTAAACGCTTCGCTCGATCTCAGCCTGTACCTGGTAGAACGATTCTGCGGCCATGAGGTTGCCATGCAAAGTGCCAAGGCACTGCTCATCGAGACACCCCGCGCATGGCAGGCTGGGTTCGCCATCGTGCCTTTAAAAACCGAGCACTCCGACGATAGCATTTCCAGCGCGCAGGATTGGATGCACGAGAATTTTCGCCAGAGCTTCCCGCTGGAGGCGCCGGCCCGGCGCGTGGGCATGAGCCTGCGCAATTTCGTTCGTCGCTTCAAGCATGCCACGGGAGACAGCCCGCTGATCTATTTGCAGAAGCTGCGCGTCGCGGCTGCCAAACGCCTGCTGGAAAGCGACCACCGCAGCATGCAGGAAATCAGTGACGCGGTGGGCTATCAGGACCCAGCCTATTTCCGCAGCCTGTTCCAGCGCCACACCGGGGTCTCTCCCAGCGCCTACCGGAGGAGATTCGGCACCTAGTGCAGGTGTGGGGACGGTACACGTGTGGGGACGGTGCACGTGTGGGGCCGGTGCACGTGTGGGGCCGGTGCACGTGTGGGGCCGGGCGCCCTCGCCCGTCCGGGCCGAGCAAAGCTCGGCAAGCTCTTGTGAAACTTTCCAGCTGTCGCGAAGCCCGCTGTCAAACCTCTGACCATCTGGACATCGCCGTCCGCCGCAGCGTACCTTGAAATCATGGCAACCTCTGAAGCCGGCCGCCTGACCGACCGGCAGTTTGCGCGCATCGCCCGCGCCCTGGCCGAACCGCGGCGCTACCAGATCCTCAAGGAGATTGGGGCCTGTGCCCAGTCGATGCCCTGCACCGCCCTGCTTAAGAACCACCGCGTCAGCGCCGCCACCATGTCTCACCATCTCAAGGAGTTGGAAACCGCGGGCTTGATCCAAATCATTCGAGAAGGAAAGTTCGCCAACCTGATGCTGCAGCGCGACGTCCTGCGCGCCTATTTGGCGCGACTCTCCAAAATCTAGTTCACGGGCCAAAGTTCATGTCACGAACTAATTTCGAATCGTTATCGATTCGATAGTTATCTAAGTATCGAAGTCATTCAATACCGGGACAGGAGATTTCACATGAGCGAACTGACAGGCAAAGTGGCTATTGTAACCGGCGCATCCAAGGGCATTGGCGCCCAGATCGCTAGAGATTTGGGAGCTGCGGGCGCGGCCGTGGTTGTGAACTACGCCTCCAGCAAAGAGGGCGCCGACCGCGTGGTGGCGGATATTAACGGCAAGGGCGGCAAGGCCATCGCGGTGCAGGGCGACGTCTCGAAGGCCGCTGACGTGCAACGCCTCTTCAAGGAAACCAAGAAGGCCTTTGGAGCACTGGACGTGCTGGTCAACAACGCCGGCGTCTACAAGTTCGAACCGCTCGAGGCGGTCACCGAAGAGGAATTTCACCGCCAGTTCAACACCAACGTGCTGGGCTTGCTTCTGGCCACGCGCGAAGCGGTCAAGTATTTTGGGCCCAAGGGCGGAAGCGTGATCAACATCGGGTCAGTGGCCAGCCGACTGGCTCCGGCCACGTCCTCCGTTTACTCGGCAACCAAAGGGGCGGTGGACGCGGTCACGGCCGTGCTCTCGAAAGAACTGGGCCCCCGAAAAATCCGGGTGAACTCCATCAATCCGGGAGGGGTTGAGACCGAGGGCGTCCACACCATGGGCATCATCGGCACCGACTTCCAGAAAGGGATGGTCGCGGCTACGCCGCTCGGCCGATTCGGCCAACCGCAAGATATCGCGCCCATCGCGGTCTTCCTGGCGTCAGAAAATTCAGGATGGCTGACGGGCGAAACTCTGCTGGCCTCGGGCGGCTACCGATAAAAGACGGCGCCGCACCTCACGTAGGGACGGGCGCCCTCGCCCGTCCTGGCCGAGCCAGGCTCGGCTGGATTTTATAGTGTCACTCCGAAACCCACAGCCCCGTTCGAAGAGAGCGCTTCAGCGTTGCGAGAGACACTCGGGAACAACCGGGCTTCAGCCTCAGTTCGCTCCGCCAACTCCATCAGGATGGCGCACCGTCGAACTCAAACCGCCGTGGACAGCGCGAACCAGGTGAGAGTGGAATATGCTCAGATCATGCTGAGCGTCACCGTCACCCACTTACCGGTTGGAATGGTTGTGACCAGCTTGATCACGTAGGGAGGTTCTTTCGTCACCCAGAAGATGCTGTGGCTCTGGTTGGCATAGTTCCCTTCGGTGTCAACCGGCCACGCCAGCACTTGCTTCCCCGGTCCAGCGTCCACCAACTCCTGCTTGCCTACCGTGAAAGTGATCCAGTCCAGTTCGTCCCGGTCTTCGGAAAGCGTCGGGAAGGTCGCCTTGAGACCCTCTTTGAGCGGGAGCGTTGCCAGCAGAACCCCGTACATTCCGCCGTTGTAGTCGAAGATGGGCTCTTCCATCTTCAGCTGGCCGGTCTGGGTTTTGGCCGGGTCGGCAGAATCTCCGCGCCGATACTTCACCAGGGCGCCGTCGAAATCACGATGTGCCCACTCTCCCGTGTCGCTACGCTTGAAATCCATCGAGACCGGAGACATGGTCTTCGGGTCAAATAAGTTGGCGTAGGTAGTAACGATGTTGTATTTCGCGTAATCCGCCATTTGAGTGCGCTGGAGCAGGCGCCGCCCATCGGCTTCCACTTCCGTGAGTTCATCCGTCCACACCCCCACCAGAAAGGGTTCTTTCCCCGGAAATGCGTAAACCACCTTCCATGCATTTTTGTAAGGCTTGAGAAACGATCCATCTACGGAGGGATCGCCAAGCTTGATCTTGAGTGGAGCCACCACCGAAGTCTGGGCGTTTGCAGAGGATGCAAACACGATCAGCGTTGCGAACGGAAGAAGAAAGCCGAGCCAAGCCAACCTGGTGAACATGAGATCTCCTTTTTATGTCCGCGTTCCGGTGGGGACTTCTACTCTGACGCAGGCTGCATCGATTGGTAAGCGAACTGGGCAAGGGGGGAATCCGGCCTGCTCCTGCCCAGGCGGAGCTTGGATGAGGCACCCCTTCCATGGTTATGGAATGCACATTCCGGGCCAGATGCTATGATTAGCAGTTCGTCCCAAGTGTTCTGACCCTCATCTTCCGGCCCTCGTACAGAAAGGTAAACAAAGCAGTCGTCCTCTGATGAATCAATGAATCGCCGATTCTCCATCCTCACCCTGCTCGTGATGTCTCTCGGAATTTACGTCGCCACCGCCGCTCAACCGGCGTTGCTCGACGATGCCGACGCCTCGCACGCGCTGGTCTCACGCGAGATGCTGCAGCGCGGCGACTGGGTGGTGATGTATCAGGACGGCATCCGCTATCTCGAAAAAGCGCCGCTGCATTACTGGATGGTGGCGGTCAGCTACAAGCTATTCGGGCAGGGGGCCTTCCAGACCCGGCTGCCGCTAGTGCTTTCGGTGGCCGGACTGGTCCTGATGGTCTATTTTTTTGCCCGGCGCTTTTTCGGCGAGACGGCGGCGTTTTACTCCGGGCTGATCATATGCACCAGCGTGGGACCATGGCTGTTTACCCGGGTGATGGTCCCGGAGGCCATCTTTGCGCTGCAATTGACCGCGCTCTTCTACCTCTTCCTGCGCGGCTGGCAGGGCAGCCTGGACACTCGTGTCGCCTATTGGGGCGCGGCGGTGGTCATGGCGCTGGCCGCGCTGACCCTGGGCTTGATCGGAGTGCTCTTCCCTCTCGGCGTGGTGTTTTTCTTCATCCTGTTCACGCGCAGCTGGGGACGCTGGCGTGAATTGCGAATTTTCTCCAGCGCTCTGATCTTCCTGGTGATCGCCGTGCCCTGGCACTGGATTGCCGAACGTCGCTCGCCCGGATTTCTCTGGTCTTACTTCATCAACGAGCATTTCAAGCGCGCCCTCGGCACTCGCTACCCGCCGGATTATGAAGCCGTACCCCTGCTGTTGTGGTGGGCGCTGCACCTGGTCTGGTTTTTTCCCTGGAGCTTCTTTATCGGCTATGCCCTGCGCGAGTTTCCGAGGCCCAAGACCTGGGGACCGAAGATGGAACACGTCCAGGAAGCACGCCTGCTGCTTTTCATCTGGGCGGGGCTGATCCTGTTTTTCTTTTCGCTGACCTCGGGATCGCGCATGGAGTACTACAGTTTCGGCGCCTGGCCTGCGATTGCCGTCCTGCTGGGAATCGGGCTGAACGATGCGGAAGAAATGCACGACCGGTGGTTGCCGCGCCTGCAGTCCGGGCTCGCGGTCATCGGAGTCCTGGCCTCGGTGTGCCTGGGCTACCTGGTCCTGACGTCGCTTGATGTTTCGTCCAAAGGCGGCATCTCGCACCTCATCCAGTATCACCCGCTCGATACTTACCGGCTGTCGATGGCGCACATTTTCGACCTGACGCCGCAAACTTTCGCGGCGCTGCGTGGTCCGGCGGTTTTCGCCATCCTGATTTTCATTATCGGTTTTGGAAAAGCGTGGCTGTTGCGGCGGCGCTTGAAGAGTTTCGCCGCCACTCTTACCCTGGCGTTTGCCATGGCGCTATTTTTCTTTGCCGCCAACTGGGCCTTCAAGCGGTTTGAGCCGCGCATGTCATCGCGGGCGCTGGCCGACGCCATCCTTCCCTATCTTCGTCCCCAGGACCAGATCGTGCAGTATGGCGATTTCAATTCGGGCTCGAGCATTCCCTTCTACACCCACCGCCACGTGTGGATTTACAACGGACGCTTTGGCACCAACCTTGAGATCGGCTCGAATTATCCCGACGCGCCGCCCACCTTTCTGGACGACAAACAGTTCCCCGCCTTCTGGAAGGGACCCGAGCGGGTATTCATTTTTGTTCCGGAAGAATTTCGCAAGGACGCGCTTTCCCGCTTGCCTCCGGATTCCAGCTACCTGCTGGCGGAAAGCGCTGGAAAATATATCTTCGTCAACCAGCCGGTGCGCCCGGACCTGCCGCTGCTTGCATCCGTGCTGAAGCACCATCCGGCGGAGTAAACCGTTGAGCCGCGCGGACACCCTTCCCTCGTCTGACCAGGCTAACAGCGATGAACTGTTCATGGAGGAAGCTCTGCGCTCAGCCCAGCGAGCGCTCGAGGCAGGAGAGGTTCCGGTGGGCGCGATCGTCGTCTGCGATGGCAAGATCGTGGGACGCGGCGGCAATCGAAACCTGACCGATTGCGATCCCACCGCACACGCCGAGATCGTCGCCCTGCGGGAAGCCGGTGCCGCCCTCGGCAACCACCGCCTGGAAGGCTGCGAACTGTTTGCTACAATTGAGCCGTGCGCCATGTGTGCCGGCGCGCTGCTCCATGCCCGGCTGAAACGCCTGGTTTATGGCGCGGCCGACCCCAAGGCGGGCGCCATCCGGTCGGTGATGCAGGTGCTGAATCATCCCAGCCTGAACCACCGCATGGAAGTCCGCAGCGGCGTTCTGGCGGGGCGTTGCGCGGAAGTTTTGCAGGAGTTCTTCCGCCAGCGGCGGGAAGAACAGTCGTCGGCCGCCAGTCCTCAGTCGTCAGAGGCCGACGAATGAATTCTATCTGTTTCTCCTGACGACTGAAGACCGACGACTGAAGACTGCTTTCCGGAGAGGTGCGTGAGTGGTTGAAACGATCCGCCTCGAAAGTCAGTCGACTAGTCGATTGCATGCGCCAGAACGTTGCAGTGACAGTTAGCGGGTTACAAGTACTTTCAACGACATAGAAGAGCACGGACGGCATTGCAAGACATTGGAAGTACGTCGTAGACAAAGTTATTGTGTATCGCGATGTGTATCGCGAAAGAAGGGTGCAACAAAAGTCAGACCCTGTCGCACTTCCATCCGAATCATCACCAACACGGTCGCAATGCCAACAACAGGAATTGCCGATCCCAGCGCCAGCCCAAACCACCCCAGCATCTTATGCACTTTCACCCTTCGCGTCCGCACCAGCGCCGACTGCACGGCGTAGAACATCACCCAGGCCGCGAACAACAACGCGTGGATATAAAGGATCGTCGGCCGAGGCGACGCAGCATGAATCAATTTCTCATCGAGCTTCCGCCCGAATCCATACGCCACCACCACCATCACCAGCAGCGACATCAAGAAATAAAACGAACGCCCCCACGTCTCCGCAGCTTTCCCGCCTGAACTCCCAACCGCTAACGTTGAGTGGCCTTACGATGATGTCTTGCCCGAAGAAGTAGCTCCGTCGGCGACGCTCCCGACCTGCGCCATTCGTGCCTCCAATCTTCGCTCGTCGCGGTCCGCGGGCCTATTGAGTCAATCTGCCGCTGACAGAATTAGCGTATGTGTCTTTAGCTTCGCCAGCCAGCGTTGAAGAAGCTCTCACCCGCGGCCTATAAGCAAACATATCCGAAAATAGCGTACGCGATGCGCATCCACACTGGCAGGCTGTGCAAGCTCGTGTACATAATCGTGAGTTGACCCATCATCAGCAGCGGCAGTCCATATAAATACACCGGATGGATGCGCTTGTTCACCAACAGATTCTGGACAACCCGAGCAGAATGAGGCTCTCCACGCCTGCCTAGAACCACACATCCCGCGCCGCCGCGATCGGAAATCGCCCGAACACCGCAGCCGCCAGCGCGCACGAGGCCATCAAGTGCGCAATTACGGAAGCCTCTTAGCCGGGATTTCCGGTTTTGAACCGCTGTCTCGCGCATCATACATTTCTCCTGCCCTCGACAACAACGAATTTGCCACCAGGGCGGACCCCAACGAGATCAGCGGAGCGCACCTGAAAACGTTTCTAATTGACGAAAAAGGGTGCAATAAAGGCACCGATTTGTGTCCTATTGCACCCTCGTTGGCTTCAGAGAAATCGTAACAAGCCTTTTAGAAGGAATGGCGGGGACGACGAGACTCGAACTCGCGACTTCTGCCGCGACAGCGGCCCCCTGAACGGTTTTACAACAACTTACAGCCGCGCAGCGTGCGCGATGACGGCGATTGTGATAGGTCCTCCAACCGTGCCCCGATCACTTACAGCTTTTCAAGTATAGCCGTCGCGGGACAAGGTTGCCCCTCGTTCCGAAATCCTACGTGCGCGATTTGCGGTCGAGACCGGCGACCTTCCAGGCTGGCGCGATGTTCGCGTACGCTCTGCGTGCAGTCGCTGCAGGATCATAGCCAGGCTTGCGCCAGATCATCGAGGTAACTTCCGCAACCACCCACCCCCGATATCCTAGTTCCTTCAACAGTCGAAAATAGAGCGCGTAATCCGTATCCCCGTCGCCCGGAAGCAAAAACTCAGGGCCGGTATCGGTCCTGCGAGCGTCCTTGAGGGTGATGAATCCAATGTGCGGAGCTAGTGTGCGGAGGCTGGTTTCGAGTGGCTCCGGCGCGGCGAACATGTGGCAATAGTCGTAGCAGATCTTCAGTCTCCGGCTGTTGACGATGCGCAGCATCTCGAGCGCGCGGGCGGAGTTATGAATGGCCTGGCCGGCGTGCGGCTTGAAACAGACCGTCACATCGTGCCGTTTGGCGAGATCAGTCCATGAGCGGAGTTCCTCCGCGATCAAGTCCCTCGAGCCAGGCCAGTCCGCTGTCTTGCCACCGAGCGTCGTCTCGATCACGGGCGGGCTCTTGGGCACGAGGTAGTGGGCGAGGTCCGCGGCGAGTCTCAGTCGCTCGAGATTGCGCACGCGGCTGTCGGCCGTGATGAACAGCACATCGTTCAACGCAGGAAGAGCGAGCCGGGTCTCGCGGAGCAGGGCACGAAGCCGTTCACCGTCAGCCTTCGACATCTTCGCCGGATCGCACTGCCATTCCGGCATCAGCGAGAGTTCGACTCCGTCATATCCGGCACTGGCGATGAGTGTCAGTGCCGTCTCGATCGGCAGGTCCCGCATGCCGTATGTGCCGAGACAGAATCCGATCTGCGGCGCTGCGCCGCTGACGCTGCGCAGCGCAGCCAACGCTAACGGCGCAACCAACAGGAGGGAACGCCGGGTTATCGTCGGGCCAGTCGAATGCGAGTCCATGTTCCTCCACATAAGCGAGTTAATACGACGGGTTCTTACGCGCTCGCGCACTCTGGGCCGTCTGACGTCGCGCCAGACGAGTGCGGTTGCGGATGCGAACAAGGGCACAGCGACGATCGCACCGTTATGGATGTCGAGGTAGCTTCCACAGCTCAGTCCCGCGGCGAAAAAGTTCGCACCGAATATGTAGAGAAATAAACGGCAACGCGCGAACACCACCAGGATAGCGAATGCACTAGCGTCACTGTACAACAATCCGAATTTGCTACTTGCAGGCGGTGAGCCGTGGCCCTGTTCCTTCGTCCATCCGCATTGTGGGCGGTTGCGCCGCGTCGTAGACGATGACCGACAAGACGTAGCGAAGCGTCGGTCCGATGACCACGGCCCGATGCGGAGTACCGCCTGGAAGAGCGAGCGTCTCGCCCTTTTGGAGCTTGAAAGCGCGTGCCGGCGTCTCGAAGCATGCCTCGCCTTTAATCACATAGATCGCTTCAACGCCGGAATGATGATGAAGCAAGGAGTACATTCCGGGCGTGAGCGCCGCTGACATGACCTGCATCGAAAGTTTCGGGGCCCGTGGCAGCTGCAGAGGTCCGACCTGTGCCACATGGCGGCCACCATGATGGTTGGAGGGCTGAGACTCAAGCGTCATGAGCCAGGACGTGCCGTCGGCCTCGAATGCGACGCTTGCTGGGCCAACTGCTGTGCGGGCACGCTCCGGGGAATCAAAGCCATCGATGTGCCAAAAAAGCGGCTCCTTGAGGCCGTCAGGCAGCGATTTGTTTTCAATAATGCTGCATCCAACCTCACCTCGTCGCTCGGGCGAATTCTCGACGCAAATAGGTGCCAGCTGCCCAGCTGCCATATTCGCCGTCAGCAGTGAGAGGAGCATCACTCCAATTGAGGAACATGCCAAGTTCTTTTTCATTGATCCCCAGGTCGACGGTAAACGACCAAACGATCTGCCCACGCATAGTTGGCGATAGGCCGACTTCGAATCGTACGCCCGTAATCGTCGATTCGCAAGGTTCCGTGTACCTAGATCTGCCCACGGTCGCACGCAAATACTTGGGTTGGCGGCTATTGCTGCGCTCCGAGTAGATTCTCGATAATACGGAAGTGATCACCAACACCGCCTGGCGCTGCAACCCAGGGCCGTTGCCGCCGCAAGGCAATTCATTCGCGCCCCGCCGCGCTCATCAGGCTTCGCGCAAACAGAACGAGAGGTGTAAAAGAGGTACGAACAGAGTGTCATTTGGAAGGATGGCGCGACGACGGTTATCCCGACGAGAGGGAGACTCGAACGCGCGACCTTTGCCGTAACAGGCACTCGAAACACAAAGGAGACTGGCCGATGGCATATTCTTAAGGAGTTCGCTTTGCTCTCGCATCCAGATGATATTTAGGTGTCCCTAAATCGCGACTGAGTACGGACCGATAGAGGATATCGCTGGGCCGCAACGCAAGGCGTGAAGGTGGACGGCAGACTCGAACCTGACCCGCCAGGGTGGATTCTTGAGTATGGGTAGTAACAGCACCCACGTAGGCCTGAATCGACTGCGCTGAGCGGAGTTCAGTTAGACTAGCTCGTATGCATATTGAGTTGGACCACTTATTCCTTTGCACCGCTCCAGGCGCTCCTGAGGGTGAAGAACTTGTTCGCTTTGGCTTGAGTGAGGGACCCGCAAATATACATCCCGGACAAGGCACAGCGAATCGGCGCTTCGCCTTCGCGAACGCGATGATTGAGTTGCTCTGGGTGAGCGATGCGAAGGAGGCTCAAAGCGAATCCCCACGACGCACCCTGCTTTGGGAGCGGTGGTCTGGTCGGGAAGGCGGGGCCTCTCCCTTCGGGATTTGCCTGCGCCCTGTTGATTCTCAGGACCAAGAGTTACCGTTTCCGGGGTGGGAATATCGGCCTGCCTACCTACCAGATCCGCTCGCGATGCATATCGGCGAAGCGGGACTTGAGGAGCCGATGTGGATCTACCTAAGCTTCATGCGGCGGCTTGATCGCGAACATCACTTCGTTGACCATGCAGTGGGCATTCGAGAGATCACGAGCCTAACCCTCACAACGCCTGTACCGCTTCAGTCCACCGTGTCTCACAGATTGGTCGAGAGTGGAATTTTATCAACTCAAAGAGGACCACAATCTCTCCTCGAAATTGGATTCGACGGCAGTCGCCGCAAAGAGATCGTGGATTTCAGTCCACACCTACCGCTCGTCTTTCACCTGTGAATCAATGGGAGAGGAAGTTAAGCGGTCTATGGCACTCGCCGCCGATTGCGGGCGAATTACGGGCTAGGACTAAGCCGACTTACGGGGAGTTAGACCACATTGGCAAGAAAGCCCAGACTGAGCCTTAGCCGAGTGTCGCTCGATAGAACGCCGTAATCATGGCAGCGATCGACTGCCACGCGTGAGAACTTCCGAACGGCAGTATTAATCGCATAGTCAGCATGGTGGCCACGCCGATCAGATACACCGGATGAATGAGGCGTTTCTTGTAGAAATCATGAATCATCAAGAGGTAGACAGGTATTGGCCATACCAGCATGAATTTCCACAGCGGGACTGGCGAACCCAGGAAGGACATTCGACTGACGGCTGGTAGCACTAAGATCGTGGTAGCCAGGACCATGAGTCGCTTGTGAATTTCTGGCTTTCCCCGATAGATCCAACCAGCGATTAAGAACGGCACGAAAAACACCAAGTCACGCAGTACACCGAAAAGCCATCGTTGGGCACGGAACACATCTTCGGTTGCAAGTCTTGTCCCAAAGCCCTGAGCTGCCGCCATCAGGCCTGCGATGACGACTACCACGCCGTAGGCCATGATCCATCGGCCCAACTGCATGTGCAGCTTGACACGGTTCGTCGCCGCCAGCGTGACCTGGGTAGCGAACAGTGTCAGCCATGTCACATAAATGACGGCATGCAAATGGATAAGCGGAGGAACGTGGACCCTGCCCTTGAGGGCGGGGCCGAAATAAGTGGGCCAGAAGCCAATAAAGGCGATGACGATTATGAGAATCGTCGCCGGCAGATAGAGGCGCGGACCTATCAAGCTCGTGCCCCGAAAATCACGTTGTTGAGGACGCTCTGGCCCCGTATCGTCGGTCGCTCTTTCGATTGGCTGCACGGTGCTGCTCGCTCCTGGAGCGTCTCGCTTTGAAAGATACCGGGGAGAAGTGTAGCTGACCCGAAGCGCTTCGATTTGCCGCTGTGGGTAAGATATTCCAGCTTTGGTTCTCTCGCCAGTAAATTCGTCGGCGCCGCGGCGTGCGGAGATCGCCTCGTCCGTCAACTCTTCATAGACGCGCTTGAGTTGATTGAATTGGTGCGAATTTACCGGATTGTCGGCCAACCCGGAGACTGCGCGATGCACATCCACCCACTATCAACCGTTTGACCTCGCCATTCGCGCGAGTGAAATCGAAAAGACTCTCTCTCGTTTCAAATCTGTGTTGCGACCCGGAGGGGCTTTTCTTGCGGCCTTGTATCGTGGGGCGAAAAGCGCTTGGGTAAAAACCACGATCTCTGGAGTGCATCCTGGCTCGCGCAGCGTCCGTCGCACCAGCGGCTTAGTCCTAGCCGACTCTCCGACCAGCGTAAGTATGACCAAGTCATGAACAGGAGCGCACCTGAAAACGCTTCTAATTGACGAAAAGGCGTGCAGTGAGATTCGTTCCACTCTTTTGGAATTTGGAATGAATAGCGGGGACGACGGGACTCGAACCAGCGGCCTCTGCCGTGACAGCCGGGGCGATGATCAGGTACGTCAATCCGTGATCGGCGCCGGTGGTCGGCGAATCCCGCATCAATCGCCGTCTTGATCGCTCTCGCTCATTTCGTTTTCGTCTCGACCACAAAATAGGGCGTGCTCGTAGCCGGGTCGGGATAGAACCATCCCGTCTTTTCGGTATTCAGCACCTCGAAGTAGTAAAGGAGGTCGAAGCGTGCGGAAATCTGGTCTGCAGGTATCGTGAAGGACGGGCCGCCTTCGATGGTGCGAAAGCTTTCCTGCTGGTTGAGGGCACGGTAATGCAGGCGGATCGCAGCGGGATTCGCGCCGCGAACGTGCAGCACCAGCTCCAGTGGTTTGCCGGCGACCGCGTACGCTGGTGGTTTGTGTAGGAAGTCAGGCCGGGCAAGGAGCCGGCGCATCAGTATCGCACGTTGCCTTGCGCCTGGGGCTTTCGCTGAGAACCCTTGAGCGTCGATTCTCTGCTCAGGTTGGGATCACTCCCAAACGGTTTGCGCGTGTCCACAGGCTGCAACGGGTCTTGCGTGCGGTACGTCTCTCCAGTAAACCCGACTGGTGCGTGCTAGCGGCCGAACATGGATACACCGACCAAGCTCACCTTATCCACGATTTTCAGGATATAGCGGGCATTACGCCAACGGAATACAGACCCCACTCTCCGCAGCGGAATAATCATGTGCCCATTGCGGCGCTGTGACGCTTTTCTACAATACAGCCGGCCAGCAGTTCTTTACCCTAATTTCCTAGGCACGTTGTTCAAATGTGCGCAGCTTTACTAGGTGACCACAATGCCGCAAATTTCTCCTATGCTGGCTGTCAGCGATGGGAACGCTGCGATTGAATTCTACAAACGCGCATTCGGAGCGACAGCTCTCTGGCGCCTTGGAGGTGGAGGGGATGTCGTCGCAGGGCTCTCGGTTCAGGGCGCGCAATTCTTTCTCGCAACCGAGACCCCAGCTTACGGTACACGGTCCCCAGCCGGCGCCGGTTTCACCACGGTCAGAATAGAACTGTTCGTGGATGATCCCGTTGCGGTGCATCGCCGGGCCTTGGAGGCAGGAGCCATTGAGAAAGACCCCGTTCGCGAACATACACACACAACTGCGGGGCCAAACCCGATCAAAAGCATGCTGCAAGGAGCTGTGCTCGATCCGTTTGGGCACATGTGGCTCATCGGAAAGATTCTCCAATGATCTGGCGCACTATGGAGACATCCGTGTGAATGCAAATAAGCGTCCCGTTTCTGTAACCATCCTCGCATGCATCTATGTCACGGTAGGCACTGTTGGTTTTGCCTACCACCTCTACCCCGACTTCGGCGGGCATGGTTTTCACCGCGACGACCTCCTAATCGAGATCATCGAGGTTGCTGCAATTGTGGGTGGAGCATTTATGCTCCGAGGCAACAACTGGGCGCGGTGGCTAGTGCTAGCCTGGATCGGATTTCACGTCGTCATCAGCTTCTTCGATTCGCTGCAAAAGGTCGCAGCACACGGTTTGATGTTCGTGCTGACCGCCTATGTTCTATTCCGACCGGAAGCGAGAGCCTACTTTCAGCGACCGGACCAGATGGGCACTTAGGCAGCGCATCAAGCTTTAGAGCAGCCGACCAACCGAAACCTATGGGAAGTGCGAAATGATGACTACAAGATTGGCGGCCCGCGCTCTGCTGTGGGGGCCGCGACCACATTGGTCAATCCTGGCAAGGGGGCATATCGTGCCGTAGTAATACGTCTTTCGCAGTGCTTGCCGAATCCGGAATTGTCTGCAATCTCCAGGGCGACGCATTTTGTTGAGGACGAAATCCAACAGAAAACGCCACGGCAATTCTGAGCTTCTTAGGTCGCCACTCTGCACAATGAGATGATCCACGGTACGTACGGCTAGGAAAGATTGAGTCCAAGTTCGTGGATTGTCGGCAATCCGGAAGCAATCTAGATGGGCACCGAGCGGATCAGTACCGGGAAGTCTTAGTGCTGTATCTGAAGCGCCCACGAGTGAAGATTTATCGTTCCGATGAGCTGTGAAGGGGCGCTTCAGATACAGCACTAAGACTTCTGTCTGCCTCGGCTCGACCGAAAGTCCGGTCGATGGATCGAATGGCCACATGATCATCCAGTGAGGGGGTTCTTCGAGCGGCGTACCCAAAGTAGCGTTGGGATCATCACTGCCACTCCAAGGGAATCAGCGATGCTGGATGGCTTGTCGGCAAACCTTCCTTTACAAGATTAGGGAAGAGTAGCCCGTCGCTCGGGAGCCATACGCCTTAGGTTCACTAACGGACCGCATCTCGAAGTCTCATTGAAAAGGCTTGGAGCGCATCATTCGGGGGAACAGCCCCGGGAACAGCCCCCACGAGGAACCTGCAGTTTTTCCTTGGGATTTCTCCACAACTGCAGATCCCTCGCCATCAGTTGGTTATCGGGCAATTTGCAGTTCTGCGATCTCCATTGCAGTTTGTTTTCCGGCCACGTCCTCCTCGGATCGGGACTGGACAACCTTGCGCCCGGTCCTGCTGGCGGAGACCCACACCTCAGAAAGAAAGTAGGCATCCCCGTAGCGGTGAAAAACCAGCTTGCCGCTCTGGGGCGCCTTACCTTCCACCTTGTTGGTCAGCGCGAACATGCCTTGGTTGTGGGAGTTGAAAATGCGGAGAAACTTCTCGCTCGGACGTGTGACGATGTAGCGTCCTGGCGGAAGCGTATGGTTCGCCACGGTGAACGCGAATGGGATGTCCGCAATTGTGTCGTCCCGCTCGGTCTGGCCGACTGCAGTTGCAGCTGCCAGAAGTGCTGCCAGAAATCCCACTACTTGCCATAGTTTCCTTTTCATACCATCCTCCTCGTCAAGCGGTCCAAACCGCTGACGGAGCGAAATTCTCATGGCCGACAGGAAGCGGCAATACTCTCCGAATCACTTGTAGGTGAAGGGGTTGTCACCACCCAACTCAATGATTCCGGGATGTTTAACTCTGAGAATGACCAGCGGTGGGCGACCCGATTCGACAGCAGATGGTGGTAGACTTCATCTCCAGTCCCTGGTGGGATGATGCCATTCTCCCCACAACCCCCGCGTCTTTTTCGCTTCGGAGTGTTCGAGGTCGATCCTCGGGAGGGCGAATTGCGCAAAAGCGGGCTGAGGATCAAGTTACAGGGCCAGCCCTTTCAGGTGTTGGTCATGTTGCTAGAGCGCCCGGGGGAGATCGTAACCCGGGAGGAACTGCAGCGAAGGCTTTGGCCGGCCGACACGTTTGTCGACTTCGATCACAGCCTGAATAGCGCGATCAAGAAGCTGCGCGAGGCGCTCCAGGAGCAGGCAGAGAATCCCCGCTTTGTTGAAACCGTGCCGAAGCGTGGCTATCGCTTCATCGGGACTTTGATTGGGGATCAGCGGCCAGCGAATCAGACGGCAGAGCCGGCGCCGCAGCCGGTAGTTCGTCCACTCCCAAAGTGGGTTTTCGCCGCCTGCGCTCTCGCAGCGCTGCTCGTGGCTGGCTTTCTGCTTTGGCTCTATATCCGCCACGTTCGTGAACCAAGAATTCGGTCCCTCGCCGTGCTCGCTTTTAAGAACGCAAGCAACAAACCCGAGATGGACTACCTTGTCGACGGTCTTTCCGAGGAGATCACGAACAGCCTTTCCCGGCTTCCGAATCTCCGAGTCATGGCCCGCAGCAGTGTCTCTCACTACAAGTCTCAAGACGATCCGCAAGGTGCGGGACGTAATCTGCATGTCGATGCCGTACTGACAGGCCGTGTGGCTGAGCACGGCAGTGAACTTAGCGTTGAAACCGAGTTGGTAGACGTTGCCTCTGGAGCACAACTCTGGGGTGAACGATACACGCGCAGTGCGGATGAGGCCTCTCGGCTCCGAACCGCCATCACACGCGACCTTGCCGCCATACTGCGGCCACACTTAAGCGGAAATGAACGGGCAAGCCTGGCGCAAGTGGGCACGATTAATGCCGAGGCGTACCGGCTCTACCTGCGGGGGAGGTACGACTTCGAAAGTTGGACACCCGAAAGCTTGAAGGCAGCGACAGACTTTTTCGACCGGGCGGTCGCCACGGACCCCAACTTTGCGGCTGCGCATGCTGGGCTGGCTGATGTTTACGCGGTTCAGGGCTACATGGGTTATCTCTCCGGGCCTGAGTTGATGGAAAGAGCGCGGTCTGCCGCCCGTCGCGCACTGGAACTCGACGCCCAGATTCCCGAGTCCCACATTGCCTTAGCCAATCTTGATCTCAATTATTTCTGGAACTTTCCGGAAGCAGAAGAGGAGATTCAGAAGGCTCTGGCACTTGATGTCAACTCTGCCTACGCCCATGAGGTTTCCTGTTGGATCAAGGTCAGCATGGGCAGAACCCAGGAGGGGCTCGCCGAGTGCAGAAGAGCTGTGGAACTTGATCCTCTCGCGGAACAAAGCAATTTGAGTCTGGCCTTTGAGTACTACTGGGCACGCGACTACGACCATGCCATCGAGCAAGCGAACAAAACACTGGCGATGGGTCCAGCCTATTGGCAAGCAAGGATCACGCTGGGACTTGCGTATGAGCAGAAGGGGAACTACAAACAAGCGATGTCAGAATGGATCGAGGTGGAACGACTGAGTGGTCACGAGGCGCACGCTGAGGAACTGAAACATATTTACGATCAGTCGGGTTATCCTGGCTATCTTCGGCGATCGGCCAAAGATTTTAAAGCCGCAGGCCAATCCTACTATGCGGCTGGGCAGTATGCGATGCTCGGCGATAAAGATGCCGCATATGCTGCATTGGAGAAGATATTTGTCGACCGAGCGGGAGTCCGAAACATGAAGGTTGATCCGACCCTCGACAATCTCCGCTCGGATCCGCGGTTTGCCAGCTGGTTACGCCGCATCGGGTTTCAATCGTGAAGCGGAAAACTGCAGCCCACTAACGCCAACCGATATTGGCACTCTTCCCCGAGTGGTCTCCCGATGGCGCCAGATTAAGAAACTCGGCGGCTCTCTCAATTCGCACGCTGCCCGCCAGCACGCCATAACTCCAGAGTGGTCGGCTACTCTTCCATAATCCAACTATTTCGGCAGGGGGAAACCCTTCATGCAGACCACTGTCCGGTCTGCTTCCTCGGGTTTCGCGTGTGTGAAGCCAAGGTTGGCCGTACAAAGAACATCTCCTTTCAAGACCAGGCTAGTGTTGTTGTCCAGCGGCGCGTTCTGCTTAGTGGCTATCAGGATGCGCTGCGAACCGTTGGGCGAAAGGACCCAGATCTGGTTGAGCAAAATCTCCGATACGTAGATGTTGCCTTTGTCGTCCAACTCGATCCCATCGAATGCTGAGAATCCGTAAGGCAATGGCACAGGTTCACCGGCCGTTCCATCATCTTTAATCGGGATCCTGAGTACCAAGGGATCGCCGTCGGTCACGGCATAGATGTTCTTCTCTTGCTTATCGAGCACGAGATCATTGACGCCTAGGGGGAATCCCGAATAGGGCTTAGAAAACCAATTAAGGAGGGGATGTGCCGACCACAGGTCCACCTTTTTCCCATCGGGAGAGATTTTCCAAATTCCGGAGTACGTGAGATCCGTCATGTACACGTTGCCGCTCGGAGTCGATCGCAACATCGTCGGGATAGCAAAATGGCCAACCCTCCGCTTTTGTCGCGAGGGGCGTTACCTTTCGGGTTTTAGCGTCGATCTTATAAACGCCAGATTGGGTCACCGTCGCGTCCCGGCAAGCGGGATGGATTGGATCTGCCAAGTCCTTCCTAAAGTCATGTTTCGAATGGCCCGTGTATGCGACGTAAATGTTGCCAGCATAGTCAAGATCCAGTCCGATCAGGTCTCCATTTTCGCTTTCTTCCTTCGACGGCACCCACGCGATGTGATCGTAGCTGCCGTCATCCTTGAGCATGACGACTTCTCCAATATGCATCAGGGTCGCGTAGAGGTTGCCATGCGAATCGACTCCCAGACCCTCAGGCGTGTCGGGGAGCTTGGCCATGACCCAAGCCTTGAACTGTGCCGCTGCAGGTGGAGGAGACGCGGTCAACAATAAGGCGCAGGCGATTAGACAGAACAGAATCCTCAGGCATTCGTTCTTGTGCGCACCCGATTGGACCATTGTTTGTGCCTCCTATTTAATTCTCCCCGATTTCGGCTTTGACTTCCCGGGCCTTCTCGACTGTATCCGACTCTACAGCAAGCTAGCTAGAGGTGGCCACATCCAGCATCTCAGATTGAGCCACCACGCGGTAACTCCCGGATCGTCGGCAACCCTTCCTTTAAGATTAGGGAAGAGTTGCTCGTCACTCGGGAGCAATCGCCAAAATGTCAGGGGACGGCCACATCCGGGTTACCGACTGATCGTTCAGTGGACTAGCCTATATCGCGCGGCGGATCTTGGAGACACCGCATCGGAACGCAGGGCGATCACCGAAAATTACTGATCAGGATGACGTCGCTGCTCTCGCTGCCTCGGGTCAACGCGAGTTGCTTGCCGTCACGCGTCCACTCGAAGTCGAAGATCTGTCCCGACTCGAAATTTGTAATTTGCTTCGGCGTTCCGCCAGCCAGCTTCTGTCGCCAGATGTTGGAGACGCCGTTCCGGATCAGTACATAGTCAATTGCCTCACCGGCTGGTGCCCAGCGGGGCTCCCCGGCTGACGCGTCGCCGGGCCAATCAAACTGATGCAAAAGGGTACCGCCATCGAAGGCAATTACCATTAGCCTATTTGGTTGTGATCCAGAGGGCGAACTAGGGTTAACGACGGAAGACTCCGGAACGGCAAGATATGCGATCCGCTTGCCGTCTGGCGAGAACGCGAGAACATCGCCAATCCAAACCGCCGGGCTCTGCGCAATCGGTTCTGGAGGCTTTTCGCCCGTGATCGCCACACGCATCGGAGTAAAGGAACCACCCCCTAAATAGATCACCCACTTGCCATCCGGAGAACATTTTGGGGACGTCGCGACTGTCTCGTCCGCGATGCGGATGTGGTTGGAACCATCGGCATCCATCCGCCAGATGCCAAGCTTTTGTTCCAGGTAGGCGGAGTAGACAACATAGCGTCCATCGCCACAAATCGATGGGTCCAGGATTGCATGGTCGTTGGGCATGAGTAGGGCACGCGCATTCCCATCGGGATTTAGAACAGACAGATTGCCCTCGCCGCTTGCGAAGACGATCCGACCGTCAGGCGTCCAGGAGAATCGTCCAACAGCATGGTCATTTCGTGTAACCTGCTTGGCCTTGGTGGTATCATCGGCCGGCGCTATCCACAGATCCGAGACTCGCGTCCGCACGGTGTCGACTAGAGTCCTGCCGTCCTGAGTGAGATCCAGGGACCAGGGTTGGTAATCCATCAAATCATTCGTAAGACGCCTTGCTTGTCCCTTTGGAAAAGAAATGAACCAGAGTTGCCCGCCAAAGGGCGGATCAATGTTGCCAATCGACGCCAGAAGGCCACTTCCATCCGGCAGCCAGTGCGGACGACCGATAGAGTTGGGCGTAGAGTAGATTTCACGCACCGATCCATCGGCGACCGAGACTGCCCAGAGCACCGAACGAACGCTTTTCTTCGATTCCACAGTTGAGAAGACAATCGTTTTGCCGTCGGGGGACCACGCTGTACCCCAAGTAAACCCGTCAAGGTAAGGACGCGTAGCGAGCACCCGTTGGTTACTTCCATCAGCCTTTGCAATTAATAGTTCAATTCCTTCACCGCCTACCCGTAAGAAAGCGAACTGAGCGCCGTCCGGAGAATAGCTGTTTGAAAAGTCGATTCCTCCCTGCATCACGAGACGCGGTGTTCCTCCCAGCGTGGGCATTCGATAAAGAAAAGTGCTAGCTTGATTGTTTTTCTCGGATCGGACAAAATCAATGTAGTTGGCGTCTGGCGTAAAAGTCAGACCATAAATGAAAACTTCATCCGGCGGTAGAATCTGCACGTCGCTTCCGGTAGCTACTTGACGAACATTCAGGCCCTGCTTTTCCCCTTCTTGTAGAGCGTAGACCACATAGCGGCCGTCAGGGGAAATGGCGACGTTAACCGCGTTCCCGCTGTGTGTGACTCGCCTGATCGTCATACCCTGCGCGTTCCACTCGTTGCCGCGTCCGCTCAGTCTAGAGAAGTAAATCCCTAACCCAGCGATCAGCACTGCCAATCCAACCAGCGTCATTGCCAGAATTCCCTTATGGCGTCTCGCTTCGGCAAGTATGACTGGTCCTGCGGAACCCATTGAAATGACATCGCTCAATCCGTGCGAGTGGCTGGAATCCGTATCCCGCTTTAGCCGCTTCAAGTCAGTGCGGATGTCGGCAGCGTGCTGGTAACGTAGCTCCCGATCTTTCTCCAAGCACTTGTCGATAATGCGCTCAAGCCCCGGGGGCAAATTGGGATTGAGGCGTACCGGGGCGGTTGGTTCCTTGTGCAGGATGGCATCGAAAACAGCAGCTGACGTGTCGCCTCGAAAGGCAAGCATTCCCGTCGCCATCTCATACAAGACTGAGCCAAAGGAAAACAAGTCGGTCCTAGAATCCAATTCCTTACCCAGGGCTTGCTCAGGCGACATGTACGCCGCCGTTCCCATCGCCGAACCGGGGCTGGTCAGCAGTTCCTCGCTCATTGTGAGCGCGGCAGGTGCAGCGTTCATCCGCGTCGCCGCTAATCCGACCTTAGCCAAACCGAAGTCGAGCACCTTGGCATGCCCGTCAGCAATCACAAAGATGTTTGCAGGCTTTATGTCGCGGTGGACGATGCCCTTCGCATGAGCCGCAGCAAGTGCGTCAGCAACCTCGATCCCGACCGATAGCAAGGTGTCGACGTCTAATGGCTTCCCGGCGATCCTGTGTCTGAGCGTCACCCCTTCCAGAAACTCCATGGCAATGAAGGATTGGTCCCCGTGTTTGCCGATCTCATAGATGGTGCAAATGTTGGGATGATTGAGAGCAGAGGCAGCACGCGCTTCACGACGAAAACGTTCCAACGCCTGCGGATCTCGGGCTGACTCATCGGTCAGGAACTTCAGGGCGATGAAGCGGCCAAGTTCGGTGTCCTCAGCCTTATAGACCACACCCATACCGCCGCCACCGAGCTTCTCGATGACACGATAGTGCGAGATGACTTGACCGATCATTGGGCTGGCGCGAACCCTTGCCCTGCCATGTTAGGAGCGGGGGATATGCGCGTCAATGGATTAGCTTCCTAAATGGAATGCGATTATCTGGCCCTGTGACGCGCTCAGCTTTTCGGCTCGATCGAGGCACTCCTGCGATAGCTCCCGAATTGTCGGCAAACAGGAAGTTATCGCGAGAGGGGAGTCGTCGCATCTCAAGTAGCATTGCCGCCGGAAAGCAATTCACGCGGCTGTTTTCGCCTTCGTCACAATCACAATGATTGCTCCCGAACCGCCCTCACTTGCGCATGCGGTATGATCACGAGTTATAGTGTGCACTTTACATCCAAGTTCTGTTGGGGGGCCTCATGGAATGCTGGCGCATTGTGTTTGTATTTTTTCTTTCGATATTGATGACGGTAACCGCTGCAGCCCAACAGGCGACCAGCGAGTCGCCCAGCCAGCATGCAGCCCGAACCAGAGTAGTGCTCCTCGGGACCGGCACGCCAGTTCCCGATCCCGATCGTTCCGGCCCGGCAACCGCTATCGTTGTTGACGATCACGCTTACCTTATTGATTTTGGACCAGGCGTTGTGCGCAGAGCAGAGTCCGCTGCTCTCAACAGAAAGATTCCGGCAGTCGAACCCGGCAATCTGAAGGTGGCCTTTGTGACCCACCTCCATTCCGATCACACGGCTGGCTATTCTGACCTAATCCTGACTGGATGGACATCGGGACGGACGGTCCCGCTGGAAGTATACGGTCCGCCCGGAATGCGATCGATGACCGAGCACATTTTGGAGGCGTATCGCGTCGACATCGAGACGCGTACGAATCCTGACGGAAACCAGCGCCGCTTTCCTGATGGGGCCAAAGTGAACGCCCACGAAGTAAAACCGGGAGTCATCTACAAGGACGAAAAGGTCACCGTCACGGCATTTGCGACGAAACATGCGATGGAGAGTTATGGCTATCGTTTCGATACGCCGGATCGCAGTATTGTGATCTCAGGCGACACAAATCCGGTTGAGGCAACGATCAACGCCTGCAGCGGCTGTGACGTACTGATCCACGAAGCGCAACCTGTGGAGTTGCTGGCCAAGATGCCCGAAAGCATCCAGTCGTTCGTAGCGAAATACCATACGACGACCGGACAGCTCGCGGAGTTGGCGAACAAGGCCAAGCCGAAGCTGCTCGTTATCTACCACACCGTTAGCTTTCCGCCGGGGATTGCGCCTCCCCGGCTTCTTCCGCCCAAAGGTGGTGCGGATGCTCTCTACGCTTCACCGGAAATGCTTCAGAAAGAGATCGGCTCGCAATATTCGGGAAAATTCGTAATTGGAAAAGACTTAGACGTGTACTAGGCCAGCTTACGGAGCTTCAGAGCGTTGCCGCCGCAAAGCAACGACCTACTTCGGATTAGACGGGGACGCCGCGAAAGAAAGCGTTTGTGTCGTGTGGATTTTCTGGGCGGGTAGAAGCAAGTCGAGCAACAAATCCTGCTGCGTAGACGTTGAGAACCGAACGTCGTAAGTTTCGCCTACCGTAATCGTCAATTGCGCTTTGGTTGTATACACAGCTTGCGCCGGTAGGTCAGCGCCATCCTTCGCAATATTCAGCCACTCTACGGGACCATTTGTGCCGTGAAGTGACACTTGCATTCCCTGATTGTTCGTCGAGATGTTGATGAATCGAAAGCGGTAATTCTTACCTGTCTGCAATTGGAGTGTTTTGCTTTGTGGCGTTCCATTGATCAGTGCCATTTCTTGCAATGCGCCAAAGTCGCCGATGCTGAACAGAAACGTGAGGTCTAATGAGGGGTCAAACTTTTCTCCTGGCGGCAACACGATCAAAGGCCCGTAGAGGCCATTGGTGAGCTGCGACGGATCGTGCCAGTGCGTGTGATAGATGAAGGTGCCAGCACGAGGAGGCGCCATTCGAGCAACAAACGATGTTCCTGGCCCAATCGGAGGCGTGATCTGACTGCCCGAACCCGTCCATCCGGGCACTCCGTCGTAATAGCTCTCGAGCTCGATTCCATGCCAATGAATCGCAGTTGGATCTTTCAGTTTGTTTACTACCTCAATTTCCACGGGTTGGCTGCGCGTGAGCACAATTGGAGGACCAATCAACCCGGATCTGGCCATCTCAGACTCTGTGGAGACATTTCTGGATTCTGCATCATCGTGCAGGCGAAGCAAGTAACGTGGCGCGCCACTCCGTTCCTCGATCTCTAGTTGAATCTTGCGATCGGCATGCCAAGCGGGACTAGTTCCCGCATTTGAATTTCCCGGCACAGTTATGCCCAACACCATCTGTCCCATTCCGGGGACTTCGTGCTCCGTCATATGTTCGTCTGCGTGCGTGACGCCCGCCGTCATCACGAGGCCGGGTACTTTCGGCACGATTGGACGAATCATGTGTTGAAACATATGGCAGTGGAAAAGCCAGTTCCCGGACCGAGCAGGTGTCCAGCTCATGTCGAACGTCTCTCCCTGAGCGATGCGCTGGGTTACAACTGTGGGGCGTGAATCTGCCGGGTAATTCTCCACTCGTCCGCCGCGATTGAAGGCGTCAATGTTGTAGTAGAAGCCATGCAGGTGCAGCGCATGCGGCTCGTTGGTAGCGTTGATCCATCGCCAGCGCACCAAGTCGCCCACGGCGTATGAAAATCGTTGGGTGTAGGGCCAGGACTTGCCATTAACGGTGGCCAGCGTTTGCCTTGCACTTGGACCGGGGCGCTCCGACATCATCTCCATCAGGAAAATTTCGTCACGAGGGCTTGTATTCGGTGGGTCGACCACAAAAGCACCGGTCAACTCTGAGTCAATGCCGTTACGGAGCTTAAGGTCGTCAACTTCGGATGCACCCCAATAGAAATAGAGACCCGGTGTTGTCGCTTTGAAGGCGACCTGCTCTACCGCTCCAGGCGAGATACGCAAGCCCACATCACCGCTTGAACTGCGTAAGCCATGCACGGTGATGGGTACGGCAAGCGTGTTCCGCAAGGAAGCACGGATCTCTGTACCTTGCGGCACGCGGATGAGTGGGCCCGGATTTTGCAGCGGGTGTCCAACTTCACCAAATGCGTATACGGCGAGTGCCATACCGTCGTCAGCTTCCGGATGCCATTCTCCGCGTGCAATTTCAAGCGCAATCCTGAGAACACCGTCGCGCAGAACCCCAGATGGACTGTGGTTCGAATTTGCTTTGATCGGACGCAATGGCTCACCGCAGACAGCTGATGCGGCGAGAGCAAAGTACATAGCAATAGCAGCAAAATAGTGCTGGCACCTAACTTCGTGTATCGACCAGATCGGCAATTCCATTTACCTCAGCTGCTCGTGTCCACGCCGATGTAGTTCGGGCGAAGGAGGACGATATAGCGTTGTGAAATTATAAGCCCGATCCGGACTCCGGGCAGGAAGAAGAAGTTGAACAGGAGCGTGGCAGGTAACGAGGACAGGGCCGCCTCAAGAAATCCGGAGGTGCTGGCGACAATCAGGATCAGGAGCAAGTAGGCGAACCCGACGGTTGTGGCGTTCACGGGAACTACGCGATAGCCGACATATGTGACGAGAACAACGCCACTTAATGCGACCAGCACGCGCACGGGACGCCGACGAAGCACGCATTCTCCTCCCGTTCGATATTCTAGGTCATTCGCCTCATGGTTGCGGCGGCCCACGAGACTCGGCGGGAGCGACTGGACTCGAACCCGCGGCCTCCTGCGTGATAGGCAGGCGTTCTAATTTTGAGTGAAGCGGCCCGTGACGAATGTAAGAGAGAATTGGCGGGCTAAAGGTGTGCTCTGCGAGGAAACAACGAATACCCGATCGATGTCGGGAAGTCGGTGACAGGGCAGCGTTCTAACCGAACCGGTTTCGGCTGCCGACGATGGCAGGGACACCTGATGGAAGCGCACTTCCCTGCTTGCACGACGGCGTCAGCCCTGGCTTAAAGTCTGGCGGAGAGAGAGGGATTCGAACCCCCGATACCCGTAAAGGTATACACGCTTTCGAGGCGCGCGCCTTCAGCCACTCGGCCATCTCTCCGCACCCACCAGTTTCATTCTTATTTTATCAGGGGAGCTCTGGGCTTCGAATTTCCCGGCCATCTCACTGAACCGAGCCCGGCTCAACCTCCTCACCCAAGCCAAGTATGCGGTTGGTGACCTGGTTCACCATTCTGGCTACTTCCGGGTCCGTAATCTGCGTATAGATGTTCAGGGTGGTGCGAATGTCGCTGTGTCCGAGTTGGGCCTGCATCTCAGTTGGGTGTGCTTCTGTCTTGCCATGCGTGGAGAAGCTCCTCCGGAGGACCTGAAAAGTAGGGTGAAATCCCATTCCGAGTGTCTTCGCGACCGGGTACAGGCGCAAGCGCAGCCAATTGTCCGAATGGATCGGCGTCGCCAGTGGCTTTCGCGCACGCGCTTGCATCCCAGGGAACATGAGGGCATTGGCGTCCGGGTTCGGGCACCTCGCCCTCCACAAGTCGATCACCTTGCGCACGGCTTGGGGGATTGCGACCAGCCTGTAATTGGTGCGCCCGTAGCGGTTCTTGCGTTTGATTTTCTTGCGCTGCAGCCGACCCCGCCACGCGGTATTCACGATGGTGAATACATTGCCGGTGTAGCATCCCCAGGTCAGGCCGAAGAGCTCGCTCGGTCGCAAGGCGCAAAAACATGCAATCAGAAAGATGGCGCGGTCACGGATACCGTCAAGACCGGCCAGAAGCTTGGCGTACATTTCGACGGGGAGAACCGGCTTGTCGGACTCCTCTATCTCGGGAATGACAGTCTTGCGCGCGACGTTTCGCTCTAGGACCTCTTGGTCCAAGGCCTCGGCCAAGGCCGCTTTGATCAGGTCGCGCACATGATAAACAACCGTGTACGAGTATTCTTCCGCGGCCAGCCGGTTGAGTAGCATCTGCACCTGAAACTTGGTGACGTCTTTGAGCGCGACGTGTTCGAGGATTGGATAGACATGGCTGGTGAGGTAGTCGAGGTTGGTGCGTCGCGTCGCGTCGCGCCAGTTGGCACCGCGCATGGGGATGTAGAAATTCCGCATCCAATTGCCAAATGTGATTGTCCCGTCTGCCGCTCGGGTGACTGGACCGCCGTTGATGGCAGCCAGTTCAGCGGCCAAGATCTTCTCTGCGTCGGCCCGGTGCATCTTCGGCTTATAGCCCACGACCCGACTGCGGTGATGTCGCTTTGGTTTGCCGGTTGTGGGATCGGTCAAGTAGACGTTGTAGTGGATCTCCCAGCCGCCGCCCTTGGTAGCGACGACCCGGCCTCGTTGATAACGCGCACGTCCGCGTGCCATGAAACCTGCTCTCTGCGCTGGAATTGTTGTTCAGCTTTCGATTTCGCGCAAACGCGCGACCAAGAGCTGTCACACAGCCGAAAGCGGCGCCCCGCGGGCGAAGTCGGCAGTTGCTTTCGAGAAAATCCCTGACGAAAAATGGCTGCGAGTTTCTTATTTGCACCCTTACTGCACCCTTCAAAACTCTAAGCCATTGACGTAGAATGGTTTATCGACGGATTACGGGCCGCCTCGAAAGCGGACATACCTTAACGGGTATCGGGGGTTCAAATCCCTCCCTCTCCGCCAGATTTTTTGAGCTCTCCTGCCTGCAGCCGCCCCCTTCTTCTTTCGTCTAAAGCTGGCGAGGCTCATCGCCATGCGAGGGGTCACTCTTGCTTCCCTCCTCCTGTTTCTCTGCAGGCCTGGACCATGGCCTCGCCGTGAAGGTCTTCGCGTTCTTCTTCCTCGAATACAAACGGTCTGTCGGGACTTTAATTTGCGGATCATGGCGTTTTGGGATGCGGATGGGGCGAGGCGGTTTGTCAGCCCACGGCCGCTATAATCATGCCGGTCTGAGAACCGAGAACTGATCGTAACTGACAACTGACTATGGAAATTCGCCGCCTCACAAACCTCGATGCCGAGTCTTACCGGCAGCTTCGCCACGAAGCGCTGGAGCGGGAGCCGCACGCCTTCACGGAATCGGTGACCGAGCATCAGGCCACGACCTTGGACACGATCAAGAATCGTTTGGTCTCCGCCGACGACAACTTTGTTCTTGGCGCCTTCATTGATCGGCAACTCGTCGGGATGGCTGGATTCTTTCGCCAGCGCGGGGAGAAGATCCGCCACCGCGGCGGCATCTGGGGGGTGTACGTCTCGGAAGAGAGCCGCGGGATGGGCGTAGGCCGGGCCTTGCTGGCGGAGCTGATCGGACTGGTGCAGCTTTTGCCCGGCATGGAACAGGTTGCGCTCGCGGTCAGCCGTCAGAATGCGGCAGCCAAGGCCCTCTATGAGTCTCTGGGCTTTGAGATCTGCAGTTGCGAAAGGCGCGCTTTGAAGATCGGCGATGAGTACGTGGATGAAGAGTTGATGGTGCTGTATTTTCGCGCTTAAGTCCCCGGCAAGACCGCGGCTATTACAGAAGTCCGTCCATCTGCACGATGTCGGCATCGCAGTTGCTGTCGCCGGATCACGCCGTCCATGTCCCCTGCGGAATCAGGAGATGAAGATCACTTTCGAAGGCCATTCGCGATCTGAATCGCGAAGTCCACCGCCTTGCGGGCCAGGCCGGACCCAGGGGTCACGCAATGGATCGAGGCCACGGACGAAAGCCTGCTCTACCTGAGCGTGCGTACGCTCGGAGAAATTCGCAAAAGAATCACTTCCCTGCCCGACGCCAAGCGTCGCACCGCGCTCGAAGCCTGGCTGGACCGGACCTGGCGCTTCGGTTCTCGAACCGCATCCTCCCGATCGATCAGGCGGTCGCGGACCGCTGGGGACGACTCGCGGGTAGTACGGCTGCGCGGAGATCTCCGCTGCCGGTTATTGACGGGCTTCTCGCTGCCACCGCCCTGCACTACGACCTTACGCTGGTTACGCGAGACACCAAACATCTCGAAGTTACCCGCATCGCTTTCTTTGATCCCTGGGTACGCTGAGAGTATTTTCCTGCTCGGCGGGGAAATGCGCTTACACCACGAAATACTTCGCTCCCGGGTGATGCACCACGATGGCTGAAGTGGACTGCTCGGGATCCAGAAGAAATCCGGTAGTCAGGCGCACTCCGATATTTTCCTCGGGATGGAGCAGGGCGAACAGCTTGGTCTGGTCTTCCAGATTCGGACATGCGGGATAGCCAAAGGAATAGCGCGAGCCGCGATACTTCTGGTGGAACAAGTCGCGGATGTGGGGCGAGTCTTCACCGGCGATGCCCAGCTCTTCGCGCATCTTTTTGTGCAGGTATTCGGCCAGGGCTTCGGCGGTTTCCACGCTGAGGCCGTGCAGGTAGAGATACTTGGTGTACTCTCCGGCTTCGAATAGCTTCTGCGTCTCTACCGATGCGTGGGCGCCCATGGTGACCAGGGACAATCCGATGACGTCCATTTTTCCCGATGACTTGGGAGCGAAGAAGTCAGAGATGGAGAGCTTGCGGCCCTCGCGCTGACGCGGGAAGGTGAAGCGCAGAAGCTCCTTGGGTGCGGCGGGAGCGTCGGCAGTTTCACGGGCGGGGGCGCCCGCGCCACACGAAGCCGGGTCGTACACAATGGTGTCATTGCCCTCGCTCTGCGCGGGAAAATATCCGTAAACGGCTTTTGGTTCAAGGATTCCGCTGGCAATGACTTCTTCTTCCAACTTCTTTTTGATGGGACGGAATTTCTCTTCCACCAGGCGGAGATAGTCTTCCTGCGACGCCGTTTTCAGCTGCCACTGGTTCTTGAACAGCGCGGTTTCGTTGATATAGGGAAACAGTTCCCGCAGGTCGAAATCCTTGCGCGCCTTTATCCCCCAGAACGGCGGGACGGGGATATTCGGGGCATCTTTCACCACCGGACTTCTCTCCGCGAACACGGGTCCGGTTTCTTCATCGACGGCGGCGGCCTTGGCGTACTCCTTGACCATGCGCCCTTCCTGCAGGCGGGCCTGCTTCTTGCCGTTCGCCGTCGCCAGGTCTTCCATGATGTGCAGGCCGGCAAAGGCGTCATCGGCATAGAACACCGCATTCGAGTATTCGCGTCGCAGATCGTCTTCCACGTATTTGCGCGTCAGCGCGGCGCCGCCGCAGATCACCGGGAATTCCAGCTTCTGGCGCTCCAGGTCCTGGATCACGTACTTCATCTCGAGGGTCGATTTCACCAGCAGGCCGCTCAGTCCGATGGCGTCGGCCTTATGCTCCATGGCGGACTTGATGATGACATCGCCGCTTTGCTTGATCCCAAGATTCACGACCTTGTAGCCATTGTTCGAGAGAATGATGTCCACCAGGTTCTTGCCAATGTCGTGCACGTCCCCCTTCACCGTGGCCAACACGATCGTGGCCTTTTGTGAGCCCGCCTTCTTCTCCATTTTGGGCTCGAGATAGGCGACCGCCTGCTTCATGACCCCGGCGGAGTCGAGCACCGACGGCAGTTGCATTTTGCGCGCGCCAAACAGATCACCCACCGTGCGCATGCCATCGAGCAGGACGTTGTTGATGAGGTCAAGTGGAGAATATTGGGCCAGCGCTTCTTCCAGTATTTCTTCCAGGGTCTTTTTGTGCGCGCCTACGCCGACAGATTTTTCGCCGTTGATGATGGCAAACTTCAGCTTGTCTTCGACCGATAACGTCTCCACGTGCGCCGTGGTTTCGGTTTGCCCTTTGCCCTTTTTGCCGGCAAAGTGGTTCATGTATTTCTGTAGCGGGTCGCCGTCGGAGGCGGCATCGCGGTAAATCAGCTTGAGCGCGAGATCAACCTCTTCCTGAGGAATCTTGTATAACGGATAGATTTTGGAGTAGTTGACAATAGCCATGTCCAGGCCATTGTTGACCGCTTCATGCATGAACACCGAGTTCAGCACGCGCCGCGGATAGGCATCGAGCCCGAAAGAAATGTTGCTGACGCCGAGAATGGTCTTCACATCGGGCAGTTCGTGCTTGATGCGCTTCACCGCCTCCAGAGTTTCGATTCCCGCCGAGCGGTAATCTTCCTGGCCGGTCGTGATGGGCAGGGTCAGGGCATCGAAGATCAGATCGATGCCGCGCAGGCCGTATTTTTCCGTCGCCAGTTTGTAGATGCGTTTGGCGATGGCGACCTTCTTATCAGCGGTAAGCGCCATGCCGTCTTCATCGATGGTCAGGGCAATCACGGCCGCACCGTAACGCCGGGCCATGGGCAGAACTTTTGAAGTGCGCTTCTCGCCATCCTCCAGGTTGATCGAATTGATGATGGCCTTGCCCGGGATGCGCTTCAGGGCTTCTTCGACCACGTCGGCTTCAGTCGAATCGACGAGGATCGGGGCGGGCACTCGGGTGGCAACCTTTTCCAGGATGGAAGAGATGTAGCCCTTCTCGTCTTCGCCGACGATGGCGCAGCACAAGTCGAGCATGTGCGAGCCTTCGTTCACCAGCTTCTTGGCCATGGCCAGAATGTCGTCATACTTTTTGCCGCGCACCAGGTTGCGGAAGTTTTCCACCCGCGTGGTGGTATTCATCTCTTCGGCAACCACCAGCGGCTTGGGATCAAGATCGAGTGGGACGGACGTGTAGGCGCTGGAGGCAGCGGCCGTTGGTTTTACGGCGCGCTGCGCCGGCTGGGCGTTAGCTACAGCATCGACCACCGCCTTCAGGTGTTCGGGCGTGGTACCGCAGCATCCGCCTACGATGCTCACACCGTATTCGGTGACGAAGCGTTTGTGATATTGCGCCAGCTCGGCGGGGCTGAGCTTGTACACCGCGCGCCCGCCTTCGTTCTGCGGCAGGCCCGCGTTGGGCAGGATAGAAATCAGCTTGCTCGAATTGAGCCCAAGAAAGCGCACCGCATCGTTCATCTCCTTGGGGCCGGTGGCGCAGTTCAAGCCGATAACGTCCACGTCAAAGGGCTCGAGAGCAGTGAGAGCGGCACCGATCTCCGTACCCAGCAGCATGGTTCCGGTAGCTTCGAGCGTGACCTGCACCGTGACCGGCAGGCGCTTGCCGGTTTTCTGCATGGCGTCGAAGATGCCCACCAGCACGGCTTTGGCCTGCAGCAGGTCCTGACAGGTTTCAGCCAGCAGCACGTCCACGCCGCCTTCGATGAGCGCGGCAGCCTGTTCGCAGTAACCCACCACCATGTTGTCGAACGTGATGTGGCCCAGCGAAGGCAGCTTGGTGGTCGGCCCGATTGATCCCGCGACAAAGCGTGGCCTGTCTTTGGTAGAAAATTGTTGTGCGACCTCCTTCGCAAGTTTTGCGGCCGCGATGTTGATCTCCGCCACCTTGTCCTGCAGGTCATACTCCGCCAGCACCACTCGCGCGCCGCCAAAAGTGTTGGTCTCCACCACATCGCAGCCGACCTTGAAGAAGTCGGCATGAATGTCCTTGATGATGTCCGGCCGGCTGAGGACCAGCAGTTCGTTGCAGCCTTCCTTGCCCCAGAAATCATCCACACTGGGGTTGCGGAACTGAATGTTAGTCCCCATGGCGCCGTCGTAAATGACGACGCGGTCGCGCACGGTTTGGAGGAAGTCAGACATTAGAAATCAGTCGTTGGCCCTTGGTGGTTGGTCGTTGGTCAGGGTCAAAATCCCTTGACCCTCATTCGCTAGCCAGGTCGATTTTGGCCAACGGCCAAGGGCCAACGACCACGACGTTTCCTGCATTAACACAAACGCCGGCCCGCTTGGGACCGGCGCATCATCCTCTGACAGAATCTATTGAACTTTAGCTCCCCTGTACAGGTAGCGAAGGCGCGCCGGCTGCGACCTCGTCTCGATTGAACACCGCGCCCGCTCCCATATGCGCCGGCATGGGGGCCAGCATCTGCTCTTTGCGGTACACCAGGTTGCTGGCATTGAAACTTGCGATCTCGAACCCGTGTCCGTGGGTAATGGCGTCGGTGGGACAGGCTTCCACGCAGTAGCCGCAGAATATACATCGATTGTAGTCAATGTTATAAACCCTGGCGTAGCGCTCCGCTCCGCTCACCCGCGCCTCGGCCGTGTTCTCCGCCGCCTCAATGTAGATACAGTTGGAAGGACAAGCGGCCGCACACAGG
>CAVWVN010000009.1:0-208030 GCA_963758435.1 Terriglobia bacterium | reverse complement strand
TTCCCCATGGGCGCGTTCCGAATCCGCGGCTGGGCAACGGATCAAGAAAGAGCTGGCCCACCGCCTGGCCCAGAAATTCTTTTTCCGAGCGCTCAAACAACTTTTGCGCGGCGGCATTGGCCAGCGTGATGTGTCCATCAAGACCGGTTGTGATCAATCCGCCGCTGATTGATTGAATGATATTTTCATGCAGGGCCTGGAGGTCTTCCAGCGCTCCGCTGGTGTACTTCAGCTTTACATCCACCTGCCGCAGCTTCGCCGCCAGCAGGCCCGCCAGATAGGCCACCGCCAGGTAGCCGAACAGATTGACAAAAATGATGGCCTGCAGCGCTCCCAGTCCCGGATGCGTGGTCGAATACGAAGGAATGACCGCGAAATACGTCAGCTCCAGGACCGTCACATACAGGATGAACGCCAGCGCCCCAGTCAGGTAGGCCCAGATCCGGGGCAACAGGATACAGGCCACCGTGATGACCAGGGGATAAAAGAAGTTCAGGGAACTGTCCACGCCGCCGGTGGCATAGACCACCAGTGTGACCATGATCAGGTCGGTGATGACTTGCAGCAGGGACTGGATGCGTCGCTCTTGCCAAAGAGAAAGCAGGAGCAGGTAGAAGATTGAAACCGCGTACCACAGCACTATGATGCCGATGAACAGGCGCAGGGGGAAGGTATTCGGGTTAGCCGGGCAATCGCCAGCTCGATTCCCAACAGCAGCGTCAGAACAATGATGCGAACCTTGACCAGCCAGGCCAGCCAGAGCCGCTCATCGAAAATGGATTGCATGCGAGATCCGATCCCTGCGTCGTCAGTCTTCAGTCGTCAGAAAGAGCTGACGACGGCTAACTGACAACTGATACGATAACTGACAACTGACACTGATACTGCCCTGTGCTTAGCCCGCCAGTCCCTGAGTACTAGTCGTCACTTATCAGAAAGATCTGACGACTGATGACCGACGACTGCGCTGCCTTACGCTATCCCGCCAGTTTGGCGATCATTGAGAACAACGGCATATAGAGCGAAATGACTATGCCGCCGATCATGATGCCCAGCAGGCCGATGATGACTGGTTCCAGCATGGCCAGCATGTCCTTGGTGGCGGAATCGACTTCGTCCTCGTAGAAGTCGGCGATCTTTTGCAGCATGGCATCCATGGCGCCGGTGGCCTCGCCGACGCCGATCATCTGCGTCACCATGTTGGGAAATACGCCCGACTCCCGCAGCGGATCGACGATGGTGCGGCCTTCTTCGATGGCTTTGCGCACCTTCATCAACGCCTCTTCCAGCACCGCATTGCCTGAAGTCCGGGCAGTAATGCTCAGACCTTCCAGGATGGGCACGCCCGAGGTGATCAGGGTACCCAGGGTCCGGGTAAAGCGGGCCACCGCGATTTTGCGCAGCAGCGTGCCCAGAATAGGCAGCTTGAGCAGGGCAGTAGTCGAAGTAGTAGCGGCCCTTGGGATTCTTGCGAATCTGTTTCAGGCCGACCACCAGGCCGACCACCCCGACGATAAAGAACCACCAGAACTGGCCGACAAAGGCGCTCAGACCCATCACGATCCGGGTGGGCAGACGGCAGGGCGACACCCAGGCCGATGAACAGGTTGGCGAAAATCGGGACCACCCACTTCAGCAGCGCGCCCACGATCAGGAACGCCAGGCTGACCACCGAGACCGGGTAGATCAGGGCCGACTTGACCGCCGCCCGCAACTTGACCGCTTTTTCGATGTAAATGGCCAGGCGCTGCAGGATGATGTCGAGAATACCGCCGGTTTCGCCGGCTTCGATCATGTTGGTGGTCAGATCGTCGAAGATCTTGGGATGCCGCTTCATGGCGTTGGCCAGGGTAGCGCCGCCTTCCACCGTGGTACGCACGCCGGTCAGGGTCTTCTGGAAGGCCGGGTTTTCCTGGTTGGCCGCCAGAATTTCCAGACACTGCACCAGCGGCAGGCCGGCATCGATCATGACCGAGAACTGCCGGAAGAAAATGGCGATATCCTTGGTCTTGACCTTGTTCATGCCGAGACTCGGCATGACAAATTCTTTGCCTTTTTCCCGGATGGGTCCCGGCGTGATGCGCTCGCGCCGCAACTGGCTGGTCAGCGCCTGTTTGTTGGCCGCAGTCCGCTCGCCGCTGACCTTCTGACCGGACTCATTCTTTCCCGAAAATGTGAAAACTGGCATGGTAAACCTCTCCTCGCTGCAATTCGCTCTTCCCGCGCCTGCTGTTCCGGCGTCCCGAACCACTCTTTACTCCGCGCTCCGGCTCTACCGCCACCGGCGGTAGCGACGGCCAATCTTCATCCCTGCCTGTGCCGCTTAACGCTTGCCGGGTGCGGCACCCTTCGCCATGGCGCAGGCTGGTTACGATTCAGACCCGCGCCCCGGTTGATCATTTCCTGCAACTCGTCCGTGTTGCTGGACCGGGCCATCGCCACTTCCAGCGTGATCTGTTTCTGGAAATACGCCGTCGCCAGCGCCTGGTTGAAGGTCTGCATTCCGAACTTGTCCTGACCGGACTGCATGGAAGAGTAGATCTGGTGGATCTTGTCTTCACGGATCAGGTTGCGGATGGCTGCATTCGGAACCATGATCTCCATGCACATGGCCCGGCCCTTGCCGTCCGACTTCGGCAGCAGGCTTTGGCACATGATGCCTTCCAGCACCAGCGACAGCTGCGCCCGGATCTGGGGCTGCTGGTGGGCCGGAAACACGTCGATGATTCGGTTGATGGTCGAAGACGCCGAGTTGGTGTGCAGGGTGCCGAACGTCAAGTGGCCGGTTTCTGCGATACGCAACGCCGATTCGATGGTTTCCAGATCGCGCATTTCGCCGATCAGCACCACGTCCGGGTCTTCACGGAGGGCGGCGCGCAAGGCGTCGGCAAAGCTCTTGGTGTCAGCATGCAGCTCGCGCTGGTTGACCACGCAATTCTTGTTCATGTGCACGAATTCGATCGGGTCCTCGATGGTGAGGATGTGGTCGTGCCGCTCGGTGTTGATCTTGTCGATCATGGCCGCCAGAGTGGTCGATTTGCCCGAGCCGGTCGGACCTGTCACCAGCACCAGTCCGCGAGGCTTGTCGCAAAGCTTGCTGACAATGGCAGGCAGACCCAGCTGGTTGAAGGACTTGATCTCGAACGGAATCAGACGGAAGACCGCCGAAGTGGCGCCGCGCTGGTTGAAGGTGTTGGCGCGGAAGCGGGCCAGGCCCTTCAAACCGAAAGAGAAGTCCAGTTCGAGGTTTTCCTCGAAGCGGTGCTTCTGCGAGTCGGTCATGACGCTGTAAGCCAGCTGCTTGGTCTCCGCCGGCGTCATCTGCGGCAGGTCGAGCGGCACCAGGTGTCCGTGCACCCGAATCTGCGGCGGTGAATTGGTGGTGATGTGGAGGTCGCTTCCCCCCATCTCCAGCATCCTCTTCAACAGATCACTTAACGAAAGCGCCATAGTTTCCCCTTTCCTTCCTGAACTCTAGTGAATGGTCTCGCGTGCCACTTCTTCCAGCGTGGTCCAGCCGGCGGCCACCTTGATCAGTCCGCTGCGCCGCAGCGTGATCATGCCGCGCTCAATTGCCTTTTTCTTCAATTCCAGCGCCGAGGCGCCCACCAGGACCAGTTCCTTGATCTCGTCGTCTACTTCCATCACTTCGTACAAACCGGTCCGGCCCTTGTATCCGGTGTTGTTGCAGGTACCGCAGCCTTTGCCCTTCTGGATCTTCACCGTCTTGGCCTCTTCCGGCGTATAGCCCTCTTCGATCAGCGCCTGCACCGGCATGTCGATGACTTCGGCGCAGTCACGGCAGATGCGGCGCACCAACCGCTGGGCGCAAATCAGATGGACCGAGGTAGCAACCAGAAAGGGCTCAATACCCATATTCATCAGGCGTGTAATCGTTTCGGGTGCGCCGTTGGTGTGCAGCGTTGACAGCACCAGGTGGCCGGTAAGAGCAGCCTTGATGGCGATTTCAGCAGTTTCAAAGTCGCGGATTTCGCCCACCAGGATGATGTTCGGATCCTGCCGCAGGAAGGCACGCAGCGCGGCCGCGAAGTTCAATCCGATCTGTTCCTTCATCTGCACCTGGTTGACTCCGGCCAGCTGAAACTCGACCGGATCCTCGGCCGTCATGATGTTGGTGTCGGGCGTATTCAGGCGCGCAATGGATGAATACAAAGTGTTGGTCTTGCCCGATCCCGTGGGACCGGTCACCAGCACCATGCCATAGGGCTTGAGAATGGCTTTCTCGAACTTGGTGAGCGACTCCTGCTCGAAACCCAGCTTGGTCATGTCCAGGCGCAGGTTTTCTTTATCCAGCAACCGCATGACGATCTTTTCGCCCCACAGCGTAGGCAGCGTGCTGACCCGGAAATCGAGCTGCTTCTTGCGCCCGCCCAGGCTCATCTTCAGCATGATGCGGCCGTCCTGCGGCAGACGCTTTTCGCTGATGTCCAGCTTGGCCATGATCTTCACGCGCGAGGTGATGGCGTCCTTCAATTTCAGCGGCGGCGACATGATGCTTTGCAGCACACCGTCAATGCGGAAGCGCACACGAAATTCCTTTTCGTACGGTTCCATGTGAATATCGCTGGCTCCCCGTTTCACCGCGTCGGTCAAGACCAGGTTGACCAGTTTCACGATAGGAGCTTCATCGGCCGCCCGCTCCAGATCGGCCGCTTCCATCTCGGTTTCTTCTGCTTGCAGCTCGACGTCGGCCTCGCCGATCTCGGTCATGGACTGCATGACCTGTTCGAGATCTTCCTGCTGCGTGGTGCCGTAGGCCTTTTCGATGCCTTCGAGGATCGAGCTTTCGGATGCCACCACCGGCTCGATGTTGAAGCCGGTCATGAACTTGATATCGTCCATGGCGAAGACGTTGGTCGGATCCACCATGGCGATGGTCAACGACGCGCCCACCCGGCTCAGGGGCAGAATCTGGTAGCGCTTCGCGGTTTCAAACGGAATCAGCTTTACGACTGAGGGATCAATTTCAAAATAGGAAAGATTGATGGCCGGAACGCCGTACTGGCGGGAAAGAAAGTTGGTGACGTCCTCATCGGTGAGGAAGCCCAGCTTAACCAAAGCCGAACCCAGACGAACGTTGGTCTCTTTCTGGACCTTGGTCGCCTGCTCCAACTGCTCTTTGGTGATGACCTTCTCTTTAACCAGAAGATCACCCAGCCGTTGAGACATACCTCGATCTCCTATCTGCGCGTCAGATAAATTCGGTGTACGAATGCGGCGCGAGTTCCGCTGCTTTTCGAGGGGAGAAGTTGCAGCCTATCGCGTTGACACAAATTGTCAACGTAACCGGGTTACGGCACCAGTAACTTTAGTGCGTGGGACTAGTGGGTAAAGTCTGCAAATTAGAGATTCAGCTCCCGCAGAAGGCGCGCGATTACAGGGGAAAGACTGCGATGCAAGGAAAAATAGGACGCAACCAGGCGGCAGGGGTTCGAATGACTTCGGTAATGGGTCAAGGTTCGGATAGCAAGGCTGCCCCACCCTTGCGTATTTTGCAAGGGTGGGAGGAAGGACACTCGAACTATCGTCGACGTACGATTACTGGGATTGTAGCGGTCTCACTGGGCGGTTGGGCCGAGCTATCCCACTCAAATTCGCCCCAGGCGGTGGATGGGTTCGAGGTTCCCACCCTTGCAAAAAACGCAAGGGTGGGGCAACCCCCGGGCCACTACTCTTATCGAGGGCCTCCCGGCTATTCCGCATAAACGCTTTTGACGAATCCGGCGGCGTTGGTATTGGGCCAGTCAGGATGCTGGGTCTTAAGTTCTGCGCTGATTTGTTTCCCGGCATCCTCGGGGGACACGCCCTGGCGCTTGAGGGCTAGCGCTCGCGTGCGGATTCCAGAGATCAGATTGCCTTCTGCCGCCACCAGCGAACCATCGCCGGGAGCGCTATGGTCGGGCAGGACATATGCGGGGTTGAGCTCGGCTACCTTCTCCAGCACGGCCAGCCAGCTCGCGGGCGTGCTGCCGTCGCCGAAGATGTTCGGCATGGTCCGGTTCTGCACGACATCGCCTGAAATCAGGGTGCGGTCCGGTTCGACAAAGGTCAGCTCATCGCCCTTGGTGTGGGCCCCGCCGAACCACAGCAGGCGGGCCGTAACCCCGCCCAGGTCGATCTTCGCTTCCTTATCAAAAATCACGTCGGGCGATCGCAAGACAACGCCCGCCAGCAGCTCTTTATTCAGCGGCGAGCGCTGGCTGAACATATCGATCATCTCCTGGCCGTGCTTCTCCATCTCCTGCTGCTGTACCGCGTCGCGGATCAGAATGGTGCCGGGAGGAAAGCCGGGCTCACCGCCCGCGTGCTCAGGATGAAAGTGTGTGGTGGTAAGGAAGAGCTTCTGATTGTTGGGCGCAAGTTTCGCCGCTACCCGCGCTGCAGTGGCTCCATTCTTCGGGCCCAGGCCGGTATCGACAACCAGCGTCGCGCGGCTGCCCACCACGATTGCTATGTTAGGAAATCCCATGATAGCCCACACGTGGTCGGAAACCCTGATCGGGTTCTCACCGACCATCGGCTGGCTCATCTGCGCCGATGCACTTATCGCCGCCAGTACGGCCATAACCAGAAATGCCAAAAGTGACTTCATAAGTAGTTCCGTGGCGGGCCGGGCCGCCCTTTTCCGCTCGTACTCTTGCGGCACGGCTTCTAGGCTGCCCCACCCTTGCGTTTTTTGCAAGGGTGGGAATGGCAGATGTTGGCACCGAGCCGTTCTGCACCGTTGGACGCCGATGGCGGGTTCGTTTCCAGATTAAATCCGTCGTCGCCGGATCAGAATGCTGAGAGATCGGGTTCGACCTTGGTCGCTGATCTTGAAGCGTGCAGGTCATAGCGAACCCCACTCATTTACAAAAAGCACGAATAAATGGGGCACCATGCATCATGGCGAGGAGCATAATCCGCCACCATCAAACCGCGCACGGGAGGCTTATAATGAGGCACTTAGGCCTGCGGAGCATTCGCGCTCCACCCGGCCGGGTTCCTTACGTGGCTGCTCCCAGTCCAACCCGCAACAAGGAAACTAGCCGCAAGAAGGTCATCATCTTGCTGGCGATCGGGATCGCGGTGTCGTTTGGGATTCTTCTGTCCCAGTCGTCTTTCGATCTGGACGTTTTTAACGCCGACATTCAGCAGCGCTTTCCGCTTTTGTTTTTTGCCGCGCTTACCATCCTGATTTTTCTGCTGTTCGTGGCTTTGACCTTCGTTTTGGCGCGCAACCTCCTGAAACTTTTTGCGGAACGGCGGCTGGGCGTTCTGGGTTCAAAGTTTCGCACCCGACTGGTGGTGGGCGGACTGCTGCTCTCCTTCCTGCCGGTCATCATGATGTTCTGGTTCGCTTACGGGCTGATGAATAATTCTCTCGAACGCTGGTTTTCGCGTCCCGTCGAAGAAGTGCGGGAGGACACGGCAGCCGTGGCTTCTCTGGTGAAGAAGTACGCGGCGACGAACGCGCGCGCCGAGGCCGAGGCCATCGCGGCGGCGCCGGAAACGCAGCGGGCGTTTGCCGGTCATAGCTTTTCCACCGTGATGAATGAGTTCCGTCGGCACGAAACAACTTTGCAGGGTGGCTTTGCCCTGGCCCTCGAAGCGGGCACGGCCGAAGCCAGCATTAACGCTCCCGCATCGTGGCCGCTGCTGAAGGCCAGGATCCCAATGGAGCGTCTGGCCTCCGACGCCATTGTCCCGCTCAAATGGGAGAATACGGACTACATCCTGAGCGCCGCTGCCGTGGGCGATCGTGGCCTGATCGTAGTGGCCATGCCTTTGCCGCAGAAGTTCTCCGACACGGTGAAGCAACTCGATGCCAGCCAGCAGCGCTATTTCGAACTCACCCGCCAGCGCAAGTTGTTGCGTCGCACCTACATGGAACTGCTCCTCCTGCTTACTGTCCTGGTGCTGTTTTCCACCACCTGGCTGGCCCTGTACCTGGCCAAACTAGTGACCCGCCCGGTGGTGGCGCTGGCCGAAGCCACGCAGGAGATTTCGCGGGGGCGTCTGGACTATCGCGTAGAGGTGAGCGCGGCCGACGAGATCGGTGATCTGGTGCGGTCTTTTAACCGCATGGCGGAGGAGCTCGAAACCAGCCGCCGCCAGATCGAGGCATCCAGCCACGACCTGGGCGCGGCTAACATCGCGCTCGAACAGCGCCGCCAGCACATCGAAACCATCCTGGAGAGCATTCCCACCGGGGTGCTTTCGCTTGATGCCAACCGCCGGATTACGCACGTCAACCAGGCGTTGATTCGCATGTTCAACCCTTCGGGAGCGGAGTCCGCCGACCTGATCGTGATCGGCGCCGCGCTGCGGGAAGTATTTCCCCAGGAAATTCTGGAAGATCTGGAGCATTTGTTGCGGCGCGCGGACCGCATGGGCACGACCACCACACAATTGGAGGTGGCTTTGCTTCGCTCCCGGTTCAATGCCGCCGTCACCGTGGCAACGCTGCAACATGGAGGCCAGGGACTGGGCTATGTGGTGGTCTTCGAAGATCTTTCCGACCTGCTCAAGGCCCAGAAACAAACCGCCTGGCGGGAAGTAGCACGCCGGGTCGCACACGAAATCAAGAACCCGTTGACTCCCATCGCACTTTCGGCGGAACGGATTCGCCGCCATCTGGAGCGTGGTTCTCCGCCCGATGCGGTTTCACTCGATGTTCTGCACAGTTGCTCCGAAACCATAGGCGGAGCGGTGGAAACGTTGCGCACCCTGGTGGACGAATTCTCCACCCTGGCCCGTTTCCCTACGGCGAAGCCCGCGCCCGCGAACGTCAACTCCATCGTGGAAAATACTCTGGCGATGTTCAACGGAAGGCTGGATGGGATTCATGTGCAGACCTTCCTGGCCCCCGATCTTCCCAAAGTAATGGCGGATGCGGAGGCGATCAAACGCGCCCTGGCCAACCTGGTGGACAACGCAGCCGAGGCCATGCAAGGCGCGCTGGTGCGCGAGATTCAGATCTCCACTTCGCTGGTGGGCAGCCGCGACGCGGTTGAAATCACCGTCGCCGACACCGGCCACGGCGTTACCCAGGAGCTGAAAGAGAGACTCTTCCTGCCCTACTTCTCCACCAAGAAGCGCGGAACCGGATTGGGCCTGGCCATCGTGAGTCGCATTATCGAAGACCACCGCGGCTCCATCCGGGTAGAGGAAAACCGGCCGGTCGGATCCCGGTTCGTGGTGGAGTTGCCGCTCGCCGGGGAAGCCATCCTCGCGCCCACACCGGCTCCTCAGCATGCATAACATCCTCATCGTGGACGACGAATCCGGCATCCGGCAATCGCTCAAGGGCGTGCTCGAAGATGAAGGCTACAAGGCCTCCGCCGCTGACAGCGGAGAGGCCTGCCTGGAGACCTTGCGCAAGCGCTCCTACGATGTGGTGCTGCTCGACGTCTGGCTGCCCGGCATGGACGGCCTCGAAGTGCTGCAGAAGATTCGCGACCTCGAGAACGCCCCTGAGGTCATCATGATCTCCGGACACGGCACTATCGAAACCGCGGTGCGCGCCACCAAGCTGGGCGCCTACGACTTTCTGGAAAAACCGCTCTCCATCGACAAGACGCTTACCCTGATCAAGCATGCCGTCGATGCCAAGCACATGAAGCAGGAAAACCGTGAGCTCAAGAGACAGCTCACTCCGCGCAGCGTGATCGAAGGGGAAAGCGTCCCCATGAAAGCCCTGCGCCAGCAGATCCTGCTCATGGCGCCGACCAATGGGCGGGTGCTGATTTATGGCGAATCGGGCACAGGGAAAGAACTGGTGGCCCACGCCATCCACGCGCAGAGCCTGCGCAAGAATGAAATGTTCGTGGAACTGAACTGCGCGGCGATTCCGGAAGATCTGATCGAGAGCGAACTATTCGGCCACCGTAAAGGTTCGTTTCCCGCCGCCACCGCCGACAAGGAAGGAAAATTTCATCGCGCTCACGGCGGCACGCTCTTCCTGGACGAGATCGGCGACATGAGCCTGAAGACCCAGTCAAAGGTCCTGCGCACGCTCGACGAACAGCGCTTTACCCCCGTGGGCAGCGACGAACCCATCACCGTGGACGCCCGCCTAATTGCTTCCACCAACAAGGACCTCGACGAAGAGATTTCTCGCGGCAATTTTCGCGAGGACTTGTTCTATCGTCTCAACGTCATTCCCTTCTCTGTTCCTCCCCTGCGCGAACGCCAGGAAGATATACCTCTGCTGGCACGCCATTTTCTCAAGGAGTTTTCCGCCACCTACGGGCGCAGACCGCGTGAAATCAGCGACGACGCCATCGAGACCCTGATGCGCTATTCCTGGCCGGGCAATGTGCGCGAATTGCGCAACGTCATCGAACGCATCATCATTATGAATCCCACCACCACCCGCTTCGACCGCAAGCACCTGCCGCCGCTGGTCCACCGCGACGGCACTCGCCGATCCATCGGGACCGAATTTTCCACTCTGCACCAGGCCCGTGCCGCCTACGAGCGCGACTATATCCTCAAGAAGCTGGATGACAATCACGGCAACATCAGCCGCACTGCCGAGGTGCTGGGGTTGGAGCGAAGCCATCTTTACCGCAAAATGAAGAGCCTGGGTATCGCCGTGAAGGAGTGAAGCTGTAGGTCGGCAACCTGCCGGTTGTGGTAAGGGCACTTTGCCCTCACAGGCGGCGAGCAAGCGCCTCGCGACGGCGCTATTTCTTGATCATGTGGATTTCGGTACCGTTCTTGAGGAACTTCACCTCGTCCATGAGCTGGTTGATGAGGAAGATTCCGCGACCGTGATCGGAATAGACGCTTTCGCCGCGGAGAGGATTGGGAATCCGGCCCGGGTCGAATCCGGTGCCGGGATCGCGCACCACAATCAGTATGCTCTGGTCCTCCTTGCACACCACATCGCATTCGACGATCTTTGAGGGATCAGCCTTGGCCCCATGGACCACCGCGTTGGCCAGCGCCTCGGTCAGGGCCAATTCGATGGCGTCGTATTTCTCCGGATCGCAGTGCACCTGTCTCACCAGGTCCATGACGCTTTGGACCACCGGGTCCACAGCATTCCGGTCCGCTGCCAGTGTGATTTTCAGCTGCAACTTGCCAGTTTCGAACTCGTGCATTTCCGGGTTCTCGGTCATCGCCCTGCTTTCATTTCGAGTGACTGGACAGCGATTTATTGGATGCGCGCCCGTGCTGGGGGATTCTACAGGGATCACTGCATTTCAGCCAAGTCACGCCTGCCTATGGCCTCCCGCTACCTACCAGCCGATCCACCTGGCGGCGCCAATCGAGCTCCTCCACGAACTCGTGCGATTCTCGCCAGTTTTCGCGGACCTTCACGAAGAGCTCCAGAAATACCCTCTTTTCCAGCATCTTTTCGATCTGCAGGCGGGCTGCGGTGCCAATCTTCTTGAGCATCTGGCCGCCTTTGCCCACCAGGATCCCCTTTTGTCCGCTGCGTTCGCAGTAGATCATGGCCGCGATACGCGTCACCTTCGGGCCTTCCTCGAATTGCTCGATCACCACAGTAGTTGCGTACGGGACCTCTTCTTCAGTCTCCACCAGGACCTGCTCCCGGATGATTTCCGCCACCATGAAGCGGACGGGCTGGTCGGTGATCTGGTCTTCCGGAAAATAGCGTGGGCCTTGGGGAAGAAACCGGAGGACCTTATCCAGGAGGACTTCAAGACCTTCGCGCTTCCGGGCGGATAGTGGAATGATTTCCCTGAATTCGTGGAGTTTTCGGTACTCATCCATGATGGGCAGCAATTTTTCTTTTGTCCCGCGCAGGAGGTCAATCTTGTTCAGCAGCAAGAACACTGGTGTTCCCGCCTTCTTCGCGGTCTCGAGCACGAAGTGATCTTCCCGGGTGAACCGGCGAGTGACGTCCACGATCAGCAGGACCAGCTCGCAGCCCACCATCGCTTCCCGTACTTCCGCCATCATCTTGCGGCCCAGCGAAGTGTCCGGACGGTGAACTCCCGGAGTATCGATGAGGACAATCTGCCCCCCCAGTCGGCTCTTCTGTTTGGGCACGTGAATGATACCCAGAATGCGGTTACGCGTGGTCTGTGGCTTGGGGCTGATAATGGCCAGCTTTTCGCCTACCAGGGCATTGAGAAGGGTGGATTTGCCAGCGTTGGGACGACCTAGAATGCAGACGAATCCGGAGTGAAAGGGCATAGACAGATACGTAGCGTGGCGGCGCTACCGAGACCAGACTATATCAGTTTCATCTGCGTCGGTTTGGCGACCGAGATGCGCACCCGCTCCACCCGTCGCTCGGTTGAATCCAGCACTTCGAAGCGCAGACCGTCTTCCTCGATCACTTCCCCCCGGTGAGGGATGCGGCCGGCCAGTTCGCTTACCAGCCCCGCCACCGTGGCCGATTCTTTGCCTTCGGGGCGAATGCCGAACATCTCCGTGAGCCGGTCCACATCCATGTTTCCGGGTACGATGTAGGAAGTTTCATTCTCCCGAACCACTTCGAGCTTTTCGTGCTCGTCCCGGATCTCTCCCACGATTTCTTCCACCAGGTCCTCTATGGTCACCAGACCTGCCACACCACCGTATTCGTCCACGACGATGGCCATGCGAATATTGTTCTGCTGCATGTCGCGCAGCAGATCGCTGACCAGCTTACTCTCGGGCACAAAATAGACATCGCGGCGCATGATCGTATCCACCGTGCGCATGCGGGCTTCGATGTCCGGGACTTGCAGCACGTCCTGGGCAAAGACAATCCCCACGATGTTATGGATGGTGCCTTCGAAGACAGGCACCCGGGAAAAGGGCTTGGTGCGCAGCAGTTCGATGAACTGCTCGACCGTGGTGTGGGTAGGGACGGCCACAATTTCCGGCCGCGGCTTCATGGCCTCGCGGACGGTCTTCTCGCTGAACTCCACCACCGACTGGATCAGATCGCGATTGCTCTCATCCAGGATGCCTTCCTCCTGGCCCGCTTCGATAAGAGCATCGACCGCTTCCGCCTGGGTCTCCGGGGTTTCGTCGGAGTGCTCCTTGGTCAATGCGGTCACTGATTTCAAGAACCCCAGCACTAGAGTAACGGGCAGTATCAGGTAGATCAGGAAGCGCAGCACAATCGCACAGCGGGCCAGCCATTCACCGCGGGTCCTGGAAAAGAAAACAAAGGGCAGGAAGCGGTTAAACAGGATGATGATGAGCACCAGGCTGAGTGTGGCCTGAAGAATCTCATAAATGCCCCAGCCGCGTTCCCGAAACACGGCAAAGCCCACGAGCAGGGCAATGGCAGCGGTAATCAGTTGGGTCAGCACCGCCATGGAGAGCGCGGCACGCGCCCGGCTCACTCCCAGCCTGGGTTCGACTCTCTGCTCGAAGGTGGCAATGTTGTCCTGGAACTCACGGGAGAGAAACCTTCCGATCTCGGTGTACACGCGATCCGCGTAGGAGACCAGCGTCAGCAGGCAAAGCAGAAGAAGCAACGCAGCTGCGATGGCGTAATTCATCGAGATCGTCGTGCCTGTGTGGCGCGGGCGCCCCCACCCGCAGCCTTTGCCGGCGGTTTTTTGGTAAGCATCCCCGCCTGTCCGCTTCTCTCAATCAAACCCAAGGGCAAACCCAACGACCGTCGTAACTGCCGCTCCTTGCCGGCCATCGCGCCCTGGTCGGATTCGTGATCGTAGCCCACCAGATGAAGCACTCCGTGCAGCGCCAGTATCTTGACCTCCTGGGCCGCGGAATGACCCAGCCGGCGGGCATTCTCCTTGGCGATGTCCGCCGAAATCGCGATATCGCCTGCCAGTCCGTTCACAAAGCAGGGCCCGGGCGGAAAGGAAAGAACGTCCGTGGGCTGGTCTTTGGCGCGAAAACGCCGGTTCAGAGAACGCAGTTCGGAACTGCCGGTCACCAGCACGTTGACCGTACCCTCAAGCTTGATCGCACGACTGGCTCTCGCCACAAACTTAGCCAATGCGGTATCACTCAATCCAGCCACGGGTTTGCGCAGAATCACCAAGATTTTCTTCTTTGTGCCCCTTGCGGGTCCTTCGCGTCCTCTGCGGTTAAGGCTTTCTCTCCCCGGCACGACCAAAAGCAAACAGGAGGGCCTCATCAAGGCGCCCTCCTGTTCAATCTTACCTGCTCTACTCGCTGCTTTCTACTTCCGAGGAGGACACGCTGTTGTTCTGCCCGGGCGCCATCTCCGTCCCGTTGGCTTTGCCGTTGGTTTTGGAGTCCAGCAGCGGCGGCTGTTCCGCAACTTTGGCCTTATGTTCATCGTAGGCGCGAATGATGCGCTGCACCAGTTGATGACGCACCACATCGCTGTCGTCGAAATAGGCGAAGGTCAAGCCTTCCACGTTCTTCAGCACCTCCGCCGCCTCCAGCAGGCCGCTGCGCCGCGCATTGGGCAAATCAATCTGGGTAACGTCGCCGGTGATCACGGCCTTGGAGTTGAATCCCAGGCGGGTGACGAACATCTTCATCTGCTCTGAAGTCGTGTTCTGCGCCTCGTCCAGGATCACGAACGAATCGTTCAAGGTGCGCCCGCGCATGAAAGCGATGGGCGCGATCTCGATCACGTTCTTCTCCAGGTAGCGATCGACCTTTTCCGGCTCCAGCAAATCGTACAGGGCGTCGTACAAGGGACGCAGATAAGGGTCGATCTTGTCCTGCAAAGTCCCGGGGAGAAATCCCAATCGTTCGCCCGCCTCCACAGCCGGACGTGCCAGAATGATGCGGTTCACACGCTTCGCCAGCAACGCGGAAATCGCCATGGCCACCGCCAGATAGGTCTTGCCCGTCCCGGCAGGCCCGATGCCGAACACCATGTCGTGGTTCTCGATGGCTTCGAGATAGCGGCGCTGGTTCACGCTTTTAGGCTGTACCGTGCGGCGTCCAAAAGAGCGTTGGCGTCCGGCCTCGGCCAGGCCGCGCAGAGTCGCTTTGGGATCCGCCAGGACCACCCGTAACATGCTGCCCAGGTCGCCATTGTTGAAGGTGAATCCGGAGCGCTGCAGGTGGTCGTAATCGGCAAAGACCTGCTCGGCCCGGGCCACGTCACGCGCCGCCCCTTCCAGGTCGATGGAGTCCGATCGCAGGTCGATATTGATATTCAGGCCATCTTCCAGCAGGCGCACATTCTCGTCGCGCGTGCCGAACAGGGTCTCGATGTTGGGACTGATCTCAATGCTCTTCTTCATTCCGTATTTGGCGCTTCCTCCCGCGCGTTAGATGCTGGGTTGCCTGTGCACAGCGGGCAGAAACACCGCCGCCCAGGCGCGGACAAACAATTCTCATGTCTGGAGGTGGAACCAGCCGAGGATGCTCGCCCCGAAGTGCAAGCAACTACCATTGAGGTAAAGGGTACCCCTGTCCGCCGAGAGGAGTCAATGGCGACAAAATGGGCGCGGTTACTGTCGGGGAACCAGGGAGAAGGAGGACAAGGAGGTGTGGGACGGACACTCCTGTCCGTCGCCCTTGACCTTGATTTTGATTTGAATTTCTCCTGATGAAAGTCTAAGCCGCTTCTGAACAATTTCGCCCACAAAGTCCAAGGCAAAAGCGACGGACGGGAATGTCCGTCCCACACGATTGCGGGCTGTCCCCCACTCCGGATATCATGCGGGCCACGATGAAACTGACATACGCCCTTTCTCTTGTAATGTTGACCGCCATTCCCCGGGCCCAAACTTCTTCACCTAACGCCGAAGTACAAGCCGTCTATCCGGAAGCCCACGCCCTGTATCTTGATCTCCATGAGAATCCGGAACTCTCCTCCCACGAGACCCAGACGGCGGAAAAGTTGGCTTCCCATCTGCGAGACCTCGGCTACACCGTCACCGAACACGTGGGCGGCACCGGAGTCGTAGCCATTTTGAAGAACGGCACTGGGCCAACGGTAATGCTGCGCACCGAACTGGACGCGCTTCCCGTAGAGGAAAAGACGGGCCTGCCTTACGCCAGCAAAGTCCATGCCAAGGACGATTCAGGACGCGAAGTCGGCGTCATGCACGCCTGCGGACATGACGTTCACATGGCATCGCTGGTGGGCACGGCCGCCATCATGGCGCACAGCAAGAACACCTGGCACGGAACCCTGATCCTGATCGGCCAGCCCGCTGAGGAAACTATCTCCGGCGCTAAACGGATGATCGAAGACGGCCTGATGACCCGCTTCCCCAAGCCCGACGTCGCCTTGGCCTTACACGTCGGCAACGAGCTTCCCGCGGGCCAGGTCGGGGTCGGCCCCGGCTACCGCTTCTCCAATGCCGATTCCCTGCGCATCACGATCTATGGCAAGGGCGGACATGGTTCCATGCCCAACAGCACAATTGATCCAATCGTGATTGCCGCCCGCCTCGTGGTCACTTTGCAGACCATCGTCGCGCGGGAAGTAAAGCCAGGAGAAGTGGCCGTCGTCACCGTCGGATACATTCAGGCCGGCACCAAGAACAACATCATCCCCGACCATGCGGAGCTCGGGCTGACCATCCGCAGCTACAAGCCTGAGGTCCGTAAACAGGTGCTGGCCGCCATTGAACGCATCACCAAGGCCGAGGCCAATGCCGCCGGCGCGACCCAGGAGCCTAAGATCGAGCACTACGAAGCTACGGACGCCGTGTACAACGATCCCGCCCTGGCGCAGCGTATGCAGGGCGTTCTGGAATCAGCGCTGGGTAAGGCCAACGTGGTAGTCGAGGACCCGGGAATGGCGTCGGAAGACTTTTCTTATTTCACCGCCCAGGGCGTGCCGTCATTCTATTTCAGCCTGGGGGGAGCGGACCCGGCGAACTATGCGGAAGCGAAGGCAACAGGAACCCACCTCCCTTCCAATCATTCGCCGCTGTTTGCTCCTGACGTAGATCCTGCCCTGCGCACGGGGATTGAAGCGGAGGTCGCGGTGCTGCGGAATTTGCTGAAGTGATGCGGGTGTGGGTCGGACACTCTTGTCTGACGCCTTTGATTTTGGTTTTGTGGTTGTAAGCACGCGACAGAATTGGTGATCGGGAAGCAGGATAACAGCTCAAAATCAAAGTCAAATGCGTCAGACAAGAGTGTCCGGACCCACACACGGGCTAGGCTCTCTCTGCTTTTGCGTCAGCCAGGGATGCCGGCACTGCCCGTTGGCTGGCCCAGGCTCTCAGTTCCTGAATTTCCTCCGACCGGGTGACCGATAGCGGCACTGTCGCCTGCAGTGCGTCCAGCAGGCCTTGCGTGCTTACCGCCTGTTTGGTGGAAAATGCTGCGTACAGGGCCGTCTGCACTGCGGCCTCAATCTCTGCACCTGAATATCCGCGAGCTGCCGTGGCAACCTGGTCCAGATCAAACTCGGTTGGATTTCGCTTTCGTCGCTTCAGGTGAATGGCAAATATCTGCTTGCGCTCGACCTGATTGGGAAGATCGACGAAGAACAATTCGTCAAAGCGTCCCTTGCGAATTAGCTCCGGAGGCAGAGCGGTCACGTTGTTGCACGTGGCCGCCACAAAGACGGGGGCTTTGCGGTCCTGCATCCAGGAGAGAAAGGCGGCCAGGATGCGCGAAGAGACTCCGGCATCGACCGACGCCGAATCCGGCCCGCTTCCGGCAAATATTTTTTCCAGTTCGTCAATCCAGAACACGCATGGCGCCAGTCCTTCAGCGACGCGAAATACTTTCTGGATCCGCTTTTCCGTTTCGCCGATGTACTTGTCGAAGATGGCGGCTGTATCGAACTTGACCAACGGAAGCTTCCATTCTCCGGCGATGGCGCGGGCGGACATGCTCTTGCCGCAGCCCTGTACTCCCAGAATGATGGCACCGCGTGGCGGCTCCAGGCCAAATTCGCGTGCGGCATCTTCCCAGGTGCCGCGCCGCTGGGCCAGCCAGCGCTTGAGATTGTCCAGACCGCCGACGTTGCTCAGGTTTTCCGACGCGTCAATAAACTCCAGCATGCCGGAATGCCGCAGCAGTTCCTTTTTTGCCTGCAGCACATCGGTGACAGTTTCTGCAGTGACTCCGTACCGGGTCACAATCGCTTGTGAGGCTGCTCGCTCTGCTTCTTCTTCAGTCAGGCCACGCAGGTTGTTCGCCATGGCGTCCAGGCCGGGAGCATCCAGGGTGCGTTTCAGGGTATGCGTCTTCCCTACCCTGACGGTCATTTCGTCGATGATCTGGCGCAGGCGCTGTCTGTCCGGCAGCGGAAGTTCCAGGAATTCAACCAGGCTGCCCAACTCCGCCGGGATTATGATCGAAGGCGCGGTGATGATAACGGTGCGGCGATTGGCGGAAAATTTCTGGCCCACATCTCGCAGGCGGCGCACAACCACCGGGTCATCCATGTGGCGGTGAAAATCCTTGAGGACGAAGGCAGCTTCCACAGACATCGCCTCCAGGTTGCTGAGCGCCTGCGCGGGTTCCTTACTGTTGTAGAGTGCCTGGGCCCCTGACAGATCGTGACCCAGTCCACCGGCGGAATAGCCAGCGTCCGGGACCAACTCTCCGACCTCGCTGCCGCAACGAACCAGGCCGCTGGCGATGCTCCACTCGAAGGTGGCCAGGTTCAGCGACGAGCAAGCCGTCCGCACCAGGCGCACCGCGCGCATTTCTTCCACCGTCTCCATTACGACAATGGGAGTAGAAGAGCTGAGCAGAATTTTCAGGCGTTCGAGGGTATCGGTCATAAGGTTTGACCAGCAAGGACTTACTCCCGTAAAATAGCCTATTCACGAGCAATCGGAATACCTCTCCAAGGAAACGAAGGTAACAAGCAGACATGGCAAATCATTTTTCGGCGCTGAAGCGCGCCCGTCAAACCGAAACCCGAACTGTGCGTAACCGCGCCAATACCTCCCGCCTGCGTGGAGTCCTGCGGGACCTGCGTGAAGCCCTGGCCAAAGGCGACAAGGCCGGCGCCGAGGTCGTTTTCCGGCAGACGGTTTCCGCCCTCGACAAGGCCATCCAGAAGGGCGTGATCCACGAGAACACCGCCTCGCGCTACAAGTCCCGCCTGAGCGCACGGGTGAATGCGCTGAAGTAAAAAGCGCTCCTGGCTCCTGGCTCCTGGCTCCTGGTTTCAGCCGAGAACTACTCCGAAATAGTCTTGCAGGGCGCTTTGCCACTCATCCTCCGAGTTGAGGATGCGCTCTTCTTTTTCACCGTTTCTGGTGATGATCAGCCTTCGATCAGACACCGTGATCCGTCCATCGGGAGTCGCCATGCTGCAAACCTTTTTGCGGGTGAACGGCGATTCCGGCGAAGTCTGATGGTAGTGACACATGGGCGCGAACTCATCCAGGCACCTGGGGAGGAGGCTGAACGAATATTGCCGTTTCCACTTGCCGTCGGTCTCGGTGCGGTCCAACTGAAGTCGCCCGTTCTGCTCGACGACGCGGAACGAGCGCCCATCTTGTTCCTGCGCGGGTCCGGTCTCAAGTCGCAAGGGAGCGTTGAACAGGTCTCCAAAGCCTACATCCGACAGCCATGGTTCTTCCAGTTCAACTCGCAACGCCAAATGATCGAACTCCGGTGAGGAGCTGCCATCGTCACGCGGCACGCGAGCTGAAAGCATCGTGACCTTGAATCCCAACTCCCGCAGTAAGACGGCGAACGCGCCGTTCAGTTCGTAACAAAACCCGCCGCGCCGCCGCTCCACGATCTTGCGGAGAAAGCTTTCTTCCTCGCAGATAATTTTTCGGCCAAGTGAGATATCGAGATTCTCGAACGGCACCGAGAGCATGTGAGCACGATGCAGATTACGCAAAGTTTCGGCGGTGGGCTGGCGCGGACCGGTATACCCGATACGCTGCAGGTAACCGGAAATGACGGATGGCGCAATCACGGGATTTAGCGAAAGCGGGGCAACAGGAAGCCGGCGTGCTTCTGGTGCTCGCGGAAGGCGTCGCCGAATTGCTGCGTCAGCATCTCCTCTTCCTTGCGGGCCTTGATGCAATACCCTATCAGCGCCAGGACAAAGCCCAGCACGCATCGCCACTTGCCGATTACCAGGGCTGCTCCGATCGTGGCCAGAACCAGTCCGGAGTAGATAGGGTGCCGGAAATGAGCATATGGACCGGTGCGGATGAGCTGATGGTCCTCTTTAATCGTTACCCTTGCGCTCCAGTACTCCGCCAGATGATATCGGGCCCAGATGGCCAGCCCTATTCCAATCCAGGTCAGCAACACCCCCAAAGCCGCTCCGGTCAGGGTACGCGGAATGAATCGCTTTCCCAGAAATCCGATTTCTGTTGAATGGTTGAACACCAGCAGGTACGCGGCGACCTCCAGCAATACAACCAGGTATCGTGAGGCCCGAGACTCTTCTTCACGGGTCGGGCGCGTCTTGAACGCACCGATGACCCAATAAATCAGGAATATGACCCAGGGAATCAGTAACAGAAGACGGAATACATCTCTGATTGTCATCGAAGCATTCCTACACCGGCAGTTCTTCCTGGGACCATCCGGGAATCTCGGGCTTGACCTCGGCGGTGAGATCGAGGATCAGTTTTTCCAGTACGAAGCGCTTGGTGGGCGGATTGGAGCGCAAGGCCAGGTCAGTCTTTGCGATCAGGCGAATAGCGCGCGTGAGTTCGCGCTTGGATTTGTAGCGCCGGGCTTGCCGGATGATGTCGTCGGCGGCGAAGGGCGGGACGCGAAAGCCCTGCCAGAGCGCCGCCCAAAGCATGCGCTGGTCGCGCACATTTCGTTCCAGGATCACCAGCATCTGGCGAAAGGTTTTTGCCAGCATGTAGAGATGGCCGATGGCGGCTTCGTCGCCGTCGCCGGTGCTCAGGATGGCATTGAGCATTTGCAAGGCGCGCACCCGGTCTTTCGAAGAAATCGCGTCGGTAAGTTCGTACAACGACCGCTGCTTGGCCGCCAGCACCATGGTTTCCACATCGCCCAGCGTGATCCGCTTCTTCTCGCCGACGTAAAGAATCAGCTTTTCCAGTTCGTTGGAGACCATCATCATGTCACCGCCGAGCGCGTCCACCAGTTCGCGGGCGGCATCGGCGTCAATCTTGACTTCGCGCGTGCTGCCGTAGTCTCCGATCCAGCGGACCGCTTCACTCTCTTCCACCCGTGCCAGTTCGACAATGGCGCAATACTGTCCCAGCGTCTCCCGGATGCGCTCGTAGCGCTCCTTGTCGGTCATGTCCATGCGCCGCGCATCGGCCGGGATGCTGATGTGGTCAGCTACAAAAATAAGCACCGCATCTGGATTGGGATCTTTGCTGTAGGCCTCGATGGCAGCCAGTTTTTCTTCGTTCGAGCCACGCCCGAACAGGGTCTTGACCCCGCGGATAAAAAAGACTTGAAAGGGCGCCATCAACGAAGGCGTGCGGGCACGATCAAGGACCTCGGCCAGATCGGTTTCGGAAAGATCGAAATCAAACAGGCTGAAATCGCGCAAGTCCGCGGGCACCAGGTGTTGGAGCAAGGCCTCGCGGCAACGTTTGCGGAAGAAGGTTTCGTCGCCGACGAAAACATATACAGGATGCAGCTTGCGGGCTTCGACCTCGGAGACGAAGCGATCGGCTTGGGCAAAGGCCCGCATCAAAAACCCTCCATACTCAGAAACCCTCCAGTACATTGCTCACCAGGGTGCGCGCGAACTCGCGCGACAGCCGCTCCAGGGCGGGCGAGTCTTCTTCGAAGAAACTGGAAAGTTCGCGCGAAACCTGATACTCCTCGCGAAACAAGTAAGCCGGATTCTCGTAGAGCACCTTGCCCTGGCGATCGGTAAGCGTCACCTTTGCGGTCACGACCACCAGCGCGCTCGAGGCCCGGCCGGTCTGCGAATCATAAGTCAAAGGAGAGGTGGAAGTGCTGATCACCACGCCGCGCAGCGTGGCATCGGCGGAATCACTGGCTTCGTTCAGAATGTGGTAGTGGGTGCGCGTCACCATCTCCCGCACCACGGCTGAAGTCAACCTTTGTTCGATCTTGTACGTCTGCGTCCGGTTTACGAAGGCGGGAATAGCGATGGTCTGGACGTTGGTAGGAAGAGTGACGGCGTGGCCGGCAGTGTGATATCCGCAGGCCGTGCTGAAAAGCAACATCAACGTCAGAGTCTGCAAAACAGGAAAACGCGACGAACCTGCGTGACCTGAACACCGAACATCGATCTTGCGGCCTTTAGCAGGCGAGGACGCCCGCTCCACATCGGTCATTGGATCTTCCCTATGGGGCGAGTGGCGGCCATGTTCTCGGCGCATTCAACCGCGGTGGCCGCGGCGATTCGCAGGTTGTCCGAGGCCGCCCACAACCACAGGCCATTGGCCAGGCTGGTGTCGGGCTGGATCGAGACCAGGACATCGCCTTGCCCGGCAGCATTCACGTTGCTGGGCGACTCTTCCGCCAGACCCGTGATGGTCACGTGTTCTCCCGCCAGCGCCCTGGAGACCCCATCGATCTCGACCGGTTTTTCCATCTCGACATGCAAGGTCAATGCGTGTCCGTGAAAGATAGGCGCCTGCAACAGCAGGAGCGACAGCAGGGGCGCGTCCTTGCCGGCGATCCGCTGATAGTGCCTGAGCACACGCTGTTCTATCGTGTTCAGGGCCGGGACCGACTGCTCGCCGTAGCGCGCCACCAGATTGAAGGCCACCTGGGTATCAAATACTTTCTTTGGCAACTGCTGGAAGGAGAGCAGATTTACGGTCTGCTCATGGAGCTCGTCCATGCCCTTCTGCCCATGCTCCGAGGCCGGCTCAAAGACCGTAGCCACCACTCGTTTTACCACCCCGGCCTTCTTCATTCGTAACAATAGAAGCGCCAGCACCACCGCGGCGGGATGGGCCACCACTGCCGGTCCGGGCTGCAGCTCCGGAGCGAGCGTCTGACCCAGTTGCCGCTGGATCCACGGCGCCTTCACGTCGGCATCCGGCTCGTCCTCCAAAGCGTAGGAGAGATCGACGATGGCGCTGCCCGCTCCCTGGGCCTTTTTCCAGTTCTGGCGAGTGCATTCCTGGTCAGAGGCGAAAAAGGTGAAATCGACCTTCTCGAACTGCTCCGAGCGCACGCTCTGTATGAACGACACTTCGTCGCCTACCGACTCCAGCTGGCCCAGAGATTCGTTATCGTCGAGCAACTTGATGTCGAGTGAAGGAAAATTGCGGTCGCCCAGGACCTCAGCCACCTCTTTCCCCTTCAGCGTGCCTGCGCCTACGATGGCCAGGCGGTAAAGGCCCGCCGCGCGCGCCGGGTCAGGGTGCGCCACCGGCACGGGTTTGAAATTCGAGCTCATGAAACCTGCGGCGCCTCGGTGTGGGGCGGTGGCGGATTTCCTTTCCGCCGGAAGATCCACTTCAAACGCCAGAACACGCCGGAAAACACATAGAGCAGCGCGATCAGGAACAACACCCACTGCGAGTAGAAGCGAATGGCGGCAAACAGCAAGCCAAACAAGAGCACCAGGCGAAAGGGCTGCCGCGAGCGGAAATCGATGTCCTTAAAGCTGTAAAAGCGCCAGGTGCTGACCATCAAATAACCCACCGCCACCACCATCAGCATCCAGGTCAGCGCGGTCCACCAGGAGGCAATGGGATCACCGCTGGAAAAATGTACGACCGCGGCGATTACACCTGCGCCTGCTGGAATCGGCATTCCGACAAAGTACTTCTTGCCGGGACGTCCAGGGTTCGAAGGCTGGGGGTTGCTGGAGATATTGAAGCGAGCCAAACGGCTGGCGCCCGCCATCAGAAACAGGAAACTGGCAATCGCGCCAAACTGGATCAGTTTGGTGTACAGATCGCCCAGGTTCGTGGGCAACTGTCGAAATCCCCACGTCCACGCGAGCAGGGCGGGGGCCACGCCGAAAGTGACGACATCCGCCAGCGAGTCCAGTTCGCGGCCAAAATCGCTGCTGGTCCCAGTCATGCGGGCAATACGACCGTCCAGACCATCAAACATCACGGCAAAACCGATGGCTTTGGCGGCATTGTCGAAGTGCCAGGCATCGGCAACCGTAGCATGCGTGATCTGCAGAATGGCATAGTACCCGAAGGCAATATTGGCAGTGGTGAACAGGGAAGGCAGAATGTACATGCCCTTGCTCAACCGCCGCGGCGGTTGTCTCTTACGCGGTGCGGAGATTTGCGGGACCTCGGGATCCATCACCGCGCTCCTTGCCGAGTCGGCTCGGCCCCGATTGCCGTCAGCGGCCCGGGCACGCGTTCCAGGCGGGCCAGCACGCTGGATCCGCCCTTCACCCGGTCCCCCACCTTGATTTGCGGAGTGGCCGAGGCCGCGAGCAAAACATCCACTCGTGAACCAAACTTGATAAGGCCCACGCGCTCTCCGCGTCCCACCCGATCGCCGATTTTTTTGTTGAATACGATCCTGCGTGCCAGCAGTCCTGCGATCTGTTTGAAGATAACAGTCTGCCCGTCCCCCTCGACCGTGACCGCGTTCTGCTCATTGTGTTCGGCCGAAGCCGGGTTCATGGCATTAAGAAATTTTCCCTTCTGATAGCGAACCTCCCGGATCACCCCCGCCAGCGGCGAGCGATTCACATGCACATCGAACACGCTAAGAAAAATGCTGATCCGGATGCACGGTACACCATTCATCACAATGGAGGACACGTCGGTTACCTTGCCATCGGCGGGCGACACCACAGCCCCGGCGGAGTCCGGGATCACCCTCTCGGGATCGCGGAAAAACCACAGGAAGAACAGGGCCAGCAAGCACGCCGGCAACGCCCATAAGGGCCCAGCCAGCCAGCCCACCAGGACAGCAGCCCCAGCCAGCGCAAGCGCGTAATAGTAGCCGTCGGGAACCATGGGGAAATTAAATTATAGTTCAGGCGGGGCTGGTCGGTCGCTCCGGAAGCCAACTGATAATAAAAAAAGGCGCTTATCAGCGCCGTGTTCGGAGCACATCAAACCTGTTAGCGGCTACAGCCGCGATCAGTTGGAGGAAACGAATTACGCTACCTGGCCCTGCTGTATGACTATGCGAAATTGCCGCTCAATCGATTCCATCTGGTCTTTGAGCCGCAGTTTCAGCTTTTTGAGCCGCACTTCTTCCAGTTTTTCGTCTTCCGTTAGATAGCGCTTTTGGGTGAGTGATTCGAGACGTTCGGCGTACTGCGTGTGCTCCTGGGCCAGCTTGCGGAATTCATCGTTGCTGACCAGGAGCTGGTCCTTTGGAGTCATCCAGTAGACCCTCCTGAGCGTTCGTACGGCCCTAACCTACCACACCGCCCCAACCGCTTCAATCCCATTTTCCACAGTCTAACCGCTTTTCATGTGAACAAGTCTGCACCAAATCTGGTGCAAGCTAAATAAAAAGGCGATACAGGATCGCGTCTTCCTCGGGATCTTTGTAGTATCCGGGGCGGCGCCCGCCCTCGAGGAACGCCCACTTCTCATAGAGCGCCCGGGCGGCTCGATTGGATTCACGGACTTCCAAAAATACGGCGTCAGCACCTCGCGCTCGGGCCAGATCAAGCAACTCTCCCAGCAGACGCGTACCCAGACCCCGGCCACGGGCCGGGCCGGCGATGGCAATATTTTCGATCTCCCACTCCCGATCCACGACTCTCGCAATTACGAAACCCTCGAGACCAGACTCGTCCTCGATGATCAGTGCCGTTCGTTCCGGGTTAGACCCACGAATCAGCGTCTCATACTGTTGCACAGACCAGTGTGCCGCTGTGGCCGCGTGCTTCTCCAGGGCCATCATCCCGGGCAAATCGACGGCAGTGGCATCACGGATGGAGATCTTCATTCCTCAACCGAGAACCGAGAACTAGAAACTAAGAGCTGCTTCTGGAAAACATCTCATGAGAGTTGCGGAGATAGTTCGCGTCCAGCGCTTCGGGTAAGACTATTTTTCCGGCATGGATTTTTTGCCACCCCAGCCGGGCAATCACATCAGAGTGCGGAATTTCAATCTCGTCCACTGGCAATCCCGCCACCCGAATGGTTTCGGCCAGGATTCGGTCTGCAACCACGATAGTTGATCCTATCGCGGCCTCCAGTAGTTGCGCCCGAGTCAGTAACCGCTCACTGAGCAGACGGGAATCGCCATTCTGAACTTCGTACTGGCCGGCATAAACTTCGCCCCGACCCGCGTCCAGGACCGCGGTCAGCCTGCCTTGCGAACGACCGGAAACCGCGACCGCTTCCAGCAACGACACGGCTGCGATCGGCTTGGCCAAGACTTCCGCCAGCCCTTTGATCGCCGCCAATCCGACGCGGACCCCGGTAAATGAGCCCGGTCCTGCGACTACCGCGAAGCCGCCAATATCGTCTTTGTTGAACCTATGCTTCGCGAGGAGAGCGGCGATTTGCGGCACCAATTGCGCGGAAAAAGTCCCGCCCTCAAGCGGCACCACTTCGATCACGCCGCAGGTGCCGCCTGGCCCGCATTGCGCCAGCGCGATGCTGCCATGTTTGCCCGAAGTGTCGGCGGCAAGAAGAAGCATAGTCCGTGCATATGTGGCGCGGGCGCCCTCGCCCGCGGCTTTTGACTTTGGCTTTTGACTTTGGCCGTTAGTCTTGCGCGTGCGCTCTCGCCCGCGCTTTTGACTCTGCCCGCGGGCCGACGCGGGCGAGGGCGCCCGCGCCACATAATCAAAGTCAGGGTACCGGCTCCACCAGCTCCAGCAGCACGCCGCCAGCGCTTGAGGGATGCACAAAAATATACTTATGGCCGCCTGCCCCTACCTTGATTTCGTTCGAAACCAGCCTTACCCCGTCTTGCTTCAGCCGCTCAACTGCAGCCGCCAGGTCGGGAACGCGCAGCGAGACGTGGTGCAATCCCTCGCCCCGCTTGGCGATAAATTTCGCGATGGCGGAGTTTTCCGAAGTGGGCTCGAGCAACTCCAGCCGGCTCTCCCCCAGCGGCACCATGACCACACGCACCTGCTCGGATTCAACTGTCTCCTCAGGCGAGAGCTTCAGTCCCAGCTTCTCGTAGATGCCTTTGGCCGTTGCCAACGATTTAACCGCCACCCCGATATGGTCAATGCTGAACATCAAAGAATCTCCATCTCAAATGTGGGAGCGGGCGTTCCGCTCTTGCCGGACGGGCGCGACGCCCGTCCTCCCAGTAAGGCTTCACTTCCCAAGAGTATTCACAATCTCTTCCACCAGCGAATAAGGATCGCGTTTGTGCTCGGCGACCTCCGCGGCGTAGCGGGCCAGGGTTCCATGTCCCAATTGTTCCTGAGCCCGCTCCAGCAAGCCATCACGTAACATTTCCAGCAAACGATTCTGCCAGTTTTCAACACTGTGCTTGACCGCCAGATTGTCCTTCTGCAGATAATGCTCGTAGTCGCCAATCGCCGCCGCCAGCTCAACGATACCGGCGCCTTCGCTGGCTACGGTCTTCACAATCGGCGGAGTCCAGTGGTTGCTGCGCACGGCCAGCGACTGCAGAGCGCGGATTTCCCGTTCCACGCGCTCGGCGCCATCGCGATCGCACTTGTTAATAACGAAAATGTCGGCGATCTCCATGATGCCGGCTTTAATGGTCTGCACATCGTCTCCCATGCCGGGCACCAGAATGACAATCGTGATATCGGCCAGGCGCACGATGTCCACTTCATCCTGACCCACCCCGACCGTCTCGATCAAAACAAGGTCGCGCCCGGAGGCATCGAGCACGGTCGCGACATCCGCGGTGGTGCGCGCCAGCCCGCCTAGAGAGCCCCGCGTGGCCATGCTGCGAATGTAGATTCCAGGATCGGAGAAATGCTCCTGCATGCGGATGCGGTCGCCGAGAATCGCCCCGCCCGTGTACGGACTCGTGGGATCGACCGCAATAATGCCGACCGTGCGATTTTCCTTGCGGTAGCGGCGCGCCAGCTGATCAACCAGCGTGCTCTTGCCCGCGCCCGGCGGACCAGTGAGTCCGAGTATTCGTGCGTGTCCGCTGTGGGGAAACAGGGCCTTGAGCAGTTCGGACCAGCCCGGCGTGCGGTTTTCCACGGTGCTGATAGCCCGGGCGAGGGCGCGAGGGTCGCCGGCGCGAAGCTGGTCAACCCATTGCTCGGTTGCTGTTTTCAAGACGTTCAGTGTAAAGCAGCAAGAGGCAACTGGGAACCGGGCCTTAGGGTCCCGCTATGGCAATGCCTTCGCAGCTTCGATCATCTGGTCCGGGCGCGCCCGCACGCGATAGTCTTCCGTCAGGTTCACCCAGCGGACCACCCCTGAGGCATCGAGCAGGAATTCCGCTGGCCGCGCTATGTCCTGTCCGTTGACTCCCGCGCCGGCATGCAGAAGATCATAGTGGCGAATGACCTCGGCTTTCGGATCGGAGAGGAAAGTGTAGGTGTAGCCCGCTTTCCGGCACAAGTCACGCGAAACTTCCGGAGCGTCCACACTGATGGCCACCGGGCGCACCCCCAGTTGTTCAATCTCAGTCAGGTGCTTTTCAATACCCCGTAACTCGGAGTTGCAGAAGGGTCACCAATAGCCCCGATAAAAGACGAGGAGCACGCCTTTGGGCGTCGTGTTTGTCGGCGGCATCGGGCTGGAAAGCAAGCCGGAAAGCGAAACGGGATGGTTGTCGGTGTCCGGGAGTGCAAATTCCGGGGCCTTCTGACCAATCCGCGGAGCTCCGCTGGAGCTTGGTAGTTGCCTGGTCTGGTAAAAGACGATGAAATAGAAAGCCCCCACCATCATGAGACTGAGGGCACCCAGAATTGAGCCCGCGATTTTTCCCCGATACTCCTGCGGTTGACCGAAGGCACGCCTCAAGCCGATCAGGAGAAATACAAGGCCGGCGCCGAGAAGCAGGAAGTTGGCCCAGGGGACGTCACGGGTAAGGGGAAACCTGGCAAATACAGGAAAGGTGGCAAAGCCGGCCAGGCAAAACAGAAAACCCGCCCACAGATGCCAGTTCCATCGCCGCTGGTTCATCGTGCCATCCTCCGAATCTCAAAAATGAAGGCGACATCCGGCTACTGGGAATTTAGTCCTTCAGGAGTTGCCGCGCAATCACCAGCCGCTGGATTTCGCTGGTGCCCTCGCCGATGGTGCACAGCTTTACGTCGCGATAAAACTTTTCCGCGGGATAGTCCTTGATAAACCCGTAACCGCCGTGAATCTGCACCCCTTCGTTAGCGCAGCGGACGGCCACTTCGCTGGCATAGAGCTTGGCCATGGACGATTCCAGAGTCGTTTTCATCCCAGCATCTTTCATGGCTGCGGCGCGCAGGGTCAGCAGCTTCGCGGCCTCGATTTCGGTCGCCATGTCGGCCAGCTTCCATTGAATAGCCTGAAAGTCGCTGATGGCCTTGCCGAACTGTTTGCGTTGTTTGGAATATTTGAGCGCCGCCTCGTAGGCTCCTTCCGCCATGCCCAGCGACAACGCGGCGATGGAAATGCGTCCTCCATCCAGGACGCGCATGGCGTCGATGAAGCCATCGCCTTCCTTGCCGCAAAGATTTTCAGCGGGAACGACGCAGTCTTCAAAAATGAGTTCCGCGGTGTCGCTGGCCCGCAAGCCCAGCTTGTTCTCTTTCTTGCCGGGACGAAAACCCTTGGTTCCCTTCTCCACGATGAAGGCCGACAGGCCGTGGGTATGGGCGGCGCGATCGGTCACCGCAATGACGATCAGGAAATCGGCGTAGTGGCCGTTGGTGCAAAAAGTTTTGGTGCCGTTCAGCACCCAGTTGTTGCCTTTGCGCACGGCGGTCATGCGCGCGCTGCCCGCGTCCGATCCGGACGAGGGCTCGGTCAGGCCCCAGGCCCCGATGGCCTCGCCTGAAGCCAGCGGCGTGACATATTTCTTTTTCTGCGCTTCATTGCCGGCAAGAAAAATATGGTTCGAGCACAGCGAAGTGTGAGCGGCGACGATGATGCCGACCGAGCCATCGACCCGTGAGAGCTCTTCGATGGCGGTGACGTATTCAACGTAACCCATCCCGGCGCCGCCATACTCGGGCGGAAACACAATGCCCAGCAGGCCGAGCTTGCCCAGCTCTTTGACCGTCGCCAGCGGGAAATCGCCGGCCTCGTCCCACTCCATCACGTGGGGCGCGATCTCGCGCTCGGCAAATTCGCGTACGCTTTTCTTCAGTTGCAACTGCTCGTCATTCAGTTGGAAATCCAAGGTGCTGACTCCAGTGGCACATGTGGATTAGAACACAGGAATTTCAGCCCACAAAGTTACCGGCGGGACATGAAATGTCTGGGTGGGGCGGGTGCCCTCGCCCGCCGCTTTTGACTTTGATCTTCACGGGGATAAGATTTGCCACCGGCAATCACAAGCCCCAACACAACACCAACATCAACGGCGTCGGACAGGAGTGTCCGACCCACACAGGATGAATCGTTCGAATACCTCGTTTGACAATACCCTGCCGCGCCTGGTCAGCCGGATCACGTCACCCTCCACCTCCAGCAGTCCCAAATCCACGCATTCCGAGATCGCTTCCGTCAATGCGCGCAGCGCTGGCACGCCAAATTCCGCCGCGACTCTTTTCAGGTCCACGCCTCTGGTCAAGCGGAGACCTAAAAAGAAAGTTTCCTCGAGGGCGGCGTTTGTCGAAACCGCAATTTTTTTGTGGGGCACGCCGGAAACGTACTCCTCAAGCGAATCCGGCACCGAGAAGCGCACCGCCTCGCCCCGCTTCCCCGAACGCGGCAGCATGGAATGCGCATCCACGCCAAAACCCAGATAAGGCTGGCGCGTCCAATACTTCAGATTGTGCCGCGACTCCTTCCCCGTCCGGGCAAAGTTTGAAATCTCATACTGGCACACTCCCGCCTCGTTCAGCCGTTGGCAGGCTGCTTCGTAGAAGTCGGCAGTCAGCTCATCGTTGGGAACGAAGTGAGCATGATATTTTGTGCCGCCTGCCATCAGCTCGCGACCCAGGCGGGAATCGTCGTCCACTTCCAGCATGTACACACTGACGTGAGGAACAGCGGCGGCAATGGTTTCGGCCACGGAAAATTCCCAGCTTTCGGCAGTCTGGTGGGGCAAACCTGCGATCAGATCGATATTTATATTCTCAATGCCGGCGGCGCGTAGGTGGACCAGATCTTCGAGCACGGTGGCTCGCTTATGCTGGCGTCCTACCGACGCGGCCTCGAGGTCCACAAAGGACTGCACTCCCAGGCTCACGCGATTCACCCGGCAGCGCTGGAAGGCCTCGAGCACCGCAGGAGTCAGCGTGCCGGGGGCGCATTCAACCGTGATTTCGGCATCCTGCTCCACCGCAAAAGTTTGCGAAATCGTGACAAACAATCGTTCCAGTTGCGATATATCGAGTATGGTAGGTGTGCCGCCGCCGAGGAAGATGGAATCCACCGCGGATTCGTACACGCCGCCGATCTGTTCGGCGAGTTCACCGGCATGATGGATGTCCGCGGACACCCGTTCCACGTAGCGCTCGAATACGGCGCGGGAGAAAACGTCCGAGGCGAAGTTGCAGTAGCTGCATTTGGTGCGGCAGAATGGCACCGAGATGTAGAGGCCCAGGGACACGTGACTAATTATCCCACTTCGCGTAACGTGGTTTGCGCTGAAAATATGACTTGTCATCCTGAGTGGAGTGGTTGCTTTCACTCGTGAAAGCGACCGCGAAGTCGAATGATCCCTATAGCTCCAAGGCAGTCGCTGGGGCAGACGATTTAGCGGCATAGAGATGAGTACTCTGCAAATACTGGCTGGCGCCGCATATAGGGGTGCTTCGACTGCGCAGCAGCTTCGCGAAGCGAAGCCGCTGCTCCGCTCAGGATGACACAAAAAAGCTTATGGCTCCTCGGGTCGTCATCACTGGACTGGGCGTGGTCAGCCCCAATGGCATAGGCAAAGAAGCCTTTTGCCTGGCTCTTCTCGCCGGAAAGTCGGGCGTGAAACGCATCTCGCGTTTTGATCCTTCATCCCTGCCGGTACAGATCGCGGGCGAGATTCCCGAGTTTGACGAACTGGCCTGGGTGGACGCGCGCGAACGCAAACACGTTTCCCGCGTGGTGCCGCTGGCCGTGGCCGCGTCCACGGAAGCGATCAAGGACGCCGGACTTGATCCCGCCGCCATGTCCATGGAGGAGAAGCGCGAGATTGGCGTGATTCTCGGGACCGGGGGCGGCGCCCAGGAATTTTCCGAAGAGCAATACCGGCTCTGGCATAGCGGACACGTCAAGCAGGTCAGCATCTTTTGCATTCCTAGCGGCACCATGGGAACGTTGCCCAGCGAAATCAGCATGCGCTTTGGATTTCGCGGCTACAGCCACGTGGTGACTGCCGGCTGCACTTCTTCTACCGACGCCATCGGTTACGCCTACCAGCATATTCAGGCCGGCGTCCTGCCCATGTTTCTGGTGGGGGGTGTGGATTCGCCCATCACCCCAGGGATCATCAAGGGCTACTCCTTGCTGCGCGCGCTTACCCAGTCGTGGAACCATGCTCCCGAAAGCGCGTCACGTCCATTTTCCGCCGACCGCGATGGCTTCGTAATCGCCGAGGGTTCGTGGATGTTCATTCTCGAAGACTACGAGCGGGCCCGCGCTCGGGGTGCCCACATCTATGCGGAAATCGCCGGCTACGGTTCCACCTGCGAAGCCTTCCACCGGGTGCGCATGAGCGACTCGCCGGACGAACCCGCCCGCGCCATCACGCTGGCGCTCGAAGAAGCCGGCCTCGAGCCGGAAGATATCCAGTACGTCAACCTGCATGGCACTTCCACGGAAATGAATGACCGGGTGGAAACGCGGGCGCTGAAACTGGCGCTCGGAGAGCACGCCAGAAAGATCCCGATGTCCGGGCTCAAATCACAGATCGGACATGCTCAAGGGGCCTGCGGCTCGGCCAGTCTGGCGGCTACGCTGATCGCCATGGAGCACGGCAAGATTCCTCCTACCATCAATCTGGACGCGCCCGATCCGGAGTGCGACCTGGACTATGTTCCCGACAGCGGCCGCAAAGCCAGTATCGAGCATGCCATCTGCAACTGCGTAGGCTTCGGATCGAAGAACTCAGCCCTCGTGCTTAAGAAGATCGCGTAGGGGCGGGTGCCCCCACCCGCTCGGCGGAGCGAAGCTCCGCTGGTTTTTTTCCTGGCCGAACCCGAAAACCACGGCGAGCCGCGCTCACCCGCCCGGACGAGGGCGTCCGGGCCTACGTAATTTCGTCCATCCTGACCTCTTCCTTCCCCATCTATTTAGGGTATCTTTAGTCCTATAGCCGATGGCCCAAGAAGAAGAGGTTCTAGGGAAAGCGTATGACAGCCGGCTGATGAAGCGGCTGCTCCAGTATTTACGTCCTTACAAATGGCCGGTCGGGATTTCCATGGTCTCCATTCTTATCAAGGCCGTGGCCGATGTCCTGGGGCCCTACCTGGTCGCCATCGAGATCGATCGCTACCTGGTGCCCGTACCCAGAAGCACGCCGTTTGATTCTTTTCTGAGTTCCAATCCCTACGTTGGGATTGCTCAAATCGCGGCCATGTACGTCGGTCTGATCGCCCTCGGTTTCCTGCTCGACTATCTGCAGACCTATTTCATGCAGTGGGCGGGACAGATGGTGATGTTCGACCTGCGCAAGCAGATCTTCCGCCACCTGCAACACATGCACATCGGCTTTTACGACAAGAACCCGGTCGGCCGCCTGGTCACACGTGTTACCTCGGACGTGGATGCATTGAACGAAATGTTCACTTCCGGCGTAGTCTCCATCTTCGAAGACGTCTTCGTGCTGGCCGGCATTACCGCCATCATGCTCGGGATGAACTGGAAGCTGGCGCTGATCACGCTGGCCGTTTTGCCGCTGATCGCCTACGCCACCAAGATCTTTCGCGACAAAGTACGCGATTCCTACCGCCGCATTCGCACCGCCATTGCGCGCATCAACGCCTACATGCAGGAGCACGTCAGTGGCATGGTGGTATTGCAGCTTTTCAACCGCGAGCAACGCTCCTTCGACAAGTTTTCGGAAGTAAACGCCGTCCACATGGAAGCCTTCAAGGACGCGATCATGGCGCATGCGGTCTATTATCCGGTGGTCGAAATTCTGTCTTCGACGGCCATCGCCTGCGTGATCTGGTTTGGCGGGAATGACATCATCCGTAAGCTCACGGCAAGCAGCGTGGCAGTGGATTTCTCAAGCCAGAACCTGCTTTCATTCCACGTGGTTCGCACCGTGGTGAGCATCGGAATTCTTACCGCTTTCATCCAGTATGCCCAGCGCTTCTTCCGGCCCATTCAGGACTTCAGCGAGAAATATAACATTCTGCAATCCGCGATGGCAGCGAGCGAACGGGTGTTTAAGCTTTTGGATACTCCGGCTGAGATTACTTCGCCCGCGGTTACCAGGACTCCAACCGGCCCTGGGCGAATTGAGTTTGAGCATGTCTGGTTTGCTTACCGCAACGTGGCCGCCGGCAAAGACGCAGGCGAGGGCGCCCGCGCCACACAACCTGTTTCGAGCGAGCCCGACTGGATCCTGCGCGATGTTTCGTTCACCATCGAACCTGGCGAAACGGTCGCCATCGTCGGCCACACCGGGGCCGGCAAGACCACCATCATCTCGCTGCTCATGCGCTTCTACGACGTACAAAAGGGTGCAGTCAAGATCGATGGGGTGGACATAAAGGAAATGGACCTGGCCGAACTGCGCCGCCGCTACGGCGTGGTCTTACAAGATCCGTTCCTGTTTACGGGAACGGTGGAAGGCAACATTCGCCTCGGTACGGAGTGGATTACCGACGCCGACATCGAGAAGGCGGCCGAAGATGTGAACCTCGCCGACTTTATCCGTGCCCTTCCTCAAGGCTTCAAGGAAGAAGTTCGCGAGCGCGGTTCAACTCTCTCCACCGGCCAGAAGCAGCTGATCTCATTTGCCCGGGCGCTGGCGCACGACCCGAAGATCCTGATTCTCGATGAAGCCACCTCGAGCGTGGACACCGAAACCGAGACGCGGGTGCGCGACGCGCTCAGCCGCATGGTCGAGGGCCGCACGTCGGTGGTCATCGCGCACCGGCTTTCAACCATCCAGCGCGCCGACAAGATTATTGTCATGCACAAGGGCCAGGTGCGCGAGGTGGGCACGCACCAGCAACTGCTCGCCCAGCATGGCATTTACTACAAGCTTTACCAACTGCAATACAAAGACCAAGAGATTCCGGTCGGGGCCGGCGGGCAAGTCACGGCCGGTGGGGATGACTGAAACCACGTGGAGACAGCCGCCTCGGCTGTCTGGCCGAGCGAAGCTCGGCGGAGGGTTGCGCAAGCCAAACCGGCCTTGTGCGACACCTTTTCCGTAAGGCATCTCTTTCCCACAAACTGGACAACTCTTCGAGTCGACTGGGCAGCCGAGGGCGGCTGTCCCCACGTGTCCTTCGTAGCGCCGGCATCCCTTCGACTTCGCTCAGGGTAGGCTCTGCCGGCCGGCGAGGCGGCGGCGCTACCAGAGTCGACACGCCGCCGCCCCACCTCTTCCCTTTACAATGGCCTTCGTGCGAATTCTCATCTCCGCCGGGGAAGCCTCCGGCGAAATGTATGGCGCGCTGCTGATGGGAGCCTTGCGGCGTCTCGCGAGCGAGTCGCCCGCGACCACATTAAACCAACACCTGGAATTCTTTGGCGTGGGCGGGGACCGCATGCGGGCTGCGGGTTGCGACACTGTAGTCGATGCGAAGGACCTGGCTGTGGTCGGCATATCTGAAATTCTCAGTCACCTGCCTAAGATATGGGGACTGTTTCACAAACTGATCGCGGAAGCCGACCGGCGCAAGCCTGATCTGGCCATCGTCATTGATTCTCCTGCGTTCAATTGGCGTGTGGCGCGTCAGATGCACAAGCGTGGCATTCCCGTGGTCTATTACGTTTGTCCGCAATTCTGGGCGTGGCGCCAGGGACGGGTGCGCCTGCTGCGGAAATACGTTGACAAGGCGCTGGTGATTTTTCCCTTCGAAGAAAAGTTTTACCGCGACCGCGGAGTGGACGCAGCTTTCGTCGGCCACCCCCTTGCCGACCTTCCCCGCCCTGAAATCGATCGCGCAGCTTACGCCAGGGAGCACCAGATGGACGCCGCCCGGCCCTGGATCGTGCTGATGCCCGGCAGCCGGGTGAAGGAAGTACGCATGAATCTGCCGGTGATTCTGCAGTCGGCCGCCCGGCTTGGTCCGGCATACGAATTCCTGCTCCCGGTGGCTCCCACCCTGGATCGGAGTTTTCTGCAATCGCTCATCCGGCAATCCGCGACCGCGGACCAGCCCTCCATCCGCCTGGTGCCGGACGCCGTGCCCGCGCTGGCCCAGTCGCACGCCGGGATTGTTGCCAGTGGCACCGCGACCGTCGAGGCGGCCATGATGGGAACGCCGTTTGTGATGGTTTACCGGGTTTCGCCTTTGACCTACCTGCTGGGGCGTAGGCGGGTCAAAGTGCCATACTTTGCCATGGTGAACCTGATTGCAGGAGAGGAGGTTGTACCCGAGTTGGTGCAGCAGGACTTTAATGCCGAAAATGTAATGATCCGGCTCAACGAAATTCTGGTTGAGGGCCCGGCCCGGAACAAAATGATTGCCGGGCTGGCTGGAGTGAAGGCCCGGCTCTGCGGCCCAACCGACCCGGGACGCCACCCCGTGGACCGCGCCGCCCAGGCCGTAATGTCGCTTTGGGAAACGGCCGGTAAGGCAAAATCAGGCTAAACCTTGTCCTACCAGCATCTTTTGCGCCACAATCTTCATCTTACGGATTATCGTACTAGTGCTAGGAGCTGCTTTTGATCTCTTTTCAACCTTGGCGCCAGCGTCGGGTCCTGTGGCTGGGTTTCGCTTTCTCGTTCCTTTTGATGTCGTTACCAGTATGGGCAGCCGAGCCTATGCGGCTGCGAGTGGACGACTACCAGATCGACGCCGAGCTCGTTCCGCACATCCACAAGATCACAGCGCAGGCCAGGGTGAAATTTACCGCGCTTGAAGATCTGAATATCGCCACCTTCGAACTGCACAACGGTCTGCGCGTCACCAAGGTGGTCGATGAGCCGGGCAAGCCGCTGAGCGCCGAGCGTGTCACCCAGGATTCGACCGTTCGCGTGCAACTTGCCACTCCGCTGGCCAAGAACGCTTCGACAACGCTTACTTTCGATTATGAGGGCGTGCTCGACTCCGCCGACGACAGTCCGGTGCAGGGCCTCAAGCTGGCCTACATCGGCGATGACACCAGCTACCTGCTCTACGCCGGGCGCTGGTTTCCAGTGAACGCCTATGGCATCAACCGCTTCACCGCCACCATGAACATCACCGTGCCCGCGCACATGACGGTTATCGGCAGCGGAAAAGAAGCTCCGGGCAGCAGCCCCACGGCCAAACGTCCGATCGGCTCTCTGCCCACCAAGACTTTTTCTTTCACCTGGGACAAACCCAGTTTCCCCGGCACCATCGTGGCTGGCATCTTTCAGGAATTTAAGAGCGATGAAGCTGGACTCGATCTTCACGTCTTCTTCAAGCCGGCCCATCAGAACATGGGAGCCACTTACGCGACGACCGCGGTCAAGGAATTCACCTATTACGTGACCCTCTATGGCCCCGCGCCATCGACGACGCTGAAAGTGGTCGAGATCCCCGACGACACCGTACCCGCAGCCTGGGCTCCGGAAATCGCTGCCATCGCCGGCCGGGCGGTGACTGAAAAGGTAAATTACCGCCTACTGGCCAATACGATCGCACACCAGTGGTGGGGCGCTTCGGTCAGTCCGGCATCCCGGGACGACTGGTGGCTGGACGACGGCTTCGCGCGCTATTCCGAGGCGCGCTATGTCGAGCAGGCGGCAGGAGAGGCCGGTCTGGAGGAAGTGGTCAAGGACATGTCAGTGGGGGCGTTGGCCTACGACACGGTCCCCCTTTCGAGTTCCGGGAAACTCGACGTCTTCTCACCCGAATTCCAGTCTTTGGTGACCGACAAAGGCGCCATGATCCTGCACATGTTGCGCTGGGTGCTGGGCGATCAGAAGTACGACCAGACCATGCGCACCTTCGCCGCGAAATATGCGGGGAAGTCGGCATCGCTGGACGATTTCCGCGCCCTGGCCGAGCAGAACTACGGCCAGCAGCTCACCTGGTTTTTCTCACAGTGGCTCGACTCTACCGGCGCACCAGAATTCAAAACCAAGTACACCATCTACCGCCTGGGCAACAACAAAGGTTTCCGAGTGGTAGGCCAGATTTCGCAGGATCTCGATCTTTTCCGCATGCCGGTTGACCTCAAGATCGATACCGACGGCAAGACTGAGAATAAACGCGTCGAAGTGGTGGGCACCAATTCCGCGTTCACCGTCGAAACCTATGGCAAGCCGCGCCGAATTGTGGTCGATCCCGATGACCGGGTGCTGAAGAATTCATCCGAGATCAGGCTCAGGGCTTCCATTCAACGCGGCCAGGGCCTGACCCAGCAGGGAGACCTTGCCGGCGCGCTGCTGGAGTTCAACAAGGCACTCGACGTCAACAAGAACAGCTCGCTGGCCCACTATCGCATTGCCGAAGTGTTCTTCCTGCAGCGTAACTACCAGGCCGCGGCCAACGCCTACCGCGAGTGCCTGAACGGCGACGGCGAGCCGCGCTGGACCGAGGTCTGGAGCCACATCCAGCTGGGCAAGATCTTCGACGTTACGGGACAGCGCGAGCGCGCCACCAATGAATACCGTCAAGCTATTCAAACCAACGACAACACCCAGGGCGCCCTGGATGAAGCCCGCAAGTATTTGCAAAAAGCATTCGAGCGGCAGAAGAACGGATAAGCGGAGCCGCCGCCCCACCCAACCGCTGTCGCTCAGAAATGAGACTAGAAAGCACGCTTCACGGCCAGTGTGACTATGGCCTTGGAGACCAGCTTTTCTTCCGCATCTTTCTCTGCCAGGATTTCCGCCTCGCAGATGACCAGCGTCTTGCCGGCGCGCAGTACCTTGCCGCGGCAACGCAACCGGTCAGCCACCGCCGGACGCAGAAAATTTATCTTGAACTCGACGGTCACCACATCGTGGTCCAGCCCGACCGCGCCCCGCGCCGCGCAGCCGGAAGTATGATCCGCCATGGTCGCCAGCACGCCGGCGTGAATCAGGCCGTGCTGTTGCCGGTGACGCTCGGCGGGCACCAGCGTGCTCTCGCAGTATTCGTCTTCGATCCGGATCAGCTGCAGGCCCAGATCGCGAACAAAGTTAGCGCTGTCGAATATGTGAGGGACCTGTATTTTCAGGAGTTCGTCCATAGGACTTGTCAGAGGCCGCCGGGCTGGGCCTTGCGCCGGCGCGAGAGAATCTTTTTACAGGGCCCACCGCAACAGGGTTGCCCCCACGGTAAAGCCGGCTCCGACTGACGCCAACATGACCAGGTTGCCCTTCTTGAGCTTGCCCTCCTGCCGGGCGGTATCCATGGCCAGCGGAATGGTGCCGGCGGTGGTATTGCCATAACGATCGATATTCACCACTACGCTCTCCGCCCTCATGCCCAGACGTTCCGCCGTAGCCTTGATGATGCGCAGATTGGCCTGGTGCGGAATGAAGGCATCGATATCGCTGCCCTTGAGCTGGTTGCGGGTCAGGATTTTTTCGCAAATCTCGGCCTGCTTGCGGACCGCGAACTTGAACACCGCCTGGCCGTCCTGATGTACGTAGTGCATCCGCTTCTCGACCGTCTCCTGGGTGGAGGGATGGAGACTGCCGCCGCCTGGCATGTAGAGGGAACAGCCCCCTGAACCATCCACTTCGTGGATGAAATCAATCAAGCCCACCGAGTCATCCTCGGCCGGCTCGAGTATGACGGCGCCGGCTCCGTCGCCAAAAATCACGCAGGTGGCACGATCGGTGTAGTCGATGATCGAGGACATCACGTCCGCTCCAATCACCATGACTTTCTTGTGGGCTCCGGTGGCAATAAATTGCGCCCCGGTCTGGAGGGCGTACACGAAGGCGGAGCAAGCCGCCGAAAGATCAAATCCCCAAACCCCCTTTGCTCCCAGCTTGTGCTGAACCAGGCAGGCGGTAGAGGGAAAGAACATGTCGGGCGTGACCGTGGCCACGATGATCGCGTCCAGTTCGGAGGCGTCCAGACCGCGCTCGGCCAGGGCACGGCGGGCCGCTTCGGTGGCCAGATCGCTGGTGGCGACACCCTTGTCCGCGAGGTGTCGCTCCCGGATCCCGGTACGTTCCACAATCCATTCGTTGGACGTCTCCACCAATTTTTCCAGGTCGTCGTTGGTCAGAAGCCGTGGTGGGACGTACGTACCCAGGGCCGAAATCTTGGCGCGCACCAGTTGGTTCACTCGATCAGTTCTCCAGATTCTAATTTCGGGTCGAAGACGAACCGCCTATTTTGACCTAGCCACGCGGCAATGTCCAACTGCAGGTGCCAGAGAGGGTTGCGGAGACCCGGCAGAAAACTCCGACGGCTCAATCCGCCGGCCGTCGGTTACCCCAGTACATGTCCGTGCGGAAGCCGAGACGTGACGAAGCCGAATCACTAGTGCTTCCGAAAAGCAGCTTCCGGTGCCGAATCGGCACAGTCCCGCAATGGAACCACAGTGACCTTCGCTAAAGGACAGCGTTTGACTACTCTTCACCAGCCACTCAACAAACTTTCGACGCGCCCCTGCGACGCGCCCATGAATTTCTCCAGTACTCGGATCTTCAGGAAAGGGGATCAGAGATGATCGGAACATTAAAATCTTCAGGCGCAAAGTTCGCTAGCGTCATGGTGCTTGGGCTTGCTCTTCTGATGTGGTCGGGCTGCGGCGGCGGGTTGGGGGCCGCAGGGTCAGGCACGAAATCCCAGGGCATGACGGTTTCACCCTCGAGCGTCAGTCTTCGCTCCGGGGAAACCACGCAGTTCACGGCCCAGCTCAGCGGCAGTACCGGCAGCACGAACCAGACCTTCACCTGGTACGTCAACGGAGTGGCGACCGGGAGTGTAGCCCTTGGCAGTATCGACGAAACCGGAAAATACCGGGCGCCCGCCACCTTGCCGACGCCCCATTCCGTGACCATCAAAGCCGTCAGTAATTCCGACAAGAGCCATTTTGCCACCAGTTCTGTGACGCTCCAGAACCCCATACCCGTACTGCAGACCATAAGCCCCACCTTCTTGCCGGTGGGCAGTTTCACCCTGAATGTGGGCGGAGCCGGCTATGTAAATGGATCCAAAGTGGTGTTTGGCGGAACCATGCTGGCTACCACGTACGTGAGTCCCACCCAGCTTACGGCCACAGGCACGGCCACCGCGGCGCAGGTAGGAACGGTCGTGGTCACGGTCGACAATCCTGACCCGGGTAAGAGTACTTCGGCCGCTTCCATGAACGTGCAAGTGGGAGCCGCCGGCCAGGTGGCGGTGGTGGTGATTCCGGCCACGACCGAGATCACCGCCGGATCCACGTTCCAGTACCGAGCCGCTCTGACCGGTGCGGGCACCAATACCGCCGTGAAGTGGGCGGTCAATGGCATACCGAATGGCAATGCCACGGTAGGCACAATTTCACAGGGCGGAGTGTACCAGGCGCCGGCCACGGTCCCAGCCCCCAATACCATTCAGGTGCAGGCCACCAGCCTGGCGGACACGACCGCCACCTCTACTGGAACAGCAACCATTACCAATCCGGCGCCGGTGGTGAGCGCAGTACTGCCGACCACGATTCCGGTAGGCAACTTTACTCTTGTGGTCACCGGTCAGAAATTTGCCAGCGGGGCCGTGGTGTCCTTCGGGGGTATCTTCCTGCCCACCGCTTTTGTGTCTGCCACCGAACTCACCGCAACCGGCACTGCCACCGGCGCGCAAGCCGGTACCGTTCAAGTTAACGTGATGAATCCCGACCCCGGCTCGAAAACCTCCAACGCGTTTGCTTTGCAGGTAGGCAGTACAGCCAATGCTTTGAGCCCCGCAGCCGCCGCTCGCTTGCTCGAACAGTCTAGCTGGGGCGTGAACCCAGCATCCCTCTCGCACGTGCAGGCGGTGGGCATGCAGGCTTTCCTGAACGAGCAGTTCGCGGCGCCAATTTCGACCTTCCCCGCCCCCGCCACCAACGACGACATGTCCGTCGTGCAAAAGCGCTTTTTCACCAACGCCCTTACCGGAGAGGACCAGCTGCGCCAGCGAGTGGCATGGGGCCTCTCGCAGATCATGGTGGCGTCGGCAGCGAAAATCAACAATCCCAACGCGTTTGTGCTCTGGCAAAACATGTTTCAGAACGACGCCTTCGGCAACTTCTCCACTCTGCTGAGCGATGTCACCCTGAGTCCGGTAATGGGCAACTATCTGGACATGGTAAACAACGACAAGCCAGGGAACGGAGTGGACCCCAATGAGAACTTCGCCCGGGAAATTCTGCAGCTGTTCTCTATCGGACTGGAGCAACTGAACCCGGACGGAACCTTGCAACTGGACAGCTCCGGCAATCCCATCCCGACCTATGGCCAGGACGAGATCATCGGTTTTGCCCACGTGTTCACGGGATGGACATACCCGACGAAAGCGGGAGCGACCGCCAAGTGGCGCAACTCCGAGTTCTACGGCGGGCCCATGATCCCCTTCGACACCCACCACGATACCGGCTCCAAACTCCTGCTGAATGGAGTGACCCTGCCGGCGGGGGGAACCACGCAGGCAGACCTGACGGCAGCGCTGCAAAACATTTTCAATCATCCGAACGTGGGCCCGTTCATCTGCAGGCAGCTCATTCTGCGTCTGGTAACCAGCAATCCCACTCCAGAGTATGTGGGCCGGGTGGCGGCGGTATTCGCCGACAACGGCAGTGGGGTACGAGGTGACCTAAAGGCAGTGGTGTCCGCCATCCTGCTGGATCCAGAGGCCCGACGTGGAGACGATGCCGCACAGGTACAGGCCAGCGATGGGAAGCTCAAGGAGCCGGTCCTTTTCATCACTAACCTGCTGCGCGCGATGAATGGTGTGTCGGACGGCGGGTCCCTATCGGATCGGGCCGACGACATGAAACAGCCTCCGTTCTTCTCACCGACGGTCTTCAATTTCTATCACCCCGATCACATCGTCGAGGGTACTAACCTGATGGGCCCTGAATTCGAGATCTTCGACACCAGCACGGACATCGCGCGAATCAATTTCGTGAACACCCTGGTCTACGGATCGGTAAGCGGCACCACCGCCGTGGACCTCTCGGGATACGTGCCACTGGCGGCCAATCCCGATCAACTGGTCACGGCGGTCGCAGCCGTGATGATGCACGGCCAGGTGTCGGACAACATGCGCAGCACTCTGGTCACCACGCTTTCCGGAATTTCCGACAGTACCCGGCGCACCAAAGCGGCTTTCTATCTGATGGGGAGCTCATCGCAGTTCCAGGTCGAACACTAAAAGGGAGAACAGCCATGGCATTTTCAAGACGAGACTTTCTCAAGAGGACCTGCTGCACCGCGGCCGCAGGATTTGCCGCCGCCAGCTTCAACCGGTTTGGACTGGTGAACGCGCTGGCCCAGAGCTCCCAGGACTACAAGGCCCTGGTCTGCATCTTCCTGTTCGGGGGCAACGACAGCAACAACATGATCGTCCCCCTGAGCAGCAGCGCATACAACTCCTACGCGCAGGCCCGCTCGGTGCTGGCCCTGCCGCAGGCCAGTCTGCTGCCCATCGCCCCGCCCAGCGCGGGCTCGTTTGGCCTGCACCCCAGGTTTACCGAGATGCAGGCCCTGTTCAACCAGAAGCATCTGGCGGTACTGGCCAACGTCGGGACCCTGGTTCGCCCGACCACCCGAGATCAATATCGGCAACGTCAAGTCCAAGTCCCCCGGAATCTTTACTCGCATGAAGACCAGGCAGCACAGATGCAGACTGCCGCCGTCGATGGCAACATGACGACGGGATGGGCGGGCAGAACAGCCGACAAAGTTCAATCCATTGTCGGCGGGAACTTCCCCATCATCATCTCGCTGGCCGGGACCAATGTTTTTTGCCAGGGCCTATCTGCCCGGGCCATTCAGTCCAGCGGCGATCCCACCAGATTGCTTTCGGGCTTTGGCAATTCGGCCGAATCTCAAAGCCGGATGGCAGCGCTGCAAAACCTGCTGACTTTCGACACTGGCCTCACGTTGATCCAGGCGGCCAGCAGCACGACCAGCAATTCCATGCAGGACAGCAAATCCCTGGCGGATGCACTGGCGGCGCGGCCGACCATGGCCACGGTCTTTCCCAACAGTGGTCTGGGCAACCAGCTGAAACAAGTGGCGCAGATTATCTCGGTGCGCGCCGCTCTCGGGTTGCAACGTCAGATTTTCTTTGTGTCACAAGGCGGCTACGACACCCACAGCGATCAACTGGTTGGGCAGGACAGCCTTTTCGCCCAGCTCAGCCAGGCTATGAACGCCTTTTATCAGGCAACGGTTGAAATTGCCGCGGCCCCCCAGGTCACCACTTTCACCTTGTCGGATTTCAGCCGGACCTATAACCCGGACAGCACATCAGGCACCGACCACGCCTGGGGTGGCCATCACCTGATTTTGGGCGGGGCCGTCAAGGGGGGAGATTTCTACGGCACCTTCCCCACCCTGGCACTCAGTGGTCCGGATGACGCCACCGACCAGGGGCGCTGGATTCCCACGACCTCCCTCGATCAGTACGCGGGAACGCTGGCCAATTGGTTCGGGGTTCCGACGGCAGATTTACCGACCATCTTCCCCAATCTGCCGAACTTCTCGAACCAGTTAGTGCCGTTCATCGCGTAGTGGGTGAGGCCGGTGAGAGACCAGGCAAGAGAAAAAGCCAGGCACCGGACACCCACTGCACACGCAAGAGCTCGTTACCGTTGCTTCCTTCCGGACCTGGCGGGGTTGGCGAGAATGCGTCGCGCGGGGCCTATGCCTGACCGCTTTTGATTCTAACATCCGGGTAGCAGTCGTCGGTCTTCAGTCGTCAGCAGAATCTGCTTTTTCCGAGAGCTGACAACTCATGACTGACCACATAATATAAAGAACACATAGGAATCAGCCACCACCAGAATCTAGTTTTTCTGAAGCTGACGACTGATGACCGACGACTGACGTTACCCTCGGTACTCTTCCCTTACTGGCCGCCATAGCTAACAATAGAAGCAGCCATGGCTTCCGCCAGCCCGTTACGCCCCAACACGATCCTGCAGGCGAGCGCTCTCCAGCGTTACTTTGAGATCGCACTTTACCTATTGGTGTTTACGGGCTTTGGCACGCTGGTCTCTACCGGGGGGCTGAGCATCGGCACGGCACTGGTGGTCAGCGCGGCGCTGCTGGCCCGGGGATACCTGCTGCTGGCACGTCGTGCCTGGATGGTTCCCGAGAGCTGGACCGCATGGCTTACGCTGGGCTATGTGGCGTTTTACCTGGCAGACTATTTTCTGATTTCCGGAGGATTTCTCAACGCCACGGTTCATCTGGTTCTGTTCGTGATGGTGGTGCGACTGTTTTCGGCGCAACGCGATCGCGATTTTTACTTTCTTTCTGTTATCGCGTTTCTGATGGTGCTCTCGGCGGCGCTGCTCACGGTGGACAGCGTTTTCCTCCTGTCCTTTGCCGTCTTCATGCTGACGGCGGTGGTCAGTTTCATTCTGATGGAGATGCGCCATGTGTCCGCCAGGTCTAGCATCCATTCACGTCAGTCCGGCATGGAGCTGACCTACCGGCACATGGCAACTTCGCTGGCCCTGGCCTCTCCCGTGCTGGTGCTTTGCATCCTTTTGGGCGCCGCCGGGATTTTCTTCCTCCTGCCCCGTGTTTCCAGCGGTTACCTGGGCGCCTATGCGCCAGGCGGCGAAATTACCAGTGGGTTCAGCGACACGGTCGAACTGGGACGCATCGGCGAGATCCAGCAGTCGGGTTCGGTGGTCATGCACATTCAGATCGAGGGAGACGAGCGGGGCAGCTTCGATCTGAAATGGCGAGGGATCGCGCTCAGCAACTTCGACGGTCGGGTCTGGTCAAACATCCGGGACCAGCGCCCGCTGTCACCCCGGCTGGATGGCTTTTTCGTATTGCCGCCGGGTGCCGATGTGCGCAGAGGCCGTTCCCGCCCAATCCGCTACCAGGTGTTAATGGAGCCGGTGGGAATGAATGTCTTTTTCCTGGTCGCCAAGCCCGAGAGTATCGAAGGCAATTACCGCCATGTCGCTGCTGACGACGGAGGCGCGGTCTTCGATCTCGATCCTGACCATCCCGTCAACCGCTATCGGGCAATTTCCGACATCGCACAAGCTCCCGCCAGTGACCTCCGCAATGCCGGGGGAAGTTATCCGCCCAACGTGGTCTCCAGTTACGTCGGCCTGCCTGCCCTCGATCGTCGCATTCCCGAGCTTGCCAAACAAATCACGGCTTTAGCCACCAACAACTACGATCGGGCCCAGGCCCTGGAAACCTACCTGCGCACTCACTTCGGATACAGCCTGCAACTGTCGCGCACGGTGCCGCACGATCCTCTGGCCGACTTTCTCTTCGAGCGGAAGCAGGGGCACTGCGAATACTTCGCGTCCTCAATGGCCGTGATGTTGCGAACCCTGGGGATACCCTCGCGAGTAGTCAACGGATTTCGTACCGGCGAGTTCAACGACCTGACGTCGCAATATGTGGTCCGCGCCAGCAACGCCCACTCCTGGGTGGAGGCCTACTTCCCGGGCTACGGCTGGGTGGCCTTCGATCCCACTCCGGGCGCGTCCATCCCAGCGCTCACCGGTTGGAGCCGGATCTCGTTGTACGTCGATGCCATGGCTTCGTTCTGGCGGGAGTGGGTGGTTAACTACGACGTGGCTCGGCAGCAATCGCTGGCCGTGAGCGCAAGCAGCCGCACCCGCCAGTTGCTTTGGGCTTTGCGGCATTGGTGGCGCCGCCACTATGGGGACCTGCTGGTTATGGCCCGCCGTACCGGGAGCACCGTGGCTGGGTCGCCACTGCGCTGGGGCCTGGGAGGGATGCTGGTCGCAGCGGCGCTTTTGTTGGCGGTCAAGTTGCGGTGGCTTCTGCTCGCCCTGGAGAACTTCAGACTGGCGGCGCGTCCGGAGCGGTCGCCGCGGAAGGCCGCCACCATCTGGTACGAGCGGATGACCGAGAATGTAGCGCGGCGTGGTTGGCGCAAGTCGCCTACCCAGACGCCCAACGAGTTCGTGGCCCGGATTGATAATGCCGCCGTCCGCCAGAGGGTCGCGGAATTCACCCGGCACTACGAAAGCGCGCGTTTCGATGATTCTGTGGAAGACGCGCGACGCCTGCAGGAGCTGTATGAGGAGATTTCAGGCAGTCGCCGCTAACTCATTCATTTGTGCTTGGATTTCTTCTGCGTTCTTTGCGGTTAAGAGGCTTGTCCTCTTGCAGGCATCACAAAAGGACTTTACCGCAAAGGTCGCCAAGAAACGCCGCCAAGAACGCAAAGGAGGCTGAAATCGGAATCCCTGCCGCCTCCCTAGAAGTGGAAGACGACTCCGGCCCCGACGAAGATATTATGCTGGCGGCTCTTCCCGATATCCACGTTCAGCTGGGGCACGCCGGCGTAAAAGTCCCGTGCTTCTGCGCGCACGCTGAGGCGGCTGAGCAACTTGACATCGAATCCCGCGCCGATCTGAAAGACTCCAGTCGAAGTGCCGGTGTCGCCGGGGTTGGTCCCGCCGAATTCCAGGGTTGAATTCGCTTTGAAATAGCCAAAGCCTCCACCCACACTCACCCAGGGCGAGATCCCGCTGTTCGGGAAAAGATTGGCACGCAGCGAGGGTGTAACCACAAATGACTTGTAGTCCTTAGGGGCAAGGTTCAGGGGGTAGTGGACGTTTTCGTCGAAGTTAACCACGAATGGCACCTCCGCCGTCAGCCCCACCAGGTCAAGATCCATGAGCCGCCGTCCATAGTTGGCTTCGACGCTGAATCCCGCACCTGAAGTGAGCAGGGCGCCGGGCGTACTGGTGGCGATAGCCGCATGGTCGCTAACGAAGGTGCGGCCGATCAGTCCTGTCAGTTCATTCTTTTCCTGGGCGCTGGCCGACGAAATCAAGCCCGCCAGAGACACCACTACCGCAACTGAAAATAGTGTGCGTGCCATTCCACCCCCGCGAAGTTTCCTCGTAAGAGACTGTGGCTAAAGGTTAGCACGCGTTATTCGCGCCTGATTCTGGAAAGCGATGCTTCATTTGGTGCCTTTCCCGCTTCGAGAAACAATCCCAACAAGAGTGTTAAAATCAATAGATTGCATGCCGACAAAAACCTCATCTGTAGCCCTTCAAGACGCGATTCAAGGCGCAGCCCCTGTGTCCTCAAGCCCAACCCGGGTGGGCTTCGTGAGCCTGGGCTGTCCCAAGAACCTGGTGGACAGCGAAGTGATGATGGGGTTGCTGCAGCAGGCCGGAGCCCAACTGGTAGCGGGCGCGGAAGACGCCGACGTTATCGTGGTCAACACCTGCTCGTTTATCGCCAGCGCCCAACAGGAATCGGTCAACACGATTCTTGAGATGGCGAAGCACAAAAGCCAGGGGCGGGCTCGGAAACTGGTGGTCGCGGGCTGCCTGGTGGAACGATTTCGTAACGATATTCGGCAGAACATTCCCGAAGTAGACGCTGTAGTCGGAACGGGAGAGCTGGAAGCCATCCTGGCAGCCGCTGGAATCGCTCCGGCTCCGCCGGTTGACTCTCCCTTCAGGATTCTGCAATCGCGGGCCGAAGGCGAGGCCCGGGTGCAGCAGGGCCGCTTTTCGCGCGAGAGCTGGGACGGCGCTATCGCCGATTTACCCAACTATCTGTACGACGAAGCTACGCCCCGGGTGCTGGCGACCCCACGCCATACGGCCTATATCAAGATCGCCGAAGGCTGCGATCATCCCTGCACGTTTTGCATCATCCCGCAACTGCGCGGCCAGTTCCGCTCGCGGCGCTTTGAGTCCGTGATCGCCGAGGCGGAACGACTGGTGCGCTCCGGGGTGCGCGAGATCACCCTTATCGGCCAGGACACAACCTGCTATGGCGAGGACTTCGGCCTGAAAGACGGCCTCGCACTCCTGCTCGAGAAACTGGCTGGAATCGAAGACCTGCGCTGGGTGCGCTTTCTGTACGCCTATCCCAACAAGATCACAGGCCGGCTGCTCGAAACCATCGCCTCCCACGACAAGATTTGTTCCTACATTGATGTGCCATTGCAGCACGCATCGCCGGGCGTTCTCAAACGCATGAAGCGAGGCGCCGGGGGCGATATCTTCCTGCGCTCGATCGAGAAAATGCGGCGCACGATTCCGGGAGTCACACTCAGAACATCCTTCATCGTGGGTTTCCCCGGGGAGACCGAGAAGGAGTTTGAAGAACTCTGTCAGTTCGTGCGCGACTCCGAGTTTGACTGGATGGGCGCGTTCGGTTACTCCGACCAGGAAGGTGCAGCCGCATTCTCCCAGGAGAGGAAGCTGCCCGAGCGCGAAATTGAACGCCGCCGCAAACACCTGATGGGAATCCAGCGCAAGATCAGCAAGCGGAAAAAGAGGGCCCTGGTGGGCCAGGAATTTGATCTGGTGCTCGAAGGCATCTCCGAGGAGAGCGATCTGCTGCTCGAGGGCCGAACCCCGATGCACGCGCCCGAAATCGACGGCAAGGTATTCGTCAATGACGTCCCCGACGGGATTGAGCCGAAGACGGGCGAGTTCTACCGCTGCCAGATTACCGAGGCCCACGACTACGATCTGGTCGCCAGGATTTTGTAGGAAAAAGCCAATGGCTCGCAAGCTCAAGCTGAAGTGTCCCATCTGCAAGAAGCCGGTGACCAGCCAGGATGCGGAGTTCCCTTTCTGCGGTGACCGCTGCCGCCTGCTTGACCTGGGCAAGTGGGCCAGCGGCGGGTACGTGATCTCATCGCCGGTGCGGGACACGGACGACGGGATCGAGGACCTCTCAAGAGATTCCGATGAAAACCTCTGAGGGTGGGCGGGACTCCCACTCGATAGCCGGCGAGACGCCGGCGCTACCAAAACCGGGCACGCCTTCCGACCGTAGCGCCGGCGTCCCGCCGGCTGTCGCGGGGGCGTCCCGCCCGCGCTTCGGAGAGGTAAAGATTCGAGATCGCGGCCGGCTTCCGCATTGGGAAAAAGAAAGCGCTACTCACTTCATCACGTTCAGGCTGCATGATTCCCTGCCAAAATCAGTTCTCGAACGCATCGAATCCGAACGCGAAAGTGTGGTTAGGACAGCAAAACAACTCGACCGCGACGTAAGCCCCAGCGAACGTAAAAGAATCCAACGGCTCTCGACCAAGGTCATCGAGCAATATCTGGACAACGGCGCAGGAGACTGCCAACTTAAGCTTCCAGCGATTGCCAACATCGTGGCAGATGCACTGCGCCATTTCGACAATCAGCGTTACCGCCTTTTCGCCTGGTGCATCATGCCCAATCATGTTCACGTTGTGGTGCGCGTGTTTCCGGCTCATGCGTTGGCGGTAGTTATTCATTCCTGGAAGTCGTACAGCGCAAAGCGGGCGAACGATTTGCTGAATTGCGGCGGCGGTTTTTGGCAACGGGAATACTACGATCACCTGATCAGGAGCGAAGGTGAGTTCGAACGGGCTGTGAGGTATGTGGCGGAGAATCCAGAGAAGGCTGGTTTGAAAAATTGGCGCTGGGTCTGGCTGGGTGGGCGGGACGCCCACCCGACAGCCGGCGAGACGCCGGCGCTACCAAAACCGGGGTGTTGCGCTTGACAGCAACCGATCAGCCTTTTGACCGCGGCACCGTCCCGCCGGCTGTCTCTCGCCCGCGGGCTCCCCTCTGGGCCACGCTGGTGGCTACTTTCTTCGGAATCGGACATCTGCGTCCCGGACCGGGTACCTGGGGTTCTGCGACTACCGTCCTGCTATGGTGGCTTCTGGCGGGTTGGATCGCGCCTGTCTGGCGGCCCTGGACGGCAATCTCCCTGGCTCTCGCGGCGATTCTGGCGGGTATTCCCGCAGCCACGCGAGTGGCCCGGGCCAGCGCTCGCAAAGACCCGCAGTTTGTGGTGATCGACGAAGTTGCAGGCCAGCTTATTACCCTGATTGCGTCGCCGATGGCGTGGCAATCTCTGCTGCTCGGCTTTATACTTTTCAGAGGATTCGATATCGTCAAGCCGTGGCCGCTGCGCCGCCTCGAACGCCTGCCCGAGGGCATGGGCATCGTGGTCGATGATGTGGCCGCGGGTCTTTACGGCCTGGCTGTGATGCAAGGCGTGCTGCATTTCGGCTTGCTACCGCGATAAGAGCAGGAAGCTGGACCGATGGGAATTTCCGACCGTCTGCTAGGCAAGAAGAACGTCAACGGCCACCCCCATATTGAGGCCGTGCTTCCCAACGCCGCACTACCCGGCGGCGAAGTCCGCATCGTAGGCCGCAGCCTGCGACCTCATGAACTGCGCCGGCCGCAAGTCCGCTTTGGCGACGTCGAGGGCGCCGTGGTCATCAGCGCGGACGATTTTCTGGTGGCTCGGGTACCTCCCGGCGCTTCTTCCGGAGCCGTGGTCGTTTCCACCAACGACGTATCCAGCAACTCGCACCAGATCAAAGTTGCAGCTCCGATTGCAGAGAACCTGCACCCCGTTGCCAATCCCGCGATTGATGCCGAGGGCAACATTTATGTCACCTTCTCAGGCTCACGCGGACAAAAAGTTCCTGTGGCCATTTTCAAAATCGACACCAACTACAACCTGAAACCGTTTCTGGCCGAGATGACCAACGCTACGGCCATCGCCTTTGACCGGGCCGGCCAGATGTACGTCTCCTCGCGCTTCGATGGGACAGTGTACCGGGTAGCACCGAACGGCACCATGTCCACTTATGCGGAGGGGATGGGCGTGGCGACTGGAATTGCATTCGATCGCGATGAGAACCTCTATGTTGGAGATCGTAGCGGAACGGTTTTTAAGATCGGCAAGGACCGCCAGATTTTTGTCTTCGCCACTCTCGAGCCCAGCGTCTCCGCTTACCATCTGGCATTCGGTCCGGGCGGAGACCTGTTTGTCACAGGGCCCACAACCTCCAGTTTCGATTCCGTGCACAAGATTGACTCTCACGGCAGCGTTTCGACCTTTTACCGTGGTCTGGGACGGCCGCAAGGCATGGCGTTCGATATCGACGGCAATCTATACGTGGCCGCTTCTCTCTCCGGGAAGCGCGGCATCGTGAAGGTCACGCCTGACGCCAAGGCCTCGCTCGAGGTTGCAGGCCCAGGACTGGTGGGTCTGGCCTTTGCGCCAGGCCGCTCCGCAGTGCTGGCCACCAACGGCGCGGTGCATCATCTTTCGTGGGGAGTGCAGGGAGCGCTGCTGGTTCCGGAAGGATAGCTATCAGCTATCAGCTGTTAGCTAATCAGATAGGCTTGCTGCGGTGCAGACTCTTCAAACCTCTGTGTCCACCGTGTCCTCTGTGGTTCATTTACACTCTAAGCCGTGAATGCCGAGATCATCGCCATTGGCTCGGAGCTTCTGACTCCCTTCCGTCAGGATACGAACTCTCTCTACCTGACGGAAAGGCTCAACCTGCTCGGCGTCGATGTAATTTTCAAGACCATCGTCGGCGATAGCCGCGAACATCTCACCGGCGCGGCCAGCCTCGCTCTATCTCGCGCCGAGATCGTCATCTTCATGGGCGGCCTGGGACCCACCGAAGACGACCTCACCCGTGAAGCCGTAGCGGACGCCTTGGGGCTGGAATTACGCCGCGATCCTGAAATTGTTGCCGGCCTGGAACGCCGCTTCGCGGCACGAGGCTGGAAGAACATGTCTCCTAACAATCTCAAGCAGGCGGACGTGATTGCCGGCGCCGTGGTTCTGCCTAACGCCAATGGCAGCGCGCCGGGGCAGTGGATCAGCGGCAAGTATGAGGGCGAGGAAAAGATCATCTTGCTCCTGCCCGGCCCGCCGCATGAACTGAAGGCACTGTTTGACGAGCAGTGCATGGACCGGCTGCGGGCCAAGCTGCCGCCACAATTCATGGCGACCCGGGTGCTGAAGATCGCTATGATGGCGGAATCGCAGTGCGACGCGCGGGTAGCGCCCATCTACAAACGCTACACCGACGTGCAGACTACGATCCTGGCCGGGGCGGGTGAGATCCAGTTGCATTTGAAAACCCGTGCGGCATCGCTCGAAGCAGCGCAGGAGCGTGTGGACCGGCTGGCGGAAGAAATCGAGGAGGAACTGGACGACAATGTTTTTTCCGACAACGGAGACTCGCTCGAACAGATCGTCGGCTACTACATGCAGATGCGAAATGCCACGTTGGCGGTGGCCGAGTCCTGCACCGGTGGACTGCTGGCTGAGCGGGTCACCTCGGTCAGCGGCAGCTCGCGTTATTTCCTGGGCGGGGCCGTGGTTTACTCCAACCAGCTGAAAACCGCTTTCGCCGATGTTCCCGCAGAGATCATCGAGAAGCATGGCGCGGTCAGCCGCGAAGTGGCGGCCGCGCTGGCCGAAGGCATTCGCCAGCGTTGCGGCGCGACGCTGGGAATCGGCATTACAGGTGTGGCGGGCCCGGCGGGTGGGACGCCGGAAAAGCCGGTAGGCCTCGTCTTCCTCGCTCTGGCCAGTGAAAAAGGTACTGAAGTGACGGAGAGAAATTTTCCCGGGGACCGTAAACGCATCCGCTTTTTCGCCAGCCAGCTGGCACTGGACATGATTAGAAGAAAACTGATGTAGAGCGGTCGTTGGTCATTGGCCGTTGGTCGTTGGTCTTTGCACGGTGGTTTGCACCAACGACTATCGACGAACGGCTAACGACTTCGTCATGCGTATCTTCGTTGCACTCGATATCGACGATGCCATTCGCACCCGTCTGGAGCAGTTTCTGGACGGGGTGCGCGGCTTTGCACCCGAGGCGCGGTGGGTCCGTCCCGAGTCGATGCATGTGACGCTCAAGTTCATCGGAGAGAAATCCTCCGAGTCCGTGGAAGAGATCAAGCTGGCTCTGGGCAGGATTCGGGCCGACAGCATCGAGATTTCATTTCGGGGTTATGGATTTTTTCCGACCTTGAAAGCACCGCGCGTTTTCTGGATTGGCATTGCAGCCGGACCCCAACTGGCCACATTGCCAAAGTTGGTGGATGAAACCGCGGCTGGTCTAGGCGTTCCCGGAGAAGAACACGCGTTCAGCCCGCACCTCACCCTGGCGCGTCGCGGCGGTTCGGGCGCGCCTCACCGGCTCAAAGGCGACGGTCCTAACCCCGTGTTTCAGCGCTTGCAGGAGAAATTGGCCGCGATGCAGTCCCTCGAGTTTGGTACGATGACCGCCCGTGAGTTCTTCCTGTACCAGAGCCAGCCGATGCGGGGCGGCGCACGGTACACCAAGATTGCACGCTTTGGATTGGAGTAGCGCCGGCGTCCCGCCGGCTGTCCGGCGGGCGTCCTCGCCCGCCGCGAGAGACTGTCGAATTGCGGCAAGGCATCAGTGCTGAATTGGTGTCCGACGGGTGGGCGGGACGCCGGCGCTACAGAAATCATGGGTATTCTTCTCATTGCCGCTTTCAGCTATTTTCTGGGATCGATTCCCTTTGGCTTTCTCCTGGTGCGGATCTTTCGCGGACAGGACGTTCGGCTGACCGGCAGCGGCAACATCGGCGCCACCAACGTGGCACGCTCCTCGCCCGCCCTGGGTGTCCTTACCCTTATTCTGGATGCGCTCAAGGGGTCCGGCGCAGTTGCAGGTGCCATCATGTTGAGCCGCGGAGAAATCATGGGTTGGACGGAACACCAGTGGACTCCAATGCCAACGACGGTGGCGATCAGGGCAGCAACTGCAGCTATGTTCGCAGTAGCCGGCCACATCTTTCCGGTCTGGCTCAAGTTTCGGGGAGGCAAGGGCGTGGCCACCGGATTGGGCGCATTTTCTTTGCTGGCGCCGCAAGCCACGCTGGTTACCGTGGGACTGTTTGTCGCGGTTGTAGTTGTGTTTCGCTATGTCTCTCTGGGGTCAATCGTCGCAGTTGCACTCTTTCCTTTGCTGGTATGGTTACTGCATGATTATGCCGGTGCGCCACAGGTCTTGGGCTTCATGGCAATCGCATCCCTGCTGATCATCGCGAAGCATCACCAGAATATCCGCCGCCTTCTGGCCGGGACTGAACCTCGCTTTCAATGGAGGCGGGGATGAGCCGGATTGCGGTCATCGGCGCGGGCGCCTGGGGTACGGGTCTCGCCATCGTGCTGGGCCGCGGCGGCCGTCACCAGGTGCGGCTCTGGGCGCACGAGAAGGAAGTCCGCGATTCGATCCTGGCCCGTCGCGAGAACGAGTTGTTCCTTCCCGGAGTGTCCATCCCCGCGACGGTCTTGCCTACCGGCAGTCTGCAGGAAGCTTTGGAAAGCGCTGAAATCGTCGTCAGCGTTATGCCTTCGCAGCATTGTCGTCCTTTGTTTCAGCAGATGTTCCCCCATCTGAAACCCGATCTTCTCTTCGTAAGTGCAACCAAAGGGTTGGAGGAGGAAACACTGTTGCGCATGACCGAGGTGGCGGCGCAAGTTATCGAATTGAGGTGTGGGTTCGCGCCCCGCATCGGAGCGCTGAGTGGGCCGTCGTTTGCCAAGGAAGTGGCACGGGGCGATCCCACGGCCATCACGGTGGCCTCGAAGGATCCTGAACTGGCGGAAACGGTGCAGCGCGAATTCAACGATCCGCGCTTCAGGCTTTATACCAACGACGATGTGGTCGGAGTTGAACTGGGGGGAGCACTGAAAAACATCATCGCCATCGCGGCCGGAGTGTGCGACGGGTTGGGCCTGGGCCACAATTCCATTGCTGCTCTGATCACTCGCGGCCTGGCTGAGATTACGCGCCTGGCCGTGGCCTGCGGGGGCCGCCAGGAAACCATGGCGGGTTTGGCCGGCCTGGGCGACCTGGTGCTCACCTGCACCGGCGGCCTCTCGCGCAACCGCAGCGTAGGCGTCGAATTGGGCCGCGGCCGCAAGCTGCCGGACATTATCGGGGGCATGCACGGGGCGGTTGCGGAAGGCGTTTTCACCACCCAGGCAGCGGTCGGATTGGCTCGCGCTCATAGCGTCGAAATGCCCATCACCGAGCAAATGGACGCCATTCTGCATCGTGACAAGCCGCCAGCGGAGGCGATCAACGATCTGATGACGCGCAGCGTGAAGAGTGAGACACGTTCTTAGCTGGCAGCTGTCAACCCTCAGCTTTCGGATTGCGGCAGGCGGCTACTCGCACCGGCAGACTTTATCCCATCTCCATTGATTGCAATAGATTACACGTAACTGCTCATGTTTTTAGCTATGGGGACTTCCTGACACTTTGGTAATAGACATGGCCTTCGGTCTTGACCTCGTGAACGTCCTCAGCCAGTAAAATTGCGTGAGGCACAATAGCCGCCGAGGCTGGCCAGGCGGGGCTGGGCCACTTTGTCTTGAAATTACCCCTTCCATCACGCGTCCCCATTTTGTACGTCATTCTGGGTGTGCTCGCGCTTATCAGCGTGGTGCCGATGTATTTCTATTCGGAACAGGTGGAAGCGATCAACCGGGAACGACTGATCACCAACGAGCGGCTGCTGCAGAATACGGTGACCCGCTCCCTGTCTGACGATATCTCGCAGCACCAGGAATCGCTGCGCATGATGCTGGCCAACCTCTCGTCCGCCCTGCAGGTGGCCAGCGGCGGAGACATTACCGCCGAGCACGTGGAAGCACCCGAGCTGCGCGCCCTGCTGGAGCACTTTGTTTCTTCGTCCGGAGACCTGGCCTACGCCACCCTGGTGAACTCGGAGTCCAAGGGAATTTCGGCGGGCCGCATCGCACCCGATGCGTTTCTGCAACGCGACCTGGTACGGGCCTACGACGCGGCTCGCGAAGGCCGCGCCTATAGCGGCCAGGCGCTGGTGGTGGGCAGTGGAAAGTCAGCCCGAACCGTCATGCTGGTCAGCACGCCGGTGATGTATGGCGGGCGCTTTCTGGGGATGATTGGAGCGGTGGAGGATTTGCAGTTCCTGATCCGCCGTTTGCAGGAAGTCAATCGCGGCGGGCTCACGCCTTACGTGGTCGATAGCGAGGGCCGGCTGGTAGCTGGCGCCACCCCCGATTACGCCACCGGCCAGGACCTGACCAACTCGGAAATCGTACGCAACTTCCTGGAACAGGGCGGCCAGTCTCAACTGGTGGCGGCCACCCGGGAATTCAGCGTTACCCAGGGCAAGACCAGCACCAAGATGCTCGGCACCTATAGCCCGGTGGGCAATTTGGACTGGGCGGTGATCGTGCAGAAGCCGCGCGACGAGGCATATCGCGGAGTTTACGAGATGCAGCGCAGCGCCCGCCTGTTGGCTCTGCTGGCCATTCTGTTGAGTGTGGGCATCAGTATTTTTGCCGCCCGTCGCATCACCAATCCCCTGGAAGTTCTGACGGCGTCCAGCCGCGCCATCGCTCGCGGCGATTTTTCCCAGCGGGTCAACCTCAGGAGCCGGACCGAAATCGGCGAACTGGCATCAACCTTCAACACCATGTCCGACGAGCTCGAGCAATTCGTGCTCGACCTCAAACGCGCCGCCACGGAAAATCGCGAGCTGTTCATGAGTTCCATTCAGATGCTGGCCGGTGCGGTCGATGAAAAGGACCCCTACACCCGTGGACACTCCGACCGCGTCACGCGCTATTCTCTGATGATCGCGCGGGAGATGGGACATCCCGAAGAGTTTCTGGAAATCGTGCGCGTGTCCGCACAGTTGCACGACGTGGGCAAGATCGGCATTGAAGATCGCATCCTCAAAAAACCGGGAGCGCTGACTCCGGAAGAATTTGAGATCATGAAGACCCATACCACCAAGGGCGCCAACATTCTGCGCCCGGTGGCCCAGCTGAAAGACATGCTTCCGGGCATCGAGCTGCACCATGAATCGCTCGACGGACGCGGCTATCCCCGGGGCCTGCAGGATGCGGAAATTCCCCTGCTGCCACGCATCATTGCGGTCGCCGACACTTTCGATGCGCTGACCACCAACCGTCCCTATCAGCAGGCACACGACCCGGAAGCGGCGCTGCGGATCATCCACAATCTTTCCGGGAAGCGTCTGGATCCCACCGCGGTCGCCGCCCTGACTGCGATTTACCAGCGCGGCGAAATCCGTATTCAGGCGCCCATTGTGGACGTCCCCGTTGCTCCAGCGCAGACACCTCCCGCTCAACCTTCCGTCACGCCTTCATCTGCTCCCGAAGTTCGGGCCGCTGTGGCGGCAGCGGAATCAGGACGATAGTCGGGACGCAACCGTTGGCAATTAGCGCTTGGCACTTGGCCAAATGCCAGGTACCAGTTGCCCAGTGCCCCCCTTCACCTGACATCAGCCCTCGCCCGCTATAATTGATTCAGCGCTCACCGATTCGCGAAAATTCATGATCCAGACTCTCTTCGGCAGCCTCGACGAGCAGCAGAAGCCCAGCTTCCTTGATCGCATGAAGGAAGCGGTGACCCGTACCCGGGAAAATCTTAGCGAACGCATCGAAGAGGTGGTTTCGTTCGGGAAGGAAATCGACCGGGCCACTCTGGATGATCTGGAAGCTACTCTTCTCGGGGCCGATCTGGGCACGACCACTACCCATGAAGTCCTGGAAAAGCTTCGCGAGAAAGCCGATCGCAAGCAGATCGGAAACGCGGATGAACTCAAGCGGCTGCTAAAGGAAGAGATTCTGGCCATTCTGAATACCGCGGATGCTCTACCGGTGGCTCGGGTGGACGGAACGCCAGAGGTAATTCTGGTGGTGGGGGTGAACGGCACGGGCAAGACCACGACCATCGGCAAGCTGGCTCAGGTGTTGCGCTCGGAGGGTAAGACCGTCCTGCTGTGTGCGGCAGACACTTTTCGCGCCGCCGCCATCGAGCAGCTTGAAATCTGGGGCCAGCGGACGGGGACGGAAGTCATTCGCACCAAGGCGGGCGGAGATCCATCAGCGGTGCTCTACGATGCGCTGCAAGCCGCGTCGGCCCGGCACACCGATTACGTGATCGTCGATACCGCCGGACGCCTGCACACCAAGGCCAACCTGATGGCGGAGCTGGAGAAGATGCGCCGGACGGCGCAACGCATCATTCCCGGCGCGCCCCACGAGACGCTTCTGGTCATGGACGCCACCACCGGGCAGAATGGCTTGCAACAGGCGCGGATGTTCACGGAGTCCGCTGGCGTCACCGGCATCGTTCTGACTAAACTCGATGGCACCGCCAAGGGCGGAGTGGTGGTTGCCATATCGCGTGAACTTGGGGTTCCAGTGCGCTACGTCGGGGTAGGCGAGAAGGCTGGCGACCTATTGCCCTTCGATCCCAGGGATTTCGTGGATTCGCTTTTCGTTTAGTCGGCGGCGGCATCAAACCTTACCAGGGCCGAAGATTCCTGATGACTTCCAAGAAAGCGATCAAACGCGAAAGCCGAAGAACACCACGCAAGTTACCGGCTCCTGGCGCTCCAAACTTGTCGAGTCGCGAAACCGATGAATACTTTCTCCAGCGCGCGCTTGAGCTGGCCCGTAAAGGTATTGGTTTAACTTCGCCCAATCCCTGCGTGGGCGCGGTCATTGTCGATCGCACCGGCCGCATCGTCGGTGAAGGCTCGCACACCTTTGAGGGCATCAAGCACGCCGAAGTGCTGGCGCTGGAGCAGGCCGGCGACAAAGCTCGCGGGGCAAGTCTTTACATCAACCTTGAGCCCTGCTCGCATCAGGGCCGAACGGGGGCTTGTGCCGATGCGGTCATCGTGGCCGGCGTGCGCCGCGTTGTGGCCTGCATGCAGGATCCCAACCCACTGGTCGCAGGCAAGGGCTTTGAGCGTCTTCGCAACGCTGGAATCTCCGTTGCCTCAGGCATCTTGCAGGAAGAAGCTAAACCGCTGAATGAAGGCTTCGCCAAATACATTCGCCAGCACATTCCGCTGGTCACACTCAAGTCGGCCATGACGCTGGACGGCAAGATCGCTCCCCCTCCGGGCGAGTTGCACCATCCCGGGGCGCTCGGCGGCGGGGGCGCGACCGGCGGATGGATCAGTAGCGATGTGGCCCGCGCCCATGTGCAGCAACTTCGTCATTGCCATGATGCCATCATGGTGGGTGTAGGCACGATCATCGCGGACGATCCGCTGCTCACCGATCGCAGCGGCCTTCCGCGGCGCCGGCCGCTGCTGCGGGTGATCGTTGACTCGCGGCTGCGCCTGCCTCCCGAGTCGCGCGTGGTCAAGACGGCAAAGGAAGATGTGCTGGTGCTGTGCTCGTTCGCGGAAGAAAAGCGGAAACGCGAATTGCAGGGCCAGGGCATCATGGTGGAGCAGGTGCCGGTCGGAGTGGGAGACGGCCGTCCGGACATGACCCAAATCGCGCGCCGCCTCGGGACGATGGAAATCACCAGCCTGCTGGTGGAGGGCGGCGCCATGATCAACGGCGCGGCTCTGGCTTCGGGCATCGTGGACAAAGTATTTCTTTACTACGCGCCCAAGATTCTGGCCGGGACGGGTTCAGTGCCCTTTGCCACGGGGCCGGGCTTCGCCCGCATGAGCGAGGCGGCTTACCTGAGATCATTCCGGCTGCACCGCTTCGGCGAAGATTTTGCGGTCGAGGGATATTTGCGCGATCCGTACGGAGAAGTCCAGTAGGGCCGGCGCCCCGCCGGCTGTCGGGTGGACATCCTGCCCACCCAATGAATTCTGAAATACTAGCTGTTCAATTCGGGGGAAGGACGCCCCCGGGCCAACCGGCGGGACGCCGGCGCTACAATAGCATTCATGTTTACCGGCATCATCGAAGAAGTCGGGCGCGTCACCGGCATCGCCCAGGAGAACGGCAACCGCCGCCTCACGGTTGCAGCTACCCACCTGAACCAGGAACTGAAACAGGGTGACAGCATAGCCGTCAGCGGGGTTTGTCTCACCGCGGTCGAAATCACGCCTCGGTCTTTCTCCGCGGACCTGGCGGCTGAAACCTGGAAGCGCACATCTTTTTCGCGCATCAGGAAAGATGCGCTGGTGAATCTGGAACTGCCCATGCGCGCCGACGGTCGTTTCGGCGGCCACATCGTTCAGGGCCACGTGGACGGTACCGGCAAGTTTCTCGCGCTGGATCGAGTTCAAGGCGCGGACGATTACTGGTTGCGCATTGACATACCAGCGGAACTCGCACGCTATGTGATCTTCAAGGGTTCGCTGTGCATCGAAGGCATCAGCCTGACCGTGGCCCAAATCGAAGGGACCAAAGTGACGGTCGCGATTATTCCGCATACGGTGAAGATGACTAACCTGAAATCGCTCAAACCGGGAGATCCGGTAAACCTCGAAGTGGATATGGTGGCGAAGTACGTGGAAAAGATGATGAAGGGAGAATCCGCGAACTCATCGCTCACAATGGAGAGATTGGTGAGTGAAGGGTTCTAAGCACTCCCACAGCTCACGACATGGGACAATCTTCATCCGCCGGCTTGTTATCGGGCGCAGTGTTTACTTCGATCGACGCCTCTATGCCCGGCTCATCCAGCTTCAGAAACTCCTGCACGATGGGCTCTTCGCAGCGCTCCATTTCATTGTAGGTCCCGAAGAAAATAGCTTTGCCCTCGTGGAGAAACACAACCCGGTCGGCTAGTTTCTTGGCTAGGCGCATATCGTGAGTCACGACCACGCTGGTGAGGTGCAACTGGATTTTCAGCCGCTTGATCAGATCGCCCAGTAGTTGCGCCATCAGCGGATCGACCATGGTGGTGGGCTCGTCATAGAGTACGCACTCGGGCTGGGCCGCCAGGGCGCGGGCGATGGCTACCGAACGCTTCATCCCCGTGGACAAGTCGGAAGGCAACTGGTCGCGCATCTCTTTCACTCCGACCATGTCCAGCAGGCCATCGACGATCTGGTAAATCTGCTCTTCCGAAAGCTGGCGCCGTTCGCGCAGGGGAAAGGCCACGTTCTCGCCCACGGTGAGCGAATCGAACAAGGCCCCGTTCTGGAACACGATGGTGACCTTTTTGCGGATGCGTTCCAGATCTTCTGGTCCGTAGTCGGTGATGTCTTCGTGGGCCACGATCACCCGGCCTGAATCCGGCTTGAGAAATCCCATAATGTTCATCAACGAAACCGACTTGCCCACACCGCTGCGGCCCAGAATGCAGATCGTCTCTCCATCCATCACGGTGAAGCTGACGTGAACCAGCACGTGATTGTCGCCAAATGCCTTGGAGACATCCCTGAACTCGATGTATGGTCCGAGTTTGCCGTTGGTAGCCATGAATCAGTCGTCGGTCTTCAGTCGTCCCTTGCGCACTCTGCGATCAAGAGCTCTTGACCGCCAAGCTGCGCGAATAAGCGCGATGCGTTAATAGTAAATGCTCCATCACGGCGTGGACAGTTTCAGCTTCGCTTCCTGCCAATCTTTTTCCGTGTTCAGGTTGTGGAACATCTCCGGCGTGAAACCGCTCCGTTCTAACTCCTGCTGCTCGATTACCCGGGTCGGGACTTCGACGAAGAGGCGGTCGATCTTGTTTTCCCCGCGGCGCAGGGATCGTTCGGCGACTTCTGCAAACTGCCGGCGGTAAACCGCGCACAGCGGCTGCAGGCCTCCGCCGACATTTGGCACTACTACTGTCGCGGTACTGGCGCGCGCTTCGCCAACCAGATAGACCAGCCATGGCGGCTCAAGAAACGGCATGTCCACGCCAATGATCAGATTCAGTTCGGTGCCGGTTGTGGCCAGGGCGGCATGAATCCCGGCCAGGGGGCCCTGTCCCGGATAAACGTCTTCGACAACCGGACCGAATGCCGCGAATTTCTCCGCGCTGCCAACAATCTGTACGCTTCCGGTCGCGGCTCTGGCCAACTCCAGGGCATGGACCAGCAGCGTGTGCTCTCCCAGCTGCATGAACGCCTTGTCCCAGCCCATGCGAGAGCTCTTGCCGCCGGCCAGGACGAATCCAGACACAGAATCCACGCCGTGATGATACACGCCGGCATTGCCCTCGTTGCGGACTTGAGCCTGCTTCTACAACTGACAAATCTTCAATTTCGTGTGGCACGCAAGTGCGCGCTTTCTCGCCGAAGGCATCGCGACCGAAACACAGAACTGCCAATATTTCCAGAGAGTTGCGGGACCCCGATTTCATTAGACGAAAGTAACCTAGCCCAAGTGGCAAGCGCTGTTGGATGATAGGTTGTCCCGGCGATGCTCTCCGGAAGAAACGACCATGCCACAGAAGTTAATGGATGTCCTCATGCTTGGCCGCTGCTCCCATGAATTTTCCTGGCCTCGGCGGGCCGCCGACGGTCAGTACTACCAGGTGTGCCTGCTTTGCGCCGCAGAGTACAACTACGACTGGAAGACGATGAAGCGCATCAAGCGGGTGGCGAATGTGCCCGATGGCGCTGCCGAGACCCCGCGCGGCAAGAATAACAAGAAGCCAACCTGGGTTCCGCGCGCCCGGCGCCTGGCCCTGCAGGCCCCGGTCCGCTATCGCCCCAAGGGCCTGGGAACCTGGCATGAGGGCACAGTTGAAAACCTTAGCCAGTCAGGCGTACTCCTGCTCGGCCACCAGCAGTTGCCGGACAACACGCTGGTGGAAATGGTGTTCGAGATGCCGGAGGAGATTTCCGGCCAGAAGAACAGCACCGTCCTGTGCCAGGGCCGGATCATCCGACGCAAGGACGTCCGCGACGCCGAGTCGGTCGGCCTGGCGGCGTCCATTCTCGATTACAAATTTCTGCGCCAACACTGACGCGGCCTGCGGCCGAGAGCCGTCAATCTGCGCTCAGCTCAGGCCCTAACCACGGCCCAAATGTCTCTCCGCCAGCCGGTTACAGGTTTGGTGTCGGCTGGCTCTTCCACACAATTTTGCCCGAGACCGGCGGATTTTCTGCATCTAAACTAGCTATACTTGGTTAGCCTAATCAGGGAGCATTTCTTATGAAGGCGAAACTTTCCATTTACGTCACCACGATCATGCTGGTGGGGATTCTGACGGTTGGCGTGGGCTGCACCAAGGCCCCGAATGACGCCCAACTTACCAGCGACATCCAGACTAAATTGGCCGCAGACTCAGGTTTGCAGGGCAAGCAACTAGGCGTGAAAGCGGAAGGCGGGACTGTGACCCTGACGGGCACGGTGGACAATGACGCGCAACGCGATGCCGCCGCCCGCTACGCCTCTTCCGAGCCCGGGGTCAAACAGATTATCAATAACTTGCAGGTGGCGGCTCCAACGCCGGCGGAAACCGCCGAAGCAACACCACCGCCGCCGGTAGAGGAAAGCAAGCCCTCGCCAGCCCCGGCGCCCAAGGCTCGGCGGCATGAGCCGCGGGTACGCAACACGCCCTCTTCCTCCAATGACAACACTCCGGCTGCCCCTGTGGCTGCGATGGCGCCTCCTCCGGCACCCGTGGCCGCGGTGCCCTCCACCCCGCCGCCTCCGCCTCCGCCCAAGAAGGTTACGATTCCTTCAGGGACAACGCTGGCAGTGCGGCTGGTCGATACCATCGACTCCGAAACCAGCCAGCAGGGCCAGACTTTCCATGCCACGCTGGATTCTCCACTGGCGGTGGATGGTGACGTGGTCATTCCCTCCGGCTATGACGTTGAAGGTCATCTGGTAGAAGTGAAGAGCGCGGGCAAGTTTGCCGGCCAATCGGTGGTGGCGTTGCAATTGGACCGTATTTCGTCCGGAGGTAAGTATTACAGCTTGCAGACTGATCAATACCGGCGGCAAGGCTCATCGCGAGGCAAGAACACGGCCGCCAAAGTCGGCGCCGGCGCCGGCATTGGAGCCATCATTGGCGCCATCGCAGGCGGAGGCAAGGGAGCCGCGATCGGCGCGGCGGCGGGCGGCGGACTCGGTGGCGGCGTGCAAGCAGCCACCAAGGGCCAACAGATCAAGTTGCCATCCGAGACCGTGCTGAACTTCACCCTGCAGGCCCCCTTGACCGTCATCGCCAGCAACCGCGGGCCGAACGAAGGACGGCACCGGCTTGATCCCAACCAGTCGGATCCGAACCGGCCACATCTGAACCGTCAGGACGACAGCTCATCGGATTCGGGCCCAGCGGACCCTAATCAGTAAAGTTTTGTAAATCTCCAGGCCGGCCTTTGGCCGGCCTTTTTCATTTTCAGACGAGCACGAAATTTACCGACCAAACCCCGCCTACCCACATCCATATAAAGTTGCGGAAAGAGTAACTTCAAGGGGCTTTCATGTGGATTGTTGCGCTGGCACTGCGCCGGCCTTACACCTTCGTGGTTGTCGCTCTGCTTCTGCTGATCCTTGGTCCGATCGTTATCTTCCGCACGCCCACCGACATTTTTCCGAACATTGACATTCCAGTAGTCAGCATTCTGTGGAACTACGCCGGCCTGAACGCGCAGGACCTCTCCAGTCGGATCGTGACCCTGAACGAGCGCGTGCTGACCACTACGGTGGACGACGTCGAGCACAGCGAATCGCAATCGCTGAACGGGATTGCCGTGGTGAAGGTGTTCTTCCAGCCGCACGCCAATATCGAAAAGGCGATCGCGCAGATCACCGCTATTTGTCAGACCCAGTTGCGTCAGCTGCCGCCGGGAACGACGCCACCGCTGATCATCACCTACAACGCTTCCACGGTACCTATTCTGCAGTTGGCCTTGTCGGGACAAAAGCTCTCCGAGCAGCAACTGTTCGACTATGGCGTGAACTTTATCCGCACCCGTCTGGTCACGATTTCCGGCGCTGCCATCCCTTATCCGTACGGCGGCAAATTGCGGCAGATTCAGGTGGACCTGGATACCAACGCTTTGCAGGCGAAAGGCCTGTCGCCGAGCGACGTGGTCAATGCCATTAGCGCCCAAAACCTGATTCTGCCTTCGGGGACCTCCAAAATCGGACAGTTCGAGTATGACGTTGACCTCAATGGCAGCCCGCAGACGGTGGCCGAACTGAATGATCTTCCCATCAAGCGGGTCGGCAACACGACCATCTACATCCGCGACGTGGCCTATGTGCGTGATGGTTTTCCGCCGCAGACCAACATTGTGCGAGTGGACGGCAAGAGAGCATCGCTGCTCACCATTCAGAAAACCGGGAATGCTTCGACTCTCGACATCATTTCCGGAATCAAGGGCCTGCTGCCGCGAATCCAGGCCCAGCTTCCTCCGGAGCTGGACATCAAGCCTCTGGCGGACCAGTCCATCTTCGTGCGCGCCTCAATCAATGGTGTGCTGCGGGAAGGCCTGATTGCAGCCTGCCTGACCGGCCTGATGATTCTGATTTTCCTGGGAAGCTGGCGCAGCACAGTGATCATCGCGGTCTCCATCCCGCTGTCGATTCTTACTTCCATCATCGTCATGAGCGCACTGGGCGAGACCATCAACATCATGACCCTGGGCGGGCTGGCGCTCGCAGTCGGAATTCTGGTGGACGACGCCACCGTGGAAATTGAGAACATCAATCGAAATATCGCCCAGGGCAAAGAGATTCAGAAGGCAATTCTGGATGGCGCGCAACAGATCGCGGTCCCGGCCTTTGTTTCCACACTGGCCATCTGCATCGTGTTTGTGCCCATGTTCTTTCTCACCGGCGTGGCCCGCTACCTGTTCGTTCCCCTGGCAGAAGCGGTGGTGTTCGCCATGCTGGCCTCTTATTTGCTGTCGCGGACGCTGGTCCCGACCATGGCCAAATACTTGCTTCGCGGCCATGAGCAGGAGGCTGGGCACCTCAATACTTCCAGCCGCAATCCTCTGGTACGGCTGCAAGTGGCCTTCGAGCTGGCGTTCGAAAGGTTTCGCGACCGCTATCACGAGATGCTGGAACGCAGTCTGCATCACCGCAGCGCGTTCCTGTGGGGCTTTGCCGTGGTGTGCGTGGGCTCGTTTGTGCTCCTCGTCCCATGGTTGGGGCGGGATTTCTTTCCCCGAGTGGACGCCGGACAATTCAAGCTGCACCTGAGAGCGCGGGCCGGCACGCGCATCGAAGAGACTGCCGGCCTCTGTGACCGGATCGAAGCCTTCATACGCCAGCAAATTCCACCCAGTGAAATCTCCAGCATTATCGACAACATCGGCTTGCCCTACAGCAGCATCAACCTCTCCTACAGCAATTCAGCTCCGACCGGGCCGGCCGATGCCGACATTCTGGTCACGCTGACCCCGGGCCACCGGCCGACAGAGGCATATGTCCACGATCTGCGCATGAAGCTGGCGCAACAGTTTGCGGGCGTGGATTTTTCGTTTCTTCCCGCGGACATCGTGAGCCAGATTCTGAATTTTGGCCTTCCCTCGCCGATCGACGTCCAGCTCACCGGGTATGACCTGCAGGACAACCGCCGCTTTGCCGACCGGTTGCTGCGGCGACTCCAGATGGTCCCAGGAACGGCCGACCTGCGAATCCAGCAGCCCTTCGATGAACCGCATCTGCGCATCAGTGTAGACCGGACCAAGGCTGAACTGGCCGGGTTCACCCAGCGCGACATCGCCACCAACCTGCTGATTTCGCTCAGCGGCAGTTTCCAGACTGCGCCGACTTACTGGCTCAACCCCAAGAATGGAGTGAGCTATTCCATTGAAACCCAGACGCCCCAGTACCGGCTGGATTCACTGCAGGGACTGGAAAACATTCCTGTTACCGGATCCGGCGGGGCAAATCGGGCGATTCTGGGCTCGCTGGCGTCCATCCATCGCGACACGGGGATGGCCCTGGTCTCACATTACGACATACAGCCCGTGATTGACATTTACGGGTCAGTGCAACGCCGTGACTTGGGCGGAGTGGCCGACGATATCAAGAAAATCATTGATGACAGCCGCAAGGAACTGCCGCGCGGTTCCGAGCTGGTGGTGCGCGGCCAGGTCCAAACCATGCATTCTTCCTACTCGGGGCTGATTTCCGGGCTGGCATTTGCCATTCTGCTGGTCTACCTGCTGATCGTGGTGAACTTTCAGTCCTGGCTGGACCCGTTCATCATCATCTCGGCCTTGCCGGCGGCGCTGGCGGGCATTGTGTGGTTCCTGTTCGTTACCGAGACCAGCATCAGCGTGCCCGCCCTGACCGGATCTATCATGTGTATGGGCGTGGCTACAGCCAACAGCATTCTGGTAGTCAGTTTTGCCAAGGAACAGATGGCGGAAGGCAAGGACGCGGTGGCAGCCGCGCTGGCGGCGGGATTCACCCGCTTCCGCCCCGTCCTGATGACGGCCCTGGCCATGATCATTGGCATGATGCCGATGGCCGTTGGTTTGGGAGAGGGCGGAGAGCAGAATGCGCCCCTGGGCCGGGCGGTGATTGGCGGCTTGATTTTCGCTACGGCGGCAACTCTGTTTTTTGTTCCCGTGTTCTTCAGCCTGCTGCATGGACGGCGGAACGCGGCAGAGCCGCCGCCGAAGGTTGAACCCGCGGTTTGATTGAGCCATGGTATTTCCATATTCTTGGGAGCGCGAATGAGGGTTGAAAACGAGAGCGGCATTCATAGCGGGTCCAGTGCGGGCACGGCGGGCCGGTCCGAGGATCCGAAGACAGGCCGACGGTCGCACTGGTGGGTGCTTGTGCTCGCGGTGCTGACGGCGGTGGTGCTGGTGATCGCCGGCATTCTGCCCCGGATCCAGGCACGGACGGCCCTCCGCCGGGAGACCGCGGAGATGGCTGTGCCTACCGTGGCTGTGGTCCAGGCCAAGCGTTCCGCTCCCGCTCAGGAAATTGTTCTGCCCGCCAACGTGCAGGCCTTTGCCGACGCTCCCATCTACGCCCGAACCAACGGCTACCTGAAACGCTGGTATGTGGACATTGGGAGTCGCGTAAAGCAGGGACAACTGCTGGCGGAAATTGACACTCCGGAAGTGAACCAGCAGCTGCGCCAGGCGCGCGCCGATCTGGCCACCGCCCAGGCCAATCTCAACCTCTCAAAGATTACGGCCGACCGGTACGAAGGCCTGTTGAAGACCGATTCGGTTTCCAAGCAGGAATCTGACAACGCCGCCGGGGATTACGAGGCCAAGCAGGCTGCACTGCAATCCTCGCAAGCCAATGTAAAGCGCCTGGAAGAACTGCAATCGTTCGAACAGATCTACGCTCCCTTCTCCGGGGTAATTACGGCGCGCAATACTGACGTTGGCGCTCTGATCAACTCAGGCAGCAGCGGGAGCAATGGCAACGAACTATTTCATATCGCACAGCCCGACAAGCTGCGGGTTTACGTCAGCGTGCCGCAGATTTATTCCCAGGCGGCAAAGCCGGGGCTTACGGCCGACCTGACCCTGGCGGAATTTCCCGGACGCCGCTTTTCCGGGACGCTGGTGCGCACCGCCAATGCCATCGATCCGGCCTCGCGCACCCTGCTGGTCGAGATAGCAGTGAATAACCCGACCGGTCAGCTTTTCACCGGGTCGTATGCCGAAGTGCATATCAAACTGCCTACTGCAGCGTCTTCATTAATTCTGCCGGTCAATACGCTGCTTTTTCGCTCCGAGGGTCTGCGGGTGGCCACGGTGGGCCCAGGTCAACATGTGCAACTGAAGCCGATCACCCTGGGTCATGATTTCGGCAATGAGGTCGAAGTGGTTGCCGGCCTGAATGGGGATGAACGCGTGATCGTGAATCCTCCGGATTCGGTTGTCGAAGGTGAGACGGTGCGCATCGCGCAGGAGGCACAGTGAGGAAAGCAGTTGCCGGACGCCGGACTTCGGACTTCGGACCTCGGATTTCAGACCTCGGGCGTTTCGGCCGACGTCTGAGGTCTGAGGTCCGACGTCCGACGTCCGCGGTCGGAGGTCTGGTTCTGATGGTTCTGCTGAGCGGCTGCGCCGTGGGCCCGCGCTACACCAAACCTGCGGCGCCGGCACCTCCGACTTACAAAGAAACGCCGCCACCCTGGAAGACCGCTCAACCGAGCGATCAGGTTGCGCGCGGCAAGTGGTGGGAGATTTTCCAGGACCCACAACTGAACGCACTGGAAGAACAAGTCAATGTTTCCAATCAGAACCTCAAGGCGGCCGAAGCGCAGTTCCGGCAGGCGCGAGCCCTGGTGCGCTTCAACCGGGCGGCTTACTATCCCACGGTGACGGCCGGGGCGGCGGCTGCGCGCGAGCATCTCTCGGAGCACCGTCCACTGGTTTCCGCCTTTACCCAAACGAACGCCACCGACCTGGTAATTCCCGTGGATGTGTCTTACGAAGCGGATGTGTTTGGACGGGTGCGGCACACGGTGGAAGCCGCCCGTTCGAATGCACAGGCCAGTGCAGCCGATCTGGAGGTGGTGCGCCTGAGCCTTCATGCCGAACTCGCCTTCGACTACTTCCAGATGCGTACCCTGGATGCGGAAGAGCAGCTACTGAAATCGAACGTGACCTCGTTTGAGCGGGCGCTGGAACTCACGCAAAACCGCTACAAGGGCGGCGTGGCCTCCGCGGTTGACGTGGCGCAGGCCCAGACTCAGCTGGAGGATACTCGTACCCAGGCAATTGACGTCCTCATTCAGCGCTCGCAGAACGAACACGCGATCGCAACCCTGATCGGACAGCCCGCTTCCAATTTCACCGTCCCCCAGGCGGCCTGGAATTCGCCGCCGCCTGATATCCCGCCGGGACTTCCATCCGACCTGCTGGAGCGCCGTCCGGATATCGCGGCCGCAGAACGCCGCGTGGCAGCCGCCAACGCCCAGGTAGGAGTGGCCCGGGCGGCTTACTTCCCGATCTTCACGTTGACTGGTGCCGGCGGCTTTGAGAGCACAGCGATCACCACATTGATTCAGGGACCCAGCGGGTTCCTGACTGCGGGGGCGTCCGCGGCTGTGACTGCCTTCGACGGAGGCCGCCGCCACGCCGTCTCCGAACAGGCCCGGGCCGCCTATGACGAGTCCGTGGCAAGCTATCGCCAGACTGTCCTCACAGCGTTTCAGGAAGTGGAAGACAATCTGGCAGCCCTGCGCATCCTCAACGATGAGGCCCAGGCCCAACAGGCTGCAGTAGCAGCTGCCGAGCACTCGCTCGAGCTCTCTACAAATCGTTACAAGGGCGGCGTAGTCAGCTATCTGGAAGTCACCACGGCACAAAGCACGGCGCTGGCCGACCAGCGCGCCGCGGTTGATATTCTGCGCCGGCGCATGACCGCCAGCGTCTCCCTGATCAAGGCCCTGGGCGGAGGCTGGAGTTCCGCCGCCTTGCCGTCGGTGAGAGTCGACCCGCACTCGCAAGCCGCAACCGGACAGTAACGGACGTTGTACGGTTGCCTGTTTGCGTCTGGTACCAAAGTAATCCCCTACTTACCGGATTGCGCCTCTTCTGAGGCGGACTGATCATCTATCTGTGTAGGTGAAATTTTAAGGAGGTATGCGCCATGCCTCTGATCCGTAATATTGAGGATCCCAGGGTCGTAACGCAGATCGACGGTCTCAGCCGTCGCAATCAATTCATTCGCGAAATCGCCACCGCGATTCTGCCTCAGAATGCCGGTTTTGAAAGCGTCTTGAGCATTGCAAATCGGGTGTATGACCGGCATTGCTCGCCTCAGTTCAGGCGGGCGGATCGCGTCAGGTTTGACGGGTCGAAGATCACTGCACTGAGCGCGTAGCTTCGCCCGCACTCGAACACGGATGGGAGGGCAAGATGCCCTCCCGACAGCCGGCGGGACGCCGGCGCTACGAATGGCGCGCATTGCATCGAGGGACAGGCAAAATGTATGCTCTCCCTCCATGGTCCGCACAATTCTCGCTGGTCTCTGCTTCTTATCCACCGTAACTTTCGCGTTAGCCCAGCAGCCATTTCTTTCGTCAGAGCAATGGATCAAACTGCGCGATGAGGCCAGCGGCGCGGCTCCCTACGAAAATCTGCGCTACCTGACGCGTTTGCATCGCGTACCCGCTACCACCGAATTTGACCAGGCCGCCCAGTTTGTTCAGCAGAGGGCCCGCGAGTACGGGCTGGCCGAAGTCCAGAGCGAACAATTCCCGATCGACGGGAAAACTTCATACGGCCTGATGCGCTCTTACCTGGGCTGGACGGTCGAGGCCGGACAACTTTGGGAACTGCGTCCGCAGCATGTGCTTGTGGGCGACTGGGCGACCGACCCCATCCGGCTGGCTGACTACAGTCACAGCGCCGACGTGGAAGCCGCGCTGGTGGACGTGGGTGACGGTTCGCACGAGTCTGATTATGGCGGCAAGGACGTGCGCGGAAAGATAGTCCTGGCCGATGGCGTCCTCGCCCGGGTGCAGGCCCTGGCGGTGGCCAAATACGGCGCCGCTGGCATCGTGAGCGACATGCCCAACCAGAGCACGGCATGGTCGGGCATGGATCGCACCGTGGTGCGCTGGGGCCATCTGGATGCACGCCAGCCGGCGGGCTTCGCCTTCATGATTTCGCGGGACACCGCGGAATCGCTGCGTGCCCAACTGCATACGGAAAGGACACTCGTCCTGCACGCCAAAGTGAAAGCTGAGGTGGGGCCCGGACACTGGACGGTGGTGAGCGGAGTGATTCCCGGGACCGACCCCGCCGCGGACGAAATAGTTTACAGCTGCCATCTGGATCATGAGCGGCCGGGCGCCAACGACAACGGAAGCGGCTGCGTGACCATCCTGGAATCCGCCCGCGTGCTGGCGCGACTGATTGGCAGCGGGGCCTTGCCGCGTTCCAAACGCACGCTGCGCTTCGTGTGGGGACCGGAGGTTGAAGGCACAATGGCCTATCTCAGCCGCCATCCCGAGATCCGGGCCAGGCTGCGCGCCGACATTCACATGGACATGGTCGGCGGCGATCCCTTCAAAAACAAATCCATCCTGCATGTGACCGAAACTCCGTGGTCGCTGCCCAGTTTTGTAACTGACGTGGGCGCTGCCCTGGCAGATGTCATCCGCGCCGGAGCTGCCAACTACGCAGGAAGCGGCGATGCGCCAGAAGCGGCGATCATCGAGACTCGCGCCGGAGAACAAGGCACGCGCAACCAGTTTCTGGCGGACGTAACTCCCTACGCTGCGGGCAGTGACCACGATGACTATGATTCGTCCACCGTCGCTGTCCCCTCGCTCTACTTGCGCGACTGGCCCGACATTTACATTCACACCGACCATGACACGCTGCAGCAGATCGATCCCACCAAACTGCGCCGGGTGGCGCTACTGGGGGCCGCCGCCGGTTATGTGTATGCCAGCCTGGATGCGGAACGATCGCGGGACCTGCTTCCCTTCTACGCGTCGCAGTCAGAAATTCGACTGGCGCAACTGTACCAACAGGCGCAGCAACTAGTGGCAAACCCTAAAATGGATCCCGCCACAGCCTGGTACGAGGCACGCAACCTGCTGCGCCAGGGCCTGCGCCGCGAACTTGCGGCCTTGGCATCACTGCTGAAGTTTGCCGGCTCCGATCCGAACCATTCAGCCCAGGAGAAGGCCCTCGCCGACCAGGTGTCAATTTTCAACTCCTGGATCGACGGCCAAGCTCAGGCCCGAGGAGCGCAGGGCGCGGAACCGAAAGCTCCATGGACGGGAGACGCAGCAGCGCAGAAGATTCCGGTTCGCATCGGCGAGTTCGGACCGCTTATCTATCAGAATGACGATGTTCTCAAGGCACGCCTTGGGCCCGAGCGCCTGGCGAAGGTCCAACTGTTGAACAGCGAATCCACGCCTTTGCTCAACACCCAGGACCTTTCGGAGCTCTACGCGTACGAGATCGTAAATTTTGTCGATGGCAAACGAAACCTGGGAGAGATTCGAGATGCGGTATCAGCCGAGTACGGCCCGCTGCCGGCACAACTGGTAAGCGACTATCTCGATGCCTGTCGGGAGGCAGGCGTCATTCAGTGGAAGTGACGAACGGAACGCAACCCGGGTTATCTATTTAGCCGGAGTCGCGTAAATATCTATTTCCTTTCCGCGCCCTCGTCTGGAATCAGTTGATAGCTCACAAAGGCTAGTTGCTTGCTGTCGGGCGACCAGGAGGGAACATTGATCGTTCCCTGCCCTCCGAACAGTTTGGCCAACAGCTTGATTTTCCTGTCGCTCAGCGACATCAGGCGAAGGGTCACATCCTTGTTCTCGGGATGCCCAGTCACACTGTGGTCGTAGGAGAGAAAAACCATCCACTTGCCGTCGGGCGAGATGTGCGGAAACCAGTTGTTGAACTCGTCCGATGTGACCTGCTCCTGCTGGCTGCCATCGCTGTGCATGCGCCAAATCTGCATGCTGCCGGTACGCTCGGAGTTGAAGTAAATGAAATTTCCATCGGGAGAATATTCCGGGCCGTCGTCCAGGCCCTTGGCGCTGGTGAGGCGCGTTTCTTCGCCCCCGATGGCAGGGATGGTGTAGATATCAAATTCCTCCTTGCGCTGGCCCACGAAAGCCAGGGTTTTTCCGTCCGGCGACCAGCCATGCCAGTACGAAGGCGAATTTTTCGTGATTCGCCGGGGAGTACCGCCACCAATTGGCACAATGTAAATGATGGAGTGTTGCTCCTCCTGCGACTGGTCGCTGATGGCAAGCTGGGTGGCATCCGGGGAAATGCCGTGATCGTTGTTGCAGCGCATTGCGAAACCCGTATTGATGATTTCCGGCTTGCTCCCGCCCACAGGCAGTCGCAGGAGATGGCCATTGCTGTTGAATATGAAAGACGAGCCATCGCGGGTCCAGTTGGGGGCCTCGAAATGTTCAGGCGCGATGTACGCCACTCGCCGATCGGCGGAATCGGCAGCTACCGTTTCGAGCGTGCTGTACAGCGTGGGCCTGGCCGTAGTGGATGCCGGCGTGGCCAACTCTACTTTCGAAAATACGGCCTTCTCGATGACATCTTTGTCGTGCGAGCAGACACCGATCCCAACATAAAAGTCACCCTGCAGCGGCACCCGCAGCCAACCGCCAGCGACGTCGGGCTCGCCGTCCGCGGCGGAGAGAGCCATATAGACGTAATCGCCGCGCTTGGCGATACGCAACCGTTTGGGACCGGACAGATTCGATTGGATCTCTCGTGTGACCACTCCTTTTTCGTCGCGGTATTGCAGTGCAGTCATCCCAACCCCGTGCAGCGCCACGTCGGCGTACACGGAATCCGCGTCGAGGCTCTGCCGCAGCATCAGCACGGCTTTCTTGTGCGGATTTCCGGTGGTGGTGGGAAACGAAATGTCAGCGGTCAAGGTGACATCACCCGAGACCTTCGTCCAGACAAACTGAAAGGCATCGGCGGCAAACCACATGTTCTCGCCGCTACCGGTGAGGGTGTAGGTTTCCGTGGAAGCGTCATATTCAACGGAACCGGGATGCAAGACCGTGCCTACATCGGCATGGCCCTCGAATATTCCAATCGGCGCCGCCGGGGGCTTCGCCCAGGAATGCTTTGCCTCACTGGCCAATAGAAAGACAACGGCGGCCAAAACCGGCAGCCATACGATTAGTTTTCCGCGCACGAAACACCTCCGGGCTTCAGGCGAATGGGTCCGCATCTGGACTGCCAGGCGAGGCCAGCGCTGAGCAATTCTTGTGCTTAGCGACTCGAAATCGGGACCGCCATCGGAGCGACATTCCACCCCCTGATCTCGAGTCTGGCTGCCCCCAATGCAGCTTTCGCCGGGTAGTCGATTTCGATCGCACGACGTTCGCCGGGCAACAGGGAGACATAATTGTCGCTCCAATAAGCTGGAAGAATTCGGGTCCCATCGGATGCATTCACCAGCGTAAGTTTGCCGGCCAGGGCCGCGGACGTTCCCCGATTTTCCAGCTGAACCTGGATCTTCATATCATCGCCATCGCGGGTCGCCATGGCGGAGGCCGCGAGGGTGGCGGCGGGGAGCTTGTTCAGCTGGTGGTAGGACGAGTCACGTGCCCCGAGCCAATACAAGTTATCCGAAATCGGCTTGCCGGTTGAATCGTCGAGCGCCAGCTTGACCAGGACCATCCCGGCGGAGAGATACGGAGCCAGCTCCAGCTTGAAACCTGGGGTCAATGCGTTGGCCGCAAGCTGCAGCTTCCGCGTGTTTTCGAACAGCAGTTTGTTCTCGAGCGAATACACCCTGGCGTTGAGGGAGACGTCTGGCATCGTGGTGCCCGTGATATTCACCGCGTCCACCTTGTAATCGGACAGGTCAAGTTGGGCGTGGATGGGCTCGCAAGCCTTCTTGACCCCGTAGAAAGACGCCTGCGCATCGTAATCTGAACTGAGAATCTGCCAGTTGGAACTAGGCCAGGCGGGTTGCGTCATCCACAGCAGGCGGCCACTGTTGGGCGACCACAGGTGCGCGTTGAAGCCTTCAAAGATGGCGCGATGCTCTACATAATCGAGCATCTGCGCCTTGCGCTCGAAGTCTTCCAGGCTGGTGGCCGCCCCAAACTCGGCTTCCAGTTCGCGCATGAACGGTGCCACGTCACCGTTCCCGGCCTGGTGCCAGTCGTGATATGCCCAGGCATCACCGATGGGCCACTGGTCCGCTTTCGGAATCCAGTGACGAATCGATTCCAGAGTTGACAACGACGGTATGCCCAACTCCACCGAGAAACCGTGATCGATCTTGTAGTAGGTTGCCGGATCCTGATATTGGTAGGGCCCACTGTCACGCAGGTTGACCCGGTTCGAGCTGGGAGAGTAGTAGCGAGTGCCATCCAACTTTTGAATCAGATCGGCCAGGCCTTGGTTGAGAATGGGCTGAGGCACGCCTTCATTGCGGCCGCACCAGAGCGCAATCGAAGGATGATTGCGAAAGCGCAGAATGGTGTCGCGAGCGTTTTTCAGAAACAGGCTCGGATCTTGCGGCTCCAGGTTGTAGTCCTGGGTGGTGGCCCAGAAATCATTCCAGATAAGCTGGCCATACTTGTCCGCCAGGTCGTAAAAAACCTCCTCTGTATTCTGGCCAACCCAGTTGCGAATGATGTTGAGCCCCACCTCCTGATACAGGCGGAAGAAAGGCTCCAGGTGTTCGCGGGAAACACGCTTGCGCGAATCGTCCATCCCCCAGTTGCCGCCCCGGCAAGCGATCTTCACGCCATTCACTTTAATCACCAGGTCAGTAAAACCTGGAGTGTCTCCGGATGCCTGCAACTGCTTCACGGCTGGCGAGGACTCAGCACCCGCCGTAAGCGAAGCTACCCAACCGTGGGAGATCTGCCGGATGCCTTCATGGCTGACGTCCACGACCTGCTCGCCGCGTTGCCGGGCCACGGCGGGAGAAACCTCAACCCGCCGCAAATGCCCGGCCGAATCATACAAGCTCAGCTCATAAGTGATCTCACGAACCCCGAAGTTCAGTTCTTTGGTGTCGGAGGCCTGGCCGTTAGAACTGAAGGTCAGCTTGAGCGTGTACAGCTCAGGCTTGCCATAGCCGTTGGGCCACCATAGCCTGGGGTGCTGTACCGTAAGCTGCGCGAACTCCGCCGGCGTCAGTTTGACGGCGCTCTCGCCGGGCGGCACCGTGACCGGTTTGGTGACGGTGGTCTCTCCGAAGGACGCGGTGACAGTTCCCTTGAGCGGTGAGGCCGAAAGATTGCTGAGCGGAACATTGATCTCGACGTCGGCGCGGCTGGTGTCTGGCAGCGGCAGAGTGGTGATCACCTGCGGGTCGCCGATCCGGACCGCGCCTGTGGCGGAGAGGACAACATCTTGCCAGATCCCGGTATCGCGGTCACGAATGGAGGGAATCCAGTCCCACCCTTCCGTCGCCATGAAGGTAGGGCCGTCCAGCACCATCATTCCGCCGTTTTCCCCCGGGCCGGCTTTGATCGATTGCTCATGCGGAATTCCGGGATGCGGGGGCGGTGAAACCTGCACGGCGAGCGCATTCATGCGCCCCGGCTTCAACAATTCAGTTACATCGAATATTCCCCGGACAAAGGCACCCTTGATATCGCCCAGTCGTTGGCCATTCAGCCACACGACTGCGGCGTAGTTGATGCCATTGAAGGTGAGCATGAGATGACGGCCATCGACGCTCTTGGGGGCGGTATATTCGGTACGATACCAATAGTCTTGCTTATTGAGCAGCTCAGGAATGGCAAGGTTGTTCAACCCATAATCCGGATCGGGATAGACACCGCGGTCCACCATGGTGGTCAGGACCGTGCCCGGAACTGTTGCCGGCCACCAATCCTTCACGACGAAGCCGACCTGGCTTACGGCCGCTCCATCGGGCTTGATCCTGGGCGCGGGAGTGAGCTTCCATCCGCCTTCGAGTGCCCACTGATTCTCTGCGATCGTCTGCAGCAAAGTACGCAAAGGTGGAGCGGCGTGCAGCACAGGCGGAGAGAAGGGCGCCATACTTTTTGGCAGAGAAGCCGGGTCCTGGGGAGCGCGATATCCAGCCTGCTCCTGGGTCTGCAGCGGCCAGGGCTTCGAGCCCTCTTCAAATACAATCAGTGCGGGATTCGGGGCGTGAGCGTATAGCTGTTGAATCTCGGCGGTGCTCAAGGTTATTCGCAAAAAAGTCAGGCTCGCGATCCTGCCTCCAAAATGTTTTGCACCGGTCCAGGGCAAGTCCTCCGGGGCCATTTGCAGGACAGGTGCCACTCTTCCGAGCGTTAAACTGCCACTCGCAACTTCCTGTCCGTCGCTGTAGAGATGAGCGAGGGTTCCGTCGAAGGTAGCCGCGGCGAAGTGCCACTCCGCTGGAGGCAAGGCGGTGGCCGCAGTCAGGCCGTTATCTTCGCCCATCCAGAAAATGAGTTTGCCGTCGCGAACACCCAGATAGCGCGAATACTCGTCCAGGGGATTGCCCACTCCGGCTAGCAGAGTCGATGCCGGTTCGGTTCCTTCGCCTTGAAACCAGCAATAGAGAGACCATGGAGAAGTGGCCTGCAGCGCGGTGTCCGCTGGTTCAACTGGTTTGCTGAGACGATTCCCACCCTGGAGGAACACTGCGTTGTACGGGCCGTACGAGGGGAGGGCGGGAAGCGACTGGGCAAACGTGGTCCGCGGGCAGGAGATCGCCGCAAAGACCAACAGGAGCAGCGCGCACACACCAATCGTGATCGGTCGCATTCTTCCCGTTCTGCTGGAGGCTGGTTTGTTGTTCCTCTGTGACTTGGGAATCGTGCTCCAGTGTCTCCCAATCCTGCAAGGCTGGCAAATTGGATGTGCAGACAACCTTCAGCTGGACATCTCGAACCGACAGCGTAGGAGCCTCGGACTGCGGGCACCGAGCCGAACCAGACTATTTTGCGTCGGCAAAAGGCGATGTCGGGTTGGAAGTGAGCTTCACCAGCCTCTGGGACTCACGCCACATCCTTCGGCGCAGTAAGAACGTCACCATTACAATTGTTGGTTGAGCAGGGCTGGCTGGAGGATGTCATGAAAATTGCGGTGAACGCACGCCGAGAACTGCCGCGCAAGGTCGCAGTACCAACGGATTTCTCTCCTGGCTCGACATCCGCGATGACCTGTGCTCTCGCACTGGCTGGCACTGACAAGGAAAAGGTCACCGCCGTTCACGCGGTCGATCCCTTCGAGTACAACTTCGGTCCCAAGGATTTGCGGAACTTAGAGAAGAAAGAAGCATGGGCGAGGGCGCAGGAAGCGATGTCTGATTGGTTGAAAGCGAACAAATTCACGGGCTGCGCAGCCAGTATCATTGAAGGCGAGGCCGGGCCGGCGATTGCGCAATTCATAGACCGGAAGAGCATAGATCTGGCAGTGCTAGGCACTTCGGCACGCCGCCACGCAGCTCGACTCTTGCTGGGGTCAGTAGCGGAAGAAATCTTTCGCAAGGCCAATTGTCTTGTCTTGGTGCTTGGACCCAAGATGCAGGCCCATCGTCGGCAACAGCTAAACCGGTTGGCCTTTGCCACTTCCCTGGAGCCTCATTCCCTCGCGGCCCTGGCTCGACTCTCGCAACTGGCCCGGAAATTCGACGCGAAGATATCTGTGGTCCGGGCGGTCAGCCCGAATATCAGGTCCCGGACAGAACGAATCAGGATTGCAGGAGAAACCAAGCTGAAGATCGAGGCGTCAGTCGATCCTGACCTCCGAAAGAGGATACAGAAGATACACGTCGGATTCGGCCATCCGCTGAAAATCATTACGGGGTTCGCCAATCGCAGCAAAGCCGACGCAATTGTCATGGGCATTCGCAGTGGTGGTGAATGGGATCGAGCCACCACGCATATTCCATGGGCGTTCGCACATCGGGTGATCGCTAACGCCAAGTGTCCGGTGCTGACCATCCGAGGCTGACGTGGCGCAAACGTTGCCGGCGCAGTCCGCCCTAGCGGAATCAGCCGCCGAACAAGTTCGCGTCGCCTATTTGCAAACCGTACACTCGCCGAATGCACAGACCGCTTCCGGTGCGGACCCGCACCGTGGTCGCGTCTATTCGCGATCGTTCAACCCATGACCGTCAGAACCGGGCACCTGGCTTCACAGATCACATCGTGGGTGAGTGCCCAAGGGACATGCGCCGTCAGGCGCGCAGAGGCTACACGGTTCGCTCCCATGACGATCAGGTCGGCATTATATGTCGCTGCGGTACCCAGGATGCCTTCTGGCAGGAAATCCTTTCCAACCACGATTTCGGGCTGACTCAACAGCTTGGCGCCTGCGGGAACCAGTTCCCCCAACTTGCGGGCGCTCTGCTGATTCGTTGCGGACTGCCAGTCTCCCAGATCGTTGGCGACAAAAACTCCAGGACAATACGCGCCTGGACCGATAACAGCAAGTGGCATGGGGGGCAACATGTGCAGAAGAATTAGCTTCGCCTGACACTCCTCCGCCAGCGCCAGGGCATAGGGAAAAGCCTTCGTCGAAGCGGGCCCAAAATCGGTGGCAAACAGGATCGTCCTGAATCCACTCTTTCCAGGATCTGGCAAAGGAACACTGGGGCCGATGGTGAGCACCGGGCAGGTCGCCCGACGCAACGCTTCCTCCGCCACCGATCCGAGCACCAATTTCTTCAATCCTCCACGTCCGCGAGTGCCCAAAACCAGCAGATCAGTGTCCTCACGCTGAATGATCGACGAGAGCACATCCCATACCCGGCCCTGCGCGAGCAACATATGAGGATTGACTTCCTTGAATTGTGCTTCTGCGGCGAGGCGCGCCATTTCCTGCTCTGCCTCAAGGCGTTGACGGTCGAGTTCTCGCGGCAGCGGACCCCAAGTGATCAGGTCCCGCGTCTCCGGGGGAATGACATTCACAATCGACACCTCGGAGCCGAATCGACGGATGATCGGAAGGGCGTAAGCCAGGGCACGCTCCGAAAACGCTGAAAAGTCTGTGGCAATCAGAACACGCCTGAAACCCAAACTCACCTTCGGTTCTCGTAATTGGGCAAGGGCTGACATAGATCCCTCCTTACTTCCACCTTAAAATCTAGTACCAATGGCGGGGTAAATGACGTGATTGGGCTCGCCCAGGCGTGTGATTCCCGTCACCGGGTCCTGGTCAGAGGTGGATCCTGTCTTTTCTGAGATCAGACCGAGCGCCGCGCGGAAGGTTGGGATCCCCGGCCAGGCAAGGACTAAATGTTCCCCCACTCTTAGTGGCCGCCGCCGGCCAGTTCATGAACGATATCGTTGACAAACGACTTGGCGTCGCCAAACAGCATCAGGGTCTTGCCCAGATAGTAAAGGGGATTGTCGATACCGGCAAAGCCTGGGCTCATGCTGCGTTTGATGACCATGACCGTACGCGCCTTGTCCACGTCCAGAATGGGCATGCCGAAGATGGGGCTGGAGGAATCGGTGCGGGCTGCGGGATTGGTAACGTCGTTGGCGCCAATCACCAGCGCAACATCGGTCTGCGGAAGCTCGCCGTTGATGTCGTCCATCTCAACCAGGCGGTCGTAGGGGATGTCAGCCTCGGCCAGCAGCACGTTCATGTGCCCCGGCATGCGGCCGGCAACGGGATGGATGGCGAAGCGCACGTCCACCCCGCGCTTGCTGAGAGCGTCATAGAGTTCCCGCACCTTGTGCTGCGCCTGGGCTACCGCCATTCCGTAGCCCGGAACGATGACGACTTTGTTGGCGGCGGCCAGGATGGCGGCAGCTTCTTCAGCGGTTGCGCTCCGTACCGTTTTGTCTTCCTGCCCGGCTACAGCCGCAGCCTGGACCTGGCCGAAGGCTCCGAAGAGAACGTTGCCGAAGGAGCGATTCATCGCCTTCGACATGATGACCGACAGGATGAAACCGGAAGAACCGTCAAGCGCGCCCGCAATAATAAGGAGCTTGCTGTCGACTACGAATCCCATCGCGGCTGCGGACAGCCCGGCATAAGAGTTCAACAGGGAGATAACGGTCGGCATGTCCGCCCCGCCGATCGGAACGATCATGAGCACTCCGAACAGAAGCGAAATCCCCACCATCATTGGGAACAGTTGCCTGGCGCCGGGATGCAGTACCAGGTACCCGGCTCCCGCCACAGCGACGGCGAGAAATAACAGGTTGACCAGGTTCTGGCCTTTATAAGTAAGCGGGCGCTGCGGCAGAATCTCCTGCAGTTTCCCCGCGGCCATCAGGCTGCCGGTGAAGGTCAAGGAACCAAGAATGACCTCAGCGGAGAGGACCGCCATGGTGAAGCGGGAGATGTCAGGACTTCGCAGATAGAACTCGGCAGTGCCCACCAGTGTGACACAGAGCGCACCGCAAGCGTGGCTGAGGGCCGTGCGTTGGGGAACGGCGGTCATCTGCACCAGGCCGAGAGGAATCCCGATGCAGGTCCCCAGGACCAGGGCAATCGCAATTCCCCGGTAGTCGACGATGCCGTGCTGCAACAGGGTTCCGCCGATGGCCAGCAGCATTCCAATTTCGCCCGCCCAGATGCCGTGCCGGGCCGTGCTCGGCGAACTCATCCATTTCAGCGAGAGAATGAAAAGAATGCTGGCCACCAGGTAGGTAATTTCGATGACCGGCTGGGTGACGGGCAGAGTGTTCATGGCTTGGTGGGCCGGCTGCTGTGAAACATCTTGAGCATGCGGTCGGTAATCAGGAAGCCGCCGACAATATTGCTGGTCGCGGCCACGATCGCCAGCATGCCGAGCACATAAGAAAGCCTGCTCTCGTGCCGGCCGACGAGCACGATGGCGCCCACCACAGCGATGGCGTCAAGCGCATTGGTCAACGACATCAGCGGGGTATGGAGCAAAGGTGAAACCCGGCGGATGACTTCAAACCCGATAAAGGCTGCCAACATGAAAACGAAGAGGCCATTGATCAGCGTGGAACTCATTGTTCCTCCACCGCGAAAGAAATTTTCTGACGGAAATGCCGCAAAATCTAGCTCCCACCTGCGGAAACCAGCGCGGGTTGAGAGAAGAACTCCCGCACCCGATGGTTGACCAGTTCCCCGCCCCGGGTGAGCAAGGTCTCGCGAATGATCTCGTCGCCGAGGTCAAGCTGCGGCTTGCCATCCTTCACCAGGTGCAGCAGAAATGCAGTGATATTGCGCGCATACATCTGACTGGCATGGTAAGGCACACCGGTGGAGACGTTGATTCGCCCGATGATGGTGACGTCGTGGGCAACCACGGTTTCGCCGGGGCGGGTCAGTTCGCAATTTCCTCCGCGTTCCGCCGCCAGATCGACAATCACCGAGCCGGGCGCCATCCCCTTTACCATCTCTTCCGTCACCAGCACCGGCGGCTTCTTGCCAGGAATCACAGCCGCGGCAATCACCACATCACTTTCCGCCACCACTCGCCCCAGAAGCTCGCGCTGCCGGCGATAGAAGGATTCGTCCTGCTGCGTGCCATAGCCGCGTGCATCCTGTGCGTCCTTGGCCTCGATGGGCAGCTCAACGAACCGGCCGCCCAGACTCTGCACCTGCTCCTTGGCCGCGGGACGCAGATCATAGGCCATGGCGACCGCGCCCAGCCTGCGCGCGGTGGAGATGGCCTGCAATCCGGCGACGCCGGCGCCAATCACCAACACGCGCGCCGGCGTGATCGTGCCGGCCGCCGTGGTCAGCATGGGGAAAAATCGAGGCAGAGTCTCAGCCGCAATCAGCACGGCCTTGTAACCGCAAACTGTTCCCATGGAGGAAAGCGCGTCCATGCTCTGGGCGCGCGTCGTGCGCGGTATCAGTTCGATGGCAAAAGAGGTAACGCCGGTGGCGGCGATCTGCTGAATTACTTCCAGCGATCCCAGCGGACGTAGAAATCCAACCAGGACCTGGTCCCGGCGCAAGAGTGGAAGGTCGGCCGCGCCGGTGGCGTCGTTAGAGCCATAGCAAAGAACCTGGACAAGAATATCGGCCGCGCCAAAAACGGCGGTCCGATCAGGAAGAATCTTTGCGCCCTTTTCAACATATTGCCCGTCCCGGTAACCGGCTTCCACCCCGGCTCCAGTCTCGATGACCACTTCAAAGCCCGCTTTGACCAGAGTCGGCACAACCATGGGAACCAGTCCCACGCGCCGTTCACCGGGGTAACTTTCTCTCGGAACGCCAACAATCACAATGATATCTTCCTCAAAATTAGTGTGAGGGTCTGGCCAAACCGCCACCAGAGGGAGCGACAGGTTTGTCTTGGGCGAAGCAGAAATATTGTACAGCTTCCCAAACGGCTGGATCGACGAGCCGGGCAGTCGGCAAACTGTCTTCCGGCCGGTCGTTCCCGATTTGGATTGGAATCACAATGGCCGATGGCAAGGCCCCACCGCGTGGACGACGTCGTGCTAGTGCGGTTGGCCTTGCTGAATTGCCAGACAGAAACTAGGCGGCGGTTGGTTCCGAGGCCCGATTTTCCGCCTCGCTCATCTTTTTCCGGAGACGGATCCAAAGTTGTTCCAACTGCAGGTCTTCGGTTCGGCGTTCGTAGAGAATCGATGCCGCTTTTACCTCGTAAGGAGTCCACTTGGTAGATGGGCTGGTCGAGTCCATGAAAATACCCCCAGATGATTGGGAAACGGGGTAAGTATACCCATCTGACCGGCCCTATACAAGGTGTGCGCCTAACCGATTGAGCCACTATCCCAATAGAGCGAACTTCCACTTTGGACTGACAAATTGATAGGATCTCAGGCCTGTCTTCAATCTCTGAAGCCCAGACTCCGAGCCCAAGGGAACGTTCTAATGAACCGCACCTTCTCAATCTTTCTGTTTGAATTCTGCTTCTCCGCATGCCTTTTCGCACAAATGGGCAATATGCCGGCTCCGACGTTTACCAGAGATGTGGCGCCCATTCTCCGGAAGAACTGCCAGAATTGCCATCGCCCGGGTGAAGCGGGCCCTTTTTCGATGCTCACGTATGAAGACACGCGACCCTGGGCGGGAGCCATGAAGCTGGCGGTACAGCAGAAAATCATGCCTCCCTGGTTTGCGGACCCGCAATTTGGCCATTTTGCCAATGATCGATCGTTGTCCCAGAAAGACATCAATACGATTGTGGCCTGGGTGACGGCCGGGGCCCCAAAGGGCGATCCCGAGGACATGCCACCGCCGGTGAACTTTGTCGAAGGCTGGGGCATTCCGAAACCGGACGCCGTCTTGCAGCTGCCCCGGGAGTTCGCCGTGCCTGAATCAGGCATGGTGGAGTATCAGTACGTGATCGTTCCCACCGGATTCACGGAAGATAAATGGGTGCAGGCGACCGAGGTGCGGCCCACCGAGCGTTCCGTGGTCCACCACATCATTGCTTATGTGCGGGAACCAGGATCGAACTACTTCAAGGACCAAGAGCCGGGCGTGTTTTTTGAAGCAGTGCCGGCAAAGACAGACGAGAAAGTTGACACCAGCGCCCTGCCCAGCGATTTCCTGGTCGGCTATGCTCCAGGTCAACCCGCAGAGATTTTGCCTGCGGGCGAGGCCAAGCTGATCAAGGCAGGTTCCGATATCGTGTTCGAAGTCCACTACACCCCCAATGGAAAGGCTGTGATGGACCGAACCAAGCTCGGCCTGGTATTTGCCAAAGAAAAGCCGGCCAAGCAGGTACAGACTTTGTCCGCCAGCAACGGCACCTTCAAGATCCCTCCCCAAGACCCGAATTTCCGTGTGGACGCATCTTTTGAAATAAGGAAGGAAGTGACGCTGGCCTCGCTGCACCCCCACATGCACACCCGCGGCAAGGACTTTGAATATCGCCTGGTGTTCCCGAACGGCGAGACCCGCACCCTGCTGCGGGTGCCCGGGTACAACTGGCACTGGCAGCTCTGGTACAACCTCGAAGAACCGATCGTTCTGCCCAAGGGCACGCGCATCGAATGCACCGCGCATTTCGACAATTCAGCCCACAATCCAGAAAACCCAGACCCCACGAAAACTGTGATCTGGGGCCAGCAAAGCTGGGACGAGATGATGGTTGGCTTTTTCAACCTGGTCTATGAAGCCGACATGTCCCCCAAGGATCTGCAGCCGGAAGAGAAACAAGCCACGAACCAGAAGGCTCCGGTCGCGAGCAAATGAATTCTTAACCAGCACTTGCGACTGCAGCACAACATGAAGATCATTCTTCGCACTTTCTTTATATTCGGGTGAGCGGAAGGAATCAGCTGGCAGGGACGCATCGATGGAGTCCGTATCAGCGGCCTGATGGCGGAAGTGAAGATTTCCATCGGCGGCCAGCAGATCACCTCGATCATTACGGCCAGCTCGGCCCGCGAAATGAACCTCAAGCCCGGCCAGACCGCGGCCGCGCTGATTAAGGCAACCGAGGTGATGATCCTTCGCGTTTGATCTGCCGGCTTCGCCTCACGGAGACAGAATATGAATGTTCGAAAACCCATATGGGTTCTTCTTGTCGCCTTCATCTGTCAGTTTGGTGCAGCCCAGGAAATCACCGTGGCTGCGGCAGCCGACCTGCAATCGGCGATGCAGGAGCTGGCCGCACGGTTCGGAAAGGAAACGGGCAAGACGGTCAAGGTGATTTACGGTTCGTCGGGAAACTTCTTCCAGCAGATTCAAAATGGCGCTCCGTTCGACATGTTTTTTTCCGCGAACCTCGACTACCCCAGGAAGCTGGAGGCCTCTGGCTTGACAGTGCCCGGAAGCTACTACCCATATGCGAAGGGCAAGATCGTAATCTGGGTGCCGGCCGATTCCAAGATCGACCTGAGTTCTGGAACGCAGGCCCTCCTGGATCCGTCCGTAAAGAAGATTGCCATCGCCAACCCGCAACACGCTCCCTACGGACAAGCCGCGGTCGCAGCCCTGCGGAAACAAGACCTCTATGACGGGTTGAAGGATAAGTTCGTGCTGGGCGAAAACATCTCACAAACAGCATCGTTTGTTGTATCGGGATCGGCGGATGCGGGCATTGTCGCCCTGGCCCTGGCATTGTCGCCCAATATGAAAGACAAAGGCCGCTACATAGCCATTCCCGATGGCGATTACCCGCCTATTGAACAAGCCTGCGTCATCCTTGGCCGGTCCACAAACAAGGAGACAGCGCTGCAGTTCCTCGCCTTCCTGAGGACGGCCGCAGCGGGCGAGGTGTTGCGCAGCTACGGCTTCGAAGTACTCACCGGCAAAGCATCGCAATGAGCGGTACCCGCAGGCCGGAACCTCCACCGGCACTGCCCGTCCTGTCAGGCCGCAAAACGGTATAGAACGCAAGGAAACGTAAGCTTCGGAAGCGGCGTGGCCAAGCACGACCAGGCCATTGATCGATTGTTTTCTGACGTTTTCGCTTGACTCTTGGGGATGATCGAAAGTAAAAGATAACTATCGCAATGATCTGAAACATTGCAACCGTCTCTATCTTTAATCTATTCAGTTCGACAGGGGATCGACATGCCAGGCTTACGCGTTGAGTTCCGCCGCCTTCAGTTCGTCTTCGGCATCACCCTAACAGTTTTCTTGTTGCTGGCACCGAACGCTGTGGGCCAGGCGAGCTATACGGCGCAGGTGCGCGGCACCGTCACGGACCAGACCGGTGCCGTGGTGGTCAATGCCCTGGTGACCATCACCAACGATGGCACCAATGTCTCCACCAGTGTCCGCACCGACGACCACGGGCTCTATCTTCTGACCGGTTTGCATCCTAGTACTTACACCATCAAGGTAGAGGCGGAGGGCTTCCGGTCGGCGGAGAGCAAGAACGTGATCTTGGGGGTAGACCAACAGTCAACTCTGAACGTCAGCCTTAAGCCCGTCGGCTTCAATATCACGGTGGAGGTGACCACAGCGCCTCCCCTACTCGATACCGACAGCGCCACCCTTGGAACGGACGTCAGCAATGAATACGTGCGCGACATTCCGCTGTACAACCGCAGCCTTTTCGGTCTGGTGTTTCTGGCTGGGGGAGTAACCGAGACTACGGGCCAGGGAATCAACAACAGCTATCCGGACGGCACCAACTTCGTGTCCAATGGCCAGCGCAACGCGACCGCGCAGATCAGTCTCGACGGCAGCCCCCTGAGCGCGCCGGAGCAAGGTGAAGGCGGTAACTCCGATGTGTACTACCAACCTTCGGTCGAGATCGTGCAAGAGTTCAAGCTCCAGAACAACAGCTTCTCGGCGGAGTTCGGCAACAACGGAGGAACCATCGTCAACATCGTGTTGAAGCAGGGCACCAACCAGTTTCACGGCAGCGGATGGTGGTACGGGCAACGGTCGGCATTCGACGCACGCGATTTTTTCAACACTGGCGAAAAACCCGATCACGTCCGCGACCAGTACGGCTTCGCCTTGGGCGGGCCCATCATCAAGAACCGTACGTTCTTCTTTATGGATTTCGAAAAAACCCGGCAACGGGATCCCGTCAATATTGAAGGGATTGTGCCCACGGACCTGGAACGCGCCGGGGACTTCTCGCAGAGCCTGGCGAACCTGCCGGATCCGAACAATGCCAACACGGCCAGTGCGGGGATTTACGATCCCTGTGCAAAGAACACAGATCCGAACTTCGTGTGTCCGCGCGACCAATTTTCGGACGGAGGGATTCTGAATAAGATTCCCGCGAACAAAATCGATCCCATCGGACAGGCGATTTTGAATTTGTATCCGCATGCCAATGTGCCGAACGCGGTCTATCCGGACCCAAACTTCCGCACGGTGACGTTGTCGACCGCCCCAGCCTGGCAGTTCGATGTGAAGATCGATCATCAGATCTCCGAGAAACACAAGATCGCTGGCCGTTACAGCCGAGCACACCGTGAGAACACAGTTCCCACCATCGTCGCCAATGGGGACCAGGGCGATGGATTGATCGACCGGACGACGGTACAGAACGGCAACCTTGAATATAACTGGGCGATCAAACCAACGGCACTCTGGACCAACCGCTTTAGCGTCGATCGGGTACACGAGCCCGTTATAAACAATCACTATCCGACATTGGGTGATGTGGGGTTGCCGGCCATTTTGGAACAGAACGGACTGGACCGAATCCCGGCGATCAATGTGGGAGACCCTTTCCTCTCCATATTTACCCAATGCTGCGTGGACACCGCTTTTGCGCACTCTCTGTACAGTTACTCGTCGTCGTTGCAGTGGGTGAAAGGGCCACATTCGATCACCTTCGGCGGCGAGCAGCGACAATTCTTCAACAACTTCTTTCAGCCGGACAATCCCACGGGAATTTTCAACTTCACGCGGGACGTGACCACCCAGGATCCCAATGGCGGCCTGGGAGACAACAATCAGGGCAATCCATTTGCGACCTTGCTGGTTGGTTATCCCTCGCCGGAGGATTCCCAACTGCACATCATTCCGTCGGTAGCGGATAAATCAGTCGAGACCGCCTTTTACGTGCAGGATGACTGGAAGGTCACTCCCAAACTCACCGTGAATCTTGGCCTGCGCTACGAGTGGAGCACACCTTATTCGGAGCGAAACAACCAGCTGCAGTACAGTAATTTTACGGGGGACACGGGGATCAGCATCCCGGTGGCTCGCAGTGCGGACCCAACCTTCGATTTCGGACAAATCGGGCAAGTAAGGGGAACGACGGTGTTCGCGGACTCTGGACATCGCAACGCCCGGGTGGACCGGAACAACTTTGCTCCGCGCCTGGGATTCGCGTACCAACTGGCGAACAACACGGTGCTCCGGGGCGGGGCGGGCGTTTTCTATGGGATGAACGTCGCCACCAATTTCCAGTACGCCGGGCCTTCGTTCTCGAAGTCCGCGCCGCTGTATTTCACGACCGACAACTATGTGACGCAATATGCGACGCTGGAAAACCCCTTCCCAGCCGGGCTGGCGCCGCCGCAAGGCAGGACCTATGGGAAGCTGGCGAACTGGGGATTCGACAACGGCAGCGACCTGGACACGGGCATCGCGCGCAATGCTGAAATTTACCAGTGGAACCTGGGAGTGCAGCACCTGTTACCGGGACAAATCGTGATCGCGGCGGACTATGCCGCGAATCGTGCCACACACCTTCCCTGGGCAGGCGCATCAACTTCCACGCGGGAGCGCAACTTCCTGCCCTCGAGCATTCGCGAGGCGCTGGTGGCGCAACTGAATCCCACGCACGATCCGGACAATACGGCGGTGAGCGACTTCCTCGGCAGCTCAGTTCCGAATCCTTTTCAGTGCTTCTTTGTAACCGTGGCATCGCCGGCATCGTACTGTCCAGCGACGCCGATCTTCAACCCTGCCGATGTGGCCGATTCGCTGTACGTGCAGGATCAAATCCCGCAGGGGCTCCTCTTGCATCCGTATCCGCAGTTCGCGGGAGGCTTTTCCGGTCTGCCGCGCCTGATTGCAACCTCGTGGTATAACTCGCTGCAGATTCGATTCCAGAAGCGAGCGAGCCACTACATCAGCTTCGAGGGGAACTACACGCTCTCGAAGTCGACCGACGATTCCTCGGCGGGACGGAATGCGTGGCTGACGAATCTGGAGTTCGACAATCCCCAACTGCTGGACAATCTGCGGGCCGAGCATGGGATCAGTTCGAACGACGCCACGCACCGGCTGACAACGGCCTTTATTATTGAACTGCCGGTGGGGCGCGGGCGCTGGATTGGGCGCGGCATGGGCAACCTGGCGGATGCCATCGTAGGCGGCTGGTCGTTGAATACTTTCCTGACCATACAGACCGGGCAGCCGATTGCGATCATTGACAGCAACTCCCGGTTGACGGACGGAAATCAACGACCGAACGTGGTGTGCTCGCAGCTGACGACCGGAATCGGCTATCACGAGGCGGCCAAGACAGGAGACCCATACCTGAACCAGGACTGCTTCGCCGATCCGGGGGACAATATTCCGGGCAACGCGCCACGGCACTTTTCGAATTTGCGCGGGGATGGAGTTCGCAACGTGGACATGTCGCTCGAGAAAGAATTCCAGATTCACGAGCGGGGACAGTTGCAGATTCGCGCCGAGATGTTCAACGTGGCCAATCACCAGCGCTTTGCGTTTCCGGATGTGGGATCGGGGGACGGCAGTTTCGGGACTGTAACCTCCACCACCAACAACTACCGCAGGATGCAACTCGGAGCGCGCTTCCAGTTCTAGTTGCGCTACTGGATTTGAGGCCTGCGCGGTAGGGTTGCTTTGGGTTTGGTGCGTGCCCAAACTTCTTTAGAAGACGTCATCCTGAGCTTGCGAAGGATCTGACGTGAAGCACTTGCGCGGCTTGGGCGAGCGACGTGCACGCCAGATCCTTCGGGACTGAAGTCCCGCAGGATGACGCCGCTGTACAAATGGCATAGACCCCAAGACTGCACAAGTTCTCGAACCTGCCAAGGAGACATCATCCCGTGCCTGCTCCGTCGCGTTTTGCCAACCGCCTGGGCGGTGTGCTGACTTTCGCGCTTCTCATCCTGCTTGCCGGGTTCGGCCTCTCCCAGCAATTCCCTGCTGGCCAGAATTGGACCCACTACGTGCGCATCGGGGCGTACGGCCTGAAGACCGATAACGCGGAGCAGATTGTCCGCAATGCCCAGGAAAGCAACGTTTTTGGCATTGAAGTGGACAACGATATTCCCGGGCGCTACGAGAGTTTCGTCAATCCGGAGGAAAAGCTGCGCGCCATTCGGGCGGTGGCGGAGAAGGCGCACCAGGCGGGCAATCGCGCCTTTGTGTATATCGCAGGTACGGAATGCATCACGGCCAACGCAGACCAGACTCCGCACACCATGTTCAAGGAACATCCCGACTGGTTGCAACGAAAGCTGACGGGCGAGCCGGCGATTTTCGGTGGCGGCACAGCCTTCTGGATCAGGAAGGGCGACGAAGACGTGTGGGTCAGCCCCTACGCGCCCGAGTGGCGCAAGATCTACATGCAGCGGGTAAGGCAGATTGCAGTCACCGGCATTGACGGCATCTACGTTGACATTCCGTACTGGATGACGCACTTCGAAGGCTGGGAAGACACCTGGGCCAGCTTCGACGACTACACGGTGGCGGAGTTCAAGAAGCAAACCGGACTGGACGCGCGAAAAGACCTCAAGCTGGGCGACTTCAACGACGCCAACTTTCGCAAGTGGGTGGATTTCCGTATCCAGACATTTACCGACTTCATGCATGAGATCGACGTCAATGCAAAATCGGTCAATCCCGAAATCAAGACCATTCCTGAAATCTATCCCGGCATTGAGCAGGAGGCGGTGCGGGTGGGCGCGGATGTGTACAGTCTTTATACCGTGGTGGACGTGATTGCCCATGAGTACGAATTCGGCAACGGCAATCACATGGCATCCTCCAGAACTCCGCTGGATTGGTTCGCTTACCAGGTAGGGATGCATTCGTTCCGCGCTTTTGCCGAAGGCAAGCCGACATGGATTCTGAACTACTCATGGGATGGCGACCAGAAGGTGGACAAGCGAGAATCTATGATGAACCTGGCCATGTCGGAAATCATGGCGGGCGCGAATTTCTGGGACGCCCCCGGCCACTCCATGGCCGGATCAAACGATCTCGGCACCAGGAAAAAGATCTTCTCCTGGATCCAGGCGCACCAGAAAACTTTCCACCAACCTCGGGGTCCGATTCATCCGGTTGGAGTCTACTTTTCTGCTTCAACGCGCAATTACTACGCCGACGAGTTCGTTCGCTCTTATCGCGGCATCCTGATTTTGCTGATGCAGAAACACCTGGAGTTTCAGGTGGTGACTTCGCGCACTTTGGCGGAATTCAAGGGCGATACCCTGATTCTGCCCGATGTGCGTGTCTTAAGTGATTCCGAAAGAAGCTGGCTGCGGCACTATATTGGAGCAGGCAGGAAACTGATCGTTACCGGCACAGATGCCACCCAACTTGCCCCAGCTTCCAATGTCGTCCACATTGAACCTTGCCCGGGAAAAGCCTACATGGCTGCGCTAGAAGCCGACTTCCAGCAGACTACGCCCGATTCGCAAGCAGCCTTTCTGAAAATCCTGGAGCCGGGATCGGGCATTCGAATTGAAGCTTCTCCTCAGGTGGCCACCTCGGTCGCCCTGGTAGAGGGAAAGCCCCATGTCTTCCTGGCCAACTTCGCGGGATTGCGGGGCGGAATAAATCCGGTGCAAACCGTGCAGACTGGAATTCGAGTCACAGTGTCGTCTGAGAACAACGGCCCGGCCTTCTTCCTGCCTTTCATGGGCGAAGTACAGGAAGTGGCGGGAGAGCGTCATGGCGGAGATGTCTCCTATACGCTGCCGCCGGTTTCGAAGGGTGCAGTCTTCTGGTTCCAGCCTGCTTCAGAATCTGCGAAATAATCGGACAGTCTAACGTCAATCACGCGGGCTGCGGGTCCCATGCTGCCAGGCACAGTACTTGGGCAGGTGCGTCGCCAAGGGGTCGGGAGTTACTCGCCCCTGAAGCTTTGTCCACCCCCTGCCGATGAAAGATTGGTGAGGAAAACACCATTCCCGGCATGACGGAACTTCAGGACCCGAATATCTTCCGCGCGGTTCTGGACAGCTTGCAAACCGGCGTGTGTCTGGTCGGATGCGATGGGAAAATTCTGTTCTGGAACGATGGCGCAGAGAAAATCACCGGCTACCGGCGTCATGATGTGATCGGCCGTTCCTGTCGCGAAAATATCCTCGCGCATTGCGACCAGCAGCACTGCGTTCTTTGCGTCGGCGCCTGTCCCTCTTACCGCGGCCTTGCACGAAGGCAGGATCGGCCACGCCCTGATGTTCTTCTGCCACAAACAGGGTCACCGGGTTCCGGTGCAGGTTCGGTCTGTGCCCATTCGAGGACAGAAGGGCACTGTGGTTGCCGTCGCGGAGAGCTTCGAGGAACAGAGTTCGCTGCCGGAAGGGGAGAACCGGGAGCACAACCTGGAGGCGCACGGCTGCCTCGATGCCATTACCGGCGTCATGAACCAGGGGTTGATTCGATCGTACCTGCGAGAGCATCTGGTCTTCTTCACCGAATATGACCTTCCCTTCGGGATACTGTGCATTCGGATCAACGACTTGCAGCAGTTTCGCGCCACCCACGGACGCGAAGCCGCCGATGGCATTCTGCACGTGGTCGCCGCAACCCTGAAACATGCCCTGGGCACGTCCGGATTCCTGGGCCGTTGGACGGAAGACCAATTTTTGGTGATCGTGCCGAATTGCAGCGACGTCGAATTGAACCAGACCGGAGACAACCTCGAGCACAGCGTAAATTCCTCGGAAATCAAATGGTGGGGAGACCCGGTGTCGGTAAACATCGCATGGGGCCGGACCACGGTTCAGGCCGGAGACACGCAGGAGTTCCTTCTGGAGCGGGCACAGCCTTCGCCGGGAACGTCTTCACTGCCACGCACCAAGCGTCGCCGCCGCGAATTCACAGAGTTGAGCCGCTATGTTCGCCATCATTGGAATTGTCGTGGTTTTCGGCGCCATCATCGCCGGCTACCTGATGGAACACGGCAACCTCAGAGTCCTCATGCAACCCGCCGAGCTACTCATTATCGGAGGGGCTGCCATCGGGACGGCCTTGATCGGCAACCCCCTGCACATCCTCAAAACCATGGCCTCGGGTGTGGTGGGCGTGTTCGGAGGATCGAAATACAGTAAGCAGGTTTATCTGGAGTCGCTCAAGACGGTTTAGTCCTTCAACAGCATGTCTCGCGTGCAGTTGATGAATGCGCGACTGCCGTTGCAGAGCACGTCAAGACCCATGAGCATCGAACTGTCGAGCGTGCTGCGCGACGCCGCCTCTGGATCCTTGGCGTTGAAGTAGTTCTCGACTCCATCCCGGAACAACAGCTCATAGCCGAAGACCTTCTCATCTTTGGTGAGAATCGGCTGGCGGGCCACAAAAGCGCCCTTGGGAGCGGCCTTGCCAAGCTCAGGGTCGGGTGCACGTGCCGGAGTGGTCACCTTCTATCTATCGGCACCGCGCGCCAAAACCGTACTTGACGCGTCAGCTTCCCTTTCATTCTGGTTTCATTCGGTAGCCCCTCCATCACTGTTCCTTTTCAACCTTCGTTCCCGACCGGGCGGGATCCTAAGGCGCGCGATCAGCACAAGGATACCCACGCTGATTGCTGCAGGCTCCCCAATAAGGCGGATGCGCCCTCCGATTCAGAAACCCTCTTCGCCTTCTTAAGAATTTACAAAGAACCGTATTTAATGGTGACCGTTCGCGCATCGCGAAGAGGGCAGCAAGGATGAAGACCATGGTCCGGGCCCCGGGTTTCGCCGGCGTTTTCGATCCCGAAGGACGACTCTTGTTACGCCTGGAGCATGGGCCCTGGTTCAACGCGCCCTGGGGCGTCGCTCTCGCGCCAAGGACTTCGGCCTGTTTTCGCATCGTCTGTTGATCGGTAATTTTGGTGACGGCACCATCAATGCCTTCAACCTGATGACCGGAAGCCACGAAGGCACCATGCTCGATGACACCACCGGGAAGGCAGTCTTTATCGATGGTTTATGGGCGATCAGCTTTGGCGGAGACGCGACCAACAACGGACTGGCCACCAGCCTCTACTTCAGCGCCGGTCCCAACGATGAAAACGACGGCTTGTTGAGGAGCCTGACTGCGGCCGCTTCCGAGCAGCCGGGCAATAGCCAGTAAACCCAGCCTCCCGGGTAGATCACAAGGCGGGTTGGGGACTAATTGCGCTTGATGATGAACACTGTCTTGTCGTCAATCCGGTCCCCTTCCTCGATCTGCTGCAGGTACTGGTCCTGTTTTACCGCGTACTCCAGAATCGCATTGCAGATCGCTCTTGCCGACTTGTTTTTGTGCTCGCGGATCACGCGCTCGATTTGCAGACGGTCCTCTTCGTCACTGCCGTCGTAGACCCCGTCGGTATAGAGGAACAGAATGTCTCCCGGGCTCATCAACGTGATTTCCGCTACGTCCGAGGAGTTCAGCTGTCTTTTCCTGAGGCTCATGGAGAAATACTTGTTCCGGTCAGGATGGTCTTCGGGAATCTCCAGGCCCAGGGCCAAAAACTGCACCATTGTGCCCTGGTTGATTTCCATGAACCTGCCGTATTCCGCGGAAAAGACCAGGGGCGGGGGATGTCCAAAATTCACAAAGCGGAAGTGCCCCTCGGGTCGCGTTTCGCCGTACAGCATGGTCGCGATCTCGCGCGAATTGTCGTCCGGATTCCTTCCCAGAGCATTGCGTGCCGTGACGGACTGCGCCAGTCGGAGATTAATTTTCTCGAAGAATCCCGGGGTCGTTTTTCCGTGGCGATCAAGTTCAGCCAGCATCAACGCATGAAACGTATCATGCACGGTCGAAGCAATCTTCGCCGAGATGATCCCATGGCCCTGGGCATCGACCAGTAGCACTCCGGCGGTGGCGCGAAGCTCTTGCAAATCTTCCGCGATTCTCAATTGCTCCCAGCTCTTGGCCTTTCTGTAATCCACCGCTGCGGCGGGGTCGTGGCCGGGTCTTGATTCCAGCCACTGCACCTGATCATCGACCATATTTCGCGGAGTCTGGCCCGGGGGAAGGGGTTCGAGATACTCTCTGGACAACTTGAGAGCACGCGCAATGCGCGCGTCGATGTTGTAGCGTTGCTGAAAATTGATGTACTCGAAGAGATCTCCGCCTACAGTTCCCGCCGGAATGGAATTGCCGTACATCTCGATTCCGGCCAGGTGGGGAATCGCCCCCTCCACGGGCATAAGTCGCTTGCGCAGGTACTCGTCAATCGTCTGGTCAATCCGTGGTGTTTCCATAGGAGAAACTGGTACGGCGGCGACATGCCGGACTCCCGGCCAACGGTGCCTCAAAGGTACAGACCGGGCAGGCTCTCAGCCGCTTGTCGAGCCAGAACAGATTATCGAGTATAAACAGCTGCTCGGAGATCAGAAAAGCGACTCGCTTCGCTCGGCATACGGAATCAGCACAAGGCCGCAAGACACACCCACAGTCATGAATGAGGCTTTCCGGCTCGATTTCGAACCCGAACCGATCGTGATGGAGACAGTAAAGAGTGCACCAAAGTATCGGCCAGCCAGTCCTGGTATTTCTGAGAGGTCCAACCACGCTCGCGCACCAGCATCCGGTACACATCTCTGCCGGTAAGCATCCAGAAGATATCCCGGGCACTCCCGTAGTCCAGCCCGTTCCTTAGCCGCCGGGCATCGTGCAAGGAAATGATCATTCTTTCCTGCCTCTCGTAGCGCAGGTTCTCCCGCTGCTGTTCCAGTTTTGCCAGTTCGGGGGCAACCACGCCCGCGCCGCGCAGCAGATCGAGGGTTGCACTTTGGGCGTCGTGGATCCGCCTGGCAATCGGAGCCGCGAGCCGCAAACGGGTCTCCGGGTCGCCAGCGCTCAGCGCCTTTCGCACCGCCTCTTCATAGTCGGCACCAAATGTGGACTGGTCGAGCAACTCGGTGAGAATTCCCGTCTTCGACTTGAAGATGGCATACACACTTTGGGCAGACACCTCCGCCTTGTGCGCGATCGCTTCGATGGTCATCCCCGCATAGCCTTCGCTCTGTAGAAGTTGCCGGGTGGCGTTGACGATACGGCGGCGCGTGTCGTCCGCCTGGCGCTGGCGGACCATTGATTTATAGGCACGCGTTTTGGTTTTGGCCAACGCCGAAATTATAGCATCCACTAATCAGTGGAGTCATCTATATCGAATATGAAATGGATGTGGAACCGCTCGAAGGCGATGGGCGCTCCAGGGAAGAGGCAATTATGAAGCTGCTTGTAGTGGGTGCCACCGGAGGGATCGGTCTGGAAATTGTTCGGCAGGCAGCCGAACGCGGCCATTCCCTGACAACCTTTGTTCGCTCACCGGATCGGCTGAAGTCGTTTCGCGATCGCATCACTGTCAAGCAAGGCGATCTGTTAAGTCGTACCGACCTTGAGCAGGTCATCCAGGGCCACGATGCTGTTCTCTCGGGGTTTGGTCCCCGGGTTCCGGTAGCGAGAGCGGACGCGCACCTGCTCCAGCAATTTGCTGTAGCCCTCACCGGCGCGATGGCTCGTACAGGAGTCAAGCGGGTGGTCGTCGCTTCGGTCGCGTTCCTGTTCAAGAATGCGGTCCTGCCGCCGGCTTATCTTCTCGGCCGCCTTTTCTTTTCCCGGACAGTTGCGGATGCGTCCGCGATGGAGCGGGTTTTTGGGGAAAGCACACTCGACTGGACCATGGTCCGTCCGCCCGAACTGACCGACAAGCCGTACACCGGAAAGTATCGCGTACGGGAGGGCCATCTACCTCCTTTCGGCTTTAAAATCTCGCGCGCGGACGTGGCCGATTTCATGATTGGAGTGGTCGAAAAGGGCTCTTCGATCCGTCAGGTCGTAGGGTTGTCCAACTGACACTAATGCACCCTGGAAACGAAGACAGATTTATGCTTAGACATTTGTATTCATGACACCAGTCGGAAATGAGGAAAATACGTGACCTTTTATTCCCTTGTTCTGTTCGCCCACGTCACCGCGGTGCTGGGCCTTTGCGCCTTCCTGAGCTTCGAAGTTCTGTCGCTGTTTCATCTCCGGCGGGCTTCGACCCTCGCCGAGGTCCGCCGTTGGATCGAACCGCTTCCCGGCCTGCCCTGGGTTGCGGCAGGATCCCTGCTGGTCATCGTTCTCTCAGGAATCTATCTGGCGGTGCGCATGTCAGCCTTTGAGTTGGCATGGCCGAAAGTGACATTCGGAGCCCTTTTGCTCATCGCGCCGTTCGGTGCCGCAAGTGGCAGGCGCATGCGTGCGATCCGCCGCGCTTGCGTCGATGCCGAGGCGATCAACTCGGAACTAATTAGCCGATTGCAGGATCCTTTCCTGAAGGCCTCACTTGCCATCCGAATCGCCGTCTTCCTTGGAATTGTCCTGCTGATGGCGGCCAAGCCGGAATTGTGGGAGTCGATGAGCATTGTGGGCGGCTCGGCAATTCTCGGACTCTTGTCGTCGTTTCTCTCGGGGCATTCGAATACGCCGTTGCCGGCCCCGGGCCCACAGCCCGGACGCTAGACGACCGGAGCGAGCTATTGAAGAGGAGTACGAGGCGGCAGTGCTTCGCTCCAGAAGTGAGCGCACGAACGTCGATGACGAGACCCCACGTTTGTGCGCGGAGGTCGCCAAATGAGGTGGTGGGTGGCTTATTCTAAATTTTCGCTTTCTTTTTGCGAAATTTAGAGTGGGGATGTTGGAGGCTGATCCGAGGTTGACGCCTAGCTGGCGTACCCCAGCCCGGCCAGGACGCCTCGCATATACGCAAAGCTGCTGATCACGCCGGGCATGGGATCGTCGGGATGAATCTCATACTCGAGATCTACAAAGCCTTTGTATTTTGTCGCGACAAGCGCCTCAAACATCTTCCTTACCGGCATGATGCCGTCTCCTACCGCGACCTGGCTCTCCTTGTCCTGAAAACTCGTCAGGTCTTTGATGTGCATGTTGAACAACCGCGGTCCAGCTTGGCGGATCGCCTGCACCACATCCGTGCCGGCCCGGGCGGTGTGCCCGGCATCGAGGCAGCACCCTATGCGCGGGTCTATATCCTTTACCGCTTTCAAGACATCCAGGGGCGAATGCCACAACTGGTCCTCGGGCCCATGATTGTGGATTGCGATACGGATGTCGTATTCCTTTACGAACTTCTCGATTCGCGGCAGAGTTTCCGGTGCGGGGTCGCCGGCGACGATGACGGCGATACCTGCGCGCTTACAGTATTCGAATTTGGCCCGGATGTCCGCGTCTTCATCCTTCGCAAAATAGATAGTGCCGGCGGCGTGTAGCCTGATGCCGGCTGAGGAATAATCCGCCAGCGCTACCCCTTCTTCCTGGGGATCTGAAGGAAGATGATCTTTGACATCCTTGGCATTCAGCTCAAACACATTGAGCTGCTTCATGAAGCCGATCGTCTGCGCGCGAGTGAAGTTACGGAAGGTGTAGCTGGCTAAACCCAGCCGAATGGGCGACGCCCGGTCCGCTGATACCCGCTCTTCTGCCGGCGCAAAGACGTTGCTTGAAGCAGCAAACGCCGCGGCGGCTGCGCTGGAGCAAATGAAGTTGCGACGGGACAACACCCTTGTCATAGCGGCCAGACCCTCGCTCTCTCCCGACAAATAGCGCCTGCGTGGCGGAACATCCTGAGATTTCCCTGCCCCATAGTCGATACGGGTCGCAATCTTATATATGCGGTGCCCAGCCCTCCTCGTATTCTCGGCCCCACATCTTCATCGCTTCCGGATCGCCCTGGATCCGCCCGTCCTTGGCGTCGAGATGCAGTTCGCGGCCAACTTCCCATGCGATGTTGGAAAGCTGCAGCATGGTGACCGCAACATTGCCGACCGCAATCGGCGCGTTAAGTTTCTCGCCTTTGCGGATTCCCGCGATGAAGTTGGTGAAGTGCGCATCGGTCATGGAATCACGGCCGAGGAGGTCAGTGGACGAGGTTGTGCTGCCCGTCCGGAATTCTTTCGTCTTGTTTCCTTTAAGGTCGTAGATATCGTAGCCGTCGCGATCGACGAGCACGGTGCCGCTGGTGCCCAGGATGGTCGAACCACGATCGCGGCCGTAATATTTCATTCCCTGGCAGCTCTTCCCTTCCCAGGTAATCATCTTGTCTTCGTACTCAAAGCTGGTCACCAGCGTGTCGTAAAACTGCCAGTCGTCCTTGAAGTGGTATCGGCCACCTGACGAAGTGACCCGCTTCGGATAATCGACGCCCAGCGCCCAGCGGCAGACGTCCACCTCGTGCGTGCCGTTGTTGAGGGCTTCGCCGGTGCCATAAATTCTGAACCAATGCCAGTTGTAGGGTTGCACATTGTCTGTATATGGGCGGCGCGGCGCCGGACCTTGCCAAAGGTCCCAGTCAAGCTGAGGCGGCACCGGCGCTTCCTTACCTGTGCCGATCGACTTCCGCACATTGCTGTACCAGGCTTTGGCAAAATACGGCCGGCCGATGATGCCCAGGTTGATTTTTTCGATAATCTCGATTGTGTGCGGCGATGAACGCTGCTGGGTGCCCATCTGCACCAGCTTGCGATATCTCTGCTGGGCCTGCACCAGCATCTCTCCCTCGGCCGGATTGTGGCTGCATGGCTTCTCCAGAAAGACGTGCTTCCCGGCCTGCAACCCGGCAATCGCCATGGGCGTGTGCCAGTGGTCGGGAGTGGCGATGGTGATGGCGTCCACATCCTTCTGCTGCAGAATCGTGCGGAAGTCTTTGTTTGACGCTGGGGCCTCGCCCATCTCCTGCTGCACGCTATCGGCGAACTTCTTGAGTATGTTGCTGTCCACATCGCAGACATGCGAAATGCGGGCGGCGCTTCGGTTCGCCTTGAGCGCTGAAAGATGAGCGTAGGCACGCCCATTTAGACCTATCACAGCAAAGTTCAGGCGATCGTTGGAACCGAGAATCTGGCCATAGCTTTTTGCCGTGCCCCGCACGGCCAGGCCCGCAGCCCCAACCGCCAGCGCGTTGAGAAACTCCCGTCGTCTAACCATGTTCGTTCCCTCTTGGCGAGCGGCCGTCGCTGCTCGGTCGCCCGCTGACAGGATAACCTGTGGTCAAAGCAAGATTCGAATTTTTACGGATCTAGGATGGAGAAAAAGAGTGGCAGGTCGTCGCCCTGCGACCATCAATCAACAAAAAAACCGGGCGGCAGGCCGCCCGATTTTGTGGTCTTCAGCTGAAAAACTCGTCTAGTGGGAGAGCCGCTTCGAGACTAGATTGGCATGGAGTACGCCAGCCTTTTCCCAGGTGCCCGTGCAGATTACGCGATCCCCATCCTTAACTTGGGTTGGGTCGATGTCGTTGACCTTTTTGTCGCCGTGGTACTGACTGACCCACTTCGTTGAGCTGTCGTACATTATGGTCATTTCGGCGTTGGACGATCCCACCTTACGTACAGTCAGCGTGGATTTGTCCGAATCGCTTCTCACAACGGTACCCTCCCAACGACCCTCCTTTGCCATTTTCGCTTTGGCCGGAGCCTCTTGCCCGAACACCGCCGTTGACAGCGGAAGGGCAAGTACAGACGCGAACAGTACAGCGAGTAGCTTCTTCCCCATGAGACTTCCTCCTTTTTTCATCGGAAAGATCAGGTGTTGCGGCAAGAACAATAGCCCCCCGGACAGAAAAGAACAATAGCCTCGGCAAAAAACCATAGAATTAGGGGATGGAAGCGGGCGCTTGCCCCTGGGGACCGGCACCGCAGCAGTTCCGTCATGGCATTGGCGCGGCATCCCGTTGCCTTTTAATTTGTCCAACGGGGCGCAAATGGAGTAAACTTCGCCCGGTTATCTGGGGGAGGTTTTCGATGAACGCCCTTCGCCTTCGGTGCCGCGGCCTGATTCTGGCCCTGGCAGCATGTATGGCTTGCCAACTCTTCGCGGTCGCCTCAGATGAACCCACTCTAACCAAGGACCAGATCAAGCAGTTTCTTCTCACCGCCAAAGTGATCAAAAGTGTCCAGTCCAAGAAGGGCATCACCAACCCGTGGCGGCTCACGCTCAGCGACGGCACTGTGACCCACGACGGTTCCTTCCAGTCGGTTGATGAACACAAGCAAAGCGTGGAGTTTGCTTCCGGCACTGAGCTGAATTTTGTAGATTCCTACAAGTACAACATCGCTGCCTATACGCTGGCGGAAATGCTTGGCATAGACGACATGCTGCCGGTGTACGTCGATCGCAAATGGAAGGGCGAGGAAGGCTCGCTCAGTTGGTGGTTACCGGTAAAGATGGATGAGGTGGAACGCCACCGGAGGAATCTGACGCCGCCGGATGCGGACGCGTGGAACAATCAGATGTACAAGATTCGGGTCCTCGATCAACTCGTCTTAGATACCGATCCCAACCTGACTAATGTCTTGATCGGTGAGGATTGGAAGATATGGAGGGTTGATTTTTCCCGATCCTTCCGCCTGCAAGGAAAGGTAAAAAGCCCCGACGACCTGGTCCGGTGCGACCGGCACTTGTTTGAGAAACTGAAGGCACTGGACGGGAACGAATTGCAGGAGAAGACCAAGCACTATCTCAACAAGATGGAAGTGAAAGCAGTGATGCAGCGCCGGGACCAGATTGTGGAGCGGTTCCAGAAGCTGATCGCGGAGAAAGGCGAGAGCGAAGTGCTGTACTGAATCACAGATCTCTTGTGTTTCGCTGGTCACCCTAGCGCGATGCGTTTTTGGAGATCAGGCACTGACGGGGGTCACCCTGCCATTCATATCATGAGGATCGCGGGGTTCGTGCAAAGGTTGAGCGCCGCATGTTTTCTTGGGCCCAGGGCCATCGTTCCCGGTCATATACCAAATCTTCCCGGCAATCCGGGGAATAAGGAGAAAGATATGCTGAAGAAGTTACTGATTCTGTTGCTCGCCTCGGTTCTCGCCTTCCCGCTGGCAACGGCGGTGTTCGCGCAGGACGCTCCAGCCAAAGAAAAGACGGCAAAGGAGGCGCGTTGGGAAGGCCACATCGTGCGGAGCAGTAAGGACAAATCCACCCTGACCGTACGCAAAGTGGGTTCGTCGGACGAACGAACCGTCATGTACGACGCCTCGACGCGCTGGGTCAGTCAAGAGCATGGCAGCAAAAAGGTCAACGACATCACTTCCGACGATGTGAAGGACGGCGACCGGGTGATCTGTACTGGCACTTGGGACAAGGAAGGCGTGCTCCATGCCAACCTGATCTCGAAACGGCTCACCGGCATGTAGCAAGGAGCAGGGCAGATAGGGTTTAGGTTGTTGATAGTGGACGGTGCCATTGGAACCGGAATGGTGGCAGACGTAGTGTGCAAGTTTGCTGGTAATTCCCGGCTTTCCTCCGCGACCTCGGTATCAAGGCCCTTTGCTCGGGTGCGGGTTCTGGACCGTGGGACTACCCGGTTTTTTGAACGTGTTGACTTATTTAACTTTGTCAGCCTAAGATGCACCGCACTAGAGGACATCCTGCGGAACTCAACCGTTTCGTTCAAATCCGGCAGAGCTTGGCTATAGGAGGCAAGAGAATGGTCAGCCCTCCGGTCTGGATTTATTCCCGCCGCGCTTGCATTTCTCTATTCGTGGTACTTCTGTCGGTCGGGTTAGCATGGGGGAAACCAAAGAAAACTTCATCTGAGCCTTCCGAATCTCTGGTCGCCATCGGAGATGTGCACGGTGATTTTGACGACTTCGTCGCCCTTCTTCAACACATCGGTCTCATAGACAAGCAAAACCACTGGACTGGCGGTAAGACCACGCTGGTACAGGTTGGGGATACCCTGGATCGCGGACCCAAACCGCGCGAGGTCATGGACCTATTGATGGCACTGGAGAAGGAAGCGGACCAGGCCGGCGGCCGGGTGGTAAGCCTGCTCGGCAATCACGAGATGATGAATATCATGGGTGATTTGCGTTACGTCACACCCGTGAACTATGCCAGCTTTACCGACAGCGATTCCGAGAGACGCCAAAAGTCTGCCTATGCAGAGTATGCAAAATGGCGCGACAAGCACCCCGAGTTGGTCGCCGAGCTTTCCCAGCCCATGGAGTTGACTGAAGCAGAGTGGATGGCGAGGCATCCCTTGGGTTACGTTGAGCAACGCGAGGCCTTCAGCCCGAAGGGCGAATACGGCAAGTGGCTGCGCGGCCACAACGCCCTGGCCGAGATTGGAGGAGAGATCTTCCTGCACGGGGGCATCCATCCCGACCTGGCCAAAATGAAAGTTGATGCGGTGAACAAGCGGATTCGCGACGAAATCCAATCGTTTGATGCTGTGAAGCAGTATCTGCAGGACGAAGGCGTGATCCTGCCGTTCTTCAATATGCAGGAAATCACCTTCGCGGCCCAGGCCGAAGTCATCGCCGAGCGCAAGTCGCGTGTTCCGGCGAGCGAGGAACGCCAGGCCAAGATCCTGGATTTCCTGAAGTACGGAGAGTGGTTGAGCGTCAAGCCTGATGGACCGTTATGGTTTCGGGGTTACGATCAGTGGAGCGACGCGGAAGGTTCGGTGCAGATCGACAAGGTCCTGGACGCCTACAAGGTAGCGCATATTGTGGTAGGCCATACGGTTCAGCGGAGTGGGCGTATCCGGCCTCGCTTTGGTAACAAGGTGTTGCTGATCGACACTGGCATGCTCAGCAGTTACTACCCCGGGGGCAGGGCGTCAGCCCTGGAGATCTGTGGCGATTCCAGGTTCACCGCCAAATATATGGACCAACAGGCAGTGCTGATTGACCCCGCCGGTTCGCCCGAAAAGGCAGGTGCCGCGGCCGCCACAGGGGCCGAAGACGCGAGCAAAATTTCGGGAAAGCCTGACGCCTTACCGACGGTCGGAAGCGTCTGTGCGGCCATGGCGCCCCCACCACAATAAGAACGGGGACAAGAGAGGGTCTTCCACGAATGAAGAAGTGGATCGAACGCGCGCTGAACATCCACTCCGGCGATTTGGGGCGTGGCACCCTGCTATGCGCCTGTTTGTTCCTGGTGATCAGCAGCTACGTAATCGGCAAAGTGGCGGGCGCCGCACTCTTCCTGTCGCGCTTCCAGGCCAAGCAGCTCGCCTACGCCGATATTTCCAGCTCTGTAATCGTGGCTCTGGTGGTCGCGGGCTACGTGCTCGTGGCGCGGCGAGTCGCTTTGCAGGGCCTGCTGATCGGCAGCACGATATTTTTCGCCAGCAATTGCACGATATTCTGGGCCCTGGCCCACTATCGCCCCCACCTGGCTTGGCTGTTTCCGGTATTTTACATCTGGGTGAAAGTCTTTGGCGTGCTGGCGCCGACTCAGATCTGGACTTTGGCGAACTATGTTCTTACCACCCGCGAGGCCAAGCGGGTTTTCGGGATGGTGGGCGGGGGCGCCATTGCGGGCTGGATCTTCGCCGGCTATTTCTCCAAAGCGATCGCCAAGACGTTCGGTACGGAAAGTCTTCTGCTGGGCATGGCCCTGTTCCTTTTGATTTCTACCGGGCTGATCGTCTTCATCTGGCGCAGCGGGCAAGTCGCCGTCGGCGGGGCGCATGGCGTGACGGAGGGATCTGCCGAATCGGGCCCGCGAAATATTTTTTCCAGCATGCGGCTGGTGTTCTCTTCCTCCTACTTGAGGGCCATTGCCGCGGTCATCTGCATTTCATCCCTGGTGACCACACTGACGGGTTGGCAGTTCCTCGCCCTGATGCAGCAGTTCCTGGTAAAGAAGGATGTGATCGCTGCTTTTTACGGCGACTTCAACTTTTACGCTGGCATACTATCGTTGTTGCTCCAGTTGCTGTTCACCAGTAGATTTCTGCGCCGGTTTGGCATTGGCACGGCGCTGTTCATGCTTCCCGTCACGGTATGGCTGGGTTCAGCAGGGCTGCTAGTCTTTGGCACGTTGGGCGCGGTAGTTGCGCTGAAAGCTGGGGACCAGGTACAGCGCTATTCCCTGGACAAGTCCACCACGGAATTGCTTTACCTTCCCCTGCCTAGCCGGATCAAGCTCCAAGTCAAATGGTTTATCGATACCGTAATCTGGCGGCTGGGTGACGGCTTGTCGGGTTTGGTGGTTCTGATTTTCGCCACCACTCTGCATTGGCCGGCACGCCAAATCAGCTGGATTGCGCTGCTGTTTGTCACCGGTTGGCTGGTGGCGGTTGCGGTTGCTCGCCGACAGTATGTGGCTACGCTGAAGGAGAGCATTTCCCAACATCGAGTGGACGTAGAGCACGCCTCCCACTCCGTACTGGATCGTTCGACCGCGGAGTTGCTGGCAACGAATCTCTCCGCCTCCGATCCCAAGGAGATCCTTTATGCTCTCAGCCTGTTTGAAGTGGAACGGCAAAGGGCCGCGCACCCGGTAATCCGCAGCTTGTTGTACCACTCCTCGCCGGAGGTCCGGCAGAAGGCAATCGCCATCCTCTCCGAAACCGGGGACAAGACGGTGCGGCCGGAGATTGAGGCCTTGCTGCGCGATCCGGACCTTAATGTGCGCACTGAGGCTTTGCTCTACCTTACGCACCATGCCCACATTGATCCGCTGGAGTTGATGCGGGACGAGGGCGACTTCGCCGACTTCTCGGTGAGTTCCGCGGTGGTGGCTTTTCTGGCGCGGCCGGGCAAGACCCAGATCATGGAAGCTGCGCAGCAGATTCTGACCAACATGGTCGGCGAGCCGGCGCCGGAGCGGCAGCGTCACCGGGCGGAGGCGGCCCGCTTGCTGGGTGAGCTCCCGGACTGCTTTGATCCACTGCTCTCGAACCTGCTCGCCGACCCCGACCCAGTGGTTGCGCGAGAAGCCATCCACTCCGCGGGAAAACTCCGCAAGCGGCGGCTGGTGCCCGACCTCCTCGATCGATTGTCGCATCATGAGCTGCGTGCCGAGGCCACCAAGGCATTGGGAGAGTTCGGGGACTCCATCGTCGGGGCGTTGCGCGACCATCTCGCAGACACTTCGGTGACCATCGAGGTGCGGCGGGAAATCCCCGGCATCATGGTGAGGATTGGCACACCGGCGGCGGCGCAGGTTCTCATGGAAAATCTTCTGGAAAGCGATACCACATTACGCTTTCGCACTATCAGTTCCCTGAACAAGCTGCAACGCCTCCACCCTGAAATCGAAACTGACACCCAGATGTTGGAAACGGTGTTGGCCGCCGAAATCCTCGGACACTACCGCTCCTACCAGATTCTCGACAAACTAGGGACCGTTGAAGGCGATGACCCCGTGGCACGCGCCTTGACCGAGTCCATGCAACAGGAATTGGAGCGGGTCTTCCGCGTGCTGGGCCTGCTGTATCCCCATCTCGATGTGCACAGCGCTCATTTGGGTCTGCAATCCAAGAGCGTAGCCGTTCACGACAATGCGCTGGAATTCCTGGATAACGTCTTGAAGCCTCAGTTACGTGAGGTACTGGTTCCGCTGCTGGACAGCAAGGTCACAGTGCACGAGCGGGCGCATCTGGCACAACGGTTAGTGCAGACCAAAATCGAAAGCCAGGAACAAGCCGTTGCGGCCCTGGTGGCCAGCAACGATCCCTGGCTAAGGTCCTGCGGCGCGTATGCCGTGGGGGCATTTGGTTTGCGATCTTTGGAAGATCATTTGAACCGCTGCCTGAACGATTCGGATCCACTGTTGCGGGAGACCGCCAGGGCAGCCAAACTGCGCCTCGAGGCATTGGTCGCGAAGGATTGAACTTTCAAGAAGCCGAAACAGATATTCAATTCGAGGGAGGTACTCTGATGTACATGTTTCACCGACCGTGGTGGAGAGCTCTCCTGGCAGCGGCATGTTTGATCTGCCCATGCCTTGCCAGAGCAGGGGATGAGACCGCGCTGAACAAGGATCAGATCAGGCAGTTCCTCCTCACCGCGAAGATCATCAGCGGTAAGCAATCCACCAAGGGTATTACTCAACCCTGGCGGCTTACGCTGAGCGATGGCACGCTGACCCATGACGGTTCTTTCCAGGCCATTGACGAACACAAGACCAACGCGACGATGGCAAGCGGCCGGGTGGAAATGAACTTCGTAGATTCGTACAAGTACAACATCGCCGCCTATGCCTTGGCCGAACTGGTTGGCCTGGATGACATGGTACCGGTGTATGTCGAGAGATCATGGCACGGCAGTGCCGGATCGCTGAGCTGGTGGTTGCCGGTGAAGATGGATGAAGCAGACCGCATCAAACAGAACATTGCACCTCCCGATCCTGATGCCTGGAACAATCAGATGTACAAGGTACGGGTCTTCGACCAATTGGTTTACGATGACGATCCCAATCTCACGAACGTGCTGATCGGTCAGGACTTCAAGATTTGGAGGGTTGATTTCAGCCGAGCCTTTCGAAACTACAAGGACTTGAGAAACAGCAAAGACCTGGTGCGCTGCGACCGGCAGTTGTTCGAGAAGCTGAAGGCCCTGGACGCCAACGAAGTGGCGACAAAAACCAAGGGCTATCTCTCCAAAGATGAAGTGAAGGCCGTGATGGCGCGGCGTGACAAGATCGTGGCCCAGTTCGAGAAGATGATCTCCGATAAGGGTGACAAAGAAGTGCTGTACTGACGCCCGCTGCCCGCCGGGACTCTTGAACCGCCTATCCTGGAATTTGAACCAGGACCGCAACGTCGAGCTTTGAATAGTACTTCTTTACGTCGTTGGTCCCGTACTTGGCGCGGAATTTCTCGACCGCGGACAACACTCGTTTGGCGTCAGTGACCAAAACAACTTTAACTTCAACCTTTGCGCCCGGCGCGTCGATCCGAATCGTCGGGCGGTTGAGTGCATTCTTGTACCACTGTGTATCCGACCCCTGTACCGGAAGGAGGTAAAGCTTGTCGTCCTCCAATACAAACCAAACCGGGATTGAGATCGCGCGTCCTGACTTTCTGCCAGTCACTGTGATGTCAATTTCGCGAGATCGGGAAAGGCTGTCTTTTAGGGCATCGTTTCGGGTTGGCTGATTTTTCATCAAGATCTCCTCATTTCCAGGCGCGATATTGTTCCTCACTGACCGATTCCATCCAGTCAACAACCTTGCCGTCTTTCCTCTCCTGAATGGCGATGTGCGTCATGCCCGTAGTCGGCGCCGCCCCGTGCCAGTGCTTCTCGCCGGGCGAAAACCAGACCACATCGCCCGGTCGGATCTCCTCAATCGGGCCTTCCCAACGCTGTGCCAAACCGCAGCCGGCCGTGACAATGAGAGTCTGGCCGAGCGGATGCGCGTGCCATGCCGTCCGCGCGCCCGGCTCGAAAGTCACGCTGGCGCCTTGCACCAGTGCCGGATCGGGTGCCTGAAAAAGCGGATCGACGCGTACCGTGCCCGTGAACCACTCTCGCGGTCCCTGGGCTTGAGTTTCCAGGCTCTCGAACTTACTGTGTCACTTGTGGTCTTGCCTCAACCCACGTAGGCGTTTCGAAAAGACTTCGCGGCTGAAAGCAACTGAACCGCGATCTGACTCTGTAAGGAATCGCTCCCCGAGAGAGTGTGGTCGTGATCAATACTCACTCTTTTGCGACGCCGGCCGACTCACGATCTAAGATGGTAAACCATTGGAAGTGACCAGGAGTTCCTGAGCAACTGACCTCGGTGAGGGTGGCTGGGTCTTACCAGGAGAGCGGCCGGGCGTAAGAACCGCGATCAAGCCACAAGGTCGAGCTCCGCTTCGAGCTTGAGTTCCTGCCTCAGGGTATGCACTATCGACAATGGAATGCGGAGATATCTCGATGTTCCGGACCTGCGAGCGATGCCTTCAACAGCAAACCCGTCGCCGTCCGGAATCGGATCTGAGATCAGAAGAAAGTCCTCCCCATACAACCTTATCTGCCGTGCGTTAGCATAGCCGAGTTCTCTGAGTCTGCGACAAATGATCAGCTGTTTATCATGCTGCTTGATCATGGCATAACCTCGTTCTACTTGGTCGTAAGGGGTCAGGTTCTCCAAAACCATAACCTTCGTGGGAGACGATCTTCCGATATCTTGCACGTGCAGCCCTCAGACCGCCGGCAAAGCCAGGCTATATTCCACTCGCGATTCGCCCACCTGCACCCGCGGTTCGAATTTCTGTTCTACGGCAAGGGCGCGCGCTACCAGGCACACAGTCTTGGCTTTCTGCAGCAGGCGGAGCGCACGCGCGTGGTCCTCGTCACTGGAAATAGTCAGGTTCGGACGGATCGCAATTTGGTTGAAGGAGTAGCCAGAATCAACCTTGCGAACCGATCCTTCCACCTCTACTTCCAAATCGGCATACTCCAGTCTTGAGTGCTCCGCCAGAGCCTGGAAGGTAGTCGTATAGCAACTCGCGACCGCGCTGAGCAACAAGTCTTCGGGTGTCCATCTGCCTTCGAGGCCGCCAAACTCCGGTGGCGCGGTGAAGTGAATCACATTAGGAGCCGAGTCGGATTTGGCCAAGCCGGTTCTTCCAGAGCTCCACCAGGCAGCGACGCGATATTTTTGTGGGGCTTCCATGGTCAACCTTCCTTCCTCAAGACCGGGCAGTCCGCCGAAACAGACCATCGCACGCCCTTAAGAGATACGAAATATAACGGTAACCAGCGTTTCTACTTCTATGGGCTCTCCACTTAACAAGAACGGCCGGTAACGCCATCGCCGGACTGCCTCAATCGCAGCCGGCGCCAACATGGGATGGCCACTGACAAGCTCAAGCTCTGTGATCTCGCCTGCCTTGCTAACAATCGCCTTCAACACAACTTCACCCTGAACTCGGGCTTGCCGCGCTAGTGGCGGATAGGTGGGTTCGATCTTCTGAATCAGCAATCCTCTGGTGATACCCTGCGAGACACGAATTCGTTTGGGCGGTAGTGCGACCAGCTTCGGCACTGCGGCCAAAATCGAAGTTTGGTTAACAATGCCACCAATTACCCCGCCTAGTTGCCCTCCGGGGATACCTCCTGCCACTCCTCCCACAACGCCTCCCATGGCGGACATGGGTGGGGGCGCTTCCTCTTCACGGATCATCTGCACCTTCTCGGGTATCCGGCTGGGAGTGCGTAACTGACCGTTCAACAATTCTGTCTGGATCTGCCGGACGACTTTGGCTATCTCCTGCGCCGCAGGCGGCGGTGGCGGCGGTGGCGGGGCCAGCAGGTAGGTCAGCAATTGCTGCTTGGGCAGGACGTCGGTGTACATGAGAGGCACGACTACCAGGATGCTGATCACCAGGCACTGAACCGTGAACGAGATCACCGCCGCGAATTTGCGTCGCTTTCTTTCCTGACCGCCTGCATCCAGCAGGCTATCCGCAAACAGCGGCCGCTGGTATGACGGGCCAAGAGTTTCCCCTATCCCCTGTTTTTGCGGAATTTCAACCTCTTCCTTAACCTCGACGAGATTCTCAGTTTGGGTCTCTCGGACCTCACTTGCGGTTGGCATGATGGCCTCCAAATGGACACCCTTACCTCACCCAGATTCTCCATCCTGTGCTCCTTTCGCGCGGTGCGTGAGGTCACCTCTTTTCGTGATGGCAATCACAATCCCCGCGCCCAGTGAACTGTTGCTGGTCGCTTGAAGCAAGACTGTCTTCGGGTGCCACAGAAAGGGACTGTCTGGATGCAATGGCACGGTGGCGGGTGACTCGTTATTTTTCTCTCTGCTGTGAGAGTGCCTTGCCGACGCTGAGATCAAATGTGGATGGCGCAGCCCGAGGGAAGTCAGCAGTGAAGCGGTGGAATGAAGGCTTCTTCGTGGAAACGTGGCAGTGCACCGGAGGGGTACGCCGCCTCCCTGTTATTCGTGGGCTGCGGCGATTCAAACGTGCGCGATCGGCTCACCCCGCTCGCGTGCAACATCGGCACGCGATCCGCCCTCTGAACACAGATATCACTCTGCCGCAATCTCCCAACGCTTCCCAACCTTCGCCAAAGCCAGTGTAGTCTTGATCGGATTGGCTCGATAGAAATTGGCGCCGTACTTGTCGATCAGGGACCCACGTTCCCAGGTATTGAAGCTCTTGACCAGCGGGCCGGACGCTTCAAAGAGCTCGCCTAACTGATTCGGCTCCCACTTCCAGGTGAAATCTACGGTCGCGTGGCTCGGATCGGTCATGCTGATGCGGGAGATCTCGACCAACTTGCGCTCGGCAATTGGCACCGTATAGCTTTCGGTGCCGTCCTTCTCATTCGTCTTTATTACGCCGGCGATCTGCTGCAATTGCGTTTCACCCTGGGGGGTGAGCGTCACTGGAGTGGTACGGCCTTGGTCTTTCCCCAATTTCAGGAAGCCAGCCTTCTCCAGCAGACGGTAGTTCGGATCGTGCGGCTTAACATCGACACTGGCGGTCACATTTCCGACGTGAACATGAATCGTGGCCACCTTCTGTCCCTCTACATCGTTGATCACCAAAGCAGCCTCTTCGGGCGTAAGCACTTGCCGATACTGCCAAACGTAGTACCCGGTGATGCCAAGGATCGCCAGGATGAGGGCCACAATCAGCAGCAATGGGACAGAGGAAGCTTCCCGTTCTTCCATTTCCAGTTCCTGTTCAAACATGGGAGATTACCTCCTTTTTCTGAGTTCTTGCTCCAAAGAGTTGCTTACCGCTTGCGTTCCACCACCAACTCTGGGTGTTCCTGTCGGAACGTCTTCGTAACATGGCAACTCCAGCAGACAGGTTTATAGGTCGAAAACAATTCTGGAAGCTGCTCGGGTCGAAAATGATTCCACTCACTCGTCTTGTGATCAGGTCCCATAAGGGCCGGGACATGATCGAGATGATGGAGCCGTTCAAAACGCTTGTGGCAATACACACACGCTTGTCCTTCATACCAATCGGACACCATGTTCCAGACCAGGCAGTTCTCGGGATCGGCCTCAATCTGCCCCAGGCACTCCTGACCGCAGTCCTGGCGCTCCGGCCAACGCGAGCATTGATCCAGGCGAAGAACCGGTTCACCGACAAAAGCCCAGATGGCGGCTTTCCTCGCTGCCACATCCACGGCTTCTTTGCTGAGTGTCTCCGGGCAGGTTATGACGCGCTTGCCACGGTAGGTGAAATAGGCCTGCACCGCCGGAATGATGCGGGAAAGAAACAGGCCGGCTATCACAGCCACCACGGTAATCACGAGAAGAATTAATGTTGTCATAAATACCTCCCCCCGGGAGCTCTGCTCCTGGGAAGGTCCCCGGACTTCCCCCAACACCTTGATTTTGTGCTGTTTCTGTAGAAACGGCGGTGCTCTTCGTCACCGTAAGATGTGATTGAACTCACTCGCTAATGCCCGGAGAAGCGCCCTCAGTGGGCGGGTTTTGACCCGGCTTCCAAGGTCAGGCGCCAGAAACCAGCGATAGGTGGCGGGCAGCCACTTCCGGTGGAACCGGATTGTAGAAGAATCCTGAAGCCCACTCGAACCCAGTGACTTGAACCAGTTGGGGCAAGATCTCTATATGCCAATGGAAGTCATCCTCGATGGTCTTCCAATAGCCCTCTCTCCGACGAGGAAAGGGGCGGTCGTGGAGGGATAGGTTGTAGGGCGGCCCGTCCATGCCCTGCTCCAGTTTCTGCAGTACGTCGCGCAGGATCCGGGCCAGGTGTTCAATTTGGGCTGTCCCCATCCGGCTAAACGTGCTGCTATGAAATTTCGGGAGCACGCATGTCTCGAAGGGAAAGCGCGACGCAAACGGAGCAAATGCGAGGAAATCCTCATTTTCGGCAACCAGACGCTTCCCTGCCCTTAACTCCTGCTGCAGCACGTCGCAATAGATGCAGCGCTCCTTAAGAGCAAAGTAGTCACGAGCAATCATGAGTTTCGTCTTGATCGCACGTGGCGTTACCGGGAGAGCCATCAGCTGCGAGATGGAATGACTAATGCTGTGCGCGCCTGCTCCTACACCGTAATTCTTGAAGATCAACACATAGCGCACACGCTTGTCACCTTCAAGGTCGACGATGCGAGCGCTGTAAGCTCTGATGACGTTGGAAATTTCTTCAATTTCCAGTTCATGCAGGCTACGGTCATGCCGCGCAGTCTCCGCAATGATCTCGTGCGCACCCACGCCGTTCATCAGGTCGTGTAACGCTTCGGCACGCCGCCCCAGTTCACCTTCTATCTTCAGCCGGGGTTGGGAATTGGGGACCACTCGAACCGACCATCCTGGCCCGTTCGGAGAATATCCTCGATTGCGGATGGCAAAGACCTCGGGTGGAGTCGCGGCCTCGTTGCCCTCACAGAATGGACAGAAGCCCGTGCCACGTCTGAATTTCTCGAAATGAAAGTCGCCCAGTTGGACGCCCCCATTCTCCTCTACGATGACCCAGCGGTCAGTAAAAATGTCTTTCCGCATTTGCGACATACGGACCTATCCTATGAGGAGAATCGTGGAGTGGCCATGATCACTGGGTTTGACGCGCCGCGCGTCTTCCGAAAAGACGTCGATGTAGGGACAAATGAAGATTTGACCCCGTTGCGCTGACGCGCATCGCCACGGTAAAACGTTCGCAAGCGGGATTCGATTTTCATGGCTGGCTTTGGCGTATAACCTTACTCCCCCCGCGAGGTCATGGTCAAAAGCGGTTGTCCGCCTGCGACGCAGTATCTACCACCGATCTCTAGCAGGCTGCGGAAAAACTCGGCACAAAAAGATGCGATGGTGTAGCAAGCGCCTAACTCGCTGAACCGAATTCCGCTTCGTGGGCTTCGATTGCTGCTTCTAGCGTCTCGTGGGCCCCTGTTCTTTCGTCAGGAGCCTGTTCGACAAACAGTTCGATGTGTTGCCGTTCGAACTGAGCTGACTGGGTCGGGTTCTCGGGCAAGGGGTAGAAATCGGCGCTCTGGACGGAATACTTTCCTGTCTGAAGATTCTGGAAGCATCTGTACCGCACTGCTTCCGAATCACTGATTCGTTTCCAAACATCGATCGCCTTAAACATTAGATTGCTTCTGTCGCCACGGGCTTCAAGCGAAGTCGAAACTGTACCAGAAAACTCTCTTGTTTCCACAACGCTACCTGATAAGAAGAAGGTATGCGCGGAAAAGATGAGCAACAGTTGGATGTGTTCAGCTACGTCAGCCCCGAACAGCGAGTGCCCCAAGACCACCCCTTGCGTCCTCTTCGTGTGATGACCGATGAGGCATTAAGAGAACTGCAACCACGATTCCACAAGCTGTACGCGAAAACCGGGCGACCGTCGATCGCGCCGGAGAAGTTGTTGCGAGCGCTCCTGCTGCAAGCCCTGTATTCGGTGCGCAGCGAGCGAATGTTGATGGAACAGCTCAACTACAACCTGCTGTTCCGTTGGTTCGTGGGCTTGAACATGGATGACTCCGTCTGGGACGTGACCGTATTCACCAAGAACCGCGAGCGGTTGCTGGATGGGGACATTGCCGAAGCGTTCTTTCAGGCCGTGCTCCAGCAGGCACGCGAGCGGAGTCTGCTCTCGGACGAACACTTCACGGTGGATGGAACGCTACTGGAAGCGTGGGCGAGTGTGAAGAGTTATCAACGCAAGGATGTCAAAAACGACGTTCCGCCGGACGATCCCGGCAATGCGACGGTGGACTTCCACGGAGAGAAGCGGTCGAATCAGACGCACGCATCGAAGACGGACCCGGAAGCGAAGATGGCCCGCAAAGGCAAGGGCAAGGAAGCGAAGCTGAGTTACAACGGGAATTTGCTGGTGGAGAACCGCCACGGGTTGATCGTGAACAGCGAGGTGTTCGAGGCCAACGGAACGGCGGAGCGCGATGCCGCGCTGGTGATGCTGGAACAGATTCCGGGCACGAAACAAGTAACGGTGGGCGGCGACAAGGGGTATGACACGGCGGATTTCGTGGCCGAGTGCAGAAACCTAAAGGTCACGCCGCACGTGGCCCAAAACCTGGAGCGGCCAGGTGGGAGCGCGATTGATGCTCGCACGACGCAGCACGTCGGATATGCCATCAGTCAGAGAAAGAGGAAACGCATTGAAGAATGCTTCGGATGGCTGAAGACGATCGCGCTACTGAGGAAGGTTCGGCATCGTGGAATCTTCAAGGTAGGATGGGTCTTCACCTTTGCTGCAGCCGCCTACAACCTAGTCCGCATGCGGAATCTGGCGATTCAAGCGGCGTAAGCCGAGGTCGCAGTGTGCTCGCAGGCCCGAAAATGAATCTGCGGGACACCAGCGGATGCAGCCAAAACCCTTCCCGAATCACAAAATCACTGAGGCTGGAGAGAATCTAAGTCGCGGAGTCCATTTTTCCGCAGCCTGCTAGGGCAGCGGGATCTGCTGGCCAGAGCAGAAGAGGCCAGCCCAGACGCGAAACAGAAACCATCAATGTGACGAACTTGCCAGCTGGGTATACAATCGTTGCCGTTTTCGAAGTCAAAAAGAAATTGCGATTGACTGCACGTCATTTCGTGCAAGGAGAAATTATGCTCGTGCGAAGAGTCCTCCAGATGCTGATGGTTGTGGCTGCGTTCGCGCTCACAGCCGGAGCGCAGGAACAGCCCGCGAAAACCATCCAGCACGTGCCCATGCGGAAGACGTCACCCGTTTCGGGCAAGGAGATGTACGTCAACTATTGCGCCGTGTGCCATGGCAGCGAAGGAAAAGGCAACGGTCCCGCGGCCGACGCCCTGAAGACCCCACCCACCGACCTCACAGCACTAAGCAAGAACAACGGAGGAACGTTTCCCGCACTCAAGGTTGGCTCTGCCATTCGCGGCGATGCCCAGGTGGCGGCGCACGGCAGCAAGGATATGCCAGTCTGGGGGAAACTGTTCAGGACGATCAGTGGGGGCCATGAAGGTGAAGTGGACCAGCGGGTGGCGAATCTGGTCAACTACATCAAGACTCTACAGTCCAAATAACCGCAGGCGCCGGATGTCTCACTGTCTCTGGTTTTGCGAGTAGTTGCAGTATTTACAAAGTCTATGGATTGACGCCCTGGACGCGGCCCTTGTTCAGGACGGCCGCCAGAGCGGCACGATTTCTGCCCCTGTGGGCCGAAGTGAGATCTGCGAGGCCCTGCCCTGGCGGAGGACGCCTACTCTCCCCGCGGCTTTCGCCGTCCCACACGGCTCAGAATACGCCGAACTTTCTTCGGGGACACGGAAAGGCGCGCCGCCACACGGGAAACCTTGCGGCCTTCGCGTTCCCAGACTTTGGGAATGATCAGTTCGGCGAATTCCTCACTAATCTGCTGAAAAGTCTTGTCACCAACCGAGCCTTGCGACCAGGCGCGCAAAGTGGGATTCACGCTGCCGCCCCGCAAAACCTTGGCCTTCAGCGTTTGTAGGTCTTCCCAGGCACTGTCGGTGTGGTCGCCCTTGGTGAGAGTAACGGCCTGGTCGTAGCATCGTCGTGCCGCATCCGGATCGTCAAAGAGGCGGTTGCAGTAGGTCAGGCCCTGCCAAACGTGGGTATGGGCCAGTAGACGCCGGTTCTGGGTATGTCTGGCCAACTCAATGGCTTCATGAGCGAAATCCTGGGCCAGGCGGGCGTGGTTGCCCGGTTCGGTGCTTTCGCCGATCCCTTCCTCTACCAGCGCGTTTTCGATCATGCAAAGCAGCAGGCGCGCCCGCGCCATCAGGATGTGGTCATGCTTTTCTTCACCCAGGCGAAAGGCGGTCTTCGCCGCCGACTCGGCATGTTCGAGATCGCCGTTGTCCAAATGGAGATACGCGTAGTTCAGGTGCACGCTGCCCAGACCGTGGTGGTTTTCATACTGCTCGTAGATGGCGGCAGCTTCGGCAAGTTCGGCCAGAGCCTCCTGGCGGAGTTGGTCAAAGCGGCCGCGATACTGCGGCTTGCCCTGGCCATTGCCGGCACGGCCGCGGGTAGCGGCCTTGCGGCGGCGGGCCGCGTCGGCATCAATCTTACGGCGCAACTGCAGGGCGATGAGGCGCTTGACGTACGCCATGTTGTTCAGTGAGCGCGCCACGTTGCGATGCAGCGGGTCCCGTTTCTTGTACAGCGCAATGGCCCGGGCAAAACTATCAATGGCGTGCTGGTAGCGTCCCTGGCGGCGCGCAATCCGGCCATACGAGGACTGAATGTTGCCCAGGGTAAGGAAATCGTCGGTCTGGCTGAGGATGACTTCGGCCTCTTGCAGAATGTCAATGGCCAGCTTCGCGTCTCCCTTCTGGAAGAAGAGCCAGCTCTCCAGCACGCGCATTACGGCGGCCATCGGCTGATGTCCGAGATCGGAGGCGAGTTCCCTGCCCTTAACCGCAAATGCAAGTGCCTGGTCGTACTCTCCCTTCATGCGCAGGCAGCGGCCCTTCCAGAAATTAGCGATGGCCAGGAGTTCTTTGTCGTCAGTCTCCGCCGCCAGACTCAGGACAAAATCACAGTGCCGAAGGGCCTCATCCTTTGACTCTTCGGTCATCGCCACCATGCCCTCCGCCATCCGCAAATACAGGTAATCATGCAGAGGCAAGCGGGCGCGCACAACCTTGGAGAAACGGGCGACAATGTCCTTGACCAGTCCCGGACGCTGGTAGCCGACGTCCACCCACTGCGCCAGATAGCCGGCGAAGGCCGCGGCGTTTCTTTGCTCTGGATCGAACGAGTTCAGCAGACCACGGCGCTCCTCCAGGCGCGCCAAGCCGCGTCCCACGCGGCGGCACACCAGGTCCTCCTTGAGCTGCGCTAGAAACTCATCCGTGATCTCGGTGGAGTTGGGGGTCATCTTGCAGGCCGGCGTTCTGCGTATTCCTAGTCGATGTAATCATAAGCCACCAAAGTCAGGAAGTCCGCGAAATCCGGGCTGGTCATCATGTGCTGGTAGATCTCGGCCGCCTCGGCCATGCGGCCGCCCTTCAGCTTGTCTTTCTGCTCCGCAATCGCCTGGCGGACCATCTCTTGGGTCACCGGCCGGCCATCGCTAAGTGCGGCTCGGTGGCGCACCCATTGCCATACCTGGGCGCGGCAGATTTCGGCGGTGGCAGCGTCTTCCATCAGGTTGTAGATGGGAACGCAGCCCGACCCGCGCAGCCACGACTCCAGGTACTGCAAGCCCACATCAATGTTCCAGCGCAGACCCTCCTCGGTGATCTTGCCTTCCGGGACGGCGAGCAGGTCTTTGGCGGTGACGCGCACGTCTTCGCGGCGGCAGCCGATCTGGTTGGCTTCCTTCATGTGTGCGTCAAAGATTTCCTTGGCGACCGGCACCAGGCCGGGATGGGCCACCCAGGTGCCGTCGTGTCCGGCCTGGACCTCACGAAGTTTGTCCTGACGCACCTTGTCGAGCGCCTTTTCGTTGGCCGCGGGATCATTCTTGATGGGAATCTGCGCCGCCATTCCGCCCATGGCGTGTATGCCGCGGCGGTGGCAGGTCCGGATCAGCAGGTCCACATAAGACTTCAGGAAATGCTTTTCCATCGTGACCATCGAGCGATCCGGTAGCACGAAGGCCGGGTGGTTCCGGAACTTCTTGATGAAGCTGAATATGTAATCCCAGCGGCCGCAGTTTAGGCCCGAAGAGTGTTGCCGCAACTCATAGAGGATTTCATCCATTTCAAAAGCGGCAAGGATGGTCTCGATCAGGACGGTGGCGCGGATGGTGCCGCGGGGAATGCCAAGTTCATCCTGCGCGAAGCAGAAGACGTCGTTCCAAAGGCGGGCCTCGAGATGGCTCTCCATCTTGGGGAGATAGAAATAAGGGCCGGTTCCCTTGCGGATAAGACGCTGCGCGTTGTGAAAGAAATATAGGCCGAAGTCAAACAGAGAGGCGGAGATGGGCTTGCCGTCCACCTCGAAATGTCTTTCCACCAGATGCCAGCCCCGGGGCCGCACCAGCAAAGTTGCCACCTTGGAATTGAGGTTGTAGCTCTTCCCTTCCGGACTGACGTAGCTGATGGTGCCCTCGACCGCGTCCCGCAGATTGAACTGCCCTTCGAGATTGTTCTGCCAGGTGGGCGAGTTCGAGTCCTCGAAATCCGCCATGAAGACATTGGCGCCGGAGTTCAGCGCATTGATGATCATCTTGCGGTCCACGGGGCCTGTGATCTCCACCCGGCGGTCGAGCAGATCGTGCGGAATGGGCGCAACTGTCCATTCGGCCTGGCGGACGTGGGCGGTTTCGGGCAGGAACTCGGGAAACTGGCCGGCGTCTATCTGTTGCTGGCGGGCGCGGCGGCGGGCCAGAAGCTGCTGGCGGCGTGCTTCGAACTCGCGCGCCAGCTTGCTCAGGAAAGCGCTCGCTTCCGGAGTAAGAATCTGCATCTCAACGTCACTGCGGAGGGCTGTGGTGGTTGTCATATCCTACATCTTAATGGCCGCAGCCCGCACATGCCGGGGACTAGTCCGAATCGGACGACCTGGTCAATGCGGGCCACAGGGTTTGTGGCCTTGGCCTGAATGCGGTTTACTTCCTATTGAACCGGCACGCCGGACAGGACACCGCAACCATGCACACCCTGAACACCGCAGAAATGACAAAATACTGGCACACCGACAGCCGCTGGAGGGGCACAAAGCGTCCCTACTCCAGCCAGCAGGTGGATAAGCTAAGGGGCTCCTTCCAGGTCGAGCACACGCTGGCTCGCCTGGGCGCGGAGCGGCTGTGGTGGCTACTGCACCACGAAGAATATGTACCTGCCCTCGGCGCCCTCACCGGCAACCAGGCGGTGCAGCAGGTGCAGGCCGGGCTGAAGGCGATCTACCTCAGCGGCTGGCAGGTAGCGGCGGATGCGAATGACTCCGGCCATATGTATCCAGACCAGAGTTTGTATCCGGCGGACAGCGTGCCCAATGTGATCCGGCGCATCAACAACGCGCTGCTGCGCGCCGACCAGATCCATCACATGGACGGCAAGAACGGCCTGCACTGGATGGCCCCTATCGTGGCCGACGCTGAAGCCGGTTTCGGCGGCACTCTGAATGCTTACGAATTGATGAAAGCGATGATCGAGGCGGGCGCCGCCTGTGTCCATTTTGAAGATCAGCTTTCTTCCGCGAAGAAGTGCGGCCACCTGGGCGGGAAGGTCCTGGTGCCGACCTCGGAAGCAGTCCAAAAGCTGGTCGCGGCACGCCTGGCCGCCGACGTGCTGGGCGTGCCGACTCTCATCATGGCCCGTACCGACGCCAACAGCGCCTACCTGCTCACCAGCGATATCGACCCACGGGACCGCGGCTTCGTCACCGGAGAAAGGACATCGGAAGGCTTCTTTCACATTCGCGGAGGCATCGAGTCTGCCATTGCACGCGGCCTCGCTTACGCTCCGTACGCGGACTTGATCTGGTGTGAAACTTCGGAACCGAACGTGGAAGAAGCGCGCCGCTTCGCGGAAGCGATCCATGCCAAGTATCCCGGCAAACTGCTGGCTTACAACTGTTCGCCTTCGTTCAACTGGAAGAAGAAGCTCGACGATGCCACCATCGCCAGCTTCCAGCCGGAGTTGGCCAAGATGGGATACAAGTTCCAGTTTGTTACCCTGGCCGGATTCCATGCCCTGAACCTGAGCATGTTCGAACTGGCGCGCGGCTACAAAGATAGCGGTATGACCGCGTATTCCCGCCTGCAGGAAAAAGAATTCAGCCGGGAGACGGAGTACGGATACCAGGCCGTGAAGCACCAGCGCTTCGTAGGCACGGGATACTTCGACGCGCTCACTCAGGTGATCGCCGGAGGCCTGTCCTCAACCACGGCGCTGAATGGCTCCACCGAGCAGGAACAGTTCGCCGATACGAAGCCTCTCGTTCACCCGAAACATGGTCCGGATGCGGCCTGCCAGCCGATTCTGGGCGAGTGCCCGTCCACGAACTTCGTGCATGAGATCATCCCGACCCAGGAGGAGTCGCTCCTGCCCTCGGGAGACTAGGCTCGATCCTCGCGGTTGCCCCGCCCAGGCTCTGCTTGGGCGGGGTTTTTCTTGCGGAAACGTAGCTTCACCATCAGGAAGAATTCCTATCCACTGAGATTCACCTTCCACCAGCCCGGCTGCCGCACGGTGATGAGACTTTCCCGGGCAGAGACGAGGCCGCGCCCCAACCCACGCGCCAGCCACCAGACACCAGGCCGACAAGGATCACAACGCGATGTGATCGAGCGCACTTGCTGGACCGGTGAGCCTGGTTTAGTAGTAAGGTGGTTGCTAATAAACGAGGCAGGTGGAATGTGGCGAACGTGAATGTACGAAAAGGAGTGATCGGAATTCTGACCGGCGGCGGCGATGTGCCCGGCTTGAACCCAGCTATCCGGGCCCTAACTATTCGAGCGATTCGGGAAGGTTATGAAGTGGTGGGATTGCGCCGCGGGTGGGCCGGCTTGGTCGAAATCGTGCGCCAGAAGGACTATGACAACAGTGACAACTTTCAACCCCTCTCCGAGGAGCTAGTTAATCGGGCAGGACGCACCGGTGGGACGTTCCTGCATACCGCGCGTACCAATCCGAGCAAGGTAAAAAAATCCAGTGTTCCGCTGCATTTGCAGGACACCTACAAAGCCGAGCAGAACGACCTGACCCCCGAGGTCCTGAAGAATCTGGACTGGTTGGGCATCGACTACCTGATTCCTATCGGTGGCGATGACACCCTGAGCTATGCTGTGCGCCTGTATCAGGAAGGGGTGAAGGTGGTTGCGATTCCCAAGACCATGGACAACGACGTACCGGGAACAGACTACTGCATCGGCTTTAGCACTTGTGTCACCCGCACCATTGCCATGGCCAATAGCTTGCGCACCTCCGCCGGCTCGCACGAGCGCTTTCTCGTGCTCGAAGTTTTTGGCAGGTATGCCGGCTTCACCGCCATGCTTCCTACCATGGCCGGCGCGGCCAATCGCTGTGTGATTCCGGAACACAAGTTCGACATTGAACGGCTGACGGAGTTAATGGCTTCCGACCGCCACAAGAATCCCAGCCGCTATTCGGTGGTGCTCGTCTCCGAGGGGGCGATGTTTCAAGGCGGAGAGATGGTTTTCGAGCGTGAAACCACCGATGCCTACGGTCACAAGAAGCTGGGCGGTATTGGCGACCTGGTTTCCGAGAAACTGAAAGAACTTTCTCCCAAGTACAACAGCGGCAAGACGATTGACATAGTGAATCAAAAACTGGGTTATCTCGTCCGTTGCGGCGATCCGGATGCCATTGACTCTATTGTGCCCATGGCTTACGGAAATCTCGCGCTCGACTTGCTCCTCGGCAAGATCCATGGACGACTTGTTGTTCTGAAGAATGGCCGCTATGACAACATGCCTATCGACGCTGTGATCGCGTCGAAAAAAGTGGTGAATATAAAAGAGCACTACAACATCGAGCGACTACGCCCGCACTACAAGAGCTTCGAGATGAAACCGCTCTTCATCATGACCAGCGAGCTAGGTTAATCCATGCCCACGTAGGCCCGGACGCCCTCGTCCGGGCTGGCGAGCAAAGCTCGCCAGCGGATTTCTGAGTTCGAGCGGCGGACTTTCTCCCGTACATCGATCAGACGGACGTGGGCGGGTGATGAGGGAACCCGCCGCTACTCACTTTCACTTGCTCACTGCGAGCGCCACACCCAGTCTTGAGCCGGACACTTCCATTTCTTGTGCGTCCACAACCGCCATCGCAGCGGCGCTCACAATCTCCTCGACCTCAGCCCCGTATTGCACTACGTGAACCGGCTTGCTCATACCCATGAGGATGGGACCGAGGGTCTCGGCACCGCCGATCTTCGACAACAGCTTGCAGGCTATGTTGGCCGAGTTCAGATCGGGAAAGATCAGCACGTTGGCCCCACCCTTCAGCGAACTGAAGGGGTACATCTGCTCCAGCATGGCGGGCGACACCGCAACGTCTGCCATGATTTCGCCGTCCACCACCAGCGTAGGATCGGCTATGTGCAATAGCTCCACCGCCTTGCGAACCTTGTCGCACAGGGGATGTTTGGTGCCTCCGAAGCTGGAAAACGAAAGCATGGCCACCCGTGGCACCACGTCGAAGCGGCGCGCAGTCTCGGCCGTGCACAAGGCGATTTCCACCAGGTCCTCGGCGGTGGGCTCGATGTTCACGCTGGTATCGGCCAGGAAGTACAGGCTGCCGGTACGGGTCACGATGGGGTAACAGCCTGAAATCCGGTGCAGGCCCTCGCGCACACGAACAATTTGCAGGGCAGGACGGATGGTGTTCGGGAAGTGCTGGGTAACTCCCGCCACCAGTGCATCGACGTCTCCCATGTGCACCATCATGGAGGCGAAAACGTTTCGGTCCTTGAGCAGGGCGGGCGCTTCAGCGAGAGTCACACCTCGCCGTTGCCGCAAACGGTAGAGTTCCTGAACATAGCCTTCGTGCATTGACGATCCCGCTGGATCTATGATCCTCACTTCTCCCAGGGCCAGTCCCAACCCCGCCGCGCGAGAGTGGATCACTGCCGGGTCGCCCAACAGCACCGGAATTGCGATTCCTTCATCCAACAGGCAGTGCGCGGCGCGCAGGATCCTGTCATGGTCTCCCTCGGGAAAGACCACCTGCTTGGGTTTGGCCTGAGCCTTGTGGATCATCATGCGTGCCACTTCATGGGCCTTTCCCAGCCGGCTCTCTAGTTGTTCGCGGTAAGCCTCGAGGTTCACCGGCTCCTGTGCCACTCCGCTGCGCATGGCGGCCTCGGCCACCGCCGACGCCTCCCACACCAGCACCCGTGGATCGAAGGGCTTGGGAATCAGGTAATCAGGACCAAACTTCAAGCGCTCCACTCCGTAAGCACGGCAGACCGAGTCGGGTACATCCTCTTTCGCAAGAGCAGCCAGGGCACGCGTGGCGGCAAGCTTCATCTCTTCATTGATGGCGGTGGCTCGCACGTCTAAGGCGCCACGGAAAATGGATGGGAAGCCGAGTACGTTGTTTACCTGGTTGGGATAGTCGGAACGTCCCGTGGCGACGATGACATCATTTCGGCTGGCCTTTACTTCTTCGTAGGAAATTTCCGGGTCAGGGTTCGCCATGGCGAAAACGATAGGCCGCGCTGCCATGGATTGCACCATGTCGGGCGTGACTGCGCCTTTCACCGAGCAGCCCACGAATACGTCTGCACCCCTCATCGCCTCGGGCAGCGTGCGCAGTGTGGTCTCATGCGCGAAGCGGTCCTTGTGGCGGTTCATGCCTTCTTCTCGGCCTTTGTAAATGACTCCCTTGGTGTCGCACAGGATGATATTGTCCCGCTTCACCCCCAGGCGAACATAATGCTCGGCACAGGCAATGCCCGCCGCGCCCGCGCCGTTGAACACCACCCGCACTTGCTCGATATCTTTGCCCACAATTTCAAGAGCGTTCAGCAGCGCCGCTCCCGAGATGATGGCTGTGCCGTGCTGATCATCGTGAAACACCGGGATCTTCATGGTCTGGCGCAGCATCGCTTCGATGTAGAAGCACTCCGGCGCCTTGATGTCCTCCAGGTTGATGCCGCCGAAGGTGGGCTCCAGGAGTTGGCATACCTTGATGATTTCGTCGGGATCGCGCGTGTCCAGTTCGATGTCGAAGACGTCCACGTCAGCGAAGCGCTTGAAGAGGACGGCCTTGCCTTCCATCACCGGTTTGCCGGCGAGCGCTCCGATATCGCCCAAGCCGAGCACCGCCGTACCGTTGGTAACGACGGCCACGAGATTACCCCGGGCGGTGTATTTGAAAGCGTCGTGCGGATTCTGCCGGATCTCCAGGCAAGGCACGGCAACCCCTGGGGTGTAGGCCAGGCTGAGATCCCGTTGGGTACGACAAGGCTTGGTCGGAGTGACCTCGATCTTTCCCGGGCGCGCTCCAAAATGATAGTCGAGTACTTGCTCCCTGGTGAGCGACATAAAATTCTCCTTGGCCGCACATTCTGTTCAGCGTTCCGCTTCGTTTTCCCCTAGCGAAGCACAGCCAGGGCATTCCGTTTGGCCAGCGGAACGAATTCACGCATCTCGTGCCCGGTCCAGATCTGCCGCGGACGCGCAATCTTCTGTTCTGGATCGTTCAGCATCTCCTGCCACTGTGCCAGCCACCCCACCGTCCGCGGAATGGCAAACAGAACAGTAAACATTTCCGGCTTGAACCCCATGGCCTGATAGATGATGCCGGAGTAAAAATCCACGTTGGGATACAACTTGCGCTTGACGAAGTAGTCGTCCTCCAGCGCAATGCGCTCCAGTTCAAGCGCAATGTCCAACTTGGGATTGTGGCCGGTCACACCGAACACCTGCTCGGCGGTCCATTTGATGACCTTGGCCCGAGGATCGTAGTTCTTGTAAATCCGGTGCCCGAATCCCATCAACTTCCCATGTCCATCCTTGATCTGCTTGATGTAAGCCGGCACGTTGTTCTTGGAGCCGATCTCATCCAGCATTTTCAGTACCTCTTCGTTGGCCCCTCCGTGCAGCGGCCCCGCCAGCGCGGCGGCGGCGGCCGCGGTGGAGAGATAGGGGTCGGCGTGAGAGCTGCCAACGCACCGCATCGCATTGGCGCTGCAGTTCTGCTCATGATCGGCATGCAGGATAAACAGAATGTCCAGGGCCCGTGCCAATACGGGATTTGCCACGTACTTTGGTTCCACCATCTTCCACAGCATGTTCAGAAAGTTTTCGGTATAGCTCAGATCGTTGTCCGGGTACACATAGGGAAAGCCCAGACTGTGCCGGTAGGCCATGGCAGCCATGGTGGGCAGCTTGGCCACCAGACGCTTCACCTGCAGCAGGCGGTTAGCCGGATCGTGGATGTCCCTCGCCTCCGGGTAAACCGTCGCCAAGGCGGCCACCGTGCTCACCAACATGGCCATGGGATGGGCGTTGTAGCGAAAGCCCTCCATGAAGTTCTTGGTGGTTTCATGCAGCATCGTGTGATGGGTGATTTGGTTGACCCAATGCTTCAGCTCTGCCTCGGCGGGCAGTTCGCCAAACAACAATAGGTAGGCAACCTCAAGGAAACTGCAGTGTTCAGCCAGGACCTCGATGGGATAGCCCTTGTAACGCAGGATGCTGCGCTCACCGTCGATGAACGTGATCGTGCTGCGGCATGAAGCCGTATTCATGAAAGCCGGGTCATAGCTCATGATTCCGAAGTCTTCAGGGCTGGTCTTGATCTGCCGCAGATCCATGGCCCGGATCGTGCCGTCTTCGACGGGCAGGGTGTAGCTCTTCTGTGTGCGATTGTCGGTGATGGTGATGCTGTCTTGAGCCATCTGAAATCCCCCTCACGACAGGCCGCAGGTTGCAACCGGAGTTTTTCCAGATCGTACTTGCCGACCCGCACCCACAAGATTAGGAGTTACTAACCAGGACGGCAGTGTGCGTTGTCACGACCTCTGGTGACGCGGGTCACAACGAATCGATGGCGGGCGAGGTGTCGTTGAACGCGACCACGGCCTCAATAGGCGAAGCCGTCCGCCTGCGCCACTGCGCCGGCGTAGCCTTGGTGACTGACGAACTCCCATCCGGCGGCGAGGGCCTGGCGGTCGATTTCAAGCAGGGCGCAGTCCTTTACCTTGACTTCGAGAACCTTCAGAGCGGATTCGCGAGTCAAACAATTGCTTTCAGCCAACATCGCTCCCAGCATCACGATGTTTGTGGCCTTGGCGGAGCCCAGTTTGTCCGCGATCCGCGAGGCGGGAACGCAGATCACGTTCGGCGTGGGAGCGGCAAGGTCCTCCGGCACTTTGTCGCCGGAGTAAAGAATGAGTCCTTCCGGAGCCACCTGCGGCGCGAACTTGCGCAGGGCAATCTCACTCATCGCCACCAGTACCTGGGGGCGCGAGACCAGAGGCGAGCCAATACGTTGGGTCGACAGGCATACATGACAATGGGCGCTGCCCGAGCGCATCTCCGGCCCATAGGAAGGAAGCCAGCTGACTTCCAGTCCTTCGCGCATGCCCATCTCGGCCAGTAACTGTCCGAGCAGGAGCACGCCTTGTCCGCCAAAGCCGGCCAGTTTGATAGCCAGGTGCTCGAATCCACGTGGGTGTAGCGCCGACAGGGCAGGTACCTCTTCCTTGCGGATATCGAGCACCTCTGCGACAGTACGCTGCGGCGGAGCCGAGCCGCTGGGTATCTCCGGCTTCCGGTCCCGAAAAACGTTCAGCGGAAACGTGGGAATCATTTTTTCCGCCACCCAGCGGCGCGCATCCACGGGATCCTTTCCCCAGATGGTCGGGCAAGGCGAAAGAATCTCGACAAACGAAAAGCCCAGGTTGTCGCCCTGGTTTTCGATTGCTTTGCGAATCGCCCGCCGGGCTTTCATGATGTTCTTGTTGTCTGAAAGCGCCACGCGCTCGATATAAACGGGAGCTTCAAGCGTGGACAGCAGTTCCGACATATGCAAGGGGAAGCCCTCGTTTGCCGGCTGGCGTCCCCAGGGCGAAGTTGTGCTTTTCTGTCCCACCAGCGTGGTGGGAGCCATCTGGCCGCCGGTCATGCCATAAATGGCATTGTTCACGAAGAAGACCGTGACCTTCTCGCCCCGGTTCGCGGCATGGATGATCTCGGCGCTACCGATAGCGGCCAGGTCACCGTCCCCCTGATATGCAAGAACCAGTTTTTCCGGGCAAGCTCGTTTCAATGCTGTAGCCGCAGCGGGAGCGCGTCCGTGGGCCACCTGCACATTTCCGACATCAAAATAGTAGTAGGCAAACACCGAACAGCCCACCGGGCTGACGAAGATGGTCTTGTCTTGCAGGCCCAGCTCTTCGATGGCCTCGGCAATCAGCTTGTGCGCGACGCCATGGCCGCAACCTGGGCAGTAATGTGTCTGGTGTTTTAATTCTGACTTGCGCTCGTAGACGTCGTAAAACACCGGCGATTTGGAATGGGCGACTTCGTAAACGTTGCTACCGGCATGTTGTTCCGCGGGACTGATAGTGCTTTCGTCCGTAATCTTTAGCGCTTCGCCTTCCATGACCGTATCCATAAGGTGCCTGCCCGTCACACACGTACGGGGATCTGTTTTTCAATTTGTTCGAGAATCTCTTCGACCGATGGCACGTTGCCCCCGCCCCGGCCATAAAACGCCACCGGCTTGTTGCTTCCCACCGCCAGTTGCACGTCCTCGAGCATCTGGCCGTTGCTCAATTCAACTACCAGAACGCTTTCCGCTCCGGAGGCTATGCTTGCCAGTTCCTTCGAGGGATAAGGCCACAGCGTAATGGGACGGAACAGCCCCACCTTCCAGCCTTGCTTGCGTGCCCGCTCCACGGCGGAGCGCAGAACGCGCGACACGATGCCATACCCGACCAGCAATAGTTCTGCGTCATCGGCTTCATACTGTTCAAAGCGGGTCTCGGATTGCTGTGCCCGGATATATTTTGCTTCCATCCGGCGCTGGTGCTCTTCCAGGTCGTCAGGTTCCAGGTAGATCGAGGAGATCAGATTCTGACGCGTTTCTGGAGTCCCCTTCACCGCCCAGGGCTTCTCCGGAACCACCGCCTCCCGAAACTCGAGGTCCAGCGATTCCATCATTTGCCCGACGAAGCCATCGGCCAGCACGATGGCAGGATTGCGATACTTGTCCGCCAGCTCAAAGGCCAACATGGTGAGCTCAGCCATCTCCTGCACTGAAGCAGGCGCCAGAACAAGATTGCGATAGTTGCCGTGCCCTCCTCCTTTCACGGTGGCAAAATAGTCGCTTTGCTCGGGGGCGATATTGCCCAGTCCAGGACCGCCGCGCATCACGTCCACGATCACGCAGGGAAGTTCAGCCCCGGCCAGATAGGAGATGCCTTCCTGCATCAGGCTAAGGCCGGGGCCTGAGGAAGCGCTCATCACACGGACCCCGGCCGCAGCGGCGCCGTAGACCATATTGATCGCGGCGACTTCACTCTCCGCCTGGAGGAAGGTTCCTCCAACCTGCGGCAGATACAAGGCTGCCGCTTCGGTGATTTCACTGGCCGGAGTAATAGGATAACCATAGAACGCACGGCAACCGGCGAGGATCGCGCCTTTGATCACTGCCACATTGCCCTTACTGAGCCGGCGCATGTTGCCCTCCTCGCGATCCCGCGGCCGGCTTCGGCGGCGCTGCCAGGCGCAGGACTGTGATCGCTCCCGGCTCGGGGCAGCAGTAGAAGCAAATGCCGCAACCCGTACAGCCGTCGCCCGCATACACCGCCGGATGCACGCCATAGGCGCTCAACTCATCGGCCAGTGCCAGACACTTTGGTGGACACGACTCGACACAGAGCCCGCATCCCTTGCACTCCTCAATATTGATTTCGATGTTGCCACGTGCAGGACCCGGCATGGGTCACCTCGAGACCGCTTGCGTAACTTCAGGATGTTGCAACCATCTGGTCTTCTCACAATATTCGTACAGTTCGGGGCGAAACCTTGGCTCCGCAATTTCGATCAGGGCCCGGGCCCGCTCCCGGATTGACTTTCCGTGCAGATAAGCGACTCCATGCTCGGTCACGACATACCGAACCAGTCCGCGCGATGTAACTACGCCGGCCCCGGGACTGAGCATGGGTACAATGCGCGAAATAGTTCCACCCTTTGCCGTCGAGGAGATCGCGATGATGGGCTTGCCCCCTTTGGAGCGGGAGGCTCCGCGAAGGAAGTCCACCTGCCCGCCAATGCCGCTGTAGAACTGGTTGCCGATTGAATCCGAACAGACCTGGCCCGTGAGGTCAACCTGCAATGCTGAATTGATCGCTACCATGTTGTCATTACGGGCAATCAGTCCCGGATCGTTGGTGTAGGCGGTGGGGTGAAATTCGAAGATCGGGTTGTTGTCCACGAACTCGAAAAAACGCCTCGTGCCCAGAGCAAACCCAACGATGATCTTGCGCGGCTTGAAATTTTTGCGCGCTCCGGTGATCACGCCCTTCTCGATCAGGGGAATCACACCCTCGGAAACCAATTCGCTGTGTATGCCCAGATCTTTGCGATCGCTGAGAAAGGGCAGAACCGCGTCGGGGATGCCTCCAACCCCGGTTTGCAGAACTGCCCCATCCTCAATCAGGCCCGCTACGTTGCGCGCAATGGCAACGTGCATGTCGGTGACTTCTGGCTTCTTTAGTTCGCATAGCGGCCGTGACGATTCCACCACCGCATCTATGTCGCTGACATGTATGAAGCTGTCGCCATAGGTTCGCGGCATATAGTCGTTGACCTGGGCGACAACGTAACGGGCACACTTGGCGGCGGTCAGCGTGGTGTCCACGCCAACCCCAAAACTGCAAAAACCGTGCGAATCCGGAGGTGAGACTTCGATCAGCGCCACGTCGATCGGCATGGCGCCACTTTCAAAAAGTGCCTCGATCTCACTCAGATAAATCGGGGTGTAGTCGGCCCGGCCCTCGTTGATGGCCGCCCGTACGTTGCCGCCGATAAACATCGCGTTGTGGCGGAAATGTCCCGCCATTTCCGGGGCCACGTAAGGCGCACACCCCATGGTCATCATGTGCACGATTTCCACGTCGTGCAGCTCGGGCGCGCGGCGCATGAGCGCTTCTACCAGGGCCTCCGGTTCAGCACAGCCAGGCTGAATATAAACCCGCGTGCCGGATCGAACCGACCGCAACGCTTCATCCGCGCTTTGAATTGTCTTCTTGTATTCGTCTTCCCAGGACATGTCCCGTCTCCTCAGTGCGCCTTCCCTGCTGCGACAACTTCATGCTGGGCTTGCCCTTTAGGCGACTCATAACCCTGGGCGGCATAGTAAATCGCGGAATCGAAAAACTGGTCCAGCTGCTCCAGCAGTTCCTGTTCCCCAAGCAGATCGATGGGGTTATCGATTAAAGCCTCGCGTTTCAGGAACTCCCAGAGGTTCTGCTTGGTGAGAACGATGGCCCGGATCAACTGGCTGAGAGGCACTCCCTGGGCTGCGCGACGGATTCCAATCGCCCGGTAACGATGTTCGATGTCTTCCTCTTTTCGCTCCAGCAGCCAATCGCCCAACTGATGGTAGATCTCATACACCCGGGCGTTGAGTTCGTAGGTTAAAACCTTGTGGTAGTCCTTGAGTTGATCAGAGGCCTGGACTTTCTCGGCAAGGCTCAAGGCCAGTACATTAGCGTGGTTCTCGATCAGGCGTACAAGCCGGTTGGAAAGCATCATGGCGGCCTCCTCCCTGTTTCACGCTCACAGAACACTATGGATCCAGCAAGGATTTCCGGCCATGATCTAAAGCACAACTCGATGTGACCTGAATCACACCACTGCTGTCGTTGCAGGAAAGCAGGAGCGCGTACGACTGTGGCGCAGAGCTCGAACCGTGAGCTACCTGCAGACCAGCTCGCACGGTGATGTGGCGCATGGTGATGTTGAAAGCTGACGCTTCACTGCCACGGCCAGGCGGCGTATGCCCTCGCGTATCTGTTCTGGAGTGGGATGCGAAAAGTTCAGTCGCAAATGACGGCAGCTCTCTGGACCATTGCCAGCATAAAATGAGTCCCCCGGCACAAAAGCAACGTTCTCGGCCAGCGCGGATTGGAAGAGCGACTGCGAATCCATCCCTTCCGGCAAAGTCACCCAGAGGAAGAGACCGCCGTGGGGGCGGGTCCAGGTAACCTCCGGCGGGAAAAATTCGTCCAGCGCCTGCAGCATGACATCGCGCCGCTCGCGATAGACTCCACGGATCAGCTTCACGTGCTGATCAAGAAATCCCCCGCGTGCGACCTCGAATGCGACGCACTGGGAGAAGGTCGAAGTGTGCAGGTCGGCGGCTTGCTTCAATTGAACCAGTTTGCTGATGATCGCGGGCGGGGCCACGATCCAGCCCAGGCGCAGACCGGGAGCCAGGGTCTTGGAAAAAGTGCTGAGATAGATGACGTTCCCGATGGAAAACCCATTGTCGCGGCGCAGATTCTCACGGTCCAATACAACCAGGGGCGCGAGGTGCTCGCCTTCATAGCGCAATTGGCCATAGGGGTCGTCTTCGACGATAGGGATTCCGTATTTGTCGGCCAGCCCAATCAATTGATGGCGACGCTCCTGCGACAGAGTGACGCCCGCCGGGTTCTGAAAGTTGGGCAGGATGTACATGAATTTGGGGCCGAGGCGGAGCGATGACTCCAGCAGTTCTGTGCGTAGTCCGTCGTCGTCGATGGGAACAGAGAGATATTGGGCGCCATAGCCGTTGAACGCCTGCAAGGCCCCAAGGTAGGTGGGCGCCTCCACCAACACCCGGTCGCCGGAGTTGATCAGCAATTTCCCAATCAGATCGAGCGCCTGCTGCGAACCCGAGGTGATAAGAACATTCTCGACCGTAGCCAGGATGGCATAACGCGCCATGTGGCGCGCAATCATCTCGCGCAGCGGCTCGTACCCTTCAGTGGCGCCATACTGCAAGGCAGGTCCGGGATGTGTATCTAACACTTTCTGGCATGCTTCCTGGAAGCGTTGAACGGGAAAAACCTCGGCCGCGGGCAGGCCGCCAGCGAAAGAAATCAGTCCCGGCCGTTCGCTAAGTTTGAGCAGCTCCCGAATCGCGGAACTCTTGCTCTCCCGCGCACGCAGTGAATAGCGAGATTCCCATAGAGTGGACATGTCTTTCCTCTCCCTGAGGTAGCGGCCGGGGGTCGGGCTAGTTTCGACTCCGCCGCGCCGGTCCCTGCAGGCAGCATTGCCTGCTATCCGTGGTAGTAACCTGCGAGCTCGGGCTGCTCGAAATCGATGATGTCAAATTCATCCACTTTCAGCGCGGCCTCTTCTTCAGCCCGCCTCTGGGAGTCGGCTCGCTCTAGCCTGTGCAAGAGATCTGCAGCGCACCAACGGCAGCAGAATCCCTTTTGCTCCTCTGGTTCTCCGGATTCTCCGGTGGTCGCGAATTCAAAATTAAGCACTGGAGGATCCAATTGGCAGACGTCGCATATCTGCGGTACTTCACGCAGCGGCTCAAAAGCGGAGAAAAATATATTTGGTCTCATCATGCACCTCGTAAGAATTCAGGCCCAATCTTGCATCCCTTCCAAGCTTCGCCTTTCAACACAACCGCCGGCACCGGCTACTCCTTTGGACTCCTGCGCCACAGCGGGAGGGTTGGATTCCAGTTGTGAACTTCTTTCTCGAACTCCCCGGGCTGCAGCCTGCGCGTGGCCTGATCCCCTTTAGCCGGCCGCGCGAATTCCGCCATGCTTTCTTCCAGCCTTTCACGCCGGATGTTCTCCGCCAGCAATGCGGGCAGCTCAGACCGCCTCACGCTGGCGTGCCCGTCGCAGAGAGGACACTTGACGAATTCTTCGTTTTCCATAAATCGCCGCCTGGTGCGCGGATATGATCCTTGTTCGGCCGGTCGCGCAACCTGTTTCGATTACACTCTTTGCCGCATTCGCGGGCCGTGATGAGGCTCTCTGTGGCTTGTGATCGCAGTCACACCTGCGCAAGGGCGGGGCTTACCACTGATCGGTGGTAAGGTACTGGTGAATAGACTTCGCTGAGCGCCGTCCCGCGGCCATTGCCAGAATTACAGTGGCGGTCCCGGTGACAATATCGCCGCCCGCAAAGACGCCCTTACGGGAAGTGCGCTGAGTGACGGTATCGGCCTGGATATAACCCCGGGTATCCGTAGCCAGGCCGGTGGTAGTGCTCTGAATCACAGGATTGGCGCTGGTCCCGATCGCGATGACTGCAACCGACAGTGGCAGTTCGAACTCTGAGCCGGGAATTGGGATGGGGCGTCGCCGCCCCGATGCATCAGGTTCGCCCAGTTGCATGCTCTGGCAGCGGAGGCCGCCAAGCCAGCCTTTGCCGTCGGAGAGGAACTCAATCGGACTGGTGAGCATCCGGAACTCAATCCCTTCCTGCCGCGCGTGCCGGACCTCTTCCGCCCGCGCCGGCATTTCCGCTTCGCTGCGACGATAGATCACGTATGCTTTTCGCGCTCCCAGCCGCAAGGCTGAGCGGATGGCATCCAGTGCCGTATTGCCGCCTCCGATCACCGCCACGTCCTTTCCGTGCAGGTCGACCATGGGCTGATCGTATGCCGGGAACTGGTATGCCTTCATCAGGTTGATGCGGGTCAGGAACTCGTTGGCTGAATAGACGCCATTCAGATGCTCACCGGGAATATTCATGAAAAGCGGCAGCCCGGCGCCCGTCCCAATGAAGATAGCGTCGTAATGTTCTTCTTCCATCAATTCGTCGATCGTGACCGTCTTGCCCACCACCACATCGGTTTCGAACTCGACCCCCATGCTGCGCAACTGATCGATCTGCTGGCGAACGATTTCCTTGGGCAGGCGAAACTCGGGAATGCCGTAAACCAGAACGCCACCGAGTTCATGCAGCGCCTCGAATACCCGTACCCTGTGGCCTTGCTGTATGAGATCGCCAGCTACGGTCAGACCAGACGGACCGCTGCCCACGACCGCTACCCGTTTCCCCGAAGGTGCCGCGGCCGGAAGGCTGATCGTTCCCATCCGTTGTTCGTAGTCGGCGACAAAGCGCTCCAGATAGCCGATGCCCAATGACTCACCTTTCTTGCACAACTTGCAAGCGCCTTCGCAATGATCTTCCTGAGGGCAGACGCGCCCGGTAATCGCGGGCAACACGTTATCTTCACGGATCTTCGCGGCCGCACCCTGGAAATCGCCAGCCACAATCAAGCGTACGAATTCGCGAACTTTGACCCCGACCGGGCACTTGTCCATGCAGGTGGGCTTCTCACACTCCAGGCAGCGCAGTGCCTCCTGCCGCGCGAGTTCTGCGGAGTAGCCCAGATTTACCTCGGTAAAATTCCGGGCACGCTCCTCCGCCGGCTGTTCGGGCATGTGCTGCCGCGGCAACTTGATCCGCTCCTTTAGCTTGAGTGGATTCGGCGAGGGGTTCACGGTTGTGGTCATCGTCTGCCTCCGTGGGCGCATCCGACGTCGTCGGGGCTGCTGGCACGCATCGGTTCGAGATGCTGCCTGAATTCCTCCATCGATCTGTGCTCTGCTTCCCGATAGGTCGAGTTGCGCTGCGTGAGCACGGCGAAATCCACCAGGTGTCCATCGAACTCGGGCCCATCGACGCACGCGAACTGGCTCTTGCCGTCCACCAGGACGCGGCAGCCTCCACACATGCCGGTGCCGTCGATCATGATCGGATTCAGGCTCACAATAGTGCGGATGTGTTCTTTCCGTGTTAACTCTGCCACCGCACGCATCATCGGAATTGGACCAACCGCCAGCACCAGGTCGATGTGGGTGCCGTCCTCAATCAGTTGGCGCAGTTTGTCGGTAACCAGGCCCTTTTGTGCGTAGCTGCCGTCATCGGTAGTGATCGTCAGCTCATCACTTACCTGGCGCATCTCGTGTTCCAGGATCACCAGCTCTTGGTTGCGTGCGCCGATGATTGCGACTACGTGGTTGCCGGCGCGCTTCAATGCCGCGGCCGTCGGATAGGCCATCGCCACTCCAACGCCGCCGCCTATCACTACCACGTTGCCAAATACCGCGATTTCCGAGGGTTTTCCCAGCGGCCCGACTACATCGAGAATGCCGTCGCCGGCATTCAGCGCGTTCAGCAGGTGCGTGGTTTTACCCACTGACTGCACCACAATGTTGATGGTGCCGCGCTCGGGATTGGAGTTCTCGATGGTTATGGGGATTCGCTCACCCCGGTCATGGAGCCGGAGGATTACGAACTGTCCTGCTTTGTGTTTTCGTGCGATGCGAGGTGCTTCGACTTCAAACCGCTTGATGCCAGGTGCGATGAACTCAGCCTGTGCAATCTTGAACATTGTCCGGACTCCCAGTCACAGCTCCATTCTTTCAGCGGGTTGGAAGCGGTGCTGTGATTTGGGTCACAACCAAGCGTGTTCCCAATCCCTGGCGGCGGGCCCCAGTCCTGCTGCACAAAGAAATGCGGGGTGGAACTGATCCACCCCGCCTCATCGTGCGCCCTCCGGCAAGAAATAACTCAGACGACGCCCTGGTCCAACATGGCATCGGCTACCTTGAGGAAGCCTGCAATATTGGCCCCGTTTACGAGATTGCCCGGAGTCCCGTAGATCTCCGCGGTTTCATAACTGTTACGGTGGATTGCAATCATGATTTTGTGCAGCCGGTCATCCACCTCTTCACGCGTCCAGTTCAGGCGCGCGCTGTTCTGGGCCATTTCCAGCCCGGAGGTAGCTACTCCACCAGCGTTCGCCGCTTTGGCTGGCCCGTAGAGGATGCCAGCATCGAGGAACATCCTGGTAGCCTCAAGTGTGCTCGGCATGTTCGCCCCCTCAGCCACCAGGGTGACCCCATTCTTGATCAGGTTCGCTGCGTCTCGAGCGCTGATCTCGTTCTGTGTGGCGCTCGGAAAGGCGCAGTGAGCGTTGATATTCCAAAGAGGGTTATAGCCCAGTTTGACGTCGGAAGGTATAAAGACTGCCTTCTTGAATTGGTCCGCATAATCACGGATTCGGCCACGGCGGACATTCTTAAGCTCCATGATCCAGGCCAGCTTCTCGCGATTGAACCCATCCGGATCGAAGATGACGCCGTTGGAGTCAGACATGGTGAGCGGAATAGCTCCGAGATCGAGCAGCTTCTCCACCGTGTACTGAGCTACGTTTCCGCTGCCGGAAACCAGGCAGAGCTTGTCTTCCAGGGAGTCGTCGCGGGTCTTCAGCATCTCGGCGGCAAAGTACACGCAGCCGTATCCGGTGGCTTCCGGACGAATGAGAGAACCGCCCCAATTCAGGCCCTTGCCGGTCAGCACTCCGGTGAACTCGTTGCGCAGACGCTTATATTCGCCAAAGAGGAAGCCGATCTCGCGTCCGCCTACCCCAATGTCGCCTGCCGGAACATCCGTGTCCGGCCCGATGTGCCGCGAGAGTTCCGTCATGAAGCTCTGGCAGAACCTCATGACCTCATTGTTGCTCTTCCCTTTGGGATCGAAATCTGAACCGCCCTTGCCTCCGCCCATGGGCAGCGTGGTCAGGGAGTTCTTGAGGACCTGCTCGAAAGCCAGGAACTTCAGGATTCCCAGATTGACCGAAGCATGAAAACGCAGCCCTCCCTTATAGGGGCCGATCGCGCTGTTCATCTCAATCCGGAAACCACGATTGACCTGAATGTTTCCTGCATCGTCGAACCAGGGAACGCGGAACATGATTACGCGTTCGGGTTCGATCATGCGCTCCAGAATCCGGCTTTCGCAGTATTCGGGATGCCGCTGCAGAACAACGCGCAGGGACTCAAGCACTTCCTGCACCGCCTGATGGAACTCAGGCTCGGCGGGGTTCTTCGCCTTTACGATGGTCATTACGTCTTCGATATAGCCGCCCGGAGTTTTAATCTCGGGCCTTATAAGAGTATCTGTGCTCATATCATCTCCTTTTTGTCTTGCCAGCCAGTTCGAATCTGTGCCGGCAGATCATTGCAGTGGCTTCAAAACCTGACCCGTCAGTTCTATTCCTTTGGGCTCCTGCGCAATTGCCCATCGGAATATTCCGGATAGGCCCTGCGGGGGGCGGCCGTGGAATTGACCACGAACTGGATAGGCTCCTCATCACCCAGTTCGTCGGGATCGATGAACCTAATGTGGAAGCTGGGGTCAGGGTCCTTGCTGATCGCCGGATCACCGGACAGCTTTCGAAGCTCCGACGTGTAAGGCGTTTCGCGTACCGTACCCGGTAGGTGGTCGGTTCTTGGTAAATCGCTCATACTTCCCTCCCCGCCTCAACAACAGTTCATTAGAGCCCGCAGGCGGATGGATTCGCCGTGACCAGCATCACACCGGGTCGTAATCCCACTCACGCGTCGAGGCAAATACCTTGCGCTAAGACCCATCAGGAGATGCAATCCACCTAGGCGCTGAGGCACTATGCCTGCAAATAAGCTGGGTGTTCTATGAAACGAAACAGTAGACCTGCCGTCATGAGAATGAGAATTTGGCCGAGATTTTGGGGGCACACTCCGCGAGTGATTGTGGTCACAGCGGAGCGGATTCTTCGAACTTATACTGTCCAAAGATAAACCCCATGCTGGACACTTCCGTCATCGAAACTGGCCTTGGCCAGATTGCACCGGAACAGCTTCGCGCTGCCTTGGTGAATTTCTTGCCCAAGAATGCCACTCCCGCTGAGCAGATCCTCGCGATCGAAGCTGGATTGCGCAGCCCAACTGGCCAATCTGTGCGTGACGCGATGGCGAAATGGATCGTCGATGTGATTGTTCCGGTTAAGCGGTTAGTTCCGGAAGCCTATGTGAAATGGCGTGAACCGGTGCGGGACGCCATGATGTTTGTGGTGGCGCGCCTGTCGCCCGCGCGCCTGGCCCCCAAGCTCCTGGAGCAACTGGAACTCCCGGAGACAACCTCGGCTGAAACCCGCTTACTGCTGCTGATTGCGAAAGTTCCCGGCTTACAAAAGCTGGGACAGGTGATCGCCCGAAACCGCCACCTGCGTCCTGCTCTGCGCAATGCCCTCGCCCGTTTGGAAAACGGAATTCGTGATGTTAAGCCGGAGGAGATACGCGTCATCATTCAGCAGGACTTGGGGTTGCGGCTCAGGACCTTCGAGGTTAACATCGCGCCCGTAATACTCTCAGAAGCCAGTGTCAGCGCAGTCATGCGTTTCACATGGCGCAATCCCCTCAATGGACGGCGTGAACGCGGCGTTTTCAAAGTTCTTAAGCCCCACATCCCGGAATACTTTGCCGAGGACATGGACTACTTGCAGGGATTGGCCCAATATTTCTCGGACCGGCGCCGGAACTACGGCTTTCCAGCGCACCTTCTCCCCGATACCTTCAAGAAGGTCCGGCGCCTGCTGCATTACGAAGTCAATTTTGTTCGCGAGCAGAAGACGTTAGTCGAAGCATGGAACCTCTATCGAAACATTCCTCAGGTTCGCGTGCCTCGCCTGATTGAGCCCCTGTGTACGCATCGAATTACGGCACTCACCGAAGAGCGCGGAGCCAAAGTGACCGACGCTGCTACCCGCCTTCCGGCCGCGCGCCGCAGAGAGGTTGCGGAGCAACTGATTGAAGCGCTGGTGGCTGTCCCTCTGCTTTCGGCGGAGGAGAATGCAATCTTTCACGGCGACCCTCACGCCGGCAATCTCCTCTATGACCGGAAGACTGGAGAACTAATCATTCTCGACTGGGCCCTGCGGGAACGTTTAACCCACGATCAGCGCCGGCATCTCGCGCTTCTGTTTCTGATGGTGGGATTGCGCGATCCGCTGGGCGCCTGCAACGAGATTCTGGCGCTCACTCAACCGCCCATACGCAGCACATCACCGCAGCGCCTCGTGATTGGCGAGACGGTAAACCGGTTTCTGGACGAACTTCCGATCACGCATTTGCCCAGCGGCGTGGATGCCATGCGACTGCTGGAACGCATCGCGTTCAAGGGCGTGAAGTTCCCTGGGTCATTGATCATGTTGGCCAAGGTGATGTTGACCCTGGATGGGGTCCTGGCCGACATTGGAGGCTCGGATGCCGGTATGGGCTTCAACATCTCACGCCATGTTGCCGAGCATTGGCTCACTCACCGCCAAGCATTTCGTTCGCCTTTGATGTCAAAAGACCTGATCACGCTCCAGTGTAGTGCGCTGCTCTACACAAGCCGACTGTGGCTGCGTTGCGAACAGGCGTTACTGAATCGCTTGCTACCCGCCGGAACGATCTCACCCGTCGCATCTGCCTGATCAGGAAGTCACGCTTGTATCGTTCCATGCCGTTTCAGCCGCTGGTGGAATGAAGCTCATGGCTCGTTCGGCCAGTGCGGTAATGGTCAGGCTGGGATTGACCCCGAGATTGGCCGCCACCACCGATCCATCGCAGATGTACATATTCTTGTAGTTGAAAACGCGATGCCGCGAATCTACCACGCCGTGGGTGCTTGAATCGGCAATGACGCAACCTCCAATGCAGTGGGCTGTGCTCGGAACATTAAAGAGGATCTCCGGAACCATGCTCATCGGAACCCCTCCCGTCAACTGCGCCAGCTTCTGGGCAAATTCATTTGCCCTCGGGATGTAGGTCGGCACCTTTTCTCCCCGGCTGAGAAGAAATTTCCTGAAGGGCCAGAACCAGGGGCGTTCCCATCGCATCTCGATTTCACCGTCGAGAGCCTGCATGCAGAGCAGAATGAGAAATTCTTTCGCCCAGCCCAACGGTTGCAGCACACGCAGGGTTCGGATCGGGTGGCGTAGCAGTGAGCTGATGAGATTCATCAGCCAAAGCGCAATCCGCCGCGGCCCAGGGCGGCCGTTGGTCAGGATGGTGGTCAGCAGGCCCATGGCATCAGAGCCACGGGGATAGCGGACGGCTTCGATGTGCGTGTCCTGGTCGATGTAGATGCCAGAACCGATGGCTATCCCCAGGGACAAATCTTCGCGGCAACCTGGCATGCGCACGCCGATCAGCGATTCGGAGTTGGTACGCACATGTTTGCCCAGTTGCGCGCTGATCGCCGGCAATGAGCCATTCTCCTTAAACTGAAAAAGCATTTGCATTGTGCCCAGCGAAGATGCGGAGAACACCACGCCACGACAGGTGACGCGCCGCGGCTGCCGGCGAAACCACGCCGTGGAATTCTCCGTGCGCACTTCGTATCCGGCGCCGCCGTCACCCTGGCCATCCAGAGGTTGGACGTTCACCACCTGGGTTTCAGGAAAGACCCGTGCACCGTGCTTTTCCGCCAGGTAGAGATAGGTTAGGTCCAGGGTATTCTTCGCGCCGTAGCGGCAGCCCATCATGCAGCCGCCGCAGGCTATGCAGGTGGTTCGCTCTGGACCTTCTCCCCCAAAGAAGGGATCGGGGAAGGCCCGGTCGCCGGGTTCCCCCGGCTTGGGCTGAAAGATGCCTACCTTCGTGCGGTAAAAAGTATGACCGCATCCCACGGCCTCGGCTGCGCTCTTCAGCAGATGGTCGGCAGGTCCGAGGATCGTGTTTTCCGTAACTCCCAGCATGTGTCCGGCAGTTTCATAGTGCCGGGGCATCTCCGCCTTCCAATTGGCCAATCCCGTCCACGAGCCCTTTTCCCATACCTTCTCGGGAGAAGCCAGCAGCGTGCAGGCGTATGTAATGGAGCCGCCACCCACGGCGCAACCGTGGAGAATGGTCACATGCTTGAAGAACCGCATGTTGAAAAAACCACGCAGACCGAGCCTGGGGCGCCAGAACCAGCGATGAAGGGACCAACTGGTGTGGGGTAAGTTGTCAGGCGTCCAGCGCCGGCCCATCTCCATCACCGCCACCCGGTAGCCCTTTTCCGACAATCGATGGGCTGCAACGCTGCCACCAAAGCCCGAGCCGATGACGATAAAGTCGAAATCGAATTGATCGTTGCGGGACAACATAGACTCCTTATCGGTCGACTGCCGAAACCGCCTGCGCTTTCTTTCCCCTCCGGACTCGGAAGTCGATCACTTCGCCGATTCTCTCCAGTGCTTCGGCGCTCTGCGGTACATCACGCCCAAATATCTGGAAGACATGATTCATGTTCTTCCAGGTCTCCAGGACGATCTCGGCGCCCTGGCTACGGCCGTGGTCGGCGAAGGCTTGAATGCTGTCGTACAGAATCTCGGAGCCCCCGGCCTGAATGTAAATGGCGGGAAGACCGCGTAAGTCAGCCGACAGCGGCGTCACCAGCGGATCACGGCTCTGAACGGATTCACAGAACCAGCCTGCCCACTTCTCTAGCATCCGTTGCTCAATCCAGTCGAAGGCTTGATTGCCGGTGATGCTGGCGCGTTTGCTTTCGAGGTCAGTTGCTGGAGAGAGGGCAACAACTAGGGCCGGCAGTGGTAGCCTGCGATCCCGCACTGCCAACACCAGAGCCAATGCCAGGTTGCCGCCCGCCGAGTCGCCGGCAAAAATCAGGTTCTCGGGATCAGTGCCAGTTTTCAGCAACCAGCGGTAGGCGTTGAGCGCGTCTTCAAGCTGCGCCGGGAAACGATATTCCGGCGAGAGTCGGTAATCGAGAGCGAATGTTCTGGACTTCGCAGCCAGCGTAATCAGCGCGATAAAGTTGGCGTAACCCTGAGGATAAAAAGAATACCCGCCGCCATGAAGATAGAGGACCGTCAAGTCAGTTTGGGCGTTCTTTTGTGCGAACCAGCTCCCTCGAAATTTCTCCTGCACAACCGGCGTAATATGCACTTCTGAAAGTGCCGGCGAAGTGATCACGACCGAATCCAGATAGCGACGCGCTTCCTTTACATCCCGCATCCTGAAAGCGGCGATCACTTGTCTCTTCAATATCCCGGTGCTCACTTCCACGAGCCAGTTCCAGCCGGGCTGTCGGGGGCCTTTTAGCATCCGGCGGGCCGATACCGCCAGGATCGCCCGGCTGATCTCCGCCGCGCTGCGCAGCCGGTACCTGGCCGGGCCTGCAAAATGTAACCGCGCAACCATACAATCACCAAGCTCTCTACTGGCTCAGGAAACACAGTCAGGAAGGCAAGTAGGCATAGAGAGGAGAATCGGCGGGTCCGGCGGAGGATCGGCCACAAATGTCCGGACCATGCCATGCGCTTGTTGCCACCAGCCCTGAAAGGTTCGACCATCGGCGCAAACCCGCAGGGGGCGCCAGCCGTTGGGGTCGGCCGTCTGGTCAAGCGGGCTTGCGGCGACAGTTCGAGTGTCAAGCCGCAACCCTTCACGCAGAGCTTTCAGCGCACTCTCTTTTGCGCTCCAAAGCAAGGTCACCAGCCAGGACCGTTCCGCCTCGCTGGTCCGCGCCACCAGCGCTTGCTCGTCCTCGGTGAAATAGTCGGCTACAAACGCCTCGCTTCGTGCTTCGATCGCTTCCTGATCACAACCCAAATCCACACCCAACACTGCAACAGCACAGATAGCGGCGCCGGACCTGTGGCTGATTGAAATCGTAACTGCGGCCGGTTCATTCCCAACAAAAACCTCGGGTGCGCCAGACGATGCCGGGCGTATTTCGATCCGGGCTAGGCCCTGGGCGTCAGCCGGCAAATTCAGGAAAGAAGCCACAGCGCATTTTGCCGTCCAGCGTCCCAGCCGCCAGTCGTCGCGCCGTTTGGCAAAGTGCAAGCCGTTCAGACAGACGCATTCCTTGAAGCTCAACCAATCGTTCTCCGCCGGAACGTCCGCTTGGGTCTGCCCCAGCCAGTAAATGTGCTCCACATTCACACCTCATCGCCGTTCAGAGATCAACCCTAAGCTGCCGCGTCGCTCAGAATGCCCTCTGATTTTCCGGGGTGGTCCTCTTTTTCAATCCCTCGTTCAACCGCATGGATGAGATAGGGGCGCAAGTCTCCGGGGGGAAGAATGTGATTCAGCGCACCCACTTCGAGCGCTCGCTGTACGCTGTGCACGCGGTCGAACTCGGCGGCCATCTCACCCAACTTCTCCGAGTGCACAATTTTGAACAGTTCTTCCCACTGGGTGCGCAAGCGCCCCTTCTCCGCACCCTCGGCCTGGGCCATCGCCTGGCTCAGCGCCTGCAGGCGCACGTCTTTTCGGGCCCGCGCTTCCACTTCACCCGCGAAAACCACCGCCGCAGCGGGCGCGCCGCCAATCACCGAGGCGTACGTCCCCTCCAGGGCCGCGACTTCAAGTTGTTCGTTCAGAGCTCGCGAGAAGACCACATACGCACCACCGTGATAGCGCGAGATCACGCAAAACACGATTGGGCCTTTGAAATTCACCACGGCCCTGCCAATCTCGGCCCCATATTCGAGCTGCAACCTGCGCATGGATTCCGGCGAGCCGTCGAACCCTGAGAGATTGGCCAGCAGGACCAACGGCCGATTATTACTGGCCGCATTGATGGCCCGTGCCACTTTTTTCGAAGATTGGGGAAACAGAGTCCCGGCACTCCACTGGTCTGGTCCGTCGGCGGGGACAAATCCCAGGCGTGGCACAGGCTGCGACTCGATTCCAATCAGGCAAACGGGATAGCCACCAAGATGAGCATCCCAGACCACAGCCGTCTCGGCTGCGCGCATACCCGCCCAGCGCTCGAGTGGCGCGTGATCCTGGTCGGCGACCGCCCTCATCACTTTCCGAATGTCGAAGGATTTCTTCCGTCCTGGGTTGGTTTCGTCAGACAGAATCTCGCCGACCAGCGCGAAACCCTCCTCGCCATTTTGACTGTGGGCATGGACTCGCACATCCCGATCGATAGGATCACGGGTCACTGCGCGTCGGGGGAAGCGCTCGCCCGGAGCAATGTAAGTGTGGTCATAGTGCCGGAACAGGATGTGGCAGGCTTCATCAATATCTCGCGCCCAGTACTGGGCCTGGCCGTTCGGTCCCATGATGCGATCGTAGCCGCCGATGCCTTGATTGTCTTCTGCGGAGACGCTGCCGGAATAATCAAGAGCGCGCTTGCCCGTGAGCACCATGGCTGCCTTCGGGGTCATGACCAGAATGCCGCGGGTGTGCATGAGCATGGTGGCCTCGGCGTTCCAGTAGGGCTGGGCGCCGACATTGATTCCGTTGACCACCAGATTGACTTCGCCGCCGGCTTGCGTGAATTCAATCAAGCGGCGGAGCACACGGGCAATCCAATCCATGCCCTCGACTCCACACTCCATCGAGATCTTTGCCCCCGCCGAAAGGGTGAACCACTCCAGGGGAACATTTTTCTTCTTGGCCAAATCCAGGGCGGCCAGGATGCGCCGGCATTCCGGCTCAGCGATGGCTCCCAGGTCCTTGCTCGGATCTCCGAGTAGCACGACCCTCGTCATGCCTTCGGGATACTTGCTGGTGAAATTTCGGATCATGCCCACAATAATGTTGGACTTGTTCTGACCATAGGGTCGATCCACCGGAACCAGGTCGCCTGTGGCATCAAGATCGTGTTCGACAAAATCACCAGCCGGAAATTCGGCCCGCGTGTCTTCCGGAGGGGGCGTGAGCATTTTGATGATTTCGTAAGGGTAGATGAGTCCGCGCTGGCGCATGCGGACCACTTTCCGGTCATATTCGGTCAGCGGTTTGATCACCTGCAGTTTGTCCGCGGGCCGGAAGGTGATAAGCGAGTCGGTTCCGCCCGGGCTCGAAATGCGCACTACCATGTCCCGCAGTTCGCCGGTTGCAGGATTAGGAATCCGGGCGCGTACCACCACCTGTTCCAGTCCCAAGCCTTCGGTCGCAGGCGAGAGCTTGCGTACGATATCGCGCAGTTCGTCCCGCTCCAGAGTGAGTGGCGGCCACACGTACAGGAATATCCGGTTCCAATAGAGACGATCCTGGGGACGCCGCCGTGATTGAAATAGGCGGATGCCCGCGAGGGCTTCCGTCAACATGCGCTCCAGGTGCGGCAGTTGTACGACGCGTCCTGCCTCATCCCGCACCGGGGTTACGTCACGCACTTCTGCGCACGCAATCAGCCGCTCATCCTTCGGATTATCGCGAGCTACGGCGTGCAGCAGGTAAACATCTTCCACCGATGGCAGCCGCTCGATATTGAAATTACTGAGGCGCCAGAGATGAAGGCGCTTACCCATCATGGGATGCAACCCACGATAGAGTTTTTCCTCTTCATAGGTGTTGCCGCAGCAGCGATAGGTAAAATGCTGCATGCTGCCCATGCCTTCGCCACGCCCTGGGCCGGCCACGGCCACCACGATGCGCCGGATCGGACGAGAAAACCCGGCCTGGTTGAGCAGTGCGCGGACTTCCTGCTCCCTGGCCTCGGGATCTCCCAGTGAGCCGGAATGCCAAACGTAGAAATCAACGACGACGTCATGGTCTGCGGGGACTTCAGCGACCAACGGAAGCATTGCGCGTACCGCCTCGGACAGCTGAGCATACTGAGCATGCGTGGTAAAGGCGTGGATGTGCTTTCCTTCGTGATCGTATTCCGTTAACGCATAGCACTGTCCGTTTTGCTCCAGCGAGCGCAGGTCGATGAGCGTCCGGATCCGGTAATAGCGCCAGGTGATCGCCTCCAGCATCAATTTGCGCAGCGCTGAATCGGCACTCGCGAATCGGCCGGACAACAGGCCTATCAGCGGCTGTGGACATTCCACCAGCGCCCGCAATCTCTCGTGCCGGTCCTCGGCATTGGGATTGGCGGCCATGTAGGCGATATGATCTTCTACCTGGTCGTAGACTTGTTTGCGCGCCCGCTCAAATAGCGGCTGGTCGAAGTAGCGATAGCGCACCTCCCGCGCCAGATCACTCAGGTTTGGAAAGAATCCGTTGGTCATGGAAATCATGCGATCGAGAAGTATGCGGAACGATTCCTCAGCCGGCGGAACCGGGGCCCCGGGGCGCGGCAGGCGCCGTTCGAGTACGCCTCGGACAAGCGGAATTTGCTGCTCCACCCGGTGGTGCGATTTGTAGATCCAGAGCAGACTCTCTTCCAGTTCCGGCGAGCGCTCCAGGCTGCGCACCCCGTAATAGGCCAAGGCGCGCTGCAACCCGCCGACGAAGGCCGTCGGAAGTCCTTCTCCCCGCGTGTCCAGCATACGCAAATAGGAAAACAGGTAAGCCTCAGCGCTGGGCTCTTCCCCGCTGGCTTGATGATCTACCTTGGGCTCGCGCTGAAACAAAGAGCAGATGTCGACAAAGATATTGAGGATGGCATCTTCGCTTTCTCGTATCTTGTCGCTCTCCACCGGAGTCGTCTTGCTCGATTCGGAGAGCAGTCGCGCGCTCTGCGTCGGGTCCACGTCAAAACCGAGCATGAGCTGACGAAGTTCTTCCAGGCTCTGGCGGCCGTCGGAATCAACAGCTTCCGAATTTCTGTCGGGACCGAGCGAAGCGCCGAAAACCACGCGCTCGGCGATTCCCGCCGTATCGCCGCTGGCGTCGGGGTCAATCTGCAGCAGTGGTGCTCCCGTGTCCACCTGCACGTTGGGTATGGTCATCACTTGCCGGATTTTCCCGGAGAATGGGGCCACAACCTGCATTTCCATTTTCATGGCTTCCAACACGAGCAAGCGATCGCCCACCGCCACCGTGTCACCCGCTTTCACCGCAATGGAAACCACAACGGCTGGGGCCGATGCGTGCACAATGCCGCCATCATCGCGATCGATCTGGTGCGAGACACCATCCACCTCGATCCTGTAACTCACTCCCTGCAGCACGGAGATCACATGGAAGCGCCGCCCAAAGGCAGTCAGCCAATACTCAAACTCGTCCAGGCGTTCGATTTGGGCATCGATGCGCGATCCATTCACTTCAACGCGGTACTGCTGGGGACCCAGGCGGTAGGTCTTGGGAGAGTAGGAATGACCTCGATAGCGTAGCTCGGCCGTTCGACCTACCTCAGTCCGGACCTGTGGCCGTCCCCGCGCCGCCGAGGCGTAGAACTGGGTCTGCTCCACCACCAATTGCGCGTCGTAAGCTTCGATCGCAGCCTGCACCAGGGCCACGTCGGCGTAACCACGAGAAAGATGTTCACCGGTGGCGGCCAGCCGGTCCAGCCAGCCGGTATGTACGTCTCCGCGCTGCACTTCGGGGCGGCTCAGCAGTTCGAGCAGAAATGTCTTGTTACTCGCCCCGCCTTTGATGACGACCACGCTCTCCCGCAACGCCCGTTGCAGGCGGGAAAGCGCCTCTTGGCGGTTCTGACCGTAGGCGATGATCTTGGCGATCATGGAATCGAACTCCGAAGGCACGACATCGCCTTCCGCCACTCCGGTGTCAATCCGGACTCCTGGCCCGGTCAGAAACCTGAATCGCTGGATGGCGCCGGGGGCCGGAGCAAAACCGTTATCCGGATCTTCCGCGTTCAGCCGCACTTCGATGGCGTGACCGATGGTGCGCGGAGGCTCTCCCTCCAGGCGGCGGCCGCGCGCAACCTGAATCTGAAGCTTCACCAGATCGATTCCGGTCGTACATTCCGTCACCGGATGCTCGACCTGCAAGCGGGTGTTCATTTCCATGAATAGGAAGCGCCGGGTCTCTGGTTCGTACAGGAATTCCACCGTGCCCGCGTTCTGATACTCCGCCGCCTGGCTCAAGCGCACCGCCGCCTGGCGCAAAGCCTGATCCTGCTCCGGCGAGAGTGCCGGCGACGGCGCCTCTTCGAGGATTTTCTGGTGGCGGCGCTGTATCGTGCAGTCGCGTACCCCGACCGCCCAGGTGGTTCCATACTGGTCGGCAATGACCTGCACTTCGATATGACGAGCTCCCTCTACCAGGCGCTCCATGAAAACGGTGGGATCGCCGAAGGCCTTGAAGGCGTCGGTGCGGGCGCTCTCGAAGGCTTGTGGAAGTTCGTCTGCCGAGCGCACCTTGCGAATCCCGTGACCGCCGCCTCCCGCTGTCCCCTTAATAAGGAGGGGATAGCCCAAGCGCTCGGCATGACGCCATGCGTCACTGAGCGTCTCGACCGGCCCTCCGCTCCAGGGGGCCACTTCGATCTGCGCTTTTTCAGCTAAGCACTTGGAGGAAATCTTGTCGCCCAGCCGCCGCATCACGTCGCCATCGGGACCGATAAAAACGATACCCATTTCGTGGCAGAGGTCGGCGAATGCGGCGTGTTCAGCCACGAAACCCCATCCCACCCAGACTGCTTCCGCACGCGCGGCGGCCAAGGCCCGTTCAAGCCGCCCGTAATCGACGTAACTGCTCTTGGGCTGCAGAGTATTTGGATCCAGGACTTGCGCGGTACCGAGACACACTGCCTCGTCCGCCTCGCGCACGAACATGGCATGGCGGTCAGGCTCGGTAAAAACCGCGATAGTACGCAACCCTGTGCCGTGCTCCTGATTGAACTCGCGGACGGCATGGATGAAACGCATGGCCGCCTCGCCCCGGTTCACGATCGCTACGCGTTGGAATTCGTGGTTCATAAGCTCCTGGCTCGACAGGGCAAAGCCTATTTACCGCCGATCATGCCGCGACCGGTTCCAATGACATGGCCAGCTGGAGCGGCCTCAAATGCTCGGCGTCGATACTGTTCGGGACCGCCACCGTGCGGTATCCGCTGAGTTGCACGAAACGGTTCCCTGCCGCATCCACAACCTCAGCATCAAAACTTCCTTGAACTCGATTGAGAGTGACCACGGCGTACAGCCGCCCTTCTGCCCGATCGGGAGACCGTAGTAAGGAGACCCGATCGATGTGCTGAGGCAGTCCCATGCGGCTCTGTACGCCCATCTCCCAGATACCCGCTGTCTGGAAACAAAGCTCGATCAGCCGCGGTGCCATCAGCATCGGAAGTTCAGCGGGATGGTGATTGTTGGGAAGGTCTTTCGCCATCAACCCGACGATCCGGTTCCCATCCCACCACGCCCGCTCCAGAACCTGGTATGCGGGTCCATGGAAGTAGAGGCGATAAATATCGGCAGCTTCGATGATGTGACCGGCCGGTGAAAATCGCGCTGTGGGTACGACCTCGGATGTCCGCTTTGTCAGCCGGACACGGCCTGTGAAGTGGGTGGTGCGTTGCGGCTCAGGCTGATTCGGAAGTAGCCGGAAGCCAATCAACCCACAATCCGCCACAACACCTTCCTTATCCGGATGAATTAACGCTTCCACCGTTATCGTGCGTGGCTCACTCCGGTAAAACTTGAATGGCGCGAGGAAATTGACGTTTTCAATCTCTGCCACACGCCAATCCGGAAGCATGCGCACTGCGGCTTCCGCAAACGCTTCGATGCCCATGACACCCGGCAGCACCGGAGTACCGTCAATCTGGTGGTCGTGCAGGAACGGCTGGACCTTTGGATCCAGCGTAGTCTCCAGCGCGATGGGGCTGTAGAGCCCCGTGCTGGCGACCTTGCCGTTCATGGGCCCTGCTGAAAGCGGTCTCTTCTCTCCAGATGCTTCAGCAGCGCTGGTATCGAGTCCGCCGCTGCCATCCCATTCCTTAAGTAGTGCTCCCAGACGCTGGCCGATAACGATTTCGCCCCGCGTTCCGCCTGCCGTCAGCTCGCGTCGAATCAAAGGAATTCCCGCTTCCGGCAGCAGCATGTCAATGCCGGCCATTTCCATCACCTTGGGAATCGACCCGCGCGTCGCCATACCGATGCCGCCCCACGCCGTCCAGTCGATCGCGATCCCACGCGTAGCCGGACGGGTTGTACGGAAGCTGGATGTGATCTTGCACAGTAGATCGTTGGCAGAGGCGTAATCCGTCTGACCGGGATTGCCGAACCTGCCCGCAATCGAGCTGAACGCGACGGTCGCTCTCACGGGCATGTCGCTGATCGCGTGCAACAGATTGAAGAAGCCGTCACTCTTGACGTCAAAGACCAGGTCGAATTCACGCGGATCTTTGTCCGCCAGAGAGTGGCTACGCTCGATGCCGGCAGCGTGCAGGAGCACGTCAATTCGTCCGCTGCGTTCGCGCACCTGGCGAATCACTTGCGCCACGGCATCCGCATCGGTGAGGTTTACGCTGAAATAATGCGGCGTGCCACCGGCCGCGCGCACGGCGTCGATCGCAGCCCGCGCAGCTTGTGCCCGCTCCAGCGCCGCCAGCTCCTTTTCCACCAGCGCCGGCGTTGCTCGCTCCCCGCGTGCCTGAATACGCGCGAACAGATCACGCTTGAGGCCATCTTTGTCGCTCACGAAGCGTTTGAGATCGGGGTTCTCGGGGTCAGGCTCCGGTACTAAATCGAGCAGATAGAAAGTGCCACCCGATGCAGCAGCCAGGTCGGCAGTAATTGCCGAGACGATGCTGCCGGCGGCGCCCGTGATCAGGAAAACAGCATTTTGGTCGAGCGTAAGACCGGGTTGACCGTCGGATGCAGGCTGCTCTTGCAGCCCCACCGTCCAGCGCACCCCTCCTTTGTAGCCGATCTCGATCGCGCCAGGATCGCGCAGGGTTTCCTCGATCAGCAGTGCGGCAACCTCCGAGGGCTTGCAGTGGGATTCGAAATCAACCGCTTTGACGTGGGCATCCATGCGTTCCCGCTTGTAAGTCTTGGTGAAACCCGTCACGGCTCCGCCCAGCGGGGCGACCGCGCCGCCCTCGTCGTAGCCGTGCTGTCCACCCAGCCGCGTCGCCGAGACCAGGAACGTACCCGGCTGCGCGATCTGGTCGAATAGCGTGCGCATGGTTGTGAAAAGGGATTTCACTCGCAGTTGCACGGCTTCGTGCCAGGTGGCCGGATCCATTTTGTTGAGCTGTCCTTCGTTGTCCAATGCGGGCAGCCAGTAAATCCCCTGCACCCGACCGGCAGTCAACCAGCTCTTCAGGCGGCTGGTAAGCGCCTCGGCCTCTAACGCCCCGTCAATGCGCAGTACTTCAACGCCCTTGGCCTCGAGGGCTTGGGCGAGCGCCTCCGCCACCCCGCCTTTGTCAGGCATGATGATCACGCGATGACCGCGGGCGAGCGTGACGCCTGTGGGCTTGCAGATGGCAAGTGGTGGACGCAAGATCGGCAGTGGAACCCGGCGTGGAATGAGATTTGCGGCGTCCAGACTCGCGAGCACGGGGCGAGGAACATCAGGCATCGAAGCGGCTGGCGAGGCTGAGGGCTTCGCTTCCACTTTCGCGCTGGTTGCTGCTACGCTCGCCCTGTCGCGCGCGAACTTGATCACGTGAGTCAAAGTTGGGAAATCGCGCAGCTTGAGATTCGGATCGCGCGGTATGTCATACGCCGCTCGGATAGCAGCAAACATCTCTGCCTGCTTAACAGTATCGACTCCGAGGTCGGCTTCGAGATCAAGATCCAGGTCCAACATGTCCGTGGGGTAGCCGGTTTTCTCGGCCACAATCTCCAGAACTTTGTTTCTGATAGCGTCGTCGGTGATCGCTTGAGCTGCAATGGGAACTGCAGCGGGCGCAGATGCCTCGCTGTTCGTCGCCAGGGGTTGTGCAGGTGCAGCCAGGTCTGGGCGCTTCTCATACACAAATCGGATTACGTGCGCCAAGGTCGGGTAGTCTCGGAGCTTGCGGTTCTCGTCGCGCGGAATATTGTAGATGTCGCGAATGGCCGCAAACATCTCCGCCTGCTTCACCGTATCCACCCCGAGGTCTGCTTCGAGATCGAGATCCAGGTCCAGCATGTCTCGCGGATAGCCAGTCTTCTCTACCGCCAAAGTCAGGATGCGCTCTTTCACGGCATCGTCGGTGCCACTGGCAGGAACCGCAGCTGCTGATGGTGTACGACTCTGATTTCTTCCTTGGCGTTGGGTGCTGGGGCAGGCGGGGCCGCGCTGGCCATATCCGGACGCTTCTCATACACGAAGCGGATGACATGTGCCAATGTTGGGTAGTCTCGGAGCTTGCGGTTCTCGTCGCGCGGAATGTTGTAGATCTCGCGAATGGCCGCAAACATCTCAGCCTGTTTCACCGTATCCACGCCCAGGTCCGCTTCGAGGTCGAGATCCAGGTCCAGCATGTCTCGCGGATAGCCAGTCTTCTCTACCGCCAAAGTCAGAATGCGCTCTTTCACGGAGTCGTCGGTGCCACTGGCAGGAACCGCAGCTGCTGCTGGTGTGTCGACGCTGATTTCTTCCTTGGCCTTGGGTGCCGCTGCGGGCGGGGCCGCGCTGGCCATATCCGGACGCTTCTCATACACGAAGCGGATGACATGTGCCAACGTTGGGTAGTCCCGCAGCTTGCGGTTCTCGTCGCGCGGAATGTTGTAGATCTCGCGAATGGCCGCAAACATCTCAGCCTGTTTCACCGTATCCACGCCCAGGTCCGCTTCGAGGTCGAGATCCAGGTCCAGCATGTCTCGCGGATGGCCAGTCTTTTCTACCGCCAAAGTCAGAATGCGCTCTTTCACGGAGTCATCAGTGCCACTGGCAGGAACCGCAGCTGCTGCTGGTGTGGCGACGCTGATTTCTTCCTTTGCCTTGGCTACGGGCGCGGCTGTGCTGGCCAAATCCGGACGCTTCTCATACACGAAGCGAATGACATGCGCCAGGGTTGGGTAGTCACGCAGCTTGCGATTCTCGTCGCGAGGTATGCTGTAGATCTCGCGAATGGCGGCGAACATCTCAGCTTGTTTAACTGTATCCACCCCGAGGTCTGCTTCGAGGTCGAGATCCAGGTCCAGCATGTCTCGCGGATAGCCAGTCTTCTCTACCGCCAAAGTCAGAATGCGCTCTTTCACGTCACCGCCGCCGGCGCTGCCAGCCGGGCTTGCAGCTGAAACTGATGTAGCAACTTTGACCTCTTCACTTGCCTTGGGTGCCGCTGCGGGCACGGCCGCGCTGGCCAAATCCGGACGCTTCTCATACACGAAGCGGATGACATGTGCCAACGTAGGGTAGTCACGCAGCTTGCGATTCTCGTCGCGTGGAATGTTGTAGATTTCACGAATGGCCGCAAACATCTCAGCCTGTTTCACCGTATCCACGCCCAGGTCGGCTTCGAGGTCGAGATCCAGGTCCAGCATGTCTCGCGGATAGCCAGTCTTCTCTACCGCCAAAGTCAGAATGCGCTCTTTCACAGAATCGCCTTCGATCCTGGATGTTGAGGGGGTAGGAGCCGCGAATATTGCTGCAGGCACAGGCGCGGCAACTTTTGGTTTCACGCTCGGCTCGGGAACGGTGGTCACTGCCTGCGGAGCCTTTTTCATGACTGGAGGCTGCGGTTGAAGCGGGGGTGCTGACACTGATTTCGGCGCCGGCACGGGCAGGGTCCGTAGTTCCTGCGCCGCAACTCGAGCGGCTGACGCTTGATCGCGTACCCGCAGGGTGCGCCGAACCACTTCCAGATCTGCGGACGAATGGCCCGCGATCCGGCCGAGCCACGCTTTCCACGCGTGCGTGTCGGCAATCCGGTAGGCATAACCCAGAGCATCAGGGCTTTGATGAACCCCGTCTCTTGTCGTCACCCAGTGCAGCAGGGTCATGGCGATCTGCGAACCGAACCCGGCTCCCAGGCGCAGTGCGTACTCGACGGGATAGGCCCCGCCTTTCGACAAGTTCAACGCGCCCAGCTCAGGGTCAACTTCCTTGAAGTTGGCTACAGGCGGGACCACTCCCGTTTCCAGCGTCTTCACTGCCACGACATCTTCGATGCCCGCGCCCATGGCATGACCGGTGAAGCCTTTCGTGTTGGCGATCACAATTTGATCGGCAGAGTCGCCGAAGACGTGCCGTAGTGCATGGATCTCCGCGGCCGCGCTGCCGCCGCGGGCGGGGGTGTAGGTTTCATGGGAAACAAAAACTGTCCGCGGCGCGATCTGATGGCGTTGAACGCCGCTGTGCGCTTCCGCCTTGGCCACCAGGTCTTCCATCATCTGGCTGATGTGCTGCACGTCGAGGCGAGTGCCGTGAAAAGCGCTGTTGGCCGTTACCGTGCTCAATACTTCGCAGATGGGCTGGATTCCCCGCTCGCGGGCAGCCTCCGCGCTCTCCACCACAAGCCCGGCGGCACCCATGCCGATGAGCATGCCGTGCCGGCGGCGGTCAAAGGGAGTAGCGGCTTCTGCGACCACTTCGTCCGTGGCCGCGGCTCCGGTGGCAAGAAAACCGGCACCCATCCAGCCAATCAGATTGTCCGTAGTAATATCGTCAGCCGAAACCACGATCACGCGCCGGCACCGTCCCGCGCGGATCCAGTCCTCGGCCAAGGCGACCGCCTGGGTGGTACTGGCGCAAGCGGCGTTAACCGCCGTATTTGGTCCACGCGCTCCAATGAACTCAGCAAATTGGGAATGCCCCATCGGCAACACCCTGAACAGGTAACGCCGGTCGAACACATAGGGCTCTTTCTCGATAGCCGCACGCAGCTCGGCAGCGTGCCGGTCAATCTCCTGGCCCAGGGTGGAATGCCCATTCGTCTCTGCCGCCCGAGCCTGCAGGCTCTCCAGCGTGGCCAGTTGTTCGCGGCGGGCATGGTCCGCGTGATAGCGCGACATCTCGTCGGCGAAGGAATCCAGGCCGGGAAAGGCTGAGGCAAAAATCACACCCGTATCGTCGCGCAGCGTGTCAGGCAGAGCCCATCGGTCCGGCAGCTGAGTATTTTTTGTGGTGGTTTTGTAGCGTAGAACCAGCGGAATGCCGGCGTCGCGCAAAGCGTCCAGCCCCACGGCGATGGCCAGCTGAGTGACCCGGTCGAGGGCGGCCTTGCGGTCGGCGGAGACACCGAATTCGTTTTCCAGATCGAATTCGCCCCCGCGGCCCGCCAGCTTGATAACGTCCGCTACGTCACTGATGGTCTCAAATCTTCCCCCGTTGTCGCTTTTAACCAGACGTGTAATGTGTTTGTCGAGTATGTCGCGGCGCAAGCGCGCAGGAATGGAATTGATGAACTGATCTCCTTCCAGGATGCGGCCAATGTTGGCATCATCGAAGACGTGATCGGTCCCGGGCAGGCCCAACGCCGCGCCGGTAATCGTCACCGGGCGTGCGGCAGGAGCCGGTTTTTCGCCGTGAGTAATCTGCCAGCCACGGTCCAGAACGTCGGCAAACAAGTGGCCGAGCTCGACATAATGATCGCCGTTGACCGGCGCCGCTGGCACAGTAGCACCTGCTGCCGGAACCATCCCTGCGATTGGTTTAGCGGCTTCCGGAGGTGCAGAAACCACCCCCGCGGTCGCTGGCTCACGCGCTGTGTCTGCCGTCCCGCGGCCCAGTCCCGCTGCGTAGAGACCGCACAACGCCTGGTTGAAGGCAGGAACATCCCCAATTTTGGGATGATTGCTGAAGAGTGCGACCACATCGCCGCGCTCGCTGAGCACATCTTCGGCAAATCCTTGCAGCGCCTTCTTGGGTCCAACTTCAACAAAGACTCGTGCGCCCGCCTGGTAGAGCGTGCGCAGCCCTTTAACGAACTGCACCGGAGCCGCAACCTGTTGCGCCAGAATGTCCAACATCTGCGGCACAACGTCCGGCCCCATGGGATAGAACTCGCCGCTGGTGTTGGCAACAATGGGCAGGCGTGGTGATCCCAGATGCAGGCGCGCCAGGACCCGCCGCAGCGGTTCGCTGGCCGAGGCCACAATCGAGGTGTGGAAGGCGTGGCTGACCGATAACGGAGTCACGTCATAGCCGGCTTTCTGAAACGCTTCCATGGCCTGCTCGACGGGTTTGCTGGCGCCGCCGATGACCGCCTGATGATTGCTGTTGACGTTGGCGATGACTACATTCCCGGTCACCGTCTTCAGGATTCGCTCCATTTCCTCCAGTGGAGCAAACACAGCGGCCATGCGGCCCTTGTCTTCCGGCGCAAAACGGGTCATCTCCCGGCCGCGGGCGCTGACCGCTTCGAGCGCGTCCGCAAAGGGCAGCGCGTCGGCCGCCAGCAGCGCTCCGTATTCGCCCAGGCTGTGCCCCATGGTGAAGTCGGGCGTGATGCCATAAGCGGAGAAGAGCCGGGTCAGGGCGAGATCGGTGGCCAGCACGGCCGGCTGTGTGATCGCAGTCTGACGTAGATCGTCTTCCGCCCGGGCTACCGCGTCCGCGTCCGTCTTGTCCACGAAGATGTATTCGCTGAGTGGCTTGCCCAGGAGAGGCGTCATGACACGATCCGCCTCGGCAAAAGTTTCGGCCACAATGGGCTCGGCAGCACGCAGTGGCTTGAGCATGTTCACATACTGAGAGCCTTGTCCCGGATACAGGAAGGCAACCTTGGGCGCCGGACCATGGCCGCGGAAAATGCCTTGCGCGCGCAGGGCTTTCCACATTGCCGGCTGATTGGCCTTTAGCCCCTTCAGCGCGTTGCCGGCTTTCTCCGCCAGTTCGGTGGCGTTCCCATAGTCGATGGCCAGCCGTTCGGGCGCGCGCAGGTCTGATTCCGCCGGAGCAGCAGGCGCTGGCGCGCGGCCCGCCCTGGCGTCTTTCTCTACTGCGCGCAGACGCTCGACCAGCGCGGCTTCTGTTGCGGCGCCGATCACTATCGCGCCGCGCAATGGAGCTTTGTAAGCGGAACTTGAGGTACGGGAAACTTCGTAAACATTCATGGTGGGTTCTTTCGCAACCGGCGGCATCTCGTTTACGGCCACCGAGCGCTTGCCGTTTCCGTTCAACCGGTGAGGGATGTATTCTTCGAGCACGGCGTGGAAATTGGTGCCGCCAAAACCAAAAGCGCTCAAACCGGCGCGCCGCACGCCATCCTGCGGGACCGTCCACGGCTTCAATTCGGTATTGACGTACAGTGGAGAGTGAGCGAAATCGATATCCGGGCTGGGATGCCCGCAATGCAGGCTGGGCGGCAGAACCTTGTCCCTCAGCGCCAGAGCGGTTTTCAATAATCCGGCGGCTCCGGCGGCTCCTTTGAGATGGCCGAAGTTCGACTTGACGGAGCCCAACGCCACCGAGTGAGCGGGCAGGTTAAAACTGCCGAGCGCCTCAGCCATACTCTGGACCTCGACAATGTCACCGACTCGCGTCGAAGTGCCGTGACCTTCAATGTACGTAGCGCTAGCGAGTGGTAATCCCGCGTTCTCCCAGGCGCGCTCAATGGCGAACTTTTGGCCAATCGGGTTGGGGGCGGTAATGCCCTTTCCTTTTCCATCGCTGGATCCACCCATACCGCGCAGCACAGCATAGATCTTGTCTCCATCGCGCTCTGCATCCGCCAGGCGCTTGAGCAGGAAGATCGCTGCGCCTTCGCCCATCACGAAACCGTCTGCTCCTTCGGCATACGGACGAGTTCCGGTGGCGGAGAGCGCACCAATCTTGCAGAACTTCACAAAACTTGTGACGCCCATGTTGCGATCGATACCGCCGCTGACTGCCAGGTCATAGTCGTTGTGGATCAATCCCTCGGCTGCGGCGCTAATCGCCGCCATCGCCGAGGCGCAGGCGGCATCGCAAACGTAGTTCGGGCCGTGAAAGTTGTAGATGTTCGCAACCCGGCCGGCAATGCAATTGGCCAGTTCGCCAGGCATGCTGTCTTCGGTAATCGGGGGCAGATGTTTGCCGATTCCGTCACGCAATTCGCGAGTGATGTCACGGCGCAGCGCTTCCGGCAATGTGGCGAAGCTGGCGCTCTCGGCCAACTCGTGCGCGTATTCAGGAAAAAACACGCGCAACGCGGTGAGATAGTGCTTTTCCCCGCCCAAGGCGTTGCCCAGGATCACGGCGGTACGATCCAGATCCAGCGGACGCTTGGGGTAACCGTAGTCTTCCAGGGCTTCTCGAGTGCAGGCGATCGCCCACTTTTGCGATCCATCCATGGCATCGGCCACCCGCGGAGGGATGGGCAGGTGCCACTTCATCGGGTCCCAGGGATAGTCGCGCACCCAGCCACCGATCTTGGAATAAGTTTTGTCGGGCGCGCTGTGGTCGGCATCGAAATACAGCTTCGGATCCCAACGGTCGGGATTGACTTCGGTGATGCTGTAACGGCCGTTCTTCACGTTTTCCCAGAAGGCTGGGACGTTTGGCGCATCGGGCAGAATGGCTCCTGCCCCTACGATCGCTATGGCTCGGTATGAAGTATTTTCCATGACTGCGCTCCCTTAATAAGGAGAGAACGGTGGACTGCGATAGCTCAGTCCGTATGCGGTCCATCCTTCTTCCAACGCTACGCCGCCAGGTCCTTGCGTTTGGCTGCGCGGCTGTACAGCACGTCTGCTACGTAATCCATATCCGAAATCATTCCCGCCTGGGCGCGATGAATGGCGGGCATTCCCAAAGCTGTTTCAAAAGCGGCCAGGTCGGCGTCGCCCACACCACCGCCTCCGATGACCCAGCGCAAACCATCTTCGGCCACCTTGAGCGCGGCTTCGCGCGCGAAGATTCGGCTTACCGCAGCCAGCCCCGTCGCGTCGAACCGTCGGCTGGCTTTTTCGTTGAGCTTGTTTTCCGCCAGCAAAGAAGCGCGGCGAGCCAGGCTGCCGGCGCACTCCGCATACGCGATCAACTCGCCCAGGCGGAGGAGAATGTGCTGGTAGCGAGTTAGACGCGCCGCCCGGCATCTCTCCATCACTTCGGCCAGGGCATGGAAAGCCAGCGCTGCACTGTCCGCCCCCACCTCCGCATGGCTGGCATGCAGCAGTTCGAACTTTTTCGCTTGTTCGTGATAATGCTGCCCGCGCGTCTTCAGGTGAAGCTGCCAGCGGTCGCGGCTGATAGTCATCTCCATGATCTCGGAGGTGCCTTCATAAATTGTGGTGATGCGAACGTCGCGCTTGATCTTCTCCACCATGTATTCGTGGGTATAGCCGTAACCGCCCAGTGCCTGGATGCTGGCCTCGGCGGCTGCATTTCCAGCTTCGGTCGCCATGTATTTGGCAATGGCGCCTTCGGTGTTCAGACTTCCTTCCACTCCGGCGTCGATGCGCTCAGCGGTTTCTTCGATGTAGGAGCGGGCCGCTTCCAGCCGGGCCACATGCGGCACGATGAGTTTGTGCGTGTAGCCCTGCTTTTCGGATAGAGGCGCGCCGGCCTGGATGCGCTTGGTGGAATAAGGAATCGCCCGGTCGAGCGCAGCCCACCCAGCGCCCAGGCCAAATGCCGCAACCATCAGGCGGGTGTAGCCAAATACTGCCTGCGCCTGATTCAGACCCTGGCCCTCCACACCCCCCACCAGCCGGTCGACGTCAACATAGACGTTGTCGAGCGCGAGGGCAGCCGTGTTGCTCAGCCGGATGCCGTGTTTGTCTTCCGGCTTGTCGTGGCTAAAGCCCTTTGCGCCTTTTTCCACGATGAACCAGCTCGGACCTGTGGGCGTATTCGCCAGAATCGTGCAGGCATCAGCGATTCCGCCATTGCTGATCCATTGTTTGTTGCCCGTGATCTTGTAGCCGATGACGCGGCCGTTTTCACTGACGCGCTCCGCGGTGGTGCGCAGAGCACCCAGATCGCTGCCCGCTTCCGGTTCGGTGGCTCCGTAGGCAAACAGCAGACCTTCTTCCGCGATGCGCCCCAGCCACAGCTTCTTTTGCTCCGGAGTAGCTCCCACCGTGATGGGATCGCTGCCCAGGAAAGTGGCCAGCACCGCGGTCGCGACACCCAAATCGATGCGTGCCATCTCTTCACAGACGCAGTACACGTCGAATGCGCCGCCGCCCATGCCGCCGAATTCTTCCGGAACAAACAGAAGTTGAATGCCCAGCTTGTCCGGACTGCACATGTGGCGAACAATCTCCAGCGGACATTCGTCACGCGCATCCAGCTCGATCAGGGTTTCGTCAGGAAGTCGTTTCTTGGCGAACTCCCGGAGCGATTTCAAACTTAGTTTCAGCGTCTTGTTAGTAATCATGCCGTCCTCTTTGCCGAAAGGTTATGAATTTCACGGATCTTGTTCGTCAACTCGGGCAAGAACTCCAGGAGGTCGTCAACAATCCCGACGTCCGCCACCTGAAAGATCGGGGCTTTAGGGTTCTTGTTAATCGCGACGATGAAGGGATTGCCTTTAATACCGACCAGGTGCTGGAAGGCGCCACTGATGCCGCACGCCAGATAGACCTTGGGTTTGACGGTCTTACCCGACGAGCCCACCTGGCGCGATTTATCCAGCCACTTGGCGTCAACCACGGGCCGCGAGCAGCTCAGCGCGGCGCCCATTGCGTCGGCGAGTTCCTGCGCCATTGCGACGTTATCCTTTTCCTGGATGCCGCGGCCGATCGAAACCAGAACATTGTGCTTGGTGATATCCACGTCACCGGATTCGGCAACCACCGTTTGCAGGTAGCGGCGTCCGGCTGTCAATGCGCCGACATCGGCGGATTTGTCGATCACCGATCCACCAACCGAGGTGTTTTCCAGCGCCTTGAATGCGCCCGGACGCAGGGTGACCACCGCACCCGATGAAATATCGCAAGCGACATGAGCGCTAACCTGCCCGCCAAATTCCTGGCGGACTAGTTTGAGCTGGGCGTCTTTCGCCCCTTCGATCTCCAGCACGTCCGACACAAAAGCTGCCTTCAGCTTGATGGAGAGGCCGGGTGCCAGATCGATCCCGAAATGCTCATGGGCAACTAACACCACGCTGCCTTCAGGCACCACTTTGACCAGCGCTTTCCGCACCAGTTCCGCATTCGGATACACCAGCGCCTCATTGGCAATCTTCCACACCTCGGCGTAGGAGCCGCGGAGGGCGTTGCAAACGGAATCAAGTTCAGTGCCCCAACCTGTGACCACGGCAGTCGGCGCCGCGGTAGCATCGATCTTTTTCGCCGCAGCCGCCAACTCGGCTGCGGAGTCATCGGCTACGCCACCTTTGTGCGCGATGTAAGCAAATATTTGAGCCATTACTTCAACCCTCCTTTGGCTGCCACCAGATCAACCAATCGATCGATGACTTCTTCCCGGCTGCCTTCAAGCATCTCGGCTCCCTTGCCCAGCGGAGGCAGGAAGTAGTCCACCCGCTTTACTCTCGCAGCAGCTTCCCCTACTGCCCCCCGGTCAATCGCCAGATCGGACGCGCCGTAAGTTGGGATGGGCACAGAGGCTACCGCCCGGATGCCCCGCATGCCGACATAGCGAGGTTCATTGATGCCGGTCTGGATGGAGAGCACGCAGGGGAGATCAATTTCGTTCATCTCCCTGTCTCCACCCGCGATTTCCCGGCCGATCTTGAGCTTCCGGCCCTCCAGGACTTCGATGGAATTCACCAGCGAAGCGAACGGATAGTCGAGCATCGCTGCCAGCATCCCGCCCACCTGCGCGCCGCCATCCTCGGCCTGCACTCCAGTCAGGATGAGGTCGTAGTTGCCCTTCTGGACGAAGGCCTTCAGGATGGTCGCAATGCCCTTCCCGTCCGATCCGGAAAAGGCCTCATCGGTAACCAGCACCCCATGGTGCGCCCCCATGGCCATCTCCCGGCGGAGGATCTCTTCGTCGTCTTCGCCGCCAACCGTGACCACGGTGACGTTTCCACCAACTCTGGCAGCAATCTGCAGGGCTTCTTCGACTGCGTAGTTGTCCGCTTCGTTCACGGAATAGACCAGCTCATCACGCTCGATATCGTTTCCCACGCTGTTGAGGGTAATCTCGTTTTCCGAAGTGTCAGGCACTCGTCTTGCACAAACTAGAAGTTCCACATTTACCTCCCTGCAACGCTTTCGGCAGTTTGCTCGGCTTCCACAACCGGCTTTTCACGCGCTATCTGTTTCTCCGCCAGTTCCGCCAGATCAATGGCGGTCATCTTGCCTTCCATGCCCGCGACCTTGATTGCATCCTCTATATTCACCATGCAAAACGGACACGCGGTCACGATCACATTCGCCCCGGACTCGGCGGCCATCTGGACTCGCTTCACACCCATTCGCTGTTCTTCTTTGGGCTCGTAGAACAACATCAGTCCGCCGCCGCCGCAGCAGAACGAGCGATCCCGGGCACGACTCATCTCCACTCGCTTCAGACCGGGGATGGCGTCGAGCACGTCTCGCGGGTCGTCGTAGACCTGATTGTGCCGCCCCAGGTAGCAGGGGTCGTGGTAGGTGTAAACGTTGTCGCCGTTTTCCAAGGCATTGAACTTGATCTTGCCGGACTTCACTTCGCTGGCGATCACCTGGCTGATGTGCTCGACCGGCGGCATGTCCTTGTAGTCATGCTTCAAAGCGTTATAGGTGTGCGGGTCGGCGGTGACGATCCGCTTTACTCCCGCCGCCTTGATGGCCTCCGCGTTGTGGTCGCGCAGGGCCATGAACAGCGTCTCTTCGCCAAAGCGGCGGACTTCATGCCCGCTATCTTTTTCCGCAGCGCCCAGGATTCCGAAATTCTCGCCCACGTGGTCCAGGATCTTTGCGGTTGCGCGCCCAATGGACTGGATCCGGTCATCGTAGGAAGTGACGCTGTCCACGAAATACAAGGTGTCGGCTGTGGTCTTTCCGTCCAAGGTCTTGATCTCGCAGGTTTGCCGGGAGTCCTTGGCATTGGCCCAATCCGCTCTTTTCTTTTCCATCTTGCCGTAAGGATTGCCACGACTCTCCAGCGCTTTCAAAGGCTTCTGCAGGGACTGAGGCACGTTTCCGTCATCGATCATGCCCCGGCGCAGATCGACAATCTTGTCGATATACTCCACCAGCAGCGGGCACTCTTCTTCGCAAGCGCCGCAGGTCGTGCAGGACCAGATTTCGTCTTCCGAGTAAATGCCACCAATCAGCGCTTTGTGGTTGGCCGCCGTACCGAACATCGGGTAATGCTGGAATGCGTAGTCTCTCGCCTTGATGGTGATGAATCTTGGCGACAACGGTCTTCCCACGGCATTGGCCGGGCAGTTGTCCGAGCAGCGCCCGCAATCCGCACAGGAATAGAAGTCCAGCATGTGCTTCCAGGTGAAGTCTTCGAACGTCTTCACTCCGAAGGATTTCACCTGGTCGAGATGCTCGTCGCTAACGCCATATTTCACCGGCTTCAGCGTGCCCCGGCCCAATTTCGCAAAGTAGAGATTGAACAGGGAGGTTTCCACGTGGAACTGAATTCCAAAGGGCCGATAGCACAGCAGGAAATAAAAGGTCACCTCATGGAGAAGATAGGCGCCGAAGTAGAAATCCTTGAGCGCAGGCAAGGAACTTGAACCGAGAAGGCTCTGAAGCATCCACGGCAATGACCAGGCCGCCAGTAATTCAACGCTCTGGCCCTGCTGTACCTGCCCGGCTGCTCTCGCGGCGGCGAACAGGCTGTCCGCCACCATCAGGATCGCAATCAGCGCCAGCAGGAAGACGGCGTCAGCGGTGTGGGCTTTGCCGAATTTTTCCGGCACCGCATAGCGCGCCGGTTTGAACACCAGCCGGCGTACGATTGCGATCACCATGCACAGGAACACGACGGTCGCAGCGTAGTCGGTGATGATGTTGTAGATCTGCCCGGCTTCTCCCGCCAGACCCGGCATCACAAAATTCTCGGAGACACCGACAATCAACACATAAAAGGCCCGCAGCGCCAGGCAAATAAATCCCGCAAAGATGAATATATGAATGATGCCGGCAGTGCGGTAACGCGGATGCTTCCACTGTCCCAGCCCGAATTTCAGCACCTTGCCCAAGCGCGCCAGGGGCTGGTCAAAACGAAGATCGCGTTCTGCCCGCAGCAGTGGTACCAGTCGCCTGGCCACGATATAGGCAAAACTTACGATGCCCAGAAGATGAATGATCAGGAACAGGGTGCGCCCCGAAGCCAACCAGGGTGTCACTTGCGCCGCCAGCTGAATTCCTTCCATGACCTACACTCCTGAGCAAGTCTCTAAGCGATTAGTTGGGGCCGAAATTTCTCCTTCGCATCCGTTGCTTCCGGTGCTGCTGTTGGTTCGAATGAGGAGCGAACCGCCGTAATTGGAATCGGTGTACGAACCGTGGTTGCCGCAGGCTGTGCCGGCCTGGACACCGGCTTCTTCGTCGGTGCCGGTTTCTTCCGCTCCGCTCTCTTTCGTGGCGCTGGGGGTCTGGTAGCGTCGCGCAGCTCAACGAAACTTTGTTTCACGAATTTCTCCAAACGCCACAGATCCGGCGCCGCATGTACTTCTCCGCTGAAGCCGAAATAAACCATCCCGTTGTAGCTCAGGATGGCGCAGTTGACCGCCATCTCGCCCCCAATCGGGACATAGGGATACCAGTGCAGCATCTTGTGGCCCAGCAGATAGAGAGGGAATTGCGGCCCAGGCACGCTCGTGCAAACCATATTGAAAGGTGTAAACGGAACCTGGCTTATCATCGGTCCGGCCAGCGCCTGCATCGGGCCTGGAAAGACGCCGATCAACCCGCCGACCAGACTGACGAACTCGGCGGCATGGGCGTGCTTGAGAAACTCGGTCTTCTTGTGGACCGCGGCCAGCAGTCTTCTCGGAGAGCGAATATCCAGGGGGAGAGTCACCGGAACCAGCGAGATGTGGTTTCCTGAATTCTCAGGACTATCGCCGTCGCGCAGGTTCACCGGAACCATGATGCGAATCAGGCGCCCCTTGACCCGATCGCCGTGGTGTTCCGAGTAGCGTCGAATGGTAGCCGTCACCAGGGCCAGCAGGACATCGTTGACGCTGGTTCCGGAGGCGTGCCGTATGGCCTTCACGTCCGCCAACGGAATTTCCGCCCAGGCGAATTTCTGTGGCCCGCGGTAGATCACGTTAAACCGCAAGCGCTCGGTGGTCGTTGTGAGTTCTGGCAGCAGCCGGGAAAGTTCCTCCGCAGCCAGGTTCCCGCCGGTCGCCATGGTCCCTTCCGCCATGTTCAATGCTCCGGACCATGCCGAGAGAATTCGATTGATGAAATCGGAGTAGGATCCCGCCAAACCCTCCACCAGTGCCGTCGCGGCGTCACGGGGCGGCGGGACGCGCAGCTTTTTCCTGGGCAGGGGCGGGGTCGCCGGACTCGCATCCATGAGCGCGCTCATGAGTCCCACTCCGGCAATGCCATCGGCCAGGCAATGGTGCATGCGGAAGATGAGACCGGTGCGCGCGCCTTTCAGCCCTTGCACCAAGGTCAGGTCCCACAGGGGGTGTCGCCGGTCCATCACTTTGCCGAAAAGTTTTCCCGCGAGCGCCTTCAGTTCCTTGTCGCTGCCGTTCTTAAGCGTCACCTCGCGTACATGGTTGCGCAGGTCGAACTCCGGATCGTAGTCCCAGATGGGAAGGCCTATATTCAACGGCGCGCTCACCACGCGCTTGAGGTAGCGAGGAATCTGCGGCAGCTTCGACTCGACAAACCTGAGATAGGCCTGGAACGAGATCTTGCCCTCCAGCAGGCTGACACTGCCCACATTGAGAGGCATGCCTTCGCGCTCGAGATTCAGGAAAACGCTGTCACCCCAGGAAAGGCGTTCGCCGTTCTCGTCTGTCTTCATGCCATCTCTCCTATTCGGTTCCCTAACCATCGCGCATCTCAACTTACGAAAGAAAATCGCGACGCCAGTTTCACCAGTTTGAATACTCTGTAGACATCGACGTTGACGCCACGCAATACCACTTTGACCCCTTTGTTGTCGGCGATACCTGCGAACTCTTCCAGAACTCTGAGCGCACGCGGTACGATCCTGCGCACCGATGAGAAATCTAAAAGCACTTCGCCCTCGGCGTTGCCCAGCGTCTCACCGGCCTCCTGCAAGGCCTCGACAACGCGTTCTTCGTCAATCTTCAGCCACACGGCGATCGTTGCCATAACCACTCCTGTCCGCTACGCACTTCGTCGCTCAGACCTCTTGGTCTTGGCCCCTTCGACCAGGCCTCGGCCGTGATACGCGCTCCAAAACAGGTCAGCCAATTCGCTCATCAGAGGCATGCGAGGGTTCGACCTCCCGGATGGATCGTCAAATGCAAGCTTGGTCAGTTCAGGCATCGCCCGCTCAAATTCTTCCCTCGAAATTCCGAGTTCGGCGATCGACCGGGGAAATTCCAATTGATCGAGTAACTGCTCCACGGTCGTGATCAGGTTCTTCACCTTTTCCTCAACCGTGTGACCGCCAAGGGTCAGCAGGTCGGCGATGGTCGCATATTTGTTGTGTGCGACATGCCCCTTCTGGTAGGGCGACGGCACAAACTTGGTGGGTACGGCGGCGTTATAGGCAATGACGTGCGGCAGCATGAGCGCGTTGGCGCGGCCATGAGCCACTCCGAAGCGCGCCCCAAAGGCGTGCGCCAAGGCGTGATTCACCCCCACCGATGCGTTGGAAAACGCCATCGCTGCAATGCAAGCCGCGTTGTGCATCATGCTGCGCGCCTCTTCGTCGTGGGGATGCTCGAATGCAATGGGCAGGTACTTGAACACCATCCGAATCGCCTGCATGGCGTTGCAGTCGGTATAGGCCGAAGCGTAACTGGAAACTGCGGCCTCCAGTGCGTGCGTCAGGCAGTCGATACCGGTATCCGCGGTCAGGCCCTTAGGCATTGACATAACGAACTGGGGATCAACGATCGCAACATCTGGAGTCAGCGAGTAGTCGGCCAGTGTGACTTTGCGCCTGCGCTCTTTGTCGGTCAATACGGCAAAGGGAGTGACTTCGCTGCCGGTTCCGCTGGTGGTGGGGATGGCCACCAACCGCACCCGGTTGACCTTCTCGGTCGGATACTCGACCACACGTTTGCGCAAATCCAGAAAAGGTGCAGCCAGTTCTTGCAGGTTGGCCTCCGGCGACTCATACTTGAGCTTCATGATCTTGGCCGCATCAATCACCGACCCGCCGCCTAGCGCAATGATCTGATCCGCCTTATAGAAATTGAGCGCCTCCACTCCCTGCATGACCACCTTAACCTCGGGTTCGGCGTCCGGAATGACCGAGACATGGACGTGGGTTTTCGGTGAGAGATTGCGCCGGACGATCTCCACGTGGCCGAACTTCTCCAAAGCTGGGTTAGTAATAATGATGGTGCAGCGCGACGGGAAATCCTGCACGTTCTCCACTGCGTTCATGTTGAAGTAAATCTGGTTGGGGACTCGGAACCACATATGGGCCTGTGTCCTGCGCGCCACGCGCTTGATGTTGAGGTAGTGATAGATATTTGTGTTATCGGTGGTGCTATTGCCGCCGCCAGTCCCGCATCCGAAAGAGAAGGTGGGCACCAGGTCGTTGTAGACCCCGCCCAACGCTCCGACCGAACCCGGCGAATTCACAATGATCCGGCCCGCGTTCATCACCTCACCGAACTTGCGGATGACTTCATCGTTGCGCGAGAAAATGACCGCCGTATGTCCCAGGCCGCCGGCATGATTCACGTCCACGCATACCTTGAGCGCCTCATCGACGGATTTCGCCCGATAGACGGCGAGCACTGGAAACAGCGTCTCGGCTGACAGGGGATGTTCGCGGCCCACGCCCTGAATGGGCGCAATCAGCAACTTGGTGTTTGGCTTTACCGAAATGCCCGCAAAACGAGCAATGTCTGTGGCCTTCTGCCCGACCGCCATGCCTTGCATGAAACCGGTCTTGGGATCGATGACCGTCCGTCCCAGCAGTTCCGTCTCCTTCTCGTTGCAAATATGTGTGCCCAGGTCGGCAAATTTCTTCAACACCGGGTCATATATCTCATCGTCAATCACCACCGTTTGCTCGGAGGCACAAATGGTTCCGTTATCGAAGGTCTTGGACACGATGATGTCCACCACCGCGGTGTTCAGGTCCGCCGTTTTCTCCAGGTAAACCGGGGTGTTCCCGGCTCCCACGCCAAGCGCCGGCTTTCCAGAGCTGTAAGCAGCCTTGACCGCGCCTGGACCGCCAGTAGCGTCAATCAAACCCACGTCTTTGTGTCGCATCAGGTAGGCGTTGTCCTGGAGGGTGTGCGACTCCAGACAACTAAAAACTCCTTCAGGTGCGCCGTGCTTGATTGCAGCCTCGTACATGATCCGTACGGCTTCCGAGCAGCAGCGCCAGGCGCTGGGGTGTGGACTGAAAATGACCGCGTTCCGGGTCTTGATGGCCATGATGCATTTGAACAGCACCGTGGAAGTGGGGTTCGTAATCGGGGTGAGCGAGAAGATGACCCCGATCGGCTCTGCCATCTCCACCAGATTGCGTTCCGGAATCTCGCGAATGATGCCGACGGTACGCTTGTCCTTGACGTAGTCGTAGGCAAACTCGGTCGCTACCATGTTCTTGAGGACTTTGTCTTCCATGACTCCGAGTTTGGTTTCTTCCACCGCCATGCAAGCGAGATGATGAGCTTGTTCCAGCCCAGCCAGGACCATTGGCTTCACGATGCGATCGACGTCTTCCTGCGTGAATTGGGTAAAAACAGCAGCAGCGGTTCTGGCTTGACTGACCAGTTGCTCCAGGTAGGCAATCCTTTCCTCACTAAGGCCGTCTGCGGCAACCGGTATCTGAACTCGCTCTTGCACCGCTTCACTCGCGCTCATTGCCGCCTCCTTCGTTCGCAGTTAGTCAACCCTTGCAGGAATCGCCGCCTCTACTCTGTTCGTCGGTCTCTATGCGTAATCGATGGGATGTCTCTCCAGCCAATGCTCATCGCGCCGCTTGTTAATGTTCCTGAAAGCATTGCTTGCGACGCACTCAGTCAAACCGCGGGTCTTCCAGGCAACACCCGCGCCAAATCCAATGGCCCACCCCACCAGACCGAAGGCCAACGTTCTACCGATAGAGTTACGATGGTCCCCTGGGCAACTCCCGAGCACGCCGATGCACGCTCCCACTGCGGCAGGCTTCAGGGCATCTCGAACTCCTTCGCTAATAAATGGAGTAAGAGACCTTCCTTTGAAGAATGCTCCTCCTCCACAACGTGCTCCTTCCAGGGCAGAACTCAGAACTCTGCGGCCGTATTCGAACTCGGACTTCGACCAGTTGCGCAGCTCCATTGCAGTCGCCTCACTCTCGTTTGCTGAACCAGTAGTAACGTGTTTAAGTACACCACCGGGGGTAAGTCGCGTCCGTGGTACGCATCACCACTGATTGTGAGCGTAATCACAATAGAGAAACACGCGCCGGTATTAAGGCTCGGAATGCCTTCGGACGAATGCAATCCCCCGCAAAGCAAGGCTCTCGCTTGCATTGGCGTTGCCATGCGAGAGTGCCACACGGCAGGAGAGCGACGGCTTCAGTGGAGTGAGGCCATGAGTATAAGAGAGTGATCTCTCCATTGACGTTAAGACGGGTACTCTTCTTGCCGTCCAAACATCCGATCCTGGCTAGGCCCGCAGCTTGCCGGCGAAGGAGCAGATCGACAGGTGCTCTTCCATGTCGTTCTTGGCGCGTTCCATTTCGACTTGTTGCCTGGCTGCAAATTCCGTGCTGATTCGATAAAGCACTGCGGAACGGGCCGCAAGATATTCAGTTAGCTTGAATTCGAAGACCCGGTTGAGATTCTGGCACTCTCGGCAACTTGTCATAGGCCACTCCGGGAACAATTTCCTCAAAGAACCCTGGAGGCCGACAGCGGTCGTTCCTTATCTGGATCTAGGGTCGCAGGTTCAATATCTCGCGCTCGGCTTGGAGCCAACCCTGCTGGTCCTTGCCAGGCTAACAACCACGGGCACCGCAGATCTGATAGGCACGCTCTCTGATCTTGTTTTCTAACCCTGCTCTATCGGAGATCTGCGTCACATTCGCCACCTTATTCTTTTGGCTTTCCTAGGGTGGATTCGCGGCAAGCAAGCATGCGGAACCTCCTGGTTACCTGGTGGACGGTCGGCTAAGGGGGGCGTACTTCAGATGGACTGTCTTAGAGCAGAGAACCTGAAAGAGGTACGAGAACACTCCTCATTACTTCCCACCGTACGCTGATTGTTCTGGTGTGTCAATCAGTCGATGCTGGCTGCGGGCAAGTTCTGGCAATCTGCTCCGTCGGGATGCATGGATCATTTGGGGCACGCACAACGCACCCAATATTTGATCCCGACCGGGTGTGCTGGACACGAGGCGTATAATCCATATCGCTTAGACTCGAACTGGCGACTCCGAGTGCAGCAACCCTAGGCATCACCACTTTTGTCAGGCTTGGTCGGCGCTTCGTACCGGACCAACTTGCCGCCGAACCTGGAAGTAGGAGGCTGCCGTGCTGAAGACCTTACTGATTAGTTCCGGGCTGCTCTTTCTCGCGCTTGCTGCCCTGGCCCAGCAGGCTCAAACCCCTCCCAAGACGGCGCCCGGTGCGCCTTATGCCATTCCTGCCGATGCGGTGAAACAGGCCAACCCGACTAAGTCGACTCCCGAGTCCATCGCTGGAGGCAAGAAATGGTGGGGCTACGACTGCGCCATGTGCCATGGCAAGGACGGAGACGGCAAAGGCGATATCGCGGAGGACATGAAGCTGAAGGTCACCGACTTCACCAATCCAGCGACCTTGAAAGATAGGACCGACGGAGAGCTCTTCTACATAATCAAGAATGGCAAAGGCGATATGCCGCCCGAAGGCAAGCGGATGAAACCAGAGGGACTTTGGGACCTGGTTAACTATGTTCGTTCATTGGCGAAGACCAACTCCCCGCCGGAGAACAAAACACCGAAATAACTGGCCTGATCCGCGCCCCTCGCCCGTGCCTCTGTGCTGATTAGGTGCCGGCCATCGCGCAGGTATCGGCGGCGGCGATTTCGGCAACCGCCCGCTCGTGGCCGACGGCCGCATAAAAGATCGCCCGATCGAAGAAGCGATTCAGCAGTTGCAGCATCTCCAGTTCACCGAGTGCTTCGACGGGTCGTTCCAGGACCGACTCCTTCTTTAGGAATTCCCATAGATTGTCTTTGGTCAGGATAATTGCCCACGCCACCTGGCTGAGCGGCACGTTCTGCTGGGCGCGGCTCGCACCGATTTTCAAATATCGCTGCTCCAGATCGAATTCATCTCGGTTTATGAGCCAATCACCCAGATTGCGATAGATCTCGTATACCCGCTCTTTCAACTCTTCCGCTGGTACATTCCGATAGTCCGGGGTTGCCTGTGAGTTCTGCACTCGATCGAGAAGACAAGCGGCCAGAGCCTGCGCATGGGTTTCGATCAGACGGACAAGCCGATATAGCATCATCATGGGGCTTCCTCCCGTTCTAACTATCCTGCCGAACTGCTCGTAGTCTCGCCTTGAACCTTCGGGGTGGCCATGACCGGCAGCACAGCACGATGTGACTGCAATCACGCATGCCCCAACTGCTCCCGCGTCGGCTTCGCAATCCCCATTTACAGCCGTCGCCCGTGTCCCGCCACCCAATCGAGCCAGCTAGCCTCGTCTCTGGTGAGGTCGATCACGGTCTCACTCCGGTAAGCTCTATCGCTTTATTTTGAAAGTGGGTCAGCGCGGGCTTCCTCTGCTCCGGGCCGACACGAGAAGCTGCTATGAGGATTAACGTGGCGTCATCTCGCATCTGAAAATTGCAGAATTCCTGTACGCTTCCGAGCAATTGCGCTTTCAGGTCTTCTATGGATTGCTGACCTGTGTTTTTCGCGACCTGAATCAGTCGTTCCTCCCCGAACTCTTCGCCGTCCCGGTCCATCGCTTCGGTGATCCCATCCGTGAATGCCATGAAAAGATCGCCTGGGTCCAGTTCGATCGTTGAGTTCTCGTACTTCCAGTCAGGGAAAACGCCCAACAGCGCACCGCCGTTTTCCAGGTGTTTCAGTTTTCCGTCGCCGCCGATCAGGATCGGGCGCAGGTGCCCGGCATTGGTGTATTGCAGAATTCGGCTGCTCGCATCGAGGACGCCGTAGAAGAGCGTCACAAATTTTCCCGATGCAAGGTTCGCGCAGAGCACGGAATTGATTCGGCTGCACACGTATGATGGGCTAACCGTTTCACTGGCAAACGCCCGCACCGAGGCCTGCACATTGGCCATCAACAGTGCCGCTGAGATGCCCTTCCCTACCACGTCGGCAATGCAGATCGCCAGCTTGTCTTTGCCCAGCCGGATCACGTCGTAGTAGTCGCCGCCGACGAGCTGTGCCGGCTCCCAGGCTCCAGTTATCTCAAACTCCGTCAGTTGTGGAAGCTCCTTGGGTAAGAGTCCCTCTTGAATTTCACGCGCCTGCTTGAGTTCTGCAGCATCCAGTTCTCGTTCGATAGCTCCCAGCTCAACCGTCCGTTCCAATTGGCGATTGCGCTCTTCCAGATGGCGCTTGGTCTCCTGGTAAATGAAAACCGCCATACCAAAAATCATGTTGGCTACCGCTGGGAACTTCCACCCGGTGGAGAGAAAGTACTTGAAATCTCCCTGCCCCTCCGCAGAAACCAGAAAAACCACCAGGGTGGAGAGCGTTACGGCAACGCAAGTAACCGCCAGCAGGAGCACCAGCTTGAGCGCCCAGTACCAGGAAGACTCACGCGCTAACCGGGGAATCCACATATCTTCCATCGTCAGCGTGGTGAAATTTCCCAGGAAGAAAGAGTAGATCAAGGTAGTGGAGAGGGATGGCCCTTGCCCGGTGACAGCCCAGAAGATGGCATAGACTCCAGCCGCGATTGCCAAATACAGTAGCTGCAGACGGAGGATTCCAGGCATTGCCTTCGAGATGGATGCGCTTTTCATGTTCGTTCCCAACTCCGTATCAGCCCACCGGTAAGAGTGCAACAACCTCCACATGAGACTCCAATGAGGGCGCGGTCTCCAGGGCCTTTGAAACCAGGCATGCTGTTTTGGTTTTCTGCAAGAGATGCAGCGCCCGATCGCGATTCTCTTCAGTCTGAATGGTTACCGTTGGACGGAGGATGATTTCCTTGAAGCTGTATCCCGATTCAGCCTTGCTGACCGTGCCTTCAACTTCCACCTGCAGGTCGGTGTACTCGAATTTTGAATATCCCGCAATCGCCCGGAAGGTAGTCGTAAAGCAACTTGCCAGCGCAGCCAGCAACAGGTCCTCGGGTGTCCAGCGGCCTTCCAGCCCGCCGAATTGCAGTGGCGCACTGAAATGAATCGCATTGGGCGCAGAATCGGCCTTGGCCAGACCGGTTTGCCCGGAAGTCCACCAGGCCAGCGCGCGATATCTATGTGTCGTGTCCATTTCGTCCCTCCATCTTTCTACCCGGTTGAAAATGTGCTGCCCACCGTTTCACTGTCAGAGCTGGAAAGCTCTGGTCATCGACCTCGCCAGGCTGATCTCCATCAGCAGAAGTTAGAGCGCGGCTTCTAACCTCTCGATATTGTCTTTTTGAATTGTCTCCAACCAGGCTTCCGAAAGCCGTGGGTCAGGTCACGACGGTTGGTGACGGTAATCACAGGGTGTTACAATCCCTGCAGTAGCGGGGTCCCGATGCGTGCGCCCTACGGCCTGAATATCATTGACAACTGCGCTACCTGTCCGGTGCGCGAAGAACACCTTTTCTGCAATTTGCCTTTGCCTGCTTTGCAAAAGCTCAATGAAATCAAGTCCACGGCGGTCTATCCCAAGTCGGCAATGTTGTTTATCGAGGGCCAGCAGCCGCGTGGGGTATTTGTGCTCTGTACGGGGAAAGCGAAGCTTTACACCTCTTCCAGGGAAGGCAAAACCGTCATCCTCAACCTGGCCGAAGCAGGCGATGTTCTCGGACTTAATGCTACGATTTCCAACCGGCCCTATGAGCTCACAGCCGAAATGATGGAGCCGGGCCAGGCAAACTTCATTACCCGCGATGCCTTGTTGCAATTCCTGCGTGAAAATGGAGAAATTGCGCTGCGCGTGGCGGAACAGCTCAGCCGCAATTACTACTCGGCCTTCGAGGAAGTCCGCATGTTGGGACTGGCAGGTTCACCCTCGGAGAAACTGGCCAAGCTGCTGCTCTCGTGGTCGGCAGACGCGGCCAAATCGGCTGATCCTTTGCACATTAAACTGACTCTCACCCATGAAGAAATCGCAGAGATGATCGGAACCACGCGCGAGACGGTCAGCCGCCTGTTCTCCGAGTTCAAGAAGAAGCAACTGCTGCAATTGAAGGGTGCTACCCTGATCATCTGCAACAAACCTGCCTTGGAGAAGCTGTTGCTCTCCTGAAGGGGGTCGTCGTTCCGGCGTCGCCGCGCCTGTGGAAACCAGCGAATAAAGTTCCACAACCAATCCCCGCTGCGCACGGGGCGGAGCACAGGCCATGAACCCGGCGGCGTCTGGGTGAGCGAGCGCCTCTCCATGGCTTCATTTCAGCTGCCACGATTCGCATTAGACGGAGTGCCATGGCAAAAACTGCAAAGCCAGTGCAGTTGAAGCCTCAGACCGTGGAGGCTTTTGATGAATATATTCGTGAAGCCGAAACCGGAATGGAGCAGGCGCTCCAGGGAAAAGCCCCATTTCTGTGGTCTGATGTCAATTCCGAGAGGGCCCAACGGGTCCGCGGAGGACAAGTTGTGGCGCAATTCTGGACCGGTCAAGGGCCGGTCAAAGTGCCCCATGGTTTGATCCATGACTGGATCGGCGCCGTATTCATTCCTGCTACCAACCTGAAAAAGACCTTGGCGCTGATTCAGGACTACAACAATCATAAGAATATCTACAAGCCCGACGTAATCGCCTCCAGGCTTATAAGCCGCCGGGGCAACGATTTTCGAATCTCCTTACGACTTCTCAAGAAGAAGATTCTGACCGTGGTCCTCGATACCGATCATGAGGTGCACTATCGCCCTCTGGATCCAACTCGCTGGGTTTGTCGTTCGTATACCAGGCGGATTGCGGAAGTGGAGTATGCCGGGACGCCCAGGGAAAGCGTGCTGCCGGCCGATACCGGGAATGGGTTCCTGTGGCGCTTGTATTCCTACTGGAGATTCCAGGAACACAAGGGTGGAGTGTACGTTGAGTGTCGAGCCATTTCACTGACGCGAGACGTACCTTTGGGGCTGGGATGGATTATCGAACCGATCATTCAAAAACTCCCGAAGGAGTCGTTGATCAACACTCTCGAGGCTACACGCCGGGCGCTGCATACCGAAGAAAGTTAGTTCATGTTCCGCCTGCAATTGTGAGTTCACTCAAGAACGTCCTGCAGGGCCGGTACCAACTCGGCCCTGCAGGATCCGGCTGGCTCGCGCTGAGCTCAAGCCGTAAATTCACTCACAGTCCTGGGATTCGCTCCGCTCCTCAATCAGGCCGCGGCTGCGTGCTTCTTGGCCTTCGCGTGATGCTTGGCCTTGCCGCGGGCTTTGTGCTCACCACCCGGCTTTACCATTACATCCATCAACGCCTTCTGGGCATCGACGTAGCTTCTCACTCCTTCCCGCGTTAGCTCCGTGAACGGCACGAAGGGAAATGGCTTCAGGAGTTCCGGAACCTTGCCTGCTGTTTTCACGTTGGCGTTCATTTGCTTGCCGGCCAGATCAACCAGTTTCCTTTGGGCCTCGATAAACGATTCGGTTGCCTGTCGCGCCAGTGTAGCCAACTCGGTCTTCTTGATTTTCTTGAAGCCGTTGCTGTGCTTGCTGCCGATGACTTTGGCGGTCTCCTCGGCAATGACGTCCATGAATTGCTTCTGGGCTTTGACAAAGTTCTCCATGCCGTCTTTGGCCAGCTCCGCCAGGATCTCGGTCTGGTACGGCTTCCCGGCCTTGGCAGCCTCTACCCAGGTATGGGTCTGCTTTCCCGCGATCTTCAGGAACTCCTGCTGCATGTGGATAAACGTCTCCACGCTGCGTCGCAGAAGATCGATCGCATGGGCCGCGCGCTCGTCACCAATGCGTTCCTTCACGCTGGACATAAGGATGTCATGTTGTTTTAGTCCGAGTTCGAGCAGCACCTTCTGGCCCTCAATGAAATTGGTCACGCCTTCCCCAGCTACTTCACCAAGAATGGCCGCGGGCGAGTGCTGCGGATCGGTCAGTTGTTGCCGCACGGAGTGCATGACGCTTGCATTCTGCCGCATGGCGAGATCCAGCAGGATCCGTTGCGTAGCAAAGAAACTCTGTACGCCCTGTTGGGCCCAGCTGGAAAGAAGAGTTACAAAGGACGGTTCCCGAGGATGAGTTCGGGAGGATTCTGACTTTACCGTTGCCGGCATTTTGACACCTCCACTTTGCTTCTTAATATTTATGCTGCATTGCAGCATCAAACTAACTATACGAAGCTGCTGGGTTTGTGTCAATATGTATTTGTCCTTTGTGCACTGCAACATAGGAGGCAGTGTGAAACCAGGCACCATCGTCATCAAGAAATATGGCAACCGCAGGCTGTACGATACCGCCGCCAGCCGTTACGTGAATCTCGACGATATCGCCGGATTCGTTCGTGAAGGCAAGCCGGTCCAGGTCGTGGACGCAAAAACCGGCCAGGACCTTACCCGCGTCACTCTGACCCAGGTCATCATGGAAGATGCCAAAGACAAGCCCACTGGACTGCCCCTCGAACTGCTGCGCCAGCTCGTTATCGCCTCCGATGAGGTTCGGCAGGAGTTCATCATGTGGTACTTGAAATCCGCCTTTGACGCCTACCAGAAGGTACAGGACGCGGTGCACACCCGTTTGGGCGAGGTTCAGTCCGCTATTCTGTCCCCGATGGACATGATGAAGAAGCTTCTGGGCGAGTCGCCACCAGCACAGCCGCCAGCCCAGACCGAGCCCGAACTCGATGGCTTGCGCAAGCGAGTGGCAGAGCTGGAGGCACGCCTCGAAAAACCCGCACGACAAAAACGATCCCGAAAGAAGCGCTAGGGCATGTCATAGCCCAAACGTGCTATGGGGTCAGCCAGGACATCAAGGTATAATTCAAACCGGTCAAGAGTCGCAGTGTTAGATCCACGCGGCGGCAAATATGCTCGGATGCCGGGCCGAGCTGGGACGAAATTGCGCAAACAGAAAAGGGCAAAAGCTCGATCGAAGGATCTGGACCGCAAACACACTCCTCACGCCCCTTCCGATCTTGATGTCTCACCGTGGACGGAAGCGCTTTTCGCGGCAGAGATTCTCCTGCTGCACGCAACCCCCACTTACTACGGCTTTGGCGTCCCCCATGGGGATGATTCCGGGGTTGTCATCATTCCCGGTTTTCTCGGCACCGATCTCTATTTGATGGAACTCCATGGTTGGTTGGGACGCATTGGTTACCGGCCATATTTTTCCGGCATTGGGATCAACGCCGACTGTCCCAACATCCTCATCCAGCGTCATCTGAGCGACACCATAGAAAAGGCCCGGGCAGAGACGGGACGAAAGATTCACCTGATCGGTCATAGTCTTGGTGGAGTGATTGCGCGCTCGGTGGCGGGCCAAAGACCCCGCGACGTTGCCTCAGTGATTACCCTGGCCTCCCCAATTCGGGGCACCGTGACCACTCGAACTGTTCTCCATGCTGCCGAAGCCGTCCGCCTGCGCATCCTGCAGGAACATGGCCGCGGAGTCCTGCCAGACTGCTACACCGGTCGTTGCACCTGCAATTTTGTTGATTCGTTGAAGCGCAGTATTCCGGACTCCCTGCTCCAGACCGCGATTTACACCCGCCACGATGGCATCGTGAATTGGCGATATTGCATGACCAGCGATCCTGAGGCCAATTTTGAAGTCCCAGGCACCCATATTGGGATGGCATTTAACCCCTCAGCCTACAGCATCGTCGCCGAGCGCCTCGCCAAGGCTCAAACCTCCCGCTGATCTCACGCACTGCCCATCTCCAGTACCGCCCCAGTAGTCGTTTCTAATTTCTCCACCAGTTCCCCGCGTAACTTCAGGCAGAGGGTCGCTCTCGCCAGGCTGTTGTTCGTCACTTCCAGGCTGCCCTTGCAGTCCGTCTTTACGTAAGGCAAGCGATGCCGGCTGGCGCCGCGACCGTCAAGCGTAACTTCCAGTTCGAATCCATCGCGCGTCACACAACGGAAATCCCAGCACAAATTCTCCGGGTCACTTCTGCTCTCCTTCAAATTGCGAAAGACGAGCTGTTCTGCCTTATGCCATAGCACCGCTTTGCGAAAGACCAGCCCCAACGGCATTTCGTAAACCAGGACTTCGAAGGTGCTTGGCGCTCCGTCAGGCCGGAGAAAATACGCGTGGGCCCAACGCCAGAACTCACGATGCCGATAGCCACAGTTATGCCCTTGCACTCCAAACCCCAGAGGATCGCCTTGAAAGCGGCGGCCATCCAGCATGATTTGCCCGGAAAAAACTGCGTCTGAATGTGGTGTCCGCGAGAAGCCAATCCAGCCCTTGCTGCTCAGCGTCACCCGAAATGTGGAATGAAATCGCAAGTCCCAGGAAATCGAGTGTCCCCCCACTTCCAACGCTCCGCGGCAGGAGTTCTGCTGAATCTCGTTGTTGCCGATTCGGAAATGGACCGGATCTCGCCCTCTGGCGCTCAGTTCCAGGCCTGCCAGGGGGAATCCCTGAATAAAGCTTTGCGGTTTTCGATCCTTTGGAAACCAGGTGGCCCACAGTTGCACCGGCATCCCCGCCGTCTGTCCAGGACAACCCCCTCGCCCCGGATTCATCAGCAGATATCGGAACCACCACGCCCCGCCACCATCGGCCAGACCCAGGCGCACGAACCAAACTTCATAGCGGCGGCGAGTCGACAATGAGGAAAATACTTCGTTCAGCGTCTTCACAGATTTAGCAGCATAGAAATTGCTCATCTTCGACGAATCATACTCCAGCCACCTGCGGACAAGAATCAGGAACGGGGTTGGGCGACGCAGCCATCCCGGCCTTAAAACACGTGGATTTGGCGTCACCGGATGAGATTCCAGGACCGATTCGGACTCGGGCATGTCCCTTCGGACGTGCAGATCGTGGCCGAGGACAAAGTTGTGGATCACTACCTGCCAATATTCTGAGGGTCGTGGTGCGCGGCTTGTCCCGAAGGCAGCCAGCCCACCGGGAAGATCCCCATGAAGCCTATTCGTACCTTCAAGGTTCGCCCCTCACTATCGTCCACGCTATTCCCCTTGTTAGGGATTGCACACAACTTGCGTTGGAGCTGGGACCATGCTGCCATCGAGCTTTTTCGAAGGCTCGACCGCGATCTTTGGGAAACCTCTGGTCATAACCCCGTTCTCCTGCTGGGAAGTGTGGATCAAGCCGCACTGGAGGCTGCGGCAGCAGATGATTCTTTCCTGGCCCACATGCGAGGAGTGGCCGAGACACTTGATCTTTACGTTTCCGGTGAGGGCAGCTGGTACCAGCGGGAGCACAGCAACGACAAACTGCTGGCTGCGTACTTTTCCGCTGAGTTCGGCATTACCGAGTGCTTGTCCATCTTTGCTGGCGGATTGGGAGTGCTCGCCGGCGATCACCTCAAGGCAGCCAGCGACTTGGGTTTGCCGCTGGTCGGAGTGGGACTGCTTTACCAGCAAGGATATTTCCGGCAATTCCTCAACGGCGCTGGCTGGCAGCAGGAAGCCTACGAAGACAATGACTTCCACACATTACCCATCAAGCTGGTGCCGGAGGTGAAGGTGCAAGTTGACCTGCCCCACGGATCCGTAGCTGCCCAGGTCTGGGCGGTGAATGTCGGACGATTAAAACTGTTTCTGCTGGATACGAACACTCCCGGCAACGGCGCCGAAGACCGGAAGATCACCTACCAGCTCTACGGAGGCGATCTTGAGATGCGGCTCAAGCAGGAGATTCTTCTCGGAATCGGTGGCTATCGCGCTCTCGAAGCCCTGGGACTGGAACCCACGGTTTATCACATGAATGAGGGGCACTCCGCCTTTCTCAGCCTGGAACGGGTGGTCCGCCTGATGGAGACCCAAAAGCTCTTGTTCCATGAAGCCAAGGTGCTTGCCTCCGCGAGCCTCATCTTTACCACTCACACACCGGTCGCTGCCGGGCATGACTATTTTCCTCCCGGCCTGATCGACCGATACTTCAAGTCATATTTTCAGCGCCTCGGGATTTCTTCCTCGGAGTTCATGGGCCTGGGGCGGCAGAACCCGGCCAATGACAAGGAGGATTTCTGCATGACTGTGCTGGCCCTGCGCCTGGCCTGCTTCAGCAATGGGGTCAGCAAGCTGCATGGAGAAGTGTCACGGCGCATGTGGAGCAGCCTGTGGGAGGGTGTTCCCGAGTCCGAGGTTCCTATCGGGCACGTGACCAACGGCGTTCACTTTCGCAGTTGGGTTTCGTTCGAGATGAATCAGCTCTATGACCGGTATCTCGGGCCCAAGTGGCGCGAAGAACCTGCGGACACAGCGCTGTGGGAGCGGGCCGAATCCATCCCTGCTTCCGAGTTGTGGAGGACCCACGAGCGGCGCAGAGAGCGGCTTGTCGCTTACACCCGGCAACGCTTGCACACCCAACTCCTGGCCCGGGGCGCTCCTCATGCCGCCATTGATGAGGCGGAAGAAGTGCTAAGTCCGGATGCTCTCACCATTGGTTTTGCGCGCCGCTTTGCCTCCTACAAGCGCGCCAATCTCATCATTCGCTATCCCGAGCGCCTGGCCCGCATCCTGAACGACTCGGCACGTCCGGTCCAGATCATCTACGCCGGCAAAGCCCATCCCCACGATGACCGCGGCAAGGATCTGATCCAGGCGATCATTGACCTGGCCAAGCGCCCCGAGTTCCGCAGGAAGCTGGTTTTTCTGGAAAATTATGACCTGGCCACAGCCCGATACATGCTTCAGGGCTGCGACGTCTGGTTGAACACACCCCTGCGGCCTTTTGAGGCCAGCGGCACCAGCGGAATGAAAGCCCAGGCCAACGGCGTGCTCAATCTCAGCACCCTCGACGGATGGTGGGATGAGGCATGGGATCTGGGTGTCCGCCAAAGCGCCGAGGTCGGCTGGGCGATTGGCGGCCGTCAGCTCTACAGCGATGCGTCACGGCAGGACGATATGGAAGCCGAAGCCTTATATGACCTTCTGGAACGCGAAATCGTGCCGGCTTTCTATGAACGACGCGCCGACGGCCAGCCCCGCAATTGGATTTCCCGCATGAAGTCCTCCATCGCCGCCCTATGCCCCGAGTTCAACATGCATCGCATGGTCAAGCAATACACCAACGAATACTATCTGCTTGCTCACCAGCGCTATCTCGATCTGTGCGCTGATTCCGCACGCAAAGCCAGACTCCTGACCGCCTGGTTGAACCGGGCGGAAAAAGCGTAGCCGCGCCTGCGCGTGGATTCGGTCGAAGATAACGTCTCTGAAATTGACCTGGGAGAGCGTGTGTCCGTATCCGCCCGTGTATTTCTCGATTCTCTGACGCCCGAAGATGTTGTGGTGGAAAGCGTGATGGGCCGGGTCAACGCGGACGGTGAATTTACCGATTTTGCTACAAGCCCAATGCAAGCATGCGAGCCCAACTCACCCGGCTCTTATGAGCTTCAGTCCGCCATTCAACCCAAGATTCGAAGTGGACTGTACGGCTACGCTATACGAGTGCTGCCGAGACATCCGTCGGCTCGTAGTCAGTTTCTGCCCGGCTTGATTCTGTGGGCGGGAAATTGCCCCTCGAAACATCAATAGGTCGGGCGCGGCCACTTTACGAGGAAGCCATGGCCTTCCCCTTAACCACTTCGGCCTCCGCTTGCAGCCAATGCTCGAGTGCGTGCCCCCTCTTCTCCGCCGCGCTGTTCGTACAACTCCTACGCGCGCCGGCGGATCATGTTTTCTGACCCTACAGCTCGAAGATCGAGATAAATGAAGCAGTCGGTCATCCTCACATATTCTGCTTCCGCGTTGGTAGCCGGGCTTGCAGGCCCTGTGTTGTCAGCCCGGACGAAGAACGGAAGGGACGCATGAAGTTACCTCCGTTACTTAGCCATCCGTAGGCCCATCCCTGACAATCTTTTGATACCGCAATCTGCAGGGGGTTGGGTTGAAGTCGAGCCAATTTGACGCGTCATCTTCCGATGACGTCGACGCGCTGCTGCGTGTCAGCGAGCTAAGTGTGAGCTATGCTTCGCTCAACGACTCGCCTTTTAAGGCTTTGCAGCAACTCGATCTTGCCATTGCAGCCGGCGAAGTGGTCGGCATTCTCGGCGAATCGGGTTGCGGCAAAAGCACTCTCGCACGATCCATCCTGCAATTGCTCCCGGCCAATGCCCGGCTCGACGGCTCGATCTGGTTTCAGGACCAAGATTTGCTGGCCTTGCCGGAGAAGCAATTGCGCGAAATTCGGGGCGCACGGATCGCTTTGATTCACCAGGAGCCTGGGCTTGCACTGAGCCCCGTCATGCGTGTCGGCGATCAGATTGCTGAAGTGATTCTCGCGCACCCTAAAATCACTCGCGAAGCGCGGAAACTGGAAATTGAGTCGATCTTACGCGAGGTCGGCTTGGCCGATGTCGAGCGGATTTACGCCGCTTACCCACACCAGCTGAGCGGCGGACAACTGCAGCGCGTTGCCATTGCCCAGGCGTTGGCCTGCCAGCCGGATCTGATTATTGCTGACGAGCCAACCAGATCTCTCGACGTAACAATACAGGCCGAGGTTCTGGACGTACTACGCAAGATCAATCACGCCTTTGGCACTGCCATGTTGTTTATCACGCATAATCCGGCCTTGCTTGCCGGATTTGCAGATCGCATAGCCGTCATGTATGCCGGACGCGTGGTTGAAATCGGTGGCAGTTCGAGAGTGTTTGGCCGGCCGCTCCATCCCTATACCAGAGGATTGCTCGATCTTGTGCCACGACCTGCACGCGGCGAGTACTTCACCGCGGGTCGCCTGCCGGCGTTTCCCGGCAGCCCGCCCGACATGACATGCCTGAACCCTGGGTGTGCGTTCGAACCGCGATGCCCACGAAGAACGGAAATTTGCCGAACCGGGAACCCCGAGGAACTCACCCCGGAAGCTGGTCATCGCGTGAGTTGTTTCAATCATGGCTGATCTCGCCACACAACGCGCGGCCACGCCTGCCCCCGTCCGTGTAACCGGGTTGTACAAGCGCTTCGTGCAGTGCCACGCCTTCTCGCGCCGCAGGTTTGTTGTCGATGCCCTCAGAAATCTTGATCTTGAACTCCAGCCCAAATGCTTAACTGCGCTGGTAGGCGCATCCGGCTCGGGAAAATCAACCCTTGCCAGCTGCCTCGCCCTGCTGGAAAAACCCGATGCGGGAGAAATCTGGTTCGAAGGAGAGGAAATATCGCGTTTCGATGATCGTGAACTGGGCAGAGTGCGTCCCAAAATTCAGATGGTCTTTCAGGATTCTGCGGGAGCCCTAAACCCCTCTTTCTCAGCCGCACAGATTGTCGCCGAGCCGCTCGAAGTCCAGCGCCGCGAATCCGGCCGAAGGCTGCGCCAGCGCGCTTGCGAGCTGATGGAAGAAGTGGGGCTCTCGGCCGATTGGGCCGAACGATCACCGCTCGACTTCAGTGGCGGCCAACGGCAACGGCTGGCCATCGCCAGGGCCTTGGCCCTGCGGCCTACGCTGCTGATATTGGACGAGTCCCTGTCCGGTCTCGATCTGGTGACCCAGGCCCAGATATTAAACTTGCTTGCCGATATCCGGGTCACTCACTCGCTGACTTATCTGTTGATCACTCACGACCTCAGCCTGGTCGGACAGGTGGCGGATTTTATCGCTGTCATGCATCAGGGCACGATCGTTGAGCACGGCACCACGCAACAGGTGTTTGGCAGCCCGCAGCACACCCACACCCGAGAGTTGCTGGGCGCCGCCCGAACCCTGGAAGCGGCTTTTCAGGCTTCACAATCGGAAGTGCGGACATGAAATATCTCCGGCGGCGGCTGATTCACGGCGTCCTACTTCTGATTGGAGCTTCAGTCCTCTGCTTTCTGTTCACCGATATGGCTCCGGGCAGCTTTTTCGATGAAATGAAATTGAACCCGCAGATTTCGCCAGAAACGGTTGCCGCTCTCCGCGCTCACTACGGACTGGATCAGCCCACTCCCGTTCGATATATACGCTGGGCAGAGTCCGTGTTCCGAGGCGATTGGGGCTACTCGTTTGCTTACAACTCTCCGGTCAGCAGTCTTCTTCTGGTGCGAGCGCGTAATACGCTGTTGCTTACTGGAGTCGCTACCTTACTAGTCTGGCTGATTGCCGTGCCCCTGGGAATGTGGATCGGTGGCCACCCCGGCGGGTGGAACGACAGGGTGGCCACGGTCGGTACCTCGTTTCTTCTGTCGATACCGGAACTGGTGCTGGCGCTGGGATTTCTGTGTCTGGCGGTTCGCACGCATGCGCTGCCAGTGGGAGGAATGGCAGCAGTGGGTTCTGATCAACTTTGTCGCTGGTCAAAGCTCGGCGATTTGCTGACCCACTTGATCATTCCAGTGGTCACGTTGGTTTTGGCGGGTCTTCCTGTCTTGCTTCGGCACGTACGCGCCAGCCTCGCCGAGGTTATGAAAGCTCCCTTTATCGATGCCGCACGCGGGCATGGAATTTCAAACCTGCGGCTTATGTTCCGCTACGCACTGCCGGCTGCGGCCAATCCTCTTATCTCATTATTCGGGTTCTCTATCGGCGGCCTCCTCAGTGGGTCGCTGCTGGTCGAAGTAGTCACCGGCTGGCCGGGGCTTGGACCCCTTCTTCTGGAGGCCACGATGTCCAGAGACTTGTATGTCGTGGTCGGGGTAGTAATGTCATCGACCGTTTTCATGATCCTGGGGAATTTCCTGGCGGATGTGATGCTCGTGGCGACGGATCCGCGCGTCAGAATGCAATGACAGAGAGAAGAAAAATCTGGGCTGCCACAACGTTTCTTGTGCTCCTGCACACAGCCATACTGTTCGCCGGCTTTATTGCACCCTACGATCCGGTCAGTCAGAACCGAGACCTTCCCTACGCACCACCCGTTCGTGCCCACTTTGTGGACACGCGAGGACACTTCCATTTGCGTCCTTTTATTTATCGATGGATCTCGAAGCCGCAGAGCTCTTACGAATACGAAGAATCCCGCGACCGCGAATATCCAGTCCACTTCCTGGTGAAGGGACCTGAGTATAAGATCGCCGGCCTCCTTTCCGCGCACACTCACCTGTTCGGCGTGGAAGCGCCGGCGCGGTTCTTCCTCGCAGGCAGCGACAACTATGGGCGGGATCAATTTTCACGGATCCTGTACGGGGGCCGCATCTCGTTGGCAGCGGGTTTACTGGCCACCGTGATTTCTCTTTCTCTGGCTTTACTGCTGGGCACCATTTCAGGTTTCTACGGGCGCTGGGTCGACGAATCCCTGATGCGTACGGCGGAACTTTTTCTGGTTCTGCCCTGGCTCTACCTGCTGCTGGCAGTAAGGGCATTTCTGCCGCTGCACCTCAATTCGACGCAAACCTTCTTTCTCATCGTGGCCGTGATCGGATCGGTTGGATGGGCGCGTCCGGCGCGTCTGGTGCGAGGCGTTGTGCTCAGCGCAAAGACCCGTAAGTACGTCGCAGCCAGTCGAGGCTTCGGCGCCTCCAACACCTACATCCTCCGCCGGCATGTATTGCCTCACACCTATGGAATATTGCTGACCCAAGCGGCCGTGCTGGTTCCTCAATATGTCATCGCGGAAGTTACGCTGTCGTTTCTCGGCCTCGGCCTGAGTGAACCGCTGCCCAGTTGGGGCAACCTCCTGGCAAGCCTGCAACAGTACAACGTCCTGGTGTCTTATTGGTGGATGTTCTTGCCCGCATTGGCCCTGGTGGTTTTCTCTCTTGGTTACCTGGCCGTAGCGAACGCTTTGCTCCAGAAGTTACAATCGACTACGGTCTAAAAAACAGGCCGTTGACCCTTATGCGCCGTTTGGCATGGATCGCCGTCCTGGTGTCGGCCCTTGGTTCCCCCTCTCTCGCTCCTGCTTCCCCTCAACCAGCGCAATCAGGCGAAGAATTACAGATCACCGACAATCAAGTTGGTTGTTACGGCGGCACTCTGGTTGTCGCTCAGGCCGCCGAGCCCAAGACACTTAATCCCGTCACCGCTGCTGACGCTCGCTCCCGCGAGGTGATCGGCCGGATGATGGCAGACCTGATTCACATCAATCGTGACTCGCAAAAGACGGAATCCTCGCTGGCCAAGTCGTGGAGCGCATCGCACGACGGCCGTGTCTTCACCCTGAACCTGCGGCATGGCTTAATGTTTTCCGACGGTCAGCCCTTCGATGCCGACGACGTGGTCTTCTCCTTCCAGGTTTATCTGGACGAAAAGATTCATTCTCCGCAGCGGGACCTCCTGATCGTGGGCGGAAAACCGATCGCGGTGCAGAAGATTGATGCCTACACCGTGCGATTCACTCTGACCCAGCCCTATGCCGCCGCGGAACGCATTTTCGACAGTCTGGCCATTATGCCGCGTCATCTTCTCGAGAAGGCCTACCACGAAGACCGGTTCACTCAGGTTTGGAACCTCGGCACTTTGCCCGCGGAAATGGCCGGTCTGGGCCCGTTCCGCCTGAAGCAGTATGTGCCCGGTCAGCGTATCGTGCTGGAGCGCAATCCCTACTTTTGGAAAATCGACCAGAAAAAAAACCGGCTTCCTTATCTCGACCAGATAGTTTTCTTGTTTGCTGGAAACGAAGATGCCCAGGTCATCCGTTTTCAGGCCGGCGACACCGACATCATGAGCCGGATCAACGCCGAGAATTACGCCCTTCTCTCTCGCGATGCACAAAATCGCGGCTATGAGTTGTTCGACCTTGGCCCCAGCCTGGAATACAACTTTCTTCTCTTCAATCTGAATGATGTAAAAGCGCCGGCCGCCAACAAACTCGCACCTCAACTCTCGTGGTTTTCGAATCTGAAGTTCCGCCAGGCCGTTTCCGCCGCAATCGACCGGGAATCCATCGTCAAACTGGTCTATGCCGGCCGTGGTATGCCGCTCTGGGGAAATGTCAGCCCCTCCAACAAGCTGTGGGTGGATCAGTCCCTGCCCCATCCGGCGCGGTCAGTGGAGCACGCGCGGGATTTGCTCAGGTCCGCCGGATTCTCCTGGCGCAGCGATGGCCGCTTGCTTGACATTCAGAATCGCCCAGTAGAGTTCTCCATCATCGCCAGCTCCTCCAACAACCAGAGAACGAAAATCGCGACCCTGATTCAGGACGACCTGGGCCAATTGGGCATGGATGTCCACGTGGCCCCGCTGGAATTTCGAGCCCTGCTCGATCGCGTATTTCAGACCTTTGATTACGAGGCCGCGGTCATGGGATTGGGCGGTGGCGACGCCGACCCGAATCCTGAGATGAACGTGTGGTTGTCGAACGGGAGCACCCACCTGTGGCATCTTGGAGAAACCAAGCCCGCCACCGATTGGGAAGCGCAAGTCGACCACCTTATGCAGAAGCAGATGGTCGAGCTGAATTACGGCCGGCGAAAACATCTGTTCGACCAGGTTCAGGAAATCATCAGCGCCAATCTGCCTTACATCTTTCTCGCCACGCCTGACATCCTGGTGGGCGCCAAAAAGATCGTGGGGAACTTCAAGCCCGCCATTTTAGAGCCCAACACCTTATGGAATGTTGAACAGCTCTATTTGCAGCCGGCAAGCGGGGCCCCGGGCGGTGCAAAACCGTGAAACAGGAAAGCCTGCCGGGCCAGATTTCCTGGCCGAGCGAGCGCTTGGTTCGCGAATGCTGCGCCGGCAACCAGGCAGCCTGGTCAGCCTTGATTGAAAAATACAAAAATCTGATTTTCTCCGTTCCCATCAAGTTCGGCTTGTCTCGCGACGATGCGGCGGACATTTTTCAGGCCGTCTGTCTCGATTTGCTCTCCGATTTGCCCAAGCTGCGTGAGCCGCGCGCTCTTCCCAAATGGCTCATACAGACGAGCTATCACAAATGTCTGCGGGCCAAGAAACAGAGGATGGACTTGCTCGACCACCCGATAGAGATTGAGGATCGGCCCGCCGCGGCAACGGACGAACCACCCGAAGAAATGCTCTACCAGTTGCAGCGCGAGCAAATGTTGCGGGACGCAATTGCCGCACTTCCCAGCCGCTGCAACCGGTTGATCGGCTTGCTCTTTTTTGACGATCCACCCCGGCCTTATCAGGAAGTGGCCAGGCAATTGAAGCTCGCAACCGGCTCGATCGGATTTATTCGGGGACGGTGCCTGAAGATGCTTCGGCAGCGACTGGAAAAAGAGGGCTTCCGGTGACCGAGCTCACATCCGCGAAGGAAAAGACTCGTCAGGAAGAATTGTTCGCCCAACTTTCCCAGTTGACGGAGGAGGCGGCCCGCCGCGAGTTTCTCTCTTGCAATCCAGAGCTCTTTAAGCCCGAGGTCGTAGCCGATCTTGCGGATCAGGCACGTGAAAGGATCCGACTCCATGTAGGGCAAGCCCTGAACCTGGCTGAGGCTGCGCTGGCTATCGCAGCCGATCTCGACAACAAGGAATCCCTGGCACGCGCCCTCCGGGCGAAGGCAAACGTCCTTTACGTCCAGGGCGAGCACGCGGCGGCGGTTGACCTCCACCAACAGGCGGTTGCCTGGTTCGACTCGATCGGGCAGAGCCATGAAGTGGCCCGCACCCTTAGCGGATCAATCCAGCCTATGCTTCTGTTGGGTGAATACAATCGCGCCTTCGCCGCTGCCGAACGTGCCCGGCAAATCTTCGCCGCGGAGGGAAACACCTGGCGTCTTGCCCGCCTTGATATCAACATCGGAAATATCTACTATCGGCAGGACCGCTTCAGCGACGCTCGGGATTGCTACGAACGCGCCTACCGCGCCTTGCTGGACGAAAAGGACGCCGAGGGCATCGCCGCGGTCTTGAGCAACCTGGCCACCTGCTACATCAGCCTGCACAAATTCTCCGAAGCGCTTCGGGCTTATCGCCAGGCACGCCAGTTCTGTGAAGAACATGGCATGCCCTTGCTGGTGTCCCAGGCCGATTACAACATCGCCTACCTTCACTATCAGCGAGGGGAGTACGGCAAAGCCATCGAAATGCTCCGCGCGGCGCGCGTGGCCTGCAAGAAAGTAGGCGACGCGTACCACCTGGCATTGTGCAACCTTGACCTTGCGGAACTCTATCTCGAACTGAATCTCAGCGCAGACGCGGCCGAACTTGCCCAGCAAGGATATGAAGGCTTTCAGAAGTTAGACATGGGATATGAGAGCGCCAAGTGTCTCGCATTTTCCGCGATTGCGGCGAGTCAGCAGGGACACGCCTTTAAAGGCCTTAAGTTATTTTCGGACGCCCGGGAGATTTTTGTTCGGGAGAAGAATCGGGCTTGGCCATCCCTGATCGACCTGTACCGCGCCCTGGTCTTCTACAACGAGGGTCGATACTTCGAGGCACGGCGACTCGCCGTCGAAGCGCTGGAATCGTTCCGCTCTCTCCAACTCGAGAACAAGCTTGTTCTCGCTCAACTCCTGCTGGCTCAGATTGCGCTCCGGACCGAGAACGTCGAGCAGGCTCGCCATCATGGCCAACAGGCAGTCGAAGGACTCACCGGCCTCGAGGCGCCGGTTCTCGCCTATCAGGCCCACCTGCTAATGGGAAATATTCATTCCGCCGGCGGCCGGGCTGACCGGGCATATTCGTCCTATCAGAGTGCGCGGCACCTCCTGGAAACCCTGCGCAGCAACCTGCGCGGCGAAGAACTCAAAATCGCATTCATAAAGAACCGGCTGGAAGTGTACGAACACCTGGTTGAAATCTGTTTGGCCCGTGGCGGCACGGCGTCCATCGAAGAGGCCTTCACCTACATCGAGCAGGCAAAATCGCGCAGCCTGATGGATTTGTTTCTCCGGCCGGCGCCCACCATTGCCGACGACCAACCCGGTCAGAGCGATCTGGTGCGGTCGATCCGGGATCTGCGGGAGGAGCTGAACTGGTACTACAACCTGATCGAGCGGGAGCAACTTCAGCCCGAACAGCAGTCGCCGGAACGCATCACATCGCTTCAGGTGCAGGCCGGGACCCGCGAGAAAGAACTGCTGCACATGTTGCAGGAGGCCACCCCAGCCGACGCCGAGCAGGCTGGATTGCAAACGCCCACGAACCTTCCCATTCCAGACCTGCGGTCCGCCCTGCCTCCCGACACCTTATTGATCGAATACTTTCGGGTGCAGGACCGCATCCTGGTTTGTCTGCTGAGTCACGACACACTTGATATCGTACCCATCACGCTGGAATCGAGAGTGGCGGGTTTTTTACGCCTGTTGCAGTTCCAGCTTTCCAAGTTTCGCCTCAACCCGCAATATCTGGAAACCTTCAAGGACTCGATGGCACAGTCGACCCGTGCCCACTTGGCAGAGCTCTATCAGGAGCTGATCGCCCCCGTGGCCTCGCACCTGAAAGCCCGCCATTTGGTTTTTGTTCCGCACGGCCTGCTGCACTATGTTCCGTTCCACGCTCTGTACGACGGCACTGAATACTTGATTGACCGCCACACCGTGTCCTATGCGCCCAGCGCCAGCATATTCGCCCTGAGTCGAAACCGAACCGCAAATTCTTCCGGGGCGGCTTTGATATTTGGCATTCCGGATCCGCAGGCGCCCGCTATCCTCGATGAGGTTCAGATCCTTGCCAGCGTTCTCCAGGACGCAGAATTGTTTGTGGGCACCGAGGCAAGCGAGCAGGTCCTGCGGCGTCGAGGGCAGCAGAGCCGGATGATTCATATCGCCACCCACGGCCATTTCCGCCAGGACAATCCCATGTTTTCCGGAATCCGAATGGGGAACTCATACTTAAGCTTGTTTGACCTCAATCAATTGCGACTACCGGTTCAATTGATTACCCTGAGTGGGTGTTCCACCGGACTGAACGTCGTCACTGCCGGAGACGAGCTTATAGGCCTGGCGCGTGGCCTGTTGCATGCCGGGGCGCAGTCCCTGGTACTCAGTTTGTGGGATGTGCACGATAAGAGCACCGCGGAATTCATGGTGGTTTTTTATCGCCTCCTGCAAGGGGGGCAAGACAAGGCGGCCGCGTTACGGGGCGCCATGTTGGCCATGCGATCCAGCTATCCCCATCCTTTTCAATGGGCTCCATTCATTCTGATCGGCAGTGCCTGACCCCCAGAGATATTTTCTTACGGCCCTATATTTTTTGGGACTCCGGGTTCCCTTATTCCCAGAGTCCAAGAAAAGCAGGCAGGGACCAACCGGCAGAAAATGCTGGTCTATTTCCCGGCGGAGGCAGAAGTTGAAGCATTTCAGTGATCAAGCCTGGGCAGATCTGGTGCGCGACCTTGTTGAACCCTCAACTCGGGCCGACATGCACCATCACATCAGCGACGGTTGTAGCAAGTGTGAGACTGCGTTGCAGGTGTGGAGCACGGTTCTGTCCATGGCTAGATCGGAAAGTGTTTACACTCCGCCTGGCGACGTGGTTCGAGTCAGCAAGAGCCAGTTTGCAGCTACGCTTTCCGCGGCTAAACACGGCCTTCACCTCCTGTTCGACTCGAATTTGCAGCCAGTCACGGCCGGAGTACGCGGTGTAGTCTCGGCACGACAGTTCCTCTATGAGACGGACGATTACTATATCGACCTTCGCCTCGAACCGCGTCGGGACTCAGACTCCGCCTGTCTGGTTGGGCAGGTTTTGAACCGCAGAGGCAGCAACCGTGCGGCCGAGAAAGTGCCGGTCCGGGTACACGCGGAAAACTCTCGGCTGGCAGAAACCGTAACCAATCAGTTCGGTGAATTTCAGCTTGAATTCCAGGCCAGCGCAAATCTCTGCCTCTTGATAGGTCATCAGGAAGCCGACGAAATCGTTCTCCCCCTCTATGGTATTCACAAGTCCCCCAATCGACAGGACTTAGCGTAGGCCATATCGCCTAACGGTAACTCCGTTTCGATTACGGCTGTAAGTTTAACGAATTCTAACTTTGTCCTAGACTCGGCAAGCAGTCGAGTCGGAGGGGGAGACAGTGGGAAAGAACCATCAATCGCAGATTGGTGCACAGCAGCACTCCAGGCCGCGGGCTTTGCGCGCCTGTTTTGCCCTTCTGTTGCTACTTTGTTTCGGAGCCCAGAATCTCACCGCCCAGACCGCTCCACAGACTCGACTGGTGGTGCGAGACAAGCTTGGTCTGAGCAACCTGCTCAACCTCTGCAAACTGCTGGGGTGCTCGGTGGACCACGGGCTGGACGATCCCGACGGCCAACTGTTTCTGATCAAGACGCCCAGACCCCTCAATGCAATCGTCGGCCTGCTGAACCTTAACCTGGGAGTGATTTCCATCGAGACCGACCAGGTGGTTCAGACTCAGTCCGCCGACGCGGGGCCTGCTCCTTCCTATCTGACGGACACTACCCCAGTCACCTACTATGGCACCACCGTGTGGCGGGGCTATGTGACTCAGCCCGGAAATCAGCTGATCCTTACGGATAAGACGCACGCAGCCTTTAACACCGCGGGCGCCAATGTCATCGTTGCGGTGATCGACACCGGTGTCGATACTACGCATCCTGTTCTCAAAAATTCGCTGGTCACCGGTTACGACTTTACTCGTGGCAAGAGCGGCGGTTCCGAGACTGCCGACGTGAATCAGTCAACCGTCGCGGTTCTGGACCATCGTAAGCCTGCGAAGGTCAGCCAATCGACGGTTGCGGTCCTCGACCAATCATCCGTGGCTGTGTTGGATGGTCCCGAATACGCGGCTTTCGGCCACGGAACAATGGTGTCCGGCATCGTTCACCTGGTGGCCCCACAGGCGAAGATCATGCCGTTGAAGTCCTTTCACGCCGACGGAACTGGTTATAACTCTGACATCTTGAACGCCATCTACTACGCGGTCAACCATGGCGCCAAGGTAATTAACATGAGCTTCAACTACGCCACCTCTTCGCAGGAACTGACGAAGGCCGTCAACTATGCCAATTCGATGGGTGTAGTCTGCGTCGCGGCTGCCGGCAACGATGGCGCTCAGGCCACGGTCTACCCGGGCGCTCTCAAGAATGTGATCGACGTGGCTTCGACCGGAGATAGCGACATCCGATCCACTTTCTCGAACTATGGGGCGCCGCCAGTATGGCTGAGTGCGCCCGGAGAAGGCATCATGACCACCTACCCCTACGGCACCTGGGCGGCGGGATGGGGAACCTCGTTCAGCGCACCACTGGTATCCGGTACAGCAGCACTCATGGTGAGCTCGGGCCCGACAAAGCTTTCCCTGAAAAGCATCCTCCAGGGGAATAATGCCGGCACTGAGGCTGCCGCCGCACTGTCACATGCCCAGCCCATCTCGGATTTTCAAATGGGACACGGTCGTCTGGATACGTACCAGGCGATGCAGGCCTGGAGACAGAGTGCGGGGCTGAAATAACGATCACTAGGATCGGTACAGACTCCGGCACGATCATGCTTTCGCTCAGCCACATTTCGGGCAGTCTGGCGGCCAGTACGACCGGCCTGCGGATCAAGGAACTGGAACAACAGCAGAATTCCCTGCTGAAGTCGGTGATCTGCGGATTCAATCAGCTCCTTGATCTGCGCGACCTGGGCACCGGAGTTCACAGCACCCGCCTGGCGGAATGGGCGATCCGTGTAGCGCGCAAATTGGGTGTGCCGGAAGCGGACCTGTATCAGATGGAAGTCGCCGCCTTGCTGCACGACATTGGAAAGATCGGGATCCCCGATTCGATCCTTAAAAAAGAGGGCAAGCTGACCGAGACCGAACGTGCCCTGATGAACAAACATCCCGAATATAGTTGGTCCATCCTGCGCCTTCTTCCGGGGCTCGAAAAGGCCAGCCTCTATGCTCTTCATCATCACGAGAGTTTTGACGGAGCAGGTTATCCGGCCGGGTTGAAGGGAGAAGAGATACCGATTGGATCGCGCATCGTGTCGGTGATCGATGCGTATGACGCGATGATTTCCAATCGCTGCTATCGCCACGGTCTCTCGCATGACGAAGCCGTCCGACGTCTGTTGGAGAGTGGCGGCACGCAGTTCGACCCCGTCGTGGTTAAGACCTTTATAGAAATTGCCAAAGATGAAGCCGCCGACGTTTTTGCCGCGACTGGCGTCAGTCCTTCCGCTGTCATCTAGATTGATGCTCGCCTCAGACATTCGGGCGGTTCTCATGCGTGATTTGCCCGCTGTTCACGAGTAAAACTCACACTGAGTTTGCGCATCCCATCATGAATCTGCGACTCATCCGTGCCGCCGTAACCAAGAATTAATCCGCCCCGCGCCGGCGGTTTGATTCGCGTGCGACCACGATAGGGTCCGAAGCAGTATCCAACCCGGTCAGTTGATCGAGACCGTTTGCCACGAGCCAGTAGGACCCTCGACGGTAAGCGTCTGACCAACGCACCTGTTCGAATGGCGGGGTCTGTGTTGAAGTATCCGGATGACTGCAAAAACAGAGTTGTCAGCGCCCAAGCGACGTACACGAGCCGAAGTTCAGCGGTTGGTGGCTGAGTTTGTGAGCAGCGGTATGCGGCGGAGCGAGTTTTGCCGCAGTCGGCGTTTGAGCTTCGGCACGCTCAACCGGCACCTGAAGGAGCGACGTTGGAAGAAAGAGAGCAGAGCAGCTTCTTCGGCCAGCCAATTGGTGCCAGTACAGTTGGCAAAAACCAAGAAATCGCAGACGCAGCACCAACCGAATTGCGGGCTGGCCCTAGTGCTGCCGGGCGGGCGCCGGATCGAAGTACATCCCGATTTTGATTCGACTACGTTCGAGCGCCTGGTGGGTATCCTGGAGCGGGCGTAAGCCGTGTTTGGACTGGGTCCAGCCACACGGATCTATCTGGCTGCCGGAGTCACCGACATGCGCAAGGGGTTCGAGGGGTTGTACGGTCTGGTCCGCGATCGTTTGTCGTGTGAGCCTCTGAGCGGGAACCTGTTCTTGTTCTGCAACCGCCAGCGCAATCGGTTGAAGGTCCTTGTCTGGGATGGGAGCGGACTCTGGGTCTGTGCCAAGAGGTTGGAGAAAGGGCGTTTCACCTGGCCGGAATCCGGCGATGCGCAGGGCAAGGTCGTCCTGAGTCACGAAGAGCTTTCTCTGTTGTTGGGTGGGATCGATCTGACCAAAACCAAGCACAAGCGGTGGTACCGGAACGCTCCCTCCGAAGCAGATGTTGCCACATAAACCACTTGTACGCCGAGATCGACTCTGTTAAATCAGTAGCCCATTGTGAGTGTAGCGCCCATTCCTTCAGCGCCAGCCGATCTTGAACTCATCGCACAACTGAAGAGCCGGCTGCAGTACGCGGAGCTGAGGATTCGTGTGCTGGAAGAGCGTTTGCGGCTAATGCGCATTGAGAAGTATGGCCCAAGTGGCGAAAAGCTCTTCTATGCGCAAATGGAGTTGTTCGAACTTGAGCCCGTCATCAGTGAAGTGATGGGGCATTCGGAGAGCAAGCGCGTGCCGGTGCGGTGCTCGAAGAAAAGGTCCGACAAGCATCCGGGTCGCCAAGAATTGTCTGCGAATCTTCCTCGCGTCGAGCGGGTGCTGCCTTGCACGCCGGATCAGCGCGTGTGCAAACGCTGCGGCAGAGAAACGGTGGTGATCGGCTACGAGGAGAGTTCCCAGTTGGATGTAGAGCCAGCGAAGTACTTCGTGCTGGTCACGAAACGAGAAAAACGGGCTTGCCGGTCGTGCGAAGAGCTCGGAGTGGTATCAGCACCGCTCCCCCTACGGATCATTGAGAAATGCCTGGCGAGTGACCGCATGGTTATCGACACTGTGATCGGGAAGTATTGTAATCACACGCCCCTGCATCGGCAGAGCATGATTCTGCAAAGAGACATCGGCCTGGAAATCAGCCGGGCGACGCTGGACGGCTGGATCCTCAAAGTCGGCGAGTTGCTGATGCCTATGGTCGCCGCGATGAGGCGAGAGTTAATCAACGGAACTTACATTCAGGCGGATGAAACCCCGGTTGATGTGCAGATGCACGAAGGCCGAGGGAAGAATCATCAAGCCTATTTGTGGCAGTACGGCCGACCCGCGGGCAGCGTGGTATTCGACTTCCGTTTAGGCCGTGGACGCGATGGACCGAAGCAGTTTCTGGGACAGTTCGAAGGCATTCTCCAAACTGACGGCTATACAGCCTACGATCAGATCGGCGGCACAAGAATGGTACATGCCGCTTGTTGGGCTCATGCTAGAAGACGGTTTTTCGAGGCGGTGCAGCTAAATCCCCGCGATTCTGTTGCAACTCCGATTGTGGCACGGATGGACGAACTGTTCGCCCTCGACACGGAAGCTCGCCGCAGAGTAATTGGTCTCACTGGGCGTCATGCTCTGCGTCAGGAAAGAGCCAAGTCTCTTTTGAATGATATCCGTAGCAAGATCGAGGCAGCACAGTCCGTTGCATTGCCCTCCAGTGCACTCGGCAAGGCCTGTCACTACGCGCTCACACTTTGGAGGAAACTTACGCGATTCCTGGAATATCCCGAACTGGAGCTAAGTACCAACCTGGCGGAGAATTCAATGCGTCCGATTGCTCTTGGACGGAAGAACTGGATACACATTGGCAGTCCACAGGCGGGACCCAAGATTGCGGCGATTCTGTCGGTCGTGGAAAGCTGCCGCAGGTTGAAACTCCCAGTGCGCGACTATTTGGCCGCGGTCCTTCCCGGGCTCGACGATCTTACGATCCAGCGCCTCCCGGACCGTACTCCCGCGTCGTGGGTCGCCCAGCATTCACAGGCTTAAAGGACAGGGTTGTGTAGCGTGAACGCGATCTTACGACAACAACCGCATAGTTTCCCGTTTGCCGAAAATACCGGCTAATTCTCTGAGTCACACCTGTAAGAGTCTGCGGGTGAGAAGCTATATTCTCTTCCAGTTGGATTTTTCTGTTCAGGAGGAGGAGCTCGTCGTGAGGTTCTTCGTGTGCCTGCATTGCACGGCGGCGTTCGTAGACCGATGATCGACTCGCGTTCACTAATCGAGCATTTCCCCAGGGTGACCTGGTCGCAGTCTAGCCCAGTCACTTTCGGGCTTCTGCTGGCACGGGCGGAAAATGGGATAAAGAGAATCGTGACTCACTCTGGTCTCTACCCGGCGGTGAACTGCCAGGATATCAGCCGGAAGCAGGGCAAACTTCGCACACCCTGAGAATGGCAGAGATTGGCCGGTTAAGCCGACGATCCAGGAGTTAAGACTCTTGGCAAGAACCAGGCGTTTGAACCGAGCCGCTGGCTCGATTCGCGGGATGTTTCAGGATATGAAATCTAACCTCTGCTGCATATAATGGCACGTCCTCTTCAAAACTCATTAACAGGAGCTGGCTATCTGCATGTCAAATCTCTACGCCCGTGCACTCTGCAGCTTTTTCGGCCTCTTTGTCGCCTTCGCGGCCGTACCGTTCCCAGTACATGCCCAGCAGCCAGCCACCGCGCACGCTTTGCCGTATATGAACCCGGCGCTGCCCTTGGACCAGCGCGTCGACGATCTCATCGCCCGCATGACGCTAGAAGAGAAGGTGTCGCAGATGCGGGACCATGCGCCCGCAATCCCGCGACTTGGCGTTCCGAAGTACGACTGGTGGAATGAGGGTCTGCACGGTGTCGCCTTTGCTGGCTACGCGACAAATTTTCCGCAGGTGATCGGAATGGCCGCCACTTGGGATACTGACCTTGTACATACCATGGGCGAGACCGTCTCGATCGAGGCGCGCGCCAAGTACAACGAAGCCATGCGTAATGACCAGCACGAGATGTTCTTCGGTCTTACCTTTTGGGCGCCCAACATCAACATTTTTCGCGATCCCCGCTGGGGGCGCGGCCAGGAGACCTACGGCGAAGATCCCTTTCTCACGGGCCGCATGGCCGTGGCCTTCGTCACCGGCATGCAGGGGGATGACCCGAAATATTTCAGGGTGGTCTCCACTCCGAAGCACTATGCGGTGCACAGCGGCCCCGAACCCCTCCGCCACGGCTTCAATGTCGATGTCTCGCCGCACGACCTTGAGGACACCTACCTGCCAGCCTTCCGCGCTGCAGTGACGGAGGCGCACGCCCAGTCTGTCATGTGCGCCTACAATGCGATCGACGGCGCACCCGCCTGCGCCAACACCATGCTTCTGCGCGATCACTTGCGCAGCGCCTGGAACTTTGACGGCTATGTGGTCAGCGATTGCGCCGCTGTCGCGGATGTGAACACCGGCCACCACTACGCTCAAGATATGGCCCACGCAGCCGCGGATGCAGTAAAAGCCGGCACCGATCTTGAGTGCGGCTTCGGTCAGGGGCAGGCCTTTCCTGCCCTCGTTGAGGCTGTCGGTCAGCAGCTCATCACAGAAACAGAGATCAACACCGCATTGCATCGCCTGTTCCGCGCGCGATTCCAACTCGGCATGTTCGATTTGCCGTCCAGCTATGCCTATGGCCGCATTCCGCTCAGCGAGGTCAACTCCCCCGAGCACCGGCAGCTTTCGCTCCGGGCGGCGCGGGAATCGATGGTCCTGCTGAAGAACCAGGATCACACGCTTCCTCTGAGATCCGGGATCGCTCGCATCGCGGTGGTCGGTCCCACCGCGGAGTTCGTGCAGTCCTTGCAGGGCAATTACAACGGGCCGCCGCCCTCGCCTGTCTACCCGCTCAATGGAATCGAAAAGCGTTTTTCCTCGGCCCAGATCGCCTATGCACAGGGCTCCAGCCTGGTGGACGGTTTCGCCATGCCCATCGAGCACATTGCGCTCCATCCCGCCAGTGGCTCCGGCGACGGCCTCACCGGCGAGTATTTCAAATCCCAAGACCTGAGCGGCCAGCCTGTGCTCACGCGCACCGACCGAAACATCAATTTCAATTGGGATAAGGTCGTTCCCGTGGAGGGTTTGCAGCGCAATCACTACTCCGTGCGCTGGAGCGGCAGTTTCGTTCCGCCGGCGCCTGGCGACTACAAGCTGGGCGTCCGCGTCAACTACTGTTACGCCTGCGAAAACGCAGAGGGCTTCCGGCTCTACCTGGATGGGAAATTGTTGGTCGAAAACGATAACAAGAAGACCGGCGAGCGCGGCGCCGTCGTCGAGGCTGCGATGCACTTCGGCGACACACAACCGCACCCCATCCGTCTGGAATACCTGCACGGTACGGGCAGCGCCGGCATTGATCTTACCTGGCAGGCGCCGGCGGCTGTGCTGAGCGACCAGGCTGTTGAGGCAGCTCGGCAGTCCGATGTGACCATCGCGATGGTTGGCCTTTCGCCCTCGCTCGAAGGCGAGGAGATGCCGGTGAAGCTTAACGGCTTCAGTGGCGGCGATCGCACCGCCATCGATTTGCCGGCCGCGCAGGAGGATCTGCTAAAAGCGCTTGCCACTACTGGCAAACCGCTGATTGTCGTCCTGCAGAACGGCAGCGCTCTTGCCGTCAACTGGGCGCAGCAGCACGCCAACGCAATTCTCGAGGCCTGGTATCCGGGTGAAGAGGGCGGCACGGCCATCGCCGAGACGCTGGCAGGCGACAATAATCCTGCCGGACGCCTTCCGTTGACCTTCTACTCGTCGCTGAGCCAGCTCCCGTCCTTTGAGAGTTACTCCATGCAGGGCCGCACCTACCGCTATCTCTCGGGCAGACCGCTCTACTGGTTCGGCTTCGGACTCAGCTACACGAGCTTTGCCTACAGTAACCTGAGAATTGCGTCGTCAGAGGTTAAGGCCGGCGACCCCGTCACGGTAGAGGGTGAGGTGAGAAACACGGGCCCGGCGCCGGGTGACGAAGTCGTCGAACTCTACCTCACGCAGCCCAAGGCTTTTGAGACTCCTCTCCGTATGCTCGCTGCGTTCAAGCGCGTGCACTTGGCGCCGGGCGAGTCGGCTCACGTCAGCCTTACAATCGAACCGCGCTCTTTAGGTCAAGTCGATGCCAAAGGCAACCGCGTGATTCTGCCCGGCGAATACACGGTCTCGTTCGGCGGCGCACAGCCCCAGGAATCCGCGTCTGTTCAAATCGGCAAATTCAACATCGCAGGCAAAGCGGAGCTCCCCAAATAGGCAAAGGCGATTCGGCCAATGGGCGCCGCAGACGGAGTAGAGAGGCAGATCACACATCCTCATTCGCAGCTACTTTTCAGGCGGTGTGCCCGCCGTCTCCGCTGTCGGCTTGCTCTTCGCGCGGGCCTGTTCGAGCTTCCTGGTGACCGAGGCATCGGTAGCTTTGGTCAGGCTGCTGGTTTTGAGGAACTCGATGTTTGCGTCTTCTTTCCTGCCCATGGCCTGGTACAGCCGCGCCAGCCGCCAGTGAGGGTTCACGTCATTGGGGCTTAGCCTGGCGGCCACCTTCAACTCCCGCAGGGCGTCGTCTCGGCGGCCGGCGTCGGCATACAAGATGCCCAAATCAAGATGTGCCAACTCGATCTCCGGGTCAAGCCGGATGGCCTTCCGAATCAGTGGGAGGGCCACCTCCGGATGACCCATTTTCATGTTTGTGTCAGCCAGATAGACCATGGCCTGGACGTGGTTGGGGACGTTTGCCAATTCGGCCTGGAACTCGTGGGCAGCCTCCTCATATTGGCTTTGCACCCACAACAGATAGCCTAAGCCGAAGTGCACATTGGGCTCCTTGGGATTGGCCTGGACGGCGGCGCGGAACTGTCGGGTGGCGCCGACACTGTCATTCATCTCATCCAATGCTTCCCCGGCCAATATATCGGCCTCAGCTGACTCCGCATTCAACAGCAGAATCTCGTGATAGACATCGAGAACGCATTGAAACTGTTTGACTGCAAGGCAACTGTGCGCCAAAACAAGGCGAAAAGGAAGGTTCTGCGGATCGCTGGCCGTGGCCTGCTTCAGGTAAGGAACTGTTTTCGCGTATTCGCCTAGCCCGTAGTGGGCCAGCCCGATCAGGATCGTCAGGCGCTGCGCCTCAGGGGACGCTGGAGGTTGACTCTTGAGTAGTGGACTGAATATCTGGATGGCCTCTTTCAACTCGCCGCCCTTGAAGAGGGCGAGGCCGAGGTTCATTCGCAAGCCGGGCATAGCCGGATTCAGTGCCAATGCCTTGCGATAGAGAGGCACAGCCTGCCTGTAACGTTCCTGGCGAGCCTCGAGGAAGCCCAGATGGGCATAAACCTCGGGATTCGTCGGCTGAACCCTCAGGAGAGCACGCCACGCAGCCTCCGCCTCGGCATTCTTGCCCTCTTGCTCTAGAGCAATCGCTGCCTGGCGTTGATGGTCTGCAGCAGACGCCTCCTGGCCCATGCACATGGCAGCCGTCATCGCCATCATCAGGGCTAAGGCTGCTCCCGGTGCTACAACCCGCTTCACGGACACCTCCATTTGACATTCTCGCCTGCGGGAACGCCAGCGCGCAATACGCCGATCATCGCTCCGCACAAAAAATTAAGCGCGGCGGGGGATTGCCCGCCGCGCTTTCAGGTGAGTGGGGGTGCCACGTCAGAAACTAAGCTTCCCTCCAAGCTGCAGGACGCGAGGATCGTAGGTGGTAGTCACGTGTCCAAAGTTCGCGTCCGCAGAGTTCGTATCCAAACCGTTAAATTGCGTATGGTTGAAAGTGTTGAAGGTTTCGAATCGAAATTCGAATTTTACCCTTTCAGTGAGGTTAACGGTTTTGAACATGGCCATGTTGAAGTTGAAAAGTCCCGGTCCCACGACCGCGTCCTTCCTGGCGTTGCCAAAGCCCTGGTTCGGACCGCCATTCCACGGAGCGACAGGATTTGCGAATGAACTGGTGCTAAACCAGGCATTCACCGTCTTCGGGTAGGAGACCTTCGCCACCTGATTTGGACGGTTTCTGGTGCCGCCGCCCAGGCCGAGGGTATCGGTGCCGGAATAAATGATGCCATTTCCGTTGTTGGGCGTGCTTCCCGATTGTATGACTGTTACGTCGGATAACTGCCAGCCTCCAAGAACTGCGTGCAGCACTCCATTCGTGCTGTGCGCGAAAAACGGCAAGCTGTAAACGAAATTCGCGTTGAAGATGTGACGCCGGTCGAACTGTCCGGACCCACGGTCATACTGCAGGTTAAACGGATTTGAGGCTGAGTTGAGGTCATTGGCCACGTTATCGATCTCGTGAGACCAGGTATACGCGAGTTGCATCGTCAGCCCATGGCGGTTATCCATGCGCAGACCCGCCTGGAGCGAGTTATAGTTGAAATTGCTGCCGTTCGTCTCCTGCGTAATGGAGCTGAAGCCGGGGTAAATTCGGACCAGGTTCGGACTTAACGTGCCGTTCTGGACCTGTTGCCGGAGGTCGTACGGTTGGTTGGGGAGGCAAGCGTCGTTCGGGTTCGACGCGTCGCAGGGGTCGGTCAAGGGCAGGGTGTTGATCGGTATGTCGATGCTCTGGTTCCAACCTCTGGAACCAACGTATTGCACCACCGCGACGACGGATTGGGCGAGCTGCCGTTGCAGTCCCAAGCTGAACATCCCCGTCCCAGGGTTTTTATATCTGTACTGCAAAGTGGTCATGGTCGAGGGAAAGAAGGATTGAGCTGCGGTTGCTCCAGTGATGGCGCTGGTGGTGGGGCTCGAGAAGTAAACGTTGGTTGCCAAGGGCTGGTAGGCAAAGGGCGGATTCAAAGCAGCGTTATATACGTCGTTGCCCTGAACTCTCTCGAAGAACAATCCTCCGCCGCCCCGCAATATCGTCTTGCCATCTCCGAAGAGATTGTAGGCAAATCCGAGCCTCGGTTCGAAGGTCCTGTAGTCGTTCTGAACATTTCCAACCGGAAAGCCACCAACCCCAGCTTGCCTGATGCCATTCAGGTAGAACTGTTGACCTTCGAACGTGCTGAGCGAAGCAGGATCTATGGTGCCGTTCGAGTTGAGAGGATAAGGCTGGGACCTGTCGTATTCTGCGGGAACAAAATTCGCGAACCGGTTATACCGTTCGTACGCATGCGGTAATCCGTCGTAACGAAGTCCCAGGTTCAAAGTCAGCTGCTGAGTGACGTGCCAGTTGTCATTGATGTAAGCGCCATAGTTGTTATTAACCCAGTGCTTGCCGGCCAGGAACTCCAGTTGTTGAAAGCTGTCGGCGTCGCCGAGCAGGAAGTTCACGTACCCATCCTTCGAGAAGGAATTGTTGCTGAAGGTGGCAGTACCTTGAGTGTTGGCCTGCAGTTCCTGATTCTTGGGGTCGTGCAACCAGCTGAAACCAAACTTGAACTGGTGGCGGCCGTGGCTCCAGGAAAGATCATCGCGAATCTGATATCCGAAGTAGGAATTCTTCCAGGGAAAGTAGCTGGAACTCCAGGTGGTATTGATCGGCGTCCCTCTCAAGTCGATTTCCGGCATGCGCGCTTCTCGGTTGAAGTCCAGCGGGAATAAGGATGTAGCCGTCCATCCGCTGGGCTGAACAAACGAGCTGCCGGCGCCGGCAACGGGACTGAGGTGGATGGTATTGCCGCTGAAAAGGAAGCTGGTTTCATTGAGCAAGGTGGGCGAATACGTCTGCGTCAGCTTGATAGTCGACGACCACGACGGGTTGGCCATTTGTGTGCCTACCGTGGGATACGTACTGTTACCCCACAACGGCGGGAAATACGTCTGACTGACCGCATCGTGCAGGTAGTGGCCCATCAGCTGGAACTTGCTGTTGATGGTGTGGTCGATGCGAACCACGTCTTCACGGACATTGGTCGGCTGCGCGATGGACGCGATGTACTGACTGGCGCCGAAATTCGGTTTCGGGAAGGTGCCTGCGTTCAGTTCGAGGACCGCGTTTTGGTCGATCAGGTTGGCGGGGATCACATTACCCGGGAAGGGGTTTCCCGCAGTCAAACCGTCTGTGGTGTAAAGGGCTAGTTTGGCTGGGTCCGAGGTAAAGGGAACGATCGGGGTGGGCTGCCCGGCGGGAACGACATACGTCAAGGGTTGGCCGGCAGTGGGGAAGTTGTCAGCCAGGAGGGTATTCGAAACTGAAGGCACGCTTCCCTGAATTTGCCTGCGCCACTCTTCATTGACGAAGAAAAATGTTTTCTTCCCTATCGGACCGCCGAAGTTGAAGCCCGGAATGTTCAGCCGGAACTCCGGCTTGGGCTTGCCTGCGGCATGGACGAAATAGTTGTTGGCGCCCAAGGCTTCATTCCGATTGAACTCCCACACTGATCCGTGGTATTGCCGCGTCCCCGACTTGATGACCATGGCGATGGTTCCGCCGGAGCCAATGCCATAGTCAGGTCCGTAGTTGCTATCGAGAGTCTGGAATTCTGAGAGCGCATCAACCGAAGGCAGCGAGCTGAAGCAGCCGCCGCAGCCGCGATCGTTGAGTTCGCCTCCATCGAGAAGGTAGATGTTGTGGGTACTTCGGGTTCCATTGAAACTGATGCCGTTAGCGCTGGTCAGAGCATTGGCACCGCTATAAGACGGCAGATTGTTGGACTTTCCCATGCCCAAGGCTGCCAGTGAGGTGACGTTGCGCCCATTCGTCGCCAACTGGGTGACCTGCTGGCCGCTGATGAGACTGCTGACCTCGTTGCTTTCCGACTGGACCTGCAAAGCGTTCGCTTCCACCGTAATCGTCTCTTGGGTGTTGCCGACCTTGAGGGACACATCCACGCCCAGAGTCGAGGCAACGTTCACAACAATGCCAGTGCTGCTGTATTTCTGAAAACCTGCAGCTGATACTTCTAGTGTGTAGGTACCCACACCAACGTTAACGAAGAGATACTGCCCCGCTGTGTTTGAGGTGACCTGTCTTTCTCGACCAGTGGCAGTATTGGTGAGAGACATATTGGCGTTCGCAACCGCTGCACCGGTTGGATCTGTCACAGTTCCCGTTACAGAGGCATTATCCTGCCCCCAAGCTCCTGTGGTTAGCGCTAGAAGCATGGCGATGCCTGCGAGCCACGCTGTCATAGGACTGCGTGCCGGCCTTTGCATCACTGAAATACCCGCAATCCGGCCTGCTTGAGTGGTGAGGTTATCCATAAAGTTTGCCTCCTGCCCGGCTGATGTCTGGGCTGCATTGACCGTTGGAATCAATTCGTACTGGTACGGACCCGTGTCGAAAGGTGCTTCACCGAGATCGCCGCACCCGAAGTGTAGTGTAATGAGCGCGCTAGCAATCGTTTTCTCGACAGCACTCGACTTTTAAGCCTATTAATATGTGCTTGTCAAGCTAATATTGGGGGGCGTTAACGGTAACGACTGGCCTTTTACATAAATGGGCCAGGGCGCGTCTCCCGTGCGGTCTATTGCGGCAAGACAGATAGTAAGCGCTTACTCGGCGCTAGATTTGAATCCCTGGACACTTTTACCCATTTAACCCGAACCGGCCTGGGCTGACTCTGCTGACTCCGATCAACCGCCTCTGGCTGTCATTGTTCCTCCACTCATCTTCATTTTTTCTGGGGTCGCTCCACATAACCGGCTTCGGGCGGTTTGGAGGAAACCACGCCCGCCCCTTCCCGCACGCTGTAGAAACGGTCAGCAGTCAGATTGGTCAACGTCTCGATCCTCCCATCCGGCCAGAAAACCCTTGCCTCATCGAGCCGTTCATGTTCACCCAGTCCAAAGTGGATGCGCAGGTCGCTCTGCGACAAGTAACTCCCGCCGCTGATCACTTCGCCAGATTGCACCAGGTTGCCCGCTGTCGCACGCACCCGGGCATTCAAAGCCAGACGATTACTTTTGACGCCCTCCAGTTGAAAGCTGATCCAGTGCTTCCGGGGACCGCCCTCGGGACGCAGAATCATTGGCCTCCCCACCAGGTTCTCAACCACCGCTTCGAGCTTGCCATCGTTGAAGAGATCGCCCACTGCCATACCACGGCTCACTTGCGGAACCTGAATCGCGGCTCCGGCCAGCTTACTGATGTCCTTGAAAGTTCCGTTACGTTGATTCAAAAACAGCAGTTTCGGCTCGGCGTACCTGAGCTTGGAGCCAATGCTGTCCACCTGGGGATACACATGTCCGTTGACCAGGAAAAAATCTTCCCAGCCATTGTTATCGAAATCGACAAAGGCATCTCCCCACCCCACATATCCTCTGGTGGCGTTCGCAATGCCCGAGGCATTGGAGATATCCGTAAAATTCATGTCTCCATCGTTGCGATAGAAGGCGGCGTACTCGTTGTCAAAATGCGAGAGCACAAGCGACATGCGCCCGGTATGCAAAAAATCGCCCACGGCAACTCCCATGTTGGCCTGGGCTGCGCCGTTCTCGTTTAGCGCCACGCCGGAAGTAAAGCCGGCATCCACGAACTTTCCCGCACCGTTCCCCCGATAAAGATAGTTTGGCTGGCCGTCGTTGGTTACAAGAAGGTCCAGCTTTCCGTCGTTATCAAAGTCCGACCAGATCGCGGTCAGGCCATAACGGCGATCCGCATCGCCCACGCCGGATTTCTCTGAAACGTCCGTGAACGTTCCATCCCGGTTGTTGTGGTACAGATTGTCCGAGGACCCCCTCAGACCGCGCGGCCCGCACTGCACATCGATGCCCATATATTTGCAACTGTCGCTCGAACCAAATGCCGCCATATCGTTCAAATGAAAATCTACGTAGTGCGAAACAAAGAGATCGGCCCAGCCATCGCCGTCATAATCTCCAAAAGCCGCTCCCGTGGCCCACTGCGAGTCGCCGCTCAGCCCCGCGCTCTTGGTCATATCGGTAAACGTGCCGTCGCCGTTGTTGCGATAGAGGACCACACCGCCAAAACAGGTCACCAAAAGGTCAGGCCATCCGTCATTGTTGTAGTCGCCCACGGACGCGCCCATGGCCCAGCCGGGATAGCCCACCCCAGCTTTGTCCGTCACATCCGTAAATGTTCCGTCATGGTTGTTGCGATATAGAGCGCTTCGCGCTTTCTTGCCATGGAGCGCCATATCCACGTTCTGCGCATTGGTGAAGTAAATGTCAGGCCAGCCATCGCGGTCATAATCGATCAGGGCCACGCCCCCGCTCATCGACTCCACAATGAATTTCTGTTCCGGACTCGAAAGATGTTCGAATTGAATGCCGGTGGAGTCAGTAATATCGACTAACTCTAGATAGCTCTGGACAGCACCGCTCGAGGTTTTTCGGCGGATTGATTGGCCTTCCTATGCTGCGTCGAAGGCGGTTTCGCAGAGGAACTCTGCATTTGTCCCATTCCCAGTGGGGGCAGAAATATGACA
>CAVWVN010000008.1:0-537369 GCA_963758435.1 Terriglobia bacterium | reverse complement strand
CCATTGTTGGATCGAAACCCAGATCGATGCCTGCTTCCAGTCCCTGATCGGCGTGCCGCCTTTTCCGGCTGCCACGCTGGAAGGACGACTGCAGCGTCAGCTGGTACTGCGCGACCTGCGCCTGCCGGTGCCGGACCCCATGGATTTCTTCGAAGAGGTGACCCGCCACAAGCTGCTGCACGGCATCCTGCCCACCGAAAAGATCCATTCTAAAGACGAGCTCAACGCCATGATGGCTGCCCATGTGGCCTGGCTGGCTGTCCGCAAGCCCAATCGCTTGCAAAGTTTTGGCGACCCCTCCGAAGGCGAAGTATTCCTGCCCCTGCCCGAACCCGACCAAAGACAGGATTAGGAATTAATCGAATCAAAAAGTTTTCGGACGCCTTCAGAGCGTCCGAAAACTTTTGAGATTCAATTAAAGCTGCTCCATCGCCTTGATGATTAATTGTCTTAAAATTCACATATAATTTATCTTATTTACTCGTGTTTAAAGAAGGTAAAAATGAACGTGTCTATGTGGTGGAAAGCCCTGCGCATCATCCCGCGCATCGACCGCGCAGAGTGGCAGAAGTTGGATGTAATTTCACGCTGGTTGATTGCGACTCGCGCCGCGGTGCTGTTAATGACCTTTATTTCGGCCGCCATCCCCGGCCTGCTGGCCCTGCGCACCGGGCAGTTTGACCTCGGGCGCTGGCTGCTGCTGGTCTTCGGCCTGATCTTTGCCCACGCCACCAACAACCTGTTAAACGACTACACGGATTATAAACGTGGCGTTGACAAGGACAACTATTTCCGCACCCAATACGGCCCTCAACCCCTGCAAAGCGGCCTGATGAGCGAGCGCGAACTGCTCACCTACGCCGCAATCACCGGGGCGATTGCCGTGGCGGCCGGCATCCCGCTGGTAATTTCCGGCGGCAGCACGGCTTACTGGAACTGAAATTGTTTTCAGGGTCTCAAATCTGGGCTTCGGTGCGTGACGCAACAGGTTCTCCACCCGCTTCGATTCAGCCACCATTCCGCGACCAGGCGATCGGTGGGCAATCCGCCTTGCAGCGGCGAAGACGTGATGCCGTACTGGTTTTCGTTGTAGCGCCGGGCAATGGCGCCCAGCTTCTCGATGTTCAGATAGGCGTTCTTGATTTCCAGAGGATCGAAGGTCCACTCGATCAATTCGAATCCCGCGGGCGATGGCGTCTTCCCGCTGCAGCAATTTCAGGCGGCGTCCCACGCCGCGCGTTGCGATATTCCTTCCGCACCGCCAGCATGTGCGAATGCAGATAGGGGTGTCCGGAGCGGTATCCCGGAATCGACATGGCAAACCCGACCATGGCTGCCTTCGAATGCGCCCATCACCTGTCCACCGACTTTTTCGGCCACCACGAACATACGCAAGGGCACCAGTTCGATGTCGGTGAAATTCCAGACCTCTTTCTGCAGCAACGCAGGCGCGCAATTCATCCAGGCCCTGGCACTCGCAGGACCAGCGATGTTCGCGGCCTCACCTGCTTCTCCTGGTCTCGCTCCTGATGTTTTGCCCGTTGCCACAGCGACTCGAGTTCCTCCATCGACGCCTCTCGGCGGCGTGCCGGTTGAGGCGCAGCTGTTCCTCCATCCACTGGAAGCGCCGCTTGAACTTGCGGTTCGTCTTCTTCAGCGCGACTCGGGATCGAGCCGAGAGATAGCGCGCAATATTGACCAGGACGAAGAACATGATCGCCGACTTCGCCCTCGAGACGCCGCCCGCAGTTCTTCGGGAACCTGCGTCGCGCCCGACCCGGCGACACCGCGGCCTGCGGCAGAGGTCCGGGCGCGGGAAATTTCTTCAATGCTCCCGCAATTCCTCGGTTTCTTCATGCAGCTTGTCAAACAAGCCGTCGATGTTGGGCCAGTCAAAACCAACGTGGGCCGCACGCGAGCTGAGTTTGTGCGCCTCGAGCAGCGCCGGCATTGCCGCCGAGACTCCCGCCAGCACCGAGAGATTCTTCGTTTTTGGTCGGCTTGGCCGCTGCCGCTCTTCTTCTTTTCTCTTCCGCCTTCAGCGCCTCCCAGTTGCGCAACACCATCGGATGAAGTTTCGGCCTTCACGTCGCCAAACACATGCGGATGCCGGTCGACCAGCTTGGTTGACAGACGATCAAGCACATCGTCGATCGAGAATGTAGTCTGCTCCTGCGCCATCTGCGATAGAACAGCACCTGCAGCAGCAGATCGCCCAGCTCGCCCGGCAGTTCGGGCCAGTCACGGTTGTCGATGGCTTCGAGCACTTCGTAGGTTTCTTCCAGGGTGTAAGGCTTGATCGAGTCGAAGGTCTGCTCACGGTCCCAGGGACAGCCGCCCGGGCCCACGCAGCCGTGCCATGATCGAAACCGCCCGTTCGAAGCGCTCTCCGGTGGTTGGCATGAGGCCAAACACTGTAAATGACGGGTGCGAGTATGGGCAATGAGGCGGGTTCATCTGGTTTGCGGGCCCTTTCTTAAGAGACCGCTAATCCGAGTTGCCAGTAACGTTACCCGAATCCGTACGGTCACGCAGTTGGACCATCGTGCTACTCTTCCGCGAAGCCCTCGCCCTGGAGTCCACACTGGTAGGGTCACCGCAATTACCGTGCGGAGTCGTGTCTTCCGATCGCAAACCGGCAGTATCCTAAAAGGGTTCCACAGCAGGCTCGCGCCTGCCTCGATATGAACTACGCCGCCCCAATCCGGCGGCCGCTGGAAGGCGACGCTTTCAGGTCATCGTGATCGGCGGTGGCATCAATGGCGTGGCCATCGCACGGCAATGTGCTCGGGCCGGCAAACGAACCCTCTGGTCGAGCAGCACGACTTTGCGGCCGGCACCACCAGCCGTGCCACGCGCGTCATTCACGGAGGCCTGCGCTATCTGGAACATGCCGAGACTCGGACTGGTCCGCGAGTCTCTGCTCGAACGCCGGCGCTTGCTGCGGGAACGTCCGCACCTGGTCCACCCCATCCATTTCCTGCTGGCGCTCGACCAGAACAGCAGGCGCAGCGCCCTCACCATACGGGCCGGTCTCTGGCTCTATCGCTGGCTGGGCGGAGGCACGCTGCAGGCAGGATCGAGCCGCGTGGATCAGCACAAGCTGGAGCGTCTGCTCGACTCCGGCCGCCGCTGGTCAATTTTTAGCTACGAAGATGCGCAGTGCGAATTCCCCGAGCGCCTGGTCGCGGAATGGCTGGTGGAGGCCATTGAAGCCGGCGCCGTCGCCCGCAACCACACCCAGGTGCTGGCCGTCGATGTCCGGCATCGGCGCGTCGCCGGCGTGCTGCTAAGCGATCTGCTGAGCGGGAAAGAAGAGCGGGTTGAGGCCACCTGGATTATTAACGCGACCGGCCCCTGGGCAGACCGGCTGTGCCAGCGCTCCCGCATCGAGACACCGCAATCCCATGGTCGGCGGGGTCCGCGGCTCGCATATCGTGCTGCCCCGCTTCGCGGGCGCGCCCGACGCCGCGGTCTACACCGAAGCAGCGTGGACAAGCGTCCCTTCTTTGTGATTCCCGTGGAACGATCAGGTGCTGGTGGGCACTACCGAAGTGCCCGACCACTGGAGACCCGGGAAAAGTCCAGCCTTCGCCGGAAGAGATTGAATACCTGCTTCGCTCCTTTCTGCACCTGTTTCCGAAGGTAAAGCTTTCTGCTGCGGACATCCGCTATACCTTTGCCGGAGTCCGGCCTCTGCCCTTTGCGCCGAAAGAAAATGCCTCGGCCGTGACCCGCAAGCACTACATTCACGATCACGCGCAGGACGGCGCCGAGCACATGATTTCCGTCATCGGCGGCAAGCTCACCACGGCGGCGGAACTGGCGCGCCAATGCGCCGCCCACATCGGCGTGTCGCGGAAGTCTGCGAAAACCATGGCGATCGCCTGGCGGAAAACACCGCGTTACTGCTGGACCAGTGGGTGATCGAGATTGCGCAGCACGGGCGGAATCAGCGAAGACACCGCGCGCGGCATTGTGGAGTGGCATGGCAGCGGTGCCCTGGACATCGCGCGCATGGCTCAAAGCAGCCCGGATATGCGCGCCCCGCTTTGCTCCCACAGCGAACACATTGTCGCCGAGGCGGTCGACGCCTTTAACGGCGAGTGCGCGGCTACCCTGGGCGACGTGCTGCTGCGGCGCGTGCCGGTGGCGCTCGGCGGCTGCTGGTCGCCGCCTGCAGCCGCGAAGCCGCCGTGCGGATCGGCGCCGTCATGGGATGGAGCGAGGCGCAGTCCGCGGCGGAACTGGAAGCCTTCGAAAACGAGCGCGCCGCTTTTCTGCACAAACCGGCACGCATTGAAGCGCCGCCGACTGGAGACCGCCGCCGACTTGAATCTGCCCGAGCCCGTCCCGGGCGACTCTGATCAGCCGAGAGGTACGCACGAGAAGCTCCGGTTCGTCGGAGACGATTCCGTCCACTCCCCATTCGGCCAGACGCAGCATGGCTCCCTGTTCATTACCGTCCAGACCAGCACTTTCTTTCCGGCGCGCTGAATCTCTGCACCAGTTCCCGTTCACCAGTGACTGTGAGGATCACGTAATCCACCGGCAGTTTGCGCCAGCGGGCCAGTTGGGCCTCGGTCTCGCAGATGATGCCCATTGCGGACCGACGAGCTGCGGGCTTCCAGTTCCATGACCACTCAGGCAGAAAGGAAGAAACCACGTATCCTCGTCGGGGGAGTTCGCCCAGGGCCGGCAGCACCTTCGATTCCAGGTCTCTTCACTTTGAGTTCGATGTTGAGGAAGGCGCGCTGGCATAACGCTGTATCACCTCAAGAGCCGCGGCAATTGCGGCAACTGCCGGGCTCGCTTGTTTGCCAATCCCGATCCTCCGACCTTGGGGTCGTGGCACACCACGGCGGTCCCGCAGGCCGGCGCGGCGCACGTCAAACTCAAATCCGTCGCAGCCCTGTTCGAGCGCGAGATCGAACGAGGCAAAAGTATTTTCTGGGATTGTGGCGGACGAGCGTGCCCCGCGATGGCCGAGGAGCAGAGGAGGGCGGGCCATTGCGGCATTGTAAGATGCCTGAATCGATTTAAGGGCTGTGAATTACTGGCGAACAAACTAGTCCAAATCGAAATCCCGGATCGGCCTTCCCGTATCCGGAGACTCTTTGGCCTTCTTGACCGCTTCCTGGAACTTTTTTTCCAGCAGGTCGGAGGCATGCTTCTGCGCCTCCACCGACTGCCGGAAGATCGAATCGCGCCGGGTGTCCTGCTCTTTCATGGCCCGCGCAGCTTCTTCGATGTCGGCAAACATTTTCGGCTTGACGGCGGCAGTGTGGGCGATAACTCCCTTGATTTCAGCGTCCACCTTAAGGACCGCATTGCAGCAGGGACAGGTCACCTCGAACGGGGGGACGTTCTTCGGCATGACCGAATGATACCGCAAAACGCTTAGTCGTGACGCTGCAGCTTGATGGGGAAAATCTTGAACAGGTTGAGCATCTCCCAGCCCAGGAGGACGATCGAAACGATCACCACCATGATGGCGATGGTCTCTCCGAAATTCAAGCGGTTGCGGTTGGGCTCGAAGCGCCGGGCCACCAGGCCTAGAATATTCAGCGTGGCGAAGCCAAAAACCAGCGCCCACAGAATGTTGTAAATATCGCCCTTTTTTCCAAAGTCCTCGAACACGACCAGCAGCAGGAACTGGATCGGACGGCGGATTCCAGCCACTTCAAGGATACGGGAATAGATGCCAGCAGCGAGGTCAGGGAAACGGGCATGGGTGCGGTGTTTGGCGCCTCAGGCGGCGGCAAACCGAATCGCTCGCCAAGAGGAAAGATATTACGCTTTTCCGGTCCGCGAAGTCAGCCGCTTCAGTAAGTCTGGCCCGGGCAAAGTAAATTTAGTAAAACATGCCGATCCGGCGATCCCGATTCATGATTGTCATTGCGATAAAATACGCCACTATGAAGCCAGGCCGCATTCGTTTGTCCCTCCTGATTTTCCCATCTCAATCGCGGTTCACGCCCACACCGTCCGCGGACCTGGAAAAGAGGGAAGTCTTCGAGAGCCGGGCGCAAGCCGCCCTCTCCACTAGTTCGCGGCACCCTCAAACTGCCGGGCCTGGAACAGCCGGTAACCGTGCTGCGCGACCGCTGGGGCGTCGCTCATATCTACGCCCAGAACCAGCACGACCTATTTTTCGCGCAGGGATTTGTCGCCGCCCAGGACCGCCTTTTCAGATGGAATTGTGGAAGCGATCCGGACAAGGCCGCCTGGCCGAAGTCCTGGGTCCTTCAGCCCTGCAGCGCGATATCAACGCGCGCCTGCTGAGCTATCACGGCGATATGAAGGCCGAGTACGAAAGCTACTCGCCCGACACCCAGTCAGATCCTCGAAGCCTTCACCGCCGGAATCAACGCCTACATCGCTAGCCGGCTGGCGCCCGGTGGTCCGGGCCTGCCACTCGAATTTCAACTGGCGGGCTTCAAGCCGGAACCCTGGAAGCCCAACGATTGCCTGAATCGCATGGCGGCGTTCTCCATGACCGGCAACGCATTTGAAGAAATGGAACACGCGCAGACGGTTGCACGCCGTGGGAGCCGATGACGGCTTCACAGCTCTTCGATTTCGATCCCGCCGGTGAAGTTAGACCCAGCACCGGGCGCGGACTTCTCCGGGTCTCTCTCCCGCCTTGTTGCACAATCTGGTCGGCAGCGACACCCGCATCGAATTTCCCCGGCATCCTGCCGAAGGCAGCAATAACTGGACGGTCTCCGGCACGCTGACCAGGAGCGGCAAGCCGCTCCTGGCCAACGATCCCCACCGCGTCATCGCCGAGCCTTCGTTACGCTACATCGTTCACCTGGTGGCGCCCGGATGGGACGTGATCGGCGCCGGCGAACCCGGCCTGCCCGGAGTCGCGCTCGGGCACAATCAGCATATCGCCTGGGGCTTCACCATTTTCGGACTCGACCAGCAGGATCTCTATCTCGAAGAACTTAAATCCGGCGAACCCATCGCAGTACAAGACCGCCGATGGCTGGGAGACGATGCGGATCCGCAAAGAGACCTTTGGAGTCCGCGGCGGAAGAGCGTCGCAGGTAGATCTGAAGTTCACCCGTCACGGTCCCGTGCTCTGGGAGGACGGCAAGCGGGCGCTGGCCCTGCGCTGGGTGGGCGCGGAACCCGGCACGGCAGGATATCTCGGGTCGCTGGCGGTTGACCGGGCGCAGAATTGGCAGGAATTCGAAGCCGCCATGCCGCGCTGGAAAGTTCCGTCCGAAAACATTGTCTATGCCGACCGCGCCGGAAATATCGGCGAGCACTCCACCGGGCTCGCGCCCCTGCGGAAGAATTGGACTGGACTGCTGCCCGTGCCGGGAACGGGCGGCTACGAGTGGTCCGGGTTTGTGCCCAACTGCGAACTGCCGCATCAGTTCAATCCAGCCGGGGTTTCATCGCGACTGCGAATCACAAGATGATTCCCGACGGGTATCCCTACAAGGTCGGCTACAGCTGGGCCCCGCCGTACCGCTTCCAGCGCATCACTCAAGTTCTGTGAGCAGGCGCGGTCAGGAAATAAATTGGATATGGGCGACATGGAGCGCCTGCAATCCGATGTACATTCCCTTTCTGCTTTGCAGTTAGTCGATTTGCTGCGCACCGCCACGCGCGACACAAGGCTCTACCGCGGCCACGCAACTCCTTCTGAGTTGGAACGGCGACGTAGAACGCGACTCGGCCGCCGCCGCGCTCTACGAAGTCTGGCTGCAGATCGTCACCCGGGAGACGATGAAACTCGCGATACCCCCCGCAGCACAGGTCGATGATTGAGGACTGGTCTCCACATCAGGTTATTAGGTTTCCTCGAAGGCATCAATCGCTCGGAATGGATACGCTGCTCGTGACCCGCGACGTTATGCTGCACAAGATCCCTGGCGGAAGCTTGGGGCGAAATGGAAAAGCTGCAGGGACCCGATCCCTCAAAGTGGTCGTGGGGGCGAATGCACCACGTCCGCTTTCTCCATCCCCTCGATCAGGTCCCAGGCGCGGCGGCGCTCACTGACCCAGCCCCAGTTCCCCGCCCCGGCGACGAATACACCATCAACGCCACGGGATACCCCGAGAGCTCGTTCGACCAGACTCTCCGGCGCCAGCTATCGCGAAATCCTCGACCTCAGCGATTGGGACCGCTCGGTCGCGGTGAACGTGCCCGGCCAGAGCGGACAGCCAGGCAGTCCTCACTATTCAGACTTGCTGCCGCTCTGGAGTGAAGGAAAGTATTTTCCGCTGGCCTATTCGAGAGCAGCGGTACAGAAAGAAGCGGCAGATAAGTTAGTGTTGAAACCGTGAGAAGAGAACCTGCTTTACTCGTGTCATCCTGAGCGGAGTGAGTTGTTTCGCGAACGCGAAGCAACTACGCAGTCGAAGGACCCCTGCCTTCTGAACGGATGCCTGCGCATCGCATGGATGTTCGAACCACTCGCAAAGCACTCGCGGCCCGCAGCCGTTGTCACTATAGGGGTCCTTCGATTTCGCGAGGTCATGCGCGAGCGAATGACTCTCGCTCCGGTCAGGATGACAGGGAGATAATCTGGTGCTCGAGGCAGTCGGTGCGAAGGGTGTCATAGAGTTCCTGCAAAAGTTCTAAGCCGTGGCGGGCCAGGAAATAGATGCCGCCAATTTCCCGCTCCTGCAGAACTTTGTTGGGATAGAGCGCATTACTCAACACTTCGGCGTGGCGTCCTAAAATTTCGCTCTGGCGCAACTCGGCCCGCGCCGCCCTGGAACGCAATTGCTCGAGTTGGTGCTCCATTTTCGATCCGGCGTTCGCAGCGGCCTCCACCAGAGTCTTGTCGAGACGCTCCAGCGATTTCTGAATCGAGCCCAGCGATTGCCGCAACGATGACTCGGCCTCATCAAAAGCCGCCTGCAGGTCGGCCGGACAGAGCATGTTTCAGCCAGAGCTTCGCCGCACCGCGTCCCGGCCCTGAAAAATGTCGGGCACCGACAAGCCATAACGCTCAAGTAAGCGCTTGAGATTTTGCTTCTACTAATGGTCGCGGAAAAGCGTGGAAGAATCGGTGTAATTCGCCCCAGTCAACGCTTTGTAGACCACCGCTGCCTGGCCGAAGTACGCCATTTCCGCGGCTCCGCCGACGTAGGCCAGGGTGGGCAACAGATAGTCCTGCACCACCGGCCGAAGCAAGACATTGGCGCTGAACTTCTCAGGCTCGGAAGTGATCCGGCGCAGCATTTCGGCCAGCGAGATACGCTTTCATCGTTGACCAGAAACTCCGCCGCCCTGCCGTTTGTCACGGCGATGCACCGGCACGCGCGCCCCATCGCGCAGGGTAAACAGCAGAGTGGATGAGGGCGTCACTTTCACCTGCTGGTGATAGCCGGCCGCTTCCAGTTCCCTGCCGCGCGCCAGCAAAGCGTCATCCAGTTCCGCCGCGCGTTCGATGGCAGCGCTGTAAATGGGCGCGGCGATGCGGTGGAATTCCGGGTCGGCGCGCGTCGAGCAGAATCACGCCCCACTCGGCGAACAGCCGCGAAAACAGGCGGGCGAACGCGCTGCCAAAGTTCTCTCCCGGACGGTAGGCCTGGCGCAGGAACCTCGTGACTTCGGAATCACCCAGCAAACCCGGCGGCAGCTTCCACCAAGGACTCGATCTCGGGACCAAATGTTACCGTCCCTACGGGCGCATCGGGCAGTCCTCGTGTCGTCGCCGAAAGATTTTGCAGCGAACCGTCCGGCCCCAGAATCGAAACGTGACTGATCTCGTCCAGATCGTGGTCTGTAGTCGCCAGCCAGAACACGGGAACGCAGTCAAAGCCTGCGTCGGTCGCTTCGCGCGCCAGCTTGACAGTACTCAGGGCCTTGAAAAGTGAAAACAGCGGACCGCCAAACAAGCCCGACCTGTTGCCCGGTGACCACCGCAGACGCACCAGCGCGCAGACGAGCAATATTCTCCAGAGTCTTGGGCGAAGCGTCCCACGCCCGGTTTTGCCGTTCCAGAATGTCGGCCACCTGTGCCCGCCGCGCGGAGTCATAACTCACCGCCGCTGTTTCGTCTTTCAACCATTCAGAAAAATGCGGGGAGCGGGAGTAGAACGGCTGGAGGGAAGGAGCCCAGGAAAGGAAATCGGTGAAAAGCCGGGTGGTATGCGGAATCTGGCGGAATGGCAGACACTGCGCCTTCACCGGCAGCTCTCCTGGACAGCGCTTCTTACATGCTTGGACGAAGAAAGTCATAGGTTGGTCAACACGCTCTACTGAGATTCTAGCCGTGTGCCCGTACTTGAGATGTCAGAAACGGCGGCAGGATGCAAAAGGTATAAATGTAGGCGCGAGCGCCCCGCTCGTGCGGCAGCGAAACGAAACGCAGTTCTTTACGGAAGCTTACTGTTGTTGTTGCTGTTGTTGTTCCTGTTGCAGGTTCTTGGGGGGAATGGGCGGCGGCTCCTGCGCCTTCTCGACCAGCAGCGACCACTCTTCCGGAACCGGGAAGCCTTGCTCGAGTTCAGGCGGCTCAACCGAAGCGGTCACCCGCACGGCGACCGACAGCTCGCTGGCAGTTTTCCCACGGAATATTCCCCGGGTGGGCGGGACGTCGGCATAGTCACGGCCGATGGCAGTGCGAATATGGCGGTCGCCCGCGAGCAGACAATTGGTGGGATCGAACCCAACCCAGCCCAGCGGCGGCAGAAAAGCTTCCACCCAGGCATGAGTCGCATCCACCACCGAGCGATCGTGGTCCTGGGCGCGGCGATAAAGATATCCGCTGACATAGCGGCAAGGAATTTTCAACCTGCGCACCAGCGCGATCATGATGTGGGCGAAGTCCTGACATACGCCTTGGCGGCTGGCGATGGCTTCATCGATGGGCGAGTCCACCTTTGTGCTCTTGGGAACATACTCGAACCAGTCGTAGAGCCTCTGATTCAGCTCCCGCAACAAGCTGAGCGGATCGTCCCGCCGGCGAACCTCCAGTTGCTTGGCCAGATCGAGCAAACCCGGCGTGGGCTGGGCGAACTCGCTGGGCAGCAGCATTTCCCAGTAGTCGCCCATCTTCACCTGCGCGTCGGCTTCGGCCCAGGCGTCGGCGGGCAACGAATGCCGGAATCTCGGGCGACGGCTGCATATCCAGCAACGACTCGGCCACGATGACCAGATAGGAATGCTGCCCGGGAATATCGAAGTGATGAATGTTATTACCGACGTGATCGCGATAGGCAAACACCCGGCACCGCGGGCTCACCGCCAGGTGAAAGGTAAGACAACGCTGGTTGCCCTCGCTGCGCGGATGCATCCGCGCTTCCATGACGCTCTCGCTGACCGGAGAGGCGTAATGGAATTTCGTCAGATGCTGAATGGAATAGAACATGAGACCTCGGTCCCCTATCCCGCCAAAGCGGTCTGAATCGCGTAGTTCACGTAAAGCTCGTAGATGGTCTCGTGAATGTCCCGGCACTGCCGCAAAATATCGTGCAGATATGCTCCCACGTCCTGGGAGAGAATCTCGGAAATCTGCCCAAAGCTGAGCGACGCCTGCAATCGCCCCGCCAGCCGGGTCAACTGCGCTCCCCGCCGCTTGCCGCCTTCGCCGTGAATCGCTTCCAGCGCGCGTTGCAGACGATCGATGGAGTAACGCACCGAGTGCGGAAACTCCGGGTTCAGCAACAGAAATTCGATGATGCGGTCCGGACTGATGTCCGCCGTGTAGACCTTACAGTAGGCTTCAAACGCGGTGCACGAGCGCAGCAAGTCCAATCCATTCCAGATACTCGGCGGCCTCAGGCGTTTGATCGGGATGCCCCCAGAACTCGCGATGATACAGACCCAGCAGCGTGACCGTGGCGCAGGCGCGCTCCATGTAACGCCCCACCTGGATAAAATGCCAGCCCTCGCCATGGCTCATGGTCGAATCGGTCACGCCCTGGATGAGGTGCACGCCTTCGATCACGGCCAGCAGAAAATCGGAGGGCAGCACATCGTCGGTCTCGTTCGGTTTGTGCCGCGTCACCTGGTGAAACAGATGGTTGAGCCGCTGCCACTGGTCGGAGCTGATCTCTTCGCGCACCTGGCGAGCGTTCTCGCGGGCCGCGGCCACGCAGGCGGTGATCGAAGAGCGATTTCCGGGATCGAAGGTGAGAATCTGCGCCACCTGGTAGGCGTCGCCGCTCCACGCCAGGTTGGGCGGATTTCCCAGCGCCGCCAGGACCCGGCGCCAGCGCCGGTCCGCGCTCGAGGCGGACTCGTCCAGCATCAGGTTCAGATTCACGTCCAGCAGGCGAGCCGCATGCTCGGCCCGCTCCAGATAGCGGCTCATCCAGTACAGGTTGTCAGCGACGCGAGAGAGCATGGCTTATTGGTTCAACACCCAGGTATCCTTGCTGCCGCCGCCCTGCGACGAATTGACCACCAGCGATCCGCGCCGCAGGGCCACCCGCGTCAGCCCGCCGGGAACGATCGTGACTTTGTCTCCGAACAGGACGTAGGGACGCAAATCCACATGCCGCGGCTGCAAGCGTGTCATCGATAAAACATGGCGCCCGCGAAAATGTGATGGTCGGCTGGGCAATATAATTTCGCGGATCGGCGACGATGCGTTCGCGAAACTCCTGCCGCTGCGCGCTGCTGCTGTGCGGCCCGATCAGCATGCCGTAGCCGCCCGACTCGCCCACCGCTTTGACCACCAGCTTGTCGAGATTCTGCAGAACGTGGTCGCGCTGCGCCGGGTCGTTGAGCAAATATGTCTCCACGTTATTCAGCATCGGATCTTCGTCGAGATAGTACTTGATGATCTTGGGCACGTAGGCATAGAGCGCCTTGTCATCGGCCACGCCCGTGCCGAAGGCGTTGGCCAGAGTGACGTTCCCTGCCCGGTAGGCATTGAACAATCCCGAGCACGCCCAGCACGGAATCGGAGCGGAAAGCCAGCGGATCGATGAAGTCGTCATCGACCCGGCGGTAGATCACGTCCACGCGGCGCAGCCCGGTCGTGGTCCGCATGTAGACGATATTGTCGTGGGTGACCAGATCGCGCCCCTCGACCAGTTCGATCCCCATCTGCCGCGCCAGGTAGGCGTGTTCGAAATAAGCCGAGTTGAATACTCCCGGGCTGAGCAGCACGATGGTCGGCTCCGGACGCCCTTCCGGGGAAAGCGAGCGCAGCGTGCTCAGCAGGGCCTGGGTGTAATGCTCGATCGGGCGCACGCCCTGGCGTGCGAAACAGATTGGGAAAGATTCGCTTCATCACCCGGCGGTTGGTCAGCATGTAGGAGACGCCGCTGGGCACGCGCAGATTGTCTTCCAGGACCACGAACTCGCCGCTGGGCATGCGGATCAAGTCGGATCCGACGACGGCGACGTAAACATTGCGCGGCACCTGCAAGCCGCGCATCTGCCGGCGGAAATGTTTGCAGCTGTAGACGATTTCGCGCGGCACGGTGCCGTCCGAAAGGATGCGGCCTTCGTGGTAGATGTCCCGCAGAAACAGATTGAGCGCGGTGATGCGCTGGGTCAGCCCGCGTTCGATGCGGCTCCATTCCGCGCTGGTGATCAGGCGCGGCAGCAGATCGTAGGGAAAGATCGTCTCGGTCCCTTCCTCCCGGCCGTAAACCGTGAAGGTGATGCCCTGGTTGAGGAAAGCGAGGTCGGCGGAATGCTTGCGGCGCCGAATTTCATCGGCGGGCAGCGAAGAAAATGTCTCTAATAAAGGAGCGTAGTGCGGGCGAGGTTTGCCCGGACTTTCAAACGTCTCGTCGTAGGCGTCATCGACGAGATAGTCCTGCAGAACCGGGTGGTCGAAGCGGCTGATTTCCGCCAAACCCATGGCGAAGTATAAGGTGAGCCATTCCGGCTAGGCAATAGAGTTCGCAAAGGCTTTCCAAGGACGTTAGGTCGCCCGGCAGCACAAAGCTGCCCTGACCAACCGCAGACAATCGACTTATAGCCACCTGGCGCAGGTTTATTGATAGCCAGCATCGGCAAAATAGCATCGATTCAGGATTGTTGGCGCCCTGCCTAGCGTTCTTTGCGGAGCCCTTGTGATATTTTGAGGTTAAAAACTTTTTACCGGCAAAGGACGCAAAGAAGGCCGCGAAGAGCGCAAAACGAAATGCGGGACTCGCTTGCCGACCTTCCACTGCCGCCTTCTCCGTTCGAAAATATTGGTTGTTGAAAAAGTCTCTCAGTTGATGCTTGTGGCAGTGCAATGTTCGGGTTATAAGCAGGCCAGAGTTCCCGATGCTGCTGTTTATCATCACATTCGGAGGCCTGCTGCTCATGATGGGACACCATTCCCGCTCAGAGTCGCTGTTCTACTACTTCCGCCTGGAAGATCAGGTTCCTGAAAATCATCTGCTGCGCCTGATCGATCGCCACGTCGACCTCGACTTTATTCGCGCAAAGTTGAAGAACTCCTACAGCGACACGGGAAGGCCATCCATCGACCCCGAACTGCTGCTGCGCATGCTGCTGGTCGGCTATCTCTACGGCGTCACGAGCGAGAGGAAGCTGGTGGAAGAGTTGCGCATGCATCTGGCGTGGCGATGGTTCACGGGACTCGGCTTCGATCAGGAGATTCCGCACCACTCTACGTTTTCCAAGAACCGGCATGGACGGTTTCAGGAATCGAATCTGTTTCAAGAGTTGTTTGAGGAGATCGTTGCTCGTTGCGTCGAGGCCGGATTGGTGAAGGGCGAGCACATGTCGGTGGACGGCAGTTTCATCCAGGCCAATGCCGATCATCACAGCCGCGTTCCCCGCGAGCAACTGGCGGAGGTGGCGAAGGTGAACCACACGGTACGCGAGTATCTAGTCGAACTGGAGCGGGAGAACCCGGTCGAACCTCCGGTTCCGCAGCAAGAGAAGGTTTCGACCACCGACCCGGATTCGACCTACGCGACTAAAGGCGGTCCAGCGCGGCTCGGCTATTACGACAACTATCTGGTGGATAACGCCAGTTGCGTCATTGTGGGCGTGCAAGCTACGCCGGCGCGATTGAGTCAGGAGAGCGTCGCGGCCCGTGACATGATCGAGCGCTATCGCGAACGTTATGGCTACCTGCCGCAGACCCTGGCGGCGGATACGACCTACGGCAACGGTGAACTGCTGCAATGGCTTGATGAACGCGGTATCGCCGCGTACATCCGGGTGAAAGAAAATCCCAATGGGCCGACCGATCTCTATGGCATCGACCAGTTCACCTACATGCCCGAGGACAACTGCTATATCTGCCCGGAAGGCAAAATCCTGAAGTACGTCGGAATCAATGCCCGCAACCGCACACACGTTTATTATTCGACGGTGAAGCGCTGTCGCGAGTGCTCCCAGAAGAGCCGTTGCACACGAGGCAAGTATCGGACGATCGCCATCCATACTTGTGAGCCAGCGCGGCAGCGTGCCCACGCCCTGGCCCAGACACCAGCGTTCGCCATCTCGCAGCGGGCTCGGCGTAAAGTGGAAGCACTCTTCGCAGAGCTGAAGAATTACATCGGACTACGCCGACTGAGGCTGCGCCGGATGCGCTTTGTGCGCGAGCAGTTTTACCTGGCGGCGACGGCGCAGAACCTGAAACGGCTGGTGCGATTCCTCAGTGGTAAGCCGACTCCAGAGATCGCAACTGCATGAACGGTATGAAGAAACAAAGAAGCGCATAACCAGGCAAGCAGTAACAGAGACAAGCACACTGCAAACTCGAGGTTTTTCAACAAACACAAGCGTTTACCCAGCAACCGGGTATTGCGTTTTCCCTCACGGGTGAAAGTGCTTAGTAAGGATCTCGGAGGAAAACCCGGTTTTTCGGTCGGGCCGTCTTACATCTAATTGCCAGGAAGGGACTTAGCATCTGGCTCGGTCTGGCATCGCGCTTGCTGCTTGTGCCCTTATCCTCGGCGTTCGGAGAAGACCTTGCATTTCGTCACAATGGCACATCAGTTGGCGTGGATGGAGCACCCCGCAATCTGGCTGTGTGCGTCCTGCGCAACCCTGTGGCTGGTGTTGCGTTTGGTTCGATCTCCCCTGGTTCGGACCGGGGTTCTGCTCATGCTCTTCGGCCTGGGGATGAATGCCCTGGTAACGGACAGCAATGCAGGGTCGATGCCCGTGGTCGGAATGCCACCCATGGTGCGTCCTGCGAGCCCGATGTGGCAAGCTGCGACCTTGCAAACCCAGTTGCCTCTACTGGCAGACCAAGCCGGGCTCGGACTATTTAGCATCGGCGACATCGCTTTACTCTTCGGGGGGATTCTTGTTGTGGTGATTTGCGTGCGTCAGAGGCTTGAACGTCGCGGCAAGACGTGCAAACGGCTCATGACCCACCACAACCATCCGCCATCTACGATATAGCTTTGACGGGCGATCCCACCCTGCGCGCGTGGGGACAGCCGCCCTCGGCTGTCCGGTCGAGCAGGGCTCGACAGATTTTTTTGGCCGACAGGGAAAATAGCGGAGCGTTGCTCCGCCGAACAGCCCAGGGCGGCTGTTCCCACGTCCTCATAGCAAACAGGTGATGGGCCCCGGACCATCAACTAAAAACACGAGCGGGACGCTCGCGCCCACAGTGTCCTCAACGCGGCAAAGGGTCAGGCATCGTCGCTAGCGCGTAGCCCATGACGGCCATGGCGGTCGCGTTTTCCCGCAGCTCCTGCGGTACGATTTTGTCCAATGTATCGGCGGCGGTGTGATGGTAGTTGAAGTATGTCCGGCCATCCTGCAACAGGCCGAAAGCAGGCACGCCCTGCTTGGCCAGAGGCTCAATGTCGGCCTCGGGACTGTCGCTGCTCAGCACAATCAGGTTTGAGCCTGCTGGTTGCAGAACATCCAGCACGGGCTGCAGCAGGGCCACGGCCTCCGTGCTGATCTTGGCGCGGAATCCCATGGGATGAGACGCTCCCAGGTCGCTTTCGATCGCCGCCACGTGATTGCCGATCTCGGCGGCATGGGCTTTGGCATATGCCACATGGCCTCGCCCCAGATTTTCTTCATCGATCCAGGCAATCACCCGCAGCGTACGCTTGGGGCGCAGGTGCAGTTGCTGCATCAATTGTGCGGTTTCCATGGCGACCGCCACGCCGGCTGCGTCGTCAATCGCCCCGGTCCCCAGGTCCCAGGAGTCGAGGTGGCCGGACACGATCACTACCTGCTCCGGGTGCTCGGAGCCTTTCAGGTCTCCCACCACGTTAAATGTGCCGACCTCTTCGGCCGTCTGGGAGGTCAAAATAACGTGCATGCGGATCTTGCCCTCAGAAGCCAGATGAGCAATCAGGTCAGCATCTTCGCTGGTCACCGCTCCAGCTGGAATGTTGGCGGCGCGGCTGTTTCCGGTGTGCGCCAGGCGATAGTCGGCGCCGCCCACTGACCTGACCAGCGAGCCAACAGCCCCCAGCGCGGCTGCCTTTTGCGCCCCCAGCGCACGATAGGCCACCGCCTCCTCATAAGCCTCTCCGGCATAGCCGCCCGCCGCCTTCTGCTTGTCAAAGACAACGTTAAACAGAACGATCTTCCCCGCTACGCTCTGACGTCCCAGACGATCCAGGTCGGCAAAACTATTGGCCACGATGACGTCGGCCGTGATTCCCCCCGGCGGCGTGGGACGATTTCCCCCCAATGCCGTGAGCACAATCTTCTGGGCGGTTCCCGGGGCTTGTCCGGGATACTCCACCAGTTCGGCTGATTCAGCCCCCCGAATCCAGTGGCGCGCCTGCACCGGCTCCAGATGGACGTCCAGCCCCAGTTTCCGCATTTCGTCGGCCACGTACTCAATCGCCGCCTGCGCCTGGGGCGATCCCACGGGCCGAGGGCCGATATTTTCTGTGATGTGGGCCACTTGCCGGTAAGCGTAGTCATCCGTCAATGCGGCGTCGCGAATTGCTGAGAGTTGCGCAATCAATTCTGGCGGCAGTGGAGTGTCAGCCGCCGCCCGGGGACGCTCGTAGTCGGAGTTAACTGGGACAGTTTGATTCCGGGCTAGGAGAATGCCAGGGGCCAAGGCCAGCAGCAGAGCAAGGCTTGTCTTTCGCATGTTGAGGAAAGACTACCTCAATCCAGGGACTAATGCCTCTGTGCCGGGGAGTGAGAGCGGGAAGCAGGAGCAAAGTCGCCCGGCAAAAAAATGGCCCCATTGCTGGGGCCACAATTAAAAGAGGCGAAGTGGAAGGTTGAGTCAGGAATGGCGAAGCGGAGAGCCGATCCGGCGGCCGGAAAGGCAACAAGAGAGATGTCGAAAAAAACAGAGAGTGAAGGTCATTTTTCAGCGGCCTCTTTTGGTTACTCCCTTAAGTGCATTTCCGCAACCAAAGCCCCGCAGCCCGGCGATAAGCTATTGAATGTCAGGCAAGCTGCTGAAATATAATCACTTAGTCGAGGCGCTTACCACCCGGAAGAGACAGTCACAGGGAGGCGTGGTCAGTCTCGGAATGCAGATTCCTGCACATTCGCTGCATAGTATGATCCTCGGCGTCGGACGCCAGACCTCCAACTGAAGGCTCAAAGGTCTGATGTCCGACGCCGAGGTCCGCTGTTAGGAGTTCCCCGCCACCATGCGCAGCTTGCCGGGCAGGAAGTGATATGGCGGCCATGGTCCGCTGATCGCCAGCTCGCAGTTCTTTAACTGCTTGGCGGCGCTGCTGTAGCGGTTCTGATATTTTTCGATGGATTTGGAATCAATCAAGTGGGCAATATCAATCAACATCCCGTCGGAATCCACTCGCTTACAACTAATCTCTTCTTCCAGCGGATTGAATAACTTGTGGACTTGCACCGAGAGGGCCCGGGCTTTGGTCCGCCGCTCGCGATCCTGCGAAGCCTTTTCCCGTAGCTTGATCAGGTAGTCGCCGCCAACCGTGTCCGGCAGGACGATCTCGGCCATGGCTTCGCGCAGGGAGCCATCCTTCACCCGCAGCTTCAGGTGCATTTCGGCCTTGCCCCGCAGCCGGGCCACGCTCTGGCCGAAGGTACGCCGATTCGACCGGACGGCCTGGCGCAACGCCTCATCCGAATCGAAAATCGTGCCAAAACGGAAAGGAAGCACGGTTCCGCTGCGGAAGCAGACGCTCACGACGCGGGCATGTTCAAGGACGTTTTTCTCCCCGAACTGCACATCATCGCGCTCGTACTCGCTGACGACTATATTGAATTCTCCACTGGGATAGGCCAGAACTGCGGCTCCGTTCACGCCTTGAACCCCTTCCAGTAAGGAAGGACGACGAGAACGGGTTCCGTTGGCCAGGGTCTGCTGCTCAGTGATGCAATACGCGTACCACGCCATAGGGTCTCTCCGAACCTGTTGCGAGGCGAGCTAGGGTCACCCCACGCATACTATTGGGCCACTTTTTGAACCGTTGGAAGAAAGGGCGTACAGCGACGAGTTGAACGCTTATTGTCGCGTCCTAGGTGCATCTTACCTTGGTGCGCTATAAAAATGCAACCATTTCGTTGCACTGGGCATCTTCGGCCCCCACGATCTGGTGTGGGTCGAACACTCCTGTCCGACGCCTTTGACTTTAGCGGTTGGTTTTAGAGGTCTTAGCCGGCCTACGACGAAAGTCCAGGTCAAAAGCAGCGGACAAGAGTGTCCGCTCCACACAGGTTGGAGTGGTACCCTCTCATGGCGTGCCCGATTCACCCAAAGCCGGCCGATCTGCCACCTCGGTCGTGTTCGCCCTCATCGCCGGGCTGCTCCTCGGAGCACTCTTGCTTGGCCTGATCGGATTCGTCGTGCTCTCGCGGAGCTCCGGCCCCGCGTTGCTGGGACGTTTCTGGTCGGCGGTGACCGGACGGACCCTGAGCATTGATGTCAGCCAGCCCACTGTGGTCAATCGCATCCAGCAGCTTCAGCGGCTGGAGACCGTGGTTTACACCATGGACAAAGTTGTGAGCGGAGCCAAGGAAAACCCCATCTTCCCCGATTTTCTGGCGGGAGACCGCCTGTTGCTCCTGGTGCACGGAGAGGTGGTTGCCGGCATTGACTTCTCCACCCTGAAGCCGGGCGACGTTCGGGTGGAGGGCAAGCAGGTCCACTTGCATCTGCCCGCAGCCCAGGTGTTCAGCACGCGTCTGGACAGCGCCAAAACGCGGGTCTATTCCCGCCAGACCGGGCTGCTGGCTCCCACCGATCCCGATCTTGAAACCCACGTGCGTCAGGAGGCGGAACGTCAACTCCTCGCAGCCGCCCTGGCCGATGGCATCCTGAAGACTGCCCAGCAGAACGCGACTTCGACCATCACCAGCCTGCTGCAGGGCCTGGGGTTCGAGAAGATCGATCTGGACTGAGCTGATCTCGAACAAAAAAGGCCCCACCCTCCGGTTTGCAGAGAGCGGGGCCAGCGGTTTCTTGGCTTCAGTTAACGGTCCTGTCCTGCCGCAATCGCCAGCTGGTCCTGTATTTCACGATTGCCCGCGTAGGATTTTGCAATCCGCACCACCTTATCGCGGTCTTCGGTGCTGGGAACGGATCCCGAAAGTTTCACCGTACCGGCAGTCAACGTTACATCCACCTTGGTGCTGTTCAATCCCGGCTCTTCCCTCAGCTTTTGCTGGATTGCGTTTTGCGCTTCGGACGAAGTCAGCATGCGGGCGTGTGGTTCAGAGGCGGACGCTGTTCCTTCCGTCCGGTGTTCCGAAGCGTCGGCCACTTCGGCCTGGTTGGCATACTTTCTGACTGCCGCCATGAACTTGTGCGATCCCTCCGGCGGCGCCGCCTCTCCTTTGAGAATCTGCGCGGCGGGAATCATCTTGCCGTAGAGGATCCGCGTGCCATCCTTGTCCTGGGTGATGGAGGCTCCGTTCAGGGTGAGGCCGGCGAAAACTCCCCGGGCCCGCGAATAAGTCAGTATCTGTGCTCGCATCTTCCAGTCGGTTTCCGCTTCGGCGTGACGGCCGACCGGTCCGGCGGCGGCGGAGGCGTCGGCGCCGATCTTGAATTTGCTGGTCAGCATCTTGGCCATGCCCTGGTCGTTCATGGCCAGCATGACCAGATCAACCGCTTCGCCTCCAATCTGAAGCCCCCAGCTGCCGCCCGTGACGGTGAAGGGAGCCGGGGCGCTCCATCCGGATTTGGTGCGGCAGGTAGCCAGACCTCGTCCATGGCGGCCACCAAAGATGAACCCGATCTTCACCATGGACGGCACCACGGCCACGCATTCAGCCGAGCCAAGAATTTCTTCCGGGATCCCCTTGTCGGGAGTTCCCATAATTTCATCCAACACCGCCGCCGAAGCGTCCAGGCGTTTTACCTGTTCGGAGGGCTCATCTTCCGCCATTGCGAATGTGCTTAAGAACAATCCGATAGTTAATGCCAGTATTAATGATTTCCTGATTTTCATATGAATCTCCTTCGCCGATTGGGCGCCATCATCTGGGAAACTTGTTCGAACGGAAGTCTTTCATGCGAGCACCGGCCGGTGTGGCGTTGTGCGCCCGGCAAGAAACATGAAACTCACACCTTAATTTTTCTGTTCTTTTTAATGCTATCGGGTCGCCAAGCGACAAACTATCCGGGTCATCAAGTAGCACGGGGAGTACTTCACTGTAGAGACCGGAACACCAGCTCTTGCGGTTTGGTGCGTTCAGCGACGCTGTACTTCGGGGCGTTTCATGTCGAAGCGTTCGGTAGTGCGGGAATATTGCGTGCCGCCCATGCGTCCGATCAGGTCGAGCGAGTCTGGATCGAGGCGGCCTTCCTTGACGACGTTTTCCTCCAAGTGAACGCACACGATTTCGCCGATCACCAGGCTGCTGCCTGGCGCCTCTGTGCCGAAATCGATGATCCGGTCGAGTTTGCATTCGAAGCTGACCGGGGAGTCCGCAACCTGGGGCGGCCGCACCACCTGGGAAGGACGGGTGGTTAGATTCGCCAGTGCGAATTCGTCGACCGACGGGTCATACTCGCCGCTGGTCAGGTTCATGGCCTCGGCCACTGCGAAGGTAACCACATTCACCACGAATTCGCCGGTCTGGCGAATGTTCCGCAGCGTGTCCTTGGCGGCGGACTGGCCGTCCACCTGGCGCAGCGAGGGGCAGAAGCCCAGGAGCGGCGGCTTGGCTGAGAGCGCGTTAAAAAATGAAAAGGGGGCCAGGTTCAGGTGTCCCTGGTTCAGCGTGGAAACCCAGGCAATGGGACGCGGACCAACCGCGGTGAGGAGGATGCCATAGAAATCACGATATGGAACTTGATCGGGTCGGACGTTCATACCTACAGTTTAAACGCCGGCGTGACGCATGCGGTCTGAGGACTGAACCGAGCCGGCAGGCGGGACGGGCGGGGACGCCCGTCCTCCATCCAGAACGACCTACTTCTGAAGCGGAATGTCCGAGCTCTTCTGCAATTCGCCCAGGGCCGCCAGCACCTCTTGGCTATGCTTGTTGGGATCCACGCTGGTGTAGGCGCGCTCGATCTTGCCTTGCGGATCGATGATGAATGTATTGCGCGCGGCGATTTCCACGCCCTTGTAGTTCATGGTGGAGTCGTACTGTTTGACCACCTTGTGTTCGGTATCGGCCAGCAGCTTGAAGTTCAGGCCTTCCTTGGAACAGAACTCCTTGTGCGAGTCGGTGGTGTCCACGCTGACTCCGACCACGACCGCGTTGCGCTGCGAATACTGTGGCTGGTCACGTTGAAAGTTGTGGGCCTCGATGGTGCATCCCGGCGTCCCGTCCTTGGGATAGAAATAGAGCACCACCCATTTTCCCCGCAAGTCGCTGAGGCTCACCTGGGTGCCGTCCTGTGAAGGAAGCGTGAAGTCGGGAGCGGTCGTACCCACCGCGGGCATGGCTGCGAACGCAGAGATCAGTCCAGCTCCAAGAACAACCGATACGAGCAACACCATCCATAGACGCATAAAGACTCCTTGGGGCAACTAGGTTATCGCGGCGCGGCGATCCCTGTCCACGCGGGCTTGTCAATTTTCTGTAAAAACCTTTAACTTTTCTTTGCATCTCTTATTTGGTTAGGCCAACCAGCCCGGTCCGTCCGGGGAGAGGGGACGCACGATTATGAAACCCGACCACGACGCTTCTCTGCGCCAACACTTGCTGGAATTGCTGAAGGGCGGGAGCGCTCACGCTCGCTTTGAAGACGCAATCGAAGGAATCCCTGCCCGATTAAAAGGCATGAAGCCGGCAGGGCTCCCGCATTCCCCGTGGATGCTGCTCGAGCACATGCGCATCGCGCAATGGGACATCCTGGAATTCAGCCGTAACCGAAAGCATGTTTCCCCCGATTGGCCCAAGGGCTACTGGCCGCGCAGCGAAGGCCCGGCCAGCACCGCCGCATGGAATGCCAGCATCAGGAAATTTCGCCAGGGCATGAAGGCCATGCAGGATCTGGTTGCCAATCCAAAGACTGACCTCTATGCCCGCATTCCGTGGGGAGACGGTCAGACCATCTTGCGCGAAGCCCTGCTGCTGGCCGACCACAATGCTTATCACGTGGCCCAACTGGTGGATGTCCGGCGCCTGCTGGGGGCTTGGTCCGGAACGTAGGTTTCCAGACTCGATGTTGTGGCACTGAACAGCGTGTTGGTGTGGGTCGGAAACTCATGTCCGACGCCCTTGGCTTTAGATTTTGTCCTTGATTTAGAATCAGTCCGGATCAAGGGCGTCGGACAAGAGTGTCCGACCCACACAGACCTACTTCCTCAGGCGCAGTCTCGCGACCTGGGGTCGATCTTCAGCTCCATGTCTCGCGGGCGCTTCTGAAACACCGCTCTGACTCCGTTGCGCCAGCGTTCGTCAATACCCACCACCGTCCACTCAATCTCGGGCGAGATGTAGTGCAGCAAAGTGTCGGTGGCAGGATGCACGTGCAAAGCCGGCGCTACCAGAAACAGGAGGGGCCGTTCGCTCGACAATTCCCGCTGGGGGAAATATCCGAAGCGCTGAAACTCTCCCCGGCCATGGTGCCACGCTACTCTCGACCAGTAATCCAGGCCTTGTAGCGGCAGGCGGATATCTTCGTCGGCCTTCAGTTCGACCACCGCCAGTCTGCCTGCGTGCGTAATGGTCAGCACATCGATCATGGCGCGGTCCGAGGCCGAGAACGCCGGCACCTGGGAATACAGGCAGGAGGCTTCGAGGCGCTCGTCTACCTCGGACACATCCTGCACCACCAGTGATTCCAGCCAGAGCTCGGGATGCAGCCGCCACAGCGCGTGATCTCGCGGACCCTCAGCATGGCGGACCTCTCCCACGCTGTGCACCAGGCGCCGGAAAACGTCCGCATTCTGGGCTCCGAGCACCCTCGTCCGCGCCTACTCCAAATAGGATTCTCGCCGTGGGGCACAGCGTGCCAGTTTGGTGCGCCAGGCGTGCCTTGGCAAATTCCAGTCCATGGCAGCGAAAGGCGATCTCGGCCGGCGAGATGACCGCCATTTCGGCTTCGGGCATCAACTCCCGCACCCGGTCGATGGCCGTCGCAAACCGTTCCCTGGCCTGAGCTTCGTCCGTCCAGTGCACCAGCCGGGTCCTCACGTTGCCGCGGTCCGAAACCTCGATTTCCCTGAGGCCGTCTTCTCGACCTTCCAGTTCGTATAACTGCCACTTGGCAGCTCCAGGGTGTAAATGTGCCATGCGCTCGCGTGTCAGTTCGGAGGTCGCCGCCGGTAAGAACAGCTTTAGACCTTCCACCACTATTTTTCCCGCTTGTGCCAGGCGGCAGGCATCAAGCCACAGGATGCCAAAGGTCAGGGCGGCATCGATCGAGGACGGGGTCTCCTGCGGATTCACCCCCAGCACCGCGAAGCCGGACTGTCCGCGGCGCAGCATGCCGCGAGCGTAAATCGGTCCGAATGATCGCTCGAGATCGGGGGATGTTGTCAGAGCAGAGGCAACGTAAGTGGGAAAGCGGCGCTCCAGGGTATGCTGCAGGATGCGCTGGTAAGCGGCTCGCGCCGTCCGTTTTGCAGTCGGAGTGCGCCGGTCGCGTTGCCGGCAAATCTCCAGTTTGGAAGGTCGCGTCTGCCCGAGACGTTGCACTGCCAGCCGCAATACTTCCTGCTTGATTTCCACATCAAGCACTCGCCGCACCATGTTTCTCTCGTCCGACCAAAGATGAAGCAGACATTTATTGCGCTCGCCGGAAATGGAATACTTGGCCTGAGCCAGGTCAAACATGGCGGCGCCGTCATCGAGCACGATGGCATCTCGCGCTCCAGCCAGAAAATCCTCAATGGTTCGAGCCAGGGCTTCGGGAGTCATGATCAGGATGCTTTCACCTTCCCGAATCCGTGTCTGTGACGTATGACCATCGGCAGAGTCCACGTGGTGTGTGGGTCGGACACTCCTGTCCGACGCATTTGATTTTGGGTTTTGCTGGAATGGCCATTTTCATGCCTGGTCAGGGTGGGATTTGGGAAGCCAAAGTCAAAAGCGTCGGGCAGGAGTGTCCGACCCACACTCAACTGTGTGGGATAATGAAGGGACTTCCGGGGAGTCTTTCCCGGTCCAAGGACATCTAATTACCGTGGATAAAAATCGGTTCTTCTTTCAGCATTACGGCCTCACCGAGCATGATCTGGAACGCTATCTGGCGGCCGCCCTCTCGGCGGGTGGGGAATACGCCGACCTTTACTTCGAGTACCTCTCCTCCACATCGTTGATGGTGGACGAGTCCATGGTGAAGTCCGCTTCCCAGGGAATCTCGGCAGGTTGCGGGGTTCGCGTGGTGGTGGGCGAGCGAACCGGGTACGCTTACACCGACGATCTCTCGTCCGAGCGCATTCTGCACGCCGCGCGCACCGCGGCCCTGATCGCCAGCGGTCCTTCCAAGACCCCGGTCGTAGGTTTTCAGGAGAAGGCGGCGCGCAGTCTCTACCCCGTCACGCTGCCTTCGGTCGATGCGGAAATAACCGCCAAGGTTGAGTTAGTCATGCGCGGCGATGCGGCGGCCCGCGCCTACGATCCACGCATCAAGGAAGTTCGTGCCAGCTACTCCGACGAGTTGCGTAACATCCTGGTGGTGGGTTCTGACGGAACCTTCGCGGAAGATTCCCAGCCTCTGGCCCGCATGAACGTTTCCTGCATCGCCAAGACCGAAGCCAATTCCGCCCGCGGTACTTCCGGCGGCGGCGGACGTGTTGCCCTCGACTTCTTCTTCGGCGAAAAAACTCCTGAATACTTCGCAAAAGAGGCAGCCCGCCAGGCCATTCTGCAGTTGGACGCGCGTGAAGCTCCGGCCGGCGAAATGGAAGTAGTACTCGGTCCGGGCTGGCCCGGCGTGTTGTTGCACGAAGCTGTAGGTCACGGCCTCGAAGCCGACTTCAATCGCAAGCAGACCTCGGCCTTTGCCGGCCTCATCGGCAAGCGCGTGGCCAGCGAAAAGTGCACCGTGGTCGATAACGGCACCATGCCCTGGCGGCGCGGCTCGCTCAATGTGGACGACGAAGGCCAGCCTACGCAGAACACTGTCCTCATCGAGAACGGTATTCTCAAGGGATACCTCAGCGACAAACTATCGTCCCGCCTCATGGACATGGCCGACACCGGCAACGGCCGCCGGGAGAGTTACGAACACATCCCCATGCCCCGCATGACCAACACTTATATGCTCGCTGGCCAGGACGATCCGGAAGACATCATCCGCTCAGTCAAACACGGGGTGTACGCGGTAAACTTCGGCGGCGGCCAGGTGGACATCACCAGCGGTAAGTTCGTCTTCTCTGCCTCCGAGGCCTATCTCATTGAAGACGGCCACGTCACCGCCCCCATCAAGGGCGCGACCCTGATCGGCAACGGCCCCGACGTGCTCACCCGCGTCTCCATGGTGGGCAACGATCTCAAACTCGACGAAGGCGTCGGCACCTGTGGCAAAGATGGCCAGGCCGTGCCCGTCGGCGTCGGCATTCCCACGCTGAAAGTTGATCGCCTGACCGTCGGCGGCACGGCCAAGAAAGATCCCGGCGGATTCATGCAGTAGAACACTTCAGATTGCAAATTTTTAGATTGAAGATTGAAACCGTCACGACCAAGTTCTAAATCTGAAATCGGCAATCACAAATCTGAAATCATCTTTATGCCACAAACCGAACTGATAACTAAGAACCAGAAACTGGAAACTGATCTTCGAGAAGTCGCGCAGGACATCGTCCGCCGCGCCATGTCCGGAGGCGCGACGGCCGCGGAATGCGTCGTCCGCGAGGGCGACGAATTTTCCACGCTCGTCCGTCTAGGGCAGGTCGAAACTCTTAAGGAAGCCGGCTCCCGTTCCATCGGCGTACGCGTATTTCACGGCCAGCGTTCCGCCAGCACTTATTCGAGCGATTTTTCCCACGAGGCGCTCGATCGCATGCTTAAGTCGGCCCTAGAGCTGGCGAAAATTACCTCTGAAGATCCCTTCAGCGGCATTCCGGAAGCTTCGCAGCTGGGCTCGCTACCAGGCGATCTCGATCTCTATTCCGCCGACGTGTACTCGCTTCCCGGGGAAGAGCGCATCAACTACGCCCGCCGCGCCGAGAAGGCCGCGCTCGACTACGATCCTCGCATCAAGAATTCGGAGGGCGGTTCGTTCGACGCCGCCACCGGCCATAAAGTGCTGGCCAACTCCCACGGATTTGTAGGCGAGTATCGCCGGTCCTATTGTTCGGTCGCAGCCGTGCCCATCGCGCAGGCGGAGACCGGCGGCATGCAGCGCGATTACTGGTTTTCCGTGGCGCGCAATCTGGGCCGGCTGGATTCTCCCGAAGAAGTAGGGAAGATCGCCGCGCAGCGTACCTTGAGGCGCCTGGGCGGACGCAAGGTGAAGACGGCGAAGGTCCCCATCGTACTCGATCCCATGGTGGCCACGTCCATCCTAGGACACATTTTTGAAGGCATCAACGGAGATTCGGTCTATCGCGGCGCATCGTTTCTGGCAGGCAAACTGGGTGAAAAGATCGCGGGCGATCACGTTACCGTGATCGACGACGGCACTATGGTCGGAGGTTTTGGCACTTCGCCTTTTGATGGCGAAGGCATCCCGACGCGGCGCACGGTGGTTATTGAGCAGGGCGTCCTCAAATCATATTTACTCAACACCTACACCGCGAAAAAACTCGGCCTTCAGACTACCGCCAATGCCTCTCGCGGACTTGCCGGCACTCCCGGTATCGGCCCGGGAAATTATTTTCTGCAACCGGGGACAAAGACTCCGCAAGAAATTATCGCTGACATTCCCCAAGGCCTCTACGTCACTGAATTTCTCGGCCACGGCGCCAACCTGGTGACCGGCGACTATTCCCGCGGCGCCTCCGGTCTTTGGATCTCAGGCGGAGAGCTGACCTACCCGGTTGAGGAAATCACGGTGGCGGGCAACCTCAAAGAGATGTTCTTCAACATTTCCGAAATCGCCAGCGACCTGGAATTTCGCGGCGCCATGGCCTGCCCAACCATCCGCGTCGACGGCCTGATCGTAGGCGGCGAATAAGGCGAGTTCAGATTGCAGATTCGAGATTTCAGATCGAAACCCTCGGTTTGGGGCCTGAAATCTGCAATCTGAAATCCTCAATCTAAAATCTCCAATCCCGGATTCCCGTACAATCACCTCATGGGAACTCTGCTCCAGCCCGCACCCATGACCCCGGAAGAGAGCAGCTCAAGCTGGCTGCCAATCGTCTTCGGCGTGGGGCTGGTGGTGGTCGTCGTGGTGATTGCTTCCCTGCTGTTGCGCACCGATTCCAGAATTGCAAATCCGCCCCCGGCCTACGCTGCTAACCTGAAGTTCTCCGACCTGAAGATGAGCGCGGCCGAGAATTTTGTGGGGGCCACCGTTACCTATCTTGACGGCACGGTTACCAATAGGGGAGACAAGACCCTCAATCATGCGGTAGTGAGCGTCAGTTTCAAGGATTCGCTCAGCCAGATCGTGCAGGTCGAGGATGTCCCCCTGCGCATTCTCCAGACCAGCGGGCCCTACCCCGAGGCGGTGGATCTCCGCGCCGCACCTCTGGCCCCGGCCCAGAGCAAGCCCTTCCGCCTCATCTTCGAGCACGTCACCGCCGACTGGAACCACGAGTATCCGGAGCTAAAGGTGACCGACGTGTCCGTGAAGTGAAAGAGAATTGAGTAATTCTGAATTGAGAAATTGAATAATTTGGTAATTGAGCAATTTGAACAATCAAACAGTCCTTGCCTTGTTTCTAAATTACCCAATTTCCCAATTTCCCAATCTTCTACAATGGTCCTCATGCCCGAAGTCAAAATCCGCCTAACCGAAACGGTCAAGGCCGGCGGCTGCGCTTCCAAACTAAGCCCTGCGCTTCTCGACCAGGTGCTGGGCAAATTGCCGCGCCAGCACGATGCCAACGTTCTGGTGGGTTTCGACCATGCCGATGACGCCGGTGTGTACCGGATCGCCCCCGACCTGGCCCTGGTGCAGACGGTGGATTTCTTCACACCCATGGTCGACGATCCCAACACCTTTGGCCAAATTGCCGCCACCAACGCCTTGAGCGACGTCTACGCCATGGGCGGCCAACCCATCACTGCCCTGGCCCTGGTGTGCTTCCCCGCCAAGGGCGACCTCGAAGTGCTGGAGCAAATCCTGGCCGGCGGACTTTCGAAGATGATAGAAGCGCAATGCACGATCGTGGGTGGCCACAGCATCCGCGACGAGGAGACCAAGTTCGGATATTCCGTGACCGGCCTCATCGATCCTGACCGCGTATTCACCAATGGCGGTGCCCGGCCCGGCGACCGCTTGCTGTTTACCAAGGCGCTGGGCACGGGCGTGATCTCCACCGCGATCAAGAAGGGCACGGCCAGGCAGTCCTGGATCGATGCCGCTACCCGCTCCATGACCACGCTAAACAAAACCGCCAGCCAGGTCATCACCAATTTCACCACGAACCACGTGGGGACAGCCGCCCTCGGCTGTCCGGCCGAGCAAAGCTCGGCAGCTTCAAGCCAACGACCAGCGACCAGCGACCAACGGCCGGTCCATTCCCTGACCGACGTCACCGGCTTCGGCCTCATCGGCCACGCCCGCGAGATGGCCCTGGCATCGAATGTCTCGCTGCGCTTCCAGTTCGATAAAATCCCCTTAATCGAAGGCGCTCTAAATTGCATTCGCGCCGGCGACATCCCCGGCGGCCTGAAAAACAACCGCGACTTCGCGGAGTGCACTGTGGGCTACGACGAAGCAATTTCGGAGGACTCAAAGATGATCCTGTTTGATCCGCAAACCGCAGGAGGATTGTTAATCGCGGTCGCCGCGGAACATTCTCCGGACCTGCTCCGCGATCTCAAAGCCGCGGACGTGCCGGCAGTCGAAATCGGCGAAGTAGTGGAGCGGACCAGGCCCGCGATCGCAGATCGCCGCCGTCCCGGCGGCTGTCCGGTGGGTGTCTCGCCCACCGCCGGGGGGCAAGGCTTGTCCTGAACGAGTCGGGGTGCCTCCGCGACAGCTATACCGAGCAAATGATGAAAGCGGTCAATCGGTAAGCCGCCAAAAGGTGGCTGTCATGCTGAGCGGAGAAAGAGCGGTCGCTTGCGGCCGCTCTTCCGCAGTCGAAGCACCCCTATTCCCTCCACATGACAGAATTCAAGTTGTGGCAGGAGTTTGCCGCAAAAAGAAGGGGCGGCTTTTGGCCGCCCTTGCTGAGGTCTGACGCCTGAAGTCCGACGCCCGCTCTACGCGGGCGCGGGCCGCTCGCCGCCCTTGGCGCGTCCCGGCTGAAGGTCGGGCTTGATCACCTGCTGTACCCCGTCGTCGGGCTTGGGTGGCGGGACGATCTTGGGCAGTTCCTGGCCGTCGATGATCATCTTGATCTGCGGTGCATCCAGCACCTCGCGCTCGATCAGCGCCATTGCGATCCGGACCAGCACCTCGCGGTTCGACTGCAGCAAATCTTTTGCCGAGTCGTATCCGTGCTTGACCAGCTTCTGTACTTCCGCGTCGATCTTGACCGCCGTAGCTTCGCTGTAGTCGCGATGCTGGGCAATCTCGCGTCCCAGGAAGATTTGCTCTTCCTTCTTGCCGAAAGTCAGCGGTCCCAAGTCGCTCATGCCCCACTCGCATACCATTTTGCGCGCCAGTTCGGTGGCGCGTTCAATGTCGTTGCCCGCGCCGGTGCTCATCGAATCCAGGAACATCTCCTCCGCCAGACGGCCGCCCATCAGGATGGCAATCGAGGTTTCGAGATAATTCTTGTAGTAGTTGTGGCGGTCGTCGATCGGCAATTGCATAGTGACGCCGAGAGCCATGCCGCGAGGAATGATGGTCACTTTGTGCAACGGGTCGGAATGAGGCAGCAGGGCTGCCACCAAAGCATGGCCAGCTTCGTGATAGGCCGTGTTCTTCTTTTCCTCATCCGAGAGCAGCATGGACTTGCGTTCCACGCCCATGAGGACTTTGTCCTTGGCCAGTTCGAAGTCGTACATGAGCACGGCCTTGCGGTTCTGCCGCGCCGCTGCTAGGGCCGCTTCGTTCACCATGTTGGCCAGGTCTGCGCCGGAGAAGCCCGGAGTGCCGCGGCCCAACACGAAAAGATCCACATCGTCCGCCAAGGGAATCTTGCGGGTGTGCACCCGCAGAATCTCTTCGCGTCCGCGCACGTCGGGGCGGCTCACCACTACCCGCCGGTCAAATCGTCCGGGCCGCAGTAGCGCTGGATCCAGCACGTCCGGCCGGTTGGTGGCGGCCATCAGAATCACGCCTTCGTTGGATTCGAAACCGTCCATTTCCACCAGCAATTGGTTCAGGGTCTGCTCGCGCTCGTCGTGACCGCCGCCCAGCCCGGCGCCGCGATGGCGCCCGACGGCGTCGATCTCGTCGATAAAGATGATGCAGGGAGCGTTCTTCTTGCCCTGTTCGAACAGGTCGCGCACCCGGCTGGCGCCCACGCCTACGAACATTTCCACGAAGTCGGAACCCGAGATGGAGAAGAACGGAACGTTCGCTTCACCCGCCACGGCCCGTGCCAGCAGGGTCTTGCCCGTTCCCGGAGGTCCAACCAGCAGCACTCCTTTGGGGATGCGTCCGCCCAGCTTTTGGAACTTCTGCGCCTCGCGCAGGAATTCGATGATCTCTTTCAATTCCTCTTTGGCTTCGTCAACCCCGGCCACGTCCTTGAACGTGACCTTCTTCTGCTGCATGGAGAGCAGCCGGGCCCGGCTCTTGCCGAAGGACAATGCCTTGTTGCCGCCGGTCTGCATCTGCCGAATCATGAAGAACCACAGGGCCGCGAGCAGAATCAGCGGGGCCCACGTTCCCAGCAACTGCAGCGGCCAGCTGCCGCTGGTAATGTCGCGGATATTCATGCTGACGCCCTTATCGCGCAGCGTCTTGATCATGTCGGGATAGTTGGAGGGAGCGGTGGTATGGAAGGCAGAGCTATCGTTGCGATACGTGCCGCGGACTTCCTGGCCGTTGATGGTGACCTCTTTCACATTGCCCTGGTCCACATCCGTCAGGAATTGCGAGAAACTTACCGGCTTGTCTTTCTGCCCCGCATTTCCGGCCTTCATCACCTGCCAAAGCAGGAAGGCCGAGAGCACGATCACCAACCAGAAAATCACTGTCTTGACTGTAGAATTCACCGAAGACTCCTGATAACAAGCGCACGCCTACCCGAACCACCGGCTGCACCTAGGTTAGATGCCCCGCCGGGGCTTTTGGATTGGACAACTTGCCAGACTTGTATTCTAACCGTTCTCAGAGAAAAAAGGTCGCCCTTCTGCCCATGACTTAAGTCATGGAAGCCCTTCAGTTTGCAGCGCCAATATAGGGGAGATTCCGGTTGGTCTGCTCGGGGGAGCCTAAACCGTAACCCACCAGAAAGGCCTCATCCACCAGAAAGCCGAAATAGTCGGGCTGCAACTGCACCCGGCGGGCCGATTGCCGGTCCAGCAGCGTCGCCAATTTCACTGACGCCGCGCCCCGTGCTTTCAGATCGCTCATCAGAAATTCGGTAGTTATCCCGGAGTGAACCAGGCCTTCCACGACCAGCACATTCTGGCCGCGAATGTCGGGCTCGTGGCTGAAGAAAATCTCCAAAACCCCACCCGAGCCGTCCTTCTCTTGCAGGCGATACTTGGGCTTGATGAACTGGCAGATCACCGGAACTTCCAGTGCCCGCACCAGGTCAGCCATGAAGATGAAGCCGTTCTCCAGCAGGGCCAGCAGATGGATGGACTGGCCGCGATAATCGTCGGAAATCTGCCGCCCCATCTCGCGAACGCGCTTCTGTATCTGTTCGGCGGGAATCACGGTGCGCGGCAACCCCGGCCTTGCGAACTCATTCATGCTTGGGTCCTCCACCACTGGCCAACTCACGAATTACCAGGGCCCCCTGGGTGCCATCCGGCGGACGCAATCGGGCCGGCGCGGGAAAGCCACGGACCCACACGATCTCCTGCCCGCTCACTCCCACCGGCCAAAGCTTGCGCTCCGCGCCGGTTACTTTGCTTTCCAGCAGCAGTTCCTTGATTTTCTTCGGGGCCTTGCTATGGGCCGGCCAGAAGCGATCACCCGCACGCCAGTTGCGCACGGTCAACTCCTTCTGCAGCAATGCCGGATCAAGCATGTGGTCGGGATTATAACCCGAGGTTGCGCTCCCCGACACCAGAGCAGCCTCAAACCGTGTCCCCACCTCCGGAACTTCAACTGCACCAGGCACGGACAGGATGTATTGATAATCCGAATTCGCAGCCGCGGGGCCGGGAGTGTGGAATTGCAGCCCGCCATGGGCCAGGGAAAGGGTCCAGCCCTGCGGCAACATGGCGGACCGGGGTCCTCCATGGCTGAGGTTGAGAATCTCTTCCACGTGACCAAACTCGAGCCGCAAACCTAGAGACTCCGCTGCCGCCCTGACCACCCTCCGCCGCAACGCCAGCGGCAACGCTGCCAGGGCGATCGGTTCGAAGGCCCGCCTGTCCATTTGCCAGACTTCGGGCAGGACGCGGGCAACTTCCTTCTGCCAGTACTCTTCCTCGGAGCGCGCAATGTCGGCGGTCTCCGCCAGCGTTTCCCGGACGGCGGGATTGAGAGTGCGCTCCAGCCGGGGCACAATCCCATGACGCACACGGTTGCGCGCATGCCGCAAATCTCGATTGCTCGAATCCTCGCGCCAGTCTTGCCCGATTTCCGTCAGGAAAGTCTCCAGCAGCCTTCGCCTGGTTTGCAGCAAAGGACGGACCACTGAGAACTGAGAACCTTTAACTAGCAACTGGGGGTAGATTCCAGCCAGTCCGCGGGTCCCAGCGCCGCGAACCACCCTAAGCAAAACAGTTTCAGCCTGATCGTCCAAAGTGTGACCGGTAGCGAAGCGGTTCAGTTCCTGCTCGTCGAATAGCTGCCGGAAGTATCGGTAGCGAAGCTGGCGCGCAGCGGCCTCGATGCTGAGGTGCTGGTCTCGAGCGTGGGCCGCGACCTCGCCCCTCCCGATGTGCAGCTCCAGCTGGTGCCGGCGGGCAAGTTGGGTGACGAACTGCTCATCCGCCTCGGCTTCAACTCCACGCAGTTTGTGATTGAAGTGGACCACGGAAAGGACGATGCCGAGTTCCTGCCGCAACCCCAGCATGATGCGCAGCAGAGCGACCGAATCGGCCCCACCAGACACCGCGACTCCTACTCGCTCGCCGGCGTGGAGAAGATCCTGGCGGCGGATGTAGTCGAGAACGCCTTGAACCATCTTTTCCACGCTTCCATCGTACATCCACGCCGTCTGGACGCTGCGTACAGATCAAAGCAGCGTTGTGGCCAATTGAATTCAAATCATCCCATCATGCGATTTAGTTCCGCATAGGGGATGGCGCCCTCCAGGGCGGTGTAGGTCCCTTCATTCTTGAGTTCCTCCGCCACTCGCCGCAGCAGGCCGAGTGCCGCTCGCATCGGCCCCGAACCCAGGCTGACCCGGGCCACTCCCAGCTTCTGCAATTCTGGCACCGGAGGAAGTCCCGGTCCCCCGAGGATATTCAGCGGGCACTGCAAATCTTTCACCAGGCGTCCGATAGTCCCCGGGTCGCGCAGCCCGGGAATGAACACACAATCCGCGCCGGCATCGCGAAACGCGGCCAGCCGCCGAAGGGCTTCGTCATAACGCTTTTCCGGTGGCCCGATCTCAAGCAGGTAAACGTCAGTGCGGGCGTTCAGAACGATCGGCAGTTCCCGCACTGCCTGCACTCTCTCGATTTGCAGGCTGAGATCCAGCAACGGTCGCTGCGGATCGCCAGTCGTATCCTCCAGATTCATCCCTACCGCACCCGCATCCAGGACTTCTCGCGCCGTCAGGCCCGCATCCTCGGGGCGATCGCCGTATCCCGCCTCGACGTCGGCGGTGACCGGCACCTCCACCGCGCTTGCAATGCGCCGAACAGCCTCGAGCATCTCCTTTCGCGAGATGCGCTGGCCATCGGGATATCCCAGGCTGAAAGCGACTCCAGCGCTGGTCGTGGCAACAGCGTCAAAACCCGCCTGCTGAATCACGCGCGCGCTGGCAACATCCCAGGCATTGGGCAACAGGAGCACCTTCCGCCCTCGATGCAGGGCTCGGAACGCGTCGACCTTTGTATTTTGCAATTGGGACACGATGAAACCTGGCAGCCACTGAGAACTGAGAACTAACAACTAGCCACTGATCTCTTTGTTCTCGTTCATTTTCTCCAGAAACTTTCGCACGCTCACCACAGCCCGGCCAACCATTCCCCGCCCGATTTCCCGGGCATCATCCCACGCTGTCACTCTCAACGTGTAAAACTTCCCGTCAAACGACTCCAATACACCTTCCGCCCGCACCTTCGCCCCGATTCCGCTGGCGGCGCGGTGCTCGATGTTGATCGCAGTTCCCACAGTAATCTCGTCGTCCTCACAGAAGGGTTGCAGTGCCTGGAAACACGCAATCTCCATCAACCGGATCATGTCCGGCGTGGAATATACGGGAGGGAGATTGGGGTTGTGGGCCGCGAGGGTGTGCTTCAATTCCACCGTCTGCTCGACTTCGCCACGCACCCCGATGGGTATTGCTTTCGCCATACTTTCGAAAAAGGGTCCTGTCCGGAGCGATGAGCCAATATACGAGCGCTCCCTGCACGCTCGCAACCTGGAGCGCCGCTCTCCGGCGTGAGATGCCGCTGCCCGAGGGCAGGGTGTGACGGACATCACAGCCTTCCTCCGGACTTTCACATAGTGTGATTTGAAAGATGCCCACACCAAGGCTCACCTCACGGACCAGCATCGCCAAGCTGGCATGCCTCCTCCTGTGCGCGGGCGTCTCGGCCCTTGCCCAACCAGATCCACCGCTAATACTCGGGTTCTCTCCCACCAGCGGTCCCGAAGGTACACGGGTAGAAATCAGTGGCCAGAATCTGCTGGGGATTTCCGCAGTGCTGTTTGGTGCAGCCGACGCCGTCTTCGACCTCGACTCTCCGCAAAGGATCGTCGCGCTGGTTCCTCACCGGGTCTCCACTTCGAACATCGTCGTGATCACGCCCCGGGGACGTGTTACTAGTCCATCGGCGTTTGTGGTTACGAATGATCCGCGCATCCCGGAGGAAGTAAGTTACAGAGCCGGATACGTGAATCCGGTGCCCGCTCCTGCCAATTTCAGCTCAGCCCGGCTCTGGGGTATCGCAATTGCCGACACTCGAGTGCCAGGACACGAATCGGCCCAGGTCGAGGTCGCTTGGACCAGGCTGACCTGCCAGGTCGATGGCCGGGAGGTTGTCCTCAACGACGACCGCAGCCAGCTACGCGGCGGCCTCTACCAGCGCCAGCCTTGGTTTGCCACCGACGCGCATGAGCCCATTCCTCTCACTTGCAATCTGCGGAATCATGCGGTGGTACTCGCCGTGGGCCGGCGGAGCGATCGGGTGTGGCATTTCTGGAGCCCTTCCCCGCGCGCCCTGCTCCCGGCCGGCAAAGTCGAAGGTTGTACCGTCCAGGCCCGGGTGCTGATTTCTCCCGGGGCCCTGCTCCAGATGGGTATGGATTACTGGCGCTCGCCCACCATCCCGTACGGGACGGGGGGAAACAATCACGAGGCCGGCGCCAGCAACTGGTATTTTCCCTCAGTGCAGTGGCAGGAAGCCACGTTCACCGACATTGGCGGCCCCCAGTTCTAGCAACCAGCTCATGGAGGCCGGGCGTCCCGTCCGGCGCGATGGGCGAGGACGCCCGTCCTCCATTCCTTTCAGGGGACCTTGCTAGAATGAAACTTGGCCATGCCGCCTTTCACCGAACAATTCGATGTAGTTGTCGTCGGCGCCGGACACGCCGGCTGTGAAGCCGCCATGGCTGCGGCCCGCATGGGCCTGAACACGGCGCTCTACACCCTCAACGTCGATCTCATTGCACAGATGTCCTGCAATCCCGCCGTCGGCGGCATTGCCAAGGGACACCTGGTCCGCGAAGTCGACGCCCTGGGCGGCATCATGGGCGAAATCACCGATGCGGTCGGCATCCAGTTCCGCCTGCTCAACACTTCCCGTGGCCCGGCCGTGTGGTCGCCGCGCGCTCAGTGCGACAAGCAAGCTTATCGCCTCAAGATGCGCGAAGTGCTGGAATCGCAGCCCAACCTGAAAATCAAGCAGGCGGAAGTGGCGGATCTGATCGTAGAGCAGTCGTTGGCCGTTGGCCCTTGGTCGTTGGCGAATCCCACTTCTGGTCCGCATTCCGAAGAGCGCAGCGACCAGGAATCTGATTTGGCCAACGACCAACGACCAACGGCCAACCACGTCGAGCGCAGGCGAGTCATCGGTGTCCGCCTCCGCGATGGGCGCACCGTAGGCGCGGCCGCCGTCATTGTCACGACTGGCACGTTTCTCAACGGCCTGATCCATTGCGGTGAACAGCAGTATCCCGCCGGACGCTCCGGCGAACCCGCCGCCGTGCTGCTGGGCGAAGCGCTCAAGCGCCTCGGCTTGCGCGGTTGCCGGCTCAAGACCGGAACTCCGCCACGGCTCGACGGACGCACCATTGACTGGTCGAAGTTTCAGCTTCAGCCCGGCGACGCCGACCCCACGCCCTTCAGCTTTCGCACCCGCCGTGTGGCCCATTACGACTCCCAGGTCCCCTGCTACATTGCCTGGACCACGCCGGAGACGCATCGCATCATCCGTGAAAATGTCCACCGCTCTCCCATGTACAGCGGACAGATCCATTCGGTCGGGCCGCGCTACTGCCCTTCGATTGAAGACAAGATCGTCAAGTTTCCCGACAAGATTACGCACCAGCTCTTTCTCGAGCCCGAAGGCCTGAACACGCACGAGATTTATGTGAACGGCATGAGCACCTCGCTTCCAGTGGACGTGCAGATGGAGATCCTGAAGTCGATCCCCGGCCTCGAGAACGCGGACATGCTGCGGCCCGGCTATGCCATCGAATACGACGCCATCGACCCGACAGAATTGGAGCGCACGCTCGAGACCAAGAAAATCGCAGGCCTATTCCTCGGCGGCCAGATCAACGGCACCAGCGGCTACGAAGAAGCCGCCTGTCAGGGCCTGATGGCCGGCATGAATGCGGCGCTGCAGGTGAAAAACGAGCCGCCCCTGGTTCTCGATCGCACCGAGGCCTACACCGCGATCTTGATCGACGACCTGATTTCAAAAGGCACCAACGAGCCCTACCGCATGTTTACTTCGCGTGCCGAATTCCGCCTGCACCTGCGGATCGACAACGCCGACCGCCGCCTGACTCCCCATGGCCGCCGCGTCGGCCTGATTTCCGATGCGGCCTGGGCAGATTTCCAGGCCAAGCAGCAGCGCCACGAATCCATGAAGGCGGTGCTCGAAAGAACCAGGCTGACCGCAGAAATGCTGGAGAGAATCACCCAGGACCACGTAGGGGCGGACGCCCTCGTCCGCCCGGCCGAGCAAAGCTCGGCAACCACCAACGACTGGCCTTCCGCCATCGGCCAAAGCCTGGCCCAATTGCTCAAGCGCCCCGAAACCACCATCGAGCGCCTGCTCCCCATGCTCCGGGAACTGGCCCCAAAATTCTTCGAAGAAGAAGGAATCCGTGAAGATATGCGCCAATCCGTGGCCGGCGTTTCATCGGCACTCCGCAACGAACTGAAGTCGGTCGAGACTGAAATCAAATATGCCGGCTATCTCCTGCAACAGCAGCGCGCCATCGAGCGTTTGAAGAAGGCCGAACAGCACACCATTCCCCACTGGTTCGACTATGGTTCGGTCAGTGGCCTGTCGCGCGAGATACAGGAAACACTGATCAAGGTTCGCCCCCGCACCCTGGGCCACGCTTCCCGCATTCCTGGAGTCACACCGGCCGCGGTATCGCTGGTGCACGTTTTCATCGAGATTCAGTCCAGGCGGCGTGAGCAGGCCACGGTCATATAAAGGCACCTCTGTGTCCTCCGTGTCCTCTGTGGTTAAAATGTTGGACTCAACAACGATGATGGAAAGCACAACAGCGAGCGTGAGCTGCTATACCCGGCTGGAGAGTCCAGTCGGGCCGTTAATGCTGGTTGCCGGCGACTCCGGCTTGCGGCGCATCGATTTTGTTAACGGAAGAAATCCGGTTCAATCTGATCCCCATTGGCCTGAAAACGCAGAACCTCTGCGCGAGGCCATCCGCCAGCTCCGCGCCTATTTTGCAGGAGATCTGGAGGTGTTCGATCTCAAGCTCGCGCCCGAGGGCACTCCGTTTCAACTCTCAGTGTGGGAGCGTTTATGCGAGATCCCCTATGGCGAAACCATCTCCTACGGCGAACTGGCCCGCCGGGTCGGGAATCCCAATGCCTCGCGCGCGGTGGGCCTGGCCAACGGCTCGAATCCAATTCCCATTGTGATTCCCTGTCATCGCGTAATTGGCAGTAACGGCAAACTCACCGGCTACGGCGGCGGACTACCCATCAAGGAAAAGTTGCTGGGCCTGGAGCGCGGCCAGTTGCGCCTGCTTTGAGCGGGGTCCTTAGTGTCCTCAGTGGTTTGAGTTTTAGTGTGTACCGTCCAACCAGGTCAGTTACCATAGAATAGTCAACGAAATCGCAGGAGGTCTGCATCCAAACAAATATGACGACTCACTACACCGTATTCGCTCTGGCCTTTTTGCTGGTAGCTTCCCTGGCCTCAGCCCAGACCGTTGATCCGGCGCTCCGGCCGCCCAAGGGCGCCCAGGTCGCCCTGGTGGTTTTTGAAGACCTGCAATGCCCTGACTGCCGCCGCGCGGCTCCCTTGGTCGAAGAGGCTGCCCGGACCTACAAGATTCCCGTGGTCCGCCACGATTTCCCGCTGCCCATGCACAACTGGTCTTACGATGCCGCCGTCATTGCCCGCTATTTCGACACCCAGTCGAAAGAGCTGGGCAATGAGTTTCGCGACTACATCTTTCAGCATCAGCCGGAGATCACGCCGCCGACCCTGCGCGGTTATGCAGAAAAATTCGCCGCCGACCACAAAGTGGAACTGCCTTTCGTCGTCGATCCCCAAGGCAAGCTTGCCGCGGCCATCAATCAGGATAAGAACACCGGCCAGCGCGTCGGCATCAATCACACGCCCACAATTTATGTGGTCAGTAACAAGACGCAGGGCAAACCCTTCGTCGAGGTCGTGGATCGCGCCCAGCTCTTCCAGTTGATTGATGCAATGAAGAATGAGTAGCTGAAAATTAAGGGCCACGGATCAACGCGGATTTTCACGGATCTAAATTCTAAACATCTATCCGTGAAAATCCGCGTGAATCCGTGGCCCGAAGTTCCTACCCCACCTGCCAAACCGTGTCCAGCACGGTCCCATCCACCCATTTAACGATGGCCACGGGACGCTCGCCCAGCTTCGGCCGCACCGGCTTGCCGCCGCATATCCGTTCTACTTCCGCCTTGATCTCCGCAATCGGCCGGATGGGCAAGCTCGAACCTTTCACCGCATCGACTAAATCCTGACGCCGCGGATTAATGGCAATGCCGCGTTCCGTCACCACCACATCGATCAACTCGCCGGGGCCGGTGAGCGTGGTCGCTTCATCGACGATCACCGGAATGCGATCGCGGAAGGATGGCACGGCGAGGATCGTGCATCTGGCCTCGAGGCAATTCTGCCAGCCCCCGATACCGTGTAAGAGGCGGCCGTCCGAGTGCGTCACCACGTTGCCGTTGAAGTTCACATCCACTTCAGTAGCGCCCAGCACCACCGCATCCACCATCGACGCGAACGATCCCTTGCCGTGATAGTTGTAGGACGTAAACGGAGAAGTCGGCACATGTCGAGGATCGCTCGCGATCGATTTCACCGCATCCAGATCGAAAGTCTGCCCGTCGAGAATGTAGTCAGTCAGTCCCTCCTGCAGCATCTCCACCAGGTAGCGGGTCGATCCGCCGCGCACGAAGCGCGCTTTCACGCCAGCCTCCTTCATCATGCGGCGCAGGTAGTCCACAAACGCGAGCGCGATACCGCCCGCTCCTGCCTGAAAGGAAAAACCGTTGCGCATGATGCCGGCATCGCGCAGGAACCGGGCTACGTACTCCGCCACCTTCAGGCGATCGGGCGAGCGCGTGATCTGTGTGGTGCCCGAAACAATCCTCGTGGGATCGCCAATGGAATCGACCTCCACCACGTGATCGATATTGTTGCCCTGAATCTGCCAGGGAATGCAGGGAAAGGGAACCAGATTGTCGGTGACCACGATCACATTGTCGGCGTAGACCGAATCGGCCAGCGCGAATCCCAACGATCCGCATGCCGACTTGCCATGCGACCCGTCGGCGTTGCCGAAGGCGTCAGCGGCAGGCGCGGCAATCACCGCGATGTCAATGTGTACCTCGCCATCCTGGATGGCTTGCCAGCGCCCGCCGTGCGAGCGCAAAACGCCCAGTCCGCGCATCTTGCCCTGGGTGCAGTAATCGCCCAGAGGCCCGTTCATTGAGCCTTCGATGTGATGGATCACACCCGCCTGCATCAGCTCGATGGCAGCCTTTTGCGAAGGGAACGACGCGCTGGGAAACCAGAGCAGGTCCTTGACGCCTATTTTTGCCGCCGCCTCCAGCATCATGAGTGCGACCCGGTCACCGTCCCGCAGATGGTGATGGTTCGAAATCACCATGCCATCGCGCAGTCCGCACTTGCGCAATGCAGTCTCAAGATCGGGAACGCGCTTGTCTCCGTTGTCGGGATAGTCCTTGCTCGATCGCACCGGAGGAGCAGCCTTGCGGCCGCGCGGCTGGTACTTGGCCACGCCCAGGTAGGGAATTTGTGGCTTGCCATTGACCATGGCCGGCACCATGCGCCCCGCGGCGTTCTGCACCAGTTCAGCTCGTTCCGTCATTCCGCTCCCTTGATTCGCGTGTGGGACCGGGTCTCCGACCCGGTCATGCCGAGCGAAGCTCGGCCCTCACCTGCCAATAGCTACTTGCAAACCAATCCGTCGAGCTGCGCTAGACCTGGGCGGGTTAGAGACCTCCATCACACAGTCTGTAACTGGTCAGGCCTTCCCCATCCGCTTCGCCAGTTCCACAAGTTTCTGCGCCCGCTGCACCACCGGCGGATCAATCATCTTCGATCCCAGGCTGACCACTCCCAGTCCATGCTGCTGCGCCCCGTCGAAGGCCGCCACAATCTTGATCGCTTTCTCGATCTCGGCCGGCGACGGCGCGAAGGCCTCATGGATCACCGGAATCTGCCCGGGATGAATGCAGCCCATACCTTCAAACCCGAGTGCGCGAGAATTCTCCGCCCAGCGCCGCAGCCCGTCCATGTCACCCACGTCTCCAAAAACGGAATCGATGGCCTGCACTCCCAGCGCCCTGGCCACATTCACTAAACGCGCGCGCGCATACAGCGACTCGCGGCCTTCCACGGTTTTGGCCACGCCCAGGTCGGCGGTGTAATCTTCGAGCCCGATGGTCAGCGCAACCACGTTCTTGCTGGCCTGGGCGATGGCCGACGCGTTCTCAATGCCCAGAGCGGACTCGAGAATCGGCATCAGCCAGATGGGACGAGTGATGCCGTATCGTCCCTTGAGCTCCCCCACCATGCGGTCCGTTTCCGCGATCTGCTCGGGAAGTTCCGCCTTGGGAAGCAGCACCAGGTCGGGCGATTCAGGAACAATCTCCGCCAGGTCCTCGAGTCCCATCGGCAGTTGATTGATGCGCACCATGCGCTCGCATTTGCCGAAATCCACCGCCCGTAGCGTGTTGCGGACCAGAATGCGCGCGGCGTCCTTTTCCGCGTGATGAACCGAATCTTCCAGATCGAGAATGATGGCATCCGGCCCGTGCAGCGCCGCATTAATGAAGTACTTGGGCTCGGAACCGGGGAGATACAAACGCGAGCGGCGCAAGCGATCCCGCGGCGACGGGTCCGGCAGCGCCACTTTTTCTGGCGAAGCCTTGCGGCCCAGGCCCAGCCCGGCCCGGCGCGCCGCAGTTTCGATGCGCGCCGAAATTACGAAGGGCAGCGCGCCTTCATCGCCGATCTCGACCCGGGCATGCTTGATGCCAAGCACGTCGAATACTTGCCGCGCCTGCGCCAGAATGGCGTCCCCGTAGTAGGGCGCGACCCGGGACTGCATCGTGATCTCGAGGCCACCGCTGTCCCGCCCTTCGATGGCCACGTGCACATCCGAGCGCACGCCCTTGCCACAATGCCCGGCTTCCCCGGTCCCCGTCGAATTTTCCGCCGAACTAGTCATTAAATAGCCCGCGTGGGGGCAGCCGCCCTCGGCTGTCCGGCCGAGCAAAGCTCGGCAGTTTGTTTCGCCAAAAGCCTGGTCGAGCTGCGCTCGACTGGACAGCCGAGGGCGGCTGTCCCCACGCGGTTCTTGCGGCTTATTCGACTCAGCTCTCCCATCAAGAGCTAAACCGTAGCGCCAGCGTCCCGCCGGCTGTCGCGAGGGCATCTTGCCCTCGCCATCCTCACTTCAACTTCGCCAGAATCGCATCGCCCATCTGCACCGTGCTGGCCGCGCCCTGCCCAATCGCCTTCGCGCCACCGGAAATCCGCATCATGTCGTACGTCCGCACTCTGCCCTCCTGCACCACCTCGGCAATCGCCTTACGAATGCGGTCCGCCTTGGCGCCTTCCCCCACGTGGTCTAGCATCATCGCGCCCGACAGAATCATCGCAATCGGATTCACAATCGGAGGATTCAGCTCGGCATACTTGGGCGCTGACCCGTGCGTCGGTTCAAACACCGAGACCTCGTCTCCAATATTGCCGGAAGCGGCAAAGCCCAGTCCGCCCACCAGTCCGGCGAAAGCGTCGGACAAGATATCGCCAAACAGGTTGGAGGCCACTATCACGTTGTACTCTTCCGGATTCTTGTTCAGCCACATCAGCTGCGCATCAATGTTCGTGGACCACAGCGCGATTCCGGGATAGCCCTTGGCCACTTCCTTGGCCGTCTCTTCCATCATCCCCGAAGTTTCGCGCACCACGTTAGGCTTCTCACAAATGGTCACGCCCTTGAAGCCGCGCTTCTTGGCGTATTCGAATGCCGCCGTGACGATGCGCCGTGCCGCGGCTCGCGTAATGATGCGCACACTGACCGCAAGGTCAGGCCCAGGCACACTGTTGAACGCTTTGAAGCGGGGATGCGTATTCAGCGCTGCCCGCACGTTTTCCGGAGGGTTCGTCCACTCCACGCCCACGTACATGCCCTCCGTCCCCTGGCGAAAAACCGTGGTGTCAACCTTGGGCTCGTCGAACCCGCCATCCGTCCGCTTGCGAATATAGTTCAGCGGGTTGCCGATGAACCCGATGCAGGGCCGCATGCAGATATCCAGATTGAACTTCTGCCGCATGGTCACAATCGGGCTGTAGTAAACTAGTCCCTTGCCGCGCAATTCCGGCTTCAGTTCCGCCTGAGCTTCCTTGTTGGGTTTGGAAGTGATGGCGCCGAATAGTCCGAGCTTGTGCTTCTTGAGCAGCTCGATGGTCCGGTCCGGCAACGCATTGCCCTCGCTGCACCAGATCTCCCAGCCGATGTCGGCATGAATGTATTCGGCGTCAAAGCCAACCGCCTGCAAAACCCGTAAAGCCTCGGGCAGGACCTGGTTCCCGATTCCATCGCCCGGCATGGTCACTACCGTATGTTTCGCCATCCTCGAAATTCTCCTCGTGTCATCCTGAGCGCAGTATTGAGTTCCGCTTGCGAAACGCAATGCGGAGTCGAAGGACCCCTACTGCCGAAAACAACCTGGTCTGCAACCCGACTGATTTTCTGCCTCGGCACCGCCTGGCGGGCGAGGGCGCCCGCCCTACATAGAAACCGTCCTACCCCAACCCCAACCGCTTGGCCACCAGGTTCTCCACACCCTGCGCGATCACCAGCGATTGCGGCACGCTGCCCAGAGCCGGAAACGCGAACTTTTCCCCACGCCACCCGATCATGCCGGAGGTGAAATCGATATCAATCTCGTCCCCGGGAATGATCGTCTTCTCTTTGGCGCCGATTTCCTTGGCAAACTGCTCGCGCAGCCGTTTCACCAACTCCGGAACTTCCACGCACAGGAATCCGTTGTTGTAGGCATTGCGTAAATAGGTCTGCGAGAAACTGGCCGCGATCACCAGCGGAATTCCCTTCGCCTTCAGACAGGTGACCGCCTGCTCGCGGCTCGAACCCGTTCCAAAATTGAAGCCACTCACCACCACATCGCCGGCCCGGGTTCGCTTGGCAAACTGCGGATCGTAATTTTCCATCACCACTTTCGCCATGGTTTCCGGGGTGACGTCATCGCGGTAAGTGTAGTCCTTCCCGTAAATCGCATCGGTGTTCACATTGTCTTGCGGCAAAAACACCAACCGTCCCCGCACCCGCTCGGGAAAGCCAGGCAGAATTTCTACTTTCTCGGCAGCAGCGCCGGCAGGAAATTCTTTGTACACGCGCGCTGGATTGCGATCCGCCATCTTGTAGTGTCCGCGGATGTAGCCGGCCACGGCGGAGGCGGCCACCACCTCCGGGCTGGCGAGATAGCATTTCGCATCGCGCGACCCCATGCGGCCCTTGAAATTGCGGTTGGTGGCCGAGATGCCCACTTCGCCGGGCTCCAGCAGCCCGACGCCCAGGCCAATGCACGGCCCGCAGCCCGCGGGCAACGGGTTCGCGCCCGCGTCCAGCAGCGTCTGCCAGATGCCGCGCCGCTCCGCTTCCTCCTGCACCCATTTGCTGGCCGCCCCCAGATACAGCTTCACTCCCGGCGCAACTTTCTTGCCTTGCAGCACCGTGGCAGCGGCGGCCAGGTCCTCGATCCGCGAATTTACGCAGGAGAGCAGGTAAGCCTTCTGGATTGCAATTTTCTGTTTTTCGATCTCGGCCAGCGACGCCATGATCTGCACTGTGTCCGGTCCCGAGACGTGTGGGGTCACCGCTGACAGGTCAAGCACGATGCGGGCAGCATAGACCGCGTCGGGATCGGGCCCTGGCGGGTTCTCGGTCCAGTTCGCAATGTCGCGATCGCTGAAGCGCTCAATGCCCAGTGCCGCCAGCCGTTCCTTCACCGTTTTCAGATACTTGATGGTGACCTCATCCACGGGGAACCATCCCACCAGCGGCCCCCACTCGGTGGACATGTTGGAAATGGAAAAGCGCGCGTCCATGGAGAGGCTGACCACGCCCGGCCCGCTGAATTCGACGGCAGAATTCAAGACTTCATCGTGGTTATAAACTCCGCACAACGTAATGATGATGTCTTTGCCGGTAGCGCCCGCAGGCAACGTGCCTTCCAGTACCACTTGGATGGATCGCGGAATCTGCCACCAGAAATCTCCCGTCGCCCACGCCGCGGCAGCGTCGGTGCGAACGATCGGGGTGCCGACCGCGCCCAACGCACCGTACATATTCGAATGCGAGTCCGAAGCCACCACGAAAGACCCAGGCACAACGTATCCGCGCTCCACCATGATCTGATGGCCAATGCCCGAACCCGCGGGATAGAAATCCACGCCGTGATACCTGGCGAAACCCTCGATGGCCTGGTACTTGTGCAGGTTCGAATCTTCCCGGTTCTGGATGTCGTGGTCGAGAGCAAACACCAACTGCTTGGGATTCTGGATCTTCTTGGCGCCAATGGTCTGAAACTTCTTCATCACGGCCGAGGTATTGTCGTGCGTCATCACGCGATGCGGCCGGATAGCCACGAAGTCCCCGGTGCGCAAGGGCCGCTTTGGCCCCTCAGCCAGATGTGCCTGCGCGATCTTTTCAACGATGGTCTGACCCATTAAGCACCCCTGCTCGCGGAGGGGCGGACGCCCTCGTCCGCCCGGCCGAGCAACGCTCGGCAGATTTGGATTCGCAACCCTGCCGCTGACGAACAGCAACCATTCCTCGCTTCGCGAGGAATGACAATCAATGCCGGGCCGTTTTTGGCACGGCTCAAGCCGTGCCCTTCTACGTTGCTAGCCGGCTTTATCTACGAAGGCGCGCTTACCCGGCTACCGGCGCGCTTCTTCGTTTTCTTCCCTGCAGCTTTGCCCAGTGCCGGGTTCCCCTTCACATCCGCCTTCATCAGCGCCATCAGCTTACTCACCGATCCGACTTTCTCCAGATTCCAGATCGCATCCTTCAACTTCTTCTGCGCCGCCTGCGACAATACACCTTCCGCCAGCGCCGCGAACTTCTCTTCGACTTCCGCATCAGAAGGCGGGTTGCGCGGATCGCCCTTGGGATAATCCAGTTGCTTGGAAAATGTCCGCCCGTCGGTCGTCGTCAGGTTTACAATCACCCGCTGCAGCGCGGGGAAGACTTTCTCGATCTCCGGATCGGCCACCACTTCGACTTTCTTCAGCTGCGCCCGGATGGTCGGGTCCATGATTTTCTTCATCTCGAACTGTACCGGCGTGACCTGCCGCTCGGCGATCGCGGCCGCAATCACGTAGGGCAGAGAGTGGTCGGCTGTTTCCTTCGACTGCGGATCGTACTTGCTGGGATCAGAAAGAATATCGGCCGCCCGGGCCAAAGAACGAATCTGCACCTTCTCTACCTGCTCCGGCTTCAGGTCGTTCGACTTGACGATATCGAGCACCGCGGAAATCGGAGTATGAGTAAGGGCCTCGGTGGGAAAAGCCTTCATCCCGCACTGGGTAATCCGCCACGACTCGCCCAGTCCATCGGTCAGCAGGTTTAACTTCCATGCGGGGCCGAAGCAGTGGGTTAAACCTTCCTTGCCGTCCACAACGTGCTCAGGTCCGGTGTAGCCTTTTTCGGCCATGAGCGCGGCCAGCACGCCGCTCTGCGTGGCCATGGGATCGACGGTGTTTTTCATCATGGTCAGCTTGCCGGCGGTCACCGCTCCCAGAGTGGCATGACGGCTGGCCGAGATGCCAATGGCGTGCTGAATCTGCTCCCATCCCAGGTGAAGGGCCCGGCCCGCCACGATGGGCGAGACGAATGCCGTCAGGGTGGCGTGATGCCAGCCCCGTTCGCGGATGCCGGGAAAGGCCGCCTCGCAGAAACGCATCTCGAACTCATGTCCCAGGACAAGCCCGACAATCAACTCCTTGCCATCACTTTTCGCGCGCTCGCACCCGGCCAGCGCCGCCGGAAAAATATCGGATGGATGCGAGGGGTCCTGCTTCCAGTAAATGTCGTTGTAGTCCATGCAGCGGATCATCAGTCCATTGGCCAGCGAAGCCGAAACTGGATCGATGCGTTGGCCTGTGCCGATCACGGTCGCCGGCCCGGTTCCGGCGATTTCGTCGAGCACTTCGAGTGCGATCTTCACATCGTGCTGCTGGTATCCGCCCAACGCGCAGCCCACGGAATCCAGCAGAAAGCGCTTGGCCTGGTACACCGCTTCCCGCGAGACCTGCGGATAGCTCAGCCCGGCAGCCCAGCGCGACATGCCGGCGGTAATCGTTTCTTTGGCAACAGCTGGTTTCGTGGCCAACGCAAACTCTCCTATTTCAGTCTGATATTTTTGGGATTCTTGAAAGGCAAGAATGCCATGAAGTCGGCGTGATGCACGATGTAGGCCTCTGTGGTGCGCTTCACCAGGTCGCCTTCTGCGGCGTGCGCCGCGATGATGTGGCAGACGGCATCGGGCACGCCACATTCGAGCGCCAGAGCCACCCCGGTAAAAGGATGGCGCAACGCTTCTCCACGCTCGCTCTGCCGGCTCTTGCCGTCCGCGCCCAGTTCGTATTCCAGCAACTTGCCTACGTCCGCCAGAATTGCGCCCGCGATCACCGTATCCATGTGGATGGGTAAGGCGCGCCCCATGAATTGCTGCATGGCTTCCGCGCTCTCGCGGGCGATGTGCACTACGCAGCGCTTGTGCTCCATGAAAGTGATGGGGCAGTTCGGTACCAGCAACGTGAAGGGAATGCGATTCAGGTCGTCAGGCTTCAGCGGGCTGCGTTCCAACGCCCTCACCCACGTCTGAGTCACCTGGCTGCGCAGCTTTTTGTCTTCGATCCATTGGATCTCCGGCCAAAGCTTGGCGACGGTTTCATGCATTCCTTACGCCCTCCACAAAACCACTTAGCTTACCGTGACCTGCGGCAGGAGTCGAGTGCGGTGCGGCGACGGTAGTGACTCACTTTGACCAATCCCCCGCAACCCGGCCACAATCAGTCCCCCCATTAGCCTTCCGGGCGTTTCAAGCGGTCCCTCCGGTGTTAAAGTGCCATCTAAAGGGTTATATGAGACTGCAGGTGGCAGGATCGGCGCTTCTGTGTCTCGCTCTCCTGGGACCGTCCCGCGCGCAACAGGGCGCGGCCACAGGCGAGCCCATCGTGATATCGACCGCCCCCCTGCCCAAAGCGTTCCTGCACCGGCCTTATCAATTCAAGCTGGAGGCGCAAGGCGGCATCACTCCTCTGACCTGGGAGGTGACCGCCGGGACTCCACCCACGGGCATCGAACTGGCGCCAGACGGCACTCTGAGCGGTACACCCACCGAAGTTGACAGCTTTCGCTTCATCGTGACCGTCACCGATAGCGGTAAGCCCCCAGCTCAAAAGAATAAACAATTTATCCTGCCCGCAGTGGCCCCGCTGGTGGTCGAATGGAGCAGGAAACCGAAGATCACGGGGCACCGGCTGGAAGCCGCCATCCGGGTATCCAACCAGACCGGGGACGATTTTGATTTCACCCTGATTGCTTTGGCGGTCAATGAATATGGCCGGGCCACGGCCGTCGGCTATCAGCACTTCACCCTGAACAAAGACACTGATGAGTTTGAAATTCCGTTTGCGGAGAGCCTGCCGGGGGGAGCCTACGACCTGCATGTGGATGCAGTTGGGGAAGTGGTTGCAACCAACAGTATCTTTCGTGCCCGGCTGGAACCGACAGAAAAGTTACAGGTGGTACAGGGACCGTAGCCCACAAAAAATAAGAGCCCCGAGGTGATGTTAAGCCCATTCGTCTCGGCCAGTAGCTCGCTTTAGACCCTCACCGACCTGCTCTCGCAGCTACCCTTGCGGGCTGCCACGCGCGATCATGCTTGGGCTCCGGGCTCACCGCCAACCGGATAAACCTGCCTAACGCCTCGGGACTCTATCCTGCCTCCGACATATCTTCTTGTTCGCCTCGACCAGCGCGTTGCTATAGACCCTTACCCCGCCTTCTCTCCGTCATCTTGCGATGCAGAGAGTGACTTGGCTTGAGCCCCGGACGCCGCACCAACCGGGAAAACTTCAGAAGCTGTCAAAGAACAAGTTTGTTCTACTCCTTTCAAATTTAGAGTCAATAAAAAAGGAACCGTTTTATCTGCTGGAAAATCAATCGAGTGCAAGCCGTCCACAGCCGCATGCCGCATTTCTGGTGCAGTGCGCACAAACTGCAGCCGCGTTTTCCGCCATCCGCCTTGATTTTCCAGTTGCGGCGGCGAAGCCAGCAGCGCCGCTGATTGTGAAAATTCTGCAAAAGCCTTACGGGTAGCGGCTTTAACCCATGCAAGAAATCTCTCGCGGCGAAGCAACCGCCCGGTTACAGTGGAGACTGAGAACTGTCATCTGGGAACTGACAACTGGTCTTGACCGGCAGCCATGAGTACGCCCAACGACTTTACCAACGCCGCAGCCGCCGCAAAGTTCCTGCTCTCACAAACCGCTCTGCGCCCCCGGATTGGACTGGTACTGGGCTCCGGGCTGGGTGGTTTTGCCGATGAACTTGCCGACGCCGCGCGCATCCCCTACGCCAACATTCCGTTCTTTCCGCGCTCGACGGCGCTGGGCCACGCCGGGCAAATGGTGATTGGCAAAGCCGCCGGCGTCCCGGTGGCCGTCATGCAGGGACGCGTGCATTTGTATGAAGGCTATTCCGCCCAGGAAGTCGCCTTCCCCATGCGCGTGTTTGACTGCATGAACATCCACGCCGTGATTCTTACCAACGCAGCCGGTGGCATCAATCGGGAGTACCAGCAGGGTGCACTGGTCGTGCTCACCGACCACATAAATCTGCAAGGGCAGAATCCCCTGGCTGGTCCTAATGACGACCGCTTCGGCCCGCGCTTCCCGGACATGACGCAGGCTTACTGGAAGCCCTATCGGGAGATCGCTCTGCAAGCGTCGGAGAAGGCGGGCAAGACGCTCTACCAGGGTGTCTACGCGGCCTTGCTGGGGCCAAATTATGAGACCCCGGCGGAGATCCGTTACCTGCGGACGATTGGAGCCGATCTGGTGGGAATGTCCACCGTCCTCGAAGTCATCGCTGCGCGCCACATGGGAATAAAGGTTCTGGCAATCTCCTGCGTGACCAACATGGCGGCTGGCATTCTCGACCAGGTCATCAGCCACGACGAAGTGCTCGAAACCGGGGAGCGGGTGAAAGCTGACTTCGTCGCCCTGCTGCGGGCAGTGCTGCCCGAAATGGCGAAAGACGTCGCGGCATCGCCCAGTCCCTAAATCAAGTGTGATCAAGTGTGGCGCGGGCGCCTTCGCCCGCGTGCTCTTCAGGGAGCCCCGGGAGGCTGCGGAAAATCCTATTGCAAGCAGTTTTTGGAAAGGGCTCGACTTCAGTCGGGCCGTCAGGTCGTCCGGGTTAGTTCGCGCTTCAGCCCCAGCCGTGAGCTTTCTTCGCCTCGGCGACTTCTTCCACAGCTTCTTATTCCTTCGCGCGGGGAAAGAAAATCGGGACCGGCGGCTGGATCGAATATGTGTCGGAGAAGCTACCCTGATTTACTGCCAGGGCCAGGTGGCCCCGCGAATCGACGTACAGCAGCGGCTTTTTCAAAGCCACGTCGCTGAAAGTCCTCACAAAAGGAATGTTCATCGCGGCCTTGCCCAGGGTGACGGGCACATTCTGCCCGTGACGGTAACCCAGCTTGAGAAAATCTTCGCCGCTGATGTTGGTCACCAGGTTGCCGAAGGGGCCATCGGTGGCGATCACTTCGCCGCTCAGCCCGCGCTCCTCCAGCCGTGAAGCGGCCAGATCGAGCCGGACCAGCTGGTTTATCGCCATTTCCGCTCCGACGCGCGTCCAGTCCTCTCCATGGGCCAGGTGCGCGCCCACCGGCGAAAAAATGTCCCGCCCATGGAACGTGGACGACAAGGCGGCGCCGATCATCCAGTCGCGGTTCGTGATCTCACGCACGGCCGCAATTCCATCGCGGTCCTCGACCAGCGTCATCAGCCCATTGTCAGGCAGCACAAAATACTGCCCCCGCTTCGACTTCACCACCACCGCCTTGCGCGTGCTGCCCACCCCCGGGTCAATGACCACTACGAACACCGTGCCAGCAGGAAAGTAAGGCGTCGCTCCGTAGAGAAAACGGGCGCCGTCGAGTATCGAGAACGGCGTGACCTGGTGAGTCAGGTCCAAAATACGCAACTCGGGCGCAATGGAATACATCACGCCCTTGCACAGCGCCACCGAATCGTCCACCACGCCAAAGTCGGTCATAAAGACGACCGTAGGCGGCGCTTTCGGCGCCTGCGCGCAAGCCGGTGCCGCGCCGCTGACGGCGAACAGCAACGCCCCCACCACAAAGGCCCACACTTCCCACCTTCGCCACTGGGAACAGCGCATCACCGACTCCTCGGAAACATTCGCAAAAGTCCGCTATTGTAAACGATTGTGGTCCGCTGCCCAAGGTCACCCGCCCCGGCGCTTTGACATTCCCACCCGGCCCCAAGCGTCTATAATCTCCAAACCCAATATTTCGGATCATTCTTCTCAGGAGGTTTGCATGTCCTCGGCGATCCCGGAAAAGTATCGTGATCTATTCAGCAAGCGCGCCTTCGCCAGCCTGGGCACGCTGATGCCCGACGGCCGCCCCCAGGTGACCCCGGTGTGGTGCGATCTGGAAGGCGACTTTGTCGTTTTCAATTCCGCGAAAGGACGCCAAAAGGACCGCAACGTCCGCCGCGATCCCCGCGTGGCTCTGGCCATCGTCGACCCCGACAACCCTTACCGCTATCTCGAAATTCGCGGCCGCGTGGTCGAAATCACCGAAGAGGGCGCCGACGCGCACATCGACAAGATGGCCAAGAAGTATCTGGGCGTGGACAAGTATCCTTACCGCCAGCCGACCGAGATCCGCGTCATCTATAAGATCCAGCCCGAACATACGACCATGATGGGCTGAGACTGACCAGGTCAGAACGCCAGACGCAGCCAGGAACCCCATGCCAATTGCGCAGACCGAAACCACCGCCCTCGATCTTGTCCGGGTACGCGCTCAGTTCCCTTCATTCTCCCAAACCGTTGCCGGCCATCCGGCGGTCTTTCTCGACGGACCTGGCGGCACTCAGGTTCCGCAGCGCGTGATCGACGCGATCAGCGACTATCTGAAGAACTCAAACGCCAACACCTGCGGCGCTTATGCCACCAGCCGGCGCACCGACGCCGTCATCGCCGACGCCCGGGCTGCCATGGCGGATTTCTTCGGCTCTGACAGGGACGAGGTGGTTTTCGGCCCCAACATGACCACCCTGACCTTCGCCATCAGCCGATCCCTCGGCCGCGAACTCGGCCCGGGCGACGAGATTCTGCTCACTCATCTCGATCACGACGCCAACGTCTCGCCCTGGCGGGCGCTCGAGGAGCGCGGCGTGACTATCCGCTTCGTGGACATCAACCAACACGACTGCACTCTTAACATGGATGACCTGGCGAAAAAATTGAGCAGCCGGACCCGGGTGGTGGCGGTCGGCTACGCCTCGAATGCCGTGGGCACGATCAATGATGTACAGAGAAATTGTCCGGTTGGCCCATCAGAAAGGCGCTCTGGCATACATTGACGCGGTCCATTACGCGCCCCACGGTCCGATTGATGTCCGCACTCTCGATTGCGATTTTCTGGTGTGTTCAAGCTACAAGTTTTTTGGTCCCGCACATGGGCATTCTCTATGGCAAGCGCGAGCATTTGCAGCGCCTGCAACCTTACAAAGTGCGCGCCAATACCAATGCCGTTCCCCAGCGCTGGGAATGGGGCACGCTGAATCACGAATGTATCGCCGGGATCGCGGCTTGCGTGGATTATCTGGCCGATCTGGGACGCCAGGTGGACCCTTCGGCCTCCACTCGCCGCGCCGCGCTGTTGGCGGCATACGGCGCCATCCAACAGCACGAACGCGGATTGGCGGAAACGCTGATTCGGGGATTGCTCGCTCTTCCCGGACTGAAGTTTTACGGCATCAGCGACCTCACGAAGCTTGACCGCCGTTGTCCCACGGTCGCGGTGCGCATCGCAGGCCACACTCCCCTGCAGCTCGCCACTAAATTAGGCGAGCGCGGTATCTTCACCTGGGACGGCAACTACTATGCTCTGAATCTCACCGAGCGGCTTGATGTCGAGAAAGATGGCGGCTTCCTGCGCATAGGTCTGGCGCACTACAACACCGCCGCTGAAGTGGAAAGGCTATTACAGGCACTGCGGGAGATTATCGCGTAGAGCGGACCCGGGGGTGGTGGTGATTTTCCTCAGTGTCCTCCGTGTCCTCTGTGGTTACCGCTTTTACCGCTCATCGCGTCTGAGTTCAATCACCTGATCGCCCTTCGCGATTAGGGCCAGGGCAGCCATCCCGATAAATAAGTCCGTGCTCCACCACGCCCGGTATCCTCTCCAGTTCGCGGGCCAATGCCGGCGGATTGGGAATCCTGCCAAAATTACAGTCGAGAATGTGATTGCCTTCGTCGGTGATGAACTTGCGGCCCGAAGAATCCGCGCGTACCTTGACCACAGCGCCCAGCGCGGCAATCTTTTTTGCCACCAGAGCTTCGGCGAACTTGATTACCTCCACCGGGACCGGAAATTTCCCCAGCATCGGGACCTGCTTGCTGGAATCGGCGATGATCACAAATTTCCGGGTCGCTGAAGCCACGATTTTTTCCCGCAGCAAGGCGCCACCCCCACCCTTGATCAGGCTCAGTTGCGGATCGACCTCATCGGCCCCGTCGATGGTGACGTCGATGTCCTGAATCTCATCCAGCGTGGTCAGCGGGATACCCAGGCTGGCTGCCAGTTCCTGGGTGTGAATCGAGGTGGGTATGCCGCGAATCTTCAGCCCGGCTTGTACTCGTTCGCCCAGAAAGCGCACCGCAAAGGCGGCGGTTGATCCCGTTCCCAGGCCCACGATATCGCCATCACGCACAAACTGCAGGCTGGCGCGCGCGGCCGTTTCTTTTTCCTGGTCATTCGCCATACGAGACCGATACTTTACCGCGTTCCAGGTCCAGGCACCAATGGCCTAAGAATGTTCGTGGCGTCTGTGGCGCCTGCTTCGCGTCCTTTGCCGCCTTGCTTTGTGCCCTTTGCGGTAAAGGGGTTCGACCTCGCCTCAATCGCTCAGCCTACCGGCCAGCCAATTGCGCCGATTGACCGAAGCGCTGTGTGGCATAGCCGACGATCATGCCCACAATGCCGCCCGGAAGCATGATCTCGAAATAGTAGTGCTTGCCGCTCGGGTCTGGCATGGCCGCGACCGCATATGCCAGCAGCAGGCCGATGCCCAGGCCGAACAGCAGGCCCAGCGGCAGGGAGTTCACCTTCTTCGCGAAGTAGCCGATGAGAATGCCTGCGATCAGCCCTTTCACCGTGGAACCGATCACGATGCCCAGCAGTTGCGCCCGCACCGCAGGCGTGAACCACGCACTCAGCCCGTCAAAAATGCCGAGAATTCCACCCACCACCAGCCCCAGCACGACCTTGTTCATAATGCTGCTCCTTGCGGGCAGGTTGCCCGCTAGCGTCTTATTCAACGTGGCGGCGAAATCCTTTAGGCGCTGGGAATTGCAGATTGCAGATTTTGGATTTTTGAACCACTATGACCGAGACCTTGCAATCTGAAATCGTCCACCTGAAATCGACAATCGCCTTTCAACTACCTTCCGCGCCACAAAATGAACACTGCGCGCATCACCAGGTAAGCGACCACCAGCAGAATCCAGGCGCGGTTCTTGACGACCCATCGCCACAGACGCACTGCGGCACTCTCTGGATACGCACTGACCGGCAATCCATCCAGATAGCGCGCTACGTCACTGGCCAGTTCTTCCACCGAACCGTATCTTTGCTCCGCATCCTCTGCCATAGCTTTGGCGGCGATCGCTGACAGGGCCTTCGATCCCGGAAGCCCATTGTCCAGCAGGAACCGGAGCACGGCGCCCAGCGAATAGACATCGCTGCGCGGCCCCACTGCCTCGACTTCGCCACGTTCCTGCTCCGGCGCCATGTACCCGGGAGTGCCGAGGACCGCACCGTGCGCCGTTTCCGCCTCGGCAGTGCTTTGGCCGGAAGGCGATCGTTGTCGCGGAATCTTCCGTGGTGCGCCCTTTTCTGGAGGGATGTCAGTAGCCAGCAACTTGGCCAGGCCCCAGTCCATGACCAGTACTTCCCCGAATGGTCCCACCATAATATTTTGCGGCTTCAGATCACGATGCAATACGTTGTGGGCGTGAGCGAATGAAACTGCCTCGCAGATTTTCTGGAAGGTTCGCAAACGCTCGGGCACGCCTCCGAGTTCATCCTGGGCTGGTCGAGGCGCCGGCCCTGCACCAGTTTCATGGTGTAAAAGACCCGGCCGTCGGGCAGGGTACCGACGTCGTGCACGGGGACAATTCCCGGATGCTCAAGCTGGGCGATGATTCTGGCCTCGCGCAACAGGCGCGCCCTGAACTCGCCGCTGGAATCTACAATTCCGATCACCTTAAGCGCAACTTGCCGGCCCAGCGCCGTGTCCTCGACGCGAAACACGCCGCCCATGCCGCCCGCGCCCAGCTTGTCGAGCAGCACGTAACCGGTGCCGCTGAGGTCCGGCGCATCGGCAGCCGCGCGCAGACGATCGAGGGCCTGGTCTGACAGCCACTTCATGGAGTCCGTGTCCTCATAGCGCGTCGATTCCCAGCAAGGTGCGCGCTCTCGCGCCGGAATTCTTCTTCGCTTCCCGTCATCTCGCGCAGTTGGTCGAGCACAATCCGGCGAAACTCGCGCCGGGCATAAGCCAGGTAGTTGGTGACATCCGAAGGCTTCAAACTGAACTGGCACGCTACCTGCTCATAGGTCAACTCTTTGCCGGCCTCGTCGATGTCGTAGAACTCAAGCAAGCGGAAGTGCACTGACTTGCCGCGCTCTTCGCATTCCTGGCGCAAGCGCTCCAGGGAAAGGCTGAAAACGCTGCGCACCCACTCCCGCTCGAAAAAATCATCCATCGAGCCGGGCGACGGAATCTCGATCTGCTGCAACTCTCCTTCCGCGGATTCGAAATCGAGAGGAAGGAACTGCACCTCTCCGCCACGCTTCAAACGCCGCGCCGCCTTGTCTTCATTGGCAATCAGGTGGTCCACGCACACGCGCAGGAAAGTCCGCAGGCGCGCCCGCTGCGGATCGTACTGCGCGAGAAAATCCTTCTCCAGAAGACGAAAGAAAAATTCCTGGGTCAGGTCCTGGGCCTGCTCGTTGTCCTTGTCCCAGCGCAGGCGAACGTATTTGTAAACCGGCTTCCAGTAGGCGGCGACCAGGATTTCGAGCGCGCGTTGCCGTGCCTCCGGCTCGGCGCTGCGAGCCGCCGACAATGAGCGACCAGCGCGTAGCTGGAAAATTGCCCTGGCCGCGTAGATTCTCGTCATCCCGCATGGAAGCGAAAGGGAGTGTACGACGCCAGGCCGCACCGAACAAGGCGATCTCCGGCGGCCCGCGTGGCGACGGCCGCTCCCGGCTGCCCCGCCCAACTGAAGCTCCGCCATTTCTAAGATCGCTGACCCATATCCGCCGTCACTCTTCGATTCCGGAGGTTTCGGCTTGTGGAAATTTCTGCGCCATGGATGTCGCTGACGCCGCCAGCTGCGGCCATGAAGCGACTCATATTGTCGCTCCAGCAGCGCTTCATCGCGCATTTCCCAATCTCTCCGCATCACTGGAAATTTCCTACCGGAAATTCTGAGTTTTGCACCGAACTTGGGGATTGACCGCACCACCGATCACGGGTAAATTCTTTTTCACCTTCACAGAAAATCCAGCCAAGGCAAACTGCGTTTTTGCTGGACAACCAATTCCATGAATCTTCCCTCCCCCAAGGGTGGAACAACGTGAGGAAAACAGAAGGCGAATGGCAAGTCTATCGCACGCGATTTTTGATCCGGGCCAGGCAGCTCACCGGTCCCCTGGAGTTCCGGGATGCGCTCGGACGTGAACATCGCGGGCAAAGAGGCGACTATCTTGTGGAATCCTCCGACGGCACGCTGAGAATCGCGCCCCGGGAAATTTTTGAGGATGTCTACGTAACCATGGGTCCCGCCGTCGAGAAGTGGCCCCTGCTGAACCGACGAAATTTTCCTATTTCGGATCTGAAGCGCCGGAGCTCGGCCCGAGCCGAGATGATGGCGTGAGCAGCACCCGAAGTTTGGGCCGCGACCAGGCAGGAGAAACATTCGGGACCATGGCAAATCCGGGTGGCACAATCGATCGTGCCACCGATTTTGCCCGCAACCCATCGCCTTGTGGAAAAACCGGGCGAGGGGGGCAGCATCCCACTTGCTAAGACTGAGATACAATATATAGGGATACCCTCTTGACAGCCCCAACATACGGGCGTACTGTTTGCATCCCATAAGGCTTTAAACGCCTCCGAAAAGAAGGCGTTTTGAGGCTGGGCAAGAGCAAGAAAACAAAGGATCGGTCGAGGTTGAGGTGACTTCGGTCCGTCCTGCTCAACTAGTTAAAGAAGATGTCACCCGTTCTTGGGCGGGTTGCTGGTGCGGTGGCCGTTCCCTCGTTGCTGTGCGATTGCGTTGGCTGAACTCCTCCCGAGGGAGCGACGACAGTTGACAAGTCAGGCTGTGGAAAATGCCTCGAAGCGAGGGCTGGCAACCCCTTTCCCTTCGAGGCCGGAAATTGAGGCTGGCAATGGAAGTTCTGGAGCGCATGGTCAGTGAGTCGTTCGCTCGCCACGGGGTCGAACCCGCGTTCGACTATCGCCGCGTGCAGTGGTCCCGCTGGTTCCGTTGTGTGGACAGTTTGAGCGTGGCGCTGGTTTCCAGCAAGCCCGGCGTCTTCGCCCTGGGAGAAGAAATCGTCGCCCCGGCCACCGGCGGCAAGCGCATGCTCGCCCTGTTCCAGATCTCCGAAACCGATGACCTGGGGATGGCCCTCGGCCGCCTGTTCCTGCCCGGCAATCCGGTGCGCGAACGCCTGGCCGCCGGCCGCTGCTTCGCCCGCTATGCCGTCATCGAGGACGCAACCCAGCGTCATGCAGCCTATACCGCATTGCAGCGCTGGCTCTCTGAAACCGCCGAACTGGGAACAGAGAACTGGAAACTAGCAACTGGTTTTTAAAAAGAGCCCCGGATTTGCGCGATACTGGAAATTAGAAATCGATCAGAAAACAAGAATTAAAGACTCCAAAGGAAAGAAGAGACAGAAATGGCAGAGGTAAAAGCAGGAGCCCCCACCGCCGAAACCAGCGCAGCCCCGGTAAACACCGCCAACAAGAAGGCCCCGGGCCTCAGCTTCCGCCGCTTCTTTACCAAGACCGGCGTCTCTCCCTACGACGAAATCGAATGGGAGAAGCGCACCGCCCTGATCACCGACGCCAAGGGCAATACCATCTTCGAGCAGAAGGACGTCGAAGTTCCCAAAGACTGGTCGGTGACCGCCACCAATATTGTGGCCAGCAAGTATCTGCACGGCACGCTGGGCACGCCCGAGCGCGAGAGCGGTGTCCGCGCCCTGGTGACGCGCGTGGCCGAGACCATCCGCGACTGGGGTTTGTCGCAAGGCTATTTCAAGACGCCGGAAGACGGCGCCACTTTCCACGACGAGCTGTCGCACATCCTGCTGCGCCAGTACGCCGCCTTCAACTCGCCGGTCTGGTTCAACGTGGGATGCGACCGCATCGAGCCCAACTCCGACGCCCAGAACTGGCACTGGAACCCGGCCAGCGCGCGCGTCGAGTTCGGCGTCACCGGCTACAAGCACGCCGCAGTGCTCGGCCTGCTTCATCAACTCGGTGAAAGACTCGCTCGATTCCATCCTGACTCTGGCCAAGACCGAAGGCATGCTCTTCAAGTGGGGATCGGGCACCGGCACCAATCTCTCGTCGCTGCGGTCTTCCACTGAAGGCCTGAGCGGCGGCGGCACCGCCAGCGGTCCGCTCAGCTTCATGAAGGGCTTTGACGCCTTCGCCGGCGTCATCAAGTCGGGCGGCAAGACTCGCCGCGCCGCCAAGATGGTCATCCTCAACATCGACCATCCCGATATCGTTGACTTCATCGAGTGCAAGTCGAAAGAAGAAGCCAAGGCGCACGCCCTGATCGCATCCGGATACGACGGCTCGTCGCCCGATTCCGATGCCTACTCGTCCATCTTCTTCCAGAACGCCAACAACTCCGTCCGCGTGACCGATGACTTCATGTACTCCGTCCTGCGCGACAACGGCTTCACCACCCGCGCCGTCAAAGACGGACGCCCCATGCAGAACTTCAAAGCCAAAGACCTGCTTTTCCGGATCTCCGACGCCACCTGGCGCTGCGGCGATCCCGGCATGCAGTACGACACCACGGTCAACCGCTGGCACACTTCGAAAAACACGGCCCGCATCAACGCCAGCAACCCGTGCTCGGAGTACATGTTCCTCGACGACTCCGCCTGCAACCTGGCCAGCCTGAACCTGCTGAAGTTCGCGCCCAACGGCACCTTCGACGTGGAAGCCTATCGCCACGCGGTCGATGTGCTCATCACCGCGCAGGAAATCCTGGTCGACAACGCCGGCTACCCGACGGAAATGATCGCCAAGAATTCGCACGACTACCGTCCGCTGGGCCTGGGCTACGCGAACCTCGGCGCCCTGCTGATGGCCGCCGGCCTCCCCTACGACTCCGACGCCGGCCGCGACTACGCCGCCTGCGTGACCGCAATCATGTGCGGCGAAGCCTACCTGCAATCCTCCCGCATCGCCGAATCCTGCCCGCCGTTGGTTCCAGCCACAGAGCCGACACAAAGAGGCCTAGCCGAAACCAATCTAGGTGCCGATGTCGGCAATGCCCATGTGGGACCGGGTCTCCGACCCGCGTCAGGCCGAGCGAAGCTCGGCAGGCGTCAAAACCATGCCCGGAGGAGCCTGCCCCGGCTGGTACATCAACCGCGAGCCGTTCCTCGACGTAATCCGCATGCACCGCGCCGTCGGTCAACAACATCAACAAGACAAACGTCCCAACCACACTCTACGAATCCAGCAAAGCCACCTGGGACGAAGCCCTCGCCCACGGCGAAAAACACGGCTACCGCAACTCCCAGGTAACCGTTCTAGCTCCAACAGGAACAATTGGCTTCATGATGGATTGCGATACTACCGGGATTGAGCCGGATTTGGCGTTGGTGAAGTACAAGAAGCTGGTGGGTGGGGGGATGATTAAGATTGTGAATAATACTGTGCCTACGGCTTTGTTTAAGCTGGGGTACGATCACGACGAAGCGGACAAGATTGTTTCTTACATTGACGCTACCGGGACCATTGAAGGGGCGCCCGATATTAAGGATGAGCATCTGGCGGTGTTTGACTGCTCGTTCAAGCCGGCCAAGGGGACGCGGTCGATCCATTACATGGGGCATCTGAAAATGATGGCGGCGGCGCAACCTTTTATTTCCGGCGCCATCTCTAAGACAGTGAACCTGCCGGAGAATGCCTCCGTCGAAGACATCATGGAGTGCTACATCCAGGCATGGAAACTGGGGTTGAAGGCTGTGGCCGTCTATCGTGATGGATGCAAGAAGTCGCAACCGCTGAGCGCGTCCGGCACCACGACGGCGCTCTCGAAGAAGGGCGATGCCGCCGCCGCGGTCGCCGCGCAGCACGTCGAAGAAGACGATCTCAACGCTCCGCCGCGCGCCGTCCGCCACAAGCTGCAGGAAGAGCGCGCGTCGATCACCCACAAATTCAACGTGGGCGGACACGAGGGCTACATCACCGTCGGGCTTTATCCCGACGGCGAACCCGGCGAGCTCTTCATCACCATGGCCAAGGAAGGCTCCACGGTCAGCGGCCTGATGGACAGCTTCGCTCTGGCCGTCTCCATCGCGCTGCAACACGGCGTGCCGCTGAAACTGTTCTGCGAAAAGTTTGCCCACACCCGCTTCGAACCCAGCGGCTGGACCAACAATCCCGACATCGGCTTCGCCAAGTCGATCATGGACTACATCTTCCGCTGGCTGCAGTTGCGCTTCCTCACCGGCCAGCAGGGCATGCTGTTCGAAAACCTCAGACTGCGGACGCCGGGCGCCGGACCTCAGCCGTCAGGCGCAGACGATGTGACCGGCTCGGCTGCTTCCGACCAGACGGTCCGAACGTCCGACGGCCGACGCCCGGCTCCGTCCACGCCGCCGACGCTCTCGCCGGACTCATCGACCTGGGCGACGCCCCCACCTGCAGCTTCTGCGGATCCATCATGACGCGCAATGGAAGCTGCTACCGGTGCGGGAGCTGCGGGAGTACGAGCGGGTGCAGCTAAGCGGCTCGTTCGTGGGGGATTGCTGGCACGAAAGTGGCTAGCGTTCCTCCGGACGCAAGAGTAAAAGGACAATGACTGTGAGGGGGTCACGGCGATGCCGTGGCCCCTTTCGCTTTTCCAAAGAATCGGGATTCGGCGCGGTCTATAAGGGTTGACAATTATGTCAACCCAAAGTAGACTACGTTTATGGAGTTCGGTGACATACTGCGGGACTTGCGTACTAAAGCCGGCCTGGGTATTAAGAAGCTTGGGCCGGAACTGGACGTTACGTACAGCTATATCAGCAAGTTGGAGAACAATGAACTTCGGCCCTCGGAGGAATTCATTCAGAGAGTGTCGGAGTACTTCGGCTACGACAACGATCGCTTGCTTCTAGCGGCCGGCAAAGTCCCTACCGAGGTCCTCGAAATCCTGCGTGATCATCCCGAAGAGGCGGTGGCGTTCCTTCGGGAACACTTTGGAAGACGCCGGAATGAGCGACCCGCAACGCGAAGCTTGCCTAAGAATTATTGAAGCCAGGACGGAACTTGATCGCCGGTTCAAGGACATTCGGCGCGTCGGTACCTCGGGTGGGAATGGCACGTTCTCTCTCGTCATGAGTGCGCTCGACATCTCCACAGGTCGCCGAGTGGCTCTTAAGTTTTTTCGGCCGGACAAGCTGCATGATTCATATCGCTGGGAGTGTTTCGGACGCGAGTGGAAAATCTTGGAGCAGTTACGCGGCCATCCGGACATAATCGGAATGGTCGCGACCTATTCGCATTTCGTCGAAAACATGAGTAGCGCGGTGGTGTCAGAAACAATCGCTCCCGCAATGCCAGCACGAAAGTCCACAAAACGACGTCAAGGCGCGCCAAAGCCTCGCGTTGATGCGGGATCGGTTTTCCTCAATATCCCGTACGATGACGGCTTCGAGAACCTCTTTTTAGCCTACATTTCCGCGATCAGTGCCTTTGGCTTCACTCCTCGGGCGACTTTGGAAATTCCGTTTGGGCAGCGCCGTCTGGATCGTATCCTCACCCTGGTTCGGCAGTCGCAGTATTCGATTCATGATCTTTCGCGAGTGCAGCTTGATTGCACATCGCCAAGAACTCCGCGCTTCAACATGTCATTCTTCACTTGGACAAAGACTGGTGGTCGAAGCTGATGACGCGGGTGATCTCCCAGACTCCATCCTTGCCTTGCCAGAGGTGAATAAATTTGGCCTCTCCGACAGAACCGGGATCCTCATGGCCCGGGTGATGGAAGCGGTGGATGCCGATCTCGACCGCGCCGTAGTTGGCAATGGGGTAGACCTCGAGCGTGCCGGGAACGAGTTCACGGGTGACCTTGCCACAGATATTGTTCTTGATTGCCTCGACGAGAGCCGGGCGTCCGCGGCTCAGGCCGGTCTTGTCGTGATAGAACTCGATATCGTCGGCGATCAGCGATCCAACTTTCTCCAGATCGCAGTGGTTGTAGGCGTCGAAAAGTTGGGTGTCCAGGGACTGGATGGTCTTGAAGAGCGGGTCCGGGGCGGAGGTCTGAGCGAGGGCCGGAGCGATGGCTGCAGCCAGCAGAACTGCAACGACGACGGCTTGGACAAGAGCAGTGGTCTTTCCCATTTGAGGATCCATTTTACGCGAGGTATGCCACCTGGTTCTACGTATGAACAAGGGCGATTGTTCCGCGGTGGTGGGACAAACTCGGGGACAGACGGGACGTTTCCCAAATTCCAACGTCGTAACAACTACGCGTGTGTTCGACGCTCGATCCCTCCTCGTGCCTGTGACGATTGCAAGCGAACACGAAAGCTCTCGACTTCGCTCGGGAGGACGGTGGCTGGGGAAGTTTGAAGCTTCACCTCAAAATCCCCACTCTAATTTCGCAAAAGGCGCGAAATTAGAATGGGGTACCCGGCCGGAGAAGAGACTCGGGGACAGATGGGATGTTCGGGTTAAAGACTTCACTCTAATCGCAAAGATCGCGACTAGTACGAACGGGAGACCCCCCGGCTGTGCCGGGGAGGCAGTAAAAGTTTGACAGATACCGGAGTCCATCGCGGAGACTCCCAAACGTGAGCCGCCAAGCACACGAAAGGGAGTTCGCGATGGACGAAATGGAAAGCCTAAGCCATACGAAGTGGGAGTGCAAATACCATGTGGTGTTTATCCCGAAGTGCCGGAGGAAGGTGTTGTATGGGGAGTTGCGACGGTATTTGGGAGAAGGGTTGCGCAAGCTGGCAGAGCAAAAGGAGAGTCGCATCGAAGAAGGACATCTGATGCCGGACCACGTGCACATGATGATCGCGATCCCGCCCAAGTATGCGGTGTCGCAAGTAATTGGGTTCATCAAGGGGAAGAGTGCGATCCACCTGGCGCGAGTGTACGGTGAGCGCAAGAGAAATTTTGTGGGGCAGCACTTCTGGGCGCGCGGCTACTGGGTATCGACCGTGGGCCGGGACGAAGCGGTGATCCGAGACTACATCCGGCAGTAGGAGCAAGAAGATACACGCTTGGACCAGATGGGTCTGTGGCGCTAAACGGCCACCGCACGGTGGCCCCAAACCTTCGGGCCGCGTTAGCGACCCGACCAGCCGCTTTGAGCGGCTCACAACCTAAAGCCCCCGGCTCTGCCGGGGGATACTTACAATTGATTAGATAAGAACGAAGGCTCCAAGTGATCCCGGAGTTAGTCTTTGGGTGTAAGAGGACCAAAGACGCTGGGGAAAGAAGGAGCCTCAGATGATGATTATAGGGTGTGATTTTCATCCCAGCTGGCAACAAGTGAGTTGGCTGGATACCGAGACGGGTGAAACCGGGGAGCAGAAGCTGGTGACGGCCTCCGGGGATGCAGAGCGGTTTTATCGGCGGATCGCGGTGCCGGCGCTGATCGGGATGGAGGCTACCGGCAACTGCCACTGGCTGGTGGACCTGCTGGCGGAGATCGGGCACGAGCTGTGGATGGGCGATGCGGCGCAGATTCGAGCCAGCTACGTGCGGCAGCAGAAGACGGACCGGCGGGACGCGGCCCACATTCTGAAGCTGCTGGCGGAGGGGCGGTTTCCGCGCCTCTGGATGCCGTCGAGTGAAGTACGCGATCTGCGGCAGCTGCTGTTGCATCGCTACAAGCTGGTGATCATACGAGCGCGGGTGAAAAACGAACTGCAACACCTGGCCTTGAATAAGGGAGTGCAAAAGAAGCACAAGCTGTGGAGCCAGGCGGGACCGCAGTGGTTGCGCGAACTGCCGTTAAAACCCTGGGCGGGACGGCGGCGCGATGACCGGTTGCGGTTGATGGCCATGCTCGACCAGCAGATTCTGCCGCTGGACGAGGCGGTCAAAGCCGAAGCGCAACGAGACAAAATGGCGCTGCTTCTGCAAACCCAGCCTGGAGTGGGACCGATCACCGCCCTAGCCTATGTGCTGACCATGGGCGATGTCAGCCGCTTCCCGCGCGGCAAGCAGGTGGCCAGTTATCTCGGGCTGATTCCGCGCCAGTACTCCTCGGGTGGGCGGCAGAAGCTGGGCGCCATCACAAAGCAAGGCAACCGCATGTTGCGTATGCTGCTGGTAGAGGCGGCGCAGAGTGCGGTGCGTTACGATCCCGAGTTTCGCAGAGAATATCAGCATCGCTGTCATTCCAAGCCGAAAGCGGTGGCCAAAGTGGCAGCGGCGCGCAAGTTGGCCGTACGACTGTACTGGATGCTACGCAGCCAGAAACCGTATCCGGCAGTCGTTCGTATCGAGAGCAGCCCGCGGGTGGCCCTGGTCGGCGCAAGCTAGACCGTTGATGTTGATTGGGCGCTCTCGCATCCCGAACAAGACGGGATGTTCGCATAGAAGAATCATGGCCGATGCAGGGGTCGAATCGATGGTTGGTGGAACGATGAGTTCTGCCGCAAAGTGATTCACGGTGAGATCCAGAGTCCTGGTCCTCAACTTCCTCTGGCAAAACCCGCCGGTGCTCCGCACCGGCCAGTACAGGTGTGTCTTGACAACGCCTTCGTTCTTATCGAGGGCCACCCGCACTGATGCTGGCTACGGATGTGAGCTTTAGATTGATCCTCAAGTGGAGGCAACGGCAGTGACGAGAGACGAAGCCTGGAGTCTCGCCAATCATTGGGTTGCGGCCTGGAACGCTCATGATCTGGACTCGATCATGTCGCACTACGAGGAGACAATCGAGTTGATCTCGCCCGTGGCCGCCCGTCTTTTGGGGACGCCGGATGGCAAGGTGGTTGGGAAAGCAAACTTGAGAGCTTACTTTCAGCGAGGGCTGGAAGCGTATCCGGAACTCCACTTTCGTCTTGAGGATGTGCTCTGGGGCATAAACAGCATCGTGCTCTACTACACAAATCAAAAAGGAACGCGCACGGGAGAATTCATGGAACTGTCTGCGAGCGGGAAAGTGGTGCGAGTTGTGGCGAACTACAATTCCTAGCTGGCCCATTCTTTCTGCTCACTCCGAGTTGGGGGTGCCCCATCCTTTCGCGTTCCGTGCGAAAGGGCAGGTCGGCTGGCGCCACAGACAACTACGTTTGGGTTCGACGCACGATCCCGTATTCGAGCCTGGGACGATGCGATCGAACAGCAGGTCCCCGTTCGGCTCCCCCTCGTTGGCACTCGGGGTTCGCTCAGGGCAGGCCCTCGACTTCGCTCGGGATGATGGGTTCGGGAGGTCTGAAGCTTCAGGGTCAAAATCCCACTCTAATTTCGCAAAAGGCGCGAAATTAGAATGGGGCACCCTTGCGCCCGCAGAGCTCAAATTTCTCGGGCTACCATTCGGTGTAGAGACTGTCGGAGACGATCTTTCTAATTTTGTCGAGGCCCTTGAGCCAGGCCTGGTATTCGCTGCTGGCGTTGGTTTTGGCGACGGTGTCGGCGAAGGCGGCCATGTTGGGATATTCGATGCTGACCACCACCGCTCCAGCTTCTGGGCCGGCGAATCGGGCTTGCCACACTCGGGTCTGGGCCTGGACCCCGATGCTCTTCATGACTTGCCTGCCTTTTTCGATCTCCTGAGCGTAGGCAGCGGGATCGTCCGTCTTGACTACGACTACGCGCAGAACGGTTGCCTTCTGTGCGAAGGCGGCGCTCGACGCCAGACAGACGAGCAGGAGAATTGCAGCGGCCGCTGCGGTACTGCTTATCGATTTCTTCATTGATGGTTCCTCTCTTCTTCGTTCCATTGAGTTGATCACACCGGGCTCGGGCCGGGCACATGGTATGTCCGGGGCTCGGGCAAGTCAAACGGGCAAGCCCCTCCCATTGCAAAGAATTGTCGAATTGCCAAACTAAAATCAGTAGCCCTTAAATTCGACAATCCGGCAATTCGTAAATTACTGCGCTACCTGGTTACGGCGGCCAGAATCAGTTTTTGATTTTTCAGGATTTCATCGAGGGCCGCCTGGTTCTTCTTGATTGTGCCCTGGTTGGCGAGGATGGTCTTCTGGTTCTTCACGATAGCTTTCTGATTGGACAGGATGGCTTTCTGGTTTTTTTCGATTGTCGCCTGGTTGGACAGGATGGTTTTTTGATTGGATAGAACTTTGGCGTCCGCCATATTTTTTCTCCTGATATTTTCCAGAACAGTCTATCACTGGGAGGAGGGGGACAGGCATCAGGAAGGACCCGTTGCCCGGTTATCGATATCCAGCGGAGCGGGCTCGGGTTTTTCTCCGCGATAGACGCGCGCGATGCCGCGCACCAGGCGGCGCAAGGGCAGTCCAGTCTTAGGGTCAGCGAAGAAGATTTCTCCCGAGCGGGTGCTGCGATAGAACCAGCGTTTGAGCAGGGCGAGGTGCTCCATGGTTTCGAGAGCGCTCCTGGGGTTGGCGGGCGGAAGCGCGGCCAGGGTGGCCTGTATCCGCGACTCCATGGACTGCGATTTGGCGTGCTCCGCGGCCTGGATGGGAAAAGTGAGCGGGCCGGTGATGACGCCGGCATCGAGAAAGAAAAACACCACCGATTCAGGAACGGCCGACGGCTGCACCATGATCGCGGTGAGTTGATCAATGCGGCGCACGACTTCGGGAAGCTGGCTGAGCACCGGCCTGAGCTTCTCAAGTTTCGCGTGCAGGGCCGCGGCGTTTTCAAAGTCCAGAGTTGTCGAGGCCTGGTCGCGCTGTGTGCCTATCTCCCGCACCAATGAGCTGCCGCTGCTGTCGAAGTAGGTCTGCACCCGGGCCACCTCGGTGTGGTAGTCCTCGTCAGTGCAGCCTTTGAAGCAGGGGGCGAGACACATCTTCATTTCGGAATAAATGCATCCGGGAAAATGCAAGTCGGGATGGAGGTCGTCCACACAGCGCCGCATTTTGAAGAAATCGAGCGAGTCGTTGGCGAACTTTTCGGCGGCGGTGCGCGAGGGGAACGGTCCGTAATAGAGAGAGCGGCCGTCCCGGCGTCCCAGCCGGGTGGTGATCGACGCGCGTGGGTATTCGTTGTCCAGGTGCAGCTTGAGCAGCGGGGCGAAGCGCAGGCGCAGGCGGTCGGCGTAGGTCCTGGGAAAAGCCTCGCGCAGCGTGCGGTACAGGAGAAAGCCGGATTCGAAATCCGAGCCGGTGGCGGTGTACTCGATGGAGCGCACGCGATCGCGCAGGTTCAGTCTTCGCGTCTGTTCGGGAGGGCCCAGCAGGCGTTGCAGGCGGCGGCGCAGATTGGTGGTCTTGCTGACATAGGGTTCGACCTGGGGGCCGTCGCCGCGGAGCAGGAAAACTGCCGGCGCGGCCGGGGCTGTGGCGAATGCTTCCGCGTCGCGATCAGGGTCGAAATCGAGATGCTCGATCAACATCTTCATTCTAGTTTGAATTAACCACGGAGGACACAGGGGAGACGGAGGACTCCGGCCACGGATCTACGCGGATAACACGGATCTGGGGTTACTACACTGGTGGACGACGGTTGCGGACCATGTGGGGACGGGTCTCTGACCGGTCCTGGCCGAGCAAGGCTCGGCGAAGCTCTCCTCGCGGCCGCCAGTGGTCGCTAGCGGAAGCTGGCACTCTTCAAGCTTCGGCGGTAATCTGCACCCTCCATCTCGATGATGCGGCACATTTCGTGCAGCCGCGAAAGCATGCGCTCGCCGATGCGATCGCCCAACGTTTCCTTCTCCGCTGAATATTTCGCAGCTTCCAGGCTACGGATGTTGGCATTGCGATGTCGCTCGCGTTCACCGAGATTGGGCAGGTTGGTAGTAATGATCGTCGTGCGCTTGGCATTGTAGCGGGTGTTCAGGATCAAGCTCACTGTGTCCCAGACCCATTCCGTGGGTTTGACCGCGCCCAGTTCGTCGAGCACGAGCACTTCAGTTTCGAATACCGGACGCAGCACGTCCAGTTCGGTGGCTTTCACGGAATCGTTGTAAGAATTCTGGATCTGCTTCAGCAGTTCGCGGTAGTCGTAGAACAGGCAGGGAATCCCTTTGCTCAGGACCAGTTCCTTGATGATGCCGACCGCGAGGTGGGTCTTGCCGACCCCAATGCTCCCTATCAGCATGAGGCCAGCGCCTTCCAGCGGATACTCCTCCACAAATTTGCAGGCGGCCATGCGAGCTGGAAACAACTGCCGGTGCGCACCGTCGAAGTCAAAATTCGAGAGCTCGCAGTGTTCGTAACGCTTGGGAATGCGGGCCGCAGCGAGCAGGGTTTGGGTACGTGCCTGGCGGCGGCAGTCGCAACGGGTTACACGATGATCGGGGCCGCTAGAAACTGATTTCCAGCCAGTACCTTCACATAGAGGACACACGTCCGCAGAAGCTTTCATCACCTGGGTTCTTTTCCTTATCTAAACTGTGCACTGGGGCATACGCTTTGCGCAAGTGCCAAAGCCGTTGTGCCTGTGTACATCCTGTGGAGTGGCCGAACCAGCTGTGGAGGGCTGAGGAAATAGATCGCTGGGGTGGATGAGGCGTGCGCGGGCCAACTTTCAGCCGGCAGAGCCACATTTCCGGGCTTTGCCGCGGGGAAGAGGCTTTTTCCCGGGCCGGGAAGGCGTCCAACTTTTGGTCGTGACCCAGACTCGGCATCCGGCGCGGATTTCCACAGTTGACAATCTCTTCCGACGGTAGCTAAATAAGGCCGTCGGGTTTCCCCACTCAGCGAGTGAGCCTTTTTCCCTCCCCTGTGCGCGCTGAGGGACTAACGAAACCTGCCAGGAGAGAAGATGAACAAAGCCGATCTCATTGACCGAATCTCAGCTAGCTGCCACATCAGCAAGGCCACGGCAGCCACGGCTATCGACACTGCTGTCGACAGCATCACTTCTGCTCTGAAAAAGGGGGATCGAGTAGCGTTGATTGGTTTTGGCACGTTTTCCGTCTCGCAGAGAAAAGCCCGCAACGGGCGTAATCCGCAAACCGGCGCCACCATCAAGATCGCTGCCCGGAAAGTCGCCAAGTTTTCATCGGGAGCCGAACTCAAGAAAGCGGTCAACCGCGGTAAGTAGGCCCACAGGTTTAAACGAGAACGGCAGGAGGTCGGTCCTGCCGTTTTTGCTTTTTGCAACCTGTGTGGGTCGGAGACTCCCTTCGACTTCGCTCAGGGCAGGCTCTGTCCGACGCTGTTGACTTTGACTTTAGCGGTTGACTTTGGCCTGAACAGATAAAGACTCAAGAACAATCAGGAAACAAAATCAAAGTCAAAGGCGTCGGACAGGAGTGTCCGACCCACATCCCCCAGTTGCTGAATCCTGCGATAATCCTTTAGAATCTAATGTCTCGAATAAGTTTGGAGACCCCATGAAGGCAGCTATTCATCCCGGTTACAACGAAGTGCGCGTTATGTGCGCCTGCGGCAGCAGCTTTACCACCCGCTCGACCCATAAAGGCGACATCCACGTGGAAATCTGCTCGCAATGTCATCCTTTCTTCACCGGCAAGCAGAAGCTTATGGATACGGCGGGCCGGGTGGAGCGCTTCCGCCGGAAGTACGCCAAAGCGGAGCCGGTCAAGAAGTAAGGTTTGGCCACGGATTTTCCTGGATTTGTGAGCCCCTGCTTTTGCAGGGGCTTTGTTTTTGTGGAGAAAGGTAGAATAGGGTCGTGCGCAAGTACTGGGACAATTCCGGGCCGGACGCGGGCGAGGGCGCCCGCGCCACACAAGCAACCACCCCTGTGCCTACTTCGGTCACGATGGGGAACGTGCGCATTGCTCCGGCGACCGTATTGGCTCCCATGGCCGGGGTGACTGACACCGTCTTCCGCCGCTTCATTCGAAACCTGGGTGGATGCGGACTGATCATGACCGAGTTCACCTCGGCCGACGGCATCCTGCGCTCCAAGGACCGCAAGGCAGAGCTCTACCTGCACTTCTACGAGGATGAGCATCCCATCTCGGCGCAGCTTTTTGGCAGCGATCCCAAAGTCATGGCGGAGGCGGCTCGCATGGTCGAGGGGCTGGGCTTCGACCTCGTAGACCTCAATCTGGGGTGCCCGGCCAAAAAAGTTGTGAAGTGCAACGGGGGGTCCGGCCTGCTGAAGGACTTGCCCGCCATTGGGAAGATCTTCGAGGCGGTGCGGGCGGCGGTGACGATCCCCTTCACGGTCAAATTCCGCGCCGGCTGGAATGACGACAACATTGTTTGTGTCGAGCTGGCGAAGATGGCGGAGGACTGCGGGCTGTGCGCGGTGGCGCTGCATGCCCGTACCCGCGAGCAAGGTTACAGCGGCCAAGCCCGCTGGGACTGGATTGCGGCGGTCAAGGATGCGGTGAGGATTCCGGTCATTGGGAATGGCGACATCCGCACGCCGGAAGACGCTTGCGCAATGGTGGCGCAGACGGGATGCGATGCCGTGATGATTGGGCGGACGGCGCCGTCGAATCCGTGGATTTTCCGTCAGATCGAGCAGTATTGCGGCCACGTAGGGGCGGGCGCCCCCGCCCGCCCGGCCGAGCGGAGCTCGGCTTTGATTCCATCTGGCGAAACAAATCTCGGGCGAGCTGCGCTCGCCTCCCCGGACGAGGGCGTCCGGGGCTACGCGGGTTCTGGTTATGACGAGCCCAGCGAAGGCGATCGCTACCGGATGATCCGGACCTACTTCGAAATGTTGATTGAAGAGGAGATGCCCGGGGCGGAAGGCAAGATGAAGCAGTTCGCCTCCTGGTTCACGCATGGTGTCGCGGGTGGGGCGGCCCTGCGCAAAGCGATCTACGAATCGAAGAGCCGGGTGGAGATACTCACGAGCGTTGAAGGCTTCTTTGAAAATCGGCTACGGCCGTGTGGCGCGGGCGCCCTCGCCCGCGAGGTTTTGACTTCCATCCCGTAGCGATCTGATACAGCCAACCGCAACGACTAAAGCCAGCTCTGCGCGACGATCAATCGGCACGAGTGAACTCGTGCCCTTCTCGATTCGTACCTTCCCGAGGGCGTCTTAGGCGAGCTGCGCTGGCCCGCCCAGACGGGACGTCTGGGCCAACGTGGTTTCACGTCAAGCCCAGCGCCGTTTGGATTCCAGAGACCGACTCACGCCTGTGACAGGTGGGAGCCGTGCTGGAAGTGGTATTGCAGGATCTTCGCGGCCAGAGTTGGGCTCACGGTACCTTCTTCGGATCTTGCCGTGCGCACTACTTCGCCACGGCAAACTACTTCTGCCGCGGCCAGTCCGGCGATCTCAGCCGGCAGCACGAGGTTGATCTCGAGCTGCGCGTTGGGAGCGATGGGTTCTTCCGCCTGGAACAGCATTCCCGAGCGGCTGATGTTTTCGGTTGTGCCCTCACGCCAGCCGCTTTCTCCTACCAGCCGGTATTTCAGCGGCAGGTGGAGATCGAAGCGGGTAGCGCGGAAGGGGGAGGAAATCTTGTTTCGGGTGCGAGCCATTGGAGCTGGTTGAGCTAAGCGAGCAGACATGTGTATCTCCTGAGGGAGTGGGGTATCGAGCACCTCCCGCACTTTTGCTTTCAGGGCGGGGAGGGTAAAGGGCTTCTGGAGCAGGGTGATGCCCTCGTCCAGCGTGCCGTTATGGCCAATGTGGTTCTCCGTGTAACCCGACATGTACAGCACTCTCATCTCGGGACGCGTGGGGGAGAGCTGGTTGGCCAATTCACGCCCGTTCATTCCCGGCATGATGACGTCGGTCAACAGCAGGTGAATGGGGCCTTGGTGTGCCTGGGAAACCTTGATTGCGGTGGCGCCGTCGGGAGCGTCGATCACCCGGTATCCCTGGGTCTCGAGTGACTGGCGTGCCAGACGGCGCAGATTCTCTTCATCTTCGACCAGCAGAATGGTCTCGTGGCCGGGACTGGGCTGGTCCGCATCCGCGGCCAGCGCCGGCTGCGTGGCCAGAGCTTCTCCGGTGGCGCTGAAGCGCGGCAGATAAATCTTGAAGGAAGTGCCTTTACCGGCTTCGCTGTACAGCCAGATGTAGCCTTCGCTTTGCTTGACAATGCCGTACACCGTGGACAGTCCCAGCCCTGTGCCCTTTAATCCCTTGGTGGTGTAGAAGGGCTCGAAGATGTGGGCCTGGGTATCGGCGTCCATGCCCATGCCGGTGTCGCTGATGGCGAGCATGACGTAGTCGCCGGGCTTCACCGGGGCGTGGAAGCGGGCGTAGTTAACGTCCAGGGTGACGTTGGCGGTTTCGATGGTCAGCTTCCCGCCGTGTGGCATAGCGTCGCGGGCGTTGACCGCCAGGTTCATGATGACCTGCTCGATCTGTCCGGGATCAGCTTTAACGGCGCCGATGCCCGGGCCCGGAACCATAACCAGGTCGATATCTTCGCCGATCAGCCGGGTCAGCATTTTCACATTTTCTGTGACCACGCCATTCAGGTCCACAATCTTGGGAGCGAGCATCTGCTTGCGACTGAAGGCCAGCAGCTGGCGGGTGAGAGAGGTGGCGCGATCGGCGGCGTTGGCGATTTCCTGCGCATGGCCACGCAGGGTGGGATCGGTGCCGAGGCGCTCCAACAGGAACTCGGAGTATCCCGAGATCACCATGAGCAGGTTGTTGAAGTCGTGGGCGATACCCCCGGCCAGGCGACCTACGGCTTCCATCTTCTGGGCCTGACGCAGTTGCTGCTCCAGGGCGCGGCGCTCGGTCACGTCCTCGGCGAAGAGCTCGAAGAAGATGGTGTTGGCTTCGTTTCGGAAGGCGCGTCCGGAGAGGCGAACACTGATATTGGTGCGGTCACTGCGCACCCAGTCGGCATTGAGGCCGTGGAATTTTTGCAGGGAGCGCAGGTAGTCGGCCAGGCCGAACCACTGTTGCGAGTCGGCATAGAGGTTGGCCAGATTGCTTCCCACCAGTTCGGCGCCCGAGGCGTAGCCCAGCATGGACACCAGCGCCGGGTTGACGTCCAGCAGGATGCCGTCGGAGTCGCAACGGCAAACGCCATAAGGAGCATGGGTGACCAGGGAGCGGAAGTTGATTTCAGATCGGCGCAAACCCTCCTGGGCATAGCGCAGCGCGGCATTGAACCAGCAGATGAGTCCAGCCACAAATACGAACAGCGCCAGATGTATGATGGCCCGTCGGTAGTCGGAGGAACTGTGCGCCCCGGCCAGAGAGAAATAGGCGCTGACGGTCAGGGCAAAGGAGGTAGCAACCAGGCCCGGCTTCCAACCGCCGTACCAGGCGCTGACCATAATGGCAACCGCGAACACCACCAGGCGGCTCTCCACCACGTCGGAGAGCAGGAAGGCTGGAATGAGGGCAAGAATAATGCTGAGGACGGCGACGCCGTATCGGAGGACTGGGGCCCGAGCCGGAGTGATGCTGCGGTTGCGAAGTAGAAGGGGGAGCTTCGCTCGCATGAGTTAAATTTAATTCCCAGAATGGGATGGCGCGAGTTACGGGAGTACATTACCTGCCTGTGTCAATGGGATGATGAACGAAAGATTCCTGGGTCTTGGGCAACCCCGGAGGCGGAGGGAGCAACCGATTTCCCCGGGATGTCGCTTTTGCGGTGTTTTGCGGAATGCTTTTGCGACCTTTCCGGCAAAAGAGCCTAAAGTCTTAAACCGCGAAGGACGCAAAGGACATCGCAAAGGTTGCAAGTTCAAGGCTTAAGTTGCTGGGAGTACTGGTACGCGGCAGAGGGAGAACGGGACACTATGGGTGATTTGCAAATGATCTGCGCGCCTGGGCGTCTGCGCCCACATTCATGAATATCGGTCTGTTGGGCGGAACGTTCGATCCGATTCATCACGGGCATCTGGCGCTGGCGCGGGCGGCGAAGGAACGCTTTGAGCTGGGGCGCATCCATTTTGTGCCGGCCAGTGTTCCGCCCCACAAACAGAGCCGTGCGGTCACGCCTTATTTCCATCGCTACGCTATGGTGGCGCTGGCCACCATGGGCGAAAAGGCGTTTGTCGCCTCGGGTTTGGAAGCTCCTGGAGTGGTTGCGCTTCCTGCCCCCGGCAAAGGGCGGCCGGCAAAGGACGCGGTGCCGGGCGCCAATTACAGCATTGACACGGTGAAGCGCCTGAAAGAATCGCTGAAGAAAATCGACCGCGTATTTTTCCTGATCGGAATGGACGCCTTCGCCGAGATCGCACACTGGCACCAGTCCGAAGAGCTATTTCGCCAATGTGAGTTCATTGTGGCCAGCCGTCCCGGATACTCATTGGCGGATGTGGCCAATGCGCTGCCGGAGAAGATTCGCCCGCCGCAGTCGGTAAGCCAACCCTTCGCTAAACAGCCGGCCCAGGGGGATCTGGTGCTGAGTGGAGCGACCATCCATTTGCTGGAAAATGTGCACCAGGCCATCTCGGCTACCGCGATCCGGGAGGCAGTGGTGGCGAAGAAACCGCTGCGCAAGTTCGTGGATGCGGCGGTGGAGGAGTACATAAAGAAGGAAGGGTTGTACGGCTAGTCTTCAGTCTTCAGTCGTCAGACAATCGTCGTTGGTCCTTGGTCGTTGGTCTTTGGCCAAGGCGAATTGCGGCCAGCGGCGATGGCGTGAGATTGAGCACAGCTTTCTCCAGCTTCCGGTTCGGACGACAGCAATGGGCGCTTGACGACGCAGCATGCTCCTGTCGGCGACCTCAGATACAATGGATGGGCCAACGACCAAAGACCAACGACCAAGACCGACAGCCGAGGACTGCCGAGCGAGGACCGACGACTGAGATCCAACGACTGATGATAAAACTACAAGTCTCCGAAGCCATCCGTGCCTGCCTGGAAAAGAAGGCGGAAGAAATCACCGTACTGGAACTGGAAAAAGGGTCGGGAGCGTTCACCGATTATTTCGTGGTGTGTAGCGGGACGAACCCGCGGCAGGTGCAAGCGATTTCTGACGAAGTGGAACTACGCCTGAAAGGAGCGGGGCTACGCCCAACTCATATCGAGGGCTACAAGCAGGCCGAGTGGGTGTTGCTCGACTACGTGGATTTCGTGGTCCACATTTTCTCGGAGAAGGCGAGGAAATTTTACGACCTGGAGCGGCTGTGGAAGTCGGCGCGACGGATGGAGCCCTCCGAGCTGGTGGCTGGCCCGGCCAGGCAAAGACGGGTACCGGTGCGCGGCCTCAGGAAGAAGCGAGCCTGACCGGGGGCCTCTGTGTTCTCCGTGTCCACTGTGGTTAAATCCCATTGGTGAAACTCAAAGTTGCGTGGATGGGCAAGACTAAAGAAGCGGCCATCCAGTCGCTGACAGATGAATACCTGAAGCGTTTGTCACGCTACGCCGAAGTCGAGGGCATCCCGCTCAAAGACGAGGCGGCGGTTTTGAAGCTATGTGCCCGTGAGGCCCGACCCAGGCACACGCTGGTGCTGCTCGATGGCCGGGGCAAGCAGCTGTCTTCGGAAGAACTGGCAAAATTCCTGGGCGATTATCAAGACCGGAACCCGCAGCCTCTGCTGTTTGCCCTGGGCGCGGCGGACGGCTTTACTGACCAGGCGCGGCAGGCGGCCACGCTGGTGCTCTCCCTGGGCAAGATGACGCTGGCGCACGAGCTGGCGCGGGTGGTCCTGCTGGAGCAAATCTACCGGGCGTTCACCATTCTGAAGGGTCATCCCTACCATTTGGGACATTGACCAATTCAGGAATTCAGGCGTGTACCTTCGTGATGTTCCCAGATTGGGCTCGGAAAGCCTAGAGTCGAGATGGCAGCAGAAGAACGCTGTGTACTCAGCCCTCCCCTTTAAGGATTGATTGCATGAAGAATCCATTTGAAGTGTTGAAGACCAAAGAACAGGAAGTCGCCAAAGTCAAGAAAGAGATCAATGCCCTGCGGGTCACGATTCAACTGATCGGAGACGAGAAATCGGCTGCCGCAGACCACAAAGTGGACCTCCACTCCGTCATCGAAATGCCGTAATTCGCCGTTTCTCGTTTCAGTCTAAGAAGAACATCCATGGAGCACGGGCGTCCCCGCCCGTGCTTTTTCTTGATTGGCATCTCATTCGTCGCCAAGAACGGCCGCGTGGGGACAGCCGCCCCCGGCTGTCCCGTCGAGCGCAGCTCGACAGCGATTTGCCGACACGAAAAACAGCGGAGCTTCGCTCCGCCGGACAGACGAGGGCGGCTGTCCCCAGGTGTTCGCGGGACGCTCGCGCCTGCATCTGCGGGAACAGGTACAATCAGAGATTCGCCGGTATGCCGGACATCCGCCGTGGTCTCATCATCGTGAATACCGGCCCGGGCAAGGGCAAAACCACCGCTGCCATGGGCACTGCCCTGCGGGCGGTGGGGCAGGGCATGCGCGTCCTCATGCTGCAGTTCTTGAAAGGCTCCTGGCATTACGGCGAGCTGGATGCGGTGCAGGCCTTTGGCGACAAGTTTGTGATGAAGCAGATGGGCCGCGGCTTCGTGAAAGTGGGGGCCGAGAAGCCTGACCCCGAGGATGTTCGCATGGTGGAAGAAGCCTGGGCGGAGGCTGCCCAGGCGATCAATTCGGGCGCCTGGGACCTGATTATCCTGGATGAGATCAACTACGCCATCAGCTACGGGATGCTCGATCCCGCCAAGGTGGCGGAGACTCTGAAGAGGAAACCCGAGATGGTGCACATTATCTTGACCGGGCGAAACGCCCATCCGACAATTGTCGAGGTCGCCGACACCGTGACCGAGATGCGCCAGGTCAAGCATGCCTACGAGAAGGGCGTAATGGCGCAGAGAGGGATCGAGTACTGAAAACCCGGTCATTGGTCGTTGGCCCTTGGTCGGTGGCCGTTGGCCAATTATTCGGCCAGTGGCCAAAAGCTTTGGCCGAAGACCGACGACTGACGACCGACGACTGATTTATGGCGTGGTTCAAGCGACAAGCCGGTGAGCTGGATACTTCGGGCGAGCGCAAGGTTCGCACCGAGGGGCTGTGGGTGAAGTGTGAGACCTGCCGGCAGATCATCTGGAAAAAGGACCTGGAAGAGAACCTCAACGTCTGCCCCAAGTGCGACCGGCATTTCCGCATTGATGCCCGCACCCGCCTGGCCCAGCTTCTGGATGACAACGAGTATGAGGTTTCGGATTCCAACCTGACTTCTACCGATCCCTTGAAATTTGTGGACCTGAAGGCGTACTCGGCGCGCCTGAAGCAGGCGCAGGCCGACACCGGGCTGAAGGACGCTGTGATCAACGCCCGCGGCAAGCTCAATGGGCGCACTGTAATCGTCAGTTCGATGGAATATGCGTTCATCGGGGGAAGCATGGGGGCGGTGGTGGGCGAGGCCATTACCCGGGCCATCGAGCAAGCCACCGAAACCGGCGTGCCCATCGTTATCGTGTCTGCCTCCGGCGGGGCGCGCATGATGGAAGGCGTGATCAGCCTGATGCAACTGGCCAAGATTTCCGCCGCCCTGGCGCGCCTGGATGAAGCCAAAGTGCCCTTTATCTCGGTCCTGACCGATCCCACTACGGGCGGGGTGACTGCTTCCTTCGCCATGCTCGGCGACCTGAATATCGCCGAGCCCGGAGCTCTGATCGGATTCGCGGGGCCGCGAGTGATTGAACAGACTATCCGACAGAAGCTTCCCCAGGGCTTCCAGCGAAGTGAATTTCTGCTTGAGCATGGCATGCTGGACGCGGTGGTGCATCGGCGGCAGCTGAAAGGCTACATTGCGCGGGCCCTGGACTTCATGGATCAGTCTTCAGTCGTTGGTCGTCAGACGTCGGCCTGAACGCCAGGCGCCGGTTGCTGGCCAAGGGCCTTTGGCTTCCGGTCAAGGGAGTTGGCCAACAACTAAGGGCTAACGACCAACGGAATCTTCAGTCCTCAGCTCAAACTCCGGTCTTTCAGGTCGAGGCGCGCCTTCTACTTTTCAGCCCGGCAACCCTGCATTTCGATGACACGGAGTCGATGGCCCAAACCTGAAGCTGGTACCCTAAGTTCTTAGCTGAAGACCGCCGACCGAAGACCGACGACTGATGTCTTCCTACGAAACTGCCATAGCGCGCATGTTCGCGCTGGGCCATGAACTGGCCCAGACACCCGCACACAAGTTCGATCTGGCGCACATGCGGGTCTTGCTGGCAGCGCTGGACAATCCGGAGCGGCATTTCCCAAGCGTCCTGATTGCTGGGACGAACGGCAAGGGATCGACTGCGGCGACGCTGGCTTCGATTCTGCACGCTTCGGGGTTGCGGACCGGGCTCTATACCTCTCCCCACCTGGCACGGATCAACGAGCGCATACAGATCGATGGGCTGCAGATCAGTGACGACGATTTTGTCCTGGTGCATGACCTGGTTGACCGTACTGCCGAACGCCTGGTCGGCGAGGGCGAATTGCCCTGGCATCCCAGTTTTTTCGAGATGCTGACTGCGATTGCATTTGAGCACTTCGCGCGCCGGAAGGTGGACATCGCTGTACTTGAAGTCGGCATGGGCGGACGGCTGGATGCAACCAACGTGGTGGAACCGCGCGTCAGTATCATCACCGACATCTCGCTCGACCATCAGAAATTTCTGGGAAACACGGTGGCTGAGATCGCGGGTGAGAAGGCGGGAATCATCCGTCCTGGGGGCGTAGTGGTCACCCTGCCCCAACAGCCCCAGGCCAACGACGTAATCGGAAACACGATTCTGGAACGGGGGGCGAGGGCGGTGAATGCCGTGCCGTATGTGCCGCCGGTGAGTCCCGCCAGCGCCCAGTACCTGGTGACGGGAACCGGGAAAGGTCCGGTTTCGCGTTATCCGCTACAAGTGATGGGGGAGCAGATTCTGGTTGAAACTCCGCTGGTCGGGCGCCACCAGTTCCGAAATGTGGCTTTGGCGATTGCGGCCGCGGACGAACTTGGCCGGCAAGGATTCCCGGTGACGACTGCCGCGATTGAACGGGGCATTCGCGAGACGCACTGGCCGGGGCGGTTCCAGGTGGTGCCCGCCAGCGGCGACACACCCGAATATGTATTCGATGTGGCGCATAACCCAGCTGGAGCATGGGCCCTGCGCTCCACTCTTTCGGCTGGTTATCCGGAGCGCCGGCTGACGTTTATTTTTGGCGCGCTACGGGACAAGGCGATTGGAGAGATGGCTGAAATCCTGTTTCCCCTCGCAGAGCGGGTGATTGCGACCCAGGCCGACAATCCCCGGTCCGCCAGCCCGGAAGAGATTCGGGAAGCGGCATCGCGGACCTCGACCCAGATTGAAGCCGCGGCGGACGTGGCTGCCGCCATCGAGAAAGGAAAGGCCGCGGCGGGTCGCGATGGCGTGGTGGTTACCACCGGATCGATTTACATTGTAGGAGAGGCGATGCGAATGCTTGGGGCGCGCATCTAATAATGCGGTGCCTTTCGTGAAAACACCGGTCGAGATGGATAGCGCGACGGAACTGGCTGAGGCCGCCACTCCGGCCCAACCCGCAACAGCGGCCGCTTCCCGGCACTACGGATGGCTTAGCCGTCTGCGTTCTTACCTTATCTTCGATCCCCTCATCTGGGCGTACACCGTCGCCCTGGGAATTGTCTCCATCCCGGTGTCATTGTTCGGAAACCAGGAACGCATCCTGCATGCCTTTGCGCGCTTCTGGTCGTGGCTGATCATGAAGACGATTGCCTCGCCCACGAAAGTGACCGGGCTGAGTGCGATCGATACCTCGAACCCCTACGTTTACGCGGTCAATCACGCTTCCGCGCTCGACATTCCCGTGTTGTACGTGTATCTGCCCTTCGAGTTTCGCATTGCGTTCAAGAAGGAATTGCTGTCGTATCCGATTGTGGGCTGGCACCTGAAGCGCTCGGGACAAATCTGCGTGGACCAGCAGAACCCGTCGCGATCGATCGGCAGCATTCGCGCCGCCCTGAAGAGCCTGAAGAACGGCACGCCCCTGGTCATCTTTCCCGAAGGGGGCCGCACTCCCGATGGCGAGATCAAGCCTTTCTTGCCGGGAGCGCTATTTCTGGCGATCAAGGCGCAGGTGGATATTGTGCCGGTAGCGCTGGTGGGCACCTTCGAACTGCTGCCGATGAATACCTATCACATCAAGTGCCGGCCGCTGGAAATGCGGGTGGGCCAGCCCATTTCCACCGCGGACTACACATTACGAAACATGGAAGAGCTTTCGGATCGTGTGCACAAAGCGGTGGAAGATCTGTACAAGAGCGGCTGAGTTTGCGCGGAATTCATACAAGATGGGATTGTCATAAAAGCAGATCTCAGTTACTAGTAGTCAGTTCTCAGAGGGGCTGGCTGCTTCGGCGGACTGTGAACGAAGCTCGTCCACTTTTTCGGCGATGGCGTACTTGAGATCATCAATCCCTTTGCCGGTCACGGCCGAGATGGGATATAGCTCCAGCTTGTTCTTCTTGCAATAGCGTTTGAGCGTTGCCAGTTTCTCTTTGTTGGCCACGTCGATTTTTGAGGCCACGATGATCACTGGCTTTTCTTCCAGATGAGCCCCGAAGCTGACCAGTTCTTCAGCAATGACTTCGACGTCTTTGACAGGATCGGGCCTTCCGCTGCCGTCGGAAACATCCACCAGGTGGACCAGCAGGCGATTGCGTTCGATGTGACGCAGGAACTGCGTGCCCAGACCGGCGCCGGTGTGCGCACCTTCGATCAATCCTGGAATGTCGGCGACTACAAAACTTTTTTCGTCGGGTGGCTGGCCGACGACCGCTACGCCCAGGTTGGGCTGTAAGGTGGTGAAGGGATAGTCCGCGATCTTCGGCCGCGCCGCCGAAATGCGCGAGATCAGCGTGGACTTGCCCACGTTGGGATAGCCGATCAGGCCGACATCGGCGAGCAGCTTCAGTTCCAGGCGGAAGACGCGCTCTTCTCCGGGGCGGCCCGGTTCATGCTCGCGCGGGGCCTGGTGAGTGGATGTGGCGAAACGTGCGTTTCCTCGTCCGCCTCGTCCGCCGCAGGCAATGACGATGCGATCGTCGGGGCGCGAGAAGTCGTGCACCTTTTCTCCGGTTTCGTCGTCGTATACGATCGTGCCCACGGGCACTTTCAGCAGAACGTCGGCACCCTCGCGGCCGGTGCGGTTGGAACCTTCTCCGTGGCGCCCGCGCTGTGCTTTGTACTCCGGATTGAAACGGAAGTGCACCAGCGTGTTGTGGCGCTCGCTCGACTCCATGATGACGTCGCCGCCCTTACCGCCGTCGCCGCCCGAAGGGCCGCCGCGCGGAACGTACTTCTCCCTGCGGAAGGCCATGCAGCCATTTCCGCCGTCGCCGGCTTTGACCCGAATTTTTGCCTCGTCGATGAACACAGTCGTCAGTCTTCGGTCTTCGGTCGTCAGCCCAGCACGAACCACGTGGGGACAGCCGCCTCCGGCTGTCCTGGCCGAGCAAAGCTCGGCGGGGAATTTGCCCGCGGAAGGTGACAAACAAAAATGCCCCGGCCCGCGCCGAGGCTTGGGGCCGCTAGCTTACTGCGACCCTGCTGATCTTCCGACCTCTACTTGGCTTCCAGGGGTTCGATCATGACGAACTTTCCCATCGAACCCTTGTCGAGGAACTTGATGCGGCCGCTGATTTTGGCAAAGAGAGTGTCGTCTTTGCCGCGCCCGACATTGAGACCCGGTTTGACCCGCGTGCCGCGCTGGCGAACGATGATGGTGCCGCCGGGGACGATTTGTCCGCCAAAAGCTTTGAAGCCTAACCGCTGGGCGTTGGAGTCGCGTCCGTTTCGGGAACTGCCTAGACCTTTTTTATGTGCCATTGATTTTCAGTTTCCAGTTTCTGGTTTCTTGTTTCAAATTCGGCTGTAGGCCCGCAAGTCGGCGGGCAGGATGCCCGCCGGACAGCCGGCGAGACGCCGGCGCTACTTTTTCTTTTTCGGTGCTGACTTCTTGGGCGCTGGCTTTTTAGCTGCTTTCTTGGCCGGGCTTTTCGCCGCCTTCGCCTCGACTTTGGGCTCGTCTTCTACCTCGACGGGCTTCACTTTCCTCGGTTTCGCTTCTTTTTTGGGAAGCTCGGGAGCGGAGAATTTCTGACCGTCGCAGGCGATTTCCGTGATACGGACCGCGGTATATCCCTGGCGATGTCCGCGCAGCTTCTTGTACTGCTTCTTGCGCTTGTAATGAAACACCAGAATTTTTGCGCCCCGGCCCTGCTCCACCACTTCACCGGTCACCAGCGCGCTGGATTGCGGGCGCCCGATCTGGCCGGGCTCGCCGGAGACGGCCAGCACATCGTTGAACTCGATTTTCCCGTCGGTGCCGTTGCCCTGGTTCTCCAGCCGAATCACATCGCCGGGCGCCACCCGGTACTGTTTACCACCGGCGCGGATGACCGCGTACATACTTATGCCTCCGTCCAATCTTGTGCCCGTCGCGGCCTGGCGCGATTGCCGGGAACCTGCTGAATTTCCTGTGCTTGCTTTCCGCGTCGGCGCTCTAGGCAACGAATGCGGGGCGGCTCCAGAACGGAGCCGTGAGTACAGGCAAACCTAAGTATTTTAGCGTGTGCTGTGGAAAAGCGTCAAACCCACAGGGGATGGGGCGATGCAAACACCACGAACTACGTGGGGACAGCCGCCCTCGGCTGTCCTGGTCGAGCAAAGCTCGACAGGTGCTTGCCGACACGAAGAATCGCGGAGCCTTGCTCCGCCGGACAGCCGAGGGCGGCTGTCCCCACGTGATTCGCGCCGGGCTTTGAGCTTTCTCCCGCCTTGTGCGACAATTCCTCGCCGCATGGAGGAAACATCAATGTACAAGCGCGTTTTGATCACCCTGTTCTGTGTGTTCGCACTCAGCTTTTCCGCTCTGGCAGCACCGAAACCCAAGAAGACAACTTCATCCGGAGCCCCGGACAAGGCCTATCTGCAAAAGATTCTGGACGGCTGGAGTGCGGGTAATGCCGCCGACATGGCCCAGTATTACGACCACGGTGACTACAACTTCTTCGACATTGCTCCCCTGAAGTACAACAACTGGGCCGAGTACGAGAAGGGTGTAACCGCGCTGCTGAAAGGATACAAGAGCATAAAGCTGACGTTGGGCGACGACACCCAGGTCCACACCGACGGCAACCTGACCTGGACTACAACCACGGTAAAGGAAGATGCCGTGACCACCGCCGGGAAGCACGAAATGGCCACCTTGCGCTGGACCCTGATCTTTGAAAAGCAGGCGGGCAAGTGGATGATTGTGCACGAACACATGTCGGAGCCGTTGCAATAGCAGACGAAACGGACGGGGTATTACCCCGTCCGCGTTCCCCTTAACTCCACGGCGTAGCTCTCTGCTAAGATGTTGCCTCCATGCCCGATGCGCCGTCTATTCTTGGGCAGACAGTCTCCCACTACCGAATCGTTGAAAAGCTAGGCGGTGGAGGGATGGGTGTTGTTTACCGGGCAGAGGACACCTCCCTGGGCCGTTTCGTTGCTCTCAAATTCCTGCCCGACGACTTCGCTCACGACCCCCAGTCCCTAGAGCGTTTTCGCCGTGAAGCTCGCGCAGCTTCCGCTCTGAACCATCCAAATATCTGCACCATTTACGAAATCGGCGAACAGGCGGGTTTACGCTTCATCGCAATGGAGTATCTGGAAGGTAGAACTCTGCGGGAAGCGATCTTGGGCCGCCCACTCGAAACCGACCGTCTGGTTGACCTAGGCATCGAAATCGCTGATGCGCTCGATGCCGCTCACGCCAAAGGCATCGTTCATCGCGACATCAAGCCCGCCAATCTCTTCGTAACTGATCGCGGCCACGCAAAAATTCTCGACTTCGGCCTGGCCAAGATCAGCGCGCCCGCCGGTTCGAAGTCCAGCGAAACACCGACGATGACCGAGGAGCATCTCACCAGCCCGGGCAGCGCGCTCGGCACGGTCGCTTATATGTCGCCCGAACAGGCTTTAGGAAGGGATCTGGATGCTCGCACCGATCTGTTTTCTTTCGGCGCGGTGCTTTACGAAATGGCCACCGGGGCTCTTCCCTTTAGAGGCGACACCTCCGCTGCAATCTTTAACTCGATTCTCAACCAGGAACCCGCCTCGGCACTTCGGCTGAATCCCGACCTGCCTGCGGAACTGGAACACATTATTCGCAAGGCCCTCGACAAGGATCGGAGCGTCCGCTACCAGAGTGCGGCAGACCTGCGCGCGGACCTGACGCGTCTCAAGCGCGATAGCACCTCCGGTAAAGTGAGCGCGGCCAAGGTGTCGATCGCGGAAGAGAGAAAAAGGAGTCGTCGGCCCCTAGCAGCGGTTGCTTTGGCGACCGTGCTCGCAATCGCGGCAGTGATGTGGTGGCTGCGGTCGCCGCTGGCGCCGCCGAGACTCATTGGCGTGACCCAGATTACGCGTGACGGCCTCGGCAAGTCCTCAGCCATGCTCACGGATGGTGTACGCCTTTACTTTGGCGAGTACTCCGCTGAGCGCCTCGTTCTGTCCCAGGTGTCGACGACAGGAGGCGAAGTGGCAACTATCTCTACTCCCCTTCCCAACGTCGCCACCTTGGACATCACTCCCGACCACTCGCAGCTCCTGGTTGAATCTTTTGTCGGCACAGAGCCGGAAGATCCACTTTGGGTCGTGCCTTTACCCGCCGGATCCCCGCGCCGCCTGGCTGACGTAACCGGCCACGACGGCGCGTTTTCGCCCGACGGACGCCGGCTCGTCTACGCCACCGGGAACGATCTCTTCCTGGCCAGATCAGACGGCAGCGAACCTCGCAAGTTGCTCACGGCGCCGGCAATACCTTACTCCCTCAGCTTCTCCCCGGACGGTGCGCGAATTCGATTCACAGCAGTTGATTTGCAATTGAACGCCAGTTCTCTTTGGGAAGCCAACGCCGATGGCACAGGCCTTCATGCCCTGCTTCCGGGCTGGCGTAACCCACCGTCGGAATCTCATGGCCGATGGACGCCCGATGGCGCCTACTACCTCTTTACCCACAGTGATGCCAGCGGATCAAACATCTGGGTCTTGCCCGAGCGCCACCGCTTTTTTCGTAGGGACGCCCCAACGCCGATTCAACTCACCACCGGCCCTTTGGACTTCGATCAAGCCTTACCCAATACCGGCCACCAGATGTTTGTTTACGGACTCCAACCACGCGGCGAGCTGGTGAGTTACGACTCCCGCTCCCAGAAATTTGTGCCTTATCTTTCCGGAATTTCAGTCCAGGAAGTTGCCTTCTCTCCAGATGGACACTGGGTCACATACGTGACTCTCCCCGAGGGAACGCTCTGGCGTAGTCGCGTGGACGGCAGCGAGCGTCTGCAGCTTACCTATGCACCGATGTATACCAGCCTTCCCCGGTGGTCGCCAGACGGAAAGCAGATTGCTTTCGACGGTTCGCAGTACGGGAAGCCTTGGAAGATTTTCCTGATTTCGGCACAAGGCGGCGCGCCCCAAGAATTATTGTCGGAGAACCGTGGCGAGTTCGATCCCAGCTGGTCCCCCGACGGCAAGCAGATCGCCTTTGGGCGTATGGACGTCCCCGAAGCTCAAGTAATCAACGTTCTCGACCTGCAGACGCACCAGTTTTACCCGCTACCGGGCTCCCAGGGTATCTTCAGTCCGCGCTGGTCGCCGGATGGCCATTTTCTGGCGGCACTTTCCAACGACTCGCAAAAGCTGCTGCTTTTCGACTTCAAGACGCAAAAGTGGACTAACTGGTTGAGTGAGCCCCACGCCGTCGGCTTTCCCAACTGGTCGCGAGACAGCAAATATCTTTACTTCGACACCACTCTTTCGAGCGACCAGTCCTATCGTCGGCTTAAGGTCGGCGAGACCAAGCCCGAGCAGGTCGTCAGCTTGAAAGACATCCGGCGCTTCGCCAACTGGATCGGATCCTGGAGCGGGCTTGCTCCGGATGGCACTCCCCTTTTCGTTCGGGACATCAGCACCCAGGAAATTTACGCCCTGGACGTGCAGTTGCCGTAGCCCGGCGTCATGTCGCGATAATAAGTCAGTAAACTTTGATGAAGAAATAGATCGTCATTCCAGCCCCCACCAGGATTACAAAATTGCGCACCCAGGCCTGGGGCAGCTTCTGCGCATAGTGGGCCCCGAAATATCCACCTACCAGAGCGCCTGCGATCATCACGATGGCCTGCGGCCAGTAGATGGCCCCCTTCACGACGAATACGGCTGCCGCGACGCCATTGACGGCCATTCCCAGAATGCTCTTCAACGCATTCATGGCATGAATGTCGGACATGCCGACGGCGGCCAGCATAGCCAGGATCACGATGCCCATGCCGCCGCCGAAATAGCCGCCATAGACCGCGACTGCCAGCTCGAAGAAAGATGCGCCCACGATGGCCGCGGAGGTGGCGTCATGGCCGACGCTCGAAACGCGGCCTCCGGCCAATCTCTTTCCGAAAACAAAGAGCAGAGTCGCGCCCAGCATCAGCCAGGGCAGCACTCGCATGAAAGTGTGTGCCGGGGTCCGGAGCAGCAGAAACGCGCCCATGATTCCGCCGGCGAGGCCGGTTAGCAGAAGGGGCAACAGAACTCGCGTCGGCACATCCAGGCGATCACGATAGGCGCCTCCGCTGGCCGTCACCCCGGTCCATAGGGCCAGGGTGTTGGTGGCGTTGGCTGGAATGGGAGGCACGCCCACGAACAGAAGCGCAGGAAAGGCCAAAAAACTCCCTCCACCAGCCACCGAGTTCAAGGCCCCGCCCAGGATGGCGGCGACAAAAAGGAAGATGGCGTGCTCAAGAGTCAAGGGTAAAGGTTTATCACAAGAGTTGATTGACCACGAATCTGGGGTCAACTGCCCTCAGCCTTGCCGCCGAGATCTCGCCTAGGTCTTGTGTCTTTCGGTGGTGTCCCAGTTTGAAGTCTGGCTCTCCGTCCAATGCGTGGGCAGGTGCGCGGCTTGGGCAGGGTGGGAGCTCTCCACGCCAGATCCTTCGGGACTGAAGTCCCTCAGGATGACCGCAGGTTGCCGGGATTGTTCTAACTAAGTCACTACCTATCTGCCCGCTACCGTTTGTCCTGCACCGCCGTCTGATGGCAAGAACGTTCACGGAGGAGCGGTGACCTATCTCTGGAGAAATTGCGGAATCGCCCTGATTCTCCTTATCCTGACCGGCATGGCCATCGCCGGTCAAGGCAACACAGCAGTGCAACCGAAGCCCTGTTCCGAGCCGGAGCAGAAACAACTCGACTTCTGGGTCGGGGAATGGGACCTGACCTGGCCGGGAAATAATCAGGGTGAGATAGCTCACGGAAGCAATAGCATCCGGCGAATCCTGGACGGCTGCGTTGTGGAGGAAAATTTTTCCGGTGAGGATGCGATGCATCTGCGGGGAAGGAGTGTCTCCATTTTCGACGTACGCGCGGGCAAATGGAAGCAGACCTGGGTGGACAACGAAGGTGGCTATCTCGATTTCGTGGGCGAATTTAAAGATGGTCAGATGGTCCTGGGGCGCGAGGCCACGCGCCCCGACGGCAGCAAAGGTCTGCAGCGCATGGTGTTCAAGAACATCACCCGCGATGAATTCGACTGGAGCTGGGAGGGATCGAAAGACAGTGGCAAGACCTGGACCGTCGTCTGGCCCATTCACTACAAGCGCAGGTGATACGGACGTCGGACCTCGGGCGTCAGACTTCGGCCCGCGAGTTCCCTGTTTTTGCAGAGGCAGCACATCTGCTGCGTCTGACGTCCGAAATCTGACGCCCGCCGTCCGGTTTCTATCCTCCGAACGTGCCGGTGGCAGCTGCGGCGCGCGAGGAGACCCGGTCCCGGATGTCGCGGGCTTTGCTGGCAATGTTGTTACGGGTTTCTTCTCCACTCGCGGGCGCCAGGAGTAAACCCAGGCCCACGCCGATGCCCAGTCCCAGGAGAGCGGCGGTGGCGGTGCCGACAATGTGGCTGTCTTCGCCACGGATGACGTCGCTGGCGCGGCTGACCCGGTCGGCGGCAGTTTCATATGTGTCCTGCGCTCTTGACCTCAGGTCGTCCACCGTTCCACCCAGACGATTGCGCCAGGAATCCAGCAAATAGACGCCGGTGCCCAGCAGAATGTTCATAAGAACTTTGTCTTTGCGTGATCTCATTTCCTTTGCCTCTTCTTTTATTAGGATAAAGTCGCTGTAATCAAGATGCCAGAGTTGGGGGCGTGGTTGGCACCTTTTTTTGCACAGGGCACTAGGGGGCCAAGACCGCCCCATACTTTTTTGGGAACCGGCCCCCAGGGGTGTTGTATAGTTGCGATTACTTACTTTTACTTTCGTTCTATTGCTAAAGACGCAGACCGCGCCAGAACTGGAGGTTGCGATGAGTTGGAAGACCCGGTGGGTGCTGGCGTTTCTTCTTTGCGTAGGGATGGTCCGGGCGCAGACTGCGGCGACGCCAGCGCCGGCAACGCCCGCCCAAATCGGATACAAGGCGGCCGCCGACGCGGAGCAGAAAAAGACACTCCTGCTGCGGGATTTTCATCCCGTCCAGATGCTGCACGTGCCCGCGCACCAGGTTCCCCGGGCGAAGTTCTATGTCATCGACGTGCACAATCACGTCAACGATGCGGCCGGAATTGACGAGCACATGGACCCGAAGCGAGTGGTCGAGATCATGGACAACACCAACGTAAAAACCGTGGTGATCCTGACCGGCATGTGGGGCGACAAGCTGCAGCATGTGATCGATGAGATGGTGAAGCCCTATCCCGGGCGGTTCATCGTTTTCACGCAACTGGACTGGAGCAAGGTTGACGACCCGGATTTCGGCCAGGAAATGGTACGGCAACTGGACGATGCCGTGGCCAGAGGCGCTCGCGGGCTTAAGTTTCTGAAGGACCTGGGACTGGGGGTGCGGCTCAAGTCCGGGAAACTGTTGGCGATCGACGACCCGCGACTCGACCCGGTCTGGCGCGAATGCGGGCGCTTAGGCATTCCGGTTTCGATCCATACCGGCGATCCGGAGGCCTTCTTCCTTCCCACTGACGGCAAGAATGAGCGCTATGAGGAATTGACCGAGCATCCCGACTGGAGCTTTTACGGTCCGCAGTATCCCAAGCTGGAGGAGTTGCTGGAAGCGCGCAACCGCGTTTTTGCGCGGCATCCGGAGACGCGCTTCGTTTCCCTGCACATGGGCTGGCCGGAAAATCTGCCCTGGGTATCGCGCATGCTCGATGAGCATCCCAACGTCATGGTGGAGTTTGGCGCCCGCGAGGCTGAATTGGGACGGCAGCCGCGGCAGACGCGAGACTTCTTTTTGAAATATCAGGACCGCGTGATGTTCGGAACCGACAACGGGATGGATGAGGCGATGTATCGCAACCACTTCCGCTGGCTGGAAACGGCGGATGAATCATTCGATCCCTGGGGATTTCCAGGGCAGGGGCGGTGGGAAATTTACGGCCTCGAGTTGCCGGATTCGGTGCTGGAAAAAATCTATCACCTGAACGCGGAGAAGATGTTCAGCCAGTTCAAAGGCCTGGGCAAGGGAGCGAAATGATGAACACGGAGTGCAGGGAGAAAGTTTCGCCGCAGCGGACGGTTCTTTGTGGGGTGCTTTTGTCGCTCACGACGGTGCTCCTGCTGAGCGCGGGCTGCAACCGTCCGCCGGCAAAGACCGAAACTCCGGCGCCGGAGCCCTCACAGATCAAAGTGGAAATAAAGCCGGGCGGGCCGATTGTGCTGACCACGAGTGCCGCCGAGTTCCAGATATTGCCGTCAGGCTACATACAGGCAGCGCTACTCAAGGGCGACCAGAGGCTCACCCTGGACCAAGCCGGCGCGGGTGGCAGCGATGTGCTGGTGCGGGATGGCAAGCCGGTCCAGTTCACCCTGGAAACGGGCGCAGCCAAGGTTGAGGACAGCGTGGGCAAGCTGGGCCGGGGCAAGCGCCTGGAAATTCCGGCGCAGGCGCAGGATCCGTCCGCCTCCAGCATCCAGCGAACGCTGCAGGTCGAGGTCTATGACGCGTTTCCCACCCTGCTGCTTTCAAGTGCCGCATACAAGAACGCCGGCACGGAAGACATTCACATCGACAGCGTCATCGAGCAGCAACACAAGTTCGATGCCGGCCTGGCGCAGAAGACGGCGAAGCCTTACGAGATGTGGAGTTACCACGGGGCAAGCTACGACTGGGGAAAGGACGATGTCGTAAAGCTGGGCCGCAGCTTCGCACAACCCAACCTGATGGGCGCTGCGGTGAAAGGCGGTTATGGCGGCGGCATTCCGGTGGTCGCGTTCTGGACCGGCACGGTTGGTGAGGCCGTGGGCCACGTGGAAACCTTGCCGCTGACTTTGTCGCTACCGGTCAAAGTGGGGGCTGATGGCGGCGTCAACGCTGGCGTGGACATTGCAGCCAATACCACACTCAAGCCGGGTGAAACTTATTCCACGCCGCGCAGTTTTGTCGCCGTGTACTCGGGCGATTTTTACGAGCCGCTACATTTGTGGTCGAGCGTGCTGCAGAAAGAGGGCTGGGAGATTCCCAAGCCTTCGGGCGAAGCTTACAACGTGAGCTGGTGCGGCTGGGGCTATGAATTCAACGTCACCCCGGCGGAGATGCTGGGCACGGTGCCGAAGTTGAAGGAGTTTGGCATCAAGTGGGCCACGCTTGACGATCGCTGGTTTGACACCTACGGAGACTGGAATGCGCGTGCGGACACCTTCCCCGGCGACTCCATCAAGAAGATGACCGACGACTTCCACAAGCTGGGCATCCTGGTGCAGCTATGGTGGCTGCCGTTAGGTGTGGAAGACGGACAGGGCAGATGGGAGTCGCACAAATATATCGTGGCAAAGGTCGCGCAGGAGCATCCGGAGTGGCTGATTCTCGACAAGAATGGAAAACATGCGCGCATGACCCGTGACCTGGCGGCGCTTTGTCCGGCCGTGCCTGAGGTGCAGGCGTACTTCAAAAAGCTGACCGAAAAATTTATTGGCGACTGGGGGTTCGACGGATCGAAGCTGGACAACATTTACAGCGTGCCCATGTGCTACAACCCGGCACACCATCACAAGTCTCCACAGGACTCGGTCAATGCCATGGCCGATGTGTACAAGACCATTTTTCAGACCAGCCGCGCCCTCAAGCCGGAGAGCGTGACTCAGAGCTGTCCGTGCGGCACGCCACCGTCGCTGGCCTGGCTGCCGTTTATCGACCAGGCGGTGACCGCTGATCCCGTAGGCGCGGTGCAAGTGCGCCGCCGGATCAAGATGTACAAGGCGCTGCTGGGGCCGGAGTCCGCGGTCTATGGAGATCACGTGGAACTCTCGACGATGGATCGCATCGGCAACAACTGGCGCGAGCACGGGGAAGATTTCGCTTCAACCATCGGCCCCGGCGGCGTGGTAGGAACCAAGTTTGTATGGCCCGATCCCGGACCAAAATACAAAGCTGTGGCCCTGACCCCGGAGAAAGAAGAACACTGGAAGAAGTGGATTGGTATTTACAACCAGAAAATGCTTTCCAAGGGAACGTTCCGCAATCTCTACGTTTACGGGTACGATACACCGGAAGGTTACGCCATCGAAAAAGATGGAAAGATGTACTACGCGTTTTTCGCTCCTTCGGCCGCACCGTGGAAAGGCGAGATCGAACTGCGCGGGCTTACCCCGGGGAGTTATCACGTGCGGGCCTATGCTGAAGACAAAGACCTGGGGACGGTAGAAGCCACGGCGGATACGGCTCCCCGGCTCAAGACAGAATTCAAAGATCATCTGCTGCTGGAAGTGAGCCGGTAGATTCGCGTTGTGATACCAGAAGAACCGCGTGGGGACAGCCGCCCTCGGCTGTCCGGTGGAGCGAAGCTCCACCTTTCGCTTCAGCCGGCCAACATTTTTATCTCGGTGAATCGTCGAGCTGCGCTCGACCGGACAGCCCGGGGGCGGCTGTCCCCACGTGATCTGCGGGAGGATCAAAAAAACAAAGTCAAAGGCGTCGGACAGGAGTGTCCGTCCCACACGAGCGCAGGAAGCGTTCGCGATATTGCTTATCGCGGAAGGCTTCCGTGCCTCCCGGCCGCGTCACGGAAAGAGCGCCGGCGCGGTTGCCGCTGGCCAGGCAGGATGGGAGATCTGAGCCTCGGAGAAATTCGTGGAGAAAGCCGGCATCGAAGCTGTCTCCGGCGCCGACGGTGTCGACCGCGGTGACATCCAAAGCAGGACTGGTGAAGCGCTCCTTTCCCCGCTGCGCCAACGCGCCTTCATGGCCGAGTTTTACCACTACCAGTGGGACCATCTCGGCCAGTTGCCGGATGGCCTTTTCCGGATTGTCGGTTCCGGTGATTCTCGTCGCCTCTCGCGCATTGGGCAGCAGCACATCGACGTACTTCAGCAGGTCTTTTACGCCTCCGGCCCAGAGGTCTTGCGGATCGTCATTGGTATCGAGGGAGATGGTGAGGCCGGCCGCCTTCAGCCGGCGGAAAAGTTCGCCCAGGTCGGGCTGCAAGGCTTGCTGCAAATAGAGCGACGACAGATGAAAATGACGGGAATCTGAAAGGTAGTCGAAGTCGAGATCACGCAATGAGAGCTCGGCGATAGTTCCGGCGTACGTCAGTATGTTGCGCCAGCCGGTGCGCGGCAGCATGATGGTAATCCCGGTCGTGGTTGGGCCCTGGGCACGACGCACGTGTGAAACGTCCACACCGCCTTCGGCCAGGCGGTCGAGCGCGATCTGTCCCAGGGGGTCGTCGCCAATCAGCGACTGGAAACCTACCTTGCTTCCCAACGCCGCCAGATTGTGGGCCACGATGGCGGAGGAACTGCCCAGGGTAAGCATCATGCGGTCAGCCAGCAGTTCGCGCTCGGGTGGAAGCTCATCAGGCAGGCCGTAAAGGATGAGGTCGAGGTTCAGTTCTCCGGCGATCGTGACGTCGAAACGTGGCATGTGAGCGGACATTATAGACGGTGTGGTTTGGGGCGCGTGGTGAGCGGAATAAACGGCCACGGATTTGCGAGGATTTACACGGATACAGCAGGAATGGTGGACCCGGAGAGACTTGAACTCCCAACCCCTGCGTTCGAAGCGCAGTGCTCTATCCAGTTGAGCTACGGGTCCGTCGCACTGACGGGCTCTGTGCCCCAACATTGTAGTGCACTCGACCCATGTGGTGACAGCCGCCCGGGCTGTCTCCGGTGGAGCGGAGCTATATCCGAATCCAAGAGCAGTCGAGCTGCGCTCGACCGGACAGCTGAGGGCAGCTGTCCCCACGCGGTTTCTGGCAGAGGATAGACTGATTGATTGTCGAGGTGGAGCGATGTCGGAAAATGAATTAACCGAGCCCTGGCTGCGGGGTACGTTGCAGGAAATTCCGGCGGTGCAACGGGCAGTGGTACATGCGCTGCAACTGGCGAAAGAAGACTTGCAACGCTGGTGCGCTGGCCTGAGCGATGAGCAGATCAACGCTCGTCCAGGAGGCGTGGCGCCGGTCGCTTTTCATTTGCGTCACATTGCCAGAAGCCTGGACCGGCTGCTTACCTATGCCGAAGGGCGAGATTTGGACGATGAGCAACTGAGCGCGAAGCAAGCGGAGATGGACCCCGGGGCGACACGCGGCGGTCTCTTTGCGGAGCTGAATTCGGCACTGGCAAGAAGCGAGGGCCGGGTTCGAGCCGTTGATCCGGATGCGCTGGAACAGGACCGCTTGGTGGGCCGCAAGCACTGGCCCACGACTGTCGGCGGGTTGCTGGTGCATGTCGCTGATCACACCCAGCGTCACGTGGGACAGGCCATCACTACCGCGAAGGTTGTTTCGACGCCTGCCGCTTGAGTGAACCCGCGGCTTCCGCCGCGGGCTCTACTCGCCACCGCGCGGGGTTCAATTCAAAGTCAACATCAAAGGCGGCGGGCGAGGGCGCCCGCCCCCCACGTTCCATCTTTCTAGTGCAGCGACTGCAGATTCAGAATCAGTGACAGCACGTTGCCCAGGACGCTGTACGAGCCGTTCGAATAGACACCGTACTGGTAGCGGTTGTAGTAGCCGTCTTCATAGCCGCGCTGAAAACCCTGGCGGAAATAGTAGTTGTAGTCGGCCTGGTCCACGTAGTAGCCGCTATAGCCGAAGTTCGCGTCCTGATAGGCGAAAGAATCCTCGTAATCGGCACGCCAGTGGTCTTCGCGGTCGGCGGCGCCGGCGCGGAAACCTTCGCGATAGCCGTTGTTCACAGCCTCCCGCAGCAAGTCTGCTCCGTACTGATTGATTTCGTAGTACGAGCCGCCGCGGTTGTAGCGATAAATCGGGGCGGTATAGAAGTAGGGATCGTGGTCGTAGTCGTGGTGCTCACGCCGCAGGCGCTCCGCCTGCTCACGCTCGCGCTGGTAATACTCCTGCTGAAAGCGGTATTGCGCCATGCGCCGCTGCTGTTGCAAGGCGGCAGTCCTCTGCTGGGCGATGCGTTCCTGCTGGTCCAGATGCTGCTGGTATTGCGCCACCCGCTGCTGCTGCTGTCGCATCAGTTCCTGCTGGCGCTGCTGTGAGAGCCGTTGCTGATTCAGGTGCTCCTGTTGCTGCGCCTGGTGTTGCTGCTCCTGGTTGAGCTGTCTCTGCCGCTCTTCCTGTTGATGCTGGTTCTGCATCTGCTGCTGCGTGTGCTGTTGTTGGGCCTGTTCCCTCTGGCGCTCCTGCTGCTGACGCTGCTGTTGCGCACGCTCCTGCTGTTGTTGAGCATGTTCCTGCTGGGTGCGCTGCTGCTCCATCTGCTGATTCTGGCGTTGCTGCGCGCGCTGCTGCTCTTGCGCCTGCTCCCTTTGATGTTGTTCCTGCTGCTGCCGAGCGCGCTCCTGCTGAGCATGCTGTTGCTGCTGCATCTGCTCATTCTGGTGCTGCTGCTGTTGGGCATGCTCCTGCTGCTGGTGTTCCTGCTGTTGCCGCCCTTGTTCCTGGCGCTGTTGGTCCTGTTCCCGTTGCCGCTCCTGCTGCGGTTTGGGTTGGGGATGCGCTTCCGGCCTGGCCGTCTTCTCAGGCTTCGATTCTTTGTCGTCCTGGTGTTCTTGCTGCGAGTAGAGTGGAACACTGACTCCCAAGAACAACAATAGAACCGTTGTGAGGACTGCCCCGAGTCTTTTCATAGTGCCTCCGCTGCATGATTAGATGCTGAAGGGCCCAACGTGCCGTACGAGTTTATCCGTATTTTGCCGGTGACGCTGCCTTAGGAGGATGGCGGCACAAGCGGTTTTCAGGTTCCCTTCAGATTTCTCCGGTGGTGAATGAACGTTAAAAGCGTCGGAAAAGAGTGTCCGACCCACACTTATTGCCCCACACTTACTGCCCGAGGGGACCGATAAGCTGATGGTATGATGCTGGCCGAGCGCTGGTACTGGAGGCCTATGGCATTCGCAAACGTGCAGACCCGCTCCGGGGCGGTTGGGTCGCAGGGATCGAGTCACAAGGTCGCCTTGACGGTGGTGACGACGCTGTTTTTCATGTGGGGATTCGTCACTGTTCTCAACGACGTTCTGGTGCCTCACCTCAAGTCCATCTTTGACCTGAACTATACCCGTGTAATGCTGATCCAGTTTTCTTTCTTCTCCGCCTACTTCCTGTTTTCCATTCCTTCCGCCAAGGTGATCGATTGGATCGGTTACAAGAAGACGATGGTGGTGGGCCTGTTCACCATGGGATTGGGGGCGCTGTTATTCATCCCGGCCGCCAGCGTGCCGTCGTATCCATTGTTTCTCGGGGCGCTGATGGTTCTGGCCGCGGGAATCACGGCGTTGCAAGTCGCTGCCAACCCCTATGTGGCCGTGCTGGGGCCTCCGGAAACTGCCTCCAGCCGTCTGAACCTGGCCCAGGCGTTCAATTCTCTAGGGACCACGATTGGCCCCTACCTGGGCGGGATGCTAATTCTGAATGCGACGCGGCAGAACATGGACACGGTGCGGCAGATGACCGCCGATGCGCTGCAGGCCTATCGTGTACACGAGGCGTCGTCGGTCAAAGTGCCTTATCTGATCATCGGGCTTGCGCTCATGGTTCTTGGATCCGCTATTGCCCTGTTCAAACTGCCGGCAATGCCGAGGCCGAGCGCCACGGAGGCGGCGGACCGAAGCAGAGCCTGTGGAACCGTCACCTCGTGCTGGCGGCGGTTGGAATCTTTGTTTACGTGGGCGCCGAGGTTTCGATTGGAAGTTTCCTGATCAACTATTTTACCCAGGCCAATATCGGAGATATTTCAGAAGTGGTGGCTGCCGGCTACGTTTCGTATTACTGGGGCGGAGCCATGGTGGGGCGGTTTATCGGCTCAGCCATCCTGCAGAAGGCGGGCACCGACAAAGTGTTGGGCATCGCGGCTCTGGTCGCATGCCTGCTGGTTTGTATCTCAATGCTCACCTTGGGACATGTCGCCATGTGGACCATCATTCTGGTGGGCCTATTCAATTCCGTGATGTTCCCCAGCATTTTCACGCTGGGCATTGCCAAACTGGGGCCGCTGACCGGTGACGGCTCCGGCCTGCTGGTGATGGCGATTGTCGGGGGCGCGATCATTCCGCTGGTACAGGGCGCTTTGGCGGACCGCATCGGAATTCATCATGCGTTCATTCTGCCGGCCATCTGCTATCTCTACATTGCTTATTTCGCATTCAAGGGATCGCGGCCGGTGGCGGCATAGATTTCCGTTTGCGTAGGCGCGGACGCCCTCGTCCAGGCGGGTGAGCAAGGCTCGCCTTGGTTTTATCGGGGCGAAAAGCCAAAAATCCGGCCGGGCTTTGCCCTACGTGGGCTGTGGTGCGGCCTCAGTTTTGGCAGTGAACGAACAAATCAGGGAGGACATCGACACATGTCAGCAAGAGCCAGAGTTCTGGTCGCAATGTTGGGGTTACTGGTCGCACCTTCGTTAATGCGGGCGCAGGAGAAGACGCTGGCCGCTACTCCTCCGATGGGATGGAATAGCTGGAACAAATTCGGATGCCACGTGAGCGAAGACCTGATCCGCCAGATGGCCGACGCCATGGTCAAATCCGGCATGAAGGATGCCGGGTATCAATACATCGTGATCGACGATTGCTGGCAAGTGGAACGCGATCCCAGCGGCAACATCGTCGCCGATGCCAAGACCTTTCCCTTAGGCATCAAGGCACTGGCGGACTATGTTCATTCGCGAGGACTCAAGTTTGGAATCTACTCCGATGCCGGGGTGAAGACGTGCGCCAAACGTCCTGGCAGCCTGGGGCATGAATATCAGGACGCGTTGCAGTATGCCGCCTGGGGCGTCGATTACCTGAAGTACGACTGGTGCAACACTTCGACGCAGGATGCGGAGGCCGCCTATGCGCTCATCCGCAATGCGCTGAATTCGACTGGCCGGCCCATCGTGTTAAGCATCTGCGAGTGGGGCACGGCCAAGCCGTGGCTCTGGGGCGAGAAGGTAGGCGGAAATCTCTGGCGCACCACGGGCGACATTCGCGACCAGTGGGAGAGCAAGGACAAGTATCACCTCGGCATGCTCGACATCCTCGATCTGCAGAATGGAATTGAGAGTTACGCCGGGCCGGGCCACTGGAACGATCCTGACATGCTCGAGGTGGGCAACGGCGGCATGACCACCGAGGAGTACCGCGCCCACTTCAGCCTGTGGTCCATCCTTGCCGCGCCTCTGATTGCTGGCAACGACTTGCGCGACATGAAGCCGGAGATCCACGACATTCTCACAAACAAGGAAGTCATCGCGGTCAACCAGGACCCGCTGGGAAGCGAGGGCCGCCGGGTGCGCAAGGATGGCGACCTGGAAGTCTGGGCCAAGCAGATGCAGGACGGAAGCCGCACCGTGGTCTTGCTCAATCGCGACACGAGCGAAAAGCAGATCGGTTTCTCCTGGGAAGACATTGGGTATCCCAACCACCTGAGTGCCGGGGCGCGCGATCTGTGGAAGGCCCAGGACCTGGGAAAGTTTACCGGTAAATTCTCCGCTGCAGTCGGGCCTCATGCGGTGATCATGGTTCGAGTCGCGCCGTGAACCGCGGTGATTGCAAGGGGTCAGCTATGCGAAATTCCGATACGCAACTGAAGGCAAAAACCAGTGATCAGTTGCTGGTTCTCAGTTCTCAGCTAGCTTAAAGCAGCGGTACAGTACCTTGCCTACCCGATTACAGGTTCTTGCCGATGTATGGCGCGGCGCTGGTCAGCTAACTTTGACTGGCGGTCTAATCATGCATGGTGGAGGAATCATATGGATAAGGACAGGGTGGAAGGCAAGGTTAAGGACATCGCTGGCCGAGCTCAGCGCCAGGTCGGAGAATGGACTGGCGACGAGGAAGCCTCGGTAAAGGGCGCTGCCAAGCAGGTGGAAGGCAAAGTCCAGAATGCCTGGGGGCAGGCGAAGGATGCAGTGAAGAAGTCCAGCACGAGTGAGGCTGACACGGACGAAGCCGAGCGGGAAGAAGCGGAACGGCGGCGGAAGCGAGCGGCCAACGAGTAGCTACAAGCGGGTGCGGGGGGCCTCCGCAGGTCCCCCGGTTTTGAGAGTCAATGACTCGGTTGGGACGCTGGCAGGGTGCGAACCAGCGCGGCACTCAACAGGTCAGGCTTGAAGCCAAAGGGACCCGGCAGGCTTTTGTAGGCGATGCGGCCCTGCGCGTCGATCAGATAGATGCGATCAGGCCAGCCGGTGTAGGCCCGTTCGGTCGAGTTGCCAAACTCGTCCAGCACGCTGGGAAAGTTTATGCCCAGCTTACGGACGCACGCTCCCGCTATGTAGGCTCGCTCTTCTTGATTTTTCGGACTCGCGAAAACGACCTGGTCTTTGATATTGCTCTGCATCTGCCAGACGTCGCTGGGGTGCGCTTCCGTGATGTAAACCACCAGAAAAGCCACGCGGTCGCGATACTGCTCATAGAGTTTGTTGAGGGCAGGAACCTCCCGCCGGAATGGCGGTCAGGTGTAACTTCCGAAGACCAGCACCACGGGTTGCTCTTTGTTTAGAACCGAGAGCTGCACTCGTTCCGTCTTGTCCAGCTTGAGAAGGGAAAAATCCGGGGCTGCATCTCCCACCTGCAGGCTTCCGGCACGCGCGCGTGTCCACAGCGTCTCAAACGGAAAGAGGAGAAAGGGGACAGGCCCCGGCATCTTCGCCATGACTCGGCCGAAGGTCTCCGGAGGCCGATGCATGGACCACCAGATAAAGCTTCCGCAAGCCAGATAAACGAATGCCAGGATGATCGCGGCTATTAACATACGTCTGCGTGCGCTGGGACTAAGTTTCAGGCGGAGCTTGAGTTGGTCCCACCGCATGGCACGAACACTCTAGGGGCGGATGGCGAACACGGCAATAGTAGATAGATATTACGTTCGTTTGGCTTGCCGTCTTCGCTGGCGGCGGCGAGGTCGCCCTTCTGATCCCGGCAAGGTGCTTTTGACTGGACAGTGCGCTGACGTGAACCGCATCAAGGGACCGATCCTGCGCGGCTGGCGGCACGCGCTCCGTACTTCCACCTCAGTAAATCAGCTTCAGGGAAAACTGGATCTGGCGCGACGGCCCGGAGGTTTTGCTGATGACGCCAAAGCCGCTGCCGCGCAGGATGTTGGAGGGCAGTCCGAAATTTACCAGGTTGAAGACGTTGAAGAACTCGGCGCGAAATTCGATCGTGCCCAACTCGCCGTTGCCACGACGGCCAAAGGGTGTGTCCTTGATGAGCGCTATGTCGTATTGCTGAAAGCCTGGACCGCGGAAGGTGCTGCGTCCGAGGGTGCCAAAGCGGCCGTGGTTGGGGCCGGTGCCGCCGGGAACGTTGATGGGAATCGAAAAGAACGACGTGTTGTTGTCGCCCCGGCCGAAATAATCCTCGCGCACCGCGCCGCTGGTGGAGAAATGCGGCTGCTCCACCAGGTCGGGACGATCGGACCCACCTGCTCCCACGCCGGTCTGCTGCACACCCGAGTACACGGTGAAAGGCGCGCCGCTGGTAAGCGTGGTGATATTCAGGAACTGCCAGCCCCGGGTGAGAGTTCGTCCCAGCGGCCGCAGAAAACTTACATGGTCGAGCGGCAGCACCTGGATCACGCTCAGGGTGAAGGAGTGGGTTGCGTCGAAGGTGGACGGGCCTTTTTCCGCGCCCGGGTTCCAGGGATTCTGGGGCATAGTCTGCAGCACTACGCCCGCTCCCGCGATCGAGCCTCCCAGCACCGCGCTGGTGTCATCAATTGATTTGGAATAGGTATAGCTGGCCTGCAGGCCCAGGCCCAGGCGGGCGGAATTCTTGCTGACGCCGGATTGCAGGGCATGATAGGTGGAATGCGCGCGGCTGGTCATCACGCTCTCCGGCCCAAACCCTCCGATGGCATTGCCCGAGGAGTCGAACTGGGTGAAGGGCGCGAAGGCGGGATCGGCGCCGCCATAACTGTTCGGCGAATAGACGGCGGACAGGTGGACTCCGGCGGTGGCCACGTAGGCGGCGGTGAACTTGAAGTCCCGGAAATCGTGGTCGATGCCGGCGGTGTAACTTTCGATGTAGCCGTTGCGGAAGTTTTTGGCCAGTCCGACCATGGAGAGCAATTGCACCTGGTTTCCCGGGGTTAACGCTTTCAGGTCGTTCTGATAGCGCACCAGGTCCACCTGTGTGTTGGGCGGGACGTGGCTTGCATCCCCACCGGGAAACAGCAGCTTGCCCGCCGTCGTATACGGCGGCGGAAGCGTCACCGGCACCACTGAATTCTGAAAGGGCAAGGGCACGTTGGGCAGCGCGCTGGCGTAGAGGCTGGTGGCCAGGGGGAGTGCACCCGTAAGGAAATTGTCCTGCCACAGGTTGGGAACAAGCGATGTAATCGCTCCGCCCGCGTGCAACACGGTGTGGCTGGTGACCGCGTAGTCCACAGAGAGGCGCGGCCCGAAGCCCTTCCAGTCCTGGTCATAGGGAGGCTGGGGGTTGAAGTAGAAAGGTTGCTTCGCAGTGTGGTCCCAGTAGGGAACGTCCTGGCCGCTGGCGTCCACGAACCTGGGCAGCGAGGTACGATGCTCGGCTTCGTGGATGCGGCTGTTCACTTCGTAGCGTAATCCGTAGTTGACGGTCAGATTCGGCCGGGCCTTCCAGGTGTCCTGAAAGTAGAAGTTGTAGGCCTCGCGGCGGACCGCAGCTTCGTCGAAGCGATCGCCGATGGGCGTGACGTCCGCCGCCGCGATGACCCCGTACGAGTACGGCGTGGCGGTAAGCAGGCCGGTCAGGGAATCGGGCAGCGGATCTCCGGGTTGGATATCGTGGGTGCCGCTGGCCGAAGTGATCAGCACGGGAGAATACGCCGTGCCCCCGCCAAATGTGTACTGGCCGTTGGGATTGGTGCCGAAAATGGTGGCGTCGCGGTTGTACCGGATTTCCACTCCCCACTTGAAGACGTGATTGGAGTGGACGTAGCTCATGTCCTGCTTGAGTTGGTAGAGATTGCTGTACGACCCGAAAATCGAGCCGCCGGGCTGGTTGAAGGCCTGGAATAGTCCGTCGCCGAAAGTCATTGCCGGCTGAGTGTGATTGATGGCTGGAAAAAAAGGTGTACTGCGAATGTAGCTGAACGCAGTGTCCGAAATAAGGTGTGGAGAAATGGTCCGCGAGTATTTCACGCCGGCGTTGCGCTGGTGATCGAAAAACTGCACCGCAAAGCTGGGATCGATCGCCGTCTGGTCGGGATTGGTCAGCGGCCCGGTCACCTGGTTGAAGCTGAACCGGGTCAACAGGGAGGCTTTGTCGGAAATGCGGTGGTCAACGCGCACTGAAAACTGGTCAGTGCGGGTGTAAATCTTGGACGAGGCAGCGTAGGTGCGATCGCCGTACGCTCCCTTGGGATCGTTGGGCAAAGGGTAGTGATCCAGCACCGGAACGATCGCCGGGTTCACTGGAACGGTCAGCGTGTCCCCGGGAAAAGTCTCGGTGTCGATACCCTGGCGCTCCGCGGCAGTGGGGACGGGGAGCACTTGTGTGGTCCCCAGCACCTGCCGGAATCCCTGGTATTGGCCGAAATAGAAAGTGCGGTTGCGGCCGTCATAGATTTTCGGCAGCACCATCGGGCCGCCGTTGGTGAAACCGAATTCATTGCGGACGAAAGGCGGGATGCGGCGCTCGTCGGCGACGCTCTTGTGGTCGAAGTAGTTACGGGCATCGAAGGCGGCATTGCGGGCAAACTCGAAAAAGCTGCCGTGCACCTGGTTGCTGCCCGACTTGGTGACGACATCGGTGTAGCTGGCGGCGCCATGTCCGATCTCCGCCGACATGACTCCGGAATTGGACTGCACCTCCTGGATAGCGTCCACGTTGAAGTTGGAAAAAGTGGCGCCTCCCATTTCCGGATCGGTGGTATCGAAGCCGTCCAGGGCGAAGACGGTAGTGGTGCCACGCTGTCCGTTGACTGCGAATTGCTGAGTAAAGTTGGCGGCCCCGTTGGCGTCGGTCATGGTGCCGGCGGCCAGCAGCAACAACTTACTGAAGTCGCGGGCGTTCAGGGGAAGACTCGAAACCTCTCCACTCGAAAGGCGCTCGCCGCCGCTGGCCTGCGCGGACTCTTCGCTAGCGGGCAAGAGGCGGATTTCCCCCGCCTGGGACGACAGTTGCAGGGTGCTGATGAGCGCAGCGCCATCTTGAACAACGATGGGCTTGCCCAGGCGCCAGGTCTTGCCGGCACTTTCAACCGAAAGGTCGTAGTCCCCGGCAACGATGTCAGAGAGGGCAAACTCGCCGTTGGCAGAAGTCGCGGCCTGATAGTGTCGATCTCCCGTGGCCGAAGTAATTTTGACGGTTGCCGCGCTGACTGGTTTTCCGCCATCGTTGCGTAAAACGCCACGCCAAGATGACCGGGCAACAGCCCCGGCCACCGGCACCAACATGGCAATGAGGCACAGGGTATGAAGAGGTTTCCCGAGACGGAAGGACATTGCAGGGCATTATATCCGCTGATACACGTGGAGACAGCCGCCCTCGGCTGTCGGGTCGAGCGCAGCTTGACTTGGTTTTTCCGGAAGGTCTAGCGGAGCTTCGCTCCACCGGACAGCCGAGGGCGGCTGTCCCCACGCTTGTGGTGTTACGATATGGCACCGAGTTCAGGTTTGAGCATGGCGCGTGTCCCGCGGTTGCGAGAAATCCCCACTTTGTTGCGGGCTGCCGCTTTGGTGTCGGCCGTCCGCCTGGCTTTGTGGATCGTCCCTTTCGCCAGGCTGCGGCGGGTGGTCACTTTCCTGGCCCGTCCGCGCTTGCGGCGGCAGAGCCACTATTCGGCGAACCAACTCAGTTGGGCGGTGCGTGCGGTCAGCCGGTATGTGCCCCGCGCCACTTGTCTTACTCAGGCATTGGTTTTGCATATCATGCTCCGGCAAGAAGGCTTGCAGTCCAGAATCCGGATTGGAGTCAGCAAGGATGCAGGACATTTCGAGGCCCACGCCTGGGTTGAAAGCCAGGATGAGGTGGTGATTGGAGACGCAGGGTTGCAACGCTACACGCCGATGATGGTTTGGGATTGATGTTCTAAAGCGACGGCCCGGGCGACGGCGCGAGTCCGGCGGCGAAACTCTAGGTGCAGCGCTCAATCACTCTGGCGACAAACTGCGCGGCCGCCGCTTTCGAAGGAAAGCAGTCAGCGAAGCGCTCCAGCAGTTCTCCCGTCAACTCGGCGGCGCTCTGCTTGCCATCGAACGCGCTCAGCAGAAACTTCTCCGCTTCACCCCTGCGCGACAAGGTTGGCGCGTAATCAGGAAACTGCTTCTTGACCTGCGCGGGATCAAGAGGAAAATTCCACAGAGTGGAGTGGTCGAATCGGGCTTTCGTGGCAGAGCTTCCGACATCGCTGTTGCCGCTTTCGATTTGAATGTTCCAGCGCCACACTCCGCCGTTGTTGGTTTGAATCTTGGCCAGGACGCGATCGTCTTTCTTCAATTCGACCGGAGTCTCAATGGGGAAAAAGCTGTGAAGCCAGTCCACCGTCGGCGCCAGCGGAGAATTGGTGAAGGAAATACCGGGGTCCAATTCGAGAGCGATCCATGCGGCCAAGCCGTGCATCACTCCGTCTCGCGCCGCCACGGAGAGCGTCTCTCCGGCGACATAGGGACTGCTGGCTTCTTCAAAATGAATGGTGGTCAGCAAAGCTGGAGGCGCCAGCGCTTCTTGAGGGCCTACTCTTATGTGATAGTCGGTATTGGCAGCGAAACGGCGAAGGGAAGACAGGTCGAGGCCATAACGATCTTTCTTCCAGATGTCCAGGTTTCGTCCATCTTTGATTTCGACCGGGGCCACGAAGAGCTGAAGGGAACGGGGAACAATTCTGCCGCCGGGCTTGAGGAAGCGCTTCCTGGCGTCGAGTAGTATGCCCAGCAATCCGCCTTGCAGGCCGAAACTGCATCCGGTATCCGAAACGATTACATCCACCGGTTCGGGAAGCTGGATCTCCTGGGAGCGGCCCTGGCGGAATTCAACAATGTGGTTGAAGCCGTTGCCGGCGCACAGTTCTCGCGCCAGGGGCAGCGCGCCGCTGATCTCAACGGCGTAAACCTTGCGGGCGCCGGCCCGGCAGGCAAAGAATGAAAGGATGCCGCTGCCGGCTCCAATATCGAGCACCACGTCATTTTTGCGGACGACCTGGCTTATGGCTTTTTGGTAGGTGCCGGTGCGGCTGGTGTCGGCAATCAGCCAGTGATGGAAGGGCAGCGAATCTTCTTCGGACACCTGTCATCCCTCAAGCAAAATGCCGAAAGGTCAAGCGGGCCGGAAACCGAGAGGCGTTGGGTCTTTGCTGTGCGGACGAGATGGCCGACAAAATCAGGGGTGCTTCATCGCGGCCGTCATCATCATGTTTTCGGCTACACTGCCGAAGCCGCCGAGAGCGATCTCTTCAATCGGTCCCAGATCTTCAAGCCTGGGAGATGAATAAGCCGCTTTTGCCGCCGGTTGTCCACGTGTTAGCAATGACGCCTGGGAATCCATAAAACCTAGACCTCCAACTCGTCTTCAAGCGGGGTGAAGACGCCTGCTTCTCAGCCACAAAGCCAAGTTCAGGGCCTGCCAGACCGAATCTCCAGCGTCGCGGGACCCGCTGTTGAACCGGCCGTTCTCCGCATTTATGGCATCGAGGTTAACATAACCTTTTACCGGCCCCAAGGCCTGTGTGAATTGTTGCGGTACCAAAAGTGCCGGGTCTTGCTTGAGCAGCGACGTCATGAATGCCGCGCCGGGATGGGCCAGAGTCGTGCGCGCGCGAACCATTTCGGGAAGAATGCCACGCATGCCCTCTCGGATGACCCTTTTCGGCAAAGGACTGTAGGTTTTTGTGTGCAGAGGGAGCGAAAGAAAGAAATCGATCACCCGGCGGTCGGAAAAGGGATGGCGGGCTTCGACTCCCAGCGTGGCCGCCAGCCTGCCGGAGTGTTCGAAGAAAAATGGCAGGACGCCGCAGGTGAAGCTCCAGGCGTGCAGCGTGCCGATATCACGGGATGCTGCCCAGAGCTTTCGCCGCTGCAATTCAAAACGCTCCGGGATCCCCGTACGAACAGCGAATTCAGGGTTGATGCGCGAGCTCTCGGGATAGGGCCGGGGCTTACGACCGCGAACCCGCCGCCACAATTCAAATAGTCCAGGCAGCATCGGAGCCAAAGCGTGAGCTCTCAGGATGGAGAAACGGGATTCGCCGAATTCTCTCGCGCCAAACGACAATTCCCTGCGCAGAATATTCCATTGCCAGGAACGCACCAGAGTGGAGAGGTAGGTGTACGGCGGGATCAAGTGGTCGCCGGATATTCCGTCCAGCAGAACGCGCACTCCGGCCTTCCTGGCAGCGTCAAAGCCGAACCAGTTGGTGAAATAGGTGTAAATCTCGAAGGGCTCGTCGCTATCGGTCATCTGCTCGGTCATGAGCGAGACCTGATCGGAGCGCACGATATGCGGAGTGAGCCGGCCGCCGCGAAGGACTTCACGAATGTAGGGAGTCTCGCCGCAGTTTGACTCGTCGGCATCGACCAGCGAGATGGTATGCAATGGCTCCTTGAGTTCCGCGGGCAGCAACTCGCGGACGGTGCAGACCACGGAAGAGGAATCGATGCCTCCGCTCAAAGTCGAGCCGACGGAGTGGGTGCTGCGCAATCGGCAGCGCACGGCTTCCACAAAAATTTCGCGAAAAGCCTCGCCGTATTCCCGTAATGACCCGAGTTTCAGGACGGGCGGCGACTTGAGGTCCCAGTAGTCTCTTAAGGCGAAGCGGCCGGGAGCTACCGTCAGCGAATGGCCAGCGGGCAAGCGCTGGACGTCCTGATAGAAAGTGGATTCTTCATCTTCGCGATCCAGTTCTTCCACCAGGAAATCGGCGACCCTCGATTCGTTCAGCCGGCGGGGAACGGCGTCCAGCGCCAGGACGGCGCGGATTTCAGATGCGAAGGCGAAGAGCGAGGCGGAGCGATGGTAGTAAAAAGGTTTGACCCCGACGAAGTCACGGGCACAGAATAGCTGCTTCTTGCGGGCATCCCAGATGGCAAAAGCAAAGTCGCCCAGCAACCGGCTCGGGCAATCTTCCCCCCAGCACTCGTAGGCCCGCAGCACAAGTTCGGCGTCGGTATCATGGCGCGGCGGCGATCCCTTCGAGTCCAGCAGGCACCTTAGTTCCGAACGATTGTCGATGCGGCCATCCAGGGTGAGGCAAAGCGCGCTATCCTCATTCGTAAGCGGCTGCTTCTCGGGCGCCGATTCAGGAGTGGTTTGCAGCAGCAGGTGGCCGAAGCCGACGGGACCAGAGAGCCAGTGCCGGATTCCGTCCGGTCCGCGGTGCGCGACCGCTGCCGTCATGCGCCGGAGAAACGGGTCGGTAGCGGGCCGACCATCGAGGTTGTAGAGGCCGGTGATTCCGCTCATGCAGGCTATAATTCTAGTCCTGCCACAAATGAGTGAAGTAGGGACTCTCGTGAAGCGCGGTAATCCGGCGAGTCGGGTTGCTGACGCTGCACTCGATATGACCGCGGCGAGCCGATACCGGGTGTGTGAGTTGCTCGTGGAAAGCTTTCTTCCCCTGCCCGAACTGACCCAGGTGGAGGGTGGGACTCCTGACTGCCGCTTCGCAGTGTTGCCTTCCGCCGAGGGTTTCACCGAAGACGTTCACTGGTTCCATCAATGGACCGATGCCGACAACCAGACCTGGCTTAAACTCGCCGACCGTGGCGAAGATTTGCTGCTGCGCTTTCCTAGGCGAGGCGACTTCCTGATTTCGCGGGACGGGAGAGATATCCGGTGCCGTCCGCTGCCGGGTACGCCACAGTCGACCATACGGCATCTGTTCCTCGACCAGATCGTTCCACTGGTACTGAGCCGGCGGGAATCCCTGGTCTTGCATGCCAGTGCGATTCTTACTCCGCAGGGCGTAATCGCGTTCGTCGGCAGGAGCGGTCAGGGAAAATCCACGCTGGCTGCATGCTTTGGCCAAAGCGGTTTCCGGCTGCTTTCCGATGATTATCTGGTCCTCCACAAGAGGGTAGACGATTGGGTTGCGATTCCCAGTTATCCAGGCGTGAGACTCTGGCCCGAAACCAGCGATGGAATATTCAGCGTCCCGCCGCAGAGCACAGAGATCGCCCACTACACGGACAAGCGCAGAGTAAGCGATCCTGGTCTGGTTCCATTTGCCGAGGGGGCGTCGGCTCTCCGGTGTTTTTACTTCCTGAACGATGAGGGCGACGCTTTTCCGCCGCAACCGGCCATCCTCCCGCTGCGGCCCCGAGAAGCATTCATGAAACTGGTGAGCTGCGCTTTCACTCTGGATGTCCGGGACAAGGCGCGGCTGGAACGTCAATTTGTGGCCATCGGCCAAATCACTACGCAACTGCCTTGCTTTCACCTGGAGTATGCGCGAGACTTTGCCATGCTGCCGGCGGTCCGGCGAATGATTGTCGATCAGCCGGTGAGGAGTGAGTTATGACCCTGGTGCTGAATGATCATCTCAAGATTCCAGAGCAGGTCCTCACCAGCAAAGTCGGCGACGAGACGGTGCTGTTGAATCTTCAAACCGGCATGTACTACAGTCTGGATCCCGTTGGAACCCGCTTTCTCGAACTGCTGCAAAAGAGCGGGCGGCTGGACGAGGCGCACCATGCCCTGCTGGAACAATTCGACGTTCCCACCTCGAAACTAGAAGCTGATCTGCTAAAGCTTTCCCAGGACATGCTGACGCGGGGCTTGCTGGTGAAGGACGGCGAGTAAAAGCAGTGGAGTAGTTGGATGGAGGACGGGCGTCCCCGCCCGTCTCTTACCGCGCCGACGGGCGAGACGCCCGTCCTCCATTTCCGATTTCTTTCGCCACAGGTTATGGAGACGATCCGCCCTGGGTCTTGCCCAGGGCCCGGGCCGCCCACTTGCCCGCCAGACGCAGGGGACGAATGAAATAGTAAAGGAAGCCAAGATACCGGGGGAATCGCACGAATTCCAGGTCCGCTACCTTGGGGGCAAAAACCAGGGTCGCGAAGTAACCTAATTTGTCCAGAGGGCGTGTGAGCACGCGCAGATGGCGGAAGGCCAGGGTCGCTTCCGGTGAGTCTTCAGCAACAGGAGTCTGGGGAAAGATCCGCAGACGCTCCGGCAGGGAGGCCGCAGAACAGCCTTCCGGCGACGACGTTCCCAGCAGGAGTGAGGACACAGCCAGAGTCTGGCGAACGACCAGGGCCAGTTCCAGCCGTTCCGCCTCTTCCATCGCTTTCTGCCAGTTCACGGTTCCCGACGACACGGTCTGATGAATGTCCACCAGCCATTTCAGGACCTGCCAATCGTGGTCTGCGGCGTGTAAGCAAAGATATAGGAATTCCCATTCCGGGCCTGGTGAATAAGCCGGAACTGCAAAATAAGTTTGAGGACGCGCCGCGGACCAAAGGTCGCGAACGGCTTCGGCGTTTTTCGAGGAATGTTGTATGAGGGTCCAATGCACTTCCAGCAGGAAGGAAATGCCGCGGCTTTCACGGACAGCAGTGAAATGCCTACCGTGACGCAGGGCAAGCTTGGAAAAGTATGGATGATTGACCTCGGCACGGTAGCCGGAAGCCAGAATGAGGTCGAGGGTTCGCTTCACATCACTGGGCGAAACCAGAATATCGATATCACCGCAAATCCGGGCCGCCGGGTCGCCGAAGAGCGCCAGCGCCAGGGGAACGCCTTTCAGGGGAATGACCGGTATGCCGGCGTCCCCGAGCAAGCTCAACACCCGGGCCAATTCTTCGGCCAGCAACTGATTGCGGAGCGCATTGGCCAGGTAAAGGCTCCTCAGCGAGGACTGGACCGCTTCGGGGACGCCGGCGAAGTCGAGATCACTCAGGTTGCGATACACCAGGGGGTAAACCTGGTGACTGCGGGCACGCTGCATGATCACAGGCCATTGCAGCGGGGTGGCGAGGAATTCGAGGGCGCGGGTGCGCTCGACGTGCGGCAGTTGGCCGCGCGCGAGCAGCAGACAGAGTTCATCCTCAGGGGTCAGGGCCGACGTCGGGACGGCGGCAAGTTCGGGGGGCATGACTTCGCTCATGATTTCCCGGAAGAGCAATGCAGCGCTCGCATCCCGGTCATCGTACACTCAGGTATACGATAAAACATGGCAGCCAGCGCTCTGGTGGTTGAAGAGGTCGTGAAGTATTTTCCGGTGCCGCAAACCGGAGTGCGGGCGTTTCTCAATCCCTTTTCGCCGCTGACCCATCCTGCCCTGCTGGGCGTTTCGTTTCAGGTTGGAGCCGGGGAAGTCGCGGCCCTGATCGGTGCTAACGGTTCAGGCAAATCCACGCTGTTACGCATCCTGGCCACTCTGCTGGTGCCGACGCGGGGCCGGGCCAGCGTTTCCGGTTACGACGTGGAACGGCAGGGCCCGCAGGTCCGCGCCCAGCTTGGGTTTCACACCGCCACCGACGGCGGCTTCTACGAAAGGCTCACGGCGCGTGAGAACCTTACCTTCTTTGCCGCCATGAACAATCTGTTCGACGCAGAGGCGGAACACCGCATCGAAGAATTGACCAACCTGATGGGCATGGGCACGTACATCGACAGCCAGGTGCGGACCCTCTCCACCGGCCAGGTGCATCGTGTGGGGCTGGCGCGGGCGATGATTCACCGTCCCAGCGTGCTTCTGCTGGATGAGCCGACCCGCAGTCTGGATCCGATCGCGGCTTGGGAGTTCCGCAGGTTTCTGAAAACGCAACTGGTGGAACGCCACGGCACCACCATCCTGTTCGCTTCGCATACCCTGGCGGAAGTCGAGCAGCTGGCAGACCGCGTGGTGTTGCTGGACAATGGCCGAATGCGGGCGTGCGATTCGCCGCGTGGCCTGCGGACTACAACCGGCGCGGATACGCTTGAAGAGGCGCTGCAGCGGTTGACTCCTCCCGGCTCGCTGGCTGAGGTGTCCGCATGAACTCACAGCGTGTGCTGCGCAAGGTCCTCGCCTTCTTTCACCGGGATGTGGCCATCGCCCGCAGCTACCGCATCGTTTTCGCGCTGGAGATTCTGGAAGCATTCTTCGGGGTTGCGACTTTTTACTACCTCTCGCGATTCGTTTCGAACGAGGAACTCAGCCACGCGCTTCCCGCGGGCGGCGACTACTTCGGTTTTGCGCTGGTCGGCTTCGCGTTCTTCGACTATCTGACAGTCTCCATGAGCGCCTTTGACAGCAGCATCACGGAGGCGCAGCAGAACGGCACGCTAGAAGCCATGCTGGTGACGGAGACGCCGCTGACCATGATTCTGGCCGCCTCGGCCGCATATCCGTTCGTCCTGCTGGCCATGCGGACGGTGATCTATCTGGCGTGGGGAGTGCTGTTTTTCCACTTCCCCATTCACGAAGCCAACTGGCTGGGGGCGGCGGCCATTCTGGCGGTTTCAGTTCTGGCGTTTGCCGGCCTGGGGATTATTTCGACCGGCTACCTTCTGCTCTTCAAACGCGGCAATCCGGCACGCTGGCTGATTGTGGGGGCATCCAGCCTGCTGGGCGGCATGATGTATCCGGTGTCAGTGTTGCCCGAGCCGCTGCAGTGGCTGGCGCGGTTGCTTCCCGTCACCTATTCACTGGAAGGGATGCGGCAGGCATTGCTGGCGGGCGCCAGCTTCACGCAACTTTGGCCAGCGGTGCGCGCTCTGCTTCTATTTGCCGTGGTCCTGCTGCCGCTCTCTGGGATTGTATTTGCCTGGGCGTTGCGCCGGACCAAGATCACCGGGACTCTTACCCATATGTAGGTTGCCGATTTCCCCTTGAATCATGATCACGAAGACCTCGCCCAAGCGAAACTTGGACGGGTCACCCTTCAGCTACCCACCGGCCCGAAATAATGAGTATTGATGGGTGCCTCCGATTTTGGTGAACGCGGGACAGTCTGTCAGCACGTATTCCAGCAGAGGATTGTGATAGAGGAGATAAACTATCCGGGGGCATTGGCGCAGCGAGGCGTCCAGTCGGGCCATTACTTCGATCAGCGCGGCCTCGGGCAGAGAATTGAAAAAATAGAGCAAGAGGGGCTCTTCCGGGAAAATAAATTCGCGGGCATCGCCACACACCGCCTCCAGGGCAAAGCACTGCTGCGAATCGCTGGCGTAGGCATTCAAGTTTTGCAGCGCTACGCGATGCAACGCGGGAAACAGTTCGACTCCGACAATGCGGCGGAATGGGTAGTCCGCGGCCATCAAAAGCACGCGTCCTTTGCCCGAGCCCAGATCGATGAAGGTAAATTTTCGGAAGTCGATTTTCAGGCTCGTCATCATCTCGGTGAAAAGCGCGGGCTCGGTGGGTTGGTAGGAGGAATGAAATTGTCCCAGCAGACGCTCGCGCCAGCCTACGGTCGCACTGGTGGTGTTGACGCGGTGGTCCCAGTCATATTCGGCATCGCCATAGCGACGGCGGCGCTGCGTGGGCAGGGATTCCCACAGAAATTCTCCGATGCGCCCGCAGAAAAACCGGGCAGTCGGCCAGAGTCCATGGCCCGCCCGATCCTCTTTCCAGCGCCGACGCATGGTGGCGAGGAGGTGCGGCGTCGGCACCGGCAAGGTGCCTTCAGGTGGCTGCGTGGTTGTCATTTCGCGTGGGGCGGCACGGGGAGTCCAGCCCAGGCATTGACCAGCCCCAGAGTTTCGTGCACTACGGACAGCACGTCGCGTGTGTTCCGCCACCAGTGATCGGGATCGAAAGGATCTTCGTGGGCGCCGTGAACCCAGGCCCTGGGCTCCCTTCCTACCAGCTTCTGCCACAGCGTCCAGGCTCGCCGCGTGTGTTGCGGCGAAGTGACCAGAAGGACCGTGGTCTTGCCCGTGCGCCGCATTTCGCCTGCCAGTTCCAGCAGCTCTTCCTCAGTATTCACGACTGGCCCGGGAAGAATCCGGATCGCCGTTTCCGGGACACCCTCGTGCACCAGTATCTGGCGGTTGTAGTCTTCTTCACCGACGAAGTGGATGCCCATCTTGGCCAGGTCGTCCACCGGGCTCTCAGGACGGCTGCACCAGACTTCAGGAGCGTAGCCTTGGGCGAAGATCTTCCCAGCTTCCACAGCGCGTTGCGGCATGGCTCCGCCCAGCACGAAGATCACGTCCGCGTGGGAAAGAGGGTCTTCACGGTCGAGCCAGCGACCGGCGCCGCGAAATACATACAGCGCCACTATCAGGATTAACGCGATCAGTACGCCAAGCCGGGCTCGCCGCATGCTGCCATGTTAACGCCTAACACGTGGGGACAGCGCCCTCGGCTGTCCGGCGGAGCGAGGCTCCGCTATTTTGCCTTCCTTCAAGAAGACCGTCGAGCTGCGCTCGACTGGACAGCCGAGGGCGGCTGTCCCCACGTATGTCGTGGTTGGGCACTAAAAATGGAAGCCGACCTCGGCGGTTAGCGCTCGCGGGGTGACGTAGTGCGTCCCGCTGAAAGTTGAGAGGAAGTTATACAGGGCAACTTTGTTGGTCAGGTTGACCGCGGTCAGGGTGAGACTCCACTTGTAGCGCTCGCCGTGAAAAAGATTGTCGTCTCCCACTGCCAGATCAAACAGGTGACGGGGAGCAACACGGGGCGGGTTAGTGTCGTCGTTCTCCTTCCCGGGTGCCGGCAAGCTAATCAACGTTGATCCGTAGCCGGATGTGCAGATTCCCAGCGGTGTGGTCAAAGTAGGGCGCGCACTGCCGCAGAAGAGCCCGGCCTGGAGCTGCTGGTCGCCGGTCAATCCCGTCAGATCAACTGTGCCCGAGGCGTCTGCCACCGGCACTTCACCGGCGACCAGTCCGCTGTCGTACCGCCAGTTGAAGCCCACCCATGGGCCGGCCTTCCAGGGCTGATATTGCACGTGGGTGGTCTGGTTGAAGCGTTCGTCGTGGTCGATGCGGAACGGCGTAAACGCCGTGCCCAAAGTTCCCGCCGGGACCGCGCCAGCGCCGCCAATCTGAGGAGTAAAGAACCGGGCGGCCACGCTGGAGAAAACCATCAGGGCCGAGACCCCATGGAAGTCGGGCACGCTCACGCGTCCCGCGAACCCGGGAATCTTGGAATTGTGCCACTCAATCGGGAACGTGATGGGAGTGCTGCCCAGCACGCTGAAGTCGTAGGCGTTGTGCGTGTACTTCCAGATATATTCGCCGGAGAAAACCACATACTTTCCAAACGCTTGCTGCAAGCCGGCATGAAACTCGTTGCGCCAGCCCGGAGCGAATGGAGTGGCCACACCCGGCGTCGCGCAACCCAGCAGCGAAGCCAGGACGAGCGAATTGCATCCCGTGCTGGCCAGCACCAGGTTCTCGTTAAACGGAGTTTCCAAAACGCGGGCATAGGACACGCGAAGAATAGTGTTGGTCTTTTTTACGTTGTAGGCCACCCCCAGGCGAGGCTGGACCTCCTGATGGGTCGTGAGCCCGTTGTACAAATCGCCGCGCAGGCCGAGGTTGAGCGACCAGGGACCCTTGGTGATTGTGTCCTGCAGATAGAGGGCAAGCTGCTTGACGTCGCTATGTCCGCGAAAACCGAACAAGCCACTGGTGGAGCCGGCGCAACCGTCGCCTGCGGCAGGAGTCGGCCGGCTCAGGTCAACGCAGCCGAGGGAGCCGAAGAAATCGGCATTGGAGGTGAACGGAGTCGGATAAAGCACGGGGTCGGTGGACACCGCCGATCCGCAATTGGCCGGATCGTTCAGACCGGGGCTCCCCACCCAGGGGACAGCGTTGCCGTTGGCGTCAAAGCAGGGAGCATTCAGGCCGGGATCGACCACCCCGAAGTTGGTGTTTTCGTCGAGAAAAGTTTGTTGATAGGTGACGCCGGCTTTGAGGTTGTGAATCCCCTTCACCCAGGCAATGTCGGAACGCAGACCGGCGTTGGTCAGAGTGCGGTCCTGGTTGACGGTTTCCTGCTGAATCGGTCCGAGATCGGAAAAAGGATTGGCGCTGGGGTAGTAGTTGTACTGGTCGCGGCGCACGAATCCGCCAAAGGTGAACACCGTATTGGTATTGATCAGCCGGGTCCAGGACGGGGCAATGTTGAAAGTCTTGATTTGTGAGCGCTGGTCGGTGGGGGCGACTGGATTGCCCAGCACCGGATCGGCCACGCCAGTATTCAGGTTGTCGAACGCGTTCGGGGTCTGGAACCAGGAGCGGGTAAAGCCAAGATTCACGTGAACGGAATCCACCTTCGAGAGCTGAAAGTCCACCCGGTCGAAGATGTTCTCCTCATTTCCCTTGTCATGAAATACGGTAAATTCCGGCGGATCGAGAAAGCGGCCGCTGTTCAATCCGCTGGCGGAAATGAAGTCTCCCCAATTTTCGCCGCCGTAACCCAGGTTGACCCCGACATCGGCGGTGCCAAAGCTGCCATAGGACGTCGTGATACTGCCCTTGGGCGTGTTCATGCCCTGTCCCGAGCGCGTGGTCACGTTGATCACCACGCTGGTCTTCTCGCCGAATTCGGCGGGCGGAGCGCCGGAGATGACCTCCATCGACTCAATGGAATCGAGCGGAATCTGGTTGGAAAAGACTTTGCTCTGTTGATCGGTGATGGGTTGGCCATCGACGGAGAAAGAATTCTCCGCGTGGTCGCCCAAGCCGTGGAAGAGGCCATTGGAATCGGCAGCGATTCCGGGAGACGACAGAGTCACCAGGGAGCTCACCGACGACGATGCGCTCTCCAGAGGCATCTTGTCGAACAAGCCGCGATCAACGTCGGTGTGAAAGGTCGAAGTGTTTTCCAGCAGGTCCTGGCCGGCCGCTTCCACGGTTACGGTTTGGCTCGCACCCTTTACCTGGAGAGTAATGCTGATGTTGACCGGCACGATCGACCGAACGTCCACGTCCTGAGCATAGGGAGCGAAACCCGGTCCTGTGACGACAAGGTGATAGGGGTTGAAGGGAACATTGGGGATACTGAATTTCCCGCCACTGTCGGTAGTGACCGTACGTTCAAACGCACTGACCGGATTACGAATCTCCACTACCGCGTTCGGCACCACGGCGCCGGTAGGATCTACCACGGAGCCAGTGACCGATGTGGAGCTCCCGCCGGACTGCGCGTAAGCATGAAATCCCAAAGCGAGTGAAAGAGCGAGAATGAAAGCCGCAAGGCGCGACTTCTTGTATGAAGCCAGCATGATTCCTCCGAAAAGTCTAAGAAAAATGGAAAGAGGTGCGCTCCAGGCGCACTTTGTTTCTTGGTCAGCTCTTTGAAATTTCTAGACGGCTGGAGGGGGCCGGACGCTGAGCGCGAAGGCTACGAGGCGCTGCTTGGCAGAGACAGGCTGAGACTGGGAAATCGATGCCCGAACGAGGGTGCGGTTGGGCAGGACTGCGGTGACCTGCGGAGAAGCCGAATGGGCGGTCACGCAGATCGTACATTTTGCGGCATCGTCAGAACTCGAGTGGTGGTGCGCAACGAATGCCACTGCCGAAAACAGCGTCAGCAGAAGGCAAAGAAACGCAATCCGTTTCGAGAATGACCGCATAACGATTACCGGAAAAACAAGCCTCTAAAGCCTACCTCGAAAATAGAGACGAGCGCAACCGGTGTTGCTCTACTTGCAGCTGGGGGCCTCCACGATGGTCTTAAGGCCGTAGTAACCGGAAGGGCTAGAGGAGCAACGATCAGCAAAGAATGTGTGGGTCATTAAAGAATGTGTGGGTCGGACACTCCTGTCCGACGCCTTTGAACTTGGTTTTTGGGGGCTTTGCCGAATTCCCAAGCACAAGGGGAGCAACGATCCGTCGGCAAAAGATGAGGGGAATCAAAAAGTCAAGGTCAAAAACGTCGGACAGGAGTGTCCGACCCACACTTTAGGGGCGCTTGAGGTGGATTTTGCCTCGGAAGGAGCGTAGTTCAAAGCGCGAGCCAGTGATCGTTCCTGGTTTCAGCAAAAGATTTCCGGTGTGGGTCGCAGAAAAGCCCGAAGCAATGGGAAAATCCGGATCGGCCTCGCCTTTGATGGAGCGCGCCTTGATATCGACCAAAGCGCTGGCCGGAATCGAGATATTCAGGTCGCCGGAATGACTGGTCAGCAGGTACTCTCCCACGGGGCCGGGATCGCCTTCATAGGAGATGAGTCCGCTGCCTGAGTTGACCTCGACCGAGGGTCCGGTCACATTGCGCAGGTTGACGTTGCCGCTTACCGAGTGGATATCCAGATTGCTGCCACGAATGTCGGTCAGGCTGATCGGACCACTGAGGGTTCTCACGTGGAGGTGAGCATCGCGAATATCGGTGACCTCGACCGAGCCCGCGGCGGCTTCCAGGATGACATCGCCGCGCAATCCTTGCGCCCGAATGGTGCCGTCGGAGGAACGCAAGCTGACAAAGGCATCGATCGGTACCAGTACGGTGTAATCCACCAGGTTGGAGCCCTGGCGGGTGGACATTGACCGCAGCTCAATGCGGTCTCCATGCTGCTCATTTACCAGGCTGACAGCGTCGGAATGGGTCACGGTCTCGACCACGACTTGCCGGTTCGGCGAAGGCCGGACCGTGATGGGACCGTAATTATTGGTGATGGAAACCACCGCCCTGGGCCCGACGGCGTAGGTAAATTCCTTCTTGTCTTTGTCCTGCGCCGCGGCGCTCAACGCCAGGAGTGAGACGACTAGGACAACCCCGGTCGGGACCCCGACCACGCTGCGGAAACTCATACGCCCCCCACCCGTCAGGATAATCAGAAGTACAGAAGTTATAAGCGCCCACAGGCTCGCTTTGCAAGATGGGTACCTAACTGGCTAGATGCCAATCCAGCCTCCATGAGAGGCCTGAGAGGCAGCAAAATTCGCAGCCGCCGGCCTTTTGCCGGGACCTGAAGGGCGGGGATGACGGCCGGCTCCGATCTGGTAATCCCTGCAAATGAGTCGTCGCCACCCCAGTGCCTGTCAGGCAACCAAACAATCCGGGCTGGCAACTAAATTATTAGTTGACGTTCGTGCCTTGTATTTCGTCTAATCAACCGTGAGGAAAATGGCCCGTGCCACCCAGAAGGTCTGAAACTCTTACCGAAGCGGAATTGAGACTGATGGATGTCTTGTGGCAGAAGGGCTCGGCCACGGTCCAGCAGGTGCTCGATGGGCTTCCCGAGAGACCGGCGTTGGCCTATAACTCCGTTCTCACTACCATTCGGGTGCTTGAAAACAAGGGTTACGTTGAGCACATCAAAGATGGCCGGGCACACATCTACAAGCCCATCATGGAGCGCGAAGAGGCCACGCGATCCGAAATCAGGCACCTGGTGAGCCGCTTCTTCAAGAATTCTCACGAATTGCTGGTGCTGAACCTTCTCGAAGACCTTGGTTCCGAGAACAAGGGACTGGAAGCCACGGAACTGGCGCGTCTCCGGCAATTATTGCAAGCGAGAGAAGAGAGCAGCAAATGATGCTTGCCGCGCTCAACCTGCAATCCGTGGCCCAGCTTTCCGCCGAGAGAATACTGAACTGCACCGCGGAGGGCATGGTCATTGCGCTGCTGGCGTGGCTGGTGCTGCGCGCCTTCGGCCCGCAGAACTCGAACACGCGCTTCGCGGTCTGGTTCGCGGCGTTGCTGGGGATAGCGGCCCTTCCTGTCTTCGGCCATTGGATCGGCAATTGGACTTCGGGCGGCCCTGACCTGATGCAACGCTCCGAGATCACCATGCCCGGCTCCTGGGCGCTATACATATTTGCCGCGTGGCTGTTAATAGCGGCCGCAGGTTTGCTCCGAGTAGGACTTGGTTTCTGGCATCTGCACCGGCTCCGCAAGAGTTGCGTGCCGGTGCATGTCGCGACCCTCGATCCCGTCCCGGGGAAGACTCTGGAAGAGTTCGACTCATCGAGGCCGGTGAAACTCTGCCAGTCAGACCGCCTGCGAGTGCCGACCGTTATCGGGTTCAGGAAGCCGCTGGTGGTCATCCCCTCCTGGGCGATGCGGGAACTTTCTGGGGCGGAGTTGAATACCATCCTGCTGCACGAATTGGCGCACCTGCGGCGGCGGGATGACTGGACAAACCTGGTCCAGAAAATTCTAGGCGCGCTCTTGTTCTTTCATCCGGCGGTGTGGTGGATTGAGAAGAAGCTGGCGCTTGAACGCGAGATGGCGTGCGATGATCTGGTCCTCGCCCGCACCACGAGCCCGCGGGCCTACGCGGAGTGCCTGGTGTCACTGGCCGAGAAGAGTTTCCTGCGGCGCGGGCTTGTTCTGGCGCAGGCCGCGGTCGACCGGTTGCGAAACGTCTCGCTACGGGTATCCCAGATCCTCGACGTGGACCGCCCCAAGGCCACGCAAGTGTGGAGGCCGGCGCCCGTCCTGGTAGGCGGCATGTCGCTGGTCTGCCTGGTGGCGTTGTCCCAGGCGCCTACCCGGCTGGTGTCATTCGGGAACAGCACAACTTCCTCAGCGCTGACGAGTGCGACCGGAGCCGGCGATGTTGAGGCGAGTCAGATATCGCGCATGGGGGCCCAGGTCATTCCGGCTAAATTCCAACTCAAGCCGGAAGGTTTCCGATCAGGAAAAGACCGTGGTCAGGCAAAAGGCTCGGCTTCCTTTATCGCGACCTCTGGGCTCGATAAATCGTTCGGGAGAACGAACAAGGCCGAAATCATCCCGGCAAAGGCAGTACAGCATCGGGCCAAGCCGCCGATGCTGGTTCGCAGCAGTATGGCGAGTGACAGGGTTGCGCCTCCGACTGTGTTTCTGGTGATGCGAACCGAGTTTGTGCAAACCCGGCAGAACACCGCAGGGCCCGTGGTCTGGGACCTCTGTGTGTGGCAGGTGACGGTGATCGGACCCGGGCAGAAATTGACGACCGAGCAAATTATCGCCAAGGTGATTTGAGCTTTTTTTTGCAGTTATCAACTAAATAATTAGTTGTCAACCGACAGGAGAATAAGAAATGAAGAGCTGGATAGCAAACTTGAAAAACAAGCTGGGCCTCCACTTGATCGTGCCCATTCTGACCCTCGCGATCGTTGGGTCGTTCGTAACCTACGATTTCGTGAAGGCCATACCGGCGCGGGCGGCGATGGCCGGTCCCACCGCGACCGCACTCGATGACAACAGCGTAGGAGCGCTGCTCTCGCTCGACCATGCCATGGAAACCCTGGCCGCGCGGGTAACACCGGCCGTCGTGAATGTCACCGTGACTTCGCGCAGCAAGGCCAGTATGACCGGCGGCGACGAGCAGGAGATGCAGCAATTCTTCGGTCCTTTCGGCCAGTTTTTTGGCCAACAGATGCCGCATATGCAGCAGCCGCGCGTCGAGCACGGGCTGGGCACGGGCGTGATCATCTCGCCCGACGGCTATATCGTCACCAACAACCACGTGGTGGAGGGCGCCACCGACGTTCGCGTGACCATGAGCGATCGCCGGATCCTGGCGGCTAAGGTGGTGGGCACCGATCCCCTGACTGATCTGGCGGTCATCAAGATCGAGGGTCATGACCTGCCTAACGCGCCCTGGGGCGATTCCACGAAGCTGCACCCCGGCCAGACCGTGCTGGCCTTCGGCAACCCGTTCGGATTCCGCTTTACGGTGACGCGTGGCATTGTCAGCGCGTTGAACCGGCCCAATCCGTCGGCCGATGACGCCCGCAAACCGGGCCAGTTCATACAGACCGACGCAGCCATCAATCCGGGAAATTCCGGGGGCCCGCTGGTGAACGCGCGCGGTGAAGTGGTCGGGATCAATACCTTCCTGATCTCGCCCTCAGGCTCGTTCTCGGGCATGGGATTTGCCATCCCCACCCAGATCGTGCGCCCCACGGTGGAGAAGCTGATCCAGTTTGGCAAAGTGACGCATGGCTATATCGGAATTGGAATTTCCGACGTCACTCCTGACAACTCGCGGTTCTTCCATATGGACAAAGCCATAGGCGCAGTGGTGACCCAGGTAGAACCGGATTCGCCGGGCGCCAAGGCAGGCCTGAAGGTGGGCGATGTGATCACCCAGATTGACGGCAAGGAAGTGACCGACGCCGGCGGATTGCAGGTGGTGGTGGGAGAACAGAATCCGGGCACGACCATTCATCTGCAGGTCATGCGTGATGGCAAGAGCGTCACTACTCCGGTGACTCTCGAAGCCATGGGCAGCCGGGACAAGCCTGGAAGTGAAACCTCCGAGGCGGGCCAGGGAAAACCCCGCTGGGGAATCGGGCTAGGTGACATCACTCCCGATGTACGGCAGCAGCTGCAGGCCCCGGAAAACCTTCACGGCGCGGTGGTCGAGCGTGTACAACCAGGCAGCCCCGCCGACAATGCGGGCTTGCAGCAGGGCGACGTGATCCTCGAGGTCGATCGCAAGCCGGTGCAGAACGCGGCGGAGGTCCAGAAGGCGCTGGGCAGCATACCCAAAGGGCAGGACGCGCTGGTGCTGGTCTGGTCCAACGGCGGCAACACCTTCCGGGTGCTGCATCCCACGGAGGCGGGCCAATCTGATAGTGGTTCGTAACTGATTCATCAGCTCTCCCCAGGGAGACGGGGGTTCAGTCCCGCCTCCCCATTTCTTTGCCAAAGGTTTTTCAGCCGCTGATAGCCCGCTTCCGGTCCGACGAAGGTTAGTCGTGTTGACTGACGGAGAGCACGTTCCCATCCGGGTCCTTGAACCACGCGACCTTGTTGCCGCCGGGCGCGGTCCAGATTCCCAGCTCCTGATCCTGGACGAAGGGGTATTTCTCGAAGGCCACGCCCCGCTCCCGTAGCCAGCGGACCACTGTCTCAATATCACGGACTTCCCATCCCAAGACGGTGTACGGGGCCGGGGTAAAATCCTGCGTCCTGGCGATCCGGATCATGGTTTCGCCGGCCCTCAAGACCAGGGCAAACGGGTCGTCGCTGACGAACCGGAACCCCAGTTTGCCCTCGTAAAAAGCCCGGGCGCCGGTAGGATTCTTGGTAGGAACGAAGCCAATCACCTTGCTTGAAGCCAGCATGTCGCCTCCCGAACCCGAAATTTACGCCCTCGAGCTTGCCAGGGGAAAGGTCGATTATTTCCACACCTTGGGTGAAAAATTGACCTATAATCTGGGTCTGATTTCAGCCTCCTGAATTATCTCCCACGGGGCCGAAGTTCCGAGGTCTTCCCATGGCGGCCGATACTATACCGACCGGCGCGGCTCCGCGCATAGCGGTTGTGACCACGGATGAGTCGGTGCAACTGGCGGCGCAGGAAGTACTGGCGTCTGCGTTTCATACCACTCTTTTGGGCTCGGGCGAGCTGGTATTGCCGCTGCTGGCCGAGGCCACGGTCGAAGCCGTCGTTCTTGACCTTGAGACCGCGCATGCCACCGACGAGCAAACCCTACGACTGGTGCGCAAACTTCGCGACCATGACGAGGACCTGGTCCTGCTCGGTTTTACCCGATCGCACAACAAGACTTCGCGAAGGCAGTTTGAGCAGGCTGGAATCAGCCACTGTTTCGTTGCACCCGTGGATTTTGAAGATGTACGCGCGGTCCTGCACGCCGCCCTGGAGGAGCGGTCCGCGGAAATCGAGAACCGCAGGCTGCGCGAGGAAGCCCGCGAGCGAAATTCGTTTTGCCAGCTGATCGGGGGCAGCGAGCCCATGCGGCTGGTGTACGACGCCATCAGCCGCGTGGCCGAGAGCGCGGTCAACGTGCTGGTTCGTGGGGAAAGCGGCACCGGCAAGGAGTTGGTGGCGCAGGCCATTGTAGCCAGCGGCCCGCGACGAGACAAACCTTTCGTCAGCGTGAACTGCGCCGCCCTGCCCGAGAGCCTGATCGAGGCGGAGCTGTTCGGGCATGAAAAGGGGGCTTTCACCGATGCCCACGAGTCCCGCGCCGGCCATATCGAGTCGGCCAATTGCGGAACGCTCTTTCTGGACGAGATTGGGACCCTGGGGCTGACTCTGCAAAGCAAGCTACTGCGTGTGCTGGAACAACATGTGGTGCAGCGCATCGGCAGCCGGACCAGCAAAAAGATCGACTTCAGACTGATCGCCGCCACGAATGAAGACCTGGAGCAGGCCGTACGGGCAGGCCGCTTCCGGGAAGACCTTTATTACCGGATTAACGTGGTTCCCATTGTCCTGCCTCCACTGCGTGAGCGGCCGGGAGACGTGGCCATCCTGCTGGACCACTTTCTGCGCATGTACTGCGCCGCCAACAGTCTTCCACTCAAGCGTCTGGACTCTGACGCGCTCGAGATTCTCGAGGAATATCACTGGCCGGGCAATGTCCGGGAGCTGGAAAACCTGGTGCAGAGGCTGGTCATTATGGGGTCGAGCGCCGTGATCAGCGCCAAGCACCTGCCTCAGCAGATCCTATACAGCAGCACCGCCAAGCAGGAAGCGCTGCTCATTCCGGAAGATGGAATCTCGTTTGATCAGGAGATGGCCCGGATTGAACTGGCCTACCTGCAGGCGGCTTTGCGCCGGACTGGGGGCAAGAAGGTGGCAGCTGCTGCCCTGCTCCAGATCAACGCGCAAAAGATGAAGTACCTGTGCCGGAAATACGGACTTCAGGGTTAATTATTAAACCAGGGGTGGTTAATTTTTAACCCCGATTAAGCCCCGAGCGGCCCAGCCCCGACATTGTCACAAGCCTCCTGGGCCGCATCTGGTTGAAATCATTGATCGGCCTGGAATGGACAGGTGGTGTTGGTTTGGCACCGCTCTTGCTTATGACAAGATCAGACCGGGCAGGGTAAGCAAGACCGGACCCGCGGTCGAGAAATCAAAATCCAAACTTCGACGGAGGATGTCATGTCGGTACAGAAGAAATCCTTGATCAGCCAGCGGTCAGCGGTAAAGAGTGCCATTCTGGCCACGCCAGCCAACACTCCCGAAGTCATGCCAGCAGCCCGTCCGGCAACGCGTCCGGCCGTAAAGGGTGCGGTGCGTGGCGCGGTTCGCGGTGCAGTCCGGGGTGCGGTGCGGGGCGCCGTGCGAGGGGCAGTTCGCAGCACGGTGCGGAGCGCAGTTCGGGGCGCGGTTCGAGGCAGGTAGGATCTGGCCGAAGGTCACTTCGCCAAACGGGGCCGCAGAAGGTGCGGCCCCGTTTCGTTTTGTCGAGGTTCAAACCTCAAAAATCGCGCCGCTGAGCACCGCCAGACAGCCGAGAGGGGTCGGCCCTCACGCGAGCCTTTACCACACGCGGCGGCCCGCCAGGTCGCGGGCGAATTGCCAGGCCAGCCCGGCCGCGCTACGACGGCCGACCAGGATTTTGGCATTGCCACTCATCCCTTCTCTGAGTTCACCCCGGTTTTGTAACTCCACGTTTCCGATGTAGAACTTCGGCACCCGAAGGCCCTCCAACTGCGCTTTGTCCAGTAACCCTGTCTCGATTGCCGAGGAGGCGGGGGCCACCGACGCCAGGGTCCCGGCCCATGCTTTGAACTGTGATTGAGCGTGCAGACGAACCGAAGCTCCCAGGCGAACGTCTCGCATGCTGAACTCGGGAATGTAGATGCGGGCTTTCATGGTGGACAGATCGGCGATCTCGGCGACTTCGGCCCCGGCTTTCAGGTACGAACCCAGGAGATCACGTATCCGCGGAGTGGTGACCGTGCCATTGATTGGACTCGTGATGTCCAGATGCCTGATCTCTTCGCTGATGCTGTGCTGACGTACGGTTGATTGCCGGCGCTCGTGTTCGGCAGGCCCAAGATTCTCATAGCTCATGCCGGCCTGGGTGGCCCGGGCGGAAGCGTTGCGCAGATCTGCGCCGGCCTGCGCCGCTGCGGATTCCAGTTCCAGGTTGCGCAATCGTACCAGGGGGCCGCCGGCAGCGATCTGTTGTCCTTCGTCAACGAGGACCTCGGTTACGGTTCCGGGAACGTCGGCGTGGACCAAGGTTCTTCGCAGCGGCTCCAGAGTGAAGCGTCCATCAACGAAGTCGGGCCACAAAGGGGCGAACAGTAAAGCCACAGCTACAGCCCCAAGCAAGACGGCGCGGGCCGGCGTGAACCAAGCCAACAACCGCTCTTTCTTGTCCAGGTAAACAGTTTTCATAAATCGCTCCAGCAAGGTGATGCGCGATTTGAAGATGCGGAGTGCGAATAGAAGAGCGGGCAGCCAGGCCCACTCCGGCGTGTATGCCTTCAGGATGTGGTAGACGAAGATGACCACGAAGGCCATGAGCAGATAGCTGTATGCACTCGAAAGCAGTGAATAGACAATGAACAAGACCCGCCGGTGCCGTGGAACGTATTCGACTTCAGCGGGCAGGCGAAAAATATTTCTGCGCGTCCAGCTGGAGACATACACAGTCGACCGCTCTTTAAGATCGGTTTCCCCGATCAGCTCGGAAAAAAGGTAGTAGCCATCCAGCTTGATGAGAGGATTGAGATTGAGCAGGGTTACTCCAATCCCCGTCACCATCATCACCTTGTAGGCAAAATCGTGGATCCACATCCCGGTAGCGGTACCCCACCAGATAAAGGTTGCGACCACGCAGATCATGAGGTCGCCCCAGATTCCCGCAATGATGGTGGTAATGCGGGCGCGTTTGTCTCCGATCACCCAGACCTGGGTGGCGTCACAGATGAAGGTGGGAGCGAAATACATGAGGAGAAATTGCATCTTCTCCACACGCGCGCCGAAATGCTTGCAGGTGAGGCCGTGGGCGGTCTCGTGAAAAAAAGCCATGGCGCCGAACAGGAACCAGAACTCCACCAGGTCCTGGGTAGTCTTCGTGGTGAAGTTGTAGAAGGCGAAACTGTCACTCCAGATTTGGCCAAATCGGTCGGCCCACATCCAGACCATCACGCCGAACATGGCCAGCGTGAGCAGGGTGAACCAGGTGGTATAGATAAATTCGAAATAGGGTTTGATCTGGGTGAGGTAGTCGTCAGCGTTGGGCCAGGTATGAAGGGTGATGTCGGTGACATCAGCGACATGAAAGCGGCCACGCTTGCGGCGCTCGCTGCTCATCTTCTGCTTGAGCGTGATATTTTTTTCCAGCGGCGTTTTGTAAAACAGCTCGCCCTGCTCTTCCAGGTACGAGGCGAACTCCCGAACATCGTCCTCGGTATAGAGAACGTTTGTTTGCTGGAGCATTTGATCTGAAATCTGCTTGTACGAGCGCTCGCCGTCGAACAGCTGGAGCAATTGCCACTGCACGGGGCTGAACCTGAGATACACCTCGGTGCCCGGCATTTTTGCCAGCACCACGCGCTCGCCCTGCTCGAGGTGTTCGCGGGAAATCACGCGAGGATCGAGCTTGGGATAGCGGCGCTGTGCGCTTTGCGCGGGAAGGTCAGGCAGCGCTACCTCGAGGGCTTCGAGGATATTCATTTGGGGTTATTGAGGCGGATGGTTGCGAGCATTCCCGGCCGGAGGTCTGGGGCAGGGCCTTGCAGCCGGGCCACGATCTCGATGGTTCCGCTCGAGGGATCGACCACCGGACTGATCTGCCGAACCGCGGCAGTGTGCCTGACGGCCGACGAGCCGTCCGCCAGCTCGACGGTCACGGTCTGTCCATTCTTGAGCTTGCCTACAAAGCGTTCTGGAAGGGTGAACTTGACTTCCAGAGGTGACACTGCGGTGACCCAGAACAAGCGGTCGCTGATGGCGACTTTTTGTCCTACGCGGACATAGCGGCGGGCGACGATCCCATCGAAGGGGGCGGTGATGCGAGTTTTCTCCTTTTCCAGTTCAAGCGAGCGCTCGGTGGCCTGGGCATTGGTCAGCAATTCGGTTTCGCGGCTGATCTCGAACTTGTCCGCTTCCACTTTGTATTGTGCGTGCTCGAGCGTTTCCTTGGTGAAGACGCCGGCTTCCCAGAGTTTTTGGGCTCGCGTCAGATCGGACTCCAGAACCTTGGTCTCCGCCTCCCAGTTTTTCAGGTTAGCCTGGATGGAGCGGGTCTTGGCGGAGGCGGCATCGAGGTCAGCGGAAATCTGGCGGTCGTCGAGACGGGCCAGCAGTTGGCCCTTGCGCACCTGAGTATTCGGCTCCGCCAGGATGGAGACGATGAGGCCCTCGCGCAGGGCAGCCACATCCACCTGGTTCTCGACCACGATGGGGCCTGTGGCTACGAAGGAGCTATCGTCCAGGGGAGTCGCCGCAACGGGATCTGGAGCCGCCGGGCGTGCTACCGGCGCTGCCGCAGCCACTCGCGAGGTTTCGCTCGAGTCGCTGCAGGCGTTCAGCGCCAGCACCATTGTCATCAGCATCGCGAACGGGATTACCCGGCTCATAAACCCTCCTACTTCTGGCTTATATCCTCATGACTTTCCGCTCACACTCGGCGGGCAAGGCTTGTCCTGAGCGAAGTCGAAGGATGCCCACCGGACAGCCGGTGGGACGCCGGCGCTACCGGGTTCCTACCAGCCAAACTTTTACCAGCCAAACCAGGACCACAGCTTGGACCAGATCCAGATGGCGGGCCGGCGGAAGAGTACTTTTCCTGCCGGACTCCATCCGGTAACGACTTTGCCCCGGCCTTGCATGCCGTCGCGAAGGGCGCCGTCGGGATTGGACACCGCGACGCGGGCGAAGAAGACGCGATCAGATCCCTGTACCTGACTTCTTGGACTCACAACCGTCACCACACCGTGGAAGGTGCGCGTGGGAAAGCCGTCCAACTTCACCGAAGCTTTCTCGCCGGGATAGAGCAGCAGGACGTCGTCTTCATCGATGGCCACATCGACGATGGCGCGCGAGGTATCGACCACTTCGGCAAAGGTATCGCCGGGCATGAGCTTCCGTCCGACCATGTCCTCCACATGCGAGGTTGCAACCACGCCACTAATGGGCGAACGTAACTGAGTGCGATCCAGGCGTTCGCGAGCGCGGGCCAGTTCCGAGGCCCAATAGTCCGCCTGGATGCGCTGAATGCCGGCCTCGCCGCCGTCGTTGCTGTTCAGTGCCCGGTTGATCAGAGAGACCGCGGTTTCGTACTTGGCCTGGGCAGCGGCCAATTGCGCCCGGTACTGCCAGTCGGAAAGGGTGGCCAGCGCTGTTCCCCCAATCACTGAGTCACCCTCGCGAACATTGACGCGTTGGACTACGCCTTCCACCTCGGGCTGGATAAGAACGCTTTGCGCCGGGCTCACCGAAGCATCGCCGACCACGCGCAGCGGCAATGGGAAGATCAGTAGAAACAGCAGCGCTGCCGTCGCACCGGCAATCAGCAGCGTCCGGCGCCGTTTTTCGAGAGCGAGAAATTTGCGTTTCCGGTCCAGCACCGGTTTCAGCAGGTCGATGAAAGGGACTTCGCGGTAAAGCGAAGCGTTGCGCAGCGCCACTGTAGCCTGGGATGCGAGAATCTTGATCATCTCCAAATGGGCGGGGCCGAGGAAGTCGGGATCGCTGCTTTCAAATGACAAGGTACCGACTCTGCCGTCGTCGTCGGTCAGGGGCACGGCATAAAAGCCGCGCATGCCGGTCTCGGCGAAGTATTTGCCGAGCTTGGCCTGGGTTTCAGGACGGGGGTCTTCGAACTGCTCTCCGGGTTGGGAGAAAGATACCGCATCATTGGATAGCGAGGCCCATTCCAGCAATTCCTGCAGGCGGGCTACATTTGGGTCCTGGGGATTGATGCGGGGCATGCCGGTGATGGCGCGAACTTTCAGGCGTCCACGTTCCTCCAGAGCGATGGCCGCTCTTTCGTACGGAATCACCGCGCCGGGTCCGGTGACAACCGCGTCCAGCACCCGGTCCAGATCGAGGGTGGAGGTAATTTCCGCACTTACCTTGACCAGGGTCTCGAGGATCTCAACCTTACGTTCGGCCTGCAGCAACCCGGCATTGTTCAGCGCGGACGCCGCCGTCTCGGCAATGGAATTGAGCAGGAAGAGATCGTCCTCGTCGAACGGAGCTCCATTCAACTTGTTTATGACTTCGATGACGCCGACTTCAAAGCCCTTGGCCACCAGGGGTGCAACCATGGCCGAAAAGATGCCGTCTTCGCGGCCCGCATTGCGGCGCTGCAGACGCTCGTCGCCGGCATCCTCGATAATCAAGGGTTCGCCGGAATCGGAGACTGCAGCCACGTAGCCTTCGCCTGTTCTTTCCGAAGCACCCACTTCGCACGTGGCATCCTCGCCCGCCCGGTCCATGAGCAGGAGTTCCTGATCGTCCTTCACCAGCCAGAGGTTCACCGCCTCAGCCTCGAGGAGTGCGTGCACCTTGGCGGTGATGATGGGGTTGAGTTCATCCATCTCCAGAGTGGAGTTAAATACTTTTTCCACGTCGTAAAGCTGGGTCAACCGGGAAATGGATTCGAGATGCGAGTTACGTTCCCCTTCGTAGTGAATCGCGCTCGAAAAGGCGGGAGCAGCATTTTCAACCAGTTCAACCAACGCGGAAAGATCGGCCGGGTTGATGGCTTCATCGAAGGTGGCCGCCTCCAGGGCCCCGATCAGGGTTTGATTGACGATCATGGGAACATAGGCCAGCGACAGGAGACTGCGCCGGGCGTGCAGGTGAGCGTAGTCTTCACGGACCAGGTTTGCTCCGGAGAGAAGCAAGGGCTGGCGCCCCTTGGCCAGAAGTCCAAGGGTGCCGGAATCGATGGGGATCACATCATCGTCCAGGTGAATTTCCCCCGCGACCGCCTTGGGGGACCATCGCGTCATTCCTTCGTGCTCTTCCAGCAGATAGACCACGGCTGCGGCGCTAGGCAGGAATTCCGTGATTTGGTGGGCCAGCAGGAAGGCGCGTGGCTGGACTTCACGTTCCTGGAGCAGCGCGCTCAGGAACCGGGCCTGCACATCGACAGATGTCGACTTCGGCATTTCTTGTTTCTGGCAGCCGCCCGTTGCCGGTCGCGAGACAACGAGGCTAATAAGGGGGAGGGTGCGGGTTCCCGCGCACTTGCAAATTCGCGGCGGCTCCCGTAACTTGAGCGGGCAATCTAACAAATCGCCCTGCCCCTGTCAATGTTTCCGGGTGGCGGCGAGGGGCGCAGTTTTGCGGCCTTTGCGGTTGAGCTTTCGACGGCTCAGGCAAAGTCAAACCCTTTACCACAAAGGACGCAAAGACAACCCAGAGGAGCACGATGGAAATCAACGTCCGCAGGCTTGCAGAGGTTCAGATTGTGCAGATTCGCGGCGCCGTACGGCTCGGTCCGGGAGTGGACAGCTTTCGCCAGACCGTGGACGATGCCATGGCCGCGGGAGACACGCGACTGGTCATTAATTTCGCTGAGGTGCCGATGATTGACTCCAGCGGCATCGGGATCCTGGTCAAGGCCATGGCCTCGGCGAAGCAGCGTGGGGGCGGCGTGAAGCTGGTGACGCCATCCAAGTTTGTGGTGCAAACCCTGAAGCTGATTGGCGTGCTGAATCTGTTTGAGATATTCGAAGAGGAGAACGCCGCAGTGCAATCCTTCAACTCGCACTGATAAGACAGTGCGCGCACCCGCTTTAGCGCAGATGGATATTCAGAAGGTTGAAGATCCCGAAGAGGTAGATCGCACTTCCCAGAGAGAGCAGGGCCAGGGTAAGAGTCGCCAGGCGCGAACTGAAAAGGCGCCGGCGGGGCGGTTCCTGGTGCTCGAGGGCGGCCCGATATTTGTCGATCCATTCCTGGTCCTTGCTGACTTGGCCAAAAGAGGACTGGATCGATTCCTGAAGCCGTTTCTGATCTTCCCCATCGAGTCCGACAAAGCGGAAGGGTTGCTGGGTCCAGGAGACGGGTTTGAGCATTTCCGCAGTACCGAGCACGGGCCCGGTCGGAGTCACAAACATCAGCTTTACGCGCGACGCCCGCACCGCCGGTTTCGGCAGGCTAAGCATGCCCCCGGTGAGCGAGATAACTTCCAGTTGTGCCTGGGTGCGATGGCCGTCTTCAAATCGAAGCACAGCGTGAGTAACGTCGGACAGACTCAAGCGGGGCGCGCGACGATCGTAACCAGGATTGGGTTTAGGAGGGTCAGGGATAGGTTGGGGGAGGGCGTTCACGTACCGAGTATCCTCTTTGTCTGCCTCAAATAGGAGATTACGGAAGGACCTGAAGGGGTCGCATTACCTCAGAGGCGGACATCGGACTTCAGACCTCGGGACAATCGGGCCACGGATCTTCACTGATTTCACGGATAGAACCTTTGATTTTCCTGCTTTATCCAAGTACATCCCTGAAATGCTGGCTGCGGCTTCTTCTCCGGCGAGACGCGGTGCTTTTCCAGCCGCTGTCCAGGTTCCAGCGCGATGAAAGTTTGAAGGCGCCTTCGAGATCTTGGCCCACGGCGCCCGACAGGCTGAGGTCCGAGGTCTGACGCCTGAGATCCGAGGTTCGAAACGCCCCTGCCTTTCTGGGGTTGAGTTTGGCGAGGGAAAGAGCTTTCTGACGAAGCCTTGCGGTTAACCTCGTCCGCTTAATTCGGGGTGCCTTCGGCGATAATATCCCGCGTGTAAATTTATGGCAGCATGACGAGATGGTCGAAAAGCCGGAACTGATTGCCACGCTCCAGGTAGGGTTGGCCGCCTCGGGAGAATGTTCGGTGTGCCACGAGGTCTTCATCGTCAAAAGCCAGGACGGCAGGCGCCAACAACTAAGCGACCGGCTCAGGCAGATATTCGAGGAACATGTCCGTGGCGTCGAGCTATCGAAAAAAGCGATAGGCTCAAACGGCAATTTGGATTGACAGGCAGAGGCTGCGCCGATACCCTATCCAATACAGATCAGGTTGAATTTCTATGGATCGTCCGGTCATCGTCGTGAGGCGCGTGGAGCAGGAGGTGCGAGTGCTGGTACTCGCCCTTAGCGTGGCCATTCCTGGCCTGGTGCTTGCACCCCACGAGACAATGAGCGGCGGATGATTTAGCGATATCAAGATCAGCAGAAGGCCATCATCCACCGCATCGGATGATGGCCTTTTTTAGTTTTTGCAGGTTCGCATGCACGGCCGCGGAGGCCGGGGAGGCAAAATTGGCTCAAGCAGAGCGTATTACCATTTTCGATACTACCTTGCGCGACGGGGAGCAGTCTCCGGGCTGCAGTATGAACGTGGCCGAGAAGGTGCGCATGGCACACCAGCTCGACCGCCTGGGGGTGGACATCATCGAGGGGGGATTTCCCATCGCGTCGGAAGGGGACTTTGAGGCGGTCCGCGTACTGGCGCGCGAGATCCGCCGCCCTGTGGTCGCCGCCCTGGCGCGCAGTTGTCCGGGGGACATTGAACGGGCCTGGCGGGCCCTGGAGGGCGCGACCCGCCCCCGTATCCACACCTTCCTTGCGACTTCCGACATTCATCTGCAGCACAAGCTCAAGATTTCGCGGCGGCAGTGCCTGGAGCAGGCCAGGGACGGCATCAAGCTGGCACGTTCCTTCTGCAAAGACGTCCAGTTCTCCGCCGAGGATGCCAGCCGCACCGACATCAACTTCCTGTGTGAAGTGCTGGAGGCGGTGATCGAAGCCGGGGCCACGACCCTCAACATTCCGGACACGGTCGGCTTCAGCGTGCCCCACGAATTCGCGGAACTGATTCAGACCCTGCGGCGGCGGGTGCGAGGCATCGAGGGCGTGACCATTTCGGTTCACTGCCATGATGATCTGGGCCTGTCGGTGGCAAACTCACTGGCAGCTATAGGCGCGGGCGCGCGCCAGGTGGAATGCACCGTGAACGGCATCGGCGAGCGCGCCGGAAATGCTTCTCTGGAAGAGCTGATCATGGTGATGCGGGTGCGACCGGAACACTATCCCTATGAAACGGCAGCGGTTGCCGAACAGCTGTTTCCGTCCAGCCAGCTCCTCTCGGAAATTACCGGGGTTTACGTGCAGCCCCACAAGGCCATCGTGGGGCGGAACGCATTTGCCCACGAAGCGGGCATTCACCAGGATGGAATGATCAAGGACCCGTCTACCTATGAGATCATAGCTCCTCAGTCGGTGGGCGCACCCCGCAACTCACTGGTGCTGGGCAAGCATTCCGGGCGCAACGCCCTGCGGGTGCGCTATGAGAAGCTGGGCTTCGCCTTCGAACGGGCACAACTGGACGACGTGTACCGCCGTTTCGTTGCCCTGGCCGACAAGATCAAGACGGTCGAGGATGGTCACCTGCTGGAGCTAGTGCGCGATGTGCCCAGCCGAACCGCCACCCTTCCGGACAGCGCAGGCAAGACGGCCTCCACCTGGATGGCAGCGGTCAGCAAAGAAGATGTTCAGCCGGCCCATCCTGATCCGGTCGGCGCGAAAGAAAAGGCGCACGCCCCCCACGCCGCCCACGAGGGCGAGCAGGAAGATTATCTCTGGGGAGTATGATTGCGGCGAGTGTCAGGTTGCCGGTTTCAGCCCTGGAGGCGGAGTCGAGCGCAGCGAGGATGTAAACCCAGCGGTCAGTTGCTGGTTCCCGGTTCTCAGACGGGCGGACATCGGTTGTCCGGCACGGTATTCCATGAAATAGCCGGAAGATTCAAGATTGAGGGCAGGGTCGATGACAAAAACGGGAGCACAGATTCTGTGGGAATGCCTGGAGCGCGAGGGCGTGAAGCACGTCTTCGGCTACCCGGGCGGCGCAATTCTGCCGGCGTATGACGCCCTGAAGCATAGCGATATCCATCACATCCTGGTGCGCCACGAGCAGGGCGCCACGCATATGGCAGATGGCTACGCCCGCGCCAGCGGCGAAGTCGGAGTTGCGGTTGCAACTTCCGGACCAGGCGCGACCAACATGGTCACCGGCATTGCCACGGCCATGCTGGATTCGTCCCCGATTGTTTGCATCACCGGCCAGGTAGGCAGCAAGCTGATCGGTTCCGACGCCTTCCAGGAAACCGACATCACCGGCATCACCCTGCCCATCACCAAGCACAATTACCTCGTCACCCATGCGGATCAGCTGGCACGAGTGTTGCGAGAGGCGTTTTATGTGGCCCGCTCCGGCCGTCCCGGTCCAGTGCTGGTCGATATCACCAAGGACGCGCAGCAATCTTCCTGCGAATTCGACTGGGAAGCCGCCCGGCCGCAGTTACCGGGGTATCGTCCTGATCTTTCGCCCGAGGAGACCGAGTACGCACATGCTCTGGAATTGATTCACAAGGCTAAGCGGCCTTTGATCCTGGCTGGACACGGAATTATCGTCTCCGGCGCCATGGCCGAAGTGCTGACCCTGGCGGAGAAGGCTGGTATCCCCGTCGCCCTGACTCTGCTCGGGCTGGGAGCGTTTCCTGCTTCCCATCCTTTGAACCTGGGCATGATGGGAATGCACGGCGAAGCCTGGGTCAACCACGCCATTCAGGAAGCCGACCTGCTGCTGGCTCTGGGCATGCGCTTCGACGATCGGGTCACCGGTAATCTCAAGACCTACGCACAGGATGCGAAGAAGATCCACATTGAAATCGACCCCGCTGAAATCAACAAGAACGTCAAGGTGGACGTGGCCCTGGTCGGCGACCTGCGCGAAGTGCTGAAAGAACTGCTGCCTCGCGTGCAGTCGGTCGACCACACGGAATGGCTGGATTCCATCGACAAATTAAAGGGTGATTCCGCAGTGCGTGACGTCCAGAAACTGCCCGACAACGGACACCTCTACGCTGCGCACGTCATCAACGACCTGTGGCGCGAGACTCGCAACAGCAACACCGTGGTCGTGACTGACGTTGGCCAGCACCAGATGTGGGAAGCGCAATACTTCAAGCACGAAAAGGCGCGCTCGTTAATTACGTCGGGTGGTCTGGGGACCATGGGTTTTGCCCTGCCGGCAGCCATCGGGGCCAAGGTGGCGCGGCCGGACGCCGAAGTTTGGGTGATCGTGGGCGATGGCGGTTTCCAGATGACCATGTCGGAGCTCGCGACCATTCAGCAGGAGAAGCTCAAGGTCAACATTGCCATCATCAACAACGGATTTCTGGGGATGGTGCGCCAGTGGCAGGAATTTTTCTACGAGCGCAACTACGAAGCCACGCCGCTGCTCAACCCCAATTTCGTGAAGCTGGCGGAAGCCTACGGCATTCGCAGCATGGCGGTGACCGAACGCTCGCAGGTATTGCCGACGGTGCGGGCAGCACGCGATCACGACGGTGCCGTGCTGATCGACTTCAAAGTGGAGCAGGAAGATACCGTGTATCCGATGGTGGCGGCGGGTGCGTCTTTGAACGACATGATCCGGCGGCCCAGTCCCATCGTCGAAACCGCCGCGGACGAATAAGGTAAAAATGCTGAACATATTTGTGGTGTACGTCGAAAACAAGCCGGGCGTGCTGACCCGTGTGGCCTCGCTGTTCCGCCGGCGCGCCTTCAACATCGACTCGCTCACCGTGGGGCGCACGGAAAAGCCGGAAGTTTCGCGCATGACCATCACGGTCGATACCAATCCGGACCAGGCCAAGCGCATCGAAGCCAATCTCTATAATTTGGTGAACGTGCTGCTGGTCGAAAACATCACCCACGAGCCGGCGATTGCCCGCGATCTGGCCATGATCAAAGTGGCTGCGACCCACGAGGCGCGATCCCATGTGCTCGAGCTGGCGAGCGTGTTTCGGGCCCGCGTGGTCGATGTCGCGCCCGAATCGCTCACTATCGAGATCACCGGTGGCGAAGACAAGATTGACGGCCTGCTGGAAGTGCTGCGCCCTTATGGGGTGGTAGAAATGGTCCGCACCGGTATCGTCGCCATGCGACGGGGCACGACGTCAACCACGGTCAACCCCGCCCAGACCAAAACACCCGAAGTAGCTGCCGATGAAGGCGTGTCGTATTCGGTCTAGACAAGCGCGGCTTGGCTAAGCTTGCTGCAATGAGTTCCATACAAATCTGCTCTGTTATCTATCGAAAGGAACAGCCATGGCTAAGATGTATCACGAGAAAGACGCCGATGTTTCATTGATCCGGGCGAAGAAAGTCGCCATCATCGGCTACGGATCCCAGGGGCATGCCCATGCCCTCAGCCTGAAGGACAGCGGCGTCGACGTCCGGGTGGGATTGCCCGCCAGCAGCGAATCGCGGGCCAAAGCCAAAGCCAGTGGCCTGACCGTGGGCACTCCTGCCGAAGTGTCGGCCTGGGCCGATGTGATCATGGTGCTGGTGCCGGATACGGTTGCGTCTGAAGTTTATAAAAAAGAAATCGCGCCCAATCTGACCGCCGGAAAGACGCTGATGTTTGCCCACGGCTTCAACATCCGCTTCGGGACCATTACGCCTCCGGCCAACGTAGATGTTTCGATGATCGCCCCCAAGGCGCCCGGACATCGGGTGCGCGAAGTGTTTGTGGAAGGCGGCGGCACACCGGCGCTGCTGGCCATCCATCAGGACGCCACGGGAAAGGCCAAGCAGTTGGCGCTCTCCTACGGCAAGGCCATCGGGGCGACTCGCGCCGGCGTGATCGAAACCACCTTTGCCGAGGAAACCGAAACCGACCTCTTTGGGGAACAGACCGTGTTGTGCGGAGGAGTGAGCGCTCTGCTGAAAGCGGGATTCGAGACCCTGGTCGCGGCCGGCTACCAGCCCGAGATTGCCTATTTCGAATGCCTGCATGAACTCAAGCTCATCGTGGACCTTATCTACCGCGGCGGCCTTAATTACATGCGCTACTCGGTCAGCGACACCGCCGAATACGGTGACTACACCGCCGGGCCGCGCATCGTCACCGAGCAAACCCGTGAAACCATGCGGCAGTTACTGCGCGAGATCAAAGACGGGACCTTCGCCAATAAATGGATCAAGGAGAACCAGACCGGTCGCGAATGGTTCGAAGGGACCCGTGAGAAAGAACAGCAACAGCAGATCGAAAAAGTGGGAGAGGAACTAAGAGCTATGATGACCTTCCTCGATCCGGTCACGATCAAGCAAACCAGCAAGCGCACTAAAGTCCCTGCGTAAGTAGATTCTGGTAGCGCCGCCGTCCCCCGGCGGCTGTGGCGGCGGGCGTCTCGCCCGCCGCACCGAGGGCGCGACGACCTCGGGCTTCCCACCTCGATCCAACGCGGTTTGCTGCTTCCAGGGACCAGTGTTCCTGATTGAAGACTAAGACCAGTAGTCAGTTTCTTAGATCTCAGTTCTTAGTTTGGCTGTCCTTGACAACCTGCCTTGCCCCATCAGACTATAGGGCGAACAAATAGCGAATATTCCTCCTTCCAGCCAGGGACGATGTTCATTGAACTCCATTCCCGCTCGGCTTTCAGTTTTCTCGAAGGCGCCTCTCTGCCCGAGGACCTGGTCGCCGAATGCCACCGCCTGCAGATGCCGGCCATGGCTCTGCTTGACCGCGACGGCGTCTATGGCGCACCCCGTTTTTACATGGCGGCAAAGAAGGCGGGGATCAAGGCGCATCTGGGGGCGGAGTTGACATCTGAGCTTTCACCACAGAGTCACAGAGACACCGAGAAAAAAATTGCAAAAAACAAAAAACAGGAGGCAGATTTAGACGTAATCAAAGCGAGGTCTTCTTCCTTGAATTCCTCCGTATCTCCGTGTCTCCGTGGTGAATTCCGCCTTCCCCTCCTGGTCTCTTCCCGCGCCGGCTACCAGAACCTCTGCCGCCTGATCACAAAAATGAAGCTGCGGGTGCAGAAGGGTGAGGGCGCGGTCCGCAAAGAAGAACTCGAGGAACATGCTGGCGGATTGATCTGTCTTACCGGTGGCGATGATGGGCCGCTGGCTCGTGGCGGCATGGAAGAAGCGCGGCGTGCCATAGACTGTCTGACCGGAATCTTTGGCCGGGGCAACGTTTATGTGGAACTGCAGCGCCATTTTCATCGCCAGCAGGAAGCGCGCAACCGTGCCGCGGTTGAAATCGCCCGCTCGCTAAAGCTTCCTCTGCTGGCCAGCAATGGAGTCTGTTATGCGACGCCGCGGGAGCGTGAACTTTGCGATGTGTTCACCGCCATTCGCCACCATTGCACGCTGGCCACCGCCGGGCGTTTGCTGGCGCACAACTCCGAGCGGCATGTGAAATCGCCGCAGCAGATGCAGCAGCTTTTCGCCGACCTGCCCGTGGCCCTGGCCAATACCGTGGAGCTGTCATCGCGGCTTGAGTTCACGCTGGAAGCTTTGGGATATGAATTCCCCAGATATCCCGTACCGGACGGCGAGACCATGATGTCGTTTCTGCGGGAGCGTACCCGGGAAGGTTTTCAGCAGCGTTATGGGCGGAGAGATGCGGACCTCAAAAGCCGTGCCCGGCGCCAGATTGAGCGCGAACTGACGCTGATCGAAAAACTCAAGCTCCCCGGCTATTTTCTGATTGTGTGGGACCTGGTCCGATTTTGCCGCGAAGAAAATATTCTGGTCCAGGGACGCGGCTCGGCCGCCAACAGTGCGGTCTGTTATTCGCTGGGCATCACGGCGGTCGATCCCATCAGCATGGAATTGCTTTTCGAGCGCTTTCTTTCGGAAGAACGCGGCGAGTGGCCCGACATCGATCTCGATCTGCCTAGTGGCGACCAGCGCGAGCGCGTCATTCAATATTTGTACAAACGTTATGGTGAGCGCGGCGCGGCTATGACCGCGAACGTCATCACTTATCGCAATCGCATGGCGTCCCGCGAAATGGGCAAAGCCCTGGGCTTCGATCCCGAAACTCTGGACAAAGTTTCGACCGCGGTCTCCACCTGGGAGTATCGCGATGCTCATGATGCGCTTGACCATCGCTTCCACGACGCCGGCCTGGACCTGAACCATCCCCGCCTGCGCAAATATTTTGAGCTATGCGAGGCGGTACAGGATTTACCGCGCCATCTGGGCCAGCATTCCGGCGGCATGGTGATCTGCCAGGGGCAGCTCGATTCCGTGGTGCCGCTGGAACCTGCGTCCATGCCGGGCCGCGTGGTGGTGCAATGGGACAAGGAAGATTGCGCCGACCTGGGCATCATCAAGGTGGACCTGCTGGGCCTGGGCATGATGGCCGCGCTGGAAGATTCCATCACCCTCATCCGCGATCATTATGGAGAAGAAGTGGATCTCGCTCACCTGCCGGCGGATGATCCCGCGGTTTACGCCACGCTGCAAAAGGCCGATACCATCGGCATGTTCCAGGTGGAAAGCCGTGCCCAGATGTCGTGCCTGCCGCGCCTGAGACCAAAACGTTTCTACGACATCGTGGTGCAGGTGGCCATCATTCGCCCCGGGCCGATTGTGGGGCGGATGGTAAATCCATTTTTGCAGCGTCGCATGGGACGCGAACAGATTACTTATCCGCATCCATCGCTCGAACCGGTCCTGGCGCGCACTTTGGGCGTCCCGCTTTTTCAGGAACAGTTGCTGCGCATGGCCATGGTGGTTGCGGGATTCAGCGGCGGCGAAGCGGAAGAGTTGCGCCGCGCTATGGGTTTCAAGCGCTCGGAAACCCGCATGCGGGAAATCGAGGCCAAGCTTCGTGCCGGCATGGAGCGCAATGGAATTTCGCGCGAAGCGCAGGAGCAGATCGTACTTTCAATTACTTCTTTCGCGCTGTATGGATTTCCCGAGTCCCATGCCGCCAGCTTCGCGCTGATTGCTTACGCCAGCGCTTATCTGAAGTGTCACTACCTGGCTGCTTTCACCGCCGCCCTGCTTAACAACCAGCCCATGGGTTTTTACCGTCCCGCCACGATTGTGAAAGACGCGCAGCGTCACGGGTTGAAAATATTTCCTATCGATGTGATGAAGTCGGAGTGGGAGTGTACAGTCGTCGGAGCAGTCGTCGGTCGTCAGTCGTCAGTCGTCAGCACGGTCGTTGGCCGTTCGTCGTTGGTCGTTGGCCAGGAAGATACCGACGCTCCAGCCGCGGAGCGGCGAGAGAATGTAGCCCACGGCGTGAGCCGTGGGACAGGGATGGAGGAGAACAGAGCCGCGGAGCGGCGAAAGAGTCTGGCCTCGACGGACGGTGGGCGGGACGCCCACCGGACAGCTGGCGGGACGCCGGCGCTACGCCTTGGCCTTAGATACGTTCGCGGATTGCGTGAAGAAGCTGCCCAGGCGCTGGTTCGACAGCGCAACCTTGCGCCATTCGCTTCTATTCACGATCTCATCCAGTGCGTACCTGAATTGCGCAAGGATGAGCTCAATACGCTGGCGGAAATCGGGGCTTTAAATTCAGTTTCCAGTTTCCGGTTCTCAGTTCCCGGTCGGAAACCAGAAACGAGAAACGGGAAACTGCACCGAAGAGATGCCCTCTGGCAGATCGAGCGCTCGGTCCGTCACTCCGGGCCGCTGTTGGACGAGCTTCCCGAGCCCGATGCCAAATCTCCGCTGCGTCCTATGAATCCCGAGGAGCGGTTGGTGGCTGACTTCCGCGGCACCGGCATGACTGTGGGTCCGCACCCCATGGCCTATCATCGCGAGCGCATGAACACCATGCGAGTTCGCAAAGCCAGCGACCTAGCCGGCATTCCCAATGGCAAATATCTACGTATTGGGGGATGCGTCATCGCACGGCAGCGTCCCGGAACCGCCAAGGGTTTCGTCTTTCTCAGTCTGGAGGATGAAACCGGGGTCGCCAATGCCATCATCATGCCCGACCTGTTTCAGAAAAACCGCCTGCTGCTGACATCGGAGCAGTTTCTAATGGTGGAAGGGACCCTGCAAAATCAGGATAACGTTATCTCGGTGAAGGCGCAGCGGGTAATGCCGCTGTCGATTACCCGGGCGGAGACCAGTTCGCATGATTTTTACTAAGGCTTCGATGTAAACGATTACCAAAATTGTTTTGCGCAAACAGATATTTTCTTGATTCTTCTCTCCCTCATTCACAGCTATTCGGTTTATGATTGGAATACGAATTCGCAACAATTTATCGGCCACTAGGTGCAAGTCCAACGCCCGTGTGGCTCATTCATAAATTCGGTTCGTGGTAGGGCTCTAGAACCTGAACCTTGGCCTACATACAAGGAGTGCCGTTATGGCTCGCGCAAAGACCGTTGGGAATGGCAGCACAAGTCGTAAGCAGGTTGCAACCATGCCTGCGCCGAAACTGGTTGAGGTAAAGAAGGATTCGTTCGCCGCGAATCTGGACGAGGAAATCCGTATTCGTGCATACCAACTGTACGAAGAGCGGGGATACATGCCAGGTCATGAGGATGAAGACTGGCTCGTAGCGGAGCAGGAAATTCTGAGCCGTCACGACCGCCAGCACAGCGCTTAATTCCTGGGACCGGTCAGGAGCTTCGGCCGGCATCGCTTTGAGATGTACGGCTGGGGATTTCCCGTGTAGTTTGAAAGGGCGAAGAATTGGCAGGGCAGCGTGAAAGCGCGTTACCCTGTCCTTCTGGTGCATCCTTTCGGGCGATCGCAGTTGCTTCAGCCCGGCGTTTCTGAAAAAATACCAATCCGGGCCACCCCATGTCACAAATTGGCAGTTTTGCGCTTTTGCTCGCGCTGGCACTGAGTGCTTACTCGTTCCTTGCGGGAGTCTTGGCTTTGGCCCGTCCGGGCCCGGGGTCGGAACGGTTGGGAGAAACCGCGCGCCGAGCCGGCATCGCCACGTTTGCGGTTGTTTTTCTCGCGGCCCTCGTCCTAGTGATATGCGCCTTTCAGGATAATTTCTCGATCGCCTACATTTATCATCACAGCAATCGTGATCTGCCGGCACCCTACAAGTTCGCCACGCTGTGGTCGGGACAGGAAGGCTCACTGCTGTTCTGGTCGCTGTTGCTGGCCGCTTACGGATTCGTCTTGCGGCTGCGGCACAAGACTGATGCCCGGCTCTTTGCCTATGCCTCCGCCATTATTGCCGCGGTGCAGATCTTCTTTCTGCTGCTGCTGAATTTCGCGGCCCATCCCTTCGCCCTCCTGCAGGGCGAATTGCCCGCTGACGGCGCTGGACTGAATCCTCTGCTGCAATATCCCGAGATGGTGATTCATCCGCCCATGCTGTACCTGGGATACGTGGGCTTCACCGTGCCCTTTGCCTTTGCCCTGGGCGCACTCATCATGCGCTATCCCGGCGAAAAGTGGATCCGCATCACGCGCCGCTGGACCATGGTGACCTGGGCCTTTCTGACCTGCGGGGTATTTCTCGGAGCGCACTGGGCGTACTCGGTCCTGGGCTGGGGCGGCTATTGGGGATGGGACCCGGTGGAGAATGCCTCGCTGATGCCGTGGCTGACCGGCACCGCGTTCCTGCATTCGGTGATGATGCAGGAAAAACGCGGCATGCTGAAGATGTGGAACATGTGGCTGATCTTTGCCACCTTCTGGCTGGCGATTCTGGGAACATTCCTCACCCGCAGCGGGATCATCAGTTCGGTGCATGCGTTCGCCCAGTCTTCGATCGGCGGGTGGTTCAAGTGGTTTCTGCTGATCACGTTCGTCACTTTTACCTACTTCTTTTTCAAGAACAAGTCGCACCTGCGCAGCGAGCACAAACTGGAATCCCTGATTTCGCGCGAGTCGAGTTTCCTGTTCAATAATCTGCTGCTGCTGCTGGCTTGTTTCACGGTGCTTTGGGGAACGTGGTTCCCCTTGATCTCAGAATACGTACAGGGCAACAAAGTCACGGTGGGTCCGCCCTTTTACAACAAGGTGGCCATTCCGGTTACTCTACTGTTGCTGTTGCTGACCGCAGTAGGTCCGCTGCTGGCCTGGCGCAAGACTTCCTTCGAGAGTCTGAAGCGCAACTTTATGTGGCCGGCGTTGGGCGCCGTCTCTGTCGGCGTGGTGATGATCATCTTGGGTGTCCGCCCCTGGACGGACATCGCGTATTTCTACGCGCTGATGGCCGCCATGCTCTCTGCCCTGGTGATACTGACCGTCGCGTCGGAGTTTATTCGCGGCGGGCGGGTAATCGCACGCCACACCGGACAAAACCTGCTGGCCTCCATGGTGCACCTGTTCCATCGCAACACGCGCCGCTACGGCGGCTACATCGTGCACTTCGGTGTGGCTGTGGTGATCATCGGCATTCTGGGCACTCCTTTCAACCAGGACAAAGAGAAAGAAATGGGCTTTGGCGACAAGATGACCATCGGCCCCTACACCCTGGTCTGCGAGTCCTATACCCAGGATGACAATCCCAATTACAGCAACGAGTGGGCCATCATCAACGTCTTCAAGGGCGACCGCAAGATCGAGACTATGTATCCCGAGCGGCGCTTTTACAAAGCCAGCCAGCAGCCGCAGACCCTGCCCAGAATTCGCTCCAACTATAAAGAAGATCTTTACCTGACTTACGAAGGGCTGAATGAGCAGACGGGCCGTCCCATCATCAAGGCCCACTTGAATCCGCTGGTGATGTGGATCTGGGTGGGCGTGCTGATCATGATTGGCGGAACCGTACTGGGCCTGATTCCGAACGCTGCGCCGGTCCGGGTCCCCATTCCGGCCCGGATCCAGACGGCTCCGCAGGGAGCTGGAGACTGATGCGGGGCAGTTTTTGTGGTCAGAGAAGCGCTCCGGCGCCCTCCCGCAGGGCGGACCCCATGACGAAAGCGAACCCGATATTCCGGCGCGGCCTGCACGGGGTGCTGCTATGCCTGACCGTGTACGCCTTCCTCGGCGCCAGTGATGAAGGGGCACGCTTCAACAGCCTGGGTCACCGGCTGATGTGCGTGTGTGGCTGCAGCCAGATTCTGCTCGAATGCAACCACGTGGGCTGCATTTATTCTGACCGCATGCGCGGCGAGCTGATGGCGGGCCTCGATCGAGGAGAAAATGACGATTTGACGCTGCAGGACTTCGTACAAAAATACGGTCCCACGGTACTGGCCGCGCCGACCGCGACCGGCTTCAACCGGGTAGCATGGATCATGCCGTTTCTGGCGCTTGCTCTGGGGTTGCTGACCACGATATTCATCGTGCTGGCGTGGAAGAAACGGCCCGCGTTAGCCGCTCCCGGTGGTGTCATGCCAGTCAGCGGTATAGAGCTTGAACGCTTTCGCAACCAGGCCAGGAAGGACACTGAACTATGACCGTCGCAACTCTTACCTGCGCCATGGTCACCCTTTGCGTTCTCTTCTACGTCTTCTATCTTCCGGGAAAGCTACACATGGGTCCGGACAAGACCCGGTTCGCATATTTGCAGGAACGCAAGGATGTAGTGTACGAGAACCTGCGCGATCTGAATTTCGAGCATCAGGCGGGCAAGCTTCCCGATCAGGACTTCCAGTCGATAAAGGCTTCGCTCGAGGATGAGGCCGCCGGCATTCTGGCGGAAATGGCACGGCTCGAACCGGCCGCGACCCGCCCACTTCCCAGCCGAAAGGAAACCAGAATTTGAAGCTCTCCCCCAAGGTTGTTGCGGCTACGCTGGCAATCCTGCTTTCCTCCGTCGCTGGGGCGCAAACCTTAAGCGGCACGCTCAAGAACGGAACCACGGGAAAGCCCGCCGCGGGTGATGACGTCATTCTCATCAAACTCGGCCAGGGGATGGAGGAAGCCGCCCGCACCAAGGCTGATGCCAGCGGCCACTTCAGCTTCAAGGTTCCGGACGCGGGCCCGCACCTGATTCGCGCCGTCCACCAGGGCGTGACCTACCACAGTATGGCGCCTCCGGGGACGAGTTCGGTCGAAGTGCAGGTTTTCGACGTAGCCAAAAAGCTTGGCGACATCAGCGTGACCGCCGACGTCCTGCGTTTTCAGGCGCAGGGGAATGATCTGCAGGGCACGCGGCTGTTCGCGGTGAACAACACGTCCACTCCGCCGCGCACCCAGATGAACGACCAGAACTTCGAGTTCTATCTTCCTGAAGGCGCACGCATCCTGGAGTCCTCCGCTGAAACCGCAGGAGGGCAGCCGATCAAGACGGACCCGGTTCCCCAGAAGGAAAAGAATCGTTACGCATTCATCTTCCCGTTGCGTCCGGGCCAAACCCTGTTTCAGGTCGGCTTCGAACTGCCTTACAGCGGTGAACTGAGCATCGATCCCAAGGCCCTCTATCCGGCCCAACACTTTGTGGTGATGCTGCCCAAAACCATGCAGTTTTCAGCGGGACCAGGCAGTGGTTTCGAGTCCCGGGCAAATCCAAAGGAGCCGAGCACCGTGGTGCAGGTGGCTTCGAACACCGAACTGGGACAGCCGCTGGCATTCAAGATTTCAGGCACGGGGACTTTGAGCGAAGGCGACGACAACGGTGGAAACGCACCTGCAGGCGATAACGGGGCTACTGCGGGCCGAGATTCCCGGCCCGGAGGCGGTCTGGGGCCGCCCATCGACGCTCCCGATCCTCTGGAGAAATATCGCTGGTATATTCTTGCAGGCTTTGCCGTAGTGCTGGCGGCGGGCGCCGTTTACATAACAAACCGCTCGCGTTCAGCGGAGCCATCGCTTGCGACCGTCTCCGGTCTTGGTGCATCTGATAGAGACGTGCCTGATAGTCTTCCGGCCCGGCAGCCGGCCTCAGGTCGTCCGGGGCTGCTGCTGGAAGCGCTGAAAGAAGAGCTGTTCCAATTGGAAGTGGAGCACAAGCAGGGCAGCATTTCTCAGGCGGAATACGAGCGGGCCCGGGCCGCATTGGACCAGACCCTGGAACGAGCCATCAAGCGCGGAGCCTCCCCGCCCAAAAACGTTCCAGCCCGGGATTAGACTCCAGGGGCAGTTGACGCATCTCAATTTAAGCGCATATCATTTGCGTTTGACTCATAGCCGAACGCATTAAGGACGCGGCCTACGGGCCGCGAAGTTATTATCCATGGATAAAAAGAAGCTGGATTACTTCAAGAAGAGGTTGGAAACGCGGCAGGTAGAGCTGCGCCGCATGGTTACGCGCACCGAGCAGGATGGCCGCACGGTGGACGAAGACTCGGCCCAGGACATTGCCGACCGGGCTGCCAGTTCGTACACCAAAGAGTTTCTCTTTCACCAGAGCAACAACGACCGCCAGCTGCTGCAGATGGTAGATGGAGCGCTGGAACGCCTGCGCGAAGGCGAGTTTGGTGAGTGCATCGCCTGCGGCAAGGAGATCAATGTCAAACGGCTGGAGGCTGTTCCCTGGACGCGGCACTGCATCGAGTGTCAGGAAAAGTTGGAACAGGGAATCCTGGAAGAGAGCTCGCGTTAGTTCTCAAGCCAGCGTGGGGCGGACACTCCTGTCCGCCGCCTTTGACGTTGACCCTGGTGTTTGCAGCCCGGTCAGGTAAGAAAAAAATCACATAACCAAGATCAAGATCAGAGTCAAAGGCGACGGACAGGAGTGTCCGCCCCACACTGGTTTGCGTGCACGGCTGAGACTTTCACCATCGTGTTAGACTCAATGACGGTCAATCCACAGCGCTAATCTGATCCGAGGGGACGTTCGTGCGAGCAGAAACTCGTCATCGACTTAAAGAAGACAGATTCAGCCGGGCCACCATGGGGGCTGCCGAAGCGACCGTCCATTGGTCCGAGGAACACAAATCAAAGCTCATCGTCGGAGGCCTGATTCTGGCCGTTGTACTGGGGACAGGTTTTGGGGGCTGGTACTACCTGAACCAGCAGGACCAGAAAGCCAGCATCCTGTTGAACCAGGCGGTGCGTACGCTGGACACCCAATTGCGCCCGGCCGGGACTCCCGCCGAACCTGATTTCCCGAGTTTCACTTCAGCCAAGGAACGCACCACCGAGGCCCGCAAACAGTTCCAGGCAATCGTGGATCAGTATCCCCACACCCGCACGGCCGAATTCGCCCGCTATTTCCTCGGCCTCACGTCTTCCCAGTTAGGGGACAATGCAGCCGCGGAGCGAGATTTAAAGAGTGTGTCCTCGACCCGCAATGAAGACCTGGCGGCGTTGGCCAAACTGGCCCTGGCCGCGGTCTATCGCGACACCAACCGCCCCAAGGATGCGATTGACCTTTACAACCAGTTGATGGCGAAGCCGACACGCAGCGTGGGCAAAACGACCGCGCAGATGGAACTGGCGGAAACCTACGCGTCCACCCAACAGCCGGCGGAAGCCAAACGCGTTTACGAGCAGATCCAGAAGGAAAATCCCGCCACCGAAGTGGCGCAATTAGCCACCCAGAAACTGCAGGGACTGAAGTAGCGGACGTCGGACCTCGGACTTCAGACCTCGGCGAACGACTACTCTATTGTCCGGGTGAACAGTCTTTTCCACTCCTGGGGCGGAGTTGGGTTGGTCAAGGCGGGCCTCAGATTCACCGCCACGTGCTCTTGGCGTCCCATCCCGATTAGAGAAGTTGTGAGGCCCGGGGCGGAGCGCGAGAACTGAATGGCGTTGTCTGCATCGGTCTTCATTCCCAGAACACCGCTCACGACATCGGGCAACCCTTGCGTGAGCCTGGCCTGATACAACGTGGCGCTGCCCATCACCGCGATCCCGAGGCGGGTCGCCGCCGAAAGCAACGACATTTTCTCTTTGCCAGTGCGCTGGTTGATTAGTCCGTAGGCTTCCGGCATGGCCAGATTGAAGGGAAGCTGGATGAAACGGAAGCGGTGATGCTCGCCTGCAACTTCATGCGCGATTTTCGCCAGGTCAAACAGGTCCATGTAGTCGCGCGAGCTGTCGGCCACGCGGAAGGCGCTCCAGGTCGCAACCCCGTAGTACTGAAGCCGACCTGTCTTTACCTGCTTTTCGAGGGCAGCAAAGGCGTCTTTCAGACGCTGGCGAAAAACTTCGCGCGTCACATCCGGCAACTGCGACTCCGGATTGTGGATGTAGAACAGGTCGATGGTTTCCAGGCCCAGGTTACGACGCGAGCGCTCAATCTGATTTTCAAGATATGCCGGCGACATGCAGTGCATCCCGCCCGCCAACTCCTTGGGATCGAGGACGCTGGTCTCAACGTACTCGCGATGGAAGTAGGCGCGCGGGTCCGAGGGCGGATCGCCGTCGAACGATAGATAGCCGGCCTTGGTGCAGACTAGAACTTCATCACGGTGCAAGGCTCCGTCATCGATCAAGTGCTTGACAGCCGCGCCGATATTGCGTTCCGAGCGCTGATGTCGATAGTTGATGGCGGTGTCAAGCACGTTGATTCCGGAGCGGAGTCCGGACTCGATCGCTGCGATGTAGGCTTGATCGGCGGCCTCGCTGGGCTCGCCGAGATAAGTTCCCAGCCCGATGGACGACAGCCAAAGCTGGCTCACTCCGGGCACGTGCCCGGCCTGGCGGAAGTGGCCGGCATCGCGCAGGTTGGAGAAGCGGTCGCGGTAGCGGGCGGTGCCGGCGGCAGTGGCGTGTCCGGGAAGCATGGAAAGTAGTGTAGCAGCCGCCCGGGTTCGAATACCCGGTCCCCTAGTGATGGTCATGTTATAATGACCATGGTCATTTGGAGAAGTCATGAAGACGATTCCTGCAGGACAATTCAAAGCCCTGTGCCTGCGGCTGATGGATGAAGTGCGCAGCACTCGCGAGCCCGTCCTCATTACCAAGAAGGGTCGACCCGTGGCCAAACTGGTGCCAGCAGATCGTCAACCCGAGGACATCTTCGGCTGTTTGAGGAACGAAATAAAGATCATGGGCGACATTGAGTCGCCGGTCACGCCCCTGGAAGACTGGGACGCCTTGCGTTGATCCTTCTGGACACTCACGTACTGGTCTGGCTCGTCACCCAGCCAGAGAAACTGTCAAGGCCGGCCGCGTCTGCCATCCGTAGGGCCAGGGTCAGTGACGGTTTGTCGATTGCGGATGTGACGATTTGGGAGTTGGCATCGCTGTTCGCGCGCGGGACTCTGCAGTCCCTTCGGACGGTTGAGAACACGGTGCAAAATCTTCTGGATCGATCAGGGGTCACCATTAGACCCATCACTTCTGAAATTGCCTCCCTGGCTACTCAATTTCCCCACGACTATCCCAGAGACCCGGTCGACCGCCTGATCGGCGCCACGGCGCGCGCGGAAGGCCTGGCGCTGGTCACCCGCAACGAAAATATCCGCAAGTCTCCTCTACTGAAGACCATCTGGTAGGCCGCGGGCGCATTTGGGATTTCATGCCAGAATGGGCAGCAGCGTGTCCGGTGAAAGCCGGTCGGTATTGAGTTGCCAATGCCAGGGCTCCTGGCTCGATCAAGACTCATATTTCCAGCTTCCGCCCACCATGGTTCGCTCCACGTGAATCTTCAACAACTCTGAGGGATCGACCTTGAAGGGATCCTGATCAAGCACCACCAGGTCCGCCAGTTGCCCCGGCTGAATGGAGCCCTTCACGTTGTCCTCAAAAGCCGCGTACGCACCATTGACTGTGCCGCAGCGTATCGCTGCCTGCAGAGTAATCTTTTGGTTCGCACCCCAGATGTTGCCTTTCATGTCGGTGCGGGTGAGTTGCGACTGCAGCCACATCATGGGGTCCGACGGGCTGGCGGTGTAATCGGACGCATCCGTAGGGCGCAGTCCGGCGTCAAGGAAACTGCGCATGGGGAACATGTGTTGAGTGCGCTCCTGACCGTAAAAGTGCATCACGTCACCATGAAAATAGATGTAACAGGAAAACGGCGCGGGAATCACCTGCAGCGCTCGCATGCGCTGGATCAGGGGGTCAGTGAGCAGGGTGCAATGCTCGATGCGGAAGCGGGGATCCTTTTTAGGCAACTCCTTTTGGATCTGCTCGTAGACTCCGAGAATGCGGTCGATCGCCAGGTCGCCGTTGGCGTGAGTCGCGAGTTGCCAACCCGCCGCGTGCGCCTTGCGCCCGGTTTCGTAGAGCTGCTCCCGGCTGGCAAGCTGCAATCCGACATAGTTATTTGGGATCCCGATGTAGGGTTGCGAGAGCCAAGCTGTTCGTTCCGAGATCGAGCCGTCCGCGTACTGCTTTACGCCTCCGATGCGTACCCATTCGTCGCCGAAACCAGTGTGAATGCCCGCGTCCATAAAATGGTTGAGCGAAGCGGCGGAGATGTGACAGTAGACACGCATCTTCAGTTCACCCGCGTCGCGCGCATCCTGATAGCCCTGCACGTCTTGAGGAGTAGCATCAGCGTCGCACGCCGAGGTGACGCCCTTGCTGGTAAAGAGTTTGGAGATTAAGGCCGCGCCCTGGCGATAATCTTCGCGCGTATTTTTATCCGGAATCAGTTGACGAAAAACGTTGGCCGCGGCATCGCCGACGAAACCGGTGAGATGACCTTCGGCATCGTGCTCGAAGCGGCCGCCAGCCGGGTCGGGCGTCAGGTCGTTGACCTGCGCTAACTGCAGCGCCAGCGAGTTCACGAAGACGGTGTGGCCGCCTCGGTGCTGAACCAGCACCGGCCGGTCGGGCCCGGCCTGATCGAGATCATGGCGATTGAGCGGGCGAGGAGTTTTCCCGTCGTCGTACAGAAACCCGAGGACCCACTGTCCCGGCGGCGTCCGCTGCGCGCGCTCATGTAATGCAAGTTGTATTTGTTCGATGGAGTCCTTGTCGCAGGCTACTTTGTGCAGATGTTCGACGCCTGACGCAACCGGATGGGCGTGAGCGTCGTTGAATCCTGGAAGTACGCTCTTGAAGGCAAGATCGATCCTTCGCGTGCGCGTTCCGGCCAAAGGCAGGACTTCGGCGTTTGATCCCACCGCTGCAAAGCGACCGCCGCTTATGGCCACAGCCTGGGCTCGCGGCTGGGATTCATCCAGGGTCCAGATGTTCCCGTTATACAAAACGGTTTCCGGATCTTCGGTTCGCAAGAGTGGCAGGGCCAGAAGGCTGCTCATACCTTGCATGAAATTCCGTCGAGAAAGTGGACGCACTATGGCACCTCCAGAAGAGTGCGGACCGCGAAAGGTTCGGATGCATGCAAGCAGAGCATTATGGCCTAGTCGTGGATTCCTGCTGAACAGATAGTGTGAACAACGAGATATTGCGGCCGAACGATTCCGCTTTCAAATCGCGGAATTCCGGGACTCTTTGCTGTAGGTCCCGCGCCAGGCCGATATCCCATCCCGCCTGGAATATCCAGATCGTTTGACCGGGCTTTAAGCCGTAAGTGCGCACCATTTCATCCCAGCGGCGCGGAAACAAGTTCGCCGTCAAGACGTTGGTTTCCGGGCCCAGGGATATTACACGATGGCCGCCGCAGGGAAAGTCCCTGAAGGCGGCAGGCGGCAGGCCGGTGAAGCTGATTTCGGGGCAGAGGTAGAACCTGAGCAAAAAACTGGTCTGGAAATCGACGAAGATCACATCGCCGGGAGGAACTTTTTGGTGGATCGCATCCATGGCCTGAAACATGTTGCTGCGGCGCTGGTCTTCGCGGCGCATGTAGGGACGATGGGGTGTGCCAAACACCTGGCAAGTGGCAACGATCAGAACGGCTATGCCGACGGCGAGGAGCAATCGCCGGCCCATCAACGTCGCTATCACAAGGCTGACACCCGCGACGGCAAACGGTATCAGGAAGGCTGAGTGCCGGGTTCCGCCGTAGGGGTAAAGGCCGGCAATCGCGGCTGCGGCATTGATCGCGAACGGTAGCAGAAGAAACAAACCGAACTGGCTCTTGGACGCCCCCTTGCCTCCAACTCCGTTTTTGCTAATCAATAGAAGAACAGCTCCTGCAATAAATAGAACGCCTGCGATATCTCCGACCGCGAGTTGTCCAAAGGTGTATTGCAGAACTCCGAAGGTTCGGGCGAAGACGAACCCGAGCAGGTGATCTTTGCCCCAATGGAAGTAGGAGTTGGCAAGTAACGCCTGCATGTGCTGCGCTGATGCGCCTGTCTTCAGCTTTGAAATCTGGGCGAACCAAAGAAAAACTAAGAGCCCGAGCGCGCCCGCCTGTCCGGCGGTCCAGAGGGCGACGATGCGCCGCGGGGGATGAGCGCTGACCAGTCGCCACAACGAATATACCCCCACCGCACCGGCAAACAGGATCGCGGAAAAGTGAGTGAGCATGGCGAGGTAGAGAAAGATGAAGAAGGCCACCATCTTTCCCGCGGAATTCTCGTCCAGGGAAAGTTCCAGCAGATATGCCGCGGCCATCATGAAGCACAGCAGTAGCGGGTACTGGCGGACTTCAGCAGACAGTTCGACGAACACCGGCAGCAGGCCCACGAAGATGAAACCCACCCAGCCCACAGCGGGCCCCAGAAGACGGGCCAGCCAACGGAAAAATATCCAGCAGAAGATCGTGCCCGCGATCACCGACGGCAGGCGAAGAAATAGCTCCGATGTCCCCAACTTCCGCCACACGTGCAAGAACAAGATCAGCAGGGGAGGATGAGCCAGAGTGAGGCTCGTCTGGTAGGCCTCGCCCAGCGAGGGTTTGTTGGCCGCCAGGAAATGCATGGCCTCGTCGAGATTGAGGAAGGTGCCGGAGGCCTTCCAGAGGCGTAACAAAAACGCCAGCAGCAGCATGAGACCCGAGGCCAAGTTCCAGTTGGCTTTGAACTGACTTTGCAGGCGGTGCTGCCAGGGCGTGGGTGCGGGACTCTCGGTCATGGATGGTTCAAAGTTTCGGGCAAATCATGATACCCGGATGCGCTGAGTGTGGGCGCGAGCGTGCTGCTCGTGCGGCGGCGTCGCAAATGCCAGAAGATCGAGATCAAAATCAAAATCAACGGCGTCGGACAGGAGTGTCCGACCCACACTCCGGCACCGCCCGTTCCTTGACACCCTTTCTCATGGCCTTTATTCTTTAAGTTACTTTCCTGGAGAATTTTGCTCTTCAGAGCGTGCTTCCGCGGGCCTTCGCGGTAAGATGCAACAGCGCGGGGGGTGCCTGATGTTCTTCGAAATCCACGAGCTTGAGTTGCATCCCATTGATTTCGAAGAGGAAGTTCGCCCGGGCATGCTTGACCTGGGCGAGGACCTGCGGCAGGTAGAAGCGCTGCGCACCACCGGGCGCGCCCAGTTGGTCGAGGAGCAGCACGGCAAGCATAAGATAGTAAAGGATATACGTCTTGCCGGGAGCCTGAAGACCCGGGTGGAGATAATTTGCGCCCGCTGTCTTGAGCCGGTTGTACAGGATGTCGCGCACAAGTTCGATCTCTTGTATCGCCCGCAGGGAGCGGACGCGGGGCGGGAGGAGCTTTCTGTCACCACCGCCGAGGCCGAGGTCAGCTATTATCAAGGTGAGGGACTGGAGCTGGAGGAAGTTTTGCAGGAACAGCTCCTGCTGGCGCTTCCCCTCAAGGCGATCTGCCGCGACGACTGCAAGGGGCTTTGTCCACACTGCGGCAAGAACCTGAATGCGGAACAATGCGCCTGCGCCGAGCCGCTGGAGGATCCGCGCTGGTCGGCCCTGAAAGATATTCGCGGCAAGCTGGACCACTGACTGAGATTGAAGAAAGTAACCGAGGAATCGAATGCCAAATCCGAAACGGCGACACTCCCAGAAGCGCACCAGTACTCGTCGCGCTCATGACGCACTCAAGAGCCACTCCCTCTCCGAGTGCCCCAACTGCCACGAGCGCAAGATGCCGCACCGCGCCTGCCCCAAGTGCGGCTATTACAAAGGCCGCGAAGTTCTGGACGTCAAAGAAGCCAGCTAGCCTGAACCTCCATGCCAAGCGTCATAGCCTTGGACGCGATGGGCTCGGACCGGGCGCCGAAACCTGAGATCGAAGGTGCGATCCAGGCGGCCCGGCACCACGGCGTTCACGTTCTGCTTGTCGGCAACGAAGAAGACCTGCGGGCGGAACTGGTGGACTATCCCGCCGCGGCGGGTCTCCCCATTGAAGTTGTCCATGCCAGCGAAGTCATCACCATGGATGACAAGGCGGTGCAAGCTGTCCGCTCCAAGCGCGATTCCTCCATTCATGTAGGCGTAAGACTGGTACGCGAAGGCCGCGCCGTCGGCTTTGTGACCGCGGGCAACACCGGAGCGGCGATGGCCACTGCAAAAATGGTGCTGGGAGGGATCCCGGGAGTGGACCGGCCCGCCCTGGCTGCGGTTTTCCCCACCGCGGTGAGCACCGTCGCCATCCTGCTCGACGTCGGCGCTAACGTTGACTGCAAGCCGGAGAACCTGGAACAGTTTGCGGTGATGGGAGAGATCTACTTTCGCAGCATGTTCGGCACCCGGCGTCCGCGCGTAGGTTTGCTTTCCATCGGTGAGGAAGAGAGCAAGGGCAACGACCTGACGCGGGAGACCTTCCAGCTGCTGAAGCGGCTGCCGCTGAATTTCATCGGCAACGTGGAAGGGCGGGACATCTACAGTGGCAAAGTCGATGTGATCGTCGCGGATGGCTTTGTCGGCAATGTGGCGCTGAAAACATCGGAAGGCGTGGCCAACCTGGTGCGCGCCACGCTGAAAGAAACTTTGAAGGCCACCATCACCCGCCAGGTGGGATATCTGCTGTCGCGCAGCGCTTTCGCCGATTTCAAAAAGCGCCTGGACCATACCGAATACGGCGGCGCACCGCTGCTCGGGGTGCGCGGGGTGTGCTTCATCACGCACGGGTCGTCGAATATGAATGCCATCAAGAATGCGCTGCGCGTGGCCGCCGAATTCGCCGAACGTAAGATCAACGACAAGATTGCAAAAGAAGTGGCCGGACTAAGGCCCTCGGTACCGGTTAGCACGTAGCCACCACGGCCCACGTAGGCCCGGACGCCCTCGTCCGGGCGGGCGAGCGAAGCTCGCCTGAGGTGTGGCGGCTTACACTACCAAGCAAGCCAGCCGAGCTTCGCTCGGCCGGGCGGGTGAGGGCACCCGCCCCTAGGTAAAGCAAAACACTTATGACTACAGCGCAATCCATCGCCTTTCTCTTTCCCGGCCAGGGATCTCAAGCTGTCGGGATGGGTAAGGAGTTGGCGGAAAAATATCCTGCCGCCCGCCAAACTTTTGCCGAAGCTGATGAAGCTCTCGGGTACAAGCTCTCGCAACTATGTTTTGAAGGTCCGGAAGAGAACCTGCGGCTGACGGAAATCACTCAACCCGCGATCCTGACTGCTTCCGTTGCAGCCTGGCGCGTTCTGCGCGAGAAAGGTGTTAACCCCAGCTTTGTCGCCGGACACAGCCTGGGGGAATACTCTGCCAACGTTGCCGCCGGCACGCTGACTTTTGCTGATGCCGTGCGCACCGTGCGCAACCGCGGGAAATATATGCAGGAGGCTGTCCCGGTGGGCATAGGCGCGATGGCTGCGATCCTGGGGATGGACCTGGAGAAAGTCTCAGTTGTGTGCGCGGATGCCGCTGAGGGCGAGGTGTGCGAGCCCGCCAACATCAACTCCGCGGAGCAGATCGTGATCTCCGGCCATGCTGCGGCCGTTGAGCGCGCCACTAAACTCGCTAGCGAACGCGGTGCCAAGCGCGCCATCATGTTGCCGGTCAGCGCGCCCTTCCACTGTTCGCTAATGACGCCGGCCCAGGACAGGCTGGCTGCGGATTTGCAATCTCTGGGGTTTAAGAGGCCCGGGGTCCCGATAGTCTGCAACGTGGACGCAGCGCTGGTCGAAGACGGTGATCGTGCCCGCGATCCGCTGATTCGGCAGGTCACAGGTGCCGTGAAATGGGACCAGTCGGTTCGCCTGCTGATCGCAAAGGGAGTTCAGACATTTGTGGAAGCCGGTCCGGGCAAGGTCCTGTCCGGACTAATGCGCCAGATCGATCGCTCCAAAAGCAGTCTCAACGTGGGCGATGAGGCATCGCTGCAGAAAACTCTCGAACATCTCTCGGGGGGGCGGGCCTAGCCAGGCTAACGAAATAGGAGCTCGCAGGGCGGCGGGCTCAAAGTTTTGTCGGATTTCTCCACCCACAATTGAGCATGCTCGGCTCGGTCGTTGACGATCACATCCACGACCACTCCGCTGGCGCCACTGCCGCAGGTGCTGGCGCCATTCACTTTGTAGCTGTTGATGATTCCCCACTGTCCGCCGGCGCCCCAGTCCTGAATGAACTGGTTCAATGCATATTTATGATATTTGTCGGGATGCTGCTTCCATTGCGGATCGGCAAAATAGATTCCGTAGGCGGTTTCATAATCTTTATTCATCAGGGCGTGAAAAAAACTGTCCACCACCCGTTTTTCCGACCAGTAACGATTCATCCAGACCACGGCCGCCAGCACAATGAGGACGACGACGGCGACCAGGATCCTGATCCTGCGCCGGCGCGCGGGAGCCGGATCGTACACCTTGGCATCGAGCAGAGTCATGACTCTCTAAGCATAATAGATTGCGGGACCCAGGTAAAAGTTCCCGCTTGTCATCCTGAGCGGAGAAACTGCTTCGCAAAGCGAAGCAGTTGCGGAGTCGAAGGACCTCTATCAGCGGAATGGTGTCGGCCGGGAAGAGGGTTTTTGTTCCGACAGCCATGCCAGGCCGATCCCCGCACGGAACTCAGACTGCCACTGATAGGGGTCCTTCGACTGCAGATGGCTCCTCGCCAAGCGAAGAGCCATCCTCGGCTCAGGATGACAAGCTTCTACAACGTGCGTTTGAACAGTGGGGTGGCGATGCTCAGGGCAACCACCGCGAAGAGCGAGAGATAGATGATGTCCGGCACGATGGCAGACAAACCGGCTTCTTTCAGCAGCAGGGTCTTGAAACCGTGCACGGCAAAGGTGAACGGGTCCACTTTGGCGATGCCGCGCAGCCACCAGGGAAATGCCTGAATGGGATAGACCGCGCCGCTGGGGAAAAACAGCAGCGTGTTCAGGATGCCAAAAATCGCACGCGGCACCAGGGGATCCTCGACCCGGACCACAAGCAGAAACATCATCGTGTTCAAGGCTGCCGCGGTCAGAACAATCATCAGAATCAAACCCAGCGCGGTAGAGAAGCTAAACAGCGTGCCCACCCCGGCCAGCAGGCAGCCCACCACCGTAATGACCACTCCCACCATCACCGCCTTCACGACGCTGGATGCGTTGAGTCCCAGGACAAGTTCGGCCTTGGTAATAGGAGTTACGAGGTAGCCTTCGTGAACGCCGCGGGCCTTGTCGTCAATGTAGAGCATGCCGCCGCCGATCATGACCGACATGAATATGGCCAACGTGATCGAGCCCGGCAAAAGAAATTTCATGTATTCGATGTAGGGATAAAGTTCCACAATCTGCAGCACGGTTTTCTGCAGCAGACGCGGCTCCACCACGGGGTTGTTCAGCGCGTTGGTAATTTGGCTAAGCGAGTCCTCGAGCGCCGCGCTCATGAAATTGTCGCTGTTATCGACCACCAGCGCGATTTGCGGCCTGTCCTGTTCGTAGACCCGTCGGGAATATTGGGGAGGAATGATGACGGCGCCCTCGATTTTTCCGTTGCGCACATCCTCCATGGCCTTCTTCTGGTCGGTGTAATAGACCGGCAGGAAGGTGCGCATATTGGCGCGGACTGAATCAAAGGCCTCGCGGATCTTCAGTGCCTGGGTGCCGCCGTCCTGATCGACCAGTCCCAGACGGGCGTCGCGAATTTTGCCGCCGAAGGCATTGCCCAGCACGATGAGCTGAACGAGCGGGAAGATCATCGACACCATCATCAGGGCTGGAGAGCGGAAAAATTTCCGCATTTCGCGTTCGACAATTGCCAACATGCGGTTCATGGCTGCATTCCTGGTCTGGGCGGCATCACAAAGCTGTGTGCTTTCACCAGTTCGTCGCGCAATTGCCGTCCCGTGTAGTGGACGAATACATCGTCCAGGCTGGTGTTCTGCACCAACAGGGATTTCACCAATACCCCGGCGTGCACGGCAGCTTCCACCAGGTCGGTGGTGGTGCGCGACCCGTCGCCGGTGAGGATGCGATACATGCCTGCACCTTCGTGCTGCACCGAGGTGACGCCGTTCAGGGCATGCAGACGCTGCTCCCAATCGGCGGGCGCGTTTTCGAATTGCGCTTCGATCACATTGGAGCCTGGCACGCTAGCCTTCAGTGCGGGGGGCGTATCGAGCGCCACCAGCTTGCCGTGGTCCACGATGGCAATGCGATCGCACAGGCGGTCAGCCTCGTCCATATAGTGCGTGGTGATCAGGATGGTGAGCTGGCGGTGCGACTTGATATTGGTGAGCATCTCCCACACCGCCACGCGGGAGACGGGATCGAGTCCGGTGGTGGGCTCATCGAGAAAAAATATTCGCGGACTGTGCACCAGGCCGCGCGCAATCTCGAGCCGCCGCCGCATACCGCCGGAGAGCGTCTTGGTTTGTGCCGAGCGCCACCTGGTCAGGTCCACGACTTCCAGCAGCTCGTCGATGGTAGCCTTTCGCTTCTGTGCCGGCACGTCGTATAGCTTGGCGTAGATGTTCAGATTTTCCTCGATGGTGAGGTCGAGGTCGCTGGTCATGGCCTGGGGGATTACACCGATGGTGCAGCGCACGCCATTGGGGTCCTTACTGACATCAAATCCGGCAACGCGGGCCGATCCGGCAGTGATGGGGATGAGCGTGGTCATCATGCGGATCAGGGTGGACTTTCCCGCGCCATTGGGGCCGAGCAGGCCGAAGATTTCTTCCTCCTTCACATTGAAGGAAACGTTATCGACTGCAGTGAAGTCGCCATACTTTTTGACAATATGGTCCACTTCAATGGCATTGCCCGGATTGACCGGCTTGGCGCGCCCGTCTTTTGCGGGCTCGCGTGCGCCGGATGCGCCATTCGGTCTGAAGTCAGCAACCATATTTCGCCGTCAATCTGAAATCACAAGTCTCCTGAAGTCATGGGCGTTTCTCCGCGGGTGTGCCGGAAGCTGATGTTTTCAACTGGTCGGTTGACACCAGCACCTCCGCCGTCATTCCAGGGACATACGCTCCTTTGGGATTGTCGAGGCGGACTTTGAGCACAATGGTCCGGATGTCGCGCTTGCGCCGGCTTACATCGCGCTGGGTGGCGAAATCTGCCTCGGGAGCCTTGAAGAACACCTTGCCTGAGGTGACGGTGCCACCGGGCAGGCGAATGCGTAACGTGTCCCCCAGGCCGATGTCGTCCGACTCCGTTTCCGGGATCGCGGCGCGCACCCAGGTGTCTCCCAAATCCACCAGGGTGACAATGGGTTGGCCTGCAGTCAGTACTTCGCCTTCACGGGCGGCGCGGACTGACACGGTGCCGCTCAGGGGCGCGTAAATTTTGGTGTAGCCCAATCGGACTTCCGCTTCCTTGAGCTGGGCTTCGGCGTTGGCCAGCTGCCCGCGGGTCGATTGCACGGTGCTGGCGGCCGCGTGGGCCTGATGAGTGTTGGCCACAGCTGCGTTCAGGTCGGCGTCAGCCGCGCTCACCTGCTCTTTCAGGGATTGTACCGTTGCCGTCTGCGCTTTCAGATTGCTCTCCGCCTGTACCCGGTCCTGGTCAGACGCGACTCCCTGCTTCGCCAGTTCGATCATGCGCCGGCTGTCACTCTCGGTGCGTTGCAGCATGGCTTCCGCTTGCAGCAGCTGGGCGCGGGCCGCCTGCAGGCGGGCCTGGGCATTCACCACGTTGCTCGAGGTGGATCCGTGGGTCGCTGCGCTGGTGGCCTGGGTGGCGGAAACCTGGGAACGCAGGCTATCGATCATGGCGGCGGCGGCACGGGCTTCAGCTTCCAGTTCCGAGGGATCGAGTATCGCGATCAGGTCTCCCTGCTTAACCTGGGTGCCTTCGTCCACCAACATCTTGGCAATGCGGCCGGGTATCTGTGGGCTGATGATGATCTGGTTGGAATCCACCGTGCCGATTAACACCAGATCGCTGGAGCCCGGTGTCGATACCAGGTAGTACACCGTCGCGGCAACCAGAATGACCGCGAGAATGATCAGAAATTTGTTGCGCGCGTTCAAGCTCGTTCTCCTCCAGAGTCCGGCTTCTCGCAGAACAGGGCGGCCGAAATGAAATCCAGCACTGCGGCCCGCCGTGCCGCAATAAGCTCCGGAGATAAGGGATCGGCGCCACTTACCATTCGCATCACCGGGGCGTTGATGAAATAAAAAACAACGACCGCGATGATCGAAAGCAAATATTGTTCCGGGCTGCCAGGCCGAAACTCGCCCTTGGCCTGCCCCTCTGTGATGGCTTCGGCCAGCTTGGCTGCGAGGGGGCGGAAGTATTGCTTCACAATGCGCTGAAACTGGGCTGATCCTCCCCGGCTGGCGCGCATCATCTCTCCTTGCACGATACGGGGATAACGCGCGTGGCTGGCGATGTAGTCGAAATGTCCTCCCGCGTAAGCCAGGATCTTCTGGCGAGGGGGCAGGTCGAGTTCCAGAATTCCCAGGAGTGTGCTGGTCAATCCTCCAAACGCCTGATCGAGCACCGCACCGTAAAGGGTGTCCTTGTCCTTGAAGTAGTAGTACAGGAGGGCCTTATTCACGCCGGCGGCACGGGCAATGGCGTCGGTGCGGGCTCCAGCTACGCCTTCGCGGGAGAATTCCTGCACCGCCGCTTCCAGGATGGCAGCGCGGCTCTCCTCGGGGCGTCCTCGTGAACCCATGCGCGGCTTGGATAGAGCAGTTTTCATATCCGGTCTCGACTTAATTAACCAGTTAGTTAGATTATAACCAATCCCCAGTTCTCGGGTAGATTTATTTCAACGCCCGTAACGGCTACAATCCAAAGTAGTTTCACATTCTCGCAGGGAGAACCATGAAATATCGGAAACTCGGCCGCACTGGTTTTGAAGTCAGTGAAATGGCACACGGTCTTTGGGGCATGAGCGGGTGGACGGGTTCGGATGACAAGGAGTCGCTCGCGGCGTTGCAACTGGCCACCGACCTGGGCTGCAACTTTTTTGATACCGCCTGGGCCTACGGCGACGGCAAGAGCGACGGCCTGCTGGGCGAAATCCTTACCCGCAAATCGGGCAAGCGTCTGTACGCGGCTTCCAAGATTCCGCCAATGAATGGAAAGTGGCCGGCCCTTTCGTCATACAAGTATCAGGACGTTTTTCCTGCGGCGCATGTTTTCAAGCACGCTGACCTGATCCGGAAGAAACTTCGGGTGGATGCCATCGATGTGCTGCAGTTTCACGTCTGGGACGACAGCTGGACGGACGTGCCCGAATTCCGCAACACGGTGGAGAAGCTGAGGAGCGACGGAATCATTCGTCACTTCGGCCTCAGCCTCAATCGCTGGGAACCAGAGAACGGTCTTAAGGCTTTGCGGACCGGCCTGGTGGACGTCGTGCAGGTGATCCACAACATTTTTGATCAGTCACCCGAAGACAAGCTCTTTCCCGTTTGTCAGGAGTTGAACATCGGTGTGATCGCGCGTGTTCCGCTCGATGAAGGCAGCCTGGGCGGAAAGATGACTCTGGAAACAAAGTTTCCCGAGGGCGACTGGCGCGCCATGTATTTTGGCCCCAAGAACCTGCCCCCGACCATCGAGCGAGTAGAAAAATTGAAGGCCGTGCTGCCGTCAGGGCTCACACTGCCGCAGATGGCTCTGCGCTACATTCTTTCTTACCCGGCGGTGAGCACAATCATTGTGGGGATGAGAAAGCCGGAGCACGTGCGGCAGAATATCGCGGCCAGCGACGCGGGCCCGCTGGATCCGGGGCTGCTCCGCAGATTGAAAGCTCATCGCTGGGACCGCAAGCCGCAGCCCTGGGCGGATTGAGCTTGATTGTGTGGGACCGAGTCTCCGACCCGGTCAGGCGGCCCAAGGGGCCGCTGTTTTATGCAGCCGAAGTACAACTATCGCCGCCGTCTCCCCCACATTCAAAAGGACTATCGACCAATCTTCATCACCTTCGCTACCGATCGCCGCTGGCTACTTCCAACGAAGGCCAGGGACATTGTTCTCGAATGTTGTCTTAAGGAAAACGGCACCAAGTTCGACTTGCATTCTGCGCTTGTCATGCCGGATCATGCCCATCTTTTGTTGAGCCCTCTGCGGAATGTGGATGGATGGAACTTCAGCCTGCCCCAGATCATGCATGCTATCAAGGGCGTCTCGGCTAGGAAGATCAACATGCTCTTCGACCGCCGTGGTCCGGTCTGGCAGGAAGAATTCTTCGATCATGTCTTGAGGTCGAATGACAGCCTTGCGGAGAAAGCCGACTACATCTGCCAGAACCCGGTGCGAGCAGGATTGGTCGGAGTTGAGAGTGAATACCGCTGGCTGTGGCGAGGTACGATCCCCATAATTTAACTCTAAACCCAGCGGCCTTTCAGGCCGCCTGACCGGGTCGGAGACCCGGTCCCACACAAGCACAGGCCGCTAACCCGCGCCGCCGGCGATCGATGGCACCAGCAGCACTTCGTCTCCATCCTGAAACGCGTAGGCGTTTCCGCCCAGGAAGCGGATGTCTTCTTCATTCACGTACACATTCAGGAAGCGGCGGATTTCTCCCGACTCGTCCCGCAGGTGGGGTTTGAGGTCGGGAAACTGCTGGTCGAGCGCGGTAAACAGTTCTCCCAGGTTCGCGGCCGAGCAGGTCACGCGCGCATTGCCCGCGGTCAGCCGGCGCAGCGCCGTGGGAATCTGAACCGTGATGTTCATCCCACCTCCACCGGCACCGGGGCTTCCTTCTCGGAAGCATTCACAGTTCTGTCCATGTACTTTTCGAACTCGGCGAACTTGGGTGCAATTGCCTCTTCGAGTTCGTACTTGCCGGCCAGGGCATCGGTAGTCTTCAGGCCGTTGCCGGTGATGCAGAGGACGGTGGTCTCATCGGGAGAAATACGCTCCTGGCGATACAGCTTGCGCGCCGTTCCCACGGTGACGCCGCCCGCGGTCTCGGTGAAGACTCCTTCCGTCTGGGCCAGCAACTGGATACATTCCACCAGTTCGGGATCGGAAACATCCTCCGACCAGCCGCCGCTCTGGGTGATGACCTTGATGGCGTAGTGTCCGTCGGCCGGGTTGCCGATGGCCAGCGAACGCGCGATGGTTGTCGGTTTCTGGGGGTCGATGTCTTTATTGCCGGCCTTCACGGCGGTTGAAATGGGCGAACATCCCGTAGCCTGCGCTCCGAAATATTTTACGGGCTTCGCTTCCACCAGTCCCAACTGGACCAGTTCGTCAAACGCTTTCTTGATTTTTATGATCAACGATCCGCCCGCCATCGGACACACCACGTTATCGGGCAAACGCCAGCCCAGTTGTTCGGCGATTTCGAAACCAACAGTTTTCGAGCCCTCCGCGTAATAGGGACGCAGGTTCAGGTTGACGAAGCCCCAGGGACGCTCGTCGGCGATCTGGGAGCACAGGCGGTTAACCTGGTCGTAACTTCCCGAGATGCGCACCAGCCGGGCGCCGAAAACCTGTGTGCCGAGAACCTTGGCGGGCTCGAGATCGGCCGGAATGAAGATCACGGCCTTGAAGCCGTTGCGCGCGGCCTGGGCGGCCACCGCGTTGGCCAGGTTTCCCGTGGACGAGCAGCAGACAGTATCGAATCCGAAACTACGCGCCTGCGACAAAGCCACTGCGACGACGCGGTCCTTAAAACTCAAGGAGGGCTGGCAGACCGCGTCGTTTTTCAAGTAAAGATGCTTCGCGCCCAGCTTCTGAGCCAGACGTGGCGCCTCGAGTAGTGGGGTAAACCCGGCTGGAACCGTGGGCTGATAATTCGCGGGAAGGGGCAGCAGGTCGCGGTAACGCCACATGCTGGCTGGGCCCTGGGCGATGCGCTCACGGGTAAAGGTGGGCCGCACGGCTTCGTAATCGTAGAAAACTTCCAGGGGAGAGAAACAATCGTCGCAGATGGAACGGGGCTGGTTCCCCCAGCTCTTGCCGCATTCCCGACAGCGTAATTCGTATGTCATTTGAGCCACTCGCTTCGGAGTGGCATGCGGGACGAGCCGTCCGGAAAATGCCCAGAAACGCGAAATCCTCTTTCCCTGGATAGAGGAAAAGAGGAACGAGATGCTAAAAATTCGGCACCCCGAATCTCATGTTCCCCCTGTGTAGGGCGAGAGTTGACACCGGGCGACCAGAAAATGAATTCTGATCCGGTTGTCGTGGCTTCGTAGGGCTCGTCCCTCAGCCACTCTGCATGAAATCCAAGGTCTGCTCCGTAGAGCAAACTTGAGTGATGGTACCGGGGAAACCGGGGGTTCGTCAAGGGATTTGGGCGTCAGGTTTCCTTTGAGACACAGGTTGTTATACTTTCCCCGGACGGTTCCCCGGCATGGCAGAGCAAGTCTTCGGACTCGGCGTTAACCAGGTCATGGCGTATGCCGCCGTGGCCAATGTGCTGCTGGTGGTGGTGCTGGCTGGGATCAACGTCTACTACGCCGTCCACGCCAAGCGCCAGGCGGATGCGAGCCGGGACCAGGTGGCAGTATTTACCCGGCAGGCGGAAATCGCCGCCGAAACGCTCTCTTTTCTGCGCAAGCAGATCGATCAGCAGGTTCGCACCGACGTGGCGGCCGTGGCCCTGCAACTCAAGGTTGCCATCCATGTCATTGAGGATTGGCTGAAGCGCATCGCTTCGGACAAACATCTCCAGCTGCCGGACGAGATTGTCATCCTGCCCGGTGATTTCAACATCGCCACCCAGCGCGCCCATTCGATTGATCCCATTGCGGCGGAAAATATGGGGGCGGCTGCGCTCTATGTGAGCGAGGCCGAAACCAACCTGAAGATCCTGCGCACGATTGCAGCGGACTCCGGGGGGGCGAAAGAGGTGCATGACCGGGCCGCCAAGAGCCTGAATGCGGCCCGCTACAAGCTTTCCGTGGCCCGCACCCGCTGGGAAGCGCTGGAGGCGCCGGCGTCTTGACCGCCGGGATGGCGCCAGCGCATAATTACGGCCTTGGAAGTCCCTTGGCTTTCCGGATGAAAGCCCACATCCACCTTCCCCCCAGATGAAGGCATCCTTGCCGAGTTCCGTCCACCGGAACAGGGAGATTTTCAGATGACCGAAGAAGCCAACAAGCGTATCGGCGATTACCAGATTCTTGATGAGTTGGGCAGCGGCGGAATGGGACGGGTCTGGCGGGTGCGGAACGTCATCACCGACCGCATCGAAGCCATGAAGGTCCTGCTTCCCGACCTGGCGGGGCGGCAGGAACTGGCGGCGCGCTTCCAGCGCGAGATCAAGCTGATGGCCAGCCTGAACCATCCCAACATCGCAGCGCTACGAACTGCATTCACCGCCGATAACCAGCTGTACATGGTGATGGAGTACGTCGAAGGCACCAACCTGGCGGACAAACTGGAGAAGGGACCGATCGCGGTGGGCGACGCGGTCAACTACATCAGCCAGGTATTGAGCGCGGTCAGCTACGCGCACCAGCAGCACGTCATTCATCGCGACATCAAGCCGGCCAATATGATGCTGACGCCGCAGGGGGTCATCAAGCTGATGGATTTCGGCATCGCCCGCGGCGGGGAAGAACGCAGCCTGACCATGACCGGAACCACCATGGGCTCGTTGAGCTATATGTCCCCCGAGCAGGTGAAAGGAGAGGCCACCGATGCGCGCTCCGACCTCTATTCGGTGGGCGTGTCGCTGTACGAGTTCGTGACCGGGCAACGCCCGTTTACTGCCACCAGCGACTATTCGATCATGGCAGCGCACGTGAAAGAAGCGCCTAAGCCGCCCGTCGAACTGCATCCTGGACTGCCCGCGGCGCTCAACGAAATTATTCTGATGGCCATCGCCAAGGACCCGGCACAACGCTTCCAGACCGCGGATGCGTTCCGCAATGCCTTGAGCTCAGTGCCGGTTGCAGCGCCCACACCGGCCATGCTTGAAGCCACCACGGTGGACTCGATGACGGCATTGCCCAAGGTGCCGACCGCGCCCGCCGCGACTCCAGCCGCGCCGGTCGTGGCTTTGAGGAGCCCTACCCCGCCACCTCCGAGCTCTACGCCGACGCCCATGCCGCCACCGGCACAGGGGAGTGGTCATCGGGGCCTGTATATGACTCTGGGGGCCCTCATCGTGCTTGCCGGTCTAGTGGTCGCGGGAATCTACGTGCCGCGGATCAGCAAGACCCATGCCAAGGGGCCGGACGCGAATTCGACGGAGCAGACCGCGGACACCACCACTCCCAGCGCCACGCCGAGCGAAGCCCAGCCTAGCCAGCCGACGCCGCCAGATGCCCCAGCCACCGGAGCCATGAGTCCGGATTCGTCACAACCGCCCGCCGCACCCACAGCCACCACGGCTTCCGTGGACAACTCGAGTGCGATGCAATCGGCGCCACCCGCAACGCCGGCGGCTCCGGAAATGCAGAATCCGGCGCAGAGCAATTTCGCAGCGGCCAAACCCAGCCATTCTCATGCCAAAAAGGCGATGGCCCAGAACAACGCCATGTCCGGCGACGCCGGCGCGCCTGCGCAGGGCGATAGCGGAATGGCCGCGCCAGAGGCCGCCAATTCTTCAGCTCAATTGGACGAAATGGAGCAGACGGTCGACCAGCTTTCCAACCGTGCTGCCGCTGTAAACAGCGGCCTGGACCGTTTGCAACAGGAGCAGAGCGCCTCCGGCTACGGACTTCGCGGCGATATGGTCGAGCGCCAGGCCAGCCTGAAGGCCAACCTGTTCAAGGCGGAAGAAGCGATGCAACACCACGATGCCGTCAGGGCGAAGAAGTATGCAGACATGGCGGGAAAAGACCTGGAAGTGCTGGAACGCTTTCTGGGCCACTGACTCGGCAGTTGATAGTTTCTGGTTTCCGGTTTCCAGCACACCACTGGGGGCCGGAACCAGAAACCAGAAACCAGAAACCAGAAACCAGAAACCAGAAACCAGAAACCAGAAACTGCCTTACCGGCTGTACTGGTTCCTCTTCTTCTCTTGGTGGCGTTGCTGTCCCAACTGGATCAGGCGCTCGATCAGTTCCGGATAGGCCAGTCCTGACGCCGCCCACAGCTTGGGATACATGCTGATCGTGGTGAACCCGGGCATGGTATTGATCTCGTTGAGATAAATCTTCCGGTTCTTGGGGTCCATCAGAAAATCTACCCGCGCCAGTCCGGAACAGTCCACGGCCTGGAAAGCGCCGATGGCCAACTGCTGGATCTTCTTGGTCTCGGCTTTGCTCAGCTTGGCCGGAATGATCAACTGCGATCCTTCGTCAACATATTTGGCGGTATAGTCGTAGAATTCCTTGCCTGGAACGATCTCGCCGGGCAGCGAAGCTTCGGGCTTGTCGTTGCCCAGCACCGAAACTTCGATTTCGCGCGCCTTGTGTTTCTTGCCGCCAACGCCTTCCTCGATCACAATCTTGCGATCGAATTTGGCGGCTTCTTCCATTGCTGGTGCCAGTTCCTTGCGGTCGCGCGCCTTCGAGATCCCCACTGACGATCCCAGGTTGGCGGGCTTCACGAATACCGGGTACTTCAGCTTGCTTTCCACCAGCTTCTGCACTTTTTTGGGCGCGGCTTCCCAGTCGGTGCGCAGCACCGTGACGTGCTTCACGGTGGGCAGTCCAGCGGCCCGGAACAACGACTTCATGACGTCCTTGTCCATGCCCGCGGCAGAGCCGAGCACGCCCGCGCCCACGTAGGCAATATCCGCCAGCTCGAATAATCCCTGGATGGTTCCATCTTCTCCGAACGTGCCATGCAACACGGGGAAAATGATGTCCACATTAATGGCCCGGTCGCTGGCCCGGCGGGTGAGGGCCTCGGTCTGGAATGCGGCCAGGGAGCCGCCCGGGCGCTGCGGTTCCGGCGGCACCACCACCGCCTGACCGGCAGCTAGGACGGCGGCTCCCGGGGTGGCTTCAGGGTCGCCCGCTCTGAGATTAGAATGGGCTTGGCTTTTGCCCCGCAGCAGCAGTTCCGCGTCGCCGGCGGTCAGCCACCGGCCTTCCTTGGTGATGCCGACGGGTACGACTTCGTACTTATTCTTATCAATGGCGTTCAGGACCGACGCGGCCGAGAGCAGCGATACTTCATGCTCCCCGCTGCGCCCGCCAAACAGGATGCCGACACGCAGTTTTTTCATGGCTCTTTTTCATGGATATGGACTTGATATGGCCCCTCCATTCTTGCACAATGTCATACCGTCTGGGTTGACCAGGGCTGCACCCCGAGCTAGCCTCGGCCGGTCTGGGCCGGGAACCTCTGCGTTGTCCTGATTTCTTTGGGAAAGGGAAGATCAAGTCATGCGAAAAGTAATGTCACTGGCCGCGCTGTTTTTGCTGTTCTCGGTTGCGGCGGCCTATGCGCAACCAGCACCAGCCGCCCCACGCAAAAAGCGGGTAGCCATATTTGACTTCGATTACGCCACCGTACACGGGAGCGTCTCGGCTCTTTTCGGCCAGGATGTGGACATAGGTAAGGGCATCTCAGACCTGCTCGTGACCTATCTGGTCAAAGACGGCAGTTACTCAGTGATTGAGCGCAAAGCCCTGGACAAGATCATGGCGGAGCAGAATTTTTCCAACAGTGATCGCGCCAATCCCAACTCCGCCGCCAAAATCGGCAAACTGCTAGGCGTGGACGCGATCATCGTCGGCAGCATTACTCAGTTCGGCAACGAGACTAAGAACATGAACCTGGGCGGCGCCGGCGGCGCGCTGGGTGGATTTGGCCTGGGCGGTTTCGGACACAAGAAATCCAAAGCCATCGTTTCCCTGACCGCGCGCATGGTGGACGTGGATACGGGTGAGATTCTGGCGGTAGCCGAAGGCCATGGTGAATCGCAGCGGGAAAGCACTTCGCTGCTGGGCGGCGGCGGTAACTGGCACGGCTTCGGCAACGGCAACGCCGACTTCGGCAGCAGCGACTTCCAGAGCACCATCATCGGGGAGGCCGTGAAGTCCGCGGTAGAGAAGACCAGCACCGAGGTGATCGCCGACAAAGACAAGCTGGTGGCACGAACCATCACGGTCGAGGGACTGATTGCAGCCGTGGACGGCGGACAGATCATCCTCAATGTCGGGTCGAAGGCCGGCGTGAAAGTCGGCGACCAGCTGAATGTCGAGCGCGTGTCCAAGGAAATCAAGGACCCATCCACCGGCAAAGTGATCCGGCGCATGGCCACGTCGGTCGGCGTAGTTAAGGTTACAGATGTGGACGACATTTCGTCGGTTGCCACCACCGTTTCAGGTTCTGGCTTCAAAACCGGCGATGCGGTGAAAACGGTCACGCAATAGCAGTTTGGTATAGCGCGGACTCCCCCACCCGCGGCTTCTGACTTTTCATGAACGGGCGGGGTACCGCCCGTTCCGGCCCTCTTCTTCTGAGCAGCACGGCTCGATTGGCTCAACTGGGAGGCTCCCCATGGGAGTGTCATTCGCACGAGTAAGCAAGCTGGCAAGCATCGTTGTTGTCGTCCTTCTCGCGCTACCCGTACTGACCGCACAACAAAAAGGTCCTCTGACCAATGCCGACGTCATCAAGATGGTGAAAGCCGGAATGGCAGAGCCCACGATTGTGGCGGCCATTGCCGGCAATGACACGCAGTTCGACCTGACCTCAACCGGACTGCAGTCGCTCAGTCAGGCCGGGGTCAGCAGCAAGGTGATCCGCGCCATGCTGGCGGCGGAGGCCAGAAAAAAGAGCGCTACCGAGGCGGCGGAGAATGCGGCGGCTGCGCCAAATGCGAACACCACGCAAGATTCCGCTCCGGATACGTCCTCATCCATGAGCCCCCAGGGGAGCCCGCAGGGGATGCCGCAGGGAATGTCATCCGATCAAATGCAGCAGATGCAGCAAATGATGGCCAACATGCCACCTGAAATGCGGGAGCGTATGCAGGCCTCGATGGCTCAACGCAACGCAAGGAGGTCCGGAAAAGGCGGATCGGCTGGCTCAGCCAACTCTATTCCAGCTCATGCCGGCGTGACGGTTCCGCTGGATAGCGCCCTCTATACTTCATTCATACGGCTGAAGACCCAGCCCGGCTATCACATGGTCATGACCATGCAGACCAGCAATCCCCAAATGGCGCAGATGGCCCAGAGCATATTCAGTCCGGGAGAATTGATAGTCGAGGGCAATACACGCCAATACACCATGCACTACAAGATGCAAGCCACGGACGTACCGGGAACGGTGGATGACTGGGAGATTCGCGCGGTGGTGCAAAACGGACGGGCGGCGCGGCTCATTACTTCCGCGGCGGTGCCGCGACTACTGAAGGAGGCCGAGGAAAAGGCAGCTCGTGACCTGGCGGAGCTGGACCGCATGGCCGCGACCTCGATCGCTCGCGCCGCGGCGGAAGGCCCCATGGGCGCGATCGGCGCGGGAATGACCGCCGCCGGGGTCGCAATGGCGCATGCGGAAGCTCCCAAAATGCTGAAGAAGGAGCGGGATATGTTTTCCTGGCAGTGCCGGGACGTCCCGCCGAGCGACTCGTCGGGCAGTCAACCCAATCCCCACCTCACCGACCTGCACCCCATCGGCGACCAGGACGTGAACGGCGCGATGGCGGACGGCTATGAGTTCTACGACCACGAAAACGAGAAGACCCAGGGCACGGTGCACTTGTTCGTGGCCAAGGACACCGGCTTGCCGCTGCGGATCGAGATGGTGGATGCGAGCGGCGTCGGCGGAATCCAGATGAACTACGGCCCACTCACGGGTCCGGCGAAAATTGAAGTTCCGGCCTGCATGACCAAATAATTGCGCCCGTGTGGGGTGGACACTCCTGTCCGCCGCTTTTGAAATTGCAGTTGTTCTACACGATTGGCCATTCTACGAGCGGCATTCTTGCGAGATTCAATTTCAAAGGCGTCGGACAAGAGTGTCCGACCCACACGGGCTAGAGGATCTTCTTCCCAAACGCCGACTGCGCCAGCTCGACCGCCAGGTCCGCGGTGCGGTTGTGCTCGTCAATGACCGGATTCACTTCGACGATCTCAAAGCTCAGCATGCGGCCGTGGTCGGCGATGATTTCCATGGCCAGGTGGGCTTCGCGGTAAGTTGCCCCGCCGCGGACGGGTGTGCCTACGCCGGGCGCGTCTTCGGGATCGATCCAGTCCATGTCGAGGGAGACGTGATAGCCGGCGGTGCCGCGGCCGGCCAGGCGCAACGCTTCCTCCATGACTGTGCGCATGCCGCGCTCGTCGATATCGCGCATGGTGAACACGCCGATGCCGGCCCGGCGGACATTTTCTTTTTCGATGGCATCAATGTCGCGCACTCCTACCAACACGCAGTTTTCCGGTTTCACTTTGGGCGAGAAATCAAAGATATCGGCCAGTTCGGCTGGTCCCAATCCCATGATGGCGGCCAGCGGCATGCCATGGACGTTCCCACTGGGTGAGCTGTCCGGGGTATTGATGTCGGTGTGCGCATCAATCCAGATCAATCCTACTTTCTGGTTCTGGCGGCGATAGAACTCGGCCACCCCAGCCACTGTTCCCGCCGCCACCGAGTGGTCCCCACCCAACACCAGAGGAACCATGCCGGCTTCCAGGGTTTTCACGACCAGTTCGGCATGCTTGGTGCATGTAGCGGTAATTTCCTTCAGATACTTGGCCGACGGGTCCCCCGCCTTTTTCTGTTCGGCGATGGCGACGGGGACATTGCCGCCGTCCTCGACCACATGGCCCAGCGCCTCGAGGCGCGCCTCGAGCCCAGCCACGCGTACCGCAGACGGGCCCATGTCAACGCCCCGGCGCGACTGTCCCAGATCGAGGGGAACACCGATCACCCGGATTTTCCTGGGCACGATGTTGGAGGGCGATGTTGTTGCAGGGACCATAAATTTAGTTGCGTAACTGCCCGCGTGGGACAGCCGCCCTCGGCTGTCCGGCGGAGCAACGCTCCGCTGCCGTCTCCGACAAAGACTCGGGCGAGCCCAGCTCGCCCGGACAGCCGAGGGCGGCTGTCCCCACGCGGCCGGTTACGGGTAGAGCCGATTCAACATGCGCGGGAACGGAATCGTCTCCCGCACATGCTCCAGGCCGCAGATCCAGGCCACGGCACGTTCGATTCCCATGCCGAAACCGCCATGCGGCACGCTGCCGAATTTGCGCAGGTCAAGGTACCACTTGAAGGCTTCTTCGGGAAGGCCGTGCTCGTGAATGCGCTGCACCAGCAGATCGTAGGACGCCATGCGCTGCGAGCCTCCGATAATTTCTCCGTAGCCTTCCGGCGCCAGCACATCCACGCATAGGGCCAACTCCGGCCTTTGCGGATCGGGTTCCATGTAGAACGCTTTTATCTTTGCGGGGTAGCGATGCACCATGACCGGCTTATCGAACTGCGACGAGATATAGGTTTCGTCCGGCGATCCCAGATCGCCTCCCCATTCGAATTTATTTTCCAGGGCGCCCTTGGCGTGCGCTTCCTGCAGCATCTTTGCTGCTTCGTCATAAGTGATGCGCGGGAACGGGGCCTCAATCTTTTCCAGCTTGGTGATATCGCGGCCGATGACTTGCAGATCGGCACGACGTTTTTCCAAACAGCGCTTCACCAGAAAGCTGATCAAACCTTCGGCCAGGTCCATGAGGTCGTCGAGTTCGGCGTACGCGACTTCGGGCTCGACCATCCAGAATTCGGTGAGATGACGGCGGGTCTTGGATTTTTCGGCCCGGAAAGTCGGTCCGAAGGAATACACCTTCCCCAAGGCCATGGCCGTGGCTTCAATATAGAGTTGCCCGGACTGGGTAAGAAACGCCTGCTCGTCAAAGTAATCGACCGGAAACAGAGTGCTCGTGCCTTCGCAGGCGGCGGGAGTGATGATGGGAGGGTCGGTCAGGACAAATCCGCGCTCATCAAAGAAATCCCTCGCCGCCTTGATGATCTCCGCCCGCACCCGCAGTATCGCCGCCTGCCGCTGCGAGCGTACCCAAAGGTGACGGTGTTCCATCAGAAACTCAACCCCGTGCTCCTTGGGCGAAATGGGATAAGGATCGTTCTCGGACACCCGCTGCAGCACCTGAATCCCGGAGACATCGAGTTCATACCCGCCTGGAGCGCGCTTGTCGGCGCGAACTTTGCCTTCCACAATCACGCTTGACTCCTGGGTCAGGCCCTTGATCGCGTCGAACACTTCGGGTAGAACGGCGTTCTTCGGCACCACGCCCTGAATCAGGCCGGAGCCGTCGCGGAATTGCGGAAACAGCAGTTTGCCGCTTTCCCGCAGATTGTAGAGCCAGCCTCGAATGGTGACGGTCTGGCCTTCATGCTTGCCGATATCGGAAATCGTGCTGACAGGAGATGACATAGACTTGATTGCGAAATTGGGTAATTGAGTAAATTAAAAAGCAACGACCACTCGGTGTGGCGGTTTCAAATTGCCCAATTACCAAATTACTCAATTACAAAATTATCCGATTACTCAACTACCAAATTCCTGAACACCTCTTTCATCTTCTCCACCGGATTCAGCTTCTCGTCGGCTTCCACCTCCAGTAGGAGCGGTGGTGTATGCGGCGCCGAACGCAGTAACTCCATCGCTTCTTTCCAATCGATGGTGCCTGCTCCTGGCCAGAGATGAGAGTCGCGGTCCCTGGCATTGTCGTGCACGTGGGTCGAATGAATATGGCCTTTCAGGATTTCGAACGCTTCCGCCACGTTGCTCATGATATGGGCATGGCCGAGATCGAAACATACGCCCATGTCGTCGAAGTGGGTGATCTGGATGAACTCCACCAGTTTGTCCGGAGTACACAGTTCGTTGGGAATATTTTCCAGCAGGATGCGCACGCCCAGAGGCTTGGCAAAGGCACGCAGGTGCTCGATGGAAGTCATGGCGGCCTCGAATTTACGGTCGTCAAACGATTCGCCGCTGGTCCCCATGTGCTGTATCAAGAAGCGGAAGGGAATCTGCTCGGCCACTTCGATCGCGCGCTTGATCTCGTCCATGGCCTCGATACGCTGCGCCCGGTCGGTTGCGGCCACGTTCACGGGCGGCCCGCCAGTGCGGCCCGACTCGTAATCGGCGTGCAGGGGCGAATGGATCGAATGGAGCGGAACACCGCTGGTGTGAAACCAGTCCGCAATCTCGCGCACATGCTGTTTGCGATTGGCATAGTCCAGGTGCTGGCGCGCGGCAAATATCTCGATCGCCTGCGCCCCACCCCGCACTAATCCATCCAGCAGCCCGGGATGCAGCCGCTCCTTCACATACGTGAGTGTGGACATCGCTTTCAGCATCGTCAGCCTGCCAACTCAGTTGTTGTGTGTGGGGCGGGCGCCCTCGCCCGCCGCCTTTGACTTGGACCTTAGATCTGTTTAAGAACGCTGTAGCCGTAAGAACCGTTCCGTAATCAGGATCCAAATCAAATTCAAAAGCGGCGGGCGAGGGCGCCCGCCCCACACGAACTGATCTAGAATCCTATCGCTCTGCCATTATTACGCGGGTCGCTGGCGCCGAGGCGCTCACCCCGTTTCGGGTCAATCATGATGCACTCCCCATCGCTCCAGTGATCCTGCGCCTCTACCCGGTGTCCCATTCCCTCCAGCCGCTTGATGGTATCAGGAGAGAATCCGGACTCCACGCGGGTGACGTCGGGCAACCACTGATGATGAAAGCGGGGAGCGTTCGCCGCCTCCTGAATATTCATTCCGTAGTCGAGCACTCCCATCAGAATGTTGGCCACCGTGGTGATGATCCGCGGGCCGCCGGGCGAGCCCAGCACCAGAAACAGCTTACCGTCTTTCAACACGATAGTGGGCGCCATCGCTGACAGGGGACGCTTGCCCGGACCAATGGCGTTGGCCGGCCCCTGGATCAGGCCGAACATGTTGGGCACGCCCTGCTTGGCCGCGAAGTCGTCCATCTCATCGTTCAGCAAGAAGCCCAGACCCTCGGCAGTGACCCTCGAGCCAAAGCTGTCATTGAGTGTGGTCGTGACCGCGACCGCATTCCCCTCCGGATCGACCACCGAGTAGTGGGTCGTTTGGTCTGGCTCCGCCGCGGCGCTAGAGGGAAGATGACCAGAGGCATATTGTTCGAGCTGACTGAAGACCGCGGGCCTGGTCAAATCCTTGCTGACACTGGCATGCGCCGGATCAATCGATTCCCGCCAGGCCGCTCCGTAGCGCTTGTCGATCAACTGGGCTACCGGAATTTTGGAAAAATCGGGATCGCCCAAAAACTCTGCTCGATCGAAAAATGCGCGCCGGAAGGCTTCCAGGGTCAAGTGCGTTGCCGGGGCCGACCGGCCGTCGAATTTTGCCAGGTCGTAGCCTTCGAGAATGTTCAGGATCTCGATCAGCGTGGTCCCGCCCGAAGACGGTGGCGGCGCGCTGATAATTTCGTAACCGCGGTACGATCCCCGCACCACCTCGCGCTCTTTTACTTCATAATGTGCTAGGTCATCAGCCGTGATCAGGCCTCCGCCCTTCTGCACGGAAGCAGCCAGCGCGCGCGCCATATCTCCTTGATAAAAATCATCAGGGTTGCCGGCGATGCGCTTCAATGTGCGCGCCAGATCCGGCTGCCTGAACACTTCACCGGCCTTGTAATAGTTTCCATCGCGCTGAAAGACGCGGTGCGATTCCGGAAACTGGCCGAGCTGCTTGTCCTCCCGCAAATCGCCGGCGTCCTCAGCCGCCAGGGCAAACCCTTCTTCCGCCAGCCTGATCGCAGGGGCCATCACGCGCGCCAGCGAGAGCTTGCCATATTTCTCTTCCGCGTACACCATCCCGGCCACCGATCCCGGCACTCCAATCGCCTTGTAGCCGATGGTGCTGGCGTCTTCAATCACATTTCCCTGAGCGTCTAGATACATGTTGGCAGTGGCGGCTGCCGGCGCCTTTTCGCGGTAGTCAATAAAGTGGGTCTTGCCATCGGCAAGGCGGACGAGCATGAAGCCGCCGCCACCCAAATTTCCCGCCTGGGGATGCACCACGGCCAATGCGAAACCCACTGCTACGGCTGCGTCCACGGCGTTACCGCCAGACTTCATCATCTGCACTCCAGCCCGGGACGCCAGCCCGTGCACGCTGGCCACCATGGCTCGAGGCGCTACCACCGGCACCAGGCGTGCCCCGAAGCTGAGGGGCCCGCCTGAGGCCAAGGTTAGCGGAATAAGGAGCAGCAGAATGAATGACTTGCAATGAGATCGCATGAGGGACTGCTAGAGGCTAGCTGAGCGGAAGAGGGGAGTCAAATGATCGAGATGCACGCACCTCTGCGGTGAGGTGTGGTTCCCGATAGGAAGGTCACGTTGACGGCACGGGCCGCCATCTTGCGCGGGATGGTTCCCAACTGGGAAGTGGGATAGGGCTCGACCATCACCGGCAAACCCGAGAGCGCGTCAGATCAATTCCCAGTAACTGTCAGGTTTTTCAGATAGGCCGTCGCACCCGAATTTGTCTTGTTTCCGCCAATCTGGAAATTAACCACCTGCCGTCCGATTCCCCAACCCAGCCCAAAGACGTTGGGCCCGGAGGCGCCTGCGAATTTGGATACTTTGGTATCGAAGATCACGGAATCGTAGGTTACGTTTCCCGCAGAATCCCGGTGATATTTCAGGATGACGTGATGCCACGTGTCCCCTTTCCAAACTTTTCTTGAACAAGCGACGTTCGAATTATTCCAGTGCGGGTGGCCGGAATGGTTGGTCACGTACTGCCACATGCCCTTGCCAAAATTACATTGCATTCCATAGATCACGGTGTTCCCGCTGAGAGTGACCTGGTTCAAATCAAGTTCGATATTGTTGACGTTCGCCAGATTGTTGAAGTAAATCCACGTATCGAGGGTAAAGGAAGTAGATTTTCCATCCTTGTGAGCATCGCCGAGATAAATATGGAAACGCTCTCCCCCATAGTACTTCCACACGACATCGAACCGCCGGAGCCCTCCGGATATCTTGCTGCTTCCCGTCGATGACCCGTTCGTACCCTTGTCGTGCTCCCAGCACCAATGGGGAATGCTGCAACCCGAAGTGCCGCCAGAGCTGGGAATGTCCTCAAGATTCTTTACTTGTTCTGCGCCAAACGCCATAAAACTAGTAAACAGCCAAAAAACGACTACAAACTTCACCGATATTCTCCCCGTGGGTTGGTTTAAATCTGGCGACCGCTGTTCGGTCCGCTCCCGGTCCGGCCAAAGGTGGGTTATATTGTCAAGATTGTTACTACCGTCAAGGAAGAGGGTCAACTATCGGAAGTACAGGGGGTGCACTCTGGAGCACTGCAACATCTCATTGGGATCGGTTCAGCAGAATTGCGCGCCAGAATCGCCGTTCTCACTTTCCGGGGCGCCGATAGATGGACTCGCGGCTGGTCACTTTGATGGATGCCTTGACCTTGGATGTTTTGGCCCTGGCAGTCTTCGTTCTTGAAGTGTTGGTCTTTCCGACCCTAGCCTTCGCCACCACCATTTCGTATGACTGCGCAATCAAGTCCTCCACCTGGACCCAGGGCAGGACATCCAGGCGCTCGAGCGCTACCCAGTTGTAGCGTCCGAGGTAGGGCGCCGGAATAATATCTTCCTGCTCGACCAGTTCGGCAAATTTTTCGGGCTCGCACTTGAACATCAAGCGCGGGGGCACTGAACTCAGAGACAGCAGGGCGAAAATCTTTCCACCTACCTTGAAGCAGAGAACTTCTCCCCATTGCAGCTTTTCGGCGACATGGGGAAAAGAAAGGCAGAAGCTGCGAATGGATTCAACACTCATTTCTTCCTTATGAATCTAACCCAGGAAATCCTGAATCAAAAAATGGGAGCAATTGTGTGTGTTTGCCCGTTCCGCTGTAGAGTTGGTTGACAACTGACCGAAACCCTCCAGGAGATTGAAATGCAAATCCGGCAACTTGGCAACTCTGATCTGCACATCACCCCGGTCGGTTACGGGGCATGGGCCATCGGCGGCTCCGGCTGGCAGTTCGCGTGGGGATCGCAGGATGACAATGACTCCGTCGCGGCCATTCATCGCTCCCTCGAACTGGGAGTGAACTGGATCGACACAGCCGCGGTTTACGGCCTGGGCCACTCCGAAGAAGTCGTGGCCCGGGCCCTGAAGAGCTGGCCGGGTCCCCGGCCATATGTTTTCACCAAGTGCGGCCGGCTTTGGGATGAACAGGGCAACGTGCGGGGAGGCCTGGGCGCCGATTCCATCCGCCGCGAAATCGAGGACAGCCTTCGCCGCCTCGCCACGGATATAATCGATCTCTACCAGATTCACTGGCCGCCCAATCCCGACTCTCCCCAGCTCGAAGAGGGTTGGGCAACCCTGGCCGAATTGAAGCGGCAAGGCAAGGTGCGCTGGATCGGGGTCTCAAATTTCGACGTCAAGCAGTTGCGTCGTGCCCAGGCGATTGCACCGGTCACGTCTCTGCAACCTCCTTATTCGCTGATTGACCGCGGGGTCGAGCGGGAAATTCTGCCGTACTGCTTGCAGGAAGGGATTGGCGTCATCGTGTATTCGCCCATGGCCTCGGGACTGCTGACCGGTGCCATGACCCGCGAACGGGCCGCCAAGCTGCCCAAGGACGACTGGCGCCGCTCCAGTTCAAATTTCAACGAGCCCAAGCTGTCACGAAATCTTGCCCTGGCAGAACGGTTGCGCGAGATTGGCAAGCGCCACGGCCGATCGCCGGGCGAAGTTGCCATTGCCTGGGCGCTCCGCAACCCGGCCGTGACCGCCGCCATCGTAGGTGCCCGCAATGCCAGCCAGGCCGAAGGCGTCATGCGCGCCGGGGAGATGATCCTCAACGGGGAAGACGTAAATGAGATTGAAAGCTTTTCTGAGGCGGCGGCGTAGGCGAAGTTTCGATGAGCTTGGGAATGAGACGATTTAGTCTGGGCAGGTTTGGGAAGGGCACGATCTTAGTCGTGCCGCCAACTCCAAAAACCAGACGCGCTCTTAGCGCCTGAGGCGAGCATCCGGATCGAGATAGCCGGCCTCAGGGGCTAAAGCCCGTATACATTGAGAGCGCTCACTGCAGGGCCAAGGCCCTGCTCCACCGAAAAATCAAGACCTCTGAAGCCGCGCCTTCTCCAGCCCCTGCTCACACCTCTTCCCGCGCCTCGCCCAGAGTCACGCTGACATCGAGCTTCTTCTTTCCACGATAAATGGTGACCCGCACCGTGTCGCCGGCGCGGTGATTGTTCATGACCTGGCTGAGATCCTGCTGGTCCTGGACCTGCTGGCCATCGATGGCCACGATCAAGTCGCCGCCCAGAGTGATGGGAACGTTGCCGATGTAGGCGCGTTCACTGCCACCGCGCAGGCCGGCCCGGTCCGCGGCCCCACCCGGCACCACCTGCACGATCAGCAATCCGCTGTCTGCCGCCAGCCCCATCTGGTCGGCCAGTTCGGGAGTAATGGGAATGGTGCGTACGCCCAGCGCCGGACGCCGCACCCGCCCCAGCGTCACCAGGTCGTTGAGCACCGCTTTAGCCGTGTTTACCGGAATAGCAAAACCGATGCCAGCGCTCTGGCCCACGTTGGAAGCGATCAGGGTGTTGATGCCGATCACTTCGCCGTGCCAGTTGAGCAGCGGGCCGCCGGAATTACCCGGGTTGATGGCTGCGTCGGTCTGGATGGCGTCATCAATCTTCATGCCGTCGGGCTCCTGCACCGGGCGAATCGAACTGATGATGCCATTAGTCATGGTTCCGGCCAGGCCGAAGGGATTGCCAATGGCATAAACCTTTTGTCCCACCTGCAAATTGCGCGAGTCGCCGAGCACCATGGGCGTCAGGCCAGTGCCCTTGATCTGAATCACGGCCAGATCGTGAGCGCGGTCGGTTCCGACGACTGTCGCGCGATACTCTTTCTGGTTGTGCAGAGTCACTTTCACCTGGCGGGCGTCGGCGATTACGTGGTAGTTGGTCAGCACATGACCTTCTTTGTCGATAATGAAGCCGGAGCCCTGGCCCTCCTGCGGCACCAGGCCATAAAAGAAATCAAAGGTCACTGCCCGCGAAGTGATGTTTACCACGGAATCGATATTCTTGCGGTAAACGCTCATGTTGTTCTGTTCTTCAGCGTCGAAGGCGCCGTTCGACGCGGCCTCGGTTATCTCCACCCGATTGCTGGGGCGGCCAAACCAGTTTGCCGGATGCATCTGACCGGAGCGGTAGGTAGTGAAGTAAAAGAAAGCGCCGGCAAAAATTACGGCCAGAAGAATAGGGCGAAGAAATTTCATAGTTCAGGACCTTCCCTAGGATTCTAAATGCGCAAACCACGTGGGGACAGCCGCCCCCGGCTGTCCGGCGGAGCGAAGCTCCGCGATTCTGGCCCGGGTAAAAACATGGTCGAGCTTCGCTCGACTGGACAGCCGGGGGCGGCTGTCCCCACGTGGTCCCGGGAACCTACGCTTCCTTCTTTAGCTCAGTGTAGATTTCTCTTACCTGGCGGCTGGTTCCATCGAGCGATCCCGAGTTATCGATCACGAAATCGGCGGCCTCGATCTTGTCTTCGTCGGGAAGCTGGGCCGCCATGCGGCGTGCGACTTCACGGCGCGCCGTTTCCAGGTCCACCTTCAGCCGCTGGGCCCAGCGTTCGGCCCGTTGCTCCGGTCTGCAGGTCACCACGACCAATCGATCGAACCCTGCGGCCATCCCGGCCTCGAGAATGAGCGCCGCTTCCACCAGAGCAATGGCGTGAGGATCGCGGCGGCCCACTTCGGTCATCCATTCTTCCTGCCGGCGAATCACGGCGGGATGGACGATCTGATTTAGCTCCTGGACCCGGGAAGGCCGGTCGGGGCCGCCGAAGGCAAGTTCTCCCAATCGGGCGCGGTTCACGGTGCCGTCCGGGTCCAAAATCGCCCTGCCAAAATGATTCACAACTTCCTGGTACACCGCCTGCCCCGGTTGCATGAGCTGGTGGGAGATCTGGTCGGCCTGGATCACGTGCGCGCCCTGGGCGGCAAACATCTCACCCACCACCGACTTGCCCGCGGCGATGCCTCCAGTCAACCCGACCTTAAGCACTGCGGGCGTGCTCCGCGGCCCGGGTGGGCAGGCGCGAGCCCCTCCGCATCTTCGCCGCCTTTACGGTGTTGGCCATCAGCATGGCGATGGTCAACGGGCCTACGCCGCCGGGCACCGGCGTGATTGCACCGGCAACTTCGGCTGCACTGGGATGAGCGTCCCCCACCAGAGTTGACCCTTTCGCAAGGAAGCTGTCTTCGCGTTTGGCATTGCCGGCGAAAAGCCGGTCAAACTCCGCGCGCTCGGTCACCTTATTCATGCCCACGTCAATCACGGTGGCCCCGGGCTTCACGAAGTCGCGGGTAATCATTCCGGCGCGGCCAATGGCGGCCACCAGAATGTCGGCGCGCCGGCAGACCCCGGGAAGGTCCCGGGTCTTCGAGTGGCAGACGGTCACCGTGGCGTTAGCATTGATCAGCAGCATGGCGGTAGGCTTGCCCACGATATCGCTCCGCCCCACCACCACCGCCCCCTGGCCCGCAACTGGAATGTTGCTGCGCCTGAGGATCTCCATGATGCCGGCGGGAGTGCAAGGCACCAGCCCGGGACGCTGGGTGGACAGAAATCCCACGTTGACCGGATGAAAGCCATCCACGTCCTTGGCGGGGTCCACCGCCATCAGGATTTTCTTCGAGTCCACCTGTGGCGGCAGAGGCAACTGCACCAGGATGCCGTCAATTTCGTCGCGCCGGTTCAGTTCGAGAACCAGCTCCAGCAAATCCGAGGTCGAAATCGTGTCCGGCGGGGTAAGTTTCTCGCTGTAGATTCCCACTTCCTCGCAACTCTTAACTTTTCCGCGAACGTAGATCTCAGAGGCCGGGTTGTGGCCGACGAGGATCACGGCCAGGCCGGGACGAATGCCGGCCGCCGCCATGTCTTTGACCTCAGAAGCCACCTCCGCCCGGATTTCAGCGGCGATCTTGTTGCCGTCCAGAATTGTGGCCATGAACCCTCGCCTTCCAGTGAATAAGGAACTTTATCGTAAACTATTCCGGGAACAACTTCCCGGTCTGCGCGAACATCGGTAGTGGCCCAGTTTGAAACGCCCGCATGACCGGCATCGGCAACGCGGTGGAGCAGGCCTTCAGGCCTGCATACCGCGACCACATCTGGCCGCGGGCTTCAGCCCCTGAGGTACCTCAGCGGCTAAAGCCGCATTCTCTGCGCCGTGCGGTTGCAGCGCTAAAGCGCTGCTCCACCCAAGAGCGTTGCTCCCAAAATCGACCTGGCAAACCACCAGAATTTCAAGCTGAGCCACTACCCGAACGTCGCTGAGAGCTTTTTTGAGGTTTTTGCGCGCAGAGGAGGCGTAAAATACGCCCATGATTTCCCAGGACCTGCTTGAGATTCTGGTCTGCCCAGTCTGTAAAAAGCCGCTGGTACAGAAAGACGGGGGGCAGAGCCTGAAGTGCGCCGAGTGCCGTCGCGTCTATCCGGTGCGGGACAACATTCCGATCATGCTGGTGGACGAAGCCGTGATCGATCCTTCCTGAACCTCCTTCCTGAAGCCGGAATGTGTCACTCCGGCTCGTCCCAGAACGACACAACGTGTCAATAATGAAAATTGTCGATATGGCCCGTTGGTGCCACACGAGCCCGCCCGCCGGATGCATCCAAAGATTTAGCTGGCTTGCAACTTACCGCAGCATAAGGGGTTTAGGAAACCAATGTGCGGTGCTTTACGTATATAGGGAAAGAGGCCCGAAGGCGGCACCAAAATTGCATGCAACGTTCACAGCAGGCAGTGAGTCTAATGAAATAAGCAGGTCAAGGTCGGAGGTGATAACGACCATGAAAGAACGATTCTCCAGTACCGAATTAACGGCTCTGCGAAACGATCTGTTGCAGGGAGGCCTGATCGACTCGCGGGAGGCCGCGGAACTTTTGCAAGTCTTCCTCATGGGACGTGGCTACGGGGTATCGCCTCAAGCAGCCATGGACGCTGTGGGCCGGGTTGAGATGTCAGGCTGCTCCATGCCCGTGCTGCAAAAGGAGCTGGAGGGTCTAGCGCTGGTGATGTAAGCGGTGACCAAGGGTATGTAAGAAATCTACGGGGACCTCAGAACCAAGCCGTTTCCCCGCGAGGTGAGTAACAAGAATGAGCCGGGCCAACCAGCCCGGCGTTTTTGTTTGTGGGGCTTCTGGCTTCTGGCCATGCCGACATCGGAAAAGCCAAGAGCTAGAAGCCAAGAGCTAGAAGCCAAGAGCTAGAAGCGCCCTTCTTCATTCGTACCGCAAGCTCTCCACCGGATCCAGCTTCGCCGCCCGGGTTGCGGGGACCGTCCCAAAGATTACCCCTACGAACGAAGAAACCAGGATGGCCACAATCGCCGACAATCCTGAAATCGGGATACGATATTCCGTCAGAAAACGTACGGAATACGGAATCGCTAAGCCGATCACCACGCCGATGAGTCCTCCCACCAGGGAAATGGTCATGGCCTCAGCCAGGAACTGAAAGCGTATTTCGCGGTTGGTGGCGCCCAGCGCCTTGCGAATGCCAATCTCCCGGATGCGGGAGCTCACCGTGGCCAGCATGATGTTCATGATGCCAATGCCGCTGACCAGCAGGACCACCGCCGCCACCAGCAGCAGCACCAGAGTCAGCGCGTTGGCGGTCTTCTCCGCCAGCACCACCAGTTGGGTAAGATTCATCACGTTGTAAACCGACTCGGCCCGGTGCCGGCCCTGGATGACCCGCCGGATCTGGTCCGTAGCCGGCTGCACCATCGAGGGATCGGCGGTCGAGAAATAAATCTGTTTGACGGTGGGCGTGTCGGTAAAGTAGCGGCTCACCGTGTACGGAATCAACATGGTGTAATCCACTACTTCGGTTTGTCCGAAGGTATCAACGCGCTCGCGGAAAGTGCCCACGATGGTGAAAGGGAGTCCGGTCAGCTTGATGGTTTTGCCGATCGCCTCCTGTTGCGATCCGTAAAGCTCCTCGGCCATTTTTTGAGTGATGACTCCCACCTTGGTATGTTCCAGTTCGTCCTTATCGTCGAAGAAGCGTCCGGCGACGACCACCAGATTGCGCACGATCTTGTAGGCAGGAAAAACTCCCAGCACGGAAATGTCGCGTTCCTTGCCGCCGCCCACCGGAATGCGCTCGCCCAGCGAGACGACGGGCGAGGCCGCAACGATGCCTGGCACTTCCTCCTGCGCGGCTTTCAGATCATCGATGGTGAGCGGGTCGGGGGTGACATTGGCGACGCGCTGGCCGCCGCTCTGGTATTCCGCTTCAATTTGGTTGGTCCCGATGGACTGAATCTGATTCAGCACATACTGCTTGCCGGTCATGCCGATGGTCACAACCAGGATGAGGGAGGCGGTGCCGATAACCATCCCCAGCGCGGTGAGCGCGAATCGCACCTTGTTGCTGCGGAAAGTCTCGTAGGCAAAACTGAGGACTTCACTGTAAACCATCTTAGGTGGTGGTCGCTTTGGCGCGGTAGTGGTGGCAGTCCCCATTGCGTATCTGGTTAGATGCTAGCCGCAACCGCCCGGGGGCGCAATTAACTCTGGCAAGCCGCACGGGGTCAATTCGAAACCATCCCTCTCCCGGCCGGCGTCAGCAGAAATCTTCAAACTGAGCCACCGTTTGGCAGGCCGAGTCTTGGCAGGGCAGTCCTGAGTCTCGAGATCAATTGCTGCGCAATGCATCCATCGGGTTGATGCCTGAGGCTCGCCGGGCGGGAATGTAGCCTGAGACCATCGCGACCAGCAGGAGCGCGAGGGCCATTCCGAGAAACGTCGGCAAATCCCATGGCGAGGTGGCAAACAACAACGAAGCGATTACCCTGGCCACGGCGAGCGCCGCCAATGTGCCCAGCATCATGCCCGCCAGCGCCAGGCGCAGCGTGCCGCCGAGTATCTGGCGTTGCACCCGGCCTGTGCTGGCGCCGAGCGCTATGCGTATACCGATCTCCGGCGCCTGGCGCGTGACCGAATAGGAAATGACACCGTAAATGCCGAGCGTGGCCAATAGCAGGCCCAGTCCGGCAAAGGCCGCCACCAGCAGCATGAAAAAGCGGCGCGGGGAGACGGCGCGGTCAACGATGGCCTGGATGGGCCGGAACTCAGCGGCCGGTTGATTGGGGTCCAGTTCGCGCAGGGCGTGGAGGACACTCGCGGCAAGGGCCGCGGGCGGCGTGCTGCTGCGAACCACCAGTTGCGCACCTTCCGGCCCTTGCTGAAGTGTCGGATAGTAGATTTGCGCGCCCGGCCCGCCCTCCACGTTTTCCTGGTGGACATCGTCCACGACTCCGACTACATGGTCTTCCTCTTTATCGCGCATGAGGACCTTGCCCACCGCGTCTTCGCCGGGCCAGTAGATGCGGGCGGCAGAGGCGTTGATCATGACAACTCTTTCGCTATGTGGCCCATCCGCCCAAGTGAAGTCTCGCCCTTGCAGGCGAATGCCCATGGCGCGGAGGAATCCCGGAGTGATCACATACACCAGCGGTTCCGGAAGTTCGCCGGGAGCAAAAATCTTTCCCTGGGGCGCGGGCATGTCCCATGAGCGATTTGGTCCGAGTGGAAGGTAATCTGCGATGCCTGCGGCTTCCACTCCGGGCAGCGCGCTGACGCGCGCAAGAACCTGCTGGAAGATGGCACTTCGTTTGGCGACGCTGGCGTCAGGGGACGGGGCGGTGTCGTCGTAGTCCACTTTTATGGAGGCGGCGCGGTCGGGCTGGAAGCCCAGGTCCACGTCCAGCACCTTTAGAAAGCTGCGCAGCAACAAGCCTGCGCTTACCAGCAGCACGCACGCCAAGGCAATCTCGGAGACGACTAATGCGGCGCGGATGCGCTCGTGTTTACGACCCAGGCCGGCACCAGCGCTGGAGTCCTTGAGCATTTCCTGAAGGTTGCCGCTGGCCATTCTTAACCCCGGAAGCAGGCCGAAGATCACGGCCGTGAGGATCGCGATGAGAACCGTCCAGCCCAGTACCTGGCTGTCGACGCGCAGGGTGCCGAGGAGCGGCAGGGCCAGGGACCCCTGGTGTGCCAGCCACCTGATCAGGCCGAAGGCCATACCGAGCCCAAGGGCCGCGCCCGCGGCGGAGAGCAGAAGGCTTTCCATAAGCAACTGGCGCACGATGCGGCTGCGGCTTGCTCCCAGCGCGCCGCGGACCGCGAACTCCTTGGCGCGCGCGGCGGCGCGAGCCAAAAGCAGGTTGGAGAGATTCACGCAGGCGATGAGCAGGATCGCGCCCACCGCGCACCATAACGCAATCAGCGAGCGATGTAGTTTGCCCGTAACGTAATCCTTCAGCGCGACGGGAATGAGATTGTCTTTATAACGGCCCAGCGTCTGAGGATATTTCAGGTTGAAATAGAGATTGGGCGCAACCCGTTTGGCGTCGTCGAGAGCCTGGGCCACAGTCGCGCCCGGCTTGAGGCGGGCGATGAGGGTGACGATGTTGCCCCAATCGCGCTCGTGATCCAGGTCGAGTGGGACAAAAAGATCGACCTTGGCGCCGGGAGAAAACACGGCGCCGAAGTCGAAACTTGCCGGCAATACTCCCACCACTGTGACCGGTGCCCCGTTCATCTCGATGGCCTTGCCCACTATGGCTGGGTCGGCCGTGAACCGGCGCTGCCAGTAGGCGTTGGCCAGCAGAGCCACCGGGTGCGGGCCGCCGCGGACCTCGTCCGAGGTAAACAGACGGCCCATGGCGGGTTGCACGCCGAGGACCTGAAAAAAATTGCCGATGACTTCGATGCCTGTTGCCGACTCAGGCTCACCCTGGCCGGTGAGGCGGAGATTGTCGGGGGTGGTGAAGGCTTCGTATCCGGAAACGTCTTGATAGGTACGGCTCTGGGCGCGGAAGCCCTCGTAGGCGTCTGCCGTGTAGGTCGCGCAGGACAGGCCGCAGCCAGTCGGCGGCGGTGCGATCCACACCAGTTCATGCGAGTTGGGAAAAGGCAGCGGGCGGAGCAGCAGCGTGTTGACCACGCTGAAGACGGCGATATTGGCTCCAATGGCCAGAGCCAGGATCAGGATGGAGACGGCAGCAAAACCCGGATCGCGGCTGAGCGTGCGGAAGCTATAACGCACGTCCTGCAGCGAGTCGCTGCAGTAATCCTTGAGGCGTTTGCCGTGCTCCATCTGGGCTCCTTAACATCCATTGCCGCCGGACGACGGATGGACGGCCTGAATTGCTCAGCATTCATTGGACGTGACAACAGCCTGACCGTGAGCTTGCCTTCTCGACGCCTACGCCGGCGGCTCTGCCGTGCCCCGGGCGTAATAGCTGACATGCCCCGGCTCCAGCTTCCGGCCCTTGGCGTTGAAAATCCGGAAATGCGCCAGCCCCGCTCGTTGCAGAGCAAACTGCAGCGTCGTTCGCACCACGCCAAGACCGTACGTCACGCTGCGTCGAAAATTGATGGAGGAGGCCTCCTCAAAATACTTCGTCGGACACGATACCTCGCCGATGCGGAAGCCAAAGTTCACGCATTGCGCCAGCACCTGGTTATCGAAGACAAAGTCGTCCGAGTTCTCGAGCATGGGAATTTCCAGCAATACCTTGCGGCTGAAGGCGCGATAGCCGGTGTGGTATTCCGACAACTTGATTCTGAGAAACAGATTCTCGAAGGCGGTGAGGAAGCGGTTGGCCACATATTTGTAGAAGGGCATGCCGCCATGCAGCGCTTGCCCGCCGATGATGCGCGAGCCCAGCACCACATCATAGACGTCATAGGCGATCATGCTGGCCATGGCCGTGACCAGCAGCGGCGTGTACTGGTAGTCGGGATGCACCATGATCACCACGTCGGCGCCCGCAGCCAGGGCCTCGCGGTAGCAGGTCTGCTGGTTGCGCCCGTAGCCGTAATTCTGGTCGTGCACGAAGAATTGCAGGCCCAGCTGCTCGGCAATCTCGACCGTGCGGTCGGAGCTGTGATCGTCCACCAGAATGCGGATGTCTACCAGATCGGGCAACTCCGCCACGGTGGCGGCCAGGGTCCTCTCCGCGTTATATGCCGGCAACACCACGGCAATGCGCTTATCGTTGATCATGAACGATCATCATAATCTCACAGCCGTGGCCGCCATCATCGTGTGCTTCAGTTGTCAATGCCCGCGTGGGGACAGCCGCCCTCGGCTGTCCGGCGGAGCAAAGCTCCGCTATTGTGGTTCCCGGCAAATCCGTGTCGAGCTTCGCTCGACTGGACAGCCGAGGGCGGCTGTCCCCACGCGGGCTCATTGTTGATAAAATATCCATTCGGCAATCCTCATGGCTGAAAAGCGCACCTTATTCGAGAAGGTCTGGGACGAGCACGTGGTCTCTTCGCCGCCCGACCGCCTTCCTCTTCTGTATATCGACCTGCACCTGGTCCACGAGGTTACGTCGCCGCAGGCCTTCGACGGCTTGCGCGCAGCCGGGCGCCGGGTGCGCCAGCCCAACCGCACCGTCGCCACGGTTGATCACAATATTCCGACCGAACCGCGCGGTACTCCCATCACCGACCCGATTGCCGCCCTCCAGATCCAGGCTCTGCAGAAGAATTGCAAGGAATTTGGGGTGCCGCTGTTCGACATGGATTCGCCCAACCAGGGCATCGTGCACGTTATCGGCCCCGAACTCGGCCTCACCCAGCCGGGCATGACTATCGTCTGCGGCGACAGCCACACCAGCACACACGGAGCATTTGGCGCGCTGGCCTTCGGCATCGGTACCTCCGAGGTCGAGCATGTGCTGGCCACGCAATGCCTGCCGCAGCGCAAGCCGAAGACCATGCTTATCCACGTGCAGGGTTCGCTCCCTGAAGGTGTGACAGCGAAGGATCTGGCGCTGGGCATTGTCGGGCAGATCGGGACCGATGGGGCCACCGGCCACGTCATCGAGTATGCGGGCGAGGCCGTCCGCGCACTTTCTGTGGAAGGCCGGATGACGCTGTGCAACATGAGCATCGAGGCCGGGGCGCGCGCCGGCATGATCGCGCCCGACGAAACCACTTTTGCTTATCTCAGGAATCGCCGTTTCGCTCCACAAAACGGAAGCTGGGAGAAGACGTTGGCGCACTGGCGGACGCTACCTTCCGATCCGGGAGCGCGCTATGACAAAGTCATCGAAATTGATGCCTCGAAGCTGGCCCCGTTTGTCACCTGGGGCACGAATCCCGGCATGGTGGTTGCGGTCAGCGGAAGAGTGCCGGAGCTGAGCGACCTGAAGACCGAAGCCGATCGCCACGCGGCCGAGCGCATGCTGGAATACATGGGACTGAAGCCCGGCACCCGAGTCGAAGAAATTCCCGTGGATCGGGTTTTCATCGGTTCCTGCACTAATTCGCGTCTGGAAGATTTGCGCGCGGCCGCTCGCGTGGCCCGCGGCCATCACGTCAATGCAAAAGTGCGGGCCATGGTCGTGCCCGGATCGCAAGCCGTAAAGCATGCCGCGGAGCAGGAAGGCCTCGACCGCATTTTCCAGGAGGCAGGTTTCGAGTGGCGCGAGTCCGGTTGCTCCATGTGCCTGGGTATGAACCCCGACATCCTGCAACCCGGCGAGCGCTGCGCGTCCACCAGCAACCGCAATTTTGAAGGCCGCCAGGGACGCGGCGGACGCACGCACCTGGTCAGCCCGATGATGGCCGCCGCAGCCGCAGTGGCCGGCCACTTCACCGACATAAGAAACTGGAAATTCAACAAGTAGCACCGCGGTAAAGTAGCGCCGGCGTCTCGCCGGCTGTCCGGAGGGCGTCCCGCCCTCCGAATCGGGAGACAGAATGCAACCGTTCCACACTCACAAAGGCAAAGTCGCTCCGCTTGATCGGGCCAACGTCGATACCGACCAGATCATCCCCAAACAATTCCTCAAGCGAATCGAGCGCACCGGTTTTGGCGAGTTCCTTTTTTATGACTGGCGCCGCGGCAAGGATGGTTTACCAGATCCCACTTTCTCACTGAACCAGCCACGCTACAGAGGCGCAAGCATTCTCGTGGCGGGCAAAAACTTCGGCTGCGGATCGTCGCGCGAGCACGCGGTCTGGGCCCTGGAGGATTTCGGCTTCCGCGCCGTGATCGCCCCGTCGTTTGCCGACATCTTCGCCAACAACTGCGTGAAGAATGGCGTGCTCACGGTCGTGCTGACGGAAAAAGAAGTGGAGACAATGGTGGGCCGCGCCAGCGAGCTACCCGATTACCAGCTCAGCCTCGATCTGGAACAATGCAAAGTCCACGATGACAGCGGATTCTCCGCCACCTTCCAGATCGATGACTTCACCCGCCATTGCCTGCTCGAAGGCCTGGATGATATCGGGCTTACCCTGCAGCACGAGCCCGAAATTACAGCCTACGAATCCCACCATCCGGCAGCGCAAAAGATTGTGTAGGGCGGGAGCCCTCGCCCGCCGCTTTTGCGCGCATACCACCTGCGGCTAGAGGAACCACCAACAATCCCTTTCTGATCCGTGCGCGTCATGATTGGTCGGAAAACCGGAAAAGCAGCCTCATTCAGGCGTCAGGAGACGTTGACCATGTTACTGCTTTAGGTATTGTCGGGAGGGATAACGTGCAAACTGGGACTAAGGCTGAGAATCGCCGTGCCCCAAGAATTCGGCTGGAAATCGATGTGAATATTTTTTCCCAGAAGGCCGGATCGGTTCCCGGCCGAACCCTGGACGTCAGCGAGACCGGCATATCAGCCGTGCTTCCGGTTGAGTTGCCCATTGGCGAAGCGGTGAGGCTGGAAATCAGGTCCCGGCTCGAACCCGTAACCATCGGCGCGGTGGTGCGCAACCGGAATGTTTTTCGTTACGGGTTCCAGTTCGAGCAGCCCGGGGCCGGGCGAGAACTGATCAAGAAGTTTCCTTAGTACGTGTAGTGTAGGGCGGGCGCCCTCGCCCGCCGTTTTTTGTGGTCCTAAACCGGCGGCCCCGCCGGCGCGCCTGATGATTTCAGCTTGGGTGTGTTCTGCCCCGGGTTCTGCAGGAACAGCAGAATCTCGTGATCGATCTGCTCCAGCACGGGACCGCGCACCGCACTCTTTTTCACCGCGCCCTGCACTTCCCGTACTCCAGCCAGGGCTGCGGCCCGGACTTCGGGAGTGGCTTGGGAATTGGCTGCCAGAATCATCATGCGTTCCGCAACTTCGGTTTGCACCACGCCCGCGAGGTCCAGCTCTGCGGCTGTCTTTGCTGTTTCAGAAAACGCGCTAGCTACCAGGGCTGACACCACGCTCCCCGGTGACGGCGCCTGCGCTTCCTGACGCGAGATCACTGCCAGCCGCTGCATGCGCCTGGGGTCGAGCAGTCCGCCTACGACGATTTCGGAGACGGCGCGCGCTCCGTCCTGAGGACTGAAAAGATATCCCGCCGAGGAGGCAAACTGCTCCGCGTCGGGATCTCGATTCTCCAATGGCGCCAGCGCCTTCCAGATTTCCGCCGAAACATTCAACCGGGAAGGATTCAGAGCGCTCAGCGCTAGTTGCAGGGCCTGCTTCTGGCTCTCAGCCGGCCAGATGCGGATGGGCTGCTGCCCGTCGCCGGCCAGGGAGAGCGGGACCTCGGCGCTTCCGATCACATTGATTGCGGCTCCCAGCGCGTAGCGATGAAACAGATAGACAAGCGGCAAGCGCGAGGTGAACATCGAATTGGGCTCGCCGGGGCGCAGCATGTGCGGGCTGTAATGTGCCAGCAGCGCATTCCGCACGAGCAGAACTGCCTTCAACCAAGTCACCGGATCGGGCCCGTCATCATAGGAATTCCAGCGCGGGTCTTCGGTATTCCCCCAAACGATTCCCTTCGCAATGGCTCCTTTTACGATCGCATCCAGCCGCGCCTGTTCCTCCGGCGCTGTGCTGCCCGGCTTGCCCTGGCTGTAGCCCCACTCGATGGCAAAGCGGTCGTAGCTGCCCGTTCCTTGCATGTAAGCGTCAGAGAGGTCGGCGGTGCCGTCGGCGCGAATTTTCACACGCGGTGCGAAATAATCCATCACCGAGCCGCGGCCGTAGGTGCTGGCCACAAAGTTATGTTCGAGACCCAGCACGTGGCCCATTTCGTGACAGGTGAGCAGGGCCAGGCGTTGCAGCATGACTTGTTCTTCGCCGGTGCGGGGATCAAGATTGTCCAGCGCGGCGAACGTATCCAGCGCCGGTTCGGAGTTGTCGCGGCCCGACGGCATCACGGACTCCCAGTAGTTGTTCATGGTGCGCATGCGGTGCGAATCAAGTTGCACCACGGCGTGAATGATCTCACCCGTGCGCGGATCGACGTGGCTCTGCCCCACCGACCATCCCCGTCCCGAGCGGTTGGTCCACTGGATGGTGGGATATCGAATGTCCATGGGGTCAGCGCCTTCGGGCAGGTCTTCGATGCGCAACGCGTTCTTGAATCCAGCCTGCTCAAACGCCTGATTCCACGACAGCGCGCCCATCCGTGCCGCGGAACGCACCGGCTCAGGAATGGCGCGGTCGAGGTAAAACACGACCGGCCTTACCGGTTCACTAAGGGCGGCATTCGGATCTTTTTTCTGCAGACGCCAACGTTCGACGAGGTAACGCGTCAACGGTCGATCGTAGGGCTGGGAAAGATCCTGAAAGCTGACGCTGATAAATCCCACTCGCGGATCCTGCTCCAGAGGTTCGTATCCCGGAGCGGGCATGGCCAGGAACGAATGGTGTTCGCGGACGCTCAGCGAGTGCGCATCTGGCTGGTTGAGATCGCTTTCGGAATCGGTGGCGAAGGTCAGCAAGGTTTCGACTTCCGTGTTGAGCGGGAGGCTCCCGGTGTGCTCCAGATCGATCACGCTGCGGTCTTTGTCCAACCGCCAGTCTGCTGCCTTGGAGGATTGCTCGCGCACCATCATGCCTCCGATGGCGCGGGTCGGACGGCGCAGTTGAGAGAGCAGATCAAACGCGTCCCGCAGCAGCAAAGCGTCCGCGTCCACCAGCAGGGTGCCGTCGCGTTCTGCTTCAATTGGAAGCGACGCCAGCACGGAAGTCGGAAAGCTGTACTCCACGGAATGCTGCAACTCCGGCGCGCCGTTGGGAGCACGAAAACTGGTGTTCTGCTGGATCACCAGTACGTGCATTCCCACCCGCCGGAAACGACATACTGCGGCGTTGCCAAAGGAACTGCGGTCGGCGAAAGTCTCGATCGATCCAATTCCACTGCCCAGGCCGGTGAAGTAAAGGAACTCTCCTTGCAGCGCCGGCGGCGAGAGCTCAAACAGAATCGTGCCTTTCTTTTCATCCCAGTAGTAAGGGAAGAAGCCGTCGTGTCTTAGCAACCCGGCGGTGCGTGTTGCCAGGCTGGAAGCTGCCTCGGCTGGATGGGAGGAGGTCTGGGCGCCAGCGATGCTGCCAATGAGAACGACCAGTGCAAACCAAACGTGCGTTCGTTTCATAGATTTTTGTCTTATACATCAGGAGCGTGCGGTTGCCCAAACCACCATGCCAGCCCACCGGCAGGACAGAGTAGCGCCGCCGTCACGGCGGCTGTGGTGGGGCGTCTCGCCCGCACATCCGGCAAGATGCCGGCGCTACTTCTCACTCACCGGCTTTCCTTCTTCGACCGTGATTATGCGATCGACGGGCTGCGCGCCGATCTGCTGGTTGGTTCCGCTGGGCCATCGGATTTCAATCTTCTCCACCTTGGTGGCCGAACCCAGCCCAAAGTGGACGCGCTGGTCAGAGCTTGAGCCATAGCTTCCTCCGCTGAATACGTCGGCGCGCTGCCGGATTCCGGACGCGGTCACAAATACTTTTGCTCCCACCGCGTCTCTCGGGCTTTTAGGACCGCCCACCAGTTTCAGAGCCAGCCAGTGATTGCCGTTTTTGACCACGTTGCGAAGTAATGTCGGCGTGGAATCGATGTCATTGATGACGACGTCAACGTGACCATCATTGAAGAGATCGCCGAAGGCTGCACCCCGGCCCGTGATTACAGCGGCTAAACCGCTTTCCGTGGCAGGCGGGACTTCCTGGAATTTGGAGCCATTGAGATTGCGGAAAAGCTGCGGCCGCTCCGCCCAGGTGGTGCCCCAATCCTGCAGGTCCACCTCCGGATAGACATGTCCATTGACGATAAAAATGTCGAGCAGGCCGTCGTTGTCGAAGTCGAGGAAACCAGTTCCCCAGGCCAGAAATGGGACGGTCGGATCGCCCAGCCCAGACCGATAGGTAACGTCCGAAAAACTACCCGCGCCGTCATTTCTGTAGAGGGTCTTGTAGTCGTCGGAAAAAGTTGTGGTGAACAGATCGACCTTGCCGTCGCGGTTGTAGTCTCCGATTCCGATTCCCATCGACGCCTGCTCGCGTCCATCTTCGCTGAGCGCGAATCCCGATGCATAACTTACATCTTCAAATGTGCCGTTTTTCCGATTGCGGTAGAGAAAGTTGGGAGTGGAATCGTTGGCCACGAGCAGGTCCACCCATCCGTCGTCGTCCACATCCACGAAGGCAGCAGCCAGGCCGTAGTAGCCGTCGGGATCGGAGACTCCGGCCTTGACGCTAACGTCGGTAAACGTGCCGTCGCCGTTGTTGTGGAAGAGGTGGTCGCGCTCCCCCGGCAGGCCGCGCGGGCCGCACATCACATTGACGCCGCGGAACTGGCAGAAGTTGGGCGGGATCGTGCCTTGTCCCGCGATCGGCGGGTGGTCGGCATCGAACTTCACGTATCCCGGGACAAACAGATCAAGCAGGCCGTCGTGGTCGTAGTCGCCCCAGGTCGGTCCACTGGACCAGCCTCCGAGGGTCACACCCGCCTTCTCGGCGACGTCGGTGAAGGTTCCGTCGTGATTGTTGTGATAGAGGCGGTTCTTGCCGTAGTTGGCCACGTAAAGGTCGGGCCAGCCGTCATTATCGTAATCGCCGACCGCCACCCCAAATCCCCAGCGCTCGTTGCTGACGCCGGCTTTGTCCGTGACATCAGTAAAGGTCCCATCGTGATTGTTGTGGAAGAGCATGGCGCGGGGCGCGGGCTCCTTGCCTTTGAAGGCCGCCAGCGTGGAACCGTTTAGAAGATAGATGTCGAGCCAGCCGTCGTTGTCGTAGTCGAGCAGCGCGACGCCCGAGCCCGGCGTTTCGATAATCGAAGTTTTTTCCCGGGTGCCGGAGCGATGATGAAACTTGTCCAGCCCGGCTTGTTTCGTGACGTCGGTAAATATGATGGGAGCGCCGTCTACAAATCCGCCAGCGGTGATGGGGCGGGACTTCGAGTCCTTGACCGCGGGATGGGCTGCGCCCGTGGAGACGCCCATGCCCGGAGAGGATGGTTTCTGCGGCTCCGGCTGCTGGCTGTTGGCGAGGGCGGGGAGAAACAAAAGCAGGAGCCAGATGGAAGACGCTGTCAGACCCAGCCGAGGAGCACGAACTACGCGGTTTGTCGGAATCGATCGCATCAGCAGCCCGCTGATCTCCTAATGTAGGCTGCGCAACCAGACCGATCCGGCGTGGGGCGCGAGTTGCTTGTGAATGGTGGCACGACTGACAGTCTGGGCCCAACACTTCGAGTGCGGCGGGTTGGAGTATAGCGCAGCGTGAACGTACACGAATAATACAGCGGAATCATTTTTCCGCTGCCCGCTTCGACCGGGCTGACGCCGGCGGTCGAGTGATCTCATGTGCGGCCGGAACAAAGGACGCTGAGCGAAAGCGGGAAAATCCGTTTCCAGGTCTGACCAACAGGTACGAGGAGGGAAATTCGGGTGGGCAAAACCCGGCAGCTGAGCGCAAACCTGCCCTGGAGTGCTCTTTGCCGCCAATGATCTTCATCAGGAAAGCCGCGCTCAACCACTCCGCCGCCCAAAGACAGGCATCGATCCAATGCAAGATTTTCTGACATTGAAATACCTCAAACCCGTGCGTCCCGAGGTAAAGGCATTTGCATGACTTAGGAGCACCCGAGGTCGCCTGAGCAAGCCTAATCCAAGGGATCGGGAGCGGTTGATTTTCCCGTTCTGGGCTGTAGGTTCCGTCCCCGGACTTCCTTTCTCCTCATGGAAATCGCGCCGATTGGGCCATTTAGCCCGGTCTGCATTCATGAAGCTGATGCGTCGGACGCAAAATTTTCTTGACAACGTACAACGAATAACGGTACAAGCCTGTCTGCATCGTTAACGTTACCGGAAGAACCACGTAACGCTCGGGTATCTAGCTTGCCACTGCGAAGGGGTTGAAACTATGAGTTCTTTTTCGTCGATATGCGCCGGAAGTACTGTTATTGCAGCGAAACACGGGCGTGTACGCTCCCTGTTGGTTCTCTGCCTGCTGATGCTGGGCTTGAGTTTTGCGGCATCGGCTCAAACCGCCACCGTGGTCGGAACCGTGACCGATCCCTCCGGGTCCGTGGTTCCCAACGTTACTATTACGGCAACCCACGTCGAGACTGGCCAGGTCCGAAGCACCAAGGTGAGCGAGGCCGGGCAGTACGTGTTTGCCGACATTCCAATCGGCCACTACAACATCAAGGCCGAGGCGTCGGGATTCGGTGTCGCCCAGCAGAATGGCGTTGTTCTGAACGTAGGCGATCGCGCCCGCATTGATTTTGCGTTGAAGGTGGGGGCCGCGACTGAAACCATTACGGTCGAAGCCGATGCCGTCAGGGTGCAATCGGAGAATGGCGAAGTCAGCTCCGTTATTACCGGCCAGCAGATCACGCAGCTCGCCACCAACGGGCGCAGCATGTACTCTTTGGCCAATCTTACGCCGGGTGCGTCCAGCGGTCAGTCCGACTTCCAGATCCCGACCCCGGTGGGCGGCGACGCCGCCATGAGCTTTAACGGCCAGCGCATGAGCCACAACCTTTATATGCTCGACGGCAGCGAGAGCAGTGACCGTGGGGGCGGTGGCGGTTCCGACGTTATGCCATCTCTGGATTCTATTGCTGAGTTCCGCATGCTCACCTCGAACTACAGCGCCGAATATGGCCTGTCTTCGGCCGCGACCATGACTGCGGTCATCCGCTCCGGCCAAACGCAGTTCCATGCTTCGGCTTGGGAGTTCCTGCGCAACGATGCGCTCGACGCACGCAACTACTTCAACCGTAAGCCCGATCCAGTGGCTGAGTTGCGCTTCAACACTTATGGTTTCAATGTCGGCGGGCAAGTTCCCTTGTGGAAAAGCCATCCCACGTTCTTCTTCTACAACATGGAATGGCGCAGCCTGATTCAAGGGCAGGTACTCAACCAGACAGTTCCGCTAACCAGCACCTACGGCGGCAACTTCGGCAGCACCGTGATCACGGTTCCAACCGCCGTTTCTCCCGCGATCCTGGCACAATATGCAGCAGATGGGCTCACGCCGGGACAACCCTTTCCTAACAATACCATTCCAGCCGACCTGCTCGATCCCAACGCGCAGGCACTGTTGGCTGCCGGTATTTTCCCTGCACCCACCAGCGGCGCACAATTCATCGGTGGCAACAACGTACCCACCAACGTGCGGGAGGAGGTTGCCAGAGTCGACCACCAGTTCAGCGACAAGTTTTCGATTTTCGGACACTGGGTTTCTGAGCAGATCAATCAGAACTTTGGCACTTCCATGTGGAGCGATGACAATGTGCCGACGGCGCAAAACACCTTCGGCAACCCTTCGTACAGTGGCGTGGTCCACACCACCTATGCCATCAGTCCGACGCTGCTCAACGAGGTGGCCTTCAACTACAACGCTAACCGGATCGCCATCATCCCCCAGGGTGTGGTCGCACGTCCCAGCGGCTTCACTACGCCGAGACTGTTTTCGGGCCCGAACAACCTCGACCGAATCCCGGAAATCAAGCTCGACGGCAGCACTGGCGCCAAATATGCCACGGCCAGTTGGCCCTGGAATAACAAGGCAGACGATTACCAGATTCGTGACGACATTTCCTGGACCAAGGGAGCGCATCAGTTCAAGATAGGCGGCAGTTGGGCGATCTATAAGAAGGTCCAGGATCTGTTCGGTCAGACTCAGGGCTTCTTCACCTTCAACAATAACTACACCGGGGTTGACTTTGCCGATTTCCTGCTGGGTTACGCTCAATCGTATAACGAGCTAGCGGTTCAGGATCACGGCCTCTGGAACAACGTTTCGTGGGCCGCGTATATTCAGGACAACTGGCGCGCCACCAAACGTCTTACTCTGAATCTGGGGCTGCGGTGGGACGGTGTTCCGCATACCTATGAAGCCAATAACCGGATGGGGAACTTCTATCCCAGCCTCTACAACCCGGCTAACGCTGCCGTCATTCTTCCGGACGGTTCGATCAGCCCCGCCAGTCCTGGCTTGGGCACCAGCCCCAACCCGATCCTGGCAGGCCAGCAGTTCTATCTGAACGGCATCGGCATCCCTGGGCAAGGTGGAATTCCGAATGGTCTGGTGGACAACCACTGGGCTGCCTTCGGTCCCCGTCTAGGCTTTGCGTATGACGTTACCGGCCAGGGCAAGACCGTCATCCGCGGCGGATTCGGAACCATGTATGAGCGGATCCAGGGCAACGACATGTACAATGCCGGTCCCAATATTCCGTTCAGCACATCAGTCACGTTTAACAACGGTGTTCTGCTGGCGAATCCGAGCACCAGCATATCGACCGGCAATACGTTGACTGCGCCGATCACGGTCGCCGACATTACCGGCCTCGACAGAAAGCAGTACAAACTGCCGGTGGTCTACCAGTACAGTATCGGCGTCCAGCAGGGTTTCGGGGCCAAATCAGTGCTGTCGGTTTCCTATGTCGGAAATCAGAGCCGGCATCAGAACGACTACCGGGAAACCAACCTCCCCGATCAGAGTCTCCTGCCGGCCATCGCGGCGGGTACTGCGCCCAGCTACAACACGATAGTCCCGTATCTTGGCTTCCACTCCATCAGGCAGTCGGAAACCGTGCAGAACGGGCACTACAACTCCTTACAGGCAGAGTTCCGGTCGCAGATGACGCGGGACGTCTCCATTCAGGCCGCATACACCTATTCCAAGGCGTATGACCCGGCTACCGGCAGCAACAACGTGCAGGACCTGAATAACGTTTCCAACCCCTACAACATCGCCTACGATAACGGGCCGTCGAATTTGGATCGAAGGAACATTGCCTTCGTCAACTTCATTTACGATATCCCGTTCTTGAAAAATAGCTCCAGCCGCTTGCTGAAATCCACGGTCGGCGGATGGCAGGTGTCCGGGGTCGTGAGCTTCGCATCTGGTAACCCGATCAACATCACTGAGGGCGGCATTACCAACTGCGCAGCAGTACCAACACCATCCTCGTGTACCGGTTCGCTGATAGGAACCGCCAACATCACCAGTGTCCTGCCCAATTCGAATAACCGGCCGAATGTAAACGGTAGCGTTGGCACTCCGCACAACGTGAACAGTTGGTTCGATGCGTCAGCCTTTTCCCCAACCGCCGCCGGAGAATTTGGCAATATGCCGCGCAATTCGGTGTATGGCCCGGGCCGCCAGAACTGGAACATAGCTCTCTTCAAGAGCTTTGTATTCAGCGAGTCGCGTGGCAGCCGTCTCGAATTCCGCGCGGAAACCTTCAACACCTTTAACCACACGCAGTTTAAAGACGTCAGCAACACCTTCACCAACAGCAACTTCGGGGCAGTCACAACGGCTCATGACCCGAGGGAAATCCAGCTGGGAGTAAAGGTGATCTTCTAGCTCGCGTTGAAAACGGTACTGGCCCCGCTCAGGTTGTTCGAGCGGGGCTTTTTTTCGTGCCGGTGAGGCTCACGCATCGGGCCACAGATGAGAGTGGTGCAACTCCCCAGCCTAGGCGTCATCCTGAGGAACTTCAGTCCCGAAGGATCTGGCGTGCACAACGCCACGGCTTGCCAGCCGTAGATGTAGTCCAGGCCAGATGCTTCGCAAGTTCAGCATGACGCCAGACTGAGGGGAAGAAACTAGGTCAAGCTGGTCGTCGCATTGCTTCACCATGCCGGAGTGGCTATTCTGAACTGTCGATGTGGGCGAATTCCCGGTGCCGCATTTTGGTCATGAAAAGCTGGAAATCATTGCTGGTAGTTGCCGCCCTGCTGTGGCCCGCATCTGCTAGTCCGCAGACAGCCACTCCCGCACAGGCCATAGCGCTGGAGCAACAGGGCAAGCTGGCGGAAGCGGCAGAGGCATGGCGGGCAGTCGCCCAACACAATCCTCAGGACGCCGGCGCCTTTGCCAGCCTGGGCGTTATCCTGGCCAGGGAGACCAGTTATAAAGAGGCTGCGGCAGCCTACCGCAGGGCCATCGCTCTCAATCCGAGGTTACCCGGCGTCCAGCTGAATCTGGGACTGGCGGAGTATAAGCAGGGACAGTTTCAAGCTGCAATTCCTCCGCTGCGGGCCGCGCTGCTTGAGGACCCCGGCAGTCAACAGGCGCGCACTCTGCTTGGCCTTAGCTGTTACGGGGCCAATCGATTTGCGGAAGCCGTAAAGTATCTCGAACCCGTGGCCAGGCAGGACCCCGACAACGCGGAACTGCATCGAGTCCTGGCCCAAAGCTGTCTGCGGGCCAAGAAATACCCTTGCGCCCAGGAACAGTTTCGCCAGCTCCTGCAGCAGAACCTGGACTCGGCGGCGGCCCATATGCTACTGGGGCAGGCGCTCGACGGTCTGCAAAGGACCCACGAAGCGATCGCCGAGTTCGAGGCGGCGGCGAAGGTGGCCCCCCAGGAACCCAGCGTGCACTTTGGCCTTGGCTACCTGCACTGGAGGCTGCGGCAATACGACGAGGCAAAGACGGAATTTGAACGCGAGCTGGCCACCGATCCCGATCACGCGCAGGCATTGGCCTATCTGGGCGACGTAGAGATGAAGCGGGGTAATCCTGAGAAGGCCCTGGTTCTGCTCAGGAAGGCGATCCAGCTGAGAAGTGACATTCGCATCGCCTATCTTGATATGGGAGCCATTCTGGCCGATCAAAACCACCATCAGGAGGCGATTGCCGCCCTCCTCCAGGCTGAGAAGCTGGAACCCGCCCAACCCGACGCCCACCTTCGGCTGGGACGGCTGTATCAGGCCACGGGAAACCCTGCCGCAGCGCAGAGGGAGTTTGCCAAGCTTCGAGAACTGCACCAAAAGGCGGATGAGGATATAGCCTCCAAGATGTCAGGTTCTCCACCTCCGCCGCCTCAATAAGCTTGTCCGCTGGCGTTGCCTACGCGCACATTCTCCAGCCCCCTGCCGAGACCATCCTGGAAATATTCCAGATTGTAGTAAAACTGTAGTTGCGGAGAGGTGGCCGAGTGGTTGATGGCTCCGGTCTTGAAAACCGGCATACCCGAAAGGGTATCGGGGGTTCGAATCCCTCCCTCTCCGCCAGACCTCACCAAGATCGAGCACCCACACCTAAGCCTATGGTTCGGAGGGCAGCCTAAGGTAGGCAGGTTTGCGTCCCCAGCTGTCCGCAAGGTGTCCCCGCACCTGGGATCGGGCTCGGTCTGTATGTCGCACGCAAACTGTTCAGGCACATGGCGGAAGCCTTGACCTGGAAGGTGGCGATGGGCGTGACGGCCAGGGGTCACCTTCCGCCTCACTATACCGGTCGCAAGCTTGATACCGAACTCCAGGACCTCCAGGCCGATCAGTACGTGATCCCTTATCGCTTTGAGGGATGAACGGCTCGCTACTCCGCCAATCACTCTTTATGAACTCTTTAGGGGATCCTTATGTCTGACATTCTGTTTGTCAGGGAAAACGGCGACTTCGGTTTAGCCGATCCAAACAACAGCACGAAGTCGCCAGCTTTCTTTTTCGCCGAGTTCAGGCAAGGTCGTAGCGATCAAGGTTCATCACTTTGTTCCAAGCTGCCGCGAAGTCCTTCACAAACGCCTCCTTCGAGTCCTTACACGCATAGACTTCCGCGAGTGCGCGGAGCTGGGAGTTCGAACCGAAGAGGAGATCGACCCGCGTGCCGGTCCACTTGACTCTGCCCGTGGCCCGATCGCGCCCCTCATACACCCCTTCAGACGTAGAGGAGGGTTCCCACTGCGTATTCATGTCGAGCAGGTTGACGAAGAAATCATTGGTCAGGGTCTCGGGCCGGCTGGTCAAGACGCCATGTTTGGACTGCCCGAAGTTCGCATTCAGGGCGCGCATGCCGCCGACGAGAACCGTCATCTCGGGGGCAGTCAGTCTCAGCAACTGCGCCCGATCCACCAAAAACTCCTCCGCTGACAGGATCTGTCCGCTGCGGAGATAGTTGCGGAACCCGTCAGCGATCGGCTCCATTACGGCGAAGGAGTGCACGTCGGTCTGCTTCTGCGAAGCATCCGTGCGCCCTGGTGAGAAGGGAATCTTCACTTTGTGCCCGGCCCTTTTCGCAGCTTCCTCGACGGCTGCGCAGCCGCCCAGCACGATCAGGTCTGCAAGCGAGACCTTCTTCCCTTTGCTCCCGTTGGACTGCGAGCTGTTGAACTCCTTTTGGATCGCCTCCAGCTTCTTGAGAACCTTCGCCAGTGCGGCCGGTTGGTTCACTTCCCAATCCTTTTGCGGAGCTAAACGAATGCGCGCCCCGTTCGCCCCACCCCGCTTGTCGGAGCCACGGAACGACGCCGCCGATGCCCAGGCAGTCGTGACCAGCTGGGAGATCGATAGTCCGGATGCGAGGATCTTGGCCTTGAGAGCAGCAATGTCCTTCTCCCCGATCAACTTATGATCCACGGCGGGAACAGGATCTTGCCACAGCTGAGGCTCTTTCGGAACGAGCGGGCCAAGGTAGCGCGCGATCGGCCCCATGTCGCGGTGCGTCAGCTTGAACCATGCCCGGGCAAACGCGTCGGCGAACTGGTCCGGATGCTCGTAGAAGCGCCGTGAAATCTTTTCGTAAGCCGGGTCGAGCCGCAAGGCGAGGTCCGTGGTCAGCATGGATGGCGCGTGGCGCTTTGAGGGATCGTGCGCATCTGGCACGGTACCGTTGCCCGCGCCATTTTTCGGCGTCCACTGATGCGCACCGGCGGGGCTCTTGGTCAGTTCCCATTCGTAGCTGAACAGGTTGGTGAAGAAGTTGTTGCTCCACTTGGTAGGCGTCGTGGTCCAGATGACTTCCAGGCCGCTGCCGATCGCGTCCCCGCCTTTGCCCGTGCGAAAACTGCTCTTCCAGCCCAGGCCCTGCTGCTCGATGCTGGCGGCTTCCGGTTCGGCGCCTACCAGTTTCGCATCGCCAGCGCCGTGGGTTTTGCCGAAGGTGTGACCGCCGGCAATCAGCGCGACGGTCTCCTCGTCGTTCATCGCCATGCGGGCGAAAGTCTCTCGGATATCCCGTGCCGCGGCGAGGGGATCCGGCTTGCCATTTGGCCCTTCCGGATTCACGTAGATCAGGCCCATTTGCACGGCCGCGAGAGGATTCGCAAGATCGCGGTCGCCGCTGTAGCGCTCGTCCGCCAGCCATTTGCCCTCAGGTCCCCAGAAGATGTCCTCTTCGGGCTCCCAGACGTCTTCGCGTCCGCCGCCAAAACCAAACGTCTTGAAGCCCATCGACTCGAGGGCGACGTTGCCGGCGAGAATCATGAGGTCGGCCCAGGAGATTTTCCGTCCATACTTCTGCTTGATCGGCCACAGCAGCCGGCGTGCCTTGTCGAGGTTCACGTTGTCCGGCCAACTATTGAGCGGGGCGAAGCGCTGCTGACCGGCTCCGGCCCCGCCGCGGCCGTCGCCGATGCGGTACGTGCCCGCGCTGTGCCATGCCATACGAATGAAAAGCGGCCCATAGTGGCCAAAGTCGGCCGGCCACCAATCCTGCGAGTCCGTCATCAGGACATTCAGGTCCTTGATCACGGCATTCAGGTCGAGGCTCTTGAATTCTTCAGCGTAATTGAACTTCTTGTCCATGGGATCGGACAGGGGGGAGTGCTGGTGCAGGACCTTCAGGTTGAGCTGATTCGGCCACCAGTCGGCATTGGTTGTGGTTCCGGCTGAGGTATGAGTGAACGGGCACTTCGCTTCGGTTGACACGTGTTGCTCCTTCCTTCAAGAAAGCTATGACGAACACTATGACGAACTAGGAGCGCATCATTGTGTACGAGTGTTTTGCCTAGGTTTTGCACGGCAGCGGCGACAGAGGCCAAAGACCTCGATCAAGGGCTGCGTCAGATCAAAGCCGTCGGGCAGTTGCCGCGATAGCCGGTTGAAATCAATGAACTCTCCTTCGATGTCCTGCACCGATTTGCAGCGCGAGCAAACCAGGTGGTGATGAGGTTTGAGATTGCCGTCTACGCGCAACGTGGCCGAATGAGGAGTGACCTCTCGCAGCAGCCCACACTCGATGAAAAGCCGCAGATTGTTGTAGACCGTGGCCAGAGAAATGGACGGAATGCGGCGTCGGACCGCGGCGTAAATGCTCTCTGGGGAATGGTGTCCGTGGGAGGCGATGACGGCCTCATAGACCACCTGACGCTGGTGCGTGACCGCCAAACCGTGCTGCGCGGCCAGCTTTCGGAACTGATCATGGGGGAGACGCATGATTATCGGATAAGAACTATTATAAACGATCGGGAACCGTGTCAACCGCCTCTTTGCCGTGACCACGAAGAGGGCGGGACTACCGCGCCTTCCTATTCCGGTGGGCACACGTTGCAAGACCGCAGGCCTGAACCGGTTCAATAGGGGGACACGATGAAAGTTCTACGCCGGCTGCGTTTTTGGCTTGGCTGAGTAAACGATTTCACGATAATGTGTTTCGGCACAGGCTGTTGGGATTTCGCTGGCACAAGTCCGGTTTGTGCCTTGCCGGGGCGCGTCGTGTCCGTATCCAGCATGAAGATAGTGGCGTATCAGGGAGGAGATTCATGACCCAAGCCAAGGAAATCTCGCGCAGGCAGTTCGTGGCTTCCGCGATCTCAACTGCTGCCGTCGTTTCCTTACCCGCCAACCGACTCTTCTCTGGATCGACTGAAGCCACCGTAGCGAGTAGCCCATCTCCGGTGGCAACCTCGGCGCCTGCTCAGAATGCCGGCGGGAAGGACCAGAACTGGAAAGATCAGGGTATTGAGAATCTGACTAAATCACCGCATGCGAAGTTGCGGGACATTCCGGTGCATGCCGTGACCATCCAGAGCGGCTTTTGGGCGCAACGGCGTGAGATCAACGTAACCAAGAGCATCCCTACCATGCACGATCTTCTTGAAGCCAACGGCCGCATGAACAATTTCCGCCGGCTGGCGGGCAAGAGTTCGGCCGCGCAGAGCGGACCGGTGTACTCCGACTCGGATATTTACAAGTGGACCGAGGCCGTAGGTTTCGCGCTGCAAACCGGCGATCTGCCAGAACTTCGCGCCACCACCGACAAAATGATTGCCGAGGTGGTCGCGATCCAGGAGCCCAATGGTTACCTGAACACCTACTACCAGGATGATCGCAAGTCTCTGCGAATGCTGACCCAGACCCAGACCACCGGCCACGAACTCTACAACATCGGCCACATGCTGCAGGGAGCAATCGCTTACTACCGGGCCACGGGTGACCGTAAACTGCTCGACGCCGGCATCCGCTTCGTGGATGACTTCCTGATGCCAAGTTACGGTCCTGCCCCCAAACAGCCCATCGTTTCCGGGCATCCTGAGATCGAGTTGGCGCTGATCGAGTTGTACCGCATCACCGGCGACAAGCGGCAGCTCGACCTGGCCGGCTACATCCTGGCCGGAGACAATCGCCTGCAGTTGCCCGAGCGCCGAACCATCTACATGTTCAGCGGCACCCCGTTCACTGCAAGAACCAAGCTCGAAGGGCACGCGGTCCGCGCCATGTACGCCTGTTGCGGCGCCACCGACTACTACATGGAGACCGGCGATCCGGCCTACTGGAAGGCCTTGAACACGCTCTGGGACGATATGACCTCCACCAAGATGTATGTGACGGGCGGGGTGGGCTCGCGGTCGGACGGCGAAGCTTTCGGAAATGCCTACGAACTGCCCAATGACCGCGCTTACGGAGAAAGCTGCGCCGCCATTGGCAATATGATGTGGAACTGGCGCATGCTGGCGGCGACGGGAGAAGCAAAGTTCAGCGATGTCATCGAACGCGCTCTTTATAACGGAATCAATTCCGGAATGTCGCTCGATGGCACGCTCTATTGTTATCGCAACCCGCTGGCGTTTGATCCTGCCACCGGAGAGAAGATTCGCAACCCGTGGTATGACACGACCTGCTGCCCCCCGAACCTGGAGCGTACTTTTGCCTCCCTGCCGGGATACTTCTACAGTACCAGCAGCGACGGAATCTACCTGCACCTGTACGACAATTCGGAACTGAACTGGCATCTCGAAAACGGTGTCGGACTGAAGGTCGCACAAAAAACAAACTATCCGTGGGACGGCATGATCGAAGTAACCGTCACGCCCGCGCAGCCTGCGAATTTTACTCTTTACCTGCGAATTCCCGGCTGGGCAGACCGCGCGCAAGTGGCGGTCAACGGAAAGACGGTAGCGGGCGCGAAGCCGGGGGAGTATTTACCCATTTCGCGGCAGTGGGCACCGGGCGATGTCATTCACCTACAGATGGAGATGCCGGTGCAAGTCTTGCAAGCGAATCCTGAAGTCGCCGATGACGCGGGACGCGTCGCGGTGCAACGCGGTCCGCTGGTCTATTGCATGGAAGAACTCGACCAACCTGCGGGAGTTACCCTGAGCGATATCGCGGTGTCTCTGGGGCAGACGGCACGAGCAGAATTCCAGACTGAAATGAAGAACGACTTGCTGGGCGGCGTGGTTGTGCTGCGGCATACCGGCGTGGCTTACGAACGGACCGCGGCACGCAAGGCACTCTATTCTCGCTACCGCGGAGGCCAGGCGCAAAGCCGCCGGGTCCAACTGACATTTGTTCCCTACTACGCATGGTCAAACCGTCAGGAGACGTCAATGCAGGTCTGGACTCCCGTGGTTAACGCATGAGATAGATGGAATCTCAGGCGGCGGTGAGCCTGCTTCGGCTGCGCTTCGTGGGTTGCGACGGTTGCAATTGGAACTGCGGAATACATGTCCCCCGACCCAAATTCACTGGCCGCTGGAGCGCCGCCGCTGTTTCTAATAAGGCGAATATGGGGCCGAGAAATTGAAAGCGACGGAACAGGAACTTGCGCGCGACCCGGCATTTCCGAAGTGTTACTTTCATGGGCTGGGTTGTGAAGTAGCCCAAACCCAGCCAACCGCCACGCCACGTACGGGCAAAATCTTGTCCTTACGAATTATTTCTTACTCTTTCGTCTTATTTCGATTCTGATGTACTATCTCCGGTATCGTGCGCGAGTCGCCGATACTTCGCCCTTGCCGGAGAGCTCATGGATCGACGCAGTTTCTTGAAATCCGCCACCGCAGCCGGACTCACAGTCGGTCTCTTGAAAGCCAGTGCCGACGCCTCCATCCCTGAGCACAACTGGGACAAATACGATTGGGGATCAGGGCCTGCGGTTCCCGACCGGCTTTATCAGGGGCCGTTTCCGCAGTACGGTCCCTGCGCGGTTGTTCCCGACAGCGATGTCTCGATGATTACTTCCCCGTCCCGGGAAATCGTGGCCAACTACGGCATGGGTCTCATCGCTTATCTCTCCGACGATACTGGACCACTCAATATCCCCGGCCAGACCCAGGAACAAACTCTGGAGGATCTGGTCAAGCTACCCTTCGTGCAGAAGGTCTACCTTCGTCCCAACTGGCGCGAGGTCCAGAAACAGCCCGGCCGGCTCGACTTTGCGGAGTGGTGGAAGATTGCGTTTGATCTAGCGCGGCGCTACGACAAGTCCATCGGGTTCCGGGTCCAGCTGGAGAATCCCGACGTTCCCGAACCGGGGATGCCGGACTTTCTCCTCAACAAGGTCCCTTACGTAAAGCTCAAAGGCGAGTGGAAGGGCAATCCCGCGGAAATGCGCTACAAGAAAGATAACCGCGTGCCGCGTTACGATCACCCGGCGTACCAGGCTGCGTTTCGCGAATTGAATGAGCTGCTGGCCGCCGAACTCAACGGTCATCCGCAAATCGAGTTCATGGATACCATGATGTATGGCTTCTGGGGCGAAGGGCACACCTGGCCCTACGAGGGCAATCCCTTCCCCAGCCAGTTGGTCGCGGAACAGACCTGGGCGGCGATGTTCGAGACACAACTGCAATACTGGACCAAAGTGCCACTGGCGACGAACACGCAGCCTGACTTCAGCAACGTGGGCAATGCCGATATGCTGGATCGCACCATGCGCACCGGCAACTGGCTGCGCACTGACACCATCTTCATTGAGAACACTCAGATCGAGGCGTTGAGCTACCGTCCGCCCTGGGCGGCGGCGATCTGCGAGGTTGGTTTCACCACCGGCGATGCGAAGCAGCTTCAGATCGACGAAGACGGAATCACGTACAACGAGCAGATCATTTCGCACGCCGCGGATGTCGGCGTCAACTATCTATCGGTTTGGAGTTGGCACAACCAGTCGGCCCGCAGCATTACCAGCTACTACGAGAAGTTCCCGGGGCCGATCGATGAGATGGCTCGCAAGATTGGGTACCGCATCCGCCCGTCATTTATCTGGACCTTCAGGCGGGACGGAACGAACGGTCTGGTGATCGGACTGGCAAACGATGGCATCACGGCAGTACCTGGAGTGCTTCGCCTTACCGTCTTCAGTGAAGACAACAAGGTCAACGTATCAGGCTGCGTCGACCCTGGGTATCCGAAGCCGATTGGCGTTCATCAAGCCATGCTGGTCCTGCCCGCAGGCTCCCAATGGCAGGGTCTGCGGCTGAAAGCCGAACTCGAGGTCAAGGGTGTGCGTCATCCCGTCCGATGGGCATGCCGGCAGAAGGTCAACTCGGATGGCTCATTGACGCTGCGTCACAACTACAGACCGGATCAGCCACTGGTGTAGACGCGTAGGACTAATTGAATGTCATCTGCTTTGCACGGCCTACCTCGACCCCATCGGAGTCGACGGAGCCTGGTCTGTCACGCCACGGCAACGGTGTTTTTTTAAAGCTTTCAGGAGCCTTTTGGGGGAGTGATAAGCATGAAGCCTTCAATGTTCCTTCTATTACTTGCTTGCGTCTCCGCAGCGTTTGGCCAGCCAAACTCCTCCTTCTACGTGGCGACGACCGGGAATGATTCGAATCCCGGTACGCAATCCGCGCCTTGGCGCACCGTTCAACATGCCGCAGACACCGCGCGTGCGGGCAGCACCGTCAATGTGCGGGGTGGAATCTACGAAGAACTGGTAAGCATCAACGCATCCGGCAACGCAACGGATGGATTCATCACTTTGAGAAGCTGTTCAGGCGAGACGGCGGTCCTGGACGCATCGCATTACACGCCTTCCGGAAGGCAAGCAGTGCTCACGATTCACAATCAGAGTTACGTCAGAATCGACGGCTTTGAAATTCGTAACTTCCGCACCGCTGTACATCAGCTCAGTCCATTGGGTATAAGCGTCATGGGATCGGGCTCCCATATAGAGCTGCTGAAGAACAACGTCCATCATATTGAGCAGACTTTTGACGGCCGCGATGCTCCAGGACACGGCGACAATGGATTCGGAATTGCCGTTTACGGTACCGACGCAAAGATACCAATCACTGACTTGATCATCGACGGCAATGAGGTGCATCACCTCAAAACAGGTTCAAGCGAGTCGCTGGTTGTGAACGGGAACGTTACGAACTTCCGCATTACACACAATGTTGTCCATGACAATAACAACATCGGGATCGACGTCATCGGCTTCGAACGAACGGCGCCCGATCCCGCTGTCGACCAGGCGCGCGACGGAGTGGTAAGCGGCAATCTGGTGTACAACATTACCTCGCGCGGCAATCCGGCATATCGGAACGAGGAAAACTCCGACGGCATTTACGTGGACGGAGGCACCCGCATCCTGATCGAACAGAACGTCATTCATGATGTGGACTTTGGAATCGAACTGGCCAGTGAGCACAAGGATCGCGCCACCAGCTACATTACTGCGCGAAACAATCTTATCTATCACTGCCATACTGCGGGTGTTTCCATTGGAGGCTATGCGCCTGAGCGGGGACACACCGATCACAGCATGGTGGTCAACAATACTCTCTACCACAACGATACGTCGGGAACCGGCTCCGGCGAGTTCCAGATGCAATGGAACATGGCGGGCAATATTTTTGCTAACAACATTGTCTACGCGAGACCACGCTGTCTTATCTCGCTAAACAAATCGCAGGTCGACAAAGACCGGCCGTCCGTCACGATCGACCACAACCTTTATTACTGCGCCTCGGGAGCGAAGGCGAGCACTTGGGCAGGAGCTTCCGCCACTGTAACTGGATTCGACAAGTACGTCGAGTCCACGCAGAATGACCGTCATTCCCATTTTCTTGATCCACACTTCGTTGACCCTGCCGCGCACAATTTTCATCTGCAATCAGATTCTCCCGCGCTCGATGCCGGCACGACTGACGGAGTACCGGTGGGAGAGCTGGAACTTGATGGTGCACCGCGAGCTAGATCCGGGAAAGTGGATATCGGCTGCTATCAAAGACAATAGGAGAAATCCATGTTGAGCATGGACGTGAATCGCCGTGAATTCCTGAGGATCACTGCTGGTGCTGGCGCTGCCTTGGCTATGCCAACCTTAGGGAATACTGCCGGCTCCTCCAAAATGATCGGCATCCAGGTCGGAGCAATTTCGTTTGTGGATGAAGGTACCAAGAGAGTCCTTGATGTGCTTCAGGAACGTGCGTCCGTGAACACGCTGTTTCTGGCGGTATTCACCTATGGCCGGGGCATCGCCGGGAGACAGATTCCGGGGCAGCCGCTGCCCGATCACGGCAAGCAGGAATACGATCTCAATTTTCACGGCGGCAACTTCGCCACCCCTCATCCCCAGTACTACAAGAACACGGTGATCAAGGACACGCGAGCGCCTGACCACGGCGACCTGGATATCCTGGCTGAAGTGCTCCCTGCGGCCAAAAAACGCGGCATCAAGGTCATCTGCTGGCTCGAGGACGTGTTTCGCACCGACTTGCCAAATATCGGGAAAGTTCAGGAGCGGGACCTCTACGGGCGGAACGCGGAGACGCTATGCGTCAACAATCCTGACTACCGGAATTTCTTTACCGGCCTGGTCGAGGATTATGCCCGCTCCTATGACATCGACGGAATCATGTGGGGCTCCGAGCGGCAGGGTGCGCTTTCGGACAGTCTTGGGGCCACACATGACACACCGCCGATCGATCCCGGCAACGTGACCTGCTTTTGCGAGTTTTGTCAGGCCAAGGCGAAAGATCGCGGAATCAATGTGCAACGCGCTAAGCAGGGATTTCTGGAGCTGGAAAAATTCGTTCGCTCGGCGCGCAGCGGCAAGCGTCCGGTCGACGGCTACTACGTTCAATTTTGGCGGATCCTGTTGCGGTATCCAGAACTGGCGGCTTGGGAAATGCTCTTCACCGACGGTCTTCGCGAAACCTACGCCGCAATATACAAAACGGTAAAGACAGCGAAGCCTTCGGTGCCGGTGGGCTGGCACATCTGGCACAACAATTCGTTCAATCCGATGTATCGCGCGGAACAGGACCTGCATGAGCTCTCAAATTATTCAGATTTTATAAAAGTTGTTATGTACAACAACTGCGGCGGCGAGCGCATGGCGCTGTATGCGGACAATATCGGTTCCACGCTTTATGGAGACCTCTCGAAACAAGGCCTGCTCGATTTGAACTATGCACTGATGGGGTTGAAGGAAGGCAGCTACGATCAGATTCCGCACACCGGACTTTCGTCTGACTATGTCTATCGCGAGACCAAACGTGCGCTGGAGGGTGTTGCCGGCACGAGGACTTTGATCTGGCCAGGCATTGATATCGATATTCCGACCGAGCCCAATAACAGCAAGTCCACGCCGCAAAGTGTAAAGGAGGCAGTTCTGGCGGCTTTTCGCGCCGGCGCCCCCGGTGTGCTTCTGTCGCGAAAGTATTCCGAGATGCGGCTCGCCAACCTCAGCGGCGCGGGGGACGCGATTCGCGAGTTGAAACTATAGGCTGACGCGGGCGCCACAGACAGTGTGAACCGCGTCCCAACTCGCAATCCGGTCAATGCGTGGAATGCCAATAGTTCGTATTGGAATATTAGGTAGAGTGGGTCTATCCTCTCCTTTGATCATCAAGATTTGTCAGATGTTGCTTCTGAGACCGGGCCCCCAATCTAAAAAGTTGAGCAAAGTCAGGAGAGATATGCAGATTAAGAAGCTCACCCAACCCCAGCCATGGGCTGCCGGTGTACTGGCCGGAATGATGCTTTTAATGGCGACGGGCTCCGTCATGGCGCAGAACGCGACTCAGCCCTGGATGAACTCCAATCTCTCTCCCGAAGAGCGGGCCGAGTTGGTGCTGAAGCAGATGACCCTGGAGGAAAAGATTGCGCTGTTGCATGGCAACGGCATGCAGCATGCCCCCCAATGGCAGATGCCCCTGACCCATCTCTCCAACGGCGGCGCAGGCTACGTCGAAGGGGTGAAGCGTTTGAGCATTCCGCCAATATTCATGTCTGACGCCGCCTACGGCGTTCGCGACAGCGGGGCGAATGGCCGCTATTCGACGGCGCTTCCCTCGGATGTGGCGGCGGCATCGAGCTGGGACACGCAAGGGGCCTGCCAGTACGGCGCGCTCATTGGTCGAGAGTTGCGCGCGCAGGGCTTCAACATGTCGCTGGGTGGGGGCATGAATCTTACGCGCGAACCCAGGAACGGACGAACCTTCGAGTACGCCGGTGAAGATCCGCTGCTGGCGGGAACCATGGTTGGCAATCTGATGAAGTGCGAACAGGCGCAGCACGTCATCGGCGATATGAAGCATTACGCGCTCAACGATCAGGAGACCGGGCGGAACATCGTGAACATCGTCATCTCCAAGCGCGCCATGCAGGAGAGCGATCTTCTCGCCTTCCACATTGGGATCGAGATTGCGAACCCGGGCGCGGTGATGTGTTCCTACAACCGAATTAACGGCGACTACGCCTGTGAGAACAGCTACATCCTGCATGACGTTCTCAAGAAGGATTGGGGATATAAGGGTTTCGTCATCTCCGATTGGGACGGTACGCACAGCACCGTGAAGGCTTCGGCGGCCGGCATGGACCAGGAGCAACCCATGGCCAATTATTTTGGGCCGGCGCTTCTGCAGGCAGTAAAGGATGGCAAGGTGCCGATGGCTGATATTGACGACCATGCGCGCCGGGTTCTGTACGCCGAGTTCGTTTCCGGCGTGGTGGATAATCCTATCGAGAAGGGCGTCGTCGATGTGGAAGGCGGGCTGGAGATCGCCCGGCAGGTGGAAGAAAAGAGCATCGTGCTGCTTAAGAACGACAAAGCGGTCCTGCCTCTGGATGTGGCGAAGCTTCGGAGCATTGCCGTGATCGGCGGGCACGCCGATGTGGGCATGATTTCTGGAGGCGGCTCGGCCCAGGTGGATCCAGCCGGAGGCAATGCGATTGCGCCTCCGGGGCAGGGCGCTACTCACTGGCAGGACCACATCTGGTTCCGTACGTCGCCGCTCCAGGCCCTGCGGGCGAAGCTTCCGAACGCCAAGATCGAGTTCAACTCGGGCCAGGACTCAACGGCCGCAGCAGCTTTAGCCAAGAGCGCTGAAGTCGCAATCGTCTTTGCCTACCAGTGGACGGCGGAAGGCGAGGACCTGGCAACTCTCTCCCTTCCCGACAATCAGGATGCGTTAATCGAGCAGGTAGCGGCCGCGAATCCACACACGATTGTTGTTCTCGAGACCGGCACTGCGGTGACTATGCCCTGGATCGGAAAGGTGAGCGGCGTGGTCGAAGCATGGTACGCGGGCAGCAACGGTCACAGAGCACTCGCCAACGTGTTGACCGGAGAGGTGAACCCTTCCGGCAAACTCGCCGTGACCTTTCCCAAGAGCGATGCCGATCTGCCCCACCCGGTCATTCCCCCGCTTTCCCCGGAGGATGAGGGCCAGGGTAACGGCGTGGACAACGGGCCTACGCACACCCAATCCAAGTACACGGTGCACTACGATGAGGGTGCGAAGGTGGGCTACAAGTGGTACGAGTCCGAGCACAAGCAGCCGCTGTTCCCGTTCGGATTCGGGCTCTCATATACGACTTACGCCTATTCAAACCTGAAGACCGACAATGCCGGGCGGATCGTAAGCTTTGCGGTGAAGAACACTGGCAAGCGCGCCGGCGCCGAAGTGGCACAGGTGTACGCGACACTTCCCGAGGCTGCCGGTGAACCGTTCAAGCGGTTGGTGGGATGGCAGCGCATCGAACTTGCCCCGGGCGAATCCAAAACCGTTACCGTCGCTGCGGATCCGCGGGTGATGTCGATCTTCGACGAGCAAAGCAACGCCTGGAATTTGTTGCCGGGTTCATACAAGATCTTTGTCGGCCCGTCTTCGGGTGAGACTCCGCTCAATGGGACGCTCCAGATTCAATAGTCGCTGGCGATACTCCGCTCGCGTGAAAAAGGGCTGATATGCCCGCTTTTTCCCGGCTCGCGCGGGCGGAGATAGCGCACCCTCCCAGGTGACCCGGCGTATCATACTCCGCATGAAGCCAGCGCGATGGGCACGGGCTACTACACTTGGAGCGCTGCTGTTCTTCGGTGTGTCACGCGTTCCTGCGGGCTTTGCGCAGGCCGACCCCAGCCTCGCCCAACTCACAGAGTCCTTTGCCCATCCGCCCGCCGATTGCCGCATCATGATGCGCTGGTGGTGGTTCGGCGCTGGAGTCACCAAGCCGGAGATCCAGCGGGAACTCGAACAGATGAAGTCGGCCGGAATAGGAGGAGTGGAGATCGCCACCCTGTATCCGCTGGCCCTGGACGATCCACAAAGCGGTTTTCACAATCTGCCATATCTTTCGGACCAATACATCGATGCCCTGCGCTTCGCCACCTCTGAAGCCCGGAGACTGGGAATGCGGATGGATGTCACTCTGGAGAGTGGATGGCCCTTCGGCGGTCCACATATTCCAGTGACCCAGGCGGCGGGTGAAATGCGAGTGGAGACGGTTGCGGTCCCGGCCGGCACGCCGTCGATCGCCGTACCCGCTATCTCGACGGGTGAGCAATTGATTGCAATTTTCCTGGCTCCCGGCTCCGGCGATGCCCTGGCTCTTACGGAAGCGAAGGCGGCTCCAATCTCCGCCATCGAAAACGGACGACTGAAGACCGCCGCGGACAGGAAGGGCCCATACAGCGCGGTCTTCTTCATATCTAGCCGGACAGGAATGATGGTGAAGCGGCCTGCGGTTGGCGCGGAAGGTTTCGTCCTCGACCACTACGATCAGAGAGCCACGGAGAATCATCTCCACACGGTAGGGGACCGCTTGCTGGAGGCATTCGGCGATCATCCGCCTTATGCCGTATTCAGCGACAGCCTGGAAGACTACGGATCCAACTGGACGGGCGACTTGCTGCAGCAATTCCGCCAGCGCCGCGGCTATGACCTCGCTCTCCATTTGCCGGCACTGATCGCCGATACCGACCCGGAAACGGCCGCAGTCCGGCACGATTGGTCGAAGACTCTCACTGAACTTACGAACGAACGCTTTCTGGAGCCTTTGCACGGGTGGGCGCAGCAGCATCACACTTTGTTCCGTTCGCAGACTTATGGATTCCCTCCGGTCACACTCTCCAGCAACCGGTATGAAGATCTTCCCGAAGGGGAGGGCAAAGCAACGCTGCTGATGTGGCGGCGGTTTTCGGACACGCGCTGGGCCGCGTCAGCCGGGCATCTCTTCGGCAAGCCCGTGATCTCATCGGAAACCTGGACCTGGCTGCATTCTCCTGCCTTTCGCGCCACGCCTCTCGACATGAAAGCGGAAGCGGATTTGCACTTCCTGCAGGGAATCAACCAGCTCGTAGGACACGGCTGGCCCTACTCGCCCCAGACGGCCGGCGAGCCGGGATGGCGCATGTACGCAGCCGGGGCTTTTAACGCGCACAATCCCTGGTGGTTCGCCATGCCCGACCTCGCGTCATATCTTCAGCGCGTGAGTTTTGCGCTGCGCCAGGGCAAACCGGCCAATGATGTTGCCCTGTTGTTGCCGAACGATGACGCCTGGGCCGGCTTTTCCATCCCTCGCCAGTCGTCTGAGTCCGTAACCTCGAAGGGCGGCTTCAACACTCGGGGCGAAAATCTGAGCATCGACGAATCGATGGGAAAATTGCTGGGCGACAACGTGATCCCGCAGATTCTGGATGCGGGCTTCAATCTGGATTTTATCGACGGGGACGCGATCGATGCTCTCGGCATTCGCTATCCTTTACTGGTTCTGCCCGGCGTCAATCGACTGCCCCTTTCCACCTATCAGAAGATTGAGCAATACGCGTTGCATGGAGGCATTGTCATTGCCACCCGCAGCCTGCCTTCCTCCGCTCCGGGACTTGTGAACGCCGAGAATGACAGCAAACAGATTCAGGAAATCTCCCATCGCCTGTTCCGCGACCAGGGCGCGCCCGGTCACTTTTTGGAGGACGAAAGCCGGTTAGGAACTTTTGCCGCGAGCTTTCTGCAGCCGGATGTTATTTTCTCGCCGAAGACTCCAGAGATCGGCTTCATTCATCGTCAATTGAGCGCGGGAGACCTGTACTTTATCGCGAACACGAGCAATCAGGCGCGTAACGTTGCAGCAAAGTTCCGTTCATCCGCCAGATATGCGGAGTGGTGGGAAGCATTCACCGGCCGGGTCTCAGGGGTGGAAAACCCTGGCAAAATCGACCTCTGGTTACAGCCTTATGAATCGCGCCTGATCTATTTCACAAATTCACCTTCCAGGGCCAAACCTGGGCCCTCACCGGGTGAGGACAGGCGCTCGTCGGTCATCGATCTCTCCAGCGATTGGAGCCTTACGTTCAATGGACTGAATCAGACCATGCATATGGCCGCTTTGCACTCATGGAGTGAAGAGGAATCTTTCAAATACTATTCCGGGCAGGTCACCTACGAAAAAACATTCGACCTGCCGGCGAACGTCAGCACTGGGTATTCTCTAGTCCTGGATTTCGGAGAAGGCAAACCGGTGGCTGAGCCTGATCCCCTGCCCGCCTTCAATATGCGGGCTTATCTGGAGGGACCGGTACGGGAAGCGGCGGAAGTTTATGTCAACGGCCAGCGTGCCGGAACGGTATGGCATCCGCCGTACACCATCGATGTGACATCGCTGTTGAAAAGTGGAAGGAATGAGCTGCGCATCGTGGTTGGCAACACGGCAATTAATTCTCTGGCCGGACGCGCCCTTCCCGACTATCGCCTGCTGAACGATCGCTATGGTGAACGCTTCATTCCCCAGGGCATGGACAACCTGCAGCCGCTTCCGTCTGGCCTTCTTGAGGGTCTGCGGCTGAGAATAACCGGCGTCGCCCGATGAGTGGAGCTAGGATTGAAAGCAGCGTAACAACGTAGTCGGGATACGTGCGGAAGGGCAGAGCGATTATTGGAGGCATCTTTGAACGGCTTTCCAGATTTCAGTCTTGCCGGTCGAGTGGCGCTTGTCACCGGCGCGGCGCGCGGTTTGGGCAATGCGATTGCACGCGCCCTGGCCCACGCCGGCGCCGACGTGGCGCTCGGCCTGCGTGATGTGAATGCGCGAGGAGATCTGGTGGCGCAGATCGAAGCGCTGGGCCGCCGGGCCCTTCCCCTGCAGATGGACATGTGTCGCCTCCCTGAGATATTTCAAGCCGTAGACGACACAGTCAGGCATTTCGGACGACTCGACATCCTGGTCAACAATGCTGGACTCGCGCCCGACAACCTTGCGGAAAATGTGAACGAAGAGGACTTCGATCTGACCCTGGCGGTCAACCTGAAGGGGACGTTCTTCGCCAGCCAGGCAGCCGGACGGGTCATGATCCGGCAGAACAGCGGACGCATCATCAATATGAGCTCCCAGGCCGGGTTCGCCGCACTTCCGACCGAATCGGTGTATTGCATGACCAAGGCTGCCATCGCACATCTCACCAAATGCCTTGCGGTGGAGTGGGGGAAGTACAACATCACGGTGAATGCGGTCGCCCCGACGTTTATCCATACTCCCGGCACCGAGAGTTACCTGGCAAACCCGGAGTCCCGTTCGGATGTAATCGAGCGCATCGCCGCGCTGCATCGTATTGGCGAACCCATGGAGGTTGTGGGTGCGGTCGTATTCCTGGCCTCCAGCGCGGCGTCGCTGATCACCGGGGAAACGATTCTCATCGATGGAGGATGGACTGCCCGATAGCTCAGCAGGGGCACGCCCTGCGCTGGTGTGATGAGGTTCGGTCTCCGCTTCAGAACTCAGTTTCTTTTCTGGTGTCTTCGTCCCGTGCCTGGTCCGCGGCGCGTGCGTCGTCGTTTTCCTGTTGCTGCGAGAGCTTTTTGAATTCGGCAAACATGAGCTTCGCCTTCTCCGCTTCGCCGAGCCGGGAATAGACGCGCCCCAGCTGATAGTAGGCTGGACCGAGAGTCGGGTCGCGGGTCACAGCCTCGCTTAGCTCCTCGGCGGCTTCCTTCCATCGCTCGGAGTGTGTCAGGAGCACGCCCAGTTCGTAGTGCGATAAACCATAGGCGGGCTTGAGTTCGATCGCCTTGCGGAAGGATTCTTCAGCCTCGGGATATTCGTTCTGGCGCATCAGGAAGATTCCGAGATGGCAGCGGAATCGGGCATTGTTGGGGTCGAGCGCAATGGCGCGGCGAAAACATTGTTCCGCTTCCGCATGCTTGCCCTGGCTGACCAAGGCCACGGCCTCGAGGAACAATGTTCTGGCCGAGCTGGGGTTGAGTTCTGCGGCCCGGGCCAGGTTTTGTTCCGCCTCGGCATAGCGCCGGATAAAGTACAAACTGACGCCGGCCAGATAGTAAGGCTCATCCCATTGCGGGGCCTGCGCCATGGCTTTCTGCGCAAGCTCGACCGCCGCGTCCTGCAACCCCGCGCGTTGCAGGAGGCGAGTACGCAGGACCAAAATCTGCGGATTGTCAGGCGCCAGGGCCAGCGCCTGCTCGGATTCCTGGTCAGCATCGGGAAAGCGGTGGTCGAGATAAAATGCGCTTCCCCGCAGGTAATGGTCGTCGGCGGTTTTCGGTTCCGCGATGAGGTCCAGGACCTGGCTAGCCTGGCCGGATGCAAGATAGGCCAAACCAAGCTGGTGGCGAATCTCGATATCGCCAGGGCGGACAAGGCTGGCGGCGCGGAAGTACGTTGCTGCATCCCGGGTTTGAGCATTCTTGAGGAAGAGTTGGCCCAGGGCAGCATTCCACTGGAAATCCGCGCTGAGACGTTTGGCGGCGGCTTGGGCCTCGGTGCGCGCCTCCGCCACCCGGCCAGCCTCGAGCTCAGCCCGGACGATATTGAAGGCCACATCCGGGCGACGCGGATTCAGCCTTCTGGCGCGGATCAAATGCGGCAGGGCGGCAACAGGCTGCCTGAGTTCCAGCAGCACAATTCCGAGATCGTACGCGGCGTCGGCCTGACTGGGATCCAGTTTCACAGCCTGCTCCAACTGGGCGCGTCCCTCTTCAAGGCGGTGGTCCCGGAGATATGCCAAGGCGAGGTTGTAGTGACCTGGAAAAGAACGCGGCTGCAGTTCCAGGGCGCGCTTGTAGTTCTCGATTGCCCTTGCCATGTCGCCCAGGCGGAACTCGGTGAGACCGAGGAGGAGGTAGGCAGGGGCGAATTTCGGATCAGCCTGGACGGCCTGGCGCAACTTTTCAGCAGCGGTCGGGAGATCGCCGGCAGTGAGGGCCTTCTGGGCCGACGCAAAATAGGAGTCTGCCGGGGCGACAGCGGGCGCGGGCGGCTGGGATTCCGCGGCGTAGCTGATGTGGGCCGGCGAAAGAGAGGCGGCCAGCAGGCAAGTGACCAAACAGACTCCAATCTTGTGCCAACGATCGGCCCGAGCGCGGGAAATGCCCAAAATCACACACCTGCCTCAAGAGTGCCAACTAAATCGATTAAATCGATAAAATACGGCCAATTATATCTTGACTACGTATCTTGCTGGCCTGTAATTTGACTGCGTCAGCCGACAGCCTTTCCACTCCAAACCCGCCTGCGGGAGGTGCTTTGTGTTTCTCTCATCGCGCAAAGCTGTTGCCTATCTAGCCGCCATAGTTCTTTTGAGCAGTTCCGTGCTGCATGCTGAAGTCACCGCTGGAATCCAGGGTACGGTGACGGACCCAAGCGGCGCTACGGTGCCGAATGCCACCGTGACCCTTAAGAATCCGGATACCGGACTGGAGCGTCGCAATCAAACTGACTCATCCGGCAGCTATCAGTTCCTGAGCGTTCCGGTGGGAGACAAATACGTCCTGGAGGTCGAGGCCCAGGGGTTCCGCAAATCAGTTCAAGCCGGCATCAAGCTCCTAATTAACCAGAAGTACCGGGCTGACTTCGTACTTGTCGTCGGCACGGTCAGCCAGACCGTGGACGTTTCCACGACCACGACCCAGGTGGACACCAGCAGCACCCAGTTGGGCGACGTCATCGAGAGCAAGAAGATGACCGGCATCCCGCTGAATGGCCGAAGCTACGTCGACTTGCTGGGCCTGCAGGCGGGCGTCATCCCTGTTTCCTCCGGCGCTTCCGACCACGACCGGTTCGTCTCCGGCAATCAGAACACTGGTCAGGTGTCTGTTAATGGGCAGCGCGAGACCTCCAACTCGTTCATGGTGAACGGCGGCGACGTCGAAGAAAGCGTGCAGAACGGCGCTTCCATTGTCCCCACTCTGGATTCCATCGAGGAGTTTCGTCTGCTGACCAACTCGTTTAACGCCGAGTATGGGCGGTTCTCGGGCGCGATCGTGAATGTCATTACCAAGAGCGGCACCAACGAAATTCACGGCTCCGCCTACGAATTTCTGCGCAACGAGAAACTGGACTCGAGAAACTACTTTGACCAGGAACGAGGGGTGTTCAAGCGCAACCAGTTTGGCGGCACCATCGGCGCCCCGGTCATCAAGAACAAAGTGTTCTTCTTTGGTGATTACCAGGGCACTCGTGAAATACGGGGACTTTCGTCGGGCCTGATCAGCGTTCCATCGCTGCTCGAACGGACGGGCGACTTCTCCGATCTCTCGACAACTCAATACGCACCCTTTACGGGAACGGTCCGCGGCGATAACAGCCCAACCAACTTTGCCGCCACCTTAACCAACCGGTTGGGATACACGGTCACGCCGGGCGAGGATTACTGGTTCGCCGGTTGCGTTACCACAGCGGCTTGCGTCTTTCCGGGCGCGGCCGGGCCGGTGATCCCTCAAGCGGCATGGTCTCCAGTCGCAGTGAAAACCTTGAAGTTCATCCCCACTCCAACGGGAAACTCGGGAGGTTCACCCAACTTCTCTACGACAGCGGAAAAGACGAATGTAAAAGACGATAAATTCGCGATCAAGATTGACGTGAACAAGTTCGGCAACTGGTCGTTTTACTGGCACTTCGATGATTCGAGCTTTTTGAATCCGTATCCCGCGTTCACCTCTAACGTGCCGGGATTTTCCGCCATCACCGATTCTCGCGGCCAGCATGATCGGGGTAAGCCATACCACCGTCATTAACTCCACCACGGTGAACGAACTGCATCTGAACTACACCCGTTTTGCCTTCCTGAAGAACAAGCCCGTGGGCGGACTGGGGCCCATCACAGACTTTGGCTACGTCGAGGGCGGGCTGGGAATCAATCCAGTCAATCCCGATACCGAGGGCGTCGCACCCATCACTTTTGGCCTGTTGGGGATGTCCTTCGGCCTGCCCGACGGCACCACCGGCCAATACAACAACACCTACCAGATTACCGACAATTTCTCGAAGGTCCTGGGAAAGCACACTCTCAAGTTTGGGGGCGATATCCGCTACATCCAGGTCAACGAGCGCAATACTTACACCTCGAACGGATGGTTTGAGTTCGATGGAGGCGAGACCGGCAACGACTTTGCCGATTACCTGTTGGGCGCGCCCGACCTGTTTAACCAGACCAGCCACCAGTTGCTGGATTCCCGCACCAAGTATTTCGCTCTGTATGCCCAGGACGCATACAAGGTAAGGTCCGACCTTACCATCAACTACGGTCTGCGCTGGGACGTGAGCCAGCCCTTCTACGATACGCAGAACAGAATCCAGACCTTTGTGCCCGGCGTGCAATCGAAGATTTATCCGGATTCGCCCACTGGATTTGTGTTTCCGGGGGACCCGGGTATACCGAGCACGCTGGCGCCTACGCAATACAACCGCTTCGCGCCCCGGTTGGGAATTGCCTATTCACCGTCGGCCACGGAGGGAATCGCGGGGAAAATCTTCGGCGGACCAGGAAAGACCAGCATCCGGATCGGCGGTGGGCTGTACTACACCGCCATCCAGGACCAGAGTCTTTTCGTCGAAGTCGGCGACGCGCCCTTCGGGTTGTTCTACGTCAGCCCGGTGCCGGTTTACCTGGAGGAGCCCTACAAGAACCGCACTACGCCGCCAAGCCCTGTAGGAAACCGTTTCCCGTTCACGATCCCGCCGGCGGGAGCCACGGGAATCTGGCCAATATACCTGCCGGTTTCGGGTTCTCCCACCTACAAGCCCACGAATAAGCTGCCCTACGCGGAGCACTTTAACTTCACCATTCAACGCGAGTTGGGCAAGAGTTCCGTCCTTTCCGTGGGTTATGTGGCGTCGTGGGGCCGCCATCTGTTTTCCCAGATCGAGGCGAATCCAGGCATTGCTTCCAAGTGTCTGGCCGTTGCTCCCCCGCTCATTGCACCTGGCGGAGAATGCGGTCCGTTCGGAGAGGACCAGATTTACAATCTGACCAATGGTACCGCGGTCAACGGGACGCGGCCCTACTCCGTGACCTCCGGCCGTGAATTGGCCAATGGCCAGCTTGATTTCTCCAGCAACTCGTGGGAAGCCACGGTGGCCAATTCCAACTACAACTCATTGCAGACCAGCCTGGAAAAGAAGGTCGGAGACTTCCGCTTCCTGGCCGCCTACACCTGGTCCAAGTCGCTCGATAACTCCTCGGGCTTCAGCGACCCGATCAATCCTTACAACCCCAACAACAGCCGGGCGCTTTCGCAGTTCGATATCACTCACAATTTTGTCTTCAGCTACGGCTATGAGTTGCCATTCTTCAGGAACGCGCACGGCTTCAAGGGAAAGGCACTAGGTGGTTGGAGTATCTCGGGAATCACGCGCTTGGCCACAGGCTTCCCAATTACGCTGAGCGAGAGCGACGATGCCTCCCTTTGCGGCTGCAACGGCGCGGACGTGCCCAACTACAACGGCCAGTCGATCCACTTCTTCGACCCACGGGGTCCTGGCAACCAACTCTTCGACACCTCCCCGTTTTCTCCTGAAACGATCGGTGTCTTAGGCACTTCGAACCGGCGTTTCTTCCACGGCCCGGGATTCAACAACTGGGACATGGCCGTACGCAAAAACACTATGATCGGCGAAAAAATGGCATTGGAGTTTCGCGCCGAATTCTTCAACATCTTCAACCATGCTCAGTTCGAGAATCCTGATGGCGACGTGGTCGGGAGCAATTTTGGCCAGGTCACCAGCGCCCGCGACCCTCGCATCGGGCAATTGGCGCTGAAGTTTTCTTTCTGAGCATCAGTCCGCGCAGTTGCTTGAGGGCACGGCTTCGGCTCGTGCCCTCTTTTTCTGTGGTTGCAACTCAGCCAACTATTTTGCTTCCCGATTCACGCTCGTCTATCCTGTTTCCGATAGCCTGAAAATCTGGCAGGGTCCCGACATGGCCAATATTTCCCGATTAAATGTGAACGGCAGCATCCGCACTATTGATGCAGATGAAAAGGCCAGCCTGCTGAGCGTTCTTCGCGATCAACTGGACCTCACAGGCACCAAATATGGTTGCGGTGAGGGAGCGTGCGGGGCTTGCACGGTCCTGGTCGATGGCGAGTGGCGCCGGTCGTGCATCACTCCCGTGGGCAGCGTGGGCGAGAAGAAAATCGCCACCATCGAAGGTTTGGCTGAGGGTGAACATCTGCATCCCCTGCAGCAGGCATTCCTCGATGAAGCCGCTATGCAATGCGCATACTGCACCTCGGGGATGATCATGACGGCCGTCGCGCTCTTGAAGAAGAAGCCGAATCCATCCGAAGCGGAGATTGTTGGGTTCATGGAGGGCAACGTTTGCCGCTGCGGGACTTACCCGCGCATTGTGGCGGCGATCGCGAAAGGGGCCAAAGCCCTGAGAGATTCAAGCATGGCGGCGAAGGAGTCGGAGCGATGAGCGGCCGTGTGAAGTCCGCCTATGTGCTGGAACCGGAGCGCTACGAGTTGACCGCGCCGCCTGCCTATCGCTTCGAAGTGGACCGGCGGGGCTTCTTCAAATTTCTCGGCGCCGGCATTCTGGTGGTGTGTGTATTGAAGGATGCCGCGGTCGCCCAGGAATCCGGCGGCCGGGCCCGGGGCGAGGCCCTTCCCTCGGAAATTGGGGCCTGGATGCACCTTGGCGAAGATGGACGCGTCACCGTCTTCACGGGAAAAGTAGAAGTGGGGCAGAACATTCGGACATCGCTGACCCAGGCGGTTGCGGAAGAACTGCGCGTTCCAACCCGCCAGATAGAAATGGTCATGGGCGATACCAAACTCACCCCTTTCGACATGGGGACTTTCGGCAGCCGTACCACTCCCACCATGAATCTGCAGCTTAGGAAAGTTGCTGCGGCTGCCCGGGAAGTGCTGATTGGCCTGGCGGCCACGCAATGGAAAGTGGATCGACGGCGCCTGGTCGCGGAAGAGGGCAAGATTACCGATGCCATGGCGAAACGCTCTATCGAATACGCGGCCCTTGCGAAAGGTCAGCAACTCTCGGAGACGGTGGCGGTTGACAGCTCGCTCGCTCCCGCCACTCAGTGGACGGTTGCAGGTCAATCCCTGCCCCGGGTGAACGGGCGGGACTTTGTCACGGGCAAGCATCGCTACCCGTCAGACCAGAAGTTGCCGGACATGCTGCACGGGAAAATTCTGCGGCCGGCCGCCTTTGAAGCGTCCCTGGCCTCGCTCGACACAAAGGCAGCCGATCTGATCCCAGGCGTGAGTGTGGTCCGCGACGGCAACTTTGTGGGTGTGGTGGCACCTAACCTCGAAACCGCGTCGCAAGCCCTTGCGGCCATCAAGGCAGAGTGGAAATCGGAGCCGCGACCGTCAAACAAAGAGTTGTTCGAATATCTGAAAAAAACTCCGGACGAGGAGAACGACGCTGAAGAGGCAGTTTTCGATTCAGGTTCGGTAACGCAAGCGCTGACGGCTGCTGATCATCGATTGCAACAGACTTACACCGTTGCCTACATCGCACATGTTCCGCTCGAACCCCGCGCCGCGGTGGCCCAGTGGGTAGGCGACGACTTGACCGTCTGGACGGGCACGCAGCGGCCCTTCGGAGTTCGCGGCGAGCTCGCTGAGGCCTTTCGCATTCCCGAAGACAAAATTCGAGTGCTCATGCCGGACACAGGTTCCGCATACGGTGGAAAGCACACGGGAGAAGCCGCGATTGAAGCGGCGCGACTGGCTCGGGCAGCGAAGCATCCGGTGAAACTGGTGTGGACCCGCGAAGAGGAATTCGCCTGGGCGTACTTTCGTCCCGCAGGAGTGATGGAGGTGAGCGGTGGCGTGCAAAAAGATGGCACGCTGACCGCGTGGGAATTCCATAACTACAATTCGGGTACGGCGGGTATCCGAACGTTTTATGAAATCCCGAACCAGAGTATCCGGTTTCATCCCACGCGCTCGCCCTTGCGCCAGGGATCGTATCGCGCGCTGGCCGCCACCGCCAATCACTTCGCGCGCGAATCGTTCATGGACGAACTGGCCCATTCGGTAAAAATGGATCCGCTCGAATTCCGCCTGAAGAACCTTAAGAACGAGCGGCTGCGCGCGGTCTTCGAAGCGGCCGCCCAGAAATTTGGCTGGGGGCGAGGCAAGTCTGCTGCCGGGCAGGGCTTCGGCATGGGCGGGGGATACGAGAAGCTGGGGAACGTCGCGACCTGTGCTGAGGTTGCGGTGGACCGGAAGTCTGGCAAAGTGAGAGTTGTGCGCGTGGTCACGGCCTTCGAGTGCGGTGCCATCGTCAACCCCGACAATCTGCGCAATCAGATCGAGGGCTCAAATATTATGGGGCTGGGTGGCGCGCTTTTTGAGGCAATTGATTTTGAGAATGGCCGCATCCTGAATGGGCGCCTTTCGAGATATCGCGTGCCGCGCTTCAGCGATGTGCCGGTGCTCGAGTCCGTCCTGCTCGATCGTAAGGACATTCCGTCGGCGGGTGCGGGCGAGTGCCCGATTGTGGGGCTGGCACCGGCGATCGGCAACGCGATTTTCGATGCGACCGGTATGCGTCTGCGCTCGCTGCCCATGGTTCCGGCGGGCCTGAAGATCGGTTAATAGGGCTAATCTCTGTCCAGATATTCTTCAGGGACATCATCTTCCGGCACTTCATGAGTGTGGACCTCTGACTCGTCAGCGTTCCCAGCGTCGGTCACACCCTGCACCACGTCGGCCTCGAACGCGTTTCCTTCCTCGATCAGTTCGTTCACACTCTCGGAATCCACACCTTCAATTCGGGATAGTCCTTGCGAGTCTCCCGATTGCCCGGCCGAGCCCGCACCCGAGGGTCCCCGCCGGAATGTCACGCGATAGGAACGTTCGCTCTTGCCCCGCGCCCTCTTTCGGGGTGCCGCCACTTTCTTCCGGGCGGTCGTGGTCTTGCTTACAGCCTTCTTCTTTGCCGACGCTTTCCGGGGAGATTTCTTCTTGGCGAGCTTCTTCTTCGCCTGCTTCTTTCTGAGCGCTGCCTTTTTCGGTTTCGACTTTTTCTTTTTAGGACTTTTTCTGGTAGCCATAGGCGCAGTTTACCACTGGCGGGTCAGGCCTGACTCTCGACAAGGCGTGGGGGCTATTTGATCTCGGTCCAGGGTTGCACCTGGTTCAGGGCATACTTCGCGACGGCCCTTTCGTCGAAGTCAAAACCCAAACCCGGTGTCTGAGGCAGCAATAAGTCGCCATCCCGGACCTCCAACTGGCGGTTGATCAGCTTGCGAAAATTCAAGACCTGGTCGTCGGGAAAAAACTCGACATAACGCGCGTTGGGCGCGGACGCCACCAGGTGCACGTGCAGATCGTGCAGCCAGTGCGGGCATATGGTCACGCCGTAGCTGGCCGCGGTCTGCGCGATCCGGCGCCACTCGGAGATTCCGCCGCAGACGGCCGCGTCGGCCTGCAGGATTTCGGCCGCACGCTTTTCCAGGATTTCCCTGAACCGCCACCGCCCAGCTTCGATTTCGCCGGTGGCGACGGTAATACCGATGGACGAAGCCAGCCGGGCATGATTCTCAATGTCGTCCGGGCTGAACGGCTCCTCTACCCAATAGATATCGTACTTCTCGAAGCGCTTGCAGTAGAGCAGCGCGGTGGGCAGGTCCGACCAGGCGTTGTTCACATCCAGCATCAGGAGCACATCGGGACCGATGGCTTCGCGAGCGGCGCGGAGTCGCTCTTCCTCCTCCACAGGCGAAAGGCGCCCGGCTTTCATTTTGACCGCGCGAAAGCCCTGGCGTACGTAAGCGGCCAATTCCTCACCTAAGTGCCGCGGAGTTTTGCCTTCCAGGTAATACCCACCACTGGCGTAGGCGGGCACCTTCTCTGTCGTCCAGCAACCCAGGTGGCGGTAGAGCGGCAATCCCGCGGCCCGCGCATTCAAGTCCCACAAGGCGACGTCGAGGATGCTGAGCGCGCGCATTACGGTGCCGGCGCGTCCGTGGAGGATGGTTTCGCGATACATCTCCTCCCACAGTCCCTCCACGCGATGGCTCTCCTGGCCCAGCAGCATGGGAGCGAAAAGCTCTTCGATCGCTACCCGGGCGATGTTTCCCCCAGCGGTGCCGGCATAACAAAATCCAATGCCCTCCACGCCATCGGTTGACCGTACCTTTACCAGACAGTATTCTCGCGCTCTTACGGTGCGGGTGGCGAAAGACGTGACCCGGTCGAGCGGTACACGGACTACACAAACCGAAACTGAGCTGATGCGAACCATCGCGGCCTTTCCGGTACTATTTGCAGGATTCAATGGCAGGGGGAGATTATCGCCCGAAAGCCCCTGCGTCGTCACGCCTGCTGGCTGCGGGGACTGCGCGGATTAGGCGATGCCGCCCAGACGGCGGTGACTCTGGAAGCGCAACGGAAAGGACCCAGGGATGGACCTGACGAACGTTTCCAAGCAGCGCCGCTGGGGTATTGTCGGCCTGCTCTTTACCGCGTCGTTAATCAACTACCTGGATCGTGCCGCGATTTCGTTTGCTCTGCCGCTGATTTCCAGGGACTTCCATCTGACTCCGGAAACCAAGGGCCTGCTGCTGTCTTCCTTCTTCTGGTCGTACGCGCTCATGCAGATTCCCATTGGCTGGTGCGCCGACCGCTTCAATCTACGCTGGCTCTATGCCGGTGCCTTCACGCTCTGGTCATTGGCGCAGGGGCTTACGGGCCTGGCGGAAAGTCTTGCAGTTCTCATCGGGTTCCGCATTCTTCTCGGTATCGGAGAGTCCATCTACCTTCCCGGCGGGACCAAGATCGTCAGTGTGCTCTTCCCGCCTGAAGATCGGGGCCTGCCTTCGGGGTTGTTCGACTTCGGTACACGCACTGGGTTGGTGCTCGAAGGCATCCTGGTTCCCTGGCTCTTGGTGCGACAGGGATGGCGTCACACCTTCCTCCTTCTAGGTTTTGCGGGCCTGCTCTGGATTGTTCCCTGGCTTTGGATTTTCCCCCGCCGCATGAAAGCGGTGGCACGAAGCGCGGTCTCATCGCCCGTGGTGCCCTCCCGGATGCATTGGGGCGCGTTGCTCAATCGCAACCTGCTCGGAATCTGCCTGGGATTCTTTTGCTTCGACTATTACTGGTATGTGCTGGTCACGTGGTTGCCCGATTATCTGGTGACGGTCCGCCATCTCAGCATTGTGCAGGCCGGCTTTTATGCTTCACTTGCGTTCTTTACCTTCGGAGTTTCCGAGCCGATTGGAGGATGGCTGGCCGACATCCTGATCCGCCGCGGCTGGAATGAAACCCGGACACGGAAGGGAATCGTGACCGTGGCATTCATCATGGGCCTGTTACTGGTCGCAGCCATGCGGAGCTCAACTACTTCAGTCGCGATCGGCTGCCTGATCGGTGCCTCCCTGGTCGGACTGGCCACCGGTAATCTGCTGGTGATTCTGCAATGCTGCGCCCCGTTCGAAAGAATCGGAATTTGGACCGGAGCGGAAAACTTTGCGGGCAACCTCGCCGGAATTGTCGCACCCCTGGCGGTGGGATTCCTGATCAAGCGGAACGGCTCGTATGTTCCCGGCTTTGAGCTCGGCGTGATTGTCCTGCTAGCTGGATTGCTGGCCTACTGGTTCATCGTGGGGGAGTTGAAGCCACGGTCGTCATAGCGAGGCCCGGGGCCCTCCCGGCCCCTGTCGATTATGCACTTGACATGGATGACCGCCCCCGTCAAGACTAGCCTGCCGTTTGGAGGGAAATCATGAGCTTGGCAAGTATCGTTGAAATCGTGGTGGTGCTCGCGATCGTTGTCCTGGCAGTCCGTTTCTTCATGAAGCGGGGATGAGGATTCATCCAAGCCGGGGCGGCTTAACCCAATGGCGGGGCGCTTCCAGTTTCACTCAGGCGCCCTGACTCCCTTCCTGATCAGGCCCTGTGGGCGCCATCTGTTTGTCGCTACCCTGTCCCTTGCTCTATTCACGGGGTGGTCTGTGCCCGAATTACGATGACGCGATTTACACGAAAGCGGCGGGCGTAGTAAAGTTCGGCACGAAAACGGGGCTTAAGCCAACGGAGCGAACATGAGACTGGCCTTTTCAGCCAAGGCATTCCTCGCAGGTTTGTGCATTCTGCCTGCATTTCTGATTGCGGCCGATATGCCGCGCCTGGAGCAGAAGGATGGGCGCTTCGCTCTGGTCGTGGACGGCAAGCCCTTCCTCGCTCTGGGGGCTCAGATCAACAATTCCAGCGCGTGGCCTGCCACTTTGCCCAGCGTGTGGCCGGCGCTCGAGGCCATACACGTCAATACCGTCGAAGCGCCGGTTTACTGGGAGCAGATGGAGCCCGAAGCTGGCAAGTTCGATTTCTCCAACGTGGATGCGTTGCTTGCCGGGGCCCGCGAGCACCATCTGCGACTGGTGCTGCTCTGGTTCGGCACCTGGAAGAATGGGCAGGCGCACTACATTCCAGAGTGGATGAAGAACGACACCAAGCGCTATCCGCGGGCGTTGAACGCCTACGGGAAAGTGCTTCCTGTTCTCTCCACCAGCTCCGCCAATAATCTCGAGGCCGATAAACACGCCTTCGCCGCGCTCATGCGCCACCTGCGCGAAGCGGATGCCGCGCAGCGTACCGTCATCATGATCCAGGTGGAAAACGAATCCGGCTCGATTGGGACGGTCCGCGACTACTCGCCGGCCGCCCAGAACGAATTTGCCGGCGCGGTCCCATCGGCACTGAGCAGCGCACTGCATGTAGGAAGGGGCAGCTGGTCGCAAGTTTTTGGGCCCGATGCGGACGAGAATTTTGCCGCTTATTCCGTCGCCCACTACATCAACGAAGTGGCGCGCGCCGGCAAAGCCGAATATCCCCTGCCCATGTATTGCAATGTGTGGATCAAGTACCCGGTGCACGCTCTGGAAGATCGCGACCGCGCCATTCCGGGACAAGAGTACCCGAGCGGCGGTCCGCAGCAGGGCAACATTAATATATGGAAGGCGGCGGCTCCGGCCATCGATCTTCTGGCGCCTGACTTTTATTCCGACGACATGCGCTTCTATCACGAGATCATCGCCGCCTATCACCGCGATGACAACGTCCTCTTTATCCCGGAGACGGGAATGCACAAGAACTTCGGGCGGTATTTCTTTTACGCTCTGGGGAACGGAGCCATCGGGTTCTCCCCCTTTGGCGTGGACTATACCGGCTGGACGATCTCCGACGAAAAAATGCCCGGCTGGCTGTCGGAAGACTTCGCTCTCTTTGAGCCGATGGCCAGCCAGGTCGCGCAGTTGAACTTTGACGGCAAGTTGCAGACTGCCATCGAAGAGACGGGCAGTGTGCGGCAGCAATTGCACTTCGGCGACGTGGACGCTGTAGTTTCCTTCGGCTTTCCGCAGCGCGATGGTGAGATCCCACCCGGGAACGCAGATTCGCACGGGCGTGCCATGGTGGCCCAACTCGGTCCGCTGGAATATCTGGTGACCGGGTTCGATGCCAGCGTCAGCTTCCGGCTGTCGGATGCGAAGGGCAAGGCTCAGAACCAGCAACTGGAAATTCTCCGTGCCGAAGAGGGCGGCTACGTGAACGGTTCCTGGCAGGCCCTGCGTATATGGAACGGAGACCAGACCGACCGGGGTCTTCAATTCAAAGGCAGTCGCCCTGAAGTGGTGCGCATCCGTTTGCACACGATCGAGTTCTACGACCGGAGCGTGGCGCACCCCGGCCCGGAGTAGGCGTCAATGCTGCCCCTCAGGGCGTCAATTGGATTTAGTTAGAGTAAGATATGGCGGGTTGATGGGGATAGTTCTGCGGGCCGCAAGAATATTACGCGAAGGCCCAGGTCGAAGGGAGAGGTCGAAATGGCGGATGCTGAAGCTCGCCGTGAAACTCAACCTGCGATCACGGAAATCGATGTACTCTGGATCACCGCGGGCCTGGGATGCGATGGGGACACGATCGCCATGACGGCCGCCACCCAGCCCAGCATCGAAGATATCGTAAGCGGCGCTCTGCCCTGGATACCCAAAGTCAACTTCCTCAATCCCTTCCTCGCGATCGAAAATGGCGATGAGTTCATGAAGCGTTTCCACTTGGCAGCAGAGAACAAGCTGGGGCCTTTTATTCTGGTCGTCGAAGGGTCAATTCCGGACGAGACCAATAAAGAGGAAGGATATTGGGCGTCGTTCGGCACCGATGCGAAGACCGGACAGCCGATCACTACCTGCGAATGGATCGATCGCCTGGCGCCCAAGGCGTGGGCCGTCATTGCGGCGGGGACCTGCGCCACCTACGGCGGAATCCATGCCATGGAGGGCAATCCCACGGGCTGCATGGGCCTGGCAGATTATCTGGGCTGGCAATGGCGTTCAAAGGCGGACATTCCTATCGTATGTGTTCCGGGGTGTCCGGTGCAGCCGGATAATTTCATGGAGACGCTGCTGTACCTGCTGCACATGGCAGCGGGGCGGGCGCCCATGATTCCCCTGGATGAAGCGTTGCGCCCTACCTGGCTGTTTGGCAGCACGGTGCACGAAGGATGCGATCGCGGCGGATATTACGAGCAGGCGCAATTTGCCGAAGAATATGGATCGCCGCTGTGCATCGTCAAGCTGGGATGCTGGGGCCCTGTGGTCCAGTGCAATGTCGGCAAGCGGGGTTGGATGGGCGGCATTGGAGGCTGTCCGAATGTCGGCGGAATCTGTATCGGCTGCACCATGCCGGGCTTTCCGGACAAGTTCATGCCCTTCATGAACCAGCCGCCGGGCTCGCTGTTGTCTTCGGCCGCGGTGCAGACTTATGGACGCGCTATTCACGCGTTGCGCCGCTTCACACAGTCGTCGCTCAACAAAGAGCCTGGCTGGCGCAAACGCCCCCGCTGAATGTGTGGGTCTGACACTCTGTCCGACGCCTTTGGGGTTGGGGTTGATGTGGATGCCAGGTTTGGCTGGTGGTCGACACTCTTGTCCGACGCCTTTGGAGTTGAGGTTGATCCAGGTGTTGATTGGGTTCCGTAGCTGACCGTCAGTATCCTGCCAGCCGCTGTTGCTGTGAAGTTCATAACGTGGAAACAGGTTTAGGAATGCAAGAGTCAAAGTCAAAAGCGGCGGGCGAGGGCGCCCGCCCCACACTTCGGCCTGTTGCGCTGGCCGATCCGGATCTTTACCCTGCACAGGCTGAGGAAATTCTCCAGGAGTTGGCGGGGGTCTTCACACAAGATCCCAGCGTTGCCCGGCGCATCGTGTATCCGCCGAACCAGCCCACCGCGACGCCGGCCGCGGATCCGCAACTCCCGAATCTGGAAGCAAGATATCGTGCCCTGGTCGAGCAGATTCCCGCGGTTGTGTTCATGGCCTATCTCGATCGCGGCATCGGAGAAGCTTACGTGAGCCCGCAGATCGAGGCGGCTCTGGGCTTCTCACAAGAAGAATGGCTGGAAGATCCGGTACGCTGGTATAGCCACATTCATCCCGACGACAAGCAGCGCTGGAGCACCGAGGCGGCCGAGATGTTTTTGACCGGAAATCCGCTGCGATCGGCTTATCGCGTGGTGGCGCGGGACGGCCGCGTGATCTGGTTCCACTGTGAAGCCAAGATGATTCGCAAGGCGGACGGTGAGCCCTGGTTCATTCACGGAGTGGGATTTGACATCACCGACCTGAAACGGACGGAAGAGGCTCTGCAGGAAGAACGCAACGTCGTTTCCGCCATCCTGCACACGGTGGGAGCCCTGGTGGTGGTACTCGATCCGGAAGGCAGGATCATCCGCTTCAACCGGGCCTGTGAGCAAATCACCGGATATTCCTTTGAGGAAGTTCGCGGACAATGCATTTGGGACCTGTTTCTCGTTCCCGAAGAAGTGGAGCATTTCAAAACGTCGTTCCAGAAAACCCGCGCCGACGAGCGCCCCAATGAGTACGAGAGCCGATGGCTGAGCCGGGACGGGCGGCAGAGAATCATTGCATGGTCAACCACGATCCTCCCTGGTGCCGACGAAAGCGGGAGTTATGTGATCGCATCGGGCATTGACATTACCGAGCGCAAACGCGCCGAGGCGAAATTCCGCGGCCTGCTGGAGGCGGCGCCCGATGCCGTGGTGGTGGTCAACCGGGAGGGCAAGATTGTTCTGGTCAACGCCCAGGTGGAGAAGTTGTTTGGCTATCGCCGGGAGGCGCTGTTGGGGCAACCGCTTGAATTGCTGGTGCCGCCACGGCTGCGGCGCAAACACTCCGAACACCGGAAGACTTTCTTCGAAGAGCCGCGAGTCCGGCCTATGGGAGCCGGCGAGGAGCTCTATGGCTTGCACAAGGATGGCCACGAGTTTCCGGTAGAGATTAGCCTGAGCCCGCTGGAAACCGAGGAAGGCGTACTGGTTTCGAGCGCCATCCGAGACATCACCGAGCGCAAACACCTGGAGAAAACCATACTTGAGATCAGCGGACGGGAGCATCGCCGGATCGGGCAGGACCTGCACGATGGCCTGGGACAGCATCTTACCGGTATCGCTTTCATGAGCAAGGTGCAGGAACAGAAGCTGGTGGAGAAGAGCATGCCGGAAGCCGCAGACGCGGCCAAGATCGTTAAATTGGTAAATGAGGCTATTAATAAGACGCGGGAACTGGCGCGCGGCCTATTGCCGGTAGTGTCCGATGCCCAGGGGTTGATGTCCGCGCTCCAGCAATGGGCGGGTGAGGTGGAGGACCTCTTCGGGGTTTCGTGCCGCTTCGAGTGCTTTGCTCCGGTGCTGATTCATGATGACGCCATGGCCACTCATCTCTACTATATTGCGCGGGAGGCCGTGAACAATGCCATCAAACATGGCCACCCCGAGCAGATCGTGATCCGGCTCGCGGCTGCTCAGGGTCAGGGCGCCCTGGTTATTGAGGATGACGGCACGGGTATTCCGGAGATTCCGGGCAAAGGTGTGGGCATGGGACTTCATCTTATGAACTACAGGGCACGGATGATCGGAGCCTCGTTGCAGATACAACGGGGTGAGATCCGCGGGACAACGGTTGTTTGCCTGTTTCCAGTGAAGGACCAAGAAATATGAACTCCACTCACAAGATTCAAAACAACGTCGTGGCGAGAAAGAGCAGAATCCTGGTAGTGGACGATCATCCCATCGTGCGCCAGGGGCTTGCGCTGCTCATCAATCAGGAAACCGATCTGGTAGTTTGCGGGGAAGCCGAAGAAGCCAGCGGCGCCATGCATGTGCTGGCGTCGGCGCGGCCGGACGTTCTCATCGTGGATATTTCGCTCAATGGTCCGGACGGCCTTGACCTGCTGAAAAACATTAGAAATGTGCACCCCACGCTCCCCGTGCTGATTCTCTCCATGCACGACGAGTCGATCTACGCGGAACGCGCTCTGCGCGCGGGCGCCAATGGCTACATCATGAAGCAGGAGGCAACGGAAAAAGTGCTGGTGGCGCTGCGCCGCATTCTGGGCGGCGAAATTTATGTCAGTGACCGTATTGCCAACAAGATGCTGAAACACTACATCACGGGATCGGGAACGCTGCGCCATTCTTCCATCGCTGACCTGAGCGATCGCGAACTGGAAGTGTTTCGTCTGATCGGGGAAGGTCACGGCACCCGGCAGATTGCCGAAGAGTTGCACCTAAGCGTAAAAACGGTCGAATCCTACCAGGCGCACATCAAGGAAAAATTGTCACTCCGCAGCGCGCGCGAGCTGATGCAGCACGCCATCCAATGGAACATGAACGAGAAGACTGCGTAGCGCAACCCACCGTGTTTATCTTTCCGGTATCAGGGAATCCCCGATATCAAAAATAGTGCTTCCCACGAAACTGAAAAAGTGGGGCTCCCGCTTGTGACGGCCTTTGCTTTTGTTGATGCTAGGGGCGTCCATAAGGTACAGGGCGCAATCTTTCAGGTTTCCCTTCAACAGCGAAGAGAACTGCTACCAGGGCAAGGTTTAAAGAGCATTCGCTAGTCGTAAACCAGAAATTCGGCAGCTCCCGTCCTCCAGTTGAGGCGGGAAAGGAGAGTCGAGCTATGGCAGCGGAAACGGTTCCGTACGGTCGGAAAACGCAAAAACCATCGCCAGTCGCCGAAGTACACATTCTCTGGATCACCGCCGGTCTGGGCTGTGATGGAGACTCGGTTTCAGTCACTGCGGCAAGTCAACCCAGTATCGAAGACGTTCTGTTGGGAGCAATTCCTGGCCTTCCCAAGGTGCACCTGCACAATCCCGTTCTGGCCTACGAGAACGGAGACGACTTCCTGAAATTCTGGTACATGGCGGAGAAGGGTCAGTTGGATCCCTTCGTCCTGGTAGTCGAAGGTTCCATTCCCAATGAGAAAATAAAGAAAGAAGGATACTGGGCAGGGCTCGGAACCGACCCCAAGACCGGTCAGCCCATCACCACCAATGAGTGGATTGACCGTCTGGCGCCCAAGGCACTGGCCGCGGTGGCCTGCGGGACTTGCGCCACCTATGGCGGCATTCATGCTATGGAAGGCAATCCCACCGGCGCCATGGGGTTGGCGGACTACCTAGGTTGGGACTGGAGGTCGAAGGCTGGACTGCCCATCGTTAATGTTCCCGGATGCCCGGTGCAGCCGGACAACTTCATGGAGACTGTCCTCTATCTTCTTTATCAGGTGGCGGGACTGGCGCCCATGATTCCGCTCGACGATCAACTGCGTCCCACCTGGCTGTTTGGCAAGACCGTCCACGAAGGTTGTGATCGCGCCGGCTACTACGAGCAGGGCGATTTCGCGGAAGTGTATGGCTCCCCGAAATGCATCGTGAAACTGGGATGTTGGGGGCCTGTGGTGAACTGCAACGTGCCCAAGCGCGGCTGGATGGCCGGAATTGGCGGCTGCCCCAATGTTGGCGGCATTTGCATTGGCTGCACCATGCCTGGATTCCCCGACAAGTTCATGCCCTTTATGGATGAACCGCCGGGCGCCCGGGTCTCGAGCTCGGCCGTCGGCGCTTATGGCCGCGCCGTTCGCGCGCTGCGCTCGCTGACTCAGTCCACGGCCAACAAGGAGCCGAAGTGGCGTCATCCGCGCGCCGAACTGACCACCGGGTACCACCCTCGGTCTTACTGACAAGATCCTACTGAGCCCCAAAGGAGCGATCGAATGAGCACTATTACCGCACCGACGAAGGACGCCCCCGGGAAAAAAGGGAACCTGGTGGAAATGAACTGGGACCCGATCACCCGGATCGTAGGCAGCCTGGGCATTTTTACCAAGATCGACTTTGAGAACAAGCATGTGGTCGAGTGTCACAGCACCTCGTCCATTTTTCGCGGGTACAGCATCTTCATGAAGGGTAAAGACCCGCGCGACTCTCACTTCATCACCAGCCGAATTTGCGGAATTTGCGGCGACAACCACGCTACCTGCGCCACCTACGCGCAGAACATGGCGTTTGGCGTGAAGCCGCCTCCCATCGCCGAGTGGATCGTCAATCTGGGCGAAGCTGCCGAGTACATGTTCGACCACAACATCTTCCAGGACAATCTGGTCGGCGTGGATTTCTGTGAGCAGATGGTCAAGGAAACCAATCCCAAGGTCTGGGCCAAAGCACAATCCACGGTGGCGCCACATGCCAGTGCGCACGGCTACCGCACCATCGCCGATATCATGACCGCGCTCAATCCCTTTACCGGTGCTTTCTATCGCGAAGCCCTGGTCATGAGCCGCATGACGCGCGAGATGTTCTGCCTGATGGAAGGGCGGCACGTGCATCCCTCCACTCTTTATCCGGGCGGCGTGGGTACGGTGCCTACCGTCCAGCTGTTTACGGACTACCTGGTCCGGTTGATGAAGTACGTGGAGTTCATGAAGAAGGTCGTGCCACTGCATGACGACCTGTTCGATTTCTTCTACGACGCCCTCCCCGGTTACGAGGAAGTCGGCCGGCGGCGGGTGCTGCTGGCCTGCTGGGGATCGTTCAACGATCCCGACGTTTGCGATTACACCTACAAGAACATGACGAACTGGGGTCGCGGCATGTTCGTAACTCCGGGAATCGTGGTGGACGGCAAGCTGGTGACCACGGACCTGGTGGACATCAACTTGAATATCCGCATCCTGCTCGGCAGTTCGTATTACGACGAGTGGAAGAACTCGCAAACCTTCGTCAAGACTGATCCGCTGGGAAACCCTGTGGACAAGAACCACCCCTGGAACCAGACCACCATCCCACGGCCGCAAAAACGCGACTTTGGCGGCAAGTACACCTGGGTCATGTCGCCGCGCTGGTTCGACAAGCGCACAGGCGACCATCTGGCGATGGACACCGGTGGCGGTCCGATCGCTCGCCTGTGGGCGACGGCCCTGGCCGGGCTGGTGGATATTGGATACATCAAGGCCACCGGCAGCAGCGTCAAGATGTACCTGCCCAAGACCACGTCGCTACCCGAAGCCGAGTTCGAATGGAAGATTCCCAAGTGGAGCAACGCCATCGAACGGGACCGCGCCCGGACCTACTTCCAGGTCTATGCCGCCTGTGCCGCTCTGCATTTCATGGAGAAAGCGCTGGCGGAGCTGCATGCCGGACACACCAAAACCTGGACCGAGTTCAAGGTTCCTGAGGAGGCCATTGGCTGCGGCTTCCACGAAGCGGTTCGCGGCGTGCTCTCGCACCACGTGGTGATCAAAGAGGGCAAGATCGCCAACTACCATCCCTATCCTCCCACCCCCTGGAATGCCAATCCTCGCGACATCTATGGCACTCCGGGTCCCTACGAGGACGCGGTGCAGAACACGCCCATATTCGAAGAAAACGGCCCTGACAAGTTCAAGGGAATCGATATAATGCGCGCGGTAAGGAGTTTCGATCCCTGTTTGCCTTGCGGCGTGCATATGTATCTGGGGAACGGCAAAGTGCTGGAGACGCACCATTCCCCCATGTTCGGTCTTCAACCCTGAACTCGCACATGGTGTGAGACGGAGTGAGGGTGGTAGCTAGGAATTGCCAGATGCACTCTTTGAGGAGGGATCTGGCATCTCAAAACTGCGCTCTCACTCCTAATTTTTTGAGCGTTGTCAATTTTGAGCGCTGTCATCCTGAGCGAAGCAACCCCATTCGCTCGCGAATGGGGTTGGTGAAGTCGAAGGATCCCCGGCAGCTTCAGGGAACTTTCCCTCAAGGACTTGGCGCAGCAATGAAGTAGGGGTCCTTCGACTACGTAGCAGATTCGCGAAGCGAATCCGCTACTTCGCTCAGGATGACAACAACGTTCTTTCAAGGAGACTTGTGGCCGACAGCAGAGATTTTCGGGAAGACATGCAGCGTATCGGCGGCCTGGTGCAGGAAATCGAAGCGATTGCCGATCCTGCGGTACGAGCCACCACCAAAGGTTTGGTGCAGTCGCTGATGGATCTGCACGGCGCAGCCCTGGAGAAGGCGCTCGACATCGTGGCCGACGCCGGAGAGCCGGGCATGGGCATCATCGATCGGTTGGGGCGCGATGCGCTGGTGAGCAGCGTCCTGATCCTTTACGGCCTCCATCCCGAGGACATCGAACCCCGGGTGGTAAAGGCAGTGGACCGGGTTCGGCCGCAGCTGCGCAAGCAGGGCTGTGAAGTTGAGTTGCTGGGAGTGAACGATGGCGCGATCCGGTTGCGCGTGGAGACCGGCTCTCATACTTGCAGCTCAACTGCCAAAACCGTGCAGGAGACGCTGGAAGGCGCGATGTACGATGCAGCGCCGGATTTGAGCTCGCTGCTCATCGAAGGCCTGGAAGAGAAGCCCGCATCCGGATTTGTTGCGTTGGACAAGCTGATGGGCAGTGCTGGCGGCTTGCGGGTCGAAGTCAATCCACCGCAGGGCGCGGATTGAAAGGGATTCTTGTAGCGCCGCCGTCCCGGCGGCTGTCGGTCGGACGTCCCGCCCGCCGTGCCGAGGGCGAGACGCCCTCGGGACAGCCGGCAAGATGCCGGCGCTACTAGTGAAGAGCTGAGATTGTTCAACTATGAACTCGGGACCATTTACCGAACCCGCCGACGGCTTTGGGACACTGCGCCAGTTCGCGCGCCGCGAACGGCCGCTGGAGCGCTGCGAGTTGTGCAGCGTCGGTTTAGCGCCTGGCCATCCACACCTGATCGAACTGGAGCGCCGCAAACTCCTCTGCTCCTGCGAGGCCTGCGCCATCCTGTTCAGCGGCCAGGGCGTAAAGTTCAAACGAGTGCCGCGGCGGGTGCGATCTCTTCCCGGGTTCAATCTCAGCGACGCCGAGTGGAACGGCCTGATGGTTCCCATCAACATGGCCTTCTTCCTCAAGAGCAGCCTGGAGAACCGCGTGGTTGCGCTGTATCCCAGCCCCGCGGGCGCGACCGAATCGCTGCTGGCGCTGGAATCATGGAACGACATTGTGGCGCGCAATCCGATTCTGAACGAAATGGAATCCGATGTGGAAGGGCTGCTGGTCAATCGTCTCGGCTACTCCCGCGGATACAGCGCCGCCGAATACTACCTGCTTCCCATCGACGAGTGCTATAGGCTAGTGGGCCTGATTCGGTTGCATTGGAAGGGGCTATCCGGCGGAACCGAGGTCTGGCGGGAACTGGGTGAGTTCTTCACCAGTTTGAAAGCAAGAGCCGTCGAAGCCGGAGTGGAATCCCATGCCTGACCTGACCTTTCGCGTTGAGGGCTCCGAGGTGGTTGCCAACGCAGCCACACCGCTGCTGGCTTTCAAACTTCGCCTGACAGATGCCAATCCGGAGCAGACGATTCACACCGTTGCCCTGCGTTGCCAGATCCAGCTGGAAGTGACACGCCGCAAGTACACACCCGAAGATCAGGAGCGCTTGCTCGATCTCTTTGGCGAACCCAGCCGCTGGGGCCAGACTCTGCGAAATCTTTTGTGGACGCACGCCAATCTGGTCGTGCCTTCGTTCAAGGGGTCGACCCTGGTCGATCTTCCGGTGTCGTGTACGTTCGATTTCAATGTGGCCGCCACCAAATATTTCGACGGTCTGGCGGACGGAGATGTCCCGGTTTGCGTGCAGTTCAGCGGCACGGTTTTCTACGAGGGCGGCGACGGCGGGCTGCAGGTCGCGCCTATCTCCTGGGACAAGGAAGCCCGCTTCAAGCTGCCGGTAAAAACCTGGCGCGACATGATGTCGTCTTACTATCCCAACAGCGCCTGGCTTTGCCTGCACAAAGATGCTTTCGACCGCCTGTATCAATACAAAGTGAAACACGGAATTCCCACCTGGGAAGAAGCCCTGGAAAGCCTCATGCCGGTGGAAGAGACGGTGATCTGATGAATCTCGGGGTGGTGGAACAGGTCGCAAAAGCAGTGCTTTACGAGGGATACATGCTTTATCCCTATCGCCCCTCCTCGGTGAAAAATCAGCAGCGCTGGAATTTTGGCGTGCTTTGCCCGCAGTCTTACAGCGAGGCGCAAAAAGGCAGCGAAGCCTGGACCATGCGGACCGAGTGCCTGGTCAAGGGCAGTTCGATGACCGGTCTGGAAGTGCGGGTGCGTTTTCTCCAGTTGGTGGCGCGAACCATCGGCGAACTGACCATGCCGCTCAAGGAATTGTTGCCGGGCGAAATACCAGAATATCGTCTGGTAGAGAAACTTGCGGTAAGCGGCCACGTTTACCAGCCCTGGCAGGAAGCCGTCGAGCGGGAAGTTACCTTGCCGGTGTACAACGTGGAAGCCCTGGCCCATGGGCTTGTGCCCAATGCGTTTAGCTTTCCAGCGGAGAAGCAATACGAACATCTGCGCGACGGCGGCGGACAGATCGTGGGCGTGATCGTCCGCGAACGAAAGCCGCTTTGCGGCGCTGTCGAAGTCATGGGCGAAAGAGTTGCGGAAGAAGTGTTCAAGATCAGCGTTCGGGTTTGTAACACCACACCTTTTGAAGTAACCAGGGACTCCACCCGAGACGACGCTTTGCTCAACTCCCTGGCCTCGACCCATACCGTGCTGGGCGCGCAGGATGGACGATTTGTTTCGCTCATGGCTCCTCCGGAAGCGCTCGGCGAGCTGGCCGCGCAGTGTAAGAATGTCGGAACCTTTCCGGTTCTGGTGGGCGACGAGGGGCAGTTCGACACGCTGCTGTCTTCGCCCATCATCCTGTATGACTATCCCCAGATCGCTCCCGAAAGTGCAGGCGACTTGTTCGATGGAACCGAGATTGACGAGATTCTTTCCCTGCGCATCATGACCCTGACCGACGACGAGAAACGGGAGATGAGCCAATCGGACGAGCGCGCCCGCGCCATGCTGGAGCGCACCGAGACCATGCCGGCGGAACAGTTCACGAAGCTGCACGGTGTTCTGCGAGGACTGCGCCCGCTCAGGGAGGAGACACAATGAACGAGTGGGAGTGGCAGCTTTTGGAGGAAAAGACACAACTCGATCGCTTCGAGGTCTCTGGAATCGAAGTGAGGGCCGGTAGCCGCGTGCGCCTGCGTCCCCGTGAGGGCGGCGATGTGATGGATATCGCGCTGGGCGGACAGGTCGCCACCATTGAAGGCATCGAGCAAGACTATGAAGGCAAGTTCCACGTCTGCGTGGTTCTCGACAACGACCCTGGGCGAGACCTGGGCCTGCTGCGCCAGCCCGGCCATCGCTTTTTCTTCGATGCCGAGGAAGTTGAACCGCTTTCGGAAGACGAAGTCCGCCGGCTCAAGCCCGTGCAGAAGCCCAGCATACTGGTGGCCGGCATCGGGAACATCTTTCTGGGCGACGATGCCTTTGGCGTCGAAGTGGTCCGCCGCATGGCCGGCCTCGACCTTCCCCAGAGCGTAAGGGTTGCCGACTTTGGCATCCGCGGCTTCGATCTCGCATACACGCTGCAGGATGGATACGGAACCACCATCCTGGTGGATGCGTGCCCGCAGGGGCAGGCCCCGGGCACGCTCTATGTCATCGAACCCGATCTGAAAGCGTTGGACGGTCCCGAAGCTGCTCCGGCCACGGTCGAAGTGCACTCCATGAATCCCATGAACGTCCTGCGCATGGCCAGGGCGATGAACATCGACGTGAAAAATATTCTGTTGGTCGGCTGCGAACCGGAGACACTCGGAGGCGAAGAAGGCCAGATGGGGCTGAGTGAATCAGTTGATGCCGCGGTGGATGAGGCGGTCAAACTCGTGGAATCGCTGGTGAAAAGGATCCTAAACGGAGAAGGGCCCGCGAAGGCGGCCCCAAACCTGGTGTGAAGCGGTAAACATCCTGCAGAGAAGAAGGAGACGGGCAATGGAAAATGGCAACGGAAGATTCAATGACAAAGATACGCTGTTCATGCTCAGTGGCGTCGCGCTGATCGTCTTCGGGGCGGGCTTAATTCTCACCAATCCCATTGCACGCCGCTACCTGGGACAGTTGGGAGTGGGAGATCTGGCCAGCCTGGCCTTGCCGGACCTGGACCGCTACTTGAAATTGCGTGCCATGTGACAACGTACGGCGCCAGGGTTGCAACTAACGAAGGGGGAATATCCGTTTGTCAACAGTGGGATCACCACCAGCCACAACGGTCCGTTATGTAATTGATGCCAAGGCGAGTACATTTATTGTCCGGGCGTTTGCCACCGGGATGCTTTCCGCATTTGGGCACAGCCCGACCATTTCGGTCCCGGATATCGAAGGCGAGGTGAGGTGGACTTCGAGTTCAATGGAAGACACGTCCCTGCGGATTGTGGCCAACGCGTCATCGTTAACCGTGGCCGACGATATCAGCAAATCGGATCGCCACGAAATGGAGCGTAAGATGCATGAAGAAGTTCTGGAGACGGACAGCTTTCCGGAGATCGTTTATGAATGCTCCCGGGTTTCGTCAATCCAGAAACTGGGCGAGGGGCAATTTTCGGCGGCGTTGGATGGATATCTGACCTTGCATGGCGTGACCCAAGGCCAGCCGATTTCCGCACGCGTGACGCTGAAAGGCGACGTCTTGCGGGCCGCCGGGGAGTTTTCTGTGCGCCTGAGTGATTACGAGATCAGGCCGGTGTCCGCCGCTGGAGGAATGGTCAAACTGAAGGACGAGCTCAAGTTGTCGTTCGACATCGCTGCGCGGAAAGCTTGAAAACGGTCGTTAGTCGTTAGTCGTTGGCCGGTGGTCGTTGGCCAAAGGTCAAAGGTTTGGAGCGATTTCGGTTGAGGATGAGCGAGACCTGACGGTGCGCGGTTGGCGGTTATAGGTTCGCCAACGACCAAGGACTAACGACCAATGGCCAACGACCAACCGGGAGGATGTTCCATGTGTCTAGCCATACCAGGAAAAATCGTCGAAATCTCCGGCGACAATGGGGAGTCCGCGCTGGTTGATATAGTCGGTGTCCGGCGCAAGATTGATCTTGGCCTGCTGCAGGACGATAAGCCCGTGCCCGGCGACTGGGTGCTCATCCACGTTGGCTTTGCCATGAGCAAGATCAGCGAGTGCGATGCTTTCGACCAGATGAACACCCTCCGCGCGCTGGGAGAGATCGATGGAGCCATGCAGGAAGTCCAGGGGTATGGCCTGGAGGAAATAGATACAGATGACGTCGTAATGGATGACGCCGAACCAGACGACGTCGAAGTGAATGACGCCGAAGTGAATTGACGCCTGCCCGCGTCCAGCCTGCGAGGGAGGATCGGCATGAAATTTGTTGACGAGTTTCGCGAGCCCGAACTGATTTCACGAACCGCGGAGGAAATTCGCCGCCTGGCCGGCAGCGAGCGGCACTACCGCCTCATGGAAGTGTGCGGCGGTCACACCCACGCCATCTATCGCTTCGGCCTCAAAGACATCCTTCCGGAAAATATCGAACTCATCCACGGGCCGGGTTGCCCGGTCTGCGTTCTTCCCATGGGGCGTATTGACGACGGCTTGTCCATCGCCCAACAACCTGACGTAATCTTCGCCGCCTTCGGCGATATGATGCGCGTTCCCGGAACCCAGGGCAGCCCGCTCGAGCACAAGGCCCGGGGAATGGACGTCCGCATCGTGTATTCGCCCTCCGACGCGCTGAAGCTGGCCCGCCTCAACCCCGAGAAGCACGTCATGTTTTTCGCCATTGGGTTTGAGACCACGGCGCCCTCCACCGCGCTCACATTGATGCGAGCCAAGGCCGAGGGCATCCACAACTTCTCTGTTTTTTGTAATCACGTAACTATTATCCCGGCGATCCGGGCGATTCTCGATTCTCCGGACATGCGTCTGGACGCTTTCATCGGTCCCGGACATGTTTCGACGGTCATCGGCTGCCGCCCCTACGAGTGGATCGCCAAGGACCAGGACAGACCGATTGTGGTCTCCGGCTTCGAACCGCTCGACATGTTGCAGTCGATCGTCATGCTGCTGCGTCAACTGAAAGCGCGGGAAGCCAAAGTGGAGAACCAGTACAAGCGCGTCGTTCCCTGGGAAGGCAACCGGGCGGCGCTTCGCGCCATGGCCGAAGTTTTCCAGTTGCGCCCCTATTTTGAGTGGCGCGGTTTGGGATTCATTTCGCAGTCGGCGCTGCGCCTGAACGACAAGTATGCCGCATGGGACGCCGAGCAGCGCTTTGCGGTCCCGGGCATTCGAGTGACCGATCCCAAGGCAGCGCAATGCGGAGAAGTGCTGAAGGGCGTGCTGAAGCCACACCAGTGTAAACTCTTTGGCCGTGAGTGCACGCCGGAGCATCCCATTGGCGCGCTCATGGTGTCATCGGAAGGATCATGCGCCGCTTATCACAACTACGAACACCGGAAAGCAGCAATGGCGACCAGCCTGACCTCGATCGCCTAGACAGTGATCGCCTAGACGACCAGGCTGCTCTGGATACCAGGCCGGCGCCCCTCCGGTTTCGCGATCCCCAAATCGAGATGGCTCACGGAGCTGGCGGTAAGGCCAGCCGCAAGCTGGTGGAAGGTCTTTTTGCGCCGCTGCTTTTCGGATCCGACCCTGGGCCGCTGGGAGATGCCGCGCACGTCGACATCAACGGGAACACCGTCGCAATCACGACTGACAGCTTTGTGGTCAAGCCGCTGACCTTTCCGGGCGGCTCCATCGGCGAGCTCGCGGTGAACGGCACGGTGAACGATCTGGCAGTCTCGGGAGCCCACGCCGAGGCTCTGGTTGTCACCTTTGTGCTCGAAGCCGGGCTGCCCACGCCGGTGCTCGAGGCGGAAGTTCGCGCCATGGCAAAAGCCGCGCGGGATGCGGGAGTCCGCATCGCCGGGGGAGATACCAAGGTGGTCGAACACGGCAAGGCGGACCAGATGTACATCACCACCACCGGCATTGGCCGCGTGCTTCGTGGAGTGACTATCGATCCCCGCTCCACACGCGTTGGCGACAAGATTCTGCTTTCCGGGCCGCTCGGCGATCATGGCATAACCATTCTTCTGGCCCGCGGCGAACTCGATCTCGAAGCGGACCTCTGTTCCGACACGCGCTCCGTGCTGCCTCTAGTAGAAGCGCTCATTCATGTTGCCGGTCCGGGCGTTCGCTGGATGCGCGATCCAACCCGCGGCGGGGCGGCCACATCCTTAAACGAGCTGGCGCGGGATTGCGGACTGGGCATGGTCCTGTTTGAAGATCAGATTCCGGTGCGCGACACGGTGCGCGGCGCCTGTGAATTGTTGGGACTTGATCCCCTGCATATTGCGAATGAGGGCCAGTTTCTGGCGGTGGTCTCGCCCGAGTACGCCGACGCCGCCATCAATGCGTTGAACCTGGCGCCGGGCGGAAGCGAAGCCCAGGTGATCGGCGAAGTTCGGAAGCAGCCCGCCGGCACGGTGCTGGTGACCACCCGTTACGGAGGCAGCCGCATCGTGGATATGCTGGTCGGCGATCCTCTGCCGCGCATTTGTTGAGCGAAAAGGATATGGTGACAGCGGTCAAACTCGCAACTCAGGTGGAAGAGCGGCTGCTCGAGCGGAACGAACTATTCGAACATTTCTTCTCGCGCGAGGCGCCGCGGCTGTCGGAAGCTTGCCGCGAGATGTCGGAACGATTTCTGCGGGGAGGACGTCTGCTCGCCTTCGGGCGCGGACCTTACGCTACCGACGCGCAACATGTTTCGGTGGAATTCGTTCACCCCGTGATCGTGGGCAAGCGCGCGTTGCCCGCGCTGGATTTGTCGATCCTGTTTCGGCCCTGGCTTGAAGCCATCCTTCATCCCGAAGATATCGTCATGGGATTCGGTCCGCCCGAAGGCGATCCCGAAGTCTGGGCGACGCTGCAACTGGCTCACCTGCAGGATGCGATGACCTTCGCTCTCCCCGGCATGGAAGGTTCTTATGCGCTCGATGTTCCCACGCAGGACCCATTCATGCACCAGGAAATGATCGAGATCCTGTACCACACGCTGTGGGAGACTGTGCACGTCTTTTTCGAGCATCGCGAGCTGGGTCATGAGGTAGGCGAGTCGGGATTCCTCTATCCTTTCCTGGGTACGGAGAAGCAGGGAACCACGGATCTGCTGGCCGAGGTCGCGAGCTCGATTCTGATGAAGGTACATGACGACGCCAAATTACGCGGACTGGTCGCGCGCGAGCAGGCCGAACAGATCAGCAGTACGACCCTGGCAATTCATCAACGCCTGCAACGTGGCGGCAAACTCATTATCTTCGGCAATGGCGGTTCGGCTACAGACGCCAACGACTGGGCCATCGACTGCGTGCTTCCGCCCCTGGGCTTCAAGCCCATTCCCGCGGTGTCGCTGGCTCTCGAACCGGCCAACATCACGGCTGTCGCCAACGACATCGGGACCGAGGCCATCTTCCTGCGACAGCTGATCGCGCAGGCCCGTCCGGACGATATTGCAGTTGCGATCTCGACCAGCGGCGGCTCGCGCAACATCATTATGGCGCTGGAGGAAGCCCGCAAACAGAATCTGTTGACGGTCGCGCTGCTGGGTTACGATGGCGGCGAAATCAAGCGCAAGTGCCTGGCGGATTTTCCGGTGGTAGTGCAGTGCGATTACATTCCTCGCATCCAGGAAGTGCAGGCTTCGATTTACCATGTCATCCGCGAATCGCTGGAGGTACTCGACCGTGGCCAGGCTTGAACTCTACGGCACCGCACGCTGCCCCTACACCGGGGAGATGCGCGATTGGCTGGAGTGGAAACGCTCTGAATTTGTGGAATACGACGTCGAAGCCGATGCCGCTGCCCGTGTCCGCATGCGCGAAGTGGCGGGCGGCCAGCGCAACGTTCCGCTGCTGGTAGAGGACGGCAAAGTGGTTCAGGTGGGGTGGCAGGGACGCAGTTGCATTGTGGACGGGGAGTGACCGTGGCCAGCGCCTGTTCCATTCGTGTCCGCGGAGTGGTACAGGGAGTGGGCTTTCGCCCCTTCGTGTATCGCCTGGCCCGCGCCAACACTCTTGGGGGATGGGTCCTGAACGGCGACGAGGGCGTCGAGATCTATCTGGAAGGCGCCGAGCAAGGGCTGCAAGCGTTCGTGCGCGAGATGAAAACGCAGCCGCCTCCGGCTGCCAGCATTGCGGAAATGGAAGTTCAGGAAGTCGCCCCTCTCGGGGTGAACGGATTTACCATCCGCGAAAGCCGGCGCCGGGAGCGGCCGACGGTCCGGATGTCGCCTGATTTGCCGGTTTGTGACGATTGCCTCGCAGAACTCTTCGATCCCCGAAATCCGCGCTATGCATATCCCTACATCAACTGCACCAACTGCGGTCCGCGCTACACCGTAGTCCTGGGCCTGCCCTACGACCGGGGCAACACGACGATGCGGGACTGGCCTCTGGACGACTATTGCGCGGAAGAATACAAGGATGCCGGCAACCGTCGCTTTCATGCCCAGCCGGTGGCGTGTCCGGCCTGCGGGCCCAGCTATTATCTCCAGCCGCAGGAAAAGACCCTGCCAGGAACGGAAGCCGCCATTCGGTATGCGGCTGAGCTGCTGAATGCGGGAAAAATCGTCGCGGTGAAAGGACTGGGGGGATATCACCTGGCTTGCGATGCCCGAAACCCGGCCGCCGTGGGGGCTTTGCGCGAGCGTAAATATCGCAAGGAGAAGCCGTTCGCGGTCATGGCCCGCGACCTCGACCAGGCGCGCAAACTGGTGGAGCTTTCGGCGCACAGCGAAAGCCTGCTCACTTCCATGGCTCGCCCTATCGTGCTCGCGCCGGCAAGAGCTGAGCTGATTGGGGTGGCGCCGCAGAACAGCGAGCTGGGAGTGATGCTTCCCTACACTCCCTTGCATCACCTGTTGTTTGCGGCGGGCGCGCCCAAAGTACTGGTCATGACCAGTGCCAACCGCTCCAGTGAGCCGATTGCCTACGACGATGATGATGCGCTGCGGCGCCTCTCCGGTATCGCGGACGCATTCCTGATTGGACAGCGGCCGATCGCGCGCCGGGTGGACGATTCCGTCGTGCGTGATGGCGCTTTCGGTCCCGTCATCCTGCGCCGGGCTCGTGGATATGCTCCCGGGGCCGTGGCGAAGCTGCCTTGCGATCGCCCGATCCTGGCGCTGGGCGCTGATCTGAAGAACACGATTACCCTGGTAGTGGATGGTCAGGCCTTCGTCAGCCAGCACATCGGGGACCTGGAGCACTACGAGGCCTTCCGTGCTTTCCAGCAAACCATCTCTGACCTGGTGGCCATGTATCACGTTGATTGGGATGAACTGCTGGTGGCCCACGATGGTCATCCGCAGTATGCTTCGACGCTCCACGCATCCGATCTGGGAGCTCTTCAGACGGTGGCGGTGCAGCATCATCGCGCGCATGTGGCATCCGTGCTGGCCGAACGCGGCGAGTGGGAGAAGCGCGTGCTGGGGGTGAGCTTCGACGGCACAGGCTACGGGGACGATGGCAGCATCTGGGGCGGCGAGATTTTTGTAGGAAGTGTCAGAGATGGCTTTGAGCGGGTTGCGCATCTCCGCAAAGCTGCGCTTCCTGGCGGTGACGCAGCCGCGCAATACCCGGTGCAGGCTGCGGCCGGCTTTCTGGCGCAGCTGGACGCTTTACCGGACTTGACCGCGGAGCCCTTCGACTTTCCCGAGCGATTTCGAAACGCGGTTGAGCTGGTGAGGAAAGGCATGCGGACTTTCTCTACCACGTCGATGGGCCGTCTTTTCGATACGGTCGCCGCGCTGCTCGGGTTCACCCGGGAAATGTCCTTTGAAGGGCAGGCTGCGATGTGGGTGGAACAGCTGGCGCGCGGAGCTTCCAGTACTGACGCGTACGCCTTTCCCTTCACCGGCGCGGAGCTGGATTTTCGGCCGCTGCTGCAGAGCGTCGTCAGCGACCGGCAATGCGGCCGGCGTCCGGCGGAAATTGCGCGGGCCTTCCAGCTAGGTGTTGCGGCGGGTTTGCGCGATTGCGCGATTTCCTTGTGTAGTGCGCACGGGCTGGACACGATCGTTCTGTCCGGGGGTGTCTTCCAGAACGAACTCTTGCTGGAAGACGTCAAGTCTCTACTGGCGGCCGAGGCGGTTTCGGTCTGGACGAATCATGCGGTGCCTCCGAACGATGGAGGGGTGAGTCTGGGGCAGGCGGCCCTGGCGGCATTCGCGTCTCCCCTACTTCTTGTGAGCCGTCATCCGGAGCTTGCGAAGGACCTGGCGTGAAGTATGGGCGCGGCGTGGGCCTGCGATTGCAGCGGCGCGCACCGGATCCTTCGGGACTAAAGTCCCTCAGGATGACGCTCGGGAGAAAGGTATCGGCATAAGCCAAATGCATGAGCTCTCCATCGCGATGAGCATTGTCGAAATGGCGCAGGAAGAGGCGCTGCAGCGCGGCGTGCAAGTGAATGCAGTGTACCTCAAGCTGGGCGTGCTTTCCGGCGTAGTGAAGGAAGCTCTGCTCTCGTCCTACGAAATGGCGTGCGACGATACGCCGTTGCGCGGATCGCGCCTGGTCATCGAGGAGGTGCCGGTGGTGATCTTTTGTCCGCATTGCAAAGTGCAACGGCCCCTCAGTTCGGTGCAATTGTTCTGCTGTGCGGAATGCGGCACGCCGACTTCGGAGATCGTTCACGGCAAGGAACTTGAAGTAGTGGCATTGGAGATACAGTGATGAGTCCGGAACCTCGGCTGGTGGAAGTTCGAAAGAATGTGCTGAAGCAGAACGATGTGGTGGCCCGCGCCCTTCGCGCTCGTTTTCACGCTGCGGGAGTGTTCGTGGTGAGCCTGGTTTCCAGTCCCGGTTCAGGCAAGACCGCTTTCCTTGAAAAAACGATGACCCTGCTGCGTCCGCGATATCGTGTAGCCGCCCTGGTGGGCGATCTCGCGACGGAAAACGATGCGGCGCGTCTGGCTCGCAGCCAGGCCCCGGTGAAGCAGATCATCACCGGGACGCTCTGCCACCTGGAGGCCGCCATGGTCCAGCATGCCGTCGACGAAGAGGCATGGGACCTCGAGCAGTTGGACTTTCTCTTTATCGAGAATGTGGGCAACCTGGTCTGCCCTTCGTCCTACGACCTGGGCGAAGATCTTCGCGTGGTGCTGCTGTCAGTCACAGAGGGTGAAGATAAGCCGCTCAAGTATCCGACGATTTTCAACAGCGCCGACGTAGCCATCATCACCAAGAGCGATCTGGCTGCGGCGGTTGAGTTCGACTCAGAAGCCACGCGGCGCAACATTCAGGCCGTCCGGCCGGGCATGCGCGTTTTCCAGCTGTCCGCCAAGACCGGGGAAGGAATCGAAGATTATCTGGGATTTCTGGCGGAGCGGCTGGCTGAGTCACGGACCATGGCCCCCGTCTAGTGTGGGGCGGACACTCTTGTCCGTCGCCTTTGATGTTGACTTCGATGCGGACGGCCTGCGCCTGAAAATCGGCTGCACTTTCAAAGTCAAAAGCGACGGACAAGAGTGTCCGTCCCACACCAGCAAAATCTTGAACCAGGTTAGGCCTCCAGCTTGAATATCCTCTCCATGAGCAGCCATTTTTCTCCCGGCTTGGCTTCGGGCAGCGATTGCTGAAACTTCCACATCAGTTTCTCCCACTCCTGAACCTTCGGATTGTGGTGGTCAGCCTGACTCTTGGCCGCAAAGGAGAAGCGCTCGTTTACTTCGATGATCATGAACATGCGCGTGCCCTGGAGATAGATCTCCATATCCTCGATGCCGGAATCTCTAATGCTTTGCGTAATTTCCGGCCAGATTTTCTGGTGATAGCACCTGTATTCGGCAATCAGCGCGGGATCATTCTTCAGGTCCAGGGTCAGACAGAATCGTCGATTCATTGGGTGGTTCGTTTTCCTTCCAGATCAGGATACGGGCCCTGCGAGCTTCAGTACCCAGGCGTAATGCCCCGGAAGAGTGCCGGGCAAATCAACGTGAATATCCCCTCCCTGTTGTGTCCAGGCGACGGGCTTCGAATCTCCCAACAGGTAGATCTTTGAGCCCGCCTTGGGAGTAACACCCTTGAGCGTGATGCTGGTTGCTTTCGGCTGAGCGAGCAGCGTGGCATAGACTGCGGGGTTTTTTTGCGTGAACCGAACGGGGATTCCTTCAGCGGTCTCGCCCACGGCCCGCTGCCAGGGCCGTGTGCCATAGATGGCTTCGCCATTCTGCTGCAGCCACGCTCCCAGGGCCTGCAGGCGGCTCATCTGTACTGGCGGGATAGTGCCGTCAGCCTCGGGACCAACATCGAGCAGCAGATTACCGTTCTTACTTACGATATCGACCAGGAGATGGATCAATTCATCGGGAGCGATGGTCTCAGCTTCGCCTTCGGCGCGGTTGTAGCCAAAAGAGCGGCCCAGGCCCCGGCATTCCTCCCATTTGGTCGGACTGATGTGGTCGAGAGTCTGGTACTCCGGAGATTTAAAATCGGAATGCTTTACTCCGAAGCGGTCATCGATGACGCCATCGGGCACGACGTTGTAATACTCCGCCATGATCTCCAGAGGGTGTCCGGACTTGGGATAGTCAATGTCGTTCCACAGCAGGGCGGGATGGTAGCGCTCGATCAGTTCGCGCATGTGGGCGTCGGCATATTTGCCGTAGGCTTCGCTTTGCGGTTTCACTTTCTGATGATCATCTCGGTTGCGGATGGGGCCGGGCACAAAGGTCCAATCGTAGCCGCCGGAGTAGTAGAGGCCCATGCGCATGCTCTGGCTGCGGACGGCAGTGGTCAACTCGCCGACAATATCGCGCGTGGCGTGCTGGCGGTCCGCGGGCAGCGTGGGGTTCGGAGTGGAACTGGGCCAGAGAGTAAACCCGTCGTGATGCTTAGATGTGAGCACCACATACTTCGCGCCGGCGTCACGGAATACTCTGGCCCAGGCCTCGGGATTCCACTTCTTGATTTCGCGGTCGAAAATGGGAGCGAATTTGTAGTAATCGTAGTTGGCGCCATAGTGCTCGCGATGGTAGGCCTGGGTGGGCGAACCATCCAGGCGCATGGTGTTGTAGTACCACTCAGCGTATGGATTGTTGACGATGTAATCCTGATTGCCGAAGTCGTGCTCAGGATGGGTCAGCGGAGCCCATCCGGGAACAGAGTAGAGACCCCAGTGAATAAATATTCCGAGCTTGGCATCGGCATACCACTGGGGAAGCGGATGCTGGTTGAGGGATTCGAGCGTCGGTTCGTAGTGCGAGGGTTGGGCCTGAAGACCGGGGAGAAACAAAAAACAAAAGAGCAGAAAGAACAGCACTCCTCTGACTCCACGAACCGGCGAACGAAGCACGAGCGCCTCCTGATTTGATCGGGCCCCCAAAGTTTATCGGGCTGCGTCTGCAAAAAGCACGCGGAAAACATAAGCGTACTTGCCGGGAGCCTGCGCCGGAAGCTGCAGGTGCAGGCCATCAGCCTGCTGGCTCGATGCAATCCGTGCAGCCGAGCCGAGCAGGACCACCGACTCAACCTTCTGGCTGCCCACCGTGGTGCCGAGCGAATGGATGACCGCCTCTCCGCCGGCCGGCCAGCCCATTTCAATGGCGTAGAGAGCGTTGTTCTTGCTGGTAAAGCGGAAGTCTTCGGCGGTGTAGGTGGCGGTGTCGGTGTCATGGAAGGAACCCGCCGCAACCTGGGTTGGCCCCTCGCCGTAAATTTTCCATGGACGAGTGCCGTAAATAGCGTCGCCGTTTACCGCGAGCCATGAACCTACGTCCCGCAACACCTGCTGCACCTCATCGGGAATAGTGCCATCCGGCTTGGGGCCGATGTTCAGGAGCAGATTGCCATTCTTGCTTACGATGTCGATGAGCTGCTGCACCACAAACTGCGGCGATTTGAATGTGTCGTTCTTTATATAGCCCCAGGATTTGTTGCTGATCGAAGTGTCGGTCTGCCAGTACAGCGGGCGAATGTCGCCGAGTTGTCCGCGCTCCAGGTCGAGCACCGCGGAATGTTCTTCGATGGCCCAGTCCTTGTAGTTGATGACGCCAACGTGGTCGCCGTATTTGAGCGAGGCGTTGTAGTAAAACGCCGCAAAGCGGGTCAGGTTGGGACGGATCGACGGCTGGCCGATCCACCAGTCGAAGTACATGATGTCGGGATGGTATTTCTCCACGATCTCGGAGGAACGGGCCAGCCAGTCGTCCGCCCAGGCGGAAGAGACGTAGGTGAAATCGTTGGCCAGCGGCGTGCTCCTCCTGGCTTCCAGCCAGGTATGGGCCGGACCGTAGAAGGCGGCGTACTTCGGGTCGTTGATGTCGGAAGGAATCGTGCGGCCTACCCCCAGAAAGAAATTGTGTTCCACGCGATGTGTAGAAGCGCCAAAGCGCAGGCCCTCCGCCCGAACTGCTTTGGCCAGGTCGCCGATGATGTCGCGCTTCGGGCCCATCCTGGCCGCGGTCCAGTCGCTCAGACCGCTGTCGTACATGGCGAAACCGTCGTGATGCTCAGCCACGGGGACAACGTACTTCGCGCCGGACTCCTTGAACAGGCGGGCCCAGGCAGCAGGGTCGAAGTGTTCGGCCTTGAACATGGGAATGAAATCCTTGTAACCGAACTTGTCCTGCGGGCCGTAAGTCGCGATGTGGTGCTGGTACTCTTCCGAATCTTTTCTATAGATGTTGCGGGGATACCACTCGTTGCCGAACGCCGGGACGGAATAGACGCCCCAGTGAATGAAGATTCCGAACTTGGCGTCCTTGTACCAATCGGGGGCCTGGTATTTCTGCAGCGATTCCCAGTCAGGCCGGAACGGGCCCTGGTGAGCAACGCGATCCACATCATTAAGGATTGCGGTACGCGGAGCGTCATACTTCGCGCTCGCTTTCTGCCAGGCCTGGTCGATCACGCCAGGGTCTTCGGACACGGTGGGAGCGGTGGCCGATGCCGGAGTTTGGGAGCGGCAGGGGAGCGCGGCGAAGACTCCCAGAGCCAGGATGCCTGCTAAAAATCCGCGAAGGGAACTAAGAGGCTGGAGAGGCATGAAGATTTTTTCCTTGTCACCAGTATTTATCTGCCGTCCGGAACAGCGACACGCTTTCACACGGTTTCTTCAGAGAGTCCGGCCTTGGCTCCGGCATAAGCGTAGGCCGCGATGAATACATAGGCCACGAGGGGAAGCAAATACGCTGCGGCCATGCCGTGGGCCTCCGCAATCAGCCCCATGAGTGGCGGCACCGCTGCCCCGCCGCCGATGGCCATCACCAGCAAGGATCCGCCAATCTTGGTGTTGGGCCCAAGCTTTTTCAATCCCAGCGCGAAGATGGTGGGAAACATCAGCGACATGAAGAAACTGGTGAGAAAGACCGCCCACAGCCCGACCCACCCCGGCCGCAGCACGGCCACACTGACCAGCGCGATGTTGAACATGGCATATGTGCCCAATAGTTTGTTGGGAGCGATGAAGCGCATCAAGTAAGCGGACATAAAGCGTCCGATTCCGAAAGCTACCAGCGTGCCAGTGAGGAAGTATCCCGCGACTTTCTCGGGCTGGTGGGTATAGTCCTGGACATACTGGATAAAATAACTCCAGGTTCCCACCTGAGCGCCAACATAAAGAAACTGCGCCACGACAGCCAGCATGAAGTGCGGATAACGGAGCAAGTCCCGGAAACGCCCGTGATCGCCGCCGGCCTCGTGCTCGCTCTGAATCGAGGGAAATTTCGTCTGCCAAATCAACATCGCCCAGAACACCACGATGACGCCCAGCACCAGATAGGGCTTGACCACGCGCAGCGTTTCCGATCGCAGGTAGGCGTCGTAGAGGTGCTGCGACTTCATCGAATCAACCTGTTCCGAACTCAGTTCCACGCCCGAAAAGATGAATGCCGTGCCGATGAGAACGCCGCTAATCGAGCCAAGCGGATTGAAGGCCTGCGAGAAGTTGAGGCGTCTCTCCGAGCTCTCGGGGTCGCCCAGTTGCGCAATGAAGGGGTTAGAGGCAGTTTCCAGAAAGGACAATCCGCTAGCGATCACGAAAAGAGCGAGCAGAAAATAACTATAGCGTCCGGCTATCGCGGCCGGCCAGAACAAGAAGGTACCCAGGCCGAACAGGAGCAGTCCGATCACGAATCCAGACTTGTAGCCAAGTTTGCGCATGATCAGCGCCGCCGGCATCGCCAGGACAGCGTAGCCGATGTAAAAGGCGGACTGCACCAAGCCGGCCTGACCCCTGGTAAGAGTAAATGATTTCATGAACTGCCGGATAAGCACATCGTTCAGATTGTTCGCGACGCCCCACAGGAAAAACAGCGCCGTGACCAGGAAGAAGGGCAGGAGGTGCCCAGCGGGGAAAAGTGGCCGTTGCCCAGTAGAAGTCGCATGTGGGCTGGCGGCGGGGTTCGATATTTGCATAGAGTGATCTCTTAATTCCACACAGACACATACTTCACACGCGGCCTTCAGTCCATGCGCATCATGATCTTCTTTACCCGTGCCGGATTTTCGCTCCAGGCGGCCAGGGCTTGCGGAGCTTCATTCAAGGTCACGATCGAGCTCACGGCATCGTCCACGGGAAAGCGATGCTCTTCCAGCATGCGGATCACGTCGCGAAAATCTTCCGGCAGCGCGTTTCGCGACCCCAGAATGTCGAGTTCCTTCTGCACGAAGAGTCGGGTTTCGTAAGCCACCAATTCCTTGGCATAACCGATATACACGACTCTGCCGGTGAAGGCCACTTCTTCTACAGCGGCGCGGAAGGTCTCGGGCAATCCGATAGCTTCGATGATCACGTCGGGTCCGCGACCATCGGTGACTTCGGCCAGGCGCGGATGCAGCGCCTCCCTGGCAGTGTTGATGGAGTGGGCAGCGCCCGCGGCCCGTGCGGTGCTCAGCTTTTCGTCGTCCATATCGATGGCGATGGTCTTGGCGCCGCGGAAGCCGGACGCGGCCACAGCGCCGAGTCCGACTCCGCCGCAGCCCAGGATCGCCACTGTATCCTCAACGGTCACGCGTCCGCGGGCCACGGCGTGGAAGCCGACGGTCAGTGGCTCCACCAGGCACAACTCCTTGAGGGTGAGTTTCGCGGGATAGATTCTTTCCGGAGGCATCACGATGTATTCCGTGGCTGCGCCGTCTTTTTGTACTCCCAGCGTCTCATTGAATTGGCAGGCGTTGGGACGGCCGCGGCGGCAGGAGGCGCACCGGCCGCAACTGGTGTAAGGAGACAGCGTGACATCCACGCCGGCAGCAAGAGCGGGATTCGGACCGGTGCCTTCGACAATCGTAGCCGAGACTTCGTGCCCCGGAATGCGGGGAAAAGACACTAGCGGATTGCGCCCGCGAAAGGAATTCAAATCGCTGCCGCAGAAACCTACCATGCGGACCCTCAGCAGAAAATTGCCCGGGCCGACTGCTGGTTCAGGGACTGACCTGATCTCCGCTTCTCCCGGTTGCTTGATTACGAGGGCCTTCAATGCGACGTCCTTGCCGCGGCAGCGGGGCCGATAGGTTGTTTCTTTCTTGCGGTTGGACACAGCAGGCGTGCGATATGGCGCTCAATACAAAACGTCCCAGACTTTGTTAAGTCATGGGACGTTTGTCGAACAGCCCTCCCCCGAAGTCTGCTCAATAGCAGGGTAAGGGCTCGGATGGAGCCTGTGAATGGCCCGTTTGGGCTACTGTGGAAATCCAAGAAAACATGGGCGAAGCTCATAAACATGGGTCCGGCCATTGTACCCGGGGGCGCCGGGGTAGAGGCCGGAGATTCCTGAAGGTACGCCGCTGCAGGAGCGCGTCCAAAAATGAGGTCCGTTGACGCTCCAGATGTGAGGCGAGATACACTGCTGACGAGGCGGTGGTGAGGTCCGAAGGTCACAACCTTCATCCAGGTTATAGCTGTTTCGCATGAATGAAGAAAAACAAAGCCGCATCACGTGGATGGATGTGCTTTGGCTGTTCTTCCTGCTGGGCCTGGCCGCCTTGCCGCCGGTGTGGGAGCCTCACAAGCAGCTGGTGTTGCTGGCGATTGGCGTGGTGCAACTGGCCGAAGGCCGGATCATCGCCACCTGGCCGCGCTACGGACGCTCTGCGGTGGTGCTGATCAAGATCGTGTTGGCAACTTTGCTGATCAATCACACCGGGGAGATTGGCATCAACAGCAGTTATTATCCGATTTACTACGTCCCGGTCGTTACTGCCGCCATCCATTTTGGTTCCTGGGGCACTTTGCTGTGGACCGCCCTGGCTTCGGCGGCCTACTGTTCATATCTCTATCCCGCGCTGCAGGAGTACACGCTGACCGCCACGGGTGCGGCTGAACTCGCCATCCGCATCATGTTTTTCTTTTTGGCGGCGATGGTGGTGAACCGTTTCACCCTGGAGAACCGGCGGAGGACAGCGCAATATCGGCAGGTGGCCGAGCAGTTGACCGAGGTCAATCGCCAGCTGGAGCGGGCCCAGGCGGAAGCCCGGCGCTCCGAGCGGCTGGCAGCCCTGGGGCAGCTTTCAGCCGGACTGGCGCATGAAATCCGCAATCCGCTGGGCGTGATCAAAGGGTCGGCGGAGACCCTCAACCGCAAGCTGGAAAGCTCGAATCCCCTGGCCAGTGAGCTGGCGGGTTACATATCGAGCGAAGTCAACCGGGCGAGCGCGCTGGTCACCCGCTTTCTCGATTTTGCGCGGCCGCTGCGGATTGAAACCCGTCTCCTGCGGGTGACGGACTTGCTTGACCAGGCCCTGAAATCGGTGGCAGAACAGTGGAAGGGCGGGACAGTAGTGGTGCAGCGTGAATATAAACCTGACTTGCCTCCGGTGCCGCTCGACGAGAATCTTTGCGAACAGGTGTTCCTCAACCTGGTTCAGAATGCGTATGAGGCCATGGGAGAAGATGGCGGGACCTTTCGAGTTGAGGTTTCGGGTGCGAGTTCGAACGGACGCAAGGGGGTCCAGGTGCGGCTGAAGGACACCGGCCCCGGCGTGCCCGCGGAAATGCGCGAGCAAATCTTTAATCCCTTTGTGACCACCAAGAAAACCGGCGTCGGACTGGGCCTCTCCATCGTTTCAAAGATTGTGGATGAGCACCACGGCACCATCCGGCTGGAGAAAACGGACGAGAAGGGTGCCGGTTTCGTGATCTTCTTTCCAGTAGAGGGCGAGGCTGGGCAGGGAGCTGGAGGTTCATGACCATCCCGAACGCGACCATTCTGATTGTCGAGGACGAGGCAAAGATGCGTCGTCTTCTGGAACTCAATCTCGGAGACGACGGTTTTCAGACTCTGTCCGCCGAGGATGCCGAAACCGGCCTGAAGCTACTGCAGAACGGTCCCGTCGATCTGGTGATTACCGATCTCAAGTTGCCGGGCATGAATGGACTGGACTTCCTGCAGGCGGTGAAGCGTTTCCAGGCGGCGCTGCCCGTGGTCGTAATGACTGCTTTCGGGACGGTCGAAACCGCGGTCGAGGCCATGAAAGCGGGCGCCAGCGATTACGTCCTGAAACCTTTTTCGCTCGACGAAATGCGCATGGTGGTGCACAAGGAGCTCGATGTGCAGCGCCTGCGGGTGGAAAACCGTTCACTGCGCGAGGCGCTGCAACAGCGCTACCAGCATCCCAACTTGGTGGCGCGCAGTGCCAAAATGCAGGAGGTCCTGGCTACGGTGGAACGAGTGGCGCCGACCAACTCCACCGTGCTGCTGGGCGGAGAAAGCGGCGTAGGCAAAGACCTGGTAGCGCGCGCCATCCACGAGAAATCACGCCGGGCATCCGGACCGTTCATCAAGATCAACAGCGCCGCTATTCCGGAGAGCCTCCTGGAAAGCGAGCTGTTTGGTTATGAAAAGGGCGCTTTTACTGGAGCCACCAGCAGCAAGCCGGGAAAGTTCGAACTCGCCGACAAGGGAACTCTCTTCCTCGATGAGATCGGCGATGTTCCGCCCGCGATCCAGGTGAAACTGTTGCGAGTTCTGCAGGAGCGCCAATTCGAGCGCTTGGGCGGGACGAAGACCATCAAGGTGGACGTGCGGCTCGTCGCCGCCACCAACCGCGACTTGCGGGCTGCACTCGAGGAGGGAACGTTTCGGGAAGACCTTTACTACCGCCTGAATGTTGTGCCCATTGATATTGCTCCTCTGCGCGAGCACAAGGAGGACATTCCCGAGCTGGTGAATCTGTTTCTCTCACGCTTTGCTCAGGACTCCGGCAACAAGCTCAGCGGCGTTTCTCCGCAAGCTCTGAAGATGTTGATGGACTACCACTGGCCGGGGAACGTGCGCGAGTTGCAGAACGTACTGGAACGCGCGTCAGCGTTGTCCGCAGCTCCGCAACTGGAAGCCGGCGACATTCATATTGACTCGCGGGCCAACAGGACGGCCGATTTTCCGTCCAGTTTTCTTCCCGAAGGAATGACCCTGGAGCAGTGGGAAGACGAGATGATCCGGGAAGCCCTGCGCCGCGCTCACGGCAACAAGAGTCAGGCCGCGCGTCTGCTCGGACTCTCGCGCAACGCGCTGCGCTACCGGCTGTCGAAAATCGGCATCGGCGACGAGGGGGAGAAAGAGAACGAGGAATAGCAGGTTGATATCTCCTGGGCGCGTCGGGAGGATCCCGACGGCACGGTGGAAGAGCGGCTCTTCAGCGCCGCGTCACGAGGCAATCTGAGTCGGGCTTCAGCCCGAGTGGCGCCACTGGGCCTGAAGGCCGACCTGCGGTGGCATGAGAACGCGGCCCTGGAAGGGCAGCGCTTCCACGGTCAGCGAATCTGGCGGACACAACGAAGACCACGTGGGGGCAGCCGCCCCGGCTGTCCGGCGGAGCAGGGCTCCGCAGTTTATGCTTATGCTCTCTTACCCGCAGCAGGAACCTCCGTCGAGCTGCGCTCGACCCGACAGCCGAGGGCGGCTGTCTCCACGCGGCCTATCTCTGAGCGGGAGCTATGTGGTTGAAAACCACCAACTCCGGTTGAACTCAGCCATAGCCCTCCCGGCACTTTTCAAGCGTCCTCTTGAGCATCCGTAACATATTGGCAGGGAATGACTTATTCCTCTTCCTGTCGCGACGTTTGGCACGGCACATGCATCGTCAATTACGCGCGAGTTTGTTTTCGCGAGAGGTGGGGCCATGAAAAACCGGTTGGCATTGATGGTTGGATCACTGATCTTGGGCCTGTGTGCCATGACCATGGCACAGGATCAACCTACGGAGGATCAACCTACGCAGGAGCAATCTGAGGTTCGCTCCAGCGTAGCGCGCATCAGTTTGATCCACGGAGACGTTTCCACGCAGCGTGGCGATTCCGGGGATTGGGCGACCGTGGTGTTGAACCAGCCCATTGTGAGCAGTGACAAGGTTTCTACCGGCGCCAACTCGCGGGCTGAGGTGCAGCTTGACCACGGAAACATCCTGCGCCTGGGCGACAACACCCTGGCCGGCATTGCTGGTCTTTCGCGGACCCAGATCCAGATCCAGGTCGATCGCGGGCTGATCGACTACTCGGTTTTCAAGGGCACCGAAGCCGCGGTGGAGATTGATACCGCGAACGTCGCCGTCCGTCCCGATCAGAGGGACGGTGTGTACCGGATCGAGGTGAATTCGGAAGGCGAGACTTCAGTCATTGTTCGCAAGGGCTCAGCACAGATTTCCACTCCCCAGGGCAGCACACAAGTGGACCAGGGCCAGATGGCGATCGTGCGCGGCGTGGGAGACGACACGCAATACAAATTGGAAGGCGCGCCTGCGAAAGACAGCTGGGATTCCTGGAACATCGATCGTGACCACACGATTCTTAATGCCCAGTCGTGGAGAAATACCAATAGCTACTATGTGGGCTCAGAAGATCTCGACGCTTACGGCCGCTGGGTGACGGTGCCGGACTACGGTCCAGTGTGGGCACCGGCGGCGGGTCCGGGTTGGGCGCCCTATCGCAGCGGACGCTGGGTGTGGGAGCCGGGATGGGGCTGGACATGGGTTTCCTATGAACCCTGGGGTTGGGCTCCCTATCACTACGGGCGCTGGTTCGTTTACAACAGTTCGTGGGTGTGGTGGCCGGGACCGGCCTACGGATATCCGCGGTACCGCCCGGTGTGGGCGCCCGCGTATGTGTCCTTCTTTGGCTTTGGCGGCGGGGTTGGAGTTGGGGTGGGATTCGGATTTGGTTCAGTCGGCTGGTTGCCAATTGGACCCTGCGACACGTTCTATCCCTGGTACGGCCGCTATCGCTCGCACTATAACGTAGTCAACGTAACCAACATCAATGTTTACAACAATCGCGGATTTGGCGGCATTGCTCCCCTTCGCCGGGGTGGCGCCTATTCCAACGTGCGGCTGGCCTCCATGAACTCCAGAGTGCGGGAGGGTATCTCAACCGTTCCGTCCGGGTACTTCGGCACGGGCCGATCGACGGCGGTGGCAGTGAACGGCGACGTTTTTCGCAGCGGACGCAGGATCGAGGGCAATCTTCCTGTAGTTCCGGCGCGTGCGGCACTATCGGTAAGCAACCGGCCAGCGGCGGCATCCACGATCCCGCGCGGCGGGACGCAGCAGCGCTTCTTCTCGAAGTCGCGCCCGGCAGGCACGCCACGCTCGTTCGACACTGAAGTCTCGCGCATGCGGCAGTCGATCCAGCGTAGCGGCGCCGAAAATGCATTCGCGAGAAGCAACGGACCAGGCCAGAATTTGGCGAACAGCACCGGGCGGGGATCAGTTGCACGGCCCGCGCCGGGAGTTCGCACTAACCCTTCTGGCATACAGCAGTCCGAACGGGGCGCGACCAACCAGGGCTTCCAGCGCTTCGGCTCGGGACCAACGCAAAACCAGTCCCAGGGGCAGACTCAGGTACAGACTCAGCGCGGCGTCCGGGGGACGATGTCCTCGCCGGCCGGTAGTGGTGGGATGGCACGGCCTGCGACTTCCGACAGCTCGGGGTGGCAGAAATTTTCCAGTCCGACTCCGATGCAGCACCCAGGAGGCATGAATCGTCCAACCGAGCGGACGTCACCGGGAACGATGTCTAACGTTCCGCGGCCGGGATATTCGCCGCGGCCTGAGACTTCGACCAATGGTGGCGATTGGCGGCATTTCACGCCGCAGTCCGGAGGTTCTCCTTATCGCCTGAATAACGGTGGCAGCATGAATGGCGAGCGGGGGGCGGATTCCCCGGCCCGTTACCAGATGTCCAGTCCCCAGATGGAATCGGTTGGCGGACGCGGCATGGGGCAGCCAGCTTCGCGGGGCTACTCCCGGCCGCCGCTGGAAATGAGGCAGCCGATCGTGACGCCACGCGGCGGTGAGGGCGGCGGGCCGCGCATGTCAGCCCCATCCCACGGTGGAGGGGGCGGAGGCGGAAATCGCGGCGGATCGGGCGGAGGCGGCTCACACGGCGGAGGTCCCCACGGCGGCGGAGGCCGACACTAAAGGCCGGCGTTCATTTTCATCCTGATGGAGCAACGGCATCCCTTTGGATGCCGTTGCTTTTTGTGCTACCCTCCCCGCCATGGCGGTTCTTTTTCATCGGAAAATCATGCGCTGGATACTCGACCATATGCTGTGGGACACCACCGGCGCTGCAGGCACGGGGTTTTGGCCAGGCTTGTGGGCCACACGCAAACTTCTGCTTGCTCTGGTGGGATCAGGGGTGCTGACGTGGCGGGAATGGGTTGAGCACCATCCTCCTGACATTGTGATCGTGGAGCTTGTCCATTTTGTCTTCGTATTCGCGGTGATTGCTCTCCTGATTTATGTTGCGCAGCGGTTCAGTGGCAAGAACGCACCCACCCAGCAGGGGCCGCGCAGCCTGTAATCGAAATCCCCGGCAGGAGAGCTATTTTCTGCGGGCAGGGGTCCTTCGACTCGCCTGCTCGTCCGCCTGCGGACGAGCAAACTCGCTCAGGATGACAAGGCGAATAACGCGTCGGGCATGGTGGCGTGGAAATAAGGTTTAAACTACTTTCCGTGACGCAACAGAGTCCAGAAATTGGGCAAAAGGTCAGGAAAACAAAGTCTCACAGGAAAAGCTTCCTGGCTCACCATTCCCTCAGTATTGCCTGCATTGGCGTTCTGATCCTTTGGATTGTGCTTTATGCCGGAGCTGATCCCCGGACCCACTGGGGCTCATTTTTCGGAAACGCCATTGCCGACTGGTCGGGAGTGGTGGTCACCGTGATAGCCACCAAGTATCTCTATGAACTTGGCTCCGCCGAGAGCAGGAAGCCTCCACTCAACTTGCGCGGTCCCTTCTGGGAAGCGATAACCAACCACTCCTTGACCCTGTTTCTGCTGGCCACCGGCGTGTGCTGGGTCGCCGTCTATAAGCACGTCGACCCAGAATCGAAATGGGGACAGGTGGCCGGAAACATAGTCTCGGAATGGACCCAGATTCTGGCGCTTGTCGTTCTGTCCAAGCACCTTTTCGAGACCCATTCCAAGGAAAGCAAGAGATAACCTGGCTGCTCAGACCCTGCCCGTAAGCGCCAGAATGACTACGATCAGCAGGACCAGTCCCAGTCCGCCGCTGGGGAAATACCCCCAACTGCTGCTGTATGGCCACGTGGGAAGAGCGCCGAGCAATAACAGAACCAGAAGCACAATCAAGATTGTTCCCATGGAAGTCCTCCTCGTAATTTTTCACACCTTCTTTGCTGGACAAAGTTACAGGCGTGGCAGGACCGGGACAATCAGGGCATTCCTGTAATCAGGGGAACATCGCCAAGTAGGTTACTGATTGAAGAGACGGGATACCAAGTGGAGGACGGGCGTCCTCGCCCGTCCGGCTTGCGCAATGCGGGCGAGGACGCCCGTCCTCCATTCATTTCATTCTGCGAAGTGAACCTACTGGTGAATCCTTGCGGCCCAGCCGCCACCGGGAGCGAGGGATATTTTCAACTTGGTGTCGCGCGTAATTTGCGTTCTGGTTTTCTTGTAATCGCTGGCAATGCGGTCGGCGTTAACGCCGTCTGCGTACGCCTCCAGCCAGAAAGTTCCTGCAGGCAGGAAGGAGAAGTCCACTTCCAGGTCGCGGGCAGTCCAGTTGCTCATGGCTCCGACGTACCAATCCTTGCCGCTTCTGCGAGCGACCAATGCATATTCCGCGATGCGTGCGTCGAGCACTTTCGTGTCGTCCCACACCGACGGAACAGGAGCGAGGAATTCCATCATCTCCGGCTCACGCAAATAATTCGACGGACTGTCGGACAGCATTTGCAGCGGGCTTTCAAACACCACATACATTCCCAACTGGTGACAGCGTGTACCCAGGCTCATGGGGCGATCGAAGACGGGAGCAAAATCTTTCTTGGTTGCGTTCAGCATTGCCCCAGGAGTGAAATCCATCGGCCCCAGAAACATGCGGGTGAAGGGCAGGGTGACGTTGTGCTGGGGTTCGGTTTCAGCGCTCCACTTGCTCCACTCCAGGCCGCGGACGCCTTCGCCACTGATCATGTTGGGCCAGGTGCGGGTCATTGTAATCTGGCTCTGTCCACCGTGAAAATCGACCAGCATGTGGCGCTTGGCTGCTTCGCGGGAGGTCTTGAAATAAAAGTTGATCAGCTTCTGATCGTCACGCTGCATGAAATCAATCTTGAGGCCTTTGACTCCCCACTTCTGGAATTCGTCGAACGCGGGGTCGAACTGATCGTCGAGCGTCTTCCACACCATCCACAGGATAATGCCCACATTCTTTTGTTTGGCGTATGCCGATAGCTCTTCCATATTCACTTCGGGTACGACTTCGAGCACGTTGCCGAGCTTGTACCATCCCTCATCAAGGATGATGTAAGGGATGCCATACTTGGCGGCGAAATCGATGAAATACTTGTAGGTCTGGGTGTTGACGCCAGACTTGAAATCCACGCCATCGATGTTGAGCGCGTTCCACCAGTCCCAGGCCACTTTGCCGGGCTTGATCCAGGAGGTGTCCTGTACCTGCGGCGGCTTGGCCAGCAGGTACACCAGTTGATTGGTGATCAGGTCGCCATCTTTTTCTGCAATTCCCAACAGCCGCCAGGGGTAGGTACGGGTGCCGCGAGTCACAGCGATGTAGTCCGCCGCCTGGGTGACCTTGAAATCGCGGTCCTTTTCCAAAGTTTCCTTTAGCGGATAGGGCGGGAAGGTGGCCGCCAGGCCGTTGCTGCTGGTGCCGCGCAGCCAGAGCCCGGGGTAGTCTTCAATATCGGATTCCGCGACCGCCACTTTCACCCCGTTGGCGGCGTCCACCACGGCGGGCAGGCTGGCAATCGCGCTGGGCGCGATGGTGTTCAGATTCATCGGCAGGTAATGGCGTTCGTTGTGCGAGAAGAAGCCTTCCTCTTGCGGGTAGTAAACCCGGTAATCGCCGGCGAAATTGAAACTGGATTCTTCGCCGTAAACCTTTACCTCGGTCTGCGGCAAAGAAGTTTCCAGGCGATAAGCCACGCCTTCGTTGTAGGCGCGGAACACGACTGCGTAATTGCCTTCCATGGTCAGGCGCAGTTCGTTGTAGTTCTCCCGGATTTTGGCGAACTTCTGCCGCACCGGCGGCTCGAGCGTGCCGTCGTAGCTGCGCTCCTTGCTCGCCTTGACCTTAGGCTGCAGACCCAGGGTAGTGTGATCAATGTCGATCGAGAAGGACGAGTTCTGCAGAAGAGCTGTCCCCTTGAACAGGACATCATATTGAAAGCGTTCTCCGGTGCGGATTTTCACTTCGATGCGCTTGTCCGGCGAGAGCAGGCTGTAGCTGGACTGTGCCAGCGCGGTCCCGGCCAGGCTCAGAAGCGCGACCAGTATGAGAGCTGTATTTTTCCAAAACAATTTCATCGGACGTTCTCCTGTTAGCTGAAGCTTGCTTCAAACAACTGGGTGACAAGCTCGCCCATGACCCACTCATAACTTTACGGAACCACTACGACATGCTTGCCGGAATATGCCACGGTCTTGTCCGGGTGCTCTTCCGGATCGATGCCCGCGCCATAATTCTCTCTGACGAATACGACACGGAACGTGCGGCTTTCCAGCATGCCGGGAAATTGTCCCTTGCGCTCGCCGATGGTTAGCGCCTGTTGGGCGTCATCCCAATGCAAGGGGATAGTCGCGTACATGCCCTTTTCGTAGTTGTAGCTGTCGTTCTCATCTTCGTAGAGAGTAAAATCTGCATCCGCGCCGGGGTAAATTCTGAGTTCAATGGGATCAGCAGGTTTTTCCGTGGACCATTCTTCATCTGGGCCGAGGGGAAGAATTGATCCGGCGCGGATATAAAGCGGAAGCCGTTCGAGCGCAGCGCTGGCGTCGACAGTTCGGCCGCCAGCGAGGGCTGATCCAGTCCAGAAGTCATACCACTTTGACTGTGGCAGGTAGAGCCGCCGGGTGGTGGCGTCGGGTTCGGTGACCGGGTTCACCAGGAACGCGGGACCGTACATGAACTGGTCGCCAATGTTCTGGGCGCGAACGTCGGTGCGGAAGTCCATCACCAGCGGGCGCATGGGCGTGTAACTCTCGCTGGTCGTCATCCACGCGAGCGAATAGATGTAGGGCAGCATGCGGTAGCGCAAGCGATCGAAGCTCACCAGAATTTTCTGTGCCTCCGGCCCGTATGACCAGAGTTCGTTCTGATCGGTTTTGCGCGTTCCATGCACGCGCAGAACGGGATTGAAGGTGCCGTACTGGAACCAGCGGATGAATAACTCGCGATAGGCGGGATCGTTGGGATCTCCGGAGACGAATCCGCCGATGTCCGTGGTCCAGTAGGGAATCCCGGAAAGCGCGAAGTTCAGACCGGCCGGAATCTGCCGGCGAAAGCTGAAGAAATCGGAGTTGATGTCGCCCGACCAGGCCGTGACTCCATAGCGCTGATCGCCGGCGAAGGCCGAGCGGGACAAAATGAAGACGCGCTTTTTGTCGGAAGCGCTGCGCTGCCCATCGTAGACTGCGCCCGTGGTCATGAGCGGATAGATGTTGACGTAACGATCGCCGCTGCCGGCAGCCAGCTTGTGGCCCAGCAGGATGTTTTCTTCCTGGCCTTCGGTTTCGGGTTCGGTGGTATCCAGCCACCAGGCGTCCACACCAATGTTGAACAGGGCCTTGTCCATCAGTTGCCAGTAGTATTTGCGGGCCTCGGGGTTGGTGGCGTCGTACACCGCCATGCCACTAGTGTGATAAGGCGGCTTGGCGAATTTGAACTTGTCTACAAACCAGCCGCGTTTGTCCATTTCGTCATAGACCGCGGAGCCGGGTTCGAAGAAGGGCCACACCGAAATCATGAGATGGAAATTTTGGGCGTGAAGCTGGTCGATCATGCCCTTGGGGTCGGGATAATTCTTGTTGAAGACGTGTTCGCCCTTGTGGTTCCACCAGAACCAGTCCTGCACGATGTTATCGACCGGAATATGCAACTCGCGGTACTTGTTGGCGACTCCCAGAATTTCTTCCTGCGACTTGTAGCGGTTCTTGCACTGCCAGAAGCCGTAGGCCCACTTGCCGAACATGGGCGCTTGCCCGGTCAGGTCGCGGTAAGCGGCGATGATGCGGTCGAAATCTGGCCCGTAAAAGAAGTAGTAGTCGATGTTGTCGGCCACTTTGGAAGTGATGTACATGTAATTCGCAAAGCGGTTGTTGAACCGGCTGCGCGAGTCGTTGTTCCAGTAGAGACCATAGCCTTGGCTCGAAAGCAGCAGCGGCACCGAGATGTTGGTATTGTCCTGGGATATGTCCACCGACTCGCCGCGATAGTTCCACACGCCTGCCTGGTGCTGGCCGAGTCCGTAGAGGGCTTCGCGCGAGCCGTAGATGTTGATGAACGATTCCGCGCGATAGGCGTCCTCGCCATTGACCTTCACCGGGGTCAGCTTTCGCGTCGCTTCCTGCAGCAGTTGCTTGCCGTCACGATCACGATAAGTAATGCCGCCGTCCTTGCGCGTGACCGTCACCGCCAGACGCGAAGTGGTGACAGTTACGGCGTCATCGGTGGACTGCATCGTCCATTTGGTTTCAGGCCAGCTGGTTTTCGTGATCACGTAGTCAGGTCGATCGGAGAACGTGGACGTGGCCGAATAACGCACGCGAATGACGGAATCGGCGCACACCTGAACCTTCAACGTACCGGTCTGCATGGTGAACAGCACACCGTCAGGTTGCTGTTGCACTGCGGTGACGGGATTCATCGGCGCCCACTGGGCATGGGCTGCGGCGGTGAGCAAGGTCAGAACACAGAGCAGAACTGATGGGCGGATAAATTGGTGCCGTTTCTGCATGATCAAGAAGTCCCGGGGTTAAAGTCTGGAAACTGGCCGGACATGAGGGCTTCGGCTTTCCGTCCACTTGTTCTGTGACGGGAATCCGTTGTAAACGTTTTCAAGCGCCACCAAATTAACATAAAACCAAACCTGGGTGGCCCGGGAAGTTGCGGAGCTCCCTCGTTCAGGCTGACCTCCACCATGGATGTAATAATGGGATAGCAGGAGGGCGCGAAGCTGAATCTGGACTACACCGCGATGCTCGCCGTCGCCCTGTCTGAGGCCCGCAGGGGGCTGGCCGAAGGTGGGATTCCGATCGGCTCGGCGATTTTCGACGCTCAGGGCAAACTTCTCGGCGCCGGCCACAATCGCCGGGTGCAGCACGGCGATCCCTCGATGCATGGCGAAACCGACGCCTTCCGCAATGCAGGACGCCAGCGCAGCTATCGCAACCTCATCATGGTCACCACCCTGGCGCCTTGCTGGTATTGCAGCGGACTGGTCCGGCAATTTGGTTTCGGCACCGTGGTGGTGGGGGAAAGCCGTAATTTTCAGGGCGGCGTGGAATGGCTGCGCTCGCTCGGCGTGAACGTTCTCGACCTTGACTCTGCGGAGTGCGCTGCGCTGCTGGGCGAGTACATTAGGGCGAATCCCGAAGTCTGGAATGAGGACATCGGGGAAGAATAGCTTGCGAGAGACATGAACAGCGTTAAAGCCAGTTTGCAGCTTGTCACGTTTCTGTTGGTGTTTGGACCTGCTGCTGCGCCGCAGGAGCCTACCTTCAACGCCCAGACCAGCGTGGTTCTGGTGCCCACGCTGGTGCGCGACGCGAGTGGCAATGTGGTTTACGGCCTGCAAGCCAAAGATTTCATCATTGAAGACGATGGCGTCGAACAGGCGCCCTATTTGGACGAAGCAGCGGAAGCCGAGCCGGTCTCGCTGGTGATCGCAGTGCAGACCGGGCGTCGAGCCTGGCGCGAGTTTGCCCGAATGCAAGGCGTAGCATCGATGCTGGACCCGGTTCTGAGCCAGTCCGACACCGAAGCGGCCCTGGTGTTCTTCGACAGCAAACTTACTCTGGCGCGCGATTTCACTCACAACACGGAGCTTATCGAAGGCGACCTCAAGACCCTGCAGGCGGGTGACAACGGCGCCGCGATTCTCGATGCCGTCGCGTATTCAGTGAAATTGCTGAACCAACGGCCCGAGGGCCGCCAGCGCGTGCTGCTGCTGATCAGTGAGACCCGCGACCATGGCAGTCACTTTGCCAAGCTCAATGATGTGGTCAAGCTGATCGGGGTCACCAACACCGCGGTTTACACTCTTCCTTTTGCTCCTTCGCTATCCCAGGTACTGGATACCGAACGAGGCAGCAATCGGGATGAGGCTGGCTGGGGCGCCCAACCCGATGTACAGGGCGTTCTTCTAATGGCGCTGGCGGCGATGAAAAAGAACATGCCCCTGGCGATTGCGTCGATGAGCGGTGGTGAGTACGAACTGTTCGCATCCCGCAAGAGCTTTGAGACCAGGATGAACAGCTTTGCCAATCATGTACACAATCGCTACCTCTTGAGCTTTGAACCGAGAAGCCCCCGGCCCGGGCTGCACCATATTCGGGTGTGTTTGAAAGATCCGGCGCAGGATGAGACCGTGCTGTTCAGAAGCAACTATTGGGCCGGCGGGGTTGATCAGTGAACTCCGCGCCGTCGTGCTCAGACCTGGAGTTCCCTCATGAAGCTTGATAAACAGCAACTGGCCCGCATACCCAAGGTGCTTCTGCACGAGCATCTGGACGGAGTCTTGCGGCCGCAGTCCGTCATCGATCTGGCCAGGGAAACGAACTACAGCGGCCTTCCCACCAGCGACGCCCCCGCGTTGGCCCAGTGGTTTCATCAAGGCGCTAACAAAGGGAGCCTGGCCAAATACCTGGAAGGCTTCGCGCACACAATCGCGGTCATGCAGACGGAAGAGGCGCTGGAGCGGGTCGCCTACGAACAGGCCGAAGATCTGAGCAAGGATGGCGTGGTCTATTTTGAAACTCGCTTTGCGCCGATTTTTCACACCCGCAAGGGACTGACTCACCAGCAGGTGGTCTCGGCGGTGCTGAAAGGTCTGGAGCGCGGACGAAAGGATTTTGGAACGGTTTCGGGCCTGATTATCTGTGCCATGCGCAACATGGATGTGTCACTCGAGATGGCGGAACTGGCCGTAGATTTTCGCGAGCGCGGCGTGGTCGGCTTCGATCTGGCAGGCGAGGAAGGCGGGTACCCGCCCAAGAAGCACGTGGATGCCTTCCACTACATTCAACGCCAGAATTTCAACATCACGATTCACGCCGGTGAAGGCTACGGCAAGGAATCGATCTGGCAGGCCATTCAGTATTGCGGGGCGCATCGCATCGGGCATGGGACCAGGCTGATTGACGATGTCGCCGTGGCGGATGGCAGGGCGGTGAAGCTAGGCGATCTTGCCCAGTACGTTCTCGACAAGAGAATTCCGCTGGAGATTTGCCTGATCAGCAACGTTCATACGGGAGCGACCCCGAGTCTGGCCGAACATCCCTTCAAGATTCTGTATCAGGAAAAGTTTCGCGTTACCTTGAACACCGACAACCGGCTAATGAGCGACACCACCATGACGCGCGAGTTCGAGGCTGCCGCGGAGACCTTCGGCCTGTCTCTCGATGACTTCGAGAAAATTACCATTAACGCGATGAAGAGTGCGTTCTTGCCATATCGGCAGCGCTGCGACTTGATTTATGCCGTCATCAAGCCTGGGTACGCGAAGGTGCGGGAATCCTTAGCCCAACAACCAGGGGACGCCCGGGGCGGCGCGCCGAAGGGTTAGTTGGCATTCTCTTCTCCATATGTCTTCCTGAGCGGAGCAAGTGCTTCGCTTTGCGAAGCACTTGCGGAGCCGAAGAACCCCTATAAGAGGCTGAGTTCTCGGTCAGGCAGGGGTCCCTCGACTCGCTCGGGATGACTCGTTCTCTCCCACCCGAAATTATGCGGGCAGCTTTCTCCGGTGCCAGGCCAGCAGAAGGGCTGAGCCGATAATCATCAGGCCACCGCACAGGCCGATCCACACTCCGACCGCGCCCCAGCCCACTCTGAAGCATAAGACGTAGCCGACCGGGAGGCCGATCAGCCAGTAGGCGATGAAGTTGGCCAGCATGGGCGTTCTGGTGTCGCCGGTGCCGCGCAGGGCCCCGGTTGCGACCGTCTGCAAGCCATCGAAAAGCTGGAAGGCGGCGGCTATCAACAGCAGGCTGGCGCCGGTGCGAATTACCCTCGGATCGGGCGAGAACAGGCGCGCGATCCAGGTGGGAATGGACACGAATAGCAGTCCCGAGCAGGCCATGAATCCGACTCCGAGAATGATGGCCGACCATCCCGCGCGCCGTGCTCCGGCAGTATCCTTTCTTCCCAACTGTTGCCCCACGCGCACGGCTGCGGCCGAACTGATCCCGAGCGGCACCATGAAGGCGAGGGCGGCGCAGTTCAACGCGATCTCGTGACCTGAAAGAGGGACGGGTCCGAGCCTCGCGATTACCGCGGTGGCAGCCGAGAAGGCGCCAATCTCGCACAGAATCTGGGTTGCCGCCGGCGCCCCCAGCCTGAGCAAGGCCCAAACTCGACCCAGATCGATGCGCGCCGCGCTGGTCCACCTGGGCAACGAGCGTCTGGACTCTACCCAAAGCAGAGTGACGGCCAGCACTCCCGCCATGTAAATGCGGGCCACACAGGTGGCCCAGCCGGAACCGGTGATACCCATGGCGGGAAGCCCGAGATGTCCATAGATCAACGCCCAATCGCCGACCAGATTCACCAGGTTGGAGGAGATGAGGGCGAACATGATGGGAATCACGACGTTTACCGCCTGCAGATAGCGGCGCAGAGCAAAGTAAGCGAGCAACGGCAGTGTGCCCCAGTTGAGTGCGTGCAGAAAGGGGCGCATGGGATCGACCAGTTCCGGACTGATGCCAAAGCGCTGCATCAGCGCGGGCCAGAGCGACACGGCCAGCATGAGGATTGGGGTCAAGGCGAACGCCAGAAACAGGCCGTTCACAAGCGAGAGGCGGGCGTCGTTCAGATCTTCGCGGCCGTAGGCATGTGCGACGAAAGTATCCAGGCCGAGAAGCAGGCCGCCGCCAAAGATGGCGATGCTGTGATAGAGGCTCTGGCCCAGGCCGGTGGCTCCGATGGCGACGGCACTGTCGGGCAATCGTCCCACCATGATGGTGTCCACGATGCCCATGCTCATCCAGCCGACCTCGGCGATGATGAGGGGCAAGGCCAGGCGCAGGGTCAGGACAAAGTCCACGCGCTGCGGGGCGACAGAAGCGCTCTGAGATTCGACGGCCATCAGGTTCATTGTGACTATATCAAGTGCCCTGTGTGGTCGCTTGGGTGGTGACTCGTGTGGCGCGGACCTGTCCTGAGCGAAGTCGAAGGAGCCCTCGCCCGCGAGAGGGCGGGTGCTACTGCGAGGCTGTGGGAAACGGAACTGGCCCAGCAACGTCAAAAGCCGTGGGTGTGGAAGAGGATCGAATTCAACGTCAAAGATCGCGGGCGGGGCGCCCGCGCCACACAGTCCGCTATACTGGCTGGCCTCGGAAGCATCGCATGAGCAATCCTTTCATGGCGCGCGCCATTCAGCTCTCGATTGAGAACGTTCGGTCGGGCCGAGGTGGGCCCTTCGGCACGGTCATCGTGCAGGCCGGCAAGATCATTGCGGAAGGCGTGAATCAGGTGACCTTGACCAATGACCCTACTGCGCATGCTGAAATGCTTGCCATCCGTCAGGGGTGCCAGAAACTGGGACGCTTCGAATTGAAGGACTGCGAGCTCTATACCTCGTGCGAGCCTTGTCCCATGTGCCTGGGAGCGATTTACTGGGCGCGTCTGGCACGTGTGTATTTTGGAAGCTTCGCGGCGGACGCGTCGAAGAGCGGATTCGACGATTCCTTTATCTACGGCGAAATCGCGCAGCCCGTGGCGCAACGCAGGATTCCGATGATGCAGTTGATGCGCCAGGAGGCGCTGGCGGCGTTTCACGCCTGGCAGGAAAAGCCGGACAGGACCCCTTACTAAACCGGCTCCAAGCTTCGAGGAGAGCGATTGATAGAACGTTATTTCAGGCTGACCGAGAACCAGACCACGGTGAAGCAGGAGATGCTCGGCGGCTTCACCACTTTCCTTACCATGGCGTACATCGTCGTGGTGAATCCGCAAATCCTGGCGCAGGCGGGCATGCCCGTCGAGGGCGTGGTATTTGCCACCTGCCTCTCCGCCGCCGTTGCGACGCTGGTGATGGGGCTTTACGCCAACTATCCCATTGCGCTGGCGCCGGGCATGTCGCTCAACGCGTATTTCACCTATTCCGTCTGCCTCAGCATGCACATTCCGTGGCGCACGGCGCTGGGCGTGGTTTTCCTTTCCGGCGTTCTTTTCCTGTTACTCACGGTCACGCGGGTGCGCGAGCAGATTGTCAACGGCATGCCCGACTGCCTGAAGCATTCCACCGCCACCGGTATCGGTTTCTTTATTGCGTTCGTGGGGCTGCGCAATGCCAAGCTGGTGGTGGCTAATGCGGCCACGTTCGTCGGTCTGGGAAGCTTTGCCGACAAGGAAGTGCAGACCGCCTGCTTCGGAATTGTGCTGACCCTGTTTCTGATGGCGCGCAAGGTCAATGGCGCCATCCTGATCGGAATTGTCGGGACTACGCTGCTGGGCATGTTGCGCGGCATCACGCAATGGCCTTCCTCGATCTTTTCTGTGCCGCATCCTTCATCCACTTTCCTGCAACTCGATCTGCGGGGCGCCATTCATCTGGGATTTCTCGAAATCCTGTTCGCCTTTCTCTTCGTGGACCTGTTCGATAACATCGGCACCCTGGTAGGAGTGTGCGAGCAGGGCGGCTTTATCAAGGACGGAAAAATTCCCCGTGTAGGTCGCGCCCTGGTGGCGGATGCGACTGGGACCATTTTCGGTGCGGTTGCGGGTACCTCTACGGTGACGAGCTACATCGAAAGCGTGGCCGGAATCGCGGCTGGGGCCCGCACCGGGCTCAGCAACGTGGTGGTGGCAGCGCTGTTCCTGGCGGCCATGTTTTGTTCCCCCCTGGCCACCGCCATTCCAGGTTATGCCACCGCCCCGGCGCTTATCCTGGTTGGCGCGCTGATGACGCAATCGATCGCGCAAATCGACTGGGCCGACTTCAGCGAAGCCGTGCCCGCGTTTATTGCCATGCTGGCCACGCCTCTCACCTTCAGCATCGCGACCGGCATCAGCCTGGGACTGATCTCTTACACAGTGGTAAAGATCGCAGCGGGAAAAGTGCGCGAGATCAACCTGCTGATCTGGATCCTTACCGTGCTGTTCATCCTGCGCTACGTTTATCTGGCTGCGGCGTAACCGCAGGCGCGCGTGACCGGTCTTGGCTGCGCCAGGGCCCGCAAATGTCCGTGTGGGGCCGGGTCTCTGACCCGGCCAGGGCGAGCACAGCTCGCCAGCTTTGTCTGTTGTGGGCAACTTTCTCGACCGGCATCCGGTACAGATCGTAGTCTCGAGCGACCTTATGCATTGTCCAAAGGGCGAGGACCATCTGCTGCCCTTCTTGCCAGCCGGATGACATCTCGGGTTCTCGACAATCCCGGGCCCTTGTCGAGTTGCGCTCGGCTGGACAGCCGGGGGCGGATGTGCCCGCGTGGACTGTCGTGGTTTCTGCCCACTGTGCTAGGCTCGATTCATGGCAGAAACCGCCATCCCGCAGAAGTCGTTCCTCAGCGGCCGGGTTGAACATTTCACCGAATCCGTCATCCGCGAAATGACGCGCCAGGCCATGCTGCATGGCGCCGTCAACCTGTCGCAGGGCTTCCCCGATTTTCCCGCCCCGGTCGCGATCAAACGCGCCGCGCAGGAGGCCATTGCCGCCGACGTCAACCAGTACGCCATCACCTGGGGGGCGAAGAACCTGCGCAACGCCATTGCCCGCCAGTTGCAGTTGTGGCAGGGCATCGCGGTGGATCCGGAGCGCGAGATTACGGTTTGCTGCGGTTCCACCGAAACCATGATCTCCACATTGATGGCCGTGTGCAACGCCGGCGACGAGGTGGTGATCTTCGAGCCGTTCTATGAGAACTACGGGCCCGACGCGATTCTCTCCGGCGCCAGGCCGCGATTTGTAAAGCTGCGCCCGCCGGACACGCCCGATGGTGAGTGGAGCTTCGATGAGCGCGAATTGCGGGCTGCGTTTCACAATCACACCAAAGCCATCATCGTTAATACTCCGAACAATCCCACCGGCAAGGTTTTCACCCGAAGCGAACTCGAATTGATCCGCGACCTGTGTGTGGAGTTCAACGTCCTGGCCATCACCGATGAAATCTACGAACACATTCTTTATGACGGCACCCGGCACATATCGATGGCGTCGCTCGAGGGCATGCGCGATCGCACTATTACCATCAACGGCCTGTCGAAGACTTACAGCGTAACCGGATGGCGAGTGGGCTGGGCCGTGGCCCCACCAGCAATCACAGATGCCATTCGCAAAGTCCATGATTTTCTGACCGTAGGCGCGCCGGCGCCGCTGCAGGAGGCTGGGGCTGCGGCGCTCGGTCTGCCTGCCAGCTACTATCAGGAACTGGCCGAAGGCTATCGCAAGCGGCGTGACCGGCTGCTCCCGGTGTTGACCGAGGCTGGTTTCCGCTGTTTTCGTCCGCGTGGTGCTTACTACGTCATGACCGAGATCAGCGCATTCGGGTTCGCGGATGATCTCGAGTTCGTGAAATATCTCGTGAAAGACATCGGGGTGGCCTCGGTTCCAGGATCGAGTTTCTACAACGACGCGCGGGATGGGGCGCAGCAGGTGCGCTTTGCCTTCTGCAAAAAAGATGCCACGCTGGATGCTGCCGGAGAGCGGCTGAAGAAGTTGCGAGCGCGAAAGTAGGCCCCGTGACCAACCACCCATCCCCCGCAAGCATCTGATTGGATTCACAGGGTTCTGGGTTATACTGCGCTCAAGTTCCCAATTTCTCTTGAGGAAGTGGTGGCACCATGTCTGTGAGGACGGCGGAAGGGGTATCGGCGCAGGTTCCGGCTGACGATTTTCAGGCGCTTGAAGAGAAAGTTTATCGCACCATTGAGCTGTACAAGTCGGCCCGGGAGGCCCGGGCGGCGGCGGAGCGGGATGCGCAGCGTCTGCGCCAGCAATTGGAAGAGCGCGAAGAAGAGCTGGATAGTCTGCGCCGCGAAATGGTACGGCTACGCAAGGAAAGGGAAGAAATCCGCGGCCGGGTGGAGAAGATGCTGGGTCAGATCGAATCCATTTCCGAGGAGCAGGCGGTAAGCTGATCGGTCCCGACCTCCGTCCTGAGGAGAAACAAGTATGGCAACGGCCACCAAACACACCGCGATCAAGGACCCGAGCAATAATGCTGTCCGGGTCGAGATTTTCGACCAGCCCTACAATCTGCGCGGCTCGGACGCGGAATACATTCTCAAGCTGGCTGAGTACGTGGATGGCAAGATGCGCGCGGTGTCGGAACAGACCCACACGGTGGATACGGCGCGCCTGGCCGTGCTGGCCGCGTTGAACATTGCAGACGAATACCACCTGGTCAAGCGCAATCAGGATGTGGGATCCGGCGACTACCTGCGGCGCGCCCAGCACCTCTCCAGCGCGTTGGATGAAGTGCTGGAAGAAAAGCGGCGCGCTGGATAAGCTTTTGTTTGTGCGGGACGGACACTGCCTTCGACTTCGCTCAGGGCAGGCTTTGTCCGTCGCTTTTGATCTTAACTTTTTCTTAAGTGCGACAAATTCATCCCTTGTTGTCTTCTTGCGGAGCTTCGCTCCGCCGGACAGCCGAGGGCGGCTGTCCCCACGTGGTCTGTTATCCCCCTTACTAAAGTTGCTGGCAAGCGGATTGCCAACTTTTTGCACCCTCCCTATTGCCAAGGCTGTACGTTTACCCTAGCATCCTGACTGAAAGCCGACCTACCAGGTTGGTGATGACGGGTCACCGATTTTTGAACCAATGCTGAATGAACGGGAGCTCGACTCGAACTAGGATCCGGTGTGCAACGCTCCGCCATGCGGAGATGCCTAAAGGGTCTCGGCGGGCGCCCAACGTCTACCGACGGGTTCATTCTCGGCCCCGTTACACGGCACAGTGGGTCGGCTTCTCATTTCTCTTCTGCACCATCCCTGCCTGCTCCTGCTAAAATTAATCTGCGTAGGCTTGAGCTGTAACAAAATCTCCGGGCAGTGCATCTAGATCAATAGTGTTTCCTCAACTTTTTCATATCGGCAAGTTCTTCCTTCCCACTTATGGATTGTTGGTTTCCACGGGAGTCCTGGTCGGGCTCTGGATCAGCGTCCGCAACTCTGGCAAGCAGGGAATCAATCAAGACGACGCCTGGAACCTGGGCGTTCTGGTAGTCCTGTGCGGCATTATCGGCGCCAAGGTCCTGTATATCGTCAACGACTGGAGCTACTACACCGCTCATCCCGGCGACATCTTCAGTTGGTCCACGCTGCAGGCCGGAGGCGTCTTTTCGGGAGGACTGATTGGCGCGTCCGTGGCGGCCGCCTGGTACATGCGCCAGCACCGTATGCCCGCACTCGCGACCTGGGACGCCTTTGCGCCCGGGTTGGCCCTGGGCCACGCCATCGGGCGCGTGGGGTGTTTTGCCGCCGGCTGTTGCTATGGCAAGCCTACCCAGCATTTCTGGGGCGTGACTTTTACCAATCCCATTGCCAATTTGAACTCCTACACTCCCCTGGGCATACCGCTAGAGCCCACGCAGCTTTTCGAAGCGGCGGTCGAGCTGGCCAACTTCTTCATTCTGATGTGGCTGTTCAAGCGCAAGAAGTTTGACGGACAGGTGCTGGCGACCTATTTCATTCTCTATGGCGTGGCCCGCTATTTCCTGGAATTTATTCGCGACGATCCCGGGCGCGGCGAGGTCTTTGGCGGAATCATGACCGGGACGCAGTTGATCTCCATTGGTCTCGTCATCACGGGCGGCGTGATCTGGTGGTTGAAGTCGTCTACACGAGTGGTTCCGGCGCACGCCCAGCGGTAAGCGTCCAGCCGTTATCGCCGGCCGTTTTTAGGACTAAGAGAAAGAACAACACCTTCGTCCCCTTCGGGGACGAACGCGGGCGGGGGCTCCTTCGACTTCGCTCAGGACAGGTCCGCGCTACACATGCCTCCACTTCTGATACCCGCCGCTGAAGATGCCGGCAAACGGCTGGACCAGTTTCTGGTGGCGCATCTTCCCGAAACCAGTCGTGCCCGGGTCCAACAGCTCATCGCGCAACAACTGGTGCTGGTGAATGATGCGGTTGCGCGGGCATCTTTGCGGCTGCGCGGTGGGGAACGCATCGCTGTCCTCGGATCCGCTGCGCAGCCACCTCTGCGGGCGATGGCGGAAGATATTCCCCTCGACATCGTGTTCGAAGACGCCGATGTGGCGGTGGTAAACAAACCTGCGGGTATGACCGTGCACGCCGGAGCAGGCGCCACCGACGACGAGCGTAATCGCGGCACCCTGGTGAATGCCCTGTTGCATCACTTCGGCCAGCTGTCGTCAGTCGGCGGCGAACTGCGCCCTGGAATCGTGCATCGCCTGGACAAGGCCACCAGCGGCCTGCTGGTAGTGGCCAAGAGCGACGAAGCACATCGCCGGCTGGCCGGCCAGTTCGTGCGGCGGCAGGTAAAAAAGAAGTACATTGCCCTGGTGCACGGTTGGCTGAAGCAGGACCGCGGGACCATCAGCAGCAGCATCAGCCGCGACCGCGTGCGGCGCACGCGCATGACCACGAAGCGCTCTGGGGGGCGCGAGGCCATTACCCACTACGCGGTGGATCGCAGGCTGGATTCGCCGTATGGAAAATTCACCCTGCTGGACGTTCAGATCGACACCGGCCGGACCCACCAGATCCGGGTCCATCTGGCATCGCTGCGCCATCCTGTGGTAGGGGACACGCTCTACGGCGCTCCGCGCGAGATTTTGGCCAAGCCAGCCGGCCGCATCTCTCTTGCAAGGAATTTTCTGCATGCCGCGGCGCTGCAATTTCAGCACCCGCGCAGCGGCGAGCCGTTGTCGTTTACCGCCCCATTGCCTACGGAACTGGAGGATTTCGTGCAGCGACTCGGCAAGTAGTGTGGGTCGGACACTCCTGTCCGACTCCTTTGACCTTGCTTTTGACTTTGACTTTACTTTTGCTCTTGTCTTTGATGTTGATTTTGCTTTGACTTTGATTCTGGTTCTCCAAAATCAGAGTCAAAGTCAACGGCGTCGGACAAGAGTGTCCGGCCCACACAGTCACAGGCTATAATTGACGCGTCATGAAGGTCCGCAGCGTCATTTTATTGCTCGGCAGTGTGTGGTTCGCGGCCGTGCTGTTTGCCCAGAGTTCTTCCGACGACCTGCCGTCCGCTCCCTCGGCGGTCAAACAGGAACGCAGCCAACCCGTGCCGCCTCCACCTGCTCCGCCGCAGGCGAGTGCGGAGCCGCCAGCGTCGAATACGTCGGAGGCGACCGAATCGCAAGCCAGCCCTCCGCCCGAGTCGCCGGCCGCCAAGCCTGAAGCAGCGCAATCCGATGCCCCGCCCAAAGCCAAGGACGACAAACCCTCGAATTCCGACGATGACGCAGCCACCACAATTACCAAGACGGTGAACGAAGTGAACGTTGTGTTCACCGTTACTGACAAACATGGACGTTATGTCAGGAACCTGACCAAGCGCGATTTCTCGGTGCTCGATGATGGCAAGCCGGCCGAACAGATTCGCAGCTTTCACAATGAGACCGACCTGCCGCTGCAGGTCGGGCTGCTGGTCGATGCCAGCAACTCCATCCGGGACCGTTTCAAGTTCGAGCAGGAATCGGCCATCGAGTTTCTCAACCAGACGGTGCGGCCCCGTTATGACAAAGCGTTCGTCGTCGGTTTCGATGTCACCCCGGAAGTCACCCAGGACTTCACCGACAACACGGAAGCGCTTTCGCGCGGAGTTCGGGCCCTCCGGCCGGGCGGCGGCACCGCCATGTACGACGCGCTATATTTTGCCTGCCGCGACAAACTGCTGAAGGAAGAGCAGAATGGGCCGGTGCGCCGGGCGATCATCCTGCTCAGCGATGGCGACGACAACATGAGCCATGTCACCCGCGAGGAGGCCATCGAAATGGCGCAGCGCGCTGAGGTGATCGTTTACACCATCAGCACCAACATCAGCGGCGGCAGACACAGCGGGGACAAAATCCTGGAGCGCATTGCCGAGGCTACTGGGGGGTTCGCCTTCTTTCCTTTTCAACTCAACGACGTGGCCAACGCCTTCGTGGAAATCCAGGATGAGCTGCGCAGCCAGTACGCGCTTTCTTACAAGCCCGCCGACTTCCGTACCGACGGCCGTTTCCACAGCATCGAAATCCTGGCGCAAAACCACAAGGGCCTGCGCGTGCGCAGCCGCCGCGGTTACTACGCGCCCACGCGATAGCGGTGGGCCATGGCAGGCTACTCCGGTACTCCGCTTCCCCAGAAGCTGGGCCTGAAGCCGCAATTCCGGATTGCGTTTTTCCAGCTGCCTGGCGAGGTAAAGATCGCGTTGAAAGACTCCCTCTCCGTTTGCCGGCTGATTAAGGATGTCCGGGCCGAACTCGATTTCGCCATGATCTTCATCAACAGCCAGGCAGAGCTGGCGGAACAATTTCCGAAATTTGCCCGCCGATTGGCACCCGGGGGAATGTTGTTGGTGAGCTGGCCCAAGAAAACCTCCGGTGTGGTCACTGATCTCAACGAAAATGATGTGAGGAGGATCGGCCTGACCGCCGGCCTGGTAGATGTGAAAGTCTGCGCCGTGAGTGAAGTGTGGTCAGGTCTGAAGTTCGTGATCCGCGTGAAAGACCGGGCAAAAGCCCTGCGCTCGCTGTCGTAGTAGGACAATTAGCGTCGGCTGCAAGTCGCAGGCGGCTGACTTGCGAGGAGGATCATCGTCTCCAACGTCCTCGCCCGCTGCTCATCCTTGATAATCAGATAGCGATGATTCCCCGCCGGAGACGGCTCGAAGTGGGATCTGCCGTCGGGCAGAACAGTGATCGTTCCTGGCGGCGAGAGCGAGAAGTACCCTGCGTCAGGCCGTACCGCGTAAAGCACCGCGGTCAGGTCCCAGGTGGGGCGGTCGTAAGGCATTTTCATGTAGGACCGATAGGCCTCGGCGACCGGATGGTCCTCCACGTAGGCGAAATCCCGCTCGATGCGCGTCGCGGGAAACTCCAGTGCGGCGCCGACTTCGAATCCACTCACCACGATCGGAGTCGGCCAGCCGCGGAAGAGCGTTGTCGCGGAAGGCACATCTTTTTCCAGATTGAACTCCGGTTTTCCGTCGGCGAAATTTCCGGCCATCACAGAAAGCAGGCGGACTTTTTTCCGCACCAGAGAAGTACCATCATCCGGACTGGCCGCATCAGCCTTGGTCTCCAGCAGGCGGGCCAGATTTGTGCTGAAACCCACTTGCACGATCACGACGCTGCCATCCTTCTGCTTCGCCAGCGTCCGCCGCAGCAGGGAGACTGCTTCCGGCGCCTTCACGCCGTCCAGAATCCTGTGCGGGTAAACGAAGTTGCCGTCCGAGCGCCGCCGTTCGGCAGGAATCTCAATCATCGGGTTCGACTCCTGCGTTTTCCCATTTCGCACGGTACCGATTGGGATCTCAGGACGTCCGTAGAAGGTATTCACCACGTCCACGTAGGGCGCGGCCCACATGTTGTCCTTCGTGACGGTCACCGCGAGCAGGTTGATTTCATGGCGGCTCTGGAAAGCGTGCAGCATGGCCAGGGCGAGCGCGTCATCGACATCATTGCCCATGTCGGTGTCGAAAATGAGGCCGGGGGGAGCCTGCGCCAAGGCAGCAGGAGAGAAGGCGACGACCAGGCTGAAAACCAGGATCGCAATCCTCATAGACTCCCCCTTCCTCCGGCGGCGGTCAATCCTTCGGGGGAGAAGTATACGTGGGAGTCGCATCGGCAGCGAAACGTCTCGAGTAATTGTCATCCTGAGCGCAGCATTGAGTTTCGCTTGCGAAACACAATGCGGAGTCGAAGGACCCCTGCCTGCTGCAAAGACGATTGCGCGAGAGATTCTCTGCCCGACCCATAAACCAAGTTGATCGGCCGCCGATATTGCTATAGGGGTCCTTCGACTTCGTAGCTGCTTCGCGAAGCGAAGCAGCTACTCCGCTCAGGATGACAGGGGTTCTAGTCTCTCTTGGGTACGGCGTAATAGCCGGTGCGGGCCTGGATCTTGTAGTCCTTCTTGTTGGCCTGGATTTCCACCTTGCGAAAGGTACCGTCCAGGGCGGCGTTGGTGGGAGTGTAGCCGACGTTGTATTGGCTGCGTAGTTCCCGTGCGATCTGGTCAAAGGCATCCTTCAGTTTGTCCATCTTGTTCCCGACGTCAATGACGCGGCCGCCGGTCTCGGCCGCCAGTTTTTTCATCTCGCGGTCGCCCGAGTATCCACCGAAGCCGTAAAAGCCGCGGTCTGCGATCAGCAGGACATAGCAGATAGAGTCCGATTTCTGGGCGGCCTCAATCGCATCGGTGATCTTGTATTGACTGCCCTGGTCCTCTCCGTCGGTGAGCAGGATCATGGCCTTGCGTCCCACTTCCTTGGCCAGTTCATCATGCGCCGCCAGATAGACGGTGTCGTAGAGTACGGTGCCTTTGGGACCGGAGGAGCCGCAAGGCAGCGGTCCGCCGCCCTGGCCCGGAAGACCGCCACAACTGGATGGAGGGGCGTTGATGCGCGCGCTGTTGAGGGCTTCCCGCAGCCGGCGTGGGGAGTTGGTGAAATCCTGCAGCAGGTTGGAATCGACATCGAAGCTGATCACGAACGCCAGGTCCTTGGGGCGCAGGATCTCATTCAGGAAATTGGCCCCGACTTCCTTCTCCATCTCCAGGACCTCTCTCTGGCTGCCGCTGGAATCGATCAGAATGCCCAGGGTCAGGGGAAGGTCAGATTCAGCAGTGAAATACTTGATGGTCTGCGGGCTGCCATCCTCGCTGACCTTGAAATCGTTCTTGGTTAAATCGGGAATCAGCCCACCCTTCTTGTCTTTGACATTAAAAAAGAGCTGCACAACATTCACATTAACTTTAAGTGTGCTTATGGACTGGTCGCGATCGTCTGCCTGGCTTTCCGGGGAAGGGGCGTCCTGGTCCGGCGTGCCGGCCAGATGGGGAAGTTGCTGGGCGATGGCCAGAGGCACCCCGGCCAGTCCGGCTGCCACCATGGCGGACGCCAGCAGTGAGGCTGCAAATGCCTGAAACCTGGGGACTCTTGCCATCCAGATATTCTCCCGCGCTTTTTTTGTTAGTCTATTCCATCAGCTTAGATGCACGAAACTACGGGTCTCGGCATCCGAAATAGTAGGCAGTCGCCGTCAGGCGGAGGGGTTCCCTTGTGTGCTCAGTAATTGGCAGAACGTCTAAGGCCTTTGGCGCAGCCGTGGCGGCGCTTTCCTTGTTTTGCGGGACCATGGCGGCCCAGCAGCAGGAAAAACCTCAACCCGACATTCCGGATGCGCCCTCGGTCTCGCGGCCCTTTCCCAACGCGCCCCCACCCGGCCAGGCACCGCGGAATCGGGCCCCGCAAGACCAGGCACCAGAGCAGGCGCCGCCCCCGAACCAGGCCCCGCCCACCAGTTCCAGCCCCACCGAGGAACCAGTTTATGCTCCCGGGGTGGCCCCTGCGCCCCCGTTCAAAGTAACGACTGTGCCCCAAGGCCCCGCCCCCGCAGGACAGACTGCAGGCAGCGACGAACTGTTCAAAATCACGGTAAACACGAACCAGGTCGTGGTTCCGGTCATGGTGAAGGATGATTCCGGACGCCTGGTCAACGGTCTGCTATCGAGAGACTTCTCGGTTTTTGAGGACGGCAAGAAACAGAACCTGAATTTTTTTACAACTGATCCTTTCGCCCTCTCGGCGGCGGTGCTCTTTGACACTGGTATGCCTGACGTAGCGGTGCAGAAAGTCATTCAGACCTTTTCCGCGCTGGAGGGGTCCTTCAGCGAGTTCGATGAAGTCTCGCTCTATACCTACAGCACCAGCGTCTCCAAGGTCACCGACTTTAGCGCGGTCGGGCGTCACTTAACCGCGGCGCTGGACAGTCTCAAGATGGTGACCGGCAGAAATAACGGTCCTCCCGTGACCAGCGGGCCACTGGGGCCGCAGGGCCCGATGGTCAACGGCCGCCCCGTTGAGGGCGGCGCCCCCAGGGTTACGACCCCGCCCAAGGAATCCCATGTGCTCAACGATGCCCTTGTGGCCGCGGCCCTCGAACTGCGGAAACGCGACCGCACCCGGCGGAAGGTCATTTTCGTCGTCAGCGACGGCCGCGAATACGGCAGCAACGCCAGCTACAGCGATACCCTGAAGGTCCTGCTATCGACCGGGGTGCAAGTGTACGGGGTAGCCGTGGAAGGATCGGCGGTTCCCGGGTACGGCTCCCTGCAGAAGCTGCACGTGCCCTTCTCAGGCTCGCGACTCGGCTACAACAACATCCTGCCGAGATATGCCACCGCCACTGGGGGCGAGATTTTCTCCGGACTTTCCCGCGACGCCATAGAGACTACCTATGCCCGCGCCCTGGGCGATGCCCGCAACCAGTACACCCTGGGATATCTGACCCACGCCACCCCCAGCAGCACGCATCGCGAGATCGAGGTCCGCGTGGCGCGTCCTGACCTGACGGTCACGGCAAAGGAAGGCTATTATCCGGTTGGGTTGGGTCGCTGACGGGAAGGTTGGAGATTTCAGATTTTTTGATTGCAGATTTCAGATTGAAATTCTTCGCAGGATGCCAAGAAACCCCTGAAACTGGATTCTGAAGTTAGCATACTGGCCTGAGAAGCTTCCCCATGGGCCAGGCCTTTTCCATCTGAAATCCAAGATCAGAAATCTGAAATCTGAGATCTACAATCTGAAATCGGGCTTCCCGGGATGGCCACTTGCCCAAAGATCCCGCTCTCCGGCAGGACAGTGTTGCACAAGTAACCTGCGTAACCTGCCGGGGACACCGGGCCATGTGGTATAAAACCAGCAGCATCAAGCCAAATTCAACCGGGAGAGGTTCGCGTCGATGCGGACGCCGCCACCGGTTCCGAGGGAAGTCTTGAGTTTCATCAACTTCGCAGCCCGCGAGATCAACTGCAAGATCGTTTATTACGGTGCCGGGTTGGGCGGCAAAACAACGAATCTTCAGTTCATCTACCAGAAGACCGCCGAGCAGCAGAAGGGCAAAATGATCTCCCTCGCCACGGAGACCGAACGGACCCTGTTTTTTGATTTTCTGCCGTTGGACCTGGGCTCGGTTCGAGGCTTCAAGACGCGCATTCACCTGTACACGGTCCCCGGCCAGGTGTTCTACGATGCCAGCCGCAAATTGATTCTGCGCGGCGTGGATGGCATCGTGTTCGTGGCCGACTCTCAGGAAGAACGCATGGACGCCAACGTCGAGGCCCTCGACAACCTGATGGCCAACCTCAAGGAACACGGTTACGACTTCAACAAGATTCCCTACGTGCTGCAACTCAACAAACGCGATCTGCCGAACGTTCTGTCGGTGGACGCCCTGTCAAAACATCTTCGCCGGAAAAACGAGCCACTGATTGAAGCGATTGCTTTCCAGGGCCCTGGAGTGTTCGAGACCCTGAAGGAAATTGCGCGGCAGGTGCTCACTGACCTGAAGCAAGGCGGGTAGGGCGGACGTCGGACTTCAGTCTTCGCCTCAGCGCCCGGCTAAATGCTTATCTTCATAACAAGTAATCCTCCAAGAGTTTCGCAAGTTCGGGGACAGATTGCTTCAGACTTGAGATCACGTACATTCTGTCTCTCGAAATTCCCATACCCTGATCGTCAAGCTTGTCCAGTACGAATTGCTCACACAGATGGAACTGGTGAATCAGGAAATCGTCCGCCTTTTGACACAGCACTCCGTATTCTTCCAAACAATCTGCGGGGAAATGCTTTGTGTTTTGTGTAACGATCACGTTTGCGTGCGCCATGATCGCAGCCGCTAACACGTGCTTGTCATCTTCATCGGGAATACAGTCGATCGCCTTTGCCAGCGCATCGGGAACAGTAACCATAGCTTCTGGGAATGCTAAATTCATGCGCTCCCGCCTATAGGCAATTTCGGCAGCAGTTCGATGAAGCTTCGTTTTTAGAGCGCTCGCCATTTCCGCCATTATCTGCTCGCTCCAGAGTGGGCGATACATTGCTGGCTCTTCGGCGAGCCTTAGTAATGTGTCGCATAAAGCTGCCGGAACAAGAACACACGCATCTAGGACGGCCGAGTATTCATTCTCCTGGGTGAAAATCATCTGGGATTTTGTCGTAGTCCCCCTTTGCAAATTCTCGCTTTGATAAAGCGTTCAGAGTGTCGCGACGTTCCATGTCGCGTTTTGCCTTGTAGGCAATTACATCGCGCACGTAAATGCGACGATGCGTTCCGACCAAATGGAAGGGGATCTCTCCTTTCTCCAGCAGTCTGATGAGGAATTGTCTAGACATACCCAAAATCTTGCTGGCTTCGACAGTCGTAAGTTCGTGCCTGCTTTGCAAGATGGTCACGGAGTGACCAGCGCGCAGATCGGCAAGCAAACGAAGTAGAAATGAGTAAAGGTTGTTGGGCAGAATCTCTGTCTTTCCGTCTGGCCCGATTAGCTTCGCTTCAGCCTCGCGAAGCTTTGCGTAGATGTTGATGATCTCCTTTTGCTCTTTCGGAGAAATATCAACTGCCGATGCTTCGCTGTTCTGTGACATAGCGCCTGGTACCCTCCTCCTGGGAGTCGTGTAGAGATCTTAATCCAATATAAGCTATATATGCAACTAGTAAGTTGCCTTTGTTGGGAGACAACGACCTATAGGCAACACGTTTTATAGCGTTTGAGAATTGAAGCAGGCAGTAAAAATACCTGGGGGAAATTGAACAGTATCCGAAACTCATTCAAGGAGCGCTGAGCAAGAGTGGGAGTGTCCGACCTACACGTTGTTCGCTACCGCAGCTGCAACGACTTCAGCATTTGCTCGAACGTAGGGCGCAGCCCTTCGAAGTCCTTGTCCGGCGCGATCGACACCATGTACAACAGGCTGCCGTCCTGACGCATGACCGCAACCAGCCAGTCCCGCTCCTGCGTCGGATGTCCGCTCTGGTCGTGCAGGGGAGAGTTCCCGATCAGATCCACGGACTTTCCCGCCACTCCATTCACCCGGATGTTTTCATCGTGTCCGATTTCTCGCAGATCAGGATTGGACTGGCGCAACGAAGCCAGCAGATCATGCGTGGCCTGATCGAGGCTCGCATTCGCATCCTCGGGCTGGTAGGTGTTGATCATCACGCCGTAGGCGACGGCGTTCTGTGACACCCCGCTCTGCGGGGCAATAGTAACGGACGAGTTCTGGTCGCCGTACACCTGCCAGTTCTCAGGGTAGGAAATCGCAAAATCGCGGTGGCTGAAATTGCGCAGGCTGGTGCTGGGCTGCACGCTGCCGGATGAGGCGTTCATGGCCGGCGTCTGGCGTGCCGCAATCTGCTGGGCAGTGAGCGGCCTCATGCCTGCCACCCGCTCTTTAATGTCGCGGAACTCGGCGCTGTCGCTGCGATAGCTGCTCCTTCGCGGCAGGGTGGCCACCTCTTTCGCCACTGCCTGGGCGCGATTCCCGGGATCGGGATGGTCGCTGAAGAACTGGGGACCGCGCGCCCCGCCTTCCTCCTGGAGCTTGGTAAAGAAATCCGCCATAGCGCGGGGATTGAAGCCGGTGTCATACATGATATCGGTGCCGAGCAGATCGGCTTCGGACTCGGCCTTGCGCGAGTTTTTCAAGAAGTAGGAGCCAACGCCGAACGAGAGCCCCATCTGTGCCATCTGCGAGAGCGCGCCCTGGCCCATGACCCCGCCCAGAATGGCCAGGGGGAGCTGCGCCGCCATCTGCTTGCTGGCGGCGCGGGTGCCATGGCGCTGTATTACGTGCGAGATTTCGTGCGCCATCACGCCCGCCAGTTCAGCTTCGTTGTCCGCCGCCTGGATCGTCCCCAGATTCACGAACACTGGCCCTCCGGGGAGAGCAAAGGCGTTGATCTCCTTCTGGTTCACCACGTGGAAGTTGTACGGCCACTTCTCACCCGGGGCGTGGGCCGCCAGTTGCTCCCCCAGGCGTCGGACATAAATGGACACCGGGTCCGAGTCTGGAAGGATGGGCAGCTGTTTCGTGACCTGGGCCGCGGACTGCTGGCCTGCCTGCACTTCCTCCTGGGCGGAAAACATGTTGAAGCCATGCGAGGGTTCGACGCGGGCATCGAGCGGCTGGATCTGAAAAACACAAAAAGCCAGCAACACTGTCAGACAGCGCACGATGGCCAGATTGCTCCTCATAAACGTTCCCTCGGGAGTATTGGATGCGCGGAAACGAACGAGTGTGGGTCGGACACTCCCTTCGATTTCGCTCAGGGCAGGCTCTGTCCGACGCCTTTGATTTTGACTCTATTTGGAATTTGGATTCAAAGCAATTCAAGACGTTTGATCAGATCAATTACCCCAAAACAGGGACAACTGCAAAAGCAGAGGCAACTGCAAAAGCGTCGGACCGGAGTGTCCGACCCACACGTAGTGAGGGCAGGTGAGACACCTGCCCCTACGCAAGCACTTGAGAATTATTTGCCGTCCAGGGTTCCGGTGGCGCCGAACTCGCGCCGGACCACGGTGCGCGCTGGGCGTGCCAGAGGAAGCGCCCCAGCGGCCGCGCCTTGACGTTCCAGCAACATCGGAACCATGGCGTTCTCGGCTTCCTTGACGAACATGAGCGTGCCTTCCGGACTCATGTCGATGCGAATGAAGTCTCCCAGCTTGATCTGTCCGGTAGCCACCAGATTGGCCAGTTGGAAGACGATATGTCGCTCGATGGCGCGCTTTAGGTGCCGCGCCCCATATTTTGGATCGGTGCCCTCGTGCAGAAGAAAGCTTTTCACCTTGGGCGTACAACTGAAGACAAACTGGTTCGCCGCCGATGCCATCAGGATGCGTTGCTGTACCATACCCAGCTCAATTTCCAGGATCTGTTGCAGGTGCTCGGAGCGCAGCGTTCTGAAGACCACGGACTTGTCGATGCGGTTCATGAACTCCGGACTGAATTTGCGCCGGGCTGCCTCCACGGCGGTGCGGTTGATCTTGTCGTCGAAGGCCGCGTCCACCTGCAGCGCCTTGCGCGAAAAACCCAGTCCGCCATCGACCATGCTGCTCATCTCACCCGCCCCCAGGTTTGAGGTCATGATGATGATGCATTGCGAAAGGTCAACTCGGCGATTGTCGCCCAGGGTCAAGGTCGCCTTGTCCAGAATGCCCAGCAACAATTGCCAGAGCGAGTCGGAAGCCTTTTCGATTTCGTCGAACAGCAGAATCGAAAGCTTGAGGGTTTCGGTGTGCCACTGGTTCAACGCTTCCTGCGTGAGCAAGGGATGAGTTTCGCGATGACCCAGGTAGCCCGGAGGCGAGCCGATCAGCTTGGCAATCTCATGCGAGTGCTGAAATTCAGCGCAGTCAATCTTGATGCAAGCGCGGGTGTCGCCGAACAGGGCCTCGGCCATGGCTTCGACCACCCGGGTTTTTCCCGAACCGGTGGGCCCCAGGAACAGAAGGTTGCCAACCGGACGGCCCGGAGGATTCAGTCCCGCGAGAAACATCTGGTAGATTTCGACCACTTTCTCGACGGCCTGGTCCTGACCGACGATTCTGCGGCGAAGGGCGCTTTCAAACTCCCGGGCATCATTGGAGCGACGAGTGGGGTCTAGCATGGTGTTGACGACGGTTTTCATATAGGGTCTGGCCCTGCTTTTTCCTTTCCTGGGCCCTTAGTACGTCTGGAAAAGGGGGTCCGCCGTCTCGTAATGAGAGAGGGACAAATTGTGTCACTCTCCACATTCGGCAATACGATTACTGCAAACCGCCCTCCATCCCGAGCGATCCACTCATTCCCAATTGCCTGTATGGTTTAGATGCTTTGAGGGGACAAAAGGCACGAGGTTACTCCGCATCGGCGGTAGGGTAAAGGGAAATAGTTTGCCACTTACCTGGAAGTTCCTTGGCTAGAGCGGTGCATGGACCTCGCCCGCACTGACCCGACGTTATCTGGTTACCCGGCCTGACCGACGCTAGCATCCGTGAAAACCGCTGCTTTCCACGGAGATCACTTTGCGTCCATCGCGCCCCACATCACTTGCTGCCATCCTGTTTCTTTCCTTAAATTTGGCCGTGCTGGCGATGGTTTCGCCAGCCTTCGCGCAGACCACGAAGCCCAAATTGCTGCGCACCTCGCGGCCGTCAATTGCTCTTGCCCCCAAGGCCCCGGACCCGTCCCTGACGGTGGTGGCGCCGCCCGGCAGCGCCGTGTATGTAGCCAAGCGCGGAGACAGCATCCCGCTGGTGGCCCGGCATTATCTATCGCAGACGTCCTATCTGACGTCAAGCGAACTGAGCGAGGCCATCCGCAGTGTCAACGCCGATTTCAAAGGGACCTTCCTGAAGGCAGGCCAGCCGGTGATCGTTCCCGGACTGCTGCCCATGCCAATCGTAGAGAAGTCGGTGCCGGTGTCGCGTGATTATGAAGTGCGCGCCGTGTACCTCACTGGCATCATGGCCGCCAGCGACCGCGGCATTCGCATCGTTCGCCGCTGGCGTGAAGCGGGTGGCAACGCCGTAGTGTTTGATATCAAGGACAGCGACGGCAGTGTGACCATCCCCTTCGATCATCCGCTGCTGGGAGCTCACCGCAGTGCCTTCCATGACTTGCCGAAGTACATCCACTTCCTGCATTCGCAAAACATGCACGCCATTGCCCGCATCGCCATCTTCCGCGATCAGCGACTGGTTGAGACCCATCCCGAACTGGCTGTGAAGTCGCACCGCACCGGCCAGGCGTGGCGCGAAAACGGCAAGCTGGTCTGGACGGATCCCTCGCAACCCAAAGTGCAGGAGTATGACATCGCATTGGCCAAAAAGGCCGCCGAAGCCGGCGCCGACGAGATTCAATTCGACTACGTGCGCTTTCCCGCCGAAGGCGACCAGAAAGATGCCAGCTTTGTCTTCCAGACCGAGCATCCCGAATGGCATCGTTCAGACGTGATTGCCGACTTCCTGAAGCATGCCTATGCCGAGCTTCATCCCACAGGCGCGCTCTTGTCGCTTGATGTATTCGGCATCATGGCCTGGCAGCGACCGGTTGATCTCGCGCATACCGGTCAGGACATCGTGCGCATGGCCAAGAACTGCGACGTGCTTTCGCCCATGATCTATCCGTCACATTTCTTCGGTATGGACGGCATCGCGCATCCCGGCGACGCTCCGGAGCATTTCATCGGCGTTTCCATGGAGCGTTTCGAAAAGATCACCAAGGGCAGTGGTGTGGTCATCCGGCCCTGGCTGCAGGCCTTCCGCTGGCGCACCAAGACATACTCGCCGAAATATATTGAAGTGCAGGTGCTGACCGCCAAGAACAAGGGCGGGATCGGCTTCCTGTTCTGGAATGCGGCTAACGACTACAGCAAGCCCTACGCCGCGATGCCGGAGATGATTGCGGCCAAGGGGCAGTATTTCCGCGGCGACGAGCACCCCGGAACGGTGCAGGCGAGCATACCGTCGGGAACGAACTAACGCGGCAAGATTACCGTGGTAAACCACCAGCCACCTTTCGTGACCGGGGAGGCGCTTTCTCCTCGGTTATAATCGACATAGAGTTGATCGCTGCAAGCGGGGATCTGTCCCGTTTGCGACGATCGCCGATTAGGAGTATTCATGGCGATCCAGAAGACCGAGAAAATCTGGCATAACGGGAAGCTGATCCCCTGGGACAAGGCCACCCTGCATGTGATGTCGCACGTGGTTCACTACGGCTCCTCAGTGTTTGAGGGAGTGCGCTGCTACTTCCTGCCCACAGGCCCCGCGATCTTTCGCGCCAAAGAGCACATGCAGCGGCTGCTCGACTCGGCCAAGATTTATCGCATTGACGTGGATTTCACCGTGGAAGAGCTGGTCGAAGGCATGGCCGAGGTGGTCAAGAACAACGGCGTTTGGCCCTGCTACATCCGCCCCATTGTGCTGCGCGGCTACGGCGAAGCAGGTGTGAACCCGTTCAACTCGCCCACCGAAGTTTACATATGCAATTACCCCTGGGGAAAGTATCTTTCATCGGATTCCGGGGAAGGCGCGGACGTTTGCATCTCGTCCTGGACTCGGATTGCGCCCAATACCTTGCCGGCGATGGCCAAGTCAGCGGCCAACTACATGAATTCGCAACTGATCAAGATGGAAGCCATTGTTAACGGCTATGTCGAGGGCATTGCGCTCGACGCCAACGGCTACGTCAGCGAAGGCTCGGGGGAAAATGTCTTCGTGGTGCGCAACGGCGTGCTGAACACCGCTCCGCTGGGCAATTCCGTCCTGCCGGGCATTACCCGCGAGTCGGTCCTGCAGATTGCTCGCGACCTGGGCATCCCGGTGACCGAGCAAGGCATTCCGCGCGAACTGCTCTACATCGCGGACGAAGTTTTCTTCACCGGCACCGCCGCCGAGGTCACGCCCATTCGCTCGGTGGACAAGATCAGTGTGAACAAAGGCGTCGTCGGCCCCATCACCAAGGCCATTCAGAAAGAGTTCTACGCCATCATCAAGGGGGAAAAGCCGGACAGACACAAATGGCTTACGCCCGTGGCCGTGGGCAGCAAGCAGCCCGTTGGCGTATAAGAAACACACGTAGGCCCGGACGCCCTCGTCCGGGCAGGCGAGCGCAGCTCGCCACACAGGTTTTCAGGCAGAGTCTTAGGTCCTCTGCCGAACCCAAGCAGCCGGGCGTTGCCCGGCTGGGCGGGTGAGGGCACCCGCCCCTACGCAAGCAACCGCCGTCATCTTCCGCACCAAATCACGTCAATCGGATATTTCTCAAAGATGCGGTCAAAAGTAAGCACCGTCATCTCTTCGACTATCGCCTGCGCGATGATCAAGCGATCAAAGGGATCGGAATGGTGTGCCGGTAGGTCGTACACTTTCACTGCATGTAGATGAGTCACTGCCATCGAGAGAAGACCCTGCTTCGCCATAAAGGCCGGTACGACTTGCGCCGGCGGTCCCGGGAAGTTCAATTTCCCGATCCGCATCTTGATGCTCACCTCCCAGGAACTCGCAGCAGAGAGATAGATTTCTTCCTTTCCGTTCGCCAGAACTTCCCGGGCATCATCACCGAGGCGCTCGTCCGCATGGACACTCCAAAGCCACGCCACGGTGTCCAGGAGGTATCTCATTTACGCTTGCGGCGGGGGGCGTCAATCAGTTTGGGGAGCGTGCCGCCGTAGAATTGCTTCAGCAATTCGTCGGGCAAAGGGGCATCGAAGTCATCCGCTATCCAAACCTCGCCTCGGGCGAAGCCTAACGGCCTGACATCCTGCTTTTGCACGACCGGCACCAGGCGCGCCACCGGAACTCCAGCCCGGGCGATGGTCACTTCCTCACCGTTGGCTACGCGCTGTAGAAGCCGCGAGAAGTGCGTCTTGGCTTCATGGATGTTGACTTCCATTCCGATAAAATAGACTAAGTCTGTGGACTAAGTCAAGCGAGCTTTTCTCCGGCGGTACCGGTTTGAGGTGCGGCTCCAACGCCGAGGGTCATGCGGAGCTTGCCAAGGATCTGGTCGCAGTTTATGTGCCCTCAGTGGCTGTGTTGCGAACCATTGGCGGAGCTTCGCTCCGCCAGGCGGGTGGGGGCACCCGCCCCTACGCGTTCCCCGCCGTTACTTAGGTCATCTTGGGCCCAGTGACTTTTCGGTTCATCATACGGGAGGTTATCTGGGGGAAGTGTCGAATGAATATTGATGACTTGCTGCGCATCGCCATGGAGCGCCGGGCCTCCGACTTGCATTTGAAGGTGGGCAACTATCCCCATCTGCGCATCGATGGCGACCTGAATCCGCTGACGGACCAGCCGCGCGTCAGCGCCGAGGACATGCTGACCATGGCGTTCAGCATGATGTCGGCGCGCCAGAAACAGAAATTCAAGGAAACCACGGAAATCGACATGGCCTACGGCGTGGCCGGACTGGGCCGCTTCCGTGTGAACGTATTCCAGCAGCGCGGCAACGTGGGACTGGTGCTGCGCGTCATCCCTACCAAGATCCGCGCTCTCGACGAACTCTATTTGCCCAAGATTGTAGAACAGGTTTGCGAAATGCCGCGCGGCCTGATTCTGGTCACCGGCGTCACCGGTTCCGGTAAATCGACCACACTGGCCGCCATGGTGGACCGCATCAACTCTACCCGCGCCGAGCACATCATCACTATCGAAGACCCCATCGAATTTCTGCACCGCGACAAGAAGGGATACGTCAACCAGCGTGAAGTGGAAGTGGACACGCCCTCATTCGGCGCCGCGCTGCGCGCATCCTTGCGTCAGGATCCCGACGTCATTCTGGTCGGCGAAATGCGCGATCTGGAAACCATCGGCACCGCGCTGCACGCCGCCGAAACCGGCCACATGGTGTTCTCTACCTTGCACACGCTGGACGCGGTCGAGACCATCAACCGTATTATCGCGATCTTCCCGCCGCCGGAACAGAAGCAGATTCGCCTGCAACTGGCCGCGGTACTGCGCGCCGTGATCAGTCAACGGCTGGTGCGACGTTGCGACGGCGACGGCCGTGTGCCGGCGGTCGAAGTCATGATCAACACTGCCTACATCAGGGAATGTATTCTGGTTCCGGAGAAAACCCGCGCGGTGCGCGATGCCATCTCTGCCGGAACTTCGCAGTATGGCATGCAGACCTTCGACCAGTCGCTATGGGATTTGTTTCAGGCAGGATTGATCAAGTACGAAACCGCTTTGGAGAACGCCTCCAACGCCGACGATTTCAAGTTGCGGATGCAGGGTGTTTCTTCCACCAGCGACATTTCCCGCAACGCCATGCAGCAGACGGGCTTCGGCGGCAAGTAACGGAGTGGCTGGCCTCAAGAAATCAGGGGCGCGCATTGCATCCATACGCGCCCCTTTTTTTCTGACCGGTGTGGGGCGGACACTTTTGTCCGCCGCTTTTGAAGTTGGCTTTTGCCTGCAACCTTACAACCGCTGAAGATCCTGCTGCTACTGTGCGTCTTGTACAAGAGTCAAAGTCAAAAGCGGCGGACAGGAGTGTCCGCCCCACACCGGTCTATTTTGCCGCCAAGGCTTGCGCCTGCACCAGAAATCTGGCTGCGTAATTGGCGTGATGACCATCCGGGCCGCTCAAGATCGCCAGGGCATCGTGCAGCGACGAAATATCGAACACCCGGTTCAAACGGGTGCGGGTCAGCATCTCATGCACCATACGCGACGGATTTGTCAGTTTGAGCTGGATGCCGTGGTTACGCGTCCAGTGGTGCAGTGACACCAGCGCGTTCAGACCGCCCGCATCCATGAACTCCACCTCCGAGAGGTCGAGCACCACGATGCGCGTGGTCTTTTCTGAGACTACCGCATTTCTGAGCGTGCAAACTTCCACGCCGCGCACCAGGCGCCCGCTGCAGTGCACCACTGCCACTCCGCTGTTTCTTTCCACGTCTATGGTAAGCATGACTGACTCCCTCATTTTCTTTTCATGATAGACGACTGGGCAGGAGGAAAGTCACCGCCCGGCTTGCGCCCACTCCGTGAATTTCGTCCATCGCTGGTGTATACGTAGTTGGTAGCACAGGAGTTCCAAGCTTAAGTTGTAGTGAGCAAGCGATTTTGTTTTTTTACAAACAATTTACATGATGGAAATAAAGCGCTCGGTATGCCGTTTCCTCGCCCCCAAAAGACCGATTCCGAAGACGTGCTCTACGAATATGCGGTGGGCGCGCTGGCCCGCCGCATGCGCTCGGTGGCTGAACTCAAACGCCTGCTGCGGCCCCGGGTTGAAGCCGATACCGAGTACGGCAAGACGCTGATCGAGTTGGTCATTCGCCGCTTGAAGGATCAGGGTTACCTGAACGACGCCAAGTACGCTGCCGCATTTTCGTCCTTCCGCCGGGACAATGAAAAGTTCGGACGCCGGCGCGTGATCACTGACCTGAAGGCCAAGGGAGTGCACGGCGACGTGATCGACAAGGCGGTGGATTCGGTCTATGACGAAGTCAACGAAGAAAAACAGGCCCGCGCTTACCTGCACCGCAAGCGGTTGCAGAAACCAAAAAGCCAGAAAGACGCGGCCCGCATCTTCCGCCAGTTAATGCGCGCCGGATTTGGTGCCAAAACGATTTTCGCCATCCTGAAGAAGTGGGACGTGGATGACGAAACGCTCACCGCGCTCGAGGGCGAGTTGGAATGAGAGTGTGTTCTCAGTCGCCAGTTCGGACCGACGTAGCGCCCGCCACAGCCGCCGGGACGGCGGCGCTACGTGAGTAAGGAAAAACGCAGAGGAAGCAAAGCTCGCCCAGTGCAGCCTAACCAGGCCACTAACATCAGAGCGCAGCATTGCGTTTACGCTTGAAATGCTGGATACTCCCTCGGAACGGGTTCACACAATCAGGAGGAAAGTATGAAAGTAAGATGGACAACAATGGTCGCAGCCATGCTGCTCGGGCTGGCCTCGTTCGCCTACTCGCAAGGCATGGCATCTGACATGGGTAAAGCGGCCGACAAGACTGCGGACGCAACCAAGGACGCGGCCAAAGATACGGCCCACGCAACCAAGAAGGCGGCCAAGAAAACCGCGCATGCGACCGGCGAGGCCGCCGACAAGACTGCAGACACGAGCAAAGACGTGGCCAAAGACACCAGTCACGCTACCAAGAAGGCTGCCAAGAAGACGGCGAATGCCACTGACAAAGCGGCCGACAAGACGGCCGACACTTCCAAGGATGTGGCCAAGGGTACGACTCACGTAGCCAAAAAGACCGGGCATGGCGTAACCAAGGGCGCGAAGGCGGTTGGTCACGGAGTCAAAAAAGGCGCGGAGAAAACAGAAGACGTTGTGAAGTAGGTCGAGCGACCAGAGGGCCAGGTGCAAAAGGGGCCGGCACTCCTTCGATCCAGCCGGGCTTAGGCCCGGCCTGGACGGGCAGGAGTGCCCGTTCTCACATGGCTCTTGGCGGTCACCGGCGCCTTGGGTTGTGCCAGCTGGATCAGGGACCGGTTGCCCACTCGGATAAAATCCAGTTCCCGGGCAGCCTGCAATGCGTTGACCGCTTCCTTGACCCGGGAGCGCGGCACGAAGTTTCCGAAGAACGATTCCACTTCCTGCTGGTCGGCGGCAACGACGCAATCCAGATATTTGGACAGCAATGCCGACAGCGCTTCTCCCACCGACAGTCCAATGCCTTCGCGGACCGCGTCCGGCGCCCAGCGGTAGAGCACATCCCAGAATGCACCAGCCTCCGGCGTGTAGTCCACTCGGGTGATGCGCAGCTTCGACCAGAGTTCGCCCAGAGCATGGTCGAGCGCGACAAACGAAATGCTTCCCCCCAGGTCTTCGCGCATCTGCTGTTTTGAGATGGGTCCGGCCCGGCGAATCAGTTCGAAAGCGTCGCAGGCCAGTTGCGAATACTCCGAACGCGGCTTGGGTTGCGGCGCTTGCTTGGGATTGCGTTCTCCCACCAGCGCGTAGAAATAAGGGAAGATCGAGCCCGCCACCAGGAAGGCGTTATTCTCTTCAAACTGGTTGGCTTCATAGGCGTCATGATTGCGCAGCAGACGCACCATGACTTCGGTGGCCTCCTGCGCCCGCGGATCAGCATAAGCATGCTGCTGGGCGGGCAGGTGCTTGTCCGTTCCCGTCCAGGCGCCGATGAAGGTCGGGGCCAGCAGCGGCGGGCGCATGGGATACATCAGGCAGAATCCGACTGACTCGAGAAAGCGGCGGGCATCGTCGAGGGTGCGAACCGGCGCGTCGTTAAGGTGCCACTTCTCGCGCCGCAGTTGATCGAGTTCGTGGTCGGTCATAAAAGCACTGGCTACTAGCTGCTAGCTCGGAGCTAAGGCGCTTGCCTGGCCAGTAGTCAGAGGCCAGCCGCTAGAAGCTCAAATTCTCTTGAATGCTTTCTGAATGTCCTTCATTGAGTATCGCAGAACTACCGGTCTGCCGTGCGGGCAAGTCATGGGACAGTCGGTCTTGGCCAGTTCGGCCAGCAGCCATTCCATTTTGTTCTGCTCCAGCGGCATATTGACCTTGATGGCAGCGTGGCAGGCGATGGACGCGGCAATCCGCCCCCGAATTTTCTCCAGATTCAGCGCCTGCTCTTCACGGGAGAGCTGGTCCAGCAGTTCGTGCAGCATGTGCTCCACAGCGGCCGCGTCCACTCCGGCGGGAGCGATCTTTACCGCGATGCTGCGGGCGCCAAAGGGTTCGACTTCAAATCCATTCCTGGCCAGTTCGTCGGCGATGTCGGCGAAGACTGCTTGCTGCGCCACCGTGAGTTCGATCACCAGCGGCAGCAGCAGACGCTGGCTTTCGACTCGTTGCGCCGCCCGCTGCTTCAGGATCTTCTCGAACAACACACGCTCGTGGGCCACGTGCTGATCGACGATCCACAGGCCCTCGGGATTCACTGCCAGGATGAAGGAGTCGCGAATCTGGCCCAGCGGTTTGAGCGAGGCCAGCGCCGGGGCCAAATCGGTGGGAGCGTTCGCTTCGTCGGGAATGGGCGGAGCGCAGCCCTCGTTGCCCATCGAACCGGGAACCGGCTCAGGGGCACGAACCAGGGACAGGGCGGCGTTGCCCTCAACCGAAATGCCTTCTCCAAACTGAAAGCGCCCGCTGATCGGTGGCGGCGCTGGCGCCTGCAAGCTGAAGGGCTGCGGCCCGGCCGGTGTGTAGAGCGAGCGCCAGGCGGCCGCATCAGGGGTTGCGTCCCGGCCCGCAAGCGACGGGCTGGCCGTAGGGTGGGCGCTGATCTCAACCGCGAACTGCGGTACGGGGCGCGCTTTCATCAACGCGGCGCGCACCGAGTCGCGCACGAAATCATGCATCACGCTCTGCTGGCGAAAGCGGACTTCGGTCTTCGACGGATGGACATTGACGTCCACTTCGCCGCTGGGCAGGTCGAGGAACAGCAGCACCACCGGGAAAACCGTCGGCGGCAGAATGTTGCGGTAGGCATCGATGATAGCGTGCTGGATGAGGCGGTCTCGGATCAGGCGTCCATTCACGAAGACATAGATCGAGTTGCGGTTCAGTTTCTGAATTTCGGGCCGGGAGACGAAGCCGTGCAGGTGGAATTCGCCGAAGTCCTGGGCTTGGTGAGTATCGGGTTGGTGAGTATCGGATTCATGAGTATCGAGTTCGGGAGTAGGGGATTGGGAAATGACTTCTTCGTTTCCAGTGCCGGCCTCTTTTTCGGGTACCGGCTTTTCGCGGGCGGGGGCGCCCGCGCCACCTACTTCTTTGCGGCGCCAGGGCGGTGGTTGCGGCAGACCGAGGCGTTCCAGCGGTTGCACGGCAGCCACGGGAATCAGCTGGTCGAGAACTTCTTTGCCGAAGACCTGGTACACCCGTTCGCTGTATCCCGCGACCGGCGAGGCGATCAGCATGGCGTTGGTGGCGGAGTGCAGCTCGAAATGCTTGTCGGGATGGGCGAGGGCGTAATGGGTCACCAAAGAAGCGATATGGGATAGCTCGGTGGATTCAGCCTTGAGAAATTTTTTTCGCGCTGGAATGTTGAAGAAGAGGTCGCGGACCGCGATGGAAGTTCCCACCGGCAGGCCACCTTCCTCCACCTTGAAAATCTTGCCGCCATTGATTTCGACAATCGTTCCCGAGGCCTCGTCGGGAGCGCGAGTTTCCAGGCGCAGTCGGGAAACGGAGGCGATGGAGGGCAAAGCCTCCCCCCGGAAGCCCAGCGTGGCCACATTCAGCAGGTCGGCAGCATTCTTGATTTTCGAGGTGGCGTGGCGCTCGAAGGCCAGCAGCGCGTCGTCTCGGACCATGCCGCAGCCATTGTCGGTGATCTGGATGAGCTTCTTGCCTCCGGCCTCAACCTGAATCTGAATGCGCGTGGCGCCGGCATCAAGCGCATTTTCGAGCAGTTCCTTGGCCACCGATGCCGGACGCTCCACCACTTCGCCGGCGGCGATCTGGTTGGCAACGTTTTCAGAAAGAACGTGGATTCTGCCCATGGGGAGCGCGAGTCTGATTCGAAGCCAGTGTCGCAGATGAAGGCCTGAGGAAGCAAAGCACGAAGAGGCGAGTTGCTCCAAGACACGCGCAGGAAGGGCGGAGCGGCGTCTCAGGAAGGGGTGGAGCAGCGCTTTAGCGCTGCATCAAGGACTAGCGATTACAGGCGGAACTCGACTGAGAGCGTGGTCTCAACCGGCGCGGGTTCGCCCTGGATGCGATAGGGACGGAAGTGCCACCACCGGGCTGAGTCCATGGCGGCGGGGACCAGCGCGTCGGCTCCGCTCACGGGACGAATGTTGACCACCGTACCGTCAGCGGCGATGATCGCGTCGAGCACCACCACGCCCTGTAGGTTGCTCCGGCGAGCCGCTTCCGGATACACCGGCTCTACCCGGCGGACCAGCAATCGCTCCATCACTTCCGGCGGGACCTTGGCGGAGGGCGACTGCGCGTGCACATCTTTTTTGGCCATGCGCGCTTCCAGTTGTTGCCAGCCCCGGTGCCACTGCCAGGCCGACCACAGACCAACCACCAGCAACAGGGCCAGGGTCAGCCGCAGCAGACGTTCCATGGCCAGATTACGCGCCGGCGCAGGCCGGGGCTGCCGCCGCGCCTGCATGCCCTGGGCCGCAGTAGGCTGTGGCGCAGTCATCCGGGCTGAAGTGGAGCCAGAAATGGGGGTCCTGGGTGCGAGGGTTGAAGGCAGAGGCTGGGAGGTTCCTGCCCAGCTGCGAATCATCGATTTCTGGTCGCCGGAGAGTCCCAGAAATTCAAAGCCGCAACGCAGCTGGTTGTGGTGTCGTACTACGGCTTTGGTCTGCAGTGCGCGGGTGGCGTTGGGCAACTGCAACTCGACCGCAACCCATTCACCCGGCTGGAGTTCGGCGGCCAGTACCGCGGCCACGCCGCCTTCGCCTATGTCCAGGGAACGCCCCGGAATGCTGGCCGGCGCGCCGGCGCGCAGCACGGTAATGTCCACAGGGATGGCCACCGGGTAGCGAGGAATGCGCCGGCGGACTCCGCTCAAGCCCGATACAGGGTGCCCCGAAGCGCTCATATCTCAGGCAATACAGTCTGACTCGAAATGGCCAGCTCGATCTGAGCCGCAGGGTCCAGGATCGGGGCGTGTGTTCCGCCACTCCCGGTCAGCACGGGCAGAACGCCCCTGCTTTTAAGTGCTCCAACAAAGCTATAGCCCGAAGCAGGGCTCCGGGCTGGATCCATTTGCCGCCTGCCCACCGGGACAGCCATTGCGGCCGTTACTCGACTAGGGCCAGCGTTTGGCGGTGTCTTCCCAGCCCGCGGCGCGAGCGGCCTGGGGGGCGGCGTTGACCGCCGTCTGGGGGATTCGGATAGGCTGCTGCGACGCAGCCGATGGAGCCAAAGTCGGCTTGTTGTCATTGCCGGCTTCCTTGTCCTCGGACAGAAGCGGCGCGGCTACACGCAACGCCTCCACTTCCTTTTCCAACCGGGAAAGCTCAAGCTCTTTTTGTCTCAGAACCTCATAAACATTCTTCATTCGTCAGCACCTGGAGAGCCTATTGAAATTCGGACGATTAAGTCGAACTTTATCAGTTGTCTCGGTTTTGTCAAGAAGTAAGACCGGACCGGAGTGTTCTAGAGGGACACGCCCAGAAGACGGTACTGGTTACTCCCCAATTTCTTTCCCTCTGGCAGCAACGGCAAAATAGCGCCAGTCCCGCCGGCCCTACTTTGCCCTTCGGGCTCAAGCGTGGATCAAGCTGGGCACTGATTTTACATCTCTGCACTTAACCTTTCACCGGTCACCACGTCTAAGCCAGCAGAATGCAACTGGGGAACCCCGGGGCTGTCCACTGGCAGCGGAATTTGCCCGGAATTTTCCTGGAACCAGTAGCCGAACCATCGCGTACCACACATCAAGGAGCGGTGTAGTTTCAGCGGGAGCACCGCCAACGTGCAGGAGGCAGACCGGTAATGAGTTCCGGAGGGTGGGTCATGGACATTGGGCGAAGCAGCAGCAACGGCACGGGAAACAGAAGTCTTCCTGGCAGTTCAGATCCTCATGTTCAGGAAGTGGTGAAGGCGGCGCACGAGGAGTTGCGCCAACTCATGCGCCAGCGCGCCGATGTCATGAAGCGCATCGGTACGGTGAAACAGACCATCGTTGGGCTGGCCAACCTCTTCGGCGATGAAGTGTTGAGCGAAGAACTGCTGGAACTGGTGGACCGCAAGAGCGGTGGACGGCAGCCGGGCTTCACCAAGGCCTGTCGCATGGTATTGATGGAAGCGGCGCGCCCTCTGGGCGCTCGCGAGGTATGCGAACACATTCAGCAGCGCATTCCGCCGGTGTTATTGCGCCACAAAGATCCGCTGGCTTCGGTCACCACCGTCCTCAACCGGCTGGTGGAATACGGTGAAGCGCGAACCGTAGTGCGGGAGAACGGGCGCCGGGCCTGGCAGTGGGTTGCCGATCCCGGCGAGAGCGGCTTCGGTCACGCCCGCGGCAGCCTTCCCAGTGTGTAGGGCGGGCGCCCTCGCCCGCTCCGGAGCGTAGGCGACCCCGGGCCCTGGATCAAGCACGAAAATGTCGAGCGATTGAAAGGCAACCGCCGCGGCTGAAGCCGGGCTGGTTTGCGAATCCTGCGGCACGACTGAAGTCGTGCCCGTCCTAATAGTCCTGTCTCCCCAAAGATCGTGCCGTCCGATTAGGCCAAACCTGCCGAGCTGCGCTCGGCCTGGACGGGTCCCTTCGACTTCGCTCAGGGCAGGCTCCAGCCCGTCCCCACACAGGCTCACCCGGGAAGCAACATGCCCTTTTCCAGATGACGGGTCACGTGGGCGTACGAAGCGGCGTGAGGATCGTGGGTCACCATCACGACGGTTTTGTGAAAGTCTTCATTCAGCCGCTTCAGGATTTCGAGCACTTCCGTGGCTGAGTGGCTGTCCAGATCGCCGGTGGGTTCGTCGGCCAGCAGCAGGGTGGGGTCGCTCACGATGGCGCGGGCGATGGCCACGCGCTGTTCCTGTCCGCCGGAGAGTTGCTTGGGCAAATGGCTGACGCGTTCTTCGAGGCCGACCAGTTTCAGCGCGGTCATCACGTGATCGCGGCGCTGTGGCGCGGAGAGTTTGGTCAGCAATAGCGGCAGTTCGACGTTTTCAAACGCAGTGAGCACCGGAATCAGATTGAAGGTCTGGAACACGTAGCCGATGTGTTCGTTGCGCCAGTGGGCGGACTGGGAATCGCTGAAGCGAAATATGTTTTCGCCCAGCACCAGCAGCTCGCCGGCGGTGGGCCGGTCGATGGCGGCAATCATGTTCAGCAGCGTCGTTTTGCCGGAACCCGACGGCCCCATCAGGGCGAGAAATTCGCCGCCGCCGATTTCGATGGAAACATCGTCCAGTGCCTTGACCTCGAAGGCGTCGCGCTTGAAAACCTTGCTTACGTTACGGGCCTGGACCACCTTGGTTTGAATTGCGGTGTGGGGAACGGTAGCTGCGCTCATGACTGTCCTTTAATCTTGATTTTGTCGCCGTCTTTCAAATCCCGCGGCGCCGAGGTGATGACGTCCTCGCCGCCGTTGAGACCTTGCACCAGCACGCCGTCGCTGCGTTGCGACAGAATTTTTACTTCCCGCGCCATGGCCTTGCCGTCAAACGCAAGCAGGACGATCTTCTTGCCGTCGCGGTCCTTGATCGCCGCAGTCGGCACAAAGACTCCCTGCGGCTGCGAACTCGTATGCTTGGTTTCGTCGGCCAGGAATTTGACCGTCGAGTTCATGTCGGGCCGCAAATATGAATCCGGTTTGAGGATTTGCACCTTCACCTGGACCGTGGCCTTGGCCCGGTTGGCCTGGGGCGAGATTTCGGCGATCACGCCGTCGTACTTGCGATCGGGGAAGGCATCGGTGGTGACCACGGCTTTCTGCCTGGGCCCGAGCCGGGCAAAATCGTCCTGCGCGATATCGAGTTCCACCTGCAGGTCGTTAAGGTCGGCCAGCGAAACCACCAGACCCTGCGGACCACCCTCCGCCGTGCTGGCAAATCCCGAAGTGACCAACTCGCCCTTTTCGGCGGCTCGCTCCAGAATGGTTCCGGTCACCGGAGCCCGGATCACAGTCGCGTCGAGCAGGGACTTGGCATAGTCCGCCTGGCCCTGGGCCTGCTGCAAAGCGCCCCGAGCCCGAGCAATCTCCTCTGGCCGCGGACCGATCTTGGCCAACTGGAACCCTTGCTCCAGCGAATTCGCCCGCTGCTGTTCAGCCTCAAACTTGGCGGTGGCATCATCGAGCGCCTGCTTGGAGAGCACGCCTCCGGCCACCAGGCCGCGCGTGCGGTCGAGCGTGATCCTGTCGTTGGCCAGGGTCGCCCGGGCTTCATCGAGATTGTGCTGGGCCTGCTGAATTTCCTGGGGACGCGATCCGTTCTGCAGTTCTTCGAGATAGGCCTTGGCATTCTCAGCCGCGCCCCTGGCCTGATCATATTGGGCGCGGAACTCGTCGTCTTCGAGGCGCACCAGGACTTGGCCTTCTTTGACTTTGTCGCCCTTTTCCACCCCAATCCACTTCACCCGGCCGGTCACTTTGGAATTCAGGTTGATCTTGTGGTGGGCCACGATATAGCCGCTGGCGGAGAGCACCACGCCGCCAATTTCGCTGCTCTGCGCCGAGGCGCGCGCCACCGTTACTTCCGGAGCGTCGTGCGAGAACAGCCGGTAGGACAGAGCGACGACGCCCAGCAGCACCAGCACCGCGATCCCGATAAGAATGTAACGGCGTGCCCAGACTGGAGGCTCGCCATCGCCGCCGGTGCGCGCCGTGCGATCGATGCGTAGGCTGCGCAGGTCTTCGTGTTTTGCGTCAATCGGCATATTTTCGTAGCGCCGGCGTCCCGCCGGCTGTCCGGCGGGCGTCTCGCCCGCCGATCGGCCCCTAATCCCGCAGGGCCGACAGTATATCGCGGCGGGAAGCGTGCCACGCCGGAGCGAACCCGCCCACCACCCCCATAATGAGAGCGAACAAGACTGCAATCCCGACCACCGCCGGCGTCATCTGCAAGCTGAACACGACTTCGCTGAAAGTCACCTGATTCTGGGTTCCGGTCGTCATGCCATTGAAGGGAAGCATCAGGATGATGCCCAGTGTGGCACCCAGCAAAGACAGCAGCAGGGATTCCAGCATGAATGAAGTCAGAATGCTGGGCCGCGAAAATCCAATCACGCGCAGGGTGGCGATTTCGCGGCCGCGATAGGCCACCGCGGCATACATGGTGTTAGCGGCGGCAAAGCACGAGCCGACGGCCATGATGAAGGCCACAATCCAGCCGACAAATTTAATTGGACCTCCCGACTTGGTCTGCGAGGCGTAGTAGTCGGGTTCGAGCAGGCCATTGAGTTCCAGGCGCTGGTCGTCGTTGGCGCGATTCTTCAGCGCCTGGGCCGCGGCCGGATCGGTTGCCCGCACCAGGACGGACGAGTACACGGTGCGTTCAAAATCGGTGACCAGTTGGTTGACGTCGCCCCATATTTCGGAGTCATGCGCCGTGCCGCTGCCGTCGAAGATGCCCACGATCGGCCATTCGCCTTTGCCGATGTGCACGGTGTCGCCAAGGTTGGCATGCTCGAACCGCTTGTTGATCGAACTGCTTACCACCACTTCCCGCTGTCCGGGGGTGAACCATCTGCCCTGGGTGATGTGGATCTGGGGCCGCATCTCGAGTCCCATGGGGGACATGAAGCGCGTGGTCACGTTAGTCTCGCCGGTTCCACCCTTGCGCGGCAGCACGACCACCAGGATGTCCTCGCCCGAAACCAGGGGCTCGCCTTTACTGTTACGGGCGATCCCGGGCAGTTCTTTCAGGACCTGAAAGGCGTCGCGCGAGACTCCACCGGCAGCCAGCTCCGAGTCCGAACCTTTCCGCAACATCAGCACGTTGAGGGGATCGCCGGTAGCGGCAAAGGCGCGGCCCAGGCCAGCCAGCAGCGCCATGATGAAGACCGCGGTGGCCACGGTCAGCGCGATTCCGAGCGCGGTCATGATGGTCAGGCTCTTGCGCAGGCGCAGATTGCGTACGTTGTAGCTGAGAGGGATTGCCATTTTTATTTTCGTCCTTCAACTCTTGCCGGTTCAGCTCAGCCGATGTGACGCAAGCCGTCCACGATGTTGACTTTGGCCGCATGGTAGGAAGGTATGAAGGAACTGGCGAATCCCACCACGGCGGCAATCAGCAGCGCGGCCAGGATGGTGACCGGAGTGACCTTCATGCCGGTGAACATTCCGCCCTGGCTGGCCATTCCGCTCACAATAAAGAAGCACAACAGCGAGCCCACCAGGCCTCCCACCACGGCCAGCGAAACTGCCTCGCCGACGAACAATCCCAGAATGGTGTTGCGGGTGAAACCCAGCGTCTTCAAGACCGCGACTTCGCGGGTACGCTCGCGAATCGACATCGCCATGGTATTGGCCGATACCAGCAGGATGGTAAAAACCACCGCCAGGCAGATGCTCATGATGAAAGCCTTGATGTTGCCCAGCATCCCTATGAAGCCGAGCTGGAACGCATGCTCGCTCTCGGTTTTGGTGGGACGGTCAGCGTTACGAAACGTCTCGTCGATGGCTTGTGCCACCTTGGTGACATTCTGGGGAGAGTCGGCCAGCACCGCGTAGAACCCTTCGCTCCCTTTGAGTTTGGGAAAGCCTTCGTCGATGTAGTCCTTGTTGAAATAAATCGACTGCGTCGGGTCGGGTGGGCTGAAGATTCCCCGGATGGTCAACTCCAGGTTCACCGGGAAGATCTTCCCTGTAATATTCAGGCGGTCGCCGACTTTCCAGCCAAATTTCTTTGCCAAGCCCACGTCCACGATGGCGCCGGCACGATCATGCTGCCAGGCTTCGAGCTGGTCGGCGGGTATTTTGTATTCCGGGTACACCTTCATCAGTTCCTGAGGATCGGTGCCGAACTGGGCGATGAAGTGCTCGGGCTTGTCGTCCATATACTGCCCGCCAAACCACTGCTGGTTTACCACTTCCTTCACGCCAGGAATGGCCTGGATCTTCTGCTTGTAGTAACTGGGCAAATTGAACACCAGCGACACCTTGTGACGCACGATCAGGCGCTGCGCCGATTGTTCGCTGGGCTTGCTGTCATAAAAACTGCGCCAGATGGTGATCAGAAAGGTAAGCAGAAGCAGCGAGCCGCCGATGCTTAGCACGGTGAGTACGCTGCGGCGTTTGTTGCGGAAGGCGTTTTTAGTGACAAATCGAGTCAGGGTCATAGCGAACTCCGGGAGCCTGCAGGACGGGTGCGGCCAAAACCGCAGCCAGGATTCTATCAGGATAGACGCATAAATTCGGCCCCGGCAACCACGTCCTGCCCAAAAATCACAAAAGCCAATTCTCTTAGATAAGTAGAACGCCTTTGGGACTCAGAAAGTTACGGCCGCGATACCGAGAGAGTTCCATCCGGCAATGACCATGGTCTGTCCGTACGCGAATGCGGTGTCTACCTTCTACCGGTACGTCGAACAGGAGACGGCAAAATCGACAGGTTCGGTCTCTATTTTTTCCCGTGGACGTCCCGGTTGCCTGGGTGGGCCGAATGCACTAGCATGGCGCACGGCATTCAGGCCCCCATCCGGAATGGTAAAGGAGAAGTATGGGCGAAACCGCAGCGCATCTCACCCACAAAGCACTGACCAGTATAGACATCGCAATTATCGCCGTTTACTTTGTGGTTATCTTTGCCATCGGCTTCTATTTTGCCCGCAAGGAGCGCACCTCGACCGACTACTTCCTGGCCAGCCGCAACGTGGGCTGGTTTGCCATAGGGGCGTCGCTGTTCGTTTCGAATATCTCGACCGAGCACTTCATCGGACTAGCTGGCTCGGGCGCCAGTTCGGGCCTGGCGGTGGGCTCGTTTGAATGGCTGGCCTGCCTGATCCTGCTGATTCTGGGCTGGGTATTCGTCCCGTTCTACCTGCGTTCCAATGTCTTTACCATGCCGGAGTTTCTGGAACGCCGCTTCAGCCGATCCTGCGCGGTGTACCTGGCGGGAATTTCCATCCTGGCCTACGTCTTCACCAAGATTTCCGTCCACCTCTACGCCGCCGCGATTGTGCTGGAGCGCGTAGTAGGCTGGAGCCCGCTGACCGCGGCGGTCATTCTGGTTATCGCCACCGGTATTTACACCATTGCCGGAGGCCTGGCCGCAGTCATTTATACCGACCTGGTGCAGACCCTGATTCTGATCTTCGGCGCCGTAATCCTGACCGCGATCGGAGTGCACCGGGTGGGAGGGTTCGCCGGCCTGCGCGCCGCCCTGCCTGCCAGCTACTTCCACATGGTTAAGCCCATGAGCGATCCCGACTTTCCCTGGACCGGCATTTTCTTCGGGGCGCCCATTCTCGGCATCTGGTATTGGTGTACCGACCAGGTGATTGTGCAGCGCGTGCTCTCGGCCAAGGATGAAGGACACGCCAAGGCGGCCACCATCTTTGCCGGCTTCCTCAAGATCCTGCCGGTGTTCATGCTGGTGCTGCCCGGCCTGATCGCGGTCGCTCTGTATCGCGACCTGTTCAAGTTCGGGCCCCATGGCGAAGTGCTGAACGGAGACATAGCCTATCCCACGCTGATCATCAACCTGCTTCCGACCGGACTGGTGGGTGTGATGATCGCCGCCCTGCTGGCGGCGCTGATGGGAGCGATGAGTTCAGTATTCAATTCGGCTTCCACCCTGGTCACGCTCGACTTCTATAAGAAGATCAAGCCCGATGCGAGCGAGAAACAACTGGTCGGCTTCGGACGCGTGATGACGGGTGTGATGGTGGTGCTGGGCCTGGCCTGGGTTCCGTTCATTCACCTGATCAGCAGCCAGCTTTACATCTATCTGCAAAGCGTGCAGGGCTACATCAGCCCGCCCATTGCGGCTTGCTTCATTCTGGGAATTCTATGGCCGCGCCTGAACGCGCAGGGCGCGATCACCTCGCTGCTAGCCGGCTTTGTGATGGGTGCAACCCGGTTCATTTTCGAGCTGATGGATCGCGCCGCCGGCGGCCATGCCTTCGACAATGCCTTTCTGCGCGGCCTGGTGGACATGAACTTCCTGCACTACTCCATCCTGATGTTTGTGATCTGCTGCCTGGTGCTGGTCGGAGTCAGCCTGGTGACCCCGGCGCCAGAGCGCAAGAAGCTGGCCGGCCTGACGTTTGCTACCGTGGACGAGAAGATGGACGTCACGCCTGTAGGCGCGCCCGAGTTCAAGCCTGCGGCAGAGACCGCAGCTGAGCACCGGCTCAACGTGATCTTCAGCCTGGCGCTGCTGGTGACCGTAATCGGACTCTGGTTCCATTTCAGGTAAGACGCGCCGTTCCTGGCTCGAGGTCTTTCAGAATGGCGCGCATCCGCAGCCTGAGGCCCAACGTCACCCGCGAAGAAGCGACCGAGCATTTTTCTTCCGGCATGCTGTATTTCCTGCGCGACACGACTTTCGGCCCGCTGCGCTCGGTAGCTGATTTCTACATTCCCTTCCGCCTCTTTCAGATCGAAATTCTGAACGGGGGCAAGCGTGACCTGCGGGTGTTTGGCCTGGACGCGGTGAACGGGTCGCTCGATCTCTATCACTTCGAGCAACTGCCGGGCGAGCGCGAAGTATTTTATCTGGAGACGCGCAACTGTTCCGAGCCGATGCTGGGCGAAGCCGAAGCGGAAAAGATCATCATCGTCAAAGTGCAGCGGCTGCTTTTTACCACCGGGTTCTTCCGGGTGCGCGACTTGCATATCTCGGCCGTGCCCGTAGCCGGCGAAATCTATGTGCCCTATTGGGTAGGATTTCGGGGGCGCGGGATGCGGGCGCGCCTGGCCGTGATCGACGCGGTGCGGCGCAAACCGGAGGGGGCCAAGGTGCGGCACTTGCTGCAGGCCTGGCTGACGTCGATCCGCACATCGTAGGGGCAGGTGCCCTCACCTGCCCGGCGGGGCGAAGCTCCGCTGTCTCTCCCCACCAAATGGAAGACTCTGTCGAGCTTCTCTCGACTGGGCAGATGAGGACACCTGCCCCTACGGGGTTCTTGGCGAATCTGTCTGCACCCTGTGGAAATTTCCTACCTGTCGGCGTACTATCTCAACCCTGTTCGGAAAGGAATGCGCAACCATGATGCTAGGCATGTCCCTCGCGACATTTACCCTGGTGCACGTCGTCATCAGTCTGGTAGGGATCGTTTCGGGTCTTATCGTCCTGTTCGGGCTGTTCTCCGCGAAGCCGCTCAACGGCTGGACTACGCTCTTCCTGCTGACTACGGTGCTGACCAGCGTGACCGGGTTCGGCTTTCCTTTCGAACATCTCCTGCCCTCGCATAAAGTGGGCATCATTTCTCTGGTGGTGCTGGCGATTGCGATCCTGGCGCGTTACAGCTTCAACATGGCCGGCAAATGGCGCTGGATTTATGTGGTCACCGCCATGATTGGCCTCTATCTCAACGTTTTCGTGCTGGTGGTGCAGTCCTTCGAGAAGGTTCCGTCGTTGAAAGCCATGGCTCCCACCCAATCGGAGCCGCCATTCCTGATTGCTCAATTGGTGGTAATGGCCTTGTTTATTGTGCTCACCATTTTTGCGGTGAAGAAGTTCCACCCTGAGGCGAACCGCGCGGCTTAACCAACAGGACTTACTGACGATGCCCCCGTGGCGCCTGTCCCATCAGCGCCCACTCAGGCAGGTGGCGCCCTAAGTTTGCCCCCGGCTGCCTTTTGGGTGGCAGCCGACAATCCCCGGAAGGCATTTTATTCCCACTTCTGCCGCTGGCAGGAGCCAAAGGAAAGCGCACTTCGGCGCGCGAGTGAAAACTCAAATGCCACTTGCTATAACGTACAAATGCGCCTACTCGATTACGCACCCCGGCCCGCGCACCTCAAATGGTTGCTCGATTCTGACCCGGCCATCCGTTGGCAGGTCATGAGGGACCTGACCAGTGAAGCTCCCAACGTGATTGCAGCCGAGCGCTCTCGCGTCGCCTCCGAAGGCTGGGGAGCCCAACTTCTCGCCCGCCAATCGGCTGCCGGCAACTGGGGCGGGGCCCCGCGAGGGTGGAGAGCCGACTTGCCCAAGCAGGACCGAGACCTGCTTATTACCCTCTACAGTCTCGCCCTCTTGATGGACCTCGGTCTCGACCCCGCCAGCAGGCAGGCTCGCAAAATGATCGACCGGGTCGACCAGCGGCTCGTCTTTAAGCGGCTGAACAACCGGCCTTACCTTGACGGCGAGACTGAGCCTTGTATCAACGGCAGAATTCTCGGCATCGGTTCGTATTTCAAAGAACCGAACCATGCATTGGCCAATCAACTCCTCGACGAGCAGCTCGAAGATGGCGGCTGGAACTGCGAAGCACCCAAAAGCCGACGCTCTTCGTTCCATACCACCATCTGCGTGCTGGAAGGACTGCTCGAATACGAACGAGCAGGGGGCAAATCGGCCAAGAGGTCCGTTATCAGGGCCCGCGAAAGGGCCGAAAACTATCTGCTGGAGCGCCGAATGTTTCGCTCGCTGCGAACTGGCGAAGTCATCGACAAACGCTGGCTCCGCTTCTCGTTCCCGACGTTCTGGCACTACGACGTCTTGCGCGGACTCGATTATCTGCGGAATGCAGGCATCAAACCCGACAGCCGTGTCCGTGACGCCATCGAAACCGTGATGGAGCGCCGCCACCAGAACGGGCGCTGGCCGCTCAACCTCCTTCATCCCGAACACATTCCATTGAAGATGGAGATCGCCGTCGGCAGCGCAAGCCGCTGGAACACGATGCGCGCTCTGCGAGTTCTACGCTGGTACAACAACTCATCGCAGTAGTTGGGACTTGGATTAGATGGGTGCCGGGTCAGCTAAAGAACGTCGACGACAATCAGCGTAATGTCATCTTGCTGGTTCACTGCAGCAGGTCGCCACTGTTGGAGTGCGGAGAGCACTTGACGCGACAGCTCGGCGGCCGGTTGCGATCGATTGTTGCGTACGACCCGCTCCAGTTGCCGGTCGCCAAATGCCTCCCCTGCGGCGTTCTCAGTTTCGGTTACGCCGTCGGTGTAGAGCAGGAAGCGATCGGATGGTTCAACTGGCACGCTGCACACCGGGTACTCAGATTCAGGTTTGACTCCGAACAACAGCCCGTTGCTTTCGATAGGCTGCACTTCGCCCCTCGTATTCCGCCAGCACAGTAACGGCGGATGTCCAGCAGCCGAGTAGAGCGCCTTGCGATTCTCTGTGTCGATCCAAACATAGGCCGCCGAGACAAACTGGCCGTGCGCCTCACTCGAAAGGATGCGATTCAGGCCGCCAAGCACCTGCGCGGGATCATGGGCAGAGACAGCTACGGACTTCATGGCAACCTTGATCATGGAAGAAATGAGCGCGGCTGGGATGCCATGTCCAGAGACGTCTGCCACAAGGATGCCCAGATGGTTGTTGTCGGATCGGACGAATTGGTAGAAATCGCCTGCGACGGAGTTCATGGGGTGGTAAACAGCAATTCGGAGATTCTCAAGCTCGGGAACTCCCGCCGGAAGAATGGAAGACTGGGTCTGCCGGGCCGTCTCCAGTTCGGTCTCGATTGAAAGCAGACGGTGCTCGTTCCTAAACAGCATCTCCAAAGCCACGTACCCCAGAGCAAACAGGAGGGCGGCAAAGCCCAACGAGTTAACCAAAGGCAGCGTGCGGTAGTGCAACACATTCGTCAGGTTGGTATACAGCACCTCCAGGGCAAAGATCAGCGTAGCGGCGGTGAGAATGCGGTGATTGGATGTAACGAGGGACTTAGAGAACTTTGGAACCAGCACGAAAACTAATAGGACGAGCATAGCAACGACTGCAAGCAGGTTGTTATAGGGCATCCACTTGTCGTCTGGGCCACCGAGGACGAACACGCCAATACCGATCCCAGCAATCGCCAGCCCCAGGAGGATTTCGAGCTGAATCAGAAATCTGAGTCGACCCACAGTCAGCTCCCGCCAGGCGAACCAGGCGGAAACCAACAGGAGGTACCTGACCGCTGTACTCGCGTAGGGCGCAGCAGATCTCAGCGCGTGCGGCAGAACCGCCAAAACGGCAGGCGCCTGGTCCAGGGTTTGGAGGCCGTACATCCCGCTAAAGATTCCCCACCATACGAGGATGCGCACACCGCTGCGCCAGCGGATCGCTGCAATCGCACAAGCGGTTGCTCCGATGGACAAAAAGATCGTTCCCATGACGATATCCGTCACCTGGGCGCGGAGCATTTCCAGAACTGCATCTGCCGTACTCATTCCAGTGCTCTAAGGCTGCATTTCGCTCCCCTGATCTTATCCAGTCTGGGGGATGACGTTGGCCATGGACAAGGAGCGCGGGAACGACCGTGTCGCCCCGTGACCCGATCTTAATTCCTTGGCACGGTCTCTCGGCGCAGATTGTAACTGGCGCGAACCTGAGTGAGTCTTTACAGTACCCCGCCCCGGCGTAGCGGAACGGGCTGAACGAATCCCCAGCGTACGAGGAGGCCGAGCCCGGTGCCAGTCAGCCCGCTGCAGTGTGCGTTTTTGTGGCCAAGCAAATGCATTCATGCTCTCTGAATCTGGCGACAGAAATCGAGATTCACAGGACCCATTGGAATGAAGCAGCAAAGCGCAAGAACCGGTTTTACGGAGCAGAGTTATGAAAGCAAGGGGCTGTTCTCACCTTCGTGCCCGTCCATGGAGCGAACCGGGAGGCTGGCCAACCGGAGGAGGACAGCCTGTCGGAGGCTGATTCTGATATTGGTGTTCTGCCTGTACGCCGGCATTTCGGCACATGCCACCGTAACCCCTGGTGTCGCTTTTGAAGTTGCAGTTGACTTTGATGTGCAGGCTACCAGGCTGATTAACCCACCCCGACCAGGATCAAGACCAGAATCAAAAGCAAGTTCAGAACCAGGATCAAAACCAAGTTCTAGACCAAAATCAAGACCAAGTTCAAAAGCGTCGGACAGGAGTGTCCGACCCACACGAGAGTGTCTGGCCGCGCACGCAGTGGATGGTGTTAACGCGGTTTCAGGGGCATTGTCGGAGAGCTGACTTGGCTTGGGGCAGGCTGGAGCCTTGGCCTAGCACCAAAAGGTTTCCGATATATCCGTCGGTATGAGAGTAAATACCCTGAATCATCAGGCCGTGGCCGATGAGCCTCAGGAATCGCTTCTGGCTGTGTTCCAGGCGGTAGGCGGCGAAGGAAGATGCCACCTGCATGGCGCCCATGGTCGCGACATAGCGGGCGGCGGAAGGATGCTGGCCCAGCAGGAATGCGCTTCCCCGGGGGAATCCGGCTTCTTCGTAGCCTGCCGGATGGGCGACGGTGGTATAGCCATCCAAAACATTGGAAAGGGTGTAGGCGCCGACCTCAGTCCAAAATATCTTCTTGCTGAATACCTGCTCCGACTGCCGGGGAGCGGGGTTCGGACTGGAGCTGGGCGCATTGAAGTTTTGCGCCGACAAACTACCTGCCAGCAACAGCACCAGAGACGTGATGATCGGTCGCATATCGTCAGCTTATTGATTGCAACCTCCGTTCCAAGTTAAGTGCAACAAATACGGGACATCGACGAAATGCGTTCCGGCGAGTGCGCAGGAAATTGCGCACCAGGCAGCGCTTTCTCTTTCATCTGCCTGTGTGGGATTGGAAATGGACAATGAATCGCACCCGGCAATCCGGCAGAATTCGGCGTGCCACGGTAACGCTGAGAGGTTTACGGAGTAACTGTTACCAGCGGCCGTTCTCCGCATCAGCGATCGTCGGTTGCCGGACTTCGTCCGGCTGGGCATGTGAGGCCACCTGCCCTACGCGGGCCAGGGCAGGAACGGATGGTAGGGAAGCCGGCGGCGAGCGGCATCGTGAACGAGGAAGGAAGATCAAAGGCGTCGGACAAGAGTGTCCGACCCACAGACACGAAACGTATCACTCGATCCGAGGAGGCGTATGATTTTGTTCCTGGCCCCGGGAGAATCCTTTTTCTCGAGGACGTATTTTCCGGAGACCATGAGGTACGAATGCGGCGTTCTTATCCGCACCCGCCGTGATGATCGTAAGCGCGAGCCTGCTGGCACAGATTTCTCCGTCGGCTGCGAAGCCCCGAGTGCCCCCTCCTACTTGTATGGTGAGCGGCCGGGTGATAACCGCCGCGGAAGGCAGCCCGTTGAAATCGGCCCGGGTCTTCCTGCTTCTGGAGCGTTCGGAGTCCACTAAGCGACAGATGTTTGCATCCACTACCGACAGCGACGGGCATTTCCTTCTCAAGGATGTTCCTCCCGGCCGCTACCGGTTTGTCGCCACTCGACCGGGCTTCGTGAACCAGCCATACCAGGCCAGGGGAAGCGATGATGGAGCATTGTTGTCGCTGACGTCCGGAGAAAAGGTCAGCGACGTTCTGTTCCGCATGATCGCCTCCGGAGTCATCACGGGGCGCGTGATAAATGATGAAGGTGAAGGGGTAGTTCACGCCCAGGTGATGGCTCTGCGCGCGCCCAGCGAGGATGAGATAGAAGACCAGGGCGCGATGAATCCCCAGCAGCCCGCCGTGAGGCCCGAATTGTGGCCGGTGGCCTCGGTCCAGACCGACGATCGCGGCCAGTATCGCATTTTCGGACTGAAGCCTGGCGACTACTACATAAGAGCGGAGAACTCCTTTGATCCCGATAACAACATCCGGGTAGACGAGAGCTTTTGGGTGCAGCAGCTTGAGGGCAGCGAATATGCGCCAGCGTACTACCCTGGAGTAACGCAATCCAGTCAGGCCCAGGTGGCTTCTGTAAAAGCCGGCGACGAAATGCAGGCCGACGTGCTTATGCAACGGACCAAAACCGCTGAAATTGGCGGACACGTGATCGGCCGGAACGGTCCTACTAAGGGTGTATGGGTGAGTCTTATGCAGCGCGGTGCGGACATCTCTGGTTCCGACCGGCAGGATGCGACCGATGAGACAGGCGCCTTCAGGTTTAAGGGCGTACCTCCCGGAAGTTATCTGATCTCCGCCTACACCAGGGAGGAAGGTGACAACGTTTATGAGCCTCGGGGACAGCAAAAGATCGAAGTGAGTGGCGAGAACATCGATTCTCTTACGATCTTGCTGGGCGGCGGAACCAACCTTCAGGGCCGGATCACAGTGGCCGGAGCGGGCTCACCCGCCCTGGATCAGGTTCGCATTAGCTTGTCGGGCATCGATGGTGATTCATTCGGTGGACACGGTGAGGTAAAGAAGGACGGAACTTTCGAAATCAGGGCGGTCAATGATGGGGACTATGCCCTCACGGTCTGGGGGTTGGAGAAAAACTGGTACGTCAAGTCAGTGCGGCTGGGCGCCGAGGATATCCTCGAAAAGGGATTGCAACTCGAATCGGGCAGTGCGGGTGGCAGGCTCGACGTGGTTGTGAGTTCAGCGAGCGCAGAACTGGAAGGTTCTGTCAGCGGCCACGATGGAGCGCTCATGGGGGCGCGCATCTGGATCGCTCCCGAGCCCGAAACGCCCTACAATCGATCTCGTTCGCGTAGCGAGAAGACAGACCAGAGGGGCCATTTCGCTGTGACTGGACTCGCACCGGGCACGTATCGACTGCGCGCGCGGTATTCGGCGGCACCGGGAAAAACTCTTCGCTCCGAACCGCAAACCGTAACCCTATCCGAACGTGATCACAAGACGTTGGAGTTGACCATCGTCGAGCCTCCAGCCGAGTAGGCGTGTCTTCGAGAAATTCCATACGAAGGAGAACAGGAAAATTCTCAACAGCCTTAGGCAGAAAACATCGGTGCCAGCTCAAACCCCAACCCAGGCGTTAAAAGCGCGCCGCTAACGCTGGGTGGGCACGACCAAGATCGTGCCCTTCCCAAACCCGCTGGCCCGGAACTCTTGCGTTTGTTCCCTGGGACCGTGGACTCGCCTGCGGCAATCGCAGCTCTCTCTGCTGCTTCCGTGCCAATTATCTGGCCTACTTTTTCAGTTCGATGACGATCACATCCATCCCTTTGTCGCCCGTGTTCTCGGGCAGGTGAGTGGTGGCCGCGTCATATTGCGAGTCTCCTGCTTTTACGTTAAAAGCTTGTGTTTTGCCGTCGGGAAAGCTGAACTGCCCCTTGGCGTTGGTGAGGAACACGGCCACAGTCGCTGGATGGCTGTGCATCACCGACTTCTCGTGCGGGCCGTAATGCACCTTCAGAATCCTTACCTGGTCGTTTTCACTTACTACCGTGTAGTGCTTGGGATCAGTCTTCACCGCATCCTGGGCCAAGAGCATGGGGGCGAGACAGAAGCACACCCCTACGACATAAAGCGCGAGCTGCTTTCGCATGTTGATCTCCTCTTTCTAGTGGGAATCTAGTGGGAAGTGTTCAGAAGCGGCCCAACGGTACTCGGTCGCTGCAGCAATGTCAATTACGCGATCCGCGCCCTTTAACGGCCAGAACACAGCCGAGAGGCAGTGTCTGGCAAGTGGCAGCGGTGAAACGTCGTTACATATGCGGAAAGAAGAGTAATCTGCATTGGGGCGAAAGGAGGATGTGTGAAGAACGTCGTTTCACAATTATGGGTGTGTTTACATATCTTGCTGGTTGTGGTGCTAATAAGTTTTACCCTGGAAATGTCTGCCCAGGAACATGGTGAGAAGCCTGGTAGTCAACCGGAACAGCATCCGGCCATGCAGCATGCCGGGGGACACGAGCAGGGAGTTGGCGGCGGGCACATTCCGCAGCATGGGCCGCCTCCGGCGCGGACTCCCGCAAAGACTCCGCCAAGAAAATCACCGCCGCCGGGCGAGCAGCGGCGGAATTACCAGGACCAGCCCGGGCATCCGCAGGGTCCGCATGTTCACGCCGAAAACGATCGCTGGGTGGGACACGACACCGGCAAAAACGATCCACACTATCATCTCGATCATCCCTGGCAGCATGGACGATTCACGGGAGCGATCGGCGCGCAGCACATTTGGCGGCTGCACGGAGGTAATCGTGAGCGCTTCGATGTTGGCGGGTTCTTTTTTCAGGCCGCGCCCCACGACTATGACATTTGCAACGACTGGCTGTGGGACAGCGATGACATCGTGATCTATTCGGATCCGGATCACGATGGCTGGTACCTGGCTTACAACACGCGTTTAGGGACCTATGTACACGTGCTGTATCTGGGGCCCTAGAAGTTTGGGCCTGACCGCAGGGCGGACTTTCGGGTCCGCCCTTTTTTGTTTTCTGGTAAGCCAAATCTGCCGCGTTTACGGCAGAGTTTTTGGGCGGTACCACATGGATGTTCCATTCATTTTCGGGTACCTTCGTAACTCCCATCCCGGATTGAGCCGCGATATTCTAGTCGCACCTTTCCCCCAAGGACGACCTCTGGCGTCTTGCCAAAAGACTGCCGGTTCATTGATCTAACGGGGCTCAGGGAGCAATGGCCAACAAGATCGGACGTTTCGAGATACTCAGCGAAATTACCCACTCCGAGATTGGCGCGGTGTACAAGGCCGCCGATCCGGAGAGCGGGCAGACGATCGCCCTGAAGACCATCCAACTGAACATGCTGGCCGAACAGGCCGACACGCTGATGCAGTACATATTGCAGGAAGCCGCCGGCACTTCGCCGCTCAGCAGTCACAACATCGCGCAGCTTATCGGCGTCGAACAAGTGGACACCCAGTGCTGCGCCGCCATGGAGTACGTGCAGGGCAACAGCATCGGAACCATGTTGTCCCGCAAAGAAGGTTTTTCCATCTGGGACCTGCAGGACATCGTGCGCCAAACCTGCCAGGGGCTGGACCACGCGCACTCGCACAACGTCGTGCACTACAGTCTGGAGCCGGCCAAGATCATGGTCACGTGGGACGGCACAGTCAAAGTGCTGAGCTTCGGCGTTTCCTGCATGGGGGCGTTTACCTGTCAGGCCTCAGGCAAGGCGCCTGAAGTTCTGCACTACGTTTCGCCCGAGCAGTTGCGGGGCGATCCGGTGGATGGCCGCTCCAACATCTTCAGCCTGGGCGCGATCCTTTACGAGATGGCGACCGAGACCAAAGCCTTTCCCGGAGACGACGCGGACCAGGTGCGGCAGGGTATTGTCGAAAACATGCCCCCAGCCCCGATCGAGGTCAACCGCAAGATTCATCCCGTGCTGAGCCAAGTCATCATGAAGGCGCTGTCCAAAGCGGCGGAAGACCGTTATCAGAGTGGGCAGGAACTGGTCAACGATCTGGAGCGCTGCAAGGAAAACACGACCAAAGCGGCCGCCAAGAAGCCGGCGCAGCCCGCCCAGGGATTGAACGCATCGCCGCAAAAAGCAGCGGCTCCGGTCCCGGAGGAATCCCAACCCGTCGCCACTAAGGAGCGGCCTTCTTCCACCGCCTCCAAACCAGCCCGCGCAGCCAAGCCGGATGTGGCGCCGGCGGTTTCGGCAAAAGCAGCCGCCGCGGCTGCGGGATGGGAAAGCGCGGGCGCCAGTTCCACTGCCCCGCCGGCGAAGGCAACGAAAGGCGCCTCAGGCCCAGCGAAGGTGTCGGGGCAAAGTACTTTCCAGGAACGCGCCAGCGCCGTGGCGGAGACGGTTGAGCCGGCGTCCGAGACACCCGCGTTTCAGGTTGATCCGGCGATGGCGGAAGAAGCCAAAGGCGCCGCGCGCGGCCCCAGCTTTTCCGAGATGACCGAACTGCCGCCGCTGAAGGAAATCTACACCCCACCGCCTCCGCCCCCGGTTGCGGCCGAGGCCGAACCGGAGCCGGTAGTGTCGTCGCATCGGGTGCAGCCGGAAAAACCCAAGGTGCAGCCGCGGGAAGTGGCGCGCAAGGCAGTAAAGGAAATCAAGAAGACTCCGCCCAAGCTCTTTCTCTATTCGATCGCGGGCGCGGTGGTCGTCATTCTACTGGTGGTGGGCCTCATCGCCCTCCGCATTCATTCCGAAAACTCCGAGGACGAGGGTTCCGCGGCAGCGCCGGCAGCGGCAGCGCCGGCAGCGACCGCACCCGCGGCAGCCGCAAAGCCCGCGTGGAACCCGGCTCAGCCGCCGGTAACGGCCGCTACACCGGCCCAGCCGGAACAGGTTACAGTGGGCCAGGAAGCGCCCGCGGTTTCGGTCGTGCCCAGATACAGCAAGTACAAGAAGAGAGCCAAGGCCCAGCCCACGGCTTCCGCGACCGTTGTTCCTGGTCAATTGAACATCAATTCAACTCCGGAAGGGGCGGAGGTTCGCATTGACGGCCGGAACGATCCCAGCTGGGTCACTCCTTTCAACCTGGCCGGCTTGTCTCCTGGGCAGCATAGTGTGACCGTTGCCCGCGCGGGATACGCACCCGAGAGCCGCACCATCGACGTAGCTTCCGGCAGCAAATTATTTCTGGTGATCCAGCTGGCGCAGATTACGGCCGCGATTGCGATCAGCAGCCAGCCCGCGGGGGCGCAGATTTTCATCGATGGCAAAGATACCGGGCGGATAACTCCGGCACAGATCTCCGTGGACAAGCCGGGCGCGCACACCGTCCTGGTCAGGAAGCAGGGATACCTCGAGCAAACCTCCAGCGCCAACCTGCAGGCTGGCACGGTGTTCCATTTTGCACCCACGCTTAAACCTCTGGGCTCGACCGATGAGATCAAGATCGGTGGACGATTCAAGAAGCTGTTCGGCGGCGGGGACACGGCCGGCATGGGCGCGGTAAACATCAAGACCCAGCCCAAAGGCGCCCAGGTCGCGGTCAACAATCGTATTGTGGACAAACCGTCTCCCGTGGACTTCTATCTCAACCCCGGCACCTACGTAATTGATGTCACCATGTCGGGATTCAAGTCGATTCATCGCGTGATCGACGTGGAGAAGGGCGGCAAGGTCACGATCGACGAGAGTCTGGACCGGCAGTGAGGGGCAGCCGTTGGCACTTGGCGCCTGGCATTTAGCAATTGGCATTTTGCGGAGGGAGCCGTTAATGCTGACGAAAGAAGATTTCATAGGAACGAAAAAAGGCCGCCATCCTCTGGCGGCCTTTGCTGCTGTTAGCTAACTGCTGCCCCTAGTATCCCCAGCCTCGGCCCCCGCGATAGTTCGACTGATACCCCGCCGCGTAACCGCTGCTGTATTGCGAACGGTAGTAATTCTTGTCGCCGAACGAACTGCTGTAGCCGTGGGTCCGATTTCCGTATTCATTGCGCGGATTAGCATTGAACGGCTTGTTCTGCGCCATGTCCCTGCGGGCCATGTAGCTGCCGTCCTGATAGCCGAAGTTGTAGCCGCCATTTCCGCCGCGGCCGTAGCCCCCGCCCGGGTAACCGTATCCGCCGCTAGGGTAACCGTATCCGCCGCCGGGATAGCCGCGCGGATAGCGGTTATAAATCTGGCCGCCGCCGTAGTAGCCGCTGTCACGATGATGTTCACGTTCCCATCGGTCGTGGTCGCGATCATGGTCGCGGTCCTGATGCGAGTTGCCCCAGTTGTTATGATCCCGGTAACGGTCGTGATCGCGATCTTGATGACGATCGCGGTCGTGATGCTTGTCCCAGTGATCGTGTTTGTCTTTATACTGATCATGGTCGCGGGCCGACGCGAGGCCGCTGAACATCAAGGTCATTGCGACCGCCAGGGCTGCCATTCTCATGCTGCGCATAATTCCTCCCACCCGGCACCATCGTTCGCAGGGCTTGACTGCAATCACGCCTGCCCTCGCAACGACTCCTGGGACCGGTTTGCTAAGAGTTCGGATGCCGACGCAAATCAAATCAGCTGTACCGTGGAGCATATTTTTTCGAAGCTTAAGCGAACCTTAAATCTAAGTGCTGCAATCACTTGCCAGTGATAGACTGAGCACGGTTCAGGGCGAAGGAGAGGCGATCATTTATGCCAATTGAGCGGGTGGGAGTGATCGGCGCCGGCACCATGGGCAACGGCATAGCCCACGTTTTCGCGCGCAGCGGATACCGCGTGACCCTGTGCGATGTGGAGCAGAAATTCCTGGATCGCGGCCTCGAAACCATCGGCAAGAACCTTGATCGCGAGCTGGCCAAGGGCAAAATCACCGCTGCAGACAAAGCCGCGGCGCTGAAGCGGATTGTGCCCGTGCTCGGCCGCGCTGAACTTGCGGCCTGTGACTTCGTGATCGAAGCGGCCACGGAAAAATTTGAAATCAAGGCGGAAATTTTCCGTGACCTGGACCAGACTTGCCGTCCTGAAATAATTCTGGCTTCGAATACTTCCTCCATTTCAATCACCCGGCTGGCGGCCGTGACCCGGCGTCCGGCAAAAATTATCGGAATGCATTTTTTCAATCCTGTGCCGGTGATGAAACTGGCGGAAGTGATTCGCGGACTGGCCACGTCGCAGGAAACTTTTGCCACAGTGCGCGATCTGGCCTTACAGCTCGACAAGACCCCCATCGAAGTAAACGACGCGCCGGGCTTTGTTTCGAACCGCGTGCTCATGCCGTTGCTGAATGAAGCCATGTACGCGGTGATGGAAGGCGTAGCTACCGCGGAAGCGGTGGATGAAGTGTTCAAGCTGGGCATGGCGCATCCCATGGGCCCGTTGACCCTGGCGGATTTCATTGGACTCGACGTCTGTCTCGACATCATGCGCGTGCTGCACGACGGCCTCGGCGATCCCAAATACCGCCCCTGTCCGCTGTTGATCAAGATGGTGGACGCGGGCTGGCTGGGGAAGAAGAGCGGCAGAGGCTTCTACAAGTATTAGGGCGTTTGGTGTGAGTCGGCCACTCTTGTCCGACGCTTTTGATTTTCCCTTTCCACCGGTAAAAGTCAAAAGCCTCGGACAGGAGTGTCCGACCCACACAGGCTCGGCAAGCTCACATGGCGGAAAAAAGCGATCGCGGCATCTATCTTCTCGGCGCCGTACTCGGCGTGTGCGCTGGATTGCTCGATGCCAAGGTTGGCGATCTGCTGCTGACCGCGCTCTTCGTGCTCATGGCAACCATGCTGCTGGGCGCGCTTCGTCCACAGCGGCCTTGGCGATGGACATTGACCGTGGCCGTCTTTGTGCCGCTCGTCCAGTTTGCTGCTTTTGCGTGGTTGACCGAAAAACCTTACCGCGCCCAGATCTATGAATCGTTTCTGGGCTTCCTGACTGGAATTGCAGGCGCGTATGGCGGCGCCACCGCGAGGAGAGGATTGGCGGCATTGTCTGATAAGTAGGGTGCGCGTGCGCGGCTTTCCCCTCTCAGCCATCAGCTTTCAGTTCCCACGAGTCATCGCCATGGAGCGATAGTTCGTGGAGCGATGCGGCTCGAGAGTATGGGAATGAAAGGCAAGCCTGTTTCACTGCAAGCCGCGATTGAGCTGCTAGGGGTCCTTCGACTCCGCTCAGGATCACAGCGCGCTTGTGTGCTGAAGACTGACGACCGACGACTGACGCCGCCGTTGCCTCATCCCATTAGTTACTCGCGTTTCCACAGGGCGCGCGAGTATTCTTCGAAGATGGGAGTTTCGGTTTCTGTGCTGGCCAGCGGCAGCCGGGGAAACAGCACCATCGTTTCCAGTTCGCGCACCAGAATTCTGGTGGACGCGGGAATTTCCTGCCGCGAAACGGTCAAGCGCATGCGCGCTTTGGGTGATGATCCGCGAACTCTTTCCGCCATCTTGATTACTCACGAACACTCCGATCACGTTTACGGACTGGCGGTGCTGGCGAGAAAACTCCAGGTGCCGGTATTCATGACCGGCGCGACTCACCAGGCGTGGGCGAGGTCGCTGTGCGATGAGGCGGGTGAACTGCCGCCACTGGCGCGCCTGGAGATTTTTTCCGCCGGCCGCGGCTTCCAGGTGGGCGACATTTCGATCACTCCGTTCACGATCCCGCACGATGCCGCCGATCCCGTGGGAGTGACCTTGCGCAGCGACGGCATCAAGGTTGGAATCGCAACTGACCTGGGCTACATGCCGCCCAATGTGTGCGATCAACTGCGCGGTTGCGATGTACTGGTCATTGAATCCAACCACGATCTGGAGATGTTGCGGGGCGGGCCCTACCCCTGGTCGGTCAAGCAGCGGGTCGGAAGTCCGACCGGGCACCTGTCGAATGACAAACTCGCGAAATTCTTATGCACCGAATATGATGGAAACGCATCATACATAGTGCTGGCGCATCTATCTGAGCTCAACAACCATCCTGAGCTTGCACGAGTGACAGCGGAGAAGGCCCTGGGGCGACGCCGGACATTGCTGCACAACCGGGTGATGCTGGCACAACAATCGCAGCCGATGGAAGCGATCCAGCTGTAGTCTCGTATGAGCGAGTGCGTTGATCCTATTGTTGGGAAAATTCTGGCGGGCTGGCGTTACGACATCTCTGGCCTGGCGCCGGAGATGCGTGAAGACTACGAAGACCACTTTGACGGCTGTGCCCACTGCCGCTACCGCCAGCGTCTTCACCGCAATATTGACCTCGCCCTGATCGGTCTGGCATCGCTTTCCGGCGTGGTTTTCCTGATGGCGTTTGGTGTGATCCTTCATCTCAACCCTCGGCACGCTTTCTGGCTGGAGTTGGCAGCGCTGGTGGGCTTTGCGCTTTCCGCTTTGATCTGGCTGGGTGTTGCCGTAGCTACGCCCGCGCCCATGGCGGTAGTCGATGCTGCCAAGCTGGGAGCACGCCGCGTGCACGACCGCCTGCCCGCAGAAATCCGTGATCGTCTGCCCGAAGAACTTCGCCTGAAAATCACCGGCTCGTAAGGAGATGTGTGGGTCGGACACTCATGTCCGACCCACACACGCGCGTGTTCAGCGGTTAAGAATCTCTTGCTCTATTTCACCCCCTATGCGATAGGCTGAAGACATGTCCATCACCGGACCAGACGACCTTGCCGGCATGCGTGCCGCGGGAGCCATCGTGCGCCGCATGCTGGAAGCCATGAAGCGTGCAGTGCGGCCCGGCATCACGACCGCGGAACTGGATGCAGTCGGCGCAGCGGTCATGCGGGAGCACGGCGCGCAATCGGCTCCGCAACTGGTGTACAAGTTTCCCGGCGTGAATTGCATCAGCCTGAACGAGGAAGCGGTGCATGGCATTCCCGGAGATCGCGTAGTCGAAGCTGGAGATTTGGTGAAGCTCGACGTCACCATTGAAAAAGATGGATTCATGGCCGACGCTGCCGAGACCGTGGCAGTCGGCGAAGTCTCCGAAGAAAAGCGCCGCCTGATGGCTTGCGCGGAGCGTGCTTTTACCAAAGCCATGCTGGTGGCCCGCGCCGGATTCCGCGTGTTCGAGATTGGTCGAGTCGTAGAACGTGAAGTGCGCCGCAGCGGCTTCTCCGTGATTCGCGATTTGGGCGGACACGGTATTGGCCGCACCATTCACGAAGAACCGCGAGTCCCCAACTACGCCGACCCTGAGGCCAGCCAGATCCTGACTGAAGGCCTGGTGATTACGGTCGAGCCGATCATTGCGGCCGGCTCAGGGCGCGCCTTTGTCGCCGGCGACGGCTGGACGGTGCGCACCGCCGACCGCAGAGCGTCGGCACATTTCGAGCACACCCTGGTGATCACCCAGGGCGAACCGATTCTGTTGACCGCGAGCTAGACCCCGAATGTGTGGCGCGGGCGCCCTCGCCCGCGTGGGGTGAAGCGGTCCGGAAAAGGGTCAACTCCCGCCGATTGCTACAATCCCACCTGTGTCTATTTCGTTTCAGATCGATGCAATTTCCGGTCCTGCCCGGGCCGGGCGGCTGTCCACGCCGCATGGAGTCATCGAAACGCCGGTGTTCATGCCGGTAGGGACTGTGGCTTCGGTCAAAGGGGTTTCGCAGGACATCCTGGAAGAGCTCGGCGTGCAAATCCTTCTGGGCAATACCTACCATCTCTATTTGCGCCCGGGAGCGGAACAGGTGCGGAAGCTAGGCGGACTGCATCATTTCATGGCCTGGCCACGATCCATTCTTACGGACTCGGGCGGTTTCCAGGTTTTCAGCCTGAACGAACTGCGCAAGGTGAACGAAGAAGGAGTGACCTTTCGCTCGCATCTCGACGGCTCGCCGCACTTCTTCAGCCCGGAAAGCGCCATGGAGGCGCAAATCGGACTGGGCGCGGACATCATCATGGCGTTTGACGAATGCACCGAGTACCCGGCGGATGGGGAGCGGGCGCGGCAGTCGATGGAATTGACGCTGCGCTGGGCGGCGCGCAGCAAGAAATATTTTGAAGAGCACAAGCACGAAGTTCCGTGGAGCGATGACCACGTAGGGGCGGACGCCCTCGTCCGCCCAGCCGAGCGCAGCTCGGCAGCTTTAGACTCGGCGGCGTCGGAGAACCTGGCTTCGTCAACCTCGGCAGGCTGGGATCCACCAACCTCGGCGAGCTTGCGCTCGCCCGCCCGGACGAGGGCGTCCGGGCCTACGCAATTTCCGTTCGGGCCTACGCGGGTTGAGGCGACGCAATCACTCTTCGGTATCGTGCAGGGCGGGATGGATGCTGCACTGCGAAAGGAATCGGCCGAGCGCACCATCGAGATTGGCTTTCCCGGATACGCCATCGGGGGCCTCAGCGTGGGTGAGCCCCGCGCCCTCACCCGCGAAATCGTCGAAGCTGCGCTCGAGCATCTTCCCACGGATAAACCCCGCTACCTGATGGGCGTGGGGACGCCGGAGGAGATCGTAGAATATGCCAATTTGGGAGTCGACATGATGGACTGCGTTCTGCCCACCCGGGCGGCGCGTCATGGATTGTTGTTTACTTCCCAGGGCAGGATCTCCATCAAACAGGCCAGATTCGCCTTGGATCAGGGGCCGCTGGACCCCGATTGCGGTTGCCGGGTGTGCCGCCGCTACTCCCGCGCCTACCTACGGCATCTTTATGCCGCCAACGAGGTTTTGGCCCAAGTCCTGAATACTATCCACAACCTCAGCTTCTACCTTGACACCATGCGGTCAGTGCGTCATTCTATTGCGCTTGGGAACAGGGCCCAACTTCTTGCTGGGGAGCGACCGGGAGTAAAACCATAGGTTCGGCATCTCCAGTGCATGCCTGAAGTAAAAAGAAACTCCGGCCTGAAGAAGTGAGAAATCCTGCGGTAAAATGCACAGGGCCAGGACGCGCCGAGGGGCGAAGTCCTGATCTATTGGGGTGGAAGCGAGTGGCTTCATGAGCATCCTGAACTTGCTGGCACTACAAACCATCGGGTCGGGGGGCTGGCTGGGATTTGCTCCGCTGATCTTCATCTTCGCCATCTTTTATTTTCTCCTGATCATGCCCCAGCAGCGCCGCCAGAAGAAGTGGCAGCAGATGCTGAACGATCTGAAGACGGGAGACAAGGTCGTCACCAGCGGGGGGCTGCGCGGGACGGTTATCGCGTTGCGGGATGACTACATTCACCTGCGTGTCCCGCCGGACAATTTACGCATCGAAGTGACCCGGGCGTCGGTGGCGTCGGTGGTGGCCCCGGAGGACAAGAACAATAAAGCGGCATAAGTAGCGCCGCCGTCCCGGCGGCTGTGTGGGTGCCTCCCGCGCCGAGCTGCCGAGGGCGAGACGCCCTCGGGACAGCCGGCAGGCTTGCCCTGAGCGCAGTCGAAGGGATGCCGGCGCTACAAAAGAAGGCGCATACAAAGAAATCGTCAGGCCATGAACAAGACTCTTGGTTGGAAACTCGGACTCAGCGTTGGCATCCTGGTGCTCTTTCTGTTTGGCATCTTCGGAATTCCGAAGGATTTCTCGGGCAGCGGGCTGCTGGCGTCAATGACGGAACGCATTCATCTGGGGCTCGATCTCAAGGGCGGCACCCACCTGATTCTGCAAGTACAGGTCAATGATGCGGTAAACGGCGACTCAGACCGCGCGGTGGAGCGGGTCAAGGAAGACCTGCGCACGCACAAGATCAACTACACCGAGATCAGCAAGCCCGATCCCGTAGGCCATCCTGACCAGATCGTGCTCAAAGGCGTGCCGCCGGAGGCCACTTCGGATCTGCGCTCGGTGGTGAGCGAACGGCTGCCAGAATATGACCTTAACTCGGGCGCGGAAAACACATGGACTTTTACCATGAAGCCGCAGGCCCTGGCCGAGCTGAAGAACCGCGCTGTAACCCTGGCCATCGAGACCATCCGCAATCGTATTGACCAGTTGGGTGTGACCGAACCGGTCATTCAGGAGCACGGTCTGGGTCAGTATCAGATTCTGGTGCAACTCCCTGGGGTGGATGATCCGGGCCGGGTGAAAGAGATCATGCAGTCCACCGCCATGCTCGAAATCAAGCAAGTGCTGGGCGGACCCTATTCCAGCGAGCAGGACGCTTTGCAGCAACATAACGGCGTGCTGCCTCCGGATTCGATGCTGCTGCGAGGAAGCAGCATCGGTGCCCGGACCGGGGAAGATACCGGCGAGCAGTATTACCTGGTGACTCGGAGTTCAGCGGTGGCCGGGGCGGACTTGCGCTCGGGGGGAGCCACGGTGGGGCGCGACAGCAATACCAATTCGCCCGACGTGGGTTTCGTTCTGACCAATGAAGGTGGAAGAAAGTTTGCCGCTTTCACCGGTTCGCACGTCGGCGACAAGCTGGCGGTGGTGCTGGACAACCGGGTACGGGAGGTGGCCACCATCAACGAGCAGATCCGTGATCAGGGACGGATCAGCGGTGGCGGAATGACCGAGCAAAACGCCAAGGATCTGGCCCTGGTGCTGAATTCGGGCGCGTTGCCGGCCGGAATCAAGTATCTGGAAGAGCGCACGGTGGGTCCGTCGCTGGGATCGGATTCGATCCGGGCAGGAGTCCGGGCCGCGGTCATCGGCATGCTGGCCGTGCTGCTCTTTATGCTGGTGTACTATCGCGGCGCGGGCATTAACGCCGACTTGGCCCTGATTCTGAACCTGATCATTCTGCTGGGTTTCATGGGATACTTCGGGGCCACGCTGACCCTGCCGGGAATTGCCGGCGTCATCCTGACGGTGGGTATGGGTGTGGATTCGAATGTGCTGATCTTTGAGCGCATCCGGGAGGAGCTGCGGAACGGAAAGACCCCGCCCTCGGCAGTGGAACAGGGCTTTGCGCATGCCTGGATCACGATCGTCGATACTCACGTCACCACCATCGTTTCAGCCGCCATCCTGTTCATGTTTGGCACTGGCCCGGTCAAGGGATTCGCGGTCACCTTGACCTTTGGCCTGCTGGCCAACCTGTTCACGGCGGTGTTTGTCTCGCGCATGATTTTTGACTGGATTCTGAGCCGCAAACAGCGCGGCGAGGCGTTGAGTATTTAGCTGGATTTTGCCGGGCTCTGCCCGGCCTGGCCGGGTCGAAGACCCGGGCCCACACAGTCCTGGAAGGGGTTTGACGACAGCGTGGAATTTTTTCGAAATCCAAACATAGACTTTCTGGGCAAGAAGTGGTATTTTCTCGCCTTTTCGTTGCTCTTCAGCGTGGCGGGCATATTCTCCATGCTGTTCTGGCATGGCATCCCGCTGGGCGTGGATTTTCGCGGCGGCACGCTGGTTTACGTAAAGTTCTCGCACCCGCCGAATGACAACGCCATTCGGGCGGCGCTCGAAAAAGTAGGTTTGGGGCAGGCGAAGATTCAGCGCCTCGGAGCCATTGCGAATAACGAAGTGCTGATCGATCTCGATGTGCGGGAAACCAGCGAGAAAGCACTCGATCAGGGCAAGATTCAGATCATCAACGCGCTGGAGACCAATGCTCCAGCGGGCAAGCTGGACCTGAACAACAGCAGCTCTTTGACATTAGCCAACTATCTTCTGGAGAAAGACCCGCTGCGGGCGGGGACGGATGCCAGCCAGCGCTATGCTGCCGTGGCCAAGGCCATCGTCGATTATCGCGACAAGACCAAGGGCGGCGTCTTGAGTTCGACGGATGAACTCAAGAGTGTGGTGGACCCGGCCGTGGTAGCGGCCCTGCAGGACGGTTTCTTTCTCTCCGATTTTGGTGTCTACCAGGTGGAGATCGTGGGCCCGCAGGTGGGAAAGCAGTTGCAGAGCCAGGCCAGATGGGCGGTGGTATATTCGCTGGCCGGCATGCTGGTGTATCTGGGTTTCCGTTTTGAGTGGATTTATGGCGTGGCGGCGGTGATCACCGTGTTTCACGACACCCTGATCACGGTAGGCGCCTTCTCCCTGGCTAACAAGGAAATCTCGCTGACCGTAATCGCGGCCATCTTGACCCTGATCGGTTATTCGAACAATGACACCATCGTCATCTTTGACCGCATCCGGGAGAACTTGAAGTTGATGCGGCGAGAGAAGTTGTCAGAAATCGTAAACCGGAGTATTAATCAGACGCTGAGCCGGACGATCCTGACCGCGGGGTTGACTTTTCTAACAGTGGTGGCTCTCTACCTGTTCGGAGGAGAGGTGCTGCACGGCTTCTCATTCGCCCTGGTGATAGGAATCCTGATCGGAACCTATTCCTCGATCGCGATTGCAGCGCCCATTCTGGTCGCCTACCAGGATTGGCGGTCGACTCGGGGGAAGCCGGTGGCGGTCATAGCAGGCAAGAGCAAGGCGGCCCCCGGCAAGGGTCGGGTGGCGAGCGGGCAATAGATCGAGTTTTCAAGGTAAGTCTGGAGCGGAATCGGGCGTGGTTTCAATGGTTTGAGACGGACCTTGTGAAGCGTGGAGTATTCGGTGAAAGCGGTGGGAGCAAAGCAGCAGCAGGCGGTGTCTAAACATACGTAGGGTCTTGCAGGAGAATCCTTATGTTTGAAGATAGCCTCATTGAATCGGGTGGCAGGCTGAAAACCAAGCGCGGCCTGACGACCTTTCTGTCGTTTGGTCTGCAGATCGCACTGGTCGGGATTTTGGTCCTCATCCCGCTACTGTTTACCGAAGCTCTGCCCAAAACCCAGTTGATGACGTTCCTGGTGGCTCCACCACCCCCACCGCCACCCCCGCCACCACCCGCCGCTCAGCAGATCAAGGTGGTAAAGCAAATCCAGACTGACATCATTAACGGGCAACTGCGCACCCCTACCAAGATCCCGGAAAAGGTCCAAATGATCAAGGAGGAAGAGGCTCCCCCGCCAGTCTCGACCATGGCCGGCGTGGTGGGCGGTGTCCCAGGCGCGGCGGGCGGACAAATGGGTGGCGTGATCGGCGGCATTATCAACTCGACCCCGATTGCCGTGCCCAAGGTGGCTACGCCGCAGCGGGTACGGGTATCGCAAGGCGTGACCCAGGGCCTCCTGATCCGCAAAATTCAGCCCACATATCCCCCCTTGGCGCGGCAGGCGCGCATCCAAGGTGCAGTGCTGCTGCAGGCTGAGATCAGCAAGGATGGCACGATTCAGAACCTGCGCCTGATCAGCGGCCACCCCATGCTGGCTCCCTCCGCCATTGAGGCGGTGAAGCAGTGGAAGTACAAGCCGTACATTCTGAACGGCGAGCCGGTAGAAGTGGAAACGCAGATTACGGTTAACTTTACCCTGGCCGGGGGTTAGACTCCGGTGTGCCAAAGGGCAAGGCAATTTTCGCAGCATCAAATAGTTTTGCAATCTGACCAGCTCTGAGGAGGAACGCGACTCATGTTCGTAGCCAATCTAGCAGCACTCGCATTTACACATATGTCCACCATGGCGGCCTGGTTTTTCCAGGAGCAGGCAGCAGTGGGTTGGGACCCGATTTCGCTGTGGCACCAGATGGGAATTCCAGCGAAGGCAGTGGTCATCATTCTGTTCGTCATGTCGGGTTGGTCAATCGGAGTCATGATTGATCGCGCCATGGCCTTCAGTGCCGCGCGCAAACAATCGCGTGCGTTTGCTCCCGCCGTGGCCGGCGCGCTGCGCGATGGCAAGATCGAAGAAGCCATCAAAGTCGCAGAGCGCAACAAGAAGAGCCACCTGGCCAAGGTCGTCACCTCGGGCCTGATGGAATTCCGCGCTCACCAGGAAAGCGGAGAGATTCCGGGCGAGACCATTGAAGCTTCCAAGCGCGCTCTGGAGCGCACCGAAGCCATTGTCCACGCCGAGCTGAAGCGCGGCCTGGGCGGTCTGGCCACCATTGGATCAACCGCCCCGTTCGTGGGACTGCTGGGCACAGTGGTCGGCATCATCAACGCTTTTAAAGGCATTCAATCCGAAAAGGCGACCGGTCTCGCGGCCGTCGCCGGCGGTATTTCGGAAGCTTTGGTGACCACCGCAATCGGTCTGTTCGTCGCTATCCCGGCCGTGATGATGTTCAACTATCTGACCGGACGCGTGGAAGCCTTCGACGTGGAAATGGATAACTCGTCGAGCGAACTGATCGATTACTTCCTGAAGCGGCGGGGAATGCGCCGCAGCTAGGCCTGAACCGCAGGTTGGAACCTCAGAGTTGTTGATCTGGCGCTGGGCGGAAACCCGGCGCCAGCCTCCAAAGTATGAGGTACAAGGGCCGAAGACGCTGAGATGCATGCTCAGCTCGGGCAGGTTTGCAATCCACTGCCCAGGAGACGTGAGTTTATGTCATTGGCAAAGCGGAACGAGGGACAAAAAGTCAATTCCAACATCAACGTGACCCCCATGGTGGACGTGATGCTGGTGTTGCTGATCATCTTCATGGTCATCACGCCTATGTTGCAACACGGTGTAAGCGTTGACATGGCGAAGGTGAACAATCCGGAGTCGATGCCCGACGCCGACAAGGAAGACGCCCTGCTGGTGTCGGTGATGCGCGACGGGACGGTCTACTTCGGCACCGACAAGCTTCCCGCCGACCAGTTGACCGGCAAGGTGAAGGACCGCCTAGCTAATCGGGTGGACAAGCGGGTCTTCGTCAAGGCCGACGCCCGGGCCCGGTTTGGATCCGTGGTAGAGGTCGTGGATAACGTGCGCGCCGCCGGAGTGGACCAGTTGGGTTTGCTGACCGAACAGCGCAAGACGACCGCCGCGCCTGCCCCGCCACCGGCGCCGAGCGGCGGACAATAGCTGAAAGAGTGTAGCCCAGATATTCGCAGCAAGAGATTCGAGGAGAATTGTTATGGGAATGGCAATGGGATCGGGCGGCGGTCAGAGCGCGGACATGAACGTCACGCCGCTGATTGACGTGCTGCTGGTGCTGATCATCATTTTCATGGTGATCACGCCGTTAACCCCCAAGGGACTGGATGCGCTGGTGCCCCAACCGCCGCCGCCGAATGCGCCCAAGAACACCACTCCGGACCGCACCATCGTGGTGCAGTTGATCGACCGTGGCGCAGGTCAGCCTCCCGCGTTGAAGATCAACCAGGAGGAAACGACGTGGGACAACCTGCAAGCGCGGTTGACCGACATCTTCAAGACGCGCGCGGAAAAGGTGATGTTCGTCAAGGGCGACGATGCCGTTCCCTTTGCCGACGTGGCCAACGTGATTGACATCGCGCACGCCTCGGGCGTCGATAAAGTGGGCCTCATTACCGCCAAGATCGAAGCCGGCGGTTAGGTCCTGTAAGTTTTCTGGTATACCGTGGCGGGGCGGACGCGGGTCCGCCCGGCTGTCTCATCCGCACACACCGGTAGCCTTCGCGTGCGGGTCGTCCGTTGGCACACGCACAGGCCTGACGATTTCTGGCAAGGGAGACTTACAGCGCAATGAAAACAAGCATACGAATGCTGGCAATGGCAGCGCTCGGTTTGGCGTTGCTGGCCACCACGGGCTGCAGCAAGCTGAGGGCGCGCGATCAGCTCAACAAAGGCGTGCAGTCCTACAAGAACGCCAAGTACGAAGAGGCTATCAACCATTTTCAGCAGGCGGTGTCGCTTGATCCTACCTTGTTGAACGCGCGACTCTACCTGGCCACCGCTTTTGCCCAGCAATATATTCCCGGCGTTGATGCGGAGGACAACAATCGCATGGGACAGAATGCGATCGATCAGTACGAGGCGGTGCTGGAGCGCGATCCCAAGAACATCAACAGCGTGAAAGGCATTGCCTACCTCTACCTGCAGATGAAGAAATTCGAGGACGCCAAGACCTACTATCGCAAGGCCATTGCCCTCGACCCCAATGATCCGGAGCCGTACTACTCGGTGGCGGTCATCGACTGGACCCAGAGCTACCAACCGCGCATGGAAGAACGCGCCAAGGCGGGTCTGAAGCCGGACGAGTGGATCATGAAGGACAAGGCCAACAAGAAGGTCTGCGAAGACCTGCGGCAGAAGAACTCGGCTGTCATCGAGGATGGAATTGCGGAATTGGAGAAGGCGCTGCAGTTGCGGCCTGATTACGACGATGCCATGGCATACCTGAACCTGCTGTACCGCGAGCGGGGAGACTTGCAGTGCGATGATCCAGCCGCCCACGCGGCAGATTTGAAGACGGCCGACGAATGGGTCGACAAGACCATGGCAACCAAGAAGGCCAAGGCCGAAAAACAGCCCGGCAATCAGGGCATCACCATGCCCAGCAAGTAGGAATGCTGAACACTCTTTAACCGGCAAGAGCCTCTTCTACAGCAGAAGAGGCTTTTGTATTTCTAGGAGGACTCAAATCGTAGCGCCGGCTGGATGCCGGCGCTACAAGAATCATGTTCGAGAAGATTCTCATCGCTAACCGGGGGGAGATCGCGGTGCGGGTGATTCGCGCCTGCCGCGAATTGGGAATTCTCTCCGCCGCGGTCTACTCCGACGTGGATCGCGCCGCCTTGCATGTCTTGAGCGCGGATGAGGCCTACTCCATCGGCGCCGCTGCGGCGGCTGAGTCTTACCTCAATATCGAAAAGATCCTGGGAGTCGCGAAACGTTGCGGCGCCGATGCGATTCATCCCGGCTACGGCTTCCTTTCGGAAAATGCCAAGTTTGCCCAGGCCTGCACTGATGCCGGCATAAAGTTCATCGGGCCGACCGCAGCTTCCCTGGAGAAGATGGGGTCAAAGACCCGCGCCCGCCAGCAGATGGAAAAAGCGGGTATTCCGTTTGTGCCGGGAACAGCACACGGGCTGGAGTCTGTCCAGCAGGCCAGAGAGGTGGCGGCGAAAATCGGCTACCCCGTGATGCTGAAAGCCGCAGCGGGCGGCGGCGGCAAAGGAATGCGCCTGGTGCATACGGCGCAAGAGCTGGAATCCGCCCTGGAAGCGGCACAGAGCGAGGCGCAGAGGGCGTTCGGAGACGGCGAAGTCTACCTGGAGAAAGCCATTCTCAACCCCCGCCACATCGAGATGCAGGTGCTGGCGGACGAACACGGCAACACGGTCTATCTGGGTGAGCGCGAGTGTTCCATCCAGCGCCGACACCAGAAAGTGATGGAGGAAGCGCCCTCGCCGCTGGTGGATGGGGAAATGCGCCGGCGCATGGGCGAGGTCGCAGTATGCGTCGCACAGGCCGCCCATTACCACAACGCCGGCACGGTTGAGTTTCTGGTGGACCCTAATCTGGTGAATCAGGAGCAGAATTTTTATTTCCTGGAGATGAACACGCGTCTGCAAGTCGAGCATCCGGTGACGGAATTGGTCACGGGACTGGACCTGGTGAACCTGCAGATTCGGATCGCGGCGGGAGAAAAGCTTCCGTTCACTCAGAAGGACATTCTCATCCGGGGGCACGCCATCGAGTGCCGCATCTACGCCGAAGATGCGGACAACAATTTTTTCCCCAGCCCGGGCAAGATCGAGATGCTGATGACCCCGGCCGGGCCGGGAATCCGACTGGACAGCGGAGTGTATGCCGGCTGGACCGTGCCCATCGATTACGATCCGCTGCTGGCCAAGCTGATCGGCTACGCCCAGGACCGGCAACAGGCGATCTCCCGGCTGACTCGGGCCCTGCCGGAATTCTTCGTGGCTGGAATCAAGACCAACCTGGGTTTGTTCCGGAGGATTCTGGTGGATAGGGATTTTCAGTCCGGCAAAATCGATACCGGCTATCTGGACCGCCTGCTGGAGGCCAAGGCGGGCAGCGAGGATATCGAAGCGGGGAAAAGCACCGCCGCAATCGCCGCGGCTGTATTCAGCGTGCTGGATTCGACCTCGAACCCCGCAGCTGCAAAACCCGTGCCTGGCAGCGCTGCCGGGGCTGCTGAGTCTGGCTGGAAGAGAACGGCCCGCAGCGAAGGACTAATGTAGCCCGACCAAATAAACCAAGATGGAGACGGGAGTCCTCGCCCGTCATTACGAGGTCTGGTGAAACGTGGTCCGGGACGGGCGGGGATGCCCGTCCTCCATTTACATTTGGAATTTCGAAGATGATCTACGACGTCACCATCGATGGAAAAAGCTACCGCCTGGATCTGACCTTGGATTTCATGGCTGGGCGCTGGCGCTGCCTGGTGGACGGGCGCGCAATCGAGATGAATGCGGTGCTGGCGCAGCCTGATGTACTTTCGATCCTGATCGAAGGGAAAGCCTGGCAGATCAGGCGGGAGCGCCTCGCGTCCAGCTGGCGAATCTGGGTAGGCGATCATTCCTACGCCGCCGAAGTGAGTGATCCCCGATCTCTGCGCAGCCGGAAGGTCCGGGGCGACGCAGATAAAGGGCCGCGGCACCTGGTGGCTCCCATGCCCGGAAAGGTGGTCAGGTTTCTGGTCGGGGAGAATTCTCCCGTGGAAGCCGGGCAAGGCGTGGTGGTGGTCGAAGCCATGAAAATGCAGAACGAAATCAAATCGCCGAAAAAGGGGATTGTGCTGAAATTTTCGGTGAGCCAAGGCGCGGCAGTGAATGCCGGCGACGTGCTCGCGATTGTGGAATAGAGCTGGCGGTTGATCCACCCGAACCAGGTCTCACACATTGAGCCGATTGGAGGCAGCAACTCGACCGTACCAAAGCCCCGAATCCTTTATCGTGCGCTTCTGGTTGCGAAAGTCGGTATAGATCAACCCATAGCGCTCGGTATAACCCTCCGCCCACTGGAAGTTGTCCAGCAGGGTCCAGGCATGAAAGGCGCGAACCCGGGCTCCATCGGCGATCGCGCGCGCCAGTTCAGCGAGCACTTCGCGGTACCACTGTATTCGGCGTCCGTCCGGTATGCGACCATGTTCTTCTTCATCGGGAGCATCGAGATAGCCGCATCCGCTCTCGGTGATTTCGATGATGGGGTGGTTGTATTCCCTTGAAATCTGACTGACCAGGTCGTACATGCCACGCGGCCATACTTCCAAACCGGCGTCGGTAAGCGGGCCCTCCATGGGCATCGCGGCGCGGAAGCGCGTGTAAGGATCACGGCCGCCCGGTGAATTGCTCTCAATCTCAGTGCCGCTGAAATTGCCTCCGCCCAGAAATCGCTCCTTGCTCGCATCGGAGACGATGCGGCGCGTGTAGTAGTGAAAGCCCACCCAGTCGAGCGGCGCATGGAGGAGCTTTTCGTCGCCTGCCTTAAAGCCCATCAGCTCATAGGGCGGCTCTCCAACAAAAGCTTTCGGGTAACGGCCATGCATGGCCGCCTCCAGAAAGAAGACATTGTTCATGGCATGGTATCGAGCAGCGGCTGCGCGATCGTCGTCGGAGTCCGTCTTGGGATATGCGGGGGCCATCTCATACGCGCTTCCCACCGTCGCCTTGGGAGAAGCTGCCTTCACTGAGCGCAGCGCCTCCGCTTGAGCAAGAGCCAGGGTGTGCGCTGCCTTCAAGAAATCGCTGAAGCTGGTCCGGCAAGGCGGAAAGGCGCCCGCGGCATAGCCCATGAAGGCGATCGCCCAAGGCATGTTAAAGGGCGCCCAGACCGTGATTCGATCACCGAGATGCTTGGCGAGAATGCCGGCATAGTCTGCGAAGTAGTTGGCCAGATCCCGGTTTGGCCAGCCGCCCCGATCCTCGAGTGCCTGCGGGAGATCCCAGTGGTACATAGTGCACCAAGGGCGGATGCCCGCTTCAAGAAGAGCATCAACGAAGCGGCTATAGCGATCGATGCCCTTCATGTTCGGGGTGCCGGTTCCGACCGGCTGAATGCGCGGCCAGGAAATGGAAAAACGGTGGCTCTTTTGGTTCAGGCGTTTCGCTAATGCGATGTCCTGCGGGTAGAGGTGGTACTGATCGCAGGCAACGTCGCCGGTCACGCCGCCCCTTACTTTCCCGGGCGTATGAGTGAACCTGTCCCAAATAGATTCACCCTTGCCATCCTCATTCCACGCCCCTTCTACCTGGTAGGAGGCTGTCGCGGTACCCCAAAGAAAACCTTCCGGAAAATGCGCCGTTTGAATTGACGCTTCGGGCACCGAACCGGGAACCTGATCTGCGGAGAGGGCCGCCGCGTAGCCAGGATGGCGATAGAGCACAGCGCCTGCTGCTGCGGCCAGGGAGCGAGTTACAAATTGGCGGCGGTCCATGATGAGCCCTTGTTGGTTAGAGTACCCCAGAACCTGCGCTTTACCCTTCACAATTCAGTTTCAGCTGAGCGACTTCCCAGACCGGGAGCGCGATGTCGGGCGGGTGGGCCACGTCCCTTCTCCGTGAGAGCTCCAAATCTCCACACTCCCGCGCGCAACTTTCACGCTGGCCTCCCTCATCTGAATGCTATTACATTTAAGGAGACCTCATGACCTCGAAGCCGAAAAACACGATCTGCCTCTGGTTCAACAAGGACGCACAAGATGCGGCGCGCTTCTACGCCGCGACCTTTCCTGATAGTCAAGTGACTGCTGTTCATAAAGCGCCGAGTGACTACCCCGGCGGCAAGCAGGGCGATGTGCTGACGGTGGAGTTCACGGTTCTGGGCATTCCGTGTCTTGGTCTCAACGGCGGTCCGGAGTTCAAGCATAGCGAGGCCTTTTCTTTCCAGATCGCGACGGACAATCAGGAAGAAACGGACCGCTACTGGAACGCGATTGTCGGCAACGGCGGCAAGGAAAGTGCGTGCGGTTGGTGCAAGGACCGCTGGGGCCTCTCCTGGCAGATCACCCCGCGCGCGCTAACGGATGCCCTTGCGGTTGGTGGCGGTGAGGCAAGGCGAGCCTTCGCGGCGATGATGCCGATGAAAAAGATTGACATCGCCAAGATCGAAGCAGCGCGGCGGGGATGATGTGGATACTCGCGAGAGAATCGGGGCCATTCGCGAGCGATGCACGCATCTGTAGCCGTTCGAGTTCCAGTTTTTCAGAAGGCAATGCCGGACGAATGAAGACTCCTTTCACCGGGCCTCCATTCAGCTACCTGCAATCGACTCTGTTGTCCTGTGTGCCAGCGGGATCCGCGGTTCCGATGTCGGATATGAACAACCTTCAAATTGCGGATCAGATGTCGGAGCCGGTTGGAATCCACGCCCAACGCCTCGGCGAGCTTTGCTCGCCCGCCCGGACGAGGGCGTCCGGGCCTACGTGGTTTGTGGGTTACCGAACGTTGCCGTTGCCGTCCAGCACTTTTTGCGCGTAGTAGTTTTCTACCTTGGCCTGGTCGCGGAGGACCTCGTAGTAAGCTGCCTTGAGCAGTTGCTCGCGACGGTCGCGCAGTTGGGTGCGAATAGCCTGCTGCACTCGCGGATCGGCCAGTTCCCGCTGGCCTGCTGGCTCCTTCGAAATCAGCTTCACGATCTGAAATCCCATGACCTGTTTGTTCATGGGGTTGGCCAGCGTGATCAGGCCGCTGTACTGGCCGGGTTTCAGTTTGGACAAGGCATCGCGCGTGCCGGGGTCGGTATTGTGGAGAGAAGACTCCGGCGCAAAGCCCAAGTCGCCCCCGCTGCTCGAAGTCTCCGCATCCTCCGAGTAGTTCATGGCCAGGGTGCCGAAGTCGTCGCCGCTGTCCAGCCGGTTCATGATCATCTGGATTTTCTTGCGGGCGTCGGCTTCGTTCTGTGCTTTGTCGTTCTTCAGGTTGTGGACCTGAGGGTTGGGTGTGGCGGTCACCAGGATGCGGGCCAGGTGATATTGGGGTTCGATCAGGTTAAATTCCGCTTTGTGCGCGTTGTAGTAGTTGGTAATGTCCTGGTCGGAGACGTTGATTTTGGACGTGATTTCCTTGTTGAGGACTTTGTCCACGGTAAGGGACCGGCGCAGGTCGCGCTTGAAGTCGTCCACGGTGATTTTCTTTTCCTTCAGGCGGGCGTCGAATTGCTCCTTGGTGTAGGGAGACTTGATTTCGTTCAGCTTGGCATCCACCTCTTCGTCGGTGGCCAGCAGTCCCAGCTTCTCCGCCCGGCGCATGAGGATTTCGTTGTCGATCAGCTCTTTCAGAATGCTGAGGCGCAGGCTGGTGGCCTGCTCGCCGACCGGCACCTGATCGGAGCCGGCGGTCTGGTTCTGGTAGTACTTTTCCACGTCTGCCCGGTAGATCTTGCGGCCATCGACAGTGGCAGACACATCGTCGCCGGCGGGCTTGGAGGTGCAGGCAGCGGAAAAAATCAGGAGACTGACAGCCAAAAGTGCAACCAGGCTGTGACGCAAAAGATCGTGTGTTTTCAAATCAGGTCCTCCGCCTTGCCTGTGGATACTTGGCCCGGTCCATCTCATCGCGGGTTTCAGGGTTATTTGCTCCCCGGCTGAGCCGCGCCGGCTGGAGTCGAAGCAGGATGCGCCGGCGCCGTCTCGCCCGCTTGCACCAGGGCTCGGTCCAGGACGGCTCGAAGCTCATCGATGGGGAGCGCTCCATCAACCTTCTCACCGTTGATGAACATGGTGGGAGTGGCTTCGACGCCCAAATCCTCGCCCTCGTGGACGGAGGCTTTGATGTTATCGTCCTGTTGCGCCTTGATGCACGCCTGGAGCCTGGCTCCGTCCAGACTGCGCTTCTGACCCTGCGCCATGGTTATGCGGTCGAGCGCCGCGAACTGAGCGTCATGACCCCTCTCGGAATTCACTTCTTTCTGGTTGGCATGCATGTAATCGGCAAAATCCCAATACGCGTCCGCGTTTTGCGCCGCCAGGCAATTGGCGTCCACCGCCGCGTGTGTGGCCCAGGGATGAATCTCGGCCAGGGGGAAATCCTTGTAGATGAACAGCACGCGGTCGCCGTACTCCTTTAGCAGACCAGGGAACAGGGTCTCGTGCATGCGCGAGCAGAACGGGCATTCGAAGTCGTCATAGTTAACCGCCACCACCTTGGCCTTGCTGTCGCCGCGGGTCGGGCGTCCCTTGACGTCGATCTTTTTCATGATCTCGGCAAAGGGGTCCTTGCTGAGATCCAGCTTGGTCATGCGCAAGAGCGTTTTTCCATCCTTGGCCAGAAGAAAATCGTAGGTTTTCTTCTTGTCGCCACCATCGAAGGTGATGGTCAAAGCGTCGTAACCCGGGAACTCACTGGGCCTGGTGGGACCCAGAACGACTTTTACGTTGGGCGGAATGGTATAGAAAATCCGCACCTGCTGCTCGATCCGCCGGGACACCTCGGGAGGCGCCGACTGGGCGATGCAACCCAGGCAAATCATTAGAAGCACAAGTGTGGCACGCCGCAGAAACGTCACTAGAAACCGCCTGTACATTGAAGATTAACCCCGATTATCTCATACAGCCGGGAGGCCATGGAGCGCTGCTGCGCATCAAATTCCCGACTCGACCACCTGCCGGAAGTTCGCAGGTGTGGGTCGGACACTCTTGTCCGACGCCTTTGACCTGGACTTTGGATCGTTGGGCGAACTAGAGGTCGAGTTTCGGACGGGCTCCCAAAGCCGGCCCTAGATCAAATTCAAAGGCGTCGGACCAGAGTGTCCGACCCACACGTACTCCGTCAGAGCCCACGGGTCAAAATGTCGGCGGCCAGCAGGGTGTTCATGGAGCCGGAGCGGAAGCCTTCGAGGTCCAGGGTGACAAATTTGAATCCCAACGCCTTGAAGAGTCGGGTGAATTCGGCAGCCATCTCCGGGCTCAGCGCGCGCGTCAATTCATCGCGCGCGATCTCAATGCGCACGATGTCTCCGTGATGGCGGACCCGCACCTGGCGGAAGCCGAGGGCGTGAAGCGCATCTTCACCCTGTTCGACGACACTCAGGGCTTCGCGCGTGACCTCGCGCCCGTACTCGATGCGCGACGACAGGCAGGCCGAAGCAGGCTTGTCCCATATGCGCAGCCCGGCGGCGCGGGCGAGATCGCGGATGTCCTGCTTGGTCAGCCCAGCCTGGCGCAGGGGCGCGGCCACGCGGTGTTGCTCGGCGGCTTCTTGCCCGGGACGGAAGTCGCCCTGGTCGTCGAGATTTACCCCGTAAGCGATGGCATCGAAGCCGCGCCGGCGGCGAAATTCCTCCATGGTGGTGAACAACTCATCCTTGCAATGAAAGCAGCGGGAAGCGTCATTGCGTGAGTATTCCGGGCGATCGAGTTCGCTGGTAACGATAATCTCCAGCGGGATGCCTTGCTCGCCGGCGAAGGCGGTTGCATCCGCCAGTTGAGTGCGGGCCAGGCTGGGCGAGTCGGCGATGACGGCCAGCATGTTGCTGCCCAACGCCTGGTGCGCCGCCCAGGCGAGAAAGGCTGAGTCCACGCCGCCTGAGTACGCAACTAGCGTCCTCCCCAAGGCGCGGAGATGGTCGCCCAGCGAGGCTCGTTTGGAGGCGAGATTGGCTTCGGCCGGCACAGGGATATCTTACGACGGCGGGAGGGCTAGCGCGAATAGGTTGCGTAGGGGCAGATGAGGACATCTGCCCCACGTGGGTGTTCGTGGCTTATACTTTCGCGTGGCATGACGCCTTCATCCACGCATCGTCTCGCTTACATCGATTGGATGCGCGGCCTGGCCTGCGTGCTGATGTTTCAGACTCACTGTTTCGACTCCTGGCTGAATCCCGAAGCCCGCAAGACGACATTCTTCATGTGGTCTCAATTGGGCGGGACTTTGCCGGCGCCGCTCTTTCTCTTCCTGGCAGGAATCTCTTTCGCGCTGGTGACCGACAAGCTGCGCCAGAAAGGTTTGGCACCGAGCCGGATCGCGCAAAAAACCATACGGCGCGGCGCCGAGATTCTGGCCCTGGGGCTGCTGTTCCGCCTGCAGGAATATGTCATCGCCTGGGGATGGGCCCCGTGGAGCGACCTTCTGCGGGTGGACATCCTGAATACCATCGGCGTTGCCATGATGCTGATGGGTGGCGTGTGTTGGATTGTTCTAAATATCGGGCCGGTGTCCCGCATGCGGCAGATTCTGGGAGTGACGGCGGGTGGAGTGGCTATGCTGATTTCTCTGCTGACCCCGCTGCTCTGGACCACCTGGCGCCCGCGCTGGCTGCCCTGGCCGATCGAGTCGTACATTGACGGTGTACACAACCTGGGGCTGCCGCAATCCTGGCTTTTCCCCATCTTCCCCTGGACAGCCTTCGCCTTTTCCGGTCTCGCCGTTGGCTTCCTCTTGCTGAGCGATTGGGCGCGCCGGCGTGAAGGCGCGGTGTTCGCGATGGCGGGCGCGAGCGGAGTGGGCCTGATCTATCTGGCGCGATGGCTGGACGCACGCCCTGAGCGGCTGTATGCCGTCTACGACTTCTGGCATACCAGTCCAAATTTCTTTCTGATTCGCGTGGGCCTGCTGCTGGCGATTCTGGCGGGAACCTACGGGTGGTGCCGCTGGGGAGCGGGGCAGTGGGGATTCAGTCCGCTGATCCAACTGGGGCAGACTTCTCTGCTGGTCTATTGGGTGCACATTGAGTTCGTATACGGACGGCTTTCGATCGTGCCCAAGCATGCGGTGGACATTCGGACGGCATCGCTGGGACTGTTGACGATCTTTATTGCCATGCTGCTGCTGTCGATTCTGCGCACCCGGTGGAAAGCGGGTAGTTGGTCGGAATGGAGGACGGGCGTCCCCGCCCGCCAGCTGTAAACCAGGGTGGAGGCGCGGATGACTCCGCACGATCGGGGACGCCCGCGCCCACACTAATTTTCGCGTCTACATCAACAACACCTGGCGGATGGCATTCTCCACCAGCTTCAGCGCAATTGCCCAGCGCTGGTGGGCTTGTGCTTCATCATCTCCGAAGCCGAAGAGATAGAACGTGATGTAGAAGCCCTGGCGGGCCTCGTCGCCCACGTGGTAAAAGCAGCGCCGGACCAGCAATTCGGCGGCTGCGGGAATTTCAGGGACGCGCTTCAGGAGTTGGGTAATCCGCTTGGCAAATTGCTCGTGCTCTGCGAAAGAGCGGCGTGAGGCCTCCTGCGAGAACACGAGGTCAACGTAGGAGCCGAATTTGTGCGCGGCCCCGAAGATTTCCTCGTCGGGATTGATCTCCGTGCTCGGCCAGGTGTCGCATTTTGCGGTTTCAAGAACTTCGGCCGGCGAGTTCATGACCGCAAGAAACTCGGCCAACTCCGGTGCGCGACTGGCTTCTTCGAGGTTCAGCAGAAGTTCGGGTTGACGCTTCAGATCGTAATAGCGCGGGCCGCCGTCTGCGGCGGCCCAGGGCAATTCCAGGGTTTCGTCGTCGGCCCCAAGTTCGACAGCGAAATCGGCTTCCACTCTAGTGCGCGGGTTGCGGGGTGGCCTGGGGTGGTGTGGTTTGGGGAGCGGGCGGCGCGAAATTTACCGTCGGCACCTGGCGCGATCCCTCGGCTGCGGCGAAATAAGCGTCGTTGGGCTTAAAGCCTGCCCACCCGGCAAAGATGTTGTTGGGAAATTTCTGGATATACGTGTTGTAGTCCTGCAGCGTGTCGTTGTAGCGCTTGCGTTCGACCGCGATGCGGTTTTCGGTGCCGGCCAGTTCGTCCTGCAGGCGCAGGAAGTTTTCGTTGGACTTGAGCTGGGGATAGTTCTCCGCAATCGCCAGCAAGCGGCCCAGAGCGCCGTCCAATTGCTGGTTGGCGGCGATCTTGCCTGAAGGAGTGCCGGCGGAGAGCAGCGCGGAGCGGGCTTTGGCGATGTCGCCGAACACGGTTTGCTCCTGCTGCGCGATGCCTTTCACGGTTGCCACCAGGTTGGGAATCAGGTCGGCGCGGCGTTGCAACACGACGTCCACTTGCGACCATGAGGCCTTTACCGCCTCGTTCTTGGTCACCAGCGTGTTGCGGACGCCTACGTATTGCCCGAAGGCGACAAAAGCCAGCAGCGCCAGAATGGCGATCACGATCAGAACTTTGGCCATATTTTCCTCCTGAATCAATAGTCACAACAACGTTCAAACCCGGTCCCGCCCGAATGCGTCATTTAACTTTATCCAGCATTGTATCGACTGCGGCAGTTACGTGCTGCACGGCGGCCAGGTAGCGGGTGAAAACGTCTTTGGCGTCGAACTGTTTGCGGTCCGCTTTGTGGTCGCGGATGTCGAGCAGTTGCAGGAATGCCGAGGGCTCAAAGGGAATACGGGTGGCAAGAATCTGAATGGCTTCGCGCTTGGAGTGCGGAGCCGCGTCGCCCAGCGCCAGCAAGGCGTGCCGGAACAAGGTCCCGAATGTTGACACCGAGCCCAGCAGTAACTGCCAGAGCGCGCGGTCGTTGTCGCCGGCTTCCAGCAGGCGTTGCCGCAGCAGAATGAGCTTCTCGCGAAGCTCATACTCCAGCTGGGCGCGATGCTGGTGCATGGGGATTTGCAGGGGAACCAGCACTTCGTCGCCAAAGAGTACGCGGTGATGATGCTGCATATCCAGGAACTCGATGGAGAACACGTCGGTGGAATGCTCCAGTTCTTCCTGGGTCATGATGAGGGGCGCGGGGTTTTTTTTGCGATGCCACCATTCCACCACCGGCGCGATGGCAGAAAGCTTTGAGAAGGAAGTCTCGCGCAGGAGGCAGAGCAGGTTCAGGTTGGAGAAATCGGTCTGGAACTCTCCGGTTGCGGCGGAGCCGTAGAGGACTATGCTCTGAAGGTTCTGCCCCGCGGCCTGCTTCATGCGGCTGACAAATTCCTCGATCTGTTTTTCTGCGACCATGCCCAACCTCCTAATGGAGGACGGGCGTCCTCGCCCGTCTGTCCTCGAACCCCGCCACAACGTTGACCGCTGACGCCGAGGGCAAGATGCCCTCGGGACAGCCCTCGGGACGCCGGCGCTACAAAACCCTGGCGCTACCAGCTTCCGCTGGCGCCACCGCCGCCAGAACTGCCGCCGCCGAAGCCTCCGAAGCCGCCGCCACCGCCTCCAAAGCCTCCACCGCCGCCCCTGTAACCGCCACCGCCGCCACCCAACCCGGAAAGAAGGATCCAGAACAGGACGCTGCGCAGGGGCGTGAGCAGGACGACGAGCAGAATTATGCCCAGAACGAGCAGCTGTTTCCCGGATAGTCCTCTCTCGGGCGCGCCCCCGGGCTGCGTTGTGAATTGCGGCCGGTCGCCCGTCAACTGGATGCCGGCGTCCTGCGCGATTACGTCGGCGACCCTGGAAGTCATCAGCGCAACGGCGCCGTTGTAATCGTTCTGCCGGAGCAGCGGGACCGCTTCGCGGCCAAATCCTCCGACCTTGCCATCGGTCAGGATGGGCTCCAGTCCGTAGCCGACTTCGATGCGGTATCGGTGGTCCTGCACCGCCAGCAGGATCAGCACTCCGTGGTCCGTGGCCTTGCTCCCGATTCCCCACTGCTTGTACAGGGCGACGGCGTAGCTCTCAATGTCGGTGCCGTCGAGCGAATTTATTGTGACCACTGCAATTTGCGCATGTGCTTTCTGCTCGAGCTGCTGGCAGATGTTATCGAGCTGCGCGATGGTGGTTTGATCGAGGACGTGAGCAAAGTCGTTGACGTAGTCGGTGGGGCGCAGTTGCGAGACGGGCTCTGCTGAAAGCCAGATGGGGAGCGCCAGCAGGATGATGGCGACGCGGATGGACTGCGGGAACTTCATCCGCCGTGATTGTATAGGAAAGCGCGTTGAGCTTTGCTCGAGCGGGTGTGGGTCGGACACTCTTGTCCGACCGCTTTTGCCTTTCTCCCTTCTCGTCGTCAAAAGTCAAAGGCGGTCGGACAAGAGTATCCGACCCACACGGGCGCGCAGGAATTCCACAACCTGGAGCTCGGCCCAGCGGCCGTCGCTGCTGCCGTTGGCTGCGGCCAGGTAGGAGCAGTGGCCTCCGTCCTCGGTTTCGACGAACGTGATGTGCGGATTGGCCAGTATCTTGGCGCGGGTTTCGGGGAGGATGCGAATAAAAGGGTCATTGGCTGCATTCAGGATGTAGGTGGGCACGGCAATCCGGTCGAGTACGTGCGCGGCGGCGGAGCGGTCGTAATAATCGTCGGCGCCACTGAAGCCGCAATAGAAGGCGGTAATTCTGTCGTCAAAGTCGCGCAGGCTGCGGATACCACCCAGGCGGGAAGTGTCGAATACGCCCGGAAACAGGCGAGCCTTGGTGCGCAGCCGGCGCTTCAGGTTCCACAAGAAATATAGTTCGTAGAGACGGTTGCCGGGCAGGTGCAGAGCGTCAGCCGAGGCAGCGAGATTGACCGCCGGGCAGACCGCAGCCACGGCGCGGAATTGAGCTGGACCTGCATCTCCCCACTCCCCAGCCAGTTTCAGCACCAGATTGCCGCCCATGGAGAAGCCAACCAGGGCGAAGCGCGAAATGTGGTCGTGTTCGATCAGGTTCTGCGCTACCGCGGCGATATCCTGCGAGCGGCCGGAATGGTAGAGCGTCGGCGCCAGGCCTTCGGTGCCGCCGCAGTTGCGCTGATTCATCCGGACAACGTTCATGCCGGCGGCAAGCCCTTTGGCGGCAATCCCCGTCATGTAAGTGGAGTCGCTCGAGCCCTCGAGGCCGTGGACGATGATGACGGTCAGGGCGTTCTGCCGGTCATTCTGCCAGTGACAGTGGGCCAACACTCGGACACCGGGCTCGACTTCGATAAAACGCGCCTCGGCGCGAGGCAGAGCGGCGCGGCGCGAGAGGAAGAAGCTGGCCAGAGTCTGGCGATGTCCGCCGCTCAGGCCACGCCGCGCTATAAAGGCGGGCGTTTTCGTTTGCACAGTCTCCACTTCATGATTTTAAATGGGGATGGGCGCCGGCCGCGCAGGCTGTCGTAAAGGAGTCGCAGCAATGCCAATTTTTGAGTACATCTGCAAGGAATGCGATCACCAGTTCGAAGCCCTGGTCTATGGCCAGCAGAAGGCGGAGTGCCCCAAGTGCCACGGCGGCAAGCTGGCGCCGCAGCTCTCGGTATTTGCCGTAAGTGCCAAAGGCAGTTCGACCGCCTCAGCGCCCTCAACCGGCGCCTGCGGCTCCTGTGGCGACCCGCGTGGGCCGGGCTCGTGCTCGCTCCCCAATTGAGCCAATCGCGCCTCGGCAGCTCATCTCTAAGTGTATGTACAGCAAGTAGTTAATCGCGTGACCACGGGCACCAGACAGGCGTGACCGGGGTAAGTTTTCTTCCCCTTTCCATCACCGTAACATCGTCGAAGCTGCAAGCCTCAAATAGTCACCTCCGAGGCAGAAGGAGCACGGGATGGATCGTCGCCGCAACCCTCGCGTCACCGCAAGTTTACCGGTACGAATCTGGGGTGTGGACGCGCATGACCTGCCCTTCATGCAGCTGGCCAGCGTCAAGAACCTGAGCATGACCGGAGCGGTCGTCCAGGGGATGCGTCGCCAGATCAAGCCCGGCGAAATCCTGGAAGTACAGCTGGACGGTGAAAAAGCGCAGTTCCGGGTGGTCTGGACGGGGATGCAGGGCACCTGCAGCGCCGGCGAGATCGGCTTGCAGAGGCTGGCTTCTGAACCCTGCCTCTGGGGCGTGGCCCTGGGCTGCTACAGCGAAATGGTGGCCGAAGGGTAGTAAGTACATCGATTCTCCTGTCTCCACGATGTTGGTCCTCCTTTACACGGCGTCATCCTGAAGGCCTTCAGTCTCGAAGGATCTGGCGTGCATCAGAACCGCGGCGAGCCCACGCGCATATAGGACTCACGCCAGATCCTTCGCAGAGCTCAGGATGACGCTTTCGATCAGGGGCGAAGTTAAACTGAGCCACCAACGGCGCGGCAAGAGGATTTGCACCTCGGCAACGGTTTCCACTATGCTGCCGAATTCGTGCCATCTTCGTATCATTTCCGTATCATCAGAGTGCAAAATCCGGGGAGAGCAAATCGTGCGGACTATTCTGGCGGTGATGGTGTGCGTGATGTTTACATCCGTGACTGAGGCGCAGGCACAGCACCCCTTGAATCTCATGCCCTTGCCGGCCAAAGTGCAGACGGGCAAGGGCCGGCTTCTGATCGATCGCAATTTTTCGGTCTCAATTGCCGGTCATCACGAGACGCGGCTGGATCGTGCGGTTGAGATCTTTCTCGGCCACCTTCGCCAGCAAACCGGGATGCCTCCCATCGACATGAAGGTCACCGACTCCGCCAGCGCTACTCTCATCATTCAGGCTGCTGCGGGAACCAAAGCTGTGCAGGAGTTGGGCGAAGACGAATCCTACAAGCTTGATGTGACCGATTCCGGCGCCAAGCTGAACGCAGCGACTACGCTCGGTGTCATGCGCGGGCTCGAAACTTTCCGGCAACTGTTAGGGACTTCGAGCGCAGGATTCGCCGTGCCCGCCGTGTCGATCGATGACAGTCCGCGCTTTCCCTGGCGGGGATTGATGATCGATGCCGGACGTCATTTTATCCCGCTCGACGTTTTGAAGCGCAATCTCGACGGCATGGCGGCGGTGAAGCTGAATGTTTTTCACTGGCATCTCTCGGAGAATCAGGGCTTCAGGATTGAGAGCAAGAAATTTCCCAAGCTGCAGGAGATGGGCTCCGATGGGCTGTACTACACCCAGGCCGAAGTCCGCGACCTGATCGCATACGCCCGCGAGCGCGGTATTCGCGTGGTTCCGGAATTCGACATGCCCGGGCACTCTACCGCCTGGTTTGTGGGTTATCCGGAGCTGGCCAGCGGGCCGGGGCCGTACCAGATTGAGCGAAAGTGGGGCGTTTTCGATCCGGCCATGGATCCCACCAAGGAGGAAACCTACAAGTTTCTCGACAAATTCATCGGCGAGATGGCTGGGCTTTTTCCCGACCAGTTTTTTCACATCGGCGGCGATGAAGTAAACGGCAAGGAGTGGGATGCGAATCCCAAGATCCAGGCCTTCAAGCAGGCCCACGGCCTGAAAGACAACAACGACCTGCAGGCGTACTTCAACCAGCGCGTACAGAAAATCGTCGCCAAGCATGGCAAGACGATGCTGGGATGGGATGAAATTCTCCGTCCTGATCTGCCTACGGACATTGCAATTCAATCGTGGCGCGGGCCGGACTCTCTGGCCGAGGCGGCGAAGCAGGGCTATCGCGGATTGCTGTCTTCCGGCTTTTACATTGACCTGATGTGGTCGGCGGAACGGCACTATGCGACCGAGCCGCTGAGCGGCGCCGCCGCCAACCTGACTCCGGTGGAGCAGAAACGCATCCTGGGCGGAGAAGCTTGCATGTGGTCGGAGTATGTTTCGCCGGAAAATATCGATTCCCGCATCTGGCCCCGCACAGCGGCCATTGCCGAAAGATTATGGTCGCCGCAGGACGTGCGCGATGTGAACTCGATGTACCAGCGCATGGCGGTGACCAGCCGCTGGCTGGACGGGTTGGGCCTCACTCACAATTCGAGTTACGCGCCCATGCTTCGCCGCATTGCCGGGACGGATGACATCGCAGGCCTCAAAGATCTGGCTGATGTGCTCGAGCCGGTGAAGGACTACACGCGGGAAGAAACCGCGCCGGCGCCAGCCACCAGCGGATCGCCGCTGAATCGCGTAGTGGATGCGGTGCGGCCCGAAAGTGCGACTGCACGGGAGTTTGCCCAAGCGGTCAACGAACTTACCGGCGGCGCTGCGAAGCCAGGTGTGGAAGCCCGGGTCAGGGAACTGCTCAGCCGCTGGCGCGAAAACCAGGTTGATCTTCAGCCCCAGTTCGAAAAATCGCTTCTGCTCAAGGAAGTCGCTCCGGTCTCACAGAACCTCTCGTCGCTCGGGGCCGCAGGTCTGGCTGCGCTCGATTATCTCGACCGAAGCGAGCCAGCACCGGTCGCCTGGGTAGCCACACAGCTGGCGCTGGTCGAGCAAGCCAAAAAGGCGCAGGCCCAATTGCTGATCATGGTCGCCCCGTCGGTCGAGAAGCTGATTCAGGCCAGCGCGGGGCAAGGTGCTCCGTCCTCAGCGCCCGCAAAATAGTAGTAGGTAATTCGTCATCTCCGATTCGCACGGACGCAACTCACAGCCAGTCTCCACGGAGATTGTCGCGTCCCCTTACCACTACAATCGCACAAAAGCAGTTTGTCCAGGCGGTGGTGCTTTGTCCCCACTTTTTTGCAATTTCGCAGGGATCCATGGTAGACTAAACTAGTTAAACTAGGTCTGATACGAAATATGAAAACAGTCAACATTCACCAAGCTAAGACTCAGCTCTCGAAACTCATAAAAGAGGCCTCAGAGGGCGAAGCCTTCGTTATTGCCAAGGCTGGCAAACCAGTCGTAAAGGTCACTGCGCTTGGCGCTCCGACCGGTTCTCAAATACGGCGGCTCGGTTTCATGGCGGGGCAGATCTCCGTGCCGGACGACTTTGACCGAATGGGCATGGCGGAGATCGAGCGAATCTTCGGCGGCGGTGCATGAAACTTCTGCTGGATACCCATCTTCTGCTCTGGGCTGCCGGTGAACCCAGGCGGCTTTCAAAGTCAGCCCGAGCTCTCATCGACAGTCCGGACAACGAGCTGCTCTTCAGCGCGGCGAGTCTGTGGGAAGTGGCAATTAAGCGCGGTCTGGGGCGGGAAGATTTTAAGGTAGATGCGAGGCTGCTGCGCCGTGGTTTATTGGACAACGGGTACCGCGAATTGCCAATCATCAGCGATCATGTCGTGGCCACGGAGAGTTTGCCGCTGATTCATAGGGATCCTTTCGACAGAATCTTAGTGGCACAGGCAACTGTCGAAGGCATCACGCTGCTGACCATCGATCCCTTGGTGGCGCAGTACCCGGGTCCTATCAGGACAGCGTAGAAATCTTCGCTATCGAAGTAGCGAGTAGAATCTAAAGACCGGGCAGTGGCGATGGATGAAGAGACCAATGACCCAAAACGACTTCACTACCAAGCCTGAATCCTGGCCGGCCCTGCCGCTCGAGGCTTGGCAGGACACCTACGCCACGCTGCACATGTGGACGCAGATTGTGGGCAAGGTCCGCCTGGCGCAGAGCCCGTTGGTCAACCATTGGTGGGAAGTGCCCTTGTACATCAGCGCGCGCGGGCTCACCACTTCAGCCGTACCTTACCGACGCGGCATCTTCGAAGTGGAATTCGATTTTCTCCGGCACAACCTCGTAATTAAGACCAGTGAGGGCCGGGACAAGACCATTCCCCTGGCGCCCCGTTCTGTGGCTGATTTCTACAAGGAGTTCATGGCGGCGCTGGCAGAGCTCGGGATCGAAGTAAAAATCTGGCACATGCCGGTCGAGATCCCAAACCCGATTGCCTTTGATCGCAATACCCAGCATGCCTCCTACGATCCGGAATTCGTGACCCGTTTCTGGCGCATCCTGCTGGCGGCGGACAGCATTTTTCAGGAATTCCGTTCGCGCTTCATTGGCAAGAACAGCCCGGTGCATTTCTTCTGGGGAAGTTTCGACCTGGCGGTCACGCGTTTTTCCGGACGGCGCGCCCCCGAGCGCGAGGGCGCTGACCCGATCACGCGCGAAGCCTACTCGCATGAGGTAATCAGCGCGGGATTCTGGCCCGGTGGCGGCGAGATCAAAGGGCCGGCGTTCTATGCCTACGCTGCCCCGGAGCCCGCGGGTTACGGGCAAAGCCCGGTCCGCCCGGCGAAGGCGTTTTATCATCCTGGAATGAAAGAATTCTTTCTCATGTACGACGACGTTCGTACGGCCGCTTCACCGCGAACTGACCTGCTCGAATTCCTGCAAAGCACCTACGAGGCTGGCGCCAACCTGTCGAAATGGGACCGGGCGGAGCTGGAGAGAGCGGGCTGAGGTTTCCCTTCGTGTAACTTCGGGTCCTCGGTGGTTTGGCCAAACCCATATAACCAATTTAATATCAATGACTTAGCCTCGATTGAGACGATCGTTCAAGGCCTTGAGCAAAATCCGCATGGTCTTCCGTTACCTGTCCAAGGTTACCGACGGGTCCTATGATGAAACGTCTCTTATTCGACTATGGCGACTCCGACTCTCGATCCCAAGACCAGCGACACGGTCCAGGCACTGGTGCAGCTTCTCCGCTCGCGCTCCTCGGAGGAGATACGGCAGCGCATGTACGATAATCCACCCGGAAGTCCGTGGTGGGCTGCCTGCAAAACCGAGCTTGATCTGCGCAACAGCGAACGGGCGGCGACCGCTTTGGTCGATACCTCGCGCATATTAGACAAAATGCGGAGTGCCACCGATCATCTCGACGCCCTCACCGACAAGGTGTTGCAAGCCACGACCGACATGGCTGAAGTGGTGAAGAGCGTGCGCGAATCCGGCCGGCGGATGGAAATTGCAACGTATGTAATCGTGGGACTGACCATTGTGCAGCTGTTCTATATAGCCTTTCAGTTTTCCAGCAGACATTAGAGGTGGCGAGGGAGCAGACGGGCGGGACGCCGGTCGTCCTCTTTCCTTTGCCGCACGGCGCAGCCTCCGTTACCATAGCCCGCGTGGCCAACTACATTGGGGCAATCGATCAGGGTACGACCAGCACACGCTTTTGCGTGTTCGATGCAGCCGGCAAAACTGTGGCAGCGGCGCAAAAAGAGCACGAACAGATTTATCCGCAGCCGGGGTGGGTGGAGCACGATCCCGGGGAAATCTGGCAGTCCACGCAGGATGTGATTGCCCAGGCGCTGGAGCAAGGCAAACTTCGCGCGGGCGACCTGGCCGCGATCGGGATCACCAACCAGCGTGAGACCACTGTGCTGTGGGACCGGAAAACCGGCAAGCCCGTGGCCAACGCATTGGTCTGGCAGGACACGCGGGTAGATGACTATGTCACGGAATTTTCGCGCGAGGGCGGGGCTGATCGTTTCCGCGCCAAGACCGGGCTGCCGCTCAGCACTTACTTCAGCAGCCTGAAGATTCGCTGGCTGCTGGAAAATGTCCCGGGCGTTCGCAAAAGAGCCGAGGCCGGCGAAGTAATCTTCGGCAACATCGATTCCTTTCTGACCTGGCACCTCACCGGCGGAACCGGCGGGGGGCTTCACATCACTGACGTCACCAACGCCAGCCGCACCCAACTGATGGACCTCGACTCGCTGTCCTGGGACGAAGATTTGCTGGACGCGTTCGGTATTCCCCAGGCGATGTTGCCGCGCATCTGCTCCAGCGGCGAAGCTTACGGGACGGTCAAAGTCGGCGCGGCGCAGGGAGTTGCGATTGCGGGAATCCTGGGCGACCAGCAGGCCGCGCTGGTAGGCCAGACCTGCTTCAAATCGGGCGAGGCCAAGAATACTTACGGCACGGGTTGCTTCCTGCTGATGAATACGGGGGAGCGTGCTGTTCGTTCCACCTGTGGCCTGCTCACCACGGTTGCCTACAAACTTGGCCAGCACCCGGCACGATACGCACTTGAAGGCAGCATCGCAATCACCGGCGCGCTGGTGCAATGGGTGCGCGACAACCTGGGCCTGATCGGAAGTAGTCCCGAGATCGAAACGCTGGCTCGCACCGTAGAGGACAACGGCGGCGTCTATTTTGTGCCGGCGTTTTCCGGCCTCTACGCCCCTTACTGGAAGCACAGCGCCCGCGGCGTGATCGCTGGCTTGACCCGTTACGTCAACAAAGGACACCTGGCGCGGGCCGTGCTCGAGGCGACCGCCTTCCAGACCCGCGAGGTGGTAGAAGCCATGGAGCAGGATTCAGGAATTACCCTCGACGTCCTGCGCGTGGACGGTGGCATGGTGGACAATGGGCTGCTGATGCAGTTTCAGGCCGACATTCTGAACCGCCCGGTGGTCAAGCCGCTCATCAAAGAGACCACGTCGCTGGGAGCGGCCTACGCCGCCGGCCTGGCAGTGGGTTTCTACCAGAACACAGACGACCTGCGGGCGCGATGGTCGGTGGGCCAGACCTGGAATCCTGGGCTGGACGAGGGAAAGCGCGCGGAAATGTACCGGCTGTGGAAGAAAGCGGTGACACGATCGTTTGATTGGACGGAATAGAGTTGGGTAAAGGCTTCAACCACGGAGGACACTGAGATACACAGAAAAAAGCAAAACCGGTAGTCCTCTGTGTATCTCAGTGTCCTCTGTGGTTGAAGCCTTTTAACTCTAGCTGTCCTCACCCACCTTGAGCACCGCCAGGAAAGCTTCCTGTGGAATATCGACCCGTCCGATGCGCTTCATGCGACGCTTGCCTTCTTTTTGTTTTTCCAGCAGCTTGCGTTTGCGCGAAATGTCGCCGCCGTAGCACTTGGCGATGACGTTCTTGCGAATGGCCGACACCGTCTCGCGGGCAATGATCTTCGCCCCGATCGAGGCCTGGATTGCGACCTCGAACATCTGCCGGGGTATGAGTTGGCGCATTTTTGAAACCAGGAGCTTTCCGCGCTCATAGGCAAAATCGCGATGGACAATGATGGAGAGCGCGTCCACCGCTTCGCCCGCCACCAGAATGTCGAGTTTCACCATGGGCGACTCCCAGTAGTCGGCCAGGTGATAATCCAGTGAAGCATAGCCGCGGGACACCGACTTCAAGCGGTCATAGAAGTCGAGCACGATTTCGTTGAGCGGCAGTTCGTAGTGCAGCATCACCCGCGAAGAACTCACGTATTCGAACGTCTTCTGTTTGCCGCGCTTGTCTTCCACCAGCTTCAGGATTCCTCCTACGTATTCTTCGTTGGTGAGAATGGTGGCCAGGATCACTGGCTCTTCGACCTTGGCAATCTCACTCGGATCGGGCCAGCGCGAAGGGTTGTCCACCTCGATCAGGTCGCCGTCGGTCTTGGTGATCTTGTAGCGTACGCCGGGGGCGGTGGTGATCAGCTCCAAATTGAATTCGCGTTCCAATCGTTCCTGGATGATCTCCATGTGGAGCAGGCCGAGAAACCCGCAGCGGAAGCCGAAGCCCAGCGCGACCGAACTCTCCGGCTCGAAAAAAAACGATGAATCGTTGAGGCGTAATTTTTCCAGCGCTTCGCGGAGTTGGGTGTGCTCGTGCGCGTCCACGGTGTAGAGCCCGGCAAAGACCATGGGCTTAATCTCTTCGAAGCCGGGCAGGGGTTCGATGGCGGGATTGGTTTCATCGGTGATGGTGTCGCCGATTTTCGTGTCAGCTACGGTCTTGCTGTTGGCCATCAGAAAGCCGACTTCCCCGGCCCGCAGTTCCTCCACCTCCACCGGCTTGGGAGTGAGAACGCCGAGGGTTTCCACCTCCAGGACGCGCCCATTCCACATCAGGCGGATCTTTTGTCCTTTGCGGATGGTGCCTTCCATGACTCGTGTCAATACAATCACGCCGCGGTAGGGGTCAAACCACGAATCAAAAATCAGCGCCTGCAGCCGGTTGTCAGGATTGCCTTTGGGCGGCGGCACACGCTTCACAATGGCTTCGAGAACGTCAGGCACGCCCTGACCGGTTTTGGCGCTGATCAGCACGGCGTCGGAGGCGTCGAGCCCGACCGCGCCTTCGATCATTTCCTTGGTTCGTTCAACGTCGGCACTAGGCAGGTCGATCTTGTTGATAACGGGAATAATTTCAAGACGATGGTTGATGGCGAGATAGGCATTGGCCAGGGTCTGCGCTTCTACGCCTTGCGAAGCGTCCACCACCAGCAGCGCTCCCTCGCAGGAGGCCAGCGAGCGCGAGACTTCGTAGGAAAAATCAACGTGGCCCGGGGTGTCGATCAGGTTGAGCTGGTAAGTGTGACCATCCTGCGCGGTATACATCATCCGGACCGCGTGCGCTTTGATGGTGATGCCACGCTCACGCTCCAGGTCCATGGAGTCAAGCACCTGGGCCTGCATCTCGCGCGCGGTGAGCGCCCCGGTCAACTCCAGGAGGCGGTCGGCCAGCGTGGATTTGCCATGATCGATGTGAGCGATGATGGCAAAATTGCGGAGAAATGCGGCGTCCATGGGTGCAGCGGTCAACATGTGATTCTAACAGGGCGGAGCTTGGGGGCCTGACGTCCGTTACAATCTGAGGCGATGCTCGCACTCGCTTCCGCGTCGCCGCGCCGCCAGGAGTTGTTGCGCAACGCGGGCATTTCGTTCACGGTGCACCCAACCCATATTCCTGAATTGCGACGGCCGGGAGAGAGCCCGCGCGATTGCGCGGAACGGCTGGCGCGAGAGAAGGCACTGGCTGCACTCCGTGAGCAACCCGGCAAGCTGGTTCTAGGCGCGGACACCATTGTCGTGGTCGGGGGCGAGATCTTGGGCAAGCCCCGCGACGAAACTGACGCACTGCACATGCTTCGTTTACTTTCTGGACGAACCCACCAGGTCACCACCGGGGTTTGCCTGGCTGGTCTGAGAACTGGGAACCAGAAACTGGAAACCGGGTTTGAAGACACACGCTCCGAAACCACCCTGGTCACGATGATCCCGCTCAGCGACGAAGAGATTTATTCCTACATCGCGACCGGCCAACCCATGGACAAGGCCGGCGCCTATGCCATCCAGGGCATCGCTTCGCGCTGGATTCCGCGTATCGACGGGGACTATTTCAACGTGGTGGGCTTGCCCGTGGCGCTGGTGTTCAGGATGCTGCGGGAACACGGGCTTGAGGGGCAGGAAAGTTAGTGGTGGAGCCACCGACCTGGTGTCAGCACTGCCTACGTTTTCTTGTCCGCGTCCTGCTCGCCGTCTTTTACCGCTGACTTGAAATTCTTGATGCCTTCGCCCAATCCTTTGCCCAGATCGGCCAGTTTGCTGGGTCCAAAGATGAGAAGCGCAATGGCCAAAAGAATCAGTATTTCAGGCAACCCTAGTTTTCCAGGCATATGAAACCTCCCTAGCGGGTTTGCCAAGCGCTCCTGAGCGCACCATGAGTTGGCGAGGAACCCTGTGGAAATTCTAGGCTACATGCGGTCTGTAGTCAAAGTAGGTGCGATTCCTGCGTGATCCTGAACGACCTCAGTCGTGAAGCGTCTCGCGCGTGTGCGCGAAGGGCGCATATCTACCGCACGCCAGATCGCAAGCTTAGGGTGACGCCTTGAAATTTATCCATAAGGCCGCTGACTCCGCGCACAATGCCTCTTGGCGGACCGAAACGCTGGGGTGTAGACGCGCGGGCGGGTTGCCCGCGACCACATCACATCAGGCGCGCTCGATCAGTTCCGCGAGCAGCGCCGCGCGGCGGGGCAATTCGGAAACTATTACGGATTCGTGAGGGGCATGGGCGCCTTCTCCTACTCCTCCGAGGCCATCCAGCGTGGGTATTCCCAGGCTTGCCGTGAAGTTTCCGTCCGAACCCCCGCCGACGGAGGCTTCTTCCAGCTTCCAACCCAGTTGTTTTGCTATCCCGGAGGCCTTCTGGTACAGCGTGGCTACTCCAGCGCTGCGCTCCATAGGCGGGCGGTTAACGCCTCCCGTGATTTCCAGCTTGCACTTGGGATTAAAGGGCTTGCGCGCTTTCAGTTGGCGGTCGATTCCGCGGACGTCTTTCATACGCGCCACCCGCACGTCGAGAAAAGCCGTGGCCTGGGCGGGAATCACGTTCGTCCGCGTGCCCCCGGACACTAATCCCACGTTCAGCGTAAGTCCGCGCTTCCGGTCGACCAGTCTGGAGATGGCCGTGATTTGCCTTGCCATCTCAATGATCGCGCTCTCGCCCTTCTCGAAATCCAGGCCGGAGTGCGCCGCCTTCCCGGTCACTCTGATGGTGTACTCGCCTACACCCTTGCGGGCGGTTTTCAGGGCGCCCCTGAGTCCGTAGGCAGGCTCCAGCACCAGCACGGCCTCGGATTTTCTGGCCAGGCTTTCGGTGATGCGAAGGGAGGAACCGCTTCCGACCTCTTCGTCGGACACAAGCAGCACGGTGACCGGACGCGGCAGGCTGTCACTGTGCCAGGTACGCAATCCATCAAGAGCATGCAGGGCCAGCGCAATGCCCGACTTCATATCGAGCGCGCCCGGCCCCCAGAGCCGTCCGTCGGCCACGCGGCATGGCATGGTGGAGAGCGTGCCCATGGGATAAACGGTATCGATGTGGCCCAGGAGCATGACTGGCTTGCCGCCGCGCGCGCCAGCAAAGTCCACTTGCAAGTGATCGCCGAAATTCTGCGTGCGGTGGAATTTTGCGTGGCCGCCGATTTTCTCGAAGCGTCCCGCCAGAAGGGCACCCAGTTGGTCCACCGCCGGTTTGTTGTCGCTGGGTGATTCGATTTCTACCAACTGGCGGATGGTTTCCGTGATGGCGTCTTTGCGCTCCGTAAAGAAGCGCAGCCGATTGGCGGCTTCGCCGGAGGCGGGCGGAGATGATTGTGGCTTCTTGAGGACCTTTTTCATGTGTGTATTCGCGCAATATTCCGCGGCCGAGTCGCGGTACAGTATAATCTTCGCCTGACCAGCACAGCCTGACGAGAGAAAATGACCGACACCGCTCACCCTGGGACCACAGCCCCGGCGCCGGAGAAGACCACGCTGGACATTATCGACATTTTTCATATCCTGCCGCACCGCTTTCCCTTTTTGCTCATCGACCGGGTGATTGAGATCCAGCGCCGGCAGCGTATTGTGGCCATCAAGAATGTCACCATTAACGAGCCCTTTTTTGCCGGTCACTTTCCCACTTTGCCCATCATGCCGGGCGTGCTGATCGTGGAGGCCATCGCCCAGGCCGGCGGGGCGTTGCTGCTCACCGAGGTGGAAGACCGGGAGAACAAACTCATCATGTTCACGGGAATCGAGCGGGCGAAATTCCGCCGGCCGGTGGTGCCCGGCGACCAGCTGCGCATCGAGGTTGAGCTGAAGAACTGGCGCGCCCGGGCGAACATGATCGCCGTCCGCATGGAGGGAATGGTTTACGTTGGCGCTAAGCGCGTGGCCGAAGCCGTCGTCAGCTGCCAGCTGGTGGACACCGCCCGCGGGCGTGGCGGATCGGATGGCACCGCGGAGACGGACGAACCGGAATAGCCTCCCGATGGCCAAACGCCCGCAGCCAAACAGTCCATCGCAGCCTGACCCCCCGGAGAAAACTCGCGCCCGCGTTCATCCCACTGCCATCATCGATCCCGGCGCGAAGATTCATCCTTCCTGCAAGATTGGGCCCTATTGCGTGATTGGGCGGGAGGTCGAACTGGGCGAAGGCTGCCATCTGCTGTCGCATGTCACTATCGAAGGTCCGACAAAAATCGGGTCGGACAATGGGTTCTTCCCATTCTGCTCGATCGGCATGGCGCCGCAGGACATCACCTACGCGGGTGAGCCAACCCGGCTCGAGATTGGCGACCACAACGAAATCCGCGAGTTTGTGACCATCAACCGGGGCACGGTCAAAGGCGGGGGATTGACCCGGGTCGGAAGCCACACGCTGGTCATGGCTTACACCCACATCGCGCATGATTGCGACATCGGCGACCACGTCATCCTGGCCAACGCCGCAACTCTGGGAGGCCACATCACGGTAGGAGAATGGGCGGTGGTGGGGGCGCTGTGCCCGGTGCATCACTTCGTACGCATCGGCGCGCACTCATTCATTGGCGGCGGCACCACCATTACCCGCGATGTGCTGCCGTTCTCGAAGACGGCCGCGGCGCGGGATACCCACGCCTATGGACTCAACGCCGTGGGTCTGGAGCGGCGAGGCTTCAGCAAGGAACGCATCCGCAAGATTCACCATGCCTACAAGCTCTTGCTGGCCTCCAAGCTCAACACCTCGCAGGCGCTGGAGCGTTTGAAGTCCGAACCCGAGCGGGGAGAAGATGTGGACATGCTGATAAGATTCATCGAAGCATCGGAACGCGGCGTGATCAAGTAGGCGGGCCTGAATTTCCTTCAACAGATCGGCCAAAGTCCGGGGCACATCTTCTCGTCGTAGAGAACGTGAAAGATTGTCCACTCGTCGAGAATGTCGACCTCTGCGTTTTTCGTAAGTTGTGCGTTGATCATGGCCCGAACCAGCCTCTCGACGTTGCCCTGGGCTTCGGCTTTGCGTTCCGCGAACTCGTGCAAACCAACTTTGTGGGTTTCAAGGCCCGATTTGATTAACGCCTTGAAGGCACTCTCGCACCGGATGGAGAATTTGAAGCGATGTCTGGCCGCTGCCCGTACGGCGGCGCCCCACAGGTATCCTGACGGGTACTGGACGATGGGCGGGGTCTCAGCCATAAGAGGTATCTCCGACGAATTCGCGGCTGGAGGATTGTGCTACGTGGCGCGAAGCATAAGCAAGGGGACGGCCGGTGCGGCAGCTGGGCGCTCTCACTGTTCCAATGCCTTCCATAACGAGCGCTCCGGCGGAGTGTCTTAACCCATGGCGGAGCGGATCGGCCTCATTGCCGGCAATGGCAGCTTTCCCTTACTGGTGCTGGATGCGGCGCGTGCCCAGGGATTCGACGTCATTGTCGCTGCCATCAAGGAAGAGGCGTTCCCGGAGATTGAGCAACACGGGGCCACGGCAGTGCATTGGCTCTCGCTGGGCGAGTTGTCCCGGCTGATCGAAACCTTTCAGCGAGAGGGAGTGCATCGCGCCATCATGGCGGGACAGGTCAAGCACAAGCAGATTTTTTCCAGCATCCGCCCCGACTGGAAGCTGGCCAAGGTCTTGCTGTCGCTGGGCACGCGAAACACCGATTCGCTGCTGGGCGCGGTCGCCAAAACCCTGGCCGAGGAGGGCATCACGCTGGAGAACTCAACCGCGTTCCTGGAGCCGCTGCTGGCCCGGGCCGGCGTCCTTACGAAGCGCGAGCCTACGCCGCAGGAAAAAAAGAACATCGAATATGGACGAGGTGTGGCCCGCCACCTGGCGCAGTATGATATCGGGCAGACGGTCGTTATCGCCGAATCAGCCTGTGTAGCGGTCGAAGCCATGGAGGGCACGGACGCCGCTATCGAACGCGCCGGTGAGATCATGCGGTCGCTGGCGGGAGAGGCGTCCACGCTCGGCCGCGGGCTTACGGTAGTGAAAATCGCCAAACCGAATCAGGATATGCGTTTTGATGTGCCGGTGGTCGGAGTGAAGACCATTGAAGTGATGCGCCAGGCGGGGGCCACCTGCCTGGCTCTCGATGCGGGTAAATGCCTGTTGCTGGAGGGTAATGCCATCATCGCCGCTGCCGACGTGGCAGATATCACAATAGTGGCTGACTAAAATATTGCAATCGTCCCGGTGACGATCTGGAGCACGTCATGACTGAGTCCTTCCGCCTCGCCGATCAAATCCGCCGCGCCTTCGAAGGCAACGCCTGGCACGGCGACTCGGTCCTCGAACTGCTGGCTGGGGTGACTGCCAGAACCGCCGCCGCCCGGCCGATCAAGAGCGCCCACAGCATCTGGGAGATTTTGCTGCACATCGCAGCCTGGGATGATGCCGTGCGCCGCCGTATCGGGGGCGCGGCTGTAACCCTTACCGACGAGCAGAATTTTCCGCCGGTGAAAGACACCAGCGAGGCGGCCTGGAGCCAGGCGATCCAATCCACAAAGAGCACTCACCACGAATTGATCAAGGCCGTGGCCTCCTTTCCCGATTCGCGGCTGGGTGAGCAGGTTCCGGGCAAGAGCCAGAACTACTACAACTTCTTTTACATGTTCAGCGGCATCGTGCAACACGAGCTCTACCATGCCGGCCAGATCGCTCTGCTGAAGAAGGCCGCGGAGTGATACTGCAATTACAGGTGTCATCCTGAGCTTGCGAAGGATCCGGCGTGTGGCGGATGTGCAGTTGTGGTTGGCCGCCTGCTGGTGCACGCCAGATCCTTCGGGACTGACGTCCCTCAGGATGACGCCGGTGTCGGGGAACGGAGATTCATAGCTGCCTGACAACTTCATCAACGTGGCGGTCGTCGGCGTAGGCGCCTTCGGACGCAACCACGCCCGTATCTATCACCAACTGGCACAACAGGGCGAGGCGGTCCGCCTGGTGGGGGTGGTGGACCCGGATGTGGCGCGAGCCGATGCTGTGGCCAGGGAATTCGGCTGCCGCGCCTTTGGCTCGGTCGAGCAGCTGGTGACCACGCATAGCGAAGTGCAGGCCGCCTCCGTAGCCGTACCCACGGTGCGGCACCTGCAGACGGCGCGCGCCCTCATGCAAGCCGGGGTCGACGTGCTCACCGAAAAGCCTCTGGCGGCTTCATTGGCTGAGGCCGACGAACTGGTTCGCCTGGCCCAGAGTCTGCAGCGCGTCGGCCAGGTCGGACACCTCGAACGGTTCAACCCAGCGGTCCGCGCCACCGCGCCTCTTATTACGCAACCGATGTTTTTCGAGGTTCACCGCCTGAGCGTATTTACTCCGCGGTCGCTCGATGTGGACGTGATTCTCGATCTCATGATTCACGATCTCGACGTCGTGCTCTCGCTGGTGAAATCGCCGGTGAAGGAAATTCGTGCCGTGGGCTTGCCCATTCTTTCCGGTAAAACCGATATCGCTAACGTTCGCCTGGAATTCGAGTCCGGTTGTGTGGCCAACTTCACCGCCAGCCGGGTTTCCACTGAGCGCGTCCGCAAGCTGCGCTTCTTTCAGCCCCGGCAGTATATTTCTCTCGACTATGGCCGCCAGGAGGTGCTCGTCTTCAGCGTGGGCGAACCGGGCGAGGCGGCCGGAACGCCGTCAGTGAATCCGCAGATCAAGGTGGCCAAGCCGGCAATTGTGGCGGAAGAACCATTGCAGGCCGAGCTCAGATCGTTCCTGGAGGCGGTGCGAACCCGTTCCAAACCCTTGGTCTCATTCGACGACGGACGGCGTGCCCTCGCGCTCGCCCTCGACATCGTGGCCGCGATCCGGGAGCACGGTCACAAAGTTCAACTCGAACAGTTGCGCTGAGCCCTGCCTCAGGCCGCGTAAGTGCTGGCTAAGCAATGGTTCAGCGCGATTTTTCGTTTTACACTTCTTGACAAACAAGGGCAGCGCTTCAAGGTAACCTTTATTGACCAGTCGGGTACAAAGGTAAGGACCGAGGCGCGCTGGTTTTTCGCAGATATCGGGGAAAGATGCGAGAATAGAAAGATTGTCGTTGGTCGTTGGCCATTGGTCCCTGGCCGTTGGTCGCTGGCTAAGACCGAAGCTCTGCTGTGTGTTCGACGACTGGCCAACGACCAACAGTCAAAGGCTAATGGCCGACAACGTTTTCGCCCGGCAACCAAGGGTGCAATAGCCGTCTCTAATGGGATAAGCCAGCAGGTCGATGTCAACCACTGAAATACCGCCGCGGAACCCCGTCCCAGCAGCGCAACCGCCCACCGCCCCGGGCGGCGATCTTTACGACGCCGGCAGCTGGGAGACCGCATACCTCGAGATGCACGATGTTCCCGCCCTGCTGATTCAGTTGCAGGACGATCTCTCGCGCTCGCGGCAACGGGAAGCTTTCTGGATTTCGGTGGTGGTCCACCTGGCGATCGTCATTCTGGTGGTCAACTCCACCCGGCTGGAAGGCCTGATGCACAAGCGCTCCGTGATTCTGGTCAGCCCCCAAGACCTGATGAAGGGGAAAGACCTTACTTACCTGGAGCTTCCCCCGGATGAGCAGAAACTCAGCAAGCGGCCGGACACCAACAAGATCTCGGATAAAGACCGGATGGCGACGTCGAAGGCTCCGCAGCTGGATCGCAAGGAATTGAAGAAGATTCTGGACAGCGCGCGCCCGGGAGCGCCCGGCCCGGGCGGTCCGCCGGCGCAATCGCAGCCCGCACCTAACCCGGCTGCGCAGGGCCCGCAGGCGCCGCAGGAACAGCCATCGCCTCCGGCTCCGCCAGACCAGAATCAGGTGGCCCGCTTGCAAACTCCACCCGCAGGAAAACCCGCACCCAGCTTCAGTACCGGTGCGATGTCCGCGGGATCGGCGATCGAGCAGGCGGCCCGCGCGGCCATCTCCAATCGCGGAGGATACGGGGGCGATGGTGGAGACTATGGCCTGGGCCAGGGCAAGCAGGCAGGCGAGGCAATCGGGCCGTTAGACGTCCTCAGCGACACCATGGGTGTGGACTTCGGTCCCTATCTGGCCCGGGTGTTGCATGATGTTCGAGAAAACTGGTATCGCATCATTCCTGAGTCGGCCCGCGCGCCACTCATGAAAAAGGGCAAAGTCTCGATTGAGTTTGCCATCCTGAAAGATGGCCAGGTGGCCGGACTGCAGATCGTCGGCTCTTCAGGAGACGTGGCCCTTGACCGCGCTGCCTACGGCGGGATCACTGCGTCCAAGCCTTTTCCGCCACTGCCCACCGAGTTCGGCGGCCAATATCTCGCTCTGCGCTTCCACTTCTACTACAACCCGGACCGATCGGAAATCCAGTAGGTCTGGTGTGGGTCGGACACTCCTGTCCGACGCTTTTGACTTTGATCTTGCTCCTGACCTGATCTGAAAAAGTCAGCCCTGAATTCCGGACTCAGCCGCTCGTCGTTATCCGGAACACAATCAAAGTCAAAATCAAAGGTCAAAGGCGTCGGACAGGAGTGTCCGACCCACACCGGCTTACCAGACCCTGCATCTTTTCTCCCCCACCATCGGGGAGCCGGCCTTGCACTGGAAAGCTTGCTGAAATTCGGGGGTGTTGGACACAACGCCATTGGCCCGATATTTGTCCGGTGAGTGCGGGTCGATGGTGGCCCACATGCGCTTGGTCTCGTCGCGGGTGTTAGAACACCAGGCCTGCCCATATCCGATGAAGAAACGCTGTTCGGGAGTGAAGCCGTCAATCGACTCCAGCTTCTGGCCCCGGGTTTCGTTCTTCCAGGCCTGGTAAGCCAGCATCAGCCCACCCAGGTCGGCGACATTTTCACCCATGGTCAACTGGCCGTTGACCTTGATGTCATCCACGGCGACATAGTGCGAGTACTGATCTGAAATGCAACTGGCGCGCTGGTCAAACTGCTTGCTGTCCTCCGCCGTCCACCAGTCGCGAAGGTTACCCTGGGCATCGAACTGCCGGCCTTCATCGTCAAAGCCATGGGTCAGTTCGTGTCCGATGGTGGCGCCGGTGTCGCCGTAATTCGGGGCATCGTCTGCCCGGGGATCGAAGAAGGGCGGCTGCAGGATGCCCGCCGGGAAATTGATATCGTTGATCTGGGGATTGTAGTAGGCGTTCACCGTGGGCGGTGTCATGCCCCACTCGCCCCGGTCCACAGGCTTGCCAATCTTTGCGATTTGGCGATTGAACTCAAATACGCGGGCGCGCAACACGTTGCCCATGTAGTCATCACGGGCGATGGCGAGAGCGCTGTAGTCGCGCCATTTGTCGGGATAGCCGATCTTGTTGGCCAGGGTATGCAACTTCTCTAACGCCTGCTGCTTGGTCGCCGGGGACATCCAGGGCAGCCCGTCAATGTCCTGCTGCATGGCAACTTCAATCTGCTTCACCATTTTCTGAGCGCGTTGCTTGGCCTCGGGTGGGAAGGCGCGCTGCACGTAGGCTTGTCCCAGGGCTTCGCCCAGATCGTTGTCTGCGTATCTTACGCAACGCTGCCAACGCGGCTCGAGTTCCTGCGCCCCGCCCAGGGTCTTGCCGAAGAAATCGAAATCGGCATTCACAAATGCCGAAGAGAGGTAGGGCGCGTTGGCATTTGCCAGGTGCCAGCGCAGGTAAGCCTTCAGGCTTGCCAGATCTTCCTTATCGAGGACCGCATCCAGTGCTCTGAAGAACTCCGGAGAGGTCACGTTCAGCGAGCGTAGCCCCGGCTGGCCGGTCCGCGAAAAGTATTCTTTCCAGCGGAAGGAGGGGCTGAGCTGTTCGAGGTCCCGGAGGGACATTTTGTGGTAGAGGAGTTTGGGATCGCGACGCTCGACCTGGGTCAGCGATCCCTTCGCCAGCGCCGTCTCAATCCGCAAAATGGATCGGGCTTCGGGCGCGGCGACCGCCGACGCATCGCCCAGCAACTCGAACATCTTTTGCACATGGGCCACGTAGGCCGAGCGCAGTTCCACGGATTTCGCATCCGTCTTGAGGTAGTAGTCGCGATCGGGAAGGCCTAGTCCGCTCTGATCGACCTCTGCGATGACCTGGGAGGAGTTCTTGAAATCCTGGTCTGATTGAAAGTCGAACCAAACACCTTGGCCTAGCATGCCGGCGGTGACCCTGGCCATTTCCCGCTTGGAATGCATTCCATCAATTTGCTCCAGACCAGCTTGCAGCGGCTTCGCGCCCGCAGCCTCAACCGATTTTTCATCCATACAGGCGGCGTAGTAGTCGCCAATCTTTTGTTTTACCGGATTGCGGGAAGCGCCGCCCTCGGCCGCTTCTTCGAGGATCTCGCGCAGCAGCACCTTGTTGTCGTCCGACAGCTTGGCGGCCGCGCTCCAGGCTATCTTGTCGGGCGGAATGGGATTCTTTTTCAGCCAGCCACCGCACGAGTAGGTAAAGAAGTCGGTGCAGGGATCCACGCTGGTGTCGATCGAGGTAATGTCCAGGACCGGTGGATGGATGGTGGACCCGGTGGAGGCATCCTGGGCGTAGGCGGTTGTCGAGGCGAGAACCAGAGTCAGAACGAAGGCAATTCGAAACATTACTTTCCTCACGCACGTGGGAATTTCAGATTGGAGATTTCAGATCTCAGATTGTAGTTCTCGGTTCTCAGTTCGAATCCCCCACTGCCTCGGGCACTACGATTTTTCCAGCCGGATCGAGCCGTCGCCGGTATGAATAGTCAGCCGGTTGCCGCCACCGTTCAGCTTGCCGCGAATGTTGTTTGATCCCAGCCGTCCTTCCACGCTCACCGGCATGTCCAGGGTGATGCGGCCGTCGCCGGTATGCAGATCGAGATCAGCGGCGAAGGCATCCGGCAGTTGTAAGGTCACGCTGCCATCGCCGGTGTGCAGGTCCCAACCGGAAGCGACCGTCGAACCGGTCAGGGCTTGGGCTTCGATGCGGCCGTCGCCGCTGCTGAGTTCAAGCCCATCGAAACGTCCTGTCGCCCTGACGTGACCGTCGCCGGTGTGAGCTTGGAGGGCCCCATCCACTGCGTCGATTTCCTGATCGCCATCGGCCGATTGGATCTGCATGGCGCCCTTGAAGCTGCTCAGGCGGATGGAGCCGTCGCCAGTGCGCAGACTAACTCGTCCTTCCCGGGGCATATGAATCTCAACCTCCACCCGGTGGCTCTTGATATGCACGCAGACAATGCAAACCTGGCGCGGAAGGCGAACTTCCAGTTCGACAGAGTCTCCGGCTTGATGCTCCAGCACCTTGACGCCGCCTTCGCCGATCTTCCAGCCGTCAGTTGTTACCGTGGCTGCGATGACGTTCTGATCCCAGGTGTCCACCCGGATGTTGGCGTCGGAGGTTTCCACTCGCAGATCCGGTTTGCCGGTAAGGGTATAGGTTTTCGACCACTGCTCCGCCCGGAGTGCCGGCGCCACCGCCAGGCAAAAGGCCACCATCGCGAAGGTGATTCGTTTCATATTCGAGCTCCCAGCCCGGGCAGGCATAGACCTGCCTCGGTTTCAGACGGTGATACGCGAGTTTCGTGAGCAGGGTTCCTGAAATGTGGGGGATCGAAGATGAACCATGTGGGACAGCCGCCCTCGGCTGTCCGGTCGAGCAGGGCTCGACAGGTTTTGACGGCACGCAGACTAGCGGAGCATTGTTCCGCCGGACAGCTGAGGGCGGCTGTCCCCACGTGGTTCTTCAGGAATATGCCAGTCGCAGCAACGTTCTCTCCGAAAAAGGCACGTACAGAAGAGCCGCCGTGGCTGCAAAGGCCGCCCCAAACCCGATCTTTTCAGCTAGGAGAAACGGGGCCACCGCCCATAACTGGTCCAGGGCCAGTATGAAGGGAAAAATGCGCTTGAATTTTGCTCCCAAACCCCGGTGATCGAAAGCCACCGCCGAGATCAGATAGCAACGTAAGGGGATGCCCACGCCCGCCGTTACCAGGACGGCGATGAAGATGGCGCGCGATCCCCACCCGGGAAGAAACCCGCTAGTGATTCGCTCGATTCCACCCAGACGAAAGAGCGCGCTCAGGTAGAAGATCAGATACATCAGTTGAAGCAGTCCGAAAAGGCCACGGGTCAGACCGCGGCGAGGCACGGGGACTTCGAGCTCACGATGGAAGGAGGCTTCCGGGTTCGTATTCGGGGTCTTCGTCGCCTGAGCACCCGGCGGCGACTTCGCATCCCCCGACTGCACCGGGGCCAGAAACCGATATCCCCGCCGCGCCAGAGTCTCCACATAGCGCGGACTCGAAGCTGAGTCTCCCAGCGCTTCCCGCAGCTTGTTAATCGCGGTATTCAAGCTGTGGTCGAAATCGACGAACGTGTCGGCCGGCCATAATTTCTGGCGCAGTTCCTCGCGCGTAACCACCTCTCCGGCGCGGTCCAGGAGGTAAACCAGTATCTGGAAGGGCTGCTCTTGCAGGTGAATCCGGGCGCCATTTTTGCGAAGTTCACCGGTCATCAGGTCAACTTCGAAAATCGCGAAGCGGATGATCTTGCGTGCGGAACTGCCCGGTGGCGTGGACACGGCAGCAGGAAGTTTAGCATTGCCCATAAGAAGCCGGGACCACGTGGGGACAGCCGCCTCGGCTGTCTGGTCGAGCGAAGCTCGACAGGTTTTGTCGATCACAGAAATAGCGGAGCGTTGCTCCACCGGACAGCCGGGGGCGGCCGTCCCCAATGGTTCGAGCGGGCGCTACAATACTGCCGTGCCCGCTGCCCAGCCCCAGCCACCCGACCGACCTTCCCAGGAGCGGCCGCCCAAGTCCCACATCTACAAGCTTGAGGCCGCCGGCATTTTGATCATTGGGGCGGTGGTTCTGATGGTGATTCTCGCTCGCTACTGGCATCACATCGCCTGGGGTGCCCGCTGACTGCCTCAGGCGAGCCGCTGCTGATAGTTGTGCTCGGTCCAACGGGAAGCGGTAAGACTGCCCTTTCGCTGGCGCTGGCCGAACGCTTCCGCGGCGAGATTGTGAACTGCGATTCACTGGCGATGTATCGCGAGTTCGAGATTGGCACCGCGAAACCTACCGCCGCCGAGCGCATTCGCGTTCCTCATCATCTGTTTGATCTGGTGGACCCCTGCGGCTATATCACCGCCGGTGAATACGCTCGCCGGGCACGCGAAGAGCTGGAGCAAATTAAGTCGCGGGGAGCTTTGCCGATCGTGGTCGGTGGGACTGGCCTCTACCTGCGCGCTCTGCTGGAAGGCCTGTTTGCCGGCCCCCAGCGTTCGGAGGAACTGCGCGGGCGCTTGCGCGAACGCGCTGAAGCCAAGGGCACAGGCTACCTTCATCGAGTCCTGCGCCGCCTCGACTCTGCGGCCGCTGCAAAGATTCACGCCAATGACACGCCTAAGCTGCTGCGGGCGATTGAAGTCTGCCTCGCCTCGCGGGCGAAAATGAGCGAACTATGGAAACAGGGCCGCGATCCATTGCAGGGCTGGCGTGTTGTCCGGCTGGGGCTTGATCCCGACCGCAATGCTTTGTACGAACGAATCAATCAGCGCGCGCAACGCATGTTCGACGAGGGCCTGGTCGAAGAGACGAGCAGCCTGCTCAAGAAGTATGGTGTGGCGGCGCGGCCGCTCTCGGCCCTTGGCTACAGGCAGGCCGTGGCCCTGCTCCGGGGCGAAATCGACCGCAAAACCGCCCTGCAGGCGGCCCAGCAGGCGCACCGCAACTATGCCAAGCGCCAGATGACCTGGTTCCGCCGCGAGCCCGACGTGATCTGGCTTTCCGGTTTCGGAGATGACGCCAGGGTCCAAAGCGAGGCCATCCAGAAGATCGCAGACAGGCAGAGGTCAAGTTAGAGAGACGCGCGGGGTTTTCTCTGCGTTCTTTGCGTCAACCGCGTGGGGACAGCTGCTCCGGCTGTCCGGCGGAGCAAGCCTCCGCTATTGAGCTGTCAGAAATACATGTCGAGCTGCGCTCGACTGGACAGCCGGAGACGGCTGTCCCCACGTGGTCGCGGCAGGCATCAGCGTTGCAAAATCTCTTTCAGCGCGCTCTTCAGGTCTGGATGCTGGAATCGATATCCGCTTGCCAGGAGTCGGGCTGGTTCCACCCGCTGGCTGCCGAGAAAGAGTTCTTCTCCCATCTCGCCGAAGATAAGGCGGACGGCAAAGGCAGGCATGGGGAAAATCGCGGGGCGTTTCAGGACAGAAGCCAGGATGCGGGTGAATTCCGCATTCGTCACCGGATTGGGCGCGACGGTGTTGATCGGCCCAGAGAGCGATTCGTGGTTGAGAACATGCTGGATTGCGCCGGCGACGTCCCGCGCCGAGACCCAGGTCCACCATTGCCGTCCGTCGCCCAGCCGGCCTCCCAGGCCCAGGCGGAATGGAGTAAGCATCTTCGGCAAGGCGCCACCATCTGCGCTCATCACGACTCCAATGCGCATTTGTGCAGTGCGGATTCCCGCCCGGGCCGCGGGTTGTGCAGCGCCTTCCCACTGCCGGCATATTTCCGCGGCAAAGCCCTCACCCGACGGGCTGTCTTCGCGCAGAATCTCATCCCCGCGATTGCCGTAGAAGCCTACTGCGGAAGCCGAAATGAATACACGTGGAGGCTGGGACGCCTTCGCCACTGATTCTGCCAGGTGGCCGGTGCCCTGGACGCGGCTTTCGAGGATGCGTCGCTTCTTGGCTGCAGTCCAGCGGCCGACAATTGACTCTCCGGCCAGGTGAACAACTGCGTCAAAGCCGGTGACGGAATCAGGCGACAAAGCGTGGGCTGGGTCCCACATGACTTGGTCTGGGCCATTGACTGCCTTCCGCACCAGGCGTGTGACCGTGGCCCCCGTGGCTTTGAGGGAGGGTACGAGCGCCGCGCCAATCGGCCCGGAAGCCCCGCTGACGAGAATACGTGATGAATGCATGGGGAGTATGTCCCAACTCTAGCAGAATGGGTTTATGTGGGGCGGGCGCCTTCGCCCGCCGCTTTGGACGTTGACTTTCGCTGGCCAGGACCGATCTGTGGCCATCGGAAGTGCCAGAATCCAAATTTGAATCAAGGTCAAGAGCGGCGGGCGAGGCGCCCGCCCGACACCAGCCACAAGCTATAATCGTGCATGGCGACGCTGCGCCAACAGTTCGCGACCAATGTGCTCACGGTGACCCGGTTCCGCGAGCTCATGCGCAGAATGCGGGCCAACCGGCCCAACGACGACCTCGAGCTCATCCGCAAGGCCTACGAGTTTTCCCAGAAACATCACGCCGGACAGAGCCGTGCCTCCGGCCAACCCTACCTGGTGCATCCCCTGGAAGTAGCGCTGGTCTTGGCCGAGATGAAAATGGACCCCGTGGCCATTGCCGCCGGCCTGTTGCATGACTCCGTAGAAGACACCTCAGTGACTGTGGTTGATATCCGCAAGGAATTTGGCGAGCAGGTAGCGCACATCGTCGAAGGCGTGACCAAGATCAGCGCCATCGACTTCGCCACACGGGAAGAGCAGCAGGCCGAAAATCTGCGCAAGATGATGCTGGCCATGGTGGATGACATCCGCGTGGTGCTCATCAAGCTGGCCGATCGCCTGCATAACATGCGCACTCTCGAGCACCTCCCTCCCGAGAGGCAGCAGAAGATTGCCCGCGAGACGCTCGAGATCTATGCGCCCATCGCCCACCGCCTGGGCATGGGCAAGATCCGTGGAGAACTGGAAGACCTGGGTTTTCGCTACGTCGATCCCATCGCATACCAGCAGGTGCACGACGCAGTCGAGGCGCGGCGCAAGGCGGGCGAGGCGTTCCTGGCGCGGGTAGAGTTGATATTCCGCGACAAGCTGAAAGAGGCGGGGATTACCGCTACCGTGGAAAGCCGCATCAAGCGCCTGTACAGCATCCACAAGAAATTGCTGCGGCAGCATATCGCGGTCGAGCAGGTGTACGACCTCTATGCCATGCGCGTAATCACGCGATCGGTGCAGGATTGTTACGCCGTGTTGGGCATCATCCACAATCTGTGGCGGCCCGTGCCGGGGCGGATCAAGGATTTCATTGCCATGCCGCGGCCGAATTTCTACCAGTCGTTGCACACCTCCGTGATCGCCGAGGAAGGCACGCCTTTCGAAGTGCAGATTCGTACCGAGGAAATGCACAAGATGGCGGAAGAGGGCATTGCCGCACACTGGAAGTACAAGGACGGCCCGGTCTCGGCGCAGGACGAACAGCGGCTGGCCTGGCTGCGCCAGGTGGTGGAATGGCAGCGCGACGTCTCCGATCCCAGCGAGTTTTTGTCCACGCTCAAGATCGATCTTTATCCCGAGGAGGTTTATACCTTTACCCCCAAGGGCAAGGTCGTGGTCCTGCCCCGGGATTCGTCGCCCATCGACTTTGCTTATTCCATTCACACCGAAGTCGGTCACAGCTGCGTGGGCGCGAAGGTGAATGGCCGCATGGTTCCGCTGCGCTTCAAGCTGCACAGCGGCGACATCGTGGAGATTCTCACCCAGGCCGGACATAAGCCCAGCCGCGATTGGCTGGCCATCGCTAAGTCTTCCCGCGCCCGCAACAAGATCAAGCACTGGCTCAACGTCCATCAGCGGGAGCGTGCGATTGAGATTGGCCGCAAACTGATTGAGAAAGAGGCGCGCAAATACCGGGTATCGCTGAAGGACATCAAGGACGAGGAATTGCAGAAGATTGCCTCCGACTATGGCGTTGGGCGTCCCGACGATTTGCTGGCTGGCATTGGTTACGGCAAATATTCGGCACGGCAGATACTGGGACGCATGGCCCCGGCAGCGGGCACACCCCTGGCGGATGAGGAACCGAAGAAGGCTGGCGGGCTGGCCAGCGTGGTACGGCGAGTTTTCGGCAGCGATCAGAACAACAACGCCATTCGGGTGAAGGGACACGGCGACCTGCTGGTCTATCGCGCCCGCTGTTGTAATCCGATTCGAGGCGAATCCATCGTCGGTTACGTGACTCGCGGCAAGGGCGTCGCCGTCCATGCCGTCAACTGTCCCAACGTTACCAACCTGCTCTATGAACCGGAACGTCGCATTGACGTCGAGTGGGCGCAGGACGACGGCACACCCAGCGCCTATCCCGTCAAGCTCACCGTATTTTGCGACGACCGTTTCGGGATGCTAAAACAGATCACCGCCGTAATCAGTGATACCCAGACCAACATCAGAAACATTGAGGCGCGCACCAGCAATGGCCAGGCCAACGTTGACATCGTGCTCGACATCGCTGACTTGAAGCACCTGGAAAACATCGTTAACGGCGTGCGCAAGATTCCCGGCGTGCACGACGTCCAAAGACTGCAGAAGATCTAGTCGTCAGTCATCAGCAAGAACCAACTGAGAACTGAGAACTCAAAACTAACTACTGTTTTTAAAATGCGCATCTCGGAAAAACATCCCAATCTGTTCGACGCAGTTGACCGGAGCAGCGTCGATCTGCATTAATTCTCATGACCGGCTCGGGGAGGCTTCATGCGCGACGTGATTGCAACCAAGGAAGGACCGCAGGCGATTGGACCTTATTCCCAGGCCATACGGGCAAACGGATTCGTCTTTGTCTCTGGCCAGGTGGCTATCGATCCGGCGAACCAGCAGGTCATCAGTGGAGACGTGGCGGCGCAGACCGAGCGCGTGCTCAAGAACCTTTCCGCGATCCTCACTGCGGCCGGCAGCGGGCTCAAGAAAGTTGTGCGTTCAACTGTCTTTCTGAAAAACATGGGCGACTTCACGGCGATGAATGAAGTCTATGGCCGTTATTTCAATGTGGCGCCCCCTGCCCGGTCCACCGTGGAGGTGGCGCGTCTGCCTAAAGACGCTCTGGTGGAGATCGACGTGATCGCGCTGACCTGAGAGCGCGGAATACCGCGCGAAAGCCTTGCACATCTGGACTAGAATCTTTTCGTCCGGCTCCGGGGGTTGCTTGAGTGGGCAATAGCACCCGCGAAGCGCGCCGCGATGGTTTAAAGCGGAGTGACTCAGTTTGAAAATCCCCTGCCGCGGGTCATCCTGACGGATTGCACCGCTCCCGGAGGCTGCGTATTTGTTCCACGCCAGATGCTTCGCAAGCTCAGCGGGACGCCTGGGATTGAGAGCCAGACCTCAACTGAACCACCACTGGCGCGGCTTGACTGGCCACTGGCCTCCTATCCATTTAGAATCTTTAGTCCCGTAATTCTTAGGGACATCAGGGAGATACGCTTTGATCCCACGCTATACCCGTCCTGATATGGGCCGCATCTGGAGCGATGAGAATCGCTTCCGCACCTGGCTGGCGGTCGAGGTTGCGGCCACGGAAACGCTGGCCGAAGCCGGCATGGTGCCCAAGGATGCTGCCCGCGCCATCCGCGAACGGGCTGACTTCAATCTGGACCGGATTGCCGAAATTGAAGCCGAAGTCCGCCACGATGTCATCGCATTCACCACCGCGGTAGCCGAGATCGTCGGGCCGCACGCCCGCTGGTTTCACTACGGGCTGACTTCGAACGACGTGGTCGATACTTCGCAGGCCCTGTTGATCCAGCAGGCGTCCGCGATTATCGCCGCTGACCTGGAAAAGCTCTCAGCCGTGCTGGAACGCCGCGCCTGGGAATTCAAAGACACGCCTATGATCGGCCGTACCCACGGCATTCATGCCGAGCCCATCACGTTTGGTTTCAAGCTGGCCAACTGGTACTCCGAGACGCAGCGCAATATCGCGCGCTTCCGCTGTGCCGCTGAAGACATGCGAGTGGGAAAATTTTCCGGTGCTGTGGGCACGTTTGCCCATCTCAGCCCCGAGCTCGAAGAGAGTATGTGCGAGCGGCTGGGATTGAAGGCCGCTGCCATCTCGTCGCAAGTGATCCAGCGCGACCGTCATGCGGCATACCTTGCCACGCTGGCCGTGATCGCTTGCACGCTCGACAAGATTGCCACCGAACTGCGGCACTTGCAGCGCACCGAGGTACGCGAGGTGGAAGAGTTCTTCAGCGAAAAGCAGAAGGGCTCGTCCGCCATGCCCCACAAGCGCAACCCAGTCACCCTGGAACAGATCAGCGGCCTGGCCCGGGTAGTGCGCTCGAACGCGCAGGCGGCATTTGAAAATGTCGCCCTTTGGCATGAGCGCGACATCTCGCACTCATCGGTGGAACGAGTCATCATCCCCGATTCCACCACGCTCGTGGACTACATGCTGCAGAAAACTACCAACGTTCTCGACACCATGTTCGTTTACGTCGAACGCATGAAGGCCAATCTGGAAAGTACGGGCGGCCTCGTGTTCAGCGGACAGCTTTTGTTGGACCTGGTGGAGCATGGCGTCTCGCGCGAGGAAGCCTATCGCACGGTGCAGAGCCATGCCATGCGGGCCTGGAAAGAGGGGCGGAACTTCCGGGAACTGGTGTTAAAGGACAAGAGCATTACCAGCCGGGTTTCGCGCGCGCAAATTGAGCGGGCCTTTGATTTGAAGCGTCAGCTCAGGAACATCGACAAGATTTTCGCGCGAGTCTTTGGCAGCGGAGGGAAGAAATCAACGAAACCAGTTTCGCGCAGGCGTGCCAAATTGCCGCGCCGCCGCGGATAACCCCGCCCAAGCGGAGCCTGGACGGGGCGGCACGGGCACGAGCGGGACGCTCGCGCCCACATCACGCCGAATCTTACGTACGTTTTGCCAGCGCTCCATCCACCGACGCTGCGCCCGGTCCGAGCATGACCAGTGCGATGCACGCTGCCAGCATGATCAATGGGTGCTCGAAGCCTCCCGGCTTGAGGAGGCCATTCTTCAGGTGGACCAGCAGAATGGCCACGATCATGTCAAAGCCATTCAAGGCAGCGGCCCATCGGGTGAGCAGTCCAATCACCAGCGCGATGCCTCCGAGAAGCTCCACCAGAGTCACGATCGCCGATGACACCGCCGGCATCGGTATGCCGATGGCGCCAAACATGCCGGCCGTTCCGTGGAAGCCCATCTGGAACAGCTTCTGCCAGCCGTGGGCCAGAAAAACGATTCCGGTGACAACCCGCAGTACCGTAAGCCCCCACGACTGATTCGAAACCTGACCTGAACCGTTGCTCATGAGATTTTCTCCCCAATTTTTCTGACTGCGTGTGTTTGCGAGTCCAGCACCAACCCCGGAAAATGCGCAGAGGGTCGGTGCCGCCCTGTGTCGACGCGAGCAGCTTACGCCTTCTCGACGGCGAAGCCCGCCGCCTTCCACTCTTCCAGCCCGCCCTCGTAGGCGCGGACGTTTTCGTAACCGAACTTCGCCAGCTTCTCCGCGGCCATGCGGCTCTGCGGGCACTTCGGGCCGCCGCAGTATACGACGATCTCCGCGTTCTTGGGCAAATTCGTGCTCCGGACCTCGCTTCCAACCTTGTCCAAAGGCACGCGGCGCGAGCCCACGATGTTTTCGCCCTTGAACCATTCGTCAGTCAGAACGTTCCAGAATTGAGTGGGCCGCTTGTTTTCCAGAAGTTGATGGAGCCCCTGGGTTGAAATAGTCTTTACGGGTGCTTCGGTTGCGGTGGTGCTCATATGGTAGTGTTCCCTTCTTATCTACACAACAGATGTCGTTATAACGATAAAGTGGCAAAATATTATTGGGCCTGCTCCCTTGCGGTGTCCAGAAGCTGGATAAGGGTCTGCAACTGCTTTTCGCCCAGGGGGCTCAGCATTTTCCGGTTGAAAACTTCGACGGGGCCGTCCAGGGCCTGCAAGAGCTCAAGTCCGGCCGGCGTAATGCGGGTGGTGATGATCCGTCGGTCCCGGCCTTCGCGGCTGCGTACGGCCAGCCCGCGGCGCTCCAGCCGGTCCACCAGGCGGGTTATGTCGGGATCTCGGTTGACCATGCGCTCGGCTATCTCGCTGCAGGCCCGTCCTTGGTCCCCGGCGCCGCGCAGGATGCGCAGGGCATTGTATTGGGTCGGAGACAGCCCGTGCTCCTTCAGCATCTCACTGAGGCGCCAATGCAGACGATCGGCGGTGCGCTGGAGAGCGACCAGGGCTTCGTCCTCCAGACTGGTGAAGGGCTTGGTCTGCTGGATCTCGGCTTGAATGCCCTTGGCCACAACCCAACTATACTCGTTATAACGAATACTATCAACGGGTCGGCGGGTCTCACGCCCGATGGCATCCCTAGCCTGCCCTAGCGCATCGAATAATTAACTAACCGGTTAATCAATACCGGACGAGAGGATTTTGGCCCATGAAAAACATTTTGAAGGCGGTGACCTCGCTTCTTGCGGTAGGGGTACTCAGCATCGGCATGGCGGCCCAGACGGCCAGCGCCCGCTACGACAGCGACATCCAATCCCGGGTGACGCAGCAGTTGTCCAAAAAGCAGGACTTTCGCAACCTGCACGCGACCACCGAGGACAGCATCGTGACCCTGTCAGGTACGGTCGATCTCTACCAGCAAAAGCTGGATGCAGCCAAGAAAGTCCGCAAGCTGAACAACGTGCAGGGCGTGCGCAACCTGGTGGCGGTCAGTTCATCCGCACCGGACGCAGAGCTTGAGGCCAAGCTTGAACGCAAGTTGCACTACGACCGCATCGGCTATGACAACCTGTTCAACTTCGTTGACGTCTCGGTGAAGGACGGTGTCGCCACCCTGAATGGCGAAACCTACAACGACGTAGGCCGCGACTCAGCCCTGGCGCTGGCGAATTACATGCCAGGCGTGAAGGACGTCGTGGACAATATCAGGGTTTCGCCGGTGTCAGGCTTCGACGACCGCATTCGGATCGGTGCCTTGCGCGCGATCTATCGCGACCCGGTGCTGGGCCGCTACGCCAGCGATCCGGCCAAGCCGATCCGGATTGTTGTGGACAACGGCAAGCTGAGCCTCTACGGCACGGTGGCGACCGCGATGGACAAGCAGATCGCCGGCATGCGGGCCAACCAGGTCTTCGGCGTGTTCAGCGTGCAGAACAACCTGGAAGTGGTTAAAGGCTCATAGTGTAGGCGCGAGCGCCTCGCTCGTGCAGGGTGGAATTGAAGCAGAGAGAAGGCACGGCTTCGGCCGTGCCTTTCTTGTGCCCGGACACCGGCGTTAAATATCGGTGGGGCTAAAGACAGACAAACCAGGAACGGCACCGAGCATCCCATCGTTTGAGGCGATGTTGGAGATGCCGTATTCACGCATGGCCGCCACGATGACTGAGTCGTTCGTGAGCAGTCCAACTTCGTCCCTTACGGTCTGTGCTCCGACTACAATTTTTTCGTCGCTGGGCAGAAGCACAAGATTCAGGGCCAAAATCTTCTGAGTATTGACCCAGTAATCGGTCAATTGTCTGACTTCTTCCGGGTGCCTAGAGAGGTATTTGACACCCCGTTCTTGCGCGGTGAACAGCCCTTTTGCTTTCGCCTCGGCTCGCATGAATTCGTGCGTAGCTTCTTGTACTACTTCAAAAAGCGTTATGCCGTATATCTGTTCGCGGGAGCAACGCGCAAGGAAGTTCGTGCATTGAGCGGACGCATTCGACAATCCGTAGATGAAAACGTTAGTGTCAATGAGAACATTGCTACCGTCTGGGACGGTGTCCAGAGCGGCCATTTGCTAGTCCCCGTCTTCATCTTCGACTTCTTCAACTATCTCTTTCCACTGTTCGGGAGTCAGGCTGGTTGGCTGTGGCGCTTCCAATGCAGCGAGTGACCTTCGTATTCGATCCTGCCGTCCTTCCAGGGTAAAAGTACGCTGTTTTAAGAAGACAAGTTTAGACGCGGGGGGTACTTCGAATCGCTGTCTCAACACATGCCAAAATGGTGAGTATGATTCGTCCTTCGATGTCGCCCATTGTGCTTGTCGATTTCCCAGCAATCCAGAGCCGTGGTCAACACTAGGTGGCGAAATGTCGAAGGCAAACGACGGCTGCTGAGCCGACGATTCTCCAACTTGTGCAGTGTGTGTCATTAATGGGTCCTGAAGCCTAAGCGGTGTAGCAACCCTTCTTCCTCTTTCCAAAGTATAGCTGCCATTTCTTCGAAATGCATAGCAACAGGAAAGACTCTCGTAATCTTCACGAAAACACCATCAGGTACCACTGCTGAGTTGTCGATGATGAGTGAATAGTCGGCACTGTAGAATCCCAGTCCCATCATCGACGCATCTTCCTTTCCCAACGCCTTCGCGTCTATGAATTTGTTCATCACATCGCGGAAGGGCTTCGGGCCGGGTTTTAAGTGGAACCCCAAGACTGTCTGGTGTGCCTCGAGGTCTGTGCTACCTATCTTTTTGACGCCGTCCACGACAACTTGGAACAACGCAGATAGTGTCGACGCTTGCGACCATTCAGCGTTGTTTGCAATTATCGTCACTCCCCCTATTCCTACGTTCACAAGAACAGCAGGGTTCGGCACCGAGAACGTCACTTGAGCTTCTTTCAGATTCCTCGGAGTAGCATTCCAAGAAACCTTCTCCAAGTCCACACCCCAAGGTAGCAACACCTTGTACAACTCTCCCACAAGAACCTGTTTCCCCTCATACCATGCAGAAAAGATCGGCTCCTTGAATGTCGCCCTATATTCAAAGAACCCTGTTGGAATGTCCGCGATGGGTAGCTGTTCGTTCACGGCGGCAATTCTAACCTGTGACGGACCTTTTCGACATCCCCCGCCTCAAACGAAGTGACGGATACCCGCCCGACGGGGACCACCCCTGTCCTGAAACAGTTCCTCACTTCTGATACGCCGCATCCAGTAGGTGCGGATTTCCTGGTTCCGGCTGTGCCGCGCTACAGCCGATTAATCAGCGAGGCCACATAGCCCGCCCCAAACCCGTTGTCGATGTTGACCACGCTGACATTCGAGGCGCAGGAATTCATCATGCCCAGGAGTGCGGCCAGGCCTTGGAACGCCGCCCCGTATCCAACACTGGTAGGCACAGCGATCACAGGAACCCCTACCAGGCCTCCGACCACGCTGGGCAGGGCTCCTTCCATTCCCGCACACACGATCACCACCCGGGCGCGAGTCAGGGACGCGCGATTCGCCAGCAAGCGATGAATTCCCGCGACCCCAACGTCGTAAAGATGCTGGACGTCGTTGCCCATCATTTCGGCGGTGATTACAGCTTCTTCCGCCACCGGAATGTCGCTGGTGCCGGCGGAAACCACTGCGATGATTCCCTTGCCATATTTTTTCTGGTCGCGCCGCAAAGTGAGCGCACGCGCCAGCGGCTGATACTCGACTTTGGGTACTTTCTTCTTTACCGCGGCGAATTGCTCCGCACTCACCCGCGTGGCCAGGATGTTGCCGCCGTGTTTGGCGAGACGGGAAAAGATGGACGTCATCTGGGCTGGAGTCTTGCCGGGACCGAAAATCACTTCCGGCATCCCGTTGCGCAGGGCGCGATGGTGGTCCAGGTTGGCGAATCCCAGATCTTCGAAGGGAAGATGGCGCAGGCGGTCAACGGCAGCGTCGGGGGAAAGCTTGCCCCGTCGCACCTGTTCGAAGAGCTCGCGGATGGAGTCAGCGTTCAAGACGTATTCGGGGTTCCATGTGGGGCGGACACTCCTGTCCGCCGCCTTTGATTTTGACGTTAGGTGGCCCAACACCAAAATTCGAGGCTTTGGTCACCGGTAACGATATCGCAAAACCAGAAGCAACTTCAAAAGCGGCGGACAAGAGTGTCCGCCCCACACCGGTGGCGTTCAAGAAAGTACTCAGCGCCGCGCTACTTGTCCAGAGCCGGGAAGCTTTACTGAGGCGGGGAGCTTCTTGCCGTGGCCGCGGACTCTCGCGGCAATTTCGCGATACACTTCCCGGGCTTTGCCCGGCTCATCCACATGGAGAAGAAACCATCGCCGCAACATGCCGCGGGTGACCCGTCCCTTGAGATAGGCATCGTACAGAGCGTTGCCTAACATGTAGCCCAGCAATTGGGAGCTGGCTTCTGTCTTCTTACGCAGGGATTCCGGAGCTTCTTCGGGCAGTTCGCGGCTCTCATCTTCGGCCCCTGGGCGCGCCGGATACAACACTCGCGAACCAAGGTACCCCAGAGCGGATTCCATGGCCTGAACGTAGAAATGATTCGCACCCTCCCGAGGTTCCGCGCCTCCCTGCAAAGGCAAACCGCGGCAGGCATGATGCAGGAAGCGTGCCGCTTCTTCGGCCGCATACATCATCTTGAACTCCCGCACGTAGAAGGCATTGTTCTGGGGCAAGTAAACGCTGCCTCGTTCTTCCAGATGGTGCACCATGGCCTCGGTTTCGTCCTCGCTGGCGTGGTGGCGAGAGAGCAGTTGGCGCAAACGGGTGTCGGAAGCGCGGCAGTAAACTTCCGGCATCAGGTCCACCAGGAACTTCGGCTGTGTGCCGTTGTGCGCAGAATAGCGATCGATATCGAGAAAGCGCAGCAGGCTGTCAATCAGGTTGTAGATGGTCGGTGCGAGGTCGGGACCTTCCTCGTCGGTGCGTCCCCAGCGGCTGAGGTGCAGGCGGTAGTGTTCGTACTTCTCCAGGGGCGTGGAATTGAATACGCAGACCACATCCTGGCTTACCCGCACGGCTTCCACCCGCTCCCGCGGTTCGCCGGCGGCGCGCCAGTAGAGCGCATCAACGTTTTGCAGGACGGTGACCACCCGCTCCTCTGGCAATTTGTCCCGTAGCACTTTAGGAAGATGTCCGGGCGCGAGGTGCGACTCGCCAAACAGTACGAGCATGACCGCCTGGGGATGGCGCTGGCGGATTTCAGACAGCTTGTGCGCTGCGTGGCGGTCGCGCGCGCCGATCTTGCGCAGGTCCTCCCGCGGCATGCAGTCCAGACCGTAGATCGCATCCGCGTGCTCGCGCGCGGTCACCAGCAATTCGTAGAACGGAGCCCAGTCGTAGCCCCAGTCGAGATCGAAGCGAATACGCTGCCGCAACTCTTCGGCGTCAATCTCGCGCCGCCACCATTCATCGAGAATATGCTGGTCGCGGGAGAAGATGGTTTCCAGTCCCAGCACCACGGGCCGGTCTCCCGGCCGGGCGCGTTCTTCCAGTAGATTTGCGGCAAAGCATTGCGCGGCCGGCAACGCGTGATAATCGCCAATGAGAACGATGTCCCCGCTGCGTATGTCCCCGCTGAGTTGCTGGCGGTCGATAACCGATTCGTAGGACCGAAAGGCCTGGCTGAAATCCTGCAGATATTTGCGCCGGCCGTTCGGGTCGTTGATCCGGATCTCGCGCTCGACGCCAGCCAGGGCGTGCAACTGCGCCTCACTGCGCCGCAGCCGCAAACTGGAGGTGGATGCCATAATCGTGTGGGGCGGGCGCCCTCGCCCGCCGCTTTCGCCCCTTCGGGGCTTACTTGACTTCCTTCACTTACCCAGGGCTCACGCCCTGGGCTTAATTCTTTACGCCGCTCGCCCGCCTTGACTTACTCTCTGTGCGCTCCCTATGCTCAAGGCTTCCGCCGGAGCTTTGAAGTTGCCCAATCACCCGCCGCAGAACCTGACCGTCGCTACCACCGGAGCCAGCGGATCGCTGTTCCTGAAACACTTTCTGCTGGCGGTAGAACGCGACGCGCGCGTCCAGACCGTCAACTTCATCGCCTCCGACAGCGCTCTGCGCGTCATGGCGGAAGAGCTCGGGCTGCGCGGCCGCAGCAACCTGGTCGGACAAATTCTGGGCCGCAAGTCCGCCCGCAAAATCCACCAGCAAGCCAATGCCGATATCGGCGCCAACGTTGCCAGCGGCTCCTATCCCGCCGACGCCATGGTCATAATCCCGTGCAGCATGGGCACGCTGGCCCGCATCGCCAACGGCATCGCGTCCCAACTCATCGAGCGCTCCGCCGACGTCTGCCTGAAGGAGAAGCGCTCGCTGGTGCTCTGTGTCCGCGAGACGCCGCTCAACAAAATCCATATCCGGAACATGTACCGCGCCGCCGATGCCGGCGCCACCGTGTACCCGCTGATCCCGGCTTTCTATTTCCGTCCGGCCAGCTTAGATGCGATGGCACGCGAATTCGCCTACCGCGTGCTGGCCCACATCGGCCTGGCTCAGCCCGACGGGTACCGCTGGAAGGGCTGAAGCATTCGGCGAATACGGATATCCGGTTACTCGGTGGTTACTTCCAGTGTAGGAAGAGGAGTGGGAAGCGGGTAGATTCCTGTGGGCCATGGCCTGCGGAGAGAATGTGTGGCGCGGGCGCCCTCGCCCGCGTGGTTTTGATTTTGATGGTCAACAGTTAGAGTCAAAGGGCGCGGGCGAGGGCGCCCGCGCCACACATTCTTGGGCCCAAAAGGAGACTCAATGTTCATTTACAGACGCGCTGTGGTTCTGGCTGCCCTGACGACTGGCCTCTTAATTTCTCTGGCTCATGCGGCCGGTCCCAGCTTTTCGGTTTCGTTTCCCAAGGAGCGCAGCGCACAACCGCTCGACGGGCGCATCTTCCTGCTGCTTTCGACTGACCCTTCCGCCGAACCACGCATGCAGATCGACGACTCCGTCCGCACTCAAATGATGTTTGGGATGGACGTTGACGGCATGAAGCCTGGCCAAACCGTGGTGGTGTACGATTCGGCCAACGGCTATCCCATCCGCAGCCTGCGGGACGTGCCACCGGGAGAATACTACGTGCAGGCGGTGCTGCATCGCTATGAAACTTTCCACCGCTCCGATGGTCACACCGTGAAGCTGCCCATGGATCGCGGTGAGGGGCAGCATTGGAACATCGCGCCCGGCAATCTCTACTCTACTCCGCGCAAAATCACGCTGGGCCCATCGGCGGGGCAGGTTTCAATCGTGCTCGATCAGGAAATCGCGCCGATTCCGCCACCGCAGGACACGAAATACATCCGCCACATCAGGATTCAGAGCGCGTTGCTTACCAAATTCTGGGGCCGCCCCATGTATCTCAGTGCCAACGTACTGGTGCCGGAGGGATTTGACGCGCATCCCAACGTTCACTTTCCGGTCATCATCAGCGAGGATCACTTTAACGCCGACTTCACCGGCTTTCGCACCGAGCCGTCCGATCCCAATCTGAAGCCGGACTACAGCGAGCGCTTCCACATCTCGGGCTACAACCGCATTCAGCAGGAGGAGGCCTACAAGTTCTATCAGCAATGGATCGCGCCCGGTTTTCCTCGCGTCGTGATCGCGGAAATCAATCATGCCAATCCCTATTACGACGACTCCTACGCCGTGAACTCGGCCAACCTTGGTCCCTATGGCGACGCTATCGAGACCGAACTTATTCCCGCCATCGAGAAACAGTTCCGCGGCATCGGCCAAGGCTGGGCGCGCTTTGCCTACGGCGGTTCCACCGGCGGATGGGAATCGCTGGCGGTACAGGTGTTTTATCCCGACCACTACAACGGCGTGTTCGTGGCCTGCCCCGATCCGGTCGATTTTCGCGCTTATACCACGATCAACATTTATAGCGACCCGAATGCGTTCTACATGATGGGTCCGCACACCAAGGTCGCGCAGCCCGCGATGCGCGATTATCTCGGACGAACCCTGGGCACGGTGCAGGGCATGAACCAGTACGAACTCGCGCTGGGCTCGCACGCGCGTTCAGGAGAGCAATTCGACATCTGGCAGGCGGTTTACGGACCGGTCGACGACGACGGCTATCCCAAACAGATTTTCAACAAGGAGACGGGAGAAATTGACCGCAGTGTCGCCGCATATTGGAAAGAGCATTACGATCTGAGCGCTATCATGCAGCGCGACTGGGCCACGCTCGGCCCCAAACTGCAGGGCAAGCTTCACATCTACGTGGGCTCGGCCGATACTTATTTTTTGACTGACGCGGTTTACTACCTGGAAGATTTTCTGAAATCCACGAAGAACCCGCCCTACGACGGGGAAGTGAAATACGGCGATCGCGCCGAGCACTGCTGGAATGGCGATCCCAATCTTCCGAACTATCTTTCGCGCCTGCACTACAACACCATGTACCTGCCCAAGATTCTTGATCGGATGGAAAAGACCGCTCCGGCCGGGGCCGATCTGAAGTCGTGGCGCTACTGACACAGAACAAGGTGACTGGGTGGAGCAGGCCTTTAGGCCTGCATTCAACTGCCGTGGTGAGTGGGCTTTAGCCCCCGAGGTACTTGCGGCCGACGGCGATCGGTGGTGTAGAGGCGTGTTATCAACAGCTATTGTGGAACGGCGTAATAGGCGGGTCAAGACAGGGTGCATGCTTGGTAAGTCAAGGCCATCCTCACGCCTCCGCGAAGAACCGCTTTCGTGCCTCCTCGTTGAGCGGGACATCGGGGCCTGAAAACAGGGTATCGGGCTGTCGGGTTGGGTCCTCGGCGATCAACGGCATGGCGCGGGCGCGGCGGGCGTCAGCGCCGGGTCCAGTTTCCAGATAGAGCTGGGTGTACCAGGTGTTGGACCGTTGAATCGATCGGGCGCGGCGGTTTTGCTCCGTGGCGAAAGCATGGCCGGCGGCGTCCCAATCTTCGGTGGCGAGAAGATGGTCGCGCAGCACCCGGACGTCAAGCAGGGTCATGCCCAAACCCTGTCCCCAGGAGGGATCGCTCGCGGCAGCCGCGTCTCCGATCAGAGCGATGCCGTCGCGATAAGGATGCTCGACCCAGACCTCGGCGCCGTCGAAGCTGGCCAGAGGCCCGGCGGGCTTCGCGCCCTCGTAGAAAGTAGAATTCATTCCAGCGCGCTTGCAACTTTCGATGTAGCGCGGGAGAGATTCTGGACCCTGCAGACGCGGCTGTGTGTAGTGATAGCAGAAGTAAGTGCGGGCTCGGCCCCCGCCCTGGGGGAAGATGACCGCGGACTGCCCGAGATCGGAATTGATGACCAGATGAGCGGTGTCTTCGGGAGCACGGATGCCGTCCATGAGGATGCCGGACAGCAGGTTGAAATCCGGATCGCGCTGCACCTGAAAGCGAGCCGAGCTACGAACCGTGGAAGAGCGGCCATCAGCCCCGACCACTAGACGCGCCGGGATTTCTTCCGTGCGGACGCCTTCCCCCGCCACAACAGTTGCCGGGGAACCAGCCCGCACCGAGCTGACCATGACGCCGCGACGTACCTCAGCCCCGACAGCAGAAGCTGCGCCAAGGAGCACTTCTTGCATCGCCGGATGGTAGAACGCAAGACAGGGAAGACGACTGGGAGTGGTGGTAAGGACGTCACGATGCATCACGAGTTGCGTACCTGAGTAGAAATCGACCCACTGGATTTGGTGGGCAACACTCTCGGTGAGCAGCTCATAGACCCCAAGAGCCCTCGCTTCGGCAACGCCCCACGAGGTTATGAACTCACCGCGGACGCGGTCCTTAAACTGACGCTCGCGCTCGAGTACCAGGACGCGGAACCCCTGCTGCGCCATACTTCGAGCCAGCGCCGCGCCGCCAAGTCCTCCGCCGACGATGACGAGATCGTACTGATCAGGCATGTTGTTGCTCCTGGCGTCCGCCCCTGTGCTGGGCACGCGGGCGGGCTGCAAGTCTCGAGATAACGATATACGAGGACGTACTGGATTCGTCAATTGGCGAAGAGGCGCGACTACACCAACAATGCAGACATCAATCGATCGGCTCGGAGCTTAAGGTTAGGGACCTGTGTGCAAGCGGCTGGCAGCGCGGGCCAGCGACTCCAAAGCGAACAAACGACTGTCAAGTTGCTTGATGACGCCCCCGGGGGCTGAAGCCCAATTACGGGTCTGCATTCAATGCAGTGCTAAAGCGCTGCTCCACCCATTCAAAATCCAGCACAAAAATTACCGCTGATGTACGCCCCACTTTCGTGCCGGTTGACGCGGCCGCGCCGTGTGTACTAAGGTGCAATTACACCGGAAAGGAGGTGGTCTGATGACAAGTTCTGATTCTAGTGGGAGTAGTAAAAGACCAGGTGAGGTGGCTGTGACTTAGAGCGGTCGCTCTAAGAACCATCGCACGACTACCGGTGATTTAGGGTTGCATTCCGCCCGGCGTGCAGGTCGCGCCGGGACCCGGAGTTATCCGAAGGGGACCACCTTTAGAGTGGCCGCCTCTTGGTCAATCCCAAACAGTGCACCGGGCGGCCCGCGTATTGAAAAATACGCGGGCCGTTCTATTTTGGCGTGCGTCAGACCCTGACGCCCGACGCCCGAGGGGTAACTGCCTCGGGCGTGGACCAGCGTGGAATGGGTACACGACTAAATCAAGGTGAGGACAGCAACCTCGGTGACCTACGTCCTCGCGCGGCGGGGAGGCACAATTCATGTGCCCGCTTGACCACTAACGCCCCAGAAGGCAGGCGTAGATGATCAGCATCCTATGCATCGCGGTTGTGACCGCCCTGGCAGTCGGCGTCGTCCTGGCGCGGAAATACGGACCGAAGCCCAAAAAAGCCCAGAAGTGGGAAAAAGCCCAGATCATGAAGCAGTTGCTGGCCATGTCTGAGAATGAAAATGGAGCGCCGGCCGTTGCTGCACCAGCACGATCGCGAACTCCCGCGAAACCCGGGGCACGGCCGGTGAAGTTCACACCCAAACCGGCAGGGGCGTCTCAGCAGATTCATTCCAGCAAGTAGGTCGTGTGGGGCGGACACTCTTGTCCGCCGCCTTTGACTTTGCCTTTGACTTTACTCCACTCCCCCAACAGAATTCGAGCTTTGGTCACCGGCAACGTTTTTACTTCAAAGGCGGCGGACAAGAGTGTCCGCCCCACACGGTGCCCTCTACTGCCGTGACCCCTTGCGGTGACGCAGTACGTAGTATTCGTTGACCGGGCGGTCGTCCTGCAGGGGAGGCGCGGCGGGAGCCTGTGCCATCAGGTCGTCCAGTGAGATTTCGTTTTTGAGCACCCTGGAAAACTGGCCTGCAGCGGTTGTCTCCGGGCCCCATTCCAGCAAATCGCTGGCGGCTCTGGCGGGTAAACGCTGGGCAAGTTCCGCCGCGGTCGGGTTGGGCAGGGGGCTTTCGCTGGCCAGGAAGTGGTAGCCCCAGCCTTCTACCGAATGAAATACGCGTACGTAGGGGAAGGACTCCTTCAGGGCCCGAGCCACCGCGGCCCGGACCACGAGATCTCCGCCGGGCAGCCATTGCTGCAGAATGCCTCCGGGGCGCAATCGCCGTTGGATGATGGCGTAAAACTCCTTCGAGTACAGCAGGCTCGAGCCCGCGGCCTGCACCGGGGGCGGGGGATCGATCGTAATCACGTCAAATTGCGCTGAGGTGCGCTCCAGGTAGCGCCGGCCATCGTCAATGACCACGTGCGACAGCGGCGAACGCAGGAGTCCGGGACCATCGGCGTGAAAGTACCCGAACACGCGCGGGACGCTCGGCACCAGCTCCACCGCGGTTACAGGAATGTCCCATGACATCAGGGAACGGTAGGTGGTGCCCATCCCGAAGCACACCACCAAGGCGTCTTTCGGGGGATGATCGAGAACAGCCAAGGGCAGGTGTGCCATAAACTTGGTGATGGGAGTGAGTCCTGTAATTCCCACTCCGTTGACCAGGAGGCGCCTATTCCTGCCCTCTCCCATGGCCACGATGGTCGCGGTATTGTCGCGGAGAACTTCACTGTGCCCGAATTGATCTTCGTAACTCTTCTGGGTGAACACGAGCGCGAGCGCCGACAGCACCACGACGTAGGAAACGCCTGCCTGCCAGCCCAAGCGAACACTGCCCTGCTGTGAACGCCCGGCTGGAAGGACCGCCATCAGGAGCCAGGGTAACGCGAACACGAATAGTACCCAGCGTTCGCTCATCAGGGGTAGAAGCAGGAAGCCGGACAGAAGCGGCCCCAGGATGCAGCCGAGAACATTTACGGCATACGCCTTCCCCGCCTTGCCCGGATCGCCGTCCGACCAGCGATCCACCAGCAGGGGAGTAAGGAATCCCAGGACACCGGAAAATGGAGCGATGCCCACGAACAAGCGCAACGCACGGGAGAGGTGGATGCCGGGATTGGCCGAAAGCAGCGGCAGGAGCGCAAACCATCCCAGCAAGACCCAGATCAAATTTCCTTCGTGTCGATTGGTTCGGCTCCACAGCCGGTAGATCTGCAGCCCAATAAAAGTTGAGACCAGGTAAGTTGCCAGAATGGAAGCGAAGGCGTAGACCACAGTGCCGACATAGGGAGTGAACTGGCGAATCCAGACCACTTCCATGCCTATGCTGGTCAGTCCGGTGAGAAAGAGCAGAACCAGAGGCCGGCTGGTTCCGCTGGAGATGGAGCTGGCCACGCCTCCCGCCACAGCCGCGGCTTTCAGGGGGCTGGTTGGCTCCGACTCCGTCCCTCGCAGGCTCAGCAACAGCGCGGACAAAGCCAGAAGGCCATTGCACGCCGCGCCGATTTTCAGCGTGTTCCGGAAGCCGTAGAGTTCAATCAGCAGCAGGGGGAAGGTTGCTCCGATTACCGCACCCAGCACGTTGGACAGGTAGAGATAGCTGAACGATCGCTGAGATTGGTCCGGCTCCCGACGGCGGATGGCGAGCATCGCCACCGGTATGGTCGCCCCCATGCAGGCGCACCACGGAACCAAAGTGAGAGCGATCCAGCTGCCGGAGCCGAGGTAGTAGGCCCCCGAAGAGGATGCCCCAGTCCATTCCAGCAGTCTTCGTCCCCACAACAACTGGTAGGGGACCAGTAATGCCGAGATGCCAATCAATAATTCCGCCAGCGCGTATAAGCGAAGCGCGGGGACACTGACCCGGTTTTCATACTTCCGGATGAGGCGCCCACTTCCCCAGGAACCCAGTCCCAGCCCCGCCATAAAAACGGAGATCACGATCGAGGCCAGCGCGCTGGTGACTCCAAACTGGGCCATGGCCAGGCGCAGCCAGACGATTTCGTAGAGGATGCTGCATAATCCCGAGACCAGAAAGAATATGAAGAACCAGGCCATGAGAGAGTCTCGCACACGCGCTTCAAGGCCAGCATGCAGCCGCCGGCCCCTCTAACTTTTTTGAAAACCAAGCTGTACCACTTCAGCCGTGTCCTCGGCTAAGCCAAGTTCGCCAGCTTCGGCGGGAGTGAACCAGCGCACTTCATCGGCATCATCTGCCGCCTGCGCCTCTCCTGCCACCGGGCGGCAAAGAAAATCGATCAGGACAAAGTGATAGAGAGTGTCTCCGGCATCGTCCCGCAGCACGCGGTCATACACTCCCAGCAGTGCGGTCGGTTCCACGGTCAGGCAGGTCTCCTCCCTCGCTTCCCGGACCGCCGCTGCCCGCACAGTCTCGCCTAGTTCCAGCACCCCTCCAGGAATAGACCACTCTCCGGCCAGCGGAGGGTGCCCGCGCTTGACCAGCAGCACACGGCCATCCTGAATGATGATCGCGCCTACACCGACGAGTGGCGAATCGGGATATTCTCGCTTCATAGCTGGTTCAAGATTAGTCGGGCAACGGGATGCGATAGATATTCCGCCGCGTGTTAGCGCGGGTGTAGGAGTAGTAATCTGGTCCAGCCGCGGAGTCGACTCCCCGCAGGATCACCATAACTCGTTTGTCCCTCTTCCAGCCAGCCGCGCTGAGGTTGCCGGTCGGGAAATCTGGAATGCCGCGAACTCGATTGAGGGGCAGCATATAGGTACTCCAGTCCCCCGGCGTGACAAAGAAGAAACTCCCGCTGATATCCCAACGGCCGTTGCAATAGAAGTTGCACACATTTACGGCTGGGCCGCCCTGCAGCGGGAAGGCAGCCGCCAGGGCGGGATGGTCGCCCTCGTTGGACTTGACTGATGCCACGGCCCAGCGGCCGTCGGGAGAGACTGAGACCAGGTCGAGGATCGGATCCGGTGTGACCTTGCGGCGTCCCGTCCCGTCCGGAGCGGTGCGATATAGGAAGTTTTGTGAGCCTTCGATGGAGCGCACAACCAGGTCGCCATTGGGAAGAAACCCGGGCGAGTCCTGGCTGGTGGGGGACACCAACAGCCGGGGGGAAGAGCGATGGTCGAGCGGGGCCAGCCATATCTGAGCCAGGCCGGCATCATTCTTGACAGACAATGCAACCGTCTTGCCATCATGTGAAAGGGCATAACCCACCAACCCGCTGCCGGGCTGGATGGCGGAGCCCGAGATCACACGCTCGCTGCTGCCGCTGGCCAGATCTCGAACCCAGAGATCAACCCCCGGGCTCTGCCCGCCTTGCATTTCGTAATAGAGCTTGCTCTTGTCCCACGAGATAGTGGTTCCCCAGGCGCTGCCTTCCGACGAGAGCTGGTGATCGCCACTGGCGTCATGCAGCCAGATGGTGGCGTCCTCTGCGCCCACGGATGTCAGCAAGGATTGCCCATCTGGGCTCATTGCGATGCCTTCTTCTTCCGTGGTACCGGAGGTCACTTGCTGCAGAGGCCCGTCAGGGAACTTCTGCCGCCAGATATGGAAGCGGCCGCCCGGGTTCGCGCTGAAATAGACCCATTTGCCGTCGGGTGACCAGGCGGCGGAGGTGCACGTCGCCGGGGAAGGTCCTATGACCCGCATGCCGGCGGTGCCATCGAAGGGAACCACCTGGCAGGGCAGCAACGTTCCGCTCTCATCCATCACGACCATCAGCACCCAGCGGCCATCGGGGGAAAGATAGGAGTGGTGCACCATGCTGCGTTCGCCCGGAGGAACATAGATCTCTCGCCTCTCTCCCCGGTCCTCGTTGGTAGTGACCAGGATCATGTGCAGGCCTTCCTGAATCTCGGAGAACAGCAGGTGCTTGCCGTTGTCGATCCAGGAAAGAGAGGATGCATTTTTCAGGAGGAGCCGGAGCTGCCCGCCCAGGACAGGGACTTCCCATGTGTCAAACGGATCGATGGTGCCGTAGGCGATGCGTGAGCCATCGGGCGAGAAGACGGGGGCGAGCTTGTACCCGAACTTGTCACCGGAGTCATGAGTAAGTTGAACTGCATCTCCGGAAGGGAGCAGTTTGATATAGATGTCGCCTCGGCCGAAAAGCGTTCCGCTTCCTCGTATGAAGGCCAGCATGCGCCCATCAGGAGAGAGAGCCGGGTACACCGCAGAGTCGGTGAAGAATGTGAGTTGTTCCCAAGCGGTGGAGCGGGGTGAGTGGCGGCGTCCCAGGTAGTAGATTCCGATTGCCGCCGCGGCTATGACCGCCAGGGCAAGCGCCACAAACCAGCGCCGCCGCATGGGATTCGGCCGCTGTGGAGCCTGAGCAGACATCCTGCCGGATTCGCTATCGCGCTTCAGCCGCTGCAGGTCTGCCCGCAGCTCCGCGGCAGACTGGTAACGCAAGCCAGGGTCCTTCTCCAGTGCCTTGCTGACGATGTCATCGAGCCTGCCGGGCAGGATCGGGTTGCGGTGCGACAGTGCCGCCGGCGTTTCATCAAGAATAGCCTTGAAAATGATGGCGGAGGTCTTGCCGTAGAAGGCCGGTTTCCCGGTTGCCATCTCGTACAGTACGGTGCCGAAGGAAAAAATGTCGGTGCGCTCGTCCAGAGCCTCGCCTCGTGCCTGCTCCGGCGACATGTAGGCGATGGTGCCCACCGCCGTGCCCGCCACCGTCACGGGCGAAACCGTTGCTGTGGCTGACTCCGGGGCCGCGTCGTCCACCAGCTTGGCCAATCCGAAGTCCAGTACCTTGTACTCGCCGTGCGCCGTAAGAAAGATGTTTCCCGGTTTCAGGTCGCGGTGAATGATTCCTCGCCGGTGGGCTGTGTCCAGAGCGTCGGTGACTTCCAGGGCGCAACGCAAGAGCTCGCTGAGCGCAAATGGGCCTCTCACCAGACGATCCGCCAGAGTTTCGCCCTGCAGGAATTCCAGGACCAGGTAGTTGATCGCCCCCTCGGTGCCCACGTCATAGAGCTGGCAGATGTGGGGATGATTGAGCGCGGCAATGGCCCGCCCTTCACGCTCGAAGCGCTCCCGTGCGTCCGCTTGATCCGAGCGATGAAGGGGAAGGACCTTAATGGCGACGACACGGTCGAGGCGCGTGTCACGAGCGCTGTACACCTCGCCCATTCCACCCGCTCCCACCTGGGTCACAATCTCGTACGGACCAAGCCGTGTACCCGTTGCTAGGGGCATGGCTGGCGTGAATTATAACGCTCGCCGTGGTTGCCCCGTCCGAGGTGAAGTGATGCAGTGGGCTAAAATGATCCGGTGTCACTGGACGAATACAAACGCAAGCGGCGCTTTGAAGCCACCCCCGAGCCCCCTCCCAAGCTGGAGAAGAAGTCGAGGCATCGCTTCGTAGTGCAAAAGCACCGGGCTACGCGTCTGCACTACGATTTCCGCCTGGAGATGGAAGGCGTGCTCAAGTCCTGGGCCGTGCCCAAGGGTCCTTCCCTCGATCCTGCCGACAAACGCCTGGCCATGCAGGTGGAAGATCATCCGGTTTCGTACTTTGACTTCGAAGGCACCATTCCCGAAGGCAACTACGGAGCGGGCACGGTGATGGTTTGGGATGTAGGTACATGGGAGCCACTGTCGCCCGAACCGGTAAAGGGACAATTCGTTCCTGGGACCGACGCGGAAGCCTCCGCCATGCTAAAGAAGGGCGATTTCAAAATCCGGCTGCACGGCAAGAAACTGAATGGTGACTTCGGGCTGATTCACATGCGGTCACGACGTCCTGGCACCAAGGGAACGGAGTGGCTGTTGATCAAGAAACAGGACGCCTTCGTGGTGAAAGGCTTCGACATCGACCAGTACGACGAGTCGGAGCTCACCGGCCGTACCATGGCTGATATCGCAGGCGACCAGGAATCGGCGCAGTGGACAAGCAGCCGTCCGGCCTCGCGCGGAGCGGTGAAGGCACCGTGGCTGGCCGATGCGATCGCCAAGTTTGATAAGAAGAACAAAAGGAAACTAACCACGGAGGACACTGAGGATACGGAGAAAGGCAAGATAAAAAAAAACGAAAAAGATAGGGTCATAGGCGGTTCAATTCCCGCAGCCCCGCGGCACCTGAAGGCTGGCTCTGTGTCCCCTGTGTCCTCGGTGGTTAAAGAGTTGGATGGCGCAGTCAAGCGTGCCATGCCCACCGCGATCCATCCCATGCTGGCTACTTCGGTCGACGATCCGTTCGATGATCCTGAATGGTTATTCGAGATTAAGTGGGACGGTTACCGCGCCATTGCGTTCATCGTCAAGGGCAAGGTTCGACTGGTGTCGCGTAATCAGAATGACCTGACCGCCCAATTTTCCGAGCTGCAGGATATCCCCGGTTCCATTAAGGCGGACACTGCCATTCTTGACGGCGAAATCGCCGCTCTCGACGAGCAGGGGCGCTCGTCGTTCAGCCTGATGCAGCAGCGCACGGGAATTCGCCACGGCGGCCGGCGCGCTGGTTCGCGTCAGGACCTGCCAGTGCTGTACTACGTCTTCGATCTCCTCTACCTGGACGGATACGATCTGCGGCGGGTCTCGTTGGAACAACGCAAGAACCTGCTGGCACAAATTACCAGTGCGGCTGGCCCGGTGCGCTACTCCGATCACTTTTCCCAGGGCAAGGCATTGTTCGATGTTGCCCGGCAAAAGGGTCTGGAAGGCATATTGGCCAAGCGCCGGAGCAGTGTGTACGAAGAGCGCCGCAGCCGCGAGTGGCGGAAGATCAAAATCACTCGCACGGTGGATTGTGTCATCGGTGGCTACACCGATCCCGAAGGGAGCCGCTCATATTTCGGTTCACTCGTGCTGGGCCTCTATGACAAGAACCGTGAGCTCATTCATGTCGGCCAGGTCGGCACTGGCTTCGATCAGGCCATGCTCAAGCAGATTTGGCAAGTGCTGAAGAAGAGGGAGACAAAGGTCAGTCCCTTCCCCCACGGGGTGGAAGCGTTGCGGGAAGTTCACTGGGTAAAGCCGGAACTGGTGGCGGAAGTTAAGTTCTCAGAATGGACCCATGAGACTGCTGACGGCGGGATGAAGTTACGCGCTCCGGTCTTCCTTGGCCTGCGGGAAGACAAGGATCCGGAAGAATGTGTTTTGCCATAGAGAAAGCTTCCAGTTTCTGGTTTCAAACCCGAAGAAAGACCCGAAACTGGAAACCCGAAACTGGAAACTCACTTTATGTCTTTCATCGCCAGCATCGATCCGTAGTCTCTGCCAGAAGGTTCGACCGCGCGGGCCACAATTCCGGCAAAGGCGTCGCGGAACTCAGGATACTTGGCTACCAGCGCCTTCATCACTGCGGTGTTGTCCTGAAAAGTCTTTCCGGTGTCGGAGATATCAGCGGACTGGTAGCGCACCACCAGGTCGAAGTCGTGGCCCACGGGGACCGGAAACAGGTCAGTAACTTTATAGGTCTTGCCGCCCGCCGTCAGATCGAAGGGAGGCAGGTCGGCCGGCTTCTGCGCCTGCATCTCGTCATACAGTCTGTCGGTGGCAGCGGTGGCCATGAAGGGAACCGCAACCAGCAGCTCCCGGGCCTCGCCAAAGTAGAACCAGGCATTGTGGAGCTGTCCCTTGGTTTTGAATTCGCGGGCGCGGCTGGCGAACCAGTTGCCATCGTGGCCCGAAATCTGGGCGGGCTTGGCGTAAAATCCGCCCAACTTCCAATCGTTTGCCTCCATCTGTAAAACGAAAGAAACGGTGTAGGCGCCCTGGGGAGAGGCTGCATCCAGAGTAACGATGCCGTAATTGCCCGGGGGCAGGTTGGGAATCACAAAGACCGCGCTGTCCCGGGTCTGTCCCTGGGCCCCGAAAATGCCGCACAGGAATTCGGCACGTTGCAGCGGCGCCGTGCCCTCGGCTTTGAGCAGAAACGGCGGTCGCGGCGCCGGTTGCACTCCGGTCAGGTTGGGCTGGTTCTCTTTGACGGCGTTTTCGATGCCGGAAAAATTCGATGCCAGGCTCGGGATCGCATTCTGTTGCAGCGAGGCCGAATCTCCCCGCGCCGCCATGTCGTAGAAACGCTTCGCCGTCGCAGTCAGGGCCGAGGCCGTGGCCGGATCCATATCGCCCACCGTCTGGCAGGTCTGGGCGCGGGCCATTGCCGACGAAGCAATCAACAGTGCCGCCAGCCATTTCGCGGTGTTTCCTGGATAGCCGATATGCCACCTCTTGATCCCAATGGTCGGGATGCGAGTCATAGTAATCTTAAACTGTCGGAGACGGCCCTCGATACCCCTGTTTTGCGGTCGCCCGCGATTGCGCCGGGGTGCGCTGTGTGCTACCGTCGCCCCAGTTCCCCATTTCCACGCAAGGGAGACGTTCATGGCCCTAATCTTCCTGGGCATTCTGGTTGTCATCGTCATCCTGCTGGTTGGGATGTACAACAGCCTCGTCCAGTTGCGTGTCCGCTGCGACAACGCCTGGTCGGACATCGACGTGCAACTGAAACGGCGGCACGACCTGATCCCCAATCTGGTCGAAACGGTAAAGGGTTACGCCGCCCACGAAAAAGGCACCTTCGAGAACATTGCCAAATTCCGCTCCCAGGCCATGCAGGCCACTACGCCGAGTGACAAGGCCCAGGCTGAAAACCAGCTGAGTGGAGCCCTGAAAAGCCTGTTCGCGGTGGCGGAAAATTATCCTCAGCTGAAGGCTTCCGAGGAGTTCACCCAACTGCAGGGCTCGCTCAGCCAGACGGAAGACTCGATCCAGAATGCGCGCCGCTACTACAACGCAGTAGTGCGCGACCTGAATACGAAGATCCAGTCTTTCCCGACGAATATTCTGGCCGGAATGTTCGGCTTCCAGCAGCGGCAGTTCTTTGAAGTGGCCGCCACCGACCGCGAACCAGTCGCAGTGAAGTTCTAGGCGTCGAGGCAAGTCCGCCAGAACAGGTTTGCGGGCCTTTGATTGAGGTTAGAGCAGCGCTTCAGCGCTGCACTCATGGCCAATTTAACGGGCGGCTTCAGCCGCTGAGGTACTTTCTAATCTGCGTCCTTGAGTCCATGACCCCAGCGGCTGAAGCCGGTCGTCCTCGAAGTTGGATTGCAGCGCTGAAGCGCTGCTCCACCCAAATTCTCCTGCTGATCGGTGTGCTGTTGGTTGGGGCTCCGCTGCTGGCCCAGAGCTGGCGGATCGCCGACTTCCAGGACACCGTCTTGATCAGCGAAGACGGCACCGCACTGGTCAAGGAGCGCATCAGCCTGGTTTTCATCGGCCAATGGCATGGGATCCACCGTACCCTTCCCATCGAATATCCCGGACCGCGCGGCACCAACTACACGCTGTTTCTCGATGTCACAGCAGTCACCGACAGCGCCGGTCAAAAACTGAAATACGACTCCAGGACCTCCGGAGGATACCGCGACCTGAAAATCTACATCCCCGATGCCGTGGACACCACGCGCACAGTAGAGATCAGCTACATTGTCCGCAACGGCATCCGTTATTTTGAGGACCACGACGAGTTCTACTGGAACGTGACTGGCAACGACTGGCCGGTGCCGATCGATCACGCCGAGGCGCATGTCTATTTGCCCAAGGCAGCGGCGGGAAGGCTGCGGGCGCAGGCGTTCACCGGGGTTTACGGATCGGCCCAGCGTGATGCCACCTCCGAGGTCAACGGGGCCGACGTCGCCTTCGAGACCACGAACCCGCTGCCCATGCGCGGCGGAATGACGGTTGATATCTTCATTCCCAAGGGAATTCTCAAGGAGCCAGGTGCGGTCACTCGCGCCTTCTGGTTTCTGGGCAGCAACCCCATCGTGTTCTTACCCTTTGTCACGTTCGGTGTGATGTACCTGTTGTGGTGGTACAAGGGCCGCGATCCCGATGCCGGGCGTTCGGTTGCTCCCATGTACGAACCGCCGCCGGGAATGTCTCCCGCGGAAGCCGGGACGCTGATCGATGACACCATCCACCCTCGCGACATTACATCCACGATTGTGGACCTGGCCGTGCGTGGCTACGTAAAGATTGAAGAGACCGTGGACACGACCCTGCTGGTCTTCCACTCCAAGGACTACATCTTTCATCTGGTCAAGCCCCTGACCGAATGGCAGGGGCTGGCGCCTCACGAGCGCGTGATGCTGGAGAATATTTTCGCGGGCGGACAGCAGACCCGCCTGTCCAGCCTGAAGAACCGCTTCTACACCACGATTCCGGTCATTAAGCAGGACATAAAGGCGGCGCTGAAGAACAAAGGCATGTACCTGCTCGATCCTGATTCGGCCAACGGTTACAGCGTTGTAGCGGCCCTGGTGATTATTGCGCCGTTTCTCATTGTGCAGTTCACCGGTTACAAACAAATATTCAATTCGGTAGTACTTCTCATCGCCTGCGGTATTGTTTCCGCCATCATCTGGTGGTTGTTCGCGCGCGAAATGTCGGCGAAGACGCTGCAGGGAGCGCGTACCCGCATTGCGGTGTTGGGATTTCAGGAGTTCATGAATCGCGTGGACGCCGACCGCCTGAAACGGATGCCGCCAGACACCTTTGAAAAATACCTGCCTTACGCCATGGCGCTGGGAGTGGAGCACCACTGGGCGCAGGCCTTTGCCGGAATTATCCAGAACCCGCCCAACTGGTACGTGTCGCCCAATGGCATGACTGGCTTCAATCCCATATTTTTCTCGAGTTCCATGCACAGTATGGCATCGGACATGAACCAGGTGTTCGTCTCTGCGCCGCGCTCAAGTTCCAGTGGATCAGGCTTTGGCGGAGGTGGAGGCGGCGGTTTCTCAGGCGGCGGCTTCGGGGGCGGCGGCGGAAGCGCTTTCTGAACAGAGTAGCCTTTGTTTGCGACTTTGCGTGCCCCTTGCGTTCTTAGCGGTAAGAGATCTTGACCGCAGAGATCGCAAAGGAACCGCAAAGGTCGCAAAGAAGCACAGCAGGCTGAAGTCATTTTCTGTGAAATATGTGCTTGCGCACGCTGGGCCAGAACTCGGCAAAGGCGTTGCTCCCCATCCTCCCGGCGACCCCCAGGGCTATGCGCAGGCAGGCGTCGCCCGCGCTGGATTCGCTGTCGGCTCTCCAAGTGTTGGAAAGGAAGTTATTGCCGGCGTTGCCCAGGTAGCGGGCGTAGGCGGGAGCCAGGTGCCCATCAGCCCGGCGCGCGACGAAAGTCATCACCACGACATTGCTGATCCGCGCTTTGAAGGGCTGGCCGTTGGCGAGGAAGTACCGGGGATCTTCTCCCCACAGGGCGCCCAGACCCGCCTCCATGGCGTTGCCGGTGGCGATGCCGGTGAGTCTCATGCCGTAGCGGTCGCCGAAGCCGTCCCAATGAGGGCCGTACTCGCGCGAGCTGTTTCTGGCAGTGCCGAAACCCGCCGTGAACAGGCCTGCAGCCAGGCCTTCCGGACCGAGGGTGCTTTTTGCGAACCAATCAATCCGCTGGCGGCCAGTGACGGGTTGATAGGAAGTGGCAGCATTGCCGTATGCTTCCACGGGCCGCGCAGGGAAAATCTGACCGGCGGCGTTGGCGGTCAACAGAACGAGAACAGCCAAGAAAGGTCCAAGATATGCTTTCACAGGTATTGGTTGCCGGTCAGTGCGGGGAGTTTGCTTGTCTAGGGTGATCAGGGTAGGAGACTGGCGTCGAAGCTGGAGTATCTCAGAGCGTGTCGGGATTCCGGTTGTTTCAGCCGATGGCTCGCAACACGGAGGCCCGACTGCAAGTGCAGCGCCTTGGGGGGAACCTAGTTCTTACCCTTTCTGTTGCGTTATCAGGCTGTTCCGAGGGGTGTCATCCGTGATATAACCGCGCAAGCAGATGGTTGTGGCTCCATTCAGGAGATCCGGCATGGGGCTGGGTTTCGCAGCTGGAAATGGGCAGGAGCGAGGAGGTCTTGTGTCCGACGCGCGCACGGGGAAGCGGTTCCCCCTGGAATTGCCGATTAAGATCCATAAATCAGAAGAAGGCGGCGAGCACAGCGGCGTCACAGGCAATCTGAGCGCTGCCGGAGTGTACATCAAGGCTGACGCTGCGCTGGAGATGGGCTCGACCGTCGAATTCGAGATTACTTTACCGCCAGAAATGACGGGGGCCAAAGAAGGTGTAGTCATCCAATGCCGGGGGCGCGTGGTGCGCACCGACGAACCTGCCGGCGGTCCCACGGAGGCGCGTGGTGTGGCCTGCGTGATTGACTCCTACGATTTCGTTCGCCACTAGAGGCGAGGAGCTGAGAGAGATGCTGAAATTGATTCTGGCCGACAATCAAGCCATCTTCCGGGCGGGCATCGCCAAAGTGCTGGCGGTTGAGGACGAAATGCGCATCGTGGCGCAGGCGCAGACCCAGGAGCAGATGTTCATGGCCCTGGACAAGTTTCGCGCCGCGGTTCTGGTGGTGGCGGGCGGGTTCCATTCCGATTTCACCGGCATACTGCAGGCCGCCAACAAAGCGAAAACCCGGGTGGTAGTGCTGGCCGATACCGGCGAAAGCGCGCAGCGCTACATGGGCGCCGGGGCCAACGGCGTGGTCTATCGCAACGTGACCAGCGCCGCGCTGGTGGACTGTGTCCGCAAAGTGGCGCGTGGCGAAAACTGGGTGCAGGACATTGCCGTGCCCAGCGAGCTGACCGAGAACGATATGGTGGGACTGCGGGTGCGCGACCGTTTGACCGCGAAAGAACTGCGCATCGTGGCTCTCATTGTTCAGGGCTACAAGAACAAAGAAATCGCGTCGCAGCTGGGAACCACGGAGCAGGTGATCAAGAATTACCTGCGCAACGTGTATGACAAGATCGGCGTCTCCGACCGGCTGGAGCTGGCGCTGTTCACAATACATCACCGCATCCTGAACGAAGCGGCGGCAGCAACCGCGGCGGCGGCAACGCCCCAGGCGGGAGCCGGAGTGACGTCGTAAGATTTCGTTTGCTGAAATAGGCCGCCCACGGGCGGCCTTTTCTTTTACGAAAAACACGTAGGGGCGGGTGCCCCACCCGCCCGGCGGAGCGAAAGCTCCGCAAGAAGTGGCGCTGGCCTCCATCCACCCGAAAGATCTGCTCCGCGAGAACCGGCCAGCTTGCGCTGGCCCGCCCGGACGAGGGCGTCCGGGCCTACGTGGAACTTCTGGGTCTACGGGAATCTCGACGATTGATTTTTTGAATTGGACTTCGGCGCCTGGCACTGGCACAGTAGCAATGTCCAATCGTCTGTGCGAAACAGACGGCAACTTCAGGTGCTGCGAACTCTGATGTTCGTTCCCTAACTCCTGTCGTTTGACGTTGTTCCATCCCTGACCTCGTCGTCCCAACCCAAATCACGCGAGCACGCGCAGGCGCAGGAGTGCCTGCTCGCGACAACCACAGAGGAGATCAGGTCATGAAATCAATTCGCAGCTCCATGCTGTTCAGAGTAGTTATCCTTGCCATTGGCGCGTTGGCCGCATCCGCGAGTCCCGCCCAGGCGCAGTCCGCCACCGGAAAGTTCACTCTTACCCACGACGCGCGCTGGGGCAATGTGCTTATGACCCCCGGGGTTTACTCGTTCTCGCTGCAGTCCCCGAGTTTGCCGGCGGCCATCATGGTCGGCAAAACCGGAGCTGCGCAGATCGCAATCGTGTTGCCGGCCGCGGTCTCGACAGAAAGACTCGGTGCGGGCAGCACTCTGGTGTTGACTCGCAATACGGCCGGAGAATCTTTCGTGAGCGCGCTGTACCTCGGAGATCTCGGTTTGAGTCTCCACTATTCCGCGCCCAGGTCGCTGGTCCCCGCGGAATCGGCGAAACTGGGTCCCATGGCGGATTCTCAGCCCACCAAGTGAACCCTTGATGCGGAAGCGGCCATCGAACCTGGTGAGCGCTTCCGCATTTTTGCTTCCGAATGACGGAATGACACCGTCGTTGGCCCTGGGTCGTTGGTCGTTGCCTTTCGGACCAACAAAAATCAGCCACGGAATTTACCAATCTGCACGGATCAAATCCCCGCTATTCCCTGGATTGATCGGTGTGAATCGGTGAAATCCGTGGCCGGGTGGTTATAGCCAACGACCAACGGCCAACGACCAACGACGCTCTTGCTCTTGCGATTCTAGTTGGTGCGCGAGTTGCGCCGCAATTCATCGGTCACGACGACTGCTTCCGCAACCTGCCGCATGGATTTGCGGGTCTGCCGGCTTTGCCGTTGCAAAGCGAGATAGGCCTGTTCTTCGTCGATCGAAAGATCGCGCTGCAGAATGCCTTTCGCGCGTTCCACGATTTTTCTTGTTTCCAGCTGCTGGGAAAGATTCGTGTTCTCGCTCTCCAGGCGGGCCATCTCGATCTCAGCTCCCACCAGAAACCCTGCGGTCGAGATCAGCCGTATTTCGCGCTGGTTGTGAACATGAGGACGGCGATGCTGCAGGTTGATCACTCCCACCACGCGTCCACGCGACATCAAGGGCACCGAGAGGAAGGCTTCATAAGTGTCTTCGGGCAATTCGTGGAAGAATTGAAAGCGGGGATCCTTGGAGGCGTTCTTCGAAACGGCAACCGGCTCGCGATGCTCCGCCACCCAACCGGTGATGCCTTCTCCGACGTTGAGTTTCAGGCGATCGACGACATCCGGGTGCGGGTTCTTGGAAGCCCGCAACAACAGTTGCTCGTCTTCGAGAACATAAATCAGGCAGGAATCGCACTTCACCAGGGCCGACGCGAAATCAACCACGCGAGTGAGGACTTCATGCAAAGCGTCCGCGGAAGCCATTTGAGTGCCAAGTTCATGAAGAAAATCTACAGAAGAGTCATCTAGCGGTAATGATGTGGACATGCTTCCACGATAGGAGGCGGGGTACGGCTTGTCCAATTGCAATTTTCGATCACAGAGATAAAACCTTTTCGCGCAACTTAGTGAGATCAAATGAATCTTAGGGTGGGTTGCGAGAATGCTCTGTTACAGAGATATTACTGGTGAAAAGAAGCGGCAATACCTGCTGGCTGAAATGGAGTCATCAATTCAGCGGTGCCTTGTGCTACCGCGAGACACCATGACCGATGTTCTCGTTCTCCAGTGACAGATGAGCCTTTACACCTTCTCCCCCACCGCTTTGCCCTGCGTGAACAAGTACAAATAATCCGGGCCGCCGGATTTCGAATCAGTGCCCGACATGTTGAAACCGCCAAAGGGATGCGCGGCGACAGTTGCGCCCGTGCACTTGCGATTGATGTAAAGATTTCCGACGTGAAATTCCTGGATGGCCCGCGCAATCTTGTCTTTAGATTTTGTATAGACCGCGCCGGTCAAACCAAACTCCGTATCGTTGGCGATCTCAAGCGCGTGATCGTAATTCTTTGACTTGACCACCGCCAGCAGCGGCCCGAAGACTTCTTCCTGTTCCAGCCGCGAGCCGGCTGGAATATCCGCTATGACGGTGGGCTGCAGAAAATATCCTTCGCCGGCGTTCTGGGCGCGACCGCCGCCGGTGATGACGCGTCCGTCTTTTTTCCCGACCTCGATGTAATCGAGGATCGACTTCATCGAGCCTTCGTTGATCACCGCGCCCATGTTGGCATTTACCGCGGGATCGCCGACCGTGATTTTCTCCACTCGCGCTTTCAACTTCTCCAGAAAAATGTTGTAGATGCGTTCATCGACAATGGCGCGGGAGCAGGCCGAGCACTTCTGCCCCTGGAAGCCGAATGCGGCCTGGGCGACGCCTTCGACAGCAGAGTCAACGTCGGCGTCGGCGTCCACGATGATGGCATCCTTGCCGCCCATTTCGAGGATGGTGCGCTTGATCCAGATCTGGCCGGGCGCATGCGCGGCCGCGCTCTTGTTGATGTCGAGGCCGACTTCGCGGGAACCAGTAAACGCGATGTAACGGGTCTTGGGATGAGCAACCACCGCGTTGCCAAAGCTGGCGCCTGCGCCGGGGCAGAAATTTACCACGCCTTCGGGCAAGCCGCACTCTTCCAGCAGTTCAACAAATTTTGCCGCGATGGTCGGCGAATCGCTTGAAGGCTTCAGGATGACCGTGTTGCCGCTCACAATCGAGGCCAGCGTCATGCCGGCCATGATGGCGCAAGGAAAATTCCACGGCGGAATCACAGCGCCCACGCCCAGCGGAATGTACATCAGGGTGTCGCGCTCTCCCGGCATCTGTACCGGCAGCTCGGTGCGCGACAGGCGCAGCGCTTCCCGAGCGTAGTACTCGCAGAAGTCGATGGTCTCGGCGATATCCGCATCGGCCTCCGCCCAGTTCTTGCTGACTTCAAAAACCAGCCAGGCGCAGAATTCAAACTTGCGCTCGCGCAACACATCGCCCACCTGAAACAGCAGGCTGGCGCGCTCTTCAAAAGATGTCCGGCTCCAACTGGCAAAGGCTGCGAGCGCCGCCTGCATGGCCGGCTCCACGTGCTCCTTACCGGCTTTCTGGTGCAGGCCGACCAGTTGCGATGGTTTGGCCGGATTGATGGACTTAATCTTCTCGCTGGTCCTGACCCGCTTGCCGCCGATGATCAGGTCGTACTCGCGACCCAGTTGTCCACGCACTTTTTCGATGGCGGCGCGCATGCGGCGGGCGGTTTCTTCTTTCGTGAAGTCGGCGAGGGGTTCGTTTAGGAACGGCCCTTCGTGCAGACGTGTCTGTGGACGGATCGGAGCTTCAACGGTTGCCATAAGCGCACCTCGGAGATATTCGATGCCGGTGGGTAGATGTAAGACTCTCGCGGATATTGTAGCACCGGAAAACGGGCGCTAGCGGGCCGCGGAGGCAGCCGAGCTTCGCTCGGCCGGGCGGGTGTGGGCACCCGCCCCTACGTGGGTTGTGTGATACGGAGTGCTACGGAACTTTTACCGATTCGTGATCTTCGGCTGGGGGTTGGTAGCTCATGGCAGCGGTGCGTTCCAGTTTGTCCCAGGCGAAGCGCCGGCCTTCCGCGGCGCGCTTCAGCGTCTTCAGCAGGACGATAGAGAACAACTGGCGGTACGCGATTCGTTGCAGCCACACCTGGCTCAGCAGCCACGGGTCTTCCGGTGCGTCGGGCTGGCGGCGTTCGAGCGCAAATGCAATGGCCGAAGCCAGGAAGTCCATCAGCAGGAAAGCCACAAAGAAAACGACCAGGCGCTGAAAGCTGCCGGGGTCAGTGGATTCTGGATGAAAAAATCTCTGGACGAAATACCAGATCGAACCCACGAAGAACATGATGTCGATCAAAGGCGACACCAGGGGCAGCACGACCTGGAAGATGGCAATATTGGGCAAGGCAATCCAGCCCAGTACGCCCTCGCGGGCAAAGGCGCCGCGATGCTTCCACACCGACTGCAGGATGCCGAACGACCAGCGAAAGCGCTGGCGCATCAGGCCGCGCGCGTTGACCGGGGCCTCGGTGTAGGCCAGAGCCATGTCTTCGTATTCGACGCGATATCCGCGTTGCAGCAGGGCCATGGTCAGATCGGCGTCTTCGGCGACGGTGTCGGTGTGGAACCCGCCGGCCTCGCGCACCGCCGAAACCCGCCAGGCGCCGATCGCCCCCGGCACCACGCTGACCGCTCCCATGGTGTTCAACGCGCGGCGTTCGAAGTTCTGGCTGGTGATGTACTCCAGCGCCTGCCAGCGGGTCCAGAGGTTGACGCGGTTCCCAACTTTGGCATTACCGGCAACCGCACCCACCTTGGGATTCAGGAAGTGAGGGATGAGGCGGGAGATGGCATCGCGCGCAATCACCGTGTCGGCATCAATGCCGACAAAAATTTCCTCGCCCCGAAGATGCTCCAACCCAAAATTGAGAGCATCCGCCTTGCCGGAGTTCGGCTTGGCCAGGATAAGCACCCTGCCGCTGGCTGCTTCGAGGGTAAAGGCAGCACGCGCGACTTCGAGCGTCCGGTCACTGGAGCCGTCATCAATCACGATGACCTGCAGATTGGGATAGTCCGAGGTGAGCGCGGAGCGAATGGTCCGCACGATAACTTTCTCTTCGTTGTACGCAGGGATCAATACCGCAACTGGGGGAAGATAGTGGGCCGCGTCGCCGGGAGTTCCATAATGCCGGGGCCGGAGGCGGTCGAAGATGGCGAAGGCGCCGATGAAGAGCAGGCGGCCAGTCATCAGCACGTCGCCCACGAAGAAAATCCAGGTCATAGTGTTGAACGCCAGGGGAAAGAGCGCGAACCCAAACAGGTTTAGGCGCGCGACCCAGCGTTGATTGGAAGGGATGGGCGGCATCACCTCCGCACGGGGCCGGCCCAGCAACTCATGCAGAGGAACGATCTGCAATCCTTTGCCCCGGATGCCGGCAATGATCCGGGGAAGAGCCAGCACGGTCTGTTCGCGGTCGCCTCCGCCATCGTGCAGCAAGATGATGTTGCCGCAGCGAATATCTCCGGGCGCGCAGGGCGGCAGATGGGACAGGACATCGTCCACGATTTGGTCGGCGCTGTGGCGCGGATTGTCGCGCCAGTCATTGGGATCGATCTTGTCGCCGATAGTGATGTAACCCATGTCCTGGGTGGTTTCGAGGGGGCGAACCTGGTCTTCGGTATCAGGTTCGGCGTCAATCGAATAGGGCGGCCGAAACAGAATGGTGCGGATGCCCAGACGGCTGGCAAAAAGCTGCTCGGTAAGATTGAGTTCCACCGCCCGCATGAATCCTTTGGAAATGTTGCTGATGTCGGGATGAGTAAAAGTATGGTTCCCGATTTCATGTCCTTCGCGGTAGATGCGGTCGGTGATGTCGGAAAACTTGTCGGCTTGAATTCCGATCAGAAAGAAAGCGGCCGGCGCCTGGGCGCTCTTGAGCACGTCCAGAATCTTGGGCGTCCATTCCGGGTCGGGACCATCGTCAAAAGTGATGGCGACTTTATCCGGACTTGATCCGTAGCGCGCTACCCGGTAAGGCTCGGGAAACGAATCGAAGCTCTGATCGGTAATGATTCCTGTGGACTGATCCAGGGTGATGCTGCGTTGTCCATCGGCGGGCCGGGCCTCGATGCGCAGAATCTCGCCATTGCCCTCCATGTCCACATCCTGGCCGGGCGGGACGTCCTTCAATTTGTTTTCTGCCCCGGCCTCGCCGGGAACGTCCCAGACCCGCCACAACGACCGATCTTCGGACCCCAGCCGCCACAACGCAAAAGTCTTGATCCCCAGGGACTGCGCAGCGCGCATCTGGTTGAGCGCGGTCACGGCATCGAGAAACCAGATGTCATGCTGCAGATCATGGTCGTCCAGGTAGCTAACGTGGGGATTGAGGCTGTCGCCGTCAAAGTCCACGTCCGCTTCCGAGTCGCGGGCAGTGAGCCAGGCATCCTGCACGGTCACATTGGTGTCTTTTACTCCAGGTGGCAGCGCTCCGCGCTTGGGTTTGCTCACCCAGTCGTAACCGTAATTGCCAATGGCCGAGATCAGCTTGTCTTTGGGGACAACCTTGATCGCCGCTTTGAGGTTGTCGGTAAACCAGTCTTGTGATGCCACCGGCCCGGCCGTGCCCGGCGACGGATAATGCTCGTCGTAGTTCATCAGCACGACACCGTCAACCTGGGCAGCGACGGCGGCGTAATCGTACTCCTGGTTGCGCGCCTGCACGCTGACGTACAACTTCATTCCCTTGCCATGCAGATCACCGGAGAGTTCCCTGAGCAGGGCCAGGTAACCGGGCTGTGCGTTCTGGGCCAGGGTTTCGAAGTCGATCATCAGGCCGTGATAGCGGTCCGTGGCCAAAAAAGACGCCACCTGCCGGCGAAAACGCGCGCGCGCATCCGGGTCGTTCAGAAAGGCGCTGACGTCCACCCAATCGGTGCCATCGAAGTTGTTGACCATAGGGAAGACTTCCATGCCCGTTTCTTCCGACTTCAGAAAGGGCATGACCTTGTCATCCACGGAGCGGACACTTGAGTCCTGGATCACGTCAAAGAACTTGTTGGTTTGTTCATCGATGCTCTGCAAGTGGCCGTCCGGTGTGATGGCGTGCAGCCAATCGGGAAAGAGCAGGTCAATCTGCCGGGCGTATTCGCGAAGGGATGAAAAGCTGGCAGCATCGTAGGGCACGTAGAATGCCGCCCGAATGCCTTCCTCCGCGTTCAGTTTCACCTGGGAGGGGGCGCCGCGGGATTTTCGATGGCCCCGCAGGTACGCTAATTTTCGCCGCTCTTTCGCCTTTTCTCTTTCTTTTTCCTTTAACGCACGGTAAGGACGCTTCTGGGGCGGCAGCAGGAGCTCGGGCAAAGGCTCATTGCGCAAAGCGGTGTAAGCAAAAAAAATGACCAGCAGCGTAATGCTGACGCCGATTAGGTCAAAGGCCAGTCGTATCCGCTTCCAGCGGGCCTTGCCGGGATCGAAAAAAACAGGTTGGGCCATGAAAATTGCTGTATGTCCATCCTAAGCTGAGGTTTTCGGACGGTCAATTGGGGCAGAGTGTCGTCGGCGCTGCTGGGGCTCCGCTGGACAGCCGAGGGTGGCGGCCCCCAGTGATTCGGCGTTCAGCGGAACGAATTGATCCGATCAGAGGTATATTCTTAGGGTGCGCGAGTTCGTGCGCCAACACTTCCGATTTTTTCTGTGGGCTACGTTAGCCGCGGTCGGGCTGCGCCTGCTTTTCCTGTTTCGTTTCCCTGCCATCACCAATGACTCCTTCGTTTATGGGGACATCGCCAAGAACTGGCTGCAGCATGGCATTTACGGCCTGAGCGGACCGGACGAGATTTCTCCCACCTATATCCGCTTGCCGGGATATCCCGCGTTTCTGGCGGCCGTGTTTGCCATCTTTGGGATGGAACATTACCGGGCGGTGCTCGCTCTGCAGGTGCTCGTCGATGTGGGCACCTGTTTCCTGATCGCGGACCTGGCGCGCCGCCTGGTATCGCCGAAGGCTGCGAAAGCGGGATTTCTGCTGGCGGCACTCTGTCCGTTTCTGGCCAGCTATGCGGCCGCTGCTCTCACCGAGACGCTGGAAATTTTTTTTACCGTGCTGGCTTTTGTTTGCGCTGTCGCCGGTCTGGAGTCGCTTGACCAGAGAAAATTGTGGCCGTGGGCGGGATGCGGGCTTACCACCGCCGGCGCGATTCTGTTGCGTCCGGATGGGGGATTGATCCTGATTGCGATTGAGTTGTATCTGGGGGTTCTGTTCATAGTTGCTTGGAGACAGAAGACGCGGGCGGGGGCCCCGTTCGACTTCGCTCAGGACAGGTCCGCGCCACACCGACTGACCCATCTGTTCCGGGCAGGGTTAATCCTGGGGGTGGTCTCCTTGGCGCCGCTGGCTCCCTGGGCCTGGCGCAATCTGCATACCCTGCATCGCTTCCAGCCTCTGGCGCCGCGCTATGCCAATGAAGAAGATGAGTTTGTCCCTGCCGGATTCAATCGTTGGGTAAAGACCTGGATGGCTGACTATGCCTCTGTAGAGGAGATCTACTGGCCGGTGCCGGGAGACACCGTGGATGCTGCCAAGCTTCCAGACCGCGCTTTTGACTCGGAAGCGCAGCGCCAGCAAACCGAGCAGTTGCTGGCGGACTATAGCCAGACCCTCCACGTCACGCCGAAACTCGATGCCCGGTTTGCGGCTTTAGCCAAAGAGCGCATCCACGAAGCGCCTATGCGGTTCTACCTGTGGCTGCCGCTGGTGCGCATCGCCGACATGTGGCTGCGTCCACGCACCGAAACTCTGCCTTCCGACACCCGCTGGTGGGAGTTTAATGACGATCCCACCTGGTCGGCCCTGGCGGTCACCCTGGGAATCGTTAATCTCTTGTATCTGGGGGCCGCGGTTCTCGGAGTTCTGAGGGTGCGCTGGACTTTCCCCCTGGGACTGGTGCTGACATTTGTGCTGTTGCGATCAGGCTTTTTAGGGAGCCTGGAGAACCCGGAGCCCCGCTACACTCTGGAAGCCTATTTCTTCGTGATTGTCATGGGCAGTGTGTTGTTCAAATAACAAATCAACTCCGATTCGATGAAAACCCGTATTTCCCCTCTGAAAATAGGGATATTTCAGCGTGACATAACGCGTAACTCAAGTAAATTCTGCTTGCAATTGTTGGCCTGAAAATTGCACAATGTCGGCCCAACAGTGCTTTTCCTTCATTTCCCTGGTTTTCTTTACAAGTAAACAGTCAGCGATTTGGGTGAACCACGCAAGCCTTAAAAGGAGCTGCTATGGGTTCTGTACGGGGAGTGGCTTTAGCGATTGCCATCCTGTTGTTTGCGGCCCCGTTCTGGGGTCAGACCGGTACTTCCGCCATTCGCGGAACAGTTACTGACCAGCAGGGTCGGCTGGTTGCCAATGCGACGGTGACCCTCACCAACATGGCTACCAGCGCGGCTCGCACCATGCAGTCAACCCAGAGCGGGGACTTCGTATTCGACTTGATCCCTCCCGGAGACTACCGCCTGGAGGTCCAGGCCAAGGGATTCCGCAGCAACGTGTTGAACAACGTGCACGCCCTGATTGGCAAGCAGACGGAGAGCAACATACAGCTGGAAGTCGGCGCTGCCAACGAAGTTGTGGAGGTCACGGCCTCTTCGCAGGAAGCTCTCATCAACACCCAGGACGCCAGCCTGGGCAATAATTTCATCTCTGAGCAGATCACCCAGCTTCCCCTGGAGGCGCGCAACCTGGTCGATCTGCTGAGCCTGCAGCCGGGCTCCACCCGCGAAGGTTACACCACCGGCGCCCGGGCCGATCAATCGAACGTGACCCTGGACGGCGTGGATATCAATAACGCACAAAGCGGCAATGCCAACGTTCCGCTTACCACTAACAACCTGGGAATTGGAACGCTGGGCGGCGACCGTGGAGACATCACTTCCGGGCCGGTGCTTCGCCTTAATGCGGAGGCCATCGAGGAGTTTCGCGTTACCACCGCCAACGGAAATGCCAACCAGGGCCGCTCGTCCGGTTCGCAGGTGAACCTGGTTACCAAGTCGGGCACCAACAGTTGGCATGGTGCGGCCTTCGAGTTCTATCGTTCCCGGGGGTTCACAGCCAACGACTGGTTCAACACCCACTCTCAACCCGCGGTGGATCGGCAGCCCCTGATCCGGAATACGTTTGGGGGAGCGCTGGGCGGGCCTATCGTCAAGAACCGGGCGTTTTTCTTTTACAGTTATGAGGGGCGTCATGATGCCAGCGGAACCGGGCAGAGCCAAGTCGTTCCCCTGCCATCCCTGGCCCAGGGGATTATCAACTATCGCTACTGCGCGGACGCCGCATGCAACAGCGTGCAGCAAGCATCTCTCGATCTGGCTCAAAATGAAGCTGCGTTCCACCTCGTGCATGATGGAGACCCTGCCAACCCGGCCATCAACCCGGCTGCACTCGATGCCCTGGCCGCAGCCGTTGCCAAATATCCCGCCAACGATACATCCGTGGGCGACCAATTGAATACGGCTGGATTCCGTTTCAACGCCCCAACGCCAGTGACACTGAACTCTCATGTCGCCAAGCTGGATTTCAACCTCACCAACAGCCAGGTTGCGTTTCTGCGGGCGAATGTCATCTATGATCATCAGACCCAGGCGAGCTGGCTTCCTGACACGCAAGCGCCCTTGGTCTGGAACCATCCCTGGGGTGTGGCCGCGGGTCATACCTGGACTATTGGCAACCACTGGGTCAACAATTTCCGCTACGGTTATACCCGGCAGGCGTTTGACCAGGGCGGCGACAGCAACGGGAACGACATCAGTTTCCGATTTGTGTTTCAACCCAACGGGCAGCAACACACCCTCAGCCGAGTCACGCCGGTGCAAAACTTCACCGATGATGTCTCCTGGATACGGGGAAACCACAACATCCAGTTCGGCACCAACATCCGGGTTGTCAGTAACAGCCGGATCAGCTTCGCCAATGCTTTCGACGTCGCCGTCACCAATCCGTCGTTCTATTTGGGGGCGGGGGAGAATATCTCCGATACCTTCCAGCAGTATTTGATCGCGCAAGGTCTGCCGGGAGGGCGGGCCAACGAGAGCCTGGATTCCACGACGGAAGTGCAGAATGCGGCCACCGCCATCATCGGACGGCTCTCCCAGTACACCGCCGATTTTACTTTCGGCAAAGACGGCAGCTTGTTGCCGGCCGGCGAGCCTGCGGTCCGCGACTTCAAGACCCAGGCTTACGACACCTATATACAGGACACATGGAAGGTCCGGCCCAATCTAACCCTTACCCTGGGTCTGCGGTATAGCCTGGAGCGCCCGGTCTATGAGTCGCAGGGATTTGAAGTCCAGCCCACGGTGCCCCTGGGAACTTATTTTGAGGAGCGCAAGGCAGCCGCGAATCAGGGCCAGAACTTCATGGACCCGATCGTGCTCAACAAGTCCGGACCGGCCAACGGCGGTCCCCCCATGTACAACTGGGACAAGAACAACTTCCAGCCCAGAATTGCCGTGGCTTGGTCGCCCGACGGTGGCGATGGTTTTTGGGGCCGTGTGCTGGGCCATGGCGGAGCTTCGGTGTTGCGCGGCGGTTTTGCCCTGACCAATGACTACTTTGGCCAGGCCCTGGCTGTGGACTTTGATCTGAATAACACGCTTGGCTTCACCTCCAACTACACCACTCCGGCGAATACTTACGATACCCAGGTGAGCGGGCAGGCCGGACTGGCGCCGTTATTTACCAGTTTCAATCAGGACATCCGCGGCCTTCCTAACGTCGCGGTGCCCCCCAGCCTTCAGTTCCCACTGTCGCAACCAATCGACGAAGGAGAGCGCATCGAGCAGTCTGTAGACTCGAAATTACATGCGCCCGCCGAGTACGTGTGGAACTTTACCTTCGAGCGGCAATTGCCCGCTGGCATGGTCCTTTCCGCCTCCTACATCGGACGCATGGCACGCAGCCTGCTGGCCCGCCGGGACGTCACGGCTTTCAACAACGTGCGTGATCCGAAGAGTGGCATGACCTGGTACCAGGCCGGGACCGCTCTCGAAAAACAGCGTCAGAAGGGAATCGATACCAACCAGATCGCAACCATTCCTTTCTTCGAGAACCTCTTTCCCGCTGGCCTGGGGACGATGTTGAACAATGATTTTGGCCTCGATCCATCGTGTAGCGACACAGCCGCCGTCCCCGGCTTCGATCCCACCTGGTCCAACACCCAGGTCTTCTACGCCATGCAGAGCCGGACCCCGGCCAACCCGTGCTTCTTCTTCTCGGGCAATGACTGGACCGACACCCAGGCGTTGGTGGACCAGGTGATGTTCTTCGACATCGGTCCGGACGCCACCCGCTTCATGCAGCCGCAGTACGGAGCGCTTTCCACCTGGAGTACGATCGGGAACTCCAACTACAACGCGCTTACCTTGTCCCTGCGGGAACGTTTGAACAGTCTGACCTTCGACATCAACTACAGTTACGCGCATTCGCTGGACGATTCTTCCGGTCTGCAATCGGACACGGCGTTCGCGGTGGGACCGTTTATTCCCAACCCCCTCCGCCAACGCGACAACTACGCCAGCTCTGACTTTGACGTCACACACAACGTCAACGCTTCGGCCGTGTGGCAGATGCCCTTCGGCAAGGGCAGAGCCTTTCTGAGCGGCTCCAAAGGGATTGCGCAGGCAGCCTTGGGTGGATGGCAACTCTCGGGCATCTTCCGCTGGAATACGGGTCTGCCCACGTTCTCGCCATACGATGACGCGCGCTGGGCAACGAACTGGAACGCACAATCGGGTGTGACCCCGATCCGGGCGGTGCACACTTGTGCCACCAAGACCCAGACGGCGGACCCGAAGCTCTTCGGCGGATGCGGCGACATAAACCAGGTCTACCAGAGTTTCCGCAACGCCTACCCCGGAGAGGGTGGCCCTCGCAATATCTTCCGGGTACCGGACTACATCGATCTTGATCTGGGGGTTGGAAAGAGCTTCAACATCGGTGAGCACTATGGCCTTCAACTCCGCTGGGATGTTTTCAACGTCACCAACACCCAGCACTTTTCTCAGATCAGCGGCAGTCGCACCGGCTTTGGCGTGACCCGCGACCCGGCGCTGCGCAACGCGAGTGCGCCCAGCAACTGGTCGAATTTCCTGCCCATCGTGAACGGTCAGGCGCGCATCATGCAGATCGGCGCGCGCTTCTCGTTCTAGGCGGCGGGCAGTCCGATAAACACCGGCTGAGCCAGCAATGGCTCAGCCTTTTTTCTCGAAGCAACCACGTGGAGACAGCCGCCCCCGGCTGTCCGGCCGCGAAGCGCGGCTATCTCGCCAACCGAAAAAATCTGTCGAGCCCTGCTCGACGGGACAGCCGGGGGCGGCTGTCCCCACGTGGTTACCGGCTGACCTGACCTGCCACCTTTTGGGCCGCTGCCCGCTCCCGCTCTGCATCGGCTGTGCGACCGAGTTGCTGGTAGGCATCGGCCAGGAAGGAGTGGGCTTCCCCCGAATCGGGCTGCACCCGGACGGCTCTTTCCAGGTTGCCTAGCGCGCCGAGCGGATTGCCCTGCAATGAAAGTATCCGACCGCGCAGCAGGTTGGCGCGGTAGTGATCGGGACTAAGGCCAAGAGTGGTATCGAGTTCGGTCATGGCCTCCGGGACACGATCGATACGGGCATAGACCGCCGCCAGCGAGAAATGAGCGTCTGCCCAGCGCGGGGCGCGCGCCGCAGCGGCCTCAAATTCAGGCGCAGCTCCCTTCCAATCGCCGGTTTCGAATAGCGCCAGCCCCAGTTCGTAATGGCCCATGCCATTGTCGGGCTGCGTGCTCACCGCCTTCCGCAACGGCGCGACCGCCAGGTTGAAATGCTTGAGCCGGGCCTGGGCAATTCCGTACTGCAGATTGGCCACGGGCATCTCCGGCTGCACCGCGAGCGCACTCTGCAGTAAAGGGATTGCCTGCTCGTAACGCGCATCTTCAACGTCGAACATGGCGTCGTGCAGCAGGTTCGCAATTTCGATTCGCGTCTTGGGATCGACCCCGGTGAGCTTCTTCTCGTCCTGCGCGGGAGCAGTGTCCGACCCGATGTACCCGAGCGCCTGCAGCTTTTGCAGTTTCTCCGGATCAGGTTTGCCCAGGTCCACCAACGTCTGGCTGGTCCGGTTGCGGAAATCCGCGAGTTGGGAAGCCAGCGTGTCAGTCACCGCCTTCGAGCCTCCGGCGAGGTTGTGAATTTCTGCCGTATCATTTGTCTGGTTGTAGAGTTCGCGCTCGGGAGCCTGGATGAACAGATACTTTCCGCTGCGCAACGCCCGCAGCGCACTCCAGCCAAAGGCACGGTGCGGATAGTCGGTCTCGGCGTATGCCGGGCGGTCTGGCAATGTGGCGGCATCGGCATCCGGCTTCGCCTGGACAAATTCCAGCAGAGACTGACCCTGCATTTCCGAAGGAGGAATAAGGCCGGCAGCGGTCAGCAAAGTGGGCGCAACGTCCACCAGCCCGGCGCGAATTTCGCTGCGCCGTCCCGCCCACCGATTGAGCGGGAGCTTGATCAGCAAGGGTACATGCAGAGTTTCATCGTACAGAAACACGCCATGGGTATTTTCCCCATGCGCGCCGAGGGATTCACCATGGTCGGCCATCACCGCAATCATGGTTTCGTCATAAAGGCTGTGTTGGCGCAGCGCGTCCAGCAACTTGCCGACGCAGGCGTCAGCGTAAGCGATTTCTCCGTCATAAGGCTGGGCCGCGAAGCGTTGCTTGTAAGGAGCCGGCGGGTCATAGGGATCGTGCGCGTCGTAAAGATGGACCCAGAGGAAGAATGGTCCGTTGGGGACCCGGCTGAGCCATCCCAGTGCATGCTCGACCACGTCCTGGGCGCGCCGTTCCACCGTTTTATAGCGATCGGCGCCGTGGCGGCGCAAGTGAAAACCAGCGTCATACACGTCGAAGCCCCGGTCGAAACCCGGCGCAGTGCCGTCCAGTGGATCCAAAACCAACGAAGCCACAAACGCGCCTGTGTGATATCCACGCTGATGTAACAGGTCGGGCAAATAGGGCAGACGGGCGGAGAGCGGTACGCCAAAATCGTTGACGTGATTAAACTGCGGATAAGTTCCGGTAAGAATGGTGGTATGCGAAGCCGTGGTCAGGGGAACGTGGGAATAGGCGCGAGTGAACACCACACCCTGCTTCGCCATCGCGTCCAGATGCGGTGTAAGCCCTCGTTTCGATCCCAGAAAGCCCATGCGGTCGGCGCGCGTGGTGTCGAGCGTGATCAGGATGATATTGGGATACTGAGAAGGATTGCGGCGCGGGGCACTCTCACTCTGCTGAACGGTATGTTGAGCGCCGAGACTGGAGATCGCAACCAGAACCAGCAGGAAGGAAGAGCCGAGGCGCCGGACTGCCATAGAAATGAAAAGGGAGTCTACCACAGGAACTCAAGTGGGCATTCCGAGCTCATAGCCTGTTGATTTTCAGATGGCACAAGAAGCGTGGATAGCAATGTAAAGCCAGATAGCTGGCACAAATCAGCACAGCCTCAATTGCCGCGGCGGCGACCCAAACGTCCCTACGGTGTGTCTACCCGGACTACCCGATAGACGCTGGCCCCATCAGAGTTTAAAAGAAACCTATACTCCGAACGCGAAGAGAGAGGGCCGCACCTACCCCAAGGCGCACACGCGGCCCTCTGTTCACCCCGTTAGCGGTCTGCCTATGGCACTGCGGTTCGGTCTCGAAGATCGTGTTCAGCTGCTATGCTCCCTGGTGACAGCCGCGGAGACCCCAGCCGAATTAAGTATCCTGCTACCGAAACTTCAAGCTGCGATCCGCGACCACATTAGCCACGTAAAAACCATCGCGGTTGAAACGATTCCAGAGACGTTCGGGAAGAAATCCCCCGACGTTTGAGGCTCTTCGGCCCTTGTGCTCGTGACAAACGAGCCTAACGGGTCCAACCGTCCGATCTCGCGATCCCGGCGAATTTCCTAGAAGGTGAATTTCAATGAGAAATTCATGTTTCGAGGTCCGCCCTGGGCGATCACCGGATTGCCAGACGCTACGTCCGAGGTCTTGCTGACCGTACCGAAGCTGGCGCCGAAGGTGTTGTCTGGGAAGTAGTAGAAATTCCCTCGATTCAAAATGTTGTAAACCTCCCAGCGCAATTCCAGGATCAGGCGCTCGGTGATCTTGGTGTTCTTCATTAACGTCATGTCCCACTGGGCAAGTCCGGGGCCGATCAACTGGTTGCGGCGGGAATTGCCAACCGTGCCAGAGCAGGGGACGTAAAACGGCGAAAGCGGCTGGCCTCCCAGAAAGTGGCCGGGATTATCGGGATCATCGGCGCCAGCCCGGCCGCAGGGATCCGTCTGGTCCTCGACGGTGAGATTTTCAACCACGTACTGGTTCGGATTCCGGGTGTTGTACTTTACCGGCGTACCATCCCACGCTGCCCGGATGGAACTGCCGGACAGACCCTGACCGGAGGGATCGGCGCCTCCACCCAGCAGCACGCTGAAGGGGCGCCCGCTGATGGCAGTGAATATGGTGCTGAGTTGCCACCCCTTACCCAGACGCTCGTTCATGTGGGGGAAAGTTGGGAAAGAGTACACGCCGCTGACATTGAAGTTGAGTCGTACATCGTGGTCGCAGAGGCCGCGATTGTCTGCAATGCTCAGAGGATTCTGCAACTGGGGATAGTCGCCCGTGCCGCCGCGGTTGAAGGAGCTCTCGTCGAAACATTTGCTCCAGGTGAAGTTGTAGGCGGTGTCCAGGCCGTGCCAGTCGCGTTGGTTGTAGGACGCTTGCAAGCTGTCGTACTGAGAGTCGCCCAGGTTCGTGGTCTGGACGATGTGCCTGAGATTGGGGAACTGATTGAAGAATGGACGGTCCGTAATATCGCCACCGCTGCCCAGCGGGCTGGCATTCAGGTCGCGGTTAATGGCGAGATCCTGTCCGCGCTGGCCCGAGTAACCTATGGTCAACACATTGTTGCGGGCAAGCTCCTGCTGGATACTCAAGCTATAGTTATGCGCCCGCGGAGTCTTGAAATTCTGCACCACTGAATAAGCGTCAAAAGGAGGCTCTCCCGTTGGACTGGGGCCAAAGACCGGTCCCTGGGAGAAACAGATGTAGTCGCCGGCTCCGGTGACGGGATCGAAACAGCCGCTGCCGGGCACGTTGTCAACCTGGTCCGGCGGCAGCCCAGAGCCGCCTCCCAGGCCGACGTCGCCTGAAATCGAAACCGAGAACAGCCCCAGGTTGGGCTGGGTAAAGGCGCCCGCGCTCGCGCCCGCCAGGGAATACGGTGAGGCCAGGGTGGCGAAATTCGGCACGTCATAAGTCAGCGAATAGCCGCCGCGCAAGGCTGTCTTGCCGTTTCCGAAGATGTCCCAGGCGAAGCCGACACGAGGTCCAAAGTCCTTGTAGTCGACGTGGTAGAGGCGGTTAATCCCCTGACCGACCTGGACGAGGCCAACTCCAGGAAAGAAGTTGGCGGCGACGTTTTCACGGTCGCGCAGGTTGCCAAAAATGTCGTAACGCAATCCAAAACTCAGAGTCAGGCGCGGTTTGATCTTCCAATCATCCTGAACGTAAAAGCCAACCGAATTCTGCACCAGGTGCCGGTGAGTGTCGCCGAAGGCACGATTGGCATTGTCCGCCTTGCCCAGCAGCAACTCTTCGATGGAGTCCTGTATCGGGTCCCCGGAAATCGAGCTGTAGTAACTGAAATATCCCAGCAGCATTCCGGTGCGGGCATTGTTGCGCAGGCTGTTGGTGTAGGCCCTCTGGAAATTGCCGCCAAATTTGACGGTGTGGTTTCCCTTCACCCAGGAAATATGCTCCGACCAATCCCAGGTCTGGTCGGGGCGTGTAGTGATGGGATAACCCTGCACGCCGCCGATGTAACCGCCATAACCAAGCGGCAGGAGATAAACATAAGGCACACCAAAATCGGCGGCGCTAAGCGGACCGGTGTCCACGCCCAGGCTTTTAGGATCGATTTTATTCTGGATACCCAACAGCTGGGCGAAGCGGGTAAAGCCCAAGCGGCTTTCCAGGATTTTGTTGGTGCCGAAGTTCGAGACCAAGCTCACGCCCGCCATCTGGGCGCGCGACGGCGCGACCGAGTTGAACAAATCCGCGGGCTGTCCCGGGCCCGGCGGCAGGCCGGCGTAGGGTGGTGCGCCCTGCAGGCTGTCCCCGAAAATGTAACGCACGGCAAGAGAATTCTTGTCGTTCAGCCGGTAATCGAACTTTACGCCGAAGGTGTTGGCGCTGGCCGTTGTCGGACTCTGAGCGATGATTACGCCGCTAGGATCGGTGGGAAAGAAATTGAGCAGGGCCTGGCCGACCGGATCGACCGTCAGTCCCTTCCCGTTGATATCGTCAATTGCGCCCTGTATTTCGTCGGGGGTGGGAACAAACCGGCTGCTCACGGCCAGCGATTTGTAGCGCTGTCCCTCGTAGAAGAGGAACATGAAGGCCTTGTCCTTGATGATGGGGCCGCCGATGGTGGCGTTGAACTGATTGTTGTGGATGGGTGTTTTTTGACCCTGGGAAAAATAATTGGAGGCGTCGCCAAATCCGCTATGGTTCACCCAGGTTCCCGAGCCGTGCCACATGTTGGTGCCGCTCTTCATGTTCAGCAGAATAGGAGCGCCGCCCTTGACCCCGAATTCAGCGGAGGGAGTCTCCTGAATGCTCAGTTCCTCGATGGCTTCGGGAGGAAATAACACGGCCGGAATGCCCACGATGCCCGTTTCGCCGATGGCCGAATCCCCGTAGTAGCGGTCGTTGTTATACAGCCCGTCGATGAAATAGTTGTTGGACTCGACTTTGCTGCCATTGATGCTGATGGCCTGGAATCCGCCTCCCGGAGTGCGTTGCACGCCGGGAGTAATGGCCAGCAGCGAGTTGAAATCACGCCCATTCAGCGGAACGTTTTCGATTTTTTCATTGTCCACATAATTGTTGTTGTTGGGCGAGAGTTCCACCAGGGGCGCGGTGCCTTCCACTTCGATGGTTTCTGTGCGCTGACCAACCGTCAGCTTGAAGCTGGCTTGAATGACAGCGCCGGCCTGCACTTCCGCAGTCTGGACTGCCGACTTGAACCCCTCGGCCGAAGCCGTGACCCGGTAGGTGCCAATGGGAAGCTCTGGAATACGAAACGCGCCGGTGGCGCTGGTGACGCCCGAACGGGACAAATTCGTGCCCGTGTTCACCGCTGTCACCGTGACATTCGGCAAGACCGCGCCGGTGCTGTCGGTGACATCGCCGGCAATGTCTCCGGTGATTCTCTGACCCAGAACAGGTCGGCTGACACCCAGGCAGACAACGAGAACAAGAAACAACGCTCGCTGGAAAACCAGCTCGTGCCGCATAGCTTCCCCCTCGGATTCGGTCGGACCACAAGCGCTATTAGGTCGGAGTTTAGTGGGCGTGAGAGGAAAGTATCAAGAAGAAATCACTGCACAAAACGCAACTGAATTGTCGCCCGCGACTGACTGGCGGTCACAGATGAGCCCTCCGTCGTCAGCTCTCAGTAAAATCTCTCGAGGTGAGCACTGACAGCTTGGAATCTCCACCCGAATCTGAAGACCGTGGCACTGCATATCAGCTATTGCTGATCAGAATTTTGCATCCAAGCCAGCAAATTTTTTCTTGGCGAGATGACGCAGAGATATGGCGGCCGCCTCTGCCAGGCCGCTAGCTCAACGGGGAATCACTCATGCGGAAGCGGGTGCGGACATGTTCGGAAAGGAGTTCGATGGCGCCACGATTGGCTATGGGATCGGCCTGCGCTAGGTACTTCATGGCTTCCACCAGCAACCGCTGGCCGTCCACATACCGCGGGTCTGCCGTGCGTTCACGACGTTTGCGCCCAATATTGGGAGGAACCGGGATCGTAAAAACCTTGGCCATGCAATTCGGGTATCTAGCAGTCGATTTCTTGGAATTCCTCAACCAGTTTAAAGATGGCGCGACCCCAGTATACCGCTCCGCTGGCGGTTGTCAGCCCCCAAATTGTGAAGATTTCGGCGATGCCCCACTCTCAGGGTTGGCTTACAAGCCAGGCTGAGCTTGCGAAGCATGTGGCGTGAAGCACGTGCGCGGCGCGGGGGGCCTGGCTGCTCTAGCTCTGGGTCGATATGAATTTGGTCTTGCCCGTGGTCTTGAGCTTGAAAACGGAGTCGGCTATTTTTTCGTTCATCTTGATGTCGGAATATTTCGCGAGGCGGTAATCGCCGGAGCTACCAAAGAAAAACTGCTGTTGTAGCGAAATTCCACGTGAGGGATCAATCCAGAGAACAATGTGGTCAACATTATTGCGCACGCTGACCGTCTTGGGCACCAGGTCCAGTTTTTCCGCTGCTACACCGCCCACCGTTTCGTGACCCAAGTACTTAACATTAAAGGACTTAAGTAGGTCGTGTCCGCCGCCGCCAAAGCCCAGCACCAGGAAGCTTTCGAATGCTTCCCGGTTTTTTCCCGTGTTATAAACCGTCACCTGGTCGATTTTAGGCTGGTACACCTGGATCTTGGAGCCGTTGAACAGCACATATTTCTGATCCGGGTCCGTAATGTCGGCGGCCATCTGAACTTCATTGTCGCCGGTGTGGCGGAAATAGACTTTCCCCTTTTGTTCCTCGTGTTCGTCCACCACTTTTTGATATTGGTCCCAGACCACGCTGGCTTCGGTAGTGCGGAATCTTTCGGCGGCGCTGTCCATCTGGCCCAGAACGCGATCCAGGGCAGGATCCGGGGTGGAATCAGCGGGGGCCGCGGCGACGACGGCGGACGTAAGGCAGACCATCGCCAGGGCCCACCGGCACAGTGATTGCACGCCGCCTTTCATGTTTGCCTCGCAGAGTACGGCGGGACCGGTATCGCTAGTCCTTTTGCACCCACACCTTGTAAGTCAGCGCTCGGCCCTGACGATCGCGTTGAGCTTCGTACCTGGTGATCCTCACTTCGCCGGCTATGGGTTCCACAATTCGCAGCAGTTCCTGCCGTACCTTCGCCTCATCCGTACTCGACACGGCCGAAGCTTCAATCTGATAAATAAATCCGCCGCCCGGCTCCGGGGTCACCACTACCCCGATTGGATGCGGATTGCGTTCCACCGGTTTATCGTGGAAGTCGATCCAGAAGGGCGAGAGAAAGACGAACAGAAGAATGAGGGTGACCATGACGTCGTATTGCAGAGTGCCACGCTCATAAGACCAGAGAATGAAGTCGCGAATTGTGCGCCCGACCCTGGACATAGGCACCGGGGGCGTCTCAACGATGCTTGTCGTCATCCTGGCTTCGTTCAAGTCTTTTCCGGTCACGTCGTGTCCGGTTAAGTCTAGGCTTTGGCTGCTCGGCTTGGCAAACCGCTCGGCCCGATTGCGCGAGCGCCCGCGGCCACACTAAACCAGACCCCAGGGATGCACAACTAGAATTTCATTGGCCGGATGCGGTCCGTGCCCATGGCCGGTTGCAGCGCTTCTGGAATCAGCACGCTGCCATCTGCCTGCTGGAAGTTTTCCACGATCGCCACCCAGGTGCGTCCCACCGCTAGCCCGCTTCCGTTCAGAGTGTGGACAAACTCAGTCTTGTTCCTGCCTTCGGGACGATAGCGAATATTTGCCCGGCGGGCCTGAAAAGACTCGAAATTCGAGCAAGATGAAATCTCGCGAAACAACTGCTGCCCCGGCAGCCACACCTCGATGTCATAGGTCTTGGCCGACGCAAAGCCCATGTCACCGGTGGAAAGGGCGACCACGCGGTAGTGCAGACCCAGCTTTTGCAGGACTTCCTCGGCGTCGTGAGTCAGTTTTTCCAGTTGCTCGTAAGAAGTATCGGGCTGGGCAAATTTAACCAGCTCTACCTTCTGAAACTGGTGTTGCCGGATGATACCGCGCACATCCTTGCCGTAGGAACCGGCCTCGCTGCGGAAGCAGGGCGTGTACGCGGCGAGCGAAACCGGCAGCCGCGATGCCTCGAGCACCTCATCGCGATAAAGGTTGGTGACCGGCACTTCGGCGGTCGGGATCAACCACATGTCCTTTTCGCCATGAGGAACGCGAAAGAGGTCGGAGGCGAATTTGGGCAACTGTCCGGTGCCATACATGGACTCGGAATTCACCAGATAGGGCGGCAGGACTTCGGTGTAACCATGTTCGCGGGTGTGCAGGTCGAGCATGAAATTGGCCAGGGCCCGCTCCAGCCTTGCCCCCAGGCCCCAGTAAACCGCGAAGCGCGCACCGGAAAGCTTGGTGGCGCGTTCGAGATCGAGAACCCCCAATTGTTCGCCCAGTTCCCAGTGCGGCTTGGGAGTGAAATCGAATTGGGGTGGGGTGCCCCAGCGCCGGACTTCAACATTGTCTTCCGGAGTCTTTCCCACGGGCACGCTGGCGTGAGGCAGATTCGGGATGCCGGTGAGAATGTCCTGCAGGCGCGCCTCGTACTCGGCCGCTGCTTTCTCCCGCTGCTGAATCTGCTCCCGAAGTTCTTTGGTTTCGGAAATTTGCGCGCTGGCATCCTGGCCGCTCTTTTTCAGCTTGGCAATGTCCTCGGAGGCGCGGTTGCGCCGGGCTTTCATGGTCTCAGACTCGGTGATGGCGTGGCGGCGCTGGGCGTCCACGTGATGGAAATCTTTCAGCACCTGGGCCGGATCCATACCGCGCTGGCGCAGCTTTTCTTCCACCAGGGGCAGGTTGTCGCGAACAAAGTTGAGATCAAGCATGGGAGTTAACTACTGTACCGAAAAAGAGGCGAGGAATGCACGTGTGGCGCGGGCGCCCTCGCCCGCGGCCTTTGACTTTGAATTCTTCTTTGACCCTGGAAATTCGCCTTTGACCCTGAAATTTGCCTTGATCTGGCATCTGCATCAGGTCTTAAAGTCAAGAGCGGCGGGCGAGGGCGCCCGCCCCACACAAGTCCGGTCCCACATTTGGTCTGGAGTGTTCCACGGCGTAAACTAGCCCGCAATGCGATCTGCGCTGCGGTCCTCCATCCTGGGATCTCTACTCTGTCTCGGCCTTACCGGCACGGGCCTCGGTTCGGCCTACAACGCGCGTCCCAAGCTGGTGGTCATCGTGGTGATCGACCAGTTTCGCGGCGACTACCTGGAGCGTTATCGCGATCAGTGGGGCGAAGGCGGGTTCCGCCTCTTACTCGACCACGGTGCGGACTTTACGGACTGCAACTACGACTACGCCAATACCCGCACTGCGCCCGGGCATGCCACCCTTTTGACTGGGGCATATACGAATGGACACGGCATCATATCCAATGACTGGTGGGACCCCCAGAAAAAGGCCATGGTCGCGGCGGCGGATGACGACCAGACAAAACTGGTCGGCATGGCGGGTAGCGCGCCGGGAGCCTCACCTCACAACCTGCTTGCCGACACGCTGGGGGACGAACTCAGACTGGCGACACAAGGCAAGTCCCGCGTCTTCGGCATCGCTCTCAAGGACCGCGCTTCCGTTCTCCCAGCCGGCTTTGCCGCCAACGGCGCCTATTGGATTGACCGCGTCACCGGCACCTGGATCACTTCCACTTACTATCGCAGCGAACTGCCCAGGTGGGCGCAGGATTTCAATGACAGCAAGCGGGCGGAAAAATATCTGAACCAGGACTGGAAGGACAGCAACGGAAACGTCCTGCGCAGCACCCGGCCCGCTGCCGGGAAACCTGTCAACTTCTACGATCTGGTGGGCTCCACTCCACTGGCCAACGACTATGAATTTGAATTTGCGCGCGAGCTGATCACGTATGAAAAGCTGGGCAACGGTCCGGCTACCGATCTGCTGATCATCAGTTTGTCTGCCAACGATATTCTCGGTCACAAGGTAGGTCCGGATTCAGCGGAGATGCAGGCCATGGCGTTGACGATGGACCGCCAGCTGGCCGGCTTCTTCGAATTTCTGGGACACCAGATTGGACTGGCCAACGTCTGGATTGCGCTCTCTGCCGATCATGGGATCGCTCCCCTGCCCAAGGTCGCGGCCGGGTTGCATCTTCCCGCTGCGAACATTTCCGGCGATAAAATACGCGCCCAAATAAACAGCTCGTTGTCCGCCCGGTTTTCCCACGCCGCCGAATATGTGGAGGACCTGGACTATCCGGTGACCTGGCTGAACTCGGACGCCTTCGCGGCGGTAAAGGTGAACGAGCAGGAAGCGGAACACGTCGTGGGCGAGGCGCTGCGAGCAGTCGGCCTGCGCGCGTACTACACGCGCTCCCAACTGGAGCGCGGTGATGCGCCCAACACCGAGCTGGGATTGAAGTATCTGCACAGCTATTCCCCGCTCGGTGGGTGGTACGTGCTCGGCGTTCCACCGCCGTTTACCATCGGCTTTATCGGTGGGACCGACCACGCCACGCCCTATACTTACGACACTCACGTGCCGCTGGCCTTTTATGGCCTGCCCTTCCAGCCGGGAACCTACCATACTCACGCCGAGCCCGTGGATTTGACCCCGACCCTGGCTTCACTGCTCGGCGTCAATGCACCGAGTCATTCTGTGGGGCGGGTGCTGACCGAGGTGTTGGCTCCGCCGCGGCGCGTTCCGAGCTCCGCGAGAAGAAGTATTCAGGAGGAGCGAAGCACTCCTGAAGTTGAAGGGATCAGGTTCAGCCCAGGCGCTACCTCGGCGGCTGAAGCCGCCAATCACAGCGCGGCTGTCAGTGCAGCGCTAAAGCGCTGCTCCACCCAGAGTCAGAAGCGCCGCTCCATGCAGAATCAGAAGCAGTGCGCAGCTGCGAGTCAGAATCTGTCTGTGTCGGGCCAGGCGGTGGTGGTCAGGGACACTGGCTGGTCGGCAGCGGGAGGCGTACGATGACTGTTCCCGCCGCTCCCGCGCCCCCTGATCTTTCCGTGAGTTTTGCCGGCATCCAGTTGAAGAATCCAATCATCGCGGCCAGCGGCACTTTCGGCTACGGTATTGAGTTTGAGGATGTGGTCCACCTCAACAAGCTGGGCGGTTTTGTGGTGAAGGGACTTTCGGCCCAGCCCATGGCGGGAAATCCTCCTCCCCGTCTTTATGAAACTCCGGCCGGGATGCTCAACGCCATCGGACTGCAGAATATCGGGGCGCGCGCGTTTGTCGATGAGAAGCTGCCCAAGCTGCGCAAGATTAAGAATATTGTGATCTTCGCCAACGTGTTCGGCTACAGCCGGGAAGACTACGAGCGCACCATTGAGATCCTGAATGAAGGTGAGGACATTGCCGCTTACGAGTTGAACGTGTCGTGCCCAAACACGGTCTCTGGCGGCATCCAGTTTGGCAGCGACCCGCGGGCGCTGGATGAAGTCGTGAACACGGCCAGGCGGGTGTCCCGCCGCCCGCTGATTGTGAAGCTTTCGCCTAACGTCACCAGCGTTGCGCTGATGGCCCGCGTGGCCCAGGAAGCCGGGGCCGATGCCATCTCGCTGGTGAACACTTTCCTGGCCATGGCCATCGATCCCGAAACCCGCAAGCCCCGCATCGCCAACGTGACCGCCGGACTGTCGGGTCCGGCCATCAAGCCGATTGCCCTGCGCATGGTTTATGACGCCTCGAGAGCAGTGAATATTCCAATCATCGGCATGGGAGGAATCTCAACCGCCGCTGACATCGTGGAGTTCATGCTGGCCGGGGCGAGCGCGGTGCAGATCGGGACCGCCAGCTACTGGGACCCGGTAGCGACCGAGAAGATCGCCGGCGAACTGGAAACCTGGTGTGCGGAACGGCGCATACCGCGCGTCGCGGAATTGACCGGCGGCATGCTAATGGAATAGCAGTCGTCAGTCGTCGGTCGTCAGGAAAGACCATACGTTGCCAGCTTTGGCTGAAGACCGACGACTGATTCACCAGGGCCAGACCGCCAGAATTGCTCCCATCACCAGATAGCACACCAACTGATAGCCGGTATTGATCAAATAAAGCGTGGTGGACTGGTTTCCGAACAGCTTGGCGGTGAGCTGCACCGTGGTCACGAAGCCCAGCCAGATGGCAAAGCCGATTTTCATGCCGTAGAGCGCGCTATTTACCGTCGTGATATCGATAATCTTGCCCAGAACGAAAGCCGAGACCAGGGCGGCGATGAAGGAAATAGCGTAACTTTTGCCTGCGCTCTTCTGCATTGCTTCCATTCTTGCCTTGTCGTTTGGATCGTAGCCCATGGCGACCATCCAGGGACGGGCAAAGAGCAATGGCGAATACCAGAGAAATCCCACCACCATGGTGGAAATAGCTGCGACCAGCACTGACCACAAGTTCACATCCATGAAGATCATGTCGTTTCTCCGCGAAGGCGAAATTTGAGGCCAGCCATAGTATGCCGACTTGAGCCGGTTGCAAACTGGAAACCGCCAGCCACTTGGGGATGTCCCTGCTACTTTCCGTGCGGCAAGTCATCTAATCTGTTGTCGTTATAATCAATCGTTACAAAAAGAGGAGTTTTTCATGGCCAAAGCCACCTTTGCCGCGGGCTGTTTCTGGGGAGTAGAAGCCACCTTCCGCCAATTGCCGGGGGTTACCGGAACCCGGGTTGGCTACACCGGCGGGCACTTCGCCAGTCCCACCTATAAGGACGTTTGCAGCGATCGCACTGGCCACGCCGAGGCGGTCGAAGTGGAGTACGATCCCGCCAAACTTTCCTACGAGAAATTGCTGGAAGTATTCTGGGAGAACCACGATCCCACTCAGCTTAATCGCCAGGGCCCCGACTACGGATCGCAGTACCGCTCCGCCATTTTCTTTCACACTCCCGAGCAGGAAAGCGAAGCCCGCCTGTCAAAGGAGCGCCTGGAGAAATCGGGCCGCTTCAAGAAGCCGATCGTGACCCAGATCGTGCCGGCGGTGACGTTCAATCCCGCAGAGGACTACCACCAGCAGTATCTGGAAAAGCGCGGACTGGCAACCTGCCACATCAAGTGAGTCTCGCACAGACTACGTGGGACAGCCGCCCTCGGCTGTCCGGCGGAGCAACGCTCCGCTTTTTTCCGCCGACAAGATTCTAGCCGCGCTTCGCGCGGCCAGACAGCCCAGGGCGGCTGTCCCCACGTATTTCCTTTCTGCACGAGTGGAACGCTTGCGCCAACATCGCTTCCTTGCGACCGGAACGTAATTTCCCATATGCTGCCTTGCAGTCATGCCGCACGCTGCCGATCAGCTTTTGTTGCAGCTTCTGGCTATCTTCGTTTCTGCGAAGGTGGTGGGAGAGGTATTTGAACGGGTAAAGCTGCCTTCGGTTCTGGGCGAGATCCTGGCCGGAGCGGCACTCGGTCCGTTTGCCCTGGGCTGGATCAATCCCACTGACACCATCCATTCGGTCGCGGAAATCGGCGCGATCTTTGTGCTGTTCAATGCCGGCCTCGAAACCAGCCCGCAGGACCTGATCCGGGTGGGCCGCAAGGCGCTGCTGGTGGCCGTCGCTGGCATCGTTGTGCCCTTTGTACTCGGGTTCGCTTACATGAAATGGCGCGGAGACGCTTCCAGCGAGGCGATTTTCGTGGGCGCGGCCATGGTTGCTACCAGCGTCGGAATCACCGCTCGCGTGCTGGGCGATTTGCACGTGATGGCGACGCAGGCGGCCAAGATCATCCTGGGTGCGGCTGTCTTCGATGACATTCTGGGAATGGTCCTGCTGGCGACTGTGGTCGGACTGGCTTCCGGCGGCGGGTTGGAGTGGCTGCACATGGGCGTCCTGGTCGCCGAAGCAACGGCCTTTGCGTTGTTCATGATCTTTATAGCGCCAGGAATTGTACGCAAAATCCAGCCTCGCATGGACCGCCTGTCCACCCAGCACGCTCCTCTGGTGGTTGCGCTGGCGCTGTGTCTGTTCCTTTCGTGGCTTTCGGCGAAAATCGGTATGGCAGCCATCATCGGCGCTTTCTTTGCCGGACTGATGTTTGCGGACTACGCTCCCCGCTGGAATCTGCTGCCGCGGGTGGGAGGTATTACCGAGTTTCTGGCGCCTTTCTTCTTCTTCGCTATCGGTTCGCGACTTAATGTGCACCTGTTCACTGGGAACGTGTTGTTGGCCGCGATCGTAATTTCTTTGCTGGCCATCGTTTCCAAGGTGGTGGGGTGTGGGTTCCCGCTTTGGCGTGACGGCTGGTTGAGGGCACTGCAGGTTGGGGTGGGCATGATGCCGCGCGGCGAGGTTGCCTTGATCGTCGCACTGGTTGGACTGCAATCGCAGATCGTGCTGCCTTCTACGTATGCCATCGTCGTGTTCATGACGGCCGTGACCACCATCCTCGCCCCGCCTCTGTTGCGATATCTGTTTCGCAGCGAGATGAAAGCGGTGTAGGCGCGTGTGGGGACAGCCACCCTCGGCTGTCCCTTCGAGCTGGGCTCGACTGCTTTTTGCAGGCACGTGAAATAGCGGAGCTTCCCTCCGCCGGACAGCCGGGGGCGGCTGTCACCACACGGTCTCCGGTTATAATTCAGCGTTCTGCTGGTGAGGAGAATCCATGACTCTTGCAGGCCGGGTTGCACTGGTGACGGGCGCGTCGCAGGGCATCGGCCGGGCTTGCGCCCTGAAGCTCGCCCAGTCCGGGGCCACTTTGGCGTTGGCCGCGCGTAACCAGGAGAAACTGCAGGAACTGGCGGCTGAAATCGCGGCGGCGGGCGGTACCGCGGCGGTCTTTCCCCTGGACGTCAGCGACGAGGAACAGATCAAGGCCGCCTTCAAGGCCGCCATCGCCCAGCTCGGCAAGATCGACATCCTGGTAAATAACGCCGGCATCACGCGCGACCAGCTGGTCATGCGCATGAAGCGCGCCGACTGGGATGCTGTCCTCAACACCAACCTGACCTCGGCCTATCTCTGCACCCAGCAGGCGATCAGTTCGATGCTCAAGCAGCGCTGGGGCAGGATCATCAATATCACTTCGATTTTCGGGCAGACGGGCCAGGCCGGCCAGGCCAACTACGCCGCGTCAAAGGCCGGGCTGATCGGGCTGACCATGGCCATCGCCCGCGAAGTCAGCTCGCGCAACATCACCTGCAACGCGGTTGCTCCCGGCTTCATCGAAACTGCCATGACTTCCGGACTGGCTGACGAGTTGAAGCAGGTCGCGGTGAAGATGATCCCGCTGGGGCGGGTGGGCACGCCCGAAGAGGTGGCGAGTGCGGTAGCGTTTCTGGCATCGGAAGAAGCAGCGTACATTACCGGGCACGTGCTGAACGTGAACGGCGGCATGTTGATGGGCTAGAGAGCTAGAGAAACGGTTGGCATCCGGACCGGAGCGAAGCGCAGCGAGCACAGTGGAGGAACCTGCTGTTGGCTCGCTTGCCGCATAGGAATTTGAAGGAATGATGGCGTGGCCAATCCCAGACTTACACTGAGGCAGGTGGAATCGCTTGCCCAGATTGCTCAGGCACGTGAACTTTTTCTCGAGTATGCTGAATCGCTCGGCTTCAGCCTGTGCTTTCAGAACTTCGACCAGGAACTGGCGGGACTTCCGGGAGATTACGCCCCTCCGGATGGCCGCCTGCTGGTAGCTGAATACCGCAGCCAACCGGCCGGTTGCGTCGCGCTGCACAAGCTGGAACCAGGAATTTGCGAGATGAAGCGCCTTTATCTTCGCCCGCAACTTCGTGGCCGGGGGGTGGGACGCGCACTGGCGGAAAGCGTGATCGCAGAGGCCCGGACCATCGGATACCGCAAGATGCGGCTCGATACCGTCGCGCCCGTGATGCCCAACGCCGTGGCCATGTACCGGCGGCTGGGATTCGTGGAAATTGAACCCTATCGCCCCAATCCGATTGAGGGGGCGTTATATATGGAATTGGATCTTTAAAGCGAGGGCGGGACGCCCTCGCGACAGCCGCCGGGGACGCCGGCGCTACGGAGATGCTGCCATGAAATTTATGAAATTTATCTGCCTGTTGCTCGGTGTGGCTTTCTCGATTTCGAGCTTTGCGGCTACCGGCAAGGATGTCTCCTATAAGAGCGGCGATGACACGGTGCAGGGCATCCTCTACACGCCTGCGGGTAAGGGCCCGTTCCCGGCGCTGGTGGTCATTCATGAATGGTGGGGGCTGAATGACTGGGTCAAGGAGCAGGCTGCGAGGCTCGCCGACGAGGGCTATGTGGCGCTGGCGGTGGATCTGTACCGGGGGAAGGTGGCGACCACGCCGGACGAGGCCCATGAAATCATGCGTGGCGTGCCCGAAGACCGGGCGGCGCGCGATCTGCATGCGGCGGTGCAGTTTCTGAAATCGCAACCCAATGTGAAGCCAGACCGCATTGGCTCGATCGGTTGGTGCATGGGCGGCGGATACTCGCTGGATGTGGCGCTGCAGGAGCCCACCTTGGCCGCGGCCGTCATCAACTACGGCCACCTGGCCGCGGACGCAGCTTCGCTCAAGAAGATTAACGCTTCAGTACTGGGCATTTTCGGCGCCCAGGACCGCGGCATCCCGGTCGACGATGTGAAGAAGTTCGAGCAAGCGCTGAAAGAGCAGGGAAACAAAGTGGAAATTGTGATTTATCCCGATGCCGGGCATGCCTTTGAGAATCCCAACAACCAGACAGGCTACCGCGCTGCCGACGCCGCCGACGCATGGAAGCACACCACCAGCTTCCTGGCCGGTAGCCTGAAAAAGTGATCGCCACTAGCTAAAGAATCGTGGGCGGCAGTAACGGATTAGCATTTTGGTTTAATGGCCACTGTTCCCGGGCCGAATCCGCCGCGTACTCCATCACCAGTTGTGGTGCAAGCAAATTCTTCTTGCCAGAAGGTACTACTCTGGTTACTATGCACGTCAACCTCGGGGGTTTGCTTTGGTAGCTTTCTCTATGAACATCGGCGAGACCATCCGCAACTACCGGCTGCAAAAAGGCATGTCTCAGGGCGACATCGAAAAGCGCACCGGCCTGCTGCGCTGCTACCTGTCCCGGGTGGAGAACGGTCATACCATCCCATCGCTAGATACCCTGGCCAAGATTGCCGGCGCCATGGAAATTGCGTTGTCCCAGTTTTTCTCCGAGTCCGGACACAGCAACGGCTCCAAGAACCTTCCGCAGTTGTCCGACGACGAAGTCCGCTTCCTGAGCCAGATTCGCCGCTACGCCGTCAGCCTCAACGACAGCGACCGCAAGCTGGTGCTGGCCATGGTCAAAAAGATGGCGGCGAAGTAGGACCTGACCTCGGGCGTCGGACCTCGGACTTTGGCAAATCCCTCGATTGAATGGTTCATTCCTTACGCCTTGAGCAGACTCGGACGCCGAGATCTGAGGCCTTGCTGAGGTCTGAGGGCTGACGCCCGACGTCCGCCTTTGGGTACTTTCGTTCCATCCCTCTTGTGGCCAACGGGAATCTCGTTCCGGCGCCTTCCAAGCCCTAGACTGTCTGTGGAGAATCCCGGGTGACCATCGACGAAGAACTGACCCTGCTCGACACGCAGCTACGCCGGCTGAAGATCGAGTACGAGATCTATTTCAGCAATCCGACCAAGAGACCACCTACTGACGTTGAGTGGAAGGTGCTCTCCTTGCTGCGCAAGTTCAGCGACGGCGGGCGCATGAGTTTCTCGCAACGCTTCCGCTATAACGAAATTGCGCAACGCTATGCCATTTACAGCGATCTCTGGCGCAAGAAGAACCGCATTCGTGAAGAAGGCTACCGCCGTCCCCAGGACGCGCTGCTCTCGGTGCAGGGCGTGCGCGTGGAAGAACACGAACCGGAACACAAAGTTTACGGGGTCGGCCATGCGGCTGCCGCGCCTGCGGCTGCAGGTTCGGCCGAAGCCAAGCCTTTCAGCATGCAATGTGCTGACGCCCGCGCCGAACGCGATAAAGTGCAAAAGCTCTACCAGGCCCTAACGGATGCCAAGAAAAAATCGGGTGAAGCAGTCTCCGGCAACCTGGACAGCTTTGCCTCGTTCGTGCAAAAGAAGACCGACCAGATCCGCAAGCAATACGGCTGCGAGCTGGTCGAATACACGGTAGAAATGCAGAGCGGCCAGGTAAAGCTCAAGGCCAAGGCGAAGACCTAGTCGTTGGCCATCGGTCGTTGGCCCTTGCTGCAGAAGCTTCCTGCCAGTCTCGCTTGGCCTTAGTTTTATCCAGCCGCCCCAGGGCCTTCGGATATCCTGAAAATTTCCGTCTAGGCCAACGACCAACGACCAAGGGCCAACGACTGCTGTTAGAATTTCTCCCTGCCTTTCCCGGGCACATTCCCATTCATTCGAGGTCTGCCATGTCCGCGACCCAGACGAAGATCCAGCGAGCCATCCTCAGCGTCACCGACAAAACGGGGCTGGTGGAGTTTGCCCGCAAACTTGCCGGCATGGGTGTGGAACTGATTTCGACTGGGGGCACGGCCAAGCTGCTGCGCGACTCCGGCATTAGCGTGAAGGACATTTCCGAGCTGACTGGTTTTCCCGAGATGCTCGACGGGCGGGTCAAGACGCTACATCCCAAGGTACACGGAGGCATTTTGCACCGGCGCGGGATGGCTTCGCACCGCAGCGCCGTCGCCGAGCACGGCATCCAGCCGATCGACATGGTGGTGGTCAATCTTTACGCCTTCGAGAAAACCGCAGCCAAGCCGGGCGTGCCTTTTGAAGACCTGATCGAAAACATCGATATCGGCGGGCCCTCGATGATCCGCTCTGCCGCCAAGAATTTTCAGGACGTGGCGGTGGTGACCTCGCCCGCTGACTACAACGCTCTGGCCGAAGAGATGGCCGCGACGGGCGGGGCCCTCTCTGCAGCCACTAAGTGGCGGCTGGCGCAAAAGGCCTTTGCGACCACTGCAGCTTACGATTCCGCCATTGCCTCTACCCTGGAGCGGGTCAGCGCCAACGGCCACTTTGAGTTTCATCCGGAAGCTGGTTTTCCCCCGAACGTCCGCCTCTCGTTCAGCAAGATCATGGATCTGCGCTATGGCGAGAATCCCCACCAGAAAGCTGCCATGTACAGCGATGGTTCGGGAAGCGGCGTGGCCAACGGCCGCCAGATTCAGGGCAAGGAACTTTCCTACAACAACATCGTGGACTTGCAGGCGGCCTGGGACCTGGCCCAGGAGTTTGAGCAGACCGTCTGCGCCATCATCAAACACACCAATCCGTGTGGCACGGCCACCGGCAAGACGTTGGCCGAGGCTTACCGGAAAGCGCTGGAGTGTGATCCGGTGTCGGCTTTCGGGGGCGTGATCGGAGTAAATAGAGTGGTGGACGGCGAGGCTGCGGAGGAGATGGCCAAGCTGTTTCTCGAGGTCATCGCGGCGCCCGGTTTCGACGATGCCGCCAAAGCCAAGTTTGCCGCCAAAAAGAACCTGCGCCTGGTGGAGATCAGCCATGCTCCGCAAAAGTGGGTGCTAAAAAATGTTTCCGGCGGGATCCTGATGCAGGATGCCGATGCTCGCGTGCTGCAGGAAGGCGATCTCAAGGTGGTCACCAAGAGACCACCCACGTCCGAGGAGAAGCGCGCCCTGTTATTTGCCTGGAAGGTTTCCAAGCACGTGAAGTCGAACGCAATTCTTTACGCCCGCGACGGGCAAACCGTGGGCGTGGGAGCGGGCCAGATGAGCCGGGTGGATGCCTGCAAGATCGGCGCCATGAAGGCGGTGCTGCCGCTGCAGGGAACAGTGGCCGCCTCCGACGCGTTCTTCCCCTTTCCCGACGGGGTGGAGGAAATTGCCAAGGTGGGCGCCACCGCCATCATTCAGCCCGGCGGATCGGTTCGCGACCAGGAGGTCATTGAAGCCGCCGACCGGTTGGGCCTGGCCATGATTTTTACCGGAGTCAGGCACTTCCGGCACTAGAGCCCTGTCCTCCTGAGCCATCCGGAACCACGTGGGAACAGCCGCCCTCGGCTGTTCGGTCGAGCGCAGCTCGACTAGCGTTTGAGTCGTTCTTGCGAACACCAAAAAATAGCGGAGCTCCGCTCTGCCGGACAGCCGAGGGCGGCTGTCCCACGCGGTCTGTGGTGATAACAGCTTCATAACACTTCTTTACAAGTCGACAAGTCAAAATTCCTGCAACTGTCAATCCTGTTAGTCCCTGTACTTCCGATCATTACCTGCCCGGTTCCGCGATGTGCTTTTTCACCCCCTTGCGCCAGCACGGTTTACAATGTAAAGAGCACCCGCCAGCAGCGGTTCGGCATCCAATCGCTATGGTTCAGGGAAGCCGAAGGTTCTCGATGAAAAGTATTTACTGCACTCTTATTCTGTTGCTGGCGATCCCCGTTGTTTCCGCGGAGCAAACTCCGGCTGCGGATTCCAAAGCGGCCCCTGCGTCCGCTCCCCGCAAGCTCGACAAGGCGGCGGCCTATTACCACTACACCCTGGCCCATATGTATGAAGAGCAGGTGGCGGTTTACGGCCGCAGCGAGCTGGCCAATAAAGCCATCGAAGAATACCGGCTGGCGATCGACGCCGATCCTACTTCCGAGTATCTGACTTCCGCGCTGGCCGAGCTCTATGCCAAGACCGGACGTATTCGGGATGCCGTCCTCGAAGCCCAGGACATTCTCAAGCGCGACCCCAACAACCTGGAAGCGCACAAGCTGCTGGGCCGCATTTATCTGCGCTCGCTGGGCGACGTGCAGGCAGGGCAGGGCTCGCAAAATGTTCTCAAGCTGGCCATTGACCAGTACGAACAGATCATCAAGATCCAACCGGACAGTGTTGACGATCACCTTCTTCTCGGACGTCTCTACCGGTTGAACAATGATCTGCAAAAGGCCGAAGGCGAGTTTAAAACCGCAGTCAAGCTGGATCCCGATTCTGAAGAAGCGGTGACCACGCTAGCCTACTTGTACAACGAAGAAGGCGATACCGCTCGCGCCGGTGAAGTGCTGAGTTCCATCCCGGACGCATCCCGCTCGGCCAAGCTTTACTCGGCCCTCGGCTACACCTACGAACAACAGAAGCAGTACAAGAACTCGATCGCTGCCTACCGGAAGGCGATCGAGCTCGACCACGACAATCTGGACGCCATCCGCGGTCTGGCCCAGAACCTGATGAATGACGGCCAGACCGACGCCGCGCTGGAGCAGTACAAAATCATTGCGGACGCCAATCCCGAGGACGCGCAGACCTACCTCCGGATGGCCGAGATCTATCGCAAGAGTGGCAAATTCGACCTGGCGCTGGACAGCCTGAAGAAGGCGGGGTCGATGGTGCAGGACTCGATCGAGGTCCCGTACAACATCGCTGCGGTGTACCAGGCCCAGGGCCGCTACGACGAAGCCATTCAGGTATTGCAGGACCTGCTCAAGAAGACCGAGAAGACGGACAACAGTTACACCCAGGCCGAGAAGAATAACCGGTCCGTGTTCCTGGAACGTCTGGGAACAACCTATCGCGACAACAAGAATGACGCCCAGGCCATTGAGACTTTCAGAAAGATGGTAGTGCTGGGCGATGAGAATGCCGAACGGGGCTACCAGCAGGTCATCGATACCTACCGCGAAGCCAAGCAATGGCAGCAGGCCACCGACACCGCCAAGGAAGCGGTGCAGAAGCTGCCCAACAATCGCAGCCTGAAAATGGTGTACGCTGCCCAGCTTTCCGACATGGGCCAGGTAGATGCCGGATTGCAGCAGGTCAAAGCGTTGCTTAAAGGAACGCCGGAGGACCGTGACGTTTACATTACGCTGTCCCAGATGTACAGCCGGCTCAAGCGTTGGCCCGAGGCTGAGGCGGCCCTGGACAAAGCCGAACAGCTCTCGACCAAGGACGAAGATAAGCAGTACGTTTACTTCCTGCGTGGCTCGACCTATGAACGCCAGAAGAAATATGATCCGGCGGAAGAGATGTTCCGCAAAGTCCTGGTGGGCGATCCCCAGAACGCGACTGCGCTTAACTATCTCGGCTACATGCTGGCCGACCGCGGGATCAAGCTGGATGAAGCTCTCGGTCTGATCAAGAAGGCGGTTGATCTCGATCCCGCCAACGGTGCCTATCTGGATTCGCTGGGCTGGGCTTATTTTAAGCTGGGCAAATATGAGTCGGCGGAAGATTCGCTGATCAAAGCGTCGCAGCGCATCGGGACCGATCCAACGGTGCAGGACCACCTTGGCGACCTCTATCAGAAAACCGGCCGGCTCAAGCTGGCAGCGGCGCATTGGGAGCGCGCGATCACGGAGTGGAACAAAACGGTGGCCGCCGAAGTTGACCAGAACGACCTGGCGCGGGTGCAGAAAAAACTGGAATCCGCCAAGATGAAGCTGGCCAAGGAAGACTCAGAGAACAAGTAATCAAAATAGATCGTGTGGGGACGGGTCTTTGACCCGTCCAGGCCGAGCGCAAGCTCGGCTTTCTTTTTTGTATCCGAAGAGTCACTTAATCTTTCCGGAGGAAACCAATGAGTCCCGACGTGCTCATTCGGCGGGCGACGGTCGACGATGTTCCGTCATTGCTGCGCCATCGCCAGGGTATGTACGAAGACATGGGCTACAACGACCCTGCTGTCCTGGCTGCGATGGTCTCGATCTGCAAACCCTATCTGGTGGCAGCTCTGGCGAACGGAACGCTTCACGGGTGGCTGGCGTGCGTGGGAGACCAGATCGTGGCCGGCGGCGTCGTGTTGATCAGCCCGTGGCCCAGCCATCCGTATGATGGCCAGTGCCGGCGGGCTACGATTCTTAACCTGTACACCGATCCGCCATTTCGCCGCCAGGGCATTGCCCGCCGGCTCACGCAGACCATGATTGACTGGTGCCGCGAGGAGGGTTTTGTTCACGTTACCTTGCACGCCAGTGACAAAGGCCGTCCATTGTACGAGAGTCTGGGATTCGAACCGACCAACGAAATGCGTTTGAAGCTGAGTACTTCGTAACGCCGCCATCCCGGCGGCTATCCGGTGGGCATCTCGCCCACCGCCGGGGAGGCAGGATGCCCTCCTGACAGCCGGCAAGATGCCGGCGCTACTTGGCTGAGGCTGACTCTCGTCCCCGCAGTGCTAAACTTTCTCTATGCTGGCCGACTACGCCGTGCGGGTGGAGCAATCCCGCGGACGCCGCATTCCCGAGCCCCAGCATCCCTACCGCGACGACTTTCAGCGTGACCGCGACCGTGTCATCTATTCGCGGGCTTTTCGGCGGCTGGAAGCCAAGACCCAGGTTTTTACCCGCCGTTTCTCTGATCATTTCCGCAATCGCCTCACCCATACCCTCGAGGTGGCGCAAATTGCCCGCACCATCGCCGCCCAGCTCAGACTGAATGTGGATCTGGTCGAGGCCCTGGCCCTGGTCCACGACGTGGGCCATCCCCCTTTCGGACACGCCGGCGAAAAAGCTCTGGATGCCGCCATGCGCGAGCACGGTTTTTTCTTCGATCACAATCTCCACGCTTTGCGCATCGTCGAAGACTTTGAGTTGCGCTATGCCGCCTTCCGCGGGCTCAATCTTACGTTCGAAGTACGCGAAGGCATCATCAAGCACTCGCACGATTATTCGGTCGGGCAGTTTCCCGAACTGGGGGAATACTTGCTCGATCAGCGTCCGCCGCTGGAGGCCCAGCTCATCGATCTGGCCGACGAAATCGCTTACGATACAGCCGATCTTGACGACGGCTATGAGGCGCACCTGTTGACCCTTCCGCAGATTCGCAATGGCGTCCCGGGGTTCGATGGTTTTTATGGCGAAGCCGAGCGCGCCTATCCCGATGCCATGGAGAAGCTCAAGTTCAACGAAGCGGTGAAGCGGATTCTAGACCGAATGGTTGGCGATTTGATCCGCAACCTGCAAAAGCAGATCAAGGCCGCTGGAATCCGTAGTCTGCAGGATGTCCGCGCCTTCCCGCAACGGCTGGCCACATTTAGTCTTGAGGTCGAAGAGGAAAGGCGGAGCACCAAGGAATTTCTCTACCAGAATCTCTATTTCAGCGCGGCGCTGGAGCCGGAAAAGCACGACGCCGAACGGGTCATCCGGGAGCTGTTTGAGTTTTGGATGGCGAAGCCGGAAAGCTTGCCGCAGAGCTATCAGGAAAAGGCCGGGCAGGAACCGCTTCCGCGCGTGATTTGCGACTACATCGCAGGCATGACTGATAATTTCATTTACGAACAGCATGAAAAGTATTGCGGAAGCGCGTAGCTTCCGCAACCACGTAGGCCCGGACGCCCTCGTCCGGGCGGGCGAGCGCAGCTCGTCGAGGTTTTCGTGGTTTGTGCGAACAGAAGTGTTCGTTTTTAGGGCGAACAAAAAAGAACCAGCCGGGCTTTGCCCGGCCGGGCGGGTGAGGGCACCCGCCCCTATGTGGTTCACGGGGGGCTCCAGGTCACGCGGTAAACTACCCCGGCGGAATCATCGCTGACGTACAGCGCGCCCTCCGGGCCGACCACCAATCCTACTGGCCGTCCCATCCACTTGCCCTTCTTCCTCTCGCCCGGACGGATCCATCCACTAATGAAGTCTTCCGGCGGGCCCTGTGGTTCGCCCTTTTCGTTGATCTTGATGCGGACCACTTTGTATCCGGTGGGCACACTGCGGTTCCAGGAACCGTGAAAAGTTACGAACAAACTTCCGCGATATTCCGGCGGAAACATTTCGCCGTCGTAAAACAGGAGGCCTAGCGGAGCCGAGTGCGCCTGCATCTCCACGGCGGGAGCAATGGTCTGCGAGCAGTCATAATTTGTGCTCTGGGAGCGGTCTGGAAGGCGGTTGCCGTAGCAGTAAGGCCAGCCGGCATTGCCGCCGCGCGGACCGAGATCGTTGACCTCTTCAGGCGGCAGGTCGTCGCCCAGCCAGTCACGGCCGTTGTCGGTGGCCCAGATGATGCCGGTTTTCGGGTTGACCGTCAGGCCGACGGCATTCCTCAGGCCGGAGGCAAATGTACGTTCGCCGCTCCCGTCTTCGTTGTACTCGGTGACGGCGGCGCGGCGTTTGTCGTCTTCCACGCAGACATTGCAACTCGAGCCAACCGCGACGTACATCTTGCCGTTGGCAAAAAGAATGGTCCGAGTGGAATGCCCGCCGCCGCTGCCGGGAAGGTCCACGATCTTCTGTCCGTTGCCCGCACGCAATTGTGCTTCGTTCCAGTCGTATCGCCGGACGGCGTTGATCTCGGCGATATAGAGTTTCCCTTTGTGAAAGGCAATGCCATGCGGCGCGTTCAAGCCCGACAGCACCCGGACTGTCCGGTCCGCGTGGCCGGTGCGTTTCGCATCCGGCAGAGCCAGCACTGCGCCGTCGCTCGTGTCGGTTACCAGCAGCACGCCGCCCGGACTGAATGCCATCTGACGCGCCTTCGGCACATGCGTGAAAATGGAAATGTGAAATCCCGGTGGCATTTTTAGGCGGGTCAAGTCGAACTTTTCCGTGTGGTTGCAGGAGAGCAACACCAAAGGAAGCAGGAAGATACAGGCCAGCCGGGGAATGATGAATCCACGAACGTTACGCTGCAAAACTACGGGTCGGATGTGCGTGGCCGACAGGGCAGGTGTTACTTGATTACCGCAATTTTTTGCAGCCATGGGCACACGCAGTTTTTATATCAGATTTCGGCAAAATTACCCGGCTTTGCGCTTTTTCGCTCCCGCTCGCCTGCTGGCGGCGTTACAATGTGTTGTTAGCCAACGACTTAGATTTGCCGTGGTTTGGCATTCGACCTGTTATACACAGAGCAGGCGTCAGGCGGTTTCAGGACGCCGATATTTTTGTATTTTTGCTGGAGCGGGAGCTTGATGCTCCCCCCACCTGGAGGACGTAGAAATGAAGAATCGTATGTTTGTAGCGCTGCTTCTGGCCGGTGTGCTGGCGCTTCCCGCTCTGGCGCAGCAGGCTGCCCCCACCACGCAGGACCAACCCGCTGCCGCCGCTTCCGGAGCCAGCGGCAAGCCCGCTCTGCAGCCGGACACGCATGAAGGTTTCTGGGGCAAGCTCAATCCCTTTGCCCGTAAGAAGTATGTACAGCGCCAGACCGCTCCCATCCGGGATCGCGTCAACGAGTTGGACGAGCTCACTTCAGCCAACAGCAAGATGATCAAGGACACCGATTCGCGCGCTCAGGATGGCATCCGCCTGGCCTCGACCAAGGCTAACGAAGCCGACCAGCACGCGATTGATGCCGGCAACAAGGCCCAGATGGCGCAGCAGACCGCGACCCAGGCCAACGCCCGTCTCACAACAGTGGAGCAGGTGGTAGGTAACATCGATCAGTACAAGGCTTCCACGCAGACCGAGATTCGCTTCCGTGCCGGCCAGAGCGTGCTCAGCAAGAACGCCAAGACCGCACTGGATGATATGGCGACGCCGTTGAAAGACCAGCGCGGCTACATCATCGAAGTCCAGGGCTTCTCTTCCGGCCACGGCCAGACCGCGATTGCCACTTCGCAAAAGATGGCGGATGCGGTAGTGCGTTACCTGGTGCTCAACCACGAGATCCCGGTCTATCGGATCTATGTGGTTGGCATGGGCAATGCCCCTGTACCCGCGGCGGGCGAAGATGCCAAGACCACGCGCACCAGCGGTGGACGCGTCGAAATCAGCCTCCTGAAGAACGATCTGGAAACGCTGGCCTCGACCACAGCTGCCCCGGTTCCCGCGAGCCAGGACCAGCCCGCGCCCCCGAAATAGTTGAGTTAGGACGACGGACCGAAAGGCCCGAAGCCCTCCCCCGAAAAGCCTCCGCGCAAGCGAGAGGCTTTTTTTCATTTCAGATTGCTGATTTCAGATTTCAGAATTGAATCCCAAATCGTGTAAGGGCAGGGTTTTCAATCTGAAGTCAACAATCTGAAATCTGCAATCATTTCTCCGTATAATCCAACCCCGTGTCCACCACCGCGAAGTCCGCTCTGCGTAAGGCCGGCCTGTTTTACTTCGTCTGGGTAATGTTCTCGTACTGTACCGGCGGCCCCTTTGGCCTCGAGGACATGGTCACCACCTCCGGCCCCGGCATGACCCTGATTTTCCTGCTGGTGATCCCGTTCTTCTGGTGTATTCCGGTTTCTCTGGTATCGGCTGAACTCACCACCGCTATGCCGGTCGAAGGCGGGTTCTATCGCTGGGTGCGCGCCGGCTTCGGCGATTTTTGGGGATTCCTTGCCGGCTGGTGGAACTGGTCGGCATCATTCCTGCTGGGCAGCGTGTACGCGGTACAGTTCGCCGACTACATGGGCTTCTATTTTCCCGAGCTCACGGGATGGCGGCATTACATCGTTTCACTCGCCATCGTGGCGGTGATCACTTACATCAACGTGCGTGGCATTCAAATGGTGGGGAAATTTGCCACCGTGCTCGAGCTTTTCATTCTGTTGCCGGTGCTGGTGCTGGTGGTGATCGGGCTGGCCAAATGGCATCACAATCCGTTTGTTCCGGTAATCCCTCCGCATCAGCCCACGTTCCACGTGTTCGGCGTGGGTTTGGCGCTTGGGCTATGGCTGTATTCCGGATACGAGCAATGTTCAACCGTGGCAGAGGAAGTGGATAACCCTCGCCGCAGCTATCCGCTGGCCCTGGCGCTGGTGGTCCCCATGTCCATCGCAGCGTATTTCCTGCCTACCCTGGCTTCGTTGGCCGCGTTAGGCAACTGGCAGAGCTGGCACACGGGATTCTTTCCCACGGCGGCGCAGCTCATCGGAGGGCGCTGGCTGGGCGCCTGGATGTCGCTGGCTGCCATGATCACTTACGTGGCCCTGCTCAACAGCACAATCCTGACTTCGACGCGCATGCCGTTTGCCATGGCGGAAGATGGCTACCTGCCGCACTCGCTTACTGGCAAGCATCCACGCTATGGAACGCCCTGGATTGCCATCATCGTGTCGGCAGCGGTGTATGGCCTGCTCGCGCTGCATTCGCTGGTGCAGCTCATCAGCATTTACAACTGGCTGCGGGTCGCGACCACGGTCATGACCGTACTCGCCGCATGGCAACTGCGCCGCAAACAGCCTGACATGCCGCGGCCGTTCGTAATTCCCGGTGGGCGCGCGGGGCTGATCTACTCCGTGGTGGCGGTCCTGATCATGAGCGCAGTCGCGCTGCTGGGCAGCGACCGCTACGGACTACTCTGGGGGCCGGCGGCGCTGGCAGTGGGGCCGGTGGTGTACTTCGCTTTGCCTCGTGTTGGCGAGCGTAGAACTAACCTGCCAGGAATCAGGTAAGGCTGCGGAGCCAAGGCGCGACCTGGGGCCTTGCCGGCTGCCGAGAGCGTGCATCTCGGGATCCCTCGCAAACTCAGCAGCTGTTTCTAGAATGGTGTCCGAAGTCGTATATTGCTGTTCGTGGAACCAGCAGAAGTTCGCCGCTTGGTTATCATCTCGATGTTTTCTGATGACGTTCTCTTCGAGAAGCTTGTCTTGAAGGGTGGAAATGCAATAAGCCTGGTCTACAGATACGGAGCGCGAAGTTCGCTGGATGTGGACTTTTCGATAGAAGGAGAGTTCGACGATACCGAGGATGCGGCAAAAAGAATCTCGCGAGCGCTAACTGATCGCTTTGATGCTGCTGGTTATGTTGTTTTCGACTGCACCTTTGGGCAGCGGCCTCTAACGTCGCTCGCGGTCAACCCCAAGTGGGGCGGCTACCGTATCCAGTTCAAGATAATCGAGAGAGACAAACATGGCCGCTTTGAGGGTGATCTCGAGGTCATTCGCCGCAACGCCACGGTAATCGGCCCCCTACAACAGAGGATATTTACTATCGACATAAGCAAGTGGGAGTTTTGCGGAGGAAAAACGGAAACCCAATTCGACGAATTCACTATTTATGTCTACTCTCCCGCGATGCTCGCCCTCGAGAAATTACGGGCAATTTGTCAACAGATGCCGGAATATCCGATTCGAATAGCGAAGACAGCCAGGGCGAGAGATTTCTATGACATACACACAATCATCGAAGAATCCGAAATTATTTATCTACGCTGGAGAACAGAGAATTGGCCAACCAGATATTCGCCGCCAAAGAAGTGCCGTTGAGGCTTTTGGGCGTCATCGAGAAATACCGAGAATTTCATCGTCAAGACTGGCCGTCGGTCGAGGCCACGGTCGGCCAGGAACTGAAAGAATTCGACCACTACTTCGAGTACGTCCTAGGCGTTGTCAAGAAGCTAGAATCCCTTTGGGAAAAATAAACGCCATTTCGAATCGTACTCAGGATCTTTGATCCCATGTGCTAGGTAGAAGTCGAATGATGTCTTGAGTTTTAAGAGCCTTCCGGTTCTGCTCTCATCATAGCCAGCCCTTTCCATGTAGAAACCGATCGCTTGGTGATAGGGGTAGACGTAATCTAGCTTCTTTAGAGTGGCCGTCAAGGTGTTAACCGACATCCGGTCTTTAGCCGCCTTGTAGGCCTCAAGCACTTGATAAATTCCGCCGGCGTACGACGGCCTGACAACGATGTCGATTAGTGTTCTTTCCAAACGTGTAACATCGATTGCTTCACCCGTGTCCGCAACGACTGAGCCGACCTCGAGCCTCCCAGTGTTCTTTCCGCTTAACAGCACAATCGTCCAATTCTCGTATCTGAAAGAATAGTTCGATCGCCGCTGCTGTGCGGAAAATGCCCGGGCAAGGCCTCTGCAATCCGAAATCCCATTGAAGACAATAGACTTATTAAAAACACCCGATGGCTTATCTAGAGGACAAACGACCTGAGGTCTCAATATCCATCAATCCTCACAGCCCTTCTCAGCTCACCCAATCCTTGAGCTTGTACCAGGCGCCGGCAAATGGCAGGAACCATGGCCTGCCATTGTACAAACCAAGCGGCGCGCCGGGAAACGGAATCCCGACGAACGGGTTCTCTGGCTTCTGGCCTGCGATCATGTGTGCCATCTGCTGGCCTTGCCAGGTTGCCATGGCGACTCCGTGTCCCGCGTAGCCAACGGCATAGTAGATGCCATCCATTTGTCCGGCATGGGGCATGATGTCGAAAGCAAAGTCCAGCGTGCCTCCCCAGACGTATTCCACTTTCACATCGCACAACTGGGGATAGACATCGATCATGCCGCGCCGCAGAATCTCCGCACTCTGGCGGATCGAATCCCGAGTTTCGGGGAAGAAAGCCGCCCGGCCGCCGAAGAGCATGCGGCGTTCGGGTGTGAGGCGGTAGTAGTAGAGATAATTCTTGGAGTCGTAAATCATACGATTGCGCGGGCTCAACTCACGCGCCAGCGCCTCAGGCAAGACTTCCGTCGTGATGATGTAGGAGCCAATGGGAATGAGCTTCTTGCGCAGCGCCGGAGTCGCCGGTCCGGTGTAGCCGCTGGTGCCGACGAACACTTCGCGTGCCCACAGAGCGCCGCGGGAAGTAGTGATTCGCCAGCGCGGCATTCCTTGCCGGGATTCACGTTCAACTTTCTCCACCCGCGCATTTTCGCAAACAGTCGCGCCTGCCTTTATCGCTGCCTGCGCCAGTCCGGCCACGTAGCGCGCCGGGTTCAACCCGGCGCTGACTTCATCCACCATGCCGCCGTAGTAGATCGATGACCCAATTTCGGACTGCAGTTCCGACCGGCGCACGATGCGCAGTTCATGATTGAATTCGCGGGCGATCACTTCCACCTGGCGGGCGTAGTCGTCGAAGTGTTTCTGCTTGCAGGCGACTTCGAGATGCCCGCTGCGGGCAAAATCGCAATCGATCTTTTCCTCGCTGACCAGTTTCTCCACGCAGTCGATTGTCGCTAACGACGCAGCGTACATGCGCTGTGTCCGCTCGCGGCCATACATCGAAACCAGCTTGTTGACGCCCAGCTTGAGCCCGGTAAGAACCATGCCTCCGTTGCGCGAACTGGCGCCCCAGCCGATGGTCTCGGCCTCGAGAACGGCAACCCTGGCCCCCAGCTGCGCCAGCGTCCTCGCCGCCGACAGTCCGGTAAAACCGGCCCCAATGATGGCCACGTTAACGCCGCTAGGAAGTGGAAGTGCCGGGTCAGTCTTCGGCATTTCAGCGGTAGTAAGCCAGAAATTCTGTTCCCGGAGGGGCATGCTTTTCTCTTCCGCGTAGCATTGTATTGCAACCTTCAGGTGCCAGGACCCGGGAACTCCAGTAACTTTGTCACGAGCACCGCTGGTGCTAGCATTTGCCCACAAAGAGTCAGTCCTAATGGCCGCTTTCGGGCTGCCACGTGCGGAGAGGTTTTGATGATTTACGCCAAGGCACTGCTGCCGAAAGCACTGCTGTTCGGCCTGCTGACAGCCACTTATGCGCTCCCCGCGCCGCAGGATAGTCTCTCCACGGGCGACGGACAGAAACCCGCTAAATCCTTGGGAGAAATCGCCAAAGAGGCGCGAAAAAATAAATCAGCCCAGGCCAAGACGGTCGTCACGGACGAAAACCTCGAGGTGAAACGAGGACCGTTGCCGAAGCTGAATCTGGAAGGTCCCGAAAACTTTGACGCGATCGTCCAGGCCATCGGCGATTACAAGGCCAAGCACAACGCCCAGGAGACGGAGCAGGTGCTGCACGACTGGTACAGCGAGTACGATTCCATGCTCGCCACGATGTTCCGCGAGAACATCGAACTGCAGGCATTGCGCGATTCGAACAGCTACTACAGCAACGAAAGTTGCAGCCAGGGTGTCAACTACAAGAAATGCGCGCAACGTCAAAGAGCTGAAGCACTGGGCACCCGACAGGATCGCTCAGTGATGAAGGATAACTGGGCCGTGACTTACCGAGTCCAGACCGGCATCATGCGCGTCGGCGAGGGTATGAGCCGGTATAACCTGAGGTATGACTGGTGGAAGGTCCGGTACATAAACAGCAATTTTTAACCGCCACTGTTCGCGCCGCTTGAAGCCATCTCCCCGGCCATCTAGACTTGAGCTATGCACGTGCATGCCAGCCCCGGAGTAAACGAAAAGACGTCGCGCATCCTGCGCTTCTCGCTGGTCGTTACCGCCGCCTACATCGTGCTGCTGGTGGTTGCCGGCATCCGGGCCCACTCCCTGGCGCTGCTTTCCGAGGCGGGGCACAACCTTTCTGACTTTTTCGCGCTGCTGCTTTCCCTGACCGCGGTTTACCTGCAGTCTCGCCCGCCCAGTTCCACTAAGACGTTCGGCTATCACCGTGCTGGAGTGCTGGCCGCCCTGGTTAACGCAGTATCTCTGGTCGCGGTCTCGGGCTTTATTTTCTACGAAGCGTTCCACCGCCTGCAGAATCCGGAGCAGGTGCACGCCGGAGTCATGATCAGCGTGGCCGCCGCTGGCGTGGTGATGAACGGCGTGATCGCGCTGCTGCTGTATCGTGCCGGACGCGATGTGAATATCCGCAGCGCCTTTCTGCACGAGATCGGCGACACGCTCTCGACCGCAGCCGTCATCGCCGGCGGCTGGGCCATCATGTCCACGGGCCAGTACTGGATCGACTCGGTACTGTCGGTTGGGATCGGAGTCCTCATTCTATGGTCGGGTTTCGGCATCGTGCGCGAGACCCTCAACATTCTCCTCGAAGGAACGCCGCGCGGTGTCAAGCTGGAACAGGTGGAAGCCGCGATGCGCAAGATTGACGGCGTAAACGATGTCCACGACCTGCACGTGTGGAGCATCGGATCAGAGACGCGGGCGCTCTCCTGCCACATTTCGATTGCCGACATTCCGCCGTCGGTCAGCGAGCGCATTCTGCGCGACGTGAAAGATCGCCTGCGCGAAGACTTTCACATTGCCCACACCACGATTCAGTTCGAGAACGTGGTCTGCGAAGTGGCCCACGGCTGCGTGATTCCGGTGGCGGGGTCGACGGGCGCAAAGGAACACAGGCACTAGCGGGATCGGTGCTTCTCCGCACGCACTGTTCTTCACAAGTTGCAGACATCTTTTTACAATAAAGAGACACAATCCGCGCACCTGCATTGCCTCCGCTGAATCAAATCTTTCAAACACCCTGAAGATTCTTCAAGAACAGACCGCGGTTCGAATCAAACACCAGGAGCAGCAAGCACCTTGGAGCGAGCCTGATTCACGGCAGATTTCCATGTCTGTGGTTGAAAGCGTGGAATAGGAACGCTCCAAGATCACATTGCAACAGCAACTAACAAGGGTCACAGACAAAAGGAGAAATCATGAAAAAGTATTTGTTCAGCGCACTGGTTACGTTCGCAGGTCTGTTCGCGCTGGCTGCAAGTTCTCAGGCACAGACCGGTGACGTCGTGGTTCAGATCAAGCAGGATTTCACGGCAGGGGGAAAGGCGTTCCCCGGAGGAACATATAAAGTTCTACAACCCTCGCCGGGAACGGGACAGACGCTGATTTTGCGCAACCAGGAATCGGGCGGATCGGCAATCCTTGTTCCAACCGCGCACGACGCGTTCTCGTCGAAGCAGGCTGAAGTGAAGCTGACGCGAGTGGGCGACGTGTACTACCTGACTGAAGTGGCGACTGAGCTTGGGGTTTACACTCTGGCTCCAGCCCGAGTCGAGACTCGCACGGCCAAGGCAACGGACCGTGGCGTAATGGCTCAATCCGGAAGCAACTAGGTGGATTGGAGCACACGGAGTAGCGGTAACGGCAAGCGCCAGGGCGCCCTGGCGTTTGCCGTTTATGCAATGGAAATCTTGAGGCTCTCCGAGAGTCCGTCGGGACGGCGATGTTTCGTAACAGGGGCGCTGAGCGCCAACGGATGCGAGCAATCCCGTCAGTTCTCTTGTTTCCGGTAGATTTCCGCGGCGCGGTCAATCGTGTCTGCCTCTTCCGCCAGCTTGTCCGGCCGCATGCGCACAATCCGCGGAAAGCGCAGCGCATATCCGCTCTCGTGCCGGTCGGACTGCATCATGTTGTTGAAGGCGACTTCCAAAACAATCTTGGGCTCGACGACCAGCCGGAAGCCCTGATCTTCGACCGTGTGCTCCAGGAACCACTTGGTCATCTCGGCGATCTCGACGTCAGTTAGCCCGGAATAGGCTTTGCCGATGTTCACCAGCTTTTCTCCGTCGCGCACCGCAAAAGTGTAGTCGCTCAGCACTGCGATGCGCCTGCCATGGCCGTACTCGACCGCCGTGACTACGACGTCGAGCGTGGCCAATTCACGTTTGAGCTTGAGCCATGACTTCCCGCGCCTCCCGGGTGTATAGGGCGATTGAGGATCTTTGATCATCAGGCCTTCGTTGCCTCGAGACTGGGCCGCTTCAAACAGGTGATCAAGTTGCTGCGGGGTTGCCGCCTGAAACACGGGCGCGCGAATCACACGCGCATTCGATTCGTCCCTGTCGTCGTCGCCGAATTCAAGTTGAGCCTGTTTTCCCGGGGCAATTCGCGCACTGACTCGAGGTTCCCGGGGCGCTGCCAGCAGGGTGTCCAGAATTTTCTCCCGCTCTAGCAGAGGACGCTCCAACAGCAACTCACCTTTGGCGTAAAGCACATCGAAGACCAGATAGGCCACCGGCACCTGCCGCATCAGCTTTTCGCTGACATGCTTTCGTCCCAGACGCTGCTGCAGTGTGCTGAAGGGAAGAGCCCGGCCGGTTTCGGGAGCTAGGCCTTCGGCATCGCTTTCAGCGCGGCGGGCGGGACGCCCGCCGGACAGCCGGCGGGACGCCGGCGCTACAGCCTCAGGCTTCTCGTGGCTCCAGGCCACGATCTCGCCGTCGAGGATTACGTCTTCTGGCAGACCGGCCAGTGCGTCCGGCAATTCGGGGAAGGATTCGGTGATCTCGTCACGAGTGCGCGAAAAGAATCTTACTTCGCCGCCGGAACAGTGCGCCTGGGCCCGGATGCCGTCGTACTTATCTTCAACCAGCGCATTCTCAAAATAGCTGAGTGCCTCTTCGGACGATTCTGCCGAGCTGGCCAGCATGAAGCCGAGAGGATGGAACAATCGCATCTTCGCATCGCCCAGTTTTCCTGCCCCCGCCAGCTTCAAAGTCTCGCCAATATCTCCCAACAGCATGTTCGTCCGCTGCACCTCGCTCAACGTTCCGCCGTAAGCTTTGGCGATGGCTTCTTCCACCAGGCTTTCTTTCAGGCCGATGCGCAGGTCGCCAGTCATGATCTTCACGATGTATTTGGCCTCGAGAGGCGAGGCCTGAGCAAGAAGGCCTTGCGTCACTGCGGCTTTCGCCGCCGGGCCGCGCGCCGCTGCTATTTCGCAGAATTTGGCGGCGACGTCTGGCGGGCTCAGCGCTGGACTGCCGGGCTTTGCCCGGCCAGGACGGGCGGGGGCGCCCGTCCCTACGTGGGTTTTAATTGAGGATGCAAGAACAGCCTCCGCTACCGCGCCCAGGTCCCCGAGTTTGCGGTAGGCGGCGGTGAGTTCGGCTTCGCTCTTTCCCGAAAGCTCTGCGACGATTCGCCACAGCGCCCTTCCCCCCACCTGCAGCGTGGCTTCCTCCCAGGCCGGAAACGGTCTGCCCGAGAGAAATATGGCGGAGACGGATGCATCCTCAGGCGGGAGAGCCTTCAAGTAGTCGGCAACGATCGCGATCTTTTCGAGTTTCTTGGTAGTGCCTGCGATCCTTTCGCAGGCCTCAGCCAGCTTGATCATGAGCTTGTGATGTGGGCGCGAGCGTCCCGCTCGTGCTTCCTTGGTTCCTGCACTCAGTTTTTCTGATGACATAGTCGAATGCCGTGATGGCCTTTGCACGAGCGAGGACGCTCGCGCCTACATTTCCATAACTCTAACTCCATTATCTTTAGTCATTTAACCGACGCTGCCCTCATCCTAAATGAAAGCGCCTGTGGTACCCTTGTAGTTTGAGCCTGGCACACTGGAGGGGCATCTAAGAGTCATGCGTTTCTTACGAACCTGGTGGCGTTTCCTGGTGGCCGTGCAGTTGCTGCCTGCCCTTGAAGGGGGCGAGGAGACCCTGGTCGGCGGCCAAGCCGTGCTCGAGGGCGTTATGATGCGCTCTCCGCACGCGTGGGCCATCGCCTGCCGCAAGCCTTCCGGCGAAGTGTCAACCCACAGCGAGCCGCTGGAACGGCTGTCGGAAAAACGCAAATGGATGGCCTGGCCGGTTGTTCGTGGCGTGGTTACGCTGGGGCATGCCATGACTCTGGGTTTCCGCGCACTGAAGTTTTCCGCGAATGTGGCCCTCAATGAACTGCAGCCCGAGCCCGCAGCGGACAAGAAGAAGCTGGAGATTACGGGGTGGATGGCTGCGGTCAACATCATCATTTCGGTTGGTTTCTTTATTTTGATGTATAAGTTTCTCCCGCTGCTGGCGGCCACCGGACTGGAGCGCGTGAACCCTGTTTTCGGCGAGCAGGTCCTCTTCAATCTGGTGGATGGCGTCGTTCGTATCGCCCTGTTCCTGCTTTTCATCTGGGGAGTTTCGCTGTGGAGCGATATCCGCCGGGTTTACGAATATCACGGAGCGGAGCACAAGACGGTTTATGCTTTCGAGAACGGTGATCCTCTGGAGATCGTGTCTGTACAGAAGTATTCGACCTTCCACCCGCGCTGCGGCACCAGCTTTCTGATGACCGTGATGCTGATCTCGATCACGGTCTACATCATGGTGTCCGCCGTGTTCCCGGTGACCACCTTCTGGGCGAAACTTGGCATGCGCATCGTGCTGCTGCCGGTGATTGCAGGGGTTTCGTACGAGATCATTCGTTTCGCCGCCAGGCATCGTGGTTCGCTGTTTGCCCTGATGACTGCGCCCGGCCTGTGGCTGCAGCGCATAACGACGCAACCGCCGTCCGACGATCAGGCCGAGTGCGCCATCATCGCGCTGGACCATGCCATGGAACTCGAAAAGCAACACGGCGGCGAATTAGTGATTGCCTAGCGGTTCCCCCGCGAACATTCTCTCCAAACCCTTTCAGTACTAAAATTGAGCGGTAAACCCGGCCGGTTTTGCTGAAGACCGACGACTGAACCCCATGTTTGAACGACTCGACCAAATCGAAGCCCGTTACGAGGAACTGACGCAGGCGCTTGCCTCGCCGGAAATTGCTGGCGACTCGGCACGCTACCAGAAGACGGCCAAGGCGCACAGCGAAGTCTCGTCTATCGTCGAAAAATATCGGGAGTATAAAGACCTGAAGCGCGGCATTGCGGAAAGCAGGGCCGTCCTGGCCGATGAAAAGGATCCCGAGATGCGGGCCTACGCCCAGGAAGAACTCGACAAGCTGGAAGCGCGCGTGGGCGGCGTGGAAGAAGAGCTCAAGATTCTGTTGCTGCCGAAAGACCCTAACGATGAGAAAGACGTCATCCTGGAAATCCGCGCCGGCACCGGAGGCGACGAGGCCACGCTTTTTGCCGCCGAAATGTTCCGAATGTACACCCGCTATGCGGAGACTCAACGTTGGAAGGTTGAAGTGCTCTCCACTTCCGACTCTTCGGTTGGCGGCTTAAAGGAAGTGATCGCCATCATCGAAGGCCAGCGCGTTTATTCGCGCTTGAAGTATGAAAGTGGGGTACACCGCGTGCAGCGCGTGCCTGCGACGGAGCAACAGGGCCGGGTGCACACTTCCGCAGTCACGGTCGCCGTCCTGCCCGAGGCCGAGGATGTTGATATCAAGATTGAGGCCAAAGACCTGCGCATCGATACGTTCTGCTCGTCGGGCCCTGGCGGGCAATCGGTCAACACTACATATTCCGCTGTGCGCATTACCCACATTCCCACCAACACCGTGGTGAGCTGTCAGGACGAGAAATCGCAAATCAAGAACCGCGAAAAGGGCATGCGGGTGTTGCGCGCCCGTCTTTACGAGATGGAGATGCAGAAGCAGCAGGACGCTCTGGCTAAGGAACGCAAGGCCATGGTGGGCTCGGGCGACCGTAGCGAAAAGATCCGTACTTACAATTTTCCGCAGAACCGGGTCACCGATCACCGCATCGGCCTGACCATCCACCAGCTCGAGCAGGTTATGGATGGCAAACTACAGCCCCTGATCGAAGCGCTGGTCACTCACTACCAATCAGAGAAGTTGAAGACAGAAGCTACCACTGCGGTGTGAGGTGTGGCGCGGGCGCCCTCACCCGCGTAACGGCGTGCAGCGGAATCATTCTGGGTGGGAATCTCTGTCCTGATCAACCTTGTGTTCAAATAACCCGGTGACGCTCCGCGATGCTTTAGCCTCCGCTTTCTCCCGCCTTGCTGCCGCAAGCGTCCCTTCTCCTCGGATGAATGCCGAACTCCTGCTGATGTTCACACTGGGATGCGACCGCGCATACCTCTATGCCCATCCCGAGCGCAAGGTCTCCGCGGAGGAACAGAGCCGCTACGACTCAGCCTTGACCGAACGCGAACGGGGTATGCCCGCCCAGTACATCACCGGACACCAGGAATTCTGGGGCATGGATCTCATCGTCACACCCGCCGTGCTTATTCCGCGCCCGGAAACCGAGCATGTGATTGAGGCCGTGCTGGAACGGGAAGGTGTGGGGCGGGCACCCTCGCCCGCCGCCTTGCTCCGCATCGTCGATGTCGGCACGGGATCCGGATGCATTGCCTTGGCCCTGGCCAAGGAATTGCCCCGCGCAAGAATCGACGCCACCGATATTTCAGCCGCAGCCCTGGAAATCGCCCGCGCCAATGCAGCGCGCCACCAGCTTGAAGACCGGATCCAATTCCATCAAACCGACCTGCTGCAAGGGCTTGAGCGCGCCGCTTTCGATTTCGTTGTTTCCAATCCGCCCTACGTCGGCGAATCGGAAGCCGACCAGGTACAACTTGAAGTCCGCAAGCACGAGCCCCGCAACGCAGTGTTCGCCGGTGAGACGGGTGTGGAAGTGATCGAGCTCCTTATCCCCCAGGCCCGTGAATCGCTGAAGCCTGCGGGCTGGCTGGTGATGGAGATCAGCAGCACCATTGCGGAGCGTGTGCGGGAGCTACTTGCGGGCTGGAACGATGTGCGAGTCAGCAACGACCTGCAGGGAATTCCGCGAGTGGTAGCAGCACGAACCACGTAGGCCCGGACGACCTCGTTCGGGGCGGGCGAGCGCAGCTCGCCTGGTTATTCGTGTTTGGCGCGCAGGCCAAGAACCAGCCGGGCTTTGCCCGACCGGGCGGGTGAGGGCACCCGCCCCTACGTATGAATCGTGGTGAATGTCTTTACGGCTGGCTGATTGTGGCCGGCAGAATTTCGTCCACGTCAACCCATTTCGTGGGATAGGAACCGGTGTAGCAGGCGGTGCAATAAGTGGTCTTCTCGCCGTCGGCGCAGGCCCTTTTCATTCCCTCGAGCGAGAGATAGGCCAGGGAATCAGCGCCGATGAATTCACGAATCTCTTCCACCGACTTATTGGCTGCAATCAATTCTTTCTTGGACGGCGTGTCCACTCCGTAGAAGCAGGGCGAAACCGTGGGCGGGCAGGAGACGCGCATGTGCACTTCTTTCGCGCCCGCGTTGCGGATCATGCGCACGATCTTGCGGCTGGTCGTGCCGCGCACGATGGAATCGTCGATCAGCACTACGCGCTTGCCTTCGAGCAATGTTCGTACCGGGTTCAGCTTCAGCTTTACGCCAAAGTCGCGCACGCTTTGCCGCGGCTCGATGAAGGTGCGTCCCACATAGTGATTGCGGATGAGTCCAAAGCGAAATGGGATGCCGCTCTCGGCGGCATATCCGACAGCTGCGGTAACGCCAGAATCGGGCACAGGCACGACGAGATCGGCATCAGCGGGGGCCTCCCGCGCCAGTTGTCTCCCCAGGTCCTCGCGGCTGACTTGCACGGGACGTCCGAAGACCATGCTGTCGGGCCGCGAAAAATACACATGCTCGAAAATGCAGCTCGACTGCGCCGCCACCGGGGAATAAAAGCGCGAAGTGATGCCTTCCGGCCCCACAATCACCAACTCACCCGGCTTGACTTCGCGCTCGTAAGTGGCTCCGATCAGATCGAAAGCGCAAGTTTCGGAGGCAAACACGATGGTGTCCTGCCGCTGTCCTTCCTGGCGCGGAATTCTGCCCATGGCCAAAGGACGGAAGCCGCGCGGATCACGGGCCGCAAAGACCCGGTCCGAACTGAGCATGACCAGCGAAAACGCGCCTTCGACGCGGCGCAGTGCGTCGGCCATCGCATCCGGCAGAGTCTGCTCTTTGGAAAGGGCGATCAGGTGGACGATGACTTCAGTGTCGCTGTTGGTCTGGAAGATCGAGCCCTGAGCTTCGAGGCGATGCCGGATTTCCTGCGCATTCACCAGGTTGCCGTTGTGGGCCAGCGCAATCATGCCCTTGTTCGATTGCACCATGATGGGCTGAGCGTTGAAGAGAGCGGAGTCGCCTGCGGTGGAGTAGCGCGTATGCCCAATGGCGAGCGAGCCGTGCATCTGGGACAAGACGTCTTCGGTAAAGATGTCAGCCACCAATCCCATGGCGCGGTGGGCGCGCAAAGTCAGCCCGTTCGAAGTGACGATGCCCGCCGATTCCTGCCCGCGATGTTGCAGCGCATGCAGCCCCAGGTAAGCCAGCTTCTCCGCCTCAGGGTGGGCGTAGATGGCCGCCACTCCGCATTCGTCATGGAATTTGTCAAACATGATAGCTATCAGCCTCAGCTCTCAGCCACTCCAGTACACGTGGGGACAGCCGCCCTCGGCTGTCCAGCCGAGCGAAGCTCGGCAGTGTTTCTAGTCCGCCGCCATCGTATCAACTTCCGTCCGTAGCGCCTTCTCCAGCGCGCCCTCGTAAACATCTCGCAATTCCACAACCGGCGCCGACACTACCACCCGGCCATCGAGCTTGATCTCAATTCGCTCCGGCGCGGTCTCTCCTATCAAATCTGCGGTAATGCCGTATTTTAACGCCACTTGTTGGATTCTGCCGAAGTTCTCGCGGGCGCACGAAATGACAACCCGGCTGGCGTCTTCGCCGAACAGAACAAACTCCGGCGGCAGGCCCAGCGAGGTGAGATCGATATTCATTCCAATGCCTTTAGCCAGTCCCGACTCAACCAGCGCGACTGCGATTCCGCCGTCGGAGCAGTCATGAGCTGAATCCATAATTTCGATTTGGGCAATCTCCACCAGCGCCTTCTGCAGCGCGGCTTCCTTTTCCAACTCCAACTCCGGGGGATAGCCCCAAACCGCGCCCAGAATTTCCTTGGCATATTCGGAGGATCCAAAAGCTGATTCAGCGTCGGTGGCATCTCCAGCTTCCGCGCCGCGCAGCAGAACAATGGCGCGTCCCACGTCGCGAAAATCCGGACGTACCGCCTTGTGTACGTCTTCGAAAACGCCGACAACGCCCAGCACCGGCGTGGGATAAATCCCTTCGCCCAAAGTTTCGTTGTAGAAGCTGACATTGCCCCCGGTGATGGGAATTTCCAGCTCCTCGCAAGCCTTGGTGATGCCGTCTATTACCTGCGAGAACTGCCACATGATGTGCGGTTTCTCGGGATTGCCGAAGTTCAGGCAGTTGGTGCCGCCGATGGGAGTGGCGCCGGCGCAAGCCACGTTGCGCGCGGCTTCGGCCACGGCGTGCATCGCGCCCAAACGAGGGTCGAGGTAACACCAGCGTCCGTTGCCATCGAGCGCCATGGCCAGGCCGCGCTGCGAGCCCTTGATGCGGATCACACCCGCGTCGCCCGCGCCCGGGCCTTCGACCGTGTTGGTCTGCACCATGTGATCGTACTGTTGCCAGATCCAGCGCTTGCCGCAGATGTTGGGACTGGCCAGCAGGCGTTCAAGATTGGCGGTGAGATCGGAAGTCTCTGCCAGCCTGACGTGTTCGGGCATCTCGCGCGCCACCGGCGGTTCCCAACGCTCCAGCGGACGCTTGTAAACCGGCGCGTCGTCGGTGAGGGCTTCGTTGGGAATGTCGGAAACCACTTGTCCATGGTGGAGAACGCGCATCCTGCCGTCGCTCGTAACGCGGCCGACCTCGACTGCGTCCAGTCCCCACTTTTCGAAGACGCGAAAAACTTCGTGCTCGCGGCCTTTCTGCGCCACCAGCAGCATGCGCTCCTGCGATTCGCTCAACATGATCTCGTAAGCGGTCATGCCGGTTTCGCGCTGCGGCACAAGGTCGAGTTCAATTTCGGTTCCCACATGGCCGCGCGCGCCCATCTCGCAGGTGGAGCAGGTCAGCCCAGCGGCGCCCATATCCTGTATGCCAACAATGGCGCCAGTCTGCATGGCTTCGAGGCAGGCCTCGAGCAAGAGTTTTTCCAGAAAAGGATCGCCCACCTGCACGTTTGGCCGCTTGGCCTCGGAGGCCTCGCTGAATTCCTCGCTGGCCATGGTGGCGCCGTGAATGCCGTCGCGCCCGGTTTTCGATCCGACGTAAATGACCGGATTGCCTTCGCCCGACGCTTTGGCGTAGAAGATTTGATCGCGCCGGACCAATCCCAGAGCAAACGCGTTCACCAGAGGATTGCCGGAGTAGCAGGACTCGAACTTGGTTTCGCCGCCCAGGTTGGCTACGCCAAAACAATTCCCATACGAGGCGATTCCGCTGACCACGCCTTCGAGGACGGAATGATTCTTGTGAATTTCCTGGGCGGACGGTGTGGAGCCGCGTCTTTGAACCGCCTCTACCTGAGCGGCGATCGGGCCGAAACGCAGCGAGTCCATCACCGCCACGGGCCGCGCGCCCATGGTGAAGATATCGCGCAGGATGCCGCCCACGCCGGTGGCCGCACCCTGAAAGGGCTCGATAAACGATGGATGATTGTGCGACTCAATCTTGAAAGCGCAGGCCCAGCCATCGCCGATGTCGATGATGCCCGCGTTCTCCCCCGGCCCCTGCACCACCAGACGGCTGCGCGTGGGCAATCGCTTCAAGTGCACGCGCGATGATTTATAGGAGCAGTGCTCGCTCCACATCACGCTGAATATCCCCAGTTCGGTGATGCTGGGCTCGCGTCCGCCCAGCAGTTGTTTAATTTTTTCGTATTCGTCGGGGGTGAGGCCGTGCTCCCGGATGACCTCGGGCGTAAGGTTAGGCATCGAAGGAGAGCTCATATGGGGAAACTCTATTGTCGCATAGCGGAAACCAGGAGAGTAGCGCCGGAGTCCGGCTGGCTGTCGGGTGGGCTCTCCCCTACCGGGTGTGGGTCGGACACTCTTGTCCGACGCTTTTGACCTGGCCTTTGGCCGGCGAAAGCTCATTCACCTGGCAAACGGGAAATGAACAAAACCAAGACCAACTTCAAAGGCGTCGGACAGGAGTGTCCGACCCACACCCTTTGGGCCGGCGCTACATGGCCGACTTATAATGTTCCCCGAATGAAGTCCGTCATCGTCGGTACCGCCGGGCACATCGACCATGGAAAGACCGCGCTGGTCAAGGCCCTCACCGGCATTGACGCCGATCGGCTGGAAGAAGAGAAACGCCGCGGCATCACCATTGACATCGGTTTTGCGCATCTCGAACTGCCGCTACCCCATGGCGAAGTCTTGCGCCTGGGCTTTGTCGATGTTCCCGGGCATGAGCGCTTTGTTCGCAACATGCTGGCCGGGGTGGGCGGCATCGACCTCGTCCTGCTGGTGATTGCCGCCGATGAATCCATCAAGCCGCAGACCCGCGAGCATTTTGATATTTGCCGCTTGCTTTCTGTGCGCCGGGGAATCGCGGTGCTGACCAAATCCGATCTGGTGGACTGCGAGACTTTGGACGTAGTGAAATTGGAAGTCGAAGAATTTCTGCGCAATTCGTTTCTGGATCCGGCGCATTCGTCGGTGGTAGCGGTCAGTTCGCTGACTGGGGCGGGGCTTGATGAGGTACGCTTGGCGCTGGTAAAGGCTGCGTTTGAGATTCCGTCCCGCGACTCTTCCGCCCTGGCCCGCCTACCCATCGATCGGGTATTCACCATGAAGGGTTTCGGCGCGGTGGTGACGGGCACTTTGCTCTCCGGCACCATTCGCAGAGAAGATGAACTCGAGGTCCTTCCCGCGGGTCGGAGGGTGCGTGTTCGCGGAGTGCAGGTGCACGGACAAACGGCGGAACTGGCCGTGGCCGGACAGCGAACGGCTTTGAATTTGACTGGAGTCAGCAAGCACGAAATGGCGCGTGGCATGGTGCTGGCGCCGCTCGCGACCTTTCACTCCAGCTCTCGCCTGGACGTGTCGCTGACGTTGCTGCCTTCCGCAAAACCACTAAAAGACAGGGCGCGGGTCCATCTCCATGCCCACACCTTTGAAACCATCGCCACGGCCGCGCTTTTTGGCCAGAAACAAGTTTCACCGGGAGAAACCGCGTTGGCCCAGTTGCGTCTGGCTGAGCCTGCACTTCTGTTGCCGGGAGACCGGTTTATCATGAGGCAATTTTCGCCGGTCGTGACCATCGGAGGGGGCGTGGTGCTCGATGCGTCGCCGATTTCTCGCATGCCCGGGCTCGAAGCGTTCCTGCAAACCCTGGCAGAGGGCGATGCGCTGTCGATTCTGCAGGCGCGCATCGCGCGACGCCGTCATGCCGGAATCACAATCGCAGAACTGATCGCGGAGACCGGCCGCTCCAGGGGGGAGATTGAAGCGCAATTGTCCGCTCCCGTGCGGGCGGGCGAAATCTCTCGAATCGGCGATCTGGCTGTACATTTGCCTGCACTGGAGGAATTGAAATTATCCATCACCGAAGCGGTTGCCGGGTTTCACAAGAAGAACCCGCTGGTCGCTGGGATCAGCAGGGAAGAACTGCGCGACCAGGCCCGGGCGTCCGGCGAGGTCTTTACCGCTGCCCTGGACATGCTGGTCGGCGAGAAGAAGCTGGAAGTTGCCGGAGAGATTGTCCACCTTTCGGGACGCGGCGTGGTCATGAAGGACGACGAAGCAGAATCCCAAAAGATCATCGAGCGCGCATTCGCCTCGGCTGGCCTCAAAGTCCCCGCTTTAAAGGACGTGCTCGCCGGACTCAAAGTGGACAAAGTCCGCGCCCAGAAGATCGTAACTCTACTGCTGCGCGATAAGGTCCTGGTTAAAATTTCCGACGACCTGGTCTTTCATCGCGACGCGCTGCTGGATTTGCGCCGGCGCGTGTCGTCGGAGAAGACACAATCGCCGAAAATCGACGTAGGCCGCTTCAAGGATATGACCGGGGTAACGCGGAAATACGCCATCCCGCTGCTCGAATACCTCGACCGTGAGCACGTGACCCGCAGAGTGGGAGATGAAAGAGTGATCTTGTAGGGAGAAAACCGGCCACGGATTTCCACCGATATACACGGATTAAGGCCTTAAAGATATAAAGGTCTATCCGTGAAATCCGGATGAATCCGTGGCTAAGTCAGCACAGGAAGGAACCTGCCGATGCTTTCAATTCGCCCTGCCCATACCAGCGATGTGCCGGCACTGAAGACGCTCATTCACGAATTCGCCGAATTCGAACGCCTCCCGGTGGCAGCGACCGAGGCCAGCCTGTTGCGTGACGGATTTGGTGAGGCGCCCAAGTTCGGCGTGCTGATGGCGGAATGGGACGGCCAACCTGCCGGCTATGCGCTCTTCTTCGACTACTACTCCAGCTTTGAGGGGCGTCCCGGACTCTTTCTTGAGGACATCTATATTCGTGGCCAGTACCGGGGAAAGGGAATTGGCAAGGCGCTGCTGGCCCGAGTGGCGTCGGTGGCAAGAGAACAGAATTGCTTTGGCGTGCGCTGGCAAGTGCTCGACTGGAATACTCCGGCGATCAAGTTCTACAAGGAACTGGGCGCCACTTTTTTGGACGACTGGAAAACTGTGAGTTTAGACGGAGACGCGCTCTCGCAGGTGGCCGGGAGCACGCGATGACGACAGCCGTAAGAGTCATTGGCGCCGGGCTGGCGGGGTCGGAAGCGGCGTGGCAGTGCGCGCGGCGCGGAGTTGCGGTCGAACTCTGGGAGATGCGACCGGTGCGTTCGACGCCGGCGCATCAGACTGCAGACTTCGCGGAACTGGTCTGCTCGAACTCCCTGAAATCCGACAGTGAGAACACGGCACCGTGGCTATTGAAGGAAGAAATGCGGCGGGCGGGATCGCGACTGCTGGAGATCGCGCGCGAGTGCGCTGTCCCTGCCGGTCACGCGCTGGCTGTGGATCGCACGACCTTTGCCGCTCGAGTTACTGATGACCTTTCGCACGAGCCGCTGATTACGGTCCGGCGTGAAGAAGTTACGCAGATTGACGAAGATCAGATCACGATCATCGCCACTGGGCCGCTGACCTCCGACGCGCTCTCCCAGGAAATCGCGCGGCTGAGCGGTTCGAACCACCTGTATTTCTTCGATTCGATCAGTCCCATTGTCGAAGCCGATTCCATCGACATGTCCAGGGTGTATCTGGCGGCGCGTTACGACAAAGGCTCGGCCGACTACATCAATTGCCCCATGTCAAAAGAGGAGTACGACCGGTTTTGCGATGCTCTGATTGCGGGGCAATCGGTCGAAGAGCGCGACTGGGAGAAGCTGAACTACTTTGAGGGCTGCCTGCCTATCGAAGAAATTGCCCGCCGCGGCCGCGACACGCTGCGCTTCGGCCCCATGAAGCCGGTGGGATTGAAAGACCCGCGCACCGGGAGAATTCCCTACGCCGCAGTGCAGCTCCGGCAGGAAAACCTGCGGGCTGATTCCTACAACCTGGTCGGCTTTCAGAATCACCTGAAATTCGGAGACCAGGCCCGCGTACTACGCCTGATCCCTGGCCTGGAGAATGCACGCTTCCTGCGCTACGGGCAAATCCATCGCAACACCTACATTAACGCGCCGGCTCTCATGTCCGAGTCGCTGCAGATGAAGAATCATCCCGCGGTGTTGTTTGCCGGGCAGATTTGCGGCGTGGAGGGGTATGTCGAATCCATCGCGACCGGTCTGATGGTGGGCATTCACGCGGCGGCCATGGCCACGGGAGCGGATCCGGTGTGCCCGCCGCGGCCGACGGCCTTCGGTTCGCTGGTGCATTACGTGACCCACGCCGATGCCAGGAACTTTCAGCCCGCCAACATCACTTTCGATCTGCTGCCAGCGCTCCAACATAAGATTCGCGACCGCCAGGAACGGCACCGGCAGCAATGCCGTCTGGCCCTGGAACAGTTCGATGCATGGCTGGAAAAGTGTGGGGCGGGTGCCCTCGCCCGCCGCCTTTGATTTCGATTTTAGTCAGTACATCGACCAAGGCCCCCCATCAACTTCAAAAGCGACGGACCAGCTTGCCCTGAGCGAAGTCGAAGGGAATGTCCGTCCCACACTCTTTCTTCTGAACTAAATCAGGCTGAAATTCGTATATAGACTTGAGGGGTTCTGCCCCCGCCCGGCTTACGTTCGGGCGGCACCTGCGTCCATACAGCAATGGTTCTCCGCGATCTCATCGGCGATGTGTTGCGCACCCTCTGGGCCCACAAACTGCGAACTTTTCTGACCATGTTCGGCATCGCCTGGGGAATCGTGTCTATTGTCCTGATGGTGGCGGCCGGCGAAGGCCTGCGCAGGGGACAGGCAGAGCAGGCCCGCAATCTGGGCAAGGACATTCTGATCGTGTTCCACGGACGCACCAGCATGCAGGTGGGGGGAGCCCGTGCCGGGCGGGCATTGCGCTGGGAAGACTCGGATGTGAACGCGGTTCAGGCCGAAGCGCCGGACTGCCAGTACGCTATCCCGGAACTGGAGCAAAACGATGTGCGCGCCCATAGCAATTACAACAATGCCGCGTTTACCGTTACCGGGTCCCACCCGCCCTTCGGCTACATTCGCAGCCTCGACGTGGGCCTGGGTCGTTTCTACAACTGGGATGACCAGAAGGAGGCGCGTCGCGTTGCTTTCCTCGGCAGCGATGCAGCCAAGCAGCTTTTTCCAGGCCGCGACCCCGTGGGCGAGGATGTTTACCTGAATGCGTTTCCCTACAAGATCATAGGCGTGATGGCGGTGAAAAAGCAGGATTCCAGCTACGACGGCTGGGACGTGAACAAGATATTTATTCCTTTCGCGGCCATGCGGCGCGACTTTCCCGACAAGCCGCCCGGCACAGCCACCACGTTTGACCAGTTACTGGTAACTCCCAGGTCAGTGAATCAACATGAGGCTTGCAAACGTGAAGTGCAGACCGTGTTGGGGCGCCTGCACAACTTCGATCCTAACGACAAAGAAGCCTGCCCCATCTGGGACACGGTACAGGAAGCGAAGGCATTCCAGCAGATGACCGACGGGATGAAGTATTTTCTGGGCGCCGTCGGGATTGTGACCTTGTTTCTCGGCGGCCTGGGAGTGATGAACGTGATGATGGTGGCGGTGCGGGAGAGGACCCGCGAAATCGGCGTGCGCAAGGCGTTGGGGGCGCCCGCCCGTACCATCCTCAAACAGTTCTTTATTGAAGCGCTGCTGATTGCGTTTGTCAGCGGCTCCCTCGGGATGGGAATTGCCTACGGTATTTGCTTCCTGGTGAATCTGCTTCCCATGCCCGACTTCTTTGCCGGCCTGGTGGCGACATGGCAGTCCGGCGTGGCCGCATGCGCGCTGCTGGGCGTCGTCGCAATTTTCTCGGCGTTGTATCCGGCGCGGAGAGCGGCGTCGATTGATCCGATAGAAGCGCTACGCTATGAGGCGGGGGGATAGGTTTGCGTGGGTCCGGGTCTCTGACCCGGACAGGCCGCGCTTGCGCGACAAGGTTTGAACTGCCGAGCTGCGCTCGGCCTGGACGGGTCTGAGACCCGTCCCTACACCGGCAACGGTTTAAGCATGCTGACTGAAATCATTCTCGAGGCTTGGATTGCGCTGCGGCGCAACTACACGCGCAGCCTGCTGACCATGCTGGGCATTGTCTGGGGGATCGCCACGGTGACGTTGCTGATCGCTTACGGCAGCAGTTTCCGGCGCATCCTGGTGGGCGGGTTCGATGCCTTCGGCAAAAGCGTGGTTATCTGCTGGCCGCAGCAAACCAGCGAGCAGCCCGGCGGACAGCGCGCCGGCAAGAAAGTCCGGCTGGAACAGGCTGACCTCGACATCGTCAAGGAGACCGCCCCCCTCGTGAAACATGTTTGCCTGGAAACGGTGAACCGCCCCGGCATCAGCTATGGCGAGCGGATGGTAGGCACGGCCGCGATACGCGGGGTTTGCCCGGAGTACGGCGAGATGCGCAACGAGGTTCCGTCTGAAGGACGCTGGATTTCTGCTGGAGACGAACTGGAGCGCCGCCGCGTGGTGTTTCTGGGTGGACGAGTGCGGGAGCAGTTGTTCAGCGGCCGGCCCGCGGTGGGCGAGACGGTGCAGATCGGTGGCGTGCATTTCACCGTGATCGGCGTGATGGCGCGCAAGATCCAGCTGAGCAACTATTTTTCCAGTGATGACGATTCTGCCTGGATCCCCTATAGCGCCGCCGGCGACGTATGGAACGCGAAGTACGCCGCCGTGATGGTCTTTGAGCCGGTTGCGCCCCAGTTTGAGCGCAAGGCCGAGGCCCAGGTGCTGGCCGCGATTGCGACCCGGCAGCAGTTTTCTCCCACCGACAAGAAAGCCTTTCAGATGTTCGGTCGCGACGAATTCCGTCCGATCATCGATGGACTCACCATCGGACTGCAAGTGCTGCTCACATTCGTGGGGACACTCACCCTGGGCATTGGCGGCGTCGGGGTGATGAATATCATGCTGGTTTCGGTGGATGAGCGCATCCGCGAGATCGGTTTGCGGCGGGCGCTGGGGGCGAAGAAGTGGCAGATCAAACTCCAGTTCCTGGCTGAGACCTTGCTTATCATGCTGTTGGGCGGCGCCGCCGGCGTCTTGCTCTCCTACGCGATTGCCGCAGCCGTTGGCACGCTGCCCTTAATGGGACCGCTGTTTGAAGACGATTCCGGCAAGGCGGACATCCATTTGCGGATTTCGCTGGCCACGGTCATGCTGTCCACGCTCGTGCTGCTGGCCGTAGGAGTGGTCAGCGGGCTGGTGCCGGCGCTGCGTGCCTCGAAGCTCGACCCCGTGGAGGCGCTGAGGTACGAGTGAGAAACAGATCGCGGATTTCAGATTGAAAACCGATCGTTTACTTTGGCCTTTGAGGTTCGGGTTTTAAATCTGAAATCAACAATCTGAGATCTGCAGTCTCCTGAGTACCAAAAATCCCATTGACCCAACTCGCGCTTCGCAGTACCTTGCTGCGAACCGCGATCTCCTGAGGTGCGCCTTGCCGATCTCCGCCGTGGATGCGATTACTCCCGCCTTTGAGCATGCCCGGCAACAGCTGGTGCGGCCCTTCCGGGCCAGCCAGTGGGCCAAACTGGCGCTAGTTGGCCTTTTGGCGGGGGAAATGGGTTCGGGCGGCGGAGGCTGCAATCCCGGAAGCTTTCAGATTCCGCGCCCCAATAGTTCACAGCATCTTCTGGAATCTGGCCTGGCTGGGATCAATCCCGCGCTCACGGCTTCGCTGATCGCCGTGCTCATCATCACCGGGTTCGTTCTGCTCATCCTGTTCCTGTACGTGAACAGCGTAATGCGCTTCGTGCTCTTCGACAGCGTTGTGACCCGGGAGTGCCGCATTGGGCACAGCTGGGTCCGGCGGCAAGGCCCGGGACGGCGTCTTTTTGTCTGGCAGATTCTGCTGGCTGTGGCTTCGGTCGTGGGCTTCACCATTCTGCTCGGGATTCCTGCCGGCTTCGCGTTTCTGGTGGGCTGGCTCCGAAACCCCAAGGAGCACATGATTCCGCTGATTTTGGGCGGCATGGCGCTGTTCTTCGTGTTTCTGCTTTTCATTGTGGTGCAGCTGGTAGTCCATGTGATGACCAAGGACTTTGTGGTCCCGCAAATGGCGTTGGAAGAAATTGGCGCCATCGAGGGCTGGCGCCGGCTGTGGCCGCAGATCAAAAGCGAAGTGGGTGGGTATGCCGCTTATATAGGTATGAAGATCGTGATGGCTATCGGCGCCGCCATCATTATCGGTGTCGTCTCGGCCATCGTCTTCCTGCTGTTTCTTATTCCGATTGGAGGCCTCGGCGCCGTGGCCGTGATCGCCGGCATGGCGGCCGGATTAACGTGGAACCTTTACACCATCACCCTGGCGGTAGTGGTGGGAGCGATCGCCATTTTCTGTTTGTTGTATTTGATGTCGCTGGTTTCGGTGCCCGCCGTGGTGTTCTTCCCGGCTTATTCCATCTACTTCTTCGCGGCGCGTTATGCGCCGCTGAGCGCGGTTTTATATCCTGCGCCGCCACCCGTGGTGCCGCCACCTCCACCCGATCCACCGCCGTTGTTGCCGACTCCTGAGCCCATCGGCTGACTTTCCGTCGAAATCGAAATCGCTTCGTCAGGGGAACTCTGCCTGCATACGGAGTGTCTAATCCTTTCAGAACACGCGCGTGCCTGAGAGGAGCAAATTTGTATGGCGTTCTCAACGGCAGGCGGTGGTCCGTCCCGGCCCGAAATGAATGTCACTCCGTTGATCGACATTCTTCTGGTGCTGATTATTGTCTTCATGGTGATCGTAGCCACAACGAAGGAGTACAAGGTCGATGCCCTCCTTCCTCAACCGGCAACAGCAGACCAACCCCACCAGAACGAGCGCACTATCGTGATTCAGGTCATATGGGATGCGCAGAGTCGCGTTCCTCTGCTCAAAATCAATCAGGAAACCGTGCCCTGGGAGCGGTTGGAGCCGGATCTGGAGCGGATTTTTCTGGGCCGTGCGGAGAAAGTCGTGTACGTCAAGGGCGATGAAAGCCTCGACTTTGAGTACGTGGCGCAAGTCGTGGCCGAAGCGCACAACGCGGGAATCAACCGGGTGGCGTTGCTGACCAAAGATCTCGATTAGGAAGCATTCATTGGCGCCCCGCCCGACGGCAACCTCAATCCCGGGCCCGGTTCTTGATCCAGATCGGTGTGCCCAGGAAGCCGAAGGCGTGGCGAATCTGATTTTCCAGGAAGCGCTGGTAGGCGAAGTGCAACTTTACCTTTCGGTCGGTGAAGATGACGAAAGTCGGAGGCCCGACCGCGGCCTGGGTCATGTAGTAAATCCGCACCTGCTGGCGTGCCGGGACCGAGGCACGTTCGAAGTCCACATGCTTGAGGAAGCGATTCATCTCGCCGGTCCCGACGCGCTTGCGGCGCTCGCTGGCGACTTCCTCGAGCGTCGGAAATATTTTCTCGGTACCCTTCCCGGTTGAGGCTGAGACGAACAGTATGGGCGCGTAGCTGAGAAATTTCAGCGCATGGCGCACCCGCTCTTCGTAGGCAGCACGATCGCCGGGGCGCTTGTTTTCCTGCATGCGCGAAGCCTTCGTCTGCCGGCCTGTCCGCTCCTTGCCGCTGAGCACCAGGTCCCACTTGTTTACGATGATGATCATGGAGCGGCCGCTCTCGTGGGCGTATCCGGCGATGGCGGCGTCGAGCTGGCTTACGCCCTCGGTGGCATCGATCACCAGCAGCGCAATGTCGGCGGCTTCCAGATGCTTGCGCGCCATCACCACGGAGAGCTTTTCCGCCATCAGATGGGTCTTGCCCTTGCGCCGGATTCCAGCGGTATCGATAAAGCGGAAGCGCTTGCCGTTGTGCTCGACGATCTCGTCCACAGCGTCACGCGTGGTTCCGGGAATGGGCGAAACAATCGATCGCTCGGCTCCGGTCAACCGGTTCAGCAACGTGGACTTGCCCACGTTGGGATGCCCGATGATCGCAACCCGGGTCTCATGAGCGCGGCCCTCAGGCCGGGCCTCATCTTCCGGACTTTCCTCCGTGTCCTCAGTGGTTAATTGATGTAGCGGCGGCAGGACCTCCAGGATGGCATCCAGCAGATCATCCACCCCGCGCGCATTTTCGGCGGAAATAGGGAAAAGCTTGCGGATCCCGAGGCGATGAAACTCGTCGGCCAGGCTCTGCTGCTTCTCGGTATCAACTTTGTTGACCGCGAGGAAGAGTGGTTTGCCGGACCGGATCAACTGGCGGGCCAGCTCAATATCCGGAGATGCCATTTCGGTGCGGCCGTCCACCACCATGATGACCGCGTCGGCTTCCTGCAGAGCGACTTTCGCCTGACGGAAAATTTCCGACGGGATAAAATCTTTGTCTTCCGGGAGAATGCCGCCCGTATCCACGATGCGCAAGTGGCGTCCGCGCCATTCCGCATCGCCGTAGAGACGGTCGCGCGTGATGCCGGGTTCATCGCCGACAATGGCGCGCCGCGAACCCACCAGCCGGTTGAATAGCGTGGATTTTCCCACGTTGGGGCGCCCCACGATGGCGACGGTAGGCATGCCGGCAGCGGCCGCAGCCGATGGTGAGGTCAGAGTTGGATGGGTCATAAGAAGATATCAAGTGTGGGGCGGGCGCCCTCGCCCGCCGCGGTTGACTTTGACTTTCAGCCTTTCCGAACGAACCCGCGCAGCCACAAGACCCGAACCTCAAAATCTAAAAAGGCAAAAGCGGCGGGCGAGGGCGCCCGCCCCACATGGGCTATTCCGGCCCGAACGCTTATTATAGTGACTCCGTGCCTTCCAGTTCTCAGCCCGTCCCCGATACCAGGAAACGCGATGTTTCGCTCTACCAGTTCTTTGCTCCGGGCGGAGTGCTTTCCCGCACCCATCCCGCCTACGAGTTTCGCCGGGGACAGTTGCAGATGGCGCAAGCGGTCGAACAGGCGCTGGAAGAGAAGCGCCACCTGATCGTCGAAGCCGGCACCGGAACGGGCAAGACGCTGGCCTACCTGGTCCCCGTGATTCGCTCCGGCAAGCGCGTCATCATTTCTACGGGCACCAAGAATCTGCAGGAACAGCTCTTCCTCAAAGATATCCCTTTTCTCGAGCAGGCGCTTTTTCCCGGCGGCGAAGGCAAGCTGAACGCCTGTTACATGAAGGGGCGCAACAACTATCTGTGCCGCAAGAAGCTTTATGACTTGACCGACCAGCCCGTGCTCAGCGGCCTGGAGGAGATCGAGCACTACCGCGCCATTGCCGCCTGGGAGAAAGTCACGCAGACCGGGGACCGCGCCGAGTTGGCCTCGCTTCCGGAAGCCAGCGCGCTCTGGCACAAGATCGACGCTCGCGCCGATACTTGCCTGGGGCAGAAGTGCAGCGCCTGGGAGCGCTGCTTTATCACTGAAATGCACCGCAAGGCGATGGAGAGCGACATCATCATCGTCAACCATCACCTGTTTTTTGCTGACCTGTCGATCAAGCAGCAGGCCGAGTATGCGCCTGATGCCGGAATCCTGCCCGAAGCCGGTGCCGTAATTTTCGATGAAGCCCATGAACTGGAAGACATAGCGGGAAGCTACTTCGGGGTTTCGGTGAGCAACGGGCGTTTCGAGGAGCTGTGCCGGGACGTCGAAGTTTCGCTGCAACGCAACCATATGCTCTCGGCCTCGCTCTCCGGTGCGCTCAAGAGTGTGCGCGAACGGGCGATGTTCTTCTTCGCACTGTTGCCCCAGGGCGACGGCCGCTTTGCGTTTGAAAACCGGCGCGAGTTCATGGAAGAAAACGGCGACGAGTTTCTGGGACTGCAGCAGGCGATCACCCGTCTGGGCTCGGAGTTGGAGAACCTTCCCTCCAAGCCGGAGGAAGTTTTCAACTTCTCCCGCCGGTCACAAGAGTTGCAGGTGCAACTCGGCTTCCTGATGGAGTCTGAGGACCGCAATACTGTGTTCTGGATCGAACGCCGGCGCGGCGGCCGCGAGAAGCAGAATGTGTTCCTGCAAGCTACTCCCATCGATATGGCTCCGATCCTGAAAACTTGCCTGTTCGACAAGCTGGAATGCGCGGTGCTGACTTCAGCCACCCTGGCCGTAGGCGGCAGCTTTGAATATATGCGCCGCCGGCTGGGATTGGATTACGCGCGGGAAAGCGTGCTGCCCTCGCATTTTGACTATGAAAATCAGGCGCTGTTCTACGCTCCCCCAGACCTTCCGGATCCCCGCACTCCGCAATTTGCGGCGCAGGCGGCCGACCGCATCCGGCGCCTGCTGGAAATTACCCGCGGGCGCGCGTTCGTTCTGTTCACTAGCTATGCCCAGATGAACGACGTGTACCAGCGCCTGCTTGGCGTGCTGGATTTCCCCATGCTATTGCAGGGCGACGCTCCCAAGACGGCGCTGCTCGAGGAATTCCGGCTGACGCCGAATGCTGTATTGTTCGCGACCTCATCCTTCTGGCAGGGTGTGGACGTGCAGGGCGAGCAGTTGAGTTGCGTGATCATCGATCGCCTCCCCTTCGCAGTACCCAGCGATCCGGTGGTGGCGGCGCGGGTCAAGTCGATCGACGCCGATGGCGGCAACGCCTTCTTCCAGTACCAGGTGCCGGCAGCGGTGATCACGCTGAAGCAGGGTTTTGGGCGCCTGATTCGTTCGTTGCATGATCGCGGTCTGCTGGTACTGCTGGACAACCGTATTTTGAAGAAGCAGTATGGGAAGGTGTTCGTGGAGAGCCTACCGCCTTATCGCAGGACCACCGACCTGAAGCAGGTGGAGGAGTTTTTCGGGTGTGGGTCGGACACTCCTGTCCGACGCCTTTGACTTTGCCTTTGACCCTGGCCTTTGACCCTGGCTTTTGACCCAGCCTTAGCACCCTTCACACTCAACCAAGGTCCACCGGATCCCAAACCGAAAATCGAAGTCAAAGAGGTCGGACAAGGGTGTCCGATCCACACCTGCATGCGGGTATCGGGGTAAAATGGAAGATTAGATCATGCACCGCGGTCCGGTTGTCTGCCGCCAAGAGGGTTCATGTTTGAAGTTACGGTCGAAGACTCATTTGCCGCGGGGCACTACCTGCGCAATTACAAGGGGAAGTGCGAAAACCCGCACGGGCACAACTACAAAGTCCGTGTGACCCTGGCCGGCAAGGAATTGGACAAGGCCGGGTTGCTGCTCGATTTCAGGGAATTGAAGGAAGCGATGAAACCCGTCATCGACCGTCTGGATCATCAGATGATCAACGATCTCGAACCTTTCAAGGTGTTGAATCCCTCGGCTGAGAACCTGGCCAAATATTTTTACGATGAGACCAACGCAAATCTTGATCGCGTGACCCAGGGGCGGGTGCGGGTCAAGAATGTCACCGTATTTGAAACGGATGTGACCACCGCAACCTACTCGGAGTAGGTGCGGCGAAGAGAACCAGATTCCCACGATCTCAGTCGTCATTTGCGCCATAGGAGTTCTTCGACTCGCCTGCCGTTTCGCGAGCGAAACGGCGGGGTCGCTCAGCAGGATGACAACGCAAAGCTACGAGCCGTAACCAGACGCCAGAAGCGAGACGCCAGACGCTGCCTCATGCAGATTACCGAGATATACAAGTCGATTCAGGGCGAGTCCACCCATGCAGGGCTGGCTTGCGTCTTTGTGCGATTGACGGGTTGCAACCTGCGTTGTTCCTGGTGCGACAGCGAGTACACTTTCACCGGCGGGCAGCGCCGGACCATGGAAGAAGTGATCGAAACAGTGGAGAGCCTGAGTCCCGGTGGCGGGTTAGTGGAGATCACGGGCGGCGAGCCTATGCTGCAGGAGCGCGAAGTGGTCCCGCTGATGCAGAGGCTTCTGGACGCGGGCTACACTGTCCTGCTCGAGACCAGCGGTGAGCGTCCGCTCGAGCGCGTGCCCCGCCGGGTCATCAAAATCGTGGATGTAAAGTGTCCGAACTCGGGCGAACCTGACACCTTTCACATGGAGAACCTGGACTGGCTGAACTCCGAGGACGAGGTCAAGTTTGTGCTGAGCGATCGCGGCGATTACGAATTTGCCCGTGACTTTGTGGCCCATCACAATCTGGGACAGCGGGTGAAGGCGGTGCTGTTCTCTCCCGCTTTCAGCAAGGAAGCCAGCGGCGCCCGCGATGCCTCTGCTTGTCTGCTGGATCCGCGCGAACTGGCGGAATGGATTCTGGCGGATGGGGTTCCGGCACGCCTGGGACTGCAAATTCATAAGTTCATTTGGGACCCGGCGATGAAAGGGGTCTAGGGTTGCGCCGGCGTCCCGCCGGCCCGACGGGCGGGCAGAATGCCCGCCACACAGCCCGCGAGACGCCGGCGCTACAAGGCCCGATCTCACTTGCTTTCAGGGGTTTGGACTAGAATTACAAACCGGGCGGCAACGACATCTAAGGGAGTGATGGTGAAAAGCGCAGAGCGCGCGGTGGTACTCCTGAGCGGGGGTATGGATTCCTGTGTCTGCGCCGCGCTGGCGGCGCGCGATCACGAGGCGGCCGCTGTCCACGTGAGCTACGGACAGCGCACCGAGGATCGCGAACGGCGGGCGTTTCTCGCCATCTGTGATCGCCTGGGAATTCGTGACCGGCTGCTGGTGAGGAACGAAGCTCTCTCGGCCATTGGCGGTTCGGCGCTGACCGACCGCAACATTGGCGTGCCCAAGTCGCACGACCTTGGAAGCGATATCCCGGTAACTTATGTGCCCTTCCGCAACGCCCACTTCCTGGCGGTGGCGGTAAGTTGGGCCGAGGTGCTGGGGGCGGCCAGGGTCTACATCGGAGCGGTGGAGCAGGACAGTTCGGGATATCCTGACTGCCGTCCGGCCTACTACGAGGCCTTCAACCGGGTGGTTAAGCTCGGAACAAAAGACGGCAGGATCGAAATCGTCACGCCGCTGATCGAATTGCGCAAGGCGGAAATCGTCCGCCTGGGCCTTGAACTAGGCGCGCCCTTCGATTTAACTTGGTCGTGCTACAGCCGGGAAGACAACGCCTGCGGAGTCTGTGACAGCTGCGTTTTGCGCTTGCGGGCTTTTCGCGATGCGGGCAGCGCGGACCCGATTCCGTACGCGGAGATGGCAGAGAGAACTTAGGTTTCGCGCAGCAGGATGCCGGCGCTGCGACATCAATCAGTTTTATGGGCCGGGAGGCCAAAAACATGAAGCAACGTTTGCTGATCTTGACGCTGGTGGTGATAGTGGCGGCGCTGTGCGTGCCTCCGGTGTTTGCCCAGGCCACGGGTACTGTGAAGGGTGTCTGTAAAGACATGGAAGGGAAGCCGATTGCCGGCGCCAACCTGGAATGGGCCAACACCGACAATGGGCGGAAGTACAACCTGAAAACCAACAAAAAGGGCGAGTACTTCTCGCTTGGTATCGAGATCGGCAAGTACAAGGTCACGCTCACCCAGGACGGCAAACAACTGGACCAGGTCAGTAATTTTCCCGTGGGCGGAGACGAGGTCACACTCGATTTCGATTTGAAGAAATCCCAGGTCGAAGCCGCCCAGCAGAAGGGCATTACTCCCGAGCAGTTGAAGCAAATGCAGGAACAGCAAGCCAAGGCAGCCAAGGAGACCAACACGGTCAAGGCCCTGAATGACAAGCTGGCAATCGCCAACCAGGCCATGCAGACTGGGGACTACGAAACTGCCGTGAACACCCTTAACGAAGCCACGCAAATGGACGCCACACGAGACTTGCTCTGGGCTCGCCTGGGTGACGCGAATCTGAGTTCAGCTCCCAAGCAGGCTGACGCGGCGGAAAAGTCCAAGCGCTACAGCGATGCGGTCAGCGATTATCAGAAGGCGGTTGACCTCAGGAAGCAGTCCATGGCGGCCAGCCCCAAGCCCGACGACGCGAAGAACCTGGCCGCCTATTACAACAACCTGGGACAGGCCCAGGCCCGGACCGGTCAACTGGAAGAGTCGGTGAAGTCCTACGACCAGGCGGCGGCGCTCAATCCTCCGGGCGCGGCGCAGTACTACTATAACCAGGGAGCGGTGCTGACCAACAGCGGCAAGGTGGATGAGGCCAATGCGGCCTTCGACAAGTCGATTGCCGCCGATCCCAACAAGGCGGAGTCGTATTACCAGAAGGGCGTAAATCTGATCAATAAAGCCACCACTGACCCCAAGACGGGGAAAGTGATTCCGGCGCCGGGCACGGCCGAAGCGCTCAATAAATATCTCGAACTGCAGCCCACCGGCCAGTTCGCCGAGGGCGCCAAGGGCATGCTCCAGTACATTGGCAGCAGTATCGAGACCAGCTACGGGTCGAAGAAAAAGACAACCAAAAAATAGCCCCGTATGGGTGTGGGTAGACACTCCTGTCCGACGCCTTTGACTTTGGTTTGCTTTGCGGGTATCCCTTGCGAAAAAAACCAAGTCAAAAGCGTCGGACAAGAGTGTCCGACCCACACTCCCTCCCCCCTCCCGCACGCGTTACTAAGGTCTATGTACGTGACGTTCTTCGTGGAACCCCACCGCCGTTTTCGCTACAGTTGATTTGAGATCGTGTTCCCGAGCGCTTCCCCCTCTCGGGTGCCAACTTCCCGACCAAAAGAAAATGGCATCACCAGGCACAGCCCCGCTTCAGGTCACGTTCGAGCCGTCATCGATCTCTGGTGCGGCCGCCACCCACACACTCCTGGCCGCCATGTTGCGCGCCACCGAGAAGGTTAGTGACTTGATTTTCTCTCCCGGCCGGCCGCCACAGGTGGAAGTCTATGGACAATTGATCCAGGTGCAGGGACCGGGCCTGCGGCTGCTTACGGCGGACGACACCCGCCGCATCGCCTCCGATCTCATCGGCGACAATAAGCAGGCCATCAATGTGTTGCGCGAGCAGGGGTCCTGCGATATTTCATTCGGCTTGCCTGGGTTGGCCCGTTTTCGGGTGAATATTTTCATTCAGCGTGGCAGCTGCGCCGTGGTGATGCGCGTAATTCCCACTAAAATTCCGGAGTTCGCGGCGCTGGGCCTTCCGCCTCATCTCGGAGAAATCGCAAGCCTGCGCGACGGCATCGTCCTGGTTACCGGGGCGCGTGGATCGGGAAAGTCTTCGACGCTGGCGGCTCTGCTTGACCGCATCAACGAAAAGCAGACCTGCCACATCATCACGATCGAAGATCCCATCGAGTTTCTGCACAATCACAAGCAGTCCACCATCCACCAGCGCGAGCTGCACAGCGATACGCCAAACTTCGCGCTGGCATTACGCGCTGCCCTGAGGCAGGCGCCCAAGGTAATCCTGGTGGGAGACCTGCGCGACCGTGAAACCATGGAAATGGTCCTCGAAGCGGCTGAGACCGGTCACCTGGTCCTTTCCAGTCTGAACGCCCCGAACGCCGCGAAGACCCTCGATCGTATCGTGTCTGCCTTCCCGCCGCCAGAACAGTCACCGTTGCGCGGCCGGCTGGCCAAGACTCTTCGCTACATCATTTCGCAGCAGCTCCTGCCCCGGAAAAATGGCGGACGCGTGGCCGTCCTCGAAGTCTTCAGGAATACCCCCCGCACTGTCCACTACCTCGATTGCGAGGACGCTTCCGGAGGCACTCTGCTCGAAGCAGTCAAGAATGGCGCCTCCGAGGGCATGCTCCACTTCGACCAGGAAATTGAAAAACTGATTCGAGCCGGGGTCGTGGATCAGGAAGTGGGATTGACCTATGCCACCGACCTTCAGCAGTTGCAGACCGCGCTGAGCCAGTAACAGCGGCCACGGATTTGCACGATTCACACGGATCAAGAAAACAAATCAAGGTTTTGGATCCGTGAAGATCCGTGAAAATCCGTGGCTGCTTTTCTTGGGCGTCTTTTCCACAAGCAACCCGTTCCCGTTTCCAGCCATCCAGAGCTCAAATATTCCGGTAAAACAAACACATTCGACGCTGAATCTCCAATCGCGATACCATCATCTGAGACTGTTATAAGAGGAGGAAATATGGCATTTGAATTACCCCCATTGCCCTACGACTATTCCGCTCTTGAACCCACCATCGACGCAGCGACCATGAAGCTGCACCATGACATGCACCACGCGGCCTATGTAAAGAACCTGAATGCGGCCCTGGAGAAACATCCCAACCTGCAGTCCAGGAGCGCCGAAGATCTGATTCGCGACCTGAACGCCGTGCCCGAGGACATCCGCGGCGCTGTGCGCAACAACGGAGGCGGACACGTCAACCACAGCATGTTCTGGAAGATCATGAAGCCCCAGGGCGGCGGTGATCCCAGCGGACCGGTTGCGGAAGCGATCCAGAAGTCTTTCGGTAGCTTCAAGGATTTTCAAGCCAAGTTCAACGATGCCGGGGTCAAGCAGTTCGGTAGCGGCTGGGTTTGGCTGGCCGGCAAGCGCAGCGGTGAGGTACAGATTCTCAGCACCCCTAACCAGGACAATCCCATTTCGCAGGGCCTGTTCCCCATCTTTGGCAACGACGTCTGGGAACATGCTTATTACCTCAAGTACAACAACCGCCGTCCGGAATACCTGGCGGCCTGGTGGAACGTGGTGAACTGGGACGAAATCAACAAGCGTTATGCCAGCCTGAAGTCAGGCCAACTCGAGCCTGCGCTGGCGCGCTAGCTAAGTAGCGCCGCCGTCCCGGCGGCTGTCCGGCGGGCGTCTCGCCCGCCGCGCCGAGGGCAGGATGCCCTCGGGACAGCCGGCAAGGCCTGCCCTGAGCTCAGTCGAAGGGATGCCGGCGCTACCTATTACCCAATTCGACTCTCTCGATCAGAATAGATAAAATTCTCCGGCGGTTGTATGTCGCGCCAAACCGGAGTTTGACCATGAAGTTCCTTTCCCTGAAGGCGGGTGGATGCGTTCTGCTGGCAGGTGTGTTTACCGTCTCCGCCAGTTCGGCCCAGTCCCAAGTTTCAACCCCAGCAAGGGACTACTCTTTCACCATCTCAACCGCGCAGCCCTGGACCGATACCGGAGTGGATCTCCAGGCAGGAGAGGTTCTGCAGATAGACTCCAGCACCGGAGAAAAATGCGATCCGGCGGGAGTGAGCGGATCGGCCAGCACCGGACTGCCCGTAGTGTCGGCCCCGCCGGGAGCCTTGATCGCCAGACTGCGGGCGCAGGGCGTGCCGGTCCTGGTCGGCAGCGCCCAGCAGCTTAAGGTCGAAGCGCCAGGCCACCTGTTCCTCGGAGTGAATGCATCGGGCACGCCGCCCTGCGCCGGCAGTTTTGCGGTGAAGGTCAAAGTTGCTCCTGAGGAGGTGTCCACCGCGCCTGTCGCCGGCAACTCGCTGACTTCCGCTTCCTCGCCCGCTGCGGGGCAGACTCCAGCCGCATCCACAGCAACACAAAAGCCGGCGCAGGACATCAAGTCGAAGCTGGCCAGCGCGGCCCAGGTTTTTCTCGCCGGACAGTTCGGGACCGGCACGACGGCTTCCACCACCTCAGCATCGGCTGCGCCGGCGGGGAATGATGCGATATCGCCGACCTCCGCCGCCTCCGCTACCGCGCCTACTCCGGCGCTCAAAGTGTCGTCCGGCAGCGTGGATCCAGCTCTGCAAAAAGACATCGACGGCTTGCCCCGGCGGGTAAACGATGAGTTCCAGAATCAGGGCGACATGGTGAATTTCGTGCTGATTGGCTCCGAGCAACAGGTGAAAGACACGCTGGACGCCGCCAACTGGCACGTGGCCGACATCGACACCAAAGAAGCGGTCCTGAAGGCGGTGCTCGAAACTTATCAAAAGAAGGACTACCTGCAGATGCCCATGAGCCAGCTCTACTTGTTTGGGCGCAAGCAGGACTACGGCTACGAATTGGCCCAGGCCTATTCAGTCGTGGCCAGCCGCCACCATTTCCGGATCTGGAAGGCGCCGACCACCTGGAATGGACAAACCATGTGGGCGGGGGCGGGCACGCATGACATCGGATTCGAAAAGGACCAGCGTAACGGGAAAGTGACCCACAAGATCGACCCGGCAGTAGATGGCGAGCGCGACAACATCGGCCAGACCCTGCAGGCCTCCGGCAATGTCAAGAGCCTCTATTACTATCTCCCGCCCAACCCGGTGCAGGGAGCCAAAAACGCTACCGGCGGCGGATATCACTCCGACGGCCGCATTCTGGTAGTGGTGCTGCAGTAGGGCGGCGGCGGACGTCGGGCTTCGGACCTCAGACTGCCGCCGTTGGGCCTCGCGTGTCGCAACCCGAGTTCGCGTCAGGCGTCCTCTGTCTTGCCTACTGCAGCTTGGCGTACTCGGCTTTGACCTCGCGCACCAGGGGGACATTCGGATCTGCGTCCTTCCACACCGCCAGGAAATCCTGATAGGCCACGCGAGCGCGGGCCTTGTCGTCTGCCAGGACGTAAGCGCGGGCCAGGCCGACTTTGGCCAGCGGCATGGCGGGATCGATGTTGATAACGCTCTTCAGGTCCTGCAGGCGCTGAAAGGCTTGCACCGCTTCGGGGCCGCGCCCGGCCTTAAGGTATGCATTGCCTCGCACATAGAGCACGCTCGAATTGGCGCGGGCGTACACCAGGGCGCCGTCGAGCAGATCGATGGCTTTCGCCGGGTTGCCCTGATTCAGTTCGATTTGCGCTTTCACCAGCGGCACGTCAACGAATTGCACCATGGTGTCGTAAGGCCGCTTCTGGGCAATGTCGTCGGCCAGCTTTGTGGCTCGTCCATTCTCGTCTGCCAGGGCCAGGGCAATCGCGCAGTTGAGTACCACGTTGGGCGACTGGGACAGCTTCAGTGCCTGGGCAACGTCTTCGATCGCGCGGTCCTTGTCCAGGAATGCGGCTTCCATGAAGGCCTCCTGCGAATATTCGTTGGCTACCGCCTCCGTGAAGCCAAGACGTTTCGCCGCTTCTCTCTGCTTCTGTCCGAAGGTTCGCGCCGCGTTGAGCTGCCCGGCGTAGGCTGCCATCGCAGATCGCATTCCGGTCTCGGTGAATTCGCTCTGGGGATCGTTCTTCATCAAATCCAGTTCGCGCTCCATGCCTGCCTGGTCACCCTGCAACCAGGCAATCGTGGCGAGAGATGAATGCACAATCGCCGCGCCGGCCTTGCGCTGCAGGGCCTGATTGAAAGTGGCCTTGGCCTCATCCAGCCGGTTCAGACCGGCGTAGGCAAAGGCAACATTCGAATATCCACTGGCGCTGTCGGGATCGAGCTGTACCGCCTTGCGCGCGTTGTCGAGTGCGTTCTCGTACTGCCCCATCACGATGTAAACCACCGCCAGATTGTTGTACGGAGTCGAATCCCGCGGATAAGTCTGCTTGTAGAGTTCCAGCGCGGTGATGCCTTTTTCAAGCTGTCCTGAATCCACATAGTAGTGCGACATGATGTACAACTTTTCGTGCTCGCTGGCCCGGTCCCGCAACTCAAACGCCTTTTCCCGGTTCTTCTCCGCCAGCTCGCTTTGTCCCAGGTTGCTGTACACCGTACCCAGGCGGGCAAAGGCCATGGCGAAATTGGGATCCAGTTCCACGGCGCGCTGGTAGAGCGGAAGAGCGGAAAGCTCGTCGAACGACTGGTGCTTTACGTCACCCAGGCTGAAGGCCTTGAGTGCTTCGAGCGATGAGGTGGTGGCTTCCGACAGCGGCTTATCGTATTTCTGCACCGAGGCCAGTGATTCTCCCAGCTTCTTGCGCAAGCTGGAGCCGGCCTGGTGCAGTGAATTCAGCACCGATTCCTTACTGTGCGCCTGCACTTCCTCCCGGGCCAGTGATTCTCCCGTCGCGGCATTGACCGCATCCAGGGTGATCACATACTGGCTGCCCAGGTTTGCGATCGAACCGTTGAGCATGGCCTTGATGCCAACCCGCTGGCAGATTTCGCGGCCCACGTCACCGGTGATGCGCTCATCCGGCGTACGCCCCATGAACTGCAGGGTCTGCCGCACTTTTTGTTCGGGGAAGACATTCAAATACGGCGACTGCTCCAGGTCCACTGCCAGCGCTTTTTTGAGGGTGCCGTCAAAAACCGGGTCAGCCGTGGTATTCACAAAATCGGTGACCAGAATCGCATCGCGCTCCGTCATGACCGCGCGCGTGCGCCGCAGGAAGACGGTCATCGCCAGCCCCAGCACCGCCAATATGACGATGGCCATGACGATCAGGTTCCACATCCGGCCCGGCTTGCGCCCGCGCGCCGCCCGCAGCGTGGCCGAACTCGAGGCCGCGGAAATCAATCCCGAGTCGGTGTCGCGCTTCAAACGCTTCAGGTCGGCCCGCACTTCGGCCGCGCTCTGGTAGCGCAGCTCGCGGTCTTTCTCCAGTAGTTTGGTGATGATCTCTTCGAGTTGCAGGGGCACGTCGGGATTCAGCCGCACCGGCAACACGGGAGGACGGTTCAGGATGGCTTCGAAGATTACCGGAGAAGTGTCTCCGCGAAAGGGCAGCGCACCCGTCGCCATCTCATACAACACCGCGCCGAAGGAAAACAGGTCAGTGCGGGTGTCCAGGTCCTTGCCTCGCGCCTGCTCGGGAGACATGTAAGCCACGGTCCCGACGGTTGAGCCGGGGCTGGTGAGCAGTTCCTCATCCACCGTCACATCGGAGCCGGCGGTCACTCCACTGGTGACCGGCTCCGCCTTGAGAGTCTGCTTCGCCAGTCCGAAATCCAGCACCTTGGCCTGGTTGCGCTGGGTAACGAAAATATTGGCCGGTTTGATGTCGCGGTGAATGATGCCCTTGGAGTGGGCGGCGTCCAGAGCGTCCGCGATCTGGATGGCCAGCTCAATAAGCTTCTCCATCTCCATGGCCTGCCTGCCGATGCGCTGCTTAAGGGTCTGCCCTTCCAGCAGCTCCATGGCAATAAAATAGCGGTTGTCGGCTTGCCCGATCTCATAGATGGTGCAGATGTTAGGGTGGTTGAGGGCAGAGGCGGCCCGAGCCTCGCGCTGAAACCGCTCCAGCGCCGAGGGATCCTTCTCTAGTTCTCCCGGAAGAAACTTCAGGGCCACGTGCCGGCCGAGGCTGAGATCCTCAGCTTCATACACGATGCCCATGCCCCCGCCGCCAAGCTGGTGCAGGATGCGGTAATGGGAGATAGTCTCGCCTGTCATCAGCCAAGCAGCTCCAAAATGATTTTCCGATGGTAGGCTGCGCCCTCGGGCAAGTCAATGTGAGGCTGGGTTTAGACAGCGCTCAGCAACAATTGTCCCGGACATCGCGGGCCCGGAAATGGGCAGGCCACGACTGTGGAGGATACGCAGTCTCGAGTGCTTTTGTTCAGCGGATAAACGGATACTAGGGCGGACAGACGGATTCACCTCAGGTCCGACGCCTGCCTTACTTCCTGTCCCGGGGGCAGGGCATCTCGCAGCTCGCGGACGCTGCGTTTGAGTACCGGATGCCGCACGTCGGGAGCAATTTCCGCGAGCGGTTCGAGGACAAAGCGGCGTTCGTGCATGGCCGGGTGCGGGATTGTCAGGCCCTTGACTTGAACCACCGAATTCCCAAACAGCAGAATGTCGATGTCAATGTTGCGGGGGCCCTTTTTCTGCCGGCGGCGACGCCCCATCTCCTGCTCGATGGCCAGAACCCCGTTGAGCAGTTGCCTGGGCATTTTCTCCGTGTCCAACTGAACGGCGCAATTCAGAAACCAGGGCTGAGTTGTGAGCTCGACGGGCTCGGTTTCGTAAAAAGATGAGACCGCCACCACCTTGCCCAAACGGCCGAGGTTGTGGATCGCCTTTCTCATATTCTCTGCCCGGTCGCCAACGTTCGAGCCTAGCGAGAGGTAGACCTGTTTGTGCATGGACAACTAGTTTCCTGTTTCCGGTTTCGCCTTTCTAGCGAAAATGTGGCGGAGTGAGAGACGTCTTAATCTCACGTCCCCAATGACTTTGGTCACTTTCGTCTGGTTGGATTGGAAAGTTACCATGAAAATTCTATGCCGCTCGAGTCTCTCCTCCTCAGCCGGGATCCCGAGGTCATTCGCGTGGTTCAGCCCGCCCTGGAGAAGCTGTCCATTGACGTCGAAGTCTGCCGTGGAGTTAGCTCCGGCCACGAGATCCTGCGCACCGAGAAATTTGACGCCATCATAGTCGATTGCGATGACCTGAAGGGTGCTCTGGGCGTGCTGGAAGGCTTGCGCAAGAGTGTGAGTAACAAGAATTCTGTTACCTTTGCCATCCTGAACGGCAGCACCACTACCCAGCAGGCCTTCCAGATGGGCGCAAATTTCGTCCTGCAGAAACCAGTCTCGGCGTTGAATGCCAGGCGTTGTTTCAGCGCCGCGGTCAATTTCATGATACGCGAGCGGCGGCGCTACTTCCGGCATCCGGTGGAAATGCCGGCGACACTCTCCTTCGGCGAAGGGCAAAAAATGAAGGTCACGATGACCAACCTCAGCGAGGGTGGCATGGCCATTTTCTTCCGCGGTCCGCTGCCCAAGGGCGGCGTCTCCACGGTATCTTTCAAGCTGCCCGGGGCCGCCACCGCGCTGGAGCCGAAAGTCCAGATCGCCTGGATGGACGAATCGGGCCGCGCCGGGCTGCGCTTCATTGATGTGTCCAAGGAAGAACGGGCGCGACTCGATGGCTGGCTCGGCGAACAGTGCGAAAAAATAGACAAACCAGCCAAATAACCCTAGTTTCCCCCCGCCCTTTGCCCCCGAGCGTACCCAGTTTGAGACTTGCGTCTTTCCGTCGTGCCCATCAGGCTGGAAAGGAAAATCAACAACCGAGGTCTTATGCTGTCGATTCACGTAAGAATAGATCGCGCCCAACGCCTGGTGCGCATGCTGGAGGGAGATGCGCCACGCCTAGCCCTTCGGGTAGCTGAGCTCACTCCGGACTATCAGCGGTCAGCGAAGAGCTATGCCGCCCAACTGACGGCCCAAGCCCGTGCAGAACTGGAAAAGCTCCTGGAAGAAGGCTCGTACTGGGATTCCAACGACCCCACGCCTCACCCCGCAGACTAGGTTGTGTAGGTTGGACACTCCTGTCCGACGCCTTCGAAGGGGCTCTTGTTTCAAAGTTATCTAGGATTGACTCCAGGACAACCAGAGACAACGGCAAGGTCAACTTCAAAGGTAAACTCAACCTCAAAGCCGTCGGACAGGAGTGTCCGACCCACACAACACGCTAGGCCATTGATTGCGCTGCGGCTTGCACCAACGGAGCCGGGGTCTCTTCTTCCTCTGCAACGGTGGTCTCTTCCCACAGGGTTCGGTCACGCAGGATGCGTGAAACCAGGGCGGTATGCATGGCGTGGCCGGCACGGTCTGCCACCACGTTGCCCAGAATCTGTTTGCCCAGCAGCGCCAGGTCGCCAATGAGGTCCAGAACTTTGTGGCGCACAAATTCATCGGGGAAACGCAGAGGGGGGTTCATCAGACCGTCCCGCGTAAGCACGATGGCATTTTCCTGGGTGGCGCCGCGAATCAGTCCCTGCTGCCGCATGGCATCGGCTTCGTGCAGAAAGCCAAATGTCCGCGCCGCCGCGATCTGGGAACGATAATTCCCGTCCGACAGGTCCACCTTGAAAGTTTCTTTCCCGATGAGGGGATGAGGAAAATTGATGGCGTACGACACGGAATAAGTCTCGGCCGGGTACACCGCGATGAACTTGGCCCCCTCCCGCAGCTCAAGCTCGCGGCGAATGCGGAGATAGGTGCGCGGTCGTCTTTGCTTGCGAATACCGCTCTTGCGTATGGCTTCCACAAAGGGTAGTGCGCTGCCGTCAAGGATGGGAAGTTCCAGGTTATCCAGCTCTACGATGGCGTTATCGACGCCGCATCCGATCAGGGCAGAAAGCAGGTGTTCGGTGGTGGAAATGAGCACGCCCTTTTTCATCAAACTGGTGGCATAGCTCACCCGAGCTACATTCTTGCTCACGGCCTCCAACTCAAAACCGTCCAGATCCGTGCGCCGGAAGATCACGCCCGATCCCGGGGGTGCGGGCAGGATCCGCAGCTTCACCGGGGCGCCGCTGTGCAAACCTATGCCGTTGCACTCGACCGGCGTACGAATTGTCTGCTCGTGGATCAATGGAATTAGGCTGTTTGACAGTCTGTTTGATGATGAATGTACCCTGTGCGGCGCGGGTTCGACTGTGGCTAATCAGCCACAGTCCGTGGTCGTCAGAATCTGGCGCAGTGGATTAACGCCCCCATATCTACTTATTTAAGAATGACTTAACGGTGTATCCAAGACTATGGGGGAAACTAAGGTGTTACTTCCTAAGTGAGTCCACAATTTCAGAACTCGGGCGTTTAAGGGCCGCCGCCGTAGGCAGGCGCGGGAGTAGAGGGCAAGGTGGAGCGTCTTGATGTCAGGGCTTCTTTTGGCCCAAGGGCACCGTGGGATCGAACTGGGAATCGCTGATCCTCTGGTTGTAGCTGACCTCAGTCAAGAAGCGTTGGTTGGACATGTCGCCGTTATAGAAGCGGGTGATGGTGTGCGGAGTCATCACGCCTTGCACTTCGCGGTAATTGTCGTAAACCTCTGCCTCGATGTTGCGTTCCTTATCGCTCGGGTCCCGCCAGGAGTAGGTTTTCTTCACCGGCAGATGGTCGTCGGTACTGATGTACAGAGTCACGCCTTCATTGTGTGCGTTCATGACCGTGACTTGCTCGACGGGCTTTTCCTCGGCCACGGTCTGGCCTTCGTAGAAGAGTGCCACTCCCGGCTCCGACACCCATTTTCTCAGCACCCAGTCGAGCGAGAAATGTCGTCTCCGCAGGTACTCGGTCAAGTCTTTGGAATCTTGCGGGCGGGCCCCCTTGTAGGTGATTTCGTAGCCCTTATCGCCCTGGTACACATAGATCACATCACGCTGCTTGGTGAGTTCGATGCGGTCCCGGTCGGGAAACCTGAAAAAGCGCCAGAACAATATGCCCAGGCTATTGGGCCGTCCATGATAAAAGCTGTAGGTGCGGCCGGCCTGGGTGATGTCCTGAATATTGAGATAGGCCGATCCGCCCAGCGCCTTGATGGTCTGGTCCAGCACGGCCCGCGCCCTGCGGGCGTTCTCCTGGTCCACCGGAATGGACTGAGCAGGCGGCGCGCTGTCGCTCTGCGCCAGGGCGAAGGAGGCCAGTAGAAGGGTAGTCAGGAAGAACTTCATCGTTCTCCAGGTTAGATGCAGGAAAGTCAATGTAGGCGCGAGCGTTCCGCTCGTGCTGCTGTCGCCACGATAACCGCAGCACGAGCGGGACGCTCGCGCCTACACAAGACTAACCCACCAGTACCGCCCCGCCATTGACGTTAAAGACCTCGCCGGTGATGAAGCCAGCGTACTCCGAGCATAGGAAGAGGATGGGTCCGGCAATTTCCTCCGGCTTGCCGGCGCGTCCCAGCGGAATTGCCGAATAGATGCGGGCGCTGGTCTTCGGATCGTTCAGTGCGGGCGCGGACATGTCGGTGTCCACCCAGCCCGGCGCTACGGTGTTGACATAGATCGCATCGCGAGCCAGTTCCGTGGAGAGACCTTTGACCATGCTGATCAGCGCGCCCTTGGTGGCGGCGTAGTCGCAGTGAAACGCTTCTCCCCGTTGCCCGGCAGTCGAGCTGACCAGCACGATGTGCCCGGCGGAAGCACCTGATTTTCCCTGCTTCTTCATCTGGGCTACTGAATGCTTGATCAACGCGAAGACGCTATCCAGGTTAATGGCCATGGTGCTGCGCCATTGCGCGTCCGACATCTTTTCGATGGGCGCGTCCTCCGGGGGCCAGACCCCGTGATTGGCCACCAGGATGTCCAGCCTGCCGAAGCGTTTCACGGCGGCCGCGACCAATTCCTGCGCTGTCTCCGTGCCCGACAGATTGCAAGCCACGGCCGCGCAATTGTCCGCTCCGAGCTCCTTGACCAGTTGCTCGGATGGAGCTTTGGCTTTTTCGTAGTTGAACAATACGCGCGCTCCCGCAGCCACAAACAGCCGGACCGCCGCCGCACCGATGCCGCGCGAACCGCCAGTGATGAGAGCTACCTTGCCAGAGAGAGAGAGAGGGATAGGCATGCAGAGATAGTTTCCAGTGTCAGCCCGGAATTGGCAAGTGGGAGAGTGTGGGTCGGACACTCTTGTCCGACGCTTTTGATCTTGAAGTTGACTTTGATTGTGAAAACTTGTTGCCCAGCCGACAGGCTCGGGGCCAGGGCCCTCAGCTTCCCCAGCTGGTCGTCCTCTCCGACTTGAGCTCGCGAATCAGAATGCGCACCAGCATGCCGTCGTAACGCGTGCCGCTCAATTTCTCCAGCTCGGCCAAGGCCTGCTCGCTGCTCTTGGCGGAGGCAAAGGAACGCTCACTGGTCATGTTTACGTAGGCGTCAGTGATGGCAATAATGCGCGCCCAGAGCGGGATCTTCTCCCCCCGCAAACCACTGGGATAGCCACCGCCGTCGAAGGATTCGTGGTGGTGCAGCACCCCCTCGCGCAGCTTCTTGCCCTCGGGCACAGTGGCCAGGATTTCCCCGCCCACATCGGCATGCATCTTCAGGAAATTGAACTCGCCCTCGGTCAGGGGGCCGGGCTTGTTCAGGATGCGTTCGGGGACAAAGAGTTTGCCCACGTCATGCACCCGGGCGGTAAAGCCCAGATCGGCAATCTCCTCGGCCGGCAAACCTAGCGAGCGCGCGATGATCTCGCTGTACCGCGCTACCATCTCGCCGTGTCCGGCGCTGTTCAGTTCGCGCGACTCGGCGGCACTGGTCAAGGTCTCGATAGCCTCGCGCAGAATGTGGTCAGTGAGAGCTTCATCACCGCACATCTTCTTCAGAGTGGTGATCAGCTCGTCCACGTGCTCAGGGCCGGTGTGCTCGCGTTGCAGGAAGCCTTCGATGTATCCCGAGATCTGCTGGCGGCGTACGGCCGCGCTCTCGCCCCCCGCGATTTCTTCCGCGGTGGACACCCGGTCGCCGCCCTTGCGCTTGGACACGTACATGCCGGCGTCAGCGACGCGAACGATATCTTCCATGGAGAAGCCGTGCACCGGGAAACTGGCCACCCCGAAACTGCCGGTAATGTTGTGCTCGGCCAGCATGGGGTCCTGGGCAATCCACAGGCGCAGGCGTTCCGCCAGGATCTGGGCCTGTTCCACTCCGGTCTCCGGCATGAGAATGATGAACTCGTCGCCGCCGTAGCGGGCCACCACGTTCGATTGGCGGCACTTCTGTTCCAGGAGCCGCCCCACCCGGGTCAGGACCAGATCGCCTTCCAGATGTCCCTTGGTGTCATTTACCGTCTTGAACTTGTCCAGGTCCATCAGCACGACCGAGATGGGACGGCCGGAGCGCGACGCCCGCTTGAGCTCGGACCCCAGCGCTTCGAAGAAAAAACGCCGGGTTTTGATGAGCGTCAGTCCGTCCGTGATCGATTGCTGTTGCAACTTCTGGAACACGTTGGCATTGTGCAGCGCAGTGGCCAGCAGGTCGGCCAGGGTGCTCATGATCAGCCGGTCTGCCGGGGTGAAGGCGTCTTCCTTGTGGCTTTCCACGTTGAGAACGCCCAGGAAATTTTCCCCATAGGCGATGGGGATGCAAAGAACCGAGCGCGAACCTGCCACCACACCTTGCAGCTGCGCTTCGCTCGAGGTCTGGACTAGCGCGGCCTCCCCGCTGCGGGCCACCCGGCCAAGGATGCCGGTGCCCAGCGCGATGCGCTTACCCAGAGATTGGGCTGTGACCCCGGCCTCGGCCTTGATTTCAATCTCTTTGGTCGAGTAATCCAGAATGCCGATGCCGATGTGGTCGAAGCTGAAATTCTTCTGGATGTGGCCCACAATGTCGGCCAGCATCTGCTCGGAATCGTCACTCGAAATCGCGGTCTTCGAAATATTGTTCAGAAAGGCCAACTGGCGCGAACGCCGCTGCTCCTCGGCGAAGAGCCGGGCATTTTCCACCGCCACCGAAACCTGCCCCGCCGCGGTCTGCATGACCTCGAGATCGCGCTGTTCGAAGGCATATTCGCGTTCCGTATTCAATGCCGCCATGACTCCTGCCGGCCGGCCTCCCAGCAGGATGGGCGCGCCACAGAAGCACTTGGCGGGCCGGGGCGGCAAAAAGGTCACGCCCAGGCGCTCCCGCGATTTTTCCAGATCGGCACGAATCACCAGCGGCTGGCCGCTGCGAATGATGTACTCGGTCAGGCCGTTGGTCAGTTTGCGGGTGCGCTTCGGCAAGATCTCGCCCTGTTCCACTTCCAGTTCGAAACGGATCTCGTCGCCTTCCTGAAACGCGATATAAAACTCGCTGGTGTCGAAGATCTGGCCCAACTCCTTCTGCACGGTGCGCAGGATCTCGTCCTGGTCCAGCCGCGAGCTGATGGCTTGCCCGATCTGGGTGAGCAGCGCGAATTCCTTGGTGCGGCGCTGGGCATCGTGCATGACCGCGTAGTTTTCCAGGGTCAAGCCGATCTGCAGGGCCAGCCCGATCAGCAGGCGCAGGTTCGATGAACCGAACATGCGGCGCGCGGTATGAGGAAAAAGAATCACGCCAAAATTGTGTTCCCGGGTCTGCAGGCTCACGGCCGTGAGGTTATAAATGCGCTCTTCGGTCATGACCTCGCGGAACTGCAGGAAGCGGCCGCCGGGGAAGGCGGGCAAGGGTTCGGGCATTTCCGGCACGCCGCGGAAGGTAACGAATCCGCCCCGCCGGTAGGCCAGTTCACAGACATATTCTCCCGCTCCGCTCTTCTCCAACCGGTCGAGAAACTCGGCGGAAAAGCCGCGCTGTACCGACGGCAGGACGGCGCGCCAGCGTTCCGAGATGCAGATAACGGCCCCGCCCGCGGGCAAAGGCGCGACCAGTCGGTCCAGAATGCTTTGCATGCTGGGGACCAGGTCGTCGGCGGACAGCAGCCGCGTCGGATCCACCCCCAGAGTGGAGAACGCCAGGGCATTTTCCTGTACCGCGCTGCGCTCGTTCTCCGCCAGCACCATCACCATCGCGATGCCCAGCGCCAGTTGCGGGATTGGGCCCAGCATGTCGGACAGCTGCAAATAGGAAATGCTGAACTGTCCAAAGAGCATCAGCACCGACCACAGTGCCAGCGCCATTGCCAGCAGGGTGAAGGCCAGCGAATTTCTCCGGTGTGCGTAGCGGTAAAAGAAAAAAGAACAGTAGAGCAGCACCAGGGCCACGCCCACTTCCAGACGGAAACGCGGGTCGGTGATGACCTCCGAATGAAAAACTCTCCCCACCATGTGCTGCTTCAAATTCCAGAGGCTGAGGGCTACTCCTCCCAGGCCGACGGCGAAGTCATACCAGCGCAGGCGGAATCTTTCGCGCATCAGGCGGGTAGAGATGAAGATGCAGACTGCCATCACCGCCAGCAGCAGCGAGGCCAGCAGCGAAATCACGGCCGACGGATTGCGGAACGCACTCCAGGCGGCGAGGATGTAATGAAGCGTGTAAGCTCCCCATCCCAGTTGCCAGGCGCGAAAATAGTCCTGCCGGGTCTGCTCGTAGAGGTAGGTGAAAACCAGAAAGAGCAGCAGGGCAACCACAGCCGGCACTACCAACAAACTAATCGTGATGCTGTTCATGGCGCGAAAACAGCTACCTCAGCCAGAGTGATAAGCAATTTCTAACTACCGATGGTTTCACAGCGGTTAAGGCAAGACAATAGTCTTGTGGAGGGTGTTGAGGACGTGGGTAATCGGGCATTCACCCTTCTGGATCAATTACTTGGATCGACTTTCCGCGTTCCGCGGGCTTGACGCTACATTTCCTCAGCCCTTACCATCAGGACACGACCTTTCGTAATGTCCCCCGCCTTCAGCCCGCCTCCCGCGTCTTCCTCAGGTCCGCGCGTCCGCTTCGCACCCTCGCCTACCGGATACTTGCATGTGGGCGGCGCACGCACCGCCTTGTTCAACTGGCTGTTCGCTCGCCATCACCGGGGCACGCTCGTGTTGCGCATTGAAGATACCGATCTCGAGCGCTCAACTGCGGAGATGGTTGATGGCATCCTGCAGGGCATGCACTGGCTCGGCCTCGACTGGGACGAGGGTCCCTACCATCAGACCCAGCGCATGGATCTGTATCGCCAGAGCGCCGCCAGGCTGTTGGCCTCCGGGCATGCCTACTATTGTTTTTGCCGCAAGGCGGAACTGGAGGAGCGCCGCGCGGCTGCTGCCGCCGAGGGCCGTCCGCCACGCTACGAAGGCACCTGCCGCAAAATCTCTCGCGAGGAAGGAGCGCGGCGGCGTGCCGCGGGAGAATCCGCGGCCGTACGCTTTGCCGTGTCCGAGTCTGGAAGTACGGCTTTTGACGACGCAGTTTTCGGCCGGGTGGAGTTTGCCAATTCTGAACTCGAAGACTTTGTGCTGCTGCGCTCCGACGGCGTTCCCACTTATCACCTGAGCGTGGTCACTGACGATGTGGACATGCGCATCAGCCACATCATCCGGGGCGCGGACCACATTTCCAACACGCCCAAGCAGGTCCTGCTCTACCAGGCGCTGGGCGCTCCCTTGCCGGTGTTCGCGCACGTGCCCCTGATCCTCGGCCCGGACAAGACCCGCCTGAGCAAACGCCACGGCGCCACCAGCGTGATCGCTTACCGCGATGAAGGCGTCGTGCCCGAAGCTTTCCGCAATTTTCTGGCACTGCTGGGATGGACACCGCCCGCATCCGGACCGGACACCGTTTCCGCGGAAATTCTGGGCGATCAGCAACTGATCCAGTTGTTTGATCTGAACGGCATCTCTCACTCCAACGCCGTTTTCGATCGTGCCAAGCTGGACTGGTTCAATACCGAATACATCCGCGCCTATCCCGCCGAAAAATTGCTTCCCCTGATTCAGGCAGAATGGCACAAGGCCGGCTTCGAGCCCGAGCACACCGATCACGATTGGCTGTTTGCGACCATCAACCTGCTGAAACCGCGAGCGCGCAGCCTGAAAGACTTCGCCACATCCTTCCGCGCCTACTTCGCCGACACCTTTCAGCCTGATCCCGCTGCCGTAGAAAAGTTTCTGGGCGATGAAAGAATCCGCCAATTGCTGGTGGAAATGGGTGATCGCTACGCGGCCTCCGATGAAACCTTCACCGAGGCTGGCGCCGAAAGACTGCTGCGTGACTTCGCCGCGGAAAAAGAAATGAAAGCCGGCGCATTGATCAACGGCGCCCGCGTAGTCCTGACCGGGCAGGGAGTAGCGCCCAGCCTGTTCGCCGTCATGATGGCCCTGGGAAAAGACCGTACCGTCGCCCGCCTGAAAGCCGCGCAAGAACTCGCCGCAAGGGCCATGACCCCGGAAGTGTAGTGTAGAGCGGGCGCCCCCGCCCGCTTAACGGCCTCCATGATTGGTACAGCTGTAGCCTGCCGCGAGACAAATTCCCAGAGTGTTGAACCGACTGCTGAGGCGTGGAATGGCGGAAGGCATCTTAGGCTCGCATGGCCGCACCGAGCTGCGGAAAAGCCAAAGTCAAAGGCCACGGGCGAGGGCGCCCGCGCCACACTGGGCGCAACGGCCTTTCGTTCCGCACTGATTATTACGCTCGGCAACCTCCGCTGTCATAATGGTGTATATGTGGCCCGCCATTTCCCTAAAGTTGGACGACCGTTGGCTGCCTAAGTCTGTTATTTGCCTGCGGGCATACAGCTTCAGCAAATTTTTGAAAGATGTTATCGCCGGCATCACGGTCGGGCTCGTGGCCCTGCCGCTGGCCATGGCTTTTGCCATTGCCTCCGGACTCACGCCGCAGGCGGGCATCTACTGCGCCGTGGTCACCGGCTTCCTGATCTCCGCTTTGGGCGGATCGAAAACCCAGATTGGCGGGCCGACCGGCGCCTTCGTGGTGGTGGTTGCGGGAATCGTCGCCGTGCACGGTATTGACGGACTCTACATGTGCACCGTGATGGCTGGCGCCATACTTATCATTTTGGGCGCAACCGGAATGGGGACGGCGGTGAAGTTTATTCCGCGGCCGGTGGTCATTGGTTTTACCAATGGCATCGCGGTGCTGATTGCCAGCACTCAGATTAAAGATTTCTTCGGCTTGCACCTGGCCAAGGTCCCCAGCGAATTCTGGTTGCGGATGAAAGCCCTTTCTCACGCCGCTCCCACCTTCTCCCTGGCGGCAACTTTGCTGGCGGCTGGAACGGTTGCCACCATGCTGCTGTGCCGCGTCATCTCCAACCGGATTCCGGGAGCGATCATCGCCATGCTGGGCGCCACCGCGGCGGCCTTCCTGCTCAAACTGCCGGTGGAAACCATAGGCACGCGCTTTGGCGGCATTCCCAGCGGCCTGCCGCATTTTCAGATACCGCAATGGCACGCCAGCCTGGTCCACGGCTTGCTTGGACCAGCATTTACCGTGGCCATGCTGGGAGCGATTGAATCGCTCATGTCGGCCGTGGTCTCAGACCGCATGAGCAACGACCGCCACAATCCCAATGTCGAACTGATCGGACAGGGCGTGGCCAACGTCTTCTCGCCGATGTTCGGTGGTTTGCCGGCCACGGGCGCGATCGCGCGCACCGCGACCAGCATCCGCGCTGGAGCGCAGTCGCCGGTCGCGGGCATGATCCACGCGCTCACCTTGTTGTGCGTGCTGCTGTTTGCCGCGCCTCTGGCTAGCTACATTCCCATGGCGGCGCTGGCGGGCATTCTGATGATCGTGTCCTACAACATGGGCGAGTGGCCCGAGATCCCGCAACTGCTGCGCCTGACCAAGACTGACATCAGCGTATGGCTGGTCACGTTTGCGCTGACCGTCTTCGCCGATCTTACTGTAGCCGTCGAGGCCGGCATGATCCTGGCTGCGCTGCTCTTCATCGCTCGCGTGGCCGAGACCACCACAGTCTCGCAAGTGACCGGGGACTACGTCGAAGACGGGCGCCTGCACATCCTGCAGGACAAGGACATCCCCTACTACGCCACCATCTTCCGCATTCATGGACCGTTTTTGTTCGGCGCCACCGACAAGATCGGTGTGATCACAGAAAAAATGCACCAACTGCCTCCCATCGTCATCGTTCGCCTGCGCAACATGACCGCCATCGATGCCACCGGACTCTTCGCTCTGGAGGAAATAGCGAAGCAACTGCACGCCACCAAGCGCACGCTGATCTTGTGCGGAGCCCGCGAGCAACCAGCCAAGATGATTCATCAGGGAGAATTTGAAGACGTGGTGGGTCGAGAAAACATTTGCGCCAACGTGCAGGAAGCGCTGCTGCGGGCAGAAGAAGCGTTTGAAAAGATCGAGGCTCAGGCAGCGCTAAGCGCAGAATGACATTGGGCAATGTGGGCGCGAGCGTGCCGCTCGTGCGGCTTTGCCGCGGACCAGCACGAGCCGGGAATCGCGCTCGTACTACTGGGCCAGGAAGGGCGTGGCCCCGACGACGCGTGGTAGAATCCTTGCCGGCCCCGCGTGGCCCCATGCAAGCACGTCTGTTGTTGCAAGTGCTTGAAAATAAAACGTAGGCGCGTAGCTCAGTTGGTTAGAGCGCTACCTTGACACGGTAGAGGTCTGGGGTTCGAGTCCCCACGTGCCTACCATTCTTTTCCCCTTTGTTTATGCGGGTTCCCCAGATTTTGTGCATCGGCTGTTGACCCGCCAAGACAGCCTTACTACAAGCAAAACACCTTTGGGCGATCTCGATGCGCATCCCCCGGTTAAGGCCTATGTCCTCCGCAAAAACCTGAAACGAAGCTACTTCGACAGCGGTGAATGCATGACTCTTGTTCTCAAGGCTATCGCCGTTCTCCTACTCTCCTGCGCCCCGATCCTGGCTCAAGACTGGCCTTACGTCGGTCGGGACCCTGGAGGGACTCGCCACTCTTCTCTCACCCAGATCAACCGCGGCAATGTGCGGAAGCTCAAGATGGCGTGGACCTTCGATACGAACGATTGGAGCGATGGCAAAGATCTCCCCTCGCGCTCGTCGTTCGAGGCCACTCCGCTCGTGATCGATGGCGTCTTGTACGTGCCGTCGCCGATGGGCCGCCTCTTCGCGCTCGACGGCGAAACCGGCGAACGGCTTTGGGTCTTTGACCCCCACATCGACAAGACCATCCCCCGCAACCTCTTCGTGAATCGTGGGGTGTCGTCCTGGAGCGACGGCAAGAGAAGGCTCCTCTACCTCGGAGACATCCAGGGACGTCTATGGGCAGTGGACGCGCGGACAGGCCAGCTCGACCCGGGGTTCGGCGAAGCGGGAAAGGTGGACCTGCGGGCGGGCATGGCCGACGGCTTTCCCGAGTCGCAGTACGGTATGACCTCGCCCAGCGCCGTGTGCGGGGACGTGCTGGTGGCGGGCAGCCTGGTGAGCGACGGCAATCCGCAAGGACCCAGCGGGGACGTGCGGGGCTTCGACGCACGTACTGGCAAAGCGCTTTGGCGGTTCCACACCGTGCCGCGTCCAGGAGAACCCGGAAATGAGACCTGGGAAGCGGGCTCCTGGAAGGACCGCGGAGGATTGAATGCCTGGTCTTTTCTGACCGTGGACCAGGCCCGGTCTCTCGTGTTCCTGCCCCTGACTTCGCCGGCGTATGACTTCTATGGTGGCGACCGCAAGGGAGCGAACCTCTACGGCGATAGCGTGGTCGCGCTCGAGTGCAAGAGTGGCAAGATGCGCTGGCATTACCAGATTGTCCACCATGACCTTTGGGACTACGACCTGCCCGCTGCACCGGTGCTGGCAACGGTGCAGCGCGGCGGAAAAACCATTCCTGCCGTGGCGCAGGTTACCAAGCAGGGATTTCTGTTCGTGCTCGATCGCGAGACCGGCAAGCCGCTCTATCCGGTGGAAGAGCGACCCGTGCCGAAGAGCGCCGTTCCTGGCGAGGAAACGTTTCCTACGCAGCCCTATCCGCTGAAGCCGCCGCCACTGGCCCGGCAGTCCATGGCCGCGGGTGAGCTCACCAGCGTGACTCCCGAGTCGCATGCCGAATGCCTCACTCTCACCGAGGGCGCCAAGGTCGACGTGAAGATTTACGACCCCCTCGGGGAGCAGGACCAGGTCCTTTTCCCGGGCCTGAACGGCGGTTCCAACTACGGCGGCGCCTCCTTCGACCCCAGCCGAGGTCTGCTCTTCGTGAATACCATGGACGTGGGCGGGCTCTTCCGTCTGGTGAAGCGTCGCGAGGGATCGGCCATCCCGTACGCGCTGCGCGCCAGGAAGTATGAATTCTTTACCGACGCCAACGGCTATCCCTGTCAACAGCCGCCCTGGGGCTCGCTCTACGCGGTGGATCTCAACCGCGGCGACATTCGCTGGCGCGCCACTTTGGGAGAGTTCGACGAGTTAAAGCAGCGCGGGATCGCTAAAACCGGAGCGGCCAACATCGGCGGCTCCATTGTTACCGACGGAGGACTGGTTTTCATTGCGGCCACCAATGATCGAAAGTTCCGTGCCTTCGATCGGGACACGGGGGAGGAACTTTGGACGATGGCCCTGCCCGCGAGCGGCTTCGCCACTCCCGCAACCTACATCGGGAAGAAATCCGGCCGGCAGTTTGTGGTGGTCGCGGCGGGGGGAGGCAACAAATACGACAAGGTCTTCACCGGCAAGCTCGTGGCATTCACGCTGCCCAAGGCCGAGGCCAAAACAAAGTGAGACTAGGTTCGCAGCGCAAGGAAGACAGGACGCGAGTGGCCAGGTCGACGAGCGTGCTTTTCGTTATTTTCTTTTTTTCTTGGCGGTTTCGCGGTTACCCAAGAGGCGGCGCCGGGGCGGCCGCCGGAAAAACTTCCCCAGGCGGTGGCACCGCAGCCTGTGGCCTTCAGCCATCGGGTGCATGCCGGAAAAGTTGGCCTGCCGTGCAACTTCTGCCACACCGGGGTTGCCAAGGGCGACGACGCAAAGATCCCGTCCGCAGATTTCTGCCTGACCTGCCATCGCACGGTCAAGGCGGAGAGTCCCGAGGTGGCGAAACTCCGGATCGCCGCCGAGAAGGGTAAGGCCATTGCCTGGGTGCCGGTCTATCGCGTTCCCGACTTTGTCTTCTTTGGCCACGCACCGCACATCAAAGCGGGACTGCATTGTGCCGAATGCCACGGCCCTGTGGAGACGCGCGACGTGCTGCAGCAGGAGGTCTCGACCAGCATGAATTTCTGCCGCGACTGCCATCGCAACCGAGGTGCTCCCATGGAGTGTGTGGCTTGCCACCAACTCGGGCATTGATGTCTGGTGGCTGATGGAAGACGTGCCCGCCGCAATTACTGCATCCGACCGGCTCTTGTGCCCGGCGGCTTGCGTCGTGAGCGGCGCCCCTCGTAGGATGGCCGCGCACACCTTTAACTATCGGAGGATCACAGCATGCCAATGCTTACCCGGCGTAACTTCATCGAAATGGGCATCGGCGCTACGGCCGTCCTCGCGGCCTCAGGCCTCCCTGCCTTCGCAGCCAAAGCAGGGGTGAAGTTCAAGGTCGGGGTGACCGACTGGAACTTGCACCAGGAAGGCAAGATTGAGGCCGTCGCCCTAGCCAGGGAATTGGGGTTCGACGGTGTGCAGGTCAGCATCGGCAAAGGGACGGACAGGCTTCCTCTGTCGGATCCGGCTTTACAGAAAATGTATTTAGACGAGTCGAAACGCGTGGGCCTGCCGGTCGAATCGCTGTGCCTCGAAATCCTGCATCGGAACTACCTCAAGTCGGACCCTCTCGGCCAACGCTGGGTGGCCGATTCGATTCCGATTGCCAAGGCGATGGGCGTGCGCGTCGTGCTGCTTCCTTTTTTCGGCAAGGGCGCGCTGCAGACGACGGCGGAAATGGATAAGGTTGGCGACATCCTTAAAGAGATTGCTCCCGCCGCGGAGAAGGCCGGGGTCATCCTCGGCCTCGAGGACACAAATTCGGCCCGGGACAACGTGCGGATCATGGATCGAACCAAGTCTTCCTCCGTCCTCACCTACTATGACGTGGGCAACTCGACCAACAACGGATTTGACGTTGTGCAGGAGATCCGTTGGCTGGGTGGTGCGCGCATTTGCGAGGTTCACCTGAAGGACAATCCGCACTACCTGGGGGAAGGATCGATCGACTTCACGGCAGTGATCGACGCGCTGGCCGATATCGGCTTCGCCGGGTGGGCCCAGCTCGAAACCGACTCCCCCGTTTCAGTCGAGGCCGACATGCCCCGGAACCTGAAGTTTGTCCGGCGGATGATTGCGGCTCGTAACACTGCCTGAAACGGGTCCGTAAACGATGGCCCGCACGATCTGTATCTTCTTGCCGGTTGATCTGGCATCGGCGTCGGAACGGACCACGATCCGCACGGAATGCTTCCCCGCTGTCAGTCCGCTGATATGCCAATAGTCGTCGTCGCTGGTATTTTTGGGGATCCAGGCATCGACTTCACCGGCCTTCTCGCCATCCAGGAAAACATCAGCCCGGCCGCCTTCCTGGGTGCATCGGCCCACGATCGCAACACCCGTGCCATCGAATGTCAGAGTTGCCTCTGCACCGGCGGCTCGGGCTTCCTTGAACTTGAGCTGTTCACCCCAGGGGAGCTTGAGTTTTCTGTTATCGAACTTGCCTTTGAACACCCAGGCTGGCTCGCTGAACTCCACCTTTATTCGCGGCGCATCAATGTCCCACTGCTCCAGCGGAGGTGCTTGCGGTTCCTGAACCGGTATCTCGATCTCGGTGGCGCTTACCTTGCCCCCGGCTCCTTCCACGACTTTCAGGGCTCGAGCTTCCGTGCTGGCCACAATCTGATTAAAGGAGTATTGGGTGAATGAGAAGCGAGTGTCAGCGATAGCAGGTATCCCGGCCTTCCAAACCTCGGGGATGCGATTGTAGCCGAGCATCACGCCTAGGATACCGGCGGCGCTCGAGGGGTTGCAGTCCGAATCCTGGCCGGAGCGGGTCGATACCTCAAGCGTCTTGGCGAAGTCTCCCTTGCCGTAGATCAGCCCCAGGGCGACGTACCCTCCGTTCAGTTTGGCGTCGATGTTGAAGGGATCCAGCGCGCCATCCACGCACGCGTCGGCCTTGTCCCACTTGTCCTCGATGAGATGCCAGGTCTTCATCCAGTCGTCGGGGTTCTCAGCCGACCAGCGGAGGACGTCGCTGATAACTTTTGCGTAGGCGCTTTCCGCCGGGATGGAGAGAAGTCCCTGCTCCACGACCTTGCGCGGGTCATTTTCAAAAAAAGCGGCGGCGTACATGCCGGAGAAGAACATGCCGCCGTACAGCCCGTCGCCCCAGTTCATGACGCGTCCCACCCGGTCCGCGTACTTGTTGGCTTCGCGGGGAAGGCCGGGAGTCATCATGCCGATGAAATCCGACTCGATCTGGAAATCGATGTCGTTGGCGTGGATGTTGTATTTCGGATTGCCCGACATCGGGTGCCTTGATGCCGCGGTTGAGATTGCGCCGGGCGCCGGCATTGGCATGCCACAATTCGTACTGCGAGTCCTTAAACATCTCGCCGTATTGCTCGGTGGTCGCGTCAAGACCCACCTTGTCCATGACTTCGGCGAACGTCATCTCCACGTAGAGATCGTCCTGGTCAATCGCGTTCTTGAGCCTTGCCGGAGACCAGTCGAGATACTTGTTCAAATTGCCCTCGATGATCTTGCCGTTTGAACGAAATTCGGTAGGAGCGCCGTAAGAAACGCCGATCATCTGCCCCGCCCATCCGCCGCGGATCTTGTCCTCAAGCGTGGCCCGCGAAAGGCGGCGCGAGGTTGCGTTTTGGGCGTCTACGGACGTGGATACGAGTGCGACACACAGGGTCAACGCGGTCAGGGCGATACGCATTGTTGGATTCCTCCGGTCAATGTTTCTGGACCATACCATTTTCATGCCAGTTTTGTGAATGCTTGCCTGATGCCACAGAACAGCGACGCCGGCGGATACACGGGCGATTGATCTTTTGTCGCGCTACCTTTTCGCCCAGCCCTTGGAAGGCACGATCCCTGCGGCTTCACGCAAGGTAACCAACTGATTGGCCTCAACCTGCTTGAACTTCTCATGCAGCCCGTTTGGCCAAAAGACCTCAATATCGGCCAGATTAGAAGTGCCGAGACCGAAGTGTAACCGCGGATCATTGCAGGAATAAAAGCTCGCCTGGCTAAGCACGGTCTGTGCCTGGACCTTGTCGCCATAGCGGACCAGAACGCGAGCGCCGATGGCGCTGCGGTTCGACTTGACTCCCTCGCACTTGACCTTGATCCAGTTTTGCTTGCCTTTTAGATCGTTTCGTAAGAGGGAAGGTGGTTCGTTTAGATTCACAATCAGGATATCGATGTCGCCATCATTGTCGAAATCTCCAAACGCACATCCGCGACTGCAGTGGGCGTCTGTCACTCCCGGGCCAGCTTCCTGCCCCAACTCCTCGAAGGTACGATTGCCCAGGTTGCGAAACACAACGCGTGGGGTCTTGTTCGCGTATTGCGGCAACTTGCGCTCGATTTCGGGATACACGTTGCCAGTTACCATGAAAATATCAGGATGGCCATCGTTGTCGAGATCCACCATGCCGGCGCCCCAACAGACATAGCGGGTCTCAACCGCGAGCAGCGAGGAGCGAGTGAGTTCGTCGAAATTCCCTTTGCCATCGTTGTGATAGAGGCCGTTGGCATCGTCGGCGAAGTGCGTCTTGAAGAGATCCAGATGGCCTGAGAGATCGTAGTCCCCCACACCGACACCCATTCCGGCTTGCTCCATGCCGTCGTCGCTGAGTGCCACTCCACGGAGCACACCTTCTTCGCGGAAAGTTCCGTCATGATTGTTCATGAACAACAGGCTGGGGGTGGAATCGCAGGCGACAAAAATGTCCGTCCACCCATCCTCATCCAGATCAGCCGCTACCACTGTCATCCCGTAGCTTTCGGTCGCTTTTGCGATCCCTGCCTGCTGGCTGACATCGGTAAACGTACCGTCGCCATTATTGCGGTACAGCGAGTGTCTTCCAGTGGGCATTCCGACCGGTCCGCATTCAACGGGTATGCCTCTCCAGTTGCAATTCGGGTTCTCTCCTGGAACCGGTGCATGCTCGAAAGAGAAGCGCACGTAATTGGAAACGAACAAATCGAGGTTCCCATCCCGGTTGTAGTCAATGAAACTGCAGCCCGCCCCCCAGCGTGGCGCATCGTTCCAAAGTCCGGCACTTTTGGTTACGTCGGCAAAAGTTCCATCGCCGTTGTTGCGGTAGAGACGGTTTTGCCCGAAATAAGTACAAAAGATATCCTCGAATCCGTCATTGTTGTAGTCGCCGATGCAAACCCCGGAGGCCCAGCCCGTTGCTTTCAGACCGGCTTCTTCCGTGACATCGGTGAAGGTGCCGTCACGATTGTTCTTGTAAAGGCGATTAGTGGCGCCCAGCGGATCTTCCGTGAGGCGGGTGCCCGATAGCAAAAAAATATCCATCCAACCGTCGTTGTCGTAGTCGATGAAGGCACAACCACAACCGGTGGATTCCAGAATGTATTTCTTGCTGTCCACTCCGCCGTAGATGGTAGGAGCCTGGAGTCCGGCCGTGGATGCTACATCCACGAAATGGGCATCGAAGGGGCGACCCGAAGGTGCTGGTCGCGCCTCGGGTTTGACCGTGTGCACCGCGACCCCTTGTGCCAGCAGCCGCGGAGCTGCGGTGAAGGCCGCAGATCCGAGAGAAATTTGCAGAAAAGTGCGGCGGGTAAACGTCAAGGCGGTTGTTTCTCCATCGGCGCAAAATTTCTCTGGTGTCAGCTTGGAACGTTCGCAGCTTCGAGGCTCTTGCCCGCATTATAGATCGCCTTGGGATCACCCCTTTTTTTGCCTGCTGATTGTTTCTTCCATGCAGGTCCTTAGCGCGACGGCGAGCATAAGTGGACATAACGCTTGAAACGTTTTATATTGCCAAGCCGTAAACCGCTTGCCTAAACAGGAGCGCACTCATGAGTTTCAAAATTACGCCTTTCGTCGCCGCCATGCTGCTGGCTGCAGTCAGGATCGCATCAGCCCAGGACTCCCACTTTCGTCCCGAGCAACAGCAAATCCCCACGCCCGGCTGCCTCATCATGAAAGGAGCATGGGAGGGCGGATCGACGGCTTGCGGCCCGGATGAACACGCTACATGGCTGGCGGACATCCGGCACTGGCGCGATGAACGTCGCATTCGCATTGGGTATGACGGCTCGCGCTATGAGCTGCCGGCGCTGAAGTGGACGCAGTCAAGCTTTTTCCAGCCGCAGATGATGGTGGAAGACCGCTATTTTTATGACCCCGTGGCCCATCGCTACACCGTGGATCGTTACCTCGATGATCTGGAAAAGAGATATGGCGGGATTGATGCCGTGCTCATCTGGCCTACCTATCCGAACATGGGTATCGATAACCGGAACCAGCACGACATGATCCGCAGCATGCCGGGAGGCATACCCGGTGTGCGCCAGATGATTGCCGATTTCCACAAGCGCGGAGTGCGCGTTCTGTTTCCCATGATGATGTGGGACCAGGGCACTCGCGATCCTGGTATGCCTTGGCCCCAGGCCATCGCCGAACTGATGGCCGAAGTGGGCGCTGACGGCATCAACGGGGATACGCAAGACGGAGTGCCGCTGGCGTTTTCTCTGGCGGCGGACAAGGTTGGTCATCCGCTTGCCTTCGAACCGGAAGGGGGACCCTCGGACGAGGCCCTCGCCTGGAACGTCATGACGTGGGGACAGTACAAATTCCCCTTTGTGCCGATGGTGGACAAGTACAAGTGGCTCGAGCCCCGTCACATGGTCAACATTTCGGACCGCTGGAATCGGGACAAGACGGATGACTTGCAATTTGCATTCTTTAACGGTGTGGGCTGGGAATCCTGGGAGAATATTTGGGGCATCTGGAACGGGATCACCCCACGCGACGCAGAAGCCACGCGCCGCGTGGCTACAATGGAGCGTTCGTTGGCTCCATTCCTCATCAGTTCCGGCTGGGAGCCGCTGACACCGATGTTGCGATACGGCATCTTTGCCAGCCGCTGGCCGTCCGGTCCGCAGACCGTGTGGACCATTGTGAACCGCAACGAATACAACGTGGAGGGTCCACAGGTTGAACTGGCGCCGGAAACTGGCATGCGCTATTTCGATCTTTATCACGGGGTCGAGCTCACACCTGCGAAAAACCAGTCGGGCAAGGTAGTACTGAGCTTCGACATCGAAGCTCACGGCTACGGGGCAGTGCTGGCCTCGCGCGCTGCTCCCGACGCCGGCATCCAGAAGTTGATGTCGAGGATGAAGGAATTGACCGCCAAACCGCTGGCTACCTATTCTCATGAATGGACGGTGGTGCCGCAGAAGATAGTACCGATTGCTGCAACCAGGCCGCCGTCGGGGTCGCCCACCGATATGGTCAAGATTCCAGAGGGAGATTTTCAATTCCGCATTGAAGGGATTGAAATTGAAGGCTTCAATGATGTCGGGGTTGATGTGCAATATCCGTGGGAAGATTCCCCGCGGCGTTTCCACGACCATCCCATGCACATCAAGTCTTTCTGGATCGATAAGTATCCGGTAACCAACGCGCAGTTCAAGAAGTTTCTCGATGCGTCCCACTATCATCCACAGGACGACCTGAATTTCCTCCGCGACTGGCAGAACGGGAAATATCCCGATGGCTGGGACAACAAGCCCGTGACTTGGGTATCGCTGGAAGATGCCCGTGCCTACGCTGCTTGGGCCGGCAAACGCCTGCCCCACGAATGGGAGTGGCAATACGCTGCGCAAGGTGCAGATGGTCGCCTCTATCCCTGGGGTGACACCTGGAGAGCGGACGTGGTTCCTGAACCCGACAAGAGCCGTACCATGCGCGGACCAGATGCGGTCGACGCCCACCCCCAGGGCGCAAGCCCATTCGGTGTAATGGACTTAGTCGGCAACGTCTGGCAGTGGACGGAAGAATTTCAGGATGATCACACGAGCGGAGGCATTCTTCGGGGAGGCAGTTACTATCAACCGCAAGGGTCCATCTGGTACTTCCCCCAGGCCTACAAACTCAACCAGCACGGCAAACTTCTGATGATGGCGCCGAGTATGGATCGATCGGGAGGATCGGGTTTCCGCTGTGCCCAGGATGCGGAATAGCTGGGACATGAGTGTTGAGAGGCTTCATTCCGGGGTCTGAGTGGTGTTCATGCCAAGAGCACATTGGTCCGCTCGCGCATCGGACAAACCTTGAAACCATAAGGCCGTCAATGGAGCGAAGCGCGCAGGAATTCTGAGCGGGGGAAACTCCCGGGCGCTTCCGATCAGGCGGGCCTGCGCCCTGTTATAGTTATAAGCTTTACTATGAGCGTCCCCACCACAATGCGGCAAATCGCCGAACGGGCCGATGTTTCGATCGGCACCGTGTCCCACGTCATAAACGGGACGGCGAACGTGCGGGACAAGTTGCGCCTGCGGGTTCTCGAAGCAATTCGGAGTCTGGGATACCAGCCGAGCCAACTGGGTCGTGGTCTCCGGCGTAATCAAACCAGCATGCTGGGAATGATTATCCCCGATATCACAAACCCGTTTTTTCCTGCGGTGGTGCGAGGCGTGGAAGATGTCGCGTACAAGCGTTCCTACCGGGTCGTGCTCTGCAACACCGACAATGACCCCAAGAAGGAGATTTCGTACCTGAATGATTTGCGGGCGTATAGTCCGGCCGGATTGCTGGTGATTCCAGCAGCGGAAAGTCACATCACAACTCTGCTGAGGTCGGTAGCCACCTCAGGCCCTCCGGTGGTTTGTATCGATCGCCGTCCGACTGGCTGGAATGGCGATGTTGTGGTGGTGGCCAATGAAGAGGGGTCGTATGCTGCGACCCAGCACCTACTCCGCATGGGGCACAGACACCTTGCGGTGATTACCGGTCCCGTCCATCTGACCAATGCTGTCGAGCGATTAAAAGGGTTTCGACGTGCGCTCGCCGAAGAACGTGTTCCCATTGAACCGGAATATATTCAGGAGGCGCGTTTCGACCGCCGCAGCGGATATCAGGCCGCCATGCGCCTGCTCCGGATGGTGCCCAGGCCTACGGCCATCTTTGCTTGCAACGATTTGATGGCGCTGGGAGTGTTTTTGGCGGCTCGCGAGTTGAACCTGGCGTGTCCCAATGATTTGTCGATCGTCGGCTTTGACAATCTGGATTTCGCTGAGTTCACCGATCCGGCACTGACCACGGTACACCAACCTGGTTATCAACTGGGGGCCACCGCCGCCCGGCTCTTGCTGGAGCGAATCGATGGCTCGAAACAGCGCGTGAAGAGAGTGGTATTGTCCACCGAACTAAAGGTTCGGCACTCCGCGGCACCTCCCCGCGAGCGAGCCTCGGCAGCGCGACGGAAACAGTCCTACGATCAAACGGTCGGCGTGAGCTGACTTCTTCGGGGTTCCTCGAATTTCTTTCATTCTTGGAAATCCCTGCCCCCAACGGACTTTGAATCCATGGCACCGGACTTGCCCCTTTGGCAGGTGGGGAGTCTCTTAACCGTTCGAATGAAGAACTCTTCCTCCGCCCTCGAAAAAGTGCTTGACAAAGTATTTTGAAACGATTTAAGTTTCGCCTCCTAGGTTCGCTGATTGTCCAAAGAAGTGCTGTTTGTGAGTCGTGATTCCAGCTCTGTGTGGAGTTGGGGCGTCGTAGCCTCTCGAATCACATGAACACAAGCTCGATTTACTTTACGAACCGCCTTTTCACTCGATTGCGCCGTGCCTGGCCGCCATCGATTGGATTGTGTTTGGCCCTCTTGGTGTCAGCGACTGTCTGGGCGCAGACTGCTCCGGCATCATCGGCCGGGAGTGAGTCTGAGGCTGCGAGGGCGTACCGCCTGGGTATTGATCTGGTTAAGGCGGGGCACGTCGATAAGGCGATATCAACCTTTGAAAGCGGCCTCAAAAGCGATCCGCAGAGTACGGTCCTGCTGAACGTCATCGGGGCCACCTACACATTGAAAGGCAATTTCGAGCAGGCTGAGGACTACTTACTCAGGTGTCTGCAAACCGATCCGGGGTTTGTTCCGGCCCGAAAAAACCTGGCAATAAGTTACTTCGATTCAGGTAAATACGATCTAGCTGTCCCCGAATTTGAAAAACTCATCAATACAACGGGCGAATCACGCTCGGTGGCTTTTCTCTTTCTGGGGATCATTGCCGAAAAGCAAGGGAACTTCAGCAAATCCGCTTCGCTGCTGGGAGAGTCCGGGGGCGTGGTCGATCAGTATCCGCAGGCGCTGCTATCGCTGGCACACTCCCTTTTGGAATTGAACCAGGCGCAGAAGGCCGATGCCGTGCTAAGGAGCCTGGACGCGATGTCCGGCGTGACGGCCTCCGAGTACTTCAAAGCGGGTCTCCTCTACTCGAAACAGGGCCAATACCGACAGGCCCTGGCCGATCTGGACAGGGCAGAGAAGGCAGATCCCGATCTATCGGGGCTCGCTTACCAGCGGGCGGTCGTTCTAGACCGGTTGGGCCGTTCCCGAGAGGCGCTGCAAATACTCAAAGATCTCACCCGCATCAAGCCGGATGCCGACTCTCTGAATTTCATGGCCGCCCTCGCACGAGAAAATGATGATCTCAATCTGGCGATCCAATCGCTACGTCAGGCCGCATTGCTCGCTCCCGAAAGCGAAGTGAATTATCTGGATTTCAGCACCATCTGCATGGACTACGAAAATTATCCCCTGGCCCTGCAAGCTGCTGATATCGGGCTGGCGCACCTCCCGGGTTCTTACCGTTTGCAGGTGCAGAAGGGCGCCATTCTTGAAAAGCTCGGCCGCTTTCAGGAAGCCGAAAAGATCGTCCAGGGAGCCAGCAAGATCCAGCAAGACAACCGTGTCGCCCTCTTGAGTCTTGCCATCATCCAGACCCACGCCGGCGAACTGGAAGCCGCGATCAATACGCTTTCTTCTGCGATCAGGAAATATCCTTCCAACTCCCAGATGCACTATTACCTTGGCGTCGCCCTCGAACAGACTCTTGAGCACGATGCCAGGGCGGCGGAAGCATTCCGGGAGTCCATCCGCTTGGATCCCTCTTTTGCGGACTCCTACTACCACCTGGCGAAACTGGATTTGAAAAAGGATCCGAAACTGGCCGAGGAAAACTTTCTCGCCTGCCTACGGCTGGACCCGCACCATTTATCAGCGGAGTACAGCCTGGGCCGCCTTTATCTCAAGAGCGGAAGGCAAGCCGAAGGTCGAGCTTTGATTGACGCGTTCGAACGCCAGCAGCAAGCCGAGAAGCTTAAAGTGCAGCAAAAGCCCAGTCTCGAATTAGCAAAGAGATGAGCAGAACCTCAAAAGAAGGGATGGACACCATGAAGGCATCGCGTCTCGCAAAAACGACAATCACGCTTGTTTTCTTGCTCCTGGTTGTCAGCGCGCCTGTCCACGCTCAGTTCACCAGCGGCTTCACCGGAACGGTGATGGACCAGACTGGGGCGGCGATCTCGGGGGCCAAAATCGTTGTCACCGATCAAGATACTCACGTCAGTCGATATACGACTACCTCGGATAACGGCGACTTCCGGATTACGTCGCTGCCCGGTGCGATGTACACGGTTGAGGTCGAACAAGTGGGATTCAAGACGTGGGTGCAGAAGGACCTGCAGTTGGAATCCAACCAGGTAAAAAGCCTGCACCCCACCCTTACCTTGCCCAACCAAACAGTTTCGGTAGACGTTACCGGAGAGCTGGCGGCGGTGGAGGCGGACAGAGTCAACACCTCACGAGAAATTTCTGAGTCCACTGTCCGCGATGCACCGTTACTCGGAAGAAACGTCTACACCAGCATGATCGAATTAGCGCCAGGTGTCACCGGTTCGGGGCTGCCGGCTGGAGGCGCGCTTGGTTCCGGTTCCGCGAATAACGACAGTTTTGAGCAGGAAGCGGGATACCAGCTCAACGCCGCCGGACAGCGGCAGGAAAACAACCAGTACGATGTCGACGGTAGCATTGCGGTAAGCGCCTCCCGTGACGGCGTTGTGAACCTTTCTCCCGAGCCGGACTTTATTCAGGCCGTGCGTATTTCAGGAGCGACGATTGACGCTGCCAAGGGACGCTACAGCGGGGCGTACGTGCAGGTCTTCACCAAGCCAGGAACCAACGAATTACACGGGTCGTTGTCGGAGTACCACACGAACAATGCGTTGACGGCCCGAACCGAGTTTGAATACTGTGCCCCGGGAACCGCTGCAAGCGGTTGCCGCGCGATACCAGCCTTTCGACGGAATGAATTCGGGGGAACCTTCGGCGGCCCGATTATTAAGAACAAACTGTTCGGCTTTGGTGGCCTCTTTGTGTTGAGGTCATCCAATGCGACGACCCTAGTCGACACCGTCGAGACGCCCCAATTCGCGCAATTTGTCGAGCAGAATTTCCCGAATAACCTTTCGTCGACATTCTTCCAACAAGCCCCTCCCGGATCCGCGCCTACTACTGGTATTGTCACTGTTGGCCAGCTTCAGGCAACCCAGCCCGGTTCCTATCCAGAATCGCCGGCATTTCAAAACAATCCCAATCTGCCCGCCTTCGGGACGGCTACGTTCCCACTGAGTCTGACCCATAATGCATATCAGTGGCACGTCCGGCTCGACTACAACGTTAACGAATCGAAAGATCGATTCTTCTTCGACTGGTTCCGCACCTACTCCGACCAGCTGCAAGCCGATCCGCGCCCGATCTATCGAGTGAAGATTCCGAACAACGGGTTCTTCGCCAAACTGGACTGGACGCATGCGTTCTCCCCAAAACTTCTAAATGATGCCGGTTTCACCTGGATCGATGCCGACGGATTCAATCCCAGCGCGGTGGGCAACCAGAGTCTTCCCAACGTCAATATCACGGGCGTGGCGGGCTATAACCAATGGGGGCCGGCCGGCTGGGTGCATCAGAACTATAGCTGGCATGACGTCCTGACCTGGACGCATGGCAGTCACACCATTAACGCGGGCGTCGATATCGATCGGCATCACGACGACGATCAATTTACCAGCCCGCAGCTCCGGCCGACCTTCGGTTTCACCAATCTTCTAGATTTCGCGCAGGACCAGCCCTTTTCGCAGTTTGGTCCCGCGCTCGAAGTGGCGAACTCTGCCCTGGCCACCAACTTGTATGAGATCCTGCGGTGGCTCTATGCAGGAGCATTCGTACAGGACGACTGGAAGGTGACGCACCGGTTTACACTCAATTTAGGTATCCGGTACGACTACTTCGGCCACTGGGGAACCTATTACAATTCACAAACTCCATTCCCCTTCTTCTCGCTGGGGTCGGGAAACGATTTTGCTTCGCAAGTAACCAGCGGAACCATGTCCGTACGGGGCGGTAACAATGCATATGTGACCAATAATCGACCCCAGGGATGGGGCCCCCGAATTGGATTTGCCTGGGATGTTTTTGGCAACGGGAAAACCTCGTTGCGGGGCGGGTACGGCCTGTTCTTCAATAACGTGGCTGACGGATCGTGGTCATTTCCCGCGCGCGCCAATCCGCCGACTTGGGCGGTCCCCGATTTCAGTGCGGATAGCCCGACTCATCCTTTCAGTTATGCGTTGGGGGACTCGACGGGTACCATCTGGCCGGTCCCGCCCGGAATCACATTTCAGACCAATCCGGCTGGAGGAATCGTAGGCTTACCGGTCCAAACATCCGGTCTGGTCTCCAACCTGGATCAGCCTCGTACCCATGTCTTCATGGTGTCGCTCCAGCACGAACTTGGGCACGGTTTGGTGGCTGAAGCCGACTACAACGGCTCCCACAGCACAAATCTGTACGTCCAGACCGACGTAAATCGTTTCCCGGGGGACCTGATTGCCAACCAGAATACGCAGACGCGGCTGAATCCCAACTTCGGCAGTATTATCTTCGGCCGCACCATCGGAATCGCAGATGGCCACTACGCCTCCCTGATGTTGAGCAAACGGTTTACTCATTCCTGGCAGCTGAGGGGTATCTACACCTTCGGTAAAGCCACTGACGACACCAGCAGCAACGACAATGGGACGGACAACGGCGAGGCCGTCTTCAACCCTCTTGACATTCCGTTCCAGCACGGCAGGGCGGACTACAGCGTGGCTAAGCGCCTCACCATCGATAGTGTGGTGGAGGTGCCGCCCGGGTTCTTCAAGAATGGCTTGGCTAAGAAAGTCTTCGGTGGTTGGCGTATGTCCAACATCGTAGTGCTGCAGAGCGGCCTTCCCTTCTCCGTATTTACTTCGGCATCGTTCAATCCGGTCCTGGATGCGGGCGGGAACGTGATCGGTTTGCAGCCAGGGAGTGGCGACTTCAACGCTGACGGCTATGGTTACGACCTGCCGAACGCTGCGCCCGCAAGCGCAGTGCACACCGGCAACCGGAGCAATTTTCTTACAGGTTTTGCTTCGGCGTCCGCCTTCCCCACTCCTGCACTCGGACAACAGGGCAACGTGGGCCGGAACACCTTCACGGGCCCGGGTTTGGCTAACGTCAACACGGAATTCGCGAAAGAGGTGAAATGGGAGCGCTTCTCTATCGAGTTTAGAGCAGATGTTTTCAACCTGTTCAACCGCGTGAACCTGACTCAGCCAGACAGCGACTTGTCCAGTAGCCTTTTCGGTCAATCGACCAGCCAGAACCTGCCTCGCTCCGTGCAGTTTGGGCTTCGCCTGGAATTCTGAGGCTGAGGGGGTAAGGGCCGCCGCGCAAGGCGCAACACAACGCGCGGCGGCCCGAGACCGGGCGGAACGCGCAACCGTGAACCGGTTGCAGGAGTTCGAAGACTGTGCGCGCACCGGCACGGATTCGACACCGTGAGGGCCATGTATCAACCCGAAGCCTATGGCGTCGCGCTGTTGTTCATGATCGGAAGCAAGCTGTGTTGGCGATCATGGGCCAACGTGGGTGTACGGGTGCGGTCTTTAATTTCGCCGCTTCACATGCCCGCTTCATCGGTCCCGCGGTCCCCTACGCGATCGGCCAGGGTGCGACGATGGTGTCAGCCATCCGGGGCGTGTTTATCTGGAAAGAATTCGCCAGCGCTCCGCCGGCCTCTCGCAAGCTCATTCCAGCCATGTTTGCCTTTTTCCCGTTAGGCTGGGATCGATCGCGATCGCATCCATGGTGAAGTAATCGAAGTCGAATTTTCATGAAGAAGCCAATCGTCGTTGTCGGCAGCATCAATCTTGACTTGGTCGTGGGGGCTGATCGAATTCCGCAAGCTGGGGAGACGATCATGGGCCATAGCTTTAAAACCTTTTACGGAGGGAAGGGTGCCAATCAGGCAGTCGCAGCAGCGAAACTCGGGCACCCGGTTTCGATGGTAGGAAATGTTGGGAGCGACGCCTTTGGAGCGCAGTTGCGCAACGGACTGCAAGAGGCCGGCGTGGACACCACATGTGTAAATACGGTCGAAGGCGCATCTGGCGTCGCATTGATCACGACCGGACTCGGCGGTGAGAACAATATCGTGGTCGTGCCGGGCGCCAACGGCCAGCTTACGCCAAAATTTCTGGAGAAAGCGGAAACCACTTTGGAGCATGCCGGGTTCCTTCTGGCACAACTTGAGATTCCGTTAGAGACCATCGAGTACCTGGCCCAGTTCGCCGAGCGGCATAACATCCCGCTTATGCTCGACCCGGCTCCGGCCCGCGAGCTTTCAGGAGAGCTGCTGCGGAGGGTGTCCTGGGTTACACCAAACGAAACCGAAACTCAAGAACTGCTTAAGACCGCGGTTGAGGATGGCGACCGAGGCTACTACGCGGCTGCAGATCGCCTTCTTGCTTGCGGCGTCAAGAATGTTCTCCTGAAACTAGGGTCCCGCGGGTGCGTGATTGCTCAGGGCGATTTTGCGAAGGAGCGGGTTCTCGCGTTTTCCGTGAAAGCTGTGGACACGACCGCCGCCGGCGATGCATTCAATGCAGGATTTGCGGTGGGATTGATGCGAGGCCTTACGGTTACACGCAGTGCCGTTTTTGCGACTGCAGTCGCGGCGATTTCGGTCACGCGGCCAGGCGCGCAGCCGTCCATGCCTTCTGGAGACGAAGTAGAGTGTTTCCTGGAGTACCATTCAACTGCACAAGAGCCGTCCTATACCAAGCAGGTCCAGTGACGCCCACGACCCAGCTTAGGTTCGAAGCGGCGGGGTCCTTATGCACACACTGAACCGTAGATCGCGCACCATCGTTTGGGTTTTTGCGTTGCTGGTCAGCTCATCGTTCTCACCAGGGCAGACCAGCAGTTCTTCCTCGGACTGGAAGGCAATTGTCCAGAATCGGCTTCCGCTTTACGGTCATCGGAACTGGATCGTCGTCACAGACTCAGCCTTTCCGGTCTATGCCGCGCCGGGCATCGAAACTATCGTGGTCAATGAAGATCTGCCATCCGTGGTGAAATATGTGGCCAAAGCAATATCTTCGACACGCCATGTGCGCGCCACTGTCTTTCTGGACAAGGAACTTCAGTTCATTGATGAAAGCGACTACCCGGGGATATCAAAATTGAGAGGGCAAATCGTTGCACTCTTTCCAAAGGACCAGGTCTCCAGTGTTCCGCACGCTGACGCGATGACCAGAATTGAGGAAGCGGGGAAAACATTCCGGATCTTGTTTCTCAAGACCTCAGCCACGATCCCTTACACTTCAGTTTTTATGCGCCTCGATTGTGGCTACCTAAGCGACGAGGTGGAACGGAAGATCAGGGCCGCCATGGCAGCCGCTGACAACCGGCAGCCGAAGTAGGCCGGCTCCGACAAATCGGCCGCAAGATCAACGGCTGCGTTCGGACACGCCCGGCAGAAGTCTTGCCGATCCCTAAGGAAACGGGTCAGACAGTAAACGCCATCCGATTTCGAGCAACGGATTTTTGGTATCCAAGTGAAAGACCATGAAGAAACAGATAGGATCCCTGCTCTCCATTGTGATCCTCCTTACATGTACGGCGTACACGCAACAACCACCTCAGGCTGTGTCCACCCTATCCTCATCGCAGTCTCTTTTGCTGTCGCGCACAGATTATCTTGATCGCATGCAGGCTATCTGGACCGCACAGATGATCGCGCAGATGACCGGGGTCCGATTCGAACATCAGCCAGCATCAACCTTACCCCTGACTCCCATGACCCATTTGCCTGGCCACGCGCCTGTGGATGATGACTACTACTATGAAATGGTAGCGATCCGCGCATTCGAGAAATACGGCGTCGGTCTAACGGTTGAACAACTCGGACAACAATGGCTTGAGAACAACGCTGGGTCGTGGGGATCGAGCGAGCAGGCCCTGATCCTGTTGAAGCGGGGAATCAAGGCTCCGGATACTGGTCACCCGAGATACAACAAGCTCTGGTGGACCATCGGGCCACAATTCAGTAGCGATGTCTACGGCGCGCTCGCGCCGGGTATGCCGAATGTTGCCGCGACACTTGCGCGGAATCTCGGCCACATCAATGGCTACGCCGAAGGGACGGATGGCGCGGTCTTCGTTGCCGGAATGGTGAGCCTCGCTTTTGTGGAAAGAGATGCCCACTCCATCGTTCGCAAGGCCGCAAGTCTGATCCACCCGGATTCCCCCTATCGTCAGTGCCTGGACATGGTCATCACCATGGCAGAGTCGGGTCGCACGGCTGAGCAGATCTTCCGGGCTGTCGACGAGCGCTGGGGAATCGAATACCCCGCCACCAATAACGCGGTAGTCAATGGTGGCATTGTGGCCACTAGCGTCTGGTTTGGTGACGGCGATTTCAGCAAGACTCTGCAACTCGCAGTTCACGCTGCCGATTTCGCTGATACCGACTGCAATTCCGCGAACTCCGAATCCGTGGTGGCCGCCATGCACGGCATGAAAGCGTTGCCTCCCGAACATATCTCTGAACTCCAGGACCGGATCCAGGGCAAGGAGATGGGCCCCCTGCAGCTTATGCCGCCGGTAGACGAGAGCGTCTCGGATCTGGCGCGCCGTGCGGTACGAATCGGCGAGGCGATGCTGCTTTCTCATGGTGCGAGTGCGGAAGGGGACGCGATTCGAATTCCGGTTCAGAATCCTGCCACGCAGCCCGCAGAGCTATTCGAACTGGCGGACCTCATGCAGTACTGGAACCCGGACTGGACCATGGAACGGGCCGGGTTCGGAGGTGCCGGGGGCGGCATGCCGGGAATCCGAGGAATCACCTACCTGGACGGCCAGGTGCTCGCCACCTATCCTCGGGATGAAGTTCGCGGAACAGTCCTGAGACGAACCGTGAGCTTGGGGTCAGTTCCGTCGTTGGCGTTCAAGGCTGGGGTTGACGTGGGACGAGCGTGGCAACTGCAGGTCTATGTTAATGACAAAAAGGTTTTCGACAAACTCATTGATGGCCTGTACGAGTCGTACCGATCTCATTTACGGCATTGGGAAGATATCACTATCGATCTGTCTGACTATAGGAACCAGAGGGTCGTTTTGCGACTCTACCAGCGTGTTCTAGTTCCACACCACGAAGCAGGCGACGCCTACTGGCGCGATTTATCTGTGCAGTGATCCCCAAGTCGCGTTCACACGGTAGACGTCGCTGGTTCGAGTCCAGTCGTGCTACCATTTCTATCAGTGTTTATGCGGGTTCCCGAGGGTTTCCAGGGATCTTTTCAAGCTGGTGTGGACCTGCTTCGCTTGCGCCAGAGCGAAAGTTTCTTCTTCAAGAGCCGGGCGACGGATGTGTTCCAGGCCTTCAGTGGACGATTGCTGCGGAGGGCAGGCCGGCCCCTGCATGCAGGACCATGTCTCGCACGTGCGCGACCGGGCCGTGGACCTGGGTCTTTGTTACTGCTATTTCGACTTGCTGGAAACTGCCACGCATAGCACTTCGCAGGTGGGCCTGGCCTTGGTTGAGAAGTCAAACATAATGGTTTGCACACACTCGAAGCAGGCACTGTCGAAGGTCGGCGCGTTCGCCGCTTTAACTGTCCTCGTTTGTCAGATGGCCACAGGACAGCAATCGCCGCCGACCAATCGGACCGCAGAGCAGGACCATCAAAACATGATGGACCAGCTGGGAATCAAGACTCTCCGGGCTGGGCCAAGTGGGAATGAAAAAGACCCCAATCACGCCAATTACGATGAGGGAAAGGCCAATCCTTATGGCGATCTGCCCGATGCACTCAGATTGGAAAGCGGGCAAAAGGTGACGTCACCGGAACAGTGGTGGAATCAGCGACGCCCGGAGATTATCGAAGACTTCGAGCGCGAAGTGCTTGGCCGCATTCCGCCCAATGTGCCTAAGGTGACCTGGATCGTGAAGGAAACGCGCGATTCGAAGGCTGGTGTTTTCCCTGTCGTTGAGAAGCAGTTGGTTGGGCATGTGGACAACTCCGCGTACCCGTCCATCAATGTAGATATCGAGATGACGCTGGTCACGCCTCGGGACGCGAAGGGTCCGGTGCCCGTCATGATCATGTTCAGCAGCGCCGCCTTCCGCCAGATCATGGCAAGCCACCCGGAATTCCAAAAAATGATAGGGAGTGACCCGCCCGCAACCGAACAACTCATTGCCGGCGGGTGGGGTTATGTCCTGCTCGACACCGGCAGCATACAAGCGGACAACGGCGCAGGTCTGACGAAGGGGATCATCGGCCTTACCAACAAAGGTCAGCCTCGAAATCCGGAGGACTGGGGTGCGTTGCGAGCCTGGGCCTGGGGTGCCTCGCGCGGCCTCGACTATCTGGAGACAGACAAGAACGTGGACGCGAAGCACATCGGCATCGAAGGCGTCTCTCGTTATGGAAAGGCCGCGCTCGTAACCATGGCGTTCGATACCCGCTTCGCTGTCGTGCTGGTAGGTTCCTCCGGGGAAGGCGGCACCAAACCGCACCGGCGCAATTTCGGAGAAGTGGTGGAAAACCTCACAGGGTCTGGTGAGTATCACTGGATGGCAGGTAATTTTCTGAAGTACGGCGCAGACCAGGCCTCATTCGGAAGCAAAAATGCCAGCAACTTGCCGGTGGATTCGAACGAACTGATTGCGCTGTGCGCGCCCCGGCTGACATTTATCAGCTATGGAGTCCCGGAAATGGGGGACTCAAAGTGGCTGGACCAGCAGGGTAGCTTCATGGCGACCGTGGCCGCAGGCCCTGTCTTCCAGTTACTGGGTGTGCATGACCTGGGGGTGAATGAGGACTATCACAACGCGAAGATGCCGCCAGTGAATACGGGGCTTCTCGATGGCGAACTCGCATGGCGGCAGCATGATGGCGGCCACACCGATGCCCAGAACTGGAAGTACTTCATTCCCTGGGCAGACAAATTCTTCCGCTATCAACCGACCGCGTGGGAACTCCCGGCCGATCAGCCGCTGTTCCGGAGCGACGCGAACTCTCTGGTTGCGCATTCCCAGTTGCTGGCGAAGGCCAAGCAATCCGGTATCGATGTGTACTTCGAGGGCGACTCGATCACAAGAAGGTGGGGTGCCACCGACTATCCAGATCTGCTCGCCAATTGGAGGCAGAGCTTCTTCGGCTGGAACGCGGCTGACTTTGGATGGGGCGGTGATCAAACCCAGAACATCCTCTGGCGTTTGGAGAACGGCGAGTTGGACGGAGTCAATCCCAAGGTCGTCGTTCTGCTCGCCGGCACAAACAACGTCGGCGATTTATCGGCCCCGGGTGACGCCCGCGCGCGAGCAGACGACATTACGCGAGGCCTGCAGGCGATCTTGCATATGATTCAGCAAAAGGCGCCCGCGGCGACCATCATAGTGATGGGAATCTTCCCGAGGAACGACAATATGGCGTTCATTCCTCTCATCGACAGCATCAACCGCAGTCTGTCGGAGTTCGCAGATGGCCAAAAGATTCGATACCTGAATATTAATGACAAACTGGCCGACGGCGATGGCAGGCTGTTCGATGGGATGATGAACGCGAAAGATAAGCTCCATCCAACCGTGAAGGCATACCAAGTCTGGGCCGATGCACTGAAACCGGTCCTTACGGAGTTGCTTGCACCTCCCGCTGGTGTGGATCACGCCCCGCCGCCTACGGGTGATCCCGCGGCAGGACACTGACCGGGTCCGGCGAATCCCTTTGTCCATTTCCGAACAGACGTTATAAGAATCGGACAGTCTGCCCCCTGCACCTAAAACGGACATCACAGGGAATGAGCAAGTTAACGAATCAGGACGGTGGAATCCGAATTGCTTGATGAACCAAAGCGGCTGGCGTGTCTCTTCCTCAAGCGAGGTTCACATGCAGAGTCTGTTACAAGACTTGCGCTTCGCATTTCGGCAGATGGCGAGGACTCCGGGCTTCTCCCTCACCGCAATCCTATCGCTGGCGCTGGGAATTGGCGCCACGGTCTCGGTCTTCAGCGTCATCTACAGCGCGGTGCTCAACGCCTGGCCCTATGCCGGCTTCGACCGGGCCTGCCAGATCGACACCATTAGCAAATCCGGCGACGAAGGCGAGGCGGGCTTCACCGGTCCCCAGATTCGCCAACTCCGTCAGGTAGGCACGGTGGAAGACGTGATCGCCATGAACCGGTGGGACCTGGTCATCACCGGGAACGATATCCCGGAAAACCTGTACGCGGTGTACTTCACCGGAAATGCGTTCCAATTTTTTGGCATGCCGGCGATTCTTGGCCGCTACTTCATGCCCTCGGATGCACCCGACGGGCAGGATCCGCAACCGGTGGCGGTGCTCAGCTACAACTTCTGGCGCCGCCACTACAACAGTGACCCAGGCATTGTCGGCAAGAATATCCAACTCGTGCACAAGGATTACACCATCCTGGGAGTTCTGCCGCCCCGCTTTACCTGGATGGATGGCGATGTCTATCTGCCGCTCAAGATGTCGCAGGCCCAGGATTTAACTTACGCGTCAAGACTGAAGCTGAAGCCGGGTGCCAGCCTCGAAGCGGCCGAGCAGGAGATTCGTCCGCTGCTGCAACAGTTCGATAAGGAACGACCAAATTACTACCCGCCCCAGTTTCGAGTGGCGGTTCGCAGAACCGGCGAATACTACATACGTGACCTCCGCGGCACGCTTACTTTGCTGTTCGGCGCCGTGGCGTTGCTGCTGGCGATTGGTTGCGGCAATGTTTCGATTCTGCTGCTGGCGCGGGGCACGGCCCGGCAGCACGAACTGGCGGTGCGCTCCGCGGTGGGAGCAAGCCGGTTTCGGATTGTGCGGCAGTTGCTGACCGAGTCGCTGCTGCTGTCTCTGATCGGCGCGGGACTGGGGGTGGTGCTGGCGTATCAGGCTCTGGGATTCATCGTGGCCCGGCTGCCGGAATACTCCTTCCCGCATGAGGCCGATTTCCACGTCAATCTGCCGGTGCTGCTTTTCAGTGTGGGCCTGGCAGTTGTCTCCGGTGTGCTTTTCGGGGTCTTTCCCGCGCTTGAGTCGGCGCGGCGGGAGATCAATCACGTTATCCAGGGCGGCACCCACAAAATGGCAGGCAGCGTACGGGGCAAGCGCATGCACACCGGACTGATTGCCGGCCAGATTGCGCTCACCTTATTACTGCTCACCGCCGCGGGCGCGGCCATCCAGGGATTTTCCCGCATGATACAAAGACCGCTCGGCTACGATCCTCACCATGTGATGTCGGTCGGCATTCCGGTCCACGAAAATACCCTCAACGGATGGACGGAACGGGCGGCATATTTCACCCAGCTTCGCGAGCGGGTCGCGGCCACGCCCGGAGTGATTTCGGCGGGCATTTCGACCAATGCCACGCCGCCCAGCAACGGGTGGACCCAGTCCTTTGAAATCCTGGGCAAGACCGCGGCTGAGCAGCAGGAGGCGCGGGCAAATTTTGTAAGCCCGGAATATTTCACCATCCTTCACATCCCGCTGATGGAAGGACGCCAGTGGGAGCAGAGCGAAATTGTGCGTGGCGCAACCCTTGCGGTGGTGAACCAGACGTTCGTCCGTCGTTACTTCCCTGGCGAAGACGTCTTGAGCCACTCGGTGCGCATGCCTCGCCTGACCAGCCAGCCGCCATACCGGCTCGGTGCAGCCGGAAGCGATGGCTGGCTGCAAATCATTGGCGTGGTCGGCGATGCGCTCGACGACGGGCTGGATAAACCCATATTGCCGGCGCTTTATCTTCCGTACACCGTCAACATGTTTATGGGGACACAAATTCTGGTGCGAACCCAGGGTGAACCTCTGGCGCTGTTACACGGCATCCGCAAGGAGATCGCCGCCGTCAATGCCGATCAGCAGATAGACTCGGATGTGCAAGACCTCGAGGGGTGGATCCGGCGCGAACCGGAATTTGCCGTTTCGCGCCTTATCTCGATCCTGTTTGGTGCTTTTTCGGGGCTGGCCCTGGTACTGGCTGGGGTTGGCCTGTACAGTGTCGTCTCCTACAGCGTAGTGCAGCGCACGAGCGAGTTTGGCATCCGCATGGCCTTGGGCGCGCAGCGAGCGGATGTGCTGCGGATCGTAATGTGGTCGGCGGTGGCGAGTGTGGGAATTGGTCTTGCCGCGGGGTTGGCGCTCAGCTTCGGGCTGGGCAGCCTGATCACACGCTGGGTACAAAACGGAGTGCACGATGTGTCGGTGGTGCTGGGAGTTTCACTGTTGGTGATCGTAGTTTCCGCCTTGGCTTGCCTGGTACCGGCCCTGCGGGCACTGGCGGTTGATCCCATGACAGCCCTGCGTTGTGAGTAGAAATCTTCGAGGTGGAATTCCGCCCCCCGCCAGGAACGCTCGGTTTTGTAGCGCCGCCGTCCCGGCGGCTGTTGTGGGGGCGTCCCGCCCCCACTTCGAGGGCAGGATGCCCTCGCGACAGCTGGCAAGATGCCGGCGCTACACTACTCGTTCCGCAGCGCCGACACCGGGTTGACCGTGGCCGCACGCCTCGCGGGAATAAAGCTGGCGATCAGCGCAGCCGTCAGCAGGACGGCAGCCGCCAACGAAAATGTCAGCGGATCGGTCGCGCTGATCCCAAACAGCAGGCTTCCCATCAATCGAGTCAGGATCAGAGCGCCAACGATTCCGATGGCCAGGCCGATGGCCAGCTTTCGAACAGTCTCGCGCAGGACCATAAGCAGAAGCTGATATCGCTGTGCACCCAGCGCCATGCGTATGCCGAATTCATGCGTCTGCTGGCCCACCGAATACGCAATCACACCGTAAATTCCCACCACCGCCAGAAGCAGGGCAAGGGCAGCGAAGGTGCCCAGCAAAGTGAGTACAAACCGGCGGCGCTCCAGTGATCCAGAGATGATTTGGTCCATGGCCAGCACGCTCACGGGCTGATCGCGATCAATCGACCAGATCAGGTCCCGGATAGCGGGCGCGAAGCGGAGCGGGTCTGAAGTGCCTCGCGCGATGAGGTACGTGGTCAGCGTACCTTGCGAGAACTGCGCGAAGCTGTAGTAAATTGCGGGCTGGGTATCGGTTTCGAGCGAGTCCTGTTTCACATCCGAAACGACGCCCACGATCTGCCCGGGCAATGGCGGACCCCAGTCTTTCATCACCACCCGTTTTCCCAGCGCGCTTTCGCCGGGCCAAAAGCGTTGTGCCATGGTCTGATTGATCACCAAAGCGGTCGGATGCCCCGGAGTGTCCTGCGGGGTAAAGGTTCTTCCGGCCAGCAGACGAATTCCCATGGCCCCAAAGTACTCGGAGCTGGCGGTCAAAATCTCGGCGCTGGGTTCGTCCCCCGGAGCGTAAGTGTGGCCCTCGAGTTCAAGGTCGGTGTCAGGCACCGAATCAAAGGGCAGAGTACCGGAAGCCGCAACGGCCTGCACTCCAGGCAAGGCATGAAGGCGTTCCAGAACCGAATTCACAAACTGTGTTCGCTCCGGGAGTTCCGGGTAGCGGGAGTCTGGCAGTGACAGCCGCACGACGGCCAGATGGGAACTGTCAAAACCAGGATCAACCCGCTGCAACAGACTGAAACTTCGGATGAGCAGGCCGGCTGCGGCGAGCAGCATCATCGCCAGCGCTACCTCCGTAATCACTAAGGAGGAGCGAACGCGCTGATGGCGTAACGTCCCGGTGGTGCGGCTCCCCTCGGCCAGCTGCACTTGCAAATTCAGCCCCGCAGGCTGCATGGCCGGAATGCTTCCCGAAAGGATCGATGCCAGCAAAGAGACCGCAAATACGAACAGCAGAACCGGCAGGTTGATCGCCGGAGATGCCAGGCGAGGGATGGCGCCGGGGTACGCGGAATACAGAATCTTCACCGCCCACAGGCCGAGCAGACACCCCGCTGTTCCGCCAATAAGGCCAAGCAGCACGCTCTCCGTCAGGAACTGCCGGGCCAGACGAAAGCGGGTCGCGCCTAACGCCGACCGTATCGCGATTTCCTTCTGCCGCACCACCGCCCGCGACAGAAGCAGGTTCGCGACGTTGGCGCACGCGATCAGTAGCACGAAGCCGACCGCGCTCATCAGGATCAGCAGGGTGGGGCGAACCCCGGAGACGAGATTGTCCTGCAGGCGCTCGACGTGAAATGTGAATCCCGGATCGACGTTCTGGTTTTCCAGCTGAACCTGTGCGGCGATGGCCTGCAAATCAGAGCGCGCGGCCTCCAGCGAGAGACCCGGTTTGACCCGCGCCAGGGCGGTGAACAAATGCGCGCGCCGGTTCTGTGGGAAGGCCAGGTCGTCGGTGAGCGGCGCCCACGCCTGGACCGCTTCTGGAAATGAGAATCCCATCGGCATTACACCCGCCACCAGGTGAGGCTTTCCATGAAGGGTGATCATTTTGCCGACGATTTCGCGGTCCGACCCGAAATGATGCTGCCAGAGTCCGTAGCTGAGAATCACTACGCCCCCGGCATTCTTGTGAAACTGGTCTGGAGAGAATCCTGTTCCCAGGAAGGGCGTCATTGCCACCAGCGGCAGGAAGTCCTGTGAAACGAAGGCCGTGTCGATCTGCTCCGGTGGCGCGGCTTGTCGCGTGTCGCTCAGGTTTTGGGAAAAAATGCGGTACGCGGCGACTTGAGAAAACACGTGATTGCGCTCGCGCACATCGCGAAATGTTGCGCCGGTCACATTCGTCGTGCGTTGATGCAGTTCCTGCAAGCGCACGATCTGGCCCGGTTGGTGCAGAGGCAGCGGGTTGAACAGGACGGCGTTCACCACGCTGAATATCGCTGTGTTCGCTCCGATTCCAAGCGCTATGGTGATCACGGCCACGGCCGTGAAGCCGGGCGCCTTCCGCAACATGCGAAGCTCGTGGCGCAAATCCTGAAGCAACGTTTCCATGGCGTTCACTCGCGCTTGAATGTTGTCACTAGAACCCGACGAAGACAACCTCAAAGCGCAGTTCGGCTAGTTCTGGTGTGGCGCGGGCGCCCCGCCCGCGGCTGTTGACCGTGATTGTCAGACCACGCGGGCGGGGGCGCCCGCGCCATACTAGAAATGCTTTGACGTTTGTCTAAGTCAATTGTGAGCGGTCTGGAAGTGATCCGCTGATCGATTTGGACCCAACCGACGAGACTGTTCGGTTGTGGACACCGCGGACCAAGAATGGACATCCGACGTTCCTTGAAGGTCTGCCTCGCCGTGAAAATTGAACAGGATGCAGTCTCCTGTAATTGGTGGCACACGTGCAAACACTCCTAGTTTGTCCCCAAAAGTCTGAGGGAAATAGGAACGAGCTTGTTCAGGCAAGATCGACAACGCGTGACCAGAATGGCAAAGCGCTCCCGAGGTTGCTTACGAAGGGCTACTAAGGGCGTCCAACCCCCACAGCCTGCGGAAAATGCTCCCTCGCCCGTCGCTCTGAACCATGAACCCGTCCCGTCCGTATAGACGATCAGAGGCGCCATGCAATTCATAGACGATGTCCGCTATGCCATGAGGCAGTTTGCCCATGCCCCCGGCTTCACAGCCACGGCGGTGTTGACGCTTGCCCTCGGAATCGGCGCAACGACGGCGATCTTCACCCTGGTTCATGCCGTGTTGCTGAAATCTTTGCCGGTAGCCAAACCCAGCGAGCTGATCCGCATTGGCGACAACGAGAATTGTTGTGTTAACGGCGGCTTGCAGGAAAACTGGTCGCTTTTTTCCTACGACAAGTACAAAACCTTCCGCGACGGGACGCACGGCTTCACCGAACTGGCCGCCTTCCAGGCTGGGCGCAGCCTGATGGGCGTTCGGCGCAACGCGAGCAACCAGCCGGCAGAGTCGTTGCGCACCCAGTTCGTATCGGGAAACTACTTCTCGATGTTTGGGATTAGCGCATACGCCGGGCGTATGTTTACGCAAGCGGACGATCGCCAGGGAGCGGAGCCGGTCGTGGTGATGAGCTACGCGACCTGGCAACAGAAATACGGTTTGGATCCGACGGTGATTGGGACGAGCTTCACGTTCAACGGGTTTCCCTTTACCGTGATTGGCGTTGCGCCGCCGAAATTCTACGGCGATCGCATGGAAAGTTCGCCCGCTTTCTGGTTTCCACTGAATGCCGAGGCCATGATCGATGGCCCGGGCAACCTCCTGCAATTTGGGGAGTCGGATTGGCTCGACATCATCGGGCGGCTCGCGCCCGGGGCTGACCCTAAAAGCATTGAAAGCCAGATGCAGTTGGAACTCAGACAGTGGCTGTTGGGTCCCGAGAGCAAGCTGCAAGCCGGCGAGCGCGAACTAGTGCCAAAACAAACTGTGCATCTGTCTCCGGGTGGAGCAGGGGTGCAGATGATGCGCGACGAGTACCAGTCGGGCCTCCACCTGCTGATGTGGGTGTCGGGATTCGTCTTGCTGATTGCTTGTGCCAATGTGGCGAACCTGATGCTGGTGCGGGCTGCCAGCCGCCAGCAGAACACTTCCGTGCGTACCGCACTGGGCGCACCCAGGTGGCGGCAGTTGGCGCAAGTAATGACCGAGAGCACCTTTCTCGCATTGCTCGGCGGAATTGTGGGAGTAGGATTCGCGTTCGCCTGCACGCGCCTCATTCTGCGGCTGGCATTTCACGACCAGCACGTAGACATCAGCGCGATGCCTTCATTGCCGGTGCTGGCTTTTACATTCGGAGCTTCTCTTCTGACCGGAATCCTGTTTGGAGTCGCGCCGGCGTGGATGATGGCGCACGTCGATCCCGCCGATGCTTTGCGCGGAGCCCACCGTGCCACGGCGCAGGGAGCGGGCTGGACGCAAAAAACCCTGGTCGTGACCCAGGCGGCGCTCTCGCTGGTCCTTCTGTGCGCCGCCGGATTACTGACGCGAAGTTTGAGCAACATGCAGGGCCAGAATTTTGGATTCGAAGTTGCGGACCGCTACGTCCTGCATCTGGATCCATCGATGGCTGGATATACGCAGGAGCGATTGCCTGCGCTTTATCGACAACTCCGTGAGAATCTGGCGGCAATTCCGGGCGTGAACCGCGTGAGCTTTGGCCTCTACACTCCGATGGAAGGGAATAATTGGGGTGAGACCATTTACATCGAAGGGCAGGCGCCGCCTCCGGCGGGCAGCAGTCAGAATCAGACCTCCTGGCTCAGGGTCACCGATGGCTACTTTGAGAGCATTGGAACCAAAATAGTGAAAGGCCGCACCATCACCGAGCAGGACACCGCCTCTAGCCGGAAAATAGCCGTCGTTAATGAGACCTTTGCCAGGCATTTCTTCAAAGATGAAGACCCGATCGGAAAACACTTCGGCGATCTGGACCAGAAGTACGCTGGAAGCTTTGAAATCGTCGGCGTCACCGAGGATACGCAATACCGGGACGCAACCCACAAGATTCCTCCCATGTTCTTCCTGCCCGAGACCCAGAACGTGCTGTACGATGACCCGCGCTTTAAGGCTTTCGAAGATAGTAACCACTTTCTGAACACCGCAGTGCTGCAAGTGCAGGGCCCCGTGCCGGGACTGGAACCGCAAGTCCGGCGCGCGTTCGCTCAGGTGAATCCCGACCTCCCGGTGATCGATTTCATCAGCTTCGCTGCTCAAGTGGATGGCAACTTTGCGCAGAACCAGATGCTGGCGAAGCTGACATCATTGTTTGGCCTGCTGGCGCTGGCACTGGCCTCGGTCGGACTCTACGGTGTGACCGCCTACTCGGTCGAACGGCGCACTAGTGAAATCGGAATCCGCATGGCGCTCGGAGCCGATCGGCTGAATGTTCTCAGGCTGGTGCTAAAGGGCGCGTTTATACAGATTGGAGTCGGGCTGGCGATCGGCATTCCGGCAACCATTCTGGCGGGATACGCAATGACGGCGCAATTGTTTGGAGTGAAGCCTTACGCTCCGGACATTCTTTTGGTGACGACACTCGTACTGACCCTGGCTGCGCTGGCGGCGACGGTGCTGCCCGCACGCAAGGCAGCGGCCCTGGAGCCGATTCGCGCGCTGCGGACAGAGTGAACAGTTCGGCGGGACAAAAGCGTCGGAACTGAAATCCCTCAGGCTGGCTTGATCTTCCGGGCTGCTTGCATCTGCTCCACTCCCGCGCGGGAACAGAATGTTGAACTATTTGCCTTGGGCGAGGTTTGTCGGGCTGCCCAGTTATCAGATATGAGTTCCCGGTTCTCAGTTTTTCAAGGAATTGCGCTGGGACATGGCGAAGGCTGAGTGCATGTGGTGTTCGCAAATGGACAGTGAAGTTCGCTTCCGAACAAACCGGAGCCATCTGTTGAGGCCAATTTGACGATATCTCGTTGTGGAAGCATGCAGTTACGGCCTCCCCGCGAATGGATCGATAGTTGCGAATGGAGATACAGGGACAATGATGGATATCGCACGTCCAGACATCAAGCGCCAGAAGCGACGCCGGCAGATTGTCGGGGTGGTGGTCGGCATCGTACTTCTTGGGGCTGTCACCATCGGCGTTTCCCGGCTGAAGCCGGCGGCCCAGGAAGTGGAACGCAGCACGGTGTGGACCGACTCCGTCAAGCGCGGCCCCATGCTGCGTCAGGTCAGAGGACTAGGCTCCCTGATCCCCAGCCAGGAGTTCACCCGTCAAATACCAGCGGAGACGGAAGCCACGGTTGTCCGCATTCGCATGCTGCCGGGCTCTCAGGTGAAGGCTGACAGCATTCTGCTCGAGATGAGCAATCCGCAAGTCGAGCAGGCCGCGCTCGACGCCAGGCTTCAGTTGAAAGCTGCGGAGGCTGAATACCAGAGTCTGCGGGTCAAGCTGCAGAGTGATCTCATGAACCAGAAGGCCGGCGCCGCCACGGTAACCGCGGACTATAGCCAGGCCAAGCTGCAGTCGGAGACTGACAAAGCGCTTTACGATCTCGGCGTGATTTCAGGCCTCGCGTACAAGGCGTCGAAGGGCAAGGCCGACGAACTGACCACGCGAAACAATATTGAAGACGAGCGGCTGGACATCAACCAGAAGGCGATTGAATCGCAGATGGCGGAGCAGCAGGCCAAAGTGGACCAGATGCGTGCCCTGGCGGAACTGAAGCAGAAGCAACTGGACGCGCTCAAGGTTCGCGCCGGCATTGATGGCGTGCTGGTCGATCTGCCGTTGCAGGTGGGCCAACACGTTTTGCCGGGAGCGATGCTGGCCAAGGTGGTCCAGCCCAACCACCTGATTGCAGAATTGAAGATTGCCGAGACCCAGGCGCGAGACATCCAGATTGGTCAGCCGTCAATGGTCGATACCCACAACGGCACGGTTGCGGGGACCGTGATGCGGGTCGATCCTGCGGTGCAGAACGGTACGGTCACGGTTGACGTGCAGCTCACCGGCGAACTTCCCAAGGGAGCGCGGCCCGATCTGAGTGTTGACGGCACCATCGACCTGGAGCGGTTGGAGAACGTGCTCTACGTCGGGCGCCCGGCTTTTGGGCAGGAGAACAGCACCATCAGCCTGTTCAAGCTGGATCCGGACGGCAAGGGCGCGGTACGCGTTCCAGTCAAGGTGGGGCGCGCGTCGGTAAATTCAATTCAGATTATTGAAGGGTTGCACGAAGGCGACACGGTAATTCTTTCCGACATGTCGCGATCGGACAATACCGACCGTATCAGACTCGACTAAGACAGGTTCGACAGAAACCAACTCGACTAACCAACCGAATTGAGGCAGCCGCCATGACTGAAGCAGGACAAGCGCTGATCCAGATTGAAGATCTCACCAAAGTGTTCTACACCGACGAAGTCGAAACCCACGCGCTATCCGGCGTGCACCTGTCGATCCGCAAGGGAGAGTACGTCGCGATGTCGGGTCCTTCGGGATGCGGCAAGTCTACGCTGCTCTCGATCATCGGCCTGCTCGATACGCCGACCGGCGGGCGCTACCAGCTGAACAGCCAGCCGGTCGAAAACCTCGGCTTCGCGGAGCGCTCGCGCATCCGCAACCAGGAGATTGGGTTCATCTTCCAGAGTTTCAATCTCATTGGCGATCTCACGGTCTATGAAAATGTCGAACTGCCACTGACCTACCGGCAGAAGATGCCTGCCGTCGAACGCAAGAAGCGCGTGATGGAGGCCCTGGAGCGCGTGGGCATGGCCCACCGCGTGCGGCACTATCCCTCGCAACTCTCCGGCGGCCAGCAGCAACGCGTGGCCGTGGCACGCGCACTGGGCGGAAAGCCTTCCATTCTGCTGGCTGACGAGCCCACCGGAAATCTGGACTCCCGCAACGGCGAAGCCGTGATGGAACTGCTGCAGAACCTGCACCGCGAGGGTGCGACCATCTGCATGGTTACGCACGATCCGCGGTTTGCCAAGCATGCCGAACGCGAAGTGCATTTGTTCGACGGCAAGGTTGTGGCGGAAGAAGAATTGAAGAAATTGATGGCGGACGTGCATGCATGAGCGGAGTGTTCCAGGACGTCCGGTATGCCCTCCGGCAACTCCGGAAGAACCTTGGGTTCACTACGGTCGCGGTGCTGACGCTGGCAGTGGGAATCGGCGCCAACACGGCGATCTTCAGCCTGGTCAATTCTCTCATGCTGCACATGCTGCCGGTGCGGGAGCCAGGCCAGTTGGTCGAAATCCTGCACAGGTATCCGGGTGAGCCTCATCTGAACGGCTTCTCTCCCCAGGCCTACCAGCTCATGCGCGACCACAATCATGTGTTCTCGGGACTGGTCGCCGCTGCTTATCAACCCTTCCACGTGCGCGGCGAAGGTTTGGAACCCCAAACGCTGCAAGGCGCATATGTGGACGGAAACTTTTTCCCGGTCCTTGGTATGCAACCTGCGATCGGCAGACTGATCGGTTCAGAGGATGACCGCACCGGCGATCCTTCCGCTATAGCTGTGGTGAGTTGGTCCTACTGGAAAAGCAGGTTCAATCTCGACCCGGCAATTCTGGGCAAGAAGATCATTGTGGAGGACGTCCCGGTAACGGTCGTCGGAGTCGCGCCGCGCAGGTTTTCCGGACTGCAGGCGGAATCCGGTCAGGATGTGTGGCTGCCGCTGGCCATGCAGTCCACCATCGCTCATTCGGATCTCGGGTCGTGGTCGTTGTGGCTGGTAGGCCGGTTGAAGCCTGGCGTTTCCATCAATCAGGCCCAGGCAGAAATCGCGGTGCTATACGAGTCAACCCTCGACGAGCAGGCCAAGGCCACCAACAATCCTTTTATTCGCAAGATGAAGCTCGAAATGGAGCCGGCGGGCGCCGGCCTCTCGAAGCTGCGGGAGGAATGGGCCAAGCCACTGCTGCTGCTCCAGGCTGTTGTGGGCTTGCTGCTGCTGCTCGCTTGCACCAATCTGGCCAGTTTGTTGCTGGCGCGGGGGGCGGCGCGGGAACACGAAATGGCGCTGCGCCTCTCCTTGGGAGCCGGTCACTTCCGCTTGGCGTGCCAGGTGGTGACCGAGTCTGTATTGCTTTCTGCACTCGGCAGTCTGCTCGGCGTTTACGTGGCATATTTCGGCGCCGGAGTGTTAGCGAAAATCATCGTTGCCGAACGACGGCCGGGGCCGCCTCTCGAGTTCTATGCCCGGATCGATACGAATGTACTGCTCTTCACAGGCGCGATCAGTTTGTTGACCATCCTGCTGTCTGGATTGGTTCCCGCTCTTCGCGCCATGCGGACTGCCCCGGCATCCTCTGTACGGCAACTGGGAAGTACTGGTGAGAACAAGCCCGGCCGATTGTTTGGAAAGGGTCTGGTGGTGGCCCAGGTGGCTTTGTCAGTTGTGCTTTTGAGCGCCGCCGGTGTGTTTGTTCAGCACTTGTTGAATCTCCGCCATCTCGATTTGGGCTTCCACCCCGACCACGTTCTGCTGGTGACGCTCGATCCCGACCGCAGCGGATATGACGATCAACGCCTGTCGCTCGCGTATCAGCAGTTGTTGGGGCGACTGGAAGCGATTCCGGGTGTGCGCTCGGCCACCATCTGCGCCCCTTCTCCGATCTCGGGAGCAGGCGCGAATCGCGGCGTCACGGTGGAGAGCTATCAATCCAAGCCGGGAGAAATCCGCAACGTCATGGAAAGCTGGGTTGCGCCGAGATACTTCGCTACCCTCGGCACACCGTTGCTCATGGGGCGTGACTTCAGCTTCAATGACAAGGGTGGGCCGCGCGTGGCCATCATTAACCAGACCATGGCCCGCTACTATTTCGGTAACGCCGATCCTATCGGAAGGCATGTCGCCTTCGACGGTGACCGCCAGCCATACGAGATTGTGGGGGTGGCCGGCGATGCGAAGTACATGGAAATGCGTGAAGCCACCTATCGCACCATCTATCTCAACACCTTCCAGGAGCGCTCCGTAGATTCACGATTTGCGTTGCGTACTAGTGTTGATCCGGGCGCCGTGGTTCCTGAAGTCAGGCGAGCAGTAAGCGAATTCCTAAAGACAATTTCCGTAGAGAGTGTCACCACGCTCACGGATCAGGTGGATGCCTCCATCGTTCCGGAGCGGCTCATGGCCACGCTGTCCTTGTGGTTCAGCGTGCTGGGGGCACTGCTGGCGGCCATCGGCCTTTATGGACTGCTGGCATACACGGTGGCGCGTCGCACCAACGAAATCGGCGTTCGCATGGCACTGGGTGCAACTCGAAGCAATGCGACCTGGGTGGTATTGGGGGACGCGCTGACCATGGTTTGTGCCGGTTTGGCGGTAGGTGCGCCGATCGCGTTCTGGAGCGAAAGGCTTGCCGAAAGCCTGGTCCCAGACCTGGAGATCAGAAGTGTTGCATCGATTGCCTGCGGAGCTGTGGCGATGATTGCGGTTGCACTGCTTGCGGCGTATGTCCCCGCACGCCGCGCGGCCAGAGTCGATCCCATGGTGGCGCTGCGCTACGAGTGAGAATTATGAAAAGCCTTCTACAGAACCTGCGCTACACCATGCGCGCGCTGCGCAAGAGCCCTGGATTTACCGCGGTCGCGGTCATCACGCTCGCGCTGGGGATCGGGGCGAACACGGCCATTTTCAGCGTAGTCAATGCTGTTCTGCTACGGCCGCTTCCCTATAAGGATGACAGCCGGCTGGTGGTCATTCTCAACCAGGGTCGCAATCCCGTGTCTCCAGCCAACTTCATCGACTGGCGCAGCCAGAGTCGCTCCTTCGCGCAGATGGGGGCGGCGGAGTACTGGACCCCGAATCTGACCGGCACCGATAATCCCGAGAAATTGTGGGCGTTGCACATTAGTCCAGATATTTTTCCAATGCTGGGAGTGCAACCCTTGTTGGGACGCATGTTCCTGCCTGAAGAACAAGACGCGGGCAAAGAGCATGAAGTGGTGTTGAGCTACTCCCTGTGGCAGAGCCATTTTGCCGGCAATCCCGAGATCATCGGTCGGTCCGTGGCGCTCAGTGGTGAAAAGTACACCGTGGTCGGGGTGATGCCGCGCGACTTTAAGTTCGCGCCCTTCTGGGCGACGAAGGCACAACTTTGGGCGCCGTTGGCGCTGGGTCCCCGGCTCACGGATCGCGGTGGCGCTTCGCTTCGCGTATTTGCGCGGCTGAAATCGAGTGTGACTCTGGCGCAGGCGCAGGCAGAGATGGCGGGCATTACCCATCGCCTGGAGCGCGAGTTTCCCGGCACCAACCAGGACATGCAGGTGGTTTCGCTGCGCGAGAAAGTGGTGGGCAACATTCGTCGTGCGCTTCTCGTTTTGCTCGGAGCCGTGGGCTTCGTGCTGCTGATCGCGTGCGCCAACGTCAGCCACATGCTGCTGGCGCGAGCGGCCGCCCGGCGCGAGGAGATTGCGTTGCGCACCGCTCTCGGAGCTGGACGCTGGGATGTGTTCCGCCAGCTTCTGACCGAAAGCCTGACGCTCGCCTTTTTGGGTGGCAGCGCCGGTTTGCTGCTGGCAGTATGGTGCGTTCGCGGTCTGCTGGCGATCAGTCCGGCCGCCATACCGAGAGTGGAAGCTGTCGGGGTGGACGGACTCGTGCTGCTGTTTGCACTCGCTATCTCTCTACTTACAGGCCTGGCATTCGGCCTGGCCCCGGCCTGGAGAGCCACGGCAGTCAACCTCAGCGATGCTCTGAAGGAAGGGAAGCGCGGGTCCAGCGAAGGACTGCGCCGAAACCGTCTGCGCGGTCTGCTGGTGGGTTCCGAATTTGCCTTGGCAGTAGTGTTGCTGGCTGGCGCGGGGCTGATGGTCCGCACCTTTCTTGCGCTGCAGCATGTGGACCCAGGCTTTGATCCCCACGACGTGCTGTCGCTGGTGGTCGGCGTCGCGGGTACGGAGCAAGCGGCCGCCGGCCACACCGGAAATTTTTACCAGGAAGTGCTGCAGAAAGTCCGTGCCGTGCCCGGGGTCCAATCCGCCAGTGGCATCAATCATCTGCCGCTCGCAGGCGACGAATGGGGCTTCCCGTTTCACGTCGAGGGCCGGCCGCCGGAGCCTCCAGGGAAGGACCTGATTGCCACCTACCGAGCGGTTCTTCCCGGCTACTTTCGGACGATGAGAATTCCGATCCTGCATGGCCGCGACGTTACCGATGCCGACAATTTGCGTGCGCCGGGCGTAGTGGTGATCAACGACTATCTCGCTCGCCGCTACTGGCCCGGCGAAGATGCGATCGGCAAGAGAATTACCTTTGATAATCCGGCCAAGAACCCCTCGTGGCTCACCGTGGTGGGCGTGACCAAAAACACCGCCCGCAGTAACTGGATAAGTCCGCCCGAAGAGGAAGTATTTCTGCCGTATCTGCAGAACCGCGCCTATCTCGACATGCCAACGCCGCCGTTTGCCTACTTGACCCTGGTGGTGCGGGCGAGCGGTGACCCTGCCGCCTTGGCGCCGGCCATCCGCGCAGCGATTCACTCGCTCGACCAGAACATTCCACTCTCTGAGATCCAGACCATGGACCACGTGGTCGCTGAAGCCAACGGCCAGTCCCGCTTTTACCTGATCTTGCTGGGCGCGTTTGCCACGGTGGCGCTGGTCCTGGCGGGGGTGGGTATCTACGGCGTCATGAGCTATTCGGTTTCGCGACGGACTCACGAGATCGGCGTCCGCATGGCGCTGGGAGCGCAGGGACGAGACGTACTGCGAATGGTTGTGTTCCAGGGAATCATGCAGGCGCTGGCTGGAGTCGCTGTGGGATTGGCCGGAGCTTTGACCTTGAGCCGCCTGATGGCGGGGTTGCTCTACGGCATACAGCCCACTGACCCGGCGACGTTTGCTGCAGTAGTAGTGTTGCTGAGCCTTGTGGCGATCGCGGCCAGCTACATTCCCGCACGGCGTGCTGCCAAGGTAGATCCCATGGTGGCATTGCGGTACGAGTAAGAAGTGGAGATGACAGCATGACCGGCCTGCTCCAGGACATTCGTTACGCTATGCGCCAACTGCGTAACAACCCCGGCTTCACGTCGGTGGCCGTGATCACATTGTCTTTAGGGATCGGCGCCACTACCGCCATGTTCAGTTTGGTTGATGGCGCACTTTTCCGTAGCTTGCGCTATCCCCAGGCCGACCAGTTGGTCTCCGTTGGAGTCATCGCTCCAATTATTGAGGGTGAGTTTCTCTTTGCCGCCAACTACCTGGCGTGGCGGCGCGATCAAACTCCGTTCGCAAGCTTCACTTCGTCCACCGGCGTCAACGATTGCGATCTCACCGATGACCGCCCAGTGCGGTCAACCTGCGCGGCGGTAGCATCGACCTTCCTGCCTACATTCGGTGTGCGACCTATCCTGGGACGGAACTTCACGCCGGAAGAGGATCGCCCCGATTCGCCCCGGGTGGCATTGCTCTCCTATGGGCTTTGGCAAAGCCGCTTTGGAGGCGATCGCAACATTGTCGATCGCACGATCTCACTTGATGGACGACCGACACGGCTTTTGGGCGTGTTGCCGCGCGACTTTGAATTTCCGACGCTGGCTCGCACGGGACTGATCATGCCTGAGGCTCTCGATGAATCCATTGTGCAGCGCAACTTGATGGGGCCGACGGTGCGCGTATTTGGACGCCTGAAACCGGGCGTAAGCATCGAGTCGGCGGCAGCGCAGTTACAGCCGTTGTTCCGGAGCTTTGTGGAATCTGCGCCGCCGCCGTTTCGGAAAGAACTGCGGCTTCAGGTCCGCTCCATACGCGATTTGCAGATTCATGATTTCCGCCGCGCCGCCTGGTTCCTGTTGATTTCCGCCCTTGCCGTGCTTCTAATCGCCTGCGCCAACGTGGCCAACCTCGTATTTGCCCGAGGCACGGGACAGCTACATGAGCTCGCCGTCCGGTCCGCCCTTGGCGCCCAGCGGATTCGGCTGTTTCAGCAACGACTTACAGAAAGCATGCTGCTAGCACTGGTTGGAGGCACAATCGGTTGCGGTCTCGCCTACGTGATTGTTCATGGCTTCGTCGCTCTTGCACCGGCAGGAATACCACGGTTGCCGGAGGCGGCTGTAAACATCAGGGCGCTGATCTTCGCGCTGCTGTCGTCAAGCGCCGCCGGAGTTGTGTTTGGCACTCTCCCCGCCTTGGAGCGACCGCGTCCGGAAGCTCTGGTAGCCATGACTGTTGCCGGCACCCGTCGAAGCAACCTGCGAAAAGCTCTGATGGCGGCTCAGGTCTGGATGACCCTCATTCTGGTTACGGGTGCTCTGCTGTTCCTACGGACTTTGCGCAACCTCGAGATCCAGCCGTTGGGGATGAATACGCAAAACATTATTACGGCGGCGATCACGCTCGGGCAGCAAAAATATGCTCAACCGGCACAGCGCCTCGCATTTTTTGAGCAACTGGAACAGAAACTCCATCAGATGCCCGGCGTCGCCGCGGTGGCCCTCAGTGACTCGCTTCCTCCCGAAACGCCGGTGCGTACGATGCCGTTGGTTGCATTGGAAGCGGAGAGCCGGCCCCCTGTCAGCCCGGACCAGGGCATTGGCGGGATCGTGGGTTGGAGATCTGTGACCCCGGAGTACTTCTCCGTGTTGGGTATCCCACTGCTGAGTGGACGGGCCTTTGAAGAACAAGACCGCACGGCAACGCCCGGTGCCATGGTCCTGAATGCAGCCCTGGCTCAACGCCTATTTCCGGGGCTGGATCCGGTGGGCAAGACCATCCACTTTCGTTCTGAAGAAACGCGCGCCGCGACCACGTTCAGAATAGTGGGCGTAACCGCCAACACACAGAACCAGGGGCTGGGTGGACATGTCGGTCCAGAGTATTACCTAGTTCGCGGCCACAGCGCCTACGACCGCATCTTCAATTATCCGGATTCTCAACACGTCAGCATGGTTGTGCGCAGTGCAATTGATCCCCGGGCTGTAGCCAAAGAAATACGAGACTCCGTCGCCGCGCTTGACCCGACTCTGCCCGTGCAGTCAAGCACCCTCGATCAGACTGTGTACCGATTGGCGGAGCGTCCTCGATTTACAGCTGCGCTGCTTTCGCTGTTTGCCGCGATTGGCCTGCTTCTGGCGGCGGTGGGCATCTTCGGCCTGGTTTCCTTGCTGGTGAGCCAGCGCACTCGCGAGATTGCTATTCGTCTGGCGCTGGGTGCCGACCCGACTACTGTCACCCGAGCCATGGTGTTCCAGACGCTGGTCTGGATCTCCGCTGGTGCTATCGCAGGCACTCTCTGTTCTTTCGCTGCCGCTCGATGGATCGGCGCGTTGCTGTTTGGAATCAAGCCAAACGACCCAGCCACACTGATCGAGGCCGTGCTCTTGCTTCTGGCTGTGGCACTGCTGGCCAGCTACATTCCCGCACGCCGCGCCGCCAAGGTCGACCCCATGGTAGCGCTGAGATACGAGTAAGGAGAACTATGCGAACTTTGTTCCAGGATCTTACCTATGGATTACGCATATTGCGGAAGAGTCCCGGTCTGACCGTGATCATCCTCATCATGTTGACCATGGGAATCGGCGCCACCACGGCAGTGTTTACGGTGTTCGACGCCATCCTGTTGCGGCCGCTGGCTTACGAGAAGCCCGAACAGTTGGTACAGATGTGGGAAAAGCGTACCGAGGGTCCGTTCCAGCAGTTTGAGTTCTCCTATCCCGATTATCTGGATGTGAAACGGGAGAACAACGTCTTCTCGCAAATGGGCGGATATTCGAAGAACAGCGTGACTCTAAGGGGCAAGGAGCGTGCTGAACAGCTTCAGGTGGCCGTGGCAACTACCGGCTTCTTTGAAACCTTGGGGGTTCAGCCCATTCTGGGGCGGACGTTCGCGGCCGGTGAAGATGACCTGCAGAAGAATTTTCCAGTCATGCTGAGCTACGGCGCCTGGCGGCGGCGTTTTGGCGGCAACCCCGGCGTAGTCGGTAGGCCGCTGGTGCTGGATGGCGAACTGGCCACTGTGGTGGGAGTGCTTCCAAAGAACTTTGTTTTTGCCCCCACGCAGGCAGCAGAATTGTGGATGTCTCCCCGGGTATCCGGATTTTTCTTGCGGCGAAACGGCTACTGGTTGCATCCCGTGGCCCGTCTCAAGCCGGGCGTGAGTCTGGAGCAGGCGCAAGCTGAGATACAGACCATTTCCCGGCGATTGGCCATGCAGTATCCGGATTCGAATGCCGGCGTGAGTACAGATTTGGTTGACCTGCGGCAGCAGATTGTCGGCCAGATACAGCCAGTGCTGGTCGTATTGATGGCCGTAGTCGGATTCGTGCTGCTCATCACTTGCGCAAATGTCGCGGGGTTGCTCCTGGCGCGGTCCCTGCCCCGTCGAAAAGAAGTTTCTATTCGCTTGGCGCTGGGCGCGCGGGCGATTCGCATTGCCCGGCAGTTGCTGACGGAAAGCATTTTGCTGGCGTTCATTGGCGGTGGCGCGGGGCTTCTCACTGCCTACTGGGCCGTCCCGGCGGTCATCTCATTGTTTCCGCGAGACATTCTGCTGGCTACGCCCCAACTTCAGGGATTGACGGTGAATGCGAAAGTACTCTGGTTCGCGCTCGGAGTTTCTCTGCTCACGGGAATTCTGTTTGGATTGGCCCCGCTGCTTCAGACGTTCAATCCCAACCTGCAACAGGACCTTCAGGAAGCCGGCCGCGGTTCAGTCGGCTCCACCCACCGTCTGCGCAGCGTGTTGGTGATTTCGGAAATGGCGTTGGCGGTAGTGCTGCTGGTAGGGGCGGGGCTGATGCTCAAGAGTCTGCACCGGGTGCTGGGGACCGACCCCGGTTTCAACCCTCGCAATCTGCTGACCGGCGTGGTGGGGCTGCCGGCAGACAAATATTCCGATGCTCCCAAACAGCTGGCTTTTCAGCAACAACTACTGAGCAGAATCAGGAGCCTTCCAGGAATTCAGGAAGTGGCAGCGGTTACGACTGTGCCCATGTCCGGCAACGGCAATACCTCCCGTTTCGACCTGGAGGGACACCCCAAGAAGAGCGGCGGCCGGGAATACGAAGCCAATACTCCCACGGTCTCACAAAACTACTTCTCCGTGATGGGTATTCCCTTGCGCGCCGGGCGGTTCTTCGATTCGCAGGACCATGACAGATCGACTCATGTGGTGATCGTCAACCAGGCCATGGCAGACATGGTTTTTCCCCATCAGGACCCGATTGGCAAGCGCATCAACTTTACCTATACGAATGAGCCCAATTATGTCCAGATCGTTGGCGTGGTGGGCAATGAAAATATCCGCAGCCTGGATGCTCCGCCGACACCGATCGTGTACGACTGCTTCGAACAGAGCCCGAACCCATATTTCAGCCTGGTGATCCGCACCAAGAAAGAGCCGGCTTCCCTGGTCAGCGCGGTGACGCGGGCCGTCCATGAGCTCGAACCTCAGGCTCCCCTGTTCGAAGTGAGCAGCATGTCGCAAATCATTTCGACCTCACCCACCATGATGCTGCGGGCTTATCCCGCATACGTGATTGGCGGATTTTCCGCTCTGGCGCTCCTGCTTGCGACATTGGGACTCTATGGCGTGCTGGCATACAGCGTGGCGCAGCGCTCGCGCGAACTTGGCTTGCGCATGGCTCTGGGCGCGCAGCGCGGCGACCTGCTGAGGATGGTTGTCAGCGGTGGTCTGAAACTGGCGGTCATCGGAATCGCGCTCGGTACCGCCGGTGGATTGGTCACGGCGCGGCTGATTGCCAGTTTGCTGTTTGGTGTCGCTCCCACGGACACCGCTACCTTTGTTGTTGTGTGCGCTGTACTTTTAGCCTCCGC
>CAVWVN010000007.1:0-252500 GCA_963758435.1 Terriglobia bacterium | reverse complement strand
CACACACTGCTCTCGGTGAATTGTTTATACCAGATGAATGCGCCGGAACGCAAGGGGGTGTTTACGAAGTTGGAACGGGCCTAGCCAAGTGGGTTTCTGTGGAGTCTGCGATCTGTGAAACGCAAGGTCCCTCCACTTCGCTTGCTGCGCTTCGCTTCGGTCGGGATGACAGGGTTGAGGAGATTTAAAGCAGCAAATGCCAGGCTTCCAGGTAGGGCTCGTATTTGTGACCCCTCCGACGCGGGGACAGGGAGATGTGTCCGTGGAGGCGGCTGGTGACCGGGGCGGGGAGGATGTACCAGAGGTCGAGGTGGGATGATGTAGGCAGCCGGGAAGTCGATCTGGTTAAAACACAAGGTCCCTCGACTGCGCTCGGGATGACAGAGTTTGCGGGTGACCTCTAGGCTCGACGTGGGTTGAGATTTTGTTTTTCGTACCAGTCGGCTGCAAGATCCTTGAACTTGGGATTCATGCGGGCAATCAGCCATAGCTTCTTCTCTCTCCGCCAATTCTTCAGCTGCTTTTCGCGAGCGATGGTTTTGTGCACGTCGTCGAAACATTCCCAATAGACCAGGCGGACGGCGTCGTAGCTGCCGGTGAACCCTTCGCATTCCTGAGTCTTGTGCCGGAAGACGCGGCGGTGGAGGTTGTTGGTCATGCCGATGTAGAGCGCACGGCGGGAGCTGCTTTGCATCATGTACACGTAGTAGTGATGTTCGCGCGGCATGAAGTACCAATCCACTGTCATCCCGAGCGGAGCACGGGTTCCGCGGAGCGGAACCTGGGCGGAGTCGAGGGACCTTGTGTCTTGCGCTCTGAGTCTTGCGCTTTGGTGCGGGTTGGGTCTGTGATGGATGTCACACTTCTGTGTGGGTGACGACCAAACACAAGGTCCCTCGACTGCGCTCGGGATGACACTGCAGACAAGGCTGGAGAGTTTGATCTACCTTGGCGGCGGCAGGCGCCATGCCAGCGTGACTAACAGCGCCACCGCGATTCCCAGCGACACTTCGACGAAGCGGTGACTGGCGACGACCCAGGGTGGGCGTCCGTGCGTGATCAGCAGGACGATGGTCAGCGTGATCGCGGCAAAACGATAGGCGCTGCCCAGGCGCAGCAGGGCGGAGAGGATGCCGCACACCAGGATGCCGGCTCCGTACACCATCCAATTGGCACTGAAGAAAGTGGCGATCAGGGCGCCCAAGGCCGCGCCCACGGCGGTTCCGACGAAGCGCTGCCAGGCGAGTGCAAGCGGATCGGTGACGGAGAGCAGGATCACGATGGTGGAAATGGGAGCCCAATAGAACTCCGGAAGTTTGAGAACGCGGGCCAATAACATGGAGACGACCGCCGCCACCGCGGTTCGAGCCGAGTGCAGGAGGGCTTCGCGGGAAAGGCCGAGGCGGTTGGTCCATGCGGGCATACAGCGGGCAATTGTATCGTGCGAGTGCTGTCGCCCACCTTAGACCGGCCTAACCTTAAAGCCTGGCTCGAAATGCACCAGCAGTATGTAAAAGGGGGTCGAGGGAGATGATGCACGCGGTCACCACGGTAATCCCGGAACCGATAATTCTCTTTCGCTTTGTAGGTAGCGCGCTACAATCGCGCCAAACACCGTGGATCTTAAGCGCATCATCAGCACGTTCACGTACCGCATTGAGCCCAAGCCTCAAGGCGGATTCATCGCCCACGCAACTGATCCCAGCCTCCCGCCGATCGAAGCTCCGACGCGCGAGGAGTTGCAGCAGAAGATTCAGGCCAACATTAGCGCCGGTCTGGCCCTCGAGTTCCCCGGACTAAATCTTCCCACCGGAAATCTTCCTTCCGGAAAGCAGGAACCCAAGTTCGCCTTCCATATTGAGGCCAAGCCGGGCGGTGGATTCAGCCTTCATTCCCATGATCCGAACGCAACCACGATTGAAGGAGCCAGCCACGAGGAAATCGAGCTGCCTTTCGCGGAAAAACTTGCCGGCGTGGTCGGCTACCTCCTGCCCGAGCTATCTCAGGCGCTGGACAAGCAGGGCGGGTCCGGAGATGTAAAGGTGTTCGTGGACCGGAAGGTAAGCGTCAAAACCAGTCCCGGGTTCCAGGGACTTTTCCGGCCGTCGGGCACGCTTCAGGGTCCGAACGTCGGAGAGGCTGGAAACACAGGCGACAACTCGCCCCTTACTTTTGAGAAGAGCAAGAGCTGGCCCATCCTCCGTTTCCTGCTTACCGTGCTGGCGGCCGCGGCTCTGATGTACTTTTTCCTTCACCGGTAAAGCCTGTGCCTGTGACCTCGTCTTCGCCCCGGCGAAGGCTGGCCAAGCTTGCTCGGCTGGGCAGGTGAGGGCAGCTGCCGCTACGTGGTTTGTGGTCCGACCACGGTCACTGAAATTCCAGGGTGATCAGCCTGGCGTTTTGTTTGCCTGCGTTGGTCAGCGCGTGGGTGAAACCGCCCTTCTGCCAGAGTACGTCGCCAGCCTTGAGTTGCACGCTGGATGTGGCTTTGCCTTCGACCTCGCTGCGCAACTCGAGATCGGTCACGGCTACGATCAGATAGGGACCAGTGTGATGGTCCCTGGGCAGGACCCCGCCGGGCTGCAGTTGGAGCTCGGAGGCGCGGGCGCCGTCCTTTACGAAGAGGATGTCCTCGGTGCCGCCGTTCAGGATGTGCAAACCTCTTTCCTCATCCCACTTGGGCGGCGGCGGCGAGCGGCGGGCTTTTTCGTCCTGCAGCAGCTCGATAATGATGTTGCGCAAGGGCTGGTCGGAAAGGTTTTTAGCAATGTGGGCGAAACCGCCGGGGAGAGAGTGCGTTTCTCCATCCTGCAGGCTGATCGTGACCGGTGGCTTGCCCGCGACGTCGTTCTCTACGTGCGCGGCCCCCAGCGTCACATATATGTAGTCATGCCGGTGACGGTGCATGAGCGTGGCGGCATGGGGCGCGACTTCCACCTTGAACACGCGGACGAATTTGTTTTCGAGGGCGAGATGGTGGCCGGGCTCGGAGGTGATCTCGACTTCCGGCGGGGCTTGGGCGACGAGAGTAAGAGGGAACAGCAAGGTGATGCCAAGAGCCAGACGGCTGCGCATGAGGCGAGATTCTAGCATTTGTTTCGCTTTCCTCTCCCTGCATTGAACCACGGAGGACACAGAGGACACGGAGGCGCGCGAGCAGAGGGTTTAGACTGTGTCTGCATGAGCGATCTGGGCAAATTGCTGGTGCTGGCCGGAGCGATTGCCATTCTGGCGGGAGTGATATTGATGCTTGCGGGGCGGGCCCACATCCCTCTGGGGCGGCTGCCCGGGGACTTTGTCTATCGCGGCAAGAACAGTACGTTTTACTTCCCGCTGGCGACCTCGCTTTTGGTGAGTGTGGTGCTTTCGCTGGTGCTTTATTTGATTGGGCGCTTTCGGCATTAGCCGGTGGGCGCGAGGACAGATAAATCAAAGGCAAAAACGTCGGACAGAACTTGCCCTGAGCGCAATCGAAGAGAGTGTCCGACCCACACTGGAGTGCGATGAGTTCCACGGACCAACTGGGATTCAGTTTCAGACCTCCGGATCGCCGCGTCTGGACGGTGCGCGATCTGGTGGCGGCGGTGCGCACTCACATTGAGCGCGAGTACGGCGACACCTGGGTGGAAGGCGAGATCTCGAATTTCCGGGCCCATGATTCAGGGCATTTGTACTTCACTCTGAAGGACCAGAACTCGCAGGTTCGCGCCGTGATGTTCCGGTCGCAGGCCCGGTTGCTGCGCTTTCGTCCGGAAAACGGTATGCAGGTGGTGCTGCGCGGGCGAGTCACCATCTACGAGGAGCGCGGCGAGCTGCAGATTTCGGTCGAATACCTTGAGCCCAAAGGTGCAGGCGCGTTGCTGGTTGCGTTCGAGCAGCTGAAGGCGAAGCTCGAAGCGGAAGGGCTGTTCGACGCGGCCCGCAAGAAGGCGATCCCAACCTTGCCAAAGAGAATCGGGGTTGTGACTTCGCCGCAGGCCGCCGCTCTACGCGACATTCTTAATATTCTGCTGCGGCGTCATCATACCGCCGGTGTTCTGATTTTTCCGGCGCAGGTGCAGGGTGACTCGGCGAGTGCCGAGGTCAGCGCCGGAATTCGCTATTTCAACAAGTCGCGCAGCGTGGACGTCATCATCGTGGCTCGTGGCGGAGGCTCGGCCGAAGATCTGGCTGCGTTTAATAACGAGGCGTTGGCGCGGGTGGTGGCCGCGTCCGACATTCCCGTAATTTCCGCGGTGGGCCATGAGACCGACTTCACGATTATTGATTTCGTGGCGGACCTGCGGGCTCCGACCCCGTCGGCCGCCGCGGAACTGGTGATTCGGTCCCGGCAGGAAGTGGAGGACCAGGCGGAGGGACTGCGGCAGCGCCTGGTTCGCGCACTGCGTTACCGGCTGCTGATGGGGAGGCAGGCGCTGACCGAACTGGCGCAGCACGGCGCGTTTGGACGCATGGTGGATGGCATCAACCGGCGGCAACAGAAGCTTGACGACTTGAAGAATCGTCTGGATCGGTCGGAGCACCAGACGCTGGAGCAACATCGGCGGCGCCTGGAATCGGCAGCGGCGGCCGTGAGGCATTACGACGTCCGTCGCATGCTCGCCAGTATCCACAAACAACTAGAATCTGGTGTGGCTGCCCTCGCCGCCGCTGGACGGACTTCGCTGCTGCGGCAGAGAGGCCGGCTCGATCAGCTTGCGGGACAACTGGAGGCGCTGTCTCCGCTGGCCATTCTCGATCGCGGGTATGCCCTGATATTCGATCCTTCAGGGGAGCTGCTGAAAGATGCTGCTCGCGTAAAGGCTGGCGACGAAATCTCTGCCAGGTTAGCCAAGGGGTCGTTGAGTGCGACGGTAAACCAGCAAAAACAGAAATAGCCGTGTTTACAAAGCCTTTATTTCGATCAACATAGCCCTCGACCTGGATTACAATTACTTTGTCCCGGCTCAAGTCACGTCTATTTTTGGAAGGGGGTTCGCAGGTGAAGTTCCTGGCGCCGTGGCCGCACTTGTCGCTGATTTCGGTCGTCGACATCCTGCTGGTCGCCATCATCATTTACGAACTGCTGGCGCTCATCAAGGGGACGCGCGCCGCCTACATGTTGGTGGGCGTGGCCGCGCTGGCGCTGGCGTTTTACTTTTCCCGGGTCGGCGAACTCACCACTCTGAACTGGCTGCTCAGCACCCTGCTGCCGTATGCGGTGTTCGCGTTGATCGTGATTTTTGCGGGTGAGATCCGGCAGGCTTTAGCGCGCCTGGGACGACGGCTTCTGCGCAGCCGGACGGCAGCGTCGGAGGCGGACGCCTATGACGACATCGTACTGGCGGCCAACCTGTTTTCGCAGAATCAGACGGGCGCGCTGATTGTGATCGAGCGGGAAATCGGGCTGCGCACCTACATTGAGAGCGGCGTTCCTCTGGATGCGCATCTTTCCTATGATCTGTTGGCCACTATTTTTCGCCCCAGTGCGCCCCTGCACGATGGCGCCGTGATTGTGCAGAAGGACCGGATCGCGGCTGCGGCCTGTTTCCTGCCTCTTTCCATGAATCCGGTGCTCTCGACCCAACTCGGCACCCGGCATCGTGCTGGCATCGGCGTGACTGAAGAAACCGATGCCATCGCCGTAATCGTTTCCGAGGAAACCGGCGCCATTAGCCTGGCGGTGAGCGGCAAGATCGAGCGCGACCTGACCGTGGAACAATTGCGCGAGCGCATCGGAGAACTGCTGCGCCGTTATGTGCCGCCCTCCACCTTGCCCACTCCCATTACAAATGGCGGCGAGGAAGCTGCAGGCTCCGAGGACGATAATCAGAGGACTTCGCTTCCCCGCGCGGGCGATTCGCGGGTCAGTACGGGAGGCGACCGCTAGCCATGAAAGATTTCTTTCATCGGCACGTACTGCACAATTTCGGCATCAAGCTGCTCTCGCTGGCGCTGGCGGTGGGCCTGTGGCTGGCGGTGGCCAGCGATCCGCCGGCGGAAGTTGCGGTGGATGTGCCCATTGTGTTCCGCAACATTCCCGAGAATCTGGAAATCAGCAGCGAAACTGTTCCCCGGGCCCAGATCAGGGTGCGAGGGCCGCAGCGCGTCGTCCACCGCCTGCAGCCCGCGGATATTTACGCTGAGATCGACCTGGGCGGGATGAAGCCGGGGCAGCGTACGTTCGAACTGACGGCGCAACAGGTGCATCAGCCCAAGGAGCTTGAGGTCATCCAGGTGGTTCCCAACCAGTTCCACCTCATGTTTGACACTCGTCTTACCCGCCAGGTTCCGGTGCATCCGCGGGCCTTCGGCAACTTCGCCCCGGGCTATCAGATCGCGCGTCTGGAGGCGGATCCGCCCTCGATTACGATCAGCGGGCCGCGCCAGCGTACTGAGGCCGTTGAGGCTGCCACCACCGACCCGATCGATGCGAGCGGAACCATGGACCGGGCTACTTTCGTGCGCCATGCTTACGTCTCTGATCCCCTTGTCCAGGTAATGACCCCCAATCCGGTGCAGGTCACGGTTATCATGGAACACACCCCGGCTGGAACCGGACGTTGAGCATTTTCAATTCAGCATGACAACCCAGACGCGACAACTCTTCGGCACCGATGGAATTCGTGGTGTGGCCGGCGAATTTCCCCTGACCCAGGACAGCACCTACATGATTGGCCGCGCCCTGGGGCATGATCTGAAGCGCTCGAGAGGATCCGGGCGGGTGGTGATTGGACAGGACACACGCGAATCCAGCGCGTGGATCGCCGACCGGGTGACGCACGGCCTGACTGCCAGCGGAATCGAAGTCCACAGCGCAGGAGTGATCACAACCCCCGGAGTTGCCTATCTCGCACGCTCGCGCAAGTACGCGGCGGGCGTGGTCATCTCCGCGTCACATAATCCCTGGACCGACAATGGCATCAAGGTTTTCTCCGGCGACGGCTACAAATTGCCGGACGCGCACGAGATCGCGATCGAGCAGGAAATTTTTTCCTTGCTGCAGAACCCTGAAGCTCATGTGGATTCGTCGTTCCAACCCACGCCGAGCCTCCCCGGGGAGAGCGGACTCCGGCAGGCGTACATTGCATGGCTGGCGCAGAATGTGGGCGCTGATTTGAGACGGTTACGAGTGCTGGTGGATTGCGCCAATGGCGCGGCCACGGCCGAGGCCCCGGAGTTGTTTCGCTTGTGCCGCATCCAGGCGACGTTTCTCAGCGCAGCCCCGGACGGCAAGAACATCAATGAAAGCTGCGGCGCATTGCATCCAGAAACCGTAGCCCGCTCGGTGGCGGAAAAGCCGGGGCAATTCGACCTGGGCGTGACCTTCGACGGCGATGCCGACCGCGTGCTTTTTTGCGATGCCCAGGGCCGGGTGGTGAACGGCGACGCTGTCCTTCTGCTGGAGGCACGCTACATGAAATCGCAGGGGGCCTTGCCCGGCGAGACGGTAGTCGCCACCACGATGTCCAACATGGGCCTGGAAATCGCGCTGCGCCATTCGGGCATTCGCCTGCTGCGTGCCAACGTCGGCGACAAATACGTCCTGGAGGAAATGCACAAGAGCGGCGCGGCGCTCGGCGGAGAGCAATCCGGCCACATTATCTTCCGCGATGGCGAAGCCACTACCGGCGACGGGCTGCTTACTGCGCTTCGCGTCATGGAAACTATGGCGCGCACGGGAAAGCCGTTGGCGGAATTGGTGAGCGACCTCAAGGTCTTTCCCCAGATGATCCAGAACGTTCGCGTGCGCGAGAAGGTGGCCTTTGCCAAGGTGCCGGAGATTCAAAAGGCGATCGATGCTGCTGAGCGCGAACTGAATGGGAACGGGCGCGTGGTGGTGCGGTACTCGGGGACGGAAGCGCTGGCGCGGGTGATGATCGAAGCGGAGTCGGAAGAGAAGATGAAGGTGTTGGCGCAGAACATCGCGGGGGCGATCAAGCACGCGCTGGGGGCGTAAAGGTCGTGTGGGGACGGGTCTCCGACCCGTCCGGGCCGAGCGAAGCTCGGCTTGATTTGCTCCGGGTTTCACCAAGAGGAAGTTGGTAATTTTCAAAGCAGGATTTAGCAAGCGGAAAAAGGCTTGTCGAGCTGCGCTCGACCTGGACGGGTCAGAGACCCGTCCCCACACGGGCTAATCCAAGTCCCGCCAGTTCTGTCCCACGCCGACCTCTACCAGCAGCGGCACCGTCAGTGGATGAACATTTTCCATCTGATCGCGCACCAGGGAGCGCATGGTCTCGACTTCGTTCTCCGGCACTTCGAACACCAGTTCGTCGTGCACCTGTAGTGTCATACGTGATTTCAGGCCACGTTCGCGGAGAAGGGCATCAATCCGGATCATGGCAACCTTAATCAGGTCCGCTGCCGTGCCCTGTAACGGGGTGTTCACCGCAGTGCGTTCGGCGAAGCCGCGCTGGTTTGGGTTCTTGCTGTTGATGTCGGGGATCGGCCGTATCCGCCCGAACAACGTTTTAACCCTCTGTTCGCGCCGCGCTTCCTCGAGAGTCCTGTCGATAAAGGCGCGCACGCCCTTGTACTTTTCAAAATAGGCGTCGATGAACTGTTTGGCTTCTCGAGGCTCAATGCCAAGAGTTTGCGACAAGCCGAAGGGCGAGAGCCCGTACACGATTCCGAAATTGACTACCTTGGCCTGGCGGCGATGGTCGGCGGTGACCATCAGAGGCGGTACGCCGAAGACCTGCGACGCGGTAAGGGTGTGAATGTCGTCGCCGCGGCGATAGGCTTCCACCAGCAACGGGTCTTTCGAGAAGTGGGCCAGCAGGCGGAGTTCGATCTGGGAGTAGTCCGCGGCCAGTAGCACGTGGCCGGGTTCGACGGTAAATGCCGCGCGGATCTCGCGGCCCAACTCGGTGCGGATGGGAATATTTTGCAGATTGGGGTTGGCCGATGACAATCTTCCCGTTGCCGTACCTGTTTGTCCAAACGTGGTGTGCAGGCGGCCGGTGGCCGGATTCAACAGCGCGGGCAAGGCATCCACGTAGGTTGATTTGAGTTTCGAGAGCTGGCGGTATTCCAGAACCTTGCGGGCAACCTCATGAGTTTCCGCCAGGGCCTCCAGCACATCCACCGCGGTAGAGATGGTCTTGCCTTTGCCGTACTTCACCGGCTTGGGAAAATTCATTTTATTGAAGAGCACGTCGCCCAACTGTTTGGGCGAATTGATATTGAACTCAGACCCGGAGAGTTGCCAGATTTCGCGGGCCTTGGCCTCGACTTCGCGCTCCAGCCGCGACGACATTTCTGCGAGTACATCGCGGTCGATCTTGACTCCCACCTGCTCCATGCCGGCGAGCACCGGCACCAGAGGCAAGTCAATTTCTTCGTACAGCTTCAGCAACCCGGCCTGTTCGACTTCATGGTGGAGGGCTGCGGCGAAGCGTCCAGTTGCGTCGGCCGATTCCGCCAGGGTCCCACTCAACTTGAGGTTGAAGCGGCGCAGACCCACCTCGGCCAGCCGGTGCGAAGAGTAGGTGGGATCGAGCAGGTAGGAATACAGCATCGGATCATGCCGCACTCCGCGCAACGTGATGCCTTGGGGCTCGAAAGCGTGGACAGCTGCCTTGTAATCGTAGACGGCCTTGGGCACGCTTTCGTCTTCCAGGGCAGATCGTAGCCGCGCGCCTGCGGGTTCCTGCATGGAAACGGTTAGCGCCGTGCCTGCGGCAGCCGAAATTGCAACCATGCGGGCAGGTACAGCTTCCGCGGGCGCCGTGGTCAGGAGCAACATGCTCTCCTGGGGGTCGTCCTCCTCTTCATCGTCCTCACCCTCGACGTCGCTGGACTCGCCCTCGACGGCGACCGCCAGCGGATTATCCATCGACACGTTCTTGAATGCTGCTTCCACGTCAGCCACAGACTTCGCCTCGGTGTAGTGCGCCTCGGTTACTTCCACCACCGGCAGCAGCTCTTTCAGCAGCGAAGTGAACTCCAGTTCAGTGAACAGCTGGCGCAGGCCTTCGAGGTCGGGCTCGCCGGCACGCATGGCGTTCACATCAAGATCGACCGGCACATCGCAGTCGATGGTCACCATGCGCTTGCTGAAGAGGACATTGTCGCGATTGTTCTGCAGCGATTCGCGGTAGGACTTTTTCTCGACTTCGGCGGCGCGGTCGAGCGCCTGCTCCACCGTGCCGAAGCGCCGGATCAGATCGACCGACCCCTTGTCGCCGATTCCCGGAGCGCCCGGGATGTTGTCCACGGAGTCGCCCCGCAGGGCCATGACATCGATGACGCGTTCCGGCGGCACGCCGAGGATTTCTTCCACTTTCTTGGCGTCGCAGATCAGGTTGTCCTTGGGCGGATTCAGGACCAGGACACGATCGTTGACCAGTTGCAGCATGTCCTTGTCGCTCGAAACCACATACACCAGATACGATTGCGCGGCGGCCTTGCTGGCCAGGGTACCAATTACGTCATCGGCTTCATAGCCGGCGAGTTCGAGGATAGGAATGCGGTAAGCCTCGAGGGCGCGCCGGATGTAGGGCACCTGCTGTACCAGCTCCGCCGGCATCTCGCTGCGATTGGCCTTGTAGCCGTGATATTCAACTTCCTGGAAGGTCTGGGTTTTCAGGTCAAACTTGCGCACTTTGGTGACCGCTTCCGCCTCGGTGTCCCGGAAGGTGGGGGCAGCGACATCAAAGACCGCAGCCAGATACTCGGGCGAGAAGTCGTCGCGCAATTTACGCAGCATGTTGACGAAGACGTACGTGGCCGCGGTGGGCAACCCGGTCTTGGTAGTCATGCCGCGCTGCCGGGCCATGGCGTGGTAGGCGCGGAAGATGAAAGACATGGCGTCCATGAGGAAGATGCGCCGACCGTCAGCAGCAGTCAGCTTGGGCGGAGAGGGCGCCGCCGTGCTTTCCACCTGGACGGTCGAGGATTTTCTTCTGGCAGGCAAGACTCAAGTTTAGCAGGACGGCACTTGTTAGTTCGCAGTTCTAGGATGTCAGATTTTTACCGGCTTGCCGTACGCGGTCTGATAGTGCAGTTTGATCACACCACATGTTCCCTGTTCCTGCGAATAAACCACACAAGTATCGAAGGGGCGGGAGTAAACGTGCAGGCTGACCGCGCGCTGGTTGAATTCCCGGGGATTGTAAACCCGGTGCACTGGCTCCCGGGGATCCACGGCGCAGGGCTGGCGCGGGTTCATTTCAACCGTGTCCGTGGTCTCAAGCTTACAGGTGCCCTGGTCCAGGTCCTGGGCAATCGTGCGGTAGTTCTCGACTCGCAAGCGCCCGACCGGAACGGCCATCCAGCAATTCTGCTCGCGGTGGTTGTGCACCGAACTGGCCTGACCCACCTCCCAGCAGATGGCAACTAGTTCGTAGAGTGGGGTCTTGTCAATCAGGTTGCGGGTGTAGTGCTGGCGGTCCCAGGTCAGGTAGGAGGTCAGCGTGTCGGAGGCAACCGGAGTGCTTTCGAGGAAGCGGACGATCTGGTCGATACGGCTGAATGCAGGCTCGGGAAATTTCCTGAGCTCGGCTACAAAATCCTGGATTGGAATTGGCTTCGATATTGCTTGCGTTCCCATATTTCGCTCCTGCAGGGCCAGTATATTCCCGAGACGGGTCACTCCAGAAACATGCAGTCTCCATAAGAATAGAACCGGTAGCGCTGCTCCACTGCGTGACGATAAGCGTCGAGCACTCGCTGCCGGCCTGCGAACGCGCACACCAGCATGAGCAGCGTGGATTGCGGCAGATGGAAATTGGTGAGCAGCGCACCCACGATCCGGAAGTCATAGCCGGGATAGATGAAGATGTCGGCTTCGGCGCTTCCTGCCTCCACGCGGCGTGACTCCCGGGCAGCATATTCGAGTGTCCGGACCGTAGTGGTCCCCACGGCTACAACCCGCCGTCCGGAATCCAGAGCGCGATTGATGGCCGCAGCCGCGCCTGGGGAAATGGAATACGATTCGCGGTGCAGCTTATGGTCCTCCACCCGCTCCTCGCGCACCGGTTGAAACGTGCCTAATCCCACGTGCAACGTGACTTCCTCAGTCTCAATGCCTCGCTCTTTTATCCGGGCCATAATTTCTGGCGTGAAGTGCAGGCCTGCGGTGGGCGCGGCCACCGAGCCCTTTTCCCGGGCATAGATGGTCTGATAGCGCTCCCGGTCCGCTGGGCGGTCAGGCCGATCAATATAAGGAGGAAGAGGGACGTGGCCGATACGCTCGATCGCGGCAAAGAAATCGGGCACGGGGGCGAAACGGATGCGGCGCTCCCCGAAACCGCCTCGGGCCACGACTTCCGCCTGCAGTGCGTCTTGCTCACCGAAGAACAAAATTTCTCCCGTCCCGATCTTCCGCCCAGGACGCACCAGGCACTCCCACTCGTTAAGCTCGCGCGAGAGTTGACGGGTCAACAGGACCTCGATCCTGCCCCGCAGAAAATCGCGCGCCGCTGGATTCTTCCCACTGAGGGGCTGCGCTTTTGCGCCGCTTCGCCTGCCATACAGGCGCGCGGGGAAGACGCGCGTATTGTTGAACACGATCAGATCGTCGGATCGCGGCAAGCCGGGTAAATCCCGGAATTGTGCGTCGCGCATCTGTTCAGCGCCGCGCTTCAGATGCAGCAGACGCGACGCCGCCCGGTCGGACAGAGGTTCCTGTGCGATGAGTTCATCAGGTAGTGAATAATTGAAATCGGAAACCAGCACGCAGGTTGATTATAGGATTTCCTGCCTGCCTTCATCGGAAACGGAGGGCGGGGCGGCCAAGAATGTAATAGTGTGTAAACGCCGTTGTAACCACCAACCGGTTGGGTTAACATACGCGGAAACAGCCGGGGCTTGCGGTTTACGTTCCCGAAAACGATGTCCAGCGAACGTCAATATCGGCGCGAAATCGTCCTCTTTGGCAGCGCCTTGCACCAGCGTGGCTATGTAGCCGCGATGGATGGCAATCTTTCCGTGCGCCTCGACGAGCGCCGCATCCTGGCCACTCCAACCGCCATGTGCAAGAGCATGATGAAGCCTTCGGACCTGGTCATCGTGGATATGGAGGGCCGGCGTTTGGAAGGGCGGCGCGACGTTTCGAGCGAAATCGCCATGCACCTGCTGATTTACAGGTTGCGGCCGGATGTGCGAGGCGTGGTGCATGCGCACCCGCCCACGGCCACCGGCTTCGCCGCCGCCGGCATGGCGCTCAACCAACCGCTGGTATGCGAGGTGGTGATCGGACTGGGCTCGATTCCGCTGGCCAAGTATGGCACGCCCGGGACGTCCGAGCTTACCGCAGCGCTCGAACCCCTGGTTCCCCAGTACGATGCCATTCTCATGTCAAACCATGGTGTGGTCGCGTATGGCGCCGACCTGCATCATGCCTACATGAAGATGGAAACGGTTGAGCATTTTGCCCAGATCGCGCTGGTCACCCACCTGCTTGGACAACAGCAGCCGCTGGGCAGCGAGGAACTGGGCAAATTGATGGCGGCGCGCAGTAAGTATCAAGGATCCCGGTCCGCTGCGTCTCTCCCCCTGGCCGTCCCCTACACCGACGAGACTGAGGAACGCCCACAGCCGGTTGCCAGATCTTCACGCCGGGTCCGTCATCGGTAGCTTCATCTGGTGTGGCGCGGGCGCCCACGCCCGCGTGACAGCCTGAAGCTAAAAGAAGTCACGGTCTACTGCGGGCCCCCGTTCAACTGCCACGCCGCAGTTCCGACATCGGCCGATCACTTCCATCTTAGAAGGCGGTGGGCGAGGGCGCCGCCCCACACCAGCGAACCCTTACTCTCCGCCGATTCGGAATCGCATTCCGGCGCGGACGTTTGCTCCCAGCGCCGGATATCCCACAACTTCCTGATACTGGTTGTCGAGGGCATTCTCCAGATTCACGTAGGCGGTGATACGAGGCGTGATCGCATACCATCCACCAAGGTCCACGCGAGCATAACCGGCCGCGTGGTTAATGCCGTAGCCGAGAAAATCCGAATCCGTGCGTCTTCCGATGAAACTTCCGCCCAGATTTACTCCCCAGCGAGTGCTCAGGTAAGTCAGCAGCAAACTTCCCGCATGCTTGGGACGACGGATCAACGGCTGCCCGGGCTCGAGCAGCGGATCGAAGGCGAACGGCTGCTCCAGGATCTGCGTCGAGGTGTATATGTAGGAGCCATCGAGCGACAGCTTCGCCAGCGGCCGCCCGTGAAACTCCACTTCCGCCCCATGCGCCAGTGCTTCATTCACGTTGACGTACTGGCCGCAGAACGCACTGGGTGGCGGACACGACGTCCCCGTCAGGAAGTTGAAATCGATCTTGTCACGAAACAGACCGTTGAAGTAAGTGGCGGTCAAGGAGTAGTTCCGGGAAAACACCTGTTCTACACCGGCCTCGAATGAGCGTGCCTTCTCCGGCTGAAGGCCGGGATTGGCGATCACGGGAAAACCCCCGCCGTTCCCGAATGATTGCGCGAAACTGGGTTCCTTGATGCCGGTGGCGTAGCTGAAGCGGAAGCGCGTACCGGAAAAGAAATTCCCGCCCCGCAAGGCCGTGAAGCCCAACGCAACTCGCGGCACAACTTTGTTTCCAAAACTCCCGTTGTGCACAAAGCGGGCCCCGGCCACCACGGAAAGCCGGCCAAGGCTCAACAGCTGCTGGCCGTAAACCGCATGGTTCAGGCGCACGCCGCGACTCAGGGAATCGGGAAGAGTGCCGGTGGTCCCGTTTTCATCTTCAAACTCATATCCCACCGTGGTCTGGGCCCAGCTTCGTTCTGTGTAGTCGCCCTGGTAGTCGAAGCCGGCGCGGTTGATGTTGGTGATGGCATGGAAGGGAGTATCGATCTGGTTGCCGAAAGGATCGACACGGCCGGGCTGGTTGACCGTCTGGATATTGGTGCGATGCAATGCGTACTCAAAGCCGGTAAAGCTATGCTGCCAGCGCGATGGCCCTGCCAACGTCAACTCCGCACTGGCCAGCAGGTTGTTCTGACGCGCCCGCTGGTCGAAGTCGGGAGGAAGAATGGGATCGCCGTTGAAGTTCCAGTAGCTCTGCACACCGGTAGCGCTGTTGGAATGGCGGGCGCGCAGGCGCAGGGCAGCCCAGTCGGCCAACTTCACACCGACGTTCCCGCCCTGCAGGGAGTTGGAGTAGTCGTCGTTCGGCCCTTGTCCCATAGTGTTGAACTGGTCGCCAAACAGGTTGTAATCGAAGCGGCCGTTCGCGCCGGCGAGGGACGCATATCCATTCGCTGTGTCCAGATTTCCGCCGTCAGCGCCGAAACGAAGTTCAGGCACCGGTGTGCTGCCGGTGCGGGTAAACACTTGCACCACGCTGGTCATGGCATCGGAGCCGTAGAGCGTGCTCTGAGAGCCGCGAACAAACTCCAGGCGGTCTGCCTCAGCGAGCGGAAGCACGCCGAAGTCGAAGATTCCGCCAGGATCGTTGGCTGGAACTCCGTCCACAATCACTTTGTTGTAAGTGGACTCGCCCCCGCGAACGAACAAGGACGACAGGCCGCCGCGTTGTCCGGACGAACTCACCACAGCGCCGGGAAGGAAATGCAGCGCATCATCGGCGGCCACCGGTCGCATGACCTCCAGTTGCCCTGCGGTCAGGACTTCCACGTCGGCCCCTGCCGCGCTGTTGGGAACCAGAGTACGGGTGGCGCTTACCGTAACCGTTTCAGTGGCTGGGGCCAGTCGAAGGCTTACCGAAACTGTTTCTGAGTTGGACGCGGAAATATCGCTGGTCGCGACGGCAAACCCCGCAGCCAGTACGCGCACCCGGTAGGAAGCGGCAGTGGTTCCGCGAAACGCCGCCACGCCATCAGCGGAAGTGGTCTGAATGGCGGCGGGAGTCGAAGAGCCTGCAAGAAACAATTCCACTTGAGCATCGGCGACCGCTGCTGATTGGGGATCAACCACCGTAATCTTGAAATCGGCAGCCAACGCTGGGGCCAGCAAAACTAAAACAGAAACGAAAATCTTGACGGACCGCATGCACTCCTCCTTTGTCACGCGAAAGGGGTTGGTGTGGACGGTTCACGCCGGTCTCCTGGCTTGCGAGTAAGGACCGAGCTTTCTCGATGTCCGACGAATGCAACCGGCCTTCCCGGGCTTCCCCAGTGACCGGCTGCGATTTCCTCGCTTACAGTTGCGCGGCAGCGCGGGATTCTCACCCGCTTCCCTCCTCGTCAGGGTGACGAGGGTGCGCGAACCAAAGAAATTGTGAAAGAGCAAACAGAATACGGTTTGGGAAATTTACTCGCTCACGGCGGTGAAGTCAAACGGAGTGGAATGGAGGATGGGCGTCCCGCCCGTCACGCAGTTTGTTGCACACAGCATTGTCGAGCTGCGCTCGACCTGGACGGGTCCGAGACCCGCCCCCCAGGGTCTGTCCTGATTTAGAGCGTGTGCAGGTACGCCACCAAATCCTGCACCTGCGATTGCGACAGGGTCTGGCCGAAGGCCGGCATCATGTTGCGGCCGGTCACGATGATTTCGCCGACGCGTTCGTCGTTGGCCGGCATTCCGCTTTCCCGCAGAAACTGCTTTTTGAGGACTCCCTGTAGACTGCGCGCTTTCTTATCGCGGGATGAGTAAGGCTCGTGGCAGCGATCGCAGTATTGGTCGTAAAGCCGCCGGCCGGCGGCCTGTTGCGGGTTCAGTCCCAGTTCGGCATCGCTCTTGCGGCGCTGCACATCGCAACCGCTAGAGAAGACCAGGGTGACAGTGACGAGTGCGAGGATCTGGTAATTCCGGAAAGCGGATCTCATTTGTTCCAAGACCTAACCTCTGACGAAACAGCTACGAGCAATTGGCGCTCGGCATTTAGTTGGAAGCAATGGAAGTTGGCCAGGTGCCAATCGCTAATTGCCAAGTGCCGGCACGCGGCGCAGAAGTACAATAGTAAAGTCTCCATGCCAGTTGCCGTCAAACGCGTCACGGTAAAGCGAGTTTATGAGAAGCCCGCTCGCGGCGACGGGTATCGCGTTCTGGTGGACCGGCTCTGGCCCCGCGGGCTCAGCAAAGAGCAGGCCGCGCTGCATAGCTGGTTGCGCGACCTCTCCCCTTCCGACCAACTTCGCCAATGGTTTCACGCCCGTCCCGAAAGCTGGCTGACTTTCCGCAAGCGCTATCTCAAGGAACTGGCGTTGCCTCAGGCCGCGGAGGCTCTTGATGAACTTTACCGTCTGGCCCACCGGAAGAAGAATCTTACGCTTCTGTTCGCCTCCAGGAATGAGCTGCACAACAATGCCGCGGTCCTGAAAGACCTGCTGGATGGAATGCGCAAGCCGCCCACCGGCACCGGCCCCGGCGCGGTGCGCGCGCTGCGCCATCGCCAGGCCAAGCGCATACCGCGGTAGCTGCGCTGGTGTGGGTCGGCGTGTGGGTCGGACACTCTTGTCCGACGCTTTTGAAGTTGATGTTTCCTAATATTTTGGACCGGCCAGAGTCAAAAGGTTCGGACAAACCCTGCCCTGAGCGAGTCTAAGGGAGTGTCCGACCCGCACGACCCCAACTTCACTTCTTGGGTTTGCCGTCGTCCAGAATTTGATCGACGATGTCGTCGATTGTGTCGTTGATGCGTTTGTCCGGCAGGTTGAAGTTGTTTGACAGGATGGAAAATGCCACCCGTTCGCCGCGATTGGTGGTGGCGTAGCCTGAGAGCGTCTTGACCCCACCCAAGGAACCGGTCTTGGCCTGCACTCGCCCTTGCACATCCACATTCTTGAACCGATTGGAGAGGGAGCCGTCCGTGCCAGAGAGGGGCAGAGTGTCGCGGAAGCTGGCGCCCCAGGGCTGCGCGCCAGCGTAACGCAGCAACTGGACCACGGTGTGCGGCGTCACCAGGTTTTGCCGCGAGAGTCCGGAGCCATCATAAAACGCATATTGATCGCCCGTGATGCCGGCCTGGTTGAGGAATCCGCGTAACACTTCGAGTCCGCCTTCGACTGTGCCCGCAGTGCCCTTCTCGCGGCCCAGCAGGCGCAGCAGGATTTCCGCGTGCAGGTTCTGGCTGACCTTGTTGATGACCCGTACATCTTCAATCATTGGCCGGGACTGATAATTGGCCAGCACCAGCGGCTGGTTCTGCAACGCGCGCGAGGGCTCGTCGCCACCTCTAGCAGCGGCCGAAGCCGTGATCGTGAGCGTGGACAGGCTGGAAAGCTCGGTGTGCCGCGTCTTCTGCTTGCCATACACGGCTATGCCGCGCACTTCCAGCAGATGGCGAAACAGTTCCGCCGCAAACTCCGCTGGGTCTTCGATAGCGAGGGCCTCGTTGGCCCCAGCGTCGCCCAGCGGCATGTTGCCCCAGAGGGTCAGCGTGGTGGCGCCGGGTTCGCGATTGATAAAGATTTTGCGGCCCGTGCCTGCGGGCGTGGTCATGATCCGATTGTCGATGCGGTAGTAATCAGCAAAAGGCGCGATGCTGACGAAGGCGCGATCGCCGGCGCGGTCGGCAGGCAGAATATTCACGAAAATCACATTGTCGTTGATGGTGAGCGCGGAAACCGGAGCGCCGTCCGCCCACACCAGGTCGTCCTGAGTCCAACCTTCGCCGTAGCGCTCGAAGGCGAAATAGGAATCGTCGGCAATGATGTCGCCGTCCACGTACTTCACGCCCTTTTGCGCCAGGGTGTCGGCCAGCTGTTCGAGTACGCGAATGGGATGGTCATTGCGCTCGGTATGCAGAGCGTAGGGCAACTCACGGCCCGAGAGATTGGGGTCACCACGTCCCACCAGCACCAGGTCTCCAGTGAGACGGCCGTGGGTGTCGAGGGTGCCGTTGGTCTCGACCGTGGTCTTAAAGGTGTAATCCGGGCCGATCAGGGCCATGGCCGCTGCGGTGGTAAATAACTTGGTGTTGGAAGCGGGCGTGAACAGCTTGTCCGCATCGCGGGCATACAGCACCTTGCCGGTAGAGAGAGAAACGACTTCGATGCCCCAGAAGCCACGCGCCAGGTCGGCAGGCTGGAGAATCGCGGCAATGCGTTTGTCGAGCTCTTTATGAGAGGCAGCGTGCAGTTGCGTGCACAGTAAAAGGCACACGGCAAGCCGCGGAAAAAGGCGCACAGGACGCATGACATGCTGATTGTAGCACCGCAGATTGGGCCGCTTTAACGGGTGTGGTGTGTGTGGATCGGACACTCCCAGTGTCCGACGCACACAGGCACATCCCCACACAGGCATTTCGCCAGGGATTAGAATCGCTGCATGCGTCCGGTCTTCGAGTGGCAAATTGGGTCCCGCGCGGTGCAACTGGGGAAGCGCACCCTCATCATGGGCGTAGTCAATGTCACTCCGGACTCGTTTTCCGACGGCGGCACTAATTTCGATCGCGACCACGCTGTGGAATATGCGCTCAAGCTGCTGCAGGACGGCGCCGACATCATCGACGTAGGTGGAGAATCCACGCGCCCGGGCGCCAAAGTGGCGTCTGCAACCGAACCTGGCGTGAGCGAGAAGGACGAGCTGGACCGGGTCCTCCCGGTGATTTCGGGAGTGAAGAAGAAAAATCCTCAGGCGATTATCTCCGTGGATACGTACAAGGCCGGCGTAGCGCGGGCCGCGGTGAAAGCCGGAGCGGAAATCGTCAACGACGTCAGCGGGTTTCTCTGGGACGCGCAGATGAGGAAGACGCTGGCTGAACTCAAGTGCGGCGCGGTGCTGATGCACATGCGCGGGCGTCCGCAAGAATGGAAGACGTTGCCGCCTTTGTCTGATGCGGTGACCGTGGTCAAGCGCGAACTGCGGGAACGGGCCGACGCCGCAGTGGTTGCGGGCATGAAACGAGAGCGCATGGTGATCGATCCCGGGTTCGGCTTCGGCAAGAACCGGGAAGAGAATTATCCGTTGTTGAGGCAGCTCGAGGAGTTCCATCAGCTTCGCTTCCCGCTGCTGGTGGGCGTTTCAAGAAAGTCCTTTATTGGCCGCGCCCTGGCGCGCAACCGGACCGACGTGCCGGTCGCGGACCGGCTGTTCGGGACCCTGGCAGCGGAGACCGTAGCCATCATGAAGGGAGCGCACATTATCCGCACTCATGATGTGCACGCCTGCGCGGATGCAGTGCGGATAGGGGATCTCGCAAGCTAGCTCAACCGGACGCTACTCCGGCCGGCAGGCATCGGCAAACTTGCGGATAATTTCAGATTCCAGTTTCCGGTTCCACGCCATTCCTATGTCCCACTCCGCATAACTGCTGTGCACGGGAGCGAACTTCACTCCGCTTGCATGCATCGCCCGGGCTGCCTTCGGCACGAGCGACACCCCAATGCCGGCGCTGACCAGGTTGAGAATTGTAAACATGTCATTTGGCTCGTAGACAATTCTGGGCGTGAATCCGGAGCGGTCGCACAGGCTGATGCAATGATCATGATAGGTAGCGGAGACTCCGCGATCGATCAGAATGAAGGGCTGGTCCTGAATCCCCTTCATAGTCAGGGGCCCGGTAAACTTCGCCGAAGTGGCTATGGTCAGACGCTCCGTCAGCACCTTGCGCACGGCAACCAGGGGATGCTTCACGGGCAGGCGCACGAAGCCGACATCGAGACGGCCGGCGATGAGGGCCTCGATCTGGCGGAGCGTGGGCATGTCCGCGATCTCGATTTCAACTCCGGGAGAGCTTTCCCGAAACTTCAACAGGGCGCGGGGAACCAAACTATGCACGGTGGACATGCCCACGCCGAGGCGCAGTTTCCCCCGTTCTCCAGCGCTGGCTCCCCGCACAGCCGCGAAAGCCGCCTCCAGGTCGTGGATAATCCGGCGCGCTTCCTTGTAGAACATGGTGCCCGCCGGGGTAAGCGCGACGCCGCGCCGGTTGCGGGCGAGAAGCGGCCCGCCGACCTTCTCTTCCAGGCTCCGGATGCGCTTGCTCAGGGCGGGCTGAGAAATGTGGAGACGAGCTGCCGCCCGGCCAAAGTGCAGCTGTTCAGCCAGCACGGCAAAAGAGGCCAGCTCCTGGGTTTCGAGTGCCATAAACGGAAGTTATCACACGTTTCCAAACATTTCATTGGACGAATCGCCCCTTGCAGCCATCTACTATAGAGAGACGAGGATTGAGAGGTAACCCGTATGTCGATAACAGCCTTGGTCGGAACGCTGGCGGCCTTCTGCACGACGGTGGCTTTTGTGCCGCAGATTGTCAAACTGCGCAAGCAGGGCGGCCGCGGCTTGTCGTATGCCATGTTGTTTCTTTATCTCACAGGAGTGCTGCTGTGGCTGGCCTACGGCATCCGCATCCACGCGGTGGCGATGATGTGGGCGAACGGCGTAGCGGCGGTGCTGGTGTTGATATCCATCGTGCTGAAGGCGAATCCGCCGGCGAATCCACTGCACGCGGCTTCGCACCGCCTGCGCATCGCGGTCGATATGGATGAAGTCATCGCCGACTCGTTCGCCAAGCATCTGCGCCAGTACAACCAACGGGCCGGCGCGAACCTGACGCCGGAAATGATTAGCAAAAGTGGACTGGCCGAAGTGGTTCCCGGCGAACTCCGCAACGACTTCAACTCCATTCCTCATGCGCCTGGATTTTTCGCTGACCTGGAGGTCATTGCCGGCAGCCAGGAAGCTCTGCTGGAACTGTCACGCCACCACGACATCTACATCACCAGCGCCGCCATGGAAGTTCCTTCGTCGTTCGCGGACAAGTTCCAGTGGATGGAAAAGAATTTTCCGTTCATTCCGCCCAGCCGGATCGTGTTTTGCGGAGACAAGAACATCGTCAACGCCGACGTTCTGATCGATGACCGTTCGCGTCACTTCAGGGGGTTCCGGGGCACAGGGATTCTGTTTACGGCCCCGCACAACGCCAGGGAGACTGCGGATTTACGCGCCAACAACTGGAATGACGTGATGCAGATCCTGCAGGGCGGGCGGCCTGAATCGGCCGGCGCCAAACAACTTTCTAGAACGTTTTCAATGAATCCAGCAGGATAGTCACGGGGCCGTCATTGACCAGTTCCACCTGCATCATCTCCTGAAACCTGCCAGTTTCGCAGCCCAGGCCTGCGGCTCGGATGCGCTCAACAAAGTATTCGTAAAGAGAGCGCGCTTTTTCCGGCGGAGCGGCGGCATCGAAGGACGGCCGCTTGCCGCGCCGCACATCGCCGTAGAGCGTGAACTGGGAAACCACCAGCACCCCTCCCCCTGATTCACCTACCGCCCTATTCATCTTGGCGCTGGCATCCTCGAAGATTCTCAGTCCGATGATTTTGTCAGCCAGATAGTCCGCATCAGCTTCGGTGTCATTCTTCGAGACCCCCAGCAGGACCAGCAAGCCATAGCCAATTTCGCCGACCAGATCCTGGTTCACACTGACTTTGGCCCGGCTTACCCGCTGCACCACGGCGCGCATGGCCTACTTCGCCGCTTCCGGCAGCAGGGTTTCCTGGCCGGCGACCGCCAACCAGCGCTGGTCGCGATAGACGTAAATGTCAGTGAAGCGGACGCGGGCTACGGTTTTCCCCTGCCCGTCCACCAGGGTAGCCAGGCCGCGAATGTAACCGGAATCGCCAAATACATGCGGCGTGAGCTCGCTCAGGATGTTCTTGCCCGGGCGGCGATGGGGGATTTGCGCCAGAGTTTCTGTCCGGTCGTGAAGCTGGCCGCTGGGATCGGCATCCTGAAATTCGTCGGCCAGCATGCAGCCGACGGCGTCGGCGTCGCGCACTTCGAGCGCCTGGGCCCAGGATTGCTCGATCTGGATGAGGGCGTTGCCGTCATGGGTTTGATGGGTGGGGCAATTGGCCGCGAACACCAACTTCAAAAGCGTCGGACAGGAGTGTCCGACCCACACGGGCAGCGTCGCAAACAAGGCAAGGCACAGGCAAGCTTTCACGTTGTTTCCTCTGGACGAATGATACCGCGCCTGCAGCGTAGATGGAGGACGGGCGTCCCGCCCCGTCCCGGATTGACGGCTGGCGCCGTGACTCATAGAATCCCGGGTTCTGTGTTTCCAGAAATTATGTGTGGGAGTTCGTCAGCATGAGCCGGATTACTACTCTGTTTTCGCTGGTTGTCGGGCTGGCGTCATTGCAGGCGTCGGCCCAGCAACCGGCGCCTTCATCGCACAATGAAGTTCTGATTAAGAATGCCGTGGTGATGACCGTCACCCACGGCGACATTCAGAACGGCAGCGTTTACATCAAGGACGGAAAAATTGCCGCGGTGGGAAAAGATGTAAGCGCCCCCGCGAGCGCGACCGTGATTGATGCCGGCGGCAAATATCTCACGCCGGGCATCATCGATTCCCACTCCCATATTGCGCTCGACGACGATGTGAACGAGGCCACCAGCCCGGTCACGCCGCAGATGATGATGATGGACGCCTTCGATTATCAAGACAAGGCCATCTATCGCGGCCTGGCCGGAGGCGTTACTACCTCGTTGCTCTTGCACGGCTCGGCCAACATGATTGGCGGCCAGGCCATCGTGATTAAACATAAATATGGAGCCAGCCGGGACGCCATGCTGTTTCCCGGCGCGCCCCGCTCCATCAAGTTCGCCAGCGGAGAAAATCCCAAGCGCGTCTATGGAAGCAGAGACCAGTTGCCTTCCACCCGCATGGGCAATTTTGCGGTACAGCGGGCGGCGCTGGTGGAAGCGCAGGATTACATGCGCGAATGGGACGACTACAACGCCAAAGTCCAACGCGGCGACAAGGACGCCAAGGCCCCCAAGCGCGACCTGAAACTGGACGCGCTGGCCGATGTTTTGCGCGGCAAGCTGCTGGTGCAGATCCATTGCTATCGCGCCGACGAACTGCTCACCGAGATGGCCATTGCGAAAGAATTCGGGTACAAAGTGCGGGCGTTCCATCATGCGCTCGAGGCGTACAAGGTCGCGGACGAACTCGCCGCCCAGGGCGTGGCCATCGCCACCTTCTCTGACTGGTGGGGCTACAAGCAGGAAGCCTGGGACGCGATTCCATGGAATGCAGTCATCGCGATGCGCAAAGGAGTGCGAGTCGCGATCAAGAGCGATTCGGAAGATTTTGCCCGCCGCCTGAACCAGGAGGCCGCGAAGACCATGCGCTACGGCGGCGCCACCGAGGAGGAGGCGCTCAAGATGATTACGCTCAACCCGGCGTGGATCATCGGCGTCGATGACCGCGTGGGATCGATTGATGTGGGAAAGGACGCCGACCTGGTGGTCTGGGATGGCCATCCTCTCTCCAGTTTTGGCGTGCCCAACAAAGTGCTGATTGACGGCGATGTTTATTTTGACCGCTCGCTGCCGGGGTTCGGCATGCCGCACTACCGGGAGGGAGAATGATTCAGTCATCAGTCGTCGGTCGTCAGTCGTCAGACTCGGTCGTTGGCCAGGCGGTAGTCCGTCGTTGGTCGCCAGTCGTTGGCCAAACCCTCCTTGTTCTGGCCGTTTGCTTGTGGTCGGTGGCGGGTTCTGCTCAGCAGAAAACTCTCGTGCTGAAGGGCGGCAGGTTGCTTACCATTTCGCATGGCACGATTGAGAATGGCGTGCTGGTAATGTCCGTGGGCAAGATCGCTGCCATCGGTGCAGCCAATTCAGTGAAGGTTCCCAAGGATGCGGAAGTGATCGACGTGACCGGGATGACGGTGTATCCCGGGCTGATCGATTCCGAGAGCTCCCTGGGTCTGACCGAGATTTCCGCCGAGGGCAGCACCAACGATCTGATCGAAACCAGCGATGAGATCATGCCGCACATGCATGTGTATGACGCCTTCCATGCCGAGACCGAACTCATTCCGGTGGCGCGCCTCAATGGGATCACCAATGCCATTGTGGCGCCGCAGAGCCAGGACACACTGCCCGGGCAGGATTCGTTCATTCAGCTCGACGGCAAATCGGCCAACGACATGCTGCTGGTGCGGGACATCGCCATGCCCCTGAACTTTACCGGCGAGCAGCGGCGGAACGAGTCCTGGGAGAAGCGGAAGTTTCCTCAAACCCGCATGGGCCTGGCAGCGCAACTGCGGCAGGCGTTCATGGACGCTCAGGATTATTCCCAGCGCTGGACGGACTACGAAAAGAAGAGATCCGATTCATCCGAAGACAAGAAAAGCCCGCCATCGCCGCCCAAGCACGATCTGAAGCTGGAAGCCCTGCTGCCCTATCTTCAGGGCAAGCGGGCGATCGTGCTGGCGGCGCAGGAACCCAGCGATCTGGAAACGGCTGTCGGACTGGCCCGGCAATTCAACTTGAAATTCGTGCTAAATCACATCAGCCACTCCCAGTCCGTGCTCGATTATGTGGCAAGCCTGAAAGTCCCTGTGATTGTGGGGCCGATCTACGAAGACCCCAAGAGCTACGAACGCTACGATGCGGTTTACAAACTTCCGGGCGAGTTGTACCAGCGCGGAGTAAAGATCGCATTCGCGTCCTACGACGCGCACAACGTGCGCAACCTTCCCTACGCGGTAGGTTACGCCACTGCGTTCGGTCTGCCACACGACGAGGCCATGAAGGCCATCACCTTGAACCCCGCGGAAATCTGGGGCGTGGCAGACCAACTGGGCTCGCTCGACGTAGGCAAGACGGCCAACGTAGTGGTGGCGAATGGAGATCCGCTCGACGTCAAGACCGACGTGAAGAGGGTTTTTATTGCAGGACAGGAGGTGCCCATGAAGAGCCGCCAGACAGAATTGCGGGATCGATACTCCCGGTAGCGGCTGTTGGTAGGGGTCTGTGTGGGTCGGACACTCCCTTCGACTTCGCTCAGGGCTGGCTCTGTCCGACGCCTTTGACTTGGGTTGAAGTACCTGCAACTCATCTGGACTCGGCAGAAAACCAGTGCCGGGATGACAAATTTCAATACCGGGAGCAGGCCTGGAGGACCATCAAAACCAAAGACAAAGTCAAAAGCGTCGGACAAAGCCTGCCCTGAGCGAAGTCGAAGGGAGTGTCCGACCCACACCAAGCTCACCGGCAGCGGCGTGTCGGTAGCAAGTTAAAATGTCCGGTTTTAGTAGCACGTGAAATGTCCGGTTTCAAAGTTGTGCCCTCGCCGTTTGGGTTGGGTTGGTTTTGGGGATGGGGTTGCAGGGGAAGGGGACGGTTCCCCTTCCCCTGCTCGTCTCGGTAGAAGCTTTGGCGGGCAGGGGTGTCCCGGCGCTGTCATAGCGACCCAGGCAATGCGGTCCGTGGGTGAGACTCAAGGTTCCATTCAGGTGTTGGTGCACGATCACCTGGCAACCCGCCAGCGTCGCCCGCCAGCGCACCCGCTCGATCTGCAAGCTCAGATTCTGAAAGCTCACCGTGTTGTCGCGGTTGACGCTGCGTTGGAACTGCAGCGAGAAGATCCGTTCCAGATCACGACTCCGACAGGGCACAAAGGCGTTTCCACGCTGCGCCGGGCCGACCTGAAAACGGCGATTGAACTCGGCGATGTAAGCTTCCCGCAGAAACCGGTTCGCCGCCTCCAGGGTCCCAAGCTGGCGCAGCCGCAACTCCTGCGGCAAGCGGCCCTGCCAGGTCGAGAAGCTGCGCTCGCTGCGCCCCCGCGCTTCCGGCGAGTAGGCCGGAATCATCTGCACCCCCAACTCGTGCAACGCCCGTCCCACCTGTGTACGGCGATGGTAGTCGACCTTGCCGCCCACCTTCGGGGTCAGCCAGAAATGGCTTCCCCGATCGCTGTACAGCGCGCAGAACACGCCTTTGCGCTCGATCACCTCTTGCCATCCCGCCATTACCGTCGCCGTCGATTCCTCCTCCACCAGTTGGGCGTAGTAAATCTCGCTGGTGGCATCGTCCAGAATCACGATCAGGTCATACCAGCGTTCGTCCTGAAACCACTGGTGGCGGCTGCCGTCGATGTGCAACAGCATCCCCGGCAACGGTCGCCGGGCGCGCCGTTTGCGATGCGCCCCGCGCTTGCGTCCACGCGCCACCAAGCCCGCTCCCTGCAGCGCCTGCTTCACCCAGGTGTAGCTCAACTCGATGCCGTGCTCAGCTCCCAGCTTCTCGTGGAAGTGCTGCACGTTCAGATCGAAATACTTCTCCCGGTAGAGCGCCAACACTTTCTCCACCGTCGCCATCGGCACCCGCCGGGTCGACGGCTTGCCCCGCCGCCGGTCGAACAACCCCTTGTAGCCCTCCGCCTCGTAGCCCTCCCGCCAGCGCCGCATATGCCGGTCGCTGATGCCCAGAATCTCCGCCGCCTGCCACCACGTGATCTTCTTCGCCATCGCCTGTAACATCACGTCCTGTACTTTCATCGCCCGCTCCATCGCGGCCTTCGGGTAAGAATCCATGCTGGCCATGGTCTCCCACCCTCGCCGCCCGCTAAGCGGACATCTCATGTGCTATCTCAACCGGACATATCATGTGCTACCGACAGCTCACCGGCAGCGGCGTTGACCCCATAGGCTGGCGGAAGTAGGATTCTCTTTGGGCGATCAGGCGGTTAAGCCCGTTTTCCTTCTGCTCTTCCTTTACAGCAATTCGTACGGGCCAGTACACTATTCGTTCCCTTAAATTCAGGAGGTAGGATTCATGGCTGCGGAAGAAAAAAAGAGATTGTGGAGAAGGTGAAACAGATCATCTCCGAACAGTTGGGCGTGGACGAAAACGAAGTCACACCCAGCGCGTCGTTTGTGGATGATCTGGGCGCGGACTCGCTGGACCAGGTCGAACTGGTCATGGCCCTGGAAGAACACTTTGGGGTGGAGATCCCGGACGAGGACGCGGAGAAACTCCGCACCGTACAGGATGCCATCGCCTATATCGACAAGCACGCCAAGGTGAGCAAGTAGAGATCAGTCCGTAACCGCGATTTCCCGGCGACCGGGCGTATTAGGGGTCCTTCGACTCCATCAGTTCATTCGCAAGCGAATGAACTGATTGCGCTCAGGATGACATTAGAGGTGGAGCTAGCAGCCAGAAGAGGTTTCCCTGCTCAAACCGGGGAGAATTGCCATCCGTACAACGCCCGTAACGAAAAGACTGCAAGCGAGGAGAACCAATGGCAGCCGTTGACGACAAAGTGAAACAGATTATCGTGGAACAACTGGGTGTGGACGAAGCTGAAGTCACGTCGAATGCCTCCTTTGTGGACGACCTGGGCGCCGACTCCCTGGACACGGTGGAACTGGTGATGGCCTTCGAAGAGGCTTTCGAGATCGAAATCCCGGATGAGGACGCGGAAAAAATTCGCACCGTGCAGGATGCCGTCGATTACATCGGCAAGCATGCGAAAGGCGGGAAGTAGTTGGGACGTAGGGTCGTAGTCACCGGAATTGGCTTGATCTGTGGAGTGGGCAACACGGCGGAAGAGGTGTGGAAGAACCTGCTCGCGGGGAAAAGCGGCGTGGCCCGCATCACCGAAGCGATCAAGCAGGGTGCATTCAAAGAGGAAGACCTGCCGAAGTTTGCCTGCCAGATTGCCGCCGAAGTCAAGAATTTCGATCCCCTGCAATTCATCGAAAAAAAAGAACTGAAGAAGATGGGGCGCTTCATCCATCTGGCCCTGGCGGCAGCGGATGAGGCCATGAAAGCTTCGGGATTGCAGGTCACACCCGAGATTTCCGAGCGCGTGGGCGTCCACATCGGGTCTGGAATCGGCGGGTTCGACGTGATCGAGCGCGAGCACATCAGCCTGCTGAACGGCGGGCCGCGCAAGATCTCTCCGTTCTTTATCCCGGCCGCCATCGTGAACCTGGCTGCCGGGCATGTCAGCATCCGCTATCACGCCCGGGGACCGAACGAAGCCACTTGCACGGCTTGCACATCGAGCGCTCATTCCATTGGAGACGCTTTCAAGATCATTGCGCGCTGCGATGCCGACGTCATGATTGCCGGTGGCACAGAGGCCGCGATCACTCCCATGGGAGTGGGTGGATTCGCCGCCATGCGCGCCCTCTCGACCCGGAATGACGATCCCGAGAAGGCGAGCCGCCCCTGGGACTCTGGACGTGACGGATTTGTGATTGGCGAAGGCGCCGGCATCCTGGTGCTTGAGGAATTGGAGTTTGCCCGCCGCCGCGGGGCCCGCATCCTGGCCGAAGTCATCGGCTATGGCATGAGCGGGGATGCGTTTCACATTACCCAGCCGGCCGAAAATGGGGACGGCGCCTACCGCGTCATGCTGAACACTCTGCGAGACGCCAAGGTTCAGCCCGGGCAGGTCCAGTACATCAACGCCCATGGCACTTCGACTGACATTGGCGACAAGCTGGAAACCGTCGCCATCAAGCGGGCGTTTGGCGATCACGCCTACAAGCTGGCGGTAAGTTCGACCAAGTCCATGACCGGACATTTGCTGGGTGGAGCAGGCGGACTGGAAGCCGGAATCACGCTGCTGGCACTGCGCGACCAGATCCTGCCCCCGACCATCAATCTGGAGAGCCCCGAGCCGGACTGCGATCTGGACTACGTCCCCAACACCGCTCGAAAGGCGGAGGTGGAATACGCCATGTCCAATTCGTTTGGCTTCGGTGGGACCAACGGAGCCCTGCTGTTCCGGCGCTGGAGCGAGTAGGGCAGTCGTCGGTCGTCGGTCGTGGCGCCGGTCATCTCCTGATACCCCTTTTCCTTCGGTCGTCTAACTCCCCCGAAACTTGAGCTTTGCAAGGCCCGGATTGGTTCCGTCAGTCCATTTTGGGTAATGGCACCTTGGTACCTGCGTATTGGCCTTCTATCCCTTTGCCAAGGGCCAGGTGGCAGGCCAAAATGGAGTTTCAAGGCACTCCCCAAACGCCATGCAGAAATCGTCAGGCTTGGTTCTCGCGCCGACTCCCCGCAGCAGAAAGGCCGCTGCCCGAGTCGCCCTGATTGATATCAAGGAACCGGCCCGCACTCTGCTGGCGGACTGTTTCAAACAATTTGGGATCGAAGCCGTGGTAATGACCGGAAATGTGCCGGAGCGGCTGCAAAGAGAAAAGATTGAGGCCTGCGTGGTGCAACTGACACCCGAAGCCGTGCCGGTGATGGAGTCGGCGCGCACCTCGGCATCAAATAACCGCATGGTGATCTATGGCCTTGGGGGCAGCGCCCAGGAGGCGATGAAGTTTTCCCGGTACGGCGTCAACGCCGTCTTCCAGGAACCGCTCGAACGCCAGGCGGCCCTCAAGCTGGTGCGCGCCACCCAGATGCTGGTGCTGCACGAATTTCGCCGCTATATACGCATTCCAATCATCACCGAAGTTTCCCTCGTATCAGCCGATAGCCGCCGCTTCACCGCCACCAGCCAGGAGATCAGCACGGGAGGGATGTCGGTCAAGAGTCCCGAAGAAGTGCAGATCGGGATGGCGCTGGAAGTTTCCTTCGCCCTGCTGACTCTGCCCCGCATCTGGGTGCGGGCCAATGTCAGCTGGCGCAAGGCCGACAAGACGTTCGGCGTTCGCTTCGACGCCACGGATGAACGCCGCATGCGCATCAGAGAATGGATCGAAGCCTACCTGGAAAACTAGGAACGCGGCCGGGATACGGACGTGCACTCCCGTCCCGGGCGTCATCCTGAGGGACTTCAGTCCCGAAGGATCTGGCTTGCAGCACGCCATCGCCTGCCCGCCGCAGATGCACTGCGCGCCAGATGCTTCGCAAGCTCAGCATGACCCCTGTGATTGAGAGCCGGACCCTCAAACCACCCCACGGTGGACCGCATTGGGGAATCACCACCGCTGCATGTAAAATCCAAGTACAGAATGGCCGCTACCTCCCAACTGGTGCAGATCGAACTGGGACCTCCTGTCCGGCAACCCAAGCCGGAGTGGCTCCGGGCCAAGGCGCCGGTCGGAGAGAACTTTCACAATCTCAAGAAACTGGCTCGCGGCCTGGGGTTGCACACGGTGTGCGAGTCGGCGCAGTGTCCCAATATCGGGGAATGCTGGAACCATCGCACTGCGACCTTCATGTTGCTGGGAGATATCTGTACCCGGCGCTGCGGCTTTTGCGCTGTGCCCAAGGGCAAGCCTGGTCCGATTGAGTGGGACGAACCCCGCCGCGTGGCTGAAGCCGTCGCCACTCTCGGCCTGAAGCACACCGTCGTCACCAGCGTGAATCGCGATGACGACAACCTGGGCGGGGCGCGTATTTTCGCCGAAACCATTCGCCAGATTCGCGAACTCGCACCGGATTGCCGGGTGGAAGTCCTGATTCCTGATTTCCAGGGTCTCGATGAGGCCTTGAAGATCGTTCTCGAGGCGGGGCCCGATGTCCTGAACCACAACACCGAAACCGTGCCGCGGCTGTATCGCTCAGTGCGCTCGGGCGCGCGCTACGAGCGCACCCTGCGTTTGCTGGAAAATGCCAAGGCACTCGCCCCCGGGACGGTGACCAAGTCCGGCGTGATGGTGGGTCTGGGCGAGACCGCAGACGAGCTGGTAGAAGTCTTCCGCGATCTGGGTTCGCGGGGCGTGGATATTCTTACGATTGGGCAATACTTGAGGCCTTCCCGCGATCATCTCCCAATCTCACGCTTCTACACGCCGGAAGAATTCACCGATCTGAAAGAAGAAGCGCTGCGCTTCGGCTTCCGGCACGTGGAATCCGGACCGCTAGTGCGTTCCAGCTACCACGCCCACGAGCAGGCGGAATCCACCAGAACCGTGTAGAACCACGAACTATGTGGGGACAACCACCCTTGGCTGTCCGGCGGAGGAAAGCTCCGCTATCTTCTTGCACTCACAAAATCTGTCGAGCCCTGCTCGACCGGACAGCCGGGGGCGGCTGTCCCCACGTGGTTTGTGGCTTCAGAAGACCTTGAAATGAATGGTCAGATACTTTTTAGGATTCTCGCGAATGGATTTGACCAGGCCCCGGGTCTCGACCAGCATCTGGTCGGCGTTGTTGTAGAGAGACGGATCGCGCAGCAGTTTGCCGGCTGAGCCTTCGCCCGCCTCCAGGCGATCGGAGATGGAGGAGAGCTTGTACATCGTATTTCGCAGTTTACGGGCAAATTCTTCGTCTTTCGCCAGCATGCCGATCGGACCCTTGCCGGCATTCACATCGTCGGTAAGCTTCTTCACGTTGGCGATGGTGGCATTGGCGTTTTCGTACAGGACCGGGTCCTTGAGGAACTTGCCGGCGGTGCCCTTGCCCGCATTGAGGTCGTCAATGACGACGTTCAATTTATCCACTGTGGCGTTGGCCTTGCGGTACAACTCCTCATCGGAAAATAATTTGCCCAGCGTGCCCTTGCCCTGGGCCACCTGGTTCACCAGTCCCTGAAATTCATTCACCGTCGCGTTCAGCCGGTTGTAGAGCGTGGGATCGTAGAGTAGCTTGCCGACCGAGCCCTGGCCACTTTCGACAAAAGCGACAATGCGATCGAGCCGTTTGATCAGCGCATCCATGTTCTGCAGCGTGCCCTGACCGGCGCGCACCATGTCGCCAAAGTCCGGCACTTCGCGACTGCGCAGCACATCTCCATCCTGCACTTGCGGACCCGTGGCTTGCGAACTGTCGATGTCGATATAAGTTTCCCCGAGCACACCTGCGGTAGAGAGCAAGGTCAGAGAGTTCTTGCGCAGATTAAACAGATAGCGGGTATTCACTTTCATCGTGACTTCCACCGGGGTGAGTTGCTTCGTTGGGTCCCGCACCACCCGGATCTTGGTCACATTGCCGATGTCCACTCCAGCCAGGCGCACGGGAGCACCCTCGCGCAAGCCGTTAGCATTGTCGACATAGGATTTCAGCTCAATTTTTTTGGTGAACAGGCCGCCGGTACCGCTCATGAGGAAGATCAGGAGTCCCAGCGTGACGCTGGCCGCCAGCACCGTAAGCCCTACCTTCAGTTGAGACCACTTCAACTGCTTCTGGCTAGGCACGCATTCTCCCGAGCAAAGGCGGTTCTCCGTGATACCGGCACATGTTAGCCCAGAATAATAGCAGACTGCGCCGCTGGATCACGCCATCCGGTGCGCGGGGCGCAACGTTTTCGCCAACAGCAGTGCGACCAGGTAGGCCGCGGCCCCGGAGCTCAACGTGACATTCAAACCAAACTGGATGGCAATGATGATGGCCAGGACCGAACCCAGTACGCTCGAGGCCGCGTTCATGGCCCAGGCCCACTCCACCATGTTCCCCCGGTTTTGGTCCGCCTGGGACGGCAATCCCTTCCCGCCAGCTTCGTCCAAGGCCCGCAAACCTGTGGGGAACGGCATGCCCATAGCGAAGCCCAACGGGACCAGCAGCCCGCCGCTGACCAGCAGTTTGACCATGAAGGGTAAACCCACAAGATGTCCGAGCAGGCTGGGCAACACGCCGACATACAGCAGCAGGGCGGCGGCAATAAGCACCAGGGGCAGCCATATCTGGCCGGTCTCCGCCAGCCACCAGCGAGAGAGCATGCTGCCGGCGCCGCTGGACAGCAGAAGCAGAAACACGACCACCGTCAGGGCATAAACCGGATGGCCCAGGAACAGGACGAAGCGCTGGATGAAAGCGATTTCCACCAGAATATATCCCAGTCCGACCGCGATGAAGTAGAGCAGGCGCAGCGGACGCGACTGCTGGCCCCGGGCCCCCATCGTCAACGGAAGCACCAGAAACACCAGCACTGCCAGAAGCGAAATTGCCAAGACCATCCCCAGCACAGCCACGCCCAGATTGTTTTTCCAGTCCATGCCTTGCTGCAACGCTTTGGGATGGAGGATCTGGTCAAGCTTCAAGGTGAAGAAGAAAAAGGGAGCGTTGTCGGTGACGGGAGACACGTCGTAGGGGTAGCGCGCCGCAAAACGTTTGGGATCATTCGCCTGGATCAGCTGGGTGAACGATTCGCCGCTGGCGGAATACTGCTCTTGCGCGTGGCTTGCAGCCACAACCGGGTCAGCGGAAGGGTAGAGCAGAAATAATTTGGGATGGACCGCCAGGTGTTGCCTCACCTGGTCCATCTCCTCGGCGGTGAAGGCCGTGCGCTTAGCCAATACGACCACCGGAATTCCATCCGCGTCCAGGCGCCCTTCGGAAACCACGATGAAATTGCCGGCGGGGTTCTCCACCCCCATTTCATGCAGGGCCTGCATCGCCACCGAAACCACGCGCAGGGCTTCGCGCGGCTGTTGAAACTCCCAGCGCGTGATGGCGATCATCCCATCCGGCTTCAGATGCTCGAAGTATTCGCGGAAGGCCTCGACCGTGTACAGACTGTTTTCGCTGAGGGCAAAGGCTCCCGCCGCGGTAGAGGCCCAGGTGTCCACCAGGGTCATCTGCACCACGTCGAACTGCTGCCGGGCATTGCGCACAAACGAGCGGCCATCGGTGACGTGGATATGAACTTCAGGCTGCTGGTAGAGATGGAAGGTGTAGTCCGCGTAGCGGCCGCGCATGATGGTGTTGGCAATGATGGGATTGATCTCGATTCCGGTGACGCTGGGACTGCCGCTGCCCAGCGCGCGCAGCACGTCCACGCCTCCGCCGGGTCCGATGATGGCAAAATCGCCATGGGGGCGGAGCACGTTGGCCAGAGCCGGGGGCGCCGACATTAGATCCCTCTCCCAGCCGCCCTGCCAGTGTTTGGGATCGACGTTCATCAGGTAGGTGGACGCGTCGGCGTCGATAACGATCGCCTTGGCCTTGCCCTGCGAATCTACTTCCACCCGCGATATGGCATTCCAGCGCGCGAACTCTACCCACGCGGAATCGCGGAAAACCCCCTTGGCGTAAACAATGTCGAAAAGGTTGAAAAAGGAGTTGACTGCGATCAGAACCAGAATGAACAGGGCCCGTCCGGTGGAGGCTCTTCTGGCTTTGCGGTCCCCTGCCCAGATGGTCCCTGCCACCGCCATGCACATCCCAGCGAAAAACACGGTGTTGGGGCCACCCAACCAGTTCAGCAAGGGGACGATGGCCAGGCAAGCCAGTGCGCCCCCCGCCAGATCAGCGGCGTAGAGGGGGGAAACGTGGTTGGCCTCGCGTGCAAAGACTGCGGAGAATTCCAGTCCGGTAACAAAGAAAGGAACGGAGGAAGCCAGGTAAATCGCGGTAAGGCGAAGAAAATTTGCTGTCGAGATTTCCAGCGAGACCGGAGTGCGCAGCACGATCACCAGCACTACTGGCACGACTAGTGCGTTGACCGAGCATAGCCTGGAGACCAGGGCGCGGGTCCCGAATCTCTTCAACCGCTCCTTGCGCAAGTGGGCAAATACCCCTCCAGCGCCCAAGCCCAGAAGGGCAATCGAAATCGCCAGAAATGCGAAGTGGTAAAAGAGCACCACGGAAAACAAGCGGGTCAGTGCCAGTTCAAGCAGCAGGGCGGCAAAGCTGCAGAGCGCGAGGCCAAAAATCATGGCGCGACTCGGAGCCTGGTCTGTGCTGGTGACTGGAGTCAGGAGGGATGTCTCACTCATCGCGCAAGGTTTCGCCCGGAACGCGGCCAGTCTAACAGAAGATGAACTCAGCTCCTGACCTTCAGGTCTCGAGAATCACTTGCGCGATGGCCTGCTCGGCGGTGTGGGAAAGAGAAAGCGCGACATGTGCAGCCCCCAGGCGGGCGGCAAACTCGGCCGCCTTGCCATGGAAAGTGATGGTGGGACGGCCTCCGGGCTGACGGGAAACTTCGATGTCACGCCAGCGCACGCCATGGCTCCAGCCGGTGCCGAGGGCCTTCATCCCCGCTTCCTTGGCGGCAAAACGGGCGGCATAGCGCTCCACACGATTGGCCTTGGAATCACAATACTGGATTTCGCCGGCAGTGAACACGCGGTGGAGGAAACGGTCGCCGTGGCGAGCCAGAGCGTGCGCGATGCGCGGGACTTCCGCAATGTCGATGCCAGTGCCGACAATCATGAGCCAGTAAGTTAGCACTCCAGCGCCGGAAGGCGCTACCGCCCGCGTGGGACAAGTGTGGGTCGGACACTCCTGTCCGACGCTTTTGACTTTTTTGACTTGCTGTTCCCGGATCCCAAGCCGTCACTCCGCCATTCGCACCAAAACGGACTACAACAAAAACCAAGGTCAAAGACGTCGGACAGGAGTGTCCGACCCACACCGGACCTCCAAGACAATCGCTACCAGCAGGGCTATCGCTCCCACTACTACCGCTGCGGGAAAGGCGATCGCCCGGTATGCAACCGTCATATTGGGATGAACACCCCGCACCCCTGCACCAATCAGGAGTCCGAAAATTCCTAAAAACAGACACACGGCGAAGGCAAGCAGGGCCAGCAGAAAGGCCACCAGCAGTACCCGCACCGGGGCCAGCAGTCCGCGAACCAACCAGGACGGTGCTTTGGCAGGAGGCATTACTCTTCGATTGTAGCGGCTCAGAGTTTCTGTTGGTGAGAGCCCCTGAGAGATGAGGGGTGACAGACTGACGGCCTGGTCAGCCACGGTGCGCTAGAATACATTCCATGGCACAGGCTGCACCGCCGATTACCCGCCCTCCCGCGGAGGTCGTTCGTCTGACCCCCGTCTCACAAGCTCCGAATGGAATCTGCTATGCCGCTTCGGGCGAGATCACGGTCCCGGAAGCCGACCTGCGGCGCATGGTTTCCGCCGTGCCCGACGCTGCAGCAGCCGCATTGAACCGCAAAGCTTATTACTTCGTCCCGTTGACCGTAAACCAGGGCGACGAGACCGTGATCGCTGACCGCTACGATGTGGAGTTGAGCGACAATGCAGTTTGCCATCGCAATCTCGACCTGGGCGATTCGCAGTGCGTTTTCATTTCCACCCGTCTGATGGACGACAAATTTTCGGTGGCCTTCGAGTTCTATATCAACGTAGGCCACGCCGTGGTGGAGCGGGCCGGAGTATCGCAGGCTTTCGCCGACCTGGTGTGGAAGCAGGTGCAGAACAAGGCTCGCGGCGAGACCTCACTGGATGCCTGGGAATCCCGCAAGCTGGCGACCGAGCCCGGTCCCGATGCGGAGAAGTACAAGAACGAATATTTTGCCGCCAGCTTTTCCGACGCCATCTCCATCTACCTGCTGTCGCTGTTCATCGACGTGGATTACCACGACCTACGCGAGCGCGATTACCCACTGCTGGCCCCGGCCCAGATGGCAGAGCGGCTGAAGAAAGTGGCAGAGCTGTTTCCCGCGAATCCGGGGTTTGAGTTCACGATCTACCACAAGAGAAGGACGTAGCCACGGATTTGCACGGATCACGCAGTTAGACTCCAGGGCGCCGACCCTCTGTGTCCTCCGTGTCCTCTGTGGTTACAATCATCACTCCATGACCGTCGCGGTTCGTTCCTTCGCCAAAATCAACCTCGGCCTGTGCATCGGCGCGCTGCGGCCGGATGGCTTTCACGATCTGCGCACTGTCTATCAGACGATTGCGTTGCACGATGTCATCCGAGTGCAGGTGGGGCGGGGCTCGGGAATTGAGATTCATTGCGAGGATCCGCGTGTGCCCAAAGATCAGACGAACACCTGCTACCGCATCGCGGAACGCGCCCTGGCGGCGCTTCAAGCTCGCGGGCGGGTGACCATCGCCATCGACAAGCGACTGCCGGTGCAGGGTGGCCTGGGAGCCGGATCCGGCAATGCGGTGGCTACACTCCTGGCGCTCGAACGAGCGCTGAAGAAGAAGCTGCCGGAGGTGGAAAGGCTGCGGATTGCGGCGGAAGTAGGTTCGGACCTGCCGCTTTTCCTGGTGGGTGGGACGGTGCTGGGAGTGGGACATGGCGAAGAGGTCTATCCGGTGCCGGATTTGCCGTCCATCTGCTGCGTAGTGGCGACGCCGGAAATCGGGGTTTCGACTCCCCAGGCATTTGCGGATTGGGACGCGATGATGGGTGGCCCGGAAAAAGACGCTGCCGAGCTTCGCTCGGCCAGGACGGCCGAGGGCGGCCGTCCCCACGTGGATTGTGCCGACGCCCGCTCAAAATTGACGCCTTCTCCCCCCTCCGATAGAATGATTGGGTTCGGCCGCGCGGTTGCTGCGTGGCTGAGTGGTCAACCTTTATCCGGTGTCCCTGTGATTAAAGGCAGGGGCCGGGCCGAGACCTCGCTTCTCGACCTTGTCCGTACCGGGATCGAAAACGACTTTGAACCGGTCGTCTTTCCGAAGTATCCCGAATTGCGCGAGGTCAAGAGTGTGCTTGAACGTGCCGGGGCCTTTTACGCCTCGCTCTCAGGCTCCGGTTCCGCGCTTTATGGGTTGTTTCGTTCGCGGGCGGCAGGCCTGAAGGCTGTGGCCAGACTAAAGCGCGGCGGCATCCCGGCGATGGCCACGACGACGATGACCCGGCAGCAGTACTGGAGAAAGTTTCCAGTTTCCGGTTTCTAGATTCCAGTGGATAATGCGGGCACAGGTCTTACCCGAAACCAGAATCTAGGACCCGAAACTGATTTACTGGGCCGTCGACTAATGGTAGGTCAAGTGCCTTTGGAGCACTTTGTCTAGGTTCGAATCCTAGCGGCCCAGCCAGAAAAACAGCTCTTAGCCATTAGCTTTTAGCTCTTAGCCGTAACCCGAGAGCCGACGGCGTGGATTCGAGCTAAAGGCTAAGAGCTAACAGCTAAAGGCTGCTTTTATGGCAACTCTTGCGACAGCGACCGAAAAGAAGGCCCAGATGAACGCCGACGAGAAACCTGAGCGCAAGCCCCAGCGTGGCCGGGTGGACGACAAGTTCAAGATCTTCTGCGGCACGGCCAACGAGGCGCTGTGCGATGAGGTCTGTGCCTTTCTCGCGTTGACGCGCGGCCAGGCGCAGGTCACGCGCTTCAGCGACGGCGAGGCCTACGTCCAGATTCAGGAGAACGTCCGCGGCGCGGATGTGTTCGTGCTGCAGCCCACCTGCCATCCCGTGGACGAGCACCTGATGGAGTTGCTGTTGATGATCGATGCGCTTAAGCGGGCGTCGGCGCGGCGCATCACTTCGGTGATTCCGTATTTTGGCTATGCCCGGCAGGACCGCAAGGACAAGCCGCGGGTGCCGATTTCGTCCAAACTGGTGGCCGACCTGCTCACCACCGCGGGCGCCGACCGGGCCCTGATCGTGGATTTGCACGCGCCCCAGTTACAGGGATTTTTCAACATTCCGGTGGACCATCTCTTTGCCTCACCGGTGCTGGTGGACTACTTCAAGCGGCTGAACCTGCCCAACTTGACCGTGGTTTCTCCGGATGCGGGCGGTGTGGAACGCGCCCGGTTTTTTGCCAAGAAAATGGATTCGGCCCTGGCCATCGTCGATAAACGACGCTCGGAGATGAACGTGGCCGAAGTCATGCACGTGATCGGCGATGTCAAAGGCCGCACGTGTTTGATCATCGACGACTTGATCGACACTGCGGGGACCCTGGTGAAGACCGCGGCCGCGCTCATGGAAAACGGGGCCAGCCAGGTTTATGCCTGCGCCTCGCATCCGGTGCTCTCGGGTCCGGCCGTGCTGAACATTTCGCAGTCCTGCATTAACGAAGTGGTGGTCACCAACACTATCCCCTTGAGCGAAGCCGCCAAAGGGGAGCCCAAAATCAAGGTGCTAACCATCGCTGGTTTGATCGGACGCGCGATCCAGTCGATTCACGAAGAGACGTCCGTCAGCAGATTGTTCTTATAGGAACCAAAATTTATGGCAACCGCAACCGAAAGCAACGTTTTAGAAGCGCAGCCACGCACCCCGGGCAATAAGAATGTCGCCCGCCGGGTGCGCATGGGCGGCAAGATACCCGGCGTGCTCTATGGCGCCGGCAAAGGCTCCATGACCGTGACCCTCGATCCCCGCCAGGTTACGCGCATTCTCAATTCCGCCACTGGCCACAACACCATTTTCGACCTCGCGGTCGAAGGCGGCGAACGCACCAAGGCCATGATCGTGGACTGGCAATATGAGCCCATCAAGAGCCATCTCCTGCACATCGATCTGAAGCGCATCGCCATGGACCAGAAACTGACGGTCAGCGTGCCCATCGTGCTCAAGGGAGAAGCTGCCGGAGTGAAGCAGCAGGGCGGGATCATGGAGCAGATCTTGCGCGAAGTGGAAGTCGAGTGCTTGCCCGGCGACATTCCGAGCGCCATCGAAGCCGATGTCAGCGAACTGGTCTTCGGCAAAGTGCTGCGCGTCTCTGACCTGACCCACGACGAAAAGAAGATCCGGTTCATCACCGACGCCAACCAGCCCGTGGCCCACATCACCACGGTCAAGGAAGAAGTGGTAGCTACACCGGAAGCGGTTGCGGCAGAAGCTGGTGCTGCTCCGGCCGAGCCCGAAGTCATCAAGAAGGGCAAGCAGGAAGTCGAGGGCGAAGAAGGCGCAGAGGCCGCTCCCGAGAAGCCGGAGAAGCCCGAAAAGAAAGAGAAGAAGTAGCCGCGACCACCGTGTGGGGACGGGTCTCCGACCCGTCCGGTCGAGCGCAGCTCGACTGGGTTTGTGTTCGAGCTCGGCCCTGGAAATGGTCGAGCGTTGCTCGACCGGACAGCCGGGGCGGCTGTCCCCACGCAGGAATTGTGGGGAGAAATGATCAGGCGTGAAACTGATTGTCGGGTTGGGCAATCCGGGCATTGCATACCAGTTCACGCCGCACAATCTGGGTTTTCTCACCATTGATCGCATCGCCAGCGATTGTGGCGTGGAAGTGAGAAATCGCCAGGGTCATGCCCTGACGGCGCGGACAGCCATCGGCGAGGAGCAGGTCTTACTGGCCAAACCAGAGACCTTCATGAACCTGAGCGGTATGTCGGTTCGTGAACTGGTGGCCAGGCATGAGATCAGCCCTGAGACCGAGCTGATTGTGATTTACGACGAATTGGATCTGCCGCTGGGCACGATTCGTATCCGCCAGCGGGGCAGTTCGGCGGGCCACAATGGCATGAAGTCGATCATTGCGGCACTGGGCACGCAGGAATTTCTGCGCATCCGGCTGGGAATTTCGCCGGAGCGGAAGATTGCAGATGGCGTCAAGTTCGTGCTGACTCCCTTTCGCAAGTCGCAGCTGAAGAAAGTGGATGAGGTGCTGGACCACGCCGCGGAAGCGGTATACGTGATTCTGAAGGACGGTCCGGCTGCAGCCATGAACCGCTTCAACCGGAAGGCAGAAGGGATGTAAATCGACGTGGTGGATGGAGAGAAAATGAATCGCACTTATGAGCTGATGTTTATCGTCCGCCCCGACATGGTGGAGGAAGAGCAGGACAAACTGATTTCCACGCTGGAAACAGCGGTGACTTCGTCAGGCGGAAATGTGAAGAGCGTGGAGAAGATGGGCAAGCGCCGCCTGGCTTACATGGTCCGCAGATTTCATGACGGCATCTACGTGCTGCTCACAGTGGAAGGCGGGGGCGGATTGATTCACGAACTGGAACGCCGCCTGCGCGTCACCGAACCCGTGATCAAGTTCATCACCGTGCGCATCGACGAGGAGCAAAAGCGGCTGGACAAGATCAAGGCTATCCGCGACGCCAAACGCAAGACCCCGCCCCCCGCGCCGGTTACGGAAACCGGCGGAGAAACGGCAGAAGTCACAGCGTAAAACCCGTCATTGGTCCTTGGCCATTGGTCGTTGGCCGGTTACGAACCGACGCCACGGACCAAAGGCAAGAGGCCTAGTGGCCAAAGGCCAACGACCAACGACCAACGACGATTTTAAGGAGCATCATGGCTGAAGAGATTAGAGCGACAGCAGCAAGTTCTGGTGGCGAGCGTCCGGCGGGCGGAGATCGCCCTTCCGGCGATAGGCCCTCATTTGGTGATCGGGAGCGTCGTCCCCCACGTCCCGGCGGACCGGGTGGTGGCCGGGAAGGTGGACGTAAATATTTTCGGCGCAAGAAAGTTTGTAAGTTCTGCGTGGAGAAAATTGAGGCCATCAATTACAAAGACGTCCGGCTGCTCGCCCAGTTCGTGGCGGAGAGCGGCAAGATCGTTCCACGGCGCCTGACCGGGGTTTGTACCCCGCATCAGCGGCGTCTGTCCCTGGCCATCAAGCAGGCGCGGAATATCGCGCTGTTGCCGTTTGCCGGGCGCGCTTCGTAAAGAAACCTGGCCACGGATTTGCGCGGATCTTCACGGATTTTTTTCTTGATCTGTCCGTGAAGATACGTGTGAATCCGTGGCAACAAGAATTTCTAAGGGAGTCATTCCATGGAAGTCATCCTGAAGGAAGATGTGCCCAAACTAGGGTCGCGCGGCGATGTTGTGAAGGTCGCTGAGGGCTTTGGACGCAACTATCTGCTGCCGCACAAGCTGGCTATCGAGGCCTCGAAGGGCAACAAGGCAGTCATCGAGCAGATGAAGGCTGCCGCGGTGCGGCGTTCGGCCAAGGAAAAGACCAGCGCTGAAGCCCTGGCCAAGCAGTTCGAGGGCGTGTCGGTTTCATTCACTCGGCGCTCCGGTGAACATGACCAACTCTTTGGCTCGGTCACATCCGGCGACATTGCGGATGCGCTGGCCAAGAAGGGCTTTGAGGTGGACCGCCGAAAAATTCAGATCCACGAGCCACTCAAGACCGTAGGCGAGTTCACCGTCCCCATCAAGCTGCACAAGGATGTGACCACACACCTGAAGGTCGTCATCGAGAAGGAAGCAGCGGAATAGGTTTTACTGGCCACGACCCACGTAGGGGCGGGTACCCTCACCCGCCCAGCGGAGCGCAGCTCCGCCAGGTTTTTTTATTGGTACCGTCCCCAAACCCACGGCGAGCCTTGCTCGCCCGCCCGGACGAGGGCGTCCGGGCCTTACGTGCTCTATTCCAAAAGCCAGATCCTTCCTGTACTAAAACCCCATGCACGGACAGGGCCAAACTCCTATAATTCGTGCTCACGGTTCGTTTGCTGCCACGTCCATAGCTATGCAACCGGGAAGAACGGCAAGGCACCCGGCTTAGTCGAGGACAACGAGAGATGCCGGCCGATGCATGGGCACTACAGCTAGCGGTTCGCGGATGTTCGCATCCGGACGCGAATCGCGGGGTGGAACAAGGCAACGATTCCCAGGACCCCCTTACTCGGGGCCAAATGGCTGGGCAAAGTTCAGTTCGTATCGATGACACGTTGCTGGTCCGCGAGGCGCAACGCGGCAATCGCGCCGCCTTCGAGGAACTGGTGCGGCACTACGACCAGGCCGTCCTCCGCCTGGCTATGCACCTGACCGGCTCCGAGCACGAAGCCCAGGACATTTATCAGGATGCCTTTTTGAAGGCGTACAAAAGTGTCGGCAATTTTCGTTTCGAGTGCTCGTTCTATACCTGGATCTACCGCATCGTGACCAATCTTTGTCTGGACCACTTGCGGAAGAAGCAGGTGCGAAAGGAAGACGCACCGGTCGCGGTAGATGCGCAGGGTGAAGCTTATGACGTTCTAGCCCAGGTTCCCGACGGCCGCTCGGGCGCCAACCCGGAGCGCGATCTGATGCGCCGCGAACTGGGAAAACGCATCAACCATGCTCTGGACAAGCTGACCCCCCGCGAGCGCATGGTTTTTGAACTGAAGCACTATCAGGGATTGAAGTTAAGGACGGTAGGCGAAATTTTGAATACTACCGAAGAAACGGCGAAAAATACTTTATTCCGGGCCACCCAGAAGTTACGGGGCTCGCTGGCGGACATGCGATGAAGAAAATTTATGGAGCGACGGGGGTTTCGCCCGTCCAAGGGGCGGCAGACCGAGCAAGTCAAAGGCAGAGTCAAGAGCGACGGACAGGAGTGTCCGTCCCACACTCCCCCGGTGAAGGGGTGGAACTATGAAATGCGAATGGGTCCGCGAAAATATTCTGTTGCATATTTACAACGAGCTCCCCGATGACGCTCGTTACGAACTGGAACAGCACGTGGCGCGCTGCACGGATTGCGCGGGCGAGCTGAAATCAGCGCGCCAGCTTCATGCTACCCTCTCCCAGTTTCCCGTCGAGGAGCCTTCTCCTAATCTGGTCACCGCTTCGCGAATGCGTCTGCAAGAAGAGCTCGAAACTACCGAACAGGGCGGATTCTGGCAGCGCCTGGTGTTCGATCCGGGAGCCTGGCTTCGCCCCATCAAGCTGGCTCCGGCGCTGGCCGCAGCCATTTTCATTGTGGGCTTCGCCGGCGGAATTGGAGCCACCTATCAAGTGATGAACGGCCGCAACCCGGTCGACCTTACCAGTGCTGCTCCCACAGAATCTTCCATCACTGGCATTCAATCCATCTCGCAGCAGCCTGGTTCCTCTCAGATCAGCATCCGCTATAACACAGTTTCTACCCAGGAAGCACAGGGTTCGCTCAACGATCAGCGCATCCAGCAGTTGCTGTTGTTCGCCACCCGCAATAACTACAACTCGGGCGTCCGCATGGATTCGGTGGACCTGCTGACCCAAACGCCAAACGATACCCGGGTGCGCGAAGCGTTGTTGTATGCCTTGCGCTATGACTCGAATCCGGGAGTTCGGCTGAAGGCGATCGAGGGACTGGGTTCTTATGTGAAGGACGACATCAGGGTTCGGAATGCAGTGCTGGAGGCCCTGGTGAACGATTCCAATCCCGGCTTGCGGACCCAGGCATTGCATTTGCTCGAACCTTGTCGCGCCGACAGCAGCGTCCGCGTGGTGCTGCAGAAACTGGCGGAGAACGATCAGAACCTGTACATACGCTCGCAGGCCCGCAATATGCTGGCCCAGACGGCGGAGATTGATTGAGTAGGGATTTGGTTAAGAGAGATTTGGTCGTGGAACAAAGGACTGGAAGGTGACACAGTTGAAAACGTTTCCCAAAATCGTTGCGCTTATGCTGCTGCTATCGTCCCTGGCGGTGGCCCAGGAAGCGCGCCCCGATGAACAGGCGCGGATCTATCAGGACAATGGCAGATGGTCGCGCCAGATCACCGGCTCCATGGCGGCCGCGAAGAATCTGCGAGTGAAGGTGGATTCGGGCGTGGTGAAAGTTGTTGGCGGCTCCCAGCAGACGATTACCTATGTCATTAGTAATCGTTCCTACGCTTCGTCGGAAGAGAAAGCCCGCCGCGAATTCGAGGCTTACAAAATCAGCGCTTACGTCCGTGGAGACACCGCCTGGGTGGTGGCTGAATGGGAAGGCAGCAGGCCGCGCCGGTCTTCCAGCGAATTCGTGATCAATGTCCCGCGCAACATCGACCTGGTGAAAGTTGAAACCGACGGCGGCGATCTTACCGCCACCGGCATTGGCGGCCGGGTCGAGGGGGAAACCGGAGGCGGCAGCATTCATCTCGATGACATTGGGGGTGCGGTCAATGTCGAGACCGGCGGCGGAAGCATCGAGGTAGGCACGGTCGGCGGCGAATTGACGCTGCACACCGGTGGGGGAGGCATCAAGGTGTCTTCCGCCAAGGGCAAGATCAACGCCGAGACTGGCGGCGGAAGCGTGGTGGTGGTCTCGGGCATGCAGGGCGCCGTGCTGGAAACCGGGGGCGGCAGCATCGAGGTCCAACGTTGCTCCGGGCCGCTCAAAGTCACGACCGGAGGCGGCAGCATCGAGTTGGGCGAGATCGCGGGCCCAGCGGAGATTGAAACCGGGGGCGGCAGCATCCGTCTGAACTCGGCCACCGGAGCGGTCCGCGCTGAAACCGGCGGCGGCAGCATCACCCTCAACGGCGTGCCCACGGCCAAGGCCGAGACCGGAGCCGGCGGCATCGTAGCCAAGTTTGTCACCGGAAATGACCGTACCGATTCGGTGTTGGAAACTTCCGCTGGGGACATTACGGTCTACCTGGCGCCCAACCTGGGAATTACCATCCGGGCGTCCATCGACCTGGCGAACGGCCATCGCATCCGCTCCGATTTTTCCGAGATTCGAGTGACAACCGAGGGAGGCGAGTGGGGTCCCGGCACCGCCACCGCCGAGGGTAGTTTGAATGGAGGCGGCCCGACGTTGAAAGTGCGCACCACCACTGGGGATATCACCTTTCTTGCCAGCCGCTGAGTCTCGGAAAAGGGGGACGAACATGCGTAGATCGATCCTTGCGCTGATGATTTTGCCGATGTTTGCAGCGGTCGCGAGTGGAGGGCAGCTGTGCTCGCAGGAACCCTTCAGCGAGGCTTTTGGATACTCCAGCGAAGACTTCGGCGGCGGATCATATCTGGGGGTTGACACTCGCGACGTCACCGCAGATCGTCTGACCGATCTGAAGCTGAAGGAAGAACACGGCGTCGAAGTTACCCTGGTGGATCAGGACGCCCCCGCCGGCAAGGCGGGGATCAAAGAGCACGACGTAATCCTGACTCTCAACGGCAATCAGGTGGAAAGCGTGGAGCAGTTGCGCCGCATGATCCGCGAGATTCCCCCCGGACGCACAGTGAATCTCGGAATCAGCCGGGCTGGCCAGTTGATGACCCTCAAGACCCAATTGGCGGACCGCCGACAGACTTTTGCCCTGGCCCGGCCGGGCAAATCAATCACTTTCGCCATGCCTGCCATTCCAGCCATGCCGGCGTTGCCCGCCGTCCCAGTCGCCCCTTTTGTAGCTGACATGGATATGCCGGTCTCCATCGTGGTGGTGCATTCCTCCGCGCGCAGCGGATTGATGGTGGAAAACATTACTCCTCAACTGGGAGACTACTTCGGCGCGAAAGATGGCAAGGGAGTGCTGGTGCGCTCGGTGGAAAAGGGCAGCCGCGCCGAGCAAGCCGGGTTCCGGGCCGGAGACGTGATTGTAAAAGTCAACGGAGAATCGATCAGTGACAGCGGCGACTTTACTCATGCCATCCGCGGCCGCAAGGGCAACACCGTCACCGTAAGCATCATTCGGGAACGGAAGGAACAGAACCTCACTTTGACCGTCCCCGACCGCAGCCAGTCGAAGATTCTCGACATGGATGAGAGTCTTGAGACCGCGGAAATTGATGCTGAAGCCGCGATTGACCTGAGCGAGGTCCAATCTGAAATCACCCACCTGAAGCCCGAAATCGAACGCGCGGTCCGGGTGATACGACCCAGCATGGAAGAAGCTGCACAAGAATTGCGCAACCACGAGAAAGAGCTGAAGCAGGAAATGCGCGAACTGGAACGCGAGCTCAAAGACCAGGAACGCGAAACCCAGGAGAACCGTAAGGCCTGGCAGCCCGAGGCCGATATCTAACGACACAGAGGATGTGGGTCGGACACTCCTGTCCGACGCCTTTGAAGTTGACTTTGTCTGCGATTTTTCTCGTGCTCTGCTCAGCAGCCAGGTCAGTGCTTAAGAGCAAAGTCAAAAGCGTGCCAGAGAAGTGAGCGGACTGTAACGCAGAGAGGGTTTGGGTCGGACACTCCTGTCCGACGCCTTTGAGGTTGCCTTTGCTTGTGGTTTCTTCTGCTGCTTTCGGTAACGGCAAAATCAAGCGGTCAAAAGCAAAAGCCAAGTCAAAAGCGCCGGACAGGAGTGTCCGACCCACACGTAGTAGCGGTCGACACTTCCCGGACGCAGTTTCTGCCCGCTTGCTTGGCGGCATAGAGTCCGGCATCGGCCGCTCTGACCAGATCCTCGCGCGTGTTTCCATGATCGGGGCAAGTGGCCACCCCGGCACTGATAGTGACCGGCCGCGATACTCCGGGAAATTGCCAGCTATCTACCATTCGCCGCAGCTTCTCGGCCACAGCCAGGGCGTGTTGCTGGCTGGTTTGGGAGAGCAGGATGGCAAACTCCTCTCCTCCGTAGCGGCAGACCACATCAATCTTTCGCAGCTGCTGGGAAAAAATCGATGAGACCTGGCGCAGCACTTCATCTCCCAGCAGGTGCCCAAATTCATCATTCAACCTCTTGAACTGGTCGATATCCACCATGATCACGGCCATGCCGGTGTTGAAGCGGCGGGACCGTTCCAGTTCTTCCTGAATTCTGAGTTCGAAGTAACGTCGGTTGAAGATTCCGGTGAGGCCGTCCAGATAGGCCAGATGCTTGACTCGCGCTACGTAGTGAGCATTCTGGATCGCGGTGGCGCAAATGTCGGCTACCGATTCCAGCGACTGAATGTCGCTGGCAAGGAAGGAGCCCGGCCGGGTACTGTCCAGGACTAGGACCCCCAGCGTCTGCCCAAAGGAAACCAGAGGAATGCACATGCGTGAAGTTGACTCGAGATAAATGCCGACGCAATCCGGGTCGGCCTCGGACTCGTTCTCGATCAGGGTCTTGCTCTCGCGCAGAGCACGGCCCCACAAGCCCGCTCCTGCCGGCACCTTCCCGCCTTCCGGGATTCGTAATGTCAAATTGCCGTGGTGGGCCTGCAACTTCAGGTCTTCATCTTCCTTCACCAGCATCGAGACATGAGAAACGTCGAACGCTTCCCGGATCTTCCGGCAGGCCTTCGACAGCAGCTCTTTCACATCCAGCACGACCGTGGTTTCCCGGGCGACTGTGTTGATCGCTTCCAGCTGCGAGGCGCGACGGCGCTCCAGCGAATACAGCTTCGCATTTTGCAGGGCCATCGACGCCTGGGTGGAAAACAGAGTCAGCAGGTCCACGGTTTCGGAATCAAAGTGGTCCGGATTCTCGCTTTGACAATCCAGTACGCCCACCATCTCGTCCCGAACCATGAGCGGTATCGCCAGCTCCGAACGGGTCTTTTTTCCCCACGGCTGGTAGCGCGTTTCTTTGGTGAAGTCAGGAACGTACAAGGGGCGCTTTTTCTGAGCGGCGGTGCCGATCAACCCGGCCCCGATATCCACCCGCACGCTGTCGAATCCCGGCTCGCCGCCGATCTGGGAGCGGGTGCAAAGCTGGTTCACTTCCTTATCCAGCAATAAGATAGCGACGTTCTGCAGGTGAAAATAGTCCCGCGCAATAACCAGGATGCGCTGCAATACTTCGTCCAGGTCAAAGGTGGACAACACCGCCTGGCTGGCGTCGTAAAGGATGGCGATTTTCTGCATGGAACCAGCCGGATTGTAACCCGCGGCGGGCCAGGGCTGAGGTTCCGAAAGTAACGTGAACGGTCCGACGATTTCGAAATTCGTCGTTGGCCATTGGTCGTTGGCATTTGGCCAAAGCCCGCAGCTTCCGTCTGAAGCACCGACCGTTTTGATGGTTGCAACTGACGAACCTCTTGCCGTGGCCAACGACCGACGACCAACGGCGGCTTGCACTGCCTCCTGCTAACATTCCTGAGGTGCTGGAGCTTTCCACCTCGGTGCAGTACGTAAAGGGTATCGGCCCTCGCCTGGCTGAGGTGCTGGGCGCCAAAGATATTCATACGGTTGATGATCTGCTTCATTACTTGCCCTTTCGTTACGAGGACCGCCTGAACCCGCGTGGAATTTCCGAACTAAGGGTGGGAGAGATGGCTACGGTCATCGCGGAAGTTCGCACTTCAGGCCTGTTCCGTACTCGGCGCATGCCCATTTTTCAAATGACGGCCGGGCAGGGCCGAAGCCGCCTGAAGTGCATCTGGTTCAACGCAACCTATCTGCGCGACCGTTTCAAGCCGGGACAGCTGGTGGCCCTTTACGGCAAGGTGGAAGAAGAGCGCGGTCGCGGAGAACTGCAACTGGTGCAGCCGCAGTTTGAAATTCTGGGCGACCCCTCAGACGAGGCCGAGGCCGGAGAGCAGAAAGCTGCCGCATCGCTTGAAGTCGGGCGCATCGTCCCGATATATGAGTCCACTGGCCAGGGCCGCCTGACGCCGCGCTGGTTCCGCCGCGTCATTCACGGCGTTCTGGAAAATCTCTCGCCGCAGCTTTCGGACCCGATTCCAGCTGCCGTACGCCGCCACCTGAGCCTGATCTCGCCGCAGGACGCCCTGCGCCAGGTCCACTGGCCCGATCCCGGCGAGAGCTTTCAGGACTTGCAGGCCTTCCGCACTCCCGCCCACATCCGGCTAATCTTTGAAGAACTTTTCTTTCTCGAGCTGGGCCTCGAACTCAAACGGCGGCAGCAAAAGGCGCAGACCGGAATCGCGTTCAGCCTGGACAACCGGGCCCGGGAAGCCATCAAGAAGATTCTGCCCTTCCATCCCACCGCCGCACAGAAGCGTGTGCTAAAGGAAATCGCAGCCGATATGCAGAAGGCTGCCCCCATGCGGCGCCTGCTGCAGGGTGATGTCGGATCGGGCAAGACCATTGTGGCCTTCGAAGCGGCCATCATCGCGATGGAGAATGGGTACCAGGTCGCGCTCATGGCGCCCACCGAAATCCTGGCCCAGCAGCACTATTTTTCCGCCCGGCGAATCCTGGAGAATGCCGGATACCGGATCGTGCTCCTGACCGGCTCGGTGGAGGAAGACCGCAAGCGTGAGATTCGCCGCCACATAGCGCAGGGCAATGCCCAGTTGGTCATCGGAACTCACGCCCTGATCGAACAAAAGGTCGAGTTCGCCAAACTGGGGCTGGTCATCGTTGATGAACAGCACCGCTTCGGCGTGATGCAACGCTTCAAGCTGATGAAGAAATCAGGAGACGAAGGACCCGGCGCTAACCACATAGGGGCGGACGCTCCTTCGACTTCGCTCAGGACAGGCCCCGTCCGCCCAGCCGAGCAAGGCTCGGCTAATCAAAGCTCGGCCAATCAAAGCTCAGCTACCCGAAGCTCAGCTACTCAAGGCGAGCCCGATGTCATGGTCATGACCGCCACTCCCATCCCACGTACGCTCGCCCTGACTCTCTACGGCGATCTCGATATCAGCATCCTCGATGAAATGCCGCCGGGCCGCACGCCCATCGTCACCCGCCGCGTCTCCGATGACCGGGCCGACGAAGTCTGGCAATTCGTGGGCAAGCAGGTTGCTGCCGGCCACCAGGTCTATGTGGTGTATCCGGTGATCGAGGAAAACGAAGAGAGCGAACTTAAAGCCGCCCTCAAAATGCACAAAGAGCTCAGCAAGAAGATCTTTCCTGAGCTGCGGGTAGAGCTCTTGCACGGCCGCCTGCACCCTGACCAGAAGGAAGACGTCATGCGGCGCTTGCAAAAGGGCGACGTGGATATTCTGGTTTCGACTACGGTGATTGAAGTCGGAGTGGATGTGGCCAATGCCACCGTGATGGTGATCGAGCACGCAGAGCGCTTCGGCCTCGCCCAGCTGCACCAGTTGCGCGGACGCATCGGCCGCGGCGCCGCGAAATCGTTCTGCATTCTCATGACCGGCGGAAAGGTCTCGGAAGATGGCGACCGCCGCCTCGACGCCATGGTCCGCACCACTGATGGTTTTCAGATCGCCGAACTTGATCTCGAGCTGCGCGGCCCAGGCGAGTTTTTCGGCACCCGCCAGGCCGGCCTGCCCAGCTTCCAGGTAGCCAACCTGATTCGCGATCGCCAGCTGCTGGAAGCCGCCAAGCGCGAAGCCGCAGCCGTACTGGGGGGGCCTAACGAAGAAGTTTCGCAGGCAGAAATCGACCGCGCCCTGCGCCACATGCGCACCCACTGGCAGAAAACTTACGGTCTAGTAGAGGTAGGGTAGACCTTGTTTTGTGTAGGGCGGGCGCCCTCGCCCGCCGCCTTTGACTTTACTCCGTCCACGTGGGCGGGGCGCCCGCGCCACATATTCGCGGGTCTAGAGCCGCCATACCAGCAAAGCGATCGTCGCAACCGCGATCAGTGCGGTCGCGATCAGATAACCATGCGACCGTACCCAACTGGTGTTGGAATCGGAAAATTCGGCAAACATGTCCTGGTTATTATCGGCAGTCGCGACCGCGCCCGGGCTGGCGGCTTCGCAATCGAGGCACAGTCTTCGGCCCTCGGATACAGGAAAGCCGCAAGCTTCACATCGGCGAAGATTCCCGAAAGCGATAGTGGTGATCGGAGTGGAGGGATCCGCCTCTTCTTCATGCTGGTGCGCGTTCGTGACCAGCACCGGCATCTCGACCACTGCCGAATTCACCGCGAGCGCCGGGGCTGCTTCATGTTCCGGTAACGCGATCGTGGGCACGACCGTGGTTTCAGTTTCTGGCGGCAACGCTGCGGAATTTGTATTGAGAACAGGGCCGCGCGAGCCGGGTACAAGTTCCGGCGCTCGAGTCTCGGCGCTGGCGGCACTCGCGATCAGCGGCCGTGCATTCCCATCCTGCCCCAGTTCCTTTTCGGCGCGGCGCGCTGCTTCGGCATGTTCCACCGCGGTCTGGATCATTTCGGCCAGGCGGTTAAGGGCAACGTAGTCGCGCTCTTCAAAGGCGCGGGGCCGGCCGGAGAGCAACTCGAAGACGCCGTACACTTCCTCTTCCCGCACCAGCGGCATCACCACAACGGATGCGATACCGAACGTCCGGCAACTCTCGCGGTTCACCCGTGGATCGTTTTCTGCGTCCTCGCAGATCAGGATCTTCCGGGTCCGCACACTCTCTGCCGAGAGTCCGGAATCGATCTGCAGGTGCGCTCCCAGTTCCGGCGCCGAAGGGCCGGCACTGGCGCAGCAGACCATGCTGTCGCCCTGGCGCAAAGCGATCGCGGCTCCCGACGCTCCCGTGATGTATTGGGCCCGCTCCACCAGCAACTGCAGCGTGGCATCCAGGTCGCGCTGCGCCATCTCGCTCAGCGACTTGCCACCGTCCTCGCCGGGAAAGCGCAAAGCCTCGCGCACCGCCGGCGCGAGCGGCGGCGTCTGGGCCCTCGGCGGCAAGTTTGCGGGAAGACTATTGGCGGAGCCGAGGTGCGGCGGGGCAGGTTCCGGCCCCGCCTGGTTATTGGCCAGGATGGAGAAATAATCCATGCAAAAATTTAGAGAGATTCTCTAATTCGGAGTTTCGCTCCACCACGTTGTGGTGTCAAGGACAAACCCACAAGTGCTAGTCCTTATGAGCACTGACCAAATCGCCGACCCGGATGGCACCCCGCGTCAGGATTTGCGCCCGCAAGCCGCCGCGATGACGCAGTCCTTTGATGACCTCGCGTCCCGCCAGCCGTTGCAGATGCTCGCAAGGCTCGCAGAGACGAATGCCGTGGGCTTTCACTTCGCCAATCTGGAAATCCCGCCCCACCAGATGATTGAGCGCGATACCGCGGGTCACCAGGTTGCGCCGCGCCGCGCCGGGGGCAAGATCCACGTCGTAGTCTCGCTTCAGGGCTTCGAGCGCTTCGGCCTCGATCAGCGTCAGCTCGAAGTCGGGTTGCGGCTTGGAAAATGTGCCCTGACCCAGAGCGTATCGGTCGCCTTCGAGGCCCGAACCTGGAATGGCAACAGCCTCCTTCACCGCCAGCGTCGGCATCGTGGCAGCCGGAGCGATGTAGATGAGTTCGATGGTCCCTGAGTTCATGACAATTCCTCGAAATGAACAATGCGGCACGGGGCGCCTCGCCCGCGAGACTGCGCCCAGCGACGGCAAAGCTTGCGCCTATTCCCGAAAACGCTCCGGGAAAATGGGTGGCTCCAGCTATGGGCGTACGCCAACTAACCAGAGCCACAACATCAACGTCAAAGGCCGCGGGCGGGGGCGCCCGCGCCACACGCGCTTACTTGCCGGCCAGCGCGATGCATTCTTCGAGCACATCGACTGCGACGTCGGCTTCGTCCTGGCTCACCACCAGCGGCGGCGCGATACGGATCGTGCTCGGACCGCAGCCCAGGAACAGCAGGCCGCGCTCGAAAGCCAGCTCGATGACGCGGTCGCGTTCCGCGGCGCCGTACTCTTTGGTCTTCTTGTCCTTGACGATCTCGACGCCGATCATCAAGCCGCGGCCCCGAACATCGCCAACGAGCTTATGTTTGCGCGGCCAGTCCGCCATGCGTTTCAGCATGTGGTTGCCGACCTCGGTGGAGTTGGCCAGCAATCCTTCTTTCTCGATCACGTCGAGCGTAGCCAAGGCGGCCGCGATGCAGACGGGATTGCCGCCAAAAGTCGAGGCGTGCGAGCCCGGCACCCAGTCCATGATCTCGGCGCGGCTCATCATGACGCCGAGCGGCATGCCGGAAGCGATCCCCTTCGCCATGCAGATGATGTCGGGCTGCACTCCGGTGTGCTCGATCGCCCACCACTTGCCGGTGCGTCCGGCCCCGCTCTGCACTTCATCGGCCACCAGCAGAATGCCGTACTTGTCGCAGATGCGGCGCAGTTCTTTCATGAAGACGGTGGGCGCGATTACGTATCCGCCCTCGCCCTGCACCGGCTCGACGAAAATGGCGGCCACTTCTTCCGGAGCCAGAATCGTCTTGAACAGCTTGTCTTCGATGAAGCGAGCACAGCCGAGCGCGAAGCCTTCCGCGTCCTGGGCGCCGCCCTCGCAGCCGCGGTAAACGTCGGGATAGCGCACGTGCGTCACGCCCGGAACCCCCGGGCCGAAACGGCGCTTCTGTTGCGGCTTCGACGCGGTCAGCGAGAGCGCGCCCATGGTGCGTCCGTGAAACGCTCCGAAAAATGCAATCACGTTCTGCCGCTTGGTGTGATACCGGGCCAGCTTGAGCGCAGCTTCAACCGCTTCCGCCCCCGAGTTGCCGTAGTAAATCCGGTGCGGTCCAGGCATGGGGGCGATCTTCGACAACCGCTCGGCCAGAGTGATCATGTTCTCGTAGTAAAAGTCCGTACCCGACATGTGGATCAGCTCGCCTGCCTGCTTCTGGATGGCGGCCACCACATCGGGATGGCAGTGTCCGGTCGAGGTCACCGCGATGCCGGCGGAAAAATCGAAGAACTCGTTGCCGTCCACGTCCGTTACCACGATGCCGCGGCCCTGCTTGGCTACAAGGGGGTAGGAGCGGGTGTAAGAGGGCGAAAGAAACTTTTCGTCGCCCGCGAGAACACGCCTCGCATTAGGACCGGGCAGAGCGGTCTTGATTTTGGGTCCTGCAAGAGTCTTGGTAGTCATTGGATCCTCCGGAAAGCGGTCGTCAGTCTTCAGTTCGGTCGTCAGCCGGCGGGCGGTCGCGCCGAAAAAGGCGGATTCAGCCCTTGAGCCACATCATTTGGGAGGATGGGGAAACTAGTCGCTACCGAACAAGCTGGGCCGTACCTGGGAAGGTAACACTGCCAGATATCGGCGCGGGCACACCAGAAAGTGCAGCCAGCATACCGGCAGGTGCGAATTGGGCTTCTGATGGCGCATCGGTCAACATTCCTAAGACATTGTACCACCCCGGTATAGGCCGGAGACTCCCGTGTGGGTCGGACACTCCTGTCCGACGCCTTTGACCTTTGGTTTACTCAGTTGCGGGGCGATGACGGTCGGGCTGTAATAAAACCCAAAGTCAAAAGCGTCGGACAGGAGTGTCCGACCCACACATACCCTGCTCTCTGTGCGGTCTGATATGTTCTAGCTCACACTTATGCCGCAAGCCCAGCCACCGCATCGCTTCGCCGTGATCCTGGCCTTCGCGCTGGTCTACTTTTTCTGGGGATCCACCTACCTGGGCATCAACATCGCGGTCGAAAACATTCCCCCGGCCCTGATGTGCGGCATCCGCTTCCTGATCGCAGGCGGATTCATGCTTGGCTATTGCGGGTTGCGTGGACGAAAGATTGCATGTCCACCGCGGCAACTGGGGCAGATGGCGGTCGTGGGCGTGCTGCTGCTCCTGGGCGGCAACCTGACCCTGGCCTATGCGGAGAAGCATGTAGCCTCCGGCCTGGCAGCCTTGATCATTGCCGTGACTCCTCTGTGGTTTCTGGTGCTTGACTCGCTGCTGCTGGGCGATCATCACATCGCCCTGCGAGGCAAGATCGGACTAGCCTTCGGCGTCGCCGGGCTGGTGTTGTTGTTGTGGCCCGATCTCTCGTCTACCACCACCCTGGGCCGGGTTCAGCTCTGGGCTTCCATCAGCTTGGTGGGCGGATCATTCAGCTGGGCGTTGGGTTCGGTGCTGGCCAAGAAGTGGAAGTCTCCCGAGGTGGATCCCTTTTCAGCCACCGCCTGGCAGATGATCGCGGCAGGGGTGGCAAATCTTCTGGTCGGATTTTCCCTGGGCGATATTTCACGAACGGTGTGGACCGCCCGCGGAATCGCGGCCACACTGTATCTTGTGATTTTTGGGTCCTGGGTCGGATACACCGCATACATCTGGCTGCTGGGTCACGTGCCGACCTCGAAAGTTTCTACCTACGCGTACGTTAATCCGGTGGTTGCGGTGTTTCTGGGCTGGCTGGTTCTGCATGAAAGGGTGACCGGGTTCATCCTGGCGGGCAGCGCCATTGTGGTGGCCTCCGTGGCCCTGGTCACCAGTGCGCCGGTGACCGCGAAGAGTACCCTGGAAATGCCGGCGGTGGAGACCATGGGGGACTAATCAGAAGCGCGTAGGATGATGTGAAAGAGCGGCATGCCATGCCGCTAGCGGCGCTACGACCGGCGCTGCAGAGTGCCTGGAGATTTCATGCTGACTTGTGCTCGCTGTGGTCGCGAACTGCCGTCTTCTTCGAGAGAAGATGCTAGCCCCCTATGCCGCGACTGCCTCGCCGATACAGGTCCCGTAGTCTCCTCAAGTGAACCCGTAGCATCTCGCCCACCGCTGCGGGGCAGACAGCCATTTCCGCTGACTCAGGTGATTGTCGGTATCAATGTCCTCGTCTTCCTCGCCATGGTGCTCTCGGGAGTGTCCCCCCTGTCGCCTACGCCCTTGCAGCTGGTGACCTGGGGCGCGAACTTTGCTCCATTGTCGCTCGGGACTCAACCCTGGAGGATGCTGGCATCGAATTACGTTCACATCGGGATCATCCACATTTTTTTTAACATGTGGTGCCTGTGGAACCTGGGCATGCTGGCGGAGCGCATCTTTGATCGCTGGAGCTACCTGCTGGTTTATACCGCCAGCGGGATCGCCGGCAGCCTGGCCAGCGTGTGGTGGCATCCGGGCGGTGTTGGTGCGGGAGCCTCGGGAGCCATTTTCGGTCTCGCTGGTGGACTGATCGCCGTACTCTACCTGGGAAAACTTCCCATTTCGAAAAATGCGCTGAAGCCCACGCTCAAAAGTCTGGTCATGTTCGCTGCCTACAACTTGTTTTTCGGGCTGGTGCCGGGTATCGACAACTCCGCTCATCTCGGAGGCTTGGCCGTCGGTCTCGGCCTGGGAGCGGTCCTGGCGGGAAGCGTGACCGCGCCGCCGGAAATCCGCGCGCGTCAGCGCAACTACGCGGCGATCGGGACGTTGTTATTGTTCCTGCTGGTAAACAACTATCTCCGGCATAGAGCGGGCCGGCCGCAACCGACCCAATCGCTGGTCGCTCCGTTTGACATTTTCTCCCATCCTGACCTTGCGAGGGACCTGGTACGGACCGGACAAGCGCGGGGGCCGGGCAATGTGCCACTACACGCCCGATCCTTCAGGACTGAAGTGCTTCAGGATGACGCCGGGATTTCTTCAAATTGATCTGCTTCCCCTTCTATCATTGCGAAGGCTTTTCTTCCTCGCCGTCGTCGTCGCTCACCAGGTCGGCAGCGTGTCCGCGCACTCCGTAGGTTGTCTTCCGGGTTTCATCGGGAGCGAAGGTGACCCGCACCGGACGCCGTTCCCAACCCGGCGCCGGGCACTCCGAATCGGGCGCATCATCGCTTCCGGCGTCGCCCAAAGCTTTCTTCAGGACCGGCTTGCGCCGTCCAACCTGGAACACGATGGCGAACAGCTTCTTGCCGTCATCGGAGACGCCGCAATAGGCCACGTAATCGCGATACCAGCTTGCCACCGAATAGTAAGTATCGAATTCAGGCAGAGAAAGAGATGCTATGCGGCCGGTCATGCGGTCCACCAGCAACCATCCTCCGCGCTGCCACACCCAGCGCGTGGCCGCCGTATCGCCCGGCAGATTGTCGTTCACGCGGAAGGCTCGCCGGACCACGAACAGGCGTTCGGTGATGTCGTGTGCGGCGCCCAGAGTCGATTCGCGAGCTCGGCCATCCACGTACAGGGCGCGCACCTTCAGGTCGAGGCACTTCGCCTCGCTTGCGCCAGCGCACCATTTAATCGCGTTCCACTTGCCGAACGTTATGATGTGGGGCTTAGAGACAGCCAATGCCGCTGGAAAAACCAGAACCAACAGAAATGTTGAAACCATGAGCCGATGCATGCGGCCAAAGCTATCTGTTCGGTAGCGCACAGAACAAGGACGCCGGTCACAGCCGTCAAAATTTTCTTGTTCCGAAAAGGAACAAAATTTTTGTGAGCGCTTCGCGGCAATGAAATCGTTTACAATAGTGAGTGTCACCTCCGGCCCCGTGATGAGTCCCCCGCAAAAAGTACCGACAAGCATTTCTTCCCGTCCAGTGTCTTACCAAGAGATGGGTGAAGTATCCATTCGGCGGTCCCCGCCCCGAATTCTCGTGGTGGACGACAATCGTGACATCATGGGGCTGATGCAGGAACTGCTGGCGACACACGGCTATGAGGTCGTCGCGGTTCCGGACGCAGTCCACGCCGAAGCTGAGATCCAGCGCCGTCCTCCCGACTTGATCCTCTCCGATGTGGTCATGCCCGGCAAATCAGGATACGAACTGTGCCGCGAACTCAAGGAGAACCCCGCCACCCGCCTGATACCGTTCGTTCTAATCACAGGTCTCACCGACCGCCAGGACCGGGTGCTGGGAATTGAATCAGGAGCGGACGATTTTCTGCACAAGCCGATTTTTCCCGAGGAACTGTTCGCCCGGGTCAAGTCTTTGCTCAGGCTCAAGGAATTTACCGACGAACTAGAGACGGCGGATTCCGTGTTGTGCACTCTAGGCTTAAGCGTGGAGAGCCGCGATCCCTATACCGAAGGCCACTGCGAACGCCTGGCGCGCCATGCCAGCGACCTGGGACGCCACCTCCGTCTGGATTCGGAATCGATCGTGGCCCTGCGCCGGGGTGGGTACCTGCACGATCTGGGCAAGATCGCGGTCCCCGATGAAATCCTGAAAAAGGGGACGAACCTCACTCCGGAAGAGTGGGCCATCATGAAGCGTCATCCGGTAACCGGAGAGACTATCTGCCAGCCTCTCAAATCGCTGCGCCTGGTGCTGCCGATTATTCGCAGCCATCATGAACATGCCGACGGCAGCGGCTATCCCGATGGGTTGCACCGGGGAGAAATCCCGCTGCTAGCGCGCGTACTGCAAGTGGTGGATGTGTACGATGCCCTACGCACGGCGCGCCCCTACAAGGTCGCGCTCAGCCATGAGCAGGCAGCCCTAACCATGCGGGAAGAAGCCCGCGCGGGATACTGGGACGAGCAACTCACCCGGGAATTCCTTTCCATGCTGGAACAACAGCGGCAGGTGGCGTAAGCAACCCGCGTCGCCCCGGACGCCCTCGTCCGCGCAGCTCGCCTGTCTCTGAAATCCTGAAATCTCGAGGCTGGCATCCCTTTGACCAGAGTTGTCGACTCGGCGGAACAGTGCTTCGCCGGGCAGGTAAGGGCGCCCGCCCCTACGCACTCTGGGCGCGTGACAAGGCTTTCGGAAGAGGTACAACTGTGACCCCGGTCGCTTTCTCATAGCCCAGCGTCAGCTCCGCTGCGCACGGGTTGCACAGCCAGAAAAACTCCAGGCGTCGCGAAGGTCTTTTCGTTCCCACAGCAGACGTGGCGGCAACCTCGATGCTGATGTCCAGGCGGAACAACTTTCCCTCATGCAGATAAAGAAAAGTGGCGGCGCAGCCCGGATTGGCACATTTGGAGAGCATCTCTGCCTCCTCTCGGGCGGAAAAATATTGTTGCAGGAATCCTACTCCCGGCAGTGGGAGATGCAGCCAGTCAAATGGAAAAACTTTGTGGAAATCCGGCGGGTGAGTTCAATAATGGGAGCCGCGATCAGCTGGCCGCTTTCTGGCCAGCAGGGTTGGCCCGCTCCCGGACCGCAGCCGCAACTTTCTGTCCCATGGCCGATGTACTAAGAACGCTTTCTCCCGCTCGGGCCAGATCCTTGGTCCGAGATCCCGAATCCAGCACTGCGGCCACCGCCGACTCAATGCAGGCCGCTTCGGTTTCAAGTTTGAAGGAATAGCGCAACAACATCGCAGCCGACAGAATCGCCCCCAGCGGGTTGGCGATGCCTTGTCCGGCAATATCGGGTGCCGAGCCATGCACCGGCTCGTACAGGCCGACGGCCCCGCCAATGCTGGCCGAGCCCAACATGCCGATCGATCCCACGACGGCGCCTGCCTGGTCGGACAGAATATCGCCGAACATATTTTCGGTCAGCACCACATCGAAGTCCGCAGGACGTGCCACCAGGGCCATGGCCGCCGAATCCACATACATGTGACCCAACTTGACGTCGGAATATTGCTGTCCCACCTGGGTCACCACCTCGCGCCACAGGCGGGAGCAATCCAGAACGTTGGCCTTGTCCACAGAAGTGACTTTGCGGCGTCGCGACCGCGCCAGTTCGAACGCCACGCGCGCGATGCGCTCAATTTCAGGCTCGCCGTAGCGCATGGTATCGATGGCCACGCGATGGCCCGGAGTGCCCTGCGTGCTGCGCGGCTCTCCGAAGTAAATGCCGCCCAGCAACTCCCGCACAATCAGGAGGTCGGTGCCGCGCACCACTTCGGCCCGCAGCGGAGAACAGTCTTCCAGCGCGGTAAAGCACATCGCCGGCCGCAAATTGGCGAACACTCCCAATTCGCGGCGCAGCCTCAACAATCCACTTTCCGGCCGCAGATGACTGGGAAAATCATCAAACGAGGGGCCGCCCACCGCTCCCAGCAATACGGCTCCGGAGGCCAGGCAGCTCTGCAGCGTATCCGCGGGCAGCGGGTCCTTGACGGACACGAGAGCCGCGCCCCCGATAGGCTTACAAGTAACGTTGAGGTGATGGCCAAAGACGTCAGCGATGGTTTCCAGAACGCGGACGGCTTCGTCGGTCACTTCCGGTCCGACGCCGTCGCCAGGAAGAGCAGTGAGGTTGAGCAGCATGGGCTTCTATTGTATGGCGGAACCCACGGTTGGAAAACACTCCCGATGCGAACGACGGGGTGACCTCGCGCCGCGACCCAAGGACCCGGGCTTTCGGCGGTCAGGCGGTGCTGCGGAAAGCGGTGGCGAGATTGAGCTTGCGCAGCATGGAGCTCTTCTTTTCCTGGTGGGCCTGCATGCGCTTCAGGATATCGGCGAGAACACGCACTGCCGTGACCGCGTACGGTCCTTTGTTCAGCATGACGCATTCTGCGCGCTCGCCCATGGCTGCGTCCGTGATCTCGGAGCGAGAGGGTATGCCCTTCTTGGCCAGGCCCTCGAGAACCTGGGTGGCCCAAATTACGGGAACATGGGCGGCCTCGCAGATCCAAAGAACTTCCTCCTGGACTTCGGCGAGGCGCTGATAGCCACATTCCACCGCCAGGTCGCCACGGGCGATCATGATTCCGAACGTGCGGACGCTCATAGCAGCGAGAATGAGTTCGGGGAGATTCTCGAAGGCCTTCTGGGTTTCAACCTTGAGAATCAATCCCAGGTGCTGCCCCCCCAGCTCGGCGAGGCGTTCGAGAAGCTGGTGAACGTCAGAACCGGTACGGACGAAGGAATAGCCCACCAGGTCCGCGTGCTGGACAACAAATTTGAGCGCCTCCAGATCGTCGTCGGTCAGGGCCGGAATGTCGATCTGCGTGTCGGGGAGATTGATGCCTTTCTCGGCGCCGAGTCTTTCTCCTTCGGGACGTGCCTGTGTGATCTCGACGGATACCGAATCCGGATTCACGGTTCGAATAACGCCGCCAATTTTCCCGTCGTCAAACCAGACCGGATCGCCGGCCCTGGCATGCTCGAGAATCTGCGGCAGCGAGACCCCGATCTGCGCCCGGGTGAGCAGTTTTCCGGTTCGATCGTAGGTGGCGGGATGCCCCATCGCATCCGAGCGGGTCAAAATGAGGGTGTCACCTTCCTTCACCAGCAACGTCTGGGGGAGCGCAGGCAGTTTGCCGATTCGAGTCTTTACCCCCTTGGGGCCAGTTGCCCGGCCTGACTTTTTCCCTCTGGTTCGGTGAAGTTCGAGGCCAGGCACGAAGTAAACCGTCTGAGATGCTTCAGCCCAGCAACTGCGGCCACGGACCTGAGTGACCAGTAAGGTGCGCTGTGCCTTGCGCGCATCGCGCAAGCGGAGCTTGTCGCCTGCGTGGAGACTCCTTAGAAACCCGGCAGGGAGCGGAAGACAGGCGGTCGCCACGCCGGGAGCGGATTCCGGGCTGTCCTGGGGCGTGAGCCAGAGGCGTGCGGGGGCGACCACGCGGCCGAAGACGTCGCGTCTGGGCCGGCACTTCATGACCGAGGGCCCCGGTTCGATCGGTCCCGTCCTTAGTTTCGGGCCCGCCAGGTCCATCTCGATTCGGCAGTGGCACCCCGTTTCCTCGCGCGCGCTCTGCAGGTTGTGGATCATGGCGAGCCAGGTCTCGGGATCGTCGTGCGCGCAGTTGATGCGCATACAATCCATGCCGCTTCGCACCAGGTCGCGCACCAGTTCGTAGTTGTTCGCGGCGTCGGTGGACATCGTGACCATAATGCGAACTTTCCGCCCCGGCGGGGGCGCGCCCAGCAAGGCCCTGGTGTTGCCTTCGAGCAGTTCCGAGCCTTCGTCAATCTCGACCGCAGGCTCCCCGGATACGGGCAGAGCGCTGTCCGCCCCCAGCAGGACATTCAGCACGCGATGCACGGTGCGGACAGCGTTGAGCACGTGGCTCTCGGTGCGGCCCAGGGAGGAAAGGCCGAGCTGCGCTAGTTGTGCCTGCAGTTTGCGGATGTCGTGGCGGCGAAGAGCAAGATAGTGAGCTAGATTTCGCGCGCTGCGCCCATGCGCCTCGTGAAGTGCAAGAGGGCGCCGCAAAAGCGAGGCTTCGAGCTCCAGCATGTCTGAACACAGCAGTGCCAGTTGGCTGGAGAACTTCTGCAGCAGGCTCTCATCCAGATTTCGCATGGCGTGGCTGAAACGACGGCGGGAACCAAGGAGATTATAGGCGAGTAATGTTAGAGGATGATGAATACGGCGGGTGGCCGAGGTCGCCCCCCAGCGGCGACCATTGGGTGCTCACGCAAGCGCCTCAGATTCTGTCACTTGCCGCCCCCCCGGCTAATTTTGATTCGGCATGATGGTCGGCCGCGGAAGACACGCCTCAGCGGGGCTGCGGGCTTGGGGACACGACTGTAGGCAGCACGTCCTTGGGCTTGACCTCACCCACCTTGCCCTCTGAATCCACGGAAAACAGCATGAAATGGTCGAAGCTATTTCGCCGGAAATAATGGCGCTTATGAACATCGAGATAAAGCTCTGCTTTCTTGGGCAGCCACAGCTCCGTGTTTGTCTTTTGGAACAGCACTGGACCGTATTCCACCGTCTGATGTTCGTTGAGAATCTGAAGCTTGGGCAGCGGACTCACCAGTTCAGACTCGATGCGCACAATCTGGAGCGTGTCCGCGGCAATCCAGGCCCGCCCTTTCAGATTTGCAGGGTAGGTAAGGTCGCCCACCTTGTACTCGTGGAACCGGTTGGGCCGATCGTCGCGCTGGCGGAAGTGCAGTAGCCAGGTGGCTCGCCCGCTCCATTGGCCCAGTCCTTCGCATACGATCTGGAAGTCGTCGCGCAACTCGGGATGAAAAACGAAGGCCAGCGTGGGCAGGCCGCGGGTCGAGATGCGGTCGGGAAACTCCTCCGAGCCCGACTTCTCGCTGCGATACTCATCTACCGCAATGTAGCCTGGGCGGTTGCTCGAAATGGACACGATGTAGTTGAACTGGCGCGTGACCTTGGTGATGGGATTGCCCAGTTCATCGAGTTCCTCATGCAGCATGTCCTCGATGGCGCTGAAGCGGACCACATCGTCCACAAACTGTTTCACGCGGCCGCCCACACCGTCGAGCACCTTCGCATACGGACAGCTGACGTTGGCAGCCACTGGCGGCTGGACGTCATCGATTCCACGCGGTTCCCAAGTCTGTATGGAGAACGCTCTGGCGGAAAATCCCGAGCCCGCCGCCGCGAGAGCCGAGGTGTCGTCGATCAAACGCATCGCCGGCGTGGAGGCGCTTTCCGAACCGCCAGATGGATTCGAATCGCGCCGTTCGAGGACGGCAATCAGACCGCGCACTTCCGGAGCGGTCGGACTCTCAGGCGTGTCCTGAAGAAAGGTCCTGAAAGCCTGGATTGCCTCCGGGTCCCGCCCCAGACTTGCCAGAGCTTCTCCCAAAACAATCTGGGCCACGCTGCCACCGCCTTTGGCTCTTTCCACCGCAACTTGAGCTTGCTCCCGCGCTTTCTCGAATTCGGACAGCTGGAGATAGGCTTCGGCGAGAAGGAAATGTGGCATCCAGGGCTCGGCATCGGCCGCCACCGCCCGCTCCAGTACGTTCCTTGCCGCCGCAAAGTCTTCACTCCGAAGGTGCAGGCGGCCCAATAGTGTGAGCGCCTGCACGTTCGCGGGATCGAGCGTCGTGGCCTTATCAAGGTAGCTCTGGGCCTGCTCCCACTCCTTTTTCTGAAAGCAAAGATAGCCCAGCAGGAAGCTTACGTCTGAATTGGCCGGAGCCAGCTTGTAAGCTGCCTGGAGCCTCTTCTGCGCGGACTTCAAATTTCCCGATTTCAGGTCGCTAACCGCGCGACTGATCTGCTTGCGTGCCTTGGACGGTATTAGCGACGTGCCCGGTGGCTTCAACTCAATGGCGGCTGGATCGGGCTTTATGCGTATGTCCAGGTGATAACTGTGTAGCGCGCGATCCGCCTTCAATTCTTCGTGGGCGCTCAGGTACCCGACCGCACTTACTTCGAGATCGTAGGATCCAAACGGCACATCTTCGAAGGTCGCTACGGACTTGCCTTCAGTGGTTCGCCAAATGACGCTGTGATCGTTCTTGTTGGAAAGCTTCGCTACCGCCTGACGATCAAGGAGAGCTCCAGTGTCGCTGTAGACGGTCAGCACCAGGACTGATGCCTGGGTGTCGTAGGTCTCAGCCCCTCGAGGCCGGCCCGCTTGACCAAAGGGATCGGGTGTCATGGGGGCTGGAGCTGCCTGACCTGAAGCGATCACCGGGAATGACAATACCCACAGGATGGATACAGCTACTGCAGATGGGAATCGCGGATTCATTTACGGCCGAACAGGCAACTATTCTACACGCCCCAGAGATAGTCTTCCTGATCGGCAGCAGCGGGGTGCAACGCGATATTGAGCTCTGTAGCGGGAAGGGACGGTAGAGGCTTTGAGAAGCGGCTTTGCCCAGGGACGGCGGCCGAGTCCGCGTGCAGACTCGGAACACGTCCCGTAAGGCCGCGCGCCTGCTGGATCAGTTCGAGGAGGTGATGTTGTTCCACGTGCTTGATCTTGTCGGCCAGCACCACGAACCGGCGATAGACTTCATCCAGTTCGCGGCGATCAAACTGGAATCCCAGCTGCTCGCAGCGCAGGCCCAGGGCATGACGTCCGGAGTGCTTGCCCAGCACCAGCTTGGAATCCGGCACGCCCACCGATTGTGGGGTCATGATTTCGTAGGTCAGCGGGTTCTTCAGCATGCCGTCCTGATGGATGCCGGCTTCGTGCGCAAACGCGTTGCGGCCGATCACCGCTTTGTTGGGTTGCACCGGCACGCCGGTCACCTCACTCAGCAACTGGCTGGCGGGGAAAAGCTGCTCGCTGGCCACACCGGTCTCAAAGGGATAACGGTCTGGCCGGACTCGCATGGCCATCACAATCTCTTCCAGCGAAGCATTGCCTGCCCGTTCTCCGATGCCGTTAATCGTGCACTCCACCTGGCGCGCGCCGGCGGCGATCGCGGCCAGCGAATTGGCGACCCCGAGTCCCAGATCGTTATGACAGTGCGCCGAGATGATCACGTTCTCGATGCCGCGCACGCGCTGTCGAATGCTCTGAATCAGCTCGCCGAACTCCGCCGGCATGCTGTAGCCGACCGTGTCCGGAATGTTGAGGGTGGGGGCGCCGGCCTCGACCACCGCATTGAGCACCTCGTACAGGAATTCGTGATCGGTGCGGGTGGCGTCCTCGGGAGAAAATTCCACGTCGGCGCACAAGGACTTAGCCAGGCGAACTGAATCGCGCGCCTGCTCCAGGCACTGCTGCTGGGAGATCTTGAGCTTGTACTGCAAGTGAATGTCGGAGGTGGCCAGGAAGACGTGAATGCGCGGCCGGGTGGCTCCCTTGAGGGCTTGCCAGGCACGCTCGATATCGGGCGCGCAGGCGCGGGCCAGGGCTGCAATGATGGGCCGCCGGATGGTGGCGGCAATTGCCTGCACCGCGGCAAAGTCGCCTTCCGAGGCGATGGGAAAGCCGGCTTCGATGACATCCACGCCCAGGCGGTCGAGCTGATGCGCCAGCCGCAACTTCTCCTGCACGTTCATGCTGCATCCCGGCGACTGCTCGCCGTCGCGCAGCGTAGTGTCGAATACCGTGATCCGTGCTCGTTCCATGCCGAGGTCCCTCCTGCAGGTACGAGCTCTATGCTAGCGCGCGGGGGAATGCTAAGAGAATCTTATAATTATTATGTTAGCATTAGATATATTTTATTAATAAGTATTGCTAATGACGTGTGAAGGTAAGTTAAGGTAGGCCAGCATGGACCTCGGGCAGCTGGAAGTGTTCCTCGCAGTGGCGCGGGAAGGCAAGTTTTCCCGGGCAGCAGAAAAGCTGCATCGCACCCAATCCGCGGTTAGCCAGTCGATTCATAAACTGGAAGAGGACTTGGGCGAACTCTTGTTCGACCGCTCTTCACGTGATGGCCGGCTGACCGACGCCGGACGCGTGCTGCAGGAATACGCCGAGAGGCTGCTCAACTTGCGTGATGACGCCACCGGCGCGCTCGGCGAGTTGCGCCAGTTGCACCGCGGCAAGTTGAGCGTCGCCGCCAACGAATTTACCGCGCTCTACCTGCTGCCGGTGCTGGCCCAGTTCCGGCGACTGCATCCCATGATCCGCATTGCGGTACAGCGCGCGCTGGGCAGCCACATTCCCGGGGACGTGCTGCGGCACAACACGGAATTAGGTGTCCTCACTTATGATCCGCAGGAACCGCAACTGCACTCCGTCGTCGCCTACCTAGACGAATTGATTTTCGTGGTGCCGCCCACTCACCCGCTGGCCGGGGAGGCGCAGGTCAGCATCCGACAATTGGGCGCGGAGTCATTTGTCGCCCACATTGTCTCCTCGCCCTACCGCGAAAAGGTGATCCAGGCATTCAAGCAACACAAGACACCCCTGCACATGGACATCGAACTGCCTACCCTGCAAGCCATCAAACGCTTCGTGGCCATGGGCAACGGGGTCGCGCTGCTGCCTGCAATCAGTGTGGAAAATGAACTGGCCCGCGGCGAACTGGTCCGCATCCCGGTGCGGGAGTTGCGTCTGCACCGGAAACTCCGGCTGGTCTATCGCGAGGCAGCCAGCCTGTCCCACGCCGCCCGCGCGTTTCTGAAAGTGGCAGAGGCATTCGCGCTGGAACGCCGCGGCCCCTATCGTTTTCAGCGCGAACACTAACAGTGATCACGTGGGGACAGCCGCCCCCGGCTGTCCGGCGGAGCAAAGCTCCGCAATTTTTAACAACAACAAAAACCTGTCGAGCCCAGCTCGACCGGACAGCCGAGAGCCTGCCCCCACGTAATACACAACCAGGGCCCCGGGGCGCCACATCTAACCGCCCATGAGAATTTCTGTTCCCAAACTCGCGATTATCGCCTTCATTCTCCTGCTCTTGCCAGCCGCTGCCCTGGCCCAAATCCCGACCCGCGGAAATGTCTTCTTCGGCTATTCGTACGGCAGTGCCGACTTTTCCTCGAATGGCCGCACCAACCTGAACGGATGGAACGGGTCGCTCGAAGGCAAGGTCCTACCCTGGATCGGATTTGTGGCTGATTTCAGCGGCCTCTACGGCTCGCAGAATATCCCGATCCCCCCGACCTTCAGCGCCGATACGAACCTCAATACCGTTGTGCTCGGTCCGCGCGTGTCTGTCGGAGTAGGAAAATTTACTCCCTTTGCGCACGCCTTGTTCGGGGCTTCACACATACACGAAAGTGCCGCCGGCTTTTCTGACTCTGACACTTCGTTTGCCAGCGCTCTGGGTGGAGGGATCGACTACCGGCTGATTCACGGCATCGGCTTGCGGGTGCAAGGCGACATGCTGCAGACGCGCTTTTTCAGCAACACCCAGAACAATTTCCGGCTCTCTACCGGGATTGTCCTACATTTCTAAACGCTGAGGAGGGTTGCGAAGTCAGCCCACGGTTTCGTATTCGGCCTCTTCAAGAAGTTCCGATTCGTCGGCGGTCTCAGCTACTTTGAAAGGAGTCGCGGTGGACTCCCGGTCTCTATCTTCCTTGCGGTATTCGTGAATACGAACGCCGTCTGAGTCGATCGTCAGGTAGGTTGGGGGAAAATCGGTCCAGCTGCCGGAGTTGTAGTAGGCGACGCCATCACGTTCACTGCAGGTTGCCTGGTGGGTGTGACCGCAAAAGACCCGTTCCGCGTGGTGCAGGCGGGCATGCGCGATTGCGCCCGCAGCTACCTTCGTAGAGAGCCGCAACCAACGCGCATTCAAGCGATCCAGAAAACGCGAAAAAGCCTTGCCTTTGAAGTCGAGCTTCTGGAGTTGCAAATGCACAAACGTTCCCGCGGCGCTGAGCAGCAGATTATTGACGGCAAAGCGGTCAAACTGGTGACCGTGAATGGCCAGGTGACGACGGCCCGCAAACTCCCACTCATATTCTTCGTACACTTTTACGCCCACCAGGTGAGACATGATGTTGCTGAGCCCGCGGTCGTGGTTGCCCTCCACCCAGACCACCTCAATGCCGCGCTTGGGATTGGAGAGCTTGCGGATATAGCCGAGGAACTTCCAGTGGGGCTTGGTCAGACGGCCAAAGTTGAGATCGGAAAAAATGTCGCCCAGCAGGATCAGACGGCGAAAACGGTTTTCCTGCAGCATCCGCGTGGCCTGCTCCGCGCGGCTGATCTCCGACCCAAGGTGCAGATCGGAGAGGATGAGCGTGTCATAAACGGCGAAACTCATCACCCTGAGTTTTATCAGAGTCATGTTACAGGGTGATGAAAATTGCACACAAAATAGTGCACCTGATCGTGTGGGTCGGACACTCCTGTCCGACGCCTTTGACTTGGACTTGTTTTCTAAATCGAAAGCAAAGCAACTTCAAAGGCGTCGGACAGAGCCTGCCCTGACCGAAGTCGAAGGGAGTGTCCGACCCACACGCCTACTATGAGGCGGGAGGCACGTACTCTTTGGGCGGGGCCACGCCTTCGCCGAAAAAGTATTGCTCCATCTGCTTTACAATCGCTGCCTGGTCTTCGCGGCGGGCGGGGTTAAGGCGATATTCATTGAGCAACATCTTGCAGAATTCTGTCCACCCCCTCCAGGCTTCGAGGGAGACGTTGTCGTAAATCTTCTGGCCCAGCTCGGTGTCGAACGGAAGCTCATCCAGACCGGGAAGCTCTTTCTTCAGCTTGACGCAGAAAACCTTGTGCTCAGCCATGAAATTCCTCGCATTCTATGAAGGAAAATTATCTCACAAGGTGGGAGCGTCGGGTGGATCACCGTCCGCGCGCGATCTTCATTTCAGGAGCGATTTACTTGTGCCGCTGACTGATCAGACGCGTCGTCGTCACCTGGGAAGATGACCTCTTTATGTAGCGGAAGAACCTGACTTGTCCGCGCTGCTTCCAGTACTGCGCGTCATAGGCATCGATGCCGGGCCCGTGACGCAGCCGGCTGAAGAAGGCGCGTTGCGCCGGATTGACCACGATGCCCACATGCCCCGGCCAAACTACCAGGTCCCCGGGCTGCGGACGCGTCACTTTTTGGAACTCGTCGGTCCCGTCGTAAAGATCGGAAGAACTAGCATAGGGATAGGGGAACCCGGCCTGAAGGTAGATGGCGTGCACCAGGTGTGAACAGTCGGGCTGCTTGGCCGCCTTGACCCGCGCGTCCAGCGCGGCGGCAATCACCGACAACCCATCGTCCGGGCTCAAGACCGCCGGGGCTGGACGCCGGCTGGAATGTTCGCGGCGAACATGCTCCTGGTAAACCTGCTCCTGGTGAACCTGGGTAGGCGCATCCGGGCTCTGGGCCGGCTGAATCTGCGACTGCGCGAAACACGCACTGAGCGCAAATCCGCACAGAGTCAGTGCACTTGAGGTTTTCGCGCTGAATCGCATGGCATGTATTTTGATGCCGTTTTCGCGGATGGAGGAGGTTACGCAGGTGCTAGGACATCCGCCGGGGAGAGGGTTTGCAGTGTGGGTCGGACACGCCTGACCGACCCCTTTGAAGTTGATTTTGAGCTGGGGAATCGTGCAGATCCTTGGGGTTTCACGGGGTAACGAGTTTTGCAAAACATCAAACAGCAAAAACGGCGGGCGAGGGCGCCCGCCCCACACGGGTGGTGAATCTATGGAAATCAGACATCGCACAAATCCACCGCCTGGCGCAGCGAGGTCATGGGATCGCGCGTGGGCACGAACTCATGTGCCACGTAACCCTGATAATTGGTAGCGGCGATGCCGCGCATGACTCCATCCCACTGCACTTCCTGGGTATTGTCGAGTTCATGCCGGCCGGGGACACCTCCGGTGTGGAAGTGGGCCAGCCACTGGATGTTGGCCTGGATGGTCGCGATGAGATCTCCCTCCATAATCTGCATGTGGTAGATGTCGTAGAGCAGCTTGACGTGCGGTGAGTTCACCGCCTGCACCACCTGCACTCCCCAGGCGGTGTGATCGCACATGTAATCTTTGTGGTTGACCTTGCTGTTCAGCAACTCCAGACAGATGACGACCCCGTTGTCCTCGGCAATCTTCTTCACCCGGTTGAGACCGGCGATGGTGTTCTTTGCGCCCTCTTCGTCCGACATGCCGGCGCGATTGCCGGAAAAAGTGATCACGTTCGGGATACCGGCCTTGGCGGCCAGCGGGATGTTTTTACGAAAACCCTCCTCGATCTTGTCATGATTCTCGGTGCGATTCAGGGCGTTGGTCAGTTCACCGCCTCCGGCGTAGGCCATGCTGCACACCAGGCCGTAGCGCTTGGGCACTTCATATTCATCCGGATTGAGCAGGTCCATGCCCTTGCAGCCAATCTGGGCAGCGGAGGCGCAGAGCTGGTCGAGCGGGATCTCCTTATAACACCAGCGCGCGACCGACTGTTTGATCCGCCCTTTGCGCTGCGTGGGAGCGGTTTGTTCGGACCATGCGATAGACGGAACCGAAGCCGCTGCCACTCCGGAGAGAGCACCCTTCAGCATCGTACGTCGCGATAGTTTATCTGCCGACAATTTAGCCATAGACCGCAGAGTTTACATCCGAACCAAACAAATAGGGAGGGTTAAGGTGGAAAGGTTTGCAGTCGCCGTCCTCGGGGACTAGACTGCGTTTTCGCTCTGTATCGCGGTTGCGTTTCCGGGCCTGCCTGATTGCCCACCGGAGGATATTGTCTCGATGAAGCGTTCGATAGCATTTCTTGGTAAGCCCAAATGGATCGCACTGGTTGCGATTGCCGTCCTTACCAGGCCGCCGTTTCTGCAGGCGCAGACCAAACCCGCCAGCGCCACCCACGCCGTATCCCCAGCGGAGGTCGAGCGGGGCAAGACCCTGTTCGGCCAGAACTGTTCGTTTTGCCACGGTCGCGAAGGCTTCGGCGGCGAAACCGGTCCGAACCTGATGGATTCAGATCTCGTGACCAGCGACGTGCGGGGCAACAAGATCGGCCTGGTCGTACGCAATGGACGTCCGGCAAGCGGTATGCCGGCATTCAAGCTTTCCCTGCCGGAGATCACGGCGCTCGCCGCGTTCCTTCACGCGCAGAAGAAAAAGGCCGAATCGAACCCCGGCGGACGGCGAGGCGTAGCGGCCAGCGACCTTCAAACGGGCAACGTCGAGGCCGGCAAACAATATTTCAATGGCGCTGGAACCTGTTCGTCCTGCCATTCCACGACCGGCGATCTGGCCGGCGTGGGCAGCCGTTATCGCGGACTCGAGCTTGAAATGCGAATGCTCTATCCGCGCCACGCCAAGGCAAGGGTCACGGTCACAACGCCATCCGGCCAGACGGTTTCCGGCGAGCTCTCGTATCAGGATGAGTTCACCATCGGGCTGACGGACGCCGCCGGATGGTATCAGTCCTGGCCGACAGATTCGATCAAGTACTCGATCAACGCGCCCGCGGAAGCTCACGCCGAGTTACTGCCAAAGTACACCGACGACGATGTTCACAACCTGATGGCGTATTTGCAAACCCTGCGCTAGGAGCGAACCGGATTGCGAACCATAAATCACTTGCATAAGGCTCTTCTTCTTTTCGTGTTCACGCTGACTCTTCTTTTTGCGGGCCGTGTGCTGGGGCAGGGTCTCGATCCGGCGACGATTGCACACCCGCCCGCCGACAGTTGGCCAAGCTATCACGGGGATTATTCCGGCAGGCGCCATAGTCCGCTGACCCAGATCACTCCGCAGAACGTTCGGTCGCTGACGCTGGCCTGGGCGTTCCAGACGGGACAGCCGGCGGACCTGAAGTCCTCGCCTCTCCTGGTCAATGGCATCCTGTATTTCACCGTCCCGGACAACGTCTGGGCGGTGGATGCCCGTTCCGGACATCAGATCTGGCACTACACCTATCCGCCCAACAAAGGACTGCATATCGGGCATCGCGGCGTTGCCATGTACAAGGACTGGTTGTATTTCACCACTCCGGATGCCCACCTCATTTCCCTGGACGCCAAAGACGGCAAAGTTCGCTGGAACGTCCAGATTGCCGACAATGACAAAGGGTATTGGTCCACCATGTCACCCCTGGTAGTGCGCGATCACGTGCTGGTCGGAGTCGGCGGTGACATGGACAACATCCCCGGGTTCCTCAAGTCGATTGATCCTGAGAGCGGCAAGACGCAATGGCAATGGTTCGTGACGCCCCCGGTCGTCGCTCGGAACACCACCTCGGGCGGCATGACATGGATGACGGGCACTTACGACCCGGAGTTGAACCTGGTCTATTGGGGAACCGGCAATCCCACGCCGGTGCTGACCGGCAAGACGCGGCCGGGCGACAACCTTTACACCTGCAGCATCGCGGCCCTCAATGCTGACACGGGGAAGCTGGCCTGGGCTTTCCAGGTATCTCCGCATGACACCCACGATTGGGACGCGGTTGAAACTCCGGTGCTGGTCGATGCCGATTTCGGAGGACAACCGCGGAAGATGCTGATGCAGACGTCGCGCAACGGCTACTTCTTTGTGCTCGACCGGACCAACGGAAAGAGTCTTCTTACGACGCCCTACGGCCCAGTGAACTGGTCCCTCGGCGTGGACGGACAAGGGCGACCGATTCCCAACCCGGATAAAGAACCGTCTTCGGACGGTCGCGTGATCGCACCCGACGAAGGCGGCCTGACCAACTACCGCTCTCCCAGTTTCGATCCCAAGACTGGACTGTTCATCGTTTCCGCTCACCCCAGCTGGTCGATCTACTTTGCCAAGCCCGCCGACGGCACTTACGGCTGGGCGGGCGCCGACTACGGAGTGTGGAGCAAGGGAGTCATCGAGGCCATCGACTACCAGACCGGCAAGATTCGCTGGACCCACGAAGTCGGGAAGGACATCTTCGCGGGCGTGCTGACCACCGATTCGGGACTGACTTTCACCGGCGACATTGCCGGCAACGTTCTCGCGCTCGATACCAGCAACGGCAAGACTCTATGGCACGCCGGCACCAGCGCCCGTATGGACACTTCTCCGATCACGTATGAACTGGACAAGCGCCAGTATGTGGTGACCGGCAGCGGCGGCGTGATCTTTGCCTGGGCCTTGCCGGAGAGCGAGCAGTAGTGTAAGTGATTCTGCCGCAGACCACGTGGGACAGCCGCCCTCGGCTGTCCCCACGTAGTTCAGTTCTTCAGTTTCTGGCGCTCGCAGGCCTCCACGGTTTTCGTCGGATCCACGGCCTCACTATCAACTTGCTCGTTGATGATTTTTCCCGACTTGTCGATGAGGAAGGTGGCACGCCTTGCGGTTTCCATGGGAACACCCTGGATGTCAAACTTCTGAGTCAATCCATACCGGCTGGTGACGGGGCCGCCCCAGTCGCCGAGGATGGGAAAGCTGACTCCGTTTTGTTGAGCGAACGCAAAGTTTGAGAAGGGACTGTCCATGCTTACACCCAGAACCTGGGTGTCGGCACCCTCCAGCCTGGTGATGTTCTGCTGGAGAGCTTTCATTTCACGGGTTCAACCCCCAGTGAAGGCGAAGACGAAGAACGCCAGGGCGACGTTTTTCTTCCCTCTGTAATCCTGCAACGATATTTTCTTCAATTCCTTGCCATCGAAGGCAAGCAAGGTGAAATCAGGGGCCATGTCGCCCACTTTCAGTTTCATGGGCGCAGGCTCTTTCTCCACCTTGTTCTGGGGTTTATTTTGGGCCAGCAGAAATGAAGATGACACCAAAATAGGACTTAGAAGCCCCAGGCAGATAGCATGCTTCAGCTCTCGTTTCATCGACAAACTCCATGACCGCCGCCGCGTGAGCGGAGCGAGAGAATAACCAAGATGGTGGGCCCTCCAGGATTTGAACCTGGGACCAATGGATTATGAGTCCACTGCTCTAACCGCTGAGCTAAGGGCCCGGTAAGGACTGCCAGCTCAACAGTTTCGCATAGGGCCGCGACAACCACCAACTCGCCTTGGCGCAATTTCAACCTTACGGCTAGTCCTTGCCGAGGGGCTTGCTCACAATGCCCATTCGCCGGTTCTTCCGTTACTTTCGTACCGGGGCGCGGAATACCATGAGAAGTTAAACTGTGGCGCTAGGTCGATACAGCCAAAGCGGTTGCGGATGCATAGCCAAACCGAAAGCGTTTTAGCCCGGGTCAGCCAACAACTCTCGCAGCTGGAAAAGCGCGATGGAGAACTGTGGCTGATCGTGTCTCTTACCGGGCTGATGGTCGGCGCCGGCCTGCTGGCGGTGGTGTTTCCCGCCGCGTTTCTCAAACAAGGCAACATCCACTTTGAGCTGACCGTGTCTCGTCCACTGGTGCTGGGGCTGGTGGCTTTGTTGACCTTGCTTAATACCTATCTGGTGTCGCGGCGCATGGAAATCCGCCGCCTTCGCGAAGAACTGATCTCGCGGACCATTCAGCAGGAGCTGGTGCAGCAGCAGTCCTTCACCGATCCCCTGACTGAAATCTACAACCGTCAGTCGCTGGGAGAAATGGCTGGCCGGTTCATGTGTCATGCCCGGCGTTCCAAAAAGCCGCTCACGATGATGCTGATCGATGTGGACGGGTTCAAGGATGTGAACACCCGCTTCGGCCATCTGACTGGCGATGTGGTGCTGGCCAACACGGCCGCCCTGCTGAAACACTCCGTGCGAGGCTCGGATGCCGTGTTTCGCTACGGCGGCGACGAGTTCCTGATCATTCTGGCCGACACTTCATGCATCGATGCCCGCCACGTGGTCGAAAGAATACGCAACGGGCTGGCGGATTGGAACCACGCCGGGCACCTGGAAAAGTACGAATTGAGCCTGAGCATTGGAGTTGCAGAATGGGCGGAGGGTAAGACCCTGGACGACCTGCTCGATGGCGCCGATCACCAGATGTACGCGGCCAAGGAAGGCAGCAAATTGAGCAAGGGTAAAGCGGCTGGGGCCTGAGTCTCTCGCGCCGATTCCATATTTTCCTACTGTCACCCTGAGCGAAGCGAGATGTTTCGCTGGCGAAACATCTCGCGGAGTCGAAGGGCCCCTTTAAGCTGACGAGTCGGCGGCTGGGCAGGGGTCCCTCGACTTGATCTCGCCGCGCCAGCGCGGCTCGATCCGCGCTCGGGATGACACCCTCCATCCCTACATCAGGAGATCAGTGGCGCGCTGCACCAGCGGGTGCTGCATTTCCTGCAGATCGTTTTTTACCAGGTTCAGGCCGTACACGCACTGCTCGAAGTTCTGCGAGAGATTGGCGAACAGGGGCGCCACCTTGGCGTATTCGAAGTGCTCGAACTTTGAAACAATGTAGTAGCTTTCCTTGCCCGCTTTGATCCAGTCCACAAAATTCTCCAGACGGTTGCGGCGCAGGCGGAAGTGGTTGATGCTCTCGGGAAACATGCCAGTGAAGAACAGGGTGTAATCGCCGATATGTTTGCGTACCTGGCGTTCGCGGTCGAAAGAAGGCGCGGGCCCGAAGACGGGATTCGATTCCACCAGCATCTCGCCGACATCGGTCAGCGGCCGGCCCGCGGCGTTGTGGATCCTGAACAATTCTTCGGCATCGCAAAATTCGGCCAGCAGGTGGGCGACATAGTTCACGATCTGGGGATCGCGCAGTCCGATCTCCTCGGCATAGTGCCGGCCCACGAGTTCGATGAACAACTGCTGCAAAGGATGCGATTCCGGAATCATTCTGGATCTCACCTCCTCCTGGAAAGCCCGAGTGGTGCGGATTTCATCGGCACTTCCTTTGTCCTACTTAAACTCAGCTTCATGCCCAAAGGCAAGTGACTTTTGTAAGTCATCCAAATCGATATTTCTAATTGCTTAGAACCCTGGAACCGTCGAAAGGTTTCTCCTCGCGATTTGCTGGCAGACTCCGCTCTTGGCTGCCAGATACTGGCTTTCACGTGCCCGGATACAATGATTTACGGAGGCAATATGGAACGAACCAACATTTCCAGCGGCGCGCCCTGGGAACCCATCGTAGGTTACTCTCGTGCGGTCAAGGTTGGCCCTTACGTGCATGTGGCCGGCACCACGGCCACAGGCCCGGACGGAAACATCGTGGGTGTGGGTGACGTTCGGGCTCAAACCATTCAGACCTTGAAGAACATCGAGTCTGCCCTGCTGAAGGCAGGTGCGACGCTGAAAGATGTGGTGCGCACGCGCATGTTCGTAATCAACATTGCCGAGTGGGAGAAAATCGGCAAGGCTCATGGAGAGTTTTTTCGCGATATCCGGCCGGCGACATCGATGGTGCAGGTGAGCGCGCTGATTTCGCCGGAGATTCTGGTGGAGATCGAAGCCGACGCTTTCGTCGGCAGCTGATGCCCGTGTGGATAAAGAACTGTGTGGGACGGACACTCCTGTCCGTCGCCTTTGACCTTGATTTTATTGTTGGCTGTTACTAAAAGGTGTGCCTCAGTGTGTAATTCAAATACGTAAACTCAAAAACGAAGGACAGGAGTGTCCGTCCCACACGAGCATGATGTATCATCCCCACCCGAACCCTAAGAGGTGGACATGCGCTACTTGCTCAGCCTGATTGTTGCGATCACTCTGGTCTCATCCGTTCTTTCTGAAGTCACCCCAGCTCAGACCACGCCCACACCCTCTGTCACCGTCATTCGCGCGGGTGTACTCATTGATGGCAGGTCCGACCAACCCCGCCACAATCAGGTGATCGTGATTCGCGGCAACCGTATTGAAAGCGTTTCGGACGCTACCGCGGCGAGAGTCCCCGCCGGCGCTACGACCATCGATCTCTCGCATGCCACGGTATTGCCCGGCCTGATCGATTCTCACACTCATATCTTTTTGCAGGGAGAAGACCCGGCGCAGGGCGGCTATGACGCCAACATCCTGAGGTATCCTCTGGCGTTGCGGGCAGCGCGGGCCACGGTGGCGGCGCGACGTGCTCTGGAGCAGGGTTTTACTACGCTGCGCGATCTCGAAACCGAAGGCGCGGGTTATGGCGACGTGGGGATCAAGGAGGCGATCGAGGGCGGCTACATCCCCGGGCCGCGCCTGTTCGTGGTTACCCGTGCCATCTCGACCACCGGCGGCTACAACCTCGAGGGCTACGCCCCCGAGCTCGACATGCCCAAAGGCGCGCAGATCATCGATGGGCCGGTGGAGGCGCGCAAGGCGGCGCGCGAACAGCTTGACCATGGCGCCGACTGGATCAAGGTTTACATGACCCATCGTTCCTGGGCGGGCAAGCACGGTGAACTGGTCTCCCAGCCCACCCTCACCGTGGAGGAACTGAAGGCGATCGTTGACGAAACCCACGGCTGGGGACGGAAGGTGGCTTGCCATGCCTACAACGGCATCGGGTTGCAGCGTGCCCTGGACGGCGGTTGCGACTCCATCGAACATGGTCTGGAGATCACCGACGCGCAGATTGCCCAGATGGTGAAACAGGGCACGTGGTACTGCGCCACCCTGGCCGCTTACTATCACGACTGGGCCCCGGCCGATACTCCCAACGGTCAGCGCGACCGCAGGCGAGTGGCGGACCACGGAGTTTCGTTCCAGAAGGCCCTGAAGGCGGGAGTGAAGATAGTTTTTGGCACCGACATGGGTGGCATTCTGTGGACGGAGCCGATGGCGCAGGAATTTCCCAGAATGGCCGAGTTTGGCATGGCGCCCATGGAAATCATCAAAAGCGCCACCTCGCGCGCCGCGGATATGCTCGACATGACGGGCCAGATCGGAGTAGTGGCCCCCGGCGCCTACGCCGACATCGTCGCGGTAAACGGCGATCCGCTGCACGATATCAACGTCCTGGGGAATGTGTCATTTGTGATGAAGGATGGCGGGGTATTCCGGAACGATGCCAAATGAGCCTCACTATGGTCGGACACTCCCTTCGACTTCGCTCAGGGCAGGCTTTGTCCAACGCTTTTGAATTTGATCTTGCCTCATCCGTCACTACGCGAGTCAGGAATATCGAGAACCGGGACAGGAACGTCAAAGGCGTCGGACAAAGCCTGCCCTGAGCGAAGTCGAAGGGAGTGTCCGACCCACACGAGAAATGTGATGAATCTCCTTGACAGCGCCAATGCGCAGGTCATAATGCGGAATTCTCCGTGATGGTGGAGCCGCTGGTCCGGCCTTTCCCGATTCCGGAGGCCCAAGGGGTCTTTTATGAGCGTTTTGGAACTTTGCGATAAAGACGTGGCTTCGGTACGAGTCGAAGTGAGCGCGGCAGACGCCATCCGCTTGATGCTGGACCGGCATGTCGGCGCGGTGGGCGTGGTGGACAGTGAGGGCCTGGTGGCGGGCATCTTTACGGAGCGCGACGTGCTGCTCAAGCTGGCGCTTACCGGCCTCAATCCCGAGCTGACGCCAGTGCGGGACCTGATGACCACTCCGGTCGAACTGGCAACCACCGACACCCGGCCGGGCGAGGCCCTGGCCACCATGCTGGAGCGGCATTTTCGCCATCTGCCCGTGGTGGACAACGCGGGCAAGCTGCTGGGCATGCTGTCTATCCGCAACCTGCTGGAGCAGCGGATCGACGATCTCAGCCACGAACTGGACGCACTCGAACAGTACGTCACCAATGACGGGCCCGGGGGCTAGGTCCCAAGTTGGACGCTTTCATGTTCGGGTTCTGAAGCCTGTCCTTGCGCAGGCCAGGCCCCGGCGGATGATTAACCGGGCTTGAGCTTGGCCTCCGGATACACTACATAACCTGATGCGCAACCTTTCTGGCGCCCTCCCCAAAACCATTGCGGTCGTTCGCATCGCCACGTCGGCTTTTTTCCTGCTTTTCGGCGAGTACAAAGTTTTTACCCCCGAGTTTACTCACGGCGGATTCGAGCAGTATCTTCAGGGCTTCATTCAGAACGGCGCGGTGAGTTTCTACCGGCCAGTTTTGGCCAACCTGGTGCTGCCACACGCGGTCTTCTTTGGCTACGTGGTCGGAGTGATGGAGCTGTTTATCGGGGTATGCCTGCTGCTGGGAATCTGGGTCCGCCCGGCGTCGGTGTTGGGTGCGCTGCATATGTTGAGCCTTACGCTCGCTACCTGGTGGGAACCCGGCCCGGGAATTCCCGTGTGGAATTACTTCGTCGCCGAACTCCACCACCTGCCTCTGCTGTTTCTGTTCATCATTTTTTTCGTGGCCGATGCCGGAAGGGAGTGGGGTCTGGACGGCCGCGCGCAAATAACCAGGAGAAGGTGAGAGCAAGGTTTGAAGGGCGAAAGGCCATCCACGAAACTGCGCAGAAGCCGGACTCGAACCGAAGTAGCGCCTTATGGAAGCAGCGCGTTGTGCACAATGCAGAGTGGAGCAGCGCAGGGCAGAGCAATGGCAGGTTAGAGCTACAGCGGTGGCTGGTTAGAGCAGCGCAGGCTAGGGCGGCGCTGGGTGGGCGGCCCGGGTGGAGCAGCGCTTTAGTGCTGCATTAAGGACTGACTCCGGGAGCGCCTTCAGCCGCTGAGGTACGTGCCTTCTTTCAACACGTAATGAGCCTGGGTCAACGAGGAGCAAATGAAACAAAAGGCCAAGTGCATTTCTTTTGCAATCATTCTCACGTCATTGTTCCTGGGCGCCGTGGCAACCGCGCAAGAGCCAGCCTCCAGCCGTGTCATAGTTCACGCCGGAAAGCTGCTGGATGTCCGCAGCGGCAAGACCCTTACCGACCAGGCCATTCTGATCGAGGGTGGCAAGATCGTCAGCGTCGGTCCATTTGCAGAGGTCAAGCGCGCTTCCGGCGATCGCCTGATTGATCTTTCGACCGCGACCGTCCTGCCCGGCTTGACTGACGCGCACACGCATCTGACCGGCAATCCGCAGGATGCCGGGCCTCAAGGTCTCGGCATCTCTCTGCCGCGCGCCACGCTCACGGGCGCGCGCAATGCCCGCATCACGCTCGAGGCCGGCTTCACCACGGTGCGCAACGTGGGCGCAGAGGGCTACAGCGATGTTGCCCTGCGGGATGCCATCGACGCCGGCGACGTTCCCGGCCCGCGCATGCTGGTAAGCGGACCTCCGCTCGGCATCACCGGCGGGCACTGCGATGAGAACTTTCTGCCTTATGACTTCCACTACTCCGCCGAAGGCGTGGCCGACGGCGTTGAAGGCGTGCAGCATAAAGTGCGCGAGACCATCAAATACGGCGCTGATCTAATCAAGATTTGCGCCACCGGAGGCGTGCTGTCGCACGGCGACAATCCGCAGGCTTCGCAATACACGCTGGAGGAGATGAAGGCCATCGTGGCCGACGCCCATCGCCTGGGACGCAAAGTCGCCGCCCACGCTCACGGCGCCCAGGGCATTCTGTGGGCATCACAGGCCGGCGTAGACTCCATCGAACACGGCTCTTACATTGACGACGCCGCCATCGCTGAGATGAAAAAGGACGGCACCTACCTGGTGCCCACACTGTATCTTGCTGACTGGTTCCTGGCCCACGCCGAACAGGCGCACGTTCCCCCGGAAATGATTGCCAAGGGTAGGACCGTGATGGCAGCGGCCCGCAAGAACGTCGCCCACGCCTTTGCCAGCGGAGTCAAAGTAGCGTTTGGAACCGACGCGGCAGTGTATCCCCACGGCCTGAACGCGCATGAGTTTGCCGTCATGGTAAAGCTGGGGCTGAGCCCACTGCAATCCATTCAGGCCGCGACCATCAATGCCGCTGACCTGTTGGGCTGGTCCGACAAAATCGGCGCCGTGGAGCCCGGCAAGTGGGGAGATATCATCGCCGTCGATGGCGACCCGTTGCAGGACGTCACCAGGCTCGAGCACGTGAAGTTTGTGATGAAGGGCGGAGAAGTGGTGAAGAACGAATACGGAAAGTAAAGGGTGTGTGGAGCGGACACTCCTGTCCGCTGCTTTTGAAGTTGGATTTTGACTTGGGGAAATCTTGCAGCAGGGAGTCCCGTTTGCGTTCGTGGATCTTCAAGTGAGAAGCAAAGTCAAGAGCGTCGGACAAGAGTGTCCGACCCACACGTAACACACCAAAGGCCGGCTTTTCAGCCGGCCTTCACACAATCCAGAAAACTAGAACTACTTCTTGGGCGCGATCGCGTCCTTGGTGGCCTTGGCGACGCGGAACTTCACCACGGTCTTGGCTTTGATCTGGATGGGTTCACCAGTCTGCGGGTTGCGTCCCATGCGGGCCTTGCGATGCGCCTTTACCAGCCGGCCCAGTCCGGGGATCACGAAGATGCCGTTCTTCTTGGTCTCTTTGACGGCGGTGTCGGTGAGGTGCTCGAGAAACGATGCTGCGGTCTTGTTGTTAACTTCGATCTTCTCGGCCAGATGGCGGACGAGTTGTGTCTTGGTCATGCCTGAAGCCATGAAACCTCCTCTGAATTCCCTAAAATTTTCCAGCGGTGAGCGCTATCTTATACCAGCATTCTGTGGAAAAGTAGCGTTTCACCCCCATTTTATGGGCATTTCTTTATGGATGACCCAGGAAAGACCACGAAAAATCGACTTCTCGTACAGGTCGATGCCCCAAATTGGCCAGTTGACCGCCGGAGCGATGCTAAGCCACCGTACACTCGGGCAAGTTTTCTTGTTCGGCCGGATGTCATAATGGTCTACGGAGATCCGCCCTGTGAGTTGTGCGATTTGCGAGAAACGCAAGGAGAAGCGCTTTTGCCCGGCCATCCACGGGCGCATTTGCCCGCAGTGCTGCGGCGAGCAGCGCGAGGTGACGCTCGACTGTCCCAGTGACTGCGTCTATCTGCAGCAGGCCCGCGAGCATGAGAAGCCACGCCGTCTGGCAGACCTCAACCCCGCCGACCTCCTCGTCCAGGTGGAGGTCGAAGACCAATTCCTTTACCAACACGAACACCTGATCATGGGACTGACCTTCGCGCTCTCGAAGAGCGTTCGCGCCGACCGCGGCCTGAAGGACGCCGATCTCATCGCGGCCCTGACTTCGTTGGCAAAAACCTGGGAAACTCTGGTCAACTCTGGGTTGCACTACGAGAACCCGATTGCGAGCCCGGCACAGCAGGCGGTGGCGGCGGAAGTGCAGAATATGATCAGGGAATATCGAGAGGCCGAGCAGAAGCACATGGGGTATGTGCAACTGCGCGACTCAGAGGTCTTGCGCGCACTGGTGTTCATGGTGCGCATGGCGCACGGCCGCACCTCGGGAAGGCCGAAGTCCTGCGCCTTTGCCGACTTCCTGCTGGCCCAGTTTCCCGAGAAGCCCTCCGGAATCGCTGGCGCTGAAGAAGCTGCCAGCCGGATCGTTGTACCGTAGGGGCGGCTCTGGACTTCGGACTTCAGACATCGGCCTTCGGCGTTGGGTTTGAATCCTCGGGTGCTAAAGCTCCGCGCAATTTTCAATGAGGGTTGACGCCGCCGCCAGGGTCGTAACGCCCGAAAACCCTTTCTTCGAAAAAGGCTGGTAGATCCGAAGTCCGACGTCCGAAGCCCGGAGTCTGAGGTCTGACGCCCGACGCCCCTTTGGCTTCCAGCGCGCTGGATGGGATAATCATCGCGGTGCCGACAACTTCAAAAACCGATCTTTACCGCAAGCTTCCATCCGTTGATGAGTTGCTGCGCGGCGCCGCTTTCGCTGCAATCATTTCGAGCGAAGGCCAGGCCGCCGTGACCGACGCTGCTCGCAGCGTGCTGGCCAGCTTGCGGGCGGAGATTGCGAGTGGGAGACTGAACGCGCCCGCGGTTGATCTCGCCCTCTCCGGCATACCGGACGCCGTCGCGCGCCAGGTCCGGCAGTCGCTGACTTACTCGCAGCGTCCAGTCATCAACGCCACCGGCGTGATCCTACACACCAATCTGGGACGCGCACCGCTGGCAGCTTCCGGGTTGGAACACATCCACGACGTCTGCTTGGGATATTCAAACCTGGAGTTCGATATCGAATCCGGGCAGCGCGGCCGGCGCGATGTACACGTGGACCGGTTGTTTCGCAAGCTGCTGAATGAACACGTGGGGACAGCAGCCCGCGGCTGTCCGGGCGAACAAGGCTCGTCGGCTCATGTAGCAAGCAGGCAGCTGCCACCCGTGATCTCTACTATCGTGGTCAACAACAATGCAGCCGCGGTCCTGCTGGCGCTCAATACTTTGGCGGAGGGCGGAGAAGTCATCGTTTCGCGCGGAGAGCTGGTCGAGATCGGCGGATCGTTCCGCATCCCTGACGTCATGTCGAAGTCGAATGCCACCCTGCGGGAAGTGGGCACGACCAACCGCACCCGGGTGGAGGACTACGAGCGGGCAATCAATGAAAAGACCCGCCTGCTGCTGCGCGTTCACCGTTCGAATTTTCAGATCACGGGATTCACCGAGCAGCCGGGGCTCAGGGAGCTGGCCGCGCTGGCCCGCAAATGCAGGCTCCCGCTGATGGAAGACCTCGGCAGCGGCGCGCTTTTCGATTTGCGTTCCATCGGCGTGAGTGACGAACCGGGCGTACTCGACAGCCTTCGCGCGGGCGTGGATGTGGTTAGCTACAGCGGCGACAAGCTGCTCGGCGGCCCCCAGGCCGGAATGCTCAGCGGCCGCGATGATCTTATTGCCCGCATGCGGGCGAATTCCCTGTTCCGCGCCCTGCGCGTGGACAAGCTGACCTACGCCGCGCTTGAAGCCACCCTGCTGGCCTACGTAAAGCATGACCACGATGCGATTCCCACTCTGCGCATGATGCGTCTGTCCAAAGACGAAATTGGCCGACGCGCGGAAGCTGTGACCAAAATCCGATCGTCAGGGTTGACGGTTGAGGCCATTGACGGCGAATCGGTGATTGGTGGCGGCGCGGCGCCCTCCGCTGTGCTGCCCACCCGCCTGCTGGCCGTGGCCCGCGAGGGACTGAGCGCCGACGAAATATCCGCTCGCCTTCGGGCCGGAGACCCGCCGGTCATCGCTCGCGTGGAAGAAGGCCGCGTGCTGCTGGACCTACGAACCGTATTTCCAGAGCAGGACGAGAGCGTGATGGCGGCCCTGCGGGCGCTCTAACTCAGAGCATTTCAGATTGCAGATTTTAGATTTCAGTTTGAAGGACCTCGGGGCATTTTAGATTTCCAGATTTTAGATTTCAGAGTGAGGGACCTCGAATCAGGGTATTCGCATTCTTAAATCTGAAATCTACAATCTGAAGTCTACAATCTACGATCTGAAATCCTTCCTTGGCAACCCTCTACACCATCGGCCACTCCACTCGCACTCTCGACGAATTGCTCGAGGCCCTGCGCGCCCACTCCATCCTGACGCTGGCCGACATCCGTTCTTTCCCCATGTCGCGCCGCCTGCCTCACTTCAACCGCGAATCAGTGGAGAAGGCCCTGGCAGCGGCTGGAATCCGATACGTCTGGATGAAGGAACTGGGCGGACGGCGCAAAGCCATTCGCGACGACTCTCCGAACATCGCCTTGCGCAACGCCAGTTTCCGCAACTATGCCGACTATATGCTCACCGAAGAATTCCAAGGCGCCGCGGCCGAACTGATCAGGCTGGCCGAACAATCGCCCACCGCCTACATGTGCGCCGAGCGCGTCTATTTCCGCTGCCATCGCATGCTGGTGTCGGATTGGCTGACGGCCCATGGCCATGAGGTCTTACACATCGATGGCACCGGGCCAGTGAAAACCCACAAACTGTTGTCCGAGGCCCGTGTGATCGATGGCGAGCTGATCTATCGCGGGGATCTGCTGCTCTAACCATCGACCGACGTAGCGCTACAATCATTGCATGCCGCCGCGCATCGCCATTCCCGTTCCTCACTCCGAAGATGCGGAGTATGCGGAGCGGGCCTTTCCGCAATATGCGCACGCGGTCGAGATGGCAGGCGGAGAGCCGGTGCGAATCCCTCTTGACCAGTCGCCCCTGGAAGTCAGGAAATTGATCGAGGGCTGCGACGCCATACTCCTGCCGGGAAGCAAGGCCGACGTGGATCCTGCGAAATACAAAGTTGCGACGGACCCTAAGACCGCCCCGGCCGATCACAGGCGCGATGCGGTGGACGAGATGTTGCTGCAGGATGCCTACACTCTGCGCAAGCCCGTGCTCGGCATCTGTTACGGTCTGCAGATTCTCAACGTGTATCGTCACGGAACGCTTTTGCAGCACATCGAGTCGGCGGTCAATCACGAGGCGGGAAGAAGCGTGCCCATCGCGCACACGGTAGAGGTGGCCACGGGAACCAGGCTGAGCCGGATTGTCCTGCCAGCGGTTAAAGCGGGGCAGCACGGCGGGGCTTCCATCGCCGTCAACTCGAGTCATCATCAGTCGGCGGAGGCCATCGGCGAGGGACTGCGCATGGTGGCTCGCTGCCCGCAGGACGGAATCGTAGAGGCCATCGAGGGCACATCTCCGGACCATTTTGTGTTGGCGGTCCAGTGGCACCCGGAACGTTCCGTCGAAGATGACGAGGGCTCGCGGGCAATCTTCCGCGCCCTGGTGGAAGCGGCGCGCCGTTGATGAGGGCGGATCATGTGGTCGCGAGCGTCCCGCTCGTGCACTGCTTACACGAACGGAAAGCCCGTGACTGGAGTGATGCTATTCACTGACTTTTCTGGTCACACGCTTAACGGCTTTCTTCTCCAGCAATACCACTGCATGCGCAATCGCGGCGTTGTCCGTTCCCATGCCTTCCGGAGTCTTGGCTTTCACACCCACGCAATCCGGAGCAATCCCCAGCAACTTCGCCAAATGGGTCCGGATGTCGGCCGCGTGCGGACCAATCTTGGGCGCAGCCAGAATCAGGGTCGAATCCACATTCACCACTGCATAGCCCGCCGCTTTCACGCGCTTGAGCGCCTCCGCCAGGAAAAGCGCAGAGTCGGCACCCTTCCAGCGTGGGTCAGAGGGAGAAAAGAGAGAGCCAATATCGGGAGCCGCGACCGCCCCCAGCAAGGCGTCGGTCATGGCGTGCAGCAGGACGTCGCCATCGGAATGGCCGCCCAAGCCTTTGGAATACGGCAGGGTGATGCCGCCGATCTTGAGCGGAATGCCGCGCTTGAATTCGTGAGAGTCCCAGCCGTAGCCGATGCGAGTTTCTGGTTTCAAGGTTTCCAGTCTGGTCGTTGGTCGTTGGTCTTTGGCCGTTGGCCGAAACGCGGTCGCATCATGGTACTCGTCATCGGTTGAGTTGTATCCGTGTGCTCCGTGAAAAATCCGTGGCCGCCCTTACCGTTTCAGGAAAAACTCCGCCAGTTCCATGTCGGCTGGAGTGGTGATCTTGATATTTCGCGGCGAGCCCATTACCACCGCAACCTTGTGACCTGAGCGCTCTACCAAAGAGGCTTCATCGGTACCGAGAAAGCCGTCGGCCGTGGCTTCTTCGAATGCCTTCTTCAGCACGCTATAGCGGAAGCCTTGCGGCGTCTGTGCCATCACCACCCGCTCGCGGGGCACGGTGGCGGTGATGACAGCGCCTTCGGAGGTCCGCTCCACCTGCTTGACGGTGTCCATGGCAGGCATTCCGGCGATGGCCGCGCCATATTTTTGCGCGGCCGCGATTACGTCGTGAATGATTTCCTCAGTCACAAAGGGGCGGACCGCATCGTGCACCAGGACAATATCGTCCGCCGCCGCCCGAACGGCATCGATGGCATGTGCCACGGATTGCTGGCGGTGCTCACCGCCCTCCACCATTTCAATCTTCTTGGCCGATAGTTCCTTGTCTGCCTTCAAGCGAGTTTGAAAGCCTGCTATCTCGTTGGCGCGCAGTGCCAGGTAGATTTCCGCGACCTCCGGGCTGGCTGCAAACTTGCGCAAGGTGTGAATGAGGATCGGCGTTCCCCCAATCTCGGAAAACTGTTTGGATGCAGCAGGCTTCTTGCTCCTGGCATCGGAGGCCGGGGCCATGCGTGTCCCCAGGCCCGCCGCCGGAATGATGACCACTACCTTCATCGCGGCCTGTAAGTATAAGGGGTTGCCGGGAAAGTGTTCAAATGTGTGGGGCGGACACTCCTGTCCGCCTGCCTTTGACCTTGGTCTTGACCCTAATTTTGGTCTTGAATTCGATTTTGATCTTGAATCTGGTTCTAAACCAGCTCGGAGTGACGCTTCTCAGTCTGAAACTCGAAAATCAGAGTCAACTTCAAAAGCGTCGGACAGAGCCTGCCCTGAGCGAAGTCGAAGGGAGTGTCCGACCCACACTTCTTATTTCGGCGGCTCCCACAATTCAATTCGATTACCGGCTGGATCCATGATCCAGGCGAAGCGTCCGTAGTCGTAGTCTTCGCGGTGCGGATCGATCTTCACGCCTTCTTCCTGAAGCGCCGCCAGCAAAGCATCCAGATCATCGACGCGATAGTTAATCATGAAGGGGGCGGCGCTGGGATCGAAATACTTGGTGTCGCGGGGAAAAATCGACCACACCGTCATGCCCTTCCCCTCCGGGTCATCAGCCTCGCGCCACTCGAAAGTTGCACTGGCTCCATCCAAGGCACGTGGGATCCCCAGATGTTTTTCATACCACTGGTACAGCGCCTGTGGATCTTGCGTCTTAAAGAAAATGCCGCCGATGCCGGTGACGCGCTTCATGTTGTCCGCCTGCCTTCTAAGGTGTTTACAGTATGACATTTTGCCCGGGTCGTGAACTTTTTGCCAGGTGAAGATCTTCGGGCGGGTCCGAATTCCTTAATCGCCGTGCTTAGTGCAACCAGGATAGTTGTTTAGACCACCTAAGCAGGGCTTTCTGATCGGCCCCGGAAATGCTAACTAACATTCAGCGCAAGGCTTGGGGGCAAAAATGAAACAAGCACAACGTTCATGGCTGTCGCTGGTAACTTTTTGTACGGTGACCGGGCTGTTTGTGGGGCTGGGCTTCGCCCTTTTGCTGGCAGGCGCATCGCTGGCGTTCGCCGTTGCCAAACCTGCGCCTGGCGCGGATGCAAACGCGATCGCGGAGGGGTCGTCAGCACAGCCCCCTGCGGTACAGATTATGGAGCAACCGGTGGTTACGCCAACCGCGTTCGAGGCACAGGGCACAACCCAGCCCATCGATGATGGCGCAGCTCCCGGCCAGACGTTTGCAGGCATGATTACGGACTCCCGCTGCGGCGCGCGCCACCGCATGAACTCAGGCAAGAGCTCAGCGGAATGCGTCCGCTCGTGCGTGCGCCACGGCGCCCACTATGTCCTGGTGGACGGCGAAAGGGTCTATGCCCTGGAGGGTGATCCCGTGCAACTGGAGAAGCTGGCGGGTGAGAGAGTGAACGTGGTGGGAATGCTCGAGGGCGATACCATCAGGGTTAAGGCAGTCGTTCCCAATTAGCCTGCCGGCAACATCTGCAACGGAACGCTATTCCGCCGGCCGCTCGACCATTAGCGGCGGTGACTTCTTCGCATCTACGCTTTGCGCCGTGGGCGCGGCCGGGGACGCAACCGGCACCGCATTGATCCCCGCGCGCGATTCATTTCGGGCGCCGGGCCGCTCATCCCACTTTCCAAAAATCATTTTTCCGGCCGTGGTCTGCAGCACCGACGTCACCGAGATGTCGATGGTCTTGCCAATCATCTTTCTGGCGTTGTCCACCACCACCATGGTGCCGTCGTCGAGATAGGCCACGCCCTGGTTGTATTCCTTGCCTTCCTTCAGGATAAAGACCCGCATGGTTTCGCCGGGCAGCACGATCGGCTTCAGCGAGTTGGCCAGTTCGTTGATGTTCAACACCGCGACCCCCTGCAACTGCGCTACCTTGTTCAGGTTGAAGTCGTTGGTGATAATTTTGCCTTCATACAGTTTGGCCAGTTCGATCAGCTTGAGGTCAACCTCGCGGACGGAAGGAAAGTCGTCTTCGACGATCTGTATCTGGAGCGAGGGCACCTTCTGCAGGCGTTGCAGGATGTCGAGCCCGCGCCGGCCTCGGTTCCGCTTCAGCGAGTCCGCGGAGTCGGCCACCAGTTGCAATTCTCGCAGCACGAACTGCGGAGTCACGATGGTGCCGTCGAGAAAACCAGTCTCGGCAATGTCGGCGATACGGCCGTCGATGATGACGCTGGTATCGAGGATCTTACAGCTCTTCTTGCCCTGCTTCTCCCCGCCGAAAATGCCGCCGAGGGCCGCCAGATTCAGCAGGTCTCCCTTATTGGCCCCTACCACCAGACCGACATAGGCCATCAACAGCATAACCAGTATCTGCAGGAAGCTCTGAGTGTGCCCGGAGGCAACGCTATTGCGAATGACCAGGGAAAACAGGTAGGCGCCAAAGATGCCGAGAATGCTGCCGATGGCGGCGCCGATCAGCCGCTTCAGACTGACTCGCCGCAACCGCCACTCGAACAGGACGATGGCGAGGCCGATGAGTGCGCCCACGCCCGCATCCAGGTTGGCAGGCAGGTTGAACGGGTCCGTCAGATAGCAAGTAACAGCAATTATGAGAACAAATAAGAAACGCACCAAAACCAAGTCCACTGAAGGACCTCCCCGGAACCCATCCGCGGACCCCTCCGCAAACGAGCGTCCTGCACTGGTTTGCCGGTGCTCCCAAGAATCGGTACCAGTGATCTTTTAAGCGGAGCCTATGAATTGGATATGAAAAGCGCTCCGACCTCCCCTCTCCACGGCTGGCCCGAATTGTAGGCCTACCCAGGAAGGAGAGCCCCAACTGTGTTACGGGAAGTATATACCTGCCGCAAAATACCGAGACTGCGTCGGCGCGGCGAGGTCAATCGTTCTTAATACCGCTCATCCGCCCGGCTGTTACACTGCTGCCCATGAAGGCCCTTGTCATCAGCCGTTTAGGCGATCCCGACGTGCTCGAAGTGCGCTCGGTCCCCGACCCCGCGCCGGTTGCGGGACAGGAGTTGGTCAAGGTAGAAGCCGGCGGCATCAACTTCGCCGACATCATGAGCGCGCAAGGCGGCTACCCCGGGACTCCGAAACCGCCGCTGGTGGCGGGACGTGAATTCTGCGGAATTCGGATGGGCGACGGCCAGCGCGTCATGGGTTACGCCCAGTGGGGCGCGTTTGCCGAGCGCATCGCTGCGACCTCGCAGCTGCTGTGGCCGGTCCCGAAAGATTGGAGCTCGGCGGAAGGCGCAGCCTTCCCAGTCAACTATCTCACCGCTTACTTTGCTTATTGGAAGGCAAACCTGCTCGAACCTGTTGCGGGTAGGGCTGCACCGCGTGTGCTGATCCATGCCGCGGCCGGTGGAGTGGGGACAGCCGCGGTGCAAATCGGAAAACTGCTGGGTGTCGAGATGTACGGAACATCCTCTTCAGACGAAAAACTGGCGCGGGTGAGCGCGCTGGGCCTGCAACACGGGATCAATTACAAGCAGCGCGATTACGCAGAGGCCATTAAGGACCTGACCCATGGCGAAGGCGTGGATGCGGTGTTTGAAATGCTGGGTGGCGAGCACACCGCCAGGAGCGTGCGCTGCCTGCGCGACTTTGGCCGGGTCATTGTGTATGGCGCGGCGACGGGACAACCCGCGCTGGTGGACGCACGCATTCTTTATGCCAAAGGCGCGAGCGTGCATGGCTTGTGGCTGACCTATTTGTCCGCGAAACGTGACCTGATGGAGCAGGCGTGGAAACAGCTTTCAGCATGGACGGTGCAAGGGCATTTACGGCCCGTGATCGGTCACGTGTTCCCGCTGGAGAAAGCTGCGGAAGCTTACCGACTGCTGCTCGAGGGGAAAAACTTCGGGAAGGTTGTGCTCAGGTTAGATTAGTTTTCTCCGCAGTAGTGTGCCATGAGCGAAGTCGAAGGGAGTGTCCGACCCACACCACCACGATCAATTCTGCTGTGGGATCACATCCTAGACAAGACAAATGGCTGTTGTAGTGCGGCTTTCAGGCTAACAACGGCCCTGCTAACAACCGCGCACCCATGTCGTCCAAAGATGTGCATGCGGAATATGCGCCGGAACTTTTCAACGGCACGTTACGTAGCAGTGGTTGCAACCGGGCCTGAGAAGAAGGACCAGCTGACCCGGTATTAGAAGAGAAAAACCTTCAGGGGTTAAAGGGACTGGCTCACGCTCGGTTTGGCGGCCCAGGTGAGGACAATCCCCGAAGCAGAAAGCACGCGGCCTTGCGGCCGTACTCTTTTCGCTTAACCCCGAGGCAGCATTTTAGGCCTTCGACGGCAAAACGCAAGGTTTTCCTGCCCCAGGCAAATCCAGGCCGCCCCGAACCGGTTCCCGACGTCATCGGGAAAGAAAAAGGAGTGCAATGAGCGTATCGAAACTCTCCAAGGGCCTGCTGCTGGGATTGGCTTTGTTGCTGGCCACGAGCGTATTTGCTGCCAACAAGGGTGCTCTGCAGGTAAGCAGCCCCGTCACCGTAAACGGGAAGCAACTGCCCGCCGGCGATTACATCGTGAAGTGGGACGGCGCGGGACCGAACGTCGAACTGAATATCCTTAAAGGTAAGAATGTGGTTGCCACCGTGCCTGCCCGCATGATTGATCTGGGGCGCTCTCCGGACCGCGACTCGGCAGTCACCGCAGTCAACAGCGATGGCCGCAAGTCGCTGAATGAAATTCGCTTCGGCGGGAAGAAATACGGCTTCGCGATAGGCGAAGAGTCGGCAAAATCTAACGCCGGTGGCAGCAGCGGTGCCAGCGTTCAGTAATCAGCTAACTGATCAAGTTCGGCAAGGGAGCGCCCGCGCGCTCCCCCCTTTTTTCCAGCCACGTTTTTCTCGCATTTGATAAATCGCGATGAGCTAGATGACGTCACCGCAATCCATGCGCAGGTGCGCCGACGTGTGGAGACCGCAAGAAAAAGGGAGCGCTCCTCGCGCCCCCTGAAGACTGAAGACGGATGACTGCCTTCAGTACTTGGGCATCTTGGGATCCACGCGGTCGGCCCAGGCCAGAATTCCGCCGGCCAGGTTGTGCACTTTCTTGAATCCCGCCTGACGCAGAAAATCTACCGCTTTGCCGCTGCGCACGCCGGAACGGCAGTGGGCCACGATCTCACGGCTGGAATCAAGTTCGTTGACCCGTTTGGGCAGGTCACCCAGCGGAATCAGATGTCCCCCGATATTGCAGATCTGGTATTCATGGGGCTCGCGCACATCGAGCACGAACAGGTCGTCGCCGGCGTCCAGTCGCCGCTTCAATTCTTCCACCTGCATTTCCGCACCAGATGTTTCCACCGGCTTCTCCTCACCGCGAATTCCGCAAAACTCGTTGTAGTCGATCAGTTGCTTGATCGTGGGATGGGTTCCGCAGGCCGGGCAATCGGGGTTCTTGCGCAGCTTGAGCTCGCGAAACTTCATGTCCAGGGCATCGATCAGCAGCAGCCGTCCGATAAGTGACTCACCCTTGCCCAGAATCAGCTTGATGACCTCCGTGGCCTGCATCACGCCCACCAGCCCGGGCAGAATGCCAAGCACTCCACCCTCTGCACAGGAAGGCACTAGTCCGGGCGGTGGCGGCTCGGGATAAAGGCAGCGGTAGCACGGACCTTCCTTGGTGGCAAAAACGCTGGCCTGGCCCTCGAAGCGGAAGATCGAACCGTAAACGTTGGGCTTTCCGGTGAGCACGCAGGCGTCATTCACCAGGTAGCGCGTGGGGAAATTGTCGGTGCCGTCGGCGATGATGTCGAACTCACGAAACAGTTCCAGCGCGTTTTCACTGGAGAGCCGGGTATCAAACTTCCGGATATTCAGGAACGGGTTGATGGCCTTCAGCTTCTCCGCCGCCGAATCGAGCTTCTTGCGCCCCACGTCGGCGGTGGAGTGAATGATCTGGCGCTGCAGGTTGGTGTAGTCCACGACGTCAAAGTCCACAATGCCAAGCGTGCCCACGCCCGCCGCGCCCAGATACAACGCCAGCGGGGAACCCAGACCGCCCGCGCCGATGCAGAGAACTTTCGCGGCTTTCAGCTTGAGCTGCCCCTCCATGCCCACCTCGGGCATGATCAGGTGGCGCGAGTAGCGCTGGATTTCCTCATTGCTGAGGGTAACGGCTTCGGGTTTGACTTCAAGTGTGGTGGCCATGAGAACCTCTTAAATTGAATAATTGTCGGATCTACGAATTGACGAATTGAACGGGACTATCGACAGGAGGGACAACAACAACCGCGGACTTGGAGTATGCGCTTCAATTGGACAATCCTAAAATCCGGCAATTCGACAATCAATTCAGCCCTCCCGCGATGGAAGGCACAATGGAAATACTATCACCGTCCTTGACTGCCGTGGCGTCCTTCTGCAGGTAACGGACGTCCTCGTCGTTAAGGTACACATTCACAAAGGCGCGCAGCTTCCCCTCGTCGGTGTAAAGATGCCGGCGCAGGTCAGGGTGCCGGGCGACCAGGTCGGAAAGGGCGTCGCCGATCGTACCAGCCTTGACCTCAACGGCAGGCTGCTTGCCAGTGTACTGGCGCAGGGGGGTAGGGATCTGGATCTTGGGCATAGGCTATACATGATGCCACAGGTGAAGCAGGAGATTCATTGGGGTGGTGTGGGTCGGACACTCCTGTCCGACGTTTTTGACCTTGGCTTTTCTTGACTTTGATCCTGACTTTTGGTGACTTTTCTTACTGTTGACTCCGGTCCCAGACTCATCGGCACATGGCCAAAACCGCAATCACCCCAAGATCAAAGTCAAAGTCATCGGACAGGAGTGTCCGACCCACACACACGCATCACACCACTTCGACCTTCTCATCCACCAGCTTCTTGTCAGCCTCGTCGCTGCCGGCCAGTTCAAATGAATTGGTCAACACGGCTTTGCCTTTTTCCACGCTGGTAATGACATAGGAGCAGCCGACCCAGTGCGCATCCGCCAGATCGGTCTGGGACCACTGGGCGGGATGGTCGGGGTGGGAGTGATAAAACCCGATGATATCTTCGCCGCGCTCGCGCCCTTCCCGTTGAATGCGGATCAGCTCTTTGGGATCGATGTTGTAACGGTTGTGGGCGGAATCGGTACGCGTGTTGCCGGCGCGTGCCACCGAAGCCACGGTACGCACGCCGTCGTCGTTCGTGGGCATCTGGCCAAGCAAGACGCCGCAGCACTCGTGGGGATAGGTCTCCTCGCCGTGCCGCCTGATTGCTTCGTACGCCTTGCGCGGGATCTTCAACATAAAAAACTCAGATCACCACGGAGGACACAGAGATCACGGAGTAGCCCGAAGATTCTCCTCCGTGTCGCTGTGTCTCCGCGGTGAAAGTTTTTCACTCGTCTTCCCAGAATCTCTCGCTGAGATATTTGTCACCGGAATCGCACAGAATCGTGACGAATACTGCGGGCTGATCCTCACCCAGTTTTCGCGCTACCTGCAGACAGCCTACGACGGCAGCGGCGGCCGAGATCCCGACCAGCAGTCCTTCTTCCCGGGCCAGTCGTTTGGCCATGCTGTAGGCGTCTTCGGTCGAGATACCGATGTTTTCATCGGCCAATGAAGCGTCGTAGATTCCGGGCACAATGGCGCTGGCCATGTGCTTGGCGCCCTCGATCCCGTGGAAGGGCGAGTCAGGCTGAAGCGAGATGCAACGAATCGCGGGATTCAGTTGCTTGAGACGGCGGGTGGTGCCGACGAAGGTCCCGCTGGTGCCGAGCATGGAAACGAAGTGGGTGACACGTCCTTCTGTCTGTTGCCAGATTTCGTTGGCTGTGCCATGGTAGTGGGCCTTCCAGTTGGCCTCGTTGGAATACTGGTCGGCATAAAAATATTTGTCGGGGTGTTGGGCGTAAAGTTCGCGCGCGGCCCGAATGGCTCCGTCGGAACCGTCGCCCGGGTCGGTATAAATAATGTGAGCGCCGTAGGCATGCAGGATGTGCTTGCGCTCCACGGAGACATTTTCCGGCATGCACAGGGTCAGCGGGAAGCCCTCAGCGGCGGCGATCATGGCGTAGGCAATGCCGGTGTTTCCGCTGGTGGAGTCGAGCAGGGTTTTGCCGGGGCCGAATTTTCCGCTGGCGCGGGCCTGGGCAACGATGTTCGAGGCGGCGCGATCTTTCACCGATCCGCCGGGGTTGTACCACTCGGCTTTGCCCAGCAACTCGATTCCGGGCAGATCGCGAGTGAGACGCTCCAAGCGCAAAAGGGGAGTGTTGCCGATGAGTTCGAGACTGCGCCGGCCGAGCGGAGTGGCATGATTCCCGGCTGCCTTGCCTCCGGCACCGGCACGCGCAGTGTTCGAAGAATCAGGCACTTCCGTTGGTTTTGCTGGAACCGGTCGCATAGATTTACGCTGGGACCATGACCATCGTAACGTATTGCCAACCCGAATTAACGGTTTTGCAACCGTTGGTTGGATTATAAAAGAGGCTGCTTCGATGCAGCCAAAACGCGGAAATGCACTCTTTTCCGCAAATTCGCATCCTATCGGGTAGGGGCTGAAGCTCAGAGCCGTAGAAGGGACTGGAATCCGAACGAATGACAACCAAGGTAGCGCAGCGCGGTTATGAGGACGCATTAAGCTGGTTGAAGGAACACGGCTTCGACCTGATCGAGGCGCCGGGCATGCAAGGGCGTGTTTTCCTGCGAAAGTACAACGTGTCGGCCGCAATCCAGAAAGATGGCGACGACGGCGTGAAAATCTTTGCTTACCCCGGGTACCTGATCGGCAGCGAGATCTCCAAGTTGGTCAACCGCGGCTACCAGCAGTTTTTGAAGACCGCCAAGACCGAAGTCCCTGCCACCGCCGATCACCTCAAGGCGCTGCAGCAATTCACCGAAGAGTTGAAGGAAGGCCTCGGACTGCCCGTCCTGTATAACGAATCGCTGGGCACCGTGAGCGAATCGTATCACTACGACCGCATCAAGGACCGCGACAAGCCCAAGGCAGAGCGTCCCAAGCGCCCCTGGGAAAAAGCGGGACTGACCGCAGCCGCCGCCAAAAAGGGCCGCGCCTAGAAACAAAATCTTCCACTGTCATCCTGAGCGGAGCATTTCGATTCGCTCGCGAATCGAAATACGGAGTCGAAGTACCCCCATAAGCTGATTGAGTTCCGCCCGAGGTATTCTCCCCACCCACATTCTTCTGTGCCACACTGCTTGTCCCAGGAGATCCCGCAATGCGAACCCTCTTTTTGCTTTTCGCACTCATCGCGCCGCTCACAGCGCAAGATTCAGCCATCCAGAAGGTGCTCCAGCAACAACAGGCCGCCTGGAACCGTCATGATCTCGATGGCTTCATGTCCGGCTACTGGAATTCGCCCCAATTGACCTTCTTCAGCACGGCGAAAACTTCCGGCTGGCGAGCCACTCTCGATCGCTATCGCAAGACCTACCAGGGCGAGGGCAAGGAAATGGGAAGGCTGGAGTTCTCCGAATTGCAGATCGAGGAACTCGGCCCGAGCGCCGCCTTCGTTCGAGGCAATTGGAAACTGACCCTGTCAGACGGCAAGACGCCACATGGATTTTTCACCCTGGTATTCCGCAAATTTCCCGAAGGATGGAAGATTGTGCACGACCACACATCGTCTGAGCAATAAACACGTAGCGCCGGCATCTTGCCGGCTGTCCCGAGGGCGTCTCGCCCTCGGCCGCGGGCGGGACGCCGGAACGGCGGCGCTACGCCGCGCTCAGCGCCGCACCGTTTTGCCGAATCAGCTCGCAGCCACACGGCCCGCTATTTCTTGATTCGCAATTGGACCCGGGTGCCTTCCGGTAGCTGGCCGTTCACCAACCTGATCACTCCGCCTTGAACCACGCCTTCGAACTCCTGGGGCGTTGCCGGCACGGCTGCGGGCGAGGGCGCCCGCGCCACACGGCCTGTACCCTTATCCATCGCCTGGTTGGCCAGATCGTCGGCTTCACGGTTGTGTTCGCGCAGGGCGTGATCGATGGAGAACCATTCCAGTTGAGCAATCAGTTGTTTGGCGCGCCCGTGGAGTTCCTGCAGGGTTGCGTTCTTCACCTTGTAGATGCCTTTGATCTGGCGCACCAGCAGTTCAGAGTCGCTGATCACTTTGAGCGCTTTGTGTCCGTGCTCGAGGGCATACTCCAGCGCAGCAATCAGCCCTTGATACTCCGCAAAGTTGTTGGTTTGGTGACCGAGGTACTGGCTGAGCGCGGCAACTTTCTGTCCTCTTTCATCCTGAATCACTACTCCGTAACCGGCGGGCCCGGGGTTGCCGCGCGCGCCGCCATCGCTGTGAGCAATTAGGTGGCGCTCGGGCTCTTTGGCGTGTGACGAAGGAAATAGACTGCGCGATGAAGAGGGCATAGCGAAAGTTTACATGGCAACCGTGTGGGTCGGACACTCCTGTCCGACGCTTTTGACTTCGCTTTGACCTCCTGGAACTGAAACCCACCGAGCATAGCGGCACGGCAGCTACCCAAGAGCAAATTAGAAATCAAGTTAGAAAGAAGATCAGATTCAAAGGCGTCGGACAAGAGTGTCCGACCCACACGCTAGCGGCTGTGGTGTTTGAAGAATTCCCAAATGACCTGGGTGCCATCCAGATTGTGGCTGGCCTTGCCGACCAGGAAGGCGGGCAGGTATTGCGGCCCCTGCGGCCAGGTATGGCCTCCGCCCTCGATGACGTAAACCACCACTTCCGTCCCTTGCTTGCCGCCGGCGTATATTTCTCGCCGCACGCTGGTGCCGTCGTCCGTCTGGATGGGCAAGTTCTCAACCGTTGGCCGGGAAGATGCGCCGTCCCACTTACGCCAGAATTCTGCCGCCTGCGCCAGAGAAATCGCCGCACCGCGATTACGCAGCACCGGTCCGCCTTCAATGTGCACCAGCGGGTCCTTGGTTCCGTGCATGAACAGTACGGAAATCGGCGCGGAGGGATGGCACGCCGGCACCAGCGTGTCGGGCATGGTGGCCGCAACCGCCGCGATAGCGGCAAAGTTGCCGCTCAAGTCGCAGGCCAGGCGGTTCGAAAAGAAGCCTCCATTGGAGATTCCGGCGGCGTAAGTCCGCCTGGGATCGGCGCGGTGGGTGCGTTGTAATTCTTCAATTACTGTGCGGATGAAGCCGACGTCGTCCGCCGGAGAGAGCCCCCTGGTGTCGCTCCAGCTTTTGTTGAGACTCTCGGGATAGGCCACCAGAAATCCCTGTTGGTCAGCCAGAAGATCGAAATGGGTAAAGTTTGGCATGGTGGCGGCGTGGCCACCGCCTCCATGGAACACCAGCACCAGCGGCACGGGGCCGGTCCTGGGCAACGAGTCTGGAACGTGCAGCAAATACATGCGGTCCACGCCGCCGATGTTGACATGCAGCTGTTCGTCGTCAGCCGGCGCTTGCCTGGGGGCGCCGTTCGCCGGCGAGAGGCCGCCATCGAGTGCAATGATGGCGACTACGGCAAGAAAAGCGATTTTCTTCCACATGTGATTTCCTCGGGCTGAAGCCGCCCTCTTTTTCAATTTCAATGTCGTTTTGTTTGCAAGGCCAAGGCCCCTGCTCCACCCAAAGCTGGCCGTGGCGTAGCCTGAAGGGTAAATGCCGTGGCGGATGTGGTTGGAGTGACTTGCTATCTACCCGCGGCCAGGCGCGTGGCCAGACGCTGTGGCAGATTGGCCGCGAGGATGCGATCCTGCGCCTGCTTCAGATTGTAAGGCACGCGACAAAAAGTCACGATGCGGGCATCGGAGTCAAAAACCGCGAAGGCCGCACGCCAGTCTCCGTCGCGAGGCTGTCCCACCGAACCGGGATTCACCATGTAACGCATGCCTTCCTTGAGCGCGACCTCCATGGCTTCACTCTGCCCCACGGTGTTGTACTGAGGACGAAAATAGTCACTGGCCACGTTATTGGTGCAAAAGCTCCCCTGCAGGTGGGTGTGCCCGAAAAATGTCAGAGGCGTGACCGAAGTCAGCAGCGGCTCGATCGCATCGCGCAAAGTCACTACGTACTCATCTTCGTCCACTGGCGAACCGTGCACAAACTGGATGCCGGGCAGTTCACCGGTCTGGATGGGGCCATGGGGCAAGCCGAGAAGCCATTTCAGGTTTAGCGGAGTGAGCTGATCGCGGGTCCACAGCGCAGCCAGTCCAGCGATGGGATTGAAGTCCCTCAAATCCATTGCGCCGCTGGCCGCCTTGTCGTGGTTGCCGCGCACAAAGATGTGTCCCAGGGCGCGCGAGCGCTCGATGACTTCATTGGGGCTGGCGCCGTAGCCAACAGTGTCCCCAAGATTGACCACCATGTCGTGCGGCGGGGCTGCCGCCAGGCACGCTTCCAGAGCTTCGAGGTTGCTATGAATATCGCTTATTAAAAGGACGCGCACGCTTCACCGGACAAACTGGCGATTATAGACCTGTCGAGCAAGCCCGTGTGCCGAAAACATTCCTATGTGGGTCGGACACTCCTGTCCGACGCTTTTGACTTGGCCCTGGTCTTTGACTTCAACTTCGACCTGCAAGACCCTCGCCCGACTTGGCCACCCGAACCGCAATCTCTCCGAACCCAGAGTCCAACCCAAAGGCAAAAGCGGCGGCCGAGGGCGCCCGCCCCACACAACACTCAGGGGCTACATTGGTGTATTCACCACAGGACACCGCGCCCAGTGGCCAGGCGCGACTTCCACCAGCGGCGGAAGGCTGCGGGTGCACTCCGGCACGCGGAACTCGCAGCGCGGCTCAAACGGACATCCCGGCGGGACCGCATGCAGCGGCGGCACTGTGCCCTCGATCGTCTCAAGCGGTTGATCGCGGTCTGTCTTCAAAGTAGGAACGGCCTTCAGCAATCCGCGCGTATAAGGGTGCGCTGCCGCCTGAAATATGTCGCGCTTCGAACCCAGTTCCACCAGGTTGCCGGCATACATCACTGCCACTCGATCCGCGACCTGCGAAACCACGGCCAGATCATGCGAAATAAAAAGCATGGTCAAGCCAAACTTGGCGCGGAGCCCGGCCAGCAGATCGAGAATCTGCGCCTGGATGGTGACGTCCAGCGCGGTGGTGGGCTCGTCGGCGATCAACAGCCGAGGATGGTTGACGATGGCCATGGCAATCATCACCCGCTGTCGCATCCCACCCGAAAGCTGGTGCGGATAATCGCGCGCCCGGCGTTCGAAATCGGCGATGCCCACTTCCTGCATGGCAACCAGCGTCCGCTTCCAGGCCTCGCCCTTCGCGACCTGATGATGGGCCAGGACGGCTTCCGCAATCTGGTCGCCCACCCGCATCACCGGGTTCAGCGCGGTCATTGGTTCCTGAAAAATCATGGCCAGCTGTGATCCGCGTAAAGGACGCATCACTGCGTCCGGCAGTCTCAGCAGGTCGCTCCCGTTGCCGTTCCCAAACCGAATCTCCCCGGCAATGCGCGCGTGCGGAGGCAGCAAGCGCATCAAGGCCAATGACGTAACCGACTTTCCCGAGCCGGATTCTCCTACCAGCCCTAGTACTTCGCGTGCCGCAATCGAAAAGCTAAGATCGCGCACCGCCACCAGCCCGGCGCTTCCGCCGTGGGTTGAACGCGGAAATTCGACAACCAGATTGCGCACTTCGAGAAGATCAGCCATGCCCGGTAGCGCCGGCGTCCCGCCGGCTGTCCGGAGGGCGTCTCGCCCTCCGCTTTCTATTGCCCCAGAATCATTGCCCCAGAATCAACGGCAACCCATTCTTGGGATTACCGATCACCACTACCTTGGCGTTTGCGCTCTTGGCCAAAGTCTCGGTCGCCTCTATGCCTTTCCACTCCAGCAGCTGTGGGCTGATGCCCTGGGCCACAATCTGCTGGAAGTCGCGAATGCCGGCTGCTTCAATGCGCTTGCGCTGGGCCTCCTGCGTTTCCTTCTGCAGGCGGAAGTTCATGGCCAGCGCTTCCTGTTCAGCCTGCTGCTTGGATTCAATGGACGCCTTTAAGGTCACGGGCAACTGAATGTCACGCAGGAGCACGCTTTCGACCAGCACTCCACGCTCTCCGAGTTTTTGGGTGAGCTGGTCAAAAATCTGCTTGCCCACCATTTCGCGCTCTCCGGTGTAGAGCGCGTTGGCGGTGTGCGCGGCCGTCGCCTCCCGGATGGCCGCTCGCAAATTCGGTACGATCAGCACATTCAGGTAATTGGGGCCAATCTTCTGGAACACCTCGGCGGCCTTCTCGGGATTGAGGTGGTAGATGAGGGAGGTGTCCAGATTGATCATCAGCCCTTCGCTCGAGGGCACGCTGGCCGATTCCTTAAGCTCCTGGGTGCGAATGGAAAGTTCATGGTTAGACTTGAAGGGATTGATCAGATGAACCCCCTCCGGCAGCTCCTCTCCAGTCACCCGTCCAAACAGCGTGAGCACCCCAACGTTTCCCGAATCTACCCGGGCCACTGCGGCAAACAGCATAATCACCAGGACAAACGCAGCCGCCGCAATTCCGAGCAACCGCAAAACCGACCCTGAGTTGGCGTCAATCACGCGGCCATGAGGTTCATTGAAAATCGTCATAAGCATTTCTCCCCGCCGGCGATTGTACTGCCAAGCTAAGAGTGCGCTAAGTGCCCGCCACGACACAGGTGCGGCCCACGAACCTGCGCCCACGTAGGAGCGGGTGCCCTCACCCGCCCAGCCGAGCAAAGCTCGGCGGGTTTTCCGCTGGCAGGCCGCCAAACTCAGGCGCGCGTTGCACGCCCGCCCGGACGAGGGCGTCCGGGCCTACGCGGGTCATTAGTAACAATCAAATCCGCATAACAATTGATTTCTCCAGAAATTTTCACAACCACGAAAATTCAAGCGCTATAGTGCCGATCCGATTCTGCGAACTGAATCCCGCGAAAATCGTGCCGCCAGCAGGGTTGCGGAGCATCGCGAGCCGTCCCCTTGCACCAATTCCGGTCATCCCCTTGTGGAGAGGCTGCACGTCATTGCATGCAAACGAGATAAAGCGCGCCATTTTTTATTGACTATAAAAACAGGAGGAGTAAAAACAACCTCGTTCTTTGACACGTTCTAAAGTTTACCCGGTTGGTGCGGCGTCCGGGGCTCGAGCGCGATCACTCTGAAGCATCGCAAGGTGAGTCAGGGAGGGTCAGTAAGGGTCTATAGCCAAGCGCTGGTCGAGGCGAACAGGAACATCCGTCAGAGGCAAGATAGAGTCCCGAGGCGTTGAACAGTTTTTCCGGTTGGCGGTAAGCCCGGAGCCCAAGCACAGATCGCGCCCGTCGTCTTCGCAAGGAGATACGAAAGCAGGTCGGCAAGGGTCTAAAGCGAGCTACTGGCCGAGGCGAACAGGTTCAACATCACTTCGGGACTCTTAATTTTTCCCGCGCCCTTCTTCGTATTTAGTCTGGCTGGCCTGTGTTATTCCCGCATGTCCGTTGCAACCAAGACCGCGCTGTCTCGCGCTCCCGCCGCGCCGCTGGTGACGACGCCCGCCGTGACCGCGTCCGAGTCCGTAGTTGGACCAGCTAGGCTGGATTTCGCCGCGAATCCTAACCATTGCCGCGCCCGTGGAACAGCCTGGAGACTGAAGCCGGTCAAGCGTCCGCGAGGAGTAGATCTGTCGCCCCGCCTGGTGCTGGGATTGTCGCTGGAGTGCGAGACCAGCCAGCCGCTAGACCCTGACTTCGCAGAATAACGTGGAAGGGCACGAGTGCAGCCGTGCCGATTGAGTGGCAGCGGATCCATCCACTGCGCTTCGCTCCGGTCGGGATGACAACGTTGATTTTCGCAAGGACCTGAATGCGATGTCAGCGTTTCGCGGGCGAGGGCGCCCGCGCCACATTGCAAATCATCTACAGCGGTATATTCCCATGCTTCTTCAGCGGATTCTTGTCGCGCTTGGTTTCCAGCATGGCCAGCGCCTGAATCAGCTTCTTGCGCGTCTCCCGCGGTTGGATGACAGCATCCACGAAGCCTCGTTCTGCTGCCACGTAGGGATTGGCAAAGCGCTCGCGGAACTCTTCGATTTTTTCTTTGCGAAGCTCCTCACGCTTGGGGGCGCGGTCGAGTTCGCGCTTGTACACAATGTCTACCGCGCCCTCCGGGCCCATGACTGCGATTTCCGCCGTCGGCCAGGCGTAATTCACGTCCGTGCGGATGTGCTTTGACGCCATGACGCAGTACGCCCCGCCATAAGCCTTGCGCGTGATCACTGTGATCTTGGGCACCGTGGCTTCGGCAAAAGCAAAGAGCAGCTTGGCGCCGTGCTTGATGATTCCGCCGTACTCCTGGGTGATACCGGGGAGGAACCCGGGCACATCTTCAAACGTAATCAGCGGGATGTTGAAGCAATCGCAGAAGCGCACGAACCTCGCACCCTTGGTGGATGCGTTGATATCGAGCGTCCCCGCCAGGAACGCCGGCTGGTTGGCTACAATGCCGACCGGACGCCCATCCATCCGGGCAAAGCCTACGACAATGTTCTTGGCATAGTGCTCCTGCACTTCGAAAAAATAGCCGTCATCGGCGACGGCGTGAATCACATCCTTCATGTCGTAGGGCAGGCTCGACTCGTCCGGAACAATGCGGTCGAGTGCGGCGTCGGCGCGGTCGATGGGATCACTGCACGGCCGCCGCGGCGGGTCATCGACATTATTCGAGGGGAGAAAGCTCAGCAACTCGCGCACCATGGAAAGACATTCCGCATCGTCATGCGCCATGAAGTGCGCCACGCCGGAAGTTTCGTTGTGAGTGTGGGCGCCGCCCAGCTGGTCTTTGGTGACCTCTTCGTGGGTGACCGTCTTGATCACGTCCGGCCCGGTGATGAACATGTACGAAGTGTTTTCCACCATCAGGATGAAGTCGGTGATGGCGGGTGAGTAAACCGCGCCGCCCGCGCACGGCCCCATGATTGCGGAAATCTGCGGCACCACTCCGCTGTACAGCGTGTTGCGCAGAAAAATGTCGGCATATCCCGCCAGCGACACCACGCCTTCCTGGATGCGGGCGCCGCCGGAATCATTCAATCCGATCAGGGGCGCGCCCATCTTGGCCGCCAGGTCCATGATCTTGACGATCTTGGCGGCATTGGTTTCGGAGAGCGATCCGCCAAAAACCGTGAAGTCCTGGGCAAAGACAAACACCAGCCTGCCCTCGATCCGTCCGTAGCCGGTGATGAAGCCGTCACCGAAATACTTCTGCTCGGCCATGCCGAAATCGGTCGAGCGGTGCGTGACCAGCTTGTCGGTCTCTTCGAACGTGCCTTCGTCGAGCAGAAACTCCACCCGCTCGCGGGCCGACATCTTGCCTTCCTTATGCTGACGCTCGCGACGCTGCTCGCCGCCACCCTCGCCAGCCAGGCGGTCGCGCTTCTTTAGCTCTTCCAGTTTGTCTTCCAGATTCATTGCGGACCTCAGACGTCGGGCGTCAGACCTCGGACTTGGGACTTCCGACTTCAGACCTCAAGACCAGAATTGCTGAAGTCCGAGGTCCCCGCCCGACAGCCGGTTCAATCCCCCATACTGGAGCCGATCGGTTGGTACCTGTACTTTTTGCCGTCCCAAAAAGTTGCAGAGGTCATTCGGTCGCCGCCGGTTTCTTCGGCATAAATGGCCATTCGCGGTTTCTTTTTCACCATCAGCTTTTTCACCGCGACCTGCTTGAAGGGCAGATTGATGATCACGAACTTGGCCTTGGGCACAGCCACCCGCCAGGCCTCCGGGCCGTCGCCGTGGATGACCAGCAGCACCAGGCCCCGGACGGCAGGGTCCTCTGATGCAAATTGGGTCGTAATCTTGGTATTCCCGTAGCCGAAAAAGGCGTTGTAAGGATCGATCACCGTGAAGTTGTCCTCGGCCTGGTCGCCCAGGGGATTGGTGCAGCGGGCGGCGACCACGAGGTCTTCAATGCCATCGCCGTTGAGGTCTGCCTTCATGGGCAGCGGCCCCGGCATCAGCTTGCAAGTCGGCCCAAACTGCTTCTGGATGAAATCGTCATCCAGTGCCGCTGCGGGCGGTGGTGGCTGCTGGGCGGATGCGATAAGCGACAGTGCAAAACTCAAAATAACGAATCGAGAAGTACGTAGAAACTGCATGAGAATACTTTAGTCCCCTTCGGCCGCCGAAAATAGAGGCAGAAAGGGTCACCCCAAGGTGCCCACGGTCCAGGTAGGGGCGGACGCCCTCGTCCGCCCTGGTCGAGCGAAGCTCGATTTTTCTGTGAATGCCGCATGCCCGGGACGATAAACCGCAGTCGAGCTGCGCCTGGCCGGACACGTGCTCTTAGCTAGGTGCCGGCCGCCAGCAACTCGCAGACGCGCTGAATCTCGTCCCGCTGGGCGATGCTCAAGGCCAGAAATTCAAAGCCGTGGCGCAATCCGTCGCGATATCGCACCAGGGCGCGAAACTTGATGGGAAAAGGCGCCATCGGCAGCGCCAGTTCCATGGACACCACCTCTCCAGGTTCCAGTTCACCGGTTAACGTGGCCCCAATGCCATCTTCTCCAAGCTCGCTCGTGCGTCCCCACAAAGATACGTTCCCTCCAGAGCGAAAAACGTAAACTGACACCCGAACATCGAGCGGGTGGCGGGGAAACCGGCGCGAGACGCGGGAATCGGGTTTAGGATCGGTCAGTGGGCCGCTCATGTGGCGCCGTAGCGCTGGCATCCCTTCGACTTCGCGCCCCCGTTGTGGCGGGCGAGGACGGCCGCCGGACAGCCACCGGGACGGCGGCGCTACCTTCTCTCAGAGTGCTAGTTTCCATGCAGGGGATATCCCGCTTCCAGCGGGAGCTTGCTTTCAATCCGCAATACGGTAATGCCCCCGGTAATGGAATACAGGTCCACCAAACCCACCGCGCCCGGCGTGGATTCCACTGCCTCTACCACGGCTTTATCGGAATTCACTACCACAATGGCGGGATGATTCGCCCTGCCGTGGTTGGCATTGGTGATCAGGGCCCTGACCTCATCGCTCGACATGCCATAGACCTTCTCGAGCACCAGCTTCATTTCGGTAGCATCGGGAGTAAGGCTGAAAAGAGTGATCGGCTTGCCCTTGGGCCAGCGGCTGGCTTGTCCCTTACAGATCTTGACCAGTTCGGCCATGCTGACCTCGGTCACGCCGTTGGATTTGTTGGAAACCAGCGCCATGTCCTTGGCCCAAGACGCGGTAAAGGAACCCGCGACCGCCAGACAGACACCGAATACACATCGCCAAGGCACAACTTTCCCCCAGACTCTGGAACCCCGCCCACCGATTGTCCCCGAAGCCGGAGAGATGCTCAATGACAACGGCTGCCGGGTTACCAGCAGAGACAATACACGAGGCACGGTCGTATCATCTCCAGCATGGCTGCCTCGCCCGAGCCGTCCAGCATTCTGAGCTTCGAAGACGCGCGTCACCTGGTGGAAGAACACGCCGCTCAGTTGCGTCCCCACGGCAGGGAACTGGTGGAGTTGCTGGAAGGTGCCGGACAAATTCTGGCCGAACCGGTGCTCGCCGACCGTAATTTTCCTCCGTTCCCCAGGGCCATGCGCGATGGTTATGCGGTACGGGCCGCCGATCTTTCACCCCTGCCCGCAACTCTCGAAGTGATCGGAGAAATCAAAGCGGGTGCTCGAAGCGAAGAGATTCCCACGCTCCAACCGGGTCAGGCCGCAGCTATCATGACGGGCGCGCCTGCGCCTGCAGGCTCGGACGCAGTCGTGATGGTGGAACACACCTCTCGAGAGGCGGGACGAGTGCGGATCATGAAGCCCGTGGCCGCTGGCGACAACGTCGCCTCCGTCGCTTCTGAAGCAAAACGCGGTGAGCGTCTGCTTTCTCCCGGAACGCGGCTCGACTACGCCGCCATCGCGGTGGCCGCGTCGGTAGGCCGAGGCCGACTTCTGGTTTACCGCAGGCCGAAAGTCGCGATCCTCTCCACCGGTGACGAAATCGTGGACATCGATTTTCCTCCGGCAGCCACTCAGATCCGCAACTCGAATACTTATTCGTTGGCGGCGCAGGTGCAGGCCGCGGGCGGGGAACCAATCCTGTTGCCAATCGCTCCCGACCAATCAGCACGTTTACGCGAACTCATCGCCGACGGCCTTGAAGCCGATCTGCTGCTGCTGGCCGGTGGCGTCTCGATGGGCAAGTACGATCTGGTCGAAGCCGTGCTGGCAGAATTCCAGGCAGAATTTTTCTTCACCGGTGTTTTTATTCAACCCGGCAAGCCGGCCGTGTTCGGTCGTATCCCATGTGGCGCGGGCGCCCCCGCCCGCGAGTCGGCATCTTCCCCGGCCCACGTCTATTTCTTTGGACTCCCCGGCAATCCAGTGTCAACCATGGTGACATTTGAACTGTTCGCCCGCCCGGTGGTCGAAGCCCTGGCTGGCATGGCGCCGCGCAAGCTCGCCTTTCTACAGGCCCGGCTGAAATCGGAAATAACAAGTAAGACCGGCCTGAAACGATTCCTGCCGGCAGTACTGTCGGGAGAGTTCGAACACGCTGAAGTGGAACTGGTGGCATGGCAGGGCTCCGGAGATGTGGCAGCGATGGCCAGGGCAAATTGCTATATCGTGATTCCCCCAGATCGCGATCGAATCGCGGCTGGAGAATCCGTGGCCGTCCTAATGCGGTAGGAGCGGAGGGAGCCGTGTGTGGGTCGGGCACTCCTGCCCGACCCACACAACCAGGGTGTTGCTAAGATGATGCTATTCGCGGCGGAGGCAAGTGGCTCGGAAGCTTTCACACTACGATAAGGCAGGCCGGGCAAAGATGGTGGATGTTTCCACCAAGGCCGCCAGCAAGCGGGAGGCCGCCGCCAGCGCCTTCGTCGCGCTGAAACCCGCCGTGCTCAGGGCGCTGCCGAAAAATCCCAAAGGTGATCCCCTCGAAGTAGCCCGGCTGGCGGGCATCATGGCGGCCAAACGCACGTCCGATCTGATCCCGATGTGCCATCCCCTGCCGCTTTCCCACGTTGATGTGACCATGCGGCTGTGCGAGAATGGCGTCGCCATTACCTCAAAAGTTATCACCACGGCGGTTACGGGAGTCGAGATGGAAGCTCTGGTCGCGGCCAGCGTCGCCGCCCTGACCGTGTACGATATGTGTAAAGCGCTGGACAAGGGAATCGAAATCCGGGAGATCGTGCTCGAGCACAAGTCCGGAGGCAAGAGCGGTAACTACACCCGCGTCCGCAAAAAGACCTAGCCCTGTCATGCCGAATAGCGTCAAAGTCCTGCTGGTGGACGACAATCCCATGGTCCTGGGACTGTTGCATGGAGCCTTGACTCCACTGGCTCGCGTCACTACCTCCAGTGACACGGCCGACGCCCTGCTTAAAGCCGTGGACGACCCGCCTGACCTCCTGGTCAGCGACTACCGCATGCCCGGCATGGATGGCCACCAGTTGGTGGAACGGCTGCGCAGCCGTCCCAAGACCGCGGGCATTGCCGTAATCCTGCTGGCCAGCAAGGCCGACATCTCGGAAAAACTTTCCACTCAGGAACCGGTCGATGATTTCGTGGAGAAGCCGTTCTTCCTCAAAGAGGCGACGCAGCGCATCAAGCGCGTGATCGACAAAATCGCCCTGGAAAAAATGGCCAAGACCGCGCCCTCTGACGGAGTCTTGCGCGGCAGCCTGGCACAAATGAACGTCATCGACCTGGTGCAATCGCTCGAGATGGGACGCAAGAGCTGCGCGCTTACACTGACCAACGAACGCGATAAATGTGAAATGTACTTCAGCGAGGGCCAGGTAACCCACGCCACCTACGGTTCGCTGAGCGGCGACAAGGCCGTCTTCAAGGTCCTGGGCTGGACCGGCGGCAACTTCCAGATTAACTTCGAGGGCAAGACCAGCAAACAGACCACCACCCTGAACACCCAGGGCCTGCTGATGGAAGGCCTGCGCATGCTCGACGAGTCCAAGCGCGACGATGGCCCCTCCGAGGAAGAAGAGGAAGATGTCCTCCTCGACTCCTGAAGCTTTTACTGCCGCCGTCCTCACGGTCAGCGATTCCTCGGCCCGCGGCGAACGCGCCGACCTTTCCGGTCCCGCAGTTGTGGAAGTTCTCAAACGAAAGAACTTTGTTGTGGTGGCTACTGAGATCGTTGCCGACGATCAGCCCGCCATTCAACAGGCGGTCATTCGCCTCGCGGGAACGGCGCGCCTGGTAGTGACCACGGGAGGCACCGGAATCGCCGAGCGCGACGTTACACCGGAAGCCACACGTGCCGTGTGCAGCCGATTGCTCGAAGGCATAGCCGAACGCATGCGCTTCGAAGGCTCCAGGAAAACTCCGATGGCAGCCCTTAGCCGGGCCGTTTGCGGAGTGCGTGAAAAGTCGTTGGTCCTGAACCTGCCGGGAAGCCCCCGCGGTGCGGCGGAGTCTCTGGAAGCAGTGATTGATCTGCTGCCGCACGCCCTCGATTTACTGATCGGAAACACCAAACACACATAAGACCGAAGTGTGTGGGTCGGACACTCCTGTCCGACGCCTTTGACTTTTGTTTTTAATTTTGCATGAAATGAGAGACCTCTAGAACGATCAATTATCCAAACCAAGAGCAACTTCAAAAGCGTCGGACAAGAGTGTCCGACCCACACTTCTGCTAGGCTTACGCCTTGGCAACCATCAAGCACATCTTCCTGCGCTACTCCGCATTCCTGTGGGCGCTGCTGAAGCCTCTGGGGGCCTGGGGGGTTTTTGCCATCGCAGCTCTGGACGGCGCCGCTCTCGGGTTGCCCATGGACCCGATCGTTGCGACTTACGTATATCAGAATCGCTCCCGGTTCCTGCTCTACGTGCTCATGGCTGCGGTGGGATCGACGGTGGGCAGTATTGTGATCTACGGCATCGGATATCTGGGCGGTGAAGAACTGTTGCGCAAGCGCATCTCGCCCGAACGCTTTGACAAATTTCACCTGGCTTTCCAAAAGCATCCCTTCTGGAGCCTGATGTTTCCCGCCATGCTGCCCCCACCCACGCCGTTCAAGCTGTTTGCCCTCACGGCCGCAGTCTCGGAGATGCAGCTCAGCCACTACCTGCTGGCCATCTTTGCCGGCCGCTTTGTGCGCTTCCTGACCCTGTCTATTCTCACCCTGGTGTTCGGTCCCCAGTTCGTGCACATCTCCGGGGCAATTTTCCGCGAGCACTGGGTCCTGGTGCTGGCACTGGTGGCAGTGGGATTAGCTATCTGGCTGGTAGTAATCAGACTAGAGAAACGAAAAAAGATGTAACTGCGAGCGTCCCGCTCGTGCGGGTTCTTGGAACCGCAAGGCACCACGTGGGGACAGCCGCCCTCGGCTGTCGGGCGGAGCGAAGCTCCGCTATTTGTCCGAAGAAAAACTCTGTCGAGCTGCGCTCGACCGGACAGCCGAGGGCGGCTGTCCCCACAGCAATTTAGGCCGCGGCCGCGTGGTCGCCCTTGCCGAAGGCCTCGGATAGGGCCACCAGCACCACCGGCGTGGCGAAAAACACCGAAGTAAACAGCAAATCGCCTTCCGCCCCCTGGCGGAAGAAGGGCAATGCCAATGTGTACGACGTCATCAACCCACCGAAGTTCTTGGGATACATGTCATACGCCGCCCACACCGCAAAATTGCTGATCACGAAGAATGACACCGAACTGGCGAGAGCCGCACCAATCACGGGCAACGGCTTCGCGTTTTCCCGCAGCCGGGTCCCCAGCCACAGGATGGCCGCGTACCACGCCCAGGTCACGAAATGATCCCAGACAAACGGGTAGGCGTAAACCACCTTAGTGAGGACTACGTCCGAAGCCGCCATCACTACCAACGGCACCCACAGGAAGCGCCGCGGGCCGCGGGCGCCGAAGAAAAGCAGGGCCGCTGCGACCGGGGTAAACGTCCAGGGATGAGGCATGAACCGAACTGCGACGGCAAGCGCGAGGAACAAGTAAGCCAGCATGATCACCTCAATCGGCAGCAATGATTGTGGCGCGCCCCGAGCGCCGCGTCAAGCTTTGCTGACTCTGTCCGTGTGGCGCGGGCGCCCTCGCCCGCGTGCGGCCAGTCAAAATTGTAACGACCGGGGGAGAAGTCAGAAAACGTAAGGCAAAGGCCAAAAAATCAAAGTCAAAGGCCGCAAATCAAAGTCAAAGGCCGCCAATCAAAGTCAAAGGCCGCGGGCGGGGGCGCCCGCGCCACATGAGGCTATGGCACCTGGCGGCTGCGCGATCCAAATGCCTCGCGGACAACTCTTAGCTTCTTATCAAGCTCCACACTCGCGCTCAGAACGCTCCGGCGCGTCTGGCTCGGGTCGTAATAGCGAAGATCGTGGAAGCGAACGATGTAACCTGACCCGGTTTCTTCCGTCTCAACCACGGGATACTGCGCCCAGTCCAAATAGACCTGGCCCAGGCCGCTCCCCTTGGCGGCCAGGGTCACCGGAGTCTCTTCCGGCTTCTGCCGCACCTGCATTCGACCCTCCGGGTCAGCCTCGGGCACAGAAGAATCCACCGCCATGGTCGCGAAGAAGTCGCGGGTCTCGACTACGCCATACCACTGAAACGGGTTCAGCCAGCGAGGATATGCCGAGACTCGCAGCGGGTCAGCGCCATCGTAGATCCGCGAGTTGAGCGCGCTGACCGCGCGCCGGTGCTCATAGTCCCGAACGCCCCACACCGCGATCACGCCCAGCAGGGCCACAACCGCCGCGAGACGTCCCGGTGGGCCCGTGCGGCGCACCCCGATTTCATCGTTGATCAGGGAGAAGAGCGCGGGCAGTACCAGGCCACCGATCAGCAAAATGAGCAGCAGGGGCTCGATGATGAATACGATGTCCCAGGAATACCATCTCTCGGAGAAAGGCCAGAATGGACGCACGCCATAGTTATTGGTGAAGTCGAGCAGGATGTGGGTAAGCCCCGCAAGATACGCGAACAAGAACAGCAGGCCCCAGCGTGGCGGCAGATTGGGGTCTTTCACCTGGCGCCCGCGCAGGCGCCAGATGAAATACATAAGCACCACCACCAACGCCTGCACCAGAATGAGTCCAAGAAAGGAATGGGTGAAGCCGCGATGATGGGCAAAGCCAAAGACCGGGTCTTTAAAACTACCCAGGATGTCGATATCGGGGGCTTCCGCCGCCAGAGTCATCGTGGCCGTGGCCAGCGCCGTCTTCCGGTTGAACCCGGCACGGGCCAGGCAGGCCCCGGTAAGAAAGTGAGTAACAGGTTCCAAAGCTTATTGTAGCGCCCACACCGCCCGTGTGGGTCGGACACTCCTGTCCGACGCTTTTGAATTTGATCTTGGCAGTGAAAACCGGCCGGGTAACGGCACAAGCCTAAGATCAAAGTCAAAGGCGTCGGACAGGAGTGTCCGACCCACACGGAAAGAGCAACTTCAGCGCATCAGGCACAATGCTGATCGTGGCCGGCAGCGTGCCCAGCAATTCTCCATCGGCTTCCACGAAGATGCGGGAATTTGCACTCCCATCAACCCGAGCCCGGCAAGCTATCGCAATGCCATGCAGCAGATCGATTCCGTCCACCTGCCAGCGCGCCCCCACCAACCCCCGCACAATGTAGCTCAAATATGCCAGCCGGCTGCTCGTGCGAAAAAGCACCAGCCGTAGATCATTGCGGCCGAGGGAAGCCCCCGGCGCCAGTTCACGCAGCACCCCGCCAAAGTTCCGGATACGGACCGCCAGCAGTTGAGACACTTCTATCGGCGAATCCGCCGGCATCTCGACCGCGAATTTTTCCATGGGATGAGTCAGCCACAGTCGCGTGGCCTTGGCGTAGTAGGCAGCCATGCCCAGGTGGCCTTTGACTAGCGGGTTTAACTTGTAGAACAGGTGCGCATCCGCGCCGATCCCCGCCGCAACCGTAAAGAACCGCGAGCCACGCTTGCCCTCAAGATCGGTATATTCCACGCGGCCCAGGGCAATGCGCCGGGGCGCTGCAGTAAGAAGCGCTTTAGCCGCGCCCGTCGGCGAAAGCGGCAACCGCAAATCGTGCGCCAGCGTGTTGGCCGTGCCCAGGGGAATGATGCCCAGCGCTGCATCGCTTCCCGTCATGCCCTGGAGAACGTCGTGGGCGGTGCCATCGCCGCCACAGGCGAGGATGGTATCGCATCCGCTGGCGATGGCCTGGCGCGCCTGTTCGCCGGCCTCTGCCTGCCCGCGGGTGGGCTCTGCGGCCGCCTCGATCCCAGCCTGGCGAAGCACGGCCAACACCGCTTCAACGTCCGCCAGCCGCCGCGCGCGGCGCCGGCCAGACAGCGGGTTGTAGAAGAGAGCGGCCTTGCGCATCAAAATTGGAGGTGGAAATCAGAATGGATTGTACTGGAAGCCAGAGCGTGCCTCCTGGTTGCGCCTTGGGGAGCTTTTAACTAAGCTATCCCTGCTCGGGGCCCTCTCATTTTTCAATCTATTGTTCATTCATTGGAAGGAGCACTGCCATGAGAACCTGGCTCTCGCTTTTACTCGCCCTGTTGCTGAACGGCATGCTCGCGGCTCAGAATCATTCAGCTCAGAATCATTCAGCTCACGCTCGGCCCAAGCCGGCCACGCTGATGACCGGGCTGGGAGACTTGCATCATTCCGTCTCCACCAAAAATCCGCAGGCGCAGCAATTTTTCGATCAGGGACTGCGCCTGATCTACGCTTTCAATCACGACGAAGCCGCCCGATCGTTCCAACGCGCCGCCGACCTCGATCCCAAGCTGGCCATGGCCTACTGGGGAGTTGCTGAAGCCGTGGGACCGAACTACAACGACCCCGCCAGCGATGAGCGGTTTGCCGAGGCTCACAACGCTATACAGAAAGCAGTCGATCTGTCAGCCGACGCTTCGCCCGCCGAGCAAGCCTACATTCAGGCCATGGCGTTGCGCTTCCCGGCCGACCCTAAAGCCGACCGCAGGCAGGCGGCCGAGGCTTATCACAATGCTATGCGCGAGGTAGTAAATAATTTTCCCGACGATCTAGATGCGGCCACGCTGTTCGCCGAGTCCGGCATGAACCTGCACCCCTGGGGCTTGTGGCACCACGACGGAACTCCGGAAGCCGGCACTGAAGAAATCGTGGCCACGCTCGAGTCCGTAATCAAGCGCGATCCCAACCATATGGGAGCGATCCACTACTACATTCACGCAGTCGAGGCCTCAGCATCTCCGGAAAGGGCGCTGGCGGCTGCCAACCGCCTGGCCGCGATGGCCCCGGCGGCGGGACACCTCGTACACATGCCGGCCCACGTCTATATTCGCACCGGCGACTACGCTGCAGCAGTAAAGACCAACCAGGCGGCGGCCATCGCCGATCGCGCCTACATCAAGGCCAGCGGAGCGCAGGGCCTCTACCCCATGATGTATTACAGCCACAATCTGCACTTCATCGCCATGTGCTCGGCCATGGACGGCGACTACGCCGAGTCCTCCCGGGGCGCCCAGATGCTGGCTGCCCACGTGAGACCCTACGTAAAGGACATGCCCCCGCTGGAAGGGTTTGTCACCATCCCCATCGCAGTGGACGTTCGTTTCCACAAGTGGGATGAGATATTGAAGATGCCGCAGCCCAATCCCGAAATGAAGACCGAGACCGTGTTCTGGCATTTCGCCCGGGGTATGGCGCTGGCCGCCAAAGGCAAGCCAGATGATGCGCAGGTTGACTACCAGGTGGTGGCCGACGCGGAAAAGAACACGCCCGAAGATGTCGTCTTCGCCATGCCCGTAAATAACAAAACCAAGGACGTCCTGAAGATCGCCAGAGACGTATTGGGCGCGAAAATTGCCCTGGCCAGAAAAGACAACGCTGCCGCCATCGCCCAACTGCAGGAGGCGGTCGAGGTCCAGGACTCGTTGAAATACAACGAACCGGAAGACTGGTTCTTCCCCGTGCGCGAGTCCCTGGGCGCGATGCTTCTGATGAACGGCGACGCAGCCGGCGCAGAAAAAGTATTCCGCGAAGATCTGGACCACCACCCGCGCAACCCGCGCTCACTCTTCGGCCTGGAACAGGCCCTGAAAGCTCAAAAGCGCGACTACGACGCCGCCTTCGTGCAAAAACGATTCCTGGCGTCCTGGAAGGGCACCACGCAATTGAAAGTAGAAGACCTGGTGTAAGGCACGAATGTGTGGGTCGGACACTCTTGTCCGACGCTCTTGATTTTGGTGTTGATCTGGGTTTAGTGACAAACGTCTCCTGAATCAAGCAGCCGGGGCGTAATTCCTGCCGAATGAACAAGATCGGGGCAGCGGGCGTGGGCGCCGCTGCACGCTGGTCTCATGTTTTTCGAATTACATATACGTAATGCGGCAAGTCTCTCCACAGCACTTCTTTCCACAGACTTAATCCGACCTTCTCCGCCACCCGCTGCGACGGCCGGTTTTCCGGCCGGATGAGAGCGATGAGCTGTCCGGCTGCTAACTTCTCAAAGCCATAATCCCGGCAGCCGGCGGCTGCTTCCGGCGCCAATCCCTGGCCCCACAAATCCCGCCGCACGTGATAGCCGATTTCAATCTCATCCACTCCATCCACCACTTGTCGGGACAATCCGCAATCGCCGATGACCTCGTTGCTCGACTTCAAGACCATCGCCCAGAGGCCGTGGCCGTAATCACGGTAGCGCCGCCGGTTGCGCTCGATCCAGGCTGCAACTCCGGCCCGATCGAGGACTGCCGGGTAGTAGCGCATGGTCTCGGTATCAGATAGTACTGCCGCCAGGGCATCAACGTCCTCGGGAACCAATTCGCGAAGCAGCAGCCGTTCTGTTTCAAGAATATGCATCACTGTTTTGAATGTGGCGCGGACCTGCCCTGAGCGAAGTCGAAGGGGCCTCGCCCGCGAAGGCCGACAGTTAAGAGTAAATCCGCAAGTCAAGGTCAAAGGCAGCGGGCGAGGGCGCCCGCTCCACACCGGCGCTGCGCGAATATAATCTCTCAGTCATGGCCACTGCGACCAAGGGGACCGAAAAAAAGATCGAAGCCCTGCGGGACAAGATCCGCCACCACGAGTACCAGTACTACGTTCTCGACGACCCCGAAATTTCCGACGCCGAATTCGACCAGTTCGTGATCGAGCTGAAGAAGCTCGAAGACGAACACCCGGAACTGGTGACGCCCGACTCGCCCACCCAGCGCGTCGGAGGCAAGCCTCGCGAGGGTTTCGTCAAGGCGCCGCACTCCTCGCCCATGTTCTCGCTCGACAACACTTACAGCGAGGACGAACTACGCAACTGGGAACGCCGCGTGCATGAACTCAGCGGCCGCGAGGATATCGACTACGTTTGCGAACTGAAGCTTGATGGCATGTCGCTGGCGCTGCACTACGAAAATGGCAAGCTGGTGCGCGGCATCACCCGGGGCGACGGCACGATCGGCGAAGATGTCACCCTCAATGTGCGTACGGTGCGCTCAATTCCACTTTCCATTCCGCTGGACAAGCTGAAGAAGGCCGGGATTCCCGCCAATTTCGAGGTCCGCGGCGAAATGCTCATGCCCATCGCCGCCTTCAAGAAGATGAACGACGAGCGCGAACAAAAAGGGCTCTCTCTCTTCGCCAACCCGCGCAACGCCACCGCCGGCACGGTGCGCCAACTCGAGCCCAGCATCACCGCCCAGCGCCGGCTCGACTATTTCACCTACATGCTGCTGAAAGATGGCCGCACCTACTTCGACCGCCACTGGGAAACCCTGAATGCTTTGGACGCAGCCGGCTTCAAGGTCAATCGTACGCGCAAGCTGGTCAAGACCTTGGACCAGATTTGGACCTTTATTGAACAAGAGGAGCCCAAGCGCGAAACCCTGCCTTACGAAATCGACGGCATCGTCATCAAGGTCGATCGCACTGCCCTGCAGCGGGAGCTGGGTTACACGGGTAAAGCCCCGCGCTGGGCCATCGCCTACAAATACGCGGCGCGTGGCGGGATCACGAAAATCGAAGACATCCTGGTGCAAGTCGGGCGCACCGGAAAACTCACGCCGGTGGCCGCGCTCAAGCCGGTGCCCATCGGCGGCACCACGGTCAGCCGCGCCACTCTCCACAACATGGACGAGATCGAGCGCCTGGGCGTAAAGATCGGCGACTGGGTGGAAGTGGAGCGCGGCGGCGACGTGATCCCCAAAGTCACACGCGTCGTCGAAGACAAAGACCATCCCCGCGGCCACAAATCCTTCCACATGCCGGAACGGTGCCCGGTATGCGGAGGCCACGTCGTTCGCACCGAAGGCGAGGCCGACCATCGCTGCGTAAACGCTAACTGCCCGGCCAAGCTGCGCGAGACCATCCTGCACTTCGCTTCCCGCGGTGTCATGAACATTGATGGCCTGGGCGATGCGCTGGTGACGCAACTCACCGACCGCAAACTGGTGAAAAACGTCGCTGATATCTACAAGCTCACCAAAGAAGACCTGTTGTCGCTTGAGCGAATGGGCGACAAATCTGCGCAGAATGTGCTCGACGAGATCGACAACTCCAGGAAGCTGCCGCTGGAGCGGGTGATCTACGGCCTCGGCATTCGCTTCGTGGGCGAGCGCACTGCGCAATTTCTGGCCGAGCATTTCGGCTCCATGGACGCGCTGATGAATGCCGGCGAAGAGGAGCTGCAGGAAGTGAACGAGGTCGGACCGCGCATCGCCGAGAGCATTGTGGAATTTTTCCAGGAGCCCAAGAACCGTGCGCTGGTAAAGGAGTTGGGCGATCTGAAGTTGCGGCTGATTGGAACAAAAAAGCAACGGGGCACCAAACTGGCCGGCAAAACATTCGTGCTCACCGGCACTCTACCCCACCTTACCCGCGATGAAGCCAAGAAGATGATCGAAGACGCCGGAGGCCGGGTCTCCGGCTCAGTCAGCAAGAAAACAGATTTTGTAGTGGCGGGAGATGATGCGGGGTCGAAGCTGGATAAAGCCAAAGAGCTGGGAGTAAGGGTAATTGGCGAGAAAGAAATGCAGGAATTGCTGGGCTAGCCGTGTCCCGTGTGGGACCGGGTCTCCGACCCGGTCAGGCGGTGCAAAGCACCGCGACGAGGCCGGATAGAACCGAAACCTGCGGCCCTTCGGGCCGCCCGACCGGGTCAGAGACCCGGTCCCACACAGACAACTACCCCTCCATCGCCCCTTTGATTCTCTGATAGGTTGTCTCCAAACTTTCCGGCAAGACCCTGGTTTCCCCGACGACTGACATGAAATTGGCATCCGCTACCCAGCGCGGCAGTACGTGCATGTGGACGTGTCCGGCAACCCCCGCTCCAGCAGCCCTCCCGATATTCATCCCCAGGTTGATTCCATCCGGGGTATAAAGCTGGCGCAACACCCGCTCCATCTTCTGCCCCAGGTCCATCATTTCGTGGGCCGCCTCCAGCGGCAGCTTCTGCAGTTCATCCACATGGGCGAAGGGGACGATCATCACATGCCCCGAGGTGTAGGGATAGGTGTTCAAGACCACGTAGCAGTACTGGCCGCGATGAACAATGCGGGTTTTGGCATCGTCCCCGGCCTTGGGCAAGTCGCAGAAAATGCAGCCAGGGGTCTTATCGATGCCGGCCACGTAGGCATAGCGCCAGGGCGTCCAAAGATAGTCCATGGCAGGGCAGAGTAGCAGAAGATCGCTTCTCGCTTCTAGCCTCTGGCTCCTGGTCTGTCGAGCTGCGCTCGACCGGGCGGACGAGGGCGTCCGCCCCTACGTGGTTCGTCTTAGCTAGGAGCCAGGAGCTAGAAGCTGTTTTTGTTGTTTGACACTGTTCGGAAGCGATTGCTACACTCGAAGAGTTCCCTTTGGACGCGGGTTTGCTTAGAGACGTCCGACCGCTGGGATTGTTCCAGTCCGTCCGCCAGGGCGGGCTCAACACAACCTTAGACTAACGCCAGCCGTCCGCTAATCGTCCCGCATCCGTCCCCGCACCCACGTGCGCGGAAAACCCGAGAGAGGCCACCGACCTTGCCTGACGACAACAACGCCCACAACCTGGATTCCGCGACTTCGACTTCAGTCGTTGAGCGACCCGTGGAATCCCCGGAGGGCTCGACCTTAAACAGCGATTCCCCCCAGCTCCAGTCTGCGCACAACGAAGTAACCCAGAATCTGGACGAAAAACCCTCAACCACCGAAGACTTCGCCGCCGCCCTCGAGAGTTTCACCACCGAGACGGAGGAAGCTGCCCGCGAGGACAACGTCATCAAGGGCACCGTGCTGAAGATTACCCCCACCCATGTGGTGGTGGATATCGGCGCCAAGTCCGAAGGCATGCTCCCCATTGCCGAGGTGATGGACCACTCCGGCAAGCCGCGCTTCCAGCCCGGCGACGAGATCGCGGTGATGCGCGACAAGGGTCAGGCCGAGGAAGGCTACATCAACCTTTCCCACCAGAAGGCGCAGCGCCTGCGCGCCTGGGACGAGATTGAGAAGGCCCACAACGAGAAAAGGCCCATCAAGGCGACGGTGATTGAGCGCATCAAAGGCGGCCTGACGGTCGATATTCTGGGCGCCCAGGCGTTTCTGCCCGGCTCCCAGGCCGATTTGCGTCCCCTGCGCAACCTCGACGTCCTGAAGGGCGAAGCCATCGAAGTCGCGGTTATCAAGCTCAACAAGAAGCGCGGCAACATCGTGGTCTCGCGCAAGCAATTGCTGGAAGAGGAACAAAACGAAAAGAAGTCCAAGACGCTGGAACACCTGGAAGAGGGTACCGTCCTCACCGGGGTGGTGAAGAACCTCACCGAGTACGGTGCTTTCGTCGATTTGGGCGGAATCGACGGCCTGCTGCACATCACAGATATGTCCTGGGGCCGCCTCACTCATCCCCGCGACCTGGTCAACGTCGGCGACCAGATCCAGGTAAAAGTGCTGAAGTTCGACAAGGACAAGCAGCGGGTCTCGCTGGGATTCAAGCAGCTCACGCCTGACCCCTGGCTGGATGCGTCCCATCGCTACCCGGTCGGTGCACACGTCAGCGGGCGCGTCATCAGCGTCACCGACTATGGCGCCTTCGTCGAACTCGAACAGGGCATTGAAGGCCTAGTCCACGTCAGCGAGATGACCTGGTCCAAGCGCATCAAGCACCCGTCGAAGCTGGTCAATGTTGGCGATCAGGTCGATTGCGTGGTGCTGAGCGTGAATCCGCAGGAACGGCGCATTTCGCTCGGCATGCGGCAACTGGCAGCCAATCCCTGGGATGCGCTGCATGACAAGTATCCTGTCGGCGCGACGGTCGAAGGCCGGGTGCGCAACCTCACCGACTTTGGCGCATTCATCGAAATCGAGGAAGGCATCGACGGACTGGTGCACGTCAGCAACCTGAGCTGGACCAAGCGCGTGAAGCATCCCTCGGAAGTTTTGAAGAAGGGCGACCGGGTCAAAGCCATAGTACTGGCCATCGAACCGGACAAGCGCCGGCTTTCACTGGGCGTGAAACAACTCCAGCCCGATGTTTGGGAGACTTTCTTCGCCCAACATCATGTCGGCGACGTGCTCCACGGCAAAGTCTTGCGGGTAGCCACTTTCGGCGCATTTGTCGAAATCGCCGAGGGCATCGAGGGCCTCTGCCACAACAGCGAAGCCGTGGATGCGAACGGCCAGCCCCTCACGCTTGAACCCGGCGTCGAGCACGACTTCAAGATCATCAAGATGAACCCGGAAGAAAAGAAAGTCGGATTGAGCATCAAGGCGGTGGGCGAAGAAGCTTCCCGTTCCGAGGTGGAAGCCTACAAGCAACCGGTATCAAGCACCGGCGGATCCACCATCGGCGAGCTTATGTCATGGAAGCGCGCCGGCGGCGATAACAACTAGGGGCTCGCTCTTTTCCGGCGTCTACGAATTTGCTGAAGCCATAGCGACCGGGCGGCGAGCCAACTCCTTGCGCGTACAATGTTCGCGTGCCGGATCGAATTGTGCGCGCGGTCCAGACCTGGTGGGCACTAGCCGCTTCCCTGGCATTATGTGCTGGCTTGTGGTATTGGGCAGTCGTCATCTTCGCGCCGGCCAACACGGCTTCCGCGCAGCAGCGCCACCGGCCAATGGGCAACAATTCTGATTTGTATGCCCGCTGGTATGGTACGCGCGAGCTCCTGCTCCATCATCGCGACCCCTACGGTCGCGATATTACGCGTGAAGTGCAGGCTGGTTTTTACGGCCGTCCTCTGGACTCACGAAATCTTTCTGATCCGACAGCGCAGGAGGGATTCAACTATCCGCTCTACGCTGTTTTTCTCGTCGCTCCCTTCGCGAGCCTCAGTTTCGCCACGGCACAAGCGATTTTCCGCTGGCTCCTGATTTCGGCGGCCGCATGCAGTGTGCCGCTATGGATGAAGGCCCTGGGGTTCCACCCTCGGCTTCCGCTGGTGCTGGCTGGTATGGTGCTGACCGCAGGTGCCTATCCTTCAGTGATGGAGTTTTACCAGCAGAACCTTGCCGCGGTTGTCATCTTTCTCCTCGCGGCCGCCATGGCGTCAATCGCCCGCGGCTGGCTTAGCCTCGCGGGCTTCTTGCTGGCTCTCGCGACCATCAAACCCGAAATAGCCAGTCTAATGGTCTTCTGGTCTGTGCTCTGGGCAGCGGGCCAGTGGCGAAAACGCTACGCCTTGCTTGGCAGCTTCGGTGCGACCCTGGCCACGCTGATCATCGCTGCCGAGATCACCCTTCCTCATTGGATCGGCAGGTTTCTCGACGCCGTTCGTGATTATCGAATCCTGGACGCGGATTTGTCGATCACAGAGGTGCTTCTGCCACGGTTTGCCGGGCGGATGGTCACCGTTGGATTGATTGGCCTCCTGACGGCTCTACTCTGGCGCTGGAAAGGCAGCGAAGCAGGCTCGGACACTTTTAGACTGGGCATAGCCTGGGCGGCCGCCGTGACCCTGTCCGTCCTACCCAAACTCGCGGCATATAACCAACTCTTGCTCGTGCCCGCCCTGATGGTTCTGCTGGGTCGCTGGCAGGATATTCTGAAGGGCGGCCTCATCACGCGATCATTGGCAAAGGCAGCCCTGGCTTCGCAGTTGTGGCAGTGGATCGCCGCCTTGGGACTGGCCGTGTGTTCTCTTGCTATATCACCCCGATTGGCTCGCAGCGCAGCCAATGCTCCGTTATACACACTACTTGGCTTGCCGCCGCTGGTCTTGGCGGCTGTTGCCTGGTTAACGCTTTCGAGTAGACCCGCTCCCGGAAACGTGCCGGGGCCGGCGCAACGCTGAGTGTGCATCAATCCAGACGGAGAGTCGGTGGATTCGGGGTGGTAACCAATCTGCTGCGACAAGCCTGCGGAGGCCAGAGGTGACCCGGCGAAGTACAGGCCTAATCAGGACAAGCGCACATCCACCCGCTTACGATCTTCGTCCGATACCTGGAAGAACTCGCGGGGCTTCAAGGCCATTATGCCAGCCAGGAAGACTTCCGGCAGTTGCTTGATGCGGGTGTTGTAAGTGTTCACATCGTCGTTAAAAAACTCGCGCCGGTCGGCGATGCGTTCTTCCAGTTCAGAAATGCGGTTCTGCAACTTCAGGAAATTCTCATTCGCTTTCAGCTCAGGATAGTTCTCCGCCACCGCAAATAGGCCCCGCAGCGCGCCGGTCATCATCAGGTCGGCCTGGGCCTTTTGCCCGATGCTGGCCGCACTCATTGACGCCGCCCGCGCCTGCGTGACTGACTCCAGCGTCTGGCGCTCGTGTTGCATGTAACCTTTCACCGTCTCCACCAGGTTCGGAATTTCATCCCGCCGCTGTTTAAGCAGGACATCAATATTCGCCCAGGCACGGTCGTTATCGTTCCGCAGCCGGACCAGTTCGTTGTACATGATGATCAGGTAAAGCAGCACTCCCGCCACAACGAAAAACACCGCTGCCGCCGCAACAATGCTGATGCCCATCTTCACCCCTCGATGTCATCCTGAGCGAAGTTGGCTGCCTCACTTGCGAAGCAGCCACACGGTTGAAGAGCGTGCCCCGAGCTAAGTCGAGGGGGCCCCTATAGGCCATCTGCGGCCGGCAGCCAGGGTTTGTCTCCTGAACTCCGGCCTAGTACATCCCCAAGTGCCACAGCAGCAGGGCCAGACAAAACATCGTCAGCGCTGCCCCGCCAAACACCATGCCCACCGCCCGCTTGCGCAGATCGTGCTGCACCGCCTGCTCCGCCTTCCAGGAAATGAGGAAGGTCTTCTCATTCTGCCCCTGTACAATCATGTTGCGATCGTGAGCGTCATGCGCTTCCGGATTCTCCACGCAGGTTCCGGTCACGTGATACTCCTGCCCCGGCAAAATGAGGGATTCGCGCAGGCGGTATCGCCCGCTGGCTTGTTCCGAGGACTGGGGAATGGGCAAGCCGCCAGTTTCCCGAATGTGCTGCAGAAACATTTGCCGCTTTTGTTCCTTTTCAGGATCGCCCAGCGGTTGTGCTGCGGCGATCTTGTCGATCAGGTCGACGGGAATCCTTCCTCTTCCCGACGTCGCCTGCGGTATCAACCGGACCATCTCCAGCAGAGTTTGACGCCCCTGCTCGCGCCTGGGGTCGTCCTGGGGGCCCTTCTTGTCCAACCAGTGCTCCATCTTGGCGGCGAGCGCGTTTGCGCCTGCCCTGTGGACATACTGCAGCAACTCCTCATCGCTCGCGCCAGTCCCCATCAGGGGCGCAATGTGGGCGCCGTCGACAACCCGGGGCGGGCTTTCCGGCAGGTCGTACTCTGCGGAGTAGGAGTCCACCAGCACCTTACCGGTCTGGTCCTGGACGTAGAATTTGGCCCCGTCCATGTCGGTGCGGTAATGCTTCCAGCCGCCATGCTCGCCAGTTTCGTAGTGTTCAATCTTGACCTGGTAGAAACAGCAGGGAGTGTGGGTGACGGGGCTGGGGATCAGTTGATCGGCCAGAGCCTGCCCCCGCACCTGCACCAGGCCCATGGGGATGCTGCGGATAGGCATGCAGGGGGTGTCGGCGACAATCTTGAATTCGCGAAATACACGGAAACCCTTGAAGAAAATCCAGACTCCCGCTCCCGTCCCCAGAAACAACGCGCCCGTCGGATCGGATCGGCTCATACCAGACTTACAAGCAGAATGCTACCCAATCCAGCCCTGGAGGAGCAATTGCCAATGTAGGCGCGAGCGTTGGGTTGGCAGTCCATTACGAACGTGGACGCCAGCGCCTATTGCGAGGCTACTTCGCGCCAATCTTCAGATTGATATTTACCGTCGGGCGAGTATCGAACTGGCTCACTGTCTTGGTGTCGCTCTTGAGGTCTTTGTATTGGGCGTAAACTTCATAGTCCACGTTGGGCGATAGCGCCGGAAAACGATACATGCCATCCTTGCCCACAATGAACGTCTTTACGGCGCGAGTGCGGGTATTGGCCAGATAAACCACGGAATCGGGAACGGGTGCGTCGGCGTTGTTAACGACTCTTCCCGTCAACAGGCGCCCGGCATCTCCACTCTTGTCCTTGGCGGAAGCCGGTAGAGTGGCCATGGCAAAAGCCAGCGCCAGAACCGCCAGAACTACCACGCCGTGCTTTCTCATAAGATCGCCTCCCAACCGCTACTGCCTTAGATGCAAACCGAGGTCCTGACGCTCATCATTGTCCACGTGCACCTTGACCTCGGCGTCCTGGTGTAAGTTCTTGCCAGTCGGTGACTTAAAGCCCTTCAAGTCTGCCCAGACGAGGTAGTCAGCCGGCCCCGGTGGCACCCGCAGGGCAAACTCGCCATTGTGATCCGAGTAAAGCTCCCAGCGGGCCTTTTTCTGGTCTGCCCGGCGGACCTTTACCTTCACTCCATACAGTGGATGGTTGTCCGGTCCCCAGACGGTCCCAAAAATCAGCGCGTAAGGTTGGTCGGGTCGCTGCCCCACGACGGCGGCCTGGCTGGCGGGTAGGAGGACGGCGAGGCAAAACCCGGCGATCAGGAACCTGAGGCAGATCCGTGCGGAAGATGCCGGGATGCAGCTAGGCCTACGAATCGTCTCCGTCCCCCATTTCCTCTAATTCTTCCTCGTCGAGGACTGCTTCTTCCACCGGCTTCAACTCGATGGGATTTACCGTAACAATTTCGAAGTCGCTGCCGCACTCGGGGCAGGAAACGATTTCGCCTTCGTCAACCTCTTCTTCGTCGATATCGAGGTTGGTGTCGCATTCGGGACAATAAATCATGCTGGCCTCCGGGCTGGACGGGTGTCCTGGTAAGAGTGCTCCTGTTAATATTTAGTTTCTCCGGGGCCAGAGGTCAAGTGCTGGTGACCGGAAAAGAGTACGCGCACAAGCTTACTCTGTGGACATCATGATTACCTCCCCAATTTCCCGGATTATCGCGCTGCTGGCCGTACTGCTCGGATCCGTACCCTACCGCACCCTGGCGCAGGCAGCCAGCCCCGAACCCAGGCCGCCGGTTGATCCTCAAATCGCAGCGGCCTTGACCCAGATCTCGGCGCAGCGGATCCAGGCCAATATCGAGAAACTGGTTAGCTTCCAGACCCGCCTCACGCTTTCGGCCCAGGACCCCGATTCGATCAAGGCCGGCCACGGCATCGGCGCGGCGCGGGGGTGGATCAGGGCCGAATTCGAAAGCTACTCGCGCGCCTGCGGCGGCTGCCTCGAGGTCAAGACTGACAACTTCACCGAAAGCCCCTCCGACCGGATTCCCAAACCCACGGTTATCACCAATGTTTATGCGGTCTTGAGGGGTACTGACCCGGAAAATGCCAAACACATCGTGCTGGTCACGGGCCACTACGATTCACGTAACAGCGACACCCTGGATGTTAGCGGCATCGCCCCCGGCGCCAACGACGATGGCAGCGGCACTGCCGTCAGCCTGGAATGCGCCCGCGTCCTCAGCCAGATGAAGTTTCCCGCGACGATTATTTTCCTGACCGTGGCCGGCGAAGAGCAGGGCCTGAACGGCAGCCATCATTTCGCAAAAATGGCAAAGGACCAGAATTGGGATATCGAGGCCGTTTTAAACAACGACATTGTCGGCGGTGATCGTAGTCCGCAGCAGGATCCGGAAATCGTACGCGTATTCTCTGAGGGCGTGCCGGTTGCCGCCACAGAAGCAGAATTGCGCCGGGTGCGCAATCTGGGCGGGGAGAGCGATTCCACCTCCCGTCAGCTCGCCCGTTACATTGCCGAGGTCAGCCGCACTTACCAGACCGCAGCCAGGCCGTTGCTGGTCTTCCGCCTCGACCGATATCTGCGCGGCGGAGATCATTATTCCTTCAACCAGCAGGGTTACGCGGCGGTTCGCTTCACCGAGTACCGCGAAGATTACAACCACCAGCACCAGAACGTTCGTACCGAAAACGGCATCGAATACGGCGACCTTCCCAAGTTCGTCAATTTTGATTATGTTGCGAATGTGGCGCGGGTGAATGCAGCGACCCTGGCATCGCTGGCGTCGGCGCCAGCTCCGCCCACCCGGGTGCGTCTGGAAACCAAGGACCTGGAAAACGACTCGACCCTGACCTGGGAGGTATCCCCGGGCAGCGCCTCCTACGAAGTCCTGTGGCGCGATACAACGAGCCCAGAATGGGAACACGCCCAGCCAGTGGGCAATCTAACCCGCGCTACGATCCCGCTGTCGAAAGATAATGTGATTTTCGCGGTACGCGCCGTCGATGGTAAAGGGCACCGCAGCCTGCCAGTGGTGCCCCAGCCCGAAAGATGAGACAGTACTAGCTACACCCGCTGATTAGCAGAGACCGACTTAGCAAGGAACGACCGGAGCCAATCGTGGCGCGAAGCCGAGAAATGACGTTGAGCCTGCCGCCCTTCACCCGCGCGGTCACCTGGCTGCTCGCGATTAACACCGCGGTCTTCCTGCTGCTTGAACTCTTCGGCATGACTCTGATCGACGTCGCCCGCTGGGTGCGGGACTACTTGGCGCTCGAGCCTCAGGCTGTCGTGCACGGCGCCCTCTGGCAGTTGGTGACTTACAGCTTCCTGCATTTTGAATTCTGGCACTGGTTTGGCAACATGCTGGGCATCTGGATGTTTGGCTCGGCCTTCGAGGGGGCCTGGGGCACGCGCCGCTTCGTGGAGCTCTATTCTTTCGGAGTCATAGGCGCGGCCCTGACCACCACGGCGCTCTCCTTCAGCCACGTGCTGGGCAATCCCACGATCCCGACCGTGGGCGCATCCGGCGGAGTGTTTGCTGTCCTGATCGCATTCGGGATAGTCTTCGGCGAGAACGAAATCCTGCTGATCCCCTTCCCCTTCTCGCTCAAGGCCAAGTATTTCGTAGCCATCCTGATTGTCGTGACCCTGGCCTTCGCCATTCAGGGTGGCGGCAACGTGGCCTATGTTGCCCACCTGGGCGGCCTGTTCTTCGGATACATCTATGTGAAGTTTGTGCCCCGCGGACGCGCCCCCAGGATGGGGATATCAGAGCGCTATTTTGGCCTGCGCAACCAGTACTACCGCTGGAAGCGGCGCCGTGCCGCCCGGAAGTTTGAGGTCTACATGCGCAAGCACAACCGTACCGTGGAGTTCGACGAACAAGGCAATTACATCCCGCCTGAGGAAGAGAAGAAAAACGGCGGCTCAAAATCCGGCTGGGTAAATTAAACCGAAAAAGTCAGAAAACGCAGTCACCACTTCGGAGACCACTTCGCCCCACACTGCCTTCCCCTTGAATCCCAGATCATGCCCCGCCCCATCCACGGTCAATAATTTCGTCTTGGCCGGAATCATCTTCACGGCCGTCTCCATTTCCTCCACCGATCCAAAGGGATCGCGTGTCCCGTGCACGAACAAAGCCGGCACCTGCAACTGAGGCAAATGCTGCACCCGTAGCTGCGCAGGTTTCCGGGGCGGATGCAAGGGATAAGACAGCAGCAAAAGTCCCTCCACCAGGTCAGGCTGGTCTGCGCACAGCATCGTCGCCTGCCGTCCACCGTAAGAATGCCCGCCCATGAACATTCGCCCGCAGCCCTGGTTCCGCAGGGCCGCAACTGCGCTCCTGAGGCCCTCGCGATCGCGTTCCGCGTCTCCCGGCCGAGGTGGACCAAAAGAACGGGCTTGTCGAAAGGGAAGATTGCAGCGCAGCACGGTAAGGCCAACACCAGCGAATGCTTCAGACAGAGCAATCAGGATAGAGGAATTGGCGTTCGATCCCGCCCCATGCGCCAGGACTAACCCGGCGCCGGTGCCGTGTTCTGAGCGATAAATGAACCCGCGAACTGGCGGGTAGAACGACGTATCGCTAAAGTCCTGGAAGGCAGCCGCCATGCGAAACCAACTGAGAACTGCGAACTAAGCAACTCACAACTGGGTTTTTGGAAACTCGGGCTTCCTTCCCAGCCGAACCGACCGTGGCGAAAGCAGCATCTTGCGGGATGGAGGGCCCGTCGAAGAAGCAACGCTAGCCCCGCCCCTTCGCGGTATTCTTGTGACGCGATCGGGGCCGCGAAATTCTGCGCTCTTCTTCAGCCGTCACCAGGTGCAGGCGCATGAAGTTGGTTGACCCCGACGCCATCTGCGTTCCTGCCACCACCCCCAGGACGTCGCCCGTCTTCACCCGGCCCCGGCGCAGCAATTCCTGCTCCGCCGCGGACAGCATCTGTTCCGCGGTCAGCGCCCGTTCACGTACTACGGGCTGTACGCCCCATAGCAGGTTCAGGCGATTGCATACCGCCGGGGTGCGGCAAAATGCATAGATTTCCGCCAGCGGACGGTACTTCGATATCAGCAGGGCGGTATTTCCGCTTTCGGTGAATACCGCGATCGCACCCATGTGCAGGTCTTCAGCGGCATGCGCGATGGATTCGCAAATCGCTTCTGCAATTGACAAACGGCGCTGCTGGCGGCGTCGCGGCTGGGTGAACTCCGCCATATTGCTTTCTGCTTCCACCACGATCCTGGCCATCATGGCCACGGTCTCGCGGGGATAGAGTCCGGTCGCGGTCTCGGCCGAAAGCATGACCGCATCCGTGCCGTCGAATACCGCGTTGGCCACATCGCTGGCCTCGGCGCGTGTCGGCCGCGGATTTTCGATCATGGATTCCAGCATCTGAGTGGCGATAATCACTGGCTTGCGCCAGTCCGCCGCGCGCCGGATGACATACTTCTGGATCACGGGCACTTTTTCCGCCGGCATTTCTACGCCTAAATCGCCGCGCGCCACCATCACTCCATCCGCAGCTTCGAAAATCTCCTCCAGCTGCTTCAGCGCCTGCGGCTTTTCCAGCTTGGCGATCACCGGGACATCGCGGCCCTGCTCAACAATGATCTGCTTTACGCTGCGCACGTCCCCGGCCGAGCGCACGAAGGACAACGCCACCATGTCCACCCCATGCTTCAGTCCAAACTCAAGATCGGCGCGGTCCTTACTGGTCAGCGCAGGGATCGAAAGCGCCGCTCCCGGCAGGTTAATGCCCTGGTGCTCGCCCAGCAGTCCGCCATTGACCACCTGGCATTCCACATCGCTGCCTCGTACCTGCGTCACCCGCAGTTCGATCAGGCCGTCGGAAAGCAGAATGCGCGAACCCGGCCGCACTTCCTGCGCCAGTCCCGGAAATGTAGTGGAGATCAGCGACGAGGCACCGGAGATGTCTCGAGGCGTGATGGTAACCAGCGAACCGGTCTGCAGCACCACGGGTTCGTGGTCCTTGAGTGCTCCCGTACGTATCTTGGGGCCCTGCAGGTCCTGCAGGATACAGATGGTGCGCTTTTCCTGCTTGGCGGCACGCCGCAAGCGGGCAATATTACGCGCATGCTCGGGATGCGTACCGTGGGAAAAGTTCAGGCGTGCTACATCCATTCCCAGCCGCATCATTTCGCGCAGCCGGGCTTCGGTATTGCACGACGGACCGATCGTACAAATAATCTTGGCGCGGCGCCTGGCCGCAATGGCAGGTTCCGAGGACCAATTGCCCGAAACGAGATCCGGCTTTCCTGGTTTCAAATTCTCCCCATTCTTGATGTAGACGCGAGCCTTCCGCTCATGCGTCTTCAATCTAAATCATGCGAATTCCCACGACTGACCCGCCGTGCGTACAGGTAGCGCCGCGAGTGCCGCCGCACTCACCCGATTCAATCCTACAAATTACAAATATTGAATAGTTTCGCACGAGCGGGACGCTCGCGCCTACATCGAAAGGTTAGGGTCGTCTCAAATGCGCATTCGACTCGATCAGTTCGATCCCCAACCGGGCCCGTGGAAAGAGCATGGCGTTGAACTCGGAGCCCACCAGCACCACCAGCGAGATCATGTACATCCACACCAGCAAGGCGATGCCTACGCCCAGCGAACCGTAGAGAATGCTGTAGTCGGCGTAGCGTTGCAGATACCAGCCAAACAGGGTGGTGGCAAAAAACCACAGCGCTGACGCCAGCGTCGCCCCCGGCAACACACTATGCCAGGGCTGGGTGCGCGGGACCGCATTGTGATAGATCAGCGCCATCACCGCGATGCTGGTAAGTCCCGCGATCGTCCAGCGGATGGCCGTCCACATGAGCAGGATAAAAAAACCGAATTCGTGTCCGAGCTGAAACAGGATCTGGGTTTCAATGCGATTGCCGAAGGCAACCAGGACGGTGGAGAAGGTCAGCGGAATACCGGCAAGAATGACCAGGGAGAAGGCGATCAGCCGCTCTTTCACCAGTCCCCAGCTTTTGGGCAGCTCATAGCAGCGGCGAAAACCTTCCATCCAGGAGATCATGACGCCGGACCCGGTCCATAGGGTAATCAGCGAAGCCGTGACCAGGACACCCACTGAACGCTGGGTTGTGCCTCGCAAATACGCCAGAGCCGTGGCGCCGCCCGCGGGAAGGATCTTGCCCAGCGCGTCGGAAATCTCGCGCAGGTAGGCCTCGGTGCTGCGCGAAGTGGCCAGCACCGACCCGATGACCAGAAGGCTGGGGAAAAAAGTGAGGATAGAAGAATACGCCGCAGCTTTGGCGGTGGCGAACGCGTCATGCTGAAACGCGCGCCAAAAGGCGAGGCGAAGCAGGCGCAGGAAACGCAACATGAATGGCCCCAGAGTATTGTGCCGGGGCATAGCATGCAACTGCGAAGTGCCGCCACGTTCCTGATCTTGCAATCGCTGTGGGTTGGCGTGCATGGGATTGACTCAAGGCCGCAGAACTGGAAAGCCGTAACCGGGAAAGCAGAGGGGCGGACCAGGCCGCCCCTGCTTTCCTGATCTTATTCGGCCGTCAGTTCCTCGGTCTCGCCCTCCGTACGCATCAGTTCGAGCGCCCGCTCGGCTTCCTCGTAGGCCTGCGAAACTTCTTCTTGCACCTTGGCCGCGGCCTCTTCCATCTCGGGCGAGAGCCGCACGTTGCGGTAGTATTCCATGCCGGTTCCGGCCGGGATCAACCGTCCCACGATGACGTTTTCCTTCAGTCCTCGCAGGTGGTCCACCGCGCCCTGAATAGATGCTTCGGTCAGGACCCGGGTGGTCTCCTGGAACGACGCCGCCGAGATGAACGACTCGGTGGACAGTGACGCCTTGGTGATGCCCAGCAGCAATGGCCTGCCCGTGGCCGGTTTGCCGCCCTGGGCAATAACGCGCTCATTTTCCTCGCGGAAGCGGAATTTGTCCACTTGCTGCTCCAGCAGGAACTGGGTGTCGCCCACATCCTCGACCTTCACCCAGCGCATCATCTGACGCACAATCACCTCGATGTGCTTATCGCTGATGTTCACACCCTGCAGCCGGTAGACTTCCTGGATTTCATTGACCAGGTAAGACTGCAGCTGCTTCTCGCCGAGTACGGCGAGAATGTCGTGCGGGTTCAGCGGACCGTCCATCAGCGGTTCGCCCGCCTTGACCCGTTCGCCTTCCTGCACGTTGATGTGAACCCCACGCGGTACCGAGTATTCCTTTTCGGTGCCGTTGTCGGCAACCACGTACATCTTGCGTTGACCCTTCGAAACCTCGCCGAACTTGACCGTGCCATCGATTTCGCTGATGACCGCAGTCTCGCGCGGTTTGCGGGCTTCGAACAGTTCGACCACACGCGGCAGACCACCGGTGATGTCTTTCGTCTTGGTGGTCTCGCGCGGGATCTTGGCCAGCACGTCGCCGGGATGGGCGGTGTCGCCGTCCTGCACCATCAAGTGGGCGCGTGAGGGCATGAGGTAGCGCTTGCTGGCCTTGCCCTTGATCACGATGGCCGGCTGGCGCTTCTCGTCGGGCGAATCCGCCACCACGTGTCGCGACAAGCCAGTCACTTCGTCCACTTCTTCGTGCAGCGTGACCCCTTCCTGCAAGTCCTTGAACTGAACCGTGCCGCCGATTTCGGTCAGGATGGAGAAGGTATAAGGATCCCACTCGACCATGACTTGACCGAGTTGGACCTGATCGCCTTCGTTGACTTTCAACTTCGCGCCATACACGACCGCATAGCGTTCGCGTTCGCGGCCCTTGTCGTCGACTACGGCGATCGAGCCCTGGCGATTCATCACCACCAGGTCACCCGACTTGGCTTTGACCGTCTGCAGTCCGATGAAGCGGACGGTGCCATTGCTCTTGGCATCGAGCCGCGATTGCTCGGAGACTCGCGATGCTGTACCGCCGATGTGGAAGGTACGCATGGTGAGCTGGGTACCAGGCTCGCCGATGGACTGCGCCGCGATCACTCCCGTGGCCTCGCCCAGTTCGACCAGCCGGCCCGAGGCCAGATTGCGTCCGTAACACATCACGCAAACTCCGCGCTTCGATTCGCAGGTCAGCACCGACCGGATTTTTACTCGCTCGATGCCGGCCGCCTGAATGGCGCTGGCCAGTTCTTCGGTGATTTCGTTGTTGATGTCGACAATCACCGCGCCGTCGTAGTCTTTGATCTTCTCGAGCGACACGCGGCCCACAATCCGGTCGCGCAGCGGTTCGATAATCTCGCCCGCTTCGACGATACCTTCGACGTAAATGCCGTCAACGGTGCCGCAATCGTATTCGCTGATGATTACGTCCTGGGCAACGTCCACCAGACGCCGCGTCAGGTAGCCTGAATCGGCGGTCTTGAGCGCCGTGTCGGCCAGACCCTTGCGGGCGCCGTGGGTCGAGATGAAGTATTCGAGCACGGTCAACCCTTCACGGAAGTTGGCCGTGATCGGGGTCTCGATGATTTCGCCCGACGGCTTGGCCATCAGTCCGCGCATGCCGGAAAGCTGGCGAATCTGCTGTTTCGATCCGCGAGCGCCGGAGTCCGCCATGACGTAAATCGGATTCAGCGCGCCTTCCTTGTCGCGCTGCTGCATCTGTCCGAACATCTCGTCCGCGACCTTTTCCGTAATCGCCGACCAGATTTCGATGACTTTGTTATAGCGCTCGCCATTGGTGATGGCGCCGTCGAGGTATTGCTGCTGAACCGCCACGCCCAGTTTCTCGGCGTCTTTCACCAGCGTCTTTTTGTTGTCCGGGATGACCATGTCGTCGATGCCGATCGACAGTCCCGCCTTGGTGGCATAGCGGAAACCGAGGTCTTTCACCTCGTCCAGCATCTTGACCGTGACTTCCAGGCCAAAGCGCAGGTAGCAGTAAGTGACCAACTGGCCGATACCTTTCTTTTTCAGCAAGCCGTTGATGAACGGCATGCCTTCGGGAAGGTGATCGTTCAGGATGGCCCGGCCGACGGTCGTAGTCAGGAATCCTCGCTCTGAGTTCACTGGCTCAGTGTGGATAATCTCCTGATCGTCATACGCGGTCATCAGGTCAATGACTTCACCCGTGTAGCGCAGGCGGATCGGGGTAAGGGTTTCGACTTCTCCGGCGTCGAGGGCCAGCAAAACTTCTTCCACGTTGGCAAAGGCCCGGCCTTCGCCCTTGGCGCCCGGCTTGCCTTTGGTCAAATAGTAGAGGCCCAACACCATGTCCTGCGTCGGCACTGTAATCGGCTGGCCCGAGGCGGGAGACAGAATGTTGTGCGATGACAGCATCAGCACGCTGGCTTCAACCTGGGCTTCCGGCGAAAGCGGAATGTGCACCGCCATCTGATCGCCGTCGAAGTCGGCGTTGAACGCCGTGCACACCAGCGGGTGGATCTTGATGGCTTTACCTTCCACCAGCACCGGCTCGAAGGCCTGAATGCCCAGACGGTGAAGCGTGGGGGCGCGGTTCAGCATCACCGGATGGTCTTTAATGACCTCTTCCAGGATGTCCCAAACGATCGGTTCCTGCTGCTCCACCATCTCCTTGGCTTGCTTGATGGTGGTGCAGTGCCCAGTCTGCTCCAGTCGGTGATAGATAAACGGCTTGAACAATTCCAGCGCCATCTTCTTCGGCAGACCGCACTGGTGCAGCTTGAGTTCGGGGCCGACCACGATGACGGAACGTCCCGAGTAGTCCACGCGCTTGCCCAGCAGGTTCTGGCGGAAGCGTCCCTGCTTGCCTTTGAGCGTATCGGACAACGACTTCAGGGGTCGGTTGTTGGCACCACGCAGCACGCGGCCACGGCGGCCGTTGTCGAAGAGCGCGTCCACCGCTTCCTGCAGCATGCGCTTTTCGTTGCGCACGATGACTTCGGGAGCATGCAGGTCCATCAGCTTCTTCAACCGGTTGTTGCGGTTGATGACGCGACGATAGAGGTCATTCAGATCGGAGGTGGCAAAACGTCCGCCGTCGAGTGGAACCAGGGGACGCAGCTCGGGTGGAATGACCGGGATCACATCTAGGATCATCCAGTTCGGCTTGTTGCCGCTCTTGCGGAAGGCCTCGACCACTTTCAGCCGCTTGGCATACTTGAGCCGCTTCTGCAGCGAGCTCTCATGTTTCATCTTCTCGCGCAGTTCGCCGGACAGGGCCTCTACTTCGACGCGCTTCAGCAGTTCCTTGATGGCCTCGGCGCCCATCATGGCCTTGAAGCCGGCGGGCCGGTATTGCTGATCCAGTTCGCGGTACTTGGCTTCGTCCTTGATGACTTCGTGATCCTTTACCGGTGCGTCTCCCGGCTCGACCACCACGTAAGCCTCGAAGTACAGGACCGATTCCAGATCGCGCAGCGAGATGTCGAGCAGGTGCCCGATGCGGCTGGGCAGTCCCTTGAAGAACCACACATGCGAGCAGGGAGAAGCCAGCTCGATGTGGCCCAGGCGCTCGCGCCGTACTTTCGAGAGCGTTACTTCCACGCCGCATTTGTCGCAGATCACTCCGCGGTGCTTCATCCGCTTGTACTTGCCGCACAGACACTCCCAGTCCGTCACCGGACCGAAAATGCGCGCGCAAAACAATCCATCCCGCTCCGGCTTGAACGTGCGGTAGTTGATGGTTTCGGGCTTGGTCACTTCGCCATGAGACCAGCTCCGGATCTTTTCCGGCGAGGCCAGGCTGATGCGGATGGCGTCGAAATCGGCGATCGGATTTGCCATGTCAAAGGGGCTTGAACGATACAAGGTGGTCCTCCGCTTTCCCGCGGTCGTACGCCGCCGCTACGCGACTCTTGAAATCGGTCGTTGGTCGTTGGCCATTGGTCGTTGGCCTTAACCAGCGAAAACCTCTAAGACTCGGCGGCCCAAGAGCTAAACCACCGGTCTTTATTTCTTAAAATCGGTCGTTGGTCGTTGGCCATTGGTCGTTGGCCAAAACCAGCGAAAACCTCTAACGAAATCTCAAATCTGACTCGCGCCGCACGTCGTCGTTGGCCAACGACCAACAGCCAACGACCAACGACGGTTCTACTAATCCGCTGCCGCGCTCAAGACCGGCTTCTTCTCTCCGGCTTTGATCAGCTCGACATCGAGACAGAGCGACTGCAGCTCGCGGATCAGCACGTTGAACGATTCCGGCACGCCCGGCTCCATGGCCGCTTCGCCCTTGACGATGGCCTCGTAAATCTTGGTGCGGCCATACACGTCGTCGGACTTCGCGGTGAGCAGTTCCTGCAGGATGAAGGCCGCGCCGTAAGCTTCGAGCGCCCAGACTTCCATTTCTCCGAAGCGCTGCCCGCCGAACTGGGCCTTTCCACCCAAGGGTTGCTGGGTGATCAGCGAGTACGGCCCAATCGACCGCGCGTGGATCTTGTCATCCACCAGGTGCGATAGTTTCAGCATGTAGATATAGCCCACCGTGACCGGCTGCTCGAACTTGTCTCCGGTCATGCCGTCGTACAGAGTCGTCTTGCCCGAGGTTGGAAGACCAGCATGCTCCAGCAGCGCCTTGATCTCGCCTTCGCGTGATCCGTCGAACACCGGCGATCCCATGTACACGCCCTTGGTCAAAGTCGGCGCCACCGCCATCAACTCCTCATCGCTGAGGTCGGCAATGGTGTCGGCCAGAGTCGTGTCCTTGAACAGCGCCTTGAGTTCGCGCCGGATGGCTTCTTCCTTCGTGTTCTCGGCCAGCATCGCAGAGATCTTGGTGCCCAGTTCGTGCCCGGCCCATCCCAGGTGGGTTTCGAGAATCTGGCCTACGTTCATACGGGAAGGAACGCCCAGCGGGTTGAGCACGATTTCCATGGGCGTGCCGTCCTCGAGGTACGGCATGTCCTCGTCGGGCAGGATGCGGGCAATCACGCCTTTGTTGCCGTGACGGCCAGCCATCTTGTCGCCCACGCTCAGCTTGCGCTTCATGGCGATGTACACCTTCACCAGCTTGATCACGCCCGGCGGGAGCTCGTCGCCCTTGGTCAGCTTGTCTTTCTTCTCGTTGACGATCTTCTTGAGCACGTCGATCTGGCGCGAGGTCATCTCCTCGATCTCGTCGATCTGCTCATTCACCCGCGGATCCTTGTCGGCGTACTTGATGCGCTTCAGGTTGCGGGTAGAAATGCGCTCGATGGTGTCGCGATCAAGAATCGTGTCCTTGGTCAGCAGCCGTTTGTTGGTACGCTCGTCGTGCAGATCGGCCTGCACTTCCTTGCCGCCCAGGATGTTCTCCAGGCGCTTCAGGCGCTCGTCGGTCAGAATCCGGATTTCATCCGAAAGGTTCTTTTCCAGCTTCGCGATCTGCGTGCCTTCGATGAACTTGGCGCGCTCGTCCTTTTCCTGGCCCTTGCGGGAGAAGATCTTCACGTCCACGATCACGCCTTCAATGCCCGGCGGGCAGTAGAGCGAAGCGTCGCGCACGTCGCCGGCCTTTTCACCGAAGATGGCGCGCAGCAGCTTTTCTTCCGGCGTGAGCTGGGTCTCGCCCTTGGGCGTGACTTTCCCGACCAGAATGTCGCCCTGCTTGATCGAAGCCCCGATTCGAATGACGCCGGCTTCGTCCAGATTGCGCAACATCGATTCGCTGACGTTGGGAATGTCGCGCGTGACCTCTTCCGGACCAAGCTTGGTGTCGCGGGCCTCGATTTCATATTCCTCGATGTGCACCGAGGTGTAGTAATCCTCCTTCACCAGCTTCTCGGAGACCAGGATGGCGTCTTCGAAGTTGTAGCCGCGCCACGGCATGAAGGCCACGAGGACGTTTCGTCCCAGGGCCAACTCGCCATGATCGGTGCAGGGGCCGTCGGCGATGACTTGGCCTTTCGTCACCCGCTGTCCCTTGAGCACAATCGGCTTCTGGTTAATGCAGGTGTTCTGGTTGGAGCGCTTGAACTTGGTGAGCTGGTAAATGTCGCTGCCCACTTCGCGGGAAAGCTGTCCGGGATGATGCTCGCCCTCAACCCGCACAATGATGCGTTCGGAATCGACGGAGTCGATGATGCCGTTGCGCTTGGCCAGAATCACAGCCCCGGAATCGCGGGCCGTAACGCCTTCCATTCCGGTGCCGACAATCGGCGCTTCGGCGCGCAGCAGAGGCACCGACTGGCGCTGCATGTTGGCGCCCATCAGAGCGCGGTTGGCGTCGTCGTGCTCGAGGAAGGGCACCAGCGAGGCCGCCACCGAAACCAGTTGCTTCGGACTGACGTCGATGTAATCGACTTCATCGCGGCTGACCAGAACGAAGTTGCCGGCCTTGCGGGCGTTGACCAGGTCGCCGACGATGCGTCCCTTGTCATCAAGTTCGACGTTGGCCTGGGCAATGGTGTGGCGGTCTTCTTCCCACGCCGAAAGGTAGAAGGAGAACGGCTCCAGCTCGGCTGGCCGCTTCTTGCGCTCTTTCAACTCGGCATTCAGTTTTTCAGCTTCGTGCTTTTCCAGGTGATCGCCGACCTTGCGATCGCTGTCGCCGGTATTCACAATGCTCACGTAGTCGAGCACGCGCCCGCCCTTGACCCGCCGGTAGGGCGATTCAATGAAGCCGTAGTCGTTGATGCGGGCATAACAGCTGAGCGACGAAATCAGTCCGATGTTTGGACCTTCAGGAGTTTCAATCGGGCAGATACGTCCGTAGTGCGTAGGGTGCACGTCGCGCACCTCGAAGCCGGCGCGCTCCCGGGACAGACCGCCCGGCCCCAGGGCCGAGAGACGCCGCTTGTGCGTGATTTCCGACAGCGGGTTGGTCTGGTCCATGAACTGCGACAACTGGGACGATCCGAAAAATTCCCGGATCGCAGCCATTACCGGCTTGGCGTTGACCAGGTCGTGCGGCATGGCGGTGGACATTTCCTGGTACACGGACATTTTTTCTTTGATTGCCCGTTCCATGCGGACCAGCCCGATGCGGAACTGGTTCTCGAGCAGCTCGCCCACCGCGCGCACCCGGCGGTTGCCCAGGTGATCGATGTCATCCACAGTGCCGATGTTCTTGCGCAGCTTGAGCAGGTAGCGGATGGTGCCGTAAAAGTCTTCCGGCTCGAGCGTGCGGTTGTCGAGTTTGCTGGCGTCCTGGTTCTCGAACAGCTTGATGTTGAACTTCAGCCGGCCCACCCGCGAGAAGTCGTACTTGCGGGGATCGAAGAACATGCCATGGAACAAGGCGGTTGCCGTGTCGAGCGTCGGCGGATCGCCGGGACGAAGCTTGCGGTAGATTTCGATCAGCGCCTCTTGCGGCGTCTTGACCGCGTCGCGCTTCAAGGTCTGGCAGATCACCGTGCCCACATCGTCGCGCTCCGGGAAGAACAGGTTGATCTCGACCACGCCGGACTCGAGAATCTTCGAGACTTTGTCCGGGGTCAGCTCGGAGTTGGCTTCGAGCAGGACTTCGCCGGTGGTGGTATCGACCACATCGCTAGCCACCCAGGCGCCTTCGAGGTCAGAGACGTCGATTTCGATCTCGCTGATTTTTGCCTTCTGGATTTCCTTCAGCGTGACCGCGTTGATCTTGCGCCCGGAGTGCGCAATCTCCTCGCCCGACTTCGACTTGATGCTGTGGGCCAGCTTCATGCCCAGCAGGTTGGTCGGCTTCTCGCTGGCGGGATCGAGCGTCCAATAAAGTTTCTGGTCACGGATGACCAGCCGGTCCACGGTGTAGAACGTCCGCAGAATGTCTTCGCCGGAACGCAAACCCAGGGCCCGCAGGAAGATGGTCCCCAGGAACTTGCGCTTGCGGTCAATGCGGACATACAGAACGTTCTTCTGGTCGTACTCGAATTCCACCCAGGAACCGCGGTAAGGAATGATCTTGCCCAGGAAGTAGGTGCGGTTGTTGGCGGTCTCGAAGAACACGCCGGGTGAGCGGTGCAACTGGCTGACGATCACGCGCTCGGTGCCGTTCACGATGAAGGTTCCGTTCTCGGTCATCAGGGGAACGTCGCCGAAAAACACTTCCTGCTCCTTGATGTCGCGGATGGAGCGGGTGCCGGTCTCGGCGTCCTTCTCGAAAATCGTAAGCCGCATGGTGACCTTGAGCGGCGCGGAGTAGGTCATGCCGCGCTCTTCGCACTCGCTCACGTCATACTTCAACTGCAGGCCGACGGGGTCGCCGCACTTGTTGCAGAAGTCCGGAGTGTTCGCGTTGTAGGTGCCGCACTTCGAGCACAGCACGTCGCCGGGATGAAAGGGATCGGTGATGACGGTCGAGCCGCAGTTCTTGCAGGTGGTGCGCAGATGATGCAGCCCCTTGAGGTGGCCGCACTTGCACTCCCAGTTGCCAATGGCGAAGTCCACAAACTCCAGCTGCGAGACGTTGCGGAAATCGCTGATCGGAAATACCGATTGAAACACGGCCTGCAGGCCGGCGTCGTCGCGCTCGCTGGGCAGCCGGTCCATCTGCAGGAAGCGTTCGTAGGAGCGCTTCTGAACCTCGATCAGGTTCGGGATCTGGATGGTGGCTGGAATTTTTGAAAAATCAAATCGAGTACGGTAGGCGTTGTTCTTCGACATTCAAAGGCTCCCAAACTTTCAAGCGCAGCCTTGAGCTGCGAAAGGCACATGCGTGGTGACAGGACTGGAGTCCCGTCGAGGCTGATCGCCGGATCAGGCGACCCGCTTATGTACGGTCACCGAGCGAGTGCGCTGCAGACACGAATGCGCCCTCGGGGACATAGCTCCCCGCGGGCGCCAGTGGCGGCGCATTGCGTCAGTTGAATTTTCTCTTTCCGCGCCAGTTCTCAGGCCTGTTTCCGTTCCGCTGTTCACGAAACAGTTTGCCAACTCGTGTGCGACTCAGCTCCGCTTCCCCGGATCGTTGGAGTGGAGAGTCGCCTAACCGTGAAGTGGGAAGCAGACGATATATAGATGCTACCATCGCTCCCCAGGGTTCACCAATGAAAATATGCCCGGCAGGAACCATTCCAGGACGAATTTCCGGCCCGTTCCGCAGCCTCGTCCGCCTCCGCCGTCCGCGGTGTCATCCTGCGGAGTTGAAGGCCCCCTACAGCCGCCAGGACACCGCTAAGCGCCCTACTTGACTTCGACGGTCGCCCCGGCCTCGGTGAACTTCTTCTTGATCGTCTCGGCTTCGTCCTTGCCGACGCCCTCTTTAATGGTCTTGGGAGCGCCGTCCACCAGGTCCTTGGCTTCCTTCAGGCCCAGGCTGGTAACTTCGCGGACAGCCTTGATTACATTGATCTTATTGGCCCCTACTGCGGTCAGAACGACGGCAAACTCGGTCTTTTCCTCAGCCGGCGCCGCCCCTGCCGCGGCTCCGCCCCCACCCGCCATCATGACCGGGGCTGCGGCCGCTGCCGACACTCCCAGCTTTTCTTCCAACCGCTTGACCAGAGCCGCCGCGTCCAATAGCGACAGGCCCACGATTTGTTCTTCCAACTGCTGCAGATCCGCCATTTTCTAGTCTCCAGTTATCGAATTAGAACTCTTTAGATTTGGTAATTTGGTAATCGGGTAATTTGAAAGCCCTCGCCGGTTGGGTTGTGGGATTTTCAATGACAATTACTCAATTACCCGATTGCTCAATGTCTTTGAACTTGCCCTTCTCCACGCCCTGGTTGATGACCACTGCCAGATCCTTGCCAACGGCATTGATCACCGTGACCAGGCGCTGCGCCGGAGCGCTCATCAGGAACAGCAGCTTGGAGTAGATCTCTTCTTTGGACGGCATGGTAGCCAGCGCCTGGATCTCTTTGATCGAGATCACGCGGCCTTCAACCACCCCCGCCTTGAAGGTGAATTCCGGATTGTCCTTGGCGTACTTCGAAATCGCCTTGGCCAGCGCCACCGGGTCGCCCTTGGTGTAGGCCAGCGAAGTGACGCCAGAAAGCTCGCCGAGCGCGGCTTCCGCTGCCGTCCCCTTGGCGGCCAACTTGGCCAGGGTGTTTTTCACCACCCGGTATTGGGCTCCGGAACTGCGCAACGTCTTGCGCAATTCGTAATCCTGCGCCACCGTCAGCTTGCTGTAGGTCGCGATAATCAGGCTGGAAACATTCTTCAGCTCCGCGCCCAGCTTCTCCACCTGCTCAATCTTCTTTGCTCTGCTGACCGCCATGTTCGATCCTCTTAGATTCCTGTGTGGGACCGGGTCTGGGACCCGGTCAGGCCGACCGGCAAGGTCGGCAGTTACGCTTTAGCCGCCGCTTCCACCTGGGCGGTGTCAATCGAAATCCCCGGCCCCATGGTCGAACTCAGGTAGCAGCCCTTGATGTATTTGCCCTTGGCCACAGTGGGCTTGGCTTTGATCACGCTGCTGATGACCACGGTAGCGTTCTCGACCAGCTTGTCGGGAGTAAATGAAATCTTGCCAACGGGCACATGCACCAGGGCCGTCTTGTCGGTACGAAACTCGACTTTGCCGGCTTTCACTTCCTGCACTGCCTTGCCCACGTCAAAGGTGACCGTACCCGTCTTCGGATTCGGCATCAGGCCCTTGGGCCCCAGGATCTTGCCCAGCCGTCCCACCGACTTCATCACATCAGGGGTAGCGATCAGTGCGTCGAAGTCGGTCCAGTTCTCTTTGTTGATCTTCTCGACCATCTCTTCGCCACCGACAAAATCGGCGCCCGCCTGTTCCGCCTCTTTGATCTTGTCGCCGCTGGCGATCACCAGAACTTTCTTGGATTTCCCCAGCCCGTGCGGCAATACGACCGTGCCGCGCACCATCTGGTCGGCATGCTTGGGATCCACTCCCAAACGCATGGTGATTTCCACCGTCTCGTCAAATTTTGAGTATTTGACCTTTTGCAACAGCGGCACAGCGTCTTTAAGCTGGTAGGGACGCGCTTCGACCGCCGCGCGCGCCTTGGTAATGTTCTTGCCTGCTTTTCTCATTTGTTCTTCCTGTCTCCCACCGCTGATCGTTGCTCCGATCAGCCGTGGTGAACGACCAAATTTGGTAATTGTGCAATTGAGTAATTTCGTAATTGACAACCCAACCGCGATGAAGGTTTTTCAATTACTCAATTACCAAATTTCCCAATCGCCCAATTATCCAACGACTTCGATTCCCATGGAACGCGCTGTACCACGCACGCTCTTCATCGCCGATTCCACCGACGCCGCATTCAAGTCCGGCATCTTCTGGCGCGCGATGTCTTCCACCTGCTTGGCCGTCACTTTGCCAACCTTGTCTTTATTCGGAGCGCCGGAACCCTTGGCGATCCCGGCGGCCCGCTTGAGCAGGATCGAAGCTGGCGGCGTCTTGGTGATAAAGGTGAAGGTACGATCGCTATAAACCGTCACCACCACGGGAATGATCAAGCCTTCGAGTTCCTTCGCCCCGGTGCGGGCATTGAACTGCTTGCAGAACTCCATGATGTTGATCTGCGCCTGGCCGAGGGCCGGCCCCACCGGAGGCGCGGGCGTAGCCTTGCCCGCCGCAATTTGAAGCTTTACCGAACCTGTCGCCTTCTTTGCCATCGGGACTCTCTCTCAGAAACCTGGAAAATTGAGAAATTTGGTAATCGAGCAATTGAAAATCTCAACCATCACCATTCTCAAATTCCGGAATTACTCAATTACCAAATTACGCAATTACTCAATCTATGCCACTTTCTCCACCTGATTGAACTCGAGTTCCACCGGCGTCGATCGTCCGAAAATGGTGACCATCACCTTCAGGGTCTCGCGGTCTTCGTTGACGTCATCCACGATCCCGGCGAAGCTGGCGAACGGACCCTCGGTGACCCGCACCGTCTCACCCTTTTCAAACTTGACCTTGAGCTTGGGCTTGTCCTTGGCCTCGCCCACCCGGTACACGATGTGCTGCACTTCTTCTTCGGAGAGCGGTGTCGGCTGCTGCCCGGTGCCCACGAATCCGGTGACCCGGGGCGTGGATTTCACCACGTGCCAGACGTGGTCATCCATGTCCATTTCAACCAGCACGTAGCCGGGATAGAACATGCGCTCGACGGTGTATTTCTTGCCATTGCGGACTTCAGTGACGGCTTCGGTGGGGATCAGCACTTTGCCGATCTTGTCCTGCAGTCCGAAGGCCTGGACCCGCGACTCCAGCGATTCTTTTACCTTGCGCTCAAATCCCGAATAAGAATGGATGATGTACCACTTCATATTGGGATTGCGCGGGGGCTCGACCGCTCCGGCGGCATCCGGGGAGATATTCTCTCCACCCGCTCCGGTCTCGTTTTTTTCTTCGTCCTGCATAGATTCTGCACTCGTCGGCTGCAACACTTCGGTTCCTTCCTCAACTCAGTGCTGCTTGAAATAGCGGAACACCGAGTCAATCCCGTGCCCGATCACCAGGTCCACCGCCCAGAAATATGCAGCGAACAGGAAAACCGTGACGATCACCACCACGGTCGTGGCCTGCACTTCCTTGAACGAAGGCGCGGTCACCTTCTTCATCTCGGTGCGCACGTCGTTGTAGTAAGTCTTGATACGCTCCGGCCACGACTTTATGCGGTCGCCGAAACTATCGCCGGCTGCTGCAATTGAGTTCCCCATCTTCGTTCCGACTCCCATCACGACCTGGCCTTTTCATCCCTCAAATTCTGGCAGGGGCGGAGGGATTCGAACCCCCAAGTTCGGTTTTGGAGACCGACAGTTTAACCGTTGAGCTTACGCCCCTGTAATCATTGAGTAATTTGGTAATTGCGTAATTTGGCGATTGAAAATCAAAAGACCTTCAATTCCACAATTATAGATTCCCAATTACTCAATTACTTCACTTCCTTGTGCGGCGTGTGCTTGCGGCAAACGCGGCAGAACTTTTTCAGCTCCAGGCGTTCCGTCATCGTCTTCCGGTTCTTGGTGGTCGAATAGTTCCGCTCTTTGCAATCGCCGCACTGCAAGGTAATGATCTCTCGGGGCATAATACAGCTCCTGGCTTCTAACTCTTAGCTTCTAACTCAATCTCTGAGAACTGAGAACCAGTTACTGATTACTGATTCTCGGTTCCGTCTGTCTCGCCTGTTATGGCCGCAGGCCGCCCACCCGCGAAACCCAGCGGAGCTACGCTCCGCCTGGACGGGTCAGAGACCCGTCCCCACACATTTTCTTGCTACTGAATAATCTCGCTGATCGTACCCGCGCCTACCGTGTGCCCGCCTTCGCGGATGGCAAAGCGCAAGCCCTTTTCCATCGCCACCGGCGTGATCAGCTCAATCACCAGCTGCACGTTGTCGCCCGGCATCACCATCTCGGTCGCCGCCGGCAACTCGGCTACCCCGGTCACGTCCGTCGTCCGCAAATAGAACTGCGGCCGGTAGCCCTTGAAGAACGGCGTGTGCCGCCCGCCTTCTTCCTTGGTCAGAATGTAAACTTCCGCCTTGAACTTGGTGTGCGGAGTGATCGATCCACCCTTGGCCAAAACCATGCCGCGCTCCACGTCTTCTTTCGCGATGCCGCGCAGCAAAAGGCCCGCGTTGTCCCCCGCCAGACCTTCGTCCAACTGCTTCTTGAACATTTCGACGCCCGTCACCACCGTCTTGCGGGTCTCGCGGAAGCCCACAATTTCCACTTCCTCGCCCACCTTCACCTTGCCGCGCTCGATTCGTCCGGTCACCACCGTGCCCCGGCCCGAGATCGAAAAAATATCTTCAATCGGCATCAGGAACGGCTTGTCCAACTCGCGCGCCGGTTGCGGCACGCTCTTGTCCACCGCCGCCATCAGCTCGTCAATCTGCTTCTCCCACTTGGCCTCCCCGTTCAACGCCCCCAGCGCCGACAGCCGCACCACCGGCACATCGTCGCCCGGAAATTGATACGTCTTCAGCAACTCGCGCACTTCCAGTTCCACCAGGTCGAGCAGTTCCGGATCGTCCACCGCATCGCACTTGTTCAACGCGACAACGATGTAAGGCACGCCCACCTGGCGGGCCAACAGCACGTGCTCGCGGGTCTGCGGCATCGGTCCGTCGGTGGCGGCTACGACCAGGATCGCACCATCCATCTGGGCCGCGCCCGTGATCATGTTCTTGATGTAGTCGGCGTGCCCCGGGCAATCCACGTGCGCGTAGTGCCGGTTGGCCGTCTCATACTCCACGTGCGCGGTCGCAATCGTGATGCCGCGCGCCTTTTCTTCCGGCGCGTTATCGATCGAATCAAACGACCGGAACACGATCTTCGGGTTGTGCTTCTGCAACACCTTGGTGATGGCCGCCGTCAACGTGGTCTTGCCATGGTCAATGTGACCAATCGTCCCTACGTTGCAGTGCGGCTTATTCCGCTCAAATTTCTCTTTCGCCATATCTCGCTCGCTAGTTTCCTTCCTTCAGTAATAGCGATAAAGCTGCTGAAACTTTGTCCGCAGTCCGGGCTCTACTTCCTCCACTCGGGACAAGTAGAACTCCCGCATCTGCGCCTGGTCGGAAACGGTCAGCGCCTGGTACAGCTTTTGCGCGTCCCGTTTCGCCAGGGTGTCATCCACTTTCTCCAATACGCCCCTGGCCAGTATCACCTCCAGATCGCGTATCCGGGCGCCACTGCTGCGCACCCGCTTGAGGAATTTTTCGACTCGCTCCGGACCCAGAGCGCGATCAATTGCGCCCTTCAGTCCCTCGAATTCCTTTTCTCTCTCAACCCTTATGACAGTTTGCTGAAAGCTCACCATCATTGCATCCTGCGTCAGAAAATTCTGGAGCGGGAGACGGGAATCGAACCCGCGACCAACAGCTTGGAAGGCTGTGACTCTACCACTGAGTTACTCCCGCTTCTAAACCCAGCCATCAGCTATCAGCCGTCAGCCTTCAGCTAAATTCCTCGGCCCGGCTAATTCCAACTCTTTCTTCCATCCCAACCTGAGATCCTTCGCTGCGCTCAGAATCTCGGCTGCGGCTCACGCCCGCAAAGGGCCTCGATTTCGTGGAGCCGATGACCAGGATTGAACTGGTGACCTCTCCCTTACCAAGGGAGTGCTCTACCAACTGAGCTACATCGGCTTGAACCAGCCATCAGCTATCAGCCTTCAGTAAATCCCTGGCCTGACTCAGCCGACGCTTACCTATTCCGCTCCACTCTCGCGGTCCGGATGCATGACATCGTTGCGCCGCAGCCAGGTCTTCAGCGCGAACATGGCCAGGACCGCCAGCGTGGCCACGCGCAATTTCGGATCGCTCAAAGTCGCCCACGACAGCGCCCCCAAAACCACGAAGGCGGCCAGCGCCATGTAGAGACGGTTCATTTCAAGTCTCTGGTGCACAGGGAAGGATTCGAACCTTCGTACCTCCGAGGAGGGGCAGATTTACAGTCTGCTGGCTTTAACCACTCACCCACCTGTGCAGAACTGCAGAACAGTTCGGCCTTACCTGCTTGATCCGGCATTCCTCGCAGACATCCACGCTACGGAAGATCGTACAGACGGATTTCTCGAAAAAGTGAAGAACAGAAATGCGCGCGAATATGCCCTCGCACGCAAACACCACACTTGGAAAATTCCCTTATGGAGTGCCGTTGGAAAAATCTGTCAAGCCGCCGCGCCGAATCTCCTGCCTTCCGGAACCAATGCTGGAGCTGGCGAAGGGATTTGAACCCCTGACCCTCTGATTACAAATCAGATGCTCTACCAACTGAGCTACGCCAGCAGGTCTTGGATCGCGCCTCTCCCTTTTTGGGGACAAGACGCCCTCTGATCCCTTCCTGATGTCCGGGACAATTCTAAAAGTTACCATAACGGCATTTTGCGTGCAAGCGGCCTGTGTGGGTCGGACACTCTTGTCCGACGCCTTTGACTTTGGCCGGTGGATAAATCATCGGCCAAAGGCTGGGTGTCCACAGCGCCAGAACCGAAGACCAGAACCTCAACAAGCCGAACCAAACCTAAAGACCAGAACCGAATACCAGAACCAAAGACCAAAACCTAAAGACCAGAACCAAGACCAACTTCAACGGCGTCGGACAAGAGTGTCCGACCCACACCAAACTGTGGGAAACTGTGTTCCATGCCTAAGCGCCGTCTTCGGATCATCAAGCGGGTCAAGAATGTTCCAGTCATCGGAATCTGTGAGGCTTGCAAAATGCAGTTCCAGGCCGAGCACCAGCCTGCCGGCCAGCAGGCCCGGGCGCAGGCTGTGATCCAGCAGCAATTCAATGCGCACAAGTGCGAGGCCCCGGCCGGAGAAACTCCTCACTTGGACTGAATCTCGAGCGGGCTCGGCAGCTGGATGGCACTCTGCGATCCGCCCACCACGATTTTTTCACCGTGGGCGGCGTATTGCGCGATCACGGCGGGCTTCGACCAGTCCAGGTCCCACCCGTTTTCGATAGCAATCGCGGTGTAGGCGCCGGGAATCACGCTGCGGAAAGTGAAGGTGCCGTCAAGGTCGGACTGGTCCCGGCGAAAGAGTTCACGGTTGGCTTCCGGATTTGTTGGAACCAGGACGATCATGGCTCCGGCTGCGCCCTTGCCTGCTCGCTGCGCCAGGCCGTTCACATCGGCGGCGCCTCCCACCACTCGCAACGAGAGCGCCAGGGTCGCGCCCGCAGGAACGGTGAGCGAGCGGCCGGAGATGGGGGAACCATTCACTACCATGGAGACAACTGAATATGCGCGCGACGCAGCCCCGGCAAGGACCTCGTAGGTGCCCGGAACAAGGTCTGCGAATGTAACTTCGCGGGCTGGGGTCATCGCTCCCCACGCCACGACGCGGTGCTGAGCGTTGCGCAGCGCGAATGCCATTTGCGGCGGCGGCGCAGTCTCGCCCATCACTTCGACCTTCGCGGTGATGGTGCTGACGGCCTGTCCGGCGGAGGCGTCGAGTTCCTGATTGTCCTGGCTGATCTCGACCTCGCTGCTCTGGAAGGGCCCTCCGTCTTGTTGCGGCAGACGCAACTCGTACTTGCCGGGGGCGGCGGTGATCTCCATCACCCCGGGCGCGCTCATCTGCACGTCGGGTTGAAGGGCCTGCTGCGAGCCATCGAAATCGCGCTTGAAAAGCGTAGGCATCGGGAAGCCCTGTCCGGCTTGCGGCGGGGGAGTGCGCAGGATCACGTGCAAGGCGGGCACGGGTGTCAGGTGTAGATCAAGGTCAAGATGATCGCCGCCTCGGATAAGGATGGGCGAGGCATCTTCAACGTCGGTTGCTCCGGCGTAGTACGTAGGCAGGTAAACCACATCCAGCGAACGATCAACCTGAGTGGGAACATCATTCGCGGCCGCTTGACGGAGTGACGGCGCGTGCACTGCGTACCACGGCTTAGCTACGGCGGAGACGAAATAGGTCCCGGCATCGAGCGGCGCGAATTCGAACGAGCCTAGATCGTCGGACTGATCGGTCCGATAGCTCACGGTGCGGCTGACGCCCGCACTGTGGTCGTCGCGCCACAGGGTGACCGTGGCGGCGCGAACTGGTTCACCGGATTCGTCGAAGACGTGGCCGGTCAGCACCGCGGTGCGCACCAGCCGGAGCATGAGGTTTTCGGTGTCCACACCTGCGCCAGTCACGATGGCAGTGGAAAACTGTTCGTGCTGGTCATAGGCGGCGCTGATGAATCCCCGCTTGGCGCCGTTCAGGGCATATTTTCCCGCCGGAAGGTTGCGGAATTCGAAGTGGCCGTCGTGGCCGGTGACCATGAAAATCTGGTTTTGAGCGTTCTTTACGTCGCGCAGGGAAACCCGGGCGCGGGAAAGTGGATGGCCCTCCTGGGCGCTCACGATGGTGCCGGCGATGCGGAAATGGCCAACGCCGGCCGAAAGTTGTTGAACCGGCGTTTGCCCGACCAGCGCGGGGCGTGCGCCCAGGAGTAAGCAGGCGAGGACCAAAGCCCACGTAGGCCCGGACGCCCTCGTCCGGGCGGACGAGCGCAGCTCGTCTCTTGTTTTGGTTGTCCCAGGCAAACCCTTGCCGGGCTTCGCCCGGCCGGGCGGGTGAGGGCACCCGCCCCTACGCAAGTCCAGGGCGGGCGAGCGCAGCTCGTCACGGATTGGGTTTTGCCATCGGACGAACATGACGTCACTCCCGTGTTGAAATCAAAGTCACCCGCACCTGCTCGGTCTGCCCCGGGCCCAGGCGGACGATCGGTCCTTTGTCTTCGTAGGCTCTCATGGCCTCCGCATTCTGATATTCGAGTTCGCTTTGCTGGCGATCGAAGGCCAGCACGCGATAGGCGCCCGGAGGAACTTGCTGCAACTGGAAGGTCCCCTGTGGCGAAACCCAGCTTGCCGTGAACCGGCCGGGAGAATCCGGCAGCGGGATGCAATAGACGTACGGACCCGCAGGCATGGCGACAGGCCCAGACCTTACGGTCAGGTTTGGGCCGAGTGAACCTGCAGGTGCGGCAGGCATGCCGTCAACCGTCCCGTCGATCGCGGCACCGTCATCGCGTAGCACAATCTCAATAGGTAGACTCGCGCCGCCCGGGCCAACTACAAGCGGCTGGCGCAAGAGATCGGCGCTGCCCGCCACCGCCGAGGCCACATATCCGCGATAGGGCGCGACCTTGAGCCAATAGCGGCCGGGCCTCACGTTCTCCAGCACGAGATCGTTGTCGTTGGGCTTGCGCGGTGGACGAAGGGAAGCGAAGCCGCCAGAATCGAAATCGTCGGCGGGTTGCAAATAGACGTCAGCCTTCTGCTCGCGGGAGAACCCTCCCTGTATAAAGGAATTGCCCGTCCGATGGTCGCTCAGTTCATCCTCAATGTTGACCGGAATCGAGCCATTGGGCAGGACCGCCATGGACGCGTTGGTCACGGGCGCATTCTTCACATTGATCTTCACGCTTCCGGTTGCGGTCTGTTGGCCCTGCTGCAGCGTGGCTTCCACGGTATAAATCCCGTTGGGCAACATGCCCTCGATGCCCTCGCCGTTGTATCCCAGAGAATATCCCGGGCCCTTGTGTCCCTGGAGCGCGACCGAAACTTCTACCCCGTTCTGGGCCTGGAAATTCGTGACCGCGATCCTCACCGGGTAGTACGGCTGGAGCACAGGAGAAAGCTCGACCTGGAAGGTCTTGCCGGCCTCAAGAGTAATGGCGGAGGCCGACGCAAAATCAGCCGCCGCGGGGTAGTAAATGGGCGGATATCCGAAGAGCTGGCCACGCGGATCGAAGGTGATGGGATCGCGGTCCATCAGTTCACTGGTGAATATCTTGTAGGTGCCGGCCATGAGATTGGCGATGCGAAATTCGCCATTGGAGCGCGTGGTGGCACTCGCGCCGGGAGCCCAGAAGGCTCGGCCGTCGCGCACCTGGCGCTTGTAAACCTGCACGGTGATCCGGTCAGACTGATTGGAAGACGGGAGATTTACCCGGCCGACAATGAGGGCTTCGGGAACAAGCGCGATCGTGATGTCATCGCCAACCGTGCTTTGGGGCGGGGAAGACGGCATGCCGGACTCAAGAAAGCCGGGCTTGCGGGCCATTAGCTGCGCCGAAGCGTTGTAGAAAGTCATTCCCTGCGCAGAACTGTTCGGTCTGGTTTCCATTCGCGGAAGTGGAAATTCAAAGCGGCCCTGATCGTCGCTGAAGGCCGCGAGCCGGTTGTCGGCGGAAAACACCAGAGCATGAGCAATAGGTTCGCGGGTGACGCTGTTGATGACTGTGCCCCGCACACTGGCGGAGGCTGTATTCGGGTTCTGCGCATCCTGAGAGTGAGCCGCTTGAACGCAAAGAAAAACAACAACAATCAGAGCAGCCAGCCAGAAAAGCAGAGAACGCTGCAGGCGGCAGCGGAGAACAGCGGAAAAACAGCGTGCACTATCGCTCACGACACAGCTCCGAGCGTCTGTATTGTGGCGAAGAGGAAGGAGAAAAGCAACCTACACGACTGAAAGTGTCCCTTGCCTTACTGGTCGCAGCGAAACGGCACCTGGTGGACCACGCCGGCCGAGTTCGTGTGCTGGTAGATCGCGTAGTGGCCTAGTCCGGAGTATTCGTCGCCTACTTTGTGCATCTCCGCACGGTCGGCGGGGCAGGAGATCGACATCGGGCACGCGAAAACGAGCGTTGCCAGGCTTAGTACGGCGCACGTCAGCTTCAGGGACTTCACAGGTGATCTCCTTACTGGATTTCTTACCACGAAATCTGACATAAAGAGACTTACTGTAGGAGCCTGCCGCAGGCCTCCCCAAAGTTATGTACTTCCGAGTAGAATTCGGGCGTCGGACCTCAGACGTCGGACCTCGGACGTCAGGCGTCAGACCTCAGAGCTTAACCGCGGAGACCAGGCCTTGCTGACGGCCGAGGTCCGACGCCCGACGCCCCCAGCGATGCAGGGAGGTTGAAATGTTTGCTCGTCACGTCGCCGTCAAATTAAGACCTGACACCTTGGCCGAGTTTATAAGAGTCATGGACAACGAAGTCCTTCCCTGGCTCCGCAAGCAAAAAGGCTTTCTCGATACGATCACGCTCGCCGTCCCCGGCGGCAGAGAAATCGTGTCGATCAGCTTCTGGGACCAGGAGAAAAGCGCGCAGGTTTATAACTCAAGCAGCTATCCGCAGGCCCTGGAAATTCTGAAGAAGATATTGGCAGGAACTCCCCAGGTCAAGACTTTTGATGTGGTCAGCTCGACCCTGCAAAAAATCGACCTTCCAACTCCGCTCCTTTCAGCGGTTCGAGCGCGCCGACACCAAGGGGACACCACGACTGCCGCGAATCGAAGCCACCGGGTGTAACCGTGTGGCAGGGGCTGACGACTTCAACCCTGCAACCGCAGCATCAGTATTGGATACGCGCTGCACGATCGGTGTACGCGATTCCCCACTGCTGTAAGTGCTGGATGAGTTCGTCCGGGACGCCGGCTTCGCGGAACTGTCTTGCCGACTGCCATACGTTCCCGCCGCTTATATCGCCATAATACCCGGGTTGAGTGTACGGGCGCCGGGGCACCCCGACGGGCAGGTGCTTGGTGATCGGGTATTCCAGGTTCTTGTCCATCCATGCGGCCAGCATCGCTGCAGTCAAATCCTGGTGTACCTCGGCCGGCAGTGGTTTGAAGAAGGGAGCCCATACCGGACTGATCATGATGCGGGGATCGATGTTGTCGTTCGGCCGCCAACCCTGCTTGATGTTGTCGGGACCGAGCCGGGGATCGGAGGACTGCAAGGCTTTGGTTACAGCGACCAGCAGTCGCGCCGGTTCCGCTTGGTGTGTCTGCCCATACAGATCGAGGAACCCGGCGATCACATACACCCAATCCACGGGTTCGCGCTCCCGGTGTTGATGATTGCCGCTGTTCAAAACGATCTGCAACTCATACCAGGCCGCGGTGAGATATTCGTTGGTCAAGGCGCTGCCGCCCACACCGGCCGGTCCATTGGGTATGTGGGCAGCGGCCGGAGCAGCATCTCCCGGGACCGTGCTGCACCAGGTGCGGGAATCTGCGATCGAGCCAAAGAGGTCGCGCCCTCGTCCTTCGAGCCCAAACTCCTGTGTCATCTCCCACGTCTTCACCAGTTGCCATAACTGGGCCGAGTAAACCTTATTAGTCAGCTCCGGCGACCACTCCCCTTCCGGCTTGCCAACTCGTCCCAGGAAGGAGCGCCGGGCTTCAGACCATTGCGCAAAAGCGGCAACCACGGGGCGAAGGTCATGATTCGTAGCCTGAGCCGAGGCCAGGAGCGGGCGCAGCGGTACCTTCTTTCCTCCCTTGCTCTTGCCCTCCAGAGTCTCTCCACCGTACAAGGCGGCGAACTCGCTCTGGGTAAAAGCCGTCCCCCAGGCATCCTTGGGATGTACCCGCGGCAGCCATTGGTTCCAATCCGGGAGTTGCAAGGCAATGGGGATTTCATGAGCATTGAGGTTGCCGTCGGGGCGAAAGATGTCCGGCGTAATCTGCCCCGCAAGGGCACGGAGGTTGGAAACTTTTCCCGCCGGGTTTGAAGCTGGGCTCGTTCCGTCACCGTGCTGGGCAATCAGGTAAGGCAATGCGTCCGTGTCCTGGTCGAGGATCCAGGCGAGTCCGGCGCCGGCCCCCCAGCTCGAGACTGGTTGCTCGTCCAGTCCAGGTCCGGGCTGGTACGGAGGGTTCCAGGGACGACCAGGATTAGGTAGAGGCAGGCTGCGAATGTAGCTGGCGATCTGCTCACTCTGCAGCTCGGACAGGCCATGGAAGCGGGCGCGGGCAATGATGCTGGGGTTGGAGAAGTTAAAATATTTCAGGTCGCGCCCATCCTGCGCATGGCAGTCGGCGCAGTGCGCCTGAATGGTTGGACTGTTGGGAAGGCTGCTTGCGGCCAGCGATGCGCTATGCCAAAGCTGCTTGCCCGCCTGAATAGAAGCTTCGTCGGGCAAGGGTGGGGTCCAGCTTTCGGGTGCGTCTTCGACGAAATCGTTGGCCGGGAGAATCTTCTTGCCTTCGGCGTTTAGAAAATTCAATGCCAGGACGCGGTAGCTGCTGACGACCCCGTCAGTGTGATTGAACCGGAAGCGGATGGTGTTGTCACCACCGACGAGCGTACCGTCCAGGATTGCCAGCGTCATCACCAGCGTGGCAAAGCCTCCGCCGATTCCGCCATAAGTCCGGCCAGGTTCGGCGATTGTGACTGTGTTGTTGTTGAGGGGCATCCAGGCGCTGGTATTGACCTGGACGCTGGCTTGGTCGGCATACCGCAGGCCATGGACTTGCAGCCAGAGAGATCGCACCGGCTCAGCCTGTCCAGCCGGAAGAGTGACCGTCCTGCTCACCGTCGCGCCATCTGCGCCCAGGACTTCAATCGGCAGCAATACCCGGTCTGTGTCGGTATCCGCCGATCCTAGGGAAATTGCCAGCGCCGCCAGGAATAGAGCCAGCAGCAGCGGATGTGATCCTGTGCGGCCGGGTGCCCCACTCATTCGCGTCTCTTGCGAATGAGTGGGTGGTTGAAACTCTTCCCATCTCCGAACTTTTCCTTCGGACGATTTTTGATCGTCAGTGGCCACTCCCGAAAGTTTACCCGCACCGGACCCGGTTCGCCATTAAGACTGCGCCACTCGCCCACTCAGTTTTGTTTAATCTATCGTGTCACGATATAATGTAACTGCTTGATGGTCGGCTGCGAGAAAGTAACCTCCCACATTTCTTAGAGAAATGGAGGACCGTCAAATGGTGGCGCTAAAGCTGGTGCGCCTGATTGAAAAGCATTCGGAGGAATTGGTTCAGGGACTGGCTAAGCAGATTCAGACCTCGGAACGTATGTGTGACTTCCGCAAGATCCCACCAGCAGACCTGCAATTGGCGGCTGCGGAAGTTTATCGCAACTTGGGCGAATGGTTACTGCAAAAGACAGAAGAAGACATCGAGAGACGGGTTGGGGCAATCGCCACACGGCGGGCAGCCCAAGGAGTCAGCCTGCATCAGTTTGTGTGGGCCTTGATCGTCAGCCGTGACCATTTATGGCGATTCCTTCAGCGCGAGGCTTTTGCCTGCAATGTAGTGGAACTGTATGGAGAGCTCGAGTTACACCAGATGCTCATTCAATTTTTCGATCGTGCGGTGTACTACGGGATTCTGGCATACGACAAAGCAGAAGGGCAAGACAGCGGAAGGACCATGCTGTCCAGCGTGGCTCCAACGAGGCAGGCAAGGTTGCTTGAAAGTCGTCCTTCTGCGGAGGATTGAAGGAACATCCGATGAGCAATACCAATGGCGTTGAACCACTTCGTATCCGGCAACTTCGAGCCATTGCAGAAAACCTATGTTCGTTAGCGAACCTGCATCGTGAAAATTACAATTACATCATTGCCGATGCGCTGTACGTGCGAACGTTGTCCGTGGCATATTCACAATTCTGAGAATGATGGGAACATCACCGGTTCCCGAATCCGTAGAGAGCAGCAAGTTGCTCACGACATGCATTCCCACTTGATCTGAAGCTATGCTTGGGGAACCCGGAAACGAACCCGCCACTAGCAGCCAATAATGCTGGGCGGTTCGGTACCATGTCCCTGATTCCCACCCTTGCAGAAGGCGCAAGACTGGGGCTGACTCAGGGTATGAGAATTGGAAAAGGTGGGCCAGCCTGCCCAACAACGCGAACGAGTTCGCGCACCTGCCTACACGAACTGACTTAGATCACTATTCGCCAGACCCTGCGCCACGTCTGCGAACTCCTGAGGGCAGCTTGAAGGTGTGATAGAAAATCTCGAATTGCTGTGCGGCCTGCCGATCGTATCTGGGTTTCAGAACTTCGTAGGCTACTTCCCCCTCGTTCCGAATCACTTCCTGCAAGGTGAGAGCGTGCGCATACAACTGCCGGGAAAAGTGTAACAACTTCTCCACATCCTGGGGATTAGGCGGTTGTTTTCCAGAAACGCCGGACGGGCCCGAACGAGGGAAGGAACGCCGTTCGGATTTCATATATAGCTCCTCTCGCCGACTCCGCCAGAAATTCGGGCAATGCGTCCAAGGCTTCAAATTAATAGCTCCGTGGGCAACAGTCCAATGCATTATTTGCGTTGTTCGCATCAAAACTTTCGTCGGATACCGTAGTTAATTGGGCGCTCTGAGACCCCCTCTCGCCCTTGTCCCCCCTGCGTGTTGAGGGGTTAGGAGGTAGGAGGAAAAAAGTCCGTCCTCCATAGTGCAAAGCAGTAAACAGGGGAGCGGACTCGGGAGGGCAGCGTTCGCGGGGTGGAGCGTGACGAACCAACTACCGGGTTGGGAGTGGAATGCTATTTTTCGAGACGATTTGTAGAGGCGCAACTCCCCTGCTTTCATTGACTCACGCAATTCTTCGACGTAACATTCGCCAGACAATGATCGGTCAAACCATCTCGCACTACCGCGTCGTCGAGAAGGTGGGTGGGGGCGGCATGGGCGTGGTGTACAAGGCCGAGGACGTAACGTTGCACCGGTTTGTTGCTCTGAAGTTTCTACCCGACGACGTGGCGAAGGATCCCCAAGCCTTGGCCCGATTCCAGCGTGAAGCACAGGCGGCCTCAGCTCTGAATCATCCCAACATCTGCACCATTTATGAGATTGGGCAGCAGGACGGCCATCCGTTCCTCGTGATGGAATTTCTAGACGGCGTGACGTTAAAGCATCGGATCGCGGGCCGAGCGCTGGAAACCGAGACGCTGCTTCCTCTTGCGATTGAGATAGCCGACGCGCTCGACGCCGCACACGGCGAAGGGATCGTGCATCGCGACATCAAGCCCGCCAATATCTTTATTACCAAGCGGGGCCATGCCAAGATTCTGGATTTTGGACTGGCCAAGATCAACGCAGCAGTGGGGTCTTCCAGCCAGATTGCAACGGAACGAACGGAAACGATTGAGGACCAGAATCTGACCAGCCCGGGCGCAGCGTTGGGTACCGTCGCTTATATGTCTCCCGAGCAAGTGCGCGGCAAGGAGCTCGACCAGCGCACTGACCTGTTCTCTTTCGGCGTTGTGCTATACGAGATGGCCACTGGGGCGCTGCCTTTTCGGGGCGACACCTCCGGCGTGATCTTCGATGGCATTTTGAACCGGACCCCGGTTCAGCCTGTTCGACTCAATCCCGATTTGCCGCCGCGCCTGGAAGAACTCATCAACAAGGCTCTGGAAAAAGACCCAAAGCTGCGATGCCAGAGTGCTGCGGAGATGCGCGCGGATCTGGAACGGCTTAGGCGCGATTCAGGGTCAGGCCGCCTGGCGGCTTTGACGTCAGACCCCGCGGCTGGGGTCGCGGTATCTGCGGGACAGTCGACAAGCAGCCACACCACTCAAGCCCCGGTTGCCCTGTCGCGTCCGTCGGTGGGGCGAAAGTTAGCTTTCGCTGTGGCCATTCTGATCGTCGTCGGGCTTGCGGTGCTTGGCGTGCTTTATCGCCGGGGATTTTTCAGTGCCGACCTGGCGAAAACTGGTTTCCAAAATCTCACTATCTCCAGCCTGAGCTCCAGCGGGGACGTTACTCTCGCCCGCATCTCGCCCGACGGCCGCTATCTAGCCTATGTTTCAAACCAACGGGGAAAGTACAGTCTTTGGGTCCGCCAGATCGTGACCACCAGCGCGGTTCAGACTGTCTCTCCGGGCACGGACACGATCGTGGACGCTACATTTACCCCTGACGGCAGCTTTCTCGACTACACCGTCTTTACGGGACAGGACCAGTCTGGCAAGGTGTACCAGATTCCAGTGCTCGGAGGCACCCCGCGCTTGCTAATCGACCGGGCGGATACAGGTGTTTCCTTTTCGCCCGATGGCACTCAATTGACATATGCCCTGCTGGATATTCAGTCCAGCAAGGTCGGGGTGATGATCGCAAAGGCGGATGGCGGCGGCGCACGAAAGCTGGCTGAATACTCCGGCTCGGTCGCGAGCAGCGGGTATGTGGTCCGCTGGTCACCCGACGGGAGGCGCATCGCCGCCGTGGACAAGAGCCTGGACGATCCCAACGGATTGACCGTCGGGCTGCTCGAAGTTGACCTCGCCACGGGCCACGCGAAACCTATGCCAAGCAGACATTGGCGTGAGGTATTGGATTTTACCTGGCTGCCCGATGGCAGCGGACTTTTGTTGGCGGCGATGGCTAAGACCGGCGCTGATCCACAGCTCTGGATGGTCAGTTATCCGGGCGGCCTGGTCCGCCGTATTTCGAACGATCTGAGCAAATATCTTTCCGTCGCGGTTTCTACCGACGGTCGCACCATCGCCTCGGTCCAGCTAAATCTTACCAGCAGTCTGTGGGTCGGCCCTGCCAATGCGCCAGACCGTGCCCTGCAGGTGATCTCAGGTAGGCTCGATGGTAACAGTGGCTCGACCTTCACTCCCGACAACCGGATTGCTTATACGGGCAACCACTCCCAGAACTGGGATCTTTTCCTGTCCGATGCTGACGGGAGCAACACCCGCCAACTATCCTTCGATCAACACTTCCACGGACCGCCGGCTGTGTGCGACCATGGCCGCAGCATCGTCTACCACACCGATTTCGATGGAACCAACCATTTGTGGAAGCTCGATTTGCAGACGGGGGCAACTTCCAAGCTGACCAACGGAGCAGACGAACTGGTCCCATCGTGTGGGGTAGACGGTGGCTGGGTCTTCTATTGGGGACAGGTCGCAGGTGGAACCTCTTACGTATTCAAGGTACCGGCTTCTGGGGGCAGTCCGACTCGTGTTTCCGATCTGGTAGCACTCAGTCCGGGGTTTGCGTCCCCGGACGGACGCCATGTAGCTTTTGCCGCGCCGGGGAAGAACGGAACGCTCGAAGTTGCCGTTGTCTCCGCCGAGAAAGGTACAACGGAGGCCAGGGTGCCCTCCCCACCCACGTTTGATATGAGCGTCAGTGCCGGATGCTGGATGCCCGATAACCGGTCCTTGGCTCTCGTAGATCTGCGAAGCGGCGTCCCCAATCTTTGGTCTCTGCCGCTCTTTGGCGGCCCGCAAACGCAGGTGACGCATTTCCTTTCTGGCGTGACGTGGGGCTGTGCCTACTCTGCGGACGGAAAGTCGATTGCGTTGGCCCGTGGCTCGCGTCAAAGCGACGCGGTGTTGTTCACCAGTGCGAACTGACTAGCCCTACACCTAATCGGACAAAAGAAAACAGCGTGACCAACAAATACCAAAACGAATCCCCTTGACTCCGACCAGCCTTCTCATGGAAGGCGATTACACGCATTGACCCGGCTGAGAGTCGTTGCCCCTGCCCCCGGCGCCCGCGCGTTCGCTCCCAAGAGACCCAACGCTTACTGCTTCGTTACTATAGAGGACGAACTTTTTTCCTCCTATCTCCTACCACCCGGCGCGTTGACTTGCCCCTTCGCCCCACCTAACATGGCAGCCTCATCTTTTTCGTCTTGGCAGAAAGCATGATCGGACAGACCATTTCGCACTACCGCATTGTCGAGAAGCTGGGCGGCGGCGGGATGGGTGTGGTTTACAAAGCGGAAGACACGCGGCTGCATCGTTTCGTAGCCCTCAAGTTTCTGCCCGATGAAGTGGCCAAGAATGCCCAGGCGCTCAGCCGTTTTCAGCGCGAGGCGCAGGCCGCATCCGCGCTGAACCATCCCAACATCTGCACCATCTACGACATTGGCGAGGAAAATGGCCAGGCATTTATCGCCATGGAGTATCTCGAGGGCGTGACCCTGAAGTACCTGATCGCGGGGCGTCCGGTGGAACTCGACACGCTGCTGGGACTGGCCATCGAGATTGCCGATGCGCTCGATGCCGCGCACGCCAAGGGCATCATTCATCGTGACATCAAGCCGGCCAACATTTTTGTCACCCAGCGCGGGCACGCCAAGGTGCTGGACTTCGGCCTGGCAAAGGTCACGCCGGCGAGCGGCAGCATGGACGCCGCCGGCGCCTTTTCGCAGGCCACCGCCATGAGCCAGGACCACCTGACCAGTCCCGGCTCGACCATGGGAACAGTGGCTTACATGTCTCCCGAGCAGGCCAAAGGGAAAGAACTGGACGCGCGGACCGACCTGTTTTCCTTTGGCGCTGTGTTGTATGAGATGACGACCGGCACGCTGCCCTTTCGCGGCGACACGTCGGCGCTGATCTTCAATGCGATCCTGGAAAAGGTTCCCACGCCTCCCATCCGGCTCAATCCCGATCTGCCGGCGGAGATGGAGCGCATCGTCAGCAAGTCGCTGGAGAAGGACCGCAACCTGCGATACCAGCACGCCGCCGACATGCGCGCCGATCTGCAACGCCTGAAGCGTGACACGGACACGGGGCGGGCGGTAGCGGCCAGCTCAGGTACTGTGGCCGCGGTACAAGACTCCCCTTCCGCTCTGGTTGCACCTGCGCCGGGATCCGGGTCATCAGTGGCAACTGCCCGGCCGGTATCGTCCGCCGCAGTGCCCGTGGCTGAAGTCGCGGCCCAGCCCCCGCGAAAATTGTGGAAGATTGCCGTGCCGGTAGTCGCGTTGCTGGTTGCCGCCGCCGCTGGATTCTTCTTCTACACGCGCCGCTCGCAGGCGCTCACCGAAAAAGATTCCATCCTGCTGGCTGACTTCGTCAATACCACCGGCGACGCCGTCTTCGACGGGACCCTGAAGCAGGCGCTGGCGGTGCAACTGGAGCAGTCGCCGTATCTGAACGTGCTTCCGCAATCGCGAATTCAGGCAGCATTGCGCCTGATGGGCCGGTCTCCCGATCAGCGTTTGACCAACGACGTGGCGCGAGAAATCTGCGTGCGGGACGGTGTGAAAGCCATGCTGGCTGGCTCCATCTCGGCCCTGGGCACCCATTATGTGATTGATCTGAACGCGGTGAATGCGCAAACCGGAGATTCGCTGGCCCGGGCCCAGGTGGAGTCTGACAGCAAGGAACAGGTGCTAAAGTCGCTGGATAAGGCGGCGTCCGATCTGCGACAGAAACTGGGCGAGTCCATCGGTTCGGTACAGAAATTTGCCACTCCGCTGGAGCAAGCCACCACGTCTTCATTGGAAGCCTTGCAGGCTTTCACCCTGGGACAGGCCGAGCACTCGAATTTGAACGATGAGAGAGCGGTTCCTCATCTGAAGCGTGCCATCGAACTGGACCCCAACTTTGCCATGGCCTACGCCACCCTGGGAGTGGTTTATGGCAACCTGTCGCAAACCAGCCAACAACTGCAGAACCTGAGCAGGGCATTCGATTTGAAAGACCGGGCGAGCGAACGCGAAAAGCTTTATATCTCAGCTCACTACTACAGCGAAGTCACCGGAGAAATCGATAAAGCCCTGGCGATCTACGAGCAGTGGAAGCAGACCTATCCCCGCGATTCGGTGCCATGGGACAACCTGGCGCTCGGTTACGAGGCGACTGGACAGCCGGAAAAGTCCCTGGCCAACGCCAGCGAAGCGATGCGGCTCAACCCGAAAGACAAGTTCGCGAATGCGAACCTCGCCGACGCTTACCAGACCCTGGGTCGCTATGACGAAGCCCACACGGTCATAGAGCAAGCCACTGCCCAGGGGTTGGGGTCCCCTACCGATGCCTTTTCGCTCTACACCATGGCGTTCAGCCGTGGCGATGAGGCGGGAATGCGACACGCCATGGACCTGGGAAAAGGGCCCTCCGTGGAGCCTATTATGTTCCTGCTTGAGGGCATGGGGCGATGCACGCTGGGGAAGATACAGAGCGCCCGGCAAAGCTTTACCCAGGGAATTAGTTCAGCTCAAGCTGCGGGACTCAAAGAACTCTCCGCCGGCATTCGCACGCTCGATTCGTCTTGCCTGGCTGAAACGGGCAATGCGGCACTCGCCCGGCAGGTGGCATTGCAGGCTCTCGCCTCCTCGGATGATCGCGATACCCGCGCGGCGGTCGCCGACGCGCTCGCCCGGGCCGGCGATGCTACCCGCTCGCAGAAACTAATCGAAGAGCTGGCTCGGGAATTTCCTACTGACACAATCCAAAACTCGGTCTGGCTGCCTGTGGCGAAAGCAACCAACCAGATAAGAGCCGACCAGGCGGGGCAGGCGGTTGACACTCTCGAAGCTGCCGCTCCGTACGAATTTGGCGCCCCGCCGAATGGCGCCGTCTATTGGCCCATGTATGTTCGCGGAGAAGCGTATCTGCATTTGCGCAGTGGAGAAAAAGCCGCTACCGAGTATCAGAAGATTCTGGATCACCACGGCATCGCCTCGAACAGTCCGCTCTATCCGCTGGCCCGGCTGGGACTGGGGCGCGCGTACGCCCTGCAGGGAGATAAGACAAAAGCCAAGGAGGCCTACCAGGACTTCTTTGCCACCTGGAAAAATGCCGACCCGGACGTCCCCATCCTGAAGCAAGCCAAAGCCGAGTACGCCAAACTCCAGTAGTGTGTGGGTCGGACACTCCTGTCCGACGCTTTTGCAGTTGCAGTTGCCTTTGAATTTCAAACCAAGGACAAAATCACCTTCAAAACCGAGGTCAAAGCCAACCCCAAAACCAACACCAAAAGCGTCGGACAGGAGTGTCCGGCCCACACCCGAACCGGATGATATGATTACCTCTCCCTGACCGCCGCTGCCGTTGCGAGCGATCATTATTCATGCGGATACGACGCAGACTCCCCATCTGGTTTGGCGTTGTGCTGGTCGCCCTGGCCATCGCCCTGGCAGTTGTGCTGCGCCAGCATGCCCCGCCGGAACCTGCCCGCCTGCTGCCCGGCGCCGACGGCTATCTTTACGTCAATCTGAAATGGGTGCGCCGCGCCAACGTAACCGGCCAACTACCTGACGTCCCTCATGAGCCGGAATACCAGGAGTTTATCCAGTCCACCGGGTTTCAGTTCGAGCGCGACCTGGACCAGGCTGCTTTCGCCATTCATTATCCCTTCAAGCGGAAGGTCCAGCCGGCAACCCCGGAACCCCCGCGGTTTTCGGAAGTGTTTGTGGGCAGAATCGATGGCGAGCGGCTGCGGGCTTATCTCGGCAAAATCTCGGGCTCGGTGGAGAGCTACCGCTCGGTGGACATCTACAACATTCCGCTCGAGGGCCGCACTCTGCGGGTTGCGGTGCTGGGTTTCGATACCGTGGCGGCATCGAATCACGATGATCCGCTGGTGATTCGCGGCATAGTGGACCGGTCGCGCAAAGTGGCTTCTCCATTTGGCGGGCCGGCGCTGCTGCGGCGGTACTACAAGTATGTTCCCTTGGCCAGCCTGGCTTGGGCGGTCTTTAAGGTCGATCCGGTGGACAGTTCGGCCAGTCCAAACGCCTTGTCGTTCTTGTTCACCAGTCCGGCTACGGTGGTGGCCTCCGCCCGTTACCTGGGGAAGGTTCACTTCCGGGCCGAGGCCTTTACTGGCAGTAAAGACGAAGCCCAGAGACTGACCGAACAGTTGGGAACATTTCTACAACTCTTCCACACGGCCGAGGGGACGGTTGCGACGCGGGGCAACGATCCTGACGTGAAGGCATTCTTCGATGGACTGAAGGTGCAGCAACATGAAGACCGAACCGTGCTGACTGCGGCCATTCCGCCCGGTTTCATTCGCAAGGCAGTGGCCTCGCCCCCGGCAGAAGCGGCCCCAGTACCCCCGACGAGCAAAACTAAATAACTGTAACCTTGGACCGCGCCACGCATCTGGTGGAAGTAGCAAAGAGCGCGTGGAGACAGCCGCCCTCGGCTGTCCGGCGGAGCGCAGCTCCGCTGCAAGGAATTGAAGGCATAGTCTCAAGAACCTGGCGAGCAAAGCTCGCCCGGACAGCCGAGGGCGGCTGTCCCCACGTGGTTATTGACTAGGGGCGCGCGACTCGCAGCGGGTACAATAAATACGGATGTCTACCCTTCCTCTTCCTATCGCCGCCTTTCTGGCCGGGCTGGTTTCGTTCCTCTCGCCTTGCGTACTGCCACTGGTTCCGGGCTACGTTTCACTGATCTCGGGGGCCGGGGTCGAGGAGTTGAAAGCCCAGGAATCCCGCCTTCTGGGTCGGGTAATGCTGAATTCCATCGGCTTCATTCTGGGTTTCAGCGTGGTTTTCATTTCGCTGGGCGCGATTTCGACCGAGGTCGGACAGGTGCTGGCGCGTTACAAATCGACGTTGGCTCAAGTGGCTGGCGTCGTCATCATAATCTTTGGATTGCATCTGACCGGACTGTTCAAGATCAAGGCGCTCTATACGGACGCGCGCCTGCATAGCGTGAAGGGCGGAAGTACTCCCTGGGGCGCCTTCCTGATCGGCTTTGCCTTCGCATTCGGCTGGACGCCTTGCGTGGGCCCGATCCTGGCGGTGATTCTGGGTTTTGCCGCGGCCCAGGATTCCGTCGCCAAAGGGATCCTGCTGCTGGCGGTGTACTCCATGGGACTGGCCGTACCGTTCCTGCTGACCTCGCTCGGGATTGAACGCTTTCTCAAGTTCTACAAGCGCTTTCGCATGCACATGCATGCCCTGGAAGTGGCCAGTGGAGGGTTGTTGATCGTACTGGGCGCGCTGCTGGTATTCGGGCGCTTCACCATTATTTCGAACTATCTGTCGTTCCTGAATCGATTCGCGCTTTAAGAGGGAGTTTTTCGTGAAACGCGATCCAGTAGTCGTTATCGTGGTCGCCCTGGTGGTGACCGTCATGATTGTTTTCGGGTTCCAGGTGGCGCGGCGAAACTCTGGTCAGACCGCCAGCGCGGGTTCCAGCATGAATGGCCAGGCGGCGCCCGACTTCACCCTGGAATCACTGGAGGGCAAGACCGTTCACCTGTCTGACTTTCGCGGCAAGGGCGTGTTGCTGAATTTCTGGGCCACCTGGTGCCAGCCCTGCAAGATCGAGATGCCCTGGTTTGCCGAGTTGCAGAAGCAGTACGGACCGCAGGGATTGCAGATTGTGGGCATTGCCATGGACGACGCCAGCCCCAAAGAGATCGGCGAGTTCGCCCACGACCTGGGCGTGAACTATCCTATCCTGATCGGCAAAGAAGAAGTTGGAAACGCCTACGGCGGAGTGCAGTTTCTCCCCGCGACCTTCTACATCGGACGCGACGGCAAGGTGGTGGACAAGGTCTTTGGCCTTAAGGGCCGGAGCGAAATTGAGGACAGCATCAAAAAGGCGCTGGCCGAGGGCCAGCCGGTACAGGCGCAAAAGTAACGTAGCCGGCAGCCCCCGGATGTTCTAACATTTTGTCCGATGTCTTTTCTACGAAAGCTCGGTCCTGGCCTGGCCTTGCTGGCCGCACTGGCGGTCGGGCGTGATAGCCTGGCTGGATCTTTCGCCGACCAGGATCTTCCGGGAAGAAAGACTCCCTCGGTCTCCATGGCCTCCTCCCCTGCCACTACCGTCACGCGGGGACAGCCGAACACGGTGAACCTGCGCTTTCGTGTGGGCGCGGGTTTTCATGTGAATTCGAACAAGCCCAAGTCGGAATTTCTCATCCCCACGGTGCTCAAGTTAAGCGCTCCGACGGACATTGTTATTGGAAGGGTTACTTATCCCGCAGGGTCAGACATGAGTTTCGCCTTTGCGCCAGAGGATAAACTGAGCGTCTATACCGGAGAGTTCCCGGTGGCGGTGGATGTGCGTCCGCTGGCCGGCGTGATTCCCGCCCGTTATATGATTCGTGGAGAACTGAAGTATCAGGCCTGCGACAAGGCTGCCTGTTATCCGCCCAAGAAACTTCCCGTACAGTTCGAAGTCAAGGTCATCAAGGGCCCGCCGCCGCATCGCCGGAACCCAGGACAGAGCCCTCACGTGCACTTGTAGCACAACCCCCTGCCCTCTCTGCGGCTTCCTCTAGCGCCTGTGCGGTCCGAGGTTTTGCCTTTTTTGTGCATTGAAAGACGCTTCCAGGGCTCCAATCTCCGCTTGAAACCTCGGGCCACCAGAGTACAATTACCGACAGCGCGACTTGTGCGGCAGACGAATCGAATGGCTACTGTGCCCGGGCAGAACCGACTGACTTCGCAAGCCTCGACTGAGCTTTTGTCCCCTGAATTTTTGCCGCCCGCCACCCTGCCGGCGCCGGGTTTCGGCGATGCATCCGGCTGCGATGGCCTGGCCGATTACGTCAGCCAAACCGTGTTGCAAACCTTGCCCAACGATCTGACCCGAATGATTTACCTGGCTTCGCTGCGAGACTGCAACAGTGGAATGTATCTGCACCCCGAACTATCACATCAGCGGGGAGTGCAAGCAGCGGACAGGGCACTGCGGTCCTGTCATGAACAGGTCTTTCAACGCCTGTTGACCACCCGGTTGCCCGAGTATGTAATTCAGCTTCGGGAATATGTCCGCTATACCCGGGGTGAGACGCCAACGGTGCTGAAGACCTGGAAGTCGCTACAGGCCTACCGGGCAACGGTTCCAGTGGACGCGCCCGCTACTTCGACAGAATTGTATTTCCTGAATGTGACCATCGCCCTGGAAGTCGTGGGCAAGGAAATGCAGGGCGAGCCCCAACTCTAGTGGGTCGATCCGCCGTTGGATAACTGTTCAAAGGGAAGCCAGGCATTGATGACCCGTCCGATCACTGAGGCCTCCCGCGGCACCTTGAATCGCCGGACCGGCTGGCGAGAAAGCGGATAGGGCAGCAGGGTCAGTTCTTTTCCTTCCATCTGGCACCAGCAACAGCTGTGCCCGTCGGTGTGCCAGACCAGGTAAACCGGACGTTCGCGAATGGTCCTCCATTCAAACACCTGGATCGTGTTCTGCATCACGTCAACTTCCACCAGCGAGCCGGGCGGAATCAGCTCGCCCATGGTATCGTCCTTCAGGCCGACCACAGCGTAGCGGTATCGTCTGGGATCAAGGCGTTTGCGCAATGCCGGAGGGAGGGTGGCCAGTTCCTGCGGATTCAATTTGAGCAGGCTGGTCTCGTGACTATTGAAGCCGGTGTCGAAGTTGAGTTGAAAGCGGAAACCAGCTTCCCGGGTCTCGGCAGTGTCCAGCCGGGGTAATCCCGGTTCAACCTGGCCGGCGTACTGCCGCACTTCATTCAGGTCAATTCCAAAAACCAGCAGGAGTTCCTCGAGGGTGACTTTGAGACAAGCGGCCAGGCTGAAGAGCTTGTGGATGCTGGGAACCGATCCGGTTTCGATGTCGGCCAGAGTGGAATGTGAAACGTAGAAATCAGGGTTGCTTTTGTTGTCGGCGATCGACCGGCTGATGCGCTCGATGTCGCTGGATTTGACAAATCGCTCTTCGCGCAATTCACGAATCCATTTTCCCGAGTCCATTTTAGTGGCCCTTGATTCCCCAGTCTCAACCGATACTTTGCGACCATGAGGACGCCCCATGGAAGAGCCTGCACGATGCCAAAAGAGACAGCCCCTGCCTACTCTTACCACCGCCAAACTTTTTCAATGGAGAAAGCAGAAATTCAACGAATCGGCAGTTGGCGGCGCTCCACGCTACCCGGTTGGACCTTCAGCCCGCCATCAAAGCCTGTTTGAGGCTCCACTGCCGTTGTTGCCGAATCCGGCTGAGGTACGTGAGCAATTCCTCATATGGCATTTCGACCGCCGGAAGCGACAGCGACCAGCCCGGGAAGAGCCACTTCAACCATAAGCAGGGCTGGACCAACAACAAGTTTACACGAAGCCGAAGTGCACCGTGGATCAGTTCCTCCACTTCTTTGGCCAGACTGGGATTTTCTTCCGTTCTCGCTAGTTGCCCCAACTTCATCAACATAGCGGCATTTTTCCCCACCAAATCCAGATTAAGCAACGCCAATGCCAGACGCTTTCTCTGGAAAAGACGGAATTCATGCGGAGCCAGCGACTGCTGCAGATATTTCTCTTCTGCGGGATCGAGCAGCGCCCGAAATACCTCCGGATCGACTCTGTGTTTTTTCGCTTCCCAATCTTCCAGACTCTTGATGGCGGGCAGACCAGGACGCAGAACCGCCCAAACCAGAAGCAAGGACAAGACACTGGCGAACAGAATTGTTAGCGTCGATACCATTTGTCAACGTGTTCGGTTAGCACATCGTTCCAGTTGGCCAAGTCGGCGCCGGGCAAACCACCCACCGGCTTTCCGCCTCGGGGCCGAAGAAAATAGAAGGCCCAGATTGCAACGCCGAGATTATATGCCGCGGACCTCATTAACACAAAGACGGTGTCTGTTACCGCATGAAGATGGGCCCGAAGTTCCAGCAAAGCCAGATCCAGGGCGGCGTAGACACCGAAGCCGGCGGCAATTCCCACCGAATAGTTTTGCCAGGTCAGGCCCAGGCGGGACATGAGCCCAATGGCTATGATCAGCAGGCATACTTGCAGGAACCGGGCGGAGCGTTCGGTCAGGATGATCCACTCAAGCGCCACATCGGTCCCAGCCGGACCCTTGGTCCAAAGCAACATGGCCAAGGCCGCCGCAGCCGCAATGACGGCTGCGATCCACAGCACTCTCAGAAAAACTCTCAGGAACGGATACGGACGGATGAAATGCCAGCTTATCTCAAAAATGACACTGAGGGCCAGCACGATCGCGGCGGCCTCACCCCACCAAAAGACGGTTGAGTAACGATTTCCTGATGGTGGCAGAAAGTAAAGGGCGGTATCCCGTGAGGGTAGCAGAACCGTATAAGTAAAGAAGAAAGGGAATTGTCCAACTAGTCTACGGCACACCATGACCACGGCGATTACGCACTGCATCGCCAGGGGCACGAACCAGAGGACAAACGTCGCCAAGCGTAAAAAATTCATGGGCCGCACTGGAAGGCTACTCGCAATCCAGACAGCCCACAAGCAATTTTGCGCTTACCGAAAGCTACGAATCAATTGCCTTTGCAATGCCCCGGTGAGCACATGGGGGTCGGAGCCCCTCCGTCAGCAAAGGAAGAGATTGACACGGCGCTTAGAAGTACCAGAGTTGCAAGCATTAGACGAACCATTTTCTTCATGAGAAATCCCCTCCATGGGATAGCGACCCACTCCAGGAAGACCATATTTTTTCTTCGCGAGAAAATACGAAGTGTTCGAAAAGCGCGCGATGACAAATGCCTTTTCGTCGGTGTACCGACCGAATGGCTAGGAGGCCCCCTCGGTTCGAGGTCTGGTTGGGGATGAGTACTCCCTTGTCCTTCCGGCTCTTGCCGCGCCAGGACGACGCTGTTCGCGTGAGATCGACCTTCATGTCTGTCTCATGGCTTTCGTCGGTCAACCGACGAAAACTGCCGGGTTTCACGCCATAATGCCGTCAAAAGTATCCTGATTGCGGATTTCAACCCTCTGTCAAGACATGTTCGTCGGCAGGAGCAGTCCTTGCTGTGCTATGCCCTAGCGAGCGGACGCTCCTGGCTTGGTGAAGCTGACTCTGGAAGGTTGAGTATCGAAACACGAGTTGCTGGGCAGCAGTGCCCCACTGAAAAAGCAGTTCGCCCCGGACGCGGGACATCCGGGAGGAAAAAGTTCATCGTGAAATTTGGGGTTGGCCGATATTGCTGGGGGGGATCATGCCAGGTTTGCCGGGTTGCGAAGGGTGGACGCTGCAGGCCAGTGGCCTGACATCGCAGCCCACAAATCCTCTGAGCGGACGCAGCGACGCACCAAAAGAGGCAGTAACTGCTCGCCGCTCACTAAGAAGGAGTCGGGCTAGTATCGATGAATGAACGCGCCAGCAGCGGTTCGTGGTCTCTTCAGAATCCCTCGTGCAGGACCTCCTCTTCGCTGGATTGAAGCCAGCGAAGATCATGCACACCGTTGTGGCTCCGACGCCCAGGTCGAGAACGTCCGAAATGTTCTGGCCCGATGCGGATACACCGTGACCCAGCTTTCAGCCGCCACTCGTCGGCGGTATGGAAGCAAGTCCCCGTTCTTCATTCCAGCAACTCTCCTTTACAAAATCAAGAACGGAATCACGCCGCATCTTTGCCAGATCGTGGCCTTGAGCGAGAGCACCGGACATCGCTTCGTTGACTGGTTACGGATCTTCGGTTTTGATCTGCAACAGGTCCCCCGGCTGCAAGTGCGGCTGCATACCGAGCGCACTGTGCTGGTCACGCCTAACGAGGAGTGGCTCAAGTCGGTTTTGCCGCCACCCTCATCATGCTACGGAATCAGGAGCATATCCGCCCGCTACCTGTTCGCCAAGATCGGCACCGAGGACGCGCTGGTTCACTCGGAGCTGATGCCCGGCAGCGTGGTGCGAGTCGATCGCTGCTATACCTGGCGGATGAACAATGCCAGCCAAGCCTCCCGGGACGATCTGTTCTGGCTGGTTGAGCATTCCGGCGGACTGACCTGTTGCCAGGTGCGATGGATTGACGATCGGCAAATCGTGCTACTGCCCTGCCGTTCGCCCTGGGGAAGCTGGCCGCTCCGCCTGCCCATGGAGGCGCGGATTCTGGGCCTGGTGGATACTAATCTTTATCCTATGAACCTGCCGCCCGGTGCAGGCCTGAGGGAGTCCGGACTGCCTCTGCTGTCTGGCGGTGAACAAAAGATGCGGTTTTCGGACCTGCTTCGAATCTCGCGCGCACGAACCGGTCTGACCTTCCGGGCGGCGCACGATCTCACTCGCGCCATCGCACAGATTCTTGGGGACCAGGAGTACGCAATCGCCTTAGGTCTGCTCTCTGACTATGAGGCCATGGGCAAGTTGCCCCGGCACATCGCCAAGATATTCAGCCTCTGCATCATCTATTGTATGGATATTCGGCATCTGTTGGAGGCCGCGGGCGTTTCCATCGACGATTCTGTGAAATTGTCGCTGCCGGTACCCAATCGCCGTCCTCAAAGCAGTCCCCGTCTGCGGGAGCACGCCGCACGCCGGGAGACGGATGAGAGAGTGAGCAGCTACTCTTAAGTCTGCCGGCGTTCATCTTTAGCATTCAGACCGCCGGCAGGATTCATCGCAGGCCTGCGCTCTTCGTTCCATGCGGGGAAATTGTCCGCATGGGCCACCCAAGCCGCCCCAGTAACCAGGAGTTGGTTACTTACCAAAGTACGAATACATCCCCTGCGTTGTATGACTCTGGTGCTTTGACGCTGGCGTGAAGTGACCCTACGATGATGGTTGCACGGGAGCCCCCGCTTCCCGCCTCTCTCCCAAAGATTTGTGGCCAGGCACGTCCGCTAACTTCGGCGGCTATGGAGATTGGATCGGGAATGAAAGTCAATCAGTCAATGAAATTTTCGCACCGCGCTCCGATCAAGGAACGTGGCGTCCGCGGCTTCAGCCTGCTTGAAATGATGATGGTGTGCTGTCTGATCCTGATTGTGGCCGGAATCGGTTTCATGGCGATACAGCCGGCCCTGAAGGATGCCCGCGCGAATCAGGCCTATCAAGACGTCATGATGCCGCTTCGGGTAGCTCGTCAGCGGGCCATCGCGGAACGCAAACAGTACATTGTGTGCTTTGGCGTGGCTGCACCTGCCGGGGCTCTCACGCCGCTGGGTGCACCGACGGCGCAAAGCATCCAGATTTTTCGCTGGGATGCCGGAACCGCGCTCTCCGCAGCCGTGCAGATCTCCAGCACTAAGCTGCCCACCGACATGCAAATAGCAGTTCAAGTGGGACTGCCGAATACCGCGGCGACTGTGCCCGATGGTTTTGGCAATGCTGCCTTGGCCATCGATTTCGATCAAGGCGTGGCCGGCGGCGGAATCAAGAACCAGGTCATGTTCATGCCCGACGGTTCAGCGCATGACGTCAACGGAAACTGGAACAGTGGGATTGTGTACGTGACGCGGCCTGGAGACCTGTACAGTTCGCGCGCGGTCACTCTCTACGGAGCCACTGGAAGAATCCGCGGATGGCGTCTTCTGACCAGTGCAGGAGGCCCCAAATGGTTTCAACAATGAGCAATAGCAACGGCATGCCAGTTTCAAGGAAACATCAGCAACAGGGATTTGCCCTGCTCGAAACTCTGATCGCCATCGTGGTGTTGATGGTTGGGCTGCTGGCGGTGCTGGCGACCTTTGCCATGGCCATCAGCAACACCACCTCGGTGCAGAACGACAGCATCGCCCGCCAGAAAGCGGCGGAAGCGGTGGAAAGTATTTACACGGCGCGCCAAACCGGCCAGCTCACGTTTAACCAGATCCAGAATGTGGGCGCGGGCGCTGGAATATTCAAGGTGGGATTCACGCCCATGATGGACCCAGGCCCGGACGGTCTGGATAACACTGGCGACGATGTGGCCGCCGCCCCGATTCGATTGCCGGGAGCGAGTGGAGTGATCACTAACACCTCCGCTGACGTATTGATCGACCTGGGCAATTTCACCCGACAAGTACAGATTGCGAACGTGCCGGGAAACCCCAACGTGCGGCAGATTACCGTCAGCGTCCGTTACCCGGTGCCGCAGGGCTGGTTCAAGACTTATCAGGTGCAGGCGTTGATTGCTTCGTACCGCTGAGGAGACAGATGACATCCACCGAACAAAAAATCCGCGGCTTCAGTCTGGTGGAATTGCTGATCGCCATGGCTCTGGGCCTGATTGTCCTGGCCGCCACGACGCAGCTGTTCAAGAACGGAATGGATGCAACCCGGATGGTAAGCCAGTCCTCGGAAATGCAGCAGAACGTTCGCGCCACCCTGAACCTTATCGCCAAGGACGTGAGCATGGCTGGTTCCGGCCTGCCCTCGGGCGGTTTGTCGTTGCCCGCCGGCGCCGGATCGGTGGCCTCCTTCTTTGCCGTGAATCCTGCCCAGGCATGGCTGGCCAACAATGGCTATCCGAACAAGTTTATGTACGGGATTATCCCCGGAGCGGGCAATGGCATTGAACTCGGCGGGCCGGCCACCATCGCGGCCACGGGAACCGCGTCGGACGCGATCACTGTCGTTTACGCTGACTACGCCTTTCCGCTAAACCAGTACTCGACTGCAATCCCAGCTGCGAACCCGCTGGGAGACAAGGTCACTTTCACGCCGCCGGCGCCTCTGCCAGCGGGCTTTCCGGCCATCCAATCTCCCACCGGAATTCAAGTGGGAGACCTGATCCTGTTCACCAACAACTTGGGCAGCGCGGTTGGCGAGGTCACCGGCATAGCGCCCGGAGCCGGTACCAGCACCGATATCAGTTTTGCCAATGGAGACCCGCTGAAGATAAACCAGACGGGCGCGGCAAAAGGAAACATCCTGTCCATTATCGGCGGCGGCGCTACCATCGGTACCCGTATATGGGCGGTCACTTATTTCATCGAAGTTCCTGCCGCAGCCACCAGTCAACCCCCGCGCCTGATGCGCCAGGTCAACGGCCAGGCGCCGGCGCCGGTGGCCGATAACATCATCAATCTCAAAGTCACGTATGACGTGTGCAACGGCACCAATGGTCCTGGCTGCTCCGGTGTCGCCAACCCACTGGTAGCCCCTTTCTCCCCCAGCCAGATTAATAAAGTGAACATTCAGGTCATGGGACAGACGATCAACTCGTACGGCAACAAGTCCAGAAGTACGATCTTGACCACGTCGGTAAGCACTCGCAGCCTGTCGTTCAAGGACCGGTACAACTAGGAATCGTTAGTCAGGAGAGAGACGGGGTCTCAGGAGATCATTACTATGCGTAGCATTAAGGGCCGATCACGGGGATTTACGTTAGTCGCGAGTTTGTTGGTGCTGGCGCTGTTGTCCGCCATCGCGGTGAGTCTTCTGTTTATGGTCCAGGGCGCGGGCCAGGTCGGAAACAACGATCTGGAGACCAACCGGGCATACTACGGCGCCGAATCGGGCATGGAGCTGCTGACGGCGAACCTGGCCGCGCTCTACCAGCAATCGCAGGCTCCGACTCCTGCGCAGCTCACGGCCCTGGCCGCCAATACGCCGACCAGCGCCATGATCGGCTCCATGAACTACCTGGAGAGTGTGACCTGGGTGCCGGATGCCAACGGCAACCCGAAAGCCAGCACCAGCGTGATCAGCTCAGGGACAAACGCGGGACTCACGGCTGAGATCATTCCCTTGACCCTGAAAGTCAGCGCGACGCGGCCCAGCGGCGCATCGGTGAATATGACGCGGGGCGTGGAAGTGGCGCTCATCCCGGTGTTCCAGTTCGGTGTCTTTTCTGACAGCGACCTGAGCTACTTCGCCGGCCCCAATTTCAACTTTCAAGGGCGGGTGCACACCAACGGCAATCTGTTCCTGGCTGAGGGCAACGGTAACAGCCTGGTGCTGGATGACAAGGTCACCGCGGTGGGAGAGATTCTCCGCGACCGGCTGGCCAACAACTTCCTCACTAACGCCAACTACACCGGGGATGTGTATGTGCTCAACCAGACCGGCGGCTGCAACGGCAGCATTGCCACCGCGACGAATCCGGCATTGAGTCCGAACTGCTTGAAATTCAGCGTGCCCCTGGCCAGTTGGAGCGGCGGTATTCCTGCGGCCGGCGTACAGACCAATGTCGCAACCTGGAAGAACACTTCCACTACAGTTTCGCCCACCACCTTTGGTGGGTTCATCGGCAATAACACTTCGCTGGCCGTGCAGCCGCTGACCCTTCCGTTCGTGCAGGGCGCCAACGGCGCGGCGCAGCAGATTGCGATTATTCGTAAAGCTCCCCTGGGTGAAGCGGTGACATCAGCGACGGGCTCGTCGCGCGAGTACAACAAGGCCAATCTCCGCATCCTGCTGGCCAGCACGCAAGCCGATTTGCATCCCGACCGGCCGGGCCTGCTGGCGGGAGACGTCGATCTGACCGCCGGCGGCTGTGTGGCATCCCCACAAGGCCTGGCGATCGCGGTACAGGGAGTGGGAGGCGTGGCGCTCGGAACAACCCGGTTCGCCATGGCCAATACAGCATCCGATGCAGGCTGGGTCGGACCTCCAACCTTGTCCCCATGTCCTGCTGCCGGACCCTGGAACCTGGTGGACGGTTGGTTGCGAGTGGAGTACCAGAACGCAGCGGGCGCTTGGGTCGGTATCACGAACGAGTGGTTACAGCTCGGTTTTGCCCGCGGACTGGTATCTCCCACCAAGCCGGTAGGAGGGGGAGCGGGGTCGAATCCGGTACATCCGAATGCCATCCTGATCTTCCAGCAACAGGCTGACCGCGATGCAAGCGGCACTCTAACCAACGCCGATAATCCGCGAAATATTTTCGAGGCGGCGGGCGCCACCCAATACAGCTGGTACCCCATCAACCTCTACGATCCACGCGAGGGCTTCCCTCGCGACGCAGCCCCGGCAGGCATGGCCAATCCGGCTTGCTACGTCAACGGCATCATGGATGCGGTGGAGTTCGACGTAGGCAACTTCCGCAAATGGTTGCTGGGGACGATCCCGGGGGGAAGCGGCCCATTGGTTTCCTACAGCAGCCAGAACGGCTACCTGGTGTACTTTTCTGACCGCCGGGGCATGCTGCCCGACCCCAACAATGGGAACATTACTTCGGGAGAATATGGGTTCGAAGATGTCATCAACTCGGCCTCGCCCACCGGAACTCCGGATGGGGTACTGGAACCAGCTGAGGACGTCGATCAGAACGCGGCCGTGAACAATGCACCTTCGGTGTGGGGAACTCCTAATGTGGGGTTCGGTCTTCGACTCGGCGCTGCGACCAACAATAATCCTTATCAGAACGTAAACTGCTCCACCCGGGGCCGGCAGAACATCGTGACCGGCGCCCGCCATGTGCTGAAACTCGTGGATGGTGGCCTGGGGAACGTGCCCGTCCGGCCAGATACTGGTCTGGGTGGCTTTACGGTCGCGGCGGAGAACCCGGTTTACATTCAGGGAAATTACAATTCCGATAACACCGATCCTTTCTGGGGCAATCCTCCGCCAGCCGTAGTGGCGGACATCAACCACTCGGCCGCCGCCGTCATCTCTGACGCCGTGACTCTGCTGTCGAATAACTGGTCCGACACCAACAGCATGCTGAATCCTCTGAACCTGGCAGGGCGGGCGCCTAACACTCCTACGTATTATCGGCTGGCCATTGCGGGCGGAAAGAACATCAACTTCCCGCAACCGGCGGGCGCCGGGCAGGACTTCGGTACCGACGGCGGAGTGCACAACTTCCTGCGCTACATCGAGACCTGGGGCGGATCCGGCGGACTGTTCTATCGGGGATCGCTGGTCAGCCTTTATTACTCGCAGTACGCGACCGGGACTTTTAAGTGCTGCAATCTGGTTTACGGTCCGCCGCCGCGGAACTACTACTTCGACACGGCCTTCCTGGATCCGTCAAAGCTGCCTCCAGGCACACCGATGTTGCAGGACGTAGTGAACCTGACTTACTGGCAGGACTTCAAACCGTACTAAGCAGATAACGGGAATGCGCCGGCCTGACGAGGCCGGCGCGTTTTTTTTGTTCCAAACCACTCGCGCACAAAGTCACCAAAATCCACGTAGGCCCGGACGCCCTCGTCCGGGCGGGCGAGCGCAGCTCGCCTTGGGTTTCTGGGTTGTGCCATCCAAAACCCTGCCGGGCTTTGCCCGGCTGGGCGGGCGAGGGCGCCCGCCCCTACGTGGGCGCCGTGGTGGACTCCCTCCCGAAACAGGACAGCACGATTTTATTTACGTCAGAGGACACCGGCCGGGCGCCAGAATTAACTGCGGCATGACTTTCTACCGCCGGAATCTTCCGCACTTGCAGCGGGACGACAAACCTCATTTCATCACATTCGTCACGAGGAAGCGTTCGGTTCTTCCCCTTTGGGCCCGCGACATTGTTCTTGATTGCTGCAGGTATGATCACGGCAAAAAATATGAACTCTACGTAGCCGTGGTCATGCCGGACCACGTGCATTTAGTTCTCACGCCGCAGGTCGAGCCGGCACGTAAGCGGGTCGTCCCGATGCCCGAGATCATGCAGGCGATCAAATCTTCTTCTGCGCACTTCATCAATCGGCAGAGCGGCGTTCACGAGACGATCTGGCAGGAAGAATCATTCGATCGAGTGCTGCGGTCGTCAGAAAGACTGGATGAGAAGATTGCTTATATTTTAAACAACCCGGTGCGCGGTGGATTGGTCGCGGATTGGCGCGAGTATCGATGGGTTTGGTTTCAGGGTATGCAAAATCCCTATGCGCCACCAAAACCTACGTAGGCCCGGACGCCCTCGTCCGGGCGGGCGAGCGAAGCTCGCCTTGGGGTTTCTGGGTTGCGCCAGCCAAAACCCTGCCGGGCTCCGCCCGGCCGGGCGGGCGAGGGCGCCCGCCCCTACGGGTGTCGGGATTGGTCAGGATTTGGCGGGTTGCCTGGCAGCCGTACGCTCGTTGAGCGCTAGCGTGACTACGCGCAGCATGTCATCCCAGGGCGCGGGTTTGCCCGTCCAGATCTCGAATTGGCGGGCGGCCTGGTGGACGAACATCTCGATCCCCGGAATTACCTCCGCGCCGCGTCCTTTGGCCAGCTTTATCAGCCGCGTCTCTTCGGGATCGTAGATCATGTCGAAGACGTAGCGGGCGTTGATCTCGTTTTCATTCAACGGCGACTCGCGGATATTGCCCATGCCCACCGGAGTGGCATTGATGATGACGTCGAAGGTAAGCTTTTTCAGGTCGGCGCGCTTGGCAATCCTGGCCCTGGCCTGATGGGCCAGCTTCTGCGCCGGGGCGGCGGTGCGATTCAGAATGTAAACTTCGGCGCCGCGTTCTTTAAGCCCGAAAACCGCGGCCCGCGCCGCGCCGCCCGCGCCCAGCACCAGGATCTTCGCTTTTTCCAGCGTGATGCGCTGTTCCAGCGGACGCACCACACCGGCAGCATCGGTGTTGAAGCCGTAGAGTTTTCCATCCTGCGCCCGTACCACGGTGTTGCAAGCCCCGATTTTTGTGGTGTGAGAATCGGTGTTGTCGAGGTGCTTGAGGATGGCTTCCTTGTACGGCATGGTGATGGAGAGGCCGTGAATCGGAATATCGCGCACGCAGGCCAGCAGGTCTTTCAGTGTCTTGGCATGAAGCGCAAGATACACACCATTCACATTCTCCCGGCGCAGCGCGGCGTTCATGATGGCAGGCGAGAGCGAATGCGCGACTGGATCGCCGGCCACGCCATAGATTCTGGTGGCTGCGTCCATCTGCTCGATGCGATATGTGCTGCGCAGCTCCTGGGCGGTGGTTTGGCCGGGGGCCGTCTTTTCATCCGGACTGACGGCCGCGAAGGTGAACACGCTCCCCGCCCGTACCCCAAGCAACCGGCTGATGATGCCTTGCTCGCCCATACACAACCCGACCAGGGAATGGCGGTCGCCAAATTTCTCCAGGAATTTCATCATGGTCACGTTGTCGTAGAGAGTGGTGGCCGTGCCCACGATCTTGTAGAAATCGGCAGGGGTCTTCACCATCTTTTCCAGGGTCTGTTCCAGATTCTTGGTGGCCCGGAAATCATGGAAGGAGAGGATCAAGGCGGACCGGGTACGCAGGCGCTTTAAATGTTCAGGCTTGCATTTGGCTGCGCTCTGCAGTTCGAGATCAAGCAACTGGCAACCGGACGCGCTCGCTTTCCCCAAAATGTCCAACTGGGCGGCCAGGGAGCCTTTGAACTTTCCCCCGCTGGCGGTGCGCCGGCAGGTGGCGATGGCGGTGACGTGAGGATGGTATTCCATGAAGCGCTTGATCCTGGGCAGCGCAAGCGCGGGTCGGGGCAGGTAATCTAACCTGAACTCCAGAAAGGTGTTATCCCGGACCAGGGCCTCGGCCTTGTCCACCAGGGCGGCGGGATCAGTGTCAGTGACGGCCACGCACACCCGTGGAAGCCGCAGGGGCAGGAAACGAGCCACGTAGCTGTTGGGGGCAGCAGTCATGATCGGAGAACGACTGGGGATATTACAGGCGCGTAATTGCAGATGCAACAACGGATTGTCGCAAACGCTGGAGGGCAAACTTTTTAACGTACCCACGATAACACCAGCGTAACCTTGACCGACCCCTATCCCCTTGTTACTGTGCGACTTGAAAGCCCTTTTATTTGCAGGAGTTAGCGGGATAAAGCCGGCGGGGCCCGGCCTCGATTTTGGAGGTAACATGAAGAAAACAGGACTGTTGCTGTTACTGTGCCTGACGGTGGCGGCAGCGGCGCAGCAAGCCGATTCCGCTCCGGCGAATCAGGCAGCTCCGCAAAACACCGAGATTACGACGGGGACCTTTCCCATTGAGCGGGTGCAGACTCCGACCAATGCGGACATCAATTGCGGCGGCTTCGTCAACAAAGAGCTGGTACCGAACTCAAAGTTTGTGGCCGGTGGCCTCGAGAGTCCCAACACCACCAAGTATGCCACCAATGACACCGTTTTCCTGGCAGGCCAGGGCTACCAGACGGGGCAGCAGTACGAGATCGTGCGCGAGCTGGTGGATCCCAACGAGTACGAACTGTTTGCCGGTCAGCGCTCGATGTTGAAAGCCATGGGCCAACCCTATTCTGAACTGGGCCGGGTGCGGGTGGTGGATACCCGCGGCAAGATGGCGGTGGCGCGCGTTGAATTCAGCTGCGAACCTATGGTTCCGGGTGACATCGCGATGCCGTATACGGAGAAGCCCACGGTCGCATTCCATCTGCCAGAGCGGTTTGACCGCTTTCAGCCCAACAACGGCAAAGCCAGCGGACGCATCGTTCTGGCCAAGGATTTTGACCTGCTGCTGGGGACTGGTTCGAAGATTTACATGAACGTGGGCGCCAACCAGGGAGTCAAGGTCGGCGACTACTTCCGGGCAGTGCGCAGTTACGAAGCTGACCTGCGCGACCCCGTGGATTCGCTTTCCTTCAAGGCATCTACCACCGAGGATACGCAGAAGTATCCGCCCTCGATCGAAGGACACATGTTCACCAAGACCAAGGGACCCTCGATCCACGTGGCCGATATGCCGCGGCGCGCGGTGGGCGAGATCGTGGTCATCAACACCACTTCGACAACCGCCACTGGCATGATTGTGTTTGCGCTGGAGGATGTGCACGTCGGCGACAACGTGGAGCTCGATCAGGAATAATTTTTTCGCTAGCCAGAAACTTTTCAGGGAGGCTTCGGCCTCCCTGATTTTTTGTGTGTCATCCTGAGCGAAGGAGCTGCTTCGCTTCGCGAAGCAGCCACGCAGTTGAAGGACGTCTATACGCTGAACACCCATCGTGTTACTGCGGCATTCTCAGAACTGTAAGCAGCAGGGAATTCCAATATCGAAACTTCTCAGCGCGCATAGGGGCCCTTCGACTCGTCGGATCGTCCGCAAGCGGACGATCCTCCTCGCTCAGGGTGACATTTCCTTGCGGTTTCACTCCGGGTCGGCGAAGACTTCAGCGGTGAAGGCTTGCAGCTTTGCGCCGGTTTTCCACGCATCCAGCGGTAAGCCGGCCTTCCGGCAAGTTTGCTCGAGGAAGGCGATGCGGTCCCATCCATGCTCGACCGGAACCTGCGGCAGCAACAGGCCACGGCAGTAGCCCAGGCTGATCAGCAGGCCGTGTCGTCCGATTTCCACTTGTTCGGCTTGCACGGGCTGAAGGGGCGAGAGCACGCTGAGGGAGACTCGCAGTTCCGGAGCCTGGTCGCTGGTCACGGGCGAGAAACGCGAGTCATCGAAGGCCGCACCACGAGCACTTTCCGCCACGGTGCGGTATAGAGATGTGACGGGGAACACGTAACCGACGCAGCCCCTCAGGTCACCGCGGTAATAAAGAGTAGTGAAGGCGCCGCGAGGTTCGGCGAGATGCGGCGAGGGTGGAACCAAAGATATTTCACGCTGCTCGAGGGTTGACGAAATAGCCTCGTGCGCAAGTCGAAGCAGCAGGCCGCGTTCATCGGAAGAAAATTCGTCAGGCAGGGTCGCGCCGGTGACGCAGGTCAGGCGGGAGGAATCAGGTGGCGGGTACATCGCGTTTCCTCCGCCGGCTAAGCACGAAGGCGCGGCGGCGGCGCTTGACCACGCGGCGATCAATCTTCGCCCAGAACGCGACAAAGTAGTCGAGCGCCGAGGTCAGCGACAGAAAGACCATGAACCAGATGGCGACCAGTGCAATCCAGTGCACGGGGAAAATATACGGACCCACCGGCCATTCTTTCCAGCGGTGGTCGAGGATGACCGCGACCACCGAAACAATCTGTACCAGCATTTTAAACTTGCCCAAGTCACTGGCCTCGATGGTGAAGCCTTCCGAAGCGGCAATCGAACGCAGTCCGCTCACCAGAAATTCGCGCGCAATGATGAGCACCGCGATCCAGGCAGGGACCAGGCTGGGATTGAACTGGACCAGGGCGATAAACGCGGCAGCGATGAGGAGCTTATCGGCCAGGGGATCAAGCAGGATCCCCATGGTCGTGATCTGGCCGCGGCGGCGGGCCAGGTATCCGTCAATGCCATCGGTAATTGATGCGGCGATGAACAGGGCCGAAGCCAGCAACTCCTGCTCCCCATCAAAAGCGCGAAAATGGTTGGTGGAAAGCAACCAGATCAACAGCGGGATGCTGAGGATGCGGGTCAGCGTGATGGAGTTGGGCAGGTTCACCGCGGGCACAGGCCGCCAGTGCTCAAAGTAATGGCTGGCAACGCCTCATTATCCTCTACCCGGAAGAGGGAATCAATGAAGCAAAAGGGGAAGAAAACCACGTGGGGACAGCCGCCCTCGGCTGTCCGGTCGAGCGAAGCTCGACAGACTTTGCCGGGCCAAACCTAGCGGAGCTTTGCTCCGCCGTACATCCTGGGGCAACTGCCCCACGTGATTTGCGGCTTACGAGTCGGTGCCGGTCTTGCCCAGGCCGAGATTCTTCAGCATGCCCATTCCTTCTTCCAGCAGAGACGAGCTCTGAGGAACCTCCCCGTTGGGGGTAAGTTTGTCGATCAACATGGGCAGCAGCTCGGCCAGGTGGGAACCGGCGGCATCGGGCGCAATCCCTGCCTTGGCGGCGAGTTCCTTTACCTGATCGCTGCCCAGCACGTGCTGAATCTGATCGGCCGAAATGGGGAGATTGTGGCCCGTACTGACCCAGGAACTGACCACGCTGCCCAGGCCTCTGTCATGAAACTGCTGCACGAGTCCGGAGAGTCCGCCGGGCTGATTGTTGATCATCTGCATAATTGAGGATGCGAGCGGATTCGAGCTGTTGGCCAGCATGCCGCTCACTTCCTTGCCCGCCATATCTTCGAGAAAACTCATGATGCCTCCTTCTTAATACTGCTGAAGTATCGACTGGAAAAGATCCGGCAGGAAGCACACGGCTTCATTCCTTCGCGACTGCAAAGCCGTGCCCCCGCTGAAAGATTACTTTTGCTTGGCGATAATCTTGTCCTTGATTTTGGCGTAGGTGGCGGCGGGAATGACCTTCTTGCGGGTCAAGTCCGTTTTTTTGGCATAGGGACGGCCGTCAATGATCTTTTGCGAATAGGCCTCGCCGATGCCGGGCAGCGCGTCCAATTGCTCCTTGGTGGCGGAGTTGATGTCCAGCAGCTCGGCTGCGGGGGCCGCCATGGCGGAATCGGTCTTGGCCGGTTTGGCGCTCTTGGCTGGCTTGGTCTGCGCCGCGGCCATAGTGGCCAAAAGTGCAACGGCGAAAAGTGAAAACAGAATTCGCGCAATCAGGTTCTTGTTCTTCATAGTCTCTCCTTAGTCCTTTTCCGATGCTTTATAGCCGGCGGCCTTGGCATCCGCCTCGCTCATGAATTTTCCCGTCTTGGTCTTGCCGTACCAGCGGCCACCTTTATGGTAAACGCCGCTATCGGTGTTGACCCAGACCATGCCTCCCGCCTTGGCGGCCGAAATCTGGGAATCGGAGGCGCTGGCGCTGGCAGTTGTTTTGTGACTCGATTTGGGAGCCGGCGCCATGGAGCCGGAAGGAGCGGCCATGGAACTGGCCGGAGCCGCTGCAGGTGCCGGCGCAGATGTGTGACTGGCCGGAGCTGGAGTGGCAGCAGGGGCTGCCGCCACGGCGCCTGAGTCCATCTCGGACTTTTTGCTTTTGCGGGTCCGCTTGGTCTTGGTTGCAGTTGCCTCGGTTCGCGCTGGCGGACTCTGCAGCCGGGGCCGCTGCGCCGCTCTCCGCGGCTGCCTTCTTACTCTTGCGGGTTTTCTTGGCCGCGGCCGGTTCGGTCGCGGTGGTGCTGGCCGATTCCGTGGCCTCTTCAGTCTTTTTGCTCTTCTTTTTGCTGGTTTTCTTGGCCGCCGTTTTGCTGCTGGCTGAACCCTCAGAGCTGGCCGCATCGGCAGCGCTCGATTCCGTCTTCTTGCTTTTCTTCGATGTTTTCTTGGCGGTGGTGGATGTCGAAGTGTCAGCGGCCGCTGACTGGTCGGCGGATGCACTTGCGTCTTTCTTCGTCTTTTTCTTTTTCTTCTTGGTGGCTGTGGTGGAAGCCTGCTCGTCGCTAGAACTTGTCTGGGGCCCGGCCATGGCGGAAATCCCGCTCAGCACGAAAAACATGCAGAGCGCGACGGTCCACATACTGAGCCTGGTGTGCAGTCTGTTCATGATTTCCTCTCTCGTTCCGGGCCGGCCGCAAGGAACTGCGGAAGCTTGCCTCAGGGGCGCCGAAGTGCTTCCCGACTGGCCGCAAGGGGCGACCATAATGACATTTCGATCGATCCGGGGTCAATCAGGGATTCTCTCTGGAACATGTGGGGCGGGCGCCCTCGCCCGCCGCTTTTGACGTTGAATTTTGATCGCAGGAGACTCGCGGGCACTATCGGCAGCCGCAACCTCGGGAATCACCCTTTGAGATGGATCGCCCTTTAACGGCTGGCTCTTATATCGCGCCCACATGCGAGGCAAACACGAAGAATGCGAGCGGCCAGTATGCGACAAAGGGAAGGCCAATAAGCAACCAAAGCCCTCGACTCCTGAACTTGAACAGTCCCACTGCGAGGAGCACCAGCCAGCAACTTGCCAGAAATAGGCTCACGTAGATGGCGGGGTCCATGCCTGCGTCAAAGAACGAAGAGCCGAGAAAAGAAGGACAGAGAAGAGCGGCAATGGCGATCGCCAGCGATGATGCTAGTAGCAATCTCATCTTTTCAACTCTTGCCGGCTTATTTTGCCCGTTCTCCTGTTACACGCGCCAATCTCCAAACCAGAGTCAACTTCAAAAGCGGCGGGCGGGGGCGCCCGCCCCACACCCCAGGTCAGGCGTAGATTCCGCGTTGGCGGATGGTGTAGGCCACGCGATCGATGGCCAGCATATAAGCCGCGATGCGATTGTTGACGCCGTGGGTCTCGGAGAAGCGGACCACATCCTCGAAGGCCCCCTTCATGATGTGCTCGAGTTGTTCGTTGACCACGGACTCCTTCCAGAAGTATCCCTGGCGGTCCTGCACCCACTCGAAGTAAGAGGTAGTGACGCCGCCCGCGTTGCAGAGAATGTCGGGAATCACGAAGACGTGTTTGTCGGCCAGAATATCGTCGGCGGTGGCAGTGGTCGGACCGTTCGCGCCTTCGGCCAGGATCTTGCACTTGATCCGATCAGCATTGCGGCTGGTGATCTGGTTTTCGGTAGCGGCCGGAATAAGAATTTCGCACTCCGAAACCAGCAACTCGGCCGGATCCTCGGCTACGGCGCCAGGGAACCCGTGGATGGTGCCGTTGCGCTGCCGGAATTCCCACAGCGCCTCTACATCGATTCCGTTGCGGTTGACCAGGCCGCCGTCGACTTCCACGATTCCAATCACTTTGTAGCCGGCTTCGGTCATCAGGCGGGCGGCGTTCGATCCCACGTTGCCGAAGCCCTGCACGATGACGCGTGTAGTCTCGGGATTGAGCCGAAGCTTCTTGACCGCCTCGTCGCACACGATCATGATGCCGCGGCCGGTGGCCTCGCGGCGGCCGCGGGAGCCGCCAATATTGATGGGCTTGCCGGTGACAACAGCGGTCACGGTCTGGCGCATGTGCATGGAATACGTGTCCATCATCCACGCCATGGTCTGTTCGTTGGTGTTCATGTCAGGCGCGGGAACATCCTTTTCCGGCCCGATGAACTCGACCAGTTCCGCGGTGTAGCGGCGGGTCATGCGCTCCAGTTCACCCTGGGACATCTTGTGCGGATCGCAGATGACTCCACCTTTCGCGCCCCCGAAAGGAATGTTGACCACGGCGCACTTCCAGGTCATCCAGCTGGCCAGGGCGCGGACTTCGTCCAGGGTGACATCGGGAGAGTAGCGCAAGCCGCCCTTGGCAGGACCGCGGGCGATGGAGTGCTGCACCCGGAAGCCAGTGAAGACCTCAAGGTGGCCATTGTCCATCATGACCGGAATGTGCAGGATGATCTCCCGGGTAGGGTAGCGGAGGACCTTCATTAACCCCTCGTCCAGGTTCAACTTATGGGCGGCAAAGTCGAAACGGGCGGCTTGCGCCTCCCAGGGGTTGATTTCCTGTTCGAGGGAAATGGTCTTCAAAGCCATGGCGGTCTCCGTTGGTGCGGTCAGACAGTAAGATGCTGGCCGGCGCCGGGTGAACCATCCCGGAGTAGGCGGGCAAACGTTCAAAGTATATGCAGGGCTGGGCGGCGAGGCAAGTTACGGGAGTACTGCGAACACATGCTAACCACTTTGGTTGTCATCCTGACGGGAAGAGCGATCGTCCGCTTGCGGACGATCTTAATGAGTCGAAGGATCCACCTACCGGAGCTGCGGTATCAACACTGCTTGATGAGAGACTAGGGATTTCTGCTGAGCGGACAGCTTCAGTAGACCTTCGAGATGCAGGCGCCAGCTCCGGTTATAGGGGCCCTTCGACTGCGCAGCTGCTTCGCGAAGCGAAGCAGCTACTCCGCTCAGGGTGACACTCTAGATTTTTATCTCCAACCCTTCCGCCGCCGCTCGCACTTTCGGATAGTGGTTGCGGGCCTCCTCCACGACTCTATCAATGCAGGCATCGTCGTGGTCGGGATCGTGGTGGAACAGGACCAATTCCTTGGCGCCGCTTTCCATCACTACGTTGATGGCTTCGCGCCAGTGGCTGTGGCCCCAGCCGCGCTTGCGGGCCTCGTATTCTTCCGGCAGATACTGCGCGTCGTAGATCAGGACGTCGGCGCCGGCGGCGAGCTTGCGCACATTCTTATCGAACAGCGGGTCGCCGGGTTCGTTGTCGGTGGCATAGACCACCACTCCTTCTTTGGTCTCGAGGCGATAGCCCATGCAGCCCTGGGGATGATTGAGCCACATGGCCTCGACCATCACGTCGTCCAGCGGCACGCGGCCCTGCTCCAGGTTGTAGAAGCCGCGCTGGGCCTTCATCTCACTCATATCCACGGGAAAGTAGGGAGCGGCCATCTGCTCTTCCATCACCCGCTTCAGGGTGCGGGTGCGGCTGGAGGAGTGGAAAGAAAAACAGTTTTCCGGGTTTTCATAAAGCGGGCCGAAGAAAGGGATGCCCTGAATGTGGTCCCAGTGAAAATGCGAGACGAAGATGTGGGCGCGAATCGCCTTGCCTTCGGAGTCGCGCTGCAGCTGCTGCCCAAGCGCACGGAGTCCGGTGCCGCAGTCGAAGACGTAGAGGTTGTCACCCAGGCGAACCTCGACGCAGGAGGTATTGCCTCCGTAGCGCAGGTTGTCGGGCTGGGGAGTCGGCGTGGATCCGCGCACGCCCCAGAACTTGATCCGCATACGCCCCCGTGGCAGATTTGAGCTGACTCGCCATCTTCCAACGGTTGCGCCCCCACGTCAATTCATTCGCTGGTTACTCTCGACTTAGCTTCTCGTGAGACGCTTTTGGATAGCGACATGCGCATGCCATGCCTGGGGCGCAGCGTAATGCTGGGCAGCGCGGCTACGGGATGTCCAGGGACCAGCCGCAACTGAAAGCGCTGTGCAATCGCCGCCAGAAGCAGGTTCGCCTCCATCATGGCGAACGAGGCGCCGATGCACAGGCGCGGTCCGCCGCCAAAGGGGAAGTAGGCGAAGCGCGGGAGACGTTGGGCCGCCTCCGCCTGTCCAGCGCTCCGGGTTGAATTGCTCGGGCTGGTTAAAGAAGCGGGGATCGCGGTGCAGTATCCACGGGCTCATGACCACATTCGCTCCCACGGGAAGGCGGTAGCCGCCGAGCTCCACTTCTTTGGCCACGGTGCGGGCCAGGCTCCAGGCCGGCGGATAGAGGCGCATGGATTCCTTCACCACTTTGTCGGTGTAGGGGAGGCGAGGCAGGTCTTCCAGTTGCGGCGTACGACCGCCCAGGACCTGGCTCAACTCCTGATGCAGCTTCTGTTCCACTTCCGGATGCTGGCTGAGCAGATACCAGGTCCAGGAGAGGGACACTGCGGTGGTCTCATGCCCGGCCAGCAGGAAGGTCAGGATTTCGTCGCGCAACTGGCGGTCGGTCATGCCGCTGCCATCTTCGTCGCGGGCCGCCATGAGCATGGAGAGCAGGTCGCCGGTGTCCTCTCCGCTGGCCCGGCGCTGACGAATGATGCGGTTCACAATTTCGTCGAGCTCGCGCACGGCCCGCTTGACTCGCATCATCGCCGGCACCGGGACATGGCGCAGTACGGGAGGCAGGATCATTCGTCCTCCTGAGGTGTGGCGCATCAGGATGTTGAGCGCGCCGGCAACTCTTTCCGTGTCTGCTTTCACTTCCACGCTGAAAAGCACCTTGGCCACGATGCGCATGGTGAGCTGCATCATCTCCTGATGGATGTCGCGCACGTCGCCGTCCTGCCATGTGGCCAGCATTTCCTCCGGTGTAGGCGGCCATGGTGCGCCCATACGACGCCATCCGTTCGCGATGGAAGGCGGGCTGGGACAAGCGCCTTTGCCGCAGCCATCCCGAACCTTCGCTGGTCAGCAGACCTTCGCCCAGAAACCAGCGGCTGTTCTGGATGACTTTGTCCTTGGCGAAATTCTGCGACTGCGATACCAGGACTGATTCGATGAGGCTGGGATGGTTGAGGAAATACACGTCCATCCAGGCGGCGCGATAGTAAAAGATGTCGCCGAATTCGCGGGCCCAGCGAGTGTAGATGGCCAGAGGGTCGGAATCAAATAAAGGAAGGTTGCCGATCAGAAATCGAGGCGGAGGGCCGGGCGGACGGCGGAAGACTGCAGGCATAAGAAGTCCGGGTGAGATGGGGATCTCGTGAATGAGGAGACGCATCACACCCTGGTTTGATTTTACAGGTCTCCGGTTAAGTGGTTTGAGAGGCCTTGTCTATAATGACTGAACCCAGAATGACGCACCATGCTTCGCCCCGATTACCAAGAATTTTCGCGCCTCGCCAAAGAGGCCACCCTGGTGCCGGTGGTGAAATCGGTCGCGGCCGATTTGTTGACTCCGGTTTCCGCCTTCCTTGCAATCGCGGCCGATGAACCGGACGCCTTCCTGCTGGAGTCGGTGGAGCGCGGCGAGCAGATTGGACGCTACACCTTTCTGGGGGCGCGTCCCTACATGCAGGTGAGGGCGCGTGGCGGCGATATCGAGGTGCAGCGCGGCAAGAGAAGGAGAAGCGCCAGGGGAACGCGATCCAGGTCATCAAAGAATTGCTGCGGCAGCATCGTCCTGCGACTGTGCCTGGGTTGCCGCCGTTTACTGCGGGCGCGGTAGGTTACTTTGCTTATGATGCAGTCCGCCAACTGGAAAATATCGGCGAACATGCCAAGGATGATTTTTCCCTGCCCGATTGCGTACTGATGTATTTCGACCGGCTGCTGGCGTTCGATCACCTGCACCACCAGATCCACATCATTGCCACCGCTGACGTGTCGCGTGAGAGTCCGCGGCGCGCATACGACCGGGCCGCGGCGGACATTGGCGTCCTGGAAAAGAAGCTGGCTGCGGGATTGCGGCCGGCACACTGGCACAAGGCCTTGCGGCCGGCAAAGAGCAAATTGAAGGTCCGCGCCGGAACCAGCCGGGAACGCTTCATCGCTTCGGTGAAACGCGCCAAGGAATACATCGCTGCCGGGGACATCTTTCAGGTCGTGCTTTCGCAGCGGCTGGACTTTACGCCCTCGGTAGCGCCCTTCGACGTTTACCGCGCCTTGCGCACCGTGAATCCTTCTCCTTACTTGTATTTCCTGCGCATGGGGGACACGCATGTGCTGGGCTCGTCACCGGAGATGCTGGTGCGGGTGAGCGGGCGCAAGCTGGAATATCGCCCGATTGCAGGGACGCATCCGCGGGGACATGACGAAGCTGAAGACCAGCGACTGGCGGAGGAGATGCTGCAGGACGAGAAAGAGCGCGCCGAGCACGTGATGCTGGTCGATCTCGGGCGCAACGATCTGGGACGGGTGAGCGAATACGGTTCGGTCAAAGTGAAGGACCTGATGTACGTGGAGCGCTACTCGCACGTGATGCACATCGTCTCGGCGCTCGAAGGCCGGCTGCGCCGCGACCTGGATGCGCTGGATGCCTTCGCGGCGTGCTTTCCCGCGGGCACACTGAGCGGCGCGCCCAAAGTTCGCGCCATGCAGATTATCGAGGAACTGGAACCGACCCGGCGCGGAGTGTATGGCGGCGCGGTGCTCTATGCCGATTTTGATGGCAACCTGGACTCCTGTATCGCCATCCGCACCATGCTGATGCAGGGAAAGAAGGCGTTTCTGCAGGCGGGCGCGGGGATCGTTGCCGATTCCGATCCGGCGCGAGAGTTTGAGGAGTGCATGAACAAGGCGCAGGCGGTGTTGCGGGCAGTGCAGGCAGCGCAGGGTGGGGGCTGAGCTGTCACGAACCACATTATCGCAACGGCCTGCGTAGGCCCGGACGCCCTCGTCCGGGCAGGCGAGCTAAGCTCGCCTTGGGTTTAGCGATTATGCCAACAGAGAACCTTGCCGGGCTTCGCCCGGCCGGGCGGGTGGGGGCACCCGCCCCTACGTGGTTCGTGGTGGATTAAACTAGAAGTCGGGAAGGCAATCATTTTATGAACAGCTTTGGCAGCCGGTCGATCCTGCGCGTGGGCAGCAGGGAATACGAGATTTATCGTCTCAGGGCACTGGACGAAAAAGGCATCTCCACTAAACATCTCCCTTACTCATTGCGCATTCTGCTGGAGAATCTGTTGCGCACCGAAGATGGTCGCAACGTGACCGCGGATGACATCAGAGCGCTAACCGCCTGGAACAGCAAATCCAAGCCCGACAAGGAAATTGCATTCACTCCCAGCCGGGTCTTGCTACAGGATTTTACCGGAGTACCAGCCGTGGTGGACCTTGCCGCCATGCGCGACGCCATGAAGCGGCTATGGGGCGATCCGTCGCTGATCAATCCGTTGCAGCCGGCCGAGTTGGTCATCGATCACTCGGTGCAGGTGGACGAATTCGGCACGCCGCAATCTTTCCAACTCAATGCCGAGCTTGAATTCATCCGCAACAAGGAGCGCTATGCCTTCCTGCGCTGGGGGCAAACTGCATTTCGCAACCTGGCTATTGTGCCGCCCGACACCGGCATCGTGCACCAGGTGAACCTGGAATATCTGGCTCGCGTTGTCTTCGTCCAGGAGGCAAACGGGAAACGTACGGCGTATCCCGATACTCTGGTCGGCACCGATTCGCACACCACCATGATCAACGGCCTGGGCGTGCTGGGTTGGGGAGTGGGCGGAATCGAGGCCGAAGCCGCCATGCTGGGACAACCGGTCTCCATGCTCATCCCGCAAGTTGTCGGCGTGAAGCTCACCGGCGAACTTCATGAAGGCGCCACGGCTACGGACCTCGTTCTCACCATCACTGAAATGCTTCGCAAGCACGGCGTGGTGGGCAAGTTCGTCGAGTATTTTGGCCCGGGCCTGCCCGAGCTTTCGCTGGCAGACCGCGCTACCATCGGCAACATGTCTCCCGAGTATGGCGCCACTTGCGGCATTTTTCCGGTGGATAAGGAAAGTCTCGCCTACCTGCGACTTACCGGGCGTTCCGAAGAACAGATCGCGCTGGTCGAGGCCTACTGCCGCGAGCAGGGCATGTTCCACGACGAGAAAACGCCAGAAGCGGAATATTCCGAATTGTTGACGCTGGATCTGCGCACCGTCGAATCTAGCCTGGCCGGGCCCAAGCGCCCGCAGGACCGGGTGACGCTCTCGCAGGCGGGAGAATCGTTCCGGCTCGCACTGCCCTCGCTGCTCAAGCCGAAAGCTTCTGCTCAAGTAACGGCGCCGGCAGCCGTCGCCGCTGGCAATGCTCCTTCCGGCAGCGTCCCCAAGCAGGTGGACCGCTGGGAGCAGGAAGGCGGCAGCCCCACCGCGATCGGCATCGACAACCACAAGGTTGAAGAACACGTTCCGCCAAACGTGAAGAAGGCGCTGCGCCACGGCAGCGTAGTGATCGCCGCGATTACCTCCTGCACCAACACCTCGAACCCCTCGGTGATGGTGGCCGCCGGCCTGGTGGCCAAGAAGGCGGTGGAGAAAGGGCTGACGGTTCCGCCCTGGGTCAAGACTTCACTGGCGCCCGGATCGAAGGTGGTCCGTGATTATCTGGAAAAAGCCGGCCTGATGCCCTATCTCGAAAAAATTAAATTCCACATTGTGGGTTATGGATGCACCACCTGCATTGGGAACTCCGGGCCGTTGCCCAAAGAGGTTTCGGAGGCGATCGACGAGAAGGATCTGGTCGTGGCCTCGGTACTTTCGGGCAATCGGAATTTCGAGGGCCGCATCAACTCCGAAGTGCGCGCGAATTATCTGATGTCGCCGCCGCTGGTGGTGGCCTTCGCGCTGGCCGGGCGCATCGATCTCGACCTGCGCATCGATCCCATCGGCAAAGGCAGAGACGGCGAGGAAGTGTACCTGGCGGACCTGTGGCCGCCGCAACGCGAAGTGGAAGAAACCATCCGGAAATCTATTTCGTCCGACATGTTTTCCAAGAGCTACGGCGAAGTCTACGAGGGCGACGCCCAGTGGCGCGGACTGCCCGTACCCAAAGGCGAAACCTATGCCTGGGAAAAGGATTCTACTTACATTCGGCGCGCGCCTTACTTTGACAATATGACGCTGCAACCCGCGCCGGTTGAGGACATCAGAAGCGCGCGGGTGCTGGCGGTGCTCGGCGACAGCGTCACCACCGACCACATTTCTCCCGCCGGTTCCATCAAAAGAGACAGTCCAGCCGGCAAGTACCTGATCGAACATGGCGTAAAGCCCGCAGACTTCAACTCCTACGGATCGCGGCGCGGTAATCATGAGGTCATGGTGCGCGGCACTTTCGCCAATGTGCGGTTGCGGAACAAGATGGTGCCTAACCTCGAAGGCGGATTCACACGTCACCTGCCCGATGGGGCGGAAATGTCGATCTTCGACGCGTCCGAGAAATACATCGCCGAAGGCGTGTCGCTGGTGATCCTGGCCGGGAAAGAATACGGTTCCGGATCCTCCCGCGACTGGGCGGCCAAGGGGCCACGCTTGCTAGGCGTGCGCGCCGTAGTCGCGGAAAGCTACGAGCGCATTCATCGCTCCAACCTGGTGGGTATGGGAATTCTGCCGCTGCAGTTCCTCGCCGGAGAAGGTGCACAGTCGCTGAACCTCACGGGCGAAGAGGTCTTTGAAATTTCCGGGGTCAGCGATCTGGTGCGGAAGTTTGCTGCCGGCAGACAAGTGAAAGTCTGCGCCACGCGTAATGGTCAGACCAAGGAATTCACCGCACTGGTACGCATCGACACCCCGCAGGAGGCGCAATATTACGCCAACGGCGGCATCCTGCAATTCGTGCTGCGCCAGTTGATCGCAAGCAAGCCGGCACCGGTACACGTGTGATCATTTGCCCCTCGTCGAAATTCGCAATCTGACGAAAGTGTTCCCCTTAGGCGAGTCGATGTTTGGAGCTCGCGCCCAGGGGGAAGTTCGTGCCGTGGACGACGTGTCGCTCGACATTCACGCCGGCGAGACGCTGGGACTGGTCGGCGAATCGGGATCCGGCAAAAGCACGCTGGGCCGGCTTGTGTTGCGCCTGATCGAGCCCACTTCCGGCAGCGTGCGCTTTGAAGGCCGGGACCTGCTGGCGGCCGGTCATGGCGAGGTGCGCCGCCTGCGACGCGACCTGCAGATCATCTTTCAGGACCCGTTCGGGTCACTCGATCCCAGAATGAACGTGGAAGACATCATCAGCGAGCCGCTGGTGATCCATGAGGCGATAGGTTTAAGGGCGCGCCGCGCCCGCGTTCAGGAGCTGCTCGGGGCCGTCGGCCTGGACCCGTCCGTCCTACCCCGCTTCCCCCATGAATTCAGCGGGGGACAACGGCAGCGCATTGGAATCGCACGGGCCCTGGCTCTGCGCCCGAAGTTCATCGTCGCGGATGAGCCAGTCTCAGCGCTCGATGTCAGCGTGGGTGCACAGATTGTCAATCTGCTGGCGCAGTTGCAGCGCCAGTTCGGCCTGACGTACCTGTTTATCTCGCATTCAATGCCGGTGGTGCGCTATCTCGCCACTCGTATTGCGGTGATGTATCGGGGAAAGTTGGTCGAAGTTGGCGATACGCGGCAGATTACAGAGCAGCCGCAGCATCCGTACACCCGGAGCCTTGTCGAAGCCACCCCGGAAATCGCGGTGTAGTAGTCATGAATTACGTAGGCCCGGACGCCAATCGTCCGGACGGGCGAGAGCAGCTCGCCTAGGGTTTCGTAGGTTCTGCCAGCGGAAAGCCGGGCTTTGCCCGGCTGGGCGGGTGAGGGCACCCGCCCCTACGTGTTTTCCGTGAAATCATCTATTCTTTTGTACCTGTGTTTTTGGAGGCAACTATGAAGGTGTGGTTAGCCGTGCCGCTGCTGTCCATTGCCGCTTTCGCTCAACAACCCAAGAATCCTGTCACCGATGTCTTGCGCGACTCCCTGGCTGGCCGTCAGAAGAATACCGTCGCAGCTCTTGAAGAAATGCCCGCTGACAAGTTCGGCTTCAAGCCCACGCCGGAGCAGATGTCATTCGGCCATCTGGCGGCCCACATCGTCGAAGGCAACTATTTCTTTTGCGCCAAAGTCGGTGACGTTGCCCAGCCGAAATTCGAAGAACTGCCGGAGACCGCCCCCAAGGACAAACTGGTCGCCGCAGTGAAGGAGTCGTTCGATTTCTGCGGCACCGCCCTCGCCAAAGCTGAAGATGCGAAACTTGGCGATCCGATCGAGGATTTCGTCAAGAAGACGCGGCCGCGGGCATGGGCGGCGCTGGCCCTGGCCAGCAGCTGGGCCGATCACTATGGCGCCGCTGCCATGTATCTGCGGCTGAATGGCCTGCTGCCTCCAACCGCGCAGAAAAAGCCGGAAGAAAACAAGAAATGATGAAGCAGCGCCCCGCCGGAGTAACAGCGGTGGCGGCCGTTTTTTTCCTGGCTGGCGCCTACCTGCTGGCGGTCGGACTCACCATGCTGGCTCGTCCCGGGCTGATCTCCATGGCCGCTGGAGCAGAGCTGCTGGGCGGGCTGGAACTCGCCGGCCCTTACATGTTTCTCCTCATGGGGGCGCTGGGCACTGCAGTAGCGCTCGGGCTGTGGTTCTTGCACCGCTGGGCTCGCTGGCTGGCCATTCTGATTGCAATGATCGGGATCGTCCTGCTGCTGCCCAGCGTTTCCAGCGCCCTGATCGATTTTCGACTCGCGCAGCTGGCCTGGAGTGGTCTGGGAGTGATGGTGCGCACGATGATCGTCTGGTATCTCTTCCAGGGGCCAGTCGCGGAATCATTTGCCTAGAACTCCGCCGCCTCTACTAGGCAAATTCTTATCAAAATATTCATAACAATAAGTTTATATATTATATATGTCATTATAGATACGTATATAGCATGCTATAATCACAGGGATCGCATGGCGCTTAGTATCAAAAACGACAGCACGGAGCGGCTGGCTCGTCAGGTGGCTAGCGAGACCGGCGAGTCCCTGACCCAGGCGATTCATGAGGCTCTGCGGGAACGGTGGGAGCGGCTCAAGGCGGGACGGCGAAGCCGTGTTCTGATCAGCCAGCTTGAAGATGTGTTGCGACGCGTTGATGCCCTTCCCACCCTCGACACGCGGCCCGAAGACGAGATCCTGGATTACGACGAGCACGGAATGCCACGCTGATGGTGATCGACACCTCCGCCCTGATCGCGATCTTTCTGGCCGAGGCCGAACGCAGGCAGTTTCTGCATCAGATCGTCCAGGCTGCAACCCGGCTCATCTCCGCCGCCAATGCACTGGAAACCGGGATTGTGCTGGAGGCCAGCCGCGGCGAAGCCGCAGGCCGCGAGTTCGATCTCTTCCTGGTCCGAGCCGGTCTTCAAGTCGTCCCGGTGGACGGCGAACAAGTCGAGATCGCGCGGGCTGCCTGGCGCAAATATGGCAAACGCCGCCATCCGGCGGGCCTCAACTTTGGTGATTGTTTCGCTTATGCTTTGGCCAAGTCCTCCGGCGAACCGCTTTTGGCCAAGGGTGCTGAGTTCTCAAAGACCGACATCGACCTTGTTGCGTTGAATGAGGAGGGTTCCGAAAGGTAACCCGCCCGTAGAGCCCTTTAGAAAGTATGCGCCCAGGATGTCAAACTCACCCCGGCGGAGAGGTATCCTGAGTTTAATCACCTGAACAGCGGTTCGTTCAGCGTATCGGAATAGAGTCTTCCATCAATATGCCGGAATTACCGGATATCGCCGCCTACATTACGGCGCTTGAAACACGCATCGTCGGACAGCCGCTCGATCAGGTGCGGCTGGCCAGCCCTTTTCTTCTTCGCACCGTGCAGCCCCCAATTACCAGCGCGGAGGGGCGGAGAGTAAGAGAAGTGCGGCGCATCGGCAAACGCATCGCGATGGGAATGGAAGGCGATCTCTTCCTAGTGCTGCATCTGATGATTGCCGGCCGCCTGCACTGGAAGCCCCCTCAGGCAAAGCTGGCTGGCCGCAAGAGCCTGGCGGCCTTCGACTTTCCCACTGGCTCTCTGCTGCTTACTGAAGCCGGCAGCAAGCACCGCGCATCGTTATCTGTATTCGCGGGCGAGGAGGCCTTGCAATCCGTGGATCCGGGAGGAATTGATGTCTTCGCCAGCGATCTCAAATCGTTTCGCGATGCCCTGACGGTCGAAAATCGTACCCTCAAAAGAGCTCTTACCGACCCGCGCATCGTCAGCGGCATCGGTAACGCTTATTCGGACGAGATTTTGCACGCCGCCCAACTGTCACCGGTCACGCTGACGCACAAATTGCAGCCAGCGGAATGGCAAAGCCTGTTCAACGCGACCCGGGACACACTCAAGCTCTGGATAGACCGGCTGCACACTGAGGCCGAGGCTGGCTTTCCGGAAAAGGTAACTGCATTTCGGAAGGACATGGCGGTTCACGGCCGCTATGGAGAACCTTGCCCAAGATGTAGTGAAAAAATCCAGCGCATTCGCTACGCGGACAATGAAACCAACTACTGCGCGCGCTGTCAGACCGGGGGAAAGGTCCTGGCCGATCGCAGCCTGTCTCGGCTGTTGCGCTCGGACTGGCCCCGTACCCTCGAGGCCCTGGAGGCGCTTAAGCGCCGCTAGAGGCGGAGCCTGTGTGGGTCGGACACTCCTGTCCGACGTCTTTGATCGGGATGTTGACTTGAGATATGGACCTACGATGAGGTTCGCGGCTTTTGCTCACAGCGTAACCACAAGCTCCCGAAAATCAAAAGCAAAGTCAAAGGCTTCGGACAAGAGTGTCCGACCCACACAACCTGTCCGCATTGACTTGCCTCCGGGCGCGGCCTACCATGCCTGACAAACATGCCCTGATCACGAAGGACTTTCTGCCCCATGCCTGGACACGAGATTGCGCACTATCAGATCCTGGCAAAGCTCGGGGCGGGCGGTATGGGCGTAGTTTACCTGGCGCAAGATGCCCGTCTGGGACGCCGGCTCGCTCTCAAGGTTCTGCCCACGGAATTTGCCCGCGATGAGGACAGGGTCGCGCGCTTCGAACGAGAGGCGCGTGCTGTGGCCGCGCTGAGTCACCCAGCGATTGCCGTTCTGTACGAGATCGGTGAGGCAGATGCCGTTCGCTACCTGGCCATGGAATATGTAGAGGGCAGGAGCCTGCAGGAAGAACTTGCGGCTGGCCCGCTATCCGTGGACCGTCTGCTCGACTACACCACCCAGATCGCCGATGCGCTGGAGCACGCTCATCGTCGAGGCATTCTTCATCGCGATATCAAGCCCGCGAACATCATGGTGACTCCTGACGGACGAGTGAAACTGCTCGACTTTGGTCTCGCCAAGGTCCTGGAGGGCAAAGATGAAACCCGCTCAGCGGTGACCGCTCCTGGGACCTGGATGGGCACGCTGCACTACTGTGCCCCGGAGGTTTTGCGCGGCCATGAGGCTGATCGTCGCAGTGATCTTTACAGCTTGGGGGTCGTGCTTTACCAGATGGCCTGCGGCCGTTTGCCGTTTGAGGGCCTCGATGGGCATTCCCTGGTCAGCGCAATCCTGAGCGGACAGTCACGGCCGGCGAGGAACGCCAATCCACTGATCGGCGCAGGTCTCGACCGCTTTGTCATGGGCCTGATAGCCGCTGATCCTGACCGGCGCCCGCAGAGCGCTGCTGATCTCTCGAAAACTCTGCGCGAGGTTGTCAGCGGTGCGACTCCCCAACCGGGCGTCGCGCAAGCAGCGCCGGTGCTGGCGGTGCTGAACTTCCAAAACATATCCGACGATCACGGCGCGGACTGGCTGGGCACGGGCCTGGCCGAGACCCTCACGACTGACCTGAAAAGGCTCAAGCTGGTGAGGGTGGTCAATCGTGCGCGGGTACAGGAAGCGGCGCGCCGCCATCACCTTCCGGATGCCGGGCACTCCCAACTGATCGAACTCGGCAAAGAGCTGGATGCCCGTTGGCTGGTGCTGGGCAGCTATCAGCGCGCGGGAGAGCGGCTCCGCATCCTGCCCCGTGTCATCGAAGTAGCTACTGGCGACGAAGTTGCCACGGCCAAGATCGATGGCAGCTGGGAAGAAGTATTTACGTTGCAGGACCGTGTGGTCACGGATGTGATGGCTGCGCTCGAGGTAAGGGTGGACAGCAGTGCGATGGAGCGAATCGCGGCACCGGAGACCCTCCACCTGGAAGCCTACGAAGAATACGCCCAGGGCCGCCAGCAGTTTCAGGCCATCGGAAAGGAATCGCTGGAGCGTGCCCGCCAGCACCTGGAGCGTGCAGTCGCACTCGACCCGAGCTATGCGTTGGCCTATGCCGCCCTGGGGGCGACACATGCCATGCGTTACATTCACCGCACCGATCCCGCAGACCTCGACTACGCGGTTCGCTATTGCGAACGCGCTATCGAACTTGATCAAGAAATCGGCGAACCCTATACCTGGTTGGGTTATGCCTACATGCGCCAAGGAAAAGTTGAGCAATCCCTAAGTGCCGGGCGCAAAGGGGTGGAGCGCCAACCGGATCTGGTTTTGGCCCACTATTTTCTCGGAGCCGCTTACATGGTGGCAACCGAGAGCGACCCCAACACCTATCAGCCCGCGGTGACGCATCTTTTGGACGCCACGGTGACAGATCCTAGATGGGTAGCAACCTGGCTCTGTCTCGGCCAGCTCGCCACCATGTGCGGCGAATACGACCACGCGCAGCAATATCTGCTGCAAGGTCTTGAGGGCCAGCGCCGGGGGCCTGGTTTCGGATACTTCATAGGGTCGGAGATGGTTCTTGCGACCGTCACCCAGCGTCGAGGCGACATTGGAAAGGCGCGCGACATCTACGCCTCTGCCGCTGCCTCATTCGAATCCTGCGACCACGTTTACCGCGAGGCTTTCCTATCCTTGACCGCCTGCGGGCTGGGAGACCTGCTGCGGCGTGAGGGCCATCTTGAGCAGGCATTGACCGAGTTTCGCCGCGCCTCCCGCCTGGTTAAGGAATATCCCCGCATGCTTGGCCGGCAGCGTGTGCTCGCCCGCATCCTGGCAGGGTTGAGCTCTGTGTACGCCGCACAGGGTGACAGCCAGCGCGCGGGCGAGTTGTTGGAGCAAGTGGATTCGTTGTTGATCGAGATTGGTCACGTTCCGCAATCGTGGATTTGGGAAGGCTTTATCGGACAGTTGTACTACGCCACCGCGGCTGCTTACGCGCGGCTCGGGAATCCGGAGGCCGCACTCGATTATTTGGAGAAGGCAGCCGCAGGCGGATGGAGAGACGCGCACTGGCTCGCGTCCGATCCGGAGCTGGCTGCATTGCGCCCGCAGAACCGGTTTCAGGCCCTGCTGAAAAATCTCGAGCTCTTGCCCGTCCTGGAATTCAGGCCGAGCGCATCGCTAAGCGCCGCTTGAAGCGCCTTAAAGTGTGGGTCGGACACTCTTGTCCGACGCCTTTGACGTGGATGTTGACTTACGACACTAACTTACGATGATGTTCGCGACTTTGGTTTACAGCGCAACTACAAGTTCCTAAGGTCAAACGCAAAGTCAAAAGCGTCGGACAAGAGTGTCCGACCCACACACACTACCTCGAAATTTATTCTTCCTCTTCCTTTACGTCGCCGCGCGCGGCCTTGGCCTTCTCTACGATCTTTTCCTGCAGCATGCCGGGCACGGCGTCGTAGTGATGCATTTCCATGTTGAAGCTGCCCCGGCCCTGCGTCATTGATGTCAGATCAACCCCGTAGGTCAACATTTCGGCCATGGGGACTTCGGCTTTTACCACGGTGTTGCCGCCCTTGTTGTCCATGCCCTGGATGCGTCCGCGGCGGCTGTTCAGGTCGCCCATGATGCTGCCGGCAAAATCGTCAGGCACCGTGATCTCGACCGCCATGACAGGCTCGAGCAGCGTCGGCTTCGCGACTTCCATGGCTTTTTTGAACGCGATGCGGCCTGCCATCTGGAATGACATGTCATTCGAGTCCACATCGTGATATGACCCGTCGTAAAGGATGACTCGGAAATCCACTACTGGATAACCCGCCAGGTAGCCGCGCGCCGCCGCGTCCTTGATTCCTTTTTCAATGGCGGGAATGTAGTTCTTGGGAATCGAGCCACCGAAAATGTCGTTGACGAATTCGAACTCGCCGCCGCGCGGCAGCGGTTCCATCTTGATCTTGCAATCGCCGTACTGGCCGTGGCCTCCGGTCTGCTTTTTGTGCTTGCCCTGGACATCGGCCTTGCCGCGAATGGTCTCGCGGTAGGGCACCTTGGGCGCTTTCAGCACCACTTCGGTGTGGTACCGCTTCTTCATCTTGGAGACCACCACTTCGATGTGCTGCTGGCCCGTGCCGGCGATCAGAAACTCCTTGGTCTGGGGATCGCGGAAGAAGCGCAGCATGGCGTCTTCTTCCATCAGCTTGTGGATGCCGGGGCCCAGCTTGTCCTCATCAGCGCGGCTCTTGGGTTCGATGGCGAAAGTGATGGCCGGCTCGGGCAGGCTGACGCGCGGATATTGAATCGGCGCCGACTTGTCTCCCAGGGTGTCGCCGGTGAGCGTGTCTTTCAGTTTGGCGACCGCGCCAATGTCACCCGCGTGCAGCTCCACCACCGGCACCGCAGTTTTGCCCTGCATGATGGAAATGTGTGCAAACTTCTCCTGGGACCCGCGGTTAAAGTTCAGCAGCGTCGCATCGTTCTTCAGGACGCCGGAGAAAACTTTGAAATAGGAAATCCGACCAGAGAAGGGGTCGGAAACCGTCTTGAAAACATAGAGCGACACTGGCTCCGCGTCAGTCTCATGCCGCCGCGGCGGCTCGCCATTGCTGGATGATGCCGGGTCGCCCTGCACCCACTCGTGTTCCGATGGCGCGGGCGTGTAATCGACAATAAAATCCATCACCCGGTCAGCGCCGATGTTGCCCAGGCCGGAGCCGAAGATCACAGGGAATATTTTGTCCTCGCGAATCGCATTGTGCAGCGCCGGAATCAGGTCTTCTTCCGGGATGGTCCCCTTTTCGAAGAATTCTTCCATCAGCGCATCGTTGCCCTCGGCCACCAACTCCACCAGCTTTTCGTGCTGGGCCTGGGCCTCATCTTTCATGTCGGCAGGAATCTCAACCTCCTTGCCTTTACCGTTGCCACCTAGTTCGTAGGTATAAGCCTTCATGGTTACCAGATCGACCACGCCGCGAAAATTTTTCTCTTTTCCGATGGGCAGTTCGAGTGGAATCACCGATCGTCCGAAGGCGTTGGTCAGCGATTCCAGGACGCGCTCGGCGTCGGCGCGATCGCGATCCATCCGGCTGGCCACGATCAGGCGGGGAGTCTGGTATTCCTCGCAGTAGTTCCACACCCGCTGGGTCACGACTTCGACGCCGGCAACGCCGTCCACCACGACAATGGCGGCATCCACCACGGGCAGCACCAGCTTGGCCTCGTGAACAAACATGTTGAAGCCGGGCGTGTCCACGATATTGATCTTGGTCTTGCCCCACTCCACGTGGGCCAGGCCAGCGGAAATGGACATCTTGCGGGCGACTTCCTCCTCGTCGTAATCGGTGGTCGAAGTGCCGTCATCCACACGCCCGAGACGCTGGCTGGCGCCCGCCGCATACAGCATCGCGGACACCAGCGAAGTCTTGCCTGCGTGTCCGTGCCCAATCACCGCTACATTCCGGATGTTCGCGCCTTCATAAGCCTTCACGGGTTCGCTCCTTGAGAAAAGGCGGGCTCATAGGACTTAGAGAAGAGGACAACTTATAGACCGAAGCCCGACAGCCTGTCAAAACCTAGGATGCTACCACAGCGGAATTTGGCCGCTCAAGGGAGCCGCCAACCCGGCGGTGGCTCAATCTCGAAACAGTCCATTTATAGCGTCATCCTGAGGGACTTCAGTCCCGAAGGATCTGGCGCGCACCGGCAGCAATGCCGGGGCAAAGGGGGGATCCGCCTCACGCCAGATCCTTCACGGCCTGAAGGCCGTTCAGGATGACGCCTGTTGGTAAGGAGAAAGTTCAAACTGCACCGCCACCGCCGGCCTGGCAGTCGCCCAGTTCACGATACAACCCACAAAACGCCTGAATCACGAAGTACCACGAAGGTGTTCTTCGTGCATCTTCGTGTCCTTCGTGGTTAACGGTTTCTAAAACCCGACCAGATTGGCCGGACATCATTATTATGGAGGGCAGAACTTAAATCGTCTTCACCCAGAGGAAAGCCAATTTATGCGACCTCTGCTTGCTATTTTTCCGCGCCTTGCCATGTTGAGTTTGCTCCTTCCCTTCTCGATGTTTCCCGCCGAGGCGCACGCTGCTGCGCCCGATAAGACTATCGCCTCGCGCAACGCGACGGTTGAAGGTGTCAGTCTGCATTACCTGACTGCCGGCCAGGGCCCGATGGTGGTATTGATCCACGGCTACGCCGAGACCTCACGTATGTGGAGGCCGCTCATTCCGATGCTGGCAGAGCGATTTACGGTGATCGCGCCGGACCTGCCCGGCATCGGCGACTCCGCAATCCCCGCAGACGGTTTGGACATGAAGACGGCGGCGATCCGCATTCATGCCCTCGCCCGCTCCCTCGGCGCACAGAAGGCGGAGGTGGTTGGCCACGACATCGGACTGATGGTCGCCTACGCCTACGCTGCGCAGTTTCCTTCGGAAGTAACGAAGTTGGTGGTGATGGACGCATTCCTCCCGGGTGTGGCCGGATGGGAAGCGATTTACAACAATCCGGGCATTTGGCACTTCCGCTTCAACGGGCCGACTCCGGAAGCCCTGGTGCAGGGACGCGAACGGATTTACTTCGAACATTTTTGGAACGATTTCGCGGCGGACAAGACCCGCTCCATTCCTGAAGCCGACCGCAAAGCGTACACGGCGGCTTATTCTCGTCCGGGACGCATGCGCGCCGGCTGGGCGTACTTCGTTTCCTTCCAGCAGGCGGCAAAAGATTTCGCCGAACTCTCCCAGACGAGGCTCACAATGCCGGTGCTGTCTATCGGAGGGGAGAAGGCAAACGGTGACGTGCTGGCCCATCAGATGAAACTGGTCGCCTCCGAGGTGGCCTTCGTCGTCCTAAAAAACACGGGACACTGGGTGATGGAAGAAGACCCGAAAGAGACGATGGAGGCGCTGGTGAAATTTCTCTGAAGCAGCGGTCCAGTCGCTCTCACTTGATGCCGATCACCATCGAGTCGGGGCCCAGCAGGTGCTCCACGCGGGTCTCGCGGAAGCCGGCTTCTTTCATCCACCCCATGCAATCGGCGCCGGTGTAGTCGAAGCCGCCAGGCGTCTCGATCAGCATATTCAGGCTCATCAGCAGACCGAAGGCGTTCTGGGAGCGGTCGTCATCGATGATGCCGTCATAGACGATCAACGCGCCTCCCTGGGGAATCGCCGCAAAGGCCTTTTCCACCAGCATTTTCTTTTCGTCGAGGTTCCAGTCGTGAAGGATGTGTCCCATCATCACCACGTCCGCTTTGGGCAAATCCCCTTCGAAGAAACTGCCGGCGCGAAACGCCACCCGGGAACTGAGGCCGTTAGCCGCGACATGCTCTTCGAAAGTGGGAGCAACTTCGGCCAAATCGAAACCGATTCCCGAGATATGGGAATTGGCCAGGGCCACTTGTACGATCAGATCTCCCTGGGCGGTGCCAACATCCGCGGCCGTTTTGTACTTCTTCCAGGGGAACTTTGTGGCGATCACGCGGTTTGCCCCAGTGCTGATCCCGGTCATGGCCTTGAGAAAACCTTTCAGGTTTTCCGGGTCGGCGTAGAGCGCGCCAAAGAAATTCGGCCCGCCCCCCTTGGCTTCGTTCTGTAATTCGCCAGTCCGTAGCGCGGCGGTGAGATTGCCCCAGAAGTGGTAAAGCCGGCGATTCGCCATTTCCAGAATTCCACCCACGTAGGATGGTTTTCGCTTGTCCAGAAATTTATCGCTCGCAGGCGTGTTCGAATACTTGCCGTTGACTCGCTGCAGGAACCCGAGTGCGACCAGGGCGTCCAGAAAGTCCCGCGCCGATCTCGGATGCAGCCCCAGCCGACCTTGCAGGGCGCTCAGGTCCTCGGCGCCGTGGGCCAGTTCGGTGAACACTTCCATCTCGACTGCGCTCAGCAGAGTCTTCGAGGCCCAGAATCCGAGGCCCACCTGCATGATGGCTTCTATGTTGGGTTCGTTCATGTGGACGAATTGTATCCCAGATCAAATTGGGTTGTGGCGAGTGCGAAGAACGCCCTAGGCCGGGGTCATCCTGAGGGACTTCAGTCCCGAAGTGCCTGCCCTGAGCGAAGTCGAAGGGATCTGGCGTGCAGGCGCACTCCGGTCACCTGCACATCCGCATCACGCCGGATGCTTCGCAAGCTGAGCATGACCCTGAGGCGCTAAACGGAATTCCATGCGCGATACCAACCCTGCTCCATCCATCAGAACCACTTCGCTTCTCGGAATTCCGTTCGACGCAAATTCTTCGTACCTGCGCGGTCCAGCGCAAGCCCCGCAGGCGATCCGCGATGAACTACACTCCGGCTCCAGTAATTTGTGGACAGAAGACGGCATTGACCTGGGCCGACCGGGTTCCTTTCATGACGCGGGGGATGTAGCCCTTCCGGACGAGGCCGAAGCGGCCTTCCTCGCAATTGAATCCGCTGTCGATCGGACTTTGAGGCTCGGTCATCCGCTCATTTGTCTAAGCGGCGATCACTCGGCGACCTATCCCACCATCAAGGCTTTTCATGCGCACTATCCGGACCTGACCATCTTGCACTTCGACGCTCACCCGGACCTTTACGACGTGCTCGACGGCAACCGGCTTTCTCATGCCTGCCCCTTCGCTCGCATCATGGAGGAAAATCTGGCCCGCCGCCTGGTGCAGATCGGCATTCGCACCATCAACAGTCACCAGCTTTCGCAAGCGGCCAGGTTCGGCGTCGAAGTCATCACCATGCGGAACCTGGACCGCTTCGCCACCTTGAAGTTCGAGGGACCGCTTTTTATTTCCCTAGACCTGGACGTGCTCGATCCTGCGTTCGCGCCGGGCATCTCGCACTATGAGCCGGGAGGAATGTCGGTTCGAGAAGTGCTGGGCTGCATTCAGGGATTGGAGGTGCCTATCGTCGGCGCCGACATTGTTGAGTACAACCCGACCCGGGACCTTCACGGTCAGACCGCAATGGTGTGTGCCAAAGTCCTGAAGGAAATCGCGGCCGCGATTCTTCGCAAGGACAACCTCGCACCGAGCGTCTGGCCTTAAATTGCTCAGGCCCTGGGCGAGCGCTATCTCTTGGGCACATGTGCCGTATAGAACGTCCACCCACATTTGACGGATGCGGCGACCAGGAGCGCTCCACCCGACATGGCCAACGCCACAAACATACTCGTCCACTCGTTCCCGTTGTGCGGCGCGGCGGCTACCCTGGGCAAATGCACAATCAGCACCCACAGGAAAAACATGAAGCCCAACAGGATTGCGGAGAAGCGGGCCATCTTTTGAACTGCAATAGAGACTGCGGCGCATGAAAAAGCAACCCCGATAAAATGCGCCCAGAACAGCCGGCCTGGAATCCATGCCGGCACAAGGGTTGCGATGAACCGGGCATACAGGAAGTGTTGAACACCGAAGACCACGAGAGGCGCGGCAAACAGGACCCGTCCCAGTTTCTTTACTCCGGCCAGGACCAGGGCCGCGCCACACAGTGCCAGAAGTTCGGAACCACTGGTCCAGGGGCCCGGATCGTGGATGTTCGCGGCGAGTTTTGGGACATAAGCCAAGAACACGCGAACACAAAGCAGGATTGCCAATGATATTGCGGCGCAACGAGCCCAAATTCCGGTTGCAATACCCGTCGCCGCCGCGACCAGAATGATCGCGGTGACGTATCCCCAAAACAAGGGTGCCGGGGCCCACGGCGGGCCGGGCGCGGGTGCCCACGTGGCCAGCGCATGGATAAAATACTGAAGGCCAAACGCTGCCATCGCAGCGGCAAAGTACGCGCGGCCCAGGTTGGTTAGTTTTTTCATAATGTTCTTGGACTGTCCGCCTGGCGTCAGGTTAACGTGAAGTGCACATCCTAACCCTTCGGAGCGATCGATGAACAGGAGCACTCGGTTTATAGGACTCTTTGCAGTTCTGGTTATGGCAGCTTCCGTGGGACAGACCGTGGCGCAGCAGTCGGGAGAGAACACCAGTTGGCCGGCGCCGCAGGAAGGCGATTTCGTCGTGCATGATTTCCATTTTCAATCGGGTGAAACTATTTCAGAGCTCCGACTGCACTACACGACGCTGGGCAAGCCGGCGAAAGATGCCAGGGGACGTACCACGAATGCCGTCCTCGCCCTTCACGGTACTGGAGGGAGTGGACGAGGACTGCTGCAACCCATCTTCGCCGGCGTACTGTTCGGGCCGGGCCAGTTGCTGGACGCGACGCGCTACTTCATCATTCTGCCCGACAACATCGGCCACGGGAAATCCAGCAAGCCCAGCGACGGCATGCGCGCGCACTTCCCCCAATATGATTATGCGGACATGATTGCCCTGCAACACGAACTGGTCGAGAAAGGTCTGGGTGTGAACCATCTGCGACTGGTGATGGGCACGTCAATGGGCTGCATGCACTCCTGGATGTGGGGCGAAACCTATCCCAACGAGATGGACGCACTCATGCCGCTGGCCTGCCTGCCGGTGCAAATTGCTGGGCGAAATCGCATCTGGCGCAAGATGATCATCGACGGAATTCGTCAGGACCCGGATTGGAAGAATGGAGACTACAGCAGCGAGCCTCGCGCGGCGCTGCAGATCTCGGCGGATTTTCTATTGATCGCGGGCAGTGCGCCCCTCCACATGCAGGAGGACCTGCCGACGCGTGATGCCGCCGACAAGTTCCTGGAAGCATCCATGAAGCGCATTACCGCCGCGCTGGACGCCAACGATTTTCTTTATGCGGTAAGCGCTTCGCGAAACTATGATCCGTCGCCCCGGCTCGATGCCATCAAAGCACCAGTGATGTTCATCAATTCAGCGGACGACTTCATCAATCCTCCTGAAATGAGGGTTGCAGAACGCGAGATCAAGAAAGTGAAGCGGGGCAGGTTCGTGCTGCTGCCTGCTTCCGAACAGACCCACGGGCATGGCACTCACACTCACGCTGCAGTCTGGCAGCAGTATCTAAAGCAATTGCTCGAGGAACCGCAGCCTTGACCGCTTCGACTCACCAATTCCCAGTTCACCACTTCTTGAAAATCACGAACACCGCCAAGACGATCAGGGCAAATCCCACGATGTAGTTCCACTTGATCTGTTCGTCCAGATACAGCACGGAGAAGACCGAGAAAACCGTGAGGGTGATTACTTCCTGAATGGTCTTGAGTTGGACCGTGGTGAACTCGTACGATCCGATGCGGTTTGCCGGGACCTGGAAACAATACTCGAAAAACGCAATGCCCCAGCTGATCACAATGACTTTGAATAAGGGTGCCTGCCGGAACTTCAAGTGCCCGTACCAGGCAAAAGTCATAAAAATGTTGGAGATAGTGAGCAGGACGATCGTGGTCATAGAGCTATGCTGCCTTAAAGGACGGTGTTATTTCCAGTCGTGACACGAAAACTCGAGTTTGCGATTCCATGTGGTGGCCACGCGCTTTGAGAGGTAAGATCAGCCACGAGTTTTGTAACCCATGTTTCAGCCACTTGCCCAACTCTCGGATCTTGGCTTTCTGCTGCTCCGTCTCATGGTTGGCGTGGTTTTTATCACCAGTGGCTGGAGTCATCTCAAGGACCCTGAAAAGCGCGGCCAGAGCATCGGCGCGAGCAAGGGCTTTACGATTTTCCTGGGCGCCGCCGAAGTGGCCGGAAGCCTGGGAATTATCTTCGGCGTGCTGACCCAATGGGCTGCGTTGGGGCTGATCCTGATCATGCTGGGCGCGATCCAGAAGAAGATTTTCGTATGGCACACCGGGTTTTGGGGGGAAAAGAATTCCGGCTGGCACTACGATCTGATGTTCGTGGTGATGAACCTGGTGATCGTGTTCACCGATGGTGGGCGTTGGGTACTGATGAAGTAGGTAATTGGCCAATGTAGGCGCGAGCGTCCCACTCGTGCGGCAGCAAATACGAAGCCTAAACACCCGTGGCCGCCGCACCACCGAGGACGCTCGCGCCTGCATCCCCCGGATAGATCAGCCAGGGCACTTGCGCGCGGGCCCTGCGTCCCTTATCCTTGTGACCAGCATTTTTAAGTGGACCATGCATCGCCTGACCGCCAGACTGTTGCTTGTGTTTCTGCTCGCGGGGGTCTTTGTCCCCGTGGGCATGGCGATTTCCGCCCCTCTGCCGCATGCCTGTTGCATGCGGAAGGCGATGCAGCGGCACGACTCCGGCAGCCGTGAAATCGAGGCCGTGGGCGGTCGAAATGGCAATTGCTGTCCTCCCGTGACAACCGCTCATTGGGCCGAACTGGGAGCGGGAATTGATTCGAAGGCCCAACCACATCTGAGCTTCCTGGCTCCGGCTTCTCATCCGGTGTTGCACAGCGATTATTCCAATTCTCTTCAGCCCGTCCGCGGCCCCCCCGCTCAGCTAACTTCGTTGACATTCTGACTCTCATTTCTTGGATCGCCTCCGCTCTTGGCGGGAAGCGCCGTCCCGGTGGTTGTCGTGTGAACGTCTTTCCCACATTGGGGAAGGCAGGAATACCCGACAGCTGACAGGTGCCGGCTCTACGGGGATTCAATGCTCGCCAGTCTTTGGACAAAGAATTTCAGGCAGATACGCATGTCTCGTGCGCTGTGGGCTGGACTAATTCTCGTTTTGCTCCTGGGGATTGGCTACTGGGTCTCGGGCATCGTCTCGCATTGCTGTGGCGCCCGCCAGTCGCCGAGTCCAGCGGAAGCAGCGCTGGCACGGCGGCTGCGTTCCTGGTCAATCCCGTCGGGCTCAAAGCAGCGCCGGAATCCGGTCACCAGTTCGCCCGAGGCGCTTCAGGAGTCGGCTCGGCACTTTGCCGATCACTGCGCTTCCTGCCACGGCAACGACGGTGGCGGCAACACCGAGATTGGACGGAATCTTTATCCGCCCGCGCCCGACATGCGGGAAGCCGCTACGCAGCAGCTCAGTGATGGAGAGCTTTACTACATCATTCACAATGGCGTTCGCTGGACCGGCATGCCGGCATGGGGCGAACCCAGCAATGATAACGACCTGGATAGCTGGAAGCTGGTCCTCTTTATCCGCCATCTGCCCAACCTGACAGCGGATGAGCTTCGCGACATGGAACGTTTTAATCCGAAGAGCGATGCAGACCGTAAAGAAGAAAAGGATGAACAGGACTTCCTGAATGGCGGGCCGCCCGGAAATCAGGCCCCAAAATCCCGATGAATAGATCGAGGAGGCAAGCGTGAAGAAGCTGGCGTTGATGGTGGCTCTGATTTCGATTTGCACTTTGCTCATGGGCACACTGGCCTGGGCTCACGGCGGCATGGAACACATCCTGGGGACGGTCACTGCAATCGCCGACCATTCCCTTTCGGTGAAGACCCGCGACGGGGCGACTAAGACGGTAGAGTTCGACGGCGAGACCAAGTTTGTGAAAGGCGATGCCGCGGCCACGATCAAGGACGTTCAGGTGGGAAGCCGGGTCGCGATTCATGCTCACAAGAACGACAACTCGTTGCATGCCGCGGAAGTCAGGATCGGCGCCGACGCAACTTCTGGCCAGCACTAGGCGAAACAAACTTGGGGAGGAAACGTGACTTACAAGAGCAACATGGCGCTGGTTGTGGTGCTGCTGAGCAGCCTGGCCGCTTACGGCACCATCTTCGGCACGATCAGTGGGCTGATCCACGATCCGCAGCACCGCCCGGTGCAGGGGGCGCAGGTCACACTGCACGCGGCCAATTCCGCCTGGACCAAGTCCGTTAGCAGCAACGACTCGGGAGAATTTCGTTTCGACAGCGTGCCCCTGGGCGAGTACTCGGTCACCGTTGAATTGGCTGGCTTCGCCACGGAGGAGCAAAAGCTCGTCCTTAGTTCGGGCCGCGACGTCCGCACCCACTTTTCGCTGACTGTTGCCCAAGCCAAGGAGACGGTCGAGGTCAAGGACGAATCCATCGTAGTCAATCCCGAGTCCTCGACAACCGCAACCCTGGTCAGCCGGCGGCAGATTGCGGAGACTCCAGGCGCCGACCAGACCAACAGCCTGAGCATGATCACGAATTATGTGCCCAGCGCCTACATGGTCCACGACCAGCTCCACATCCGCGGCGGACACCAGGTCTCATGGCTGATTGATGGCGTGCCTGTACCTAACACGAATATTGCTTCGAACGTGGGGCCGCAGTTCGATCCCAAGGACATCGATTATCTCGAAGTGCAGCGCGGCGGCTACTCCGCGGAATACGGCGACCGCACCTACGGCGTCTTTAACGTGGTGACCCGCTCGGGGTTTGAGCGTGATCGCCAGGCCGAACTGGTGGCCAGCTATGGCAGCTTCAATCGCACCGAAGATCAGTTCAGCATCGGCGACCACACCGAGCGCTTCGCTTACTACGCCAGTATTTCCGGCAATCGCACCGACCTGGGACTGGAAACAGGAAGCACCGAAGTGCTGCACGACCTGGGGGCTGGGCTCAGCGCCTTCACTTCCCTGACCTTTAACAAGACTCCGAAGGACCAGCTTCGCCTGGTTGCGTCCTCTCGAGGCGATCACTACCAGGTCCCCAACGATCCGGACCAGGAGGCTCTCGGTATTCGTGATGTAGAAAACGAGCGCGATGATCTGGTCAATTTTTCCTGGCTGCATATCGTTAGCCCATTTACCGTCCTGACGGTTTCGCCCTTCTATCACTTCAACCAGGCCCACTACATTGGTGATTATGTGGGCCAGCCCGATCCCGACGTGGTGATTCCCGAAGATAACCGGGGTTCCAACTACATGGGCGGCGTGGTTTCTCTGGCTGTGAATCACGGTAAACATGCTGCCCGTCTCGGTTTCCAGATCTTTGGGGCGCGCGACAACCAGTTCTTTGGAGTGGTCACCAGCGATGGCAGCAACCCGCCCCTGAGCCAGCGCGAAATGGTTTGGGGAAATGTGGAAGCGCTATTTCTGGAAGATCAGTACAAGCTCACCAACTGGCTGACCATCAACGGTGGAGTGCGGCTCACGCACTTCGGCTCAACCGTGAGCGAAAATGCGGTTGATCCGAGAATCGGCGCCGCCATTCGCGTGCCCCGTCTCAACTGGGTCTTCCGCGGTTTCTATGGACGCTATTACCAGGCGCCGCCGCTGCTCACGGTAAACGGTCCCCTGCTGGAGCAGGCCGCGCGGCAGGGATTTGGTTTCCTGCCATTGCGGGGTGAACGCGATGAGCAGCACGAATTCGGTTTGACCATCCCGGTGGCGGGATGGACCTTCGATCTCTCCAACTTCCGCACCGGCGCCAAGAACTTTTTCGACCATGACATTCTGGGCAATTCCAACATTTTCTTTCCCCTTACTATCGATCGCGCCCGCATCCGGGGATGGGAAGGCACAATGAATTCGCCGCGCATCGCAGGGCGCGCCCAGTTCCATGCCGCTTATTCTTATCAGTATGCGGAAGGTGCCGGCGGAGTCACTGGCGGCCTCACCGATTTTGAGCCGCCGGACGAAGGCTATTTCTTTCTCGATCACGACCAGCGCCACACGCTCTCCACCGGGGTCAATCTCGCGCTGCCGTGGCGCGCCTGGGCTGACTTCAACGCGAATTACGGCTCAGGTTTTGTCGATGGTGAAGGACCGGAGCACTTGCCTTCGCATGAGACCTTCGACTTGTCACTGGGGAAATCGTTTGGCGAGAACCTGGACGTACGCCTCACCGGGCTCAATTTGTCCAATCACCGCTATTTGCTGGACAATAGCAATACTTTTGGGGGGACGCACTACGTAAACCCGCTTGAGATCTCGGTGCAGGTGAAATACAGGTTCCGTTTTTAGAGGCCGGCGTCGGACCTCAGGCGTCGGACTTCAGCCCAGCGCATCCAATGCACGGGAGGAATTGGGGAGAACAAGAGCAGATGAAATTCATTCTGGTGTTGCTGGCTATGGCGGGTGTAGCAGTTTCCTCGCTCGCCTTGCGCGAACACTATCGGACTGACACCTCGCCCTGTAGCATCAACGAGCGGTGGGATTGCGGGATCGTGAATCACAGTCCCTATGCCGTGCTCTGGGGAGTGCCCCTGGCGGCTATCGGAATTGCCGGCTATCTGTTGCTGGGAGCTCTGGCGCTCAAGCGCTGGTTTCTGGCCTTGTTGCCGCTGGCCTTGGGAGCGCTCACCTTTTCCCTTTATCTCGCCCACATCGAAGCCCACCTCCTGGGCGTTTGGTGCATTTACTGCGTGGCATCATTGGGCGTGATTTCCATCTTTAGTTTGCTGGTGCTGGGAACGGTCGTGTATCGAGCTCGGCAGAAAAACTCTAAACATGAAGGACGCTAGGGCACACGAAGGAAACCATTCATTGCCGGCCCAGTCTGTAGCGGAGTTTTTCTCGCGGCGTTTGTTGTGAAAACCCTTTTGCCGCGTCAGCCCCGTATGCCAATCCTCTTGAGCTCGGCCAGCAGTTCCTCGTTGTTCGGCGCTTGATCCAACGGATATATTTTTGCGAAAGCGATCTTCCCTCTTTTATCCACGATAAACACGGCGCGCTCGCTGATGCCGGGAAAGGGTTGCTCCTTGCGCAGGATTCCAAACTGTTCGGAGACCTTGCCGTGAGGATAGAAATCCGCGCACATGGGCGTGTGCATCAATCCGATTTCCTTTTTCTGCCAGGCAATCTTGCTGGGAATCGAGTCCACGCTGATGTCCACGACTTGGGCGTCGAGGCCGGCGAATTTATCGCGGTCGGCATCGAATGCCGGAACCTGGGCCGCGCATGTCGGCGTCCAGTCCAGGGGGTGGAAGCTCACTACTACGTTCTTCTTGCCCCGGAAATCGCTCAGTTTAACGCTCAGATGGCGTTCGCCTTCGACCGCGGGCAACTCAAAATCCGGGGCTACGTCTCCCACCTTCAGGGGCATGACTGTCTCCTGTATTCATGTTAACCGAACTGGCTATGGTGCGACGCGCCCCCCTCTTTTGCTGTCACTCGGGGCGCGACCAGGCTCGCGGTCTGGACCCGCTCTCTATCAAAATTAACATTCCTTTAACAACTTTCGAGTTGGTCCCGGCTAGTATCTTGCGATGCCACAGGAGCCTCTTGTCATAGAAGATGTCCCTGGCCCGAAGGACGGACAGCGCATTCTCCGGCTGACCGGGCCCTTGACCATGAGCACGCTGTTCGATTTTCAATCAAAGGTTCGTACCGACAACTCCCAGGTGCTGTTGCTTGATTTCGCCAACGTTCCCTACGTGGATTCGGCTGGGATTGGAGCGCTGGTGGGCGCTTACGTCACCCACGAGAAGGATGGCCGCAGTTTATACCTGGTCGGGGTGAACGATCGGGTCCACAGCGCGCTTAAAGTCACTCGGGTAGAGCAGTTTTTCCGCTTTGCCGATTCGGTGACGGCGGCGGAGCAGGCGCTCACGGGGTAGTGACTTCCCTGTCGTCAGGCTTCATCATTTATTATCATTGAGGTATGGCCCCTCGTCTTCTCGCCGCTCTCCTCGTGCTTTCTACAACTTCGTTTGCCGGCATCAGCGATGATGTGCGGCAGGCCCTGGCGCGAAATAACCCTTCCGCCGCCGAAGCCGAGTTGCAGAGCTATCGTCGAGAAAAGGGCCCCACGCCGGAATATGTCGAAGCTCTTTCCTGGATGGCCCGGGCCAGTCTTCAATCGAACCAGTTGGACCGTGCCCAGACCTACGCCCGGCAAACCGAAAGTCTGTCACGGCAGTTGCTGGCCAAACGCCCGCTGGATGCCGAACCCCACCTGCCGATTGCGCTCGGTGCCGCAATTGAAGTCCAGGCTCAGGTGCTCGCAACCCGGGGAGAGCCTGCCCAGGCAGTCGCTCTGCTGCGCCACAACCTGGTAGCTTACCGCAACACCTCCATCCATGACCGATTGCAAAAGAACCTTAACCTTCTGGCGCTTGCGGGACAGCCTGCGCCTGCTCTGACCATCACTCCGTACCTGGGCCCAAAACCGGTGACTCTGGCTGAACTCAAGGGCTCGCCGATATTGCTTTTTTTCTGGGCCCACTGGTGCTCGGACTGCAAGGCGGAGGGTCCGATCATTGCCCGAATCCGGTCCGAATTCGGCCCGCGTGGCCTGATTCTGCTGGCGCCCACTACCCTCTACGGTTATAAGGCGCGCGGGGAAGATGCCGAACCGAAGGAAGAGCTGCCATATATTGAAAGCGTCTGGAAGCAGTTCTATGCTGCGCTTCAGGCCGCTCCCGTCCCCGTCAACAAAGCGAATTTCAAAGTCTACGGTGTGAGCACAGTGCCGACCATGGTCTTGATTGACCGGACAGGCCGTGTGGCCCTCTATCATCCTGACGTGATGCCCTATGAGGATCTCCGATCAGCGATCGAGAAAGTTGTTCGCTGAACTGAGAACCGGGAACTGGTATCTGAACACTGGTACTCCCCAGCCTTGCGCGGCGTTCAAGGTTTAAGATTTGCTCCCCGCCATCTACAATCTGCAATCGCATGGATGAAGCTCGCATCGCGGAGTTGCTCGAACCATTTCTGAACGGCGACCGCCGGAGCCATGAAAGCATGGCAGGTAACCCACCTACTGCAGCACTCTCGCCCGCTCAGCTGCGAGCTATATCGACGTATATCGATTTATTATTACACTGGAACGCCCGCGTCAATCTCACCGCGATACGGGAGCCGGAAGAAATCGTCACTCGCCACTTTGGTGAATCCATCTTCGCCGCAAGGCAATTGTTCCCCCAGCCTGAAGTGGGAGCGGCCACAACGGCGCACCTCATCGACATTGGTTCCGGGGCCGGCTTCCCCGGCCTGCCTATCAAGATATGGGCGCCATCCATTCATCTCACGCTGATTGAGTCGAACCAGAAGAAAGCCACATTCCTGCGCGAGGCAGTGCGCAGCTTGAAAATGGCAAATGTCGAGGTATTTGCCGACCGTGCGGAGGCGTTCCACGCGGCCAAGGGAAGTGTGGTGGCATTTCGGGCGGTTGAACAATTTGAGGCGATTCTACGGCTGGCTGCCAGCCTGGTGGGCGATGGCGGTAGTCTGGCAATCCTGATTGGGAGACCTCAGATCAATCGAGTTTATGAGCTCCTGGAAGGCTTTAAGTGGGAAGATCCAGCAACTTTACCCCTCTCATCGAACCGTGCCATGTTGATCGGGGTGAAGGAATCAGGATGCTAACTAGGTTTTGTGTTGTGGATAAACACTAGCGTTTTAGTGAGTTGCGCGTAGGGATTTCATCTGTTTTAAGATCTATAGAATGGTTAAAGTGGTAAATATGCTGTCAGCCCGGTCCATTCGGTGCCACGTATCTGCATTCTAACTGGAGGCGTACCGAGATAGTAATAAGTGGGAAACCTGTGGTAGGACTGGCACCTCGGCCACACGATGGGCGGTTTGGTCTCCGCCAGGGTTGTCTGCGGCTAAAGCTGCAGAGCAAACGCGAAGGGATCAGCCATGGCGGACTTGTCATAGGCAGGCTGGATATGGCTGCGCTCGGATGACCAACGGGGTCTGATTGCTGGCACATTGGATCTAAATCCAGCGGTTTTGTGTTCCACGTGGAACATGGCTCTGTGACAATGCCTCAGTTATGCGCGCCGATTAAATTGCCGGCGAAGATAATTTGCAGCGATCACGTCCATCAGAAATTCATTGGCCAACCTAAGGATTGTATTCCTTTGCCGAGCTGTGCTGGGCCTGGACGGGTCAAAGACCCGCCCCACACATTCTCAAGCGAGACTTAAGATTCTAGATTGTTCCACGTGGAACATTGCTCGTTGAACTATTGAATGTGTTCCACGAGGAACATCTCTGTGGAAAGTTCAGACCGGACTCCGTGCAACTATGCTCATGATCAACACAATCTCACCGCTGCCGTGTTGCACCAAAATACGTCATTGCAATCACGCATTGCTTCGGCCTATTCTGCGAACATCTCTGGATTCTCTAAAATCTAAATGGGACGGATTATTGCGGTAGCCAACCAAAAGGGCGGCGTCGGGAAAACTACGACCGCCATCAATCTGGCCGCATCCTTTGCGGCCGCCGAAGTTAACACCCTGCTCGTGGACTGCGATCCGCAGTCGAATGCAACCAGCGGACTGGGCCTGGCTAGGGACCCGGAGCGGATCTCTACCTATCATTTGCTGATGGGCGCGGCTGGTTCAGAACAGGCGGTACAGTCCACTGAGATCGAACAACTGTGGCTGGTGCCGGCGCACAAGAACATGATCGGCGCCAATATCGAACTGGTGGACACTGAACGTAGGGAGTTTCGTCTGCGGGACGCGCTTTCGTCTCTCAGAGAGCGCTATCAGTTCATTGTGCTCGACTGTCCCCCTGCACTTGATCTGCTCACCCTCAACGCCCTGGTCGCTGCCGACGCGGTGCTGATTCCGATGCAAGCCGAGTACTTTGCCCTGGAAGGCATCAGCGAACTGATGGACACCGTAGAACGCATCCGCGGCAGCTTCAATCCTGAGCTCACCATCGAAGGCGTGGTCCTGACCATGCTTGATGAGCGCACCAACCTGGCCCAGCAAGTCATGGCGGAGCTGAAGCGGTTCTTTGGCGATAAACTCTGCCAGACCACCATTCCGCGGAATATCCGGCTGGCGGAGGCGCCCAGCCACGGACGGCCGGCGCTGCTGTACGATCCGCGCTCCAAGGGCGCCGAGAGCTACATCCGCCTGGCCAAGGAGATCATCTCGCACCACTTGCCGGTAGAGGCCGAACCGGTGCAGGAGATGGACAAGACGGCATAATAGATTTATTGCCGTCTATATATTACATCGATATCTATCTATTTAGTTTGCGAGCGAGCCGCGCTTGGCTCGGCCGGACAGCCGAGGGCGGCTGTCCCCACGTGAGCACCGGTGGACTTGAGGGAGACTATGACAACAACAGCGGAGAAGGTGGTTCCTGAAACGGAGAAGGCTGCTCCCGATAAGCGCAGGGCCTTGGGCAGGGGACTGGATTCGTTGCTGCCGGGCGGGCCGCGGGTGGTTTCGCCTGCGACCGTGAACCCTGCGAATACTCCGGCGCTGGCCGTTGCGGGCGGGGCGCCCGCGCCCCACATGCCTGGCATGTCCGAAGTACGGGATGCTGTGGTCCAGATTTCGATAGAGCAGATCGAGGAGAATCCCTACCAGACACGCAATCACTTCAGCCCAGAGGCGCTAGAGGAGTTGGCCAATTCGATCCGGAGCAGCGGCGTGGTGCAGCCGGTGGTGGTGCGGCCGGGCGCGGACGGACGTTATTTGCTGATTTTGGGTGAACGCCGCTGCCGGGCGTCGAAGCTGGCAGGAAAGACAACCATTCCAGCCATCGTGCGGCGAGTCTCCGACCAGCAGGCGGCGGAGATGACGGTAGTCGAAAACCTGCAGCGGCAGGACCTGAATTGCATCGAGCAAGCGGCGGCATTTTCCAAACTCAGCCGTGACTTCGGATTGACCCAGGAGCAGATCGGACAGCGGGTTGGAGTTTCCCGCGAGTCGGTTTCGAATTACATGCGGTTGCTGAAGCTGCCCGCTCCGGTGCTGCAGCACCTACAGGAAGGACGCCTGGGATTCAGCGAGGCTCGGGTGCTGTTGCAGTTGCTCGATCCCGAACTGATTGCCAAGGTCGCCGAAGAGGCAGTGCGCAAACATCTGTCGGTGGCACAACTCGAAGAACTGGTGGACCAGACGAATGTCCCCATGGTGAAGGAGGAGACCCCGCACCGGGCGCGCTGGGTCGATCCCAATGTGCGCGCGGCCCAAACCGAAATGGAGCGGGCGCTGGGAATGCGTGTACGCATCCGCGACCGCAAGGGAAAAGGAAAGATCGTGATCGAATACTCGACCCTCGAGGACTTTGATCGCGTGGTGGAGATGTTGAAGGGAAGATAGGGCACCTTCCAGTTTCGGTTTCCGGTTTCTGGAGTTCCTCGCTGTGACCGGTTCCCGCCTCCGAACGCTCGTACTTCACACCGTCCCTGTAGAATCGAGGCTTGCGACTCAACATCGAGAAATTGGTCTATGGCGGAGACGGCCTGGCGCGACTTCCCGCCGATGATCGCGGCCCTGGCAAAGCGGTGTTTGTGCCGTTTGTCCTGCCCGGCGAAACCGTGGAAGCTACACTTCGGGAAGAAAAGCCCGGGTTCGCGCGCGCTCAACTGGACGGAATTCTTGCCACCTCACCCCGGCGCATCGATCCGCGATGTCCCTACTTTCAGCGCTGCGGCGGGTGCCACTATCAGCATACCGACTACGAACATCAACTGGAAATCAAGACCGCCATCCTGAGGGAAAACCTGCGCCGCATTGCCCGGCTGGACTTGGACAGCGAGCTGCATGTACATCCTTCTCCACCATGGAACTATCGCAACCGTTCCCGCTTCAAAATCCAGACCGCCCCAGAATTCGCGGTGGGATATTACAAACTCAACTCCCATGAATTACTGCCGGTGGCAGAGTGCCCGATAAGCTCTCCCTTGATTAACCGCGCGCTGGTTGCGATGTGGCGGTTGGGGCGTGCCGGCAGCGTTCCATCGGAGGTTCAGGAAATCGAGTTCTTTGCCAATGCAGACGACTCGCAACTTCTGGCAGAGGTCTACTGCCTGCCTGAAACTGCGGGCGAAACTTTCGCCGCGGAGCTGGGGGCTGTGCTAGCGGAAATTTCCAGAGTCGTTTTCTTCGCGGCCCGGCCGGCAAAAGGGGAAGGCCAGGGCGAGCCCAGGCAACTCGGGGGCACGGGCAGCCTTACATATGCCACCAAGCTGACTTCGTATCGGGTCAGCGCGGGCGCGTTCTTCCAAGTGAACCGGCACTTGACCGATGAACTGCTGGACATTGTTGCTGGTCAGCGTGCCAGCGGCGCTACGGGCACTGCGCTTGATCTTTATGCAGGAGTTGGGCTTTTCTCTTCAGTCCTGAATCGGGAATTTGAAAGGGTGATTGCGGTTGAGTCGTCACCGACTTCTCATGCCGATCTGCTATACAATTCGCCCGCGAACGTGAAGGCGGTTCGCGCCACTACCGAGCTGTATCTGGAAAACGCGGTGGGCAAATTACGCCCCGAGCTGGTGGTTGTAGATCCACCGCGAAGCGGGCTGGGAGAAAGAGTGATTAAGGGATTGGTGAAAATGTCGGCGCCTCGTCTTAGCTACGTTTCGTGCGATCCGGCAACTCTTTCGCGTGACTTGGCGCGCCTCCTCCAATCGGGATACCGGGTGGAGGAAGCGCACCTGGTGGATCTATTTCCTCAGACCTACCACCTGGAAAGCGTGTTCCACCTCGTCCGCTAGATGCTCACGTGGGGACAGCCGCCCTCGGCTGTCCGGCGGAGCAAGGCTCCGCTAGGCGTCCGCCAGCAAACCAGGTCGGGCTGCGCTCGACTGAACAGCCGGGGGCGGCTGTTCCCACGTGAGTCGTGTGACTACAAAACCCAACCCGACCTCGGGCGGGCGGCAGCCATTGCTGTGGGCGGCGCTCTTCTTTGTTGCGGGAATTGCCACTGGAGTTCACGCCTGGCGGCCGCCACTGTGGTGGGTAGCCGCCTGGATTGTTTTTGCCTTGTCGGGCGGATATCTTTTCCGGCGACGTGGTCCGCCGGCGTTCATCCTGGGGCTCGGGGCTCTCTTTTTCCTGGGCGCGCTCATAGTGCAAGTGCGCGTCCCAGATGACGCCGGTTCCGGCTTGCTACGCTTCGCCGACGGATCCGAAGTCGTCGTTACTTCGCACGTCACCAAAGAAGGAACTCCGCAAGAGGACGGTCCGGGCAGCGTCAGGCAGAAGCTGGAGGTCGAGACGGAACAGGTCGCCCGAGGCAACCAGATTTTGTGATCGCTTCCGGTTTGCGCATCAATGTCTATCAGCCGCAGCTGAAGAACGACTCTGGACCAGAGACCAGCACCACACGCCTGTTCCGCTACGGTGAGCGCCTGCGATTTCCCGCCAGGATTTCTGCTCCGCGCAATTATCGCAATCCTGGGGCGTTCGACTATCGGGGATACCTGGCAGAAAACGGGATCGTCGCTCTGGCCTCCACCAAGACCGCGAGCGTGGAAGTCCTTCCCGGATTTGCCGGCAGCCGGGTTGAATTCTGGCGGGCGCGAGTCCATCGCAGCGTCATCGATAGAGTTCACGCCCTATGGCCGCCGCGGCAAGCCGCACTGATGGACGCCATGGTGATTGGTGAAGACGCGTTCATCAACCGCCCCACGCGCGCTGACTTCCAGCGCTCGGGCACTTACCACGTGCTGGTGGTTTCGGGGATGAACGTGAGCATCCTCGCCCTGGTAACGTTCTGGTTTTTGCGGCGGTTGCGAATCAGCGATCTTTTAGCGGGCGCTATCACTGTGGTGCTCATGCTGACCTATGCGACCTCTCGCGGTAGAGCAGACGCGCACCAAGATAGACCGCCAGCATCAGCGTGGCCCGCCAGACGGGCGCACCTAGCGAGGTCAACGGCTGCAGCCATCCTGACCAACTTTCGTCCATGGGAGTTGTGGGTGAGCGACCCGTCGGATCCGGAGATGAAAGCCCTGCTGCGGCAGGCGCAGGAACTGGGGGTGCGCGTCGTCCAGCGTCAGGCAGGCGATGAGTTCGACTTTGGCGGGGCGGAGGTGCGAATCCTCGCTCCCGCGGCGCAGGACCTGGCGGCGCGGCGCAACGATGAATCCCTGGTGATGAAACTGGTTTACAAAAAAACATCCGCGCTGCTGGAAGGCGACGCGGAGAAACGTTCAGAACAGCAAGTCGCAGAAGAGCACCCGGAGGCCGATCTGCTCAAGGTGGCGCATCACATCAGCGCAACCTCCACCAACCCGCTGCTCTTAGACCGGGTGCATCCTCGATTCGCGGCGATTTCCGTGGGGGCGCGGAATACTTATGGTCACCCGCGGGGAGAAGTCCTGGCCCGGCTGGGCGAGGCCGGCGTGATGACCTACCGCACCGATCTCGACGGCGCGGTCACGTTCTATCTGGACGGCACCACCGTTATCCCTGGTCTTCCTCGGGCGGAAGTCCACTGATATCGATTTCCGCGGTTTCATCGCTGCTGCCCGGTGGCTGGCGATATTCCTCAATCACGCGCCGCGCCTGTTCGGCATCCTCTTGCCGCACCAGAATAATGGTGCCCCCGACTCCGGGGAGAATGTCCTGCTGGGCGTCCAGCGAAGTGATATCGGAATCGATCCCGGTGGACTCCAGCAGGCCGTGCACGACCATGGCCTCGGACTCCTGTTCCGTGTCAAACACCCGCACCAGCTTTTCATTGGGATTGGGGCGCACCGCAGGACGTTGGTTCATAGCTCCTCCGATCGGGCGGCCGGCGGCACGGATCATATATATAGATCAGCCCGCTTCGGTCTTCCGGCTGTCTGGCAGCACTGTGATTGTAACCCGGTAAGCGTGAGTAACCGAAGGCCTGCACTCCGGAGATGTTGCGTTCGCTTCCGAATGCCGACAGAATAGTAAGGATGGGAGCGAATCGCCCAGTTGCGGCGGCGCATCGAAAGAACGCCGGAAGTCCAGTGCCGGCGCAGTGATGGGTTTTTAACCTGGGGGAGTAATGAGTACACGGAAGCGGGCTGAACTGTCCGCGCACCTGACCGAGAAGGAGCAGGAAGCCAGAAACATCCGGCGACTGCAGCTCATGATGAGCATGGTCATGTCGGTCATCAGCCAGGACGGCAATCTGACCGTGGAAGAAGCCTCCGAATTGGTAGCCGGCGCCAAGCGAGCCGCACTGGCCATGTTCCCCGACAAGGAACTGGCCTACGACCTCCTCTACCGTCCTCGACTACAGCGGCTGATGAACGAACGCTTCCGGCTGCAGTGAATGGGCCGCCCCCCGCTTAGGTACGGATCCAGCAAACTAGAAACCGGAAACAGTCGTTTTGTTTGAGGAAAACTTAACTTCCGGCTGAGAATCCGCCCACATTCGCGACCGTGAGCCGCAGATATTTGTGGGGATTTACCGGAGTGTCATTGATGCGGACTTCATAGTGGAGGTGGGGACCGGTGCTGCGGCCGCTCTCCCCTACGAACCCGATGGTGTCGCCGCGATGGACGCGTTGACCGGGCATGACGGCAAAGTTTGCCAGGTGGCCATAGCGGGTAGTGATGCCGTGGCCGTGGTCGATCATGATGGCGCGTCCGTAGCCACCCAGGAAGTCGGCAAAGGTGACTACCCCATCGGCCGGGGCCACGACGGGCTGCCCGTCAGTCGATCCGATATCGATCCCGCTATGGAATGCGCCTTCTCCGTTAAACGGATCGATACGCTCGCCAAAGGAGCCGGTCACCGGACCTTCAACCGGCCAGAGGTTGGGTGCTGAATTTGCCCTCAGCCAGTCGGCTGTAGTCACGTTGCGTGTGAGTCCCAGGGAAAGGCCGGTCATGGTAGCGCCAGTCAGCGCGGACGTCTTGAGCGCATAAAGCTGGTCCAGGGATGAAGCGAATTGAACGTTGGCAACGTTTTCCGAAGAGGCGGTTACCAGGTTGGGATCGGGCTTCAGCCCATATAGCGAAGAAACTTCGCCGGCCAGAGAACCCAGCGAGGCTACCTGAATATCCCGCTCCTTGGCCACTTGCTCCAGCCGGGAGTAACGGTTACGCAGATCTTCCCGCTCCGTCCTGAGTTCGTTGTAATGCGATACCTTCAGCAGCATGCGGAGGTACGAACTGGCGATGCCGGTCAGGCTCAGACCCACAATCGACGCTCCTACCAGAAATACGTACAGGTAGTGAACGGGGATGGGGATCTTGCGCAGCTGACCGTCGTCACCGCGTGCCACAAAAAGGATGTAGAAGCGTTTTTGCAATTTATTCCTTCCGTTAGTTGATCAGGATCGGCCCAATGCGGGCGGCTCGCGGTTACGAGAGCCCCATTGCCATCCTGAATCCGGGCCAGCTTTGAATCTTGCAACTCCAGCTGTTTTACGCGCCCGAACCCTACCGGAACCGGGACGGCCGAAACTCGTGTCTGCAATCCCTACTGAATGCAGCACTTAGTTCAGCCACAAGTGTCTGGACAGCTTCGCAACGGTAACAAAGTAGGTTCCCCCCTGTCAACGTTGGCGGGCTTACCAACGCCGGGTATGGAGGACTGGTCGGTGGGACCTGTTACTCGGTGGTGACTTTGGGAGGGAGGGTAACGTGACCGTTGTGCCAGGGGGGCGTGGGTGGTGCCGTGGGTCGGACACTCTTGTCCGACGCCTTTGACTTGGCGGTCGGGATCATGGACGGTATCGATCATGTCGGGTGAATGAGTCTTATGACGCCAAGTTCAAGTCAAAATCGTCGGACAGGTGTGTCCGACCCACACATTCTTGACAATGAAATATGATTGCGCTGTGCCCCTGCCGGAGAGAGCGCTGATCCGACGGATTCGCGACCACGCCGCAAAGCGACCTGTCAGCTTCCGTGGCGGAGTTGGCATCGGGGACGACTGTGCGGTGGTCCCTATTCCGCGCGGTCATGAAGCCCTGGTCACCACTGATTTCAGCCTGGAGAACATCCATTTCAAACGGGCCTGGCACCCTGCCGAGAGCGTAGGACACCGTTGTCTGGCGCGCGGCCTCAGTGACATTGCGGCCATGGGAGGGCGGCCACTGGCGATGTTTCTCTCGCTCGCCCTGCCGCGCAGCTTGCCACAGAGCTGGGTGGACGGGTTCCTCAACGGTCTACTGAAACTGGCAGAGGAGTTCGAAGTTCCCTTGGCCGGTGGAGACACCGCCGAGTCTCCCGGCGGGATTCTGGCCGACATCGTTGTTCTGGGCTCGGTGCCAAAGGGTAAGGCGGTGCTGCGTTCGGGGGCGCGTCCAGGTGACCAGATCTATGTAACCGGCGAGCTCGGCGCTTCGTCGGCGGCGCTGGATCTACTTTCCAGAGGGAAGAAACTCCGGCCGCTGGACCATGGCAGGCACTTTTATCCCACGCCTCGAGTCGCGGTCGGACTATTTCTCCGCGAAAAGAGCTTGGCTGCCGCCATGATCGACCTCAGCGATGGACTTTCCACCGATCTCAGCCATATCTGCGAGGAAAGCGGTGTCGGGGCCGAGATCGAAACTGACGCCATTCCGCTTGCCAGGGTGGGAAAAACAGCCCGAAGAGTAGATCTCTGCTTTGCGCTCCACGGCGGAGAAGACTACGAGCTGCTGTTTACGGCGCCAGCGGAAAAGAAGGTTCCACCGCGCATCGCGGGAGTTGCGCTCCGTAAGATTGGCTTGGTTACGCGAGGCAAGACGATTTTCTTGCGGAACAAAAAGGGTGTGAGGCAGGAGCTCCTGCCCCAAGGATGGGAACACTTCAAGAAAGCGCAGACTACGTAGGGGCGGATGCCCTCGTCCGCCCGGTTGAGCGGCACAGGAATAAGTCGCCTCGAATCAATGGACTTTGGTTTGTCGGATCGGGGTCCCGCGATGCAACTTTTCCCCGCCAAATGCGTCCTATTTAACAGAGAATAGAAGGCAGTAATCCGGCGCCGTGGTTGGTGCGTACCCGTTCAGGGAGCTTCCCCTCATGTTGATCAAGAAAGCAGACGACATCCCATCATCCGAGATTACGCCAAAGAGCCTCTACCTGAACCGGCGGAAGTTTCTGGCGGGCACTGCTCTGGCGGGCGCGGCGGCGCTGGCGGCAGGAGTAGGGTTGCACGAGATGACTTCGCCATCGTCGGTGGCGCACGCCAACACCAAGATTGACGGCCTTCAGAAAAGTCCCTTCTCAACCACCGAAGCCATTACGCCCTACAAGGACGTTACCAACTACAACAACTATTACGAATTCTCGACCGACAAGTATGAGCCAGCCGGCCTGGCCAAGAATCTAAAGACGCACCCGTGGACGGTCACCATCGACGGCCATGTCAAGAAGAAGCAAGTGCTCGATGTGGACACGATCATCAAGATGGCCGCGCCGGAAGAGCGCATTTATCGCCATCGATGCGTGGAAGGATGGTCGATCGTAGTGCCATGGGTTGGTTTCTCGCTGAGCGAATTGATCAAGCGAGCCGACCCGTTGCCCAGGGCGAAGTTTGTGGAGTTCACCACGCTCTTCGATCTGCGGCAGATGCCGGGCCAGCGCAACCAAGTGCTGGAATGGCCTTATCTCGAAGGCCTGAGGATGGACGAGGCCATGCACCCGCTGGCCCTGCTGTGTTTTGGCATGTACGGCGAAGTGCTGCCCAACCAGGATGGCGCGCCGCTGCGCATGGTCATACCCTGGAAGTACGGTTTCAAGAGCATCAAGGCCATCGTGCGCATCCGTTTTGTTGACAGCCAGCCCGACAACACCTGGCACATATCCGCGCCAAGGGAATACGGGTTCTATTCCAATGTGAACCCGCTTGTGGACCATCCGCGCTGGAGTCAGGCCACGGAACGCCGCTTGGGAGAATTCCGGAAGCGGCCGACTCTGATGTTCAACGGCTACGACCAGGTGGCCTCGCTCTACTCGGGCATGGATTTGAAGAAGAATTTCTAGATGTGATGAAGAACCTATGGTCCGTTGGTTTAAGCCCTTCGTATTTCTCGCCTGTCTCGGGCCGCTGGCGCGGCTGGGGTGGAAAGCCTACATGGGCCTGCTGGGGGCCAATCCCATCGAAGTCATTACCCATTCCACCGGCGACTGGATCCTGATCTTCCTGCTGGTAACGCTCTCGGTCACACCCCTGCGCAAGCTGACCGGCCAGCTATGGCTGATCCGCTATCGCCGCATGTTTGGGCTCTTTGCTTTCTTCTACGCGGTGCTGCACTTCATAACCTACATCTGGCTGGATAAATTTTTTGATCTGCACGAGATGTGGGCTGACGTGGCCAAGCGCCGCTTCATCACAGTCGGTTTCACTGGATTCGTCCTGCTGATTCCGCTGGCCCTCACTTCAACCCGGGGCTGGATACGCCGTCTCGGCGGGAAGCGCTGGCAGGCCTTGCACCGGCTGATCTACGTCAGTGCGATCGCGGGCGTAATTCACTATTGGTGGCTGGTGAAAGCCGATGTCAGCAAGCCAGAGCAGTATGCTTTCTTTCTGTCTCTGCTGCTGGGGTATCGCGTCGTGGCCTGGCTGGTGCGCAAGAGTAAAGAAAGAAAGGCCGCCTCGGCGATAGCAGAACAGGCCGAGGTTGCAGAAGGATAGTCGTTACCTGCTAGTGACAACTTTTGCCAGATAGTTGTGTTAGAGATGAAAGGGTCGGACCCTATCACCGTGGTCAAGGAGTAGTGCGGCTTATTCTGCATATTTATCATGAAGACCTTATATCTGTACCTGGGCCTGACTTCGCTTCTGTTTGGTGCCGCTTGTGGCAACAATAGTAATGGCGTGCCCGGTTTCATTCCTAAAGGGAATTTCTCCAAGGCCAGCCTCAATGGGCAGTACGTCTATCAGATCGAGGGATTTGATTTCACCACGAATCTCAACGGTGTAGCTTATCGCGAAGCCGGTGTGTTTACTGCCGACGGCAACGGAAACATCACCAGCGCGACTGACGATTTCTCCGAAGGCACCACCTTCCTCACCACCAGCAGTACCGGCTCCTACAGCATCAGCAACGACGGCACCGGCAGTTTGAGTTTCAACAATGCCCTGGGAACGATCCACCTGGCGGTGACCCTGGTCAGTTCTTCCAAAGTTTATCTGGTGGAAGGTGACCAGGCCTTGAACGGCGGCGGGCTGGCGGAGAAGCAGGACTTGACGGCAATTACTTCCGCGCCCGGCGGAACATTTGTTTTCCGCGAGCACGATCTGAATTCGACCCAATCGGTGGCCAGCGTGGGGGCTTTCACGGTAGCGGGGGGCGTCGCCAGCAATGGAAACGAAGACGTCAATCGCGGCGGAACCTTCAGCTCGCTGACCTTTACGGGCTCATTCAACGGTCCTGACGCCAGCACCGGGCGCGGCACCGGGACGTTCACCGACAGTTCCCCAGCAACCTCCAGCTTCGTTTACTACATTGTGGACGCCAACAACATACGCTTCATGGCAGAAACCGTCGGGGTGAATGGACTGGGACGTGCCGAACTCCAAAGCGGCACACCCGCGCTCTCCGGCAGCTACGCCTTCGGCAGCAGGGGCGACACCGGTTTTCTGGGCGGAGTAAATATGGCCGGCCGCTTTAACGCCAGCGGCGGGAACATCACGATGGGCGCGCGCGACTCGGTGCAGGACGGCAATGTTGCCGGCAATGTCAGTTTCACGGGGACCTATACCCAGGCTGTCAGCGGGCGCGCCCTGGTCACCCTCACTACCGCCGCCAACCAGAACCTGGTGGTCTGGATGGTCAGTCCGACGCGCGGCCTTTTCCTGGTGAATGACCCCAACACGGTCCAGGACGGGAGCCTCGACTTGCAGCAGGTCTCCTCATTTTCGAATTCAACCATGAACGGGCAATTTGGCTTCGTCATGGACGGATTCGACGCAGGCGGCGCAAAGGATCGGGTAGGCACGCTGCAGTGGGATGGCTCGGGCGGCCTGACCCTGAATGAATTTACCAATGCAGCCGGTGTCATCACCGTGCCCGTGATTTTGTCGGGACACTACGCGGTTTCGGCAAACGGGCGAACTGGTGGCTCGATCGGCAGCCTCTCCAACAACCTGATCTTTTATCTGGTTTCGGGAAACGATGCTTACATCGTGCAAGCCGATTCAGGTGTGGCTCTGAATGGCACCATCAGCAAGCAGCACTAGCAAAGTGTGGGTCGGACACTCTTGTCCGACGCCTTTGAAGTTGGTTCTGATCTTGATCTTTAATTTGATGTTGACCTTGATTTTGGTCTTAGACCCGGTCGGAGTGAGGGTGGACTCCTACTGAAACCTAAAAATCTAAAGTCAACTTCAAAGGCGTCGGACATGAGTGTCCGACCCACACCTGCTCGGGTTAGCCTCTTTCGAAGGCGTGCTTCTGCTCCAGTTCGGCGAGGGCGCTGCGCATGTCTGCCTCAAATCTTTCTGCCTGTGCCATGAGCGACGCATTGGCTGAGGCCCATTCGCCCTGGAGAGTCATCAACTCCTGGTTTCGCAGTTTCTGTGCCACCTCAAGAATTTGCGCGGGGGAAGTTTCCAGGAACAGCGCCTCCGTGGGGTCGCCAATCCAGACCGGTCCGCCGGCGACTTTGGTCTGCCAGTAAACTTTGCGTGCCACCAGCAGGGCCATGTTCTCGTCCGTCGCCTTGCCGAACACCCACTTGCTGCGCTTGAAATCGTAATAGCGGCTGGAAAACTGCACCGGTACGCGCTTGCCCGACTTCAGAAATTCAATTTGCCGGCGATCTACCTCCTTGCGCAAGGCATTGATCACCGGCCCCTCAATGTCTTTCGGCTCCAGCGACGGCATCACTTCGTAAACGGTCGCGGACAGATTCACCGACACCGGCGCATGCAGCCCTTCCGAGTTCTCGAGCGCGATGTCGGCGTGCAGGACATAGAAATCCGCTCCGGATGTCGACTTGCGAAACGGCCATTCCAGGCGGAATGAAAGAGGCAATCCGCTGAGGCAGACATAAATCTTCTTCTCCGGCTCTTTGTTAGCTTGTAGGGGAGTGTTCATAATGAGAATAATTTGGAATTTGTATTTTAACCGCCGCCACTCCACTTTTGTGGTCCAAACCAAAGATTTTGGGGGCAGCGCTCAGAATATTCAGCTTCTACTTGGCGCATATTTCCCACGATAACGAGGCTGGTTCTTGCCAGTTGCGATGCCGGCGGGTGGGGGCCTGACTCCATCTATCGCTGTTCTTGCAGGAGTGACGAAAGGGCCAGGGTTAGATTTCCACTTTCGCTAGACTGGATTCAGATATAGGCCGTCAGTCAGCGATTGGCTTCTATTTCTTCCCACCTGTTTACTAGCGAGATTCGTGGCGAGGCGCATGCCCGATGGAGTCTCAAAATGAAAAAGGCGGCTTGAGGCCGCCTTCATCACATTCTGGATACTTACCAGCGTCGCGGGCGAAGAGCCCGCGCCACACAACACAGACCACTCAAAGAAGGCTCATCTGCCGGAGGCTGCGCCTGCCGCCTGAGGATACATCGACACGATCTTCTCCAGCAGGGCGTTGATGCTTCGGCCGGTTTCCAGGGTGGCGTCAACTGCGGGATGCCCCTCTCCGTCGGTGTGCATTACCAGCACACGCGCGCCTGATTTAGCCTTTTTGACCATGTAGGCCAGGTGGTGCCTGTCATTCTTGGTCAAGGTGGGGCCGAGAATGACCAGATCGAACACTCCCTGTTTGAGAGCATCCAGCACCTGCTGGCGGCCCTCCGCCTGGGCCACTTGGTGACCCGCCTTCTCGATCGTAACCGCTTGTGCAGCAAGGGGTTCAGGATCGCCTTCTGCGTACAGAATCTTGAGTTTTGGGGTGGACTTTGTGGTATTCGCCATAAAGTAAGTGAGGCCGGCCTTTCTGGTTCCGGCTGACCTGCACGTTAGCAATACCCCGCTGCCCTGAGAACGTCACCGAAGACCAATAGATCTGCACCGAAGACCATCGCCCGACCGGGGAACTGGCAAGGCAGAGCTTGGCTCGGCTGGTCGGACGAGGGCGTCCGCCCCTACGTGGATGGCGACTACTGCCTCAGGCCCATCCAGCGTTCGGAGACAACTAAGGAGTTTCCGGGATTGTGCGGGTCGAAGCGGACGGAGGTGGGAAGGCCGAGGCGGCAGGAATGAAGATTGATGAACTGGCGCAGATAGGTTACGTCCTGAGAGGCTTCGTAAGATACTCCAGCGACGTCGTACTGGTAGATCAGGAAGGTGGAAGGGCGCTCACGGGTGCCCGGCATTTCCTGAACATCGATCACGGTGCCGTCGGTAATGCGGCCAATACGGTCGAGCCAGGCGCGCCGTTCCCGCTCCAGGTCATCGGCGGTCTTGGGCTTGCGGCGAAGCAGTAGGTAGGCAAGGCCAAGTACGGCAATGCCCACCAGAATAAAAAGATAAAGGCGAAATGGGATCATGATTTGTTGGCCGGAGACGGCCCGCAGCGCAGCAGTTCCTGCAACAGAATACGGCCTGACAGTAAATCGGGGAAGTCTCGAAGTAGGCGCGAGCGCCCCGCTGGTGCAAAGCTCGCGCGGCTGCTGGTCGCGTCCTGCACGAGCGTGGACGCTCGCGCCTACATTCAGACTACGGGATTGCGCAGGGTTCCTATCCCTTCCACCGTCACTTCCATGGTTTCCCCCGCGACTACCGGGCCGACACCCTGGGGTGTTCCGGTGGGAATCAGGTCTCCGGGCAGCAGGGTCATGACCTGGGAGATGTACCGGACTATGACATCGAGAGGGAAGATAAAGTCCCGCGTGTTGCCCTGCTGACGGACCGCGCCGTTGACTCGGGTTTCCACACCGATCCCCGCCCAGGGATCGATTTCGTTGGTGACCAGCGGCCCAACCGGGCAGAAGGTGTCGAAGCCCTTGGCGCGGGTCCATTGGCCATCTTTCTTCTGCAGGTCGCGCGCGGTAACGTCGTTCACGCAGGTGTAGCCCAGAATGTAGGGACGAACATCTTCATCCGCCGCCAGTTGGTGGCATTGTTTGCCGATCACCACGCCGAGTTCGCCTTCGTAGTCCACCCGCTCCGCGATCTGGGGCCGGCGCACCTGAGCGCCCGGCGCCAGCAACGAAGAGGGCGGCTTCAGGAAGATCAGGGGCTCGGCAGGAACTTCGTTGCCCAGTTCGGCGGCGTGCTCGCGATAGTTGCGCCCGACACAAACAATCTTCGACGGACAGACGGGCGGCAACAACCTGGCTTCCACCAGGGCAATGTGGTCCATGCGCCGGGTGGGAACGTCTTCCAGGTCTCCACCCGCATCTTGAGGAGAGCTCAGAAAAAGCCTCGTAATCTGTTGCAGGCCTGCGACGGATTCCACGAGTCCGTAGTGAGGCTGGTCGTTCATCTGAAAACGGCAATATTTCATTAAGACCTCGGAAACAGCTACCAGACGTCAGCCAAAACAAGATCGAAGCACTTCACAGCAAGACCCGGCACTGACTTGTTGTCAGAGCTATAGCTGATAGCTGACGGACTGAAAGCTGACAGCTTCTATGGTACCTGCTCGCTCGCCTCTTCTGACCTCGCACTTTCGTTGTTGCGTTCGTCCACTGCGGAGACCGAATAAGAATACTTCTTTCCCGATTGCACGTTCGAATCGCGGAAGGCTGGGGTCTTCACCGGTTCGGAATTCAGCTTTGCCGGCTGTCCTCCTTCCTCGTGGCGGAAGACGTTGTAACCCGCAAGGTCAGCTTCGGTGTCTGGTGACCAGACCAGATCGACGAATGGCGCCTGACCAACTCCCGAGAAAACAGCCTGCAGTCCGGTGGGCACGGTCGGAGGAAAGGCGTCGTGGGCGAAGACCTGGACTACCGGAGTGTCATCGCCTTCAACTTCGACCTCGGGCTTGCCCGGTTCGGAAACAACAGTCACCACCGTGGCGCGGTAGTCGTAATGTTTTTCCCACTCGAAGGTCTGATCAAGAAATTCGGGTAACGGGTTGACCGGTTGAGTTTGGGAACAGCCTGCGAAGCTGGCATCGCTGACTCTAGTATCGGTCTGCTTTCCCTGCTCGCGGCGATAGATGCGCATTTTGTGAGTGATCACGTCCGACGCGGCCGGCGCAGGCGGACAATCCCAGGAGAGCAGCACGCCATCGCTCTTCACTTCGGCGCGGAAATGATCCGGCGGGGGTAGCGTGAGCACGGATGGAACCTGCACCTGGTTGGAAATTCCGGCGCTGCGGCCGCTTTCGTTCTGGGCTGACACTGCATAGGTAATCTCCGCGGTGGGGTCCTCTTTTTGCAATTGTTCCGACAAGATGTCGGTGTAGCTGGCTTCAATTTTCCGGTTTGATCCGGAACCAGGCAACGGAAACTGGCTAGCCGGAACTTCTGCCATCGGATTCTTGCAATTGGCCACAGGGACTCTCAGGCTGCGGCAAATGAGGGTTGCACCCGGATGGCGCAGGGACTGGCGGTCAACCGTTCTTGAGGGTACGGTCCAGGCCAGGTAAACCTTATCGCCCTTGCGCGCCACGCGCAGATCGCTGACCGGCTTGGCCAGTTCAAGCGAAGGCGGGATGGGAACACCCGGAGCGCCGCAGGAAACAAGCGCAGCACTGCCCAGCACGCAGATCAGAATCCACCCGGATCGCTTCATCGCGAGAACCAACAGGGTACCAGAAGGAGTGCGGATTCCCGGACAGCAGCGGATGGCTATGCTACTAGTTCCTTCAGAGCCTCGCGGAACACGCGGGTGTGGTGATCAACATCTTCCGGATCGGCCTGGGGCGACATGAGCGCCATGTTGTGGAACGGAGTGAGCAGGATCCCGCGGTTCATAGCATAGAGGTGCATGAAGCGCTCCAGTTCGAAATCCATGGCGTCGTGCGCCTGCGTGCCGTTCCTGGGACGGGTCGGCGAGAACTGGTACTCGGCGCGGCAGCCGAGGCGAGTTACGTGCCAGGGCAGGCCGAATTCCGTGATCGCTTTCTCGACTCCGGCCGTCCAACGCTCGGCCGCCGAGATCATACGGGGAAAGGCCTCTTTGGTCAGCACTTTGGTCAAGGTGGCCCGCATGGCAGCGAGGGAGAGGGCGTTGCCGGCCAGGGTCCCGCCAATTCCGCCGGTGTCGCAGTCTTCCAGGTTCTGCCCATCGGAGATACACTTCGCGACTTCCTGGGAAAATCCGTAAGCCGCGCCTGGAACCCCGCCGGCAATAGCTTTGCCGAAGATGAAAAAGTCAGGTTCGAGATTCTCCGCCCTGGTGTATCCCCCGGGGCCAGCACAAATGGTGTGAGTCTCGTCGATGATGAGTAGGGTGCCGGATTTGCGAGTGAGTTCCCGCAATGCCTTATGGTATCCGGGATCAGGATGGACGATGCCGACGTTGGTCATGACCGGCTCGGCCAGCACGCAGGCAACATCGCCCGGAGCCAGGGCCTGCTGTAGTGCCGGGAGATCGTTGAATTCGACCACCTTGGTGGTGACGGCAGGATCAACCGGCGGTCCGATGTTCCCCCGGCGGGACTGCGCCACTCCGCTTTTCAAGGTGATGAAACTCTCGTCCACAGTGCCGTGATAGCACCAGTTGAAAACCAGTATCCTGGCACGCTTTGTGATCTGGCGCGCCAGCCGTATGGCGAAACGATTGGCGTCGGTGGCGGTAAGAGCGAATTGCCAGTAGGGCAGGCCGAAGCGCTGCTGCAATTCTTCCGCGACGAAAATTGCGTCTTCCGTGGGCAGCATCAACGTGATGCCGCGCTTCATCTGGTCTTCCACAGCTTTTACCGTGGAGAACGGGGAGTGTCCAGTCATGGCGCCGGTATCGCCCAGGCAGAAGTCAATGTAGCGGTGGCCGTCCACATCGTAGAAGTGCGCGCCCTGGGCCTCGCGAACAAAGGGCGGAAAAGCGCCGGCCCACTTGATCATCCAGTTCATGGGCACGCCGCCCAGGAGCGATTTGCCGGCGCGCTCGAACAGGGCTTTCGACTTGGGGCGCTCGTTCACGAAGCGCTGCTGCTCGCGCTGCATGAGGGACTTGATCCTCTGCCGGTCGATCGATTTCATGTTTCGACAATCTTAACCACAGAGGACACAAAGAACACAGAGAAAATCGCCCTCCGTGTCCCTTGTGTCCTCTGTGGTTCGGCCCTTACAGAATGTACCGTGACAAATCCTGGTCTTTTACGATGTCGGCCAGCATCTTACGCACATAGTCGGCGTCCACTTTGATGTGCTCGCCTTTCTTGTCCGGTGCGTCGAAGCTGATTTCGTCGAGGACGCGTTCCATGATGGTGTGCAGGCGGCGGGCACCGATGTCTTCCGTGCCTTCGTTTACGCGGAAAGCGTAGCGCGCGATTTCTTCCTGGGCCTCGCGGGTGAATTCCAGCTTTACGCCTTCGGTTTCCATCAGGGCCACGTACTGCTTCACCAGTGAGGACTTCGGTTCGGTCAGGATGCGAATGAAATCTTCCATGGTCAGCGACTGCAGCTCCACCCGGATGGGGAAGCGGCCCTGCAATTCGGGAATCAGGTCACTGGGTTTGGAAACGTGGAAGGCGCCAGCCGCAATAAACAGGATGTGGTCGGTGCGCACCATGCCGTAGCGCGTGTTGACCGTGGTGCCTTCGACGATGGGCAGGATGTCGCGCTGCACGCCTTCGCGTGATACGTCGGGGCCGTGGCCGCTTTCGCGTCCGGCGATCTTGTCGATCTCGTCGAGGAAGATGATGCCCGAATCTTCCACCCGATCGATAGCCATGCGGGTTACCTGGTCCATGTCAATCAGGCGCTGTTCCTCTTCCTGGATCAGGTACTCGAAGGCTTCGTTCACCTTCATCTTCCGCTTCTTGGTGCGCTGGCCGAAGATGTTGGGCAGCATGTCCTTGATGTTGACGTCCATCTCCTCCACGCCCTGGTTGGAGATGATCTCAAAGGATGGGAAATTGCGTTCGCGCACATCGATTTCGACGGTGCGCTCGTCGAGCTTGCCTTCGCGCAGCTGCTGGCGAAGTTTCTCTCGAGTGCGGCCTTGCGACTCATGGCCAGAAGAAGCAGTTGTCCCTTCGAGCACCATTCCACCCGTGGGCGCCTCCGCGGGGCGGGGAGGAGGTGGCGGAAGCAGGATATCCAACAGGCGCTCTTCCGCATTGAGTTCGGCTTTGTCGGAGACGTCTTCCAGTTTTTCTTCGCGGACCATCTCGATGGCAATCTCGACCAGGTCGCGAATCATGGACTCGACGTCGCGTCCCACGTAGCCGACTTCGGTAAATTTCGAGGCTTCCACTTTCAGAAATGGCGAGTTGGCAAGCTTGGCCAGACGGCGGGCAATTTCGGTCTTGCCCACGCCGGTGGGGCCGATCATGATGATGTTTTTGGGAATGACCTCTTCCGCCAGGTCGGGAGTTAATTTCTGGCGGCGCATGCGATTGCGCAGGGCGATGGCGACGGCGCGTTTGGCGTCCTTCTGACCGACAACATGCTTGTCCAGTTCGGCGACAATTTCACGCGGAGTGAGTTCGTCGAGGGCGATCTGTTCTTCTTCAGCGGCAGCGGGTAAGTAGATAGCCATAAGTCAGTCGTTGGTCGTTGGCCGTTGGCTGTCCACATTGATCGTCGAGTTCGAGCTTCTTGGCCAACGACCAAAGGCCAACGACCTAGAGTTCCTCAATCGTTACCTGGTCATTAGTATAGATGCACATTTTGCCGGCAATCTTCATTGCTTCTTCGGCGATCTGGCGGGCCGACAACTGGGTATGCTCGGCCAGGGCCTGCGCCGCTGCCTGGGCGTAAGGGCCACCGCTTCCAATCGCGGCAATGCCGCCGTCAGGCTCGATCACATCGCCCTGGCCGCTCAGCAGGAAAGTCTGGTCTTTATCCGAGACCAGCAACAGGGCTTCGAGATGGCGCAGAAATTTGTCCGTGCGCCAGTCCTTGGCCAGTTCAACGGCGCCCCGTCCCAGGTTGCCGTGATACTGCTCCAGCTTCGATTCAAAGCGGCTGAAAAGGGTAAAAGCGTCGGCGGTCGACCCGGCAAACCCGGCCAGTATCTTGTCCTGATAGAGCCGGCGGATCTTCTTGGCGGAGTGCTTGATGACCCCTTCACCGAGCGTGACTTGGCCGTCGCCGGCCATGACGACGTTGCCGTTGCGGCGGACCGAAAGGACTGTGGTGGAGCGAATCAGACGCTTCGTAGGCATGAGCGCAATTGTTGATTATAACAGCCCACGTGGGGACAGCCGTCCTCGACCGTCCGGCGGAGCGAAGCTCCGCTGCTGGTTCGCAAGACTCTCCTCGGCAATCCTGCCCGCCCACGACTGTCGAGCTTCGTCCGACTGGACAGCCAAGGGCGGCTGTCCCCACGTGTACTTACTGCAGCGCGATCAGCGGCACTGCGGCCACGGCAGCGAGGATGCCGACAGTTTTCCAGCCGGTGAATTGTTCTTTTAGAAAGAACCGCGCCAGCAGGACGGTCAGTGCAGGATAAAGCGAGGACAAGACCACCACCGAATCCAGTCTTCCCGACTGATTGGCCCGAATAAAAAGCGCGGTGCCGGTAACGTCCAGACACCCAGCAAAGATCGCGATGGGGGCATCCCTGCGGAGCAATGGACCCTTGCGCCGGCGGGACAGCGCGATGGTGCCCACCAGGAGCAAGGAAGCCACGCGTGAAAACACGGCCGACCATAACGGAGAACTGTCGCCGGTGCGGCTGATGCAGAGGAAGAACCCGGCAAATCCGATTCCGGCCAGGGCGGAGAGGAAAACGCCACCAGCGTTGCCTGAGCCGTCGGGCCGCGAGATCAGCCAAATACCAAGCCCAGCCAGCAGAAAACCGGCGAGGCCAAGTTTGCCCGGCGGTCCGTGCGCAATCATGGTGAAAGCGGCTGGGATAGCGGCGCCGAGAACGGCAGCCACGGGGGCGGCCAGTCCCATGCCCTGCGAGAGAGCCCGATAAAACAAAAGAAGAGCCACCCCGCCCAGGGCTCCGGCAGCGGCGGCCCAGAGTTGGCTCGAACGCGAAGGAAGATCTGGGCGCATGAGCAGCGCGAGGGCCAGCATGAGTACGAAGCCGCCGGCGTGAGAGAGGGCCGTCACCAGAAAGGAATCGGAGCGCCGGGAAGCGTACCCGCCGCTGAAATCGCTGGTTCCCCAGCACAGCGCTGCCGCCAGGCTAAAGCCGACGGGCACGAGTTGTTCGACAGAGGCCACGCTAGATTCTTTCGTCTTTCGTCCGGAGGACTGAGAGTAGCACGCGATAAGATGTCCCGGGCAGGTTCGGTCTCTGGATTCACGATCAAAAAAGAGGCCGGTATTTTCTTAGGACAATGGAGCAGGGAATGTCCGCAGCCTTAATTCTGGGATTGGTCGGCGGTCTGCTGGTAGTGGCCTTTTTGGCCAACCGCGTTTCTGGACTGACCCGAATCCCGGATGTGCTGGTGCTGATGATGCTGGGTGTTCTGCTCGGACCCGTCCTGGGCCTGGTGCAGCCCGGCACGCTGGCCCAGACCACCAATCTGCTGGGAACGCTGGCCATCATTCTCGTTCTCTTCGAAGGCGGACTGGAGCTCAATCTTCGCAATACCTTGAAGCATTTTCCCGGAAGTTTCCTGCTGGCCACCCTGGCCTACATCTTCAGTATGGCGCTGGTCGCCGTGACCGTAGTCAATCGTCTTGGATTATCGTGGACTGACGGGCTGCTCGTCGGGGCTGTACTGGGCTGCACCAGCAGCACTGTGGTGCTGCCAGTGTTACAGCAACTGCGTGCGGAGGAACCGGTTCGAGTGACCCTTATGCTCGAAGCGGCCTGGGGAGATGTGCTGGCGGTGCTCACGGTGGGACTGCTTCTGGGCGTGCGCAGCCAAGGCGGGGCCGTCGCACAAGGGCTGGTACACGGCTTATGGAATCAAGTCGGGATCGCGTTGCTGTTCGCCATCCCCGGGGGCGTTCTGTGGTCGCGCCTGTTGCACGTGCTCTCCGAGCAGCGTTTTTGGCAGGTGCTTACTTTCTCGGTTGTTCTTGTCCTGTATGCGGGGATGGAAGCGCTCGGAGCCAACGGCTTGATCGCCGTGCTGGGCTTTGGCCTGACTCTGGCCAACTTTCCCGGCCTGGATCCCGGCCTGGGGCTGAGCCTGCCGGTCATGCGAATGGCCGAGTCGCAGCATGCTTTGCTGACATTTCACTCCGAACTTGCATTCCTGGTGCGCAGTTTTTTCTTTGTGCTGATCGGCGCGGTGGCGCAGCTCGGAGTTTTTCGTGAGCATCCCCTGCTGATGGTGTGGACGTTGGGGTCCTTGTTCTTGGCGCGCTGGCTGGCCATTCAATCCAGCCGCTGGGCCTGGCGAGGAATTGAAGCGCGCAGCCGGGAGCTGATCTTCTGGGTCATGCCCAGAGGACTGATCACGGTGGTCCTGGCCATCGCAGTGCTGCGGGAGCGGGGAAGCCAGCTCGCGTTCGTCCCAGGACTGGCATTCGCAGTCATCCTGACGACCAATGCGCTGTTGGTACTGGCCAGCCTCAGGGCGCGGCAAGCGGTGCCGGCTGCGGCGCCGGCCCCCGCTCCGGCAGTCGCATTGGAAGCTCCAAACCTGCCCGCGGCTCGAACTCAGTCCGGACATCGCCGGCGCTGGGTGCTGAATGCGGTGATGCTGATGCTGCTGGCTGTCGGCGGATTGGTGCTGTGGTACGGAAGCCATCCTGAGCCATTGCACCCCAGGGGCGTGGTGGAGTGGATCAAGGCGCATCTGCACCACGGACAGTAAGTTCGTGTGGCGCGGGCGCCCTCGCCCGCGAGCGGCCGGACAGCGGCATAGGCGATGACTCTTGAGAAGTAGTCTGGTTGCGATTTGCTTTCCGACGATCGCAGGGGACCGGCCCCACTTTTTGAAATGCCGAAGGCTAGAGTCAAGAGCCGCGGGCGGGGGCGCCCGCGCCACATCAACGCTGGCTAAATTGACTTGCTGAAGGTCCCGGCCTAACATGGCCGACCTACCTCTTATGATCGGCCAAACCATCTCACACTACCGCATATCGCAAAAGCTGGGCGGCGGCGGCATGGGCGTGGTTTACGAGGCGGAAGATTTGCGCCTGGGCCGCCGCGTAGCCTTGAAATTCCTCCCCGAGGAACTGGCGCGGGACCCGCAGGCCCTGGAGCGATTCCGGCGCGAAGCGCGGGCGGCGTCGGCGCTCAATCATCCCAATATCTGCACCATCTACGATATCGGCGAAGACGACGAGCGCCAGTACATCGTCATGGAATATCTCGATGGGACGACGCTGAAGTATCGCATCGAAGGCAAGCCCTTGTCGGTCGAGCAGTTGGTGGACTTCGGGGTGCAGATAGCCGATGCGCTGGATGTGGCGCACACGGCGGGCATCGTCCATCGCGATCTGAAGCCGGCGAATTTGTTTCTTACCAAGCGCGGGCAGGCCAAGATTCTAGATTTCGGTCTGGCGAAGGTGGCTGGGCGGCCGATGCCTGAACTGGAGCCCGTGGGCGCATCGTTCGCGACTGCGGCCGTTGACGCGGCGAACCTCACCAGTCCCGGCAGCACCGTGGGTACGGTTGCTTACATGTCGCCAGAGCAGGCGCGGGGCGAGGAACTCGACGCCCGCACTGACCTGTTTTCCTTTGGCGCTGTGCTCTACGAAATGTCCACCGGGCGGCAGCCTTTCACCGGCAACACTTCGGCGGTAATTTTTGACGCGATTCTGAACCGGGCCCCTACCGCGCCGGTGCGCCTGAATCCCAATTTGCCGGCTGAACTGGAACGCATCATCAACAAAGCCCTGGAGAAGGACCGCGACCTGCGCTACCAGGTGGCGTCCGAGATGCGCGGCGACCTGAAGCGGCTGAAGCGCGAGATTGATTCGGGGAAGAGTTCCTCGGTGAGCGTGTCAACTCCGACGGGATCGAACCCTTCGGAACCCTCGGCCAGTGCAGTGCCGCCACCGTCGGCTCCGGCGGTGCAACCCGTGTCCGCGATCTCGGGACCTTCCTCTGCTTCGGCGGCAGTTCAAGCGCCGGCAAGCCGCAAGCGGTGGTACATCGCGGCGTCTGCGCTGATGGCGGTCGCAATCGGCATCGGCGGTTTTCTCTACACGCGCGGCGCGCGCGCTCTGACGGAAAAAGATTCCATCCTGCTGACCGATTTCGTCAACACCACCGGCGATGCGGTCTTCGATGGAACTCTCAAGCAGGCGTTGGCTGTGCAACTCGAGCAGTCGCCTTACCTGAATGTGTTTCCGCAGGAGCGGGTGCGCGATACGCTGAAGTTTATGGGACGCTCACCCGACGAACGTCTCACTCCCGACCTGGCGCGCGATGTCTGCCAGCGGGAGGGGATCAAGGCTGTCCTGAATGGAGCCATCAGCAGCATCGGAACCCAGTACGTGGTGGATGTGAACGCAGTGAACTGCCAGACCGGTGACAGCCTGGCGCACGAACAGGTGCCGGCCGACAAGAAAGAGCAAGTCCTGGCAGCAGTGGGCAAGGCGGCCTCCAGCTTGCGCGGCAAGCTGGGAGAGTCGCTGGCTTCGGTGCAGAAATTCGACGCTCCGGTGGAGGAGGCCACGACTTCCTCACTGGACGCCCTCAAGGCGTTCAGTCTGGGTGAAGGGGAGCGGGCCAAGGGAAGTGAGCTGGGTGCCATTCCATTTTATAAACGTGCCATCGAACTTGACCCTAACTTCGCCGTGGCCTATGCCCGCGTGGGTCAGTCCTACGCCAACAGCGGACAGGTTGACTTGGCCATACAAAATACTAAGCAGGCCTTCGAGCGCCGGGAGCGTACCAGCGAACCCGAGAAACTTTATATTTCGACGCACTACTACGACATCGTCACCGGGGAAGCGGACAAGGCGATCGAGGCCTATCAGTTGTGGAAGCGGACCTATCCCCGAGACTCGATTCCAACCAATAATCTGGCCTCCAGTTATGCGGCCGTGGGTAAGTTAGATCAAGCCCTGGTGGAGGCCCAGGAGACCATGCGCCTTGCCCCTAATGAGGCTCTAAGCTTCCAAAACGTGGGCGGGGACTATTTTGCACTGAACCGTTTTGCCGAAGCCAAGGCGGTGCGAGAGAAGCAAGTAGCTGCCCACCTCGACTCGGTCCTCGACCATGCGGATTTGTACGTCATCGCTTTTTTTGAAGGCGACACGGCAGCCATGCAGCGCCAGGTGGACTGGGCCAAAGGCAAGCCGGACGAATACGACATGCTGCAGGCGGTTGCCGATGCGCAGGCTTCCGCCGGCAAGCTGCGCCAGGCGAGAGAGATCTACAGCCAGGCAGTGGAAGTGGCGCGCCGGGGAAAGGTCGATGAAATCGTCGCCCGGACCACGGTTCTGCATGCCTGGACGGAAGCACTGATGGGGAACACCGCCGAGGCCCGCGGCCAGGCGATGGCGGCAATGGCCGTGAGCCGCAACCGTCCGACTCTGGTGTTATCCGGCATCGTGCTGGCTTTGGCGGGTGACGTTTCTGGAGCGACTGTGATCGCGGATGAACTCGGCAAGAACAATCCCACTCACACCTACATTAACAACATTTATCTGCCTATGATTCGAGCCGAGGTCGAGATCAACAGTGGCAATCCAGCCAAGGCGATCGAATCGCTCAAGGTGGTTTCGCCTTACGAATTCGGCTGGGCCGCGCGGGCATGGCCCAATTACGTTCGTGGAACGGCTTACCTCAAGGCGCGGCTAGGGCCGGAAGCAGCGGCCGAGTTTCAGAAAATCATTGACCATCGTGGAATCTGCCAGACTGCGCCGGAGTGCACCCTGGCCCGCCTCCAGCTGGGCCGCGCCCGAGCCCTCTCCGGCGACAACGCCGGAGCTCGCACCGCCTACCAGGATTTCTTCGCGCTGTGGAAAGATGCCGACCCGGATGTCCCCATCCTGAAAGAAGCCAAAGCAGAGTACGCCAAACTAATGTAGGCGCGAGCGTCCCGCTCGTGCATGGATCACCACGAAGGACGTGGGGACAGCCGCCCCCGGCTGTCCGGCGGAGCGCAGCTCCGCTTATGCTTTCCGGCGAAACACCGTCGAGCTGCGCTCGACTGGGCGGACGAGGGCGCCCGCCCCTACGTGCTTTGCGTGTTCCGAAAGCACGCGGGCGAGGGCGCCCGCGCCACATCGTACCCGCGGGCGCTTGGACGCCTACATGTCTTTGATATGTGTCGCGATGTACCACTTGTTGCCGAAGGGGTCGATCACGCCACCGCTGCGATCACCATAAGGCTGGTCCCGCGGCTCCGAGATCGATGTCGCGCCAGCGCTCAGAGCGCGTTTGTACAACGCGTCGCAGTCTTCCACGTAGAGATAGAACATGGTCGGCATGGGTTGGTACGCACCGTGGGCTTCGCCCATCTCCATGTGTGCATTGCCGATTTTCAGGGTGACGTGGTGGATCACGCCGTCCGGCGTCGCATGTCGGCCAAGGTCCTCGGCTCCGAAGGCTCGCTTCAAGAAATTGATCACGGGCTCGGCGCGCAGCGGATGCAGATAGGGTTGCAGCGTGGGTGCTCCCTCCCACCTGTAATCCCCGCTTGTGCGTGTGGCGATGTACCAGGAGTTCCCGGCCGCGTCTTTTACCGTGGCCGAGCGCTCCCCGTAAAACTGGTCGGCGGGCTGGTCGATGGAAGTGGCGCCCGCCTCCAGGGCGCGGGCGTAAGTGGCATCGCAATCCGGCACGTAGATGTGGAATGCGCTGGGCATGGGAGTTCCGCGCCACTTCATTCCGGCGGCGCCACCGCCCACCATCAGCATGGAATCACCAATCTTGACTTCGCAGTGCACGCCACCCTCGGAGCCGGGTCCGCTGCGGAATGTTTCCTCCGCGCCGAAGGTCTTAATCAGGAATTCGATCAGAGCGTCGGCATCCTGGGCCACAAGATAGGTGGTGAGCGTCGAGTAGCCCCTGGGAACCGGATCCACCGCCGGCTTCTTTTTCTCCTGCCCCTTCATCATCTCGCGGAAGCGGCGGTGCATTTCCTCGACAGGCATTTTTTTCGTGACTGTAAACACGCTCCACGGATATCCGAAGGGGTCGAGGAGATTGGCATCCCGCCTTCCGTAGAACTGGTCGGCGATAGGGCGTTGCAGCTTCGCGCCAGCGGCAATGGCGTTCTCCGCGAAGGCGTCCACGTCGGGAACCTGGATAGTCATCGCTACCGGCGAATTGCCTGTGGTCTCCGGACTGAAGCGTCCGCCCTCGGGCCACTCTTCCGCCAGCATGAGCAGGGAATCTCCAATCATGATTTCGGCGTGGGCGATCCCCCCTCCAATCTCGAAGCGGAAAGTCTCTTTCGCTCCGAAAGCAGTCTTGTAAAACTCGATCGCTTTCGCCACGTCCTTGAAGCTCATGCGGGGGGATGCGACGATTCGAAGGGAAGCAGCAGTTTCTGCCGTGGTTGCCATCGACGCCTTCCTTTGTAAATCGGATTTGAGTCTTGCCTTGAAATCCTCGCGCGGCAGCTGGCGCAGATCGGCGGCAATGTGCAGCAGGGGTAGCAACTCGGGGTGAGCCGATCGGACGGCCACCACGGGCGCTGCCAGCAGCTGAGTTACGGCCTGGTCCAGCTGTTCGATCATTACTTTGTTCGGTAGAGAGCGCTTAGGCATTGGCACCCTCCATGCGGGAACGCAGATTCTGCAGGGCACGGAACTGCAACTGCTTCACCGCGCCCTCGCTGCGTCCCAGGGCTTGCGCGATTTCACGAATACTTTTCTCCTCGGCAAAACGCATTCCAATCACGCGGCGCTGATCGGCGGGCAGCTGGTCAACCAGCCGAAAGAGCCAGGCGGACTGGTCGGCTTCCTCGAGCTCGGGGCGCGCCCCGAGGTCGGGCACATCGGCGAGACCGTCCTGGCCGGTGATCTCTTTCGTCCCGCGTTTTGACCGGTCCACGATCATGTTGGCGGCAATTCGCAACAGCCAGCCGGCAAAGGGCACGCCCCGCCACTCGAAAGCGTGGATACTGGCCAGGGCCTTGTGAAACACATCTGAAGTCAGGTCCTGGGCCGCGTCGCGATCGCCCACGCGTCTGGCAATGTAGGCATAAACGCGTGCGAAATTCAGTTCGTACAGCTCGGCAAAGCGGCTGGGATCTTTCTGGGCAGCTTCAACCAGCAGGCGGTCATCTCCCGGCAAGCCGGAGATTATCTCCCGGGAGCCCTTCGCTGGTCGCCTGACGGCCATCGTGCCTCTAACTATATAAACTTTGGATGAGGAAAAAGGTTACGGGTGAAAATCCCGGCACAGGGTGCCTTGCGGAAAGAACTTTGCGGCAATTGGCAAAATGATCCGCAAAAGGCGCCACGGAGAAAGCATCCAGGGCGAAAATCCACCTGCCCCGCGTGTTAAAATCTCCTGACTTCAGACTGCGAGAGCCCAGGTTGATTGAACTCGCACCCTCGATTTTGGCCGCCGATTTCGCCCACCTGGCGGACCAGGTTGCTGACGCCACAGCGGGCGGGGGCACGGTTGTCCATGTAGATATTATGGACGGCCATTTTGTCCCCAATCTGACCATGGGGCCGCCGCTGGTGAGGTCGCTTCGCAAGGCAACGGATTTACCCCTCGATTGCCATCTCATGATCGAGAATGCCGACCTGTTCATTCCTGAGTTTTGCGAGGCTGGGGCCAACTGGATTTCGGTGCATCAGGAGGCTTGCGTGCACCTGAATCGTACCCTGCATCTGATCAAGGACCATGGTTGCCGGGCTGGCGTAGTGATCAATCCGGCGACGCCGATTGAGACCCTGAGCGAAGTGCTTGACCTCGCGGACTATATACTGGTGATGTCCGTGAACCCCGGGTTCGGGGCACAGAAATTCATTCCCGGGGCGGTCCATAAGATCCGCCGGCTGGCCCAGCTCAGGGCGCAGCGCGGACTGGGCTATCGTATTGAGGTGGATGGCGGTATTGACCTCGGCACGGTGGCTGAAGTGGTGCGGGCAGGAGCTGAAATTCTGGTGGCGGGCAACGCCATCTTCGGTAAAGGCGATCCAAAGGTTAATGCGCGAGAGCTGTTGAAGACTGCGGTGGAGGCCACGCTGCAGAAAGTCTAAGAACAGTCGTCGGTCTTCATTCGTCAGAAAAAGCAGGTTCTACTGACGACCGACGACTGTTTTCCGAGGTCCCCTATGTCGCGTCGTATTCCGGTCATTATTTTGCTGGGCGTGCTGGCGTTTGCTGTCGGCTGCACCAATAAGAAGGTCAATAATCCCTTGGCGAACGTGGGCTCCAAGCAGCCCGACAAGGTCCTGTTCGATCGAGCCATGGACGCCATGAAGCACAATCGTTTCGATGTGGCGCGGATCACCTTGCAAACCCTGATCAACACCTATCCGGATTCGGAATACATTGCCCGCGCCAAACTGGCGGTGGCGGATTCCTGGTACGCCGAAGGCGGAGGTACAGCGCTGGCGCAGGCGGAAATCGAGTACAAGGACTTCGAGACTTTCTTTCCCAACATGCCGGAAGCGGCCGAAGCGCAGCTGAAAATTGCCAACATCCACTATCAGCAAATGGAGAAGCCGGACCGCGACTACACCCATGCCATGCGCGCGGAGGAAGAATACCGCCAGCTGATCCTGCAATACCCGGACAACAAGAAAGTTGTGGAGGAGGGCAAGAAGCGTCTGCTGGAAGTGCAGGAAGTGATTGCGGAGCGCGAATACCGGGTGGGACGCTTTTACTATCTGCGCCAATCCTATCCCGCATCCATCGCCAGGCTGCGTTCCCTGGTGGACAAGTATCCCCTGTACAGCCAAGCGGATGAGGCGCTCTATCTTCTGGGGCAAGCCTACGAAGGTGAGATCGCGATGCTGCGTTCACGGCCCGGCAACGAGGTGTACAAGGCGCGCATGATCGAGGACTTTGCCAAGAATGCGACCGACGCCTACTCGCGCATCCTGACCCGCTATCCGCTCATGGACCGCACCGTGGACGCCAGGGCGCGGCTGGAGGCTTTGCATCAGCCCATACCCCGGCCGACAAAGGCGGCGCTGGCCCAAAACAAGGCAGAAGAAGAAAGCCGCCGGGAAACCAGCACGGTTTCAAAGGTGATGGCAAATTTCCAGAAGCACCCCGATGTCGCTCACGCCTCGCAGGTGGGTGAACCTACATTGCTGGACCCGCAAATGGTCAGTGCCACCTCCGTAGTGCAGGAGGCGACGCGGGCCATGATGGGTGGCGCGGGTGGGGGAGACAAGAACGCAGTAGCGATTGAAACCCTGGGCAAGGGAGCCCTGGCTGCCAACCAGGCGGCGCCGCGCTCGGACACACCCGCGCCGGAAACAGCAGTGACGCCGGCCGACAACCCCGCACCGGCAGCCGATCCCAGTGAACTCACCCCCAACGTAGCCGCCGACCCCAACGAACTGAAGCCTAACGTGGATAACAGCACTCCGACTGCGCCGGCCCCCACCCAGGTCAATGAGCTCGACCCCGGAACGAACGGGCAAGCCCCCGCGAACACGGGCAATGCGAATGCCGGAGCCTCGGCCCCTGCGGATGACAAAGACATTGACGCAGCGATGTCCTCCAGCAAGCACAAGAAAAAGAAGGGCCTGCATAAGGTCATTCCCTTCTAGAAGCGGCGACTGGGCAGCTGAATCGTAGATTCGACCCTGGTAAGCAAACCAAGGGCCGTTGTCCGGGCTTGTCAATGACCAGTGGTAACCTGCTTACTGTCTTCTTGTCATTGACTTACGATTCGGCACCAATTAACTTCAGGCTGTCTCCCCCTCACCAAAGGAAATCCCTTGGCGCGAAGAATACTGCTTGCCGACGACAGCGTGACCGCCCAGAACATGGGTCGGCGCATCCTCACGGACGCCGGCTACGAAGTCGTCACCGTCAACAACGGCTCGGCAGCGCTCAAGAAGATTGCGGAAAACAAACCGGACATTATCGTCCTGGATGTCTATATGCCAGGCTATGGCGGCCTGGAAGTTTGTCAGCGCGTCAAGGAAGCTGGTGAGACCGCTCGCATTCCGGTGTTGCTGACCGTGGGTAAGCTGGAGCCCTTCCGGCCCGAAGAAGCGCGCCGCGTCGGCGCTGATGCTTTCATCGTCAAGCCCTTCGAAGCCACCGAACTTCTCACCGCCCTGACCAAACTCGAAGACAAGATTGTGGCTGCACCGCAGCCGCAGAAGTCGGGCAGGTTCGCCAAGGCCCTGGCGGCGGTTGAGGGAGCCGATTTCGGCGACAAGGAAACGGGCTGGAAAAACCGTCTCACCATCCCCGGTCCGAACGTAAGGCCCCGGGAGACGGAAGCTGAGGCGCCGTCCGAAGTGGTCGTCGGCCCATCCCGCGATTTCGCACGAAGCGAGACCGGCAAGCCTGCCGAGCCGAAACCGGAGTTTGAGCGTCCGATTCCCGCCGGCCTCCCGGCTGACATCACGCCCGAGGAAATAGCTGCCATCACGGCAGCAGCCGCGTCATTCGACGGCAAGGCCGGACATCCTACGATGGTAGCTGAGGGATCCGCATCGGAATCTGTGGCCAGCATGCAGGCCGCATCCGCGGAAACGACCGCGCTCCAGTCCAGCGAACCCGAACCCCCTGCTGCAACTCTGGCTTCCGCGACAGAATTGGAAGCAGCACCTCCGGCGGAAGTCGCCGCCGAACCCGCCCCAGCGGCGTCTGAGGCCGTTGCCGAAACGGTTGCAAGCCCCGAAGCCGAAAAAATTGCAGATGCCCCTGCCGCAACCGAATTGCCCGCGGCCGCGGCGGAAATTGACGCTGCACCGCAAGCAGCCTCAGTGGCACAGGTCACTGAGAGCGAGAAAACCTCCAACCGAGATGCCGAGGTCATGGCCGCGATTGCATCTCTAGCGCCCTCGAATGGTCAGGGCGGCACGAACGAAGCAGGTCATGAGGTTGCCGCGGCCAGTTCCGTCGCGGCTGAGGCCGCCGTTACCGGGCCGCGATGGATTGCGGAGTCGGTTGCCGTGGCCCTAGAGGAATCGGCGTCCACGCTGGAACAGGAGATGGAACGGGCTTCCGCGACCAGGACAGCGCCCGAATCCGCTGGCGATCTGGCTTCTGCGACAGCGGTTGAGGTTGCCCCTCCGGCTCCTCCGGTCGAAACGGCGGTCACCGACGCTGTGAGCGTCGAACAGGTCGCTGCCTCCGCCGGAGCGGTCCCGGCTCCGATAGCCGCTGAAGCCAGCACCGTGGAATCGTCCCTACCGCAAGAGAGTGTGCAAGAGAACGTTCAAGAGAGTGCGCAAGGCGCCGCAACGCAGGGTGCTGAGCCAACCATGCCGAAGGAAGAATCGGCCTTCGCAGCTGCCGCCGCGGCGGGTTCCGGCTCGGAACACGTTGCACCAGTGGAAGCAGTATCTTCGGCCGCCGTTGCACCGGAAATCTCAGAGAGGGCAGCCGTCGCCAGCGTGGAAGCGCCACCGCAACGCGAGGCCGAATTGGCTGCGGCCTGGCAGAACTGGAAGCAGATACGCGAGACGTTCGTCAACGTGCCCCCTGCAGCCGTGGCGGAGACTCCGGTAGCCGAAGCCAGCGCTTCGCCGTCCGCCCCTCAGGAACAGCCGAGTGCGCCCGCCCCGGTTGCAGAACAGATTGCAGATCCGGACCCAGAGGCACCCGAAGCTGAAGCGGGCCCCGCTGAGGCGCCCGGCGAGTCAACGGCGATTGCCAGCATCGTCGATACCATGCTGGCCGAGTTGAGGCCCAAGCTGGTGGAGGAAATCGCCAAGAAAATGAGCTCGGAAAAGAAGGACAAGGAAAAAGAGAAAGACAAAAAGAAGCGGAAGTAATCCCGCCTTAAATCCTCACTTCAAGCCTACTTAGTCTCTTGTTAGGACGTATCCGTCAGCGGGTGTCGAATGGCGCAAGTTGGGGTCAACAGCCTTCTGCCTGCGCCAGCCAATCCCCTCTGGCAGTCTGGGCATGCCCGTTTTCTATGCTTGCCCATTGTGTGCCTGGTGCTCTCAACCGGCGCAGTGGCCCAGGCAGTCGGCCCCATCCACCCCAGCTACCCGGATCCCAATACTTCAAACGTCCCCACGTACAACACCCACGGCTCCATTCTTCTGCTCACTGTGAACCGTACTCCCAAAGGTCATCTGGACCGCCAGGCGGTGGTGAGGTTGCTTAACCGGAATACGGGAGTCATCGTCTGGCAAACTACAAATGATCGCGGCGAGGCCTCGTTCGGCGACCTCGAGGTGGGACCTTACGATCTCGAAGTAAGCGCGGTCGGATATCTTACGGCGCGCAAGAGCGTCAAGGTGCAGGCTTCGCTCATTACTTATCACGAGGAAATGGCGCTCCAACGGGATCCCTCGAGCATTAACCTGGAGGCAACTAGCAATGCTGCAGAATGGTCGAAGAAGGCCCGCAAGGCAATCCAGCGCGCCGTGGCGGCGCTGAAGTCTGCAAATTACAAGGAAGCGGAAAAGCAACTGAAGACCGCAGTCAGCGCGGCTCCCGACAGTGTTGACGCCAATTTCCTGTCGGGCTATCTGGCCTTTGAGCAGAAGCGCTTCGATGCAGCCAGAGACTATCTGCACAAGACCCTTGCCCTCGATCGCCACAACATGCAAGCTGCCCTCCTGTTGGGGCGGACAGGCCTGCAGCAGGGAGACTACAACGCGGCGAAAGCCGCCCTGGAGCAGGCGGTCGCGATCGACAGCAAAGAGTGGATGCCGCATTATCAGCTGGCCGAAACTTATGTGAAGCAACGCGAGTTCGAGAAGGCGAGAGAGCAGGCCCAGTTAGCGATTGCCTGCAACCAGGTGGCAAGCACCCCGGCCCAGTTGGTGCTGGGTGAGGCGACCCCGATGGCACTCCTTGCAAGCCCGACACCCACGGACTACTGACACGATATCCAGTCACGGCTACCGATTTCCACTTGATCGGGAAGGCGACGGAGCGCGGCTGGGAACAGAGTGAAGACATCAGCACGCTGTTGCCCTCACTGATTCGGTATGAACAGAGGAGTGTCACAACGAGCCAACTCCTGAGAAAACGCTTGCAAAAAATGTCCCTTACAGCCCTGCAGAAGGAAACAGGACTGAGTAGGCATACGATACTGCGCGTGCGACGCGGCGACCGGGTGCACCCGAGAACGCTGCGACGGCTTCAGATTGCCGCTCGGACGTCGCTTAAAACATAGGATTACAAACTTTGCTTTGAATCATCTTTGAGCTATGGCACTCGCCAGCCTCCCGATTACAACAATGATGGAACCCGAGCAACCAGGAGCTGCTGTATTCAGAAGGCGGTCCCGAAGCATCAAAGAGCGTCTGACGCAACTCTTTCCATCCAAAGTGCTTCAAATCACGGAGAGATGTGATTCTGAATCACAAACAAGACAGCGCAAGAAGTGTAGTGAAGTGTGAGGGGCCTGATGTGCATTAGTCTTCTGGTTGCAGAGGATTTTGTGGATTTTCGGCGTTTAATCGGCTCAATAGTGAGCCAAAGCCCCAATTTAAAAGTTATCTGCGAAGTTAGCGACGGACAAGACGCGGTCCAAAAGGCCGCAGACCTTAAGCCAAACTTAATTCTCCTCGACATTGGACTTCCCACGCTAAACGGTCTTGAAGCCGCTCGACAGATTCGCAAAATTGCTCCCCAATCAAAAATAATCTTCGTGACTCAGGAATCTTCTCCTGACGTCGCGCAAAAAGCCCTTGACTTGGGAGCCTGCGGCTATGTGGTGAAAAGCAAAATCCTAAGGGACCTCTTAGCTGCTGTGAACACGGTTCTTGAGGGGAGGCAGTTTGTCAGCAGAGGGTAGTCAGGTGGGCACGTCACTGAACGCAAAACCCGAACTGCCAGCAGCTTTCAGGCTGTCCTACACTGCGTGCCTTCATCCCTCAGTACGTGTAACTCGGCTTCAGGAATTGCAAATTCCGTGAGGCCACAATTCAAACAGACTAAAACCTTTGGAAAAATCCAAACGATGGGTTTGTCCAGTCCTTCGAGTCCAGGGAAGTGAATCGCAATCTCACCATTGAACGCGCTCTAGTTGGCTGATTGGCATGACTTGCAATGAGAGCTGCTTTGGGTGGACATCGTCACCTCATACGCATACGCTTGTGCCGCGAAGAAGCCACGAGGCGCATCTGAAGTTTGTACACGAATGCCCCCAGCCCCAAATCAGCTTACACTCCTGCATCCGATATCGTTCAATTTTTCTTTCGAATCCCGATGATTCGGCGATGTGATACGCGGTTGTCGGAAAGCCGACGCCGCATGGCCCCGGTGTAGTTGGTGGAATATCGGGATGCGCCAGAGCCGCCGTCCTAGAGTCGTCGCAGAGGACGGGGAACTTTGGCAATGTTCTCAAACTTAGCAGTCGGAGTTGGGTAAAGGATTGGGCACGTGTGGTCCCCACCTGTCATTTTTGACAGTTGATAGAAATGCAGCGGCTGGTATAAATCAGGCAAATTTATCGATCCCCAGCCATAATTGTCGACGATGCATTCATGCGCGTGCGCAACGATTTGAGTTGCGGCACATGGGCTTCTGAGATCAGCGGACAACAAATTGTCGCAGTCGAATTTGGAGCGGCACGGAGGTCGCTTAGAAAATGTCATTAAGCCAGGTTTTGGTCGTCGAGGATTCAGAGCCTTTTCAGAAGTATATTTGCTCAACACTTAGCCAAAGACCGGAATTGCAGATCGTCGGTCAGGTTTCAGACGGATTACAAGCGGTTCGGAAAGCGGAAGAACTGCAACCCGACTTGATCGTGCTCGACATTGGGCTTCCATCATTGAATGGCATCGAGGCTGCCCGACGAATCCAAAAGCTCTCCCCTGAGTCCAAGATACTTTTTGTAAGCCAAGAATCTTCAGTCGATGTGGTGCGGGAAGCGCTCGGCACGGGGGCCTCTGGTTACATCGTCAAGACTGATGTCGGGCGAGAGCTACTGGAGGGCGTGAAGGCTGCGCTTCGAGACGAGTTGTTTGTCGGGAAGAGATTTTCTGGCCATGACTTCCTCGGCACTTCGCATCCATATAGTAAACACCCAGATTTGCTCCAGGTCTGTTCGTAGAGCTCCAAAACCTCGCGTGCCGCTCAGTTCGGGAAGCGACTTCATGCGTGCAGCAGGTGAGGGCACCGAAATCGTGGCCGACTGAGAGAATTACATTTTAGCAGGTAAGACAACGGAGTGCTCGGCGCATATCGACGCATAGGGTTCCCCTGTGAGTCCTTGACTTATTGGGTACGCGCATCGCAGATGAAATAAATGGGTTTGGGCCAGTTCGTTCCACAATTGTTCAACCTCAATGGCGGCCTCTATTCTGCCTTCTGCCCAAAGGACCGCGACCATTTCTCCGAACACTAGCACGCGATTGTTTTGAACCCCGGCAGCAATCTTGGCACTGCAAATGAGCGGCCCAAAGGTGGATAGAAACCGATTCCGGTTAGGCCCTGTGCTTTCCATGAATGCCGAGAGCAACTCGACGGCATCCAACGGGACATAGCGCCCCTGTCCAATCGCGGCGATAGTATTCACTCCATGTCCCTGCAATCTCTGAAGCAGACTCTTCCGGTGCAACTCGGTCGCGATTACGATCACCGCAGCTCCCGCTTCTAGAGCGCCTTCGACAAAAACAGCAAGGCCAGCTAGAAAGAGTGCCTCATTCGAATAGAATTGGACCTCGTGGTTACGAGCGATCTCCACCTTTTGCTGGAGCGGAGCGAAATTACTAGGGCTTGGGTCGCCTTCGGAGACTCGTGCATCCGAGACTCCGGTGAAATCATGGCCTGCGAATCTCCGGCCGACGAACAACTCGCCCCGAAGGACAGCGCTCACACCCTCCAGTAGCTCTCGCCCGGCATCAGTCTTGACGATGTAGCCGGAGGCTCCCGTGCCAAGTGCTTCCCACACCACATCAGCGGAAGATTCTTGGCTTACAAAAAGTATCTTGGATTCTGGGGAGAGCTTGCGGATTCGTCGAGCGGCTTCGATGCCATTTAGGTTTGGAAGACCAATATCAAGCAGAATCAAGTCCGGTTGCAGTTCCTCGGCCTTCTGAACCGCTGTCAGTCCGTCTGAGACGATACCAACGACCTGCAATTCAGGCGCTTTTCCCAGCGTCGAACAAATGAAGCGCCGAAACTGTTCGTGATCCTCCACTACCACAACGCGGACAGACGCCACACGGAGCCAACCTTTCCTCGGTCGGACTACACTTTCTGATCATCTTGGCTGGATAAGCAATTGTATTTCCTGCATCACTGTCCGCGTCAATCGCTCAAAGGTGCTACGTTCTTGCCCCCCTTAGGTGCTATGTTCTTGCCCCCTTACTATGATGCATCCGGGGAAGGTGTACTCGCTGGTTAACTGGGGTTACTATCTCGCCAAGTGCATATTCCGTCCGGCTATGTTCTCACCCCACCAGGCGTTTGACGGGAAGAGGGTAAGAAGTATGCTCAGAGCGCTTGATAAACTAGTAAACAGTGAAGAGAAAGATGTTGCTGTTGCTGTTGGGTTGGCCTTTGACGCGCGGGCGCGCTCGCTTCGCTCGCGCTGAGAGTTGAGTTGGATTATTTTTTGATCTGGAGCTGGACGAGTTGGCGCGCACTGGCCGAGAAAAAAATGCTGCGCTGGAGTTGGAGTTAGAGCTGCGGTGAGCTCGCACAGTGACGCACGGCGCCTGGTCTGGAGTTGAGTT
>CAVWVN010000006.1:0-290484 GCA_963758435.1 Terriglobia bacterium | reverse complement strand
TCAGCCCCCTGCTGGCCAATCTGTTTCTGCACTATGCGTTCGATCTGTGGATGGGGCGAAATTGGTCGCATCTGCCGTTTGAGCGGTACGCGGACGATATTATTGTCCATTGCAGAACAGAGAGGGAAGCGAACCTGGTGCGTGTCAAAATAGCGGCACGGTTGAAGCAGTGTGGATTGGAGCTGCATCCGGAGAAGACGAAAGTGGTCTATGGCAAGGATGCCAACCGGCAAGGGACTCACCTGAACGAGAAGTTTGATTTTCTGGGGTTCACGTTTGGGCCGCGGAAGGCAGATGGACGGAAAGGGATCTTTTGTAGTTTCATTCCAGCCATTTCGAAGAAGGCGGAGCAGAAAATCCGTGATGAGATCCGAGGATGGAAGTTGCATCGCTGTACGGAGCAGTCCATCGGAGAGCTTGCGCGGAAGATCAATCCGCAACTTCGGGGGTGGTTCAACTACTATGGGCGCTTCACGCCTTCGGCGCTCCGGCCCATCGAGCGGCATGTCGGCCCATCGTTGGTTCGCTGGGCTTGTCGGAAATACAAGAAGCTACGCAATCACCGGAGTAGGGCCTGGGCCTGGCTGATGGATGTTCTCGATCGTCAGCCGAACCTGCTTGCGCTTTGGGAGCAGCAGCGTAGTCGGTTTATCACCATAGGAGCTGTATGAGTGGAGACGCTCACGTACAGTTCTGGGAGGGCCTCGGGGTGAGACTCCCCGGGGCTCCCAACCCACGGGCCGTCAACCCGCCGCGCCCCGACGAAGGGCGGGTTGTTCGTCATCATGTCTCCCACGCCCGTCTGTTCGTCCGGATTCCCATAGAACATGCCGTAGCCGCCGCGAACATGAGCTCCCGTGCTGTGGGGACGCGGCAGCCGAAGCCGAAGCGCGGCGCGAAATTGTTTTGTCCGCCTGCATCAGGCTGCGGGACTTCCCATCCAATCCGGCATACACCAGGTGCCCGAAATCGGGTTCGAGCGATCTGTCACGAAATTCCCCAGCTTGTTATTGATTTCGGTCATCCGGATGGTAGATCTCATAGCGGATCCCGATGTTCAGTGTCAGCCGCTGCGAGACCTTCCAGTCGTCCTGAAAATACGCCAGATAGTTCTGGGCCCTTAAGTCCGTGATGCCGACATTGCTGAACGTGACCTGCCGGGCAAGCCGAGCAGCAAATCGCCAAGGCCGGATCCGGTTCCAATCCGCGCCTGGGGATTCTGCGTGTAGCTGCCGTCGAAGGTGAATGCGCCGCGCCCTTGCAGTGTGGCAACGGTATGAATCTTGACGAACTGGTGTGTGAATCCGGTGCGCGCCCTCCGTCTTGGTGGCGTTATCGGAGAACTCCCAAACCGCGGAGCTTTTGTCCAGAGGGACATTTCCCAAACCCGGCGGCGTCGCCCCCCAGCCCTGCGTTTCCGGTGACGTTGAAAGTGGGCGTGCTGCTATTGCACCCCCGTCGCCAGGGCCCGGGAACGATCTCGTCGCGCGGCACGGTGCCGTCCTTGCGCGCGAACATGCTGTCTTTCCGACGTGATCTGCACATCGCCCCGGAATGTTGCGTTGTGCGTAATTGTCACCCGCGCGCCGATTATCGCCGCCTCGGATACATCGGTAACGCTCACATCAATCTCGCCCGTGGAGTTTTGCGCTCGCAGGCCCGGCGCCATGGCTACCGAAGCGGTCAGAACCGCAAATAACCCGAATCTCTGAAGCATCGAAATCTCCTGGGTCAGATTCTCTGCTCTGGTGCTTGGTTTGTCAATTTGCCGGGTGGGCAGTCCGTTCTCAATCGAACGCAGCCAGGATCGCTTGGAGCGCCTTGAATTCCTCCGGATGCAGCTTCCGGAGCTTGTTCGAGCAGTCTTTGCAAAACTTCTGGCGACGCGTCAACATCTCGGGTTTACGGGTGGGGTCGTAATAGTTGGGGCAGGTGGTTGGGCCCTTTTTGTGTGAGTCCATGGCCAGGAGATAACCGGCGATCCCGCTTACCGAGACTCTGACAATGGCCCGGTCGTAAGCGGCGCCGGTAGGCTCGATGCCAAGGTCCTTGGTGGAGAAGATCAGAATGGGAGGCTGATCGGGACCCGGCCACCAGCCATAGATGCCGTACGCCGGTTTTCCCGCGACGCCGCTAGACCACCCACTCGTCCACAATGGCGCCGATATAATGTACACCCGACTGCGAAATCTGCGGCGCCAGGCGATCGGCAAACCGATCCGCATCCAGGTAGCGCTTGCCATCCTTGAAATGCCACGCGTCGATGGGAACGGACAGGTCAACGAGCTCAAAACCGTAAAGAGACTGTGAAGAGTTGATGCGATCCAGCGTGGAACGCAGGGCCGGAAACTGGGAATGAGTGTCCCAAACCGCGATGCGCACTTTGTGTTGCGCCGCGCTCCTGCGCCCGGCGGGGCGCACGGCTTCCGAAGGGCATCAAAACAGATCCACCCGCTGTCTCGGACACAGGCGGCTGTTCGGATCGCGCGCATACACCACGGGCACAGCCCAATCGATGGATTCGCCGGAAAGCGAGTAGTTGACCGCAATGCGCGCCTCCCGCGCAGCCTCCGCTACCGCCATCCCCTGCGCCAGCGACCAGTTGAAATGCTGGCAAAAAGTGTGGCCGACATATCCAGCACTTTGTACTGGTTCGCGACGACGATAGGCACTCCGCCGGCAACCAGCGCGGGCGCAACTCCGCTGTTGAAATCGGCCCGCCCTCCTTGTCCGGTTTCGCAGGCATTCAGAAACCCAGCCGTATCCGCGGGCCGCGCAGGATCTCCCGCATGGAGCGGTCGTCCACCGCCGATAAGGATTACCTTGCTCGTCCTGAAAGATCAGGACTCCCTTGTCCTCTTTGGCGTTGTATTCTCCATGGCCGATGAAATGCAAAACGGAAAAACGGCCCGTGGTGACATAGCCGTGCAGGGAAGCAGGCGTCGCGCGCGCCAGCACCTCGACATCGGCCAGGCCCGCGTCGTGCAGGGGCTCGAAACCCCGCCGGATCACGGCTTGCTCCTCTTCGACCGACAGCTTGCCGAGCCCCAGCGGTTGCGATGAAGCCACCAGAATGCGCAGCCGCTGCCGGTCATCGATAATCTCGGCCGGCACCGCGGTCACCACGTTACGGACAAAGTGCAGTTCCTCGGTGGCCAGGGAGGTCCTCCGTACCGGATCGCAGGAAAACTCCCACGGCTTGTCTCCCACCCACGGAATGGTAGACGTCAGAATCACGTTCAGCCGCTCGCTCCTTTGCAGCGAGCGGGCCGTGTCGTACAGCCGGCGGACTGCGCCCGGAAACAGAGTCTTGAATAATACCTCTCCGAATTCCCGCAACTGTTTCGCCGTGGGCATCTGGCCTCTTCCGTCGTTCACATAGCTGCGGATGCTCTCGTTGTAGCGGATAATCGTCTTCCACCGCTCGCCGGCGTCGTCGGCCGCCCCTCCCAGGTAGAAATCTTCCAGCACGCGCGCAGAGCCGTACTGCGCCAGAATCTGAGAGCGATGCTTATCGTTTTCCGAGCTCGGCAGCACCAGAAGATGAAACGTATCGGAGGCTGCGACCGGGGTTCCGTCGAGCATGACGGGGGCGCGCCCGGCCGGCGCCGCCAGGGGAGCGGCGGTGGGGCCTGTGCTGGCGCGCATCGCCGCGAAGTCCTGCGCGGCCGCCATGCTGGCCGACCGCAAAAGCCTGCGATCCGGCAGGGCCTTGCCCGGATCGACTGGAGTCAAGGGTTGCGGCTGGCCCGAAAGGGCGTTCACCAGGAACTCCACCGTTTCCCGATGCGAAAAGAAATTGAGGTGCGTCACCGAACCCGGCGCGAGATTGCCGCCCGGGCCAAAGCAGCCGATCCGCGAAGCGGGAATGAATGTCACGCCGGAACGATCCACCCGCCAGCCGCCCTCCGAAGGAACAACCAGGTCGTTGGCCGAGCGGAAAAACTGATCGACGCCCGTATCGACCATGCGCTGCAGCGCGTTCCCGGCCGGACTGTAATTGGCCACCAGCGCGGAATAGGCGTCGGGCGGCGGCCCCGGCGGCGCCTGCAGATCGGCGATCAGGTCTCCGTCGCCGTCCATGGAATGCAGGCCGGGCAGGTCGCCGGATGCATGGCGAGCCAGCCACACCAGCCCGTTGGCTACGAATTCCGCGCCCGTCGTGAAGGGATTTTCGGGGAACAGCTCGAACAGATTGGCGATCCAGCCGACTGTATCCTGCCAGCGCTCGGGCGTCGCCAGCGGAGTGCCGTCGTTGGGGGATGCCACCAGCGCCGCGCGTCCCAGCTTGAATCGCCGTGCGGCGGCGCCGAGCGACGAGGCGCGCTCCACCAGGTTGCGCAACACCAGCCCGCCGCGCAAGTGGGTGATCACATCGAAAGTGAAAGTCTTGTCCGGCAGTCCCTCCAGCAGCATCCGGGCGTTTTCTTCCGGCGTGCGGCTGACCGTGAAATGATTAAACGCAAAAATCCGGTCCCCATACCGAGCCGCTACGCGCTCGAAGAAATCCGAGGATGCCAGTGGACCGTAGGCGGACGTTGCATCGGAAAATGTACCGTGCAGGAACAGGAGGGTTCGATCGGTGGAATCCGGAGTTCCCGCCGCGAGACGGCCTTGGGCCATCGTTTCGCGGGTGACCGTGTGCCAGCCTTCCCGAAGGCCCCGCTTGCTCCACGCCGCCTGCTCGAACGCCAACGCGAGTTTCGGCAGGGTGAAACTCAAGGCTCTATCCCCGGCGACTTTGCCCACCTTGATGAGAATCGCTTTTACCGCCTGAGTGACGATCCGCGCCTGCCTGTTTCGGCATCGGTGGCGCGGACGGTGACGGCGAACCGCACTTGCCCTGCCTTTCCCGCCCCCCGGCGCGTGGATTCCACCGGTGTGTGAAACGTCAGGCGCCGGATGGATGGCGCAGGGCCAGCACGGCGGATTCGCCGTCCGGCAGATCGCAGGAGAAGTCCAGCGCCGCGGCAGACGCGGCTCTCCTCTGCGCAGCCGTGGTTGGCTGTGCGATGAATTCCCCGGCAACCGCCGATTCATCGGTCAGGAAGTCAGCCGGAAAACTCGAAGCGGGTTCTGCAGATCGTAACCCGCCGGCTCGCAAAGCCGGGGTTCTCTCGATCGACCATCCGGGTGAATGCAGGCGCAGACCAGTCATCGTCCTTCACTCAAGACTTGGGAAGAGTATAGAACTCGTACGTGATTTTCCACCTCGACTCGCTGCCCGGCTCGACCTTCATCTCGATGTAGGGCTCCGGACAGAACGTAGTGCGGATCGACCAGTAGACCAGCTTGGCGATCGGCCTGTCTCCGGTAATTCTGACTCCCATTCCCGCTTTGCGGTTTTCCAGCCGGATGTCATAGTCCTTCGCCGTCGCGCCGAAGCCTTCCACCTGGGTGAAAACGCGCCTGCCCTGTTTCCAGCTCCTTGAGGTAGGCGAGCCTGCCGTCGCGCAATTGGGCCAGGTCCTTCAAATCCTCGGTGGCGCGGGCCTCGAACCCAAACCGGACTGCCGAGTCCGGACCGGTAGGTTGGCCGTCCATGACGAAGAAGTTGTGATCGTACACCGCCGTCTCGATGGCGCGCCGCCCGGTGTTGCGCAGCGAATGCTCCAGCGTCATCACGGGCTTGTCCTTCGCCAGCCGAATCGTCTTGCGGTAGGTGTACGCATAGCCCGAATCGATGGACAGCTCATGCTTGAATTCAATCCAGTCCTTTCCCTGGCGCACCGAGCGCTTTCCGGGGTCAACGATCTCGTAGGTCTTGAACCGCTGGTAGGCGGGCTCATCGGGCTTCTTCACCGCGCCGACGCCGATGCGGATGAAACTCTCGCCGGGCTTGGCCTCGGCATACCCCAGGCCGGTGTCGTGAGTGAGGAATTCCTCCACGGGTCCGGTGATGGCGTCGTGGGTCAGCGGGTCGTACTTCTCAAACCAGGGTCCGAAATACTGGTGGCCCTTGTATCGGAGGCTGTAGATGACGCCCGACCAGTCGAAGCGCGTGCCGCGGTAGTAGCCTTTCTCCGCGTCGGGCAGATACAGTTTCGCTTCCACTTCGCGGCTGGAGATGGCGGTTTGAGGAGCCTCGGCGGCCATTGCCAGCGCCGCGGCGCAGAGTAACAGACAGGCTTTTCGCACACGATCACGGTATCACGATGTGATATGTTATGCGCATGTCGCTTGCAGGACGGATGTACGCGGCGCGAGCTGCCTGATCGCTCGGCTGCGCCGGCCTGTCCACCGATTTCACTGACCGGGAAAAGCTGCCCAGCTATGACACCTTGCGGCGCTGCAAGATCCTCATCATCTTCCGCGACAGCTGCGCTTCCCCAACGGGTACTGGCGTCAGGTGGAGCGCGATTGACGCCGGTCATCCGCCCATCCGGCCCTACAAAGTGAAGATCGTTACGACGAGCACCCCATTATCAAAGGCGTCAACGATTTTGTCGTCACCGACGAGCGGCATTTCGTCACCTGCGACAGATCCCAGGGACGTGGTGAGCGAATAGCGTAAACGAGGACGGCCTGAGTATACCGGCAATCGACCTTGCGCGCCGCAGCAACACGGCGGAGTCGGTTTGCGCTTGCTGCTTATCCGGAGTACGAAAAGATGCAGAATAACGCCGCTGATGGCTGCTGCGCGAAAACCGAGCGCCCCATTCGCCGGACCTGCTCACCACTCTCGGCTTCGCCGCCGGCTCGGCCTGGCTGTCGGGAATCAACCTCTATGCGACAGTGGTGACGCTGGGACTACTGCAGCGTTTTCACCTCGCCCGCCTGCCCGGCGACCTCGATTTCATCCAGAAGTGGTGGGTGATCGCTCTGGCCGGGTGCCTGTTCCTGGTCGAGTTCGCCGCCGACAAAATTCCCGTGGTCGATTCGGTATGGGACGCCGTCCACACGTTCATCCGTGTGCGGCTGGGCGGTGCTGGCGGCGTCGGCATTCGCCGGGTTCAGCCCGGAGGTGCGGCTGGTGGCGCTGCTGGCAGGCGGCGGGGTCGCGCTGACCTCGCACGGCGCCAAGGCGGCAACGCGGCTGGCCGCGAATACCTCTCCGGAACCTTTTTCGAATATTGCGCTGAGCCTGATCGAAGACCTGATCGCAGTGGGAGCTTCGCTGCTGATGGCGTTTCATCCGCTGGTGATACTGGCCGTGGTAGTGGGATTCCTGGCGGTGGCGGTTTGGCTGGCAAGTCGCATTGTGCGGGCGTTGCGGGGATTATTTCAACGCCGCGCCGTGCCGCTCAAGAGCTGACAACCGGCCGGCGCCTACGCCAGAATATCGTGCACCACGTCCCCGGTCACGCCCGTTAGCCGCGCATCCAGGCCCTGGAACTTCACCGTCAGGCGCTTGTGGTCGATGCCCAGCAGGTGCAGCATCGTGGCGTGGAAATCGTGCACGCTCACCGGATTCTCCACCGCCGCGTAGCCCAGTTCGTCGGTCGCGCCGTAAGCTGATCCCGCCCTTGATGCCGCCGCCGGCCAGCATGAACGAGAAGCCCTTGATGTGATGGTCGCGGCCGTCGCCGCCCTGCGACATCGGCGTGCGCCCGAATTCGCCGCCCCACACCACCAGCGTGTCGTCGAGCATGCCGCGCTGCTTCAGGTCCTTGATCAGCGCCGCCGTCGGCCGGTCCACTTCCTCCGCCTTGTAGCTCGATGTCCTGTCTTCAGCCCGCCGTGATGGTCCCAGTCGCGATGGTAGAGCTGGATGAAGCGCACGCCGCGCTCGGCCAGGCGCCGCGCCAGCAGGCAGTTCGAAGCGAACGAGCCGTCGCCGGGCTGCGCGCCGTACATCTCCAGCACGTCCTTCGGCTCCTTGCTCATGTCCACCAGGCCCGGCACGCTGGTTTGCATCCGGAACGCCATCTCGTACTGCGCGATGCGCGTCAGAATCTCCGGATCGTGCAGGCGGCTCGTTTTCGATCTCGTTCAGCGCGTTGATCGCCTCGATCGATTCGTCCTGCAGCTTCGGCGTCGATGCCGTGCGGGTTCTCGATGTAGAGCACCGGATCGCCGATCGAATTCAGCTTCACGCCCTGGAACTTGCTGGGCAGAATCCCGGCGGACCATTGCCGCGCCGCGATGGGCTGCATCTGCCCGCCGCGTGCCCGCCGACATCAGCACCACGAAGCCGGGCAGATCCTGGTCTCCGCGCCCAGGCCGTAGAGCATCCACGAGCCCATGCTGGGCCGGCCCGTGATGATCGAGCCCGGTGTTCATCACGCGTGTGCGCCGGATCGTGATTGATCTGCTCGGTCCACATGGAGCGGACGATGCAGATGTCGTCGGCGACGCTGCCGATGTGCGGGAACAGCTCGCACATCTCCTGCCCGGATTTGCCGAACTTCTTGAAGCTGTACTGCGGCCCGAAGCAGATCAGCGCCTTGCCCTGCAGTTGCGCGATCTGCTGGCCCTTGGTGAACGATTCCGGCATGGCTTGCCGTTCATCTCGGCGAGCTTCGGCTTGTAGTCGAAGGTCTCCAGGTGCGACGGTCCGCCCGCCTGGTAGAGGAAGATCACGCGCTTGGCCTTCGGCGGAAAGTGCAGCGGATTGACCACGCCTCGCGACCACGGCGGTTCTTGGCGTCGGCGGCCAGCAGCCGCGGATCGAGCAGCGAGTTCAGCGCCACCAGCCCAGCCCGGCAGTGCCCTGGCCGAGAAACGTGCGGCGGCGGATTTCGTTGTCATCGATCGATTCCGGTTCCATGCCTCAATTCCTCGTAATCGTTTCGTGCAGGTTGAGAATGGCGCGCGCCACCGTGGTCATCGCCGCCAGTTCGGCCGGCTTCACATTCCGTGGCCACGGGCGCTTCGCCGACGTGGATCAGGTCTTGCGCGTCGGCCGGCGGACCGCCTTGAAACGCGCCAGGCTCTTGCGATGCAGATCGGCAACAGGATGCGCCGCTCCTCCGCCGTCGGCTTGCGGCTCAAGGCGCGCTCGAACGCCCAATCGATTTGCTGCGTCGACAGCTGTGGCCGCCCTTCTCCAGAATGTGCTGGGCGAACACGCGCGCCGCCTCCACGTAGATGGGATCGTTCAGCAGCATCCAGCGCCTGCAGCGGCGTGTTGGAGTTCACGCGATTCACGGTGCATTCCTCGCGCGTGGGCGCGTCGAAGGTCGGCCAGGCTGGGATGCAGGAATGTGCGCTGCCAGAGGTGTAGACGCCGCGCCGGTAGAGGTCGTCGCCGTGGCTGGCCGAATATTCGCGCTTCGGGAAAATTCAGCGCCGCCAGATAGCCGTCCGGCTGATACGGCTTGCACGCTGGGGCCGCCGAATTTTCCACCAGCAGGCCGGAGACCTCGAGCGCGATGTCGTGCACCACTTCGGCATCCACGCGGAAGCGGCTCTGCCGCGCCAGCAGCCGGTTGTCCGGATCGCGCTCGTCCATCTTCGGAGTGCTCAGCGACGATTGCCGGTAGGTGTGGCTCATGACGATGGTGCGCATCAGGTGGCGCACGTCCCAGGTGCGTCCTTCGGCTTCCACTGCGGCTGCATGAACTCGGCCGCCAGCCAGTCGAGCAGCTCCGGGATGCGTCGGCCATTCCCCCTGCGAGCCGAGATCGTCGAGCACTCTTCGAAATGCCCGATGCCGAAGAACTCCCGCCACGCCGGTTCACGAACGACGCGCGCCGTCAGCGGATTCGTCGGCGAGACGATCCAGTTGGCCAGATCGAGCCGGGTGGCGCGCCGGCCGCCGGTATCCAGCTTGCCCAGGAATACCGGAATCGCGGGCTCCACCACCGCGCCGGACTCATCCAGCAAGTTGCCGCGCGGCAGGATGCGGGTCTCCCGCGGCTCGGTGGCACTGCGGTCACCACTACTCGCGGAATCGACGCCGTCGAGGATGCTCGAGCGCGGCTTCGAGTTTCGCCACCTCGACCGATCAGCGGCTGCAGTTCCGGCGAGGCCCACTCGAAGTGTCGACGATCGCTTCGTTCTGCTCGTCGGTGCGCTCCGCCTCGGTCGTGCGCAAGCCTTCGACCACCGTCTCCGGCAGTCCGCTGATGATCGGCGCTTCGCCTTTCTTTCGTAGCTTTGCAGAGGCTTCGGTTCCGGCCAGGAATATGTCCGCGGCGGAAAGCGCCGAGCCGGAACCGGCCGATGGTGGCGCGGCGGTAATCCGAATCGTGCTGCATGCGCACCGTGATGATGGAATCCGCCGTCGGTGTGCAGCCTGGTTCGCGAAACGCAGCGCCAGAAAGGCGCTGCCGTTCTCGCCGTACAATGGCAACGCCCCAGCCGGTCTTCGGATCGCCGTCGATGGCCGCCATCGCCGGATACTGCGGCGAATAGGCTGTCCGGTAATGCGTCGACGTGGCCAGCACGAAGGGCAGCTTCCTGCCGACATCTCCGCTTCCACTTCGGTGACCACCAGCCGGTCGGCGCCGCGCGCCAGGCGCATGCCCGGCAGGCTTTCGTCCTGCACCACTTCCAGCCCCAGCGCCGTCCAACGTCCCGCGCCGGGCTTGAACGTCACGGTGTAGGTTTCGTTGTCCGGATTGGGCCGCCGGCGACGACCAGGCCGTTGCCCGGCTGCTTTTCGGAGTACCAGCGAGATGCTCATGTAGTAGCTGCTTTCGTCCACCGGCTCGTCATTGTAGATCGTCAGCTTGGCGCCATTGCGTGGACTTCGGCCGAGATTGGCCGCTGATACTTCCAGTCAAGCTGCGCCCGCGTCATAGCGCGGCGAGAACCTCCTTCTCCCATGCCGCCTGGCGCGCGTGCCAGAGCTCCGGTTTCGGCTCCAGCTTGCTCTTGCGCTGTCGAGTCAGCCTGGCTTCCAGTTCGTTCCTGTCGTGCGCGCTGCTCGTCGGTGGGCAAGGCCGAGCTGCGTGCCCCAGGCCTTGGGCCCCTGTCCGGCACCAGGCCGGTCTCTTCGATGTCGGCGAAGAACGCCTTCATCGAATAGAAATCCTTGCGCCAGGAACGGGATCGAACTTGTGGTCGTGGCACTCGGCGCAGCCCATCGTGCTGCCCAGCCAGACCGCGCTGAGCGTGCGCACGCGGTCGGCGCCGTATTTCGCCAGGTACTCCTTGGGCTGCAGGCCGCCTTCGGCCGAGGTGCGATTCAGCCGGTTGTACGCCGAGGCTACGCGCTGCTCCACCGTCGCATTGGGCATCAGGTCGCCGGCCAGTTGCTCGCGCGTGAATTCGTCGAACGGCTTGTTGTCGCGGAAGGCGCGCAGCACGTAATCGCGATAGGGCCAGGCGGGAAACGGATTGTCGCCGTGAAAGCCGCAGGTATCGGCGTAGCGCACCGCGTCCAGCCAGTGCATCGCCTGCTTCTCGGCGTAGCGCGGCGAAGCCAGCAGGCGGTCCACCACCTTTTCGTAGGCATCGGGAGAATTGTCCTTGACGAACGCCTCCATTTCCTGCGGCGTGGGCGGCAGCCCGGTCAGTCGAGCGTGACGCGGCGGATGAGCGTGCGCCGGTCGGCCTCGGGCGACGGCGTGAGCCCTTCGCGCGCCAGGCGCGCCTGAATGAACGCGTCGATCGGATTGCGCATCGCAGCCGGCGATGTTCGGGAACGGCCGGCCGCTCGACCGGCTGATAGGCCCAGTGTCCTTCGTATTTGGCGCCCTCGGCCACCCAGCGGCGGATGGTCTCCTTCTGCGGCGGCGGTCAATTCCTTGTGCGCGAACGCGGCGGCATGATCGCGCGCCGTCTTTGGCGAAGATGCGCTGGATGATGGCGCTGTGATCGGGATCGCCAGGAACGATGGGGATGACGTCCGTGCTTCGTGCGCCTTGAGCGCTTCGTCGCGGATGTCGAGCCGCATATCCGGCCATGCGCGCGCTCTTGTCCGGACCGTGGCAGCGGAAGCAAGTATCCGACATGATGGGCCGGATGTCGCGATTGAAGCTGACGGCGCCTTGGCTAATGGCTGCCGCCGCGAACAGCAGGGAGAGATACCGCATACCTAGATTATAGGCCGTCACTGTGGCCCAGGCATTCGCGTCTGTGTTGCTTTCAATGCTTTTTACGGCTCAGGGATCGGTCCTTGACCTGCGCGAGGCTTAACCCCCGGGGGACGCGGGCGTCTCTCGCAGAATCTTCTGCAGCTCCGCTTTCATCTTCGCCAGTTCGCCCTGAGCCTCCGGAGCGTGGACTAGGCTCTCCATCTCGTAAGGGTCGCCGCGCAGATCGTACAGCTCGTCCATGCCGGAAAGCTCTTTGTAGTGGATGTATACCCAGCGCTCCGTCCGTACCGCCTGGTAGCCCATATCGGCGACGCGCGGAAAAACCTTGTCCGAATAACGTTCGATCAGGAACGATGTACGCCACCCCTTGGTTTCGCCGCGCAGCAGCGGCAGGAAGGACCGGCCGTTGACGTTGCCCAGCGGCGGGGCCCCGGCCACCTCCAGCAGCGTCGGCGCGATGTCGATGCCGAGCGTCATCCCGTCCACATGGCTCCCCGCCTTGATCGTCGCCGGGTAGCGGATCAACAGCGGAATGCGCGCCGACTCCTCGTAAGCCAGCCGTCTCTCGTAACTCAAGCCGAACTCGCCGTAGAAATATCCTTCGTCGCTGGTGAACACGAAGAACGTGTTGTCGAGCTGTCCGGACTTTTCCAGCACGCGCAGGATTTGTCCCACGCCTTCGTCCACCGCGGCCAGCACACGCGCCCGGTTGCGAATCGTTTCGTCGTCGGTTCCAGTCTGCGTGCTCAGTGGCGGAAGGCCGTCGATCTTGCGCTGCAGGGCCGGTTTCCCCTGCGGCCCGCCATGCGCGTTGGCGCGCCGGGGCACGGGCGCTCCAGCGTAGAGGTTCTTGTGCCGGTCCGCGGGCACGAACTTCCCGCCCGTAGGATCGGAGATGCTGCCGTCCGCCAGTTGCGTCAGCTCCGGGTGGACCGCCTTGTGCGACAGGTACAGAAAGAACGGGCTGCTTCTTGCGCTCCAGAAAGGCGACGGCGTGGTCGTTGAGGATGTCGGTGGTGTAGCCCTTCACCTTGACGCTCGTGCCGTTGATGTTCAGGTCGGGATCGAAGTACGTGCCCTGTCCCTTGAAGCTCACCCAGTGATGAAAACCGGGCCGCGCCGATTCGTCGACGCCCATGTGCCACTTGCCGATGAACGCGTTGTCGTAGCCGGCCTTTTCCAGTTGCCGCGGAAAGGTCTGCAGCCGGTGGCTGAGCGGCGAGTGATCGCTGTTGTCGATCACGCCGTGCACATGCGTATACTGCCCGGTGAGGAACGACGCCCGGCTGGGAGAGCACAGCGGCGTGGTGACGAACGCGTTGCGAAAGGTGACGCCCTCGTGCGCAATGCGGTCGATATTGGGACTCTTGATGAACGGGTGGCCGACGCAGCCCAGCTCATCCCAGCGCAAGTCATCCATGAGGATGAAGACGATGTTAGGCTTGCCCGCCGCCGACGCCAAAGCGCCGGCGCCGAGCGCCATGAAGCCCCGCCGCGAGAGCGGCGTCATTGGATCACCGCCGCCGATACCATCGCCACCACCTTCCTCACGCCGTCATCCACATTAATCCCCATCGACTTCCATTTATCCCGCGAGCCGTCATATTTGTAAAGCTCCGGCAGCTCCGTCACCGCCGGATCGTACTGCGCCTCGGTCCCCGCCATTTTATAAATCACCAGATCGAGCGACGGAACAACATAAATTCCGAATCCACCCGCGCCGGATTTCCAGAACGCGTCGCGCGGCGCGCCCGCCACATGACCATCCTCATTCACCTCGAACTGCAGGCTGAACGGAAAATGCGGATTGTAGGGCGACATCCGCGAGCACAGCGCAATGTAGTCTGCCGGAACCAGCTCGCGTCCGTTCCATTGCCCGTTGTGCAGCAGCAGGTAGGCAAAGCGCAGCGCATCGGTTGACCGCAGCGCGATGCCGAATCCGCCCGGTGTGTGCGACAGCGTGACGCCGTCCATGTGTCTGGCGTAACCCCAGCGCCCGAACTGCATCGGCCTGGCCAGCCGCTGGTCGATGTACTGCTTCGAGTTCCATCCCCACCAGCCGCCGCAGCACGATCGAAGCCACGTGCGTCGACGCGGTGGAGTAGCTGTAGCCTTCGCCGGGCTTGCACCATTGCGGCGTGTGCAGGGCGGCCCAATCGATATCGGCTTTCCGGTTCACCGGCGCCGGCGGCGGCTTCACCTTCTCGCCGCGCACGTAGCCGGGGTTGTTTCCTTCCCGCATGCCGGACGTCATCGTCAGCAGGTGTCCCAGCTTGATATCGGCCTTGCCCGGATCGCTCAGCGGAAACGCCCCGGGCAGATATTTCGCCGTGAATACTTTTTCGTCCAGCCCGTCCGGAATCAGATCGCGCTTCTCCTTGAGCATGATGCCGCAGGCGATGCTGGTGAACGCCTTGCCGCAGGAAGCCATCTGCGGATTTGCCTCGCGATTCCCGCGCCCGAAATATTTCTCGTACACCAGCCAGCCGTGCCGCGCCACCAGCAGGCCGCCGTGCTGGCTGGTCTCCTGCGCGTACTGGAAAGCTTCGTCGAGCTTCTGCCTGTCCATGCCCGCCACCTGGCGAAGCTTGTGAGCTGTTCGAACCATTCGCGAGGGCAGCGGCATTGTCCCGCCTCCCAAGATCAGGTAGCCTCGCTCAAACCTTCGACAACGGAGCCCACAACGGAATTCCGCGACTAAACTCAGTGTCCTTGGTGTCCTCCGTGGTGGAAGCTTTTCCTACCCTCCGCGCCTAGCGTAATGGCAGCTCCGGTGTACAATTCCGACCGCAGATTCCGCGCGAAATACTGTCCGATATCGGCTATCAAGTGAGGTCGTAATGAAGTCTCAGTCGATCACCTGTCTTGCTCTTCTTTTTGCCTGCACTTTCGCAGCTGCCCAGTCTTCGGGCCCGGATACGCGCCAAATCACCGACGCAAAAACAATCGTCTCGGCCACCAATCCAAATGCCCGCCCCATCCCGATTGACGATCTGTATTTCACGCGCTCGGTGTCCAGCGCATCCTGGTCCCCGGACGGCAACGAGATTGTCTTCACCACCGACATCTCCGGCCGATCGAACCTGTGGAAGGTAACCGCGAACGGCGGGTGGCCGGTCCAACTGGCGCAATCGGACGATAGGCAATACAGCGAAACCTGGTCGCCTGATGGCAAATGGATCCTCTATCAACAGGATTCTGGCGGCAACGAACTCTGGGACGTCTTCGCCATTCCGAGCCAGGGCGGTGAGGCCATCAACCTGACCAACACTCCCGAGATTCGTGAAGAGAACCCGCGCTGGTCGCCCGATGGCAAGACCATCGCCCTGAACCACAAGCCCAAGGAAGCCACGGTTTACAACATTGCGCTGATGGATTGGGCGACGCGCAAGGTGACCCTGCTCACTCACGAAAGGACGCCTGACCACCTGTGGCAATCGGTAGCCTGGAGCCCGACGGAAATATACTCTACGCCGACCGTCTGGAAGTGAGCTTTACCGACTCCGACATTTACGCCATTGACACCGCGAGCGGAAACGCCACAAATCTGACGCCGCATCAGGGAAAATCTCTCAACACGGCATCTACCCTGTCCAGAGACGGGAGCACGCTCTTGGTGACGTCCAACGCCAAAAGCGGCTACCAGAACGTGGCACTCCTGAACATCGCAAGCAAGAAGCTCACTTGGGTCACGGACACCAAGTGGGAGGCCAGTGCGGGTGACTTCTCGCCCGATGGCAAACACTTCACCTACGCGGTCAATGCCGACGGTCGCTCGGACGTATTTCTCGGAGAAACAGCCACGACCAGTCAGAGAGAATGAATATCGACGGCGGACTGAACGGTTTTGCTGCCTACCCAACCTCGTTTTCTTCTTCCGGAGACCGCCTGCTTTTGTCACACGAGAGTTCAGTCGAACCGGCGGACTTCTGGGTTTATGATCTGGCCTCGCGGAAGCCACGGCAGCTTACCTATTCTGCGATTGCCAGCCTGAACTCCGCCCCGCGGCCGCCTTCGCAGATCGTAAGCTACAAATCATTCGACGGAAAAATCATCAGCGCGCTGTTGTGGGTGCCGTTCAATCTCAAACGCGACGGCTCGAACCCCGCGCTGGTCTTGCCCCACGGCGGCCCCACCGGACAATCCCAGGATTACTGGAGCCCACGCATTGCCGCCTACGTCTCCCGAGGGTACATCTGCATCGCTCCCAACGTGCGCGGCTCGACCGGCTACGGCATCGACTTTCAAAAAGCCAACTACAAGGACCTGGGCGGCGGAGATCTGCAGGATGAGGTTTACGCGGCCAAGTTTCTCGAAGCCACCGGTTACGTCAGTCCGAAAAGATCGGCATCACGGGCGGATCCTACGGCGGCTTCATGACTCTGATGGCCATCGGCCGCTCTCCGGAGGTGTGGGCGGCGGGCGTCGAACTCTACGGCATCATTAACTGGATGACCATGCTGCAACATGAGGACGCGATGCTGCAGGAATATGAGAAGAGCCTGCTGGGCGATCCCGTGAAAGATCGCGCCATTTACGACGCGGCTTCCCCCATCACTTACATCCACAACGTGAAGGCGCCATTGCTGGTCCTGCAAGGTGGGGAACGATCCCCGCGTTCCCAAGGAGGAGGCGGAACAGGTTGTGGAACTACTGAAGAAAGACGGGAAAACCGTGGATGCGCACTACTACCCCAACGAAGGCCACGGCTTCGAAAAACGCGAGAACCAGATTGATTCGATCCAGCGCTCGGTGGCGTGGTTCGATAAATATCTGAAAGAGAGCAATTGAGTAGCGGGAATCGCGTAGGGGCGGGTGCCCTACCCGCCCGGCCGGGCACAGCCCGGCTGTTTTTTGCTTGGCCACAAGAAACTCGAGCGAGCTTTCGCTCGCCCGCCCGGACGAGGGCGTCCGGGCTTACGTGGTTTTCGGCACCGCAGCGGTCAGAGCGGAATATAGTTCTTGAGCACCGGACTTACCAGCCCGGCAAAGGAAAGCAGCCGGCGCTCAGCGTCCACCGGCGTTTCTCCCGGCTGCAACTCGGTGTTCATCCGAATCAGCGCATTGTCGGTACGGTTCAAAAGAAGCGAATCGAACGCCAGGTAAGGGTTCATCGAGTTCTCACTGGCGACCCGGCGGCCGCGGGCCGAATACCAGAACAGAACCAGCTGGCGATCGCCTCCTTTAGCGATCAGGTAGCGACTGGCGGGGAAAGGTGCCTCGCTGGGAAACGCGAGCGTGATAGTTCCTGACTCCACGGGCGACCAACCTGAGCCCTCCAGACAATCCTGCGGCAGGCAGTGGAACAGCGCGTGCTGATTCTGGAAATACGCTACGTACAGATCGACGTAACCTGTGCCGCCCGTCTCGTCCCGGTATGTTCGTTGCAGAAAATCTCCCGGGCGAAGAGTCCCCAGACTCTCGTCGTCAAGGAAGACGTCAGTCCCCACCCAGTTCTGCAATTTCACGGGAAACGAGGCCAGTGCGGTCCGAGGCAAAACAAATTCACCGCGCGCCCGGGCCTGCAGAAACAACCCGGTCCCGCCCAACAACAAGACGACGAGCGTGACTCGAGCGTTCCAGGAGATCATGCGTATTCCTCCCGCACTCCCGCTTCATGCTTGCTGAGAAACAATGCCTGCGACAGGCGGTGGAACAGGAAAACGAGCGCTAGTGAGGCGGTAAAGATAAGCCATCCTGCCAGCAAGTGGGGCGTCCCCTGCGCGCCCTCAATGCCCCAGTATTCCACCACCACCCCGGTAACGGTGATGCGCAGGGCATTGGCCAAAATCGAAACAGGGACAGCGATCAAGGCCAGCAACACCCGCATTCCAATTTTCGTTTCCGCCAGATATCCGTAAATAACGGTCAGGGTAATCAGCGAGAATAACGACCGGATTCCGCTGCATGCTTCCGCCACCTCCAGCCGTGCCGTGGGCAGAAGAATGATGTTGCCTTCCCGCACGGCCGGAATTCCCAACAGCATCAGCAGGAAACTCGCGGTCTTGGAAGCAACAATCTGAAGTGGAAGCGTGATCTGGCCCAATACCGTCGAGGAAGGAATCATCAGGACAAGAAACGCCAGGGGAAACGAAACCGCCGCCAGGTGCTTCCACCCCGCCAGAAAGACCACCAGGCCTACAATGAAAAGCAGGAAGGATATGCGGTACAGAAAAAATCCTGAAGTGATGGTGCTCAACACCAGCGCCAGCAAGGCAAACAGGAAAATCACCAGACCCGACCAGGCCGGCTTGCTGCGAAGCGACACAAGTTTGTCGCGCCTCTCCCAAAGCAGGAACAGCGAAAACACCGGAACAAAGAAACCATGAGTGTAGTTCGGGTCGTGCCACCATTGACGCGCCAGGCTCAGCCCGAGCGGCGCATATAGCCAGACGGCCAGTCCGAAGAAGATTGAGACCTGGCCGTAGACCAGAAACCTGTTTTTCAGGAGACTAGGGTTGGAAGAGCTGACGATGGTGGGCCCGAGAGTTCCCACTAGCGCTTGCGCCTCGCCTTCCGGGCCTTCCAGTACACTCCCACCAGCCCGGAGGACAGCAGCAGCATGGTGCCGGGTTCAGGAGCGACCGCTAATGGGGTGTGGGAAGAACTTCCGCCGTGAGGCACCCCGAAAAACGGCAAAAGGAAAAATGGAACCATGCGCCCGCGTCTGGCGGATTGCAGTGATTTGGCTTCTTGCGGCAAGGCCGCTGCGTAAGTCTGGGGCTGAGGCTCGACTTCGTGGGTCACCATGTCATTGGCAAAAAGCGGCTCACTGAAGTCCGCCTCTACCGGTTCCACCATCGCCGGCGGTCCAAGCGGGGTCATCGCGATTCGATTTCCGCAGCGCGTGCGGGCCACAATTTTCCCGTCACTGATCAGCATTTCGCCCGGATGCAGTGTCACCTTTTTCCGGGTCCAGTACACCTTGTCGCCCATGCGGTAAGCCACATGCATCGACTGTTTTTTGGAAGCCTGCACCAGGTGGGCCTGCTGAAAATCAAACCCCTCGAACTCCCGCGCTACTACAGGATCGTTCTCCATGGCCTGCCGTAGCTCTTCGACGCTGGCTACTCCGCCGGGAATCACCGAATACAAGTATGCCGGGCGGCCCGGACGACCCGCCGTGAAGGCAGCATATTCCTGGTTCGCCAAACCAGAGGAACCAGCTTGCTTCACGCGAGCCGGATTGGGCTTCAGAGGCGAGTACGACAAACTCGAAACCGGTTGCCGGGCAAACTGCCAGGTAATAGCTGCCGTTGCGGCAAACAGGAGTAGTAAAAGGAACTTGGTTCCGGCGTGCTTCCCGTTGCGCCGGGAACGACGAACCACGCTGATGCTGGTGTTTTTCAAGTGCTCCTCAATGGAATCTGTGATTTCAAGCGCGAGGGGAGGAAAAAAGCGTTGACTACCTCATGAAATGCACGCCAGCTTCCAAACCAGGAGCATCGTGGAATCATGGGGCCTGCCCGCCTGGAGAGGTCGAGTGTGAAGAGATTTGCACAAAAAGGGACTTGTCACTGCACTCTCCCATCCCCTGAGACCTTGAAAAGACGCTCTCCGGACCGACCCCGGGGCTGCCCTATTTTTCACAAACATGCAGCCCCGGACGAAAGGATGCATCTGAGAGCGGAGCGTCATCAGAGCGCCGGCGCATGCTGGAACCTGATGCATCACTATCGTCGCCGCTATCGCGAAGACCAGCCTGCCGGCCTTCCACGTATGATCGCGTAGTACGGTCGCCTGGATCTCACGGCTTCCTCGCCAGGCCGACGATGGAGGATGGTGCGAGTGGAACGTCGTGATTTCTTTAGAGGGGCTGTCGCCGCAGGTTTCCTGGCTGCGCCACAACTGCCGTCTCATATCAACCCCTCGGCAGACATTGTGATCGAGCGGCCTGTGCCCGGAACTCCGCATCAGGGCAAGACCCTGGCGGTGATCACTCCTCATCTGGATGACGGGCCTTTTTTTGCTTGCGGCACCGTAGCCAAACTCCTGCGGGAAGGCTATACCGGCTATTTCATCCGCACCAGCAACGATGAGAAGGACTCTTACGACCTCACTTTGGGCGAAACCGTGCTCGGCAACGAGCGCGACGCCAAGGCTTTCTTACAGGCGTCTGGCTTGAAACAGACATTCGACCTCAGCTATCGCAATCACCGCATGGACGACCTGGCGCGCACCGAAATGCGCGCCCGTCTCATCTTTCTGTTCCGTCTGCTCAAGGTTGACACCATCTTCAGCTACGATCCCTGGGGACATTATGAGGAAAATCCGGACCACTATGTGACGGCCCAGGCGGTAGAAGCGGCCTGCTGGATGTCCGGCGGACATCTGGATATGCCCGAACATTTCGCCGCTGGCTTGAAGCCGCACAGCGTGTCCGAAAAATACTACTTCGCCAGAGGCCCGCAGTTAGTGAATCGCGTGGTGGACATTGGACCGACCGTTGAAACCAAACTCGCCTGCCTGAGGGCATGCCGGACCATGATGACCCACATGATCAAGGAACTGAATGCTTCTCTGGCTGAACGCAAACTGCGTGTGCCGGCAATCTCCGCCGCCGACAACGCCGCCATCGCTGAGTTTACGAAACTGGCGGTTGATACCAAAGATCGCGCCACCGGCCAGAAATACGGCCTTGACTATGCCGAAGAGTTTCACTACATCGGACCCGATCGATCGATGGAAGAGTATTTTGCCCACCAGGCCGTGCCTCTGTAGGCTGCATCGGAAGGTCGATGGCTACGGTCGAAAAAGAAGATTGGTAGCGCTAACGGGAATCGAACCCGTGTTTGAAGATTGAGAATCTTCCGTCCTAACCCCTAGACGATAGCGCCGCCGGAGAGCAGTCATTATAACAAAGCAAAACAGGCCAGGCCGTGTTCCGGGTAGCGCCGGCCTCTGGCCGGCCCGATAGGCGGGCGAGACGCCGGCCAGACAGCCGGCGGGACGCCGGCGCTACGTTGTCGTGCCGGCAATCACCTTTCTCTTGACAATATTCCTCTCCCGGGGCTAATTTCTTTTAGCGAATAAAAAGCGAATACGCAAATTCGCAGCCTCGGCCAGCCGCCTCGGCGTTCCCTGAAAATTTTGAGGTCTTATGGCTTCCCTACTCTTTTCCGCCGCAGCGGGCGGTGCTGCTGTCGTTGCTCCCAAGAAGGAGCCAGCGCAGGTTTTACAACACCTGGCGGCGTTGCCCAAGCTGGCGGGCGTGACGGCGGCCTCGCGGCTGGAGGTGCGGCCGGCGCCGGAAATGGTCTCCAGCGGAATTCGCGAAATCGATGATCTAGCCGGCGGACTGCCACGGGGATGTCTGAGCGAAATTTGTGGACCCGCCTCTTCCGGACGCACCAGCGTGTTGCTGGCTGCCCTGGGGGCAGCCACCCGGCGCCAGGAAGCCTGCGCCCTGGTGGACACCACCGACGCACTCGATGCCGTCTCGGCGGCGGCCGCGGGAGTTGAGCTGGAGAGATTGCTGTGGATACGCTGTGCCGGGCCTCGGACTTCGAACGCCAGACATCGGACTTCAGACATCAGCCCCCCGAACATAGGGGTGAAATCCGAGGTCCGACGCCCGACGCCCGAGGTCCGCCCTCTCGAGCAGGCGCTGCGCGTCACTGATCTGCTCCTGCAAAGCGGGGGCTTTGGCCTGGTGGCCATTGATCTTAGCGATGTGCCGGACGCGGCGGCGCGACGGATTCCGCTGGCTTCCTGGTTTCGCTTTCAGCGCGCGGTCGAGCCCACTGCCACGGTGCTGCTGGTGGTGGCCCAGGCACCCTGCGCTCCCACTTGCGCTTCTCTGCTGATCAGGCTGCAGGCTGGGAAACAGCTTTCAGCTATCAGCTATCAGCTTTCAGCCAAAGAAGAACTTTTTCCGGCACACGCGCAGCTTCTGGATGGATTGCGCGTTGAAGGAGAGCTGTTGCGTTCGCGTCTGCAGCGCAAGCCGGCGCAATCTGTCACTACAGTTTTCGCCACCAAGGCGGTGCGGATTGCGTAGGCTCGCAGCCTTTTCGATTGTGCTTGGGCAAGCGTTACCGTTGCATCCTGCTTTTTGTTGCGAGGGCGAGACGCCCTCGCGACAGCCGGCGGGGCGCCGGCGCTACAGGCTGACAGCTTTTCTCTGATGACTGACAACCGACGACTGATGACTGATGACTGATGACTGCCTTTGCCTGCATCTTCGTTCCTGACTTTCCAGTCGAGGCCTTGCTGCGCTCCGAGCCTGGCTTGCGCTTACAAGCTCTGGCCGTGCTTGAAGGCAAAGCGCCGCTGCAAACGATTTTTGCTTTGAATGAGAAAGCCCGCCACGCGGGAGTTTCAACCGGGATGACGAGAATTCAGGTAGAAGCCTGCCCCAATCTTGTACTGCGTCCACGTTCTTTATTACAGGAGGCTGCCGCTCACGCTGCCTTGCTCGATTGCGCCCAGTCATTTTCACCGCGAGTGGAGGATGCGGGTTGTGACACTGTCCTGCTCGATCTTGCCGGTCTGGAGCCGCTCTTCGGTCCGCTGCCAAAAATCGCGCGGGATGTGGCACGCCGTGCTTCTGATCTTGGCCTAGAAGCTAATGTTGCCGTGGCTTCCAATCCGGACACGGCCGTACTCGCAGCTCTCGGCTTTTCCGGGGTGCTCGTGATTCCCCAGGAAAGAGAAGCCGAACAGCTGGGCAATCTTCCCCTGGAAGTGTTGTTTACCGGAGGCCACGACCTCCAAACCCTGGACGTACTTGAGCGCTGGGGCATCCGAAATCTTCGCGCCCTGGCCGCGTTGCCCGAAGTCGCACTAAGCGAACGTTTGGGGCAGGCAGGCATTCGCCTGCAACAATTGGCACGTGGCTGCAGTCCCCGCTCGCTGGTTCCAGTCGAGCTGCCGCTGGTTTTCGAGGAGGCGATCGAGCTGGAATATCCACTCGTGCTGCTCGAACCGCTGGCGTTTCTGCTGGGCCGGTTACTGGATCAGCTGTGTGCCCGCCTGGGAGCGCGGACTTTGGCCACCCAGGAGTTAAAACTGACTCTTACCCTGGATCACGGAGGGACAGACGCTCCCGCCCGTCCGGATCGAGCGCAAGCGCGACAGAGTTTCCACCGCACCCTGCGCCTCCCTGTCCCGTTGCTGGACGCCAAAGTTTTTCTCAAGCTGCTGCAGCTTGATTTGAACGCTCACCCACCCGGCGCTCCCATTGTGGGGATCCATTTGTCGGCGGAACCGGTGCGCCCGCGGGCGGCGCAGAGTGGTTTGTTCTTGCCTCCTTCTCCAGAGCCGGAAAAACTCGAACTCACTTTAGCGAGGATTGCGGGAATTGTTGGTCAAAATAAAGTGGGATCATTGCAACTGCTGGACACCCACCGTCCGGAAGCATTCCGGATGCAGCATTTTGCCCCAGGTCAGGGCCAGGAGCATGCTCGTGGGTCCAAGACATCCCGAAACAACCAATCCGGGGAGTCTCAAAAACCAGATGAAGCCGCAGTCACCGCCATGCGTATTTTTCGTCCGCCCCTGCGCGCCACCGTGACCCTGCAGGAAGGCAGGCCGGCGCGCATCGCCTGTCCCAGGCGCAAGGAAATGAGTGGGGAAATCCTCTGGGCCGCCGGTCCCTGGCGCACCTCCGGGGATTGGTGGGAGCAGGAAGGATGGGCCCGCGACGAGTGGGACATCGCGTTACAGGAGGCCGCCGGCATCACGCTCTATCGTCTGGTCCGGGATTTGCTCAACGGGCAGTGGCAGGTGGAGGGATGCTATGACTGAGGGCCGTCCGCGCCCGGACGTCGGACTTCGGACCCTGGACGCCGGACCTTAAAGATCTGCGCCCGACCGTCTGACGTCCGAAGTCTGATGTCCGAGGTCTGATGTCCGAGGTCTGATGTCCGAGGTCCGGCTTTGGAGTCCATAACCCCTTCCCTAGACATCGCGGCAAAACTACATGGTCTATCGGGTCTTCACTGTATTCCTGGGCCCGTTAACTGTGCATAACCTGTTCAAACTGTGTTATCCCGGCTATTTCGTGATTACGCCGCAGGCAATGCGGTCGCCTGCGTTTCCGGCCGGATCAGACTTCATGTCATCCGCCTTGGCATGAATGACCAGTGCCGTGCCGCCGTTGCTGAACAGGGAGTGGCTGTCATCCCCGAGAGTTACGTTTTTGTTAACCACCTTGAACTTGGCGTTGCCCTTGGCGTTGACAGTGAAATTATTCATGTCCCCGGCGTGGTGGCCTTCGGGATTCTCCAGGCCGTGCTTCTTTCCCTCAGGATTAAAGTGTGGGCCCGCCGACTTGAAGTCAGGCGCATCGCACTGCGCCTTCTGGTGGAAGTGCAAAGCGTGCACCCCAGGCGGAAGTTTATGGAGCTTGAGTTCCATGGACACACCCGACGATGCTCCCTTGCTCCATAGCACCGCCGTTCCCACGCTCTTGCCCTGCGCGTCTTTCAGTTCGACCGTAGTCTTGGCCGCGGCAGCAATTGACAGGGCAACGAACAAACCCAATCCGATGGTGAGAGAAAATATCCTGGTAATTTTCATGGCCCGGCAATTATAGCGCTATATCTTCTGCAAATCGTCGCCGCGACTACCGCATCAAAACATAAAAAGCATCGTTCCCGGACCGCAAGTCTTTGCCATAAGAGAACGCAACTCCGACGCCGAATACCCGCACCGTAGCTTGCACCCCCAGGTCCCACAGCCATTTTTGCGAACCCAATTCCGCCGAAGCATCGGTAATCTTGCCCGTATCCAAAAACGGCCCCAGCTTCACGGTAAAGATTCCGTTCCGATACACGTTCTTGTCAGCTTCCCAATTGGACAGAAAATAATTCTGACCCAGGGGAGCACTGCCCTTCCTGCCGTCCCGGGTTCCGATGTGCGCGCGCATCTCCAGATCATTGTCGCGTTCGAGGCCGAGTATGAAAAGCTCGTCGAACGGAACCTCTCCAAAGGTTTTGCCGGCCCTGATCCGGTGACGTACCTCATAGTCGTCGCCCTGGGATTGCGGGAACCAGTGAAGCCGCAATGAGCCTTGCACTTTCTCGAAGGAATGCGAAGGTTGCGACCAGATGCGTCCCGCCTGCGAGGACACGCCACCCTCCAGCGTCAATCGTCGTTCCGGGAATCGCCAGAGGCTGGCGTCCAGCTGAGCGGTTTGCTTGAGCTGGTATCCGTTAATCAGCACGTTTGGAGTCAGCGCCGGTTCCGGAACCACGCTGCGGAAGTCGCGATGCGAAACTTCGGCCCCGGCAGACCACTGCCAGCGCCCGCTTTCGAAAGCAGCGAAGTCCACGCCTACTGCTTCTCGCCGCATGTTGAAACTTTCCAACACCGGCGCTGGACCCTGAAATGAGTTCCTGATGTCCCAGTTTTCACCGCGCAAGTCGGCCATGAATCCATAACGGAATTTTGAATTTGCCCGGAATGGACCTGAAAGCCGCGCCCGCAGCCGGCGCTTCTCAGCATCCCAGCGATACATGGAGACAAAGTTGATGGCCTGGTGGCGCAGGTTGTAAATCTCCGGGGTAATGCTTTGAAACGGCAACCCCCGCAACAGCAGAAACAGTTTTTCCAGCTTGCCCTGACCCCACCCGTCGCGCTCGCTGTTGCGGAAAAGAACATCGAACTTGCCGTCATCGCGGGCTTGCAGATCGAGCTGGTAGTTGGGGAATATTCCCAGTCCATCGATGCGAACCTCGGTGGTCGTCATATCGGGCAGGCGCAGGACGCTGGCCGGCGCGAAAGCCATGGCGCGATCAAGCAATGCGGCATTCACTCGGGGGACAGGCTGGCTTTGTACCTCAACAATCTCCGGTTTGCCCACACGGTTCCAATACTTGAGCGCGGCTTCGATGTTTCCCTGCAAAAAATAGAGCGTCCCCAAAAAGTCATTTCCGTAGGAATCCGTGGGATCGAGTTGCAAGGCCCACCGCAGGTATCGCACTGTGACGGGATAGCGTTTCTGCTTGAATGCCACGCCCGCCAGTTCCAGAGGAAACCGCTTGTCGTGGGGCTGGAGGCGCGCCCCTGCCGCGAACGCCCGCTGGGCATCGTCCCAACGTTGCAGTTGAGCCAACGCCGTACCGTAATAGAAGTCGAGTTCGGCTGAAACCTGATGTGCCGATTCGGCGAGGGTGACCACTTCCTGCCAGCGCTGTTGGACAACCAACTGCCGAAGGCGTTCGACCAGGGGGCCGCCCGGGGTTTGGGCGACTACCATGGCTGACAAGCTGAAGAAGAACACAAGAACAACGGTTGGGATCAGTGCGCTTGGCCTTGAGGCAGAGCCAGGAGCGTCCATTTTCCAGCCGCGCTCCATTCGCGTTCGAAGCTCACCCGTTCCTGTTGCAGCAGCTTGCGCTGGGCCGGATCGTTGACCATGACCATTTCCGGTCCCACTCCGGCCACGACCACATAGTGCAAAGTGCCACCGCCCGCGGGCTTCAGGGCAACAATCAAGGGTCTGCCCCTGGCCAGATGCTGTCGAAGGTCTTCCCACTCTCCGCGAATTGTAAACGTGCGGAACCCCTGGTCCCGGAAGTAGCGTTCCATGTCGGAAGCGTAGATGCCGTGCGCTTTGGACGAATAGAGTAGGCGCTGGATCCGGGTCGCATCGGAAGCGTCGCTCGGCGGCAACCCCTGCTGGGCGCGCCAGTATTGCATAACCATAGCAATGCTGGCTGCTCCGCAACCATCCTTTTCCTGCTTTACGAATGGGACATCCAGCCAGGCGCCAGAAAGGTCCGCAGCCGCAAGCATGCCACAGACCCCGAGCAGCAGGACTACGATCCTGACCATCCGACCAAACATCGGGTCTATCGGACCGCGACAATAATCAGAATCAGCACGGCCACAGCCACCAGAATGATGATCAGGTCGCGATCACTAAGCGTGCCGGCGGCGAAATCAGCCTGCGCCTTTTGCGTTTTTTGAGCCAACTGCGCCAGTTCAGCGTCGTCCAGAGTGGAAACAGCGTTCTTCACCTGGTCCGGGTCCATGTGCGCGGAGCGTAATGCCTTTTCGGCTTTCTCGGAAGAGAAGAATTGCCTTACCTGTTCCATGTTCTGCTGCCGCAGGTTAGAGGCTTGCACCGCGGCCCGCTGCAGGTCAGAAGGGCTTACTACGTGCGCCGCCCCTTCTGCCACCAGGTTCTGGGGAAGGGCGAAAAGCATGGCCAGGACAAAGGCGGTTGCCACCCGGGACAGCTGCTTCATATCGAAATGCATGTCTTGCGACCTCCGCTGGAGTTCTGATTGTGGCTTGACTGCGCGGGACGAGACAACCGCCTACGCCGATTCCTTCTCGACAGCCTGCAAAAATACTACACGCTCACACTCTGATGCGGAGCTCATTCAGCGGGTTTGTCCACAAGGTAACAAGATCGATAAACACGGGCGGGAATTCTTGTGGGCTACAAGGTTTCCACTGCCTTCTGTAGTTCGGCAGCAATCCACTCCGGAGCGCTATCCCGTGGGAATCGTAGCGGCGCCCCGATTTTCACCTGTATTCTCCGCGGTCGCGCAAATTTCCTTTTCGCCTTTTTCAATTCGAAGAGCCCGTCAATCCGCATGGGCACGACCGGTATCGCCAGATTGTTCGCCAAGAGCCCCACCCCCGCGCGGAATGGACGGATCTTGCCGTCCGTAGTGTGGTGCCCTTCGGGAAAGACCAGAATACTGTAACCACGATCCACAGACTCTCCAGCAAAGGCAAAGCTCTCGCGAAATCCGGCTTCACGCGGCAGGGGAAACAGATTGAGCAACGAGACTCCCAGTATCCACTGCACTCGGCCGTAGACCCTGCCCAGCAGACTTCGACCGCTGGGCGGAGTGCGTAGCGCCTCCAGCGCCTCCCCTCCAGTGGCCGTCGCCAGGCTATGCCGTAAACGGGCAGGAAGGGCGGTCTGCACGAAACCAACATCCACGTCGTCGATGTGGTTGCATACGACCAGCACCGGCCCGCGAAGCCCGCGCAGATTTTCGCGCCCGGTAATGCGCGGCCAGCCCAACAGAAACACGGCGGGACGCAAGAGGAGATAGTGAATGATCAGCCGTACCCAGGTCGTCGGCCAATGCTGCACCCATGCCGGATAATGATATGGAGCACGCGGCGGAAGCTTGCCTTGCAGCATGCGCTCCAAATCGCCGACTGTCTTGACCGCGGCGAACCGGGTCTCGCTCAAATCCACCTGATAGCGGTCCTCAAGCGCGCCCAGCAACTCCACGCGGTCGAGAGAACTCAGATTCAAATCCGCTTCCAGGCTGGAGTCTTGTCGCAACTCCCCGGCGCCTTTCCCTTTCACCCGCGCCATCAACTCGGCCAATGGACTCAACCCGGTCTGCGCAACCGGCGACGCTCCCAGGTGAGCCAGTACGGCTTCCTGGATGGTGCCGGTCCGCGGCTTCTGCGTGGAGGTACGCGGGAAATCATCCTCCGGCCACAAAAACCAGTTGCGCATGCGCTGGTACTCGGCCAAAGTTTCGTTGGCACGCCTTACCGCCGGTACAGGATCAACTCTGCCATCGCGCAGGATCAGCACCGCGCACGGCTCCGCGTTCCCGTTCCGCGGCAGCGCGATCACCACGCAAGCTTTCACTTCAGGCTGGCGGCGTAGCGCGGCCTCGAGGTCTTCGGGGTAGATATTCATCCCGGCGGCGGTAACGATCACATCCTTCTTGCGGCCCTTGAAATACAAATTGCCTTCGGCATCGAGCGCGCCGATGTCGCCGGTGCCGTACCAGCCTTGATCCGCCGTCATGGGCTGCAATTCGTGCCCGGCCCAGTATCCGGCAGCTACGCCACTGCCCCGGACCAGGATTTCGCCGTCCGGAGCCAGTTTGACTTCGCGCCCCGCCAACACTTTCCCGATCGATCCTTTGCCCAGGCGGAAGGGATGATTCACGCTGACGATGGACGTGGTCTCGGTGAGCCCATAGCCCTGGATGGCGGCGTATCCCAAACGTCCCCAGAACTCTTCGGCCACGCGGTCGAGTGCCGCTCCGCCGGAGATGAACGCCCAGAACTTCCATCCGAACTGGCGGTGCACGCGCCGGAAAATCCACCAGCGATGAAGGAAGTGCTTTCCTTCGGCCGTATGAAAGCGCCGTTGGAAATCTTCCAGCCTGCCGGCATCCGCCAGGTCCCGCTCAATCTTTTCTTTTAGCGATTGCAGCATGCGCGGCACCGCCACCAGGACCGACACGCGCTCGCGCCGAATGGTGCGAACGACTTCTCCGGGCTTGAGCGCATCCTGGAAGATCACCGTACCTCCGAGCAATTGCGGCAAAAATATCCCCAGAAATTGACCGAACACGTGACTCAAAGGCAGGAGGTTCAGGAAGCGGACGGGGTGCACCCAGTGTTCGTACTTCAGATATCTCTGTATCTCTGTTTCGAGAGGAGCGATGTTACCGAGCACGTTGCCGTGAGTGATCACCACGCCTTTTGGTTCGGCAGTAGTCCCGGAGGTAAAAACAATTTCCAGAACATCGGCGGGACCGATCGCAGCCGCGTCGTAAGGTGTCGCCGCATGGCGCGACAATGTTTCCCGCAAATCTTCGAGAATCAAAACTGGAAAGGACGGCAGGACGTGCTCGCGCGAACACACCAGCAACCTTCCATCCACATGCTGATGAACCCGCTGGGTGAAGTCGGCAGCGCCGGCGTCATCGATAGGAACAGCAATCACACCCCTCAGCGCACAGCCAAAAAACGCCGCCACCCACTCCGCCGAGTTCGGCCCCCACAGCAGGACGCGCTCGCCTCTGCCGATTCCGCGCTCTTCCAACTCGCGAGCAAAGCGAAACGCAGTCTCCGCCACCTGCCGGTAACTCCAGCGCACCGTGCGGTATCCCCGGAGTTGAACGTAGGCGCACTCCTGCCCGCGTCGTAAAAAACTGCCCAGGTATTCGACAACGGAGCGGCGCTCCATGCCTAGGATGGTATCGCTTTAAGAGCACTACGGCGCACCCCCGTCATCTTGAGCGGAGTGGGGGCTTCGCGAAGCGAAGCAGGCGCGCCTTCGACTCCGCTCAGGATGACAGAGGGATATTTCGATTACGCTGACATGCGCCGGGCATTCTTCGGGCAGAAGCTTGACAACACACTCAGAAACTCAGCCATAAATGGTGGCATGGGTTGATTGCGCAACGTCACTGCGTACCATTGGCGTTTAAATCCGCGACCGCTCATAGGACGGATGGCAACTTTGCCGCTCTCCACCGCGGGGGCCACCGCCCAGCGGGCCAGGAAACCAATGCCGGTTCCTGCGCCAGCCAACTCAACGATCGCTTCCGTCAGCGGCACTTCGATGACCCGTTGTGCCTCCACGCCAGCCGGCTTTAGCACCTTATTGATCAGGGTGCTCTCTTCCCGCGGGGGATAGATCAGAATCGTCTCCGTCTCCATGTCCCGGGGACGCACCAGGCTGGCCGACGCGAGGCGGTGCTTCGGAGACATCACCAGGACCAGTTCGTCCTCGAACATGGGCGTGATGCGGAGACTCTGGTTACGCGGGGGACAACTGATGATGGCAACATCAAGTTTGCCTTGGAGCAGCGCCGCGGCCGGATTGGAAGTCGCGCTGGCCACGATATTTACTTCTACTTTCGAAAACTTGCCGTGAAATTTCTCCAGCACAGGGGGCAGCCAGTGATAGCAGGTGTAGCACTCAGTGCTCAGCCGGATCTCACCCCGCGCCCCGCCGTTCAGACCTTCGATCTGCACTTCGGTATCGCTTAACTCTTCGAGCACACGGCGCGCGCATGCAATCAGCCGCTCCCCGGCGGGAGTGAGGACCATTTTTCTTCCCAGCCGCAAAAACAGCGCGGTCCCCAGCTTTTCTTCCGCATCGCGCAACTGGTGGCTGAGCGCGGATTGCGTCAGGTGGAGGCGCTTTCCCGCCTCAGTGACGCTGCCCTCTTCGGCCACGGTCACCAGCAATTTAAGGTGGCGGACCTCCAGTTTCGGACTCATATCGAGATGAGTGTAGTTCATCGATTGAATGAAAACAATCAATAAATCTCATGGGTCATTCATCACGTCCAACCTCGCAGCACGCCAGAAAAGAGTTTGACAGCAAGAGGCGGATAGCGGGCAGATCACTTTCGCGGCAGACTCGGTTCTGGCGCCACTGAAAAGACAGTGAAAGAAGCATTGGATCGAACACAGTAGACAAACAAGGAGAGGTTGTTATGAAGAGCATGGTTGCACGCGTTCTCGCTTCGCTCGTTTTTCTGGGTGTCCTGGCGCTGGGCTCCGCCGCCCACGCACAACGCACCGAGCAGATCATCAAGGCAAACATTCCATTCGAGTTCACCGTCGGCAGCCGGATATTTCCCGCGGGACACTACACGCTGGTGCGCAGTGAGCCTTGGCAGCTCGAACTGCGCGACTCGCGCGGTCGCGTCCTGGTCAATGTGCTGACCCAATCGGTCGAACGGCTAGGCCCTTCCGCTGGACCCAAACTCCGGTTTGAGAGTGAGGGGGGCCGGCACGTCCTGACCCAGGTATGGCAGGAGAATGATTCCATCGGGCAGCAAATTCTCCAGCCAAAGTCTGGCACTTATGCTGTCCGGAAGCGCTCCGGACACGTCCAAACTGCAGAGGTGGGTAGTCCTCGCTGACACTGAACCATCGCGATCACCCCGGGAGGGCTTCAATGGAAACCAGCATAAACGGAAGCAATGGACAATCGCAGGCGGCCGACCCGCACGTGCAGGAAGTCATCCGCTCCGCGGAACGGGAACTCCGCGAGTTGCTCGAGCGGCGAGCAGAGCTCATGAAGCGCATTGGCACCATCAAGCAGACCCTGGCCGGGTTGGCGAATATTTTCGGCGACTGCGTACTCAGCGACCAACTCCTCAGCCTCCTCGATCGCAAATCGGCCAGCCGGCAGCCAGGGTTCACGCGCGCCTGTCGGGTGGTCCTCATGGACGCAGACAAGCCCCTCGGGGCGCGACTGGTATGCCAGGCGCTGCAGCAAAGATTTCCGGACGTTCTGGAGCGCCATAAGGACCCTATCGCGTCAGTGACCACGGTGTTGAACCGGTTGGCGGACTACGGGGAAGCCCGCTGCTCGCTCGACACTGGCGGGCGCCGGGTCTGGAAATGGGTGGCGGAGCCCGGGAACAGTGCGGGCGTGCTGTTAGGGGGAGACAACGAGTTTTTCCCTGAGCCAGCAGGAAAGCGGCAATAAAAAAACGAGACTGTGTGGGACCGAGCGGATTTCGGCCCGTCCGACGGTCGTTGGCCTCAGCGGGCTAGCCGAGCTTCGCCCGGCCTTGGCCGGGTCAGAGACCCGGCCCCACACAGTCCGCGCGCTAATCTCGTCCCACGCCCAGCGCGTCCGCTACCCGGTTGATGTAGTTGAACCAGGAGGCAATCAAGGTTATTTGTAAAATCGCTTTGTCGTCGAAGCCGACGGAGCGCAGGCGTTCGTGGTCATCCTTCCAGATCTTGGTCGCGTCTTTTGTGATCTTCACTACGTAGTCGAGCATGACCCGCTCCTGGGCAGTGATGGGAGCGGTGGTGTAGTCCTTTTCCAGGGCATCGACAAGAGCCGTGTCCAACGTAACCCGACGCAGAAACTCTGCGTGTGAGTCGATTCAATAAACGCACCGGTTGGTGACCGACACCACGGTGGTGATCATCTCGTGCTGGCGCCGGGAGAGCGGTAAGTCGGGAGACATCAGCACCCCGAACGTGGCAAATGCGTGGTAAAGAGCGTCGGGAATGAGGCTGTGGGATTCGGTGATCATCGCGCCCCCACCTTCCGTGGGATGCACTGGGGTCGCATACTCCTTGGGATAGAGAGCCTTCTGGCCCTCCATCGCCTGGCGCAACTTCTCGTCGCCTTGGGAAACCGGAATGGTGCGGATCCAGGTCATAAGAAGGGCTTGCCTTTCATGGGTGTTCCCGCCCTAAAATGCCGCGGTCGAGTGTGAGGCTATACCGAGCGCGCGAGCAGTGCCAATGCTAGAAATCCGTTATTCCAGGCTTGGCAGTTGTCGGAGCCCGCGTGGGGACAGCCGCCCCCGGCTGTCCGGTCGAGCACAGCTCGACAGGTTCTGGCCGGCGACAAAAAAGCGGAGCTGGGCTCCGCCGGACAGCCGGGGGCGGCTGTCCCCACGCGGGCTCCGACACCACCAACGGCGGGAAGGATCGTTCGATGAGCATCATGGTATAGCAAGTTCTCCGCAAGCTGCCCAAACCCCTCATCCTGGTGTTGGGGGAGACATTCCAGCGATCAGATCAGCCCGTCTTTCACCCGGCGCAGAAAGTCTTCCGCGTCGGCCTGAGCCTTTCTTGCGGCGTTGGGATCGTTGCGGTTCTCGAACGTGATTTCCTGCAAAGTAATCTGGGCCGCATCTTTTGGCTTGAAGCCTCGGGTGACCAATTTTCTGGCACGAGCCGCAAAGCTCTCAGAGTCAACCAGCACTGCCGGTTCGCCATGCACGGAGCAATCGTGATCCTGAAACTTGCTCGCCGCCAGCCGGTCGTAAGCACTCTTGGCTTCCTGATCGGTCAGCATCGCTGGCACCGGAAAAGTCCAGCCGCACTGGGAACACGCCCAGCCAGTCAGGCGTTGGTGCGATACCCATGTAAGCCATCTGCCCATGGTTCTCCCTCATTTGCCGCAGGGGGTAAAGAATGCCTGGGCCCGAAATCACGTTTCTTTACTTCCTGGTTGGAAGGCGGCAAATGCAGCGAAGCGAGGTTTTGCTCACCCAGCGTGCCCCCCCGGGACGCTGAATGTTACCGAAAATGATATTACAAGAACGCGTCTGCCAGTTGTAGTGACGGCTAGAGAACCCGCTGCCGAGGGGAATGGAGGACGGGGGCACCCGTTCTCCATGATCTGGGGCAGGTTCCGGACGCAACTCGGTCGTACACTCCCTTTCGGTAACCCTTAGTAACCATACGATTCTTGGTAACCCGTCTTACAATGACCCTTGTCCGAAAGACCATCCCTCGTATGATCGGCAGACATGGCCGGTCGGATGGCCAACCCGTCGGTGAACCTTCTCACGGAGATGTTTTCTGGCGGGAAATAAACCGGGAGCTGGAGTCAGCAATCTTATGGCGTTCGGTTTTGGCTTCAACAAACAGAAAGCTCTCAGCGCTGCGGAGAAGTTCGTCCAGCAGGGCAAGCTGCAAAATGCCATTGCTGAGTACGAAAAAGTTCTCAAAGCTGACCCCAAGGAACTCACCGTCTCCAACACCATTGGAGACCTCTACGCCCGTCTCGGGCAAAGCGACAAAGCCGTCGAGTCCTTCAAGAGTGTGGGCGACGCCTACGCCACGCAGGGCTTTACCGTCAAAGCCATTGCCATGTACAAGAAGCTCACCAAGCTGAAACCCACCTTGGAGAGCGTGCTGCGACTGGCCGAACTTTATACCCAACAGGGACTTTTTAATGATGCGCGAGCGCAATACCTGCAGGTAGCAGAAGAATTTCTGCGCTCCGGTGAACTGGAACAGGCGGTACGGATTTTCCAGAAGACCTTGGAAATGGATCCGGAAAACGTCGCCATGCGCACCCGCCTGGCCGAAGTTTACATCCGGCTCAACAAGAAAACGGAAGCCTGGCAGCTCTTCGCCGCTGCTGCCGACAGCCTGCGCGGACGTGGTCAACTGGGACCTGCCGAAGAAATCCTGAACCGCATGCTCACGCTGGACCCCAGCAACAGTCATGCTCTGCTGCTGCGCGGCCGCAATGCCTTCGACTCTGGCGACATGCCGGCGGCGATCAAGAACCTGGAGAAGGTGGCCGACCTCGACAGCCACCCCGACGGACTGCGCGCCCTCATGCAGGCCTATCTGCAAAGCGGACGTCTGCCGGAGGCTGGAACTCTGGCGGCCAAATTGTGCACCGTCCACAACGACACTGGCGCGATCACCACTTACGCCGATGCGCTCATGGCTGCAGGACAGTTTGCGGAGGTTTTGCAGGTTTACCAACAGTATTGTGATCGGCTTGTCGCTACGGACTCAGCCAAGGTGTTGGAAAGCCTGCATTCGCTGATTGGGCATATGCGGGAGAATGCGCCCGCCCTGGAAGTGCTGCTCGATCTCTCGCAGAAGGCCGGCGACACTACTCACATTACCGAACTCTACGAACTGCTGGCGCATGCCTCGGTTCAGGCCGGACAGCTGGAGAAGGCTCGCGATTACTATCTGAAGCTGACCCAACTGGAGCCCCAGAACCAGCTGCACACGCGCAATTATGAACAGGTGCTGGCCAAACAGGGTGGAGGAGCATCCGGCTCAAGGCTCATCACTCCCGAAGAGGGCGCGGTTCTGGTGGAGGAACTCGAAGCGACCGCCCCGTTTATCGATCAGCGCTATGCCGATGACGTGGCCCTGGCGGTGCGGGCAGCGCTGACCGACGCCGAATTGTTCGTCTCCTACAATATGCCCGCCAAGGCACTGGGACCTTTGATGTCCGCATTGCCCAAGGCGCCTCGCGACCTGCGCCTCAACCAGCGACTGGCGGCGTTGCACACCCGCGCCGGCCGCTTCAGTGAAGCCGCGGTTTGCTGCCGCAATCTGCAACAGCTTTATCATGATGCCGGACATCCGGACGAAGCCAGCCGCTACAGCGACCTGGCTGGCAAGTACGAAGAACGCACTTCCGCCAAGCCGCACAAAGAGGAAGAGACAGCCGCGGCAGCGGCGATGTCGTCTGCACCCCCTAGCACAGCAGCTTCGCCGGCCTTCGGTCAATTCCCCTCTGCGGAACCTGCGGACGCTCCGGCATTTTCCGCCCCCGAAGCTTCAGCTTCTGGACTCTTCTTTCACCAGGCGGCCGCGCCTGCGTCGAGCGAATTTGAGATCCATTCGGAAGCTCCCGCCGCAGAGAGTGAAATTGACATCTCCGCCGAGTGGGAAGGCGAGGTCACGGATGAGCCCACGCCGGCTGCCTTCGCTGATAGTGCGAAAGCTTCTGACGCGGAAGCCGACCATACCTGGTCCGAGACCATCACGGAAACGATCGAAGAACTGCGCTTTTATCTTGCGCACTCCATGGTCGAACAAGCCCGCCTGGTCTTCGCCAAACTGGAAAAGTTAAAGCCTGGCGCAGACAAGCTGGCGGCAGTGCAGCAGGAAATTGAAGTCGCCGAGGCTCAAACCAGTTCGAAACAGCCTGAGGCAGTGGAAGAGTTTTCTGTGGACGAGGTGGAGGAGGCAGATGAAATTCCGGCCCCGGCGCACGAAGAATTCAAGATGCCGGTCCGCCCGATAACGCCGACACCTGCCCCGGCCATGACGGAATATGCCAAGGCCAGCCCGCAAGCAGAGCCTGCCGGCGTATTGGGCGAATTCGTTTCCGACCTGGAAGCCTCTTTGGGTGATACGTTCCTGCCGCCTTCGCCCGCACCGCCGGTACCACAGCAACAACCTCCAATGGCGCGCGAGGCGAGGGCAGTAACTTCTGGTCAGGCCGCTGCCGCCGCGGCGCCGGCTCCGGCCATTAAAGCTCCGGCTCTGACTCCGAATCCCACGGCGGCTCCGGGTCCGACTTTCACCTATGAGCCGACCAAGAAGCGGACGCTCGCACCCGAAGTCGCGGCGGCAACGCCGCAGGCGGCTGCCGCTGGCGTGGACCTGGCAGACATGTTCGGCGAGCTGAAGCACGAACTGGAAGATGACTCAGCCAGTGCCCAGGAAGATCCCGAGACTCATTACAATCTCGGCGTGGCCTTCCGCGAAATGGGATTGCTGGATGAAGCGATCGGTGAGCTGCAGAAAGTGTGCCAGGCGGTGGATCGCGGTCACAGCTTCCCGCAACTGATGCAGACGTATACCTGGCTGGCCCAGTGCTTCCTCGACAAGGGAGTGGCCGAGGCGGCGATCCGCTGGTATGAAAAGGCCCTCAAGCTGCCCCACATTGACGAAGAGACCCGCACGGCCCTGAATTATGAATTGGCCTCCTCCTACGAAGCTGCCGGCAATAAGACCGCGGCCCTGAACTATTTCACGGAGGTTTACGGCACCAATATTGACTATCGCGACGTAGGCGAGCGCATCAAAGCCCTGAAGTCGTAGAATGGCGGAATGGGTTTGTTTCTATGCTCGGGAGCGGACGCGGGAGAGCGCCAGCCGGTTGCATTCACGATCCGAGGGAGCGTGACGTGACCGCAAGTCCGGATTCTTCCATCAACAAAGTTCCTTCCGAGTCCCTGCCCGGGAAGTTGCCCGCTGAAGCAATTCGCGGAGCCGGCCTGGAAAGCCCGCCCGGCGATGACGCCGACCTTCACCGGACCGGCTTTCAACTCTGGCTGCACCGGATTCTGGTACTGCTGTTCGTTTTCTTTTGTGCCACCGTGGGCGTGCTGTTGGTCATCCTGCCCTGGCGGCCGGAATGGACAGACAACTACTTCCTGCTGGCGTCTCCCGGCCTGAGGACTTTCGTTTCCAACGGCTTTGTTCGCGGCCTGTGCAGCGGCCTGGGACTGCTCGATATCTGGATCGGATTTTGGGAGGCAGTTCACTTCCACGACGAAACCCGGCCCTGACAGAAAGACAAGCTCACATGAGTGACGGCAAGCTTAACTCCGCGCCCCTGGCGTATGAAAACGAGGCCTTCGTCAACAGCCCCGACGGCCGCATCTTGCGTGTCCTCGCCGAGTATATGGAGCCGCTCGCACGCTTTCGGCGGGAGCAGATTCAGGACACGGTTGTGTTCTTCGGTTCTGCGCGCTTTCACAGCCGCCTGAATGCCGATCGGAAGCTCACCGAACTCGAAAAGGAATTTGGAGTGGAGCCAACCACCGAACGAAAGAGTGCGCTGGCTTCGGTAGACATGGCGCGCTACTACGAGGACGCGCGCCGGCTTGCTTTCCTGCTGACGCAATGGTCAGCCCAGATTCCAGCCCGCAGACGGCGCTTCGTGGTGACCACGGGAGGAGGTCCCGGCATTATGGAGGCGGCCAACCTGGGCGCTCAGGAAGCGGGTGGGAAAACCATTGGCCTGAACATCAACCTGCCCTTTGAACAAAGCCCGAACCCGTACATCACGCCGTCGCTCAATTTTGAGTTTCATTACTTTTTCATGCGTAAGTTCTGGTTCGCGTATCTGGCCAAGGCCCTGGTCATCTTTCCCGGCGGCTTCGGAACTCTGGATGAACTGTTTGAAATCCTGACTCTGGCCCAGACCCAGAAGCTGGCCAAGAAGATCCTGGTGGTCATTTATGGCAGCGCGTACTGGAAGAGCCTGATCAACTTTGATGCCATGATCGATGCTGGTACGATTTCAGCCGCTGACCTGGAGTTGTTCCGCATAGTAGATTCGCCGGAGGAGGGCTTCGAGTTTCTTCGCGACGGCCTGGTGAAGTACCACCTTGGACCCCAACCGAAGGCGCCTGAAGCCATGCCGGAGATTGCGAAAACCAATCCGTAAACAGTCTTCAGTCGTCGGTCTTCAGTCGCCAGGACGGGATTCGACGGAAGACTGACGATTGAATTGCTTCTCTACTACATCACCGACCGCTCGCAGTTCCCGGGTGACGAGAATTCCCGCCGCTCTCGCTTGCTCGCAACCGTGGCCCAGGCGGCTCGCTGCGGGGTGGACTACATCCAACTGCGCGAGAAAGACCTGTCTGCACACGACCTCGAAACCCTGACCGACGAAGTCGTCCTCCGGCTGAGAACAGAGAACGAAAAACTGAAGACAGGCCTTCTGATAAACAGCCGCACGGACGTTGCCCTCGCCTGCGGAGCCAACGGCGTGCATTTGCGCTCGGACGACATCTCTCCCGCCGATGTGCGGAAAATGTGGACGAATCGTGCGGGGACAAAAACGACGATTGGCGTCTCGTGTCACATTCGGGCCGAGGTCGCGCGCGCCGCAGAAGAGGGCGCAGACTTCGCGGTCTTCGGACCAGTCTTTGAAAAGGTGGGGGGGGCAGAGGGCAGCCCCCGCCGCACGGGTCTCCAAACCTTGCATGAAGCTTGTCAGGAAAAGATCCCAGTGATCGCGCTGGGTGGCGTCACATTGCAAGATGCGGCGGCTTGCATTCAGGCCGGAGCAGCCGGAATCTCAGCCATCCGGCTGTTCCAGGAAAATGAAATGGGCCGGATGGTTATGGCATTGCACCAGTTGGAATCGGTCGTCAGTCTTCAGTCGTCGGCAAGCCCAAAGCCTGACGATTGAAGACCGACGACCGACGACTGCCTTAGCTCTTGATCGTCTTCGACCCCTCATCCCAGGTCACCGCGCTCTTGCGGAAGTAGGACTGGTTCGCCATGTGGCAAGCCAGCGCCGCGTGGTGGCCAAACACAACGTCCTCCACCACCGGCTTTCGCGTTCGCACTGCCTGGAAGAAATTCCACAGGTGGGGCTTGACGTCATCCCAGGACGCGCTGCGATAGTTCACGCCCTCCAGGGCTGGTTCCTTGCCCGGCACGGCATCGTGCTCCTCGCGCCATTTCTTGAAGTATTCATCCCGCATCGCCTTGGGGAAGCCCGATGCGTAATAGCTGGGTCCAGTATCCACGCCCGCCTGCGGGGTGTAGGTAATGTTGAACTCGGTGAGTTCGAGGATGCCTTTCGAGCCCTGAAAGCGATACGTCTCAGGCATCTCCGTTCCAAGATTCAATCGCAGGTAAACCGGAACCTCGCCGTATTTGAACAGCGTGCAGTGCACATCCGGCATGTTCCGGCCATCCTTCCAGCGCAGGATGCCGCCCATGGCCATGGCTTGCTTCGGCGCCTCGTTGATGCCCAGCACATATTGCATTCCACTCACCAGGTGGACCAGCAAATCGCCGGCCACGCCCGTCCCGTACTCCTTCCAGCACCGCCAGCGGGCGAAGATCAGGGGATCGAATTGCCGTTTGGGCACAGTTCCCTGCCAGGTATCCCAGTCCAGAGTTTGAGGGGAAAGATCCATGGGGGGCGGGTACTCCCAGGCTCCAGTGGGATCATTGCGGCCGAGCGAGCCTTCCACCAGCATAAGATCGCCCAGTGCTCCCTGAGCCACCAGCTCCTTGGCCTTGGCACAGATCACGGAACTCACACGCTGCGAACCCACCTGCACGATGCGCCCGCTCTTTTTTGCCGCCGCCACCATCTCGACACCCTCTTCCGCGGTGTGCGACATCGGCTTTTCAATGTAGATGTCTTTGCCGGCGTTGACCGCATCCACCACAACCTGCTTGTGCCAATGGTCGGGGACAGCGGCCACAATGCAATCGATGTCCTTGTTTTCCAGCAATTCGTGATAGCGCCGCGTGGTGGGCAGGTCAGGACGGACAATCTCCTTCGCCAGGGTATGACGGCCATCATAGAGATCGCAGGCCGCCGCACATTCCACTCCCGGCAGTTCGATCGCACTGGTCAGCAGTCCCGACCCCTGCATACCGATCCCGATCATGCCGAACCGGACGCGATCACTGGCGGCCACGTTTTGGGGTAAGGCCCAGAGCGGTGTCGGGTCGAGGAAAATGGTCTTCAGGCCCAACGATGCGCCAGCCGCGGCGCCTAGTCCGATGAATTCACGACGCGAGAAACGGTTCCTGTTCATTAGGCCTCCAATCAGTCTTCAGTCGTCGGTCTTCAGGAGTCAGCCAGTCCCGACCACTGAAGACTGACGACCGAAGACTGCTATTTCTTCAACATCTTCACCGCAACTTCCTTGAAGAATACGATGTCGTTGTCGCTATGATTCTGCAGCCCGATATAACCTTCCTGCGGGCGCGGGCCGCGTTGCGGTTCGAAGTCAAATTTCCTAGCCGGCACCGGATCGCCTTCGGTGAACTCTGTCACTTTCACGCCGTTTACCACCACGTTCGTGTGTGGACCGTCCAGCGTGATTTCCATGGTGTTCCATTCCGGCCCGGGTTTACCGGGACGGGCCAGCGCCTTGGTCAGCGAATACAGGGTACCGGTCGCGTGATAGTCGTCTTCGTTGGATTTTTCCGGCTCGTTGTCGATTTGCACTTCATACCCGTAGTGCACCGGCATCCAGGCTTCGCGAGGTTCGATCGGAATGCGGATGTAGACGCCGGAGTTGTCGTTGTGATCGCGCATCTTGAAAACGACTCGGATCACACAATCGCCCAGGGTCCCGCCCGTCCAATAGAGCAATCCCATACCGCCATGGGTGCGGATCAACCCGTCTTCGACCGTCATTTCGCCGGGGCCAACATGTTTCCATCCCACCAGGTCCTTGCCATCAAACAGCTGTTTCCATTCTCCGGATTGCGCTTGTGCCGGCACAAGTACCCCTGCGACGAGCGCCAACAAAACCATAATGATCAATGCCAGATGAAATCGCATGAGTGCCACCTTTCGAGCCGGGAGAAATATACACCAAACAGCTCTACCGAAGGTACGAGGTAAGTCCTTTTGAGTGAAGGCCTGCGGAGAATAATGACGGCGGCCCTGCCAGCCCCGTCCGGGCCAGTTACTGAAGATCATCTTTGCGCGAAGCAAAGCGCAGTAATCCGGCATCAAAGCAGATATAATATTCCGGTTAGCGCGCAGGGAATAATTTCTCTTCCAAAGAAGATCAAATCCGATGTCCATGAAGACTAAGGCCGCAATTGTAGTTTCCTCCGCCGCTGTTCTGCTGTTCATGTACGTAGGCGGATTGGACGGCGTTCGCGCCTCCAACAACGATGGCTCTTACCGGCAATTACAGGTTTATAGCGAAGTGCTTTCGCGGGTGCGGAGCGAGTATGTGGAAGAACCCAACATCCCGCTGGTGACCGACGGCGCGCTGCACGGTTTGCTCGAGTCGCTGGATCCCAACTCCAGCTATCTGACCGCCGCCGAGTTCAAAGAGTACAAGGCCAACCAAACCGAAGCCAAGGGCGAGATCGGTGCAGCAGTCTCTAAGCGTTTTGGCTATGCCGCCGTCATCTCGGTGATTCCTGGCGGTCCCGCGGACAAGGCCGGTATACAGGACAGCGATATTTTCGAGGCCATTGAGGGCAAAAGCACGCGCGAGATGTCGCTCGCCGAAATCCACAATCTGCTGCAGGGACAGCCTGGTTCTAACCTGAACGTTTCCGTGGTTCGCGCCCGGCGCGCCGAACCCACCAAGATCGTCATTACCCGCGATATCGTCACCGTCCCCCCGGTAACCGACAAGATGGTAGAAGATGGAATCGGCTACATCCAGGTGGACGCTTTCAGCAAGGGCAAAGCCCTGGAAGTTGCGGCCAAAGTTCGCGCCTTGGAGAAGTCGGGGGCCAAGAAACTGATACTCGACTTGCGCAATTGCGCCGAGGGCGACGAAGCGGAAGGCATCGCCGCTGCCAATTTGTTCCTCAACCACGGCACCATTACATATCTGCAAGGCCAGAAGTATCCGCGTGAGGCGTTTAACGCGGACGCTTCGAAGGCCATCACCAACCTGCCCCTGGTTGTGCTGGTAAACAAGGGCACGGCTGGACCCGCCGAAGTAGTAGCTGCGGCAGTTATGGAGAACGCCCGTGGAGATGTCGTGGGCGACAAGACTTTCGGCGATGGCTCAATCCAGAAGACGATTCCGCTCCCCGACGGCTCGGCCCTGATTCTGTCGGTTGCCAAGTATTACTCGCCCAGCGGCAAGGCCATCCAGGACAGCGCAGTGACTCCAAACATCGTGATCGCGGATAGCGACGATGATGCGGCCCTTCCGGATGATGACGATGGCGCAACTCCGGCTGAGGAAGACAAAGCGAAGCCTCCGCAAGAAGACGAACAACTACACAAGGCGATTCAGGTGCTGAAGAGCAAGACGAGCTAGTCGATAGTCGTTGGGCTCGATCGCGCGCCTTCGGGCGCGCGTTTTTTTTGAGATCTCCAGCCATATTCCCTTCCATCCCGCCTGAGAGTCGACTTCCACAGGACCGGGCGAGCGAAGCGTCTGCGGCGGTGGCTGGTCAAGATTGACTTGCAAGCTTGCCCGTCTGGAAGATACGATTCGGAGGCCCTTGGGCGGGCGCTTGGCGGCGGTTCCAGGCTGGAAGCTCCCTTATTTTGGGGAAGTCATCGATTTTGACAGCGCAACAAGACCGTCCTTGCGGACCCTTCGAGGCGCTCCCGGCCCTAACCCGTTCCCTGGCTCATTAATTTGGAGGTGGAGCATACCGGCGCAAGGTCCCATCGGCAGGTTGAGTTTGTGGCTGTGGTTTACTTGCTTTGCCGCTCTTCTGATGATCGGCAAAACGGCCTACGCACAGGACTGTGCCGGATGCCTTGCCCCTGCTGGCTGGGAGGAGCCCGTGCCCACGGGGGAATGGTTGTTGACCAAACAGGTGACCGAAGTCAACGTCCTCTTTGTGGCCACAAGCAACGGCACGCCCATCGGCGACTTATCGCAGAATGACATCTCGGTTCAGGACGACAACAAGCCTCCCAATGCGATTTTGCGTTTTCGCACCGAGCAAGCGCTGCCCTTGCGCGTCGGTCTCGCGATCGATACCAGCAATTCCGTCACCTCGCGTTTCCGCTTTGAGCAGGCTGCGGCAAGCGTCTTCTTTCAGCAGGTAATGGATCGCGATGTCGACCTCGGTTTTGTGATGGGCTTCGAAAATCACCCCCACGTGTCGCAGGATTTTGTCGGCGATCCGGATCTGTTGGCCAAAGGTGTGGAGCGGTTGACGATCGGAGGCGGAACGGCACTCTATGACGCAGTTCTGGCTGCCAGCCAGAAACTTCGGGACCGGCCGGAGAAGGATATGGTGGCGCGGGTCTTGATAGTCCTGTCTGACGGCCTCAACAATGCAAGCGTTGCAAGCTTGGGTCGGGCCATCGATGCCGCCCAGGAAGCCGAAGTCACCATCTACGCCATCAGCACAAACTACACTACGGCTTCGTCACAATCAGCGTCGGACACGCAAGTAGCGTTCGACGTCCAATACGGTAATTCAAATCTCCGTCAGTTGGCCGAGCAGACCGGCGGTGTGGTGCTCCATCCCCGCAGCCCCAATGACGTGACAAAGGCTTTCGAAAAAATAGGGCAGGAGTTGCGCAGCCGGTACGCAGTTTCCTACAAGCCGGCAGACTTCACGCCTGACGGTCACTTCCGAACCATCAAAATCGAAGCGCAAACAACAGGCAGAAAGCTGCGGGTCCGTGCCCGAAAGGGATACTACGCCAGAGCCGCGTCCTGGTTCGGTCCCGATCCTCCAGATCCGGCTAATGCGCCATCCGTGCGGTAGAGTAACGGCCCCAGCCCGGAGGGCTCGAGTGCGATGATCTTATCGCCATTCACGGCCCACTTGCCTGTCCGCGGTGACCTTCCGGTATCAGCTCATGAAACAACGGTTCATGACTGACAACTAACGACCGGTGACTCCTCTCCTGATATCCTGAACTCGACCTCTCGTGAGATTTCAGTTGCAAGACTCTCCGGCGTCCACCGGCCCCGAGAACAAAATGGTGGGCCGTCTGGTAATTGGCCTGCTGGTGCTGGTGTCTGCCCTGGTGGGAGCCACGGCCGGCCTGCTTCTGGTTTACTCCACTGATTTGCCTCAGGTTGACCAACTCGAGCACTACCGCCCCAGTTCCATCACCGAACTTTACGACGACCAGGGACGCACCATCGGGTCCTTCGCGCTGCAGCGCCGGGTGGTCGCCACCTATGACGACTATCCTCCAGTCATGCGCCAGGCGCTCATTTCCATCGAGGACAAGGATTTCTACCGGCACTGGGGCGTCAACGTCTGGCGTATCGCCGGAGCGGCCTACCGCGATATCCGGTCGGGCGGCCGCGTGCAGGGCGCCTCCACCCTGACTATGCAGCTGGCGCGCAATCTCTTTCTCTCGCCCGACCGGTCATTTCATCGCAAGATTCAGGAAGCACTTCTGGCCGTCCAGATCGAACGGCGTTTCACCAAAGCGCAGATCTTCACCCTGTACGCCAACCAGATCTACCTTGGCCATGGGGTTTACGGATTCGAGGCTGCCTCCCAGTTTTACTTCAGCAAGCCGGCCAAGAAATTGACTCTCGACGAGGCTGCATTACTCGCTGGACTACCCAAGTCGCCGACTTACTATTCGCCCATTACTCATCCCGACCATGCTCTGAAGCGCCGCAATCTGGTGATCAATTCCATGCTGGAGGATGGCGAGATCACCGCAAAGCAGGCGACCGTGGCTCGCGATCAGCCTATCCAGCTGGATCTGGCCCACGATCCGGATTCGCTCGCGCCTTATTTTGTCGAGGAGATCCGGCGTTACCTGGAGGGCAAGTACGGCAGCGACCAAGTCCACGAAGGCGGCCTGAAGGTTTACACCTCGCTCGACACGAACCTGCAGCGCGCTGCCAACCAGGCCGTTCTCGACGGCCTGGCTGTATACGAACGCCGCCACGGCTGGAGAGGCCGCCTGCAGAACGTGTTGGCCGGTGAGGTGACGCTGGCCAACTACCAGCATCCGGACTGGGATACTGACCCTGAGGTCAACAGCTATGTCCACGCCCTGGTCACAGCAGTTACGCCAGCTTCGGCGAGCCTTCGATTTGGCCGCTACTCGGCCACGCTCACCTCTGCCGACGCCGCCTGGACCCGCAACCGGCTTTCCGCCATGCTGAAGCCCGGCGATATTGCCTACGTGAAAGTCCTGGCGCTGAATGCCGACGGGAAAGCGCGGGTGAGCCTGGAAGAAGACTCAGGCGTGCAGGGAGCCCTGGTTGCGATCGACAATGCCACCGGCGAAATCAAAGCCATGGTCGGCGGACGCGATTTCAACCTGTCGAAATTTAATCGCGCGACCCAGGCGCTGCGCCAGGTTGGATCTTCGTTCAAGCCCTACGTGTACACCGCGGCCATCGACCGCGGCGCCACGCCGGATGACACCATCCTCGATGCGCCCATCTCGTTTCCCATGCCTGCAGGGCCGGCGTACGAGCCGCACAATTACGACGAAAAGTTTGAAGGCACAATTACGTTGCGGCGCGCCCTGGCCCAGTCGCGCAACATCCCCGCGCTGAAGCTGGCCGACAACCTTGGGATCAAGGTCGTCATCGACTACGCCCATCGCTTCGGCATCACCTCCAGCATTCCGCCTTATTTGCCGGTCGCACTGGGAGCGGTCGAAGTCACTCCGATCGAGCAGACCTCCGCGTTCAGCGTCTTTCCTGATGACGGCGTACACATCACGCCACGTTACATCACCAAGGTGACGGACTACGAAGGACGCACCCTGGAAGAGAATTTTCCCGACGTAAGGGATGTTGTCAGCGCCCGCACCGCGCGAACCATGACTGCCATGCTGAGGGAGGTCGTGCTCCATGGCACCGGCATCGCCGCGGGGGCTTTGAAATATCCTCTGGCCGGAAAGACCGGGACCACGAACAACTTTACCGATGCCTGGTTCGTTGGCTTCTCACCCTCCATCACCTGTGGTGTCTGGGTCGGCTACGACGAGAAGAAATTTCTCGGGGCCCGAGAAACCGGCGCCCGCGCCGCCTTACCCATCTGGATGGATTTCATGAAGGCCGCTCTGGCTGGAAGAGACCCGGGAGAATTCCAGCAGCCGCCGGACGCAACCCCGAGCCCGACGTCACAAAAGGTGGACACGCCGGACACAGCACCCGTCCGAGATGAAGCCCACTAGCCACGGTGTGGGGACGAAGCTCGTGTGGGGACGGGTCTCCGACCCGTCCAGGCCGAGCGAAGCTCGGCAGCGATTTGTGGGCTTTCCCGATGCCGAGTATGATTTCTCGCCATGAGTTCCGATCACGAACAAGAGCGGCAGCGGCTGGCCCGTCTCTACGCTGCTATGACTGCCGAGGAACTGCAAGAGATCGCGGATGATGGGAAGTCACTCACGGACGAAGCAAGGGACACCTTGAAAGCAGAAATCATTGGCAGAGCCCTGTCCATCACCGTCAACGAGTCCCCGGCGGGCCTCGATGTGCTCGAAGAGCGAAACCTGGCACTGCTTCGGCGGTTCCTGGACCTACCGGAGGCGCTCCTAGCCAAGAGTCGCCTGGAGTCGGCAGGAATTGAGTGCTCCCTTATGGACGACAATATGGTACGGCTCAACTGGTCCAATTTGGTGGGCGGGGCCAGGCTATTTGTCAACAGGGAAGATATCGACGCCGCCACTGTCATTTTGGACGAACCGATACCGGCGAACTTGGATGTTGACGGTGTTGAGGAGCCTGGGGATATTGAGCCGACCTAGACCCTATTTTTTCAGCGCCGCAAAACTCTCATCCAGAATCCGCCCTGCCTCATCCACATCGGCTTTCCCAATATTCAAAGGTGGCGACATCCTGATCACATTGCCGTAGAACCCGCCCTTGCCCACCAGCAACCCGCGCTTCCGCGCTTCTTCCATCAGAGCATTCGTGCCCGCCGACGCCGGCTTCTTGGTTTCGCGATCTTCCACCAACTCGAGCGCCTGCATCAAGCCCATGCCGCGAACGTCGCCGATAATCGGGTGCTTCGCCTGCAATTCTTCCAGCTTCTTGCGGAAGTACCCGCCCACCACCGCCGCGTTCGTCCGCAAGTCGTCTTCTTCGATGATGTCAATGACGGCGCGCGCGGTCACGCTGGTCACAGGGTTACCTCCGAAGGTCGAGATCGTCATCCCCTGAAATGAGTCCGCGATCTCAGGCTTGGCCACGGTCAGTCCAATCGGCGTGCCGTTACCTAATCCCTTGGCGGCAGTAATCATGTCGGGCTCGACTTCCCAATGTTCGATGCCGAACCACTTGTGACCCGTGCGTCCCCAGGCGGTCTGCACTTCATCGGAAATAAAATCGCCGCCGTATTGTTTGACAATGCTGAAAGCCAGCTTGAAATATTCCTTCGGCGGTGTGATGAAGCCGCCCACACCCTGTATGGGCTCTGCCAGGAAGGCTGCAATGCGCCCTGAGGTCGAGAACTGAATCACACTCTCGATATCTTTTGCGCAGGCGACTTCGCAGGAAGGATATTTCAGCCCCAGCGGGCAGCGATAGCAATACGGATTCATGGCGTGCACGATCCCCACTTCAATCGTGCCCTTGCGCCACGTGTTCATGCCGGTAAGCCCGCGGGTCAGCGACGAGCGCCCGCTGTAACCGTGCCGCAGCGCCACCACCTCAAAGTTCCCGGTGTGCATGCGCGCCACCTGGATCGCGGTCTCGTTGGCTTCGGTTCCGCTGTTGGTGAAATAAGATTTCTTCAGCGCTCCCGGCGTGATCTGCGCCAGCTTCTCCGCCAGCTCGACCATCGGCACATTGGGAAAGCAGGTCGAAACATGCTGCATGCGGTCGATCTGCTCCTTGGTGCGCGAAGTTACCCGCGGGTTGCAGTGGCCGACGCTGATGGTCACAATGCCGCCGAAAAAGTCGAGATACTTTTTCCCTTCGACGTCCCACACATGCTGCATCGATGCATGGTCCATGGGCAGCGGATCGGAGTAGTAGGTTGAAACCGAAGGAAAGATGTACTCCTTCTGCTTGCGATTGATCTCTGCGCGCGTCAGGTGCGACTTCTCAGCCGGAACAATGGTTGTGCTCATGCTGGACCTCAGGCAGAACGCCTAATCGGGAATGTGAATTTACTCAAGACCCACCATCATAAACCACTGGCCCGTTTGGCCGGACGCAGCGGCGCGTCTGTCCCAGGCAGCGGAGTGGCGCGGGCGCCGTCGCGAAATTGCTGCAAGGCTTCGAATATCCGTGGGCCGTAGAGCGCGGCTTTGTACTCGCCGAACCCGGAAATACTCAGCAACTCGAGAATCGAAGCCGGATGTTTGCGGCAGACTTCATCAAGGGCGGAGTCGTGCATCACCACGAAAGCGGGAACGCCCTGCTGCTTTGCCGCGGCCCGCCGCCATTCCCGCAAGTATTCGCGCAGGGCAGGATCGATATCGGCAACTCCAGCGGACAGCGGCTTGCCCGGCCGTGCCGGGGCCGCAATGGGGCTCACTTTTGGCAGGGCTGCTTTAGTGGACTTCACCAGCCAGTCGGATTCGCAGCCGCATGCGTCGCAGGCACCGCAGGTCGTCCACTTCGGACTCTCTCCGAAATGCAGGCAAATTTGCCGATGCCGGCAGCCGTCCGATTCAGCGAAACGGCGGATGGTGTGGTAGCGCTGCCACGCCCGCTCCTTTTCCGCCGGATCGACAATCTGGTCGGCAAAGTACGCCAGCAAGGCCGCATCGCGCTTTTGCCACAGCAGAATGCAGTCGGCCGGCTGCCCGTCGCGCCCCGCGCGTCCCGCCTCCTGGTAGTACTGCTCGATCGATTTGGGCAGGGCGAGGTGGACCACCGCGCGAACCGAAGCTTTATTGATGCCCAGCCCGAAGGCAATCGTGCCCACCAGCACGCGCACTTCGTCCGACATCCAGCGCTCCTGATTGTCCCGTCGCTCCGCCGGCTCCATCTTGCCGTGATATCCGATGGCGGTAATCTGTTGCGCTTTGAGATAGTTCACCGTCTCCCCGACCCGGGCGATGGTGGGGGCGTAAACGATGACGCTGCGGTCCTCGTAATTGCGCAAGGCACGGAGCAAGAGGCTGGGCTGCTCGCGTCCTTCGCATTGCTTTACCAGGTAGCGCAGATTCGAGCGGTGAAAGCTGGCAATGTATTTGTGCGGATCGCGGAGCTGAAGCTGGTGAAGAATATCGTGACGCACGCGCCGGGTGGCGCTGGCGGTGAAAGCAGCGATGGGACGGTCCGGGAAATGCGCCCGTAGCCGACTTAGCTGCCGGTATTCGGGGCGGAACTCATGGCCCCACTCGGAGATGCAGTGCGCTTCGTCAATGGCAAAAAAAGCAATCGGGACCCGTTGCAGCCACTCAATGGTATCGGCCCGCGCCAGCCGTTCCGGAGAAAGATAGAGCAAACGATATTCGCCCTCTGCTGCTTTGCGTATGACCTGGGCCTGTTTCTCGCTGGGCAGAGAACTGTTCAGCACCGCAGCGGGAATCCCCATCTGCGCCAACTGCGCGGCCTGGTCCTGCATCAACGCAATCAAAGGCGAGATGACGATCGCGGTCCGCCCCAGCATCACGGCCGGCAACTGGTAGCACAGTGACTTCCCGCCCCCCGTCGGCATGACTACACAACTGTCACGACCGTCGAGCAGGCTGCGTACAATGCGCTCCTGCAAAGGCCGGAAGGAATCGTATCCCCAGTGGCGCCGCAGCGTGCTGAGAAGATCGGCTTCCGGCGTCACATTCACCGCGGACATGGGAATCAGTATAGATGGTGCGGGTTCGAAAATATGGTGACGTGCAACCTCGATCCTGAATCGGGAACTGCTCATGCTTGTGTGGACGCGGGCGACTCGCCCGCGAAAGAACTGGCACCTTAATGAAAGTGGCTAGCCGCCGTCCCCGCCAAACTATAATCTGACTTAATGAAGGCTTTCTTCCGACTGGTCCTGCTGGCGCTGGCCTTACTGGTAGTGGCGCTGATCTCAGCGCTCACAGCCATGCGCCTGGCCATCCACGGCCATGAAGTCACCGTTCCCAATCTAGTGGGCGAGAGCCCGGCTGCAGCCCGGATGATCGTTGAGCAGAAAGGACTGGAGCTGAATGTGGAGCGACAGTACTACAGCCCAACGGTTGCGGAGGGAAAGATACTGTCCCAGCTTCCGCCCGCTGGAAGCCAGGTGCGTCAGGGCTGGCAAGTCCGCGTGGCCGAGAGCCTTGGCCCACAGCGCATTTCCATCCCCAATGTCATCGGCCAGACCGAACGCGCCGCCAGCCTCAATATTCAGCGGCGTGGTTTGGATGTAGGCGCCATCGCACAAATGCAGTCGCCGGACGCCCCGGACAGCCAGGTCCTGGCCCAGGCCCCGCCTCCGAATGCCAGCGGCGTCTCCGCCCCCAAGATCAGTCTGTTGGTCGCGACCCCTGCGCAACCCCAGGGCTTCGTCATGCCCAGCTTCGTGGGACAGCAACTCGGCAGCACCATCCAGGCCGCACAGAACGCGGGAATGAAAGTCGGAAGTGTAACCTCACCTCCGCCTCCCCAAGGCTCCACGGAGACCACTGTGTCGCCCCCATTTCCGGGCAGCACGATCGTGACACAAAATCCAGCGGCTGGAGAAAAAGTCCTCACAGGAGCAACGGTAAGTTTTGAAGTGCACTAGCAGGTCTTGGTAGGGCCGGCGTCTCGCCGGCTGTCCGGCAGGCATCCCTTCGACATGGCTCAGGGCATGCTCTGCCCGCCGTCCAACCAGACTTAACTCTTCGCCGGTGATGATGGAATCTGCTCCGCCAACTGCGCGAAAGTCAGCGCTTTTGCAAAATCGCGACAAAAAAGCCGTCGCAAGGATGCACGCCAGGAATGGTCCTCAGAAAGCGGCCGCTCACCAACGAATCCAAATCGCTCCACGCCAATTCGCCCTCTTCCCGCAGTCGCTTCAGTTCCAACCGGGAATCGAGCAACGAAAATTCAGGCTCGCTGGAGAGCGCTTTGTCCACGACCTGTTCATTCTCTTCTGGCTCCAGCGAACAAGTGGAGTACACCAGCCTTCCGCCCGTTGCGACACGATGCATTGCGGCCTGCAGAATCGCCAACTGGCGCCCGTGCAAGTCAGCCAGGTCCGCGGACTGCAATCGCCATTTGATCTCAGGATTGTGGGCCAGCGTGCCGGTGCCGGAGCAGGGAACGTCGGCCAACACCCGATCGAAATCCGCGCCCGCCGCGAAGTCCAGCACATCGGCGTTGATCACTTCAACATTTGTCGCGGAAACCAGTTTCCGGAGCAGCCGGCTGCGATGAGCATGTAACTCCAGGGCGACAATTCCAGCCTTGGGATTGCGCTCCGCCAAAACCCGCGTCTTGCCTCCGGGGGCAGCGCAACAATCCAGGATTCTCGATCCCTTGCCCACCAGCAACGCCACCAACTGCGAGGCCTCGTCCTGGATCGCAACTCGACCTTCAGCAAAAGCCCGAGTGGTGGATATATTCCCAGCCCGGATCCGGCGCACCGAACTCAGCAACTGGCCGGGCGCAAGCTCGATTCCATCGCGCTTCAGTTCCGTTTCCAGACCCGGGTCAGAGAAACGAATCGCGGCCGCCGGAGCATGCTGGTCGTAAATGCAAATCTGCCGCGCCCGCTCGAAGCCGAACTGCTTCGCCCACCGCTCAACCAGCCAGAGGGGATGTGCTAGTTCCTGAGAGACCTCTACAGCCCTTCCCTGGCCCGCAACGCGAACCTTCGCATCGCAATCCAGATTTGGGGTGGCGTCCTGGGCAAGGCCTGTGGTGGAGCGGCGCTTCAGCCCTGGGTTAGAAGCCACATCCGCGGCGGCTTTAGCCGCGCCGGCACTTCCCGCCAGCTTCCGCAGCACCGCATTCGCAAAAGGAGTAGCCGAAGCTTTGCGGGCGCGCCTCACCAACTCCACACTCTCGTGCACCGCGGCCCGCCCGGGAACCCGGTCAAGAAATACCAATTGATAGGCCGCCAGCCGCAACGCCGTTAGCACTTCGATATCGAGCTTCCCCACCGCCTTGGCGGAGAATCGACCGATCCGCGCGTCCAGGAGCGACCGCCACCGCAGCACTCCCATGACCAGTTCGGTGGCCAGGCCATGGTCCACGACCGAGAGCTTTGCGTATGAGCCCGAGTGCAATAGCTCGGAAGCGTAGGCATCCTGCTGCTCAACGCGAAACAGGATATCGAAGGCGGCGGTGCGTGCCGGAGAAATGGACATGAATTCAAACAATCAGTTGATCGTTATTAGTTCCCGGTTCTCAGTGACCCAGCTTCTCGCCGTTGCGTGGCTGATAACCATGAATGAAGTCGGCCGCCGGCATGCGCTTTTTCCCTTCGAGTTGGACTTCGAGTAGTTCGAGCGCGCCCGTTCCGCAACCCACGAACAAACGACCACTCTCTACCGCGACTTCAGATGCCGCCGCGACACGCTCGATGGGCTGCGCTGCCCACACCTGAAGGTTCTTCCCACGAAAGCTGCTGAAAGCGCCCGGCCAGGGCTGAAAGCCACGCAGGCGATTAAGTATTTCGCGGGCGGTGAGGTGAAAATCAATGTGGCCATCTTCTTTCTTGAGGATGGGAGCGAGCGTCGCTTTCGAGTGGTCCTGCGGGCATGGCCGCACCGTTCCAGCCTGCAGTCCGCGCAGGGTTTCAACCATCAGCACGGCACCGGCCGCCGCCATTCGCGGCGCTAGCGTTACCGCGGTGTCCGCAGGTGCAATTGGAATTTCTTGCTGCAGCAGAATGTCTCCGGTATCGAGCCCGGCATCGATTCGCATGATGGTGACCCCGCTTACGCTTTCGCCGCGGGCAATGGCCCATTGGATCGGCGCCGCACCGCGATATTTCGGAAGCAGGGAGGCGTGGAGATTAAGGTTCCCCAGCGGGGGCAGGTTGATCATCCACAATGGAATGATGCGTCCATATCCGACCACAACGATCGCGTCTGGTGCGATTCGCGCAAGTTGCCCTTGAAACTCTTCGTTGTTCTTGATCTTGTCCGGCTGGCTGACCTGCAATCCCAGTTGCAGACTCCGCTGTTTTACGGGCGAAAGTGCAAGCTCCATGCCTCGTCCCCTCGGCTTGTCCGGCTGGGTCACCACCAGGGCAACAGAAAACTCGGCCTCAACCAGCCTTTCGAGAGTAGGCACGGCGAACGCCGGTGTGCCACAGAAAACGAGATTGAGGGAAGAAGGCATCGGACGTCAGACCTCGGATCTCAGACCTAAACCGCTTCGCCGACGCCCGAGGTCCGACCCGACGCCTGCTTTCCCTACCATTCTCCCGCTTTCATCAGCTTGCGGATCTTGCGCTTCATGAAGTCACGCTTGAGCGCACTGATGTGGCTGATGTACAGCTTGCCATTGAGATGGTCGGTTTCGTGCAAAAAAGCGCGGGCCAACAGGTCCTCGCCGGTTTTCTCGAACCACTTTCCATTGACATCTTGAGCCCGGATGGTTACTTTGCGCGCGCGGGCCACAGGTTCGCGAAATTCGGGAATGCTCAGACAGCCCTCGTTCTGAGTGTGGCGGCCCTCGGTCCGAATGATTTCCGGATTCGCAATCACCAGCTTGGCGTCCGGATCTTCCTTGAAAGTAACGTCGATGACGGCCAGCCGCTTCGAAATTCCGATCTGCGGCGCGGCCAGGCCGACTCCATGGGCCGCGTACATCGACTCGAACATGTCGTCCACCAGCTTCTTTAAATCGCTGTCAAAAACAGTAACCGGTGTGGCAGGTTTCTCCAGGACCGGATTTCCAAACTTCACAATGGGATAGATCATGCAGGTTTAGCCGCCAGCCTCAGTAATTCTTTACTTGCTCCAGGTATCCCTTAAAGTTGCGGGATGTCTCGGTCATGGAATCGCCGCCGAATTTCTCCAGCGCACAGCGGGCCAGAGTCAATGCCACCATGGCCTCGCCCGCGACCCCCGCAGCCGGCACAACGCACACATCAGAGCGCTCGTAGGCCGCCTTGACCGGCTCCCGGGTGGCGAAATCCACCGACTGCAACGGACGGCGCAAGGTGGAAATCGGCTTCAGATATCCGCGCACCACGATGTCCTGTCCATTCGACACTCCACCCTCAATTCCGCCGGCATTGTTTCTGGTGCGGGTAAATCCAGTCGTTGCTCCGTATCCTATTTCATCGTGGACGGCGGACCCTGGAGAGGAGGCCGCCGTCACTCCCGCTCCAATCTCGACCGCCTTCACCGCCTGCAGCGACATGATCGCGCCCGCCAGCAGCCCGTCGAGCCGTTCATCCCACTGGGCGTAAGTGCCCAGCCCGGGCGGGACCCCGTGCCCCACCACTTCGAAAATGCCGCCGACGGAATCTCCCGTGCGCAGCACCTTGTCCACTTCCTCTTTCATTTTCTGTTCAGTCTCCGGGTCGGCGCAATTCAGCACAACTTCGTCGCGTTCCGCAAGACTGCGAATCTGTTCCCACGAAACATCTTTCTTCAATACGGCGCTGCCAACAGCCACGACGTGGCTGAACACCTCGATTCCCAGCTCACGCAAGAACGACTTGGCCAGGGCCCCAATGGCGACGCGCGCCGCGGATTCTCGCGCCGATGCGCGTTCGAGCACGTAGCGGGCCTCGGAAAAGTTGTATTTCAGGGCCCCTGCCAGATCGGCGTGCCCGGGACGTGGCGAAGCCACGCGCTTGTGTTTGGCCGCATCCCCTTCTTCCACCGGAAGCGATTCCTGCCAGTTCTTCCAATCCTTGTTTTCCAGCAGGACCGCGATCGGCGATCCAATGGTTGTCCCGTGATGCACTCCCGAGAGAATGTGAGCTTTGTCAGTCTCAATCTTCATCCGCCCGCCGCGCCCAAAGCCCTGCTGCCGGCGCCAGAGTTCGCGGTCCAGGAAGGCCAGATTCACTTTCAGCCCGGCAGGCAACCCTGAAAGAAACGCGACCAGGGCCTCGCCATGAGATTCCCCCGCAGTGAAGTAACGAAGCATGGTTCTGGAATTGTATCCGATGAATGGATTTGACTGAGAACTGGGAACTCACAACTGAAACTGAATTATTTCGCCCCGTCGGGATACACCAGAATCTTGCTGGCCTCGCCCGTCTTCAATCTATCCATGGCCCTGGAGAAATCCTTCATCCCGATGCGGTCGGTGATCACGGGATGAAGGTCCAGTTTTCCAGCTTTCAGCAACGCAGTCATCTGGTACCAGGTCTGGTACATGCGGCGCCCGCTGATGCCTTGAACCGTAATTCCTTTGAAAATGATGTCCTCGGAGAAGTTCAGGGAAATGGGCTTGGAGGTCAGCCCCAGAAGGGAGATGCGTCCCCCGCGCCGGACCGCATCGAAAGCCGTCCGTATGGCGCTGGGATGGCCGGCCATCTCAAGCACGACGTCCGCGCCCAGGCCGCCGGTCTGTTCCATCACGATGGCGCGCACATTATCTTTTGAGGGATCAAGCGCGAAATCTGCCTTCATCTCCCGGGCAAGGCGCCGGCGATGTTCATTTACCTCGATGGCAAAAACCGTGGTCGCTCCCACCGCGCGCGCCACAGCGATCGAGAACAGTCCGATTGGTCCACAACCGGTGATGGCGACCGTCCTGGCTGCAATCTCTCCAGCCAGCACGCAATGCACAGCGTTCCCCAAAGGATCCAGAATGGACGCGTATTCCTGCGGGATCGCCGGGTCAAGCTTCCAGATATTCGATTCCGGAATCACCACGTACTCGGCAAACGCCCCGTCCGCATCCACGCCAATGATCTTCACGCTCTGGCAGATGTGAGCTTCTCCGGTGCGGCATTGCAAACACTTGCCACATGCGACGTGCATCTCGGCGGAGACAAAGTCGCCTTCCTTCACGCTGGTGACTTCGTCGCCGAAGGCCGCCACCTCTCCGCAAAATTCATGGCCGGGGATCAAGGGTGGATGTATCCGGTTCTGGGCCCAGCGGTCCCACTCGTAAATATGCAGATCGGTGCCGCAGATGGAAGCGACTTTTACTCTGACCAGCACCTCGCTCCGACCGAATGGCGGGACTTTGACTTCGCGGATCTCCGCGCCCGGCGCGGCTTCCGGCTTGACCACCGCGAGCATCGTTTTCTGCATCAATCAACCTGTGAGTTCGAAGTGATCAGCCAAACTCTTTATTTTAGCATCCACAGGTAGTGGCTCAATTCGAAGCCATTCCTTTCCAGCGGAGTCATCCTGAGGGACTTCAATCCCGAAGGATCTGGCGCGCATCGGCAGCACCTCAGGGGCCAAGGGGCGTATCTGCTTCACGCCAGATCCTTCACGGCCTGAAGGCCGTTCAGGATGACATCTGCTGGCCAGGAGAATTTTCAACGTGAGCCACTGCCACAGAGCATGGAAGTTATTGCCCTTTGAAAGCGAGAAGGCCCTAGAGAATGACCGCGGGAACCGGTTCCAGTTGAATCTCAATTCCTCCCAGCCAGTTTGCGATCAGGTTGTATATCCACGCCCCGAGGGCACCGAACACGAAACCCATTGCGCCATAGATAACCGGTGCGAGGATCCCAAAGGCCAGCATGGCCGCTCCGCCAATCGCACTATTAGCCTGTCGAGTGGCCATGCTGGCCAACCCGGCGATCAAAAGAAAGGGGAGGAAGAGCAGACCCATACAACCGTACAGGACTCCCAAAATCTTGGCGCAGGAAAGAACGCCCACCGATCTTATGCGTTGCATCACTCCTCCTGTAACTCAGTGATCTAGATTTGATTTCCCCAACCGCCACCACCCGGAGTGCCAATCCGAATCCGTTCTCCTTTACTCAGGCGCACGTTGGATTTGCCGGATAATTTTTCCATTGAGCCATCAACCCGTATCACGGAAGCGTCTCCGGTCAAACCATCCGCCCCTCCGTTCAGTCCCCAAGGTCCGAGGGCGCGGCGGTCGGCCAGCAGGGTCACTTCGGCTTCGGTCAACACTTCTATTTCTCGAACAATGCCGTCTCCCCCGCGATATCTGCCGCCGCCACCGCTTCCCGGCCGCAGAGAATATTGCCGTACCCGCAGCGGATACGAGTACTCCAGCGCTTCCGCCGGCGTGTTCAGAGAATTCGTCATGTGGGTGTGCACCCCCGAAACGCCCGCCTTGGTCGGACGAGCACCCATGCCGCCCGCAATGGTTTCGTAGTAAGCAAAGGGTTCGCCCGTGCGCGGGTCCATTCCCCCGATGGTGAGATTGTTCATGGTTCCCGAAGCCGCCGCCGGAATGCGCTCGGGGACAGCCTGTGCCAGTGCCCGCAGCAGAACGTCCACGATACGTTGTGAAGTCTCCACATTTCCTCCCGCCACCGCCGCCGGAGGGCGCGCGTTCACCATCGTCCCTGACGGCGCAATTACCCGGATCGGCCGCATCAGCCCGGAGGTCGCCGGCACATCTTCAGCCAGCAGGCAGCGGAATACATAGAAGCAGGCCGAATACGTAATGGCTTCGACGGCATTGATACTGCCCTGAACCTGCGGATCAGAACCGGTGAAGTCCACGGCAAACGCGTGGCCGCGGGCGACTCGCCCGCGAGACGGCTGAAACTTAACTGCCACCACAATCCTGACCGGGCGGTTGCTGATTCCGTCACTATCCATGAAGTCTTCTGCCCGATACGTTCCCTGTGGCACCTGCGCCAGGAACGCGCGCATCATCTGCTCCGAGTAGTCCAGCAGCTTTCGCGACGCGGACTGAGCTCGCTCCAGTCCATAGCGCGCGCAAACTTCGCGCAGGCGCTCGGCGCCAGTGTGGCAGGCTGCAATCTGTGCTCCCAGGTCGCCTTCGCGCTCATTGGGGGTACGAACGTTGTTCAAGAGCAGAGCCAGTACATCACGCTCCATCTTCCCCGCATGCATGATCCGCACCGGCGGAATACGTAACCCTTCCTGATAAATCTCGCGGCACAGCCCCATCGAACCCGGATAAGTCCCGCCTACATCGGCATGATGGGCGCGCGAGGCAACATAGAAATCGGGAGATTTGCCACGCTGATTTTGCATAGGGCCGGCGCCCTCGCCGGCTGTCGCGAGGGCATCTTGCCCTCGCCGCCTGTGCCGCATATACACCGGCGCCACCAACGTGATGTCCGGCAAATGCGTTCCCCCGCGAAAGGGATCGTTCAGCATGGCCACATCGCCGGGTCCCAGGGGAATGCTCTCAATAGCCGAGCGCACCGACATTGGCATCGAACCCAGATGCACGGGCATGTGATCGCCCATGGCAATCACTTCGCCGTGAGCATCAAAGACAGCACAGGAATAGTCGCGCCGCTCCTTGATGTTGGGCGAAAACGCAGTCCGCCGCAGGGCCGCCCCCATCTCCTCGGCAATGGAGTGGTAAATGTTCTTGAAGATTTCCAGTTCGATGGGGTCTGTTTTCATAGGTCAGGCTATGTTGAAGGCTGAGCCCACATGCGCCAGTGTACGACACCGCTCAACCTCACCCGGGCAGAGCCCACCCGCTCAGTTTGGGCTGTTTTCCTGGCCTGCCGAGGCCAGAACACCGAATTCCTTTAGAATGTGGTTGTCCCGGAGGCGCGGTCATGCTAGAAACGCGGATGGGAGGAACGCCCCCGCGATGAATGCGGCTTCTGGAAATTCAAGATGAGCCCACGAACCCGAGCCAACGCCAAGTCCGCTACGCGCGATGTCCTGATTCCTGAGAAGCTCTATTTCCGCATCGGAGAAGTTTCCCGACTGTGTCACCTCCCGGCTTATGTGCTGCGCTTTTGGGAAACGGAATTTCCCCAACTCAAGCCGATCAAAAGCAGTACTGGCCAGCGCATGTATCGCCGCAAGGACGTCGAGAGCGTGTTGCGAATCAAGCAGCTGCTTTACGAAGAAGGCTTCACCATCCCCGGGGCGCGACAGCACCTCCGGGACGAGATCAAGACCGACAAGAAGCAGGATCCCCTGCCCTTCCCGGCGCGTCCGACTTCTGAGCTGAAATATATTCGCCAGGGCCTGAAGGACATTCTCAGCATGCTCTCAGCCCGGCGCTAAGCGACAGACTGAGAACTCTGGCTGCAATCGCTATCGGCTGAAGTTACCCGTAAAGTTGTCCCTCCCCATACTTCCGCTCACCGTGATCGATTCCACCTCGTTGCGGTCATTGTTGAGCCGGGCCTGGGCGGTCCCTCGCGCCGAGCCGCGGTCGGAACTGGTAATTCGCATGGTGAACCCGCCGCCATCGGAGCGCTCCACCACTCCGTAGAAGGTGATCATGAAGTCTCCGCCTCTCAGTGAAACGGACGGACGCGCTCCCGTGCTGTCCACGAAACCGCGAGTGATCCTCACGTTCCCGGCGGCCCGGCTGTTGAAGGTGCCTCGGCCCGACGTATCCACTCGCACTCTGGGATAGTTTGGAACGCCAGGACCGCCAGGACCTCCCGGGTACCCAGGACCACCCGGCCAATTGCTGCTGCTGGCCCGCGGCGCATACGTGGCTCGTTCTACGCGATTCCGGCGAACGTCCACCACGCAGTCGTAGCTTGCTGTCCTCCAGCTGTTCGGCTTTCCAATCCCGTAGCGGAGGCTGCCGCGCAGACCTTGCCGTCCATTGGACAACGAATAGGCGCTCCGGGTGTCGAGGTCAACACTCACACGCCGCCTCGCATCGGCGGTGATCCGTTCCGTCAGTGCGTCCTGGCACTGGGTGGCGACAGGCTGCGGACGCCCCGGCGGGTACTGCGATGACTGGCTTTGTGCCCACATTACCGGAGTAGCGGAGGTTGCGCAAAAAAGCAGCGCGCAGATAGACAGTCCGGTCCGAGCTGCGAAGTTCCGAGACAGAGGACTACGACGCATAAAATTTTCTCCTGAAGTATTTTTTAGCAGGACGTGTTCCCGAGTGGCGAAACTATACATCAGAATGTGGCACCGCGAGCAATCAACCGGTGCCCCGACCCGGCAGGGTTTAGAATTCAATCAGAGGGGCCAAATGCAAACACAAGGCGAATCAGGACCGGACTCCGGAGCGCGCCAAGCCGCAGAACATGTAGCGGGAGCTCACACTCTGCTGAAAGCCCTGCAGGGCAAGGTGGCCGAACATCCCGAAATCGGGCAGGCCATCCATAGGCTGGAGCAGGCGCTCGCGATTCTCGAAGTGCAGACCGGCGGAATGCTGTGACCGATCAGGGTGTCGTGACCAGGGGCAATTCGATGAAGCTTGGCTCCGCGCTCGAGTGATAGACCCGCTGCTCCGCTTTCCGATAGTCCCCGGGCTTGGCCCAGAAAATGCTGGGCACGAAGGTCTGCGGATTGCGGTCGTAGAGCGGGAACCAACTGGACTGAATCTGAACCATGATTTTGTGTCCGGGCAGGAAGACATGATTCGCCGTCGGCAATGCAAAATGGTATAGCAGTGGCTTGCCGGAGACGATCGGCTTGGCCGTTTCCAGACTCTCCCGATAGCGGCCACGAAAGACATCGGCCGAGATCATCAGTTGATACCCTCCCATGGCCGCCTGGCCGGCCACTTCGTCGGGATACACGTCGATCAGCTTCACCACCCAGTCTGAGTCGGTGCCACTGGTTGACGCAACCAAACTAGCGACGGGTTGCCCGCTGATCTTTACCGGTGCCTGCAAGGTGTCGGAGACGAAGGCCAATACATCCGGCCGCCCCGACGCTTCGCGCTGGTCGTCCACCAGCCACTGTGCCCAGGTGTAGCCGGTGGTGTAGCCCACAGGTTGAATCGGGCGCGCCCGAAAAGGCACGGGCCTGGCCGGATCTGAGGTGTACTCGTCAAATTCCGCATCGCCAGCCTTCGGGGCGGTGAAGCCCAGCTTCAAACTGGCAGTGAGATAAAGAGCCGTCGGCTTCACCGTACAACCACTGGCGCAGCCGGCCGGCCACGCGGGCAACCGCCGCCAGGCGTTGGTGCCGGTTTCAAACGCGGTCACAGGCGCGACGTCGGCCTTGGGGGCGCTGTCTTTCAGATACTGGTCCAGGAATGGCCGCAGAATATTCTGGCGGAAATAAAGTCCGGTGTCGCTGTTGAATTTCAAGGCACCGAGCGTGCTGCCATCGTCGATTTCCTGCCCGTGATGCCACGGGCCCATCACCAGGAAGACCTTATCGTTGTTCGCGTCCTTGGGCTTGATCGCCTTATACACCGCGATCGCGCCATAGATATCTTCCTGGTCCCAGAGGCTGTGCACCAGCATTACCGGCACTTTCAGCGGCTGGGCTGCCAGAATCTGGTCCACGGCCTGATCGCGCCAGAAGGCGTCGTAAGTGGGATGCTCAAGAATCTTCCGCCAGAATCCGACCTGCTCGAGTCTGCGGATGCGCCCCAGCTCTCCCGCCGATCCAGCCCGCATGAACATGTCGTAGTCGTCGAAGTTGCTGCTCCACCACTTGGCATCGTTCTTGCGCGTCGCTTCCTGTTCGTAGATGTACGACATGTTCTGCTGGCGGAACGCACCATAGTGAAACCAGTCGTCGCCCATCCAGCCGTCAACCATGGGATTCATCGGCACTGCAACTTTCAGTGCCGGGTGCGGGTTGACCAGCGCCATCAATGGCAGAAACCCGTCGTATGAAATTCCGAGGATGCCGACTTTGCCATTGCTCTCCGGAATGTTTTTCACCAGCCAGTCGATGGTGTCGTAAGTATCGGTGGAGTGATCGACGGGCGTCGGATTCTGCGGCCCGTGCAGGGGGCGGTTCATCACGTAGTCGCCTTCGGAGCCGTATTTTCCGCGTACATCCTGCACCACGCGGATGTAGCCGCCCTCGACGATGACCTCGGTGGCGTTGTCGTAGCCGTTCAGAATCGGTCCCAGATGGGAACTGGGGGCCGCGTTCGTTTCCTCTCCTCCACGCGGATCGTGGCCGGTGAGCTCGTTTGCACTGTAAGGTGTTCGCGTGAGCAGGATGGGTGCCCGCTTGGCGCCTTTGGGTACCAGGATGACCGTGTACAGCTTGACCCCATCGCGCATGGGAATCATCACTTCGCGCCTGTCATAGTCAAAGCTGGCAGTCCTGGGCGCAAACTCGTCCGGCGTTTCGCTGGGGTATGAGGGATACTGCGCGGTTGAAGTGTTCTGCGCCGCAACCGGTTGGACAAATGACCATCCGCCGAACATGGCGAAAAGACAGCTCGCGATGCCGACCAGAAATATCTGCTTGCCCCACACGCACATCCTCATACGGCCTGACTCTCCCATCGAATCGCCTCCCGCGAAGAATGCAGCGAACAGCACCCAACGAATCTGAGCTTTGTTACATCATCGACCGAGGTCCGAAGTCTGACGCCCGGCGGCGCTCCTCAGGTTAGAGCCCGGTCCAGATGACTGTAACCACCGTCCACAAAAATATGCTGGCCGGTGGTGTGCCCGGACTTTCCCGAGAGCAGAAAAACGGCCATGGCGGCGATTTCGTCGGCCGTCGTCATGCGATTGCCCAAAGGGATCTTGGACAGGATGGCGCTGAGTTTTTCCTCAGGATTTGGAAACGTGGCCAGCCACTCCCGGTAAAGCGGGGTCATCACTTCCGCCGGGAGAATCGTATTCACGCGAATGTTGTAAGGCAGCAGTTCCGCGGCCCATTCCCGGGTGAGCGCCATGACCCCGCCTTTGGAGGATGCATAACCCGAAGTGCCCCCCTGCCCAGTGACCGCGGTCTTCGATCCGATATTGACGATCGCACCCTGGGCCCGCTTCAAATGCGGCAGAGCATAGTGGGCCATGCTGTAGTAGTGCACCAGATTGCGCTCCAGCGAGGCTACATACTCGCGCGGATTCCCCTGCTCCAGGCCGACCTTGTCGTTGCGGCCTGCATTGTTGACCAGAGCATCGAGCCGGCCAAATGTCTTGACCGTCTGGTCCACGGCGCGGGAACAATCTTCAGGATTCGCGAGTTCGACCGTGACCAGGCCGCAGGGCGCGCCCGTACTCCGCACCTCATTTTGCAGTTGAGCCCCCGCTGCTGTATCGCGATCCACGATCACCGGCACCGCACCCTCGCCGGCGATCAACCTTACTATCGCCGCGCCGATACCCTTGGCTCCGCCAGTCACGACAACGACTTTGTTTTTCAGTTCGAGGTCCATGCCGTCAGGTCCGCTCGTCAACCATGGAGATTGAAAAAACCTCCATCGATTGGATAATCCACCCCAGTAATAAAAGACGCATCATCCGAACACAAGAAAAGCGCCAGGTCGGCAACTTCGCTGGGTTCGGCCATTCTTCCAATGGGCTGCGCCTGCGACAATTTATCGAACATTTCCCCCTCGCGCCCGGGATAAGTATTGTGCAGATAATTATCGACAAATGGAGTGTGTACCCGGGCCGGCGAGATGCAGTTGCAGCGGATCTTGTAAGCCAGACAATCCCGGGCCACGGTATAGGTCATCGAGATCACGGCGGCCTTGCTCATGGAATAAGCAAAGCGGTCGGCCAGCCCGACCGAACCCGCAATCGACGCCATGTTCAGGATCACGCCCCCGCCTTTGCTTTTCATGGCGGCAACCGCAGCCTGCATGCAGTTGTAGTAACCCTTCACATTCACGCGAAACACGCGATCGAAGTCCGCTTCCGTGGTGCTCTCGACCGTGCCAATGTGTGAGATTCCCGCATTGTTTACCAGAATCGATAGCGGCCCTTGTGAGGCCAGTTGTGTGAACGTATCTTTCACCTGCTTCTGGTCGGTGACATCGCACGCACAGGCCGTGGCTTTTCCGCCCGCGGAAGCGATCTGCCGGCAAGTCTCCTCTGCTGCACCGAGACTCACGTCCAGGACCCGCATTGTGGCCCCGTGCGCGGCAAACTTTGATGCAATCGCCTGTCCGATGCCGCTGCCGCCGCCGGTCACCAGGGCAACCTTGCCGTCGAGTCTGAGATGGGTGTTTCCTTGCGGTTGACTCAGAGCGAGACGCCTCTCTTCCAGGGAATGAAATCATTCTGCGCATTGAGTTCGGCTTTCGTCCTGGTCTCGCCGCTGGCCACTTTGATCACCAGTTCCAGGATATCTTCGCCCATGCGGGCGATGGTGGTGTCGCCCGAAACTACGCCGCCAGTGTCGATATCAATAATGTCATTCATACGCCGCGCCAGGGAGGAATTGGTAGAGAGCTTGACCACGGGGGTGATTGGATTTCCCGTCGGCGTACCCAGTCCGGTGGTAAACAGGACCACGCTCGCTCCCGCGCCTACCTGTGCAGTCACGCACTCCACATCATTTCCGGGCGTGCACTGCAAGTGCAGTCCCGGCACCGTCGAGTATTCGGGATAGTCCAGTACCGCGGTCACGGGAGACGTACCCCCCTTTTTTGCCGCGCCCGCGGACTTCATGGCGTCGGTCAGCAAGCCATCGCGGATGTTTCCCGGAGACGGATTCATCTCGAAACCCGATCCAACCGACCGGGCGCGCGCCTGATAGTCTCGCATCAATTTTACAAACCGGTCGGAGACTTCCTTTCGCGTGGCGCGATTGATCAGCTGCTGTTCCACTCCACACAATTCCGGAAACTCGGAAAGAATGGCCCGGCCCCCGAGGGCTACGAGAAGGTCGGCGGTGTGTCCGATGGCAGGATTGGCCGAGAGTCCGGAAAACCCGTCCGATCCACCGCACTTCAAGCCCAGGCACAGCTGCGAAAGCGGAGCCGGAGAACGCCTGGCTTGGTTGGCCTCGACCAGGCCGAGAAACGTCTGCCGGATGGCCTCCGAAAGCATGGTCGATTCGGTGCCGCTCTGTTGCTGCTCCAAAATGACCACCGGCTTGTTGAGATTCGGATTGCGCTTTTCGATCTGGTTACGCAGGATTCCAATCTGAGCGTTCTGGCACCCCAGGCTGAGCACTGTGGCTCCCGCAACATTGGGATGATTGATGTATCCCGCAATCAGCCCGCACAGATTATTGGCATCTTCCCGGGTCCCGCCGCACCCGCCCTCATGCAGCAGGAACTTGATGCCGTCGATATGCTCAAACACTCGGGAGCGCTGCGGCTCCGAGCCATTCCCGGAGGAACTGCCTGTCCCGGCGGCGCCCAGTTTGCCCTCCCGGTAAAGCTTGGCCAGTTCGGCCACCTGCCGGCGATAGATTTGCGGCGCTGCAAAACCCAGTTCTTCTTCAAAGGCCTGCTTCAGGACGCCGATGTTCCTGTTCTCACAGAACACCAGCGGGACTACCAGCCAGTAGTTGCGCGTGCCTACCTGGCCGTCGGGCCTCGCATAACCCAGAAAGGTCCGGTCCTTCCAGCGCGAAATATCAGGCGCTTGCCAGCGGTACTGGTCCGACTGCTCGTGGAAATCAGAAGCCTGGTGCGAAACGTTGCTGGTAGTCAGCCTCTCGCCCCGGCCGATGGGTTTCGCGGCTTTGCCCACCAGCACGCCGTACATGATCACATCGGCGCCGGCGGCAAGGTCCTCGGTCGCGAACTTGTGTTTGGCAGGTACGCTCGAAACCAGCGTGTAGGTTATGCCGCCGAATTCAATCTGCTCGCCCTGGTTGAGGTCGGTGAGCGCAATCAGGACGTTGTCCCTGGCATCGAGTTGCAGGACCCGGTCGGGCATCGTTGTCTATTGTAGAACAGGCGGTTCGCGCCGACGGATCCCGTGGAAGAGGGGCGTCCCGTGCAGACAAACGAACCAAACTGCGTTACTACCTAACCGGGCGCCGGCGGCGGTTTCAACTTCCAGAATCGTTGCGCGTTCGCTCCCATGATCGCCTCCTGCGCCTGAATCGACTGGCGGCCAAGATAATCTTTCACCACCCCCATCGCTCTGGCATAGGGCGCAGCCACCGTGCATACCGGCCAGTCGGACCCAACCATCAGGCGTTCTGCTCCAAAGCATTCGAAGACCACATCCAAATATGGGGCGATGTGCTCGGGCTTCCACTGCTGCCAGTCCGCCTCCGTCACCAATCCGGACAATTTGCATGAGACATTCGGAAACGCCGCCAGCTCCCTGATTCCGCGCTCCCAGGGCTGCAGGCTTCCACTCTTGATCGGAGGTTTGGCCAGGTGGTCCAACACGAAACGCTGGCGGGGAAATTGCCGCACAAACTCGGCTGCTACGGGAAGATGTTTGGTGTAGATCAGAATGTCGTATGCCAGATCAAACTCTTCCAGGGCAGAAATGCCCCGCAAGAATTCGGGCCGAAGCAGGAATCGGTCGTCGGGCTCGCCCTGCACCACATGGCGAACTCCAACCAGCTTGGGATTCCCGGCGAAGGCCTGCAATTGCGACCCTACTTCTGGAGACTGCAAATCAACCCAACCGACGACGCCCAAAATAAATGGCGATGCAGCAGCCAGCTCGAGAAGCCAGCGCGTCTCCTCGATCGTCTGCCGCGCCTGCACCGAAACGCATCCCTGGAACCCGGCCCGCTCCAGTTCCGGCTTCAGCGCGTCTGGAAGAAAATCACGGCGCAGCACTGCCATTGATTCATCGATCCAGTCGTACTCGCGCGGATCATAGACCCAGAAGTGCTGGTGAGCATCAATGTGCATGGTGGTCGAGCGTTCCAGAGGACTACCCCGGATACCAGACCCGGCGCGGGTCGGATTCCTCCCGCTGGTAAGTCCAGGCTTCCTCGATCAGGCGCTTCAGATCGAAAGCCGGCCGCCAGCCCAGCAGGAATTTGGCTTTGGCGTTGTCCAGCCAGGTTGACCAGAACGGGGTCTCGATCTCCACCCAGGGAAGCCCCCGCGTCTCCTTCAGATAGTCGGCCACGTGCCGGTAGTCCAGAGGTTCGTCCATACAGATATTGAAAGTCTGCTGGTGCGCCTTGGGATGGTCGAGGGCCCGCACGATTGCGCCTACCAGGTCACTTACGTGCACAAAGTTGCGTTGCACGGGCTTCCCCTTCGGGTCGAGCATCAGCGGGACCGTTCCGCTTCTCACGTACTCGTCGGCACGCTTGGCTCCCACCAAGTCGCGCCATCTCGGCCCTCCGAATACGTCTTCCCCGAAGGACAACGAATATTTGAAGTCGTCTTTCTCCATGATCCACGGCGCTCTCAAACAACAGCCGGAGAGGCCGTACTGGATGAAATATTGCTCCAGCATCACTTCTTCGAGAACTTTGGAAAGCGCATAGCAGCCGGGATAGGCGCTGTGCTTCTGCTCTTCGGTGACCGGCAGGGGATGCGGGTAGAAGAAATGTCCCAGCGCAGCATCGCCACCGATGAGAATGATCTGCTTGAAAGCCGAGCTGGCACGGCATTCTTCCAACAGCCAGAACAGGCCCTTGACCGTCACGTCCATCACGTCATCGGGAGTTTCCTTGCAGGTGGCGCAATGCAAAACGTGGGTGATTCCCTGCATGGCCGAGTGCACAACCACGCGGTCCGAGATGGTTCCGCGCACTATTTCCAGACGCTCCTGTGGTTCCAGCATCCGGTTATGACATAACGCGCGAATTTTCGCATCGTGATCCGACCGCAGAATATGGGCAACGAAATGGCTGCCTACTTTGCCCGCAGCTCCGGTAACCAGGATGCGCCTCGTGGAATGCGCCATGGTGATCGCTAGATGATACAGCGCGCATCAGATTGCGGTCAGCAGCTTGTGATCAGGGCGCATGGAATTCTCTGATGAGTGGAGCAAGCCTCGACCCTACAAAATTGAGCTGTCGGTGGGGCAGGGCCTTGGCCGTACAAATTGCGCTTGCGGGTGGAGGAGGGCCTTGGCCCTGCAATAGGCATGCAAATAGATAAGGGGCTTCAGCCTCTGAGGTACCTAACTGCATCTTGCCAGTCGAGGGGAGCCGAGCAAACTCTCAATTCGACGACTGGACCTGCATGGTTTCGTCGATCCAGAGCTGTGCCGGGGCGCCTGCACTGTCGCGAGTGGCGGTCACACGAAAGCCGCTGGATGTGGTCTCAACATCGTAAGTATAAGGAGGCCGCTGTCGTTCGATGGTAATGTATTTCGCCGAAATCAACTCATCGAGCGAAGCGTACTTCTGTTCCGTGGCGAAGTATCCGCGCTCGGCGTTGGCGATGCTGATCAGATCATTCCTCACGCCCACGATGTTCGCCGTTCCGGTTGGAGTGCTGGCCCCACCGGGCGCAGACGCAGTCTTCAACTGGATCGAATAGAGATACATCCCCACCGCCATCACGATGACGATACCCAAGAATCCAAAAGTTCGACCCATAACACCCTCCCCATGTTGTCATTGCATCGCGAAAAGGCGTACGGCACAAGTAACCAGAGTGCGAGGCCCTGCGGCTGAATGGCGCGCCCCAGAGTAAGTCGTGCTTGGGAGCTGGTAGATCAATCGGCGTTTAATTGCTAGAATCCCTTTTCACTTATCGCGAACTGACTCTCGCGAGCACATCCCCGAAGCAAAGGAGCATCCCCTATGAGCAAGATCCGCAACGAAGTACTCGAGTCCAATCGCAAGTATGCCGCCAGTTTTGGCGAGAAAGGCAAGCTCGGACTTCCCCCGGCCCGCCGGTTTGCCATTCTCACCTGCATGGACGCGCGGCTCGATCCCGCCAAATACGCGGGCCTTGCCGAAGGGGATGCGCATGTGATTCGCAACGCCGGCGGGCGCGCCAGCGATGATGCCATCCGTTCTCTGGTGATCAGCTACAAACTGCTCGGCACCCAGGAATTCTTCGTCATTCATCACACCAACTGCGGCATGGAGTTCTTCACCAACGAAGTGATGCGCGGCCTGCTGGCTTCGAGCCTGGAAACCGCGCAGCTCACCCCAAACGGATTCCGTGACATCGGCAAAGGCCCAGGATCGCGCGCCGGCGAGTACATCGAGTGGCTGACGATTGCGGACCAGAAGCAGGCTGTAATCGACGATGTCGCGCGCATCCGCAACCATCTCCTGGTCCCGACGTCTATCCCGATCAATGGGTTCATCTACGACGTGCATTCCGGCGAACTGGTCGAGGTTGAAGGCGCGGAGGAAGCCGGCAAAGCCGCCTGATCTGCTTCAGGTTTCAATGACCTGTGTTCAATGATCTGTCTTCAATGACCTGTCTTCAGTGCCGGGCTCTTGTGGTTTGACGGCGTGCAAGAAGAAACGCCAGTATCGCGACGAGAACGAACACGACAGCTGTTTGGTAACTGTCCATATCTGCCTCAGGGGGGCCTCTCACACCGGTCCCTTGGATGCCGGTCTTCGATAGACATTTGCATCCCGTCTGCTGCAGATTTCATAAGAGAGGTACATGCTTCCTGTAGGCCTTCGAGTGGAGTATAGTGCCTTCCCATAGACATTCGAGTGAAGCGCACAGCGATGGCCCCTAAAGAGACATCTGCGGCAGGCGATATCCTTCAGGGGACGCTCGACATGCTCATCCTGCGCACGCTGGTGGTGGGTCGTGCGCATGGCCACACCATCGCGCAGGTGATCGAGCACACCTCAGAGAACGCGCTCGAGATCGAGCAGGGCTCGCTCTACCCTCACTCCACCGCCTGGAAGACCACGGCCTGCTGGCCTCCGAGTGGGACCTCAGTGAAAACAACCGCCGGGCAAAGTTTTATCAGCTCACGGCAAAGGGGCGCAGGCATCTGACCACGGCAACCAGCCGATGGCGGCACATGACGCGTGCCATCGGACTCATTCTGGGAGAATCGGCCGAATAGTTGAGAGAGGGAGGCACCATGGGCCTTCGCCGCTTTACACAACGCAAAAAAAGGGACGCCGACCTTGCCGCGGAAATTGAGTCGCACCTGGAGCATGAACAGGACGCCAACATCGCGCGCGGTTTGTCTCTCGAAGAAGCGCGCCGTCGAGCACGCCTGAAGTTTGGCAATCCCGAGAGCATGCGCGATCGGGTATGGCACTATCGGTCCCTGCCCTGGATCGAAGACGGTTGGCGCGATCTTCGCTTCGCGCTGCGTTCGCTGGCCAAAATGCCAGGATTCACAGCCGTTGCCGTCATCGTGATTGCCGTGGGTATTGGCGCGAATACCGCCGTCTTTTCGGTTATCAATACCGTCCTGCTCAAGCCGCTCACGTATCCCGAACCGCAATCCCTGGTGCAATTGATGAATACCGGGCCGCAGGGAACGTTCCCCGGCGCTAACGTGCCCAAGTTCAACATCTGGCATCAGCAGTCCAGCATTTTCCAGTATGTCGCGGGTTACGACCAGGGCGGCGCTGGACTCAATCTCACAGGCGGGAACGATCCTGAGCAAGTGCAAGGCATCCACGTAACCGCTGACTATTTTCGCCTGTTCGGCGCACCCATCCTCCTGGGACGCACCTTCACCCCGGCGGAGGACAGCCCGCATGGCGGCAACGTTGTGGTGTTGAACTACGGTTTATGGAAGCGCCGCTTCGGCGGTGATCCCGGCATCGTCGGAAGAAATATCCAACTGGACGGCCAGCCGTACCTAGTGGTCGGAGTTATCGCACGTGACTTCTACACCGAACCCGTGGGCGATCTTTGGCTGCCCTTTCAATTCGACCTTACCTCGCAGGACATGGCCCACTATTTCGGGGTGGCAGCTCGCCTCAAACCTGGCATCTCTCTGCCGATGGCCGACGCACAACTGAAGCTCGCCGCGGACCAGTTCCGCCGCACTTATCCGGGTGGGCTCGGCCCACAAGCCGGTTTCAGCGTAACTTCGCTTCAGGAAACCATCGTAGGCGATACACGGTTATCGCTCCTGGTTCTGCTCGGGGCCGTCAGCTTTGTCCTGCTCATCGCCTGCGCCAACGTGGCTAATCTTCTACTGATCCGCGCTGCCGCCAGGAAGCGCGAGCTCGCCACCCGTGCCGCACTGGGCGCAGGCCGCGGACACATCATTCGGCAGTTGCTCACAGAGAGCCTGGTCGTCTCGCTTTCAGGAGGATTCCTCGGCCTCATCCTGGGGTTCGTCGGAGTCCGTCTGCTGCTTGCCATCAGCTCGGGGAGCATTCCCCGCATCGGCGAGAACGGATCGGCGGTAACGCTCGATTTGAGCGTCCTGCTCTTCACGTTCGGTGTGTCCGTGCTGACCGGAATCCTCTTTGGCCTGGTACCCGCGATCAGCGCATCGCGCAGCAATCTTGCCGCAGGGCTGAACGAGAGCAACAGCCGCTCCGGTACGGGCTTTCGCAGCGGCAAAGTCCGCTCCGTTCTGGTCATCAGTGAAATGGCGCTGGCGCTGGTGCTGGTCGTCGGCGCTACTCTGCTCATCCGTACTTTCATGAAGCTGCAGGCTGTCGATCCCGGTTTCGACACCCACAACGTGGTCACCATGGCCATGTCGCTCGGCGGAGAACCGTTCCAGAACACTTCCGGCGTCGCCCGCATCATTCGGGACGGCACTGAACGGCTCAACTCTGTCCCCGGCGTTACCGTAGCCGGCGCCTCCTGTTGCCTGCCCCTAGAAGGCGGCTTCGGCCTGCCCTTCGATATCGTGGGACGCCCCAAGGGCGACAACCCCTCCACCGGCGGGGGCGGCTACCTTCCCATTTCCTGGAGTTACTTCGACACTCTGAAAGTCCCCATCTTGCGTGGCCGCAATTTCACCGAGCACGACGATGGCCCCGCGCCCGGCGTCGTGATCATTAACCAGGCAATGGCCCAACAATTCTGGCCTAAAGCCGATCCGCTTGCCGACCGCCTGCTCATCGGCCCTGGCATGGGACCGGTGTTCGTGGAGCCGCCCCGTCAGATCGTCGGTATCGTCGGGGACATGCATAGCGGCAGCCTCGACAATCCTCCCTTCCCCACCATGTACATTCCGATCGCGCAGATGCCGGACAAAGTGACAGCACTCAACTCCCGGATCGCGCCTTTATGGTGGTTCGTCCGCACCCAGGTAGAACCGCACACGGCTTTTAAATCGCTGGCTGTGGCCCTGCGGGAATCCAGCGGGGGCTTACCCGTCGCCCACACCCGCACCATGGATGAGATCGTGATCGTGGCAACGTCGCGGCAGCGCTTCAATATGTTGTTGCTAACCATCTTCGGCTCGTCTGCCCTGCTCATGGCAGCGATTGGCATTTACGGCCTGATGGCTTACTCGGTGCAGCAACGGACGCAGGAACTCGGCATCCGCATGGCGTTGGGCGCGCAGGCCTCCAATATCCGCAACATGGTTATCCGCCAAGGAATGCTGCTGGCCGTCATCGGTGTCGCCATCGGAATCGGGGGAGCGTTATGGCTGACCCACTTTCTCGCCAGCTTCCTGTTCGGAGTCAAGACGCTGGATCCAGCCACCTTCGTGATTACGCCGGTCCTGCTCACTGCCGTCGCATTTCTAGCCGTCTGGATTCCCGCCCGGCGCGCCACCCGCGTGAGCCCCATGACGGCGCTGCGCTTTGAATGAGGAACCGGTAAGGCTCGGCACGTTCTGATCGCGCGCGCCTGGATGACAGCCGGTTCTAGTCCTTGCTGGTCTTTTTTGGAGTCAGATCGCAAGCCCGCTTGACCCGGCCGAGATCGAGTCCGGCGGGTGAAAACTCCGCGATTTCCGGGCCGTTGCGGCCGCGGATTTGCACCTTGAAAATGTGGGCCCCGATCAATTCACGCGTCGTGCCTTTGTCCATGGAGAGGAAACGGTTACGAATCCAGTTCCAGCCGTGGTAGCTGTGGCTGTCGTCAACCCGTACCATCACCTCCATCTGGGGCTGTCCCCAGAAGCCGGGACGGTTGGGCGGACCGAGACGGATGCCGGGATTAAAATCGGCGGCGGTGTACTTGCCATTGGTACACACGAATTGGATTCGTGGCTTGTAGTCCGGGTCTTCTTTCAGGTAGTTGTCCGACAGAAGCTCAAAGCGCACCCTCTTGGCGCCGGTCATCTTGTCTTCGGAATGGAACTGCACCCACTTCCCCCCGACTCTGACGCCGTCACTCTCGCCCTGATTAGGGCTGAATTCGCCACTCTGAGCGCTGACCAACCCCGCTGCGGCACAAACCAGCACCAGCATTGAAAGGAACGCCTTGGTGCGGGCGAAACGATTTCGTCGACGAAGAAAATCAAGTGTCTTCAAGCTTTCCTCCAGACAGCATTATTACTATCTATATTGAACCCTCGAGAGGGAGCAAAAGTTGTATGACTGTGTTCGGCATCGAGTCGTGGATCTCGCAGTGGTACTCCGGTCGGAACAGGAGGAAATCGAAGTTCTTCCAGCAGGACTTCGCCACCCTCCACTCCCTGGCCGAAAACCACCACCCGTGGTGGAATTGGGCCAACCACAGCCCGTCATTGCCGCCGGTTCGGGATGTTCTTGCCCGCTCTGACATATTGAGAACAGTGGAGTTAATGATTGCCCACTGTTCCAGCTGACAATTGGCACTCCAGCTGCATCCTTCATAGTGGCGGTTTCCGCGAGTAGCAAGGGTTTCCGCGGTTATTCTGGACCAGGACGAGCATTTGATTCGACCGGCGGTTCTTGCTCATTCGCAGACTCTGCAATTGAAAGTCCGCTACCACGCCCGAAGGGAAGGACAGGTTATGAGCAGATTTCGTCTGGTTAGGTCCCTCATCGCGTTCGCTGCTCTCACAATTTTCGCGCTCACGCCGGGTACAGCATTCGGCCAGCGTGGCGGTCACGGCGGTGGAGGCGGAGGCGGCGGCGGCGGTGGCTTTCACGGCGGAGGGGGAGGCGGCGGGTTCCATGGCGGCGGGGGTGGCTTCCATAGCGGAGGAGGCGGCGGCGGATACCACTCCGGTGGCGGTGGATATCGTGGTGGCAGCTCCCATGGGGGCACGCGGTCTTTCGGTGGCAGCCAGCGATCGTTTGGTGGAGGAAGCTACAACCGAGGCGGAGGCTTTCCGGGCGGGTCCGCGGCTGGACGTTACGGAGCAGGCCGGGGATCCTATGGCGGGTTCGGTTCCTCGCGCGGCATGACCGGGCAAAGCCGCGGATTCACATCGGGACGCAATTCCGGGTCATTCGGCAATCGTTCATTCGGCAATCGTTCGTTCGGAAGTCGTTCGTCGAATTTTCATTCCGCGATCAATGATGGTCGTTGGCATTCCTTCGGCAACGCCGGCGGTTCTTCGCGCTTCAGTGGTGGACGCAGCTCGGGAAACTTCGCCTCCTCCGGTTTCTCCGCACATAACGGCGGAAGGTCTGACGGCGCTTGGCACTCGTTTGGACCGTCCAGAGGCTCGACAGGCATGGGCTCCGGCGCGGGGCGGAGTTCGCAATCAGGATCGATTCGCGGCGGCACAGGTTTCGGTGGCTCTCATTTCGGCGGATCCTCTTTCGGTAGTTCGTCTTTCGCTGGATCGCGTTCGTCGCATTCCACTTTCCGATCATTTGGCAATGCGCGATTCGCATCGAGCACACGTCTGTTTGGTGGCTCACGCTTCAATTCCTTTGGTGGCAATCACGGATTTGGTGGCCGAGGATTTGGCAACAGCTGGGGCTGGCACGGGAACCGAGGGTTCGGCTGGCATGGCTACGGTTGGAACCGAGGTTTTTACTCGGGATACCACAACTACGGTTGGGGCGGTGGCTTTTTTGGAGCGGGCTTCGGCTGGGGTTGGGGCTTTGGCGTGGGCTGGCCATACTGGGGCAGCTACTGGGGACCGGGTTGGGCTTACGGATGGAACCCCTGGTGGTACAACCCTTATTGGTACGCGCCCTGGCCGTCGTACAACTACTATCAGGATTATCCTGACGTCGGATACGACAGTCCGCCGTCCTACGCACCTGATGCTTTCTCTGACTACGACGCCTCGACGAGTTACATGATCACGCCAACCTTGGACCCGGAAGCCTTGCACTTCAACGTCAATAGTGACGCGGGCGTGGACAACAATGGTTCGGACCAGAACGCGCAACCGGCGCAGCCCGAAGCCGCGCCGAGCCCTCGGGCTCCCGCGACCACGCAGCCGCGCCTGGTCTCTCAGCCCACAACCTGAGCGTTCATTTGATGCTTTTCCGGGGTTCCGTTCCGGAATCCCGCATGAACGCTCCGGCGATGGCTGCCGTTCCTTGCCTAGGGGGCGCTGTGACCAGCGCACTTCAGCACGCCCAGGTAGACGCCCCAGGGTCCGACGGCATCGCGGTACTGGTGTGCCATCAGGCGCGATAGTTGATGCAGATGCGTGAGATCGTGGACCGCCCAGGTTGCCAGAAGCTCCGACAACGTCACCGCTCCCAGCGCTGGGTGCTTTCCTCTTCGGACCAAATCTTCCGGCTGTAAATTCAGTGCCTGCAGCGCTGCCAGGTTCTCCCGCCGCAGGCGGGCGAATTCGTCCAGAAGTTGCTCCAGCGACTTGCCTTCACACTCTTTCTGCGCAAAGCGGTCAAAGGGATCGAATGGCCGTGCTTCTCCACTCTCGAGTATGATCCGCACCCGCGGCATCCAGTCAGTGCGTTCCCCGACGATCAGGTGGCCCAGGACAACGAACGCGTCCCAGCTATCTTTCCCTTCGTTGCCCCGCACCCAGAGGTCGGGCAGCCCGCGTAACCACACATCCAGAGTTGCGGGAGTTCGGCTCAGAACTGCGATCGTCTCGGCGAGGTTGAATTTCGTCAGGTCTGCCATGCCTACGTAGATGCACACCTGGCGCTTTGGACTCAGGCAACGAAATGGATGGCGACATGGGCCAGCAGGGGCAGACCGCCTTCGAACCCGGCAACCGAAGCTAGTTCTGAGGCCGCGTATTCAGACCGAAGTCGCGTTCCACCCGGCGGTACCAGGTTTCGTCGTCGCTGCCGTTTAGCTCGACCCATTGTTCATCGGTCATTCCACTGCGCCACTGCAGGAAAGGTGCCGCGTCGGGCCCGACTGGATGACGGAGTTGCCAGGTACCACTTTGCGCGATTTCCACGATCTTCTGTGCGACCAGAGCGGGCGAGGCCGGAGTTTTCAGCGAAGCCTCAAAAAGCAAAGCGAACCGCGCACGCTGCCGGTACGGAGAATGGTCCGGCTGATCTCCAATGCGGCGCGCCATCGCGGTATCGATGATGCCGGGTTCGACAATGGCGACTCGGACATTGAAGGTCTTCATCTCGCCCGCCAGCGCCTCACTCAAAGCTTCCAGCGCCCACTTCGAAGACATGTAAGGCGCCAGGGGTGCACTGGAAATTCTTCCCGCCACCGAGCTCACGTTGATGATGCATCCGCTCCGTCGTTGTCGCATCTGTGGAACCAAAGCCTGAATGCAACGGATCGCTCCGAAGTAGTTGGTCTCCATGACCGCGCGGAAATCAGCCAGTGCAAGCTCTTCTATCGACCCCGCCCGCTCTATCCCGGCATTGTTGACCAGCACGTCAATGGGGCCGTGGTCTCTGTGGATTGCCGCAATCGCACGGTCCACCGACTGGTCGGAGTCCACATCCATGGTCGAGACGGTTATCGGCAGTTTTTTTCGCGCCGCCGTTTCGGCCAGTTCCGGAGACTGCGACGGGTTGCGCATGGTGGCGTGAACTTTGTAGCCGGCACGGCCGAACGCCAGCGCCGACTCCAATCCGATTCCCTTGCTTGTTCCAGTAATGAGCACCGATGTCATATCCGTCTCCTGCGGTTGCGCGCACCGATTCTATCTCAGTCCCGGGCATCGAGTGGCAGGCTGACATCAACGTGAAGAAGAACCAGATTGGCCGGTCCGGGGAGGCGCCTGATCAGTAGTTCGGCCTGGAGGGCGACCCTACGGGAGCCGGAAGAACTATGCGGTCTGCCCAGATGACCTCCCTGAGATGGCCGATCGCAAAGAGCCAGGCGAAGCCACCCGCTATCGATACTGCCGCAGTAATCGCAAGCGCCATTTGGAAGTTTCCTGTCCGATTCACCACGAATCCGGTGAGCGCCGGTGCGACGATGCCCGCGAGATTGGCGAAACCGTTTTGAAATCCGGTCCACCTCCCCGCTGCCTTGGAACCGGCAAGGATCTGGCAAAACGCGTAGATGCCCGAGCCCGCCATTCCCGATCCCACTCCCGCGGCCAGAAGCCATGCCAGGTAGGTATGCGGACCGGCCAAGGCGCACCCCGCCAGCGCGATCGCGGCGGTGGTGTGTCCGATCACCATGGCCGATTTGCGAACCCGGGTTGTCGTAAGGCCGCGGCGTATACAGAAGTCCGAAAACCAGCCGGTCGCGATCGCTGCAGCCGCATCCACCAGGTAATAGAGGCTCGCCGTGATGGCCATCGAATGCACTGAAAGCTGGCGCTCGTGCACCAGATAGAACGGAAGCCACGTGACCATGAAATACAACAGGTAGTTGGCACAAAAGTGGCCGGTGCACGCGCCCCAAAAGGAACGCTGGCGCAGGATGCCTGCCACGGACGGGACTCCGGTCGAGGCGGAATGAACTGGCGACTGGCCCTGCGGCATCCATTTCCTCCAGGCCGGAAGCCACGCCAGGCTGAGCAGCCCGATTCCGATGAATACCGGACGCCAACCGTACTTGCCCATAAGGAGTCCGGCTCCCAGAGCCCCCACGGCGGGCCCTGACTTCATCCCGGCGATGATGATGCCGTTGGCAAATCCGCGATAAGGTTCGGCCACGTGGACGGCGAGAATTTTCGAGCACGAGGGAAAGGCCACAGACTCACCGACACCGAGCGTCAACCGCATCAGCAGCAGCATGGTGAATCCCTGCACCAGGCCGGTCGCCGCCGTCGCCAGCGACCAGACCAGGAAGCCGAAGGCGATTACCTGGTTTACCTCAAACCGGTCCACCACCCAGCCCATGCCAAACTGCAAAGCGGTATAAGTCCAGAAGAATGCGGAAAACAGGATCCCAAGCTGCCAGGCGGAAAGGTGCAACTCGTCTTTGAGTAGCGGCGCCGCGAGGGACAGATTGCCGCGGTCGATGTAGTTGATCAGAAGGGAAAGTGCCAGCAGAACCAGCCAAGGTGCAACCGCGCCGAACTTTCGCGGCTTATCATCCGACCACCCCATCCCGGAATCCCCGCGCCATTCTCCACTCGCAGCCGGTCATTTGCAAGCAACGGGAAGAAACGCTCCTCGCCCGGGCGGATGGGCTACTCGACCTGATCCAACATTCGGTCGGAAGACCGACCTCGTTCGATTTTTTGAATGAGCCACAAACGGCTTTGCTATCTTGCGCCCGTGTGGAACATTGCCCTGGCTCTTGCCGCCTGGATAGCTGTGGGCCTATTCGTCTGGCTCCTGGCTAAGACACCGAAGCAAAACTAGCGCCCACCCTCGGCACGACCAATTTCGGCTGCCCCATCCTTCGCGTTCGTTGCGAAGGGTGGGGACGGAACCTGAACTTAAGCGAATGAATTGGTCGGGACGGGCAGACGATTCAAACCTCCTCCTCTCTCGTCTGACACTCCGGAATGATAGAACCTCCGGGGAGTGGACCTGAACCCCGAGATCTTCGATCAGGCAGAGAGCGTACATTCCCACCCGTCGAAACCCGCGACGGGTGGGGCATCCTCATCGGTGGTGCCCCAGAAAGTGGTGCCCCAGAAAAAGGTGGGCCAGCCCGCCCGCTCTCAACTGAGGAGCATTTCATGCTTTCCTCCCCTTACCCCTCTTACCAAAAGGATCGTTGTTTGGCTCCGTACACTCACGAATGAAATAAGTCTGAGGCGTGTCCTGTCGATATATTTCACGCACGGGCGCTTCACGTGTGCGATGTTTCGAGCTGAGCCAAATCGCTTCCACCGGGTCAGAGTCTTCGCGTTTGGCCATTATGAGGAACCGGGGGTTTCGTTGCATACCCCCAACGATCACTCCGACCCGGCCGCGTGTCAAGGGGTCACTCCAGCAGGGCAATGGCTGCGTCTAACCGTGCAGTCGCGGGGTGAACGCATCGCTGCGAGATCACGATGCTGGAATGACCGGGCGGGCTGGCCCGCACTTTACTGCGACATAACCAATCTCGGCTGCCCCATCCTTCGCGCCTTTTGCGAAGGGCGGGAACGGGAAGCTCTAGTTGAGGGAAATTGGTCGGGACGGGCAGATTTGAACTGCCGACCCCTCGCACCCCAAGCGAGTGCTCTACCAGGCTGAGCCACGTCCCGACTGAAAGGAACCGGCCGCATTCTGCAACGCGGCGGCAGGGTTGACTTAAGGATTTTACACCAGCTTCAGCGCTTCTTGCGCTTCGCCGCCGGCTTTTCCTCGAGCACGGCGAACTGAATCTTCTTCTCGACTGGATCGATGCGGTCCACCAGCACCCGCACGCGCTGTCCCAGGCTGTAGATCTTGCGGCTGCGCAGGCCAATGATTTCGCGGGTATTTTCGTGATAGGTGTAACGGTCGTCGGCCAGCGAATCGAGCGGCACCAGGCCTTCCACGAAGAGGTCGGTCAGTTCCACGAAGAACCCGAACTTGGTGACGCTGATGATCAGGCCGTCGAAGTCTTCGCCCACCCGGTCCTGCATGAACTTGACCTTCTTCCACTCCATCAGCTCGCGCTCGGCCTCGTCGGCGCGGCGCTCCGACTGGCTGGATTCTTCGGCGATATCGTGCAGCTCTTCGATCGGGATGGGGCCGCCCTCGGGCTGGACGGCCTCGCGATGGGCGGAGTGGTCGCGCCGCTTCGACCAGGGCGAAGCAGTTGCAGCGCCGGCATCTTGCCGGCCCGCGGGCGGGCTGGAAGCCCGCTTGTGTTCGAGGCCGGATCCGCTTCGATGGGATGAGATCAACCCGTCTTCTGTAGCTCCCGAATCTGTCTGCCCCAGCGGACGTTCCGTCCGCCTTCGGGCCGGCGGGACGCCGGCGCTACCGTCGGACTGCCGCAAAACTTCTTTCAGAATGCGGTGAATGATCAGGTCCGGATATCGCCGGATGGGCGAGGTGAAGTGGGTGTAGGCCGTTGCCGCCAGGGCAAAGTGTCCCAGGTTTTCCTCGGAATAGCGCGCCTGCTTGAGCGAGCGCAACATCAGGAAGGAAAGAATGCGCTCTTCCGGCTTGCCGGCAATCTTCTCCGTCAGCTTCTGATACATGCGCGGCGTGATGTGCACTTCCTTGGGGATTTCGATCTCGCGGGTGCGCTTGCCCGTACCATAGTTCGCGCGGCGGTCGGTCTTCAGTTGCACCCGCTGAATGGGCAGCGGCCCCACGCCCAGTGAGTAACCAAAAGTCGCAGCGATCACTTCGAAGTCGTACACCCGCTTGGCGTCGGGCTTCTCGTGAATCCGGTAGAGCGAGGCGATGCGCCTGTTTTCCAGATGCGAGGCCACGCACTCGTTGGCTGAAAGCATGAACTCCTCGATCAGGCGGTGCGCAATATTGCGTTCCGAGCGGGTGATGCTCTTCATCATTCCGAATTCGTCGAACTCGATCACCGGCTCGGGCAAATCGAAATCGATGGAGCCGCGGCGCTCGCGCTTGCGGTTCAGGATCAGGGCCAGGTCGTGCATCCGCTCGAACCCGGCCACCAGCCTGCTGTAGCGCTGGCGCGCCCCGGCATCGCCTTCGAGCACCAGGTTCACGTCGGTATAGGTCATGCGTTCCGCGGAACGAATCATGCCTTCACTCAATTCATATCCAACGATCTCGCCCTGATGGTCGATCTCCATGACGCACGACATCACCAGGCGGTCCACCTGCGGACGCAAGCTGCAGATGTCGGTCGAAAGCTCGAGTGGAAGCATGGGCACGGCGCGGTCGGGAAAATAGACGCTGGTGCCGCGCAGGCGCGCCTCCTGGTCGAGCGCCGAATCCGGCGTGACATAGTGGGCCACGTCCGCGATGTGTACCTGCAGCTCAAAGTTGCCATTCTCCAGATGCTGCACGATCACAGCGTCATCGAAATCGCGCGCGGTTTCTCCATCGATGGTGACAATCGGCAGGGCCCGGAAGTCTCGGCGTTTGTGCGCCTGCGCGGAAGAAATGATCGGCTCGGCATCCTGCGCTTCGGCGAGCACTGCGGGCGGGAAACGATGCGGCAGGTGATGCTTGCGGATCATGATCTCGACGTCGGCCCCGAAATCGTCTTCGTATCCCAGAATTTCCACCACGCGCCCGCGCGGATTCTGCGTGGCCGTGGGCCAGTCGGTAATCTCGACGTCCACCACCACATTTTCCAGATCGTCCCAGGCGACTCGCCGCGCTGCTTCCTGGCCCAGCACGCGATGCGGGCTTTTCTTGCCCACAGGTAGCGCCAGAGCCTGTCCCGAGCGCAGTCGAGGGGCCTCGCTGGCTGTCGCGAGGTCATCCTGCCCTCGCCGCGCTGAGCCAGCTTCGTCCGCATCGGACGCCGGATACTCCATCCCCGGCGGTATGACAATTTCCTGCGTGATCTTCTGATCGATCGGAGTGACGTAGTTGCGCCGGCCGCCGTAGTGAAACTTTCCCACGACAGTCGCGTGCGCGCGTCCGACGAGGCGCACGATGTGGCCCTCGGCGCGGCCATCAGGTCGGATATTGCCGATTTCCACCAGCACGCGATCGCCGTGCATGGCCGGCCCCACAAACGGAGGCGGAATGAAAATATCTCCGGCCAGCCGCGCTTTCAGGCGCTCATGGAGCGAGTTGGCCTCCGGAATCACAAATCCGAAGCCATCGCGATGCATGCTCAACCGTCCCACCACCATGTTCTTACCGGCGGCGGCTTGTGGAATGGCATAGCGGTCAGGCCCAACCTGCTGAAGCTGTCCGCCGGCCACCAGGCCTTTCAGGCGTTCGAACAGCTCGCGGCGGGCGTCGCCGTGGACGCCGAGTTCACGCGCCAGCTGCTTGAAACCAGCGGTGCGCTTGGACTGCTGCTCGATTTTCTTCAGGATTGCGGAATCGGAAAGCATAGTGACCAGGCATGGTGACGGGTGTCACTGTTAAGGATACCTGAGCCGAGCTGGGCATGCGGCGCGCTTCAGGACGCGCGCGCCGGAAGATATTTCTGCTCAAAGAGTCGGCGATGATGCAGTTCATGGCCGGCAATCATGTAGGCCAGGGCGCGCACCGTGACTTCGTCATTGCTGGCCGTTCCGCGTCGGCTCCACGCCGCTTCATCCAGTGCCCGAAACAGGGCTACAGTGGCTTTGCGAACCGAAGTGAACTCCTCCAGCAGGGCCTCCAGGCTGCAATCCGCGAACGGGCCGTACTTCACGTAATCGTCCTGCTCGAAACCGGCCAGGGGAGTTTTGTCATTGCGCGCAATACGCAGGGCCCGGTAGCTGAAGACACGCTCGGTGTCGATAACGTGCCCCAGCGCTTCCTTCAAACTCCACTTGCCCGGAGCGTAGCGGAAATCCCCGTCCGCCTCCCGCGGCGCAAGCAGTGCCACCGTCTCCGGCCACTGCTTTTCCAGAGTGACGAGAATGTCGCCCTCGGGGATCAGTGAGATGTACTTGCCGTAATAGGGTGCGTATTCGTTGGAATCGGGCCTGACCGTGACCGCCGTTTCTAATTTCATACTTGTCAGGATACCGGAGCGGGCAGGATGCGCAAAGCCGTCCCGGCCAGAAGGAAGCGGGCCGTTTGAAGTTATGACTCTCAACTGAGAGTCATGGGAGCGAGTCCGTCTTGACGTAGAGAGAAAACTATCCGGTTGTAGATTTGTAACCGCGCGCTGACAGTGGTTTCCGGAGGTAGGGGCCCTTCGACTTCGTCACTGCTTCGCTTTTCGCGAAGCAATGACTGCGCTCAGGATGACTCACCTGTGCACGACAGAATTCCAGAGCGACCAACTCTCGGCTCTATTGCAACCCAGACTGGGTCAGCTTGACAGCGCACCGGGCGTTCACGCAGGTTCCCACACTGACCACACCCTGGGTGCTGAAATACACACTGGAGGCCTGGGCGGCGGAACTCGTGTTATCGACCACAATGCCGCTGACTCCGCCGGGGTAATTCACAAAATCTTCGCCCGCGGTGATCGCTCCCGTGCTGATGTCGTTGGTGATGATAAATCCATTGCCGCCGCCTCCCACCAGCCCGCTGATCAGCAGATCGTGATCGTTCGGTCCGCCCGAGAGGGTGAGGTTGGGATTGAAGAGCTCGGTGTAGGGAGCGCACGGAAGATTGTTGACATTGAGCCGGAGCAGGTTGCCGTCCGGAGCGGCATTCATCGTGGGATAAGCGTCGAATCCAATCCAGTAGTGAGTGGGTTGCCGGCTGTTCGTGGCAGTGCCGCACATGAAGAGGTGGCCATTTACTGGCGTTGCTCCGAAGTAAACATCGTCAAAAGCGCCAGAGTGAATATTCCAGTTGGCAACGTTGGAGCCCGCGCTACCCAGGCCCACATGGACGCGCACCAACCCGGTGAGGTCCTCGTTAAGCTGGGCTACAACCGCGCTGGCGCCGTTGGTTCCATCGTTGCCGGAAAAGGCAAATACCTTGCCCACCGAGCCGTCCAGAAGGACGGAATCAGGGACCCCGAAAGAGCCACCGTTGGCGCTGCAATCCGGTCCTGTGACATTGCGCCCTGGTGGGCGCGCGATCGTACAGCCACCGCCCCCAATCATCACCGGGCCGGCAAACAGGCTGGGCGTGACTCCGCTGGCATTGATGGTCCACAGCTCCCCGAGCTGATCACCCACGATCAGGTGTCCGGTCGCGGAATCGTAAACCGGGCCGTTAGGCGTGGCCGAAGCGCCGCCGGTACCGGCTACGGGCAGAGTAAAGCTCCAGTCCACCGTGGGCTGGGTGTTGAGCACGCAATTAAAGACGCAGCTGATGCGATAAACGACGCCGTTGTCGCTGCCTACATAAGCCTTGTCCGCGGAGTAGTCCACCCACGGCGACGCCAAGGTTGCGGCCGTCGCAGCGAAGGTCACTGATTTGAGGCACGAACTGGTTGCGGTGCAGGCGCCGTTAAGAGTAGGAGCCGCGGAAGCCGTGGCTGACGTGCCTTCCCCTGATTTCCACTTGAGGACATGAAAAACTGCCGATCCGGCAGCACTCTCGACATAAGCAACTTTCGTCCCGTCGAGCGAAACCACAGGCGAGGTCAACACCGAACCGCCGGCGGTGCTTCCGTTGTACGCCCAGTAGAAGGTGGCCGCTGCGCCGGGGCAGAGCCCGGCGGGATTCGTTCCGGAATAAAGATTTCTAAGTCCGATGAGGTTGGCCTGCCCGCCGGTCGTGCCGGCGACGTTGAGTCCAAACACGACATAGTCATTTGTGCAGTCGGGCGTCTCATTGATGTCGAAGCTGTACTTGGCCGGAAACATGTAGGGGGCCACAATGCCCGTGCCCAGGGGAACGCTCCAGTCGATCTTCAGATCACGGCTCCGGGGGCGTGGCCGGAGCACCGGGCCGCGGTCTCCCCTATCCAATCCCCGCGCCTCGGTTCGCCCAGAGAACCGGTGAAGATTGCGCTCGGCCAGGCGAAATAAAATGCGAGGCTCGGCCTTGGCTTTGCCAAGGTCGGCGGCCGGCAATCCGCCGCTCAGGACCAGGTGACGATAGCTCCAATCCTGGACGCGGCCAACGTGTGGCTGATCCTGGGCCTGTCCGGCCAGACTCAAGCAAGCCATGGACAGCACAGCGGGCAGGATGTGACGGCGTAAGAATTTCATAGCTCTCCGACAAGAGAGGCGAAAGATTACGTTCTCAAGTCTTTAAAGACTAATGGAATTCTAATCAGATTGTGCCTACGTCTCGGGAACGACGCGTTACGCTGGTAACCTGTTCCCGTGGTCTTTCGGCCCTCCATTCCGCCGCAAACGTGACCCTGCTGCCGAGTGAGAAGGCACCGGGAAAAAATGCTGGACTTGGACGAATTTGCATAGTCCGGACGTCATGGGCGTATGCCGGCGCGAGGGTGCAGAGTTGATTGAACCGCCCCCCGCTCGTTCATGTCCAGCCGATTCAACAAATAAGCGATTTTCACAGGCTCGATTTGCAGCTTGCTGGAGTAAAATGCGAGTTGGTCACCGAAGTGCGGCCTTTACCCTGAATCCAAACGAGGAAAGGACTTTTGCCACATGTGGAAACCCACGAATCAGCCTATGACTCCAGGCCGGCCAGGTGAGCCGGAGCGCCCGGCGATGCCCGCCTCCACCACCACTGCGGCCACGAGCGAACCCGCTCCGACTCCGCGTCCGGTCGCGACCACCACGGCGGACCAGGCCACGATCGGCAAGTCTCTGGTGATCAAAGGTGAGGTAACGGGTTCCGAATCGCTTTACATCGACGGCCGGGTGGAAGGTTCGATTAATTTGTCGGGCAACCGTGTGACCGTGGGTCGCAACGGTGTGGTCTCGGCCAACATCAACGCCCGTGAAATCGTGGTCCTGGGCAAAGTGCGCGGCAACCTGACGGCCAGTGATCGCGTCGATATTCGCAGCGATGGCTCCCTTACCGGTGACGTCGTGGCGGCCCGCATTTCGATTGAAGATGGCGCATTCTTCAAGGGCGGCATCGACATCCGCAAAGCCGGGCAGAAGCCTAACGGCGAGGAAGTCAAAGCAGCGGCTGAAACCGCCAGCGCAGCCCGGGTATAACTTTTTCCGCAAGATTTCGGCGGACGCTCTTCATTCCCGCAAGAGCGCCCGCCGTTTTTGTCTGAGAACAGAGAACTGGTAGCTGAGATCTGAAAGACTCACTACGGTTCTATCCCTTTGCTTAAATCTTCCGCCTGCTCCTCCGCAACCCGAGGATAAGCTGGAGGCTTGCGCCGGCGAAGATCGCCAGCGAGCGAAGACCGTGTTAGCCACAAGCCCGCTGCGACCGCTCCTGCCCAAGTTATCGTAATAAGTGCGAGGGCCTTGAGGTCCGCGATCCGGCTGTTGTTGGCCAGCAGGACGCGAGCGACCTGATAGCTCAGCCCTCCGGCCACTACAGACGTGACTCCCGCCTTCCCGATTTCCGCCCAACGCAATTCGTTCATGCGAACCAGTTGACGGCGATGCAGCAGCAGCGCCAACGCGAGAGTATTGGCCACGATCCCCAGGTCTGACGCCATCGCCAGCCCGACCGTCGAAAACTTGTGGAATAGCGCTGAGTACATAGGAATGGATGCAACCGTAATCAGGCTGCTGGCCACCATGGGAACAAGCGTATTCCCGGCAGCGTAAAAAGCCCGGGAGTAGAGACCCTGCGCCGACCAGAAGCAGAGCGAGAGCGCGAACCAGAAAAAATAGAGTGCCGTTTCCTGCGAATCGGAAAAACGGAAGTGTCCGCGACGATAGACCAGATCGATGAGGGGAAGCGCGGCCGCCATCATGAAACTAGTCGCCAGCAGCGACGTCGCGACGATGCGGTAGATGGACGCGTTCACCGTGTCGGCAAACTCTCGCAGTCGCTTTTCCCCGAACAGTTTGGCGAAAAACGGCAACGAAGCCTGGCTGGTGGCTTGTCCCAGCACCGCAATCGGCACCGCAAACAGGCGCTTGGCATAATTGAGCCGGGTAATGTCGCCCACTGCGCCGGAGGCGAAGTAGCGCAGGATCCAGTCGTCGGCCGTAACCAGTGACACGCCCAGCATCAGTGGAATGGAAAGCCGTACCCACTCGCGAAAGGCCGGGTTGCGCACGTCGAAGGAAATGCTGTAACCGGTGCCGATACGGGCAGCGCCGATAGCATTGATCAGAAACGGCCCCAGGAAGCTGCCCGCCAGCGCGCCGTAGGCCAGTGAAGCGATGCCAAAGCGATGGGAGAGGAGCACACCTCCCATGATGATGGCCGCGTTATAGAGCAGCGGGGAAAAAGCGGGGAATAGAAAGAGACGCCGCGAAAGCAATACCGCCGAAACTACTCCACCCACATAAAAGAAGATCTGGGCAGGCAGCAGAATGCGTGTCAGGTGGACACAGAGCTCAAGCTGTTCAGCGCTGAACTTGGGAAAGAGATGGCGTGAGATTTCCGGCGTAAAGAATTCCGCCAGCAGGACGCCCACGCCCAGCACCGCGGTCATCACCGTGATGATGACCGAAAACGTCTTCTGCGCTTCTTCTTCCTTGTTCTCGGCCAGGAACCGGGTATAGATCGAAACGAAGGTGATGGAAGCGGTGCCGCCCGCCACCAGATAATTGAGCCAGTCCGGGATAGTGAACCCGGCGACGTAAGCGTCGGTTGCGGGCCCAGCGCCGAAGGCGTACGCAATATAGGCTTCGCGGACGTAGCCGATCACCCGCGAAAGCATGACCGCCGTCATCAGCAGCAGCGTGGCCGAGAACGCGCTGTGCTGGTGCGAAGGGCGAAAGAGACGAAGAATTCGAGCGAAGCCGCGAACTGGCGCTTCGGGAGAGTCTGCAGAATTCACCATCAAGGGGCGATTCTACACGCAAACATTCCGCTCCCCTGATACGCCAAATGGTTCGTGGGTGTGGGGCGGACACTCCGGTCCGCCGCCTTTGACTTTAATTCAGGCCTTGGTCCGAAGGCCCCGCGTAAGTAGTTCTCCGAAAAGAGCAACCTCAAAAGCAGCGGACAGGAGTGTCCGCTCCACACCTTCTAGTCCCGCACGTCAGTTTACGGCCCCATGCACACGCGTGTCTTTGTAAATCACGCCGCCTTTCATCACGAAATCAACATGCTCCAAGGCGCGCACGTCGGCCAGGGGATCGGCATTCACCGCAATGATGTCAGCGTATTTGCCGGCCTCAATCGTGCCCACGTCCTTGGCCCGCCCAATCAGATCGGCGGCGCTTGAAGTGGCGGCGCGGATCGCCTGTGCCGGGGTCATGCCATACTTCACCATGTAGAAGAACTGCTTCGCATTGTCGCCGTGAGGATATACACCTGCGTCGGTGCCAAACGCCATCTTCACGCCCGCCTGAAACGCTTTATGGAAGTTTTCCCGCTGCATGCGTCCGACCATCCGCTCTTTGTCCAGGTTTTCGGTCGGCAAACCCCACTTGGGCGCTTCGTTCAGGATGTAGTCGTCGTTATAGATATCCATCACCAGGTAGGTCCCGTGCTCCTTGGCCAGACGGATGCCCTCGTCGTCAATCAGGCTGGCGTGTTCGATGGAGTCGATGCCCGCCCGAATCGCATTCTTGATGCCTTCGGTGCCGTGGGCATGGGCAGCGATTTTCCGGCCACCCATGTGGGCCGTGTCAGCCGCTGCCTTGAGTTCTTCGAGAGTGAACTGGGCCGCTCCCGGACTGTCTCCCCGCGAGAGCACGCCGCCGGTCGCCAGTATCTTGATCACATCTACGCCATATTTTTCCTGGGCGCGAACCACCTGCCGAACCTGGTCCACGCTGTCAGCGATCTGGAAATCGCGTTCCTCGGGAAACATCATGACCCGGGTCTGGGGCGAGAAATTATTCAAGTCGCCATGGCCCCCGGTGATGGAGATGCCGGGACCACTGGCCACTACGCGCGGGCCCACCAGGTAACCTTCGTTGATCGAGTTGCGCAAATCCACCGCCAGAAACGGATCGGAGCCCACGTCACGTACCGAGGTGAAGCCAGCTTCTAGCGTCTTGCGTGCATTCAGCACTGCGGCAAAGGCATGGTCGAAGGGCGTGTCCTTGAAATTGTAGATTTCGTTGTAGCGGTCGGCCCGTGATCCAAGATGGGTGTGACAGTCGATCAACCCGGGAAGCACCGTCGCCTGCGAGAGGTCGATCACTTTAGCGCCCGGTGGGATCTTAATATCGGCCGCCGAGGCCACGCTCTTGATCCGGTCATCCTCAACCACGATGACCGCATTTTCACGAACGTTGTCGCTGGTGGCATCAAACAGGTGCCCCGCGAGGATGTAGCTGACCTTGGAAGCAGTCTTGTCAGCCGCCGGACTGGCCTGCCCGAACGCGATGGATGAAAGCGTCAGCCAAACAAGCGCGGTGAAGAATTTATTTCTCGATCTGTGGTTCACGAGCCGCTCCTGGTTCGGAATTGAACGGATTCAGAATAGGACAGAGAAGTTTCAAGGTTCCACCCAGTACTGTCAAGCGCAGCGGGGGATCAACTGGGTTCGTTTTTTTGACACTGCAGCGAGGCCCGCTGGATAATCCAGACTGTGTCTGATTCCACCGCAGCGCAGAACTCCGCTCGCTCCCCTGTTTTTCGGCGCTCTTTCCGCAAGACTCTTCCTTCTGCCGCGCGCGGCGAAGGTGTGTACGTCTGGGACACGGAAGGCAAACGCTACCTGGATTTTTCCGGCTCCGCGGCGGTAAATCTGATCGGGCACGGAATCCCTGAGGTCGCTGCCGCCATGGCCGAGCAGGCGACGCGCCTTGAGTTCGTCCACACCAGCCAGTTCACCACGCCCATCGCCGAAGAGTACGCGCGAGAGTTGCTCGATTTTGCGGGCGAGAATTTTCGTGGCGGCGCCGTGTACTTCACCTGCGGCGGTTCGGAATCGGTTGAAACCGCCCTCAAGCTGGCGCGGCAATATCAAGTAGAAGTTGGGCAAACCAGTCGTTATCAGGTGCTAAGCCGATCGCAGAGTTATCACGGCTCAACCCTGGGCGCGCTTTCGGTCTCCGGCAACAAGCGGCGACGCGAAATCTATCTCCCCATGGTGCGCGAGTTCGCCCACGTAGGAATTCCCTACTGCTATCGCTGCCGCTACGACTGTACGGACGGCTGCCGCAACTGTGGCCTCGCGTACGCCGCTGAGTTGGAGAAGGCGATCGAGGCCGCAGAGGGTGAAGCCGCGGCTTTTATCTTCGAGCCGGTCAGCGGGGCCACTCTGGGCGCGGTCGTCCCACCGCCTGGGTACCTGCAAAAGATTGCAGAGGTTTGCCGGCGCCATTGCGTCCTGCTCATCGCCGATGAAGTCATGACCGGCATGGGCCGCACCGGAAAAAATTTCGCCATCGAACACTGGGACATTGCGCCCGACATCCTGATCGCGGCCAAGGGCCTCTCCAGCGGCTACGCTCCGCTGGGCGCGGTGATCGCGACTAAGAAAGTGGTTGACGGAATTGCCTCCGGAGCATTTCTGCACGGCTTTACCTACAATGCTCATCCAGTTTCAATGGCGGCCGGACGCGCCGTACTGCAGCATTTGCAGCGGCAGAAACTGGTACTGGCATCCGATTCGGGACGCGACGGCAGCATCGCCGCCAGGCTGGAGCGTTCCCTACTGACCCTGCTCGACTTGAAGACCGTCGGCGACGTTCGCGGAATCGGGTTACTGCGCGGAGTAGAGTTTGTTTCCGACAAGCAAAACAAGAAGCCCTTCGCCCCGGAATACAATTTCGCGGGACGCGTAACCAGTGCAGCCCTGAAGCGCGGCCTGCTGGTCTATCCCATACAAGGATGCGTGGATGGGGTCTCCGGTGACCACCTGCTTATCGCACCGCCGGCAGTCATCACCGCCGAGCAAATCGACTGGGCGGTCGAGCAACTGAAAGGCGCCATCGAGGAAGTGGCCTCCGGCCTTAGGTAGCGCCGGCGTCCCGCCGGCTGTCGCGGGGGTCCAGTTTCAACAGCGGCCAAAATGACTTCAACATCAGAAATCGTAATTGCAACACCATCCCGAACGTAATCAACTACTTACAAGTTGATCCCCGGATGACCCACAGTTTACCCGCAGTGCATTGCCCCCGCCCGCCTGGCGCACGAAACTGGCTCCCGGGAGCAAAGAAATGGCGACTCCACTGATCGATTTCTGCGAACAGACAAACCCCGGTGTCCTTAACGAGGTGCGCCGCATCAAGCGCTTCGAGAACGCCACCCGAATCCACAACGGCCTGACCAGCAACCTCGAAAAAAGGTTACTGATCTGGATGGCGGAACGCACTCCCCGCTGGATCAGTTCCGACCACCTCACCTTGCTGGGATTCATGGCCCAAGTGATGGCCGGAGTCAGTTACGCCCTCTCCGCGTTGAACCGTTACTGGCTCCTCGCCGGAATCTTTTTCCTGACGCTTAACTGGCTGGGTGACAGCCTCGATGGTACGCTCGCCCGGGTCCGCCAGCAGCAACGTCCGCGCTACGGCTTTTACGTGGACCACATCATCGACAGCTTCGGCGGGCTGGCGCTCATGGCCGGGCTGGCGCTTTCAGGGTACATGCATCCTTACATCGCGATCGGCCTGCTGGTTGGGTTTCTTCTCCTTTCCATCCAGTCCTACCTGGCCACCTACACTCTGGGAGAATTTCAACTTTCGTTCTGGAACTTTGGTCCCACCGAGTTGCGGATTCTGTTGTCCATCGGCAACCTGGCGCTCTTGTATCATCCCATGGTCTTCCACGGACACTACCGCTTGTTCGACGTGGGCGGAGCGGTTGGCATTGTCGGCATGTCAGCCATGCTGATCTTCTTCACGGTCCGCAACACGCTTCGCTTGTACGTTGAGGAACGAATCCGATGAAGGCAAGCGCCTGGCGTTCCAGCCCGATGCGCTGGCTCAAGTTCAACCTCGTAGGCGGAATAGGTATCGCCGTACAGTTGCTCGCCCTGATTGTGCTCAAGGCAGGATTGCACATGAACTATCTGGCCGCCACGGCGCTGGCGGTTGAGACTGCCGTCATCCACAATTTTCTCTGGCATGAACACTTCACCTGGGCGGACCGCGCCGGAGCAGGCATTCCGCGCTTCCTCAAGTTCAACCTGACTACTGGATTATTTTCTATCGGCGGCAACCTGGCGCTCATGAAGTTGCTGGTGGACCTCGGGCGCATGAATTATCTGCTGGCTAACGGAATCACCATCACGGCATGCTCCGTCGTCAATTTTCTGGTCAGTGATGGTTTTGTATTCGCGGAAGATCGGGCGGAAACTCAGTCCATGTGATGGTTTGCCTGGCGGCTCACCGACCAGATCTCTTCCGGCTTTTGCTCAAAGGGATACACGTGTACCATCCAGCCGAATATCTGGGGCATGAATCTTCCGTCGGCCGCATCGCAATCCACGCGGGTCGTAATGGAGCCTGCCAGGCCGAACTTCGGGTGCGGCCCCCAGGCTTCGCTCTGTCTATCGGAGGGCGGAAGGCACAGGTTGATGTGCGCGTGCCACTGCGCGATGCTTAGCGGAATGCGCTGGTCCAGATCGTTCCAGGTGGAATTCTTGGGGGCAGTGTACATCACGCCGATCAGCTTGTAGCCATCGCTGGTCTTCTCATAGAGCAACGACGTCGGATGGTCGGGATTGAACTGAATGGCGGCTTCAAAAGCATAGCGGTAGTTGGTGAAGTGGTATTGCTTTTGTGGCAGGTTGGGCAGAAAAATCTTGTACCCGTCAGCCAGCGCAACTTTGTAGTCGGTGTATTTTTCAGCCGCCTGGCGCGCGGCCGCCACCACCTGATCAGCTTTCTCCTGGTCTCCCGGCTTCAGATCGCGCAAGGTCGTCATCTTCATATGCGGCCCCATGGCCATGTTGCGATCGGACATGGACAGCATGGCGTGGGCGCTGCCGTCGTGGTTCATCCCCTTCATGTCCGGCATGGGCATACCGCTCATACCTGGCGCTTCGTGGGGTTGGTCCTGGGACGGTTCGGTGGGCGGTTCGGTGGCATCGTGCGGAACCTCCGCCGGTGCGCCTGGCGCAGGCTTGTCCCCAGCGGGAATGTCGTCCTGCGATTTCTGCTCTTGCGCCCGCAGAGGCACGAGCGCCAACAGCGTGAGCAAAAACAGGGCCAGAATCCGTCTGCTCATAGGGCTTACCGCTTGTATTAACCCTGACGGAGCCAGGATGTTTCTGCAATAAGAGAGCAGGTACCTCTGTTACGACCGTAATGAAACAAGGTGGGAAACAGAAGTCACAGGGTGTTCTCGTAGCGCCGGCGTCTCGCCCTCGCCGGTGGGGGCGGAACGCCTCCACGCCAGCCGCCGGAGACGGCGGCTACAAAATCTACTCTGCCAGTACCTGCTGAACTGCCGTTTCGCCTGAACGAATGCAGTCGGGCACACCCACTCCGCGATAACCGTTGCCCGCCAATGCCAGCCCCGGCAGTTGTTTTACCAGGCCTTCGATTCGCTGCAACCGCTCCAGGTGGCCTACGGTGTACTGCGCCATCGCGCCCTTCCAGCGGTATACGCGCGTGAAGACTGGCTCAGCCTTCAGTCCAAGAATTTGCCGGAGTTCTTCGCGCACGATGCCCAGAGTGTCCTCGTCCGAAAGTTGCAGGGCTTGCTCATCGCGACTCCCCCCAAGAAAGCAGCGCAGCAGGGCGCGATCTGCGGGGGCGCGGTGGGGAAACTTGTTATGGACAAAAGTCGCGGCCAGCAGGCGCTTGCCTTCGCTGCGCGGCACCAGAAATCCAAAGCCTGCAGGCAGGGTAGCGCGCACATCCTGGTCGAAACCCAGCGCGACCGTCACGGAGGAACTGTACGAAATTGCCCTGAGTTCGGAGGCCAGGTCGGCGCTGGCTATTTCAAGCAGCGGGGCAGCGGCGGTAGCCGGCGTGGCCACAATCACTGCATCGAATTGATCGGAAGCATAGCCCGCCGATACAACCCAGCCTCGATCCTGCCTTTGGACAGCCTCCGCTGGAGAGTTCGCCCGCAAAGCGTCCGCCGAAAGGTTGGCCACCAATGTCTCTGCGAGTTGTTGCATTCCTCCCTTGAGAGAAGAGAAAATTGGAGGCGCTGGCGGCGAACGTCTGACGTTTTTGCGGGCCGCCAGCATGCCTCGACCCAGGCTGCCATACTTTGACTCCATTTCAACAAAACGGGGCAGCACCGCGCGCGCGCTGAGTTGCGAGGCTTCGCCGCCATAGACGCCGGCGAGCAAGGGGTCCGCCAGACGATCCACCATTTCCCCGCCGTAATGGCGCTCCACCAGCGCGGCCACGCTCTCGTCGCCATTCGAGTGGCGCGCCGGATGCCACCACTCACGCGCCACGCGGAGCTTTGTGGCCGGAGAAAACAGCGTCGACAGGATTGCCGGCGCAAGCTGGGTGGGAACCATGAACATCAGCCCATCGGGCATGGGCACGAGTTTGCCCTTCACCAGGATGTAAGTTTTACGATCGCCGTCGTTGGAACCAATGATCTGGTCATCAATACCAAGCCGGCGACAGAGGTCCGCGGCCCAGGGCTTTTCCGTGAGGAATGAATCCGGGCCGGCCTCGATCAGGCAACCCTCTACCTGGTCAGTGAACAGCACACCACCGAAGTGCGTGCCCGATTCGTAAACTACAAACTCCAGCGCCTCGCCAGCCCGGCGGCGCTCCTCGAGCGCGAACGCCGCCGCCAGCCCGGAGATGCCGCCGCCGACAATCGCGATCCGTTTCATTTTCCAACCGGCGACCGGGCCACGTCTGCCAGGGCCGCGGTCAACAACCGCGAATCATTCAGCGATTCGGCACGCCATAACCGCACGCCTTGCGTTTCGGCAAACCCCTTGAAGCCGATGTCGATGTCATACAGCACCTCGACGTGATCGCAAAGAAATCCGACGGGCTGCACAAACACCCCGCGATGACCTTTGTCCTTCAATTCGAGGATCGTGTTTTCGACTGTCGGCCCAAGCCAGGCGCCGCCCGACATGCCCTGGCTTTGAAAGGCAAACTTCCAGTCGTCGGGCGCCAGCCTTGCTGCCAACGCCACCAGCCTGGCCGTCTCTTTGGTCTGTGCTTCATAGGGATCGCCTTCCGTGATGGTGCGCTGAGGAACGCTGTGGGCAGTAAAGATGACGGGCACCCGCGCCCCCATCTCAGCGCAAGCCCGCTTCCATCCCGCGCCCAACTTGTCGGCAAAGGCTGCGATCAGGAGGGGATGATCATGCCAAGACTCCACGAATTCCACAGGAAAAGGCACACCGCCTTCGACGTTCAACGCCGCGCGGTAGAGACCCACGCTAGTGCGCGAGTTCTGCGGAGCCAGGCAAATGACCACAGCGCCCCCCACGCCCTCCGCCTTCATGACGGCAATCGTGTCCGCAACAAACGGCTTCCAGTTGCGCATGCCGACGTAAACCGGCAACTTCAGCTCTTCGGCCAGCAACTCACCCTGCTGCAGGGTGAGCTCCGTCAGCGGGGACCGGCCAATCACTCCGTAGCGATGCTTCACTTCCTCAATCACTTCCGGTGGGACTGGCCGGCCGCGCGTGATCTGGTTCAGGAATTCTGGGATATCGTCCACAGAATCGGGACTCCCATGCGCCAAAAGCAGGACTGCATTTCTCTGAGCAGTAGACAAATTCGAAACTCCGATCAAATCATTGATTCGCGAGCTGATTTTTTTTTGCAGACCTGCCCTTGAGCGAGGTCGGGGGGCCTTACCCACCCGCGAAACCCCGGCGTGCCCCCTCCGAGCTCCACTTGGGCGGAGTCTCTCACTGCGACCTCCGCTCGGAATATTCCTGCACAAATCTGGCCAGTGCCTTCACGTGCTCCACCGGAGTCTCGGGCAGAATGCCATGTCCCAGATTAAAAATGTGGCCGGGACGTCCGCCGGCGCGCCGCAGAATCTCTGCCGCACCTGCCTTGACTTCTTTCCAATCGGCGAAAAGTAAAACCGGATCCAGGTTCCCCTGCACCGCCCCTGACCCAACTGCGTTCCAACCCTGGTCCAGCGGAATCCGCCAGTCCAGGCCAATTACTTCGGCGCCAGTTTCCTTCATGGAAGGCAAAAGCGTGGCGCTGTCAGTACCAAAATAGATGATCGGAACTCCACCCCGTTGCAGAGCTTTCACCAATTCCGTAGTGCGAGGCAGCACATAGCGGCGATAGTCCTGCACGCTGAGGCATCCCACCCAACTGTCGAATACCTGGATCACGTCCGCGCCCGCCCGCACCTGTTCTGCCGCGTATTCAGCGACCACCGCAACCAGTTTGCCCAGCAGCTCATCCCAGGCCGAGGGCGCGGAATACATCATCTTCTTGGTGTTCACGTAATTGCGCGAACTGCCGCCCTCGATCATATAGCTGGCCAGTGTAAAGGGCGCTCCGCAGAACCCAATCACAGGCAGGCGCGCTCCGAAGTGCTTGCTCACTCGCCGCACTGCCTCCGACACATATCCCAGATCGGCAGCGCGGTCTGTGCGTAGTTGGGAAATATCTGCCTGGCCGCGCACCGGCTTCTCAATTACAGGTCCTTCGCCGGGTAAAAAATGAAAAGGCAGCCCCATGACCTCAAGCGGGAGCAGCAGATCGGCGAAAATAATGGCGGCATCTACCCCCAATGCTTCCGCGGCCGTAATCGTCACTTCGGCCGCCACCTCCGGCCGCTTGCAGATTTCGATCAGCGAATACTGCTTGCGCACAGCGCGATATTCCGGCATGTAACGCCCCGCCTGGCGCATGAACCAAACCGGCGTGCGATCGACCGGTAGGGCCCGGCAAGCCTTCACGAAGCGGGATTCAGGAGCAGACATTGATTCTTTAACTGTAGCATCTTGGCGGCGCTGCCACGGTCCTTGGAGGATTGAGGTAGGCCCGGACGCCCTTGTCCGGGCAGGTCAGCGCAAGCTGGCCACAGTTTATGCGGAGCTTTTGCTCCCCCGAAGAATGAAAACGCCTGCCCCTGCGCGCTTCTTGGAGGAAAAAGCAGGAGGCATCAAGAGAGTACCTCCAATCCACTTCCGATTCAGCCTATGATTTTGAAGACTAACCCGGGAGGCTTTCACATGGCAGCGAGTCAGGTGGTTCTCTATTTTGACAAGCAGGAAGACGCGCTGCTCTTTACCCTGGCCGCCAGTTCGATGATTTCGGATGACGGGCCGGCACGCGCCGATGAAGCTCTGGTGAAAGTTGCCGCTGAAATCCGCAAGGCCAACCGGATCACCACCGAAGGTGTTCTGGAACCATCCAACTGATCCTCAGCGATCCGCCCAGAAAACGGCATGAAATGTTGAGGACACTCGCTTGCCCCAAACGCAAGTGACCTGAGAACGCTCGAGCACCCCCAGGTGCGCCAACCCGCCATCAGATAATTTTTTGCCGGACCGAGCCCACAGTCTCTTCGAATTCCACGAAAGCCGATCGCCAAGCAGCGTCGGAAAAGCGACTTGAATCATTCTTTTTTTGTGCTGAGTTTTTTTGCTGTAACAATTTATTGCAGGCCCATTGTGCTGAAGATCAGCTTACGAAGAGTTGCTCGAGATGGCCCACTGCCTGTCTAAAGCCGGAGTCGGAGGTGCGTTTGGTGGTTCGAGACATCAAAATTGCAAAGAAGCTTTATCACGCTCCAGCTCTGCGAATCCTGGAGCCTGCCGCCGCCAAGGCAAAACTGGAAGCGGCTCTCGGGACCCGCTGAATGCGCAGGCCCGGCAGATGTTGTCTGTGCTCAACCACCGGCTGGTCAGGAAGAGATCCGCTGCGCACTCCGCGTCAAGCAGCTCACTACCCTAATCCGATACTCGCCGGCATGGTCCAGACTCGATGGAAACACGAATTTGTCAGCTGGAACCCCGCCACTCAGGAATGGTTCTGCATGAGGTGTGGCCAGACTTCCGATCACACCCTCGAGCCGGACGCCCGCTTCGAACTGGAACAGTATGAATGCCACATGCCCTGGGTAGAAATGCCCAGAACTGTGTCCAACACACCCGAATAATCCTCCGAAGCGGCGAAAAGTGTGCGTCGGACATTCATTCGCGGTCCAGGCGGGTATAGGCCTGCTCCGCCAGCACCAACCCACCCAGGACCCCGGCCCGACCTCCGAGTTGTGGAGGGACGACATACTGGTCAATGTCGCGCATCACTTCCGTCGCCCGCACATATCCATTCAGCAGTCCCACAAGGTCCTGGCGAATTCGACCGAACAGATGCGACTGCCGCAACACGCCACCGCCCAGTAGAATGCGCTGCGGCGACAACGTAAGCACCCAGTTTGCCAGGCCATTCGCCAGGTAGTGCGCCTCCAAGGTCCACGCCGGATGCTCAGGTGGAAGGTCCTGGGCCGCCTTACCCCACCGCGACTGAATGGCCGGGCCCGAAGCCAATCCTTCCAGGCAATCGCCGTGATAGGGGCAGCCACCGGGGAATGGGTCGCGCGCGCGATCATGCGGAACGCGGATGTGTCCCATCTCCGGATGCACCAGGCCATGAAGAACGCGGCCGTTGATGATGGCGCCGCCGCCGATGCCAGTGCCGATGGTGAGATAGAGAAAGTCGGTCAGGTTTTGCGCTGCGCCCCAGCGAGCCTCGCCGAGCGCGGCCGCATCCACGTCAGTATCAAAACCAACCGGCACGCCCAGCGCATCGCGTACGGTGCCCGCCAGATTGTAATTCTGCCAGCCTGGCTTCGGAGTGGAAGTGACATAGCCGAATGTCAGCGAGGTGCTATGGAGATCGATTGGTCCAAAGGATCCGATCCCTACCGCTTTCAGTTCGCCACTGGATTCTTCGCGCAGGAACTCAATGGCGATGGCCAGCGTGGCCTCCGGCGTGGTCGTGGGAAATTGCATCGTCTTCAGGTCCGCCGGCCCGGTGCCCACGCCACAGACGAATTTGGTGCCACCCGCTTCGATCGAACCGAACATATTGTAGGTTTGCGCCCCAAGGAGTCTGCCACAGAACCCCGCCGGGACAAAATTTCGGTAACCACGAAGACTTCAAACTAGAACGCGACAATCCTTTTCGCGCAACCTGTTGCCCGCCCAACAAGCAGTCTTGAAAACAATCCGGGAGGAACTTCGAAAGTTACGCAAGTCCCGTAACAGACTCATATCGGACAGTAACTAGTGCCCCGACCATCGTCAGCTTCCGATGGCCATCCGAGACTGGCCGGGCTCCCGGAGCCAAGTTAAGTTCTTTCTAATGTCACCCAAATATTGCTTGCCAGTCTGTTCCCTGTTGCTGCTGGCGCTGTTCTTGCCCGGCTGCGGCGGCGGTCTCGCGGCCACCCCCAACCCGCCCTCCAACCCGGCGCCCAGCGTAGCCTCGATCACACCCAACACGGGGACCACCAGTGGTGGCACCAGCATAATGATCACGGGCACGGGCTTTCTGACGGGAGCCACCGTGAGCCTCGGCGGGACCCCGGCCACCGGCGTAACTCTGGTGAGCAGCACATCGATCACAGTGACCACTCCGGCCCACGCCGCCGGGGCTGTGAATCTCATGGTCACTAACACGGATGCGCAGAGCGCTACCATGGCCGGCGGCTACACCTACGCAGCCCCTCATCCGGCGCCGGCGGTGACAGCGATCACGCCCAACTCCGGAACCATCAATGGCGGAACTGCAGTGACGATCACGGGCACAGGGTTCCAGGCAGGAGCGACGGTGATGCTGGGCGGAACCTCCGCGGTAGGAGTAACGATAGTAAGCGGCACATCGATCACGGCCACGACTCCGGCCCACGCCGCCGGCGCAGCCAGCGTGGTGGTCACCAACACGGATGCCCAGAGCGGTACCTTGACCAGTGGCTATACCTACTTCGATCCCTCGAGCCCGGCGCCGACAATAACGGCAATCTCACCCACCTCCGGTCCAACCAGCGGCGGGACCGCGATCGCAATCACAGGCACGGGCTTTCTGACCGGCGCCACAGTAAAGCTGGGCGGAACGTCCGCAACAGGCGTGACCGTAGTGAACGGCAACGCTATCACAGCCACGGCCCCAGCTCATGCCGCCGGCGCGGGCAGCGTCGTAGTCACCAACGCGGATACCAAAAGCGCAACTTTGACCAATGGCTATACCTACACGGCGCCCAGCCCGGCGCCCACCGTGGCGGCGATCACGCCCAACTCCGGGCCAACCACTGGCGGCACAACCGTCACCATCACGGGCACGGGTTTCCTGGCCGGAGCCGCTGTGAAGCTGGGCGGGACGTCCGCGACCAGTGTCGCAGTAGTGAACGGCACCTCGATCACAGCAGTCTCTCCGGTCCACGCGGCCGGCGCTGTCAGCGTCGTGGTCACCAACACGGATGCCCAGAGCGGCACGCTGACCAATGGATTTACCTACACCGCGCCTAACCCGGCACCGACCGTGACTGCGATCACGCCCACATCCGGACCAACCACTGGCGGCACACCGGTGACCCTCACGGGCACGGGTTTCCGGTCCGGAGCCACAGTGCAGCTGGGGGGAACCCCCGGGACCAGTGTCACCGTGGTGAACAGCACCTCCATCACAGCAGTCTCACCTGCTCACGCGGCTGGCGCGGTCAGCGTCATGGTCACCAACACCGATGCCCAGAGCGGCACTTTGGCCAATGGATTTACCTACACCGGGTCTGCCGGCACACTGGCCCTCACCACGGTTGTGAGCGGGCTCAGCAATCCGGTAGGGATGGAGAGGCCGCCTGGCGACAATCGGTTTTTCATTGTTGAGCAACGGGGAACCATTCGCATCCTCGAAAATGGCGCTCTGCAGTCCGGAAATTTTCTGGACATCCAGAGCCTGACCAACTTCGACGGGCAGGAACAAGGCCTGCTGGGGTTGGCTTTTCATCCCAACTACAGCACCAACCATAAGTTTTACGTGAACTACACGCTGGACGAGGGCGATCGGGAGACCATCATCGCCGAGTACCAGACCCTGGCCAACGACCCCAACACAGCCGATCCGAACAGTGAGCGGGTGCTGCTGGTGGTGAACCAGCCGTTCACCAATCACAAGGGCGGTCAGTTGGTCTTCGGCCCCGACGGTTTCCTGTATATCGGGTTGGGAGACGGCGGCAGCGGGGGCGATCCCATGGGCAATGGCCAGAATTTGTCCACGTTCCTGGGGAAAATGCTCCGCGTCAACGTTGACCCTCCCTTTGCCACGGGAAAGGAATACGGAATTCCAGCTGACAACCCATTCGCCGGAGGCGGAGGCCTTCCCGAAATCTATGCTTACGGGCTGCGCAATCCCTGGCGCTTTTCATTCGAGCCGGTGACCAATCGTCTGTTCGTTGCCGATGTGGGCCAGGACAACTGGGAAGAAGTTGACATCCTGCAAAAAGGCGGCAACTTCGGCTGGAACGTCATGGAGGGCAATCACTGTTTCCCGCCAGGTACAACCACTTGTGACATGACCAACAAGGTCCTGCCGATTACGGAATACCCGCACACCGACGGGGTCGCGGTGATTGGTGGCTACGTTTACAAAGGCAGTGCCATCCCCAGCCTGGCGAACAAATATATCTTTGCCGATCTTACGGGCAAAATATGGAGCCTGACCGAAGCGCCGGCCAATACCTGGACGCGGGGCGACCTGCTTTCCACCAGCCGCACTCTCACATCATTTGCCCGGGATGCTGCCGGAGAACTTTATGTGGTTGACTACAATGGCATCATCCTGAAATTGGTTTTGCAGTAGAGGCGGTGCCACGATATCCACGCAGGGGCGGGTGCCCTCACCCGCCCAGCGGAGCGCAGCTCCGCACGATCTGAGAATAAGCCACCCGCTAGAAGTCGGTAGCTAGACGCCAGTAGCAAAAAACCGAGGCGAGCCATGCTCATCCGCCCGGACGAGGGCGTCCGGGCCTACGTGAACATTGCTCCGCGCTGTGCCCCATCCTTCTCCTTCTGGGAAGGAGGTCGCAGTGAATCTGAATCAAAGCGTTTGTGTCGCCCATATCCCTGGCAAAGCCCTGCGGACTCAGTTAATCTTCAAGGTAATGTCGTCCAAAAATTGGTTGCCAGTTAGTTCCCTGTTACTACTGGTTCTCCTGCTCCCCAGCTGCGGCGGCGGAAGTTCCCTTGGTTCCACACCACCTCCACCAAGCCCAGGCAGCCTGGCTCTCACTACGGTCGTCAGCGGGCTCAGCAACCCGGTAGGTATGGAACGGCCGCCCGGAGACAACCGGTTTTTTGTCGTCGAACAGCGGGGAACAATCCGCAACATCGAAAACGGCGCCCTGCGGGCAGGAAATTTCCTGGACATCCAGAGCCTGACCAACTTCGACGGTCAGGAACAAGGCCTGTTGGGTTTGGCCTTTCATCCCAGTTACAGCACCAACCACAAGTTCTATTTGAATTACACAATTGACAACGGCGGCAAGCAGACCATCATTGCCGAGTACCGGACCCTGGCCTCGGACCCCAACACCGCCGATCCTAACAGCGAGCGCGTTCTGCTGGTCGTAAACCAGCCCTTTGCCAACCACAAAGGCGGCCAGCTGGTCTTTGGCCCCGACGGCTTTCTCTACATCGGGCTGGGGGACGGCGGCAGTGGTGGCGATCCTCTCAACAACGCACAGAACCTGTCTTCGTTTCTGGGAAAGATGCTCCGTATCGATGTGGATCCTCCCTTTGCATCCGGAAAGGAATACGCAATTCCTGCCGACAATCCCTTCGCCGGAGGTGGAGGCCTCCCTGAAATCTACGCCTACGGCCTGCGCAACCCCTGGCGCTTTTCGTTTGAGCCGGCGACCAATCGCCTCTTTGTCGCCGACGTGGGCCAGGAGAGCTGGGAAGAGGTTGACATCCTGCAGAAGGGCGGCAACTTCGGCTGGAGAATGATGGAGGGCACGCATTGCTACAACCCGTCCACCGGTTGCGACACCAGCAACAAGGTTTTGCCGATTGCGGAATACCCGCATACGGATGGCATCGCCGTGATTGGCGGCTACGTTTACAAAGGTAGTGCCATCCCCAGCCTGGCGAACAAATACATCTTTGCCGATCTTACGGGCAAAATATGGAGCCTGACCGAAGCGCCGGCCAATACCTGGACGCGGGGAGACCTGCTGGCCACCAACCGCACGCTCACGTCTTTCGGTCAGGACACCGCCGGAGAGTTATATGTGGTGGACTACAACGGCAACATCCTGAAATTGGTCCCGCAGTAAGAGGGGCCGCCGCAGCCCACGTAGGCCCGGACGCCCTCGTCCGGGCGGGCGAGCCAGGCTCGCCTAAGTTTTTTTAGCCACTGGCTTTAAACCGCAAGATCCCGGCGTGAGACAGGGTGCCGGCGGCTCGAGGCAAGAACAGTCCTCAGATCAAGTGGAGCTGTGCTCCGCCGGGCGGGTGAGGGCACCCGCCCCTACGTGGATCGCACGGGCCCACCCGTCGCGGTTTCAAAAGCCCGCTCGGCCTTCCCGGATACGGCGAGAGAAATCGGGAGCATCGTTTGCCGCCCGTGCCGCTGCGTTAATGTGCGCCTGCTCCTTAAGTTGGACGAAAGAAAGATTTCCCGTCACCAGATCTCCTCGTTCATAGAGCATCTGGTCGGCGCGCCCATTCAGCAGCACACGCCAGTCCCATTCAGGTTCACCCGCCAGCGTGGCAATGTTGGTGGTGCAATTATTGGTGAGCGCGTTGTACCATTCCGGCCGATTTCGTATTCGGTTAATCTTCTTCAGATAATTCAGAAACGTGGACCGAGCATGCTCCGGGGTGGTTCGGGTGTGAAAGAGATACGTTTCTTCCCCCTTGCGGTAATTGGTCCGCAGGCGCACCACGTCGCGTTCGTCGCTCACCGTGTAAATGAGTTCGTAATAGCGGAAAAAACCGCGGATGGCCGAATACTGCTCCCCCACCTCTTTCCTGGTTTCGATCGACATGGCGATATGGTCGTTGTCGCCGAACCGGAAACTTACAATGGGATGCGCGATCCAGGGCGAGCCCCAGTAGGTGAGAAAAATATCCATCCCCCGTATTTGCGAAAGGTCGTAGGAGCGGGTCTCCCAATGCGGAGTGTAGTCGCCTTCAGTGCGGTAGTCGCAGTTGCGGACGTTGTGAATGGTGACGTGATCACCATCTATTTCTGCCCAGGCAGTCTGGCTCACGTCGGGCTGCCAGGCCCGGTCATTCGATGGCTTTAGGGTAAGCCACCATGCCAATATCAACGCGAATCCTGCGAGGCATATTGCGATCCCTTTCCCGCGGCCGCGGAAAGCCAGCAGCGCGCCCACCATGGCGATGCCGTAGCTTGAGGCTCCCAAGGTACGCAGAGAGCTGCCGGAGAACAAATCGAAATACAAAGCCGCTGCGGCCCAGGCGGTCAGCGATAGAGCCAGGAGCAGCACCAGGCCGCGTCCCGCGAGTATCACGACTCGCCGCCATAAACGGGTTGGCGTCATCAGCCGTCCGGTTTTATGCGTAGATTCCGCGTTGCCTTAGCGTGTATGCCACCCGATCGAGGGCCAGCATGTACGCCGCAATGCGGTTGCTGACCCTGTGGGTCTCGGCATACTTCAGAACTTCCGCGAAGGCGGTCCGCATGGTGTGTTGCAGGTGATCGTTCACCATCGATTCCGTCCAGAAATATCCCTGGCGGTCCTGCACCCACTCGAAGTAAGACACGGTGACTCCGCCCGAGTTGGCCAGGATGTCGGGAATAACAAACACCCCTTTGTCCACCAGGATTTCATCGGCCTCGGCGGTCGTCGGACCATTGGCTCCCTCACAGAGAACTTTGGCGCGTACTTTTTCCGCATTGCGGCTAGTGATCTGGTTCTCCAGCGCCGCCGGCACCAGGATGTCGCAGTCTGCCACCAGCAATTCCGCAGAACTGATCGCTTCGGAGTCGGGAAAGCCCTCCAGGGTGCGCTCGCGGTGGTAATGCAGCGAGAGGGCCTCAATATCAATACCGTTCTTGTTGTACAAGCCACCCTTGCTGGTGGATACGCCAACAATCTTGTAGCCTCTCCGGCGCATGAGGCGGGCGGCATTGGAGCCCACATTGCCGAAGCCCTGAATTACTACTCGGGCCCGATCGGCGCTCATGCCCAGCCGCTTGACCGCTTCATCACAGACAATCATCAGGCCGCGCCCCGTGGCCTCGACCCGCCCATGCGACCCGCCTAGTTCGAGGGGCTTGCCGGTCACAACCGCCGTGACGGTGTGATGGACGTGCATGGAATAGGTATCCATGATCCAGGCCATGATCTGCTCATCGGTGTTGATGTCGGGGCCGGGAACATCTTTTTCCGGTCCCAGTACCTCCATTAACTCCGAGGTGTAACGGCGCGTGAGCCGCTCGAGTTCACGCCGGGACATGCGGTCAGGGTCGCAAATCACTCCTCCCGCCGCGCCGCCGAACGGAATGTTGACCACCGCACATTTCCACGTCATCCAGCTCGCCAGGGCACGCGTCTCGTCCAGGGTGACGTTAGGGGTATAGCGAATGCCGCCCTTGGCTGGCCCACGATCGATCGAATGCTGCACCCGGAACCCGGTAAACACTTCCAGATGCCCATTGTCCAGCTGGACTGGTATATGAACGATAAATTCCCGGCTGGGCTCGCGCAGTATTCTCCACAAACCCTCGTCGAGCTGAAGCTTCTGCGCGGCCACGTCGGAACGCGCAACCTGCGCTTCCCACGGATTCACCTCTTCGAGATAAGCAGTTGGCATGCGATTGTCTTGCCCGGTCCTTGCGCAGCCGTTCCAGGGTCAGTTCATTATCCTACACTGCGGCCCGGTTTCCTTCAGGATAGGGAGGGGGAAGTGGGTGGGCGAACTAAGGATCTGTTGGAATTTGGAAAAGGCGTCATCCTGAGCTCGCGAAAAATCCGGCGTGGACCCGCTGTGCGGTCTCGGCTCGGCCGATTGCTGGTGCACGCAAGATCCTTCGGAACTGTAGTCCCTCAGGATAACGCCTCGACAAAAACTTTCCTTTGCTTACCTATCCTTTCATTCCTGCTGCCATCTTCTGCGCCTTTGCCCGGACAAAAGCGTAGTTCAGGGCAGGCAGCGAATTAAATCCAGCAGCCTCAGCGAAGAACTTCCGTGCTTGCGCGGCATCGCCCTTGGCCTGATAGGCCTGACCTAAGCGATAAAGGTTGCGGGGATCCTGCTGATTGGCTTGCTCCAGCTCTTTGGCTGCCTCGTCGTAATTTTTCTGCGCCAGCGCAATCCGGCCCGCCAGTTCATGGGCCAGCTTCAACCGTGCAGGGTTCTTCGACGCCTCGGCTCCCTGGCGGTATTCATCCGCATGGGTCTTGGCCGCCGCGTAGTCCTTCTTGTCGATGGCCAACGCACACAGGTTGTAGTGATGTAGGAGTTTCGCATTGTCTTTGATCTCCTGCGACAGGCTTGAGCTTTCCACCATCTGCAACGAGCGGTCAAATTGCTGCGCCGCCACGTCATACTTTGCCATCTCGGCGATGATGTTGCCTTTGGCCTGAAGGTCGGCCGCCATCGCGGCAACGTCGTTTTTCTTTTCCGCTACGGCATATTCTTTGTCCATCGCCTGCACTGCCTTGTCCAGCTTGCCGGTGTCCGAAGCCACCACCGCCATGCCAAACAACGCCGTCCGGAGTTCTCCGTCATTGCGCGCCAAGTCGGCCATCTTCTGCAGTTCCGCGGTCGCATCGGCCGGCTTGCCGAGATACAGCAGATCGGCGGCAATCCCGAAGTGCGAGGGTACAAAGTGCGGATCAATCATGAGCGCCTTGCGGTACTGCGCGATCGATTCGTCGAACTTCCCCATCTTCAGCAACAGCTCGGCGTAAGAGTCATAGGGATTGGGATCGTTCGGAATCAGCTCGATGTATTTCCTGAAGGCCTGCTCGGCGTTGGGGTAGTCGCCCGCCTGTCGGTAAGCGTAGCCCAGCATGTTGTAGGCCGGCGAATAATTCGGGGTCAGTTCCGGCACTCTCTTCAATTGCTCGATGGCCTGGGGATATTCCTGCTGACCAAATTCAAACGCGCCCATATTGAAGTGCGCCCGTTCGTCATTCGGATAAGCGGCCACCAGCTTCTCAAAGTACTCCTTCTGCTTGACCGCGTCGCCGTTAGCTCCCGCCTGGTTGGCAAGAATGAGGAGCTTCTCTCCCTCCGAAGCCTTGTCCGCCAAGGCTACCGCCTTGTTCAAATGCTCGAAGAATTCCTTAGCTGTGCCGGCGGCATTGGCCCGCGCCAGTTCCGCCAACGCGAAATCTGGATCGAGCGCAATGGCTTTATCAAAATGCTGTACCGAATCCTGGGCCAGAAGTTTTTCCGAGAGCTCCCGCCCCTGGAGAAATTCCTTCCGCGCATCCTCCGATCTGGTCGTGACCGGAATCTTTCCGCCGGAATCCGGAACTGCAGACGTCGCCGCGGTATTCGTTTTGTCACAGGCAATCCACGTTGCCATGCCCGACACAACCACAGCCATCACCAAGCGGTTGAATCCATTTCGGCGCATACGATCACTCCTTTTGAATTTCTCATGAGTGGACGGACTCGTCCTGAGCGAGTATCTCGTCCCGATATTCCCCGTGGGGGGACCGGCAATCTGGATTTTTACTTATGCCCCGTTGTTGCTAGACGCGGGTCATGTGAGTTTGGATAGCAAGAGTAAAGAGTGTTTGTTGAGCTGTTCAGAAAGTCACAACATAACAACAGACAAACGACCAGAGGCGGTGGCCTTGCATTGCCCCGGCCGCTTAGTGCCCATCTTGGCGGCGAATAAAGAATTGTTCTTTGTCCATGTTCGCCGGCACCGCCACATCGAAGAACCCAACCATCATTTCCTGATAAGTCTGGTCGCCCCAGGTGACGGTCGCATCCGGATCGGGATTGTGCGGGTTGTTGCGCGAGTTGTCGTACCACGCTACGGCGCGCAGCCTGGTTCCAGCCTTCAGCAGTCGTGGCTCCGCCAGGCGGTAACTCAGTTGCCAGTGAAAATGGTAGTTCACACGCAACAGAGTTTCGATCGAGCCGTCGGGCTTCACAATGTCGTACTCAAAGCGCTTCCCGCGCAGGTGCATGTGCGGGAACAGACTGAGCAGCGTGGCGTCGTGCGGCAACGTGCCCTGCACCTCCACACGAAAGTCATCCGCGCCAGGGGGAATGATGATGGCGTGATCGTTGAGTTGCAGACTGAGAACCCGCTGCCGGGGAGATGCCTTCGCGAACACCAGTCCAATGCTGGTCCGGTCGCTGCCGGCCTTGCCGTTGGTGGTGTAGTGGATTTGAAAAACCAGATCTGATCCCGCCGGAACGAACTTTGCCACGCCGTCCGGCCAGTGGTCCGGCGAACTGCCGGGAGCGTACACCAACAGCAAGTCACTAGTAGTTCCGTGGGCCTCCAGTCGCTCCTGCGGATCGCTGAGCATCGAAGCTATGAACGGCACTCCGACCGGAGCATGCCGCAGCCATTTCGAATCCGGCGGCCGTATGTACACTACGGCATGGTGCACGTACTGCGGGCTGGAGGGATGAACTTCGGCCATTTGTATCCATTTATCTTCGCTGAAATGGGTAGGCACGATCTCGTACGTGTACTCCACGTCGCCATCAGCCGGGATCGCGACCGACGTGGGCATCGCCAGCACGACATCCGGCTGCGCAATGTTCCAGCCTTGAGCCCAGTTCGGGGGCGGGGGCGCGTCATGCGGATTGCCGCCTGGAGACCCGCCCTGTGCCCACGCGAGAATCGTCGCAATCTGTTGCGGCGTAAGCGAGGGATCGTTAGAGAAGTGCCCGAATCGCGGGTCAGCAAACCACGGCGGCATCATTCCGCCTTTTACCGATTTCGCCATGGCCGCCGCCCATGGCCGGGTCTGCTCATACGTCACCAGCGGCATGGGAGCAACTTCGCCCGGACGATGACAGCTCTGACAGTGGTCCTGGAGCAAGGGCAGAATGTCTTTGTAGAAAGTGGGTATTGGTTTGTGGGGCGCGGGAGATGCAGCAACTCCATCGGGAACCGTCGCGGCGAGGAAACTCACCACCAGGCAGAAGAAAAAACGCACGTCAGCAGTGTACAAGACCGAAATTATCAGTTGTCATCCTGAGCGGAGTGGCTGCTTCGCCTGGCGAAGCAGCCGCGCAGTCGAAGGACCCCTATTCCCTTCTCACACACATCACCGGGCTGCCAGCGTCCGGGACCGAGAATTCAGTTGTGTAGTAGGGGTGCTTCGACTTCGCTCAGCATGACACCGTGGAGGTTTATTGCCATCTTCTTATGCCCGCAGCTTTCCGCCCAGGCCCTCCAGCACTTTGATGATCTGCGCCGACCACTGCGCCACTTCTTCTTCCCGTAGCGTACGCTCGGCCGACTGGAACCGGACCCGCAGCAGCAGCGAATACTTGCTCGCGGAAACGTTGCCCCCGCGGAAAATTTCCACCGGAACGAAGCTGCGCAACTCAGCCACGCCGAGTCCGATGGCAGCCTGCTGAATTCTGTCGAATGTGACCCCGTCGTCGAAGACAAAGGAAAAATCCCGTTCTACTGCGGGATAGCGCGGCAAGGGCTGATAGCGGACGACCCGCAAGCCCTGGCGGTAAAGCCGGTCGAGATAAAGCTCCGCAATGAAGACGCTTTGCCGCAGTTTGCGCGGGGCGGCGACGTCGGGATCGACCTGTCCAAACTGCGCCACCAGAGCGCCATCCATCAAGGCGCGCGCCGAGCGCCCGCGATGATAGTAGTCCGATGTTTGGGCATCGTACTTCAACGTCTGGTGTTGAAAGGCCTGCAGCAAATTCTCCACATCACCCTTCAGATCAAAGAACCCTCCGTCGCGGGCGCCCCATCCCTGCGCCGTTTGCAAGGGTGCAGAGGTGGCGCCCAAGCAGATGCGTTTGGGTTCTGCCGTCCCGCCATCCTTGGCTTCGAAAATGCTGCCGGCCTCAAACAGGCGTACATAGTCCGCCCCGCGGTTGAGGTTGTACGCCAGCATATTGAGCATGCCGGGCACCAGAGAGCTGCGCATCACCGCCGCTTCCTCGCTCTGAGGATTGGCCAGCTCGACCACCGGAACCGAAGAAAATGTTTCTGCGTCCTCATGTGAGATAAAAGTCAGCGACACGGCCTCGTCATAGCCGAGCGCCAGTAGCGAAGTTCGAAGCTTGTGGTCTTTGTCCGCGTCCGGCGCTTCCATCACCGCGCCGGCATAGGCCGGCAGAGTATTGGCGAATTTGTCGTAGCCATGCAGACGCGCAATCTCTTCGACCAGATCGATTTCGCGTTCCACGTCGAGACGCCAGCTCGGAATGTGGACGGTAAAGTCAGGGTCGCCGCCCCTTTCCGGCATCAATTCAAAACCCAGTTGCTGGAGGATGCGGAAAATTTCGTTGGTCTCGAGCTTCTCTCCGAGAATACGGTGCACTTCCGAAAGATGCAGGGCCACGGGCGCGAGATCGACCTGGCGGGCAACCACGTCGATTGCGCCGCCGTCCAGTTTGCCTCCGGCTGATTCGAGGAGCAGTACAGCCACACGGTCGCAAGCCTTGGTCGTGGCCTCGAAATCCGCGCCACGTTCAAAGCGATGCGAGGCATCGGTATGCAATCCGTGACGCCGCGAACTCTTGCGGACTGTAGACGGATCAAACCACGCGGACTCGATCAGGATGTTTTTGGTCTTGGCGGTAATCATGGTGTCGAATCCGCCCATGACACCAGCCAGCGCAACCGGTTTCACGGCATCGGCGATGACCAGATCTTCCGGGCTAAGTTTGCGCTCAACGCCGTCCAGTGTTTTCAGGTTCTCGCCGCTGAACGCCCGCCGCACCACAATCTTGTCGCCTTCGAGCAGATCGAGATCGAACACGTGGGTAGGATGCCCCATCTCCCACAGCGTGCAGTTGGTCGCGTCGGCGGCATTGTTGATGGGCCGCTGATCAACCAGCAGCAGGCGCTTGGCTATCGCATCCGCGGAGGGTTTGACGTTCACATCGCGAACGATGCGAGCCGTATAACGGGCGCAGGCGGTCTGGTCCGCGATTTCAATGACGAAACCCGAGTTACCCGGCGCCGCCGGCAGCTTCGAGTCCACAGCCCGCAGCGGCAGGTTGTAGATCACCGAAGCTTCGCGCGCCACTCCGAAGTGGTTCATGGCATCGGGACGATTGGTACCAATCTCCATTTCGAAGACGGCATTCTTCCCTTCGCCGCTGATGCTCTCAACAGCAATTCCAACCTCAGTGAGGTCCTGAGCCAGGCGGCGGTCGTCCACCTTGGCATCCACGAACTCGCGCAGCCATTGCGAAGAGAGTTTCATTGCCGATTTTCGTAGCGCCGGCATCCTGCCGGCTGTCGTGAGGGCATCTTGCCCTCACATTCGCGGGCGAGACGCCCCCGCGACAGCCGCCGGGACGGCGGCGCTACTTTTTACCCGAACTGTTCCAGAAATCTCACATCCCCGTTGAAGAACAACTGGATGTCATCCACCCCGTATTTCAGAATCGCGATCCGGTCTGCGCCCATGCCGAAGGCAAATCCCGAAACTTCTTTGGGATCGTAATCCACGAAGCCGTAAACGTTCGGATCCACCATGCCGCAGCCCAAAATTTCGATCCATCCCGTCTGCTTGCAGGGGCGGCAGGGCTCGGAGCCGCGCTTGCCGCTGCCCCCGCAAATAAAACACGAGACCATCATCTCCGCACTGGGCTCGGTGAAGGGGAAAAATGACGGCCGGAAACTGGTCTTCACACTCGATCCGAACAGCGCTTTCATGGCGTGGTCGAGCGTGCCTTTCAGATCGCAAAAAGTAATGTTCGCGTCCACCGCCAGCCCTTCGACCTGGTGAAACATGGGCGAGTGACTCGCGTCCGGAGGATCGTTGCGGTGCACTTTGCCCGGAATCACAATCCTGACCGGCGGCTTCATCTTCTCCATGGTGCGAATCTGCACCGGAGAAGTGTGTGTGCGCAGCAGCAGGCGCTCGCGTTGCGGCTTCGATTCCTGGCGGGCGATGAACAGCGTGTCCTGGGTATCGCGCGCCGGGTGATTGGGCGGAAAATTCAGAGCCTCGAAATTGTAGTAGTCGGTCTCGATCACCGGCCCCTCTTCAACCGAGTAGCCGAGATTACGGAAGACCGAAACGATCTCGTGCATGGTCTTGATCACGGGATGTTCTGAGCCGAGCGGTCGGCGAATACCGGGGAGGGTGATGTCGAGGGAAACTGTCGAAACCGCATTTCTGATGATCGAAAGGTTTTCGTACCTTTTCTTTGACCTCTCTACTTCTAACTCCACCCGACCTTTCAGTTCGTTTACTCGCACTCCAGCAATGCGTTTTGCATCTCTAGGCGCCGCTTTCAACCAGAGATCATTGACCAGGGTCGCAATTCCGTTCTTGCGAGCCAGCCAGCGATCTCGAAATGCTTTCCAATCCTCTTCGTTCTTGACCGCCTTCGATTCATGTTCAAGAGCTGCAAGCAGGCCATTGGAGGCCTTATCCAGGGCAGCCGCGGAGAAGCTCTTGAGTTTAGGGACGGTGTACATAGAATCAGTTTTTTTGTTCTCGGTTCTCAGTTGAAGCTGCCCACACCAGGCAAAAATAGCAGCCGAGAGCGGCCGAGGCTGTGCTCTTGGAAACTAAATGCTTAAGAGCTAATTGTGCTATAGGCTGATTTACGCTGCCCCGCCGAGAGCGCCCTTCGCCTGCTCGGCGAGGCTCTTAAACGCGCCGGGATCATTCACTGCCAGGTCGGCCAGGATCTTGCGATCGAGTTCCACTCCGCCTTTTTTGAGTCCATGAATGAACTGGTTATAGCTCATCCCGTTCAACTTGGCGGCAGCGCCGATCCGCACGATCCAGAGGGAGCGGTATTGCCGCTTCTTCTGCTTGCGGCCGGAGTAGGCGAACTTGAGCCCGCGCTCGACCGCTTCTTTAGCGGACCTGTAGAGTTTGGATTTTGTAAGGAAATAGCCGCTGGCGCGGTCGAGTATCTTCTTGCGCTTGGCGCGGCGTTTCGTTCCCCGTTTTACGCGAGGCATGGGTAGCTCCTTTTTACTTTCAAGTTACGGCGGCTGGAGGTAGGAGACTCGAAGGTCTGGTTGCCTCTTCACGCGCCTGGGCCGCGAATTCGCAGCCACCAACGCGGGCGAGGGCGCCCGCGCCACACCAACAAAACTTCTAATACGGAATCATTCGCTTAATCTTAGGGGTGTCGGCGTCGCTGACCAGGACGGCCTGGCGCAGCTTGCCTTTGCGCTTCTTGTCCTTGGAGGTCAGCATATGACGCAGGTGCGAATGATGGCGCTTGACCTTGCCAGTCGCCGTCTTCTTGAAGCGCTTGGCGGCACCCTTATGTGTTTTCAACTTGGGCATAAATCCTCAGTTTCAGCAAATGGCGCTTAGCAACTGGCCGAAGCGGCATTTCCGACGTGGCTAAATGCCAAGTGCCAATTGCTAAATGCTTCTCAGATTCCTACGCCTGGTTTACTCGCCCGGGAGCGGGTTGCGACTGTGCGGGCTGTTTCTGTCCGGCATCTTTCTTGGGCGCCAGGATGGCGTGCAGCGTGTTGCCTTCCTGTCGCGGCCGGAACTCCACGATTCCCTTGTCGGCGATATCTTTAATCAGCCGCTCCAGGATTTCGCGTCCCAGGTTAGTGCGCGTCATCTCCCGTCCACGGAAGAAAATCGTCGCCTTGACCTTGTCTCCCTCATCGAGGAAGCGCAGAACGTGGTTCTTCTTGGTCTGGTAGTCGTGGTCGTCCACATTGATGCGGAACTTCACTTCCTTCACCACGATTACTTTCTGATGCTTCTTGGCCTCACGTTCCTTTTTTTCCTGCTGGTACAGGAATTTCCCATAGTCCATGATGCGGCATACGGGAGGAGTCGCGGTGGGCGAGATCTCGACCAGATCCAGGTTCTTCTCGCGGGCCATCTTGAGCGCATCGTAGGGAGTCAAAATGCCGATCTGCTGGCCTTCGTCGTCAATTACGCGGATTTCCCGCGCCCGGATGCGTTCGTTTGTTCGGATAAAGCGTTTATCGATACAACCCTCCGTCAGCTAACAGGGCGAATGAGATAGGGAAAAAGTATAGCATGGCCGCCGCTCCTCGTCCCGGTGGTCTTCGCCGGGCAACCTCAAATCCCTGAGAAAGTACGTGCCGGACAGAACGAAGCCACGGCAGGTTCGCCGTGGCTTCATCCCATGATCGCGCCCCCGTTTAGGATGCGCGGCGCTTTTCGACGTCCTCTGACCCTTCACGGTCCGGGCGATTGGTCGTGCCGCTGTCTTGGCCCGGCTTTTTTGTGGTCGGATCCTGCGGGTTGTAAACATGTTTCCCGCTCTGAGTCGGATCCTGCCGGTTTGGCTCGGCCTGGTTTCCAGGATTGCTGGGTCGCTGTCCCGGGTTCTGTTGGTTCTTTTCAGTATCGTTTCCCATGTAGTGCTCCTTATATAAAAAATTAATCGCGCAACACGTTTTCGTGTAACGTCGGGAGCTTAGGTGCAAAGATCCGGCCCCGGGTTAGCCCGGCAGATGATTTTCTTCCGGAGATTGATGTGAAGCCGGTTCGTGCCGGGTAAGGAGATCCAAGATGAAGCGCAGCCTGTTGCTCGGTGCCATCTTTTTGTTGTTCACGAATTTCTCCACCGCCCAGATGGAAGACATCGCAAAACGCCTTGGGCTGGGAGGCGCGACGCTTAGTGATACGAAGATCTCCTCGGGCCTGAAGCAGGCCCTTCAGATCGGCGCCGAGCAATCGGTGAAAATTACCGGGCGTCCCAACGGATATTTTGGCAACCCCGATATAAAAATTCTGATGCCCAACAATCTGCGGACGCTGGAAAAGGGGCTGCGCATGGTGGGTTATGGGCCGAAAATAGATGATTTTGTCCTGAGCATGAATCGGGCCGCAGAGTCGGCCGCCCCTGCAGCGCGAAAAATCTTTATTGATGCCATCACCGCTATGACTTTCGATGACGCGCGCACAATCCTGTCCGGCGGCGACACCGCGGCCACCAGCTATTTCAAGGAAAAGACCACGCCGCAACTCACGGCCGCCTTCCGGCCGGTGGTGGAGAAGACGATGGCTAAAAATGGCGTGACCCAGCAATACAACGCCCTGGTCTCGCAGTACAAAGCCATTCCTTTTGCGAAAAATCAGGATTTAGACATCAGCCATTACGTGGTCTCCAAGGCCCTGGACGGGCTCTTCTACGAACTGGGCCAGGAAGAGAAGAAGATTCGCAAAGATCCGGCAGCACAGACCACGAACTTGCTTAAAGAAGTATTTGGTCGCCGCTAAATGTGTGGGTCGGACACTCCCTTAAGTCGAACGGAGTGTCCGACCCCCACACGCTAGATGGCGATCCCCTGCAAGATTCCATCGTGAATTCGCTCAACCCGGGTTTGCACCCACCGATTCGGAGGATGCTTTCCGGATACGCGTATGGGTAAATAATTATCGGTGAGCCCTTCCGTATATTCACCCTCCTGGTCTTTGCCGGAGACATTCAGCGTGATGGTTTCGATTCGCTGGCCGACAAAACTGCTCATGAAGGCCAGCTTTTTCCCTGAAGCAAGATCACGCAGAATGCGGTTGCGCTCGCGGGCGAGGTGTACAGGAACCTGTTTGCCCATGACCGCAGCCGGAGTTCCCGGACGCGCAGAGTAGGTAAAGACATGCAGGTAGGTGATGGGAAGTTCTTCCACCAGGCGGCAAGTCTCGCCGAATTCGGCATCGGTCTCGCCGGGAAAGCCTGCCATCACGTCCGCTCCGATCGCTGCCGTCGGTATGGCAGCGCGAATTTTTTCAACCTTTTCCCGGTAGTGCCAGGGGCGATACTTGCGGTGCATCCGGCGCAGGACGGCGTCGCTGCCCGACTGCAGAGGCAGGTGCGCATGTTTGGCGATGCGTGAAGAGGTTGCCATCAAATGGATCAGTTCGTCACTCCAGTCCATGGGTTCGACTGAGCTGATGCGCAGTTTTTGCAACATGGTCTCGGAGAGAATGGCACGCACCAGATCTTCGAACCCCGGCCGTTGACCGTTGGTTGTTGGTCGTTGGCCGGTCTTCGCAGGGGCTGACGGCTGAGGGCTGACGTCTAAGTCCTTTCCCCATCGCCCGAGGTTGATGCCCGAAATCACTACTTCGCGATACCCCCCGCTCACCAGAGCCACGACCTCGCGAATGATCTGTATCAGTTCGAGCGAACGGCTCTGTCCCCGGACAGAGGGAATCACGCAGAATGAACAGCGGTTGTCGCAACCGTCCTGCACCTTCAAATTGGGACGGGTGCGCTCATTCGCGGCGTCGAAGACCGGCGCGGCCTGCAGTTCGGTATGGGCAAAGATGTCGGAGACAAAAATCGGACTGCGGGCGTCGGACCTCGGACCCTGGACACTATCCCTAAGGCGCGCGAGTGGAACGAACGTGGATTGAGCCGGCCGCTGTCTGAGGTCCGAGCTCTGGAGTTCGACCGCGAGCTGTGCCAGTTGATGCTTGTGCGAATTGCCGATCACCTGGCTTACGCCGGGCAGAGCGGCGATCTCTTCGGGCGCGCGCTGGGCGTAGCAGCCAGTAACCACGATCTGAGCTTTGGGGTTCTTGCGATGAATGCGGCGGATGGCGGCGCGGGCGTCCTGGTCAGCCGCAGCGGTCACCGTGCAGGTGTTGAGAACCACGAGTCCAGCCGCCGCGGGCTCATCCGCGCGCTCCAGGCCGCGCTCCCGCAGCTGGCGTTCGATGGCAGCACCGTCCGCCTGCGTAGCTCGGCAGCCGAAATTCGTGACATAGAAAGTCGCCACGATTCCATAGTAACGCAGGTGGCAGAATGCTTGGACGCATAACAGCGGAGGGTTATGGCACAGTCGTGCAACAAAGCCCGTGCTTCACCAGCTTGTTGGACCCGCCGCAAAAGACGAGGCACCGTCTGCTCGCCTCGCGGACGCCGCCGTGGGCAGACGAGATTCGCCTTGGAATCGGGAAGCGGGAGGAAGGTGAGCTTGGCTGCCGACTCTGGAATCGCCTACAAAGTCTCGTTCAACATCAAGCTGAGGCTACTTGCCGCTTCTGCTGGAAACACTCCCGGCAGAATACCGGACGCCCCTGCGTCGGCTTGAAGGGCACGGTGGTCTCTTTACCGCACTCCGAGCACGTGGTGCGCGTTTCCACCTTGGCGAAGCCGTTGCCCTGCCCCGAAGGTGACGCCCCTAGTACTGATACCCGTTTCGTCTTGCAAGCCTTGCAACGTTTAGGTTCGTTTTTGAACTGCTTGTCGTGAAAGAACAGCTGCTCGCCCGCCGTGAAGATAAAATCCGCACCGCAGTCAATGCACTTCAATACCTTGTCCTGAAATTCCATTGAGAGATGCTCCCTTCAGCCCATTCCCCAAGACCTCGCAGACGAATAGCGCGACGCGCGTGGACTCAGGGTCGTTGCCCCCTCAAGCTACGACCTGGAAAATTCCCCCTGGACTCGGCCTGCCATGCCACCCGGCATGGATTACCCTTTACAATTTTTGACAATCTCTTGCGAACAAGGAAATGGGCCACCACTTGGCGTGGCAGCCCATGGACCTTAATCTTGCTCTTTGCGTGCTTTTTTCCTGCTGCGCTTGCGCGCCAGGGCTTCCTTCACGCGCTTCTTTTCGCCCGGCTTCAGGTAAAAGGAGTGCCGCTTGACCTCCTTGATAATGTCTTCCTGTTGCACCTTGCGCTTGAAGCGACGTAATGCGTTTTCGAGGGACTCGCCCTCTTGAAGTCTAACTTCTGCCAACTGAACTACACCCCCAAACCGGTCCCGTTTGGACGGGGATAGTTATTGCAAGGTTCCCACGGCAAGTCAAGGGGTATGTGGCAATTTCGTGCAGAGAAAATGCCAATAGCTAGCATCGATGGGACGGTTCGTCCCTAGAAAATCAGCTTCAGGGCCAGTTGGATCTGCCGGGGAGCGTATGCGTCGGTGGCCCGCAGAAAGCTGGACGGCACCCGGTATTGAGCTGGGAAGATATTGATTCCAATGGTCTTATCAATCTGAACGAACTGTGCCGAGTTGCTCTGAAAGCCGTCCGGTGTGATCTGGACGCGCCGGTTGTCGCGGTTCAGCAGGTTGAAGGACTCAGCCATCAGTTCCAATTTGATCCGATCGCCGGCATACGGGCGACGGGTCAGGCGCATGTCGGTAGTGGCGTAGGCCGGTCCGAGTAGGGAGTTGCGGGAAATTCCCGGGAGCCGGTCGTTGCCGTTATTGCCATCCTGGTTGGCATCGCCGGTCACAGTGGCGCTGACTGGCCGGCCGCTGCCGTAGGTGAACACGCCCGACGCTTTCCAGTTGTTGAAAAATAATCCCAGCCACTCATGATCGCGGTGAAAAGGCTTAGGAAGCAGAACGAAAGAGAAGACGAAGCGCTGCCGCTGGTCAGTAACACTGGGACCCTTTTCCAAACTAGGAGCGTAGGAGTCCTGTACTGTCGCTGGGCGCCCTGCCACCGGCGCATCCTGCCCATCGTCGATGGCGTGCGCGAAGGTGTACGCCAGCATGAAATAGACACCACTGGTCATACGGCGGCGAATGGAGAGAGTGGCGCCGTGATAAACGCTCGAGGCAGCGCTTTCGAAGACGTTGATCGACCCGAGCTGCGGAATCGGACGCGCCAGTGGATTGATGCAGGGCGGAAAGGGACAGGTCAGCGAGCGCGTGGCCTGAAACGTGGAGAAGGAATCGACGTCGTAATACGTGCCCAGGAAATTCGTCCCCGAGGGATCGTACACGGGATAAGAAACGTTGACCGGCGGCGGCAGGTTCACGTCGCGCGCCCGGATCAGGTCCACGCCATGCACGTACATGTAGGAAACACCCACCGACATGCGATGCATCACTTCGCGCTCCACGTTGAGACTGGCCTGTTGCACGCGCGTCTTGAAATTGTGCGAAAACGCCGAGACATCGGCCTGCTCGAGTTGCGCCAGACCGGAGGGCAGCTGGCAATTCGTGGCATTCACCGCACAGTTCACTAGCGGGTTGGGATATTGGGGAAATACCTGGTGGTCGGAGAAATTATTGTTGTTGAGAAAGAGAAAATTTCCCGCCAACCCGCTGTCGCTCTGGACCGCGGAATTGTAGATCTGAGGAATGCGGGTATAGAAAATCCCAAATCCGGCGCGAACCACGGTCGGACGCTCGTTCCCGATCGAGTACGCCAGTCCCACGCGCGGCGCAAAGTTACCGGTGTTGTAGGGCACCCGGCCCGCGTCCGGCCACAGCGGATTCGCCTGCAGGCCTTTCGTGGTGAACGTCTGCAAGTCATAGCGTGCTCCGAGGCTCAGGGCCAGGCGGTCCGAGACCCGGATCGTGTCTTGCAAGAATCCCGCGTACTCGTTCGTGTCCGGATGGGTGACCGCTGGGCCGAAGCTCTGCAGATAGTAGTGCGGGACCTGATGCGCCTAGGCCCGCAGGGGAGTGAGCTCGAGGCCGGCTTCCTGAATGTCGAAAGGTGAACGGATTCACCTTGATGGGATCGAAGATGTACTCTCCGCCGCTCAACGAGGGAAAGAAGTTATTGATCCAGGTCAAGAGCACGTCGCCGCCAAACTTCCAGGAATTTATTTTGCCATTCACGCTCAGGGTCTCGGCTAGATGCAGGCGGTGCTCACGGGTCTGGCGGGGAAGAATGAATGAGCGTCCGAAGCCGTCGATAATATAGATCTTGGTCAATGGGTCGGTGCTGTTGGCGGTCGAGGACTGCAAGTCGCGCGAGAACTGGGCCCGAAAGCTGCTCACGGCTTTGATGGAGAGATTGCTGGCAAGGGCCAGGGATCCGCTTTCCGTGGATACATCTTCCTCGCCGTTGTCACTGATGCCGAAACTGGAGAGCGGACTGGCGGGATCGAGGAAGACATTATTATGCCCGTAGTACCGCGATGTGTTTAGCCGCAGCGAGAGGTTGTTGTGCTGGTTGAGCACCAGGTCGACCTTGAAGAAGCCGGCATTGCCCAGCATCGACGATGGGAAGGTGCCGGCCTGCTTCGAAAGTTGCGCAGCTGTTGCGAATACCAGCGCCTGGTCCGTGGCTTCGTAGTCTCCCGGGCGTGGCCGGTCCGGCGGCGGCCTGAGGAATCACGACTGAGCTTCCGTCAAGAAATCGCACCACCGCCGGGACGTGGAAAATGTGCTGATCGAATCCAGCAAAGAAGAATGCCCGGTTGCGTTTGATGGGGCCGCCCAGGGTAAAGCCGAACTGCTGTTGCTGATCGTGCGGCTTGAAGTCCATGAAAGGATGCTGGGCCGCCATGGCGCTGTCCTTAAAGAAATAGAAATCGGTTCCGTGCAGGCGGTTCGAACCCGATTTGGTGACCACATTCACCACCGCGCCCCCGGCCCGCCCCAGTTCCGCGCCATAGGTGTTTGAGGAAACGCGGAACTCCTGCACCACTTCGTTGGAGAACTGGTAGGGCGCGCGATAGCGGCCGCGGGCCTGCCCGAAAAAGGCGTTGTTGTTGTCACCGCCGTCCACCAGATAACTGGACTGGTAGCCGCGGATGCCGCCAAAGGCGAGGTCACCATTCGAGCCCGAGGTGAGCCCGCGTGGGTCTTGCGTGACTCCGGGCGTCAGCAAGGCAAGATCGGTGTAGCGCCGTCCGTTTAGGGGAAGCTCATTGATCGCCCGTTCGTCAATCAGGGTCGAAAGGCCGCTGGGCTGGCTTTCGACCATCGGAGGCTCCCCTGAAACCGTGACCGTTTCGCTGGCCCCGGCGACGGCCAGTTTGAATGTCAACTCGGTCGTGCCGCCGACGTCCACCCGCAGGCGGGGCGTGGTCTGTGGCGACATTCCCGGCGATTCGGCGCGGGCCGAATATTCTCCTGGCGGGAGCAGGTCGAAGGCAAACCGGCCGCTGGGATCGCTGGTAGTGGAATAGCGGAAGTTGGTGGCTGTGTTTACCAGCACCACATTGGCAGCGCCGATGCGCGCCCCGGCGCTATCACTCACCGTCCCCCGGATTGCTCCGCTGGAAGTGTCCTGGGCCAGGACTGCAGTGGCCAAAAGTAGAAAGGAAAAATAACGCCTGACACTCGCCATTGACTCGCCATTCATGAATCAAATCGTGGACGAGTCCGGACTGGAGAAAGGGACTTGCTGGGTATATCACGCGGCTGGAACGCCGTCTGTGATCGGCAAACTATATCGCGAGAGTTGTCCCGCGTCGGGAATTTTGGACAGTGCGACGGGCCGGGATGCCCGTCCTCACACTACGTGGCGTCATCCTAAGCGAGGTTGATCGTCCGCTTGCGGACGGTCAATCGAGTCGAAGGACCCCTACCGCGTCTGCACTGCTTCATTCCCAATGCGCGGAAAACCGTCTGAAGCACGCTGAATCCTGCACAAACACCCGGCACTACTAAACTCCGATCTGGCTAGTAGGGGTCCTTCGACTACGCGGCCGCTTCGCGAAGCGAAGCAGCCTCTTCGCTCAGGATGACATTACTGTGACACGAGCTTGGCATACGCCGCCTTGGCCTGCTTCAGCACCGGGGTATCTGCGTCCGCGTCCTTCCATAAGGCAAGGAAGTCCTGGTAGGCGGCTTTAGCTTTCGCGGTATCTCCCACAAGCGCGTAGGACCGGGCCAACCCGAGGCGCGCCAGTGCGCCGGTCCAGCAGTTCCATACGATCCCGTTGTGATCGAGAATCTTTTGAAATTCGGCCGCAGCCTCGCTTCCCTTGCCTGCCGCCAGATAGGCCTGGCCCCGGATGTACACCGGATACAGGCAGGAAATATTGTTGATGAACTGGATCTGTCCCAGGTCGATGCGGGACGCATCTTTAAGGCGACCCAGCGCCGCATCCGGATTCTTTCGATTCAACTCGATTTGCGCATGGATGGCCGGCAGCCACAGGGACTGCACCTGGGTATCGAGCGGAAAGCGGTGGTCCAGATCGCGCGCCAGGGATTCTGCCCGCGCATTCTCTCCCGCCATGGCGAACCCCAGAGCGGCCTCAATCTGTACGCTTTGACTGTCCGGCTCCAGCTTGAGCGCGGCCTCGGCGTTCCGATGCGCTTCCGCCAGGTTGCCAAAGGCAGCTTCGCGCAGCGCCTGATTGTCCTGCCAGATCGCGGCATTTTCTTTGCTTTCTATACGCACTGCCGATGCCATGGCCTGCCGGGTGAGGTCCCGCGCTTTGTCAAGATGGCCGTAATACGCTTGCGTGTCCGATTCCAGCGCCAGTCCGAAGTGTTCCGAATCCGGCTGGCTTCGAAACCACACCTCCTGTTCAGCCATGCCCTGGGAGTCCTGCGCGATAAAGGCGGCCGCGTACAGCTCGTTGCGCAGAATGTAGTCGTCGAAGTTCCGGGCCAGGGCGGTCCTGGCGATTTGGCGGGCCTCGTCGAAGCGCTGTAACGCCAGCAGGCAGTTCCCCAGATTCATGTAGGGAGCGCCTACCTCCGGAGCCAGGTGGAGATTCTGGCGATGCGCCTCTTCCGCCTTGTCGTACTGCCCCAGCGAGGCATAGGTAATGCCGAGGGCGCTGTAGGCAGCGTCGTCGCGAGGATAATTTTCAATCCACTCCTGATAGGTCTGGGCTGACTTGTCGAGCTCCCCAGTCACGAAACGGTAGTAGTCGGCCGCAATCGCAAGTTTTTCCCGTTCGCTGGAGTGGGCGCGATTCTCAAAGGCCTTTCCCTGATATTCGCTGGCCCGCCCCAGTTCAGCCAGGCTGGCATAGCTGTTGGCCAGGCCGCGATAAGCCGCGGCGAAGTTGGGGTCCAGTTCGACGGCGCGCTGGTAGTAAGCGATGGATTGGGTCGTGCTCTTCTGCATGCCCGCGCGGACGCCGAGGCTGAAGGCCTTCAGGGCCTCCAGCGACGACGTTGTGGCCTGGCTCAGCGGCACGTCGAATTTCTTGACCGTGGCCAGCGACTCGCCCAACTCGCCGCGCAATTTCGCGGCGGCATCGCCCACTGTGTCCACCACCTTCTCTTTGCTGTCCGCCGTGACCTGCTCTTGCGCCAGCGTGTCTCCGCTGTGGCAATTTACCGCGTTCAGTCCAATCACATAGTGCTTCCCCATGGGAGCGATATCTCCCGCAATATAGGCCTGGCTTCCGGCGCGCTGGCAAACTTCGCGGGCGATTTCTGGGGTCAGGGGCGTGTCCTCGGGACGAGTCATCAGCTTGAGCGTCGCGCCCACTTTGCCACCCGAAACCACGTTTAGAAACGGTGACTGTCTCAGGGCCACGCTGAGGGTCTGCTTGAGGGTGTCGTCGAAGACGGGATCGCGCGTGGAGTTGGCGAAGTCGGCAAGCACGATGGTGTCGCGCTCAGTAAGGGCTTTCGGGTGGTGATAGCGCTGGTACAGAACTCCTGTTGTCGCCGCCATCAGTATCGCGGCGACCAAAGCCCAGCCGAGCCTTTCCCGGCCTGGACGGACGAGGCTTGCCCTGAGCGAAGCCGAAGAAGCGTCCGTCCCGGCGTGGGTGGCGGTTGCCAGCGGCCCCGTTCCCACGTCGCCAATGGTTTCGTCACTAACCAGCGAGGGCATGGTCGGATTGGCGGCGCCTGAAGTGACCACCACTGAAGTGGCGCCGGCCGACTTGCCCGAATCCGTGTCCCGCTTCAGTTTCTGCAAATCGTTGCGCAACTCGGCGGCGGACTGGTAGCGCAGCTTGCGGTTCTTTTCCAGGGCTTTATTAATGATGGCTTCGAGCCGCGGCGGGAGATGGCTGTTCAGCCGCACCGGCGGGACCGGCGCTTCATACAGGATGGCCCCGAAGGTTGACCCCGTGGTCTCCCGCTCGAAGGGTTGGCACCCGGTGGCCATTTCATAGAGCACGACGCCAAAAGAAAAAATATCGGTGCGGCCGTCCAGGGGCTTGCCGGAAACCTGTTCCGGCGACATATAGGCCACGGTGCCCATCATGCTTCCGACCACGGTCAAATCCTTGAGCACGGTGGGACTGTCCGAGTCCGGCATGTTCGCAGGCCGCTGCCCGCTGCTCATTTTCGCCAGGCCGAAGTCGAGAATCTTGGCCAACCCACGCTTGGTGACGAAAATGTTGGCTGGCTTCACATCGCGATGCACGATGTCCTGGGCATGCGCCGCGTCCAGGGCATCGGCGATCTCGGTGGCGATCGAGAGCAGCGCATCCAGATCCACAGGCCGCCCGCCAATGCGGTGCTTCAAGGTATCGCCATCCAGAAACTCCATGACGATGAACCACTGCCCCCCATGGCTCGCAATCTCATGAATGGTGCAGATGTTGGGATGGTTCAGCGCCGAAGCCGCTCGCGCCTCCCGCCGAAAGCGCTCCAGCGCCTGGGGATCATGCGCGACTTCGTTGGGCAGAAACTTCAAAGCCACGAAGCGGCCGAGCATCAGGTCCTCGGCCTTGTACACCACACCCATGCCCCCGCCGCCCAACTTTTCCAGAATGCGATAGTGCGAGATGGTTTGACCAATCACGGGGAGCCACGCTGTGGTGCGATGTTAGGAGCAGCGAGAGGGCAAGTCAATCAGACGAGGGGATAGGCTACAGAGCGCTCCGAAACTGCCCTGTCCGTATATAGTGGTCGCCGATTTGAGCACCACAAGAGCGCAAAATCGGGGTGCGGGAGCGGGGAGTGCGGGCGCGGGGGCGCGAGGTCAATGAGTTCTATAAAAAGGGATGTCAAGAAAAAAGTTCTGCCTCGACCGGAGGCGAGATTTGTCTCTCGAGATCCAGCCCACTGAAATTGCGCTTCTCTGGAGAAGCTTGGCCGATTGCATGCTCATGAGTTTCCTGCGCGGATGGTGGCGATGCCATCGAGTTCGAAAGAGCGGCAAGCCAAACTGGTGCTCAAGGTCAACCATGGTTCTATCCGAGGCTCGTGGCCTATGGCTATTTCTGGTTCTCCGAGGGGGCATAGCGTGTAATGGGTGACTCGGTGCCCAAGCACACGGGGCCGATCTCATTGACTGATACTCCCCTCGAACCGAGCATCTCCAGAACCCGACCGACCATCATCCGAGTGAACTCCCGAGATGGAAAGGCCGGTTCACCAGAGACGCTCAAGCTGCTTGCCGATGCAATTGTTGGGGGTCGAAATCCACCCCTTTCTTCCAGATGGTTAAAGTGATGGCGGCGATCTTTCGTGCCAGGGTAAGACGGGCCATCGTCGGCCGCATCCCTTTGGCAATCCGAGCAACATAGAAATCGTGCAGGGGCCCAGGACGCGTGCTGGCAGAGATGGCAGCACTTTTGAAGAGACTCTTCAGATCTTGATTATGATTGTCATTCAAACCGCGCACGGTGATGCGCTCGCGATTGCGCAGCAGTTTGCCTCGCACCCAGCGGTACTCGCCGCTGTCGTGAGTCTCGACTGCGAAACCGCTGTAGGCCCACAGCTGTCGCTTGGTACGGAAACGGTGGGGCGTCTGCAGCAAGGCGACCAGCAAAGCGGCACGAATCGGACCGATGGAAGGAATCTGACGCAGTAATTTCACGGCAGGATGCTTGTGGCTCTCGACTAGGATATCGCGTCGTGCTTGCAGATGCACGGGCTGCAGCCTATCCAGTTGCTGGTACAAACGTTCGGCCCGAACCCGAACTCCGGGTTCCACGATCTTGGCCAACCACTCGGCGCGATGCCGCGGAGCGTAAACGGTCGTACCGCTACAGGGAATCCCCCAGCTGCGGTACAGGGCTTTAATCCGACTCATCACGCGCGTGACATCTTGGGTGAGGGTCAGATAGCTGCGCCCTAGCTCTTTTAAGGTGCGTACTCCATGCTCTCCGTGGTAGACCGGCTTCAGTTGGTTGCTGCGTAATAGCTCCGCCAGTTTGCGCGCATCGATCCGGTCACTCTTGTTGCCATCTTTCAACAGAGCATCCTTGCGCGGATCGCAGACCACAATCGGCTGACGTGGGGTTGGAGAAGGTCGTGTAACCAGGCAGCGGAGGTTCCTTCCTCGAAGGTTAGCGAGAGAGTTCCCTGCATTCCCTGGATGAACTCAACGATCGTGGCTGCTTTGGTCTCCAGCAGGCATTCCATGATCAGTTTGCCTTGAGCATCCATCACGGCAACCGAAATGGTGGCCTGATGAACGTCCATGCCGATATACTTCTCTTGACTCATAAAGGCGCTCCTTTCGCTAGGTTGGTGGTGCGGACGATCACAACCTATCGCAAAAGTGGGCGCCTTTTTATATTGCGGTAAAGTCGAGGGGTGGCGCGACAGTTTAGGTGAAGCCTAGCCGAGACCGGCCCTTTCGTTGGCCGGTGCCTCAATAACCTCACCATGCCACGTTTCCACACCCCCGCTTATCGAACTGGACAGGCGCAGTTAACGCATCCAGCTCTCGGAGAAAGTTTCACGCTTTCGCCCACGGAAAGCTGGCGGTCCGCGCAGTAAGTCGAACCAAGCCAAACTTCTGATGCAGGGCCTGCTGGGGAAACCGCGTATTCCCCCCGGCCCGCTCTTTGTGTTTGACACACAGCCACTGGCGAAACCGCCGGCACGTATGTTGCTCCACGGCTCGGTAGGCTTGGCTGACCGGCCCCAGACAGAAGTAGTTCGCCCAACCATTAATCTTCCGGTTGAGCGCTGCTACCAGCGTTGCCGCATCCTGCTGGGTTTGACCCCGTCGGGTCATCTCGCTGATCGACTGACACAAACGCTGCACTCGTTTCTTGGACGGAGTGGTGCCCCAATAGGCCCGCCCCGTCTTCGGCGAGTAGCATCGACCAAACGTGTACCCGAGAAAATCGAACTTCTCTTCCGGCAGTCGACAGACCCGCGTCTTACTCTCGTTCACCGTCAACTTCAGCCGCGACATCATGCTCCGCATCAGGACCAGTACCTCATCGGCTCTAGCCCGACAGCAGATCACCAGATCGTCGGCATAATTAATGATGAACGCTTGCAGACGCTTCTCGTGCCCCAGTTTCTTCCACCCGAGCACGAACCGACGCATGTATAAATTACTGAGCAGCGGGCTGATCGGAGCCCCTTGCGGCGTGCCTCGACCGTGGTCCCGATTTCGCGTACTCCGACGTTTATTCCCGTGCTCGTCGCTTTCTTCCACCGGAGCTTCCAGCCACATCTTGATCAGATGCAGCATGGCTCCGTCCACGACCCGACGGGCAACCGACTGGAGAAGCTCGGAATGCGGAATGCTATCGAAGTAGCTACTGAGGTCTGCGTCAACAATTTCTTGGTGGCCAGCGTAGATCAGCTTGTGGACTCGTTTCACCGCGTCCAACGCGCTGCGGTCTCGCCGATAGGCGTATTGTTCCGGCTGCAGATCGGTCTCGAAGATAGGTTCGAGGATCAAAACTGCCGCCATTTCCGCTGTCCTGTCCCGGATAGCGGGCACTCCTAACGGCCGCTGCTTCCCGTCCGGCTTGGGTATATAAACCCGCCGCACGGGCAGTGGTTGATAGGTTCGACTCTTCAGCTCTTGCGCCAGTTCGTCCAACCATCGCTCGATTCCATACGCTTCGATGTCCTCGAACCTCTGACCATCCACTCCTGCTGCTCCACCGTTGGCTCGGCAGCATTCATAGGCGTAGGTCAGAACGTCCTTCCGGTACACCTTGTCGTACAGCGCATAGAAACGAAAGCTGGGCGATTCCTTCGCTTTCGCGTGCAACGCCGTCTGCAGCTTCTGAACACTTGCGGGGGTTGCTAGACTCATCGTCAATCCCTCAGTCTTCGCCGCTTCTTGCGGTTCCTTTCAACTGAGGCCCCTTCCCTCCACCGGCATTACCCGGTTTCATCGGTACTGCGAGCCTCTCCGTCACCCCAAACGGCCCGGCCTAGCTCTCGCGAGTTGCCAGTTGATCCCGACTGCGATCACCGCTGGGGCTTCCCGTGTTGCGTCTGGTCCCCTGTGTCTGCATGCCGTCGCCACTACCCCGGCAGGACCGATGGAACCGATTCGCTCATTACTGCTCCATCGACTTCGGCCTTCCCCAGATAACAGTTGGGTCGGCTCCTGCATTATCAGTTTCGTGGCCTGCTCAGCGTTCACTCGCGTTACAACCTGCAGACTCGCCAAGTCGCCTTATGCGACCCTCTACACCGGAGGCTCCGGCGGCTTTGTTGCCTCCACCGCCGCTCCGATTGCTACCGGGTGGAGCGATCCAGTTCCCGGGCGGGTTTATCTCCCGCTGTGGACCAGCGCCTTTCACGGCGCACTGTAATCGCCTGATTGCGAGAGTTGCGCGGAAAGCAACAATGTCAATAGTCTTCCACAACATCCGCCACGCATAAACCAGCGGCGGCTCTCACGACAAGTCGGTAACGCAATCGATGCTCAGACCACGCTTTACTTGGCAGCCATGCCTGCAGTTCTTGCGGGGAGACATATAGCGTCTTGAGCTTCACTTCTTCATCACGCTCATTCACAGCTACCACTAACTGACCTCTCCGAAAATTTGTACCTTGCACCGTAAGCGGAATCGATAATGGGTCCCCGGGTTCCATCAAGGGCACGGGATAGGGTGAGATCTGTGTTATGTCCGGCAGTGGAGCTTGTGAAGGGTAGGGTGGAAGATGCGCGGACGGCGAAATACGGATTTCTTGAGGCTCAGAAATATGAAGGACATCATCATTCGCCACCCACAAGCGAACGGGACGGATGGCGCTCCATTTACCGTCAATCACAAAATACTGCATTGGAAGATCAATTCGCAGCTCGTTGGCCGAAATGAACTCCGGTTGAAGGCCTCCCTGCTCGAGATCACTCGCGCTCTCCAACGATAGTGCCACCCTCGAGCTGGATTTAAAGCCACTCCCGCGGAGGTGACCTGTAACCGTGCCCTTCTCGGCCTCATCAGCGGACACCTCCGAAGGCTCGACCGAGTCAAGGACTGGACTATCCTTGTTCGTGACGTAGAGCGTTTGAGCGGGCAGGCCAACGGCACTTCCTATCGCCGTCTCTGATCCAGCCCGCTCCGCGTTGAGGCCGAGGACCGTTGGGCGGCTAAGGTAGCCCGGCGGGATCTGGACCCGAACATGATGCAAGTCAACCAGTTCAACGGGCAAATATTCCCGCGCAAGCCAGAGCCCTCCTCCATCCTGTTCTGTCAGGAGTATCTCGGTCTGTGAACCAAGGAGGCGGCCTTCGAGTACGACCTCAGCCCAACCACCTCCCTCGACGAGTCGTGAGCTTTTAGGTGCCAGGGAAGGAAATGGAGGGTCCTCGTCCGGTGCGGTACCGGCTAGAACAATCGAAACCACCTCGCCCTTTCTTGAACAGTTGTCACAGGGTGATGGCAATTCTGGATCGAAAATCTCAATTTGGAGATTGGATGGAGTCTCGGGAACCTTACGTAGACCCGTCCAGATGATTTTCCCGTGACCTTGCGCTTTCACGCTATGTTTAGACAGGAGATTACGGCCATCCCAGATTTCGATCCAGGCGGCAGAAGCAGACTCCGGGCCCGACAATCCATACTGAAACTCCACTCCGGAAGCGTTGCCGGAAACCCAGGGGCCGACATAGTCAGCGGCCAAGGCAATCTGAAGCCCGTTCGAGCATGATTCTTTTGTCTCTTGGGCAGGACTGCACAAGTTACCGATGGCGAGAAAAACGAATATTGGCGTGACAATTCTCGCCGACAGTCGCCGGATCAGGGTCATACCTCCACAGATCCTACCGACTCAGCACTGCGACTGGGTAGATTACCAATGATCTCTGGCGCCGGGTGCCCCACTCATTCGCGCCCTTTGCGAATGAGTGGGTTTTGAGCTCCGTCATCGCTCCACCTTCCGGCCAACCGGGGCCGCTTTCACATCGGCCCGCTTGTTCCACCCATGGAAGGACGAAACGTCGCCGGCGTTCCAGGCCTCGTGGAGTCTGGGGGTGCTCAGATCCCAGTCGGGGCGGATCTCGCTGGTCACCGTGCGCAGGTCGTGCCAGAGGTCGATTGCCGACGGGCGGCCCCAGAACCAGTAGCCGTTATAGATGCGGTGGATCACGAGGCCCGGCTTGAGCACGAGGGTGTGCGGAATCATCGGGTTGTGCTCCGGGTCGGTGTACTCCTGGATGTCGAGGTCCTTCTGAACTCTTCGCTCCGGGTCGGAGAGGAAGGTCCACTGGGCGCCGACCGACGCACGGAACTCCTGCAGGGTATGGTGGTCGTCGGTGGAGATGGTGGCGATTTGGGTATACGCCACGGCAACCTTCGGGTAGAACGCGGCGAGCTCCAGATGCTGCTGGTGCTCCTTCGGGCAGTAGTGGCCACGCGCGAGCGTGAGGATCAGCGGGTCATCGCCCTGCAGCTCGCTGAGCCTACGCAATGTCTGCGTGTGATCGGGCAATTCGTAGTCGGGAAAAACGCTTCCGGGCACGATGTCAGAGCGCATAATCGAACTCCTTCGCGGGGATCGCCTGACGATGGTAGCTCCGTCCCGGCCCGCTCCGCCACCATCCAGGGACCATAACCACCCCGGTCAATGCAGTGAAATCGCGATTTATCAAGACTATCTACTTAACAGTGGCTGCGGCAGTGTCATCTCTCGGAGCCCTCCTCATAACGGCGGTCAAATGTGCATGAGCTTGTTTAGTTCCGGCGTCGTCACGCATCGTTCGACAAAACCGAACTGACCGCTGTGCACGTCGCGTACAGCATCCAGCAACCCCGTCATGGCCGCACGATAGAGTGAAGTCGCAAGGCTGATGCGCCTGACCCCCGCCGCCGCGAGCTCAGTAAGGGAAAATGATTTTCCTTTCATTCCCACCATGAAGTTGAAGGGCTTCGACACTGCCTTACAAACTGTACGTATCGCAGCAAGATCAGGCAGGCCAGGGGCGAAAAGGACATCAGCCCCAGCTTTCTCGAATGCCTGAAGACGACTGATGGTCTCGTCAAGGCTCGGGTCCGCGTAGAGAAAATCGTGCGCTCGCGCCGTCAGCACAAAGGGGAACGAGAGTGCACGTGCCGCTTCCGCTGCTGCTGCAATCCGGTCCACAGCGAGCTGAAAATCGTAGAGTGGGCGATCTTCGTTGCCAGTGGCATCCTCAATCGTGCATCCGACCAATCCCACACCCGCCGCTAGCCGAATGGTTTCGACTACAACTTCGGGCGAGTCGCCAAACCCCCTTCCCAGGTCCGCAGAAACGGGCAAATCCGTTGCATCGACGATTAACCGTACGTGTGCCAGCGTTTCATCTCGCGTCAGCGCGTGATCTCTTCGACCAACAGCGCTGGCGGCTGCTGCGCTCGATGTAGCCAACGCTTGGAAGCCAAGTCCGGCGAGAATGCGGGCAGAGCCTACATCCCAAGGATTCGGAAGTACGAAGGCGGCAGGGCCCTCATGCAGCGTGCGGAAGCGTTCTGCTTTATCGTGCTGTGTAACCATAGAAGTGCAGTTTCCGATCAGAGCTTGCTTGCAGGATAACTAATGTAACCAGGCGTTAGTAGCTTGCGCCGTTTGTTCGCCAAAATCCGGTCGATGCATTATGAGAGAACGGCCCTGCTTGAAGGTGGGCAAATCAGGTAAAGGATGACACTGTACCTTGAGGGAAAGACTCCGTTGAGCGCGATGTTCTTTCCCCCAAGGAGGCAACTTTATGAGTCGCGACATCCAGTATATCGGCATGGACGTGCACAAGGAAGCGATCGTGATTGCGGTGTTGAATGGCAGTGGCAAGCTGGTGATGGAGTCGATTGTGGAAACCAAAGCCAGCAGCATTCTGCAGTTTATCCACGGTCTGCGGGGCGAGTTGCATGTGACCTGGGAAGAAGGGACCTGGGCGGCTTGGCTGTACGATCTGCTGCAACCCCAGGTGACGCGAGTGCTGGTCTGCGATCCGCGGCGCAATGCCTTATTAAAGGAAGGCAACAAGAGCGACAAGATCGATGCCCGTAAGCTGGCCGACTTGTTACGCACGGGAATGCTGCGCTCGGTCTATCACGGGGAACACGGACTGCGGACGCTGCGCGAGCTGGGGCGCAGTTATCGGACTATCAGCCAGGATCTGAACCGAGTGATGAATCGGATCAAGGCTCTGTATCGCGGCTGGAGCATTCCCTGTGCGGGGACCCAGGTCTATGCTCCGCGTTACCGCGAGGAATGGCTACACAAGATTGAACATGCCGGCGTGCGCCGGCGAGCCGAGTTGCTGTATCAGCAGTTGGATGGATTGCAGACGTTACGACGAACCCTGCGTCCTGAGTTATTAGCGGAGAGCCGGAAACACAAAGCCTCGAAACTGCTGCGCCAGATTCCCAGCATCGGTCCGATTCGGGCTGCCCGCCTGATCGCACTGATGCAAACCCCGCACCGATTTCGTAGCAAGCGGCAACTCTGGACCTATAGTGGGCTAGGCAAGCGTGCGTCCCGTCGATCGTGTTTCTGCTTCGGCGTCTCTTTCGCGCGGATCTTTGCTGGATGACCCACCCGGCACTCGATCCCCAACTCCTCCAGCAGTTCCAAGAACCATTGCATCGATCCGGTGGCTTCGATGCCCACCACCACCGGACCTGCCAGAGCCGCGTAAAACTCTCGTACTGCATTCCCTTCGTGGGAAATGGTTTTCTCCGTGAACTCGCCGGTCTCGCTGTCCACCATAGCTATGGTTTGTTGTCTTGCATGCAGATCGCAACCTACAATCTTCATCTCGGCCTCCTTCGTTCCGAGCCTTTTTGGTTGGATACCGCAAAGTCTACTCGGTCCGTGGTGAGGCCGACGTCGTTATGACATCAGTTATCCGCCATTGGCTTTGAATTGCAGGACGATACCCTGTTTCGTTGTCCACCCCGCTGACCAACCCTTAGCAAATCCGGATTCCCGTCTGCGTATTGAACTTCCGGAAGTTGCGGACGGCCGGGACTGCTACGTAAGTTATATCCCACGCTGGTACATGGGAGACCTTGCTTTGGGAACCTTACGAATTTGGCTGCTGATATTGACAGCCATGGCAATAGCCGCGCCTTTGGCGGCACAGGACACGAGTGCGCCGAAGCCGGAAACCGGACATATTACCGGCACCGTGACTGATGTGAACGGCGACATCCTTGCCGGCGCCGCCGTCGTCCTGCAGGGCCCTGGTCTCAAAGATCCCCAGAAGTTCCTGTCGGACGACCACGGATTCTTTGAGTTCAAGCAACTCGATCCTGGAACTTATCAGGTCACCATCACCGCCCCAGACTTTGCCGACTGGGCCTCGCCCGATCTTGTCCTCAATTCGGGCCAGTACCTGATCCTCACCGACACCAAACTCCAGATCGCGCAGGTGACGACTTCGGTAAGCGTGGTTTATACGCCGGAGGAAGTCGCCATCGAGCAGGTCAAGATCGAGGAGACGCAGCGCGTCTTCGGCGTCATTCCCAATTTTTACGTCGTCTATGATTCCGACCCCGCGCCGCTTACTACCAAGCTGAAGTTCCACCTCGCCCTGAAGACCTCCACCGACGCCTTCACCGTTCTCGGGGTAGGTGCCCTTGCCGGCATCAACCAGGCGGGTGGCACTCCCGGCTATGTCCAGGGAGCGAAGGGTTACGGTGAGCGCTTTGGCGCTGCCGCTGCCGACGGCTTTTCCGACATCATGATCGGTGGCGCCATCCTGCCCTCGCTGTTGCGCCAGGATCCCCGCTACTACTACCAGGGGACGGGGACAAACAACTCTCGCATTCTCCACGCCCTCTCCAGCCCATTCATCTGCAGGGGAAACAACGGACGGTTGCAACCTAACTACTCGAGCGTAGGTGGTGACCTGGGCTCGTCTGCTCTCTCCAACCTCTACTATCCGGCATCGGACCGCGGCGCGAGGCTAGTGTTCCAGAATTTCTTTATCTCCACGGGCGAGCGCATGCTCAGCAGCCTAGTACAGGAGTTCATCTTGAGCCGGGTCACACTCAAACAAAGAATTAAGAACTAGTCGCTTAGGACACGTTAAGCGACGCAAGACGCAGCAGGTTCGCAACCCATTTGGGACCGGGTTAACGCGGTCACACTTGGAGTGTTCAGGGATCACAGTCAAGTTCGAACCCTCCGGAAATCTCCTTTTGGCGTAAAATCCCTCGCATGTCAATGCGCCAACTGCTCCCGCTAGCTGTCCTGATACTTGCCGCTGCTGTTGCGGCCTTCTCGCAAGACGTCCAAAAGCTCGATCCTGCTCTCGACAAGCTGGTGCCTGCCAACGCCAAGCTGGAAAAGGTCGCGACCGGCTTCAACAAGTGGACCGAAGGGCCAGTCTGGACTCGCAAGGGCACTCTCATGTTCGCGGAAATCCCGTCGAACAACATTGACCAGTGGGTGCCCGGGCAGGGCGCGAGTGTCTTCATACACCCCAGCGGATATGAAGGCGCGGAGCCCTACAAAGGACCGGAGCCGGGCTCGAACGGAATGACGCTCGACGCCGATGGCCGGGTCACGGTCGCGGGGCACGCCCGACGCACCGTCTGGCGCCTCGAGGCCCTCGATCCCAAGGCACAGATTACGGTGCTGGCTGATTCCTATCAGGGCAAGAAGCTCAATAGTCCGAACGATGTCGCATATAAATCCGACGGCTCGCTGTACTTTACCGATCCCCCTTACGGCTTGCCCACGCAGGGCGACGACGATCCCCTGAAAGAGTTGCAGGTCAACGGCGTTTACCGCATACCGGGTGCTCGCCAGCAGAAACCGGGCGCACCGCCGGACCGGGACAAACTGCAACTGGTCATCAAGGACCTGCCCCGTCCCAACGGCCTGGCTTTTTCTCCCGATGAGAAATTCCTCTACGTCGCGGATTCCGGCAAGAAACTATGGATGCGCTACCGGGTGCAGCCCGACGGGTCGGTTAGCGACGGCAGCGTTTTCCTGGATGTCTCATCTGATCCGGTGAAAGGCCCCCCCGATGGATTGCGGGTGGACAAAAAGGGCAACATCTGGAGTTCGGGCCCGGGCGGGGTCTGGATTATTTCTCCGGAGGGCAAGCACCTCGGGACCATCAAGGTTCCCGAAGTGGTCAGCAACGTAGCCTGGGGTGAGAAGGACGGCAGGACCCTCTACATCACCGGCAGTACGAGTATCTACCGCATCAAAGTGAAAGTCGCCGGGGTGATGGCAGGATTCTAGCGGCCCACGTGGGGACAGCCGCCCCGCTGTCCCGTCGAAGCGCAGCTCGACGGGGTTTGCATAGACACTTAGAAAACTGGGGAGCTTCGCTCCGCCGGACAGCCGGGGGCGGCTGTCCCCACGTGGTTTCCGGTCTCACCCCTTGAGCTTGCTTTGCACCAGTTCTTCCACGCGCTGCAATACTTCGTCTTCAGACAATTTCGTGGAATCCAGCAGCAGCGCGTCGCTGGCCGGCACCAGCGGCGACGTGGCCCGGGTACGATCCCGGCGGTCGCGCTCGCGCAGTTCCGCCACGATGGCATGGGCCGCCGCCCCACGCACATTTTGTTGCTGCAGTCGCCGTTGTTCACGCACCCCGGGGTCGGCGTCGAGAAAAATTTTTACGTCGGCCGCGGGAAAAACCTTGGTACCAATGTCGCGGCCTTCCATGACTACGCCGCCTCCAGCACCCATTTCCTTTTGCCGGGCAACCATCCATTGCCGCACTCCGGGGTGGACCGACACGCGCGAGGCCGCCTCGGTGACGTCGGGTTCGCGCACCCGCTGACTCACGTCGCGGCCGTCGAGCAGCACCCGGTTACCGCCCAGGCTGGGTTCGAGATGGATGCGCGTGTTATGCGCCAGATTGACCAGGGCGGACTCCTCATCGAACGACACATCCCACTCGATCGCTTTCAGGGCCAGGGCGCGGTACATGGCGCCGCTCTCCAGGTTCACATAACCCAGCTTGCGGGCCAGGCGCGAGGCGATAGTGCTCTTGCCGGCGCCGGCTGGACCGTCGATGGCGATAATAAGTTTGCGCGCAGGGGTCGCGATCATTCCGGAAGCTAACGATTGTACACGCTGCGCGATCGTACGAGGCCCTTTCGCCGATGCTAGAATCGGATAGGAAACCAGCGACTAGATTCCCAGACCATCTCATGCCGACCGGCTCCGAAATTCGCCGCAAATTCCTGGACTTTTTCGTTCAGAAGGGACACCGCGAAGTGCACTCGTCGTCGCTTGTCCCGCAGAACGACCCGACTCTTCTGTTCACCAATGCGGGCATGAACCAGTTCAAGGACGTCTTCCTCGGCCTGGAAAAACGCGACTACGCCCGAGCCACAACTTCGCAGAAATGCGTTCGCGCCGGGGGCAAGCACAACGATCTTGAAAACGTGGGATTCACCAACCGGCATCACACGTTTTTCGAGATGCTGGGAAATTTTTCCTTTGGCGACTATTTCAAAAAAGACGCCATCGCGTATGCCTGGGAGCTGATTACCTCGCCGCAGTGGTTCGGCATAGACAAAAATAGGCTGTACGTGACCATCTTCAACGGCGAAGGCGGAATGCAGCGCGATGCCGAGGCCTACGACTTATGGGTGGGGCAGGGCGTGCCTAAAGACCGCATCTTTGAGTTCGGCCTGAAAGACAATTTCTGGCAGATGGGCGACACCGGCCCCTGCGGCCCCTGCAGCGAGATCCACTACGACATGGGCGTGGCCGCCTCAGACCAGGGCCATACCGACTGCAAATTCGGATGCGACTGCGGCCGCTATGTCGAGCTCTGGAATCTCGTCTTCATGCAATTCGACCGCGACGCCAGTGGCAAGCTGAATCCCCTGCCCAAGCCCTCGATTGATACAGGGATGGGCCTGGAGCGGGTGGCGGCAGTGCTGCAGGGTGTGATCTCGAATTACGATACGGATTTATTTACGCCGCTGATTAAGCGTGCAGCAGAGTTGACGGGCAGGTCGCTTCAAAAAGAAGTTGAGAAGGAAGCTCATGCGAAGACCGCTGCCTCGTTACGCGTGATTGCTGATCACTCGCGGGCCGCCACATTTTTGATTTCCGATGGGGTTCTGCCCTCGAATGAGGGCCGTGGATATGTTCTGCGAAAGATCATCCGTCGCGCGATACGGCATGGGCGCCAACTTGGTCAAGAGAAGGCTTTTCTGTGCGAAATGGTCTTCGCGGTCCGCGAGTTGATGGAGGACGCCTACCCAGAACTTGTCGACAGCGCGAGTCGCGTTTCGGAGACGCTAAAGGCGGAAGAGACAAGGTTTGCAAATACGTTGGCACTAGGCGAGGAGAAAAGGAAGGGCGTCGAGGACGAGGCTTGGATTGGACCAATAGACAGGATCGTATGTGCTTTCGCCAGTTTCGCCGGTGTATCCGATTCGGACAGACGACGATTGCTACCGGGGTTGATTCCGGGCAGAAGCGATGAAGCCTTTGAGCGCGCAGCAAGGATACTGGTCGGAGAACACAGAGTGCAGGAATTCAGGGCTTACTTCGCAAGTGCACTGCAAGAAAAGCATCCGGTTTTCCCAGGAGATGAGGCGTTCCGCCTCTATGATACTTTCGGCCTCCCACTAGATTTCATACAGGACGCTGCCCGCGACGCTGGGTTACTTTTCGACCAGGCCGGCTTCGATCGCGCCATGCAGGAACAGCGCGAACGCGCCCGCGCCTCCTGGAAAGGCGCAGCCAAACAGACAGCCAACCCGGCCTACCAGCAACTTCCGAAGTCAGACTTCGAAGGCTACCGCCAAACCCGCTCCGACAGCTGCGAAGTGCTCGCCATCATCCACAACGGCCACGGCGTGCAGGAACTCAAACCCGGCGAGGAAGGCGAAGTCATCCTCGACCACACGCCGTTTTACGCCGAGTCCGGTGGCCAGGTTGGCGACCGCGGATGGCTCTACAGCGACGACCACAACACCGTCATTGCTGAAGTGAAGGGGTGCTACTACCCGGTGCAGGGAGTGCGGGCGCATCAGGTGGTGATGAAATCCCCACCCAACGAAAACCGTGTTGGGTGGGGCACCCTCCGGGTCGGAGACAATGTCGATGCGGTCGTGGACGCCGGAATTCGCCTAGCCACCATGCGTAATCACACCGCTACGCATTTGCTGCAAGCTGGGCTGCGCGAAGTTCTCGGCAAGCATGTCAAGCAGGCGGGGTCGCTGGTGGCGCCCAACCATTTGCGCTTCGACTTTTCCCACTTCACCGCGGTGGCGGACGAGGAACTGCAGGACATCGAAGACCTGATCAACAAGGAAGTGCTGAGCAACGAGAAGATTGAAGTCATCGAAAACGTCCCCATCGACGTCGCCATCAATGAATACAAGGCCATGGCGCTGTTCGGGGAAAAATATGGCGACAAGGTTCGGGTGATCAAGATCGGTGACTTCTCCACCGAACTCTGCGGCGGCACTCACACCGCCGCCACCGGCGAGATCGGCCTGATCAAAGTCCTGAAGGAAGGCAGCGTGTCTTCCGGTGTTAGACGCATCGAAGCCGTCACCGGTGAAGGTTCCCTGCATCACTTCCAGACAGACCATGAACTGGAGAGTGTGGTGTCAAGCTTCGTTGGTCCCACCCTTTCGCAAAAAACGCGAAAGGATGGGGCAACCGCGGTCGGAGAGGCCTCCCTATCGCTGGCCGAAGCGCTGAGGGCCGAGCTCGAAAAGAAGGACGCCGAAATCAAACGTCTGGCCCGCGAACTCGATCAGGCCCGGATGAAATCGGCATCCTCCTCGGTGGCCTCTGTTACCGACCAGATCAAAGATGTTCGCGGCGTGAAAGTGCTGGCCCACCGGGTGGACAATCTCGAGCGCGCGCAAATGCGAACCCTGGTCGATCAACTGCGAGACAAGCTGGGATCGGGTGTGGTGGTGCTGGGCTCGGCCACAAACGGCAACGTCGCGCTCATCGTGGGCGTGACGAAAGATCTTACCGGCAGGATCCAGGCGGGCAAAGTGATCGCGCCGGTGGCGCAGAAAGTTGGCGGCAAGGGCGGCGGCAGGCCCGACCTTGCTGAAGCCGGCGGCAGGGACCCCGGGGCGCTGGATGCGGCGCTAGGCGAGGTGTACGGCGTGGTGGACGGCTTGTTGGGAAAATAGTGGGTCAGGTTCACCAATGACCTGCAAAATCCACGAACCACGAAGTATCACGAACGCTCTCAGTCTCGATGCTCGTGCCCTTCGTGGTTAACGGTTTCAAACTGACCCACTTCGGAAAAATGGAACCAGTGGTCAGATTCGAGTTCCCGGTTCTCAGCGATTTCGCAACGTTGATGAAGAGTAGTACACAAGTTCTTGCTATACTCCGGGGCGATGTGAGGGCGTGTGAAGAACCGGATCAGTTTCATCAGCCACCAAGGCAAGAAGATCCTGCTGGTCGATTGCTCCAACTGCTCTTCCACGGAGCTGGAACATTTCGCCGACCTGGTTCCGGCGCATGTAACCGCTGAACCTCGCGGATCGGTGCTGTTACTAGCGGACTTCACGGGCGCCAGGATGGACAAGAAGAGCCTTGATCGTTTTAAGCCTGCGCTGGTATTCGACCGGCCGCACTCAAACGTTCCGCCTGGGTGGGAACAGAGAGCCTGCCCAAAATCTTCTACGAGCACATGAAATCTTTTTCGCAGCGGGAGTTGCCCACGTTCAAGACTCGCGAGGAAGCGCTGGACTGGCTGGTCGCGGACTAAGCGCGGCGAGGGCGAGACGCCAGCGCTACAGATTCAACTTCTCCACTTCAATGTGACTGGGCCGGCCAGAGGATGCTTCATCTCGCCGCCGGTCCGCATCGCCTCCAGGTGCGCTGCTTTTAATGCGAAATACCATTTGGCGGGGCGGTCAGCGTCATCGATCAGCATCAGGTGCGGATTGTGCTTCAGTCCTTCTGCCTGTTTTTCCATGGTCTGCCGGTCCTGCTCCACAAATTTCGCAAATACAAACTTGAGCAGCTGCGGTCCCAGTGGCAGCCAGCGGAAAATATTCCACGCCGCCACCACATCAATGCGACAGTGGCTGCGGGTGATGGGCGTCACTGTGGTCAGAGATGAGAACCAATATTTGCCGGCCCGGATAGTCTCCAGCCGCAGGTTGGGCAGCACGAAATCAATGGTGGTGGTGATCGACTCGGCATCGGCATAAAGCCGCAGTAGCTTGTAGGGCGCGCTGTTCGAGCTGGGCGTGTGCGCGCTCATGCGGAAACCGTTGGGGATGGGCTCGAAATTCTTCTGCTTCTCGTGGATGCTGTCGCGACTGCGCCACCACCAGGCCTGATGGACGAAGGGCCCGTGCGCGGGATCCATGAGCCCGATGATTCCGTGATCGACGTTGCAGGGCAGATCGGCAGTGAGATACGCCAGCTTGTACTTCTCGCTGAAGGTTGGGACTCGGGGCGCAGGCATGGGCGCGTCATCCGCCCTGCCGAATCCGGCGCCGGGTTGGGGCGGTGAGGGAATGAAGACCCAGATGAAGTCGTCATGCTCTTCGCAGGGATAGCTGCCGGCGTAGATGCGGTCGATCTTTAGCTTCTGCTCCGCGGTCAGGGAAGGAATCAGCTTGCACTGGCCGGTGTGTCCGTCGAACCGCCAGCCGTGATAGCTGCACTCCACCTGCTGGCCGTCGAAAAGCCCGTGTGAAAGCGGCATGCCGCGGTGCGGGCAGGCGTCGTGCAACGCGAACGGCCGGCCCTGGCCATCGCGTCCCAGGGCCAGCGGGGTTTCGAGCAGCATGGCTTTTTGCAGGTGGCCCCCGCCCACCAGCCGGCCGGGAAGAGCGCGATACCAGAAGCCGTAGAGCATCAGGGAGTCCGGCACTTCGCGTTGCGGCAGGGCGAGGTCGTTCATGGACATGGGGTGACGCAGGCAGCCTACTACAGCCGCCGAATCCGGTAAAAGCCGGCCAGCAGCGTCTGTCCCGTGGAAACCGCGTTTACCGCTTGGACGAGGTAACCAGCCGGCGGCGTAAATATCTATATTTTCAATAAATTGCTGTATTACTTCGGTGGTTCTATTGGTCTTTTGAGCAATTGCTACCGTTCCACCGCCAGCCTATAATTGCTTCACTCTGGTAGATGTTTCTCCGTCAGGTTCCGGGTAGGTGAGCGCGGGCATTTTTTTGCCCGTGCAAAGGCACTAAACCCGGTATGCGAAAACGCCTGCAAATCGCCCTGATGGCAAGCCCTGTACTCGCGACCTTCCTTTCTCTCACCACGCCATATCTGCGGGCGCAAACGGGTTCCGCACCTATTACCACCAGCGTCGACGGCTCAGGACGCAAAATCTACGTAAATGACGAGACGCCGGCAGCACCGAAATCGTCAACCACAGCGACGGTTCGTAGCAGCGGGTTGATGTACTGGAGTCCCACCGCACACCGCTGGAAGTCAGTCCCATCGGCCAATGTCCGGGCAGCGCGCTCGGCCGCGGCTGAAGTCAGCAACTCGCAGCAGGCGTCCAGCTACGTTCGGGGCAAACCCTTCACCCAGGCGGAGATTGATGCAGCCATCGATCAGGCCGCAGCCCGACACAACGTGGATCCCAGTCTGGTGCGTGCGGTCATCAAAGTGGAATCGAACTTCAACCCCAACGCAGTTTCCCGCACCGGTGCAATGGGGCTGATGCAGCTCATGCCACAGACCGCGCGGAGTCTGAACGTAGTGAACCCATTCGATCCCCAGCAGAACGTGGATGCGGGCGTCCGCCATCTCAAGCGGTTGATGGAAAGCTATGGTGGCGACGTCAAGCTGAGCCTGGCGGCCTACAACGCCGGTGCCGGCGCGGTGGCGCGAAGCGCGGGAATACCGCACTTCCGCGAGACCCGCAACTACGTGAAGCGCATCACCCAGCTGTACTACGGCGGGACCGATACCAGCTACCAGATCCTGGGCAGTCCGGTGCGCGAGCCCGTGCGGGTCAGGCGGGATGACCGGGGCGTTTTAATCTTCAGCAACACCGACTGAAAAACCGGCATCTGTAGCAGGGTAAACGACGGAACGTAGCTCTCACGAGCTAAGCGATTACGGGCCAGGCGGCAACAGGCTGGAAAATTGAAGAACTCCGATCGAAGCCAACGCGTAAGGCGTCTGGGTGCGGCTCTGCTCCTGCTCTTGCTCCCAGTGCTGCCCCTGCAGGCGCGGGGCAAGTCTGAAGCCTGGGCGCGCACGCAATACTCCACCGCCGAGCGCATGCGGGAGGTCCTGAACAGCCTTCCTTCCGCCCAGCATAGCCGCCTTGAATACCAGCGCGTCATCGCCGCCTACCGGCGCGTGTACTACGGCTCACCAACGTCCTCCAAGGCAGACCCCAGTGTGGTGGCGGTGGCTGAGTTGCTGACCGAGATGGGCCGGCGCTTCAACGATGACAAACTCCTGCGCTCAGCTATCGGCCAGTACAAGTTTCTGCGCCGGGAATACCCTGGCAGCCGGGACCGTGTCGATGCGCTCTTCATCATGGGCCAGATCTATCAGGATGATCTGAAAGACCAGGCCCAGGCCAAACAGGTATTCGAGGAATTTCTCCACCGTTATCCTCATAACCACCTGGCGAGCGAGGCTCGCAAGGCGCTGGCCGAACCAGTGCAGCAAGCGGGCTTGCGATCAAAAGACGAGGATGATTCGGACGACGATTCCGGCGCCCCCACGACACGCGCCGCGAAGCCGGACCCCGAGGAGAGCCCAAACCCCGCCGCTGCTGAAAATCCTACGGCCAGGCCCGACAGGGAGGAGGCGAACCACAAGGTGGCACACGTCACCAGCATCCGCCGCTGGTCCAACCCAAACTACACCCGGATCGCCATTGGCCTGGAGAGGGACGTAAAGTTCGAGGCCCAGCGCATCAATCATCCCGAGCGAATTTTCTTTGATCTGCTCGATACCAATCTGACGTCGGAGATGCTGGGCAAGACCACCGAAGTCGATGATGGACTGCTGAAAAAGATCCGGGTAGCGCAGTTCCAGCCGGGAACGGCCCGGATTGTTCTGGAGGTAGAGGACCATTCCGATTACACCACCTTCCTGCTCACCGACCCGCCGCGCCTGATCATTGATATTCATAGCAAGGACATTCGCAGCACGGACACCCCAGCGAAGACCGTTGGCGCCCGGAACGACAAAGATCCAGACAAGAATATCGCGGACGAGAAACCCCTCCAGGAGCCGCCGACGGCCAAGCCAGGCGCAATCGCCGAAGCGAAATCACAGGTCAAGGAGAACGGCAAGAAGCCAGCTTCCCTCACCCCGGTGGCAAGCGAGGGCGCGGTCAAGAAAACAGTCGTGGAAGCGGACGATGACGCGGATAGAGCGGTGGCGGTGGCCAAACTCGATCCGCCCGAGATCAAGCCCCAGACCAGGGCGGCGAGCACGCTGACCCGGCCCACGGCGGCGAAGGGCTCCACTCGAAGCAAGCACAAGCCCGCTGTGATTTTTCCCGATGTACGTGAAGCTTCGCCCACAGCCAACGGCGATCGCTCCCTGATCCGCGCCCTGGGATTGAAAATCGGCAAGATCGTGATCGATCCCGGCCACGGCGGACACGATACTGGCACCATCGGGCCCCACGGCCTGGAAGAAAAAGATCTGGTGCTCGATGTCGGCCGGCGGCTGGGCAAGCTGCTCCAAGCCCGCCTGGGTGCTGACGTGGTTTACACCCGCAAGGACGACACGTTCATTCCCCTGGAGACGCGCACATCGATCGCCAACCAGGAGCAGGCCGACCTGTTCGTTTCGATCCACGCCAACTCCAGTCGCGACCCGGATGCGCGCGGCGTAGAGACCTACTACCTGAACTTCACCTCGTCAGCCGAAGCTCTGGACGTGGCGGCACGCGAAAACGCGGCGTCGGACAAGTCTATCCACGAACTTCAGGATCTGGTGAAAAAGATCGCATTGAAAGAGAAGATCGAAGAATCGCGAGAGTTTGCTTCTAACGTACAGCGCGCCCTGCACAGCGGCCTGGCGGCCAAGAGTCCCGGGATCCGCGACCGCGGGGTCAAGAAGGCGCCGTTTATCGTCCTCATCGGGGCCAACATGCCATCGATTCTGGCCGAGATTTCGTTTGTCAGTAACCCCGGCGACGAGCGCCGGCTGCGGACTTCCGACTATCGCCAGCGCATCGCCGAATCGCTCTACCGGGGAATATCGAAATATGTAAGCGGCCTGGGCGGAGTCAAAGTCGCCAGCAAGATTGATAAAGACGACAGCCAGTAGTTTCTCCTCTGCGACCTTCGCGGCTTTTCTTCGCGTCCTTTGCGGTTCAAGATTTTCACCCTGGCTAGCCGCAAGTCAAACCCTTTAACCGCAAAGGGCGCAAAGAAGACCGTGGACCGACCTACCTGCCCGATGGAAACTTTCTGGCTTGGCCTGTAGTCTAAGTATTACAGGGCCTCTCCCCTCCCGGCCTGATTATGCTCAGCAGATTCATGTCCGCGCCTCTCCTGTTGGCATTGAGCGTAGGTACCGCCTTCGCCGGCGAGTCACCCGTGGCCGCAGCACCACCGCCCATTCTTCCTGCACAATTTGCGGGATGGCATGTCTCCGGGACAATTCAGAGCAGCAAGGAACCCGCGGTGGCCGATGCCGTGAATGCCGACCTGCTCAAGGAATATGGCCTGACCGACTTTGAATCCGGCACCTACACCGGCGACGACGGGCGCAAGGTCGCCCTCAAAGCCATTCGGTTTGCTGACGCCAGCGGTGCCTATGGCGCGTTCACCTATTACAAGCTGCCGCAGATGCTCAAGGAATCGATCCCGGACCAGGGTTCCTCCCTGAACGAGCGGGTGCTTTTTTACCGCGGCAACATCCTGGTGGATGCAGTGTTCGAGAAACTCAGCGCCATGTCCGCCGCCTCGCTGCGGGAGCTCTCGCAGGCGCTGCCTTCGCCCGCCGGTAACGCCGCCAATCTGCCCACCCTGCCGGCCTATCTTCCCAAGTCGGGTTATGTGAAGAACACCGCGAAATACGCAATGGGACCGGTCGGCCTGGAAAAGATAAACGCGCCGCTCTCCGCGCCACTGGTGGACTTCAACTCGAGTGCCGAAGTGGCCCTGGGTGCATACCAGACTTCCGGCGGGGTGGCCACGCTGATGCTCATCGCCTATCCGACGCCGCAACTGGCGGCGGAGCATCTACGCCGCATTGACGCCGCCAACCAATCGAATGCGCAGCCCGGCAGTCCCATCGCAATCGCTGGACCCATGTTCGCCAAACGCACCGGTCCCATGATCGTGATCGCAACCGGCGCGGTTTCGCAGTCAGAAGCGCGGTCACTTTTGGGCGCGGTGAACTACGAAGCTGACGTCACCTGGAACGAGAACACCTATCAGAACAAGAAAAACAATCTGGCCAACCTGCTGTTGAACGTCTTCCTGCTGTGCGGGATCCTCATCGTCTTCGCCGGGGTGGCAGGCCTCGCATTTGGAGGGATTCGCATCTTCTTCAACCGCATTTTGCCGGAGCGCGTTCTGCACCGGGAAATAGAGACGGATTTTATCTCCCTGAACCTGTCCGAAGGTCAGGACGGGGGCACGGATTCCAAGGTAAGCTCATCAATCAAAGCCATTTAGGAGAGCAAAACCGGGTCAAGGTCCGAAAATGGCCGCCCGCGAAGACCTGTTAACCTATTTTGTAAACTATTGAATCTAAAGATATTTATTTCCCAAAAATTCCTTGACACCCCCCTTTTTCGACTCATAAGATTTCGCCAGAAAGTTTTGACGGTTTTTGCCCCGTTGGAACTATTCTCCCTAAAAAGAAAGGCCGCCCCTTTGCCAGGGCGGTCTTTTTGTTTGGACCAGCCGTCCGTTCGCAGTCGTCGGTCGTCAGTCCTCAGTCGTCAGCACAATCCGCGTTCGGTCGGCACCGAGCATAGCTGAATCTGACTTTGAATTTCCTGACGACTGAAGACTGAAGACTGACGACCGACGACTGTCTCCTGACGACTGCCTTTGTTAGAATCGAGAGCAGGCCGACGTAGCTCAGTTGGTAGAGCAGCCGATTCGTAATCGGCAGGTCAGCGGTTCAAGTCCGCTCGTCGGCTCCAGCATAACTTCAATCCTTCAGTCCGTTTGCCGCTTCTGGCAGGACGGTCGCCCCCACGAGCTATCCGCTTTCTGAGGTGATGGCGCTGTCAAGTTTCAAAAGCCTCGCATTTTTGCGCGTCACGGTAGAAGTGATATGACCGCTTATGGCAGGTCGATTGGCTGCAGCGGGCGTTGCTGGTCCGGGTGCGCGGGTTGCGGCAGGGGCACAGATCGCACCACCGCAGTCTTGCCGTTCGCGTCCACACTGAAGGTTGTGGATGTACTGTCGGTCGCGCCAAACTGGTCCATTACTGTCGCTGTCGCTGTGTAGTTACCGCTGGCCGGAAAGGTTTCCAGCGCCGCCGGAGTGGAGAAATGGCTCCCGTCGGAGTACTGCATCCCTCGGCTGATCAGGAAGCCGTCAGGATCCGAAGACTGGGCGGTGCACCCGAGAACGGTGGTCGGCGATATGCCGGGCTCGGGCTGCAATGTGATTTTGGCCACTGGGGAAAGGTCGTCGGGCTCGGCCAGCACGTTGAACGAAGCACTGGCAGTTTTGTTCCCCGCCTGGTCAAACGATTGCACGGAGATCTGATGGCTTCCGGTAAAGACCTTGATGGCGGTATTGAGCGTGTCGCCATTGGTGGCATACGCCTCCTGACCATCAATCAGCACTCGCATCACGGAAACCGGGGTTGCTGGATTGGCTGAGGCCACCAGCATGGTAGGCCAGTTCACCGTCGAACCGGCGCCGGGAGAGAGGACGGTGATGCCCCCGGCCGACGGTTTCGCTGAGATCTGGTGCACTACGACTGCCGAGGCTCCGGCCGCATCGTACGCCGAGGCGGTGATGAGGTATGTCCCCACCGTCTGATAGGTGTGCGAAGCGGACAGCCCAGGAATGACCGTGCCGTCGCCAAAGTCGATCACCGCGTGAGCGATGGTGCCGGAGGACGCTGCGGCCGTTGCCGTGTATGCCAGCGGCCCAGTTTGCGAGACATCAAGCGCGACGTCAGGCGGCTGGTCACCAGGATGATAGGCAATCGCCGGCGACATTTTGTTCAGAAAACTGGGTGCGCCCGTCGCTTTGACGTACACGAGATAAGTGCCGTCGGGAAGTTTCAGCGGGCCCAGGTCGAACGAGTGCGTCCCGGTGGGCACATCGCCCAGCTTGGCCAGGTTGGTGCCATCGGTGCTGATGAATACGGTGTAATGATCGATGGTGTTTTCGTCTCCACCGTTGACGCTCCAGCGGATCGTTGTGCCCGACTGCGAAGGCGCCAGATAAATGCAGTTGTCGATGCCTGGCTCAATTGCCGTTCCCTCCTCGTAGTCATTCCATGTTGCAATCTGTATGGCGGGGAGTTGCTCGCTACTGGAGTAAAACTTGCCGGCCTCGCCAAAAGTTTGCTGCCAGGCCTGGCCACATTGCTGATTGGTGACGCGGTTCGTTCCCCATGCGGCCAACGTGTCATTGAAGCCTTTATAAACGGAACCGACCGCGACGCTTCCCGTCTTCTGCCGGGCTGCTGCATAGAAAGCGTCCTGGGACGCCAGATTGAGGTCGAAAGGGTTGCTCGCATCGACGTTGACCCATGAAAATCCACCGTCAGAGGAAGTATGGCTTAACCCTTTCGTCCCTTGAAAGATCAACAATGGATTACCCGGAATCGAGGAGATTACACGGCTCCAGTCAATGAAGTACGCATCCACGCCAAAAAAGAAAAGGACAGGCCGGCCATTCATTTGCATGTACGCCGGCGATGATTCATATTGCGTCGCGACATAGGTCAAGTCGGATATGAGTTGATCGGTTACATCGCATCCGTTGCCAGCGGCCGCCGAGCCCAGCGCTCCTACATCCTCCATGATGGCGAACTGGAATTGACCCGGGTTAGCTTCGGCCTCGGTCTTGAGCAACATCGTGGCAGCGTCGATGGTGGTGTTGGCCGGGCCATACCAGGCCGCAATCGCACCTTGCATGCCGCGGCTCATCATGTCCACCACCTGACGATGCACCTGTCCGGCATCGGCGGAATTGTAGCCCACGCTCATGTGGTCCTTCTTGCCGAACCAACCCAGCCAGGTGGCATAGATTCGAGTGTCGGACCCGCTGTATAGCAGCGATCGAAGCGGCACCTTGCTGACATTTCCGGCACCGGCATTTCCGTTTGTCTGTGCCAGGAACGAATCAGCCGCACTCGTGTTGTTACCGGTCTCTGCCTGCAGCGTGGTCGTCGCTCCCGGAATGGAACCGCCGGGCGAAGACGGCGCTGGCTGCTCCACTGAACCGCCGCAGGCGACAAGGGCGCCTAGAAGTCCAATCAAGAGGGAAATATTAAGCGGGAGGGAGACGCTACCGTACTTCATAGAAAAACTACCCCATCGATGAACAAGACATGAATGCCGGGACCAGGGCATCGGGATGGAAAAACGCGTCAAACAAAACTGCCCCTTCCTGACGATGACTGCTGGACTCTATACAGATGCTCGGTTGTCACCAAATGAGCCGCATGACGATTCCTGGAGACGCTTGCTGCAGTGGGCTTGACGGGCTCACTAGCTAGCTCAGTCTTCCTGAGGGCACCACTTCATCGGTCATTCAAACTCTTGAAACTGAGATGTTCTGGGATACCAAACCAATCATGCCCACTTAAACCCCGGCGGGAGAGAATAGTTGTGCTATGAAAAGATGGAATGCGCTCAAAGATCTTGCTCTTACCCAAATTCGCATGGGATTCATCACGCTGTGGTGGCGTAGGCCGTCGCTGAACTGATCGGCAGGTCAGCCTGGCGCGAAGTTTTTCGCTCACCTTGCACACCGAATTGGGCAAGTTGTCGCCTCAGATTCCCTTTTCAGCCAGTTTCCACTTGCCAATCGGGAGTAACCTTTCCGATAATATGTCAAGAGTTCAATAACCATCGTGTATCGATACACTCAAGCGGATCTGCTGCGCATTCTGCGGATCACGGCGCGCCAATTGGCAGCCTGGGAAAAAGCCGGGCTGGTGGCCGCGGCTGAGAGCTATTCCTTTTTCGAACTCCTGCAAGTCAAGAAAGTGCGTGACCTGTGCGCTCGCAAAGTGCGCCCCGCGGTAATCCGGCAGTCACTGGAGGCCATGCTGAAGCAGGTTGCAGGGATGGAGAATCCTCTGCTTGAGGCTGGCGCTTTTTCCACCGGACACCGCATTGCCTTCCGCCACCAGGGCAAAGTGCTTGAGCCCATCGCCGGCCAGTTCATGTTTGATTTTTCTCCTGAACAGCGAGTCGTGACCAGCACTCCCATCTCCAGCTACACCCAGGCGGCCCCAGCCGACGCGGCGGAACTGTTCGCGCGCGGCATTGCCTTCGAGGAAGATCCCAACCATCAGGCGCAGGCCATCGAGATGTACCAGCAGGTGCTCGAAATCGATCCCGATCACGCCGCCGCGCACATCAACCTGGGCACGCTGCACTACAACCGGCAGGAGTATGCGCTGGCGGAAAAGCACTACCGCCATGCCATCGAGGTGGATGCTCGCTACGCTCTGGCTTACTTCGATCTGGGCAACGTGCTGGACGAAACCGGCCGGGTAGAGGAGGCCATCCAGACCTACAGCACCGCGCTACGACTCGCCCCCACCTACGCCGACGCCCATTACAACCTGGCGCTGGCGTACGAGAAAATGAAAGAGCCGCGCAAGGCCCTCAAGCACTGGCGCGCCTATGTGAAGCTGGACACGGCTGGTCCCTGGGCGGTACACGCCCGCAACCAGATCCAGCGCATCCTGCAGGCCGACGGACTCAAACTCATACAAGGCGGAAAGCAGGAATGACCTCAGCGTAGCGCCGCCGTCCCGGCGGCCCGATGGGCGGGCGGGACGCCCGCCATACAGCCGGCGAGACGCCGGCTCTACAAGTGCTAGAATTCTTAGTCATCCGACTCTTTAGTCTAGAAGGTGCTCTCATGCCTGACGCTACCCTCCAGCTCCCCCCTCCCATTCCCCTGACTTCCTTCACTGAAGACGAAGTTATGTTTCGTGACAACATCCGCCAGTTTGCAGACGAGAAGGTTCGACCGCTGGTCAAAGAAATGGACGAAAAGGGCGTCTTCGATCAGGACCTGATTCGCCAATTCTTCCAGCTCGGGTTGATGGGGATCGAGATTCCCGAGCAATACGGCGGCGGTGGTGGCAAGTTCTTCGAGGCCATCCTGGCGGTTGAGGAAATGTCGCGGGTGGATGCTTCCGCCGGTGTCGTAGTGGACGTGCAGAACACGCTGGTCAACAACGCCCTGCTGCGCTGGGGCAACGAGGAGCAGAAGAAGAGATTCCTGCCGCGTATGGCGGCCGATACTTGCGGCGCCTACGCTCTCAGCGAAGCCGGTTCCGGATCGGACGCCTTCGCCCTGCAGACCCGGGCCGCGCTCAAGGGCAGCGACTACGTTCTCAATGGCCGCAAACTGTGGATCACCAACGGCAAGGAAGCCGGACTCTTTGTGCTCTTTGCCACCGTCGATCCCGGGGCCGGATATAAGGGAATCACAGCCTTTCTTGTCGAGAAAAGTTTCCCCGGTTTCACCGTGGGCAAGAAAGAAGACAAGCTGGGGATTCGCGCTTCATCCACCTGCGAGCTGATTCTTGAGGACTGCCGGGTCCCGAAATCCAATGTGCTGGGCGAAGTGGGCAAAGGCTACAAGATCGCGATTGAGACCTTGAACGAAGGCCGCATCGGGATCGGAGCGCAGATGGCCGGAGTGGCCCGCGGCGCCTGGGAGCACGCGGCCAAATATGCCCAGGAACGCAAGCAGTTCGGCAAGCCGATCAGCGACAATCAGGGCATTCAGTTCCAGATTGCACAGATGGCCACCGAAATCGAAGCGGCCCGCTTGATGGTGTATAACGCGGCGCGCATGAAAGATGCCGGCATCAACTTCGTCAAGGAAGCGGCCATGACCAAGCTCTTTTGCTCGCAGGTGGCGGAGCGGGTCACCTCACTGGCCATCGAAATCTATGGCGGATACGGTTTTACCAAAGACTATCCCGTGGAGAAGTACTGGCGCGATTCCAAGATCGGCAAGATTTATGAAGGCACATCCAATATGCAGTTGGCCACTATCGCCAAGCTGCTGATGGGCGCGAAGTAAGACCGCACAGCTCAGGCCAATTCCGGCGCTGACCATGTTTACTTTGCGACCCTTGCGGCGTCTTTGCGACCTTTGCGGTTCAAGGTTTTGAGGTTGACTCTGCCGATATTCTGAATAGACCTGCTCACAAATTCCGCCTATACCCGTCGAATGGATGGGTCGGCTTGTCCGCGTGCTCGGGGAATCTCAAAGGAAAACACATGACAAAGCAATCGATAGCTGCGCTCGTGATCGTGACAGCCCTGTGTGCCGCATCCGTAGCGCAAATACCAGCCAACGGAAAGGCGGAGGCGGGGACCGCTCCGGTGCGTTTACCCGGACTCGACAAAGGGCTGATCGACACCACCGCCGATCCCTGCACCGATTTCTTCAAGTACGCCTGCGGCAATTTCTCCAAGCTGTACCCGATTCCCAACGACCGTTCCGCTTACGGCACCGGTGCCATGGTTGCCGACTACACGGAATACATCCTGCATACCATGCTGGAGAAAGCCGCCGCGGGCGGCGCCGGCCGCACTCCCAATGAGCAGAAAATCGGCGACTCCTACGCCGCCTGCATGGATGTGGACGCCATCAACCAGCAGGGACTGAAGTCGCTACAGCCGGAGTTCGATCGCATCGCCGCACTCAAAAGCAAAGACGAATTGCCTGAACTGCTCGCCCGCTTCCAGTTGATCGCCGCCAATGCGTTCATGAGCTTTGGCGAACAGCAGGATTTCAAGGATGCCCGCAAGCAGATCGCGGTCGCCGACCAGGGTGGCCTGGGCCTACCCGAACGCGATTACTATTTCCGCACCGGAGACGCGGCCGAAAAGACCCGCACCCAGTACGTGCAGCACATCGCCAACATGCTGAAGCTGGTGGGTGAGCCGGAAGACAAAGCTGCCAGCGACGCTAAAGCCATCATGCAACTGGAAACCGCTCTGGCCAAGGTCTCCATGGACATCACGTCGCGCCGCGATCCCAACAAGGTTTACCACCTGATGCCAGTGTCCGAATTAGCAGCCCTGGCTCCCGGCCTGGCCTGGGAGCGCTTTCTGGCCACCTCCGGCGCTCCCCCGATCGCCGAACTGAACGTCACCAATCCCGACTTCTTCAAGGGCATGAATGCCCTGCTCGCGTCCACCGATCTGGATACGATCAAAACTTACCTACGCTGGCAGCTGATTCTGTCCACTCCTGGCTACGTGCTGCCTAAGGCCCTCGATGATGAGCGCTTCGATTTCTACGGCCGTAAGTTGCGAGGCCAGCCGGAACAGAGGGCCCGCTGGAAGCGCTGCGTGCAGGCCACCGACGGCGCCCTGGGTGAAGCCTTGGGCCAGGTTTATGTGGCGCAGGAGTTCCCTCCCGCCAACAAGCAGGCCACCGTGCAAATGGTGAAGGACATCGAGGCCGCAATGGACCAGGACCTCGACACTCTGGACTGGATGAGTTCGGCAACCAAAGTCCGCGCCCGGGAAAAGCTGCACGCGGTGGCCGACAAGATCGGGTATCCCGAGCACTGGCGGGACTACTCCACTCTGACCATCGCGCGCGACGACGCGTTCGGCAATGCGCAGCGCGCCACCGAGTTTGAGGCCCGGCGCCAGCTAGCCAAGATTGGCAAGCCCCTTAACCGCGGGGAGTGGTTCATCACCCCGGCGACCGTCGATGCTTACTACGATCCGGGCATGAATGACATCAACTTCCCGGCCGGCATCCTTCAGCCCCCGCTGTATGACAGTCACGCCTCGGACGCCTCGAACTACGGCCACATGGGCGGCATCGTGGGACACGAACTCACCCACGGCTTCGACGATCAGGGCCGTCAATTCGACGCCAACGGAAACCTGGAAGACTGGTGGACCGCAGAGGACGGAAAACACTTTGACGAGAAAGCGGACTGCGAAGTGAAGGAGTATGGCAATTTTGTCGCAGTCGACGACGCCAAGGTAAACGGCAAGCTGACCCTGGGCGAAAACACTGCCGACAACGGAGGCCTGCGTCTCGCTTACATCGCGCTCCTGGCCGATGCGAAACGGAAGAGCATCGACCTCACGAAGAAAGAAGACGGTTATACCCCTATCCAGCAATTCTTCCTGGGCCACGGACAGAGCTGGTGTGGCAACACCCGCCCCGAGCAGCTCCGCCTGCAGGTGCAAACCGATCCGCACTCGCCGCGGCAGTTCCGCGTGAATGGCGTAGTGCAGAACATGCCGGAATTCGGCAAAGCCTTCGGCTGCAAAGCCGGTCAGCCCATGATGCCGGTGAATGCCTGCCGCGTGTGGTGAGGCCACTAGGCTTGTGATGAAGGAGGGTGGAGCAGGCCTTCAGGCCTGCAATCAAGTCAGTTCACTGATGGGCTTCAGCCCCTGAGGTACCTGTGACGGTCACGGCTGGATGAATGTAACGGAAGTACCGCAGCGGCTGAAGCCGTCGTCCTTTAGCAAATCTCTAACGCAGCGCCGAAGCGCTGCTCCGCCCTCACCGCGCACTTGACTCCAAGTTCTCCCGCCCACTGGAAGTTCAGAGCCAAAGGTATCATCTGCTTCGCAGCTTCCTCGCTAACGCGCGCGCAATCGTGAGGGGATGAGTCGCTAAAGTGGAGATCTGTCCCAAAGCGCTGAGCGGCTCATGGAAGACGCCGAGTTGGCGCAATACGGTTCCCCGGTCGTAATAGATTTTCTCTCCCGCCAGACGGTCATCGGAGTCGAAGGTGTACACGCCGCAGAGCGGAAATTCGACTCGTCGCCCTGTTGCTGGAAGCCCACGCCATCCGCCCAGGTGAGTGCCACGAATGATGACTTCAACCAGAATGGCGTCTTCCGCCACATGCCGGCGCTGCACATCGATTTCCAGGTCAGGCAGCGCCTTCATCAGTTGTTCGTAAAACAGGCGGACTCCATCTCGGCCGGTGTAGTGTTCGCCCCAGGGCTCATCAACGTACCGGGCAGTATCGCCAAAGGTGCGGAGCACACCTTCAAGATCATGCTGGTTCTCGAGTCGAATGTGCTGCTCAACCACCGCGATACGAGCCGATGCCCTGTCTTTCGGAATCGATGCGCTTGCCACGTTAACCTTCAGTCGCACCCATGAAGCCTGGAATGGGTTCCAAGGACAGATACTACCATCGCTCCCTTTCATTCCTGGCTACCTCAAGCGGCCACTGTCACCACCCAGCGAACGCAAGGCGCCACGTAAAGGCCTTGCGATTCCTCCGGGCTCTTTCTCCGTCACAAATCCAACCGATGATGAGACGGCGAGTGCAGCTTGGCGGCATTGACACACCGAGGCGAGAATCAACAGAGTTAACAACGGCCTGCGTCAGCAATGCAGACGTTGGCCACGTCTCAGCTATGCTTGGCCCGTTGGCTCTCTATGAATCGTCTGGTCCTGTTTATATTCGCGGCTGCTCTCACCCTGCCCGCTATTTCGCAGCAAACGGGGTCCAAACCGGTGACGAGCGGAAAAAACCACACCGTGATTCTCGAGTCGGAAGGTGGCTCTTTCGCAATCGAGGGGCCCAAGAACTGGATTGCTGATCACAAGGTCGGACGGTACCTTGGTGTGTGCTGTGTCTATTACCCGAAGGGAACGTGGGACACTGCGGAAACCTACCTCTACCCCAACATTGTCACCAAAGGCCCCGGGCGGGCGACGCTTCAGGAACTGATGGATGCGGACCTGGCAAAATTTCGCAAGGACTATCCCGGAATGCGTTATGTCGATGGAGACATGCCCTTCAAAGATCGAACTGCCAAGGTACGCTACTTCCATGGCGTCAACCAGGGCTCTTCAGAGGCCGTTGCCTACATCGACGAAGACAAGATCATTGCCCTTGTGGTCTTGAGCTCGAAGACCGAGAAGGGATTGGTGGACGCCCTGCCGCGGTTGCTAGAGGTCCTGGAGACCTACACTCCCGGCGTCAAAGCTGTGAAAGCCAAATGACATTGCCGCTGAGGTTCGCGCCCCCAGCGATTTTCTGAATCGAGGAAGGGCGGACGCAGCCGCCCCCTTCTCGTATTCCATTCGGATCCTACTGCGGCGGCGGCGCCGGCATAGTCGTCGCCCCCGGCGTGACCTGGGTTCCGATCACATCGCCGGACACGATCATCTCTACTCGACGATTCAGCTTACGTCCCGCCGCGGTGCTGTTGTCCGCCACCGGGCGTGTTTTGCCGAAGCCGCGTGCAAGCACGTTATCGATCGAGACACTGTTATCGACCAGATAGTCGCGCACCGACGCTGCCCGCTTTTCCGACAGGGCCTGGTTGTAGGCATCGCTGCCCACGCTGTCAGTATGGCCTTCAATTTCCAGACGCAGGTCGGGATAGGCGAGGACGATGCCTGAGATTCGCGCCAGCCGCTCCCGGGCGGCAGGCTTCAAGGTGTAGCTGCCCGAATCAAACAGGACGTCGGGCATGCTTACCACCAGGCCGCGGTCCGTGTCCTTGGTCTCCAGCACCTGGTTGAGCTGGTTGAGCAGGCGTTGCCGCTGCTCTTCTTTCTGGCGGATAGCTTCGGCGGCCGCCTGGCGTTGTCTCTCGGCTTCCGCTTCAGCTTTCTGCTGTTCGGCCATCGCGGCTGCGCGTGCGGCATCGGCTTGTGCCTGTTGCAACTGGGCTTCGGCCTGGGCTTTTTCGGCGGCGGCGCGGTCCGCTTCCGCCTGTGCACGCCTCCGTGCGTCTTCTTCAGATTGTGCCTTGGCCTGGGCTTCGGCTTCGGCAGCCGCTTTGGCGTCAGCCTCCGCCTTCTGCTGCTTCTCCAACATGGCCTGCTTCTCGTTTGCGATGCGCTCCTGCTCTTTGCGGCGGAGGGTCAGCACGCGAGCGTCTTCGGCCATCTGGGTGGCGCCGCGCGCGGCCGTGCCGATTGGCGTCTTGCCCTGTTTACGCTTGAGATAATCCTCGGCCCGTGCCAGATAGGTTTCCGCCTTTTGCAGACTGTCGGCCGCGTACTGAGCTGCACCCGCGGCTTTGGCGATGGCCACGGCATTGCGCGCTTCGAGCAAGGTCAGAGGTGTCTTGGGATCGGCGGTCGCCGAGGGCAATTGCTGGGCGGATACATCAACCGTGTATTGGCCGCCTTCGAGCATGTCGAACTTGGCGTCAATGGCTTCTTCGAAGCCCTTAGTCTCCTGCCGGATGATGTTTTCGGCCACCACTTCGCTGCTGGGCCGGGTGACCGAGAAGTAGGGTTCCGCGGTCACGATCAGGCCGAAGGCCTGCAGGTCGGTGGTCACATCGAGACCGCTCTTCCCGTAGTTGTCGGGAGTAATCTCGCCCAGATTCTGGGCGCGCCCCTCGGGAGTAATCGCCCATAGCACATAGGTCAGGAATTGCGGACCTATGCGGCTTGCTGGTCCCAGCTTGGAGAGATCGACATTGACCTGCAGGCGTCCATTCTTGCTGTCGACCTTGGCTTTGCCGGTCACTTCCGGCATCAGGCTGGTGCCTTTCATGTCCACGGTGGTGGAACCACCACGATGGCGATAGTTCACCGCCTTGGTGGTCCGCGACACCACGTTCACGCGGAACACCGGGGTCTGATCCATCGGCTCTACCGGAGTGTTCTCCTGCTGGGCCACGGCGAACCCCGCCAGCAGCATCGTGCAAGTCAAGACTGCGAATTTCTTCATGATTGCATCCCTCTTTTTTGGGCACAGTTTGGCACAGAGGACCACTAAGGCCTCTGTTGATTTTGGCGCTTCCCGGCCTCATTCCGGAAGTGTCTTCGCAAGCACGCTGGCCAGCCGGGAGGTGCGTACGCCCTCCTTAGACTTTGCTCAGGACCTGGCAGGCGAGCGAAGCTCGCCATTCGGCAGAAAGCAAGAAAAGCCGCGCGGAGCTTTGCTCCGCTGGGCGGACGAGGGCGTCCGCCCCTACGCGGGCCAGGCCGACCCTGCCAGGCCCCAGCAAGAATGCCAAGAACCCCTGCCTGTCGTGGTTTTCGGCCTCGCGCGCAGGCACAGGAGTAACCCATCCCGGTTACCATAATGTGCAGCAACTTGCGCTTGCTAGCCCGGCCGGAGCTCCGGAGACCTCCACTAAGATCCTTCCCTGCAGTGGGTTACAGAAATCAACGTTGTTGGCTGACAAGCTGCATTCGGTATCTCTGCCTGCTCGCCCAGAGGCATAGATCGGGGTGCCATTTTGTGGAAGCTGACGGGCAATAACGCGGTGACCAAGCCCGGGCATTCGCTCCTTCCCGCGCTCGTCATTCTGTTCCTGGTTTCCTACGGCCTGCTGACCATGCTGGTCGTGGAGCAGGGCCGGACCATTGATTCCCAGCGCGGTCTCATTCAGATGCTGTTCAGCGACAGCGTGGAGCTGAGCGGGATGAAAGGGAAGGAAAATCTGAGACATCAAGCCGAGGCCCAGGCGCGGGCCCGCTCCCAGGTGAAGCCGCCCCCGGCACAAGCAGCGCCACGAGCTCCTCAGGTGCAGTCCCCGTCGTCCGACCCGCCGCAGGCGGGCGTGAAGAGTCAGAGCACAAGCAAACTCGCGAAACCGCTTCCGCAGAGGCCTCCGAAGAGCACGGCTGACCAGGATGACGAACGCAGGACGCTGATCTCGATCTAGGTTTTCGGGGTCCAGGTTTTAGAAAAAGCTTTTCCCCATGAAAGCATTCGCGACATTACTGTTGTCGGTTTCACTGTACGGCTCGTACCGCATTCCACCACCCAAACCACCAGTCGATCGCCGCACGGCCAAGCGCCCTGTCCGCAAGGGAGGCCAATGGTACTTCGCGGAAAACGGCCACGCGGTTTACTGCTATGGCCCGGTCAGGCTCCTGCCGCAGGCCGAAGGCGGATTGCAGCGCGTCGCCACTTTCTGCCAGGGCGACAAGAACATGGTCCCGCTGAAAGATTAAGAAGCAGTCTCTGGCTTCTAGATGGTTTCCATCCTCAGGTTTCGCCAGGAGCTAGCAGCTATGAGCTAGAAGCTCCCTACCCAGCACGAACTCCCCAAATCCGATACATTTTTAGTATGCCCAAGTTCGAGAAGCATATCTTCATCTGCGGCAACCAGCGCCCGGCCGGGGCTCCTCGCCCCTGCTGCGATCCCGCGGGCCAGGCGGAACTGCAGAAATCATTCAAGGAAAAACTGGCGGCGCGCGGACTCAAAGGAAAAGTGCGAGCCAACCAGTCCGGCTGCCTCGATCAATGCGAGCACGGCCCCAACCTGGTGGTGTATCCGGATGCGGTCTGGTATGGCCGGGTCACGCTGGACGATGTGGATGAGATTATCGAATCGCACATCCTGAGAGGAAAACCGGTGGAACGACTGATGCTGCCCGACTCTTGCCTCAACACCCCCTGCGAGCACAGACTCCCGAAGACGACCTCCAAAGTTTAGGATACGGCGGCGGAGTGGAACCAACGCTAAAAATGGTAGGCCCGGCAGGAATTGAACCTGCAACCCTCGGATTAGAAATCCGATGCTCTATCCGTTTGAGCTACGGGCCCTCGTCTAAACCCTGCCTTCAATTATCAATAATCTAGTACGTATTTGCGAACTTGTTTGGGTTCAGGCATTAACCGTGGTGTCATTTTGTACAGACTACACGACCCGGCCCGGAGGCCGTCCCCCGCGTACTCCGATCGCAAAAACTCGATCTCGCCTTGATCGGTTCACGTTTTGGCGTTGTGGCTTGACACTTGCTACGAGCTCGGGGCAGAATCCGCTGGTTCCGTCAAGAGACAGAACAATCTCCCAGACATTTTTCCCACGATTTGTCCCATGGGTCGCGAGTCACTTCCAGCAGGTTTCCGGTCGTGGGTGGATGGGGATGTTGTCAAATTGAACCCCTTGACGAGCAAGGAGATTTTCGTCATGAAGAGCGCCAAGGCCGAATCACACAAAACACAACCATCGCAATTCTCTTTGACCCTGTTCACATCGCTGATTTGCTTATCATTTTTAATGGTGGGAACTACGCTGGCGCAGGACCAATCGGTATCGGTGCAGGTTGGCGCTGAAAATCGAGCCGCGGGCACCTACGCCACATCAAACTTCCGCTATCACATCCTTCCGGCAAGGACCGTGGCCGGAAGTGCGGCTCGAAATGCCCGGAGCACGAAGCTCTCCCCCCGGACTTCCGCACCCAGCGCTTCTTCTGGCGGGTTCTATCCGGCAGACCTGACCCGTGGCAGCGGTCCGGTGATCAAGAAGGCGGTATTTCACGACATTGATTTCAACTGTGCTGAGTCCTGCTGGGGAAAGCCGAGCGCGTTTCTCAATGACCTTGGGCAAAGCACCTTCATCCACGTGGCCGATCGCTACGTTGGTGCGACCGGCAATGGGCGATATACCGTGGGCACAAACGTCTCCGCCAGCGCATCTCTTTTCACCAACACGCTGGGCCAGAATGACATTCTCGCGATCGTGCATGCGGCGGCGGCCAAGCTCGGGAAGACCGGCTACGGCCACATCTACCATCTATTTCTTCCCAGCGGCGTCGATACCTGCTTCGACCAGACCAACATCTGCTATTCGCCCGACAATCCGTCTTCGTTCGCGTTCTGCGGTTATCATGGCAGCGTGACCTTCAGCGATATCGGGCACGTGCTGCTCACCGTCGAACCCTTTCAAAACGTCGATGGATGCTCCGTCGCCACCCCCAGCCCAAACGGCGCGCTGGTCGATTCGACCGCCAATGTTCTCTCCCACGAGACCTTCGAGACCATCACCGACCCGGATCCGCCGGCCACCTTTGACGATCTGTTCAACGGAAACTTCGGATGGCTTGCCTTAAATTCACTGGTTGAGTTTGGCGAAGAAATCGGCGACATCTGCGAAGATCCGTTCTTCGGGTACAACCCGGTCACGCTCAACGGCACTAGCTACGAAATTCAGCCGGAGTATTCAAACAAATTCCACACTTGTGCCTTCGTTCCGTAGGGTCGGGGCGAGAGTGGGCGGCCGGCTGATCGGGTTCAACTATCCACGCTGGCAGAGGACTATAAAGTCGCCGCGCTGGACGGGCTGAACAAGCTGCACCCACGTAGGCCCGGACACCATGGTCCGGGCAGGCGAGCGAAGCCCGCCAAGGTTTTTCTGTGTTCGGCCAAGTTTTTTTCTGTGCTCAACCAAAACCAGCCGGGCTTTGCCCGGCTGGGCGGGCGAGGGCGCCCGCCCCTACGCGGTTTGCGTTGGCCAGATGCTGGGAGTACATGTCCAGATATCCAGCAGGGCATGACCTGCCATCACGTGGGTTAAGGCGCATTTCCTGTGACAATAGAGGGATGAAATGTTCCTGGAGGAAGCTGCTGGCCGCCGCTGGCGTGCTGGCCTTGGCGCTCGCCTGTGCCAATTGTGGCGGGGGTCTGAACGGTTCGACCATCGGCACCGGAGGCTCCGGCAGCGGCAGTGGCTCGGGTGGCGGTAGCGGATCCGGAGGTGGGGGCAACAATCAGAGCGCCTGCAGCGCGATGAGCGCAGGACAGGGCGCCAGCCTCAACGGCTTCCGTCCGTTCAGCAGCGACAGCCTCTGGAACAAGGATATTTCCAGCGCAGCGGTCGATCCGAACTCGGATGCCATCATCAATTTCATCGGGCCGACGGTCGGCATGCACGCCGATTTTGGCTCGGGACAATACCAGGGCTCCAATATCGGCATCCCGTATTCGGTGGTGGGTGGATCGCAGGCACCGGCCGGCATCACTTTCACCGCTTATGGTTCCGAGAGCGATCCCGGGCCGATGCCGGTGCCCGGAAATGCGCCGATCGAGGGCGATCCCAATCCGGGCAATGGCGATCGCCACGTGCTGGTACTCGATAACAGCAATTGCTTTCTCTACGAATTATTCAGCGCTGTTCCGAACGGCAACGGGAGTTGGAGTGCCGCTTCGGCGGCAGTCTGGGACCTGCTGAGCGACGGCAACACGCAACGTCCCTGGACCTGGACGTCGGCGGACGCCGCCGGCCTGCCGATTTTTCCCGGCCTGGTGCGTTACGACGAAGTGGCCGCCGGGCAGATTCAGCACGCCATTCGCGTCACCTTGCAAGATAGCCGTGCCGCGGCGGTGCTGCCCGCGACGCACTGGGCGGCCAACTCAACCAGCGCGAACGCGCCCCCCATGGGCATGCGGATGCGTCTGAAAGCCAACTACGACATCTCCGGATTTACTTCCCAGGTGCAGGTCATCCTGTCCGCCATGAAGAAATACGGTCTGATCATGGCTGACAATGGCAGCTCCATGTATATCAGCGGGGCGCCCGACAGCCGCTGGGACAACGACGCTCTGCACGACCTCGGGCAGGTCCCGGCTTCTGCTTTTGAAATCGTAAAGATGGATACGGTTTACACTGCTTCCAATGTGCCGCAGGGCGCGGCCCCGAGCATCAACAGCTTCACGGCAACACCCAACAGCGTGAGTGCGGGCGGCAACGTTACTTTGTCCTGGGATGTCAGCAATGCCGCTTACGTCATCGTCTCGCCGCAAGCCGGAGCGGTGCGGGGAACCAGCGTAATCGTCCAGCCGGGCCAGACCACCACCTACAAGATGTACGCCACCAACCAGTACGGACGCACCACAGCGACCGTCACGGTCACCGTGCCATAGTCCACGTGGGGACAGCCGCCTCGGCTGTCCGGTCGAGCGCAGCTCGACGGGTTTTGTTGGGACAGCGGAGCTTCGCTCCGCCGGACAGCCGAGGGCGGCTGTCCCTACGTGGCCATACCTCAGAACAGTTTTTCCTGCCTCCTGAGATTTCCGAAGGAGCCGACGTTGGCCAGCGCGAAATTAAAGCGGAACTGGTTTTCGTTACGGACCGACCCTAAGGCAAAACGGCGATACTCGACGCTCAAGCCACAGCAATCCCAGTTGTAGGCAGCCTGCACCGCTGCATACTGCAAAAAGCCCAGGTTGGCGTCGAAGCCCAGGTTGCTCGCTCCACTGAATCCCCGCTTGTTGGGCTGTCCATAGCCAAACAAAATCCGGAACTGATTGAAAACCTGCTGTCCGGTAGAGTTCGGCGTATCGCTGGGCGCCCGGAGATAGGCATCTCCGCCGCCGATGGTATACGGACCGATACGATAATTCAAAAACGCGGTGCTGGCATTGATCCGGCTTTGCTTGAAGTCGTAGTCGATGTCCCATTCCGCTTCGGTCCGGCTGGTGGCCGCGAATTTGAGCCGTGAAATCAGGGGCGAGAGTCGCCGGGCCTCGGTCAGGAAAGCAATACCGGTAAAGTCCGCGGTGGTGGTGAACACATTCCTCTGCCCCGGCACCAGGGCCCCGCCGAAGGTGGGATCAAGAAAGTATTTCTGGCCCAGTTCCCAGGTGACGACTTCCCGCACCTGGGGTTCGGCCTGACAGGGAATTCCTCCGCGATCCGGTTGCCGCTCCCATGGAACCGGACTCTCCGCCGCGGGGTGGCCGATGATAAGAGACGCCATGCCGGTGGCGTCGCAATTTTCCGGTTTCCGTGAAGTACGCTTGGCGTAGAGCCGGTTGACCACTGCATATTCGACTTCACTGGTGTTGCTCAGGATATCGGTTTCGTCAAAACGCAGAATCCGGGAGAAATTATCGACTCCGGTGACGTAGCGATAAATGGCGCGCGGCTCGATGACGTGCTTCCACTTGCGTCCCCAGAACTCGCGGTCGTAAACCCGCTCCAGGGCAGGCGGACGAATTTCCACCGATCCCTCTACCGCCCTGCGGTTGATGACGTCGCTCTGCGCCACACCCACTCCACCGCTGCTGGGGACGAGTTGCTGGGTGTAGAAAGTTTCGCGCAGAGACAGCTCCGGACGCACCGACCAGCCGTGCAGCACCAGCGGAAGAGAGAGCGTCGGACGAAGATCAAAGCGTCCGACCAGCGGTGCGGTCCGAAACGAGGGTTCGCTTCGGGAAAGTCCTTCAGCGGCAGCTTCGTACGACCAGTAAAACGGCGAACGTCCGAGGGCGTGATCCACACTGGAAGACTCAAAGCTGGGAGCATGCAGAATGGTGATGACGTCGCCCGGAGTGGTGCTCTCAAAGTTCTGATAGCGCTGCGTGGAACCGTTATAAAAAAATCCGCGCGTGGCGTTGGAGAGAAAGGCCTCCGATTTCACCTCCGAGTTCACCGCCTGGCTGAAAACGTCGTTAAAGGCGAGACGAAAGACGAAGGAGCTCAGATAATCGATGCTGGCCACGCCCCGGAAGTTGTCCCCAAAGCTATCTTCCGCGCTTAGCTTCACCTCGTGTCCTCCCTGGTCCACCGGTGGAGTTCCGATGCCGCGGTCGAAGACCCCAAAATAGTTCAGGTACACAAAGGATTTCTCACTGGGCCGGGCGCGAAACTCAATCTGCGGCGCCCACCCCCGCCGGGTGAAATATTCGGCTCCCGCAGTGAGGTCCATGCTGCGATTGATGGCCCAGAAGATGGAATCTCCGAAGATTGTCCCCTTGATCGAAGACCTTCCGATGTTAGGGATGAGAAATCCGGTCTGCCTGGGCTCCCGTTCCACCGGGTGGGTGGCGAAGGGAAAATAAAAGACCGGGACGCCCTCAATGCGGAAAGTACTGTGATAGATGGTGGCATTACCGCCAACTTCCACAATAATCTTGTGCGCGTTGAACTCCCACTTGGGGCGTGGCAGCTCGCAGGTGGTGATGGTCCCGTCGTAAACCACATAGTGGTCGGGACCAGTCTTCTCCACCACTTCACCGGAAAAGGCAAAGGGATTGGTGGTGGTCAAAGTCATCCGCTTCCCCCGCAACCGCATGCCCGTCGTTCCCGCTACATGTTCAAAATGCCCGGATTCAGCGCGAACGTTGTAGGTGGCATGAGTGGCCTCAACGTGCTCGTCGTTGGGCCCGCCATCGAGCACCACGTGACCATCCGCGATCGCTTCTCCCGTACTCGAGTTGTAATCGACCGAATCGGCATAAAGAATGTATGTGCCGTAATGGATTTCCGCCTGCCCTCGCAGCTTGAACACAACGCCGTCTTTTTCCTGCTGCAAAGCCCGGATGGTAACGTCCTGCTCTCTCACGGAGGACGGCGCAGACGGCGGCGAAGATTCTTCTTTCGCCTTCCCCGACGCGGAAAGCAACTGGCTGGTTACTATGGGCGGAGCGAGTAGCAGATGACAAACCAACGCCGCCGTGATAAGGAATCGAGTGCGGGATGTCATCGCAAGCGGACGAAACCCCTGGTGAGGGAAATCCACGCTGGGGTATGGTGACGTTAGCACGGCTCCAGCCCGCTCGCAAAGTTCAGGACAGAGTTCGGGCCCCAGCACGGAACAAAACCCGGGCCGTCCGCGCAAATATTTTTAGTATGGCTTTCTTCTTGTGGGACTAGTTCATCTCTTGCCGCATCGCAGTCGTTTTGCTGCTGGAGTTTCACCGGGACCCGATCATTGCTTCATGAAACCAAGATTCGAACCCGATGTTCCGGCGGACGCAAGCGACAACCGTTCAGAGATTCTGATTGATCCTGAAGCGTACGATGCCAGCGAGCAGCAATTTGCTGCCAGCCTCGAGCCAAATGTTTCCCGCTCTCAACCCAGGTTTATCGTGGAAGATGATCCGCCTAAAGAAACCAGCGGCAGAGAACCCGGGAAACTCCTTCCTGCGATAGAAACCAGCGCAGAAGTTGCGGAGGCTGCAATGCCGGCTGCTGCGCAAGCCGAAACGGAGCAGGCGCAGGATCCCGATGCCTGGCGGCGCGAGGTGGCAGCGCGATTAAGTCATTACCGTGCTCGCCGGCGCGCGCGAGAGCCGCGTTATCCTTCACTGCAATTGAAGTTCGAAACGGAGCCGAGCCTCGACGCTCCTGCTGAGGCGCCCCACTCGCCCACCGTCCCCGCCCTGCGCCAGAGCGTAGACTATGTGCCATCCGCCGCGGCTCCCCGTATCACCCTAGCTGAGCCGGCAAACTATCCGCGGATCATGCCCGCCATTACGGAGACCACGGCCAAGGTCATTGAGTTTGCCAGCTACAGTCCGGCACCGCGGGCGTTTGACGAACTGGCAGAACCGGTGCTGGACCGCCCCAGAATCATTGAGGCCCCGGAGTTGGTGCCCCCGCCCCCGGCCCTCGGCGGCTTTCTGATCGAACCGGTCGAAGAGCCGCCGAATGAAAGGCGGCCGGGATTCGAAATTCCGCTGCAGGCAGCACCCATGGGGCGACGCCTCGCCGCTTCCGCTATCGATGCCACTCTGGTGACCTCAGCCTTCGCGGCTTTTGCATACATTTTTTTTCGTTTCACAGCTGAGCTGCCGCCGCTGGCAAAGGTAGCTGGAACCGGCACCCTCCTCATCGGGCTGATGTGGTCCGCCTATCAATACCTGCTGCTGGTTTACAGCGGCACCACGCCCGGCCTGAAGCTGGCCAGACTTGAGTTGCACCGCTTTGACGGCAGCCCAGTCCCCTTGCGGCTCCGCCGCTGGCGCGCACTGACGTCGATCCTTTCCGGACTGTCGCTCGGCCTGGGCTACGCCTGGTGTTTCCTCGACGAAGACCGGCTCTGCTGGCATGATCGCATTACACGAACCTATATGGCGCCCAGGAACAGATAGTGCCGCCGCCCTTTTCGCTAACGGGATTGTGTGGGGACGGGTCTCCGACCCGTCCAGGCCGAGCGCAGCTCGGCTAGTTTATGTGGCGCGGGCGCCCCGCCCGCGTGGCTGATCACAGCGCCTCTCATGAATGTATTCCGCCGGCGCTACACAAAACCTCCGCTGGGCGGGTGAGAGCACGCGCCCCTACCTGGGCCGTTTTGTCTGCTAACATCTTTTGGTGACTCCGACTGCTCCCGTCCGCGTACGTTTCGCGCCCTCTCCCACCGGACATCTCCATGTTGGCAATGCGCGTACCGCGCTGTTCAACTGGCTTTTCGCGCGAAAGAAGGGCGGCACCATGGTACTGCGCATCGAGGACACGGACGTCGAACGCAGCGAGGCCCGGTTCGAAGATCAGCTCATCGCCGACCTCAAGTGGCTCGGCCTCGACTGGGACGAAGGGCCCGACCTGGGCGGACCGTACGCTCCCTATCGCCAGTCCGAGCGTCTGGAGATTTACCGCGAACACGCCGAGCGCCTGGTAGCCGAAGGCAAGGCCTACCTCTGCTTTTGCAGCGAAGAAGATCTGCAAAGAGAGCGTGAACGCGCCCAGGCCGAGCATCGTCAGCCCATCTATTCCGGCAAATGCCATGCTATCGATCCGGCCGAAGCCGGGAAAAGGCGAATTTCAGGAGAGTCCTGCGCCATCCGGCTGAGAATTCCCGGACATCCCATCCGCTTTCACGACATTGTGCATGGCAGCGTCGAATTCTCGAACGAAGTGGTGAGCGATCCCATCATCCTGCGCTCGAATGGGATGCCGGTGTACAACTACGTGGTAGTAATCGATGACGCGCTGATGAAGATCACACACGTGATCCGCGGCGATGATCATCTCTCGAACACGCCAAAACAGGTTGCCCTGTACGAAGCCCTGGGCTGGCCCGTTCCCGAGTTCGCCCACCTTTCAACGATTTTGGGCAGCGACCGCGAGCGGCTCTCCAAGCGACACGGCGCGACTTCGATTGCCAATTTCCGCGACATGGGTGTGCTGCCCGAAGCGTTGGTAAATTATCTAGCGCTGCTGGGATGGGCGCCCACTGGCGGCACCCGTGAAATCTTCAGCCCCGAGGAGCTGAAGAAGGAGTTTTCGCTCGAACGCGTGACGCCCGCCGCGGCCATGTTCGACATGGAGAAGCTGTACTGGCTGAACCGGCACTACATCAAGAGCTGGCCCGTGGGAAATCTGGTCGCGCTGGGCGCGTGGTTCCTCTCCAAGGCAGGCTACATCGAATTGAAAGATGCGAAGTGGTTGAGTGCGGAGAGCTTCCCAGTCATTGCGCTTGATCAGGAGATACAGGTCTGGCTCACCCGGGTCACGGAGTTATTGGCGCCCTCGGTTGACCGCATGGAGCAGCTGCCCGACCGTGCGGCACTGATTTTCAACTACGATGCCCAAGCCGCGCTGGCCGCGCCCGACAATGCGGAGGTGCTTGGCTGGGCCAACACCGACGCTGTCCTGGGGAGATTCACAGTCAAGATTCTGGAAGACGAATCCGCCGCCTCGGCACAGCTCACGCCGGAAGGATTCAAGCAGCTGGTCAATGAAGTAAAAGCTGAGACAGGAGCAAAGGGAAAAGAATTGTTTCACCCCATACGCATCGTGATCACCGGTTCACACTCCGGACCGGAATTCGACAAGCTGGTTCCCATCCTCGAAGAGGGTAGCAGGCTTCATCTGCAGAGGCACGTGCTCAGCGTGCGCCAGCGGGTTGAAGAGTTCGCCAAGCAGCGGTCCCAGAACAACTAGCTGGGTGTGGGTCGGACACTCCTGTCCGACGCTCTTGATTTGGACTTTGAGTTAGGGCTTGGCTCTCGGAAAGCCGGCCGCAGGTTGCCCGGTCTTTCTTCTCGCGTTCAAGTCAATATCAACCTCAACGTCAAAATCAAAGGCGTCGGACAGGAGTGTCCGACCCACACTACTCCGTGCTATCGTTTTTTGATGATTCGAAATCTGGCTGTCTTCTTCCTGCTTGTGTCGGCCAGCGTGCCCGGTCTGGCCAAAGAGAAATTTCAGCACCCCGGACCCATTTATCTCGACCATGGCGGCGAAAAGTGGGCACAGAAAACCCTCAAGAAGCTTTCTTTGGAGGAAAAGGTCGGCCAACTCTTCATGGTCTGGGTGCGGGCGGAGTTTCTCAACGTAAACAGTCCCGAGTATCTGCATCTGCGCGACACCATGAGCAAATATCACGTCGGCTCGTTCGCCATGACGGTGCCGTGGGAACCTCCATTTCTCTATCGCAGCGAGCCCTATGAGGCCGCCGAACTGCTCAATCGGCTACAGCAAGACTCCAAACTGCCACTGCTCTTCGCCGCAGATTTTGAGCGCGGGGTCACCATGCGTCTTAGCGGCGCAACCCCGTTTCCGCACGCTATGGCCTTCGGGGCGGCTGGAAAGGAAGATTACGCCAAGGCCTTCGGCCGCATCACGGCCGAGGAGTCGCGCGCCGTCGGGGTGCACTGGAATTTCTTTCCCGACGCCGACGTCAACTCTAATCCGGCAAACCCGATTATCAACACCCGTTCTTTCGGAGAGGATCCCGAGCAGGTTGGAGACCTCGTGGCCGCGTACATCCGGGGAGCTCGCGCCGGTGGGATGATGACCACAGCCAAGCATTTTCCCGGCCACGGCGACACCGCGACCGATTCCCATCTCAGCGTGGCCCAGGTAACCGGAGACCGGAAGCGCTTGAACTCCGTGGAACTGGCGCCTTTCCGCCAGGCCATCGCAGCCGGTGTCGATTCTGTCATGGTGGCGCACGTCACGGTCCCGGCGCTCGAACCCGACCCCGATCGTGTGGCCACAACTTCTCCCGCCATCGTCTCCGACCTGCTGAAACATGAGCTCGGATTTCAGGGAATCGTCGTGACCGACGCGCTGGATATGGCTGGCCTGACCCGTCTCTACTCCGCCAACATCGGCCGCGCCGCCGTGGACGCCTTCAAAGCCGGCAGCGATCTGCTGCTCATTCCCGCTGACCTGGGGGCTTCGTACAACGCCGTGCTCGAGGCCGCTCGCAGTGGAGAGATTCCCTCCGCCCGACTCGACGCCTCAGTCCTCAAGCTGTTGAAGGCAAAAGCCGCGCTGGGACTGAACAAGGCCCGCCTGGTGGATGTGAATGCTTTGCCTGAGATCGTGGGCAAACCTGAGAACCTGGCCCTGGGCCAGCTGATTGCCGACGACGCCATCACCCTGGTTCGCGACAACGGCAAACTCCTGCCCTTAAAACAATCTGGAACTGTTAAGAACGGGCTTCCGTATCAACAGGTGATAGAAGTGCACAACCGGGTGGTGGCCGTGGTGCTCTCTGAAGATGTGCGTACCGAAGCCGGCCGGGCCCTGGAGCGGGCAATCAAGGCCCGCGTGCCCGATGCCAACGTGATTTATGTGGATCCACGCATTGCAACTGCTATGTCGGAGGAAATACTGAAAGCCGTAGACCAGGCGGAGTCAGTGATCGCGGCGGTTTACGTGGTACCGACCGCAGGCAAGGCGGTCCAAGGGGTGAAGGTTTTGACCAACTCGGTTTCGCTGAACGACGCCAGCGCCACGCTGCTGCAGGCGATTCTGGATCATGCCGCCGCGAAAACCGCGGTCGTTGCCATGGGGAATCCGTATGTAGCACAGGATTTCCCCGCGGTTCAGAATTATCTTTGCACTTTTTCGAATGCCGGCATCTCCGAAATCAGCGCGGTGAAAGCTCTTTTCGGCGAGATCGCCATTCATGGCCACTTGCCGGTCAGCATTCCCAACATCGCTCAACGCGGGGCCGGCATGGAGCGCCCGGCACAAATCGCAGAGGAGGGACCGCAACATGCGCATACTCAAGCGGCTCAACGGTAGTTCACGCCCGGCCTTCGTTCTGGTTTTGGCTCTCGGCGCCCTGCTGGCCCTGCCCGGCTGCAGTGTCAACGTGAAGAAAAACGGCGAGGGGCAGGAGAAGAAAGTGGATATCGAGACCCCGGTGGGCGCACTCCACGTCTCCAAGGATGCGGACGTACGCGACATCGGACTCCCGGTTTATCCCGGCGCGCGCCGCAAAGAGCAAGGCGATGACGGCCATGAAAACAACGCCCACGTCAATATTTCCAGTGGTCTCTTCGGGCTGAAGGTGGTGGCCATTGAATACCTGTCCGATGATCCGCCCGAAAAGATCATCGCTTACTATAAGGACCAGCTCAAGAAATACGGTGAGGTGCTGGAATGCCATAACAACAGCAATCACGTTGGCGCCACGATGAACCCCGACGATCACGCCGGGCATTCCGAACGGCTGAAGTGCGAAGGAGACCAGAACGGGAAGACGGTGGAACTGAAAGTCGGTACAGAGCAGAACCAGCGCATCGCCTCCATCAAGCCCGGTGACGATGGCAAAGGCTCGGATTTCGGCCTGGTCTATGTTCAGATGCGCGGTGGCAAGGACACCATCTGAGGCTGAGGGATTTCAGATTTCAGATTTCAGATTGCCGGATTTAGATTGCGGTCTGCAATCTGAGATCTACAATCTGAAATCCGCAATCACCCTGCCTTGCCTCTGCTTGCTGCCGTGCTGTAACTTGAAACTCAGTGGAGTATCCCTGTCATCGCTGTGGCGCTGCTGTGGAACAGGGCACCGCCTTCTGCCCGCAGTGCAATGCGCCGCAAATTCGGGTTGCGGTGGCGGAAACGACAACGCCTTCCGGGTCCTTCTCTGAATCCGGCGTTCCGCCTTTGCCAGCTTATTTCCGCTCGTCGCTGGCCACTCGTATTGAATGGTCGCAGGCCTGGCCCGCCACTGCCTTGGCCGGTCTGATCGCGGCCGTGCTCATGCTTACCCCTTTTGCCGGCCTTGGACTGGGGGTTCTGATCGGCGGCAGCCTGTCGGTGGTCTTTTACCGCCGCCGCATCCCGACCGCACCCATCACTGCCGGGATCGGAGCCCGCCTCGGCATGGTGACCGGAGTTGTGGCCAGCGGTATTCTCGCCCTCGTCCTCGCGGCCTACACCATACTGTCCCACAGCTGGGATAGCGTCCGCGAAGATCTGATGGCCGGAATCGAACAAGCCGCAGCCCGCAATCCCGGCCCGCAATCTCAACAAGCGGTGGAATTTCTCAAAACTCCTCCCGGTATTGTGCTGCTTCTGACCATGGCCCTGATCGTCACTCTGGTGGCGTTTGTAATTTTTTCCGGATTGGGAGGCGCTCTGGGCGCTGTCCTGTTTCGCCGCAAGCAGCAGCTCTAGCCTGCATGCGCGCGAAGAGCTCAAGTTTGTGGGGCTGCGGAAGACGCTATTTCAAGCAGGCTTCGGGAAGGGCCCGACTTCAGTCGGGCTGTCATCGTCTGGATTGGCGCGCACTTGAGGATAGAGGTCCTTCGACTCCGCTCAGGAGAGCAACGAGAAGTGGCGCCATTGCGGGGCCACGGCCCGCTCCACCCCAGCCCGCAAGGCCAGTTGCGCGCCCCCGGCAGGCGGTCTATAGTCACGTTGTTTTCGGAGAGTGCCATGAAACATCTCCTGAACTGGGCCTTGAGTGCCCTGGCGGTCTGGATTGTCGCCCGGCTGGTGCCGGGTTTTCACGTGAGCGGGCCGCTGGCGGCGCTGATTGCCGCGCTGGTGATCGGCTTCGTCAACGCAACCCTGGGAGTCTTCCTGAAGATCGTTACCTTCCCTCTGGTCCTGCTCACTCTGGGACTATTCTGGCTGGTGATCAATGCGGCCATGATAGAGCTCGCTTCGGCGGTGGTTCCCGGCTTCCATGTAGATACTTTCGGTGCCGCCTTCGTGGGAGCAATCGTGTTGGCCCTGGTCAACATGTTCTTCCGCTGGCTGGCGGGAACCGGAAGAAACCGGAGCTAGGTAGATCAGTTTGAGTGTTCAGTGCGGGAATATTACGTTCAGAACCCGTTTATCGGGGGTAGATCGAAGCAGGGCCTTGCAGAGGGTCAAATGGGGGAATGTCGTAGAAGTCTTCTTTTTGCTGTTTGCCGGCGCTCTTGCCGGTACCGTGTGGGATAAACAGGATGTCATCAGGTTGCAAAGTCACGTCCTCAGCCTTGGCCTGCAGGATCTTCTCAATGTCTAGCGGAACCTCAACATGGCCATATTGGCCTTTACGGATGATCCTGGCATGGTGCAGGCCAGCGGTCGGATTCGGCCCATCCGCGGCCGCCAATGCCTCCAGCACCGTGATGGGACCGCTGTCCTTTAAAACCACGCCCATGGGTCTGTGTACGTCGCCTACCACGTAAACGATGCCCGCTTTGGACGCCACCCCTGGCGGCCTGGTAACTGGTGCGGGGGGATTTGCATATCCCGATTCCTGGCCCAGTGAGGTGGCAATCAGACAGACCAGAAATAGAACGCGCAGGAGCATACAGCCTCCCGCAAATTCTACAATATTGTGATTGAGGTCGGTGCTGGGGACGATTTCATATTTTGCTGTCGAAATCACGCATGTACGCCAACCTCCACTGGGTTCTCTTTTGGGACTTTTCCACCGAGGGGCATACGAATTCGCCTTTTCTTCGCTTCGCGTCCGGTGTATAATTCGCCCTTCGACACCTTCTACATTCTTCATAACTCAAAAGGAGCCGCATTTTTATGGCTGACGAACGGACAAAGGCGATTGATCTGGCGTTCGCGCAAATCGAAAAGCAGTTCGGCAAGGGCTCCATCATGCGGCTGGGCTCGAAGGAGGCCATCGTCCCCATCGCCGTGATTCCTACGGGCGCAATTTCTTTCGACGCGGCGCTGGGCGTGGGCGGCTTTCCCCGCGGGCGCGTCGTCGAAATCTTCGGACCAGAATCTTCCGGCAAGACCACTATCGCGTTGCAGGTCGTCGCTCAAGCGCAGAAGACAGGCGGCATGGCGGCGTTTGTCGATGCCGAGCACGCACTTGATCCCGGCTACGCCAAAAAACTGGGCGTGGATGTGGACAACCTGCTGGTTTCCCAGCCCGACTACGGAGAACAGGCGCTCGAGATCACTGAAGCGCTGGTGCGCTCCGGCGCAATCGATGTGCTGGTAGTGGATTCGGTGGCCGCGCTTGTCCCCAAGGCCGAACTCGACGGCGAAATGGGCGACAGCCATATGGGCTTGCAGGCGCGGCTGATGTCGCAGGCGCTGCGTAAATTGACGGGGACGGTTTCGAAGTCGCGCACCTGCCTGATCTTCATCAACCAGATCCGCGAGAAGATCGGCGTGATGTTCGGCAATCCGGAAACCACCACCGGCGGGCGCGCCCTGAAATTTTATTCTTCGGTGCGGGTGGATATCCGCCGCATCGCTGCCATTAAAGAAGGTGACGTGGTCACGGGCTCGCGTACCAAGGTGAAAGTGGTGAAGAACAAAGTCGCCGCGCCCTTCCGCGAAGCGGAGTTCGACATCATGTACGGCGAAGGCATTTCGCGCGAAGGCGATCTGCTCGACCTGGCGGTAAACAACAACCTGCTGGAAAAATCCGGCGCCTGGTACAGCTACAAGGGCGAGCGCATCGGCCAGGGCCGCGAGAACGCGCGTCAGTTTCTCAAAGACAATGCTGACACCTTCGTCAAGCTGGAAGCTGAAGTGCGCAAGCATCTGGGATTGACTACGCCAACAGCCCAACCTGTCGCCGCGGCCCAGGCAGCGGCCGCGGCTCCAAGCGCTGCCCAGGGAACGGGCGCTCGCGTCACCACCATGCCCAGTGCTGTCCCCGAGGCTGCCAAGGTGCCGGCGGCGAGACGCTAGAAGAGCCCGAGGGGCTAGCGCAGAATAGCCCGGCACGCCGCCGCGCGCGCGACCAGCGCGTCGGCTAGACGGGCAATGATTGGATGAGGAAGTCCTTCCTCCGTCACGCGACGTCTGACATCCGGGACAAAGTCGACCGTCTGCCTTGCAATTTCATCCACGCGATAAACGAGTTCTTCAGGATCAAGTCCCAACTCTTCGGCAAGCTTCTGCCAATGACGAAGATGGATATTGCGGAAGCGGTATTCTCCGCCGAGTTTCATTGAGAACCTCACGCGATGAATGTTGATGTCGGGATAGGGAAGAACACTCGCCACATCGTAGAGGGGCGCGAGACGGAGACGGCCCCCAGCACCGATGAGCAGAGAGTAATTCTTGGCATGGGCGTCCGTCCCGACAATCAGCCAATTGTAGGCGATTGAATCGAGAAAAGTACGAATGTCTTCAGCTGGGTGGCTGGAGTAAGTTCTTAGGAGTTCGACGATGTCGTGGATGCCAGGTCCACCTGCATTTTCATATTTGCGCGTGGGCGGAATGGCTAGCGCCTGGCACATATCTTCCTGATGAGCGCGCCGTAGACCGGTGTCTGTGTGGACTCGGTCGTAACGTTCTACGACGATGGCGACCTCGTCCTGAAAATGCATAATTCTGGAGGAGGCAACCGGAAACCCGAGGGCACGCGCTAGTTCGAGACAGAAATGTTCGTTCTCGGCGTGCCCGTCGAGATCGCCGGATGGCGGCTTGAGAATATGGGTGGTTGGAATTCGGCCAGAGGGCACTCCCCATCTACCGTTCTCGAGGAGAAGTGCAGTCTTCGGTTGCGCCCCGGCAAGGCTGAACTGACCGGTATCTCGCGGAATGCGCCATGCGGAGTGGTCTGCGCGCAGGGTGCGAAGGCGCAACGCGATTGCAGCTTCATCGAGCCATTCGATCTCCGGTAGCGTCTGACCCAGGATTACCTCAATGCGCGCCGGCCGGACGAACTGAACCGCTCCGGGGCAATCCTCGCCAACCGCGGCGATCAAGCTAAAGGCATTCCTCGCCGAGACGTGGAATTTTTGCGCCCAGCGATCCAATACCATTTCGTTATCAGGAAGCAATCCCCAGAGGAACGGGTCGATCTTGGCATGGCCGTGACTTGCCAGGGCGATGGGCATGGAAATCGAAAGAGGATAAGCGTTTTCGGAGGTGCGCCACTCGTCGTTGTAGATGAGGTAGAGCCTTCCGCTTGTTTCGCGCGCGACCCGTCCTGCTTCCTGCCCGTCAAGCAACGCGATTAGTTCTCCCTTCATTTTCTTTTCTCTCTCGCGGCCGCAACAATGGAATCGATATCGATTGGTGGTGGTCCGCTCCTCTCCTTTGTTCTTCCGGGATCGTCCGCCGCCAACTGGATTCCAAGACTGTCAATGGTGCGCAGAATTAGGCCGATTTCGGCCCTTGGCTTTCCCTTCTCCGCTTCTACAATCCACTGTCGGCTGACACCCACTTTGGCGGCTAGGGATTTCTGGTCAAGACGGAGCTTGGTTCGGCGGTCGCGAATCAGGGCTCCGAGATCGGCTGGTGTTCGTATGCGCATGTTCGCCCCTCCCCTTACATGTCAACGTACGACGACATATTAACAAAGTCAGTGATCGGCGACAACGAGTAAGTCGTCGATCGGCGACAATATCATATGTCGCCGTTCGGTGACATCGCCAAGAGCTGCAAACGCAGGGCTGCGAGAGTAATTTCGATTAGATGCTTCGGTAACATCGACGCGAAACCCCTCGGAAAGACGAGACGGAACAACTTGAAGCCGTCTTCCCTCGCCCTTAAAAATTGCCATCTTTGCGCCCAGCCGCATAGAATCTTCTTTAACCCTAGCCTGCCTGTTGTCCGTCAGGAAAATGAGGACTTCTTGAAGAAAGTCATTGCCATCTATCCCGGCTCGTTTGATCCGCCGACCAACGGGCACCTGGATTTGATTGAACGGGGCAGCAAGATTTTCGACGAGCTGATCGTGGCCATCTTGCGCAATCCGGAAAAGAACCCGCTTTTCAGTCTGGGCGAGCGCCGAGCCATGCTGGAGGCTTTGACTGCCGATTTCAAGAACGTTCAGGTAGACGTCTTCGACGGACTGACGGTGGACTATGCGGCCCGGGTAAAAGCCGGCGCGGTGTTGCGCGGGATCCGCGCCCTCAGCGATTATGAATACGAGCTGCAGATGGCCATGATGAACCGCAAGCTGCAGCCCGAGCTGGAAACCGTATTTATGATGCCGGCGGAACAGTACTCTTATCTGAGCTCCCGGCTGGTGCGCGAGGTGGCAAAACTGGGCGGATCGATCCGGGATCTGGTGCCGGAAATGGTGGAACGTCGGCTGCGGGAAAAGCTCGATCCGGCAATCAAGCTGCAAGACGCACGAAAAATGAAAACAGGAAAACGAGCATGACTCCAGTTACGGAAGCAGTACCGGCACTCAAGCTTACGGAGCGAATCAACCGCATCGAGCCTTCTGCCACCATGGCGGTGGTGGCCGAGGCCGACAAGTTGCGCCAGCAGGGCATTGACGTGGTGGACTTCGGCGCCGGCGAACCGCATTTTTCCACGCCGCAGCACGTCAAGGATGCCGCCATCGCCGCCATCCAGAATAATTTCTCGAAGTACACGGCAGTGGGCGGGACGCCGGAATTGCGCGATGCCATCGTGCGCCGCCATGCGGCTGATTTCCACTCTGACTACAAGCGTGAGGAATCCGTGGCCTCAGTTGGCGGCAAGCACGCCTTGTTTAACGCTATTCAGGTGTTGGTCGATCACGGCGATGAAGTCATTCTGCCGGTGCCGTACTGGGTGTCGTTCAAGGACATCGTGCGCTACGCGGGTGGAAATTGCGTGCTACTGCAGGCGGACGAAAGCCAGGGTTTCCGAGTGACGGCGGAGATGATCGAGCGCCTGGTGACTCCGCGCACCAAAATGATCATTCTGAATTCGCCGTCGAACCCTTCGGGTGCGGTCATGTCGCCGAAAGATTTGAAGGCGGTCGTGCAACTGGCGGCGGAGCGCGGCATCTGGGTGCTCTCCGATGAGTGCTACGTCTATCTGAACTACACCGGTGAGCAGTTCTCCGTGGGATCGTTGCGCGAGTACCGCGAGCGCATGCTCATCATCGGGTCGCTGTCAAAGACTTATGCCATGACGGGCTGGCGGCTGGGCTACGCGCTGGGGCCGGCGGCGGTGATTGCGGCCATGCAGAAGCTGCAAAGCCAGTCTACTTCAAACCCGACGTCCATCGTGCAGAAGGCCGCGGTTGCGGCGCTGAACGGTCCGCAGCAATGCGTGGAAGAGATGCGCCTGGAATACATCAAGCTGCGCGACCACGTGGTCAGCGGACTGCGCTCTATCCCCGGTGTGCAGTGCACGCTGCCGGAAGGGGCGTTCTACGCCTATCCCAACATTTCGTCCTTCATCGGGCGGAGTGGTATCAAATCAGCGTCGGATGTGGCCGGCAGGCTGTTGCGCGAGGCGCACGTGGCTACGGTCCCCGGCGAAGGTTTCGGCACGCGCGAACATATCCGGGTCTCCTACGCCACCTCGGTCACCGAACTGGATCGCGGGCTGGAGCGCATGCGCAAGTTCCTGGCAGCCTTGTAGGCAGGCCGCTATAGCGAAGATCCTCGGGCTTGCTCCTGAGTCGTAATTCCATGTGCGTATTGCGTGAGCGCTCTATATCCATTCTCGATGCAGCCCGCCTTCGACCCGCGTCCCTGGGGCACGCTTGATCTTTCGCCGATCTATCCCAACCATAGGTTCGACGAAAAGATTGGCGAGGCCTGGCTTACCGGCGACGCTTGTAAAGTGGCCAACGGCCCTTTCAGCGGACAGCCGCTTTCGGCGCTAAGTTCAGAGTATGGCCGCGAACTGGTAGGCGATGCGGCGGCCGATCCGGACCGCTTCCCTTTGTTGCTGAAATTTTTGTTTCCGCACGAAAAGCTTTCGGTACAAGTGCATCCGGATGATGAAGCCGCCCGGCGCGTGGGGCAGCCCTGGGGCAAGACCGAATGCTGGTACGTCGCCCACGCGAGACCCGGCGCGCAGATTGGACTTGGCCTCAGACCCGGGGTCACGCGCGAGCAATTGGAGCGGGCTATCGCTGAAAAAAGCGCCGAGGAATTGCTGAACTGGATTAACGTTTATCCCGGCGAAATGATCTATGTGGCCGGCGGGACGGTGCACACGTTGGGCCCGGGAGCGATCATCGTCGAAACCCAGCAGCAGTCGGACACTACGTATCGTCTCTATGATTATGGCCGGCCGCGCGAATTGCATTTGAAAGAAGGACTGGCTGCGATAAAAGAAAGAGTCGGATCAGGCAAAGTGGTCCGGCCCGCGCCTTCGAATTTGAACGGCGCCAGTCGTCGCGCGCCCCTGATCGCGTCACCATACTTTGTGGTGGACCTGTTTGAACTCAAGCAGCCGCATTCCTTCCGGACGCAGGATGACAGCGGAAAACGTTCAGTGCAGATTCTGGTGGCGGTGGAAGGCTGTGGCATTGTTGAGGCTCAAGGGGCGAATCCGGTTACGCTGGCTCGAGGGGATGCTGTGGTCGTGCCCGCGGCGGTCGGCGAATTTCAGGTGCGCCCGCAGTGGTCGGTCGAGTTTCTCAAGGCATTTGTGCCCGGCCAGCGGGTTGCCGAGCCCGAGACGAGGTTGTAAAAGAGATTTCAGATTGGAGATTTTAGATTGAAGATTAAAAATGCGAGATTTCCAATCTGAAATCTGCAATCTAAAATCTCCAATCTTCAATTCTTGAACTGTGGCTAAGACCAACTTCCATCCCGTAATTCTCGCCGGCGGCCGCGGCACGCGCTTCTGGCCGCTGAGCCGGCAGCGTCGTGCCAAGCAGCTGCTGGCGCTCGACGGCAAGCAGACCATGATCCAGCAGACGGTTGGTCGACTGCTGCCCCTGGCTTCGCCGGCTCGTTTCTGGGTCATCACCAACCAGCATTTACGGCGCGAGATCGTGCGCCAGATTCCGCGGCTGAGCCCGAAAAACATCCTGGCCGAACCGGTGGGGCGTAACACGGCACCCGCCATTGGCCTGGCGACATTCATTCTGCTGAATACCGATCCCGATGCTGTGATTGGCCTGTTCCCCTCCGACCACGTCATTGCTGACGAGAAACGGTATCGCGAGGTGCTGAGAAGGGGCATCGAGATCGCGACTGCAGGAGAAAATATCGTGGTCCTGGGAATCCGTCCCACCCGTGCCGAAACCGGTTATGGCTACATTGAAGCCGGCTCATCCTTTGAGGGTGACGGTCTTCGGGTGCGCCGCTTCACGGAAAAGCCGGACGCAGCGCGCGCCGCCGACTTTGTGAATGCCGGGAACTATTTCTGGAACAGCGGCATGTTCTTGTGGAGCGCCCGTACCCTGGGCAATGCCCTGCTGGAGCACCTGCCGAAAACCGCTGCACTGCTGCAACAGATTGCGGCCACGTTCGGCACGCGCAGGTTTGCCGCGACGTTTGCCCGGCTCTATCCCAAGTGCGAGAACATCAGCATCGATTATGCTGTGCTCGAACCCCGGTCGAGCAAGGGGGAACAAAACTCCAACATCATTTGCCTTCCTGCCGAGTTCGGATGGAACGATCTCGGTTCCTGGACGGCACTGCACGAGCATCGCGCGGCCAGGAGCCAGCCCGAGGATGACAACCTGATCGCCGCGGAAGGTGCATTTACCCTCAATGCCCAGGGAAACTACATTCACGCTCCGGGAAAATTCGTCGCGGCGTTAGGCGTGAGCAATCTTGTAGTCGTGGAGACGGAAGACGCTCTCCTGATCACCACTCGCGATCAGGCCCAGGAGGTCGGGAAAGTGGTGAAGTACCTGGATCAAAAGAAAATGCGTAATCTGGTGTAGAAAGGCAGTCGTTGGTCGTTCGTCGTTGGCCAAGGCAAGTCCGGAGACCTGACGAACACCGACAAATTGCCAACGACCAACGACCAATGACCAACGACCGATCCATCAAATTCGGCACTGACGGCTGGCGCGGCATTATCGCTGACGATTTTACGTTTGAGAGCGTTCGCCGCGTGGCGGGCGGGATTGCGGCCTACGTGCTGCGTCATGAAAATGCGGCCCGCGGCGTCATCGTCGGCTATGACACGCGTTTCCTCTCGCAACACGCGGCCCGGGTCGCGGCTGACGTCCTTGCCGGGGCGGGCATTCCAGTCCAGATCACCTCAGATTCCACCCCGACGCCGGCGATTTCGCTGGCCGTGAAAAGCCAGGGCGCTGCCGGCGGAGTGGTGGTTACTTCCAGCCACAATCCCTGGAACTGGAATGGCGTAAAGTTCAAGGCCAAATTCGGCGGGTCGGCCACGCCCGCCATTATGAAGGTCATTGAGGAAGAAGTCGGCGCCGGCGCGATGCCCAAAGGCCAGGCGGCCTCCATCAAAGAGGTTGATCTGAAGCCGGCATACACGGAGGCTATCTCCCGCTTTGCCGATCTTGATCTCATCGCCAAAGCGAAGTTCCGCTTCGCGGTGGATTCGATGTACGGTTCGGGACGCGGCGTGCTGACGCAGATTTTCGAGAATCGCGGCATCGACTACGTCGCTATCCGGCAGGAGCTGAACCCGTTGTTTCCCGGAATCAATCCGGAGCCCATCGAACCCCACATAGAAATGCTGCGCCAGACCGTGCTGAAAGAAAGGTGCCACGCCGGCCTGGCCGTTGACGGGGACGCGGACCGCATCGGCGCCATTGCGGAAGACGGCAGTTTCGTAGATTCACACAAGTGTTTCGCCGTCCTCTTGCGTTGGGCCCTGGAGCGAAAGAAGTGGCCCGGGGACGTGGTGCGGGCCTTCAACACCACCGGCATGGCAGACCGCATCGCCGCCAGATATGGGCGCAAGCTGATCGAGTGTCCCATCGGATTCAAATACATCGCCGACCTCATGATGGAACATGAAATTGTGGTGGGAGGTGAGGAATCCGGCGGAATCGGTTATTCGCGTTATCTGCCAGAGCGCGACGGCACGCTCAACTGCCTGTTGCTGGCCAATGTGATGGCCGAGGAGCGTAAACCCCTGGGTCAGTTGGTGGCCGATCTGCAGCGCGAGTATGGATCGCATCACTACGGGCGCCGCGATCTGCATATCACGGAAGAGATGAAGCAAAGTGCGATTCGGCGGGCGAGCTCGGAGCAGACCAGCCATCTTGGCCGCTACTCCATCAAAAAGAAGGAAGGGCTCGACGGAATAAAGTTCTTCCTGGATGTCTCGACCAACGGCGCCTCCGGAGGCGGTAATGGCGCCGTGCCCTGGGTGTTGTTTCGAATGTCGGGCACTGAGCCGTTGCTGCGTGTCTATGCCGAGGCGGCGTCGCCCGAACTGGTGGCGGAAATTCTTTCCGTGGCAGAGAGATTTGTCAGGGGCACAGGGGCGTGAGGACCCCCCGTTGAACACGCGGAAGACACGGACAAGCATTGGACTTCCGGGTGTCGCATTTCGTTTTCCGCGATACGATAATCGATTGGGCAAAGATGGTTTCAGCAGCCGCTATCGTCCCTGTCCTTACCGACTCGCCTGAGGCGCGGCGTTATAACCGCATCCGGCGATGGCTTGGCATTGCCGACTTTGTTCTCGGATTGGCCCTGATGGTGGCGCTCCTGGCCACGGGGTGGAGCGGCGCTCTCCGCGACATCGCATATGAAGCTACCTTTCAGCACTACAGCCTGGCCTTGTTTCTGTACCTGCTGATGCTTATGGTCCTGGCCAAAGTGCTCGGACTGGGCCTGGACTATTACAGTTTTCGCCTCGAACACCGGTATCACCTCTCCAACATGCGGTTGCGCGCCTGGATCTGGGACGAGGGCAAAGGCTTTCTGGTAGGCCTTGTTCTGGCGGGCATCGTGGCTGAGTTGCTGTATTTCATCGTGCGCCAGGCGCCGCAGCACTGGTGGCTGATTGCCTGGGGGGCATTCCTGGGCCTGTTTGTCTTGCTCGCCCAGCTGGCTCCAGTAGTTCTGTTTCCAATCTTTTACAAATTTGCGCCCCTGGAAAATGAGGAATTAAAGACCCGGCTGGTGAAGCTGGGGGAGCGTGCCGGCACCCGGGTCCGCGGAGTTTACCAGTGGAAGCTCTCGGAGAAGAGCAAGAAGGCAAACGCGGCCCTCACCGGGCTGGGCAACACCCGCCGCATCATTCTTGCCGACACCCTGCTGGCAAACTACTCCACCGATGAGATCGAGGCGGTACTGGCCCACGAACTGGGCCACCACGTACACCGTCATATCTTCAAGAGCATCCTGGTGCAGGCGGGGACCACATTTATCGGATTCTGGGCGGCCAACTGGGTCTTGCACTATGCCGTGGACCGGATGCACATGTTTGAGACCCTGTCCGATTTTGCCAATCTTCCGTTGTTGATGCTGGTGGCCACCACGCTCTCATTCCTGGTGCTGCCGCTGCTCAATGCGTACTCCCGATTTAACGAGCGCCAGGCCGACCGCTATGCCTTCCGCTCTATTCCCTCGGTCAAGCCTTTTGTCTCCGCCATGAACAAGCTGGCCGAGCAGAACCTGGCGGAACGTTCCCCGGCTCGTTGGGTGGAATGGCTCTTTCACTCTCATCCCGCCATTTCGCGCCGGGTGGCGGCGGCCCAGGCCTGGGCAAAGGTTCAACCCGCCACTCCAAATCGCGGACTTGCGTAGGTCCAAGTCGAACTTCCTCAGCCTTCGGGTCCCCCTTTTTTCTGCGGTAAAGGCATTATAATCAATTACTTAAATGTTTACCTTTGGGACTCTCCCCAACTCAGCCGGATTCTGGGACAATAGTCCTTACCACCAGCTGATGCATCTCCTACCTTCTTAACTGTGGCTGGGAAGCAGGTTTTTATGGCTCTAGATTCCGAAATCATCCTTAATCTTCCCGAGACCGAGCGCAGGCCGCGGACGGCGGCCGAGCCGGGCTTGCGCGGTTCTGTCCTCGTCCTTATCCAGTTCGACATTTGCGAAGAAATACGGCTGGACGAACTGCGCCAGATCTTTGGCGCTCGCACCCTGGAGCAGCCCAGCTTCAAGCATCCCGCGCCGGGATACGTTCGCTATCAACGGCCCCCCGTGGTCGAGCCCATCGAACCCTTGATCCTGGACAGTGGCGAGCGGCTCGAGGGTCAGATCAAGTATTACGACTACGGCGTGCTGAGCGTGGTCTTCGAGTTGCCGTTTTCGGGTGACTGGGACACCCTGGTGCAAATGGGCAGCCGCTGGGTTTGGGACGTGGATTTTGAGAAACACGCATCCCGCATCGCCCGCCAGAAACTGGAACGCGCAGCGCCGGCTTTGGTCAAGCCCTATTCGGAATGGTTAAGCGAGGATTACTTTATCTTCCATGTCAGAGAGATCGCAGGGTCACCCTCCGCTTCCGAGTTGTGCGCCTCCCATGGCGGATCCATCGCGCAAATCGTGCGTGGAGAAACGGCCCAGCTTTCCGACGGCGAGCGCAACGAAATTCTTCAATCCCGCATTTCTTACTACCCCAATGACCTGGCGGTAATTGGCTGGAACGCGGCTTTTCTCTACGACAGCGAAGCCGGCGCCGAGACTGCCATCCAGCTTTTGGAGTACGCCAATTCGCAGTTGCTCGAATTCCGCCACTACGACGAGCTGCTTACCCGAGAGCTGGGGATCGTGTATGCCGGCCTGGACAAAGGCACAGGAATGCTGGCCCGCTGGCGTCTGGCGCGGGCTGCGACCAAGCTGCACACCGTCCTGCTCGATGTGAACGAACTGACCGAGCGCGCCGACAACGCCATCAAGTTTCTCAGCGATATGTTTTCCGCTCGCCTCTATAAGCTGGCGGCGGCCAAAGTCGGTGTGCCCGACTATAAAGACCTGGTCACACAGAAGCTGCAAACCGCCGAGGATCTCTATCGCTTCATGGTGGATCAGTTCAACCAGAGCCGCGCCTTTGTGCTCGAACTCATGGTAGTGATCATCCTGGTCATCGAACTGGTTTTCTTCTTCGGCGGCAAAGTTTAAATGTAGGCGCGAGCGTCCCGCTCGTGCGTCAGCAGCGCAATGACGTTGAATGATGAATGGCCTCGGCACGAGCGGGACGCTCGCGCCCACATAACAAAGGGAGGACCATGCGAGGACTGAAGGACAAACGAGTCCTGATCACCGGAGGGGCAAGCGGAATCGGCGCTGCAACCGCAGCCCGCTTTTTGGAAGAGGGGTCAGCCGTGGTGGTGCTGGATCGCGATGCCAAAGGCCGCGCGCAAATCCAGTCGCAGCTGCCGAAATTGGCCGGTGTGGTGAACGCGGACGTCTCGAACCTGAAGCAGGTTGCAGAAGCTTTTGTCGAAGCCGTGCGCCTGCTGGGTGGCGTGGATGTGCTGGTTAACAACGCCGGCATCAGCATCCGCCACAACTTCCTCGACATTACTCCCGAAGAGTGGGACAAAGTAATCGCGGTGAATCTGACCGGTGTCTTTTACATGGCGCAGACTGCAGCGCGGCACATGTGGGAGCGTGGCAGCGGCGTCATTCTGCAGACCGCCTCAACCAATGGCCTGGTGGGCCAGCCATTCTATGCTGACTATAACGCCACGAAGGCGGGAGTCATCGAACTGACCAAGTCGATGGCCCTCGAACTCGCGCCCAAGGTTCGCGTGTGTGCCGTCGCTCCGGGGTACGTGCTGACTCCGATGCAGCGCGCCGAATACACGGACGAGATGCTGGACGCGGTAAACCGCAAAGTTCCCCTGGGACGGCACGCCCAGCCAGCAGAGATCGCGGCACTGTTTGCGTTTCTGGCCTCCGACGATGCTGCCTATATCACCGGCCATGTGTACACCATCGACGGTGCGGAGACTGCCGGAGGCCTGGCCAGCCGCTGAGGCAGTCTTTGGACGACCAAGAGAATTCATGCCGCAGAATCAGCTTCAGGGCAAGACCGCTCTCATCACCGGCGCCGCCTCAGGGATTGGACGAACCACGGCCCTGCTCTTTGCCCGTGAAGGCGCCTCGGTCCTCCTGACCGACATAAACGAATCAGCCGGGCGTACGGTAGCTGCCGAAATCACACAGGACGGCGGCCGCGCTATTTTCGAACCGGGGGACGTCACCATTGCCGGCGACTGCCAGCGTGTGGCCGAACGCGCCGCCCGCGAATGGGGCGGCATCCACATCCTGTTCAACAACGCCGGCATCATTCGCCGCGCCTCGGTAGTTGAACTCAGTGAATCGGACTGGGACCGGGTGATGGCGGTGAACGTAAAATCCATGTTTCTCATGTCTCGCCAGGTCATTCCCACTATGGCGGCCGCTGGCGGGGGATCCATCATCAACACCGCCTCCGGATGGGGTCTCGCGGGCGGGTCCAGGGCGGCGGTGTACTGCGCCTCCAAAGGCGCAGTGGTTTTGCTGACCAAAGCCATGGCCATCGATCACGGTCCGCAGAATATTCGAGTAAACTGCATCTGCCCCGGCGACACCGATACCGCGATGCTGCGCCATGAAGCCCAGCAACTGGGAGAGGCCAACGATAAATTTCTGGCGGAAGCTACAAAGAGGCCGCTGGGCCGGGTGGGCAAGCCGGAAGAGATGGCGCAAGCTGCTCTGTATCTGGCCAGTGATGCGTCGTCATTCGTGACGGGAACGGCCCTGGTGGTCGACGGCGGCGGACTGGCCGGGTCCACGTAGGGGCGGACGCCCTCCTCCGCCCAGCGGAGCAAAGCTCCGCAACGGTCTTATGAGCTGAAGGCTCCGGCGAGCTTCGCTGGCCCGCCCGGACGAGGGCGTCCGGGCCTACGCAAACGTATGCGTCTGCACAACAAAGTCGCACTCATCACCGGGGGCACCTCTGGCATCGGCGAGGCTACTGCCATCCTCTTTGCCAGGGAAGGCGCCAAGGTCGCCATCACCGGACGCAACGAGAAGCATGGCCACGCCGTGATCGAACGGATCCTGAGTGACGGCGGCCATGCCATCTTCCTGCGCACCGACGTTCGTAAGGCTAACGAATGCCGCCGCGCCGTCGATGAAACCATAGGCACCTTCGGGCGCCTCGACATCCTCTTCAACAATGCCGGCGTTTTTTATCCTCATACCACGCTCGCTTGCAGCGAAGAGGAATGGGACCTGCAAATCGACGTCAACCTGAAAGGTACTTTTCTCATGTCAAAATTCGCTCTGCCCGGCATGATCGAGCAGCGCAGTGGCGTGATCATCAACAACAGTTCGGGATGGGGAATCGTAGGCGGCGATGCCGCCATTGCCTACTGCGCCTCGAAAGGTGGGGTTGTGCTCCTCACTAAAGCCATGGCAATCGATCACGGCCGCCAGGGAATCCGGGTAAACTGCATCTGTCCGGGCGACGTGGACACGCCTATGCTGCCGGAAGACGCCCGCATGCGCGGCCAGAAATGGGAGGACTACCTGGCAGGCTGCCGCAATCGTCCGTTGGGACGGATCGGCACCTCAGACGAGATTGCAAAAGCTGCGCTGTTCCTGGCCTCCGACGATTCGTCATTCATCACAGGAGCCACGCTGGTGGTGGACGGCGGTGGCACCGCAGACTAACGCCGGGTGCGTAGGGGCGGACGCCCTCGTCCGCCCGGCGGAGCGATGCTCCGCGAAGTCTTCTGGGTGGCGCGGCGGCTTGTGAAGGTCCGCACGCTTTCTGGCGAGCTGCGCTCGCCCGCCCGGACGAGGGCGTCCGGGCCTACGTGGTTTCGCAATGGCAAAACTCACCACAACTCGCGCCCGCTCGCAACAGTGGTTCGAGCGCTCCCAGCGCTCCCTGGTCGAAGGCGTCAACTCGCCTTCGCGTGGCGCGGCCGTTTTCTCTCCCGGCCCGGTATTTATCGAGCGCGGCCAGGGCTCCCACGTATGGGACGCCGACGGCAACGAATATGTCGACTTCATGATGTCATTCGGCGCACTCATCCAGGGACATGCTCATCCCAAACTGGTCGAGGTGGTTTCGCAGACGATGGCTCAAGGCTCGCACTTCGCCGCCGCAACCTCTGCGGAAGTTGAAGCGGCAGAGTGCCTGCGCCGCATGGTTCCCTCCGCCGAGGTCGTACGTTTTGCCAACAGCGGCAGTGAAGCGACCATGCTGGCCCTGCGCCTGGCTCGCGCCCACACCGGCCGCAACAAGTTCCTCAAGTTTGAAGGTCATTACCATGGCTGGTACGATCCCTATCTCTTGAACGCGCATAGTCATGCGCCGGAGAAGTTGGGTCCGCCGGACAATCCGAACCGCATGCCCGACTCGGAAGGCATTCCAGCTGCGACTTTCGACGATGTGGTATTGGCGCCCTGGAACGACTTCGCCGTGCTCAAGCGCGTCCTGAAGCAACACGGCCGTGAGCTCGCCGCAGTGATCACCGAACCCATCATGGCCAACATGGGCTGCATCCTGCCGCGCGATGGATATCTCGAACGCCTTCGCGCCCTCACGCAGGACTGCGGCGCCTTGCTGATCCTGGACGAAGTCGTCACCGGATTCCGTTACGCCCCGGGGGGATGCCAGGAGTATTACGGCATCCAGCCCGACATCAGCACGTTTGGCAAGGCCCTGGGCGCGGGATTCCCCGTGGGGGCAGTGGCAGGCCCGCGGTCCATTCTCGACCGCATGCACTGGAGTGAGAACATGGTGCTGCACTACGGCACCTTCAATGGACACCGGCTCACCATGAAAGTGGTCGCCGCTAACCTCGAATTGTTATCGGCGAATGGTGTGTATCAGAAGCTGCACGCGGTAGGCGATGCCGCCATCTCAGGATTGCGCGATGTTTTTCAGCGACACAATATGAAGGCCATTGTGCAGGGCTTCGGCCCCATGTTTCAGATTTATTTTACCGAACGTGAAGCTATCCACGACTATCGCGACTATTGCACATATGTGGATACCCATCTCTACTCGCGCTTCGTTCATCGCCTGCTCGAACGAGGCATTTACATGACTCCATCCAACGGCCTGCATTGGATCATCTCCACCGCGCATACCGACACAGATGTTGCTCTGCTGATCGAAGCCGCGGACCTGGCCTGTGCCGATCTGGCATGAAGGACCGAGCATGAAAGGCACAGGCACGTCTGCCGTCGTCTTTCTGGGTGGCGGACGCATCACCACGGCGCTGCTGGCCGGACTGCGTCTGGCAGGATTCAGGCAACGCGTCGTCGTACACGATCGAAACGCGCACAAACTGCGTCAACTCAAACGCCAGTACGATGTTCAGATTGAGCCTGACCTGTGTGACGCGGTCGAGCTGGCACATCTTCTGATCGTCGCAGTAAGGCCGGATTCAGTCCGCGATCTGTTGCAGCAGATCGGGCCGGTTCGCCCGGGGCAGACCCGTCGGCTGACCACCGTCAGTCTGGCTGCGGGCATTCCACTCAAGAATTTACGAGCATGGATGAAACGTCCACTGCATTGGGCCCGCGCCATGCCCAGCCCGGTCGCGCGTACTGGGCACGGCCTTACGGCGATAACATTCGACCGCGACACGCCAGCCACTGCGCGCCGCGAAGTGCGGGACTTCTTTTCGCGAGTAGGCACCGTCCTCGAAATTCCCGAGACGAAGTTCGACGCTTTCACCGTGACCTACTCCTCCAGCCACGGGTACCACGCCTTGTCCGCGCTGGCCGAAGCCGCTGGGAATCTTGGCCTGGATCGCAAGACCGCCCTGACAGCAGCCGCGCATGCTTTGGCGGACGGAGTACTGGCGTGGCGCGAGTCCAATCTTTCGTTGGACGCGCTGCTGAACGAAGCCGCTACCCCCGGCGGCATCGCCGCCACCACCATGGCGAAGATGGATCAATCGGGATACAGACGCAGCGTGCGACTCGGTCTGCGAGCAGGGATGAGTCGAGCGGCGAAGAACGCGGAGTAGTAATTACTTTTGCCGCGCCTCGGCCACGGCCAACCATCCACGACGCAGCTTTTCCGGCGGGATGCTCGAGAGGTAGGGTTTGATATCGAGGATTGGAGTCCCATCCAGCATATCGACACCCCGAACTTGCAGCTTGATGCCGTCGCGGCCAAGTAGTTCGACAACGGTCAGACCAATCGGATTCGGACGTCGCGGAGACCGGGTGGCAAACACACCGTGCGAATGATTGTCGGAGGGTGGAGAAGCCAGCAAATCGTCGCCCCGCAATTCCTCTCTAGCGGAGCGATCGAACTCCCAGATGACGAAGAGATGCGAGAAGCCCTCGATGTCGGTGAGCCCCGGCTCAAACTCAGGCAGGATGTTGAGCACGCCATCGGCGTCATGTTTAGCGCCAAGCCCCTTGGGGATTTCTTTGGTGCTCTTGTACGGGCTAGTCACAAATCCAATCGGCTGCGGGGTAAACATGCGGGAGAAGGCCTCCTGCTTATTGTAGATCGCTAAATGCGCCTCAGTAGCTGGGCCACGTGCTTCCCAGGCCGGGCCTGCGGCTAATGCGGCGCGATCAACCTCCCAACCAACCGGAAGACCCGCACCGCGCGATAGAGTGGGAACAGCGAACGGGGCAGCTGCACGACCGACCATTCTCCCGCGCCCGGAGTCACGAACAGCCGCCACCAGAAAGAAACCCGGTCTCTGCGGCGCTCGCGCAATTCCGTCATCAGGCGAAAATAGGCTATCGTCTCCGGATCAAATTCCACGTCCGCCACAATCATCTTCAGAATACGCCGCGTTAGACCTTCGTTAGCCAAGTCCTTCTCTGCTTCGAGCTGTACCGGACACTCTGCTCCGAGCAGTTCGTGTGCCAGCATGAATGTCAGAGTCACGATGCGGGCGATCCCTAGGCGTTCGGCTTCTGAGCGCAGCGCTACCCAATCCAGCGCGCGGGAGCGCGCCAGTTGCACGATGTCACTCAGCCACGAAATCTGCCTCCAGCAATGTTTGGCGGCGTGGACACAGAGCACGAGCATCAAGTCCGGGTCGCAGAGGGTCTGCAACTTCTGGCCCTCAATGGTAACCACGGCGGCTCGGTGGAAGAAATCGCCGACGTCGAAGCCGATGGCGTAGAAGCGCGGCAGCACCTGCCATTTGATCTCCAGCAGGTTGCGCCCGCGGGCGCCATCAAATGTGTACTCGTATCCGGATTTCAGATAGTCGCGCTCGGCGGCTTGCGCCAGGCGAAGGCCGGGTGCGTATCCCAGCTCAGCCAGTGCCACCTTGATCCGGGGCAGATCGTCGGAGCGAATCAGCAGATCGAGGTCAGAGAACTGGCGCAGCGCGACGTTGCCATACAGGACCTCTGCCAGCACCGGCCCTTTGTAGGGTAAAACTTCGAGTCCGCGGGCCTGCAGGTGCCTGCAGATGTGGAGCAGCTCGACCGTCAGCCACAGAGCACGGTGCGTGTTGGACTGGTCTTCGCGGCGAAGCGCTTCCAATCCCAGCGAATGAGTGGCATCCATCTCAGCACACAGGCGGCGATAAAGGGGTGGCACCAGGCCGTGATGATGCGCTAGCGGAACCAGGCGCTCCCAGTCCACACCATGCCGAAGGATTTGTTGAATGCGCGCTCCCGTGCCGCCTCCGGGTTGGTCGCCGCAACAGGCCAGAATCAGGTCGAGTTCCGGACTGAAAGTGCTGGTGTAGGGAGAGTTTGAGGCGGGCAGCGGAGATGGCGCGGGTTGCGGCACAGTGATGGTCGTCGGTAACGGCGCTCTATGCCCGGACCGGAGAATTCCTATCGTCAAAACTATAATACGAGCGATCCTCGCCCTCGTTTACTCGATCTGTTCCCTCCAGGCTCGTGCTTTCCACAGAAGCGTCCGCTGTGCCTCTTCTCGCGTGTCCGGCGGTCACGCGCAAAGGGTATCCAGCCACGCAATAGGGCTCAACATTATGCCTTTCACCTGGGAGTGCGGTGGGTTATGGTGAGCTCTGCGGCAAAGCCAGGAGCATTTCCGGCGGAAAGCCGCGCCAGTGTGAGTCTTTAGCCGCTGCGCTGCCGGCAAGATTTGACTTATGGACCCTCAGGCACTCGACGAAGTCAGATGCAATTTGGCGGCGGAGGCGCTGCGATCATCGGGCAGGTTGAAGTTGCGTGCCACGGGAGTCAGCATGCTGCCTACTCTGTGGCCTGGCGACCTGCTTACCGTCCAATGTCTCCGCGCGGAGGGAGCCGAGTCCGGCGAGATTGTGCTTTACATGCGCCGCGGCCGTTTCTTCGTTCACCGAATTGTGAGCAGGAACCTGAGCCCGGAGAATGCGCCTTTGATTACCCGAGGTGATTGCATGCCCGCTGATGATCCTCCGATCGAAGGAAACGAGCTGCTGGGAAAGGTCACGCGGGTCGAGCGCCGGGGTTCGATATTTCTGCCGCCGCGAAAACTTTCACCCCTTCACCGGCTCCTGGCATATCTGTTTTGTCACTGGAATCTGTTTCGGTGCGCTGGATTGCGGCTCTGGAATTACCGCTACCGAAGCGATGGCCAGGTTGAATGCACATTCGTCAGAGCAGCACAGTAGCCGAACAGCGGTGCGGGCGATTTCATCCCCCCAGCAACGGAGCTGCCCCGAGAATGAATTCGAGTTATCAGATCACGGTCGAGATCGGCGGGATGCCGATCCTGCTGCATACCCAGGACGACTCCTTCCGCCAGTTGCTGGCCCGCCGCTATGCTGGTTTTGTCGATTCCTCCGCGCCCCCCAGGTTCGAATTTGACATCGAGCTGACCTCACCGCCCGCAAGCGCTCCCGATGACGATGTTCGAGTGGAATTGCGGAACGGCACGTGGCGCCTGCAGAGAGGCGATTTTCGCGCCCAGTGGGACCCCGATGCCGGCCGCGGCCGCATTCGCCAGTCCGCCAATCCTTACTCCATCGACTCAGTCCTGCGCATTGTGCATACGCTGATCCTGGCGCGGGAAGGAGGCTTTCTCCTGCATTCCGCCGGAGCTATTCGGAACGGACGGGCCTTTCTGTTCTCGGGAGTGTCCGGTGCCGGGAAGACTACCATCTCACGGCTCGCACCTCCGGACGTGACCTTGTTGACTGACGAAGTGTCCTACATCCGCTCTGTCGATGGCGGTTATCGCGCCTGCGGAACGCCGTTCGCAGGAGAGTTGGCACGGGTGGGCGAGAACTGCTCCGCTCCGCTAGAGTCCCTTTTCTTCCTTAAGCAGGGTCCGGAAAACAAGATCGAGCCGATGGTTAAATCTGAAGCTATCCGCCGCCTGATGCGGAACATTCTGTTCTTCGCCGGAGATACCGAGCTGGTCGAAAACGTTTTCCAGTCGGCCTGCGAGTTCGTAGAACGGGTTCCGGTGCAGCGCCTGACATTTACTCCCGACTCCCGGGTTTGGGGCCTGATTCAATGAGTGCAAGATACATCGCGAAGAGTGCAGCTATCGCCTCCCGCCTGCTGGGTGGAGAGATGATGATCATGTCCGCGGTAGATTCCACTTTCTTTACCCTGAATCCGCTGGCCACGGTGATCTGGCAGGCAGCCGACGGCCGTACTCCGCTGGCCGACATAGTGAGCCAACGAGTCTGCACCGAGTTCGAGATTGACTTCGATACTGCACACCGCGACGCCCAGGCTTTCGTCGAGGAACTCTCCCGCCACGGCATCCTCCTGGTTTCGGAACGCCCCTTTCCCGAACCCTCCACCAGCCCGACGGAGGCCGCGTGAGCCTGGGACAAATCAGCGCCGGACAAGTGGGTCTGATGCAGGAAATGGGCCAGCGCGCCCTTGATCTGGGTGTGCCCATGTCCGTCCACTTCGACATTACCTACCGCTGTAACGAGCGCTGCGTGCACTGCTACCTCGACCATGACGACCACGGCGAAATGACCACGGCCGAAATCAAGCGTGTGCTCGACGAACTGGCGGACGCCGGCACCTTCTTCCTGACCTTCAGCGGCGGCGAGGTGCTGATGCGTCGCGATTTCTTCGAGCTTTTGGAACATGCGCGCCGCCTGATGTTCGCGGTGAGGGTCAAGACCAACGCCGTGATGATCGGCGAAGTGGAAGCGCGTCGCATGCTGCAATTGGGCGTTGACCAGGTACAAGTCAGCATCTACTCACATCGCCCCGAGGTGCACGACGCCATCACCAAGCTTCCCGGTTCGCTGCGCCGCAGCGTTGAAGCCATCCGTTTTCTTACCGCGCAGAGCCTGCGAGTCACGATCGCCAATGTTCTGATGACGGCCAACATGGGGGACCACGCCGGCGTGCAGGCCCTCGCCCGCGAGTTGGGCGTTCAGTACACGCTCGACCCGACTATCACGCCGAAAATGGACGGCGATACTTCCATCCTGAATCTGCGGATTCCGGGCGCGGAACTGAGCGGCGTATTTCACAACGAAAGCTTGGTGGGAAACGTCGAAGAATTTTGTGCCCCGCCGCCTGCCCCAGACGAAGACGTCATGGAAGGTTACCCCTGCAGCGCGGGTCATACCCTGGCCTATATTTCTCCGTACGGAGATGTCTTTCCCTGCGTCCAGTTTCCATTGCCCAGCGGCAACGTGCGGCGGCAGAAGTTTCTCGATATCTGGAACCACTCTTCCGAACTCAATGAAGTTCGTTCCATTCGCGCCAAGGATTTGACTGTCTGCTCCAGTTGTAGTCACGTCGGCACCTGCACCCGCTGTCCTGGCCTGGCCTACATGGAGGGCAGCATGCGCGGGCCCTCGACTGCGGACTGCGAGAAATCATTCCACCGCACCGGAATCCGATCCGCAAACATGCTTCACCGGGAACATTCTGGTGCTCTTGGTCCGCTAGTTCACATCCAGCCCCTGGGCGCCTAGAAAGCATGGTTACTTTAGTGTCCCCGCGCGCGCAGGATGCCGTCGCCACACTCCCGCTGTACACGTAAAATGGTAGAGAGCTCCGACTATGGGTTCCCAGGAAAATTCGACTGACACAGGAAGGCGCAGCACCCGAGTTCGCGCCCAGATCCCGCTCCGTGTTACCAGCCTTGACCCTGCAACCCCATTCTCTGAATCCGGACACACGCTGGTGGTCAATACGCAAGGCTGCGGAGTGCGGCTTTCGCGTGCGCTGGAGCCCGGACTGGCAGTCTCTCTGGACGACCTTCCCGCAGGAAGCGCTCCCGCCCGCGTCGCGAACTGTGTGCCGTTGGGTAGCGGAGGCCAGTGGTGGATGGTAGGCATTGCGCTCGACGAACCGGGTAATGTCTGGGGCCTCCATCCCACTCCTGCCGACTGGGGAACGGATGCCGCGATTCCCGCTGCAGCCGGCGCCACCGGGTCCGCCGCCAGCCCAGCGAAGAGCGGCGAATGGCCCTTCCGCCAATTTTCCAGCCGCGGAGAATTTCACCCCGGCAAAAGATAGCAATGTTGTGTGGGGCCTTGTGTGGGTCGGACACTCCTGTCCGACGCTGTTGGTCTTGGTCTTGGTCTTGGTCTTGATCTTGATCTTGCTTCTGTCTTGCTCTTGCCTTCCTGTTCCTGAGTTCGCCTCGTCGCGCCGACTGAACCCATAAAATCAAAGTCAAAAGCGTCGGGCGGGAGTGTCCGACCCACACCCACTACCAGTTCGTGATTGAGCCATCCGGACGGAAGTAGGTTTGGGCACGCGCCGTCACCGGCTCGGTGATTTCAGCAATCTTGGTTAGTTGCTTGAAATCAAGCTCAACTCCCAGGCCCGGCCGTTCATTGGGATAGAGCTTGCCGTTCTTGAAGTCCAGACATACCGGCAAGTGGGGCAACGTACGCCCCTGGTAGTTGTACTCCATGAGGACAGGCTGCGAGAAAGTTCCCAGGCTGTGCACCAGGGCCGCGGTCGCAATGGGCCCAGTGAAGTGAGGAGCGATTCCGACAAAATGAGTCTCGCAAATGGCTGCGATCTTCATCATCTCGGTAATGCCGCCGACGTTCGGCAGGGTGGCGCGGACAAAATCGATGTCGTGATCTTCCACCAGTTTGTTGAAGTCCCACCGGTTGCCCCACTCCTCGCCGGCTGCCAGAGGAACGTTCACCTTCTGGCGCAGGATCGGGATGTCCTGCAGGAAGGCCTCGGTACGAACCGGGTCTTCGACGAAGAAGGGCGCCAGGTCTTCGATCAGATTACAGCCCCGGATGGCATCGGCAAGATCGAAGCGCTGGTGGAAATCGATCACCCAGTCGCCGTCCTGGCCCACACCTTCCCTCGCCTGAGTACATTCGTCGCGAAGGTGAGCGACCCGCTCGCGGGTGTTGTAAGTGGTGTTGGCGGGAAGGTCCATGGCGCCGAACCGAAAGGCGCGATAGCCGGCCTCGATAGTGGCGTGGGCGCGTTCCCTGATGCTCATGCCCGGCGTGACGCCGGGGATGATGCCGGCCGTGTTGTAACACTCGCAATAGTTGCGCACCATGCCGCCCAACAACTCGTGCACGGGCAGGCCCTGGACTTTCCCCTTGATGTCCCACAAAGCCAGATCGAGCGCGCCAATGGCATGGGTCTTCTCGCGGCCGGCGGGATAGAAGAAGGCCCGGTTCATGTCCTGCCACAGGAGCTCGATGTATTGCGGGTCCCGGCCAATCAATCTGCCGGCGGACTGGGACAGCGTGTCCTTCGATCCACCCTCGCCGATGCCAGTGATCCCCGCGTCGGTTTCGATGGTGACCACTACATCGCTCTGGTTGAATAGCGGGTTGGGATTTGGCGGCAGGTAGGCCCGCACCCGCGTGATCTTCATTTTCGGGAGGGCGGCAAAAGCAGGCAGCGCTCCCGTAGCGCCGATTATTGTTGCGGCTGCCAAAGACCTGAGGAAGTTACGTCTCTCCATGAATTCGCGCCCCCTGGCACGCTCGTCGATGCGAATCTTACGTATGTAAAGCGAAGCAAGTCAAAGCAGGCGGGATGTTGATGTTATGGAGGACGGGCGTCCTCGCCCGTTACGCACAGAGGCTAGTAGAATGCCGCGGAGGACGAGACGCCCTCCGGACAGCCGGCGGGACGCCGGCGCTACAATGCTGACACTCGCAGAGACAAGAAGCGATCCGTGTCAGCACGCCCTGCACTTGGCGATGATGAGAGTCATATCGTCGTACTGCTCTGCGGGACTGAACTGACGAACTTCGTCCACAATCGCGGCCAGCAGGTTCTGCGAGGACAAGGCACGATGCCTGCGCAACCCATCGGCCAGGCGTTGCTCTCCAAATTCCTCTCCCCGCAGGTTGGGGGATTCGGTGATGCCATCGGTGTAGAAGGCGATCATGTCGCCGGACAGCAGTTGGCACTCTCCGATTAAGCAATCCCATTTCTTGAAGAGCCCAAGCACCGTTGCTGTGGATTCCAGCCGCTCCAGCGTGTCATTACCGCGGAGCAGGAGGGCCGAGAGATGCCCGCAGTTGGCGTAGCGCAAGCGTTGCCCCTGATCGTGGTATTCGGCGAAGAACAGTGTGGCGTAGGCGTTGTCGGGCGTGTTGTCATAAAACAGCTGATTGACGGACCGCAGCAGGCGTTGCAGTTCATCGACGGCGATGGCGCACTGGCTCCGCAGATTCGCCTGCAGGTTCGCCATCAGGAGAGCGCCGGCGATTCCTTTTCCTGAAATGTCGCCCAACACCATCCCCAGCCGTTCCTGGCCGAGATTGAGGAAGTCGTAGTAATCGCCGCCCACCTGGCGCGCCTGAATGCAGACCCCCGCGTAGTCGAGTGTTTTCAGGGGAGGAAAGCTCTGGGGGAAGAGCCTGGCCTGCACCTGCCGGGCAATTTCCATTTCCTGGCCGGCACGGCGTTCGGCTTCCAGCTTCTCGACTGCGGCGCGCCGCTGCGCTTCCGCTGCCTGGGTCATTTCATCGAAGCTGACCAGCGCGAAGGAATTACGATCGATATCTTCGAAGCGAGTAAATACTCCTCCCCAAATCGGAGGCTGCTTTCCCATTAGCAGCGACGGAACATTTCCCGTCCCGTCCGGCACGCGCTGTTCATACTTGACGCGCCGCAGCCGGGGCACATGACGGAACCGGACTCCACGCCGGCTCCACTGGGTGTAGGTTGCAACGACATCTTCGGCGACAAAAGCCACCTGCGTAGGTTGGCCAATCAGCTTGTACTCGTCCGACTCGGGATCAGGCGCGATCAGGGTAAGCACCGCCGTGCCGTGTGGAGGCGCAACCCCGACCCAGCGTTGCCCCGACTGCAGGCGCACATCGAAGGCCAGGCTGAATCCCAGCTGCTCCACATAGAATTGCAAGCTGCGGTCCTGATCGCGGACAAAAACGTTGACCGCGTGCACGCGGAGATGGGCATGCTCGCGCTCGAGGGGCGGAGCAGACCGGTCCGTCGGATCGAAGGAGGCAGAGCCAGCCATGGCGGGTATTATAGAACCACAAAAACACGAGGTTACGGTAGTGAAAGGCCAGCCATCCTGCCGAATGCGTCCTCTCTTCTCCAACTGGAGACTCTGGTCTGTTTGTGGTTAAATACCCGCCATCTTAAGCTTCGGGGGTCTGCTATGAAGATTGGTTTCTCCCTGCCTAACATCGGCCCCATCGGCACCGCGGAAGCAATCACGAAAGTTGCGCAACGCGCGGAGGCACTGGGATACAGCACCTTGTGGACGATCGAACGCCTGTTGTACCCCCTGAAGCTGCAAACGCCTTATCCCGGCACGCCGGACGGACACTTGCCTGAAATCTACAAGCAGGTGCTTGATCCGCTCGACGCGCTCACCTACGTAGCTGCGCAGACGAAAAAGATCAAGCTGGGCACCAGCGTGCTCGACATGCCCTACCACAACCCGGTAGTGCTGGCCCGCCGGCTGACCACCCTCGATGTCCTTTCGAATGGGCGGCTTTGCGTCGGTTTGGGCCTGGGCTGGAACAAAGACGAAATGGATGCAACAGGCGCGGACATGAAGAAACGCGGCGCGCAGGCGGATGAATTTCTGCCCTTGCTAAAAGCCATCTGGACCCAGAATCCGGTCGAATTTCACGGAAAGTTCTTCAACGTGCCCAAGTCTTATATCAATCTCAAACCCGTGCAGAAGCCGCATCCTCCGATTATCCTGGGAGCATTCGTACCCGCGGCGCTCAAACGCCTGGCCCACCTGGCCGACGGGTGGAACCCGGTGTTCCTTCCCGTGCCGGTTATGGCGGAGATCTTTGGCAGCATAAAGCAGATGACAAAGGAAGCCGGGCGCGACCCTTCCGCCATGGTCATGGTGGTTCATGCCGTGCTGGAAATCACCGAAAAGCCAATGGACCAGGACCGGGCGATATTCTCCGGTTCGCTCGAACAGATCAGCGATGACGTAAGGGGCTGCGCCAAAATCGGAGCCGATGAAGTCTTCTTTGATCCGGCGTTTGCTCCCGGAGGGCAGTCGCTCGATCGCTGGCTGTCTCTGCTGGAGCAACTGAAGGGAATGATGACTGTAAGCTAGTCCCGACTTTCGTGGTGTCGCTAGATTTTTCCCCAGGCAGTGATGCGCACCGGAGTAATACGCAGCACAGGAGCATCGTCGGCGAGCATATTTGCGTCGTATTGCGGATATTTCGCTCGCAAGAGCTGAATCGCACGCTTCTGTTCCGTTGCGGCAGAAACCAGCTCTGCTTCACCGCGCACGAGCACGTACCAGAGACGGGTCCAGTCTTCGTCGTAATGATCCATCAGCAATGCTACCTGCGGCGTCTCTTTAATGTTCTTCAACCGCGCCAACCGCCCCGGAGCCACCCGCTTCGGCTTGCGATCAATTGCCGAATAGAAAACCGATACGTCCCAGGCAAAGCAAACGGGGACCGCGTGTGGCTTTTGTTCAGCGTCCAGCGTGGCCAGCCGTGCAACCCGCGCCGTTTCCAGCTTGGCGCGAATTGCGGGCGAGATCGGCGGCACTTTCTTGTCCATGGGCACCAGGCGAATTCCAACCTATTCTAGTCTCTCCAGGTTTTCTGTTTCTCGGGCCACGCCCACCCGGCGCGCCTCTTGACAACCACTCCGGGACGACAATAATGGCGCCTACAGTTCGGAACTAGTGGGATGTCGCAGAGACAACGTTACTGCGGATGCGGCGGGTCGGATCGGAATATTTGAATATTTCCACTGGATCTGCCCGAGTTGCTCCATGATGCGGCCGATTCGAGCTAACAAGCCCAATGGCTATCTTCTTGGCTCATACCGCATCGCCACCGCCCCCGAGCCGAACTCCAGCCGGCTCACGAGCCTCAAGTCGACATGCTTCGATAGCCCCGCGAACAACGTCGGCCCATGGCCCGCTAGCCTGGGCTGCACCACGAACTCGTACTCATCGATCAATCCCATCTCCGCCAACGCCAGCGGGAGCTTCACGCCTCCCACAACCAGTCCCTTACCCGACTCTTGCTTGAGCTGCTGAACGGCCTTCCCTAGATCCCCGCGCACGAGCTCCGCGTTCCAATCGACCCGGTCCAGGGTGCTCGACACGACGTACTTCTTTGCCGCGTCGATCGTCCGGGCGAAGGGCTCCATCCAATCAGGCCTCGCTCCCGTCCGCGGCGGCGGCCGAAACGCCGCCTCCATCATTTCGTAAGTCACCCGGCCAAAGAGGAGAGAATCGGCCTGATCGAGGTTTTCGACCGCGTGACGATGCAAGTCTTCGTCCGGGGAAATTGCACTATGATCGCAGCACCCGTCCAATGTGATGTTGATGGAATACCGAAGGGGTCGCATTGCGCAAGAGTACCGCCGATGGCGGTGGACCAGCAAGTTAGCCCCCTTCAGGGCTATGAGGTACTCACGTAACGCATGACGATGACAATTTGAGAGCTGCTAACAGCATGTCGCAGAGACAACGTTACTGAAGATGCGGCGGGTCGGATCGGAATATTTCCACTGGATCGGCTTAGCGTTCGCTGAGTAGGCGTTGAGATAGCGGCGAAACCTGCGGGCCAGATCCTTCACGCTGGTAAAGATTCCGCAAGCAATCACGTCGCTCTCGACCTTGGAAAACCAGATCTCGACTTGATTCAGCCACGACGAACACGTCGGCGTGAAGTGGAAATGCACGTTCAGATGCGTCGCCAGACAGTCGCGAACCACCTGAGTCTCGTGCGCCGACAGATTGTCCAGAATGATGTGGACGGCCCGAGCCCGTTCGAAGACCTCTGTGAGGAACGTACAAACTCCTGGCTGGTGTGAGGAAGGAGAGTCGCGATTTACGTCTTTGACCGTAAGGCGGCAGACGTCCAGATCGTTTCGCTGGCCGGCGGGAGTCCGCAGAGGTTTTTCCTCGCAAATAGCCAGGTCCAGGAAACAAGCTCGGCCCAGCTCAGGACTTCATCAGCTTGGAGAAGTACCGGTTGTCGTAAAACATGGTGCTGTTGTGCACGAACTCGAGCACCTTGTGCATCTTGTCCCGGTCTTCGCGATTCATGTCGTTGAACTGGATGGCAATCCCTGATCCCGGGTCGATGCGCACTACGAATCCTGAAGCCTGAAGTCTGCCGTCGTCAATGGAGAAAATCACTTTCAATTTGGAGCCGGCGGGCATGAGCGTGCTGGTTTCCACATAGCATCCGCCCAGGCTGACATCGATCAGGTTTCCCAGCACGGGCACTTCGCCTTCCTGCGGCCGCAACTCGATTGTGACCCGGCACTTCATGCGGGGATACAAGCGGCGGTTCTTGCGCGAAGGCTGTTTTTGTTTTTCGATGTACATGCGGCGGTCGGCCTCAGCCAGCAGCGCCTCCGCATCTTTTCCGTCTTCCGGGTAGAGGGCCTGTCCCACGCTGAGCGAAAGGATGTCCTCGTTGCACACTTCCTGGCCGGCCTGTCGCGCCAGTTCGCGCAGGCTCTCTGCCTTCTTGGCGGCGGCGTCCGCGGTCAGACCTGGGGCCACCACCACAAATTCGTCTCCGCCCATGCGGGCCACGTAGTCGTACTCGCGGCAGCTGTCTTTCAGGGCTTGCGCGAACAGGCGGAGCACGCGGTTGCCCTCCAGATGGCCGAAGCGGTCATTGATCTGCTTGAAGCCATCCATATCGCTGACCATGACCACCAGGGATGTGGTGTCGCGCTTGCAGCGAGCTAGTTCGCGATCCAACTGCAGGAACAGGGAGCGTGCGTTGGGCAGCCCGGTAAGGTAGTCGGTGACCGCCGAATTTTCCGCTTGCTCGTACTTCACGGCATTTTCGATGGCCAGCGCCATCTTCGAGCTGATGGCCAGCAGAATGCGCAAATGGTCGGAAGTGAAGGCATCGATTTCCGCGTGATAAAGGGCGAGCACGCCCACCACACCAGCCAGTCCTTCCAGAGGGATCGCCAGGGCCGAGCGCAGGGTGCTGAACTTGGTCGGATCGTTCAGATACCCCGGCTCTACCGAGGGATTGCCATTGATGATGGGCTTGCGGTTCTGCGCGACCCAGCCCGAAAGGCCGCTGCCCCACGGAATACGCAGGGACGAGAACAGACGGTGGTTGTCCCCGCTTACCAGCTCCGGAACCAGCTCCGCGTCCCGCTTTACATAGATGGCGATGGCGTCGTAGGGCACCAGCCGCCTGAGCTTCACCGAGAACACCGAGAGGGTTTCGCCCAGACTAAGGGAAGCACCCAGATCCTGACTCAATTCAAACAAGGTTTGCGCTTCCTGCCGCGCCGCTGCAATCGACGACAAGAAGGTAGCTTCCTGGCCGGGCGCGTCCTTGACTGTGATGTCTTCGAAGCCGGCTGCCGGCGCGGCTCCGGCCTCCACTTTCATTTCGGTGGAGAGGGGGGTCACCGGTTCGCGCCTGAAGGTGGATTCCACCAGCTTCTCCAGTTGGCGATATCGTCTCTCCAGGACGCTGACCACTTTGGGATCGAATGACTTGCCCGACTCCGCTGACAGCCGCTTCATGACCTCTTCCAGCGGCAGGGCCCTCCGATATTGACGATCAGAGGCCATGGCGTCCAGGAAATCTACCGAGGAAAGAATGCGCGCCCCAATCGGAATCTCTTCACCCTTCAACCCGAAGGGATAGCCCGATCCGTCCCACTTCTCGTGATGGGCCCGGACAATCGGCACCACCGGATACGGGAAGCGGACCCGCTCCAGGATCTCGGCCCCCACCAGGGGGTGGATCTTCATCTTTTCAAATTCTTCAGGAGTCAGCCGCCCGGGCTTCGAGATGATGTGCTCGGGCACGGCCAGCTTGCCAATGTCATGCAACAGTGCCGCCGCATGCAGAGCTTCCATTTCGCCCGGGGTCACATGCAGTTCCTTGGCTACCTCGATGGCATACACCCGCACCCGCTGCAGGTGGTCGTGCGTGGTGTGGTCCTTGGCTTCGATGGCCAGTGCCAGCGCCTCGATGGTACGGAGGTGCAGCGTCGCCATTTCTTCCACGTGCCGCTTTTCGTCTTCCAGTTTTCCCAGATACAGGCGATACGATCGATAGATGAGGTAAATGATGGGAACGATCAGCAGCGAGGTTTCCCATCCGAACTCCCGGTTGAACCAGCCGATCATCCCGGCAAAGGCGGCGCCCACCAGGTAATAAGGGAACGACCAGAAGTAGCATTCCACCCACAGGCTCTTGATGGACCTCTGTTCGGTGAGCGCGATCACAGCTGCAATGGAGCCGGTGTTGGCGGCGAAGTAAGAGATCGCGGCCAATCCCAGCAGCAAGGGATGGCTTTTCACCTGCGCCCCGGAGATCGCCAGGTGGTAAACGTTGTAGGCCACCGCGATCGAAACAGCGCTGGCCGACAGATTGAACGTGACCTGCAGCGGGCTGGGGCGGTCGCGATAGAAACACTGCACCAGGATCGCGCCGGTTGCCAAAGCCAGAGTCTCGGCAAAGCCTAGTTCAAGTATGCCCAGCAGGATGAACAGGAAGTTCACCGACATGGTTCCGGTGATTCCCGGCAACCGGACCTTGAGCCGGGCGGCCAGAATCGCGATCAGGAGGTAGCAGATGAACTGCGCGATATTCCTGCTGGTGGGCCGGATGGCGCCGTACAGGAGCACACACGTCCCCGCCATAACGACAAGGCTTATGAAGGCCTTGGCGCCTAAAGTCAGTTCTCTCCACCGCTGAGAGCCGCTACCCACGTCCCTCCGACAAGATTCCCGCTTGGCGTTCTTTGGAATCCGAGCTTATTGATACCAGCTAAGCTCTTCTAAAACAACAACTTGCATCATTTCTAACGAAACTTTCGTAACTAAAATTGCTTACTGCGGCGCGCGCAGGGATAAGGGACGCGATTTCAGCTACTTGTGTCGTCATGCCGGCGCGAGCGTCCCCACTCGTACATCCGGAGATAGCCTTATCGCGGCCGGCTGTTCCGTCGCTCGAAGAAATTCCTTGACAAATAATACTGTGCGTCATACAGTATGTGACATACACTATGCAGCACACGGTAGAAGGCCCGACAAACAGCGAAGTCCTCGAGAACCTGCGGCTGGAACTCAGGCGCGGTTGCCTGATCCTGGCAGTACTGGCCGAGTTGCGTGACGAGCGCTACGGCTACACCCTCCGCAAGGCTCTGGCGGGTCAGGGCATGGAGATTGATGAAGGCACTTTGTATCCCCTGCTGCGCCGGCTGGAGAACCAGGGCCTACTGGTCAGCGAGTGGCGTGAAGAGGAGAAACGAAATAAGCGGTTCTACCGCCTTTCGGCCGACGGCAAACTGATTCTGAAACAACTGTCCACGGAGTGGAAAAGCATCAACGCCTCGCTGAACGGAATTCTCTGATGAGGTTGGGAAAAAACTCGTGCTGGGCGCGGTCTCGGCAAGGCGGTCTTGGGGAAGGGCAGGTTTTAGGAAGGGCACGACCCTAGTCCTGCTACCAAGAGACTGAGAATGTTTCGCGCTTTAACGCCTGAGGGATCGACATCTTTTGCGCTTTCCAAGGAGCAGGACATGGAATTGATTGAACGCTATCTGCAGGCGGTAAAGTTCGCGCTGCCCCAGGAGCAGCGCGACGACATCGTTAAAGAGCTGCGCGACAACATCCTCTCCCAGATCGAGGAGAAGGAGTCGGAGCTCGGCCACGGACTAAGCGAGGACGAGCAGGCGGATTTGTTGAAGAAGCTGGGGAGCCCCATGCGCCTGGCCAGCCGATATCGCAAACAGCAGTACCTGATTGGAGCGACTGTGTTTCCCATCTATTGGAAGGTCTTGAAGGTTTCGCTGGGACTCGCATTCCTGGTGCTGGTGGCCGCCAGCATCGCGACCGCCGCCGCCGGCAAAAACCTTATGGAGAGTCTGGGAGTGCTGTTCCGGTATCCCAGCGTTGCGTTGATGACCTTCGCCTGGATCACTCTGACCTTCTCCGCCCTGGAGTTCTTTGGTGCCAAGCTCCAGCTGAAAGACAACTGGGACCCTCGCAAGCTGCCGCCCCTGGTCAAGCACAGTCCGCGCAAGTCGCGTTTCGAACTAATCACGCAACTCCTGGTGCAAACCCTATTCGGCATTTGGTGGCTGGCCGGGTTGCACTATCAATACCTCATCTTCGGTCCGGGCATTGCGTTCCTTCATTTTGGCCCGGTGTGGCAGACCATCTATCCGCTGTTCGTGGTGATGGTGCTGGTCGATGTAGCCCTTACCGCCGCCATGGTGGCCTGGCCGCACTGGATCCAGGGGAGAGGCGTATCGCGGCTGGTCATGAGCGCTTTAGGTCTCGTGGTTCTCTTTTTCCTGATCAATGCTCCAGACCTGTTCATGGCCGCGGACGCGAATGCGCCACAACTGCAATCCCTGGCCAAAGGCATCAATTACGGGGTCCACTTGGGGCTGGTCATTGCCGCCATCGTGAACGTCGTCAACATCGGGGTTGAGGCGGTGCGATTCATAGGGCGGAGGCTTGGCCGGGTACATCAGGCGACGGTGTCGTAATTTGAGAAAAGCATTCGCCGCCGATAAGAGTGTGGAACGGACATTCCCTTCGACTTCGCTCAGGGCAGGCTCTGTCCGACGCCGTTGACTTTAGATCTCTGACCAAGAGCGGGTGATAAGCAAACTCGGAATAACCCAAACCAACATCAACTTCAAAGGCGGCGGGCGAGGGCGCCCGCCCCACACTACTCCTGGCGGTAAGAGCTCAACACCGCGTCCCCCTGCTCCAACTTGCGGTAGCGGAGCAGAGGGGCAAACCCGTCGCCGGGATCGAACCTCTTGTCATGCTCGGCGACGACTACCGCATGCGGCGCCAGCAGCCGGGATTGCGAGATCATCTGGAGAACCTGGCCATAGATCTTCTCCAGGCGGTAGGGAGGATCGAGAAAGACGAAATCCGCCGTGACGTCCCTTGATTCCAACTGGCGTAGTGCGTAAGCCGCGTCCGCCTTCAGCACCTCGAAGCCCGACTCGACCTGGAGCGCCTCAAGATTGCGCCGGATCAGGGTGGCGGCGGACAGCGAGGATTCCACAAAGTAAACTTTGGCCGCTCCCCGGCTCAGGGCTTCGATGCCGACCGCGCCGGTGCCGGCGCAAAGGTCGAACCAGACCTTGCCCTCGAACGCGGCTTGGTTTCCCGCGCCCAGCACGTTGAACAGGGTCTCGCGCAGCCGGTCGGCCGTGGGGCGCAGGTCCATCCCGCGCAGCGAGCGCAAGGAGCGGCTGCGAAATTTCCCGCCGATCACTCGCACGATGCCGCCTCGCATGGAGTCGTGCTGTCCGGGCCGTGCCCGGCCATCCCATTACCTTGGATATGCTGAAATTGCAACTCCCGGCTCCAATCCGTTGTCTAAACTATATAGAATGGCATTAGGGGAAGAGGACGCACGTTTCTTATGAGAAGTTGGGCCATTTCGGCAGGCCGGGTGTTTGGCGTTGAACTTCGGATCCATTGGACTTTTTTCCTGCTGCCACTTTTTGTGTGGTACACGGAGTACGCCGCCCACCGCACTGCCAACGAGGGGCGAGGCCTGGCTCTGGTCGGCATTATTTTCGCCTGTGTGCTGGCCCATGAGTTCGGGCACGCCCTGGTGGCCCGGCGCGCGGGGGTGCGGGTAAAGTCGGTCATCCTGCTGCCCATCGGCGGAATCACGCAACTGGACGAAAGCCAACCCCCAGCCGATACCAAATTCGTCCCCTGGAAGCGTGACATTCGTATCGCGATGGCGGGGCCGCTGGCCAGCGTGCTACTGGCTTTAATCTCCGCCCTCGTCATTCTAGCCATCGCTCCTCATGTGGATCTCTGGTCCTGGCCCTTTATGCGTTCCGGCAACCTGCCCGGCAGCCTGGTGTGGGCGAATGTCTATATCGCCGGATTCAATTTGCTGCCCGCCTATCCCATGGATGGAGGGCGGGTATTGCGCGCTCTTTTCAGCCGTCATATGGATCCGATCCAGGCCACGCGCCGCGCGGTCTCGATCGGCCAGGCGTTCGCCACCATGTTCATCCTGGGCGGCATGCTTTTGCCCAACTACTGGCTGACCCTGGTGGGATTGTTCCTGTTCATCGCCTCCCAGATGGAAGAGCGTTCCGCCGTCTTTCAGTCGGTGCTGGAGAAGGTTCACCTGGAAGATGTAATGCTCACTGATTTTGCCACGCTCTCTCCGGCTGACACGCTCGAAGACGCGCTGGAAAAGGCCGTGCACTGCCTGCAGGACGATTTCCCCGTGATTCGCGGCAGTGACATGGTAGGAGTCATTTCGAAACAGAAGATCCTGGAAGCGCTGCGGGCGGAAGGCAACGGCTACGTCCAGGCTGTGATGAACCGGATTTTTGATGTGGCCCAGAAAGGCGAGTCGCTGGCCTCTGCCTTCCGCAAGCTCACCACTAAGAACTTGAGCATCATTCCGGTGGTTGAAGACCAGCGTCTGGTGGGCATTATCACCCTGCAAAACCTGATGCACTCCATGGCGCTGCTGGCAGAAAGCCGCAAGCTCCGCAAGCAAGCTCTGAATTCCTAAACCACAGACTCGACTTATCCTCCACCCGGCTCGAAACGGTGTACTGCGGCTGGCCGATCATTCCGCCGTGCCTTTGTTTTTTCCCTTGAGGGCATCAATGGCATCGTCGATTACGCCCAGCCGAAACGAAGGAGCAGTGTAGTTTTTGGGCAGGTAATCCTGCGGAATCGCAATCTGATTTCCGTCTCGAACCGAGGAGTAGTGAGGCGACATGATTTCCACTCCAGCCTGGTTGAACTTATCCTGAATATTCGCATGCAGGTCGGAGTAAATCCCAGCCATCCGGCTGGGCTGGTCGGTATAGGCATTCAACTCGTAATGAACATAGCAGTCGTCAAGCGCCGTCTGAAAAATAAATGGCGCCGGCTCCTTGAGGACCGCCTCGGTCGAGAGTGCGGCATCGATCAGGAGCTGGTGTACGGTCCGCCAGGGAGCGTCGTAGCCAATCGTGACCGTAGTGTGCAGAATCAGCCCGTCCTGCTTTCCGCTGGAACTGAAGTTGATGATGTGGCTTCCCAGGACCATGGCATTCGCGATTGTAATTTCCACATTCTTTATGGTGCGGACGCGCGTGATCAGGAGCGTCTTTTCGATTACATCTCCCATGGTGTCGGCGATCTTCACTCGGTCGCCGATCTTGAAGGCGCGCATATAGGTCAGAATGACACCGGCAACGACATTCGCGATCGCTGATGTGGAGCCGAGGGAGAACAGCACTCCCAGGAAGATTGAGATTCCCTGAAACGCCGGCGATTTCGCACCCGGCAGGTAAGGAAACACGATGATCAGGGTGAGGGCCATAATCAGAAAACGAACGATCTTGTAAGTTGGCTCGGCCCATTCCTGGTAGAAATTCGTAACGGTGATTGTCCCGTGACCCAGTTCCTTGAAGATAATCTTGATGAATTTGATCAGGTAAAACGCCACCAGGGTAATGACAGCGATGAAAAACAGGTTCGGCAGGTAGGCAGCGGTGGCGCCGGCGATAAGCCGGAGCGGAGACAACACGTAGCCAACCAGAATCTGCGCGTAGCCCCGAGTCCAGGGAAAGAAGCCCAACACCAGGGAGGCATAAAAATAAAGAACGATGAGAACGAGAACAAAGCGAAGCAGCTTGGCGGACCCGATGGCAAAATCGGTGATTCTGTGAGCGGGAAGAACTTCGAATCGTTGGATTCGCAATGAGCGGATGCGAGTGCCGCTCCAGCCGTTCAGCGTTCGGTAAACCCGAGGAAACAAGCGGCTGAAAATGCGCAAGAGTAAGAGCACGATCAGGGTCGCGATCAAGCCGTACAGGGCGCCGAGGAGAATCCTCTTGAGGCTGTATTCCCGTCGTAGCCCCAACAGGGCCGAGCGGATGCGCTGGGCGTAGTCATTGGCAAGGTCCTGGCGCGATTGCTTGGCCAGGCTGGCATCCTGGTCGGTGACGCTCATCACGATCACGTCGCCCGCCGTGATGTCAATACTACCTTCCGAGTCGACAACGGTCACGGAGTCCGGCTTGAACAGGAGGTCCTGGGAGAGTTCGTGGATCCGCCGGCTTATGGCGTCGGCACGCGCGGCGGCGGTGAAGGAAAGCACTCCACGCACTGTGAACAGCGCCTTGCCGTTTACCGTGACTGGAGCTTGTACTAGCGGAGGAGTTTCTTTGTCCTGGGGCTTGGACTGACCGCCCAGGCTGCCCGCCAGCAGAGAGAGCAACAGGATGCTGGTGCAAACGCGCGCGCCCGTTTGGCATATGGGGTGAGGCATTTCGGACCTCCGGGTAGCAGGCGACTGCGCAATTCTATTGCAAGTGCAACCGTCTGGGGAAAATCGCAGTTGTCTGCCAGCGGGCCCAGCCTCGGCGAGTTCAAAGCGCTTCTTCCCCCTGGGGTGCGCGCCGCTGCGGTGACCCTTCTTAGAACTTCACCACGATCCCGACGGATGGCTCCGCCATGTGGCCTCTAGCCCCGGTGAACAGGTTCTGCACGTCGAAATCGGGCGCCTTGTAAACCAGTCCCCGATACTGCAGGCGCAGGGCCAGGTGATTGGAGATGGGGGAGCGGTGAACCAGGGGCAGGCTGGAAAAGATGCGCCAGTCGAATCCTCCGCCATAGAGGAAGGCCGGCTTGGTTTGCTGCGATGCTGGAATGAAAATCTGCACGCCATTGATGTAGTTGGCATCGTAGCTGGGATAAAAGACCAGAGCGGCCGCCCCTGCAAAGAAAAACGGTTCGACTCTAGCGCTCTCATGGAAGCTGAAAACATAAGCCCCGGAGTATTCCCCGGTGGTGCTGTGAATGCGATAGGTCAAAGGAGAAGCAAAGTAGATCTGGGAGTTTGCGGTATGGGAATAGTTGATCTCGACCGAGCTGTGATCGGAAAACCGGTAGCGGCCGGTGACCAGCACCGCGCCTGAGTTGGTTGGAGTAAGCACCGTACCGTTGCCCGTGGACTGCTTGCTGAATACTGCCGCCCCGCCCAGGCTGACGTCGAAGCGGTTGCTCTGGGCCGATCCCATGCAGGTAAGCAGGAAGAACGCTGCCATTGCGATGCCGCATCTTCGTACCATCAATTGTCCTCGCGTGCTTGTAGTGGTAAACGTCCAGCTCAAGTGTTGGAACCCGCCGCTGCTTACGGGGATGCTTGCCTGCCGCTGATTTTTCACCTGTCATCCTGAGCGGAGTAGCCGCTTCGCGAAGCGAAGCAGCTACGCAGTCGAAGGACCCCTACCCGCTCTACGGTTCTCGCCGCTCGCCGCAGAATCCCTCGGAACAATTCCGCCGTAGCTAAGATGCTAGGGGTCCTTCGACTCCGCTCAGGATGACATTACTGGTTTTCCGTCACCCTAAAACAACCGGATTGCCTTTGCCTGTTCCACCGCCGGAACCTTACTTAGTTCAGCCAGAACTTGCGGCGGAACTTTTCCATCCACGTGCACCACCGCAATCGCTTCCCGCGGAGCATCGGGCTTTGCGTTACCCACCCGCCGGCCCAGCGAGAAGTCGGCGATATTGATCTTATGCTTGCCCAGAATCGTGCCGACCTTCCCGATCACCCCCGGCACGTCGCGATTACGCAGATAAATGAGATTACGCTCGAGGGGAGCTTCCACATCGATCCCGTCCACATGCAACAGTCGGGGCCTGTCCTTATGTAGCACCGCGCCCTTTACCAGATGTTCTCCTGCTGCCGTCTTGAGCAACACCGAAAGTACGCTGCCCGAGCCTCCGCTGGAGGTGTGTGGCTTGCGCGACTCGTGCAGGCGCAGCCCGCGGGCGGACGCGATCGCCTCTGCGTTCACCAGGTTCGCCTTCTCCTCCAGGGCTTCGTTCAGGATGCCTTTGACCGCCGCGTTGCGGATCAGGTCGGTTTTCGATTCCGCCATATGTCCGGTATAGCGCAGCGAGATCTCCTCCAGTGTCCCCTCACTCACTTGCGCCAGGAATGAACCCAGGCGCTCCGCCAGCACGATGTAGGGCTGCAGTTCGAGATACTCATCGTGCGAAACCGAGGGCACGTTCACCGCATTCTGGATGACGCCGTGCTTCAGATATTCCTTCACCTGCAGTGCAATCTGATAGCCAACGGCCTCCTGGGCCTCATGGGTTGAGCCGGCGATGTGGGGAGTCAGAATTATGTTTTCGAGCGCGGTCAGTGGCGAGTTCTTCAAGGGCTCGTCGGCAAAAACATCCAGCGCCGCGCCCGCCACCAAACCCTGCTTCACCGCCTGTGCCAGTGCGGCTTCATCCACCAGTTCGCCGCGCGCGCAATTCACCAGGCGCACTCCGCGCTTCATTCTCTTTACGGAATCGGAGTTGATCATGCCCGCGGTCTGGGGCGTGAGTCCCACATGCAGAGTGAGGTAGTCGGCGGCTGCGTACACCTCTTCCAGCTTGGCCAGGTGGATGCCTTGCTCCTTGGCCACCGCGTTCGAGACAAAAGGATCATGGGCGACGATCTCCATCCCGAAGGCGCGTGCTCGCCGCGCCACCTCCATGCCGATTCTTCCCAGGCCCACGATTCCAAGGGTCTTGCCCCGCAGCTCAGTGCCTTGAAGAGATTTCTTTTCCCACTTCCCGGCATGCATGAGTTCGTTGGCGCGGCCAATGTGGCGGGCCATAGCCAGCATGAGCGCCAGCGCGTGCTCGGCGACCGCGATGGCATTGGCGCCGGGTGTGTTCATCACGGCGATGCCCTTGCGGGTGGCGGCATCAAGATCGATGTTGTCCACGCCCACGCCGGCGCGCCCAATGACCCGCAGCTTGCGGGCGTGTTCCAGCAGATCGGCGTTTACCTGGACGGCGGAGCGAACGATGAGCGCGTCCGCGGATTGCAACTGTGCCGCCAGCTTGCCCTCCGCCTGGTCGGGCGTGACGATGGTCCAGCGTGGCTCGCGCAACAGGTCGATTGCTGAGGATGAAATCTTTTCTGCTACCACTACTTTCATGGTCGGGGTTAACTCTCCAAAAGAATTGAGATGCTTTCCGGAGCCGCGCTACTTCTGCTCTGCGTCGCAGGCAAAATCTTTACCAGAAAGTGACAGACCGTTGACACCGGTATCAGGGCCGATTCGTACCCTAAGCATGGACGTAAACCAATCTGGCATGGAGTCATCATGAAAACAATTGTGCTCATTCTGCTGACAATCTCGGCCCTGGGATGCGGCGGCTACGGATCCGGATCCGGCTCCGGTTCAATGGCTGCGGGGGCACCAAATATCGCGGCCCCGCTGGTACCCAACACTGCAACCGCTGGCAGCGCTGCCTTCACCTTGACCGTCAATGGCAGCGGATTTGTCGCTCAGTCGGTGATCTATTGGAACTCCACGGCTCACACCACCACATTCGTGACCAATGGTCAATTGACTGCCGCCATTTCGGCTGCGGACGTCGCCAACGCCGGCGCGGTGCCCGTTTTCGTGAAAAATCCGGGGGGCACGGGAATTTACAACAACCAGCCCGCGCAGAGCTCCAACATGGTGAACTTTACCGTGCAGTAATCGACAGGTCACTCAGGCGCCAACCGGCTGGCGCTTTTCCGCGGCGCTGCGCGCGTACACTTCCTGCGCCGCCCGCACTGCGGCGCCATACTCCACCGGCCTCCCGGTCACGCTGGCGAGCACATGCTCGAGTGCCGCCAGAATCCCGATGGTGTCGAGATAGTCGTAGTAGCCGAGGTGCGCGATGCGGAACAGTTTGCCTTTCATCTCGCCCTGGCCGTTGGCCACGACCGCGGCAAACGATTCGCGGAACTCTTTGACGATCGCGCTGGAGTCAGTTCCCGGCGGCGACTGAATGGCCGTGAGCGCCGCGGCAGGGGATGACGCGGCGAACAGCTTCAGGCCCAGGGCCAACGCCCCGGCGCGGGTCATTTCTGCCGCCAACTCGGCATTGTTGACCAATGCTTCGCGTCCCGCCACCAGGTCACCCTTGCCCATCTCCCGCACGAAATCGAGCGCGGCCCCCAACGCGGCGAAGAGTGAGGTCGCAGGCGTGTAGGCGGATTCTCCTTTGGCCGCGGCTTTGCGTTCTTTACGGAAGTCGAAATAGTAGCGTGGAGATTTGGCCGTCTCCATACGTTTCCAGGCCCGCTCGCTGACTGCGCAATAAGCCAGTCCTGGCGGAATCATCAAAGCCTTCTGCGAGCCCCCGATGATGATATCGATGCCCCAGCCATCCACATCGAAGTGGGTGGTGCCCAGCCCGGTGATGGCGTCCACCACCAGCAAGGTGTCGTCGCCTTGGGCACGGACTAGTTTCGCAATCCCCTTTACATCGTGCCGGGCGCCGGTGGAACTCTCCGTCGCCTGCACATAAACGCAGCGCACGTCGGGAGTCAGCTTTTGCCGGATTTCGTCCAGTGAAATCGTCTCGCCGTAGGGCGCACTAAGGACTTCGACGACGCAGCCAAAAGCCTTGGCCAGATCGCGCCAGCGTTCGCCGAACTTGCCCGCAGTCAGCACCAGAACCTTGTCGCCGGGCGAGGTCAAGTTTGAGACTGAGCCCTCCATCGCGCCGGTCCCGGAAGAAGCCAGCACCAGCACGTCGTTTCGTGTGCCGACGAAGTCCTTCATGTCGGCCAGCACGCGGGTGTACAAAGCACGGAAGTCAGCGGTGCGGTGGTGCATGGCAGAGGAAGCCATGGCAGTCTGCGCCGCCGGAAGGATGGGGGTTGGGCCGGGAGTGAACAGACGGTTCTTGCGCAACATTTACGAAGGAGTCCTTTGCATTGAGAATATTTATTCTAGTGTACCGGAATTGCGGCAATTTCTGCAGACAGGGGACGCATGTGCGCGCGAAACGCACAGTGAAACAGGGTCAGTGAGGTGCCTGAGCCAGGCTAGCCGGCCAATTGAGCACCACGTTGATCTGCCGCGTTGCGTATTCAAGTTCGGGCTCGCCAACCATAACGAACTGCCCATCAGGCCTCACATCGTAGGTGCGGTTGGGAACCGCGGTGTAGTAGAAAAGCCCTTCAAAGAGACGCCGCGGCCGGTCCACAGAGAAATCTCCGCTGTCGCCAACGTTGACCGCCATCATCCGCCCGCCAATGCGATAGAAGAGTTCGCGACCTGGGCGCGACCAGGCTGGCTCCTCGCCGCCGTCGGCTGACACTTGCTGTTTGGGTCCCGGACCCGGGAACGGCTGCACGTACACCTCGTTCTGACCAGATTCATCCGACACGTAAGCCAGCCAACGGCCGTTCGGTGAAAACGCAGCCTGCTTTTCGTTGAAGGGAGATCTCAGAAATAGCCGCGGCGGTGTCTTGCCGTCGAGTTGCAGTATCCAGAGGTCGGCGCCGGTCTGGGGATGCCATTCCACATAGACCAGGTGCTGTCCGTCAGGCGACCAGTCGCACAGGTAATGATCATATTCACCGGTAGTGACCTGGATTGCGTCGCTGGTGCCGTCCGCCTGCTGGACAAACACCTGATGAGTGCCCGTTCGACTGGATTCGTAAGCCAGCCGCTTGCCATCGGGCGACCAGACCGGAGTGTGATCGTCCGAGCCGAAGCTCGCCCGGGTCAGCGTCTCGAGCGCAAGGTCATGGATCCAGATGTTGGGTGTTGCATCTTCCAGCCACAACGCGACTCGCCGTCCGTCTGGCGATATTCGAGGAGAGTTGTACGCTCTGCGCGCGGCAGCGATCGAGCGGCTCTTTCCGGTTCGATCCACCGCCACCAGGGAACGTGCCGGCGTGCGCGCTGTGCCTGGAGCATACGCCAACGTGCCAGACTGCGAGACGCTGAAGTAGGCCGCGCCTGTGCCTAACTCTTTCATCACTCCCTGCACAATCTGGACCGGCCGGCCCGTAACCTGGAGTTGCGTCAGGTTGAATGGGGCCGCGAACAAAGTGTCGCCACGCAGGTAAAGCAAGTGTCCGCCCGGGTCGTAGCGAGCAAAGGAGCCGCCCTCAAGCACAGTCTGCCATTTGCCGCTATCCAGCGATAGGACTGCAATGCGTGACTGGTCCCAGTTCGTACTGCCGTTCCAGATGGTAAACAGAACGTGCTTTCCATCCGGCAGAAACTCAGGCCAGAGGTGCGCTATCTCGCCTTGGCTCGAATCCGGAGTGGTCAGCCGGCGAGGCTTACCCCCGCGGGCGGGCATGGCGAACAGTCCCGCGGTATACAGAGGCGTAAACACGATGGTATCGTCCGCTCCCCAGGTGGCGCCGGCAGGAAAGAGCACGTCGCACAACACCTGGGGACTTCCACCGCCTACCGGAACCTTCACCAGTTTGCCCTTAGCCTCGAATCCGATCCATTCGCCGTCAGGCGAGAAGAACGGGCTGCTGGCCCTCGCCGTGCCGGGCACCCCCACGTCTTCCAGAGTATCCAGGGAGCGGATGTAGATGGATTGTTCGCTACCCCGGCTGGCCACGTATGCGAGTCGCTTGCCATCCGGCGAGAGCGCCACTGAATAGCCAATGGATTCATCCAACGCTTGATCGCCCGGCAACACGATGGAGAAACGTATGAGCGATTGAGGCGCGGCAGCCGAGGGCATTCCCCGTCGCCAGACTGAGATCACCAGCCCTCCGGCCAGCACAGCGCTCAGGATTGCCAATATCCAGATCGAACTGCGGCGCACCGCGGACCCCGTTGGCGCCGCTGCAGCCAGGAATTGTTGAATCCATTGCAGCTCCTTGCGGAGATCGCGGCTACTTTGCCAGCGCTCTTCCGGATCTTTCGCCAGGCATTGTTGCAGAGTGCGTTCGAGCGCGGCCGGTACTTTCTCATGGATGGTTGTGGCCGGCGCGGGACCTGCTCTCGTAATGGCGGCGACGATCTCCATGGAATTGGCTCCGGTGAAGGCAGGCCGTCCCGTGACCATTTCATACAGAAGGCACCCAAACGCGAAGATATCGGAGCGGGGATCGGGTTCCTTGCCGTCAAATTGTTCCGGTGCCATGTATTGCAGGGTGCCGAGAAGCAGGTCCTGGGTATGGAGCGCCGTGGTGCGACCCTCAGCCGTCCCAGCGGCGGCGGGATCCGGAGGTCGCCACAGACGCGCGATTCCGAAATCCAGAAGCTTCGCTCCGTCGCGCGTGAGCATGACGTTGCCAGGCTTCAGATCGCAATGGATGATGCCCTGTCGGTGCGCCTTGTCCAGCGCGTCAGCCACTTCGACAGCGATGCGCACTGCCTGGTCCAAAGGCATCCGGCCTCTTAATAACCGCTCGGCCACAGTCTCGCCCTCCAGGTATTCCATCACCAGGTAGTCGGTGCCACTCTCGTGGCCGACGTCATACAAAGTGCAAATGTGAGGATGGTTGAGGCTGGAGATGACGCGAGCTTCGCGCTCGAAGTGCCGTCTCAGATCGGGAGAGCCGGAAAGCCGATCAGTCAGGACCTTGATCGCAACCGTGCGCTCCAGGCGGGTGTCGCGGGCTTTATAGACCTCGCCCATGCCCCCAGCCCCCAGAGGGCTTACGATTTCGTATGGGCCCAGTCTGACTCCGGCGGTAAGCGCCATCGGGCCACTACTCCTCTATCGATCTGCGCATTCTATTGAGAAAGCCGGCGCTTTGGAAGCCAGACGCTATAATTTCCCCATGAGCCTCAGTGAGCAGATCCAGAAAGACATCACAACTGCGATGAAGGCGCGCGACGAGCACCGCCTGTCCACCCTGCGCATGGTCAAGACCGCGCTGAAGAACCGCGAGATCGAGAAGATGGCCCCGCTCGACGACAAGGAATCGCAGCAAGTGCTTACTACGCTGATCAAGCAGCGCAAGGATTCCGTCGAGCAGTTCACCAAAGGCGGACGCCAGGAAATGGCAGACAAGGAAGCCGCCGAGATCGTGTTGATTGAAACCTATATGCCCAAGGCCGCCGGCGAAGACCAGATCGTGGCCGGGGTCAGAGCGGTCATCGCCGAAATGGGATCGCCCACCATGAAGGAGATGGGCACTGTGATGAAGAACGTGATGGCGCGATTCTCCGGTGCGGGAATCCGAGTGGATGGAAAAGTGGTCAGCGATGCGGTGAAGCGGGAGTTGGCGGGGAAATAATCTGGACACCTCGGTACGAATCGACAAGTGGCTTTGGGCAGCCCGCTTCTTCAAAACGCGGGCCTTGGCCGCCCGGGCCTGTGAACTCGGCAGGATTCAGTCCAGTGGTCAGCCCGTCAAACCTGCGCGCCCAGTCCGGATTGGCGACATGCTGCGCGTGACCAACGAGGGTGGCGAATCTCAGGTGGAAGTCCTGCTGCTCAGCGAAGTGCGCGGCCCGGCTTCGGTTGCTCAAACCCTCTATTGCGAGACCGAGGCCAGCAAGGAACAGCGCCTCAAGGTTGCGGCGGAACATAGAGCGATGCGGCAGTTCGAAGAGTTGCCCGCAGGCCGGCCCTCAAAGCGCGATCGCCGCCGGATCATCCAGTTCCGGGGACGGGTGTGAGTAAGAAAGCGTGGACCATAAGGCCCGCGTAGGGGCGGACGCCCTCGTCCGCCCAGTCGAGCGGAGCTCGACAACAACTTCGCGAAAACCTCCACCGACCTGAGCGGCCTAAATTCGTGAGCTCGCGAAAACCCTGCCGAGCTTCGCTCGGCCGCCCGGACGGGGGCGTCCGGGCCTACGTATTTCAGGGTGCGACAGGTTTATTTGCTTCGCTGCAACTCCCGGTAGGCCTCGCTCTTTGACACTCCCATCTCTTTCGCAATCTTCTTGAGCGCCTGTTTCTCGTCCAACTTTTCGTCGGCCATGATCTGCGCCAGCCGTTGGCGGACGCTCACGCCGGCTGCAGGTTTCTGCTGACCCTCTTCCGCTTTCCCGATCAGCAGCGTGATTTCGCCCTTGATTTCACCCCGGGCGTTCAATACTTGCAGAATCTCGCCGGCCCGGCCGCGCAGAAACTCTTCGTGAACCTTGGTGACCTCGCGAGCGATAACGACCTGACGTTCTGCTCCGAGGATTGCAACGATATCTTCCATCGCTTCTTTTACCCGGTGCGGCGCTTCGTAAAAAACCTGCGTGCGCGGCGAGGCCTTGATGCTTTCCAGCATCTGCCGCCGCTGCCCGCTCTTCGGAGGAAGAAAGCCGCTGAAGCGAAACGAGTCCGTGGGCAGGCCGCTGGCTACCAGCGCCGCCAGAAACGCCGAGGCTCCGGGAATCGGCACCACCGGAATATGGTGCCGGATGGCCAATGAAATCAGGCGGAAGCCGGGATCGGAGATGCCCGGCATTCCCGCATCCGTTACCAGGGCCACGCGCGCGCCGCCTTCCAGATCGAGCACCAGCTCCGGAGCGCGGGTCAGTTCATTGTGCTCGTGATAGCTGACGGTGCGGGTTGCGACCCCGTAGTGGTGTAACAGCTTTTGCGTCTGGCGAGTATCTTCGCAAGCGATCTGGTCGGCTTCCTTGAGCACGCGCACGGCGCGCAACGTGATGTCCTCCAGGTTGCCGATGGGCGTACCCACGAGGTAGAGTCCCGGCGTCAGCGCGCCTTTCTGGTTCGCAAGCGTGTTCTCGCCCGCCTTCATGAAGGCGAGTCTAACATTGAGGGCGCGAAGAGTCCTGAACCTCGAACCGCTGTCATACCATCGCCCTTCATTGACGAGGTTGGGCACAAACCCTAGAATCAGGAAGGGCAGATCTCAGTGTTAGATCCCAGTTCTCAGATTGAATGGTGAAGTCTTCACCTGGTTTGCGGGCGTCTCAGGAAGTCCATGCCACTTTACGAATACGAGTGCAAGAAGTGCCACCACCGCTTCGAGCGCATCCAGAAATTCTCCGATCCCCATGTCAAGAAATGCCCCAAGTGCGGAGGCCCGATCGAGCAGGTGATCTCGGCCCCGGCCGTGCAATTCAAGGGCTCAGGATGGTACGTCACCGACTACGCCAAGAAGTCCTCGACCGGTTCGGCGTCATCTTCCTCGAATGGAGACTCGGCTTCCAGCAAGGACGCCAAGCCAAAGTCGGAGGACTCCAGCAAAACTGAGAGTTCATCCAAGACAGATACTGCCAAGTCGGAGAGCTCGAAGAAAACCGAAAGCTCTTCCAAAAAGAAGTAGGGCTATCGCCACCTCAGACTGTATCCCAGCGCCGCCAGTATCTGGTTTTCGAACTCATACTCCAGCACAAAGGTAAAGCTGTCGCCCTGGTCTTCCCAGGACGCGGCGTATTGGGTAAGGTCGCGGTCATAGAAAGAATACGCGGCGGCGTAGCGGACGTTACAGGGCTTCGGACACGCGATCATCCCGGTTGGATCCGATCGCTCCACGCCAGTCGCGGCCAGCAGATCGCTTGAGCTCACATCAGGCTCGGCGCCCACTCGAAGCTGGTGAGGCATGATTTCCAGCGCACGCCGGTCCCCGGGACGGATGTCCGCCGGCGCTCCGAAAGATGACCTTTGCAAAGGATTCAAGTCGACGTCGTGCGCCACCCTGTCCTGTGCTGCCTGCCAGATCATCCATAAGTTCGAGTCAGAGTGCTTGGTCTGGTTAACGAAGCCTGCCGGAGGCTCGGTGGGTCGCCCGCCGCATCCCAGTAAGACCAATTCCAACATAAACTTCCAAAGGTTTCGCCGCATAGGCCCGGTCCGGACTAGTCCTAAGGAGACCATCGGCCTTTGGGAGGTTTATCTCCAGTAGCGAGGTGGTCCGAATGAATCGTTTCGGGAGAGCGGACATCTAAATAGTCGTTATAACGAGGATTACGCCCATGATTAAGATCAGACGCAGTGCAGAGCGCGGCGGAGGCGACTTCGGCTGGCTCAGGACGCAACACTCATTTTCCTTTGATACCTATCACGATCCACGCTTCATGGGATTCCGCTCCCTGCGGGTCATTAACGAGGACTGGGTGCAGTCCGGCCATGGCTTCCCCATGCATCCGCATCGCGACATGGAGATCATTACCTACGTTCTAGAAGGCGCTTTGGAGCACAAGGACAGCATGGGAAATGGCTCCATCATTCGGCCCGGCGATGGACAGCGCATGAGCGCTGGCACCGGAGTGCGGCACAGCGAGGCCAATGCCTCGAACACTGACGCGGCGCACCTGCTTCAGATCTGGATTTTGCCCGACCGGCGCGGGCACGAACCGGGCTACGAGCAGAAGGCGTTCCCGGAAGCCGAAAAACGCGGCAAGTTGCGCCTGATTGCCAGTCCGGACGGGAAAGAGGGCTCCGTGACCATCCACCAGGACGCCAGACTGTATGCAGCCCTGCTCCAACCTGGACAGGAAGTGAAGCACGAACTGGGCAAGGGCCGCTACGGCTGGCTGCAGGTTGCGAAGGGGGTGGTAGAACTAAACGGCCAAAGCCTGAACCAGGGCGACGGCGCCGCCATAAGCGATGAACAGGGGTTGACAGTCAAAGGTACGGAAGACGCGGAGGTGCTCCTGTTCGACCTGGCATAAGGGTCCCCCCCCGACACTGTCTGCCGCTTTTGCCCCGGCTTTGACTCTGACGTTGATCCTGACCGGAGAGTCTTTCGCTGCTTTCCGGCTCGCAAGTCCCAAATTCAACATCAGGGTCAAAGGCGGCGGACAGGAGTGTTCGCCCCACACGTGTGGGGCGTTGCCCTCGCCTCGCTTCTGTGCTAACTTCACCGATCAATTGGGCAATGCGCTTCCTCTTCAATCACGAGAAATCATCCCGTTCGGTGCCGCAGGAGCCGGTCCTGGCCGAGGTTCCAGAACTTCACACCGCCCAGCTGGCCGCCGCTTACTACGGTGAGCGCCAGGGGGGAGACCTGCACGATTTCGTTCGGGTGACGCCAAACCGTGTGTTGTTCGGCCTGCTCGACATGGCCGGACGCCTGGAACAAAACAGCTCCATCGTTTCCGCCGCGCAGCAGACTTTCCGCACCCGCGCCCAGGAGCTATTCGTCGACGATGATGTCAACGAGGCTGACGCCATGGCCGAGCTTTGTCTGGAACTCAACCGCGCCATCATGGCGGCGGAGGGAGGCATCCGCTCCTGTCCCGCGTTTGCCGGCTGTTACAACGAAGACCTGGGAACTATCTGTTATTTCAACGCCGGGCATACTCCCGGATTGCTCCGCGATCTCACCGGCATCAGCGAGCTAGGCGCCACTGGTCTGCCGCTGGGACTTTTTTCTCATGCCACCTGTGAGGCGCCCCTGGTGGCCTTGCCGCCTGGTGCTGCGTTGCTGCTGGTTTCACGAGGCCTACTCGAGGGCAGACGCAGGCGGGAGGAGTTTGGACTGGAGCGGGTCAAGAGTAGCTTGCAACAGGCGGCCAATGAAAGCGCGGAAGAGCTGTGCGCATCGACTATTGAGGGCGTGCAACAGTTCATGCGCAAGCCCCCCGTCCACAATGACGTGACGGCCCTGGCGTTGGTGCGAACGGTGAATAACGGAGGTCCGGCACGATGACCTCCTGGGATCGGCCAGGCGATCCTCATCGCTGCGTTAATTCCTCGATTTTTTCCTAGCCACTGGCTTCTCTGCAGGCGTCGGCGTGTTCTCCGGCGCCAGTTCATCCGCGGTCACAAAGATGGGTTCGATATCCGTAGGAATCCCTTCCAGGCGGTCGAGCGACTTCTGCAGAGCTGGGCGCACCACTCCCATTTCATCCTGCAGTTTCTTCGCGCCCGCATAGTCTCCCTGGGCCTCGAGGGTCAGCAGATCATGGTCGAGGTCCCGCACGCCCCGTTTGAATTTCTCCAGGTCGAGTGCGAAAGTCTGGTCCGCTCGCTGGGTAAAGGCTCCATTGTCCATGAGGTAGTTGAACTGGATGGCCATGCCTTTGCCATGGGCGTCATTCAACCCGAAGCGGAGGCTGCGGAACATGGAGGCGAGGTAGGTGGTGTAGAGCTGCCGTTGCGCCGCTTCGTCGGACGGGAGGATGCTGGCCAGCTTCATCTCCTGGGCATGGTCCATCATGTATTGCAGCGCGAATAGGCCGGTGATATCGGCTTTAGCTTCTTCAATAGCGCTGTAGAGCTCCTTCAGTTCGGCGCGGGGAGTGGTGTCCCGGCCGTCCACTTTAATCTGGTGTGGCCCCAGCCCATGCATCAGCTCGTGGGCCACAATGTGAGTAAAGAATGATTCGAAATTCACGTCCCGGGCCGCCCCCGGCAACATTCGGCGCGCGATGGGAAGCAGCACGCTGCGAAACTTTGCTTCCTGTACATTCTTGAGCATCACCCGCTTGCTGCCCTTCTGGTTCACCACCCGCTCATCGTTGGGGAGATTGTAGGCCGCGGTAGCCACGCCGTGGTTGCCGTCTCCGGCGCAGAGAATCTCGTCCACCACGCGGATGGGCGCCGCCGCCCCCAGCTTGGGATTGCGGTACTGTGGATCGATGGGCAGGTTGTCCTCTATTTCTTGCAGGTGTGCACTGAGCGCGGAAAACTTTGCGCTGGCCTCATCGTCCCGCAGGTTGAGAAAGGTCTCGAACGCAGCCTTGTAGCCAAAAATTTCGTCGTTGTAGGTCTCGTACGGGCCAATGGTGATGTCGATGGGCGCATCCAGGTCCATCCAGGCCAGATCGCTGGCGTAGTAGTCGTTGGAAAGAAATGCATCCGCCCGCAGGTTGAGAAAAGTCTTCAGTGAGGCATTGTCGGTAAGATTGGCGGCTTCTTTCAGCAGGTTTGCGGCCCGCGCCAGGTCGTCCTTGTAGGCTTCGCTGTAGGCAACAGCCTCAAGGGTTTTTGTACCAGCGTCGGTGGTTCGGCGGATGATGGTAAAAAATCCTTTTGCCTCCTCCTGTTTCTCCTTCGGCAAAGACGCAACCCAGGTTTCGAATTCCTCCCTGGTCATGTCCTCGGGATAGAAATTTGCTCCCTTAGGTTTTTCCGCGGGGACACCGGGAAGAAAGGCCTGAAAGTTATCCAGCGCGGACCATGGGCTCTTGTTGATCCAGAAATAATTCAGTCGAGCCTTGCCCAGGCGTGTGGTGTCCTTCTGCAGCCGCGAATACAGGGCCGGGTTGCCGCTCCAGTACTGGACCAGGAAGATGTCGTTCATGACCCGACCGGCCTCAATCAGTTTGACCAGCGCCTGCCGGTCGCCGGTGGAAAGCTTCGATGTATCTACCCGCAAGGAGGTGGGCGCGTAGCGCGCCGTCATCTTCTCCAACTGGGCGAGTCCGGGTGCTGCGGAACCGGCCCTCCGGGATTTCGTCTTTTTGGCTGCCGCTGGAATGGCGGCAACTGCCAGGAGAATAATCAGTGCGAACGATGCCGCAAATCTCATTCAGGTCTCCTTACAACGAACATCAGGATATCGAATGCAAAAGGAAATCTTAAACCGCAAGAACGCAAAGAGATACCGCAAAGGACGCAAAAGTACTGCGGCCTTTCCCCATAGCGCAAGTGGCCGCGGACCCGCCTCCAGAGGTACAATCTGCGGAGGCCGTGAGCGCCTTGGAAATCACGGCCGTGCATATGGCTATGCGAAAACTATTCCCCTGCATGTTACTGGTTTGTCTTGCCGCCCTTCCTCCCCTTTTGCCCGCCGACACGGTGGTCGAGGAGATTATAGCCCGCATTAATAATCAGATCATCACGAGAGCGGAGTATCTGCGTAGCAAAGATCAGCTGAAACAGGAAGCGCAGCAGCAGGACCCGGCGAATGCCGACAAGATCGTCGCCGAAAAGGACAAGGACGTCCTGCGCGACCTGATTGATCAGCAACTGCTGCTCGAAAAGGGCAAGGACCTGGGCATTACCGCCGATACCGAAGTGATCAAACGGCTCGACGAAATGCGAAAGGAAATGAAGCTGGAATCGATGGAAGATCTGGAAAAGGCCGCCCAGGGCCAGGGCATTGCCTTCGAGGATTTCAAGCAGAACCTGAAAAACCAGATCATCACCCAGCAGGTAATCTCCAAGGAAGTCGGCTCCCGCATGTCCATCGGCAAGGACGAATTGCAGCAATTCTACGATGCACATAAGAGCCAGATGGAGCAGCCGGAACAGATCCGGTTGAGTGAACTTCTGATTTCGACGGAGAAGAAGGACCCGGCTATAGCTGAAGCCCAGCAACTCGCAGCGGCGCAAGGCAAAGCGGATGACCTGCTGGCCCAGATCCGCAAAGGAGCGGCCTTCGACGAAACCGCCAAGAAGAACTCGGACGGTCCCACCGCCGCCCAGGGTGGCGATCTCGGTTACTTCAAGCGCGGCACGCTGGCCAAGGAGCTTGAAGAGAAGACCTTTGCCATGAAGCCCGGAGACGTTTCTGACGTCATCCGCACCAAGCAGGGTTTTGTCATCCTCAAAGTCACCGAACACCAGCAGGCCGGCGTGCCTCCCCTCAGCCAAATTGAAGGCAGAGTTCAGGACGCCATATACATGCAGAAATTGCAGCCTGCTTTGCGAGCTTACCTGCAGAAGCTGCGCGAGGACTCCTACATCAAGATCGCGAGCGGGTATGTGGATACTGGCGCCAGTCCCAACCAGACCGCGCCCATCGAAACCACCGCCAAGGACTCGGGCGCCAAGGAATTAAAGAAAAAGAAGAAGAAATTGGGGATCATTTAGGAAATCCCAAGCCTCCGGAAGCGAGAGACGGGCCGCGATCTATGAAGGAATTCTTCGTTTCCGACTGCCTTCGGTTCGAGAACAAGATCATCACCTCCACTTTTGTGGTGGTTTCCCGCCAGGTGAAGCCCAAGAAAAGCGGTGAGCCCTACCTGGCCCTTACCCTGGGCGACCGCAGCGGTCACATCGAGGCCAAGATGTGGGACAACGTCGAAGACGCCATCGACGCCTGCGATCAGGATGACTTCATTAAGGTCAAGGGCCTGATCAACAAGTACAAAAACCGCTTCCAACTCACCATCCACAAGCTGCGCCGCATGGGAGAATCCGAGGTAGATTTCGCTGACTACCTGCCTAAGACCACCAAGGACATCGGTGAGTTATGGCAGACTCTGGCGGGCTACGTTGCCAGTTTCAAGGATCCTCATCTCAAAGCCCTGGTTGAGGCGTTTATGGCAGACCCGGAAATCGCGGAAGCCTACCGTAACGCCCCCGCCGCCAAGACGCTGCATCATGCTTTCATTGGCGGCCTGCTCGAGCACGTGGTGTCGCTTTTCACTTCCTGCGACCTGGTGTGCCGCAATTATCCGCAGATCAACCGTGATCTGCTGCTCACCGGCGCCTTCTTTCACGATATCGGCAAGATCCACGAACTGACCTACAACCGGTCATTCTCCTATAGCACGCGCGGCCAGTTACTGGGACACATGATTATTGAACTGGAGATGCTCCAGGCCAAGCTGCAGCATTTGCCAGGGTTCCCGGAGTCGTTGAAGACGCTGGTCGAACACCTCATCATCAGCCACCATGGCCAGTACGATTTCGGCTCGCCCAAGCTGCCCATGTTTCCCGAAGCTCTCATGCTGCACTATCTTGACGATCTCGATTCCAAGATGGAAGCCATGCGCGCCCAGTTTGAACGCGGTGGGGAGTCGGAAGGCGCCTGGACGGGTTACAATCCGTCGCTGGGCCGGCCCCTCCTGAACACTGCGAAATTCCTGGCGGATAGACCCTCGGACGACCAAGCAGGGCCCGAGGCCGCGTCATCCGCGGAACACTCGCACTCCGGCGCCGGATTGGTGACAGCGGGCACGCCGAAGGAGACCGGCCCGCACCATGAAAATCCTGGCGCTGCCATGACTTCGACTTCTGCGGCGCATGAGGATAAAATCTAGGCACCCGTAGATAGCCCGCGTCAACGTCCGGTTAAAAGCATTGCGCGCAATTCACTTTCTGATTGACCATCCCGTCATGGAGGAAATCATGCGAATCCGTTTGACAGCACTCACCCTTGGTTTCTACTTATCTTTTGCGCTGCTGGGGTGCAACAAGCCCGCCGCTCCGCCGGAGTCAGGCTCTTCCACCGCGTCACCGTCTTCCAGTGACAGCAGCAACAGTTCATCTGCGCCGAGTGGAACCGCGGCCGGCACCGGTTCGGCCATGTCGAATTCCGAGATGTCGAAGATGAGGCCCGAGCCTGCCAAACCTTTAGTGGTCGCGGCAGGCACGGTATTGACAGTCCGTCTCGGACAAGCGGTCGGCTCCAAAATCAGCACGGCGGGCCAGACCTTTACTGCCACCCTGGCCAGCCCGGTCATGGCTGATGGCAAGACCGCGATTCCTGCCGGTGCAACCGCTTCCGGAACGGTGGTCGATGCCAAGCCCCTGGGCCGTTTTAAAGGAGGAGCATCGCTGCAATTGCGCCTGACGTCCCTCACCGTGAACGGGGCGGAGCAGTCCATTTCCACTTCTTCCGTGGTGCGCACGGCCACGGGCAAAGGTAAGCGCACCGCCGTCCTGGCTGGCGGCGGCGCTGGTCTTGGGGCCTTGATCGGCGGTCTTGCGGGTGGTGGCAAGGGGGCCGCCATCGGTGCTCTGGCGGGCGGCGGAGCGGGTGCCGGCGGTGCTGCCTTCACCGGCAACAAAGACATTGTCCTGCCCGCCGAGTCCGCGCTCAGCTTCAAACTGGAACAACCGCTGGAAGTGAAGTAGCCGTTCATCGCAAATATCCGGCCCAGGGCGCGAGGCCCTGGGTCTGCTTTTTGTGCGCCGCATGTTGAACTTCGATCAATTCCGTCTCCTGACCTTCGACTGCTACGGCACCCTCATCGACTGGGAGACCGGGATCTTCTCCGCGCTGCGCCCCATCCTCGCCACCCACCACAAGACCATTTCTGATTCCGAAATCCTCCGCCTCTACTCTGAATTCGAGTCTGAGGCTGAACAGGGAGAATTCCGTCCTTACCGTCAGGTCCTTGAGTCGGTGGTGCGCCGCTTCGGTCACCGTCTGGGATTTACGCCTACCGAATCCCAGGCACATTCTTTGCCCGACTCGCTGTCCAACTGGCTGCCCTTCCCGGATACCATCACAGCGCTCGGCAAGCTCAAGAAACGATACCAGCTCGCCGTCATCTCCAATGTCGATGACGACCTGTTCGCCTTCACCGCGCCCCGCCTTGAGGTGCCGTTCGACTGCGTGATTACCGCACAGCAGGCACGGGCCTATAAGCCGTCGTTGCAAATCTTCAAACTCGCGCAGCAACGCACCGGAGTAGTCCCGAGCCAATGGCTCCACGTTGGCCAGAGTATTTATCACGACGTAATTCCCGCCCAGTCCCTCGGAATCAACACCGTCTGGGTGAACCGCCCATCGCCGCGCCCCGGAGCCGGCGCCGCCCGGAGCGCATCCGGCCAACCAGACCTCGAAGTGCCCGACCTGAAGTCCCTGGCGCAACTGACATCTGAGAACCGTAAACTGCAAACTGGTTCCTGAATCCCCAACCGGTATTAAACTGGTAGCAACCACTGCAAGCAATCGGAGAAGCCAGATGGCAACCGTCACCGCCCGCTCCAATCCGCTCGCTTACTTGAGCCAGCAACTTGATGAACTCAAGGCCAAGGGCACGCACTTTCGCCTGCGCGTGCTCGATGACGAACAAGCCGCAGTCTGTACCTTTGATGGCAAGAAAGTCATCAACCTGGCTTCGAACAATTACCTGGGCCTGACTACACACCCCAAGCTGCGCGAGGCCGCGCTCGCGGCCACCCGGAAGTACGGTGTGGGATCAGGCGCGGTGCGCACCATCGCCGGTACCATGAAAATCCACATGGAACTGGAGGAAAGAATCGCCCGTTTCAAAAATGTCGAAGCCTGCGTGGTCTTCCAGTCCGGATTCGCGGCCAATGCCGGCACGGTGTCGGCGGTTCTGGGCAAAGAGGACTTCATCATCTCCGACCAGCTGAACCACGCCTCGATCATCGATGGCGCCCGCCTGTCGCGCGCCAAGATTCTCGTCTTCGAGCACAAGAACATCGCCCAGGCGGAGGAACGCCTGGCCAGCATCAAGGACCAGCCCGGCAAACGACTGCTGATCACCGACGGCGTTTTCTCCATGGACGGCGATATCGGCCCACTGCCCGCACTCTGCGAACTGGCGGAGAAGTACGGCGCCATCATGATGGTGGACGACGCGCACGCTTCCGGAGTCCTGGGACGCAACGGCCGCGGCACCATCGATCACTTCAAGATGCACGGCCGGGTGGATATCCAGGTCGGAACCTTGTCAAAGGCAATCGGCGCGCTCGGCGGCTACGTCTGCGGCACCCGCGACCTGATCGATTTTCTCTACCACCGCGCGCGGCCGTTTCTGTTTTCGACTTCGCATCCGCCTTCAGTAGCAGCTACTTGCATTGCGGCCTTCGATGTCCTCGAAAACGAGCCTGAGCGGATCGAGAAACTCTGGGAGAACACCCGGTTCTGGAAGAAAGAACTGGGACTGCTTGGCTTTGACATCGGAGGCAAGGCCACGCCGGCCAGCGAGACGCCGATCACTCCGATCATCATCGGCGACGGCAAGCTCACCATGGACTTTTCCCGCGAACTGTTCAAGGAAGGTGTGCTGGGAACGGGCATTGCGTTCCCCACAGTGCCCGAAGGAAAGGCCCGCATCCGCACGATCATGACCGCCACACATACTGAAGAGGAATTGCAGCAAGCGCTGGAGGTTCTGGGGCGGGTGGGGAAGAGGAGGGGGATCTTGAATTAATGTAGGCGCGAGCGTCCTCGCTCGTTCAGGGCAAATCCCAATGCAGGACAAGAGTTATTTCACCACAGAGACACAGAGCCACAGAGAAATTCTTTGGGAGTTTAATCTCTTGCCGCTTTCCGTGTCTCTGTGCCTCTGTGGTGAATTGTTGGTTGGGAAGGCACGGTGAGAAGCTTGATGCCCGGTGCTGATTGCTGGCACGAGCGGGATGCTGGCGCCTACATCTACTCCCGATACACAACTCGCCCACCCACAATCGTCGCCACAACTTTACCGGTCATCTGCGCCCCGCCAAACGGTGTATTGTGTGACCGCGAGTGCGACTTCGCGGCGTCAAAAGTCCAGCGCTTTTGCGGGTCGAAGATAGTGACGTCGGCATGGCTGCCGCGAACCAGCGTGCCGCGCCCTCTCAAGCTGAACACGCGCGCCGGGCCGGCGGTCAAGAGTTCGACGATCCGGTTGAGCGGAATTTTGTGTCCGCGGTGAAGGTGGCCGATAGCGAGGCCCAGGGCGGTTTCCAGCCCTGTAATCCCAAACGCGGCGCGTTCGAACTCGATAATCTTTTCGTGCGGTGCGTGGGGGGCGTGGTCGGTGGCGATCGCGTCCACGGTGCCATCGGCCAGCGCCACCAGGATGGCTTCGCGGTCCGAGTCTGAGCGCAGCGGCGGGTTCATCTTGAAGTTGGTGTCGTACTCGCCGACATCCGTATCGGTCAGCGCGAAGTGGTGGGGTGTAACTTCGCAAGTCACGCGCGACTTGCTGCGCTTTCCCCGGCGCACAGCTTTCAACGCGTCTGCGGTCGAAAGATGGGCCACATGCAGGCGCGCACCTGTGAACTGCTGCGCCAGTTGCACATCCCGTTCCACAACCGAAGCCTCGGCCGCCGCCTTCATGCCACGCAGGCCCAGGCGAAAGGCGGTGGGCCCGTCGTTCATGGAGCAGCGGTCGGTCATGCGCGTATCTTCCGCGTGCTGAATTACGGGAAGGTTGATTTCCGATGACAGGCGCATGGTCTCGCGCATGACGCTGTCGTTGAGAATGGGCTTGCCATCGTCGCTGACGCCCACTGCTCCAGCCCGCTGCAAGGCGCGGAAGTCGGTAAGCACCGCCCCTTTGCTGGCATGAGTTGCAGCTGCAATCGGAAAGACCTTCACCACCGCCCCGCGCTCCGGCTGTTGCAGCCAGGTGACCCACTCCGGCGAGTCCACCACGGGTTGCGTGTTGGGCATGCAACAGACCGATGTGAAGCCGCCGGCAGCGGCGGCAGCCGTCCCCGTGGCGATGGTTTCCTTGTAGCCCTGCCCGGGCTCGCGCAAGTGAACGTGCAAATCGATGAAGCCGGGAGCAACCACCAGCCCGCGAGCGTCGAATTTTTCATGTGCCGTGCCGCGCGTTTTGCCTGGCGGCGCGATCTCGGCCACCTGCCCGTCCCGCAGCAGCACGTCCACGGTTGCGTCAATCTTAGCGGCCGGATCGATAAGGCGCCCGCCTTTGATCAACAGGCTGTAATTTTCTTTTCTTTGATTCAAATCGCCTTCCCGACTAACAATCATCACCACAGAGACACGGAGCCACAGAGAACCCCATCCAACCAACTAAAACTCCAAAAGAATTTCTCTGTGCCTCTGTGTCTCCGTGGTGAAATGACTTTCTCATCTAGCTCTCCCCAGCGCCTTGGCCAGAATCGCCATGCGCACGGGGATTCCGTTCCGTACCTCTTCGACAATCGCGGACTGCGGACAGTCCGCCACTTCCCAGGTCAACTCCAGTCCGCGAATGATGGGCCCGGGATGCATCAGCATGGCATCCTTCTTAGCCAGCTTCAGTCGCGTCATGTTCATCTGGTAACGGGCGATGTAGTCCTGCAAACTGATCTTGGTGCCCGCCAGGCGCTCCTTCTGTACCCGCAGGGTCATGATCACGTCGGCTCCGTGGACCGCATCTTCCACTGTACGCACGATGTGCAAACCCGGCGCCAGGCTCAGTGCGGTTTCCGGCAAAAACTCCGCCGGCCCACACAGCGTGATGCGCGCCCCAAACTTGCTGAGCAGGTGAATCGCCGACCGTGCTACACGGCTGTGATAGATATCGCCAACAATCGCTACCTGCAACCCCTTCAGCGCCTTCTTGTGGCGCAGGATGGTGTAGGCATCCAGCAGTGCCTGGGAAGGATGCTCATGCATGCCATCGCCGGCATTGATCACTGGAATATCCAGGTACCGCGCCATCAGTGCGGCCGCGCCGGCCTGGGGATGCCGGATCACGATCACGTCCGCGCCCACTGCCCGCAGGGTGTAGCCGGTGTCCAGCAGCGACTCGCCTTTTTCAATGCTGGAACCACTGGAGAGCACTAGCGTGGTCATGGCACCCAGTGACTTGGCCGCGATTTCAAAGGAGCTGCGGGTGCGGGTGGAAGCTTCATAAAAAAGCAGCAGCACGCGCTTGCCCCGCAGCAGGGGGCGCGGCTTTTGCGGATTCATCCGCCGGGCCAGCTTGAGCAGGCCGAGAATGTTCTCTGCTCCGAGATGTTCGATGCCCAGCAGGGAGCCGCGAGCAGCTTGGTTCATGGTTTGCCAGAGTATGACGTATCGGAAGCTCGATGACTAAACGCGTGAATGAGGAATTCCCTCCGGTCGATCAATCCTGGCGTTCGACCAGTAGAACTTTCTCCGCGTCATCCACCTCGCGCAGTTTTACTTCGATAATTTCCCGGTCCGAGGTCTGTACCTTGCGTCCAATGAATCCGGCTTCGATCGGCAATTCGCGATGTCCGCGATCAATCAGCACGCATAGCTGTACCCGTTTGGGGCGCCCTTCGCGGAACAACGCATCCAGCGCAGCCCGAATGGTGCGGCCGGTGTAGAGAACGTCATCCACCAGGATGATGTTCTTGCCGCCAATGGGAAAGCCGATCTCAGTCTTCTGCACCACCGGCTTCGGTCCCAGGGTGGACAAATCGTCACGATACAGAGTGATGTCCAGCGTGCCGACCGGAACCTCGGTCTTCTCGATGCGAGCAACCATCTGCCCCAGCCTCTGTGCCAGGGGCACGCCGCGCCGCCGGATTCCCACCAGCCCCAGGTCCGCGGCGCCGTTGTTTTTCTCGATGATTTCATGCGCCAAGCGAACCAGCGTACGCTCAATTTCCGAGGCAGACATCAGTTGCGACTTTTCGCGCAGGCCCGATGGACGTGGAGATATTTTCGCAGTCATAAACGCTGCATCATACCCGGGCAACGCAGCCCGGAGCAAGATGGCGGGGGACAGGTCCAGACCTAACTCTTCCCGAATCAGGAACGTACAACCCAACAAACATTCGAAAGCCGTACCGGGTAAATCCTGTATTTTGAGGCGCTGCGAGCAACTCAGCAATTCCATGTCGCACCCAAGCTGGGTGAGGGAAGTTCAATCTAAGGAGGCATGACGCTATGCATGGTCGATACCGGTATCTTAGTTCTATGTTGCTGGCTGTTGCCTTTCTGGCGCCGGCCCTGACCGCGGGTTGTGCAGTCCGAAGTTATCGTGTCTATGACCCGTATCACAACGACTATCACCGCTGGGACAATAACGAAAGGATTTACTATCACCAGTGGGTGGTCGAGAATCATTACGATGGTCGCGACTACCAGAGACTCGATCGCAATCAGCAAAAGGCATACTGGGAGTGGCGAAATAACCACCACGACCACGATCATGATCGGGATCACGATCATGATCACGACCGCCACTAGAAGGACTTGAACCGCCACGATTACAGGGGCGGCCACTCCCGGCCGTCCCGTTGCGCCACGCTCGATACGGCAGATACAGACGTTACTAGTTCATGGCTCGCTCTCTCATCTCCGCGGCAAAGAGACCGGGCGGAGCCCTGTCACGTCCCCCCGGGCCCCTGAGGCGACGGCAGGCCATACTTGCGTTTGTCGTACGCGGTCCCTCCCCAGCGCAAGCCCGGATCGGTGCAATATAGTATTTAGCGGCCGTCCTCCTGACCTTTTGCACTCACTGCTCCGGAAAGGACAAACTGCGAATGGGGAACCACGCCTCACCCGAAGGCGAAATGCCGACCGGTTTGCGCATTGATACCGCTTCCGCCCGCCGCCCAGAGCGGACCACGTTGGAAGGGCGGCTGGTCACCCTGGCGCCTCTGGACCCTCGCGTCCACGGCGACTCGCTTTACGAAGGGACGCGCGGAGAGACGGGAGATCGGCTTTGGGAATATCTGTTTGAGGGACCATTCTCCGACCGTGCGGCTTTCGACATTCACCTGCAACGGATCGCAGCTTCTGAAGATCCATTGTTTTTCGCGATCGCCGATTCAGCCTCCGGGAAGGCGGTGGGCTACGCCGCTTACATGAGAATCGAGCCGGTGCATCGGGTGATCGAAGTAGGCAGCATCCTGTTTACTGCGCCACTGCAACAGACCCCGCATGCGACCGAGGCCATGTATCTCATGGCGCGGCATGTTTTCGAGGACCTGGGATACCGTCGCTACGAGTGGAAATGTAATGCCCTGAATGCGCCTTCACGGAGCGCGGCACTGCGCCTCGGTTTCAGGTTTGAAGGAATTTTCCGCCAGCACATGATCGTCAAGGGACGAAATCGGGATACGGCGTGGTTCTCCATGCTGGATTCTGAATGGCCGCAGCGGAAGGCGAATTTTGAGCGCTGGCTCGATCCCGCGAATTTTGCCGACGACGGCCGGCAAAAAGTAGCTCTCTCCCGGCTCAACCAGGACGGGTGCACCTAGGCTATGAGATCCAGCTGATTGTGTGGGGCGGACACTCCTGTCCGCCGCCTTTGACTTTGATTTTTTTGCGCACGCAGGGTCATCCAGCTTGCGACACCGGAATCGAGGTCAAAGGTGGCGGACAAGAGTTCCCCCTACTCGCTCGCGGTGGTCCCAGTCTTTCCGACGAGCCCTGCCGGCCAATTCCGGTTTTCCGACGAACAGCGGAATTTAATCCGCAACTGCCTCATTTCAGGGCAATATCGGGCTGCGGCAGAGCAACACCGCGAGACTGACGGGGAGGGGTCTGGACGAATGGGTTCTCCTGGGGCAAGCGCTTCCATGGGTCGAGTGCTCCTGGTGTGCGAAGATTCGGCAGCCATCCGGCAACTGGCCGAAGGTATGGAGCAACTGGCAATCGCGACCGAGGTATGCGTCAACGTCGGCATGGCTCGAGCCCTGCTCAGCCGCAAGAAATTCGAGGCGATCATTGTTGACCTGGGACTGGAAGAGGCAGATCAACTGCTGGGGCAGGTGCGTCTTTCCCCATCCAATCGGACCGCCGTGACCTTTGCGATTACCAATCCGGATAAAGCGGGAAAGGCCGAGACCCAGGCAAATTTCCTGATGGAAAAGCCGCTTACCTCGGTCTCGGTTGGGCGAACCCTGAAGGCGGCCTTCGGGTTGATCGTGCGGGAGCGGCGGCGATCCTTTCGCTGCCCCACCACGATCTCAGCCACGGTCCAGTCCAGCAGCACAGATGTGAGTTGCCATCTTGTGAATATCAGTGAAGGGGGCATGGCCATCACCGGATCACCCACCCTTAAGCCTGGAATGCACGTGAAGGTGATGTTCGTGCTGCCCAGCGAGTCGGTCCGCTTCAGGATCGAAGCCGAAGTTTGTTGGCACGACGAAAAGGGCCGCGCCGGTCTGCGCTCGCTGACCATTCCATCCGAGCAGCGGTCCGTGCTGCAGCGCTGGCTGGCCGCCCGACTGGAAGAGGATTTGCCAGACTCGGTGGCGCGACAATTTCGGAAGTAAGCTGCGGCGTCGGCATCTCGCTCTGCCCCGACCTGTGGAAGCCAGCCTGGTTCAGTGATTTCACCCTGTTTTGTCCTGTGCGATCGGGCAGAGGCCTGTCACCGAGCCCGACGCCGCAGCGGTGTCAGATTTCGCGGTTACCATGGGCATCTGTCCTTCGGGACAGGTAACTGACCTCGCAGTTACGTGTCCCCCCGCGGTCACATGCCAGGCAGTTCGTAACTTGTGGCTTCAATCCGGCCAAACTAGTCTCATTAACTATGTGGCCACACTCTCTGCTGTTCTCCTCCGATGAGGAGGCCTCACGCGCCCTGAGTCATGCTTTCAAAGACCTTGAATTCGAAGTTGAGACCTGCCCGGAAATCTTCAGCGCAGTGGAAAAGATCACCAGCCGCAGCTTCGATGTCGTGGTTTCGGACTGGAACGAGGGTATGGAAGCGGTTTTCCTGCTGAAGACCGTGCGTGAACTGAAGGCCAACCACTCGGCCTTTACCGTAGCGATTGCCAGCACTGAAGCTGCCACTGCCGCGCTCGAAGCGGGAGCCGACCTGGTCCTCCGCCGGCCGCTCGTGCCCGACAAAATCAAGTATGCGTTGCTGACCTCTGATCCATTTCTGGCCCAGATGAAATCCTGGTTGCCCCGGATGGGGTCATCTCCATCCGAAGATGTACCCGCGAATCGGGCGCAGGGCAAGGCCTTGGCTGCCATTGATGTAGGCAACGAATCTACAGAGAACCAAGTTGCTCAAAGCACGGTTTTGACCGGCAAGGCTCCGCATCCCTTGCCGCGTCTTCGTGCCTGGCCTTCCCCACCTCCCCCACACCGTACTGAATGTGTTGCGCCTGTGGTCGCTGCAGAGTCGATTTTTGACGACGATCTGCTGTATCGCTCCCGGGTGCAGACTCTATTTCACGCGCCACAACCGAGTTTTTCGTCCTCAGCGACTCTTCGGCCAAAAGGACGAAGGAAAGTCCTGCCTGGTTTGGCGATAGCCATCGCGTTTCTTTCCGTAGGCTATGTATTCAGCGAACCCCTGCGGGGACAGGGCACGAAGACCTCCGTCGCTCGGATTTACGGGCGCATGCTGGAACAGACACAAGCCTGGCTGCATCGACCGAATGGGATCGTCGCTGCGGCGCCGCCGGTCGAGATGGCCCAGAATGATGATCAGCAGTCCGCACCTCCGGGCCGGGCAGTCGGGCGCGTGCGCGTCACTCCCGTCAGAGATCCATTTCAGAACGCCGCCACTAAACCAGCGGCAGAGCCCCAATCCACTCCGGTTGAAGCCGGGCCGCCGAGTCCGCAACCGGCCGCAGCCACCACCGCGGTCCGCATTCCGGACAGCCTGAACAATCCGGTGCAGAGCGCGAGCATGCGCAGCGTGGCGCGGATTGCCCCATCGCTTCTCGCCGCTCTCGAGCCGGTGTCCCTGTCCGAGGAGCTTTCTCGCAGGTTGTTGCTGCAGAAAGTTCTGCCTGCTTATCCGGAACAAGCGGTCAAGGCGCGTTTGCAAGGTCCAGTCGTGCTCCAGGCATGGATTGGCCGGGACGGAACCATTCACGACCTGAAGCTGGTGCGCGGATCTTTCCTACTCGGCCAAGCCGCGTACCGGGCCGTGAAGCAGTGGCGCTACCAGCCCTATCTGGTCAACGGCCGCGCCGTCGAGGCCGAAACCTTCGTGACCGTCGATTTCAGACTGCCTTAGTTCGGCAGGTCGCCAAGAAGCCCAGCAATCGGCCACCGATTTTCACAAATCCGTGGCCGTTCTTCGAAGTACCTTCCTGATCAACCAGTTCACAACTTTTTACGTATTTTTACCCCCGATTGACACTGGCGTGGTCCCATCTGACTATGTTTAGTTGCGGGTCAGTGATGACTGACACCCCCAGACCAGGAACCCAGGAATGAAAACGAAGCGGCGGAACGAGAAATCCCGAGTGCTCCTTACGCTGGAGCTCGCGGTTGTGTTGCCCGCTGCTGCCCTGGTGATCCTAAGCGTCTGGCATGTGAGACACATTCAGCGCGATCGTGCGGTGGAGGCCACCTTCCAGCGCGAATACAGCCAGGTCCTGGCCATCTCGGAAAAGCAGATAAATCACAAAGCATACGAACTACTGGACGACGTTCGCACCGAGTTCCCAACGCCCGGTGAAGCCTGCGGGCCAACGTTGGACAAGATTCTGGCTGCGCATCCCTACACAGCACACGTGTTCATGTATTCCCCGGAGACCGGAATGGTGTTTCGTTCCCAATCCAGCCGAATGAAAAAAGAAGAGGGGTTTCGCGACGAGGCCGACTGGCTGAACAAGATGTACGAGGGCTGGCTGAAGATGGACTTCCACGACACATCCGAGAGACTGGTCCATCTCCAGAAGAAGGGATCACCCTATCTCTTCGAGGCGGAATGGGTGCCGCGTGGTGATAAGAAAGTCTATCAATCAACCGCCCTGTTTATCGTAAAAGACGGGGAGAATGGATCGCTTGCCATCGCAGGCGCTGCTCTGGACGCCGACTACCTGAAAGACCAATTCTTTCCGCAGACCCTGGATGATGTCATCAACCACAATGTGGCCGACGCCCAAAGCGACAAGAATCATGCGGTCATGATGCTGCGCGGCAAATACGAGTCCGCGGCGCTGGCTCAGTCCACGGGATGGGACGGCGGCGCTCCCGAAGTGGAAAGAAACCTGGAAGGTGCATTCCCGGGATTGACCCTGGCCATCAAGCTGCGGGGGAACACGCTGGCCGCCATCGGCGAGCGTTTCGCGCGCATGAGCTTGCTCACGCTGGCTGCTCTCTCGCTGGTGCTGGCTGCTGGCATCGCGCTCACCTATCGCAACGTGACTAAGGAAATGGCGTTGGCGCGGCTGAAATCGGATTTTGTTTCCAACGTTTCGCACGAGTTGCGTACTCCGCTTTCGCTCATCCGGCTGTACGCTGAGACCCTCGAAATGGGCCGGCTCACCAGTCCGGAGAAATATCAGGAGTACTACCGCATTATCCGCAAAGAGAGCGAACGCCTGACCGCGCTCATCAATAACATCCTCGATTTCTCGCGCATCGAGGCGGGGCGCAAGGAATACGACTTCCGCGAAACCGATATGAGCGAACTGGTGCACAACACGCTCGACTCCTATCGCTACCAACTGGAGCAGAGCGGGTTCCAGTTTGAAGAAAAGATCGACGAAGTACCGCCCATGCGCGTGGACCGTGAAGCCATGGCGCGCTCGTTGCTGAACCTGGTGAACAACGCGCTCAAGTATTCACAGGACCGGAAGTATATCGGCGTCAATCTCTATCGCGATAACGGCTCGGTAAAACTGGAAGTCGTGGACCAGGGCATTGGCATCCCGCACCAGGAGCAGCAGAAAATTTTTGAGAAGTTCTATCGCGTGGGCGACCCGCTGGTGCACAACACGAAGGGTAGCGGCCTGGGCCTTTCCCTGGTGCGTCATATCGTGCAGGCCCATGGTGGCGAGGTCTCGGTGGATAGCACGCCGGGTCAAGGCAGTAAATTCACCATTGTGTTGCCGGTCAAGCCGGAGCAGTACAACGGCGGAACAGCGTCAGCCTGAAGAACCACGTGGGGACAGCCGCCCTCGGCTGTCCAGTCGAGCGCAGCTCGACAGCAGCGGAAGTGAAGGACTACGAGATGACCAGAATCCTGATTGTCGAAGACGAGCCCAACATGGTGGCGGGCTTGCGCGACAACTTCGAATTCGAAGGCTATGACGTCATCACCGCTCCCGATGGCGTAGCCGGACTTGAACGCGCTTTGAAGGAAGGCCCCGACCTGGTCATCCTCGACGTAATGATGCCCCGCATGAGCGGCCTCGACGTCTGCAAGCAGCTCAAGGCCAAGCGGCCCTCGGTGCCCATCATCATGCTGACGGCGCGCGGCCAGGAAGTGGACAAGGTGGTTGGCCTGGAGCTGGGTGCGGATGACTATGTCACGAAACCGTTTTCGATCCGCGAGTTGCTGGCCCGAGTGAAGGCAGTTCTACGTCGCGCCAAGACTGTCCCCAAAGACCAGGAGCGTTATTCGTTTGGTGAAGTCGAGGTGAATCTGAAAAGTTGCCAGGTTTCGCGCAGCGGCAAGGCCATGGATTTTTCATCCAAGGAATTCGAACTGCTGAAATATTTTCTGTGCCATCCCGGCGAGACCCTGAGCCGCGATCGCCTGCTTGAAGATGTGTGGGGCTATGACCGCTTTCCCACGACGCGCACGGTGGACGCGCACATTGTGCGCTTGCGGCAGAAGGTTGAACCGAAGCCGGACGAGCCTCGTTTCATCCTCACGGTACACGGCACGGGTTACAAGTTCGTTGGGTAAACCGATATGAGTATGTCTGAGAGCGGCAAAATTCGTTTGACGCCATACCTGAACCGTCCGGTTGTGGCTTCCGGCAAACCAGCCTCGCGCACGCCGATCCGGGTGGACGATTCCGCGCTGATCCGCCAGGCCCAGCAGGGAAACACGGCGGCCTTCGAAGAACTGGTGCGGCAGTATGATCGTGCCGTGCTGCGCCTGGCCATCCACCTTACCGGCTCGGCGGAAGATGGGCAGGACATTTATCAGGAGGCGTTTCTCCGCGCGTATATCAATCTGGCACGCTTCCGCTTTGAATGTTCCTTCTACACCTGGATCTATCGCATCGTTACCAATCTCTGTCTGGATCATCTGCGCAAGAAGCATTCCCGGGGCCGGGACTTGAATACGACTTCTACTCCTGATGGCGAGCAGGAAGACTTGCTTGACCGCATGCCCGATCACAGCCCGAATGCCAGCCCGGAGCGAAGCTTTGCCGGACGCGAGCTGCAGCAATGCATCGTTCGCGCCCTGGGCCGGCTCTCACCCCGCGAACGGATGGTCTTCGAACTCAAGCACTACCACGGCATGAGGCTGCGCACCGTGGCCGGAATGCTGAACACGACGGAAGGTACGATCAAGAACACTCTCTTCCGCGCCACCCACAAACTGCGTACCCAACTTGCTGAAGTCCGCTGACTCGGCGGCGATAAACTTGCCAACCTAGGCGACCCGTGGCTGCAATCACGCCGGCGTGTTTGCCCACATTGTTGAGTTCTTCCCGAGGCTGGAAAAGAAACGGGAGTCTAGCGCTCCTGAGAGCGTAGAGAGAATCACCGATGGGCGTGATTAGGATCACAGCAAGGGTTGGCTTGGGGGGCCTAACTTAAGGTGGCATGCTGGTCACGCGCATGAGTAAGAACAAAATGGTCATTCCTGTGGCGCGCCCGTTTACCATGGACCCCAAAAGTTACGACTTCTCCCGCAATCCCATGCTGGTGTACTGGGAGATGACCCAGGCCTGCATGCTGGCCTGCCGGCACTGTCGCGCTGAAGCCATGCCGAATCCGCATCCCCTGGAACTGACCACGGTAGAAAGTATGGACTTGCTGCGCCAGATCGCTGAGTTTGGCGCTCCTTTGCCGCACTTGATTCTTACTGGTGGCGACCCGCTCAGTCGCAAAGATCTCTTCCGGGTGATCGATGACGCCCGGGCATTGGGTCTCGAGGTCTCCATAACCCCGAGCGCCACTCCGGCCCTTACCGCCAAAGCCCTTGAACTGCTGCAGTCGCACGGTATCCAGAGTCTTGGCTTGAGCCTCGACGGCTCTTCGGCTGCCCGGCACGATGCGGTCCGCGCGGTCCCGGGATGCTTCGACCGGACCATAGACGTGGCACGCGAAGCCGGACGGCTTGGACTGCCCATTCAGATCAATACCCTGGTGGCGCAGGAAACCGCCGACGACTTGCCGGCGATTTATGAACTTCTGAAGACTTTCCCGGTCATGCGCTGGAGCCTGTTCTTCCTGATCTCGGTGGGACGCGGCCGGGCGTTGCAGGAGGTTTTGCCGGAACACGCGGAAGAAATCATGAGCTGGGTTCTCGACCTGGTGCCGCAAGCCCCGTTCGCGGTTAAGACAACCGAAGCGCCATCCTACCGGCGCCTCGCCTTGCACCGCATGCACAGCACCGGCAGGACGGTTGCCGAGATCAAGGCAAGTTCGGTTTACAAAGGTTTCCAGATACGTGACGGCCATGGCATCGTCTTCGTTTCCCACCGGGGCGACATTTACCCTTCGGGCTTCTTACCCCTGGGTTGTGGCAACGTACGAACCAGTTCGCTGGTGCATGTATACCGGCACGCGCCGCTCTTTCAGGCATTGCACTCCCCGGACCGGTTCCGGGGAAGATGTGGGATATGCGGATTCTGCCACGTCTGTGGCGGATCGCGCGCACGGGCCTTCGCGCGCACAGGCGATGCCCTGGAGAGTGACCCCCTCTGTCTTTACCAGCAGCCAAACGCTTGAAGGTGCGACGGACAGTCGAGACGTTCTGCTTCACATCTAAAGTTTGGTTTACCGATAGATGTTGCTGGTTCCCGGTGGTTCGGGATCAAAGGTCTGATCCAGGTAGATCCAGAGCACGCGGGCAAAGAGAGAAATCGTGGGCGCCAGCGGAACGAACAGTACCACTGCCCAGATCACGTCCTTGGTGATCCACCAGCCCGTGACGGCCCACAGCAGGGCCGCGATCAGCGTGATGATCGCAAGCGCCAGGCCAAAGCTTATGTACATGGCCCCCAGAAAATAGCCTTCTTCCCGCTGAAATTTCAGGTCGCAAATGGAACAGCGCGCGCACATCTTCGGGAAACCCTGGAAGATGGAGTGAGGGAAAATTCCTCCCGTGCGGCAGCGCGGACAACGCTGCCTGAGAATCCCTGCCAGGGTCGACGATTTTGTCCTGTTTTTCATCGCGAGAGATCTTAAAATCCTGAACGGATTGTATCGATAATACGGGAGGCTATGATGGCCGGCATTGCCGAGATTGCGCCGGATGTTTACCGGATTTCGATTTACGCCCCTTGGGGCGATTTGCAGTTCAATCATTTTCTCGTCAAGGACCAGGAGCCGCTCCTGTTTCATACCGGACTTCGAGGCATGTTCGCGGAAGTTCGAGAAGCAGCGTCAAAGCTCATCAAATTGACCGAGTTGAGGCACATCTCCTTCAGCCACTTTGAGTCGGATGAATGCGGATCGCTCAACGAATGGCTGGCTCTGGCGCCTGAGGCGGACGTTGTCTGCAGCCAGGTGGGCGCACTCGTGTGCGTGAACGACTTCATTGGGCGCGAAACTCGCCCCATGGCAGATGGAGAAACATTCTCGACCGGCAAATACCGCTTCCGCTATTGCCAGACACCACACTTACCGCACGGATGGGATGCCGGTCTGCTCTTCGAGGAGACCCATAAGACACTCCTGTGTTCAGACCTGTTCCATCAGACGGGAGATCTGGAGCCACTCACAGAGTCGGACGTGGTGGGCAGGTCGCACCAGGCGATGCGGAATTATCAGGCGGGAATTCTCGCTGACTACGTGCCCTAAAGCAGCGCAACTTCGAGGAACCTGCATAAGCTGGCCAGTCTTAAGCCGGACACGCTCGCCATCATGCATGGATCGAGTTTCAAGGGCGACTGTGCGCGCGCCCTGACTCAACTGGACCAGGCGTTCGAACAAGTCTTCGGAAGGCAGGACACCAGACCTCAGACGCCTGACCGCTCCGGAGGATAGAATCTTCGACCGGACTTCGTCCGTCCGCAATGTTCAGCAATTCGTGTTTCTGTAAATCGTGAGACCGGGACGATGCCGATTTACTTTTGCGGTGGCGCGTCCTCCGCAACTACTAACTTTGCCTTCGGGGCCTCAGCATGAGCGGCGCGCGCCCTGCGGGCAATTTCTCCCAGGGATGGATTCAAGGGTGGCAGCGCTTTGGGCTCTACCACCGGAGCAGGCTGGTGTTTCACGCCAGTAGCGATGATTTGCTCCGTCGACGCTTGCGACTCCGCGACCGGTTCCTGCGGAAGTGCGCCGCGTTTTAGTTCCTGTGCGAATGATGTGGCCATCAGTACCAGGCCGGCGATGAGCAGTTTCAGCAGTAGCTTCATAAGCACATACTCGCTTTAATGAGTTTCTATCTCCGACGCCTTGTGGTAAAGCACGTTTAGGCCCATGAGCGCCCTCGTATCTGCATGAAAATACATGGGATGGTTCGAGGATGATCGGCCGCAAACGGGCTGTGGAAGAGGTTTTCCACTTCAAGATGGAAGTGATTTTCCCAACCGGCGGAAATGGAGTTAGGCGACCCTTTAGACTGAATGCTTATGCCCTCTTCATCCAGTCCAAATCCGCACCCCATCCCGGTTGAGCCGGAACTGGTGCGTATTCCGGAGGGCTGGTTCGGGATGGGATCAGAGACGGGGCAGGACAATGAGCGTCCCGTTCATCGCGTGTGGGTGGATGAATTTCAGCTGGCATCCTGCGCGGTGACGAATGCCGCGTATGCTCAGTTCGTGCGCGCCACGGGAGGTCCTGCCGCGCCGTTTTGCCACGACCCTGCTCTCAATCATCCGGAACAGCCGGTGGTCGCGGTTTCCTGGTTTGATGCGGTGCGATATTGCGAGTGGCTCAGTCTCAGCACTGGCCTGAGTTGGCGCCTGCCAACCGAAGCTGAGTGGGAGCGGGCAGCGCGTGGCGGGGTTGAAAACCAGCTCTATCCCTGGGGAGACGAGCCGCCCCAATCCTTGCCGGATTACGCCACCCGCTGGAAGAAAGGTCCGGAGCCGGTCGCCCGGTACGCACCCAATGGCTTTGGGCTTTTTGACATTTGCGAAAACGTGCATGAGTGGTGCAGCGACTGGTATCGGGCCGACTACTACGCGTTGTCAGGCGAGCGCAATCCCGCAGGCCCTGAGCGGGGCGTTCGGCGGGCATCGCGGGGTGGTTCCTGGCGGCATCACGTCAAGGCCAGCCGGTGCGCGGCCCGTTCCAGCATCCCTCCGGAATTTCACTATGCCGATTACGGATTCCGCGTGGCCTGTGGTTTGTAGCTCCGGCGTCCCGCCGGCTGTCGCGAGGGCGTTTGTCGACCCGCCCAAGAGAAGACTCGCTCTCGGCAGGTTTGAAGCAGAGAACAATCATCCCCCCAACCTTGCGCCATCCTGAGGCTTCAGTCCCGAAAGATCTGGCGCTCGCACCGCACAACTCCGCGGTGTGGGAGCTTTACTTACGACCTACAGTTCATTCCCCTAGGTTTGTACCTGCTTTCCCGCATTGAACAATGCCCGCATGTGTGCGGCAATCTAATTGGGGACAAGCGATGGACGCGCCACTTGCCCCCCAGGGAACCCCCTCAGGCGGGGTAAGAACTCCCGTCCACAGCTCTGTCCCCGTCGTACACCCCATTTTTCGCCGGGCGGACAATCTGGCTGCTGGCCTTCGGTCATGCCCACGTGAAGTATTTCTCTAACCCGCCGGGAGACCTCCGACGATGGCATAGGTATGTCACGGGCCACTTGTCGGCTGTCTCTTCGGAAGCCCTTCTCGGCGGTATGGCCCCTGGTTCGCGGCCCGGAACTGGCAGGAGAAGCTCCGCGGTCACACCGGAGATCATTCCTGGGGTTATGGTTGCCGTATCTGATCTTCTCAGGCCCGATCTTCCTGGCGGCCTGTGGCGGCGGCCTTTCGGTCGGTGCTACTAGCGGTAAAAGTGGCAACGGCGGCAGCCGTGACGGCAGCGTCAGCGTCTCCGCATTGCCCTCGAATGCAACCATTTGCTCGGGCGAGACCCAGCAATTTACGGCCGTCGTCAGCAACACCGCGAACACAGCGGTCACATGGTCGGTAACCGCCGGAGCGATTGACTCGGCGGGCCTATTCACTGCGCCCTCAGTCAGCTCCACCAGGCAAATCCAGGTAAAAGCCACGAGCCAGGCGGATGCGACCAGGAACGCAACGGTGGCATTGACGGTGAACCCCGTCGCTACAACTCCGGCAGCCCCAGTTCCACATTCGGTTTTTCTGTCCTGGACGTCGAGCACGGACCCAAATACCGTCTCTTATAGCGTGTACCGCTCAACGGTCATGGAGGGCTCATACGGCCTTCTGGCTAGCGCGATCGGCACGGCAGCCTACAGCGACCAAAGCGTGCAATCGGGAACGACCTACTCCTACGTTGTGACAGCGGTCGACAATCGGGGGCAAGAGAGCGCGTATTCCAATGAAACCCGAGCGACCGTTCCTTAAGATGCCGACGCCATCTCTCCTTGGTGAAACGCCGAACGGGCTTGAGCCTCTGGATTGTTTCGCACACCCCAGGCTCACCCCGGTCGGAGAAACTCGGCCGACAGTCGGGTTTAGCCCCATTTTAGGTCTGGTTCTTCCTTCGATTCGACCGCCGGGGACGGCCTCCAATGGGCGTCCCCGGCGCCCCCCCGTTGATTTTTCTGTGCCAAAGGCCCCTCACTCGTAGTAACATGCGCCGCGTTGGCGCTGCTTCGGCAGCCTAGGCGCCCAGTAGCGCCCGCTTTCCACCTTGTTCGTGGAGGATGCATGGAGAATCGAGCCCTTGGGAATTCGACCACTGCCAGCTCACAATCTACCGAGACGCACCGCGAGGGACGCAATTTCTGGATACTGACCGCATACGCGGTTTCAGGCCTGGCCCTATTCGGCGTGCTGATTTACTACGTATCGGCCTACATCACGCAGTAAGCAGGAACGCTCCGGCCAGTTCGCGACCCAGCCGTGCCTCTGCGGTGGATGGCTGCACCATCCCACTGACCTCCACGGTCTCGTCTTCTGACGTCTTAAGTACCGCCGAATTTCGTTCCCTCGAGCTCTATTCCGGAATCCCGTTTTTTGCCGCGCGCGCTGAATTTCCTCGCCCGAGACCGTGCTACAATCCCCGATTGCCCGGTTAGCGACGCTGGGCAAATCCCCACATAAACGCGACACACTTACTCCCGTGGCCCATGATCCCTCGAAGACCGCCGTCACCTACGCCGACGCCGGGGTAGACATTGACCGCGCCAACCGCACCAAGAAGCGGATCAAGTATCTCGCCCATAAGACCTTTACCCGCAGCGTCCTAAGTGAAATCGGCGGCTTCGGCGGCCTGTTCGCCGTGGACAAAGCGAAGTGGGTCGATCCGATCCTGGTGTCGAGCGTGGACGGTGTCGGCACGAAGCTGAAAATCGCCTTTGAGATGGACGTCCATCACACCATTGGCGCCGACCTGGTCAATCATTGCGTCAACGACATTGCGGTGCAGGGCGCCACGCCCCTCTTCTTCATGGACTATCTGGCCACGGGCAGGATTGAGCCGGAAATCACAGAAAAGGTCATCGAGGGCTTGGCCGACGCCTGCAAGCACAACGGCTGTGCCCTGATTGGCGGGGAAACCGCCGAAATGCCTGGCTTCTATCCGGATGGCGAATACGACTTGGCCGGATTCATCGTGGGAGCGGTCGAGCGCGAGCGCATCATCAGCGGCAAGACGGTCGAAGTCGGCGACGTGATCCTCGGCCTGGCCTCGAACGGCCTGCACACCAATGGCTACGCGCTGGCCCGCAAGCTGCTATTCGAAGTCGGCAAATACACCCTCGATTCCTATGTAAACGAACTCAAGGGAAAAGTCGGCAACGAGCTTCTGCGCACTCACAAAAGCTACTGGCCGGCAATCAAGCGCCTGGTGGACGGCGAGTGTGTCTCCGCCATGGCTCACATCACCGGCGGCGGCATCACCCAGAACCTGCCGCGCGTCTTGCCCCGCGGCGTGGCCGCCGTCATCGAGATGGGCTCCTGGCAAGTGCCGCCGATTTTCGAACACCTGCAGCAGCTGGGCAATGTCCCGCAGGACGAAATGCTCCGCACCTTCAACATGGGCCTGGGAATGCTGCTGGTGGTCCCGTCGAAAAAGTTCAAGAAAGCCCAAACCGTGCTGGAGCGTGCAGGAGAAAAGGCCTTCACCGTCGGCCGGATTGTGAAGGGCGACCGCAAGGTGATGTACACCTAGCGCGGTCCCCAGCCGATTTCTCTTTTCCTCGTCACCACTGAAAAGTGGGTGCCCCACCCTTGCGCGTTCTTTGCGCAAGGGTGGGAAACGAGGCTGCTGATAGCTGGGCGGCGATGCCGGGAATCAGCATTGTTGGTCGCGAACATTTCGCTTTTGGCACGCCCTGTGAGAAAGCGAAGCTTATTGTGCGATCAGCCTGCCTCCCACCCTTCGCAAAAAAACGCGAAGGACGGGCCACCTCCAAGGCTGGTTGGGCCTGCGAGATCAAAAGCCTGGGCTCGCGCCCTCGCAGTCTTCACAAGACTTTACTCGCACCCGGAGATTGCGAAGAATCTTATGCTTAACAAGGAAGAGCGGGTGGCTGCCCTGTGGTGAGCCTGGCCAACTACTGGCGCAAGGGTTTCGGCGGCGCCAAAGCGATCAGCGCGATGCCTACGATGATCAACGCCGGAACATCGCCCAGCAGATGACCGTGCTCGCCTGCGTTCGATAAGGCCTGCACCGTCATGATGCCCGCATGTACCAGGCTCGACCATGCCGTAAAGGCAATGAGGCTGCGATGCTCCGCAGGGCGGCGTGACGCAATCAGCAAGAAGACGCCCAGCGTCGCGTAAACCCCGAGAATCATCTGCTCATATTCCGGTTGATGCGGCTGCCAGCGCCAGCCACTCGGCCACAGGAACATCATCAGCGGATACACCCCGACCAGGAAAATCAGGCCCACGAGCGTCAGGACAGCTTGCAGTGCTCGTTCTCTGTTCATGGTACCCTCCCGATGGAATTCGTATTCAACCGCAGCATGCGGATTCAGACTTGATCGTAGAACTTCAGCGCCATGGCGCCGTGGGTTGCCGCTCCACCGGCGCGCAAGGCAGCGGCAATTAGTGCGCTTTCGGAGATTTCCCCGCGAGACGCCCCTGCCGCTTTCGCGCCTTTTACGTGCACTTCGATGCAATAGGGACATTGGGTCGTGAACGCAACGCCCAACGCGATGAGCTGGCGATACTTTCTCGGAATGGCGCCATCCTCACGGCGAACGATGTTATCGAGGCCTAGCCAGGCGTTGAACTCCGTGGGCGCGAGTTTGCCCATCTCCTTGAGAAACCGCAGATCGCCTGGGTCGTGGTAGTGTTCGCTCATTTTGTCCTCCCCTATCGCCGCAGAGCAAGTTGCTCGCATTATCGAGAGTAGCGGATGGAAGGGCGTGAAACAAGATGGCGGATATGACATTGTGCATAGGTGATTAGGCCATCAATCGCCTTTTGATGAATCGCGTGGAGCAGTGCCGGCGACGAGATGTTGATCCTCAACGACCGGGACAGGCCCCAATTCTCGCAAAAAAACGTGAGGAATAGGGCACCCTCGTGGGTTCAACGAAACGGGGAATCTATTTGTTGAGCAGGTCGCAGTTAGCTGCGCACCTCACGGTCTGCAACTCGATTTCCGCTTTCTTGTGCGGGACCTTCGCCGCGTCTGGAATCACCACCAGCGACTGGCGCCCATCGGCCAGGTTCACGGTGCAGTCGAAGCTGAGCGACTGAACGCCACGCTGCTTGCATGAGGTTTTGGCAAGCGCAGAGGAAAGCGCTCCAGGATTCTCATACACCTGATCGGCGAGTTCGGACGGCAATAGCGCGATCGTCATGGGGACCGGTGCTTTGATCCTCACATTCACCTGCTGCCCGTCGCGTTCTGGAGTCAGAAGGCTGTAGATCTTGGGCACAGCGGTCAGCTGGTATTTCTCTTTCACCAGAGAAAACCACTGGAATTCAGGCTGGATACAATTTTGTACGCACGTCCAGCTGTAATAGGTGACTTTCACGTCATTGGGCGAGATGAACTGCTTGACGCTGTGGCCCAGCACCACTCCAATACCGGTCAGCACGGCGCGATCGGGTGTTCGTTCGTCGCGAATGAGCAGCACCATCGGCCGGTTCGGCGGCATGTGGCACTCGTAGGTGGTGCTGGTCACATGCTCGCGCAGGCAACGGAACTCAGGGGCTGCCTGACTGTCTGGATGCTGCTGCCAGGCATCCCAGTCGCCGGCAAACGCCATGGCGATGGTTACCGGCCGCTTGGCCTGAATGTCAACGTGCATGCCGCCACCGTCCGCACCCGGGCGATAGACCCGACCCGCGTGGTAGTCCGCGGGATCGAGCTGCGAAACCTCATCGCTGGCGCGGACCCAGTCGAAAACCTTGTCTTGCGCGAGCGATAGTCTGCCTAGACACACCAACACCAACCCGAGCATGCATACTGTTTTCATAACGCCCCCAGGTTATTTAAGGGCAGAGAGCGCGCGGGCAACAAGCGGCATTGAAGGTCTCACATAACCATCGTAATGGGATAAATCGAGGACCCTGTTGATGGGTTTTGCTCTATGATTCCCATCTCCTGGAGGTCAGATGAGTTTAAGAAGAATTCTGATTCTCGTTTTGATGATTTGCTGTTACAGGACTCCGCTACGCTCGCAGTCACCCATCTCCTCCTCGGAAGCTGAACTCCGCGCCCTAATGGCCGAGCGTCGGCAGGCCAGTCTTGAGGGCGACTCGGAAAAGATTGCCAACTCGATGGTCGACGACTATCTACAGACCGACATCTCGGGATACGTTCAGGACAAGACAACGTGGCTCCATGAGTACTTCAATCCGCTAGCCGAGCTGATCAAGGCGGGGAAGCTCCGCTGGGAGATTTATGACGAGAAGGAGGTTCAGCTACGCCTTTACGGCGATACTGCGGTGGTGATCGGCAGTTTGGAGTTGAAGAGCGTGGGTGCACGGATCGACAGGGACCGGCAAACGTGGGTCGCGGACCCGAATGCCAGCGTCAGCGGGGTACTTCGTTTTACGCGCGTCTATGTCAGGCAAAATGGTAAATGGCTCCTGGCCGTCCTGCACAATGCGGTACCGTTGCCGCCGCCTGCACAGCCCAGGTAGTGGTCCGGATCGCCCGCTCTCAAGGTCCAAATTACGAATTCAGCGGCGTGCGATCGCTTTGCGGTAGTCGTCGGCGGTGGTGCGGTAGCAGGGCAGCGTGCTCTTCTTGTCGGCGGCACTCAGGCCGGGAGCATCGGCGGCATTGTGCGCGTCCGGGTGAGGATCGGTTTCAGGCCAGGTCATCTGCATCAGGGATTCGTCGCAGGTCCGGTCCCGGCTGACCAACAGCTTGTACACCTTCGAATTGTCCACCCCATACTCGGATAGTCTGCGTTGATACGGAAGATAGACGTACACCAGCTTGACCAGTTCGGTCAGATTCTTTCGCAGCCGCCTTTCGGCGATATAGACCTCGTAGTTGGAAAAGTAGGATGAACTCGGCAGGGCCATGGCCAAGCCGATCAGGCGCAGAGGCATCTCCTGGGTAGGAGGTTCCCGGATGGCCGCAGGCCGCTGCTGCGGGTTGTCAGTGATCGGCGGCGCTGGAGCCAGGGCGGGAGCGTTGGCCATCGCCATCTGGCGTCCGCCATGACCCGAGTTGCCTCCCTCCCCAAGCGAGGGAGCGGGCGGCACGCCCTGCACCGCATCGCCAGAACCGGCACCGGAAAACAAACCCGCACGCTGGGCTGCATCGGAACCACCCGCGCCCCCAAGGGATGGCGGGGGCGGCACCGCCTGCACCCCGGCGCTCGAGAGCGAACGGCCGGACAGCGAACCTCCACGTCCGCTTCCAGCAGAGTTGTCTGCGTCATCAATGGCCAGCACAGATGGTGGAGGCGGCACCACACCAGGGCCGGCACCGGACAGCAGGCCGGCACGCCCCGAGCCGAGGGTTCCGGAACCGGAGACTTTAGGCGAAGGCGGCACCGCCAAACCCACCAGACCTCCCAGCCCCGACTGAAGCGTTCCCGAACTTGTACGCTGCTCGCCCACCGGCAAGCGCGGCGCGGGCGCAACCACGACAACCGCGGCTGGGCCGATATTCATGTCCCCAACCCTGCGTACTGACGCCTGCAAAACAGGTGGCGGGCCAACCACGGCGGCACCGGGCACGGTTATCGCGCGTCTTGAGGATTCCACTCCAACCTGGGGTGCGGGGGCAACGCCCGAGGCCTGCAGCAAGCCAAGCCGGCGAGAAGTCCCCTGGCTGACTTCGGGCGGCGGTGCCACGATCGCAGTCGGACTCGAAGGTCCGCTGAATCGCGCAGACCCAGTGGACGCAAGCGGCATCGCGGGAAGAACCGGGTTTGAGGCTGCAAGGTTGGGTCGCGCCGGTCCCTTCAGCTTGATATCGGGCGCCTTGAGGGCCGCCTGGGCGCGCTCTGGCGCTACCCGGATAGAGCCGCGACGCGCCGAGTCAATCCGTTTTTGGGAAGCTCGCTGCACCGGGGCCGGGTTGCCGCGCAACGCTGGATATGACCCGTCGGGCTTGTAATAGGTGAGGTGGGTATTTTCGAAGGGACTTCGCCGCAGCGGCTGATCTTCCGTCCACGAGTGGGACACGATCAACATCAGCGTAAGTACGACTGCATGGCCGAGCAGCGATTGCCCAAAGCGCCGCCAGGGCAGGCCGGAGTAGAACAAGACCTCCCGCCAGAATGACAAAGTCCGGAATTCGTGAGCCCGCGGTGGAATCGATCGCAGCGTGTCGTACAGGTTTCGCAGGAAAACGCGGTGCGCCGGTTCCAGTTCGACCAGCAGCCTGAGGCGAGGCAGGTTTTTCAGTCGAGCCTGGTGCTGAACGTCAGCAGAGTTCCCGGGTGCAACCACCGCCGGCTCCACTTCCACCCGCCGCATGTTCTTCCAGTCGTATTCGCACTGGGCCCCGCACAGCCGACACACCTGGTAATAGCGGCCGTCAGCGCCTCGCAGCGGCCAGAAAAACTCATGGATACAGGGACCAGGCATAAAGACAGTCCAGCAACATTCTTTGGGATCCGGGCAGACGACCGGAAGTACCTATCATCTAGGCGTAGCGCGGGATTGGCTAGGGTACTTTAGTGCAGAATGAACTAGTCATTTTTTGACCAAGCGGCCGGAGGTTTGCCGGTTACCCCATATCAGCTGGCCGCAGCAGACAGAGTGTGGCGCGGGCGCCCTCGCCCGCGGCCTTTGAACCTGATTTTGATGCCAGGCTCTAATCAACGCTTCAGCAAATCCACCGGCTCCCTGACGTCATGCACCCTCAGGTATTTCGCCAGAGCGGGATACTTCTTCGCCACCGCTTCGTACATGGCGTAAGCCACATTACGGTACGAGAAGTGGCCCGCAGGTCCAGTCCTCAGCTCGGAGATGTAAACCACCTCGGCAAAATCCATCTTGAACAGGGTGCGCTTGCGGAAGCCGAGCGGAATTGCGTACTCGGAATTCTCCCGCGCCTCGGCTCCGCCTCCCGCAGCCAGCTGCTCGACCGCGCGTGCGGTCCTCTGCATCACCGCGTCGTAATTTTCTCGTGCGCCTGAGGCTTCCAGTTCCTCCGGCGCGTCGTATCCGTGCCTGGTGGTGAACTCCTGGCCGATCTGGATGCAGCGGCGATGGCGGTGCATGTCGCGGAAGCCACCGATATCCATCAGGATATCGAAGCGGAACTGTTGCCCGGCGCAGAAGGGTCGTAACATTTCGTCGTGACGGCCGCGGTGGCGGAGTCCCAGGTCGATGATCTCGCGGCGGATGACTCCGCCCGCGGCTTCGACCGCCAGGCGAATCTGGCGATAGGAATGGTGGCTGTGCTCGTAAACCAATGTGGTCGCCAGCTCGACCTCGAGCAACTCTTCTTCCAGAAGATCAACGGTTGGGGCCGGAGCAATGGGCAGATCGCCCATCAACTCTGACGCCACCTGCCGCAGCGCTCGCCGGGTCTCGATCTCATACTGGTTGGGATCGGCGTATTTCACCAGGGTCGGCGCCACGCGGACTTCCCGCAATAATTCCTGCTCGGCACGCGCGCCCAATTCCGGCGAGGCGGCGCGAATCTGCTCGACTAACTCCCGCAGCGAATCCTGGTTCACGTTGTATGCCGGGGATATCGCGGCCCGTTTCAGCAACTCGCCCAATTGCCGGATTTCCTTGTGAGTGTGCGAGAGCAGGTGCGACACCTGGCTTTCCAGCGTGCGCGCGTTGACGATCTCTCCCAATGAAGTGTTGGCCGCCAGCGGCAACAGGTAGCGGGAGATATCGAAGGCGCGGGCCCGCAGGGTGCGTTCGTAAGCTTCCTGCTTCATTTCATCGGGCTTGGGCGTGATGCTGGCCAGGTACAGAAACATGCGGTCCGACAGCGTTTCGTATTCCGTGAACAGGGAATCAACCGTTTCCCGGTAGAAATCTTTGGCAGGCATTGGGGCGGGCGGGTCGCCAATCACTAGACGGTCTTCGCCGAAGTCAGGCGCGTAGTAGCCGCTCTTTTTAAAATCCTGGTAGCGGGTGGAACGCTCCTGGCCGTCCCAGCGTTGTTCGTCGGCAACCGCGATGGCTGCCAGAATCGACAGGCGCTCAATGGCCAGCGCGATGTGCGCCAGGTCGGCGATGGAGCGATGGCCGTACTGGAAGTAGAAGGTGTTGAGAAACTTCTCTGCTTTCTGCTGGCTGATCTCCCGCAGCGACTCTTTCATGGAAAGCGCCGAGCGCGAGTACTTGGCCATGGCGTAAGCCTGGATCTCGGGCTCGACGCCATAGACGGCATAGACCTCGACCGCGGGCTCGGGGCTGGAGCTGGACGCTGGCTTCGCGCTTTCGACCGCGGGCTTCTCGACTACTTCAGACATGGGCATCTCTTATCCTAGCTTCCTAGCTTCCTAGCTTCCGGGCTTCTACGGCTTGCAGCGTGCATTTCGTTCGCCGGGCCGAGGGCGGGCCGCCCTCGGGACAGCCGGCAGGATGCCGGCGCTACGGAGGCGAAAGCACGGCTCGTTCGAATCTTACTGCAATGCTCAATGATGCGCGCTGAGGAAAAGATCGGCAACTTTCAGGGCCAGATTAGCGGGGACTACGTCATCGCGGTTGCAGAGCACGATGATTGTGAGCTTGTCGTCAACCAGGCGCTGGATGGTAGTGCGAAAGCCCACAGTTTCGCCGTAGTGCCACATGCGCGGGCGATTCCGGTAAGGATTCAGGAACCAGCCAAAGCCATACGCGGCCGGCGTGCCGTCAGGCTCCTGTACGCTGACATCGGGCACTTTTACGGGAATGACTGCCGGCTCCATCTCCGCCTCGCTCAACAATGTGTAATGCGCCAGAGCCCGGTCCCACTTGGCCAGGTCATCGAGCGAAGAATAGACTCCGCCATCGCCCAACACCGCGGAAGTCGGGCTCTGGTCCATCTCTTTCCAGACGCCCCCAGAATGAGTATGGCCATAGGCGCGGTGTGCAACTGTGTTTTTGCCTCTTTCGTAGGCCACGGTCTGTTTCATGTCCAGGGGAGCGAAGATGCGGGCGTGAAGAAAGTCGCCAAAGGGCTGGCCCGAGACTTTTTCCACTACCATGGCCAGCACGGCGTATCCGGAGTTGCTGTAATCCCACCTGGTGCCGGGAGGAAATTTCGAGGTCTTCTGTTGCTTCAGCAACTCCAGGACGCCGGCATCTTTAATCTGGGGAACATTTTCCGGCGGAGTGCCGGCAGCGGGCTTCGACATCAGATCTTCGTAGTCCAGCAGGCCCGAAGTGTGGTTCAGAAGATTGCGAAGGGTGATGGATTTTCCGTACTCCGGAAAGTCGGGAAATATGTCGGTCAGCCGGTCTTGGTAGCGCAGCTTGCCATCGCGCACCAGCAGCATGACCGCCATGGCGGTAAACTGCTTGGTGCATGACGCCAGGCGGAAATTGGTGTGCTCGTCAATCTTGTGCCGGGAGCGCAGATCAGCCACGCCGTAACCGCGCTTGAATACAACCTGTCCATTCTTAATCACGAGCACGGCGCCACCCGGGGCGTCGTCGGACTTGAGTTCGGCAAAAATGTGATCGATCTGTGTTTCCGCTACCGGGCCCTCAGCCCGACAAATGGACAGCGCGGCGAGGCATAACAACCCCATAAGTCCCACCTTTGCGCCCTTGGCGAGTCCTTGGCGTCCTTTGCGGTTAAATTCTTTTACCGCAAAGTTCGCAAAGGAACCACGCAAAGATCGCAAAGAAAAAACTTTGCTGCCGAAATCTTTCACCTCTGTCTCCGTGATCTCAAGACCGAATTCCGGCCACCGCCATCATGCGACCTGTGACTCCCCCTTCCGCGCGATAGGAGAACAGCAGATCAGTGTGGCATGAAGTGCACAGTGGCGACGCGCTGATGTTCTTCGCGGCCACTCCCGCGGCCAGAAGCTGGCGGCGGTTGGCCTCCACCAGATCGAGAAAAATCTTTTTGGGCAACTCGCTGTGGCCGGGAGCGCGCGCCGTCAGAAACAGCAGTGGATATTTCTCCCTGACCGGGTCCGACTCCTCGACCTCGCAAAATAGTTTGCTGCCATATTCAAATTGGGATTCAAACCGGGTACGCACTTCCGGGCCGACCGCATAACAGCATGCATGGACCCCAGGGCCAATGGCCGCCCTGAGATCGCCGGGGTGCGTGCCGAAGCAGCGCTGCATCTCGCCGACGCCTTTCTCCACGATACGTTTCACGGTTCCCCGCCAACCAGCATGAAACACCCCCACGGCCCGACGCTTGCTGTCCACCAAAATCACCGGCAGACAGTCGGCGGTCAGAATTGCCAGCAGCAAACCCGGGGTTCGGGTAATCAGGCCGTCGCCGGTAAGAGACGTCCGGGGAATTTCAGAGATGCAATGAATAAGGTCAGAGTGGACCTGGCGGGCGGTGATCAATGGCAACTCGCGTCCCTTCCTGATCGCCCCGAGCTGGCGGAGGAAAGCGGCCCGATTTTGTTCCACGGCGCGCCGCGAATCCTCCCGGGTGAAGCCGAGATTCAGACTTCTCCCACCATAGACTCTGGAAAATCCGCCTGACCTTATGCTGAAGCCATGGACCAGCCAGGGAATGGAAGTGAGGGAATCCCCCTGCAGGATTTTGCCTGGTCTCTTCCGAAGAGCTTTCGAGGGCACCGACACATCTTAGCAACATGCCCTGTGGTCTGTAACAAATGGCAGGTGTGAATCTCGTAGCCGCCGTTGCCGGTTTCGACGATGCAAGGCCCTTAACCGCAAAGAACGCAAAGGACGCAGAGTAAACACAGATGAGTTGAGCGAGCGGATGGAGCGGTCTTCCGGGTATAATTCCGCGCTGCAGTAATTAGCAAGTTGCCTATTCTTTGCGTCCTTTACGTTCTCTGCGGTTCAGAGCTCTTGACTGGAAAGGCCGCCGAGAAATCCGCAAAGCGAGAAATCAAATCCGACGCAGTTCAGGAGCCCCATACATGCGTGTCCTTATTGTGACGTTTGCCTTGCTGTGCGCTTTGGTGGCAGGAGCTGTAGGGCAGCAGGCCAACTCGTCCACCGATGAAGCCAAGGGAAAGAAAACCAAGAACACAGAGCCAGCAGCCAAGAATCAGGAGAAGAAGCCGGCCGAGAAAGCTCCGGAAGCCAACCCGGCGGAGGAACAAAAGGCGGCCGCTCCCAAACCAGGTACCGACAAGGACAAAGAAGAATTCGATGTCTCCGAAGTTCCGCCGGTGGTGACCCATCATCAGATCACGCTCGAGGGCAAAGTGCTCAAGTACACCGCTACCACGGGCCGGCTTCCGCTCAAGCGCGGCGACGGCAAGATTGAAGCTGAGATGTTTTTCGTGGCTTACACGCTCGACGGTCAGGATGCGGAAAAACGTCCACTGACCTTTGCCTTCAACGGCGGCCCCGGCTCGGCGACTATCTGGCTGCACATGGGCGCGCTGGGTCCGCGGCGGGCTGGATTGCGGCCAGATGGCTTGCTGCCGCCGGCGCCGTACCACATTGCGGACAACCCGGATACCCTGCTCGACAAGAGCGACCTGGTGCTGGTGGATGCGATGTCAACCGGCTTCAGCCGCGCCGCCAACGCTGAGTTGTCCAAGAAGTTCCTGGGCGTTAAAGGCGATATCGATGCGTTCAGCGAATTCATCCGGCTGTATCTCACGCGCTACGAGCGCTGGAGTTCGCCGCTCTTTCTCTTCGGCGAAAGTTATGGAACCACGCGCGCCGCCGGCATCGCCGGCAATCTCGTAGACCAGGGCATTTCCTTCAACGGCATCACCCTGCTCTCGACCGCGCTCAGCTTTCAGACGCTTGAAGACACCAAGAGCAACGACCAGCCCTATATCCTGCTGATTCCCAGCTTCACCATGATTGCGGGTTATCACAAGAAACTGCCGCCCGACTTGATGCAGGACATGGCCAAGGCACGGCAGGAGTCAGAGCAATGGGCCTCGACCGAATACGCCCAGGCGCTGGCCAAAGGCGACGCAATTACTCCGGAAGAGCGGCAGAAAGTCATCGATCAGATGGCGCGCTACACCGGCTTGAATAAAGATGTTCTCGATCAGGCCAACCTGCGCATCGACGTCCCGAAGTTCACTCACTATCTCTTGCTCGATCAGAAGCTGCGCGTCGGCCGGCTGGACGGCCGCTTTACCGGCCCCGATCCGAACGGGTTGCTGGACACACCGTTTTACGATCCCACTGAATCCGCGATCTTGCCGCCTTTTACGTCCGTCTTTTATAACTACGTACGGACCGAACTGGGCTACAAGACTGACATGCCATACCAGGTGTTTCCCGCCGATCAGAACTTCTTTGAAAATTCCTGGAACTGGGGTTCCGGCATCACCGGCTTCCCGGACACGGCCACGGCGCTGCGCCAGGCGATTGTGAAAAACCCCTACCTGAAGGTCCTGGTGATGGAGGGTCTTTACGATCTGGCGACTCCGTTCTACGCCGCCGACTACACCATCGATCATCTGAACCTGGGGCCGCAGTACAGAAGGAATATTTCCTTCGCTACTTACGACGCGGGACACATGGTCTATCTCCCCGCCGACGGCCTGAAGAAACTGAAGGCTGACGAAGCCGGATTCATGGATAAAGCACTGGCGGGAAACTAGGTGTCATCAAGATTGTCATGCTGAGCGGAGTCGAAGCACCCCTATCGTTAACGCGAGTTTGGGCATGCTGAACGCTGAGCGAGCCTGAGACCTCCGTGGAACACGTAGGGGGCATTCGACTCCGCACTGCGTTTCGCGTGCGAAACGCAATTCTCCGCTCAGGATGACAGCGGTTGGCGCTTGTGCCAGGCTGTTGCCTGTTCGTAGGCGTGGGCAACCTGCAGGACGCGCCCTTCCCCCCAGTGTGGTCCGATGATCTGCAAGCCGATGGGCAGCCCGCCTTCGGTGAATCCGCAGGGGACTGAAATCGCGGGTAGGCCCCAAACGTTGATGGGACGGGTATTTCGCAGCAGGAGCAGTTCCCGCGGCCGGAGAATCTCGGGGTTCTGTTTCAGTTCGGCGATGGCAGGCGCGGCAATCGGTGTAGTCGGAGTGACCAGCAGGTCCACATCCGCAAAAACCGCAGTGATGTCGCGGCGCGCCTGTTCCAGTTCGGCGCGGCACCGGATCAGAACATCCTGGCTCACGTTCTGACCGCTACGAATCCGGCGCAAGGTTTCCGGTTGGTAGAGTTCCGGACTGCGCGCGACGAACTCGGCATGAAAGGCATACGACTCTGCGCTCTGCAGGGTCCGATCGGTCGGCACTGAGACCTCCAGGTCGCGTATTTCCGCCCCCATAGCAACCAAGCCGGCAATCGCGTGACTGATTGCGGAACTCACTTCCCCATCCAGATCTTCGAAGAAGAATTTCTTTGGAACGCCGATTCGTAGCGGCTGGAACTTCGTCCCAATTACCGCCACGCAGTCTTCAACTGGGGCGTCCACGCTGGCTTTGTCCGCGGCATCGTAGCCGGCGATGGCGGCGAATATCACGGCCACATCTGCCACCGTGCGTCCGATCGGGCCCACGTGGTCCAACGAAGGTGAAAGCGGAATCACGCCCCGGGTGCTGATCCGCCCGTAGGTTGGTTTCAGGCCTACCACCCCACATAAGGCGGCGGGCTCCCGGACCGAGCCAGCCGTGTCGGTACCGATCGCGCCGTAACCCAATCCGGCGGCGACCGCGGTGGCTGAGCCTCCCGAAGAACCGCCGGTGATGTGTTCCCGATTCCAGGCGTTTCGCACTTCGCCGAAGGCGCTGATCATCGAACTACCTCCGTAGGCAACTTCGTGCAGATTCTGTTTCCCCAGCAGGACCGCGCCGGCCGCCTTCAGGCGGCGCACCACTTCCGCGTCCTCCGTGGGAATCCGGTCTTTGAACAGTAAACTGGCTGCGGTAGTTCGGACGCCGGCGGTGTCGATCAAGTCCTTGAGGGCCAGCGGGATGCCGTGCAGCGGCCCGCGCCAGTCGCCTCGCCGGATCTCGGCCTCGGCCTGGCGAGCCTGGGCCAGCGCCAATTCCGCAGTCACCGCAATGAACGCATTCAGCCTGGGGTTGAGCTTTTCAATGCGTGCCAGGCAGTCGGTCGTAAGCTCGACCGGCGAGACTAAGCCCTGGCGTAGCAACTCGCTCGTTTGCAGAATGGATTGTGGCAAGTGAAGTTTTCCTCGTGGTACGGAAATATTATCCCTCAACGCGAAATCCGTAGGCCCGGACGCCCTCGTCCGGGCGGGCGAGCGCAGCTCGCCAGGCCTTATTCTGGCAGGATTTATCCTCGCCTGGCTTTATGGTTGTGCCATGCCAAAACTGCCGGGCTTTGCCCGGCTGGGCGGGCGATGGCGCCCGCCCCTACGTGAGCGGTGGCGAAAAGCCTATAATCACACCGTTATTTAACATTCCACTTTCCGTGGAGGTTTAAAATAACGCCATGGCACAGATGACTGCGACTCCAGCCGGCACGCAAGGCTTTTTTGTCGATGGCAAGTGGATCGAGGAAGGCGACCCGGTCGAAATACGGGCCCCGTATGACGGCAGCGTGATCGCCACAGTCTTTCAGGGGCGGCGGGAGCACGCTGAGGCTGCGATTGCAGCGGCAGTCAAGGCTTTCGGAACCACCCGGCGCCTCCCAGCCTTCGAACGCCAGCGCGTACTGCGGCGAGTGTCGGAGAACATCTCCGGGCGCAAGCAGGAATTTGCCCGCACCATGGCACAGGAATCGGGCAAGCCGATCAAGGCCGCGCGCACCGAGGTCGAGCGCGCCATCTTCACCTTCAACGTCGCCGCCGAAGAGAGCACGCGAATATACGGCGAGTACCTGCCGCTCGACTGGCAGGAATTTACCGCCGGACGCTGGGGCATTGTGCGCCGTTTTCCGCTGGGACCGATTGCCGGAATCACTCCCTTTAATTTCCCGTTGAACCTGGTGGCGCACAAGGTTGCGCCCGCTATTGCCGCAGGCTGTCCCCTGGTGCTGAAACCGGCTCCGCAAACTCCTCTGACCGCAATGCTGCTGGCCGAGGCGGTGCAACAGGCTGGTTGGCCCGACGGCGGCCTGAACGTGCTGCCACTCTCGAACGACGACGCCGGGCTCCTGGTGGCCGACGAGCGCATTAAGCTGATCAGCTTCACGGGTAGCGCTGCCGTGGGCTGGCAGATCAAGAAGAATAGCGGGAAGAAAAAGGTCGTTCTGGAACTTGGAGGCAATGCCGGCGTGATCGTGCACAGCGACGCCGATCTAGCTTACGCCGCCGACCGTTGTGTGGTGGGAGGCTTCTCCTACGCGGGCCAGACCTGCATCTCGGTGCAGCGCATCCTGGTGGAGCGCTCCGCCTTTGCCAAGTTCACCGATTTTCTGCTGGAAGGTGTGAAGAAACTCAAGACCGGAGATCCGCTGGATGAATCCACCGACCTGGGACCGCTGATCCGCGAAAGCGATGCGGCCCGCGCCAGCGACTGGATCCAGGAAGCGGTTCGCGGCGGCGCCCGCCTGCTTTGCGGCGGACAGCGCCAGGGACCGATGCTCGAGCCCACGGTTCTGACCGGCACCCGCCCCGAGATGAAAGTAAATTGTCAGGAAATATTTGCTCCGGTGGTAACGGTCGAACCGTACGACGATTTCGAACAGGCCCTGAAACAGATCAACAACTCTCCTTATGGATTGCAGGCCGGACTCTTCACCCGCGACGCCAAATTGATTTTCAATGCCTACGAAGAACTGGAAGTCGGCGGACTCATAGCCGGCGACGTGCCCGCATTCCGCATCGACCACATGCCTTATGGCGGCGTTAAAGACTCCGGGCTGGGCCGTGAAGGCTTGCGCTACGCCATCGAGGAAATGACCGAACCCAAACTGCTGGTGATGAACCTCAAGTAGATACTGCGTTTGGCTGTACGGTGGCGTCTGAAGCCGCGGATCGATTTCCCTGAGCCGAACTTTTCCTTCGGCTGGAACTCCGGTTGTGCATCCACAATCTTTGGCCTGCTATAATCTCCAGTTTTATTGCTCGCTAGGTTTGCGGCTTAGTGCCGCTTCGCTTAACGCTGCACCAACCGGTTGCCTGTCATCGGGCACCGCGGCACGAAACGTCCTCTTTCGATGCAGATCTTTCACCGCAGCACGAACACACTTTCGCGAGCGACGATCTATGGCGCCATATTCGTCGTAGCGGCGTTGTTCTGGGCGGCGGCGGAGATTCAACGGTCACCCTACGTAACCTATGCCGGCGTGCGGCGACCGCAACCGGTGCCTTTCAGCCATCAGCACCATGTTGCGGGATTGGGAATTGATTGCCGCTACTGTCACACTTCGGTCGAAACCTCCAGCTACGCCGGCATTCCTCCGACCAAGACCTGCATGAACTGCCACGCGCAAATCTGGACTAATGCAGCTCTGCTGGAGCCCGTCCGCGAAAGCTACAAGAGCGGAAAATCGCTGGTCTGGACGCGCGTGAACGACCTACCTGACTTCGCCTATTTCAATCACAGCATTCATATCAACAAGGGCGTAGGCTGTAACACTTGTCACGGGCCGGTGGACCGCATGCCCCTGATGTATAACCAGGCTTCGCTGCAGATGGAGTGGTGCCTGGAATGTCATCGCGCGCCGGAGAAGAATCTGCGCCCGCGCGACCAGGTTTTCAATATGCGGTACGAGCAGCCGACCAGCGGCAAACCGGTCGAGTTCGATGGCAAGGAGTACACCGATCAGCTTTCTCTCGGGACCGACTTGGTGAAAAAGTACAAGTTGCGGACGGTGACGGACATAACCAGCTGTTCGACGTGCCATCGGTAGAGTTTGCGTGATGGAGGCCGGGCGAGACGCCCGGCCTCCATGAGCAGAGCATCATGAAGATGGAACAACAAAGCGCTAAGCCGCGCCGCGAGGACGTCTGCCCCAGCAAGAAGGGCATGCTCGATCTGGATGCCGCGCGCGCCCGCGTCGCCGAGACCCAGGGTCCGGAATACTGGCGCAGCCTCGAGGAACTGGCGGGCAGCCCCGACTTCCAGGAAATGCTGCACCGGGAATTCCCCAAGGGCGCGTCGGAGTGGCTGGATTCCGTCTCGCGCCGCGGCTTCCTCAAACTGATGGGCGCATCCCTGGCCATGGCTGGAATGACTGCCTGCACCAAGCAGCCGCTGGAACCGATTGTTCCCTACGTAAGGCAGCCCGAAGAAGTCGTTCCAGGGCGGCCGTTGTTCTTTGCCACGGCATTCACTTTGGGCGGATACGCCAGCCCCGTTCTGGTGGAGAGCCACCTGTATCGTCCCACCAAGATTGAAGGCAACGACCAGCATCCCGCCAGCCTTGGCGGCACCGACATATTCTCCCAGGCGTCGATCCTGGGAATGTACGACCCCGACCGTTCGCAGACCGTGACTTACCTGGGCGACATTCGCTCCTGGGGAGCCCTGGTCGAGGCCATGCGCGCCCCCCTGAATATTCAGAAGGGTTTGCAGGGAGCGGGCCTCCGTATCCTGACCCCGACGATTTCTTCGCCGACCCTGGCCGACCAGTTGCAGTCATTTATCAAGGCTAATCCGCAAGCGAAGTGGCATGTGTACGAACCGGTCAACCGCGACAACGTGCTCGAAGGTGCGAAGCTGGCCTTCGGCCAGCCGGCGGAAACGCGCTATGACTTCTCGAAAGCCGACGTAATTGTTTCGCTCGATGCTGACTTCCTGTACGCAGGCTTCCCTGGTTTTGCACGCTACGCCCGAGATTTCGCCAAGCGGCGCAATCCCGACGCGGGTGAGATGAACCGGCTGTACGTAGTCGAGAGCACGCCGAGTTCGACGGGGGCAAAGGCCGATCATCGGCTGCCGGTGAGAGCAGCGGACATCGAGCCTTTTGCGTCGTCGATTCTGAGCCTGCTTACTAACAACGGTGGTTTCCCGTCTGGACCTACCGGCCCAAAGGGATTTTTTCCCGCCCTGATAGGCGATCTGATCGCTCACCGCGGCTCCAGTGTGGTCATCGCAGGCGACCATCAACCTCCAGCTCTTCACGCGGTCGCCCATGCCATCAACCAATTCCTGGGTAACGTGGGCAAGACAGTCTTCTACACCGACGCCGTAGACGCGAACCCGGTGAATCAAACCGAGTCGCTCAAAGACCTGGTCGCGGACATGCGCGGCGGCAAGGTGGACATGCTGATCATCATGGGCGGGAATCCCGCCTACGATGCGCCCGCCGACTTCGGATTCGCCGACGCGCTCAAGAACACCAACATCCCGCTGCGGGTGCACCTTGGTCTCTACCAGAACGAGACCGCGGAGCTCTGTCAGTGGCATGTGAATGAGGCGCATTATCTCGAGGCCTGGGGCGATGGCCGCGCTTATGACGGCACAGTAAGCATCGTGCAACCGTTGATCGCCCCGCTGTACGACGGCAAGAGCGCGTATGAACTGGTGGCGATGCTCTCCGGGCAGGCCAGTACCGGCGGCCACGAGATCGTGCAGGCCTACTGGAAGAAACAGCATTCCGGCGCCGACTTCGACACCTTCTGGCGAAAATCGCTGCACGATGGCTGGGTGGAAAGCACCACGTTCCCACCCCGTCCGGTCGAGAACAAGACGGCCAGCCTTCCTGCTGCGCCGCCACCCGACCCCAAGGCCATCGAAATCAATTTCCGCCGCGATCCCTCCATCTACGACGGCCAATTTTCCAACAACGGCTGGCTGCAGGAACTGCCCAAGCCGATGAACAAGCTTACCTGGGACAATCCGGTGCTGATGGGTCCGGCCATGGCTGAGCGCATGGGGATCAAAACCGAAGATCTGGTCGAACTCGAACTCAATGGCAAGAAGGTGACCGCTCCGGTCTGGATCCAGGTGGGCCATCCCGACAATTCCGTCACTGTCTTCCTGGGATACGGACGCCGCCGCGCCGGGCGCGTGGGCACCGGCGCCGGTTTCGACATGTACCAGCTGCGCACCAGCGCTACGCCCTGGTTCACCAGCGGCGTTGTGATACGCAAGGTTGGAGGCACGTACAAACTGGCTTCCACCCAGGGTTACCAGACCATGGACACGCCCACCGGCGCGCGTCCCCTGGTGCGCACCGCGAGCATCGAGGAATACCGCAAAGAGCCGGACTTCGCGGAAGAAGAAGAGCCGCCCAAGGAACTGACCCTGTACAAACCGTACCCCTATGCGGCGGAGCCGTATGCCTGGGGCATGACGGTGGACATGAATGCCTGCCTGGGCTGCAACAATTGCGTGGTGGCTTGCCAATCCGAGAACAATATTGCTGTGGTCGGCAAGGAACAGACGGTCCTCGGCCGGCACATGCACTGGATTCGCATAGATTCTTACTATCAGGGCGACCGCGACAATCCCAAGGCCTACTTCCAGCCGGTACCGTGCCAGCAGTGCGAGAACGCTCCCTGCGAGGTCGTGTGTCCGGTGGGTGCGACCGTGCACAGCAGCGAGGGCCTGAATGACATGGTCTATAACCGCTGCGTGGGTACGCGCTACTGCTCCGACAACTGCCCTTACAAGGTGCGGCGCTTCAATTTCCTCTTGTTCCAGGACTGGGAAACTTCGCAGTACAAAATGATGCGCAATCCTGATGTAACCGTGCGCAGCCGCGGCGTGATGGAGAAGTGCACCTACTGCGTGCAACGCATCAACCAGCACCGGATCGATGCCGAACGCGAAGACCGCAAGATCCAGGATGGCGAACTGCAAACTGCATGCCAGCAGTCGTGCCCGGCGAACGCCATTGTCTTTGGCAACATCAACGACCCCAACAGCCGGGTTTCCAAACTGAAAGCCGAGTCGAGGAATTACAGTCTGCTGGCGGACCTGAACACGCGCCCCCGCACCACCTACCTGGCAGACATTCGCAACCCCAATCCAGAACTGGAAGGGGCGAAGGCTTCGCCAACGGAGCACAGCTAAAGCAATGGACGAGCCACTCCAAAACGAGCGCGCACCAGTCATCGAACCCGGCTACACCTTTGGCTCGGTCACGGACAAGATCAGCGCCATTGTTCTGACTCGTCCTACTTCGAACGCCTGGTTCGTTGGTTTTGGCGTCATGTTCCTGCTCACCATGATGCTGCTGTTCGCCATGGGCTATCTGTTCGTGAAAGGCGTCGGCATCTGGGGCGTGACCATACCCATCGGATGGGGCTTTGCCATCGTCAACTTTGTCTGGTGGATCGGAATCGGGCACGCGGGCACGCTGATTTCCGCCATCCTGCTGCTGTTGCGGCAATCGTGGCGCAACTCTATCAACCGCTTCGCCGAAGCCATGACGCTGTTTGCCGTGGCCTGCGCGGGAATTTTCCCCGCCATCCACGTGGGGCGGCCATGGGTTGCGTATTGGTTGTTCCCGTATCCCAACACCATGAACGTGTGGCCGCAGTTTCGCAGCCCGCTGGTGTGGGACGTGTTTGCCGTCTCGACTTACGCCACCATCTCCGCGTTGTTCTGGTTTATCGGACTCGTTCCCGATCTCGCTACCTTGCGCGACCGTTCCGAAGAGCGCTGGAAAAAAATCATCTATGGCATGCTGGCCATGGGCTGGCGCGGCTCGGCGCGGCACTGGCATCGTTATGAGACCGCCTACCTGCTACTGGCCGGACTGGCCACGCCACTGGTGCTGTCAGTGCATACCGTGGTCAGCTTCGACTTTGCCATCGGCATCGTGCCCGGCTGGCATACCACCATCTTCCCGCCTTACTTCGTTGCCGGCGCCATTTACTCCGGCTTCGCCATGGTGTTGATGCTGGCTATTCCGATCCGCAAGATCTACAAGTTGGAAGATTTCATCACGGAACGGCATCTGCAGAACTCGGCCAAAGTCATGCTGGCCACCGGGCTGATCGTGGCTTACGGCTACGGCGTTGAAGCTTTCATGGGTTGGTACAGCGGGAACCGTTACGACGCTTTCCTGCTGTGGAACCGCCTGCACGGGCCGTACTCATTTTTCTACTACATGCTGCTGATCTGCAACCTGGGCATTCCCCAAGTGCTGTGGATCTCCAAGTTACGCAGCAATCCGGTCTGGCTATTCCTAGTTTCGCTGGTCGTGCTCGTAGGCATGTGGCTGGAGCGCTTTATCATCGTGGTGGTCAGCCTGCACCGCGATTTCCTGACTTCTTCCTGGGGTATGTACTATCCCACCCGCTGGGACTGGATGACTTACATAGGAACCATCGGCATGTTCCTGGCCGCCATGTTCCTGTTCGTGCGCATCCTGCCCATGATTTCGATTTTTGAAATGCGGACTCTGCTGCCCGAAGCGGAGGTCAAGGAATGAAGCGCACCAAAGCTTATGGGTTGATGGCCGAATTTGATTCCGTCCAGACCCTGCTGGACGCGGCCAATCGCACGCGGGAAGCCGGGTACAAGAGGATTGACGCTTACAGTCCGTTCCCGGTTGAGGGTCTGGCGGAGGCCATCGGCTTCCATCACGATGAAGTGCCGCTGGTGGTACTGATCGGAGCCTTGCTCGGCGGGCTGGGCGGCTATCTCCTGCAATACTGGATTTCAGTCGTGAGTTACCCGGTGAATGTTGGCGGCAAACCGTATCATTCCTGGCCGGCTTTCATTGTCGTCACTTTTGAGATGACCATTCTTTTTGGCGGAATCTTTGCCGTGTTCGGCATGCTGGCGCTCAACGGGCTACCCATGCCCTACCACCCGGTATTCAACGTTCCGCGCTTCGCGTTCGCGACCAAAGACAGGTTCTTCCTGATCGTGTTCTCCTCCGATCCAAGATACAACCCGACCGAAGTCCGCCGCTTTCTGGAAGGGCTGGGGCCGCGCTCCATTTCGGAGGTGCCCGATTAAGGCGCATCGCAAGCTCCATGTAGGCGCGAGCGTCCTCGCTCGTGCTGGGAGTCACCACGCACCAGGTGGGGACAGCCGCCCTCGGCTGCCCGGTCGAGCGAAAGCTCGACAGTCTTGGTTCGCACCCTTTACCACGAGCACCACCATGACGGAGCTTTGCTCCGCTGGACAGCCAGGGGCGGCTGTCCCCACGTGGCTCGTGATTTCACGAGCGCGGACGCTCGCGCCCACATTGAAGTTTACGGTCCTGCTAACCATACTGCTGGCGCTGGCCGGATGCCGGCAGGATATGCACGACCAGCCGCGCTTCAAGCCCTTTGCCCGCAGTGATTTCTATACTGACTTGCGCTCGGCGCGGCCTCCGGTCGAGGGTACGGTCGCCCGCGGCGAGTTGAGAGAAGACACTTATCTCTATACCGGAAAAATCGGCAGCAATCCCGGAGACTACATGCCCTTTCCGGTCACTGCCGACCTGCTGGCCCGCGGACAGCAGCGCTATGACATTTATTGCGCTCCCTGTCACTCCCGTGTGGGCGACGGCAATGGCGTGATTCCCTCACGTGGTTTCCCGCGCAAGCCGCCCTCTTATCACATCGAGCGCCTGCGCAAGGCACCCCTGGGATACTTCTTCGACGTGATTACCAATGGCTTTGGGGCCATGCCCGACTACGCCTCGCAAATCGCGCCCCAGGATCGCTGGGCCATCGTGGCCTACATCCGCGCGTTGCAATTGAGCCAGGATGCCACGTCCGCCGAAGTTCCCGCGGGACAGAAAATCCCTTCCGAGCCGCCGCGATTCGAGGAACTGGGTTCGGGTGCAACCTTGCCCGTAGTTGAACCCCAGCCGATACACCGTTCGGCGGAAGAGGAGCCGAAATGAGCACGGTTCCCATGACCAACCTCGACCTGATGGCGCCGCCGGTGGTGAAAACCATCCAGCAGCGCTCCTTGCTGGTCGGATTGGCGTTCGGAGTCATCGCCGCCGTCGGCGCCTGGCTTCAACCCGACCAGTTTTTCCGCGCCTATCTCATCGCTTTCATGGCATGGCTGGGAGTAACCCTGGGATCGATGGCGATTCTCATGCTTCGCCATCTGACCAAAGGCGCGTGGGGAATGGTCATTCGCCGGATCCTGGGAGCGGCCATGCGTTGTGTGCCGCTGATGGTAGCATTGTTCGTCCCACTGCTGTTTGGAATGCGCCGCCTCTATATCTGGGCCCGCCCGCTGGATGGCATTGCGGACAAGCATCTGCGCGAGCACCTGCAGGAGCTCACGCAAAGTTATCTCTCGGTCAATGGATTTATCATCCGCGCCGCGATCTATTTCGCCATCTGGTGGGCGCTGTCTTTCTTTCTGACCAAATGGTCGGCGCAACAGGACCACCCGCCCCGGCGCGACAATAGTGCGCCCTTCAAGGCGCTCAGCGGGCCCGGCCTGATCCTCTACGGCTTTACCATCACTTTCGCCGCCATCGACTGGATCATGTCCATCGATCCCAGCTGGATTTCCACCATCTTCGGCCTGTCGTTCCTGATCGGGCAGGTGCTGTCGGCGCTGTGTTTCGCCGTGGTGGTGGAACGCATCCTGTTCCGTTACAAACCCATGTCGGAATTGCTCAAGCCGGAGCAGGTGCACGATCACGGAAAATTCATGCTGGCCTTCATCATGGTGTGGGCCTACTTCGCGTTCTCGCAGTGGCTCATCATCTGGGCAGGGAATTTGCCCGAGGAAATTACCTGGTACATGCGGCGCTTGAATGGCGGCTGGGGATACGTCGGATTGTTCCTGGTGCTGTTCCACTTCGCGGTGCCGTTCGTGTTTCTGATTTCGCGCCCGTTCAAACGTGATATCACGCGGCTGGTCTGGCTGGCGGCGTGGCTTTTGCTGATGCGATATGTGGACCTGTTCTGGGTCGTCGAGCCCAATTTTTCCGTCAGTTTCAACGTTACTTGGTTGGACATCGTGGTCCCGATTGCGATGGGAGGTCTGTGGCTGGCGTATTTCTTCCGCAATCTCAACTCCATGCCGCTGGTCCCAGCCTATGACGTTTTTGCGGTCGAAGTTCTGGAAGCGGCGCACGAGTAAGTGCGTCGAGTGATCTGATGACTGACGACATGCACATCGACGGGCACAGCGAGGAAGCGGAGTTTGAGCGCCGCGACCTCGCGGCAAAACCTGTCATCCTCTTTCTGGTTGGCCTGACCGTCGGCTGCCTGCTGGTTGCTCTCCTTTTGAAGGGGATGTATAGCTACCTGGACGCGCACGAGAACCGCCATCAACCCGCGCTCAATCCGTTAGTGCATCAGACCACGGCGGACACGCGGTCAGTTGCGCCGGGCGACGTCACGAAATTTCCCCAGCCTCGCCTCGAAACCAACGAACCCCGCGAGATCAACGATTTTCGGATGCATGAAGAACAGACGCTGCACAGCTACGGCTGGGTCGATCAACCCGCCGGCGTGGTGCGGATTCCGATTGACCGCGCCATGGAACTGCTGGCGCAGCGCGGACTTCCCACCCGGCCGCAGGCCGGTACGGTTCCACCGTCGGAAGTGAACATGGTGAAAGAAGCGGCACAGCGGTCAGATACTAGCCGCCAGCCCGCGAAGAGGAAGCCATAGGAAGGGCGTGAGGGGAAGGGCACGCTTCAGTCGTGCCGAACAAAGTTGGGATTCGAGCGGCTTTAGCCGCTGAGGCTGGCTGCAATACTGAATAACGCTATGTCAAAAGAGCTTCTAGCGGCCACATTTTGGGCCCTGCTCTTGACCCTGCCCTGCTTCGGCCAGGGCATGACCAAGGGCATCATGTCGCCACCGGCCAACGTGCGTCCGCCCGGCTTGCAGAATGTCGGCATCGAGCAGCATCTGGATGAACAGATTCCCGCAGACCTTAACTTCCGCGATGAAACCGGCAAACCCGTCCGCCTGGGAGACTACTTCGGCAAAAAGCCGATGATCCTCAATCTGGTCTATTACAACTGCCCCATGCTTTGCGGCGAGGTGCTCAGCGGGCTGGAGAGCGCGCTACGAGTTCTGAAATTCAACGTAGGAAACGAATTCGAGGTACTGACCATCAGCTTCGACCCGCGCGAAACGCCGGACATGGCTACAAAAAAGAAGGCCGAGTTCCTGAAGCGCTACGGACGCGCCGGCGCCGCCGAGGGCTGGCACTTTCTGACCGGGCCGCAGGAATCGATTGACGCGCTGACCAAGGCCGCCGGATTCCAGTACCAGTACGATCCCAAGACCGGCCAGTTTGCCCACGCCACCGCCATTATGGTGCTTACGCCGGAAGGCAAGATCGCCCAGTACTACTATGGCGTCGAGTACGCTCCCAAGGATTTACGCCTGGGACTGATCCAGGCGTCCCAGAACAAGATCGGCACGCTTGCCGATCAGGTATTGCTGTACTGCTATCACTACGATCCCACAACCGGTAAATACGGGGCAATCATTTCGCGGGTGCTGAAACTGGCAGGGCTTGCCACGCTGCTGGGGCTGGGGATCCTGATGACCGTCCTGATCCGTTTGGGATCAGGACCCAGGCAGCATGCGGCAAGATGATGCCAAAGATTCGCAAGGCAGCATGGACCGAAAGGCAAAGTCAAAAGCGTCGGACAAGAGTGTCCGACCCACACAGGCTGGATGTGCTGACGACCGAGGACTGAAGACCGACGACTGACTATGTTCGATACTTTTCCACTTTGGCCAACACGGGCTTCGACGACTGCCGGAAGCGTGGACGCGCTCTTCATCTTCCTGGTCGCTTTGTCTGCGCTCATGAGCCTGGCGATTTTCACCATGATTACGGTCTTCGCGGTCCGTTATCGCCGTCGCAAGGGAGTCGCAGCCGAGCAGATCGAAGGCTCGACCGCACTGGAAGTGACCTGGTCGGTGATTCCACTCTTCATTTTTGTCGTGATCTTCGTGTGGGGCGCGGTCATCTACTTCAAGGAACGCACGCCCCCGCGCGGTGCCACCGAAGTCTATGTCGTCGCCAAGCAGTGGATGTGGAAGCTGCAACACGAAGAAGGCCAGCGCGAGATCAACGAACTGCACGTGCCGCTGGGCCGTGACGTAAAGATGATTCTGACCTCGCAGGATGTAATCCACAGCTTTTACGTTCCCGCTTTCCGCATCAAGCAGGATGTCCTGCCCGGCCGCTATACCACGGCCTGGTTTCATCCCACCAAAGCGGGGACCTATCATCTGTTTTGCGCCGAGTACTGCGGATCGCAGCACTCGGGAATGATCGGGCAAGTCGTGGTGCTCGAACCGGCGCAGTATGAGGCCTGGCTCAGCGGCGGGGGCGCCTCTGGGAGCATGGCCTCGAACGGCCAGAACATTTTTCAGCAGTTGGGATGCTCCACCTGCCACCGCTCCGATACGCAGGGCCGTGGCCCCAATCTGGTCGGGCTGTTCGGCAAGCCGGTACAACTGGAAGATGGACGCGTGATTACTGCCGACGAAAATTACATCCGCGAGTCCATTTTGACGCCGGGCGCGAAAGTGGTGAGCGGATTCAAGCCCATTATGCCGGTTTTCCAGGGACTGGTGAGCGAAGAACAGCTCAACGCGCTGGTGGCATACGTAAAATCATTGAACCCGAGTCCCTCGGGAGCGGCAGGCGGCCCGACGGTGGTTCCGTCAGGCGCGAAGCCGCAGGAAACCAAGGTGCAATAGCGATGGCTACCGCAGCAATCACCGCGGAACGCGAGAATTATCTCAACCAGGAATATGGCATCAAGTCCTGGCTGCTTACGGTCGATCACAAGCGCATCGCCCTGCTCTATCTGCTGTCCATCACCTTTTTCTTTTTTATTGGAGGATTTTTCGCCCTGCTGATCCGGCTGGAGTTGCTGACTCCGGCGGGCGACCTGGTGCAGGCCGACACTTACAACAAGCTCTTCACCATGCACGGCCAGGTGATGGTTTTCTTTTTCCTCATCCCCTCGATCCCGGCGGTGCTCGGCAATTTCCTGGTGCCGCTGATGATCGGCGCCAAGGACCTGGCCTTCCCCCGCATCAATCTTCTGAGCTGGTACCTGTACATCATCGCCGGCGTCCTGATGTTGCACTGCATGCTCACCGGCGGCGTGGACACGGGCTGGACTTTCTACACTCCCTTCAGCACCGCCTTCAGCAATACCAAGGTCATCGAGGCTGGGCTGGCCATCTTCATCTCGGGATTCTCATCCATCCTTACCGGGCTGAATTTCGTGGTCACCATCCACCGCATGCGGGCCCCGGGAATGACCTGGGACCGCTTGCCGCTGTTCATCTGGGCGCACTACGCCACCAGCATCATCCAATTGCTGGGGACGCCCGTGATCGCAGTGACTCTGGTGCTGGTGGTTCTCGAACGCGCTTTCCACCTCGGGATTTTCGATCCCACCCGCGGCGGTGACCCGCTTCTGTTCCAACATCTCTTCTGGTTTTATTCCCATCCTGCCGTGTACATCATGATTCTGCCCTCGATGGGAGTGGTTACCGAAATTATTCCGTGCTTCTCCCGCAAGCGCATTTTCGGATATAAGTTCGTGGCCCTGTCGAGCATAAGCATCGCCGTTTTCGGCTTCCTGGTCTGGGCCCACCACATGTTCGTGGCCGGAATTTCGCTTTACGCGGCGCTCGTCTTCTCCGCCCTCAGCTACCTGGTTGCGGTGCCTTCGGCCATCAAGGTCTTTAACTGGACCGCCACCATGTACAAGGGCTCGATTACGTTCTCCACTCCCATGTTGTATGCCTTCGGTTTTGTCGGTCTGTTTACCATGGGCGGCCTTACCGGATTGTTCCTCGCCGCTTTGGGAATCGATGTGCACGTGACCGACACCTACTTCGTGGTGGCCCACTTCCACTACATTATGGTGGGCGGCGCGCTCATGGGTTACCTCGGAGGCATGCATTTCTGGTGGCCAAAAATTTCCGGCCGCATGTATCCCGAGTCGCTGGGCCGGCTGGCCGCGCTGATCGTCTTCCTGGGATTCAACCTGACTTTCTTCCCTCAGTTCATTCTGGGCTACCTGGGCATGCCGCGGCGCTACTGGCAATATCCTCCCGAATTTCAGGTCCTGAATGTGCTGTCCACCGCCGGGGCCACCGTTCTTGCCGTGGGCTACCTTCTGCCGATGGTGTATTTTCTGTGGTCCATGCGCTACGGAAAAATTGCTCCGGACAATCCCTGGGGCGCCTCTGGGCTGGAGTGGATGACCACCTCGCCGCCTCCCACTTTTAATTTTGAACAGCCCCCAGTGGTCACTTGGGAAGCTTACGACTACGAGCATATTCCCGCTCCGCAGGAGGCCCGCAGTGGCGGATAGCCCGATCGCGGTGGAACATCACAATCCGGCGCTCAAGCACCACTTCGCCGACATGGAGCAGCAGCGCGAGGCCTCCTCGCTGGGCATGTGGCTGTTTCTGGCGACCGAAATCATGTTTTTTGGCGGCATGTTCTGCGCCTATCTCATCTACCGCCTCTGGTACTTCCCCGACTTTGCCGCCGCCAGCAACTCGCTCGACATCACGCTGGGCACGGTGAACACCGCAGTGCTGATCTGCAGCAGTTTGACCGTGGTGATGGCTGTACGTGCCGCGCAATTGGGCAGGCGCCAGCAGCAGGTGATCTACCTGGCCCTTACCCTGGTTTTGGGCCTTGCCTTCCTGGGGGTCAAAGCGGTCGAGTGGACCAGCAAGTTCGAAGAACATCACATCCCCGGCCCCACATTCAATTTCCAGGGCAGCATTCCCAGCCATCCTGATCAACCGGTGGACCAGAATCATGCGCAGATTTTTTTCTCCCTGTACTTTGCCATGACCGGTATGCATGCGCTGCACATGATCATCGGGGTGGGTATCTTCAGTTATTTGCTTTACCACGCATGGAAGGGCGCGTACACCCCCGAATACTACACGCCCCTGGAAAACTCGGGCCTGTACTGGCACTTTGTCGACATTGTCTGGATTTACCTGTTTCCACTGTTGTATTTGATCGATCGGAAGAAATAGCGAGCACTGCCATGTCTGAACACATCGTTTCCGCGAAAACCAACATTGCAGTATGGCTGACGCTGCTGGTCCTGACCGGCGTGACCGCCGGTGTCGCCTTTATCGATCTGGGTCCGTTCAATACCATCGTGGCCCTGGTCATTGCGACCTTCAAGGCGCTGCTGGTCGTCCTGATCTTCATGCACGTCAAATACACCAGTGAGAAGCTGGTCAAAGTGGTAGTAATTTCCGCGATCTTCTTTCTCCTGTTACTCCTGGGGTTAAGCTTGGCGGACTACACCACCCGGCTGCTCTGATTTGCGATATACTCCGCCGTCTGTGAAGAATTACTAACGACGAGGTGATGCGATGGCGTTCTGCAATTCCTGTGGTGCGACTCTGGACAGCGGAGCAAAATTCTGCAACAAGTGCGGCACCACCCAGCCCGGCGCCCCGGCCGCTTCGTCGACTCCAGCCTTGACACCCGCCTCCCCGCAGAAGAGCGGTAGCGCGCTCAAGATCATTCTGATTGTCGTGGCGGTGCTCTTCGTTCTCGGGATCATGGCGATCGGGACGGTCTCCTTCATCGGTTATCGCATCGCCAAGCGCAGTCGGATTCACAATGAGAATGGAAATGTGCGCGTGGAGACTCCCTTCGGCAGCGTAAATACTTCCACCGACCCCGATGAAGCGGCCCGCAATCTGGGCATTGATTTGTATCCCGGAGCGGAGGTGGTCAAAGGCACCACGTCGAACATGACCATGGGCGCGATGCATACCGCAGCGGCTGATTTTGAGACTGGTGATCCAGTCAGCACCGTGGGCGAGTTTTACAAGTCAAGGCTGCCCAACGCCAACGTGGTCTCCAATACCGGCGACCGCTATTCCATCATCTCCACTGACAAGAAGAACATGCTTACCATCCACATTGAGCCGAAGGATGGCAAGACCAGAATTCATATCGCCAGGGTCTCCGGCAAAATGATCAACGGCGGCGATTCCGACGACTGAAGTTGCCACGTGTGGGGCGGGCGCCCTCGCCCGCCGATTTTGATTTTGAAGTTGATTTTGATTTTGTTTTCGATTCTCGCCCGAATTTGAACTTGATTGAAAGATTTCTGTAACGACGAAGCAGCGCCGATGACTCCGGCAAACTTCACCCCAACATCGGCGGGCGAGGGCGCCCGCCCTACACCCGCAAAAACAAAAGAATGCCCGATAACTACGTAACCATTGCCAGCGCCGCCCCGAACTCACTGGTGGACGCAGCCGCGCTGGACCAGGCCCTGCGCCGCCACATTCGTGGCGAGGTCCGCTTTGATTCCAGCAGCCGTGCCCTCTATGCCACCGACGGTTCCAACTATCGCCAGGTACCAATCGGCGTGGTTCTTCCCCGCGATGCCGATGACGTCATCGCCGCGGTCGCGCTGGCGCGCGAGTACGGCGCACCTCTACTTTGCCGTGGCAGCGGAACCTCGTTGGCCGGACAGTGCTGCAATGTGGCCCTGGTGCTGGATTTCACCCGCTACATGGGCAACATCCTGGAAATCGATACGCAACAGCGCACGGCGCGGGTGCAGCCCGGAGTGGTGCTCGACCATCTGCGCAATGCCGCCGAAAAGCATCATCTGACATTCGGGCCGGACCCGGCCAGCCACGACCGCTGCACTCTTGGCGGCATGATCGGAAACAACTCCTGCGGCGTGCATTCCGTAATGGCGGGAAAGACCGACGACAATATCGAAGCTCTCGAAATCCTTACCTACGACGGTCTGCGGATGAAGGTGGGCAAGACCAGCGATGAGGAGCTGGAGCAGATCATTCGCGAGGGCGGCCGGCGGGGAGAGATCTACACCGGCCTGAAAAAACTTCGCGATCAATACGCGAGTCTGGTACGCCAGCGTTATCCCAATATTCCCCGGCGGGTATCGGGCTACAACCTCAATTTCCTGCTGCCCGAAAATGGTTTTGATGTGGCCCGCGCGCTGGTTGGGTCGGAAGGCACCTGTGTCTCCGTGCTTGAGGCCACCTGCCGGCTGGTGCAGAGCCCTCCGGCACGAGTGCTGCTGGTGATCGCCTATCCTGACATCTACCAGTGCGCCGACCACGTGCCCGATGTCATGGCCCACAAGCCGATCGGACTCGAGGGCATTGACGATCTGCTGGTCGAATACACACGGCGACGAGGTATCAACTCGGAAGGGCTGGCGCTGTTGCCCGAGGGCGGCGGCTGGCTGCTGGTGGAGTTTGGCGCGGACACCATCGCCGCGGCCGAAGCTCAGGCTTCTGGCCTGATGGAGACCCTGAAGCGAGGCCAAAACCCGCCGCAGATGCGGCTGTTCACCAATCGCGAGCAGGTCAAGCGAGTCTGGGAAGTGCGCGAGTCCAGTCTGGGTGTGATCTCGTATGTCCCCGGCGAACCCCTCACCTGGGAAGGCTGGGAAGATTCTGCCGTCGCTCCGGAAAAGCTGGGCAAATACTTGCGCGAGTTGCGCCAGTTGATGACGAGCTTTGACTATCGAGGCACGCTCTACGGACACTTTGGCCATGGCTGCGTGCACAACCGCACCAACTTCGATCTGCAATCTGAAGAGGGCATCGCCAAGTTTCGAAAGTTCATGGAAGCCGCCGCCGACCTGGTGGTCAGCTATGGCGGATCGCTTTCCGGCGAGCACGGCGACGGCCAGGCACGAGCCGAATTGCTGCCGCGAATGTTCGGACCGGAACTGGTTACTGCCTTTCGCGAATTCAAGGCCATCTGGGACCCCACCTGGAAGATGAATCCTGGCAAGGTAGTCGAGCCCTATCGCATGGACGAGAATTTGCGCTTGGGCGCCGACTATGAGCCTTGGGATCCCGAAACGCACTTCCAGTTTCCCCACGACCACGGCAGCCTGGCCCACGCCACTTTGCGCTGCGTCGGGGTAGGAAAATGCCGGCGCGAAGAAGGCGGCGTCATGTGCCCCAGCTGGCGTGTAACCCATGAAGAGGAACATTCCACCCGCGGCCGCGCCCATCTGCTGTGGGAGATGGCCAAGGGCGACGTAGTCCGTGACCGCTGGCGCGATGAAGATGTGAAGCAGTCGCTCGATCTTTGCCTCTCCTGTAAAGGCTGCAAGAGCGATTGTCCGGTGGGGGTTGACCTGGCCACCTACAAGGCCGAGTTTCTCTCGCACTATCACGAAGGCCGGCTGCGTCCGCGCAGCGACTATGCTTTCGCCAATATTGACATCTGGGCTCGTCTGGCTTCGAAGGCGCCCGGGTTGGCAAACCTCGCCACCCAGCTACCTTGGCTGCGGGACATTGCCAAGTTCGCCGCGGGAATGCCGCACCAGCGCAGCGTTCCGGCATTCGCGCCCGAAACCTTTCGCAGCTGGTTTGAGCACCGGGAGCCGCAAAATGCCGAGGCCTCGTTGGTCATGCTCTGGCCCGACACCTTCAACAATTACTTCCTCCCAGATACCGCTAAGGCTGCGGTAGAGGTGCTCGAGGCGGCCGGGTTTCGCATCTCGATCCCCGAGTCCATTCTTTGTTGCGGCCGCCCGCTCTACGATTTCGGCATGCTGGACCGGGCCAAGCGCCTCCTGCTGAAGATTCTGGACACGCTCGCTCCCGAAATCGAAGCCGGGATTCCAATCGTCGTTCTCGAGCCCAGTTGCGCTGCCGTCTTTCGCGATGAGCTGATCAATCTCTTCCCTCACGATGAACGGGCGCACCAGCTGTCCCAACAGACGTTCCTGCTCAGCGAATTTCTGGAAAAGAAAGCGGCCCACTTTCAGCTTCCGAAGCTTCCCACCAAGGCGCTCATTCATGGCCACTGCCATCACAAGTCGCTGATGAAGATGACGGATGAGGAGTCGGTCCTGCGAAAAATGGGCATCGACTGGAGCGCTCCGGCGCCGGGCTGCTGCGGCATGGCAGGCTCGTTTGGCTTCGATGAAGAAAAGTACGGAGTCTCCGTCGCGATTGGGGAGCTCGAACTCCTGCCCGCGGTCCGCCAGGCCCCGCCCGACAGCCTGATCATCGCCGACGGCTTCAGTTGCCGCGAACAGATCGCACAATCGACCGACCGCCACGCCTTGCACCTGGCCGAAGTAATCGCAACCGCGCTAAAAGGCCCTCTCCAGACCGATGGCGGATACCCGGAAAAGCCGCAGGTTGATAAGAGGAACGCGGAACTGGATCGTTCGATGAAACGGGCAGGCCTCGCCGTAGCAGGAATCGCGGCTGGCGCCGCGCTCCTGTGGTGGCTCAAGAGGAGGAGCTAAATCTGGGCGCGAGCGTCCTGCTTACGAGTCCTGACGCCACCGTCTGGGTTCATAAGGAGCAATTTTGCCAGCACCATGCTGGCTTGCGGGTAATGGCTTAGTTGAAATTTCTCCTCAGCAACAGGCGCTGGAAAGAGATGGATCTGAATTGAGCCACTACCGCCTTACGGAACCGCTTGACTGAGTCTTCCTCCCGCCGTATCTTGTTTCTGTTCTGGCCAGCGGTCAGAATCATCTCTTCTTGAGGAGGCGCCTATGTCTGCCACGTTCACGCGGAAGTATAGGTCTGCCTCTGCCCTGTTCATCTAGGCGCCCACTTTTAGTCCCGGCGCTCCAGAATTCCTGACACGCGCAGACCCAGACCTTCTTCCATCCATCGCTATCTCCTGGACACAGTCCCCCTGCATCCAGCGGCCACTGAGTCCCTCATAGCATCAGGAGCCAGCCAGCGGACCGTCTAGGCGGTCCCGGAGGACGGAGTTTTCCAACATGGAGTTCACCGACGAACACACCACGCACCTCACGCCCACGCAGCTTGCGGACCTGGGATGGAATTCGTTTTTCGCAAGCTATTTTGCGGAGATCAAGCAGTCCGGTCTCCTCCCAGCCCGCGTTGTCGAGGAGTTCAAAGGCTTCTATCGGGTGAGGTCGCCTGAGGCGGAGTACCTGGCGGAAACCACGGGCAAGCTGCAGCATCAGGCCGTCAGCCGGGAAGACTTTCCAGCGGTTGGGGATTGGGTCGCGATCACGGCGCGCCCGGAAGAAGGCCGGGCGCGAATCGAGCACATTCTGCCGCGCAGGACCAAACTCTCCCGCAAAGTTGCCGGACGGGAGATGAGCGAACAGATCGTGGCTACGAACCTCGACACGGTATTCGTGGTGAGCGCGCTGAATCGCGAGTTCAACCTGCGACGCATCGAGCGCTATCTGACCATGGTGTGGGACAGCGGCGCCCGGCCGGTCGTCCTGCTCAATAAAGCGGACCTCTGTCCGGATGCCGCCGCTTGCGCCGTCGAGGTGGAAAGCATCGCCCTGGGAACTCCGGTGCATTTACTCAGCGCGCTAGAGAAGACTGGCCTCGAAACCGTACGGGAGTATCTGACGCGTGGAACTACGGCAGCCTTGGTGGGCTCGTCGGGCGTGGGAAAGTCCACCATCATCAACGGACTCTCGGATGCGGCGCTGCCCGTGCAAGCAGTGCGTAATCATGATGACCGGGGACAGCACACCACCACTTCGCGCCAAATGATCTTTCTTCCCGGCGGAGGCATGCTGATCGATACGCCGGGTATGCGCGAACTCCAGCTCTGGAACCACGAGCAAGGCGCGGCGCAGGCCTTTGACGACATCGCATTTCTTTCTCGTGGATGCAGATTTCGAGACTGCGGCCATCGGGGCGAGCCAGGATGCGCCGTGCACGCCGCCGTCCAGCAGGGACAAGCTTCTCCTGCGAACGCCTGGAGAACTATCGCAAGCTGGTGGCCGAGCTTCGCTTTCAGGAGCGCAAGATGAATCCCGAGGTGGCGCGGCAGGTCAAAGAGGAATGGAAGAAAATCCACAAAGCCATGCGCAATCGGCCAGAACGATTCTGAAAATCAGGAACGATTGTGAAAACTAGGATCGGGAACGGAGGAACTCTTCCACGCGGCGCAAGTCTTCCTCCGTGTCCACCCCCACGGTGTCGTATGCGGTCTCGCGCACGTGAATCCCGATTCCGTTCTCCAGGAAGCGCAACTGCTCCAGCCGTTCGCTGCGTTCGAGCGCGGACTCAGGCAGCGCGACAAAGCGGTCCAGCGCGGGCTTGCGATAAGCGTAGAAGCCAAGATGTTTGAAATACTTTGGCTCCTGCGCCATCGCGATCGTAGGGAATGGTCGCGCGGGAGAAGTAGAGAGCGCGTCCCGCCGCATCGGCCACTACCTTTACCGCGCTGGGATTGTCGATATCGGCAGGGTCTGCCACCGTCATCAGCGTTCCCACCTGCACCGCCGGGTCTTGCATGACCTCGATCAGCCCGGCGATGTGCTCCGCCCGGGTCATGGGCTCATCCCCCTGGATGTTCAGATAGACATCGGCTGCCACCGATTGCGCGATCTCGTGGACCCGCTCCGTCCCGCTGCGGTGCGCGGTGGAGGTCATCTGCGCCTTCCAGCCGTGGCGTTGGCAGACTGCCATGATTTCGTCGGAGTCAGTGGCGATGATCACATCGTCCTCATGCAGCAGGGGCGAAGAGCGGACCGCTTCGTAAACCCTGCCAATCAAGGGTTTACCGGCAATTTCGCGCAGCGCTTTGCGCGGCAGGCGGGTGGAAGCCAGGCGGGCGGGGATGACGGCAACGGTTCGCATCGATTCTCGCCCACCATCATATGACACGCCAGTCCCCGGTGGATGGATGGGAGCCCTGAGTCGATGGAAAACGGGCGCCCTCGCCCGTCAGGCGCAGGTCCAGCTTCCGGACGGGCGGAGAGGCTCGTCCTCCATCAAGATCTCGCCAAAACCAGCCTCGGCCGGGCCTTTCCAGCCTGTTCACTTCCCGGTGACCAGCGGCTGACACTGGTCAAACAACGTTATATACTTGTCAACTTGCGGGCCTCTGCCCCCACTGGTTCCGCGCTTGGGCTCGTGTGTGCAAGCCCGGGGTTGCCTTTAGGAGCTTCCGTTCCCCGTCACGGGCCGAGGTCATTGCATGGAAGAGTTCTCCCGAGGCCGCCCGGATGGAAAGCCTTCAGACCCTGGCGAAGGTGGTGCGGCGGTACGCACGCCTTCCAAGGGTGACAGCTCTTCCCCCGGCGCTGCTCCGCCCTCGGATTCGCCAACCCTGATCGATATTCCCGGCCAGAGCACGAGCGTTCCCTCCTCTGACTCTCCGACGATGGTGGACATCCCCGGCAGCAATCCCTCGGATTCGCCGACCATGGTGGACAATCTCGGTCCCGATTCTCCCACCATGGTTGAGGGCAGTCCCCTCCCCGGCAAACCCGCGCCGCCGCGGATACAAAGGTCCCAGAGCAACCCGTCCATGCTGCAGCCGGGAGCGATTCTCGGCCAGCGCTACGAAATCCTGCAAATCCTCGGCGAAGGCGGGATGGGCGCGGTTTACAAGGCGCGCGACCGCGAACTGAATCGCATGGTGGCGCTGAAAGTCATCCGGCCCGATCTGGCCGGCAGCCAGGCCATCATTGACCGCTTCAAGCAGGAGCTGCTTCTAGCCACCCAGGTCACCCACAAGAACGTCATCCGGATCTACGACCTGAGCGAGGCCGACGGCATGAAGTTCATCACCATGGAGTACGTCGAGGGTGAGGACTTGCGCGGCCTGATGCAGCAGAAGGGAAAACTTACTCCCGAAGAAGCGGTCGAGATCATGCAGCAGACCTGCCGCGCGCTCGAAGCCGCGCACAGCGCCGGCATCATTCACCGCGACCTGAAGCCGCAGAACATCATGCGCGACAAGACCGGGCGAATCCTGGTGATGGACTTCGGCCTGGCCCGCACCCTCGAAGGCGACGGCATGACCCAGACCGGCGCCCTGGTCGGCACCATGGACTACATGTCGCCGGAGCAGGCCCTGGGCAAGGACCTGGACCAGCGCTCCGACCTGTTCGCGCTGGGCCTGATCTTCTACGAATTGCTGACCGGCAAGATGCCCTACAAGGCCGACAGCGTGGTGGCCAGCCTGCTCAAGCGCACCCAGGAAAGGGCCGCGCCGGTTTCGAGCCACGACGCCTCCATACCGAAGCCGCTCAGCAACATCGTCGGCAAATGCATGGAGCCCGACGTAAAGCTGCGCTACCAGAGTTCGGCTGAAATTCTGGCCGACCTCGAAGCCTGGCAGGGCGGGCGCGCAGCCGCAACCTTGCACTTCCCCAGCGGCGTCAGGCCCTGGGGACGAAGCTATCCCTGGCATTGGTTCGGGACCGCAGCCGCGGTCGTGGTCCTCGCGGTCGTCGGCTTCGTATTTCGAGACAAGCTGTTCAAGCCTCCGCCCGCCCGAACCGGGCCGGTGGTTTCTCTGGCCATCCTGCCCTTCCGCAACGCCTCCGGCGACCCCGCGCTGGACTGGCTGGGCCCGAGCGTAGCTGAAATGTTGAGTACGGATGTCGGTCAGTCGTCGCAACTGCGCACCGTCAGCCCCAACGTTCTGCACCAGATACTGACCGACCTGCGCATTGCTCCCACCACCGTGCTCGATCCCACTGCCATTCGCCGGGTGGCTGATTTCAGCAACGCCGACCGGGTGGTCTGGGGGCAGTACGCGAAGTTCGGTGACCAGATCCGCATTGATGCCACGCTTCAGGACATCAAGAACGATCGCACGATTCCCCTGAAGATCGATGTCCCCAGCGAGAAAGAGATTCCCGGCTCGATCGATCGCCTGGCCGAGTCCATCCGTCAAAAACTTGCGCTATCCGAGGATGTGCTCAAGGAATTGAAGGCCAGTTCCTTCCAGCCCGTTTCACAATCTGTGGACGCCTTGCGCGCCTATAACCTGGGAATCGGGTTGCAGCGAGACGGAAAGAACCTTGAAGCGCAGAAGCAATTCGAGACGGCGACCGCTGCTGATCCCTCGTTCGCGCTGGCCTTTTCCCGGCTGGCGCAGACCTACAGCAGTCTGGGTTATGACGACAAAGCGGAGCAGTCGGCCCAAAAAGCGGTGACCCTGAGCCAGGACCTCCCCGAGGCGGAGAAGTATTTGATCTCGGCCATTCGTTCGCAGGTAACCAAGAACTATCCCGAGGCCATCAAGGCCTACGAAAACCTGGCCAAGGCTTCGCCCGGCAACGCTGAAGTGCAAGCGGCACTGGCCAGCCTCTACACAAATTCTGGAAACCTGACCAAGGCCCGCGAGTACTACGAGAAGCTGCTGACCGCGAATCCGAAGGATGTCGCGGCCACGATCGAACTGGGGCGTGTGGCCATCAAGAGCGGCGACCCCCAGGGCAGTCTGGATCCCTTGAACCGCGCCTATAGCCTGGCTGTCCAGATGAATAACCAGGAGCAAAAAGCTTCCAGCCTGCACTTCATGGCGGCGGCTTACGATAATTTGAACAAGCCTGAGGAAAGCGTGCGCAACGAGCAGCAGGCGCTCGCCATCTGGCGGAGCATCGGTCAGAAGCGCGGCCTGGCCCTCAGTCTGAACGAAATGGCCTCGGCTCAAGCTTCGCTCGGCAAGACCAAAGATGCCCTGGCCAGCTATCAGGAGGCGCTGGACATTCGGCGTGAAATCGGCGACCGGCGCGGCCTGGGCGACACGCTGATCGACCTGGGAAATTTCTACGATGCCGGCGGCGACCATGAGCAGGCCCTGAAGAATGTACAAAGAAGCCCTGCAATTGGAGCGCGATCTCGGCAATGAGAGTCTGCAGGCCATCTGCCTGAACAATATCGGCAGCGTATATCTGGAAAAGGGCCAATACCAGGATGCTCTCACCTACTTCCAGCAGGCGCTGCAGTTGCGCGAAAACTCAAAAGTGCCGGGCGACATCGTGGACGCTGTCCACAATCTGGGTTTTGCTTCGGCCGGCATGGGTCAGTACGATCAGGCGGTTTCCTACTTCATGCGGGCCCTGGACTTGCGGCGCAGCATGGACGACCAGCGCGGCGCCGCCATCGAGTCCTACAGCCTGGGCGACCTGTTTGGGTACCAGGGGCGCTTCGGGGCAGCCATCAACTCCAAGCAGGATGCGCTGAAGACTTTCCGCGAGATCAAGGACAAGACCTTCTGGATGGCCAAGATGCTGGATGGCGTCGCGAAGGCGCTCATCCTGGCGGGACGCGGAGACGAGGCCAAGAGTTATGTGGACGAAGCGCTCAGCGTCTCGCGCGAGCTGAAAAATGACGGCATGGTAGCCGAGACCCTGGGCGTCCAGGGCGACATGTTCTTCTACGCCGGAGATTCAAAATCCGCGCACTCTTCCTACGCGCAGGCACTGCAGGCGGCCATACGCAGCAAGGAGCCAGACACGATTCTGATCGCCAAAGCCAATCTGGCCAAGGTCGAGGTGCAGGAAAAATCCGGCAGGGGAGCGATTTCCAGCCTCAAGCAGCTGATTCAACAGGCGGACAGTGTGGGGCAGAAGTATCTCTCGGTTGAGTCTTCCGTCTTTTTGGCCGAAGCCATGATGCAAAACCGGGACAATGTTCATGCCCGCGAGCAACTGGAGCGCGCCCTGCTGCTTTCGGACAAGCTGGGCATGCAACCGTTGAGCGTCCGCATCCACTACCTGCTCGCCACCATCGAGGGAGCAAGCGGTAATAGCAACGAAGCGCAGGACAATTATCGCGAGGCTCTCCGCCTGCTGGATGTGATGAAGAAAGATCCCGGAGCCGAGAAGCTGCTGCAACGCGCGGACTTCAAGACCATCTACGAAGCCTCCACTGCCGGCGCGCCAGCCGGCAAGGGCTAGAATTAGCTCGATAGGACCTGCACTGGGTGGAAACACCGTGCCGTCTGAAACGACCTTTGGCGCGGCGTTTGGAACCACGCGGAAGAGCGGCGCTTCAGAGCCGCGTAAGCCATCTAGTATCAGCAGGCTCTTAAGCCCCTGAGGCTGCCGGGGGTCCGGGCTTAAGAGCAAGGCAGCCCGCGACGAAAAAAAGGGCGCCGCGAAAGCGGCGCCCTTTGAGTTATTGGCTGCGCGCGGCGTTCCCGCGCACAGTCTGTCCGATTCTATCTCACGTTGTAGATAACGACTTTAACGTTGACATTCCCGCCGCTATCTGTCGCCTTGACCGTGAACGTGTGCAGTCCCTTTACAGACGAGGTCGTCATCGGCCGGTACATTGGAAGCCGGACGTACAGCCGGTCTGGCCCAGGCCTTGGGGATTCGGTGCCTGACTCTGTGTGCAGCTCGCCACCGCCAGATACGGGCCGGTAGCGCCGGTCGGGTCTTTGAACGACGTACTCGGATTGCTGCAGGTATAAGATCGCGACACCGGGGCACCGTGCGTATAAGTCGTTAATGTCGGAGCGCGTGATCTTGATTCCCGGAGGGACCTCCCCGCAGTGAAGAACGTAGCCACCCAGCAGGAAGCTCCACCGCCGCTCTTGCCTTTGGTTGTACCCAGAGGATCGCCCATCACTGAGAAGGACGTGATCTGGTTGCTCTGGAAGAGTGGAATGGTGGTGTCCGAGTTTGGGGTGCAGGGGTTCAAAGGATCGGGGCCCGAGCCCTTGAGCCAGCCCGGATATGGCCCGATCGTAGAGTTCAGGAGCTGGAATCCCGGATTTTCCGCTTTTGTGAAGGTGAAGTCGCTTCCCAGGTCGGCAAAGAAGTTTGCAGGACCCGTGTCGCCGCATGTTCCGCCCGGTTGATCCGGGCACGTGACCTCAAACAGAACTGCTGAATCCACACTGTTGCCGGCGCTGTCTTTCCCGGCGTTCTGGTAAACGAAGCATTGCGCCTTCCCAAACTTCGGGTTCTTCGTCCACCAGTCTTTCACAAGCTTCCTCATCGATCAGGATCGGTTTGACGGTCATGGTCGCCGAGGTCACGCCTCCGCCCGTAAGTATCGCGTTGTAGTCGTAAGCATTGTTGTTGGGGCCGCCATTGAAACTGAGGATGGCTGGCGTGTTTAGAGTGACCGGGGCGCTCTGGGCCTGGGGCGTGAACGTCCAGTTCAGGATGTCTTGATTTTCGACACGCCCGCCGGTTGCACCGGTGAACCCTACGAATGCGGTTCCTCCGTCACCCAGACTCAGCAAGCTACCGAGGTCGACTGAAATGCCACTGGGGAAGAGATCGGTGTTGTCCAGAATCACATGGAGACTGCCGGGGCACTGCAAGGTGTGATTATCACCGCAACCCGACGTAGGCGGCGCGTAGGTAATTGTCACCTGATGGAGCGCCGTCCCGAAGTCCGGGGTGCTGACTTGGCCGCTGCCGAGAGTTGAGTTAGGACCGCTCTCACCCCCAAGCAATCCCGGTTGTGATGTGATGTATTGGGGCCGGTGCCGCAGCTCTGCACCGCGACATGGTGGGCATCGTTGTCCCATCCCCCATTTTGATATGAGTCGAACTCGATGGCGATGCTGTTCGCAATACCCTCGCCCGTGCTCGGATTGTCGTTGGCGTCATGGTCTCCATATCCCAGCGCTCCGCCATTTCCACCAGTGAATCCAATTGCATGCAGTCCTCCAGGGTGGTTGTCGCGGCCTGGATCATTCTGGATCACGAACGCTATGCCATCGGCGGGAGGTACGGACGGGTTCGTGAATTGGAATTGGAAGCTGGTGCTGAACCCGTTCTGCACCGGCTGCGGGGTGTTGAACCAGGCGGATCCCACCTGGTTACCAGTCGCATCGGTGAGCCGCAGCACCGTGCTGCTATTCGAAAAAATGCTGGGCATTGAAGTTCAGCGTCAAGCAAGCTGGACCCGACGCAAAATTCGAAGAAAAATTTGGCGAGGCGTCGGTGCAAGTGTCCGCCCACGCGGTTGTGCTTCCGGCAACCAGCAACAACCCTGTGATCACCGCCACCACGAAGAATCTTGATGTTCCTACCTTCATACCTTCCCCCTTTATGAACTGCTCGCTGGTCTTCCCAGCCTCATTCGATCTTGACTGCGGGCCATAACAGCACTCGCAGCGAACCTGGAGCGCACAACTATCGATGATCCCAGGCACACCAGACGCACTCTTCGCTACCGAGCCCGCTGGCAGACAACAATAATCGGATAATGGTTCCTGGAATCTTTCGACTCGGCTGGTCTGCCGAGGTCCGGCGCTGAACGCGGGGGGAACAGGAGAGGCAGGACGATGATCAGAAGAGAAACCGACCATCCCTTGAATCGCAAAGCCGATGGCGCCGCTGCCCGCTCAAAACGCTCTAGCCGAACCGTATGAATTTTGCTATCGAATGGCCCGCCTGTCAACGGAATTACGCTGTCGGCAGGTGTCTATCTTGGCAGTGAACGCGGCTTGCATTCAATGCAATTATTTGCGCAATTCGGGGCCGTCCGGCCAGCCCGAAAGCCGCTCTGGGCAGGCCATTTGGCGTGCCTGGACCACCGCATCCGACCTTTTCTCCGCCTCTCCCGCTGGAATCACCTGGTCAATGCGCAGCAATTTTCCACAGCCTTGTCTCTCGGAATTTCTCCGCGGCGAGCCCCATGCCTTCTCCTCACGCGCTCTCGGCGTGGGAAGGGAATGACTTCAGTCGTCCGTTCGGTCTCCAACCCGGACGCGCTTTAGCGCCGGCGGGGAGCTACGGCGGTTGAAAGCGAAGCCGCTGAAGCCCAGGAGCCTGCGTCGCTGGTGGCACGGCTGAAGCCGTGCCCTTCCCGAGCGCCAAATCCTGCGGTGGTTGCCTGAAACAGGCCCTTCGTTGAGATTTTGTAGAAGCCGCGCCTTTGGCCGCGTACCTCAGGTGGAGGGCGTGGCCCAGTTTGAAATTTCTCTTACCCACAGGGGTCATCGCCAGGTGTCCTTCTGCGTTTGTGGTAACGTACCCGGCAAATTGTTCAGTAACGAATCGCGGTATGGAAGTTAGCGTGGTTAGCATAAGGACGACGTGAAACCTCTCTACATCCGGGTCCATCAGCTCGACAACGTTGCGATCATCGTCAATCCCGACGGCCTGCCGGCGGGCACACAATTTGCCGACGGGCTGACCCTGCGCGAGCGCATCCCGCAAGCGCACAAGGTGGCGCTGCAGGACCTGAGGCCCGGAGACCCGGTCCGACGCTACGGCCAGATCATTGGATTGGCGGCCCGTCCCATCGCCCAGGGTTCGTGGGTACACGAAGACGCCATCGAATTGCCGCCACCGCCGGCCTTGGCCGAATTGCCGCTGGCTACGGCGACCCCGGCGTCGCAACCGGCTCTGCCCGGGCACACCTTTGACGGCTACCGCAATGCGGATGGCAGCGTGGGAACCAAGAACATTCTCGGCATCACCACCACCGTGCAATGCGTGGCTCCCACGGTGGAGTATGCGGTGCGCCGCATCAGGGACGAGATTCTGCCGCGATTTCCCCAGGTGAACGACGTGATCGCCATTACCCACACTTATGGATGCGGCATCGCCATGGACGCGCCCGGCGCCGAGATTCCGATTCGGACGATCCGGCACATCAGCACGCATCCGAACCTGGGCGGCGACTCCGCTGGTGGTGAGCCTGGGGTGCGAGAAGTTGCAGCCGGAGCGATTGTTTCCCGGAAAACCATTCGCGAAATTGCCAGTGCTGGAGAGCGACCCGTACCTGGTCCGCATGCAGGACGAACACGGTTTCGCAGAAGTGGTAAGCGCGATCATGCGCGCCGCCGAAAAACGCCTCGAACAACTCAACCGGCGGCAGCGGACGGCTGTGCCCGCATCCGAACTTGTAGTCGGCTTGCAGTGCGGCGGGAGCGACGCCTTCTCCGGCGTGACCTGCAATCCGGCGGTGGGCTACGCCGCCGATCTGCTGGTGCGTGCCGGCGCCACCGTGATGTTTTCGGAAGTCACGGAAGTGCGCGACGCGGTGCACCTGCTCACCCCGCGCGCCATCAATCAGGAAGTGGCCCGCGCCCTGATTCGCGAGATGCAGTGGTACGACGACTATCTGGCGCGCGGTTCGGCCGACCGCAGCGCGAACCCGACGCCCGGCAACAAGCGTGGCGGATTGTCGAACGTGGTGGAAAAGTCGCTGGGGTCAATCGCGAAAGCCGGAACTTCGGCGCTGATGGCGGTGGCCTCGCAGGGCGAGAAAGTCACGGCGAAAGGTCTGGTCTTCGCGGCCACGCCGGCCAGCGATTTCATCTGCGGCACGCAGCAGCTGGCGTCGATGAACCTGCATGTGTTTACCACGGGAGAGGGAAGTCCTTACGGGCTGGCGCTGGTGCCGGTGGTCAAAGTTTCATCGCGGACTGCGTTGGCGGAACGCTGGCCCGACCTGATCGATGTTGATGCGGGCCGCATCGCAACCGGTGGCGCAACCATCGAGGAAGTTGGTTGGGAAATCTTCCGCTACATTCTCGATGTGGCCAGCGGGCGCAAGCAAACCTGGGCGGACCACTGGGGACTGCACAACGCGCTGGCGCTGTTCAATCCTGGGCCCATCACGTAGGGCTTGCCTCGGCTGCATTCAAAGTCAAATTCAAAGGCGGCGGGCGAGGGCGCCCGCCCCACATCACAGCGTTTTCTGCTCCGCGCTTTCCACTTGCGTATCCGGCAGCGGCTTGCTCTGCGTGACGCTGAAATCTTTTACGTTTTTCAGCACCACGGACGGGACCTCGGGAGTTTGCGGCAGCTTGACGTGAATGAGTTCGGCGCCGCTCACATCCTCGAGTACGAATCCGGGCCGCATGTCCGGCTGCATCGGTCTGATTTCGACATCCTTGATTTCGATCCGCTTCACATGACGAATGTAGAAGCCGTGCGCCGGCATGGGTCCGAAGCGGCCTGGCTCCGGATATCCATTCTCCAGTTCCGGCGGCTGAATGGCGGCGTCTGCCTTGGTGCCGCCGCCGCGATGCAGTACCAGGATGTTGCTCAGCTTCACGTCTTCGATGTCATGGCCCGGAATTCCGGTAATGAGAGTGGCTTGGCGGGAAGCGCAATTGGAGACGACGACGTTGCTGATCAGCACGCGCCGCAATTCTCCCACCGGCGTTCCCTCGGGGCCGCGCATCCGGCTGCCCAGGCGGAGAAAGAACGGCACATCGACGATGTCCCGCATGGTGATGTTGGTGATGGCGACGTCTTCCAGGATGGCGCCATCCACCGACTCGAGCGCGATGCCCTTGCAATCCTCAATCACGCAGTTGGAGACGGTGATGTTGCGGAAGCCGCCGTTGCTTTCCGTGCCGAACTTGATGCGTCCGTTGCGGGGAACTTTGAAATCCGCGGGGAAGCGCTTGTAGGTGGCATCGAGCATGGTGCCTTCTTCGTAGCCTCCGGTGACGTAGCAGTTGGTGATGGTGACGTGGTCGGTGGAGCGCGCGAAGCCCAGGCCGTAGGAATCTTTCAGGCAGATGCCGTCGTCCCAGGGCGAGTTGACGCTGCAATTCGAGACCCGCACGTTGCGGCAGCAGTCGATGTCGATGGCGTCGCGGTTGGTGTCGATCTTCAGGTTGTCGATGGTGAGGTTGTCCACGCCGGTGGCCAGAATGGCGAAGTGCCCGCCGTGCAGGATCGAGATGTCGCGCAGAGTCACGTTGTGACAATTCTTCAGGCTGATGGACTTGTTTCCCACGCCCGCGGCCAGTACGACGTCGTGATCTCCACGGCTCAGGCCCTTCCCCCAGATCAGTCCCTGGCCCTCGATGGAAATATTTTCCAGCTCTTCGCCCCAGATCAGGCTGTTGTGCCAGTGGCTGTGACCAAAATCCTGAAATTTGTCCCAGGCGTTGGGCTCGGGCGGATCATAGCCGCCGCTCGTGCCCGCGGCGGGCGCGTCGGCAGCCACGATGGTCGCGCCCGCATCGAGAAACAGAGTGATGTGGCTCTTCAGGTGGATGGAGTAGCAGAGATAATTTCCCGCCGGGAAGCGCACGATGCCGCCGCCCGCCGCGGAGGCCGCGTCGATGGCTTTGTTGATGGCCGGCGTGTCCAGAGTCTTGCCGTCGCCGGTGGCGCCGAAGGCCCTTACGTCGAGGGTGCCGCGAGCGGCAGAGTCTGTCTTTGACTTCGCAACGGCTGGCTGAACCGTGGTGGCTGCTCCCAACGCAGAGCCTGCGATCCCGGCTCCCGTCAGCTTCAGAAAGTCTCTTCTCTCGGTGGGCTTGGCGAACATGATTCCTCCGTATGGTTTCTAGTTCAGATGCTTGATGAGGCGGCGCACAGGAGACTGAAGCAATCGCAAAATAATGTCAAACGAGAAATTTTAACGGTCTGATTTCAGCAAGACTCATATTGTCTTTTGCATATTGAATCATCTATATTCCGACGCCGGACAGTGGCTGAACCCATTCCCGGTGAAGGTGTGGTCGCGGGCGACTCGCCGCGAGCCCTGGAGCAAATTCAAGAAGCGCGGCCATCTCCAGAAGAAGAGAGTCTTCCTCATGGACCGAAGAGCATTTCTGAAAACAGGCGGTGCCGCTGGCGGGGCGATTCTATCGAGCGCGCTGCTCCCTTCCCTGACAGCCTCTGCACCTGGCGCGCGAGCGGCCGGGGCGCAGTCGCCGATTGTGGAGCTGCCCTTTCGCGATGACTTCTCCCGCTTTCCTTCAGGTCTGCGACCCATCCCATCGGGCAACTGAATGGCGCCATCCAGGAATACCACTACCTGGCGAACCGCGGAGTTCCGCTCGCACCCTGGAGCAACGTGATTGCGCACATGGATGCCTGGGTGGTGGGAGACGAAGACGGCCAGCCCTACCTCGAGCAACATCTGGTCAATGAGTTGAGCGCTCTGACCAACCCGATTCTGGTTACCGGCGATCCGGAGTGGAGCGACTATGTCGTCGAGGTAAAAGTTAAACCCCTGTCAGTCGCCGAAATGGCGGGAGTCGTTTTTCGTTACCACACCAACCGGCATTACTACCTGTTTGCCCTCACAGAGGGGAAACAGGCGCGGCTTACGGTACGCCTTCCACTGGAAAAGAACCTGCGGATGGCCGAGTGGCGGGAACTGGCGACGCGCGAGTTTCCCTACGACTGTCAGAAATATTATCTTCTGCGCATCGAAAACGATGGCCCCCGTATTCGCGCCCTGATCGATGGCGATCTGGTGCTGGAGGCATCCGACAGCGAACTGCTGAAGGGCAAAGTAGGAGTGACCGCGAATGTCCCAGCTCGCTTCCAGCAGTTTCAGGTCACGGCCTCGACTGCGGCGACCGACCACATCAGAGACCGCGTAAGGCGGCGCGAAGCGGACCTGGCGAAAAGCCGCGCGGAGAATCCTCAAGCCGAGTTGTGGAGGAAGTTTGCCACCCCGAAATTCGGGGCCGGGCGAAGCGTGCGCTTCGGCGATCTCGACGGCGACGGCCAGATCGAGATGCTGCTGGCGCAGAATATTCCGCGAGTGCACGGCGATGGCTTCGACCAGATCAGCTGTCTTACCGCCGTCAACCTCGAAGGCAAGGTGCTGTGGCAGTCGGGACAGCCTGATCCGCGCAATGGTCTGCTCACCGATGATTTGCCCTTTCAGATCCACGATATCGATGGAGACGGCCGCAATGAAGTCGTGGTCATCAAGGACTTCCAGTTGCAAATCTGGGACGGCGCCACCGGAAAACCGAGGCAGTCCATCTGGATGCCCAAAATGCCGGCGGACAGCAAGCCGCGGCCTTACGAATTCGAGAACGGAGATGCTATCGCGTTTCTGAATCTTTCCGGCGACGCCCGGCGCCGCGAAATTCTGGTGAAAGACCGCTATCATAATTTCTGGATCTTCAATCATGAACTCAAACCGCTGTGGCAGGGACAGGGCCAGACCGGACACTTTCCTTATCCCTTCGATATGGACGGTGATGGCCGCGACGAAATTCTGATTGGCTATTCCCTGTGGGACCATGCCGGCCGGCGGCTCTGGAGCCATGACGATCAACTCAAGGACCATGCCGACGCGGTCGCGATGGGGAACATCAGCGGCGATGCCCACGCGGAATGGCGCGCTTATGCTTCAGGCAGCGACGAGGGTTTCATGGTTTTCGACGCGCGCGGCCAGATGCTCAAGCAGGTGCGGGTGGGCCATGCGCAAAGCATGAGTGTGGGAAAATATCGCGTGGAAATGCCCGGCCTGCAGCTCATGGTTTCCAATTTCTGGAAGAACCCCGGCATCGTCACTCTTTTTGATCATGACGGAAATATTCTGGCGCAGGACGAACCCATTCATTCAGCCAGCCCTCTGATGCCCGTGAACTGGCGGGGCGACGGACAGGAATTCGCCCTGCTTTCCGGAAATGTCACGGAAGGTGGCATGATCGACGGTCAACTGCGCCGGGTCGTAATGTTCCCCGACGACGGACATCCTGACCTGTGCGCCTACGCTATCAATGTTACCGGCGACGAGCGCGATGAGGTGATTGTGTGGGACCAGGAGCGCGTCTGCATTTACACCCAGGACCGCGATTTCACCGGTGAACAGATTTACGCGCCGGTTCGCAACCCCCACTACAACGAGTCCAACTATCGCGCCTGCGTCTCAACTCCGCGCTGGCTGGCCCATCCGGCAAGATGAGGGCAGAGGTTGCAGAC
>CAVWVN010000005.1:0-177860 GCA_963758435.1 Terriglobia bacterium | reverse complement strand
TGTGCCGCGGGGGCCACATCCATCCGAGCGGATGAAGTTGCTGAAAATGCGCGACACTCCAAAGAGGGCGACCTGCCTATACCTGCAGCTCACGTTCGCATTTAGCGGGGTGGTTTGGACTTTGATCATCTGGTCTGGGCATTTGTACATGGGGTTCGGACTGATGGTCCCGGCGATCATGTGGTGCCCCGCCTTGGCTGCGCTGGTGACTTGCCGCCTGCTCGGTCGAGAGTTCGGATCTCTCGGATGGCGTTGGCCAAATAACAGCTATATGGTCGCAGCATACTTCGTGCCGCTGGCCTACACGTCAGTTGCGTATGGTGCGGTGTGGGCGTTGCAGCTAGGCAGTTGGAACTCGGAATTCGTCAACCAGGTTGCGCAGGGTTTCGGGCTGCGTGGCCTGCCCGCATGGGGCTCGCTCACCCTCTACGTCATCACTATGGCGACTGGGGGCCTGATACTGAACCTTTCGGCGACACTCGGCGAAGAGATCGGCTGGCGAGGCTTTCTGGTTCCTGAATTGACCAATCAAATGTCGTTTACGAGAGCGGGTCTGCTGAGCGGCATCGTCTGGGCTGCTTGGCATGGCCCCCCACTATTATTTGCAGACTACAACGCGGGAACGAATCGTTGGTACGCACTCTGCTGCTCCACTGTGGTGGTTGTCTCCGTGAGCTTCACGCTTGCGTGGCTTAGGCTGAAGTCGGACAGTGTGTGGCCGGCCGCGGTGTTCCATGCCAGTCACAATGTTTTCGTCCCGGGCGTCTTCGACAATCTGATACGCAATACCGGCTCCACTTTCTGGTACACAACCGAATTCGGCGCAGCTCTGACAATTACAAGTGCTGTGTCTGCCCTGTACTTCTGGACTCGCCGCAGCGAAATCCCGCACTTCCGGGGTGACGGCAAGCAGTATTCCCGCGATGATGCCGAGTGTGAGAACAGTTGACAACAGGCGATCACGCCGGCTGAGAATTCCAACGATTAGACACTATTTCTAGGCTGACGAGCAAGACCGCAACACCCGGAAAGAACAAACAAAAGCCAGCAATAGCGAAGCGCAAGGAGCGTTTTAGGGCTCGGGCTGCGCGGAAGAACTTGCTTCCGGGGTTCGCGGAACCTGCGACGAGTGCCCGAAGTCCAGAAGAGCACCTCGAATTTCTCACCCTCGGGGCGAGCGATTATTCACCTCTAACTGGGTTGCCCAATTCGATGGGAAAGTCGGCCATGAATCATGAGTTTACGACAAAGAATCGGATTGTTGGCGTAAATAGGGTTGCCTCCCACGATTGCGCCAAGCATCCTAGGGGCAAAGGGGCGAAGGCTTCCTCGTAGTCACCAACGCAACCCGTCTTCTGACTGGTGTCGGCGCGTGGCTGAGGCCGAGTTCCTGCGAACTGGGGCACCGGAGCTGTGCCCTGGTCGAGCAGCTCCGGAGCACCGTGAAAACGGACGAGATCGAGGCTCTGGAACGGAACGTAGCGATCGCGGTCAAAAAGAATTAAGCTCTTTACCCACAAATGCCCCGCTGAATTCATCCGGCGGAGTGCGGATTCGCCGCCGCTGCGGAGAGTAATATAGGGTCGTTGGTAAGCGAAAACAACTGATGGAGCTGAAGTAGGGGCTCTTGATTTCTGATTGTTTCTTTGGGGTTGCGCATGAAGGACGTTTACGAAGTTCTGCGACAGAAAGAGCTTGAAATATCGACGCTGGTAATAGAAGTAGAGGCGTTGCGCATAGTAGCTCCCCTTCTAGCCGATGACGGAGAATTCGGCCATGAGGTTTTTTCCGTGATTTAGGAGAGAAGTATGAACCGCAATTTTTGTGGTCGTGGCAGCGAGTTGCTGGTTGTGTCCTTGGCTTCCTGGGCCGCGGCCTACGCGCGACAGGATAGGGAAGTAACGTAATGGAAACAAGAGAACATATCCGCCACATTGAAGAAGACGCGTCGCGGCGACGGGCAGTAGCGAGTGATTCGCAGGCCACGCGGTGGTCGATCTGGCACCGCGATCGCGGCTGCCGCGCTGAAAACCCCACAAAAAGTCACGGCCTGTAAGACCCTAAATTCAACATTCTTCAGGGTCTGACTATTGTCTTCCTATCCACATGTTCAGTTAGCCTGGAGCTCTCTGGCCGGGCGGCTTCGCCTGAGCAGACCTCGACTGGCTGCGGAAACGCGCGGGAGGAACTTTGAACTCGCGTTTGAACGCCCGGTTAAAGGCGGCTTCGGACCCATCTCCGGAGGGTCGTGGGCACAACTTACTTCCTGACAGAGATGTGTTCGCCCCAAGGAACCCTAGAGCTGCGTTTGGGAACTTAAGCCGCCTGTTACCGGAGACGACGAAGGTAAGCATCTAGCTGACCATAGGCACGCTTAAGCTCCGGAGAACCATCCCATTGCTGTTCGAACACGTTCAGAAAGCCTGATTCGCTGTACATCCGATGCTGTACCTCGCCTTCGAGCACGGATCCGGCCGGCTTCCGATCGCTGCCTCGTGCGTTGCGCGCATTGGCCAGCATTACCGACGCTCTCTGGAAATCCCGTTGCTTCCAGGCTATGTAGCCACGCAGAAACCACACGTTTGCTGCGCGCGGGTTGGCCTGGCAAGCGTGGGCAAAGTGCCGTTCCGCCGCGGTGAAATCTCCGAGCGCCAGCGCCACCTGACCCAGTAGAACAAGTGTTCCGGTCTCTTCTGAATTCAGGCGGAGCGCGGTTTCCAGAGATTGCCGTGCCAGATCAAGTTGGCTCCTCGAAGATGCAGAGGCGGCCAGAAGTTCTCCCTTGCGCTGAAACGCGCGATGATTCTGAGGATTGATTCGAGCGAGGGCCTCGAGTTCCACAATTGCGGAGGGAATGTCGCCAGAAGCGGCCAGGCAATTCGCAAGATAATAGTGCGAATCCTCATGGTCCGGGTTGATGGCAAGTGCCTCGCGGAAGAGTTGTGCGGCCTTGGCAAAGTTCCCCTCACGCTTCATGGCATCCATCGCGGCATGCTGCTTCTCCCAGAACTGCACGAGTCCGACTCTGTCGAGTTTGACCGGCGCGCTGGCCTGGTTGACACCGGCAGCATGCGGCGTGAAAAGCCTCGCCTCCGGCTCACCCTGCGTGATTTCCCAAATGTTATTGGCCGCTAGATTTGTCCAGGTTTCCGCTCGCCCGCGCAACCAGTGCACCTCTAAGCGATCTATCTTGGCCGCCGCACCCAGCCCGATGTGCACTCGATGGCTATCTTGCGACAGGTAAGAAGAACTGCTCACCGTGCGGCGCAATGGGACTCCGCCCACCCAGGCGATCACCGTTGCCCCGTCGCCAAATCCCAGAGCGGTCCCAGTCGGGGGAACCCGGCTCTGCAGCCTGAACTCGCCCCAGTTGCCTTGCGGGATGTCGTTCCGCAACAGCCGCACACCTTCTTCGTGATCAACGATCGCGATATCCATTGCACCGTCGTTGTTGAAGTCCGCGACGGCCAGCCCGCGGCTCACATGGGGCTGCGAGAGCGAGCGGTTCCACGGCGCAAGATCGTAGAAGAAACTGCCCTGCGCGTTCCAGAAAAGGAACGAGGCCAAGGGAGCCAGCCGAGGGTGTGAAATTTCCTTTTGTTCGAATGTGCTCCCGTTGGCAACAGCGAGATCAGGCCAGCCGTCCGAGTCGAAATCAACGAAGCTCGCTCCCCACCCGATTTCCTGCAGCGAAGGTTGCCCGATGCCCATGATTGCGGCCGCGTCGGTGAAGTGCAATTCCGATTCGTTGGCCATTCCTTTCTGCTCAGATAGCAGAGACTGGTACAGAGCGAACCCCTGCGCGATCCAATGCGAAATGAAAAGATCGTCGTCGCCATCGCGGTCGAAATCCCCTGCTGCCAGACCCATGGAGCCGCGGTACTCCTCGACCCAGGCACTCTTGCCGGCGTCAACGAAGGTCCCGTGGTGGTTCAGGTAGAGCTTGTTCTCCGAAATGTCATTGGCCACATAGAGATCGGGCCAGCCATCGCCATCGAAGTCGTGCCACAGGGCGCTCAGGCTACGGCCTTCCGAATTGGCAACGCCAAGTTCCTCCGCGACTTCGGTAAACGTGCCGTTCTTATTGTTTCGGAACAGCAAATTCCGTTCCGGTTCGTAGGAGGCGGGATTCAGCGTGAATGGGACTTCGAGTCCGAACTGTGTCGAGTTGACGGACCCATTACGGTCTCCTGGTTTGTACTTTACGTATCCACAAATGTAGAGATCCAGATAACCATCGCGGTTATAGTCGCCCCACGACACACCCGTCCAAAAACCCTTTCGCGATGGCAAGTTCTTGTCCCGGACCAGGTGGCCGTGGTCGTTGCGAAACAGGATGATGGTGTCGTAGGCGGTGACGACCAGATCCAGCCAGCCGTCGTTGTTGTAGTCGCCCCATGCGGCGCCCATACCGATAATGCGGAGGTCCGGAAAGTCCTGTACCTTCTCGAAACGGCCGTCGCCCAGATTGTGGTAGAGCACGGACGGCGCGCGTTGCGATGGCGGCAGATCAAGCGAGCCACCGCTGCTCACTACGAACAGATCATCCAATCCATCACTGTCAAAGTCTCCCCACGCTACGCCGGATCCCATGTCCTCGGGCAACTGGGAAGTACGGGCCCCTTGAAACTGGTGAAATGACGACAGCCCTGCCGCTTTCGTGACATCGGTGAATCGCGGCTCCGGTGCTCCCTTCGGAAGATTTCGTCCGGGGTCTACCAACCGGTCCACTACGCGTGAACTCACTGTGTTCTTGACCGCGTGAAGCGTGCCTTGCGGCAGCTGTGCCGCTGGTGCGCTGAGCGCACTGGTGATGTCCTTGGAAGTTTCTCCCGGCGTGTACTCCTCCGGCGCATTCTCCTTGCGAATCCGCCAAGTGACGAGAACCCCAATCAGCACCAGTACCGCGAAGGTAGACGCGGTCCACGCGACGCGGCGCAGTCGTCTTGATCCTGTCCGAGGACGTTCAGGGAGAGCGGTTACCGGCATGATGTTTCAGGCCCATAGCGCCCCACACAGACGGTAGCCGTTGCGCTGGCAATATCCACTACGGGCGCGGTGAGACCAGACTTCTCCCCCATCACGTAATTGAGCAAGAACTGGTCAATCTTGCGGTAGTGCAGAATAGCGTCAACGTGCAGCTTTCCGCTCGCGTGGCCCACAGGCACCGAAAACTCACGATTCCCGGGCACCCTCGACGTGGGTACACTCGGGCCGCCGGACGGGCACACTACGTTGTATTCCACTGTATCCGAATAGCCCGGGAACAGCGATCGGCGATAGCGCACTCCGACCATCTCCCACAAGTTATGCCGATCGATCAGGTTACCGTACTGGTCAACAGGTTCGGCCTTGAAGAGGAACGTGCCGGGCACTAGGAAGTGTCGCGGATCGCGCTGCCCGGAAGTGAAAACCAGCCGCCCCTCCTCATCTTCGACTCGCAGTTCGACCCAGCTCTGAATCATATCGAGCGGGCCGGTCGGGTAATCATGACCGACTTTGTTGGAAGTCATGATCACCCGTATGGGCACCGTCTGCCCCGGAGCGACACTCGGCGGGGCTTCGATGCGGATCTTCACGACTGGCCCCTCCGCCCACTTGTTGCGGATCTCCGGGATATCAATGTGACCCTGCAGCCAGCGGATCGTCAGTTGCACGTGCTTGTCCGCGCCGTCCAGATGCAGCAGCGTCGGCACGAAATTATTCGCCGCCAGGAAGCGGTGACTGCGGTGTTTGTGATCGTCGTCGGTGCGGTTGTAGTCAGCGGAGTCGCCCGCCGCCGGATCGGTGGAGTCAACCAGCGGCATGTGGCATTCGCGGCATTCGACGGTCGTGCGGGGATCGCCTTTGTGATTCCAATGGCTCGCAGCCCAGTTGTCATACTGGTTCTGCAGCTGCACCCAGCCCACGCGATTCACTTCCTGGTCGATGAACTGCTTGTGACACGCAGCACAGTACTCGGGCTTCTTGTACATGCGCTTGCTCAGGCGACTGTGCTGCAACGGCCACGCGCGGATCAGAAAATTGCGCGCCACCGCACCCAGACTGTGGTCTGGGCTCCATTGCCAGAGATACTCGGTTGGCTGCCACATCGTATAGTTCGCGTTGCCCTGGATGTCCGTTTTCTGGATGGAGTGGCAAGCCAGGCAGGAAATGCCTTCGTTGTAGCCCTGCGCTCCCGTGAGCTTCTCTACGAAGATGTTCTTGGATCCTGAAAACAGCGAGATGGGATCGTGACATCCACCGCAGTAGCGGGTCGATTCCGGACCATTCTGTTTGGCCATCACGTTCTGGATGCCCTGGAAGATCGGATCCATGGCGGCGTAGCGGTGTGCGCTGGTTTTCCACTCGGTGTAAATCTCCGTATGACATCCGCTCGCGCCGCAGGTCTCCGAGCCCGCCAGCGATCGCGGGTCATATGCGCCGTTCGTAGCGGTATGCGCCAAACTCGGTGCAAAGGGACGGTCCTTGCCAAAGGCATAGCTGTAGTCGGACGGAAACTCGTTTCGGTACTTCGTTCCCGAGTAAGCCAAGGTAAGAGCGCCGACGAGACATACTCCGGCAAATATGACCACCCCGCCAGCAACCAGCCATCCCGCGGCCCCCTTTGCTGACTCAGTTTTGTGGCGCCGCCACCACGCAATGAGTATGTGGGGAACCGTAGCGGCCAACGCCAACAGGGTCGAGGTCAGGTGCACGTACCGCAGCCACGGTGAAGTTCGGATGCCCCACAGGGCCTGCCCTGTCACAAGGAACCCTGATATCAAGCATATGGCCAGGGCACCGACCCCGACGTAGCCCAGCAGCAATACGTCCGACAGCGCCTGGTCAGCATAGTCGTCCCAATGCCTCACCGAATACCACACCAGGGGGGCGGTTCCAATGACACCCGCGATCGTGTGCAGCAGCAGTCCCCATTGGTTCGCAGGATGAAATGGACCGAGGGTGATCGCCAGTCCCGACACAAGTTCGAACAGAAGGATAGCCGCTGCTGTTCTTGCCAACACCGTGGACCAACCAGTTCGGATGCGCCGGGTCAAAGCCTCTGGTGATTGCACGCCTACCCTCGCTGGATGCCTACCAAATCGAAATGGCCAGGAATCGGTGGATCCGCGAAATGATTGAAGTCAAAGTCTCAATCCGCGGCTGAAATATCATGAAGTGACCGGTGATTTTCGTAACAGCGTGGGAAAAGATCAGAAGCGGTCTCCACGCGATGCGGGCCAGAATATTGCGCGATCTCGACGATTTCTATGACCAGAATCACTGTATGGCGTGATGGGGGTCACAGTGCGTTCCCGCGCGCGTTGCTATTCTGTGTCAACTTCTCCCCCTACTTGTCAGTAAGGGGCCCCTTTTGAACGACATAGAGAGTTTTAATCGCATGATCCAGCGGTTAATCTTGGCGTGTGCGCTTGTGATATGCGGATCGGCCGGAATTGCCAACGGCCAGGTTGCGGTGACCACCCACCACAACGACATTAGCCGGACAGGACAGAACCTGGCCGAACTCGTGCTCAACACCTCCAATGTGAACGTAAACACCTTCGGAAAGCTGTTTTCACGCACGGTAGACGGTCAGATCTATGCTCAGCCGCTCTACGTCCCGGATCTCGCGGTTGCGGGTCAGATCCGAAACGTACTTTACGTCGCGACACAGAACGATACTGTTTATGCCTTCGACGCCGATGACCCCGCTGCGTCCTCGCCATTGTGGCATGTCAATTTTGGCACTCCCGTCCCTAGCACCGATGTAGCTCCTGACTGCGCCGACATCACGCCTCAGATTGGCGTCACCAGCACTCCGGTGATCGACACGAGCAGCAGCACAATCTATGTCGTCGCAAAGACAAAAAACACCAGCGACAATAGTTACCATTTCAAGATCCACGCGCTCGATCTGATCACAGGCACAGAAAAATTCGGTGGCCCTACTGAGATTGCGGCCCAGGTGCCTGGCACCGGGATAGACAATGTGGGCGGTACCGTCATATTTGACCCTTTGCAGCAATTCAACCGGCCGGGTCTCCTGCTCTTGAACGGCATTGTCTACGTTGCTTTTGGCTCCGCCTGCGAAACTCCACCGTGGCACGGGTGGATATTAGGTTACAGTGCATCGACCCTGCAGCAAGTGGCCGTGCTCAACACAACGCCTAACGGCTCCGACGGTGGCATTTGGGGCGGAGGTCAGGGACTGTTGGCCGACTCTGCCAAGAACATCTACGTTATGACAGGCAACGGCACCTTCGATCCGACGCCAGGCGGGGACTATGGCGACAGTTTTTTGAAAATCAGCACTGCCTCCGGCCTCTCCATCGTGGACTATTTCACCCCGACGAACCAGGCGGATCTCGACGCTGCCGATCTGGATCTGGGCTCGGGTGGGCCCATGGCACTGCCTGGGACCAATCTGATTGTGGGGTCGGGAAAAGATGGCGTTGTGAGAGTCTTGGATACTACAAATCTTGGCCAGTTCAGCGCCACGACCAACAACAATGTTCAAAATTTCCAGGGAACCACGGGTTTCGTATTCATGGGTGCGCCCATCTATTGGAACAGCCCCAACCATGGCCCGGTTATTTACATCTGGAGCGGGAACGACTTCCTGAAAGCCTACCAGTTAGTAAACGGGGAATTTCTGACGACTCCTGTTTCGCAAAGCACGGTCCTGGAAGCCGCTGGATATTCCAACAGCGTTCCGTTGTCGCTTTCTGCAAATGGCAACCAGGCCGGGACCGGCATTGTGTGGGCAGCAGGCGCGCTCTCAAGCAATGCAAACCAACAGACTGTGGCTGGCGTTCTCCGCGCCTTTGATGCTACCGACCTTACCAACGAGCTTTGGGACAGCAGGCAAAACGCTGCGCGAGATGATGTTGGGAATTATGCCAAGTTTTCTCCGCCCACCATTGCCAATGGCAAGGTTTACCTGGCGACATTCTCGAATCAATTGCTGGTATATGGGCTGCTTTCGTCATCGAATCCTGCGCCCACAGTGAGCGCTATTACCCCGACGTTAGGGACTACCAATGGCGGGACGGCGGTGACGATCACGGGGACGGGGTTCCGGTCAGGAGCGACGGTGAGCTTGGGTGGGACCGCCGCGACCAATGTGGCGGTAGGAAACAGCACTTCCATCACCGCGACCACTACGGCCCACGCTGCGGGTGCAGTGAATGTAGTGGTCACCAACACGGACGCCCAGAGCGGCACCCTGTCCAACGGGTATACCTACACGTCCGGCACGGGCGGGGGATCAATCGCGTTTGTACAGATGAATTCAGCCACCCCGCAGACGCCGACCGGGACCGTGATCCTTGATTATCCGGTAACGCAGACGGCGGGCAACCTGAACATCGTGGTGGTGGGATGGAGCGACAACACCTCGAGTCTGAGCTCGGTGAGCGACAGCCGTGGCAATTCTTATGTCCAGGCGGGAACGACCATCGCGGGTACCGGATTACAGCAAGCCATCTATTATGCCAAGAACATTGCCCCCGGCAGCAACACGGTGACGGTCAGCTTTAACCAGGCAGCGGCCTACGTGGATGTGCGCCTGCTGGAGTATAGCGGTCTGGATACGACCAATCCGCTGGATGCCACGGCGGGGGCAGCGGGCACCAGCAATAGCTCTGACAGCGGAGCGGCGACGACCACTTCCGCGAATGAACTGATCTTTGGCGCGGGCACAACTGGAGGCAGCTTCAACGCGGCGGGTACGGGTTTTACTGTCTGCATCATTACCAGCCCGGACGGCGACATTGGGGAACATAAGCTGGTTAGCAGCACGGGCAGCTACAGTGCGCCTGCAACTCTCAACTATTCTTCCACCTGGGTCATGCAGATGGTTACCTTTCGGGCCAGCGGGCAAGGTTCCACCAACCCGGCACCGACGGTGACATCGATCTCCCCCAACACGGGGACGGCCAATGGCGGGATGCCAGTGACTATCACCGGCACTGGCTTCCTGACGGGGGCAACGGTGAGCTTGGGTGGAACGGCCGCGACCAATGTGGCGGTAGCGAACAGCACTTCGATCACCGCGACCACGGCGGCCCACGCTGCGGGTGCAGTGAATGTAGTGGTCACCAATACGGATGCCCAGAGCGGCACCTTGTCCAACGGGTACACCTACACCGCGATCAACCCGGCGCCGACGGTGACGGGGATCACTCCCAACAGTGGGACAGCCAATGGCGGGACGCCAGTGACCATCAGCGGCACTGGTTTCCTTGCGGGGGCGACGGTGAGCTTGGGTGGGACCGCCGCGACCAATGTGGCGGTAGGAAACAGCACTTCCATCACCGCGACCACTACGGCCCACGCTGCGGGTGCAGTGATTGTAGTGGTCACCAACACGGATGCCCAGAGCGGCACCCTGTCCAACGGGTATAACTACACCGCGATCAACCCGGCACCGACGGTGACGTCGATCACCCCCAACAGTGGGACAGCCAATGGCGGGACAGCAGTGATGATCAGGGCACTGGTTTCCTGGCGGGGGCGACGGTGAGTCTGGGGGAACGGCCGCGACCAATGTGGCTGTAGGCAACAGCACTTCCATTACGGCGATGACTACGGCCCACGCAGCAGGGGCAGTGAACGTCGTGATAACCAACAGCGATGCCCAAAGCGGCACATTGCCAAACGGTTACACTTACATTGGGCCGGCAGATTTCACGATGACAGCCTCGGCGCTTTCGCCTGCAACCGTCGCGGTTGGGGGATCGGCCACTTCCACCATCAGTATCACTCCCCTGAACGGCTTCGACGGCACGTTGAGTCTGTCCTGTAGCAGCATCGTCCCCGTCGTGACTTCGCCACCGACGTGCGCCTTCGCCCCAAGCTCAATGACGGGTTCGGGCACTTCCACACTAACAGTCCGCACCACGGCCGCAGCGCAAGGCTCCCTAGCACCACGATCACGGGGTGTCTTCTACGCTATGTGGCTGCCGGTTGGCGGGCTTCTGGTGCTCGGAGCAGGCCTTACTTCGCGCAAGCAAAGGTTCTTGTGCTGCCTGTTCGAGTGCGTGTTATTTTCGGGCCTAATCCTTCTGGCGGCCTGCGGAGGCGGCAGTTCGCCCTCAGGTGGTGGTATTGCCGGTACGCCGGCCGGAGTCTACACCGTCACAGTCTCTGCGTCGGGGTCGGTGACGCACACCACCGCTGTTACTCTGACCGTTAGGTAGTTTTGACTTCCCTGACAAAGCTGTAACCGGAATCAACCTTTTCTACCTTTACTACCCTGCCTGCGGCCTCATCTTATTGACTTCTGCATTGCCAACTTCCCTAGTTCTTAGACGGCGCGAGCAAATCGTGCCGGAAAAGGGTTCTTCCGGTTGTCATCTTCCGACCCTGTTCATAGTGCCGCCCTATCCCCTCTCCAGCCAGTCCGTCAGATGTTTCAAGGTGCCGCGAGAAGCTTCTGTGATTGGCCGGAGGCCCGAAAGGGGTTACATCAACCATCCCGCTTCTCCGAACAGCCGCGCCGATACATCATTCCGGTTTGCCGGCCACTCGGCAGGATCCCGCGACGCTCTGAACTTCTTCTGCGTCCCTGTCCTCTTTAACAGTTATCGAAGGGGCACGGCGCTTATACAATGCAGTCCGAAGGAGCGTGGCCCGTGCACTGTTCACAATTAAGCGTTGGAGGAGATCGATTTGACCGCCGGGCCTTTTGCAAGGCTGTCGGCATTGCGACCGCTGTCGGGGCAGTAGAAGCAAGCCTGGGAAGCGTGTTGGCCCACGCAGACCTCACCAAAGAGCAGCGTGACAAGATGACGCCGGACGAAGTCATCCAGCACATGAAAGCTGGCAACGAACGCTTCCGGTCGGGCAAGCCGCAGCATCGCGATCTCATACGCGAGGTTAAGGCGACTGCGAAGGCGCAGTATCCTGCCGCGGTTGTCTTCAGCTGCATTGACTCACGAGCACCCGCCGAATTGATTCTCGACGTCGGTATTGGCGATATCTTTAGCGGTCGCATTGCGGGAAATGTTGCCGATGAGGACGTTTTGGGCAGCATCGAATTCGCTTGCAAGGTGGCAGGCTCGAAGGTCGTGCTTATCATGGGCCACACCAGCTGCGGCGCTATCAAGGGAGTCATTGATGGGGTAGAGCTTGGCAATCTCACGGCTCTGTTATCGAAGATCCGTCCGGCTGTTGAAGCCACTCAGTATACGGGGGAGCGCTCCTCTAAGAACTACGCATTCGTAGACGCTGTAGCCCGAGAGAACGTTGTTATGACTATCGCCAACCTTCGGCAAAGGAGCCCTGTGTTACGGGATCTCGAATCCGCCGGCAGCATAAAGATTGCAGGCTCGATGTACAACCTCGAAACGGGAGTCGTTGAGTTCTTCCCCTAGCGGGTAAATCGAGCCCGCCAGCGCGGCCAACGTCACAGGTTCTGAGTTGAAGAACTAAAGCAAGACGGGTGAGCCCGAAAAAACGTCCGCAAAGACACCTCCCAGAGTGAAGCATTGCAAGGTATAAAGAGGCCAGCTCGGCCTCAACCGTCTTAGAGAATGGAGTCTTTCGTCCGCGCGATCAGTTGCTTTCCCTTAGCTGGGCGGGACTCACCCCGGCGCTCGTAAGGCCTGCAACTCCTCGTGCGATTTGGCGGGCCCGGTGGACTTCTTGCTCTCGGAGGAGCCTAGCCTGCGCAGATTGGTTTCAACTTTCTGGTCGAGAACCGCAAGGTCCTCTGGTGGTAGGACGGCCGTTAACCCCTGTAGAGGGCTCCAGCAGCCCGGTACTGAAATGAAGTTCCCGGTGCAGCCCGCGCGGAATTCCTGATTCAGCCACACTTCGGATTGGCCCAAGGGATTGTCGGTGAAATCGCGATGTTACGTCAACGACGCCTAACCCTCACCATTTCGCCCAGCGAGGCGGAGGTAGGGGACTGAGCTGGTTGAGCTCAGATCGACGTGCAGTGAAATGAGCCGACCACGGGACATTATCTGGCTGGGATGGAGACGACTTCCTTCGTGGTCTGGTCGTTGGCAATGCGCTCTTCGACCCTAGACTCGAACTTCGGCGCGTGGCCCTTTACCATTTGCCTGATACCAGGCCCAAACTCGCGGAAGAGGTTGATCCCCGCGCCTCTGCCAATCGTCGAACCAAAATTGTTGAACGTCGCCGAAGTGGATCGTGCCCAATATGGCCGGTAAGCAGTGTGGATAGCAGCCGAAGTCAGCGCTCCGAGAAAATACGACGTGTTCAGCCTTCTTTTTCCCGCATCGTTACGCGTGATAAAAATGCCTGATACTGCGTCGGTGGCCCGGCCTACAAAGCTGCCGCTGGTCGCAGGGTAGTACAGTGGGCCCTGCTTGCGTAACGACGGATAGAGGTACTTATCAAAAAAGGTGCTGGGCTGTTCTGGAATGAGGACCGCTTTATACGAGGTGGTTAGCCCGGGCTGCAGTCGGGGAGTAGCCTGTCCCAGTTCTTTTTCCCGCACTACACCCGCGTTGATGTCAACCGCGTCAACTCTCAAAGGCGAGGCCGCTTCATCGACGAATGCGTGAAATCTCTCCGCTTGTGTCGGAAGCAGCACCGACGGAGCATCAGGAAGTGAGCTCCACGTGCGCATCTCCTCGCGCTGCAATTCCGGCGAGTTTGGGCTGTCAAATGGTAACCCTCTAAGCAAATCAGCTGAAGGACGATTGCTCTGGCACAACGCCCCGCAAGCAGCCAGCAGAAAGAAAGAGACGACCCGGATTGGTGCAATTCGCTTCACCATAGCCCGGTCCTTTAAATTGACGTTAGCACTTCACGTGACACGCGTCTGAGCAAGAGTGCTCACTCTAGCCACTGCAATCCGGTGAACGCCCGCGTCCAGTCGGCGAGCCGCCTTTGGAGGCAAGCTCGTACACCTGCCTTGTAAGAGCCGGTTTGCCGGGAAAGGTCGGTAACCATTACTGCTGCAGAAACGGCAAGCCTCCCCGGTCCCCCCTTGGTTCTTGAGAATGCATCCTCTACGCCGTTCGCTGATGAAGGGCTGGGAACATGGTGTTGGGAGCTTCGTCCGAGGAGGCGCTTGATACACCCATTTGCTCCTCTTTGGCAATCTAACAGCCGCACAAACGGGTTGGTGTTCAGCAAGAGGGAGCTAGATCATGAAGAAAATGGGCATTCTGGTGCTCATCTATGTAGTTGGTGGAATTTCGGGAGCAGTGTATCACTCAATAACCACGAGTGCAGTAGATCGGGCACGAATTGCTGCGCTTGACGGTATGCTCAAGGAGAGGAATGAGAAACTCGAGAAGTGTACTACTGCCGTGATCGAAGGATTTCACCCGACGGTTACCGCACTCCCCGACAAGACCAAATAAGCCAAAAGGGGTGCATCGGCTTCATGAATGCATTAATCTTCTTTGCTTTGCTCTCTGGTTCTGCCATTTGCGATCCAGTCTCGGAGAAACCGTGCACGCTCACTCAACATGAATAAGCGCCGCGGAAATAGCCAACAATTGTAGGATTACCTTGAACAAAAGTAATTATCTGAACCGTGCACGAACCAGTCTTTCCAAGCCGATGCTGTTACGGATCGAGGAAGGTAGTAAACGCCAATCCACAGCCCGAGCACCCTGCTGAGTGGAAAGAAAAAGTTAAAAGCTGGCCATAGCTGTCCCGACCAAGTCTCTGGTATGAGCGGACAGGATTGAGCAGAATCGCCGCCGAACGCATCTTCATTGGATTTGGTTCGATCTTCAATTCTGCTATGGCGTGAACCGCGCTTAAGGGAACTCACGAGTTTTATGTTGCGCGAATTCGGCACTCCATCAGCAATTCTCAAGCGGCAGAACCCGTTGATGAGCCTATGCCCTACACGCCCGACCGTCGTGCCTATGGCTGAGAAACTGCACCAGCAAGGTCATCACCACTGGGAAGCCAGGCGCACCGGTTCGCTCCAATTTGGTCTTTGCCGTGGGAACCCAGTTCAATAGGTGGCGCTCCAGGAACTCAGTCTCCGCCCGTGCGAGCGAAACGGCCGTGGCCTTTTCCGATGCGTTTTCGCGGGTGTAGCGGAGAGCGGCGAGGAACTCCAGTTGCGTGACAAGGTAGTCAGGGACGGCGCAGCTTGGGTCCGACTTGAGGCCGAGAACCTCATAGAAGTAGGTATTCTCTAGGGCACTCTCTTGTGCGGGATGAGACTTGTCGTGGGCTGACTCGAAGAGAGGTACCGGCGGCTCGGGTACACCGACGTCGAACAGAGCGATATATGCGGACTCGTAGAGTTCGTAGCTGGCGAACCATTCAAAACCTGGGAACTCACCTTCACATTCCAAGCGCTTCCAAAGATCACAAAGAGCGATTGGAACCGTCGGCTGCGCCAGGAAGTTGAAGCACTCGTGCGCGGGGGGCGCAAAGACCAGAGCAAAAAACCGGTAAAGGTCGTTCTGCTGCCAGTCGATCGAGGTGACCGCATTCTCGTCTGCAGCGATTATCGGCATCACGCCTCCTGTTTCTGAAATTCCGTCTCTACTCCAGCACTTGCCAGACCGAGAAATACTTGCGGCCGTCGCGGTCCTTCTGGCTCCCGTTCCAGACAGCGAAGGCCACGGTCGTCCCGGTGGCCAGATCGGGCAATTCGAAGGTCACGTTCCATCGGCCGTTCTGATAGGTACCGTTTGCCGGGAAGTCTTGCCCCGTACGCTTTGTCGTGCTGCGCCCCTGCGCTTGCATCACCATCGAACCGCGCGTGGCATTCCAGTAGTAGATTTCGACCGGGTGCTCAGCATCTCCCATCTGCAATGAGGGTGCGATCGCGCCTGCAGCTGTCTTTGCAGGAAACATGACGGCAGCGGCGTCGAAGAAGCGGTCGTCGGCTTCCGTCGGGACCTTGCGGAAGCGAGTTTCGGGCGGCGTGTTAGGGGTTTCAGCAAGCGTTGTCGCGTCATGCGTTGTGTCGTGCCAGCTAAGTTGCACCAGCAACTTTCCGGCCGCGCGTGCAAGACGAACATCAACGACGGGAATCTCGACTGCGGCTGGTTCGTCCGTGTCATAAAGCGGAGGGGTGCGGTTGAGCGCGACATGTTTCGCCGCAATCTGGTTCCAGGCGGCGGGGCCTCCGTTGAGCAAGTGGTCAGCATTCACCCGCGATGCAGCGACGGACAAGGACTGTCCGGGAGCTGGCCTTGTCGCTGTCTGTGCCCAGGTAATAGCGAGTGAGCAGCAAACCAACTGAAACGATGGTCAGCAACTGACGAATTCCCATGGCCTTCTCCTATACCTGGATCTGCACTAGCTGTGGCCGTAAGCGGTAGCGCGTTTCGGCGTCGCGGCCGATGAGCAACTGCAGTGCCTCACTGCGTCCGCCTTCCTGCGCTTTCCTGAGTTCTGACTCCAGACGCGTAATCACGTCTTTCACTTCCGGCCCGAAAAGGTAGATAAGGTAATCGAGGGGTACCCGTGGATCTTCCTGGATGTTCTTGCCGTAGTTTTCTCGCTTCGGAGGATTGAAAGGCGGCACGTAGAACACGTTGGGCTGCGTGCCTTTCTCCGGGAAGAGCGGCAGGGCAATCTTGTGGACCAGAACAAGCTTATGCACGGGCGACTCTGGATCGTCGAGCAGGCCGACGAAGCGCAAGCGTCCGGGACACTGCGCGGCACAGGCGTTGACCTCGCCTTTCTCCAGGCGCGGATAACAGAAGATGCACTTCTCGGATTTTCCGGTGACCTCGTTGAAATAGATCTTCTTATAAGGACACGCCTTGACGCAGTAGCGATAACCCTGGCAGCGCTCCTGGTCAATGACCACGATGCCATCTTCTTCGCGCTTGTAGATAGCCTTGCGAGGGCAGGCCTCCAGACATGCGGGATAGGTGCAGTGGTTGCAGATGCGCGGCAGATAGAAGAAGTAGTTTTCGTCCTCATTCATGCCGCCCACGTCTTCGTCCCAGTTGCAGCCGGACTTCGGCTCCGGGGAGGGCATTACCGGTTGCTTCTTGCCTTCATACAAGCGCTGTTCGTAGTTGTACTCCCAGGCATGGCCGTAGTCGTCCATGGTAGGCAGCGGGCTGGGCTGCAGCGCGCCGTCTTTCCAGCCACCGCCGATACGGTCCCAATGGCGCGGATAACCAAGGCCGGGGCGCGTTTCGACATTGTTCCAGTACATGTAGCCAGTGCCATCGCGGTCGGTCCAGAGTTTCTTGCACGCGATCGTGCAGGTCTGGCAGCCCAGACATTTGTTCAAATCCATCACCATTGCGTATTGGTGTTTTGACATGGCTGCCCCTCCTTAGACCTTGGCCTTCTCGACTTCCACCTTGATGTCGCGGTTGTTGCCGGTGGGTCCCCAATAGTTCAGGCGGAAGTTGACATGGCCGTATTTGCCGATGAGTTGCGTGGGCTTGATCTTGATGTAAGTGAGCGACTGCCATCCGCCCTGCTTGAACCCCAGATATTTCTCCCAGCCGTGGTACATGGTCACGCGGCCGGGTTTCTCGCCGGGCAGGATCTGCAGGCGACAGACGCACTGGCCAACCTCGTTGTGGATGCGCACCCAGTCGTTGTCTTGCAGGTTGCGCTTGCGGGCATCGTCGGGATGCATGTAGACAATTGGCCCGCCGCGCTGCAACCGCAGCATGGCGCGGTGATCGCGCCAGGTGGAGTGGATGGACCAGCGGCCGTGGGGAGTGTTCCAGTAGAGCGGGAATTTCTCCTCGACCGGCTCCTTGAATGTGGGGAGGGCTTCACCCAGTTCGATGTACCAGGGATGATCGATGTAGAACTGCTGGCGCCCCGTCAGTGTTCGCCATGGACGCTTCTTATCGAGTTGATGTTTGAACGGCGTGTAGGCAACACCTTCCTCGATGTCGCTGTTCCAGGACTCGGGATCGGTGGCAACGAAGCGCTGCGGTTTTTGCAGCAGTTGCTGATACGTCATGCCTTGGGTTTCAGAGGCGTTCCCGAGAATAAAGTTCACTGCTTGCTCGTCGGTCTGGACCGCTCCCTTGCCAGTCCAATCATGCGCGAGGTGCGTGAAGTCTCGGTTCCAGTCAAAAGCCTCATCGTGAAAGGGCTTCAGATCCTTCTTGGTCGCAACTTCGGCCATCTTCTCGGCCAGGGCGCGAAAGATGTCCCAGTCGGTCTTGCTTTCAAACAACGGCTCGCAGGCTTTACCAAAGGGGTGAATGTAGCTGTGGCAATCAGTTGTGTTGATATCTACCTTTTCATAGTAGCTGGCCGCGGGCAGGACGACGTCAGAGTAGAGAGCCGTGGTGTCCATGCGGTAGTTGATATCTACGATGAGATCAAGATCCTTCCACAGCGACGACTCGAGAATCTCGTTGCCCTTAGCCTGGTTCAGGTAGTTGGCCCGCCACACAATGAAGGCGCGTGGTTTCTTACCATTCTTGGGCCACAGCGGCATCCATCCGTTCTTGACCGATTCCTGGATGTACCACTCGATGGGCTTGCCGTTGTAGAGGTGCGGATCTTTGCTGGTGGAGTGAACGTAGCTCCACAGTGTGGTGTTCTGGAAACGCTGCTTTGTGCGAGTCTCGGGGAAGGCGAGCTTGAAAAAGCCCTGCTCCGGCCAGACACGCTCCTGGCCGACGTAGTGATTGAATCCGCCACCGTTCTTGCCAATGTTCCCGGTCAGCGCCACCAGCAGGATGAACGAGCGGTTGATCAGATCGTTGTGGAACCAGTGGTTAGTGCCTGCGCCGTGGATGATCATCGCCGGCTTGCGTGTGCCCAGTTCCTTGGCAAAAAGCTCTATCTCGCGGACGGGAAGCCCGGTTCGCGCGGCTACTTTGTCGAGCGTGTATTGAGTCAGTTCTTTCTTCAGCAGCTCAAACACCGTGGTGACTTCGGCGCTCTTGCCATCTGCCAGTTGCACCTGGAAGGTCCCGGTCAGTGCGGGGTCAGCGCCGTTGAGTTGGATGGTCTTTTGATCCGACCCCATCGAGCCTGGCACGGGAACAGCATGCTGTTGTTTCGTATCCCAGAAATAGAAGATGTCTTCCTTACCGCCGTTCTTGAGATCGGACTCGCGCAGGAACCGTTTTGTGCCCGAGAGCACGAGCAGGGGCAAGTCGGTCTGTTCCTTTACGTAAGGTATGTCGATGAGGTCTTGATCGATGAGAAGCTTCGCCACACCCAGCGCGAGAATGCCGTCAGTGCCGGGATTGATGCGGAAATACAGGTCGGCGTGCGTGGCACTCGCGTTGTAATCGGGCGAGATACAGACGATTTTTGCTCCGTTGTAGCGGGCTTCGTAGGCGAAGTGTGCGTCCGGGATGCGGGTCTGCGAAATGTTCGATCCCCACAGCACGATGTACTTCGAATTGAACCAGTCGGCACACTCGCAGGCTTCGGTCTGCACACCCCAGGTCAGTGGCTCACCCGGAGGCAGGTCGCAGTACCAGTCGTAGAACGAGAGAAAGACGCCGCCGATGTAGTGTGCCAGCCGCGAACCGGCGCAGAAACTTACCGGGCTCATGGCCGGGATTACGCTGAAGAATGTGTTGGTATCAGGACCGTGGTTATAAACGTTATCGAGCAGTTTCTCGGCGACGAGGGTGAGCGCCTCATCCCAGGTAGCGCGGCGCCACTTACCTTCCCCGCGTTCGCCCGTGCGGATGAGCGGATAGCGGAGCCGCTGCGGGCTATACACGTACTCCACGAAGCATCCGCCCTTCTGGCAGCCCCGCGGGTTGTAGTCCGGCAGATCTTCATTGATGCGCGGATAGTCAGCGGCCTGCTCTTCCCGCACCATCACGCCATTGCGCACGTATACTTTCCAGGAGCAGGAGCCCGTGCAGTTCGCGGAGTGCGTGGAACGAACCACTTTGTCCCAGGTCCAGATCTTGCGATAGAAATCCTCCCAACCGCGGTAGGGATACGACCGCAGCGGATCAAAGTCTCCCGTCAGAGTGCTCAGCACCGGCTTCTCTTTGCGCGAGCAGCCGGGCAGAGCCAGCGTGGCCGCCGTCATGGCGGCGGTCTGGATAAAGCTCCGCCGCGAGAATGGCTTCTGCGGTTTGCTTTTCTCGCTCATGGTCTTCCTCCAGAGGAAACAGGTGAAGTCACGTTCTGCGCCGTCGCTTTCTGACCTCTTTGTTCTCCGAGTGTCCGCAGGTAGGCGAGCACGTCTGCAATATCCTGATCGCCGAACGCGGGCGCTTCTGGACGCTGGAAAGCGGGCATTGCCGTCGCCACGCGGCCGTTACGAATGGTGCGGATGATGAATTCGTCGGTGGCGGCCCGTTGGAATACCGGGTTCCCGATCTCTGGTGCGACCCCGCCTCGGCCGTTCATGCCGTGGCAGCCCGCGCAGTTTCTCAGGAAGAGGGAGAGACCGTTGCTGGCATCTCCGCGCAGAGTCAGCGCCGTCATCGCGGGAACTGCCGCTGCGCTGCTGCGCAGATACTCGATGACCGCCGTGATCTCTTCTGGAAGCAAGCCGCCAGCATGTGGGCCCCAGCCGGGCATCTGCGTGCCCGGACGCCCCTGTTCGATGTTGGCTTGCAGATATTCGCGGCTCGCCGTCGAAGTGAGAGAGACTCCGCGAATGGCCGGAACGAACCGGTTGAACTTCTTGTCCCAGCGGCTGTAGGTGCCGTTGCCGTGGCAGGCTGCGCAATACTGCTGATACACCTGCTCACCCGTCAGGGGTGTGGGATGCAGCGCATGGTACTTCTGCTCGATCTTGTCAGGCGCAAGATAGCTCTCCGGGACATCACGCTTCCACTGCGAGAGCATATAGACGGTCAGCGCGAGCGCCTGTTGCTGAGTGACTGTTGGGTTATGCATCTGGCTGTCCGGAACCACGCCACCGGGATCGCGGAAGTGCGCCAGTTGCCAACTCCAGGTAGTGTGGGGCGGCTTCAGGTTGGTCATGATGAGCTGGTGCTTGGTCTTTGCGCCCTCGTTGTCCAGTGCTGGCCCCAGCGCGCCGCCGCGTCCACCGAGCTTGTGGCAGGAGCCACAACCCTTCTCCTGGTACAGCTTCATGCCCGTGGTCAACAACGGGATCTGCTCGGGCGGCAGCTTTCCCGCATCGTGGCAGGTCACGCACGTGGCCTCGGTCATCTCGGGGGGAAGCAGCGGATAATCCCAGAAGACGTCGTCGGCCTTGGCCTCCCGGAACGTCATCGCCGCGCCCTGCCCATGGTGGCACACCGTGCATCCGAAGCGGTCTACGGGATGCTTGTCGAGGATGTGTCCGGGATGTGTGCGGTGCGGTTGCTCGACGTCCGACATGCGCGGATCGTCGATCCCGTTGTGGCAGGTGACGCAACGGTCCACGGTGCCGAGCGCCGGAATGCTGGCCTGCTTCATTTCGATGCGGAACTTGGCCAGCAGTTCTCGGCCACGATCGTCGGTGGCTTTCTGCCGCAGGATGCTGCGATACTCACGCTGTACCGTCTTCCACTGCGCCAGGTAGTTCTCGTGTACTGCCGCACCTACCAGGTAGCCGACGGTCACAAGGCTCGCGACCAGAAGGAGCCAACGATAAATTCGTGAGGGATCCTTCATCGCATACTCCTCCTAGTGCAGCGGCCACTGCGAGGGCCACCAGTAGAAATGCCAGTTAGGCCCGCGATGGACTGTCGCGAAGTAAGTCAAAATGGTGAAGCCGACCAGAAAGCACGTGAATAATGAGACCGCTGCCAAGCGCACCGAGTCCTTGCGCTTGAGGACAAAGAGTGACCAGGCCGCGAAAATCAGCACCAGGAGCGAACCGGGGTTGATGGCGATAATCCACAGCTGGTGAATGTTGGGGAACCAGTTGCGCAACCAACCGTAGTTGACCGTAAATGCCAGCATGCCGACGGTGACGGCCGAGGCAAAGAAAAAGGATTGCCAGAAAATGGGCCGCTCGCTCTTGGTCCCGAACCATATGCCCTCGCCTCCGGCGCGGCGGTCCAGGAACGGAATCAGCGCCAGTCCAACCACCACGATCACTGGGATCAACAGGCCGCCCGTGAACGCCGAGTACGAAACCAGCTCCTGAATCCCCAGGAAGTACCAGGGGGCTTTCGCGGGGTTCTCTGGAATTGCGGGATTGGCGAGTTCCTTCAGTGGCGCGTCCCAGTAGAAGGAAAGGATGAGCGTCGCTGGCTACCGTCACCATGAAGACAGAGAGTTCGGCCCAGAACAGGTGCGGCCAACTCATCACCGTGTTCTCGGGCCCACGGTTTACGGGTGGCCGTTTGCCCTTCACCAGCGCCATCAGACCATAGGTTTTTGTGGCCAGGGGCTGGAATACCGGGCGACGTTCTCCGCCCCATTCCGCGATTCCACCCATCGGATCTTCCGGCCTGGCCAGGCCGCCATCCTTGCGAATACGCCAGAAGTGCACGCCGAGCAGCGTTACCAGCGCTAGGGGAAGAACAAAGACATGCAGTACGTAGAAGCGAATCAGCGCATCCTGACCGACATAGTTCGCGCCCAGCAACAGCCGCTTTTGGAAGCCGCCGGGATCGAAGAATTTCGTGATCCCGATCGCGTCCGTGAGTTCGCGTGGCGAGTTGGCGATGTTCGAGCCGATCGTGATCGCCCAGTAAGCCAGTTGATCCCAGGGCAGCAGGTAACCGGTGAAGCTCAGGGCCAGGGTGATGACCAGCAGCCCCAATCCAACCAGCCAGTTGAACTCGCGCGGCTTTTTGTAACTCGCCGTGAAGAAGACGCGCGCCATATGCAGCAGGACGACCAGCACCATCAACTGCGCCGACCAGCGATGAATATTGCGGATAAAGCGCCCCGTGGAAACTGTGAAATGAATATCTTTGATGGACTGATAGGCCAGATCAGTTGAGGGCTTGTAGTAAACCATCAGCAGAACCCCGGTGATGATGGTGATCACGAAGCTAGCCGTGGCCATTAAGCCGAGTCCGAAGGTGAGCGTCGGTTTGAGCGTGCGCACGTGAACCCGCACGCTGTGGATGTGCAGGAAAAGGTTGTGGAACGTGGCCTGCGACTCTTCGCGCTCCGATTCGGGCGCTTTCCCCAACCGGAAGCAGGCGTCCTTCACGGTATGAGGAAGCTCGTGCAGGTTGTGCAGGAATTCTCGGGTTGCGGTCTCTGCCACGGTGTGCCTCCTACACGCGGTAGCGCGTGCCCTCCGGAACTTCGTTGTCCGCATTCACGACCAGGTCGCCGTTGGCTGCGCGGCTGACTTCCAGCCAGGGGAGCGGACGTGGAGCTGGTCCACCAATCACGCTGCCTTTACTGTCGAAACGTGAGCCGTGACACGGACAAGCAAACCCGTCCTTTGACCTGCTCACCGTGCAGCCCAGATGCGTGCATGTGCTCGAGATCGCGTAGAAGCCTTCGTCGTCGCGGAAGAGCACGAGGTTCTGCTCGGCGAAGGCGGTTTCACTGCCAGGCGGAAAACTGCTCGGGTGATCCGAGTTTGAAGCGGCGCACGGGGCCGGGCAGCACCGCCGGATTGGGCAGGCGGAGCATCCCGGCAGCCGCCGTGCCCAGAGCCGCAAAGAAACTTCCCAGCGACGCCAGGCTCAGAAAGCTGCGCCGGTTTATACGGGGTGGATCTAGACGGGACATGGCTTCCACTCCTTGGCAAAATTGAACTGTTCCATGGTGATGGCGGTGGTGGGACAGCGCTCGGCACACAGGCCGCAGCGGATGCAGCGTTCTTCGTCTTTGATGATGGCGGAGAGATCAGCAGGATCGAGGTTCAACTCGCGGGCTGCGGTCTCGAGTTCTGGCGAGAGCGCCAGCCGGTCAAACGTCACCAGCTTCAGGCACACGGTGGGACAGACATCCACACAGCCTCCACACAGAATGCAGCGCTCGCCGTCGAAGATGGTGTTGATGCCACAGTCGAGGCAGCGGCCGGCTTCCGTTCGTGCCTGCTCTTCGTTGTAGCCAATTTCGACCAGTGTGCTTGGGCTCTTCAGGCGTTCTTCCGCGGAGAGTGTGGGGATGTGCAAGCGTGAGCGGCGCTCGTAGTGTTTTTCGCGGTGATAATGCTCGATGGGGAAATGGAACTGGACTTCCTCGGGGGCGATCTCCTTACCGCGCAAGAAACGATAGACCGAACGAGCCGCCTGCTTGCCGCTGGCAATGGCATGGATCATGAGCCGCGGCCCGTAGGCAATATCACCCGCGATGAAGACTCCCGGCGCCGACGTCGCGCAGGTCACGGGATCGTTGACAATCTGCTGCGGCGAGCGCATCTCGATCCCATCGCGCTGCGCATCAATGAAACTCAGATCGGCGGACTGCCCCACGGAGAGCAGAACCGTATCGCCCTCGATCTCAGTGGTGACGGATTCGTCGAACTTCGGAGCGAAGCGCTTGTTCTCGTCATACACCTGGGCGCAGCGCACAAACTTCACTCCACGCACGAACTTCTGGCCATTTCGCTCGTTTACGAGGACTTCTCTCGGGCCCCAACTGTTGTGGCGAGTAACTGCCCTCTTCCTGGCCTTCAAGAATTTCCACCGTGTCCGCGGGCATCTCTTCGAGAGACTCCAGGCAGACCAGATTTACTTGCCGGACTCCCGCCATGCGGGCCGCAGTCCTCGATACGTCATACTCTTCCTGGCGTAACACCGTGCGGGCGACGTCATAAGCGACATTGCCGCCACCGATTACGATCACCCGCTGTCCCAGTGAAACTTCTTTGCCCAGGGAAACATCACGCAGAAAATCAACGCCACCCATCACGCCGATGGCGTCGACGTTGGGGATCGGCAGCGCGCGTGAGCGCTTGGCCCCACAGGCGATGATGAGGGCGGCAAACTCGTGCCGAAGATCGGCAAAACCGACATCCTTCCCGACCTGCGTGTTGCAGCGGATCTCGACGCCGAGAGACTGAATCACCGCGACCTCCGCCCGGATCAATTCGCGCGGCAAGCGATAGCCTGGAACGCCGGTGTAGAGCATGCCGGCGGGCTGCGGTTCCATCTCAAAGATCGTGGGCCGAAACCCCATGAGGGCAAGGTCGTGCCCGGCAGCAAGCCCAGCCGGCCCAGAACCGATGATCGCGATTCGCTCTCCGGTGGGCTTTGGAAACTCGGCATTCGCGAGAAACTCGAGCAATTGACTGAGTTCCTCGACATCGTCACACTGGCGCGTTTCGTTCTTGCTCTTCAGGTAGGGAAATAGTTCGCGGCCTGCATCACTACGGGCATCACTTCCGAATTTCTCGCAGACGAAACGCTTGAGGGCTCGGATGGAAATCGGCTGATCGATGGTTCCCCGGCGGCAGGCCGCCTCGCACGGCGCACCGCAGATGCGTCCGCACAGCGAGGCCAGAGGATTCGGCCCGCGGGCAATCAGGTAGGCCCGTTCGTAATCCCCCGCAGCAATGGCCCGCACATAGCCGCGCGCGTCGGTATGAACCGGACACGCGTACTGACACTTGATCTGCTCCCGCCAGTATGCGGGATCGGCTACGCGGACACGATATTGCGTCTCACCCATTGCGAGTCTTGCCTTTCGGCTAGCTTCTTCCCCGTACCTGACATTCGTCTGTGACCAAGATCACCGACCGCTGTGCGCGTAACAGACATAAGAGCACTGGCGCTAAAACTTCCAATTCACTTCCGCATAGCCGAACTGGCCTGTGCCTCCGTTGGGATAAATCTTCTGAATCACCGCTCATCCTGTGGCGCCCGCGTAGTATCCGGTCAGCGCCAGGTGTGGGTTCACCTGATAATCCGCGCTAACGTCGTAAACATTGGCCAGACTCTTGCTTCCGTTGCTGGGGCGACCAACAAAACCGAAGGTGGAAGGTTGAAAGGCCCCTCCGCCTGTGTACCAGAGATCATTCCGGTTGCTGAGGCGCAGGAAATGCGCGTCGGAGCGGATCGTCCACTTCGGACGAGGACGCAGGACCACTTCTGCAAACGCATCCTGGTTGTTCATCAGGTTGTAGAAAGGGAACCGCGCGTAGATGCGAGGGGTGGGTAGCACCTGGAAGAAGGTCCCGTGCTGCCCATCGTTGGGGTTGTTATCGCCGGTGCTGTAGAAGTATCCGGTGCGAAACCACGGCTTAAGTTTCCACGCAGGCTGGAAGCCGCCCTCGATAGCGACGGCTCCAGCGCGCTGATCCAATACACCCCAGTTGCCGGACTGCCAGGTGCCCCAGAAGAGCAGATCTGCCGTGCGCGCGGCCGTGGGACGGTTGTCCGTTTTCAGGACTGGCCGGCCGTCGTGATAGCTAAGGGCAAAAACGCGCCATTCACCTGGCGACTTCTTGCCAACGGAACGCGTGAGTGCGCCATACAGGACATCTGTGTCCAGTTCGCTCCAGCCGTTGACTTGGAAGACGCCTTGGGTAGCACGCGCCGCCAGCAAGGTGAGATTCATGCTGGGCGTTCCCCGCACGTACTGAATTCCGTCAAAGCTCCTTCCCACATGGGAAAAGCCGAAATTCCCGAGCAGGCGGTGAGCGATCCGGTCACGCTTCAAAACGGCGAGTGTGGTGTCCTTTGGAGCAACTTCCGCCCCATCGACAAACTCAAAACGACCGAAGCGCAGGCTGCTCGCTTTGTCACCGAAGACGCCTTTCAAGCGAACGAACCCCTGCTTGGCAAAGAAGTATGCTGCGGTAGAGTCACGATTGGCCGCGAAGTAGTTGGCTCCCAATCCCAGTTGCCCTTGCGGCGGAGGCGCAATGGAATTCTCAGGGAGAGCTAGCAGCAACGGCTGGGCGAATTCCGCCTGCCAATCCCATCCGGGCCGTTCTTGGCTAAAGCTTAGTCGCAGTAGCGAAGCAAAGTACGTGTAGTTGGGCTCAGCAGCGGTGGTATCGAACCAGTCCCACACCTCTGGACGCACGCGTAGGCTGCCGGAAAAGTGGATTCCGGCAAACGTAATCGGCGTAGAGGATGGTTGGTTTTGTGCACTAGACAGATCGCCGCCGGCCAACAACAGCAATAGGGTGGCGCCGATAAGCGCCCTTTCCAGCATCCTCTTGTGGCGTCGTTCGTCCACCGTCGTGTGCCTCTAGAGACATGCCAACGGTCAAGGTTACGAGCGCGACCGGCAATCAGCTATGACATAAGTCACGGTGTCTCGGCGTGATCAGGTCGCGACGCGATACACATTCGTCAATCCACTGGAATCGCTCCGTTCGAATGCGCTACTGTAGACGAAAGCTCGAATAACAACGACCAGAAGGGCCAAAAGGAACGGGAAAGGAGCACGCCATTGACACTAGAGCGGTTGCCTAGGCCTGTGCAGGACTTCAGGAAGCTTTACCCCGAGGTGTGGGAAGCCTTCAATGAATTGGGTGACCGGTGCCACGCGGCAGGTCCCCTGGATGAAAAGACCAGGCGCTTGGTGAAGATTGCCCTCTCGATGGGTGCCGGCCTGGAAGGCGCGACACACTCCGCCGTCCGAAATGCGAGGCGAGCCGGAATCACGCAAGGCGAGATCAATCATGTGGTTGTACTGGCTGTCAGTACGCTCGGATTACCCGCCGCCATTCGCGCCTTTACGTGGACCAGTGATCGATCTCGCGGCACCAAGGCGTGACCAGTCAGCTTCAGATAGTTCTGTCATGCGCCTCACTTTTCTCCGGCCTCCATTTCGGCTGCAATAGCCGCGCCTTTTCCATTGCAATTGCCCGGGGAAAGAGGATGTTGTTTTCCAAGTGAATATGCTGATGGAGGTCGGCTTCAAAGCCTGCCAAGGCCTTGTACAAAGTCTGGAAGCTGATACAGGCATCGTCCGGGGGCGTATAACCCGCGCTGCCCTTACGCATCGAGCGCAAGGCTTCGCCCGCGGAGTCGTGCTCATGCATCATCATCGTCACCGGGTTCTGCACACTGCCGAATGGCGGCGGCAGCACCGGTTCCTTCTGGATGACCGACTCTTCCATCCTCACTATGTAGGGGAACAGGACCCTCTCTTCCTTCATCATGTGTATGGTCAATTCCTGCTCCAGGCCCTGAAAACTGGACCGGACCCGCAGCAGTTCGGGATGGTTTTTCCCGTGCACGGAGCAGACCTTGTCGAACAATGGACCGAGACGAGCCATCTCCTCGCGCGTGTACTTGTGATGAGTACTGGTGATGTACGCAACCAGGTCGGCCAGCAGCTCGGTTGGCCAGTTACGGTCCTTTTGGACGGCGCGTACAGACTGCTCGGCCATTTCGAGCGAGTCAAGCACCTCGTCCATTGGGAGGTTGGCCACGCGGCAGGCTTCTTCCAGCGACTGGTTTCCGCCGCAGCAGTAATCGATGCCCAGCTTTTCAAACACTCGGGTCGCAGCGGGGTTTTCCACGGCCAATTCCCGCACAGTTTTCTCAGCGGTAATGCTCATTACATCCTCCTCGCGACCCTGCTCCATGCCTCACGGCCGCGCTCGATGCTCTGAGATTAGCGGAGCGCAAGAGCCGTGCCGATGACTTTTGTCACGGCGATCACAAAGGGTCGTGATGGGTGGAACATCACCCAGATCGGGGAGTAGAACAGAGATGCGGAAGATGACAGCCGCAAGACTCGAATGTCATTGGAGTCACTCAGCAGAGTCGGTTTCGGTTTCCAGGCTTTTCAAATCGCATATGACCACTCTGCGGCCATCGATCTTGATCATTCCCTCCGCTTGTAGCCGGGAGAGATTGCGGGATACTAGCTCGCGCACCGTGCCAATTTGCGAAGCCAATTCCTGGTTGCTGACTGGCATGGTGATTTCCACGCCTTCGGGGGTGCGTTTGCCTTCCTTCTGGGAGAGACGTAAGAGAAAGGCAGCTAGACGATGGCGCACTGTAGTGAAAGAGAGTTCTTCGATGATCCCGACCAGCCGGCGCAGGCGTGCACCCACCACCCGCAATACCTTCAGCGCGACCTGGGGATGAGCCAGGCAGAGCGCCTGAAAGTCCTGCTTGCTTACAAAGAGGAGGGTGGCATCGTCGACTGCGGTGACTGAGGCCGGGTAATTGCCTCCATCGAAGACTGGAAGCTCTGCGACCGAACTGCCCGGCCCATCAATGCTGAGTACCTGCTCGCGGCCGCCAGCGGAACTCTTGAAGATGCGGATGTGACCCGACTCAACCACATACATTCCCGCGCACGGCTCACCCTCAGCGAAAACCGTTTCGCCTGCTGAAAAGTGGTGCGGCACTGCGCGCTGAGCCAGGAAAGCGAACTCGGATTCCGTGAGCCCGGAAAAGATGGGGACTCTCGCCAGCGTCTGACCGTGGTTGACCTTGATTTCCGCCACGGCGGCTATTGTACCGGACCAGACCCGTGCAGCTGGCCCTGAGGTCAGTTGATACACTGGCGATTACCGAGCCTCTAAGGGAAATGGCGCAGTCAGCAGCTTAGTGCGGCTTGTTTTCGCCACGTTCATGGTTCTCCACAGCTCAACTCCCCACCAGAGCAGCGCAGCAAACTCGATGAACCCGGTGAAGCCGACCAGCGGAAACGCGACCCTCGGCGCGAAGTCAGTCAACACCTGAAACACCACACGCCCAGCACAGCCGAGGTTTATGAGAATGAATGGCACCCACAGCGAATTCATGTGTTTGGAGTTCATTCCCGCCAAGATGGGAACAACCCGCGAAGACACACCCATAATTATCAGGCTGATGAAGCCGACAGTGAAAGCGTGCCGATGGGAGCCCATGTAAGCGTGTGCGAACACCTGGTGCGTGAGAACACCATAGAGCGGGAACAGCGGCATCATGACGCAGGAAACCAGCAGCCATGCATACGCGGCTCGAATAAATTTGAACGTGCGGTCCGGTTGCGATGGCTTCCTGAACACGCCAATCTGTTGCGCCAGCAACACGGCCCAAATGGGCATCAACAAATAGGCAACTTCGAGGCCGATGGCGAAATAGAGCTTGTGCGTGGTGAGCAGCAGAACATAGCTGACGATGTTCAGAACCAGGCTGCCACTGATCAACCAGAAGATCAGGGTTTGGCGATCGCGCACGGGACGTTCCAGACCGTACACCTGGGGAACAAATCGTTGGCTCACCCCTGCAATGATGAGGGCAGCAAAACCAAGTAACTGGATGTCCCGCAAAGGCCCGTCAACTAGTGCGATGCGCATAATCAGATCATGCTCAGAGTGTGCCGTAGCCTTGGCAAAGAAGAAGATGACATTCAAGATCGTGCCCAACAGGAACCACAAGAATGAACTGGCAATGAACTTCTCATAGGGACTGTGGGGCTCGATCGACTGCCGCGCCGTCCGATACAGTACCAACATGAAGAGCACGACGGACGAAATTTGAGCGGCGCCGGAGAGCGCCCCTAGTACAAACGAAGCTGGGCTGGGTAGCAGCATATCCGCAGCCATGCCCGTCAGAATCCCCGCGCCCAGAAGATAAAAGCTGATGTTAGCGAGTTCGGGACGCCACAATGTCGTGTTCTTAAAGCGGGGAAAGGACTGGTAGGCGAACCCCATGACGAACATTCCCACCCAGCCGAAGATCATGGCGTGTGCGTGAGCGTGGATCGAGGGCAGCAGGCGCAGTTGCAGGAAGTTCTTGCCCAACGCGATCTGCAATAGGTTGACAGCGCCCCAGAGGCAGCCGACCGTCAATACGGTAAACACGCCAGCTTTGAAGAAACGCCGGTAGATGTAGTCCGGAAGAGTCTCCTTGTAAACGTAAGGATGGGCGAACGGGTTTCGCAACTCATCATTGATCTCCCGCACCAGTTCATCCACGTTGACCTGATGTACTGTGGCAAAGAAGGACAGCGACTCGCTGGGGCCGTATTCGCCACCACAACCTTTCAGCCCGTGGCGGTCAAAGATGCGCCGGGCATTCGGGCAACTCCTGACAACTTCCGCCACACTTGTGTTTCCGTTGATTGCGCTCATAGTTTCTGCCGCCTCGTCCGCAGACTAGCCAACGGTAAATTCGCTAGAGATGCGAGACGATGACTTATGTCACAGCGCTCCACCGGAGCATCACGAATGTACTCAACCCTATGAGAGATACTACGAGGATTGCACTCAAGGTCCTCGGCAGATGAAAAGGTTCGGCTCATGCCGACCAGTTTTGCGATCTCGATTCTCTCACACTGATACCAGTGATACCGTTCCACGGGGAAATTGAGTTAATAAGGGAAACTGTGGAAACCGTAGCCAAAGATCGGATTCGCTTGTAAGCAGCCTAAATACAGGGTATTATCGCGGAAGTGTAGGATTCAACGGCACTTTCAGGGAATGACGGTAATAGAATCCCTCCCTCTCCGCCAGCACCTTTCGTAATCCAGAACATAGGCGGTGTGATACTAGAACGATTCTGTTTCTGGGAGTCACAGAGAGTAGTGTTCTAACGGTTCGTAGGAGACCCGTCTTGCCCCCTCGTTTCAAAAGGGGTCTCAGGCCTCTCTACCGTAGACCGGGATCACAGATCCGTTGACGTCCTTGCCAGCTTCGCCGGCGAGCCAGACCACCAAACCGGCGACCGAGGCCGGCTGTACCCATTTGCTGACGTCGGCGTTCGGAATCGCTTTCCGGTTGGCTGGGGTATCCATCGTGCCGGGCAAGATCACGTTTGCGGTGAGTCCAGCATCTCTATTTTCCAGCGCCACAGTTCTAATCAGGGAGACCATGGCTGCCTTGGACGCGCTGTACGCGCCCACGCCCGCGCCAGGTTCCAGCGCGGCCCGGCTTCCAATCGCAATGATGCGGCCGTTGTCCGTCTTTCGTAGAGGCGGAACCGCCGCCCGCAGAATGTGAAATACACAATTCAGATTGAGATCAAACATGCGCTGAAAAGTCGCGTCGTCGGTATCGGCTACCGATTGGCCACCCGCGAAACCGCCGACGGTGTGGGCCAAGACATCGAGCTCTCCGAAACGTCCCACAACCTGATCTACCAGAGTCTTGGCGCCCTCCCGGGTCGAAATCTCTGCTGCCAGGGCGCTGAAGTTAGAACTGTTGAAATCAGACTGCTGTATTTTTCTCGATGTGCCAATGACGGTCGCGCCGGCATCGAGAAAAGCCCGCGTCACATGGGTTCCCAGGCCGCCGTTGGCCCCGGTTACGAGTACCACCTTGCCCTTCATCGCGTGCTCCGGTCTCACTGGCCATCAGATTCCAGTGTCAACAAAACGTTACGCCGGCCTTACTTCTGCTGAAAAGCACTCTGCTCCCTCCGGTTCAGAAGAAATTTCCTGAACTTCAAAGAGGGGCATTGGCAGCCCGTCCGCTATCGCCATCAAGAGCCCGGCTGCCGGGGCCGCCCTGCCATCTCGCCTAGGCTTTAGCCGGCGGTTTCGGTGGAATCTCGGCATAGCCAGGGGTCGCTTGGACAAGATTCTTGTCCAGCGAGGCCTTGGCGTCGCCGATGGACCAGCGAATTCCGCCGCCGAGCAGGTTCAGGAAAAACGTATTCGACCAGTTTTCCGGGCGGTCGCCAATGGCGGTGTAGAAGACGCGTCCTTTGCCGTGCATCCGCGCCCAGGTTGCAGGGTAGGGAGCGCGCTGGTAGGGCTCACCCGTCATGCCGTGGGTGTCGAGCGCGAGAATTACGTGGAGGTCCGGGGCGAAGTCCTTGAGCGAATACCACTCGTCAGTAAGGCTGACGGGCGAGGTCACCGCTTCGAGGCCGGGGAATTTTGCGTCCTTCACAATAAGGTTAGCGGCCTGCAGCCGGGGGGTGCTGCCGTGCGTGATGAATTCGCCGCCCAGCATGAGCAGGTAGGGATCAGATTTCGCTCCGTGGGCGATGTAACGGTTGGAATTGTCTTTCGGGTCGGGCTCGGTATGAAAAGTGTCGCTGGCGGCGTGGACTCCAACAAATCCCAGTCCCCCGTGGATGGCGTCGAGCAGGGCCTGCTTGCCGGCGGGCGACATGGCCGGATTCCCGTCTGTGCCGACTGTGGTCAGATCGCCGGTGGTGAAGAAGAGCAACGCGGCATGCTTCTTAAAATCGGCGGAATCAAACACGCGGCCGTCCTTGGTGGCGGTGACTTCGAAGCCATGTTGCTCTCCGAGAGTCTTGACTGCCTGTTCCAGGATGCTGGGATGTCCGGGGGTAACCTTGATGACATCGTGTTCGAAGCCCGACGACTTGGTGAAAATGAGCACGGATTTCTTTCCGGCTGCGAGCAAGTTCTTCGGCAAGGCAAGTCCGGCGCCCGCGATGGCGGTGGCTTGGAGGAAATGACGGCGGCTGACGGTGTGATTCATCCTATGGCCTTTCCACGATGATTTGGAGTCGCATGATTGTCGCCTGGCTTGCGGGGCAGGTTGGCAGCCGTTTCCAGCCACGCCTCCCCGGAAGCATAGTAGACTGCAGCGCGCTTCGACTCAACTGCCCGGCTCGATGTGAACCGTCTTTACATGGTGGTCGAACTCACGCTGCAAAGCCTGTTGATATTCTTCCTGGCTTGGGCGATGGCTCGCAGACCTTACCTGGAATTTCGCCTCCGCGCATGCCGTGCATTCCGCTTCCACTGGAATGGTTCCGAGCCATTTGGTGACGCGAAGAAAAGGCTTCTTCATGTTTCAAGTTTCCTACATACCCGCGGTCCTGGCCAGCCCCTCGTAAACGCCGCATTGCTGAGTCCGAGCTTCAGGAGTTGTATACTCACGTCCCAGCGGTCTTAGAACGCATCGCGTAAAGGACACTCATGAAACGTACGGTCCTGGCTTCATTCCTGCTCTTGCTGTCGGGCACGATTGGTTGGTCGCAACCGCAACCAGCCCCAGCCGCGCCGCAACCGCCAGTGGTCGTATCCAGCCCCGAGGTCCACGCGGACAACAGTGTCACCTTCCGCTTTCGAGATCCCAACGCGCATGAAGTTATGTTGACGCTGGAGGGGGCGAAGCCTGCGCCCATGCAGAAGGACGACGAGGGAGTCTGGAGCTTGACCACCGCGCCCTTGACGCCGGACTTCTACGGCTACTCGTTTGTGGCTGACGGGGTGGGTCTGATTGATCCCTCCAACCCTTCGATGAAGCCCAACCTGCTGCACACCGAGAGCCAGGTGCACGTGCCGGGGCCGGCTTCGTTGCCGTGGGAGATTGGCGACGTGCCGCATGGACTGGTCCATCATCATTTCTATAAATCGGGAGTGGTCGGAGATGAGCGCGACTTCTACGTTTACACGCCGCCGGGCTACGATGCGAAGGCGAAGCGAAGCTATCCCGTGCTGTATTTGCTGCACGGGTTCAGCGATGATGCCAGCGGGTGGACGGCGGTGGGACGGGCGAATGTCATCCTCGACAATCTGATCGCACAGGGCAAGACCAAACCCATGGTGGTGGTAATGCCGCTGGGTTATGGCGCGCCTGAGATCGTGGTGCAGGGGCCCCGGGCGTTTGCGACTGAACTCCGCAAGAAAAATTACGACCGCTTCATCCAGGCCCTGTTCACCGAAGTCATGCCGCAGGTGGAATCGGCCTACCGGGTTTCCAAAGACCGGAAAGAGCGGGCGATTGCTGGCCTGTCGATGGGAGGCGCCGAGTCTCTTTTGACCGGACTGAATAATCTGGACAAGTTTGCCTGGGTTGGCGCCTTCAGCTCCGGAGGAATTACCGAGGATTTTGACGCGGAGTTTCCCGGGCTCGACGCCAAGGCCAATGAGAAACTGCGCGTGCTCTGGATCGCCTGCGGGACCGATGATCGACTGATTGAGCCCAACCGGAAGCTGCGGACGTGGCTGGATTCAAAGGGTGTCCACAACACGCCGATTGAAACCCCGGGCGGACATGTCTGGATGGTCTGGCGGCGGAATCTGGCGGAGTTCAGCGGGTTGCTGTTCCGTTAGACAGTCGTCAGTCGTCGGTCTTCAGTCGTCGGGTATTGGTCGTCGGTTTTCCGTCCCCAGCGAGCCTCAGGGGCTAAAGCCCCGTCTTTGATCAGCCTGAGGGCGGCACGACTGAAGTCGTGCCCTTCCCACCACTTGCGTGGGCGGTGGCGGGGCGCGTCGTACAGCCACTTCCGTAATCTCCTCCTCTTGGCCGGCCCGTTCCATACTGGGACACATGCATGGGTAGGCATCTCAACCGCACCCTCTGAATGGCGCCCTCCCCCCTCAATACGCGTCGCTGGAAGCGAAAGCAGGTTGACCTCCAGGTCTTTGTCATTCTGCGCGACGGGGAATCCAAAGTTTTCGTGCCCGGGCGGCTGGCTGAAATCAGCAAGGGCGGCCTCGCCCTGTATGCCGGAATCAATCTGCAACCTGGGGACCCGGTCGAAGTTGAGTTGCCGGCGCCCTACTCCCGGGTGAAGGGAACGATCCGCAACCGGGATGGATACTGCTTCGGTGTGGAATTCCTGAGCTCACTCTCATCGGCTGCCCGGCCGGCAAGCCGCAATCTGGCGCTCTTCCAGCAGCGGCACGAGGCTTACTTGCGCGAAAGCGAAGAAGAGATCAACCGCATGCAGAAAGAGGTGGCGGCGATGCGGCGGGCCGCGGCGCAGGCGGAGGAGATCAAGAAGTTGTGACGGTTGGTGCGAACGCTGACTACGACAGTTGAGCTACCTTTCTCTTTCCGCGCCGGATCATAATGGTCGCGGACGATATGACCAAACGGCAAGTTGCCGGTTTCGCAGTCTTTTCCGCCCTGCTCCACAGAGCACCGGGCTGGGTCTTTTACGTCTGTCGACCACTCATTTCGTTTGGGTGGGTGGCGTACTATCAGAGCGACTTCGCGAAGCGTCGACAACGATTGGTGTAAACGCTGTTTTCAACCCCTACGCCTCTCGCGGATAATAAAACCGTCGCAGGAAGCGTGGTTCTTGGCGTCTCTTCACCGAACACGACTGCTCACAACCCGCGTGAGAATAACGGTGGCACTAGGGCTGACCGCCTTCGTTTTCGCTCTCGCAATTCGGGGCGGTCTGCATTTGGGTCATACAGAATCTGGATCGTTGTTGCCGTGGGATTTCCTCCTGCATGGTCGGGCACTCATCGCCGCAAATATCGCCTCGTACCTTTACTTGTGCTGGCTCGGATTTTGGTTTATCCGTGGCACCGCGGGACCAGAGCGGGTTTTCATGGTGGGTTGGTTCTCCAATATCCTACTAGGCCCGATTGAGAGTCTGCGGCCTCAGTGGGCTGGAGCTATCGGGCACATCGGCACATTTGGATTGGGCGCTGCTATTCTCGCAGCGTTGGCACTTCTGCTGACCCCACCGGACGCACCTGCTTCCAACGGCAGAACTGATGCCACTTAAGCCATAACGGCTGTTAAGTTGCGATCGCACCAATTGATCGGGGTAGACCGGAAACAGTCCGTCACATCGGCGACGCGCAGAAGAACCTAACCCAAGCTATTCCAGCCAGTGCGGATTCTGGTACGTCCCGTCGAAGTTGTGTGACGTCTTGTAAAGCTCCCATTCGCCCTTCTGGGCGACCGGCGCGGTTCGGGCGAGAAGCGCGGCGACCTGCTCACCACTGAGCGGCTTGAAGCTTCGCGCTACCTTCAATGCCTGTTGCAGGATGGGGAGCGAGTCGCAGCCGGTAATGACCACGCTGGTGGGCAGCGTGAGCGAGTACTGCAGGCACTCGACCGGCTCGGCTGCCTTGCTCTTGAGAATCAGGCCGTCGCCCATGGGCTTCATGCCCAGCACGCCGATGTTGTGTTTCACCAGCACAGGGAGAACCTTTTTTTCGAAACTGTCGTAGTGGGCATCCATGAGGTTGAGCGGCATCTGCACGGTGTTCAGCGTGAAGTTGCGGGCGAAGGCGGCGTTCAGCATTTTCAGGTGAAACTCAGGGCTTTTGTGTCCAGTGAAACCAATGTAGCGGACTTTTCCATTTTTTTTGGCCTCGAGAACTGCCTTCATGCCGCCTTGGGGGGCAAAAATGCGTTCGGGATCGGTGTCGCGAATCACTTCGTGGAACTGCAGCAGATCGATGGTGTCTGTCTGCAGGCGGCGCAGCGACTCGTCGATCTGGCGGGCGGCGCCCTTGCTGGTTCGGGCGTCGAGCTTGGTCATGAGGAAGGCTTTCTTGCGGTATCCGTCGCGGAGGGCCTTGCCCATGCGGACTTCGCTGGCGCCGTCGTTATAGTCCCAGCAGTTGTCGAGGAAGTTGATGCCTTCATCGAGCGCGGTACGGATGATGCGAATGCTCTCCTGCTCGTCCTTCTGACTCCCCAGGTGGTATCCGCCCAGGCCGATGCAGGAAACGTTCTCGCCGGTGTTGCCCAGGGTGCGGTAAGGGATGCCGTTTTTTACTTCGGCAGCCCACACGCGAGGCAGTAGAGCGCCGGCCACGGTGACGCCGGCGGCGGTTTCCAGAAAGTCGCGGCGGGTAAGGGAGGATTTGGGATCTGACATCGGTTAACCTCCTCGTCGGCATTATCCCACCGGCAGAGGCGGAAGCGCCACGACCCACGTAGGGGCGGACGTCCTCGTCCACCCAGCCGAGCGCAGCTTGACCGGTTCTCGGGTGCCACTCTCGGGCGCCACGACGATAGCGGAGCTTTGCTCCGCTGGGCGGACGAGGGCGTCCGCCCCTACGTGGTTGGTGATGGATTGAGATCCAGCGTGAGCTCTGGATGTTTGCTTCCGACCGAAATCTCGCTGCAGTTGTTCAGCACCCAATCAGCGCCCGAGGCTTTGAGTTCCGGATCTTTGACCGTGGTGCGGAAGGCTATGACCGTCGCGCCGGCTGCCTTGCCGGACTGGATGCCCGCGGGCACGTCTTCAATTACGACACAATCAGTTGCAGCGAAGCCCAGGACCGATGCGCCCTTCAGGTAAGGCTCGGGATGCGGCTTGCCATTCCTGATGTCGTTCGATGTGATCATGCGCTCCGGCACCGGCAAGCCCGCAGCCAGCAGACGGGTTTCGGCCAGGGGACGGGTGCAGGAGGTGACGATGGTCCAGCGATCAGGAGGCAATTGTGTGAGCAGGCGCAACGATCCCGGAAGGAGCACCACGCCTTCCAGGTCCTCCATTTCACGGCGCTCGACTTCGCGATTCTCGGCGGCGTGATCGGAATGGGGCAAGTATTCGCGCACCGTAGTCAGGCTGGGACGGCCATGCGCCCGCGCAATCACTTCGTCGGGATCAAACCCGTGCTCCATTGCCCAGCGATGCCACACCCGGGCCACAGCGCGAGTGGAGTCGATCAGGACGCCATCCAGGTCGAACAGGACTGCGTTACATTGAATTTGAGGCATGGTGCAACGGGCGCAGGGCGCCACCGCGGATGCAAAGTATACCGGAAGTACCGCGTGGGGACAGCCGCCCCCGGCTGTCCGGTCGAGCGCAGCTCGACAAGTTATTGCCTGATAGTTCATCGCCTGATAAGAAATAGCGGAGCTTCGCTCCGCCGGACAGCCGAGGGCGGCTGTCCCCACGTGGTTCGTGGTTTCAGCCAGCGTTGCCGGCGGCGGCCTTTTTGGCTTGTGCGGGTTTGTCGGCCAGCATCTTGCGGATCTTGCGCCGCAGATCGGCGGGGGTGAAAGGCTTCTGGATGAAGGACACGCCCGGAATCAGCATGTCGGAGCGGACAAACTCACCGCTGTATCCGGTCATATAAAGGATTTTTATTCCCGGGCGAAGTTCGCGGACCTGTTTGGCCAGAGCGGGGCCATTCATTCCGGGCATGATGACGTCCGTGACCAGCAGATCGATCGTCGCTTTTTGCTGCTGGACGATGCGTAATGCTTCCTGGCCCTGGGGCGCAGATAACACGTTGCATCCGGAAGCGCTCAAGGCCCCGCAGATCAACTCGCGCAGCGGCTCCGCGTCTTCGACTACGAGCACCGTTTCTCCCGAAAAAACCGGGTCGGCGTGGTTATCTTTGCCAGGCTCGACGCCTGCGCCCGCCTGGATTTCGGCGGGAAGGAATATCTGGAAGGAAGATCCGCGGCCCAGAGTGCTTTGGACTTCGATGCAGCCGTTGCTCTGCTTCACAATTCCGTAAACCGTGGCCAGCCCCAGCCCGGTCCCCTTACCCACGGCTTTTGTGGTGAAGAAGGGTTCGAATATGCGCGCCTGGGTTTCGGGGTCCATGCCGGTGCCGGTGTCGGTCACCTCCAGCAGCACGAAGCGGCTGGGTGACGCGCCCGGACCGGCTTGAGCATCCACCTTCTCGACATTTTTCGTCTGGATGCGCAGGCTGCCGCCGTGGGGCATGGCATCGCGCGCGTTGACTACGAGATTCAGGACAATCTGTTCGATCTGCCCCGGGTCGGCTTTGACGCGGTCCAGTTGCGGATCCAGCACAAACGAGAATTCGATGTTCTCCTTGATGAGGCGCCGCAGCATCTTGTCCAGGGCACCGACCGTCTGATTGATATTCAGGACTACCGGCTCGACCACCTGTTGTCGGCTGAGCATGAGGAGCTGGCGAGTGAGCGAGGCCGCGCTGTTGCCGGCCTGCCTGATCTGCTCCAGGCTGCGGCGGTCGGCGTCGGGCACATCGGCACGCTCGAGCAGCAGATCGCTGTAGCCATTAATCACAGCGAGCAGATTGTTGAAGTCGTGGGCTACGCCGCCCGCGAGAAGCCCGATCGCTTCCATCCGCTGCGACTGCTGCAGAAGTTTCTCTGAGCGAGCCAGGGCATCCTGGGCTATCCCCTTTTCGGCCTCGGCGCGGTTGAGCATGAAGGCAAGTATCCACACCAGGGTCATGAAGAGCACGATCTGGACAACCACCAGGCACGCAATGTTCAGCCGCACGTCGCTCGAAAATAATCGGCTGTGGATGCAGGCCGCACCCAGCAGCGCGGGAACAAGCGCCGTCACCGGCAGGAGCCGGCGCGCCAGCCAGCCGCCGGCGTAGGAGTTGGTGAGCACCGACATCAGGCCGAGGTCCGGCCGACAGAACAAAAGGGAAAGAGAACCAATCAGAAATCCGGCGCCGGTGTGAAGCGCCATCGAGGTGTATTCGATAGAGCCGTAAAGCAGGGGCACACCGTACAGGTATCCTACGATGGCGAAAAGGGCGCTCAGTCCGGTGACCGCCGCAAGACTCTGGGAGAGTTTGGCCTGCTTCTCCGAGAAGGCCAGCAGCAGGACGCTCAACCCGGCAATAAAGAAATTGAATGCGGTAATGTGGGCCATTCTGCCGGGATAGGACAACTGCACGACATCCTTGAACAGCAACTGGTCGATGCCGAGATTGGCATGGAACAGGTACTCGGATAAGGTAAGCAATCCGACCAGACTGACCAGCGCCGCGGACGCGGCACACCACAGTTGGGTGCTGCGAGTTTGCCTGGACTTGGTCAGCAGAACGAGAGCCAGGCCGAGAAACAAAAATCCGATGGCCGTGTTCGGCTTCATGGTGATGCGGCCGGGCAGGACCGTGGTGAGGAACCCGACATTCCAAAGCCAGCCGAGCAGGACCAAAGTTCCCAGGAGCATTAACAGAAGCGCACTAAGGCGGGCGGTGGTCCGGTGTGCCGTGTAGAGGTCCTGGCTCATGGCATGCAGTCGCAAACAGCTTTCCGTAAGTCAGCTAAACGAGATTCGGGCCAATGTCTAGACCGCGCACCGTAACGCCGGGCTGGGGATTGCCTGGGTGCGCACACTACCCGTTCATAGTGTCTACAACCGAGGCCGAGGGGAAAGAGTACAAAGGTAATGCAAGGGGGGGGCACCGCAAACCGCGTGGGGACAGCCGCCCTCGGCTGTCCAGCGGAGCGCAGCTCCGCAACTTTCCATGGCCTTAACCCTGGTCGAGCTGCGCTCGACCGGACAGCCGAGGGCGGCTGTCCCCACGTGGTTTGCCGGTTAAAGAGCTTTGTGGAAGACCTTCAGCTCTTTGGGAATGATGAAGACGGTTTCTTCCTTGGCCAGCTGAAGTTCCTGGAATTTTTCCTGGGACATCTCGACCTGGACTGAGGCTCCCCACTCGCTGAGCGCTTCAACTTTCACCAGCGGGCCAGCGGAGTTGATGTGTTTGATAATGGCGCGAAAATTGCTCCCGCCATTAGGATGGCGCTGAATCTCCAGCAAGTGCGGCCGCACATAAACGAGATCTCCTGTCGCGGCCTCGTTGATGGCGGGGGTTTCGTCGTCCATGCGGCCGTGGAACAGGTTCACGCTTCCGAGAAAGTTGTAAACGAAGGGCGTGTTGGGGTGATGGTAAACCTCATCGGGGCTGCCGACCTGTTCGATGCGGCCTTCATTCATCACCGCCACCCGGTCGGAAACCTCCAGAGCTTCTTCCTGGTCGTGGGTGACGAACACGCTGGTGATGTGAACTTCATCATGCAACTGGCGCAGCCAGCGGCGGAGTTCCAGACGGACTTTCGCATCCAGTGAGCCGAAGGGTTCGTCGAGCAGGAGAACGCTGGGCTCGACCGCCAGGGCGCGCGCCAGCGCGACCCGCTGGCGCTGGCCTCCGGAGAGCTGCGCGGGATAACGGCCGGATAGATTCTTTAACTGGATCAGCCGCAGCAACTCGTGCACCTTGTCGTGGATCTGTTCCTTCGACGGACGCACGCTGCGGGGGCGGACCTGAAGTCCAAAGGCAATGTTTTCAAACACGGTCATGTGCCGGAAGAGGGCATAATGCTGAAACACGAAACCCACGCGGCGATCGCGCGCGGTGCGGTGAGTAGTGTCCTCGCCGTCGAACAGAATGGTCCCGGAGTCGGCGAATTCCAGGCCGGCGATGATGCGCAGAAGCGTGGTCTTGCCGGAGCCGGAAGGGCCCAGCAAGGCCACCAGTTCGCCCGAGGGAATCTTCAGACTGACATTGTCGAGCGCGGCAAATCGTCCGAATTGTTTGCTGATATTGTGGGCTTCGATGCTCATGCGATTTGCTCTTCTCCATCCCAGCGAGCGGACGCCGCCTGCTGCCGCCGCGCTCTCCACTCCACGGCGGTTTTCACCAGCAAGGTAGCCAGGGCCAGCAAGGCCAACAGAGAGGCCACCGCGAATGCGGCTGAGAATTGATATTCGTTATAAAGAATCTCGACGTGCAGCGGCATGGTATTGGTGCGTCCGCGGATATGCCCGGAGACCACCGAAACCGCGCCGAACTCACCCATGGCGCGGGCATTGCAGAGAATCACGCCATAGAGCAATCCCCATTTGATGTTAGGCAGGCTCACCCGGAAAAAAGTTTGCCAGCCACTGGCGCCGAGTGCGAGCGCTGCTTCTTCTTCCTCCTGCCCTTGCGCCTGCAGAAGCGGGATCAGCTCGCGGGCCACAAAGGGGAAGGTCACGAAGATGGTGGCCAGAATTATTCCTGGCACGGCAAAAATGATTTGCAGGTCATGCCGCGACAGCCACGGTCCCAACACACCCTGCAAGCCGAAGAGCAGAACGTAGATTAGTCCGGCCACGACCGGCGACACCGAAAAAGGCAGATCAATCAGGGTGATCAGCAAACTCTTCCCGAAGAACTCGAACTTGCCGATGGCCCAGGCCGCAGCCACTCCAAACACAAGGTTCAAGGGAACGGCGATGCCGGCGGCCAGCAAAGTCAGGCGAATCGCGGACAGAGCATCGGGCTCGATCAGGCTCGCCCAATACACGCCGATCCCTTTGGCGAACGCCTGGGAAAAGACAATCGCCAGAGGCAGGAAAATAAACAGCGTCAGGAAGCACACCGCCAGGCCGATCAGGACCCAGCGAACAACGGCGGACTCGCCGGTCGCAGCCGTTGCGACTCGCCGGGCAGGCGAAAAGTTTCGCGTGCTGAGTGGAAGAGTGGTCGCCATCGCTAGTGGATCTCCTCCGGCACCAGGTTGGCCGTCTTCTCTTCACGGCTGCTGCTCCACTTCTGCAGGAGATTGATGGGCAACAGCAACATCAACGAAAACGCCAGCATGACCACGGCGATGGCAGTTGCGCCCGCATAGTCGAACTGGTCGAGCTTGGTCATGATCAGCAACGGCGTGATCTCAGTTCGCATCGGCATATTGCCGGAGATGAATACCACCGAGCCGTATTCTCCAATCGCGCGCGCAAACGCCATGGCGAATCCAGCCAGAGCAGCGGGCAGAATTGTGGGCAACACCACTCGCGAAAAGGTCTGCCACCGGCTGGCCCCCAGGCTGGCCGCGGCCTCCTCCAGCTCTTTGTCCATGTCTTCCAGAATCGGTTGCACGCTTCGAACCACGAAGGGCAGTCCGATGAAGGTAAGCGCAATCGCCACTCCGAGCGGCGAGTACGCCGACTTGATTCCCATCGAAGCCAGAGGCCGGCCCAGCCAGCCGTTGGGGGCATAAATCGTGGTCAGGGCAATGCCGGCCACCGCCGTCGGCAGGGCGAACGGGAGATCCACCAGCGAGTCAAAAAGCCGTTTGCCGGGAAAGCTGTAGCGCACCAGCACCCACGCCACCAGGACGCCGAATACCAGATTGATCAAAGCGCCGATCAGCGAGGCCCCGAAAGTCAGGCGATAGGAAGCCACGGCGCGCGGAGAAGCAACGATGTGCCAGAACTGGTTCCAGCTGAGGGCTGACGCTTTCAGAAAAGTAGCAGCCAGCGGAATCAGGACAATCAGGCTGAGATAAAGCACGGTGAAACCCAGCGCCAATCCGAATCCCGGCAGGTTGCTGCGTTTTTTGAAAGTGAAAGCCATAGGGCTTTTCAGTTGGGCTGATAAATCCGGTCGAACACGCCTCCATCGGCAAAAAACTTCTTCTGGGCTGCCTGCCAGCCTCCGAAAACGTCATCGACGGTGACCAGCTTTATCTTCGGAAACGTAGAAGCGTACTTCTTGGCCACGGAATCAAGCCGCGGCCGGTAATAGTTCTTGGCCGCGATCTCCTGGCCCTCGGGCGTGTACAGGTATTCCAGATAAGCCTGGGCCACCTTCCGGGTGCCTTTCTTATCCACCACCTTGTCCACGATCGACACCGGCGGTTCAGCTAAGATGCTGATTGAGGGCACCACGATTTCTACTTTTTCCGGTCCCAGCTCCTTTATTGACAGAAAAGCTTCGTTTTCCCATGCAATCAGCACGTCCCCGATCTCCCGTTGCACGAAGGTCGTGGTGGAACCGCGGGCTCCGGAATCCAGCACGGGAACGTTCTTATACAGGCGTCTGACAAGATCCTGCGCCTTCTGTTCGCTTCCGCCGGGCTGTTTGAGGGCGTAAGCCCAAGCCGCCAGGTAATTCCAGCGGGCTCCGCCCGAGGTCTTGGGATTGGGCGTAATCACTGAAATTCCAGGCTTTACCAGGTCGTCCCAGTCCTTGATGTGCTTGGGATTACCCTTACGCACCAGGAAGACGATGGTTGAAGTGTAGGGCGTGCTGTTCTCGGGCAACCGCTTCTGCCAGTCTGCAGGGAGCAACCCGGCGTTCTGGGAAATGGCGTCAATGTCATAGGCCAGGGCCAGGGTGACAACGTCGGCCTGCAATCCATCGATGACCGCCCGGGCCTGCTTGCTCGATCCGCCATGAGACTGCTCGATATTGACCGTTTGGCCGGTCTTTGCCTTCCAGTATTTGGCAAAGGCCTGATTGAAATCCTGATACAGCTCACGCGTCGGATCGTAGGAAACATTGAGCAACGTGATCTCGCCGCTCTGCGCTCCCCCTGGGATTGACAACAGGAGTAGCAGTCCCGCGACCAGTAACCCCGTAACCACCAGAACTTTCCTCTGCATTACCTTCCCCTTTAAGTTTCACGCGGCGCCACGAACCCGGTACCCGGACCGTAAAAAGCAAAACGGCCCACGATTCTGATTCGTGGGCCGCTTGAGAAATTGAATGTCTTGGTCCGGCTACATTCCATCCCCACGTCCACGATGACTGCGACACGTGCAACAACAGCACGTACAGATACAACTCGTGGAGATGTGGTTGGCTGGCATCGAGAAATAGTATACGACAGAATTGCAACATAAGTCTACTAATATGATAGACATTATGGGGGTATTGTCAAGAGTGGCGAAGGACTAGCGCTTCGGGGAGGCGACCGATTGGGAGCGCTCGCGCTTCGCCTCTTCCGCGCGTCCCAGGTGGTCGTAGGCCTGGGCCAGCTGGGCATGGGCCTCCGCGAAGCCGGGCAGCCGGCTGGATGCAATCTCCAGATGAATGACCGCAGTCTTGTAATCACCGGTCTTCAGGAGACTGGAACCCATTTCGTAGTGCGCCCAGGTCGAGTCCGGCTGAAGTTCTATGGCGTGGCGCAAGTACTCGATGGCCTTGGCATACTGTTGTTGCCGGGCCAGTGCGGCTCCCATAGCGAATTGAGCCAGATACATCCTGGAGCCCGTTGCCAGTACTTGTTGCAGAATGGCTACCGCCTTGTCCGGCTTTCCTTCATTGAGCAACGCCAGCCCGGCCAGGACCTGGTTTGCGGTTGCGCTACCATCTTTCGGATCGACTCCGGTTGCGGCGGCGCTCGGGCCTGCGGATTTTTGCAAACCGACATATCCCAGCGAGGCCAGCTTCTGCATTTCGCTGGACGTAAGTTCGGGGCCTGTAGAGGTACCGGGGTTGCTAATACGCCGGTCGAAGGCATCCAGTTGGCCGGCGATGGTTTCCAGTGTGGCTTTGGAAGTCTGCGCCAGGTTGCGCGTGGCGCCGGGATCGGACGAGAGATCGTAGAGTTCGGGCCTGGGCGCCTTGATATAGAGATACTTCCCTGCGCGCCAGGATTCCAGCGAGCTCCATCCGAACGCCCGCTGCGGAAAATCGCTGACTGCATAAGAGGCCGGATCGGAATTCGTCCTGGCAATTCGCAGTAAGGATTGCCCCTGCATCTGCGCCGGGACCGGCACCTCCGCGATTTCAAGGATAGTGGGAGCAAGGTCCACCAGCGAGGCGCGCGCGGTCACTCGCTTGCCCGCATTCTGGTTCGCAGGCAATTTCAGCAGAAGAGGCACATGGATGGTTTCATCATAGAGAAAGACTCCGTGAGTCTCCTCGCCATGCTCGCCCAGGCCCTGACCGTGATCGGAAGCGACAACAATAAGTGCGTCGTCGTATAGCTTCTGGATGCGCAAGGCGGCAATCAGCTTTCCTGCGGCAGCATCGGCAGAGGCTACCGCGGCGTTGTAGGAAGCGCCGGATGCAGCTTGGGGATCATTCAAATGCACCCACAGGTAGAAGGGGCGTTTGGGATTGTGGAGCAGCCAGGCGGCAGCCCGCGAGACAACTTGCGCTGCTGACCGATCGACGGAACTCTTTCGGCCCGAACCAGGGTCTGGCGGCTGAAAACCCGCGTCATACACGGAAAATCCGCGGTCGAAGCCGGGGGCCAATCCGTTCTTCGGGTCGAGAGTGATCGAACCGACGAAGGCGGCGGCTCGATATCCACCGGCCCGGAGCAAATCAGGGAGAAAAGGCAAGGTGGCAGCGAGCCTGGCGCCAAACTCGCTGACCCGGTGCGTCTGGGGATAAGTGCCGGTGAGGATAGTGGCGTGCGAGACCACGGTCAGTGGCGCCTGGGAGTAGGCGTGCTCGAAAACCATGCTCTGGCGAGCAAAGCCATCGAGATTGGGCGTAATTTTCGCTTTTGAGCCGAGGAAGCCCATGCGATCGGCGCGCGTGGAATCGAGCGTGATGAGGACGATGTTCGCCTTGCCGGCCGCTTGCGCTGAGGTCGCCCCTATGGCGAGCAGAAGAACGATCAGAAGTGCAGGACAAATCCGCCGAAACATACAGTCAAGTCTACCCCAGGGATCGAGGCACCAGAGGCACGCGGGCGAGGGCGCCCGCGCCACATTGTCGCGTTCATCGACTATCATGGAAATGAGGATCACAGCCTACCTTGCGCTTTCTACGAATCCGGAGCCTGGGTCTCTTCCTGGTGGTGTGGGTTGGGGCGGGTTTCCTGCTTTCCTGCCAGCCCAGACGATGGCACGGTGATCAGAAGCTCATCATTCTGGGCATCGACGGCATGGACCCGCAACTGCTGAAAAAGTTCATGGCCGAGGGCAGGATGCCGAATTTTTCGGCGCTGGCTGCCAAGGGATCCTTCCGTCTGCTCACGACCAGCATTCCGCCGCAGAGCCCGGTCGCCTGGTCGAACCTGATCACCGGCATGAACGCGGGTGGGCATGGCATTTTTGATTTCATCCATCGTGACCCCAAGACGCTGCAACCTTACTTTTCGGCTTCGCGCGTGGAGCCGCCAAAGCACGGCATTCACCTGGGCAACTGGGTAATTCCGATCGGCGGCGGAACCGCTGAGCAACTTCGCCAGGGCAAGGCCTTCTGGGAAACGCTGGACGATTACCGCGTGCCCAACACAGTCATCCTCATGCCGTCGAATTTCCCTCCGGTCAAGGCCAGGGGATACACCTTGTCCGGCATGGGCACGCCGGACTTGCGCGGCAGCTACGGTACATTTTCCTTTTATACGGATGACCCCATGACCACTGCGGGCGTGGTGGAAGGCGGCCAGATCATTCCGGTCGTGGTGGACGATTCACAGGTGAACGCAAAGCTGATAGGACCGGACAATACGTTTCGCAAAGGATCGCCGCCAACCCTCGAGCCCTTCACCGTTTCCGTCGATCCTCTGGAGTCCGTGGCAAAGTTCTCGGTACAGGACCAGGCATTCGTGTTGCGCGAGGGCGAATGGAGCGACTGGGTCCACATTCAGTTCCAACTGATTCCATTCATCGGCAACGTCAAAGGGATCTGTCGCTTCTATTTGAAGCAGGCGCATCCGCGATTCGAACTGTACGTTTCGCCCATCAATATTGACCCCGCCGATCCGGCGCTTCCGCTGTCCACTCCCAAGAGTTATTCCCGCAAGCTTTCGGAAGCGGTGGGCGAGTTCTACACCCAGGGCATTGCCGAAGATACGAAGGCCCTGTCAGCGGGCGTGCTCGACGACAAAGAATACCTGGAGCAGGCGAAGACCGTGTTGGCGGAACATCGTCAGATTTTTGACACCGAGTTCCCCAAGTTTCATTCCGGCCTGTTCTTCTTTTACTTTTCCAGCCTTGATCTGAATTCGCACATGTTGTGGCGTTTGATCGATCCGCGGCATCCGGAGTACGACGCTGCGCTGGCCGCCCAGTACGGCTCGGCGCTGCCCGATTTCTATCAGCAGATCGATCAGGTGCTAGGCGAAGTTTTGCAGAGCATGGACGATCGTACGACTTTGCTGGTGCTCTCCGATCACGGTTTCGCTCCGTATAACCGCTCGTTCAATCTGAATACGTGGCTGCTCAATAATGGCTACATCACACTGAAGAGCGAACCCAATCCCGATCAAAACCAGGCCTTCGCCAATGTGGACTGGAGCCGCACTCGCGCCTACGGGCTGGGACTGAACGGTCTCTATCTGAATTTGAAAGGGCGCGAACGCGAAGGAATTGTCGAACCGGGTGCGGTCGCGGATGCCCTGTTAGGGGAAATTAAGGAAAAGCTGCTGGCCGTGCGCGACCCTCAAAACAATCAGGCAGCGATTACGCGGGTGGACCGGGCGAGCGAAGTTTACCAGGGCCCCTACGCTGCGCAGGGGCCAGATTTACTGGTGGGCTACAATCGCGGTTATCGCGCGGGATGGCAGACCATTCTGGGCAACTTCCCTGCCGACGTCTTCGAGAACAACGCGAATCCCTGGAGCGGCGACCATTGCATGGACTACACGTTGGTTCCGGGCGTGCTGCTGAGCAACCGCGCGATTGACGCCGCCAGTCCGGCGCTGACCGACATTGCGCCCACCATCTTCGCGCAATTTGGAATTCCTCAGCCGGGCGGTATGATGGGACATTCAGTTTTTTTATCCAACCGCTGACGCCTTACTGAACGAGCCGTTGGACAAATGGAGGCGGACGAATGTCCTCGCAGAAAATCAAGATTGAAGGTGAGTTGCTGGAAAAGGTAACGCAGTGCGCGGAGGCCTCGGGCTACGCTTCCGTCGAGGAGTTTGTGCTGCATACAATTGAGAAGGAAGTGAAACGTCTGTCGCCTGACCAGGGCGGCGGTAGCGAGTCCAAGGAGAAAGTGACAAAACGGCTGCAGGGCCTGGGCTACATCGAGTAAGGCTGTCTTGTAATCTCCCGCAATCTTAATGGCGTCATCCTCCATCCCGGCTGCGTATGCGCTCTTCGACTTCAAGGCCAACGTTCCTCTTCTGTGGGTGCTGGCGATTTCCATCGTGATCGGATTCCTGATGGTGATCGCGTTTCGCTACACCTCCGACCAGAAGGCAATCGGTCGGGCAAAGGACCAGTTAAAAGCGCACCTGCTGGCGGTCCGCCTGTTTCAGGACCAGTTGCCGGTGGTGATGCGGGCCTACGGACGCATCCTGCTCGGAACCGGCAGCTACCTGCGCCTGGCGTTCACGCCGTTCCTGATCGCCATATTGCCAATCACGTTTCTGATCGTTCAGTTGGACCGCTACTTCGGCTGGCTGCCACTGCGTCCGGCACAAGCTTTTCTGCTGGTAGCTCGAGTTGCAGATCCGTCCGCGCTCAACGAGGCTTCGCTGCACCTGCCTCCGGAACTATCGAGTTCGGCCCCGGCGGTGCATGTTCCGAAAGATAAGGAAGTAGTGTGGCGCGTCGTCGCCGAACGCGCGGGACATTACGCCATTCAGATTACTGCCGCCGGGCAAACGGTTTCGAAGCAAGTGGTGGTAGCGCCGGGCCTGGCGCGGGTTTCGCCGGTGCGATTGAAAGACAATTTCTGGGAACGCGTGCTTACGTCTAGCGAACCAGCGTTCGCCGATGATAGTCCGGTGCAATCGATCACGGTCAACTACGCTCCGCGCGAGATTAATTTTGCCTGGATGGAATGGAACTGGATTGTCTTGTTTTTCGTGGTGTCGCTGATCGCAGGTTTCATCTTCAAGAGTGTGCTGGGAATTCAGGTATGAAGTGGCTTTCATCAGATCCGAAACAGCGCGGTCTGTTTCTCTTTGTGCTGATTGTCGCGCTGGTGCTGCTGTTCCCCCAGCGGAGTGAGGCCTACGCAGGGCCGGGCGCGGGGTTTGCCGTCCTATCGTCATTTTGGACCATCTTTGTCGCCTTTCTTTATTCTTTTTATGCTCTGGTGACCTGGCCTATTCGACAACTGTGGCGGATGTTCCGGCGACGGAAAGCGTACGGCAAAGCGCAGGTAAAAAGAGTCGTGATCGTGGGATTCGATGGAATGGATCCCGAACTCGCCAGCCGCTTTATGAGCGAAGGAAAGCTGCCGAACCTGGCCAAACTGCGCGACAACGGGACTTTTCGGCCGCTGCGAACTACGTTTCCCGCGATTTCTCCGGTGGCGTGGTCCACGTTTCAGACCGGCGTCAATCCCGGGAAACACAATATCTATGATTTCCTGGCCCGCGATCTGAAGAACTATCTCCCTTATCTTTCGTCGGCGCAGATCAGCGAGCCCAAACGGCATCTGAAGATTGGCAGGTATTCACTGCCTCTGGGCAAATCCGACGTCAAAGGACTGCGTAAAGGAACGCCCTTCTGGCACTGGCTTGGGAAGGCAGGAGTCTTCTGCTCGGTCATTCGCGTGCCGGTAACTTTTCCGCCCGAGAAGTTTCCCGGCGTGTTGCTCTCCGGCATGTGCGTGCCTGATCTGAAGGGAAGCCAGGGGACATTCTGTTTCTGCACCACGCGGGAGAGCAGCGACAAGTTTCGCGAAGGCGGCGTACGAATTCCCATGGAAAAGAACGGGTCCGGATTTCATTCCTATATCCCGGGTCCGGAAAACCCATTGGGTACGGGCAGTGACCTGCGCGCCGATTTCAAGGTTCGTCCAGATGTGGGCCACGGCCGGGCACGGATTGAAATCGATTCTGAAACTTTCACGATTAAAGTGGGCGCGTACTCGGAATGGATTCCGGTGAAGTTCAAGGCGGGCATGGGATTCACGGCCCGCGGCATCTGCCGTTTCTACCTGAAAGAAATTTCGCCGGAGGTGGAGGTGTACGTGACGCCGGTGAACATCGATCCCGGCCACCCCGACCTGCCCATCTCCCATCCGGTAACGTACTCGATTTACCTTGCGAAACTTTTTGGGCCCTATGCGACTCTCGGCCTGGCGGAAGATACCTGGGCTCTCAACGAAGAAGTCCTCGACGATCAGGCCTTCCTGGCGCAGTGCTACGGCAACCATGAAGACCGCGAGCGTATGTTCTTCGACGCGCTGGAAAAAACTCCGCAAGGCTTGTGCGCGTGTGTGTTCGACACCACCGATCGCGTCCAACATATGTTCTGGCGCTATCTGGACAAAGACCATCCGGCGGTAAGGGACGTTCCGCAAGACCAGAAGCCGCGCGTGATTCAGGACCTCTACGACCGCATGGACACTCTGGTCGGGCGAGTCATGCAGCAGATTGACGATCAGACCCTGCTGCTGGTGATTTCCGACCACGGTTTCAGATCGTTCAACCGCTGCATGAATCTGAATGCCTGGCTGCATCAGAACGGCTACCTGGTCTTGAAAGACGGCAAGAGCGAAAGCGGCGACTGGTTCGAAGACGTCGACTGGTCGCGCACCCGCGCCTACACCATGGGCCTGAACGGGCTCTATCTGAACGTCAAAGACCGCGAGCGCGAGGGGATCGTAGAAGCCGGAGCGGAAGCCGAGGCTCTAAAAGAAGAACTGCGCGGCAAGCTCGACGGGCTGGTCGACCCCGCTTCGGGGAAAATCGGCATCACCGGAATGTTCGACTGCGACGCGGTTTACGCCGGCCCCTATGTTGACAACGCCCCCGACCTGATTGTCGGCTACGGCGAAGGCTTCCGCGCCTCCTGGGATTCAGTCATGGGCAAAGTGACCACCGCAATCTTCGAAGACAATCTCAAAGCCTGGAGCGGGGATCACTGTGTGGACCCGCGGCTGGTGCCGGGCGTGCTGTTTTCGAATCGCAAGATTGCGATTGAGAAGCCTGCGATTGTCGATGTCGCGCCTACGGTGATGAAGCTGTTTGGGTTGGAATTGCCTACCTATTTTGATGGGAAGCCCTGGGCAGTGGCAGAGGTCGGCAAGTAGGCATTAAATGTTTGGGGACTACTTGTCTCACCGGAGGAGTTAGTCCCGCCGTTTTGCTCTATTCCCACCGTGTATGATTAGCCCGAAGGCAAAAGTGATGATCGTCAAAAGGCTTATCCTTCACAACTGGCGCAACTTCCGTGAGGCTAACATTGAGCTCGCGCCGAGAGTCTTTGTTGCAGGCCCGAACGCTTCTGGCAAATCGAACCTACTCGATGTGTTTGCGTTTCTGCGAGATATCGCGAAAGCGGGTGGCGGCCTTCAAAAGGCGGTGAATGAGCGCGGCGGCATCTCAAAGTTACGCTGCCTCGCTGCTCGAAAGTACCCAGACGTTGAGGTGGAAGTTCAGGTCGCCGACAATGGGACTCTCTGGTCATACGCAATCGGTATAAGGCAAGAAGCGCGTGGATATCGGCTACCTTTGTTGGCCTACGAAAGGGTGATGCGAGGAGATCAAATAGTCCGACAACGACCCGACAAAGACGATAAGCTTGACCCTCTTCGACTAACGCAGACTCACCTTGAGCAGATAAATGCGAATGCGGAATTTAGGGATCTCGTCCGGTTCTTTGAATCAACTAGTAGTTACTTGCATCTCGTGCCTCAATTGTTGCGTCATCCAGAAGCCTTCTCGGGACCTGGAATTCCTGGCGACCCTTTTGGCAAGAGCTTCCTGGAAAAGGTAGCGAGGACTCCAGCGGGGACGAGAAAGGCACGACTCAAACGAATAGAAGCGGCTCTTCGCATCGCCGTGCCCCAACTCAAAGAGCTTAAAGATGTGAAGGACGAAACTGGAATTCCACATCTCGAGGCCGTGTACGAACACTGGCGGTCCCACAGAGCAAAGCAAAGAGAGGACCAGTTTTCCGACGGAACTCTTCGCCTATTAGGTCTACTCTGGGCCTTATTGGAGGGAGATTCGCTCTTGCTATTGGAAGAACCTGAACTTTCTCTAATTGCAGGAATCGTTCGGAAGCTTCCGGGTCTAATGTACCGTATCCAGCGACAAAAAGGCGTCAACTCATAATCAGCACTCATAGTCCCGACCTCTTGTCGGATCCGGGAATCGGCGGAGAGGAGGTCTTACTTCTGACGCCGAGCGACGAGGGCACTCGGGCAGAGCTCGCATCTTCAATCCAAGAGGTGCGAGACCTCCTGGAGGGGGGCTTGACAGTCGCGGATGCTGCTCTCCCGAAGACTATACCCACGGCTCTTTCGCAACTGGACCTCTTTGAATGACGTCACCCATCCCTTTAAATCTGGCCGTCGAAGACGCCCTGACAGAGTCATTGTTTTCAAAAATTCTAGCTACTATACCCACTGCGTATGCTACCCAAACAATTTACAACCGGGGCGGTTATGGATATTTGAGACAGAACATCAATGGATTTAATAACGCGGCAAGAGGAATCCCCTTCCTTGCTGGCACGGATCTGGACACACACGAATGTCCGGTCGTGCTCATTCAGCAATGGCTAACCCGCCCGAAACATGAGAACCTGCTAATTCGGGTCGCCGTGCGTGAAGCTGAAGCGTGGGTGCTAGCGGACACGGAAAATCTTGCAGACTTTTTGGGGATCCGTTCAGCCTTGGTGCCTGAAGAGGTGGAATTAATACCCGATCCGAAGCGGGAGCTGATCCAATTAGCTCGCCGGGCGAGAAAAAGAGAAATTCGCGAAGATATTTGTCCACCGATCGACAGCACCAGCAGAGTCGGGCCTAACTACAATGCTCGCTTGGACGCATTTGTCCTGTGGTGGGACCCAAATGCAGCGAGAGAACGCTCACAAAGTCTGGCGCGTACCATCGATCGTCTAGTCACCTTTCGTCCTACTTGGTCGCATTGATCGTAGTTTCCTACTGCAGCAGCGTCCCCCCGTTTACAGGCTCTTCTCCCGGCGCGAGGACCACTGCCGCTGCCACGCGGTCACCCGGCTCGAGATGCAATAGTCTGACGCCTTGTGCGGCGCGACCGGATTCGCGGATCGTGGTTGAATCCATGCGGATGATTTTGCCGTATTGGCTGATCAGCATGACTTCGGATTTCTCTGTGACCTGGGCGATGCCTACGACTTTGCCGTTGCGCTCCGTGGTCTTCACGTTGATGACGCCGGAGCCGCCGCGTCCCTGCAGGCGGTACTCGTCGGCAGCGGTGCGTTTACCGTAGCCATTTTCGGTGACGGAGAGAATCAGCCGTCCTTTTTCCGGGACCAGATCGGCTACCTGGGCATCGGTTGCAGGTGTTTTGGTGGCATCAACTTTCGCCGGGACATCTGCCTTGGGCGTTGTCGCCATGCCGACAAGATAGTCGCCCTTTTCCATGCGGATGCCCCAGACACCGTATGCCTGGCGGCCCATGGGGCGGACGTCTTCTTCGTCGAAGCGGATGGCCTGGCCTTCGTGCGTGGCCAGGAAAACGATCTGCTGGCCGTCGGTAAGATTGGCCGCGACCAGTTCATCCCCCTGCTCGATGCTGATGGCGTAGATGCCGTTCGAGCGCACGTGGGAGAAGTCCTTGAGCTCGGTCTTTTTCACCAGGCCGTTGCGGGTGGCGAACAAGATGTACTTGCCGGTTTCTTCCAGATGGCGGACGGTAAGCATGGTGCGAACCGTCTCGCCCGGTTGCAGGCCGACCAGGTTGCCGACGTGCTTGCCTTTGCCGGCAGCGCTGACGTCGGGAATCTCGTACACCTTAAGCCAGTAAACCCGTCCGGTGTTGGTGAAGATGAGAATGTAGGCGTGCGTGGAATCGATGAAGAGGTGTTCGACAAAATCCTCGTCGCGCGTCTTCATGCCGGTGCGACCCGTGCCTCCGCGGCGCTGCATGCGGTAGGTGGAGACCGGCGTGCGCTTCATGTAGCCGCCGTGGCTGACGGTGACCGCGACTTGCTCGTCGGCGATCAGGTCCTCGAGATGGATCTCTGCGGCTTCATCTTCGATCACGGTGCGGCGGTCGTCGCCGTATAGTTTCTTTACCTCTTCGAGCTCTTTCACGATCACGGCGCGCAGTTTCTTTTCCGAGCCCAGGATGGATTCATACTCGGCGATGTGCTCGCGGGTGACAGTCAGTTCCTTTGTGATCTCGTCGATGGAGAGCTTGGTCAGGCGGTGCAACTGCAGTTCGAGAATCGCATCGGCCTGAATTCCGGTGAAGGGCTTTTCCGGATCGCGCTTGGGAGCGCGGCCGGTGATGTTGATGTCGATCTTCTTGCCGGCGAAGTAAGCGACCAGGTTCTCGCGGGCCTCGGCGCGGTTGGCGCTGGCGCGGATGATGGTGATCACGTTGTCCAGGTGATCGAGCGCGGCCAGGTAGCCTTCAAGAATGTGTTCGCGGTCTTTGGCCTTCGAGAGCAGGTAAGCGGTGCGGCGGCGGACCACATCGACGCGGTGGTCGATGAAGTGCTTGATGGCCTGCACCAGGCCCATTTCCTTGGGCTGTCCGTTCACCACCGCCAGCAGGATCATGCTGAAGCTTTCCTGCATCTGGGTGTGTTTGAAGAGCTGGTTGAGCACGAGCTGGGGTTCGCCGTCGCGCTTGAGTTCGACCACGATGCGCATCCCGTCGCGATCGCTCTCGTCGCGAATGTCGGAAATGGCATCCACGACCTTGTCATTGACCAGTTGCGCGATGCGCTCGACCAGGCGCGCCTTGTTGACCTGGTAGGGAATCTCGGTGATGACGATGGCTTTGCGGTCTTTGTTGAAGGTTTCAATGCCCGCCTTGGCGCGCATGATGAAACGTCCGCGGCCGTTTTTGTAGGCGTCCACGATTCCCGCTTTGCCGTGAATGATGCCAGCCGTGGGAAAATCGGGGCCTTGCACAAATTTCAGAACTTCGGCGAGCTGAGCCTCGGGGCTGTTCACCAGCGTGATTGTGGCGTCAACAATTTCAGTCAGGTTGTGGGGCGGAATCTTGGTCGCCATGCCCACCGCGATGCCGTCCGATCCGTTCACCAGCAGGTTGGGAATGCGCGCGGGGAGGATATCGGGCTCGGTTTCGTTGCCGTCATAGTTCGGGCGCATATCGACGGTATCTTTGTCGAGATCGTCGAGCAGCGCAGTGGCGACCCGGGTCAGTTTGGCCTCGGTGTAACGATCGGCGGCCGGTGGATCGCCATCGACCGAACCGAAGTTGCCTTGTCCGTCGACCAGCGGATAGCGCATGGCAAACGGCTGCGCCAATCGGACCAACGCGTCGTACACCGCGAGGTTGCCGTGAGGATGGTATTTGCCCATCACATCGCCGACGATGCGGGCGCACTTGCGGGTGGACTTGTTGGGCGCGAGGCCCATCTGCTGCATGGTGTACAGAATGCGGCGGTGCACCGGTTTGAGCCCGTCGCGGACGTCGGGCAGGGCGCGCCCGATGATCACCGACATCGAATAGTCGAGATAAGACTTCCTCATCTCCTCTTCGATATTGACGGGTTGAATGTTGAGCGCGCCGGGGATGCCGGTGCCGTCTCCGCCGCCAGGCGGAGGAGTCAAGGGGAGTTCAGGGTTCTGATCGTCAGCCATAAAAGCTTCTAGCTCCTAGCTTGTGTGGAGCGGACACTCTTGTCCGCTGCCTTTGACTTGCTCTGTTCTTGCATAACCATGCCGGGGCAAAATCAAATTCAAGAGCGTCGGACAGGAGTGTCCGACCCACACCTGAAAGCTCGGTCATCTTGCCACCCTAAACAACTGTATTTACAGGATGTTACGGTAGATTTACGATATGAGAATTATACCATGAGCGAGCTCGAAAAAGGGACTGTAACTCCCCCTTCCCGGATGACGAATCCGGTTCGCAGCGCCGGGCCGCGACAGTGGGATAATCTGGATTCTGCAGGGTCAACTTCTATGGAAGCTTTGAAGGGAAAGATAGCCCTGGTTACGGGCGGCAGCCGCGGAATCGGAGCAGCGGTTGCGCTGGCGCTTGCGGGAGCGGGCGCGGACGTTGCCGTCAACTTCCGGACCCGCTCCGAGGAAGCGGAGAAAGTCTGCGTTGCGATCAGGAAATTGGGGCGGCGCGCGCTGGCGGTTCAGGCTGACGTTTCACAATCGGATCAAGTGAAGAAAATGGTTGCGCAAATTGAAGGCGAACTCGGTGCCGTGAATATTGTGGTGAACAATGCGGGGATCGCCCGCCAGTTGAAGCTCGAGGACATCGCGGAAGCGGACTGGGAGGAGCACATCGGCGTGAACCTGAAGTCCGCATTTCTGGTCACCCAGGCCGTGCTGCCACAGATGCGAGCCCAGGGTTGGGGGCGAATCATCAATATTTCTTCCACAGCCGCACAAACGGGCGGGCTGGTGGGACCACACTATGCCGCATCCAAGGCGGGGATGCTGGGGCTGACGCATTCCTATGCCGCGCTGCTCGCCAAGGAAGGCATCACGGCCAACACGGTTTGCCTGGCGCTGGTTGAGACCGACATGCTGCGCGCGAACCCTCGCGCTACTTCGAGCGTGATTCCGGTCGGGCGTTTCGGCACCGTGGACGAAGTGGCCTCGGTGGTGCTGCTGCTCGCGGAAAATGGCTACATGACCGGGCAAACCGTCAATCCCAACGGGGGCTGGTATCCGAGTTAGTGGCTGCGATTTACGCTGACACGGCGAGAGGAGGCACGTCTTCAGCGTCCCTGGTGATCGCCCACTTTAAGGTCTCGATGATGCGGGCGTTGCTCTGCCGGTTCTTAACCGCAATGCGCAGCGCGTGCGAGCCCAGCCGGCCGCTGATTCGACTGGCATCTCGCAAGAAGACATCGTGGATCCGGCAGCGTCGGCACACCGTCGCGGCCTCTGGACCCTCTCCGGGTAAGTGACAAAGCAGGAAGTTCGCGGCACCGGGAACCACCTCGATTCCGAGCGAGCGCAACCCGTCGGCCAGTGTTTGGCGCAACAAGCGAGTCTCGCCATAACGAGCCGCGTAGTATTCCGGATCACCCAATGCCTTCACCGCCGCGACCTGGGCAGGGAGACTGACGGCCCAGGGCGGCGTGATTTTTCGCAGCGAGTTCACAATGGCTGCAGGAGCACATAGATACGCCGCCCGTGTGCCGGAGAGCGCATACGCCTTGGACATGGACTTGCACACCATGACGTTCTTACTGCGCGCCGCGAAAGGCTCGAGCGATTCGGCTTCGCCGGCATACTCGACATAGGTTTCGTCCACCCATACGCGGGTTGCATCAGGGACCCGCCTGAGGACGGATTCGAGTTCGTGGCGCGGAATGTGTTTTCCGGTGGGGCTGTTGGGATTGACGATTACCACGAGATCGAAGCCATCGCGCAGGCGGGCCTCTAGCGTTCCCATATTGACGGCGTAGTTGTCGACCCGATCAAGCGGCAAGCGGTCCACGTGGCAGCGCAGTACGCGCTCCGCGATGTGACTGTATTCCCCGTAGCTCGGGTCGAGTAGCAAGACCCGGGAATCCTGTCCCAGCCATTCCCGGAAGCACAGGAAGATCAGGGCGGAAGAGCCGGCTCCCGGGAGAATGCATTCGAGAGGCAGGTTGCGGACGCGGGCGATGGCGCGAATCATGCCGGCACAATTCGTTGGTGGCGAGGTTCGGAGCAGCCAGGGAAGGTATTCGTCGAAGCGCCGCCACCACCCGCGGCGAAGGCGGAAACCATGCGTCCAGAACGTCGGCGTTGATCACGTCGCGGCTGCGCTCGAGGTGGTCGAACTCCTCACCGACCGCTTCGAACGACGCGCCTCCGTGATGGCAGGCCGCACGCGAATGAAACGGGATGTCGAGTCGCCAGTCTGATCGTTGCTCCAGCCATCGCAGCAGCGAAGAATGCTTCTCTGCCTGACCATCCAGTTCCGACACAATCGCAGTGAGTAATTCGTAGGTGACGGCACCGGATTGCGTTTGCCGATTGAGTATGTGCAAACCAGCCTTGCGGTATAGCCCAAGCAACTCCTGGCGTCCGATGGCCACGACTCGCGTTCCTCCCAGCGACTGCACCCAGCGAAAAGCCGCGTACATCAGCAAGCTGGCACAAGGCAGACGGCGGTAATCGGGTATCACTGTCAGCAAACGCACTTCGTACAAGCCGCGGTCGAAGGGAAAATCAAAATCCTCCCGTTTGAAATACTTGTCCACCGAATAGCTTGGGCTGTCGGGAGGGGTGATGCTGACGAATCCGGCCAATTGCCCGTGAACCGAAGCCTTCAGGTAGGTGTTGTGAGCATCCAGGGCATCACTCAGGCAGGCTTCGCTATTTTCCGGGTGCTGATGAAGTTCACTGGCATACACCTGGTGACGCCGCCGGTAGATTTCCTGCCGGTCGACCTCAGTCGCCAAGTCAATCGTGATCCGGACAGCCATCGGGTCCTCCGGGAACGCCCTTCATACCTTATCTGGAGCGAAAAGTAAAAGGTTCGAACGGGCCTGGCAAGGGGTGCTGGAGAGGGCCGGTTGAACAATTTCAACGTTGTTCCCGCCGCCCACATCTAAGTTCCGGATATGGCAGTGCTGGTTGTCCTGCTCACGTCGTGGCTGGTGTTCCGGGGAATCGGAGCGCTGGGCGTGGTCGCTCTCGCCACATGGCAGGGTTCAGCCGCGTACGCGCTGGCCCTGATGTTCGTGTTGACCGGAATCGCACACTTCAACAAAATGAAGCACGACCTGGGACGGATGGTCCCGGCCATATTTCCGCGGCCCATGCTCTTCATCTATTTCACCGGCGTCCTGGAACTGATGGGTGCGATTGGATTGCTGCTGCCTCGCTTCCGCTCAGCGTCGGGAATCTGCCTAATCGCGCTGCTCATCGCCATGTTCCCCGCCAACGTTAACGCGGCGCTCAAGGGGGCAACCTTGGCCGGCAAACCTGCGACGCCTCTGTGGCTGCGGGCGCCTATGCAGGTCTTGTTTATCGGGCTTTTGTGGTGGAGTACCCGTCTATGAAAACGCGGGATTGGGCAACACTCTAGGGCCGGACCACTACTTCGTTAGGGCTGGCCGGCAGCACGAACTTCACTCCGCGCTCCTGGTTGAGCCTTAACGTAGCGGGCACATCAAGATCGGCAATCTGTATTTTCCGGGTCCAGGAGCCGGTGGTCCAATAATCTGCCTTGGAATAAATGGTCCCGCTCATGATGGTGCATTCGCTCACTTCTTCCCTGCGGCCATCATGAAATACGAGTACAGCCGGCGGAAGCTCGCGCGGTGGTTGCACTGCGTCCGTGCGGCTCGGCGCCGATCGCTCGGCAGGCAAAGACACTGCGGATTTCTCGGAGTAGTCGGGTACGGTTTGCCCGCCGGGCGCGGCCTGCGCGGACATGGTGGTGCGTACGAAGTGATCGCCCTGCCATTCGATCAGCAAGGACTCGCGCGGCGCCGGCGGCGCGGGTGGCGGGACTGGCGCCGAAGCCGGCACCACTATCACCTGGGGTGGCGCGGCCGGCGGGGAGTCGTAGCCCGCATCGGAATCAGGGTAAAAATACGGGTACGGAAACAGCAGACCGCCGCGCCCTGCCCCTCGCACCTGATGGAAACGCTCAGTGCCACCGGCCATTCCGCGGCCCTGAAACCCGGCCGCCGATGACCCGCTTCCGGCCGGCCTGATCCCGGCAAGGCCGGCGCTTGCACCGAATCCTGCTGTGCCTGCGCTGCGCACCTGTGCGCTGACTGGCGCCATCGAGAGTGCGGCGGCAAGGATGGCGAGAGTAAACCGGCTGGGCATTTATTTGTTCGTTTCAGGGTTCGGTGGCAACCGGAAATCAATGCCGCGATCATCGTTCTGCTGCGCGGTGGAAGTCAGGTCCAGTTCGGCAAGGGGGATTTTGTGATGACGTCCCGGCGTCAGGTCGTACAGCGTGTCTCCAATGACCGCATAGTTCTGAACTTCGAGCTGGTGACCGTCTTTGAAGACGAAAACGGTCTGCGGCTGGTCGGCGACCGGAGTTTCGGCCGGCGGTGCGGCTGCGGGAGCCTCGGTTTCCGGCACGGTACGGCTCGGCCGCTGCGCGTATGCGTCTATGTAAGGCCGTGCCGGCTCGCCGGGTCCGCGGCGGTCGAAGATGGTGGGGCCTCCGCGGTAGTCTTCTTCCCGCTGGATTTGTTGCTGTTCCGCTGCATCGTCGGTTTCCGAGTCACCGACCACCACCGGGTAAGCGTAGGGCACGTAAACCGCTCCACCACCGGGGAAGAATTGCCCACGGTGATGATGTTGCCTCTGCCCACCCGACCGGCTCGGATTCACCTGAAACAGATTGCAACAAGCTGGCTGATTGAAACCTGGTTTCCTTGGCTGAAGCCCATTAGGCCCGAGGGATGTGATGCTGGCGGGCACACCGGGTGTGGAATTAAGGTGGCCACCGAAGTTGGTCGAGGTCACCGACGCTGGGGTCCCGTTGATCTGAGCACTAGCTGCGGGAGTCAGAAAAAACGGTCCGCCCAAGACTAAAGCAAGTGCGGCTACCGTGGCTGAGTTCAGCCCCTTCACATGCGAATCATACCCCAGTTTCGAAGCCATGGCGCAGCCCCCTGAACAAAAACCCGCCCTATTAGTTAGAGGTTGCGGGAGGCAGGTTGGTTTGTCTATTTTTTGTCAACTTCGCGGAGGTTCTAAGTAATTGAAGAGTAAGCCTGTGACGATAGTCACCGTCAGACCACGCGAGCCAGTTCCCACAAGTTCCAGACGGCATTGGCCGCCAGCAGGCCCCAGATGGCCGCCAGGGCGAGTTGGCGATGGCGAGTCTCCAATAGATCAGCGGCGATGCCGGCCACAAAGACCAGCAGGAAGGGGACAGCGATGAATTGAAAGCCAAGGCCGGGATAGTGCGGCGTACCCACGGCGAGCACCAGAGCAAAGGCCGCCACCAGCAGCGGCGCGGTGTTGCCGAAGTAGCGCGCACGCGGCCAGCTGAAATACGCAATCAGCGCGACCGGCAGGGCCAGCGCCAGTGCGGGAGTGCTTTGCCCCAGTTGGGCCAGCACTTGACGATAAGCGTGCGGCATGGAGTACGCCTTCCACGAGACACCGAAGAACGACGCGTGCAGAATCCCCTGCCAGAGAGCGCGGGACCGGAAAAAGTAAGACGCATACCCGAGCAGAAGGGCCATGCTGCAAGCCACCGCCCAGATCGCCAAGGCGGCCAGGCGCCGGGTGGGGGCAAGGTAGAGCATGAACGCCAGGGCGGCAGGCACCACCACGATCAGGGAAAACTGTGAGCCCACCGCGAGGGTCAGGGACAGTCCCAGCAACACAATGCGCCGCCAGTTCCACAACACCACTTCGCGTGGGGCATACAGCGTGTGGGCCACGGCGATGGCGGTAAAGATGGCGCCGAATGCGCCCCAGGCGGCGCCCACTTCAGGCTCGGCAAACCACAGCGCGCAAGAGCGGACAATTCCCGGCGAGAAACAATAAAGGACCAAGGCTATGTATCCACCGGCATTGCCGAACAGGCGCCGCGCCACGTACCACAACGAAGCGCCCAGGAGCAGGCCAAAGGCAAGGTACGGAAGGGCTGCAGACCAATGCAGGACGCGAAGGTTTTCGGGCTGTAGAGCTACGGGCCGCAGCCACAGCGGGGCGGCCGCAATCAGATACCAGAGTGGCGAATGGTGCGCATCGTAACCGATGTCCGCGAAGGCAAGGCGGAGAGCCGGATCCATTTCGCTCACGGAATCTTCCTCGCCCGGCTCGAGAGAGTGCCGCGCACCCGCGCTGGCTCCGGCGGCCAGGCTCTGCCACAGAGCGGTCCCGTGGTCAAGCCGGTAAATCTCAGCGGGATTCACCGTCCCGTGGCGTACCCCTTTTTCCACCAGCCAGAGACACTGCGCCAGAAAAACCAGCAGCAGGCATGAAGCCAGCACCTGAGGCCGGCCAAATCGTTCGCGAGTGAAGAATCGGGTCATCATCAACCGGCGAGTGTTTTACCATGGCGGGGGACAAATCGGGAAACTTCGCCGATGGACGAACCAAAGATGGAGGAACCAGAAAACAGCCCGTCGGGAAAAATCGACAAAGTTCCCCCCGTGTCTCCGGAGCGCGGGAGTGTCGCCGGTTTCGAGCTCACGAAGCTCTCTCCCTTTGAAGAATGGATGGAGAAGATTTTCATCGGACGCGGCGGCCTGCGTCCAATATGGCGCCTGGTGCTGTATCTGCTCTTGTACCGCGGCCTGCGATTCTGCCTTTACGTTTTCATCGCCTACGGTCTCCCCGAGGTGTCGCGGCTATGGCTGCAGACCGCTGCGGAGCTTGGACTAGCAATCATCGTGCTGGCTCCCGCGCTGCTCATGGCCCGGATCGAAGATCGGGCATTCAGCCGCTACGGCTTGCCGCTGGGCAACGCCTTTGGCCGGCTTTTCTGGATGGGCGCCCTGTGGGGGATGTGTTCTCTCACCCTGCTGATGCTGGCGTTGCGCTTGGTCCATGTCTTCTACTTTGGGGACGTCGCCCTGCACGGCATGCGCCTGCTGAAGTTTGCCGTGTTCTGGGCCGGGTTTTTCCTGATCGTGGGCTTCTACGAAGAATTCTTCACCCGCGGGTACACCCAGTTCACCCTGACCGAATCCGTTGGCTTCTGGCCGGCGGCGATCTTGCTGTCCCTGGGATTCGGCGCGCTTCACCTGGAGAACCCGGGAGAAGACTGGGGGGGGATTCTGGCCGCCATGATGATCGGGTTTTTCTTCTGCCTGACACTGCGGCGCACGGGGAACCTATGGTTTGCCATCGGCTTTCATGCCGCGTGGGATTGGGGCGAGAGCTACTTTTACTCGGTCCCCGACAGCGGTTGGACGCCCCCCGGTCACCTGCTGCACTCTTCCCTGCAGGGCCCGCGCTGGTTGAGCGGCGGTTCGGTTGGACCTGAGGGCAGCGTCCTGCTCTTCGTGCTGCTGGCGCTGCTGTGGGTGGTGTTCGACCGGATGTATCCCGAAGTGAAGTACCCGGCCGAGGAAAAGTGTGGGGCGGGCGCCCACGCCCGCCGCTTTTGACTCTGATTCTGGTGTTGGAAGCTGACGTTGTTTTCATGCTGCAGCGGAACAAGATCAACTTCAAAAACGGCGGGCGAGGGCGCCCGCCCCACATTCGTACGAATCACCTACCACGAATAGTGCACGGTGTAGGTGATGACCTGTTCACCGTCGGGCGCGATGGTTACAGGGAACTCGACCGTTTGCGCATCTGTCTTGCGTGACGGGTGCGACTGCTCGCTCAGCTTCCAGTTGGTCCAGCGATACAGGTGCTCGACCACGCGCACCGTGACCGCTTCTTTCTTGTGATTGCGGACCCGAATTTCAAAGGACTCATCCATCCAGTGCTGGGACGAATCCACTCGAAAGTTGGTGCGCTTGCGTTCGCCCACTACGTCGAACGAGTTACCGGTGAAGATGCGGATGGTTTCGTCTTTCGGCGTATGGTCAATCACGTTCTCGCCGACAAATTCCAGGTGCCCGTCGGTATCGCGGCGATAGAAGCGCAGCTTGCCCTTGGGCAAGGCGATGCCGAGGTGGTTCACTTCCGCGTTCTTGAACTCTTCCATCACCCAGACTTTGGGGTTGGACTGCGTGCCGTAACTCTGGTCCTGACGAATCTGCTCCAAATTGTAGTAGCCGTACTGCGCCACTTGCGCGCCGTCGTACACGTAAAGCCGCTGGGCATGGATGCCGGTGGAGCGCACGAATTCAACCTGCTTGGTTTCCTGATCGTGCAGCGTGGTCGGCCGCGCCAGGGAGTAAAGATGAAATTCGTCGAACGATTTCTCGCTCACCGCGGGCGCCATGGCTTCATCCGCCATCGCCTTGTTCATCGCGCCATAGGCCCGGGCCGCTGGGGTGCCGGCCTGAATTTTGTTTACGTCGCCGGCCAGCAGTTTGATGTTGGCGTTCTCGAAGGTCTTGCCGCTCTGGTTCCGCATGGTGATCCAGCCCACCATGTCGAGCAGATCGGTCTTGCCCTTGGGATTGTCGGAGACCACGATGTTGTAGTCCGACTGCCAGCTCATTCCGCCGGCGACGTAGGAGATTTCGGCGTCAAACTTGCCGGGGTCGTTGGTCTGAAGCAGCCAGCTCAGGGTCGGCTTTAGAACGGTGTCGCCGGAGAGCGCCGGAAACAGCGGTTGGCCGGGCAGTCCGAAGCGCAACACGCCATCCACCTCAATGATGGGCTGAGTGAACGAAGGCTGCTGATAATTCTGCGCGTAGTAAGTGCTGGGAATGTAGCCGCTGCGCACGATCTTCCCTTTGATGATTTCCTGCTTGTCGGCACGCTGCACCAGGAAGTCGATGGTCTTGCCTTCGTAGAACGAGAGCAGCAGCTCCTGCGAGATGGGGTCGTTGCGATAGTTCTGCTCCAGCACCTGCAGGCTGCGACCGGCAGGGTCGCGGAGGATAACGGAATCCGGCTCGAGATGGGAGGCAATGCCGGCAAACTGCGCATGGTTTACGCCCGGCCTGAGATCGAGTGGCACATACTCCCGTGCCACAAAGAAATTCTGGTTGTAGATGGTGAGTGCGGGCTGGTTGCTGATGTCGGCAGCCTTCTCTTGAGCTTTCTCCTGTCCAACCACCACCCCGCACAGCACAAGCATGATCAGCAGCAACTTCTTCATTTTCGTTTTCCCCTTGTTTTCATTGGGCGGGAAGGAGGAGGCTTTCCCGTCCTATGGGAAGAACGTGGGGTATGGGGAAACTTGCAGGGAGTTTTTAACCACGGAGGACACGGAGAGCACGGAGGTAATCGCTGGTAACCAATATGGTTGCTGCCGTGAAAAAAAAGGCGACCCTATGGGGCCGCCCCTTAGCCTTGCCTTTGATCCGCGAAAATCCGCGTAAATCCGTGGTCAAAAAGTTTCTAAATATCCAGGTTCTTCACATCCAGCGCATTGTCTTCGATGAACTTGCGGCGGGCTTCGACGTCCTCGCCCATCAGCGTGCTGAAGATGGTTTCGCACTCGGCCAGGTCTTCGAGCTTGACCGAAAGCAGGGTGCGGCGCTCGGGGTCCATGGTGGTTTGCCAGAGCTGTTCCGAGTTCATTTCGCCGAGACCCTTGTACCGCGTCTTGTCGTACCCCCGGCTGCCGGCCTCCTTGATGTATTCAAAGAGATCGCGCGCATTGGTTTTTTCGACCACTTCAGTCTCGATCGCTTTTTTCCTGGCAACTGGTTTCGGCGCCTTTTTCTTGCCGGCATCTTCGGCTTCAGCCGCTGCCTCTTCACCGCCCGCTTCTTCCTCGGGACCGCCGGCGGAGGCATCGCTCACGGCCTCGATCACAAACGGCGGCTCCATGTAGGGCTCGACCTGCTTGAATTTCGACAGCAACTGCCGGTACTCGGCAGTCGAAGCCAGCTCCCAGTTGATCAGGTGCTCGGCGCCCTGGGAGTTAACGTACTTTAGCTCCCATAGATTGTGCTCTTCGTCGAAGCGGGGCTCGATGCTCTTGAAGTCGCGTTCTTTCTGCAGTTTCTTCAGTTCTTTTTCCAGTTTCTCGATCTTTTTCGGCGCGGCTTTCTTGTCGCCTTCAAAATCGGCGCGCTTGGAAAGATCGAGCCGGGGCAGAAGTTCGGTGATTTTCTCGTCGCGCAAGCGCTTGTTCACCTTGTCGAAAAAGCCGAAATATTCCTTCAGGCCGCTGGCGAATTTTGACAGCCCGGCGCCTTCGAGCTTGGTCGCGCCTTCACCGTAGCGGACGATGATGCTGTCGGCCGCACGCTTCAGGATGATTTTGTCGAGCGCATCGTCGTCCTTGATGTACTGCAGGGTCTTGCCCTTCTTGATCGAGTAAAGGGGCGGCTGCGCGATGAACACGTTGCCGCGCTTGATCAGTTCCTGCATGTGGCGGAAGAAGAAGGTGAGCAGCAAGGTGCGGATGTGGCTTCCGTCCACATCCGCGTCGGTCATGAGGATGATCTTGCCGTAGCGCAGCTTGGCGAAATCGAAGTCGTCTTTGCCAATGCCGGTGCCGAGGGCTGTAATCATGGCGCGAATTTCTTCATGCCCCAGCATCTTGTCGTACCGCGCCTTTTCCACGTTGAGGATTTTTCCCTTCAGGGGAAGGATGGCCTGAAAACGGCGGTCGCGGCCCTGCTTGGCAGTGCCGCCGGCGGATTCTCCTTCTACCAGGAAAAGCTCACAGCGCTCCGGCTGCCGCTCCGAACAATCCGCCAGCTTGCCGGGGAGGCCGCCGCCGTCGAGCGCGCCTTTGCGGCGGGTGAGGTCGCGGGCCTTGCGTGCAGCTTCACGGGCGCGCGAAGCTTCAATGGCTTTGTTGATGATCTTGCGGCCGACGGTCGGGTTCTGCTCGAGATACGCGCCGAGACGCTCATTCACGAAGGCCTGCACCACACCGGCGATATCGGAATTCAGTTTGCCTTTGGTCTGGCCCTCAAACTGGGGCTGCGGCAGCTTGACGCTGATGACCGCCACCAGACCTTCGCGTACATCGTCGCCGGTAAGATTTTCTTTGACATCCTTGAACAGGCCCATCTGCTGCCCGGCGTAATTGATGGTGCGGGTCAAGGCCATGCGGAAACCGGAGAGGTGCGAGCCTCCGTCCACGGTGTTGATGTTGTTGGCAAAACTGAATACCGATTCCGAATACGCGTCGTTGTACTGCAGGCCGATCTCCATGACCACGCCGCTGCGCTCGGCTTCCATGTAGATGACCTTGTCGTGCAGTACCTGCTTGCCACGGTTCAGGTGCTTGATAAATTCGGCGATGCCGCCGTTGTATTTGAACTCAGCGGACTTCGCCTCCCCGGTTTTCGCCTCGGTGGTGCGCTCATCGGTCAACGTGATGAGCAGGCCCTTGTTCAGGAATGCCAACTCGCGCAGGCGTTGCGCCAGAGTGTCGAAGTTGTATTCGGTAACCGAGAAAATGCTTTTGTCGGGCAAGAAGTGGACCTTGGTCCCCAGCTTCTTGCTGGCCCCCGCTTTCTTCAGTTTGCTGGTGGGTTCGCCTTTGGAATAGGTCTGCTCCCAGGTGAAACCGTCGCGCCAGATCTCGAGATCGAGTTCTTCGCTCAGCGCGTTTACCACCGACACGCCAACGCCGTGCAATCCGCCGGAAACTTTGTAGGACGACGCATCGAATTTTCCGCCGGCGTGCAGTTTGGTGAGTACCACCTGCGCGGCGGGAATTTTTTCGCCGTCGATATCCATAGGATCGACCGGGATGCCGCGGCCGTTATCAACAACGGTGATCGAGTTATCCAGGTGGATGGTGACTTCAATCTTGTCGGCGTGACCGGCGAGAGCTTCATCGACGGAGTTGTCCACGACTTCATAAACCAGATGGTGTAAACCCATCTCGCCGGTGGAACCGATGTACATGGCGGGACGTTTACGTACCGCCTCCATGCCGCCTAGCACTTTGATGGAGTCGGCGTTGTAGTCGCCGTTGCCTCCATTAATGGCAGCGAGCTTCCCGTTTTTTGGCTTAGTTTCGTCGATGGGAGTGATCTCTTTCGTAGCCATTCCGCTCCGTGGAAAAGGCTGGATTCTGGAGTGTGTCCGGCAGACTTTTCCGTTGTCCTGGATTTTGCCTCAAATTACTGAAATTATTAACACTTACGGCTTTCGAGGTTATGTCTGATTGTACCATGAGAAGCCGTATCTTTCGACCCCCGAACCGGGTGTATAAATGCCACAAACTACGTGGGGACAGCCGCCCTCGGCTGTCCGGTCGAACGCAGCTCGACAACTGGAGCTTACCGGTGTCGTGTGCCCCAACAATCGCGGAGCTTCGCTCCGCCGGACAGCCGGGGCGGCTGTCCCCACGTGGCTATTGGTGGGGCCTACATTGTCAGCGCACGAGATCGGCCCGACCTGATAGCATATTGGGAGGGAGATCCCAGTCCAGCATGAGTGTGCCCGTATCGCAAATGTGGACGGTGGCCAGCTATGTCATCCGGCAGAAGCTTGCCCGGCGCAAGCAGTATCCGCTGGTGCTGATGCTGGAGCCTCTGTTCCGCTGTAACCTAGCCTGCGCCGGCTGCGGCAAGATCCAGTATCCGGCCCACGTCCTTAAGCGCCAGCTGACCCCGGAGGAGTGCTTCCGGGCGGTCGATGAGTGCGGCGCGCCGGTGGTTTCGATCCCCGGCGGCGAACCGCTCATGCACCCTGAAATCGAGAAGATTGTCGAAGGCCTGGTGGCGCGGAAGAAGTACATCTATCTGTGCACCAATGCCTTGCTGCTCAAGGAAAAGATCCACCTTTTCAAGCCGACCAAGTACCTGACCTTCAGCGTGCACCTGGACGGGCAGAAAGAACACCACGACTTCGCGGTGTGCCGCGAGGGTGGTTATGACGTTGCCGTGGACGCCGTCCGAGAGGCCCTGCAGCGCGGCTTCCGGGTCACCACCAATACGACCCTTTTTGACGGAGCCGACCCCAAGAGCGTGCGCGCGTTTTTTGACGACATGATGGAGCTGGGGGTCGAGGGCATGATGCTTTCCCCCGGTTACTCCTACGAAAAGGCCCCCGACCAGCAGCACTTCCTGGGCCGCGCCCGCACCCGGCGGCTGTTCCGGGCGATCCTGTCGAATCGCGAAAAGGAGTGGCGCTTCAATCTGTCGCCGCTATTCATGGAATTCCTGATGGGAAAGCGGCACTACGCCTGCACCCCATGGGGGATGCCGACTTACAACATCTTCGGCTGGCAGAAGCCCTGCTACCTGCTGCAGGATGGCTACGCCGACACGTTCGACGAACTGATCCGCGAAACCGCATGGGAATCCTACGGCACCGAATCGGGCAATCCGCACTGTGCCAACTGCATGGTGCACAGCGGCTATGAGGCCTCGGCGGTGAACGATACCTTTGGTTCGCTCGAGGGCTTTGTGGCGACGGTGAAGGGCACGCTGTTCAATCGCTACCGCGATGAAGGCGCTTTGCGGCTGCTGGACGAACCGGTGGAGCCGGCCCCTTCGCTGGTGCAGATTGCTACACCAAGTGAATCGCTCGAGGAGACCCGGGCGTGACCGGGAAAGCCGCCGGGCACGTGCATCCCGAACCCCAGTCTTCTTCTCCAGACACGCTTGAAGTCTCTCCCGGATGGGAGCACGAAAAGCTTGAAGGCTGGGTTCCCGCGCTGGCCTCCGAAGAAGAAACCCGCAAAGCCCTGGAAAAGGCCTTCGACTACCGCGGCGACGTGACCATCACGCGGAAAGACGGCACGATCGTCGAAGGCTACCTTTTCGATCGCAAGAGTGGACCGACTCTGGCTGAATCCCTGGTGCGGGTGTTGCCCAGGACCTCCAACCAGCGCGTGATGATTGCCTACTCGGACATCGTCGCCCTGGCCTTCACCGGGCGCGATACCGCAGCCGGAAAAAGCTGGGAAGCCTGGGTCAAGAAGTACGTGGAAAAGAAAGCCGCCGGCGAGAAACATATCGGCCTGGAGCCGGAGGCGCTGGAGTAGTTCCGCAGCATGCCACTGTCATCCTGAGCGAAGTATCTGCGTTCGCTTGCGAACGGAGATGCGGAGTCGAAGGACCCCTACTCCCGGCACAATCCCACAACAAATTCCCAGGGAATCAGGGCATCGCTGCTATAGGGACCCTTCGACTCCGCGGGAAAGTTCGCGAGGCGAACTTTCCACTCCGCGCAGGATGACAGGGATCGAAGAGATGGAAAAATCAACGCGCGGGTTTTTGCGCCGCGAAACTCAATCTCTCGATCAGTTCGTTCACTTCATCTTCGCTACCGCCAACGATCGTAAACGATACTGCATGGCTCCTCTGCACCAGGACCAGCGATGTCTGAAGCATGGTGAGTGTGCCCCGCGGCTTGGTAAAGTCTCCTCGCAATAACTTCACGTCTCCAACGGAAAGCTCCTGGGGTTCGTCTGCTGCCTGAAAGCCCTTGGCGGTCGTGAGCCCGGCCAGCGATTCGAAATAGTCGGTTGCGGTTTTCATGCCCGCGGGAAGCGGTTCAACTGCAATCACGACCGCAGAATTGATCGTCTTGCCGGTCGCTTCCGGAGGCCGCTCGAAGACGGCCAGCAGCAGGTGCGACTTTGAGGCATCAGCGGAATCGTGCTGCATGTCGGCCGTGCGATCGACCCAGCCAAAGGGAAGTTTGTAGCTGAAACCGAAGGCAGAGTTACGGTACACACCCTGGCTGATAGAGCCCGGGTCCGGAATGGGAGTCTTCACTCTCGCCGCGGAATGGGAAGAAGGAGCCGGTTGCTGCGCCCACAGGGCCGCCGCGAGCAGAGGCAGGAAAAGGCTAGCCAGAAATCGGGCCATGATTGATGTTACGCCATGCCACCGCCGGCCTGTGTGGGTCGGACACTCTTGTCCGACGCCTTTGACGTTGGCCGTGGAAAACTAAAACAAATTCAAAAGCGTCGGACAAAAGTGTCCGACCCACACAGACTCGGGTCAATCGCTCCATTGCTTCACACCCAACAACTTTTCACCCAGTGGGGTCAGCCGGGCCGGCGAACAGTGGTTCTTCTCCCACTCGCGCGGATCGCCCGGGAAGGCGTAGCCTTGCGGCGGCTCCATCTCGCGCCAGGAGCGGACACGGATCTCGCGCAAGTCAGCGCGGGATTCGTCCGCCGGCGTCATAGAGATGTATTGCGCGATGCGCACCTTGTCATTCGAAACATTGGGCCTGATGCCGTGAGCCAGCAGACTGTTGAAGATCAGCAGGTCGCCGGCTTTGGGCATCACCGGAACGATTTCGAATCCAGTTGTGTCCGGCTTCCAGGGGTCGCGGTCGGCGGGCTGGGTCTTTCTCCACTGCTCGAGCGTGCGAAACAGTTCGGGCACGCATTGGAAGCCGCCCATCTCGGGTTCATGATCGACCAGCGACAACACTCCCTGCACGTTGACCGGCAGGGGATCAAGCGTGGTGTCGGCGTCCCAGTGGATGAAACCCGCGAAGGGACGCTGGCTGCGATTGGGCGGATTCAGGTTGGCCCGGTCAATCGTGACCCAGAGCCGTTCGTTGTCCCAGATATCGACGAAGGCGTCGTAGATTCGCGGATACTGCCGGTTGTCCCACAAGTACTGGTGGTTGTAGATCTCCACCATGCCGCTGTTGTTCAGCTCCTTCATAGCATGGTCGCGCAGCTGGTCCCTGTACCAGGTAGACGAGTCGGAGGGATTCATCTCCTGAAACTCCCACAGCAGATCCACCAGGCGCTTCACATTTTCGGGAGGGACGGCCTGCCTGACCACCACGTAGCCGCGCGTGACCCAGTGCGCCCAGTCGTCTTCGGAGAACACGCGCAGCGGCAGGCTTTTCCGGATATCGCGGAGCTGGGTCTCGGCAACATAGGCTACGCTGGCATTTCCCGGGCGGTTCTTGCCGTAGGCATAGCGATCTGCGCTGGCTTCCGGTCGATCCGACATGGCGAGGCCCTCCTGCCAGGGCGTTCATCCTCAGGGGTTGGCACCCCTGCACGAGCGAGGACGCTCGCGCCTACATCAGCGCGCCCGCATCAGGCGGCGCGCGCCGCCAGGGGCTGGGTGCAGAAGCCGCAGCGCCGGGCGTCGATGGGAATCTCGCTCAGGCATTCCGGACACTTCTTGGTCGTGGGATCGGCCGGCGCGGGTGCCTTGCGCATGCGCGCGATCAGCGCGTTGATCGGGGTCACCACGAAGAAGTACACGGCCGCCGCGACCAGTACGAACGACACTACGGCGTTGATGAAATCGCCCACGGGAAACGGAGTGCCGTTGATAGTGAAGTTGATCGCCGAGAAGTCAGGCTTGCCGACCAGCGCGGCGATGAGGGGAGTCAGCAGGTCTTTGGTGAAAGCCGTCACCACGGAACCGAAAGCCGCGCCGATGACCACGCCAACCGCCAGGTCAACCACGTTGCCGCGAAGGATGAATTGCCTGAAGCCGCTAAGCATGGGATGGAACCTCCAAAACGCGAGGCGGCTAATTTACGGTGTCGATGGAGGGTAGGTCAAGCTGTGCTCTGTGTGGGGAGGGCGCCCTCGCCCGCCGCTTTTGGGGTTGATTCTGGTTTTGGACCCTCGGCGGGGCTACGGAGGCGACAAGGGTTGCCCAATCAACGGCAAAATCAAAGGCGTCGGACCGGAGTGTGTGTTGTCCGACCCACACAACCCCTCAGATACGCATGGGCATGACGATGTACCGGTACTTGTAGTCTTCGCTGTCGGCGGGGCGGAGTTGGCCGGCGGACTGGGGATCTTTGAACTCGAGCTTTACGTCGCCGGCGCCGACTGCCTTCAGGAAATCCAGAATGTACTGGGCGTTGAAGCCGACGGTCAGGGAATCGCCCTGGTAGCTGGTTTCGAGCGAGTCTTCCGATTCGCCGGTTTCGGTCGAGGAAGCGGAAAGTTTGACTTCGCCCTTTTCCAGGCGCAGGCGGACGGCGCGCGAACGTTCGTCGGCGAACTGGGCCACGCGGGAGATAGCCGCGCTCAGTTCGTTGCCGGCCAAAGTGACGCTCTTGGTGTTGTCCTTGGGCAGGACGGCTTCGTAGTTGGGGAACTGGCCGGTAAGCTGGCGAGAAGTCAGCAGACGCTGGCCGATGCGGAAGTACAGCGTGGATTCGTCTTTCGCGAACTCGATGCTTTCGGCGTCGGTCGAGTCCAGCAATGACCGCAGTTCGTCCATGGCCTTTTTCGGAATGAGGGTCTTGAGCTCACCCGAAACGCCTTCGAATTTTTCCCCGCTGCGCTCGATGTGGGCCAGCCTGTGGCCGTCGGTTGCCACCATGGTGATGGATTCAGGCTTCAGAACCATGAGCGCGCCATTCAGGGTGTAACGCGATTCCTCACTGGCGATGGCAAACCCGGTCTTGGCAATCATGGCACGCAATACCTGGGCAGGAATCTTTACCACACCAGCAGTGGGAAATACTGGCAGGGTGGGAAAGTTGGAACGCGCCATTCCAACCATCTTGGTGTTGGACCTTCCGCAGCGGATGCTGATCCAGTGATTGTCCAGCAGCTTGATCGTAATATCGGCATCCGGCAACAGTTTTACGTAGTCATGCAGTTTGCGGGCGGGGATGGTGCAGGCGCCTTCTTTTTTAACTTTGGCATTACAGATTGTGCGCAGGCTCAGATCGAGATCGGTAGCGGTGAGCGAAAGCTTGTCGCTCGAAGCTTCAAATAGGTAATTGGAGAGAATTGGAATCGTGGTCTTGCGCTCCACCACTCCCTGGGTCGCCGTCAGTTCCTTTAATAGTTCAAATTTGCTGACTGTGATTTCCATGGTGGCGGTCTCCGTGGCTGAGGCCAAAGCTTCTACCGGCATAACCCAAGTCTCCCGTCAGGCGGCGCTACTTTGAATGCTTCCCTTATATCAAAATAAAAACCTATAAAACCAGCAGTAACAGTAGAGGGGTCGTAAAAGTGGAAATCGCCGCCAACTCTGCGCCCCACCGGCCACTTCACTCAATCCTTCATGTCCAAAATTAACCCGCTGGCTGGCGGAGATGAAGGTATCGTTTGGCCGTGCCCCACGATTGTCACCGGCTCTTGCACACCTTCCACAACCGATGCACAGGGCCGCTCAAGGAAGACTTTGCTGCTGAGTGGAAATACGGTTCGAGGCCGCAATTTATCCGCCCAGCTGCTCGGTCATTTTATTAATCAACCTGTTCAAATCCTTGTCCGTCTTGCGGGTGACGTCGATCTTGTCCACCGAATGCAGCACGGTCGTGTGGTGCTTGCCGCCAAACTGGCGTCCGATCTCAGGCAGTGAAGCCTCGGTGAGATGCTTAGCCAGGTACATGGCGATCTGCCGCGGATAGACAATGGCGCGCGAGTTGTTTTTGGCCTTGATCTCGACCAGGCGCAAGCCAAACTGTTCAGCCACCGCCTTCTGAATCGATTCAATCGTCACCTTGCGGGCCTGGGAGTCGATGAAATTCTTGAGCACCTGCTGGGTGTAGGGCAGAGTGATCTCGGCGCCGATCAGCGAAGAGTGCGCCACCAGGCGGATGAGGGCGCCTTCCAGCTCGCGAACGTTGGAGCGGATGTTGGAGGCGATGTAGAGCGCGACGTCGGTGGGCAGAATGACCTTTTCCTGCTCCGCTTTCTTCTGCAGAATCGCGACTTTGGTTTCGAGGTCAGGCGGCTGGATGTCGGCGATCAGCCCCCACTCAAAGCGGCTGCGCAGCCGGTCTTCGAATTCCGCCAGCTCTTTGGGAGGCCGGTCGCTGGCGATCACGATCTGCTTCATGGATTCGTGCAGTGCGTTGAAGGTGTGGAAGAACTCTTCCTGGGTGCGCTCCTTCTGGGCCAGGAACTGGATATCATCCACCAACAGCACGTCCACACCCCGGAACTTGTCGCGGAAGCTGATCATCTTGTCGTAACGCAGCGAGTTGATCATCTCGTTGGTGAACTTCTCGCTGGAAACGTAGCAGATGGCCGATTGGGGCTGGCGGCGTTTGATCTCATGGCCAATGGCCTGCATCAGGTGGGTCTTGCCCATACCGACGCCGCCATACAGGAAGAGCGGGTTGTAGGCTTTCGAAGGACGTTCCGAAACCGCCTGGCAGGCGGCATGCGCAAACTGGTTTCCGCTGCCGATGACGAAGGCGTCAAAGGTATAGCGCGGATTCAGTTGCGCCGCGCCGTCCCAATCAAAGCGGGACTGGGAGGCGTGCGAACTGGCGGGAACCAGGTGGGCGGATAGTCCGCCATCGTGCCGCACGGGAGTGGAGGCCGGATCGTCTTCCGGAGTGACAAACTTCACTTCCTGGAACTCCAGGCCGAGATTGTCCAGCGCTTCCTGGATGAGGTCCGCGTACTTGTCTCCCACGTGGCGGAACTCCGCGGTGGGCACGCGCACGAAAAGGACAGGCCCGGCGGAGTGGCTGTACTTGGTGGGCTTCAGCCAGGTGTCATAGGAATGCCGGTTGATCTTCTTTTCCAGCGCGTCCAGAACGCGCAACCACGGATTGGGAGTAAGACTTGGGCTTGGAACAGACATAAAATAATTTTCGTGGGGCTGCGGCCAGATCAGCGCCCGGTATCAGAACTTGTGCAGCAAAAATGCTTTCATTTTCCAGCAGCAGAAGAGCCTCAAATGCTGGCCATTCGCCCTGGGTCAAGAAAATTTCTGTTAGCTGGATCAGTCCGGCATACTAGCACAAAATTTTTCCGTCTGCGGGAATCTTGTTCGCGGACTTTTTTCGTTCGTATGATTCAGAACCCTAACCGAACCTCCTGTCAAGTGTTCAACTTATAACTGTCGCGCGAGTGGTGCAGAAATGTGAGGAGAGCCGGGTGTGGGGCGGGCGCCTTCGCCTGCCGCGTTTGGCCTGGACTTTGGTTTTGCCCTTTCGTCAGCGATCGTGTGTGCCTGCCCTAAGCGGAAAGATCCAAAGCAATCGCAACAGCAAAAGCGGCGGGCGAGGGCGCCCGCCCCACATCCACCACTCTTCCCGGGTTTGCCCGCTTGCGTGCGCTCATTTATACTTCTCATTCGCTTCAAAAGAGACTCAGTTCGTCAGGAGCAACGATTTTTCATGCCCAAGCGCACATTCCAGCCTAACCGTCGTCACCGCTCAAAGACGCACGGATTTCTTACGCGGATGAAGACCAAGGCCGGCCGCGCGGTAATTTCGCGGCGGCGCGCCAAGGGCCGCAAGCGGGTGTCGGTAAAGCCCGGTTTCCGTGAGTAGTGCTCCCCCTTTTCCGGCATTCGCGGAAGATTCGCAACCTGGGTTGAGGCGGGTGGTGAACGCGCTCGCGGCAAATGGCGGCGACCGGTCGGGGTCGGGCAGAAGCCGGTTCCCGCGCAGCGTGCGCCTGCTTCGGCACGCCGATTTCGAGCGCGTGTACAAACAGGGGCGCCGGCATTTCGCCGCCCACATGACCGTGTTTTACCTTCCGCGCCGGGAAAGCGACGGCGGGGCGCGGGTCGGATTCACGGTGGGGAAAGTGCTGGGCGGCGCGGTAGTGCGCAATCGCATGAAGCGACGCCTGCGGGAAGCGGTCCGATTGCATGGCATGATTCCAGCCGCAATGGATGTGGTGATCAATCCCAAGAAGTCGCTCCTAACCGCAACGTTCGTGGATGTGCAGCGCGAGATTCGGCGGGCGTTCGACGTGATCGAAAAGGCAGCGGGAAAACAATGAACCAAAGGTCCAGAAGCTTCGTACTCCTCCTGTTGCGCGGATACAAGTGGGCGCTCTCGCCGCTCTTGCCGCCAGCTTGCCGGTATGTGCCCAGCTGCTCCGAGTACGCCATGGAAGCGGTGGATCGCTACGGCGTGTTGCGCGGCGGCTGGCTGGCGCTGTGGCGTGTGCTGCGCTGTCATCCTTTTGTTCGAGGCGGTTACGATCCGGTGGTGCGATTGAACAACTACAGCGTGACGCCGAATGCGGCGCCGCCCGCCAGTCGTGCGGTCACTGAGTAGCGAATTTGCCTGACTTCAACAATCCTCAACAAGAACCCGGCATGGAGCGCCGGCTGCTGCTGGTGTTCGCGCTCACCTTCCTGGTCATCATTCTGTTTCAACCTTTGCTGAAGAAGTACATGCCGCAGACGCCCGCGCCTAGGCCCGAAACTCCGGCGGCTGCTCAGCCGGCCGAGCCAGCACCCGCGGCGGCCCAGGTCCCGGGTTCCGCCAAAGGCGCCAGCAAGCAGGCCGCAGCTGAAGCGGAAACGGTCATCGAAAACGACCTTTATCGCGTTACCTTCACCAATCGCGGCGGCCTGGTCAAATCCTGGATTCTCAAAACGTACTTTGACGAACACGGCAAGCCGCTGGAGTTGGTCAGCAAGGCGGCGGAGAAATACGGATACCCGCTATCGCTGTGGACCTACGACGAGGCCCAGCGCAATAAGTTGAACTCGGCGCTGTACGTTGCTTCGGAGTCAGGCAACTTGAAGGCCCCGTCCCAAATTACCTTCGAGTACTCAGACGCCGATGTATCGGTGCGCAAGACTCTGAGCTTTGACCACACTTACGTGGTGCACGTCGAAACCTCCGTCGTTTCCAAAGGCAGCCAGGTCACTGCTTTCCCGATGTGGCCGGCCGGATTCGGCGATCAGTCGAGTCCGTCGTCCTATGCCGGCAGTCGCATCGAGCACCAGTACAACGACAAGACCGAGCGTCTGGACATCAAGAAAGTCAGCGGCGGGGCGACTGTGCAGGGGCCGTTCAACTGGGCGGGCGTGGTGGACCAGTACTTCGCCGCCGTCTTTCTGCCGGATGACATCCAGAACGCGGCCATGGTCACGCTGCGGCACCAGCTTGAGGTGCCCAAGGATGCGAAGAATCCCAATCCCCAGGAGACGATCAAGGAAGACGTTCTGGGAGTTGGCGTGGGCAATCTTCGCGGCCCCAGCGTTGAACGCTTGTACGTGGGGCCAAAATCGCTCGGGGTACTCGAAGCTGTCTCCGTGCCCACCTTGACCGGCGCGCCGCCGGACTTGCGTGCCCTGATCAATTTTGGATTCTTCGGGGTCATTGCCCGGCCCTTGTTCCTGTGGCTCAAGTGGACATTCGGCTGGGTCCACAACTGGGGCTGGGCCATTGTCATCCAGACCCTGATCATCAATGTGGCCCTGCTGCCCTTGCGCGTCTCCAGCATGAAATCGGCGCTCAAGATGCAGAAAGTGGCGCCGCAGATCAAGGCCATCCAGGAAAAGTACAAGAAGTACAGCATGCGCGATCCGCGCAAGCAGGAGATGAACCAGGAGGTCTCCGCGCTGTACAAAGCGGAGGGTGTAAATCCGGTGGGCGGTTGTCTGCCCATGATCATTCAGATGCCGTTCCTGTTTGCCTACTACAGTATGCTGGGCGCGGCCCTCGACCTGCGGCAGGCGCACTGGCTCTGGATCCACGATCTATCTTCGCCGGACCCGTGGCATCTGTTGCCCATCGGCATTATCATCACCATGCTGCTCACGCAACGCATGACGCCCCAGCCGGGCATGGACCCGTCGCAGCAAAAGATGATGACGTTCATGATGCCGCTGATGCTGGGCGTCATCAGCTGGAACCTGGCCGCCGGGTTGTGCCTGTACTGGTCCGAGGGCAACCTGATTGCAATCGCCCAACAGGCGGTGATGAACCGTACCAGCCTGGGCCGCGAGATGCGCGAGATCGCGCTGAAGCGGGCGAGGAAGAAAGATAAATGAAGCTTCTAGCTTCTAGCTGCTGGCTTCTAGCCAAACCTTGGCTGGAAGCGTGAGCCAGAAGCTAGCAGCCAGGAGCTAGCAGCCAGTGTCCATTCCCGACAAAATCGCCGCCGCCAATAAAATCAACGACCTGCTAAAAGGCATTGTCAGCAACGGTGGATTGCGCCTGAAGTACCGCATCACCGTGGATCCGCCGCTGGCGGAGCAGCGGGACTGGGAGCGTCCTGAAATTCTGGTGGAATTCGTGGGCCCGGATTCGCCGCTGTTGCTGGAGCGGGGCGGCGAACTGTTGCGTTCGATTGAATTTCTCGCTCTCGAAATGCTTCGCCTGCCCGGCAATGAGCACGAGAAAATCTGCTTCGACTGCATGAACCATCGCGGCATGCGGCTGGAAGAGTTGCGTCTGGCGGCGGGAGTGGCGGCGGACAGAGTACGCAAGACCAAAATGCCGTACGAGTTTGCGCCCATGTCGTCGCGTGAGCGCCGCATCGTCCACCTGGCTTTGCGCGACCATAGCGACCTGCGCACACAAAGCGAAGGCGAAGGCCTGCGCCGCTACGTGGTCGTGTATCCGGAGAATTACAAGCCGGCCGCAGGCAAGCCTCCGCGGAAGACCTTGCCCTGATTAGGTGCCGCGCGGGAACGGGTCTCTGACCCGTCCATACCGAGCAACGCTCGGCCACCTGGTTCCCGCGGACCCCTGCCTTCACCCGCTACAATCTTCCCGTGAACCTTGACGACACCATCGTCGCCATCGCCACACCGTCCGGCCGTGGCGGCATCGGTGTGGTGCGCATCGCCGGGCATGAGGCTCGCACTATTGCTGGACCCATGCTGCGCATGAAGCACGAACTTGAGCCTGGAAGGGTGGTGTTCGGAGAGCTTATCGAACCCTGTGTGGCGGGCACCCACGTCCGCTTGGAATCGGGCAACGGCTCAGAGGCAGAAGAACAAAAGAAGCGGGCGGGGGCGCCCGCTCCACACACTCACACACACACTCGGCGCATCGACGAAGTTGTTGTCACTTACTTTGCCGCGCCTCATTCCTACACGACCGACGACATCATCGAAATCTCAGCTCACGGCTCGCCCGTGGTTCTGCGCCACGTAGTCGAACTGGCGCTGGCCCGGGGAGCACGACTCGCAGAGCCCGGCGAGTTCACCATGCGCGCGTTTCTCAATGGCCGCATCGATCTTACCCAGGCTGAAGCTGTCCGCGACCTGATCGAGTCGCAAACGCTTTATCAGGCAAAGGTCGCAGCCCAGCAGCTTGACGGCGCACTCTCTCGCCAGCTGCAGCCCATCAAACAGAAATTGGTGGAGCTGATTGCTGTGCTCGAAGCCGGCATCGACTTTGCCGAGGATGACGTCTCGGTCCTTCCCGCGCAACAAATCCTCGATCACATCGCTGCGATCCGAGTCCCGCTGGGACAACTGGCCGCCTCTTTCGCGTATGGCAAGCTGGTCCACGAGGGACTGACACTCGCTATTGTGGGCCGGCCCAACGTAGGCAAATCGAGCCTGTTTAATCGCCTGGTCGAAAGCGACCGCGCCATCGTCACCGCCACTCCCGGAACTACTCGCGATTTGGTGACGGAAACGGTTGCGCTTGCCGGAATTCCCCTGAAGCTGGTGGATACCGCTGGTATTCGTCGTGCCCTGGACGAAGCTGAAGACATCGGCATCCGCAAATCTATGGAAGCCCTGGCCGACGCCGACCTGGTGCTGGTAGTGCTGGATTCTTCTGAACCGGCCGGGGCCGAAGATTTTCGGTTGCTTGCACTGGTCGAGCAGCGGACCGCCATTCTGGTGGAAAACAAATCGGACAAGACCAGTTGGCAGTTCCAGGTTCCCGGTTCGCAGTTGCCGCGAGTTCGTGTTTCGGCCCTGACCGGCGAAGGCATTCCTGAGCTGCGCACTGAGATCCTGCGACTGGCAGGCGGAGAATTCGACGGCAGCCGCGAAACTGGCTTGCTTACCAACACCCGGCATCAGGGCCTGGTGGGTGAATCACTGGCTGGACTTGATGCCGCCGTGAACGCGGTGCGGAGTAAGGTCCCGCACGAGATGGCCCTGCTTGATCTTTACAGCGCGCTGCGGCCGCTCGATGAGATCACGGGGGCCACCACCAACGACGACATCCTCAACCTGATTTTCAGCAGGTTCTGCATCGGAAAGTAAATCTCCGCGGACAGCTTTCGTTATTTGGAGAGGGCAGCCAGGGCTGCGCGGAATATGGTATCGAACTGGCCAGTCTTGGAGACCGAAGCCAACGCCTTTTCCGCTGCCGTGCGCTGGTACCCCAGGTTCACCAGGGCCGAGAGCACGTCTTCTTCTACCGCGCTCAGCGCGGGCGCGGCTGCAATCTCTCCGTGCTTTTCGGGGGGCAGTTTGTCTCTCAGCTCCAGCACCATGCGCTCGGCCGTCTTCTTGCCGATTCCGGGAATTCGGGTGAGCCTTGCGATGTCGTTGCCGCGTATTGCGTTGACCATCTCTTCAGCCGCCATGCCGCTCAGGATGGTGATGGCAAGCTTGGGCCCGATGCCGCTGACCGTGATCAGCTTTTCAAACAGGACCTTCTCGCTGGAACGCAGAAATCCGTAGAGCGCAAGCGCGTCTTCCCGCACATGAGTGTGGATGTGGAGCGCAACCTCGCCGCCGACCCCGGGCAACTCGGAAAATGTAGGAACGCTGATGGTGACGTCGTATCCGACGCCCCCGGTCTCAACGATGGCCTGGTTGGGATGCTTGGCCAGCAACTTTCCGCGCAGATGGGCAATCATAGGAAGTCAGTCGTCAGTCGTCGGTGCAGTCGTCAGCAGGATCTGGTTTTCCTGAAGACTGACGACCGACGACTGACGACTAGAATAGCGAACTCTGTTTACGGCTGGGCGTGATCCCGAAATGTTCGTAAGCTAATTGTGTCGCTACGCGCCCGCGCGGGGTGCGGTTCAGGAAACCTATCTGGATCAGGAACGGCTCGTAGATTTCTTCAATCGCGTCCTGCTCCTCGGCCAGGGCCGCGGCCAGCGTGTTCACGCCTACCGGTCCACCCTGATATTTCTCGATGATGGTGAGCAGCAGCTTGCGGTCCACTTCATCGAAGCCGTGACGATCAACTTCCAGCATCTGCAGGGCAGCCTGCGCGGTCGGTAAATCGATCTTTCCCCCTCCCCGCACCTGGGCGTAGTCGCGCACCCGGCGCAACAAACGGTTGGCGATGCGCGGAGTTCCGCGGGAGCGGCTGGCGATTTCGAGCGCACCAGCGTGGTCGATCCCGATGGCCAGAATCTCCGCCGAACGCTCCACGATGATGCGTAAGTCCTCGTGGGTATAAAACTCCAGCCGGAGCACGATGCCGAAACGCGACCGCAGGGGTGAGGACAGCAGCCCGGCGCGGGTAGTGGCGCCAATGAAGGTGAACGGCTTCACATCCATGGTGTGGGTGCGGGCCGACGGCCCCTGCCCGATCATGATGTCCAGTTTGTAGTCTTCGAGCGCCGAGTACAGGATTTCCTCGAGCGCCGGCTGGAGCCGGTGCACTTCGTCGATGAAGAGGACCTGTTTGTCCCGGACATTGGTCAGGATGGCGGTGAGATCGCCCTTGATTTGCAAGGTCGGCCCGGAAGTCTGCTGAAAGGGGACCGCGAGTTCGTTGGCAATGATGGTGGCAAGCGTAGTCTTGCCCAGCCCGGGCGGACCGTAAAGCAGAACGTGGTCCAGTGCCTCGCCACGTGATTTGGCGGCCTCGATGGCGACGGCCAGGTTTTCCTTGACCTTGGGCTGTCCGATGAATTCCGCCAGCCGCTGCGGCCGCAGCTTCAACTCAAAAGAGGAATCGTCCTCGACCGGCGCCGCCGAGACGATTCGCTGCTTGAGATCGGGAATGTTTTTGGCGGTAGCCACTCACTGGATGGTAAGGCGAAAAGGGAAATTGGGCAATCAGCAAGAACCACGTAGGGGCGGACGCCCTCGTCCGACCGGTCGAGCGCAGCTCGACGGTTGTTGCGCCCATTGAAAGCGGAGCTTTGCTCCGCCGGACAGCCGAGGGCGGCTGTCCCCACGTGGTTCTTGGTTACCGCTTCGCTTTGGCCGGCTCTTTTTCCCCTACCCGCTTGCTGACTTCAAATACCATCTTCCCGGCTTTCTTGTCGGCGTCCACGACGACGTGATCGCCGTGCAGCACTTCGCCGTCCAGGATCTTCAGGGCCAGCGGGTCCTGCACCAGCTTTTGAATGGCCCGCTTCAGCGGACGCGCCCCGAAGTTTGGATCGAAGCCCTCGGTGAACAGCAGGTCTTTGGCTGCGTCCGTCAGTTCGAGCGAAATCTTGCGGTCGGCCAGCAGGCGGCGAACGTCTTCCAGACGCAGTTCGATGATTTTCACCAGCTGCTCCTTGCCCAGCGGACGGAAGACGATGATGTCGTCCACCCGGTTCAGGAATTCGGGCTTGAAGTGCCCATGCAAAGCATTCATCACCTGTTTCGAAGCCTCGTCGAACTCCTGCTCGGAGCGCATGCCCTCGGATTGCAGGAAGGCAGAGCCGATGTTCGAAGTCATGATGATGACCGTGTTGCGGAAATCCACGGTGCGGCCTCGGCCATCAGTCAGGCGGCCATCGTCCATCATTTGCAGCAGGACGTTGAAGACGTCGGGATGCGCCTTCTCGATTTCGTCGAACAACACTACGGCGTAAGGGCGCCGCCGCACCTGCTCGGTGAGTTGCCCACCCTCTTCGTAGCCTACATAGCCGGGAGGCGCGCCAATCAGCCTTGAGACCGCGTGTTTCTCCATATATTCTGACATGTCGATGCGCACCATGGAGTGCTCATCGTCAAATAGAAACTCGGCCAGAGCGCGGGCGAGTTCGGTCTTGCCCACGCCCGTCGGTCCCAGGAAAATGAACGACCCGATGGGCCGCTTGGGATCGCTCAAGCCCGCGCGGGAACGGCGAATGGCATTGGCCACGCGCTCAAGGGCTGCATCCTGTCCCACCACGCGGTGCCGCAGACGCTCTTCCATGTTGACCAGCTTCTTGACCTCGCCTTCGAGCATCTTCGAGACCGGAATGCCAGTCCACTTGGAAACGATGCGGGCGACGTCTTCTTCGTCCACCTCTTCTTTCAACATCCGGGTGGGGCGGGCGCCCCCACCCGCCGGCGTGCCCTGAGAAGTCCCATCTATCTGTGCAGTCAGCTTCTTCAGTTCCTCTTCCGCCTGCACCAGCAGTCCATAACGTATTTCCGCGACGCGTTGCAAATTTCCCTTGCGCTCTTCTGCCTGCTCTTCGATCTTGAGCTGCTCGATCTTTTCCTTCAGGGTGCGGGTGCGGGCAATCAGGTCCTTTTCCTGCTTCCAGTTGGCCTTCAGCGCGTTGGACTTTTCCCGTAGCTCAGCCAGCTCTTTCTCGATCACCGCCAGCCGCTCTTTGGAGTTGGGATCACTTTCCTTCTTGAGCGCCTGCTTCTCGATTTCAAGCTGCGTGGCGCGGCGCTCCAACTGGTCGATTTCGGTGGGCATGGAGTCGATCTGGATGCGCAGGGAGGCTGCGGCCTCGTCAATCAGGTCGATGGCTTTGTCGGGCAGAAAGCGGTCTGAAATATAGCGGTGCGATAAGGTGGCTGCGGCCACGATGGCGGAGTCTTTGATGCGCACCCCGTGATGCACTTCGTAGCGCTCCTTGAGCCCGCGCAGAATTGCGATGGTGTCTTCCACATTGGGTTCGCCGACGAACACAATCTGGAAGCGGCGTTCGAGCGCGGTATCTTTTTCGATGTACTTGCGATACTCGTTGAGCGTGGTGGCGCCGACGGCGCGCAGCTCACCCCGGGCCAGCGCCGGTTTGAGCATATTGGACGCGTCAATCGCGCCTTCCGCCGCGCCTGCTCCCACCAGGGTGTGAAGTTCGTCAATGAAGAGGATGATTTTCCCCTGCGAGTCTTCGATTTCCTTCAGCACCGCCTTGAGCCGATCTTCAAACTCGCCGCGAAACTTCGCCCCGGCCAGCATGGCGCCCAGATCGAGAGCTACCACGCGCTTGTTCTTCAGGGCCTCGGGCACGTCGCCGGAGATGATGCGCTGGGCCAGGCCTTCGACGATGGCGGTCTTGCCCACGCCGGGCTCCCCGATCAGCACCGGGTTGTTCTTGGTGCGGCGGGACAGCACCTGCACCACCCGGCGAATTTCCTCATCGCGGCCGATGACGGGATCGAGTTTTCCCCTCCTTGCCTGTTCGGTCAGGTCGCGGGCGTAACGCTCCAGCGCCTGGTACTTGGCTTCAGGATTCTGGTCCGTCACTTTCTGGGATCCGCGCACTGAGGTCAGGGCCTTGAGAATGGCATCGTAAGTGGCGCCCTGCCGGGCGATGATTTCCTGGCTGGGGTCGCGCTTCAGCTGGGTGATGGCCAACAGCAGATGCTCGGTGGAAACATATTCATCCTTGAAGTTGGCGGCTTCCTTGAAGGCGCGGTCCAGGAGGTCGTTGGCGGACTTGGAAAGCGTAGCCTGGGCAGCTCCGCCGCCAGAAACTTTAGGCAGGCGCTCGATCTCGCCGTAAGTCTCATTCAGGACGGCTTGCGGGCCGATGCCGATCTTCTCCAGCACCGGCTGCACAATTCCTTCTTTGTCCTCCAGCAGCGCCGCTAGCAGGTGCAGGGGCAACAGTTCAGGATTGCCGTGTTCGGAGGCTAGGTCGTTGCCCCGCTGCACAGCCTCCTGCGCCTTCACCGTAAGTTTTTCCCAACGAATTGCCATGGCAAACTCCTCAGAGAACAGCAATCTTAGACTGACAAGGCAAATGCTGAGTGCCAAAAGCTGGATGGCACAAAATGAAAACGGGAGACGGTCTGTTGTCCGCCTCCCGTCAAGTAATCCGGCGAACGGAGATGACGGGCGCGGACGCCCGTCATTCATCGAACCAGATTACGCGGCCTTGCTCGGGCCCTTGCCCTCCAAGGTCTTTTCGCCGCCAACGTGGACTTTGATCTGCTTGGGTTTGGCTTCGGCCTTCTTGGCCAGCTTCACTTTCAGCACGCCTTTTTCGTAGTTAGCGGAAACACTGTCCGTGTCCACGGTGTTCGGCAGGTTGAAGGTGCGAGTGAAGCTGCCATACTGCCGCTCGATGCGACGGTAGTTCTCTTCTTTCTCGTCCTTTTCCAGCTTGCGCTCGCCGTGTACGGTCAGAGTGTTGTTCTCGATGCGGACGTCAATGTCCTTCTCGTCAATGCCCGGGACTTCGAACTTCAGCGTCACGTTGTGCTCATCTTCATACACGTCAACTGCCGGCGCGAAGCTCGAGGTGATCAGGGATTCGTCCTTGCCCTCGTTGAACGAGGCATTGAACAAGCGATTCAGGCGATCCTGCACGCTGCTGAACTCGCGGTAGGGGTCCCAACGGGTTAATACAGTCATAAGTTCCTCCTCAAGAGATTTTAAAAGGTTGCAAGGCCACTTATCGCCGCCTTGTATGCATTTAGTGTTAACCCATAATAAAATGTGAGTGTATTGTTGTCAATCAATATTATTGATTGTATTTTCAGTTACTTACGTTGGCTATGATGCACTTGAGATATTCCGTTTCGGGTACGTTCAAGAGAATGGGATGGTCCTTGGCTTGTCCGCGGTTTTCCACGATGCGAAGATTTCTGTGGACATCCCAGGCCGAATCTCCCACGACTTGCAGGTACTGGGCTGGGCTGACGTGGTAGGAGCAGCAGCAGGTAACCAGGATGCCGCCGGGACGCAGCATCTTGAGCGCGCGCAAGTTGAGTTCTTTGTAGCCGCGCAGGGCAGTCTCCAGGTTGGCCTTGCTCTTGGCGAAGGCGGGAGGATCGAGGACGATGGTGTCGTAGCGGCGTCCAGCATCGGCGTAGTCGCGCAACAGGTCGAAGGCGTTGGCTTCGATCCATTCGATGTCGGGGCCATTGAGGGCTGCGTTACGGTCGGCCACCTCGAGCGCGGGACGGGAACTGTCCACGCCGGTGACCTTGGAGCAGGACTGGGCCAGGTGCAAGGCAAAGCCACCCTGGTAGCAGAAGACATCCAGAGCTTCCCCTTGAGCATAGCGCGCGGCGGCAGCGTAGTTCTCGCGCTGGTCGAGGAATGAGCCGGTTTTCTGGCCTTCCAGGGCCGCATAGTGAAAGCGCACTCCATTCATAGTGAAAACTGTGCTGGTCTTTTCGCCCTGGACCAGGCCCGATGGCCGCGCCGGCAACTGTTCCAGTCCGCGGATTCGGGGATCGACCCGTTCGGCAATGGCGGCGGGCTTGAGGCGCTGGTTGAGTTCAGAAACAATCAGGTTGCGGACTGGCTCCGCGTCCATGGCCTGGGTCAGGGCCTGGACGGAAAGCAGGTCGTTGTAGCGGTCCACAATCAGACCGGGAAGAAAATCGGCTTCGCTGAAGATCACGCGGTAAGCGTCCGTGTCGCGGACCACGCGCTCGCGATAGCTGATTGCGTCCTGGATACGTTCCCGCAGCAGGCCGCTGAGGTCATCCATGGGCTGGGGCGAGATCATGCGGATGGCGATTTGGGAAGCGCTACTGTAGAGGGCCGTCCCCAGGAATTTTCCACGCTCGTCGGTGACGCCTGCAGCCGCGCCCGGCGCAACCCCGTCGGCGGAAACAATGTCTGAGCGGTAGACCCACACGTGGCCGTCCTGCAAACGTTTGGCGCCCCGGCGGGAGATCTTCACTACAGGAAGGGATGAAGCGGCTGGCTTGGGCAGCATCACATGATCTTACCCCGGCCCGTGTGGGGCGGGTTGTCCGCCGCATTTGATTTTGCTTTTTTGACTTGTCTTATGACCTTGCTCTTCCTTTTGATCCTGCGGATCTGGTGCGAGGCCTCGATCCACGACACGTTGCAAACGCAGAGTCAAAGGCGTCGGACAGAGCCTGCCCTGAGCGAAGTCGAAGGGAGTGTCCAACCCACACAACCAACTAGCTGGCGGCTGGGTGCTCTGACGGCGGGGCCTCGAGCGGAGCTTCGCGCGCTTTTTTCAGGTCGGCGTGCAGTTCGTCGAGTTCGGTCATGGGCAGTTCTGATGCCCACTCTACAAGCTGTTGCAGGTCGAGCGTGGTGTGGAGGCGCACGGCGGCCTTGATATCGTCGGCGAAAACCGCGCTGAAATCGCCCGGCTGGTGTTGGATGTCGCCAATGATCCTGCCGGTATGGGCGTCATATATGCGGCGGCTGGCGCTGCCATCGGTGTTCAAAAAGGCGAAGAAAACTTCGCCCAGGTCCAGATACTCGGCCCGATAAAACCAGGCTTTATCCACGTGGGTTTTCGGCCTGGCCCGGCGCTTGGCCGTGAGGCTGGGCTTTTCCACGGCCACTCCCGTGGCGGGATCGAAGTACAGAACGCGCTGGCAGGATTCGCAGACTACGATTTGTCCGCTGCGCACTTCGTTGTAAGTCTGGGGGCGCAGCATGACCTGGCACCCCATGCATTTCTGGTCGCGAACTTCAGCGATCCCGGAGCCGCGGAATTTAGTAACGCGTTCGTACTGGCGCAGCAAATCTTCGTTCACGCCGGCGCGGGCCTGGTCGCGCTTGGCATTCCACTCGGCCAGCAATTTTTCGTCTTCGGCGGTGCGCTCGCGGGCTGCGGCTTTTTCTTTTTCGATCTCCACCATCTCGGCTTTCAATTCGAGCTCGGCGGCTTTCACGTCCTTGTCGCGGGCGTCGGCGTTGAGCATCAACTCCAGAATCTTGTCCTCGTTGGCCTTGATGTCCTGCTCGGCAAACTGGATTTCGTGCAGCAAAGCCTTGTATTGCTCGTTGGTTTTTACGGCGAGAGACTGGTCGCGATACTTGGAGATTTTGCCCTGTTGGTCCTGAATGGCGCTTTCGTATTTTCGCCTCGTTGCCTCGTCGGCTTTGACGGCGGCCTTGGCCCGTTCCAGGCCAGCTTTGGTCCCGGCCAGCTTTTCTTCGATGGCGGCCACGCGTTTGGGCAGGGCGGCGACTTCCTGATTCAGGCGGAGGATTTCGCGGTCCGCCTGCTGTAGCTCCATGAGGTGCTGCACGTCTGCAAGCATTGGTCTGCTGTAATTTTAGCATGGGCACTATCACAGCCCACGTGGGAACAGCCGCACCCGGGCTGTCTGGGCGAGCAGAAGTTCGCCCAGGTTCTTGGTAGAAATCAGGGAAGCGGAGCTGCACTCCGCTGGACTGCCGAGGGCGGCTGTCCCCACGCGGTTCTTGGGGGGAGCCGAAACCCTCTGCCCTGTGATCCCGACCGGAGCGAAGGGCAGCGAGCGAAGCGGAGGGATTTTGTGTCTAGCGGTTGAGGAGAATGCCGAGCTCTGCTCGGGCCGGGCGGACGAGGGCGTCCGCCCCTACGCAAGCGGTGATAGGCTTTCAGCGAGGCCATTCTCGATGCAACGAATCACGTTGGGTAACTTCGAACTTACCGCCATCTCTGACGGGACCTATCACCTCGACGGTGGAGGCATGTTCGGTGTCGTCCCCCGCAGCCTCTGGGAGCGCAAAGTAAAGCCCGATGGCAACAACCTCGTCCCCCTGGGATTGAATTCAGTGGTCATCCGTACCGGATCGCAAACCGTGCTGATCGAAACCGGCGTGGGTAACAAGCTCTCTGACAGAATGGTGAGGATCTACGGCCAGCCCGCGGAGTTACTCGGCAAACTAGCCGAGGCGGGAATCGCGCCGGAAGACGTGGACATCGTTATCAATAGCCATCTGCATTTCGATCATTGCGGCTGGAACACTGTCCGCCAGGGCGACAAGATTGCCGCCACGTTCCCCAAGGCGAAGTATTACGTGCAGGAAGGCGAGTGGAAACACGCCCACGAAAATCAGCGCGACGGAGTCAGCTACATCACGGAGAATTACGATCCGCTGGTCGAAAGCGGACAGATGACGCTACTGCGCGGCGACGCGGAAATTGTTCCCGGCATATCTGTTCGTGTCTATCCCGGGCACACGCGCGCCATGCAGGCGATTCTGGTACAGAGCGGCGGGCAGACGGCCTGTTATATCTCCGACCTGATTCCGACCAGCGCGCATCTGGACCTGAACTGGGTGATGTCCTATGACTTGTACCCGCTCGAGACCATCGAAAGCCGCAAGCGTTATTACGCACACGCCCTGCCGGAAAGGTGGCTCACCATGTTTACCCACGATGCGAAATTGCCCTGGGCCTATGTTGTGAAAGATGAGAAGGGGAAGATGGTGGTGGGGAAGTAGTCAGTCATCCAAGTTCGCGAGGACTGGTCCACCCTGTCGAATAGCAACCCGAGGATTTTGGTAAACGATGCATTCCCGTAAGATCTTCGACTGAAACTTTATTCCAAACGTGTGAGTGTGGCCGCCACGGCCTTCGGCAGCCTTGCTTCCTTCATACTTCCAGTCTTCCTGGCGGAGAAAGGGGATGTCCACTCGCCAGATGGCCGCAATCTTGCCGGGTTTTAAGCGCTTCGTTTGGTCGACTGCATAACGCCACACGATGTACCAACCTGGATGATTGTAGTGCGACTGCAGGGCCCAAGAGCGCGTTGAACCTTTCGATTCCAATGCTTGTTGCGGAGGTGGATTGAGTCTTCCTCGCAATGAGAGATCAGGGAAAACGCTGCTGGGCCACGTCGGGATGTTTGTGTTTCTTATACGGGCTGAGGGCGTGAAGAGCTTGAATACCAAGAATACCCACAATTCCACTAAAAACGTTCGCTTGTTCGAAGTAGATGTCAATCAATTCGGACGTCTTGTCCTCGACGTGCTCGATGGCTTCGCGAATGTGCGCAATCTTGAGCTCAGGAGACAGTGCAACCGACCGGTCAAAGCCGTCTGCATCGACAGGCATGGCAACAGCAAAATCTCACGATTAGCGTGTTAGCGCAAGGGTATGCTGCATAGTCCCCTCGCGAGTGCCGTTCTCGTTATTGCCTTTGCCGTTTCCAGCGAAGTCGGCGAGTCTAGGTATCGCCTTGGCCGCGATCTTGAAGAACGCTGGATCTATTTCAACTCCGATGCTTTCATAGCCGACCGAGATTGCAGCTGCAATAGTCGAACCGCCGCCCATGAAGGGATCGAGGATCACTCCAACGCCCAAGGGAAGAGCCGCCCGGACAATCTGTCGCATAAAGGATTGCGGCTTCAGCGAGGGATGGGGGCTGAGGGAGCGTTCCTCGGGCCGTGTTGGGGAGGACGGGATCACGTCTGAGAAAGGAGCGTCTTGTGAGATACGACGAAGGCCCCCAGTCTTCCACTTCCGCAGATTGTCCTGTACTCGACTTTCACAGGGCTTTCTGAACAGTCCCCAAGGCTCCCACGCTGATCTTGGCATGACCGTCACTTCAGAAAACTCTTCGTGCGCGTTCTTGGGCCTGTCTCCGCCGCGAAGCGTCCGTACAAGGCGAATGACCTCGCCTCGTTTTTCAAAGTTGCCCTCCATGAGGGGCAGATAGACCAGATGGGAGAGCAATGGGTTCGTTGCAATGAAGAGGTGCCCCCGGCACCAGAATCCGCCAAGCATGGCGGGCAAATTCTACGAAGAATCGCCTCAGGTTGTCGCGTTCATCATCTGACAGGATGGTGAAGCGTGGGAGAGGACTGCGAATACAACCATCAAACGAAGGCGGAATTCGCCAAACCCCACCCTTTCCCTTGCGCAGCTTGTCTTTTTCGGGGGCTGTGTACTCCTTGAGTCCATAAGGCGGGTCGGTCACAATCGCCTGAACGGAATTAGCGGAACGCGAATCCATCCATTCCAAGCAGTTGCCCAGATAGAGGCTGTATTTCACGTCCCTCAATTGAGAATTGATTTTCTGTTGACTGATTGCGGCGGGTGCAGCCATATGAGAATAAGTACCACGATTGCGGGTTGTGTGGATACTCCCAAACGGGCGGTCCCCCCTTTGGTGGTTCCCTCTGCGATATTCCTATCGTGCCGACACGGGTTTGACCCACCTCGCACCCTGCAATAAACTGAAAACATTCCACTTCGAACTTAACCTATGGCAGACAGCATTCATGTCAAGCTTCCCGACGGGTCCGTGAAAGAAGTCCCGAAGGGGACGAGCGCGCTCGATATCGCGAAATCGATTGGCCAGCGGCTGGCCGATGCCACGCTGGTGGCCAAAACTAACGGAGATCTTATCGACGTTACCCGCCCGCTGGAGAAAGACACCGACCTTCGTTTGCTGACGGATCGCGATCCTGAGGCGCTGGAAGTTTACCGGCATTCGTCGGCACACCTGCTGGCGGCGGCTGTACTGGAATTATTTCCCGAGACCAAGCTGGGTCACGGGCCGCCGACTGACACGGGCTTCTTCTACGATTTCTATCGTCCCACGCCTTTCACGCCCGAGGACCTGCAGAAGATCGAGAAGAAAATGCAGGAACTGGTGCAGCAGGACATTCCCTACGCGCGGGAATTTCTGCCGCGCAACGAGGGGCTCGCCAAGTTCAAGGGTGAAGGCGACTTCATGAAGTGCCACTTCATCGAGCAGTTCACCAAGCCCGATGAAAAGATTTCAATCTACAAGACCGGCAAGTTTCTGGATTTCTGCCGCGGCCCGCACATCCCTTCGACCGGGAAGATCAAAGCGTTCAAGCTGCTGAACATTGCCGGCGCGTACTGGCTGGGCGACGAGAAGAACCCGCAGCTGCAGCGCATTTACGGAACGTCGTTCTTCTCGAAGAAAGACCTCGACGACTTTCTGAACAAACAGGAAGAGGCCAAGAAGCGCGATCATCGGGTGCTGGGGCAGCAGTTCGACCTGTTTTCCATCCAGGAATTGGCCGGGCCAGGGCTGATTTTCTGGCACCCCAAGGGCGGAATCATCCGCAAGGAGATGGAGGACTGGATGCGCTCCGAGTACCTGAAGCGGGGCTATGCGCTGGTCTATACGCCGCATGTGGCGCGGCGGCAGTTGTGGCAGACCTCGGGACACGAAGGCTATTACGCGCAAAACATGTTCGACGTCATGGAACTCGACGACGCCGAATACCGTATGAAGCCCATGAACTGCCCGTTCCATATCCTGATTTATAAAGACTCGCTGAAGTCGTATCGCGACTTGCCGGTGCGCCTGGGCGAGCTGGGCACGGTGTATCGCTACGAGCGTTCGGGAGTAATGCACGGCCTGCTGCGGGTGCGCGGCTTCACTCAGGACGACGCCCACATTTTCTGCACGCCGGAGCAGATCGAAAAAGAGATCGCGGATTGCGTCGAGTTCGCCCGCGATGTGCTCAAAGATTTCGGCTTCGACCAGTTTCAGACCGAGCTTTCCACCTGGAACCCGGCCGACCGCAGAAATTTCGTGGGCAGCGACGAGCAGTGGAACTCGGCGACGCATTCGCTCGAGAAGGTTCTCAAGGAACTGAACATCGAGTACACGACCATCCCCGGCGAGGCGGCATTTTACGGGCCGAAGATCGACATCAAGCTGGTGGACGCCATTGGGCGTCTGTGGCAGCTTTCCACGGTGCAGTTTGATTTCAACCTGCCGCAGCGCTTCGGCCTGGAATACGTCGCCGAAGACGGATCGCGCAAGCAGCCGGTGATGGTACACCGGGCCTTGTACGGATCCGTGGAGCGCTTCTTTGGCGTGCTGATTGAGCACTATGCCGGCGCGTTTCCGGTCTGGCTGTCTCCGGTGCAGGCGGTGATGATTCCGATTTCCGAGCGCCATGGCGACTATGCCAACAAAGTTGCTGATCAGCTCAAAGCAGTTGGCGTGCGCGTGCATGTGGATGCGCGGAACGAAAAGATGAACGCCAAGATCCGCGAGCACGCCATGCAGAAGGTGCCGTTTCTGCTGGTGGTGGGCGACAAGGAAGCGGAGGCCGGCAAGGTAAACGTCCGCACTCGTGGCAAAGAGAAGACCGAAGACATGCCGGCCGAAGAGTTTGTGGCGAAGATCAAAGGGCTGGTTGAGCAAAAGAGTCCGGGGCTATGAGTGGGCCGTGTGGGTCGAACACTCCCTCATGTGGCCAAGCAGGAAAAGAAGAACGGTGTGCTTTATTTCAATCCCGGAAGCGCTGGGCCCAGGCGATTTCGGTTGCCGGTGACGATCGGGCGGCTAAAGGTGCAAGACGGCAAAGTTTCAGGAGAAATTGTTGAGATTGTGCCGGGGTAGCCGAGCCCTCGGCCGGACGGCCGAGCCGGCCGTCCCCACTTGGTTCATTCGGGCCGTCCTATGCCGGAGCCGGAGTCGGCGGTGCTGGAGGTGTCGGCGGCGCTGCGGCATGCCCTCCACCGGTGTTGACCAAATCTTTCAACTCTTTGCTGGGCTTGAAGAACGGAATCTTCTTGGCCGGAACTTCGACCCGTTCGCCGGTCTTTGGGTTGCGGCCGACGCGGGGTTTGCGTTGGCGGGTGCGGAAGCTGCCAAAGCCGCGAATTTCGATCTTGTCGCCCACGCGGAGCGAGCGCACGATACTGTCAAAGATGGTCTCCACGATCACTTCACTGTCTTTGCGCGTCAATTCCGCCAGTTTGGAGACTTCGTCGATCAGATCAGCTTTTGTCATACGCTCCTCAATCCGTCTGGATTATACGGGATGGCGACATTATTAGGGGCCGCAATCCTCTATAAACTTCTCAAATTTCAGGGGTTTTATGCAAGAGGCTTTTCCGGTGGCAGTTTGCGTCGAAGGGTGAAGCCAGCCTTCAACAGTTAATGCCGTGCCCCGGTTCTTAGCCCGCTGAGGTAACTCAGCGGCCCAAGCCAAACCGGAAAGGGAGCTTTCATGCAGCGCTGAAGCGCTGCTCCACCTCAAAAAATCCAGGCCTTCCCGTCTGACCACGGCTAGCTTCTACTTCCACAAATAGTAGAACCCGGTGTGCTGGTCTAACAGCTTTTCCTGGGTAGGCAGCCACTGGGAGACGTCCCCGAACAGCAGGTCGAGCACGGTCTTGCGGTCCTTCTCGGGGTGCACCAGGACGGGCTTGCCGGTGATGCCGACCGCCTTGGCGGTGTCGTCCACCGCGGCGTCGAAGTCGGCGATCTGATCGATCATGTGCATGGATAGAGCTTGCTCGCCAGTCCACACCCGGCCATCAGCTACGGCCTTGATGTCGTCCACCTTGGCGTGGCGGCCATCGGCTACGGCTTTGACGAACTGGCCATACATGTTATCGATCAAGGACTGCAGGTAGGCGCGTTCCTTGGGGGTCATATCACGGGTGGGATCGCCGGTGCTCTTGTATTCCCCGACCGTCAGCACTTCCGGCTTCAGCTTGGCCCAGCGCAGCAGGTCGCCGTAGTTGACCCACTCGGTAATGACGCCGATCGATCCCACTACGCTGCCGTTGTCGGCATAGATCTTGTTGGTGGCGGAAGAAACGTAATAAGCGCCGCTGGCGCCCACGGTTTCAATGGAGGCCACGATGCGCTTTTTCTTTTCGTCACGGACGCGTTTGACCGCACGATAAATCTCTTCCGAGGCCGCCACGCCGCCACCTGGCGAATTGACGTGGATAATGATGGCCTTGATGGAATCGTCGTCGCCGAACTTCTTGATCTGCCGCACCACGGTGCCGGGATCAAGAATGACGCCTTCCAGTTCGACCACGCCGATCTTGTCTCCAAAACTGGCGCGGAACGAGGCGTTCTCCCCTCCGGCATGGAGAGCGAGATAAACCAGCGTAAACACGGCCAGCACGAAGAGGAAGAAGGCTCCTCCCCCGATCACGATCCACAGAAATGTGCGCGAACGTCCATTTTCAGCCATACAGACCGATAAGTTTAGCACCTGGGACAGTTTCCGGTTTCGGGTTTCTAGTTTCTGGAGACCGAAGACTCGTCCTTAACTGTTTCTTGACTTGGGCTCGACCGGTTGGAGGGATTTGGTGAGTCCATGCAGAAGGCGGCTTACTTCCCCTGAGCGGTCAATCAACTCTGCGACCGTTTTGGGGTTCAGAAAGCCCAAGTTCCCCGCTATCACAATTTGGGTCTCCATCTCGAATCAGCGAGCCTCGCGCCTGCCCGAGAAACTGCCTAAACTCTCCCTTCGACAATCTGCCTTGTCCTTTGGCGATATTTGCTGGCGGCCGATACCGCTGATCGTCTCAACTGGCTGGTTAGCCCGAACATTTCCTCCCTCGGGAAACTTCGCGTAGCACGATAGATTTCAGTAACCATTGCTGTGGCCTTTTGCCAAACCATCAATTCTCGATACGAGCATCCCATGGTATCGTCACCCCCTGCAGAAACTGGACACTAGAAACAGAGACTTGTCTGTGACGTTTGAACATCCCCAATACGCAATTCTGGAAACTAGAAACCACAGACTGGAAACTGGCTTCCGAATGCCCCTTGACGCACGCACAAAGGCTTCGTAACATTGCGCCCCTACTGGCTTTGCCCCAGGCGCCCCAAGGGAAGGCTCATGAATCGTGGCTGGAAGTCGGCTCGGTTGCTGGTCCTGCTGGGGTTGGTATTTCTGTTCGCTACCTGCTCGCGCCAGAAACCAGGGCCGGAGTCATCCCAGCAGAGTTCGTCTCGTCCGAGCTCCGTCAGCGCGCTCAACCTGGCGCCTGACCTCAGCGCAAAACCGGGGAACACGTTTCAGGCCACCTTCACCGACAAAGTCGTGAAAATGGAGCAGGCGGCGTTTATCAAGTCCATCCGCAGCATCAGCAGCGACAACACGACCTTTGTATTCGATCCCTCCGACGATGCAGCTGCGAAGCTGCATGAGGGCAGCATCCTGTTTGTGCCCGGGGTTGCGATGCGGAAGGTCGATGTCGCCACCCGCCAGGAAAATAATCTGGTGGTGGTCACCGAAGACGCGCCGCTGCTGGAGGCCCTGAAGGACGCCAACATCAAGTGGAGCGCGCCGGTGAATTTCGCCGCTACGCGCGCCGAAATTACCCCGGAAACGCCACCAGCCGGCCTCGACCAGGTGCTGGGAGGACTTCATGGCACGGTGTACGCCGACGGCGGCGGACTCAGTCTCTCCGGCGAAGACGATGGCTGGGCTTACACGGTCAAGGCCTCGCCCCTGCCCGACAAGCTGAACCTCGACCTGGACGTCTCGCGTAAATACAACGGCCTGGTGGTCAAGGTGACGGGTTCGGGTTATGTGCAGAATTTCGAGACGGCTGCCACCATCATGATCAAGGACAGCCAGCTCAAATATTTCGACTATCAGAACAAGAACCTGAATGGCCAGGTGAACTTCGGCTGGGAAGCGGCCAAAGACGAGGCCGGAGTCGAGGCCAACGAGCAGAGGATCAAGCTGCCTTCTTCCTTCAGCATTCCTCTGCCCATCGGAGGGCTTCCGTTTTCGCTCGAAGTCAGTGAGGCGCTGCTCCTTCATCCCGCGTTCACCGGCGGGAAGGAAGTTGCCCGTGGCCGCTTCAATGTGGCCTACAACGGGGTGCAGGGGTTCAGCATAGATCAGGGAAACGTGAACCAGGAGGGCCAGGGCAACGCGGAAGGGTCCATCGTGGACAACTTCTCGCTTTCGCCGATCGCGCCGGTCGGTTTCGTGGCCGCCGTCGCCATGCCGCGGATCGAATTAAAACTGGGCACGGACACTGTCTTCCAGGTGGTCAAGAAATTCGCCCCGCCCGGCCTGGCCGACGCCGCCTTGAATCTATTGAAGAAGACCCCGTTCGGCAGCAAGATCCAGCAGGTGGTGTCCGATAAATTGAAAACTACGGGCGCGGCCTACGCGCAGGTGATCATTACCACCTCAACCATTGCGGCGGGAGCGGGCTCGCTCATACCCTGCCAGAAGGCGCGGCTGATCACGACAATCCAGGTAGGCGCGAATGCCACCATCCTGGGCAAGGACAAAGGCAAAGTTTCGAAGGACATTTTTCATCAGGAAAAAATCATCGTGATACCGCCCACGAAATCCTGCGATGTGTAGTGGAGCGGCGAGACCCTAAGGGAGGCAATCGAAATGGCTGCATTCTGCGTAAGCTGTGGAAACCCGCTGGCCAATGGAGCGAAATTCTGTACCAAGTGCGGCGCGACTCAGCCGGCCGCTCCGGCCGCACCAGCCGCGCCGGTGGGAACGGTGATGTCTCCGGCGCCTGCTGCTCCAGCCGCGAAGGGCAGCAGCACGGCGGTGAAGATCATCATCGGCGTTCTGGCTTTTTTCATGTTCCTGATCCTGGTGGTGGCGGGCAGCTGTGCTTACATCGCCTACCGGGTCAAGCAGAAGACCCACGAGTTCTCAGAATCGATGCATACGAACGCCAGGCCCTACACCGGCAAGCGGCAGCCTTGTGCCATGTTGACCACCAGCGAGGCCGCGGATGCCCTGGGCCAGCCGGTCCAGTCGGTGGAGCAGCGCGGCACCGCAGCTTGCGAATATTCCTACGGCAACGGGCAGCATTTCGATGTCGAATACACCTGGGAGAATGGCGGCATCACCATGGGGATCGCGCACGGCGCTATGAAACATATTTCCGGTATGGAGACTTTCACCACCGTGGAAGGCATCGGCGATGAAACCTATCTTGCACCGGGAAACTCGGCTCTCATGATGCGCAAGGGCGACGTGATGGTGAACATCGACCTGCGGGAGTCAGGAGTGAGCGCGGACGCGGCCAAAAAGATGGCCAGCAAGATCGCCGGACGCTTGTAGTTGCGGCTACTCTCTCTGAAAATGGGAAGGGCACGAGTTCACTCGTGCCGCTCGGCGACTGAAAGCCTGCCGCGCTTTAGCCTGAGGTTGGCTGTATGCAGCAGCGTGGAGCATTGAATCCTTTATGCCGTTTTGTGGACAGTGCGGATCGCCGGTTGGCGCAGGCAATTTCTGCGACAAGTGCGGCGCCCGCCTGGCCCAGTCTTCCGTTCCCCCGCCTCCGATGCAACCTGCCGTCGGGCCTCCAGTTCCTCTGGCACCCACTCCGCAGCCAGTGGTCCAACCCGCCGCGCAGGGCAGCAGCGCCCTGACGAAGTACCTTGTAGGCTGCCTGGTTTTCATCCTGCTCATCGTTCTGGCCGTCATGGGCAGTTGTGCTTATATCGGCTACCGCGCCAAGAAGAAAGCCGATGAAATTCGTTCTGCTTACAAATCGAACGACCTGAACAAGCTGGCGGGAGCGCTGGGCGTCGGGTCAAAGGGCGCCTCGGGAGGGTCGAAGGGTTCTTCCGAGGGCGGTGCATCCTCCAGTTCAGCCCCGCTCTCTTTCCCGGCCTGGACGCCCTCCTCTGAAGGTGAATCCGGAAACCAGGTTCCAGTACGGCCCGGACTCACGGTGGTGACGGCCATCGCTCAGTATGGCGGCGACTACGAATCCATCAAGCGCATTCAACAGGTGTCCCCGACCGGCGTGAGCCTTTCCTACCGCGCCGACAACGTCGCCAACCCTCTGGAAGGGCTGCAGAAAGCAACCGGTGAGCAGAAGCCGAAGTCCGGCGGGTCGGTCACCGCATCCCGCACCGTCCGCACCCAGGACCTGCAAAGCGCGCACGATTACATGGAGTGGTTCGGCTCCAACCAGCCCGAAGTCATGCCCGGTACCACTGCCATCAGCGTTTCGCGGGAGGTGCTGGCCGAGCTCAAGGGCAAAGGAGAAACAGAATTCAGCTTTCGCATTGGCGGCCTGAAAGGAATGGCGGGTTCATTGCTGGGGGCGCTGGGGCAACTGGCGGGCGGTGGCGCTGCCGGCGCGCCGCAGGGGGCCAAGGATCTGGCCAACATGGGCAAAGCGGAGTGCACCCTGAAGCGGGCAGGAAGCGGGCTGGCTTCGTTTCCGGTGTTGCTGAACGACCGGCGGATCTCGCTTCCGGCGGTGCATGCGCAGTGCAACACGGACGACGGCCTGAACGATTTTTACTTTCTCGATGATCTTGCCAACCCGCTGGTGCTGGCCTGGAAGCTGGCGGGCAGCGACACGCTGCAGGTGGTAAAGATTTCTTATCCTCCTCCGCCGGCTGCTGCTTCGGCGGCCGCTTCATCCAGCGGGGCCGCTGGTGCGGGTGCGGGCAGCGGGGCTGGCGGGGCCGGTGGCCAGCACATCGAACAGGAGTTGAAGCAAACCGGCCAGGCCGAGGTTTACGGCATCTACTTCGACTTTGCCAGCGACAAGATCAAACCTGAATCCGAGCCGGTGCTGCGTGAGATTGCGGACGCGCTCAACCACAATCCGGCATGGAAGCTGCGGGTGGAAGGCCACACGGACAATATCGGCGGCGATGAATACAACCTGGACCTTTCCCAACGCCGCGCCGAGGCCGTAAAGCTGGCGCTGGTGACCCGCTATCACATTGCCGCTGGCCGCCTCACACCGAAAGGTTTTGGTGCCACCCGTCCCAAAGAGCCCAATGACACGCTGGCCGGACGCGCTCGCAACCGGCGAGTGGAGCTGGTGCGGGAGTGATTGGTTTGTAGTTTCCGGTGTCTAGTTACCAGTTTCTAGATGGGCGGTTGCTCCCGGTCCGTCCTCCTCCCCCCGTCTCGTGCTTCAGCCCCACGAGAACCCTATGAATGAGCGTTCCAGCTTTCGGCCTGACCTCCCATCATTTCATTGATGGTTTAAGAACCGATTGCATGGAAATGGCATCCATAATACGGCGACGACAACATAGCGCTGAGTAGAGATATCGATTCGACCGCGAGGAACGCATGAGTGCACCAGCAAAGACCTTCAAAATTGGCGGCGATCTTGAAGTCAACCGCCTTGGGTATGGAGCAATGCGGCTGACGGGCAACGGCGTTTGGGGAGAGCCGAAGGACCGAAGTGAGGCCAGGCGCGTTCTCAGGCGCGCGGTGGAACTGGGCGTGAACTTCATCGACACCGCGGACAGCTACGGACCGGCGGTCAGCGAACCGTTAATTGGCGAAGCGCTTGCGCCTTTTCCCAAAGGGCTGGTGGTTGCGACCAAAGCCGGCTTTACCCGGCAGGGGCCAGACAAGTGGATCGAGTTAGGCCGGCCCGAGTACCTGGTGCAACAGGTAGAGATGAGTTTGCGTTATCTCAAGACCGATGTGATCGATCTCTGGCAGTTGCACCGGATTGACCCCAAAGTTGCGGTGGAAGAGTCGCTGGGAGCGATTGCCAAGCTGCAGAGTCAAGGCAAGATCCGGCACGTCGGATTGAGCGAGGTGAAGCCGAAGGAGATTGATCGGGCGCGTAAAGTGATCAAAATCGTGAGCGTGCAGAATCGATATAACGTGGGCGACCGGCAACATGAAGATGTGCTGCAATATTGCGAGAAACACGGCCTGGCCTTCATTCCCTGGTTCCCCGTGGCGGCCGGCAAGCTGGCAAAACCGGGCGGCAAATTGGATCAGGTGGCGAAGCGGTATGGATCCACAGTCTCGCAGCTTTCACTGGCGTGGCTGTTGCACCGCAGTCCGGTGATGTTGCCGATTCCGGGGACGTCGTCAGTGACGCATCTGGAAGAGAACATGAAGGCTGCTGAGATTTCGCTGTCGGCTGACGACATGAAGGCCATCGAAGACGCGACCCGGTAAACGCGCTCGTTCCGAACTGGCTTTGCCTTTTTTCTCAAGCTATCTCGCGCATCGGCGGCACTGAGCTCTCTATGGGCAAAGTGGCCGTGACCCGTGTTCTATTCGCGTCGAACCGGATCTCCCGGCTGCCCCCTGTTGCCGCAGCCGCTCTTTCAAGGCGCGATCACCCGCAGCGCGCCACCCTCGACGCTTACCTCCACCGGGGTAGAACAGACGTATTCGCCATCGGCGTAAACCTCGGACGGTTTTTCGGTTTCGATGCGCAGCCGGTCCGCCTGGAAATACCTGACCTCCGGGAAGGTCAAATGACGGCCGGCAAAGGCCGACGGAAATAGCCGCAGCAGACGCACCTTTGGCATGGCCTCGACTACGCAGACTTCCAGTTTCCCATCGTCGAGCCGGGCGTCCGGCGCGATCCTGATGCCCCCACCATAGGTGGGCGTGTTGGCGACGGCCACTACCATGGCGGGTCCAGCGTACCTGGTATTCAGAGGGGCTTCTCCGAGCGAGGCCTGCACTCGTACCCCTAACGGCTGGAAGCCGGACAGGGCAGGCAGAAGGCTGAGCAGGTAGCCGCCGCGCCGGCGCAGGGCGCGGGGAAGGCGGTTGGCGCGGCGCGCAATCTCGACATCAAGCCCCACCCCGCCGATGCAACCGAAGTAGCGCCCAGTTCCAGGCTGGTGTGGCGCGGGGGCCGCGCCCGCGTCCCGCGGAACGATCGGCGCGATGACCCCCAAATCGACCTGGCGCACGCTGCCCCGGCCGGAAACGAACTGTCGCCACACTGACAGTGCATCTCCCACGCTGCGCAAATGCAGCGCTCGAGCAAAATCATTGCCGCTGCCGTGGGGTACGACCAGCACCGGCAGCCCCAGCTTGACCAGTTGCGGCAGATGACGGTGTACCGTGCCGTCACCGCCCAAGACCAGAATGGCATCCGCTTCATTCGGATTGGCGGGCATTCCCAACTGCCAGACGGCATCGGAGCAGCCTGCGAACGGCTGGAGATGGCTGGCTGACGAACCCAACCCAATGATGGCGGCAACTCGCATTTGCGCCGCCCGAGATTAACAAACATTACGCGGGGAAGTCGAAGGAACTCAGTTTGGAACAGTCCCTCTCAAACTCGGGTTCATCCTGAGGAACTTCAGTCCCGAAGGACCTGGCGTGCACCGCGCCCGCGCTTGACCGAGCCACCCATGTGCTTCACGCCAGATGCTTCGCAATCTCAGCATGACGACTTGGATTGTGAGCCAAACGCGAAAGTAAGACCACCCTCATCCTCTTGAGTTTGTGCGACGGAGGTGACATACTTCTTTGACCTGGCCAAGAATCAGCGCCCCTATTCTCAGTTGCTCCCTGAGGAGTCCTCCACGTATGCGCTTGTTCGCTTGCTTTGCGGTGTGCTTGTCCGTCAGTGTGGTTGTGATCTTGGCGAGTTGCGGCGGGAGCATTACACCTAACCTGACCGGGGGCAATACGTCACCGCCGCCTCCGAACGTGGCTGATGTGGTGACTTATCACAACGACATCGCCCGTACCGGACAGAACCTGAAAGAGACAACCCTGACCGTTGCCAACGTCAACTCCAGCACCTTCGGCAAACTCCGCTCGCTTTCGGTGGATGGAAAAGTTGACGCCCAGCCGCTGTACCTGTCTAAACTCGCGAATATCGCGGGCGGCACACACAATGTGCTTTACGTCGCAACCGAACATGGCAGCGTCTATGCCTTTGACCCAGATTCCGGCACCCAGTTCTGGAAGATTACGACCTTGGGCTCAGGGGAAAGCACCAGTGACACGCGAAACTGCGACCAGATCAACCCGGAGATCGGAATCACGGCCACGCCTGTGATCGACCGCCAGGCGGGCCCGCACGGTGTGATCTATGTGGTGGCCATGTCAAAATCCGGGTCCACTTACTTCCAGCGTCTGCACGCGCTCGACATCACGACCGGCGCGGAGATGTTCGGCGGACCGAAATTGATTGAGGCTTCTTTCCCGGGAACGGGAGACAACAGCAGCAATGGCCGGGTAGTCTTCGATCCCGCGCAATATAAAGACCGGGCAGCGCTGCTGCTGCTGAATGGCGTGGTGTACACCACCTGGGCATCGCACTGCGATATCCGTCCCTACACCGGCTGGATCATGGGGTACGATCAGACCACGCTGACCCAGACCACGGTCCTTAATGTGGTTCCGAACGGCAGTGAAGGCGCCATCTGGATGGCGGACACCGGACCGGCCGCCGACAACGCGGGAAATATCTATCTCCTCGACGCCAATGGAGATTTTGGCACCACGCTGGATGCCAGCGGTTTTCCCAGCAACGGCAATTATGGCAATGCCTTTCTGAAGATTTCCACCTCAGGCGGATTGTCGGTGGCGGACTACTTCGAGATGAGCAATCAACAGCAGGAAAACGCTTCCGACGCCGATCTGGGCTCCGGCGGAGCGCTGGTGTTGCCCGATCTCACCGATGGCGGCGGCAACGTGCGGCATCTGGCCGTGGGTGCCGGTAAAGACGGCCACATCTACGTAGTCAACCGGGACGCGATGGGCAAGTTCAACGCCAACAGCAACAATATTTACCAGGACCTTTCCGGCGTGTTGGGCGGCGGCGTATTCAGTATGCCCGCGTACTTCAACGGAACGCTCTACTACGGCGCGGTGGGAGACGCGATCAAAGCCTTCAAGATCACCAATGCGCAGTTCGGGAGCGGTCCAGCTTTCCAATCCAGCAACACGTTCGGCTATCCCGGAACAACTCCGAGCATTTCGGCAAACGGTACCAGTAACGCCATTGTGTGGGCGGCGCAAAATGGCAGCCCAGCCGTGCTGCACGCCTACGACGCCAGCAACTTGCATGAGCTATACAACAGCAACCAGGCCAGCGGCAGCCGCGATCAGTTCGGGTCCGGCAACAAGTTCATCACTCCCACGGTCGTGAATGGCAAAGTCTTCGTGGGGACGACGAACAGCGTGGGCGTGTTTGGCTTGCTGCCGTAAGGCGCCGTCCAGTGTGGACGGGAGCGTCCTCGCTCGTGCGACGAGGGCTCTACACTTCGGTCGCGATTGTCATCCTGAGCGGAGTAGCGGCTTCGCTTCGCGAAGCCGCCACGCAGTCGAAGGACCCCTTACCTGGCGCAAAATGCCTGCGGTTCGACCGGCTAGCATCCTATGTTCCGAGAGTGCTCAGAAAGGGTAGGGGTCCTTCGACTCCACAAACCGAGTCGCAAGCGAATCGGTTTGCTCCGCTCAGGATGACGGGTTCGTTTCGATGGACTTTGTCCCCATCCTAACGGGTGACGCGAACTTTCTTAATTTTTCTTCCCACCTGCAACAAGATTGGTTGCTTGAGATCCAACGAAACGACGGAATCGGTCTTAACTTCGCCGTTCACCTTCACAGCTTTCTGCTTGAGTTTCCGCACTGCGTCACTGACCGAGTCCGCAAGGCCTACGCGCGCGAGGAGCTTGTCTATCCTTACCAGCCCTTCCGCGGTTACTTCCACCGCTGCCTCGACCTCTTCGACATCCTTGGGGATTTCATCTTGCTGGAACTGCTTTGCCCAGTCCTCTGCTGCTTTCGCCGCCGCATCGGCCGAGTGAAAGTCGGTCACAATCCGCCGGGCCAGGTCTTTCTTGGCCTCCATGGGATGCGACTCGCGCTTCATCTTCTCAATTTCCGGAAGCTGCACATCCGTGAGTAGCTCGTAGTAGCGCCACATCATCGGGTCCGAGATGGACATCACCTTGCCGTACATTTCGAGCGGCGGTTCCTGGATGCCGATAGCGTTACCTAGCGACTTCGACATCTTCTGCACGCCGTCGAGGCCTTCGATGATGGGCGTGGTCAGCACCACCTGCGACTCCTGGCCGTAGGCGCGCTGCATTTCACGCCCCACCAGCAGATTGAATTTCTGGTCGGTGCCGCCCAGTTCGACGTCGGCCTGGAGCGCAACCGAATCGTATCCCTGGGCCAGCGGGTACAGGAGTTCGTGCATGGCAATGGGTTTCTCTTCCTTGAAACGCTTGTGGAAGTCTTCGCGCTCGAGCATCTGCGAGACGGTGAACTTGGCGGTAAGGCGGATCCAGTCGGCAGACTTGAGCTTGTCGAACCACTCGCTGTTGAAACGGGTCTCGGTCTTAGCCTGCGAGAGAATCTTGAAGACCTGCGCCATGTAGGTCTTGGCGTTGCGCATGATTTCTTCTGGACTGAGCGGCGGACGGGTGGCGGAGCGTCCGGTGGGATCGCCAATCATGCCGGTGAAATCGCCAATCAGAAAGATGACAGTGTGGCCGAGGTCTTGAAAGTGTTTGAGCTTGCGCAAGAGCACAGTGTGGCCGAGATGGAGATCGGGCGCGGTAGGATCAAACCCCGCCTTGACCCGCAGCGGCTTGCCGGAAGCAAGAGACTTCTCCAGCTTGGCGCGAAGCTCGGACTCCTTCACGATTTCAGCGGAGCCCTTTTTCAGGTAAGCGAGTTGTTCCTCAACCGGAGGGAAGGTGGGCATAGGGTAAAGATTATAGCGGCATCAGGGTCCACCACAGCCCACGTAGGCCCGGACGCCCCCGTCCGGGTGGACGAGCGCAGCTCGTCATGTTTTGAGGTTGGGAAGCGGGCGAAGGCTGCCGAGCTGCGCTCGGCTGGGCGGACGAGGGCGTCCGCCCTACGTGGTTCGTCGCTGCAGCCTTCGGCCCACGATCTCGTAGCCTCCTGCGAGCACAACATTGATCGCTTCCGAATATGCCACGTGCTCCTGCTCGAGAATCCGCGCCGCCAGCGTGTGCTCGTCGTCGGTGTCGAGCACCTGGACAGTCTTCTGCACGATGATGGCTCCGTGATCCAGTTCCTCATCCACGAAGTGCACAGTGCAGCCGGTTACCTTCACACCGTAGGCGAAGGCTTGTTCCTGCGCCTCAAGCCCGGGGAATGCGGGCAGCAGCGACGGATGAATATTCAGGATACGACGCGGGAACTGTTGTACGAACCAGGGCGAGAGCAGGCGCATGTATCCCGCGAGACAAACCAGATCGACTCTGTGTTCTTGCAGCATGGCCACGACTTCGCGATCGTGTTCTTCGCGCGGTTTGCCCTTCGACGCGATGACCACGCCTTCGAGGCCCATGCGCCTTGCGACCTGCAGGCCGCCGGCATCGGGTTTGTTAGAGATGACAACGGCGATGCGGGCGTCCGCAATTTTGCCCGCTGCGACGTTGCCGGCGATGGCTTCGAAGTTCGAGCCGCGTCCGGAGAGGAGGATGCCTAGGTTCTTCATGGGAATCGATCAATGATTATTCATCATAGGGCATGTTTGCGCCACGCAGAGCCAGGTAGCGCCGGCGTCCCGCCGGCTGTCGCGGGGGCATCTTGCCCCAGCAGGTTTTCCCGGCTCGCGTATTCGGAGCGCGAGCGGGACGCACCCGCCCACATCATTGCCGCTGCATTCTGTCTCCACGACGGTGGGCGGGACGCCCACCGCGACAGCCGGCAAGATACCGGCGCTAGAACCCGATTTGCCCGCGCTAATCAGGTCAGATATAGTTTTTGCAGTTATGTATCAGGACTTTCAGGCGGTTGATCGCTGGACCAAAAGCAAAGTGCACTGCATCTATCAGGCGCTCATTGTCGCCATTGCCACGCGCCATGCCGACGCCGTCGATATCAAGTTTCTGGTGGACGGGCGTCCGGTCTGGGTCGCGCTGCCGCATCCTGCCTGGGTGGAATACAAAGAGCGTACCGGCAAGGTGATCACAGACCAGTTGGCGGTGGAAATTGCCGGGCACTATTTGAAGACTGCGCTGGAATCGGGTGAAGGCGTGGGCCGGGAAATGTATTCCTTGACCCTGGACGATACGCTGAAGCACCTGCAGGCCGTGGTGAATGTGCCGGAAGGACAGCCCGTAGCTTAGGTGGATGGAGGACGGGCGTCCCCGCCCGTCTCTTCGTGCCGACGGGCGAGACGCCCGCCCTCCATTTCTAAGTTACAGCCGGCAGATCAGCAGTTCTCTCTCATAGATCATTTCCGGGGGCAGGTGGGCGTGCAGCAGGATGAACAGCTCCTCGTGCCCGATCACTTCGGACTTCCACGCCGCCCGGTCCACGATCTGTAATTTCTCGAATTTTTCCTTGGGGAAGTCCAGCCCCTTCCACTCGATGTCTTCGTAGTGGGGGGTCCAGCCGATGGGCGTTTCCTTGCCTTGAGAGCGGCCGTGAACGCGGTCCACAATCCATTTCAGTACGCGCATGTTGTCACGGAAGCCGGGCCAGATGAATTTTCCGTCGGCGTCTTTTCTGAACCAGTTCACATGGAAGATGCGCGGCGTGCGGCTGAGCGAGCGCTGCATCTTGATCCAGTGGCGAAAGTAATCGCCCATGTGATAGCCGCAGAAAGGGAGCATGGCCATGGGGTCGCGGCGGACTTTACCGATTTCTCCCGCGGCGGCGGCGGTCATCTCCGATCCCATGGTGGCGCCGACGTACACCCCGGCGCTCCAGTTGAAGGCCTGGTAGATGAGGGGAATGGTGGCACCGCGGCGGCCGCCGAAAATAATCGCGCTGATAGGGACCCCGGTGGGATCTTCCCAAGCGGCGTCGATGGTGGGGCACTGCGAGGCCGGAGCGGTAAAACGCGCATTGGGATGCGCCGCTTTGGCCCCGGTTTTCTTCGCGATCTCCGGCGTCCACTGATGCCCTTGCCAGTCCAGCAACTCCGCGGGAGGCTCATCCGTCATGCCCTCCCACCAGACGCCGCCTTCCGGAGTGAGGGCTACGTTGGTGAAGATGGTGTTGCGGGAGAGCGTGGCCATGGCGTTGGGATTGGTGTTCTGCGATGTTCCCGGCGCTACGCCAAAGAACCCGGCCTCAGGATTGATGGCGCGCAAACAACCCTGGGCATCGGGTTTGATCCACGCGATGTCGTCTCCCACCGTCCAAAGCTTCCAGCCCTTAAGCCCGGCGGGTGGCACCATCATGGCGAAATTTGTCTTGCCGCAGGAACTGGGGAAAGCCGCCGCCACGTAGGTCTTTTTCCCGTGGGGATCCTCCACTCCGAGGATGAGCATGTGCTCCGCCATCCAGCCTTCATCGCGCGCGATGTTGGAGGCGATCCGCAGCGCAAAGCACTTCTTGCCTAGCAGCGCGTTGCCACCGTAGCCCGAGCCGTACGACCAGATTTCGCGGGTCTCGGGGAAGTGGACAATGTATTTTTCCAGGTTGCAGGGCCACGGAACATCCTTCTGACCGGGAGCCAGCGGCGCGCCCACGCTGTGGATGCAGGGCACAACGCGCTGTTCGTCTTTGTCGATTTCCTTGAAAACGTCGATCCCGATGCGGGCCATGATGCGCATGTTCACGACCACATAAGGGGAATCGGTAAGCTCTACCCCGATCTGCGACATCGGCCCACCCACCGGGCCCATGCTGAAAGGGAGGACGTACATCGTGCGTCCCTGCATGGCGCCGTTGAACTTTTCCTTCAACTTGCGGCGCATGGTGTAGGGATTTTCCCAGTTGTTGGTGGGACCGGCGTTGTCCTTCGACAGGGAACAGATGAAGGTGCGGTCTTCGACCCGGGCCACATCGCTGGGATCGGAGCGGGCCAGGAAACATCCCGGCCACGAGTCCTCATTCAGCTTAGTGAAGGATCCCCTGGCCACCATCTCGCGGCAGAGTTTGTCATATTCCGCCTGCGAGCCATCCACCCAGTGGATGTCCCTGGGCTTGGTCAGTTCGGCAGTTTTCTCAACCCATTTAACGAGATGTATGTTGCGCGTGAGCGGACCGCGCGATCGTGCAGTTTTCATAGCCATCCTGAACAGGGAAACGGAAGCAGGCGCAAGGTTCTGCGATGTGCGTTATCGTACCCTCCATTTTGCCAGAGATGGGGATGAATTGCTTGCCACCGGAAGACTTCCGGGCGCCGCAGAGAGCTGGCAAAGACCGCTAATGAACTGTACGAGTTAGGTTTATCTTCCGCCGCCTGTTGCCGGCGTTGGTTCCTTGCCAAGGGCAAGAAGAAATCTCTTCCTTACGTTCCTCATAACCTTTCTTTTCTTCGGCGATTCAGGTGCGTCGCGCATCTAAGTCAAAAAGCCCAAGCAGGTCACATTTTTGAAAGCTAATCCTATGTCGCAATCGCGTCCTGGAATGACCGTCGGAGAACTGTTTGCCGCCTGGGGAAGCATCCTGAGCGGCCGTGCCCCCATGCTTTCGATCGAAATCACCCGTGAATGTCCGCTGAGCTGTCCGGGATGTTATGCCTATGGCGACTCCCATTTGGGCGGCGAGAAGAAGTTGACCGAACTTTCGGACCTGCGCGGCGATGCTCTGGTGGAGGGCGTCCTGGGGCTGGTAAAGAAGCACCGGCCGTTGCATGTTTCCCTGGTGGGCGGTGAACCCATGATCCGGCATCGCGAACTCAGCCGCATTCTGCCTGAACTCAGCCGGCAGAATATTTTCAGCATGGTGGTGACCAGCGGAATCATTCCCATTCCGATGGAATGGATGGGACTCCAGAGGAACCGGGTTGCGGTTTCGATCGACGGACTGCCCGAGCACCATGATCCGCGGCGCAAGCCGGCCACGTACGAACGCATCCTGGAAAATATCCAGGGCCGCGAGGTGAATATTCACTGGACCATCACTGGACCGATGATGAAGCGCGCCGGGTATCTGGAGGAATATCTGGCGTTCTGGCAGGCGCGGCCAGAGGTGAAGCGCATCTGGGTGAGCATTTACAGTCCGCAGCAGGGCGAGCAGACGCCAGAAATGCTCACGCTGGAAGAGCGGCAGCGGGTGGCGGAGGAATTGCCGGGCCTGCGCGAAGCATATCCAAAACTGCTGATGAATCCGGGGATCGCGGAGGCGATTCTCGAGCCGCCGAAGAATCCGCAGGAGTGTTTGTTCTCCAAAATGTCCACGAACTTCTCGGCTGACCTGACGACGCGGGTCGAGCCCTGCATCTTCGGGGGCACGCCGGATTGCAGCCAGTGCGGCTGCGTGGTTTCAAGCGGACTGCATCATGTGCAGCAGCGCAAGCTGGTGGGCCCGCTTAGCATCGGACATCTCGTCCGGGGTTCGACTGCAGTGGGTTCGCTGATGAATCGCTTGCGTTCGGGCTCGGTGATGCCGGCGCGCTGGCATGCGCTACCTTCCCGGCAACCAAACGCGACTGACCTGGTGCAGATCGGCCCAGGAAGACCGGAGTAGACGGATAGTTCCACTTGAATGTGTGGGTCGGACACTCCTGTCCGACGCCGTTGATTTTCTGACCCGCTGGAGCGCAGCTCGACAGTCCTTGCTAAGCCCGCTTCAATGCCCGCACGATCACCACTAGCAGCACCGCGCCGAGAATCGCAACCAGGATGCTGGGAATCAGGCCGCCGCTGGTGTAGATGCCCAGCACGCGGAGCACCCAGTTGCCGAAGATGGCGCCGGCGATCCCGAGCAGTATGTCGGTGATTACACCGTAACCCGCGCCTTTCATGATCTTGCCCGCAGCCCAGCCCGCGACCAGTCCCACCAGAATGATGTAAATCAAACCGCCGCCAGCGAACATAGGTGCCTCCAGATGCAGCCGCGGAAGCGTATGCCGGGCAGGGTCGCCTGTCAAGCCGAGGGCCACGTGTTGTCATACCACATTAGAAATGTCCCCGTCTTGGCCACAATAGAAATGTCCCCTAGTTGTAGGTTCACCAAGCCGCAGAAAAGATCGGCGTTTTCATTTGCTGATATCGATTTCTTCTCCACGGATGATCAGGCGCCGGAATGCAGGATTTGGGTTTCGGGGATGGGGGCGCGGGGGAAGGGGCAACGCCCCTTCCCTCGCTCAGCGGTTTAGAAGCCGCCTTCCATTCGCGGAACACCAGACAGTGATCGCGATAGTGAATCGCCACTTCCCCGGCTCGGTTTTCCCGCACCAGCACCCGACTCTTCGCCGGTACCCTGGGTCGGCTCGGCCGTTCCAGTTGCAGCAGTCGGTTCTGGTAGCGCACCATCCAGTCCTCGCTGACCACGCGTTCTTCCTCCAGCCAGAAGACTTCGTCCAGTTGCCGCGCCGTCGGGCGTCGCCGGTGATAATCGGCTGCCGCCGCCGCGGCGTGCGCGTATCGCCGGTTGTGTTCGGCGAGGTAGTGCTGGTCCAGATAGGCATTGGCTTGGTCGTAGTTGGCGATTCCAGCCAGGCGCAGTTTCTTCACCAGCCGATCCTGATGCGTGCCGTGCGCCCGCTCCACTCGCCCTTTGGCTTGCGGCGAACTGGCGGCGATGATCTCGATGCCCAGCTTCGCGCACATGCGCCCAAACTGCGTCACTGCCGGCTCTCCGCGCATGCGCTCTTGGGCATTCGGTGGGCGCACATAGACGTTCTTCCAGTCCGTGTACAGCGCTTGTGGCACCCCGTAGCGCTCGATCCAGCGCCGCAACACTGCCACCGCCGCCCAGATCGACTCCTCCGCCGTGAACCAGCCCAGCGCTTTCGTCGTGGCATCGTCGACCATGTGCATCAGGCAGCCGCGCGGTCCGCGTTCCTCCAGCCATTGGTGAAAGCTTCCGTCCATCTGCACCAGTTCGCCAAAATGCGCCTTGGCTTCCCGCCGCTGGCGATACGGTTTCCGCCGCCGCTGCCTTTGCCACAGGCCGGCCTCTTTCAGCCAGCGCCGCAGGGTCTCAGCATGCACGGCAAGTCCGTCATCGCTGGCCAGATGCTCACAAGCCAACGTCGGGCCAAAATCCTCATACCGGGCCTGGACCTGTTTCAGTACTGCAGCTCGAAACTCCGCCGTGTAAGCCCGGTTCGATACCCGCCCACAGTTGCCATGCTGCAGCGCCTTCGCTCCGCCCACCCGGTACCGCGCCCAGATCCGCTTGCTCTGCCGATAACTCAACCCCAGCATCTCCGCCGCCTCGCACAATCGCAGACTGTGCGCCTTCACCCGCCCCATCACTTCCACTCGGCTCAACTCTTTCTTGCTCAATCCCGTTCTCCCCAATCGCGGTTCCTCCTCGTCGGAGGAACTCTAAAGGGGACACTTCTAATGTGGTCTCAAGGGGACACTTTCAATGTGGTTCAACAGCCGAGGGCCACGTGTTGTCATACCACATTAGAAATGTCCCCGTCTTGGCCACAATAGAAATGTCCCCTAGTTGTAGGTTCACCAAGCCGCAGAAAAGATCGGCGTTTTCATTTGCTGATATCGATTTCTTCTCCACGGATGATCAGGCGCCGGAATGCAGGATTTGGGTTTCGGGGATGGGGGCGCGGGGGAAGGGGCAACGCCCCTTCCCTCGCTCAGCGGTTTAGAAGCCGCCTTCCATTCGCGGAACACCAGACAGTGATCGCGATAGTGAATCGCCACTTCCCCGGCTCGGTTTTCCCGCACCAGCACCCGACTCTTCGCCGGTACCCTGGGTCGGCTCGGCCGTTCCAGTTGCAGCAGTCGGTTCTGGTAGCGCACCATCCAGTCCTCGCTGACCACGCGTTCTTCCTCCAGCCAGAAGACTTCGTCCAGTTGCCGCGCCGTCGGGCGTCGCCGGTGATAATCGGCTGCCGCCGCCGCGGCGTGCGCGTATCGCCGGTTGTGTTCGGCGAGGTAGTGCTGGTCCAGATAGGCATTGGCTTGGTCGTAGTTGGCGATTCCAGCCAGGCGCAGTTTCTTCACCAGCCGATCCTGATGCGTGCCGTGCGCCCGCTCCACTCGCCCTTTGGCTTGCGGCGAACTGGCGGCGATGATCTCGATGCCCAGCTTCGCGCACATGCGCCCAAACTGCGTCACTGCCGGCTCTCCGCGCATGCGCTCTTGGGCATTCGGTGGGCGCACATAGACGTTCTTCCAGTCCGTGTACAGCGCTTGTGGCACCCCGTAGCGCTCGATCCAGCGCCGCAACACTGCCACCGCCGCCCAGATCGACTCCTCCGCCGTGAACCAGCCCAGCGCTTTCGTCGTGGCATCGTCGACCATGTGCATCAGGCAGCCGCGCGGTCCGCGTTCCTCCAGCCATTGGTGAAAGCTTCCGTCCATCTGCACCAGTTCGCCAAAATGCGCCTTGGCTTCCCGCCGCTGGCGATACGGTTTCCGCCGCCGCTGCCTTTGCCACAGGCCGGCCTCTTTCAGCCAGCGCCGCAGGGTCTCAGCATGCACGGCAAGTCCGTCATCGCTGGCCAGATGCTCACAAGCCAACGTCGGGCCAAAATCCTCATACCGGGCCTGGACCTGTTTCAGTACTGCAGCTCGAAACTCCGCCGTGTAAGCCCGGTTCGATACCCGCCCACAGTTGCCATGCTGCAGCGCCTTCGCTCCGCCCACCCGGTACCGCGCCCAGATCCGCTTGCTCTGCCGATAACTCAACCCCAGCATCTCCGCCGCCTCGCACAATCGCAGACTGTGCGCCTTCACCCGCCCCATCACTTCCACTCGGCTCAACTCTTTCTTGCTCAATCCCGTTCTCCCCAATCGCGGTTCCTCCTCGTCGGAGGAACTCTAAAGGGGACACTTCTAATGTGGTCTCAAGGGGACACTTTCAATGTGGTTCAACACGCCAGGTGCCACGTGCCTGTCGGTAGCACATGATATGTCCGGTTGAGATAGCACATGAGATGTCCGCTTAGCGGGCGGCGAGGGTGGGAGACCATGGCCAGCATGGATTCTTACCCGAAGGCCGCGATGGAGCGGGCGATGAAAGTACAGGACGTGATGTTACAGGCGATGGCGAAGAAGATCACGTGGTGGCAGGCGGCGGAGATTCTGGGCATCAGCGACCGGCATATGCGGCGCTGGCGGGAGCGCTACGAGGCGGAGGGCTACAAGGGGTTGTTCGACCGGCGGCGGGGCAAGCCGTCGACCCGGCGGGTGCCGATGGCGACGGTGGAGAAAGTGTTGGCGCTCTACCGGGAGAAGTATTTCGATCTGAACGTGCAGCACTTCCACGAGAAGCTGGGAGCTGAGCACGGCATCGAGTTGAGCTACACCTGGGTGAAGCAGGCGCTGCAGGGAGCGGGCTTGGTGGCGCGTGGACGCAAGCGCGGGGCGCATCGCAAACGGCGCGCCCGGCGACCGTTGCCGGGGATGCTGTTGCACATCGACGGCAGCCGCCACCAGTGGTTTCAGGACGAACGCTGGTATGACCTGATCGTGATTCTGGACGATGCCACCAGCGAGATTTACTACGCCCAACTGGTGGAGGAGGAATCGACGGCGACGGTAATGGCGGGATGGCAAGAGGTGATCGAGCGCAAAGGCGTGTTCTGCGCGCTGTACAGCGATCGGGGAAGCCATTTCTGGCTGACCCCGAAGGTGGGCGGCAAGGTCGACTACCATCGCCGTACACAGGTGGGACGGGCGTTGCACGAGTTGGGGGTGCAGATGATTCCGGCCTACTCGCCGGAAGCGCGGGGGCGCAGCGAGCGCAGCTTCTCGACCTGGCAGGGCCGCTTGCCGCAGGAGTTGCGGCTGCGCCAGCTTGGGACCCTGGAGGCGGCGAACCGGTTTCTGCGGGAAGCTTACATCGCCGAGTTCAATCGCCGTTTTCAGGTCGGCCCGGCGCAGCGTGGAAACGCCTTTGTGCCCTGTCGGAGTCGTGATCTGGAACGGATCTTCTCGCTGCAGTTCCAACGCAGCGTCAACCGCGACAACACGGTGAGCTTTCAGAATCTGAGCTTGCAGATCGAGCGGGTGCGCTGGCGGGCGACGCTGGCGGGTTGCCAGGTGATCGTGCACCAACACCTGAATGGAACCTTGAGTCTCACCCACGGACCGCATTGCCTGGGTCGCTATGACAGCGCCGGGACACCCCTGCCCGCCAAAGCTTCTACCGAGACGAGCAGGGGAAGGGGAACCGTCCCCTTCCCCTGCAACCCCATCCCCAAAACCAACCCAACCCAAACGGCGAGGGCACAACTTTGAAACCGGACATTTCACGTGCTACTAAAACCGGACATTTTAACTTGCTACCGACAGCCGAGGGCCACGTGTGTAGCCGCAACGTGAGAAGTTCCTCTTTGAGCAAGATAGAAAGTTCCGCTTTGATGGGTCATGGCGGAACACCAAGAGGAGCTGTGGATGTCAGCAAAAGAGCGGGACCGGTTGAAGGTGCTACACGAGGTCAGGAAACGGCACATTACCCAGAAGCAGGCCGGGGTGGAGTTGGGGCTTAGCGTGCGCTGGGTGCGGACATTGCTGAAGCGGCTGCGGAAGGAGGGAGACAGCGCCCTGCGACACCGGCTGCGGGGGCGGCCTTCGAACCGGAAGACGCCGGAGGCGGTAAGACGACGAGTGCTAGAGCTGTTCCGGCAGAAACGGCAGGCCAAGTTGTGGCACGACTACGGACCAACGCTGGCGGCCGAAGAGTTGGCGGAGGACTATGGGATTCGGGTGAACCGGGAAACGCTGCGGCAATGGCTGACAAGTTGTGGCGAGCCCGGCGAAGCCGCATCGAGCGTGCCCACCTATGGCGTCCCAGGCGTGCGCGTTGTGGCGAGCTGGTGCAGTGGGACACCAGTGAACACAACTGGCTGGAAGGTCGGGGGGAAAAGCTGTACCTGATCTCGATGATCGATGATGCCACTTCGCAATTGACCGCGCGCTTCGTGCGACATGATTCGACGGAGGAGAACCTGGGGCAACTGCGACGGTATATAGAGCAGCATGGGCGGCCGCTAGCGGTGTACACCGACAAGGCCAGCTTATTTCAGATCGCGCCCCGCGGCATCCATCACCGGGATGCTCCGGAGCAGCAGCAGAGCCAGATCGGACGGGCGCTCAAGGAGCTGAACATTGAGTGGATCGCGGCCCATTCGCCGCAAGCCAAGGGACGGATTGAGCGCTCGTTCAAAACGGCGCAGGACCGGCTGGTGAAAGGATTGCGACGAGTGGGAGCGCAGGACGTGGAGACGGCGAACGGGTATCTGGAGCAAGTATTTCTGCCTCTCTGGAATGAGCGCTTTCGTCACCCGCCGCAACTGGCGGGCGACGCCCATCGTAGGGTGCCCAAGGGAATGAATCTGGATTCGGTGTTGAGCATACGGATGAGCCGAACCGTGACCGCGGATTACACGGTTCGTTGGGAGGGCGTGATCTATCGAATCCAGCGCCAACAGATTACGGCGGGCCTAGGGGGGAGCCCGGGTACAACTGGAGCGCCGGCGCGATGGAAGCAGGTGGATGCATTGGCGAAACCGCGTGCTGGCCCTGGAACCCTGTGAGACCCCATCACGGACGCTGGCTAAGCGATCTGTCCAAGGCGGCGTTACCCTGATGAGATCGGCGGAGGAGAAAGCGCGAGCCCAACAGCGGCGTCTGGATGGCCGTCAACGATGGAGAGAAAGCTTCGCCCATCTTCGCGGTCGACCGATCTGGCAGGCGGTGAGAGATTCTCCACCGCGAGCGCCAGGGCTTCGCTAGCGATGGCGAGGGGCAAGGGATTCAAACGCCATCCCTTGCCCCTCGCGCTCCCCCATCCTGGCTTCAAAGGCGGAACTTTCTATCTTGCTAAGAAGCGGAACTTTCTACTTTGCGTTGACAGCCGAGGGCCACGTGGGGACAGCCGCCCACGGCTGTTCAGTCGAGCGCAGCTCGACAGGTTCGTCTGTATACGCGAAGATAGCGGAGCTTCGCTCCGCCGGACAGCCGAGGGCGGCCGTCCCCACGTGGGCTTGGGTGATTTGAAATCTGTGGTTAAATTGCTCTGATGTTTGCCCGCAGGATCCGCGTGGAGTACGAACAGAACGGACGGCGCCTGCCCTGCCCGCTGAAGTGGCTGGACAGTTTTGCCATGCGCAATTTCACCAACGCCAGCGTCTTTGACAACACCCTTCCCGTTGCCGATGGAGTGATGGAGATCGGGACCCACGTTCCTGTCGAGGAATTGAAAGCGGCGATGGAGGATTGGTTCCGGAGAAAGAGCTATTTGCCGAAGGAAGGGGAACTGATCGTGAGCGAGTCGCACCCTTCCCCGTCGTGAGACCGGATCAGCCAAGTGCTAATTGCTGCTCTACTCCCCGTAGTGCAGCAGCGAAAACACGTCATATTCTTTCAATTTGTCACGCCCTTTCAGGAAGTCGAGTTCGACCACGAATCCCAGGCCGGCAATCTCCGCGCCCAGGGAATGGGCGAGCCTGGCAGTGGCTTCGGCGGTGCCGCCGGTGGCCAGCAGGTCATCCACAATCAGCACGCGCTGGCCTTTCTGGATGGCGTCTTTGTGGATCTCGAGAGTGTTGGTGCCATACTCCAGGGCATAGTCAAACTTGGCGGTGGCTGCGGGCAGCTTGCCGGGCTTGCGCAGCGGAATGAAGCCGGCATTCAGACGATATGCGACCGCGGGGCCGAAGATAAAGCCGCGCGCCTCCATGCCCAACACGAGGTCGATGCCCGCCTTGAGGTAGTGTTCCGAGAGCGCATCGATCAGCATGGCGAGGCCCAGCTTGTCTTTGAGCAGGGTGGTGATGTCGTAAAAGAGAATGCCCTTCTTGGGGAAGTCCGGCACTTCGCGGATCAGCTTTTTCAGCGGCTCGCAGTCCAGCCGCGACTGCTGGGGCGCGGGATTCGACATTTACCAGGCTCCTTCGATGCGAAAAGTTGTGAGGCCGGCGACCGGCTTGGTTTCGGTTTCCTCGACATCATCCACGCGGGCGGCGCGCGGCCCGGCGCGCAGACGCGATCTCAGTCCGAGCAGTTGGTCGCGAGATCCCATGGCCAAAACTTCGACGCTGCCGTCGGCATTGTTGCGCACCCAGCCGGCGATGCCGAGAATATGCGCCTCGCGCTCCACGAACCAGCGAAAACCCACGCCCTGCACCCGTCCGCGGACGAGGAAGCGCCGCGCCTGCGTTGTTTTTTCAGCCGAAGTCATCCCTAACTCAACCACCTGTCATCTTGAGCGGAGTGACTGCTTCGCTTCGCGAAGCAGCTGCGCAGTCGAAAGATCCCTTTTGTGCAAGCTAACGCCATTGTGCAAGCTGACGGCCCAGATACTGCCAGCTTGAAAAAGCCACTGTGCAAGCAGCTTCTCACTATAGGGGTCCTTCGACTCCGCAGAAAGTTCGCGGTGCGAACTTTCTGCTCCGCTCAGGATGACAATGCTTTACGCCCGCGACAAATACGCGCCTTCGGCCGTGTCCACGCGGATCTTTTCCCCTTCGTTGATAAAGGGCGGAACGTGCACCACCAGACCTGTCTCGGTCTTGGCCGGCTTGGTCACGCTGGAGGCTGTCGCGCTCTTCAATCCCGGCTCGGTTTCGACAACAGTCAGCTCGACGGTCTGGGGCAGCTCGATTCCTACCGCTTTGCCATCGAAGAATTCCACTTTGATCTGAAGATTCGAGATCAGGTAGTTGACGGCATCGCCCAGAATCTCGCGGCTGAGATGAGTTTGCTCGAAGTTAGTGGTGTCCATGAAGTAGTAGCTGTCGCCGTCGGCGTACAGGAACTCCATCTCGACCTCATCGACGACGATCTTTTCGATGGGATCGGGCGAACGGAAGCGGTGTTCGAACATGGCGCCGGTCCGCAGGTTACGCAGCTTAGCCTGGATGAACGCGCGCAGGTTGCCGGGGGTGCGGTGTTCGACGCTGAACACGGAATGCAGATCATTGTTGTGCTTGATGATCATGCCGGGGCGAAGCTGGGTGGCGGGGATAGCCATTGCTGGGTAAGTCTCCTTAAACTATTGCGATTGCATCGGCGGAAGGCGGCAGGCCACATTTTCCGCCGGATACGAGGATCCAACTCTTTATTTTACACGGGCTTGAACTGATTTGGGAACCGGACCCCAGAAGTCACCTGGAAAAAGAAGAAAGAAAGCCGGGAACGCGGACCCGGCAGCTAGAATCAAACCTACAGATAAATTGCACTTGAAAGGATTCTTCTATGCGCATTGGAAAGTATGAAGCTTCAGAAGCCGGCAGTGCCGCGGGTACCGCGGTGACCTTCCTGCTGATCGGGTTGGGAGCCGGTGCCCTGCTTGGCATGCTGCTCGCCCCCAAAGCAGGCAAGCAGATGAGAAAAGACCTGCGGCGGAAATTTGATAGCGCCCGCGAAACCGTGGATGAGTGGACGGACGACGCCAGGGAGTTCGCCGAAGAAGCCATGGAACGCGGTGCCGAAATCGCCGACGAAGTCAGGGATCGGGTAGCTCCGCTGGCGAAAGCAATCCGCCGGTAAAACGGACGTCGGACGTGAGCGCGATCTTGTAGCACCGGCGTCTCGCCGGCTGTCGCGAGGGCATTCTGCCCTCGCCGCTGCAAGTTTCTTAAATGAGGTCCGACGCCCGGCGTCCGGTTCTAGTAAAGCCGGAAGCTCACCTGCACGTTGACTTCTACCGCCACAGGGCGCCCGTTGAGGGTGGCGGGCTGAAATCGCCAGGTGCTTACGGCTGCGATCGCCTTCTCGTCCAGGCCCATCCCCAGCGAACGTTGCACCCGGATGTTATGCGTTAGTCCTTCAGGGCCGACCACCAGCCAAAGCACGACTGAGCCCTGATATTTCGCCTTGCGTGCAGCCTCGGAGTAATCAGGGTCCGGATCATAGATGGGACGCGGCTGAGTCACACCGCCGATGCCTGGACGGAAAATGTTGCCCGCATCGTAGGGTCCAAAGCCTGGCCCGCCGCGCGGGCCCACCCCACCACAGCAACCACTGCCGATTCCGCCGCCACCGCCTGGACCATTCGAAGGCGGTCCCTGAACTCCGGAGAGGGGATCACCGAGCTGTGCCAACTGGGGCAGTTTGACGTCCGACAATGCCATCACGCTGGGTGGCTCAGGCAACTTCGGATCCGGGTTTAAAGCCACGGCCTCTGGTGGAGTGAGCTGGTCGGCGAACGTCAAGGCTGGCAAAGCACCGCGAGAGGCGGGAAGAGGATCGCGAGTGCCGCCGCCGCCGTGCCCGCCCGGGTCTTGCGGCAAGAACGAAATCGGCCCGACGTTGATGGCGTGGCTCACCTGGGGGCCAGGGTCGCCGGGCTGGCCGGTGATCCAGGTTGCGAGGCCGAAGATGAGAGCCAATGCCAATGCGTGCACGAGGAATGAAGCCAGAAAGTTTTCCGGTCGAGTGCGGTAAAGACCGATGTTGTCGCTGAGAAGACCAGGGAAAACCGACATGGGCGTGCTCGCGGTCATGGTCGCTCCCTCATAACCAATCGGATTTCATAGTGAGACGCAGCCGGGCGGGAAAAGGATACCTGCGGCGGAGGCTTGGACCTTGCCAAGGACTTGGCACCGGCGAGGGCAAGATGCCCTCGCGACAGCCGGCGGGACGCCGGCGCTACAGAGACCATGCCTACGTTTCTATTTGAAGATAGAGGCGAAGAAGCCCTTTACCTTTTCCATGACGCCCTTGCGGGGCGGTTCCGGCGGCGGGTCAGCCATGGTGAGCAAGGGAGTCGGCGTTGTCGGCCGTGACATGGGAAGAGTTCCAGCTCCGAGGTCGGGCGCCGATGCCGGCGGCTGATCGCTGGCCCGAAATACAAATGGCGCATCCACCAGCGCGTGAGGCGCATTGGGCGAAGGGGCTGGCAGGTTCTCCGTGCCGGGAGGAGCGATGGTCAGGGTTACCTGGGAGGGAGACTCTGGCGGCGCCGTCATGCCGGAAGTTGACGGAGGCGCCGGCTGGGCCTCTTCTCCGGGCTGGGCCAGATGCACCGCCGGGGGCAGGTCCTTTTCGGAAACCGTGGGTGCAGGCACAGCCGCCCGCATGGCCGGGGTTTGCGGCGGCGGACAACCACAATCGTCGGGAACCGTGGTTTCCATCTGGTTCAGCTTCCCGGAGCGAAAGAAAACCTGCTCGTTGGGTTTTACCTGGTAGGTACTATCGCCCATCAGTTCGGAAATGATCACCGAAGCCGTGTTCCCGGGCAAGGCGCGGACGCACGTGTCCCCTCTCGCATCGGCGCTGATGGCGTAGTGGATTTCACCCGGTCCCGCGAGCAGCATGCGGAAATCCGGCGTCACGATTGAATCGGCGGAGGCATTCAGGGTGTAATGGGCTTCGAGAGCCCCGGTGCTGATACCCAGCATCAGGTCGTGGCCATTCTGCGAAGGGGTCACGGAAAGAGTTGTCCTGGGACACACCCGCACTTCGCCGCCCCGCGCCAGGCGCAGAATTGTAGTCTCCAGGCCCGCTGTAACGGCGGAGTCGCCGGAAAGGCGACTACCCGCTTCTATCACCGCTCCGCTAGCTCCGGGGACGACTGGCACGAAGGCTGGCTGCGCTCCCTTGGTGAAAGCGGGGACGGATGGAGTCTCGACATTCCGCCGAGCCTCGGCCATGGGGTGCATGCGGACCAGCAGGCGTTGACCCTGAGTGTCACTGCTATAGCCCACGGGATGGACCAGGTCCACGACTACGCGAGCTACTGGCGGCGTCTGCTGAAACTGATTTATGCGCACCGCACTCACCTGCTCGCTTCCCACTTGGATCCGCTTGCCCGGCAACCGGTCCAAGGTATGGGGAAGGTCGATGACCAGCCGGGGTGGGCTGTCGAGAAACTCAATCGCGGGCTGGGGGGCCTCGCTCGAAACGATCTCGAGCGCAGGTCCCTCGGCGTCGGAAATCATCTTTACCGAACGCAGGATGGCCGGCGGGCCCTTGGGGATCGGGGGATCATCAGGCGTCTGCGCCAGGCCGAAGCTGGCGCCCAGCGTAGCCGCCAGCAGCGAGAACCACACAAATTGGCAGCTGATACGCGGTAAAGACTTCATCTCTCGGACACCGGGGTTATAGCTGCAACAATATCACTGCCAATGAGTCCGGAGAAGTGACAAAGGTCGTCGGCTGTCGGACCTCGGGCGTCGTCGGCACGGCTATTGTGTGGGTCGGACACTCTTGCCCGACGCCTTTGAAGTTGATTTTGCTTTAGATTGCGAAGAACAAGTCCAAGTCAAAGGCGTCGGACAAAGAGTGTCCGAACCACAATGGCTGGCCCGCTTCAGGGTTCGGCAAGAAATTCGTATTCGTCGATCACCGCGGCCACGGCCACTTTGCCGTTGCCGTCATCGACGCGCACGACTTTACCTTTGCAGCGAACGCGAATGCTTTCAGTCAGAGTAATTTCAGGCGGAAGGGTAAGAGTGAACTCAATGACCGATCCCGGGGCGATGGCCGAATCCAGGTAAAAGCAGATTCCGCGCGCACTTACGTCGCGAGTCTGAGCACTTTTTTCCTGCGCTCCATTGTCTGCATAAGTGACAGCCACGGGCAACCGCAAAGCAAAACGGCGCGTAGCCCGCTTCTCGGGTTCAGCCTCGGCCATGAGCGCTCCGTAAAAGCTGCATAAGCATGGCGTTTCGGGTGCGGTGTGTCAAGTAGTTTAGGCACGCTCTGCTGCCTGCCATGTTCCTGATATTTGCTCCCGCGAGCCCGGCAAGTGTGGGTCGGACAATCTGTCCGACGCTCTTGATGTTGGCTTTGTGGTTAGTAGCTCCAGGTTCGAAGCCTCAGTTGAACGTTGAGGACTAGGTCTAAAGCGAAGGGGAATAACTCTGGTATAAGCTAGAGATTGTTAGTCCGGCTTATGGTCTTCGTCCTCGACAACTACGATTCTTTCACTTACAACCTGGTCCAGTATCTGGGCGAACTGGGGGCTGAGGTCGAGGTGCGGCGCAATGACCAGGTGACGCCCGCGGAAGTGGAAGCGATGCGTCCGGAACGGATCGTACTATCACCCGGTCCGTGCACGCCTCAGGAGGCTGGAATCACCATCCCGCTGATCCGCCATTTTGCAGGCAAGGTGCCGCTGCTGGGAGTCTGCCTGGGGCATCAGGCTATCGGCGCGGCCTTTGGAGGGAAAGTTGTGCGCGCGCCTCACCTGATGCATGGCAAGACCAGCCCGGTGGAGCACGACGGCAAAACCATCTTCGGCGGGCTGACGTCCCCTATGACGGCAACGCGTTACCACTCCCTGATTGTCGAAGAGAAGAACCTGCCGGCCGATCTGGAAGTAAGCGCCTACACCACTGAGCGCGATGGGACACGCACCATCATGGGTTTGAGGCATCGGAAGTTTCCAGTAGAAGGCGTGCAGTTCCATCCCGAGAGCGTGCTGACTGATGAAGGAAAAAAGTTAGTCGAGAATTTTCTGGGAATCTAGGGCAGTGTGGATTACGGATTGCCACGCGGATATCGTCCTATGCCAGTACCGGTTAACCAGATCACCGACAAGCAACTCCTGGAGGTGCTCTCCTACACGGAGGGGCACTTTCTGGACCTTAAAGCCAAAGAAATAAAGCCGTCAAAGCTCACCAAAGCGATCTCCGCTTTCGCGAACGCGGATGGCGGCGAGCTTTAAATCGGAATTGCGGAGAACGTGACCCTGCCGTTTCCGCACAAATGGGATGGCTTTGGCAAACCCGAGGATGCCAATGCTCACCTTCAAGTGTTTGAGAATCTTTTCCCGCTTGGAGAAGACTATCTCTATAATTTCCTATCACATCCACTCCAAACCGGTCTGGTCCTCCAAGTTGTTATCCGCAAGACAAAGAGCGTCGTGAGGGCCAACGACGGAATTCCATACATCCGTCGTGGGGCGCAAAGTTTACCGGTTGATACTCAGGCCAAACTCATTCTGTTGGAGCGCAACAAGGGAATCACATCGTTCAAGAACGAACCGGTTGCCGTGGAATTGGCGAAGGTATGTAATTCTACGACCGCTATCAAATTTATTCTCGAAGTAGTTCCAACCTCGGAGCCCGAGCCATGGCTGCGGAAGCAGGAACTTGTGAAGGATGACAAGCCAACCGTAAGCGGGATCGTTCTTTTCGCGGACTTGCCGCAGGCGATTCTTCCGAAGCGTAGCGGGATCAAGATATACCGGTATAAAACCAGTGAAGCAGAAGGTACTCGGGACACGCTAGTCGCTGACCCCATCAGCGTCGAAGGTTGCGTATATGACCTCATCAAGCAGGCTGTGGAAATAACAAAAGAGATCATCGGCAAAATTCAGGTTCTTGGAACGAAGGGGTTGGAACCGGTCACCTATCCCGCCGAGACACTGCACGAGGTTATCACCAATGCCGTATTGCACCGCGACTATGCCATCGCGGACGATGTTCACGTGAGGATCTTCGACAATCGAGTTGAAGTGGAGAGCCCTGGACGGCTCCCAGCACACATCACGCCCAAGAATATTTTGAAAGAACGATTTGCTCGGAATGGCAACCTTGTCCGCGTTATTAACAAGTTCCCCGATCCGCCCAACAAGGATGTCGGTGAAGGATTAAACACTGCGTTCGAGGCAATACGCGATCTACACCTGAAGGACCCAGTGGTCGTGGAACATGAAAACTCTGTTGTTGTACAGATCAAGCACGAAAGATTGGCTTCAGCCGAAGATGTCATCATGGAATACCTCGACAACCCAGATAACAAATTAATTACAAACCGAGTCGCTAGAGGGCTGACCGGTATTAAATCGGAAAATTCGATGAAAAACGTATTTATCAGACTTCGTGACAGGAACCTCATTGAACAGGTTCCGGGTCGCTCAGGGTTTGCTTCGGCTTGGCAAAAGATCAACGCCGCAATGGTCACCGGAGTAAACCGTGAAACCATTACCAGCCCGAGCACGTTCCTGATTAAGACTGAATTTGAGAGATTCTATGATGCGGTGCGAATCTTAAATCGGCATGCAGGATGTTTCTCCGCTGGGCGTAAAGCGCGACGCGCAAACGCAAAGAGGGCGCAAAGAAAACGCCTCTATTTCGCCCGCAGCAGGAGGACTGGGGCGCTGATGCTGTGCTGTACGCGGCTGGCCGTGGTGCCGAGAAATACATCCGCGAGGAAGCGGTGGCCGTGAGTGCTCATGGCCACAAGGTCGCAACCCTTCGCCTTCACCCACTTGATAATCTCGTCCGCGGGTTCGCCGTAGGCGAGTTCCGCCTGGGCGGGGATGCCAAGTGTTTCAAACTCGGCCCGGACCGTCTCCAGATAGGCGGTGTCCTCGGTAATTTCCGGGCTGACTGCGTCCCGGCCATAAGTCCGGGCTGCCCATCCGTCGGCTACGTGCAGCAACACCAGCCGGCTGTGCGCGAGCTTTGCCAGCTGTTTGACGTGTTCGATGATGGCGCGGTCGCTGGGCGTGCCATCCAAGGTCACGAGAATGGTTTCGTACATGCTGGCCTCGCTGTGACCGCCCATCATCCGCCGACGATGACTTGCCAGGCCGCTTTGAGTGAGTCGGGCAGGCCGTAGATGTCCATGGAGGTGATCAGAATAGCACTGGCCCAACCCGCAACCAGCAGAAACCAACCATTCTTCCAGGTTCCCATTCGCTTGCCTGAACTGGTGAAGTGCAGCAGCGGGAACATGGCGAAGGGCAGTTGCAGCGCCAGCACCACCTGGCTCAAGGTCAGCAGATCGGTGACGCTGCTGTCGCCTCGCAGGCCGATGATGAAGACCGCAGGCAGGATCGCCAGGGAGCGGGTAATGAGGCGCCGTACCCAAGGTTTGATCCGCCAACGCATGAAGCCTTCCATTACCACTTGCCCGGCCAGCGTGCCGGTGATGGTGCTGCTCTGGCCGCTGGCCAGCAGCGCGACCGCAAACAGAGTGCTGGCTGCGGCCGTCCCCAGTAACGGCGCCAGGGTCAAAAATGCGACCCGAATCCAGTCACTCGATGCTCCGAACGTGACTACCTGCCCTCCCGGCACAGTTACGCTTTCCTTGCCAAAGAACACCGTCGCTGCCAGCACCAGAATTGCCGCGTTCACAAAGAAAGCGACGGTAAGGGCGGCGACGGAGTCAATGGTGTTGAAACGCAGGGCGCGGCGAATCGAGGGCTCGTCCTTTTGCAGCTTGCGGCTCTGCACCAGCGCGGAATGTAAGTACAGATTGTGCGGCATCACGGTGGCGCCGATGATGCCGATGGCGACATACAACATTCCTGATTGACGGAAGCTCGGGGTAATCAGGGCCCGTCCCATTTCCAGAAAACTGGGTTGGGTCTCAGGGAGAATGAAAATCTCGATGAAGTAACACACGAAGATGGTGGCAATCAGCAGGAGGACGACGGCCTCGATGGTGCGCATACCGAAGCTTTGCAAAGCCAGGAGCAACAGCACGTCCAGGCCAGTGATGATGACCGCCCACAGCAGGGGAATGTGGAAGAGCAAATTGAGGGCGACCGCGCTGCCCAGCACCTCCGCCAGGTCGCAGGCGCCGATGGCCACTTCACTGAGCAGCCAGTTAGGCCATCGGCTCCACTTCGGATACCAGTCGCGACAACATTGGGCGAGATCCTTTCCGGTTACCACGCCCAGGCGGGCGGAGAGGACTTGCATGAAAATCGCCATCAGGCTGGCCAGGCCGACTACCCACAAAAGTCCGTACTTGTACTGGGCGCCGCCTTGCAGGTCGGTTCCCCAGTTGCCCGGGTCCATGTAGCCGACACTCACCAGAATCGCCGGGCCCACAAAGGCCCGCCACTGCTCCCAAAACCCCGCCTCATGATGCGGCACCGCGACCGTACTGTGCACCCCCTCGAGTGACAGGTGGCCCGAGTCGGCCCCGTCCACGCTGGAACCGGATGGCGCGGTGAGGTGGGTTTGCCCGTCAGAGCTTTTCATGAGTGGTTCCGTTGACCATGACAACAAGTCAACTAGTATACACAGAAATGTGTTAACCGTGGTTAATTATATTGAACGGGCAGGCAAGCGGGAAACCCAGATTTTGTCGGCTGCAGGGCGGCCCAAAATCATGTTGCCAGCCGGAGTTCGGATAGAGAGTGTCTTGTCGTAGTTACGCTCGACCAGGCCGACTTCAGCCCCAGGGCGAATACCGCGGGCTTCGAGGAATTCCAGGAGATGGCGGTCGCGCTCGTAGATCCCACTGACCCGGTAACGCTTGCCAGCGTCCGCCTGTGACAGCAGCAGCAAGCCCCGCCGGCGCCGACTGGTGGGACTCTCCATTTCGCTAAGATTGCCATGAGGACAGGCTCCGCCGCGCCCCAGTTTGGCTAGCAGTTTGGCCTCAAAATCGGGGGAGACAGCGTGCTCCAGCCGCTCCGCTTCGTCGTGCACCTTGTACCACTCCATGCCGAACACTTCCGTCAGCATGCGTTCGATCAGGTGATGGCGCAGGGTGAGCTTGCGGGCGATCTTGCGTCCGGCAGGCGTGAGGCTGACCTCTCCGCCGTTCTGCACCCGGACCAGGCCATCTTTTTTCAGGCGCCGCATCGCCATGGTCACCGCCGGCGGCGAAACTGAGAGCCAATGCGCCAGCGTGGCCGAGATGACCGTCTCGCCCTCGCTTTCGGCCTCCAGGATGGCCTTGAGGTAGTCTTCCTTGGAAACTGTGATCATCCTGGGGGACATTATACGGCCAAGGTTAATCGTGGTTAATCTAAATCCACCACGGTGGCACGGAGACACCGAGAAAGACGAGGGCAGGCAGAAAGTTGTTGATCCCGTCGGCTTGGTTTCGATCTTTCTCAATGTCCTCCGTGACTCTGTGCCTCCGTGGTGCGGATGTCCCGCGGGGTTTGACATCGCGCGCACGTCACCCTAACCTTGTTGATCTCCGGCTATGAAAGTTCTCGTCATCGGAAGCGGGGGTCGCGAGCACGCCCTGGTATGGAAACTGCGGCAGTCTCCGCGGGTTTCCCAGGTCTATTGCGCTCCGGGCAACGGCGGTATTGCCGAGGAAGCGGTGTGTTTGGCTGCCGACGTCAAGAGCATTGACTCACTGGTAGCGGTGGCGGAACAGGTGCGCCCGGACCTGACCGTGGTCGGCCCCGAGTTGCCACTTTCCCTGGGCGTGGTGGACGAATTTACCCGGCGCGGCTGGCATATTTTCGGACCGAGCAGAGCGGCGGCCCGGCTGGAGTCGAGCAAGAGTTTTGCCAAGGAATTTCTGCAGCGTTATCACATTCCTACGGCGCATTTCGCTATCTGCGACTCGATTGACGAAGTCATGGCTGCCCTGCCGCACTTTCACGCGCCCGTGGTGGTGAAGGCGGACGGCCTAGCTGCGGGCAAAGGTGTGGTCATATGCCGGACCAAGGAGGAAGCGGCTTCGGCGGCGGCTGAAATGTTCAGCGGCAAGACCCTGGGCGAGGCCGGACGGCGGGTGGTGCTGGAAGAATGTCTGAAGGGCGAAGAGCTTTCATTTTTGGTTTTGAGCGACGGCGAGCGGGTCGCACCCCTGGTGGCGGCGCAGGACCATAAACGGATTGGCGACGGCGATACCGGCCCCAACACCGGCGGCATGGGCGCCTATTCCACGGCCAGCATCGTCGATGAGCCCATGACCCAATGGCTGTTGCAGCACGTTGCCCGGCCGGTGGTGGCTGGCATGAAGGCGGAAGGGGCGGAATACAAGGGCATCCTGTACTGCGGATTGATGATGACGGCGCGCGGGCCCATGGTGCTGGAATTCAACTGCCGCTTTGGCGATCCCGAGACCCAGCCCATCCTGATGCGGCTGGAGAGCGATCTACTGGAAGCGCTCGAGGCCTCGATCGAAGGCCGGGTCAGCGAGGGAGATTTTCGCTGGTCACGGGACGCATCGGTCTGTGTGGTCATGTCTTCCGGCGGATATCCCGGCGGCTACGAAGTGGGCAAGAAGATCATGGGGCTCGAAGACGCCGCCAAAATCGAAGGCGTGAAGGTCTTTCATGCGGGCACGACCCGGCGCGACGGCGCCTTTTACTCCGCCGGCGGACGGGTGCTGGGAGTGACCTCGCGGGCGGCGGATTTAGCGACAGCGGTGGATCGCGTGTACACTGCTGCGTCGAAGATTGGTTTTGAAGGAGCGCATTACCGCACGGACATTGCCTCCAGGGCGCTTAAGAAATAGTTTCCGGTTTCTCGTTTCTAGTTTCCAATGCACAAAGGACATTCATGAGCACAAAGCCTCGGGTTTCGATTGTGATGGGAAGCGACTCTGACCTCGACATCATGCGGGAGTCGGCGAAAGCTCTGGAGGAGTTCGGGATCGAGTATGAGATCGACGTCACTTCGGCGCACCGCTCGCCTGAACGCACCGCTGAATTTGCGCGCAAGGCGGCGGGGCGTGGAGTTCGTGTGATCATCGCCGGGGCCGGAGGAGCGGCCCACCTGGCGGGAGTAATCGCCGCCCACACGACACTGCCCGTCATTGGCGTGCCCATTCCATCCACATCACTGCAAGGCATGGATTCGTTGCTGGCGACGGTGCAGATGCCGGCGGGTATTCCGGTGGCGACGGTCGCTATCGGCAAGCCCGGGGCCACCAATGCGGGCATCCTGGCGGCCCAGATTCTAGCGCTTTCCAGCGATCCGCTGGCCAAAAAGCTGGCCGCTCACAAAGAAAAACTGGCCAACAGCGTGGAAGAAAAATCGCGAAAACTGAAGATCACAGTGGGAGCGTCTTAGGCTTAGAAAGTGTGTGGGTCGGACACTCCCTTCGACTTCGCTCAGGGCAGGCTCTGTCCGACGCTTTTGATCTTGATTTTGACTTGAGAATCCACGGACCTTGGCTGGAGACCCAGCACAGGATTCCCAAAGTCAACGTCAACGGCGTCGGACAGAGCCTGCCCTGAGCGAAGTCGAAGGGAGTGTCCGACCCACACGTTCAGAGATTCAGACTCTTCAGATATTCCCGCAAGGGTCCGCCCAGGTCGGCGCGCTTCAGCGCGAACTCTACCGTGGCTTTTAGGAAGCCCAGTTTGTCGCCGGTGTCGTGGCGTTTGCCTTCGAACACGTAACCGTAGATTTTTTCTTTCTTAAGAAGTTGCTTCAGACCGTCGGTAAGCTGCAGTTCGCCTCCGGCGCCGGCTTTGATGTCTGACAGGGTTTCAAAAACCGTCGGCGTGAGAATGTAACGTCCAATAACCGCGAGGTTGGAGGGCGCTTCCTCAGGACGCGGCTTTTCCACCAGGCTCATCACTTCGTACAACTTGCCGTTCGAGCCCGGTACCGGCTTGCCTTCGAGTACTCCATACGCGGAAATCCCCGGCCCCTCGACCACCTGGGTGGCGAGCACGGAACACTGCGTCTGGTTGAAGACATCCATCATCTGTTTCAGGCACGGCACGTTGGCGTCGATCACGTCATCCGCCAGCAGGACCGCGAAGGGTTCGTCGCCCACCAGCTCGCGGGCGGTCAGGACGGCGTGGCCCAGGCCCAGCGCCTCTTTCTGCCGCACATATGCAATATGGATCAAGTCAGAAATCTGGCGAACGATCTTGAGCAAGTCGGTCTTGCCACGTTCCTCCAACATCTTCTCCAGTTCGTAGCTGACGTCGAAGTGGTCCTCGATGGCAGATTTGCCCCGTCCGGTGACAATGATGATCTGATCGCAGCCCGAGGCAACCGCCTCCTCAACGCCATACTGAATGATGGGTTTGTCCACCAGGGGCAACATCTCTTTGGGTTGCGCCTTGGTGGCCGGCAGGAACCTGGTACCCAGGCCGGCAGCGGGAAAAACGGCTTTGCGAACTTTTTTTGCCATTGCTGACTTCCTCTTCGCCGCATGGACTCGAAGGGAGCTTGATGATTCTAAACCCGCCTATGCCCGGAGCGGCCAGCGCAAAATTAGAGGGTCGGGCTGTCGCTTCCCAGCATGCTCCTGCGGATGATTTTCATGGGCACCGATCCCTGCCGCATGAAACGATCGTGAAATTCCTGCAGCGTGAATTTGCTGCCCTGCTGTTTCCGGTAGTCTTCGCGCAGCTTCAGGATCTGGAGTTTGCCCAGATTGTAGTAGAGATACGTCGGGTCGGACGTACCACGCCGGGCTTCAACCTCGGCGACGGGCGGAACCTGAAATCCTTCCTTCACGAAGAATTCCTGGCCCTGTTCGAGGGTCATCTTGCCCGTGTGCATTTCGATGCCGACAATGAAGCGCGCGTTGCGTAACAGCGCGTCCAGCAATTGTCCCAGCCGCAGCTTGGGATCCTGGTTGCCATAACCTTCGTCGAGCATCATCTGCTCCGTGTAATGCGCCCAGCCTTCGGCATTGCTGGCGTTATAAAGGAGTTTGCGGGTCTTGGACGGGGCCGACTGCAGCCAGAGAAACTGGGTGTAGTGTCCGGGATAAACCTCGTGAATGGCAGTGCTGATGATCGTCCCCCGGTTGAAGCCCTGCATCCACTGCTCGACTTTCTCCGGCTTCCAGTTAGGAGCAGGCAAGGTGACGTTGAACATGGCTTCGGTGGCCTTGGTTTCGTAGGCGCCGGGCGTGTCCATGGAAGCAGTGGTGAGGGCCCGTGCGAAGGGCGGCGTCTCCTCTACAATCGGCGGGACCTGGGATGGGATAGTGATGATTTTGTGTTGCTCGATGAACTGGCGCAATCCCCCAAGAGTGTCGCGGAAGGATTGCAGTAAGTGGTCAGCAGGCGGGTGGTCCCGGCGCAGATCGGCCAGCACGGCCTCCGGAGTGCGGTGGGGATCAATCTGGGCGGCGACTTCTTTGAAATGCTGCTGGTTGCGCCGCAGGTCGGCATAACCGATCTCGAGCAGGCGGTCCAGGGGAATATCCACCATCTCGTCGTACAGCAGCTTCTTGCGGAAATTCTCCGCTCCCAGGCGAAAATCGCCATTGGATTCTGGCAACAGATCTTTCTGCATGAAGTCCTGATACTTGCTCAAAGCTTCGATGGCCGCAGCGTTGCTAGCCTTGAACTCGGCCAGCAACTTCGGGTCCTGCACCTTCCGGAAGGCTTCCGGAACATCATTCTGGAAAAATTTGATGTTGTCCGGCATCTGCTGCAGCGCGACCTGCGTGTACGCCTTGGGAGGGTTGCTGATGTTCTGCACCGCGGCTTCGAGGATTCGGGGAATCTCACGCTCACGAGAGATTATGGATCGGAGGCGATCGTCTGCCGGCGCAAAGTCCCGGCGCATGATCAGGAAGACGCCGTAACTCAGGTCGGAGATATAGACGTCTGGATCTTTCTTCCACATCTGGATGTTCTGCAACTCCAGCAGGCGCCCCTGAATGGCAGAGGTCAGGACCTCCAGGTCGCCGGCCGATTCCTGGGAGAGCTGGCCGCTCTGAATCGAGCCGAATTGTTTCTGGAACCTCAGCAGTCCGGCAACTTCTGCGTCCACACCGGCGCGGGAGAAGTCTTCCAGCTTTCCGTCGTACTGGTGGAAGCCCGCCTGCGTGCCCGCGGTGGGGTGAAATTGAAAATAGAAATCGAAATACTCATCCACCAGCGAGTTGAACGCGGTTTGGGGCGGTGTGGCCGCCGCCATCGCAGCCGATGCGGGCGCGACGCAAAAAAACAGAGAGAGCAGCATGACAAGACACAGGGTTGGAGCAAGCAGTGGTTTGATCATTTTGAAATTTGAAAGTGTTTCCAGTTCGACTTCACGACGGCACGGACGGCAAGGCTTGTGCCGAGGGAGACAGTTCATCCAGCAGCCCGCGCAATTGTGCCAGGACTTCCGCCGGAGAAACCGCCTTTGAAACATACTTCAGAGTGCCATCCGGGGTAAACTGCGCGCCGCGCTGTGAGGAGACGAACTTCGCCAGTTTTCCCGGATCAATCTCCGCGTTTTGCCGAAACCTGATGGTCACCAGATCGCGCTTGCGCTCGATGGCTGTCGCACCCACCCGCATGGCCAGCAGTTTGAGCGCGGCGTATTCCAGAAGGTTCCGCACCGCAGCCGGAGGCTCGCCGTAGCGGTCTTCCAGTTCAGCGCGGACATCGTTGAGGCGCGACTCATTTTCCACCCCGGCCACCCGCTTGTACATTCGCAAGCGCTGGTTCTCTTCCGGGATGTATTCCACCGGGATGCGGATGTTGAGTCCCAGGTTTAGCTGGGTTTCGGGTTCGTCGGCGGCGGCCTCGCCTTTCATCTCGCGGACGGCGCGATCGAGCATCTGGGTGTAGAGCTCAAAGCCGACGGCTTCGATGTGTCCGCTCTGCTGGCCTCCCAGGAGATTGCCCGCGCCGCGCAGTTCCAGATCGAGGGCGGCAATCTTGAAGCCAGCGCCCAGGTCGGAGAATTCTTTCAAAGCGGCCAGGCGCCGGCGCGCGACGGGAGTCAGTTCAATCTCAGCCGGCAGCAGGAGATATGCGTAGGCCCGGCGATTCGAACGGCCGACGCGGCCGCGCAACTGGTACAGCTCGGAGAGCCCCAGGCGGTCGGCGCGGTTGATGAGGATGGTGTTGCACAGCGGGATATCGAGTCCGTTCTCGATAATGGTGGTGGAAACCAGGATGTCGGCTTCGTGATGCATGAATTTGAGCATCACCTTTTCCAATTCGCCCTCCGACATCTGTCCGTGCCCTACGATCACACGCGATCGCGGCACCAGGGCCTGAAGTTTGGCGGCAATTTCCCAGATGCTGTCCACGCGGTTGTGCACGAAAAAGACCTGGCCGCCGCGTTCGAGTTCCTGCTCGATGGCGGACTGGATCAGCTTTTCGTCCCAGCTGGCGACCACGGTTTGGATCGCAATGCGGTCTTTAGGCGGGGTCTCGATTACACTCATGTCCCGCAATCCGACCAGCGACATGTGCAGGGTCCGCGGAATCGGGGTGGCGGACATGGTCAGAACGTCCACCTGCTTGCGCATCTGCTTCAGGCGCTCCTTGTGACGCACGCCGAAACGCTGCTCTTCATCCACCACCAGCAGGCCCAGGTCGGCGAACTTCACGTCTTTCGAAATCAGGCGATGAGTGCCGATCAGGATATCGACTTTGCCCGCCTCCACTTTCTGCAGAATTTCTTTCTGCTGTTTGGGCGAGCGGAAGCGGCTGATCATCTCAATGGTGACCGGAAAGGCGGCAAAGCGCTGCTTGAAAGTTTCGTAGTGCTGGAAGGCGAGGACAGTGGTGGGCGCGAGCACCGCAACCTGCTTGTTGTCGCTGATGGCCTTGAAAGCGGCGCGCATGGCGATTTCGGTCTTGCCGTAGCCCACATCGCCGCACAGCAGCCGGTCCATGGGCTGAGTGGATTCCATGTCGCGCTTGACGTCTGCGATGGCGGTTTCCTGGTCCTCGGTCTCGCTGAATTCGAACGTGTCTTCGAACTCCCGCATCCATTCGTTGTCGGACGAGAAGGCATGGCCCTGGGCGGTTTTGCGCTCGGCATAGAGCTTGAGCAGCTCGTCAGTCATGTCTTTCATGGCCTTGCGCACGCGGGCCTTGGTCTTGGCCCAGGCGGCCGTGCCCAAATGATTCAGTACGGGTTTGGCCCCCTCCGACGAGCGGTATTTCTGCACCAGGTCGAGACGGGTGAGCGGTACATACAGGCGCGCGCCCTCGGCGTATTCGAGCAACATGAACTCGGCGTTGCCGTTGCCCTGGTTGATTTCTTTCAATCCCTGGTATTGCCCGATGCCGTGCTCGACATGGACGACGTAATCGCCAACCTGCAAGTCGCGGAAATCAGACAGAAAGGCCGAAGTTTTTGATTTCTGACGTTGGGGACGAGAGACGACCGCATCCGATTCGTCGAACAAATCGCGCGCGCCCAGGATCGAGAGGTTCGCGTCGGGAAAAGTAACGCCATCGGGCACGTAGGCCTTGGCCAGCGTGGCAGTGAGTATTTCGCCCGAGAAATAGGAAGTTTCATCGGCGTAACTTTCCCCGCTGCGGGTGCGGCTGCCCAGGCGGAAGGACACGGCGTACTCGCTGAAAATGTCGGCCAGGCGCTCGACCTCGCCAGTGTTAGGCACGGCGATGAGGACGCGCTTGCTCTCCGCAATCTGTTTTTTTACCTCTTCGAGCATGGCGGGAACCGAGCCGTGGAAGCGAGGTGCGGGCTGGGTATGAAATGAAATGGACGCATCAGAGTCGTCGCTGCGCTCGATGTCTAGGTGCTCGACATCGGCTCCGGGCAATCCCGAGAGCCTCTGCCACCAGTCTTCCGGCGTGAGATACAAATCTGCCGGTCGCACCAGGTTGCCCACGCCGCTGCTCTCGTGGGCCTGCTCGATGCGAGACCAGATGTGATCGAATTCGGTCCTGAGAACTTCCAGTTCGTCCGTCAGAACCAGGGCGCGCGGCAGTAAATCGAAGACGGTGTGATGGGCACCAGCCACAGGCGCATAAAACTCCCATCCGGGAAATACAGTGACTCCTCCGGAACGCACCGCCTGCTCAATGATTTCTTCGTTACCGGTAATGCGCTTGCCGGAGAGCCGGGCGTGCACTGCGCCCAGAAGCTCTTCGCTGACAGGAGTCTCCGTCAAAGGAAGCAGCAGCGCTTCATCCACGGGACTCGAAGAGCGCTGGGTAGCGGGGTCAAACTTCCGTATGGATTCGACCTCGTCACCAAAAAACTCAATGCGCACCGGACGCTCGGCTTCGGGCGAGTAGACATCGAGAATGCCGCCACGCAAGGCGTATTCACCGGGCATCTCCACCACGTCGGTGGAGTGGTAGCCGACCGTGTTGAGATGCGGGAGGAGCGCATCAACGTTGAGCATCTCGCCGCGGCGTACCGTCCGCGCCAGGTCGGCATAGTACTCGGCCGAACGCAGGCGAAGCGCGGTCGCGGCCACCGGCGAGATCACAAAGGACGCCGCACCCGTGGCCATTTTCCACAGCGCCACCGCCCGCTCCTCCTGGATTTCCGGATGCGGGGAAAGATTCTGGAAGGGAAGCACATCGCGGGTGGGCAGCGAGACCACGGACTCAGGATCGGCGGCGCCCGTCAGTTCGCAAAAAGCCTGCAGCACAGGAACCAGGTCGTCAGCCGTCCGATTGTCGGGGACGACGACAATCAGAGGGTGTCCTGCCGCTTTCTGCAGCAAGACTAAGAGCAAAGCTCTTGCGGTAGGGATCAGTCCAGAGACACGAACCCGCCCCGTGCCCTCTTTCAGATGGGAGGCTACACGCGAAAAGGCCGGCAACTTTTCCACGTCCGTGAAAAGATCGCGGACGAAGGGGAGAACCATCGCTCATGATTTTAACAGGGCGGGAAGAAAGGCGCTTTGGGCAAGCAAAGCCCACGTAGGCCCGGACGCCCTCGTCCGGGCGGCGAGCGAAGTTCGCGGGTTCCTACGCGGGGAAATATGCGGAGCTTCGCTCCGCCGGGCGGATGGGGGCGTCCGCCCCTACGTGGTTCGCAACAGAGGTCGGGTCAGGCAGGTGGGGCCGCCGCCGCCGTTGACGCACAGTTCGGACCCGGAGAAAGTTCGCACGTCAAATCCAGCCTGACGCAGTTTCTGATTGGTTCTCTGATTCTCCTCCAGGGCGAGCAGACGTCTTTCGCCCAGTGAGAGCACGTTGCAGGCGAGCGTCTCGCGTTCGGAATATTCGATCTCAACCAGGCGATAGCCGCGGGATTGCAGCAGTTCGACGGTCTCTACCGCCAGCCAGGGCAAATCCACCAGCACTGTCTGTTCGTCGAGCAGGCTCATCAGGGACATGAGATGCAGGCAAGCCGACGGTCCGGCACCGTAGGGCAGCGGCGCCGAAAGCACCCTAACACCATGCGGCTGAAGCAGCGCACTCATCTGAGCGATTCCCGCCCGGTTGGTGCGATAGCCTTGGCCGACCAGCAGAGTGGTGGAATCGAGCCAGACCATGTCGCCGGCTTCAGTCCTTCCCGGGGGGTGAATTTGACCAAGCGTGGGCATGCCCAGGCTTCCGCAGAACTCAACGTGACGCTGCGCCTCCGGAATGCGGTTCGTCTTGCCGGGATACAGGCGGATCAGGCCGTGATCAGTAGCCAGGGACGGATCGTGAGTGTAAACGGCATCGAGCGAAAGATCGGAGGCAGCGGGTAGATGGAAGACTTCCGCCCCCACCGATTCGAGCTGGGCGCAAAGTTCGTCATGCTGGGCTTGCGCGGTGGCGAAATCCGGCGCGTGCAGGAAACCCAGCTTTTGCCAGCATTCGGCCACGGCCGGCTGTTTCCAACCTGCTGCGTGTGGCGAGCACACCAGTACCAACTGCAAGCGTCCCACCATGGAATGCCCGTTGAATGCCCGGCCGTTGATCGCGACACGTTGCAGTTCGCCCGAAGGGTTCAAATGATTGCGACCGCCTTCCCGTCTTGCAATCTAAACAGATGCTATGGCAAAAGCAATCTGGGAAGGCGCAGTGCTAGCGGAATCGGATCAATGCCTGGAAGTCGAAGGCAACCAGTACTTTCCGGCCCAGGCGATCAAGGCCGATCATTTCAAACCCAGTGCAACCCACACGGTTTGTCCGTGGAAGGGCACGGCCAGTTATTACGATGTTCAGGTTGCCGGGAGGATTAACCATGATGCTGCCTGGTTCTATCCCGAACCCAAGCCGGCAGCGAAGCAGATCAAGGGCTATGTGGCGTTCTGGAAGGGCGTGAAGGTGGAGAAGTAAGGCGGAAGTAGCCGAGCTTCGCTTGGCCCGACCGGGCCAGAAACCCGGTCCCATACGGTCTCTGCAAGCGCGTGTCGCTGGGTGTCAAACAAAAAAGACAGCCCGGAGCCCCCCGAGACTGTCCTTGGCTCTCCCGGTTAGAAGAGCATGTCAATGCGCTTAAGATAGGGCCTGCATGTTGCGGCAATATTGCGGTCAAATGAATATCCGGTAAATTTCGGGGGTGGTCACTTACCCGTAATCGAGAGGCGCCCGCACCACCCGGCGGAGCTCCGCTCCGCGCGACAGCCGGGGGCGGCTGTCCCCACGTGGCGTTGTCGCTGTTATATTGATGGGTTTTACAGGGAATGCCATGACCCGCCAACACGAAGCTTCGCGCAAGTTGCAGAAGCGCGCCGAGCAAATGATTCCCGGAGGTGTAAATTCTCCGGTACGCGCCTTTGGCTCGGTCGGAGGCGATCCGCTATTCATCGTTCGCGGGCAGGGCTCGCACCTTTGGGATGCGGACGAAAACAGGTACATCGACTATGTGGGTTCCTGGGGGCCGCTGATCCTCGGCCATGCTCCGCCGGGTGTTCCGGAAGCGATCGGCGCCGCAGCCAAGCATGGGACCAGCTTCGGGGCCTCGACTGCCGCCGAGGCTGACCTGGCTGAGATTGTGGTTTCCGCCTTCCCCCACGTGGAGAAAATTCGTTTTGTCAACTCGGGCACAGAAGCCACCATGTCGGCCATCCGCCTGGCTCGCGCCTACACCCAACGCAAATACATTGTGAAGTTCGAGGGTTGCTATCACGGCCATGCCGATGCACTGCTGGTGAAGGCGGGTTCGGGCGTGGCCACGCTGGGCATCCCCGGTTCGGCAGGTGTGCCGGAAGAGTTTACTCAGTTGACCCTGGCGCTTCCCTTCAACGACGTTGACGCACTGGAGCTGGCGTTCAAGAAGTTCAGCAACCAGATTGCCTGCGTGATCGTGGAGCCGGTGGTGGGCAACATGGGATGCGTCCCGCCCGCACCCCTCTATCTGGACACTTTGCGCGAGATCACTCTGCGCAACAAGTCCCTGCTGATTTTTGACGAAGTGATGACCGGTTTTCGGCTGGCTTTCGGCGGCGCCCAGGAACGATACGGGATTCTTCCCGACCTGACGACCTTTGGCAAGATCATCGGCGGCGGGCTGCCCGTAGGAGCATACGGCGGGCCCGCCCACATCATGGATATGGTGGCGCCCCTGGGCCCGGTGTATCAGGCCGGCACGCTTTCCGGGAACCCCCTGGCGATGGCGGCAGGCCTTGCCACTTTGCGCTACCTGCGCAGCCACAAGAGCACTATCTATACCGGTTTGGAAATACTGGCGGGGAAACTGACCGAAGGAGTTACGGCAGCGGCCAAGGACGCTGGCGTACCGCTCTGCTGCAATCGCGTGGGATCGATGTTTACCTGGTTCTTTACTGAAGGCCCAGTCACCGATTGGACCTCAGCAGCAAAGTGTGACACCGAAGCCTTCGCGCGCTTCTTCAGTGCCATGCTGGACAACGGCGTGTACCTGCCGCCGTCCCAGTTCGAGGCCGCGTTCCTGAGCGCCGCCCACACCGAAAAAGACATCCATCAGACAATCGCTGCCGCGAAACAGGCATTCGCGAGGGCGCCGGTCTAACTGAGATCTGAGAACTGGGATCTGACATCTGCCTTTAGCATCATCTCTGGCACAGTCACGAACTCATAGCCTTCCGCGAGATACCGAGAAATCAATCGCCCGGTGGCAGCGACGGTGTACGAACGATCCGCCCCGAAGTGAAGATGTCCGCCATCGTGCAGCAGGATCACATCTCCGCCGTGGACCTGGCGCGTCACCTTGCGCTCGATATGCTCAACCGACGGCGCGTTCCAGTCGTAGCCAGTCACGTTCCACATGATAGGCTCCAGTCCCATCTGCCGCGCCGTGCGTAATACTGCGGGACGCCGGCCCCCGAAAGGCGGACGGAACAGATTGGAGTGTTCTCCCACGGCATCCATCAGGGCGCGCTCGCATCTGGCGAACTGCTCGCGAAGTTCATGTGCACTCTTGAAGCTGAGCAGAGGATGGCTAAAAGTATGGTTCCCGATTACGTGTCCGGCGTTCACCGTTTCACGAACGATGTCCGGGCGCTGCTCGACGTAACGGCCCATGACGAAAAATGTGGCGTGCACATTGTAACGAGCCAGGACTTCCAGCAGGCGCAGGGTATGAGGGTCGTTCGGCCCGTCATCGTAGGTCAACGCCAGCTGCTTCGAGCCGCGGCCCAGCCCGGTGAAGGTGCGGCCAAACCATTGCCCGGTCGGCGCCATGGACTGGTAGCCCATGGCCGAAGCAACGGCGGCCGCAGCGGCGGTGGCAAGGTATCGGTACATGCTGCAAGCGATTGTAAATGGGAAGGGATTGCAGATTGGAGATATACGATTGCAGATTTGTCGACGGGGTGCTGATGCAACAGCCATCTGAAAGCGTCAATCCGGAATTTCTTCCTGTTAACTCTTTCCACAATTGCCTCATGAGCAGAAGCAAGATATGCTGCAAAACGAATCCCGATTCTCTCTAACCCATGGCTAATCTTTTTGAGCTGCCCCGCTATATTGCAGTCGAAGGTCCCATACGAGTCGGCAAGAGCACACTGGCGCGAATCCTGGCTGAGCGGCTCAACGCGCAGCAGGTCATGGAATCGGAGGACAATCCCTTCCTCGGCGCCTTCTACAAAGGCGAGCCGGGAGCGGGGTTCCAGGCCCAATTCGCTTTCATGATTCGCCGCTTCGAGCAGCTCCGAGCCCTTGACCTAGGTCCGCGCTCGCAGAAAACCGTGGTCACAGACTTCGTCTTCGAAAAGGACAAGGTCTTCGCCTGCCTCAACCTGACTGATCAGGAACTGGAAATCTATAACCGCTACTACAACCACTTCCGCGAGCAGTTGCCCACGCCGGACCTGGTTATCTACCTGCAAGCCACGCCCGAGGTGCTGAAAAAGCGCCTGAAAAAGAAGAATGCGCCAAGTGAGAAAGCGATCAACGAAGATTATCTGGAAGAAGTGATCAAGGCCTACGAACACTTTTTCTTCCACTACACGTCGTCGGACCTGCTGATCGTGAACACGTCCGAGATCGATTTTGTCGAGCGCAATCAGGACTTGCAGGAACTGCTACGGAAGGTCTCGGCGCCGATCAAGGGGACGCAGTATTTCCTGCCGCTGGGGAGTCAGGAAGCGGCTTCAGCATAAGGAATGGCTGCTTTGACGTCCCGCGCCTGAGTATGTGATGCCGATTGAATCCGAGAGATTGAGGGTTTGGGTCTACGACTCGTTGGTTCGCACCAACCAAGAGCTAGGTATCGGAAGCCAACCACTATCGCTGACTGACATTTCGCGCTGGGTAAAGCAAAAGGCTCAACAGAATGGACTGCTGCCACGAGACACCCTCTCTCTTCCAGCAGTCTGGACAAAGTGGACGAAGACTCCATTTGTGAGTGCATCTGGAGTCTGATCATCCGAAGCGCGGATGTACTGGTTGAAAGCAAATCCAATCTAGGTCCAAGGACCTCCTAGGGACGATGTCACTTCGGCCTCGCATCTTGCCGAAACATCCGCGGATCGTAGCGTAGCGGCTCCGTCGCACGCACTGCGATCTTCTTGAATTCCAAATGCTGCGGATTGATAGCCACTTGTCTCATTCACCACTCTGGCGGTGCGCGTTGGAATAATCAGTGAAGCTGCGGAGTGCTACTTTTCATGGCGGGGCAGCGAATAGAGCAGCAGCGCCTTGCCGACCTTCAAGAACTCAGGATCGGCCGTGACCAGCCAGGCATCACGTTCCATGGCCAGCTCGGCGGCGAGCGCGTCGGCATAGCTGAGGCCGTGCCTTTGTTTCAGTGCTCCGGCCCGCGTGGCTCTTTCCCGATCCACCGGGATGACTGCCACGGGCATTTCCTGCAGCGCTGCCTCGACATCGTGAGCAATTGCTTCGCCGTGAAGCCTCCATGCGATGTAGAAGACCTCACCCCAATTTACCGCCGATATCAAAAGTGGCTCGTCGTGTCGTAGGGCCCCCGCCAAGAGGTCGTGGACTCGGTCGGCGATTTTGTGGCGATTCTCGAAGAACCCGGTGAGCGCGTTCGCGTCGAGAACATACCGCCGCCTGGCGCCACGAAAAGAGTCTGCAGCCATTATTTCTCTCGTTTACGCTCGCGTTCGCGCTCCGCGAACGATTCCTCGAACATGGATGGTTCGCCGGGTTTGGGCTTGAGAAACCCCATGATCTCCTTGAGTCGTTGCTCGGTCATGGGGGTGAGCACCAGCCGGCCGTTTTCTTCACTCCAGGTGGCACGAGTGCCTTTTTCGAGTCCTAGTTGCTGGCGTAATTCGGCGGGGATGACCACCTGACCTCTGGAGCTGACGACGGTGCGGTAGGCTGTCATGGCCTTATCTTACCATAAAATAAGACGTACATAATGTGTCTTACCAGCCCTCGTTTCAGCCTGTCGACATGCCCCAGAAAATGCCGAGCCCGGCTCGGGCAGGCAGGTGGGACATCCTTCGGTATTCGCTCAGGGCAGGCTCTGCCCCTACGTGGGTGCTTATGGCACTCGTATTCCTCTCGACCTGCTGATCGTTTGCGGCTACAATACCTACCGTAGCATCCAAGATGTGGACAGGCTCTATCCGCCGGGTTGCGGAGGGGCACTGGAGGACATCGTGAGTCTGGTTCCGATCGGCGAACCTCGCCGCAAGATTACCGTCGCTTCTCTCCGCGAAAAGAAACTCCACCGCGAACCTATTACCTGCCTGACTGCGTACGACTATTCCAGCGCGCGCCTGGTCGATGAGGCCGGGATCGATATTGTTCTGGTCGGCGATTCACTGGCCCAGACCATGCTGGGCTACGAAAATACACTTTCGGTCACGCTGGACGAAATGCTGCACCACACCCGGGCCGCGCATCGTGGGGTGAAGCATGCCCTGCTGGTGGGGGACATGCCATTCGGGTCGTACCAGTCCGATCCCAGCGACGCGGTGCGGAACGCAGCGCGTTTTGTGAAAGAGGCGGGTGCGGAAGTGGTCAAGGTCGAAGGCGGAGAGAAACGTGCCGACCTGATCCGTCGCATCATCGACGCCGAGATTCCAGTGGCCGGACACATCGGCCTGACCCCGCAATCGGTCAACGTGATGGGTGGCTATAAGGTGCAGGGCAAGGACCTCAGCGGTGTGGAACAACTCATGCGCGATGCCGTGGCACTCGATCGCGCCGGGGTGGCGTGTATTTATCTCGAAGGCATCCCGCGTGAGGTCGCGGCCATGATTACGGCCGAGGTCAAGACGCCGACGATTGGGATCGGCGCGGGGCCGGATTGCGATGGACAGGTGCTGGTCTTTCACGACCTCCTGAACCTCACGTTTGGCCATCCCGCCAAGTTCGTGCGGCGGTACGCCGACTTGGGCGCGGCGATCACCGGAGCGGTGCAGGCCTTCCGTGCCGATGTTTTCGCGCGACAGTATCCCGCGGACGAAGAGTCCTATCACCTGCCGAAGGAAACGCGCTCGGCGCTCGAAACTGTGCTCGAACGCAAGCGGGCGATGAGGCGCTAGAGGGCGAATGAGAACGTTGCTCCTGGGCCTGATCGCAGCAGCCGTCGTTGTGCTGGCTTCCTGCTCCGCTTCCAAAGCACCCGATCCCGCCGCTCTCGAGGCCAGCGCCCGAGCCCGCATTCTGACCATTCCTCCGGCCACGCCTGAGAAGTACCGTGGCATGACGGATATGAAGGGCTGGCGGAACCCTTATCTGATTATTCGCGCTGACGGGGTGGGATTGCTTGATCCCGACAATCACCTGGAGCGCATATTGAAGCCCGGAGAATTGACCCAGGCCCTGAGCAATCTGCCGCCATCGGCGTGGCCTTATGGGCGCGTGGTCGCCGTCTCCGAAAGCGGCGTGCGCAGCGGCACCGCGGACGACAATGTGAAGATTCGCACCAACCGCGCCCTGGTGGCCGGAACTCTGGAGAGCATGCATGTGCTCATCAACTGGATTCCCTCGGCCTGAGACGGGCCTCGCCTTCGCGCCATGAAAACCTGCCACACCATCGACGAAGTGCGCGCCGCTCGCTTCGCTGCGCGGCGCGATGCCAGAACTCTGGGCCTGGTCCCTACCATGGGAGCGCTGCACCAAGGGCATCTCTCGCTGGTCCGGATGGCCAGGGCGCAGTGCGATCTGGTAGTGGTCTCAATCTTCATCAATCCCCTCCAGTTCGGTCCCGGCGAAGATCTGGCCAAGTATCCGCGCAATTTTGATCGTGATCGCGGCCTGCTCGATCAGGAAGGCGTGGATTTTATTTTTGCTCCCAGCGTGGAAGAAATGTATCCGGCGGGCGCAGTTACCTACGTGACAGTCGAGGGTCTAAGCGACAAGCTCTGTGGCCGCTCCCGCCCGGGGCACTTTCGCGGTGTGACCACAGTGGTCTCGAAGCTCTTTAACATTGTCCAGCCCGACCGGGCCTTCTTCGGGCAGAAAGACGCCGCCCAGTGCGCCATCATTCGCCGCATGGTGAGCGATCTGAACATTCCTGTGGGGGTCGTGATCGGCCCGATCGTGCGCGAGCCGGACGGCCTGGCAATGAGCTCGCGCAACGCCTATCTGGATGCGTCGCAACGGCATTCCGCCCTGGTGTTACATCGTTCACTCCAGACTGTACAAGAGCGCTTTGATCGAGGGGAACGCCGAGTGCGCGCGTTGATCGAAGCGGGCCAGCAGATTTTCGCCCAGGAACCAACGGTGCGGCTGGACTACTTCGAGATCGTTGATCCCGAAACGCTCAATCCAATGGATGACCTGTCGCGCGGCGCGCTGGTGGCGGTAGCGGCGTTCGTCGGCAAAGCCCGGCTGATCGACAACATTGTTCTGCCGGTAAACCCGTAGGGGCGGAGCCTGTCCTGAGCGAAGTCGAAGGATGCCCCCACCCGCCCGGCCGGGCAAAGCCCGGCAGTTTTCATCTCCGCAAAACCAGAACCACGGCGAGCTGCACTCGCCCGCCCGGACGACGGCGTCCGGGCCTACGTGATTTCATTTTGAAACGAATTTGTTTCCCGCAATGAAAAAGCGCAGCGGGCGCTCTGCGGCTTTGGTGATACCGATGCGGGGCGTGACCTCAATGCGCTGCGGGCGAAAAGCATCGTCGATGATAAACAGATCGGACTTTCGGCTGGTCAGGTCTTTTTCGTTGTCGCGTTCGCGGGTGATGCCAAAGGCTTCGGCAAGGCGTCCGGGGCCGCTGGTCAGTTTTCGCAGGTCGGTCATTTCCTCGGCCACAAGGTCTCGCCCAGCCGCCATCTGCTCGATTCCGGAAATGGGTTCGAGGGCGCGGAAGAGCACTCCTCCCGCCTCGCCGTCGGGCAGGCAGGAAACGTTAAAGCAATAGTGATTGCCGTAGATGAAGTAAACGTAGGTCAGTCCGGGCGGACCGAAGAGCACGAAGTTGCGCGCCGTGCGTCCGCTGGCGGAATGTGCGGCTGGATCGTCCTTTCCCAGATAGGCTTCCACTTCTACGATCCGCGCTGTTAGGAGCTTTCCTTGCTGGCGGCGCACCAGGACCTTGCCTAACAGATCGCGGCTGACAGCCCGAGGATCGCGGGTGTAGAAATCGCGCGGAAGGGGCAGCAGCGGGGACGAATTTCTCTTCTTGGCTATCCTCATCGCCACACCGCATAATAGCGCCACGGGTCACTATCCTGAAGGAGGATTCATGCTGGGGAGATCGTTGAGAATCGCTTTTGTGCTCGTGTCGCTGGCGCTGGCGGCTGCGTCGCAGACCATTCCCGCAGGCACCAGGCTGACGGTGCGCGTGGGATCAGAGATCAGTTCCGGCACCGCCAAAGTTGGTGACAGGTTCGACGCTACGCTGGCCCACGCTCTTGTCGTCAAGGGCAAGACTCTGGCCAAAGTTGGCGCACCGGTGAGAGGCAAGGTCACCTCCGCGAAGTCCAGCGGACGCCTGCACGCTCCCGGAGAACTCACGCTGCGGCTCACTTCCGTCCGGGTCAATGGAAAGATGGTTCCCATCTCCACCAGCGGCTATGCCGCCAAGGGCAAGGGCCACACCAAGAGCAATGCGACGAAAATCGGCGGCGGCGCAGCGGCCGGGGCACTGATTGGCGCGCTGGCAGGCGGAGGCAAAGGCGCTGCGATTGGAGCCGGCGTCGGCGCCGGAGCCGGAACCGGCGTGGCGGTTGCGACCGGGAAAGAGGAGGCCGTAGTCCCGGCGGAAGCGGCTTTGACCTTCACTACGCGATGACACACTTCGACCCACGTAGGCCCGGACGCCCTCGTCCGGGCGGGCGAGCGAAGCTCGCCTGGGTATACTCCTGCTATTCCAACCGATTCTTGGCGCTGGCTGAAACCGCTGCCGGGCTTTGCCCGGCTGGGCGGGCGAGGGCGCCCGCCCCTACGTGGTTTGCGCTGGCTTACGCTGCGCCTTTGATCACGCTCTTCAGGTAAGCCAGCACCTCGGCCGAGTGCCCTTCAGGCTTTACTTTGTGGAAGATGTGCTTGATCTTGCCGTCCGGGCCGATGATGAAGGTGGTCCGCACCACGCCCATAACCCTTTTTCCGTACATGTTCTTTTCTTTGAAAACGTCATAGGCTTTGCAAACTTTCTTGTCGGCATCACCTAGCAGAGTGAAGGGCAGTTCGTACTTTTCCTCGAATTTCTTCTGCGCGCCTGGGGTATCGGGCGAGATGCCCAGCAGCACGGCGCCGGTATTCTGCATCTTTCTATAGGAGTCGCGGAACTCGCAGGCCTCGATGGTGCAACCGGGAGTATCGGCCCGGGGATAGAAGTAGAGGACGACATATTTTCCGCGAAAATCCTTGAGCGAAATTTCTTCTCCATTCTGGTCGGGCAAAGTAAAGTCAGGGGCTTTATCATTGATATCGATGGCCATGGCAGCGTCTCCTAATTCTTCAAAAGCTGGTTTTGCAATACCTGGTTTGGCGAAGCTTGGTCCCACCAAGTTATATCGCACCGCACGGCGGGCCGTCATCCTGGCGGGATTGGCGTTGGCCCTGGCTCACCTGGCCTCGGCCCAGTCGGCAGCGCGGCAAAAACCGAAGGGGCCGCGCGCGTTGGGCCTGGTACAACTGGCCCCCAACGGTAAAGCGCACCTGATTCCCATCACTATCCTGTACGACGGCGAGTTTTACGATGCCAGTGCATACAAAGCCTCCCCGGTACCCATGGCGCTGGAGAGCGGGACGGTTTATGAGGGTGTGCGCACCGGCGTCTCCCAGGGGCTGTTCACGGTCATAAGTGCCCTGCAAGGGAACAATACGTGGATTGGGGACGGGACCTGGCAATCTAACGCCGCGATTGCGGCGGGGAAGGAGGCCGCAGCCAAGCGTAGGGAGGTCATGTCGAAGCCTGCACCCGAACCGGCTGAAGGTCCGCCGGTGCTGCGGCGTGCGAGCGCAAAGCCCAAACCCGCGGAGGACGCCTCGTCCGCGGCGCCTGCAGCAGCACCGGCACCGTCTTCTCCAACTCCCCCAGCTTCCGCTCCCGCCGCTTCCACGACACCATCCCCTGCGTCAGAGGACGATGCCGACCGGCCTGTTCTCAAGCGGCCTGCTCCGGCCAGCGCTCCGGCCGCAACCACGCCGACACCCGCGGTTTCGGAAGAATCAGATCCTGACCGGCCGGTGCTGAAGCGAGGTGCGCCGCCGGCGGAGGAACTGAAAAAGCGCAGCGCCCCAGTGGTGCCGTCCACTACAGCCGCGAAAGATTCAAACAAGCCAGGGGCTCACGCGCCCGCTTCCCCGGGCCCGATCCAGCTCATTCCTGCCATTTCGGATGCCGCTGGCCCCGACCCCCGTCCTTATGCCTACAGCCTCAAGCCGGACGAAGAGCAGAAGTTGCGCATGAAGATTCTGGCCCTGGCGGCGGATGAAGTTCGGGCCTGGGCGGCGCAGCCGGAGTCAGTAGGAGCGCAGCCGGCGCGCCGTCCTTCCCGGCCCGGCAGCAAAGCGAGACCGCCACAACCCGCGTTCGAAGATGTACAGCTGCACGCGTTCGATCTCTCCAACAGCAATGAGCCGATACTGGTGCTGACCGCCAAGGCGCGGATGCCCGGCCGGCCCAATGTTGCCTCCGACCTGGAATACATGATCACGCTGGTGGCTCGCGACGATATGTACGGCGACCTGCACAAGGCCTTCGCCAGCGTTACGGACTCCGCGCATTTCGATGTTTTATCTCGCCTGGAACTGATTGACGCGGTGGACGCCGATGGCGACGGGCGCGGGGAGCTGCTCTTCCGTCAGGTGTCTGACGCCGGCAGCGCATTTGTCCTGTATCGCGTGATCGGCGACCGGCTGTGGCCGCTGTTTCAGGGCACCCCAGGCCAATAAGAGAAGAATGGAGGACGGGCGTCCTCGCTCGTCTATTTCTGGGTCATCACCAGTTCGCCGTTCTCGACTTTCATGCCGCCGACGTTGTCAGGGAGCTTCAGTCGGTCTCGCTGCTCTCCGAGTTTCTTCTGCAAGGCATCGTTGACCAGAGACACGGGAACATTCAGGTCGCCAACTTTGAACTCAGTGGGATCAAAGGTGGCGTAGCCGTCTTTCGACCCCAGATGCCCGGCCAGCGTAACCCACACATCCTTGCCCGCGATCTGAGTAAGAAACTGGCCGTGAGCGACGTCGCCGTCGAAACTCACCTGGTAATCTTTGACCTCGGGCTGCCCGGGAGCGACTGCGGCATCCGGAGAAGAGAGCCCGGATATCGCCTGGGATGCGGCGGCCATCGGAATCTGCCCCGCCGCCTGGGCCAGCGCCGCGCCTACTTCGTCAGAACTGATGTGAACCTCAGCCGGAGGCTGACCGTCTTCCTTAGGCCGGTCCAACTGCTGCACCTTCTGCTGAAAAGACTGTGCATTGACGGCAGCGGTCGCGGCCGGCTGCGGCGGCGCCACCGGCGCGGGCTTCTTTAAAACCAGGAAGAGCGCAATGATCGACGTGACCAAAGTGGCCACGCTGATGATGCGGTCAAGTTTCCAGTTCTTCATGGCGCACCTCGGGCTTGCCACCTCTATGTTACTGAGGCGGCCCTGGAAGGCTCAGATGACGGAAGGCACTGACCGCGTGGTTACCAATGGGTATTTTCTGAGATTGTGTGGGACCGAGTTGTGTGGGACCGGGTCTCCGACCCGGTCAGGCGGCCCAAGGGGGCCGCTATTCTTCCCCAGCGTGGAGTGCGAAGTAGTTTCCATCTTTCTACTGACACCAAACCCAGCGGCCTTTCAGGCCGCCCGACCGGGTCGGAGACCCGGTCTCACACAAGTAATCCTATTCCAGTTTCTTCGCGAGTAACTCATTTACCATCTGGGGGTTGGCCTGGCCTTTGGAGGCCTTCATGACTTGGCCGACGAAGAATCCCACTACTGTCTTCTTTCCTGCCCGGTACTGCTCGACCTGTTTGGGGTTAGCGGCAATGATGTCGTCGATGATCTTTTCGAGCGCCGAGGTATCGCGGGACTGTTCGGGACGGCCTTCTTCTTCATACACCGCGGAAAAATCTTTCCCGCGCTCGAAAGCCAGATCGTAGAGGTCCTTGAGCATCTTGCCCGAGATGGCGCCGCTCTCCACCAGGTCCGCCGATGCGGCTACACCTTTCATCGAGATGGGCGACTGCTCGATCTCGATACCCTTGGCTTTCAGCCGTCCCATCAACTCGCTCTGCACCAGGTTCGCAACCCGCTTCGGACTCCTGGCAGCCTTGGCGGCTGCTTCAAACTGGTCGGCCAGGGACTTGCTGAGGGTGAGAACCTGCGCGTCCTGCTCGGTAATGCCGTAGTCGGCAACCATTCGCTTGCGCCGGGCCTCGGGAAGTTCGGGCAGCGTATCACGGATTTCTCTCTGCCACTTCGCATCCACTACCAGGGGAAGCAGGTCGGGCTCAGGGAAATAGCGGTAGTCGTGGGCCTGCTCCTTGGAGCGCATGCCGTAAGTTTTGCCTTCGACTGAGTTGTACAGGCGAGTTTCCTGCGTGATCTTGCCGCCGGATTCAATGACTCCGACCTGGCGCTCAATCTCGTACTGCAGCGCTTCGCGAATGAAGCGGAAGGAGTTGACGTTCTTCACTTCCGTCTTCGTCCCAAACTCCTTCTGCCCGCGCGGGCGCACGCTGATGTTACCGTCGCAGCGCAGCGACCCTTCCTCCATGTTGCAGTCGCTGACTCCGGTGTAGAGGATGATCTCCTTCAGGCGCGTGAGATATTCATAGGCTTCGTCAGGTGAAGCGATGTCGGGCTCGCTGACGATTTCGATCAGCGGCACTCCGCTGCGGTTCAGATCGATGGCGGTCGTCTCCGAAGGGTTGGCGAATCCTTCGTGCAGGCTTTTGCCCGCGTCTTCTTCCAGGTGCACGCGGGTGATCCCGATTTTCTTGGTGCCGCCGCCAACCTTGATTTCGATAACGCCGTGCTCGGCCAGGGGCTTGTCGTACTGCGAAATCTGGTAGCCCTTGGGCAGGTCGGGATAGAAGTAATTCTTGCGCGCGAAAATCGAGGTCTCGTTGATACGGCAGTTCAGCGCCATGGCCGCCAGGGTCGCGAACTCCACGGCTTTGCGGTTCAGTACGGGCAGCGCTCCGGGCAAACCCAGGCAAACCGGGCAAACATTCGTGTTCGGCCGATCGCCGAAGTGAGTGGAGCAGGAACAGAAGATTTTGCTCGCGGTCAGCAGCTGGACGTGCACCTCCAGCCCGATGACCGGCTCGTACTTCGATTCCGCAGCCAGTGAGACTTCAGTCATGGCAACCATAATCCATCATTATAAAGGCAGGTGTGGGTCATGAATGCCAGTGTGGGTCGGACACTCTTGTCCGACGCAGTTGAAGTTGATTTTGTCTTTGATTTCGAACCAACTAAAGTCTAAGGCGTCGGACAAGAGTGTCCGACCCACACAGGAGTCTCCGACCCACACCTGCACTAGTGACTGGGTGCGCTCAGGTACTTCTCCAGCGGGATTTCGAAGTACATCAACTCGTTCCCCTTGGCATCGCGGACGCCTGTGAGGTAGAAGTGCGCGCCGGCCAGCGGTACGGATATGCCCGAGACATCGAAGAACATGAATCCAGATTGCGAGCTGTGCGGCTCCACCGCCTTGGCTTCAAACTGGGCATTCTGGATTTCTTCGTTGGCCTGCTTGCTCAATCCGCCCTTCACCTTCTTGGTGGGAAACGGAACGGGATAACGGTTGGTGTTGGCCGAGGGGCGGGCCAGCCGCCGCGCGATGTCCTCCTCGCCCGAAGGAGAAAGTTTGGTGCGGTTTACCGTGACCAGTTGCGCTTTGATGCCAGCCAATTCGACCGGCTGGTTGCCGTCATTGGTGACGACTACGAAGATGGGCAGGAAACCGATCTCGCTGTACTTGACGGAAAAGATATTTGTCTTTTCCGCCAGATCGTAGGGATCCACCGCGACCGCTACACCCTCCAGCGGATGCTCATCGTGTGCAGGGTAGGTCTTGGCAGGCTGGGCCGAGGGCATGACGAACTCCTTCGCTGCCCAGCACAAGCCAGGAACCAGAACCAAGGCGGCCACCGCCACCGCCGGGAACCGAGGAATCCTCCAAGCCGATCGAAGCATGATGACTGATTATAGGATGCGCCCGGCCTGCGTATTGGTGCCTTGCGGTTAGAATGTCTCTTCCTTCATGTACTTGCTCTACAGCGCGTTGCTGGCGGTCGGCCTCCTGGCCAGCCTGCCCTACTGGATGTTTGTCAGGCGGCGCTCCGGCAGGTACCGCGAAGGCCTGGGGGAGCGCCTGGGCAAAGTGCCAGCACGGCTGCAAGCGCAGTCCGATCCGGCAATCTGGGTGCACGCGGTTTCGGTCGGTGAGGTGCTGGCGGTCAGCGAGTTGGTGAATGAGTTGCGGCGGCGCTTTCCCCTATATCGAGTTGTAGTTTCAACTACTACGGCCACGGGCCAGAAGCTGGCAAAAAAGCATTTCGGAGAAGATACTGTCTTCTACTTCCCGCTGGATTTCGGATTTGCCATTCGACCCTATTTCGCGGCGCTGCGGCCCCGCTTGGTTGTCCTCGCCGAGACAGAGTTCTGGGCGAATTTTCTGCGCGTGGCACAGGTGAGCGGCGCGCGCGTAGCGGTGGTGAATGCGCGCATTTCCGATCGCTCCTGGCCGGGCTACCGGCGCTTCCGGCCCATCCTGAAGAAGGTTCTGCAAAGCGTTGACCTGTTCCTGGCGCAAACCGCGGAGGACGCCTCACGCTTGCGCGACATTGGTGCGCCGGCAGAGCGCGTCGAGGTAAGCGGCAACCTGAAGTTTGACGTGGCGGTGCCGGATCCTCCCGCGATTGTCGCCAGCCTGCGCTCAAGTCTTAAGCAAGGCAGCGCCCGCCCGGTTGTGGTCTGCGGCAGCACGGTGGAGGGTGAAGAAGGATTGCTGTTGTGGGCTTTCGAGAACGTGCTGGCCAGCCAGCCGCACGCGGTAATGATTCTGGCGCCGCGCCGTCCTGAACGCTTTGCAGACGTGGCACAACTGCTGGAACAGATGGGCATCCGTTTCTGGCGGCGCTCGCTGTGGAGTGGCGATGCCATTTCAGGGGGCGTTTTTCTGGTCGATACCATTGGCGAGCTGGCGTCACTCTATGCCCTGGCCGACGTGGCATTCGTGGGCGGAAGTCTGGTTCCTCGCGGCGGACACAATATTATTGAGCCGGCGCAGCATGGTGTCGCCATCATGGTCGGCAACCATACCGAGAATTTCCGCGACATTGTCAGCTTGTTCCAGAGTCAGGACGCCGTCCGGGTAGTGGGACCGGCGGAATTTCCTTTGGTCCTGATGGATTTGCTTTCCCATGAAGCCGAACGGATCGCGCTGGGCCGCCGTGGAGCGGAGACCCTGCGATCGCAGATGGGCGCGACGGAAAAGACGCTGAGGGCCCTGGAACGATTGCTGGACGCTGCTCGTGTGGGGGCAGGCTCCTGACCCCCCTGGCCATGGCGAAGCCATGGCAGAGGCTTGAAATGCGCTGTGCCTGCTCCAGCGGCGCCGGAGTTTGTAATTCGAAAACCAGCCGCGGCTTCGCCACGGCCTGGACGGGTCGGAGACCCGTCCTACACAGGCTGATATGAATCCGCTTAGCTCACTCTTCGGACTCGGGGTTGGCGCGCGAAATGCGCTTTATGACCGCGGTATCGTCCGTGCCCAGAGGCTCAAGGGACCGGTGGTGAGCGTGGGAAACCTGTCCGTCGGCGGATCCGGCAAAACGCCTTTTGTGCTGCTTTTGGGCGAGTTGCTGAAAGAAAGAAACATCAGATTCGATATTCTGTCACGCGGGTATGGACGCCACACCCGAGGCGTGTCCCTGGTCGATCCTGCCGGATCTGCTCCCGACTTCGGCGATGAACCTCTCCTGCTGGCGCGGCGTCTGAAGGTCCCGGTCATCGTGGGCGAAGAGCGCTACGCTGCCGGAGTCTTTGCGGAACAGAAATTCGGGCCGCAACTCCACCTGCTCGATGATGGCTTCCAGCATCGCGCACTCAGACGCGACTTCGATATCGTGCTGGTTACGCCCGAAGATGTCCGCGACCGCCTGCTTCCCGCCGGACGACTGCGCGAGCCGCTGGCCTCGCTCCGGCGCGCCGACGCGATTGTGTTGACCAGCGGCGCGTCCGCGAGCGCTTTTCCACTCGACCGGAAGCTGGTCTGGAAGGCTCGTCGCGGAATCATTCCTGCGAACGTCCCGTCGCGTCCGGTCGTGTTCTGCGGCATTGCCCGGCCGCAGAACTTTGTCACGCAACTACGCACCGCCGGCATCGAGCCGGTTGCCGAAGCTTTCTACCGTGACCACCACGCATACTCCGAGCAGGACATACGCGATTTGCGCGACCTGCGACAGCGCAGCGAGGCCGATGGTTTTGCGACTACAGAAAAAGACGCGGTCAATCTGGGCGGATATTTGGCCGCGCTCGATCCGCTGGCGGTCGTCCCGGTCAAGATGGAATTGACCGACTCAGCTAACGCTGTGGATACCATGCTGGCCAGGATTGCGGAACGAAGCCGCCAGCCATGAGAAAATCGGTGTTTGTAGCGTCGGCATCTTGCCGGCTGTCCCGAGGGCGTCTCGCCCTCGGCGCCCAAAGTTGAAAGCATCGCCTGAGCACGAATGAGCAAGCACCTCAAAGTCACGGAGCGGCTAAGGAAGATCGTCGAATCCTTTCCCAAGGTGACGGTCACCGTACTCGGCGACCTGGTAGCTGATGAATTCATTTTTGGCGAAATCTCCCGGGTTTCACGCGAGGCTCCGGTACTGATTCTTAAACATCGCGAACGCAGCATCATGCCCGGCGGCGGCGCCAATGCGGTCAGCAATCTCGCGGACCTGGGCGTCAACGTGCTGCCGGTCGGCGTGGTCGGTGACGACGAAGCCGGCCGCCTGCTGCTCAAGGCCTTCCGCCACAAGCACGTTGCCGTGAGCGGTGTTCTGAAGGACAAGAGTTATACCACTGTCACCAAGACTCGAATTCTCGCCGGCATGGCCCACACCGCACGGCAACAGGTGGTGCGCCTGGATCGCGAGCCTGAGAATGAACCCAATCGTCATTTGAAACGCGAGCTGGTGCTGGCCGCGCGTGAGTACGCCCGCGCCTCGGATGTCCTGCTCATTTCAGATTACGGTTACGGAGCCGCCACGCCTGCGATCCTGAATGCAGTCCGCTACAAAGGGAGGCTCCAGGGAGTGCCCGTCGTGCTCGATTCCCGCTACCGCATGCTGCAATATTCTGGAGTGACCGCGGCCACGCCCAATGAGCCGGAGGTTGAAGAAGCGCTGGGAGTGCGCATCGGCCACGATTGGCGGACCTTGTGCGCTGCCGCCGAACAAGTCATGTCGCAAATGAAGCTGCAGTCGCTGGTAATCACACGCGGGCGCGATGGCATGGTCGCATTCACTCGCCGCCAGAAGCCTGCCGACATCCCGATCTTCGGGTCCGACCAGGCGGCTGACGTCACCGGCGCCGGCGACACCGTGATAGCCACATTCACGGCCGCCCTCGCCGCCGGGGCCAGTGCCGAAGACGCGGCCCACCTGGCGAATTACGCGGGCGGCATCGTGGTCATGAAGCGAGGGACGGCAACAGCATCGCAGCAGGAATTGTTGCAGGCGCTCGACCAGGCGCCGCCGGCACTGCGAGCTCACTGATTTCTGGGCGCGACCACGTGGGGACAGCGCCCTCGGCTGTCCAGGCGAGCCAAGCTCGCCGGTGTTTTGCGAGGCGAGAATTGCGGAAGCTTCGCTCCGCCGGACAGCCGAGGGCGGCTGTCCCCATGTGGTCCGCGCATAATCCAGCGTCCCGCATCGTGCGGAGAGACTTTCAGGAAAAAGGCGATCGCAAACAAGATCTTCAATCGCGAAGAACTGCAGCAGCAGGTGGCCAAATGGCGCCGGGCGGGTGACTCCGTCATCCTGGCCAATGGCGCCTTCGATCTGGTGCACGTCGGCCACATACGTTACCTGCGCTCGGCCAAAGCTCTGGGCGGACGTCTGATCGTGGCCGTGAATTCGGACGAATCCGTGCGCGCCCTGAAAGGCGAAGGCCGGCCTCTGATGCCGGCCGGGGAACGTGGTGAAATTCTGGCCGCGCTGGCCGATGTCGACGCAGTAGTGATTTTCCCGGAGCCGGATGTACGCGCCATCATCCGTGAAATCCGTCCTGATATTCACGCCAAGGGCACGGATTACACCGCCGAGACTGTTCCCGAACGTGATGAGGTGATCGCCGGCGGCGGACGCGTAGAAATCGTGGGCGATCCCAAGGACCATTCCACCACCGAGATGATTCGCTCCCGGCTGGGGCGGACGCGTTCGTGAGCACTCCGTCACCAGCCCAGACTGCTGCTGAAATCGCGGCCGGGCCGATGATTGCACCGCCGATCTCTCGCATCCTGATAGTGCGCCTTGGCGCCATGGGTGATGTCATTCACGGCCTTCACGCCGGGGCTGCCCTGCGCGAGGCGTTTCCCGAAGTGCTGCTGGGTTGGCTGATCGAAGAGCGCTGGGCGGAGTTGCTGTGCACATTGTCCACGCCGCGCTCGGGCCCGCGTTCGGCGCAGCGTCCGCTGGTGGACCGGGTCCACACCGTGAACACGCGGCAGTGGCGGCACGCGCTTTTCTCGGCGGCGACCTGGGAACGCGTGGCCGCCAACTTGAGCGACTTGCGCGCCGCACGTTACGAAATTGCCCTGGACCTTCAGGGCGCGGTACGTTCCTCCCTGCTGGCCCGGTGGTCGGGGGCCCCAGTCATCTACGGTGCCGCCCAGCCGCGCGAAAATCTGGCCACCATGTTTTATACCCGTCAGATAATCGCCGGCGGCGACCATATTGTGGAACAGAATCTCGCACTGGCCGAGGCGGTTGCCCATCAGCACTTAAAAATGCCGCAGGTCGATCTTCCACGCGACCCCGCGGCCGAGCAGGAATGTGACCACCGTCTGCAGGCGAACGGCATTCAGGAATTTGCGCTGCTCAACCCGGGCGCGGGGTGGGGAGCGAAGCAATGGCCCGCCGAACGCTACGGGCAAGTGGCAAAGCACTTATCGGAACGTGGTGTGAAACCGCTGGTCAACTTCGGGCCCGGAGAAAAAGATCTCGCACACGCCGTGAAAACTGCCAGCGGCGGCGCGGCCGAAACCTTTAGCGGTTCCCTTACTCAATTGATCGCGCTGACGCGCCGCGCCCGTTTGTTCGTCGGCGGCGATACCGGGCCCATGCATCTGGCGGCAGCGCTGGGAGTTCCGGTCGTTGGAATCTTCGGGCCGACCGATCCCGCGCGCAACGGCCCTTTTGGTACCCGCACCATCGTGCTGCGCGGTCCCTCCAGCAGCACCAGCTACCGGCATGTGGTCCAGCCACATGACGGCCTGCTTGAAATCAGCCCTGGGCAAGTGGTTGCCGCAGCCCGGCAGTTGCTGGAGGAGCGTCATGGTTAGCTGGTCTGCGATTGCCCGCCGCGTCCGCGTCCCCCTAGGCTTTGCTTTTGCCATACTTTATTTCTGGCTGGCCCGGCCCACCGTAAAATCGATCCTACTCGGCGCCGCCCTGGTGGTGCCGGGACTCTTAATTCGAGCGATGGCATCCGGTCAGTTGCAGAAGAACGAGCAGCTGGCAACCGCGGGTCCGTATGCCTACACGCGCAACCCGCTCTACCTGGGTTCATTGATTCTGTCGGTCGGGTTCGCTCTGGCTGCGCGCAGCTGGTGGATCGTCGGCGGAATAATTGTTTTGTTTTTTGCCATCTATCTGCCGGTGATTCGTGCCGAGGAGGTGTTCCTGCGCGAGCGCTTTCCGCAGTTTGAAGATTATGCCCGCCGGGTGCCTCGCCTGTTCCCCCGAGTAAGTCCCTCGGACAAGAACGGGGGAGCGTTCTCATGGGCCCTGTACTGGAAGCATCGCGAGTACAACGCAACCCTGGGAGCGGCAGCAATGCTGGTGGCATTATTGGTCAAAATGTTGCTATGGCACTAGGCAGTGTTCGTTTGGGTTAGGGGTTCTTGTGTGGGTTGGACTTTTGTGTGGGTCGGACACTCTTGTCCGACGCCTTTGACTTTGAATTTGACCTTAGGTGTTTTTGAATTTGCAATCTCCTGGATCAGAGATCTCTCCAGCGAATCTGGAAACAGAAGAAGATCAGAGTCAAAAGCGTCGGACAAGAGTGTCCGACCCACACAAAAACCGACCCACAAGAACCGGCCACGCGGACCTAGTTCTTCGCCAGCAGCGCCTTGGCCCGACCCAGCTCAGGGCGATCGGAGTTGGACCCGGCGCAGACTCTTACCAGCTGTGCGTAGTAAGTCGCTGCCTTTTCATTTTTTCCCGCCATTTCGGCCGCGCTGGCGGCGCCGTAGAGGCCGTTGAAGCGATTGGGATTGAACTTCAGGTCAGTCTCGTATTCTGCCAAAGCCTGGTCCGGATGTTTGGCTTCCAGTAGCAGATCGGCCAGCATCTCCCGGGCCGGAATGTCCTCGGGTTCGTCGCCGGTGGATTCCTCTTCTTCGGCGATAGCGCGCAAGGCTTTGACCGCCTCTTCGTCTTTGCCTTCGGCATGCGCCACCCAGGCCTTGGCTTCCTTTTGCGCGTCTTCCACCACATTGGCCCACGACGACTTCTTGTTTTTCAACATTTCCTGTCGAATTGATTCCAGCTCGCCGATGTCCTTGCGCGCTTCCGCAACATTCCCGGCTCGGGCCGCGCCTATGGCGCGGGCCCAGTAAGTTATAGCCTTGTCGCCGGAATCCGCGCCGGGTGCAGTAGTCAGGGCACCCGCCTCAGTCCAGTGATGAAGCTCCAGGGCATAGAGCGCGGGAAATTTCGACAGAGCATAGGCGTGCGGATCATAGCCTTCGCCGTACATATCCTTCATCGGCGGCAAAGCTTTCACCTCGGCGATGACAGCTTGTGCCGCGGCCTCGCGCCCGCTTTGCAGGTAGGCATAGACCAGGAAATCCATGGCGTGAAACTGATGACCCTCGCCGCCCATGTGCATGGCCGCGGTCTTGCGGGTGGCGGCGATGGAGGCCAGGTTGGAATCGATGTCGTCCTGCCACAGCCCAAGCCGGGCAAAAATGTGCGACGGCATATGCAGAGCATGTGGAGCCGCGGGAGCAATTTTGGCGTAGCTGCGTGCCGCCGGCAGGCCCAGTTCGGCGAGTTGCGGCTTGTCGTAACTGTGTATCAGGTAGTGGGCCACGCCGGGATGGCCGGGCTCTTCCTTGAAAAGTGTTTCCAGCACGGCCGCCGCTTTCTTCCGGTTGGCGAATGTAGTGTCGCCGTCCTCTTCCGACGCCAACAGCGAAAGCGCGTAAAATGCTGCAGCCTCGAGGTCAGTGGGATAGCGTTGATAAACGCCTTCCATCGCCTGCGAGTAGGCCTTGGCGCGCTCCTCGTGGTCGCCGTTCCTCCGGTAAAACGCTCCTAAGGCTGCGATGTAATCGCGCTCGCGGTTGGTGGCGGGATGGAGCGATTGCGCTTTCTTCAGTTCTGCCCTGCCTCGCTTGATGGTGGCGGCGTTGGGGTGGTCCCAAAGCTGGTGCCATAGACTCATGGCCACGCCCCAATGGGCCATGGCGCAGGTCGGATCGTCCTTTGCGATCTGAACGAATTCCTTTTCCGCTTCTTCGTACCAGAACGAATGCAGCAGCGCGACCCCGCGTGCAAACGCCTTCTGCGAAGACGCGGCGCAGGAAACCGGGAAGTGCACGGTTCCCAGTTGCTGCGGTGTGAGATCTTCGTGGTGGTGGCCTTCGTCGGCCAGCGCGAAAACTCCAAACAGCGAGATCACAGCGAGTATCAGAGCAGCGCGTTTCATGGCAGGCTCCATCGACAGCGAGTCTAGACCGGTGACGATGCAGGGGTCAATTGCAGCAGGAAAGAGTGTGGGTCGGACACTCTTGTCCGACGCCTTTGACTTTGATTTGAAAATAAACCTCGCCTGCTCGGCAATGTTTACAGAAAAATCGAAACCAAATTCAACCGCAACTGCGTCGGACAGGAGTGTCCGGCCCACACACACTCGACGATTCACATATAAAACAAACTTAACCTGGGCAGCCCGTACATCTCCAGTAGTCTCTTATGCAGATACTGCTTCTGCAACTGGTCGATCTGCGCTGCTGGCATCTTGCGGCGGTAGGGGCTCAATTCGCGGTCGGCCTCCGCTCGAACGGCAACGATCTCATCATCGCCGGTTGCCGCCAGCAGCACCGCCAGCAACTTCTCTTCCAGCACCGTCAGCCGCCGTTCCAGGTCTTCCAGGCGCGGCGGGGTGACTTCCATCTCCGAAGCCAGTTCACGCAGCGTGCCGGCCGTAGCTCGCGCCACCGCCATCGCTGAAATTTCGGGCCGCTCCGGCAGCTTCGCCGCGAGCAGCCGATCGGCATTTCGCCGCAGAAAAGCCGGAATCTCCCCCGCCTGAAAACCTCCCGGCCTCGGGCTCGGCTGGTCGCTGCTCGAAGTGCCTACCGCCGCCTCCTTCATCTCTTCGGCTGCCGCCAGCACTTCCTGCGCACAATAAGCCAGGCTGTTGACCTTGCGGGTTGTAGGGCGTTTCTCATAACGCTCGAAGGCCCCGTCGATTCCGCGCAGGACCGCTTCCAGCGGAATGCCGGCGTCCTTCCAGGTTTCGATCAATGCCCAGTCCAAGGTTGAAAGTAGCAGGACGCCGCCCCGGCGCCGTTGAAACTGCTCTTCGATTTCAGTGAAATAGTTGAAGTAATTTTCCACGACGACTCTAGCGGGTCCGCGGCTTGCGTCCGGGCCAGGGCTTCGCGGCGGCTGGGGTCAAGGCCGGGGAGGCCTTCGGAGCGGCGCTTTCACGCCCGGAATTTACCTCCGTGTTCCTTTCCCAGATAAGACGCAGGCCGTCCAGGGTAAGCAAATCGTCCACATGTTTGATGTATTTCGATCCCTTCCCGATCAGCGCGGCCAGTCCGCCGGTGGCCACGACAGTGGTTTCCGCTCCCATCTCTCCCAGTAACCTCTCCAGAATGCCGTCGACCAGTCCGAGGTAGCCGTAGTAAAGCCCGGACTGCAGGCTGCCGACGGTGGTGGTGCCAATCACGCGCGCTGGCTTGCGGATGGCTACCCGCTGCAGGCGCGCCGTCTTCTGAAACAAGGCGTCGGCTGAAATCCCAATGCCAGGGCAGATCACGCCGCCCTGATACTCGCCTTTTGTGGACACGCAGTCGAAAGTGGTTGCGGTGCCGAAATCCACCACGATGCACGGACCGCCAAACTTCTCAAAGGCAGCCACCGAGTTCACAATGCGATCGGCGCCGACTTCGGCGGGGTTTTCGTAAAGCACCGGCATGCCGGTCTTGACCCCGGGTTCGATAAACAGCGGCTTGGTGTGGAAATAACGCTCGCAGACCTGGCGCAAGGTGGAATCGAGCGGCGGAACCACGGAAGAAATGATGATGCCGCGGACGCCCTGGACTTCAATCTTGTCCATGGCAAACAGGTTGCGGAAGAGCACGCCGTATTCGTCCACGGTCTGGGTGGCGATGGTGGCCACGCGCCAGTTGGCCACCAGCAATTTGTAACGTTGCGACCCGGTATGATCCTCGGGCACAGCTGTAGCGAATACTCCCAGCACCGTATTTGTGTTGCCGACATCCAGAACCAGGAGCATAACCAGAAAGTCCGCACTGAAGCATGCCGCAGCCGCTCACTTCAATCTCACCGTCCCGCTTAACACCGTCCGCAACTTCCCGTCCGCCCTTACCTGCAAAAATCCGCGTGAATCCAGGCCCTCGGTCACGCCTTCGAAACCGCCGTTCTCTTCCACCTGCACCCGCTGACCCAGTGCCGACGTCGATCTCTTCTGAAATCGCTGTAAGACCGACTCATGCGCCCCCGGCTTCTCCAGCAAGTCCCGATATTCACGGTCGAGCGATTTTAGCAAAGCCGCGCACAGCTCCACGCGCGACCATTCTGTGCCGCTGGCCAGCCGCAGAGAGGTTGCGATCGGCTGCAACTCGGCCGGAAACTTTGCCTGGTTCACGTTGATCCCAATCCCCATCACAATGTGACGGACGCGTGTGGCTTCCGCATTCATCTCTGTGAGAATGCCGCAGAATTTCTTCCCGCCGACCAGGAGGTCGTTCGGCCATTTCAGATCAGGAGAGATCCCAGGGTCGATCTGCTGCACCGCGGAGTGCACCGCCAGGCCGGCTGCCAGCGAAAGCACCAGCGCCTCAGAGGGCGGCAAGGCCGGGCGCAGCACGACCGAGCAATAGATCCCCACCGAAGGAGCTGACTCCCATTGATGCGCGCCGCGGCCCCTCCCGGCGGTCTGCTCTTCCGCCACGAAGACGCTGCCTTCCGAAGCGCCTGCGGCAGCCCTCTCCATGGCCTCAACATTGGTAGAACCGATCTTGTAATAGTGATGATAGTTGCGCTGAACGTCCGCGCCAAAAATTGTGCCCTTCAAGGCCGGTGCAAGCATGTCGGGCAGCAACAGATCAGGCACAGCCTTAAGCTGGTAGCCGGTCGCCGGATGCCCGGCAATTTCCACGCCCAGCCCACGCAATTGCTGTACCAGGCGCCACACTTCGGAGCGGCCCGTACCAATCTCGTCGGCAATCTTGGTGCCGCTTACCACCACGGTAGCGTGGTCCATCAGCAAGCGCACAATTTGTCCCAGACGAAAATCGGTCCGCTGCGGCGCAGGATCGTGTGGTCGCGTGCGACTGGCCCGCGCAGTCTTCCGCGAATCCCGCTTTGTGGTGTGTTTGGTAATGCAGAGATTATGCGGGAGAGAGACAGAAAGAACAAATCCGGCTATACCGGCGTCACGCGCAAGCTCATGTCCACGGCTACAGCGGAATGGGTCAAGGCGCCGACGGAAATAAAATCCACTCCAGTCTCGGCATAGGCCCGCACGTTCTCCAGACCGATGCCTCCGGCACACTCGACGGGAATACGCCGCTCGGCCTTGGCACAGCGCGCGACCGCCTCTTTTACCTGCTCCACCGGCATGTTGTCCAGCAGGACAGCCTCTGCACCATGGGCCAGCGCATCGTCTAATTCCGCCAGCGTCCGGACTTCCACCTCAATGGGCTGCGATCCGCGGCGGTTACGATGTGCCCGTTCCAGGGCGGCCGCGATGCTCCCGGCCAGCGCAATGTGATTGTTCTTGATCAGCACTCCGTCGGAAAGGTCGAGACGATGGTTCTGACCGCCTCCACAGCGCACTGCATACTTGTCGAGTATTCGCAGGCCGGGCGCGGTTTTCCGGGTATCGAGGATGCGGGCCCGGGTCCCGGAAACCGCATCCACAAATTGGCGGGTCAAAGTGGCAATGCCGCTGAGCCGCTGCAGGAAGTTGAGCATCACCCGCTCGCAGGAAAGTACCACGCGCGCATTGTGCCTCAGCACTGCGATGGTCTGGCGATTGTGCAGGCGCACGCCATCGAAAATTTCAGGATGGCTGGTGACCTCATAATGCGAAGTAACTGCTCCGTCCAGCAGGGCATAAACGTCCAGGATGCGCGGCACGCAGCCCAATCCGGCGAGTACACAGTCCTGTTTCGCAATAATAGTGCCGGCGGCTCTCTGGGTGGGATCAATGCAGGCGTAGCTGGTGGCATCGCGGGTGGCGCGGTCCTCCAGCAACGCGTTCTCGACAATCCCGGTAATCCGCCGGCCATTCCAATCCATAATTCGTCAAATCTAGGGAACCGAGAACCAGCAACTGTTCTTGAAAATTCAGTTCCAGCCTTCAGTCGTCAGTTCCCAGTTCGCGCTAACTCGGACAAGCTACTCCGGATCTTTTCCTGCAAAACTTCAAGCTCTGCCTGGCGTTGTCGCATGCCTTCCACGACTTTGGCCGGGGCCTTGGCCAGAAACTGCTGGTTGCCCAGTTGACGCTGGCCGTTAGCTGTCTCTTTTTCGATCTGCTCCAGTTCCTTGGAGAGGCGCTGCCGCTCCGCGGCCACGTCAATCTTGTTTTCGTAAATTACGTGCACATCGAATCGCGCTGTGGAGCGGGCCCCCGGCAGTTGGGACAGCGGGCTCTCTACGAAGGTTACACTCTCCACGCTGGCCAGCCGCTCGATGGCACTTTGATTCTCCACCAACAGCGATTTGATCTTCGCATCCGGGGTATAAACCTGAATCGGAACTTTCTGCTTTTGCTCGACTTTCAATTCCGCCCGCAAATTGCGCACGCTGACGATCAGGTCCTGCACGATCGCCATGTTGGTTTCCGCCGCCAGATCGAATTGTTGCTCATCCGCTTGCGGGTAGGCGGCCAGCGCGATCGATTTCAGCGGCGGATGGCCATCGTAAACCGCGTGCCAGATTTCTTCCGTGATAAATGGCATGACCGGATGCAGAAGCCGCAGCGATGCTTCAAACAAACTGACCAGATTGCCACACGCCGTGCCCGCGGATGCCTGCTCAGCCCCGTTTTCAGGCGCGAGCCGCGGCTTCATCAGTTCGATGTACCAATCACAGAAATCCCCCCAGAAGAAGTCATAGATGCGGTTCGCCGCCTCATGGAAGCGATACGTCTGCCAGGCCTCGTTAACTTCTTTGGTCACCCGGTGAAAGCGGGAAAGTATCCAATGGTCTTCGAGGGTCAAGGGCTGAAAGCCGGGAATGCCCGTGTGGGGCCGGGTCTCAGACCCGGCCAGGGCGGGTCGAAGACCCGCCTCCAACCCCTTCAGAAATTCCTGCTGCTTCCACACTCCAGCCTGCTCGGCCCGATCCACATTCATGAACATGAACCGCGCCGCATTCCAGATCTTGTTGGCAAACGCGCGGTAGCCATCGGTGCGGCTCTCGCTGAATGCAATGTCCGTGCCTGGTGCTGCCATGGCTGCCAGAGTAAAGCGGGTCGCGTCCGTTCCGAAGCGCTGAATAATGTCCAGCGGATCTATCACGTTCCCCTTGGTCTTCGACATCTTCTGTCGGTCGGCATCGCGTACCAGGGCGTGGATGTAAACCTGGCGGAAGGGCACGCTGTCGTCTTTCTTGTCGGCCCATCCGCTGGCCTGCTTCAGGACCGGGTCCTGCTGGTGACCCTGCATGAAGTGGCATCCGAACATGATCATGCGGGCGACCCAGAAAAACAGGATCTCGTAAGCGGTAATCAACAACGTAGTCGGATAGAAAACTTCCTGGGCGCGCGTCTTCTCCGGCCAGCCCAGCGTAGTAAAGGGCAGCAGCCCGGAGGAAAACCAGGTGTCCAGCACATCGGTGTCCTGCTTCAGTTCGGATTCGCCGCACTTCGAACACTTCGCCGGGGCCTCGCGGGCGACAATAATTTCGCCACACTTGCAGTACCACGCCGGAATGCGGTGCCCCCACCACAACTGCCGCGAGATGCACCAGTCGTGGATGTTGTGCATCCAGTTCAGGTAAATCTGCTTGTAATTCTCCGGAACAATCGTGATCTCGCCGTTCTCGACGACCTCGGTGGCGCGGTCGGCCAGCGGCTTGATCTTGATGAACCACTGGGTCGAAAGCCGCGGCTCGACGACGGTCCCGCAGCGGTCGCACTTCCCGATCGCAATGGTATAGTCCTTCTCGCCCACCAGAAAGTTCTGCTGGCGCAAGTCTTCGAGCACGCGCTCCCGCGCGGCAAAGCGGCTCAATCCGGCATATGGCCCGGCGTTCTCATTCATATGAGCGTGCTCGTCCATGATGTCGATCTGCGGCAGGTTGTGCCGCAAACCGGCCTGAAAGTCATTCGGATCGTGCGCCGGCGTCACTTTCACCGCGCCGGTGCCGAACTCAGGATTCGCCAGCTCGTCGGTGATGATCGGAATCTCCCGCTTCATCAGCGGCAGCAAAACCTTCTTTCCATGCAAGTGCTTGTAGCGTTCGTCTTTCTCGTTGACCGCGACCGCGGTATCGCCCAGCATCGTCTCCGGACGGGTGGTGGCCACGGTGATGAACTCGTCCGTGCCAATCACCGGATAACGAATCTCGTACAGCTTGCCCTGGACCTCTTCGTGCTTGACCTCAAGATCGGAAATCGCCGTCTCGCAGCGCGGACACCAGTTGACGATGTACTTGCCGCGATAGATCAATCCTTCTTCATACAGGCGGACGAAAACCTCGATCACGGCGCGCGAAAGCCCGTCGTCCATGGTGAAATATTCGCGGTCCCAGTCAACCGACGCGCCCAGCCGCTTCATCTGGTCGAGGATCGCGCCGCCGTAATGCCGCTTCCATTCCCAAACCCGCTCGATAAAGGCTTCGCGCCCCAGGTCGCGGCGCTTCTTGCCTTCCGTAGCCAGCTGGCGCTCCACCATCATCTGGGTCGCGATGCCGGCGTGGTCGGTGCCGGGCAGCCAAAGAGTCAGGAATCCGCGCATGCGATGCCAGCGCACGATGATGTCCATCTGCGTCTGGTTGAGCATGTGGCCCATATGCAGCCGCCCGGTAACGTTCGGAGGCGGAAGCAGCAAGGTAAACACCGGCCGCGTCTCTTTTTCTGAACGGCCCGGCGACGGCGTGGGCACGGAAAAAAGCTTCTCCGTGACCCAGTACTCGGCCCAGCGCGTCTCAATCGCGCCCGGCTCGTACGCTTTGGGAAGATCGTGAGGCATGTGGTTCTAAGCCGTCAGCACTCAGCTGTCAGCTTTCAGCCAGAACCTGATGGTCAAACTGCCCCGGTCGTCCGATCCGATCACACTGGTCAGGGGCTGATAGCTGAAGGCTGATGGCTGATGGCTGATAGCTGGTTCTTCGATATTACAGGCCGGAGAAAACAGGGGTCAAACGCCTGGTGGGTATATATGTATACGATGCTTACGTGTACACACTTGATATGTCCTGCAGATTCTGCTTGTGCCGCGCTAAATCTGGAGCTAGACGCGGGGCGCGCTCGCTTCGCTCGCGCTAAAGTTGAGTTGAGCTGACGTTGAGTTGATACGTTCTGGCAAAACAAAAAAAAATGCTGGAGTGGCGTTGAACGGGACCTGCATTGCTCTGGCGGGGCGAGGGGCTATTGATTTGAGCCTTCAACCTACTGATTGCTGGTGGGACGATGCAAACGTTGTATTTCAATGGCTTGGGGACACTCTCAGCGTACTCTTCTAGGCCAGATTAGGCACGGTTGTTACATGAGATGTTGCAGGGCCTACTGTGTTTCTTGAAGCGTCACCGAGAACTCCTCTCTGGGCGTTCCCTCTATCCTTATTTTTCCCCTCTTCGGCAAGGAGCTCTAGAGCGGCCAAGATGGATCGCCCATCTTGATGAGTCTCCTTCGTTAGTCGACCGTCCCCGAGGACTACCCTCCCGAGGCGCGCTATCGCCTCATAGACCTCGTCTGTTAGCCGCGATTGCTCTTTGACCGCCCTCGAATAGAATCCCATGTCCAAACGATTGTCTCACCGCCGTCAACTACTTGGCGGAAGCACCGCCATTCGAACGGGTATTCGCCTTGTGTTCGCTATTGTTAGGTGCGAGAATCTACTTCATAAGTCCGGCGCACAACTTTTTACTGCAAGGTTCCAGTCATCGGACGTTCTTCGATGAAAGGGGAGGAACAGATGAAAAGGGCAATTCTTGTTTGTATCGCTGCAGCTGCGTGCACTCCGGCCTTCGCGCAAGCTCCAGCAGCCACCGGACCGACGACCAAAGATGTTCCTTTTGTGCAGCAGCTCAAGAAGACTGTGACGTTTATTCAGATGCTTTGTCAGAGCGGTTCCGGAACGGAACCTGACGACATTCGAGGAACAGGTTTCTTCGTGTCGTATCCAGATGAGAGACTCGGCAAGGACCAGGGCTTCTTCTACTTGGTCACAAATCGGCATGTGGCAGAGTGCTGGGATGAGAATCGTCTACCTCGGGCTGTGAAATCCGTGAACCTCCGCTTCAACTTAATAGATGGATCGTCCGCAAAATTGGCGCTGAGTACCAACGGAAACGCCGCTTGGATTCTTCCTGTGGATGATTCAGTAGACTTGGCGATCCTACCTCTTCGGCCCGATGACAAGAAAGTCGACTTCAAAGCTATCCCCATTAGTGCGTTCGCGACTGACGACGTCATTGCGAGCCGGGGGATTGAGGAGGGGACGAAGATTATCTTTGCCGGTTTCTTCTATCAATTTTCGGGTGAGCGGAAAATGCTACCGATCATCCGCGAGGGGATACTGGCGATGATGCCCGACGAAAAACTGCCTAATGTGACGGGTAAACTCGGTAACGCCTATTTGGGGGACGTTCACATATTCGGGGGCAACAGCGGCTCGCCTGTTTTTGTTGACCTAGGCGGCTTACGCGGAAACAATCTATCAGGAGAGGAATATCATTTCCTGGGCGTTGTCAGCGGACTCTTTTATGAGGACGCAGAGTTTAACTTGAAGGTTGCGACCACAATACGAGGGGTGACGCATGCGAACAGCGGCATCGCCCTTATTGTGCCGGCTAATGATTTGAAGCGCCTATTGGATGACAGTCGAGTTCAAGCGGTGCGGGACGGTGTAGTCACCGAACATAACCAAAGAAAGTAATCATTGGCCGATGGCCCTGACCCCATCCCAGCGAGCCACCTTGTTGAAGGAAATCTCGACGCGCCTCAGTGCCGAGAACTGGTCGCTCATTGACGCGACGCTGAAGCAGTTCTCGCTGCCCTGGTCGGACTCGTGGAACGGGAACTCGGACGCCTACGTGCTACGGATGATCGAGAAGGCGACCGACCAGTCTCTGATCGACCTCGCCCAGCACGTTGGTTTTCAGTTAGAGCAACAGCCAGGTCCGCCCCGGGTGGAACCGCTTTTCTGGCGCAAGGGCATGCTCCGGCTTTTCATCTCTCACCTCGCAACCTACAAGGTGTTCGCCTCGGAGCTGCAGGCCGAGCTGCTGCAGTACGGGATCTCCGCCTTTGTCGCGCACAGCGACATCGAGCCCACCTTAGAATGGCAGACGCAAATCGAGACCGCACTCGCCACGTGCGAGGCCCTGGTCGCGGTGCTCCACGATAAGTTTCACGAGAGCAAGTGGACGGACCAGGAGATAGGTTTCGCCATGGGGCGGGGTGTGCCGGCGTTCGCGATCCGCCTGGGCGAGACACCCTACGGATTCATCGGTCGGTTCCAGGCGTTCAACGGGAACGGCAAGAGCGCGAAGGACCTGGCCCACGAGCTGTTCGACTCGTACCGCAAGAACAAGGCCACGCAGCGCCGGATGGGCGAGGTGATAGTCGCGCTCTTCGAGCAGAGTGTGAGCTTTGCGAGCGTGAAGGCGCGCATGGCCCAGCTGGAAGAGCTTGAGGCGTGGGACCCGTCGTTCACCAGCCGCATCCGAGCTGCGGTCCAGGACAACAACCAGGTCTCTGGGTCGTTCGGCGTCCCCGCCAGGGTCGAGGCACTGGCGAAGAAGTGGGAGAAATCCGGCAGGTGAAGAAACGGAGATAGAGGCATGACTCTCAAAGATGAAATCAAGCGTGTACAGAAGCTAATCGCAATTCAGAAGAAGTTGGTTCACGAACCTCGTGGTGGAAGTCCTGTTCCCCGAGGTGTTGCCGAGCTGTGGCAGGGGCAACTCAAAAACTCGAAACGGTACCTTCAGAAACTGATGCAACTTAGCAAAAAAAGGAAGCGTGAAGCTGCGAAGCGTGGCAAGGGTTGAAATCAGGCGGATTACACTCATAAGCCAATTTGCTGCCCCATGCGATCTTGAATTATGTTTTTGCCCTGCTGGAATCGGAGACAAGATTAGCAATCTCCTCTTTAGGACTCGATCCAGGCTTAGGGTTAGGTCTGCACACCGATACCGCTGACCGTTCCTCTCTGGCTTTCGACGTGCTCGAACCCGTCCGGCCCGAAGTTGAGAAGTGGTTACTCAGTTGGATCTCAAGTGAGCCTTTGCGCCGGACCGACTTCTTCGAAACTGCGACGGGTAATGCTCGGCTTATGGCTCCGATGTGCGCCAAGCTCAGCGAGACCTCCACAGTCTGGAAAAAACTGGTTGCGCCGTGGGCTGAGTGGATAGGGCGAACTCTCTTGGCTGGCGGCAACTCTAGGCGTGCTGGCAATTCAGTTCCTCCAACACGTCTCACACAGCAGCGACGTACGGAGGCCAAGGGCAAAGTCTGGATAAGCAGAGTCGAACCTCCAAAAACGGATCATCTCTGTCGAGGCTGCGGAAAGACGATAACGAATGAAAGCACCCATTGTGCTGATTGCGCTGTTGAAAAAGCGACGGAACGGCTAATTGGCGTTGCGAGCCTGGGCCGCATAGGCACGCTCCCCGGAAGCTCGTGCAAAACATGGGGCGACACGGAGAAAACATGCCAAGGCATGCTCGGAATGGGACGCATCGACGCAGCCAACGTGGCTTACGAGCAAAGTGTTCTCTCAACAAGTCCAGCCTCTGCTCGGGAGCATTCCTACCTCTGCGATTCGATCACGGATTGATGTCTCGCGTTGGTACGCAGGCAAGATCCGGCGCGGCTACCGCCCGCATCCGAGGCATTGGCAGGCCTTGGCGGGACTCGTTGTGGATTTGTCGCCATCGGAGAGATCTACAAACCTTCTAGTGGGAGCATGAATCTGAGATCAAAAGGAAAGAAGTTATGGACGAATAAAAGGCGAATAGGATACGCTGTTCACAAGAGCCCAAATTATCTATGTACCGTTCAGTGCGGCGCAGAGTTACGACGGCACGTTGGGTTGCTGACCGAACGTACTCAGCTCTTTGCAGCAGTTCTGGTTCGGCGGCGAACGGTGCCGCCGGGCGTCGGGAAGCCATGCGCGGGAAGACCCGCGACTGTTCCTAGTCTCGCCACTGTTGATACCAATTAAAATGTCCCCTTTTAGTACCACATTAGAAATGTCCCCTTTCAAAGTTGTGCCCTCGCCGCTTGGGTTGGGAACGGTTTTGAGCATGAAAGAGTTGAGCCGAGTGGAAGGGGGCGGGTGCAGTTCCCGCTGCACAGTCTCGGTTGTAGCTTTGGCGGGCGGAGATGTCTCGGCGTTGTCAGTTATCGACCCAGAGCAATGCGGATCCGTGGGCGCAGTACTCGAGGTGGGATTCAGAGTGTTGGCGCTCGATCAGCCTGGCAACTGTGGGCGGGTATCGAACCGCCGCTTACCCGCTCGGAGTTTGCGAGCTGCAGATTCTGAAACAGCTCCAGGCCCGTGTTGTCGCGGATTTTGACGCTGACGTTGGAACTTCAGCGAGCAGATCCGGTCCAGCGATCACGGACTTCGCCAGTGCACAAAGGCGTTTCCACGCTGCGCCGGGCCGGCCTGAAAAAGGCGATTGAACTCGGCGATGGCAGCGTCCCGCAGAAACCGGTTCGCCAGCCGCCGGGTCCCAAGCTGGCGCATTTTGGCGAACTCCTGCGGCATGGACGGAAGCCTTCACCAATGGCTCGAGGAACGCTGACCGCTCGGCTGCGCCCATGCGCATGGTCCGACGATGCCACGACGAAATCATCTGGACCCCCAACTGCGTGCAACGCCCGTCCCATCTGGGTCGGCGGTGGTAGTCGATTGCGGCGCACCTTCGGATCGAGCGCTACTGGGTTCCACAAGCGCTGTACACGCGACTAGAAGAACGTCTATGTGCGCTCGATCACCGCTTGCCCATGACGCGCATTACCGTCGCCGTCGATTCCTGCCTCCACCAGTTTGGGCGCATGTGAATCGCGCAGCTGGGCATCGTCCAGAATCACGATCAGGCCATACCAGCTTCGTCCTGAAACCACTGGGTGAGCGGAGCTGCCGCACGGTATGCATCAGCATCCGCTGGCGAAGAAACTGCGCCGGGCTGGATCGCCAACTACGACGCAAGCCAATGCGCTATCTGGACCAGCACTACCTCGCCGAACACAACCGGCGATACGCTGCACGCCGCGGCGGCGGCAGCCGATGTAGCTCACCGGCGACGCCCGACGGCGCGGCAACTGGACGAAGTCTTCTGGCTGGAGGAAGAACGCGTGGTCAGTCGAGGTACTGGATCCCGGTGCGCTACCAGAACCGACTGCTGCAACTGGACATCGGCCGAGCCGACCCAGGGTACCGGCGAAGAGTCGGGTGCTGGTGCGGGAAAACCTGTAGCCGGGGAAGTGGCGATTCACTATCGCGATCACTGTCCGGTGTTCCGCGAATGGAAGGCGGCTTCTAAACCGCTGAGCGAGGGAAGGGGCGTTGCCCCTTCCCCCGCGCCCCCATCGCCCGAAACCCAAATCCTGCATTCCGTCGCCTGATCATCCGGCTTGGAGTAAGAAATCGATATCAGCAAATGAAAACGCCGATCTTTTCTGCGGCTTGGTGAACCTCCAACTAGGCGGACATTTCTATTGTGGCTCAAGACGGGGACATTTCTAATGTGGTATCGACATTCCTAGTCTCGCCACTTGACTCGATACACCGACCCCTTCTACGCTACTCACGATGGGTTTTGCGAGACAAATTCTTTTGGCTGCGCTTGCCCTCTCTGTCGCGGGGTATGCGTCGGATTGCAGCGGAATGACCACGCCCGAACAGGCGATGCGGTGCTGCAATTCAATGGGGTGCTCTTCACACCATCATCATCGGAGTGAGGAATGTTGCAAGACCATGCCAGCGATGCACTCTGTTTTGGGTCAGCCGTTGTCTGCGCAAGGTGTCTCGTTTTCGCCCGTCGCCATCGGATTGGTGCGGGCATTTAGTGATTCTCAAATTATGGAGTTCTCTTCCACACCGGTCCCATCCCTCCGTATTTAATCTGACCCGCCAGTCGGATGCTCCGGCTTCACTCAGTGGTGTGCTTCGAAAATTCCCCTACACGCTGGAGGAAGACTATGGAATTACGAAAAGCTGGCGGAACGGGCAAATCCGTTCGGGTTCTCGTAGTAGATGACTTCGAGCCTTGGCGTCGTTTCGTCTCAACGACGTTCCAGAATCAGCCGACATTGCAGATCATCGGCGAAGCAGTGGACGGATTGGAAGCGGTTCAGAAGGCGGGAGAACTCCAACCGGACTTGATTGTGCTCGACATCGGGCTTCCAACCCTGAATGGGATCGAAGCCGCTCGACGAATCCGCAAGCTCTCCCCCGAATCCAAGATACTTTTTATGAGCCAAGAATCGTCTGCCGATGTGGTTCAGGAAGCACTCGCCTTGGGGGCGCTGGGCTACGTGGTTAAGGCGCATGCTGGAAGCGAACTGTTACCGGCAGTGGAAGAGGTTCTTGAGGGCAGGCAGTTTATCAGTAGCGGATTATCGGGTCACTATTTCACCGACAATGCGGACGCCCAAAGCCCCGACCATCTCTATCGCGAAAAGGCTCGCCCATCGCTGGCATTGGAAAAAGCGGGGATCACTCGCAGCAACGAGGTTGAATTCTATTCTGATGATGCAGCTTTCGTAGTTGGTTTTACTCGTTTCATCGAAGCCGCTCTAGAGGCGGGGAAAGCCGTTATCGTGGTCGCGACTGAGTCACACCGCAAGAGTCTTCTTCAGAGATTACAGGAACATGGCGTGGATACTATCGCCGCCATTGAACAGGGGCGCTATGTCTCTTTGGACGTTGCCGAGACGCTCGCGATCTTTATGGTTAGTGATTTGCCTGACCCAGTGCGATTTTTTGGAGTCGCAGGTGATCTGTTCACGACAGCCGCACGGGCGACTCTGGGGGGGAGGGTTGCAATTTGCGGGGAATGCGGCTCAATCTTGTGGGCACAAGGTAACGCGGATGCGGCTATTCAGATGGAGCAACTTTGTAACCAACTAGCTAAACGATACGATATGGATATTCTTTGCGGATTCTCATTGAGCAGCTTTTACCACGAGGAAGATCGACAAACCTTCGAGAAGATTTGCAGGGAATAGTGAGCCGCATTGGACTTTCACCCGGTTGCACGCATGGAATCGCTGCTTGAATTGAACGGAACGCGAGCGTGGATCGTAGTACCACCGCCGGGTTGTGACTTGATGGAAATCTCGCCGCTCACCAATTGCATTCGTTCCCGCATGCTGATGAGCCCGAGGCCGCGACGGTGGATGGCGTCCTGCGGGTCAAAGCCCATTCCCAGGTCGCTCACGGTCAGTTGAATCTCTCCCTCTGTACCGCGCAGTTCCACTTCGAAGTGCTGCACGCCACTGTGCTTCACCGCATTCTGCAATGTTTCCTGTAAAACTCGGAACACACAAAGCGAGATTTCCTTGGGCAAACTTCGCGGTATGGCCGTGTGGCTGAAGTCAATCTCTACCTTCTGTTGCTCGGACAACTCTTGGCAGAAGCTCTTAGCCGCTGCCACAAGGCCCAGGTATTCGAGTTTTGAAGAGTGCAGGCGGTGCGACAAGGCCTGAATGTCCGCGGCGATGTCCGAAAGGCGCTGGCTAGCGTGATGCATGTGATCGTGAAATTCAACTGCCGAGGGCGGAAGTTGTTGGTTCCATCGATCCAGCTCGATTGCCAACAGTGCTATCCGTTGATTGACGTCGTCGTGTAGCTCTCTCGCGATCCAGGTACGCTCCTCCTCGTGGGCCTCAATCAGCCTCCGCCCAACGTCGGCAAGAGATTCCTCCGCAAGCTTGCGCTCGGTAACGTCTGTGCACGAGCCTATGTATCCCGCAAAAGAGTGGTCCGGGCTGAATCTCGGCACGCCGATATCCGAAAGCCATCGATATTTTCCATCGCGTCGCCGGAGCCGATACTCCATCTGGAAGGACTCCCGCCGATCGAACGCCTGAGTGTAGGTATCCATGCACGCCTTCAAATCTTCAGGGTGCACACCCTCTGTCCAGCCGTTCCCAAGCTCTGCCTCAAGCGGTCGCCCGGTGAACTCCAGCCAAAACTGATTGACGTAGGTGCACAGCTTATCTGTGCCAGACATCCAGAGCAGCACTGGTGCTGTGTTTGCAACCAGGCGGAAGCGCTCTTCGCCCTCACGGAGCACCTGTTCAGCTTGCTTGCGCTCAGTGATATCCAGCGACACCCCTAGCAACCGCTCGGGTTCATCGTCTGTTGAGTAATAGTACCTACCTCGGGCTGCGAGCCACCGACTCGTCCCATCAGGGCGGGCGATGCGAAATTCCAGCACGTACATCTCCCGATTTTGTCTGGCATCATGAAGTGCCCGCGAGACCCGCTGCCGGTCTTCCGGGTGTACGTAGAGAATGAGGTCCTCCGCACTTGGCACGTATGTGTCGTGCGAAATTCCGAAGATCGTCTGCAGATCGCCCATCCAGACATTTCGCTGGCCTTGGACGGCCAAATCCCACGCCACCGATGTGCCCGCTTCCATTGCAAGACCAAACCTCTCATTGGATAAGGCGAGTTCTTTGGAAGCGTCCTTACGCTCCTCTCCGAGGGCTGCGAGAAACATGAAGGGCATCGCAGCGAAAACTAAGAAAAGCTGTAGCGACAAGATGCCATTGAGCGAGCCCTGATCGGCAAAGGGACCGCGGTTATGGATGGCACCCCAAATCGTCCAGAAAGAAATCAGGACAGCCGAACTGCTGATACCAAGCGATCCGAAGCGAAGCGCAGCCCATAGTAGAAATGGAACGAGAGAATAAACCAGAGCTGGCGAGTAGCCGATCTCCGCCTCTGCGAAGATCACATAGCTCAGAAGAACCAATCCCGTGATCAGCGCGGCTGGTTCCAGGTAGCAGGCACGTGGCTTTCTCATCCATGCAGGTCCTTCACTAATCCAACTCAGAATGGCCGGCGTCAGAGTGACGAAAGCGAGTGCCTCAGAGAGAAAACAAACCCTCCAACCTTCCCAATAATTGCCCCCGATGGCCTTTGCAGAAAAAAATGCTGCTCCGACTGGCGCAAGGATCACTGCGAAGAACGAATACTTCGCGACGGCCTTCACGCTGTTTAGCCGGGGTACACCGTGGAAGGAATATCTAAGACACAATGCGCTGATGAGGACTTCAACCGTGTTGGCCGGTATAAACCAAGCAATCGACTTGATGGGCACGCCTGCTTCTAGGTCGTAGAGAGCAAACGTCGCGAAAGCCGCGGGGATCAGGATTGGCCAGATCCGCCCCGGGACCAGCAACAAGACTGAAACTAGAATGGCGCAACCTGGCCAAAATGGCCACACTGTCTGTGGATGCAAGATCATCGCCCCTTCGAGTTTTGGGGCGAGATAAGATAAGGCAACTACCAGGCATACAAGGGCCGCAACCGAGAGAGGCGAAGATGCACTCGTGATGCGCGGAAACCGATAACCCTGTTCATTGCCCATGACATGACCTGTTAGCGAGGAGCGACTGACCGATTCATAAGGAGCACGTTCCGCGTATTCATAAGGCATAGTGAACGGTTCGCAGAAAAAGCTATTCGCGAACGTTTTTTGCATGCCCCACAATAACGCTCGGAAATTCTACTCCAGCTCCAAATCTAACTCGCAGGAAAAAATACTTCTTGATTCGGGCCGGAGTCTATTGGCGGTACTTTGAGGATTTGAGATGGCCAGTCTGCCATCCCACCACAGTTATACTATTCCCTGATTGGGCCATGCGTGAGATGCTCAACGCCACACGCCATCAAAGCGATCTCCACAGGAGGTTGCAACTTTGGGCCTCTCTATTTCCTATCCCCGATCTCCCCGCGAACAGCTATGAACTCCCTGGCTTAGTTCCCGCAATGACGCATCCTCGGGTTTTTGGCATCCACTTCGTAATGAAGGAAGCCCGTTCCTGCCCTCTCGTGACCGTGGGAACCGCCGGAACCCCTTTTAGGTTGAAGGTCCAAATCGGTAGTCACTCGCGAACTCTCCGCGAATCACTGCGCCAGTTCCAGCTGAACTCAACCACGAGGCCCAGCGCGTCAGGCCACCTCCAACTCCAAACCAGCGCGTCGCGTCACTGCGCCGACTCAGTCCAACTCCACTCCAGTGCAGCATTTTTTTTTGGCCAGAGCGCATCAACGTCAGCTCAACTCAAAGCGCGAGCGAAGCGAGCGCGCCGCGTCTACTCTGCAAGCGTCATATCTTGATGAAAATGCATCGTGAAGTCAGCTTTACTACTTAGTTACTATGATGTGTCGCTTGGAAGTACTCTGTCTCCTATCCCGTCAGACGCCTGGTGGGAAGAGGGTAAGAAGTATGCTCAGAGCGCTTGCTAAACTAGTAAACAGTGAAGAGAAAGATGTTGCTGTTGCTGTTGAGTTGGCCTTTGACGCGCGGGGGCGCTCGCTTCGCTCGCGCTGAGCCTGGAGTTGAGTTGGCGCTGGGCGAGCGGGCCGGAATGGTCCATGATGGCCGAAGCGGGGGTGCTGGACCCAAGCCATGAAACATTCCGCGAGTACGAGAGAGTAGTCGACGCGAAATATCTCGACGAAATCCGTGCAGCCGCAAAACAACTTTCCACGAAACTTCTTTCCCGCCAGTCTAAGGTTGCCGAATGCGCCATTAGGAGTTTCAAAAAAGGCAAAAATACTATCAGGCCTCGTAACCTTCGCAAGCTAACAACGGCCATCCACAATCTGCAAAAAACAAGCGCCTAAACAATTGAAATAAATGATGCTACCTCATTCGGGCAGCCCGTCGCGGCCCGCACCCGTAGGCGCTGGCAGACGCTCGCCCAAGTGGCTGGTCCGGATTCCAAGCTAGCCTGAGTCGTGGTTCCGGAGACTGTTGGAAGAGATTTTTTCGCACCGCGAGGATCAGTAAGGAGTTAACCGCCTTGCATCCAAGTCTTCAGAGTGTTCACCGACGCTGAGCAGGTTGAGATGCCGTGCGCTGAGCAGAAATCATGGTATGACGATTCAAAAGGTGTAGTATTGTATCGCTTTTTTCGTATCAGTCCCCAGCTAGTAATTTTAATGATTGTGCCTGCCCACGGCAGGAATTGCGCATCATAGGATTCTGAGAACAACCGCCAACAAAATTGTTACGGTCGGATTTGGAGCACAACGGGGGCTGCATGGCAACAAGGTCAAGCCGGGTTCTGGTCGTCGAGGACTCAGCGCATTTTCGGAATTTCATTTGTTCGACGCTTAGGGAAAGACCGGAATTGCAGATCGTCGATCAGGTTCCAGACGGACTACAAGCGGTTCGGAGAGCGGAAGAACTGCAACCGGACTTGATCGTGCTCGACATAGGGCTTCCCTCGTTGAATGGCATCGAAGCCGCCCGACGAATCCGCCGGTTATCCCCAAAATCCAGGATACTTTTTTTAAGCCAAGAATCTTCCGTCGATGTGTTGCGGGAAGCGCTTGGCACGGGAGCTTCTGGCTACGTTTACAAGCCTGATGCCGGAAGTGAGTTACTGAAAGCTGTGAGCGCGGTCCTTCGGGGCGAGTGCTTCGTTAGTGCAAGATTTTCTGGGCACGATTTGGTCCGAGGTTCGGATGCGATAGCCTCCCGAGAGCTCCCAACCACGGATGCTTTCGCTCCACTTCAGCGGAATATGGAAAGTACCCACCGCCACGAGGTGGGTTTCTATTCTGACGATGCAAGTCTTCTGGATGGCTTCACTCAGTTCATCGGAGCCCCTCTCAAGAGTGGGAGTGCAGCGATTGTTATCGCGACCGAGTCACATCGGGACGGCATTCTATTGAGATTGCAGGCCCATGGCTTGGATATTGGTGCCGCGATTGAGCAGGGGAGATACATCGCATTGGATGCTGCCGACACCCTCGCGACATTCATGGTAAACGATCAGCCTGACCCGGTTCGATTCCAGACAGCCGTGAGCAATATTATTTTGGCAGCGGCGAAGGCTGCAAAGGGAGAACGTCCCCGCGTTGTCGCCTGCGGAGAGTGTGCGCCTCTGCTTTGGGCGCGAGGCAATGCAGAGGCGGCGATTCGAGTCGAACACTGTGGGACGAAATAGCAAGAATATACGATCTGGACACTCTGTGCGGATATCCACTGGGCAGCCTTCAGGCCGAGCCAGACAGCCACATCTTCCAACGAATCTGTGCAGAACATTCAGCTGTTCATTCCCAGTGAAACAGAC
>CAVWVN010000004.1:0-848399 GCA_963758435.1 Terriglobia bacterium | reverse complement strand
CGCATTGCAGTCCTTGGCCGACCTGCTAACTGTTGCAAAATCGCGTCTCTGACAATGTCGGCAGAGTCGTGGAGAACCTCAGGCCGCGAGAGCCTGCATACAAGGTCGGCGAGAGAGGTGGCACAGGGTCGGGGAGCCGAAGCTCAGTCGAATCCAGTTTTGCGGGGGGTCAACATACCTGTTCTGAACTCGACACGTTTGCTGAGGTCGATGTCAGCGCGCACGAGTTAAGTGTCGCCTTACGCCGCGGTCAAGGCCACCACAAGCCCGCCATGGCCGAGTTCCCGAACCAACCTTCCGGGCACAAGGCCCTGGTCGCCTACTTGCTCCGCGGTGGCGGACGAGTGCCGGTCTGCCTGGAGGCCAGTGGGAATTACAGCCTGAATCTGGCGTTGACCCCTGCAAGCGCACCGCCGGGTGGAGATCAGTGTCATCAATCCGCGGCGGGCACGACGCTTCGCAGAGTCGCTTCGGTTAACCTAGCAAGACCGATCCGGTCGATGCCCGTGTGCTCGGCGAATATGCTGCTCGCATGCCTTGGGTTCGGTGGCAACCGCCTAGCCCCATTTGCTCTACGCTTGCTGCGTGCGCAGTCCGGGTGCCCAAACCGTACTGGAGTACCAAAGGAGCGACCTAGCGGATTCCTTACGTCTGGTTGACGTAGTAACCCGTTGCGCCTGTGAAGAGCGAGGGCTCTTGCACCCTTGCTAGAGGGCAGGTCAGGGGGCGCTAAGAATTCCGCTTCTTTCCGATCAATACCTTACAAGGACAATTCGCGCCATGTAGTTCCCTTGTTTCCAATAAAACGCTGAATTCGAATCCCACTCTCTCCGCCGTTACCTTCAAACACCCCCGGCGTTCTGTGGTCGAAAGATCCTGGAACTGATCCTGCGGTACCGACAGAAAGCGACGACGTTGAGTGGTCGTTCCCAGCACCCACCACGCTCTTACTCCACTCCAAAGTTACTGTGCCGTAAATGTGCCGCGAGCGGTCCAAAGCAATGAGGTTTTCGAGGTTTTTGAGGCCACCTCCGGACCTTCCGTGCGAGCTGATGTTGGGGGTAAGTGATTGATTCGTTTAGGCGGACGGCGCTTTCTCCAGTTCTGCGAAGTCTGCCTTACAAGCAGGAGGTCGCGTGTTCGAATCACGCACTGCCCACCATTTTTATTGTTCCCTGGCGGGTCCCTCCACAAAATGCCGCGTGTCGCCAGTGCGCGGAGTTGATTGACCAGGAAAAATGGTAGGTCCGGCAAGCCAGGTCTCCCCCCACGGGTTTACTGTAAGCGGTGGATGAGGTCAGCCAGGCTCCAGACCAGCACGCCTCGGCCCTGATGAAGGAATATCCCGAACTGCGCGATCAAAGAATAAGCAACCGCGAACTGGGCCAAGGCGAATCCGGCGATAGTGAACTGGCGGACGCTGAACACCCCACCCCAAATTGCGAGATGGTCAGCCCGCCGCAGGCAAATTGCCCGATGGCGATTATTCCTTTCGCAGGTACGGGCACGCGATTGGGGCGGTATTTAAAGCACACATGCAGAATGGGCAGTCCGAAAAGCGTCGCCTCCGACTTATACTCAAATCCCCATCCCGCCCACCGCTCTCTCGCTGGATACGGCACACCGCAGCTGGGACAAAGAGGGGCTTGCTCCGATACGGTGTGGCCACACTCCCTGCATGGTTTCATTGGGTCCTCAGCGCTGTGGTTCGGGTGCGCAATTTCTCAGGCAAGCGCGGGAGCCCGAACTTTACTTCAACAATTCTGCCAAACGCATCCCGAACAGCAAAGCACTCTGCACCGCCGCCCTTCATGATATGCCAGCTTTCGCTTGTCGAGGCGGCGCGGCATGCCTCTCCCTTAGCCAGCATCCCACCACGACGAATTCGCCAGCCACGAAGAGCGTGCCAAAAATTGCTTTATTGTGCTGGGCTAACCAACCCGGCAAGTAGATATCGAAGTTGTGAGAGCGGCCGGTGGTGAACCGCGCAGCTGCGTCCGACAAGGGGCATCTGCCTCCATTGACGGCCAGTACAAGGCACTCCAGCAGAATGAGTCCGGACAGGATCGCAGCCCAGCGGAATCTACGCAGCATCCCCAAGACCGGTAACGCCAGGATACAGCCCGCCAGAAACGCCCAAATCAGCGTGTGCAACAGCTTGATCGCCGTCAACATTTCGATTTCCTTCCTGGCTCATCCCAACTGATCGGCGCCGGCGTAATCTGAGCGGGTGGAACCTGTCTCTGTCAGTTGCAGAAGTCTTCGACCGACCAGGAAAAACCATATCGGGTACAAAGGGCCCGCCATCGCCATGAGGACAACCCCGGAACGCGGGAGGAATAGCCCGAATACGATATGGGCCAGATCAAGCCCATGCATCACGATACCCAGATAGGCAGTTGTCCTGCTGAAGACGCTGCTGCGAAGCATGACGACCGATATCAACACAGCTCCACACTGCAGCAGAACTCCACCCATGATGGCGCCTGTCCCGTGCCAGATGTCCGAGGCCAATAGCGCCTCTCCGGCAGCCAGGAGTTGAGACCTGGCAGCGTCGGTCGTCGCGGCCGCGTACTTTTGACTGAGCGGGATCATCGATAGGGCTGTGGGTGTGGCGAGCAGGAGTGTGGTCCCAAGCAAGGCAAGAACCGTAGAGAGAATCGCATTTGTGCGATCGGTTTGTCTGAGAGCGGCAAACAGGCCGAGAAACAGAAAGTAGTACAGAGGCATCACCGCTACGGTAGGCAGATCGAGACGCAACAGTCCGACAATTCTGTTGTTCTGGAGCAGTCTGAAGGCCTCGGCGGCCGTCGCCGGCTGGCCGCCAAGGACCATGAGCTGAATTATGGTCGCGAGCGAGTAAACGATCAGAATCAGCGCAGCGATTCCGCCGGTCCAGCACAAGCCGCGCAAGCTGGAGGCGGGAGGCTCACCATGAGCCGAGGCTTCCTGTCCATTTCCAGGTTTCAATGATCCTCCGCATCGTGTCTTGAACGCGATCAACCGGGGTTCCGGCCCTGTTCCGGCCTCCAGATCTGGGCATGGGCTCAGGCGGGCCGATCAGAGACAGGCAGTGCCGCTCCTACCAGCAGAATCAGAGCACCGCAGAGCAAGTAAACCAATTGGATAGGATGGCGGTAGCCGATCAGCACAATCTGGCTGGTGATCCAACCTAAAAGAATCAATCCGCCAACGACTGCGGAAATGGCCGTCGACCAGCTCTGGTGCAGGGCTAACCATCCCCCGATGAGGTTGCTCCCGCCCACGACCAGGCATAGCACCAGGCCGGGAACCAAGTAGGTGTGAAAAGGAGTCCCATCGAGCAAATCGAGAGGCATTCCCAGTGACGCCCCGCTCGGAGTAACCGCCAGGGCCCCGCCGCCAATAACTGCGCCGCCGCCGACCAACAAGTCAAGGACACCCAGGCTGCGCGTAATGAGCTTGCGACGCGCCATAGATTCCTTCCCCGTGTAAGACAAGCACGAATCCCAGACCGCCCAAATGGTACGAACAGGGAAAGAGACGAACCGAATCGGTTCGACGTTCGTTCCCGTTCAGGCGCGATCTCGCACAAAATGAAAATTAAAGGATTCCTCGGGTAATTTCGGTGACTGTAATCACTGCTACGGGTACGTTCAGTCACCGCTCTTCCATTCGCGTCCGCTGAAGATTGTCTCGAATGAGGCTTGGCCACGTACTCTGCCAAGGGATGGCCGACGACGCTCGCGATGGCCGTATAACACCAAAGGCCGGGGCGGGCGACGCCGCAACGGTCTATTCCGATTTATCAGGGTACCGCCAAGGCAGGTTGCGCAAGAACTCGCGGCATAGCAGGCAAATCGCTAGCCACGAGAACGCAGAGGTTGGTTACGCTTGGGCCTAGGTCCACGGCTGATGGTCCCTTGTCCGGAACCTGGCCTGTTCCTGCACAGCGCTGGGCGATTTTCCACAACTTCGCGCGCCCCGCACTATATAGCCAGGTCGGTAACCTGTTATGTTAGCAGCGTTCTCTAAACCGGCGGCGTTCGGAACCAATCCGCGGCCGGCCCTGCAAGGAGGAAAGCAGTGGTGACTGTTGCCAGATCGGCGCCTCCCAATGAGGACAAACGCTGGCGGTTGGTGGATGCCACCATGCGCCGCCAGGGTCAACAGTCCCGCGGCCTGATTGAGGTGCTGCACACGGTGCAGGAAGCCTTTGGCTATCTGGATGAGCAGGCGCTGCGCTACGTGGCGACCTCGCTGCGGGTTCCTCTCAGCCGCGCCTACGGAGTTGCCACCTTCTATCATTTCTTTACCCTCAAGCCGGCCGGGGAGCATACCTGCGTGATCTGCATGGGAACGGCCTGCTACATCAAGGGCGCTGCTCAACTGCTCGACGTGGTTCACCAGGACCTGGGCGTGTCTCCGGGTGAGACGACAAGCAATGGAAAGGTTTCCTTATTGACCGCGCGCTGTCTGGGTTCCTGTGGACTCGCTCCCGCCGTGGTATACGACCAGGAGGTTGCCGGCAAAGTGAACCCTCAAGCACTGCACCAACACCTTTCGCAGTGGACTCACCATGACTCCTGACGAACTGAAACAAATCGCGGAAACGGAACAGCAGTCTCTGGGACGGTTCCGCCATCGGGTGAACGTTTGCGTAGCCGCCGGATGCGTGTCCTGCCAGAGTCAGGCCGTCAAAGAAGCGCTTGAGAAGGACGTCGCACAGCGCGGCTGGGAAGATCAATGCCAGGTGAAGGGCGCGGGCTGCATGGGGTTGTGCGCCGAGGGGCCGCTGGTTTCTGCCGGAAGCGAGAAGTTGTACAAGAGCGTTGCTGCCTCGGATGCCGCTGAAATCCTCGATAGCCTGGATGGTCCGCCGGTGCCTCGTCTGCATTGTCCGACCGATGTTCCATTCTTCCAGCGCCAGGAAAAGATTGTGCTGGAAAATTCCGGCGTGATCGACCCCGAGCGCATGGAGGAATACATCGCTGCCGAGGGATACCAGGCCCTGATCCGGGCCGTGACCGAAATGACGCCCCGGGAAGTCGTCGAAGAAGTGATGAAGAGCGGTCTGCGAGGGCGTGGCGGCGCCGGATATCCCACCGGCTTGAAGTGGAGCACGGTGGCAAAATCAGTGGACACGCAGAAGTTTGTAATCTGCAATGCCGACGAAGGCGATCCCGGGGCATTTATGGACCGCAGCGTACTGGAGAGCGATCCCCATCGCGTGCTCGAAGGCATGTTGATTGCGGCTTACGCCGTGGGTTCGTCCGAGGGCTACATCTACATCCGCGCCGAATACCCACTCGCCATCAAGCGCTTGCGGAGCGCGATTCGGCAAGCGGAGCGAGCCGGATTGCTGGGAGCGGAGATTTGTGGAACCCGTTTCAATTTCAAGATTGACTTGAGGCTGGGGGCGGGGGCATTCGTGTGTGGTGAGGAGACGGCTCTGATCGCTTCGGTCGAGGGAAAACGCGGCACGCCACGCCCGCGGCCGCCTTATCCCGCGATTCAAGGACTTCTGGGAGAGCCGACCCTGATCAACAACGTCGAGACTTTCGCCAACATTCCACCCATTATCCGCAAGGGCGGCGATTGGTACGCGCGTATCGGCACCGAGACCAGCAAGGGCACGAAAGTGTTTGCTCTGGCGGGCCGGGTGCAAAATACCGGACTCGTCGAAGTGCCCATGGGGATCACCTTGCGTGAAATGGTTTTCGAGATCGGGGGCGGAATTCCCGAAGGCAGGAAATTCAAAGCGGTGCAGACCGGCGGCCCCTCCGGCGGCTGCCTGCCATCTGATGCTCTGGACATACCCGTGGACTACGAGTCCCTGGCGCGCCTGGGATCGATTATGGGATCGGGTGGCATGATCGTCATGGATGAAAGTTCCTGCATGGTCGATGTAGCCAAATACTTCATGGATTTCTGTATGACCGAATCCTGTGGCAAGTGCGTCCCCTGTCGCGTCGGCACCTACCAGATGCACCGCATTCTCAGCGCCATTACCAATATGACGGCCACGCCCCAGGATCTGGCTATGCTGGAACAATTGTGCGATCTGCTGAAGCACACCAGCCTATGCGGGCTGGGACAGTCCGCGCCCAACCCGGTCGTGAGCACACTGAAGTCCTTTGCGGGGGAATACCAGGCTCACATCGAAGATCACAACTGCCCCGCCGGAGTCTGCGGCAAGCAGCCCGTGGGAGCCAGCCTATGACCCTGGCCGCTGGGGTAAAGACGCTCAAGATTGATGGCCGTGATTGCAGCGCACGTCCCGATGAGACCATTCTGGATGTTGCCCGCGAGAACAAGATTTTTATTCCCCGCATGTGTGAACTCGAAGGTCTCTCCACCGTAGGTGCGTGCCGGCTGTGCCTGGTGGAAGTGAAGGGATCCAACAAACTGCTGCCCTCGTGTGTGACTCACGTGGAAGAGGGCATGGATGTCACAACCACGTCAGAACGGCTCGATCAGTATCGCAAAATGATCGTCGAGCTCATGTTTACGGAACGCAACCACATCTGCTCGGTCTGTGTGTCCAACGGACATTGCGAACTGCAGACCATGGCCCAGAAGCTGGATATTACGCACGTTCGCTTTCCCTATCGCTACCCGCAGGCAGAAGTGGATGCCTCACATGACCGTTTCGTGATTGACCACAACCGCTGCATCCTGTGTACGCGTTGCGTCCGGGTGTGCGATGAAATCGAGGGCGCCCACACCTGGGACATCATGGGCCGCGGAATCGAGTCGCGAGTCATCACCGATCTCAACCAACCCTGGGGATCGTCGGAGACTTGCACCGGGTGCGGCAAATGCGTTCAGGTTTGTCCTACAGGCGCGTTGTTCGAACAGGGCCGTTCCGTGGCCGAGATGGAAAAACGCCGGAACTTCCTGCCCTACCTGACCCTGATGCGCGAGGAACACGAGTGAGCAAGAAACGCCTCGCGACTGTCTGGCTCGATGGTTGTTCCGGATGTCACATGTCGTTTCTCGATATGGACGAGCGTCTGATCGCTCTCTTCGCCAAGGCAGACCTCGTGTACAGCCCGCTGGTGGACGTAAAAATCTTCCCCGAGAACGTGGACATCACCCTGGTGGAGGGCGCGGTCAGCAGTGAGGAGGACTTGCACAAGATTCAGATGGTGCGAGCGCGCACCAAAATTCTGGTTTCACTGGGTGACTGTGCGGTGACCGCGAATGTACCTGCCATGCGCAATCCGTTCGGCACAAAATCGGTTTACGACCGGTCGTACTGCCAAAACGTGACGCTCGATCCGGGGGTTCCCGATCAGGTGGTGCCTCGCCTCTTGCCCTATGCGCGTCCGGTGCACGAGCTTGTGGCCGTGGACGTTTATGTTCCGGGCTGTCCACCCTCTGCCGACGTAATTTATTACGCTGTGACTGAACTGCTGGATGGCCGTCAACCGGCTTTGAGTTCTATGACGCGATTTGGAGCCTAGGAGCCGTATTGGAACAGCGCAGAACCATCGTCATCGACCCGGTAACCCGAATCGAGGGGCACTCCAAGATTACCTTGCATCTTGACGATCAGGGCCGAGTGGAAGACGCCCGTTTCCACGTGACGCAGTTTCGCGGCTTCGAGAAATTTTGTGAAGGTCGCCCCTTTTCCGAGATGCCATCGCTGATGGCACGGATCTGCGGCATCTGTCCGGTGAGCCACCTTATCGCGTCGGCGAAGGCCTGCGACGCTCTTCTGGCAGTGAGAATCCCGCCCACTGCCGACAAATTGCGCCGTATCTTCAACCTCGCCCAGGTAGTGCAATCGCATGCCCTGAGCCTCTTTCATCTGTCTTCGCCCGACCTCCTGCTGGGCATGGATGCCGATCCGGCGAAGAGCAATCTGGTTGGCGTTCTGGAGAAGGACCCGGCTCTGGCCCGCGACGGCATCGAATTGCGTAAGTTTGGCCAGCAGATCATTGAGCGCCTGGGAGGAAAACGCATTCACCCGGCCTGGGTCGTGCCCGGCGGCGTGAGCGAACCCCTGAGCGGGGAGGATCGCGACGCCATCCTGCGCTCGGTCCCCCAGGCGCTCGCGATCGCTCTTCGCACCATCGAATGGTTCAAGGGGACCATGGAGCGCTTCCGCGAAGAGATCGCCACTTTCGGCAACTTCCCAACACTCTTCATGGGCATCGTGAAAAAAGATGGCGGACTGACTTTCTACAACGGCGACATCCGGATCACCGACGCCTCTGTCAAAGTCGTCGCTGATGGCCTTGATCCGGCGCGCTATTTCGACTACATCGGGGAAAAGGTTGAATCCTGGAGCTACCTGAAATCGGCTTATTACAAACCCCGGGGATTCCCGGATGGAATCTATCGCGTGGGGCCCCTGGCCCGTCTCAACGTAGCGGATCGATGTGGCACGCCCTACGCCGACCAGGAACTGGCGGAATTCCACGAACTGCAGCGCACCGCCGTGCTCAGTTCATTCCACTATCATCACGCGCGGCTGATCGAAATTCTTTACTGCATCGAGCGCATGGAGCAACTGCTTACCCATCCTGAAATCCTCGACAAGCATGTACGCGCCATCGCGCGCCCCAATGCATTGGAAGGGGTGGGGGTGGCCGAGGCGCCGAGGGGCACGCTGTTTCATCACTACAAGATTGATGAACAGGGATTGGTCCGTTGGGCCAACCTCATCATCGCCACCGGTCAAAACAACCTGGCCATGAACCGAAGCGTGCTGCAGGTCGCCAAGCACTTCGTGCACGGAGACCGCTTGACGCCTGGCGCCCTGAATCGAGTGGAAGCTGTGATCCGGGCCTACGATCCCTGCCTGAGCTGCTCGACGCATGCGCTGGGACAAATGGCACTACGCATTCAGCTGCTTAGCCCCATGGGGGAAGTGCTGGATGAACTCACTCGCTCCTGAGAGTGAGCACGCGAAAATCCGATCATCTGCTATGGCGCAAGTCCTTATTGTCGGCTACGGTAACCCGCTGCGCTGCGACGACGGCCTGGGGTGGAGTGCGGCGGAAGTGTTGTCGCGAAGCCTGCCGTTTTCAGAAATCGAAATTGTCGTCTGCCATCAACTCACACCGGAGCTGGCCGATAGCTTGAGATCCGCCGATGTCGCCTTTTTTATTGATGCCGCTCACCATGGTCAACCCGGAGAAGTGAGCTGCGAGCTTGTGACGCTACAGCCAGGGATCAACGGTTCGCACCAGCTATCTCCGGCTCAACTTCTCGCCCTGGCGCAACAGCTCTATGGCGCAACGCCCCGCGCCTTCACTGTTTCTTTGTGCGGCGAATCTTTCGAGCACGGCGCAACTCTTTCCTCGACTGTGGAGGCCGCTCTCCCCAAGTTGATTGCCCTGGTGGAAGGCTTGATTCGGCAGACCCTGGCGCAACCTTGCTGCTGAGAGCAGGGTCAAGAGGGTTGCAACCTATTCGGGCCGCCGGCGGCTATGGTTGGTCCCGGCCGCAACCTCCAGGCGGGTTTCGGCGCGCGTGAGAGCACATTGTGCCCGGGCGAAATCGACTTTCGGGTCAGTGCTGTGGAGCCGTTGCCTGGCGCGCTTCCTGGCTTCTTCTGCGCGATCCACGTTAATTTCTTCAGCCCGCTCCGCCGTCTCGGCCAAGACGCTTACCCGGTCAGGCAGCACCTCGGCAAAGCCCCACGCAACTGCCAGACAGTGCGACTCTCCATTTTCCCGGTAGCGGATCTCGCCGATCCCCAGTTCGGTAATCAGGGGAGCGTGACCGGGCAGTATTCCGAGATACCCATCCCTTCCCGGAATCTGCATTTCCTGGACGCTCTTCCGAACCAGCAGTTTTTCTGGCGTGACAATTTCGAGTTCGAACGTGTTCGCAACCAATCGTCGGTTACCGGGAAACGCCAGTCCATCGTACACCGAAAAGCACCGAGGTCAGGCCGCGACCTGAAGCACGGTATCGACCACAAGCTCCTGTTGATTCTTCGTGCGGTCAATCCTTATAAGCAGGAGGTCGGGTGTTCGAATCACGCGCTGCCCGCCCTTGTTTGGTTTTTTCTCTTCCGCCTGAGGGTCACGCTGGGCGGGCTAGCGAGCGGTAAACTGCTTTCCACTAGGAGACCATTCCAGGCCCAGAGTCCAGAGGACTGGGCCATCCTCATCTCTGAGCCGCGCCCGCCACCGGGCCAACCCGTACATCCCCGAAAGGGTGGCGGCTACAATCGCGGACTGGTAAAGCCGGTGGACTCCGGCTCCATCGCCGACCAGCGACAACGCCGCAAAGGAGAAAAGCACCTGAGTGCAGAAGACTTCCAGGGAAGACTTGCCCAGCAGCACTAACGGGTGCCAGGCCAGTCGGTCTGCAACGTAGGGCCGGATCGCGCCAAACAGCACACCGAGAGCAGCGAAGTCCAGCAATCGGAGCACTCCGAGTTGCCATTTGTCAAAAAGCACCCACGCGTCTCCCTGGTCCACCGGTTGGGGGACGAGATACGGCGGCCACTGATAGCGCAGGACCAGGAACGCCGCCACCACCAGGGAAGCGAGCGCAATGGTCCATCGCGACTTGAACCAGTCCAGCAGTCGGGCTGAGTCTCCGGCGCCTAACCACAGCCCGAAAATCCACAGAAACTGCCATGCGAACAAGTCGAAGGAACCCAGATTCTGCAGCGGAATCGGAAATGCAGCGTGTGTCACCAGGAACCCGTGGATTGATCCCCGCAAGCCGAATTGGGACGCCAGCCACAGCAGTCCTGAAGGGGCGAGAACAAACTTCCAGCCCCAACGCTGCCCCACGCTAAGTAGGAGCGGGGTGAGCAGCAGAAAAGCAATATACATGGGCAAAATGTCCAGCAGGGGCGGACAGTACAACAGCAGCAAAGAACTGCCAACCGCCACCGCATGATGGGCCAGATAGAAATCCAGCAGCCCCAGCAACGCCGGCTTCTGGGTATGCACCGCGACGGCGGCAACCACGGTGAACGCTACGGCCAGTAAGCCCAGATGATAGCCGTACAGCTTCGCGCAACGCAGCCGCAGCCTTTCAAACACTTCGCGCCAGGACCTTTGTTGCAAAATCGAGCCATAAACCCGGCCGGTAAGCACCGCCGAAAGCAGCACGAAGCCCTCGGCCCAGGAAACGAAGCCCAGCAACTGGTTGGAATAGTGGCTGGCCTGGGTCGGCAAATGGGTGAGCGTCATTCCAATCAGCATCAACCCGCGCAGGGCATCCAGTTCCGGCAGGCGGGATGAACGCAGCTGGGGCTGGATCCTTGGGACCGCGGCTGCCTGGTTCGGAGAAGCTCCTGCCAGGGACCAGCGCTGAGCAGTTTGTTTTCCGGTTATGGCCACTTCGTACGTTGGATGCTGAATCTGCTTCTACGGGTTAGCGGACGGCCAGAATATTACATCTCATAAGAAAGGTCTCTCGTAACGTTGGCGAGGGCACCCTGAACCAAGTTTTTCGGGCTGCGAGTCTTCAGGACTAGACTTGTGAGAACGACAATGATGCGCATCCCGCGTGGCTCCCGGCTGATTATCTGGTTCGGCTTCGCCGTGGGAGTGTGTGTCAGCCTTTTGGCGGAACAGCCAGGAGAAACTCAATCTCCCGGCAGCACCTATACCTTCAAAAGCAATGTCAATATAGTGTTGGTGCCGGTGCTGGTCCGCGACCAGCACGGACGCGAGGTGGGCAACCTCAAGAAAGAAGATTTCCGGCTCTGGGACAACGGCAAGCCGCAGGTGATTTCTGGATTCATGATTCAAAAGCGCGAGCGGATCAACACCGACGTGCTGGTTGCGGCAGCTCCGCTCGTTCCCGGGATGACTCCGCCGCCACGGCCGGCAATCGTTCACAACCGTTTCATCGTCTTCCTGTTTGATGACATGCACTTGAGTATCGGTGATCTGGCGCAAGCCCAAAAGGCAGGTGCCCGCGTCCTGGCCACATCTCTGGCGAATACGGACATGGCTGCCATCGTCTCTATGTCCGGCAAGGTCAACAGCGGGATGACCACCAATCGCTCGCAGTTGCAGGCCGCCATCATGAAGTTGCAGCCCGATAATCTGTATCGCATGACCGGTAGCGAGTGCCCGAACATTGACTATTATCACGCCGACCTGATCGTGAATAAGCACGACAGCGCTGCGCTTGAGGCTGCGATTGAGGAAGTAATGAGCTGTTCGCCAAATATTACCCTGCGCAATGTGGCCGAGCACCTGGCCGAAGCCGCCGCCTCCCAGACATTGGCGGCAGGCGAGCAGGAGGTTCGGGTGGCGTTTGCCACCATCAGGGAATATGTGCGCCGCATGGCGAAGCTGCCGGGCCTGGGCACCCTGATCCTGGTCTCGCCCGGTTTTCTCACCCTGAACAACCACGACCTCTCCGAGGAGTCGCAGATCATGGATGCTGCGGCCGAGTCCAACATAACCATCAGCGCCCTGGATGCCCGCGGCTTGTATGTCAGCGAAATAGATGCCAGCGAACGGGGAGGCAGTTCGGCCCTGTCCACCCGGCTCAAATCCGAGTATCGCCGCAACTCGATGTCGCTCAATGAAGATGTCATGGCTTCCCTGGCCGACGGGACCGGCGGAACGTACTTTCACAATAGTAACGATCTAGACAGCGGTTTCGAACGACTGGCCGCCGCCCCGGAGTATCTGTACATGTTGGAGTTTTCAATCGCGGACCGGCAACAGGATGGACGCTACCATCGCCTGAACGTGAAGGTGAATCACGACGGCGTGAGCGTGCAATCGCGCCGCGGCTATTTCGCCCCGAAAGCTTCGAAGAAGAAATAGAATTCCCAGTCCCCAAGACCTGGGCTGAGACGGTGCGGCCATGCTTCCATTTCTGTCTTCGAACTGGAAAATCCTACTTGAGCTTCACGAAGAGCAAAACAAAAATTGCCCATACTCCAACGGTTACCGGAAACTGTGCCGCCTGCGCATCTCGCAGAAACGACCCTCCCCTGGGCAGGGCAAAACTAAGCAGAAGCATCGCCAGGGCCGTGAGTATCCCGAGAACTAACTTGCTTTTCCAGTTCATTGTTTCTCCCCTTTCAGCTTCCGACGTGCTGCCTGCGCCGCAATATCGGCAGCCATGTTAGGCCCCAGGGAGAGGGAGGTCAACCGGCTCGAAAGGGTCTGCCGTTGGCGCATGATTTGTCCAAAATGTTTGCCCGCTGACCGGATTTTTGGCATACTCGGTGCGCCATGAAGGGAAATCCTAAAGTCATTGCAGAACTGAACAAAGCCCTCCGCGAGGAGCTAACGGCCATCAACCAGTATTTCCTGCACGCGGAGATGTGTGAAAACTGGAAATACCAGCGGCTTTCGGAATATATCAAGAAACAATCCATCGGCGAGATGAAGCATGCCGAGTCCCTGATCGAGAGAATCCTGTTTCTCGATGGCACTCCTTCCATGCAACCTCTGGATCTGAAAGTATCGGCGACGGTCAAAGGGATGCTGGAAAGCGATCTGTCGCTCGAGGTCGCGGCGGTGAAGCAGTATAACGACGCCGTCCAGATCGCCACCAAAGAAGGCGACAATGGTTCGCGCGACCTGTTCGTGCAACTTCTCAAGGACGAGGAAAGCCATGTGGATTGGCTCGAAGCCCAGCTTCACCAGATTCAGGAACTGGGCTACGAGCGCTACTTGACGCAGCAGATGAGCGAAAAGAAGGAAGACGCGTAGTCCGCCATGCGGAACGTTGCTTAGGTCGGAGTACTTTCGAATTGCCCTGCAGCTTTGCGCAACTGGCACCACGCCCCAGAGATGTTCCGGGCCTCATCAATTGAGCAGGTCAGAAACTGCGCAATAGGAAGTCTCTCGTGCTTCCGAGCACTTTGTCTCGCGCCGCGGGATCCGGTAGCATGCGGGCAATTTCAACTGCCCCGATCATCGTCGAAAAAATCGCAAAGAAGGCACGCTCCTTGTCCGCGGTTCGCCGCCGTCTTACGAGGCAAGTCGGTCACCCTGGCTCGGCCCGAAACCATCCTGCAACCAGGCGACCGGCTCCTGCTGATCGCTCCGGCGCAAGCTCGGGAGGAGTTGGCTAAGCATCTCGCGACACCTCCCATGCGCAATCCGCAGACCGGTGCGACGGGCGCTTCCTAGCAGCGCGGAGCTGAAGCAGTGCGTTCGCCCGCGCCGTCGGCGCTTATCGTCCCCTAACATCCCCTGATTTGCCGGACGCTAGGGTTGCAAGTGCTTGAAAGGAATGGCGGGGACGACGGGACTCGAACCCGCGACCTCTGCCGTGACAGGGCAGCGTTCTAACCAACTGAACTACGTCCCCCGGTTGAACCGGAATCACCGAAATGGCGGGCGGTGGAAGGCGTGAACCAGCAATCTTCGGTTGATTAATGATTGCACGAAACTTCCATAACTGGCAAGCAATGAACCGGCCGGATGTGGCCTTCAGCCAAACAAATGAAGATGAATCGCACCTGAAGCGGTCACGACGTGCGGTTCAACTACGACCACGCCCGTGCCGCGATCGCCTGCACGTGAATTTGCGTGGTGTCGAGAAATGGAATGCCCCGGTCCGTGACGTCGCCCAGAATCAGGGGCAACTCTGTGCCTCCCAGAATTACACCGTCGATACTCTGCTGCTCCTTCAAGCGATCGACGATCGCCAGCAGCCGCTCACGCGTCTCCGGCAGAATGATCCCCTTTACCAATTCACCCATGTACTTCTCGTGAATGTAGGTCTGCTCGTTGGGGAGCGGCAGAACCAGCGCAATTTCCGCTTTGGAAAAAACCTTCGGATAGAACTTACCCTGCATGGTGAAGCGTGTGCCCAACAAAGCGGGCCTTTTCAATCCTGAGACGCGTGCGGCTTCGCAGGTCGCTTCCACGATGCTGACCAGGGGAATGGGTGACCTGCGGTGGATTTCATCAAACACGATGTGCGGTGTGTTGGCCGCCAGCAGGCCGCACTCCGCCCCGGCGCCAGCCAACTTCTGAATTTCAGTCACAAAAAGTTCGGTCACCTTGACCAGGTCATTGGCTTCGATCAGATCAACCACCCCTTTCAGGTTGATGCTGTTGATGATGATCGGGGGATAACTGCCATCGGGCTTTTGGGCTCGATAGGCTGCAATCAGCTGGCGATAATATTCGATTGTGGACTCCGGCCCGATGCCTCCGATCACTCCCACTGTCCTCATGCTGCTCTCTCCTCCTCTGTGTGATCTACATTCTAAGACAGAGACGATGTCTCCAACTGGAGGGAGGAAATCGCACTGCCCGGCCGGCGGTGATTTGATAAAGTAATCCACGTTGAATCCTTCGTCGCGCTGGATAATCGAAAATCACATGAAATCCATTCAGGTAAAGAAATTGGGCGGGCCAGAAGTGCTCGAACTTGTAGACATTCCGGTTCCCCAACCCAAGGCCAACGAGGCAGTGGTCAAGGTTGCCGCCTCGGGCGTGAACTTTATTGACACTTATCATCGCGAGGGCCGGTACCCGGTCGCGCTGCCGTTCGTCATCGGGCAGGAAGGCGCGGGCGTGGTTACAGCTGTGGGTGCGGAGGTTCAGTCGGTCAAAATGGGAGACCGTGTCGCATGGACAGGAATCATGGGATCGTATGCGGAGTACGTTGCCGTCCCTGCTGACCGGCTGGTCAAGCTTCCGCAGGGAGTGAGCGAGCGCGAAGCCGCCGCGGTCATGCTGCAAGGCATGACTGCGCATTATTTGGTGTACACCACTTTCCCGCTGAAACGCGGGGACACGGCGCTGATACACGCTGCGGCAGGCGGAGTGGGGCTGCTGCTGGTGCAACTGGCGCATCATATCGGGGCCCGTGTGATCGGCACGGTTTCTACCGAGGAGAAGGCCAGGATGGCCCGGGAGGCCGGGGCGGACGAGATCATTGTTTATACCCAATCCGACTTTGAAGGTGAGACCAAACGCCTGACTGGCGGCAAGGGCGTGGACGTGGTCTATGACTCGGTGGGCAAGACCACTTTTGAAAAGGGCCTGAACGTCCTGCGGCCGCGCGGTATGATGGTCCTGTTTGGAGGCTCGAGCGGGGCTGCGCCGTCTCTTGATCCGATTACTCTTACCCAAAAGGGATCGTTGTTCCTGACCCGCCCCTCGCTGAATCACTACATCTCCACTCGACACGAACTCGAGATGCGGGCCAGCGCATTGTTTGACATGATTGCGGCCCAGAAACTGAAATTGCGGATCGAACATGTTTATCCTTTACAGGACGCGCAGCAGGCTCACCGCGATCTGGAAGGACGCAAGACCACGGGGAAGCTGCTGCTGATTCCCTGAGAGGTTGTGGATTGCGACTCCCGAAGTACCTCGCGGGCTGAAGCCCGCCGTCATTTTGGAAGTGTTTCTTCCAGGGCCAAGGCCCTGCTCCCTCGAAACCTCTCGCGGCAACCTGCCGCGACCCTTCCACCTCTAAGGGACAGGAGAATTGTCATGCCGAAGAAAAGTTCACGGAAGAAGTCTAGTCACAGGAAATACGGTGAGGCCGCGAGCAAGAGCGTGGAGAGCGCCGTGCGCCGGGAAAAGCGCGGTACGTTGCGCTCCGGCAAGGGAGGCAAAGGCGGCAGGGTCACCAGCCGCAAGCAGGCCATCGCCATTGGTCTTTCGGAAGCGCGCAAGAAGGGTGCCAAGGTTCCTATGAAAAAGGCTAGCTAGAGAATGGATGGAGGTCACGCTGCCGGGGGTCGAACTTCGCGCAGGCGTCGCTCCAGAAATCGGCGCTCGCTGTCGTTGGTTACCAGCTCCAGGGCCCGCGCGTAGCTCCTGGCGGCCTCCTCCAACGATCCAAGGCGGCGCAACAGATCGGCGCGAGCGGCGTGCAGCAGATGGTAATTTTCAAGATCGTTGGTTGCGGCCAGGGCCTCCACCAGTTCGAGCGCCGGCTGGGGGCCGTCGGCCATAGCCACGGCTACGGCGCGGTTCAGTGATACCACCGGCGATGGTTGCACTCTCTCGAGCAGGTCATAGAGTTGAACGATCTGCTTCCAGTCGGTATCTTCGGGGCGGGCCGACTCACAGTGCACAGCCGCGATCGCTGCCTGCAACGCAAACGGGCCGACAGTGCCTCGAAAAGCCTCGCCGACCAGCGGTAGAGCCTCAGCGATCTGCGTGCGGTTCCAGCGGCTGCGGTCCTGCTCTTCGAGAATAACGAGATCTCCGCGATCATCAAGCCGAGCTTCGCGTCGCGCGTCCTGCAACAGCATCAGAGCGAGCAGCCCAGTCGCCTCCGCTGGAGGTTGTGGCGCCATCAATGTACCGACCAGCCGTCCCAGGCGTATGGCTTCGAAGCAGAGATCAGTCCTGACTAGCGGCCCGCCTCGAGTAGCGGCATAGCCCTCGTTGAAGACCAGGTAAATCACGGTGAGGACAGCATCGAGTCTTGCTTCCATGTCGCCGGTATCGGGCACCACGTATGGAATGCCAGCATCGCGAATCTTGCGCTTGGCGCGTACCAGTCGCTGCGCCATGGTGGTTTCAGGCACCAGGAAGGCGCGCCCGATCTCGTCGGTCTCGAGGCCGCATAGGGTGCGTAGAGTCAGCGCCACCTGTGCCTCTGGCGCCAGCGCGGGGTGGCAGCAAGAGAAGATCAGACGAAGCCGATCGTCGGGGATCTGGGTAGAATCGTAATCCGGCTCGGTAAAAGTAGGCCCCAACTCGTCGGCAGCATAGGATTCGAGCTTTTTCTCGAAGGTCTTCTGGCGGCGGATGCGGTCAATGGCCTTATGGCGGGCGGTCTGGACGATCCAGGCTCGCGGAAACTCGGGTACTCCGGACTCTTCCCACTGGCGTACCGCGGTGGCAAAGGCTTCCTGGGCACACTCTTCGGCCAGATCGAAGTCGCCGACCAGGGTGATGAGGGTGGCCACGATCCGTCCCCAGTCGGAGCGGTAAACTGCTTCAACGGCCGCAGCGGCGTCAGAAGGCATAGCCGATTGTAGAGTTTTTATTGTTTGGGTGTCGATCTGGAGATTCGCCATTCGATTCCCCAGTGAGGGAGACAGGCATGAAATACATGTTACTGATTTATATGGACGAGCAGAGCTTGAGCCAGGCGGAGCGAGACAGTTGCTACCAGGAGTCTGCACAGTATGCGCAACAATTGAACGATAAAGGGCAGTACCTCGGCGCCGGACCCTTGCATCCGACCACAACTGCCACCAGCGTGCGCCGCCGCGACGGCAAACGGCTCGTTACCGACGGCCCGTTCGCTGAAACCCGTGAACAGCTCGGGGGCTACTTCCTGATCGATGCCAGGAACCTCGACGAGGCCATCGATATTGCCGGGAAGATTCCGGCGGGACGCTATGGCACGGTCGAAATCCGGCCCGTCGTGGAAGTTCCCAGCCTGCCCGCAATTTAGTTTGGTCGGGGCTGTCGATTTGACTCGTCCTCGTTCGACATACTGGTAGAGGGCAGGCTGGGTGGGTGTAACCGCCCGGAAATTCTGCCGTCAAACCAAAGAATGGAGCAACCACCATGCAAGTGAATTCTTATCTTCTTTTCAACGGCCAATGTGAAAACGCCTTCAAGTTTTACGCCAAGGGCTTGGGGGGCAAGATTGAAGCCATGATTCCGCACGAAGGCTCGCCAGCGGCCGACCAGGTGCCGGCAGAGTGGCGCGGCAAGATCCTGCATGCTCGCCTGACCATCGGCGATCAGGTGCTGATGGGCTCGGACGCTCCGCCTGCCCGTTTTCAGAAGCCGCAGGGTTTCTCTGTAAATATCCAGGTCAAGGAGCCGGCAGAAGCGGAACGCATTTTTCACGCCCTGGGAGAGAATGCACAGACGACCATCATGCCGCTTCAGGAGACTTTCTGGGCGACACGCTTTGGCATGCTGGTCGATCAATTCGGAACTCCGTGGATGGTGAACTGCCAGAAAGCAGCTTAACTATCTGCCCGCTGGTCTCATAGCAGGGATATCTAAAGGACATGTTTATGCCGTCAGGCATGCAAACTGCGCCGGTTTCGAAGACAATGCTGTGGGTTGGACGCATCATGAGCGGCCTGATCATAGTGTTCTTCCTCTTCGATGCCGGCGTAAAGATCCTGAAGCTGCCGGTTGCGGTGGAGGGAACGATCCGGCTGGGATATCCTGCAAGCCTGGTTCAGCCGATCGGGGCCGTCGCGCTGGTTTGTATTCTGCTCTATGCCATTCCCAAGACCTCGATTCTTGGTGCGATCCTGCTGACCGGGTATTTAGGCGGCGCCACGGCCACCCAGGTTCGCGTCCAGGACGTGTGGTTCATCTTCCCGCCCGTGCTTGGCGTATTGCTGTGGGCGGGACTTTATTTACGCGATGAACGGCTGCGCGCGTTCATCCGCTGAGCAGGAAGTAAAGGAGGAATGACCGTGACAAACAGCAATCTGGAGAACCCGAGAGTCGTATCGAGAACCGAGTGGCTGGCTGCGCGTAAGGAACTTCTGGCAGGGAAAAGGAACTCACCCGGGCCCGGGACGCAGTGAGCGCGCAGCGCCATCAGTTGCCCTGGGTCAAGGTCGAGAAAGCGTATGTGTTTGACACACAAGAGGGCAAGAATACCCTTGCCGATCTATTCCAGGGACGCAGCCAGTTGATCGTTTACCACTTCATGTGGAGGCGGGACCAGGATGACCGGTGTGTCGGATGCTCCTTCCTGGCCGACCACATCGACGGCGCCAACCAGCATCTTGCTCAGCACGACGTGAGCTTGGTGGTCTGTTCCCGCGCTTCGGTTTCTGAGCTCAAGGCCTACAAGAAACGTATGGGCTGGCGCTTTGACTGGGTGTCGTCGTACGCCAATGACTTCAACTACGACTATCACGTGTCCTTTACAGCGGACGATCTGGCCAGGGGCGAGGTCTTCTACAACTACACATCGACCCCGGCTTCGATCGAGGACCTCTCCGGCATCAGCGTCTTCTACAAAGACGGGAGTGGCGACGTGTTCCACACATTCCAGTTATGCTCGGGGAAACGAAGAAGTGCTTGGCGCCTACATGTATCTGGACCTCACCCCGAAGGGCCGCAATGAAACCGGCCCCAATCACAACCTGTCCGACTGGGTGCGGCACCACGATCGGTACGGTCAGGGCGGCTACGTCGATGCCACCGGGGCCTTCGTAGCCGAGGAAGCAAAACCGTGCTGTCATGCGACCGAGTGAAGACTGATCGGCGAAAAATCGAATTGAGATCGTAGAGAAGGGAACCGGCGGGAGGAGAAATGGGGGAGCTTGATCGTCGAAGGTTCATGAAGAGTGCTGCGGCCTCCGCCGCGCTGGTCGCGCCCGCCGTTGCGATAGCTCAAGCTCCGGAAGCGACGCCACGGCGATCACCAAGAGGGGATGACTCTGCCCAGAGGGAGCATGTCATGAGCGCGGGAGGATTCTCGAAGGCGCGAATCAGCCGCCTGCACGACGTCATGGCCGGTTATGTGGAACGCGGCGAAGTGCCCGGTGTGGTTACGCTGGCGAGCCGAGGTGCCGAAGTCTACGTGGATGCGATCGGCGCCAAGTCGGTCGGCGGCGACCCCATCGGACGCGATACGATTTTTCGCATCGCTTCCCTGAGCAAGCCGGTCATGGCCGCTGCGACCATGGTTCTGGTCGAAGAATGCAAGCTGCGCCTGGATGAACCGGTGGACCGGCTGCTGCCCGAGCTGGCAAATCGCAAAGTGTTGAAGCGGCTCGACGGCCCGGTGGACGATACCGTGCCGGCAAAGCGGCCGATCACGCTACGCGATCTTCTTACTTTTCGCCTGGGTTTTGGCCTGGTCCTGGCCCCGCCGGGTGTGTATCCCATCGCGGACGCGGCGAACCAGTTGCAGATCGGAATGGGGCCGCCCGCTCCCGCCGACAAGCCGGCGCCGGATGAATGGATTCGCCGTCTGGGAACTCTACCCGTGATGTTTCAGCCCGGTGAGAGGTGGATGTATAACACCGGCTCCGATGTGCTGAGCGTGCTGCTTGCGCGCGCTTCCGGGCAGCCCCTGGAAACGTTCCTCCGCGAACGCATTTTCGAACCCCTCGGTATGAAAGACACGGGATTCAGCGTTCCGGCTGAAAAAATTGGCCGGCTTGCCACCAGCTACTGGACGAACTACAACACCGGTGCGCGGGAGGTGTACGACAAGGCCGCCGGGGGGGCAATGGAGCCGGCCGCCTGCGTTCCCGTCCGGCGCCGGAGGCCTGGTTTCGACTATCGACGACTACTTTGCCTTCGGCCAGATGATGTTGAACCTGGGCAAGCACGGCAAGAAGCGGATTCTCTCGATGCCGTCGGTCGAAACCATGACCACCGACCAGTTGACGCCCGGGCAGAAAGCCGTTTCTGGTCTGGTCGCGGGTTTCTTTGACAGCCATGGATGGGGATTCGGAGTGTCCATAGTTACCCGGCGGATCGATATATCGGGGCCGGTCGGAAAGTTCGGCTGGGATGGTGGGCTGGGTACATCCTGGTACTCCGATCCCAAGGAAAACCTGGTTGGCATCCTGATGACCCAGAGCGCCTGGAGCTCGCCCAGTCCTCCTGATATTTGTCTCGACTTTTGGACTTCGGTATACCAGGCGATCGAAGATTGAATCGCGGAGGAGTGCAATCCGTGATCAACGACCTCTATGAGGATGGAGAAGAGCAAACACGACTCCGATGGCCGCGTGAAGGACGGCATCTTTAAGGAATACTTTAAGGATGGCTCGCTCTCGTGTATTGGCAACTACAGCAGGGGAGAGAAGACCGGCGAGTGGAAGTACTACCTGCGCAACGGACTGCTGAAGGCGGTGGGCCAGTTCTCCAAGGGCAAGATGATTGGGGAGTGGACGTGGTACCGCGAAAATGGAGAGGTCATGCAGATCGGCGCCTTCGATGACGAGAAGAAGTCCGGCATCTGGCGGAGATATCATTCCAATGGCACGCTGTATGACGAAGGCAAATACATCGCCGGCAGGAAAGTCGGAGAATGGCGCACTTACGATGCCGAGGGCAGTGTAGTGAAGGCAACTCGCCACAAGCCGCAATAGGTCGGGCATCTCTGGCCAACAATTCATGAGGAGGAAGGAATGAGCCAAGTACGAGTACTGGTGGGCACACGCAAAGGCGCGTTCGTACTGACGTCGGACGGTAAGCGCGACAAATGGGAGGTCAGCGGTCCGCATTTCGCGGGCTGGGAGCTTTATCACCTTAAAGGATCACCCGCTGATCCGAACCGGATTTATGCCTCGCAGACCAGCGGATGGTTCGGCCAGATCATCCAGCGCTCCGATGACGGCGGCAAAACCTGGATCCAGCCCGGCACGCCTAAAGGTGAGCCAGCCGCTCCCGGCCCGCCGAAGGGCGAGAGCAACAAGTTCGCCTACGACGCCGCGGCCGCGCCGCTGACTACGCATCAGTGGTACGACGGCACGCAGCATCCCTGGGAGTTCAAGCGAGTCTGGCACCTTGAGCCATCGCTTACCGATCCGGATACGGTCTACGCCGGGGTGGAAGACGCCGCCATCTTCCGCTCGACCGACGGTGGCCAGAACTGGAAAGAACTCCCCGGCCTGCGCGGACACGGCACCGGCCCCAAATGGCAGCCGGGCGCGGGTGGCATGTGCCTGCACACTCTTATTCTTGATCCCAGCAATGCGAAGCGGATGTACATCGCCATTTCGGCGGCGGGCGCCTTCCGCAGCGACGACGGCGGCGCCAGTTGGAAGCCGATCAATCGCGGACTGCGGTCGCAATATATCCCTGACCCGACCGCCGAGATTGGCCACTGCGTGCACCACATCGCCATGAATCCGAAGCGCCCGGACGTGCTCTTCATGCAGAAGCACTGGGACGTGATGCGCTCCGACGATGCCGGCGACAACTGGAAAGAAGTCAGCGGCAACCTGCCCACAGATTTCGGTTTCGTGATCGACATCCACGCCCACGAGCCAGAGACGATTTACGTGGTCCCTATCACCAGCGACTCGCTGCACTATCCCCCTGGCGGCAAGCTGCGCGTCTTCCGAAGCCGCAGCGGTGGCAACGAGTGGGAGCCGTTGACAAAGGGTCTTCCACAAAAAGACTGCTACGTAAACGTGCTGCGCGACGCCATGGCCGTGGACTCGCTGGATCAATGCGGAATTTATTTCGGCACGACCGGCGGCCAGGTGTACGCCTCCTCCGATGCGGGCGATAGCTGGAACCCGATTGTGCGGGACTTACCGGCGGTGTTGAGCGTGGAGGTGCAGACCCTGGGGTGAGGCGGTGGGCAGAATAGGCTGTTGCCTCCTCTGGACTTAAGATATACAATAGAAATGTATATCATCAGGCATCGGGGGCATCATGCAAGTCTCAAAATGGGGCAACAGCCTGGCGGTCCGGCTGCCGGTGGAGGTGGTGGAAGCCCTCGACTTGAAAGAGGGCGACCAAATCGAGATCAGGATTGCCAGCACGCGCGAATTTGAAGTGCGCCGCGATCCCGCCCGGCAGCGGGCCCTTGTCCGGTTACGGCGTCTGCGTCGTCCTTTACCGGCCGGTTTTGTATTCGATCGGGCAGAAGCCAATGCCCGCTAAGGACTTTTTCGATACCAACGTATTGATCTACGCAGTAGGGAAAAACGATCCCCGTGCGTCCAAAGCCGAGGCGTTGCTCGCGAGCGGAGGGATTGTCAGTATCCAATCCTTGAACGAATTTGTCTCAGTGGCACGTCGCAAGTTAGACATGTCATGGAAAGAGGTGAGGGAGTTTGTGGATCTTATTTGTATTCTGTGCCCCGACCCAGTTCCAATCTCGCTCGATACCCACCGGGGCGCTAGGGCCATTGCAGAAAAGTACGGATACAGCATCTACGATGCGCTGATAGCGTCAGCCGCTCTGGAGGCTGGCTGTAAAACGCTTTACTCCGAAGATTTGCAGGACGGACAGACAATCAATCGGCAGTTATCAATTCGGAATCCGTTTTGATGATGATCCGCATAGTTCTCCCTTTCCATCTCCGGAACCTGGCGCACGTCGGCAGCGAGGTGGCGCTCGAAGTCGAAGGCCCCATTACGCAGCGTTCGGTGCTGGACGCGCTCGAAGCATGCTATCCCATGCTGCGTGGAGCCATCCGCGACCACGACACGCAACAGCGTCGCCCCTTCCTGCGCTTCTTCGCCTGTGAAGAAGACCTTTCCCACGAGTCGCCCGACACCCCGCTTCCCGAAGCCGTCGCCTCCGGGAAAGAGCCGTTTATTGTGATTGGGGCGATTGCTGGAGGATAGCTGCGAGGCTTTCAGTTTGTTATCATCGTGGCCTTCGTTCGTAGTGGAGAAGGTGGCGGCCTGCTACTGCGGAGATCCTGCGCAAGGGGAGAAGGTTTTGCTGCCCCTGAGGAAATTCGGCAAACCACTTGCGGACGTATTAGGCGTCATCAGCTATGTACAACTGCAAAGCATGTTCGATCCATTCTTTCCGCCCGGGCGACAGACCTATGTGAAGTCAAACTTTGTGCGCGAATTGAGCGATGAAGCCGTACGGGCGATCGCGCGATTCGCAGGGAGGGGTCCTTCCCCGTACAGCTTCGCGCCGTTTCTTGAGCACTGGCATGGTGCTGCGACCCGTGTTCCGGTCACGGAAACGGCGTTCCCACACCGCCAGTATTCCTACAACCTGATGTTTTGGTCGAATTGGGAGAGTCCATCCGATATTGACAAAAATGTCCAATGGACCCGCGAATGCTGGAACGCCCTCCAGCCGTTTCTGATTGAAGGTGCCTACAGCAATTACATCTCGGACGAAGGAGATAAGTTCGCACGGGCATCATATGGCGTTAATTATGATCGCTTGGTTGCATTGAAAAATAAATACGACCCGACAAACGTCTTCCGTATGAACCACAACATCAAGCCCACGATTTAAGGCCATAAATGCCGGCTAGCGAGCTCTGTATGATCCGCCTCATCCTACCCTTTCATCTCCGAACCCTGGCGCACCTCGGCAGCGAGGTTACGCTCGAAGTCGAAGCCCCCGGTTAAGCTGCGCTCGGTGGTGGACGCGCTCGCGGCCGGCTATCCCATGTTGTGTGGAGCCATCCGCGACCACGACACGCAACAGCGCCGCCCCTTCCTGCGCTTCTTCGCTTGCGAAGAAGATCTCTCTTACGAGTCGCCGGACACTCCCCTGCCCGATGCAGTCGCATCGGGTAAGGGACCCCTGGTCGTCCTGGAAGGCATTGCCGGCGGCTGGATACCATGGGTGCCCCACTCTCGTTCGCGTACTTTGCGAAAAGGTGGGTGAGGGAAACCCTGATTCGACCGTGAAATCCCGCTCTCAAGAAATAGAGGGACACCCGACTGTCATAATGAAGATGACCAAAACACTCAAGGAGTTGATTCATGCGCACCCTGGTGGTTGGAGCCGGCGCGATTGGTGGTTATTTTGGTGGGCGGCTGCTTGAACTCAATCGTGACGTAACATTCCTCGTCCGCCCCAAGCGGGCCGCCGAGTTGGCCGCCCACGGTATTAGAATTCGCAGCCGTTTCGGAGATGTGACTCTGGCCAATCCTGCCACCGTTCTGGGGGAAAATCTCAATGGGACCTTCGATCTCGTGCTCCTTAGTTGCAAGGCCTACGATCTCGAGAGCGCGATCACTTCATTCGCGCCGGCGGTCGGACCAGACACTGTCATCCTGCCGTTGCTGAACGGCATGCGGCATTTGGAAGTTCTGGGTGAGAGATTCGGTCGCGAGCGCGTGCTGGGAGGCCAGTGCCTGATCGCCGCCGCCCTTACCGATGGCGAAATCGTGCACCTCAACGACACGCACGAGCTGTCTTTCGGTGAACAGAATGGTGCGCTGTCGGATCGGGTAAAGACCATTGCGACTCTGATGGAGGGGGCGCGATTCAAGGCGCATGCCAGCACGGAAATTCTGCAGGAAATGTGGGAGAAGTGGGTCTTTCTCGCAACCCTGGCTGGCAGCACCTGCCTGATGCGCGCCGCCATTGGAGACATCTGCGCATCTCCCGGCGGCACTGACTTCATCGCTGGACTGCTGGAGGAGTGCCGCTCGATTGCAGCCGCTGCGGGTTATCCCATGCGGGAGACGCAATTGAGGCGGGCACATGACATGCTGACCGCAAAAACCGCAACCCTGACTGCCTCCATGCTTCGCGACGTGGAGCGCAATGCTCCAATCGAAGCGGACCACGTCATCGGTGATTTACTCCAGCGTGAGAAAGACGGCTTGTCCCAAGGCACGCTATCCCTTCTAAGTATTGCCTACACCCACTTGAAGGCCTACGAAGCCCGCCGGAAGCGCACACAACCGGGCTGAATGGATTTTCCTCGAGGGTGCCCCGTCCAAGCTCCGCTTAGGCGGGGCATCCTCAGGAGCTATTCATGCGTTCGCGGGGCTGGAGAGCGGCAATTCGCGAATGCGTTTTCCCGTGGCCGCGAAGATTGCGTTGCACACCGCGGGCACAAACGGCGGCACTCCGGGCTCACCGACTCCCGCCGGTGACGCGTCGCTGTCCACGATGTGGACAGTGGTTTTGTACGGAGCTTCATTCATGCGGGCCACGGGATAGTCATTGAAGTTGGACTGTTCGATTACGCCATTCTTGGCCGTAATCGACCCGCTCCGCACGATGCTGGTGCCGAACACTGCCGCCCCTTCGAACTGGGCCCGGGTAGCCTCGGGATTCACCACGATGCCAGCGTCCACGGCGGTGTGCACGGACGGAATCTTCACTTCACCCTTGATGTCCACTTCGACCTCGACGACTGTGGCCACGTAGGTCAGGAAGCTGCGGTGCACGGCGATGCCCATGCCGGAGCCCTGGCCCAGCTTGCGTTTGCCCCATCCGGCCTTTTCCGCAGCCAGTTCGACCACTCGCCGCACGCGGGCCGTATCCAGGGGATATTCGGTTGTTGATCCGCCATAGTTATCGTAATCGGGGGCGGTAGCCTTCACGTCGATGATTCGCGCGGGTCCGATAAGATCCAGTAAATATTCGACCGAGTCCCGTCCTGCAGCATGCGCTAACTCGTTGGCGAAGGACTGAGCGGCGAATCCGTGGTAAATATTCGCCACGGAGCGGAACCATCCGATGCGCACATGGTTCTCCGCGGGGCCGTTCTCGGCGCGATGGTTGGGAATGTCGAAAGGCAAATCTGTCCACCCCTGGCCTAATTCGCCCCCGTCTCCGTACGTGGTATTCAATGCGAAGGTCGAACCAATAGGCGGGAACACCGAGCGCTGCAGCCACGCGGTGGGCATTCCTTTTTCGTCCAGCGCGGCCTTAATGTACATGGCTGCTACCGCGTGATAGTAGCCGAACCGGATGTCATCCTCACGGCTCCACACCACCTTGACCGGCTTGCCCAGAGCTTTCGAAAGTATCGCTGCCTCGGCCGCGTAGTCGGGTTTCGACTTGCGTCCAAAGCCGCCGCCCAACAACGATACGTGGCAAACCACGTTTTCCGGAGGGATGCCGAGTTCTTTGGCAACTGTCTCCTGTACTGCCTGCGGGCTCTGGGTCGGGGCCCAGATCATAACTTTGCCGTCGCGGAAGTCGGCCAGGGCCACGGGTGGTTCCATGCTGGCGTGCGCCAGGTGTGGTATGTAGTACTCGGCTTCTATGATCTTCCCACCCTTGGCAAACGCGGCATCTACATCACCGATATTGCGCGCGACTTTCCCCGGCTTGCGGGCTGTCTCCTGCAGTTCCTTTTTGTATTCATCCGAGTTGTAGCTAGCATTCGCGCCGTTGTCCCACTCGACATTCAGTTTCTTGCGCCCCTGAAATGCAGCCCAGGTATTGTCTGCGATTACGGCCACACCGCCCAAAGGCTGAAAAAGATGCGGCGGGGTGAAGGGCTTGATGGGAATCGTCTTCTTCACCCCCATCACTTGCAACGAAGCTTTGTCGTCATAAGACTTGACCTTGCCCCCCAGCACGGGAGGGTGCTCGACCGAGGCATAGACCATGCCATCGAGATGCGCGTCCATGCCAAAGCCTGCCTTGCCGGTGCAAACGTCGGTCAGGTCATAACTGGTGGCGCCCTTGCCGATATATCGCCATGCGCTCCTGGGCTTGAATTGCAGTTCCTCTTTCTTCGGCACGGGCAGTTTGGCGGCAGCCGAGGCCAGTTCTCCATAACCCGCCTTGCGCTTGCTTGCACGGTGCACGATGACATGTAGATCGGATTCACACTCCGAAGCCGGCACTCCCCATTTCTGGGCTGCGGCCTGGGTCAGCATCAATCGTGCTGTTGCTCCCGCCTCGCGCATTATCGCGAATCCGTCGCGGACGGAATGCGATCCGTCGGTGTCCTGATCGCCGTATCGCTTATCGCCGATCGCCTGTTCGATTTTCACCCGCGTCCAGTCCGCATCCAGTTCATCCGCCAGAATAAGGGGGACGGTGGTGCGGCTGGTGGTGCCCATCTCCGAGCGGGCTGCCACCAGATAGACGGTGCCATCCGTATCGATTCCGACAAACAGGCTGGGGTGCAGTGCGGCACGGTCGGCGAGGGTGCCTCCGGATGTCTCGCCAGCCCACAGGAACTCGGGAACCATGCGCACGCTCAAAATCAGGGCCCCGGTGGAAACGACGCCCTGCAGGAAACCACGCCGACTCACGTTCAGGATGCTGTCGCTCATGCGTTCTCTCCCGCGGCTGCCTTAATGGCCGCCCGAATGCGTTGGTAGGTGCCGCAGCGGCAGATGTTTCCAGCCATGCCAGCTTCAATGTCCTCGTCGCTGGGTTTAGGTTTTTCCTTCAGCAGAGAAATGGCCCGCATGATCTGTCCGGGCTGGCAGTAGCCGCATTGTGGCACATTGAACTCGATCCATTTCTGCTGCACGGGATGCAGTCCATTTTTGGAAATGGCTTCGATCGTAATGATCTCTCTCCCGTCCGCTGCGCTCACATCGGTCACGCAGGAAAGGATCGCCTTGCCGTCCCGGTGGACGGTACAAGCTCCGCACAGTGCCATGCCGCAGCCATATTTGGTTCCGGTCAAGCCCAGGACATCGCGCAGGTACCACAGGAGCGGCAGCTTGGGATCGCCGTCGTAGGATCGTTCCACGCCATTGACTTTGATCTGCATCGGTTTGGCCTCCACCCTTGAACTTCCGCCACATTCTTGCAGAAGAAGCGGGTGTAAGTCTAACTCATCGCACGAAAGTCAGCTGGAATTCCGGTGAGCCCAGAGATCATCTATGATACGGCTGCCTTGATTTGAGCCTGCGAGGGTGGTTGTTGTAGCGCTGGCGTCCCGCCGGCTGTTTCGAGGGCGTCTCGACCTCGCGCGTGAGCCTGGCCCCGTGCGGGCGGGATGCCCCCACGACAGCCGCCGGGACGGCGCCGCTACCGGCGAGTGCCGCTCATGAGACCGCGGCAGCGAACTCGCACATTTATCGAAATCTGGAGCGTGCCATGCAATTTAGCCACAATGATTTCAGGCCATACTCCAGATCCTTTGCCCGCGTCCTGTTGCCGTTGGTCCTGTTGCCGCTGATCTCGCCATCTGGTTGGTCGCAGCAGATTGCCAAAAACGTAGATGTCAAGGTGCGGTTTGATCAATCCCAGGGCCCGCTCTCTCCCATCTGGAATTACTTCGGCTATGACGAGCCCAACTACACCTATACAGCCAATGGCAGGAAGCTGCTCGGGGAGCTAGCGGCGCTCGGTCCCCAGCCGGCTTTTGTGCGGGTGCACAATCTGTTGACCACAGGCGACGGCGCCGCGTCTTTGAAGTGGGGATCAACCAACGCTTACACCGAGGACACGGCGGGAAAACCAGTTTATAGCTGGACCATCCTGGATAAGATTTTCGACGCCTTTGAGGCAGCCGGCGTCAAGCCGCTGGTCGAAATTGGTTTTATGCCGGAGGCCTTGTCCACTCATCCCGAGCCCTATCGGCACAACTTTCCTCAAGGCTCGATCTACACCGGGTGGGCCTATCCGCCCAGGGATTATCAGAAGTGGTCGGAGGTTGTCTTTCAATTTGTCCACCATCTGCGAGAGCGCTATGGCGATGCCGAAGTAAAGACCTGGCTCTGGGAGGTGTGGAATGAGCCTGACATCGGCTACTGGCAGGGAACGGCGGAAGAATATTTCAAGCTGTACGACTTCAGCGTGGATGCAGTCCTGCGGGCGCTGCCAGAAGCTCGTGTGGGCGGGCCAGATAGCACCGGTCCGGGCAACCCCAAGGCAGCGGAGTTTTTGCGCTCGTTCCTCGACCATTGCGCTCACCAGCGGAATTACGTAAGCGGAGCAACCGGCTCGCGGCTGGATTTCATCAGCTTCCATCCTAAGGGATCACCGAAGTGGCAGGGTGATCACGTGCAGATGGGCATCGCGCGCCAGCTGGCTGCGATTGAGCAGGGCTTCCAGATCGTGGCGTCGTTTCCGGAATGGCGCAGGACGCCAATTATTCTGGGAGAGTCCGACCCGGAAGGATGCGCAGCCTGTTCGGCGCGAACGAATCCGCAGAATTCTTACCGCAACGGACCGTTGTACGCCGTCTACACCGCTGAGACCCTGAACAACATTCTTTTTCTCGCCAGCCGGGAGCACATCAATTTCCTGGGTGCGGTCACCTGGGCGTTCGAATTCGAGGACCACCCCTACTTCGAAGGCTTCCGCACACTGGCCACCAACGGCGTTGACAAGCCTGTGCTGAACGCTTTCCGGATGTTCGGCCTGTTGGGGAACGAACGGATCGCAGCCACCAGCTCAGGCGCGCTGCGTTCCGAGGACGTTATCCGCGACGGCGTGCGCGAACAGCCTGACACCGATGTAATTGCTACCCGGAAGGACCGTGAAGTCGAGATACTCATCTGGAATTACCACGAGGATGATCTTGCGGCTGCTCCGGCACTGATTGACCTGACGCTTAGTGGATTGCCCGCCACCGCCAGCCCGGGCCTGCTCGAACACTTCCGTGTCGATGCCAGCCACAGCAACTCATTCGCGGTGTGGAAAGAAATAGGATCTCCCCAATCGCCGACCGACGCGCAATACGAACAATTACAACATGCCGGCCAGTTGCAGTTGCTTACCTCGCCCGGATGGGTGCCGATCGCGGCCGGCGTGGCGCATTTACAATTTGCTTTGCCCAGGCAGGGAATCTCGCTCATCCGCATCGCGTGGGAGTAATGCGACTCGATATGGAGGACGGGCGAGGACGCCCGTCCTCCATGTGTTCGACGAATCTACAGCCCCGACCTGCATTCAGCGTTGCTGCTGTGACTTGATCACCGCGGAAAAGTCCTGGTCGCCATAGCCCTTGGCGATCGCGTCTTTGAATATGGTGAGGGCTGAGGTCGCAGTCTGCAGGTTGCGTCCGAGCAGGGAAGCCTCGCCGATGGCGTACCCGAGATCCTTGGCCATCAGGTGCAAGGGAAAGTTCGGAGTAAAGTCGTTGGCGAAGGCCCGGGCCGCGGCTCTCTGCACCAGGCCGCTGCCCGGAGCTCCATGAGTGAGGATCGCGAGCGCCTTCTCCAGGTCCAGGCCGCCGGCGCCGATCATATATTCAGCTTCTGCGAGCGACGCCGCCTGTACGCCGCACATGAAATTGTTGATGAGCTTCATCAAGGCGCCGCTTCCACTCGGGCCCAGATGAACGAATTCGCGCCCCAGTACAGAGAGGACAGGCTGGGCGGTAGCAAGGGCCGTTTCTGATCCTCCAATCAGGAAAGACAACTCGCCGGAAGCCGCATGGGGTTTGGTGCCGGTAACGGGTGCGTCCAGCAACTCGCATCCGTGCTGCGCCGCCGCCGCTGCAAGTTCCCTGATCCAGCCCACGGTGAGCGTGCTGCACTCAATGAGCACGGCGCCGCGAGACACTCCGGCAAGGGCGCCATTTTCACCCAGCCATATGCCCCGGGAAGCAACATCATCGGCGACCATGCTGATTACGATGTCGGCTTTGACAGCGGCCTCGCGCGGCGAAGCCGCGACGTTTGCGCCCGCGCCGGCGAAGGGTGCAGATTTGTCGCGATTCCTGTTGTAAACGCTGAGAGGGAAGTTTGCGGAGAGCAGGCGTCCTGCCATTCCACTTCCCATAATTCCCAGTCCGATCATTGCCACACGCGCTTTTGACATGACTCACCCCAGACCTTTCACGCTGATGAGTTCCGCCTTGGTTCCAGCCACCCGCACCGGATTGCGCAAGGGCCGGCCAAAGCCTTCGATGGAGACCTGCATCACGTCTCCATTCTGCATCCTGATTCCCTCGCTGAAGCTCAGGCAGTCCGTTCCGAAGAAATGAATGTGAACATCTCCCGGGCGGCGATGGGACTCGTACTTGAAGTGATGGTGTTCAATGTTCGCCAGGCTGTGACACATCTCATTCTCGCCGCTGTGGAATGTTTTCCGCCAGAGCAGGTTGCCGGCGCGTTCGATCTTCACTTCTACCGGCACGGACTCGAAGCCAGGATCTACAACAAGTTCAGGGCCGAGCGCACAAGTGCGAAGTTTTGATGCAGCCAAATTGAGATAGTTCGTTTTTTCAAATACGTGGTCTGAGAATTCGTTGCCCACAGCCATTCCAACGCGAAACGGCTGGCCATCGGCAGCAATCACATAGATGCCTGCGATCTCCGCCTCCTCGCCGCCGTCGCCGGCGTAGGCCGGCACCTCGAGAGGGTCGCCGTGCCCGCGCAGCGATGTGCCCGTACCCTTATAAAACCACTCCGGAGCGGTTCCGATGGATCCAGGCGTTGGACGCCCGCCTTCGAGGCCCCAGCGAAACATCTTCATGCTGTCGGTCAGGTCTGCCTCGGTCGAGGCATGCATACTCTGGCGATTGCGAGCACTGCCAAAATGCGTCAGCCCGGTTCCTGAAATTACACAGCGCGCCGGCTCTTCCGGATGGTCTATCGCAGGCAGAAGACGCCATTGAGATTGTCCGCGGTAGATCGGCTCATAATCGAGCCGATCACCTGTCGCCCTCTGCCGCGCCAGGTCGCTGAGCTTCCCGCCGGTGCTGATGGCTGCGTTGGCCAATTCGTAAAGCGACTTGCAACCGTCCAGCAGGCGCAGGTGCGGCTCTTCGACAAGCGCCACCCGCCTCCCATCCCCGCGGCCAAGTTGAACCAGTCGTGTCATGGAGTTCATTCGATGACTTCAAATGTGGCCAGGGCCGCTTCGTTGATAGTCAGGCCCAGGCCTGGAACACTTTCATCCAGATCAATGAAACCGTCTTTGGCTTTAGGCTCGCCGTTGAAGATGTACCAGAACAGTTCGTTGCCAACTTCCACGTCCACCACCGGAAAGTACTCCGCCATGGGCGAATTCAAGCTCGCCATCACCACGTGATAGTTGTGCATCTGGCCGGCGTGGGGAATGACAGGAACGGAATATGCCTCAGCCAGCGCGGCAATCTTGCGGGCCTGGGTAAGGCCGCCGACGCGGTTGGTGTCGAACTGGATGTAGTCCAGCGCACGGGCCTCCAGCAGGTCGCGGAAACCATAGGACGTGAACTCGTGTTCGCCGCCCGCGATTGGAATTCGTCCGTACGACCGCAATTCGGCATAGCCGTGCACATCGTCCGGAATCACCGGTTCTTCCAGCCATCGCAGGTTAAAGGGTTCGAGCAGCGGCAGCATGCGTTTGGCGTAGTCGAGGGTCCAGCCCATGTAGGCGTCGGCCATGACGTCGATGCCATCGCCTACCGTCTCGCGGACGGTGCGAACGAGATTGAGGTTGCGGTGCATGCCGGCAGCGCCGTCGGTCGGTCCCCAGCCAAAGCGCAGCTTCATTGCCTTGTAGCCCTCGGCCTTGTAGCGCTTCGCTTCGTCCGCAACGTCGTTCAATTCCACGCTGTAGAGCCGGCTGGCATAAACCGGAATGCGCGGCTTGGTCCTGCCTCCAAGCAGCCGATAGACAGGCTGTTTCGCCGATTTACCCAGAAGGTCCCACAACGCAATATCCACGGCGCTGATCGCAACCATGCCGATGCCACGACGGCCGAACGCCATGGTCTTGCGATACATGTGTTGCCACAGAAACTCAATGTCCCACGGGTCCTTCCCGATCAACAGGGGCTTGAGATAAAGATCGATCACCTGCTTCGTCACCTGGGGCGCAAGCGCGGCGTTGCCGATCCCCACCAACCCGTTGTCGGTAAAAATCTCGACCACCAGCCAGCCATGAAAAGTGAACGTCTGCATCGAAGCTTCGGGCAGGTTCAGCACGTCCATGGGATTGGTGCAGAAATGGGGCGGCAAAGGCACTGTCTTTCCGCGCCAGCGCATTACGCGTGTACGAATCTCTTTAATTCGCATCAGGCTCCCGCAGAACTCAGTTTGCGTTCCAGGTCCAGGGATTGAACCACGGGAACGGTAGCCAGAATGATAACGAAAGCGGCGACGTGAAATGTGCCCGCCAATGAGAATACGACACTGTAGCCGAAGCCGTGGTCCAGCAGATATCCCACCAGCTGTCCGAACGCGATTCCGCCCATGGCGCCTCCGAAGCCCACGAGTCCAGCCACCGACCCGACCACTTTGGCAGGGAAGAGGTCGGTGGGAAGGACCATGACCAGGGTGGACCACGATTGCTGCCCGAAATACGCTAGGCTGAATATCGCCAGCGCCCATGCCACCGGAAGCCGCGGCACCAGCAGGATGGATGGCATCACCGCAGCGCTCAATCCCAGCGCCAGCTTCCGGGCCACGCCCAGCGAGAATTCACGTCGCACCAGGTAACTTGAAAACCATCCGCCGAGCAGACAGCCGACGCCGGCTGCCGCGTATGGGATCCAGGCAAAGGTGCCGACTGCCTTCACATCAAATCCCCGGGCATCATAAAGATATTTGGGTAGCCAGAAAAGATAGAAGTACCAGGCCGCATCGCTGAGGAATTTGGCGCTCACCAATCCCCAGGACTCACGAATTCGCAGCAGATCAATCCAACGCAGGTTGAGCTGGGGAGCCGCGGAAGGCAGTCGCTCCGGCTCAGGTTCGGGTGGCTTCTCCGGCGGAAAATATGAAGAGATCCACCACCAGGTCCACAGCAATCCGAAAGCGCCAGTGACAACGAAAATCCAGCGCCAGCCCACATAACTCAACACCACGGCGATCAGGGGAGGCGCGCTTACCGCCCCCACCGATGTGCCGGCGTTGATGATGCCCATCGCGGTGGCCCGGTCTTTCACCGGGAACCATTCGGCCACGGCGCGAGTGGCCGCGGGAAAGCCGCCGCCCTCTCCCAGGCCGAGCAGAAATCGGCTGGCCATCAGCATGGCGAAAGTTGTGGCCAGGGCATGGCTCGCGTTGGCCAGCGACCAGAATGCCATGATGACCGCGAATCCGATGCGGGTGCCCAAGGCGTCCACCAGTTTTCCTCCGCCTACGTACATCAATGCATAGGAAAGCAGAAACGCCGACTGGAGCGCGGAGAAGCGTTGATTGGTGAGTGGGATATCTCTTGCGATCGCGGTGACGGCCACCGGAAGAGTCTGGCGGTCCAGATAGCTGATTGCGATAGCGACGCTAACCAGGATGGCAATTCGCCAGCGCAGCAATGCCGTGGTCCTCGATTCTGCTTGATGTTGGAATGCTGTGCTGCCTACAGATTATCGCCCGCGCCGGCGGTCTTATCGCGCCGGATAGAGTTTGCTCTTCTGCGTCCGGGAATTGAAGACCGAAAAGCTTCCGTCGGGATGGGCCGTCAACTCGAGACCATGCGCTGCGTCGGGACCGTCGGGATTGGCGATGAACTCCGCCGCGACGTTGTGGGCCGGGCCGCCCTCTTCGGAAAAATGCAGTTGCCAGAGGTCTTCCAGCCCGGGCGATTTCTCAATGATGTCCCAGACCGAAGGACTCCCGCCCTTCTTGGCTCCGTTGTCCATGATGGCCACGCGGGGCGCGATGCTGTAAACCAACGCGGGGCTGCTGCTTTGGGCCCAGCCATGATGGGAGACGATGTAGATGTCAACCTTGCCGATTCGGTTGACTGGGCACATCAGCTGCACTTCCTTGTCGTGGGTAAGGTCGCCCAGGTCCAGAATTCTCAGCTTGCCGAAATGAATAAGGGTCCCTAGAGAGCGCAGATTCTCCGTGGTGTCTGCCGGATATTGCTCAGCGCCTTTGCAGACCGGATTTTCCTGTCCCGCCCCGGATAGCGGTTTGTCGATTAATGCTCCGTCCGAGCTCACAATTGTCGCTCGCACGCCCTTGATGGGCAGAACGTCTCCGGGCTTGGCCGTGATGTGTTTGTATTTCCCGGTCGCCAGCACTGCCTGGTAGGCCTGCCAGTCCCTGACGGTTGCGGCGTTGCCCGCTTCACGATTTTCTCCGTGATCGATAAAGGTCCCAATCGGAATGCGTGCAGCCAATTGTGAAACTCCGCCGACATGGTCCTGATGAAAGTGGGTAATCAGAACGTAGTCGATTTTGCTGATGCCTGCCTTCCGGGCCACGGCCACGATGCGTCCCGCATCGCGGCCATCATTATCGGGCCAGCCGGTATCGATCAGAAGCGATTGCCCTGCGGGCGTGACAAACAATGTGGCCTGCCCGCCCTCGACATCCACAAAATAAACGTGCAGGTTTTTGTCCCCGCGTAGAGCGGGCGTAGCCCAACATGCCATTCCCAGGCCGAGACACAGAGCACCCACACATGCTGCCCGCAGCAGGAAGAGTTTCCGCCTGCTGAACCGGCAGGCCGCGGGGAGAGTGCAAGTCATGTTCAAGCTCCAAAATTAGTTTCGACCGCGATATTGGACAGAAGATCATCAACCCAGTTCTTGTTCCCGTCAAGACCGAGCTTCGAGCAAGGCCGTGCTACAACGCCCGCCCCGCGCTGGCGCCCGATGCCCACGCCCATTGAAAATTGAACCCGCCCAGGTGCCCCGTCACGTCTACTACTTCTCCGATGAAGAACAGGCCGGGTACTTTTCGGCTCTCCATTGTTTTCGGTGACAATTCGTCGGTATCCACGCCTCCGGCGGTTACCTCGGCCTTGCCGTAGCCTTCGGTACCGGAAGGAACCACAGACCAGTTGTGTAGCGTGCGCTCCAGTTCCAGCAGCGAGGAGTTCGTCCAGTTCTTGGGGGGATGGATCTCCAGCCACCGGTCGGCAAAACGGTTGGGGAGGAATCTGCGCAATGCTGCCCGCAGCGATCCGATATTTCGCGGAGCCACAGACTCGAGTAGCTCCGCGGTGACAGCCTGCTCAGGCGCCAGGTCGATTGAGATGGACGCCGGCTTCCTCCAGTACGACGAAATCTGAAGAATGGCTGGCCCGCTGAGTCCACGGTGTGTGATCAGCATTTTCTCCCGGAAGCGCTGGCCATCGCACGCCGCAATCACTTCCGCAGACACACCGGCCAGATCGGAGTAGTGACGGCCGTCCTCCCCAGCGAACAGAAGCGGCACCAGCCCCGGCCAGGTTTCACGGACCCTCAAGCCGAATTGTCGTGCCAGATCGTAGCCGAATGAGGTGGCCCCCATCCTGGGAATTGACAGTCCTCCCGTGGCCACGACCAGCGCGGGAGCCCGAAATTCTGCTTCCCCGGTCTTCGCCACAAATTCAACCGTGCGCGTCACTTCCTGTACTACGGTCTTGGTGAACAGCTGAATTCGGTTCTCGCGACATTCCTTTTCCAGCATGTCCAGAACGTCCTGAGCCGAGCGATCACAGAAAAGCTGGCCCAGAGTCTTCTCGTGATAAGGGATGCGATGTTTCTCGACCAGGGCGATGAAGTCTTCAGGGGGATAGCGCGCCAACGCCGACTTGGCAAAATGGGGATTCGCCGAGATAAAATTTTCCGCCGAACAGTGGATATTGGTGAAGTTGCAGCGCCCGCCACCGGAAATGAGAATCTTTTTTCCCAGCCGCTCGGCATGTTCGAGGACAGCTAGCCGCCGTCCCCGCTTGCCGGCTTCGATAGCGCACATCAGTCCGGCCGCACCGCCGCCGAGAATCAGAGCGTCAAATTTGTGGATCAAAGGTGTCGATGGTCCCGTGCTGGCCCTCTTTCAGCCGCAGCAGCGGGCCAGGAAATTGGCCGTTGTAGGTTGGTCATTGAGCGGATGCGATTCGGAGCGTGTTCAATGGGCCTGACCGCGATGGTGAGCGTGTGGTCCGGAGAATACGGGGCCCGCGAAGCCGCCTCCTGCGGACGCGTCGTAGCCAACCGGCCAAACAGTGCAACAGGAGAGAGCAGGGAAGTGCCCGCGACCGACCTCGCCGCTTTCAGCAATTTTCGACGCGAAAAGCACGAGCCTGCCATGATGTTTTTCGATCAGCGCGACAACGAACGCTCTCTCTCCAGGGCATTTGAGGAAGGGCGGCCTACTTTCCCGTGTAGCTGATCCTCCAGATGCAATCGCCGCCATCATCGGTGACCAACAGCGATCCGTCCGGTGCGACCGTGACCGAAACCGGCCGGCCCCACACGTGTTCGTTGTCAATCACGAACCCGGTCATGAAGTCCTGATATTCGCCGCTGGCGTGTCCGGTCTGATGCAGAGGCACGCGAATTAATTCATAGCCCACTCGGACCGCCCGGTTCCACGAGCCATGCTCGGCGCCGAAAAGATCTCCGTGATATTCCGCAGGAAACTGTTTGCCGTCGTAGAAAGTAATTCCGAGCGACGCGTTATGCGGGTTCAGAAGCACGTCCGGAACGATGGCTTTGTCCTTAAGTTCGGGGCGCTTGCCAGCGTGCCGGGGGTCTTGGTGGCTGCCCAGATACCACCATGGCCAGCCGTAAAAGCCGCCGTCCTGCACATGGGTGATGTAGTCGGGAACCAGGTTGTCGCCGAGTCCGTCGCGCTCGTTGACCGAGCACCACAACTCGCCGGTTTTTGGGTTCGTCGCCAGTCCCACGCAGTTACGAATTCCGTAGGCGAAAACCTTCATCTCGGAGCCGTCGGGGTTGAACTCCAGAACATCGGCGCGGTTCTTTTCTGCCGGCGTCACATCCGGGTCGTCGATATTGGAGGCGGAGCCCACGGAGACAAACATCTTCTTGCCATCGGGTGAGAACTGAATATCACGTGTCGAATGGCCGCCACCCGCGGGCAGGTCCGCAATGTGCTGCGCCGGACCGCGCGCCTGTATATCGCCATTCTGGTAGGGGAAGCGCACCACCGAGTCCGTATTGCCTACGTAGACCCACTCCGGATTCGGCCCCGGAGGATAAAAGTTGATACCAAATGGCTCGTTCAGGCCGCTGGCGAACATCGACACCTGTTCCGGCTTGCCGTTACTGGTGAGCCCACGGAATACCCTGACATCTCCGGCTTTAGTCTCGGCCACGAAGATGTCGCCATTGGGTGCGGTGCGAATAATCCGTGGATTGTCCAGACCAGTCGCATATTGCTGCACTTTGAAGCCGGACGGGACTTTTGGCCATGCACCTTCCGGACGCGCCACCACCTTGGGACTATTGCCGGCGGAAGAGGTCGCGAAGGGAGCGGGTAAGTCTTTGACCGTGATCTTGCGAATTTCTCCCGGCTTCTCATAGCGGAAGTCGGTAAAGGGCGCTTTCGGAGGCGGCGCATTCAATTTCACGGCGGCCACCGGCGCCGCGGGTGCGCTACTGGCCTGTGCGCTCTGCGGTTGCCCGAGCGTTTGCACATAACTCACGATCTGCCAGCGTTGTTGCTTGGGCAAAGTGGCCCAGGAAGGCATGCCATTGTTTATGTCACCCTTGGTGATAAACCAGAAAATCTCGCCCGGCGCCGCTTGCTTGATCTTTTCCGCCTTCAGAGCCGGAATATTGCCCGAGCCTTCGCCATTCTCACCATGGCAGCGCGCGCAACGCAGATGGAACAACGCTTTGGCGTGGGGAGTCGGCTGACCCTCATACGGGTTCTTTAGCTTCTTGGAGGACTCCGGCGCATTATGGAAATTCGAGTCCTGGGCGGTTGCCCGGGAAACCAGCAAAACACCGGCAATGACGAATATGGCAAGCGAAGCTGGAAAAGCTCGGGCCATGGATTTCAAAACTGTTCCTCCCTGTGCACGACTCGATTTATGGAAAATGTCATAGCGGCCAGGCGACTTCAATACCCCTTTATTTTAACCACAAAGTAGTTGAATTCGGGCGAGCCCTCCAGCAGCAGTTGATGGGGCACCCCGGAAGGAATACGGACCACGTCTCCCGCGGAAAGCTTCCGCCGGATGCCGTTCTGGATGGTGCCATTGCGCTTTTCATGCGGGCCTACTGTCTCTCCATTCACTAGCGTGCCGCCGAGCACCAGGGTCGCCGATCCCGATTGCACAAAGAAGACGTCAACCTGAGTTTCGTGCCACTCCGGCGGCCCGTCGGATTCACGGTGGACCAGCATAGCGCTGTCGTTGGGAAAGTCCGCCAGCAACTCCACCGCGAAGTGGTGCGGATCGGCGGTGGCATCGGCATGCATCTTGCTTTCGAAATGCTTTAGCGATGCTGGAGTCCACAACTCGAACCCGGCCGGGACTGCTTCTTGCGCGGCGGCGGCCAGCATTAGAATCACAACCGGACAGAGCAGCCAGAGCTTCCTCATCAATCCTCACCTCAGAAATGCCGGCCGCAGCAACGGCGTTGAGACATGTTAAACAGGCCGAGTGCAGGACCTGTGACTGGAGTCGAGAGGTTCGTCGATGGCGGGACTGGACCCAGAAAATCTCCGGTTCACAACTCCACCCTTTAGATTTGCTAAAGTAACCCTACCAGCATTCAAACGATAGGCAGGGGCGCCAGCGCTGTCAAATTGGAAAAGCTAAAAAGACGTTTCAGGAAGTCTCAAGGGATTTAACACTACCGTTTTATCCTGATACCGGCGGGAGCTTTTGCTGGGATGCATCGGCCCTGAGGGGAGTACTTATGGATATTCACCAGCTCGAACTATTCCTTGCCGTGATGGAGTCTCCCAGTATGGCCCGCGCCGCTGAGAAAGTCTTTCTTTCCCCGGGCGCGGTCAGTCTTCAGCTGCACAATCTCGCTGACGAACTTCATACTGAACTTTTTGTGCGCAGCGGAAAGCGCCTGATTCCCACTCCGGCCGCGATGCGCCTCGCGGAACATGCCAAAGATCTGATCAAGCGGATGGGTCAGATCAAGCAGGAATTTCAGAACGATCTGGCAACCGATGTCCGGCCCTTCCACTTTGCCACCGGTGTCACCACTCTGATCTACCAACTGGGAAAACCACTCTGGCAATTGCGCAAGCAGTTTCCCAAAGCGGAGATCCGGGTCTCGGTGAATGTGACCGAGGAAACGGTTAGGGGGCTGCACGACCGCCGCTTCGATCTGGGCCTTATTTCGCTTCCGATTCCGGAGGAAAACCTCAAAATCATCCCGCTTTTTGACGAGGAACTTCTCATTGTGCGTCCTTCGACCAGCAAAGTCCGCGGTCCGCAAACTGGATCGGTGCGCGTCTCCGAGCTGGCCCGGGTCCCTTTCCTGCTCTATCCCGTGGGGACCGTGCTGCGAGTGCTTATCGACCGCTTCTTCAAAGACATCGGCGTGAACCCTCGTGTCGTGATGGAAGCGGAAGATACCGAGGCCATCAAGCGCCTGGTGGAATCGGGTTTCGGCTACTCCATACTCCCCGAGCACGCGCTCCGCCGACGAACGCGCTTTTTCCAGACCTTTCGGGTCGATGGTCATCCCATAACCCGAGGTCTGGCGCTGGCGATGGCGCAGACCCACTATCCCCGCAAGCTGACCCTGTCGGTCGCGGAATCTCTGCGGACGATGTTGACCGCCTGAGTGTTATGCAGACTTCGAGGCGATGCCGGAAAAAGACGGAACCACGAAAGCGGAGACTCACCTTATAATTCACTCCATCCAAATTGGTAAGGAGTGATTGATGGGTCATCCACTTCTTGAGCTGACGAAAAAGACCGCAGTGGTGATTGGCGGAACCAGCGGCATCGGACTTGCTCTCACCCGGGCGCTGGCTCAGGCCGGCGCCGACGTGATTCCCACGGGCCGCCGCGCTGAACAGGTGAACGCCGCCGCCGCTGAAGTCAAAGCGCTCGGCCGGCGGTCGCTTGGCCAGACTTGCGATGTCACTGACACCGCCAGCCTCGACCAGCTTCTGCAAGCGGTGACCACCGAATTTGGCAGCGTGCAGATTCTGGTCAACTGCGCCGGCCGCACCAAGCGAACGCCAACGCTTGAAGTCCCGGACTCAGAATGGAACGCTATCCTCGAAACCAACCTGAATGGAACTTTGCGCGCTTGTCGCGTTTTTGGCCGCCACATGATCGAGCGCGGTTATGGCCGCATCATTAATATTGCTTCTCTGTCCTCGTTTGTCGCGCTCTATGAGGTTGCCGCCTACAGCGCCAGCAAAGCGGCGGTGGCATCGCTCACTAAGTCTCTCGCCATTGAATGGGCAAAGTCCGGCGTCTGCGTGAATGCCATAGCTCCCGGCGTCTTCCGCACCGACCTGAATTCCGCCTTGCTTGACGGCACCGACCGCGGCCGTGAATTCCTGCTGCGCACTCCGATGAAGAGGTTTGGCAAGCTGGATGAACTGGGCGGGGCCGCCGTATTCCTGGCTTCGGAAGCCGCCAGCTTCGTCACCGGCCACGTGCTGGCTGTGGACGGAGGCTTCCTGGCCAGCGGCGTGAATCAATAAAGACCACGTGGGGACAGCCGCCCTCGGCTGTCCGGTCGAGCGCAGCTCGACCAGGGTTTCAGTGGCAGGTAGAAGTAACGTGATCACTGGCAAAAAGTAGCGGAGCTTCGCTCCGCCGGACAGCCGAGGGCGGCTGTCCCCACGCGGTTCTTCATCGACCTAACCAGCCGCCGTCCACCGCCATGATGTGCCCGTGAATGTAGTCACTGGCGGGCGAGCAGAGAAAAACCGCAGCACCGGCAACATCGACGGGCTCTCCCCAGCGCCCGGCAGGAATCCGCTCCAGGATCTGGCGGCTGCGCTGAGGGTCTTGTCGCAGCGCAGTGGTATTGTCAGTCGCCATGTAGCCGGGCGCGATGGCATTGACGTTAATCCCCTTCGAGGCCCATTCATTGGCGAGCGCCTTCGTGAGTTGCGCCACGCCGCCTTTGGCGGCAGCGTACGCCGGAACCGTGATTCCTCCCTGAAACGAAAGCAGGGAGGCAATGTTGAGAATTTTGCCCTTCGCGCCACGCTTCAGCATGTCCTGGCCTGCAAGTTGTGAGAGCCGGAATACCGACGTCAGGTTCACGGTGATTATTTCATCCCAATAAGCTTGCGAATACTCAGCCGCTGGTGCCCGGTGTATCGTGCCCGCGTTGTTGACCAGATGTCGATGGAGCCAAATTCCTCTACAGTCTTCCCGATCAAAACCGGATGGAGGTCGGCGTCCGACATGTCGCCGGCCAGATAAAACGATTTCCTCCCCATCTGGTGAATCGCTTCACTCGTGGCTCTGCCATCAGTACTCCGTCCATGACATCCGACGTTGGCTCCGACTTGTGCCAGCGCGATCGCAATTGCAGCGCCCAGCCCGCGGCTGGAACCGGTGACCAGCGCATTCTTGTCTTCCAACTTGAAGGCTTCCAGGATCATGTCGTTTTCTTACTGAATATTCTGAATATTGGCAGGCTCCAGCTTGGGCACCAGCAACTGAATGGCGGCCAGCGCCAGCAGGTAAGCACAGCCCGCCATCAGGAACGGGACCATATAACTGCCCGTCCATTGCAAGGTGTAGCCCACGATCTTGGCGATCAACATGCCACCGATCGCCCCCGCCATTCCCCCCATCCCGACCACCGAACCCACGGCCTGGGCTGGAAACGTGTCGGAGGTCAAAGTAAAAAGATTGGCGGAGAATCCCTGGTGGGCCGCGGCCGCGAGTCCGATCAGCAGCACTGCCCCCCACAAGCTCGGCATGTCATAAGCGAACACAATGGGGACAACACACACCGCGCAAATCAGCAATGTGACCTTGCGCGCGAAATTAACGCTCCGGCCGCGATGGATCAGCCACGACGACAGCCAGCCCCCGGCGACGCTGCCCACGTCGGCGATCACGTAGATCACTACGATAGGCAGACCGATCTTCATCAACGACAGACCGTGCTTGCGTTCCAGAAAATCCGGTATCCAGAATAGATAGAACCACCAGATCGGATCGGTCAGGAACTTGCCTACCACGAACGCCCAGGTCTGCCGGTGGGGAATGAGCCGCGCCCATTTGATTTTGACCGGCGCTTCCTGGGGGTCGCTGCGGATATAGTCCAGTTCCGCTTTCGAGACCCGCGGGTGCTTCCCTGGCTCGCGATATAGGAGAAGCCAGAAGATGAGCCAGACGAAGCCCAGTGCGCCGGTAATGATGAAGGCCCAGCGCCAGCCCCATTGAATCGTAATCCAGGGCACTACCAGAGGAGTGATGATGGCGCCGATGTTTGTGCCGGCGTTGAAAATTCCAGTAGCCAGCGCCCGCTCCTTCTTTGGAAACCATTCGGCTACCGTTTTGATGCTCGCCGGAAAAACGCCTGATTCGCCAAAACCCAATGCTGACCGGGCAACCAGAAAGCTGGTAAACGAGCTGCCGACGGCGTGCCCCATCGAAGCCAGACTCCAGAAGACCATGGCGAGCGCGTAACCCAACCTGGTTCCGAGCCGGTCCACCAGCCGACCCACCACCACCATGCCCACGGCGTAAGCCGCCTGAAAGGCAAACACCAGATTGCCGTAGTCAATTTCGTTCCACCCCAGATCGTGTTGCAGGGTGGTTTTAAGAATTCCCAGGACCTGGCGGTCCATGTAGTTTTTGGTGACTCCAAATAGCAGGAGAGCACAAATGACCCAGCGGAAGTAGCCGGCTCGCGAAGATGGCGCTGCTGCCTCGTAATCCGCTGCAGACGCCTGGTTCGCGGAGCTGGCGGTACGGTCCATGGTGGGAGGTTTATTACTTTTTGCGGCCAGCTTCCAGCCCGGAGGGTCCCTGGTCGAATCCGCGCTGCACGTTGACTACCCCAAACTGCCGGTCCTCGCCCTCGCGGTGTGCCGCCATCGCCCAGAGAAAACAGATGCGATGACCAGGCACGGAAACATTCGGATGATATCCGCTGGGCATCAGCACCGCATCGCCGTCGCGCACCACTGTGACCACTTCCGGATAGTCAGTATGGTTATACACAAGTTGAATGCCGAATGCCGGATCGGGCATGTCGAAATACACGTACATCTCTTCCAGCATCTTAGCGTGCTCGTGGGGAGGCCAGCTGGTCCAGTTGCCCGGCTCCGAAATAGTAAACCCGGCAACCAGCCGTCCCGCTTCAACATTCTTGGCCAGCAACATATGCAGCTTGCGCGATGATCCCGATCCACCCGTGGTGAATTTTAGCCCCGGATCGCTTTCTACCTGGGAGAAGCGCACAACTTGAAATGGATAGTGCCTGGAAACCTCGGCCGAGAATTCTGCAATGTCCACGCTGGAACTGGTCACGATCTTTACCGAAGAATCGCGCGGGATATAGATTGCGTCGTACTGCCCTAAGGTTACTTCCTTGGCCTTCGTCGTCACCGTGGCGTTGCCCGAGAGGACGATCAGTCCAGTCTCGCGGTCTCCCGTGGAAAATGATTCCGCCGTCTTCTCCGCGTTCAGGATGATGCGTCCGTAGGCCAGGTGCTTCATCGAACTGTTGCCGGGCGTTACCGAAACATGGCGCCCAGTGTGTTTGTCGGTCCCGCGAAAAATCAGCTGATCGATTCCGCCTTCCTCTTGCGCGCTCATTCGAGACTCCCTTGCACAAAAACCGCGAGGAGAACGTGTCCATCCCCGCAATGGCCTACATGTGAGATTGCGATCCGAAGTAGCTTCAGTGGTTGCACCGGCTCATCAATATAAAAATCATCCCAAGTATAGAAAGCGGGTCATGCCTGTCAAACCATAAAAATTGAAGTTTGAATTCAGCCAGACTCAACGGAAGTGGAAGTTGTGTTAAAGCGATTCCAACTGCTGCCAGATGGAGGGCTCCACCGGGATGCCTTGGGCGAGATTGTCTTTTCGCGTAGCCAATACCCGCTCGCCGGGATAGCGCACGCGTTCTCCCGCAGAATTCGGAGGCAGCTGGAAATACTCGATCACCTGATCTGCGATGCGAGATGCCGTGTGGTTCGGGTTGAGAGAAGAACCGTCGAACGCGATGAAGACCTGTGAGAGCCCGTTCTCGCGCGCCGGTTCCGTCGCGATTTGATGGGTAGCCTTTCCCCCCGACAACGTCGCCGCCACCAGGTCCAGCATCAATGCCAGGCCCGATCCCTTCCAAAAGCCGATGGGCAAAGGACGATTGGATGCCTCGATATCTCCGGGAACCCGGGTGAGCCGGCCGCTAGAATCAAAGCCTCCATCCATCGGCAGCAGCTCGCCACGCATTCGATATGACGCCAGAGTCCCGTAAGAGAATTGCGACATCGCCATATCGAGGACGACGTGTCCGTCCGCGCGAGGCACCGCGATCACCAGCGGATTATTCCCCACCCGCGGATCGGCGGCGCCCCAGGGCGGAAGATTGGGCAGGGTATTGGTCCAGCACATTCCGATCATTCCGGCGTCGGCCGCCTGCCAGCCATAGCTGCCGCCTCGCATCCAGTGGTTGGTATTCGCCAACGCCACGCATCCCATCCCATGTTCGCGGGCCAACGCGATTGTCCTGTCCATGCAGTGATGGGCGTTCAGATTACCCGGCCCGATTTTTCCGTCCCAGCGCTCCAGCGGCCCGGAACCTGTGAGCAACTCCGGTTGGGCGTGAATGTGAATCGAGCCATTTCGAATCATGGTGACGAAGCGTGGAAAGCGGTTGAGCCCGTGCGAGTACACACCATCGCGGCTGGTGTCGGCGAAAAGCTGAGCACACAGGCGGGCACGCTCAGGTTCAAACCCCAGCTTCAGCAATACCCGCAACAGAGCGTCGAACAGTTCCTGATATGAGACTCGAAGCATCGACTCCGTTTCCGGTGACCTCGCCGCCAGCATAGCAGGGAGATTATATGAATGCCCACGTGGGGACAGCCGCCCTCGGCTGTCCGGCGGAGCAAAGCTCCGCCACTTAAGTAGACGTAACATCCGTCGGTCCCTGCTCGACCGGACAGCCGAGGCCGGCTGTCCCCACGCGGGTTCAACCAGCCTTCGAGTCTGTCAGTTGTTTAGTTCAGCTTAATAGTGACTTCAGTTTTTACGGGTTGACCTTCGACCTGGGCCTTCTGTAGTCTGCGACGCTGGCTTGACACGCCCTTGCAGCACGGCAGAACGTAAGAATATTCGGCCCACTACGCCTTCACCGGCAAACATAAGGGGACAAAGAACTCATGATGCAGCGATACCGCAAAATGTTGGGACTGCTGCTTGCCGCAGGGATGATCGTGCTGGCTCTGCCGGCGCAGGCACAGAAACAACCCAAAGAATTCAGCAAATGGCCGGCGGGCGGTTCGCCGCAGGAAATTGGCAAACGGGTGGCGGAACGGCTGCTCGCGATTCCGCATTCCAACTTCGGCCGGCCGGGCCCACCACCCTTCATCACTTATCCTGAGGTGGCTACCTGGTATGGCGCCCTGACCTTTGCCCAATTGAGCGGCGACAAAGAACTCGATGCCCGCCTGATCAAGCGCTTCGATCCGCTGTTTGGCGAAGAATCCAATCTGATTCCTGTGCCCGACCACGTGGACCGGAGCGTTTTTGGCACTGTGCCCCTGGAAATCTACATCCAGACGAAAGAGAAGAAATATCTTGATCTGGGGCTCAACTCGGCCGACAAGCAATGGGCAGATCCCACGCCCGACGGATTAAGCTCGCAGACGCGCTACTGGATCGACGATATGTACATGCTCATCATCCTGCAACTGCAAGCGTATCGCGCGACAGGAGATTCCAAGTATCTGGATCGAGCTGCGCTGGAGATGACCACGTATCTGGACAAGCTGCAGCAACCCAACGGACTTTTCTACCATGCGCCCGACGTTCCGTTTTACTGGGGTCGCGGTGATGGCTGGGTGGCGGCAGGCATGGCGGAAATGTTGCGATCGCTGCCGGAGAACCATCCGCGGCGCGCGCGCATCATGGAGTCCTATCGCAAAATGATGAAGGCCTTGCTGCAATATCAGGGCAAGGATGGAGTGTGGCGCCAGTTAATCGATCATCCCGAATCCTGGCCGGAAACTTCTTCGACAGGAATGTTTACCTTTGCCATGATCACCGGAGTCAAGAACGGCTGGCTGGATAAGAAAACATACGGCAAAGCTGCGCGCAAGGGGTGGCTGGGAATGATCACCTATCTCGAGCCCAAGGGCGATCTTCGCAACGTGTGCCAGGGCACCGGCAAGAAAAACGACTTGCAGTACTATCTCGACCGCGAGAAGCTCACCGGCGACCTTCACGGACAGGCGCCGATCCTGTGGTGCGCTTCGGCGTTCTTGCGTTAAACCGCTATTGCGCAAATCAGCCAGGCCGGGTCCGCGTCGTCCACCGACGCGGCCTGGTTCCGCCGGTCATGCACGCATCCGCGAACTGTCAGGTGTGGAGATGAGACCAGAAGAATTCCGGAGCAAACTTCGCGGCGTCATCGCTTTCCCTGTCACCCCTTTCAAATCCGATCTCTCGCTTGATCTTGCGGGACTGCGGAAAAACATTCAAGGGCTGCTGCGCCACCGCATTGCCGCGATCGTGGCTGTTGGCGGCACCGGCGAAATGTATTCGTTGACGCCTGCCGAACTGCTGGCGGTGGTCAAAACCATTGTGGAAGAAGTGCGCGGCCGGGTCCCGGTCATCAGCGGCACCGGCTTTAACCGCCAGATGGCGATCGAACTGGCGCAGCAATCGGCACAGGCGGGCGTGGACGGAATTCTGGCCCTGCCGCCGTATTATCCCAACGCTGACGACGAAGGACTGGCTGACTATTATGCGGCGATAGGCGCCGCCACGCCCCTGGGCCTGTTTGTTTACAGTCGCGACTGGGTGAAGCCGTCACCGGAATGGGTTGAGCAATTGGCGGCAAGAATCCCCACGCTGATCGCCTGGAAGGATGGACAAGGCGACACCGCACGCTATAAGCAGATCATGGATCGTGTAGGCGACCGCTTGTACTGGATCGGCGGCGCGGGGGACGCGTCCGTGCCGGCTTATTACAGCATCGGTATCCGCACTTACACTTCGAGTATTGCCACTGTCGCACCAAAACTTTCGTTGCGCCTGGATGAACTCGCGTCTGCCGGAGACTCTCCCGCGCTGGCCGAGCTGATGAGGGAATACGTGAATCCGCTCTACGCCATCCGCTCGCGCCGCAAGGGATACGAAGTCTCGGTCATGAAGGAAATGATGAACCTGATCGGCCTGGCAGCTGGTCCGGTTCGCCCTCCTCTCCCCAACGTGCGACCTGGAGAAATTGCGGAGATCAAAGCAGTGCTCGAAAAATGGAGGCCTTTCTTGTCGTGAGAGGAACCACGTGGAGACAGCCGCCCTCGGCCGTCTGGCGGAGCGAAGCTCCGCTGTTCCCGTAGCGCAAAAACCTGTCGAGCTTTGCTCGACCAGATAGCCGAGGGCGGCTGTCCCACGTGATTCTGCAGAAGGCAAACTCGAAGGTCGCATGAACCAAACCCCGGCCACCCGAGTCCGCTGGACAGTCCTGGCCTGGCTGTGCAGCCTCTCCGCTCTCACTTACATTGCGCGCATCGGTATTATCCAGGTCCAGGACCGCATTGAACTGGATCTGCATCTCACGCCACAGAGACTGGCCTATGCCTTTTCCGCCTTCTCACTTGCCTATGCGCTCTTCGAAATGCCCAGCGGATGGCTGGGCGACAAGCTGGGGCCGCGCAAGGTCCTGATCCGCATCGTCCTGGTCTGGACCGCCTTTACCGCCCTCACCGGCCTGGCCTGGGGTTTGATCAGCCTCATCGTGTTCCGTTTTCTCTTTGGAGCGGGCGAAGCCGGAGCATTTCCTAACATCAGCCGGGCATCGCGCGAGTGGTTTCCTTTCCGTGAGAGAGGCTTTACGCAAGGCATGGTCTGGATGTGCGCCCGCTGGGGCGGGGCGGTGGCGCCTCTTCTGATGATGGTCCTTGCCTATCCCTTCGGATGGCGAGGCGGGTTCGTGCTCATGAGCGTGCTGGGCGCGGTCTGGCTGTGGGGCTTTCAGTCGCGTTACAAGGACTCGCCCCAAACAGATTCCGCGGTGAACGCCGCCGAGCGGGCCCTCATCATGGAAGGGCGCAAGGATGCCGGCAAACCCGCTCCCCTGTCTTGGACGACGATGCTCCGCAGCCCCACCTTGTGGTGTCTCAGCGTAATGTATCTCTGCAGCAACGCCGGCTGGTCTTTCTTCGCGTCCTGGATCACACCCTACTTGCGCCACGATCTTCGTCTGTCAGGTATTGAACTGGTTCTTGCATCCGGGGCCCCACTTTTTTTCGGCGGAGCCTCCTGTCTCCTGGGCGGTTTTCTCACCGACCGCCAGGTGCAACTCTGGGGACCGCGTTGGGGACGCACTCTGCAGGGTGTGATTGCCTACGGCCTCGGCGGTGTTTTCATGCTGGTCAGCGTCGCCCTGACGCCCAGCCACATCGGGCTCGCATTCGCGTCGCTCTGTCTCTCTTCGTTTGTCAAAGATTTTGGAATGGCGTCAAGTTGGGCCACCACCATTGATATCGGGCACCGCTACTCCGGTACGGTGGCCGGTTTCATGAACATGATTGGCAACCTGGGACAGGTGGTCAGCATACCGGTCGTGGCCTGGTTGGCCGTGCTGGCCGGACGGCCCGGCCATCCCAGTTGGAAGGTGAGTCTCTATTTCAACGCGGCAATGTTTTTCATCGCCGCGCTGGCATGGCTATTCGTGAATCCCAGGCGGGTCATTGTCTACGCAGCGACTAGTCCCGAGGCTGACCTGGTTACTTAAGCGTGTTCGCACCCGCCTGCGCGCAGATGCTGTCGTGATCGCCGCTGTCGCCCGAAACTCCGATGGCGCCAACGATCTCGCCGTTCATAATGAGAGGAATGCCGCCTTCTAGCGGAATCCCGCCCGGCAGGCGCAGCATGCGCAAGCCAGCTCCGCCGCCTGCGACCGCATCCTGGAACACTTTACTTGGCCGTTTGAAACGTACCGCAGTACGGGCCTTCTCGATCGCGATGTCCGCGCTTCCAATCTGGGTATTGTCCATTTTCTCGTAGTACACCAGGGTGCCGCCGGTATCGACCACAGCAACCGCCATCTTCCAGTTGCTTTTCCGTGCCTCATCCAGCGCGACGGCCGCGGCCTTCTTGGCATTCTCCACGCTGACCGGCAGTCCGTAAGGGTTGGGTGCCTGCGCCATCGCGCTCATGGCGCACGAGACCGCTAGCACCGTCGCAAGCGTGATTGATCTGAGAGACATGGGCATGGATTTCTCCTTGAGCTGGTGTCGCCCGTTGCAGTGCGGCGTGAAGTTACGGCCCGCTAATAGCCCTTCACCTTGATCACAAAGTAGGTGAATTCCGGCGAGCCGTCGAGCAAGAGCTGGTGCGGCACCTTGGGAGGAATGCGAACAATGTCGCCCGCGGAAAGCTTTTGCCTGACGCCGCCCTGAATGGTTCCATTGCGCTTTTCGTGCGGCTCGGTGTCTTCCGCGCCGACCAGGGTGCCGCCCACGACGAGCGTTGCCGAACCGGATTGCACCAGAAAAACATCGGCCTGATTTTCGTGCCATTCCGGCATGCCGTCGGTCTGTCGCCGTGAGAGCATGAACTTGTCCTGTGGGAAATCCCCCAGAGCGTGGACTGACATGTGGTGCGCGCTGGCGTCAGCCTCTGATTTCAGTGTTTGCTCAAGCTCTTTGAGTGACGCGCCTGTCCAATGCTGAAATCCTTCCGGCACCTTTTCCTCCGCGCTGACCATAACCAGGGTGATCGCAAGCAAACCCAGCAACCAGAATACTTTCATCGGACCCTCACCTCAAAATTGTAGCTTCCGCATCGTAGCGCCGGCGTCCCGTCCTCGGAATGCAAATCTTGCGAAAGAGGTTTAATTCCTCCCGCTCAAACCGCCCGCAAAACTATAAGAACCGTATTTCCGCAGTGTCAATTCGTAAAAACTGATTGTGACCTTCAGCCGAACTAAACAAAATGCATTCTGCTCTCAGCCTATACTCTGGAGTGTCAAAACGAAACGGAAGGAAAGTATCATGCCTCCGCGCCAGGCCCCATCGCAACCACGAAGTAGCGCGCCGGAACCGGACCCGCATTTTTGATTCCATGCTCGTCATTCGAATGAACAAATCCCACCGATCCCGGGCCCAGGCGGTAGCTGGTGCCGTTCACCGTAAGCTCGACCGTGCCTTCGCGGATGAGCCACATTTCGGAGTGCACGTGATGATGTGGCGCGTGCGGCGCGCCTCCGGGTGGGAGCGTAGTTTCGTGTACTTCCAGGGACTCTCCGGTGGCCAATTTGCCCTTCAGGACCCGGCGCATTTCGGCGTGGTCGAGAGTATGCAGAGCAGTTTGTCGTAGGGATAATTTGCCGAGGGCAGGGAAGTGTCTGTTTCGGCGAAGGCATCGAGCGCCGCCGCGGCCGGCAGAAGTCCGGGAAGCAGAACACATATTTCACGTCGCGTGATAGTCATGAGCGCCTCTCGCAAATGATATGGTGAAATTTGCTCGGCATCATACCAAAGGTTCTCACGGAGAGCCGATTTAATGTGGGCGCGAGGATCCCGCTCGTGCAGAGCCCAGCCGTGACAGGGGAGCCAGGTGAGCGAATCAGAGCCGTTGTTGGAGAATGCAGAACTTGATCCGCGAGGTTTCGCGGCTGCCGGCGATCAGGGGCGTGTCATCGATTCCGGCGCGCTGCAGGTGGCTGTCACCGCCTTTGTCGTCCTGTTCTGCATCGTGGGCCTCGCACTGTGGGGACTGCCGTTTTACTACGACTTCATGGTGCAGCAGTTCGGATGGACGCGCGCGCAAGTGACCTCCGGAAACGCGCTGAGCAAACTGGTAGTCGGACCTGTTTTCGGATTCATCGCCGGATGGATTATCGATCGCTTTGGCCCGCGTCGCGTCATGATGGCCGGCATCTTGATGGCCGGCGGAGCGCTGGTGGGACTGGGTTGGGTCTCGACCCTCGGTATGTTCTATCTGTTTTACTTCTTCAACGCACTGGGCTATGTGTGCGGAGGCCCGCTACCCAACCAGGTGATGTTATCGCGCTGGTTCGACAAGTCGCGCGGCAAAGCCATGGGCTTCGCCTACCTGGGAATCGGAATCGGCGGCGCCACCGTCCCCTGGATTTCCCACGCCCTGATCCAGCATTTCGGCTGGCAGGCGGCTTTGCGATGGTTGGGTTTGCTGATAATCGTGGTCTCACTTCCGTTGGGTTTTTTCGTGAAGGAAGCGCCAGCACGATCGACCCGAAGTAGCAACGTGTCAGGTACGGCAGACGTAATGGCCGCCTTCAAGACCGTCCCGTTCTTCCTGCTTACTTTCGGCAGCATGTGTTCGATCGCGGCAGTCAGCGGCACCCAGCAGAATCTTAAGCTCTTTCTGAGCCTCGACCGGCATTTCACGCAAAGCGACGCGGCGCGAGTTCTGTCGCTGGTGCTCTCGTTTAGTATCGTGGGGCGCTTGCTCATGGGCTGGCTTGCGGACCGCTTTTCCAAGAAATACGTAATGCTGTTGACTTATTTGCTGGTCGCGGCCGGCATCCCGCTTCTGTTCCTGGGGCGCACCCGCCTGGCAATGTATACGTCGGCAGCAATTTTCGGAGTCGGACTGGGCGGTGATTACATGATCATTCCGCTGATGACCGCGGAAATCTTCGGCATGCAAATCCTGGGCAGACTGCTGGGAGTGATCCTGACTGCGGGCGGCATCGCTGAAGCGATATCACCCTGGCTTACCGGACGCCTGCGCGACGTTACCGGAAATTATTATGAAAGCTGTTTCGTGCTGATCGGCATCGCTCTGCTCGGCGCTGCCGCTGTACTGGGATTGCCTAAGCAGAGAAAAACCACCGCATGAGCACCCGACCCATTCTGCGCCTGGGCACGTTGAAGAACGTGTCTGGATTTCAGCAACATCTGCAATCGCTTGGTTTGACCATCCCGTGTGATCGCGAAGTTGTGCCCGGAACGGAATCTCCCCTGCGCCAGCCTCTGGTTCGTGGCGACGTTAAAATCGGCAACCGGATCGTGGTGCATCCCATGGAGGGTTGGGACGGTACGTCCGACGGTAATCCGTCCGAGAATACGATCCGGCGCTGGCAGCGCTTTGGCCGCAGCGGAGCGAAACTGATCTGGGGCGGAGAGGCGGTCGCCGTCTCACACGAAGCGCGCGCCAATCCCAATCAACTCGTGGCCGCCGCGCACACCGAGAAGGGCTTATCGTTCTTACGGGTCAGCTTGATCGAGGAACATCGATTGACTACCGGCTCCGACGACGGTTTGCTGATCGGTTTGCAGCTCACGGACTCCGGCCGCTACAGCCGCCCCAACGCGCATGCTCGCCCTGAGCCCCGTATTCTTTACCATCATCCGTTCCTCGATCGGCGCCTGGGTTTGCCCGCGGATTTTCCCCTGCTGACCGACTCGGACATCGAAGTCATCATTGAGAACTTTCACAAAGCCGCGCTCCTGGCCGGGAAACTGGGTTTTGACTTCGTCGATATAAAGCATTGTCACGGATACCTCGGCCACGAATTTCTCAGCGCTCTCACTCGTTCCGGCCGCTACGGTGGAAGTTTCGAAAATCGCACGCGCTTCCTGCGTGAGGTCGTCGAAGGCATTCGTTCGGTCGCCCCGCAGCTCAAGATCGCGGTCCGCCTTTCTGCCATCGACAGCGTTCCCTTCTATCCCGACCCGTCCAAATCGTCTGCCGGAAAGCTAGGCCCTGGAATTCCTGAAGCACACAAGGGCGAAATTCCATACCGTTGGGGCTTCGGTGTAAACGCACTTGACCCGATTGAGTCGGACCTGGATGAGCCCGTGCGCTTTCTGTCTCTTCTCGAGCATCTTGGAATTCGGCTGGTAAATATCACGGCGGGAAGCCCCTATTACAATCCCCACTTGCAACGGCCCGCGCTTTATCCGCCGTCGGATGGATATTTGCCGCCGGAGGACCCCCTGTTCAGCGTGGCGCGCCAGATGGAAGCAACACGGCGCCTGAAACAACAATTTCCCAACCTGATTGTCGTCGGCACCGGCTACAGCTACCTGCAGGATTTTTTGCCCCACGTAGCCCAGGCCGCGCTACGCGAGAACTGGGTTGACATGGTCGGGCTGGGACGAATGGTGCTGACCTATCCCGAACTGCTCTGGGACGCCACCGAAGACCGTACCATCGAGCGCAAGCGAATTTGCCGGACCTTCAGCGATTGCACCACCGCTCCGCGCAAAGGCTTGCCTTCCGGATGCTATCCGCTGGATAGTTTCTACAAGGATTCCGAACTCATGACCCAATTGACCATCGCGAAGAAACAGTGACGCACGCATGAAGCCTGGAGGCACGGATCTGGAGAAGCAGAGATGAACATCGCAGCCCTGATCGAACGACGGCAGCCTGGAAGAAAAGTCTACGGAATAGCCGCGGCCTTACTACCGTATGAGGCAGACGGGAAAATAGCCGTCGAATCGTTCAGGCAACATTTGATCGCAACCCAGAAGGCTGGACTGATGAACGCGGTCAACATGGACACGGGCTACGTCAACTACCTGAGCGAACCGGAAAAGCGCGACGTGCTGCGATGGACTGCTGAGGCTCTGGGCAAAAACGTTGCATTCGTGGCCGGAGCTTATATCGAAAATCAATCGGGCGACATCGTCGCTCTCTACCGGCAGCACATGGATCTCATCGTTCAGGCCGGCGGCATTCCGATCCTGTTTCAGACTGCCCGGATGCATGGCCTGGCGTCCAAAGAGAAAGGCGCGGTCTATCAAGCAGCGTGCAAAGGTTACCACCACGTGCTGGCTTTCGAGCTAGGCACCATGTTTGCGCCTAATGGAGAAATCTTTGATGAAGAGACCGTCCGCCGCCTGATGGATATTCCCGAAATCAAGGGAATGAAGCATTCATCTCTCGATCGCCTGGTGGAGTTAAAGCGCCTGGCCCTGCGCGACGCGCACCGTCCCGACTTCCGCATCTACACGGGAAACGATGTGGGCATCAATATGATCGAGTACGGATCGGACTACCTGCTGGGCCTCGCCAGCTTCGCCCCGGAAAAATTCGCCGAGCGCGACCGCCTGTGGGAGACCGGAGATCCAGCGTACTATGCGCTTTCAGACGATTTGCAGTATCTGGGCAACGTGGCCTTTCGTCCGCCCGTTCCAGCCTACAAGCACTCCGCGGCGGTGTTTCTCCATCTGACGGGACGAATTCCCACCGCTCAAGTCCATCCCAAAAACCCGCAACGTCCCGCCTGGGAATCGGAAATACTGCGCGACTGCGCCCGGCGGTTAGGTTGTGGGTAACTTCAGGGCTACGGTCGTAGCGTTGCGCGCCGCCTGATAGATCGCCTCGACTAGGGCGATACTTTGTCGTCCCTCGTGGCCGTCGCAGATTGGAACTGTGTCCCGCTCAACCGCCTGAATAAAATCCTCAAACAGCGCCTGATGTCCGCGAACGTCACTGACCACCGCCGAAGAGGCGCTCTGACTTGCGTCTGGCGCGATGCCGGCGCTGGTGGCAGGTGGCGGGTTCCGCAGGTTCGCCGCCAAAATGCGATCTTGTTCCAGTATCACTGTACCCTCAGTCCCCGTAATCTCCACCCGCCGCGGATATCCGGGGTAGGCCGCAGTTGTCGCCTCCAGAGTCCCCAGTGCGCCGCTGGCAAATTCGAGGAGGGCGAGCGCAGTATCTTCCGTCTCAATCGCGTGAAGTACCGTTGCCGTGCGCGCCTGCACTCGAATCACATCCCCCAGCAGCCACAGTAGTAGATCGACGGTATGCACCGCCTGGTTGATGAGCGCGCCCCCGCCGTCCAGCGCGCACGTCCCCCGCCAGCGCGAGCCACTGTAATATTCCGGAGGCCGGTACCATTTCACCTGTGCGTCTACCACCAGCGGTTTGCCAAGGACGCCGGTGCGCACCCACTCCCGGAGTTCACGGATTCCGGGCTTCGTACGGTCCTGGAACATCACGCCAAGCTTCACGCCGGAACGCTGTGCCGCTTCGATCAGCGCGTCAGCGCGTTCTGTGCTGATGTCGATCGGCTTCTCAGTCAGCACATGAAGCCCCCGCTGCGCCGCGGCGATGCCCTGAGCGGCGTGCAGGCCTGAAGGACTGCCGATCGCAACCATGTCCATCGGGCGATGCGCCAGGAATGTGTCTAAGTCCTGGTAAGCCTTTCCGCCATGCTCCCGGCAGAGGGCCGCGACCTTTTTCGCGTTTGTTCCGTAGATCGCAGTGATCTCAACTCCGGGATTTGCCCGAGCCGCGCGCGCGTGTGTCTCGCTGATGTTTCCGCCGCCGATCAGGCCGATGTGAATGGTCATGTTGGATCCGTCGTCATGAGATTGGAACACAAGCCGACGGCTTGCCGCCGGTCGAGCCGTTCCGAGCCGGGGCTTATGGCGGTCTCGTAAGGTCTCTACTCCTGCAACTCCGCGCCCGGCCCAACTGCAACCACAAAGTACACTGCAGGCTTGGTGCCGATATTCCTGATGCCGTGCTCCTCGTTCGAGGCGACAAACCCCACCGATCCCGGCTCCAGGCGAAACTTCTCGTCGACAACGGTCAGCTCGATCGTCCCTTCCCGTATGAGCCACATCTCGGAATGGGGATGATGATGCGTGGTGGCCGTAGGCGCGCCGCCGGGAGGCAGTGTGGTTTCGTGAACCTCCAGACCTTCTCCGGCGGCCAGTTTACCCCGCAGCATCATCCGGATCTGCGCGTTGTTGTTGGCGACATGCATGGGCGCCTTGTCCGAACGAAAATGCTCCTGACGACGACAAGGACTTGTCATCCGCGAAGGCTTGCAGTTCGCCTGCTACCGGCAGAAGCGCGGGCAGCAGTAAGCACATTTCACGTCGGGTTAAAGGCATTGCTCTTCTCCTGTGAAAGAACGGTCGGCATCATAGCAGAGCATCTTGAGCGGCCTACAATCGTGAAATTGTGAACAATGACTTCATAAAATCTAAATGGAGGGAAGCTGTCGGTAGCAAGTTAAAATGTCCGGTTTTAGTAGCACGTGAAATGTCCGGTTTCAAAGTTGTGCCCTCGCCGTTTGGGTTGGGTTGGTTTTGGGGATGGGGTTGCAGGGGAAGGGGACGGTTCCCCTTCCCCTGCTCGTCTCGGTAGAAGCTTTGGCGGGCAGGGGTGTCCCGGCGCTGTCATAGCGACCCAGGCAATGCGGTCCGTGGGTGAGACTCAAGGTTCCATTCAGGTGTTGGTGCACGATCACCTGGCAACCCGCCAGCGTCGCCCGCCAGCGCACCCGCTCGATCTGCAAGCTCAGATTCTGAAAGCTCACCGTGTTGTCGCGGTTGACGCTGCGTTGGAACTGCAGCGAGAAGATCCGTTCCAGATCACGACTCCGACAGGGCACAAAGGCGTTTCCACGCTGCGCCGGGCCGACCTGAAAACGGCGATTGAACTCGGCGATGTAAGCTTCCCGCAGAAACCGGTTCGCCGCCTCCAGGGTCCCAAGCTGGCGCAGCCGCAACTCCTGCGGCAAGCGGCCCTGCCAGGTCGAGAAGCTGCGCTCGCTGCGCCCCCGCGCTTCCGGCGAGTAGGCCGGAATCATCTGCACCCCCAACTCGTGCAACGCCCGTCCCACCTGTGTACGGCGATGGTAGTCGACCTTGCCGCCCACCTTCGGGGTCAGCCAGAAATGGCTTCCCCGATCGCTGTACAGCGCGCAGAACACGCCTTTGCGCTCGATCACCTCTTGCCATCCCGCCATTACCGTCGCCGTCGATTCCTCCTCCACCAGTTGGGCGTAGTAAATCTCGCTGGTGGCATCGTCCAGAATCACGATCAGGTCATACCAGCGTTCGTCCTGAAACCACTGGTGGCGGCTGCCGTCGATGTGCAACAGCATCCCCGGCAACGGTCGCCGGGCGCGCCGTTTGCGATGCGCCCCGCGCTTGCGTCCACGCGCCACCAAGCCCGCTCCCTGCAGCGCCTGCTTCACCCAGGTGTAGCTCAACTCGATGCCGTGCTCAGCTCCCAGCTTCTCGTGGAAGTGCTGCACGTTCAGATCGAAATACTTCTCCCGGTAGAGCGCCAACACTTTCTCCACCGTCGCCATCGGCACCCGCCGGGTCGACGGCTTGCCCCGCCGCCGGTCGAACAACCCCTTGTAGCCCTCCGCCTCGTAGCGCTCCCGCCAGCGCCGCATATGCCGGTCGCTGATGCCCAGAATCTCCGCCGCCTGCCACCACGTGATCTTCTTCGCCATCGCCTGTAACATCACGTCCTGTACTTTCATTGCCCGCTCCATCGCGGCCTTCGGGTAAGAATCCATGCTGGCCATGGTCTCCCACCCTCGCCGCCCGCTAAGCGGACATCTCATGTGCTATCTCAACCGGACATATCATGTGCTACCGACACTAAATGGAGGGAAGCTAGCCAGTGTGCACAGCGTTGGTGTAGGCTTTTGTCCGATTCCACGACTGGAGCAGAATATTGAAAGTGTTTTTGCGCAAACCATTTTCTCTCGTTCAAAGGACTGGCCTGGTCACGATCGCTGTCTTTGGGTTCCTCTCTGCGCAAAATGCGCGTGCCCAATCGACGGACTTGACCGGCATTGCTCATGTAGCCCTGCGGGTGAACGACCTGCAGAAATCACAGGCGTTTTACAAAACGCTGGGTTATGAGGAGGCTTTTTCATTCACAGACAACGGGAGAGTCTCAGTCTCATACGTCAAGGTCAACGATAGCCAATTTATCGAGTTGATTCCGCGCACCAGCGATGCCCAACCCGGCGGCATCCTGCACACCTGCTTCGAAGTGGCCGACATTGAAGTGCTGCACAAGGCTTACGTAGAGCGTGGACTGCAGCCAACCGAAAGCAAGAAAGCCCGCGCCGGCAATCTGCTGTTTGTCATGCACGGCCCGGACAATCAGTTGCTGGAGTACACACAGTACATGCCAGATTCACTGCATTCCCAGAGGCGGGGCCAGCATCTGTTGCCGAGCCGCGTTTCAACGCACATGATCGAGGCCACAACCCCGGTCCGGGACCTGGCTGCGGAGCGTTCGTACTATGCCGGCAAACTGGGATTCAAAAGTGCCGGCTCCGATGGAAACGAAATGTACGTTGCCGGAAACTCGGGCGACAGAGTGGAACTCCAGCTCGACACCCCCAGTGCGAAGCCTCGCGTGGTGTTTGAAGTAACGAACGTTGGGCAGGCGGCACACGAACTGCGTAGCCGTGGACTCAAGGTGCAAAAGAGCCGGCATGCGGTTTTCGTTACCGATCCCGACGGTGCTGTCATAGTATTTGCTGCTGGTCACGGCGCTTAGACTGAAAAGGCCTGTGACATCCGGAGACCCATGAGACAGTGCGCTCTGCTGTTGTTCTTGTCGCTGGCTGGTACGCTGCTCGCGCAACCAGCGCGCGTTCCTGAAATTCCGTACCGTTCCGTTCCCGGATTTCTCAAACTGCCGGCCGACTTGTATCTGGGCGAAGTGGCCGGGGTTGCGGTCAACTCCAAGGGACACATCTTCGTTTTCTCGCGTGGCAGCACAACCGGACCCGCCTATGGCGCCAGTGCCGCACAACTTCTGGAATTCAACAGCAGCGGTTACTTTCAGCGCGAGATTGGCCACAACCTCTACGCCTGGTCCTTCGCGCACTCGGTAAAGATCGACCGGGATGACAACATCTGGGTCGCCGACAAAGGCTCCGATATGGTCATCAAGTTCGACCCGCAAGGTCGCGTGGCCATGGTCTTTGGACGCAAGCAGGAAGCCTCTGACGAAGGCACCGAACCGTTGAAGCATCCCCGGCCGCCCCTGCCATCTGTGGATGGCATGTTCCGCCAGGTCACCGACATGGCCTGGGACGCAGCCGGCAACACCTACATCAGCGACGGCTATATCAATTCGCGTGTCGCCAAGATCGACAAAGATGGCAACTGGCTCAAGTCCTGGGGTGAACCCGGTGACCAGCCCGGACAATTCAGCACTCCGCACAGCATCGCGGTCGATGCCCAGGACAATGTTTACGTGGCTGATCGCGGCAATCGCCGCATTCAGGTTTTCGATGGGAACGGAAAATTCCTGCGCCAGATCGTAATCGATGTGCCTTTCGATCCCAACGCGCGTCCCGCCATCGGCAACAAGCCGCAGCTGCCCGCCATCGGCAACCAGGCCATGGCGCCGGGTGCACCCTGGGCCATATGCATCACACCTCCGCCTAACCAGGTGCTGTACAGCTCGGACGGCTATCCTGGCCGCATCTACAAACTCGCTCTGGACGGAAAGATCCTGGGCGTGCTCGGTGAATCGGGAAAACAGCTAAAGCAGTTTGGCTGGATTCACGAAATCGCGTGCCCATCGGAAAACGAGCTCTTCGTCGCCGAGCTGTTGAACTGGCGAGTACAGAAGTTAATTCTCGAACCCGTTCGCTGACAGGCGCCCCAACGCTGCCTGGAGTGAAGCTGTCGCCCTTTTGCGAGGGGTTATTCTGAGTTGGCGAAGCATGTGGCGTGGAACAGATCTGCGGCTGGCTCGCAGGTGCGTTGTGCGCGTCAGATCCCTCCGACTTCGCTCAGGGCAGGCTCTTCGGTCTCAGGATGACTTCGGGTTTGCCGGAGCTTGTTCGACCCAATCCAGTCCTAATCATCTTCTGCCCGGCGGTGTATAGTACGTCAGAACGTACTTCCGCTGGAGGTTCGTCATGCTCAAGACAGTTGTGCCGTTATTCATCTGCTTCATCTGGGCAACCGGCGGCCTCGCATCCGGCCAAACCATACACCTTCCACCCTCTATCCGGCAGGGGCCAACCACCGGGAACATACCAGTACGCACCGCGGACGACATAGACAGAGATCGCGCCCAAAAAGCCAACGCCATGCTGCAGGAGGAAATCAAGCGCGACACCGAAAAACTGTTTCAGCTATCTACCGACCTGAAGGAGTATGTGGACAAGAACCAGGGCCTTCTGTCCCTGGACGCCGCCAAAAAAGCTGAGCAGATTGAAAAGCTGGCGCACGGATTGAAATCGAAAATGAAGCAATCCTACTGACGGTCACGGACGTGAACCCGCCGCTGGCTTGGCCGTTGCCGCAGCTGGAGATCCTTTGCCTTCGGTCAGGATTACAATCTGGTTGGCTTGCCCTCCAGGAAAGACTTCTCGCTGTCCGCCGGGCCATTGCACTTCAATACGCTGATAGCTGGTGTCATCGCCCAGGCCGACATGCACTCGCGGATCGTTTTGCGAGAGAAAGCTCGCTCCCGTCTGGATTTCGCCCGAGATCCGGCGGTCGCCAACATAGACGTACACCCGCGCTCCCACCGCGTCCCGGTTGCTCTTCGTGCCGACGCACCGCACCATCAGCCAGTTTTTCCTGGTGCCGAAATTCTTCAGCAGGCTCGGCCGCGCGTCCAGATTGTTGATGACCACTTCGAGTGCGTCTTGACCCGGCGATGCTCGAAGCCCGCTACGGCCTGAGTGCAGTCTGCGCCAAAATCGGCGATCTTGAGGGCGCCATCCGCCTGCTGCGCGAAGTGATCAAGGCCGCTCCCACCTTCGCTGAAGCCCACTACAATCTCGGACTGAACCTGTGGAACAAATACAAAAGCTCGATGGGCCTCCGGCAGAAGGCCGACCTTGACGATGTCCAGGATGAATTAGGAACCGCCAGCCAGCTCCAACCCCGCCAGCCGGCAATCTATTTTGCGCTGGGGCAAGTCATGGCGGACCGGGGTGATCTCGTGTCTGCGGTAGAGAATCTGCAAAAGGCGGTTGCGCTGAATGCCGCCAACCCGGAGTACCACTACAATCTGGGACTTGCTCTCCGTCTCAAAGGCGACATGGATTCGGCCGGCGCCCAGTTTCGCGAAGCCATCCGGCTCAATCCGAACCATGCTTTGGCTCATCGCTCCCTGGGATTAGTGTTGCGCGAAGGCGGAGATTTGCCGGCTGCGGCCGACGAACTGCGGCTGGCCGTGGCCCAGCGTCCGGACGATGCCGAAGGCCACCAAATTCTGGGCACGGTGCTTCTTAAATTGAACGATGTGACCGGCGCCATCGCCGAGTTCCGCCGCGCCATCAGTCTCGACCCTTATCTGGCACAGGCCCACGCCAGCCTGGCCCAGGCTTTGCAAAAGGCCGGCCAGAAGGAGGAGTCGCAGAAACAACTGGCTGAACTGGAAGCCCTCAATCAGGGAACAGCCAACGTGGGGCGCGCCATGATCCTGGTGGAAACCGCTGAGGGCCACATGAAGAATGGTCAGCTATCCACCGCCGTCGGCGAGCTGCAGGAGGCGGTCACGCTCAGTCCCGACTTCACCGAAGCCCATTACCAGTTAGGCTTGGCCCTGGCGCAATCCGCGAATGGTTCCGCTAAAGCCGAAGCCGCCTTCCGTCAGGTTCTGCAGCTAAATCCAAATCATGCTTCCGCGCATTTCCAATTGGGAGTTCTGCTGGCGGCTCGAGGTGACAAAGTGCTAGCTTCCCCTGAATTCCGAAAGGCTGTACAGCTCGCTCCTGGCCTGACTGAAGCTCACCGCGCCCTGGCCCAGCTGGCCGCCGATTCCCATGATTGGCCCACAGCTGTGCAGGAATTTCAGGCAGTAGTGGCATGGAATCCGGAGGACGCAGCCGCGCACTATGATTTGGCCAACGCTTTGAAGTCCCGCGGCCAGCTCGATGAAGCTGCGCACGAGCTGCAAGTTGCGCAAAGGCTGAAACCCGCGTTGTCGGCTCCTCGTTAACAGGACGTGGACAGCAGAAGCACAGGTTGATTTTGGAAACAAAAGCTGTAAGAACCGGTGAGTGGCTCAGTTAGAACACAAATCCAATCCCGGTGTCATCCTGAGGGACTTCAGTCCCGAAGGATCTGGTGTGCAACCGCGCAGAGTCAGGCAACGCGAAGCAGCTCTACGCCAGATCCTTCACAGCCTGAAGGCGCTTTAGCATGACGCCATCGGGTAAGGTAATTGGTAAACAGGAGAAATCACCCATGCGATCAGATGTTTCACGTCGTGAGTTTATTGCCGGCCTGGGAATACTGGCGGCAGTCAACACCAACCTCTCAGCCGCTCCCTTTCAGTCGTCCGCCACCTCGATGACTCCGCGCCTCGGCAAGTCGCCGTTCAAGATAGCCGTAATCAACGACGAGATTTCGCAGGACTTCGGTCATGCCTGCGAGATTGCCTCCCAGAAGTTCGGGATGGAGTGGATGGAACTGCGCAGCATGTGGAACAAGAATGTCGCCGCTCTCGACTCCAATGAAATAGCGGAGGCGCAACGCATCCTGAAAAAGAACAACCTGCGCGTCACCGATATCGGCAGCCCGCTCTTCAAGGTGGACTTCGCCGGCGCGCCGAAATCGAAGTTCAGTCCGGAACACGATCAGTTCGGTGCGAACTTTACCTACGACCAGCAGGGTGAAGTTCTCGATCGCGCCATTGAACTTGCGAAGAAGTTCTCCACTGATCGCATCCGCTGCTTCGATTTCTGGCGCCTGGATGACCAGGCCCCCTTCCGCAAGGCCATGAACGACCAGTTGCAGCAGGCCGCGGAAAAACTGCGCAAGATTGGGCTGATCCTCATTCTGGAAAATGAATTCGCCTGCAATACCGCCACTGGAGCCGAATCCGCCAAGGTCCTCAGCGGCGTGCTGTCCCCGGCTTTCATGCTCAACTGGGATCCCGGCAACGCCGCGATGTTCGGCGAAACGCCCTATCCGGACGGCTACAATCTACTGCCCAAAAATCGCATTGGCCACTGTCATTGCAAGGACGCAATCAAAACCGCCAAGGGTGTGGAATGGGCCGCCATGGGTAAAGGAATGATCGACTGGGTAAATCAATACAAAGCGCTCAAGCGCGACGGCTATCACCATGTCGTGAGCCTGGAGACTCATTGGCGTGGCGCCGGCACGCCCGAAGCTTCAACTATCGAAAGCTGGGCGGGAATGAAAGATGCGCTGGAAAAAGCAGGAGCGCTGTGACGGCTGATAGATCAGGGTGGAGCAGCGCTTTAGCGCTACATTCCATCTACATTGATTCTCACGGTTTCAGCCGCTGAGGTATCTGTGTCGAGCGCTGAAGTCGAAAACAGTGGGATAATTCAACTTGAAGCCGACTGGCAGGAGAAAGAGAGACCGGGCCTCAAAACCGTGAACCTCAACAAGAGCGCTGTCCTATCTCCGGATGAAGTCCGCCAAATCGTTGCCCAGGCGGCCGCCGGCCTCAACCTTACCGGCAAGCGCGTGCTCACCATCATTCCCGATGGCACCCGCACCATGCCCATGCCCCTGATGTTTCAGCTTCTGCGGGAGGAAATCGGCGCGCGCGCTGCCGCTTGCGACTACCTTGTCGCCCTCGGCACTCATCCCCAGATGAACGAGACCCAGCTCACCCGGCTCATGGGGCAGCCTGTCGTCAACGGAATGTGCGGCAAGGCCCGGGTTGTCAATCACCGCTGGGACCTCCCCGAGACATTTGTGGACCTGGGTACGATCCCCGCGAACGCAGTCTCAGAGGCCTCTGGCGGCCTGCTATCGGAAGCGATCCTGGTGAAGATAAATCGCTTGCTCTTCGACTACGACCAGGTGCTGATTTGCAGCCCTGTTTTTCCGCACGAGGTCGTTGGTTTTTCAGGAGGAAATAAATATCTGTTTCCCGGCGTCAGCACCGGAGAAATGATTAATCAGACCCACTGGCTGGGCGCTCTGCTCGGGAGTTACAACCTGATTGGCACCGCCTGCACTCCGGTGCGCGCGCTCATCGATCGCGCCGCCAAACAAGTGACGGTGCCCATCGCCTGCTTCGCGCTGGTGCTCAGAAAGCAGGACATCGCCGGTATGTATTTCGGGTCCGCACTCGATGCCTGGAAGGCGGCCGCCGCGCAATCGGCGCAAGAACACATTCAATGGGAGGAGCGCCCGTTTCGCCGCGTCCTCTCAGTGTTGCCCCGGATGTATGACGACATCTGGACCGGCGCCAAGGGAATGTACAAACTCGAGCCCGCCATCGCAGACGGTGGCGAGGTCGTGCTCTATGCTCCGCACATTACAGAATTCAGCTACACCCACGGAGCTTTTCTCGACCGGATCGGCTATCACTGCCGCGACTACTTTCTCAAACAGTGGGACCGGTTTACGGAGGTGCCTCGTGGTGTGATTGCTCACTCCACGCATTTGATTGGGCAGGGCAGTTACGACGTCGCGACCAGAGTCGAGGACTTGCGGATCAAAGTCACCCTCGCTACCGGCATTCCCGAAGAACGCTGCCGGCGATTGCACCTCAACTATCTCGATCCCCAAAGCATCAAGCTGGAAGAATGGCAGGGACGTGAAGCTGAGGGCATCAAGCTGATTCCCCACGCCGGCGAGATCCTTTACCGGTTGGCGAATCAGTCGGTTCGAACCAATGGCTGAAGCGACTATTGAACTGAGCTGGCGACGTTGGAGAAGACGTTGTTGGCGTTCGTGCCGACCAAGCGTATCGTTCCGACAACGAGAACCAGAATCACCGCCAGCATGACCGCATACTCCGCGATGTCCTGCCCCTGGTCTTCGGACCAAATTCTCTGAATGAACTCGCTCATGACCGACCTCCAAGGCTCCAAATATTCTCGATTAGGAACTCATGATGAACGCATAGTTGCGGATTGTCAATTGCTGATCTGTGAATTAAGCGCACTTTTTTGCATACGGCAAAACGCCCGCTGGGCCTTGGTTTTGGAGGGTTTGGCAATACACCGTTACTGGGCCTGCGGTAACAAGCGTAACCCGTTACCGTACACCGGCTATCCTCGAAGACTTAACGTAGAAGCTCCGCCGCGGAGCGCGAAGCATATGCAAGAAGTTTGCCCGGTAGCAGGCCCAGATAAAGAGTGGCAGCCACGCTGATGGCCAGCGCAACGCCGAGAGCAGGTGAAACCGGGATTGTCGGCGCGACCTCGTCCCGTGCCTCACGCATATACATCATCACGATGATTCGCAGGTAGTAATACGCGCCCACGGCGCTGTTGAGTACGCCGATAATCGTGAGTCCAATCAGGTTGGCTTGCAGGGCGGCACTGAACACGTAAAACTTGGCGAAGAACCCGCCGGTCATCGGAATTCCGATCAGGGAAAGCAAAAAAATCGTTAACGTGGCAGCAAGCAGCGGCGAGCGGCGGCCCAACCCGGCATAGTCATCCAGGGTGACAAAACGCTCTCCCGCGCCGGCCAGGTGGCTGACCACGGCAAAAGCCCCGACATTCATGGCTGCATATGAGGCCGTGTAAAACATGGCTGCGGGGATGCCATTGTTGGGCAACGCGGCAAAAGCCACTAGTACGTATCCGGCATGCGCGATGGAAGAGTAGGCCAGCAGGCGTTTGACGTTCTGCTGCACCAGGGCACCCACATTGCCCAATGTCATAGAGAGCGCCGCTGTTACCCAGATCAACCCCAGGCGTCCGGGCGCATTGGCTTCAAACATCAGGCGCAGCAGCACGGCAAACGCCGCCGCCTTGGGCGCGGTTGACATGAAGCCGACCACGGGTGCCGGAGCGCCTTCGTACACATCTGGCGTCCAGACATGAAAAGGAGCAGCGGCCACCTTAAAACCGAGTCCTACGAACATGAACGCTACGCCGGCGTAGGCCAGCAGCGGAATCTGCTTTGATCGCAGGGCCTCGCCAATCACCGCAATGCTGGTAGACCCGGTCGCGCCGAACATCAACGCCACGCCGTAGAGGAAGAACGCAGTGGCAAACGAGCCCAGGAGGAAATACTTCAGCGAGGCCTCGCTGCTGATCGCCGCTCGCCTCCTGAAACCAGCCAGAACATAAGTGGAAATCGAAGAAATTTCCAGGGCAATGAAAATCAGCACCAACTCGACCGCCGACGACATCAGGCACATGCCGACGGCCCCGAAGAGAATCAGCGCGTAATACTCACCCGCCCGGATGTGCTGCGTTTCCATGTACTCGTAAGAACTGAGAATGACCACGGCAGCAACGGCGGTGACCACGATGTGGAAGAAGGTACTGAAGGCATCCACCTTGACCATGCCCCAGAATCCCAGGCCTGGAAATTGCGACTGGTACAGGGCGGCCACAATCGCCACTACTGAGCCGATCAAGGCGATGAGGCCCAGCAGCTTCTGGCTCCGGCGCTCATCCACGAGCGGATCGAGCACCATGATGAGCATGCCGAAAATGGAGAGCACGATTTCCGGGAGGATGCGAACGTATTCGACCCCCTGCGGCAGCGTCTGACCGATTCCTGTGGGGTTCACTGGCCAACCACCTTGCTGGCCAGTTCCGCAAACGGTGCCAGTGCAGTTTGCACAGCGGGATCAATGGCGTTCAGCCACAGCAGCGGAGCCACCCCCATCACCAGTGCGGCCGCGGCCGCAGGCAGGAGCGCGCTGCGCTCGCGTATGTCCAGATCCGCCAGTCCCTCATTTACAGGGTGCGTTATCTTCCCAAAGAACACTCGTTGATACATCCAGAGCAGGTAACCCGCACTCCAGATCACCCCGGTCGCACCCAGAATCCCGTAAACGGCGCGATCCTGAAATGCCCCACTCAGCACCAGAAATTCGCCGATAAATCCGTTCAGCAATGGCAGTCCCACCGATGCCAGCACGATGAAGAGAAAGAAACTGGCGTACACCGGCATTGAGGTTGCCAGCCCGCCGAATTCCGAAATCTCATACGTGTGACGGCGCTCGTACAACGCGCCGGCCAGCATGAAGAGCGCGCCGGTCGAGACCCCGTGGGCCAGCATCACGAACATCGCTCCGTCCAGCCCCGCCTGGGTAAAGCTGAAAATCCCCAGCACCACAAAACCTAAATGGCTGATCGAAGAATACGCAATCAGCTTTTTCATGTTGGATTGGACCAGCGCCACCAGCGCGCCATAAACAATACCGATCAGTGCCAGGATCATCACCCACCAGGCGTTGGCGCGGGCCTGGTCGGGAAATAGTCCCAGGTTGAAGCGCAGCATGCCGTAGGTCCCCATCTTCAGCAGCACCCCGGCCAGCAGTACTGACCCGGCTGTGGGCGCCTCCACGTGAGCATCCGGCAACCAAGTATGAAAAGGGAAGAGTGGAACCTTGACCGCAAACGCAACGAAAAAGCCCAGGAAAAGCCACTGCGCCGCGCTGGTGAAACCGGCAACCTGCCCGCTGCGGATGGCGTTTTGGATAGTCACAAAGTCGAAAGTGCCGACTTTGGCGTAGAGCCACAAGATCGCCGCCAGCATGAACACCGAGGCGATCATGGTGTACAGAAAGAACTTCACCGCCGCGTAAACCTTGCGCCCGTGCCCGTACATTCCGATCAGCAGGGCCATCGGAATCAGGGTCGCTTCCCAGAAGAAGTAGAAGAGGAACAGGTCAAGCGAGACGAACACGCCGATCAGCGCCGTTTCCAGGGCCAGCAGAATGATGAAGAATTCCTTCACCCGCTCATCAATGGACTTCCAGGAGATCAACACACACAACGGAGTCAGAAAAGTGGTCAGTAACACCAGCCACATCGAGATTCCGTCCACTCCCATGTGGTAGTGAATGTTGGGCGTGGGAATCCAGGCCCGGTCGAGTTCGTACTGGAATCCGCTCTGGGCCCGGTGGAAGTGCACCGGCAGATGCAGAGACAGGACAAAGTCAAGCAGCGACACCACCAGGGAAAAGACGCGAATATCACGATCACGCCGCGGCAACAGCAAGAGCAGGAGCGCGCCCGCCAGGGGGATGAACGTCACTAGCGTGAGGATGATCGGACTCCACTTGTCCATCTCAATCGCGTGAAGGTTCATCGCGTTCCCATCCAGATCATGTAAGCGATCACGACGGCGGCCCCGGCTGCCACCCAGCCGGCGTAAGAGCGCAGGTTGCCGGACTGCATGTGCCGCACCGAATCAGAAACTTCGCGCGCCCCATGCGCGCTGTTGTCTAGGGTTGCGTCAATCACGTCCCGGTCAATACCGTGCCAGAGAATCAGGGTCGAGCCTGCAATCAGCGGCTTCACGAAGAGGGCCGCATACAGTTCGTCGATGTAATACTTATGCACCACCGCCTGATAAAGCCGGCCCAGTCCAACCGCGATCTGCTGCGGCAATTGCGGGTTGCGATAGTAGAGCAGCCAGGCCAGACCCAACCCGAGTAAGGCTACGGCAACAGAGATCAACATCAACAGCAGTTCTCGATCGTTGCCGTGATAAACCTCCTGTGCGCTAAAGCCTTCCACGTTGCCGTAAAACGCGGGCCTCAGAAAATTCTCAAAGCGTCCGCCAATGCCGATCCAACCGCCGACCGTTGATAGCACCGCCAGCACCGCCAAGGGCACTACCATCAGCGGTGGACTCTCATGAATCCCGCCGTGCCCATGTCCCTGCCCATGTGGCGCGGGCGCCCCCGCCCGCGTGTCGGCAAGGGCAATATCGTGAGCCGGCTCGTGATGCGAACCTTCCGCGGCCCCCCGATACTCCCCGAAGAAAGTCATGAACCAAAGCCGGAACATATAAAAGGACGTAAGAAAAGCAGTAAACAGCCCAATGAACCAGTAAACCCAGCTGGCCTGATACGCCCGCCACAAAATTTCGTCCTTACTGAAGAATCCGGCAAACGGAGGAATCCCGGCGATGGCGAGAGTGGCGATGGTCATAGTCCAGAATGTCCACGGAATTTTCGTGCGCAATCCGCCCATCTGCCGCATGTCCTGCTCGCCACTTACCGCATGAATGACCGACCCGGCCGCCAGAAACAAGAGCCCCTTGAAGAATGCGTGGGTCATTAAATGGAAAATAGCAGCCGAGAAAGCGCCGACTCCGCAGGCAATGAACATGTAACCCAGCTGCGAGACGGTGGAGTAGGCCAGCACTTTCTTGATATCGGTCTGCGTGATCCCGATCGTGGCCGCAAACAGAGCCGTGAGCGTTCCGACGATCGCTACGACGGTCATGGCCATCGGCGCCCGCTCAAAAATCACATGCGACCGCGAAACCATATACACGCCCGCGGTCACCATGGTCGCAGCGTGAATCAGCGCGGAAACCGGTGTGGGGCCCTCCATGGCGTCGGGCAGCCACACGTAAAGCGGAATCTGCGCCGACTTGCCAGCCGCCCCCACCATCAGCAGCAGGCCGACCGCGGTCAGCAGGCCTGCCCCGCCTGTCTCCGCAGCCATGGGAGCGACGCCCTGGAAAACCTGGTCAAAGTTGAGCGTGCCAAAGTGCTTGATGAGGAGAAACAGCGCGATCAGAAACCCGAAGTCCCCGATGCGATTGACGATGAACGCCTTTTTGCCCGCTGCCGCCGCCGAATCCTTGGTAAACCAGAACCCGATCAGAAGATACGAAGCCAGGCCCACACCTTCCCAGCCGATAAACATCAGCAGGTAATTGCTGGCCAGGACCAGGGTCAGCATGAAAAACATGAACAGGTTCAGGTAGGAGAAGAAGCGGTAGAACCCGCCTTCCTCCCACATGTAGCCGATTGAATAGACATGAATAAGGAAGCCGACGCCGGTCACCACCAGTAGCATTACCAGAGAAAGCTGGTCGAGGTAGAACGAGAAGTCCGCCTGAAACTTTCCTGCCCGGATCCATGTAGCCAGAAACTCGATATGCGGCGTGGTCAATGAAGAAAACCGCGAAGTGACCAACAGCACCATGGCAAATGCCGCCCCACTGAATAGCAGCGCCACACCGGCAACGGCCTGGCGAGGGAACTTTTTGCCGAAAAGTCCATTGATGGCGGCGCCGAACAGCGGCAGCACCGGAATCAGCCACAGATGCAGGTCGGGAGTCATAGTTTGAGCAGGTCCACCTGATCGATGTTGAGAGTCTCCCGCGTGCGGTACACCGCGATTATGATGGCCAGTCCGACCGCGGCCTCGGCGGCTGCCACCACCATCACGAAGAACACGAATATCTGGCCGCTGAGCGCATGCCACTGCGCGGCAAAGGCCACGAATGACAGGTTCACTCCGTTCAACATCAGCTCAATCGACATAAAGATACTGATGATATTGCGCTTGATCAAAAAACCGGTCACACCGCAAGCAAATAAGATCCCGCTCAGAACCAGGTAATACGAAAGGGGCACCATCAGCTCTCCTTCCTTCCCTGGTCAGAGTCCGGATGGCTGGCCAGGACTACGGCACCCATGATGGCGATCAGCACGAGAATTGACGTCACTTCAAAGGGCAGCAGAAAATTGTGAAACAGCAGCCAGCCGATCGTGCGTGGAGCTCCCGGCAGTGCTCCCGCCGATACGGTCTGGCTGCCGGTCCGCTCGATCAGTAACCATCCCACCAAAACGCTCCCCACCAGCATTCCAGGAATTCCGAAGAGCATCGCCACTCGGCTTCCCTTGGTCCGCTCTTCTTCTCCTGCGTTCAAAAGCATGATGACAAACACAAACAACACCATGATGGCGCCGGCATAAACGATGACTTGCACCGCAGCCACAAATTCAGCACCCAGGAGAAGATATTCCACGGCCAGCGATCCCATTACGACGACTAGCGAAAGCGCGCTGTTGATGGGATGGCGCTGCACCAGCAGGTTCACAGCCCCCGCCACGCACAATGCCCCGAACAACAAGAATATGATCAGATGAGTCATTAAGCTGAGAACCGGGAACTGGAAACTAGAAACTGGGTTTAGAAACTAAATCAAGCTCGTAACGCCACCACCAAAGCCGTGATCACCAGATTCGCAATCGCCAACGGCAACAGGAATTTCCATCCAAAGGCCATAAGCTGGTCATAGCGAAACCGCGGCAGTGTGCCCCGTACCCATATATATACAAAGAGAAAGCCAAATATCCGAAGCACAAACCAGAACACCGGGAGAAGCGCCCGCAACAGCGGCGGCCCAAACACTGGTCCATGCCATCCGCCCAGGAACAGGAGCGATGCCACTGCCGCTACCGTAATCATGTTGGCGTATTCCGCCATGAAGAACATGGCAAACTTCATGGCGCTGTATTCGGTGTGATAGCCAGCCACCAGTTCGGTTTCCGCCTCCGGCAGATCGAACGGAATGCGATTGGTCTCCGCATACGCCGCGATCAGATAAATAAAGAAGGCGATGAACTGCCCGCCGTGAAAAATGTTCCAGCGTGGAATAAATCCCCAGAAGGTCCCGCTCTGCGCATCTACGATGTCGCGCAGGCTGAAGCTGCCGGTCAGCATCAGCACGCCCACCAGGGAAAGCCCCAATGAAATTTCGTAGCTGATCATCTGCGCACTGGCCCGCAGCCCGCCGAGCAGGGAATACTTGCTGTTGGACGACCAGCCTGCCAGGGCGACGCCGTACACACCCAGCGAGGTGACCCCCAAAATGATCAGCAAGCCGATGTTGACATCCGTAATCTGCAGCGGAATGACCAGGTGACCCAGCGTGATCGAATCGCCGACCGGAATTACCGCGATCGATGTCAGGGCAAATACCACCGCAATCATTGGCGCCGCGATATACAAGGGCTTGTAAACATGGGGAGGCGTCAGATCTTCCTTGAACAGAAATTTCACGCCGTCCGCCAGAGGCTGCAGCAGGCCAAACGGACCGACCCGCGTGGGTCCCCACCGGTTCTGCATGTGGCCCACAACCTTGCGCTCCAGCCACACGGTGTAAGCCACTGCCGTGAGCACCACAAAGAGTGCCAGCACGGTCTTGATGACAGAAACGATGATGAAGGTGGTGATATTCAACCCGGTTATTCCCAAGTAGCGCCGGCGTTCCTTCGACTTCGATCAGCACAGGCCCGCCGGCTGTCGTGAGGGCGTCCCGCCCTCGCAAATTTGTGGCAAGAGTCTTTCAGTCCGCTGCAACTTCAGATTCAGCGGGCTGATGGCTATGTCTCTCCATCACCGAGTTCAGCGTTCGCGAATAACGCCCCAATGTTCCTGAGGTGAACAGATTGTCCTTCGCGGGAGCAATCAGCTTCGGGTCCTGTGCGGCCCCGGTCGCGATTCCGACCAGGGTGGTGTGCTGATCGTTTCCCGCCACCAGATTCATCCGCGAAACTTCATACCCCGGGACCAGCCGCTGAATTTCATCCAGGATCGCCGTCGGATCAAAGGGGCTCATCTTTGGTTCCAGTCCGTGCGCTTCCAGCCAGACCGCATGGCGGTCGGCCTCCCCCGATTGTGCCCCGCGCGATTGTCCCATGTCCGCGGCCCCACCCCGACCGAAGGGAACCAACTTGTGGACATCGGCACCCATTGCATCGGCAATACGCACAATCATTTCAAAGTCAGATTTGCTGCCGCTGACTTCTCCCGCCTTTTTCACCAGTTGCAGATCGCCGCAGGTGTTGGTGAAGGTCCCGGATTTCTCATACGCGTTGGCAGCCGGCAAGACTACGTCGGCCATACCCGCGGTTTCGGTCAGGAACATGTCCTGCACCACCACGAAACTCTGCGAGAAAACAAAGGGATCAATGCCAAACCGTCCCACCGGATTCGCACCCACAACGTACATCGCCTTCAATTTTCCAGCGCGAGCATGGTCAACCATCTCTGGCAGCGCCAAACCCGGAGCTTGCGGAACTCCACCCCATTCTTCATGGAATTTTCCGGCATCGGCCAGAGGATGGTAGCCGGGAAGCAAGTCGGGATAGAGGCCCATGTCGGCCGCGCCCCGCGAGTTGGCATAGTCGGCCAGGCAGAGGAACTTTGCGCCTGGAATGCCGGAACCAAATTTCACCAGGGACGCAATATCGCTGCCCCGAACCTCAGCTCCGAAGATGATGACCAGATTCTGCTCACCGCGCAACTGATCCCGTAAACCAGCCGGTGTGGCGCGCGCGCCCTCGCCCGCGTCCGTGCCGGAACCCGCAACAGACGCCAGTCCTTCCACAGCCGAATCATTGCCGCTCAGAAATGCAGCAAACCGGCCCTCGGCTCCCGCTGGAATCTGCAAAAAACCAGCCGCTTGGCGCCTGAGCTTGATATCAGCAGAATTCACCACGTACAACCGGGCGCGGTGCAGACGGACATTATTCCGAATCTGCCAGGCCAGGAGCGGATGCTGTTCCGTAGGATCGTTGCCGATCAGCAGAATTGCCGGCGCATGGAATACGTCACGCATGCTGGCCGTGGATCCCGGCTTGTCCTTGAGCGCCGTGGCCAGGGCAGGGAAGTCGGCGGTGCGGTGATGGTCGATATTGTTGGTTTGCAAAACTACCCGCGCGAACTTCTGCAACAGATAATTCTCTTCGTTGGTGGTGCGGTTAGAGCCCACGACTCCAATGGCCTGTCCGCCATGCTGATCGCGAGCCTCCTTGAAGCGCTTTCCGATCAGCTCAAACGCCTCTTCCCAGGTGGACGCTGCCAGTTGTCCATTTTTGCGAATCAGCGGCTGGGTCAGGCGATCTTCACGGTTGGCAAAATCGAAGGCGTAGCGGCCCTTGATGCAAAGAAAATCGCCGTTGATGCCACTCTTGTCGCGATTGTCGCCGCGCACGATCTCCATTCCAGTCTCGGAGCGGCGCACGCCGAGAGTGGTCCTGCATCCGTCCGCACAATGGGTGCAAGTCGTGCCTATGTGATTCATCTCCCAGGGACGCGTCTTATAACGATAAGCTCCTGAAGTCAGCGCGCCCACTGGACAGATGTCGATGCACATGCCGCATTCTTCGCACTCCAGATGGTCCTCTTTATTGGGCGCGATGATCGAGCCTACGCCGCGGTTCTGCACCCCCAGGGCCCAGACGTCCATGCCCTCGCCGCACACTCGCACGCAGCGATAACACAGAATGCACCGCGGCCGGTCGAAATACACCACCGGAGACCATTGCTGCTCCTCCTTGTGGTTTTTCGGTTCCATGTACTTCGATTCTGCCGCGCCGTAGGAAAATGTCATGTCCTGCAGTTCGCATTCACCCCCGGCATCGCACACCGGACAATCCAGAGGATGATTGCCCAGCAGCAACTCCACCATGCCCTTCCGCGCCTGATGTATTTCGTCGCTGTCGGTGGTGACGATCATGCCCTCGCCGATCACCGTCGTGCATGCCGTCTGCAGCTTGGGCATCTTCTCGACTTTCACCAGGCACATGCGGCAAGCGCCTTGCAGCGAAAGATTCGGGTAGTAGCAGAATGAGGGTACTTCGATGCCCACCGTCTTGCAGGCTTCAATCAGCAGGGTCCCGGCCGGGGCTGTGACTTTCTTGCCGTTTACGGTGATGTTCACGTCAGCCATAGATTCTTGTAGCGCCGGCGTCCCGCCGGCTGTCCGGAGGGCGTCTCGCCCTCCGCTTGTGCTCACTCAAATGCCGCGAAAACCAGGCGGGCCTGCCCGCCCACCGGGGCGGCAGGATGCCGGCGCTACGCCAGCACCGGCTCCGCCGCCTTTTCAAACGGACACGGCCTGCCGTCCAGGTGATCCTCAAACTCCTGCCGGAACTTCTTGATGAATGCCATGGTCGGCATGGCCGCGGCATCGCCCAGTGGGCAGAAGGTCCGGCCCAGCATGTTCTCGGAAAGGTAGTACATGTTGTCGATGTCTTTTTTTACGCCGCCGCCCGAGTGGAAGCGAATCAGCGTCTTCTTCAGCCAGTCCGTGCCTTCGCGGCAGGGGATGCACCAGCCGCAACTCTCGTGCTGGTAGAACTTCATGGTACGCAAAGCAAACTTGACTATGCAGGTGGTGTCGTCGAGGACCACCACGCCACCCGATCCCAGCATGGAGCCCGCCTTGGCCACGCTGTCAAAATCCATTCCGATATCGATTTCATCGGACTTCAACACCGGCGTGCTCGATCCGCCCGGTACCACTGCCTTGAGCGCGCGCCCGTTGGGGATCCCGCCCGCCACGTCGAAAATCATCTTGCGGAGGTTGTAACCCATGGGCAGTTCGTAAACTCCCGGACGTTTGACATGCCCGCTAAGGCAGAACAGCCGGGTGCCGCCATTCTTCGGCGGACCCAGACCGGCGTACCATTCCGCTCCGCCCAGAATAATGTGCGGGACGCTGGCCAGGGTTTCAGCATTGTTAATTACGGTAGGCCCGCCCCAGAGCCCGACCACGGCCGGGAAGGGAGGCCTAATGCGGGGAATCCCGCGCTTGCCTTCAAGTGACTCCATCAGTGCTGATTCTTCGCCAACTTCGTATGCACCCGCGCCGCCATGCCAGTAAATGTCGAAATCATAGCCGCTGCCAAAGATGTTTTTGCCCAGAAAGCCGCGAGAGTAGGCGTCGGCAATCGCCTTCTGCATGATTTGGAGAAGATACCGGTACTCGCCGCGAACGTAGATGTAGCCGGTATGCGAGCCTACGGCCAGGCCGGCAATGATCACCCCTTCAATGACCGCGTGGGGATCATGCTCGAAAATCAGCCGGTCCTTGCAGGTGCCTGGCTCGCTTTCGTCCCCGTTACACAAGACATATTTCGGCTTAGGGGCTTGCTTGGGCACGAACGACCACTTCAACCCTGTGCTGAAGCCCGCTCCCCCGCGCCCGCGCAAGCCGGAGTTCTTGACCTCGTTCACGATGCCATCGGGCCCCATGCCCAGCGCCTTCTGCACCGCTTTGTAGCCCTCCAGTTCCAGGTAGCGATCAAGGTTGGTCGCACCCATGCCGAAGCGTCGGGAGACTACCTTTACTTCGTCGGGATGGGAAACCAGATCAGCCATGATTTAATTTGGTAATTGAGCAATTTAGTAATTGAGTAATTGAGAATCATCGGGCTGACGCGCGGCCGCGCTTTTCCAATTACAAAATTACTCAATTTCCCAATCACTCAATTCTTCTTCGCGTATCCCTCCAGCACCCTATCCATCCTCTCTGTGGTCAGGTTCTCATGAAAATCGTAGTTTACCTGCGCCGCCGGGGCCCAACTGCAGCCGCCGATGCACTCTACCTCTTCCAGCGAGAACAAGCCGTCCGGCGTGGTCCCCTTGTGCCCGATGCCAAGCTTTTTCTCACAGTGCTGTAGCAGTTCCTCGCCGCCGCGCAGCATACAGGCAATGTTGGTGCAGACCTGCACGTTGTATTTGCCTCGCGGCTTAGTGGTCAGCATGGAGTAGTAGCTGATCACATTGCGGACCTCGAGCGCGGTCAAGTCCAGCCTCTGCGCCAGTTCCTCGATTACTTCATCCGACAGGTAACCTGTTTCATCCTGGGCATAAAGGAGGGTCGGTACCAGTACGGACCGCTTGGTCGGATAGTGCGTCAGCATCTCCGCGAAGCGTGCTTCGAATTGGTCGGAAAATCTCATTTGCTTTTCCTCAGTGTCCCCCGCGTCCTCTGTGGTAACTCGTTTTGATTAACCACAGAGTACACGGAGGACACTGAGTTCCTACCTGTCGATTTCGCCTAACACGATATCAATAGACCCGATCGCCGCCACCACGTCCGCCAGCAATCTTCCTTCACACATCGTAGGCAGCGTCTGCAAATTGGCCAGACACGCCGACCGCATATGCACCCGATAGGGCTTCGCCGTACCGTCGCTGACTACGTAATAGCCCATTTCACCGCGCGGCGACTCCACTGCCTGGTAAACCTCACCCGCCGGCACAGCAAAGCCTTCCGTAATGATCTTAAAGTGATAGATGAGCGCTTCCATCTGTGTCTTCATCATCTCCCGGTCGGGCAGGATCACCTTGGGTGCTACTGCCTTAATCGGACCTTCCGGCATCCCGTCCAGCGCCTGCTGCACCATGGCGATCGATTCCCTCAATTCCGCCACCCGGCATATGTAGCGGGCAAATACGTCGCCCTCTTGCGATACCGGCACCTTGAATTTGAAGTTCTCGTAGCCGGAATATGGCATGTCGCGCCGCAAGTCAAAATCGACCCCGCTGCCGCGCAGCGTCGGGCCGCTGGCTCCCAGAGCGATCGCATCTTCCTTGGTGATCCGCGCCACGCCTTTGGTGCGCATCCCCCAGATGGGATTTCCGGTCAGCAGATTCTCGTATTCATCCACCTTGGCAGGGAAGCGTGTGGCAAAATCCTGCACGCGCTCGAAGAACCCCAACGGAGGTTCAAGCGCCAGCCCGCCAATGCGGAAATACGAGGTCATCATGCGCTGTCCGCTGACCATCTCGAACAGCCGCAGAATGTCCTCCCGCTCGCGGAAGCAATATAGAAAGACGGTCATTGCCCCGATATCCAGCGCGTGTGTCCCCAACCAGACCAGGTGCGAGTTGATCCGCGTCAATTCATTCAGCATCACCCGCATCCATTGCGCCTTGGGCGGAATCTCGAGGCCCAGCAGCTTTTCCACTGCCAGCACGTAACAGAGATTGTTGGTGAGCGGGCAAAGATAATCGATGCGGTCGGTCAGGGGCACCACTTGCTGGTAAAACTTGGCCTCGCAGGTCTTTTCGATCCCGGTGTGCAGGTACCCGATGTCGGGCATGATGCGCACGATGTTTTCGCCATCGATTTCGAGCAGCAGCCGCAACACGCCGTGCGTGGACGGGTGATGCGGGCCCATGTTCAGGATCATGGTGCGGTCCTGACCGGGTTCGAGCGCGGGCGCTGGGGAGAGATGAGCCATGGCGAGTTCTAGCGGTAGCCCTCCACCGGATAGTCCTTGCGCAGGGGAAATCCTTCCCAATCTTCCGGCATCAGCAGCCGCCGCAGATAAGGATGGCCGGCGAAGCGCACTCCGAATAGGTCGAAGACTTCGCGCTCGAAATAGTTGGCGGCAGGCCAGACTGCGGTGACGGAATCGAGCGCTGGGCTGCTGCCATCGAGTCGCACCTTCAAGCGAACCCGCTCCTTCTTCGAAATCGAGAGCAGATGATAGATGACCTCAAAGCGCGGCTCCGATGGAAACCAGTCCACGCAGGTTATGTCGGCGAGGAAATTGAAGGGGCAATCTTCGTCCTGGTGCAGCAGCTCGCAAGCGTCACGGATTAACGATCGCTGCACGTAAATGCTCATCTCGTCGCGATCGAACTTGGCGCCTTCAACCGCAGCCGGATTCCAGGCCCTCAACTTGGCGATGGCAGGGTGGTTCTTCAGTTGCTCCAGATCGGTGATGGCAGCTGGCAAGGGCATCAGACTTCGCCTCGCCGGGCCGACGGCTTGCCCCAGTCCAGCGCACCCTTTTTCCACACATAGAAGAAGCCCACCAGGACTATGCCGATGTAAACCAGCATCTCCCAGAAACCAAACATCTTAAGGTCGCGTAAAATCACTGCCCAGGGGTAAAGAAAGATGGCCTCAATGTCAAACAGGATGAACAGCATCCCCACCAGGTAGAATTTGACCGAGAAGCGTTCCCTGGCGTCCCCCACCGGCGTCATGCCACATTCATAGGGCGACATTTTGGCCCGGGTCGGACGCCGGTACCCGATCAACCAGGAAAGCAGGACGATGGCGCCCGCAAGGGCTCCCGCGACCAGGAAGTGAATCAGTAATGGCAGGTAGCGGGCGAAGTAATTGTCGGGCATGGGAGAGCTATATATAATTCGCGCCAAGCGTTAACTAAACATTCTAGATTAGATTTCGCAATTGGTGGTGTCAAGCCACAGGCCGCCTTTGTTGCAGCGATGTTAAAACTTTTTAATCGATGGCCATGATCTCTTTCGCGATGGTGTACAAAACAACATGATCTTTGGCTTCAACACGGACATCAAGCAAGGCGACACGGTTTACCACGTGCAGAGCGAGGCCCGCGAAAGCGAGCTTCTGCTGCAAACCCAGGTGTTCGTGCGCGGCCGCTGCATTGGCAAGCGTGCAACTCCGTATGGAGACAAGCTGGCCAGCGGCTTCACCGACCAGCAAAAAGAGCACGGCCTGCGGGACCAGCACCGCCTCGTCCTCGATGCCATCCGCGATGGCCGTCTCGACGAAATTCTGGACAAGCGGGAGACCCCGGAGACCCTGGCTGCCATCAAAGAGCTTGATGTGCAATGGCTGAATGCCAGTTCAGTCCACGCCGACCGCAATCTGACCATGCGGCTGCGGGTCACGGAAAGCGGCTCCGGCGTTCCCGGCGCGCGCCTAACGGTCCGCTTTGCCCGCCCCGACGCCGCACCCTTCTACGCCCAGATGGTCACCGACACCGCCGGCGACACCGAAATGAAGATCGAAGTGGATGAGTCCTCCCTTCCGGATTCCTCCGTCCTGGTGCAGGCCAGCTACTCCGGCCGCACCGCCACCCGCAAGTTCCAGCTAAGAAAAGTAGAAGCGTAAACACGTGGGGACAGTGCCCTCGGCTGTCCGGCGGAGCGAAGCTCCGCTATGTTCTTCGTCCGGAAAGGCCTTGTCGAGCCGCGCTCGACCGGACAGCCGAGGGCGGCTGTGCCCACGTGTCTCTTGCTCCTGCATCCGTTAATTGCGAGAATCATTCCAATGAAAATCACCATCAACGGGCAAGAACAAGCCTTCGCCCCGATCACGCTGGCCCTGCTGGTCGAACAGCTCGGCATGAAGCAGGACCGTGTAGCGGTGGAGCTGAACCGCAACATCGTCCCGAGAGCAGAATGGGCCGCAACCAACCTGGCGGAAGGCGACCGCCTCGAAATCGTTCACTTCGTGGGCGGCGGCCTCTTGTAGCGCCGGCGTCCCGCCGGCTGTCCTGAGGGCGTCCCGCCCTCAGCGGGGAACTCGTCTAGTACACCTCCCCCTTAAATCTCCCGTTGACAGCAGCCACTTCGCGCCTAAAATGTGTCAAACATTTTATATCTTGAATGTTTCAAACATTTTTCTATCCAGAATGCAGGAGCAATTCACATCTCGCGAGGTGAGGTCTCTGACCGGCATCACCCTGCGGCAACTGCAATGGTGGGACGAACGCCGCATTGTGGTTCCCGCCCGCGAAGGACATCGCCGCTTGTACTCGACCGAAGATCTGGCCGAAGTCGCGGTCATCTGCGAGCTGCGCCGCCGCGGCTTTTCGCTGCAGCGGGTGCGCAAAGTGATGCGCTTCCTGCAGCGTGAGTTCAGCAAGCGCCTGGCCGAAACCGTCACCGGTTCGTCTGACTACCATCTCCTCACCGACGGCCGGACGCTCTATCTGGAGACGTCAGCCCGGCAGATTGTGGACATCCTGAAGAATTCACGTCAGCCCATGCTGGCGATTTGCCTTAGCGATACCGTGCGCCATGTGCGTGCCGACATCGGCAAAGCGGAAAAAAAAGCTAACCGCAGCGCATTGCGGCCGGCACGCAGAAAAGCTTCATAAGCAGGGAAGTTTGGCTCCAAAAAGTTTGGCTCCGGGGGAGGAGAGATGGTTGGAGAACTGAACGTCCTGAATGAGTGGATTCCCGAGCAGATGCAGCCGGGCACGATCTTCGTGCTGGAAAATGCCGGTCACGTGGGCGAGAAGGAAGACCCTTACTGGGCCGTGCTCGCCTGTCCCGACTGCGGCACGCTAGGCCTCATCACGCGCAAACAACTGGCCGGCCTGCTGCCCGTCATCTGCGGCTCCGACCAGTGCTCGGTGCAGTTTTTTATCAACGACAGCGACATCGTGATCCGCAAGCCCTGCTGAGCGGGAAGGTATGACTCAGTCGTGCCGCAAACCGTCCCGCTTACACCCGCCTGGAACTATTGTTAAGACCTCCGGTTACCGAAGTAACTTGCCGCTCCACAGGCTGCATCCCTAGCGTGGAGTGCGAATCCGTGCTGGTTTCCGTTGCCCATCATTTCCGGTGCAGGGGACACCAACGAAAGCGGTCCCCTACCCAATAGTTCGGAGATTCGCACTCGACGCAAGAAGGCAGGATCCCATGTCCGATTCTGAATCAGCAGCCCGGATTCTCGTCGTCAATGATGAGCCAGCGATCCTTGAATATATTGTCTCCGTCCTAACCTCGGCAGGCTACCAGTGTGCAACCGCTGCGGATGGACGGGAAGCCCTAGCGGTGCTCGACTCCGGGCAAGAATTCGAACTCTTGCTGTCTAATTTCATGATGCCCAACTTGGACGGAGTCGGCTTGCTCGAACGCACCCACGAGAAATTCCCTGATATGACGAAAACTACGACGGCAGTGGCTACCCGCGAGGTCTGAAGGGCGAGGAAATACCTCTCGGGGCAAGGCTTGTAGCAGTGGCGAATACTCTTGATGCGATCACTTCGGACCGGCCCTACCGTCCAGCCCAATCTCTAGCTGCGGCGAGGGAAGAAATCCTCCGCTGGTCTGGCCGTCAATTCGACCCCGAAGTAGTGCGATTGTTCCTTGCGATGCCCCAGAATATCTGGACCGACTTGGGCAAAGCAGTTGACCATCAGAAATAGAGACAGTGAGCGCCAAAGTCGTGTAGCCCCGCTGTCGTGGCCTCCCGCGCCCACTGCAAGGGCGAGACGCAGCCGGCACAGCAACTCTGAACGTAGATCGACTCTAGCTTCGCGCCATCTCCCACAGCTTGTTGACGGTTCTCCAGTTACGCGTGGTCGCACCCACCTTGAGCATCTTTTCCAGAACGTTATTGCCTAACTTCGTTGCGTGATATCCATTCGGACAACTCAGGTAAACGGCCGCTCCCAGGCAGCGGACCTGGTCGGGCGCCACAAATACCGCATCCAATATTTTCAGGACGCTTTTGTCGCGTGTGCAGGACAAAACCGTCACATGCAGATGAGCAATGTCGATGCCTCTCTCTGCGAGTAGCGGATTCTGAGTTATGATTTCTTCGATTTCTGCCGCTGACTTCACTAACACGTTCACGGGAAAGCCAAACTGGCGCAGTATCTTTTCCTCAATCCGTTTCGCCAGCTTTTCAGGAGTTTGTGCCGGCGCTTTGAAAACCACGTTTCCACTCTGGATGTAGGTCTTCACCTCCGCAAATCCCAACTCCTCGAAGGATTTTCGAAGCTGCTCCATCTTGACGATCTTGTGGCCGCCCAGGTTGATCCCGCGGAGCAGGGCCACGTAGGTAGATGCCTTTGGAGTCGCGGTCTTCATGGCAGAAATCCCCGACTGAAACCAATGGAGGGAGGAATATTCCTTGGTATTTCTTCGAGTCCCTGGTGGTTGATTCTCCTAAGCCTCAATCACCCCAACTACTTGCTGTGCATCCGCTCCAGCGGTACTGGAATCTGTTCCACGATCTCGATGCCGAAACCTTCCAGGCCAGCCACCTTGCGCGGATGATTGGTAAGCAGCCGTATGCGCCGGAGGTTCAGGTCCGATAGGATTTGCGCCCCGATGCCCACCTCGCGCTGCGTCTTGCGCTCACTCTCAGGCAACGCCGGCAAACGCTTGTCGCGATGAAAGGTAAGCGCCGTTCTCTCCGGCAGTTTCTCCACCGAAAAACCTTTGGAAGTCTGATGCAAATAGATCAGGGCGCCACGTCCTTCGCGGGCAATCCTCTGCATCGAGCCTTCGATCGTGGCATGGCAGTCGCAGCCGGTGGACCCGAACACGTCGCCCATCAGGCAGTGGGAGTGCATGCGCACCAGCACGGGCTGGTCGCCACTCTCAATATCGCCCCGGACCAAAGCCATATGAGACTCGCCGCCATCCACTTCGCTTTCGTAAGCGATCAGGCGGAACTCCCCGTGGTGGGTATCAATCAAAGCTTCGCCCACCCGCTGGACGTGGCGCTCGTGCTGCATGCGGTAGCGAATCAATTCCGCCACGGTCAGCATCTTGAGGCCGTGGGCCTCGCAGAACTCGATCAGATCGGGCACCCGCGCCATGGTCCCGTCATCGCGCATGATCTCGCAGATGATGCCGGCGGGCACCATTCCCGCCATCCGCGCCAGGTCCACCGCTGCTTCTGTCTGTCCGGCGCGGAGCAGCACTCCACCCTTGCGCGCGCGCAGCGGAAACACATGGCCGGGTCGGGCCAGGTCGGCGGGCCGGGTGGCAGGGTCGATCGCAACTTTGATGGTCCGGGCGCGGTCGTAGGCCGAGATTCCCGTGGTGACTCCGTCACGGGCATCGATGGCCTCGCAGAAGGCAGTCCCGTAGTTCGAAGTGTTCTCCGCCGTCATCGGACCGATGCGCAAGTGGTCCAGACGCTCCTCGGTCATGGCCAGGCAGACCAGTCCCCGCCCATGCTTGGCCATGAAATTGATGGCCTCTGGCGTAACCTTCTCCGCCGCCAGAGTCAGGTCGCCTTCGTTTTCACGGTCTTCGTCATCGACCACCACCACCATCCGCCCGGCGCGGATTTCCTCGATCGCAGCAGGAACGTCAGTAAACGCCGAATGCGCCATCATAGTGGCCTGATTTTACCAAAACTTCAATGTAGCACCGGCATCTTGCCGGCTGTCCCGAGGCGGGTGTGTGGGGCGGACACTCTTGTCCGCCGCCTTTGAATTGGACTTTGATTTTCGCAATCCCATGGTCATCCAAGATAAACTTCAAAGGCGGCGGACAAGAGTGTGCACCCCACATCAAGCTTCGTATTCCTCAGGATTCTCCCCGCTCCCCGGCTAGCAACTCCTCGGTGCCCCGAAAGAGCGCCCGCAGCGCCCGCCAGACCCAGCGCGCCAGAATCGCGATAATCACCAGCAGGAATGCCACAATCCCCGCCGCCCAGTAGGGATGACGGGTGGCAAACCAGGTCAGGAATATAGCCAGGCCGTCCTCGCCGAGGCTCAACGCAGCATTGGAGAAGGGCTCAGGAGAGGCGGTTACGGCGGCGCGGGCTGCCGTCTTTCCTCCATGAGCTGCGAACGCGATCAGACCGCCCGCCGCAGTCGCTGCCATCTGCTCCCAGGGCGATAGCGCCGCGGTTGCGCGATAGGCCAGCAAGGCAGCGACCGGCACCCGTATGAAGGTGTGCAGGGTGTTCCAGATCAGGTCGAAAACGGGAATTTTGTCGGCGAAGAACTCGATGGCGAATAACGCAGCACTGACCCCTATGACCCACCAGCTCGTCAGAAGCCCCAGGGCCGGCGGCAGGGCCAGAACTCCGGCATGGGCTAGCAGCCCTAGAGTCGCCACGGTGGCATACACGTTAAGCCCGGCGGCGAAGCTGGTCGCCACCACGGCCGCCACGATCTGCTCCCCGGAGAACCTCATCACCCAGTCAGGATAATCCGCCGCATCACCATTTATCGCACAAATAAAAAGGCCGCCAGTCAGGCGGCCTCGGTGTGGAACGACCGGAATCGCTTACAACGTGGATTCGATTTCGAATCCCCATGCCTCCAAAAGCGGCTCCGGAATGTACTTGGAATTCTTGTTGCGTCGCGCCCACTCGCGCAGCCGCGTGGACCGCAAGTACTGATCGGGCGAGAGCTTATACTCGCGCACGACCTGCTCGAATTCGGTGATCGTGGGGGTAATGGGCCCTATCGGTTCGGGCTTGCCCCAGTTGGGATTTCCGCGTCGCTTGGCCATGAAGACTATGCCTCGTACCTGGAATATGAACTTCCGAACTATGAAAACTTAGATTCACGTAGCGGCGCTAGAGATTCACGCCAAGTCGCTCAGTCTGCGTTACTACGCTGACTACTCACTAGACCCACTGCTATGACTGGAAGCTATAGATTCTAGGACATTTGACTCGGCAAGTCAATAAGAATATGGCCCCTTTGCTGCCCAGAATCAACCTATGTTATAGAAAATTAATGATTTCGCGTTAGCCTGAGCTTCCGTTTCCAGGATTCCCGGAATATTCTGCCTGCCATCGACCTGGTCTGGTTCACCAGTGTATGAAAGCTAACTGCCGCGAACAAAAGCGTCTTAACCTATTTCGGCGACTGCCGCAACCCTGCCGTGCCCCAGGGCCGGGTTACCGCGGTAATGGGCCGGCGATGACCGGTCATTGACGCTTGTCACCGACAAACCTAGAGTGCGATAAGGAGGCCAAAACTGTGAGGGATATCTACGAGGTGCTGCGTAAGAAACAGGCGGAACAGGCCCAGCTGGGGAAGCAGATCGAGGCTCTGCAGACCGCTGCGGAACAACTTCGCGGCGTGGCTCATCTGCTGGACGACGAACGCGAGGAAGCGGAAGGGGCCGCCGCCCGGGGCTAGGCGAACCGCCGGCTTGGTCTGATCTAAATGGCGTCTTATGAGTCTACGAGCGCTGGTTTTTTGTGCGGACGAGAAAGTCGTACGCGTGTTGCGGAGGGTTTTGAATGAGTTGGAAATCGGCATGGAGCTTAGCGCCGACGCCGAAACCGCCATTCATAAACTGACCCGCCAGAGGTTTGAGGCAGTCATCGTGGACTGCGCAGACGCGCGCACCGCTTCGCGTGTGCTACGCAGTGCCCGCTCAGCGCCCTGCAACAAGCGGGCCGTAGCTGTCGCCATCGTCGGCGCCCAGACCGCTCTGGGGAGCGAACGGGATCTCGGAGCCCATTTCGTTCTTTATCAGCCGCTTTCTCCGGAACGCGCCAAAACCAGTTTTCGTGCAGTACGGGCCTTGATGAAACGCGAGCGGCGCCGCAATGCCCGCATTGTGGTAGAAACTCCGGTGACTATCCAGGTCAATGATGGCGCCGGTCAGCTGCGCGCCGTCAGCAGCGACATCGGCGAAGGCGGCATCGCGGTCCAACTGGCCCATCGCCCCAAGAATCTCGGACCCGTCCACCTGCAATTTTCTTTGCCCGGGACCCCAGACCAGATTGAGTGTACCGGTGAAGTGGCCTGGGAGAACCCCGGTCGTCAGGTTGGGCTTCGCTTCCTGGACCTGACGCCCAGCATGCGCGACGATCTGAACCAATGGCTGGAGAGCCGCGCCCCTGAGTTCGAGCAGGATGATCCGCCGGCCCCGTGCAAGCTCACCGATCTCAGCCTGGGCGGCTGCTATCTGGACACAACTTCGCCGTTCCCACTTGGCACTCGCATCATCCTGTCCATGAAGGTTGCCGGGGTGGGTTTCCGGGCGGAAGGCATCGTGCTGGTGATGCATTCCGAGCTGGGCATGGGGGTTGAGTTTACCCGGACCACCGACCCACAGCGCACTGACCTGGAGAAATTCATCCAGGCCCTGACCAACAGCAATGGCGTCCTTCCTGAACTTCTGGTGGAGCCGGAAGGCTTGGATATCGGCGAGCCCGCAAGCGCTCCCAAATCCGCGGGGGTTATTGAAGATCCACTGCTCGAACTCTTCCGAAAAAGGGCCGACCTTGCGCCTGCAGCCTTCCAGACGGAACTGCGCAAGCAACGCAGCCCCAAAGCCACAGCCCAAAAAGCTTCTATCTAAGCCCCACATTCCTGGAACGTCGTAATGAGCCAGCTGGATGAGAGCAGGCCCTCCAAGCCGTTCAATCTCTCTGACCGTTGTAGAATAACTGGCTACGTAAGCTCCTATGCCGCAAGAAGAAAAGACAGCCGACGCTCGCGAAGGGTCGAATGAGGCCCGTTACGATGCCCAGCGCATCGAAGCGAAGTGGTTCGAGCGCTGGCAGCAGGACTCGTCCCTCTATGCCGCCGAACCCCATTCCAGCCGCCGGAAGTATTACGTGCTCGAAATGCTGCCCTATCCCTCCGGCGCATTGCACATGGGACACGTGCGCAACTACGCCATCGGCGACGCGCTCGCTCGCTACATGTGGATGAACGATTACAACGTCCTCCATCCCATGGGCTGGGATTCGTTCGGCCTGCCGGCGGAGAACGCGGCCATCCAGAACAATACGCCTCCCCGCGAGTGGACGCTGCGCAACATCGCCGCCATGAAAGCGCAGATGAAGCGCCTGGGCTTTGCCTATGACTGGTCGCGCGAAGTCACAACTTGCCTGCCCGACTATTACCGATGGAACCAGTGGTTCTTCATCAAGCTTTTCGAAAAGGGGCTGGCCTATCGCAAGAAAAGCAGGGTCAACTGGTGTCCGAAGTGCGCCACCGTGCTGGCCAACGAGCAGGTGGTGAACGGATGCTGCTGGCGCCACGAAGACACACTCGTCGAGCAGCGCGAACTGGAACAATGGTTCCTGCGCATCACCAATTACTCCCAGGAACTGCTGCGCGATCTCGATCGGCTGCCAGGTTGGCCGGAAAAAGTGCGCACCATGCAGCGCAACTGGATTGGCCGGAGTGAAGGCACGCTGGTCGATTTCAAACTTGACGGCGCTACCGATCCTGCCCGTTCGACGATCACTGTCTTCACCACTCGCGTGGACACAATTTTCGGCGCGACCTCGGTGCAGCTCGCACCTCAGCATCCGTTGGTTGCGCGCTTGACCAAGAACAACGACCTTCTGCGCGGTGAAGTGGACAAGCTCATCGCGGAACAACGCAAGGCCCGGGAAGTGGGCGACATCGGCGAGATCGAGAAGCACGGTGTCAACACCGGCCGCTACGCCATCAACCCCTACAACGGCGAAAAGGTGCCGATCTGGGTGGCCAACTACATTCTGATGGATTACGGCACCGGCGCCATCATGAGTGTGCCCGCCCACGACGAGCGGGATTACGAGTTCGCCAAGAAATACAAACTTGAGATTCGCCTGGTGATCCTGCCGGTCGGAGATCCCGAGGAAACGGCGGTCGAACCCAAGCTTCCTTTTACCACCATGCAGGGCATGCTGGTAAATTCCGGCCGCTTTAACGGCATGGACTGCGAAACCGCCATCAAAGCCATGTCCGGGCACGCCGAGAAAAGCGGTTTCGGCAAAGCCACGGTCACCTATCGTCTCAAAGACTGGGGCATTTCCCGGCAGCGCTACTGGGGTACACCCATTCCCATGCTTTACTGCGAAACAGATGGCATCGTGGCCGTGCCCGAGAAAGACCTGCCTGTCATCCTGCCGGAAAATGTGGACATTACCCTGAGCGGTGGCTCGCCGCTCAGCCGGGTGCCGGAGTTCGTCAACGCCACCTGTCCAAAGTGTGGAGGCCCGGCCCGCCGCGAAACTGACACGATGGACACATTCGTCGATTCATCCTGGTATTTCTACCGCTACACCGATGCGCGCAACGACCAGGCGCCATTCGATCGGGAGAAAGCCGGATACTGGTTCGGCGATTGCGGTATCGACCAATACATCGGCGGGGTCGAGCACGCCATCCTGCACTTGATCTACTCGCGCTTCTGGACCAAGTTCATGCGCGACATCGGATTGATCAGGAACGATGAACCCGTCGATCGCCTCTTCACTCAGGGCATGATCATCAAGGGTGGGGCGAAGATGTCCAAGAGCCTGGGCAACGTGGTTTCGCCCGACGATATGGTCGAGCGCTACGGCGCCGATAGCACGCGTATGTACACGCTGTTCGCGACTTCTCCCGATCGTGAGCTCGACTGGCAGGACGAAGGCGTCGAAGGCATTGAGCGCTTCCTCTCCCGGGTCTTCAGATTCTCAGCCCGCAACGCCCGGCCGAACGATCCGGCGTGGAGCCAGTCACTGCGGAAAGACTTGGACCCCGTCGCTCGGGCTCTCCAGCGCAAGCTGCATCAGACCATCAAGCGCGTCAGCGATGACTTTCAGGGCCGATGGCACTTCAATACCAGCATCGCCGCCATCATGGAGCTGGTCAACGATCTTTACGCTCTGGAAACTCGTGGGGCCGCCGGTGACTCGCCCGCGAAGGCCGTCCCCATACCGCTGCTGGCAGACATCCAACGCAGTCTTGCCCTGCTGCTGGCCCCTTTCGCTCCCTACATGGCCCACGAACTTTGGGAGATGTTAGGAGAAGCAGGAAGCCTGCTGCGCGCTCCCTGGCCGAAGTACGATCCCGCGCTGGCCAAGGAAGAGGAAATCGAACTGCCGGTACAGGTCAACGGCAAGTTGCGCAGTCACATTGTGGTTCCTGCGGACGCTGCTGACGAAACGGTCCGGGAGCGCGCCGTGTCCGATGAGAAAATCGTTGCCCTGATCGCCGGCAAGCAGATTGTGAAAGTGATCGTAGTGCCCGGTAAGCTGGTGAATATCGTGGTGCGCTGACCGCGGCTGACCGCAACAAGAAAGGCGGGCCCTTGCCCGCCTGCATTCGTTACGCCGCGTATTGGTCTAGCTCGCCGGTTTGAACTGCAAGCCTGCTGTCTGCTTGCCGAAGTCAATTTCCTCGAGGACCTTGGCCTGAGTCTTGCTGGTAGCAGGTTCGGTCACGACCGCATCGTATCCTGAGGTGTAGCCGACCAGTTTGGCCGAAGTGGTCGCCACCGTCTTCTGGTCCTGCATAATATCTACGTTGACCGTGGGTCCGGTGCCATTCCACTCCACTTTATAATCGCCCGGCTGCAGTTGAGTCGATCCCACTCGCACCGTGTCGAACAGTTTGAGCTTGCCTTCGTTCTTGTCCCTGGCAAATGCGCCGGCAGGCAACAACAACAGCCCGACCAGCGCCGCTCCGCAGGTTGCTGTAAAGATCTGTGATGTTGGGGGAACCCAAGCCCTGTTAGCGCGGTGCTTGAGTTATCCTGAAATAGATGAAGCGGCGCTCACCCACGCTGGAAGGCTTTCGAATCATGTTTCGCCTGCCCTTGCTCGGGCTGACGGAAATTGCCTGGCGATGGACCTTCGGCGCGGCGGCGGCAGCCGTTCTCCTGCTTTCCATCCGTGAATATCTGGCGACGCTGCCGGTCACCGCGGGAGAGATGTTGCTCCTGCGGACGCGGCAGCCCGTCCTGGTCCTGCAGGCCGTGGCACGCATCTTCGAGGGCAGTGCTCCCCGCGCCGTGACTGCGTTCATGGTGCTGGGCCCGGGGTTGGGTTTGGCATGGATCATCACTGCCTCCCTCGGTCGTGCAGCCACCCTCAAGACCCTGATCGAAAACTTCCGTGGTTCTCATGGTCGCATACGGCTCACTACGCTTCTGGCTCTGAACTCCCTGCGCGTGGCCACATTCCTGGCGGCAACTGTTGGTGTTGTGGGGGCTCTGTTGGTAGCGCAGGCTGCTTCCTCGCCCGACGATCCCTCCCCGGGAAGCGTGCTGCTGATTTTCTGGACGTTAACCATGCTGGTCGGGCTGGCAGGGTCGCTGTTGAATTGGTATCTCTCGCTGGCTGCGATTTTCGTGGTCAGAGACGGAGCGTCCACATTCGCAGCCCTGGGCGCGACCACCGATCTCTGCCGCTCTCAGCTCGGTTCCGTAGTCGCCGCTGCCACCTGGTTCGGCGTGGCCCATACCGCTGTGTTTGTGGTTGCCACCTCGGCGGCCGCGTTTCCCCTGGGGTTTGCCGACGCGCTTCCTGGGGGCATGGTGCTCGGTGGTTTGCTCCTCGTCACCCTGCTCTATTTCGCAGTGGTGGATTTTCTCTATGTCGGCCGTCTGGCCGCATATGTGTTCATGATCGAAACACCATCCCTTACGCCTCAGCCTCAATCGGAAGACGATATTCTCAGCGACATCCCCGGCCTCCAAACTCTGAGAACCGAGAACTAGAAACTATCAACTGATGGCGCTCCATCTCTGCAGGCAATCAGGTTGCCTCTTTACACGCCTCCCGCAATCTGAGAAACTCGTCCGTGGAAACCCAATCCATCGTAGTCCTCGATTTCGGGGCGCAGTATTCGCAACTCATCGCGCGCCGCATCCGTGAACAAAACGTTTTCTCGGTGGTGCTGCCTTGCACTGCCACGCTGGAAGAAATTCGCAGCTACTCCCCGGCAGGGATAATTCTCTCTGGCGGCCCCTCATCGGTGTACGACGCTGATGCTCCTCCCGCTGACCCGCGCGTGCTCCAGCTGGGCTTGCCCGTGCTGGGTATCTGCTACGGACTGCAGTTCATGGTGCACACTCTGGGCGGCAAGGTGCGGGCTGCCGACAAGCGCGAGTACGGTCATGCCGACGTCCAGATCCAAAGCGGCTCGCGCCTTTTCGAAGGCCTTCCCGCAAGGCTTTCCGTCTGGATGTCGCACGGCGACGAAGCGGTTGAACTGCCCGCTGGTTTTCATCAGGTGGCCAGTTCCCCCAGCGCCGTGGCCGCCATCGAGGCCCCCGAGAGAAAGATGTGGGCGGTCCAGTTCCATCCGGAAGTGCGCCACACCCAGTCGGGCACGGACATTTTGCGCAACTTCGCTCTCGGGATTTGCGGTGCCCAACCCACCTGGACCGCGCAGCACTTCATTGATGCAACCGTGGCCTCGGTGCGACAGACCGTGGGCGCGGGACGAGCCATCTGTGCGCTCTCCGGCGGCGTCGATTCCGCCGTGGCCGCAACCCTGGTGGACCGGGCCATGCGTGACGGCACGGGCCCGTCGCGCCTTACTTGCGTATTTGTCAACAACGGTGTCCTGCGCAAGAACGAGTTCGAAAAAGTCCAGCAGGGCCTGCGCGATAAACTGGGCCTGCATCTGGTCGCGGTCGATGCCACCGATCGTTTCCTGGACAAGCTTGCCGGCGTGACCGATCCGGAGACCAAGCGCAAGATCATCGGAAATGAATTCATCGCGGTCTTTGATGCCGAGGCCCACCGCATCGAGCAGGCGGAGGGTAAGGTGGAGTGGTTGGTGCAGGGTACGCTCTATCCTGATGTCATCGAGTCGCGCTCCGTCCGCGGTCCGTCGCAGACCATCAAGACCCACCACAACGTCGGTGGCTTGCCCGACAAAATGAAGCTCAAACTGATCGAGCCGCTGAAAGACTTATTCAAGGATGAAGTGCGAAAGATTGGCCGCGACCTGGGCATGCCGGAAGATGTGCTGCAACGTCAGCCCTTCCCGGGGCCCGGCCTCGCGGTCCGAATTCTCGGCGAAGTTACGCCCGAGCGCCTGAAGATCCTGCGCGAATGCGATGACATCGTGGTAACTGAAATCAAGAAGGCCGGTCTCTACACCAAGATCTGGCAAAGTTTCGCCGTCCTGCTTCCTGTGATGTCGGTCGGCGTCATGGGAGACCAGCGCACCTACGCCTACACCTGCGCCGTGCGCGCGGTTCATTCTGAAGATGGCATGACCGCTGACTGGGTACCCTTGCCGCATGAGGTGCTAAAAACGATTTCCAGCCGGGTTGTCAATGAAGTCAAGGGTGTGAACCGGGTGGTGTACGACGTCACGTCGAAGCCTCCGGGGACAATCGAATGGGAATGAGAATGGCCGAAGCGTCAGACTCGGTTCAGGACTATCAGACGGGTGAGCGTTACTGGAGTGGCAGTTCCGCGGTTTCAGTGCTTTGCGGGATCGGCTGCTCGCCGGCCAGCATCATGGACTCGCGCCAGTCGGTGTAGCGGCCGGAAACCATCACGTGGAACACCCACTGGCGGCGTTCTTCTTCCGGCTCGATCAGGCCTTGCTCTTTCAGCGGCCGCATGTAGTCCTGCATCCACTTGATCTGTTCCCGACTCAATCCCCGCCGCTGAATGTCCACCGTGACGCCTGCGAGATGAGAGGAAGCGATCTCGCCTTCGGCGGGCGCTGCATTGCGATTGTGGCGGCGAAGTTTCTTCTGCACCTTCACCGTTCGGACCGCCGAGTTTACCTGAATGGAAGTATGAAAGCGTTTGTAATACGCCGTGCTCAGATCATCAAGAAATTCACGCGTCCAGGGACGGCAGTAGCGCCGGTCAGGATCGAGGCGCGGATCGAAGCGGAGCGTGGAGCCGGCAACGATTGGAACCAGGTCTTCGCTGGCCTTCAGTTGCTCCAGCTCAGCGTCGTCCTGAATCCGGGGCAAATCCATCCGGTCGATCTCATGGTTCTGCAGCAGCAGAGATTCGCGGGAAGGACGGAACACGGGATTCCAGCGGAGCCGGCGAAGATGTGCGCGACGGACCCGGTGAGCGCGACGCGGCGCAACGTAACTGTGCAAAGCAAAAGCAGGCGCACAGAGAGTGGCCAGCAAAAAGAGAAGTGTCGCGCTTTGAATCCTATGTTTCACGAAGTGGCCTTTAACTTTTCTTGCCAGATCTCAGGGCGCTTGAGACAGGCGCGTATTCTAAACCGGGACTGCACAAAAACAAGTGCTTTTTTTTAAACCCGGGCGGCTCTCGAAAGAGCCCCCGGGCGTTACCCTTGGTTACTTAACTCGCGCTAACGGCGCGCCCGTGGCAACCGTACTATGTGGGAGCAACCACGATGCCAATCAGGGGGTAAGTAATTTAGAAGAAGTTACGGGTCGAAAAGCCCTACCCACGCGGCTTTGGGCAACTTCTGAATGACATTCCACGTCGAATGATGACACTTCCCGACACACCACTTTAGTGGGGTTACTGATGAGCGTTCACTTCCTGAACAAGTCACCGATCGCCTGTTTCATGACATCGCCACCCACCTCAGCAATGGAGCGGGTGAGGGGAATGTCCTTGGGACATACCTCAACGCAGTTCTGGGCGTAGCCGCATTCCTGAATGCCGCCGTCCCCCATCAAAGCGGCAAGGCGTTCGCGCTTGAGGGCAGCCCCAGTGGGATGCGTATTGAACAGGCGCACCTGGGAAATGGCAGCGGCCCCGACGAAACCGGTGTCCTCGTTGAACTGGGGACAGGCTTCCATGCAACAGCAGCAGGAAATGCAGCGGGAGAGCGGGTAAGCGGCTTCCTGTTCCTCCATGGTCATGCGGGGGCCGGAGCCGAGGTCGTAGCTGCCGTCAATGGGGACCCAGGCCTTGACCACTTTGAGATTCTCGAACAGCACGCTGCGGTCCACGGCCAGATCGCGGACCACTGGGAATTTCGAAAAAGGCTCGAGCCGGATGGGCTGTTCGAGCTTGTCCACCAGAGCAGAGCAAGCCATGCGGGCGCGTCCGTTGATCAGCATGGCGCAGGAGCCGCAGACTTCCTCGAGGCAGTTCGAGTCGTAAGTGATAGGCGTGGTAGCTTTGCCCTCGCGGGTGACGGGATTGGCAGCGATCTCCATAAGCGACGAGATCACGTTCATGCCCGGATGCCAGGGAAGCTCGAATTCCTCCCAGTAGGGCCGGACGTTGGGGTTCGGCTGGCGCTTGATCTTGAGGAGTACGGTCTCGGAATTAGCCATGTGCTTTTAGCTCAAACCACGTAGGCCCGGACGCCCTCGTCCGGGCGGGCGAGCAAAGCTCGCCAAGGTGCCGATTGCCTCGAACCCAAATGCTGCCGAGCTTCGCTCGGCTGGGCGGGCGAGGGCGCCCGCCCCTACGCGGGCGTTGCTTACTTCACTGCGTCGTATCTCCTTGGCCTTGGCGGAACCAACGAAACGTCCACCGGCTCGAACTCGAATTTCGGCTCATCGGCGTCCGGAGCGAAGGTTGCTTTCGTCGTCTTCAGCCAGTTCTTGTCGTCGCGCTCGGGGAAATCCGGTTTGTAATGTGCGCCGCGCGACTCGTCGCGCATGGCCGCGCCCTGGGCGATCACCCGGCCCAGTTGCAGCATGTTGTAGAGCTGCCGCGCAAAGACGATCGATGTGTTGGCCCACTGCGTACGGTCGCTCAGGTTGATGTGGCGGAAGCGCTCCAGCAGTTGGCACAGTTGAGCGTCGGTTTCCTGGAGATTCTTGTTGTAACGGATGACGGTACAGTTTTTCGTCATCAGTTCGCCCAGTTCACGCCAGAGTTTGAACGGGTTCTCGGTGCCGTCCGATTTCATCATGATGGCGTTATTTTCTTCCTGACGCTTGCGCTCGGCATCGAAAAAGCCGTTGCTGAGTGCGGCCTTAAGGTTGCGCGCATAGTTCACCGCAGTGGGACCGGCCACAAAACCGCCGAAGATGCAGGAGACCAGCGAATTCGCTCCCAGCCGGTTGGCGCCGTGGTACTGATATTCGCACTCGCCCGCGGCGAAAATTCCGGGGATGTTCGTGGCCTGCGTGAAGTCCACCCAGAGGCCGCCCATGGTGTAGTGCATGCCGGGGAAAATTTTCATGGGAGTGTCGCGGGGATCGTCGCCCACGAACTTCTCATAAATTTCCAGGATGCCTTCCAGCTTGCGGTCGAGAATCTTGCGGTCGATGTGGGTGAGATCCAGATAGACCATCGGCTTGCCGTCGATGCCGAGATTGTTCTCGTACACCACTTTATGGATGGCGCGGGTGGCGATGTCGCGGGGCACCAGGTTGCCGTATTTCGGATACCACTCTTCCAGGAAATACCAACGCTCTTTTTCCGGGATGGCCTTCGGGTCTCTCTTGTCGCCGGAAGTTTTCGGGACCCAGACGCGGCCGCCCTCTCCGCGCGCTGACTCTGACATCAGGCGCAGCTTGTCTTCTCCAGGAATGCACGTGGGATGCACCTGAATGAACTCGCCGTTGGCGTAATAGCATCCCTGCTGGTAGAGCGCCGACTGCGCCGAACCGGTGCACACCACGGAATTGGTGGATTTGCCGAAAATGGCGCCATTGCCGCCGGTGGCGATGATGATGGCGTCGGCGGGGAAAGTGCGAACTTCCATGGAGCGCAAGTCCATGGCACAGATGCCGCGGCAAATTCGGTTGGAATCGAGGACTGCGGAGAGAAATTCCCAGTGTTCGAATTTGCGGACCTTGCCTTCAGCTTCGTAGCGCCGCACCTGCTCGTCGAGGGCGTAGAGCAGTTGCTGACCGGTAGTAGCGCCGGCGAAGGCGGTGCGATTGAAGAGCGTGCCTCCGAACCGGCGGAAGTCGAGCAGACCCTCGGGAGTGCGATTGAAAGGCACACCCATGCGGTCGAGCAGGTCAATGATCCCGGGGGCCGCTTCGCACATGGCCTTGACCGGCGGCTGGTTAGCCAGGAAATCTCCGCCGTAGACGGTGTCGTCAAAGTGCTGCCAGGTGGAATCGCCTTCCCCTTTAAGGTTTTTGGCGGCGTTGATGCCGCCCTGGGCGCAGACCGAGTGCGAACGCTTTACCGGAACGATAGAGAACAGATCGACGGTTCCGCCGCTCTCGGCAATCTTGATGACCGCCGCTAATCCGGCCAGGCCGCCGCCGATCACTATGATTTTCGGATTTGATGCCATCTAGTTTGGATTTCCTATCGGACGCAATCTGTTTTCGGGCGTCATGGCACCGGCAAAGGAATCGTGCGTGCCACTCCCGGGACCAACCGGCTGCTGCGGCGTATTCAAAAACGAGCGCATGGTAAGCGCCCCCACCGTGATAAACAGCAAGCCGATAAAAAAGCAGACGTAGCCGAACCGGCGCCTGGCGGCGTCCCCGGTGGTGATTCCCCACTTGGCGGCGAACAGCCAGAGTCCATAAGCGAAGTGCCAGGAGGCGCAGAAAATTCCCAGCGCGTAAAACGCGATGGCCCAGGTGTGCTGAAATTCCAGCTGTACTTTGCCGAAAGCAGCGTCGGGGTGAGTCAGGATGTGCACGCCGCTGAAGCGCAGGTGCCAGGTATGCCACACGATGTAACAGAAGGCGATGGCGCCGGTCCAACGCTGCAGGTTGAACATCCAGTTGCCAGCCCAGGGATAGTCGGCGACGTTGCTCTCGCCGCGATACCAGATGTAGAAGCCGTAGAGCGCGTGGTAAAGAATCGGCAGCCAGATCCCGAACAGCTCGAGGTAGAAGACAAAGGGAAAGCTGGACAGCAATTCGACTTGCTTGGCGTAAGCGCCGGGACCGCGGGTTGCGAATGCGTTGGAGACGAAATGCTCGACCAGAAAGGCGCCTACGGGAATGATGCCACTCAGAGAGTGAAGCTTGCGCAGCAGGAACGAATGTCCCTGACCGGCGCGCAACGGAGGCACGCCTTCGTGAGTGTTTACCGGACTTGCAGGACTGGCGGTTGTCGCCACTGGACCCCTTATGCTGCCAAAGATGACTGGAGAACTTTTTATTATCTTGGTGAAGGAGAAGGGAAGTCAAGGAAACCAGTTCCCCGGTTCTTAGCTTTTAGCGAGGTACCAGTTGAGGAATAGGTGAAAGGCGGCGCCACGATGGCTGTATTGCGCTTTCTCTTCAGGCGTCAGTTCCGCAAAGGTCTTTTGAATGGAAGGAAAATAGAAGAGGGGGTCGTATCCGAATCCACCCGAGCCGCGGGGAGAGTCGAGGAGCAAACCCTCGGCCTGTCCGCGAAATACATTGAGGACTGTGCCGTCGCGGGCGACCGCAATCACGCATACGAACCTGGCGCTGCGTTGTTCGGGTGGAATTTTTCTGAGCTCCCGAATCAGGCGGGCATTGTTGGCCTGGTCGTCAGTGTTATTTCCCACTAGATGAGGTTGGTCGGCGGCATAGCGCGCGGAGTGGACCCCGGGAGCTCCGCCCAGCGCGTCCACCTCAAGGCCGGAATCGTCGGCCAGAATGATCTCTCCCGGGGCGTACTTGCTGTAGTACTCGGCCTTCTTGCGAGCGTTGGCCTCGAAAGTGTGGCCATCCTCGACCGCACTTGGAATGGACGCAAAATTCGGCAGAGGCTCGATGGTGACGCCCAGGGGATTCGCGGCCCCGGCGAAGTCGCGAAGCTTGCCCGGGTTCGAAGTGGCGATGAGGACGGGAATCATAGCGCAAGTTTTCGGCGGTAGTAGAGCACGACAACGAGGATCAGGATAACGGTGGCCAGCGAAATCATCCCGCCAATTTGCCGGTCGCGAGTTCGAGCGAAGGAGATTTGGACCTGATTGTCCCCCGCCTCTGCCGGAATGACCATTTGGCCGGTGATCTCGAGGGTCCCGGTTGTGACTGGACGATGGTTCACCGTCACCTTCCAGGCCGGATAGTTAAACAGCTTCAGCACCAGCTTGCCGGGCTGGCTCACATCCGCGCTGAACGACTTGGACTCGGGTCCCCACTCGGTTATGCGGATGCGTGCCCTGCCTTCGCCTTCGAAGGTCACGCGGCGCGCATCATGCTTGATTTCGTACACGTCGGCGAGTTTGGGAACGTACTCGTCGATGCCTTCATAGCCGGTGCCGTTCTGTTGATTGTCCAGCATCTCAGCCACGTCGCCGGCATCGTCCCACCAGGGAGGCTGGACGCGATGCCAGACAAACGCCAAAACCGCAAGCATGACCAGACAGGCCAGAGGACGAACCAACCAGCGCGGGTACGCTATGGTGACCAGCAGGGCGAAACCGACATTCAGGCACAACAACCAGCGCAGCGGCAGCTGGACATAACGCAGCTCGGGGAGAAAGCGATAGAGCAAAAAACTTGCGGAAGAGAGAAGAAGGGCGCAGGCGGCTGACCAGACCGAAATCATCCACCAAAACTGCGGAGCGCGAGTACGCCAGGAACGCGACAGAAAGCAACCGATACCAAGAAGAATGATCTCGGCGGTGGAAAGCAGGGAGATCAAAAGATTGAACCGATCATGATCGGGATAGTTGAGGGATGTGAACAGAAAATTGTCCTGCGGCCGGACCCCGGGTGATAAGACTTGCGCGATCTCCACCCACCCCTGCTCGTACAAAACGGGCACTACGTAAAACCCGGCCAGCGCTAGACCGAGCAAAAATGCCACCGCCCCGACCACAAGGGGCCGGAAGGAACGGCGCATCACAGCGGCAACGATCAGCAACAACGCCAGCGAGTACGTCAACATCACTGCGGACGGGATGTTCGTCAGCCAGGCCGCGGCCACGATCAGCCCCAGGGCAAGGGTGGCCTTGCTTTCGAATTTCTCGAAGCGCAGGATGGCGAGCAGGAGCAGAGGCAGAATCGCGCCGGCAAGTAGCTCAGCACTGGCGCTGCGCCAGTACACGATGACAATGTGGTATGGGTTGGCGGCGTACAAGGCGGCGGCAAAGATCGCGTCCGACCGCCCCAGATAGCGTCGTGCCAGCAGGAACATCGAGCATCCGGAGAACGTAAGCCCGATCCATTCGTAAACCCCGGGCACGATCTTCCAGGGCAGAAACGAACCCAATGCTGCTCCGAGCATCCATGATGTCGGAGGATAGAAAATGAAGCGCGCCTCGCCGTATCCAAAGTGCGCCAGCGCCGCCCATCGCGGATACAGAATGCCGAGCCTCCACTGGCCAAGGACTTCCATCCAGGAGTTGACGTGAAATTCGAAGTCGTGGCCGGACGGGATTCCAAGAAAGAACGTGGGCAGCATTACAGCGAATGCTGCCAGCATGATGATCAGGACGGGAGCGCCGGAAAGGGAGCCGCCAGATGCGCCTTCCGGTGACGCTGCTGCGGAGACAGGTTCAAGCGGTTCCCTGGTTGGCACGAAACAGATTGTTGCTTAAATAGACGGGAATGGGCAAATTCATTTGGCGACCCAATCAGGAGCCGCGGCGGCTGAGAGGATGTCTCGGGATTTTGACAACTAATTAATCTGGCGGAAATATTTCTTCGGGATTTCCACGTTAAGTTTGAAGGCACAGGGTGGAGCAATCCCGAGAGGGCACTGGGGTCTGGATGCCAGCCGCATTGCAGGCCCTTTTTGATTGCCCGGATGTCGTCGTCCAAAGAGATTCATGCAGGGCCACTGAACGTTACCCACGTGGGGACAGCCGCCCTCGGCTGTTCGGCGGAGCGCAGCTCCGCAGGTGTTTTGATTTTTGACGATGGCCTTGACGGCACGGGCCTTGAAAGCCGACCAGGTTTCAAAGTGGGACAGAACATTTAGGCGAGCTCCGCTCGCCCGGACAGCCGAGGGCGGCCGTCCCCACGCGGTTTCAGTGGAGAGAAGAATAAGGGTTGGCGAATGGCCTATGCCACAGCCACGGGTAGTCCCGCGACTCAGCCACTAGCCCGCTGCGTACCGGATTGTCGATCACATATTGTATTTTCTGATCCAGGCTCTCCGATGACCTAACCACATGGTCGAAAGATTCGGCCTGCCAGACGTGCCCTGTCCTTCCCAACGCCCGGTTGATCTTGTGGGCAGAAGCGCCTTTGATCGAGTTTGTGATCTTCGCAAGCGAGAAGACCTCCGCGGCTTCACGGTCCACCAGAGGCGTGAAGATCATATGCACGTGGTCCGGCATGACCACGACTGCACGCAGATCGATGCTCTTGCCGTCGTCGTGCAGACAGCAATCCAGCACGACGTCGCGGAGGCCCTCCGGGAGGATCCAGTTTTGGTAGGTACAGAACGTCAGGAAGTGAGGCTTAGAGTCGCGCTGCAGGTGCGGAAGCTGGCGACGATAGAAAGCCTTCGGCATGACGGCAGGACCAGAAATCACGTGGGGACAGCCGCCCTCGGCTGTCCGGCGGAGCGCAGCTCCGCAGCTGTAGATTCTAGGGATGATTCGGGCAGACTCGACCAGGAAATCCGACCCAAGTTTCAAAATGGGAGAGGGCCAAACAGGCGAGCTCCGCTCGCCCGCACGGCCGAGGGCGGCTGTCCCCACGCGGTTTGCTGACAACGTCGGAGCAGGTTCGACAAAACTACGAGGAGGCCACTTCTTCGGAGCTGCGTTGTTGGCGGAGTTCCTGGAGGAAGTCTTCCTGGCTGAGAGAGTCGCCGCGGGTCAACAGACCGAGCAACAGATCTTCGGGCTCGTCGGAGGCCTTGCTGCGACGGTAATCCTGGTCATTGACGGCGGCCAGCGCGCGGGGCGTGATGAGCAACTGCGGGAGCGTACCCGGGCGGCTGGTGAGGAAATTGATGAATGAACCCACGTGTTCGCGCTGTTCCGCGGTCCCCGAGGCAAACTGGATACCCATGCCGAATTCCGGATGCATCACCCGAACCATGCCTTCGGCCTGGACTTCCAGGTCCTCAGCCTTCAGGCAGAGTACGATGCCGGAGCGTTCCGGAAAGGGCGACTCGGTTTCAACGTAGCAGCCGCCCAGGCTGAGATCGGTGAGCTTGCACTCCGAAACCGGCTCGGGATCCTCGGGAAGAAGTTCCGCGGCGCTGGTGACCACCCAGGCTTTTAGAGTCTGCCGCAAATTGTCCGCGAGATCGATGTAGCGCACACCCGATTCGCCGTTGGGATTCGCCCAGGCCACTTCACCGCGGATATCCATTTCGGTGCCCTGATCGGGAAGTACGAAATGAGCCGTGATGACCGCCGAAGGGCACAACGGCTGCGCCGCCAGCACATCCAGGCCGTCCTCACTCAGGTCGAGCAGGATGCCTTCCATCTCCGCGCCGTTTTCAACCCGCAGTCGCACCGGAAGCTGCACTGGAACCCGGAAAGAGCGCCGGCGTTCACGCTTCATCAGGGCCATGGCAGCGCGCAGACTGGCTTCCGCCTGCGGGTGCGAAATGGGCTTATAGAGAACGAAATTTGCGCCCGCTCCGAAAACATGGCGCACCTTGGTTTTGTCGCCCAGCAGGGCCACCGTGACGGTCTTATGCGGTGCCGAAGACTGATAGGCATTTTGCAGGACCAGTGCGGCGCTGTGCGGATCGTCGTAGTCGACGATCACGGCATCGAATTTCTGCTCGGTCAGGCGGCAGAGAGCGTCAGGATAGCCGCAGCACTGCACGCCCAGGCCGAAACCGGCCAGGACGGGCGTGAGCACGGCCGTCGTCTGTTCGTCTTTGCAAACCAGAAGAGACTGAAATGTCATATGCGGGCCTTGTGCCCCAACTCGACTCTTGCCGGATTAGGGCCAGCGCGGAGCGCGTGGCGCCGGCTTGGGAGCGGAGGCCGCACCGCCCGCAGGCGATGACCCGGCCCGGGCTGCCATGCTGTTACCCTGCTCCTCCGCCTCGGCCAAAACGCTGCTTTCTTCCTCTTCACTTTCGGCCAGCAGAGGGGCGACTTCGCGCAGTTTTTCGGCCGCCTGCTGCAAGGCCTCGATCTGCTTGGTGAGCTGGGCGTACTTCGCCTGCTTACGGCGTAAAACCTCGTGAATATCCTTCATTACGACCCCCTGTGGCGAATGTAAGTACTTAGGCTGCCACGGTCAACGCCAATCCCCCTGCTGAAGATTACGGGAGTAACCCGACCGGGGGGCTTACTCGGGCGGGTTTCTGGCTGCTAGCTTCTGGCTGCTGGATGGCCAAGCAACAGCCACGTGGGGACAGCCGCCCCCGGCTGTCCGGTCGAGCGCAGCTCGACAGTGTTCTGGCATGGCTGGAATAACGGGTTGGCTCCACCCTGCGTTGCCACGCCAGAGTAGCGGAGCTTTGCTCCGCCGGACAGCCGGGGGCGGCTGTCCCCACGCGGTTTTCCATATGGCCTGTTCGTGCCACAAGGTTGGCACGAAGGTGGAATTTACACTTTTTCGGGAGAGACGTACCTTCTTACGTGAGCAGACCTGGGGGAGGGCTGTTCGGGCGTCCCATGACTCGCGAGAGTTAGGGGCGCTTCTTAATTTTGGGGGCCTTTTTTCCGTCGTGTATGTCCAGTATTTGCTCTGACCCGAGTCCTCCGCCTTGAGGGTGCAGCGAGTGTCAGCCTCGGATCAAACCTCTCACTTTACATTTCGACCGCCTGGGTTATGATGTGCGGCCACGATCGACCCATTCATCCCGGTTGTCTTCTCGGGCATGGTGTCGAGCGGATTGTGCGGCTGATGGGAGTTGTTGACGAGGGGGTCTCGTCTTCTGCTCGATTGCGGCCTGGTTGGCGTTCCAGGCGGCTGGCAGGTTTGCTCAGGAGAAGTATGCCAATAGACCCTTTTCGTCTGCGATTGACAGCCCCCCTGCTTGTTTTCGTCCTGTCCACGTTGACCGTTGCGCAGCAAAGATACATCCGTCCGCTGGTTCATGAGCCCGTGGACGACCGCCACCGGGTTGTGCTCAAGGGCAACGTCCATCCCCTGGCTCGGCCCCAGTTTGAAGTGGCCGGGGCTCCGCCGGACCTGCCGATGGACCGTATGCTATTGGTCCTCAAACGCAGTGCTGAGCAGGAAACCGCGCTGTTGAAGCTGCTCGATGACCAACAGGACAAATCCTCGTCCCAATATCACAAGTGGGTAACGCCGGAGCAGTTCGGGCAACAGTTCGGTCCCGCAGACTTCGATATTCAAGCCGTCACTTCATGGTTGCAGGACCACGGCTTCGAAGTCGCGCAGGTGAGCAAAGGCCGCACCCTGATTGAGTTCTCGGGCACCGCGGCCCAGGTGCAGGAAGCCTTCCACACTCCGATCCAGAAATACATCGTTCAGGGCAAGGCCCACTGGGCAAATTCCAGCAACCCCGAAATACCGGATGCGCTGGCGCCGGTCGTGGCAGGCGTGAATTCGCTGCACAATTTCTACAAGAAGCCTCAACTCGGCCTTTCCCCGGAAAGGGGACGCCTCACCACCAACCCGGGAGGGCAGCCGCAGGTCACATTTTCAGATGGGACACACGCCCTGGGCCCCGCAGATTATCGAGTGATTTACAACGCCACACTAACCCTCTCAAACGGAATCAATGGGCAGGGACAGACCATCGCGGTAGTCGCGCGCAGCAACCTGTATAGCGGGGGGCAGGATGTGTACGACTTCCGAAATATTTTCGGGGGCTTTGGTGGCATCCTGAACATCATCAGCAATGGACCTGACCCGGGCGACCTGGGAGGAGGAGAAGAAGCAGAGGCAACTTTGGATGCTTCCTGGGCTGCGGTTATGGCGCCCAATGCGCAGGTGGATTTTGTAGTCTCTGCCGGAACCAACGCCACGGACGGCATTTTCCTGTCGGAAAGCTACATCATCGACAACAATCTGGCCCCGGTGATGACTGAGAGCTTCGGAGGCTGCGAAAGCAGAGTTCCCGACGCCGAGGCGCAGGCCATTTCGGCGATGGCGGAGCAGGCGGCCGCCCAGGGCATCACTTACATACTGTCGAGTGGCGACTCCGGTGCCGAAGGTTGCGACAACCAAAATGAGACCGTAGCAACGGGACCGATCTCGGTCAGTGTGCTCGCTTCAACTCCCTTCAATGTTGCGGTAGGGGGCACTCAGTTCAACGAGAACGGACAAGGCAGCACTTACTGGAAGACGGCCAACGGCTCCGACGGCCTGTCGGTGAAATCGTATATTCCGGAAAATGTCTGGAATCAGAGTTGCACCTCGGCCCAGTGCAATGCCAACGCGAATATTCTCGCCGGTGGCGGCGGAGCCAGCACAATTTTCAGCAAACCTTCATGGCAGTCCGGTGTAACCGGGATCCCCGCTGATGGAGCGCGCGATCTGCCTGATGTCTCGCTCTCCGCCGCCGGTCACGATCCGTACCTTTTGTGCTACGAGGGTTCCTGTCAGACCGGCTTCGTGGCCACGGTTTTTGGCACTTCCGCCTCCGCCCCTTCGTTTGCCGGCATCATGGCGCTGGTCAACCAGAAGACCGGCTCGCGCCAGGGCCAGGCCAACTACGTCCTCTATCGCCTGGCTGCGGCGGAGAATTTCGCCCAGTGCAACGCATCGAAGACCACAGCCCTTCCCGCCGTCACTTGCATTTTCAACGACATTACCGTGGGCAACAACGCTGTTCCGGGGGAAGCTGGGTTCGGAAGCTCCAGTGCGAAGTATAAGAGTACGGTCGGCTATGATCTGGCCACGGGGCTGGGGTCGGTAAACGTGCAGAACCTGGTGAACCAGTGGAGCTCAATCGCGTTTACGGCCACAACCACCACCCTGGCCCTGAGTCCAGCCACCTTCACCCACGGCGCCGATGCGAATGTGAGCATCGCCGTGGCGCCCACCAGTGGCCCCGGAGTGCCGACGGGAGATGTCTCGTTGTTGACCAACCTGACCACCCCACTACAGGGCGCGACTGCGTTCACGCTCAATGCCGGCGCCGTCTCCAGCACATGGAATGGTTTGCCCGGCGGCACTTACGACGTTCATGCGCACTATGGGGGCGATGGGACCTTTGCGGCCAGCGACTCCGCTCCGGTTACGATTACGGTTTCGCCGGAGGCTAGTACGACGACCTTTTCCGTGTTTGGTTTTGACCCGACCGGCAATCTCATACCCTTTACCAGCCAGCCCTATGGCACGCCTGCGTATTTGCGAGCCGATGTTTCGGGCCTCTCCGGCCACGGAGTGGCGACGGGCTTTGCTTTTTTTATAGACAATGCGGCTTTTGCTGCCGGTCCCTACAGCCTGAACAGCGAAGGTACAGCGGCCACTTCGCAAGGGATTTTCACGATCCCCGTGGGTCAGCATTCGATGGTTGCCAGGTACTTCGGAGACCCCAGCTTCAATCTCAGCGCTTCAGCGCCGGTGCCGATCACGGTTGTTCCGGGTCCGACCACCGTTGCCATGACATCGAGCAGCAGCAACGTGGTGGCGGGCGGGATCGTCACCCTAACAGCCAACATCGGCACCAGCAGCGCTGGCCTGAGGCCCACGGGCACGGTGACCTTCCGCTCGAACGGGACCGTAATTGCCAACAGTGGTAACCCGGTTCTCTTCTTCGGCACCGATGGCAGCGCCAATATTCAAAATGGCAGTCTGGCCCTGGCCGGGGGAACGGCGAGTTTGATGACCGATCTGCCGGTTGGCCAAGACGCTCTCACGGCCCAGTACAGTGGGGATTCGAACTATGCTGGCGCTACTTCTCCTGCTATTGCGGTGAACGTGCTATCCGATTTCGCCATCGCCGCGGACGCGCCGTCGGTCACCATTGCAAGTCCAGGCGGCAGCGGGACCCTCACGCTCACCGTCACCGGTCAGCCCGGCTACGCCGGTACCATCAACTTCCCATCGACGTCGTGCTCCGGCCTGCCACGCGAAAGCACCTGCAGTTTTAGTCCGGCTTCGATCACGGGCAGCGGTTCCACCACGCTTACCATTTCCACCAAGGCGGCGCACAGCGCGAGGCTCGAGGGTCCCGCCTGGTGGTTCACCAGTTTCGGGGCCTCGTTCGCGGGGATCTTGTTGCTGGGAGGCGCGTCGCGACGAAGGATGAAACCCGGGCGTGGCGCTCGCACGCTCCTGGTGCTGATGGCATTCGCGCTCCTGATCACGATTGCGGGTTGTGGCGGGGGCAGTAGCGGAGGTGGCAGCCACAACCAGGACCCGGGAACGCCCGCAGGTAGCTCGGTCGTGACTGTGACCGCAACCAGCGGAATTATCGCGCATTCTGTGCCCTTCACGCTTACCGTCCAATAGTTCGCAGCTGAAGGCGGACCGGGCCGCGTCTGGAAATTTTCTTCAGCGAACTCATACCTCACAGAACCAATCCTCCGCGACATGGCCGCCGGTGTGCAACCCCTGCTACTTGACCGATGAGAGATGGTTATTTCTGATGGCAAGAGAGCGCGCTCGGGGTTCGTCCACGGATGATCGCCTTGGCGAAAATGGGGGGCACATGGCGAAGAGAAGTCTCATATTCCAGTTTCTACTGTTGAGCGGATTGCTGGTGACACGAGGCGGGGCCAACGACGTCTCCGCCGACGCCAGCCGGCTGATCGCGCTGGAGAATGCCTGGAACCAGGCGCAACTTCACCATGACGCCAGGGCCGTCAGCGACCTGGTATCCGACGGCTTCGTTTACACCGACTACGACGGCACGGTCATGAACAAAGCGGAGTTTCTGGCTGATCTAAAGGACCCGGACTACCGCGCCAGCCTCATCGCCAATGACGACGCCCGGGTGATTTCCTATACCAACGCGGCTATTGTGGTCGGCACTTATCACTCCAAGGGAACCTACAAGCGTCAGCCATTCGATCACTACGGACGCTTCACCGATACCTGGCTTTACCAGAACAATAAGTGGCAGTGCGTGGCCAGCCATACCAATCTGATCAAAAAATGAGCTGGGTCAGGGAAGAGGTTGGGGCGTGCCTGGACTGCGTAGGGCGCGGATTTTTTCCATAAGTCCCGCTGCGGCCTGGCCGGCTTCCAGGGTGGAAAATTCTTCTCCCAGTTCGAGCAGAGGTGACGCCGCGCTCGCGTGTCGAAAGGCCTCCTCGGTTGCAGGCGATGCTTTCAGGTTGGGGCCCAGGATGGTCAGGCCGGGCCGAGTCGCTCGCAGCAGGATCAACGCGTCCCGGAGATTACTATTCGTAAGCACGTTGTAGCCGGCGCGGACCAGCAATTCGCGCAGGTAGGCCAGCACATCGGCGGATTGGTCCACACACAATACGGTGAGGCCGGATTGCGCAGTCAACGCCGGCACTGCCTGTCGCCGGTAAAAGGAGAGTATGGCATCTTCCTCCGACGCAAACGTGTCAAACAGGGTGATCAGACTGGTCATCTTCAAGACTTTGTGAACGATGTCCGGAAGCTGGCACAACTTCAAATCGCCACCGGCGCGGCGTGTGCTGGTCAGCAACCGTACCAGAGTTCCCAGTCCGCTGCTGTCGATGAAAGCAACTTCACCCAGATGCAGCGCGATGTCGCTACGATCACGCAGAAGCTGGTTGACGTGCAGGTGGAGGATTTCAGTTTCACCGGCGGCGATGCGCCCGCGACACTGGACGATGGTGACCTTCCCGACTTCGCGTGTGTTCAGTGAGAGCGGAATAGCGCCCCCTCGCAGGACCTGAGAGGCAGGTTCACGAATCGCGCTATTATACCGGACTGCGCTCTATAGGCCTGGATCCCATGCCCACGACCCCGGGAAGAGCAGGTCTTCGCTGTCCCGGCTTTCACGAACCAGCAGCTATGACTCAAGACCACGCACTACGAATTGTTGCCGGCGCTCTGCGAAACCCGACCGTGGTGGAATTCGTGAAGGCCTCGGTGAAGACCGGTTACCTCGAATTCTTCGGCGCCTACAGTGACGAAGTTTGCGGAATGGTGGACCACGCATTCGGAGAACTCTCGCGCAGCCAGGGCGACGGAGTTGATCCGGACGGGCTTGTCAAAGTGACGACAGCCCTCCTGCAGGACACTTTTAGAAAATCCGATCCCTCGTTCTGGTTTAACCGGATTTACCACCAGTACAAAACGCAAGCCAAGCCGGAGGCTGATTTTCAGAGGCTGCAATCGTTGTTGCCGGGCAATCGGGTGTTGGACTACGGCTGCGGCAGCGGCTATCTCGCCACCCGGCTGGCCCGGGGAGGGTACGAAGTCTTCACCACTGACGTGCTCGACTACCGCTACAAGGAGGCCCGGCATCTGCCGTTCGTCCAGATGGCGTCGCCGACGGACATTGCGTTTCCGGACGATAGTGTGGACGTGGTGCTGGTGCTGGCCGTGCTCCATCACATCAATCCGGATGACTTGCCAGGTGTGATCCAGCGGCTGAGGAAGATCTGCCGTTACGCCCTGATCAAAGAGGACAGCTACGGCTTACCGGACCATGGTGAAGGCCTGGCGGAGAGTCTACGGACACAGCCATTGCTTAGAACGTTTACCGCCATGACGCTCGATACACAGCGCCAGGTGCTGGCGTTGATTGATTTTTTCGCCAACGCGATTGCTCAGGGAATTCCGGAAATGAATATGCCCTTCGAGTTCAAGACGGTGACTGAGTGGCAACATGTTTTGCTGCAAAATGGATTCAAGGTAAAAAAAAGCCTGGTCACGGGCTTCGAGCCCGGACTCATGCACAAGAGCTGCCACGTGTGGCTGGTATGTGAACGGGTGGGGTAGGTGGGAGACGAAGACTGCTATCGGGAAACTGACCCGGAGTTGGGAAAGCTAACGGCCACAACCTGGTCCGAAATGAAAGAGACGGTGATGTCGGTTTCGCGTTCCAGTCCCTGGACAGCGCTGGAAAAAGGTTCGTAGCGCCACTGCCGCACCGCTTCGATCGCAGCTGCGGCCAGCACCCGATCTCCGGTCAGGACCTGGACCCGGTTCACCTTCCCATCGTCGCCTACCACTGCCTGAAGAGAAACCTTGCCACGAGCGTCGGTCCGAGGACAGACCGGGTACACGAGCTTCCGGGGACACCCAGATATGCGCAGTCGGGGCTGATCGGCTGCGCCCTGGTCTGCAGCCCTTGAAGGCGCGACTGGCTGATCAACGCTGGCCACCAGGCTGGTCGCTTCGCGTTTGCCGCGGACACCAGGGATTTTAGCTGACGGCTGCGCGCTGGTTTCCGTTGGCGCAATCACGCTGCTTACCGCTCCCGTGATCGGACTCGTGGCGGCGATTGGAACAGGGGAGGGCGGTGCGACAAGAGCGATAGATGGCGGTTCGTCGGTGGCCGAGCCAAAATCTTTCGCGATCGCGCTGGCTTCGTCGCTCACGTGGGCAACGGCTGCCATCGCTCTCGATGCTGAGTCGGAGATCGGTTGAGCTCCCAGTTCGCGCCAGGCCAATATGGCGATGATGGCAACCAGCGTTGCCGCCGCGACTCGCAGAGTCATTCCATTATGGGCGAATCGCGTATAGAACGGTTGCCCCTGGTCGGCAGATCCGGCAGCATCCAACTTTTGCGCTTTTGTAGAAGTGGGGAGGGCTGAAAGCGTCGATGGGTCGAAGTCCTCTACTCTGCCGATGACATCCGTATTGTGCAGTTCGTGCGCGGAGTGATTGGCGGCTTCGCGATGCAAGGATCCGATCAGTTGCTGCTGTCGCTGGTTCAGAACATTTTGGGGAAGGCTGTGAAAGTTTCGGAATGTCCACATCAGGTAAACGCGGTCCCAACCCGAAGCCGGAGCGTAGATCACGCCATGACCCGTATCGAGTGCGACGAGAACCTGTTGCGAGAACAAGGAAATCTCCAGTCCAGACTTGTACGCCGGCTCTCCATTGGCATTTTGATTGCCAGATATCGACGTGGTAACTGGTTACCATGAAAGATGTTGTGGTGGATGGGGTTAGTCGATACGGGCTCAGAGTGCAAAAGTTTTCATCCCTCGGGACATCACAGGCCGCGATTGCGGCGCCAACGGCGGCAAGCGTTTCCCTCGATCCCTTTTCGGAGCTGATGTCTGAGGTCCGACGCCAGACCCCTGACGTAGAATAGTCCGGCATGCCCCAACCACCAGCCCTTCAGATTGATTCCGACATCTCCCGAGCCTGGTCGATTCCGGCGCGTTTCTACACCCACCCCGAGGTGTACGGGCAGGAAAGGGAGCGCATCTTTGGGCGCACCTGGCAGGTAGTGGGGCATCGCGAGCAATTGCTGAAGCCCGGTGACTTCTTTACCGCTGAACTTTACGGCGAGCCCCTGCTGCTGGTGCGCGGCGCCGAGGGCGAGCTGCGCGGCTTTTATAACGTTTGCCGCCACCGCGCCGGGCCTCCCGCCGAAGGATGTGGATCACGCAAGCTCTTTCGCTGCGGCTATCACGGCTGGACCTACGGACTTGATGGAGCCCTCATCAGCGCCCCGGAGTTCGAAGGACAGCCGGGCTTCGATCCCAGGGAATTCACCCTGGTTCCGGTGCGGGCCGAAGAATGGTCCAATCTGATTTTCGTCAACCTCGATCCTGACGCTGGACCCTTGCTGGATGCTTTGGGCCAGCTTCCTCAGCAAGCCCAGCGCTTTGGCTTTGCCGGCATGAAGCTTTTCGAACGACGCACTTACGACATGAAATGCAATTGGAAGACCTATGTGGACAATTATCTGGAAGGCTACCACTTGCCCAGCGTCCATCCGGGACTAAACCGGGAGCTGGATTACAACGCTTATACGGTCGAGCCTTACGCTCGACATGTGCGCCAGTTCAGCCCTATTCGCGGCGCCCAGCCGGGAGACGCCACCCCACGTCGTTACCAGGAAGCGGCCCCAGACCTGACTACCGACTATTTCTGGATCTTTCCCAACTGGATGCTCAATTGTTACCCCGACAACGTCTCACTGAACATCGTGCTCCCGGTTTCACCCGACGGCTCCCTGGCGATCTTCGAATGGTATCTGCCGGAGAAGGATCTGGGCAGTGCCGCAGCCAAAGCGTCAGTTGAGTTCAGCGATCAGATTCAGGTGGAAGATGTGGGGATTTGCGAGGCCGTGCAGAAGAATCTGCACTCGCGAAGCTACCAGCACGGGCGTTACAGCATCAAGCAGGAGACGGGAGTGCATGCATTTCATAGAATGTATGCCGCAGCCATGAACTTGTAGCGCCGGCATCTTGCCGGCTGTCGCGAGGGCGTCTCGCCCTCGCAGCGGAGGGCAGGGCTTGTCATGAGCGCAGTCGAAGGATGCGCTCCGGGCAGCCGGGCGGGTCGCCGGCGCTACTCTGAATGAGGAGTTGCTTATGAGCAGTTTGACGTTGTTGCAATCATTGCACGAAAGCCTTTCCACCCGCGCCCAGGTCACTAGCGTTTTCGGAGAACCGATCATCGCGGGCGACAAAACCATTATTCCGGTGGCCAAGATCGCCTATGGTTTTGGCGGCGGCACCGGCAGCGGCGGACTGGAGATCAAGACCGCGCGCGGCGAGGGTGGCGGGGGAGGCGGCGGAGTCGGAGCTCTCCCGGTTGGAGTTTTCGAGGTGGGCCCGCAGGGAACTCGCTTCGTCGCCGTGGGAGACAAGAAAAAACTGTTGGGCACGTTGTTGCTGGGCGCGGGGCTCGGTTTACTCTTCGCACGGCGCAAAAGAAGGTAGAGAGTTTGTCACCGTCACTTACGCCCAGGCTCCAATTCAAGGCGTCATGCTGAGCTTGCGAAGCACCCGGCGTCGAGCATATATGCGACTGGCCAGCAGTGGCGGTATGCACGCCAGGTCCCTCGAGACTGACGTCTCTCGGGATGACCTCGGAGTTGGGTAAGGTTCAAGCTGAGGGAACTATCGAGCCCACCTTCACCAGCAGACACGTAATGTCATCGTGCTGCGGTGTTGCTCCCACGAACACATCCACATCGCTCATCATGCGACGCAGCATCTCAGCGGGAGCAGTAGCCGCGCCTGTATTCAGCACTTCCAGGAGACGCGGTTCGCCATACTCCTCTTCCCGCTGATTCAGGGCTTCCACCAGGCCGTCGGTGAAGATCACCAACCAGTCGCCCTCCTGTAAGACCAGGTTATCGCTTTCATAGACAGCTTCTGCCCGGATTCCGAGCGGCAGTCCACCTACCGTCAATCGTTCCACGGCGCCGGTGCTGCGTCGAAGAATGGGCGTGTTGTGTCCGGCATTAATGTAGGTGAGGGTCCGGCTGACGGGATCAAACTCTGCCAGAAATGCGGTGGTGAAGCGCAGCCCACCCTGGCTGTTGGTGCAGGCGTAACGGTTCATCCCCATGACGAGTTCGGGTAGCGAGCAAGGAATGGCGGAGAGGGTCTTGAGACTGGCCTGGAATGTAGCCATCAATAAAGCCGCGGGTATGCTCTTTCCGGCTACGTCGGCCACCGCCAGAAGGAAACGGGTTTCGCCGGAAGCCGTCGCTGGGCGGGGAAAGACGTCGTAATAATCTCCGGCCACGGTATTCGCGGGCCGGGTTGCAAAGGCAATCGCCAGCCCAGGCAAATGGGGCGGAGTTGAAGGCAGGAGCCAGCTTTGGATGTCGCGCGCGATTTCCAGATCACGCTTCATGACCACCCGGTCGGAGACCTCGAGCATCAGCAGGACGAACAGCACGAGCCCGCCGTAGAAGTGAAAATTGAATTCGACCACCTCCACTTCGCCTGATTTTCCCGGGTGGCTGAACCCCCCGCTGGGAAAAATCAGGAACACGATCCCTAACAGCAGGAGGATGCGCCGCGCCGGACTCAGCTTTTCCAGAATCGCCCAGAGAAATTCGAGCACCGTGTGGAAGACGCTGCTGGGCTGGGTCTCCTGTCGCCGCCGAGCCCCGTAGTCGCGCTGGTAGAGCCGGAAACTGGCGCGCGCGTCGGTGTGGAACTGGGTCCACAGCTGGTTGAGTTCAAGTCCGTTGGTCACCCGCTGCCAGAACTGGTTGAGCTGGGCTTTCACGCCTGGGGATGCTGGTTCTGCGGGTCGTGAGGGGGAGGATGGCATTAGTCGAGCCCAAATTATAGTCGAGCGGCGCACGTGTGGCGCGGGCGCCCCCGCCCGCGAAGGGTTGAAGTGCGCAGGCGGGGAGACGCCTTTGGCGCCTTAGCGCTTCGGCGACTTGGCGAATCAATCCAGACTTATGTAGCGCCGACATCCTGCCGGCTGGTGCGGGGCATCCTTCGACTGCGCTCAGGACAAGCCTTGCCAGGGGGGCGGGCAGGATGCCCGCCCGACAGCCGGCGAAACTCCGGCGCTACGAAGGTCAAGGTCGAAGTCTTTTCCAATGTCACAAACGCCTGCGGCGCTGCCGACCACGCCGGGTCCCTCGACTCCGCCGAACGATTCGCGAGCGAATCGTTTGGCTGCGCTCGGGATGACAGGTTTTGGGGGAGCGCTGGAGCGGACTCCTCAGAAAAGACTCAGCTGCGGCTCGCTGGCCGTGGTTTGGGATTGATGCCCTTCGCGGTCGCGATGCCGAATCCCATACTTCTGCCGCAGAGTTGTCATCAATTGCGAAATCCGCTTTCCGTAGGTGTTGGGCAGGAAGGCGCGATCTTTGTAACGCTGCCGGTAGCCGGCTGCAAGCTGGGGAAACTCTTTTTCGAGAAAGGGCATGAAGACGGCCGCAGAACAGGGTTTCAGAAATAAGGGATCGGCAAAGATATGTTTTCCGTCCGCTTCGGCAGTCGCGCGAACCAAAGCTTCCAGGTTGCGGAGCGAGTCCGTGATGCCTGGAATCACAGGTGCACAACTTACACCGGCTTCGATCCCCGCCTGGTTCAGTTGGCGAACCGTCTCCATTCGCAGATCGGGCCGGGGCGCACGCGGCTCAAGGATGCGGGCCAGGTTTATGTTCAGAGTCGTAATCGTGACGCTCACCGCGAGCCGGTTGCTTCGTGCAATCTGCTTTAGCACATCCAGGTCGCGGAGAATCAGGTTGCCCTTGGTGACAATGCCCAGATCGAGTCCCTGATGTCGGGCGAATTCTTCCAGAATGGCGCGGGTTACTTCGAAACGCCGTTCTGCCGGCTGATATGGATCAGTAGCGGTCCCGAGCGCGATCTGCTCTCCCGGCTTTACCCGGCGCAACTCCTGGCGCAGTAAATCGGCGGCGTGCTGCTTGACGTAGATCTTCTGCTCGAAATCCACTCCGTCGCGCATCTCCATGAATTCGTGAGTGTAGCGGGCATAGCAATACTTGCAGGCAAATTCGCAGCCGCGGTAGGGATTGATGGTCCAGGTAAACGGCATGCGCACACCGGTGCAGCGATTGAGCAGGGAACGCACCGGCAGGGTGAAGTACTCGACCTCGTGCCCAAGGCGCAGCAATTCGCCCTCGGCAGCCAGACGGGCGATGCCGATCAGCTTGGGTCCGGTGCCGGGCAGGAGAGGAAGGGTAGCCATGACATATTCGCTTTTTGTTCGCCATTAGATTAGCCACACGGTGACCTGCTGTCAAGAGGTTTCATCCTGAGTCAAATGGAGCGCGGGTGGGCCTCGCCCGTGCTCCTCACCGGGGTGATTCCAAGCAGACTTGATTAGTGTCCAAGCAAGCGGCTCACCAGCAGCCACAGACCAGCCAGGGCAAGAACCGGGCCGCCCCAGATGTAGAGAGCAGACCGCACCGCCAACTCTTGCACTACATCGTGCTGGCGGCGCCAGGAAATGAAGAACGGCTCTCCCGATGTGCTCTTCATCAGCACCACCGGGGGATTGAGGTCGAATGCGTCGGTTTCGACCGGAGGAGTTTTCGGAATGGGCGGGACCGCACTACCGGAAGGCAACATGGCTTCGATCGCTGCCCGCCGCTGCAGGTCGGCTGCGGCGGCGCTCAGGAATCCTTGGCCTCCCTGGACAGCGTGACCGGCCAAACCGTCAGCGGCACTTTCGACTCCCGGGTTTTCTCGGAGAGTGGCGAGGACGAACAAATGGTCGCCGGGGCGGATGCAGGACTCCTGGAGTTTCGCCGGCGCGCCACTGGAAAGTCCGCGGCGCACCAGAAAATGTCGCGTAAACGCGTCGCCCGTCGAAGGCGAATATTCCTCATCCACGGACGGTCGAAGTTCCATCTCGGCGCCGCGCGGATCCACCATCAAGCGTCCGGTTCCGTCATCGACGAAGAAGGGAGCATACAGGACTTCCTCCGCCACTTTTTTCTCGTCTTCTCCGGTGCTGCGCGCCACGGCGTGGTAGTAGAAGCAGTCTGACCCGGAAAGGGGCGAGATCAGAGTGTACGGCCCCACTACCGTGCCGCTTACTTCTACTGCTCCCAGCGCCGCGCCACGGATGGTGGATGTGGGCGTGTTCTGAATCAGCCGCTTACGTTTAAGGAAAGGGAAGCCGCGGAAGAACAGGAAGATGCCAACTCCCACACCTGCGATCCCCCACAGTAAGGGTGAACGCAGGGCGGACAGCGGATCGGGCGACGACGCGGACCTGATGAAGTACATCGCGGCGGCGATTTGGCCGATGCTCTCCATCTGGTCGGCAGCCTCGCGCTCCCGCTACTGGGCCGGCTGGGCTGGCGGTTCGGGCGGCCCGCCCGGAGGGGGAGGGATCGTGATGTCGATGTTGGTCACCGCTCCCAGCGACGACAGTGGTTTGTCAAACTCCGCCTGATTGCCCACCACCAGTATGGCCAGCTTCTCCTTGTGTAGATATTTGGAGGCTGCGCGCGCTACGTCTGCCTCCGTTACCTTCTCCACGCCTTCGCGGAACTTTTCCAGATAGTCCTGCGGGTATCCGTAGAATTCGTAGGCCATGCGTTCGCGCAGAATCTTGTCGGGAGAATCGAGATTGAAGATGAACCCGTTCAGGATGGCATCCTTGGCCAGCTTGATTTCGGCGGCTGAAATGGGATGCTTGGCCACATCGTCAATCTGTGCGTCGAGGGCCTGAATGGACTCGAGCGTGGTAGAGCTCTTCGTGCTCATAGCCAAGCGAACCATGCCAGAATGATCGAAGGCGGTTCCAATGCCGCCGCCCACAGCGTAGGCCAGCCCCATCTGGGTGCGAATGGTGCGGAACAGGCGAGATGAGAAACCGCCGCCGAAGGCCTCATTAAAGACCCGGACGGCATAATAGTCAGGATTGTCGCGCCGGATGCCGACCCCCACCATGTCGATCGAGCTCTGGTTGACGTCGTCTTTTTGGACCAGATAGTAGCCCGGTTTGGCTGAGGTGAATTCGATCTTTTCTTCCTTCAGCGCCGGTCCCTTGGGCCAGGCGCCGTAGGCTTGGCGCAGCTTGGCTTCCAGCGCGGTCGCGTCGAAATCGCCGACGATCCCCAGAATGATGTTGTTGGGATTGACATGAGCGCGGTGCCAGTCGATGAAGTCCTGGCGGGTGACAGCAGCGACCGTCTTGTACTCGGCGACCCGCGCGTACGGGTTCTGTGCACCGTAAGCCAGCTTCGCGGTTTCGCGCCCCACGATGCCATCGACGTCGTCGTTGCGGCGGGAGATGGCGTCGAAATATTCTTTCTGCGCCAGGTCAAGCTTGTCGGCGCGGAACTCAGGCCCGCGCAGCAGGTCGTCGAACACTTTGAATACGTCGTCAAGATCCGCCTTCAGGCAGGAGAAGGAAATGGTTGTCGAATCAGCGGTGCTATTGGTTTCGACTTTGGCTGCGCGGATTTCGAGATAGTCATCCAGTTGGTCGCCGGTTTGCGCCTTGGTTCCTCCGGTGCGCCAGACCTCCCCGTACATGTCGAGCAAGCCGGTCTTGTCGGCGGGCTCGGAACGGGAGCCGCCGCGAATCCGGGCGATGCCGTCCACCAGAGGCAGTTCGTGGTCCTCTTGCAGGAAGATGATCATGCCGTTAGGCAGGACGATGCGTTTGGGTTCTTGGGGATGAAAGGCGGGCAGCAGTGGAATATTGATCTTTTGCCAGTCAGTGGCCTGGGCCGCCACCGCAGTTGGCTGAACGACCAAACCGATCACAAATGCGAAGGTGAGAAGAGAAAGAAAAATCCTTTTCATTGCCCACCTCCGTTTTGGCCGGCCGCCTGGGGCGGCGAGATGGTCTCGATAATCCCTACGGTCCGGTTGGTGGGGACAAAAGTCTGATTGGCGACGCGCCGGATGTCGGCCTTGCTTACCTTGTCGAGGTTCTCTACCTGATGGAAAAGTTCGCGCCAGTCACCATAAAGGGCCTGATACAAGGCCAGGGAGGAGGCTAGACCTTCGTTGTCATCCAGTCCGCGCAGCAGGTTGGCCTTGGCCCGGGTCCTGATCATCTTCAGTTCCTCGTCGCTGATGTCCTCCTTTTTCAGGCGATCGATTTCAGCGTGAATCGCTTCCGCGACTTCTTCGTTCTTGTGGCCGGGCAGCGGAAAGGCATAGAAGGCGAACAGATGGGGATACTTGTTGCCGGGCAAACCGGTGAAGCCGGCCGAGTAGGCCGCGATCTTCTTATCGCGCACCAGGGCGCGGTAGAGGCGCGAGGTGCGCCCGTTCGACATCAGGTCGGCAATGGCGTCATAGACAGCATCATCGGGACTGCGGTAGTCCGGCCGGTGGTAGCCTTCCAGGTAAAGCGGCTGCGACCGGTCATACAGCACCACCCGCCGCTCGGAGTTTTGCGGAGGTTCGGTGGTGGTGCGCTCGTCGGCACGCTCGTGCGAGGGGATGCGGCCAAAATACTTTTCGATGATCGGCAGCGTCTCTGAAGCCTTGACGTCGCCTACGACTGCTACCACCATGTTCGACGGAATGTAGTATTCATCGAAGAAGCGCTGCGCGTCGGTGGCGGAGAATGAATTCAGGTCGGATATCCAGCCAATGCCCGGCCGGTGATAAGGATGCGCCTGGAACGCAGCGGTGGTGAATTGTTCCAGCAGGCGCCCAATGGGGTTACTGTCAACGCGCATGCGGCGTTCCTCAATCACCACATTGCGCTCCTTGTAAAACTCGCGCATCACCGGATGCATGAAGCGCTCCGACTCGAGATAGGCCCAGAGCTCCAACCGATTTTCCGGGAACGAATAGTGATACTCGGTCTGGTCCTCGGCGGTGGAGGCATTTAGACCCTCCGCGCCGTTGCTTTCGAGGATTTGCGGAAACTCGTTGGGCTTGACGTATTTTTGCGCGTCGGCGATGTCGTCCTGCCAGGCCTTTTGCAGCTCTTTCAGCTTCTGCTCATCGCGGCCGACTCGTTTGTCGCGCTCCTCGATGTAGGCGGCGTAAGCTTTCTCGACTTTGGCCAGCGCGATCTTTTCATCGGGGTAATCAGTGGTGCCAATCTTGTCCGTACCTTTGAAGGCCATGTGCTCGAACATGTGGGCCAGGCCGGTCTGTCCCATCGGGTCCTGCGCCGAACCTGCGTTCACGTGGGTGCTGAAAGAAAAGACTGGAGCTTCCGGACGCTCGCAGATGACGACGGTCAGGCCATTGTCGAGCTTCTTGACCGTGATGTGCTTTTCAAAGGCAGCCAGATCTTGCGCGACGGCGAGCGCGGAAAGCAACACAAACACAGCTACAGACTTGAGTGCGCGGTATTTCATCGGACCTCCACTGCGGTTGGACAGAACATTTCAGGAAGAACTTGAAGTTACGTGGCCAGAAGGGAAGTTGTCAAACTTGACACTTGTTGACTGTGTGGCGCGGGCGCCCTCGCCCGCGGCTTTTGACCTCGATCTTGACCTTGACCTTGCGCGGTCCAGAGCGCCCGCGCCACTATACTAAACGACACTCGTCGTCGATGATCACACCAAGCGAGGCCGCGTGAGCACATCACCGATGGTAGAAATTCAAGGCCGGCAACTGAAGCTGTCCAATCTGGACAAAGTCCTGTATCCCGCAACCGGCTTCACCAAGGGACAGGTCATTGACTACTACGCCCGCATCGGTCCAGTGCTGGTTCCTCATCTGGCGGGACGGCCGCTGACCCTGAAGCGGTATCCAAATGGGGTGGACAGCCAATATTTTTTTGAGAAGAACGCAACTGCCCATCGGCCCGACTGGGTCAAGACCGCGCCCATCTGGAGCGAGGGCAACCGGCGCAACGTCAATTATATTCTGGCGGACGATCTGAGCACGGTAGTGTGGATGGCGAACCTGGCTGCCATCGAACTGCATCCCTCGCTTTCGCTGGCGAAAGACATTGACTGTCCCACCATGATGGTGTTCGATCTCGATCCCGGGCCACCCGCCAACATCGTGCAGTGCGCCCAGGTCGGCATGTGGCTGCGGGAGATTTTTGAGCACTTCGGACTGCAGAGTTTTCCCAAGACCTCCGGCTCCAAGGGGCTGCAGATCTACGTTCCTCTTAATTCGCCCACCAGCTACCAGGCCACCAAACCGTTTGCCCACGCGCTGGCTCGCCTGCTGGAGGACCAGCATCGCGAGCTGGTGGTTTCCGACATGAAGAAAGAGCTGCGCAAAGGCAAGGTACTGGTGGACTGGAGCCAGAACGACGAGCACAAAACCACGATTGCAATCTATTCTTTGCGCGCCAGAGAGCATCCCACCGTTTCTACGCCGGTGAAGTGGGAGGAAGTCGAGCACATGCTGAAGAAGAAAGACCCCAGCCTGCTGGTGTTCGAAGCCGGCCAGGTGCTCAAGCGTGTGGAGAAAATGGGAGACTTGTTCGAACCGGTTCTGAAGCTGAAACAAAGGCTGCCCAGGTTGACAGCGAATGTGGGCGCGGGCGACCTCGCCCGCGAGGCGAGCGAGGCTCGCGGAACGTCCTCTGTCAGGAATGGATTGGAAATCGCAGCCCAAGCCGGAGGCCAGAAGAAGACCGTGAAGACCGGCGGCAAGAAAGCAGCAGGCAAAAAGTCCAGAAAGATATAATCCCCGATCATGGCGCAACTCTACGTGGGCACTTCGGGATGGGCGTATCCGAGCTGGAAGCCGGATTTCTATCCTGCCAAGCTTCCGCAGAAAAATTTCCTGCAACACTACGCCACCCGGCTCAATACGGTCGAAGTCAACTTCACCTTCCGGCAATTGATCAAGGAGACGACTGCGCAGAAGTGGATTGTGGAGACGCCCCCAGGTTTTCGCTTCGGCGTGAAGGCGCACCAGGTGATCACCCACATCAAGCGCCTCAAAGCTACGGCCGATTTTGTACCACGCTTTCTCAGCACGATTGAACCTCTGGCCCAGGCTGGAAAACTGGGGCCGGTGCTGTTTCAGTTGCCGCCAAATTTGAAAGCCGATGTGAAACTACTGGAAGAATTTCTTTCCGCGCTGCCACGGGCAGTCCAGGCGGCGTTTGAATTCCGTCATCCCTCCTGGTTGACGGATGAAGTGTTCAATCTATTGCGAAGCGGCAATCGTGCCCTCTGCATCGCCGAGACCGAAGAACGGACTACCCCCGACGTAGTGACCGCCGACTTCTGTTACTACCGCTACCGCAAACCTTCGTATACCCCCGAGGAGCGCCGTGCCATGGTGGAGCGGATCCGCGAGCTGCTGGGGCAGGAGCGTAATGTGTTCGCTTACTTCAAACACGAGGAGACGCCCGAAGGCGTGCTGTATGCGGAGGAAATTCTGAAAGAGCTTCACTAGCCACGGAGGACACAGGGGACATGGAGGTAACCCAAGACTCCGTGTCCTCTGTGTCCTCCGTGGTTCACCATACTCGCTACTTTTCCCGGTGTCCGATAACGCGCATACTTGCAGTGTGTCGTCTGCATTCAACGCTCGCGTGGTTTCAGGGTTCCTCGATTACCTGAAAATCGAAAAGGGACTGGCGCCGCTTACGGTCGCGGCCTACACCACCGACATCGGGCAATTCGCCGCCTTCCTGGAGAAGCGCAAGCGCACGTTGCTCAATGCCCAACGCAATCACGTGCGCGAATTCATCCAGCAACTGTTCGGCAATTCGGTTGACGGGCGGTCGGTGGGACGCAAACTTTCAGCCCTGCGCCATCTTTATCGCTATCTCCTGTTGGACAAGATGGTGGACCATGATCCCACGCTGAACATCGATTCACCCAAACAGTGGAAAGTGTTGCCCAAAGCGCTGGCCCGCGACGAAATGGAATTCATGTTGCGCGCTCCGACCCCGGTTGCGAAGGGGAAGGACGCGGAAGCGCTGGCGGTGCGAGATCGCGCCATGCTGGAAGTCTTTTATGCCGCGGCCTTACGCGTGTCCGAAATCACTGGCGTCAAGCTGGAAGATCTGAAACTCGAACTAGGTTATCTGCTGGTTCGTGGCAAGGGCGACAAAGAACGGATTGTGCCGCTGGGAAAAGGAGCGCAAGATGCGTTGGGCCACTATATGAAACGTGCGCGCCCGATTCTGGTGAAAGGCAAGAGTTCGCCGCTTCTATTTCTGGGACGAGGAGGAAAGAAGTTGACCCGGCAACGGGTGTGGCAGATGGTCCGCGCCGCCTCCGTGAGCGCAGGACGCAATGCCAGCCCGCATATGCTGCGGCATAGTTGTGCTACGCACATGGTAGAGAACGGCGCCGATTTACGGACCGTGCAGAGCATCCTGGGCCATGCCGATATTTCTACCACGCAGGTGTACACCCATTTGGCTCTGGATCGATTGAAGAGTGTGTACCAGAAGCATCATCCCAGAGCGAAGGCGCGGACGAATCCGTAGCGCCGGCATCTTGCCGGCTGTCGCGAGGGCGTCTCGCCCTCGCAGCGGAGGGCGGGACGCCGGCGCTACAACAGGAGCTGACATGAAATCCAGCGTCGTCGAAAAGTCCGTGGGTGCATTTCTGCAGTCGCTGCGCCAGCGCAATGCCTCGATCCACACTATCAAGGCTTACCGCGGTGATCTGGAAGAATTCGCCGCCTATGCCGGCTCGCGGGGCTGGAAGCAAATTGACCACGTCACTGTCCGCGGTTTTCTATCCTGTCTCTACCAAAAGGGATTGGGCAAGACGTCAGTCGCGCGCGCGTTGGCGGCGGTGCGATCGCTCTATCGCTGGCTGGCTCAGGAGGGCGTAGTCCTGCAAAATCCGGCGGCCCTGGTCTCAACCCCGAAACTTCCTAAAAAGCTGCCGCGAGTTCCCACGATTGAGGAAATGAATGGTGTGCTCGACGGAAACATGCCTGAGGTTGCAGCCTTCCCCGAGCGAGACCGGATGATGTTCGAGTTGCTCTATGGCTGCGGCATCCGCAACTCAGAGCTGGTCGGGATCAACCTCGAGGACATCCGTTTGAGTAATGAGGCAATTCTCATTCGGGGCAAGGGAAAGAAAGAACGCTATGTACCCTTCGGCGACACAGTGAAGGCTGCCCTCGCAGCCTACCTGCCGGCCCGACAGCGAATGTTGGCGGAGCGGGAAAAAACTTCATCGGCACTGCTGATCAACCGGCGGGGCGGCCGTCTCACCACCCGCAGCGTGGGACGGATCGTCAAGAAAATTGCGGTGGCCAGTGGCCTGTCCCCCGATGTTCATCCGCACACCTTGCGGCATGCGTTTGGCACCCACCTGCTGGAGGAAGGCGCCGACCTGCGTGCGATTCAGGAAATGCTCGGCCACGAGCGCCTGGCCACCACACAGCGCTACACCCAGCTCTCCATCAAGCATGTGCTCCAGGTTTACGACCAGACCCACCCCCGCGCCAAATAGCACGCCCCTGCGCTGCTTCGGACGCTTTCCTTCAAGCCTTCGGGCAAAAGGCGCGGGCCGCCGTGTAGCACGCGCGAGCGATCACGAGTGTGGCGTTTGTGTCCCTGCCGCAGTTTTCTGGTCGCCGCGCAACCCTTCCCACATGCCCACCACCCGGGCCTTTAACTCTGCCGTGAGCTCGGCGTAGGCCGATTCCGTTGTGCCGGATTCGGACGGAGGATAGATGGGGTCCCCGATCTGGATCTGCAGTGGGACAAACTTTTGAAAGTGCTGGCCTCGCGGCCAGGCGTCGTGAAAGCCCTCAATCGCTACCGGGACTATCGGCACCTGCAGATGAATGGAAAGAATGGCAGCGCCTTTCTTGAAAACCCGGGGCATGCCATTAATACTGCGCTCGCCTTCCGGATAGAGAATGAGAATGCGGCCGTGGCGCAGTCCGAAGGCGCCGGCGCGCATGGCGGAAACCAGGTTGGCATCGGGGTCGACGACGATCACGCGCATCCAGCGTGCCAGACGGCGCATGAAGCCCGAACCGAAAATTTCGCTGGTGCCCACGGCAAACAGGTTGCGGAATACCCGCCACGGCAAAACCGAGGCGAGCAGGATCGGATCCAGGTAACTCTGGTGATTGGAAGAAATGATGTAAGGGCCCTGCGCCGGAAGCTTCTCCAGCCCGCTCAACTCGCAGATGAAACCGGTCGTAGGCAAAAATCTGGATCGGCTGGAATGCGGCGTACAGGAAGTGTTCCGCGACTCTCCCGGGCCTGGCCAGGGCAAGGACCTCAGGATCGGTCGGTTCTTCCTGCAGGACCGATTTCCAGCCGGCCGCTTGCTGGCTTGAACTCGGCAGGCGTCTTTCCGGCCGTCCGCGCTTTCACGAATCGCGTCCACCAGTTGGCGCACGGTATAGATCTCCGCCATGGCCGATTCTTCCACGTCTCCGCCAAGTTCTTTTTCGACCGCGACCAGCAATTCAATCCGTTGCATGGAGTCGAGACCCAGGTCAAGCTCCAGATTGTCGCTGGGACGGATGACCTCCGGCGCATTCGCGCTCGATTCGCGAATGATCTTCAACGCCTGCTGCACTTCGGGCTGTTCCAGCCATTGTGCATCCTCAACGCTCAGCGACGGCGCCGAGCGGGCCTCGAAATCGGGCTGTCCCTTTTTCTGATTGCCGCGCACCCGCTTTTCCATCTCGAAGCGTTTGAGCTTGCGGGTTGTCGTACGCGGCAGAGGGTCCTGCCAGATTTCGTAGCTGCCAATGCGCTTGGTCGATGCAATCTTGGCCGAAATGCCTTCGATGTCGAAGCGGATGACTTCCTTCGCATTCACGATTTTTCGCTCTTTGAGCAAATCGAAGTCTGGCACCACCACGGCGTAAAGCCGATCGGAAGCGGGATTGCCGGGCTCGCTCTCCAGCGCCATCACGCCAATTTCCTTGATGTACGGAGATTTCAGATAGTACGCCTCTATCTCTTCGGGATAGACGTTCTTGCCATTGCTGAGCACGATCACGTCTTTCTCACGACCGGTGATAAACAGATTGCCGCCAGAGTCGAAGTAGCCGAGATCGCCGGTATGCAGCCATCCGTCTTTAAGCACGGCGCTGGTTGCATCCGGCCGGTTCCAATAGCCCTTCATCACAATGGCGCCCTTGATGGCAATTTCTCCGACCGCGGGTCCGCCGTCCTCGCCGGGCTTGGGATCGACAATTCTTCCTTCCACGCCGGGCAGGGGCGGTCCGACCGAGCCGATGACGTTGTGATGGGGCAGATGCTGCGAAGGCCGCGCCGGTGGTTTCGGTCAGACCGTAAGCCTGCAGGACGTCGATGCCGAGGGCGTAGAAGTCGTATCCGATCTGCGGATCGAAACGCGAGCCGCCGGTGATCAGGTAGCGCATGCGGTCGCCGAATGTGCTGTGCAGCTTGCCGAAGAAGATGCGGCCGGCGTTGAAGCCCACGGTGCGCAGCCCGCGATTGACCGCCATCAAGGCCCTCAGCACCCAGCCCGCCACTTTGCCGCGCTTGGCTACTTCCCTAAAGATGCGCTCGTGTATCAGGTAGAAAAATTGCGGCACCACGGCAAAAATCGTGATCTGCCGCTCGTTGAGCGCGCGCAGCAGTTCTGTGGTGTTCAGCGTTTCCAGGTAGACCACCCGCGCGCCCTTCACCAGGGGCAGCAAAAGATTTGCCATCTGCGAGAGCACGTGAAAGAGCGGCAGCACTCCGAGGACGGCATCCGCCGGAGTGACGTGCGCCCACCTGAATACCGATTCCACTTCGCCCAGCAGATTGGCATGGGTAAGCATCACGCCCTTGGGATCGGAAGTAGTGCCTGAAGTGTAGAGCAGGGACGCGACGACATCCGCCTCGACTGCGGCCGGCGCGAAGCCGCCCGGACCTGAAGCAAAGATACTTTCAAGATCGGCCACCGGCGCAAGCTTGGCCGAAGCGGAATGCGTTTGAGCCATTGGCAGACTTATGCTCGGCAGGATTGATGAGCGCAATCTTGAGGGGAAGCTCCCCAATCGCCTCCTGCGCCGTGGCAAGATGTTTGACGTCGCAGAATAACAGCGAGCTGCCGCTATCCTTTAACAGGGTCGTGATCTGGTCGGCGTGCAGGGCCGTGTCCAGCGGGACGGCGGTGCACCCGGAGGCGACCACGCCCAGAAATACGGCCACCCAGCGGGGATGATTGTCGGCCAGTATGACGACCCGCGCGCCCGATTGGAATCCGTTGCCGCCCAGCCACGACCCGACCGACTCCGCCATGTGCCGCAACTCGGCGTAGGTGCAGCTCTCAACCCGTTCCCGGCGCTGGATCTCCAGGGCAATGTTCTGGGGCCAGTGCTCGACGCACTCGACAAAACGATCGTAGAAAGTGGGCATGGGTTCGCGGAAATATTACATGAAACCGGCTGTCGCGGACTAAAGTCGGCCACATTCGCCAATGTGCGGGCGGGATGCCCTCGCCTCAGCCGGTCGAGACCCATCCGGCGAGTGCTTTCCATCGGTTCCCAGCGCTCTGTGCTTCAAGGTTCCTCCCAGCGACTTACCCGCTGTCGCCGCATCTAATATGCTAGGCTTCTAGTAGGGGCCGTGCTGCCTTCAAAGGTGTATTGATTTGATTAACACGCTATTAGGTAAGGTCTTCGGGACCAAGAACGAGCGCGAACTGAAGCGCCTGAGGCCTCGGGTTGAGGCCATTAGTGCGCTTGAGCCGCAGATGCAACAGCTCTCGGACGACCAGTTGCGCGCCAAGACGGACGAATTCCGCAAACGGGTCCAGGATCGCCTGGCCAGTCTCCCCGACGAACCCGAAGCCGATCACGACCGCCTCAAGGAACTTGAAGATGAACGCACCAAGCTGATCAACGAGACCCTGGATGAGCTTCTGGTGGAAGCCTTTGCCGTGGTCCGCGAAGCCGGACGCCGGGTGCTCCAGATGCGCCACTTCGACGTGCAGTTGATCGGCGGCATGGTGTTGCACCAGGGCAAGATTGCCGAGATGAAGACCGGCGAAGGAAAAACGCTGGTCGCGACCCTGCCGGTGTATTTGAACGCACTGAGCGGACGCGGAGTGCACGTGGTCACGGTCAACGATTACCTGGCCAAACGCGATTCCGAGTGGATGGGCAAGCTTTACCGCTTTCTGGGTTTGACCGTGGGCGTCATCGTGCACGATCTGGACGATGAAGAACGCCGCGAAGCCTACGCCTCGGACGTCACCTACGGCACCAACAACGAGTTCGGTTTCGACTACCTGCGCGACAACATGAAGTTTGATGTTCATGATTGCGTGCAGCGCAAGCACAACTACGCCATCGTCGATGAAGTCGATTCCATCCTGATCGACGAGGCCCGCACTCCGCTGATTATTTCCGGCGCCAGCGAAGAGTCCACCGACAAATACGCCCGGGTCAATCGCATCATCCCCAAGCTGGAAAAAGGCGAGGAGATTGACACCGCGCCCGGCGAGCCCAAAGAACTCACCGGCGATTATGTGGTGGATGAGAAACACAAGAGCATCACGGTGACCGACATCGGCTGGGAAAAAGTCGAGCAGCTTCTGGGCATCGGAAATATTGCCGATCCCGAAAACTGGGACCTGAAACACCACGTCGATACCGCAGTCAAGGCCCACGCCCTGTACAAGCGCGACGTCGAGTATGTGGTAAAGGACGGCGAAGTCATCATCGTGGACGAGTTCACCGGCCGCCTGATGCCCGGCCGCCGCTGGTCCGATGGCCTGCACCAGGCGGTCGAAGCCAAGGAGAACGTCAAGATCGAGCGCGAGAATCAGACCCTCGCGACCATCACCTTCCAGAACTATTTCCGCATGTACCGAAAGCTCGCCGGCATGACCGGAACGGCGGAAACCGAAGCCGCGGAATTTGAAAAGATCTACCGCCTGGAAGTCATGGTGATTCCGACCAACAAGGTGATGCTGCGGTTGGAGAACCCCGATGTGGTCTATCGGACAGAAAAGGAAAAGTACTTCGCCGCTTCCGATGAAATCCAGAATCTGTATGCCACGGGACGCCCGGTGCTGGTGGGCACTACTTCGATCGAAAAATCAGAGCGTCTTTCCGAGCTGCTGAAGAAGAAGAACATCAAGCACGTCGTGCTCAATGCCAAGTATCACGAGCGCGAAGCCGAGATCGTCGCCCAGGCGGGACGCAAGGGCATGGTGACCATTGCCACCAACATGGCGGGCCGCGGCACCGACATTCTGCTTGGCGGCAATCCGGAATTCATGGCCAAGCAGGAATGCGTGAAGAAGGGAATTGCGCAACCGCTGCGCGCCGCCCAGGGCAAGATTCAGATCGACGTTGACGAAACCAAGAGCACGGTCTGGTATTACGCAGGAAACGAGTACGTCGTTCCCACCGACCAGTGGACCGAAATCTTTAACCGCTACAAGCTCCAGACCGACAAGGAACACGATGAAGTCACCGCGGTCGGTGGCCTGCACATCTTCGGCACCGAACGCCACGAAGCGCGGCGGATCGACAACCAGCTGCGCGGCCGCGCCGGCCGCCAGGGCGATCCCGGTTCCTCCCGTTTTTATCTCTCGCTCGAAGATGACCTCATGCGCATCTTCGCCAAGGAGTGGGTCTCCAAGCTGCTGCAGCGGCTGGGCATGGAAGAGGGCATTCCCATCGAATCGCGCTGATCACACGCCGCATCGCCACCGCGCAGGAAGCCGTCGAAGCCCAGAACTTTGAGGCCCGCAAACATCTGCTCGAGTACGACGATGTCATGAACAAGCAGCGCGAGGCGGTGTACGGCCTGCGCCGCCAGTTGCTCGAGGGCGTGGAGCAGAAGGAACTCATCCTCGAAGATTACGTCTCCGGCATCCTCAGCGACGTGATGGACCAGTTTTGCGGAGCCAAAGTTCATCCCGACAATTGGGATATTAAGGGTCTGAAAGACGCGATTTTCACCCGCTTCGGCGTGGACATTCTGGCGGAGGGAATCAAGCCGGAGTCACTGAGCCGGCAGGAACTCGGCGACGCGATCTTCGCCAAGCTGAAAGAACGCTACGATGCCAAAGAAAAACTGATCGGCCCTGACGCCATGCGCTACCACGAGCGCATGATCATGCTCAGCGTCCTCGATTCGCAGTGGAAAGACCATCTGCGGGACATGGACCACCTGAAAGAGGGCATCGGCCTGCGCGGCTACGGCCAGCACGATCCCCTGGTCGAGTACAAGCGCGAATCCTTCGACATGTTCGAGGCCATGATGACGCGCTTCCAGGAAGAGACCGCGCGCTATCTCTACCTGATGCAGATCCTGGAACGCCCGGCGGATGGTGGGAGCGCATCCGGCGTAGGTGGCGACAGCGGCCCCGGCGCGGGCCCTGAGTCTGGTGTGCGGGCGCCGAGATTGGGCGGAGGAACGGACGGTAATGGCAGGCGGCCTCCACGCGCCATTGCAACCTCGGTGGATGAACTCGAAGAATCTTTCCAGCGCAAGAAGCGGCGCGAGCTGGAGCAAGCCCGCATGGCCGGATCCGGCGACGCACAAACCGTACAGCAGGTAGTGCGCGGCACCGCCAAAATTGGCCGCAACGACCCCTGCCCCTGCGGCTCCGGGAAGAAATACAAGAAGTGCTGCGGCGCCCAGGGTTAATTGTCATCCTGAGCGGAGTAGCTGCTTCGCTCTGCGAAGCAGCTGCGCAGTCGAAGGACCCCTACCCGCTTAACGAAGCTGTTCCGCAATCCTGTAGCGCCGGCGTCTCGCCGGCTGTCGCGAGGGCATCCTGCCCTCGCCGGTGGGGGCGGGACGCCCCCACGACAGCCGCCGGGGACGGCGGCGCTACGGTAAACCGACCGTGCTAAAGCTGGTAGGGGTCCTTCGACTCCGCTCCGGATGACACTACAAAAGAGGTATCCCAATATCCGTGAAAATCCGTGGCCGGGTTTGAAGTTACGGCGCGACCCGCGCCAGCACGAACGACTTCACCACAATGTTATTGGGCTGTACGCCGACCGGGATCATGGTCAGCAGGGAATACTCGCTAGGCTCGAGCTTGGTGGGGCTGCGTTTTTGAATGACCGTTACGTCGCCCGATTGCGAATCCAGCACCAGCAAATAGTTCTCGCTCCGGGAAAGAGCCAGCCCGTCGGGCTGACTTCCCACCGGCAAAGTTGCGATGAGCTTGCCCATGTCAATGTCGTAAACCGCGATGGTGTTGGAGCCGAAGTTGCTGACATATAGCCGCGAACTATCCGAGGTGACGAGGCCCCGCGCCGGGTGGGTGCCGATCAGGTAGCTGCCGCCGACTTCGTTGGTGGAAGTCTCGATAATCGAAATATTGTCGGAGTTAAAATTGGCGACCACCAGCTCTCCGCCATCCGGCTTCAGTTCGAGATCTACGGGCGTTTTGCCGACGTCCAGCAGGGCCAGCAGCTTGTCGGTCTTCAGGTCGATGGACGCCACTTGGCCCGGAGCCGGCGCAAGCCACGAAGGCCTTGCTACTGTCGGGGAGAATGGCGATGTCTTCGGGCTCCGGGCAGATAGAGATGGTGCTCCGGACCGTGAGTTGCTTCGCATCAATCAGCGAAACCGTGTGATCACCCCGGTTACTGACCACGACGGTTAAGCCATCAGGCGAAACCCGCGCTAGTCCAGGCGAAGCGCCCACCCGGACATTGCCCAACACGACTCGCCGGTCCAGATCGAGCACCGAGACGTTGGCTGATTTGGAATTGGCGACATACGCTCGTTTGCCGTCGGTTGACACATCGATGAAGTAGGGACCCGCATGTACGCCGATGGTCGCTACCACCTGATTGCGTTCCGCATCAACCACGCTGATGCTGTTCGACTCCGTATTCACCACGTAGATTTCGTTTTTCTTGCTGTTGGCGGCAAGGCCGGTTGGATCGCTACCCACCTGGATTGTGGCTGCAGGCTGGAAGGTGCGCAGATCAATCACCGAAACCGTGTTGCTCTTGCCGTTGGTAACGTAGGCATACTCGCGATAGGCGGGACCGTAATCGGGCAGCTGGTGTTCCTGGAAATACCACCATCCCAGACCGCCGGCACAGGCCAGGGCGAGAACGAGGAAAAGAAACTTTCTCAAGCTGTTGGGCTGATGGCAGTTCGAACACCGGACTGCGGCGCCAAGGTTTCAGAGGTCCGGGCGTGGGTCCCGATGGCTGGCACCGTTCTTCCCACCACAGGCGCAATCTGCCGCACCTGCTTCATCAGTTCGTCGAACTGCTCGGGGTAGAGTGACTGGATGCCATCGGACATGGCGCGGTCGGGCTCGTGGTGCACTTCGACAATCAGTCCATCGGCGCCCACGGCGATCGCAGCCCGCGACAGAGGCGTGACCTTGTTGCGCTTTCCCGTGCCGTGGCTGGGATCCACCACAATGGGCAGATGGCTGAGCCTTTGCACTGCGGGGACAATGCTAAGGTCGAGGGTATTGCGGGTGTGATCGGCGAACGTCCGTACCCCGCGCTCACACAGGATTACCTTGTAATTGCCCTCGCTCATCACGTACTCGGCCGCCATGAGGAATTCTTCCAGCGTCGCGGACATGCCGCGCTTGAGCAAGACCGGTTTGCGGGCCCGTCCCGCGCGTTTGAGCAATGAGAAATTCTGCATATTGCGGGCGCCGATCTGGATCACGTCGGCATACTTCTCCACCAGTTCCAAAGACTCGTTGTCGATGGCCTCGGTGACGATTTTCATTCCGAATCTGTCGCGAATCTCGGCCATGATCTGCAAGCCCGCCTCGCCCAGGCCCTGGAATGAATAGGGAGAAGTGCGCGGTTTGTAAGCGCCACCGCGGAAGAATTGTGCTCCGGCGCGGCATACCTGTTCGGCCACCGCCATGGCCTGCTCACGGTTTTCAATGGCGCACGGGCCTGCGATGACGGCCAATCCGGGGCCGCCGAATGTGGCGTCCGTGCCCGCAAAAGTAATGACCGTATTTTCTTGTTTGACGTCGCGGCTGACCAGTTTGTAAGGCTTGCTGACGCGGATCAGTTCCTGCACCCCCGGCATCTCGTCCAGCGTGCCGGGTTCGACTTCGCCACGATTTCCAGTGATGCCGATGGCGGTCCGTTGTGCGCCCGGCATGGCGTGGGCCCGGTACCCCAGTTCCTCGATTTTGCGGCAAACGGCGCCGATCTGCTCGTCCGTGGCCTGCGCCTTCATCACGACTAACATGGCTTCCCCTCGGGCCTTGAGTTTATCGTTGTTCCCCCCGCCATCGCAAATCGTCGGCGATATGCAGGGCCAAGCCCTGCTGCACCCAAAACCACAAAAATAGAAACCGGAAACTGGAAACTGTAACCGGTAAAGTGGCACACTGGTGCGGTGCCCCGCTCCCTTGCCCGCGAACAGGACATACTCAAACCGTCATCCACCAAACGTCCGCCCAGACTGACCTCTCGCCGCATCGGGATACACACCTCCAGCGCAGGCGGCGTGCACAACGCGGCGGAACGGGCCTATCGCTTGGGCTGCAATACATTTCAAATCTTCTCATCCAGCCCGCGGCAGTGGGCTGCACACGAACTGGGCCGCCCTGAGTGCGATGCGATGAAGAGGCTACGTGAGAAGTATGACTTGAAACCTCTCGTGATTCACACCAATTACCTCGTGAACCTGGCGGGAGCAAATGAGTTGTTCCTGAGGAAATCAGTGGAAGCATTCCGCGGCGAGATCGAGCGGGCGCTGGCTCTGTGTGCGGAATACCTGGTACTGCATCCAGGATCGTTCCGGGGGTCCGACCGGGAGCAAGGCTTGATGCGAACAGCCGCCGCCATCGCCGCTGCCGCGCAGGGATTGGATCTGGCCAAACGCGGCCTCACCATTCTGATTGAAAACACGGCTGGGGCGGAATACTCACTGGGTGGCAGCTTCGAGCAGGTTGCGGAAGTGCTGGAATACCTGCGGAACCTGGTTCCGGTCGGCGCCTGCATCGATACTTGCCACACCCATGTCGCCGGCTACGACATGGTGAGCCCGCAGGGCCTGCGCGACACACTGAAGTCGCCTGGACGAGACTGTAGGTCTGACGAATGTCCGCGTGTGGCACTGTAACGACGCCAAGGCGGCACGGGGATCGAAGCTTGATCGTCATCAGCATATCGGCATGGGAAGTATTGGACTGGAGCCGTTCCGGCGTCTGCTGAATGACCCGCGACTGGCCCACGCCGCTTTCATCGCCGAGACCCCGATTGACGAACCGGGAGACGATGTCAGGAATGTGACTGCCTTGAGAAAGCTGTTCTAGTAGAGGGTCGAGCTGTCAGTCTGAATTCCCCGCGCTCTAGGGTCATCCTGAACGGCCGTCAGGCTGTGAAGGATCTAGCGTGGAGGTGCGAAGCGGCATGGGCATGGGCTGGCTCTGTGGAGTGCGCGCCGGATTCTTCGGGACTGAAGTCCCTCAGGAAGGCGCCGACGCAGGAATTGGATCAGCAGATTTCATCCAGGGGGATTCATCATGAGTTGGGCCAATAAGTTTTCCAAACCCTACCGGGTAGAACACGGCAAGAAATTCCGGCTCAAAGACCACGATCCCGCCGACACCGCCAAGCTTCACTCCCAGGAGCACGCCGAAGAACTCCTGGCCAAGGGCGTGTCCCGCATGGCTGAACTACAGGACAAGCTCTATGCCGACAACCGCTGGGGATTGCTTCTGATCTTTCAAGCCATGGATGCCGCCGGGAAAGACGGGGCGATCAAGCATGTCATGTCGGGGGTCAATCCGCAGGGCTGCCAGGTTTATTCTTTCAAGACTCCCTCCCTGGAGGAATTGGACCACGATTTTCTATGGCGCAACATGAAATGCCTGCCCGAACGCGGTCGCATCGGTATCTTCAACCGGTCTTACTATGAGGAAGTGCTGGTGGTCCGGGTCCATCCCGAAATTCTGGCCAACCAGAAAATACCCGAGCCGCTGGTCACAAAGAACATCTGGGAAGAGCGCTTTCAGGATATTTGCGGCGTGGAGCGGTATCTTGCCCGCAACGGCTATGTGATCCGCAAGTTCTTCCTCAACGTATCGAAGAAGGAGCAGAAAAAAAGGTTCCTTGACCGGTTACAGCAGCCGGAGAAGAACTGGAAGTTTTCCTCGGCTGACCTGCACGAACGCGAACGCTGGGACGACTACATGGACGCCTACGAAGAGATGATCGCCCATACTTCTACGTCACACGCCCCCTGGTTTGTCATTCCCGCGGACAACAAGTGGTTCACGCGGCTGGCCGTGGCAGCGGCCGTGGTGGACGCGCTCGACGACCTGGACCTGTCCTACCCCAAGGTGGATCCGCAGAAGCAGAAAGAATTGGAAGCAGCACGTAGGCTGCTGCTGAAGGACAAGCACAGCTGATGGCTCGGGGCTTGTCGTTGCAGGGCTGACCCGCCACCCCGCATTTCCAATTCGGAAGCGTTCCTCCTCGGACAACATTTCAGTTCCGCTCGGATGCTAGAATCACGAACATCCTCACCCTGAGAACGACCCGCCCGTAGACCATGCATCATGGTCCGGCGCGGCATTGAGAGTCGACGAATGTCCAGGCCCGACCTGGCCGGAATGCTGTGTGATGATCGGTTGCGGAACTTTCAGCTGTTATCCAGGCAGTTTCGATCCGGTCACTTCGAGGGACCGTGTAATTTCCAAAGAAGCAGGGATCTTTCTTGCTAGGGGAGGACAGAACCCAATGAAAACGAAAATCATTTGGGTAGGTATTGTAATTTTTTCCGTCATTCCACTCTGGGCTCAACTGGCAAACAGTAGCCCGTCGTCGAACGGCGCACCGGATGTCGCGGCCATGCAGCAGCAAATCAGGGATTTGCAGGACCGTCTGATCTCGCTCGAAGGCCAGGTGCGTATGCTGAAGAGTGCACAGCAGACTACTCCGCTGACCTCGCCCGCTGCAGGGGCGGCGACGCTCCCCGCAACACCGCCTCCCGAGGTTCCAGTATCCTCCGTGACCGCGACCTCGGATCAGAACATCTCACTGGGCGGGGCGGGTGGCTCCGCAGCCAAGGCGCTCAATCCGGACATCAGCGTGATCGGCGATTTCATCGGTGCCGCCGGTAACGGCACGGTTCCGCCCCTGGCCCAGCAGACGCCGTTTCCGTCGATGCAGATGCACGAATCGGAAATTGGCCTGCAAGCCATTATTGATCCCTACGCTCGCGGAGACTTCTTCATCTCATTCGGAGAAGAGGGCGTAGATCTGGAAGAGGGTTACATTACATTTACCGCGTTGCCGAAGAGCTTTGTTGTCAAGGTGGGAAAGATGCGGTCCGCATTCGGTAAGGCCAACACCATGCATAACCACGTATTGCCGTGGATCGATCGCCCACTTGCGACCACCAACCTGGTCGGCGGCGAAGACGGCATTGACGATGCGGGTGTGTCCATTCAACGCATCATCCCGGCCCCGAAGGGGATCTTCCTGGAAGCCACGGGCCAGGTCTTTCGCGGCGACTCGGGCGAAGGTCCGCAAAGCGTCTTCAAGTCCTGGCAGAGAAGCGACGTGAGCACGGTAGCGCATCTGCGCAGCTACAAGGACGTCAGCGAGTCCACCAACGTTGACATCGGTCTTTCCTACGCCCGCGGCTATAATGATTTTGGCCCAGATTTTCTCACCAACCTGTATGGTGTGGACGCGACGGTGCGCTGGAAGCCCCTGCGCCGCTCGATTTACCACTCTTTTGTCGGTCGCGGCGAGTTGTTCTGGAGCCAGCGTCAGCAGCTGCCGGTGGAGCAGAAAGCTTTCGGCTTCTATACGTCGGCGGACTATCAACTGGGGCGGCGTTGGTTTCTCGGGGGCCGCTTCGACCGTTCCGGGCGCAGTCAATTCGGCAACCTTACCGACCAGGGTGGTTCGGCGGTGCTGACTTACTGGCCCAGTGAGTTCAGCCAGGTTCGCGGTCAGTATCGGTACACCAGTTATGCGGAAGGCAGGAGTGCGAACGAGTTGCTGCTGCAATTGATTTTCTCGCTGGGCGCGCACGGCGCGCACCCGTTCTGACAAGCAGGTTTCCGTGGGACAGCCCCGCCCTCGGTTGCGTCGCGGAGGGCCAGTGCCCAGCAGAGTTCGAAACCGTAGGTTTCCGGAGGATGGAATGACGAATAAGCAATCTTGGCTGTTCTGCATGGGCTTGGTTTGCCTGTTGGCGTTCAGCCTGGCGGTTCCGGTTCAAGCCAAGCAGCTGACCGTGGTCACCGCCACTACCGACATGGCCGCTTTGGCGCAGGAGGTGGGAGGCGACCGCATCAGCGTGGAATCGATCGCCAAGGGTTATCAGGATCCTCACTTTGTGGAAGCCAAGCCCAGCTTTCTGCTGAAACTTCGCCAGGCGGATTTGTTGATCGTCGTGGGATTGCAATTGGAAATTGGCTGGCTGCCCCCTCTGATCACGCAGAGCGGCAACGCCAGAATCCAGGTCGGTGCAAATGGCTACCTGGACGCATCCCAGTTTGCGGAGATTCTGGATATCCCGACCGGTACCGTGACTCGCGCCATGGGTGATGTTCATCCCCTGGGCAACCCGCACTACTGGCTCGATCCTGATAATGGCCGCCGCATCGCCAAAGGTATCGCCGGCAAACTGGGCGACCTCGATCCCACAAATGCCAGTTACTTCCAGGAACGCTATCAGGATTTCGACAAGCGACTGACCGCTGCCGAGCAGAAGTGGGAGGCGGAGATGAAGCCCTTTCATGGGCGCAAGGTTGTGACCTACCACAATTCGTTTCCCAACTTCGCCAAGCACTTCGGACTGAATGTTATCGGTTATGTCGAACCCCGCCCGGGAATTCCGCCGACCCCGAGCCACACCATCGAACTGATTGGGTTGATGAAGCGCGAGAACTGCAAGGTCATCCTGGTCGAACCCTACTTCGATCTGAAAACACCAAATTCCATTGCCCGCGAGACCGGCGGCAAGGTCGTGCAATACTTGCCCTCCGTGGGTGGAGAGAAAGACGTCACCGATTACTTTAGGTTGTTCGATTACGATATTAGCCTGTTGACACAAGCGTTCCAGGCAACACAGTAACGGTCGTTGGTTCTTGGTCGTTGGCCAAAACCTTTTGGATGACCGGTCTTGGGGCCAACGACCAATGGCCAACGACCGACGACTGAGGACCGACGACTGAACACCGACGACTGACCCCAAGGAGTGACATGGAAATTCTGCCCTTTCTATTGTGGCCGTTCATCGCCAGCCTGATTCTGACCGGTATTCACGCTTATCTGGGCGTGCATGTGGTGGAACGCGGCGTGATCTTCGTCGATCTGGCCCTGGCACAAATTGCGGCCCTTGGAGCCACCATCGCCATTCTGGTTGGAATGGATCCGCATGGCCGCGGGGCCTATTGGCTGAGTCTGGCCTTCACTTTCGTGGGAGCAGCCATTTTTGCCTTCGCCCGCTCACGGCGCACCCACATTCCGCAGGAAGCCTTTATTGGCATTGCCTACGCCGTGGCCTCCGCTACCGCCATTCTGGCCATGAGCAAGGCCACGGGCGAGACTGAGCACCTTAAAGACATGCTGGTCGGCAACATTCTTGCCGTCGATAAGCAGGAGGTCATCAAGACCGCACTGCTGTATGGGGTGGTTGGCTTGTTTCATTACATCTTCCGCCGCAAGTTCCTTCTGATTTCGACCGACCCGGAAGAAGCCGAAGCCCGCGGCATGAACATTCGCTTCTGGGATTTTTTGTTCTATGCCTCGTTCGGTTTCGTGGTCACTTCGTCTGTGGCCATCGCTGGGGTGCTGCTGGTCTTTTGCTACCTGATCGTGCCTTCGGTGGGCGCCATGCTCTTCGCTGATCGCGTAGGGCCACGCCTGGCTATCGGCTGGACTATGGGGACCCTGGTGTCCGCCCTGGGAGTTTACTTCTCGGTCTTGGGCGACCTGCCCACCGGCGCCACGATTGTTTGCACCTTTGGCGGGGTACTGGTGCTCATGTTTTTCGTGCACCTGTTGTTTTTCCACGGGCACCAGGCCAAGGACCTGGAAGGAGCGAGATCGGCTAACCCCAAGGACACCGCACCCCAGCGCTCCCACTAGACTCCGCTCGCACCATGCTGCCGCAGCCCTGAGGATGACACGACCAGAACATCCTTACGGCCGCAACACCAACTTGTCGGTGGCTTCTTTTTCCACCGCTGCCCGCGAATACAGCAGTGGAAAATACTTTCCCTCGCTCCAGAGGGGTATCAAATCGGAATAGTGCGGACTCGCCGGCTGCCCGCTCTGGCCCGGTACATTGACCGCAACTGAGCGGTCCCAATCGCTGAGGTCGAGGATTTCGCGATAGCTGGCGCCTGAGACCTGGTCAAAAGAACGGTCGTAATATCCAGTCGCATTTACCGTGTACTCGTCGCCGGGACGCGACACCGGGTCTGGATCGGTGAGGGCAGCCGCGTCCAGCAATTGATCGAGCGGATGACGAAAGCGGACGTGGTGCATTCCTCCCCACGACCACTTCGTCGAATCCGGTCCCTGCAGCTTCTCCATTTCCTTCCAGGCATTTTCTAGAGCGCCGAGCAGCAGGCTGTTGCGCGCGGCGATTGCGTCCGGCGATGATCGGCCCTGGAGAAAGCCGATGACTTGATGCGGAGACCAGTCGTCAATCATCGTCCCCGCAGCGGGTGGTATGGCGCGATTCATGGTTTCCCGGGTGACGATCTGTAGCCAGGCTTCGTAGAGCGCGGCGGCAGCCGACTCGCGCTCGATTTCGCCATTCCAATGCAACAGGAGTTCTGCAGCCGAACTGGCTTTCTGCTGCGCCATAGCCGCGCGCAGCAGGTGGATCAGTTGCAGAGCGGGCAGGGAACGCACATCGGTTTGCAGCTGTTGCATGTCTTCGACATCCAGCTTCGCTCCGCCCTGGGCCTGTTGCAGCACTTGAGTGACGCGCTGGAAGCGGTAAAGCGGCGCCCAGCTATAACCCACCTTGTAGGGATAGCCTTCGGGAATCATTTTGTGATTCGCGGTGGCAATGAAGCCCTGGCGGGGATTGTAATCATGCGGCAGCTCTGCGTTAGACACAAAGCCGGACCACTCGTAACCGCCGCTGCCCGGCATGGGCAGCAGCCCGGTCCATGTTTTCCGCAGCGGAGCCAGACCGGTGGAGTGTTCTCCGATGTTTCCGGCGCGGTCGGCGTAAACGATATTTTCGGATGGAACTTTCCAGCGTGGCATGGCCGCTTCGAATTCCCGCCAGTTCTGCGCCCGGTCAACCGCCAGGGAGCCCAGATAGCCGGCGGTTCCCGGTTCCGCGCCTACCCAGCGCAAGGCCAGGGCGCGCTTGCCGTCCTCCCAAAGTACGGGGCCGTGCTCGGTGAATTTCAAGTCCACTTCGACGTTCTTGCCACCTCGAATTCCAAAAGTCTCTTTTCGCACCTGCAGCGCTTCCCACCCTCGGGTGGTCTTGTACAGCGAAGGATTGGCGGGGTTCAGTTCCTCCAGGTGGAGGTCCTGCTGGTCCAGTCCAAAAATAGTGAAACCCCAGGCGATGTTCTGATTGTGTCCGAGCGCGACTCCGGGCAGGCCGGGCTCGCCCGCGCCAATCACGTCCCATCCCGGCGCCACCAGGTGGACCATATAACGCAGCGAGGGCTCGGCAGTCACGCGGTGTGGATCATTGGCCAGCAGCGGTTTGCCGCTGCGAGTCAGGGTGCCGGAGACCGTCCAGTTATTGCTGCCTTCCGCGGGATGCCGGGGAAATTCAATGCGAGTATCGCTGCCCACCAGATTGTGCAATAGAGCGGGCGAGAGGCCAGCCAGGTTTGTATCCGGCGCCGGGTCTAATTTCACCGGCGGATCGAAATCGAACAGAAGCGAGGACGCGTCGGCTCCTAGTGCGCTCACTACCTGAGCGTGCTCCAGTTCGTCGAACGCGTTTCCCGTCATCGAGAACGCGGCCATGCGGTTCAGGCAATCGGCGGGCTTCCAGGGTTCTGGATTAAAGCCTGCCAGCTGAAACTCGAGCGGCAGGCCGGGGCCTCCCGCCACCATGAGGCTTTCGATGTAGGCATTGATTCCCGCCGTGAAAGCTTCGAGAATCTGCTGCGTATCCGGCGAGTAGCTTTCGTACTCAGCCTTCATGTCCCCGTGATAGCTCAGCAGGCGGGCGTTGATATCGCGCTGTAGGGCCGAGCGACCCAAAACTTCAGCCAGGCGGCCCTGGCCCGACCGCTTCCACAATTCCATCTGGAAGAGGCGGTCCTGGGCGGCAACGAACCCTTGAGCAAAAAATAAGTCATGCTGGTTCTGGGCGTAGATATGGGCAACGCCCCAGCGGTCGCGCAGAACGTTTACCGGTTGTTCAAGACCTGCCGCCCAAAGCGTGCCGCGGACCACGGAGAGGGCGGCTTTCGCCCGACTTTGAAGAGTATCCTGATTGCCGTGGCTCCCGGGAACGCTTGAGGCCGATTGCGCCCCCGCGCAGGTCGTCGCAATCAGGAGCAACAGGGAGAGAACACTTGTGCACCTCTTCATACCGGCGACATTCTATCCCAGCGCCAAGTTAGAAGCGGAAGCACTGCCCGGCGAACTTGTTCCAGGTTTCAGCAAAAATCGCGCGAACCTTAGTCGCGATGGCTGACTTCGGGAGCAGAAAAGCGTAATATCTTTCCTTTTGCGAGCCATTACATTTACATCTTCAAGCGTACTAACACCGCACCTATGCCCGCGTCCCTGACCTCGCTGCTGGCCTCTCTCCCCATGTCCCTGAAAGGGCTGGGGGTCGCGTTCCAATTCCAGCTCCTGTTGTTGGTTGTGCTCGAGGAGTTCGGTAAACGGGGTGACGTCTATAACATTTTATGGGCGCTGGTCTTCGGCTTCGCCACCCTCAATATTCTCGGGCTGGTGGCCAGGCGTTTCGAGCCCAACCGCAACCGGCTGAATTTCGGCGAAACCATCGCCATCCTGGTGGTCATCGTCTCGATTGTCCTGTTGGGCTGGGAGATGCTCAGTCTTTTCAAGATTTTCCCCATCAAGCTGCAGCATCACGACTAGGGGTTTTTGGGGTATGATTCGGTCATGCCGAAGAACGTCCCCCCGTTCGAGGTGACCTGCCCTTGCTGCAGTGCTGTCCTTAAGGTGGACGCTGAAATCAAGGGAGTTATCGCCCACACTGCCGCCGTAAAACCCAAAATGTTTGCCGACATCGAAGAGGCAGCCCGGGCCATGAAGGAGCAGGACACCCGCCGCGATTCCATCTTCCGTCAGTCCGTAGAGGCGCAAAAGCATGCGTCCGACCTGCTGGAGAAGAAGTTCCAGGAGGCAGTCAAAAAGGCCAAAGAGTCTCCTGATACGGGAAAACCAATCCGGGACTTCGATTTGGACTAGTTTTCCACCAAAAAAAATCATCAGCCGCTAAATCGATTCCGGCTTAAGATAATCCATGGCCCTTCCCCTCCTCATTGGCCATCGCGGCGCTCGTGCGTCCGCCGGAATCCCTGAGAATACCTTTGCCTCCTTCGACCTCGCCCTCAAGCATGGCTGCGACGGTTTTGAGTTCGATGTTCGCCTGGCGGCTTGCGGGACTGCCCTGGTTTGTCACGATGCCAAAGTGTGTGGAATCGCTGTGGCGCGGGTCCAAGCCAAACGGTTACCTCAACTGCCGCGGCTCGATGAGGTGGTTAAGGGCTATGGCCAACGCGCCTTCCTCGACATCGAACTCAAGGTAAAAGACCTGGAATCAAAAGTCCTGACCGCCTTGAACAACTTTCCCCCAGCGCGGGACTACGTAGTTTCTACTTTTATCCCCGACGTGGTCATGAACCTGGAAGCGCGCAGTTCCTCGGTTTGCATTGGAATCATCTGTGAGACCGCTGCCCAACTTGCCCGCTGGCGTGACCTCCCGGTCGACTGCGTGATTCCTCACCACTCGCTGGTGAACAAGATGCTGGTGGAAGACATTCAGAGCGCCGGCTGCAGGGTCTTTGTGTGGACGGTCAATGACGAAGAAACAATGCGCCGTCTGGTTCACTGGGGAGTGGATGGGATCATTTCCGATGACACCGAACTCCTGGTGCGCACGTTGAAGGGAACAACGCCGCCGAAGGGGCACGGCGTCGTGGGTTGAGGTCTTATGAGATCGTCGGTTTGCTGGAGGACGGGCGTCTCGCCCGTCGGCGCACAGGCCAGACGGGCGGGGCCGCCCGTCCTCCGTTTCGGACTACCGGCCTCTAGTCGGCAGCGGCTTCCAACATTGTGTCTAGACGTTGCGGCCTGCGCAGGAAAGCGGAGCGCTCGCTTTCGAAAGCCTCCAGTTGCGCTGCGGACTGAGTTTCATTCCAACCCATAACGGCGCCGATGCGCGCGGCAGCCTCGCGGCCGCAGGCCGGCGACCAGCAGGCTCCCAATGCCACCGGCACTCGCCGCAGCAGCACATCGCCTAATGTGACCGCATACTCGCCGACAAATGCATCGACCGCCTCGGCAACAATGTGTTCGCTGTGGGAACAAAGCGGCGCGCGGAGTTCGGCGCTGCGCTGGGCCATGCGGGAGATGTCCAATGCCCGCCTGCCATGCCATTCCACAATGCCGCGAGCGGTATCTTCGCTAATCCCTCCCATGTTGCTAATCTCAATCACCCAACGGTCCAGCATCAGTCCGGCGTTGTCCGCCGAGGCGATGGCCAGCGTCTTCGAGGATTTTTGCGACAAGCCTAGCTTCGACGCGCATTGCCGCGCCAATTCCGCCGCTGTCGTCAACTTGCCGCCAATCACCGAAATCATGTGCTCGGCGCCATCCGCGGCGTGATCGTGCAAATAGTGTTTGCGGGTCACCGCCGATGCTTTTTCCTTCGGCGCGAAAGGCAGGGGCCGCACCCCAGCGAAGCTGTATCGAATATCGGCGGCTGACAACCTGACGCCGGGAAACAGGCGAAGCAGGGAGCGCACCAGGTAGTCGATCTCCTCCGCCGAGGGTTGAACCTTGCCCGGGTCGCCCTGGTCTGCAACTTCGGTGGTACCCACTAGCACCTGTTCGTTCCACGGAATGACGAAGATCGGACGTTTGTCCACTGCCTCGGTGTACACCGCGGCGTCAGGAGCGCCCGCGAAGCGGGGCACAACGATGTGCGATCCGCGAACCCCGCCCACCATGGGGTGCGGCGTCTGGATGCGGGAGCGCTGGCAAATCCGGTCCGCCCAGGGTCCGGTGGCATTGACAATCCACGTGGCTTCGACGCGTTCTTCCTTCCCGCTCACCCGGTCCCGCAACAGCACGCCGGCCACGCGTCGATGCCGGACATCTACCGCCAGCACTTGTGTGTGATTGCGCGCCACCGCTCCAGCTTCGGTCGACTCCACCAGCCACTCCGCCACCAGGCGTTCAGGGAATTCGCACTGCGCATCCTCGTAACTGAATACCGACCAGCGCCGTCCCGAGTCGAGCAGTCGCTCCAGCTTTTGCTGGTCGTCGCGGCTCGATGCCGCCTGCAGCCGGCCGCCGCCCAGTCGGCGATACAGCCACAGACCCGTGCGTATGGCCAGAGCGCTGCGCCCGCTATTCTGATCGAGCGCCAGTAAAAAATGTATGGGATGCACCAGGTGCGGACGCTCGCACAGCAGACGCCGGCGTTCGATGAGGGACTCGCGCACCAGCCCGATCTCAGCGTGTTCCAGGTAGCGCAGGCCTCCATGAATGATGCGTGTGGCCCGGCTGGTGGTACCGGCGGCGAAGTCGTGCTGCTCCACCAACAGCGTGCGACGGCCGGCGCGGGCGCATTCCCGGGCAATGGCGACGCCATTGATTCCGCCGCCGATCACGATCACGTGAAAGCGTTCGCCTTCCAGCGGACGCCGGATTGGGGGAGCGTAGCTCATAACAACGGCAGGCCGGAGACCAGCTGCGGCACTGTCTTAGGATAACCTGCCTTGATTTGACCATCTGGGAAAGATAACGTCGGTCAGCCCAGGTAACCACGCAGCCGGAACCCTATTACTTGTAGTATGAGATTAATGATTACATGTAAAATGCTTATTAATAGATAGTTAGTGTAGTGTCTGTCCAGGTAGCGCTGGCGTCTCGCCTGCTGTCCGGCAGGCATCCTGCCCGCCGCCGACAGGTATTTGACAGAGTTGCCAGCCAGCCACCCCACCGTCTGGCAAGAAACCCGGCCGTTCGTTGCCCAACTCACGCCTGTCGTTTACATTGTTTGGGCCCGATGACAACGACTGGAGAACGTTTCGAACGCGCGGTGGCGATCATGGCCCGCCTGCGCGGTCCAGGTGGCTGTCCCTGGGACCGCGAACAGACCTTCGATTCGATCAAGCCTTACACGCTTGAAGAAACCTACGAGGTCCTGGAAGCCATCGACAATCGCGACTGGGATGAACTGCCGGGTGAACTCGGCGATCTGCTGCTGCAAGTCCTCTTCTATGCCCAGATGGCCAAGGACCAGGGCACATTCTCGATTGATGAGGTGTTGGATCGCTTGTCTGACAAGTTGGTTCGCCGGCACCCGCACGTTTTTGGTGACGTGAAAGCCGACACTTCGTCCGAGGTATTGCGGAATTGGGAGGCACTGAAGGCGGAAGAAAAAAAGAACCGGGCAGCAACCGGAGCGACGGTGGGCCCATCCCAGTCCGTGCTGGCGGGCGTTTCTGCTGCCATGCCTTCGTTGATGGAAGCTTACAAGCTCAGCTCGCGCGCGGCGCAAGTGGGTTTCGACTGGCCGAACATCGCGGGCCTGTTTGAAAAACTGGAGGAAGAAACGGCCGAACTACAACACGAACTGAAAGCGTTTCCGGCGCCAGGCCCGCGCCCCCATGGCCGGGGTGTGGCCGGGTCAGGCAAGGTGCAGGTCCCTGAGGCCCTTCGCCAGCAGATGGAAGAGGAAGTAGGCGATCTGTTCTTTGTGCTGGTCAATATTGCGCGCTATCTCTCGCTTGATCCCGAGTCGGCGTTGCGCAAGACCAACCGCAAATTCAAACGGCGATTTCAGTGGATCGAAGAACAGTTGCGCGCTTCCGGACGCGGTCCCCAGCAAGCCTCGATGACAGAACTGGAATCGTTGTGGCAACAGGCCAAGCTCCATTTGCGGGAAAACGAGCAGGCCACCCAGCGTGAGGCCGGATGACCCAGAGCAAGGTGGTGGTCCGCAAGTGCCATAACCTGGATGAAATGTCGGCCTGCGTTGCCCTGCAAAAAGAAGTATGGAATTTCACCGAGGCCGACCTGGTACCCCTGCGCGTGTTTGTGGTGGCGGAGAAGATCGGCGGACAGGTTATCGGTGCATTTGACGACGGGCAGCTGGTGGCGTTCGCCTTGGCTCTGCCGGGTTCGCGAGGCGGACATTCCTATCTCCATTCGCAGATGCTGGCGGTGCGAAGCGAACACAGGAACGCCGGCCTGGGCCGGAAAATCAAACTCTTTCAGCGGGAAGACGCACTTGCCCGGGGATTTGAATTGATCGAGTGGACGTTTGATCCCCTGGAAATCAAGAACGCTTATTTGAATATCGAGCGCCTGGGTGCCATTGCGCGCCGCTACACCGTCAACCAGTATGGAATTACGTCTTCACCGCTACAGGGTGGCTTGCCATCCGACCGGCTGGTGGCGGAGTGGTGGCTGAAGTCGAAGCGCGTGGAGAACCTGTTGCGGAATGTAAAAAAGCCAGGATTTGAGACCATGAAAACAATTTCGGTCCCGGCTGAAATCTACGAATGGAAGGCGTCGCCTGCAACCCGGGAGCGGGCCCAGGAAGTGCAGGATTGCAACCGGAAAGACTTCTTGCAGGCCTTCTCCGACGGCCTGGCGGTCCTGGGTTACGATCGCGATCAGCAGGGAGCAGGCAGGTTCCTGTTGGGCCGGTGGGATGAAGGCTGGATTTATGCGTCTTAGTCTCCAATGAAGATTGAAGCCATTACGCTGCGCGAAATTCAGATGCCGCTGGTCCATTTTTTCGAGACCAGCTTTGGCCGTGTCTATCGCCGCCGCATCCTGCTGCTGACCGCCCGTTGCGAGGGGGTTGACGGATGGGCCGAGTGTGTTGCCGCCGAAGATCCCTTCTACAGTTCGGAATGGATCGAGACGGCGTGGTCCACCATCAAGCACTACCTGGCGCCGGCGGTCCTGGGACAGCCGCTGGCCGCGGCCCACGAAACGGCTGGGCTCATGGCCAAGGTGCGCGGACACCGCATGGCCAAGGCTGCAATTGAAAACGCTGCCTGGGATGCGGAGGCCCGGCAGAAAGGCCAGCCGCTGTGGAAGTTGCTCGGGGGTACGACTCGCGAGATCCAGTGCGGCGTTTCCATCGGCATCCAGGATTCCGTCGAACAGCTGCTGGCAAAGATTGAGACCGAGCTCGCCGCAGGCTACCGCCGCATCAAGGTCAAGGTAAAGCCAGGCTGGGACGTGAGTGTGCTGGAACGAATCCGCTCGCGCTGGCCGGACATCGTGCTCAGTTGCGATGCCAACTCTGCCTACACACTGGATGAAGTTGAACACCTGCGCAAATTTGATCGCTTCAATCTGCTGATGATCGAGCAGCCGTTGTGGAATGACGACATCTATTACCACGCCCGGCTGCAGCGCGAGCTGCGCACCGCCATTTGCCTGGACGAGTCTATTCGCCATGCGCGTGACGCCGCCGCCGCCATTGAGACCGGCGCCTGCCGCATCGTGAACATTAAGGTCGGCCGCGTGGGCGGCTTCAGTGAGGCCCGGAAAGTACACGACGTCTGCCAGGCCAACCACGTCCCGGTATGGTGTGGCGGCATGCTGGAATCGGGTGTGGGGCGGGCCCACAACATCGCTCTCTCCACTCTGCCCAATTTCCGCCTGCCCGGCGACGTGTCTGCCTCCAGGCGCTACTGGAAGGAAGACATCATCGAGCCCGAAGTCGAAGTCAGCGCGCAAGGGACGAACACGGTCAGCGACCAGCCCGGCACCGGCTACCGCATCCGCGAAGACCTGATCGAAAAGCTGGCCGTAAAAAAAGAGACAATCAATCCCTAGTCAAATGCATGGGAATGTGTGGGTCGGACACTCCTGTCCGACGCCTTTGACTTTGTTTTTGTTCTTGTTTTTGCTTTGTTCTTGATTTTGCCGTTGTTGTTGACTTGCGTTGCAGGGACCCAAGTACCGGCCGATGCCCGGCAATCCCCACCTTCCAGTTCAACGGCGTCGGACAAGAGTGTCCGACCCACACAACTCACAGTGCCTATTTACTTCCGCTGGGGGGTTGGTTTTGCGCGATTGCGGCCTGCTGTTTCTTCAACAGGTCAATGCCCTGGGCAAAAGTAAGGTTGGTGGGCACGGGACGGAAATCGCTGTAGGTCTCGGTGGACTTGATGTTGATGCTCTTGAACAGCAGGATCTTGCCGGTGAAGGCCAGGTCCATGCGCGAGATCGCCCAACTGTCGTCGCTGATGTCGCTCTGGTCAACCTGGAAGTGGCCTCCGCGATCCAGATGGCCGAGAATTCCCCATCCGAAGCCGACGTCTTTGAAGAGCGTGCCATCGATACTGGCGATGTGCTGCTTTTGTGCGTCAATCAGGACCACGCCCTGCATGCCGACCAGAACCTGCTCCACGTGCGTCGGCGGATCGTAACTGGGATTAGGCCGGAACTTGAGCCGCAAAAGCTGGTCGCCGGGCCTCCCGATGCCGGGCCTGCCGGCTTCCGTCCCATCGTACTCATACAGGAAGGCGTCGGGCATCGCCTTCAGGATGCGATTGACCCGCTCGCCATTTTCCAGTTCCTGCTTGCGCTTGCGTGCTAACTCATCGGGTTGGCTCAGGAAGCGTTCGATTCGGCCGAATTCCGCGCGCCGCTGCTCCTGATCTAACGGTTGACCGTTATTGGCAACCACCATGCCCACCATGGCGTCCCGGGTTTGCACCATGAGTCTGGTCTGCGAACCGTTCGGTGTGACCTTGCGCTGCTGAAACATGTACTTTGCGCTGTGGTCGTCGTTGTTCTTCATCTCGTTCGCGACCGCGAGCCTGACCAACTCTCGCGGCTTGATGGCAGGTGGACCTCCCGCTGCGCACATCGCTCCCGAGGCGAGCACAACCCCAGGCAGTAACCAGAGCAAGGCGGTCCGGTGCGGGATTAGATTCATGACAGCACACCCCAAAGCGCTTGGCCTCACCTAGATTAGACGAAAAACCAGCCAGACATGTTGTCTAAAATGGCGTCAGGCGCAGCGGCAACAGCTGCCGTCGGTCGGCAGTCATCGGTTAAGCACCAAGATCAGCGCCGGTTCGTCAACGGCTGACGGCCAACGCCTGCCGACTGTTGCTGGAACCGCGAAAGGCAATGGTTTTAATGGCTGATTCAAGGTTGGGCAGGTTGCTCAGGTCATCGTCGTGGGATATAGTTCGATGAAGCAGGAGTGGCGTTCGCAAAGGGTTACGGGGTTTCCTTTCAAATGGCTTTTTGGCCCTGGCAAGTCCAAGGTGACTTGAAATTCCCGTGCACGTCCGGTGTGGTAGATGGCCCAAGGAGGCTGAATCATGGAAACGCCGAAGACGGCAGAGTTTGCGCATATCGGGAAGTCGGTCATCATCAAGGGGGAACTCTCCGGCAGTGAAGACCTTTATGTGGACGGCCAGGTGGAGGGAAACATCGAGCTTGCGGGCAACCGCCTGATCATCGGTCCCCACGGCCAGGTGCGCGCCAATGTAAACGCCAAGGGCGTGATCGTGCAGGGTAAGCTGGATGGCAATATTCGCGCTTCGGAGCGCACCGAGCTGACCAAGTCAGCCATTGCCGTCGGCGACATCGTCACCCAGCGGGTCGCGATCGAAGAGGGCGCCTACTTCAAGGGCAAGGTCGATATCCAGAAAGATATGGCGAAGGCGGATGGAGCCAGGGCGGCATCGGTGGCCAGTTCGTCCGCGACCGCAAGCTCTGCCTCCGCAGCCGGCGGTTCCACGACGGCCGTGAAAACGAATCCGAGTGAAGGCAAGTAGTTCCTGCCCCGATTCCCCCGGCCTCACGAGGCAGTGAGCGAATGAGCCGGACGCCAGGCCCTTGCCGGCGGCGTGAGTTGCGCACAGCTTCATGAAATTTTTCGGTTCGACAAACAGCACCGCTCAGGATTCGGCGGCGGCCCAGAGAGCGAAGCTCACACGCCGCTCCAGCAGTCTCGCCCAACTGATCAATACACTGGAATCGGAGGAAACGCTCTGCATTCTCGATCTGGGATCGACCTCTCCCGCCAACATCCGTTATTGCACCGAGCGGGGGCACAAGATCTACAGTGACGACCTGCTCATCTCCTCCACCGACCCCTCGCTCGTCATCAAGGATGAGGCCGGCAAGCCGGCCCTCGACAGCAAACGCTTCCTGGATGAAAACCTGGTCTATCCCGGCGCCCAGTTCGATATTGTGCTGTGCTGGAATCTCCCCGACTACCTCGACGAAAGCCTGGTGAAACCCGTGATCGGGCGCCTGTGGTCGCTGCTCAAACCCGGTGGCATGCTGCTAGCGTTCTTTCATACCCAGGAGGCGGGCCCGGACGCGCCCTGCTACCGCTATCACATCGTGGGCGGCGACGTCCTGGAGATGCAGCACATCGCCCGCGGCGAGGGCAAGAAGGGTGGCCCCGCCGGCAAGTTTCGCCTGCAGCGCGTGTTCAACAACCGCAACATCGAAAATCTCTTCCGCGATTTCGCTTCCATTAAATTCTTCCTCGCCCGGGACAACGTTCGCGAAGTCCTGGTCGTCCGCTAACCGCATTTAAGTAACGCCGGCATCCTGCCGGCTGTCCTGAAGGCGTCTCGCCCCTCAGCCGTGGCTGGATGCCCCCGGTAGCCGCGACGGCGGCGCTACTTTCCTCAGCGGGTCTTCCGCACCAGGTAATTGGTCATCGCCGGAGTGCGTTCCAGAACAAACAGCAGAGGTTTGCGAACCGGGCCAGGAAGGACAAGCATGCGGCGGATCGCCGATGAGGCGCGAAATACTGGCAACAGAGATTGCTCGTACGCCCGGACATAGCCGCGGGCTGCTCCAGAGAGGGAAGCTTCGCCGGCCAAAAAAAACCCCAGGCAACGCGCCGCCAAAGCGCCGCTGCGCAAGGCCAGCGAAATCCCGTCGCCCACGAAGGGATCGACGAAGCCCGCGGTGTCCCCCGCCATCAGGATGCCTTCCCGCTCGGGCTCGGGCTGGCGGAAGATCAAGGGCGAGGTGCTCACCGGACCGCTGAGCGCACTCCAGTTCCGGCTGCGCTCGCGGAGCGCGGGATGCAGTGCGAACACTTCAGGCAAAGTGCTGGCCACATCGGCGCGCATCATAGCCGAGGCGTTCACCCGTCCCGCGTTTTTGCCGCCAACGGCGACCGGCTGGACGCCGCAGTAGCCGCCCTCAAAAAAATACAAATCCACCGACGGCTCGGACGGCGGCTCGGCAAAGTGAGCTTTGACTCCCAGCCATTTCTCCCGCGGGAGCCCATCTTCCGGTGGACGATTCAGGTTCGACCAGCGCCCGGAAGCGTTCACCAGGGCCGGCGATTCAAACTCTCCATCGCTGGTCGTGACACGGAACGGGCCGGTACCAGCAATGCACTGCACGGTAACTTGCTGCCGTGCATCCACGCCGGCGCTCAGGGACGACTGCCACAGTGCTAGATCAAGCTCGAAGCGGGCGATGCTGGCCGCGGGAGGGTCCACGCTGGCCTGGAGTATGCGCCCATCGAGGAACACGCGGGCGCGCGCAATCCGAACCGCGTCTTGCAACAACCCGGCATGCTGCGAATCGAGAAGATCTCTGAGCAGTCCGAGCGATTCCGCGGAGACAAATTCGCCGCAAACCTTGTGGCGGGGAAATCGTCCGCGCTCCAGCAGCAGAACACGGGCCCCGAGCCGCGCCGCAGAGATTGCAGCGGAAGCGCCTGCCGGACCTGCTCCGATGATGATGAGATCGTAATTCATTCCGTTGTCAGGTTGCGGCTTCCGGTTCTCAGTGCTTCCAAGCTACCACGCCCATGCGGAACAGGTAGTGACGGTGAATCTCCACTCTGGCGGCGCTGGTTTGTTCCAGCAGGCTTTGCATCTCTTCCACCGTGTACGCCTGGCGGACGGAGGCTGGAGCGTCATGGCGCGTAAGGCGGCTGCGGTAGAGCGGCGTCCCGGCGTACACCAGCGCCATGTGCAGCGGGTGACGTACCAGGTCATTGATCAGCACCGCAACCCGGCACACCCGCAGACTTTCGTCCACAAATTGCACCAGTTCGTGCGCAGATAGATGATGGGCAAACAGATTACTGCTCAACAGGTCGAAAGATGCGTCGCGGAAGGGAAGAGCAAGAGCATCACCGGCCAGTGCCCGGTCTCCATTGTTCAAATGGGAATTCAGATGCGATACAGCGCGATCGAGCGAAGTGATTTGCAGGCTTAATCCACGCCGAAGCAACCGCCCGCCAGCGGCGTGCGGGACGTATCCTGCGCCGGAAGCGACCTCCAGCAACGACAGCGCTGATGATTTCATTTCCCGCGCCACGCGCCAGATCAAGTCCTCCGTTGTGGCGACGCCACCAAACCAGCGATTGATTCGCCGCAGGTCGCCGAGTGAGGCTGTGACCTCAGCGGGTGTGCCGCAGTCAGCATCGAGCAATTCGGAGGTGACAACCCGCTTCATACAAGGGAGTCGTCAGGCTTTGCTGACAACTGAGAACTGATGACTGGCTACTGCTCCTGAACCTCCACTGGTCCCCAGAATGAAATTATCGGTCCTCGTTATCGGTTCCCGGCCAAGATGCCGAACCGATTCGCTAACGACTGATGACCGACGACGGTTTCTAAACTTCTGCCAGTTCTTCTTCCAGCAACTGCTTGTTGTAGAGGTCGCTGTAGTATCCGTTGCGGGCCAGCAGTTCGTCGTGGGTGCCCAGTTCAACGATGCGGCCGGCGTGCAGGACCGCGATCCTGTCGGCATTGCGCACGGTGGAAACGCGATGGGAGATAAAGATCGTAGTCCGGCCCTGCATGACCTCGCGCAGATGGTTGAGGATCTTGTCCTCGGTGTGGGTATCCACGCTGGAAAGGGCGTCGTCGAGAATCAGAAGGCGAGGGTTGCGAATGATGGCGCGCGCGATGGCCGTGCGCTGCTTTTGGCCGCCCGACAGGGTAATTCCGCGTTCGCCGACAAGCGTGCGATAGCGCTCGGGAAATTCTTCGATATCCTGGGCAATGTTGGCCGCCTCGGCCGCCGACCGTATTTCTTCCTCGGTGGCATCGGCCTCGCCGAAAGCGATATTTTCGCGGATGGTTTCGCTAAACAGGAAAGTTTCCTGGGGCACGAAGCCGATCTGGCGGCGCAGCGACTCCAGGGGAAACTCCCGCACCGGCTTACCATCGATCAGGACGCTCCCCGGGGCAGTATCGTAAATACGCGGGATGAGGCTCACCAGAGTAGTCTTGCCCGAACCGGTGGGGCCAACGATGGCGAGACTGCTGCCCTCAGGGATTCGCAAATTGATGTCGTGTAGCACAGGCACGCCGTCGAAACCAAAGTTCAATCCCCGGAATTCAATCTCTCCCCGGATCTGTGTGGCGCGGGCGCCCCCGCCCGCGGCCTTTGCTTTCATGGTTGGATCATCCTGGATCTCCGGCCGCTCGACCAGGATTTGGTTGATCCGGGCCATGGACGCGGTCCCGCGCTGGAAGATATTAATCACCCATCCCAGCGCGATCACCGGCCAGGTCAGTTGCACCATGTAAGTATTGAAGGCGACGAAGCCGCCTACTGTCATTTGTCCGTGCAGCACCTCCCGCCCGCCCAGCCATAGCACGAGCACGATGGCCACTCCCAGCATGGTCTCCAGCGTAGGCCAGAGCATTCCCATCAGGCGCACCAGTTTCAGGCTGCGGTGGATATATTCGCGGTTCGAGGTTTCGAAGGCGGCGATTTCTGGCTCCTCCTGTACATATGCGCGGATCACCCGGGCCCCGGAGAAATTTTCCTGCGCCCGCGCCGAGATTTCAGAAAACATTGCCTGGATTTTCTCGAAGCGCTCATGAATCTGTTTTCCGAAGTACTGCACTGTAATGCTCACCAGCGGCAGCGGCAGAAAAGCGTAAAGGGTCAGCTTGGGACTGATCGAAAGCATGAACGCCAGGGCGCCGGCGGTAAACACGATGGTGTTTGCCGAATACATGATTGCCGGCCCCAGGAGCATGCGGACGGCATTCAGATCGTTGGTGGCCCGCGCCATGATGTCGCCGGTGCGGGTACGCTGGTAGTAGGAGTACGAAAGGCTCTCCAGGTGCCGGAACAGATCGTTACGCAGGTCAAACTCGATCTCGCGCGAAATGCCGATCACAATCCAACGGGTCAGAAACTGAAAGATACCCTTAATTGCCGCCACTCCCATCAGCTCCAGGGAATAGATCAGCAGCTTTTCGCGGGTCACGCCCGAACGCAGGCCATCCACGGCATGGCGAAGGACCAAGGGAAACAGAATCCACACGCCGTTATTGACGAAAACGCAGATTGTGCCGAAACCATAGCTGCCGCGATACTTCTTCAGATAGGGAAACAGTGGACGCAGGCTCTTGGGCAGCATGTGCTTCTAGTAGATGCAATTCTACCAGCCCAAGCTTCAACCTGTGAACGTGTGGGAGGGACACTCGTCTTTGACTAAAAACCTCACAGGATCTCGAAACTGAGAACCGGGAACTTGGAACTGAAAACCGGGTTCTAAGCGTCGTTCATCACTGGCCGCCAGAAATTTGAATTGCGTAGCGCTCAACTGGACGACGCTCAACGGTCGTTGCCCTCCGGTTCAACTCTCGCAGGCGCATGCGCCCGTGGCTACATACGAACCAACCCCTAGGCAGAATCTCCCTGGAAGGCCAGAACGTACGCCACCAACAATAGGACGATCCAACCGAGCAGGAACACCCAACTCGAAGCCATGAGGTAAACAAACACCGCGTTCATGACCACGGTCTCTATGAGGAACCGACAGCCGGCAACATCCGGCAAGTCAGGTCGGCCTGGCCGGTCAGCAGCTTGTAGTTTTCCACGATCTCTCGCACCGCTGTCAGCCGGCCCAGGGTCGTGAGATGAGTATTGGTGAGCGCCAGTTCGATCTCCGTCATCCAGCAATCGACGGCGGTCTGTACTCCGTGCGCCATTTCTTCGGCGATGGCCAGGACCAGGTCATGGTTGGCAGCTGTAGTTGACACGGGTTGTTTTCCTTTCCTGAAAGAAGTTATCGCCGGCCGCCAGAAGTATGATCCGGATGAAGATGAATGCCTGGCGGCCGGCGACAGTTTTACTGGCTCGGCGTCGCTTCCGGGGTCTTGCCCTGCATGCGATTCATGAACCGTTGCTGGTGTTCATTCATGAGAGCGGCCAGTTTTGTTTTCTGTTCTGGAGTCAGCACCTGCACCATTTCGGACCCGGTGCGGGCGTACTGCACGATCAGCTCGGTCATGGCCTGGCTCTGTTGGGCGGCCAGGTCGCGGACTTTGGCTTCGTCGAAGCTTCCGCTCATGACCTGCTCCCGTAACTGCACGTGGCCCTGGGCCATCTGCAGCATCAGTGGCTGAATGGTCGGCTTTTCCTTGGCCATGATGGCTTTCACCTGCGCCTGCTGCGCCTCGGTCAGGTCGAGCTTATGGATGTAGTAACCCATCATGGGGCCGCCAAACATGCCGTTGCCGTGCATGTGGCCTTGCCTCATGCCCTGCCCCACCGCGATGGCTACGACCACCGTTAAAACTAGAACTACGGCCAGAATCTTTAAGGACTTCGGTTTCATGTGTACTCCCCTCCGACACGCTGCGACTTGGGCAAGATACCGTCGCGATAACCAGCCAGACGCCGGCGCTTTCGATCAGCTACAAGCATTAGAAGCTTTCTTCGCAGCTGCGGCCGTAAAAACTCGGTCAAGTGGAGTAAAGTTTTGTAAAGTGGCAGCCTTTGCAGATTGACAATTCTTTACCGCCACACCTCTCACTCCATCCGCGGAAAACGCTGTCGTAGAAGTACAATGAAGCCTGTGGATCGCATACTGGTTATCGATGACGACGTCGAGTTGTGCAGTCTGGTGAGCGAGTACTTGGCACCGGAAGGCTTTCAGGTCGAGTCCGCGCCCGACGGAACTCGCGGGCTGGAGATGGCGCTGAACGGAGATTTTCTGCTGGTGGTGCTCGACGTCATGTTGCCCGGCCTGAACGGCTTCGAAGTGTTGCGGCGGCTGCGCGACAAGTCAAGAATTCCGGTGCTGCTGCTGACCGCCCGCGGCGAAGACGTGGACCGCATCGTGGGCCTGGAGATCGGTGCCGATGATTATCTTCCCAAGCCTTTCAATCCGCGGGAACTGGTGGCCCGCATCCGGGCCATTCTGCGACGGACGCGCTCCTCGGAGCGATCGGGGAGCGGACAGCCGCCGGAGATCCTGCGCGTGGGTGAGGTTGAACTTGATCCCGCCACGCGCACGGTTCTGCAAAAGGGCAAGCCGGTGGAGTTGACTTCGGTCGAGTTCAATCTACTGCACGTGCTGCTGCGTGAGGCGGGCCGCGTTGTCCCGCGCGAGCGCTTGGTGGACATCGTGCTCAGCCGCAAGTTTTCTCCTTTTGACCGCAGCATTGACATGCACGTGAGCAAGATTCGCAAGAAGCTGGGCGAGTCCGATTCCGGCTTGGACCACATCAAGACGGTGCGCGGCGTGGGCTACATCTTCACCCGTCCGCAGGAAGTCCCGGCTGACAAGGTCAGGGACGGTGGACAATGAAAAGTCTTTTTCTCAAGATTTTTCTTTCCTACTGGGTGGCCCAGGCACTGTTCGTCGCGCTCGCCATCCTGATCACTGTGGTGATGCGGGAGCGCGGAGAGTCGGCCGCCTGGGACGCGCAGCAGGCCGCTGTCCTCGACAAGGCGGTGGAGGCGTACGAACAAGGGGGACCACCCGAAGCGCGGCGTTATTTCGAAGAGGTGCGCGACTCGTTTCACGCTCGGGCCTACTTGCTCGACGATCATGGCCAGGATGTCGCCGGACGTGAACTGCCGCGCTGGGCCGAGTCTTTGGGAAAGGGAGTGGAGCCACCGCGCCGCGATTTCTGGCAGCGTGTAACTCCCAGCCCATTCCGGCGCCAGGTGCAGGTTGCGGCCAGCGGACACCGCTATACCCTGGTGGCTTTCCTGCCTCCGGGCGGGCCATTCGGACCGGGCGGGGTTCCCGGCCTGAGCATTCTTATCGGAATTATTTCGTCGGGCCTGGTCTGTTATTTGTTGGCGCGATATCTGACCGCTCCGGTGGTTCGTCTGCGGGCCGCTACGCAGCGTTTGGCGGCCGGCGATCTGAGCGCCAGAGCGGGTGGCCTTGCCGCCCGGCGCCGCGACGAGATGGCGCAGTTAGTCCGTGATTTCGACACCATGGCGGAGCGCCTGGAAGCGGCGGTCCATGCCCAGGCGCGATTGCTGCATGACATTTCCCATGAGCTGAGGTCTCCCCTCGCTCGCCTTAACGTAGCCTCCGCCCTGGCCCATCAGCGCGCCGGCGTGGAAGCGCATAGCGCGCTCGAACGCATCGACCTCGAAGCCGAGCGGCTGAACGAACTGATCGGAGGACTGCTCACCATCGCCCGTCTTGAAAGCGGGAACGATGCCCGCCAGAAGTCGCCGGTTCTTTTAGGGGAAATAATCGAAGGCATAGCCGCGGATGCCAATTTCGAGGCCCAGGGCCGCAATTGCGGAGTCGAGAGCGTGATCAAGGAAGACTGCGTGGTCATGGGTGCGCCTAGCTTGCTGCACAGTGCAATTGAAAATGTGGTGCGCAACGCCGCTCGCTATACCCGGGAAGGCACCAGCGCGAAAATCATGCTGGAGCGCGGCCAGGGCAAGGGCGGACCCGAGGCTGTCATACGCATCGTGGACTCAGGTCCAGGTGTACCCGAAGAAGCCCTCGACAAACTTTTCCGGCCGTTCTATCGCATTGACGATGCCCGCGGGCGTAAGACGGGTGGAGTGGGCTTAGGGCTGGCCATCACCGAGCGGGCGGTGCGTTTGCATGGTGGAACCGTAAAGGCCAGTAACCGGCCAGAGGGCGGTCTGCAGGTCGAAATTCGGCTGCCTATGGCTGCGGATGTCGGCCACGCACCAGATTCCCCAGTCGAACAAAGGGAACCCGTGGAAGCCAGTTCGGGCCGCTCAAATTGAGAAACAAACAACCCCGCTCGGCGGGCAACTTTCCGTCTCCATCGTGGTTCCAACCAGCCAGCGCGGTTTGCTCTTCCCGGTTATTCCTGATACACAAATGAGGGTACTTTTGGACCTCAATCTTCCGGTATAAGCCGTGTCCGCGCGTCGGAAAACTTGAGAACACAGGGAGAAGGAAAAGAATGGGGACGAGGTTCCGGTTCCTGGCAGGAGTAGTGGTTCCAGTTTTACTGCTCAGTCTGAGCGCTTGCAAGACCAGCACTTCATCAACGCCTACGGGCACGGGGGCCTTGTTCGTTGCTACCCAGGGAGACTCGTCGGTCTCGGCTTACACCATCGACCTGACAGCAGGAACGCTTAACGCCAACGGCAGCAGCGTGCCCACTGGCGGCGTGCCTTCGGCCATGATCCTGGCGCCCTCGGGGACGGCGCTGTTCGTTGCCAATCAGGCGACGAACGACATTTCGTCCTATACCGTGAAGTCGGACGGCACCCTTGCGGCCGGCGCGACCACTCCCACCGGTGGAATGACGCCACTAAGCATGGCCATGGACTCGGCGGGACATTTCCTGTTCGTGGCCAATCAAGGAGTGCAGGTCGATCCGGCTTCCGGCACGATTTCGGTATTTGCGGTCCAGGACGCGACCTTGACCGCAGTGCCGGGCTCGCCATTTCAGGTTGCCGAACTGGGAGCGGCGAGCGGCACCGGTCCCGCCGGCGTGGCGGTCACTCCCGATGGAAAATTTCTGTACGTTTCCAACCAGTTCGACAGCACAGTCACAAGCTTCTCCGTCGATGCTTCCGGCGTGCTTACGCACGGACTGGTTGTGCCCGTGGGTACCGCCCCCTCGGCACTCGCCATAGCTCCCAACGGCGGCTTTCTGTATGTCGCCAATTCGAGCACCCTGTCAGGTTTCGCGATATGTAATCAGATTGTGACCAGCTGCAACGACCCCACCGACCCGGACGGCACTCTCACTGCCATCGCAGGCTCGCCCTTTTCGGCTGGGCTGGGACCGGCGAACATTGTCATTGCGCCCTCGGGCAAATTGATGTTTGCCGTGGACCGCCTCTCCAACCAGGTTTCGGAATATAAGATCGCCACCGGGACTGGTGTTCTGACCGCCAATTCCCAAGCCACGATCTCGACCGCCTCCAATCCCGTTTGGGCTGCGATTCGCGTGGGTACCACGACCGACGCCACTACCGGCGGCACCACAAACTATTTGTATGTGGCTGAACTGGGATCGTCCTCGCTCTCGATTTACACGTTCGATTCGACCAAGGGTACCCTGAGCCGCGTGGGCCAGCCCGTCACCATCACCGGGGGCCAGCCCTCGGCCGTAGCGGCTGAGTAGGGAGCATTTCCGGGCCCGGCGTCAGTCATAAACAAATCTGTCATCCCTCCACTCCGCTGGCTGCGCTGCGCTCCGGTCGGGATGACAACTTGATCTATTTCAACTTCTACTTCCCCTGAAAGAGCAGCGGCGCGAAGTTCGTCAGATTGTCACGCCACACCATCCAGACATGCATGCCTGGGGTTTGGATGGCGGTGGGTTTCAGACCTTGCTCTTTCAGCCAGGCTATAAATTTCTGATTGCCGGCGAACAGGCCGTCTTCGGTTCCGCACGCCACCCAGAGCACGCGCAGTTTGGCATTGATGTCAGACGCTGCCTGCGCCGTGATTCCCGGGAAGGATGATTCGAAACCGTTCTGACCTCCCAGGGGAGCAGAGCTGAAGCCCCCGACGTAGGCAAAGTCGTCGAGGTGATTAAGTCCGACCAGCAAACTCTCCGCCCCGCCCATAGAGAGCCCAGCCACGGCGTGTTCCTCGCGTTTGTCGGAGAGCGGATATTGCTTTTTCACCAGCGGCATGACTTCCTGAAAAAGCGCATCGGAGAAATGCGAGTAGTTGCGGTGAATCAGCTCGGGGTCCTTCCACGTGCTCCATCCCCGGGTGATCACTTCCATGGTTCCATACCCCAGTGGCATGACTACGATCATGGGCTTGGCCTTCCCCTGTGCGATCAGGTTATCGAGAATCACGTTGGCCTTGCCCATGCCGGTCCATGCGCTGGGATCGTCGCTGTATCCATGAAGCAGGTAGAGCACCGGATATTTTTGCTTGCTGCTGGGATCAAAACCGGGCGGAGTGTAAACGTAATACTCGCTGTTGATGCCGACAATGTTCGAGTGGTAGTAGTGATGATGCACCACCCCATGCGGCACATTCGCCGCCTCCCATGATCTGGGGGGCTGGCCCGGAACCAGAAAGATATTCTGATTACTGAAGAAGCTGGTCTTGATCGAAACATTGTGCGGATCAAGCACCTCGGTTCCATCCACGCTGAAGCTGTAGCTGTAGTACTGGGGAGCCAGTTTAGGCACGCTGGTGCTCCAGGCGCCCTCGGGTCCCTTGCTCATGGGAAACGGATCTTTCGCACCCTCCAGATGCAATTCCACTTTCACCGCGTTCGGCATGGCGAGTCGAAACACCGCGGTCCCGTCGGGCTGCAATTCCGGATAAGAAGGAGGCGCGGTATCCAGTGGCACAGGAGCAGCGGATTGTGTCGGCTTGGCAGCCTGCGCGCTGGCTGCAACGGGAAATAGACCGCAGCAAAGCACGATTGCTAAGGCAACAGACAGGAAGGTGGACGATCGCGACATGAACATTTCCCCTGGTACTCGGAGTTCGTTGCGCCCAACAGTTTACACGCTGAGCTTCAAAGTAGCGCCGGCGTCCCGCCGGCTGTCCGTAGGGCATCTTGCCCTCCGCCTGGCGGGCAAGACGCGCCCAGACAGCCGGAGCCGACCCTGAGCGTTGTCGAAGGGCAGGCACTACCCTAGGTGGGCACTTTGAGAATCAGATAGCCGCCCGCCAGGCCGAAGAGTAAAGCAGGGGCCCACGCGGCCAGAAACGGCGGCAGTTGGCTCACATTTCCCATCGACTCCGACAGGCGCGAGACCATGATGTACAGCAACCCAATGCCAACAGCAGTAGCGACGCCCGCCACGGCGCCCCGCTTGCCCGCGGCCAGCGCGAAGGGAATCGCCAGCACCGCCATGATGAACGAATTGAAGGGGAAGGCAAATTTTTCCTGCAGCTGCACCCGCAGCCGCACCACATCGAATCCACTCTGCTGCAAGTCGCGAATGTAGCGCCGCAGGTCTTCGGAATTCATCTCGGACGACTGCCGCACTTCCTTCTTGAAGTACGCCGGCGGCTCGCTGATCGCGGCAAACGTGGCCACATCGAACGTCCGGTAATCGACGATGGCGGAATCGTGCACGCTCCGCTCCCAGCCCTGGGTACAAACCCAGCGCTGCAAGCGATCTTCCCAGTGCGCCTGGTCGGCGTACACCCGGTCGGTCAACCGGAAAGTCGCCGGGTCGAACTGAAAGACCGACAGGTTTCCGAACTGGTCACGGTCAGAATCAAAAAACTGGTAGTAGTAAATCGTCGAATGCTGTCCGAAAATCCATTTGCGATCGGGATTCAGATAGGTCTGCGCCGGCTTGCCCTTGATCAGGTTGCGCAATGCATCCTGCCGCTTGTTGGCGTGGGGAAGGTAGAACTGGTCGAAAAAGAACAGCCCCGCCGCCAGCATGCTCGCTACCACCAGGATGGGCACAATCACGCGGTAGATGCTGATACCAGTAGCCTTGATGGCCGTGATCTCATTCGACCGCTGCATCAGGCCCAGCGTGATCAGCACCGCCAGCAGAATGCTCAGGTGCAGAACGTTGTAAAGAAAAAAGGGAGCGACGTTGAGCAGATATTCGCCCACCACCAGCGGCGAAATCCGGTTGCGCAGGATGTCTCCCAGCAACTCAAAAAGCGTGAACACCTGCAAAAGCATAAGGAACGACGCCAGGATCATGGTTAGATAGACCAGAAAATCCCGTAACACATAGTCGTCCAGAATCATGGGGAAGCTGGCGCTGAATACGCGACGCCGGCTGACCGCGCGCTGGAAAGCGTCCTCGGGCCGGTTAAAGCGGAACAGGTTCTTGGTCCCCTGAACCATGCTGCTCTTCACCGGATTCCAGCGGGCGCGGAAGTGGCCAATTTCCAGAGGCCGGCGTTCCGCTCGCCACAACAGAAAGGCGCCGCCCAGGAAAAAGACGATGTTGGCCAGCCATGCGCCCAGCGCGGGCGGCACTTTGCCCTGACGGGCCAGCGAGACTCCGATCAGGGTGACCGAGTAATAGGCAAACACCAGCAGAATGGTGAGAACAAATCCCGCCGACTTGCCGCCCTTCTTTGCCGACAGCCCCAAAGGAATTCCGACTAGCGCCAGCACCAGGCACGAGGTAGGCAGCGCAAAACGGCGGTGGAACTCGATGAGATACCAGGGCGCCACATACTTCTTCACTCTTCGTGCCTGGTCCCGCAGTTCCCACGTGCCCATTTGTGCCGCCGGCACCGGTTCCTGATCACGGCTGTCCGTCTGCGGCACCGGTATCGGCACGTCGGTCTGGTCGAATGTCGAAATCTGGTAATGGTCGGCGGAGGCGGGATCGGTCTCGTGCGTGGACCCGTTGCTCAGGTGCAGGTGCAGCATCTTCGGCCCTTCGCTGACCAGGATGCCTTGCCGCGCTAAGGTAATGCGCGGCGAGGCCGGGTTGCTGATGTCAGCAATGAACACGCCCTTCCAGATGGCGGCGCCCTGTGCCGTCTTTACGTCCTGCACGTAGAGCACGAGCTTGGGAAAGCCTTCGTAGAAGACTCGGGGCTGGATTTCGAACGACACCTGTGAGGACTTGAGCCGGTCTTCCAGCCTGCCCAGCGCCGCTTGCGACGCCGGCGCGAGGTACACGGCGTTGAACATCGCCAGGGCCCATGCGGTCACGGCAAAAATGGAAACCACCCGCAGGAAGGTCCACACGCCGATGCCGCTGGCCCGCATGGCCGTGATTTCGCTGTCCGCGGCCAGGCGGCTGAGACCAATCAGAATCCCGACCAGCACACCCATTGGGATGGTGTAGGTAAAGGCAACTGGCAGAGTGTAAAGGAAAATTTCCAGCACGCTGGGCAAGGGCGCACTGTTGCGCACCACCAGGTCGAGAATGTGCCCCAGGTCCCGCGTGAACAGTACAAACGTGAACACCGCCACGCCGATGGCGGCGTGCGAGATCACTTCACGCAGGATGTAGCGGGTCAGAATCCGCATGCGACTAGCCGAGCATAGCACGGCCAGAATTGAAAGGAGTGGTTGTGTGGGTCTGTGAATGTGTGTGTGGGTCGGACACTCCTGTCCGACGCCTTTGACTTTAGACTTTGACTTTAGACCTCGGCTTTAGACCTCGGCTTCTTTATGGGTTCGATGTTGACTTTGATTTTGATTTCGACTGTGCGTTCTGACCACAACCCAAACCAACGTCAAAAGCGTCGGACAAGGCCTGCCCTGAGCGAAGTCGAAGGGAGTGTCCGACCCACACGCGCACTTGCCTATTCGGGTTTGAGGAAGAGGGCAGAAAGCGGTGGCAGGGTCAGACTGAGCGAGAACGGGCGGCCATGCGTGGCCTGCGCATCAGCATGCACCCCTCCCAGGTTTCCCTTACCGCTTCCGCCGTATTCCTGGGCGTCGCTATTCAGAAGCTCCCGCCAGAATCCACCGGAAGGCACGCCAACCCGGTACCCGTAGCGGGGCACTGGAGTGAAGTTGCAGATGATAAGGATTTCATCCCCCGGGGTTCGACTATTGCGCAGCAGGGAAATAACGCTGGCGGCAGTGTCGTTGCAGTCCACCCATTCGAAGCCGGCGGGGTCGGTATCGAGTTGGTGCAGCGCCGTTTGTTCCCGATAGACCTGGTTCAACTGCGCCATCCAGTTCTGCACGCCTTGGTGCACCGGGTATTGCAGGACGTGCCATTCCAGGCTGGTGTCATGCGCCCACTCCCGCACCTGGCCAAACTCGCCACCCATGAACAGCATCTTCTTGCCCGGCTGGGCATACATGTAGCCGAACAGCAGGCGCAGATTGGCGAACTTCTGCCACTCGTCTCCCGGCATCTTGCCGATGAGCGAGCCCTTGCCGTGCACCACCTCATCGTGCGACAGCGGCAGGACAAAATTCTCCGTGAAGCCATACAGCATGCGGAAAGTCAGCTGGTTGTGATGGTAACGGCGATGAATCGGGTTCTGCGAAAAATAGGCCAGCGTGTCGTGCATCCAGCCCATGTCCCACTTCATGCCAAAACCCAGCCCGCCGACGTACGTGGGCCGCGACACCATGGGCCATGCTGTCGATTCTTCCGCGATGGTCTGAATGCCGGGGTACTCTTTGTACGCCTCGGTATTGAACTGGCGCAGAAAATCGATGGCTTCCAGGTTTTCGCGTCCACCAAATTTGTTGGGAATCCACTCCCCGGCCTGGCGTGAGTAATCAAGGTAGAGCATGGAAGCGACTGCATCCACGCGCAAGCCATCAATGTGATACTTGTCCAGCCAGAATAGCCCGCTGGCCATCAGAAAGCTGCGCACCTCGTTGCGCCCGTAGTTGAAGATAAAGGTCTTCCAGTCGGGATGGAAACCCTTGCGCGCATCGGCGTGCTCGAAGAGATGGGTACCATCGAAGTAGGCCAGCCCATGCGCGTCGGTAGGGAAGTGCGAGGGCACCCAATCCAGAATCACGCCAATGCCGTGCTGGTGCAGGTAGTCCACCAGGTACATGAAATCCTGCGGAGTGCCGTAGCGCGAAGTGGGCGCAAAATATCCCGTGGTCTGGTAACCCCACGAACCGTAGAAAGGGTGCTCCATGATGGGCATCAATTCCACGTGAGTGAAGTTCATTCGTTTGACGTATTCCGCCAGGCGGGGCGCCGTCTCCCGGTAGGTCAGCGGCCGGTCGCCTTCTTCCGGCACCCGCATCCACGAACCGAGATGAACTTCATAAATCGAAATCGCGGCCTGCAGCGAGTCCCGCTTCACACGGGTTTCCATCCACTGCCTGTCCGCCCACTGGTATTCAAGGTCCCAAACCACCGAGGCGGTGCGTGGGGGCTTCTCGTGAAGCACCCCAAACGGATCGGCTTTCTCCCCCACATGTCCCTGGTTGTGAGAAACGATACGGTACTTGTAGAGGGCGCCCTTGCCGACTCCCGGCACAAAGGCTTCCCAGATACCCGAACTTGCACGCGCCTGCAGGGGATGGGATTGGGTGCTCCAGCCATTGAAGTCGCCAACCACGGAAACCGAACTGGCATTGGGTGCCCAAACTCCAAAGTACGTGCCTGACTTTCCCGCGACCGTAGTGACATGTGCGCCCAGCTTGTCGTAGATCCGGTAGTGGGTACCTTCATTGAAGAGATGGAGGTCCTGGTCGGTGAGCAGGCTGGTATCCGCGTGCGGGGCCGCTGTTAGCGTGGATGTGGTTTCCTTGCCCATCACTAAAGTAATCCATCCTAGTGTACCGGAGTTCGGGCAATATCGCCCACGCCGCCGTAACCCTGCTAGACTTCAACAGTTCGGATAACAGGCTCAACTGGTTCGTAACAGCATTGCTGGAGGTGCACGACCTCACTTGTCGTGTGGAAGGGCACGACTCCAGTCGTTCCGTCAGAGCACGTAAACACCCGGGCTTTAGTCCCTGAGGTTTGCTCTGTGAGTTGCTCTGGAAATTTCGATTTGGAAATCTCACGCTCATGCCCGTTCTGCGCGTCGTAGTTCTCTGGCACCAGCATCAGCCGTTTTACAAGGACCTGGTCACTGGCAACTACCGGTTGCCCTGGGTCCGACTGCATGCCCTCAAGGACTACTACGGCATGGTCAAACTGCTGGACGAGTTTCCCAACGTTCACCAGACTTTTAACCTGGTCCCGTCCCTGATCACCCAAATACAGGACTACGTGACTGGAGTGGCGCGAGACCCCTTCCTCGACGTTGCCGCCAAGCCCTCAAGAGATCTCACTCCCGAAGAGCGCCGCTTCGGTTTGCAGTATCTCTTCCAGGCCAATCCGGTAAATCTGATTGGACGTTATCCGCGCTACCGCGAGTTGTGGGACCAGTTTCGCAGCGCCGGCGGCACGCCGGAAGCCGCGGAAAAATATTTCTCGCCGCAGGACCTTACCGACCTGCAGGTGCTTTCGCAGATCGCCTGGTTCGATGAATACTTCCTGGACGATCCCGACATCGCCGGACTCATACAAAAAGGACGGGGCTACTCGCTTGACGATCAGCGCTTCGTAATGGCCCGTGAGCGCGAACTGCTGGCCAAGGTTTTGCCCGCACATGCCGACGCCGCACAGCACGGGCGGATTGAGATTTCCACTTCGGCCTTCTATCACCCGATTCTGCCCCTGGTCTGCGACACCAACCTGGGCGCAGTTTCAACTCCCGGTCTGTCCCTGCCCCAGAATCGTTTTCGCCATCCCGAGGACGCTCGCGAACAAATACAGCGGGGACTGGATCTGCATCAGCAGGTGTTCGGAGTCCGTCCCCAGGGCGTCTGGCCGTCCGAGGGCAGTGTCTCGGAAGAGGTCCTGGGCATCGCGCAGGGCCTGGGCGTGAAATGGATGGCTACCGACGAAGAGGTGTTGGGCCGAAGCCTGGGCGTTTCCTTCGGACGCGATGCACATGGTCATCTGCCCGGCGAATTGGCTCAAAAGCTTTACACCATCCATCGCTTTGAGAATGAGCAGACCGAGATGAACCTGATTTTCCGCGATCACACCATTTCCGATCTGATCGGGTTTGTCTATTCCGGCATGCCACCCCAGGACGCCGCCAGTCACCTCATGAATAACATCAAGCAAGCCGCACATCCGGTTCTGGATGCAGGAAATGACGCGGTGGTGCCAATCATCCTCGATGGCGAAAATGCGTGGGAATATTATCCTCAGTCCGGCCGCGAATTCCTCCGCCGGTTCTACGATGCCCTGCAGCGTGAGGCTGGGGTGGAGGCCACGACCGTCTCTGAGGCCATTCAGCGGCACCGCGAGTTTCCGCGCCTGAAGTCATTGGTTCCGGGCTCCTGGATCCACGCCAACTTCAACGTCTGGATTGGCGCTCCGGAAGACAACCGGGCCTGGGATTATCTCTACAACGCCCGCAACTTCTACGCCCAGGCCGCCCCCGGGGCCGGGGAGGAGCAACGGAAACTCGCGTTTGAAGAAATCCTGATTGCGGAAGGTAGCGACTGGAATTGGTGGTATGGTCCGGAGCATCATTCCGCCAACGACCGCGAATTCGACGAACTCTACCGCAAGCACCTTTCGAACATTTACCAGCTTCTGGGCAGCCGCCCGCCGGATTATCTGGCACAGCCCATCCTTGGCGGCGGGGAGCGGCCAGCGGTGGTGCCGCAGACGGCCTATATCCATCCTCGGATTGCCGGCGACCTGGTGCGCTACTTCGAATGGATGGGGGCCGCCGTCCATACCGCCGACAGGCGCGCTGGCGCCATGCACGGCAAACAGTTCCTGCTGGACGCAGTGCACGCCGGAATCGACGAGGCCCACATCTATGGACGCCTCGACTTCACCGAAAATAGAGTTCCGGCAGCCGATTTCGAAATTGTGGTCAACCTGGAGTCCTGGCCGGATACAGGACCGCGCCCACGACGCGCACTGCGCCTCGATGTAGGAGTGGAGGCAGGCAAAGTCCGGAGTTGGAAGGTCAGCGTTCCCGACTCCGGAGTACCGCTCGCGGCGTCTGACCAGCCCGGCGATCAGGTAATCGTTGCCCTGTTCCGCAACTTTGAATTCAAGCTTCCGCTGGATTGGTTGCTGGCTATTCCCGTCACCTCCACCGAGACCGGGAACGGCAAACCCGCCGCTCCGGTCGCAACCAGGCTGCGCCTGCGTTTCAGCCTCTGGCAAAACGGCCTGCCTGCGGACGCGCTTCCCGTGGAAGGGTGGATAGAACTGCCGCTCCTCAGCGAAGAAGATCTGATCGCACAACAGTAATTGGGTGCGGGTCGGACACTCCCTTCGACTTCGCTCAGGGCAGGCTTTGTCCGACGCCGTTGCAGTTGCTTTTGGTTTGGGGAACCTGCAGGCGGAGGATTGGATATAAGGCCGAGTATTTGCGGCAACCGGGTCCAAGTCAAAATCGTCGGACAGGAGTGTCCGACCCACACCTACTGCAGTGCTCCCGGCATTACTTGTGCGGACGTTCTTTGCGTCCTTCGCGCCAGTTCTTTGCGCCCTTTGCGGTAAAGGGTCCGACCTTGACCGCAATCTCAAAAACCTTGAACCGCAAAGTTCGTAAAGAAAGCCGCAAAGGACGCAAAGAGTGCTTAGTTTAGGATGCCACCCGGCCTCGCCTCGTAGATCTACGCACTGCCAGCTACTGGCCGCCGGTGTCCGTCGTCATCGTCAGGGGACGGCTCAACTCCATCATCAACTCTGTGCCTGAGGGCAGCACCGCCGAGCGTTTCTTGCCCAGCCAGTGCGCGACCGTGAGCGTAGCGCCTATCCCTCCGCCGATCAACAGGCCTTTGCCTCCACCCGCCAGGCCGCCGATCAGCATTCCGCCGCCGGTACCGAACCCGATCTCAGTCAGGTCCTTGCCATCGTGGCCGTCACCCTTGAACTGGCCTTCGGTGTTCACATCGGTTCCATTACGCAGACTGGTGTCCACCATGGTGGCGTTGAGCATGTAGCGCTCGCCGTTGGGCAGCACGACCGCCTCGGGAAAGATTCCGATAGTCGGCTTGCCCGCAATGCGGCGCGGTTCGTTCACTTTGATGACCCGTCCCTGCACCGTAGCACCGACAGGAATCACCGTCTTTCCGTCGAGCGTCACCGCGTCCACCACCCGCCCGGAGAAGGCATCGCCTTCCTTGCTGGAGAAAGTTGACAGCGTGTTTTCCAGTTTGACTTTAAAGGCCGTGCCCGCGGGCAGAGCCATATTGGTTTGCGCCCCAGCCGCCACCGCCAGACCCATCACACCCAGCAGTACCAGTATCTTCTTCATTCCGCCTCCTGAATTTCCACCAAGAATCTGCCGACCCCGACACATCACATGCATCAACTCAACCCCGATAATTTCCTCGCTGCCTCCAGGACCTGATCGAACGGAGCCCGGTCCGTCTGACTGTCTCCGCGATAGATGTACCCAATTTTCCGGTCGCGATCGATGACCAGCGATGCCGGGTGCGCGATGTTGATCGCATCCATGCCCAGCCGGTGATACAGTCCGTAAGCCTTGGTCACCGAACGGTCCTCATCCAGCAGAAACGGGTACGACACGGGATGCGACTGCAGAAACCTGGCCGGCTTCCACACTCCCTCGCCCATTTCAGCAGCGATGTACACCAGTTGCGCTCCTGCGTGCTCGATATCAGTTTTCATCGGCTCCAACTGAGCCATGCGTTTCACGCAATTCGGTCACCAGGTGCCACGCAGGAACTCCACGATCAGCGCTCCCCGCGACAGAAAACCGGAAAGGGAGAGAATCCCGTCACGATTCGCGGCCGACAGCAGAAATTCCGGCGCACGTGAACCCACAGCCAGAGTTTCCGTGCGATCCAACATCCTGCTTCGACTCTAGAGCAGAAGTGCCAGACGCCGGCCTGTGAATAACTCGAGGAACCAGCATAGACACTGGCGAAGAGAGATGGTGTGGCGCGGGCGCCCCCGCCCGCGAGAAGTCCGGCGCTCCGCTAAAGCAAAAGAAACCGGTTACGTAGGACGAGGCCCGCACACTGTCTCATTGGGTTCGAGGGTCTCGCGGGCGGGGGCGCCCGCGCCACACCGGAAAAACCGATATAATTTCGGTTCTCACCTACAACGAAAGAACGGGGCACACCAGCCATCATGGATGTCATCACGCAGATTCAGGAAATTCAGGCGCGGGAGATTCTCGATTCTCGCGGCAACCCCACGGTCGAAGCGGAGGTCACTCTCGCTGACGGAACCAGAGGACGCGCGGCTGTCCCCAGCGGCGCCTCCACCGGCGAACACGAGGCCGTCGAGTTGCGCGACGGCGACAAGCTGCGCTATCTGGGCAAGGGTGTGCTGAAGGCCGTGGAAAATGTGAACGGCGAAATCGCCGACGCCCTGGCCAACCTGGACGCAGCCGACCAGCGCGCCATCGATCAGAAAATGGTTGAGCTTGATGGCACAGAGAACAAGGGCCGCCTGGGCGCCAATGCTATTCTGGCGGTTTCGATGGCCGCCGCGCGAGCTTCGGCGGCCGCTTTCGGCCTGCCCCTCTACCGCTACCTTGGCGGGGCTGGCGCCAATGTCCTGCCCACTCCGATGATGAACATCCTGAACGGCGGCGCCCATGCCGATAGCAACGTGGACTTCCAGGAATTCATGGTGATGCCGGTGGGAGCGGAGTCTTTTTCGGAGGCCCTGCGCTGGGGCGTCGAGGTCTTCCACACCTTGAAAGGCGTGCTCAAGAAGCGGGGCTACAACACTGCGGTCGGCGACGAGGGCGGCTTTGCGCCCTCGGTGAAGTCGAATGTCGAAGGAATCGAAGTGGTCCTCGAAGCCATAACTCAGGCGGGATACAAACCGGGCGATGAAATCGCCATCGCGCTCGATCCCGCGGCCAGCGAGTTTTATCAGGATGGCAAGTACGTCTTCAAGAAATCCGACCAGTCGGCCAAGAGTTCCGACGACATGGTCCGCTACTGGGCGAAATGGGTGAATGATTACCCCATCGTTTCATTGGAAGACGGGCTGTCCGAAAACGACTGGGACGGCTGGCAGAATCTCACCAAAGAGCTGGGCGGCAAGATCCAGCTCGTCGGCGATGATCTCTTCGTGACCAATGTCACGTTTCTGCAGGAGGGGATCGACAAGCACGTGGCCAACTCGATTCTCATCAAGGTTAATCAGATCGGCACGGTCAGCGAAACTCTGGACGCGATCGACCTGGCGCGGCGCAATGCTTACACCTCGATCATCTCGCACCGCTCGGGCGAGACCGAAGACACCTTCATTGCCGATCTGGCGGTAGCGACCGGGGCGGGCCAGATCAAGACGGGCTCAGCCTCACGCACCGATCGAATAGCAAAGTACAACCAGCTACTCAGAATCGAAGAAGAACTGGGAGGTACCGCCAGGTTCCTGGGCCTGAAAGCCCTGAACTACAAAGGGTAGCCGGCTGTGTGTGGGTCGGACACTCTTGTCCGACGCCTTTGACTTCGATTTTGATCTCCAGGAGTGAAGTAACAGCCGGCTGGAATCCGACAGCAAGATCCACAAACCAAAACCAACTTCAAAGGCGTCGGACAAGAGTGTCCGACCCACACAATTAGAAGCCCATCGTGTCATCCGCCGAGGGCCCATAGGTCGCCGGCAGCGGCTTCCCGTTCAGACGCAGGTATACGCCCAGCTGGGCACGATGATGCACCAGATGGTTCAGGAACATCTGCCGATAAGCTAAGAAACGAGATCCGCTGAAAATTGGCTTGCCCTGAAAGCTGAGTTTCCAGTTCTGGGTCCAGGCCTCATCCGGCATGTCCTTGAGAGCGGCGCGGACCCGAGCTGCACCTTCGTCGAAGACCCGCACCAGCTGGCTGGCGGACTCAAAGGCAATGCGCTTGCGGCCGCTGTCTTTCGAGAAGTCCAGCTCTGGGGTAGTCAGGACGGTAACTCCAAATCCAGCCAGTTCCGCGACATGTGGAGCAAGCTTGTTCAGCGGCATCGATTTGGGGTGCGGCGTAAAGTCCTTATTGTCCTCGGGCACACGTTCCAACATGGTGCGGGTGGTTTTCGCTTCGGCATCAAATTCGAGAAGTAGAAGATCGCTGACGGTCATGCCTTCCTCCGAATGAAGATAGAGTGACTATATAATGCGGTCGCGGATTTGAAAACCTGCCGCACTCGCCTATAATTTCTGTTCTTCGAATTTTCTTGTTCCTCTGCGCCTCGGTAATTCGTTTCCAACGAGCCAGATACAAAGCCAGGAGCTCAATGAGCCGCCCCAAACCCCTTGTGCTGATCATTCTCGACGGCTGGGGCTACCGTGCCGAGACCAAAGCCAACGCCATCGCCCTGGCCCGCAAGCCCAACTACGACCGCTTGCTGCGCGAATATCCCAACACGCTGATCCAGACCAGCGGCCACTACGTCGGCTTGCCCGACGGGCAGATGGGCAACAGCGAAGTCGGCCATCTCAACATCGGTGCCGGGCGCATCGTGCACATGGACAGCACTCGCATCGAACTGTTGATTCAGAACGGGGAATTCTTCTCGCATCCGGTTCTGCTGGCGGCCATGAAACACGCCCGTTCCGGCGGCCGCCGGTTGCATCTCTTCGGACTGCTTTCTGATGGCGGCGTGCACTCTTATCAGACCCATCTTTACGCCCTGTTGAGGATGGCCAAACAAAACGGAGTTGACCGCGTCTTCGTGCATGCCTTCATGGATGGCCGTGACACCCTGCCCACGAACGGCGCGGGATACCTGGAACAACTGCAGCAGAAGATGCGTGAGTACAACACGGGCAAGATCGCTTCCGTGAACGGACGCTACTACGCCATGGACCGCGATCGCCGCTGGGAACGCATTCTCAAGGCGTTCAATGCCATGGTTTTCGGCGATGGTGAAGGCGGCAAATATGTGGATCCCGTGCAGGGAGTGAAAGAGTCCTACAACAAAGGAGTGACCGACGAATTCATCGTCCCCTTCGTTTGCGTGGACAATCGCGGAGAACCGCTGGCCACCATCCGCGATGAAGATTCCTGTATCTGCTTTAACTTTCGTGCCGATCGCGTCCGCCAGATTACCCGCGCCCTCACCCGCAACAGCGGATTGAACGCGCAGGGCGGAAGCGATCTGCCCGGCGCTGCCGACCTCGACGCCGCCATCCCTCGCGACCGTGTATCCAGGAACCTGCATTACGTCTGCATGACCCAATACGACAAGAAGTTCTCGCTTCCGGTGGTGATTCCCCCGGAATCGCTGGACAATATTCTTGCCAACGTGATGGGTCAGGCAAGTCTCCGTAACCTGCGCGTAGCGGAAACCGAGAAGTACGCGCACGTGACGTATTTCTTCAATGGCGGAATTGAGCAACCCTTCCCCGGAGAAGACCGGTTGCTGGTGCCGTCACCTAAAGTTGCCACCTACGACCTGAAGCCGGAGATGAGCGCGGCCGGCATTGCCGACGCCGTCATCAAAGCTGTGGAAGACGGAACGTTCGACGTCATCATCGTTAATTTCGCCAACGCCGACATGGTCGGACACTCCGGCAAGATCGAGCCTACGATCAAGGCCGTAGAGACCGTGGACGCCTGCCTGGGCCGGATCGAACCCGCGGTCCGTGCCAGGGGTGGCGCGCTGCTGATCACGGCCGATCACGGCAATGCCGAGATGATGATCGACCCCGCAACCGGCGGCCCACACACCGCCCATACCACGAACCCCGTACCCTTCATCGTGGTGGCCGAGAACGAAAAAAAATTCTCGTTGAAGCCTGGCGGTTCGCTGCGCGATATTTCGCCCACGGTGTTAGGCATGCTGGGCATCCCGCAGCCGAAAGAGATGACGGGACAAGATCTAAGAATACCGCTGACGAAAGCCTAAGGCGTCGAGAGGTGCTTCTCCGTGTCCCCCGTGTCCTCTGTGGTTAAGTCTTGACCCTATGAAACTCCTGACACTGGTCCATCATCCCTTCGAACTTTGGAACACGCCATCCTGGTTCTCGGCGCGTCTGCATCAGGATTTTCCCACCGTGAAGGCCACGCAGGAATCCAGCTATGAGGGAATTGAACCCCACCTCAGAGATGCGGAAGTGATCGTCAGCTGGTCGCTTCGTCCGGAACAATTCAAAGTCGCGACCAAGTTGCGCTGGATTCATTCTCCCGCTGCGGCGGTTCATCAGCTCATGTTTCCGGAGCTGATCAACAGCGAAGTCGTGCTCACCAATGCTCGTGACGTCCATGGTCCAGTAGTAGCGGAGCAAGTCATAGCGATGATCTTCGCTCTGGCCAGATGTCTGCCTCAATCGGTCCGCTTTCAGCAGAAGCACATCTGGGGACAAGGGCTCATCTGGCGTGGGCACCCTCGCCCGCGGGAATTGGCAGGAGCGACTCTGGGCTTGGTGGGCCTGGGCAGCATCGCGCGCGCCGTAGCCAAACATGCCTCCAACCTCGGTATGCGCGTGATCGCGGTTCGCGAAAATCCCGGGAAGGGAACTCCTGAAGGAGTGCAGCAGGTATTGGCTTCTTCCCAACTGGATGAACTGCTGGCGCAATCGGACTATGTTGTTCTGGCCGTCCCCGTCACGCCCGCTACCAGCCGCATGATGAACGCCGAACGCCTGGCCAAAATGAAATCCGATGCCTGCCTGATCAACGTAGGCCGCGGTCCTCTGGTGGATGAAGAGGCGTTAGCTCACGCCCTCCGCGAGAAAACCATCGGAGGCGCGGCGCTCGACGTCTTCGAATCCGAGCCGCTGCCCGCAGACTCGCCCCTATGGGACCTGGAAAACCTTCTGATTACTCCGCACACGGCCGGTCTCACCGAAAGGCTCTGGGAGCGTCACTATCAGTGCGTTTCTGAAAATCTGCGTCGCTACCTGCAAGGTCAGCCCCTGCACTGGGTAGTAGATAAAAAACAAGGCTATTGAAAGTAGCGCCGGCGTCTCGCCGGCTGTCCCGAGGGCGTCCCGCCCTCGGAGGTGAATCCCGCCAGCACCGCAGCCGCCGGCCCTGCCCCACACTACTTTTGGACAACTGGCATGAGGCACTATTCGGTGTTATCTGAAGGGGCCACGGATTCGACAAAATCAAGAAGATCTTGCGTCTTATCCGTGTGATCCGTGAAAATCCGTGGCCAGGATTCTAAGCAGCCGCGGAAATTCTCTGTATCAGGTCTTCCTGCTCACTCTTGCTTTCGGCCCCGATGGTGAAAGCGTCGAGCACGCCGAGCGAGAGGGCGTACTTCAAAGCTTCGTCCTGGCGGTGGCGCAAATCACCCTGGCCGAGAATCTTCATTCCGACAATTCCTTTTCCGGCAGCCTTCATCTCACGCAACACGCTGATGACCGTGTCGGGATCGGCGTCCATGTGCGAGCCGATCGGGTTGATGCGCACCAGATCGACTTCCACCCAGGATGACTTGGCAGCCGCGCGCAGGGCCTCGATGCTGTGGCAGGAGCAGCCGTGAGCCCGGATAATTCCTTTCTCCTTGGCTTCGGAAAACACGTCCATGACTCCGCGGTAGCGCTGGGTCCAGTCGCTCTCGGTGAGGCAGTGCATCAGGCAGATGTCGATGTAGTCGGTGCCCAGTTCCTTGCGAAAGCGGTCGAGATCGGCGCGGGCCTCGGCGGGATCGCGCGCCCAGGTCTTGGTGAGCACGGTTACCTGATCGCGACGGAGATGCTTGAGTGCCTCAGCCACGTGAGGATGGCTGCCATAGGCGTCGGCGGCGTCGAAGAAGCGCAGGCCATTGTCGTGGCCGTTAAGCAGCAGTTGGGAGAGGCCCTTCACACCGAGAGCAGTTTGATGAGAGTGATGTCCGCTGCCCACCGTGCCGGTGCCCATGGCGAGACGGCTGGTCTTGATCCCGGTCTTGCCCAGCACCACCGTATCCGCTGCCGTGAACTTGCGAGGCAGCGCCGGCAAATCGCTCATGGCGCGGGCCAGGCCGCGCGACCCGATCCACGCCGCTCCCACTCCCGCAGTTGCCCCGATAATGAAATCTCTGCGCTTCATGGCGCCTCCTCGAAATGAATGTTCTCGTCCTGCGTGCTTAGACGATGCAATCGTGAATCTGGATATCAAACGGCCAGTGCTGCGGATATCACTGCTGCGACACGGCCGTTCCAGTCCACCCTAGCCCTGGGTCTGGCGAATTTCAAGCATCTGATTTCGACATCAACCGGCTTCACTTCGAGCTGCCTAAAAGCACTGGGGGAAATGGATGGGCCGCGAGTTAATCGTAGCGCCGGCAGTCCCGCCGGCTGTCGCGGGGGCGTCTCGCCCGCACATCCGAGGGCACGAGCCCAGCGACCAATCGCAGCACGAGTGAAGGTGCGCCTCTTCGAGTTCGAAGCGTCGAACCACCTGCCCTTTCTTTTGCGCATTTCTACAGTCTTCTCTGTAGCAACGGTGACCGCCAACGTACAACTCCGAATTGCTGCGATGGATCAAAGCAGAGTCGTCAGGCCAAGGTTGCTCTGAATCACCAATGAGGTGACACATGCTTTGGACAATTTTTGTGATTCTGTTGGTTCTGTGGTTGCTGGGGTTGGTGAGCTCCTACACGCTGGGCGGATTTATCCACATTCTCCTGGTAGTGGCCGTCGTAGTGCTCCTGATCCAACTGATCACCGGCCGCAGGCCAGCGATTTGACGCCGAACGTCGGGCAAGCAGATTGTCCGGCGGGCAACATCATCGAATTTCATCTTTCAGGGAGGTTCAATTGAAAAGGTTTCTGATTGCACTGATATTCAGTTCGGTCGCATTGATGGGTACCATGGCTTTCGCGACCGCCAAAGAGGATTCCGTTGAGCGTCTGCAGAATGCCGGAGATGTGCTCAAGCAGATCATGGATGCACCCGACAAGGGCATCCCTGAAGAAGTCCTCAACGACGCCAAGTGCATTGTTGTGGTCCCGCACCTGATCAAGGCCGGTTTCATCTTCGGCGGCAAGCACGGCCGCGGCGTGGCCAGTTGCCGCACCTCCACGGGCTGGAGCGCTCCCGCATTCGTCTCGGTGGGCGGAGGCAGCTGGGGGCTTCAGATCGGCGCTGAAGGCGTGGACCTGGTCATGCTGGTGATGAACGACAAAGGTCTGCAGCACTTGCTGTCCAGCAAATTCCAGCTTAGCGGCGAGGGCTCGGCTGCGGCCGGACCGGTGGGGCGTCACGCGTCCGCCGGCACGGACTGGAAGCTGAATACCGAGATGCTCACTTACTCGCGCTCCAAGGGCGCATTTGCCGGCCTGACTCTGGAAGGCGCCGTGGTCGAACAGGATTCGGACTCGACCATCGCCATCTATGGCCAGGACGTAGGCTTTCGCAAGGTCCTCACCGGCGACGTGAAGCCGCCCGCTGCGGCCGCTCCCTTCATGTCCGCGCTTTCGATGGCCGGCCATCAGGCCGCCGCTAGCGAAGCCAGGGAGAACGAGCTGGACAAGAAATAGGCTCGTGCGGAATCGCCGCTTCGTCCTCAAGCCCCGCCCCTCAGCGGGGCTTTTTTGTGCCTGCGTCGGGGCTGATGCAAGCCGGCCGACTGTTGTGTTTGAATAGGGGCATGGATCTGATTGAACATTTCAGCCGCCTCTTCGCCTACGACGGCTGGGCGAATCAGGAAGTGCTCGCCAGCTTGCGCGCCCCAAAGACTCCACTTCCGCAAGCCCTGAAATTGATGGCGCACATTTTTGCCGCAGAACATCTCTGGATGGAACGCCTCCAACAGAAACCTCAAACTCTTCCCGTCTGGCCGGAGTTCACCGCCGAAGAATGCGCCCGTCAAGCCGCCGAGTTACCCGCGCTGTGGAAGACTTATCTAGCTGGCATCAGCGATGCCGAACTGGCCCGGCCCATTACCTATCAGAATAGCCGGGGTGAAACCTGGAGCAGCCGCAAGGACGACGTCCTCATGCACGTGATCACCCACGCCGTCCACCATCGAGGCCAGGTGGCCGCCGCCGTGCGCGCCGCCGGATTCACTCCCGCCTACACCGATTTTATCCATAGTATCCGCCAGGGATTCGTAAAATAGCTCCCATGCCCGACTCCATCGCCAGTCCCACCAAAATTACTCCTCTCTTCGCGCTGCAGTTTTGCGTAGTCCTGATCGTCATCGGAGTTGTCCTGCTGCGTCCGGGAGTCTGGAATGCCGCTCGACTGGCGGGACTCTGCATCGCCCTTCCTGCCGCCGTGTTGCTCTTTACCGCCCGCTGGCAGTTGGGACAATCGTTTTCCGTGACTCCCCAGGCCAAACAACTTGTCACCCGCGGTCTGTATGCAAAAATCAGGAACCCGATTTACCTATTCAGCGGCTTGCTGGTATTAGGCATCCTCATTTCCCTGCAGTATCATTACGCACTGCTTCTGCTGCTGGTCCTGATACCCATGCAGATCGTCCGCGCCAGGCAGGAAGCCAAGGTGCTGGAAACCCGATTCGGCGACCAGTACCGTAAATACCGCGAGGGAACCTGGTTTTGACCGGACGCATCCAACCCAGCACACCGCCGGAAAAGAGACGTGAAGTGATTATGCGGAAACTGTTTTTGTCGCCGGTCATACTCGCCGCGGTCGCCCTGTCATGCATCTCGACGACGTGGGCCCAGGTCTCTCCGCAGCCCGCCCCTTCCCCGGTTCAGAATGCCGCCTCGACCCCGCAGAAACCTGCCTTGCCATCCGACACGCTGCCGCCGGGAACTGTTCTCTCCGTCGAGCTGTCGAAGTCGCTGGACGCCAAGAAATCCAAGGCCGACGCCAAAGTCGAAGCCCGCACTGCGGTCGATCTCCTGGTGCACGGCAAGATCGTGGTGCCGCGCAATGCGAAAATCGTCGGCCACGTGACCGAGGCCAAGGCCCACAGCAAGGCTTCTCCAGGTTCACTGGTAGGAATTACTTTTGATCGCATGCTTCTCAAAGACGGACGTGAAGTGCCCCTGCAAGCCACCGTGCAGGCGATTGCCCGCCCCTTGCAGCTCAACTCTCTGGGAAGCGAGAGTAATCCTGCGGGCGACATGGCCTCGGGCATGCCCGGCCAGAGGCCCGCGTCGGCTGGAGATTCCACCGCCCCCACCATTCCGCCGAAATATCCCACCTCCACCATCCCCGAACCGCCCGGCCTCAATGCGCCCAACACTTCCACCATCAGCCCGCTCGCTCCCACCAGCCGCGGAGTTGTCGGGATAAGAGACCTCTCCCTCGAGACGTCAGGCGCAGTCTCCGTCCTGACCTCGAGCACCGGCAACGTTCATCTGGAAAGTGGAACGCAGTTAATGCTGCGGGTGCAGTAAACTCCGAAGTGTCATCCTGAGCGGAGTAGCTGGTTCGCGAAGCGAAGCAGCTGCGCAGTCGAAGGACCCCTAGCGACGAGGAACCCCTAAGTAGAGGGAACTCTAATCGATTCGCCGCTGGCAGGCCTTCACGAAGCCAGCGCATACCGCCTGTCGGCGCGGCCAAGCAATGCCATCATCTCGTCCAGAGACGCGATGTCGAACTCCGACATGGAATTGATATGCTCCAACTTCTCCCGCACCGCCCGTGTGGGATTGAACAGCTTGAATCGGATATCGTGGTCCCGGCACCAGCGCTGCAGAAATACCAGCACGCCCACACTGCCGCCTCCAATGGCGCGCATCTCCGTTAGATCCAGCACCACCACGTGGGCCTGCGTCTGGGACGTAACCGCATCGCGTATTTTGAAAGCCTCATCGCTGCGAACGAATCTGCCTTCGCATTCCACCACGGCCATGTCACCGACCTTATCAACATGTATGTTCGACATGATTCCTCCCTGTCTGACTCGCCTATGCAAGAGCACGAAGGCTGCCATGCGCGCAGCCCTGTCTTTTCTGAGGGATAGCTCTATGGCAAATGGAAGTCGGGAAAGTTCGATGAGTCAGCAGGCATTTCTGCCGTAGGGATAATGCTGTAGATAGGCCCATGTGGCGCGGGCGCCCTCGCCCGCGTCGGCGCAATGTAACGCGAGCGTCCCGCTCGTGCAGGATCACCTGGAACCACGTAGGGGCGGACGCCTCGTCCGCCCAGCCGAGCCCAGCTCGGCCAAAGCAAGCTTAACAAGAGCAAGCTCGCGCCAATACTCCTAATCCCTGTCATCCCGAGCGCAGTCGAGGGACCTGCTGTCCTTTCCCAACCGATGCGCTTATCGACAGGCAGTCCGATTTCCGGCCGAAGGGCATTCCAGCTCTAATTCTTCACAGTCATCGCATCGGAGTTCACGGCTTTCTTGCCCGTTACTCCTTCAAGCCCGGCCAGAACTCCGCGATATTCGTTCTTGTCACACTGCATCGCGAAGCCGCCCTTCTTGTCCCCATCGGTCCAGGTCAAACCGACATAGTGTTTCTTTGACTTGGTAAGCGCCATCAGCGCCCCAATCCCGAAAGAGACCACAGCCAGGCCAATCGCTGCTCCAACTCTCCGATGGACATCTTGCCCGTAACTGATTTCGGTAACCGCCGCAGCCGGAATGGTCACGACTTCGCCCTTATCTCTCACCAGTCGAACCTGGTTCGGGTCGATGAACAGCTTCATTTCACTTCCCGCCTTAACATCGGGTACCGACCCTCCGTCGTATGTGACTTTGTATGCGTTGTCACCCGCGAAGACCGCAATCGGCATCGCCAGGCAGAGAAACATGGCCAGAAACTTGTTCATCCCGAAAACTCCTTTAACGTCAAAAGTGGCGCCCAAGTGTACATCCGTTCCCCATCTTGCGCCGCGTGCTCAAATGGATACCCTCCATTGGGATGGACGGGGTGGCCCATTCAAGCCCGATTTTGGCTTGAGTGGGGCCGTTCCGCTGCTGGCCAGAGTCTTCCCCGCCGCTCTTTCGTGTTTTCGTGTCCTCCATTCCGACTCGATTCCCGCTCCCCAAATCCCTGTCAATCCCCCAACTGCATCCAATTCCCCCTAACCCCTTCTCCCCAAACCCGCCATAGTTAGTACACCCATGTCCCATTCCCCCCACCCAACCTGCTATCCTTGAACAAGAAGACCAAAAAAGGCGCAGCCCAAGAGCTGTGCCTTTTGTATTTAGGAGCACGGATATAGACAAATCAGGCCACTCGAAATCAGGTTTAGTAATGGAGAAGCCTCAGGCGCTCCCGCTTCCGCGAAATCCAGCCCCGCGACGTCCCGCCACCAATCAGCGACATGCCCTCCCGCCCAAGCGCCGCGGAGAGGTCGCCGAGCTGGCGTTCATGCAGAAAGCCATTACCCTGGGATTCGGCGTGGCCAAGCCCTGGGGAGACAGTGACCGCTACGACTACATCCTCCACGCCGGCAGACGCTTTTGGCGCGTGCAAGTTCGCTCCACCGCCTACAAGAGTCATCGCGGATACGCCGTCCATACCTACGTTTACGTAAAGCGCAAAATGGTCGCCCTCACCGCCGACGAGATCGACTGCATCATCGCCTACATCGTCCCGCTCAATCTCTGGTACGTGCTTCCGGTCGAAGCGTTCTCGCCCTGCAAGAATCTCTGGTTCTATCCCCACGGCAGCAAAAAGGGATCGCGCTTCGAAAGCTTCCGCGAAGCCTGGTGGCTGCTCGACCCAATGCTAAGAGAAATTTCCACAGACGAGCCCAATGAAAACCCGCCAAAACCTTAGAAGCTGGCCTGCGGCGGGCAAACCAAAATTTCTCCGATCCGTTCTAAATATCTGAAGGCCGAAGTTTCAAGCCTAAAGCTAGGAGCTACCAGCTAAACGCTAAAAGCCAGAAGCCAGCAGCTAGAAGTCAGCAACCGCCCTTTGTATACTTTGTTCATGACCCTCATCGACAAATATCCGACTAACTCTTTTTGCTTGCTCGAACTGGCCACCACTGACCAGGACGCTGCCAAGAAGTTCTACACCAATCTTTTCGGATGGGCTCCGGCCGACATGCCCATGGGGCCGGGCGAAGTCTATACCATGTTCAAGCTCGGCGACCGCGATGCCGGTACCGCCGCCTACACGCTGCGCAATGAGCAGCAGGGCATGCCGCCACACTGGAGTATTTACATCGCTGTGGAGAATGTGGACGCGGCAGCAAAACGAGCTTCCGAACTGGGCGGCACGCTGTGCGTGGCACCATTCGACGTCTTCGACGTCGGCCGCATGGCGGTAGTGCAGGATCCCACTGGGGCTGCTTTCTGCCTGTGGCAGGCCAAGCAAAAACCGAACGCGGTTACGGGAGTGGACGGCACGCTTTGCTGGGCCGACCTGAACACGCCCAATCCGGCCCAGGCGGGAAAGTTCTATTCAGGCCTGTTTGGATGGAGGCTGGAAAAATCGGCTCACGATTCCTCGGGCTACCTGCACATCAAAAATGGCGAGAAGTTCATCGGAGGCGTTCCTCCAGCCGAACACGGCTCCGGAGGGCCTCCCCACTGGCTTCCGTATATTCAGGTCTCCAACTGCGATGCTATTGCTGCGAAGGCAAAGCAGACAGGTGCCAAGTTCCATCTGGAACCGATGACCATGGAAGGTGTGGGCCGGTTTGCGGTGATTGCGGATCCGCAAGGCGCGGTCTTCGCGATCTTCCAGGCGTTGCCAAGGAAGTAGCTGGCGAGGCAAGGGCGGTTACAAGCCAAACCCAGCCGAGCTCTGCTCGGCCTGGACGGGCGAGGGCGCCCGTCCCCACGTGGGCGGAGGCACCAAAAACAAAAGCCCCGCTCGAAAGCAGGGCTTTTGCCGAGGTCTGAGGTCCGCCGCCAGACGCCGACTCAAGCCGACGACTGAAGACTGACGACCGACGACTGTTCTTAGTACATGCCTTCCATACCGCCGCCGCCGTGTCCGCCGCCGGCAGGAGCTCCCTTTTTCTCTTCCGGGATCTCCGCCACCAGCGCTTCGGTGGTCAGCATCAGGGACGCAATCGAGCCGGCGTTCTGCAGTGCAGTGCGCACCACTTTGGTCGGATCGAGCACGCCCGCCTTGACCAGGTCTTCGTACTCGCCGGTCAGGGCGTTGTAGCCGTAGTTGTTGTCCTTGGAGTCGTTGACTTTGCCCAGGACGATGGCGCCTTCCTCGCCGGCGTTCTCGGCGATCTGGCGCAGCGGCTCTACCAGCGAGCGCCGTACCACGTTGACGCCGATCTGCTCATCGCCTTCGAGCTTCAGCTTGTCCAGCGCAACGACGCAACGGGCCAGGGCCACGCCGCCGCCGGGGACAATGCCTTCTTCCACGGCCGCACGGGTAGCGTGCATGGCATCTTCGACGCGAGCCTTCTTCTCTTTCATTTCGGTCTCGGTCGCAGCGCCTACCTTGATCACAGCCACGCCACCAACCAGCTTCGCCAACCGCTCCTGCAACTTCTCGCGGTCATAGTCGCTGGTGGTCTTGTCGATCTGGCTGCGGATCTCCTTCACCCGGCCTTCGATGTCCGAGTGCTTGCCTTTGCCTTCGACGATCGTGGTGTTGTCCTTGTCCACCGTGATCTTCTTGGCCTGGCCGAGGTCGCCAATCTGGACGTTCTCCAGCTTGATGCCTAGGTCTTCGGTGATGGCCTTGCCGCCGGTGAGGGTGGCAATATCCTGCAGCATGGCTTTGCGGCGATCGCCGAAGCCGGGGGCCTTGACGGCCGCGACTTGCAGCGTGCCACGCAGCTTGTTGACGACGAGGGTAGCGAGCGCTTCGCCTTCGACGTCCTCAGCCACGATCAGAAGCGGCTTGCCGCTCTTCGCGATCTGCTCCAGCAGGGGCAGCAGGTCTTTCATCGAGCTGATTTTCTTTTCGTTGATCAGGATGTACGCGTTCTCGAGCGAAACTTCCATGCGCTCGGGATCGGTGACAAAGTAAGGAGAGAGGTACCCACGATCAAACTGCATGCCCTCGACGACATCCAACTGGGTCTCAAGCGTCTTCGCTTCTTCCACCGTGATGACGCCATCCTTGCCCACCTTCTTCATGGCCTGAGCAATAATGTTCCCAATAGTTTCGTCGTTGTTTGCGGAAATTGTGCCTACTTGGGCGATCATGTCGCCGGTGACGGGCTTGGAGAATTTGTCCAGCTCGCCCTTGATGCGGTTGCCTTCTTTGTCCAGGCTGCCGCAAATGGTGGTGATTGCCTTTTCGATGCCACGCTTCATGGCCATCGGGTTGGCGCCGGCTGCGACGGTCTTTACGCCTTCGCGGTAGATCGCCTGGGCCAGAACGGTGGCTGTGGTGGTGCCGTCGCCGGCAACATCGGAGGTCTTCGAAGCCACTTCGCGCACCATCTGCGCGCCCATGTTTTCGAGCGAGTCTTTAAGTTCGATTTCCTTGGCGACGGTGACGCCGTCCTTGGTGATGGTCGGCGAACCGAATTTCTTTTCGATGACCACGTTGCGGCCCTTGGGGCCGAGAGTGACTTTTACCGCGTCAGCCAGTAAGTTGACGCCGCGGAGAATCGCCTGTCGCGACTCCTCGCCATGTACGATCTGCTTTGCCATATCTGAAATCTCCTATCGCTGTGATGGCAGGCTTGGCCTGCGAAAATTAGAAAAACCAGTTGCTAGTTTTCAGTTCCCGGTTCTCAGTTAGCGGCGCGATCCGGCGAGCTCTTTCTTGGCGGCGCCGGTCAGGATGCCCAGGACTTCCTCTTCGCGCATGATGATGAAATCTTCACCATCCAGCTTGATTTCGGTGCCGGAGTACTTGCCGAACAGGATGCGGTCGCCCTCTTTTACTGCCAGGGGGAACACCTTGCCCTCATCGTTGCTCTTGCCTTTGCCGACGGAGATTACTTCGCCCTCCTGCGGCTTCTCTTTGGCGCTGTCGGGGATGATGATGCCACCACGGGTGGTCTCACCTTCTTCAATCCGCCGGACTAACAGGCGGTCGTGGAGCGGTGTGAACTTTGCCATACTTGCTGACTCCTTTCGTTCGGGTTGAGCTAAAATCTGGGGTTTGATAGCCAAGGAACCTGCCAACCGCTTGTTAGCACTCATTGTTGGCGAGTGCTAATTGTAGGCAAGGGCTGGAGGATTGTCAACCGCGATTCCGGTTGGATAGATGTAACTTGTTACAAATGAATTGTTTATGGTGATCGCGGTCGGAGCATAAACCGCGTCTTTCGGACGCAGCGCCCCCGCCGATTCCTCGTTCCAGGTGACAGGGGGCTTGAGGCTGCTTAGAATTGTACGGCAATGAGAAACCTGTTAATCGGCTTCGCAACTGTGGTTCTGCTGGCTGCGCCGCTTCTGGCCCAGGACGACATGGCGCTGCTGAACTTCATGGTGATCCGAGACTACAACGGCAAGCCCATCCGCAATGCCAGCGTGGTCATGCATCCGGTGGAGAAGAACGGGAAACAATCCAAGGGCGGGCTGCAGCTTAAGACCGACGCGGAAGGCAAGGCCGACTTTGACGGCGTGCCTTATGGCAAGCTGCGGATTCAGGTGCTGGCGCAGGGCTTCCAGACCTTTGGCAGCGACTATGCCATCGATAAGCCGACGATGGAAATCGTAATCAAAATGAAGCGTCCTCAAGGACAGTACTCCATTTACGTAGATCATCCGGAAGACAAGAAAGACGACCCGCAGGCGCAGAAGCCAGCGGAGAAGGATTCGAAGGACAAGCCACAGTAGGGTATTGCAGATCAGAGAGCAGATTCTACAACCTGGAATTTTATTCCTATGGACTACTTGCTTAAGACCGAGCCTACCGCATACTCGTTTGCCGACCTGCAACGGGACAAGAGCACCATCTGGGATGGAGTCGCGAATCCTGTGGCTTTGAGAAACCTGCGCGCGATGAAGCCGGGCGACGGGCTGGTGATTTACGAAACCGGCGAGCACAAGAGTGCGGTGGGGACGGCCTCGGTGGTTTCGGTGGATGCCTCGGACCCCAAGAATCCTCATGTGAAAATCAAGGTCGGGAAGGCGCTGAGCAAGCCGGTGACGCTGGCTGAAGTGAAGGCGCACAAGCTTTTTAGCGATTCTCCACTGGTGCGCCAGGGAAGGCTAAGCGTGGTGCCGCTGAGTGCGGCGCAGTTCCAATTTCTGACCGGCGATTGAAGGGAATACCCTAGAGACCCAGTTTTCAGTTACTGAGTTCCCGGTTCTCAGTTAGCGGCGCGATCCAGCGAGTCTCTTGTTTCTACGGATCGTAAACGGCGGTTCCGAAACCGGCTTTGCGGGCGGATTCCTGTGCGTCTTCCAGTTGCTTCTTTTCGCCGTCCAATTGTTTTTGCAGGCGTTGCGCTTCCTGCTGCTTTTTCAGCTGATACTGGTTGTATTGGACGCCGTTGGTATAGCGGTTGGCCTCAACGAAATGAACTGAGTCGTTGAGTTTGTCCACCTGGCTCTGTATGGCTGCAATCCTTGCTTTTCTCGCCTGAATCTTGGCCTTCCATTGTTCCGCGGTTTTCTTTCCAGAGGTCGACGTGGCGGGCGCGGAAGACTCTGATGTCCCTTCGGCGTCATCCGAGGAGTTTGCAGAAGCGTCCGGCGACTCCGGGATCTCGTCGTTGGTGACGACCTTGTGGGTGGCGTTCGAGTCCTTTGCCTGCTGCTTCTGGCGCTGCTGACGGGCCACGTCGCCCAGGGACTGGGCCTGGCTCTGGCAGGCCAACAGGAAGAAAACGGCGGAAAAACAAATCCCGATTTCGAGATGTTTCATGTGGATTCTCTCGCTGCCCATTTTGAGAGAGGGTCGTTTGCAATGCTACTTACAGAAACGGGGAAAAGGGACGTTACGTAGGGCGCGAGACGATGGTGTGGAAGGTGGCGCAGACTGCAGCCCGGGCGGGCGGGACGCCAACCGGACAGCCGCCGGGACGGCGACGCTACGAAAAAGCTAGCTGGCCAGTTTGCGCAGGAATTCGCGTTCGTCCATGTGGTATTTGAAGGCTTTGTGGCCGTCGATGAAGATGACCGGGACCTCGTCGGTGAAGCGGCGGCGCAGTTCATCGTCGCTTCCCACGTCGATTTCCCGCCAGGTAAAACCGCCGCGTCGCTGCAGTTTGGTAAGCGTCTCCTTGACGATCTCACACAGGTGACACCCCTTGCGAGAATACACAACGACTTGGCGCACCTCCGCCATGGGCGGAGTCTAGCAAGAGAAAAAGCACTTGGCAATTGGCACTTAGCTATCCGTGAACCGTGCCTCGGCAAGGGGCTAAGCCAATCCTAAGTGCCAAGTGCTCCACTCAATTACAATCTCCAGCATGGATCGTGACAAACCACTTTCAGGACAGGCCGTCCTGATTACGGGCGGAGCGCGGCGCTTGGGCCGGGCCATCGCTTTGAGACTCGCGGAAGCCGGGGCTGATGTCGCCATTACCTTTCGCAACTCCGCGCGCGAGGCCCAGCATACTGTCATCGACCTGGGCAGCTTTGGGGGCCGAGCCGTGGCCCTGCGTTGTGAAATCACCGACGAAAAGAGCGTCAAGTCCGCAATCAAGGAAACGGTGAAGGAACTGGGCAAGATCGATATTCTGGTCAACAACGCGGCCAACTACGAGACCGCCGAATTCGGGTCGATCACTCTCCAGCAGTGGGATGCGATATTCGCTTCCAATACTCGTGGCCCATTTCTGGTCTCGCGGGAGGCGTTGAAGCATTTGCGGGAACGCCGGGGAAAGATCATCAACATGGGTTCGCTGGGTGGTCTGCGTCCGTGGGCCAATCATGCTCACTATTGTTCGTCGAAGGCCGCGGTCCACATGCTGACCAAGGTGATGGCCAAGGCGCTGGCGCCGGAGATCGCAGTCAACTGCATCGCTCCGGGGATGATCGATCTGGGGGAAAAAGCTGCGGCATCGTTTATGAAGAAGATGGCCCGGGAGACTCCGATGCGGCGCAATGGCAAGGGCGAAGAAATTGCCGTAGCGGCGCTCTTTTTCGCGACCGCGCCCCACTTCATTACCGGGCAGATACTGGCGGTGGATGGCGGGCTAGGACTGTGATCCGATGTGGCGTGGGTCGGACACTCCTGTCCTACGCTCTTGACTTTGGTTTCTTTATCGGATTACAGCACAACAAACCAAAGTCAAAGGCGTCGGACAGGAGTGTCCGACCCACACATGATTGTCTTGGCTGGAAGTTTGCGATATCGTGACGGGTTCATGACGAGAGGGTTGGGCATACTGTTGCTGTTCTGCGCTTCGCTATCCTGGGCCCAGGCCCGCCTTGAGGATGGCGGGCACGAAATACAGCTTTGGACGGGCGGAGGCCACTCCGTCGCAGGCGGCACTTCCAATACCGGTGTGTGGAACGCCGGCCTGCGTTACGGATGGATCCTTACCCGGCCCCACGGTCCCGGATTTCTGGAAGGACGATTCGAATACGCGTTGGATGCCATACCAGCTTTTCTCGTTTTTCAACCAGCCAACACTGCCTACGGAATCGGTTTCAATCCGCTGAACCTGAAGTGGAATTTTGCTACCAGGGGAAGAGTCGTACCCTACCTTGAACTCAGCGGCGGGACCTTGTTCACCAGCCATGACGTTCCAGCCGGGACAGACCGGGTGAACTTCACCTCCTCCGCCGCCCTGGGGGCTCACTTCCTGGGAGACTCGCGCAACTGGAGCGTGGAGCTGCGCTACATGCACATTTCGAACGCCGGACTGAGCGATCCCAATCCCGGGATCAACACCATACAGGTGCGTCTGGGAATCGGGAGGTTTTTCAGCAGCGGCAGAAAGCCAAAGCAATAGAAACCCAGCAATTCACACTTAGGAGACCACGTTGACTCGAAGAATCGCCACCTTTCTTGCAGTGACCCTGTTGTGCCTGCCCGTTTGCGCGCAAGCGCCCGCCGACTGGATTGCCGTCAGCAACCAGTACACCAATCAGCTGTTGGCGGTCGAGATGAAGCACACGCCCGAACTGGGTTCGAACCAGGGACTCAGTCAATTCGATACCCAAGTCTCCCAACCAACCCTGGCGGATGAAGACCAGGAGCGGAAGGAAACCGAAGCTGTACTCGCGACCTTCAAAAGCGCAGTGAACGAGCAGAAACAGAAGGAAGTGGCGCAGGACCTCAAGATCGTGATCCGCAGAATCGAGCTGGAATTCAGAGAGCAGGACTTCGAACGCGCCCATAAAGTGGATTTCCTGAATGCCAGCCAAAGAGTCTTCAGCGGGCTGCGTGTGCTGCTGGATGAGCAGACCCCCTCGGAACGGCGGCCCGCGGCCGTGGTCCGCATTCGAAAATATGCGGGACTGGAACCGGGGTACAGGCCACTGGCTGACATTCTTAAGCAACGGGTCATGGAGCAGATGGCCAAGCCGGGCGTGGTCTATCCGGCCCGCACCGAGATTGAGACCGAGCTGGGGCGCAATCCCAACTACATGGAGGGCATCGCCACACTGCTCGAGAAATACAAACTGACGGGCTGGCAAGACGCCTACAACCAGCTGAAATCCCAGCTGGAGGAGTATGACGCGTGGACAAAGGCCAATGTGCTACCCAAAGCCCGGACTGACTTCCGCCTCCCGCCCGAGGAGTATGCGCTCAATCTGGAGGACTACGGGATCGACATTCCGCCTGACCAGCTCGCCAACATGGCGCACCAGATGTTTAGTGAACTTCAGGCGGAGATGAAACCGATTGCGGAGCAGATTGCCAAGCAACGGGACCTGCCTTCTAGTGACTATCGCGCCGTGATCCGCGAGCTCAAGAAGCAACAACTGGTGGGAGACGCGATTCTGCCTTTTTACCAGGAACGCCTGAAGCAGATTGAAAGGATCATCGTCGATAAGCAGATTGTCAGCCTGCCGGACCGGCCAGCGCGGATCCGGATTGCCACCGCGGCTGAGACCGCGCAGCAGCCGGCGCCGCATATGGTGCCTCCGCCCTTTCTGCACAACACGGGACAGAAGGGCGAGTTTGTTCTGCCCCTGAACATCCCGGCCGCCCCCGGCCAGGCCAGCGCCGAGAAATATGACGACTTTACCTTCGATGCGGCCGCCTGGACGCTCACCGCACACGAGGCCCGTCCCGGTCACGAATTGCAGTTTGATTCCATGCTTGAACATGGAGTCTCGCTGGCGCGGATTCGCTACGCTTTCAACAGCACCAACGTGGAGGGCTGGGGACTCTATTCGGAATATCTCATCCGTCCTTATATGCCGCTGGAAGGACAGCTGATATCGCTCGACTATCGCCTGCTACGGGCGGCGCGGGCGTTTCTGGATCCGGAATTGCAATCGGGAAAGATTCAGCCCGCGGATGCATTTCGCGTTCTGGAGCAGGACGTGGTGCAATCCCACGCGTTCGCACAGGAGGAAGTGGAGCGCTACACGTATCGAGCGCCGGGGCAAGCCAACAGCTACTTCTACGGCTACACCAAGCTGATCGGTTTGCGGAAGGACGTGGAAGCCAAGATGGGAACGAAGTTCAACCAGAAGAAGTTCCACGACTTTATCCTGGCGCAGGGCCTGTTGCCGCCCGACCTCATGCGCCAGGCGGTGATGGAGGATTTTGTGCAGCAGCAGTAGGCTGTCGCGGGAACGAACCGCGTGGACCCGGACGCCCCGTCCGGGTGGGCGAGCAAAGCTCGCCAGGTTCGCGGAGGGTGGGACAGAGCGGGCGTTGCCCGGCAGGGCGGGTGAGGGCACCCGTCCTTATGCGGGTAACGGGACCGGCGATGCTGAATTTCTGAAGCCCAGAATCAAAGTCAACGGCGGCGGACAAGAGTGTCCGCCCCACACGGGCTCAGTGATATTCTTTTGCGCGTATGGCAACTCTTGTCGAGTGTGTTCCCAATTTTTCTGAAGGCCGCGACAAAGCCAAGGTAGATGCGATTGTCGAGGCCATGAAGATGGATGGCGTCTTTCTGCTGGATCGGGAGATGGATACCGATCATAACCGCTGCGTGATTACGCTGGTGGGGGAGCGGGAGCCTATTCAGGAGGCCGCGATTCGGGGCGTGGGCAAGGCGGCGGAGCTGATCGACCTGAACCGGCACCAGGGAGCGCATCCGCGCATGGGCGCGGCGGACGTGGTGCCGTTTATTCCTATTGATGGAGTCACGATCGAGGATTGCGTTGCCATGGCGCGGCATGTCGGCGAGCAGATCTGGAAGCGCTACCAGGTTCCCGTGTACCTCTACGAAGCGGCGGCGACCTCGCCCGAACGGCAGAACCTGGAGAACATCCGGCGCGGACAATTTGAAGGCATACGGGCGGAGATCGCGACCAATCCGGCGCGCCAGCCCGACTTCGGCGAGGCGCGGGTGCATCCTTCAGCGGGCGCAACGGTCGTAGGCGCGCGCAAGTTTCTTATTGCCTACAACGTCTTTCTTAATACTCCCGATGTCGAGATCGCGAAGAAGATCGCCAAAGTGGTCCGCTTTTCGAGCGGCGGGATGCGCTTCGTGAAAGGCGCGGGATTTCTGGTCCGCGGGCTGGCACAGGTCTCGATGAACCTGACCGACTTTGAGCAGACCCCGATCCACCGCGTGTTTGAGGTAGTGAAAAGGGAAGCGGCCCGCTATGGCGTTACGCCGGTGAGCAGCGAGATTGTTGGTCTGATTCCGAAGAAGGCGCTGGAGTCGGCGGCGGAATGGTTTTTGCAGGTGGAGAATTTCGATTCTTCCCTGATTCTCGAAAACCGGTTGGCGGCGGTGATGGGCGGCAAGATGGCGGTTGGCGGACTGCGCGCCGGGGTCGAGCCCTTTGTCGAGCAGCTTGCCGCTCCGACGGCCACTCCCGGCGGCGGCAGCGCGGCGGCCGCCAGCGGGGCCATGGCAGCCGGACTTGCAACCATGGTGGCTTCCATGTCGCGGGGCAAGAAAGCTTACCTGCAGCACGAGCGTGAGCTGAGCGAGGCGATCGCCCGGCTCTCGCAGTTGCGCGAGGAGTTGAAGGCGGCGATTGATGCGGACGCGGAGTCATACAACGCGGTGATGAAGGCCTACAAGCAGGCCAAGGATTCGGCCGGCGCGGACGGCATCATTGACGCGGCTTTGAAGCAGGCGACCAGCGTTCCATTGGGTGTGGCGGAGAGGGCCAGGGAAGTGGCGGGAATCGTGGAGCGGCTGCAGCCGATCACGAATCCGAACATGAAGTCGGACCTGACCACGGCCACGGCCCTGGCCCGGGCTGCCATTCAGGGCGCGCTGGCTAACGTGGAAATCAATCTGGGATCGCTGAAAGACAGCGCCTTTGCGGCCGAAGCTCGCAAAAAGGCGGCCGTCCTGACTAGCTGACGGCTGGGGCCATGCACCACTCTTGGCACGCACCTGCCCTTTCGTTTGGCATTCCTGCCATAAAATGAGCATACAATACGGACATAAATCGCATCTAAACGCACATATTCTTCGAGGTAGTTCATGAAAACAGTGAAGGGTAGTCTTTGTGTACTGCTGCTGGTGAGTGCGACCGCATGGTCGATGCCGCTGGGCAGCTCGGCGCGCACCGTGATTCCTTCCGACATCCAGCAGATCATTTCTGTGGACTATCGCGCGCTCAAGAATTCCGATACTGCCATGGCGCTGAAACAGCAGGTGCTGCCGCCCAGCCTTAAGGAATTTGAAGGGGCGCTGCGCGGGGTGGGCATCGATCCTGACAAGGATGTCGAGCAGCTTACATTTGCTTCGTATCGCAGCGGGAAGCAGGGCGTGAAGGTGGTTGGAGTGGCGCAGGGACAGTTTGCCATGGCGGCGGTGCTCAAGAAAATGCGTCTGCGCAAGGTGAAGCCGATCAAGATGCGCAATGCGGACATCTATCCCATGTCCGCCGGCATGCAGATGACCTTCCTCGATGACAGCACACTGCTTTTTGGCGACAGCGGCGCCCTGCGCGGCGCCCTGGATGCGCGCGACGGATACTCGTACAGTCTCGACAGCAACCCCCAGATCGCGGACATGATGGGGTCGGTCGATTCGGGCACGGTGTGGAGCGTGCTCGATCAGCAAGGGACACAGAACATGCTGCATTCGGCTCTGGGCGATGCGGCCGGACTGGCCGATTACGAGACGGTCAAGAAGCGCATTCTGGGTTCCCGCTACACCATGAATTTTCAGAGCGGGGTGAATTTCGATCTGGACGTGGTGACGTCCGATTCGATGACCGCTACCACATTGTCGTCACTGCTCAAGGCGGGAATGCTCTATAAGAAGATGTCGGCCACTCCCGTCGAAAAGCTGGCCCTGGATAATGTCACGGTCGACTCTGACAGCTCGAACCTGCAGATGCACTTCAAGGCGGACGATAAGCAGTTTCAGGGGTTGATGCATTCGCCGCTGTTTGCGGCAGTTTCGAAGTAAAGCAGTGCGGGTGTCTCGCCCGTGCCAGCGCCGGGCATGTGCCCGGCGCTTCTCTTTGCTCGATCCCTTCTTAAAATTTGAACCGCTGTCATCCAGCGAAGTCGAAGGATCCCTACATCTGGATAGGCGCTGGCTTCCAGGGCTCTTTCGTTTGCCTGCTAGGCTCGACCATTGGCGGCACACGGCCTTATTGGTGAAATAGGGGTCCTTCGACTGCGCCGCGGCTTCGCTTCGCGAAGCCGCTACTCCGCTCAGGATGACACTACTTGGCTTTTTGGGCCTGCGCTTTTTCCCTTTTCGCTTTAGCCCAGCCTTCTTTCACGATCTGGCGGGCGCGGGCCACGGCGAGGGAATCCGGCGGGACATCTTCAGTGACGGTGGTGGCGGCGGCCACATAAGCACCCTTTCCAATGCGAATCGGCGCAATCAGGATGCTGTCGCTGCCTACAAAGACGCCATCCTCGATAACGGTCTTGTGCTTGTTCACGCCGTCGTAGTTGCAGGTAATAGTTCCGGCACCGACGTTTACCTTTTCGCCGACTTCGGTGTCGCCCAGATAGGTCAGGTGGTTGGCCTTGGAGCCTTTGCCGACGCGGGTTTTCTTCAGTTCAACGAAATTTCCGATATGGGCGTCTTCGCAGACTTCGCAACCGGGCCGCAGGTGGCTGTAAGGACCGAGAGAGGCGCGGGCCTTGATCACCGAATGTTCCAGTACGCAACCGGTCTGCACCAGCACGTTGTCCCCAATCTCGCAGCTCAGGATTACGCTGTAGGAAGCAATACGCGTGTCGCTTCCGACCCGGGTTGTGCCTCGCAGCTGGACGCTGGGTTCGATGACGGTGTCGGCGCCGACCTCGACGTCATTATCGATGACGCAGGTCTCGGGAAAAAGAATGGTGACGCCCTGGTCCATCAACTGCCGGCACTTGGCCAGGCGCATGTGCTGGTCGATTTCTGAGAGTTCGGCGCGAGTGTTACCGCCCAGGACTTCATAGGCATTGCGGGCTTGCACCGCGACCACGCGCTGTTTGTCCTTGGCCAGAATCGCAGCCATGTCGGTGAGGTAAAACTCGCCGTGATGATTGTCGGTGCCCAGTTTATCTATGCGGTTGAACAATGCCCTGGCGTCGAAGGCGTAGAAGCCCGCGTTGATCTCGTGTATTTTCTGCTGCGCCGCGGTCAGGTTCTTCTGTTCGACGATCGCCCTGACCTCAGGCTTGCCGGACTGCCGGCGGACGATTCTTCCGTATCCACTGGGGTTTTCCAGACGGGCGGTGAGCAGCGTCATCGCGGCCTTCTTCGAAAGATGGAAATCGCGCAGTTGCTCAATAGTCTGCGAGGTGATGAGTGGGGCATCGCCGTAGAGCACGATGATCAGGTCGTAGGGCGCCAGCGCTTCGCGGGCAACAATCAGGGCGTGTCCAGTCCCGCGCTGCTCCTGCTGCAACACGAACCCTACACCGGAGGCGGCCACCGCGCTGCGAACCCGGTCGGCTTCATGACCGATGACGGCAAAAACGTCGCTGGCCGGGACCACTCGGGTGGCGGCTGCTATCACGTGGGCGAGAAGCGGTTTTCCCCCAACCTCATGCAATACCTTGGGATGTTTCGAGTTCAGCCGAGTCCCTTTGCCCGCCGCCAGGATGGCGATCGCGGTTCTGGGCGCGCGCGGCGGATGGTTGTTGGCTTTCGGCATTCGATCCAATATACCGCGAGAGCTCCGTGCCGGGCAGGGTTACGGAGGTTACCGGCTGGGTGTGGGTCGGACACGCTCAGGGCTGGCTCTGTCCAACGCTTTTGACCTGGATGTTGACTTGGTACGAGTCGGTTCGGTCCTTTGCAATGCGGAGATCAAAGTCAGAGCAAGAAATCAAAGTCAAAAGCCACAAATCAAAGTCAAAGGCCAAAATCAAAGGCAAGAGCCAAAATCAAAGTCAAAGTCAAAAGCGTCGGACAGGAGTGTCCGACCCACACCCACCTACCTACACCCACCTACCTATACCCACACACAACCATTACGGGGTGGCGGCTCGGGTTCCACCGGGGGTCTGGGTGGCCAGTTCCATGAGGTCGATGGCAATGCGGTCGGTCAGGTGGCGGGCCACCATGTCCTTCTCGTCCAGGTAGTCGCCCAGGACCGGGATGACGCCCAGTTCCTCGATGGCTTCCAGGTCGGCCACAATCTGGCTGGCGCCTTCCAGAGCATACTTGGCCTTCAGGGCCGGGGGTGCGGGAGTGCGATTGAGGAGCGCAAAATCGAAAATGCGCTTGACCTGGGCATGGTGGTTCAACGCCCGGATGTGATCGGACGCGGTCAATCCCAGGCTTTCGTTGGCCTGGGTCATCAGGTTGCCCACATAGACTTTCACCGCCGCGGAATTCACCATGGCCTGGGCGATCCCGGGAACCAGGAGGTTAGGGATCAGGCTGGTGAACAGAGAGCCGGGGCCGAGCGTGATCAGGTCGGCGCGAGCCATCGCATCCAGAGTCTCGGGCAGGGGCTGAACGTCGGGAGGGTCGAGAAATAGTTGCTTGATGCGTCCGCTGCTGGCGGTGATTTTGGTCTCACCCCGAACCCGGGTGCCATTTTCCATCAGGGCTTCAAGTTCGACATGGGAGGTGGTGGCGGGATAAATGTGTCCCCGGGTAAGCAGGATTTCCGAAGACAGCCGGACAGCCTCGCTGAAATCGCTGGTGACGGAGGTCAAGGCGGCGAGAAACAGATTGCCGAAGCTATGGCCTTCGAGCCCCGAGCCTTTTACGAAACGATGCTGAAACAGGCGGGAAAGGAGGGCTTCGTCTTCCGAGAGCGCGACGATGCAGTTGCGAATGTCTCCCGGAGGAAGCATGTTGAGTTCTTTGCGGAGACGTCCGCTGGAGCCGCCATCATCGCTGACCGTGACCACAGCGCAGAGTTCGCAGATTTCAGGATGGCCAGGCGTTCCCAGGGCGCCAGCTCGAGTGACGTAGCGCTTGAGTCCTTTGAGCAGAGTGGACAAGCCGGTGCCGCCGCCGATGGCGACAACACGCAAACTGGTTGAAGTTGTATTTCCCCGTGGTCGCAGTGAGCTTCGTTGGGGATCAGGCACAGCCACGGCTAGCCATTGTCCTCAGGGATGACTGGTTCCGGGGAGAACTCAGCCCCTGGGTCGGGATACAGCAGTTCGGTGAAGCGGGGATCTTCCGCCAGGTTCTGGAAATCGGAGTCGTTGCGGGCCTGAAAGCGCAGTGCTGCGTTGACCCGAATCGCCTCATCCAGATGGCGCAGTGAATCCTCAAGATGGCCGGTCAGGCAATCGAGGGCAGCCAGGCCGTAGGCAACGTAGTCGGCGTTAGGGACCTGTTTCGAGAGCTTTTCCAGATGCTCGCGGGCGGTCACGTAGTCCCCCACATTCATCAGCGAAACGGCGTAATCGTAGTGCTCCTCCGGGCTCTTGAACTGGGTGGCAGAGCGCTCCAGATGCTGGTTGCAGGTATTGAGGTGGACGGTGACCCGGTCAGCCAATTCCTTGCTGGCGCCGGTCGCGGCTTTCAGCAGAAAGCCTTTGGCCTTCTCAAACTTGTGCTCCTGCATGGCGCGGAGCCCAGCCTCGTAGTTTTGCACAGCTTGTGCAAAACGCGGATCTTCACTCATTGGTTTCTTGGGTGTGGTTTTTTGCGCCATCCGCAAAACTCTTCCTGAACTCTTCGTAAGCTCTCCTTTTTCAACTGCTTGGAGGAACTCGGCTAAAGCATCGCCGCTATTTCTTGGCCCGTTTCGACGACCGCGTGTGTGACTGCTGGTCAGGGAGCCGGGATTACGTCTGTGGAAAAGCCTGACCGACTTCGAATCAGCAGGTTATACGCGGATTTGCGTTGGCGTCAACTCTGCCTATTGCGTCCTGCCGATATCAATTGATGGCGGCCGCAGTCTGCAGGTCTATTTGCTTCCATTCGCCCTTCATAATGCCCTTGCGAATCTCGACGGCAGTCTTTCCCTTCTTGTGCATGGAATACGAGTAGTAGAGCTCTTTCAGGCAGACCGAACACTCGGCGCCGTGGGTACCCTCGAAACAGCTGTGCAGACTGTTGTGGCCCATCCCGCGATCGCAGTAGCAATAGCAAGGCTGCTGGTGCAGCACCACGGGAATTTTGGCGGCCAGTTCATAGGCATGGCTCTGAAAAGGATACTGAGCGTTCGCGCCCCACAGCTGCTCCCGGCCCAGAATCGCAGGCAGGGAGGAGCCCTTGGCCGGTGGACCGGCGTTGTAATGGGGCACGGCCCCATCCTGCTGGGAGGTGGCCCAGGGAGCCGCCACGGCCAGAACCATCAGACCGAGAAAGGCAAGAGTCAACCCGCGCTTGATCATGATACGGACGCCCTCAGTGGGATGATTGTAACCCGAATTGCGGCGCAGCGGCAGTAGCCCCGAGGTAACCGCGGCAGATGAGCCAGAAGGGGAGACCAGCTTCAACCCGATCAGTTTGACCGTATAATGAGACTCAGCATGCCGGACCAAGGTTGTCCAGAGGGATCGCGAATCCGCCCTGACAAGCGGCCCGTTCCCATTGCACCTCGTACCCTGCCCGTAATCTCGGTGTGGCTGCGAGACCTGGTGGTTTCGCTGGCGATTTCCGCGTTCATCATCATCTTTCTGTACCAGCCGGTGAAAGTGGAAGGCACCAGCATGATGCCCTCGCTGGACGACCAGGAGCGGATCTTCGTCAACAAGTATGTGTACCGGCTGGAGCCCATCCAGCGCGGCGACATCGTGGTATTCCGCTATCCCCGCGATCCCTCGAAGAGTTTTATCAAGCGCGTGATCGGGCTGGCGGGCGACCGGATCCGGATCGATTCGGGCGAAGTCTTCGTCAATGGGGAAGCGCTCGAAGAAGACTACGTTCCTGCCGCCTATGGCGACCAGCGGTCTTACCCCGAGATGGTGGTGCCGCAGAACAGCTACTTCGTGCTGGGTGACCATCGCACCATGTCGAACGACAGCCGCGATTTCGGGCCTGTGAACATTGGCTATATCTACGGCAAGGCTGTGTTTGGATACTGGCCGATGGACAAGATGGGACGAGTGCGGTAAGGCTTCTTCGCGTCCTTTGCGGGTCTTCTCTTTGGGATCTTTGCGGTCAAAAGCTTTTACCGCCAAGGACGCAAAGCAGAGACGCAAAGAACGCAACAGAAAATCCACCTCATCGAAATCATTTGTTTCGCGATTTCGCTATCCCTGCTAAAATTCTGAAAATCCACTCCCTGGAGCAGGAATGCAAGCTACGCTTGCGCTCGAAGACGGTAAAGTCTTCCGAGGCAAAGGATACGGCGCCAAAGGCGAATGTTACGGCGAAGTCGTTTTCAATACTTCCATTACTGGCTATCAGGAAATTTTCACCGACCCTTCCTACTGCGGCCAGATTGTAGTTCTCACCAATCCTGAAATCGGCAACTATGGCACCAACGCCGAAGACAATGAAGCCACGCGTCCGTATATCGAGGGCCTGGTCGTACGCGAGTTTTCCAAAGTCAGTTCCAACTGGCGCTCGCAACAGGTCGCGGAAGAGTATCTCGAACAATTCAAGATTCCGGTGCTGGCGGAAATCGATTCGCGGGCACTGGTACGGCATCTGCGCGACCATGGCGTGATGCGCGGTGTGGTGTCCACGCTGGAGAGTGATGCCGAAAAGCTGGTGGCGAAGGCGCGTTCCATCCCCAAGATGGACGGGACTGATCTGGCCAAGGTGGTCAGCACCAAGAGCACCTACCAGTGGGAAACGGGCGAGCGCTCTCATCTGCCTGACGAAGTGGTCGGCGTCAAGGACGAGCCAGCGAAGTTCCACGTCGTCGCCTACGATTACGGCATCAAGCAGAATATTCTGCGGAAGCTGCGCGGCGAAGGCTGCAAGGTCACTGTGGTGCCGGCGCAGACTCTGGCCGAAGACGTCCTGGCGCTGAAGCCGGATGGCGTGTTCCTGTCGAACGGGCCGGGCGATCCCGAGCCTTGCACCTACGCGGTGGACAACATTCGCCGCCTCATGGGACGCCAGCCAATTTTTGGAATCTGCCTGGGGCACCAGCTCACGGGAATCGCGTTAGGCGGAAAAACGTTCAAGCTGAAGTTTGGACATCACGGCGGGAACCATCCGGTAAAGCAGTTGCACTCAGGAAAGATCGAGATTACGGCGCACAACCACAATTTTGCCGTCGATCCGGATTCACTGCCGCAGAGCGAGGTCGAGTTGACTCACATCGATCTCAACGACAACACGCTGGAAGGTATGCGTCACCGGAATTTGCCGCTGTTCTGCGTGCAATACCATCCCGAGGCGTCGCCGGGTCCGCATGATTCGCATTATCTGTTCAAGGATTTCGTCAAGATGATGGGGGAGTGGAAGGGGTAGTGGTAGCGCCGCCGTCCCGGCGGCCCGATAGGCGGGCGGGACGCCCGCCAGACAGCCGGTAGGATGCCGGCGCTACAAGGAACTGATGCCGCGACGCACTGACATCTCGAAAATCCTGATCATCGGCTCTGGCCCCATCATTATTGGCCAGTCGGCGGAGTTTGATTACTCCGGGACGCAGGCTTGCAAGGCGCTCAAGGCCGAAGGGTTTGAAGTGGTGCTGGCCAACTCCAATCCGGCCACCATCATGACCGACCCGGAGATCGCGGATCGCACTTACATCGAGCCGCTCACACGGGAATATCTCGAAGAAATTATTCGCATTGAGCGTGACTTGTCCGGGGGACAGGGATTCGCGATTTTGCCGACCGTGGGCGGACAGACGGCGCTCAATCTGGCGATTGAGCTTTCTGACGGCGGCGTGCTCGACAAGTACAACGTACAGCTTATCGGTGCCAACGTGGCCGCGATCAAGAAGGCCGAAGACCGGCTTTACTTCAAAGACGCGATGCAGAAGATTGGCCTCGATGTTCCCAAGTCGGCGCTGGTGAACAATCTGAAAGACGGCCTGGAATTTGCCGGCAAGATCGGCTTTCCCGTCATCGTGCGTCCGTCGTTCACGCTCGGCGGCAGCGGCGGCGGCATCGCTTACAACCGCGAAGAGATGCTGGAAGTGCTGGCCCGCGGACTCGATTTTTCTCCCGTCCACGAAGCGTTGATCGAAGAGTCGGTTTTGGGGTGGAAGGAATATGAGCTGGAGGTGATGCGCGATCTGAAAGATAACGTCATCATCATCTGCTCGATCGAGAACTTCGATCCCATGGGCGTGCATACTGGCGATTCGATCACGGTCGCCCCGGCGCAGACCCTCACCGACCGCGAGTACCAGGCCATGCGCGACGCTGCGATCGCGGTGATTCGCGAGATCGGCGTCGAAACTGGGGGATCGAATATTCAGTTTGGCGTGCATCCCACGACTGGCCGCATGGTCGTCATCGAGATGAATCCTCGCGTCTCGCGGTCGTCGGCGCTGGCTTCGAAAGCAACCGGATTTCCTATTGCGAAAATTGCTGCCAAGCTGGCGGTGGGCTACACGCTGGATGAAATTCCTAACGACATCACTCGCAAGACGCCTGCCTGTTTTGAGCCCACGCTGGATTACGTGGTGGTGAAAATTCCCAAGTGGCAGTTCGAGAAGTTTCCTGGCGCCGACGAGAACCTGGGTCCGCAGATGAAGTCGGTGGGCGAAGTGATGGCTATCGGTCGCACCTTCAAAGAGGCGTTGCTCAAGGGAGTGAGGGCGCTCGATACCGGCAAGAAGGTGGGGGCGGAGAAGATCGAGCCCAAGATCCTGACACAACGACTGGTGACGCCGCATCCCGAAAGGCTTTCTTACGTTCGCTACGCTTTGCGGCAGGGACATACGGTCAAGCAGCTAGCAAAGATGACATCTATCGATCCCTGGTTCCTGTACCAGCTCAAAGAGATTAACGATATGCAGCTGGAGCTGGAGAAGCATCCCATGGAATCGATTCCCGCCGAGGTGCTGCGCGAGGCCAAGCGCATGGGCTTCTCCGATGGGCGGTTGGCTGGAGTGTGGCGGCTCGACGGCAAGGGCGCGCAGGAAAAAGTCAGGCATCTACGCAAGAAGCACGGCATCGCGCCGGTTTACAAACGGGTGGACACCTGTGCCGCCGAGTTTGAAAGCTATACCCCGTATCTTTATTCGACCTACGAAGAAGAAGACGAGGCCACGCCCACCGAGAAGAAGAAAGTCATCATTCTGGGTAGTGGGCCCAATCGCATCGGGCAGGGAATTGAGTTTGATTACTGCTGCTGCCATGCGGCCTTTGCACTGCGCGACGATGGTTACGAGACCATCATGATCAACTGCAATCCGGAGACGGTCTCGACCGACTACGACACCAGTGATCGCCTCTACTTCGAGCCCCTGACCCTGGAAGATGTGTTTGCCATCTGCGAGCACGAGGCTTCTTCGGGCGCGCCGGTAGGCGTGATCGTGCAGTTCGGCGGCCAGACGCCCTTGAATCTGGCGCTGCCACTCAGAGCCGCGGGCGTGAACATCATCGGTACATCGCCAGAATCGATTGACCTGGCGGAGGATCGCAAGCGCTTCGGGAAGTTGCTGGACGAACTGGAAATCCCGCAGGCCCCGGGCGCGATGGCGGCCTCGGTCGAAGAGGCGATTGCGGGCGCCAACCGGGTTGGATATCCGGTGTTGGTGCGCCCGTCCTACGTTCTCGGTGGGCGCGCCATGGTGATCGCCTACGATGAAGAGATGGTTGTCCGCTACATGAAGGAAGCAGTGGAGTATTCGCAGGACCGTCCGGTGCTGATAGATCATTTTCTCGAAGACGCGATCGAAGTGGACGTGGACGCGCTCTCGGACGGAGAGGACGTGGTCATCGGCGGCATCATGCAGCACATTGAAGAAGCCGGCATTCATTCCGGTGATTCATCCTGTGTGCTGCCGGCGGTGGATATCCCGGAACATCTGCTGCAGCGGATGCGAGAGTACACCTTCAAGCTGGCGCGGGCCTTGAAGGTAGTGGGGCTGATGAATATTCAGTTTGCGATTCCGCGGGCGAGTGTTTCCGACGAGACTTCGCCTCGCCCTGGGCCGGAGACTGGCCCCTACACGGGCAGGGGCACGGTTTATGTTTTGGAAGTAAACCCGCGGGCCTCGCGAACCGTGCCTTACGTTTCCAAGGCGACCGGCGTCCCGATGGCGAAGATTGCGGCCCGGTTGATGACGGGGCGCAAGTTGCGCGAATTTCTGCCGGAATTTATCGAGCGCAGTGCCGACCTCGATACCGGGCATTGTTACTACGTGAAGTCTCCGGTCTTCCCGTGGAACAAATTCCCCGGCGTCGATACGGTCCTCGGGCCGGAGATGAAGTCCACGGGCGAAGTCATGGGCGTGGCCGATAACTTCGGCGAGGCTTTTGCCAAGGCGCAGACTGCCGCCGGACAGAAGCTGCCCACGGAAGGTATGGTTTTCATTAGCGTCACCGATCATGACAAGCCTGGGGTGGCTGAAGTCTCGCGCAAATTTGTGGACATGGGCTTCAAACTGGTGGCCACGGCCGGTACCGCCGATGTGCTCGAGGCCGCTGGCATGGCAGTGGAGCGGGTCTACAAAGTAAAAGAGGGTCGTCCCAACGTGGTGGACCTGATCAAGGGCGAACGCATTCACCTGATCGTGAACACGCCACACGGCGTCGATCCCTGGTTTGATGAGAAGGCTATCCGGCGGGCCGCGGTGCAGGCGCGAATTCCTACCATTACCACGCTGTCGGCAGCGCGGGCGGCGGCGGAAGGCATTTCGGCGTTGCAGCGCGGAGAACTGCGGGTACAGGCATTGCAGCACCTGCATGCAGAGCGTACAGTGAAGAGCCGAAGAGGCTAGTCCCGCCTCGGAGGTGTGGTATGGCGCAGGAAAACAGCGCTCTGATTCGCCGCTGGTTTGAGGAAGTGTGGAACAACGGGCGCATGGAAACCATTGACGAGATGGCGTCGCCCGACGTCGTCGGTCATGGCCAGGCCCAGCATGACACCGTCATTGGCCGCGATCAGTTCAGGACTTTTGCAACCGAGTTCCGCCGTGCGTTTCCCGATCTCAAAGTAGAAATCGATCATGTGGTTGAGCAGGGAGACAAAGTGGCGGCCCGCTGGACGGCAACGATGACCCATCAGGGTGAGTTTCTGGGATTCGCGCCTACCCGGAAGCCAGTCACAATCACCGGCACTTCGACCCAAAGGTTCTCCGACGGAAAGATTGTCGAAGGCTGGGACAACTGGGACCAACTGGGTCTGCTGGTGCAGATTGGCGCGGTGCCGGCCGCGCATTTCGTGAGGCCGGCGGAGCGGCGCTCGGCGTAGTCGGTTTTGCCGGCCCGACCACCCTGCATCACAGAGAGACGAGATCATGCCTGATGCTCAAACCCAACCCCGCGACTTGTCCCACGATACCGCCGACATCGAAGCTCTCGTCGCAGGGTTGACCGCCGCGTGGAACCGTGGGGACGCAAAGGCCTTTTCCGCCAGGTTTGCGGCGGACGGCAGCTTCACCAATGTGCTGGGCATAGTTGCCTACGGGCGGGAAATCTTTGAACTGCGCCATGCCGAGATTTTCAGCACCATCTATAAGGGAAGCGTGCTGCGACAATCCATTGGGAAGTTGTGCTTCATCCGTCGCGATGTAGCGGTGGTTGATGTGGATGCGGCGGTGACCGGCTATGGCAGGCTGCCTCCCGGGGTGCAGGCTGGAAGTGATGGTGTCCTGCGGGCGAAACTACAACTGGTCCTGACCAGGGAAAACGACGGATGGTGGATTTCTGCGTATCACAATGTGGATGTTAAGCCGCTTCCACTTCGGCCGTAGCCGCGGTCTATAGAGTCAGGTTGCAATAGGGGTCCTTCGACTGCGCCGGTACTTCGCTTTTGCGAAGTTCCGACTCCGCTCAGGATGACAGGCTACTTGAAACCGGGTTTGATAGGCTTTAGTGCGACGACTTTTCGGCACCAGGACTAACTGTCATGCTACTTCAAGGTATTTTTCCTCCTCTCACGACTCCTTTCTATCCTGACGGCAACGTGTATTTCAAAAAACTCGAACACAACGTTGAACGCTATTCGAAGACACCCGCGGCAGGACTGGTGATCATGGGCTCGACCGGAGAGGCCATCATGCTCTCCGATGAAGAGCGGCGCGAAGTACTCAAGGTGGCTAGGGAAGCGGCGGCCCCGAACAAAGTCCTGATCGCCGGCACGGGCATCGAGTCAGCCAGCGAGACCTTGCGCCTCACCGAGTATGCGGCTGAGCTCGGCTATGACATTGCCCTGGTGCGCACGCCGCACTTCTACAAAAAGCAGATGCTGCCGGCTAACATGCTGGCCTTCTATCGCACGGTGGCAGACCGCTCGCCGCTCCCGGTGATGATTTACAACGTCCCTGGCTTCACGGGATACGACATTCCGGCGGAGGTGGTAGTGGAACTGGCGGATCATCCCAAGATCATTGGGATGAAGGAGTCGGGCGGCGACGTGGAGAAAATTAGGAAGATGGCGGAATCGACCCGGCATGTGAAGCGTTCGGTTACCGTCACGGAAACGTTCGATGCGGTGACCCCGCGCATGCTCAAGGCGTCGACCGGCGGCAACGGGCAGGGCGGGGAACTGGTGCAGGTAGCGGGAGTGGGAGGCACGAAGCCGTCTTCCGCGGCTGTGACCTTGGTAAGTGGAATGAAGACCCGGCAGAAGGAAGTAGGGTTCCAGATCGTGGTGGGACTGGCGCAGAAGCTGGAGCCGTCACTGCAGGCGGGCGCGGTGGGTGCGATCCTCGCCTTTGCCGATGCCGCACCTACCGCCTGCTACGAGATTTATGCTGCCTGGAAGGAAGGCGATGCCGAGCTGGCCCACCTGAAGCAGGAGCGAATCACAAAGGCCACTACACGAGTCTCGGGCGAGATGGGCATTCCGGGCCTGAAGTACGGGATGGACCTGAACGGCTACTATGGCGGCCCGGCGCGCCTGCCGTTCCTGCCGCTGGCGGCTGCGCTGAAGGCCGAGGTAGAGCTGCTGCTGGCAGACATTCGAAACTGACGCAAATATTTACTTAGGATGTGAAATCTGCAGTTTCCAGTTTCCAGTTCCCGGTTCTCAGTGATGGCGGCGTTATGAGAGGTTCTCGGTAAAACCGCTAGAGCGCGACTTTGTCGCCGCTTAAATTACTTGTCCTTACGTTCTGGGACTGCTATTATTTGAACGAACGTTCGAACAATGGCCAGCCTTTCTCCCATACAGTCGCAAGTCGTGGTCCGGCGCCGTGTTGCTGCCGACAGGCCTCGTCTGGAAAGCCGGTTTGACCGCCGGTTGGCCAAGATACTGGTCCACGCTACCAACGTTTTCTATGAAAGGGGCTATGCCGCCGCGTCGATGCGCGATCTATCGCGCGCCAGCGGGACATCTCTTTCGGGCCTGTACTACTACTTCGAATCCAAGGAAGAGTTGCTGTACCTGATCCAGAAAGACACCTTCACCACGATTGTGGAACGGTTGCGCGAACGGCTTCAGGAAAGGGACGATCCGGCAGAACGGATTCGTAGTTTCATCCACAATCATCTGGAGTACTTTCTCGCCAACCAGAAGGCCATGAAGGTCCTCTCGCACGAAGATGACGTGTTGAAGAACGGCTGGGGCGCCGAAATTGCGGCCATCAAGCGCGAGTATTACCGCATCTGCATGGAGCTGCTGGACCATTACAAGCAGGCCCGCGGGCTGGAGTTTTCCAGCCGGACCGCGGTGCTCAGCCTGTTTGGCATGATGAACTGGATTTATACCTGGTACAACCCGCGAGTCGATGCCGACGCCGCGGAACTGGCACGGGATATGGGAGATATTTTCCTTCGGGGCATCGGAGCCGGATCGACTAAAGCACCGCAAAAGAAGAAGCCTGCAACCTCGAACTGAAATACGACATTCTTGCATTGCGAAAAGGAGTAGGACTATGGCGACGACAGTACAGCCGACAAGCGGCGAGACCACCAGACAACTCATCAACTACCGCGTGGACGCAGGGGTGGCCGTGATCGAACTGTGCGATCCGCCAGCCAACACCTACACCTACGAAATGAACCGGCAGCTCGATGAGGCCATCCTCAAGGCGCGGATGGATAACGACGTGTACGTGATTGTCCTCACCGGTGCGGGCGATAAATTCTTCTCTGCCGGCGCGAACATCAAGATGCTGGTCAGCGTTGATCCCACTTTCAAGTATTACTTCTGTCTGCATGCCAATGAGACCCTGCTGCGCCTCGAGCACACGCCCAAGCTGGTAATCGCTGCGCTGAATGGACACTGCGTAGGCGGCGGGTTGGAAATAGCCATGGCGGCCGACATACGCATTGCCCGCCAGGACGCCGGCAAAATCGGTCTTCCCGAGGTGAATCTTGGTGTACTGCCCGGCACCGGCGGCACGCAGCGGCTGTCGCGCATTGTGGGCAAGAGCAAGGCGATCGAGTTGATGGTGACGGGCAACACCTTTTCTTTCGAGGAAGCCAAAGAGTTGGGCATCGTCAACGACATCTACGAGCGCGACAATTTCATGGAGAACATCATGGAATACGCGCGCCAGTTCTGTCCGCCGAACAAGGCGGCAAAGGCCGTGGGACGCATCAAGCGTGCGGTGCAGACGGGCTGGGAGATTCCGATGGAATCAGCGCTGGCGGTCGAGCGCGAGAACCAGCAACTGCTTTTCCAGAGTGAAGACGCCAAGGAAGGACTGGCGGCCTACGTGGAGAAACGGCCGGCAACGTTCAAGGCGAAGTAGTGTAGCGCCGGCGTCCTGTTCGTGAAGCGGATTGCAAGGCTTGTCCTGAGCGCAGGCGAAGAATGCCCTCTCGACAGCCGGCAAGATGCCAGCGCTACGAGGAAGAAGGTCTCATGCCAGGGAAAGTTGCGAAGATTGGAACTTTTAGCGATTGGGTCGGACTCTTTGACGATTGGCGCAAAGAGATCGGCGTCAATCATGACGAAATTGCCAGCTTCAAGTTCGACACGCTGTTCGGCGCGATCGAGACCGAGGAAATACAGTTTGGATCCTACAAAGGCCGGCGCAAGTGGGAGAACCTGCGCCAGGTGCCCACCCAGCAGATGCGCGACGCCCTCATCAACATGATCGTCTATCAGGGCGATACCGAATTCGCGAGCGTCGAGCAGCAGCGATATCTCTTCGAAAGTGCTCCCACCGACTGGGACCGCCGCGCCATTACTCGGGTCATGATCGAGGAAATGCGTCACGGCTGGCAGATGTGCGCTCTGCTGGTTGACCATTTCGGATATTCCGGCAAAGTCGAAGCGCAGAAGATGCTGGAGCGTCGCGCGTTTGAAAACAAGCGCCTGCTGGGCGCCTTCAATGTGGATGTCGATAACTGGATGGACTTTTTCACTTACACCGACTTCGTGGATCGCGATGGCAAGTTTCAGTTGCAGATGTTCAAGTATTCGGCTTTTGCTCCGCTGGGGCGCTCGATGTCATACATGTTGCGCGAGGAAGCGTTCCACATGGGGACCGGCAACGACGGCTTGCGCCGCATCGTGGAAGCAGGCGTGATTCCGGGCTGGCTGATCCAGAAATATCTCAACAAATGGATTTCGAGTTCGTATGACCTGTTCGGGACCGACCACTCGTCTTCCGCACACTGGGCCTACGTGTGGGGGATCAAGGGGCGATACGACGAGCCGAAAAATGAGCAGGCGGCGGATCTCGACGACCTGAATGACTACAACCGACGTCTCTATCGGGATGAGGTAGCGGGTCTGATCGCCCGCTTCAATAGTTTCCTAAAGCCTGGACAGCCAAAACTTTACGCTCCGCATATGAAGTTCAACCGTAATATCGGGAGCTGGGCCGGGCAGAAATTTCATGCCGAGACTGGTGAAGCGCTGGACGATCACGGTTACGAGCAGCACTTGAAGGAGTATCTGCCGTCGGCGGAAGACAAGAAGCTGCTGTTGGACATTATCAGCAGCGAGAAGAAGTGGATTGCGCCCAAAGAGGGTGCTCGGGACCCGCTGGCTTCGATCGGTGAGGTTCGCAAGTCGGCGATTAATTTGTAGTTTGTCGGTGAGCGCGGGCATTTTTAACAACCGGTTTTCAGTTTCCAGTTCCCGGTTGTCAGTTGGTTTATGGCGATGACTACCGTCATTCCGGAGAGGCGGGCTTATACGCCGGGTGAGCTGATGGTGGTCAGCGCGGCGCGCGAAATCCGCGACGGTGAAGTTGGTTTTGTCGGAATGCGGCTGCCGTTGATTGCATTCGTGGTGGCGAAGAAGACACACGCTCCCAATGCGGTTGGATTGTTTGAAAACGGCGTTATACGCAGCACACCTTCGCCGGAACTGATCTTCACCATGGCTGACCCTGCCAACCTCAGGAACGCAACCCAGTGCCTGGACATGTTGGGCGTCATGAGCCTGCTGCAATCCGGGCGGGTGCACATGGGTTTTCTGGGGGCGGCTGAAGTGGACCGCTTCGGCAACCTGAACTCGACCGAGGTACGCGGGCCCAAAGGACTGACGCGACTGCCGGGATCGGGCGGGTCCTGCGATATCGCGTCGCTGGCGCAGCGCTTCGTGGTGTTGCTGGAGCACAGCCGGGAGCGGCTGCCGGAGAGGGTTTCGTACGTCACCAGTCCGGGCAATGGCGACGGTCGCGGGTGGCGGCAGCGGGTGGGATTGGCTCGCGGTGGTCCGGCGGCGATCATTACCAGCAAAGCCGTGCTGCGTTTCGGCGATGATGGAGAAGCGTACCTGTCATCCACGCATCCGGGAGTGGAAGTTGAAGATGTGTTGCGCAACACAGGATGGCGCCTACGGGTCGCGGACGAAGTGAAGACCACGCCGGCGCCGAACGCGGAAGAGCTTGAGGCGATTCGCGAATACGACAAAGACGGATTCTGGACAAAGTAGGAATCACCATGGCAACCGGAACACTTCCTCTGACGCGAATCGCACTCGACATTCAGCCGCCAATCGCGCGTCTCACCCTGGACCATCCGCCGCTGAACGTGATTGAGATCGTGATGATGGATGAACTGGCGCAGGCGCTGGCCGGGATCGAGGCGCGGGATGATGTTTCGACAGTGATCTTGTGTGGTGCAGGGAAGGCGTTCTCGGTCGGTGTGGATATTGCCGCACACACTCCCGACAAAGTGGAGAGCATGCTGGCCAAGTTTCATGCCGTCATTCGCGCTGTGGTCGGGAGCAGGAAGGTGACGATTGCCGCAGTGCATGGTCATTGCCTGGGCGGGGGTGCGGAACTGGCCTTGGTCTGTGACCTGGTGTACACCGCAGAAAATGCAGCTTGGGGATTTCCGGAGATCAAGCTGGGATGCTATCCGCCAGTGGCGGCCACTGCGCTGGCGGCGTTGGTCGGGCAGAAGCAGGCGGCGGATTTGATTCTTACCGGGCGCAGCATTACGGGCCTGGAAGCGGCACGCATCGGTCTGGCTAACCGCGCGGTGGCTGACTCCGAAGTTGAATCGGCGGTGCAGGAGGCAGTACAGCAGCTTTCAAAGTTGAGCCCGGCTGTGCTGGCGATCACCAAGAAAGCGAACTACGCCTGGGACTCGATGCACTTCGACAAAGGGCTGGCGCGGGCGGAGAGAATCTATCTGGAAGAATTGATGAAGACGGAGGACGTGCACGAGGGAATCAACGCCTTTCTCGAGAAGCGCGTCCCGGCTTGGAAGGGAAAATAAAGTGCGCAATGTCTAAGCTTCTCACCATGCGCGAGGCCGTTGCCGACCTGGTGCCGGACGGCGCTTCCGTCGCGCTGGGACTGCAGATGGAGCAGATGATTCCTTTTGCTGCGGGTCACGAGATCATCCGGCAAAAGAAATGCGGCCTCACGCTGATTGGGCCGATCTCTGACATTTTGTTCGATCAGATGATTGCGGCGGGTTGTGTGGAGCGGGTCATCGTGGCCTGGGTAGGCAATGTGATGATGGGTTCGGCTTACAACTTTCGCCGGGCAGTGGAGCAGGGCAGACTGAAGGTCGTTAACCTGAGCAACTTTGCGGTGGCATTGGCGATGCAGGCGGCGGCAATGGGTGTGCCGTTTCTGCCGACTCTAACGGCTTTGGGAAGCGATCTGGCCCGCGACAACGATTTCTTTGCGGAGATTGAATCGCCATTTGAGGCAGCGGGATCAGGCGAGTCTGCGACTCGCCCGGGCGGACGAGGGCGTCCGCCCCTACGTGAGCATAACAAGCTGCTTGCGGTGAGGGCGCTTGCGCCGGATGTGGCTATTGTCCATTTGCAGCGTGCGGATCGTGACGGCAATGCGCACTGCTGGGGCAACTTCGGGGTGATGATCGAAGCGGTCCGTGCGGCCAGGCGGGTGATTGTGGTGGCGGAAGAGATTGTTGATGCCGACGTGATTGCCAGCGATCCCAATCGCACCGTGATTCCGGGATTTCTGGTCAGCGCGGTGGTGGAGTGCCGATACGGAGCACATCCCTCGCCGGTGCAGGGATATTACGGGCGCGATAACGCATTCTTTCGCCAATATCACGAGCAGACGAAAACGCAGGCTGACAGCGACGCGTGGTTGCGCCATTGGGTACACAGTGTCGCCGATCGCAGGGCGTACATGGACCAGTTGGGCGGATGCCGTGTGGAAGATTTGAGCGTCAAGCAGCACGCCTATGCGGCACCGGCAGACTTTGGATACTGAGAAACGCTGCTAGCTTCTGGCTGCTGGCTTCTGGCCAAAGCAGCGCAGACGGCGCTTGGAGCTAGGGGCCAGCAGCTCGACGCCAGGAGCAACTTTTTATGGATTTCGAAATCAGCGCTGGCCAGGTGAAGGTCCTGCTCAAACACGGCGACAAATTTATTCTGCTCGATGTCCGCGAGCCTTGGGAACTGGAGAAGGCGAGCCTGGAGGGCAGCAAGAATATTCCCATGGGCGACATTCCCACGCGGGCCAACCAGGAACTCGATCCCGACCAACACATTGTCGTGGTTTGTCATCACGGCGTGCGCTCGTTGAGCGTCACCAACTGGTTGCGGCAGCAGGGATTTGAGAGAGTGCAGTCCATGCGAGGCGGCATCGACGGCTGGGCGCGCACGGTGGATCCGAAGGTGCCGCTGTATTGAAAAGAGCTACTAGCTTCTAGCCGCTAGCTAAGCAACTGTTTTCTCGATTGCGCTAGAAGCCAGGAGATAGAAACGGCTTTCCCATGAAAAAAGAACTCATCGAACTCCGCGTCAACGGCCGTAGGCACGAGCTTGCGCTCGAGCCCAGCACGCTTCTGCTGGACGCTTTACGCCTGGACTTGCAGCTCACCGGTTCCAAACGCGGCTGCGATGATTCTTCCTGCGGGTCCTGCACCGTGCAGATAGATGGCATCCCCATGCTTTCCTGCACCATGCTGGCGGCCAGTTGCGAAGGGCAGGAGATCACCACCATTGAAGGCGTGAGTGAACACGGCAGCCTGGCGGCCATTCAGAAAGCTTACGGCGACTGGGGCGGGGCACAGTGTGGCTTCTGCACGCCGGGATTCATCATGACGGTAAAGCATCTGCTGGCGGTGAACCCCGAGCCGACTGACGAAGAAATTCGCGGCGCGTTGAGCGGGAACCTGTGCCGGTGTACCGGGTACAACCAGATGTATCAGGCGATCAAGGCCGCGATTGTGGCCGAGCAGAAGGGAGTAGCCGCTTCATCTTCGCCAGTCCGATAGGCGGGCGGGACGCCCGCCTGACAGCCGGCGAGACGCCGGCGCTACAAACGCATGACTGACTTCTCCATTGTCGGGAAACGCATTGCCATGGTCGACGCGGCCAGCAAGACAACCGGCGCCGGCAAATATACCGACGACCTCTATCTCCCGGGCATGCTGGTCGGGAAGATATTGCACTCTCCCTACCCGCATGCACGCATCAAGAGCATCGATACCAGCCGCGCCGAGACGCTGGACGGCGTCGTTGCCGTTGCTATCGGCAAAGATGCGCCAAATACCTACGGGATTCTTCCCGTCGGGCACGATGAACACGCGCTGGCCCTCGACAAGGTCCGCTACGTGGGCGACAACGTGGCTTGCGTCGCAGCGGTGGATGAAGCGACGGCTGACCGCGCGCTGGAGCTGATCGATGTTGAGTACGAAGTCCTGCCGGCTTATTTCGATCCGGAAGAATCGATGAAAGCGGAGACGGACCTGATCCACGACAACAAGCCGCACAACCTGGAGAAGGACTATCACCACGTGTTTGGCGATCCGGAGAAAGGTTTTGGGGATGCCGATTGTGTCGCCGAAGCCCGTTTTGTTGCCGGTGAAGTAACTCACGCCGCCATGGAGCCGCACTCCACGCTGGCCAGTTTTGAAATCGACTCGCAGACGGGAAAGCCGGGGCGGCTGATTGTGTGGTCGTCCACCCAGGTGCCGTACTACCTGCAGCACAAGCTGTCGTTGGTGCTGGAAATGCCGATGGCGCAGATTCGTGTAATCAAACCGCTGGTGGGCGGAGGCTTTGGCGGCAAGAGCGAGGTTATTCCGCTCGAGATCATCGCGGCGATCACGGCACGCAAGGCGCGGGCACCGGTCAAGATTACTTATACGCGCGAGGAGGTCTTCTGGGCGCATCGGGGAAGACCGCGCACCCTCATCGATCTCAAAACGGGGGTGACGAACGACGGCAGCATCACTGCGGTGAAGGCGCGCGTGGTGCAGGATGGCGGGGCTTACTGTTCTTACGGCGTGGTTACGATTCTGTATTCCGGCGCGTTGCTGGGCGCGCTCTACGATATCCCCAACATTCAATACGATGGCTACCGGGTGCTGACCAACAAGCCTGCCTGTGGCGCCATGCGCGGCCACGGCACGGTCAACGTACGTTTCGCGTTCGAGTCGCAACTGGATGAACTGGCAGCGCAAATCAAACTTGATCCGGCCGAGATCCGGCGGCGCAATCTGCTGAAGGCGCCTTGCGTGACCGTGAACGGGTTGCGAGTGCAGAGTTACGGATTGCCGGAATGCATCGAGAAGACGGTCGAGCGTTCGGGGTGGAAAGATCGCAAGGGAAAATTGGCTAAGGGGCGCGGCCTGGGTATCGCCTGCAGCCACTATGTGAGCGGCGCTGCCAATTCCATCATTCGATCCGACATGCCGCATTCTACCGTCAACATCAAGATTGATCGCGATGGCGGAGTGGTGGTGTACACCGGCGCGTCCGAAATCGGGCAGGGTTCCGACACCATGACGGCGCAGGTCGCGGCTGAAACTCTAGGCTGTTCACTAGGACGGATCAGAATTATCGCTGCGGACACTGACCTTACACCTATCGACATCGGATCGTATTCCAGCCGGGTGACGTTTATGGCCGGGAATGCGACGCTGCGGGCAGCGGCCGAAGTGAAGAAGCAGATTGCCCTGGCAGCGGCGCGGAAGATGGGATGCGGCGTCGAGGAACTGATTTTTCGGGATGATGGTGTGTTCCGTCAAAACCTCGCGGGCGAGGGCGCCCGCGCCACACAAGATATTCATGCCACACCGGAAGCTTCGGTGAGTGGGCGGGTGGAGGGGCAGATCTTGCGCGGGTCGTTGCAGCAGAAGCGCAAGGACGAAGGTCCGAAAGATTCGATGAGTTTTGAAGAAGCCGTGGTGGCTGCCATTGATTTTCATGGCACGCTCACCGGCACCGGTTCCTACGCCCCGCCCGTCGAAGCACGTGGAGGCAGGCACAAGGGCGGAGGAGTCGGGCCGTCACCGGCATACTCGTATTCCGCCCAAGTGGCAGAAGTCAGCGTGGACGAGGAGACCGGCGAAGTCACGGTTCACAAAGTTTGGGCGGCGCATGATTGCGGACGGGCGCTAAATCCGGTTTCGGTCGAAGGCCAGATCATTGGTTCGGTATGGATGGGCATGGGCCAGGCGCTGACTGAAGAAATGGTCTGGAAAGACGGCATGCTGATGAATCCCGGATTGCTGGAGTATCGCAGCCCTTCATCGGTGGAGTCGCCGGAAGTGGAGCCCATAATCGTGGAGAGTATCGATCCCGAGGGACCGTTCGGCGCCAAGGAGTGCAGCGAAGGGTCGCTGGCGGCGACGATTCCGGCCATCGCGAATGCCATCTACGACGCTGTAGGGGTGCGGCTGCACGAGTCGCCGTTTACGCCGGAACGAGTGCTGGCGGCGCTGCGGGCGAAGAAGAATGCCAAGCCGATCAATTTGACGGAGGGCATCGATCCCACATCGCCCTCCGGATTCCGTGAGCATGGCGGGTCCCTTTGTTTTAGCGGCAAAGGCCCGGAGCGGCATGCCCTGGACCCGTCGCGGCGGGCAGCCCCTCTCGAAGCAGGAGGGGATGATTGAGTCTTCCGCAATTCAAATTGCTTCGGCCGCGTAGGTTGGAGGACGCGCTGAATTTGCTGGCAAAGCACGCGGGCGGGGGCGCCCGCGCCACACGAGTTGTCGCCGGGGGCACGGATCTGATTCCCTCCATGCGTCAGAAGTTGTTCGAGCCGGAGTATGTGGTGGACATCCGGCATCTCGCCGGACTCAAGGACATTCGACAGACTGAACACGGTGTTGAAATCGGAGCGCTAGCGTCACTGACCGCAATCGAACAATCGGCACTTCTGCGTCGCCGCTATCCTGTGCTCACGGAAGCGGCGGCCACCGTCGCATCGCCTCTGCTCCGTAACATGGGGACGATCGGCGGGAACATTTGCCTCGACACGCGCTGTCTCTGGTACAACCAGTCGCTCACCTGGCGCAAGGGGTGCGGCTTCTGCATCAAGAAGGACGGTGATCTGTGCCACGTCGCTCCAGGCGGGACCAAGTGCTGGGCGGCCTTTTCCGGGGACACTCCGCCGGCGCTGCTTTGTCTTGCCGCCGAAGTAGAGATTGCCGGCGCAGCGGAAACCCGCCGCATACCACTGTCTGACTTCTATACCGGCGAGGGCGACGCCTATCGCAAGCTGCGGGCGGATGAATTGCTGACGCGCATATTTTTGCCGGAATCGTCTGCCGACTATCGCGGCGTGTACCGGAAATTGCGCGTCCGGGGATCGATTGACTATCCGCTGGCCGGGGTCGCGGTGGCCATGAAGCGGTCGAATGGCCACATCGCCGATGCACGCCTGGCCATCACGGCGGTCAATCCTGCTCCTCTGCTGGTGAAGGGAGCTGGAGAGTTGCTGGCGGGAAAGACGATGGACGAAGCGCTGGCCTCCGCCGCCGGCGACCTGGCGGCGAAGATGGCTCGACCACTTACCACCTCGGCGCTGACGCCGGAATATCGGCGGGAGATGATTCGGGTATTCACGAAGAGGGCAGTGCTGGCCGCGGCGGAAAACTAGTGGTGCCGGCATCCCTTCGACTTCTCTCAGTGGAGACCTGGCCGGCTGTGCCTAGGCGTCTGGCCCACCGTGCCGAGGGCGAGACGCCCTCGGGACCGCCGGCAAGATGCCGGCGCCACAAACATCTAGCGGGACGTGAACAGGTGGCCCAGCTTTTCTTTTTTTGTCTTGAGGTAGTCTTCGGAGTGGGCTTCGGGGGCGGCTTCGCATGGCACACGCTCGGCCACTACGATCCCGCCCTTTTCCAGGGCCGCCACTTTGTCGGGATTGTTGGAGAGCAGACGCACGCTTGAGACTCCGAGCGCTTTCAGTATCTCCGCTGGCAGCGTGAACTCGCGCTGGTCGGCTTTGAATCCGAGGCGTTCGTTGGCCTCGACCGTGTCTAGCCCCTGGTCCTGTAGTTCGTAGGCCTGCAGCTTGGCCATCAGGCCGATGCCGCGGCCCTCCTGCTGCTCATAGATCAGGATGCCCGCACCCTGCTCGGCGATCATGGACAGCGCCATTTCGAGTTGGGCGCGGCAGTCGCAGCGCAGCGAGCCGAAGACGTCTCCGGTGAGGCACTGGGAGTGAATACGAAGCAAGGGCGAGGTGGAATGAACGTCGCCCATGACCAGGGCCACCGCATCCTCTTCACGGGGAGAGCTGGGCTTGCCGAAGGTCCCACGAAAACCGTAGATGCGGAATTTTCCCCAGCGCGTAGGGAAGTCGGCGGACGCTATCTGTCGAACCTGGTTGGAAGACACAGCAACATTATAGCGGGATGTGCTTCGACTAAGGCGGTGCCGACCTGCACGAGCGCGGACGCTCGCACCTACATTAGTTATCCTTTGCCCAGGCGAGGAAAGTGATAGTACACGTCCTGCTTGGAGGCGATGGCGACGCCATTGCGAGTGGCCGGGCGGAAGCGCCAATTCTCCAGCGCCTCGAGCACCTTGCCGTCGATCGCCGGAGCCAGGCTTTGAATAACAACTTTCTGGACGATGTTGCCCTTTTCGTCGATTGTGACTTCAACAATGACGTCGCCTTGCAGGCCACCCAGTTCGTCGGCTGCAACGCGTGGATCGGGCGAAACAACCGGTAGAGCGGGACGGACTTCTTCGCCCGTCAAGGGTCCCTCAAGCACAGTACCCAGCGGCGAGCCGGCGGGGCGGGCCTGAGCGGCCTGTCCGGGTGCGCTGGTCTGGTCATCCAGCCCGATCCTGGGACGAGGCAGCTCACGCTCGGCGGGCTTGGTCTTTCTGGTGTGGCGCTTCCAGGTCAAGTGTGAATTCAGTTGCTGACGCGCGTCGGCCGCGGAGGTGCCTGGCGAGATGTCGCTTGCGCCCGGGGTTCGCTGATTCGGCCAATAGAGGTGCGCAATCTGAACCCCGTGATCGCCATGAACCACAAAAGATGGAGCGACGAGTTTCGGGCTGGCTGGGTGCAGAAGCCACAGCAACAGCAGGCCATGCGCGGCCACGGAGCAGTACTTCGCCAAACGGGACTGACCAACGCCGGGCTGGATGGGCGCAAACATAGCTTCGGGACCGCGACCGCTTGGGCTCTTTCCATTAGACGTTGAAGAGCGTGGCAAGGTAAACATTATTTTCGCAGAGTCAGGTTACGTTCAGTGGGACCGATGGGTTGGTCTCTGGTGCGAAACGCTGATAAAATCGCAGCACTGACCATTCGGTTCCCGTGAAAAGTGGGGCTATAGCTCAGCTGGGAGAGCGCATCGTTCGCAACGATGAGGTCGTCGGTTCGATCCCGACTAGCTCCACCAAGTTTTCAATCACTTACAGCCATCGTGTAATCCCATTCTGTCCCAAACTGGTCCAAAAAAATTTTCAACGATGGGTGCCGGGACTTGCCTCTCTTGCAACCCAGATTGAAAAGAAAGAATGGCCTAAACATGATCCGTCAGGGCCCTAATGAACAGGGAAAGCTATCGCCGGCAGAGGCTCGGCGTTTCATCAAGCAGGAGCGCGAATCGTTTCTCGAGCGCGAGTTCAAAAGCTCAACCGTTACCTACACCGACGCGGCACGGATTCACAATCTCGCCACGCCAGAAGGGAAACCGTTGCTGGACCAGCTGCTGCGCGTCAAGCGCGCTCAGCTGCGCCGGTACGGTGCTGGCGAGGTTCAACGAAAAGGGGCCGACGCGGCCAAGTAGGTGAAAGGACACCAATGATTCCACTGTACTGCATCGTTGACCGCAAGCAGATCCCCGAGGAACGAGTGCGCCGCGGAGCCAAAACTTGCGACAAGGAGTGCCAAAAGGCTTTTCGCCGAGCCTTCCTCCTGGACCGCAAGGAGAGGTATCGGAGGGCCGCAGGTCTACCACCCTCGGCAAGATTGACCAGCGGGCAAAGGAACAGTGTTCCTGGGGCTGTCCATGACGAAGTGGCAGGGAGACCCGCGCATCACGCACCAGAGTCGAACCAAAGCTTGTGAGTTCCGCCCGTACAATTCAAGAGTGGAGTGAGAGGTTCCGGTTGCCACTTTCCTGCTACACTTCTCGATCCATTTGTTTTTTTGACCACGGTTCGCAAACAGCTACAACCAAAGGTGCCCTGCTATACGCTGCGCCATTTTTGAAGCGGGCGAATAAGTACATGCCCCCAGTCGCAGGAACGTAAACTTACTGGCGACGCCGGCTGGCCCATTCGAATCGCGATCATTCGGCAGTGTGATATGCGGTTGTCGGAAAGCCGCCTGAATGTTCGCAATCGCGCTCATGCCTATATCGGCAGCGGCAAACGTTGTGGGGCCTGTTCGCTAAAAGCACAATGCACCAGTGGCGATATAAGTATCTCGCCATTCACTCGGAGGCCTGCTGATCATGATGGGGCAACACGACCGCTCCGAAGCTCTGTTCTACTACTTCCGCCTGGAAGATCAGGTTCCTGAGACTCATGATTCTGTGGAGTTGGGGCGAAAGCTAGTCGTGGTGAACGACATTTAGAAGTGAACTATGAACCTGCATCTCGCCCCGCCATAGTCAACGAGACCTAGCTTTCTGAACCGATTCATGAAAAAACTGACCCGCGATCGGGTTGTGCCTACCATCTCAGCGAGGGTCTCCTGACTGATCTTGGGGATTACGTCTGGGGCACGCCTTCCTTGCCGAAGTGAGCAAGCAACAACAGAATCCGACCGAGCCGCTTTTCGCTAGAATGGAACAGTTGGTCAACTAAATCCTCTTCGTAGCGGATGTTCCGGCCCCAACAGATAGGCGACGAACAGATCCGAGAACGCGTGTTCCCGGTGAAGCGCAAGCGTCATTGCTTTGTTGTCAATTTGCAGAAGTTCGCAGTCCGTCATGGCCGGTTGCGGACCCCATGCGGAAAGGCCGCCCAGCCAGGCCACCTTCTCCAAAAAATTCTCCCTTAAACAGACGGTCGACAGAGAGAAAGTTGGAAGGGAGCCGGAATCCGGCGCGCCTGTCGTTGTGCGTTATGCGCTCAGGGGCGTCAAGTTGTAGCACCGCGCAAGATCATTAATATTCGCGCGCAAAGCAGACCAGTATCGTTCTGCCTGCGTGCCATTGTTCCCTTTAGTCATGACCTGATTAACCCGGCGCGCGCTGTCCATGACCTGCTCCATTTGCGCCTTTGTCTCCAGATAATTCGAGGTTGCGTCGAACTTGCGTCGCAGGCGATTTGTAGTGCGATTCAGATCGTCCATGGCATCTTCGAGATCGTCTTTTGATTGCTTGGCTTGGTTTCCTCGAGCTTCAGTGTTCGTTGAATTTGAACGCTGTCGGCGTGAATTCGCTCCGCTGCTCTGCGCCGATTCCCCCCGGTTCTTAGCGTCTTCAAGATAGTTGCGAAATTGGTCCACACCGTCTTCCACTTTGCGGATGCGGTCAGCAACCTGACCCTTTGCAAATGGAGTCGTCTGGGCGTGCGCAATGGAAAGGCTGAAAGCGGCGAAGATTGCCATACAGGAAAATAGAGTTCGCGTCCTGCAGTTCATATCCGACCTCCTAGTGAAAAACCAATTCCTTCTCGGCCCGTTCCCTTGCGCTGCTTATTGGCCCCGGAGAAGTAAGGATTGGCGCGGGAGAAGCCCTGATCCGTCCCCGATAAGACCAGCAGACGAGCCTCAATGTGCGGATGTCCACTCGGCACCAGCGTTCTGCTCGTGATGTTGAGCGGTTACCAGACCTTTGGAAACTGTCACAATTGGCAGCCACCGACCAAACCAACATGTCGCGGCGGTGTCGGGAGCGATAAGCGAGCAAATCCGAGACTTGTCGGGGTTGAAGCGCTCCATCTTTTTGACTCGTCGAGGGTTTTTGTCCCGAAGTCCTTTTCGTACACAACGCCGTCCTGACTGACGATGAGTGTCTTTACACCAGTTACCCCGTACTCGGCTGGGACGGCGACCAGGGCGAAACCTCGCGATCATCACACCTTTCTCTACGAAATCCATTTCGCCGAGCGGAACAGCGGTTCCCTGTCCCTTCAGAATTTTGAAGAAATAGCTGTGGTAGGGCTCGGAGCTGCTGGTGTAGCCCTTTCGATCGCGCGAGCGATCTTTTCACCGATGGGACCGCCCCACTTGCCGTCGGGGTTCTGCCAGGCCAAACCATCCTGCTTGCCCGGAGTACTGACGATGCGTGGGCGTACTGGTTCACGTCGTACCCTTCGCGTGGCTGAAGGGCGTAATCGTGCTGCGCTTCCACGTAGCCACGGCAGATCTGAATCGCGTTTAATTCGTCAGTTCACGATCGGCACCGGGAACGGCCAGTCCACGGGCCTCGGCGGCGAAGTCGGCGGCGTGCTTCCGGTCTTGCGCGAATTCACCGCTAAAGACAACGTGCTTGCCACCGGGGCCAAAGATGCGTGCGAGGGCGACGACGTCGAACTTGTCGGCAGCGTCGACCAACGCATCGGCTGCCAGTTGCGGCGTGTCAAAGCTGCTTGGGCCCGCGGTAGGAGGATTCGTAGCAGCCGGAGACTTCTTGGCCGTGGATTGCTGCGCGAGAGACAAAACCGAAACGCATAAACACGCCCAGACCACCGGGACGATGATCCGAAGAATTCGGAAGAGACTCACTTTCCCGGATGTCGATGTCATTTTGTGCTCCTATGATTTTCAATCCACGGTCGGTTAGCTATCTGCGCCGCCCGCCAGCGCCTCAAGAATCCCCGGTGCCTGAAACTCGGTAGCCGCCGAGAGAAGTGCCTGCAAGTCCTGATTGGCATCACCGACGGCATGACCGAAGTGGGCGAGGGAGGAAGCGTAGGCCTTAATTTATCCATCAAACTCGGCAACCACGGCTGTCCTGTGTTGAATCGCATCGCTTAGCTCGCCGCCACGGTCGTGTCCGTGGACTCGAACACAGAGTTCGTTGCAGGCCGTTAGATCGCCCGGGTTCGCCGGGCGGACGCGATAGCCCGGCGGCGTCTTCTGAAGGGTTGGTCCCTGCATACACGCAACGGGCTCGCGCACTACGAAACCGAGCTTGGAGTATAGGGAGAGGGAACGAGGAGGCGAAAAATGGCCCGTTCTATTGGTCGCCTACCAACTGAGCTCTGAGTGCGGTAGGCACGTTGTCCACAATGAGACAGTGGACTTCACTGCGGCGCGTCCAGAAGTAGATTGCAAATACAGCACTCGTAATGGTCAGAGCAACGCCGAATTCGGTCGTGTACCAGAGAGTTGAGCCGGTATTGCGAATCAGATTGTCGAAGACGCCCGGAACGAAGAGATTGTGACTGGCATGAAACACCGCTGGGGGCCACACACTGTCCGACTTTAGCCTAAGCCACGCAAGGATGAAACTTAGGGAGACTAGTGTCACTGTGCTGCAGCCGAGCGCGTACCATCGGTTGGTTCCAGCGTTGTAGTCCGCAAATAACAGTAGCGGGGTATGCCATGCTGTCCAGATAATGCCGCTGAGCAGGCTCAATCTGGTAAATGACATTTGCTTGGCCAGTTCTGGAATCAGAAAACCTCGCCAACCGATCTCTTCGCCAAGTGCAGTCGAAAGATTGAGTATCAGACCCCCGCTGGCCATGGAGGCGATATAGAGTGTTAACGAGCCCCATACAGGCAAGCCGCGCAGCCCGAAGTTCTGGACAACCTCGCTGACGAATTCCGAATTCCACCCTCCAAGATGCCATGCCCATATTGCACCATATGCAATCGACGTGTAAATGAGCGGCACAATGTACGCTGCGACGATATATTTGTTATTTGGCCAGCGCCACGCGATCGATCGAAACGTTCTGCCTAGGTTTCGACAACTCACCAGCGCAGCCAACGCCGGACACCACATGATCAGTGGAATCATCAGACCGAACCCCATGGCGAGATGGCCAGACCAGATGATTAAGGCCCAAACCAATGAGCTAAACGCCAGCGTCAGCCGCAGGAACAGGTAGGTCGCCCTCTTCGAGGCGTCCGGGATCGTCGTTGCTATATCCACTCGCATGGCATGCCCACACGCGAAGGGCTTCGGAGGGCGACTCGCGTCCTTCAAGAGCCAGGTTCCCGCAGGAACGAAATCATTTGTGCCGTGGCGGCAGCGTTAGAGTCTGCGCCAGAGTGAAGCTGAGCGCGGACTCGGCCGGAACTTCAATCTGCTTGTTCCCGGTAAAAGTACCTCCCAGAAAACCAGCAGCTGCACCGATACCGGCACCGATTGCGGCTCCCTTGCCACCACCAGCGATGCCGCCAATCAGCGCACCCCCCGCTGCACCTCCACCCGTAGTGGCGGCTGTCCGTTTGCCTTTTCCTTTTACTGTACTGCTCAGAACGATCGTGTGGATTGGATACGACTGACCGCCAACTGAAATGCTCGTTAGCTTCAGATCAAGTTGGCCTTCCCCTTTGACCTTGCCTTTAGCCTTGGCTGTAACTACTGTCCCGCTGACTTGGGATCCTCCAGGTAAAGCAGTTCTTCCTTCGACAGTGACAGGTTGTGCCAAAGTCGCACCGAATGTCTGTCCGGCCTGGCTGGTTTTCGAACCCAATGCCTGTGCTGTGCGAATGACAAGAACCGTTCCGGCTGACACTACGATGGGCTGAGGCTCGGGTTTCTCTTCCGGTGGTGGCGGAGCAGCCGCCATTGCAGGTTCACTCCCAACGGTGGTTTGGTTCTCGATGCCAGCGACTCCCGGTTCTTCACGCGCAATTTGTTCTACCTTCTGCTGCGCTGTTGGATCGCTAACCGCGCCGCTTAGCGTAACCTTGCCGTCCTTGGCAACAACATTGACCTGGGAGTCTTTCGTCGCCGGATCAGTGGCAACCTTGTTCTGAATGTCCTTGGCAATCGTATCGTCGCTGGGGCGGCGTGAACATGCGACCGAAAGCAACATCGATACGCCCAACAGCAACACTGAAATGGTTGGATTGTGCGGCCTGCGCATACGGCCTCCTTCATCGAACAGACTCGATTTCCGAATTTGAGGACCCACGATAAACGTGCCGCTTGAGAGACCGCAACAGACCGATGAACACTACCTCGGCACCAAATATCTCCAGACGAATGTCCCCACCGTTCTGCTGAGCAAGATCGATAGGGAGTTCCGCTCACCGGCTACTTCCTCCGAATGCCGCCTAAGCCCGTCTTGCCGCCGGTCTTTCCAGAGACAGCCGTCTGAACCGCTCCCTTGGCAGCATTACCGGCCATACTTCCTACGTCGGGAACAAACTTCGGGCTTGCCGTCGTTCCTTGAATCATGAACGACACGCCTCCCCGATCGCCGCCCCGGCCGGTTCTCTGTGCCCGTGCTTCGCCCCGTTCGGTCTGTAGGTCCGCAAGCATGCGGAAGTCGAGGGCCCCGGCCGGGCTAATCGTGCCTGCTCCGGTCACCACGCCGAGGGATGGTATTGCAAGATTGATCGCGTCGGCCCGCGTCATGTCAGGAGCCACGCGCGCATTCAAGCTGGCATTCTGAATTGTGGTGTCGGGACTCGAGGGAGCTTTCCCACTAAAAGCTGATAAAGCCCCTAATTTCGAGCCCATATCGAAACCGGCCAGCTTCGTGTTGGACAAACGCACCGGACCGGCGATCACTAGTTTGTCGAGCGGACCGCTGATTGCCAAGTCGGCCGAGAGTGTTCCCCCTTTCAACTGCGATCCTGAGGGAAGCACGATGCCGAGAGCTGGGAGCATCGATTGCAGTTCGTCGACCGACATGTCTGGGCCGCTGAGCTTCAGGTTCACCACTTGAGTTTCACCCTGGGTCTGAAATCCGCCCGTGAGCCGGGCGAGCGCCTTGCCGATCGCGATGTCGCCCTGAGTTATGGTTCCGGCCTCTCGGTCGAGGTCTGTGTTCATCGCGTATTTGATTGTCACTGGCTTGGGAGCTGGAGAACCCTTCGGCGAGAGCTTTAGCTTTTCGCAGGCAATGACGCCAGCCGCCTTGGCCTGACTGCCGTTTGACATCAACGATCCATCAAAATCCGCCGAACCGCCAATCCCACTGGCCGGATCGATAAAACCTGACGCCGCGATGTCCATGTCCTTCACCTTCAGGATCGCGTCGAAAGGAGTCTTGGCGGAGTCTTGCGGATTGATCGGTCCCGCCTTGCCCGAAACGTTGGCGGTGCCACCTCCCGGGAGGTCGGCTGTCAGCTTGAAGGGGAACGGTGAGGTATACGAGAGATTGGTCAATTCGACATTCACGCCGTCATACACCTGCGGCTTCGCGGCGGAATTGGCTCTTCCGACTGCCAGCTCACCGTTAGTGATTTCCACCTTTCCGATGGAAAGGTTCTTGGGCGTATTCTCCTTCGCTGGCTCGGCGGACTTTTTCGCACCGGGACCACCGAGAGTTGAGAAATTCCACGTTCCGTTCGCCGCTTTGAGCAATGTGATCTTAGGCTCGTCCAGCACGATCCCCGTCACGTTCAACGTCTTCGCGAAAATGAGTGGCATCAACTCGACGCCCACCTTCAACGACTTCGCTGTTACGAACGGTGATTTGCTGAAGGCCGGATCGTCGGCGATGCTTAGATTCTCCACGCCAACTTTGCCGCTTAAGAGCGAAAGGCTGAGCTCTCCCAACGTCACGGGCCGTCCTAAGACATTCGTCAACTCCGACTCGATCTTCGGACGGAAGCTGTTCACGTTGATTAGAAATGGGAGCGCAAGCAGTATTACGAGAAGGACCGCAACTGCGATTCCCGTAATTCGCAACCAACGCATTTTCATGACTGCATTCAGGTGCGTCCGGAGGTCCGGCGCAGTGGCAATGGATCGAATCTTCGCAAGGAATGGCTGCCTTTTGGCTGCCTTGGCAGTTTCGGTTAGACGTACCTTCTTGTTAGTCGGGTCCGGCTCAGGAGGCGGCAACGGTCGAGCGGCCATGGATGGCCTCCTCATCACCTACAGTAGTAGGTCCCAGCGACCCGGCCGGTGTCACCTGTCAAAAGTGACAGAGTCCAGGAGATGCCAGCAACGCGGTCTTCATCTGTTCGTGTTGCCGCCACGATCCCCCAAACTCAATGGCGCGGTGGAACGCGCCAACCGCACTCACACCGAGGAGTTTTACCAGGTCACCGCTTGTTCCTTGGAGATGAAAAAACTCAATCGCGAACTACGGCAGTGGGAAAAGATCTACAACACCGTCCGTCCTCACCAGTCCCTCGGTTACCTTACTCCCCATCAGTTTCTCTCCCAGCTCTCATCCCAACGAAAGGAATGAAAGTGTCACCCATCTACTGGACGAGTACAGCCACTTGTTCTCGGATTGGTTTTGAGGTATTAATTAGTGCGCAGTTGCTTCTCAAGTGAGCTGAGACCTCCAGCTCCATTTCGAACTCACTTCCCGAGCACCGCCATCCAGCCGACCCAGATCTGCGCGCGCGTGTCACATTCCGGCTGATTGTAGGGTCACAAAGGAGTTTTCAATGACCCAAATGTCCAATCGTAGAGTGGTGCCAATGGTAGTGATTTTGTTGATAAGCGTGGTGTGCGCCCAGGACCGGGTGCAGTCCGAGTTGCGATTCGCCGCTCACAGCAAAGACGAAAAGACCGCGGGAGTGTGGGTAGACGGGCAATACGTAGGCTTTGTAAAAGAGCTTGCAGGCGACAAGAAACTAACGCTCTTGCCCGGCAAGCACGAAATTGTCATCCGCCAGGCCTGGTACAACGAGTTTGTCCAGCAGATCATCCTGGAGCCTGGGCAGACCCAGGAAGTCAACGTCGCGCTGGTGAAATCGGCTCGGTTGCCGACCAAGGATGCCACCGGCGAACTGAAAATAGCCGCCACCCCCTCCCGTGCGGCGGTCTTTGTCGACGGTCAATACGCCGGACACGTAGACGAGTTTGACGGGGTGGGCCAAGCCATGCTGCTTACTCCCGGACAGCACCGCCTGCGTATCGCTTTACCAGGCTACCTGCCCTTCGACACCATGGTGGACCTGCGCCCGCAGCAGAAGCTCAAGATTCAGACTGATCTCGTAAAAGGCAGCATCACCGAGGCCGGATCGCAGGTCAACAAGCAGTAGAAGATTCGTCAGCGTCGACGCAACTTAACACAACGGTCAACCTGGCTGCCGGCAAACATCGCTTTGGTGTCTTCGGCGACAACACTGCTGCCCAGGAGTGGAAAAACGTCGTCTACGCAACAGTGAAGTAAGACAATAATAATCGGTTTGCCCGAGAACACAGGTGAAGTGGCCTTCCGGCGACGCAGGCTCGCGCATTTCACAGAAATCAGCGTGGACCTTGGTCCGAACTCCAGCGATTCGCAATGGGGGCGAAGCACCTGAACCGTTCGAAATTATCCGGTTCCGGAAACCCGTTGACCTGAACTTCTACGCTTTAGCCGCAGTTTCCTGGTGGAACATAGCTTTCCAATGTCCGTTCTTCTTGACCCATAATGAGCTGGCCCAAACAACAGCAGGCACTTTCTCGTTATTGCAAGTCGCGTCCTGGCTAGCTCGGTAGGTCATTAGGACGGTGTCCTTGTCGATCCACTTAAATGTCGGAGTATCCAGTGAATAGCTGGTTACCGTACACTGCGTGGACCCCATTTCCTTAATCACCTGATCTCCAGTCCGGATGCCACCCGTGCCCACGTCAATCCCATCCGCCATGACCTTTTTGAACGGTTCAACATCGTGATTCTTCCACGCTTCCCACAAACCCTTTTCCGTCTGCGTGAGATTCTGTTCGTTGGCAGAATTGTTTTGTGCAAACGCGAACATCGCGCACGCCAGCAAAACTAGTACAAAGAATCTGTTCACATCGGCCTCCTTTTAGAAGCAGTTTCAGGCGAGCGGATTATAGGAGGAAGAGTTCTTCTTTACAATGCAGAAAAAGACATCAAGTTGGTCAACCACACACAATCCAAGGGCGCCGCCGCGAATGCCGGCTTGGGCTCATTCGCTTGATACCTCGTCGTGACGCGACGATGTATCTCCCTTGAATTGGACGAGCGGCGGCAGACCTCAACACGGTCTCGCTACCGCGATTCAACATGCAAAGACCGTGGGCGCCGCCTGCATTTGCTGGCGAAATTTGCGCCAAAATACGCCGCCGCCCGGCAGTCTCCACTCGGAGAAAATGAAAAAGGGGGCACGGTATGTGCCCCTCTCTCTTTCAGGACGCGCAGGAAAGACAGCTCTTTCCTCAAGTTGATGTTCTAACGCAGTGTCGCGGCCAAGACCACATTCTGAACGGGGTAGTCCTGTGCGACTTCAGTCTCACGGCTGCTCTTTGGCAGTTCCTTGCCTTGCTCGTATCCTGCCGTCCAGATCTGGGCCAGGAAGTACTCCGAGCCGTAGCGGTGGAACACCAGCTTACTAGTCATTGGCGCCTTTGACGATTCGCAGGCGTTCGGCAAAATCATCTTGGCCATCTGGCCGTCCGCGCTCTGGATGAGCATGGCCGTGTCAGAAGAACCAAGACTCTTCAGTGTGTATTCGCCGGCGGGAAGCTCGGCTTTATTTACGATGAAGTTGAAGGGGATGTTTGCCTTCAACGGTACGGTCTGAGCGAATGCAGGGGCGGTCGCCAGAAGCAGGCCCAGGCCAACAAGAGCGAGCAGTTGCTTTTTCATAAACCCTCCTCGGGTCGAGACGGTGAAACCACGCAGAGTCAACCGCTTCTTCCGGTGCTTGCTGCTTGTTTCGCTATGGGTCGTCTGAACGTTTCGCAATGGGTTGAAAACCATTGCCGCAGATAGTGAATGCAGGTGGGGGGCCAAAGCCCGAGAGGTTTGCGAATCTGAAGGCTTATTGCTCACAACGCGCTGATACCAAGATTGTTGTGCCCTGCGATTGAGAGCGAAGACCCATCGCCGTTGGGGACCTTCAGCAGTTCGCGCTAACCGAAGGGTTAGGTCAATGATCGATTCGGTTAACTTAAGGCAGGAGATTTCGGCGTTGGCCAGTTGGGAGAGTTGCATCCTCTTTTATTCTCGCTTCCGGCGAGGCGATCCTTGAGGCAGTAGGGTTGGCGAACGAATATTGACAGGGCTTAGTTCAGAGACTGGTCACTGTTCCTCCGGGCGTTCGCAGGGCGTGCGCCTTGCCAGTTCTTCGGGCTATAGGCAGGTCATCGAAATGAGGGGCGGCCTGTCCCCCAAATGAAAATTCTGTACAGCCCATGGCGCTCGCGATGCCGAGTCTCAGCCCTTCTATCTGATACCCCGTCGTGACGCGACGATGTATCTCCCTTGAAGGTGCGAGCGGCGCCGGGGCTCGATGCTTCCGCGTCACAGCAATTCAGCGTAAAGTATTGTGGCTGCCACCTGCTACTTTTGCCGGACGCGAAAAATTGCTGGCGTAAAATCGAGCGTTTGGGTAGGTGTCTCAATCACGACGAACTTGATCTCTTGGGCCTCGACGGAATAGGAATAGATGCGATAGATCTTGTATCGGTGGGGACAGACCTTCGCGTACTCCACCTCCGCGGCGCTCATGAAGAACGGAGTCTTGAGGGGTCCGGATGTGGTCTTCACCTCGATATGAATTTCCTCACCTGTGTTCTTGTCGAACGAACGAATGTCATAGCCTGCCGTATCTCCCATTGTTCGACAGACCATCACAACCCGCCCAGCTAAGTCCTCACGCCCAGCGTCGATCAATTCAGCACGCTCGTAGGCAAACGCTAAGTCCTCCCCAGCCACTCCCAATCGCCGACTCTTGCGATCTCTTTCTTCATAATCGATAGGCGGGTGACGAAAATCTGCTGTCTCAATCGCTACACCCCTGACGCCGCTATCCGCAGGCGGAGCCTGCACAGCAATTAGAGTCTGCCCAGCAGGCGGCTGATCCGGGATGTCGATTGACCAGTCTAAGTACCTGCAATTCCCGGCCTGTAAGTGGGCCCGAGGCTGGGTTTGCTTCTTTGGGCAAGAAACCTTCTGTACGCGAAAGCTCGACCGCAGCGCCCAACTGTTGAAACGTCTGTCGGGCCGCATTGAGCTCCACGATGGCGTTGTCTTCGTCTCCCAGGTTCCGGCAGCTAGTGCGATCAGAAGCCGCACCCTGGAGGCCTCGTATGGTGCCTGAAGTTCACACCAAATGCTCCAGGATTGCCTTAGCTCAACCAGGGCACTCCGCGCGTTGCCCTCTGCAAGAAGCACGGCGCCTGAGGCGCGAGAAGACAGAGCACGCAGGAAGGGAGCGCTGCGCCTCATTGCGATCTTCACCAACTCATCAGCGGCCACGCGGGCGGCCGCGACGTCATTGGCGGCGAGCATGATTTCGACGCACGCGTCCAGAACCGTGGCGCGCGGTCCCGATCGGAACCTGGCAACACTGGAAGCTGGAGACCGACGACAATAATCGGTCTGGCCGGACTGGGTGCGGAGTAGATTTCTCTCAGTCGCTCTTTCGTCTTTCGCGTCAGATAGCCTTTACCATATCTCTTCCGCAACTTTCTGATTTCGCGATAAAAGTTGCTTCTCTCGGCGGCGCAGGCCTGAGGTCAAAATGGGGCACACCGGATGTCGCACGGACGGTTCTGACTCATGGCATTGCCGACTCAGTCGACTCAGTCGCGGAATTGTGGCTAATGTCGCGTTTGTTGCAAGCGATGTGAACAGGTTTATTGGCGTGTCCGGGCCAGAAGTGTATCTGAAGAAAATCGATGCCCGAATCTTGCGAAGCCAATGTGTCCCACTAGACAAGTCGCTTTGGCGAATCGAAAATTGAGAATTACTTCCCCTTGATCCCCGCCTGGTCCATCGCCGCCTGCATCGCCTTCCACGACTCTGCTTCTGGCTTGTTCACGTCCACGGCCACGATCTTCGCTCTCGGAAAGTAATACCCGATCCCATCCATCTCGCGATGGTAGTCCTTGATCCGCTGATTAATGATCCGCGGACTGTCGCTCGCCTCCCTCGACGCCTTCGCCCGCGCCCGAATCACGTCGTCCGGCAATTGCAATTGAAACACCAGAGGATTCATCTTCACATCGGGCAGCATCTTCGCCAGTTCTTCCGACTGCACCAGCGTCGCCGGATACCCATCCAGCGTGACTCCCTGGCTCAGGTCCATGGCCTTGAACTTCCCGCGCACATAACGGCTCATCGCCGGATCGGTCCGCATCTCGGGCAACGCCAACCCCTCCGGATGCAGCCGGTTCAGTTCCGTCGCGTTTTCCTGGATAAGGTCCTCGGCCGCAATGCTCGGAATGCCATAGGCCTTGGCGATCTGCCCGGCGAACGTGCTTTTGCCACTGAGCGGGGGCCCGATCAGGATGATCATCGGCGGCGCGCCCGCAGGCGGCGTGTAACCCCCCGAAGCGGCTGGTGCGCTATTCGTCTGCGCCCAAATCGTGCCCACCAAAACCACGCTGGCAACAACAAAACTCAACGCCATCAAAAAGACGAGCCGTCTGCTCATAATCTTGTCCGAGAAATAGGGATTTCTTGCGTTCCTAGTATGGCACGTAGCCGCAACCGTCTGCACGCTTCAAGCGGAAAGCTCGGCTTGTCGCGGTATATCTGGCGGGACCGGTGGTTTTGCTCGCGGTTGACTGCGATTAGGAAACTACAGTTTTCTAGCGATTCGAACCTCGATTAGAGAGCGGCGGATTTTGAGTTCACAGGCGGATTCTGAACCGTTTGGAAAATTTTCTACTTTACTCCTTTTTCCAACGGGTTACAAGTCAGTCGATTTGATCCGTTTTGCGCGGAAATGATTCGTTTTGAACATGGAACTACTACAGTTTTACTACAGCGGAAATCTCTCCCATCAAGGCCACACTAGCGCCCGCACAGCAATCGCGCTTTTGCCTTGTGGTTTCATCTGCCCAATCGAGGGGCACCTTGAGATCGAAACGCAAGAGCCTTTGGAACAATTCGCTGGAACCCACGAGACTGCTCCTGCTCAAGACCGCCAACCTCTGAGACAAGCGCGCGATGAATTTCCGTGTATTCCTCAGGTAACGATGCGGCTGCGAAGTTCACACGAGCCTCGTTGGTCAGCCGCTGAATAGTTTCGCGGCCCTTCTCGCGAAGCGCTTCCAAGTCGGCGATTCGTGACTGCACCAAGAACGTAGACGCCAGTGAGCCCACTAATGGCAACAGCACAAGGGTGTTGGAGAAGGAACAGGTTGAAGTCGTTGCAGACGTGTGGGTAGCCCAGCAAAGATAGAGTGCTCGAAACCTTGATCACAAGCACGCTGGTGCCAAGCCCGATCAAACCAGTGCACGATTCAAGCGCCGGTCGTCAGGATGCAGCATGCGAAATTCGGCGTCACTCGAATTGGTCTCCCAGCCCCGGGTTGCGAATCTCCAGTGAAGAATCCGTCAAATTCTGGCGATCACGTTTAATTTGAAGGGGCTTAGATGGGAAATCGCTCCAAGTCCGTTTCCCGTCCCCGGTAGTGGCTTCGGCGCCGTAATAGCAGTAATATCGGAGCCTGTTGCGGAGTACGGCGATGGAGTCCGAACGCCGACGCCAAGTCGAGCAGTTTTACCTTTCCGCCCTGCAGCGGGAACCGACCCAACGCGCTGCCTTTCTGGCCGAAGCCTGCGAAGGTGACGAGAAATTGCGTGTGGAGATAGAGTCGCTGCTCGCCGAGCAAGATCCCTCCACTGTGTTGAGTCATTCACTGCCGGATTCCGGGGGTGTTTCCGCCGTGAATAGGTTCATAGCGGGCACCACGCGGACACTACATAGTATCGACACGCTTAGCCCAGGCACATTACTAGTCGAGAGGTTCCGCATTAAGCGAGAGGTCGGTAGCGGCGGTATGGGGTTCGTTTATGAAGCGATGGACGAGAAATTGGACCGGCGCGTCGCCCTAAAGTGTGCGAGGCCGGGCTACGGCGATCGCCTGCCACCCGAAGTGCGGGCCGCGCGCGAAGTGAGCCACTTTAACGTTTGCAAGGTCCATGATCTGCACGTTGTCTCAACGCCGCTGGGCGAAATGGAATTTGTCTCGATGGAATTCATCGAGGGGCAAACCCTTTCAGAACGAATTAGTCGCGAAGGACCAGTGCCTGAGGCTGAGGCACGGGTGATTGCAGGCCAGATCTGCGCCGGTCTTGCCCAAGCGCACCGACAAGGTGTCATCCACGGGGATCTGAAGTGCGGCAACATCATCCTGTCTCGATCGCCCCAGGGTGGCGTCAGAGCCGTAATTACTGATTTCGGCTTGGCCAAAACGAAACTCTTTGAAGACACTCACGTGGAGGGCGGCGAGGGCGGGACGCCGGATTACATGGCGCCGGAGTTGTTCTTGGGCAACCGATCCACGGTCGCGTCCGATTTCTATGCCCTTGGAATTCTGTTTCATATCATGCTGACAGGTCGTTCGCCAAGGCGCCTCGGGAAGCCTTCCGCTGCGGAACGACAAGGATCTCGGGAGGTCGATTCCCAGGCGAGCACGATGACTCTCGGTACGGTCATCGTTGACGCCCATTGGCAGCGTGCAGTAGAACATCTTCCGTCGCCTTGGAGGAAAGTTGTAACACAGTGTCTCGCACCCAGACCTGGAAGTCGCTTCAGCTCGGCCGAAGCCGTGAGCGACGCGCTGAAGCCCCGGCGCTTTTTGCTAAAAGGCAGCGCCGCTGCGGCGCTCGCGACTGCCCTCGCCCTCGGGTACTGGCAGTGGAACGTACAACCGGTTGTCACCCCGGTACGGCTGGCAGTGCTGCCGTTCTCGGTAAGAGGGGATACGATCGAAGGCGCCGCCGGAATAGGGATAGACATTTCGGATCGCCTGTCGGGTTCACGTCGGAACTTCAATGTGATTTCTCCCCGCGAAGTAGAGGCGAACCATGTCGAAACGCCGCAAGAGGCCAAAAGCGTCCTTGGAGCCACCCATGTCCTTGAAACGACATTGCGTCGCTCCGGCAGCACGATCGCTGTAAATGCTTCGCTGACCGACCTAGTCTCTGGGATCACAGTGGGCGAGCCGCTTAACGGCACATACAACAGTGCCGATACGCCGGTAATCGCGAAGGCCATCATCGCCACAGTGACAGGGGCGTTCCGGTTGCGAGAGGGTGTGCCGAATGAATCAGTCTCGGGAGCCGCTTATTCCAACTATGTGCAAGGTATCGAGCAGCTGCGGCAACCCGCATATGACGCCGACAAGGCGATTCCATATCTGAACAAGGCCATTGAACTCGATCCACAATCCGCTCTGCCCATTGCCGGTCTGGCCGACGCCCAGATCCAGAAATTCAGAAAGGGCGGAGGCCTAGAGTGGCTCGACCTAGCGGCTGCTAATGTCGCAAAAGCCAAAGCGATCAACCCGGATTCCGTACCGGTCTTGTTGGTCTCTGGTTCTTTCCAGCAAGAGCACGGATTTTACGAACGCGCCATTAAGGATTTCACGCGGGCCGCGGAATTGGACCCAAACAATCCAGAAGCCTGGAACCGGCTCGCAGGGGCCTACGATAAAGTGAACCGGACCGACGAAGCGATTGCGACGTATCGTAAGGCAATCGAAGCTGAGCCAAATTACTACGCGAATTATATCGAACTGGGAAATCTTTTTTGGTACCGGAGTCAGTTTCGCGAGGCGGAAGAACTGTACCGTCAGGTGACGAAGATTGCTCCTCGGCTCTCGACCGGGCACATGAACCTAGGTCTTGCACTGATTGAAGAGGGGCAATTTCAGAAGGCGGAAGAGTCTCTGCTCGAAGCCTTGCGCCTCCACAAATCCCCCGACCTTCTCATGAATATTGGGGGCTTGTACTACGCTCAGGAACGGTACGCAGAAGCGGCCCCGTTTTTCGAAGAGAGCGTGGCCTCGGGGCCGCCATCCGCAATCCGGTATCGCGATTTGGGGGATGTTTACCGACACCTGGGGAGGGAACGGGAGGCAGCCAAAGCTTACCGCTCCGCCAGGGATGTGGCGCAGGATGAATTGACGCACAACCCGCGACAGGCAGACTCTCGGATTCTGCTGGCATTAGTCTCCGCGTTCCTGGGAGACTCACGACGTGCGCAGGCCGAGGCCTCTCAGGCGCTGGCGATGGAACCCGAGAACTCAATAGTGCAACGCGAGGCGGCAATCATGTACGAAGTCCTGCATCAGCGTGAAGACACGCTCCGGCTGCTTACGCATACGTCAAAGCGTCTGCTTGAAGAATTGAGCCGTCAGCCGGATGTAAAAGGTTTGCAAAAGGATCCCCGCTTCCAAGAATTGCTGCTGACATCGCTAACCCAATAGCAAACAGAAAGGAAACTATGACACATCACACACTCAAACTGAACTACGATCAGAAAGCGACAAAAAAGTTTAGTCCGGATGTGGACCCGCTGCCGGTCGAAGAAGGAGACACGATCTCTTTCCAAATCGGCATAGCTCCTGACAACAGCACGTTCAAGATCACCATGAATGAACCGGAGTTCTTCTCAGCCTCGGAAGTCAAGGATAGCGACACTAAGATCACAGTCCGCGCGGCACTAAAGAAACTGACCACGTACCACTGTCAATTATTCGACTCAAGTGGCCAGCTTCTGTTTCAGAGCAGCGAGCAACAACCGGGTGGCGGAATTCGGCCCGGCCGTCCATGAGTTAAGGACTAAGGAAGGGTGTCGGGGACGGAGGGCGCTCGCAGCAGGTTTTGCCTAGCCGGATAAAGCCGCTTGGCCTTGTAAAGCCGCGCCTCGGGAGACCCTCCCGAAACCCTCACAGCCCTCGAGAGTGCGCCAAAATGAGCCGTAATAACGCATAAACCGCCTTTTAGAAGCATCCCAACCACGAATTACGGACTCCCTTAATTTGAATAGCTTAGATGGAAAATCGCTCCGGGTCCGTTTTCCTGCGCTCCCTAGAGCCAATCCCTCTAACCCTCACCCCGCCGCTCTGCGTCGCCCCCTGTCCCGCTCCCAGCGGTCCCAGGATGGGCTGCAGCCTCAGCGGTCACCTCAAAAGCGGCCATGCGTGGTCAGTGCAAAACCGGCCATGCACGAAAGCTGTCCGGGACGAGATTGTTCTACATTGCCGCCTGTTGAGGAAGCAAGTCTGTTTTTGTGCGCCAGCTTCGCGGACCGCACTTGAGTACGTGTCCGTGGTGAAGCAGGCGGTCGAGCATGGCAGTGACGGCCGCACTGTCTCCCAGCAACTTGCCCCAGTCTTCCACGGGGCGGTTGGAGGTCAGTAGGGTGCTGGCACGTTCGTAGCGTCGCATCACGATCTCCAGTAGGTCCTCGGCGGCCGTCATCGGCAACTTGCGCATCCCCAGATCATCGATGATGAGTAAGGGCACCGAAACCAGCAGATCCATGTGCTCTTTGCGAGTTCCATCGATGGTGGCCTCGACGAGTTCATCGAGCAAGGTGTGAGTCTCGCGGTACAACACGCGATAGCCCTGCTGAATGGCAGCGTGTCCGATGGCTTGCGCGAGATGACTCTTCCGGTTCCGGGCGGGCCTAAGAACAAAGCGTCTTCGTGTTTGGCGATGAAGGTTCCGGTCGCCAGATCGAAGGCCAGGCTGCGATTCATCTTCTTGTTGAAGGTAAAGTCGAAGTTCTCGAGCGACTTCTGGGAGTCGCGAAACTGTGCTTGTTTCTGACGACGCTGCAGCAGTCGGTCGCTGCGACGAGTGAGTTCGTCGGAGACCAGGCAGGAGATCAGGTCGATGGGTGTCATCGGTTCCACCTGGGCTTGATGGAGACGAGTCTCGATGACGGCGGCCATGCCACCGAGCCGTAACTGTCGTAGGGCACGATCTAACTCGATCAGGTTCATTCTGGTTGCTCCTTGGTTCGATGGTTAATGAGATCGCGATAGTGGACTAACTCGCGAATGAGGGGATCGACTTGCTTTAGGCTCAGCTGCGTACCGCGTTCCAGATAGCGGCGCACAAAGCGATATTCATGAACTCCCATTTCCAGGGCCGCCGCGCAGGCATCTTCGGTCGCGGCTGCCCCGAACTTCTTGGCCAACGAGAGCACTCCCAGGATGCGACGGATACCGACTTCTCCTTGTTGCCGATAGATAAGGTTGCAGAGCGTACCCATCTGAGAGCCCACCCGCTCGGCTCGCCACAGCACTTGCGAGACGCGCAGCGGAGTGCGAGCGGGATGGTCTTCTTCTTTAATGCGATACCAGCCACGTTTCTGGCGTATGTGCTCGCGCAGCAACTGCCCGTTTTTGGGATCGAGGAGACGAACCAATAAGCCGTCCCACTGCACTTTGATCCAGCGTCCGATCCAGCCTGGGGGTGCGCTGTAATAGGCAGCCTCGATTTCCACACAGCCGTCCAGATGAACCGTGCGGTCTCCGTACTGGTAGTAGCGGAAGGGTTCGATCGGCAATGGCAGCAGTGCTGGTTTCTCTTCCGCAAACATGGCCGCGACTTGTCGTTTGGTAGTGCCGTGGATCCGCGTATCCGCCCAGCGTGCTTCCCAACCATCCAGGTAGGCTTGGGCCTGCTCCAGGCTTTCGAAGCGGAGACCTTTCAGCGGTGTCTTCTGGGCGTGGCCTACCCCGGACTCGACTTTGCCTTTGCGATCTGGATCCTGGATGCGACAAGGCATGGCCACCGCGCCGTAATGCGCGAGGACGTCGCGATAAAGAGGATTGAGAGCGGGATCGTAAATATCGGGAACAAGCACGCCCTCGCGCAGGTTGTCGAGGACAACGATGCGCGTACAACCGCCCAGCCGGCGAAATGCTTTCTCATGAAGCTCGGCCCAGATGCGCGAGCTGGAGTGGAACACCAGTAGGCGTACCGACTTGCGACTATAACCGAGCGTCATCACGAACAAGCGCGTGCGTCGGTACTTGCCGCTATGCGGATCTCGCACCATCGGACCGGTGCCGTAATCGACCTGCGCCTCTTCTCCTGGCGCGGTCAGGATCACGGCCGTGGCTTGTGGCAGCTGAGATCCGCGCCGCTTCTGGACGTAGCGTTTGACGCTTTGGTAGCTGCTGGTAAAACCGTAGTCCGAGACCAGGTCCTGCCAGATTGCCATGGCGTTACGGCCTCGGCTCAACCCCAGGTCAATGGCTTCCTGGAAGGGCTCGCAGGCACTCGCCGATGGATTGCGACCTGGGTTTTCTGATCGCGGGCTTCTCAACTCAACGCCAAACCCGGTGGTCACCCCTATGGCCGGTTTTGCCGACTCACCCGGAATCACCCCCTGGATCTCGGGTCCCGGAGCGCTCAACTCTACGCCAAAGTCGGTGGTCACCCCTATGGCCGGTTTTGAACCGGTTTGCCGACCCCACCCTCCCGGCGGCCACACTCCCACTCCTGCCACCTTCAAGTAGGTGCTAATGGTTTCTCGACGAACATGAGTGGCCGCCTGGATGCGACGCAGGGACCAGCCCAGTCGTCCCAGCGCTAATATTTGTTGTTTCTTCTCGTTGTTCAAGACATTCGCCATGCCGCGGAAGGCTACGCTGCCTCCCACCGCTGTCAATGTCCTGGACCGCTCTTTACATGGCCGGTTTTGAGGTGACCTTACATGGCCGCTTTTGGGTGATCACTGAGGGCAGCCATCGTCCACCACGAGGTTTTCGCCGAACTCTCTCCCGAAGCACTGTGCCGATTCTCTTTTTGGTGATTCTCATGCAGTCTGAATCCGAGGACATTTCGCGCGGTTTTGAAGCGCGAAGGAGGTGCTCGAGCTGAGGCGCCAGTGGAGATCCCGGTATGATGTGCCAAGAGGATGCCCCCCACCAGAGCCCGAATTCAGTCAAACAAATGAACGGGCCTTGTTCCGGGAACCGTGCGGCTAAGGACTTGACGAGATTAGAACCTGGAAATAGCCAGCACAACGGTTTAGCAATACACAGGTGGGTTCTGAACTGTTATGAAAATTTTCTACTCTACTCCTCTTTTCAGCAGGTTACAAATCAGTCGATTTGATCCGTTCTGCTTGGAAATGATTCGTCCTGATCGTGCAACCATTACAATTTCATTACAGCCTGAGTGGTCGTCGACACCGTGGAGTCGCAAAACTCTAACGCCCTCTTCTGTCGGCAACAATCCCAAACACCTCCGGAGCAACCGGAGTTCCCAGTCCAGGGACAGGCAACCTGCCGCCGCCGAAGCGATAATTTTGCCATACATTAGAAACGCGACAGGATTACTGCCACTCGGAAAGGACCCGGAACGATACAGCAAGAACCTGATGGCTGAGACTTGGAAGAGACCGTAGACTGGTTACGGGCTCAGGACTGGTTTTTCGCATCAATGAGAATCGCACAAGTTGCGCCACTTTACGAAAGCGTTCCGCCCACACTATATGGGGGTACGGAGCGTGTTGTGTCTTGGCTTACGGAGGAGTTGGTCCGTCTTGGTCACGAAGTGACTCTGTTCGCCAGCGGCGATTCCCTCACAACTGCCCGTCTGGTGCCAGCGTGCAAGAAAGCGTTGCGACTGGATTCGAACTGCGTGGACCAGTTAGCACATCATGTGGTGATGCTGGACCAGGTATTCAGCGAAAAAGAGAACTTCGACCTAATTCATTTTCACATTGATTACTTGCACTTCCCGTTGAGTCGCCATGAGCAAGTTTCACACGTTACAACCCTTCATGGCCGGCTCGACCTTCCCGATTTGGTGCCCCTTTACCGGCATTTTCGGGACATGCCGGTGATTTCAATTTCAGACGCCCAGCGTAAGCCTCTGCCTTGGGCGAATTGGCAGGGAACGGTCCATCATGGTTTGCCGAGAGAGTCTTTTTCTCTTGGCGGCGGAGCCGGCAGATACCTGGCATTTCTCGGCCGGATCTCCCCGGAAAAGGGCCTGGACCAGGCAATCGAGATCGCGAAACGTGCCGGGATGCCACTGAAGATAGCAGCTAAGATTGATCGAGTTGATGTGCAGTATTTTGAGAATGTCATCAAGCCGCTGCTTAATCACCCTCTCATTGAGTTCATCGGCGAAATTGGGTATCCACAGAAAAATGTATTTCTCGGTAACGCCGCTGCTCTGGTCTTTCCCATCAATTGGCGCGAGCCCTTTGGCTTGGTGATGATTGAGGCCATGGCTTGCGGCACACCAGTGATTGCTTACCCGCTGGGTTCCGTTCCCGAGGTCATACAAGAGGGAGTCACAGGGTTTATAGTGCCTGACTTGGAGAGCGGGGCTAGAGCAGTGGAAAGAATTGAAGAGATCGACAGAAGGAAATGCCGGAGGTATTTTGAACAGCATTTTGACGCCGAGCGCATGGCGCAGGATTACTTGAACGTTTATCAGCGGTTGGCTCGGGGAGAATCCTCATCTAGCACCCTTTCCGACGGAGGCCTCAGTTGGATGAAGCTCGCATCACCCAGCAATACTACATAGCTGCGAAGTCACCGCCTGCTGATGACCGTGCCAGGGTTCTGAAATACGGCAGAATGTTCTCCGTATTCGACCATCTAGGGGACATCCAAACGTCCGGGCTGGGCGAGGAGGGACTTTTCTTTCAAGGTACGCGTTACCTTTCGGAGCTTATCCTTTGCTTATGGAATGCCCGGCCATTGCCTCTAAGTTCCGCTATCAAGGCGGACAATTTTCTCTTTACTGCTGATCTCACCAATCTCGACGTTTTACACCGGGACAGAGTTGCCATACCCCGTGGCACTCTGCACCTTCAGCGATCCAAGTTCCTGTGGCACGATGTCTGCTATGAAGAGTTCGCGTTCATCAATTACGGACTCTCGCCTCTGTTCGTGCCATTCAGCCTGAGATACAGCGCCGACTTCGCCGACATCTTCGAAGTGCGCGGTATGCACCGGCAGAAGAAAGGGCAGCGCTTGGACGATCATGTCGAGAAGGACCTGGTGCTGCTCTCATATGAAGGCCTGGACAACACAATTCGTAAAACTTGCATTCAATGCGATCCCCTCCCCAAAACTATCTCGACGTCGGAACTGCAGTACGAAGTGCATCTCCAGCCGAGACAGAAGGCGGTCTTCCATTTAGCCATTTCTTGCGACTCCCGGGCTGAACACGATTCGGTTGGCTACAGCAGCGCAATGATCTCTGCCAGCGGCGAACAGAAAACGGCCTCCGAAACTTTCCCTCAGATTGGCAGTTCAAATTCTCGTCTTAGTGATTGGATCGAACACTCGGTTGCGGACGTCGAGATGATGATTATCGGGAACCCCGAGGTGAATTACCCCTACGCCGGAGTGCCGTGGTTCAGCACGGTCTTTGGTCGGGACGGGATCATTGCCGCTCTCCAAATGCTTTGGCTCAGCCCGGGGATTGCCAAAGGCGTTCTGCAGTATTTGGCGGCAACGCAGGCAAAAGATTTCGATCCAGCGATTGAAGCCGAGCCCGGCAAGATCCTGCACGAGACGCGCAGTGGAGAGATGGCTGCTCTGGGTGAAATCCCTTTCGGGCGCTATTACGGGAGTGTGGACGCAACCCCGCTCTTCATTGTTCTTGCCGGTGAATATTACGAGCGGACGGGGGATCTTGAGTGTTTGCAGCGGTTGTGGCCGCACATCGAGCTCGCACTGCGATGGATCGACAAATTCGGAGACATGGATGGCGATGGCTTTGTGGAGTATGCGCAACGGTCGAGCAAGGGTTTGGTTCAACAGGGTTGGAAAGACTCGAATGATTCAGTTTTTCACGCCGATGGAACGTTGGCGGAAGCACCCATCGCTTTATGCGAAGTCCAGGGTTACGTATACGCAGCCAAACTGGCGGCGGCCCGACTGAGCTGCGCGTTGGGAGAGGAGGAAAGATGCGCTGCCCTGGAGGCTCAAGCAGAAACACTTAGAACAAGGTTTGAAGAAGCATTTTGGTGCGACGATCTGTCCACTTACGCTTTGGCACTCGATGGAAACAAAAAGCCATGCCGGGTGCGAACCTCGAACGCTGGGCACTGCCTGTACGCTGGAATTGTCAGGCCAGACAGGGCGCGCTTGGTCGCCGAAACGCTGTTAAGCCCTGATTCTTTTAGTGGCTGGGGTGTCCGCACCGTCGCAGCGGGACAGGCTCGTTACAATCCGCTGTCGTACCACAACGGCTCCATTTGGCCACATGACAACTCCCTTATTGTCAGCGGCCTCGCGAGGTATGAATGCAAGGACCTGGCCGGCCGAATCCTGCTTGGCCTTCTCGATGCCAGTAGGTGGGCCGATCTTCGCCGTCTTCCTGAATTGTTCTGCGGACTCGACCGGCGTCGCGGCGAAGGTCCTACGCTTTATCCTGTCGCCTGCTCGCCCCAGGCTTGGGCCTCGGGAGCCGTATTCTTACTGGTTCAGTCGTGCTTGGGAGCTTCCATACAAGGCGCTTGCAATCGGATTGTGTTTGATCGGCCTTATTTGCCAGAGGGGATCCCGCAGCTGTGGATTAAGGGCCTTCGCAGCGGCAATGCTTCGGTGGACCTATTTTTCGAACGCAGGAATGATGCCGTGCGAGTTGAGGTTACCGACCAAAAAGGCGACATCGAAGTAGTCGCGACGCCGTAGAGTCCTTAGATCGGCCAGAAGTCTTCCGTGTCGAAGCCGTGGCGCCGGGAGGCGGAGTTGAACCCCCCAGGTACTACGTACCGGCGGATTTTGAGTTCACAGGAGGGTTCTGAACCGTTATGAAAATTCTCTACTCTACATGATTTTCCAACCGCTTACAAACCCCACCTGTGTCGGTAGCAAGTTAAAATGTCCGGTTTTAGTAGCACGTGAAATGTCCGGTTTCAAAGTTGTGCCCTCGCCGTTTGGGTTGGGTTGGTTTTGGGGATGGGGTTGCAGGGGAAGGGGACGGTTCCCCTTCCCCTGCTCGTCTCGGTAGAAGCTTTGGCGGGCAGGGGTGTCCCGGCGCTGTCATAGCGACCCAGGCAATGCGGTCCGTGGGTGAGACTCAAGGTTCCATTCAGGTGTTGGTGCACGATCACCTGGCAACCCGCCAGCGTCGCCCGCCAGCGCACCCGCTCGATCTGCAAGCTCAGATTCTGAAAGCTCACCGTGTTGTCGCGGTTGACGCTGCGTTGGAACTGCAGCGAGAAGATCCGTTCCAGATCACGACTCCGACAGGGCACAAAGGCGTTTCCACGCTGCGCCGGGCCGACCTGAAAACGGCGATTGAACTCGGCGATGTAAGCTTCCCGCAGAAACCGGTTCGCCGCCTCCAGGGTCCCAAGCTGGCGCAGCCGCAACTCCTGCGGCAAGCGGCCCTGCCAGGTCGAGAAGCTGCGCTCGCTGCGCCCCCGCGCTTCCGGCGAGTAGGCCGGAATCATCTGCACCCCCAACTCGTGCAACGCCCGTCCCACCTGTGTACGGCGATGGTAGTCGACCTTGCCGCCCACCTTCGGGGTCAGCCAGAAATGGCTTCCCCGATCGCTGTACAGCGCGCAGAACACGCCTTTGCGCTCGATCACCTCTTGCCATCCCGCCATTACCGTCGCCGTCGATTCCTCCTCCACCAGTTGGGCGTAGTAAATCTCGCTGGTGGCATCGTCCAGAATCACGATCAGGTCATACCAGCGTTCGTCCTGAAACCACTGGTGGCGGCTGCCGTCGATGTGCAACCGCATCCCCGGCAACGGTCGCCGGGCGCGCCGTTTGCGATGCGCCCCGCGCTTGCGTCCACGCGCCACCAAGCCCGCTCCCTGCAGCGCCTGCTTCACCCAGGTGTAGCTCAACTCGATGCCGTGCTCAGCTCCCAGCTTCTCGTGGAAGTGCTGCACGTTCAGATCGAAATACTTCTCCCGGTAGAGCGCCAACACTTTCTCCACCGTCGCCATCGGCACCCGCCGGGTCGACGGCTTGCCCCGCCGCCGGTCGAACAACCCCTTGTAGCCCTCCGCCTCGTAGCCCTCCCGCCAGCGCCGCATATGCCGGTCGCTGATGCCCAGAATCTCCGCCGCCTGCCACCACGTGATCTTCTTCGCCATCGCCTGTAACATCACGTCCTGTACTTTCATCGCCCGCTCCATCGCGGCCTTCGGGTAAGAATCCATGCTGGCCATGGTCTCCCACCCTCGCCGCCCGCTAAGCGGACATCTCATGTGCTATCTCAACCGGACATATCATGTGCTACCGACACTTACAAACCCCACCTGTTGACCCATCATGATCCAATCTGCCCCGATTTGAGCATAGAGCTACTACAGTTTTACTACAGTTAGCCACCGCGAGCCTTCGCCGACGCTGATGATCGTTTTGCTCGTAAAAGCAAGATTGATTCTGGCTGGTATCCCGATAGGGTGATCCTGGGAGCGCCGGGCGAGCTTGCCACAACTATGAGTTGCAAATCCGTGGTCCCCACCGATTATTGAACGAATTTCCCTTGACGTCCGCTGGCCCATGGATCGTATGTCAGGCTGAACCGAACTCGTTCGGAAATTGGGGGATGGTCGTAGAACCAGAAGACATTCATGCGATTCGGATCAGGATCCGATAGATCCACCTCGCCCAATATCTGGAAAGCTTGCGCCGCTATGCCCGCTAGTGGGCTAATTGCTACCGCCAAACACCGAATTTCGCGAGTGCGTGAGGCGGAGTAAAGCAACACCTAAACAAAAACACGGCGTGCAATGTCTTGTAGTGGCGTGATCGGGGGACCGTGATTCTTCCGTAAGACCCGCTGGCAAGGGCACAGGACTTTCGTGCAATATTTCAGCCGGAGTTGGGTGTGAAAATAGGATCCCCAAGTGGCCCTTAATGGCCCGTTCCGGCCCGTTCCGGCCCGGTTCCGGCCCGGGGTTCGTGCTGCTCGAAAAGGAACGGCAGTGAAGTCTGTACTTTCTTCCTGATTTTCTCCCTAACGTTTTTCTGACGCTCTGGTTGAGAGTAGAAGGTAAGCACACCGTCCTCTATTTTCAAGGTGCTCTCCACTCCCGTGTATCCCTTGGATTTCCCATTTGGGAAATAGATAAATAAAGTTGACATGGCGAAGCCCCTTTCTGAAGTCGGACCCGCATAAACATAGACTATTGTTCGCTTCCGTTTTGAAAGAGTGGCACCCGGGTAGCCCGAACCGTACACTTAGGCGCGGTCTGCAGCTTTCATCGGGAACGCGTAAATCAGGGAGGAAGGGCAGCCAGGAAGACGGAGCGTGGCAATCGCTGCTGAAATTCCCTGTTCGGCACAGTCACTAGGCTGCCGTCGGCATCATTTGCACGATTCGCTGACCATCTCTACTTTCGTGACCGTCAGATGTCCGTGCTCAGCATTAGTCTTCGTCATGCCACTATCCTTCGCAGCATCTTTCGCGTCTTCCTTCAAGTTGTGCGCGGTTGTATTGGAGACGACTCCGGTCGCAGTCACGGTGTGACCTACATGCTCAGCGAGAGCCACTTTACTGCTCCGCACTTCCCAAGTGCTGCCGTCGTTTCCGGTTAGCAGGAACTCTTTGGCGCTATCACCCTTCGACAGGCACCCGGTCACATCCCTAACATCTGCCTTCTCCTTGGCAAATCCAAACGTACAAGCAGCAAGAACCACACACAGAAGCAGCTTGATTTTCATATTTTCCCTCCTTTGATTCATCGCCGGTTGTCATACTATCAGCGGAATAAGCCAAGCATGTAGGCGATGAGGAGAATCAACAATATTGTCCCCAGCCCTATGCCGGCCCCGCCGCCCGGACCCCAGCGGGTATGGCCGTAGTACCCTCCACCGAGGCCAAAAACCAATATTAAGATGATGATGAGTATCAGCATTGTCGGTCTTCATTTCTTCGACGAATCGCGAATTGGCTCTACTAACAGGCAGAAGCAAATTGAACCAAGGCTGAGATTACCTTCATTCATGCGAAACGTGATTTCTTCAAAGCGGTATTCATGAGGCCACGGTAGTCGAATCCTCGGAGGGGCGTCTGTTCAATATTGCTCTATCCCCCAAACCGATCATTTAGGCGCGTCTGGAGATTTGATCGGGAACGCGCAATTCAGGCAGGGAAAGGGCGGCAGGAAGGCGCAAAAGCCCACAGCACTGCTTGCTTCTGCGCCTCGATTGCCGCATCGCTGGCTGACGGTCCCCGTCCCTGGGAGGCCGTTGGCGACGACCTCGAATACCGTAGGGAGTAGGGACCGGCGAGATTGGTCGGTCGGCGCCCGCGCCCAAGATTGACCTTCTGGTAGGGCGAGCCTTGCCCTTGCCGACCTGCCGGTAGAGTGTGACTGCCATATTGCCTCCAGTGCTTAATACCGCGCGGAGGCAAATGATCTGGATTTGGTAGTCAGGTGCTGCAAATAGCAGAAACTAAAGGACTGGCGGAGAGGGAGGGATTCGAAGATCCTCGCTGATTCCAAAGAGCTTGCTGGCTAAGTCATTGAAACTAGGCCCAAATTTAATTGTTGGAATTGTTGCTGTCACGATCTGACACGCGCCCTGGAGCGAAAAGACGTATACAAAGCCTCCTTTTGGTATACACGCTGGGCAACCCAATTTGTGAGCACCGCCCGTTCCAGAAGGCTTGAGTCAGCCGTGGCAGTTTTCACGCGAGACCTCGGCCTTGCTTACTTTGCAGGGGAGCAACCCGGAACGCGGCTGCTCTCCGTTCTCCGCGATGGATCAACCCTGCAACTTTTATTGCGAAGAGCTGGCTTTCTGATTCTTAACCTGCAGATCATTCACGACCTGCTTCACGTTGGGCACGCTCGTGGCCATCTTCTCGGCACGGTCGCGCTTGTTCTGCGAGTTCACTTCTCCGGTCAGCGTGACTACGCCGTTCTTCACTTCGTATTTCACGTTGTCGTGCATCTTGTTCTGGATCAGCGCAGCGTCCAGATTCTTCTCGATGCCCGTGTCCAGATCGGAGTTCACGGCCTTTGCTTCTTTTTCAACGCCCACGGGAATCACAGCAATCTGATTCGCGACAACCTGGGCGCCCGCCAGAGACTTTGCAAGGGATTCGGCTTGTGCCTTGTCGTTCTCGCTGGCGACTTGTCCACCGAGGGTCACGACACCCTTGTCGCGATCCTGATTGACGGTGACGTCTTTGAAGCCTGCTTGATCGAGCGATTTGCGAATACTGTCGGAAACATCAGGTGACTTCGTGGCTGTCTGCGAGCATCCGGCCAGAATCCCGACGGCGAGCAGCGCGACCACGGCTACTGACAATCTGTTTTTCATATGTCTCCTTTCATTCAATTCGATATAGAAACTCAAACGATGATGAAGTGATGTGCGGGTTGCCGTTGCATCGGGTATGTTCGCCCCAGCAGCCTTGGAGCGAAAATCACTTCGATGTCTAATCAGGACGGCTCGATGTCAATCGAACTGTCCTGATCTCTCTATTTCCACCGGTCGAAATCCACTGCAGCCTACGCCTGCCTCTTCTGCTCTTGATCCGGTTTCTCTGGTTCCGACTGCGGACTCTTGGGCTGTGTGATCGGGGCGGCCGGTTTCTGTTGCACTGGCTGGTTCGGTTGGTTTCCAGGTTTCTGCTCCGCAACGGCCTTCTGCGGATCGCTATGTTGTGGGTTGCGATTTTCTTGATCTGCCATTTTGCTTCTCCTTTGCTGGTCTTTCTGTTGTTGGTAAGTTGCTGCAATCGTGTTAACTGTGATTCAGGCGTTTAACGGGGACAGCCGCCCGGATTCGTGCGACGAATTGTTGCGTCGTGGGCTAATATGTTCGGACCGCTTCAATACAGAACTCCGAGGGCCGAGCTGGTGTCCGCCCGTCTCACCAGTACTCAGCGGGGAACGAGTACATCGGTCGTTCCGAACGCTTGAGCCCGCCTAACTTACTTCTCGAACACTTTTTCGATCTGTCCGACCTTTTCCTCAACTTTGCCAGTGTTTTTTTCGGCGTTGCCTTCGGCATGATGACCTGCCCTCGAAAAACTCAACCAGCTAGAATTGGGGACCTCACGTCGCGGCGGTAGCGACGAAGGAGGACCTTAGCCATGAAGAGAGCGCGATTTAGCGAAGAGCAGATCGTGGGGATTCTGAAAGAGCACGAAGCGGGGCGGAAGGTGGCAGAGCTGGCCCGCGAGCACGGTGTGAGCGAAGCCACGCTGTACGGTTGGAAGAGCAAGTACGGCGGGATGGAAGTGGGCGAAGCGCAACGGCTGAGAAGTCTGGAAGATGAGAACCGCCGGTTGAAACATTTGGTGGCTGACCTCAGCCTGGACAAAGAAGCGCTGAAGGCGATCGTGCGAAAAAACGGTTGGAGCTTGCCGGCTTAAGAGCGGATGCGGCGCTCGCGATGGAGCAGTTTGGCATGAACGAACGCCGGGCCTGCAGGCTCGTGGAGCTAGACCGCAGCAGTTATCGTTATGAGCCGCGAGCCGACCACAACGCGCAACTGCGGGAAGAACTGGTGAAGATGGCGCGGCAGAAACCGCGTTACGGTTACCGGCGTTTGCATGTGCTCTTGAACAAGCGCGGGCATCCGGCGAGTGCACAGCGGATTTATCGGTTGTATCGGGAGGAACGACTGATGGTGCGACGGCTGAGGAGGAAGCGGTTGGTGCGTCCGGCGAACGAGGAACGGCTGTTGTTGCGCTCGAACCAGGAGTGGGCACTGGACTTCGCCTGTGATGCCTTGGCGACGGGCCGCGGAATCCGCATTCTAGCCATCGTCGATGCATTCACCCGGGAGTGCCTGACGTTGGAGGTGGACACGAGTTTGTCGAGTAACTCGCGCTCTGGAGCAAGCGATCGAGCAGCGCGGCCTGCCGGAATCGATCCGTTGCGACAACGGGCCGGAGCTAACCTCGCGCCATTTCTTGGGCTGGTGCGAGGAACGCAAGATCCTGCTGATCCACATTCAGCCGGGACGGCCGATGCAGAACGGTCACGTGGAAAGCTTCAATGGACGACTGCGAGATGAGTGTTTGAACGCCAGCTGGTTTCGTAACCTGGCCGATGCCAGAGCAAAGATTTCTAACTGGCGAGAGGAGTACAACAGCAAGCGACCGCACAGTAGCCTGGGCTATCGCACGCCCAACGAGTTCGCCGAGACGCTGAGATCCTCACTTCTACATGGATTTGCGTCGGCTTGTGAGTGAGTCGCCCCCGATTCTTCTTCTGCCCCACACGAACTCTCGCTAGAAGCCTTCGGGCTAAATTACAAGACGATCAATTCTGACCAGTCTTATGAAGCCGAAAGCCTGCGAACACCGCAGCGGTCCGAGCAAACGGCTGGAGGAGGAGTTGCAGAATGAACCGACTGGGAACGAGTGCCCCGACCCGGTAGAGTACATGTCGAGTGGCCAGGCTCTCTGTAGCCGGCATTTCGGGCTGGTCAAATGCCGCTCACGCGTTCGCTGGGCTCGTCTGGAAGAAGAGTTCGCTCAATGGAGAGTCATGTAGGGCGATTTCCGGCTGACGTGGCAACTCGGCCACGAGCAAACCTGCAGCCGCTCCAATTTTGTCACTCTCCCATTTGTCGCTTTTCATGTCTCCGTCCCACTCCACAGCTAGCCACTGTGTGTCCGATGGCGCACATCCCGCGCCTGGGGAAGCGTGCGACCCGCGTCAGCCTGAACGAAACGGCAAGCCCGGTCTCGGCGACGCCGGTCTTATCCACCGCGAAACATCATCGTGATTCTTGTCATGTTTCTGTCGCTTGGGAGGGCGTCTTGCATCTCGGATCTGTGGCTCCCAACACGTCGATGTCTCGGTGCCGCAAGCAGTTCCAGCGTCCGGGTGGGCTCCTATGGGCGAGCGGGTGCGAAATAATTTGAGTGACACTTCCCGCGAAAGTGATATTTTCACAATTGGTGCTCACCATGACAGCAGCAACCGGTCGCGTCTCAATGGCTCTCCAGGCTTGGCGGGAGGAACAGAAGGCGCAGATCGCCCAGGTGTTGCGGAACAGCGTAGTCTGCCTGCCGTTCGGTCAGCGCATCAGGACCCTGCGCACGGTGCTGGGATGGTCGCAGCGCGAGGCCGCCCGGCAGTTTGGGGTCAGCGTGCGTACCATAATCCGTCACGAGCGGGGAGAGAGCTTTCGCCCGTGGTGGCGACTGGTGGAGAAGGTGCGCGACCTGGAGGAAGCCAACGCGGAGGAACTCATTGCGTATCTGGTTTATGCTGAGCGCAGCGACGCTGCACGGAGCGGTCCAGTCGACTCGCAGGCGAACTAAAGAGGCAGGCCGAGCGGCGCTGCGGCCATCGGTTAGATCTCGGATTGTCACTACAGCCACATCTGCATTCCCCGGTCAACGGCGACTTCAGTCACACGCAACGCTGTAGGGAGGCGCAAAAATTCGCTGACAGACGCGAGAAAGGTGCTGACAGGCCTGTCATGAATTTTTGAGCAAGCCTAGCGGGCGGTAACCCAGCCCCCTGTGAGGTTGATGAGTGCAATCGCTGTCATCAACAGTTAACTCCGAGTCACCCGTTATCTACCAAACAGAAGAGTTTGCCCCAGTTCCTTTACACTTCGCGACCAAGCGGGAGCAGGCTTAGCCGGGTCCCATCACATGGCGCGTATTGCGCTTGACCCGGCTGAAATCCCACGCGGCCATCGTCTTGCAAACGCACGGGACGATTGTCATTATGGAGCATGCAAACCGTATTCGAGGCGGCGGGTGGCAACGACGGCTTGCGCCGTCTGGCCGAGGCCTGGCATCGTCGGGTGATGGCCGACGACGTGGTTGGCCATGCCTTCAGCCACGGCTTTCACCCTGAGCATGTCGAGCGCCTCGCCGCTTACTGGGCCGAAGCACTCGGTGGCCCCCGCACTTATTCGGAGTCCTATGGTGACGAGACCAGCGTGGTCAGGATGCACAGCGGCAACGGAGAACACGACGAAATGGATCGCCGCGCTATTGCCTGCTTCGATCAGGCTCTGGCAGATGTCGGACTAGCCGACGACGGTGTGCTGCAACAAGTGCTGCACGACTACTTCGCTTGGGCGACCACCACAACCATGTCCCGATACCATCATTCCGCTAATGACGTGCCGAACGGCCTCAGCATCCCACGCTGGTCATGGGATGGCCTCGAAGGGTAAGACTCCTCGGCTGACCTCAACCACCCCGGGTACGGTCCCCAAGCCAAACTTTTCTGAAGTCAATGCGTGTAATCGCCTGACGGAAGTATGCACTTTACGCAAGGCAACAAGGAAACGGACGGTTGCCTCAGTTTGAATCTCAGAGAGTCATTCGGAATCGCGGTGTGGGGTATAGTGGTCGTACCAAAGGTAAGCCCCCGCTCCAAATGGACTGTGGCTGGCGAAATCTGGAAGGGGCGGCAAATAACTACCTTGAACGCCAGAAGCCTCTTGCATCCAAGACGGGTTGTATTGAACGTGCTGACTAACCCCAGACCAGCGGCATTCGAGATGCCCTGCCTCAATTTGCCATGATGATCTCATTGCAGCTAACCTCTTCTTTGTCCCATTGTAAATGCGCCAAGAAAGCTATGCACTGCAAATCCAACCGACGAACTCGCCGCAAATTGCCCGATTCGTCGACGTGGTGACTGGATAACTGATGTCATAACGACGTCGGCCTCACCACGGACCGAGTAGACTTTGCGGTATCCAACCAAAAAGGCTCGGAACGAAGGAGGCCGAGATGAAGATTGTAGGTTGCGATCTGCATGCAAGACAACAAACCATAGCTATGGTGGACAGCGAGACCGGCGAGTTCACGGAGAAAACCATTTCCCACGAAGGGAATGCAGTACGAGAGTTTTACGTGGCTCTGGCAGGTCCGGTGGTGGTGGGCATCGAAGCCACCGGATCGATGCAATGGTTCTTGGAACTGCTGGAGGAGTTGGGGATCGAGTGCCGGGTGGGTCATCCAGCAAAGATCCGCGCGAAAGAGACGCGCAAGCAGAAACACGATCGACGGGACGCAGGCTTGATGTTGGATCTGCTCATGGAGAATCGCTTTCCGGAGATTGGGATGCCGTCGACCGCAGAGCGGGACTTGCGAACCTTGCTGCGAGACCGACACCAGTGGGTGAGGATGCGAACGCGATTGCAGCACAGGTTGCAAGCGATCGCACTCAATCATGCCTTGCGAAAAGGCCATGCTCTCTGGAGTGCAGCGGGGCAGACCGCACTGGAGGCCTTGTCTCTGCCTGCCTACACCGGTCAGAGACGGACGGAGTTGCAGAGCTTGTACATGCAGTTGCAGCCGCGGATCCAGGAGCTGGATAAAGAAGTAGAAGCACAGGCCCAACAAAGACCCCAGGCGCGCCGGCTGCTGACGCATCCCGGCGTGGGTCCGGTGACGGCCTTGGCAACCGAGGTATTTCTCGGCGACCCGAGCCGCTTTACCACAGGCAACCAGGTGGCTAGCTATATGGGGATGATCCCGTGTGAGCACACCAGCGGGAAGCGGCAGCGCTTGGGGAAACTGACCAAGCAAGGCAACTCGCTGCTGCGCTACCTGTGGACCGAAGCGACGATGCCCGCAGTAGGGAAAGACCCAGAGCTGAAACGCTTCTATCGGCGCAAGCTCATCCAGAAAGGAATGGGCAAGGCGAGGATCGCAGCGGCACGGAAACTGGGCATCCGGCTGGGGATTATGTTGCGCGATCAGATCGATTACGAAGAGTTCTGCCGCCGTGGAAAGTTGCGGCAGAGTGGGGAAGCCCAAGCGGGGATGCCTGATTTCAACAGTGGTCCTGCGCTGCAGTGACCGGGTTAACTGAATAGGCCACCCGCCTCCCCAAAGGGAGGGGAGTTTGCATAACACATCATGATCGACGGTGACCGAAGAGATGTCTGGTGGGTTACGCCACCACAATGATGAAGAAAACGGGCCGAGCCATGCGGTTGGACACACAAATCATCGAAGTAAGACCGTTACTCCTTCGAAAGGAACAAGTGCGTCTGCGCTTACGTGAAACGTGTGCCCGAAACCACAAAAGCAAGAAGCCCAAGTCCCTTGACACAGCTGACGTCGTTAGAGATGTTGCAAAATCGCGATTTCACTTATTGACCCGCCTGTGCCCAAAACGTACCTCATAGACACAACGCCTGAGGGTGTGTGAGCATTAGCCCGTTCCTTCGCCCTTCGCGACTATGCATCTGCCTCGTTTCGCACACAGCAGTTCGGTCCGACGCATTGACTTGATTTTACGGGCCGCATTAGGATGGCGCGATCCCCGGTGAGGAACCTATGCTGGGTGCCAAACTCTCGCACTACCGCATCGAAGGCGAAATCGGCAGCGGCGGGATGGGAATAGTTTACCGTGCTTACGACGAGCGGCTGCGGCGTAAAGTAGCATTGAAGGTGCTAACCGACAGGATTTCCAACCATTCCGAGCGTTGGTCGCGCATTCTCGCGGAAGCCCGCGTCGCATCCTCGTTGAATCATCCCGGTATCACGACAATCTACGACGTCGGTGAAGATGGAGACCATCTCTTCATCGCGATGGAACTGGTTCCGGGAGGGGCTCTCCGCGAGCTGCTGGTAGAAGGTCCCGTTGAGACCCGCAAGTTATTGCGGCTGGCCAGCCAGACCGCCGAAGCCCTGGCTGCGGCACATGAGCGTGGTGTGATCCATGGCGACGTCAAACCGGAAAACATCATGGTGCTGCCCGACGAACGCGTGAAATTACTGGACTTTGGTCTAGCACGCCAAATGGCTGCGGAGGCCTTGACGGTCACGCATACCGTCACCCATGCGTGGATTCCAGAGTCGAAAATCGCGGGGACGCTCGCCTACATGGCACCAGAGAAAATTAAAGGAGAATCCGGGGACGAGCGTTCCGACCTGTTTTCCCTCGGGGTTGAAACTAGAGTTTTTTAGCGTCAACAGTCCGCTCTCCTGATTTCATGCGGGTTTCGCGCACTCCAGAGACTCCATGAAGAGGCTCTGGAGGGCGCGCCCCATCGATGTACTAGTTTTTTCTGTCACACGCCTGTGTAGCTCCGCGAATGCCGCCGGCGTTCGATCCGCCAGGGCGCTGTGCGGCCGGTCGTGATTGTAGTGTTCGCGGAACTTCGTCAGCTTCTGCCGCGCATCATCCAGCGAGACAAACCATTCCACGTTCAAACACTCGTCTCGCAATCGCCCATTGAAGCTTTCGATGTACCCGTTCTCCACCGGACGACCCGGCCGAATGAAACACAACCGTACCTCATGGCCTATCACCCAAGCTTCTAAAGCGCGACTGCAGAACTCCGTACCGTTGTCCACCGTGATGCTCGCCGGCAAACGTCCCCGCCCTGCTTTCACTCGCTCCAGCGCCTGCGCTACTTTCATCCCCGTCATGGCGCGATCCGCTTCCAAACAAACGCACTCCCGCGTGAACTGGTCCACCACCGTCAGAATGCGGAACGAACGCCCGTCCGACAGCTTGTCGCTCATAAAATCCATGCTCCAACACTGGTTCGGAGCAGTCGCGGTGGTTATGGTTCCACGCTGACGGCGAGCTATCTTTCGCCGATGCTTGGTGCGCACGATCAACTGCTCCTCGCTGTACAGTCGGTAAATGCGCTTCGCGTTCACTTTCCAACCCTCGCGTCGCAACAACACCGTCAAACGCCGGTAGCCATAGCGCACGTGGTTGGCCGCCATCTCGCACAAGCGCCGTCGCAACACCGCATCGAACCGCCGCACTTTCTTCTTGTACACCCAAGTCGACCAACCGATGTTCATCAGCCTCGCCGCTCGTCGCTGCCCGATCTGATACGTTTGCTGGGCCCACTGCCCCAGCTTCCGTCGCAGGCCAGGCTTTAGAGCTTTTTTGACACAATCTCCTGCAGGATCTGCCGGTCCAGACTGAGATCGGCTACCAGCCGTTTCAAACGCCCGTTCTCTTCCCGCAGCTGGCGCAGCTCGCGGAGCTCATTGATCCCTAACCCGACATACTGTTTTTTCCACAAGTAGTAGGTCCCCTCGCTGATCCCTACCTTGCGGCATATATCCGCCACCTTCTCGCCCGCTTCCCCTTGCCGCAAAACCGCCACGATCTGTTCTTCCGTATGAGCTTTCCTCGGCATGGTCCCTTCTCCTTTCCAGGACTGTTCTGCCTAAGATAACTCTAGTTTCCTTTGGTCCAGTTTTTGGGTTTTGGGTCAGATTGGCCGCACCATCTGGCCGCGCTTGCCCAAAAGAACGAAGGACAGCACCTAGTACAACTGCTAGCTGACTAGGCAGGTGGGAGCAGGTATTCTGTTTCAGTTCCGAACCGCAATGCGGTCATGGGTTAGTGGCGGGAAACCGACGTTCGGACCCTTACGACCGCGTTGCCTCAATGTGATCCGCGCGGGTTCGGCTTTTTCTCCGCTTTTAAGGAATTGCGACTCTCCAACCCGATAAGTGTCACAACTCACGTCTCAATGTAATGGGCGTCGCATTGAAAGCGCTCCTCGGCTGGGTAGTCTCAAACGTCCAACAAGAGGACTTATGTTCTGCGCAAGGAGCTGTCATGAGAAATGTTCCACCTATTCGTCCGCCCGCTAATGCCTTCAACTACACAAAATCCCAGCAACGGCCCGCAGACCTTGAGAGTCTTACAATTGTCGCTATGGACCAGCCGATGATTGAGCGCGTCAGAGACTTGCAATGTGAGGTCGTTTTGATTGAGCAAGACACCCGCGCGTACTTTGGTTGTCGCAAACCCAGTAAGGAGAGGACACTTTTACAGCAAAGGCGAGTCGAGCGTTTGACAGAGATCAAGAACGAGCTTGGTCGGTTACTTCAAAAAGGTGCAGCATGAACAAGGGTCGCGACGCGGACGACCAAGCCGAAGGGCACCAGCATGGGATTGGCCATCAGCCGTTCCATTGTGGAGTCGCATGGTGACCGTGTGTGGGCTACGGCGAATGACGGACGGGGCGCTACATTTCATTTTACTCTGCCGACCGCAACCGAAGAGGGTTTCCAAGTGGATCGATAGTAAGCAAGATAAGGAAAGTGGCTTCAAAATAGGAGGATGCAGGCCGCCGCCGCCGATGTGCAGTCTCCATCCCCCAGGGGGCTGCCGGAAATGCCAAAAAAAAAATTGTGCGGAGGGACCCGGTATGCCCCCGCCGTCGCCAGGGCGCCAGGGCGGACAACTCGGGACCCTTGGCGCGATTCGTGATTTGCGGCCAGGGGGGCCTTGTGTCGTGGCTTGTGTCGTAACCCTGCCATCCCTGCCCGGATCGTGCCATGTCGGTCGCTGTCGGTCGGGTACACATTCGGGGCTGGGAAGAGGCGTCTCGCCCGCATGAACGCTGCCCCTGGCTATCACTCAGGCTTCTTCGGTGCCGCGCCATCTCGGACAGGGTTGAGAATTCGCAACGATGAGGTCGTCGGTTCGATCCCGACTAGCTCCACCAATATCTAATCAACTGCGGCCAGACAGTTCTCGACTCGACCGTTTAGGTCCTGACACTCCGATGTCCGGCCTTGCTTAAGCGAGGAGCTGCGGACCACAGCGAGTAAACACTGAGGCTAGTGGCTATCCGGGAGTGGCATCACGATATCGTAGAATGCAAGGCATGGAATGTACGACATGAACGACGCGGGCCTTTGCGACTCAAGTCCTGAGCCGTTTCTTCTTTTTCCCAACAATTTTCTGTGGGGCGTATCCACGGCTGCTCACCAGGTTGAAGGCGACAATTCAAATCAATGGTCGGACTGGGAGCTGGCGGGGCGGATCAAGTCCGGAGATCGCTGCGGCAAGGCCTGCGATTGGTGGGAGAACGCGGAGCGTGACTTTGATATCGCCCGCGACCTGGGGTTGAAGGCGCTGCGACTCTCGCTGGAGTGGAGCCGCATCGAGCCGGAAGAAGGCCGTTTTGACCCAGCGGCACTACAACGTTATCGGCAGATGCTGGAGGCCTTGCATCAGCGGGGGATTGAGCCGATTGTTTGTCTGCACCACTTCACCCATCCGCGGTGGTTCGAGGAGCGCGGAGCGTTTCTCCGGGCAGATGCGCCTCAACTGTTCGAACGCTTCACCCGGGAAGTGGCGAAGGCGGTCGGGGACCTTTGCCGTTTCTGGGTCACCTTCAACGAGCCCAATGTTTATGCGGCCTGCGGATATGTGTTGGGCGAATTCCCACCCGGCCGCAAAGGGCGATTGCTCAATGCGCTCCGGGTCAACCGCATTCAGGCGCGCGCTCATGTGCTGGCGTATCGCGCTCTACATGAACTGGTGCCAGACGCCCAGGTGGGATGGGCCCAGCACTATGTAGTGTTCGAGCCGGTGCGGGGCATGGCCAATCGATGGATTGCTGCTTTGCTGGATCGGCTGTTCAATCATACTTTCTTCGATCTGATCGAAAGCGGGCGGCTGGGGTTTCCGTTCGGCCTGCTCAACAGGCGCGATCGCGAGGCCATGGGCTGTTGTGATTTCGTCGGGCTGAATGTGTACAGCCGGTTCCACGTGGCTTTCGATATTCGCAATGCGAGCACATTTTTTGCCAATGTATTTGTGCCCCCGCATGTCCCGCAGGGGGACCCGGGCTTTGAGCGGCCTTACGGGGAAGCCTACCCGCAGGCCATCAGCCAGGCGGTAAGACGTGCCGCCGGGCTGGGCAAGCCGATTTACATCATGGAAAATGGCGTGCCCGACGCCGAAGACCAGATTCGTCCCTGGCTGATTGTGAGCGCCTTGCGCGAGCTACATGGATTGATTGCGGAGGGGCACGATATCCGTGGATATTTGCATTGGACACTCACCGATAACTTCGAGTGGAACGAGGGCTGGACGCTTCGCTTCGGCCTGGTGGCGCTCGATCCGGAGACGCAACAGCGCACTCTGCGGAGCAGCGCAAAACTATTCAGTGAGATCATTCGCGGCAATGGATTGGATGTTTCGACGTTGGCCCCAGCTCCGCTTTCGACTACTCTGCTGTAGCTTCACCCTGCGTTGCACGTGGCGTCTTCGTTCGCTTTTGCACCCTGGGTAACGTTACTTATTCCCGCGGTTTTTAATTCACGAAAAATTAATAGGGCGTTGATCTTCCCTTAAGGCTAAGTTGAGATGCTAATGATCGATATTGGTTCAGGAGGTTGCCATGCACGACCTCACCATCGTTTTTCACGATGCCGGCGGCGGACACCGGAGTGCCGCGGGGGCGCTGAAGACAGTTCTGGAGCAGCAGTATCATCCCTGGAACGTTAAGCTCCTGAACTTGCAGGAACTGCTGGACCCGATCGACTTCGTGCACCGCGCTACCGGCCTGCGCATCCAGGATGGATACAACCTGATCCTGAAGAAGGGTTGGACCCGGCTCACGCCGCCCTTGCTAGCCCTTTTTCAGCGCACCATTCAGCTGCATCATTCGCGCATCGTTCGTATTTTGCGCAGCTACTGGGCGCTGCATCCTACCGAGCTAGTACTTTCCGTGATTCCGCATTTCAATCGCTGCCTGGCACAGAGCATTTGCCAGGAGATGCCAAACGCCGCTTTCGTCACGCTGCTCACCGATCTGGCCGACTATCCACCGAACTTCTGGATTGTGCCGGAATCGGAATTCATCATCTGCGGCAGCCAGCTGGCCCGGCGCCAGGCGCTGGAGATGGGGCACGCCAAGCGGCGGGTCTATGAGACCTCCGGGATGATTCTTAAGCCTTCGTTTTATCGGAAGCCGGCGATCGATCGAGTAGCGGAAAGAATAAAACTGGGCCTGAGGCCTGACTTGCCAACCGGCATTGTAATGTTCGGGGGACAGGGTTCGGCAGCGATGATCGAGATCGCGAAGAGGCTGGACCAGAGTTCGAGCCAGCTCCAGTTGATTTTTCTGTGCGGTCATAATCTGGACCTCGCAGCAAAATTGCGTGCCCTGGGGCTGACCAGACCGGCGGTCATCGAAGGGTTCACCACTCAAGTGGACTACTTCATGTCGCTGGCGGATTTCTTTATCGGCAAGCCTGGGCCGGGCAGCATCAGCGAGGCTCTGCAATTCGGCCTGCCGGTGATTGTGGAGCACAACGCGCGCACCATGCCGCAGGAGCGCTACAACGGAACCTGGCTGGTCGAAAAGCGCCTGGGCATGGTGGTGCCGGACTTCCGAGAGATCGGGGCTGCGGTCGAGCAGTTACTCACGGAAGCTACATTCGAGGAGTTTCGGCGGAATGTCAGCGCGTACAAGAACTACGCCATTTTTGAGGTCCCGCTGATTCTTGACCAGATGATGGCGGAGAAAGCTATTGAGAGTATGGGCGTGGTTTCGCCGCTGGCAGCTGTCGATCCGTTTGCCAGCATGGCCTGGGCGGGGTTGACCTAGAAACAGTGGGAGGGCACGAGTCTCGTCAACGATCTCGCTGGTCTTCCAACCTCGGAAGAGTCTGATACTGGCGCTTAGCGCAGCAGGATGCCTACAATCGAAGCTGACATAAGATTGGCCATGGTGCCGGCGATCATAGCGCGGAAGCCGAGCTTGGCTAACTCACCACGCTTGTTGGGCGCCAGGGCACTGATGCCTCCGATCTGAATTCCAATCGAACTGAAGTTTGCAAAGCCGCACAACGCGAAAGTCGCGATGGCAAAGGAGCGGGGATCGAGAATGCCCTTCTGCGCGCCCAGCATGCCATAGGCCACCAATTCGTTGATCACCATGCGGGTTCCCAGAAGATTGCCGACGATGCTGCACTCTCTCCAGGGAATGCCGATCACAAAAGCAATGGGAGCGAAGATCACACCAAAGACCTGCTCCAGGCTGGAAGGGAACCAGTGAGAGATATGGTTGTGAATGCCGCCAAAGATGCCGTTAACCAGGGCGATCAGGGCAAGGAACGAAATCAGCATGGCGGCGATGTTCAAGGCCAGGTGCAGGCCGTCGATGGTGCCGCGAGTGATGGCCCCGAGAACGTTCTCGTCTTTGGGTAAAGCCTCAGGGTCAATGTCGGTCAACGAAGGGATTTCCTGGCCGGTCAACGAAGGGATTTCCTTCGGATCTGACTTGTCACGCGGTTTTGTAACCGGCTCTTCCGTCTCCGGCACGAACATTTTTGCCATCAGGATGGTGCCGGGAGCGGTCATGATCACGGCGCTGAGCAGGTGCTTGGCCTCGACGCCATAGAGAACGTAGGCGCCCATGATACCGCCGGAAACGTGAGCCATGCCCGCAGTCATGACCGTCATCAGTTCAGAGCGAGTCAGCGATGGCAGATAGGGACGGATGGTGAGCGGCGCTTCGGTCTGGCCCATAAAAATGCTGGCAGCCACGTCGAGCGATTCCGCGCCGCTGGCGCCCATGCGGATCATGACTCTCGCCATCTGGCGGATGATGAACTGCATCACGCCATAGTGATAGAGCACGGCAAAGAACGCGGAGATGAAAATTACCGTGGGCAACACCTGGAAGGCAAAGATCATTCCCAGGGACCCGCCCTTCCGGCCCAACTCCCCAAACACCAACTGGGAGCCGGCGAAGGAATACTGCAAGAACTTTTCTACGCCGTGGCCGGCCCACTCCAGCAAAGCGCGGCCGAAGTTGAAACGCAAGACGAAGAGGGCAAACACGAACTGCAGGATGAGTCCCAGGGCCACCGTCTTGAGCCGGATGGCGCGACGGTTGCTGGAAAACAGGTAAGCCAATCCCAGCATGGTGATCAAGCCCAAAAGCCCTGTCAGACGGCCCATTCGTGCCTCCCGTTCATGGACTGCGTAACTTCCGTGGCCCCAAGCCCTGGAGCGGTCGATGAAATCGCGTTTCCTGGTTCGCTCCTCATCCCCGCGCTCCTTTTCCGGAAATGACGCGGTGAAGCAAGGGCCGCCTCACAGCCGGAGGCTTTCCGGCGATACGATACGCCTGTTGCAGCAGATTCTGCGCGCTGCTGAGCCGGGCGTCGGAATTGTAATGAACTGTGCAGATCGCTTCGCCTTCCCGAACCGGGTCGCCGACCTTTTTGTGCAGGACGAGTCCGACCGCGGGATCGATGGTGTCTTCTTTCTTTTCGCGGCCGCCACCCAGCATCAGGCTGGCAATTCCCACTTGCTCGCATTGAATGGACTCCACAAATCCGCTGGCTGGACTGGCCACTTGCGTGCGATGCTGCGCCTGGGGCAAGCGTTTGGAATCATCAACGGAGCGCGGATCGCCGCCCTGCTCGGTAACGATCTGGCGAAATTTCCTGAGCGCGGAATGGTCGCGAATGAGTTGGTCGGCCAATTCGCGGCCCGCGTCTACGCTCGGCGTACGGGCCGCCAGGTAGAACATCCAGGCGGCCAGCTCAACCGAGACTTCGCGCAGATCTGCGGGCCCCTCACCGTTCATCACCTCGATGCACTCCTCGACTTCGAGCGCGTTGCCGACTTTCAGGCCCAGAGGCTGGTCCATGTCCGTGATGAGCGCGACCATCTTCTTGTCCATGAGTTCGCCGGTTTCGACCATGAGTTCAGCCAGGTGAACGGAGTCCTTCTCCGTCTTCATGAATGCCCCGCTACCGGTTTTCACGTCCAGCACCAGGCCGTCAATGCCCTCAGCCAACTTTTTGCTCATGATGGAGGCGCAGATCAGATTGGGGCTTTCGACCGTGGCGGTCACGTCGCGCAGGGCGTAGATCTTCTTGTCAGCAGGAGCGATCTCGGCGGTCTGTCCGATCAGGCCGCAACCGCAACTCTTCAGGACACGACGAAACTCGGTCAACGACAGGTTGATGTTGAAGCCTGGAATAGATTGCAGTTTGTCCAGCGTGCCACCGGTGTGGCCAAGCCCACGCCCACTGATCATCGGAACCGTCACCCCGCCGGCGGCCACAACAGGTGCGATGATGAGCGACGTCTTGTCGCCGACGCCGCCGGTGGAATGTTTGTCCACCTTGGGGCCGGGGAGGTCGGAGAGGTCCAAAACCTCGCCCGAATGGAGCATGGCCCCGGTGAGAGCGCTCAGTTCGGGACCATTCATTCCTCTGATGAGGACGGCCATCAGCCAGGCCGCCATCTGGTAGTCGGGGATTTCGTCGTTGGTATAGGCGCGGACCAGGAACCCGATCTCGTCGGACGACAGTTCGCCGCCATCGCGTTTCTTGCGGATGATGTCGAGGGGGCGCAGAGTCATTGTCGGTCGTGTCAGGAACAGGAAGCTTACCCTGCGGAGAGGGGTGGTGGAAAGGGCTTCGTGCGATTGATACCCCCCAGAAATCTGGAAAGCTCTATGTTGGCGGTGCGTACGGCGAGAGCGGAATATGGGGCCGCTAGCGGCGGTATGCGACCTCAAGGCATGGGGACAACTCCAGCTTTGAGAACTAGTAGGCACAGACCCCGCCTATCCCGAGCGGTTTCGTTTCTCCGTGCTTCACATTTTGCCAAAGACGAAGCCGCACGATGAAGTTCTGCGACGCGAAATACTGTATTAACACACGCTTGGCACACGTGCGACCGGCCCCAATTCAAACTGACGAAGTGCGCCGCGGAGCTTCGCTCCGCCGGACAGCCGAGGGCGGCTGTCCCCACCTGATTCGTCCAGACAAAAGCTTTGATACTATCTCCGGAATGCGATTGCTTGTTCTGGTTCTCACCTCCGCTTTGGCGCTCGCGCAAAGGAGCCCAGGCAACCCGCTCGAACATCTGCCTCCCAATATCGAGGTCCTGACCCATTTCGGGGAACGCGCCGATATTTCTTCCGACAACCGACGTGTCGCGTTCATGGCCAAGAGTTTTGGCGACGCCATGGTCATTGACCTGAAGTCGCGCGTCATTCAGTGCCTCACTTGCAATGTTCCCGGCGCAGCCTTTCTGCGGGTGATGCATCTGGTGACCGGGGACTACATCCTGATCGGCCCGGACCACTTCGAGGATGTGCACACCAGCCGCACCCGCGACAACGAGCTCTGGTTTCTCAGCAAGGAACGGGGAGCCAGGCCGGTCAAGCTGGGGCAGAAGATGAGCGAGGGCGCGGCGATTTCGAAGACGACCCTGAAGATTGCGTTTTCGCAGGTGGCGGCGCAGGCGCCCGAGCTTGCGCCGGAAGCTTCACGACTGGTGGTGGCAGACCTGGATCTTTCCGGCGTTCCCAGGCTGGTGAATCAGAAGACGGTTTACGAAAGTAAGGACCGAAGCTGCGTCATCGAAGCGCAGGACTTCTATGATAACGACACCAAGCTAACTTTTACCTGCTACGAGCCGGAGGGCCATGCGTCAGTGATGGGCATTGATCTCAACACCGGCCAGGTGACGAATTTCTCAAAAGCGCCGGGATCGTATAACGAAGTGGAAGGAATTGTTCCGGACGGGCGGTACACCGCCGTAGAGGCAGACCGGCAATGCGAGAAACTTGGGGGAGCGCGGGGCTCGGGAAACATTGATATCTGGAAGCTGAGACTTGACGGCACCGGAAAGGATTTTACCCGGCTAACATTCTTCAATGATTACGAGGGCGGGAAGGCGTCGAACCCGGTTATTTCCACTGACGGACGGTTCATGGCATTCCAATCGGCCAGAACGAGCGATGCTGCGGGCGTGGGCTACGGCATTCTCATTTACTGGCTCAAGCCATAGGAGACACAGGCATCGCTGTACTTTACGGCCCAATGAGTAAGTATCCCCCGGCAGAGCCGGGGGCTGTAGGTTGTGAGCCGCTCAAAGCGGCTGGTCGGGTCGCTAACGCGGCCCGAAGGTTTGGGGCCACCGTGCGGTGGCCGTTTAGCGCCACAGACCCATCTGGTCCAAGCGTGTATCTTCTTGCTCCTGCTGCCGGATGTAGTCTCGGATCACCGCTTCGTCCCGGCCCACGGTCGATACCCAGTAGCCGCGCGCCCAGAAGTGCTGCCCCACAAAATTTCTCTTGCGCTCACCGTGCACTCGCGCCAGGTGGATCGCACTCTTCCCCTTGATGAACCCAATTACTTGCGACACCGCATACTTGGGCGGGATCGCGATCATCATGTGCACGTGGTCCGGCATCAGATGTCCTTCTTCGATGCGACTCTCCTTTTGCTCTGCCAGCTTGCGCAACCCTTCTCCCAAATACCGTCGCAACTCCCCATACAACACCTTCCTCCGGCACTTCGGGATAAACACCACATGGTATTTGCACTCCCACTTCGTATGGCTTAGGCTTTCCATTTCGTCCATCGCGAACTCCCTTTCGTGTGCTTGGCGGCTCACGTTTGGGAGTCTCCGCGATGGACTCCGGTATCTGTCAAACTTTTACTGCCTCCCCGGCACAGCCGGGGGGTCTCCCGTTCGTACTAGAACGAAGTTGGGGTTCGGTCCTGATATTGCCGAGGCGATTCTCCTGGAAGGTTCCTCATAGTAATGAAAGTTCCGAGCTCGGTTCGCGCACAGAAGTATCCTTCCTCGGCGGCGCCAGGGAGAGCGCAGCCATCGCTCTCGCCCCTGGCGATTTGCATCGTAGGCATCGCTTTGGCGGCGGGGGTCTTTGCCGTCTACAGCCCCGCATTGAATTTCCAATTTGTCCTGGACGATCACCGTTTTGCTGGCGATATCCGCTTGCAACAGGCCGGACACGTGTGGGAGTACTTCACGACCTATGTATGGGCGCAATTTACTGGTGGGCCGTTAAGTTTCTATCGTCCGGTGTTTCTATTGTGGTTGAGATTGAATTTCATCTTAAGTGAGGCGTCACCGTGGGGATGGCACTTGCTCAGCGTGGCAAAGCATCTATCGGTGGCGGTCTTGCTTGGATGGTTAGTCTGGAGGCTGCTGCGAGATCGGCTTGCAGCGCTGGTTGCCGGCACTCTGTTCGCGCTGCATCCGGCCCAAACGGAATCGGTTGCGTGGATCACCGTTCCCGATCCGTTGATGGCGGCCGCCTTGCTTGCCAGTCTGCTGTTGTACTTCGAGTATGCGGAGCGCGCACAGTCCGACGCAGGAAAGCCATCCAGAAAGTCCCGAAAGCAGGCTCGCAGTAAGTCCACGTCGCGGTCTTCGGTGGCATGGCTCATCGCCTCTCTGGCCGCGTTCATGGCGGCGCTCATGGCGAAGGAAACCGCCGTCGTCTGGCCGGCCGTGCTCTTTCTCATGATCCTGGTTGTGCCATTCGATAAACCGGACGGGGGAAAAACTTCGCGCGGAAAAGACCCGAGCTTCAGAGGTCAACTGGGCTCGGCGCTGTTTGGGATTGTTCCATTTCTAGTTGTGATCCTGGTTTATCTAGTCTTCCGCTTCCGTGCGCTGGGTGGACATTTTAGTCCCGCAACCCAGCACTTGGCCTGGAACACGGTCCTTCTGTCCTGGCCATCAACTCTATGGTTCTACGCGAAGGTACTGTTTTGGCCAGTCCGGTCCCGCGCTTTCGCCGATCCCAATCTGGCGGAAACATGGTCGCTCCGCGCCGTCGTTTGGCCGGCCTTGGGTGTGGGTTTGGTTGTGGCGATCTTCGCCTGGGCGTTTTTCTGGGCCTGGAGAACGGCAGGACGTGATCTTCGGGATCAGGAGGCGGCGAGCGTCCGACGCGGGTTGTTGCTGGGTACATGCATCCTGGTGCTTCCGATTCTGCTTACGTTGAATCTGAATGTGCTTAACCCCGGCGATTTTCTGCATGGCCGCTATACCTACCTGCCATTGGCCGGACTGATGATTCTGCTTGCGACCGGATGGCACTTGTCAGGGAAAGGGCGCTTCCTTTTGTTGTCAGCGGCGGGAGTGGCGGCGGTTGCTTGCAGCGTGCTGACGCTTCAACAGGAAGGCGCCTGGAAAGATGATTTGACGCTTTTCACGGTGGCTCACCAAATTGCACCGCACAACGAACCGGTAGCCCGGAATCTGGCCAGGGCGCATGTACAGGTTGCCCTCGGCCTCGATGAGCGGGGGCGCTGCGATCAAGCGGTACCCATGTTCGAGGAAGCGATCCAGCAATACCCGCAAGACTGGTTTGCCTGGGCGGGCCTGGGAGAATGCTCATTCAAACTCGATGACTTGCCCAAGGCGGAGCAGTCCCTGCGTCGCGCCTTCGAACTTTCGCAGGAGCCCCGAGTGAGGGAGGAGTGGCAGGCGGTGCGGGCCAAGATGGGGTTGGCCCCGGCGCCCCCTGAGTAAGGGCCCATTGACCGGGTCATTCGCGCAGTGCACAGAGTCGAGCGGATTCTGAATGGCAGGCTTAGTCGAGCCTGGGATGTCTGCTTAATTATTGAAGTCGGAAGCCTTCCGGAAGCAACGTCGTAATCGGTATTAGCTCCGTGCCAGTCTGACCACGGAACAAGATCAGGGCATCAGGACCGAATTCGTAGATTACCTGACGGCAGGCGCCACACGGTGCGCATGGGCCGTCGCGCTCGGTAGCTACGGCGACCGCTTTAATTCTCATGCCGCTGCCTTCGGCGGCGACTGCCGCAAAAATAGCGTTGCGCTCGGCGCAGATGGTCAAGCCATAAGAGGCGTTTTCCACGTTGCAGCCGTGGTACATAGTGCCGCGTTCGGTGAGGATAGTTGCTCCGACCTTGAAATTCGAATAGGGCGCATGGGCATTCCTGAAAGCGGCGCGAGCTGCGGAGATCATTTCTTTCTGCTGGGCAGGGGCGAGAGTGATGGGCATAAGTACCGTCCTCTTTCTTACTGTGTGTGGGTCGGACACTCTTGTCCGACGATTTTGACCTGGATTTTGACTTTCCTGACTACAACCCCAAACCCAAAAATCAAGGTCAAAGGCGTCGGACAAGAGTGTCCGACCCACACACTTCGAGTCTCAAATCGCGGGGCAGGCGCCTCTTTTGATGAACTCACCCTGACCGGCGCGGCCCAGGAATTTTTCGCCCTCGACCAGGACGCGTCCGCGGGAGAGCACGACATCCGGCCTGCCGGTCACCTTGATGCCCTCGAACATGGAATAGTCCACGCGCATGTGATGAGTTTTGGCGCTGATGGTGTGCTCGCGTTTGGGGTCGAAGATGACGAGGTCGGCGTCACTGCCTACCGCAACTGTGCCCTTGCGGGGATAGAGGCCGAAGAGCTTGGCGGGCGTTGTCGCCACCAGTTCGACGAAGCGATTGACGCTGAAGCGTCCCTGGGCAACCCCGCCCGAGTAGACCAGGCTCATGCGGTGTTCGATACCGGGGCCGCCGTTAGGGATCTTGGTGAAGTCGCCGATGCCCATTTCCTTCTGCTCCTTGTAGCAGAAGGGACAGTGGTCGGTGGAGACGACCTGCAGATGGTCGTGGGTCAATCCCTTCCACAATTTTTCCTGATGCCATTTTTCGCGCAGGGGCGGTGTGAAAACGTACTTGGCTCCTTCGAAGCCCGGCGCGTCCATGTTTTCCAGTGAGAGGTAGAGATACTGGGGACAGGTTTCGGCATAGACAGGCAGGCCGCGATCGCGGGCTTCGCGCACTTTTTCCAGCGCGTCGTTGCAACTCAGATGCACGATGTACACCGGCGAACCGGCCATTTCGGCGAGAGCGATGGCGCGGGCGGTGGCCTCGGCCTCCGCCGTGGTGGGGCGCGTGAGCGCATGGTACTTGGGCGCGGTCTTGCCCTCGGCCAGGGCCTGCTTGACGATCACATCGATGGCGCCGCCGTTTTCCGCGTGCATGCAGACCATGGCCCCGGCCTTGGCCGAGGTGCGCATGGCTTTGAAGATGCTGGCATCATCGAGCATGAAAACGCCGGGATACGCCATGAACAGCTTGAAGCTGCTGACGCCTTCGCGTACCAGTTGCGGCATCTCTGCCAACTGCGCGTCGGGCAGGTCAGTGATGATGCAATGGAACCCATAGTCGGCTACGGCTTTCGAAGACGCCTTCTGCATCCAGGTGTCGAAGGCGGTGCGCAGGGATTGGCCCTTGTACTGGATGGCGAAGTCGATCAGGGTGGTGGTGCCGCCGAAAGCGGCAGCGCGAGTGCCGGTCTCGAAGTCATCCGCGCTGGTGGTGCCGCCGAACGGCATATCGAGGTGGGTGTGGACGTCGATTCCGCCCGGGAACACGTACTTGCCGGCAGCGTCGATCAGGCGTGTGGCATTTTCGCGAGGCAGGCTGCTGCCCAGGGCAACCACCCGGCCGCCTGAAATGGCGACGTCGGCCTGGGAAGTATCGGCAGCCGTAACCACGGTGCCGCCGGTGATGATGGTGTCGAACCCCATTGGCTAATCCCCTGGTTGCCTGAGCCCTGTCGGTCGGGGCCCAAAGCGTGATGTATTCTATGCTAGCAGGCTGCGGAAACCCGGCGGCGCTGATATCTACCCGAAGCCGCGATTTTCGGAGGGATGGCAAGGCGGTTGGGAAAAGGCACGACTTCAGTCGTGCCACCAGGGCCTTCGACCCCTGCGGTTTTCTTCTATCCCATAACGCGAAAGGGAAGCATGAAGTTCGGGATCACCCTGAAACCCGATATTTCCGTGGAGCGCATTGTCGCCCTGACCCGGCAGGCGGAGACGTCTGGATTCGAGTATGGATGGATTTTCGACTCCCACGTACTGTGGAAGGAACCGTATCCTCTTCTCACCCTGATGGCAAATGCGACCCGGAACATGCGGCTGGGTCCTTGCGTCACCAACCCCGCCGTCCGCGACCTCACGGTCACCGCCAGTCTTTTCGCCACGCTCAACCTGATTTCGGGCGGGCGCATGGAGTTGGGAATCGGTCGTGGCGACAGTTCGCGGCGGGTATTGGGTAAAAAGCCAGTCACTCCCGCCGAGTTGGAACGGGCAGTCATCAGCTTTCGCGAACTCACAGCCGGACAAGAAGTGCAGCACGACGGTCAGCCCGCCCGGCTCGCCTGGGCAACTGGCTCCCCTCCAGTCTGGATCGCAGGTTACGGTCCGAAAGTCCTAAGCCTGGCGGGACGGATCGCAGATGGCGTGATTCTGCAATTTGCCGATCCCGACCTGATTGAGTGGTGCCTCGGATTCGTGCGGCAAGGGGCGAAGGAAGCGGGCCGTGATCCCAAGGCCGTTGAAGTCATGGCCGCTGCCCCGGTTTGGGTGTCGGACGACCTGGCGCTGGCGCGGCAGCGGGTGCGATGGTTTCCCGCTTTGGTTTCAAATCATGTGGTCGATCTGATATCGCGGTACAAGCCGGAAGATCTGCCCGCGTCGCTCACTTCCTACGTGCAGGACAGGGCCGGATACGATTACCAGCATCACGCCGAGGTTGGCAGCGACAATGCTCGGTTTGTTTCCGATGAAGTAGTGGACAGATTTTGCCTGGTGGGACCGGTAGAAGCCCATCGCCAGAAGCTCAAGAAACTGGCCCATGTAGGAGTGACCCAGTTCAATATCTATCTGATGTGCGGGGACGAAGAGCTGACCCTTGAGTCCTACGAGCGGGACGTGTTGCCTGGGTTTCGTGGAGGGGATTAAGGGGACTATTATCAGTTACCAGTTTGCTGGTTCTCAGAAGCGTTATGAGAATTTTTTCGTCAAACAATAAGGGGTCACTGGTTCGGGATCTTACAGCGCTTCTTGCATGCACCAGTTTAGCCCTGTTGAGCGCCTGCTCGGGGACCAAGGCGGAAGCTCCGCGCATGAGCGCGGTCCCGGTGCTGGTGGCCACGGTGGAACAGAAGGCGGTGCCGCTGCAGCTGAAGGCAATTGGCGCCGTAGAGGCCTACTCGAATGTCTCGGTAAAAACGCAGGTGACCGGGGAACTCACCGGAGTGCATTTCAAGGAGGGCGCTGACGTCAGCCAGGGGCAGTTGTTATTTACGCTGGACAAGCGGCCGTTCGAAGCGGCACTGAAACAGGCGCAGGGCATGCTCTCCCGCGATCAGGCGCAGGCGGCCAACGCCCGGAACCAGGCCAATCGTTCTCGCGCACTGAACCAGGCGGGCGTGGTTTCCAAAGAGGAATACGACCGCCTGCAATCGGAGGCGGATGCGCTCGACGCTGCGGTACTGGCTGATCAGGCGGCGGTTGAGAACGCACGGGTGCAGCTGATTTACTGCAGCATTTATTCGCCCATCAATGGTCACACCGGCCCTTTGCTGATTCACCAGGGCAATATGATCAAGGCCAACGACACGCCGTTTCTGGTCAGCATCAATCAGGTGGAGCCGATTTATGCGACTTTTACCGTGCCCGAGCAAAACCTGGCTGACATCAAGCGCTACTCCAGCCGGGGAAAATTGCGGGTACAAGCTTTCATTCCCAACGACACGCGCGGCCCGGCTTCAGGTTGGCTGAGCTTCATCGACAATACGGTGGACCAGACTACCGGCACCATCAAGCTGAAGGGTGAATTCCCGAATGCTGACCGGCGGCTCTGGCCGGGCCAGTTTGTGGACGTGGTCCTGACCCTGGCCCAGCAGCCCAACGCCATCGTGGTGCCGTCGCAAGCCCTGCAGAACGGCCAGCAAGGGCAGTTCGTTTTCGTAGTCAAGCCGGACATGAGCGTCGAAGCCCGCCCGGTGGTCCTTGATCGCAGTACGGACGGACAAGCGGTCGTCTCGAAAGGACTCGCACCGGGCGAGCAAGTCGTTACTGACGGCCAGCTTCGCCTGGTCCCTGGAGTGACGAAGGTGGAATTCAAGGAAGTTGCAGCGCCGGCTGCGAACCCTCCCCGGGCCGGGGGATAGTCACCATGAACGTTGCCGAAATCTTTATTCGCCGTCCGGTCATGACCACCCTGGTGATGCTGGGCATACTCATGTTCGGCATCATGGGTTATCGCCTGCTACCGGTGAGCGATCTGCCTAACGTGGATTTCCCCACCATTCTGGTTTCAGCCAGCCTGCCGGGTGCGACCCCGGACACCATGGCTTCGGCTGTGGCCATGCCGCTGGAGAAGCAATTTTCCACTATCGCCGGCGTGGACTCGATGACTTCTTCGAGCACCCAGGGTTCCACCCAGATCACGCTGCAATTCAACCTGAGCCGCAATCTGGATGCTGCCGCGCAGGACGTGCAATCCATGATTGCGAAGGCGGCCCGCGATCTGCCGCAGAATTTGCCCAGCCCGCCGTCGTATCAGAAAGTGAATCCTGCCGACCAGCCCATTCTCTACCTGTCGCTGAACTCGCCCACGCTGCGGCTGTCGGATGTAGACGAGTACGCCGAAACCCTGATGGCGCAGCGCATCTCGATGGTGAGCGGCGTGGCCCAGGTGAGCGTGTACGGGGCGCAGAAATATGCGGTGCACGCCAAACTCGATCCCAAGGCGCTGGCCAGCCGCCAGATTGGTATTGACGAAGTTTCGAATGCCATCCAGACCGGCAACGTAAACCTGCCCACCGGCATTCTGTACGGGACGCACCAGGCGTTCACGGTTCAGGTAAACGGTCAGCTCACCAAGGCCGCGGACTACGGACCGCTGGTGGTGGCGTACCGCAATGGCGCCCCTGTACGGCTTCGGGACCTTGGGGAAATAGTAGATGGAGTCGAGAACGACAAGACGGCGAGCTGGTACTACGACGCCAAGGGCTTGCGGCGCGGCATCATCCTCGCCATTCAACGTCAGCCGGGAACCAACACGGTGGAAGTGGTTGACTCCATCAACCAGCTGATGCCCAGCTTCCACGCGGTCATGCCACCTTCGGTAAATGTGGACACGCTTTACGACCGCTCGGTTTCGATCCGCTCCTCGGTGGACGATGTGAAGTTCACCCTGTTCCTGGCGCTGGTACTGGTCATTCTGGTCATCTTCCTGTTTTTGCGGAACCTTTCGGCTACGGCCATTCCCAGCATGGCGCTGCCCATGTCCATCGTGGGCACGTTCGCGATCATGTATCTGCTGGGATATTCGCTGGACAATCTGTCGCTGATGGCCCTGACCCTTTCCGTCGGCTTCGTGGTGGATGACGCCATCGTGATGCTGGAAAACATCGTGCGCCATATGGAGATGGGGGAACGCCCGATGGAAGCGGCCTTCCGCGGCGCAGGCGAGATTGGCTTCACCATCGTTTCGATGACCCTGTCGCTGGCGGCGGTGTTCATTCCCGTGCTGTTCATGAGCGGAATTCTGGGACGGCTGCTGCATGAATTTGCGGTGACCATCAGCGTGGCCATTCTGGTTTCCGGGGTCGTCTCGCTGAGCCTGACGCCGATGCTGTGCAGCCGCTTCCTGCGGGCCTCGAAAGAGGTGCAGCATGGCCGGCTGTGGATGCTGTTTGAGAGCTTTTTCGACGGACTGTTGCGGCTCTACGACCGCACTCTGCAGATTACGCTTCGGCACAAATTTGCCACCATGGCGGTTTCGGTGGTGGTAATGGTGGGGACGGCCTACCTGTTCATCGCCATCCCCAAGGGCTTTTTGCCGGATGAGGACCAGGGACAGATCTTTATCTTCACCGAAGGTCCGCAAGGCATTTCGTTCGACAACATGGTCGAGCACCAGAGGGCTTTGAACAAAGTGGTGATGGCACAGCCCTACATTGATTCCTTCATGTCCACGGCCGCGGGGGGAAATGCGGGGCGCCTGTTTGCCCGGTTGAAGCCGCGGAGCCAGCGCATGTCAGCGCAGGAGATCGTTCAGGACCTGAGATTGAAGCTGGCTGCCGTTCCCGGAATCAATGCCTTTCCCCAACTGTTGCCGCCCATCCGCATCGGCGGCCAGTTGACCAAGAGCCAGTATCAGTTCACGCTGCAATCGCCCGACACCACCGAGCTTTATCAGGACGAACCCAGGCTGGAAGCCAAGCTGCGCAGCGATCCACAATTGCAGAAGCTGCTGCAGGATGTCACCAGCGATCTGCAGATCACCAATCCCCAAGTCAATGTGGACATCGATCGCGACAAGGCCTCGGCGCTGGGCATTACGGCCAACCAGGTGGAAGACGCGCTGTACACGGCTTACGGCCAGCGGCAGATATCGACCATCTACGCGCCCAACAACGCCTATCGCGTGATCACCGAACTGGAGAACCAGTACCAGCTCGATCCCTCGGCGCTCTCGATGCTGTACGTGCGCTCTTCGAATGGGCAACTGGTGCCTTTGAACGCCGTGGCCAGACTTACGCGAACGCTTGGACCCCTCACCATCAATCACCTGGGACAGCTGCCTGCGGTGACGATTTCTTTCAACCTGCGTCCAGGGGTATCGCTGGGCGATGCCGTCAATGCCGTGGGCAAGACGGCGCGCGAGATGTTGCCGGCCAGCGTCAGCACCAGCTTCCAGGGCACGGCGCAAGCCTTCGAGTCCTCGATCAGCGGATTGGGATTGCTGCTGGTGATGGCCGTCCTGGTGATCTACCTGGTGCTGGGCATCCTGTATGAGAGCTTCATCCATCCTCTGACGATTCTTTCCGGCCTGCCCTCGGCTGGTTTTGGCGCCCTGATTACATTGATGCTCTTCCACCTCGAGCTCAACTTGTACGGCTTTGTGGGCGTGATCATGCTGGTCGGCATTGTGAAGAAAAATGCCATCATGATGATTGACGTAGCGCTGGAGCGGCAGCGCGACAGCCACGATCCGGCGCAGGAGGCCATTTATCAGGGAGCCTTGCTGCGCTTCCGCCCCATCATGATGACCACCATGGCAGCGCTCATGGGCACGCTGCCGATTGCACTGGGTTTTGGCGCGGGCGCGGAATCACGGCGTCCGCTGGGACTGGCCGTGGTCGGCGGGCTGGTATTTTCTCAACTCCTGACGCTCTACATCACTCCCGTTTACTACATCTACATGGATTGGGTCCAGAACTGGCTCCGCTCCCGCAAGAAGCGCAAGGCGCTTCCGGCGAGTGAATTCGAAAGGGAACCGGCGCTCGCGGGAAAAGCGGGAAAGATCTAGCTCCTGGCACTTGGCCATCTATCTGATGTGCGGAGACGAGGAGCTGACCCTGGAGTCGCACAAGCGGGGCGTGTTGACTGGGTTTCGAGGAGGGATTGAGGGGACTACTTCAGTTTCCAGTTTCTGGTTCCCGGTTCTCAGATTGTCAACTGCCAGGTGCTGATCGGGTAAGATGTGCAGTTGGGTGCCAACACATCTTGGATTCGAACGCCGCTGAGATCGACACTGCTTCCGATAAAGTTCCACCGCCGGCGTGGTTTCGGTTTCTTGCTCCTTCCCCCACCGATCTGATCTTCATCATTTTGCTGTTTGCGATGAGCAGCGGCGCGCTGGCGCCGCGTCTGCTAGGAGATGCCAGCATTGGTTGGCATATCCGCAATGGCGAACTGATGCTCCGCACCCACTCGATTACGCGCGTTGACCCGTTTTCCATCACCATGGGCGGGCAGACCTGGTATGCCTGGGAATGGCTTTACGACGTGGCGATTGCAGGCATCCACCATTGGATGGGTCTCAACGGCGTGGTCTTTTTCACGGCGGTCATCATTGCTCTGACCTTTGCGCTCACCTTGCGCCTGTGCTTGCGGCGAGGCGCCGGCCTGCCGATCGCAGCCATCCTGCTCGCCCTCTCTCTGGGGGTCTCGATGATTCACCTGTTTGCGCGGCCCCATGTGCTGAGCTGGTTATTCACCGTGATCTGGTTCCAGATATTGGACAGCTCAGAGAGTGTGAACGATGCTGCCGGGCGGCGGCGCCTGTGGTACCTGCCCGTGCTGATGCTGCTATGGGCGAATTTGCATGGAGGTTTTGTGCTGGGCTTTGCACTACTGGGTTTGTATCTGCTGAGCGCTGCCATCCGGCACTACCGCTGCGAGAGCCCAGCGGACAAGGGCAGTCTGGCGCAGCATATGCGAATCTTAGGAATGGTGACCGCAGTTTCGCTCGTAGCCAGCCTCATCAACCCATACGGCTATGAGCTCCATCTTCATGTTTACCGGTACCTCACCAGCCGCTGGCTGATGAACCATATCGACGAATTTCTCTCTCCCAATTTTCATGGCGTGGCCCAGCAATGCTTTGTGGCCATCCTGCTGATCACGATTGTGGCTTTGGCTGGGGCGCGCAGCAAGCCGTCGCTTTCGCGAGTGTTCGTGTTGCTCCTTGCGACGTACAGTGGTTTGTACGCTGCGCGCAGTCTGCCGGTTTCGTCCCTTCTGCTCACTCTCATCGTCGCGCCACTGTGGACGCAGGCCCTGGCGGAAGCGGTCGGCAATCCCAATCTCTCTGTACGGCTGCAAGGCATTCTTTCCCGGTGGCAGGCTTTTACCGCGCGCATGGGGCAGGTTGAACGGGGCTTCCGCGGCCATTTCTGGCCTCTGGCCGCGATATTGTTCGGGCTGCTGGTCTGCACGCACCAGGGCAAGCTGGGAGCAACGCAGTGGGTGAACGCGCACTTCGATCCCAAACACATGCCGGTGCAGGCCACGGATGCGATTGTGCAACGCGGCCTGAGTGAACCGATCTTCGCACCCGACTCCTGGGGCGGATACCTGATCTACCGTCTCTACCCGCAGAACAAGGTTTTCGTTGACGACCGCCACGACTTTTACGGGGTAGATTTTCTGCGCGATTACCTCAAGGCAATTCGACTGACGCCCGATTGGGACAAGTTTCTGAACGATAAGCATGTTCACTGGGCGCTGCTGCCGGCCGGGTCGTCGCTGGCCAATATGCTGGAAGAAACCGCGCAGTGGGACGTGGTGTATCGGGATGGAACCGCGGTGTTGCTGGAACGAAAACAGCTCTAGCTCCTGGCTCCTAGCTTCTTTATAGGTGCCACGATCCAGCAGCGTGCTCTCGCAGATCTCGAAATACGGAGGTGCGGGTCGAGTTGTGGAGCAGCAGGTCCCTCCACTACGCTCGCTTCGCTCCGCTCCGGTCGGGATGACAATGTTAATTCAACGAATTTCCAGGAGAGGACAGTCAGAAGCTAATTGCTAGAAGCTAGCAGCCAGCAGCTAGAAGCTGTTCCTAGTATTGATCGTTGGTGTCGATGTTGAAGCCGAGGATGGCGTTGACCTCGATGGGTTCATTTCCACGCCGCACCGGACGGAATTTCCAAGTGTTGAGTGCGGTCAGGACTTTGCTGGTCATCACGGCGTTCGCGGGTTCGAGCACGTGGGGCCGGCGCAGCAATCCAGAGCGGTCCAGGACGCAGGAGATCACCAGACGCGCCTTGGGCAGCCCGGGCGGAAGATCAGAGCGCATGGCTTGAGGAGCGGTGAGGTCTTCGGCGTATCCGTGCGCGGCCGACGTAGGGTCGGCAAACTGCATCACGGCGGTGCCCAAAGCGGTCTCGATGTAGATGGTGTAGACCTTGTCGCCCTTGAGCTTGCCGTAGAAATCGAATGCGCCGCCTGAACGCGAGGTGGCGACTACCGTGATATCAGGCCCGCGATCTTCAGGACTGGTGTTCGAACGTCCTGGGCCTCCCGCCGGCTTACCGCCGGCGCCAAAGCTGGGCAGAGTGACAATGTTGCTGCTGCCACCCTTTACTGAGACACCGGGCAAGGCTGGAGTGCCGCTGGTTCCGGTGCCGGCGCCGCCGGAACCGGGATAGGGCGAGATGCCGCCGCGCGCCATGGGGTCTGACCCAGGGCCGGTGCCTTCCTTGCCCGCACCCGTGCCGGGGCCGGAGAAGCCGCTGCCGGGCCCATTGCCGCGGCCGATGCTACCGCCACCACCCGATCCGCCCAGGCCCGCCTTGTCGGTTCCGGAGGGAGACATCGCCAGGGCACCACTTCCCCCGCTGCCGGGCAGGCCAACCTTCGACCCGGGTTGGCTGGAAACCACCACGCCCGAAGTGCTGCCACCGCCATTGCTGCTGGGAGGAGCCGCCGCCAGACCGGCGTCCAGCGGTCCGCCCAACCCTGCGCCGCGATTGCCGGTGCCGTGGCCGGTAAGTGAACCTCCACCCGAGATCGAGGGAGGTGGCGGCACAACAGCCGTCGCCGTGCCTGTCCCCAAGCCGCTAGCCCGGGAGCGCACGGCTGCGCCTGCGCCCAGTTGCACGGTGGGAGGCACAACCGATGTGTTGCCCAAGCCGCTGATGTTGCGCGGTTCAGCCGAGGCATTTCCGACCTGCACAGGCGGCGGAACGACTTGTTTCTGTAATTCGCCGGGCCCGAAGCCGGGCCCCATCGTCGCCACCTCGCGAGTCATGGTGGGCGGCGGGGCGACTACCCTCGGCGCGGGCATGGCAAGCCGCGGATTCAGGTTCGTCATCTGCTCCGGGGCCGAGACCGGGGGCGGAACGACTTGCACCGAGTTCGATCCGGGAAGACGAAGGGTGGAGACTTCGCGCTGGGGTGCCGCGACGCTGGGTGGGGCCACTCCCACGTTCAACTGGGGAGCTGCCCGGAGTTGGTCCGGTACCTGGGGAGCCGGTGCGACCGCGGTCTGAGACAGCACCGGGGCCCGCGCAGACGACCTCATGCCTTCGGCCGGAGCGGGGCCGGGGAGCGCCTTCAAGGCCAGCAGATTCGCCACTGCGGAATTGGACCTGGGCAGATCGAGCTTGGGCGCGTCGGCCACCGTTTCCCGCAAGGTGCTGCCACGTGCGACCCGGATGGTTTGCGTGGGATGTTGCGCCTCGCGCCCGCCGGAACGCCCGGAACGGCCCGCCTGCGCCCCGCCCACGTCTTCGGTGCGCGGCAGCTCATTGCCAGAGTAATAGATGACGTCGTACTTGGGTTTGGGCAGCGGCTCGTAGGGCCTCATGCTGGCCAGTTTCGCCGGTATGACGATAACGGCAACCAGCAGAAACAGCTCAACCGCCCAGGACAGGAGAATCCCCCACCACGGAAATAAGCCAACCTGGGCTTCGCCGGCCAGACGCTGAGGCGACTTGGCCATCGCCGGACCGATGGCAGTGCGGAACTCGTCCCAGGGCGAGGCCCATTCGATAAGAAGGTTGGGTACGTCGTTCACGCTTGACCTGCCTGTCCCAAAGCAATCTCAATCCTGTCGCCAACCGCAGTTTGGGTGGAACTCAAGGTAGTGCTGCGGCAATTCCAACACGGAGGTCGCACGCAGCCGCACCGGAGCCAGGCGCCACGGTTTCAGATTTTCTTCCAGGTGAACCACAACTTTGTCGCTATCCAGGTAAACCACGTCAATGGGGAAGCGCATGGCGAAGGTGTGCACGCCGCGCGAGGGCACGATCCACAAACCTTGTCCGGCAGGGAAGCTGCCGGCATCCGTGCACATCAATCCGCAAAAGCGGGACCAGTGGGTTTCCGCAATGCGCAGGTGCCGAGCCAGGTAAGTCTGGCGCGTTCGATTGAGAGCATATCCCGTGGGACCCGGTACCGGCATCACAACTCCTGGGCTTGTCCTTGCAGCAAAGGCATTCTCAGTGGGCCCCTGGCGCCAGGATACGAAACAGCTGGATGATGGCAGGACCCAGCGTCACGAAGATGATGGAGGGAAGAACAAACAAGACCAGAGGGATGATCATCTTGATGGTGGTTTTTGCGGCCTGTTCCTCGGCCCGTTGACGGCGTTCGGTGCGCAGCGAATCGGAGTGAATGCGAAGCGCCTGGCTGACGCTGGTGCCGAAGCGGTCGGTCTGTACCAGAGTGGCGACCAGGGCGCGCACATCGTCAACCCCGGTGCGATCGACCAGATTGCGCAGAGCCTCGGCGCGCGGTTTGCCCGCCCGCATTTCGAGATTGATCAGATGGAATTCATCGCTCAGGTCGGGATGGGCATGCTTCAAATCTTCGCCGACCCGCATCAGCGCCTGGTCCAGCGCCAGGCCGACTTCGACGCAAATTACGGTGAGGTCCAGAGCGTCCGGTAGTCCCAGGGTAATGCGGCGCTGCCGGTTGCGGATCATGCGCTTGAGCACGAAGCGGGGGATGAAGAAGCCGAAGCCCCCCACTCCGATCATCAACAGCAGATCGAAGTTGCCCTTGACCGCGACCACGCCCAGCATACCAACCAGGGCCAGCAGCACCCGTGCGCCGACGTAGATGGTCAGGTGGCGCGGCTCGCGATAGCCGGCCTGAATCAGCCATTTTCGCGTTCTTGAAACTTCACTTGGAGAGAGCGGAAGGGCCTTGCTCAGGGGATCGAGCGCCTGTTCCAGACGGTCCTTGAAGGCCGGCTTTTCCTGGGGTTGGGCCTTCTGCCAGCCCAGGGCGCGCAGGCGCGAGCCCAGCACCGAAAAAGGCGCGTAGGCCGCCGCCCCAAAGGAAAACACGACCAGGGCGATGGTCAGAAACAACAGGATTGCCAGTGCCAGAGCCATGCTTTTAGACCTGAATCTGAATGATCTTTCGGATCACGAAATAGCCCAACGTCTGCAAAGTGATGCCGACCACGATCAGCATGTGTCCAATGGGATCGTCAAACAGCGGCCGGATAAAACTGGGGTTCATGGCCTGCATCGTGACCACAATGATGGGCGGCAGCCCCATCAGCAGCATCATGGTCATGCGTCCCTGGGCAGTGTGCACCCGCACCTGCCGCATGATCTTGAAGCGCTCCCGAATTACATAGGACAAGTTGTCGAGGATTTCCGCAAGATTACCGCCGGTCTCGCGCTGCAGCATTACCGCGGTGACGAAGAACTTGACGTCCACCAGGGGCATGCGTTCGGTGAGGTTGACCAGCGCATCGCGCACCGGCAGACCGAACTTCTGTTCTTCATACAACTTGCGGAATTCGGAGGCCACGGGCTCGGCAATCTCGCTGGCAATCAACTCCAGGGCCGTGGTGAAGGCGTGACCGGCGCGCACCGCGCGGGCCAGAGTGTCGATGGCCTCGGGAAAAATCTCTTCGAATTTCTCGAAGCGCTTGGTCCTCTTGTAATTGGCGTAGGAGTAGGGCAGAAAGGCGCCGATGAGAAGGCCCAGCCAGGCAAATTGCGGGAAACCGCTGAACAACAGAACGATCAGCCCCAGACCGGCGCCGCTGAGCAGACACAGGAGCAGGACGTTGCCGGCGCGGCTCTTTACGTCGGCCTGCTCGAGCAAGGTCTGGAAGCTTGAGATGCTGGAAGACCGGCGCAGCAGGTTGTCGAGGGCCGGGATCTTGCTCATTACTTCGTCGCGCAGCAGGGCCAGTTCCTGGCTGGGCTCGCGCTCCGCGCCCTTCTGCACGGTGGAGAGCCGCTCGCGCAGCAGACGGGCTTTGGAGCTGCGCTCGTCCAGCAGGGAAGCGCCGACAAATACCGCCAGCGCGACCACGATAAAGACCGCAATGGAAATGACGATGAACATACGGCCCGAAAATGTACCTCAGCGGCTGAAGCCGCCCTTTGTTTGAATCCGCCACGCAGCGCTGAAGCGCTGCTCCACCCTAAAGCACCCCCCTAAAGCAAATCCCCTAAAGCAAATCCCGAAAAGCAAATCCCCAAATGATGCGGCCGGCAGGCCGCTAAACCTCCATGCGCGATTCGAACAACGCGGGACGCAGGCGGCAGCCCGCCGTGGCCAACCGGTCGGCAAATTTGGGCCGGATGCCGCTGGCACGAAACATCCCGCGCACTTTCCCGGCTTCGTCAATTCCCTGGCGCTCGAAAACGAAGACTTCCTGCATACAAATTACTTCGCCTTCCATACCTGTCACTTCGGAGATATTGATCACTTTCCGGGTACCGTCGGAGAGCCGCGAAACCTGGACCACGGCATGGATGGCCGCCGCGATCTGGTGCCGCATGGCGCGCTCGGGAATGTTGAGATTGGCCATGGAGCACATGTTCTCGATACGGGCCAGCGCGTCGCGCGGCGTGTTGGCGTGCACCGTGGTCAACGAGCCCTCGTGACCGGTGTTCATGGCCTGCAGCATGTCAAAAGCCTCTTCGCCGCGGACCTCGCCGACCACGATGCGGTCGGGACGCATACGCAGACTGTTGATGACCAGTTGCCGCTGCCGCACCGCGCCCTTGCCTTCGATGTTGGGCGGACGCGTCTCCAGCCGCACCACGTGCTCCTGCTTCAACTGCAATTCGGCCGCATCCTCGATGGTGACGATGCGGTCGGAATTTGGAATGTAGCTGGAGAGGACGTTCAGTAGGGTGGTTTTGCCGGCGCCGGTGCCGCCGGAGATCAGGAAGTTCAGCCGTCCCTTGACCATGGCCGACAACAGTTCCAGCATGGGCTCGGTGAGGCTCTTGTTCTCGATCATGTTGCGGGCGGTGACCGGATCGCGTCCAAAGCGGCGAATGGAAAGACAGGGGCCGTCGATGGCCAGAGGCGGAATGATGGCGTTCACGCGGGAGCCATCGGCCAGACGCGCATCCACCATGGGCGAAGACTCATCCACCCGCCGTCCGATGCGGGAGACGATGCGGTCGATGATCTGCATCAGGTGGGCGTCATCCTTGAAGCTCAGACCGGTGGGCTCGAGTTTACCCGCCCGTTCCACGTACACCTTGTTGTAGCGGTTGACCAGAATATCGGAGATGGTAGGGTCCTTGAGCAGGGGCTCCAGCGGGCCCAGGCCAAAGATTTCATCCAGAATTTCGCGGGACAGACGTTCCCGCTCGGCAAAGCTGAGAGGCACGGCCTCGCTGTTCACCGTGTTCCGGATCAGCAGCAGAACTTCCTCGCGCGCGGCGTCGCTGGGGGTGCGTCCCAGTTTCTCCAGGTCGAGGCGGTCAAGGATCTTGCGATGCAGATCGGCCTTGACCTGCTGGTACTCGGTTCTTTCGAAGGTCTGCAAATTCGCCATACGTTCTAACCCGATCCTGACTCAGTCCGATCTGGAAACTACACGGTCTTAAACAAGGACCACGCCTTGCGCTTCACATCAATGTCGTTTTCCGTCAAAACGGCAGCCAACCCGGCAAAGGAGCGGCCCATCTCGCTATAAGCCTGTTGCATGAGCGGAACTCCGCGATCGATGGCGCCCGATACCGCGAAATATTGATTGGGAATCTTCCACAGCAGCTTGGCCCCCGCCGCAGCCTCGGCGTCAGCCTCGCTGAAGCCGGCAATCTTGCGGAAGCGGTTGAGCACCAGGCGAACTCGCTCCCGCCCTCCGGTCTCGCCCAGATACTGCTGGATCCGGTTCGCGCTCCACAGGGAGGCGACATCGGCATGGGCCACCAGCAGCACGGTTTCCGAAAGATTACACACCAGGCGCGTGCTCGCGTCCACCCGCGAAGAGGCATCGACCACGACATAACGGAAGTGGCCGACCAGCAAATCGAACAAGCGGGCGAATTCCGCCGTGGCGGGTTCCACGACCAGCGGCGTATTGGCGCCGGCCAGCAACTGCAGACCGCCGCTGTGGCGAGTCATGAAGCTTTCGAGCAGCGAGCTGTCGAGCCGGTGCAGGTTGCGAATCGCGTCTGCCACCGTGAACTGGGGTTTCAGATTCATGTGCAGGGCGGCGTGCCCCAGAAACGCAATGTCCACCAGTGCGACATTGCCGTGGGCCGAGTGCAGGGCCAGGGCCAGGTTCACGGCCGTGGTGGTGGCTCCGCTCCCGCCTTTGGCATTGACGACGGTAAAGACTTTTCCCCGCGGCCCTTCCCGGTCAACTTTTCGTTGCGCCGCGGTCAGCCGAATGAAAGCTTCGAGAAGATCGGTGGTCGTGGTGGGACGTTCGATGAATTCGCGCGCGCCGGAGCGCATGGCGCTCACGATGACCTGAGGCTGGGACATGCTACCCACCGCAAAGACCACGGCGTCGCGCACTTCCTGGTGGATCAATTCAATGGCCCGCAGCGCCAGCGTGTAATTGTCTGTGGGCACGTCCACCAGCACAACCTGAGGACTGGCGCTCTGCACCCGCCGTAAGACCGGGTCGGCGACCACCACCGGATAGCTGGTACAAGTGTGCACCACGCGCGCCACGCTGGTGCCATCCACCAGCACCTGCAGTACGGCACGCTGCTCGCTATCCTGGGCGATGATTACGACAGAAAGTTCGGGCATCGTATTTCTGGCCCCCTACTGTTCATTCCCCTTCAACATTCTACGTGCCTGAACCGCAGCGTGCAGATTACGCAGGTCATTCTTTCACTTCTTCTCATCGGACGGCTTGCGGCCGTCAAACTGGTCCTTTTCCATATACGGCTTGGAAACGACAGGCAGCGGTGGAGCCTGTGTGCTGGCCGAAATGCGGTGCGCTGTGCACAGCACCATCAGTTCGGAATTGCTGCGTTGGGCGCTCTTGCTGCGAAAGAAATTTCCCAGAATCGGGATGTCACCCAACCCGGGTATCTTGTTATACAGATCGGTTACCCGGTTATCGATCAATCCCGCGATCACAAAGCTTTGCCCATCCTGTAATTCGAACTCAGTTTCCGCCTTGCGCGTGCTCAGCGCAGGCACCGTGAACCCCGAAATCGTAAGCGCATTGGCGAAATCCAGCGCGCTGACCGACGGCGCCACTTTCAAATGGATATTCCCATTGGGCATGATCACCGGGGTAAATTTCAGTTCTACACCGAATTCCTTGAACGAAATCGTGACCGCGGTAAAACCCTGACCGGGCTGAACGATGGGGAAGGGAAATTCTCCTCCGGCCAGAAAGCTGGCTTCCTTGCCGTTGACCGCGATCAGGTTGGGTTCGGCCAGGATCTGCAGGAGGTTCTTCTGCTGCAGGGCCTTGATCACGGCGCCGATATTGATGTCGGTGCGAGCCACGAAGAGGTTGAGAAAGTCGCTGATGGTAGTAGTGGGCGCAGTAGCGCCGGTGGTGGTCGTCACGCCATTGGTGGTGCTGGTCGTGGCCGGCGGCCGGCTGATCTGCACTGAGCCAAACTGGCCGGTCTGGCTGGCCGCGATGGTGTTGCCCAAGCCCGGCATGAATAGGTTGATTCCCAACTGGGTGACGACCGAGCGGTCCACTTCGGCGAACTTCACTTCCAGCAACACTTCCTGGGCCCCGACCGGACCAAAGGTCAGCACATTGACCACGTTCTTGGAGTAGGCCTCGGCGATCATTCCGGCGCGCTTGGAAACATCTTCCGTAGAAACGTGGCCGGAAAGCACAATGGCGGAACGGGATGGCGAGACATTGATCTGCTCGTCCGGAAAGATGCGCTTTTCTTCTTCGGCGGCGGCGGTGACGTCCACATCCACGCGCAAGTCGAAGCTGCGCGAGCGCTCCAGTTCGTCCCAAATCAGCAACGACACTTCGCCCGCAGCCCGGCCATGCACCAGAATCTGGGTAGGGGTAACGACAATGGCATCGGCGATGGAGTCATCGGTGACGGAGACCCGCCTGAGGCGCTCGGTGGTGTTGATCAGCAGCGACTTGCCCACCATCACCCGCAAGGGCGCGGCGCCTTGCGCCGTGGCTTGCGGGGCTTGTGAGCTGGCCTCGGGACCCGGGGCTTGGGTGGGCTCTGGCGCCGCTGAGCCAGCCGGCGGTTGCTGAGAGAAAGCGATAGACGCCGTGAGCAGTAGCACCACGGACAGGGCCCATCGCACCCTCGGGCTCGATTTCACGCTGTGTTTCTCCCACCTGCGGGAGGGGATCGACATGTCTTCTTCCTCGGAGTTCTTACTGTTCCTGGAACTTGGTGACGTCCTTCTTGGTTCCTTTGATTACTTCGACCGTATAGCCCGACGGCAGGGCGGTCACAGGAACCGGGGTGGTGCGTTTAATCGGCTTGGTCGGGTGCGGCGACGCGGCAACGTGTACGGGCATGGGAACGCCCTTATACAAAGACCCAGTGTTCACCGAAGCCAGTTCCTGCTGCTTGGTGTCGAGGGGGTTCCGCAGTGCCAATTGAATCTTGCCCTGAGTGGTTGCCAGGGTGAGCTTCTGAGCGTCGTCGGGAGACACCAGCAGAGTGATGACCGGTGTCACCAGCGGCTCCCCGGCGGTGTTGCGCTCCAGCTTCTGGCCGGTGGCAATCACGGCCACATTCTCCAGCACGGTAGTGGTCTGCTGCTCGGGCGCGCCGGAGGGGTTGCCGGTAAGCAGCACATCCACCCGCGTTCCGGGCACCACAAAACCGGCGACTCCGATGACTTCATTTACCCGCACCGAAATGGCCCGCATCCCCGGCGGAATGAGGGACGGCATTCCAGCACCGGCATTTTCTCCCGCCAGCTTGGTAGGCAGAAAGAATTCACCCTTGGCAATGGGAAGAATTGCGCCCCGGCCCACAACGGAGGTTTTCAGATGGAAGGCGTTGGCGGGCAGATCGGCCGCGGAATAGCGGACAGTTTTCACATCGCTCTCTCCAACCTTGGCCCCCACGGGAATATCATTGGCCGCTACAACCACCTCGACACCGGGCGAGGCGTCACCGCCGGATTTGGTCTGCAGAGTGCGGTAGACGCTGTAACTCACGATTGCGCCCAGGGCAAGGGCGACAAACCCAATCAACAAAAGCCGGGTGCGATTCATGCCTTCTCCTCAGATTAACGCGGGCGGCCCATGGCCGGGATCACCGAACTCACACTCCCCGATTGGTGCTGATAGTCCCCGAACGGTATCGTGGCAGCGATGCCAATCAACAATTGATGCTGGCCTGTCCTGCGCCAATCGAACAGCATCGGGCACTCACAGTCGGGGACTCCGCGACTGGCCCCATCGCGAGCCGTCCGGAGCTTCGCTTTGGAATCCTGGTTACTGGACTGCGCTGGCGACCGAAGAGAACACATTGTTGGCGTTGGAGCCGATCAACCGAATGGTTCCCACCACGATCACCAGAATCACCGCCAGCATCACGGCGTACTCCGCGATGTCCTGGCCCGATTCTTCGCGCCATAAGCTTATAGCCTTCGCTCTCATTGTCTTGTCCTCCTACGCTTGATCAAATGGACAGGTAGTGACTCCCGTCCCTGATGCGGTTCGGACAGCCTTTGCGCCCTGAAACGCCATTTTCGTTGTTGTTTCCGAATCAACAGCTTACACGCAGGCAGAGCGAAAGAGCCCGAATCCCCACGCTCATAATACCCTGCTGCCATCGTGCTTAGCGACAATTTCTTACACCGCCGTAACGTCGCCGGACCTCGGGTCAGGGCCCCGGCCAAATTGGGGCTGTTTGTGGCATCCGGCGGAGTAAAAGACGGCAAAAAAAAGAGGATGGCCTAAAGTGGGGTATTGGTAAGCAGGAACGATGGACGCCTGGGGGGCGGTATTGCTTCTTCGGCCCGATACCCGGACCTTCGATCGGAGAAAACAGTGCACGGACCTACTGAATCGAGCTGGAGACCGAGGAAAAGACGTTGTTTGCGTTCGTTCCGATCATCCGAATAGTGCCTACCACCACGGCCAGAATGACAGCCAGCATGACCGCGTACTCAGCTACATCCTGACCATCTTCCTCCCACAACCGGCCTAGGAAACGGATCATGGTTGACCTCCACCTTAATGCTTCAAAACCGGAGATTGACGCCGAGCGAGCAAGTCAATCGAAATATACTGGGAATAATACTGTCCACTGTGCAAGGTTTTGCAGCTCTAAGTTGATGCAGGGGATTATCTAACTTGATTCCTGGCTGCAGCTTTTATTGGCTCCGGGTCAGAATGACGGCCTGGCTATCGCCATAAATCTGCCTCCATTTCGGACTGGTTCGGAGCGCGGTGATCAAAGGGGCATCCGGGGGAAGGACCACGGTGCGGATCCCCCACGTCTCGAGGGGTTTTCTCCAATCATCCTTCAGGTTATAGCAGGAGCCGAATTCGGTCATGAGAGCGTCGCCATAGACGTCGGCGCGGCCGTCCAAAAAAACGCGGTACTGGGGGTACAGCTTCCAAATGAAGTATCCGCCCCAGTTGTAGTGGTTCATCATCGGGGAAGCAGGATGCTGCTGCTGGAGGAAGGCGGCTGCGGCGCTGGGAAAATGTTGCGCTTCCGTTTCCTCCTGGTGGCTCACTACCTCTCGGACCCGGACCACGGTGAAGATGACGAAGATCAGAAGGACGATCAGATTAAATACCAGCGTTCGAGCCGCCAATCCGAGGTTCGGTTTGCTCGACCCGCGCAAGACTCCCCGCTGCTGCATCCACGCCTGTGCCATCTCGGAGAGAACCGGGACGACGACTAATACCAGGATCGGGACGTGCCGCGCCGAGCGTAGCGCCGCCGGGATCGTGGCCAGTACCAACAGGAGGTTGCGCAGCCGCGGGCATCGGGGTGAGAGGACCAGTCCAGCGATAAGAGCCAGCAGCATCAGCAGAAGCGGCAGGTAAGTTGGATCGTGGAAGTCTGGAGAAAACCACTCGTGGATGAAGCGATGCATCGCCTCGGATCCCAGAGTCTGAAACGGGTACCAGTAAAGCCTGATGCCATTAGGATTCACGGCCACCAGCGCCGTACAGAGGGCGAATGCTGCCGCCAGCCGTTTGAGGCGGGGCAAAGACTTCTGCCATGACTCCGGACCGGTGGCAGCCTCCAAGCTTTCGCCGACTAAAAAGAGTGCGATGAAGGCGAGCCCAATGGGATATCCGGCGTGCAGATTTACCCACAAAAGCATCAAGGGAGCAGTCCACCACAGGAGGTGGGGACGTCGTTCGGAGGCATCGAGCAGCACCAGGAAAATGCTGCCCAGCAGGAGCGAAAGCATCTGCGGACGAACTCCCCAGGTAGGGGAGGAAGCCAGCGCGCCCCAGAGGGTCATGATGGCGGCGAGGTAGGGGCGGCCCGGCGAGCGCAGGAAAACCAGAAAGAGAGTCGCGGCGATGACAGTGGCGAAGGCCACAATCAGTCCGCCAAATCCCGCCAGCCGATAGATGCCAAACAGCAGCACTTCCGAGAGCCACTCGTGGTTTATCCAGGGCTGGCCGAAGCGCGTAAACGAATAAGGATCGGTATGAAAGACGCTGTGGTTGTGGACGATCAGTTGTCCGGTGCGGAGGTGCCACCAGAGGTCGGGGTCGCTCATGCCACGAACCGCCATGGTGAACAGGCCGAGAGCCAGAATGAATACGCAGAGCCGGCGGGTTTGCAGCAGACTGGTCATTCGGTCGATGAGAGCGAATCGATTGTAGCGCCCTTGCGGCGTTTTAAGCGCGCAGTGAGAGCTCACTCCTGCGAGGGCAGGATGCCCTCGCGACAGCCGGCGGGACGCCGGCGCTACTCATTCCTGCAACTGCGTGGCACTCTCGCGAACGCAGGCGCGGTGTGATCGGCATTGGACAGATGGAGGAGCCAGTATCGGGGTGTCGTTGGTTGCCCTGGATTACTGCTGGTTGTCCCTGTGATAGGGCGACAACCTCGCCATTCCCGGTTCATTCGGTTCGAGCAACCAGACTTGGCGTTGGACAAAATACCTTACTAATTCCTGGTTCTGATCCCCCATGTCTTGCGCCCAGATGACGTTTGCCGCATCAATGTCAGCCCGGTTGTAAACCCATTCGTGAATCGGGTCGTGTGGGGAGCCGTAGCGAACGATGACGAGGTGGTGGCCACCTGCATGCTCCAGGCGTTCCAGGATTTCGGCACGCTGCCAATGCCAGGGATAGGTATCGGGATTCCGCGGCACTCTGAGATATTCGAGGCGGATGCTGAAGAGGCACACGGCAAAACACGCGATGCCAATGATCGGGACGAGTGCTCGTCCCAGCTTCGCACCGGTTCGCCGCCACTGCCGAAGATGGCGCAGTCCTTGAATCACGACGGAATAGATGACGCAGGTCATGGGAGCAAAATAGTGAGGCTGGTGCCAGGCCTCAACCGCCAGCCCAGCGATGGTAACGATCGCGGTGATTAGAAGAAGCTTCATGCGGCGATCGCGAACAATACGAGGCAAGGCAAGCAGCGCGAGCGGCAACACGGGGCCAAGAAAAAACCACCACAAAGTTGCCAGCTTGGCCCATTCTTCCCGTGCTAATCCTCGAAGCGTACGAGTTGTCAGATACCTTGAAACTTCCCAGTCCGCATAAAATTTCTGCATTCCGGCATTGCGATACTGCGGCGCCGGACGCAGTTCCAGGCCGAGAAATAACGGTGCAATGGCATAGGTTCTTCGATTCAGCGCTTCCGGCAGCTCCAGAGCGTTCCCGGTTACGCGCCAGTTGTAGTAACCAGTCGCAACCGCAGCGCAGCCAAGAACCAGAACCAGGGGCAGCGTAATCCGGGTCAAACGGAATGGCCTTCTGTGTTTCCATAACCAGAACACCAGCGAAAATCCCACGGGGAGACTGAACAAAAACCCTTCAAAGGGCCGGCTATTCGCCAGTATGGCCAGGCCGAATCCCATAATCAAAGCGTCGCGCGTTCTTTTCCATCGCAGGATGCGCGCAAAGGCGCCCAGGACCAGGGCTCCCCCGGTCGCGGCCACCGCGCCACCCCAATATGAATTCATCCAATAGCTGGAGATGCCTTGTCCCATCATGCACAGCAGCCCTCCAAACAACGCCCACCCCGGAGGGAACCATGCCTGCAGCATCCAGGTGACAGCGGCGCACATGGCACCGACACTTAACCAGACTCCGAGCCAGGGGATGCCAGCCATGGCCTGACCAGCCGCCAAAACGACACCTTGCGCGGGCGGGTACATCGACATGTAGGTCGGCTGCTGCAGGATGTGCTCGCTTTCGAAATGCGGCCACATCGGGTGGGGAGGATTGGTCAGGCGGCCGGACGCGAAAGTGTCCGCTGCCAGCAGATAGCTGAACTCATCCTGAAAATGCGGCTTGGGTATCGGCAGAAGAGGCAGGAGACACGCACGGATCGCAAGCGTAAGCACGCCAACCAGGATCACCGTGAGGGTGCGCTTTCGCGCCAGGACGTTCAGGTTTTGCCGGCAGCGGAGAAGAGCGGACGCTATCAGTGGCAAGGTGACCGTCGGCCTTGGAGATTCAAGTCCTGCGATTTGCGAACTGGCGCATTATACCGCCCGCGCGGCCCAGCAGATAACGTTCGGCTTTGGCCGCGGGGCCGTGAATCGGTGGGCGCCGCATCGAGCGTTGGACAAAATCTACATCGCGCGTTGTGCAGCGGGTTCCCCGACAGAAGCTGACCCTGTTTTTGAGGTCAGCGCGATTGCAGTACCTGCCGCAAACATGGCAACAGCAAATACCATCAGATTCATCTCCCGCAACCAAAACTGAAGGGTCGCGTACAAGGGCGTCAAAAAGAGAACCGCGATAGATGCGAAAAGGATGCGGCGCGCCGGCCCCACGATTTCACCAGCGACGAGTAGCTCCGCAACCAGCAGGATAGGAAGTATTATTAAACTAAGGTCGTGCGCGAGCAGGTGGTAGCTGACCATGATGGTGACCGTCAGACACAACGAGAAGCCGAGGGAAAACTGGCGCCCTGCTTCTACACGCCACCAATGCGCAACCAGCGCCAGGAGTGCAATGGAAATTGCGATGATCAACAGCGCAGCCGGCAGACCTTCGAAGTGCAGCAATCCGGCAACCAGACCGCGCAGGTTCGGCATGCCCCTCGGATAAATACCCGCCTGCGCGCCACTGCGACTCAGACGGAGCACAAATCCGGGATACGCCATCACGCCGCTCCAGCCGACCACCGCCGCTGAGACCAGGAGCAAACCAAAAGCGGTAACCACAAACCCGACAATTGCTCTCCATTGACGCCGGATCAACAGCACCAGCAAAAAGGGCAGAACCAACTGAAACTTAAAGAGCGCCAGGCCGAGACACAGTCCGGCGACAAAGGGACGTCCCGTCGCCCAGGCCGAGAAGGCGAGGCCATAGAGAAAGAGCAGCAGGATTGAGTCTTGCCCCTGCAGTAACGCTACGATCAAAGGGAAAAAGGCGAACATTGCCAACAGCGGCAGGGCTGGAAAAAAACGGTGCAAGCTGGGCAGGCGCGGGCGCAGCAGGATACAGAAACCCAGAAGGAGGGCAATGTTAAATCCCGCCCAAACCAGGTACGCCGCAACGTATGGCAGGCGGGCCAGAGGCGCGAACAGTAAAGCTTCGAAGGGTGGGTGATTAAAGGGGAGAGGATTCTCGCGTTGCTTGACCTGCGGGGCAAACTCGAGCTGGATTGCGAATTGCGTTTCCAGATCATAAAGTTGTCGGCCCCGACCCTGGATGATGCATTTGCCCGCGGTATAAAAAATTGTAAAGTCCGGGTAGCCAGTTACGATTTCTCGCCTAAGGCTGAAAAACATCCACGCGTGCAGGACAATCATCGCAGCCAGAAAGGTGACAAGAATGGGCCGGAGCGATGAGCCAGCAGGCGCGCGCGGAGCCAAAAACATAGGTGGAGTATAGCCCGACGTTGCTACCCAGGCCGTTTGATTGCTTCCCAACGACTGGTTCCGCTGAGCAGGTGTGGGTCGGACACCCCTGTCCGACGCTTTTGACTTTGCTCTTGAACTTCAGGAAAACCTACAAGACGCAAAACCAAGGTCAAAACAGAAAACCGAACTGAAAACCAAAGTCAAAGGCGTCGGACAGGAGTGTCCGACCCACACAACCAATCATCCTGATCAACTCTCTTCGCGCGCAAACTGGCGCAACAGGATCACCGCCAGCATTGGCAGGTACATGAACAGCACGGTCAACCTTCCCACTTCGGCGAAACTGTGCGGGATGTGATACCAACGCCAGATGCCGGCTCCCCAACTGATGGCGGCGGTAAAAAGAACCTCGCGACGGGACCTGGGAATGAGCCACAGAATGAAAGCGTCGAAGAACCAGCGTTGCGGCATCAGGGCGGTCAACAGCAAAAACCAGGCATCTTTGTCGCGATAGCGCCAGAGCGCGAGGCCCAGCAATGGTCCGGGAAGGACCAGCAGGGGAATGAAATGTTCGTAGTGCTGCAGTTGTCCCAGCCACAGCAGGGGCCAGCGTGGCAGGGCGACCAAGGTAAGCAGCACAACCACTCCGCAGGCCACCACGCCGCGACGGCTCAAATTGGTGAGCGCCACCGGCAAACCGAGCTGCGGCTTGGCCATGGTGACGGGCAGCAAAAGAGGGAAGAAGGCGCTGGCAAAGATGAGCGTTGACCACTGCACCGCCAGCAAACCTCCCCAGTAGGGATAGGCCAGAAAAACCAGCAAGCGATGATAGCCGTGACGGGTGAGCCCGAAGGCCAGCAGGGCGGAACTGATGCCATAGAAGAGAGCGGCCGCCATCTCAGGGCGCAGCCAGACGAAGGGCACTCCGAAGAAGGCTGCGGTGAGCGGGTATTGTTCGAGGGGAGTGTCGTAAGGGTTTCGACCCGCCAGCGCGTATCGGGCGGCGCGGACAGCCCAACCGAAATCGGCGGCGCCCTGGTGGAAATGCAGCAGCAGGAAGTAGCAGAACGCCGCGCTCGCCACTCCAATCATCGCGGAGATGCAGATTCGCAATCGCAACGGAAGTTCGCCCGCATAAGTTGTAACATGGAGCGGCTTTTGCATCCGGCACGCGATTGCTCAAAGACTCCAGACTCGGGCTGCTCCTGGCGCTGCTGTGCGCCGGAAGCATGTGGTTCTATGTGCAGTGGGTGCTGGTGCCCTACCAGAGAGCAGACGCGGCGGCCCATGGACGGCCGCGCGGCAATCTGTCGGATTTGTATCCTCGCTGGGTGGGAACGCGCGAGTTGCTGCTGCAGCATCGCGACCCATACAGCCCCGAAGTCACGCGCGAGATCCAGCGCGGATACTACGGGCGTCCCCTCGATCCTGTGCGGGTTGACGATCCCAAAGATCGGCAGGGATTTGCTTACCCGCTGCATGTGATTTTTCTGCTGGCGCCAACCGTTGACTTGCCGTTTCCCGTGGTGCAGGCCGGATTTCGCTGGCTGCTTGTCATCCTGACATTCGCAAGTGTGCTGCTGTGGTTGCGGGTATTGCGCTGGCGCCCTTCCGTCGCAATGACCGCGATCCTCATCGTACTGACCTTTGGCAGCTACGCCGTGGTGCAGGGAATCAAGCTGCAGCAGTTGACTCTGGTGGTGAGCGCGCTGCTTGCCGGGAGCGCCGCGGCGCTGGTCGCCGGGCAATTTTCGCTCGCGGGCTTCTTGCTGGCCCTGGCAACTATCAAGCCTCAACTTGCTCTGCCACTCGCAGGCTGGCTGGTCCTGTGGGCCGTAAGCGAGTGGCGCCGGCGTCAGCTCCTTGTCTGGAGTTTCGGATTGACCATGGCAATTTTTCTGGGCGCGTCGGAGTGGGTCCTGCCGGGCTGGATTGGACAGTTTCGCCACGCGGTTGCCGCCTATCGCCAGTACACCGGGGGCGCGGGTTCGCTGCTCGATGTGCTGGCCACGCCTGTGCTCGGGAAAATCCTGGCCGCAGTGGCGGTGCTCTCGGTCATGATCATGGCGTGGAGGGTCCGGCTCGCGTCCCATGACTCAGTGGCATTCAGCACCATGCTGGCGCTGGTCCTGACTGTGACCCTGGTGATCGTCCCCAGCTTTGCGCCTTACAACCAGGTACTTTTGCTGCCTGCGGTATTTCTGATCGCGAACTCGTGGAGAGATTTGTGGAGCGAGGGCGGGCTTACTCGCCTGGCCTGCGGAGTGGGGTTGCTGGTGGTTGCCTGGCCCTGGCTGGCATCCTGCGGATTGATGTTGGCTTCGCGCTTTGTGCCTGAGAGCTCGGTTCAAAAAGCGTGGGCCGTGCCTCTCTATACGAGCCTCGGCATTCCACTCGTGGTTTTGGGATTGCTAAGCCTCTGCGCCCGAGATCGATTAAAGACCTTTTCTAAAAGCTGACCATCGCCGTTTTCGCAACCAGCCTGGAATCGAGTGGTGAATTCGAGAGCTCTCAAGCTTTGCTAGACTGGGCTGGCATGAGCGTAATCGACGAAGTTCTCGAAGCAAACGAAATCTACTCGCGCACCCACGAGTTGCGCCGCCTTACTCCGCGCCCGGCGCGCAAGCTTGCCATCCTGACTTGCATGGATACGCGGCTTTCCATCCGCACCTTGGGGTTGACGACCGGAGACGCGCACATCATCCGCAACGCAGGCGGAATTGTGACGGACGATAGCTTGCGCTCGCTGCTGGTGTCGCACTACCTGCTGGACACCGAGGAAATTATGGTCATCAATCACACCGATTGCGGCCTGATGCATGCCAGCGAAGAGGAGTTACGCACCAGAATCCAGAACCGTACCGGGACCGCGGCCATCGCTCCGGCATTCTTCTTTGCCTTTCAGAATATCGAGGAGAATGTGCGTCACCAACTGCAGAAACTGCGTACCCATCCATGGATTCCCAAAGAGGTCTCGGTGCGAGGATTCGTCTACGACGTGAGCAGCGGCCGATTGCGCGAAATTAAGTAGGTTTGGGAGCTGCCTGTAATCAACGTGCGTGATTGGACCGGTCGACTCTTGTAGATGCGTCGCGGAGCAACTATTCCGAGATTATCCCGATCGTCTCCAGCCATGTCTCCACCAACTGCGGCCATTCCGTGATTGGAGACTTTGTGCGCCGCAGTCCGAACCCATGCCCGCCGTGTGCGTACAAATGCATCTCCACTGGAACTCCGGCTTTTTTCAGCGCAGCGTAGTAAACCAGCGAGTTCTTCACTGTGTCGATCGGGTCGTCCTCAGCCTGCAACAAAAACATAGGAGGCGTTTGACTCGTGACCGGAACATACGGATTCAACTCGAACTCTTTCGACGTATTCTCCAGCATGTGTCCCGGATAAAGAGCCACACCGAAATCTGGACGGCAGCTTTCTTTGTCGGCCGCATCGACAGCCCGGTACAAACGCTGCTTGAAGTGCGTGCTCACTGCTGCCACGAGATGCCCGCCTGCCGAAAACCCCAGCACGCCAATCTTGTGCGGATCGATTCCCCACTCCGCAGTGTGGAATCGCACCAGTCCCACCGTTCGCTGCGCATCCTCTAATGCGACGGGTGATTTGGGGTACGCGCCTGATCTCGGAGACAGGTGTTCCCCCGGCACGCGATATTTCAACAGCACGCATGTGATTCCCTTGGACGTCAGCCAGTCACAGACCTCCGTACCTTCAAGATCCATATACAGAACCCAATAGCCACCCCCCGGAAACACGACTACCGCAGCGCCCGTATTATTTCCCTTCGGCGAATAGACCGTCATCGTGGGCCGCGAGACCTTGCCTACCACAACGGCGCCCGGCGGATCCTCACCAACCGTCTGCGTGTACTCTGGCCCCGCGGTAGGCACCGCATCGGGCGCCTTGCCAGGCCATATTGGTACTTGCGTATGTCCCGGCGACGGCTGCCAAGCATTCGTCTGGGCATGCAGGCTGGTAAGCGCGAACGCAGCACTGACAGCCACAATCAAAGGGGCAAATATCCACCGAACTCTTCTCGCGATCATGCCGTTAACCATGTTAAGGCTAGCCGTCAAATGTTGTGATCATTTATGCCAACTATCGCAAGGGTTCTTCGGTAACCTCTTTCAACTCGATGAGGGGTCGTTGACTCCGCCTGTGACGCTCCGGAGGTCCTGCCGTTCCGCCCCGCCCAAGCCGTGTCGGCCTTGCATTGGGCCGCGATCACAGGTTAGTCTTCTCCCACGCTGCGGCCACGAAAACGTTTCGGAGGACAGTATGAACCTCAAGATCGAGAAACGCCGGGTGGACGGGGTCACCATCGTTTCGTGCCAGGGCCGCATCATGTTTGGCGACGAGGCCAATGCTTTGCGCGATTTTCTCAAGCAGGTCCTGACCGAGACTCCGCGAATGGTCCTGAACCTTGCGGGCGTGACTTATATTGATAGCGGTGGCCTGGGGACCCTGGTGGGGGTTTATTCGTCGGCCCGGGGGGCTGGGGCCGATATCAAGCTCACCGGCCTGGGGCAGCGCCTGCGCGATGTGCTGCAGATTACCAAGCTGGCAACGGTTTTCGAGGTTTTTGACAGCGAACAGGAGGCGCTCACCGCCCTGGGTCGAGGGGCCGCTTGAGCGCCTGAAGTAGCCTTCCCGTAGGCCGGGAAGGCTGGGGGATCGCACTCCCGCCTGCCGGGGTCGGTCGCCTGAGGGAAACGTAGGCAGGCCAGCGCCACATGGCATTTCAACCCATCACGGGCCCGGTTTCATCCCCGGGGTCGGGAATTTTTCCCACCCTGGTTTTCGTGCAGGGGAACGACCAGCGCACCATCAACCTTGACCACACTCCGTTCACGGTGGGCCGCAAGGTGGATAAGGACCTGGTCATCGCCGACCCTCGCGTCTCCCGCGACCACGCTTTGATCACTTCCGAAGACGGACAATTCTGTGTCGTCGACCAGGGCAGCAAGCACGGAACTTTCGTCAATGGCGAGAGGGTGCAGCGCAAGACGCTAGAACGCAACGATCGCGTCGAGTTTGGTGTGCGCGATGTTTCCTACGTTATTTTTCATCCTCACCATGCCAGCTCCAATACCGCCCGCGAGTTTCTGAGCCAGATTTCCGGGATTCAGATTTCGACCGACACCACCGACCTGGAGAAGCTGACGCTGTTTCTTGAAGCCGCACGCAAGCTGAATACAACCGGCGTGCTCGATGAAATCCTGGTCACGCTGCTGGACGCCACCCTGAAGCTGACGCGCGCCGAGCGTGGCTACGTCTTCATGCGGGACGAGGAGAACAACCTGCGCCTGGCCGCGGGACGCAACTCCAAGGGCGAACCGCTGCTCGATGACACCACGATTTCGCACTCCATTCTGGATGAAGGGGTGAAGTCGAATTCGGAGTTTGTAATCACTGACACCAGCCAGTCGCTCGACCTGGCCGGCCGGCACAGTATCGTGGCTTACGACCTACGGACCGTGATCTGCATTCCCTTGCGCAAGCCGCAGGTGCAGGCCACCCGCGACGCGCAGGCTGTAGTACCCAACGAAGGCTCAGCCGGGGTGATGGGCGCGCTCTACGTGGATTCGCGTTTCGCCTCGCGCGACATCTCGAGCGTGAGCAACGACATTCTGCGGGCCATCGCGACTGAGGCGGCGTCCCTGATCGAAAACGCCCGCCTCGTACAGGCCGAAGAGGCGTCGCGCCGCTACCAGCAGGAACTCTCTATCGCGGCATCCATCCAGCAGGGGTTGATGGCGTTCTCGATTCCTGAAGTTCCCTTTGCCCGCGTGAAAGGCAGGAACCTCTCTTGTAAGGAGATTGGCGGTGATTTCTTCGACGCCGTCAACACCGAAGAAGGCCTAGCGATCGTGCTGGCGGATGTCAGCGGGAAGGGAGTTTCGGCCGCGCTGCTGGCCAACACACTGCAAGGGATGATCTATTCCCAACTGAGCGCCGGCATGCCGCTCATCGATATTGTGGTGGCCGCCAACCGCTTTTTTACCCATAAACACATTGGAGAGAAATACGCCACGTTGATCATCGCGCGAATCCGTAGGGACGGGGAACTGGAATACGTCAACTGCGGCCACGTGCCTCCGCTGCTGGTTTGCAATAAAGAGGTGATCCGGCCGCCCCACGGCAACCTGCCGGTCGGCCTGCTGGCGGACGCTACTTACGAAAGCGACCACGTCAGCCTGCATGCTGGCGATCGCTTGATTCTGGTCACTGACGGAGTCACCGAGGCGGAGAATGCGCGCGGTGATTTCTTCGAGGATTCACGCCTGGAAGCCGTGGCGGCAAAGAGCGCGACGCTCGAAGATATTTTTGCTGCTGTGGCCAACTTCTGTGGCGGTACGCCGCTCAGCGATGATTGCACTGTGGTCGAACTGGTGTATTCAGGCTAGAGAAGCTGTCAGCTCTCCACTCTCAGCTTTCAGTAAAGTCTTCAAGAGACCCACCCGGCAACTCCTGTCGTAACGTGGTTCATCCTTGCGCAGAGGGGGAGGGCCAACCCGGTGAAGAACCCTGTCCTGCGATTCATAACCGTTGTTCTGACAATGGTGGGCGCGGCCTTTGCCCAGGCTCTGGCTGCGCAATCCGATGCGGTCGCGCAGTATGTCAACGCGGAAATCGCGCGCCAGCATATTCCTGGAGTTGCACTGCTTGTTGCTCGCAATGGAGAAATTGTCCGGGCCCAGGGATTTGGCTTTGCGAACGTCGAACTGCAAGTTCCGGTAAAGCCCGAGACTCTGTTTCAGTCAGGTTCGGTGGGCAAGGAGTTCACTGCTACCGCGATCATGATGCTGGTCGAGGAGGGAAAGATCGGATTGGATGACTCGATTACGAAATACTTCCCCGAGGCCCCAGCCACTTGGAGGCCGGTCACGATTCGGCATCTGCTGACTCACACCGGCGGGTTCACGGACTATCCGAAAGACTTCGATTTCCGCAAGGACTACAAGGAGGACGACCTTCTCAAGATCGTGACTGGAATTCCCCTCGCGTTCCCGCCGGGCACGAAGTGGAGCTACAGCAATCTGGGATATTTGACCCTGGGCATCCTGATCCACCGTGTGACCGGCAATTTTTATGGCGACATGTTGCAGGCGCGCATCTTCCGGCCGCTGGACATGACGACAACTCGCATTATGAGCGAGGCTGACATCATTCCCAATCGCGCCGCCGGGTATCGGCTGGTAAAGGGCGAGTTGAAGAACCAGGAGTGGGTTTCGCCAACGTTGAACACCACGGCTGACGGAAGTCTGTATTTTTCGATTCTGGATCTGGCCAAATGGGACGCTGCCCTCTACACGGAAAAGCTTTTGAAGCGCTCCAGCCTGGAGCAGATGTGGACTGTCGCCGGACTCAACAACGGCCAACCGAATTCCGGTCACTACGGGTTTGGCTGGGAGATCGAAAAGGTCCACGGGCACCGGAGGATCGGCCACAGCGGGTCGTGGCAAGGCTTCAAGACCCAGATTTCCCGCTACGTGGATGACAAGCTCACGGTGGTCGTGCTGGCGAATCTGGCGGAGGCCGACCCGGGAAAGATTGCGGAGCATGTGGCCGAAATGTATTTGTCCGGGGACCTACCAGAAGCGAAGCCCGCCGGGGTGCGATAGTCCGTGTAGGTCCGGTTCGAAAACCGTTAACCACAGAGGACACAGAGGACACGGAGGACACGAAGGAAGCCCGTTGAGACTCACGCCTTCACGGTACATCACCGGCTGCGGGCCAGACGCTCCCGCACCACGGGGTTGTTGAGGCTTCAAACCGCTATATAACACTTTTTTGTTCCAACCTGGCAAACCTGATGTATTCTTTCCCGCCATGAACTTCACCTTGCTGGACTGGTCGGCGATCATCCTCTATCTCGGAATCACCCTGGCGCTGGGTCTCTATTTCCGCTCGCGCTCGGGCAAGAGCGTGGACGACTACTTTGTCTCCGGACGCAATGTTTCCTGGTGGCTGGCGGGCACCTCGATGGTGGCGACCACCTTCGCCGCCGACACGCCGCTGGTGGTGACCGGCCTGGTCTATTCGCAAGGCATAGCTGGGAACTGGCTGTGGTGGGCTTTTCTTCCTTCCGGCATGATGACGGTGTTTCTGTTTGCCCGCTTGTGGCGCCGCTCCGGGCTTCTGACTGACGTGCAGTTCGCCGAGATGCGCTATAGCGGAAAGCCCGCCGCATTCCTCCGCGGCTTCCGCGCGGTTTACCTCGGCCTGCTGATGAACTGCCTGATCCTGGGCTGGGTGACCAAGGCCATGACCAGCATCGTGGCAGTGACTCTCGGTGTGAGCGACGGCAAGGCGCTGGCCATCTGTGTCCTGTTTCTGATTCCGTTCACGGGTCTCTACGTTGCGCTGGGCGGGCTTTGGGGCGTGCTGTGGACTGATCTGTTTCAGTTCGCGCTCAAGATGGCGATCGTAATCGGAGTGGCCTGGTATGCGGTTGCTGCGGCTGGCGGCATGAGCAGGCTGCTGGCCCGTCTGGCCGAAATGAAGGCGGCCGCAGGGCCTGGTGCGGGAGATGCGGCCGCATTTTTTCCTGACTTGTCCCGACCCTTGACGCAGGAAGCCATCTGGGTGCTTCCGGTGTTGGCCTTCCTGGTGAACATTGGGGTGCAATGGTGGGCGTTCTGGTATCCGGGAGCGGAGCCGGGCGGCGGCGGATACATTGCACAGCGCATCTTCAGCGCCAAGGACGAACGCAACGGTTTGCTTTCGGTGCTCTGGTTCAACGTGGCGCACTACGCCTTGCGTCCCTGGCCCTGGATCCTGACTGCCCTGGCGGCGATTGTTTTGTATCCCCACCTGGAGCATCCGGAAACGGGATACATGCTGGTGGTGAGCCAACATGTGCCGCCGGCGCTGCGCGGCATCGTGATTGCCGGATTCATGGCCGCGTTCATGTCCACCATCGCGACGCAGCTTAACTGGGGCGCGTCCTACCTGGTGTCGGATTTCTATCGCCGCTTCATCAAGCGCCAGGCCAGCGAGAATCATTACGTCGTGGCCTCACGGCTGGTCACGGTGCTGCTGGTGATCGCCTCGGCCCTGGTGGCGGCGCTGCTGCAGTCGGTGGGTGAAGGCTGGAAGATCGTGCTCGAGACCGGCGCGGGGACCGGCGCGGTTTACCTGCTGCGTTGGTACTGGTGGCGGATCAATGCCTGGAGCGAAATCTCTGCGATGACATCGGCCCTATTCATGAGCCTGGGCTTGCGGTTCACCACTTTTCATCCCACTGGCTCGGCCGTCGATACCGCGATGCGGGCCCTGCTCGTCACCGGCGTGACTACGCTGGTCTGGCTGGTTGTCACTTTCGCCACCAAGCCCGAGCCACAGGAAATACTGCTCAAGTTTTACCGCAGTGTCCGTCCGCAAATTACCGGGTGGAGGCCGATTGCTGCTCTTGCCTCCGAGGTGCCCCAGAGCCGGGACCTGGGACAGAACCTGCTTTCGTGGGTCCTCGGCTGTTTCATGGTTTACATGGCCCTGTTCGGGTTGGGGCACGTGCTGCTGGGGCCCTTCTGGGAAGGGATTGGCCTGCTGACGGTTTCCGCGGTTTGCGCGGGTGCGTTGTACTCGAACATCCTGCGCAGCAGTTGGAGTGAATGATGCTCGTGTGGGTGTGGGTGTGTGGGTCGGACACTCCTGTCCGACGCCGTTGACTTGGACTTTCATGACAAGTCAGTGAAGCGACTGCTACAGCACCTCACAACAAGAACCTAAAGTCAAAAGCGTCGGACAGGAGTGTCCGACCCACACTGCTATCAGTTACTCGACGACTACGGTGTAATTCGTTCCTTCCCAGCGTTGTTCTTGGGGCCAGTACAAAGTGAAAACAATCTCGCGTCCCACCGCGAGTGGGTCAGAGGGCAAGTCCGCCACGAAAACTCCCAGCGGGTCGCGGGTGTTGGTGTCCTGCGAAGTGTGCCATCCATCGAAGCTCCAGTGCACCATAGCGGGCGCGGGCACCAGCAGGCGAAGTTTCTTTCCTCTGGGAATGGTGCGGCATTTGTTATTGAAACGCCATTCGCAGAACGAGGATTTCTGGCGTTCCACCTGATAGCGCTGCACCGGCTGCGGCGGCTGATCAAATATTTTGCGGTCACGCAACGATCTGCGCAGCTTGATGTATTCGGAGTGTGCCCAGACCAGCGGACAGGCCGAGCCCGATGGTTTTCCGCGAAACAGTTCAAGGGCGGGGATATCGTCCGCATCCCATACCTGCTCGGGAATCAGGCGGCCGCCCTCGGTTGAGAGTTCCATGACCTTGAGCAAATCCTCGGCGACCTGGGGACGCCCCGCCGCCAGTTCATAGTGCGCCCGCTCGCCCGCCAGCAAAGGCCAGGGCCGCCCGATACCGGTGCCGTCGAAGGGTGAGCCGTCTTCATGTTCGCCGTAGCCGTCGCCGTTGTAGCGGTACCAGCAGGGGCCCTGGGGCAGGTTCACCTTGAGCAGGGCATCGATCACTTTCAGGGTGTTCAGGATTCGCGGATCATCGGGCGCCCGCAATCCGAAGCGCACCAGGGCCAGGGAGTCGGGACTGATCAGGTGCACGGCGGGTAATTCGCTCTGCCCCGGTGGGCGGTTCTTGATGGGGACGTAGCCCTCCAGGGGCGACGCCGCACAGTCGAAGTCCGGCGGCGCGATCCGCACGTAGTAGCCTGCAACGCCGAGTTGGCGGGCCAGATCGCTATTCTGGGCGTAGGTCCAGCGCTCGATGTTGTCATTCCAGTAATCTGCAGTTTCGCGGAGATGGTTCGCGATGTCTCCTTGATCCACCGCATCGGCCAGGTCGGCGGCCGCGAGCAGTCCCGATATTTCCACCGCCAGGGTAAACGGCGAATAACCCGCATCCTCCTCCCAGCGGTCCTGCTGGGTCACAGGACCGTTGCGAATGATGTATCCGGCGGCGCGGCTGACCATCGCCCACCAACGTTGCAGATCGCCCAGAACAAAGGGAGAGAGGCGGCGCAGCATATCCACCAGGAGAATGGGAAAGGCGGCTTCGTCCATCTGCCTCCCATCCCAGTACGGACGGCCGTCCAGCCACATATTCTGCGCCCAGTTTCCCTGTGTCTCCTGAGTGACTTCCAGATAGCGCAGGACGCGCAGGGCGTCGGGTTCGGCGCCCGCGGCCAGGAAACCAAACGCAGTTTCTACCAGGTCCCGGGGCCACACCAGATGGTATCCGCCCAGATCTTCGTCGCCTTTGTTGAACCCCCAGGGAATGGACAGGCTGGCGATTACGCCTCCCAGAAAATCCTTGGACTCATGCGAGCGCAGCACGGCCATACTGGGGCGATACAGGTCAACCTCACGGCGAGGTTCGTCCAGTTTCAAAAGGTTGTCATGCCAATTCTGCCAGTGCCAGACGTAGTGCTGGCGCAGCTCGTTGTAGGGCTCGAGCAAAGTGGAGCGTGCCTCTTGTCCCGCCTCGGACCAGATGCCACCGAAGCCCAGCGCCAGGGTGAACTCCCCGTTACAGCCGGCCAGGTCGATCTCGCCAGTGAGTGCGACATTTCCATTTTCTGCGCGCGTGTAGTCCCAGGTGAGTTGGTAGTGCTGCGAGAGGTCCTGCCATCCATCAGAGATTCCGGCGAAACCCGCCGCCATCTTCCGCCAAGGAGCAGAGCAAGCAAAGGCCAGGGCGAATCCATTGCGGTGAGCAAACAGGGTGGGCGTTCCTTTGTATTCACCGACCCAGCCCGTATTTTCCCGGCCGCAGTTCGCCAGGTGGGGCGCCAGCAGCGCGTACAGCCGATAATCGGCAAGCGTGCCCTGCAGGGGGAAGAACCGCACTCTCTGCAGCACCACGTTGCGGTAGGGATCGGAAAAGACTTCCTTCTCGATCCGGTAGCGGCCCTGCAATTCCGTATTCGTCAATTGGTAAACGGGAACACCGGGCTGGATAGGGTGGTTTTCAAACCTGCAGTGGCGCTTTTCTTCGGAGAAGTAGCTGGAACCGTCGGTGACAATGAGCCCCTGGTCGCGGGTGCAGGCCTGGTCCACTCGCGGGTAGTAAACTTCGTTCAGGATGCCGTGGCTGAGGGTGAACCATACCCGGCTGTGGAGGTTGAGCGCGGTGCCCACGCCGGTTTTGGCGCTCGAGGTCCAGCGCGGCGCAATGCCTGGCCAACCCGGCGCATAGCGTTCATCTTCGTTTTCACTCATGCGACAGTCCTTGCAACCGCATCCTAGGGAAGAGAATTCTACCAAGTCTCGGGGTGTGGTCGGACACTCTTATCCGACGTCGTTGAAGTTGATCTTTTGGTGCTTTCTGCGACCAGAAGATCGAAAGGGCCTGACAAAAACTAAAGTCAAAAGCAGCGGACAGGAGTGTCCGCTCCACACGGGCGACATCAGAGAGGGAAGATGACGACTCAAGCCGGGTTTGCGCTGTGGGTTGCAGTGGTGGTTTTGCCCGGCTCGCTATGGGCTGCGGACGCGTCCGCGCCCAGGGAAATCGACTGTCCAGAAGTCGGCGATGACGGTGCGGGTGTTCAAGTCGGGGCTGTTTTCAGCCTTCGGACATGAGCACGAAATCAGTGCTCCCATCCAGCAGGGAAGATTCAGCGAGAGCAATCGCTCCGTCGATCTGACCGTGGATGCGCGGCAGATGCGGGTCAGGGACAAGGACGTTTCGGAGAAGGACCGGGCCGAGATACAGGAGACGATGCTCGGTCCAAAGGTGCTGGACAGCCGCCAGTTTCCCGAAATACGCTTCCGTTCATCTGCGGTCGAACCGGCAGGCGAAGGCCGCTGGAGGGTGGCGGGCGACCTGACGCTGCACGGCCAGACCCATCCGGTAAAGCTGACAGTCCAGAGGCAAAACGGCCACTATCAGGGTGCGGCAGAGTTGAAACAAAGGGACTTCGGAATCGAACCGATCAGCGTTGGAGGTGGGGCGGTGAAGGTAAAAAACGAACTACGGGTGGAATTTGACATCCTGGCGAGGCCCTGAGCATCCTCGCTGAAGGCTCGGCGGAGGAGTCGGGTTTAGAGCACGAAACTGCAGCAATCGTGGGGCCGGGTAACCCCGCCGCCGAATCCTGCGTCCAACTCTATAGATAGGTAAATCCCAGGAATCGGTGTCGCCGCCCGGGCGTATAATGCAGCAAGAGTTCTGGGCGGCGGGAACGGAATACAGGAGTCCATCATGAAGTTACGGCTCTTAGCACTGTCGGTTGTGTTGTTAACCCTGAGTTATGCGGCGCCGCGAAGTTCGGCGCAGGACAAGGGCGGAGCCGCTGCACCAGACCAGAGCACCCCTGACAGCGCTGCCAAGAGCACCGCGCCGGCGCCAGTACAGGCTGCAGACCCGGAGAAGGTCAAACATGACGGCGGCAAGGAAGACGTCGATGCCATTGGCAACCGCAACGTAGGTTGCAAGACCGGCATGGGCAACTGGTACGGGGTGGAGAAGCAGATAGCCATGGGCAAGGCATATGCCCAGCAGGTGGAATCGAGCGTCAAGCTGATCCAGGATCCGGTGGTTACGGAATATGTGAACCGGGTGGGACAGAACCTGGTGCGCAACTCCGATTCCCAGGTCCCGTTTACGATCAAGGTCATTGACTCCGACGAGATCAATGCGTTCGCCCTGCCCGGCGGATTTTTCTACGTGAATTCCGGACTGATCCTGGCGGCCGATGAAGAAGCCGAGCTGGCGGGAGTGATGGCGCACGAAATTGCGCACGTCGCGGCCTGCCATGCGGCGCGCGAAAATACCCGTGGCAATCTAATGCAAATGGCTTCGATCCCGCTGATTTTCGTCGGTGGAGCGATCGGGTATGCCGGCTACGAGGCCGCTGGTCTGGCGCTGCCGCTGACCTTCCTGCATTTCTCGCGCGGTTTTGAGGCCGAGGCTGACTACCTTGGACTGCAGTATATGTACAAGTCGGGATACGATCCCCAGGCGTTCATCAGCTTCTTTGAAAAGGTGCAGGCACAGGAAAAGAAGAAGCCGGGAAGTCTGGCCAAGGCATTCTCAACGCATCCCCAGACACCGGACCGGATTGAGAAGTCACAGGAAGAAATTGCAAGCATTCTGCCGGCGCGAGCCCAGTACGTAGTTTCAACGTCGGAGTTTGACGACGTGAAGGCACGGTTGGCGACGATTGAGAACCGGCACAAGATTCTGGACAATAAGGAAGACAAGAACCGGCCCAGTTTGCGGCGAACGTCGACGACCGACAAGAATGGCAGCGACGACAAAGGAAATGATGATGACCGTCCTACGCTGAAGCGGCGGGATGACAGCAGCAACTGATACAGTCCGACTATGCCCACACCGGCGGCTGCGGCCGCCGGCTTTTATTTGTCGATTCGAATAGGCGGTGCCCTTACCTGCCCAGCCGGGCAGCGCCCGGCCTGGTTTTTCGAGGTTGAAAGGAAAACCCCAAGGCGAGCTTTGCTCGCCCGCCCGGACGGGGGCGTCCGGGCCTACGTGGGGATTCGCGCAAAGAAAAAGGCCGCGAGAACTCGCGGCCTACACCGGGAACCATGGACAGCGTTCAGGCAGCCGCTTTGTGGGCCAGTGAGGCGACGTAGTGGCGCTGTTCGGCGGGGGAATCGATGACCTTCATCTCTCGCCAGTCGTAGGGAAATTCCTTGCCGCAATCCAGACATGCCACATAGGTGCCAGTCAGCTTGGCGGCCGCATTACGGCGCGCGGTGGGCCTGACCGAGATAGGAAAACTGTAATGAGGATGTTTGCAACCGAAGACGGCGTCTATGAATTCCGCGATCATACTGCCTCCCCAACCAACCGCCCGCAACCGCCGGGCCAACCAACCGGTTAACTCTTACTTAGATTCAATCTGATTCAAAAAGGTTTCGACCCGGGATAACGGCGTGGGCCAGCGATGCCAGTCCAGGGATCCGGAAGTATATGGCAAATGAGAGAGTTAGCTCTAGCCAGAGGCGAGATGCCCCTTCGGGAAAATGGTTCAGGCTTCGCGCGGGCCGGTCTTCTTATGAGCCTCACACTTGGCCACTATGGCGGAGCGCAGGCGGTTGCGCAGATCGTCAGGCAGTTCGTAGAGCTGGGAGTCGCGGTAAATTTCGATGGTCTTCTTGGTGGTATCGCAAACTACGTAGCAGTTGTGGCACCAAGCCAAATGATCTTCCAGTTCAGCCTTGGTTCGGTCGTCAAGGACCCCGTCCAGGTAGTTTGTCAGTTCCTGCAGGAATTCAGCGCACTTCACTGTTTGCCATCTCCGCTCTCACGTTTCTGAAAGTAACGGCTGAGCCGTTCCCGTAACTGCAACCGCGCCCGCAGCAACCGCGACTTGACGGCAGGAATGCTTAGTTCCAGCGCGTCTGCCGTTTCTTCGGTCGAAAGCCCTTCCACATCCCGCAGAACAAAAACCGTGCGGAAGCTGGGGGGAAGACCCTGAATCGTCTTGCTCAGAATTTCCTTGAGCTCGGCCTGGTTGTACTGCTGCTCCGGGTTCGGACTCCAATCCGCGACTTCGCGCGGAACTGAATCCTCTTCGGTCTTGACATCTTCGTCCAGCGAAACCATGCGCTCGGGACGACGACGCCGCAACTTCATCAGCGCTTCGTTGACCGCGATGCGTACCAGCCAGGTGTAAAACTTCGACTGGCCCTGGAACTGTTTCAGATTGGTGTAAGCCTTGAGGAACGCATCCTGCACCACATCTTCCGCGTCTTCGCGGTTCTGCGTGATGTGCTGCGCAATGCGAAACACATTCCGGTCGTAACGCCGGACCAGTTCCTCGAACGAGCTTACGTCTCCGCCCTTGGCGGCCTGAACCAGCTTCAGCTCATCGCTGACCGGCTCACTTACATTTGGTTGGATGGCTGTCATCTACCTTCCGATGCAACAATTTTCGCGCCCTGCGAGTGGCGACCGAAATGTTATTTTACTTGGTAACCCAAGTTTCGTCTTGTTTGTTTTGACGTATCTATGGCTGGCCGGTTTGCGATAAATTCCAAGCAGCGGCCATTCCGCAGTAGAACACGTCCTTAGGTGACCGGAAAACACCGGGCAAGTGACCCTATAATCTAAGGTTTAACCAAGATGAAGGGCAAAAAAGCCGGATCCAGCGGCCAAACGGCTGACCTGACCATGGCGGAGAGAACCGGAGTGGAACAAATCGTGGAAAAAGTGGTGTCCCAGGTCCTGGACAGCCACGTCCCGCAGTTACGGGAGGAATTGGTCCGCCGGGTCATGGAGCAGTTGCCGCAAGCGCCGGGAGTGGCGACCGCCAGCGTTGCGGGAGAAGGGGGAGCGGCCAATTTGCTGAAAGCGATTTCCGCCATCCAGTCGGGCACGACGCAACGGGAGATCTTGCGCACCCTGCTGGACAGTACCGTGCGCTACAGCGGGCGCGGGGCGCTATTCGTGGTCAAGGCAGGCGCTGCCACAGGCTGGCAGGGACGCGGTTTCGACAAGGAAGGCGACGACGCCATCAAGGACTTCGCTCTCAACGTGACCACGGGAGTGCCGGAACAAGCCTTGCGGTCACGCATGCCGTTCAGCGGGGCGACTCGCGACATCGATCCGGAATTTGTGGCGAAATTCGGAGCTCCGGCCGATGACCAGGTGCTGGTGCTGCCTCTGCTCTTGAAGGAGAAGGTAGCAGCGCTGGTTTATGCCGATGCCGGCGCTGACGGGGCGGGAAAACTGGACGCCGCCGCGGTGGAATTGCTGGTGCTGGCGACCAGCGCCTGGCTGGAAGTGGCATCGCTGCGCAAACAGGCGCAGAAAGAGGAGTCCGCCGAGGCGGCGAGCGACAAAACCGAAAGCGCTCCACCGGCGCCCAGCACTCCCGCGCACTCCGATCCATTTGCGGCGCACGCTCCAAAACACCTTGCTCCCGATCCCGAGCCGGTTGCGCCTTTGCCCGCAGTGGTCGAACAACTTGTCGCGGTGGCGCAAGCCGAGCCGGTGGTCACGGCGGCAGCCGCTGCCGCCGCCCCCGCGACCGATGCTTTTGCAAATCTTTCGCCCGAGGACGCCGATGTCCATCGCAAGGCGCATCGCTTTGCTCGCCTGCTGGTGGATGAGATCAAGCTGTACAACCAGGTGAAAGTTTCCGAGGGACGCAAGAACCACGATTTGTATGACCGGCTCAAGGAAGACATCGAGAAGAGCCGGATCACGTATCAAAAGCGGTATGGCAACACGGCCGCTGGCGGAGCCGATTACTTCAGCCAGGAACTGGTTCGCAGCCTGGCCGAAGATGACACTTCCGTCATGGGCGCCAATTTTCGGCGAAATTAATCATAGTGGTCCTTCACCCTGGGCAGTCGATACTGATTAGAGGTTCTTTGATCGTGGCCGTGGCGTGCTTCGCTCTGGCCCCCGTCGCCGTAGCCGCTGCCGCGCAATCTTCCAGCAAGAAAGTCCAAGCGCCCAAGAGCCAGCCGTCCAAAAAGAAGCATGGCAAAGTGGTGACCAGGCGGCGCAGCCATCCCACGCCTCGGTCGCAGCGAATGCACGCCGCTTTCGTGGCCTCAACCAGCTTGAAGCCAATGGCGCGCCAGTTGCTGCAGGACCGGACCCCCGCTGCCTACGCTGGAGTCGAAGCCTATGCGCGGCGCCACACTCACGAGGATGCGGGTGCCCTGGCCTGGCTGGTGTTGGGATATGCGCATGTCCTCGATAAGGATTACGTCAGGGCCGTGGACCCCCTGAGCCGCGCCAAACCTGGCGCGGGAGACCTGGGAGATTACGTCAACTTTTACCTGGGCACCGCCTACTTTCAAGGCGGCAAAGCGGCCGAGGCTGTCAGCACGCTGGCTGATTTCGAGAAGGAGTACCCGGAGTCGCTGCTGCTGCGCGATGCCGCTGTGCTGTACGGCAGTGCGCTGCTGGCACAAAACCGCGCGAAGGATGCGATTGCCGTTCTGGAAAAGGACCGGCAGCCACCGCGAGCCGATCTGGAGTTAGCGCTGGGAAGGGCCTATGCCGCAGCCGGGGAGCCGGCGAAAGCAGCTGAGATTTTACGCAACCTGTACGTCACCATGCCGCTGAGTGAGGAATCCGGCCAGGCTGATGTCGAACTGAAACAGTTGGCTTCGACCACCAAGTTGCCACCCGTGGGCTTGAACGGACTCCGAACCCGCGCCGATCTTCTGGTGCGGGGCAGACGATTCAGCGACGCGGCCGCCGAATATCGCGACTTGCTGAGCGTGGTGAGTCCGGCCGACCGTCCCGAGATCCAAATGGCGCTGGCCGTGGCTTTGCGGCGCTCCGGCGACGACAAGGAAGCAAAGAAAGTTCTGGACGCCATGGAGAGCCCGGCCGGGACTGAAATCAACATTCAACGCATTTTCAACCTGGCGGAGATAGCTCGTTCCGACAATGACGAGCCTGGCTTCCTGCAGTACGTGGCCCAGCTGCGGCAGGCCGCGCCCACCAGTTTCTGGCTGCAGCAGGCCCTGCTTGCGCAGGGCAATTACTATCTGCTGAAGCCCGACTACGACAAGGCAATTGATGCTTATCGGGAGTTGGAGCAGCGCTTTCCCAATGCCGGCCGGGCTTCCTACGCGCACTGGAAGGTGGCCTGGTTGAGCCTGCGCCAGGGCCGGACGGCCGAGGCCAAGACGGGATTCGAGCAGCAAATCGGCCTCTACCCTACCTCGGCGGAGGTCCCCGCGGCGCTGTACTGGCGCGGTCGCCTGGCGGAAGAAGACAACGATCCCGCCATGGCGCGCGCCTATTACCAGAAGATTTCGGAGCGCTTCCGAAATTTCTATTACGGCGAGCTGGCCCGCCGCCGCCTGCGGGAAATCAAGCCGGCCGAGAGTCCGCAGCAATATGCCTTGCTGGACCGAGTCCCTGCCATCAGCACGGGAACGAACGTGACCGCCGGCGACCCGCCCACCGACAACTTGCGTTATCAGAAGGCGCAAGTGCTGGAGAACGGCGCACTAGTGGACCTTGCCGTGCGTGAACTGCAGGCCGCGGGAGAGGAAGACAAGGGGAACTGGGTGGCGGCCGCGACCGCAAAGCTCTACGAAGATGCGGGACGCTATGACGGGGCCATCCAGGTATTCAAGCGCGCCGTGCCCAATTATTTCGCGGTGGACTTGCCCACCCTGCCGCGTCCTTATTGGGAGGCGCTTTTTCCCAAACCGTACTGGCCCGACCTGAAGAAGTTCTCCTCGCAGAACGCGCTCGATCCCTACCTGGTGGCGTCCCTGATCCGGCAGGAGTCGGAGTTCAATCCCGGCGCCGTATCTCGAGCCAATGCACTGGGACTTATGCAGCTGCTGCCCAAGGTAGGCAGCTCGGTCGCCAGGCAGGAAAAGCTGCGGCATTTTTCCTCGTCGCAATTATTTACGCCCGAGATCAATCTGCAGCTGGGCACGCGCTACTTCCGCGAGATGGTGGACAAGTTCGGCACCTTCGAATACGCTCTGGCCGCCTATAACGCTGGGTCGAACCGGGTGGATGACTGGCTGGGACAGGGTAAATATCGCGATCCCCAGGAGTTTGTCGAATCCATCCCGTTTACCGAGACCCGGGAGTACGTGCAGGCCATTCTGCGCAACGCCAACGTGTACCGGCAGCTATACGGAGCGCCGTAGGATCCCGAGCCCTCCGAGAAACCGCAGCGCGGCAAAGTTCAGACCGCGTAAGTCTTTGAGCATCCCTCTTCCGCCCCGGCCAGAGTGAGCATTTTCCTAAGGCTAGGTAGGGCTCGGCCCAAGAAACGCTAACTTTAAGCCGGTCCAAGCTTGAAATCCCCCCTGCCTCTCAATACGGTAAACCCTGTATTGCAGTGCAAAGGCGTGTAGGTGTAGGGGTCGTGAGTGAGGTTTCAACCGAGGTGTTGAGGTCTGCGGTTGCTACCAACCCCGCAGTTTAGTGGCGCGAATGTATGCCAAGATCTCGCCCGGCATGATCGCTCCCAAACCACAACCATTGAGCCGATTTGGATTGCTGCAGTTCTGAACAAAGGCAGTCGGATACCACATACCAGCCACGCTTTGAATGAAGAAGGCAAAAGATCTCAAGATAACGAAGGAGATAAATATGAAAATCGTAGTCATCGGCGGTACTGGACTCATCGGATCAAAGCTCGTCAACAAGCTGCGTGAGCACGGACACGAAGCTGTGGCGGCAGCGCCCAACACAGGCGTCAACACCCTCACGGGCGAAGGACTGGCCGAAGTGCTGAAAGGCGCCTCGGTAGTCGTTGACGTATCAAACTCTCCCTCCTGGGAGGACGCAGCAGTGCTGAAGTTCTTTGAGACATCAACCCGCAACCTCCTCACCTATGAAGCGGCCGCAAGGGTAGGACATCACGTTGCGTTATCGGTTGTGGGAACCGACCGGCTGGCCGAAAGTGGTTACTTCCGCGCGAAGATTGCTCAGGAGAAGTTGATCAAAGAATCTTCCATCCCTTACTCCATCGTGCATGCGACGCAGTTCTTCGAGTTCCTCAAGGGCCTTGCCGATATTTCCATGGTTGGCGACAAGGTGCATTTGCCTCCTGTGCTTTTCCAGCCGATGGCGGCCGACGATGTCGCAAGTGGCGTGGGCAGGGTTGCAGTAGGTCAGCCGGTAAATGACATCGTCGAAATTGGAGGTCCGGAACAGTTTCGCGTGGATGAACTAGTCCGGCGGCGCCTGGCCTCGCTCAATGATCCCCGCGAAGTTATCGCTGACCCGAACGCGCTTTACTCTGGAGCGAAAATCAGCGAGAGAACACTGGTTCCGGGCAATAACGCACGACTCGGCGAGACCCGATTCGAAACCTGGCTCACTCAGCCCGCAGCACAAGTCCCGAGTGCGCATGCTCAGTCCACGGGCATCGCAGTGGTGGCCAAGGAGAAAGAGACTCATAAAAAAGCTAGCTGATATCGCCACCGTGGACGCTACAGGTGGCGGGTATGGGAAGGTACACCGGCCGTCGACTGTCTCTAACACACGACGGTCTTGACTGGCGTCGATCTCGAAAGGTTGATGTATGACGTTCACAAAACTGATTTTGGTGCTGGCCTGTTTCGCATCCAGCGCTCTGCTGGCACAGGAGGCTAAGGTAACGGAGCTCCTGTCGAAAGACCTGACAAACCTTCCCGGCAAAGAAGGTCTGATGGTCACCGTGGAATATCCGCCGGGCAGTTCGGACCCCATACATCGTCACAATGCACACGCGTTTATTTATGTGCTGGAAGGCTCGATTGTGATGCAGGTGAGAGGCGGAAAGGAAACGACTCTGACACCTGGTCAGACCTTCTACGAAGGCCCGGATGATGTCCACGTCGTTGGGCGAAACGCAAGCCAAACCAAACCCGCGAAGTTCGTCGTGTTCTTTGTGAAGAACAAAGGCGCTCCGATACTGGTGCCCGCCAACTAAAACATGAAACTGCGAGTGCTTCTGCTCGCACAAACTTAAGGAGAAATTTATATGAGCACGATTACGGTAAGAGACGGCACGACAATCTACTACAAAGACTGGGGCAAGGGACCGGTCGTAACCTTCTCACACGGATGGCCGCTGAGTTCCGATGCATGGGACGGACAAATGCTGTTCCTCGCCCAGAATGGTTTCCGCGTGGTGGCGCACGACCGGCGTGGCCATGGCCGCTCGAGCCAGGCTCGGTCGGGGAACGACATGAATGGGTACGCCGACGATCTGGCAGCGGTCATTGAGGCGCTTGATCTCATGGATGCCACTCTGGTGGGTCACTCCACCGGCGGAGGCGAAGTAGCGCGCTACATCGGACGTCACGGCACGAAGAGGGTAGCCGCGGCTATCCTGATCGCCGCTGTGCCCCCAATCCTGGTGAAGTCTGCTACCAATCCCGAAGGGATTCCGATCGAAGTGTTTGACGGATTGCGCAGCGGTCTTGCCAAAGACCGTTCGCAGTTCTACAAAGACTTTGCCGTAATGTTCTATGGCGCCAATCGGCAAGGTGCGAAGGTCTCGCAGGGAATGCTGGACCAGTTCTGGCTATGGAGCATGCAGAGCGGTCTCGAGAACAGCTACGACAGCATCAAGGCGTTTTCCGAGACCGACTTCACCGAGGACCTCAGGAAGTTCGACGTGCCCACACTGGTCATGCACGGTGAGGACGACCAGGTCGTTCCAATCAAAGATTCAGCCAAGAAATCGGCCAGGCTCATCAAGGGCGCGCAGGAAATTTACTATCCAGGCAGGCCGCACGGCCTCACAGCCACACACCAGGATGAAGTCAACGCCGACCTGCTGAAGTTTCTAAGGTCGGTTCAACAAGCTCGCAAGGCAGCCTGAATTCTTGCGCCCGGCAGATCACATTCCTTCGCCGGTCTGCCGGGCGTGAAGAAGGTGAAATGGCAGCGCTGCTCTGATCGGCTCGCCCTTGGCAGGCTCGCTCTTGAGAGTGCAGTGGAGAATCGAAAAAGAGTCTGAGGACGCGAACCAAATCGGCCTATGGGAAAGGAGAAATTCCGGTCAGGGGCAGCTATTTTCGCCGGGTGAGTCAGGGGCGGCCAGTGCAAACAGGGCGGGCCCTTGAGTTGGCGGTTAAGGGCGCTGCCATGAGTTTCCCGGCCTGCCGATTACGACTTTTTTACAATCTTTTGTTATTCCGCACAGGCAAGCGAGGATTAAGATGACCAGAGTGCGAATACTACAGACTCGCTCTTTAATCCAGCGGATGTAACAAATGCAAAGGAGACAATCTAATGCCAGCTAATGTTAAACCAGTTCCTGAAGGCTTCCACACCGCAACCCCGTCCCTGGTCGTTCACGAGGCCGCGAAGGCGATCGAGTTCTACAAGAAAGCATTCGGCGCCGAGGAACGCATGCGGATGCCGGGTCCGGGCGGAAAAATCATTCATGCTGAAATAAGAATCGGCGATTCGATCATTTTCCTGTCGGATGAAATCCCCGGCATGGGGGGCAAGTCGCCGCAATCCGCGGGTGCGTATACTGGGGCACTTTATCTTTATGTGCCTAACGTGGACGAGGTCTTCAAACGGGCAGTGGACGCCGGCGGCAAGGCCTCGGGTGGGGTGAATGACATGTTCTGGGGTGACCGCCTGGGCCACTTCGTGGATCCCTTCGGCCACGCCTGGACAGTAGCCACACACGTGGCCGATCTGACGGAGCAGGAAATGGAACAGGGGGCGCAGGAGTTTTACTCCCAGATGGAACAAAAGAAATCGGCGTAGCTTACAGGAAACGCCTAGACCGAAAAGTGCGCGAAGGAACTGCCGCAAAGGACGCTAAGAAATTCCTGGCGACCTTCGCGGCTTTTCTTTGCGACCTTTGCGGTTAAGCTTTTTTAGGCCGATTTTGCAGGGGACGAAGATTTCCCGAAGAGGATCTCGATTACCAGTAGTCCGGCGCCGATCACAATGGCGCTATCGGCCACGTTGAACGCCGGCCATTGGTACGGGCCGACATAGAACAGCAGAAAATCAACCACCCGGCCGCTCAGCAAGCGGTCCCAGAGATTGCCCACCGCGCCTCCAAGAATCAACGCCAATCCGATTCCTGTGGTGTGCATGGAGTGGCTGTTGCGCCAGAGCAGAACGGAGACGATGGCGAGGGCCACGATCGAGAACGTGACCAGGGCTGCAATCTTCCATTCCGAAGGCGAGTCGGCAAAGATGCCGAAGGCGGCGCCGCGATTCTCCACGTGGGTGAGGCGGAAGAATCCTGGGATCACCTGAATGTTGTCATGCAGGGAAATGTTTTTCGTTACCGCCCACTTGGCCGCCCGGTCAAGAACGATCACCAGGACGGCAATCAGGAAGTGGAAGCCTCGCGTGGCATGAGTTGTCATTCGGATCTTTTCAAAAGAAAGCGGCTCCGATCCCCCCGACCGGAGTCCGGGTTCAGCCGCCAATCTCTTTCAGCACCGCACTGCAGCGCTCGCATACCGTGGGATAGACGCTATCCTCGCCCACGTGGACGGAGTAGTTCCAGCAACGTTCGCACTTCCTGCCGTCGGCCTTGCTCACCTGGACGCTCACTCCGCCCGTACCGTTGCCTGACTCGCCTCGAACCAGCGTAACCACCGACACGATGAACAGATAGCGCAGGCGGTCCTGGTAGCGAGACAAGACCGAGAACACCGGTTCGGACGCCGTCACCGTGACCTGTGCCTCGAGGTTGGCGCCGCCGATCAGCTTGCTTTGCCGGGCCTCCTCGAGCGCCTTCAATACCTCGGTGCGGACCGCCAGCAACGTGCTCCAGTCTTCCCGTTGCTTAGGGTCATCGGCGGGAACCGGACCGCCCAGAATGTCAGATGCGCCAGGGAAGGTGGCCAGATGCACACTGGCCGGACGATCGGGCAGGGCAGGCAGATACTGCCATACTTCGTCGCAAGTGAAGCTGGTGATAGGCGCGAGCAGGCGGACCAGGGCCTCGCCGATGTGCCAGATGGCAGTCTGCGCGGCCCGCCGGGCGCGTGAGTTCGGGGCGGAGGTGTAGAGGCGGTCCTTCAGTACATCGAAGTAGAAGGCGCTCAATTCCACCACGCAGAAGTCATTTATGCGGTGATAGATCTTGTGAAAGGCGAACTCGTCGTACCAGCGGGTCACATCCGCGGACATGGCTACGGTCTGGCGCAGCATGTACTGATCGAGGATGTCCATCTCATCGAATTTGACCGCGTTCGTTTGCGGATCAAAATCGTAGAGATTGCTCAGAACGTAACGGAACAGGCTGTTGCGAATCTTGCGATAGCTTTCCGCGACGCGCTGCATGAGTTGCTCGGAGCCGACAACGTCTTCACGAAAATCGACTGAAGCCACCCACAGACGCACGATCTCGCCGCCCATGCGGTTGGCGATGTCCACAGGATCGACGTCATTGCCGCGCGATTTCGACAAGGCGCGGCCCTGTTCGTCGAGGGTCCAGCCATTGGTGGCCACGGCACGATAAGGAGCCTGGTTGCGGGTGCCGACGGCGCAGAGCAGGGAAGAATGAAACCATCCGCGGTGCTGGTCTCCGCCCTCAAGATAGAGATCGGCGGGCCAGGACAGGCCGGGTTCATGACCGAGCACGGCGGCATGGCTGCATCCGGACTCGAACCACACGTCCAGAATGTCAGTTTCTTTTGTGAACTTCGTATTGCCGCACTTCGCGCATTTAGCTCCTGCCGGGACCAGAGCGTCAGCCGCAGATGTGTACCAGGCGTCGGCGCCGCCGCGAGCGAACAGTTCGATCACCTTGCGGTTCAGGGCGGGATCGTTCAAGGGCTTGCCACAGCCCTCGCACAAGAACACCGCGATGGGTACGCCCCAGATGCGCTGGCGAGAAATGCACCAGTCGGGGCGGGTGGCGATCATGTTCGAGATGCGCTCTTCGCCCCAGGCCGGGTCCCATTTCACTTTCTCGATTTCTTCCAGCGCGCGCGTGCGCAGCGTTCCGCCCGGCATGGGCGTTTCCATGGAGATGAACCACTGCTCGGTGGCGCGAAAGATAATGGGGTTGTGGCAACGCCAGCAATGCGGATACGAGTGTTCCAGCTTCTCGGAGTGCATCAGCACGCCGCGCTTCTTCAGCAATTCAAGGATGGGTTGGTTGGCGTCAAAAACTTTCTTGCCGTCGTACTCGGGCAGGCCATTGTGCATGACGCCGGCGGCGTCCACGTTGGTAGTCAGGTCGAGCTTGTACTTGACCCCGGTGTTGAAGTCGTCTGCGCCGTGGGAAGGCGCGGTGTGCACCACGCCGGTGCCCTGATCCATGGTGACGTAGTCGGCGAGCACTCCGAGCACGGTGCGGTCGAGGAACGGGTGCGCAAACCTGGTGTACTCGAGTTTCTGACCGGGGAAGCGGGCGAGAATCTGGGTTGCCTTCAGTCCCACCTTGCCGGCAAATTCACCGGCCAGTTGCTGAGCAACGATGTACACTTCGCCGCCGGATTCCAGCGCGACATATTCCGCGTCGGGATGAAAGGCCACGGCCATGGAGGCGGGAAGCGTCCAGGGTGTGGTGGTCCAGATGACAGTGAAAACTTTTTTTCCGGCGAGTGCAGGATCAAGGCGCGCCGGATCTTCGGCCAGAGCGTACTTTACCCAGACCGTCGGGCTGGTGTGGTTTTCGTATTCGACCTCGGCTTCGGCCAGGGCAGTCCGGTCGAAGATGCACCAGTACACTGAGCGCAGGCCCTTATAGACGAACTCTTTCTCCAGGAAGTCGTAGAACGTGGCCAGCACTACCGACTCGTATTGCGGAGTCATGGTGGAGTAGGGCTCGTCCCAGCGTCCGAAGACGCCGATGCGTTTGAACTGCTCGCGCTGCAGATCGAGAAAGTTTTGCGCGTATTTTCTGCACGCTTCCCGGACCTCCAGCTTTTCCATCTGGAGTTTTTTTCCACCCAACTGCTGATCAACTTTGATCTCGATGGGCAGGCCGTGACAATCCCATCCCGGGACGTAAGGGGAGTCAAATCCAGACATGGTTTTGGATTTGACAATGAAATCTTTCAGGCACTTGTTTAGTGCGTGGCCAAGATGAATGGGGCCGTTGGCGTAGGGCGGGCCGTCGTGCAGGATATAGCTCGGGGCCCCTCGCCGGGCTTCGCGAATGCGCGGATAGATCCCCATCTCCTGCCAGCGAGCCAGGGCTTTGGGCTCGTTTTGGGGCAGGTTGGCCTTCATGGGGAAGCCGGTCTTAGGCAGATTGATAGTGGATTTCAGCTCCAGCGGCACTCGGTTGATTTCTCCCAAATGGTTGATTTTTTTCATTATAGGGAGCGGCGGAACGAACGTCCATTGACCTGCCGACGAAGCTCCCGAACGGGCGTCGACAAAGCGGGGTGGGAGGCGTAACTGGCAGCCGCAAAAGCACTGTCGGAAAGGCCCAGGAAGCGTGTACAATTTTGCCAGGGTAACGTTTGCCTGAACCTGGCATCTAAACAACATGTAGCAGGATTATTTGGGTTTGCGGCGGGAGCTGAAAGTATTCGCCGTCTCCAAAGCAACTTGGCAGCTAATGTGCTCATCAAGCATAGGATAGATTGAGCGTTCAAACCGGTTAGGGATGGGGCCAGGGTAAAGCGTCCAAGTCGGGTCAACTATGCCAACACTCGAGATCAAACCCCACAGCGAAGCTGAACCCGAACTGAATTTGCTGCTCTCGAAGAGCACATTCGAAGAGCCGCTGTGGAAGTCGCTGTTTCAGAACCTGGACGATTTTTTCTTTCCCAAGAAATTACCTCCCCTGGTGCTGACTTCGAAGCCCGTCCCAGTCAAGGACATTTGGGGTTTCTACGATTACAAGAAGAACGGCGTGCTGGGCTCGACCGTCGTGCACATGCTGGTTGTGGCCGCCATCATCGGCATCACTCTGCTGGGTCGAAGAGTGGTACAGCAGATTGTGAAGCCGCACGAGACCATTGCTCTGGTTTCTCCCGACGATATTCCTCCCCTGCAACCGTCGAAGACGCTCTCCGGTGGCGGCGGTGGCGGTGGTGATCGCGACAAGTTCCAGGCCCCCAAAGGCAAATTGCCCAAGCAGTCGATGGAACAGATCACGCCCCCGATGATGGTGGTGCGGAACGACAATCCCAAGCTGACGGCCGAGCCCACGGTTGTGGTTCCACCGCAGGTGAAGCTGGCCTCGAACAATCTGCCGAACCTGGGTGACCCGATGTCGCACTTGCCCTCGGGCCCGCCCTCCAATGGAACCGGTTCAGGCGGGGGCATTGGGTCAGGCTCGGGTGGCGGGGTTGGCGTAGGCACAGGGCCCGGCGTCGGTGAGGGACGCGGCGGCGGCGTTGGCGGCGGAGTGTTTCGTGTGGGCGGTGGAGTGAGCGCGCCGCGGGTTATCTATCAGCCTGATCCGGAGTACTCGGAAGAAGCTCGCAAGGCTAAGTATCAGGGAACCTGCGTGCTCTGGCTGGTGGTAGGACCGGATGGCCGGCCGCGAGATATTCGCGTGGCCCGCAGCCTGGGTCTGGGACTGGACGAGAAAGCCATCGAAGCAGTCAAGACCTGGAAGTTCGAGCCGGCGATGAAAGACGGGAAACCGGTGGCAGTGCAGATCAATGTGGAAGTCAGCTTCCGGCTGTACTGATTTTGTTTTTGGTTTAGATAGCGGCCGCGAATTTTCGCGGCCGTTTTTATTGTATAGTCTTCTACAACGAACGTGTCACCCTGAGCGAGTTGAGATCGTCCGTCTGCGGACGATCTCGGCGAGTCGAAGGGCCCCTATACCCGCTCTGACCGTTCTGTTCGCTGGCCTTTCTCTGAGCAAAGTCACTTCACACGACGCCGATTCCCGCAATAGGGGTCCTTCGACTGCGTAGCTGCTTCGCGTAGCGAAACAGCTACTCCGCTCAGGATGACACTGCCTTTTTCTGGGGTGGCACTGCTATTTTGCTTTTTACTCTTTTAGTTCTACATGCTGGACGTCTTCGATCGGACTGCCCAGGAATTGCGCCCCCATCCGGCGGAACTTATCCACCGAATCAGTCACGAAGAATTTCAGGCGGGGCGTTCCACGGCGTTCGGCTTCAGACGAACTCTTGGGCAGGCCTTTGCGGAGTAACTGGCTGACCACGCGGGCGGTGGCGTCAGCTGAATCGACGATGGTCACTCCGCCCGGCACCAGGCGGTGCAGCAGAGGTTTGAGCAGGGGATAGTGGGTACACCCCAGCACCAGGACGTCGGCGGACTCAAAATCGTCAGCGAAGGCCTGGCCGAGATAGATGCGGGCCACCTGCTCGGCGACCGCGTGTTCGGCCCAACCCTCTTCGACCAACGGCACAAACAGAGGGCAGGCCTTTTCAGCAGCCTGGATTCCGCGCCCCTGCAGAGCTTTGGCGTAGGCATGGCTGCTCACTGTGGCCTCGGTTCCGATGACCACCACTCTGCGAGTCTGGGTGGCGGCAGCGGCACGCGCCGTGCCGGGTTCAATCACCCCGACCACGGGAACGCTGGTAGCCTGCGTGATCTGGTCGAGAGCCAAGGCTGTGGCTGTGTTGCAGGCGATCACCAACATCTGGGCGCCGTGTTGTTCAAGATATTGCGCCGCGCCGATGGCGTAGCGGGCAACGGTCTCGGCTGACTTCGAGCCGTAGGGAAGGCGCGCCGTGTCTCCGAAGTAGATGTAGTCGGCGTCGGGCGCGAGCGCTACCAGCTCGCGGAGAACCGTTAGCCCGCCAAAGCCGGAATCAAATACGCCGATACAGGGTCGCCGCGCGGTGGTCATGAATGGATGCGAAGAAACATCATAACGGTCGCGGCGAGTTTTTAGGCAGACAATCCGCTTTTAGGATTAGCGGATACCTCAGCGTATCATTTGCGAAACCGTTAACCACAAAGGACATGAAGTACACGAAGGAAGAGCTAATGACCCGTTCCACGACGGTACTGCTGGTTACCTTGATGACGGCGTTCGCGGCGTCCTGCATGTCGCGAAAGCAAGCTGCGATCACGCAGGACGAACTCATCCGCAACACGCAGGCAATGTTCGATGGTGTGGCTGCCGGTGACCAGGCGCCCTGGCAGAAATATTTCGCCGACGACAGCATGTACTTCGACGAAAAGGGAAGAGCCATGGACAAAGCTGCCCTGGTTAAGGACGTGACTCCGCTTCCATCTGGCTATTCCGGCAGCATCAAGCTGGGGAATCCCAAAAGCAACATCCAGGGCGACACAGCGATCCTCTCCTACGACCTGAACGAAAGCGAGACGATTTTCGGTCAGGACCTCACCGCCCGTTATCATGGCACCGACACCTGGATGTATCGCAATGGAAGATGGCAGATCGTGGCTGGTCAAATGTTCCGCTACTACGAGGACCCGGCTGCGGCAAGGCCTGACAGCAAGAAATACGGCGAATATGTGGGAACCTACGAACTGGCGCCCGGAGTGACGCAGACTGTCTCCGTCCGCGACGGCAGGCTGTACGCACAACGCGGGAGTAGCCCGGAAGTAGAGTTGGCCCCCGAATCAAGCGACGTATTCTTTCGCAAGGGCGTGGAGGGCCGGCGTTTGTTCCGACGTGCTGTTAGCAGGAAGGTCGATGCCATGATTGATCGCCGGAACAATGAGGATGTGGTGTGGAAGAAGATCAGGTAGTATTCAAGACTACCCAGCCTGACGAGCATTCTAGGCCAACCCCAGCCGCTTGAGCTCGTGAGGCTTCAATTTCACATTTGGGATTGACACGCCTCCGCGCTCAGTTAACTCTTTAAGGGCAGGATCAAGAGTCTCTCTTCGGACATGGGCGCGTTTTTCGAGAAATTCCCTTACTTCTTCGATGCCATCCAAATGCTTTGCGGGTTTCGCCCCTCCCCGTCCTTGATACGGGGCGTAAACGATCCAATATGCATCTGGAGTTGATTCGTCGAGCCTGATCACGTGGATCGATCCAGTGTAGACATAGGCATCCTCGACAAAGGTTCCTGCGATCTGCTCATTGACGACTCGAAATGCTTCCTGAGGAACGGTCTTGCTGATCTTCTCCAGAGACTTTAGAACTCGGTCGCTGGGACTCTTAAGGAAGATCCTCCTGAGGGGCACATCATCGAATAGACCTTGCCGTTGCAATGCCCTGTTCACCTCCCCGTAGGCGGCAAGAGGGCCCTTGGTGTCGACCAGAGGAGTTGCGATCATGAACTGCCATTCTTGGAGTTGAGGAACGAATGCCCAGAGATACACGGTCACGGGTATTTCCGCCAATGCAAGTGCGGAGACAATTCGCCGACCAATTTCAATGTCGTTATTTACCAGCGTTGCCGTAGCCATTGCATCACTCCGTTCCGGCCTGCAACCGCCCGATACAAGTCCCTTGCGTTAAGTCCGCCGACCGCGTATCGACTGTTGATGTTCCAATCCTTGACCACATCCCAACTGTTGTTGAGCGAAATATTTCTCCGAGTGTCCGCGTCGAGCGCTGTCTGGAGTTTCGCCGCACCGATAAGCTTAACCAGGTCATGAGAGTAAATGTCCCGAAGAGCGTTTTGGGTCGGTGGAAAATCATAGCGCCTGGTATTCTTCGCGATGCAAGCCTTCACTGCACATTCGACCGCAAGACCGGTCAGGTAGTACGCCGCCTCCAAGTTTCCGCCCTGTAGCAGAGCTCGGGCATCTCTTAATCTCATTCTAGCGAGTTGTTGGAATTCACGCCGCGTTTCTGCCATACGCCCTAGCGGATTGAAGTTGGAGAGGAGTCTAGCTCAAATTTCGCCACCGGCCTAGGCGCGCAGCAGGGCCCAAGCGGGATGGGGGCGCCGTGCGGGCAGGTGCGAGGGTGACCGAGGAAGCTGCAGATTTTGTCGGTGGCTTCGGGCGAAAGAATGTGTTCGAACTTGCAGGCCTGCTGTTCGATCTCCGATTCGCTGTCGAGCGCCAGGCTGTCGGTGAAGAGGCGCTCGGCCAGGCGATGGCGGCGAATGATGTCAGCGGCGCGCAGACGGCCGCGGGGAGTGAATTCCACGATCATGCTTCCGTCGCCGGTAGAAACGCCTGCGGGCTTGAGCGCATCGTGGCACGGGTTAACGAAGGGCTTGTGGTTGTGCGCTTCCGGAGGATGCGGCCTGGTGGTTAGCAGACCCAGGGCGGTCATCTTCTCGACTGCGATGCTTACCGGCAGCGCGCCGTGGACTTCCATGCGCTCGATTTCAGCGATTTCTCCGTGCTCTTCGACTGCCCATAGTTCTTCGAGGACTTCGTCGAACTGCTCCTCGTCGGCCATGGCGAACACTTCCTGATCGGCAATCTTGCCGTGGTGAAGTTCGATCCGGCGGTCGGCCAGACGCGCAACCACCGGGTCGTGCGTGACCATCACGATGGTGCGTCCCTGGCGATGCAGTTCGCGCAGCAGGCGCAAGACGATCTCTTCGTTGACCGCATCCAGATTGCCGGTGGGTTCGTCGGCCAAAACGATCTTGGGATCGTTGATCAGGGCGCGCGCGATGCACACCCGCTGCTGCTCCCCGCCGGAAAGGTGAGCGGGCAGATGCCCGGCGCGGTCTTTCAAACCTACATGGGCCAGGGCGGCCAGCGCTTCCTGCTCGTCGGTCATGCTGTGAAAGTACTGGGCCAGCATGACATTTTCGAGCGCGGTGAGGTAGGGAATCAGGTGGAACTGCTGGAAGATGAATCCAACTTTTTCCGCCCGGGAGCGGTTCAAATCCTGGGTGGAAGTCCGGGCCACATCTTCGCCATCGAGCCAGATTTCGCCCGACGTAGGACGATCGAGGCACCCGATCAGGTTGACCAGGGTGGACTTGCCGGAACCGGAGGGTCCCATGACGGCCAGCCACTCGCCGGGCACAACTTCGAGAGAGATGTCATCCAGGGCACGGATGACACCGCCATTGGTCTCGGCGCGGGCCGGGTAAAGGCGGCTGACATGGCTGAGCTTGATCATGTCATTCTCCCCTCAGGATGGTAGCAGGTTGGACCCGCCGCAGCAGAGATATCGGCAGGATCGCGGCGACCAGGGCGATGACCATCCCGCCCAGAAGGACGACCGGCAGAACGCTCAGACGGGGCGTCACCGGGGCATGAAAATTGGCGTGGCCAATCCAGATCGCCACTCCTATTCCAATAGCAAAACCCAAAGTCGCGCCGATCGCGCCCAGGGCGGCGGCCTCGGCCGCGAAGAACCCTTGCAGCATCCTTCCGGAGGCGCCAAGGGCCTTCATGAGGGCAAAATCGCGGCGGCGATCCGAAACCCATCCCGTCAGGGTGGAGAGTACGCATACCGCGGCGGTGAGAATTATGAGAATGGACGCTACCAGAAGCGTGGAGCGCATCTTGCCCAGTACATTCGCCTCACCCTCAGTCACCTGCCTCACGGGGTGGACGTCGGCTCCGGGAAGAGTTTGTGCGAGGCGTTGGACGACAGCTCTCACCTCTTCGGTTGAGCCTGAGGCCGAGATCTCAATCGTCGAATTGGGGACCTGGGTCCACTGCGTAAAATCAGCGAGTGACATGTAAATGCGGCTATCTTCGGCGGCGCCGGTCTGCAATGTTCCGGCGGGGTCCAGACGAATGGCGCGGCCCTGAAAGGTGAGATCGAACGGCTTTCCAGGCAGGCCGACTACGCTGGCGGCACGGGTGCCGACCAGGGCATCGTGAGAGGCTTTAGGCCAGCCGGTCACCTTCCACCAGATGCTATTCAACTTCTGGACCTGCTCGAGATCGGTGCCTACGACGACGACCGAATGGCCGTCAGCGGTGCGGGCAACAGCGTACGCAAAGGGAACTGCCAAGCCTCCGCTTCCCAGGGCCGAGCGGACGGTGGTCAGGGTATCGTCAGGCAGGCTCTGGCCGTCCCGGGCAACCACCAGGACGTTGGCGCCAAATTTGCGAAATTCGCGGCGCAGCTTGGCCTGGACGTCCACGTAGAGGTTGAGCATGGCGGTAGCCACGGCGGCAGCCACAACCATGGCCAGCAGGGCCGAAACAGCCCGTCCACGCCGCAGAACGGCCGCACGCACCAACATGCGCAGGAACATCGAAGTATGGGGCGCGGCCGAGCGGCGGCGGGCGACGGGGATGCTGTGAGAAGAGCTCAAGCGTCACCTCGCAGGGCGTACACCGGATCAAACCTTACCGCCCGCCGGATCGCAGCCGCGCTGCCGGCGAAAGTCACCAGCACCGCGATAGCCAGGATGACCGGCAGGAGCACCGGCTGGATGGTGATCTGCGAGGCAAAAATGGAACGTCCGATCTGGCGAGCCAGCAGCGCGCCTCCGGTGAAACCTGCAGATCCCGCCAGCAAGGCGAGCATAGTGGACTCGGCCAAAAACAGGACTGCCACCGTCAGATTGCCCGCGCCCAGCGCCTTCATTAAGCCAACCTCGCTGCGCCGCTCCAGCACGGCAGTCGCCATGGAGGCGGAAACCGCCAGCGCGGAGGCCAGCAACGCGGCCAGCGTGATCAATAGCATCAGGCCCTGGATACGAGAAAGTACCGTGCCCTCATTTTGGGCCACCTGGCGAATCTGCTCCGCGTGGGAGTGCGGGATGGCCTCCTGCAACTGGAATGCGATGGATTGCGCGTACGGAGAACAGTACCAGCGGTCGTACATCTCGGGCGACATGTTTCTGGGATCGCGGCGGGCGAAGGCATCCTCGGGCTTGGTCAGGGCGCTGACGTAGATGCGGCGCACCGCGCCCGGCTTGCCGAGGATCTCCTGCGCCAGAGGAAGAGGCGCGACGATCTGACTATCTTCCGGCCCGCCGGTGGAAAGAAGGCCGGCAACGCGGTGGGGACGGCCCGCAATCTCGATTTCCTGTCCAACCGTTCGGTTCAGCTTTGCCGCGAGGTGATCGCCGAGCAGGACGTCTTCCGAGCTGTCGTCCGGCCAGGCGCCTTGTACTTTCCACCAGGGATGCGTGGTGCGAACGCCGGTGACGAAGTCCTGTTTTCCAAATACAACGTGCCGGGCAAAGTATGTTCCCAGCAGGGTCAAGCTCTTTTCGTCGCCAACAGTTACTCCCACCGGCAGCATGGGTGCGAAGCCCACGATGTTGTTGCCCCAGAACATGCCTTTGATTTTGGGCAGATCGGCTTCGTTCAGGTAAGCGCCATCGCTGGGAGGCTTGAGGTTGACGCCGCCAATCTCGACGTCCAGCGTGTCTTCCTGGGGCGTAACGATGAGGTTGGCGCCGTAGGTTCGCAGCTCGCGGCTGATCTTGTCGCCGATGTCTGTGGCGACGGAAATCATGGCGGTGGCCACGCCCACGCCCAGCATGATGGCAACTCCGGCCAGGAGTTTGCGGCGCTTCTGCCGCCGGAAGGATTCATAAAGTAGGCGTAAGAACATGGGGTCAGGGTTGGAAAATGTGGGCGCCCGCCGCGACGTCGGCCTCCCGGATGATGACCGCGTCGGCGGTCTGTTCGGCGCGCAGCGGAATCGGGTTGCAACCACCGGTCATGCCCACCGATTGTCCATTGATCGGCGCAGCGCAGTTCTTGCAAATCACTCCGTTCGGCCCTTTGTAGAAGCCGACCGCGCCGCAAATCTCGCAGGCGTCAAAAACGGTGGCAACCTTGCCGTCGGGCTTCCGGTAGAGCCAGAAGCGCACTTCGGTCCCGTTTTCCCGGGCCGCGAAGCGATGTAGATCGCCGTCGCCGACCTGGGTCAGCGGAATGCTCACCTGTCCATTCTGAAAGGTTACTTCGGTGGCGGGCGAAAGCGCGCTCACGCTCTTGGCATAGATAAATTCAGCCGTGACCATGAGGATGAACAGGAACGAGCTGGCGTAAACCGAAATCATCCAGAGGCGTTCGCGGCGGGCGCTCCACTGCGCCTTGCGGCGCTCCGCCGGAGAATCGGAAAGGGCAGCAGGCTGCCGCCGCTTGACCTCGAACAACACCATCAGCGCAGCCAGGGCCACGATCGTCACGAAGAAGAACAGGTCGTTGCGCACGATGGGGCCGATCAGGGCCATCTCCCTGCGCGAGGAGGGAAGCACGCCGTTTTCAGAGAGCTCGTGCAGTCCGGAGATGATCAATTGCGCCGCAACGAAAAACAGAATGGCAGTGGTCACCCGGAAGAATTTCTGCAGATTGACGCGCACGCTGCCCTTGACGAACATCACGCCAAATACGATGGCCACGATCACGCCCGACAAGGTGCCCAGAAAGCTGAGCAGTTCGGTGGAATTCAGCGACACCGCGCCCAGGATAAGAACGGTCTCCACACCCTCGCGCAGCACCATCAGAAAGACGAAGAGAAAGAGGCCGAAAGCCGCATTCCGACCGGCCAGGAGTCCGACTTTGCCCTCGATCTGTCCCTTGAGGGCCCGCCCTGTCTTCATCATGAAAATGATCATGGTGATGACGAAGAAGGCGGCGACCAGCATGATCCAGCCTTCGAAAATGTCCTGATTCCAGTGGGTGCGGGAGAGGAGTATGGCAATCCCTATGCTGCCGGCAAAGGCCGAAATCAGGGCGGCAAAGACGGGCTTGCGCAGTTCGGGGCGGCCAATCTTGGTCAGATAAGCCAGGGTGATGCCGACGATGAGAGCGGCTTCGACCCCTTCGCGCAAGGTAACAATGAAAGCCTGGAGCATCTTGTGGAAAACCTTCTTATTGCAAATGAGTTGCAACTAATAACGGGAATCTCGCTCCGGTAAGCATAGTCTCCCCCTGGTGGGGGCGTCAACGCTACAGGTGCCTCATGTCGGTAGCACATGATATGTCCGGTTGAGATAGCACATGAGATGTCCGCTTAGCGGGCGGCGAGGGTGGGAGACCATGGCCAGCATGGATTCTTACCCGAAGGCCGCGATGGAGCGGGCGATGAAAGTACAGGACGTGATGTTACAGGCGATGGCGAAGAAGATCACGTGGTGGCAGGCGGCGGAGATTCTGGGCATCAGCGACCGGCATATGCGGCGCTGGCGGGAGCGCTACGAGGCGGAGGGCTACAAGGGGTTGTTCGACCGGCGGCGGGGCAAGCCGTCGACCCGGCGGGTGCCGATGGCGACGGTGGAGAAAGTGTTGGCGCTCTACCGGGAGAAGTATTTCGATCTGAACGTGCAGCACTTCCACGAGAAGCTGGGAGCTGAGCACGGCATCGAGTTGAGCTACACCTGGGTGAAGCAGGCGCTGCAGGGAGCGGGCTTGGTGGCGCGTGGACGCAAGCGCGGGGCGCATCGCAAACGGCGCGCCCGGCGACCGTTGCCGGGGATGCTGTTGCACATCGACGGCAGCCGCCACCAGTGGTTTCAGGACGAACGCTGGTATGACCTGATCGTGATTCTGGACGATGCCACCAGCGAGATTTACTACGCCCAACTGGTGGAGGAGGAATCGACGGCGACGGTAATGGCGGGATGGCAAGAGGTGATCGAGCGCAAAGGCGTGTTCTGCGCGCTGTACAGCGATCGGGGAAGCCATTTCTGGCTGACCCCGAAGGTGGGCGGCAAGGTCGACTACCATCGCCGTACACAGGTGGGACGGGCGTTGCACGAGTTGGGGGTGCAGATGATTCCGGCCTACTCGCCGGAAGCGCGGGGGCGCAGCGAGCGCAGCTTCTCGACCTGGCAGGGCCGCTTGCCGCAGGAGTTGCGGCTGCGCCAGCTTGGGACCCTGGAGGCGGCGAACCGGTTTCTGCGGGAAGCTTACATCGCCGAGTTCAATCGCCGTTTTCAGGTCGGCCCGGCGCAGCGTGGAAACGCCTTTGTGCCCTGTCGGAGTCGTGATCTGGAACGGATCTTCTCGCTGCAGTTCCAACGCAGCGTCAACCGCGACAACACGGTGAGCTTTCAGAATCTGAGCTTGCAGATCGAGCGGGTGCGCTGGCGGGCGACGCTGGCGGGTTGCCAGGTGATCGTGCACCAACACCTGAATGGAACCTTGAGTCTCACCCACGGACCGCATTGCCTGGGTCGCTATGACAGCGCCGGGACACCCCTGCCCGCCAAAGCTTCTACCGAGACGAGCAGGGGAAGGGGAACCGTCCCCTTCCCCTGCAACCCCATCCCCAAAACCAACCCAACCCAAACGGCGAGGGCACAACTTTGAAACCGGACATTTCACGTGCTACTAAAACCGGACATTTTAACTTGCTACCGACACGCTACAGGTGCCTCAGAAACTGCTTTACTTCGTCCAGTTGGGGAAAGAGTTTTTCCTCGGCTTGAAACTCGGCGGAGTGCACACAGCGGCGGCTGCCCCGCAATCTCACCGGATGCTTGAGGTGAAGCATCTCGTGATACACGATGTACTCGACGGCAGAACGGGGAACGCGGGGATGGTCGAAAATGCGGCTCACCACGATGGCATTGTGCGCCGGGTCGTAGTGGCCAAGACTGTTGCGGGCATGATCGCGACTCCAGGTCATTTGCGGACGGGCCAGCAGGCCATGAAAAAACCGCGTATTGAGATCTTCGAACACTGCTTCCAGGTCGTAGGTACGTCCCTGGGCGGAATCGAGATGCTTCCGTCCGCGCATCTGGCGTACCAGGTGGGCCTTACGGCTGATGTGATGGCCGGAAACGTAACGGCGATAGCGATCCGCGGCTGCGCGGTCAACCGGCCGGCGGTACATCTTGGCCAGCAGGATGTGGGCGATGGCTTGTAAGACTGCGGCGGGCGCGCCTTCGAGCAGGTCCGAAAGCCGGACCAGCAGCCGGCCTTCGCGCATCCGGATAGTGTTCTTGATGCCGGTAAAAGCGAAGAATTCCACCTTCAGGACGGGCAAGGAAGCGTCCGGGCGAAGCTCGCGAAACGCTTGCTCAAAGATTTGGAGAAGGTTTTGCCTCACGTCAGGCTAGATTAGCACGACAAACTTCTGACACCGCCAAGGCCTCCAGGAGCAAATATTCAATGCTTCGCCGGCTTCTTATGCTTGGCGGCCTCCTCCTGTTCGGTCAATAGCTGGCGGTGGTCCTGCACGCTACTGTCCAGGGTATCGAGAGCATTAGAGAGCAGGAATTCGTACTGCCCGGCTTCTTCTTGCTTGGCGGTGGCATCGTCTCGCAAGGCCCGGAGCTTGGCCTGGAATTCAGTATCGCCCTCGATGACGGTTTTCAGCACTTTGCGCAAATCCGATTTGCGTTCCACGTAGGTATCGATGTTGTCGTTCAACTCGTCGTAGACAGCGAGGAAATCCTGCAAGCGGTCGTGGGTGACCTGGCCGCGGTCAGTGGTTTTGGGATCGGACCGCGCCTGCTCGAGCGCAACCAGCCGGGCCCGGGCAAAGGTGACATAGAGTTTCAGCCGAAAGTCGGGCTCCAGAGCAGTGTCCCGCAGCTGATCGATCTCCGGAGCGGTGAGTGGATCATGCTGGCGCTGGGCGAGAGCAGGGGACAGCAACAGGAACAGGGTCATTCCAGCGAGGCCGACACGCGAGCAAGTCATTTTCCCTTCTTTTTCCCAAACATGGCAGAAAGCAAGTCGGTGCGCATCCTCTCCAGGTCATCAACCGCCTTTTGGAGGGGGGCCTGGTCGTCGAAGGCAACGGTACGCTTGATATCGCGAAACTTCTCTGCCATCTTGCGCAATGTGATTTCTACGTTCTTCAGCTTCTTCCCGGTTGCGATCGCCCCATCCGCCGCCTTCTTGGAATAGGCCACCACGTCGAGCAGAGCGGCCTTGCCCGCCTCCGCGTTGCCGCTATCGTAAGATTTGTCGGCCTCATCCTCCTTCAGGCGGGCGATTCTGAGGTACAGGGCGGGACGATCGTTCAGTGGAGCGGATTCAGCCCGGGCGATCAGCTGGTCCAGGCCTTCTTCCTTGGCCGCAAATGCGGCCAGAGAGACCACCACCAGGAGCGCGAGAAGAAATATCCGGATCCGCATGGTAGTCATCTTCGGGGCTCGATCGTGATCAGGCGATGGCGGGCCTGCCATTCCTGGTCGGGAAAGTTACCCGTCGCGGTCTCGAGGAAGCGGTGATAATTCTCTGCTGCGGGCTTGTATTGACGCAAGTGATCGTAGGCCGTGGCCCGCAGAAAATAGCCGATCGGGAGCTCGGGCAAGAGCTTGGCGCGGGCGTCCAGCGCCTTGATTACCAGTTCGTAATTCTTGTTTTCATTGGCGGCTGCCGCCAGATCACCGTACGCCGTCCCCATGCTGGGCTTGAGCTGGAGCGCAGCCAGCAACTCCTGCTGGGCCTCGGGGAACTTGCGATGCTGCAGCAGCAGTCTGCCCAGGCCGTAGCGCAAGTCGGGATCGTTGGGCTTGGCTGCCAGCAACGAACGATAGAGGGGCTCGGCCAAATCGTATTTCTTGGCATTGACGTAGAGATCGGCGAGGTCGAGCTGCACTGAGGCATCGCCGGGGGCCAGCTTTAGGGCGAGTTGCAGTTCCGCAATCGCAGGTTCGTTCTGGCCGTCGGCGGCCAGCATCCGGCCCAGCTGCATGTGGGCGCCGGCATCACCGGGGTGGAGTGCGACCAATTTACGCAGAATCTCCTCGGCCTCGGTGTAACGATGGCCGCGCATGTAGATGTTAGCCATGCCGGTAAGCGCGTCAGCGGACGAGGGATCGAGGGCGAAGGCTTGCTTGTATTCCTGCTCGGCGTCGGCAAATCGATTTTGATTTTCGAGCAACGGGCCTGCGGATAGATGCGGTTCAGGATCTCTGGGATCGAGTTGGGCCGCCTGCCTGTAGGCTTCGATTGCCCCCTCAGGATTGCCGGCTTCGAGGACGTGCCCCAGCGACAGCCAGGCGCGGGCCTGGCCCTCGGCAACGTGCGAAGTCGGCTTCAGCTTCGTGGCTGCGCGGAGAAACTGTTCGGCGCCGGGCTGCTGGGCTTTCACCAGCATCAGACCAAGATTCAGGTTGGACTCAAACACTCCGGGCTTGGCCGCGACGGACCTGCGGTAGGCCGCAATCGAGTCGTCGGTTTTGCCCAGCGCGTTGTAGAGAAATCCCAGGTCAAACCAGGCGGCGAAGTTGTCGGGATCCTGGGCAACTACTTTTTTGAGCAAGGGCTCCGCGGTTACGTAGTCCTGCTTTTCGATGGCGCTCTCGGCTTGGATGAGATCGGGCGGGGAAGAGGGGTCCTCAACGGCAACCTTGTGGTGACGGACGGTCTTGCCGCTTTGGGCGTGGATGGTTCCGACGAGAGCGATCAGCAGTGCGAGCACACGTAGGCCCGGACGCCCTCGTCCGGGCAGGCGAGCGCAGCTCGCCAACGGGTTTGCGCCTGATTCCGCGCAACTCCCCATGGCCCAGCTGCGCTCGGCTGGGCGGGCGGGGGCGCCCGCCCCTACGTGGGCGGTGCTACTTTCGGCCGTTTGTAGGCACACCGTTTCCATTCAGCACTCGCGCCAGAAACTTTCCTGTGTACGAATTGGGCAGCTTGGCGATGGCCTCCGGCGGACCGGCGCCCACTACATATCCACCCCGTTCGCCGCCTTCGGGGCCGAGGTCAATGACCCAGTCTGCTGTCTTGATTACTTCCAGATTGTGCTCGATGACCAGAATCGAGCCCCCTGCCTCAATTAGACGCCGGAAGGCAGAGAGTAGTTTGCTGACATCGTCGAAATGCAGACCGGTGGTGGGTTCGTCGAAGATATAGAGCATGCGGTTGCGGCGGCGAATCCGCTCGGCGGAGCTTGACGGACGTCCGATGTCACGCGACGCCGGCTGCAAATGGGCCGCCAGTTTCATGCGTTGCGCCTCGCCGCCGGAAAGCGTAGTCGCGGACTGCCCCAGACGTAAATATCCGAGCCCCACTTCTTCCAGCACCCGGAGCTTGTCCACTACCTTAGGCACGCCGGAGAAGAAATGCAGCGCCTCCCTCACCGTGAGGTCCAGCACTTCGTGAATGTTCTTGCCGCGATAACGCACCTCCAGGACCTGAGGCTTGTAGCGCGCGCCTTTGCACTCTTCGCAGATCAGTTCGACGTCGGCCAGAAATTGCATTTCCACGGTGACGGTTCCGTCACCCTGGCAGGTGTCGCAGCGTCCGCCAGGGATATTGAAAGAAAAGTGCCCGGGGCCGAAACCTCGTTTCTTGGCTTCGGGCAGAGAGGCAAACAGATCACGGATTCCGTCGAAGGCCTTGATGTAGGTAACCGGATTGGAGCGCGGTGTGCGGCCGATGGGGGATTGGTCCACGAGGATAACATCGTCGATCAGATCTGCCCCGTCCAGTTCTTTCCAGTCCGGGGAGGGCAGGGGCTCGCCGTTAGCCTGCCGTTTGGCGGCGGACAAGGCCTGAAACAGCACGTCATGCAGCAGGGTTGACTTGCCCGAGCCAGAGACTCCGGTGATGGCAACCAGCATTCCAAGCGGCACGGCAAAGTCAATATTCTTGAGATTGTGCGCCCGCGCTCCTGAAATCTTGATCTGGCGCGAACCGGGCTTGCGGCGCGCCTGGGGAAGCTGGATACGCAGTTCGCCAGAGAGGTATCGTCCCGTCAGCGAACCGGGCGCGTTCAATATTTCGTCGTAATTTCCCACCGCGATTACCTGGCCGCCGCTCTCTCCCGCACCCGGGCCTAGATCAAGAATGCGGTCGGAAGCGCGCATGACATCGGGATCGTGCTCAACCACCAGGATGGTGTTTCCCAGGTCGCGCAGGTCGTGCAAAATCTTGATCAGGCGGTGAGTGTCACGGCTATGCAATCCGATGGACGGCTCATCCAGCACATATAGCGTTCCTACCAGCCGTGAACCCAGCGAGGTGGCCAGCTGAATGCGCTGCGCCTCGCCGCCCGAAAGAGTTGAGGCCAGACGGTCAAGAGTCAGGTATTCCAGCCCAACATCGATCAGGAACTGCAGGCGCTCGTGAATTTCCTGGAGCAGTTTGTCGGCGATGGCGGATTCCTGCTCGGTCAGTTTGACGCCGGAGAAAAACTTTGACGCTTCTTCGACAGTCATGCTGGTGACCTGGCAGATGTTCTTGCCGTTGATCCGCACCTGCTGGGCCTCGATGCGAAGGCGCGCGCCGCCGCAAGCCGAGCAGGTCGAGTAGCCGCGATAGCGGCTGAGGAAGACTCGCACATGCAGCTTGTACTTCTTACGCTCGAGATAGTTGAAGAAGCCGCGGATGCCCGGGAACTTGCCCTCGCCTTCGACCACCACCCGGCGCTGCTCGGGGTCAAGCTCGGCCCAGGGAAGATCGAGCGGGATGCCAGCCTGTTTGGCGAAGCGCTTGAGCTCGGTAAAGAGGGTCCGATATTTGGGCTTGGTCCAAGGATCGATAGCGCCTTCGTTCAGAGACTTTGATTTGTCTGGAATCACCAGGTCGAGATCGAAATCGATGGTGTTGCCGAAACCCTGGCAGCGGGGACAGGCGCCGTACGGGTTGTTGAAGGAGAACAGTCGGGGTTCGGGCTCCTCGTAGCGCAGGTTGCAGTGCTTGCACTCAAAGCGCTGAGAAAAGCGGGGGCGCTGTGAGGGCTCGCCGTCGCGCGGAGCGGTCTCGAAGATGACCTCGCCGGACTCGCGGTAGCTGATCTCGATGGCGTCCACGATGCGGGCACGGGCGTCGGGAGAAACCACCAGACGGTCAACCAGCAGGAACACTGGCTGGTTGAAGTCAACGTCGAGCAGCGATTCCGGGGTGGAGAATTCAAAAATCTGGCCGTTCTGGTAGAGGCGGTTAAAACCGCGCTGGCGGAGTTCGAAAAGGCGGGTTCGCAGATGATCGGAGAGGGCCGTCTCCTCGATCTTCTTCCGGCGCGGGTGAGACGCCCCCGCGACAGCCGGCGGGACGCCGGCGCTATGATCATCGGTTCGTTTCTTGCCACGGGCCGCTTCTTTAGGGGCTGCCGCAGAAAGGACGCCTTGTAACGGGAACAACGCGTTCAGGCGGGTGCCTTCGCCTAGAGCGAGCACGGTTGCGGTGACTTCATCGACCGTGTCTTTCTTGACTTCCTCGCCACATTGTAAGCAGAACGTGTGGCCGATTCGGGCGAAGAGCAGTCTGAGATAGTCGTAGATCTCGGTGGCCGTGCCGACCGTCGAACGCGGGTTGCGGGTGGTGTTTTTCTGGCGGATGGCTACCGCCGGGGCGATGCCATCGATGGAGTCGGCATCCGGCTTCTCGATGCGCTCCAGGAACTGGCGGGCATAGGCCGAGAGCGACTCCACATAGCGGCGCTGGCCTTCGGCGTAGATGGTGTCGAAGGCAAGCGACGATTTGCCGGAACCGGACACGCCGGTGACCACCGTCAATGAATTGTGCGGGATTTCGAAGTCCACGTTCTTGAGGTTGTGAACCCGGGCACCGCGAACCACTATCGTTTCCGTGGACATCAGTTAAGAAGGACCCGTCCCAGCCGCTTTGGACCTGCCGAGGGTGCTCAGAAGGCTTCAGGAGCGACTGGCGAATCTTTCTATTATAAGGCAGGAAGAAGGGTGCGGAGCGAAACCTAGGCGTCGGTCGGGGTTTGTTTCGCGTAGGCCCGGACGCCCGCGTCCGGGTGGGCGAGCGCAGCTCGCCAAGTTTGGGCTCAACGTGAGTTATTCAACCTTTGCGGACGGTGGCCGAGCTGCGCTCGGCCGGACGGGTGAGGGCACCCGTCCCTACGTGGTTGGAACGGTTACTTGTTTTCTTTGTCGCGCTTCTGGCTGTAGCGGACTGCCATGCCTGCGCCCAGGGTCATGAAGGCAAGCGGGGGAAGCAGCAAGACCAGCACCGCTCGACTGATAGCCTTCTGGCCTTCCTTGGTGGTGCCTTTCGCGCTGCTGTAGCACATGGCACAGCCCTGGCTGAAAGCGGGCGCGGCCCACATCAACAAAAATACAGCGGCGGTGCAAAGACGCAGCTTCATTTCACTCCCACTCCCAGGTACAGGATCCGGTAAGCATCGGGCAAAAAGACCAGCATCATGGCCAGGCAAAAGACCAGCGAGCTCATGGTAACCCACTTCATGGCCGAAATCTCAAACTTCAGGTGCATGAAGTAGCCGATGATGAGTCCAGCCTTGATGAGCGACAGTCCCATCAGGATCGACAGCATCCGGATCAGTTCCATGTTCTGATAGGCCAGGTAAACTTCAATGCCGGTCATCAGCAGCAAGGCGGCCCAGACCCACAGGAATTGTCCCTTGGCATGATGCCGCTGCTCTGCGGCGGCGCGCTGTTCCAACGCTAACTGGGTTGCGTCCATCATTTTGAAGTCGAGCTCCTCAAGAGGTTTGGCTTACACAATCCTGGTTGACATCAGGTACACGAGCGGAAAAATGAACATCCAGACCAGGTCCACGAAGTGCCAGTAGAGACCGGCGACTTCGACATCCGAGGCGTCGTAAACCTTCGGCTTCAACCAGAGAATGACCGAGATCACCACCGCCGCCACCAGCAACACGTGTGCGCCGTAATGGAACGGGCTATAAGCGGGCGTTCCCAGCCAGGCCACCAGCCACAATCCCAGTAGGACGGGTATAAACCATCTGCGCAGAGCCACGACGCCCAGGTACACCACACCGAGCGTGACGTGCAACATGTGCATGCCGGTAAGTCCGAAGAAAGTCGCGGCAAATTGGGGCGCGGTCTTGGTGACGTTCACGAACTCGGCATTGCCTGCTTTGCCTGGAGGAGTGGGAAACACCGGCAAGGTCAGGCCTTCAGCGATGAGATTGGTCCACTCGCGGCCGTGCAGGACCACGAATCCCAGGCCGCACGCCATGGTGGCAAACAGCCACAGGCGCTGCGCCTTTTGATTTCCCATGACCGCCGACCGCACCGCAAATACCATGGTCAGCGAACTTGTGAGCAGGAATGCGGTCATGAAGGTCGCGTTCCGGATGCTTTCGGAATGAAACGGAGTGGGCCAGTTCGGCGTGGAAATGCGCCCGTAGGTGTAAGCGTAGAGCAAGGCTCCGAAGGTCAGCGAGTCGGAGAGCAGGAACAGCCACATCCCGATTTTCTTGGAATAGGTGCCGAACAGGGAAGGCTCGTAAACCCCCGGCACCTGCTGCAAGGCCACATCAGACATGTGTTAGTCTCCCGTTGAAATCTGGTGAAGCTTGTTCCATGTACCCCGGCGGCTAAAGCCGCCCTCCAATACGGGTCTTGATGCAGCCCTGAAGGGCTGCTCCACCCGCCACGATATTCCAACCGCAATCCCCGGCCACAATCACATTCCTGCTTCCGGTGCCGCTAACGTACAAACTCCAAAAGCGCAAAGATGTAAAGCCACACCAGCGCCATGAAGTGCCAGTACCAGGCGGTCACGTCAACGACAATGCGGCGATCTTCCACCGGCTTGTGACGCAGGGCAGTAGCGCCGGCGTAAAGCAATACCAGCAGCCCTCCCGCCAGGTGAATGGCGTGCGCCGCGGTAAGCACATAAACCATGGAACTGCTGGGACTGGTCGCGAGGTAGAAACCACGATTCCCGAGTTCGCGCCAGGCCATCCACTGTCCCGCCAGGAAGGCCAGACCGAGTGCGACGGTGGCGCCGAGCCAAGGGAAGGCGCGTTCCTTCCCGATCGAAACGCCTGGGATGGATCGAAGTGGAGCCAAAGCCGCCTGCCGCGCAATCTGGCGGCGCGCCAGTTCTACCGTAAGGCTGCTGAGCAGCAGCAGGAAAGTATTGACCAGCAGCAGGCTAGTGGGCAGATTCACCTGCAGCCAGTCGCGCACATAGGCGCCGGTGCGGTCGTCCAGCGAAGGCAACCCGCGGCGCATGATGTAAACGCTGGTGAACGAAACAAAGAGCATGCTGCTGGACACCAGGCCGACAATCAGCCCCAGGCGGGTGCGGCGCAAACGCCCGCCATAATCGGGTAAGCCACCGCCGCCGCCGCGATCACCGCCACCGCCGCCCGGCAGAGGGGGGCGCGTGCCGCCGCTGCCGCGGCCGGTCTTGGGATCCTTGACGAGCGGTTCGGTAATCGTGACTGTTGAACTGAACGTTGCCATTTTGCCTTTTGTAGCGCCGCCGTCCCGGCGGCTGTCGCGGGGGCGTCTCGCCCGCGCAGGGGAGGGCAAGATGCCCTCCCGACAGCCGGCAAGATGCCGGCGCTACTTCAATGCGACGGCACCGTTGCCGGGTCCGTCTGCATTACGTAATCTTTGGGCGCTCCCGGTACGCTGTACTCATAAGGCCCGTGATAGACGACCGGAGTCTTGCCGCCAAAATTATCATGTGGGGGCGGCGTCGCCGTAGTCCATTCGAGCGTGGTCGCTTCCCAGGGATTGTCGTTAGCCTTCGGTCCCTTGAACATGCTCCAGAAAAGGTTGATCACAAAGATAAACTGGGCGGAGATGGTGATGATCGCCGCATAAGTGATGAACCGGTTCAGGGGAATCAGATGCTGCAGGTAGGCCAGTTCGGTGAACTGCGAATAGCGACGCGGCTGTCCTGCCATGCCCAAATAATGCATCGGCATGAAGATGGCGTAGGTCCCTGCCAGCGTAATGAAGAAGTGCACCCGTCCCCACGTCTCGTTCATCATTCGGCCGAACATCTTGGGGAACCAATAGTAGGTCCCGGCAAACATGCCGAAGATGGCGGCCACGCCCATGATCAGGTGAAAGTGTCCGACCACGAAGGCAGTGTCATGCAGGGGAATGTCGAGCACCGGCTGTGCCAGGAATGGACCGCTCAGTCCGCCGGAGACGAACAGGGACACAAAACCGATGGCGTAGAGCATCGGCGTCTGAAAACGTACCCGCCCACCACGGATGGTTCCCAGCCAGTTAAAGGTCTTGATGGCCGAAGGTACGCCGATGGCCATGGTCATGATGGAAAAGGCAAAGGCCGAGTACGGACTCATGCCGCTCATGAACATGTGGTGGCCCCAGACCATGAAGCCCAGGAAGCCGATGCCCATGATGGCGTAAACCATCGCTTTATATCCAAAGATCGGCTTGCGTGAGAAGGTGGATATCAGCTGCGAAGCCACGCCCATGCCGGGCAGGATGGCGATGTACACTTCGGGATGTCCGAAGAACCAGAACAGGTGTTGCCAGAGCAGAGGCGAGCCACCTTTGTGTCCCATGATCTGGCCGTTTACTACTACCAGCGGGACGTAAAAGCTGGTGCCGAGATTGCGGTCAAGCAGTAACAATATTCCAGCCGAGAGCAGGACGCCGAACGCCAGCAGGCCAAGAATGGCAGTGATGAACCAGGCCCAGACGGTGAGCGGCATGCGCATCATGGTCATGCCTTTGGCGCGCAGGTCGAGCGTGGTAGTGATGAAGTTCAGCGCGCCCATCAGCGATGCCACGCAGAAAATTGCGATGCTGGCGATCCACAAATCAGCGCCCAGTTGCTCACCCGGCCCGGCGCTGGGCAGCGCGCTCAGCGGAGCATATCCCGTCCAGCCGTGCAGCGGAGCTCCCCCAGTGACAAAGAAGGCTGCGAGAATGACCACGAATGCGATGAACGTGGTCCAGAACGACAACATGTTCAGGACGGGAAACGCCATGTCCGGAGCGCCAATCTGGATGGGCAGAAAATAATTTCCGAATCCGCCCTGGGGCGCCGTGGTCAGTACGAAAAACACCATGATGGTGCCATGCATGGTCAGCAGGCTGAGGTAGGTTTCCGGCTGGATGTGGCCGAGGAGCGGCAGATTCGCCGTCGGCCAAATCATGTGGATACGCATCAGCAGCGACAGGAACATGCCGACAAACACCGCCGTGAGCGCCAGAAAGTAGTATTGCAGCCCGATGACTTTATGGTCCAGGCTGAAAATGTACTTACGAATGAAGCTGGTCGGGGCCGCGTGCGCGTGGACCGCGTGTCCGTGCGGGTCGTTTCCGTGGGGATCGTGAGCGTCCTGGGCAACCATTATTGTTTCTCCGCCTCCCGCGCCGCCAGCCACTTATCGAAATCCTCTTGGCTGACGACCTTCAGCATGCCGTGCATTTTGTAATGGCCGAGACCGCAAAGCTCGGCGCAAGCAATTTCATAGTCTCCGATCTCGGTGGGCGTGAAGTGCATGTGGATCTCGAGGCCGGGGACCGCATCCTGCTTGAAGCGCATGTTAGGAACAAAGAAGCTGTGGATCACGTCCACGGCGCGCAGCCTCAGGTCTACCTGGCGGCTGACCGGCAGATACATGGTGCCCGCGACCACATCATCTTTCGAAGCTGGGTCGTTGGTGTCCAGGCCGACCGCGGCTTCGTTGCCCGCGGAAGGGTCCATTAACGTGGGACTGGTGGCCCCGAACTTCCCGTCCGCCCCGGGGTAGCGGAAGTACCAGGCAAACTGCATGCCTGTCACTTCCACGGGCACCGATCCCGCCTCGGCTGGCGCGAAGCGCTCGTGCGCCCAGACGCTGCTTCCCATTAGGTTCAGGCCGACGAAAAGCACCGCGGTCAGCAGGGTCCAAAGCACTTCGAGCTTGGTATTGCCGTGGGAATACTCGACTTTCTTGGAGTCCGGCCGTTCGCGATATTGCCATACGAACAGTCCCAGCGCGCCCTGCGCGGCCACAAATACGATTCCCATCAAGACATAAGTCAGGGCGAACTGATTGTCGATGAAGGCGGCTGCGGTGGACGCACCGTGGGGTAGCCACCAGGTTTTGGCCACGAAGAAGTAAGTACTAAAGAAGGTGATCAGCCAGATAATCGCGAGCAGAGCGAGACCCATCTACCAGACCTCCCGAAGGTCCTGGAATGCGGACAGCGATTGGGATGAATCAAAAATACTTCTGCGGATCGCGGGAAGTCTATCACAGCTCCACGTAAGCGGCGCAAGCCTCAGAATGAGTGCTAACCACAGAGGACACCGCGGACACTGAGAATCGCAAGCGGGCCTGCACGCCGGTATAAAATCTCCTGCCTATGCCCAGGAAACCACACGGTCACGGCCACGGTATCCACGGAGTTCGTTTGCCAAAGAACCAATGTTTCGCCTGCGGACCGGACAATGCGGCTGGTATGCACCTGAGATTTACTTTCGACAAGAAACGCCGGGTGTTCGTCTGCCGCTTCCGCCTGGACCAGCGCTATACCGGGCCTCCGGGGCACTGCCATGGCGGGATCATCGCCACCATTCTCGATGAAGCCATGGGCAAAGTGAATAAACTGCGGCAGGTAATCGCCCTGACTTCGCAGATGACGGTGGACTACCTGCGGCCCGTGCCCCTCCACCAGTCGCTGCGCGTGGAATCACGTGAGGTCAGCGTACGCGGACGCAGGCATGTGAATATGGCTGAGATCCTCAACCAGAAAGGTCAGGTACTGGCTCGTGGCCGGGCAGTGTTCATCGCCATCGATCCTGCGATATTCGCGAAGTTCATGAAAAAGTGAGCCGCAAAAAAATGTGGGCGCGGACGTCCCGCCCGTGTGGCGGAGCGCAGCTCCGCAAGGCTTTCGGTAAAGACGATCCGCTCGCGGAGCCTCAACCGGTTTTCATCGTTCTACACGCCTCCAGCGCCCGTGCCAACTGCTCCACCCCTCTCCGTAACTCTCTCGCGTCCACCGCGGCAAAACCAAGGAGGAGGCCCTGCTTACTGAAGTGGCGGGAAGAGTAGCGGCTCAGCGGTATTACTTCGACCTCGCGCCTGGCCGCCGCCTTGGCAGCGTGGTCCGCGCGGATTCCCGGCGCCAGCCAGCCCACCGTTTGTAATCCGGCCTCGATGTCAGGAATTTCCAGCAATCCTTCGAGCCGGGAGTGTGATGCCTCCAGAAATACGGCAAGCCTTTCGGAATACAGTTCGCGCATGCGCCGAATGTGCCGGGCAAAATGTCCTTCGGTGATGAAGTCGCAGAGCGCGGCCTGGTCGAGCAAGGGAGCATGGCGCATGCTGATTGCCTGCGCGGCGGCAAATCGGTCCACCATGCCGGGCGGCACTACCAGATAGGCGAGTCGCAGGGCGGGAAACAGAACTTCGTTGAAGGTGCCGGCATAGATGACCACGCCCGCGCGGTCCAGGCCCTGAAGAGCGGGGATGGGGCGCCCCTGATAACGATATTCGCTGTCGTAGTCGTCTTCGAAGATCAAGGTGCGTGAGCGCCGGGCCCATTCGAGCAGTGCCAGCCGGCGGCGCAAACTCATGGTCACTCCCAGAGGGAACTGGTGGGCAGGCGTCACGTAGACCAGTTTGGCGTTGGTCCAGCGCCGCTGTCCGCAGTCCAGGTCCAGGCCTTCCGCACTCACAGGGACGGGGTGGACCCGGGCGCCGACGGCACGGAACACAATGGCCGCACCGGGGTACCCGGGGTCTTCCGTCCATACCGGATCTCCGGGATCGAGGAGCAGATGGGCGGCGCGCTCCAAGGCCTCCTGCACGCCAGAGATAATCAATACCTGCTCCGCAGAGCACTTCACTCCGCGCGAGGTATTCAGATAGGCGGCCACGGCCTGGCGCAAAGGGCGATATCCGAGCGCTTCTCCGCCGGACAACAATTGTGCAGACGCGCGACGCAGGCGGCGGGCAACCACCTGGGCCCAGAGTGTGGTCGGGAAGACATCGAGCGCGGCCTGGTTGGCGCGGAAGGCGCGCGTGATACGCGCTCCTCCGCCGGGGTACAGTTGCAGGCGGCGAGCATATGCCGACCAGTCCACGCGGCGGGGCCCGGCGGCCTTGCGCGCACTGCTGCGTCCCACCTGCAGCAGATCGTCGGGGAGCACCTGACTGACAAAGGTGCCGGCTCCAACTTTGCCTGCCACGTAACCCTCGGACTTCAGCTGCTCAAACGCCGTTACAACCGTCGCGCGCGAGAGGCGGTATTCGCTGGCCAGATCCCGGGTGGCGGGAAGGCGTGCTCCAGGTGGGATCCGTCCTTCAAGGATGGCGGAGCGCAGTTCGTCATAGAACCAGCGGTAGAGGGGCGTTCCCGAAGGAGGAGCAGGCAGGCTCAAGGGCAGAGATGTGGCGTGCTTGGGCATTGGGTCGGTGTGAGGCCGTCGTTGGTCCTTGGTCGTTGGCCTTTGGCCAGGGAACGTTGATTTCGGCCAACGACCAAAGACGAAAGACCAGCGACGGCCCAAGTGGTATGTACAGAATAGCGTAAATGGACCTTATGACAAGTCCAATTTGAAGGTAGTCTAACCTGGAAACGCGTAGGGGCAGGTGCCCTCACCCGCCCGGCCGGGCAAGGCCCGGCAGGTTTTTGGCTGAACGGTTGGACCCTGGCGAGCTGCGTTCGCCTGCCCGGACGGGGGCGTCCGGGCCTACGCGGGTCGAGGTAAGTCAAGAGGAGGATGCTTATGTCGCAGAACAATGGAAGTTCAACCAGCTTGCGCCTGAAAACCGGACTCGCGGAAATGCTCAAGGGCGGCGTCATCATGGATGTCACCAACGCCGAGCAGGCGGTGATCGCGGAAAAGGCGGGCGCCGTGTCGGTGATGGCGCTGGAGCGGGTTCCGGCGCAGATTCGCGCCGAGGGCGGCGTGGCCCGCATGGCCTCTCCCAAGAAGATCCGCGAGATCATGGCTGCGGTCTCGATTCCCGTGATGGCTAAGTGCCGCATCGGGCACTTTGCCGAAGCCCAAATCCTGCAAGAACTGGGCGTGGACTACATCGACGAGTCTGAAGTCCTGACCCCGGCCGATGAAGCCCATCACGTGGACAAGCACGCCTTCACGGTCCCGTTCGTTTGCGGCGCGCGCAATCTGGGCGAGGCCCTGCGACGTATCGCCGAAGGTGCGGCCATGATCCGCACCAAGGGAGAAGCCGGTACCGGCGACGTCGTACACGCCGTAAAACACATGCGGCAGATCGTGCAAGAGATGAAGATTCTCACTGTCCTCGGCGAAGAGGAGCTGTACGCCAAAGCCAAGGAGCACCAAGCGCCTTATGAGTTGGTGCGAATGGTGGCCAAGGCAGGGAAGCTGCCCGTGCCGAATTTCTCCGCCGGCGGAATCGCCACTCCGGCGGACGCATCGTTGGTGATGCAACTGGGGGCGGAATCCGTGTTTGTCGGCTCCGGCATCTTCATGCAGGACTCGACCACGTTTGCCAATCCCGAAGAAGCCGAAAAGCGCGCCAAGGCGATTGTGCTGGCTGCGACCCACTTCAATGATCCTAAAGTGTTACTTGAGGTCAGCGAGAACCTGACGGGAGCCATGAAGGGGCTGGCCGTGGCGGGCATGGACGAGGCGCACATGCTACAAACGCGCGGTTGGTAAGCGCTATATGCCTCGCGATTCTGACGAGCCTCTCGTGAGACCGGAGTCGAGCTATGTTCTGGCCGATCGCGATTACGCAGACATCGCGCATTTGGAGAATCCGACTGTAATCGAGAGAGTCTTGTCACGGTCGCGGGGGGAAGCGGCAGCTTATGTTGCTAATCTCCTCGAATCGGGAGTGCTGAGGTACGCGCTGGCGGGCCCCAAGGTTGCATTTACAGCAATGGTTATTGAGGCGCTAGGCGATTTGTGCAGAGAGATTGCGGCTTGAAAAAAAGACGGCAGACTTCCGGAGGATTTTTCAGGTAGAAAGTGGGGCTACCAAAGCTGGGTTGAGCTTCTCCGGGAGATCGACTCCAATCCAGTTGATTCAGACCGCCTTAAGGCGTTGAAAGCGATGTTTCTTGCCGCGAATAGCCCAGCTGCTGCGGAAGCTCAGCAGATTCTAGCGTATCAGATGTTTCAAATCGCCAAGAAACTATCATCCGGTGATCTCTTGGTTCTCAAAGTAGCGCTGACCCTCCCGCCTGGACCAACCCATGACGCTGCACAGAACTGGCTTGCTAAAATTGCGAATGCCATTGGTCACGGCGTGACCGCCCTTATCGAGCAGCATGAGCGTGTCCTAGTGGAGTATGGGTTGATTTCACCTCGTTTTGATCAGAACTTGAAGGTAACCCTCGAAAATGGACGCTTGACTGACCTTGGCTTGGCCTTTTGTCGCCATCTCCAGAACTATGTTGGAGTCGGATCGCCAACAAAAAGGTGATTCCATAATTAGTCAGAACATGAAAATCGGTGTACTGGCCCTGCAAGGCGATTTTGATGCTCACCGTCAGCGACTCGAGGCGCTGGGCGCGGAAGTTCTGCTGGTCAAGAAGCCTGAACAACTGGACGAAATCGACGGTCTGGTAATCCCCGGCGGGGAGTCCGGTACATTTCTCAAACTGCTGGGTGAAGCCGGTTTCAAGAAGCTGAAGCAGTTCGCGCGTAGTAAACCCACGTTTGGAACCTGCGCCGGGGCGATCCTGCTGGCCCGAGAAGTCGAGAATCCCAAGCAGGCGGGATTGGGTGCGCTTGATATCGGCATCCGGCGCAATGCCTACGGCCGGCAAGTTGACAGTTCGATCCGCCAAGGTAAGCTGGGCGAGTCACCGATTGAAATGGTCTTCATTCGCGCGCCCAGGATCGAGCGCATCGGTCCAGGAGTCGAAGTAATCGCCACCGAAGGCGCGGATCCTGTCGCCGTCCGGCAGGGCAAAGCGATGGCGGCGACTTTCCATCCTGAGCTTTCTGAAGACACTCGCGTGCATCGCGCATTTCTGGATCTGGTGACAAGCGGGGGCAAGCAGTGACGCTGCATATCCGGAGCGCAGAATTTCATTCCCGGAGCGTAATCACTTAGGCGGCAAGAACTCGATTTTGACGTCCCTGTGGGCGGGCTTCAAATCGAAATCGGCGGTCACCAGAACATGGTCGGCTGAATCTGCCGCGAGTTCGGCGCCGAAGGCATCTACGTAGGGAATACTTCTCTTGAGTTTGATGAGCGCAGCGCGCACCGCGCGTTCCGCAGTCGCCGGGACAATCTCAAGGCCGAAGGTCTCTAACCGCGACATGGCAAGATCCATGCCAGCCCGGCCATGAACTTTGCAGGTCACGCCCGCGATCTCCCCCCAGTGAACGGCTGAAATGATCGCCTTGCAGTTTCCGCCCAGATGCGACTTAATGATTTCCGCGACACGAACTGAGCCCGCTTCATCGTCCAGATAGCGCAAGAGCGCGCTGGCGTCGAGAGCAAACGTTACCATTTGTCCTTTAGCCGTTGTTTCTTCAGCGCGGCGGAGAGGGAAGGACCACTCTTGAACATCCCCCGGGTTCGGTCCACCAGCTCTTCGGAAACTGGTTCCAGCACAATGCGGGAGTTTTCCAGGGCAACCGAGATTCGGGTCCCGGGCTCAATCCGGAGAGACGCCCGGAACTCAGCAGGAATGACGAACTGCCCCTTGCTGCTTACTGTTGTAATCCGACGTAGCATGGCTTACATCATAACATAAGGTAAGAGCAGAGGAGAGGCATGATTTTCCCCCTTGACAGGCTGCATATGTAACGGTATGGTTACGCATTATGCGGAACCGTTTGGTTACATATTCGCCGGAAGCTGCTTTTCATGCCCTGGCGGACCCCACGCGACGGGCTGTGCTCGACCTGTTGCGACAGGGGATCCAGCCGGCGGGGCAGATTGCCCGGGCGTTCCCAGTGTCCCGGCCTGCGATCTCGAAGCACCTGCGCTTGCTGCGCCGCGCCCACCTGGTGCAGGAGAGGCGTGAAGGACGGCACCGCCTGTACCAGCTCAACCCTGAACCCTTGAAAGCAGTGGACTCGTGGCTGCAGCAGTACCGTGTCTTCTGGCAGGCCAACCTGAACAGCCTGAAGGCGTTTGTCGAAGCCGAGCATGCCCGGGAGACTGCAGGCCTGGGTGGCGGAAGCAAAGATAGAGCTAAACGTTCAAGATCGAATGAGTAATAGGACATTGCAACACCAATACCGGTCCTCGCGACCGATCTAACTTAAGGAGGAGTTGAATATGAAGTCAGTCCGTATCGCAATCACGCTGCTGTTTGTGCTGGTCACGTCTGCCGCCTTTGCCGCATCGCCGGCGCAGAAGTCCTTTGAAGAACTCAAGTCGCTGAACGGAACCTGGGAGGGAACAGTAAAGAACGGCCAGCCGGTCGAGGTGGATTATCGCCTGACGGCGGGCGGATCCGCGCTGATGAGCGAAATCAAGGGCAAGGAAGACATGATTACCATGTTTCATCTCGACGGCGAACGCCTGCTGATGACGCACTATTGTGGTGCCGGGAACCAGCCCCGCATGGTGGCCAGTGCATCGCCCGACGGCAAGACGTTCACTTTTTCCTTTCTCGATGCTACAAACCTGGCCACTCCCGACACCGCGCACATGCATCGCCTGGTCATCTCGATGCCGGACGCCAATCACCACACCGAAGAGTGGGTGTTCAGCGATCACGGCAAAGAGATGAAGGAAGTTTTTGATTTACGGCGCAAGCAGTAACAGCCACCGCGGGGACGGCGGGACGCCCGTCCCCCCTGAGGATAAAACTATGACGACGATGCCTATATCTCAAATCACGCCCGACCAGGATGCGGTAGTCACGGAAATCGAAATTGCTGCCCCTCCGGAGCGGGTCTTTCAGGCGCTGACCGATCCAGCGCAACTGATGCTCTGGTGGGCGGCCACCCCCAAAGGGGCGCTTTGGGAGATGGATGCTCGTCCGGGTGGCAAATGGCGATACGAATTGACCGATCCCAGCCGGAAGAAGGTGATAAACGGAGTACGCGACTTTAAGGCGCACGGAGAGATCACGGAGTTCGATCCTCCGCGCGTGCTGGCTTACACCTGGCTGGGGAACTGGCACGAACATCCGGAGCGGCCGTCCACGGCGCGCTGGGAGTTATCGGCGACCAGGACCGGCACCCGGGTGAAGGTCACGCACAGCGGCCTCGCCAACGAACTGATGGTCCGCAAGGATTACGCGGGTGGCTGGCCAGGCGTTCTGGAAAAACTGAGAAAACATTGCGCATAGAGAACGAGGAGAAAGATCATGGCCACTGCCACAGTTACTCCCGATAATGATGCAGTTCTGGCGGAAGTTTTTATTGCCGCGCCGCCGGAGCGAGTATTTCAGGCAATCACTGATCCCCAGCAGATGCCGTTATGGTGGGGACAAAAAGGCCTGTATCGAGTTACCGAGTGGAAGGCCGATGTACGCCCTGGCGGCAAGTGGCAAAGCGACGGCGTGGGAGCCGATGGCACTACATTTCGCGTGGAGGGTGAGTACCTGGAGATCGACCGGCCTCGCCTCCTGGTTCACACCTGGATTGCAAGTTACGCCCCCGCGTTGAAGACCGTGGTTCGCTGGGAACTGGAAGCGCGCGGCGTGCACAACTTGCAGGACTCGGGTCCACAGAAGGCCGGGACGGGCACGTTCGTGAAGATCCGCCACGATGGATTTGCCGGCAACATCGCACAAGCGAAGGGCCACGGGGACGGCTGGATCCGGGTTCTCGGCTGGATGCAGGCCTTTGTCGAACAGGGGAAGACGATCGACACGCGTAGTGCTACAGGGGTGGTGTAGCGGTACTTGTGTGGGTCGGACACTCTTGTCCGACGCTTTTGAATTTGCTTTTGATTTTCGAATTCGAATCAGATTCAAAGTCAAATTCAAAGGCGTCGGACAGGAGTGTCCGACCCACACACTACGCCGTGGCGCCAAACCTCACGGACACCAGCTTGGAAACTCCCGGCTCCTGCATGGTCACGCCGTAGAGTACGGGCGCGATGCTCATGGTCTTTTTGCTGTGGGTGATGAGCACGAACTGGGTCTGGATGCTCATCTCTTTCACAAGTTCCGTAAAGCGGCCGATGTTGGCCTCGTCGAGCGGCGCATCCACTTCATCGAGGATGCAGAACGGGCTGGGCTGATACTGGAAGATGCCGACCAGCAGAGCCAACGCGGTCAGGGCCTTCTCGCCGCCGGAGAGCAGCAACACGTTCTGCAGCTTCTTTCCCGGGGGCGAAGCCACCACGTCAATACCGCTTTCCGCGCTGTTTTCCTCGTCGGTCAAGCGCATGAAGCCCTGGCCTCCGCCAAAGAGCTTGCGAAAGGTGGCCTGAAAGTTTTCGTTGATCTTGTGGAACGCCTCTTCGAATTTCTGGCGGGAGAACGTGTCAATTTCTTTGATTGTGGCCTGCGTGTTTTCGATGGAGTCGTAGAGATCTTTCCTTTGAGTTTCGAGAAATGCGTGCCGCTCAGCAGTTTCTTTGTACTCCTCGAGCGCCATCATGTTGACCGGGCCCATGGCATCGAGCCGGGTGCGCATGTCGCGGTAGATCTGGTCTTCGACCACGAGCTGCTCATCGCGGACGATGGAGATGGTGATGTCCGCCATCAGTTCGTCGCGCTGGACGCCGAGTTCATTCAGGCAGGTTTCAGCCATGTATTGCGCGTCCGACTGTAGTTTGGCCGCGGCCGCGGAGAGTTCGCCGCGCTGGTCGCGCAACTGGTCGAGCCCCTGGCGGGCCTGATGGAGCGCCTGGTCAATTTCTGCCAGGCGGGCACGGACCTGTTCCGACTCGACCTGCAGCAGGCCGTCGCGGGTCTCGCAGGCGTTGCGCTCGGCATCGAAATCCACCAGGCGGATGGCGATCTCCTGGTTCTCGGTCTCGCGCCGCAATTTCTCCGAGGCCGAGGATTCGATCTGCAGACGCAGCGCTACTACCCGCTCGATCATTTCAGTAACCAGCAATTCGATTCGTTCCAGGCCGACGGTAGCGCTGCGATGCCGTTCTTCGAGCGTAGCCACCCGGGCCAGTCGCTGCGACGCGTCCTGCGCGGCCTGGTCGCGACGCTCGCGCAGGCCGGAGAGTTGCTCCTGTCCCGCAGCCGCGAAGTGCTCTCGCTCGACCCGCTCTTGCTCGGCTGCGTCAATCTGCATCCGCAACTGGTCGAGCAGCGATCCTTTGTCCGTGCGCTCTGCCTCCAGCCGGTGCAACTCTTGCCGCGAGGTTTGCAGGCGTTCGCCGGCCCGGCTGAACTCAGATTCCAACTGTTGCAGCAGGTGGCCCGAGGTCATGGCCTGCTTTTCCGCTTCGCGCTTTTCATTTTCGAGCCGGTCCAGCAGGGAAGTGAGGTCTTTGATTTCACGGCCCAGGGTCAGCACGCGCATTTCTTCGTGGCGCAGTCCCTGTTCCAGTTCTCCCAGCTGGCGCAGCACATCGCGCAGCTCGCGCTTCATGGAGAGCGGGCCTTCCGCGCGCTGCCTGCCACCGGTTACAGTCACGTTGTGGAAGCATTCACCCGACTGCGAGAGAAAGAAGGCATCGGGATTTTCGAGAGCCAGTTCGCGGGCGAAGGTGGGGTCGGGAACGATGTAGCCATCGCGCAGTTTAGGCAGGATGACTTCCAGCGACCGGCCAAAGCCGTTGAGCACGCGAATCGCATTCTTCAAGGGGACGATCGGCCGTTCGGGCTGCACCTGGTGGGCATTCTCGTCGATGGCAAACGAAAACTTGGCTTGCGAATCCTCGGGATGCACCAGGAAGGTGGCACGCCCATCCACATCGGTGCGTAGCAGGCGCAAACCTTCATCCGCAGCGTCCCATGATTTCACCACGATGTAGTTCAGTTCGTCGCGCAGGAAGTCTTCGACCACACCTTCATAGCGGGTCTCGACTTCAAGAAAGTCGGCCAGCACGCCGGCCGGAGCCATACCGCCTTGCATCACTCCCGATTGAAAGAGACGGCGCACCGACTCGGTGGAGTATCCGTGCTCGGCGATGACCGCTTCGAGCGACCCCTTTTTGCCGATGGCGGAGGCGTACTCGGCGCGCAGGCTGTCCAGGTGGTTCTTGGCTTCAGACTCCTCATGACGGCGGGCATCGAGCGCCTGCCTGGTCTGGCGCAGCTCTTCGGCGAGTCCGGAGACACGCTGCGATACGGTTTCGAATTCCAGTCCCAACTGGCCGCGCTGCCCTCCAAAAGCCTCCATCTGGGAATTGGCCGCGTCCATTTCGGCCTGCAGGCGCTGCGCCTCGCGATCGACTCCGGCCAGGCGTTCTTCTACCTGGGTGTGCTGATTGCGTAGAGCAGACGCGGCCGCAACGGCCTCCACGATCGCGACTCGCGATTGCTCCTGCTGACGCTCCAGTTCGGCCAAAGCCTGAGCCGTGGCACTGGATTCCTGCTGGCTCTGGGCCAATTCCTGTTGCGCGGCAGCCAGGTCCTCGGCCGCCGAGTCCAGAATCTGGCGGTTGGCATCGCGTTCCGCCGCCAGCGCCGCCAGCCGCTGCTGGGCCTGCGCTAAATCGCCTTCGGAGGCGGCTGCGCGTGCCACCAGTTCCGCGCAACGTTCTTCGTTATGACGGCGCTGGGCCAGGGCCCGGTCCGACTCCAACTTGAGCTGGCTCAGGCGCTCGCGGTTCTCGCGCACTTCAGCCTCGATGGCGTACCCGCGCTGGGTGCGCTCGGCATGCTCGGACTCGGCCTGCTGAACGGTTTCCGCCTGCTGACGCATCTCCTCGGAGATCGAACCGATCTGCGCGTCGAGCGCCGCGCTCTCCTGCTCCAAGTGAGCAAACTTGCTGGCCAGCACCAGGCGCAATTTGGCCCGCATCTCTTCCCGAAGCTTGGCATAACGTTCAGCCTTAGAAGCCTGGCGCTTCAGGGAATTCATCTGGCGCGTGACTTCCTCGAAAATATCATTCACGCGGGCCAGGTTTTGCTTGGCATCTTCGAGACGCGCTTCCGCCAGGCGCTTCTTGGTCTTGAACTTGGTAATGCCGGCGGCTTCTTCAATGATGGCCCGGCGGTCGGTGGGGCGGCTGCTCAGGATCTGCCCAATGCGTCCCTGCTCGATCAGGGCATAGGATTCCGGCCCCAGGCCGGTTCCCATGAACAGCTCCTGGATATCGCGCAGGCGGCATAGCTTGCCATTCAGCAGGTATTCGCTTTCACCGCTGCGAAACAGGCGCCGGTTCACAACGATTTCTCCAGCCTTAAACTGTTGCTTGAACTGTCGGCGGCGAATCTTAAGAACGACCTGGGGTCCGGCGATGGCGACTTCCGGCTCAATGGAGGTCCGGGCGTCCTCGCCCGGCTGGACGGGCGGGACGCCCGTCTCTCCATTCTGTTCGACTTTCCCGGGCCAGGCCGCTTCGGTCAGGCGTTCTGTTTCCTCCGCCGCTTCGGCGCGAATCTCAGCTTCGTCCCAGTCTTCGACCGGCCGGGGCATCTCGTCCTGAATTTCGACCTCAGTGGGTTCGTTCACATCGGCGCCATCGTACTCTTCGGGATCGATCAGCGTGAGCGACACCTCGGCCATGCCGGTGGGCTTGCGATCGCGGGTGCCGGCAAAGATGACGTCTTCCATGCGCGAACCGCGCAGAGTCTTTGCCGACTGCTCGCCCAGCACCCAGGAGATGGCGTCAGCGATGTTGGATTTGCCGCAACCGTTGGGGCCAATGATGGCGGCCACGCCGTCTCCGTGAAACTTGAGTTCGGTGCGGTCGCAGAACGACTTGAATCCGAGAATCTGGAGTCTTTTCAGTTTGAGCAACTTCTACTCCTTGGGGCTGCCGAGGTTATGTGGCGCGGGCACCCTCGCCCGCGTGACTCTCAATTGCTAGCGGTGCTGTATGCAAGCATCATCAGCCGGGTTGCTTACCTGGATTCCTCCAATACATCGCTCTGGTGAGCGCCGCCCAGGCTGGAGTCGGCGAGGCACAAATTAGAGCTACTGTAACGGCGAAATCGTACCGGGGTCAAGCACCAAAACACTATATCTGGTATGGCCTTCCGAACAAGCGCGCCAGATTGAACACACAATGCAGCATCTGGCTGTGAGTCGGGTAGGAATTGACGGAGGAGGGGAGAAGCGCGAGAGCACGACAAGCGTACACCCAACTGGAGGGGAAAGACAACACCGGCGAAATGCCGTGTCGGTAGCACATGATATGTCCGGTTGAGATAGCACATGAGATGTCCGCTTAGCGGGCGGCGAGGGTGGGAGACCATGGCCAGCATGGATTCTTACCCGAAGGCCGCGATGGAGCGGGCGATGAAAGTACAGGACGTGATGTTACAGGCGATGGCGAAGAAGATCACGTGGTGGCAGGCGGCGGAGATTCTGGGCATCAGCGACCGGCATATGCGGCGCTGGCGGGAGCGCTACGAGGCGGAGGGCTACAAGGGGTTGTTCGACCGGCGGCGGGGCAAGCCGTCGACCCGGCGGGTGCCGATGGCGACGGTGGAGAAAGTGTTGGCGCTCTACCGGGAGAAGTATTTCGATCTGAACGTGCAGCACTTCCACGAGAAGCTGGGAGCTGAGCACGGCATCGAGTTGAGCTACACCTGGGTGAAGCAGGCGCTGCAGGGAGCGGGCTTGGTGGCGCGTGGACGCAAGCGCGGGGCGCATCGCAAACGGCGCGCCCGGCGACCGTTGCCGGGGATGCGGTTGCACATCGACGGCAGCCGCCACCAGTGGTTTCAGGACGAACGCTGGTATGACCTGATCGTGATTCTGGACGATGCCACCAGCGAGATTTACTACGCCCAACTGGTGGAGGAGGAATCGACGGCGACGGTAATGGCGGGATGGCAAGAGGTGATCGAGCGCAAAGGCGTGTTCTGCGCGCTGTACAGCGATCGGGGAAGCCATTTCTGGCTGACCCCGAAGGTGGGCGGCAAGGTCGACTACCATCGCCGTACACAGGTGGGACGGGCGTTGCACGAGTTGGGGGTGCAGATGATTCCGGCCTACTCGCCGGAAGCGCGGGGGCGCAGCGAGCGCAGCTTCTCGACCTGGCAGGGCCGCTTGCCGCAGGAGTTGCGGCTGCGCCAGCTTGGGACCCTGGAGGCGGCGAACCGGTTTCTGCGGGAAGCTTACATCGCCGAGTTCAATCGCCGTTTTCAGGTCGGCCCGGCGCAGCGTGGAAACGCCTTTGTGCCCTGTCGGAGTCGTGATCTGGAACGGATCTTCTCGCTGCAGTTCCAACGCAGCGTCAACCGCGACAACACGGTGAGCTTTCAGAATCTGAGCTTGCAGATCGAGCGGGTGCGCTGGCGGGCGACGCTGGCGGGTTGCCAGGTGATCGTGCACCAACACCTGAATGGAACCTTGAGTCTCACCCACGGACCGCATTGCCTGGGTCGCTATGACAGCGCCGGGACACCCCTGCCCGCCAAAGCTTCTACCGAGACGAGCAGGGGAAGGGGAACCGTCCCCTTCCCCTGCAACCCCATCCCCAAAACCAACCCAACCCAAACGGCGAGGGCACAACTTTGAAACCGGACATTTCACGTGCTACTAAAACCGGACATTTTAACTTGCTACCGACACACCGGCGAAATGCCGGTAGTGGGTCAATTCGAAAACTGTCCCTTTCCAGCGGCGTCATCCTTAGGGACTTCAGTCCCGAAGGATCTGGCGTGCATCCGCCAGCGACGCAGAGGTAAAGGGGTGTACCTCTTCACGCCAGAGCCTTCACGGCCTGAAGGCCGTGAAGGATGACGCCTGTGGGTAAGGAAAAATTTCAAACTGAGCCACTACCGAAATGCCGGCAATGGGTCGGCATTGGAAGCCGTTAACCACGAAGGACACGAGGTACACGAAAAAACCATTGAGACTCATGTCTTTGTGGTACTCCGGGCCTCTCGTGGAGGAAGAGTCGTATCGGGTCGAACCCCTTGACCGATTCAGGCAACAAGCTCAGAATCCTCGTGCCCGAGATCGTCGCGGGCAGCGCATCGCCGTGCCGCGCAAAGGAGGCGTTCATGGCCGTCAAGCAGGGAGAGCTCTCGCTTCTGCAGCATCCCGTGGCCCAGGAGCTCTTACAGTCGAAGATTCCGGCTCGCCTGGCCTATGTCTGGACCGACGGCACTCCTAGAGTCGTTCCCATCTGGTTTCACTGGAACGGGCGAGAGATCGTCATGGGAACGCCGCCCAAAGCTCCGAAGCTGAAGGCCCTGGCCAAGAATCCGAAAGTGTCGCTCACCATCGATGGCAACGACTTTCCTAATAAGGTGCTGCTGATCAGGGGCACCGCACGACTGGAAAGTGTGGATGGGATCGTGCCCGAGTATCTCGCGGCCGCCGAGCGCTACTTCGAACGCGAACTGAGAGAGGCCTGGCTGGGCCAGCTTCGCACCCGCGTTTCCAGCATGGTGCGTATCACCATCACGCCGGAATGGGTTGGGCTCCTGGATTTTCAGACGCGCTTTCCCAGCGCCATATCAGTCTGAGAATACGTAGGCCCGGACGCCCTCGTCCGGGCGGGCGAGCGCAGCTCGCCTGAGGGGTTTGAGCGGGGGCGGAAAAAACTTGCCGGGCTTTGCCCGGCCGGGCGGGTGGGGGCACCCACCCCTACGTGGTCGCAACTCAAACTATCCTCCGAGCTTTTCGAAGAACAGGCAGATCGATTCGATTCCGCGATAGAAGTTCGGGATATGAAACTTCTCGTTGGGCGCGTGCAGGTTGTCGTCGGGCAGGCCGAAGCCCATCATCACCGAAGGAATTTTGAGCACGTCCTGGAAATCGGTGACGATGGGGATAGAACCACCGGAGCGGATGAACACAGTCTCTTTTTTGAAAACATCGTGCATGGCCTCGGTAGCGGCTTTGATGTACTTGTTGTTGGTGCCCACCACGCAGGCCGGACCCTTGCTCCACACTTTCACGCTGGTCTGAATGCCCTTGGGCGTGAGCTTCTTCACATAGTTCTTGTAGCGCTTGAGAATATCGTCTGGATCCTGGTTTGGCACCAGCCGCATGGAGACCTTGGCCGAGGCTTTGGCCGGAATCACCGTCTTGGCGCCGGGGGCGACGAAGCCGCCAGGCATGCCGTGGACTTCGAGCGTGGGGCGTGCCCAGGTGCGATATAGAACCGAATAACCCGGCTCACCGGTGAGCACAGTCGAACCTACTTCGGTCTTGCGATAGTGCTCTACGTTGAAGGGCAGGCGCTTCCATGCCTTGAGTTCGTCCTTGCTGGGCGCCTTCACATTCTTGTAGAAGCCCGGGACGAGGACCTTACCGTTGGCGTCTTTCAGTTTGCTGATGATCTCGATTAAGCCAAAGAATGGATTGGGGGCCGCCCCACCATACATGCCGGAGTGCAGGTCCGTCTTGGCGCCTACCGCCTCAATTTCGGTATAGACCAGGCCACGCAGTCCAACGCACAGGGTGGGAAGATCGGGAGCAAAGAGTTCGGTGTCACAGACCAGAGCGAAATCGGCTTTCAGCTTTGCCTTTTCCTGGCGCACATAGGCCGCGATGGATTCGCCGCCAACCTCTTCTTCGCCCTCAATGATGAACTTGACGTTCACAGGCAAGGTTCCGTTGTGACCTTTCATCAGGGCCTCGATGGCCTTGATCTCCATCCAGAGCTGGCCCTTGTCATCGACTGCGCCGCGAGCGTAGATGTTGCTGTTGCGCTCGGTGGGCTCAAACGGCGGAGAGATCCACTCATCGAGCGGATCAGGCGGCTGCACGTCGTAATGCGCGTAGCACAGCGCAGTCGGCTTGCCGGCAGCGTGGAGCCAGTCGGCATAGACCAGGGGATGGCCCTTGGTGGGGACCACCTCGACGTGCTCAAGGCCGATGCGCCGAAGTTCAGCGGCCACAAATTCAGCCGCTTTCTGCACGTCGGACTTGTGCTCCTGAAGCGTGCTGATGCTGGGGATGCGCAGCAGGTCTTTCAGTTCATTGAGGAAACGCTGCTGATTGCCACGGGCATAATCGACTGCGGGAGAGGCCATGGGCGGTGCCTTTCTGAGGAGAGACCGTCATAAGTATAGCCGACCGCGCAGTGAAGAACCGCGTAGGGGCGGGTGCCCCCACCCGCCCGGCCGGGCAAAGCCCGGCAGGGTTCGGCTGGCGCAAACGTTGAACCTTGAGGCGAGCTATGCTCGCCCGCCCGGACGAGGGCGTCCGGGCCTACGTGTTTTCGGGAAACTGGGGCGTGCGTCTATTTCACAGCCACCAGAACCGTATAGGTCAGATCACCCGAGCGATAGGCATCGAGAATGATCTCAATGCCTTCCACGAATTCCCGCGCGACCCGGGGTAATAGTTTGACGGCGATGCTGGCGGCACGGGCACGCTCCTGACATATCTCCCAGGTAGGTAGGATTTTTGCAGTGAGGTCTTCGCGATGCAGCACTCGCATTCCGGCGCTCTCGATCGCGGACTGGTATTGTTCTGCTGTCCATAATTCCGGGCAAAGAAACGCGCGGGCGACTTCACGGACGCGAGAGCGATCCATCGCGCCCGTCCATGCCGCCAGCAGCAGTTGGCCACCTGGCCGGAGCGTGCCTGTCACATTCGCGAAGTAGCGCGACTTGTCGGCAAAGTGTTCGGAGGATTCCATCGTCCACACCAGGTCGAACGCTGCGGCAGGGAAGCGGAATGCGTCGGCGTCCCCGACTTCAAAGTTCAGGAGGCGTTCAACCCCTGCCTGGGCTGCGTGCTCGCATGCCAGCCTGGCCTGCTTGGGGCTGAGGGTAAGACCCATTCCCGAGCACGACAGCGATCGCGCCAGGTGAATCAGAGTGCCGCCGTGGCCGCAGCCTACGTCGAGAACACGAGCACCCGAACCAAGGCCGAGCCGGCTGACGCAGTACTCGAGCATCCGGACCTGCGCCTTCTCGGGCGCCTCATGGTCCAGAAACAATCCGTGATGGATGTGGTCACCCCAAAAGGTGCGATAGATGAAGGCGAGAGAGTCGTAGTGATCTCGGATGTCATCAGCCGTGATGGGTATGAGGGTGCTCATCAGTTCTGAAAACGCGCCGGCGAAAAGGGCGAGAGATCATACTCGGGCTGGCCGCCGGTGATCATCTGCGCCATCACCTGCGCGGTGACCGGCGTGAGCAGGATGCCATCGCGGAAGTGACCAGTGGCGACGAAATAGCCTGGCGTTCGTGTGGCCCCGAGAATGGGCAGATTGTCGGGAGAGCCGGGCCGCAATCCCGCCCAGGCTTCCAGCATCCGCGCCTGGGCCAGCGCGGGAACCAGATGGATCGCCGCTTGCTGCATACGCTGAATGGTGGCTGCGTCGGTGCGCTTGTCGTATCCGGCCTCTTCCACCGTCGCGCCCACCAGAATGCGGCCATCGCTACGCGGCACCAGGTAAATTTCAGGGGCGCGGATGACGTGGCGCAACAGGTCACGAGAAGTCCCCACCAACGCCAGCATCTGCCCCTTGACCGGGCGGGTCGGAAATTGGTAAGGCGGCACTTGCCCGGCCCACGCGCCCGCGCAATTCACGACCACGGGAGCCGAATAAGTGGTCCTCTCTGTGCTGACCCCGACCACGCCTCCATCTGCCAGAAGCACCTCGGTGACTACCGTCCCGGAAGCGATGTCCACACCGCGATGCCGTGCGGCGTGCAGCGCCGCCGCAGTAAGCGCACGCGGATCCACGCTCCTTTCCCGGAGATAAATCGCTGGGAGGTTCACGTGGCCGAGCGCGGGTTCGAGTTGGGAGAGCGGTGAGGGAAGTGGACAGTCTGCGGTCAGACGGGGGCACTCCCGGAGGTGTTCCGGTGCGACAAAAAAGATGGTGCCCTGGTCGCGCAGATCAACCTTCATACCGGATTCGTCCTGCAGTTCGTGCACGAACTCGGGATACATGTGCGCGCTCGCACTGGCCAGAGTCTGAAGCACAGGCGGAGTTTCGAGCGGAAAGTCGGCGAGCATGCCAGCGGCGGCGTGTGAGGCCTCCTGTCCGGGCTCTCCGCGTTCTACTATCAGGACGGTGGCGCCGCGCTTGCGCAATGCGATGGAGAGCGAGAGCCCGATAATTCCCCCGCCAACGATGATTACGTCCCACCGTTTCACGCTTCGATTGTAAAGCAGGGTCAGGGTTAGACCTGCTTCCAGACGAGCCGTCGAGTATGGTCTCCGGGGGTACTAATCGAAGTGTCAAGAATGCCGGGGCACGCCGGGGCACGCTGAAGTTACTTTCAGCCGAACCCTTCTGGGTACGCCGACGCTCCGCATCGCCAACTTATAATCCCTGCAGACTGCAACCGCCATGCGGGATTCTGCAAGCGCACTGGAAAAATCAACCGCCGGACAACTCCCCGAGTCCGCAGCCTCGCTCTGGATTTACAACCCATGGCTGGATCTCGTCGTCGGATGCGGCGCCTGGTCTGCTCCCCTGCTTCTGCTTGCCTACGTGGCGTCGAGTTCGAGCACTATGGGCTGGTCAATTGCATTTTACGGATTGGCCCTGTTCTTCAACTATCCCCATTACATGGCGACGATCTATCGCGCCTATCACACGGCGGAAGATTTTCATAAGTACCGCATTTTTACAGTCCATATCACTGCCCTGGTTGTATTGACGCTGATTTTGTCGCACTTCTGGTTTCGCGCCCTCCCCTGGATTTTCACGCTTTACCTCGTCTGGAGTCCGTGGCATTACAGTGGCCAGAATTATGGCCTGTTCATGATGTTCGCCCGGCGCGGAGGCGCCAGCCCCTCGGCGGCGGGCCGGCGAGCTTTGTATTCGTCCTTCCTGATTTCTTACCTGATTTTACTTCTGAGTTTTTGGACCGGCCCCTCGAACGACCCTTTGTTCGTCTCGCCGGTGATTCCGGCACACGTGAGTTTCGTGGCCGCGCTTCTGCTGGGCGTGGCGTTCATCGGGTGTTCGATTTATGGCTGGTCTGCACTGGCGGGACAGGCAGGTTGGCGACGTTTGCTGCCGGCCGTTACGCTATTTTCCACGCAATTCTTCTGGTTTCTTTTGCCCACGGTGTTGTCCATGGTCGACCGACTGCGACTGCCGCAGAGCCGCTACAGCAGCGGAGTGTTCGCGGTTATGCACTCAGCACAGTATCTCTGGATCACCAGCTACTACGCGCGCCGCGAAGCGACCGGTAAGGGCGCTGCCGGCTGGCGGCCCTTCGCGTACTTCGCGGTGCTGGTAGCCGGCGGCATCGCGCTCTTCGTTCCCGGGCCATGGCTGGCCAGCCGCCTCTTTCATTACGATTTCAGCGCCAGCTTCCTGCTCTTCACCGCGCTGGTCAATATTCATCACTTCATTCTGGATGGCGCCATCTGGAAGCTTCGGGACAAGCGGGTCGCCGGGTTGTTGCTGAATTCGCCAGAGCAGTTGGCCCACGCCGCAGTAGACACCGGGAACCGGCTGGGAAGCGGACTGCGCTGGGTGGTCGGGAGCTCGCGTCCTGCCCGCACGCTGCGCATAGCCGCCGCCATGGTCCTGCTGGCTTGGGGAAGCGTCGACCAGGTGCGCTATTACCTGGCGCTGCATCAGGAGAGCCTGAGTGATCTGCAGCGTGCCGCGGCCCTGGATGCCTACGATAGTGCGCTGCAAACGCATCTCGGCTTGCAGGAACTGAGAAAGGGGGACACAGGACAGGCGGCGCTCGCCTGGAAAGAGGCGCTCCGCGCCAATCCCACCAGCACCACTCCTCGAGATGAGCTGCTTCAGTATCTCACTCAGCAGAATCGTTTCGACGAGGCCTACGCGCTGACGCGCCGGTCGCTGCGATACACGCCGAGAGACGTGAACCTGCTGGTGAACCACGGCATCCTGGCCAATCAACTGGGACATGGGCAGGAGGCCATCGAGAGCTGGAAGCAGGCGATCGCCCTTGACGGTTCACAGGTCGCTGCATACCTTTACACGGCCGGGGAACTGGATCGGGAAGGGAAGCCTGAGCTTGCCATCCCCTATTATGTAATGTTTCTGAACCAGGTGGCGCAGGCCGGAGCAAAGAGCCGCCCCCCGGCGCACAACCTGGTCGCGATTGTGCTGCGGCTGGCGGAGTGCCAGGTGCATGCCAACCGCCCGGACCAGGCGGAACAAACCTACGAGCTGGCGCGAAAGATTTCCGCCGAGGCTGGCGAATCAAAAATGGAGAGCGCGGCCAGCATCGCCGCGGCGGAGCTCGAAGCTGGGCTGGGAAAAACCAGGCCAGCACTTGAGCTTTATCAGCATGCCCTCGGGCTCGACGGCCAACTGGATGACCCACAGGCCACCGCCAGCGATCTCTACAGCTACGGACTCTTCCTGCGCGATTCGGGCATTTCTCCGGAATTGGCTTACATCTGTTTGCAGAAGTCGGAGTCCCTGAAGCAGAAGTCAGAGCACAACACCCCGGAATTGAACTCCATTGTGCGGGCTCGAGAAGACCTGGGAAAGAAGCTCGCCAACCAATCGACCAAGCGGCCCCGGGACATGGAGGCTGCCCTGCGCGAAGCTCTGGCCCTGAAACTTCCCTGACGTAAACCACCAGAAAGAACTAGAGTTTGCTGAGGTAATCCTGGATTTCGGGCTGGCCCCAGTCCACGGCGCCGATAAACTTGCGGCGCAGGACGCCGTGGCGGTCGATGATGTAGGTCTCGGGAAACTTGAAAGTCCCGTAAAGATTGTTGCTCTTCTGGTCGGGATCGCGCACGGTGAGCAGGTTTACGTTGTGCGCCTTCAGGAAATCCTGGTACGCGCTCTGGTCGGCATCGACGCTGATGGCAAATACCTCGACGCCCTTAGCTTTCATCCTCTGCTGCATCTCCACCAGGGACGGCATCTCTTCTATGCAGGGCGGGCACCACGTCGCCCAGAAATTCAGCACCACCACTTTGCCGCGAAATTCGTCGAGGCTGACCTTGCGGTCGCTGTCCTGGACCGTGAAGTCGGGGGCTGGCGTCCCGATGTGGGGCGGACGGCTGCCGCTGTAACAGCCCGTCAGGGTCAGGAAGAGGACTACGATGCCAGACAAAACCGAAGACCGTCGCACAAAGTTATAATAGCTGATTCGGCCCATGATGGCGGCAGAGACAGTATCGGGCAGGGCAACCGTATCGGTGATTGTGCCGGCGCGCAATGAGGAGGCCAACCTGGGCTCCTGTTTGGAGTCGCTCGCGGGCGAGAGCGGCGTGAGTTTCGAAATTATCCTGGTGGACGACGCCTCCACCGACCGGACTCGCGAAGTAGCTCAGTCGTTTCCGTCGGTTCGGGTGGTGGAGGCTGGAGAACCGCCCGGCAACTGGACAGGCAAGAATAACGCCATGGCTGCCGGCGCTGCGGTTGCCGGTGGCGAATGGCTGCTCTTTACGGATGCCGACACGGTGCATCTGCCGGGCTCTGTGGCGCGCGCGGTCGCGGAGGCCAGCCGGCAGGGCGCGAGTCTGCTTTCGTATTCACCGCAGCAGGAAGTACACGGATTCTGGGAACAGGCAGTGATGCCCGTGATCTTCGCCGAACTGGCCGCGACTTATCGACCTGCTCGGGTCAGCGATCCCAGCTCGCCGGCCGCGGCGGCCAACGGTCAGTACATATTGATCAGGCGCGAGGCCTACGATGCGGTCGGTGGACACGCGGCAGTGAGTGGCAGCCTGCTCGAGGACGTGGCACTGGCCCAGACAGTGAAGGCATCCGGGCGCAGGATCTTTTTCCGCTTTGGCGGCGATGCCGTCCGCACCCGCATGTACCATAGTTTTTCGCAACTGCGCGAAGGCTGGACCAAGAACCTGGCCCTGCTGTTTGTCTCTCCAGCACGCCTCGCCCTGCTCAGGCTGACCGAGTTTGTGCTGATTGCCGGGAGCACCGCAGCGGCGGTTGTGGCCTGGCTGCACGGCCACCCCGGGCCAGCCGTAGCGGCAGCGCTTTTGGCTGCTACTATGTACGGCTTTCTGCTGAATCGAATTCGAAAAGCGCATTTCTCTTGGCAGGCAACGGCCTTGTCTCCCGCTGGCCTCCCTCTTTTTGCGTATCTTTTGTTGCGCTCCAAACTCTGTCATGAGCAGGGAAGCGTACTGTGGAAGGGAAGGACTTACGCAGGCGGCACAAACCACCCCGGGGCGGACCCTGCCATCATAGAGAGGCAGCGCCCAGCCAAGCGCAGTTCGGCCTAGGAAATCGAGGAATCACAACGAATGGTCTATCTCACGCGTAAGGCCGAATTCGCGGCATCGCACTACTACCACAATCCGGATTTCACTGCGGAAGAGAACCAGCGCATTTTCGGCAAGTGCAATAACCCGAATGGCCACGGCCACAACTACACCCTGGAGGTCACAGTCAAAGGCGAAGTGGATCCACGTTCTGGTTTCGTCGTGGACCTGAAGCAGTTGAAGGAAGTGCTGAACCGCGAGGTCCTGGATGCCATGGACCATCGCTTCCTGAACAAGGAAGTGCCGGAATTCTCAACCCGGATTCCGACCACGGAAAATCTGGCGATCGCGATCTGGGAACGCCTGGTGTCGAAATTGAACAAGGCACAACTGCACCGCGTGCGGGTGTATGAAACGCCCGATCTGTTTGTCGATTTCTACGGGGAAGCATGAAGGCGCACCTGACCCGCCGCTACATGTTTTCGGCCTCGCACCGGCTGCACAGCGATGCCATGCCCGAGGCGGAGAATGCGGCCACGTATGGCAAATGCAACAACCCTCATGGCCACGGACACAACTACACGCTCGAAGTTACAGTCAGCGGGCCGGTGGACGATAGCACGGGAATGGTCTGTAACCTGGATGATCTGGACGGCTTCGTGCAACGCGAAATTCTGCAGCGCTTCGATCTGGAAAATCTGAACACCCGCGCGGAGTTCGCAAGGACCGTGCCAACCACCGAAAACCTGTGCACCACCATCTACGATATTTTGCAGCGAGGCTTCACCCAGGCTCATCTGGATAAGGTGCGCATCGAAGAAACCATGATGAATTCCTTCGAATACGCGGGACAAAGTGATTGCGTAATTAAGTAATTTTGTAATTGAGCAATTGGAAAGAGTTTTCAATTCAGACATTACTCAATTTCCAAATTGCTCAATTGGGATCAACCATGAATCCGACCACTGAAGTGCCTACTCTGACCAGCGCCAGCTTCGAAGACCTGGTGCGCGAAATGATTGTCCGTATCGGCGAGGACCCCGAACGCGAGGGTCTGGTTCGCACTCCGAACCGGGTGCGACGGTCCTGGGAATTCCTCTCCCGCGGCTACAGGGAGGATCCGGACGCGATGCTACGCAAGGCCCTGTTTACGGTCACCTATGACGAAATGGTCATTGTCAAAGACATTGAAATGTTCAGCCTGTGCGAGCATCACATGCTGCCGTTTTTCGGCAAGGTCCACGTGGCATATATCCCGAAGGGTAAAGTGATCGGGTTGAGCAAAATTCCCCGCCTGATCGAGATTTTTTCCCGCCGCCTGCAGATTCAGGAACGCCTGACCACGCAAATCGCGGAGACCATTCAGAAAGCGATTGAGCCGCAGGGCGTCGGAGTGGTCATCGAGGCGCGCCATCTCTGCATGATGATGCGGGGAGTCGAAAAGCAGCACTCGGCGGCGGTGACTTCTTCCATGCTGGGATGCTTTCGCAACGAGCAGGAAACGCGCACCGAATTTCTGTCGCTGATCCGGAACCGGACGAACGGGCTCTAGACGTCGGCCCTCGGACCTCAGCCGCTGCAATTTCGCGGTCTCTGAGCTATGCAGCGGGTATTTTGCGCGCCGGGCCGAGGGCGAGACGCCCTCGGGACAGCCGGCAAGATGCCGGCGCTACAAAGGCGTCAACAAAGTTCGTTCGAATCTGATTGCAATGGTCTTGGATTCTGCCGAGGTCTGACGTCCGCGGGCCGAGGTCGTTTATTCACCAGGTTCCGTAGCGATATCGCCGTGGCCGTTCGGGGATGAGCTTGATCAGGATGATGCCCACGACGAAGCCTCCCACGTGCGCCCAGAACGCGACGCCGCCCCTGGTGTCGCTGTAGTTGGCAATTGAGGTTGCGGCCCCGCTCACAAATTGCAGGGCAAACCAGTAGCCTAGTGTGACCCACGCCGGAAGGTAAAACAGAAAGAGGATGGGGAACCAGATCAACACTTTGGCGCGGGGATACAGAACAAAGTACGCACCCAGGACGCCGGCGATGGCGCCGCTGGCCCCCACCGTGGGAACGCTGGAATGGGGGTTGAGAACAACCTGGGCAAACGCAGCTCCCAATCCGCTAAGCAGATAAAAGAGCAGATACTTGAAGTGTCCCAGGTGGTCTTCAACGTTGTCGCCGAATATCCACAGAAACCACATGTTGCCGATCACGTGCATCCATGAGCCGTGCAGGAACATGGAAGTGAGAGTGGGAAGAAAGGCCGCCACCAGGCCCAACTGGTTGGCCCCGGCGAGAAAGCCCGTAAGGTTGGCAGGCACCATGCCCAACTGATAGAGCAGGGCCTTGAAGCTTTGCGGCGTCAGGGCCGCTTCCAGGAGGAACACAACCAGGTTGAGACCGATCAGGAAGTAGGTCACGTAGGGCGTGCTGAATCGGGGCTGGTCGTCGCGAAGAGGGATCATGGGGGACCAAACAATCTGGTAATTTGGTAATTGAGTAATTGGGCAATTCAGGAATAGCCAGGGATTCGCCCCAAGCAAGCGCGGTTCTGACTACGCCTTACAAGTTTTCAATTACCCGATTACTAAATTACCAAATTACTCAATTTCCTGATGAACGGCGTGCTCATCATCGACAAGCCTGGCGGTATGACCTCGCATGACGTGGTCAACCGGGTGCGCCGGATTCTGCAACAGCCTTCCGTGGGCCACCTGGGCACGCTCGATCCGCTGGCGACAGGAGTCCTCCCCCTGGTGACCGGAAACCTGACTCGACTGGCCCAGTTCTACGGCTCGTCGCAGAAAACCTACGAAGGCATCATCCGCTTCGGCTTCGCCACCGACACCTACGATTCTGACGGAGAGATCCGGGGGGTGGCCCAGACAGTTGAAGTATCACTTGAACAACTGCGCGAACTCGCGGGCGCGTTTGTGGGCTTGATAGAACAGATGCCGCCTCCGTTTTCAGCCAAGAAGGTTAAAGGGGTGCCCGCGTATAAGTTGGCGCGCAAGCATCAGGAGGTTGCCCTGAAACCGGTGCAAGTGGAAATCAAGCAATTTGAGATTCTGGCGCTAGAAGGCGACTGCGCCAGTTTTCGCGCCCGGGTGGCGTCGGGAACCTACATGCGCTCCGTTGCCCACGACCTGGGGCAGCAACTCGGCTGCGGAGCGCACTTGCAGTCCCTGCGCCGCACCCGGTTGGGCGAATTTGATTTGAGCCAGGCCCATACCCTGGAGGAGTTGCAGGAAGCTTGCAAGGCTGGCAAAAGTGAAGAACTTTTCATTCATCCGCGCCTGTTGCTGCCCGAGTTTCCGTGTGTTACAGCCACGGAAGAGACCGCGGCTCTGATTCGCAACGGGCGGGCGGTAAATTTGCCGGAACTGTCTCAAGCCCGGCAGGTGAAAGTGTTTGCCGGGCAAAGGGAACTGATCGCCATCGCCACCCGGATCGCGGGAACGCTGTTCCATCCCAAGATCGTCCTTGCCGCGGACACGGCGCGGCAGACAGCCTCACGGAACTCGTAGGCCCGGACGCCCACGTCCGGGTGGGCGAGCGAAGCTCGCCTAGGGGTTTCGGAAGGAAGCTTCGAGCGGTAGAGCGGAGGGATCTAGCGAAAACTCGACTTGTCGCTCGGGGTGGCGAAACCCCAGCCGGCCTTGCCCGGCGGGGCGGGTGAGGGCACCCGCCCCTACGTGGGATGTGGCGCTACTCCACAATCGGAGAGCAGCAGGGCTTCTGGACTGGCTTTGGCTCCATCAGTTCAACCCGGGTGAAGTTCGGGTCGTAGAGGTTGTACTGCCATTTGCCGTCGCGGCCTATCTGGGGTTTTTCCTTACCCTTGTAGCCCCGTTGGAGCGCCAGCTTGTATCCGGCCTGGATGCTGGGTACACCGAGCGACAGGTGATGCATCACTCCCAGTTCGTGCGGGTCCGGAGTATTTACGTTCAGCATGTACTCCAGCCAGTCAGTCCCGTCGGGGACGCGCATGGCCACCCAGTCAATGTCCTTATCCTTCATTCCGCCTTGCCATTGCAATTTGAATCCCAGAATATCCTTGTAGAAACGGTCCGCTGCCGCCCGGTCTTTGACCACCACGCCCACATGAATGATGCGGGTTGAAATACGGGTATCGGGAAGGAACTTGCCGAAGTTGCGGCTGTGCAGGGACCCGGGACGAAATTCCACGAACTCAACGTCGTGGCCATCAGGATCGATGACATCGAATCCGCGATTGCCGTCCTGCATGGGTTCGAGCTTTTCCGGCACCTTGACGCCGCGGCTGGCCAGGTAGGCACGCATCTGCTCGGCGTCGGTGGTTTCAAACGATATATGGGACAGTCGATCCATCTTGGGGTCGGTCAATTCGGGAAACATTTCGATGTATTGGTGGTCGTTGACCTTGAAATAGGTCAGCAGCAGGCCGGTGCCTTCGTCGGGAGTCTTGTCCAGACTGAAAGGCTCCTGGAAACCCAGAACTCCGGTGTAAAACTTGCGGGCCGCCTCCAGGTTGTCGGTTTTCAATCCAATATGGGCAACACCGACAATGGCGGGCCGCTCCACCGCGGTTGCCGATGGTTGAGATTGCTGGCTGGCAACCTGGGTCAGGGACGCCTCGATCAGCAGGGCAGCGAGGAGGATACTGCGGGTCAGGGATACGCTCGGGGCTTTCATGGATTGAGATAGTGCGACGGGAGGGGCGGGCTGTCAAGGCCAGAGCATCCCGGTGTCATACCACAATAGAAATGTCCCCGTCTTGGCCACAATAGAAATGTCCCCTAGTTGTAGGTTCACCAAGCCGCAGAAAAGATCGGCGTTTTCATTTGCTGATATCGATTTCTTCTCCACGGATGATCAGGCGCCGGAATGCAGGATTTGGGTTTCGGGGATGGGGGCGCGGGGGAAGGGGCAACGCCCCTTCCCTCGCTCAGCGGTTTAGAAGCCGCCTTCCATTCGCGGAACACCAGACAGTGATCGCGATAGTGAATCGCCACTTCCCCGGCTCGGTTTTCCCGCACCAGCACCCGACTCTTCGCCGGTACCCTGGGTCGGCTCGGCCGTTCCAGTTGCAGCAGTCGGTTCTGGTAGCGCACCATCCAGTCCTCGCTGACCACGCGTTCTTCCTCCAGCCAGAAGACTTCGTCCAGTTGCCGCGCCGTCGGGCGTCGCCGGTGATAATCGGCTGCCGCCGCCGCGGCGTGCGCGTATCGCCGGTTGTGTTCGGCGAGGTAGTGCTGGTCCAGATAGGCATTGGCTTGGTCGTAGTTGGCGATTCCAGCCAGGCGCAGTTTCTTCACCAGCCGATCCTGATGCGTGCCGTGCGCCCGCTCCACTCGCCCTTTGGCTTGCGGCGAACTGGCGGCGATGATCTCGATGCCCAGCTTCGCGCACATGCGCCCAAACTGCGTCACTGCCGGCTCTCCGCGCATGCGCTCTTGGGCATTCGGTGGGCGCACATAGACGTTCTTCCAGTCCGTGTACAGCGCTTGTGGCACCCCGTAGCGCTCGATCCAGCGCCGCAACACTGCCACCGCCGCCCAGATCGACTCCTCCGCCGTGAACCAGCCCAGCGCTTTCGTCGTGGCATCGTCGACCATGTGCATCAGGCAGCCGCGCGGTCCGCGTTCCTCCAGCCATTGGTGAAAGCTTCCGTCCATCTGCACCAGTTCGCCAAAATGCGCCTTGGCTTCCCGCCGCTGGCGATACGGTTTCCGCCGCCGCTGCCTTTGCCACAGGCCGGCCTCTTTCAGCCAGCGCCGCAGGGTCTCAGCATGCACGGCAAGTCCGTCATCGCTGGCCAGATGCTCACAAGCCAACGTCGGGCCAAAATCCTCATACCGGGCCTGGACCTGTTTCAGTACTGCAGCTCGAAACTCCGCCGTGTAAGCCCGGTTCGATACCCGCCCACAGTTGCCATGCTGCAGCGCCTTCGCTCCGCCCACCCGGTACCGCGCCCAGATCCGCTTGCTCTGCCGATAACTCAACCCCAGCATCTCCGCCGCCTCGCACAATCGCAGACTGTGCGCCTTCACCCGCCCCATCACTTCCACTCGGCTCAACTCTTTCTTGCTCAATCCCGTTCTCCCCAATCGCGGTTCCTCCTCGTCGGAGGAACTCTAAAGGGGACACTTCTAATGTGGTCTCAAGGGGACACTTTCAATGTGGTTCAACAGGCCAGAGCATCCCGGTAATGTAATGTCCGATAACAGATATTATGTAAACCGTAATGAAGGCCCGGTCCAAGCGCAGCTCGCCTGGGCTGTCGGGTTCGGCGAAGTAAGTACCAGTCCGAATTTGCCGGGCCGAGCGGGTGGGGTACCCGCCCCTACGTTAGTCCATCCTCTTGCGGCTCAAGTCCTGGCACCCGGCCTCCGATAGTAAAGTCGAGGCCAAACTCATGTCCGAAGCCGCGGCAATCAACCATTCACCTGATTTCAGGCCCCTGCGTCGCTGGGAGCGACATAGAGTAAATGTTCTTATTCGAGTGATCGTTTCCCGTGCCCTGAAGGCCTCCATTTTTGACGGCAGGGGAACTTCTCTGAGCGAAGGCGGGATGGCCCTGTTCGCGGGCGCAGAATTACGGCCCGGTGACCGGGTAGCGGTCGAGTTTACTCCCCCCTTTTCATCGCCTCCGATAAGGGTGGATGCCAAAATCTGCAATCGGTCCGGATACCACTACGGGGTGGAGTTTCTGACCATCGACCATGCCCAAAGGCAAAGCGTGGCCCAGCTCCGCCTGCATCTGACGAGACTTACCGCCATGGCCTGAAGCATTCAAGCTCTAGACTACTCGGGGGATGCCAGACTGGTCGGTTCGGATTTCCCGGCGAGAATTGTCTGCAAGTCAGCGCGAAAGCAACGCAAGACCTCCAACCTCTCGGGGGTGGCGTCCACCGTCTGCTGTTTGGCCTGAAATACCTGCCGTCCGTCCTTTTCGGTCAAAACTCCAATGGCTTCTCCGACCCTCCAGCCAGGGGTGCCGAGCATTTGCAGGCCTCCGACCGAAGGCACCAGCAGTGCAATGCAATGGTCGCGCACTACGCCCACGCACCGGGGAAACAGGTCGAATGTCTGGAACTCAAAGCCGGCCAGATAAATGCGTTGTAATTGTTCGGCGGGATCAGGCATGAAAAGCTTTTAGCCCTTAGAGCTGCTTACATCTTGTACCGGCCCAGATCTTCGTCGTTCAGTCCTTCCAGGTACTTGCGCAGCTCCTCGCTGGTGACCCGGTCCGAGACATTAGCCGCCTGTTTGGAATTCTTCAGGACATCATCTTCGACGAAAATGGGGCAGTCCACGCGCAGGGCGAGAGCCAGAGCATCGGACGGCCGGGAATCGATACTGATCACATTTCCCTGCCGCTCCATCCAGATCACGGCATAAAAAGTATCTTCTCTCAGTTCCGTGACTACGACTTTGTGCACCTGGGTGTCGAGCCCAACCAGAACATTCTTGATCAAATCGTGAGTCATGGGACGCGGGGTGCTGACTTTCTCGATCTCAAGCGCGATAGCGTTGGCTTCGTAAATTCCCACCCAAATGGGCAGGACCGAATCGCCGCTGGTGTCTTTCAGGATCACGATGGGCATATTGGTGACCGGATCCATCATAAGCCCGCGAATTTTCATTTCAACTTCCATCGTGGCCCCCAGGCTAACTCCGATATCAGATTGAAGATTTTAGATTGCATTCCAAGTCCATTCCAACTCCGCAATCTTCAATCCAGGAATCTAGAATCTGCAATCGTCCCTTCTTTGCTCGTTATATCACCATTTCCCCTAACAGGCTGTTGGGAAAACTTCCGGTGGTAACCACAGGAACATAGCTACCCGCCTCGGGAGTCACCCCCTCAGGAGTGGTAAAATTCAAGGTCTTGTTCTGCGAAGTGCGCCCAATCCACTGGCCACGGGCTTGGTTCTTCCCTTCCACCATCACTTCCTGGATCTGACCCAGATGACGTTGATACCGTCGCCTTTGTATTTCCCGCTGTTTCTCCTGTAAGACGATCAGGCGGCGGGACTTTTCTGCGTCCGGGATGGCGTCTTCCAGTCGCAGCGACGGAGTGTTGGGACGCGGTGAATACTTGAAGCAAAAAATGCTGTCGTATTCGACTTGGTCCAGTAGCGCCAGGGTCTGCTCAAAATCAGCCTCGGTTTCGCCGGGAAATCCGACAATCATGTCGGAGGTAATGCTGATTTCCCGCCTCGCCGCCTTGATCCAGGCAATGCGTTCCATATATTGCTCACGGTTGTAGAGGCGCTGCATGGCCTCCAGCACGCGGTCGGAGCCGCTTTGTACCGGCAGATGCACGTGATCGCAAAGGGTTGAAACCGCATCGATGGCTTCAATGATGTCACGGCCGAAATCTCTGGGATGCGAAGTCGTGAACCGCACTCGCCGTATGCCGCCAATCCCGCCCACCGCCGCCAAAAGTTCAGCAAAGGTTTTCTTTCCCGACGGGTCTTTGTAGGAGTTCACGTTCTGGCCCAGAAGCTGGATCTCGGTATAACCGAGATCAGCCATTTGCCGGGCTTCGGCCAGAACGGAATCCGAAGTCCGGCTGCGTTCCTTGCCGCGGGTGAAAGGTACTACACAGTAAGCGCAGAATTTGTCGCAGCCTTCGATGATCGTGAGGTAGCCGCGGTGCGGGTTGGTGCGGGAGGTGAATTCGGTCTCAAAGCACTCCTCGGTTTCGCGGTCGTCGAGGCCGGTGACCCGCTGCTTCCCTGCCTCGAGTTGCACCAGCATCTGCGGCAGACTGCGATACGAGGCCGAACCGCAGACCAGCGAAACATGGGGAGCGCGCTCGAAAATCTTCTCGCCTTCCTGTTGCGCGACGCAACCCAGCACGCCAAAGCGCTTTCCCTGCTTCTGCAGTTTCTTGTAGTCGGCCAGACGGTGGAAGACCTTCTGCTCGGCCTTGTCGCGAATGGAGCAGGTGTTGTAGAGGATCAGCCCGGCCTCTTCGACCGTGGAAACCTGCCGGTATCCCTGGGCCAGGAGCGTGCCGACGACCTTCTCTGAATCATGGACGTTCATCTGACAGCCAAAAATTTCCAGGTAGAACGTCTTTGGGGAATCCGCCGACATCACAACTCAAGTATAACGCAGTCGTGCCAGCGCTTGACGCGGCACTCTTCCCTGCTGCTATCCTTTGCACAGGCATCCTCAGTTTTTCCACAATCGGAATGCTCTGAAAGCCTTGCCTGGCAGGCAATCTCACCGACCGCGGGCCCTGTCAACCAAATTGCAGTCAGCAATCCGCGGCGGGTTTGCGGCAGCGCCAGACAAGCCGTTGACAAAAATTTCTTTAGGACTAGAATACGCGACGATTTCTGCCTGTAGAATTTCACTCATGAGCTCTCAACTTCTCGACTCCGTTTTGCTGCAGACAGACTTCCCCGAACTGAAACTACACGCCAGCGGCAAAGTCCGCGACGTTTACCATCTGGATGAAGACCGCCTGCTCTTCGTGGCCACCGACCGCATTTCCGCGTTTGATTACGTACTGGCCACCGGCATTCCGCACAAGGGCCGGGTGCTGACGCAGGTTTCCCTTTTCTGGTTTGATTTTCTTCGCGACCTCGTGCCCAATCACCTCCTTACTGCCGATGTCACCCAGTATCCGGCTCCGCTGCAAAAGTACGCCGACCAGCTGCGCGGCAGGTCCATGATCGTGGCACGGGCCGACATGTTTCCCGTGGAGTGCGTGGTGCGCGGGTATATTTCCGGATCCGCCTGGAAAGAGTACAAAGCGACCGGCCGGGTTTGCGGCATTGAGCTGCCTAAGGGTTTGCGGGAGTCCGAACGCTTGCCTGAGCCCATTTTCACTCCTTCGACGAAAGCTACCAGCGGTCATGACGAGAACATTTCTTTTGCTGACATGACCAGGCTGGTGGGACCGGAGTTGAGCGGGCAGCTGCGTGATCTTACTCTGGCGGTTTACATAAAGGCCGCGGACTACGCGGTGCAAAAAGGCATTATCATAGCGGACACCAAGTTCGAGTTCGGACGCACTGCCCGGGGCATCACCCTGGCGGACGAAGTGCTGACTCCGGACTCTTCCCGCTTCTGGCCGGCGGACAAATACTCTCCCGGCCGGGCCCAGGAATCGTTCGACAAGCAATATGTCCGCGACTATCTGGAAGAAATTCGCTGGAATAAGCAGCCACCGGCTCCGGCGTTGCCGGCTGAAGTGGCGCAAAGGACCAGCGAGAAATACGTCGAGGCGTACCGTCAACTCACCGGACTCGAACTGGATGTCTAAGCGCACGGTGAATCGCAGGCAGGCGGTATGAACGGCGCGGATTGGGCCATCGTGGCGGTGGTGCTGCTATCCACCGTGCAGGCAGCGTATGCGGGGTTTTTCCAGGAAGCGTTTCATCTGGCGGGCCTGGTGGCGGGATACCTGCTGGCGGCGTGGCAGTATCAGCGTCTCGCCGGCTGGCTGGAGCGGTATCTGAAGTCAGCCTGGGTGGCTGAGAGTGCAGGCTTCCTGATTATTTTTTTTGCGGTCGCGGTGGCTGCAGGTATAGCTGGGCAGACCGCCCGCTGGATCATGAAGAAGTCCGGGCTCAGTTTTGTGGACCGGCTTCTGGGTGGCGCGCTTGGGTTGTTGCGAGGCTGCCTGATTGTGGCGGTGATTGCGGTGACCATGACGGCGTTTACGCCCACCTCGAAGTGGCTGGCAGGTTCGGAGTGGGCCCCGTATTTTCAGGCGGTAGGGCGGGCGGTCATCTGGGTCGCTCCCCCGGAACTGCGGGCCAGGTTCTACCAGGGACTGGATTTGCTGCGCCGTATGCCGCAGACCGTCCCCGGCGGTGTCCTGCCCCCTCCAGCCCCGGCGAAGTAAGAAGTTCGACACAAAGATTGATGGAAGAACAGGCCGCTTTCAGGCCAGCGATTCTTGGCGCAGAAAGAGAGATGCCGTGAGAGATCAGCTCGAAGCTCTGGTTATGCAGATGTACCGGAGTAATATTCTTTATTCCGAAGCCGTGCGCGAATTCAAAAAGAAATTCATCCTCACCGTTCTGCAGGAGAACAAGGGCAACCAATGCCGCGCGGCACGCGAACTTGGTATGCACCGCAACACCCTGAGCCGCACCATTTCGGAGCTCAGGATTGACGTACGGCAGCTGCGCGACGGGGTCAAGCGCCCGCCCCGCAGCGCCCGACCGGTGGGCTACGAGAAGAAAGCCGTTCGTTGAGGCCGGGACGTCCCTCTCCTGTTTCAATCACACCCAAAAATTAAGGCAGCCCCACCCGGGGCTGTCTTGTCTTGTCCAGAGACCCGCGTCTATTTCGGCTTTCTGTGCACCGGTGGCTTTCTGGCCGGAGCCGGCGCAGCCTTGGTCAACAGGGCCCCCTTCTCCATGACCATTACAAACGGGCTGGGAGTATAGGAGACCGGCGTACCTTCAAAATTGATCTTGTCTCCCACTTTCGGAACCATTCTGGCGGGGATCGGCGCGGGGAGGGAAAGATCTATGTCGGCGCGCTTCTGGTCGATGTCGTCCACGCTGGCTGCCAACCCCAGTTTAGTGGGCGAAGCCGTGATGACCTGCACCTCCGCCATCTGCAGGTTCTTGCCCTTGAGCGCGTTCCAGACCGTGTCCTGGTCCGCCTGGGTTCCGACCGACAGGACCAGTTCCCATTCGGCGAAGCTCATCTCTTCCGGCTTCTTGGTCTTGACCAGCTCCGCGGCTTGCTGCTGCGGTGTGGGAGGAACGTATTTGGTAATGGCAAAGCCAGCGGGTGGCAGGGTCGTAGTCTTGGTCTGAGCCAGCAAGTCGTCCCAGCCCTGGTCGGAGCCGTGGAACTGCACGTAGCGGCTGTGTCCAAACTTGATGATCGATTCCTTCCCCTTCGGATCATTGACCAGGTTGGCGGCGCGGGCGATGAAAAAGAGTCCGTTCACTTCATCGGCGGGAGCAGCGGTCAAATAGGCGAGCGCCAGGGGATAGACGTTCTCCACGTTGTTCGGGTCCGCTTCGACGGCCGGGCGTAAATACTTTTGGGCCTCGGCGTAGTCTTTTAGTTGCAGGGCGGAAAAACCGGCCACGCTGTTCAGTAATCCCGCCAGCTGACCTTTCTGTTTGGCAAAATCGGCCTCAGAAACGTTGTCCGCCTTGGGCATCTTGTCCAGGGCCTCCAAACCGCGCTCGGCGTGTTGTTTGGCATCTGCCCACTTCTGAGCGGCGCGCTCGTTGTACGCCAGCAGCACCAGGGCGCGAGCATTATTCGGGTTCGCGGCCAGGAGCCGGTTCGCGGTGTCGATGACTTTGGCCTGGTTGTTGGCCTGCTGGTAGGTCCCCATCAACAGTTCCAGGGCATCTTCCTTCATGACGCTGTTGGGATACTGAGTGAGGAAAGCTTCGAGGCCGCTTATTTTGGCAGCGGGATCGGACTGCTGCACCGCGCCGACGTACGCGTTGTATTCGGCAGGATCCTTGATTTCTTTCTTCTGGGTTTGCGGCTGTGCCGGGGAGGCCTGCGGTTGAGACGCCTGTGGTTGCGGCGCAGCAGCAGTCTGGCCCGATGCCAGGTTAGCCAACACCAGCAATAGCGTCACTAGACTCGTCTTCATTCGAATCGCTCCTTAGATATTCGGGAAAAACGGCGACAGCACCCAGGCAACTCGCAAGCCAGCCTACCCGGGTCTTGCTAGAACACAGGCGGTACACGTACCCAGCCGACGGGCTCCGGAAACATCTGGCGGTTGCAGTAAACGTCTACCGCCAATGGCACCATTTCCGGTGAGGCGGATTATAAGTATGTGCCTCGTCTAAGGCAAGTTCGTCTTTACACCGTCCGTTACCTCATCCTGTAAGATGCGGGCAAGTGCACACTCGCAGGTTCAAAATAGGGGCCCGAAAGTGCCAGGGAGGGCGGTTCTGTGACTGGATTAACCGAAGCTGAATTGCAAGGCCAAGTGGCCATCGTTACTGGCGCCGGCGGGGGAATCGGAGCAGCGATCGCCCGCCGCCTGGCCGGGATGGGGGCGCTGACTATTGTTTGCGGGCGCCGGCGCACAGCCCTCGAAGGCACCGCGGCGGCAATCGCCAAAGCGGGCGGACAAGCTGAAATCGCGGAGTGCGATGTGACCGATCTGGGCTCGGTTGAGGCGCTCGCGGCTTTGGTCGAGCGCAAGTCAGGCCGCGCCGACATTCTGGTGAACAACGCCGGAATCGGCAGCTTTGCCGCTCCCCTGCACCAGATGTCTCCTGCATCGTGGGAGCAGGTCATGAACACCAATCTGCGCGGCGTTTATTACTGCATGCGCAGCTTCGCTCCCATGATGATTCGCGCGAGCTATGGACATATCGTCAACATCTCTTCCCTGGCGGGAAAGAATGCCCTGCCCAATGGCGCCGCCTACGCCGCGTCGAAGTGGGGGCTGAACGGCCTGAGCTATTCGGTGGCGGAAGAACTGCGCAGCCACAACATCCGGGTGGCGGTGGTTTGTCCCGGGTCGGTAAACACCGACCTGAGTCCGCATCAGGGCAAGGATCCGAAGAAGATGCTGCAATCGGAAGACGTCGCGTACGTCGTTGCCATGCTGGTAACTCAGGAGCCACAATCATTCGTGAGCGAGGTGCTGCTGCGGCCCACACAAAAACCCTAAAGAAAGGAAATCATCATGGCAAAAGTGCCAAAGAACATACAGCCCAAACCCAGCCGCCCCCTCATGCCCGGATACGGGTTGCCCGAGAGCAAGAAAGGCCTGCTACCCTGGAAGTGGGCCGAGCAGCGCTTGCGCAAAAGCCACAACTACTGGATCACGACCGTGAAACCGGATGGGTCGCCACACACCATGGTGGTCTGGGGATTGTGGCTTAATGGAGCTTTCCTGTTCAGCACGGGGCGGCAGTCGCGCAAAGCCCGAAATCTGACGCAGAACTCACACTGCGTAGTGTGTACCGAACACGCGGAGGAAGCGGTCGTTGTCGAAGGCGTGGCCGAGATCGCAGGTGTGCCTGTGCGCCGGGAGTTCCTAAAGAAATACCAGCCGAAATACCACTTCGATATGGCCGGCATGGAGAAAGACATTCTGGCGATGAAAGAGCCGGTGTTTGGGGTTCGCCCGCACGTGGTCTTCGGATTGTATGAAAAAAATTTCATGGGCAGCGCCACGCGCTGGAAGTTCAAGGTCTAGATGACTGCGTGGGGACAGCCGCCGGTTGTCCGGTCGAGCGCAGATCGACAACTTCTGCCGCGGAAGAAATTAGCGGAGCTTCGCTCCGCCGGACAGCCGAGGGCGGCTGTCCCCACGTGGTTCGTGGTGCGGTAAGATTCTCACATGGCCAATAAATTTCGCGTTTTTGCTACCTGCGATATCGGCGATGCCATCAATCTGCTGCGCCAGCGCGGCTACGAAGTCGAAATCTACCCGAAGCCGGAAGCGCCCCCGAAGAGCCTGATCATCGAGAAAGTGAAATCCGGCATCGACGGGCTGATCACTACCCTGCGCGATTCCATCGACGCCGAGGTGTTCGAGGCCGGCAAAGGGAAGCTGAAAGTTGTGGCTCAGATTGCGGTGGGCTTCGACAACATCAACCGCGCCGACGCCAACCGATACAAGGTTCCCTTCACCAACACCGCGGACGTGCTCACCGAGGCCACGGCGGAATTCGCATTTTTCATGCTGGGAGCGCTGGCGCGAAAACTGTGGTCTGCGGAACATCTGACCCGGGATAACAAGTGGGGTTATTGGCACCCCTACCTGCCCTTCCTGGGCGACGAAGTAACCGGAAACACTATCGCCATCATCGGCACCGGGCGGATCGGCCTGGCCATGATCAAGAAATGCGCCGGCCTCGACATGAACATCCTGTGCTATGACCCGGCCTACCAGAACCACGATTACGTCAAAGCGATCCAGGAGAGCATGGACCTGCGCCACGCACGGGGCATTTCGGGAACGAAGAACTGGATCAAGTATGTGGGCGTGGACGAGGCGCTGGGCCAGGCAGATTTCGTCAGCGTGCACGTGCCGCTGCTGCGCGAAGGAGAGAGTTCCGCGCCCACTTACCATTTGTTCAACGAGCGGACCCTACGGCGAATGAAGCCAACGGCGTTTCTGGTGAATACTTCGCGCGGACCGGTGGTCGAGGAGGCTGCCCTGGCAAAGGCGCTGCGCGAAAACTGGATTGCCGGCGCGGCGCTCGATGTTTACGAGAAAGAGCCGTTGCCGGCGGACTCGCCATTGCGCGATCCTGCGATCGAAGACCGCTGCCGGCTGTATCCCCACTTTGCCAGCGCGGGTCGTATCACGCGGCTTTCCGCCGATCCCGAAAAAGGCATGGCGGGACGCACCGTGCAAGGTTTGATTGATGTGCTTGAGGGCAACTACGGCGGCGACGTGACCAGGATGCCGTATGTGGTAAACAAGGAAGCGTTCGTGTAGGCGCGAACGTCCTCGCTCGGGCTGAGCTACGCTACAGCATCAGAGAGCGACAGAGCAGCGGGAGGGTTGCACGAGCGGGACGCTCGCGCCCACATCACTCGGAGATAGTGTGCTCTTCGCTTTGGGCGCGGAGGACGCGGTCAACCGAATACGGAGCACGCCGGGTGGGCTCGTGGTAGTGGCGGACCTGCATCTCGCCCAGCAATCCTACCGCCAGCATATTCAGGCCGGCCAGCAGCAGGACCGCGGCAAAGATCATCAGCGGCCCGTGGTCGGCCATGATGGGCGTATGGCGCCAGAACTTCTCAACTACCAGCCAAAGGGTTACGCCAGATCCTCCCATAATGCTCAGCATGCCGAAGGTGCCGAAGAAATGCAGCGGGCGCGACAGGTAGCGCAGCAGAAAGCGAATCGTGATCAGGTCGAAAAATACCCGGAAGGTACGCGAGATGCCGTAGTGCGAAGCCCCGCGCTCGCGGTTCACATTCTGAATCGGCACTTCGCAGATGGAAGCTCCATGCCACGAGGCCAGCGCCGGGATAAAGCGGTGCAACTCGCCGTAGAGCGGGACCTGGTCCAGAATTTCCCGGCGATAAGCTTTGAAGGTGGTGCCAAAGTCATGAATGTCCACGCCGCTCAGTTTGGCCATCAGCCAGTTGGCGCAGCGTGAAGGCAGGCGGCGCAGCCAGAAGTTGTCAATGCGGCGCTTGCGCCAGCCACTGACGATGTCATAACCCTCGGAAATTTTTTCCAGAAAAATGGGGATGTCGGCGGGATCGTGCTGCAGGTCGCCATCCATGGCGATGATGTATTCGCCACGCGCATGATCGAAGCCGGCAGCCAAGGCTGAAGTCTGCCCGAAGTTGCGCCGCAGCTTCACTACGGTCACGCGGCTATCGACGGCCGCAATCTCGCGCAGCATATGAAAGCTGCGGTCAGTCGAGCCGTCGTCCACCAGCACAATCTCAAAGGTTTCACCGTTGGCCTCCATGACAGCTTTCAGGCGGTCATAAAGGTCGGTGACATTCTCCTGCTCGTTGTGTAGCGGAACCACAATGGAATACTTGGGCATTGGTTTCCTGATTATACGATTAGATGCCCGCTTTTGAACCATTGATGCAGCACTATTTGTGAGACGGTGAAACCCCAATAGTAACCACTGCGCCACCACAACCCACGTAGGCCCGGACGCCCTCGTCCGGGTGGGCGAGCAGAGCTCGCCTTGGGTTTACGTTGTCACCAAACCACAAACCCCTGCCGGGCTCCGCCCGGCTGGGCGGGTGGGGGCACCCGCCCCTACGTGAGCGGCGCGGCTACAGCCCGGGGCCCTCGGGATATGCCGGCAAATCCGGGGGCCGCGGCGGCAGCTTCTTGGGATTGGCCTGGATCTCCTTCATTACCATCTCGATGGCCTTCTCCAGCTGCGGGTCCTGTCCTTTGACCACCAGGTCGGGGCGATTCTCCACCACGATGTCGGGCTGCACCCCGTGGTTCTCGACCACCCACTTGCTGTTCAGGTCGTATCGCGCCGCCTCGGGACGCGTGATGTAGCCACCATCCATGAGGGGCATCTGGCCGCGGATACCACGGACCCCGCCCCAGGTGCGTTCACCAATGAGCGGGCCCAGTTTGTAGTACTTGAAGTAGTAGCTGAAAATGTCGCCGTCCGAGGCGGCGTAGCGGTTGGTGACGCAGGCCATCGCACCATTAAATACGACTGGAGGAACGGTGCCGCTCTCCCAGTTGCGCATCGAGCCCATGCCCGCCAGCACTCGGCGCAGCCGGGCGAAGATGAGCTGGTCCACGAAGCCGCCGCCGTTATAGCGCACGTCAATGATCATTCCCTCTTTGCGAATCTGGGGGAAGTATTGCTTGACGAATTCGTTGAGTCCCGGACCTCCCATGTCAGGGAGGTAAACATAGCCGATGCGCCCGTGGCTGGCGGCATCAACCTTTTTGCGATTGCTCTCGATCCAGTCCAGTTCGCGGAGGTTGAATTCGTCCGCCACCGGCTTCACCTGCACGGTGTGGGAACCATCCTCCGAAGGCTTCGCATTGACGGTCAGGGTGACGTTTTCGTTGGCAGTATTCACAAAGAGCTCGTAGGGGTCTTGCGGCGTGCGCAGCGGCCGGCCATTTACCGCGATCAAGTAGTCACCCTCTTTCACCGTCACCCCGGGTTCGGTCAGGGGCGAGCGGGTCTGCGGGTCCCAGTTTTCCCCGGCGTAGATTTTCTTGAAGCGGTACATGCCGGCGGCCGGGTCGGCTTCGAAGTCCACGCCCAGCAGGCCTACGTTCACAGGATGCAGATCGGGATAATCTCCGCCGCCCACGTAGGTGTGCGAGTTTGAGAGTTCGCCAATCATCTCGCCCATGATGTAAGTCAAGCTGTAGCGGTCGGCCACCGCGGGCAGCAGCTGCGCATACTTGTCGCGCATTTTCTCCCAGTCCACGCCGTTCATGGATGCGGCGTAGAAGTAATCGCGCTCCTGCCGCCAGACTTCGTTGAACATCTGCTTCCACTCCGCGGGAGGATCGATCTGCGCCTTCATGCCGCCCAGGTTGAGCGCGCCATCGCCGACCTTCTTGGGACCATCCGGCTTGGCGTCGATGATGCCGTAGGTGTGGCCATCGCGTCCGCCCTCGGCTTCATAAAGCAGCTTCAACCCGTCGAAGGACAGGGCAAAACGCTGCACGCCTTCGATCAGGACCTTGTCCTTGCGCTCTTTCAGATCGTAAACGCGGATCGCCGGCCCTTCTCCAGGAACCGGTCCGGAAAGCCCCTGGATGGGTCTGGTCGAATAGTAGATAAGGCCCTTGGCCGCCAAGTAGGAACCGATGACCGCCGGCTCGATGGGCAAAGCCACCACGCGACCTGTGATACCTGCCAGGTCAATGCGAAACTCCTTGAGCTTTTCCTTGTCTTCCTTCTTGTCTTGGTCGTTCTTGTCTTTATCGTTTCCCTTGGCCTCCGGGGGTGGTTCCTTCTCGTTCTTCTTCTTTTTACCTTTAGCCTCAGCCTTATTTGGTTCCTTGCCTGGAGGAGTGAGCAGTTCGTCCTTGTTCTCTTCTTTCTTGATTTGGGTCTCGTCGCTCAGGGGCGGGAAGGGCGAGGCTTCGTCCTGGCGCAGAGTCACGACATAAATGCGTGTCGTCTTGGGATTGGAGAACTCGAAATCGACATTGCCCAGGACTTCGTTGAAGTCGCGGTCCGAGAGGAAGTACAGATATTTCCCGTCGGGATCGAAGACGGGAGCGTAGCTGTTGGTCATGCTGGTGGTGACGGGAGTGATTTTGCTGTCGGTCAACGAGTAAAGGTTCACGACCGAATAAGAGTTTTCGTCATTCTGGTCGTAGGCCAGCCACTTGCTGTCGGGGGACCACGAGTAGTTCAGAATTTCTCCATACTTTCCCCGTCAACCTCAACCTGCTTCCTCTGGTCGATGTCCACATACCACAACCGGCAGTCCTTGTCAGACCATGCCACCTTCTTGCTGTCGGGCGACCAGGCGGGCGCGTATTTGAAACCTTTGTACCCGCTGGTGATCTGCTGTTCCTTACCCATCCCATCCTGGGGGGAAATGTAGATCTCATCTTCGCCGCTGCGGTCGGAAACGTAAAGCGATCCAGCGGCCATCGGGCGACCAGGCCACCGATTTCTCGCGAATGCCGGGAGTGCGGGTCAGGTTACGAACGCTTCCCTCCTTGGCCGGCACCGTGAAAACATCGCCGCGGGCGCCAAATACTGCCCGCTTACCTTCCGGAGAAATGTCGAAGTCTGTGATGTTTCTGGCCACGCTGGCCCAGTGCTTCAGCGTCTGGTCGCGGTCGCCGGGCAGATAGACGGTTAACTTCTTGGCTTGCCTGGCTTCAAAATCGAAAGTGTAAAGATAGCCGCCATTCTCGAAGATGATGGAATCCGGGCCCAGGCTCGGCCACATCACGTCAAATTCGGTGAAGTGCGTGAGTTGCTCGATCTGCTTGCTGCTCAGGTCGTAACTGTAAAGATTGAGATGATGCTCCGGACCGCGGTCGGAGGTGAAGTAGATGGCATTGCCGTGCCACATGGGAAAAGTGTCGGTCCAGTCCGTGTGCGGAACGTCTTCGACCGTATTGTTCTTGAGATCGTAAATGGCGATGGCCTGGGCCAGGCCGCCGGTGTAGCGCTTCCAGGTGCGAAAGTTGCGGAAGATGGGGTTGTAGGCGATTTTGGTTCCGTCGGGAGAAAACGATGCGAGGCCGCCTTGATCAACCGGTAACGGCTCGGGTAAACCGCCATCAATGCTCACGCTGAAGGGGCGCTTGGTCCAGCCGTTGGAAGCATCGCGACGGGAGAGAAACAGAATTCGCTTGCTGTCGGGAAACCAGGTGACCACTTCATTGTGAATGCCCATGCGGTCGCTGAGCGGTGCCGCCGCGCCCTGATAAAAAGTCAGCTGGCGAGGTTGGCCGCCCTGGGCGGGCATTATGTACACGTTGAAGTTGCCGTCGTATTGCCCGGTGAAGGCAATCCATTTGCCGTCAGGTGAAAATTTGGGGAAGAGTTCGCGCCCGGCATCCGCCGTGATGCGTCGTGCTTCGCCTCCGGCGCTGGATCCCAGCCAAAGATCGCCACCGTACATGAAGACGATTTTGTCCTTGTAGATGTCAGGGAAACGCATCAGCCGGCCTTCCGCTATATCCTGGCCTGACGTTGTACAAGCGAATGCGAGCATCAAGAGCAGTAGCAATCTTTTGGAATAAGACATTAAGACTCCTCTTTGACAAGTCTTTCCAGACGGGGTTCAGTGGGCGGGAAAGTGGAATAGTCTCTCATCACGAAACGAACGTGCGATTGTAACAGCCCATACAGCTCGAAATCATCACGCCGCTTCGGTGTCTTGGACGGGCAGGGCGGCGAAAGGAAAGCAGCATGCGGCGCGGGATGCCCCACCTGATTCCGAGTAAAACCACGTAGGGGCGGGTGCCCCCACCCGCCCGGCCGGGCAACGCCTGACAGGTCTTAGATGCTTGCAACCTGGAATGCCGAGGCGAGCTGCGCTCGCCCGCCCGGACGAGGGCGCCCGGGCCCACGTAGTTCTCTTAGGCATTGACGGATCGCCTATAATTCCGCTTCCCGTCTAGCCAGCTTCAAGAAGGAGACCGCTTTGCGCAAATCGGACAACACACTTCCCGCTGATGTGGTTCCGTCCCGCCGTCGATTCGTTCAGAGTGCTATCGTCGGCGGAGTCGGCGCCGCTCTGTTGCCTGCGTTGGCCGGCGCCCGCGAGATGGCAGCGGCCGCGACCGCTCCTCCGGAAGTTGAGCGCTTCGAACTCGACGAGCTCACCATCGCCGATCTGCAAGGGGGCATGACATCCGGGAAATTCACCTCTCAATCCATCACCAGGAAATACATCTCCCGGATCGAAGAAGTCGATCGCCGGACAGTCGACCGGCGCGGGCCAGCCCTGAACAGCGTGATCGAACTCAATCCCGACGCTCTGGCCATCGCCCAAGCCCTCGACCAGGAGCGCAAAGCCAAGGGCGCGCGCGGCCCCCTGCACGGAGTCCCGGTCCTGATCAAGGACAACATTGATACCGCCGACCGCATGCAAACCACCGCCGGATCGCTGGCGCTGGTGGGTTCGCGTCCAGCGAAAGATTCTTTCGTGGCGCAGAAATTGCGCGAGGCCGGCGCGGTCATCCTGGGCAAGACCAACCTCAGCGAGTGGGCCAATATTCGCTCCAGCCATTCGGTCAGCGGATGGAGCGGCCGCGGCGGTCTCACCCGAAATCCGTACGCGCTCGATCGCAATCCCTGCGGCTCGAGTTCGGGCTCGGGAGCAGCCACGGCGGCCAGTCTCTGCGGGCTGGCGGTAGGCACAGAGACCGACGGGTCGGTGGTGTGCCCGTCATCCGCCAATGGCATTGTGGGGATCAAGCCGACACTGGGTCTGATCAGCCGCTCCGGCATTATTCCCATCGCGCACAGTCAAGACACAGCCGGTCCCATGGCGCGAACGGTGCGCGACGCCTCGATCTTGCTTAACGCGCTGGCCGGCGCCGATCCGCGCGACAGCGCGACTGCAGCAAACGCCGGCAAGATCGCCGCGGACTACACCAGCTTTCTCGATCCCAACGGATTGCGCGGTGCCCGCATCGGTGTGGCCCGCAAATATTTCGGCTTCAGCGACAGCGTGGACGCGCTCATGAGCACAGTGATGGAAGAAATGAAGCGGCAAGGCGCGGTGCTGGTGGATCCCGCTGACCTGGAAACCTACGGCAAGTTCGACGACAGCGAATTTTTGGTGCTGCTCTACGAACTAAAAGCTGATCTCAACGCTTATCTCGGAACCCGCCCCGACGCTGCCGTTCATTCCCTGAAAGACATCATCGAATTCAACGAACGCAATAAAGAGAAGGAAATGCCCTACTTCCTGCAGGACATTTTTATCAAGGCTGAGGCCAAAGACCCGCTGACCGGCAAGGAATATCTGGATGCGCTCGAGGCCAATCATCGCCTGTCGCGCGCCGAGGGCATTGACGCCCTGATGGACAAGTTTCACCTGGACGCGATAATGGCGCCGACCGGAAGCCCGGCCTGGCTCACCGACCTGGTCAATGGCGATCACTCCGGCGGCGGGAGTTCAAATGCAGCGGCGGTGGCGGGATATCCCGACATCACCGTCCCTGCGGGGTTCATTGCTGGGCTGCCGGTGGGCGTGTCGTTTTTCGGGCGCGCCTGGAGTGAGCCTGCTCTGCTCAAAATCGCTTATGGCTTTGAGCAGGCCACCAAAGCGAGAAAGCCGCCGAAGTTCTTACCCACAGCTCATGTGGGGACGGGTCTCTGACCCGTCCAGCCGAGCAAAGCTCGGCCTGGTGTTGGTTTTGGATATTGCCCAGTCATGCCCACGCGGATGCAAACTGGCCGATTGGATCCTCCAGCCAGACGAGCTGCGCTCGTCCCGGACGGGTCAGAGACCCGTCCCCACACAAGCACAGCCTACACAATCCAGCCTGTCCCCACACAAACCTGGTCATGGCTTTCTCTCCACCCAGGCCAAGCCATCCGCCCCGGGGCCGGTCGCAATCTGCTTTTCTACTTTCCAGTCGGCGAGGTTGAGCACCGCGACCTTTCCGTCTCCGCTGCAGGAAACGTAAGCCACGGGACGATCGTGACGCACCAGAATCTGCACCGGGTCAGCACCCACCGGAACGGTACGAACCACCTTCATCTGCGCCAGGTCCACAACGGCCACGGAATTGGCGCTTTGCATACTTACCAGCAGCCACTTGCCGTCCGGCGTGGGCGTGGTTCCGTATCCAATGGCAGGCAGTGTGACCCAGTGCGTGACCTCGTTGCTGGTGGTATCGATGATCGCCAGCCGGGGACGGTTCTGGTCGGAGGTAAAGACCCAGCGTCCATCCGGCGACATGGAGATGCGTTGCACCGTCTCGGCCACGGGAATCACCTTGATCAGCTTGCGGGCCTTCAGGTCCAACGCGGAAACGGTTCCGGCATCGACATTGGCGGTGTACGCACGGTGCCCGTCGGGTGAAATCACCACCATGTGCGACTCGGCCTGTTCGGTCGGAATGGAACCGATTTTCTTGTGCAAGTGGGGATCGATCACATCCACGGCATTGTCGAGTTCAGCGGAAACATAAAGCATGCCGTCCGGTCCAAACTTGACCCAATGCGGCCGCACCGGGCCAAGGTCCATGCTGGCCACGATGGCCTGTTTGTCGAGATCGACAATCTCGACCGAGCGCCCGTCGGTTCCCGGCTTTCCCACACCTGAGTTGCCGTAGATGGGCAAATACGCTAAGCGCCCGTCGGCAGAGGCAACGACTTCGTGGGCGCGCACTTCGTTGGTCTTCACTTTGCCGATCTGCACCCCAGCCTCGGGATCCACCAGGCTCATGCTCTGATCGCCCTGGTTCACCACCAGTAATAGGTTTCGCGGCTTCACGGTTTCGCTCGAGTGCGGGCTGGTTTGCGCCTGGCTGATTCCGAGAAAAAGGTTGAACAGCAAAATAGTACTGATCACGTACCAAGTCATGGCTTGTCACCTGGGGAAGAAGGATCTGTGCGCGAATAGTGTATCCGCAACGCGGGTTTTCGAGGAGGTCAGGGGGCTGCTGCCCGGCGAAGTGGTGGCCCCGGCGTGAGTCGAACACGCGACCTTCGGTTTAGGAAACCGCTGCTCTATCCATCTGAGCTACGGGGCCGTGACGTCACTTCATTATGCCACGCGGTTATATGGAGGGCATCGCGGTCGATACCATGAAGTCTGTACCTGCCCACCTCTTTTTCAGCCTGGTAGAAGCCATGACCGTTGTGATTCAGCGCCAAGATTCTTGCGATTCTCCGCCGAATCTGTGGCACCATTTGCTCAGAGGAGGGCTTCATGAACCTCCGGCTCATTCTCTGGACCCTGGGGATGGCCTATGCCACTTTCCTATTGGCCCGCGGCAATGCTTCCTCATTTGGCGTTTTGTTCACTGCGCCATTTCTGGGAGGGGCCGTTGGCTTTGGCCTCGGGAGTCTGTTCGTAAGGCGGAACAAACGGAAGCAAGGCTGAGACGCGCCTGTGCATTGCACAGATATGACGGGCAGTACCTTGCCTTCAAGCCGCAGTTTACTTCCACGTTGGAGTATTCGCTCGGGGGAGGCATGAGGCGAGATTCTCCAGGAAAGCCCTGCTCCTCCATCCGAGTTACGAGGCTTGAATTGATTTTGCTGAAGTGCGACTGCGGTCCACTGGTGGACGCGTAATTCCGGTCTGCCGCACGCCTTTGCACGAGCGGGACGCTCGCGCCTACATGCGGCGACTACATGGGCCGGCGGGCCAGGTCACGAATTTCATTCAGGTAGTCAACGTAGATCGGGATCGGTATGTCCGGAGAGTCGCCGTCGTTGAGGAAGTGCGAAAGCCTGATCTTTATCGGGATAGAGCTGATGACTTCGCGGAAGCGCGGCATCTGGAGATACTTCACGTGCCAGATTTCGAGCATCAGGGCACGAAAGTCCGGGCTGATGAAACCCATTCTGCGCTCGCCCAGGTAAATGGCGTCAAAGTGGCGCTCCGCCAGCGTCTTGCGAATGGGGTCGTCCGGCGCGGAGAAGTTATAGACCAGGTGGAACAGATCGGCGAGGTCTCCCCACAGGACTTTTTCTTCGAACGCGCTGAAGCGAAACGCAGCAGCGCCGCGCTGCTGCACCAGCCGCGCGTGATCCGAAGAGCTGAGTCCGTGGCCAGTCAGTTCGCCGCGAAACCAGGCGATCCGTTCCGGCGTCAGGTTGTAGCGCAGAAACTCGATGGCGTAAGCATTGGGCAAATACAGTTTGGGATCGGCGTCGAGGCGTCCAAGCCACGGACCCCAGTCCCGGTGCTCGAGCACGCCGAGCAGCTCTGTCAGTTGCGCCAGCGTGACGTCGGGATGATATTTCACTGCCTGCCAGAAATGCTCGGTGGAATCATAGGTGGAGCCGTAAAGCTCGATGCCCTCCTCAATCGGATACCAGTTGGAGAGCACGCGCGCTGGAATTGACGGCGCAGCGCTCCAGCAGTTCAGCGAATGCTTCCACTTCTCCTGCACCGCCAGGAAAGCCTCGGCATATCCAGGAGGCACTGGTTCCTTCACCTGGGAAAGGGCTTGACGCAGTTCCCTGCTGGTGTGGGTGACCAGAGTCTCGAGCGGGCGCTCGTCCATCATGGAGACAATCCGGCTCTCGATTCCGCGACGCAACAGTTCGCTGGCCAGACGCTGCCGCGCGGCGTCGTCCAGACTGGAGTTCCAGCGCTGCTTCTGGGAATCGACGTAGGGAAACATTTCCGCCAGCGTCGTGAATTCGATGAAGCCGTGAAGAGCGAAAGTTACGGGATGACCGTCTTTTGTGATCGCGGTCGAGGGCGTGACCAGGGCCTGAAGCGAAACCTGTTCCGCCCGGAGCGGTGAAATCAAGGCCAGGGCAGCAAGTACCAAGCCGGATCGCGCCATTAGAAAGTGTGGGGCGGACACTCTTGTCCGCCGTTTTTGACTTTGATTTTGCGAGTCGATCATAGGTCCAAATGTTCCGTCCATAGGCCGTTGCAAAGCAAAACGCTGTCGACGCCCGGTGACCACATTGCTCGTCGGAAAACCGACACGTGCATTTTCTTGTTGGATCGGCTCTGAATACTGGCACAATGCAAGACCTTCCCCCCCAGAAAGACCCCGCGTGTCCATGAAAGATTGGGACGCGGGGTCTAGCCTTTTAGTGCTCCGCTTACGAACCGGCCTACGGGCGCAGGCCCCACCCTATCCGTGCGGCCTCCCGTTTCTGGCGGTTTCCGCGTCCGCCGTCACTCTCAGGTAGAGCATGTAGAACACGATGACGAGGTTGACGAGCAATACGGCCAAGTGAATCACGGTCTGCCGCCGAACCAGTTCATAAGTCTCGAAGGGAACATACAGCGCGCCTGAGATCAGCGCAAACCATTCCGCCCAGGTGCGTTCCCGCCATAGTCCGTAGGCTTCGACGAAGCGCACGATCGAGTAGGCCGCGGCGCCGCCAGCCAGGGCCCACAACTTCGCATCGGTAACATTGTCCGCCAGATCGAGGAAGACCTGGGCGAAGTGGTGGCGATCGGGATCGACCCGCAAAAACCTCAGCAGAGCTTCGGCAATGTCCCAGGCATCTTTGTGGACCAGTGTAACCGCGCCAAAGCCCAGCAGAAGGACGACCAATCCCTTGAGCAATTCGAGCGAGGCCACGGTGCGCAACGCCGCCCGGCGGCGATGCCGCTCGGCCGCCCTGGCATGCTCAACGATTGCTGCCGCCACATGGTCCATAGGGGATTGCGATTACCTGCCCGGCTGCAACAGAAGCTGTTCCGCACCAGAGAATACCCTGCCTCGGATGAGCATGGTGCTGATCAGCGAGGTCAAGCCTGAGGCCGCGAAAATCATGGCCAGCACCACAAACTGGTAAATTGCCGCATACACCGGACGAGCGCCGGAGAGCAGCATGCCCGCCATCAGCCCGGGAATCCAGACGATGCCGAGCGAGCGCATGGAGTCGATGGCAGGAATAAGGCTGGCCTCGAACGATGCCTGTACGTAAGGGGAAACGCTGTTGCGGGCCTCCGCGCCCAGGGCCAGGGCGGTCTCAATCTCTCCCGCGTGCGCCAGCACATCGGAGCGGAAGCGGTTCAGGGCCAATCCGTTGGTGTTCATGGCATTGGCAATCAGCATACTGCCCACTGGGACAAGGGAAGTGATGGCGGTATCAATCACTCCCATCGACGTCATCAGGGCAATAACGGAGCCCGCGCCGAAGGCGATGGCCCAGGCGGAAACATGGAACGCCCCCGGCATCCCTTTGGCACGACGAGCCGAGGTTGCCCCCGCGGCCACAATCATGCCAGCCAGCAGGAAGGCACTGGTCCAGCGCGGAGCGCGCAGCAGGAGTACGAGAATCGAGCCCACCGCGACGATTTGCACCAATCCACGCACCATCGCGATCACGGTTTCGCCTTCCAGATGAATTCTCCGGCGGCGGGCCAGCAGCACAACCGCCAGGGCCGCCAGCGCGGCCACCATCGCTTGCGCCAGGCCCAATTGTAGTGGCGAGTGGAACCACAGTCTAAGCACGAAGGACCTCCTCTACCCGACCACTCCGGACAATACGTCCGGATTCGAGAACCAGCGCACGCTCGGCCAGCCGTGCCGCCTGGGCGGCGTCATGGGTGACCACCACGCAGGTCAGACCCTGTTTGCGCATGACTTTCTGAATAGCAGACTCGACCTCGAGTTTGGCTGCTTCGTCCAGAGCCGACGTGGGTTCGTCAAGCAGCAGGACCAGCGGCGAGTTAGCCAGGGTGCGAGCCACGGACACGCGCTGGGCCTCTCCTCCGGAAAGATTGGCGACGTCCCGTCCGGCGTAATCTTTGAGACCCACCTGGGCCAGGAGTTCCTCGATGGCTTGGGGCCCCAAAGTCTCGCCCCGCTGCGCCGGGCCGAAGCGGAGATTGTCAGCTACCGTGCCGGGAAACAGGTAGGGTCGTTGGGTCACCATGCCGAGTTTGCGCCGCAGTTCCCGCGGCTCGATGCTGCGATAGTCAACGCCCTCGACCAACACCGTTCCCGAGCTGGGCTCGTCGAGACGGTTCAGCAGTCGTAGCAACGAGGTCTTGCCCGAACCGCTGGGGCCGGTGATGGCCAGTACCTCTCCTGTCCGTAATTCAAAGTTCACATCCTGAACCAGGACCTTGTCGCGGACTGTCCGTCCCAGGTACTCGGTCCGCAGTATGATCGAGTTCGCATCTGGGATAACGCTCACGTAGTTGTCATCCTGAGCGGAGTCAGCCCATTCGCGTGCGAATGGGCTGGCGGAGTCGAAGGACCCCTATCAACCCTCGCGCCGAGTTCCAGGAAAATTTCCCCACGATTCTTTTCTGGTCGAATGGCTGCAACGATAGTTCGTTCGATAACCGGTCAAAGACCAGAATAGGGGTCCTTCGACTCCGGGCACGCCTTCGCGAGCGAAGCCGTGCTCTGCGCTCCGGATGACAGAACTACATATTGGCGCGCACGCTGGCGCGCAGTTCGTCGGCAATCTCGCGGGCTGCCTTGCGGGCAGCTACTTCCTCAGTGACGCCGAACGAGATTGCGCCTACCCGGGCGTGGCCGCCGCCGCCGTAACGTTCGCAAACCTTGGCCAGATTCACCGTCGGCTCGGAGGGCGCCCAGGGATTCGACCCTACGGAAACTTTCACCCGGAAGCTGCTCTTGCTGAGGCCCACGCTGTAAATCGATTCCGGGTGGAGATAGTACGGAACAAATTTGTTGTAGCCTTCGAGATCGTGGTCGGTGATATCGAAAAAGAGAGTGTGGTCTTTCGACTCAATTCGTTCCTTCAACACCGCGATCGAGCGCTGGTGCCGCTCCAGCAACGGTGGCAGGAGCGGGGCCACAAAGGGCTCTTCCAGGATTTCTGCCAGGGGGCGGGTGGCCAGCAGAGGAATGAGCTGTGGGATGAAGCTGTAGTTCTGCGCCGATTCTATGATCAGGGTGAGCTTCATGGCAGGCGCTTGCATTTCTACCGCGGTCCTGGCGTCCGGATACATGGCGCCGTCGACGATGTCCGTCCAATGCACCAGATCAGCCACAGGGCGGGGATCGAAACCGAAGCGCTGCTCAGCTACGGTGGCGATGAAACTGGTGCAGGACTTGAAATCAGGATCGTAAAACTTGCGATTGCTCTGGTCCTGCTCGAAGTGGGCCGCATCCTCGGGCGTGAGAAAGGCGCTCAGATGATGGTCAAACCACCAGGTAATCCGGGGCGAGCTGGAATACTTGAAGTCCACGATGGCGTTTTCGTCACCGTCAAATTGTTTTTCCTCGAACAACGACCCGGCGCGATGCAGCAAACCGGAAAAAACGAAGGTGACATCGTTTCTGATCCGCTCCCGGTAAAAACGCGAGAAGAGCGCGGCCGAGCAGGCCCCGTCGAAGCATTTGTCGTGATAGAAGACCCGGACTTTCAATCGTTCCCTTCAAAGGTCCTGCTTTCCGCGCCTGCAGGGTCACGACGAGGATGCGAACCGAAAGCTAATAGGAATGACATCCCGGAGAAGATCTGTCAAGCGAGGAAGTTTTGAACCGGTCTCCGGCCGAAGACGCCGGAGACCGGTAATTCGCGAAGGGCGCCGGCGAAGTACGCCCGCCGGACGCGCAAACTAGACGGCGTTGGCCTGTTTCTCCGCCAGGTCGCCAATGACCGGCAGCTTGAACATCAGTCCCTGATTGGCTTTGATCAGCAGGATGATCCAGATTATGAACGATCCCAGCCATATGATCATGTGCAGCGGGAAAGTGATAAAGATCAGCCCCGGCACGAAGCCAATGATGGTCAGGCCGATCCAGATGGCGATCATGGCCACGCAAAAGAAGATCATCTGAAAGGCATGGAACCGCACAAAGCGGCTCTTGTTATAAGGCTCCATCACCAGAAAAATGATCGCTGGAACGATGGTGATGTAGCACAACATGCCGACAACATTGTCGGTCATTCCTCCGGTTGTGCCCTGGGCGGCTGGGGCCGGCGGCGCTGCGGTGCGACTGCTACAGGCCGGACACATGGTCGTGCCGTCCGCGATCTGCGTTCCACACCCGCTACAAAAAGCCATTGACTTTCCCTCCCGTGATTGTGCAACTCGGCCCCCGGACGCGCGTCTGTCCGGCCCTGCCTGAACCCCGCGAAAGTTACCAGAATCAGCCTTCCAAGGCAAACAGAATCGCATGCCGAGCCTGGCCGCCGGTCCGTCGCCATCTCGCGATCGGAGCCAGCAGGGCCTTCCCTATCAATACGATCCCAGCAGTCCGCAGACCCAAGACCGGACTATGGAACCGGATCGCAGGTGCCGGGAGGAACACGGCCTCGGCAGCGCCAGAGGCGGGCTGCAGTCAGGACCAAGCCCTTTTGCAACCCATAGCGTTGCACGGTTTCGATCGAGTAACGGGAGCAGGTCGGACGGTAGCGGCACTGGACGTAGCCGGCCAGAAGAGGATTGCCCACGCGCTGGTAACCGCGCACCATGACGATGTAAACCCTGGCCGCCAGTTGCTGCTCCGGTGGCCGAAAGCTGTCAGCCAGCGCACTCCCCGCCAGCAGGCCCAGAATCGCAAGATAGGTCGCGGGGTGCTTCAGGAGTTTCCGCAGTGGGGACATTTCGCGCTCACTTGCAATCGCTTGTTTTGGCACTGGGGGCAAGGCACCAGATTGCCCGGCGGCCGCGTGAACAGGTAGATGATGAGGCCGATAATTCCAGTCAGCATGACCAGGATCATCCAGATGACGGCATTGTCCATCCCCCGGCTTTTGGCGTCACGCGCCACCCAGATCAGCAACGCGACATTGAGCGCGATGATGCCGACCATGATGACGCCGAAGAAGCCCAGGCAGCCGCAGGCCACAAAAGGGCTGGCATCGGGATCGTGTTGCCAAAGCAGGAAGCTGGCGGGCAGTAACGTCTCGCACCCTCTTGCGGCTTCCGACACCAGGATGAACGGCATGCATCTGTCTCCTGCGGGGCGGTGGCAGCGGGCATATTCAGCCTGCGGCTTGGACCGTTATGCTCGGCCTCGGGAGCATTGTCCGAGTGCGGCGGACATTATCAAAAAAGATTTGCCAACGCAACCACAGATGTAGGCCAGTCACCGACAAGTTCCTTGGGGACGGTATGTCAACGCAAAGTAGAAAGTTCCGCTTCTTAGCAAGATAGAAAGTTCCGCCTTTGAAGCCAGGATGGGGGAGCGCGAGGGGCAAGGGATGGCGTTTGAATCCCTTGCCCCTCGCCATCGCTAGCGAAGCCCTGGCGCTCGCGGTGGAGAATCTCTCACCGCCTGCCAGATCGGTCGACCGCGAAGATGGGCGAAGCTTTCTCTCCATCGTTGACGGCCATCCAGACGCCGCTGTTGGGCTCGCGCTTTCTCCTCCGCCGATCTCATCAGGGTAACGCCGCCTTGGACAGATCGCTTAGCCAGCGTCCGTGATGGGGTCTCACAGGGTTCCAGGGCCAGCACGCGGTTTCGCCAATGCATCCACCTGCTTCCATCGCGCCGGCGCTCCAGTTGTACCCGGGCTCCCCCTAGGGCCGCCGTAATCTGTTGGCGCTGGATTCGATAGATCACGCCCTCCCAACGAACCGTGTAATCCGCGGTCACGGTTCGGCTCATCCGTATGCTCAACACCGAATCCAGATTCATTCCCTTGGGCACCCTACGATGGGCGTCGCCCGCCAGTTGCGGCGGGTGACGAAAGCGCTCATTCCAGAGAGGCAGAAATACTTGCTCCAGATACCCGTTCGCCGTCTCCACGTCCTGCGCTCCCACTCGTCGCAATCCTTTCACCAGCCGGTCCTGCGCCGTTTTGAACGAGCGCTCAATCCGTCCCTTGGCTTGCGGCGAATGGGCCGCGATCCACTCAATGTTCAGCTCCTTGAGCGCCCGTCCGATCTGGCTCTGCTGCTGCTCCGGAGCATCCCGGTGATGGATGCCGCGGGGCGCGATCTGAAATAAGCTGGCCTTGTCGGTGTACACCGCTAGCGGCCGCCCATGCTGCTCTATATACCGTCGCAGTTGCCCCAGGTTCTCCTCCGTCGAATCATGTCGCACGAAGCGCGCGGTCAATTGCGAAGTGGCATCATCGATCATCGAGATCAGGTACAGCTTTTCCCCCCGACCTTCCAGCCAGTTGTGTTCACTGGTGTCCCACTGCACCAGCTCGCCACAACGCGCACGCCTGGGACGCCATAGGTGGGCACGCTCGATGCGGCTTCGCCGGGCTCGCCACAACTTGTCAGCCATTGCCGCAGCGTTTCCCGGTTCACCCGAATCCCATAGTCCTCCGCCAACTCTTCGGCCGCCAGCGTTGGTCCGTAGTCGTGCCACAACTTGGCCTGCCGTTTCTGCCGGAACAGCTCTAGCACTCGTCGTCTTACCGCCTCCGGCGTCTTCCGGTTCGAAGGCCGCCCCCGCAGCCGGTGTCGCAGGGCGCTGTCTCCCTCCTTCCGCAGCCGCTTCAGCAATGTCCGCACCCAGCGCACGCTAAGCCCCAACTCCACCCCGGCCTGCTTCTGGGTAATGTGCCGTTTCCTGACCTCGTGTAGCACCTTCAACCGGTCCCGCTCTTTTGCTGACATCCACAGCTCCTCTTGGTGTTCCGCCATGACCCATCAAAGCGGAACTTTCTATCTTGCTCAAAGAGGAACTTCTCACGTTGCGGCTACACACGTGGCCCTCGGCTGTCGGTAGCAAGTTAAAATGTCCGGTTTTAGTAGCACGTGAAATGTCCGGTTTCAAAGTTGTGCCCTCGCCGTTTGGGTTGGGTTGGTTTTGGGGATGGGGTTGCAGGGGAAGGGGACGGTTCCCCTTCCCCTGCTCGTCTCGGTAGAAGCTTTGGCGGGCAGGGGTGTCCCGGCGCTGTCATAGCGACCCAGGCAATGCGGTCCGTGGGTGAGACTCAAGGTTCCATTCAGGTGTTGGTGCACGATCACCTGGCAACCCGCCAGCGTCGCCCGCCAGCGCACCCGCTCGATCTGCAAGCTCAGATTCTGAAAGCTCACCGTGTTGTCGCGGTTGACGCTGCGTTGGAACTGCAGCGAGAAGATCCGTTCCAGATCACGACTCCGACAGGGCACAAAGGCGTTTCCACGCTGCGCCGGGCCGACCTGAAAACGGCGATTGAACTCGGCGATGTAAGCTTCCCGCAGAAACCGGTTCGCCGCCTCCAGGGTCCCAAGCTGGCGCAGCCGCAACTCCTGCGGCAAGCGGCCCTGCCAGGTCGAGAAGCTGCGCTCGCTGCGCCCCCGCGCTTCCGGCGAGTAGGCCGGAATCATCTGCACCCCCAACTCGTGCAACGCCCGTCCCACCTGTGTACGGCGATGGTAGTCGACCTTGCCGCCCACCTTCGGGGTCAGCCAGAAATGGCTTCCCCGATCGCTGTACAGCGCGCAGAACACGCCTTTGCGCTCGATCACCTCTTGCCATCCCGCCATTACCGTCGCCGTCGATTCCTCCTCCACCAGTTGGGCGTAGTAAATCTCGCTGGTGGCATCGTCCAGAATCACGATCAGGTCATACCAGCGTTCGTCCTGAAACCACTGGTGGCGGCTGCCGTCGATGTGCAACAGCATCCCCGGCAACGGTCGCCGGGCGCGCCGTTTGCGATGCGCCCCGCGCTTGCGTCCACGCGCCACCAAGCCCGCTCCCTGCAGCGCCTGCTTCACCCAGGTGTAGCTCAACTCGATGCCGTGCTCAGCTCCCAGCTTCTCGTGGAAGTGCTGCACGTTCAGATCGAAATACTTCTCCCGGTAGAGCGCCAACACTTTCTCCACCGTCGCCATCGGCACCCGCCGGGTCGACGGCTTGCCCCGCCGCCGGTCGAACAACCCCTTGTAGCCCTCCGCCTCGTAGCGCTCCCGCCAGCGCCGCATATGCCGGTCGCTGATGCCCAGAATCTCCGCCGCCTGCCACCACGTGATCTTCTTCGCCATCGCCTGTAACATCACGTCCTGTACTTTCATCGCCCGCTCCATCGCGGCCTTCGGGTAAGAATCCATGCTGGCCATGGTCTCCCACCCTCGCCGCCCGCTAAGCGGACATCTCATGTGCTATCTCAACCGGACATATCATGTGCTACCGACACATCCTTGGGGACGGTATTGACGAAAGCAGTTTGCGGGAGTACGGTGGTGCAATTTTTCAGGCGCTTTGAAATTGATTGTTTCGCGGTTTCGCCAATCAGAAAGCGAGTCGCATGCTCTGCCCTCAATGTGGCCAGGCAGTGCCGGAAGGGGCGATGCTTTGTCCCACTTGTGGACGACAAACGGCGCTTGCAAATGCTGGTGCTGCGGGGCTTCCACCCTTAGCTCCCATAGGCGCGCCTGGTCCGGTCGCTCCTGAGAGAACCAGCGGACTGGCCATTGCCAGCCTGGTCTTTGGACTTCTCTTTCTTTTCTTTCCCATGTCCATCGTCGCCATCGTTTTTGGTCACATTTCACTTTCGCAGATCAAGAAGAGCGCGGGTCGCATAGGAGGCAAGGGTCTGGCTATCGCGGGCCTGGTGCTGGGATATTTTGGAATCGCCATGATCCCGCTGATCCTGATCATTGCGGCGATTGCGATTCCAAACCTGCTGCGGGCGCGGATTGCGGCCAATGAAGCGTCCGCGGTGAATGGAGTGAGGAGAATCAGCGCCGCGCAAGTGAGCTATCAGTCACAGTTTCCGGCGGTCGGATTTGCTCCAGATCTGCAGTCTCTGGGCGGTGCTTCGCCATGCAGCGCTAATCCCGCCACGGCCTGCCTCATCGACAATGAGTTGGCGCTGGCGACTGCTTTGCCCGGGAAGCGTGGCTACGTTTTCGCCCTGAAGCGTTCTGATGATGGCACCCAGTACTTCGTGACAGCGATGGCGGTCACGCGCAATCAGACCGGACTGCGCAGCTTCTGCTCGACCGAAGATGGCGTAACACGTGCTGATCCGAATGGAGCTGAGATCGCAGACCATGATGCGTGCGCGGCGCTGTCTTCGCTCGAATGATTCCCGCTGGATGTCGCATTTGTTTTAGCGGTGAGCCCACCATAGAATCGGTAGTTCGCAGGAAACCAGATTTTGTAGCGGACGACATAGCATGGCCTCGATGACCGCTTCGATTTCCCCGCGCACCCGCTTCACGATGGGGCGAGTTCTTGCCGTCTTTCTGGTCGCCGTATTGCTCGTTTCTCTGGGAGCGCTGGCCTGGCTCTACTCCGTCACGCGCTCGGCCCTGCCCCAACTGGACGGAAACGTCAAAGTGCCCGGCCTCTCCGCCCGGGTGACGATCGTGCGCGACGGACACGGCATACCCACGATTGAAGCGGCAAATTTCAACGATCTTTTTTTTGCCCAGGGGTACGTGACCGCGCAAGACCGTTTGTGGCAGATGGACATGATGCGGCGCTTCGCCGCCGGCGAAATTTCCGAGATTCTGGGCGATGCCTTTCTCAAGCACGACCGCGAGCAAAGAATTCTGGGACTCAGAGTCGCCGCCCAAAAGGCGCTTGAGGTCACCTCGGCGCAAAATCGCGCCCACTTCGAGGCCTACGCGCGTGGGGTGAACGCCTACATTGAATCTCATCGCGACCGGCTGCCTATCGAGTTTCGTATCCTGCGTTATTCTCCGCGTGCCTGGGCATTGGAAGACTCCACTTTAATTGCGTCCCAGATGGTGAAAGACCTGAACCACTATCCCTATCGTGACGCGCTGGAGCGCGAGAAGATCCTGGCCAAGCTGGGACCGGAACTGACAGCCGAACTGTACGTCAACTCTTCCTGGCACGACCGTCCGCCGACCGTGGCACGCCCGGGGCTCGACCAGGATACCGACGACGATGACCATCCACGGCGTCCGGTTGGCAGTTCCGTGGCAAGTGCGCCGGCAGGTGCGGACGTGCAAGAATTTTGTGCGCGCGCTCGAATCGGATACGGAGCGCAGGGTGATCGGCTCCAACAACTGGGTGGTTTCCGGGGCGCACTCAGTTTCGGGCAAGCCGCTGCTCTCGAACGATATGCACCTGGGACACCAGATGCCCAACCTGTGGTACGAGGCTCATCTGCGCTGCGGCAACTTCGACGCCGCAGGCGTCACTTTGCCCGGTCTGCCCTATGTGATCGTGGGACACAACCAGCGAATCGCCTGGGGCTTTACCAACATCGGCCCGACGGTGGAGGACGTTTATATCGAGACCTTCAACCCAGAGGGTCAATATCTGACGCCCGAGGGATGGAAGGCGCCCGAACACCGCAGTGAAGTGATCCATGTGAAAGGCAAACCCGACGTGGTAGTGGATGTCGCCGTGACCCGCCATGGGCCTGTCATTACCGAACTGATTCCTGGTGAGACTCGCAAGCTGGCGCTGCGCTGGACGCTGTACGACGGCACCCACGACCCTTTTTTTGAAGTGGATTCGGCACAGAACTGGCAGCAGTTTCGCAGCGCCTTCTCAGCCTTTGACGCGCCTGGGCAAAACGTCGTGTACGCAGACGTCGACGGCAACATCGGCTACCAGGCCACGGGAAAGATTCCCATCCGCGCCTCCGGTGATGGCAGCCTCCCGGAAAACGGTAGCGACAACGCGCACGAGTGGACGGGATACATTCCATTCGACAAATTACCAAGCGTTTACAACCCGCCCTCGGGCGTCATCGCAACCGCCAACGGACGCATTGCGCCGGACGGCTATCCCTACTCGATCAGCACCGGGTGGGAAGCTCCCTGGCGCACAGCCAGAATCTATCGCGTGCTGGAGTCGGGCAAGAAGTTTTCCCCGGCCGACATGCTGGCGCTACAGATGGATATTTATTCCGAAGTCGACCGCTATTTTGCGGAACGGTTTGTGTATAGCGTGGATCACGCCAGGAGTGCTTCTGCGCGGACCAAACAGGCTGCCGAACTCCTGCGGGGATGGGATGGCCGAATGACGGCGGACTCAGCCGCGCCCGCGATCGCGTATCAGGCCCGCGCCCAACTCGCGCGTCTGCTGCTGGAGCCTAAGCTGGGCACGGCGCCCACGGATGCCAAACAAGCCGCGGCAACGCTGAGTTGGAAAACCTACTCCTGGGGGATGCAGTCCGTGTGGCTGGAGAACGTGGTCCACCATCAGCCCCCGGGCTGGCTTCCGCCTACCTATGCCAGTTACGACGAACTGCTGGCGGCGGCGGTTGAATCCGCAGTCAGTGGTCCCGGCGCACCGAAAGATCTGGCTTCGTGGAAGTGGGGAGAGTTTCGCGGGGTAGAGATCCAGCACCCAATCCTGGGCAGGGTCCCGTTGCTGCAACGCTGGACCGGGCCCGGGATCCAGCCGCAATCGGGCAGTGGGTATACCGTGAAAGCGGTGTCGCCCAGTCATGGGCCTTCGGAGCGGCTGACCGTAGACCTTTCTGATCTGGACCAGAGCACGCTGAACCTGGTGACCGGCGAGGCAGGAAATTTTCTCAGCCCCTATTACATGGACCAGTGGAAGGCATGGTATGAAGGCTATACCTTCAAACTGCCGTATTCTGAAAAGGCGGTTGCGGCCTCAAAGCAGCATGAGCTTGTGATGGAATAGCTTTCAGCTTTCAGCTTTCAGCTGTCAGGCCGAGCTGGAAATGCGTTGGAGACGACTCTTGCGCCCCTTCCGGGCCTTTGCTCGATTTCTACACCTACCCGGGGCCCCGGGGCTGCATTCTTTCGGCGCCTTGCGGCTGATGGCGTTTGGCTGGAAGCGGAGCCGGGCTTCGACTCCCTATCTGCGCTCAATCTACCTGCTTCACATCCACGGCCTGGCCGATGATATCCACCTGGGTGGTTTGAAACTTGTCAGTGGTGGTGTCGTAGATACCCAGTTCGCCGTTCTGGATCACATACACCACGTTCCTGCGGCTGATGGGTTGAATGCCGGTAACGTCACCCAGGACGGGCGGGACTACGACGGTTGACTTGCTGGTGTTCAGGATGGACAGGCAGCCGCGGACTTCTCCCGGAGTGCTGCCGCTGGACGGAGCCTTAATGTTGGTGCAGGTGCGGGCGCCGATGAAGAGTTGGTTGGTGGCCCCCATCTCGATGCGATTGTGGTAACCGTCCGTAATCGTCGCCGTGGCTGTAACCGTCATCAGGCCGAGATCGACGGTGGAAACTTCGCCGCAGGTTGTTGCCAAGGTCGTGCTGGACGAACCCACGCAAGTGTTGGCTCCCGGCTTGGTTCCTGCAACATAGAGGATATTGGCGGAGAGCAAACCGGTGGTACCGGCGTCGATCGGAATAGTCGGGCCGGGGAGATTGCTGTTCATGTCCAGCAGCGTAATGCTGGCGGTCGTACCACCACATTCCGGTCCGCAATTCAGGATGTAGGAAGTCGAATCGTCGCTGCTGAAAGCGGCCCAAACCGGATGATCGAAAAGCGAACTTTGAATATCGGTGCGCGGGTCCGTGCTGGCGCCAACCGCACTCGGCGCCAGCACGGTGACGGTGTCGGACTGGCTCCCAAAAACCAGAATGCGGTTGCCGTTGTGGCTCTGCGCCAGGTAGCGAGCACCAGGAACGGGGACCGCGGCCGAAATGGTATCGTTGGCCAGGTCGAGCACGTCAACCACTCCTGGAGACTGCCCGGTCACGGTCGCATTGGGCACCGCGGCAAAGCCGGTCACATTGTCCGGCGCCACGACGATACTCTCGCTGAAGCCGGGCAGCGTGATCGACGCGGACGTCCCACCGGCGGTTTGGGCAACACTCTGGCTGGCATTATTGACCACAGTGATGGAGTTGCTCGTGGCGCTGAAAACCAGCGTGAACCGTTTGTTGGGGAACAGGACCATCGAGCCCGGGTTGGTGCTGGTAGCGCCCACGGAGATTACGGCCGGCGAAAGGAGATCGCGCTGCCCATCCACGACATTCAGGACTGGCGCAGTTGAAGTGCCGTTAGGGAACAAGGGGTTGGAAACGAAAACATGCACCTTGATGGTGGCGGGGTTCGCTCCCGGGGTGGTTCCCAAACCAGTGTTGTTATAGTTAGTTCCGCAAGAGACCAGCACGGCGGCTGCGGCCAGAACCAAAATGGCGAATGCGGATTGCCTCAAACCAGGAACTCCCGGGAACATGAGCAATGGAGAGTTGGATGCAAGAATCGGGATTATAGCAGAGCATTTCGAGGCTGGGGACGAGCCCTCACCGAACTATCTCGGCCAAGCCTCGGCGCCTAGATGCAAATCTGATCTTCATCTTGTATTCTCAAACAGATGGCTGCCGATCTGTTAGCCCGCTTGAAACAGTCTCCTGTCCTGTGCGACGGCGCTACCGGGACCCTGCTCTACGCCAAGGGCATTTTCATCAACCGCTGCTATGACGAGCTGAATGTCTCGCAGCCTGACCTTATCCGCCAGCTGCATCATGAATATTTACAGGCAGGTGCGGAGATCATTGAAACCAATACTTTCGGAGGAAATTCTTTTCGTCTGGGGCGCCATAGCCTGGAAAGCCGGGTCCGCGAAATCAATCTGGCAGGGGTTCGCGTGGCGCGCGAGGCGGCCAAAAGCTTTGACGTGTGGGTCGCCGGTTCGGTGGGTCCCCTGGGGATTCGCATTGAACCTCTGGGCAAGACCTCGTTCGAAGAAGCCCGTGCCGCCTTCCGCGAACAGATCGCAGCTTTGGTCGAAGGCGGGGTTGACCTGCTCATGCTTGAGACCTTTGGCTACGTTGAGGAACTTCACCAGGCGATTCTGGCAGCCCGGGATGTGAATCCCAAGATTCCAGTAGTCGCCCATGTCACCATCGACGAAGACGGAAACTGCCTTGACGGCTCGACTCCGGAAAGCTTTACACCCCGGATCGAAAACTGGGGAGCTGACGTTATCGGTTGCAATTGCAGTGTGGGTCCGGTAGCGATGCTGGAAGTGATCGAACGCGTCCGGGGGCTCACTTCCCTGCCTCTGGCGGCCCAACCCAACGCTGGCATGCCACGATCTGTCGAGGGCCGAAATATCTACCTGTGCTCCCCCGAATACATGGCCAGTTATGCGCGCAAGTTCGTGGCGGCGGGAGTGCGCCTGGTGGGCGGATGCTGCGGCACCACGCCCGAGCACATCCGAGTGATGAAGTCGGCGTTGCGGGCAGGGGAAGCCAGAGCCAAAGCCAGTCCATCAAAAGCTCAGAACGAGGCGGTGGTCGACGCCACGCCCGCGGTTCCACTGGAAAAGCGGTCCAGGCTCGGCGCCAAGATTGCCGCCGGCCAATTCCTGACCATGGTGGAAATCGTTCCGCCCAAGGGGATCGACGTTCACAAGGAAGTTGAAGGCGCGCGTTTCCTGAAGTCCGTGGGCGTGGACGCCATCAATATTCCAGACAGCCCGCGGGCCTCGGCGCGCATGAGTAACCAGGCCTTGTCTCTGCTGGTGCAGCAGGAAGTCGGGATCGAGGCGATCCTGCACTACACCTGCCGCGACCGCAACGTGTTGAGCATGCAGTCGGACCTGTTGGGCGCGGCTGCCCTGGGCATTCACAACCTGATCTGCATCACCGGCGATCCCCCGAAGATGGGCAACTATCCCGACGCCACCGCGGTGTTTGACGTGGACGCCATCGGCCTGGTCAACATCGTGCACAACCTCAACCGGGGGCTGGATATCGGCGGCAACCCGCTGGGCACGGGTACATCGTTCGTGATCGGTGTAGGGGCTAACCCGGGCGTGCCTAATATCGACGAAGAGATCAAGCGCTTCGAATACAAAGTTGAGGCCGGAGCGGAGTGCGCGGTGACCCAACCGGTGTTCGACCTCAAACTGCTCGAGGCCTTCCTGCGCCGCATCGAGCACTGCAAGATACCCGTCATCGCGGGGATCTGGCCGCTGGTGAGTGTGCGCAACGCGGAATTCATGAAGAATGAGCTGCGCGTTTCGGTGCCGGACTCGATCCTGGAGCGCATGGCTGGGGCCAGGACTCCCGAAGCCGCGCGCGAAGAAGGAATTGCCATCGCCCGCGATATGCTGGTCGCGGTGCGGAGCATGGTACAGGGAGCCCAGATCAGCGCGCCCCTGGGGCGATACTCTTCGGCAGCGGACGTGCTCGAGGCCCTGGGCTCCTGATCCGGTCCGGAGATTAGAATAGTCAGAGGAGTAAATCCGTTGGCCAAATTTGAAGATTGCCTTCAGCGCCTGGAAAAAATCGTGCAAGAACTGGAAAAGGGTGATGTGCCTCTGGAGAAATCTTTGACCCTGTTCGAGGAAGGCATGCAGCTTTCCGCCACCTGCCGCAAGGAACTCGAAGAGGCAGAGGGCAAAGTTGAAATCCTGCTGAAGCAGAACGGAAAGCTCCAGACCGAGGCCTTCGAGCCGCCCGCACGCAAAACTTAGTCGCGCGTGTGTGGGTCGGACACTCCTGTCCGACGCCTTTGACGCTGGTTTGGTATTGCTTTTACCCGCTGACCATCGAACAACGACCATCCAAATCAAAAACAACTTCAAAAGCGTCGGACAGGAGTGTCCGACCCACACGGGTGATTGTTATACTCACCCGCATGCTCAAACAGACCTTGGAGCAGGGGCAGGCGCTGACCGACTCGGCATTAGAGCGCCTTCTGCCGGCGGCCACGCAGCGCCCGGTTTCGATCCACCAGGCCATGCGTCACAGCGTCTTCGCCGGGGGCAAGCGTCTGCGCCCCATCCTTTGTATGGAAGCTGGACGCATGGTGGCAGGTTCCCTGCCCTCGGGGATTGAAGATCTGGGGGCAGCGCTGGAGATGCTGCACACGTATTCCCTGATCCACGACGATCTGCCGGCGCTCGACAATGATGATCTGCGCCGGGGCCGTCCTACCTGCCACAAAGTCTTTGGCGATGCCATCGCCATCCTGGCGGGAGACGCGCTACAGACCCAGGCCTACGAGGTCTTGTCCCGGCTGCATTGCCTCGCCGAATCCCGGGTCCGCATTATCGAAGAAATTGCGCACGGAACCGGCACCATCGAGGGCATGATTGGAGGCCAGGTAGTGGACCTTGAAGCGGAACATACCAAGCCCGATCTGGCGATGCTGGAATACATTCACCGGTCGAAAACCGCCGCCCTGATTGGCGCCAGCGTGGTCAGCGGCGGGCTTTATTCGGGCGCGAATGAGAAAGCGGCCGACGCCCTGCGAGTGTTCGGACAATCCATCGGCTTGGCTTTTCAGATTGTAGATGATGTGCTCGACGTGACTCAGACCTCCGAGCAACTGGGCAAGACGGCGGGGAAAGACACAACCGCGGAGAAGACAACTTATCCCGCGTTATTCGGGGTTGATGAGTCGTTGAAGAAAGCTGGCGCACTGGTCGATTCAGCCCTGGCTTCGCTGGAGGCTTTCGGATCCCGGGCGGAAGCGCTTACGGATCTGGCTCGATTTCTTGTGGAACGGAAAAAATAGGTCGCGGAAGAGGTGCGTCCCCTACCCAGCGTGGGCGGTCGCCCCCAACCACATCGGATAAATTGGATTACCCAAGTTACGAGCTTGCGGCCGGCCTGTACTGGTAGAATCGGTCTACGGCGATGGAGTTCGCCACAACCGCCCGAGAGGGCTGATAACTCCTACTAGTCCATGTAGGAGAACTCCGTGCGCGACATCCTCGCCATATCTCTGGGAGCAATTGCCGGAGCCAACGCCCGCTACTTTCTCAGCCGTTACGCCGCCAAAATCATGGGTCCGGTTTTTCCTTACGGAACCTTGGTCATCAATGTTGCGGGCAGCCTGATTGTCGGCTTCTTTATGATCTGGGCCACCGAGCGCGTGCTGGTGGATCCGCGCTGGCGCCTGCTGGTCGTGGTCGGATTCTGCGGCGCCTTCACCACTTTTTCCAGCTACGCCTTCGAGACCATGGCTTATTTCGAGCAGGGACAGTGGCTGCTGATGTTCACCAATTTCCTGAGCAATAATTTTCTGTGCCTGGCCGCGGCGTTGGCGGGAATGGCGCTGGCGAGGATACTGTAAAATGCCAAACGGAATGGCAGTACAAGTCACCATCTACCTGAATGAATCGGACCAGTGGCATCACCGTCCCCTGCATATGGAAATCCTGAGATATCTCCGCCAGGAGAACGTTTATGCCGCAACTGTATTGCATGCCGTATCCGGATTCCTCGGCCGGCAGCAGGTCAAGACCAGCCACCTGGTGGATGCAGGAGGAAACTTGCCGGTCATTGTCATCTTCGTGGATACGGATGAACACGTCGCCCGCGTCTTGCCAACACTAAAAGAGATGGCGCAGCATCGATTGATCGTTCGCGAAAACGTTGTGATCGAACAGGGGAGCCTGGACTGAGGCCAACTCATGCCGTCGGGCGCACAGCCAATTTCGCATTCCAGCCACATACACGGCGCCGGTTGCCATCCGTTCCAACCTGTCTGTATCCTTCCCGACTGACATGTCTTTGCTTCCACTCGATATCCTTGCCCTGGCTGCTCACCGTGACGATGTAGAGCAGACCTGTGGCGGCACGCTGCTCAAGATGGCTCAGCGCGGACACCGCACCGGGATCCTCGATTTGACTCAGGGTGAGATGGGCACGCGGGGCAACGCCGAAGACCGCGCCAGCGAGGCCGCGGAAGCAGCAAAAATATTGTGCACTTCATGGCGCCAGGCGCTCGACATTCCCGACGGCCGGGTGGAGAACACCTGGGAGAACCGGATGAAAGTCGTGCGAGTACTACGGGAGCAGCGGCCGCGAGTGGTGATCCTTCCCTACTGGAAGGGACGGCATCCGGACCACTACACGGCATCGGTTCTGGGATACGAGGCCTGCTTTCTGTCGGGATTGGCCAAGCTGGATGTCGATGCCTTGGGCGGCTCGCCCGTGAGCCCTACGGAAAGGGCCTCACCAAACCTGAGGGCGGGACGTCCTCAGGACAGCCGACAAGATGCCGGCGCTACACAACCCCACCGGCCTTTCAAGATTATCTACGCCACGCTCTACTACGATGTACGGCCTACGTTTGTCGTCGATATCACCGAACAGTTCGAAGCCCGGCTGGAGTCGCTCATGTCCTACAAGACGCAGTTCAGCGATCAGGAAGCAGGCAAGGGCATCTTTCCTGCGCGGGATGAGATACGCTCACGAATCGAGGCCATGGCCCGCTTCTACGGCATGCTGGGTGGCGTGACTTACGCCGAACCCTTTGTCCAGAAGGAAGTGGGGCTGGTGGAGGACCTGACGCTGATTCCCGTCAAATCGATCTAGTTTTCGCTGTCGTCTCAAAAAGTATCGGGAACGAACCAGTTTCCAGTTGGAAGTTCCCGGTTGTCAGTTGGCTTACTTCTTTATGGCCACGGCAACTCCGTCGCGAATGGGCAAGATCGTGGTAAAGAAGTCTTTCGAGCCGTAGAGTAAACGGTTGAACTCCACGATCGCTTTGGTCGAGGCCTCAGACGGATTGCTCTGCGCCACTTTTCCGCTCCACAAGACGTTGTCGGTAACGAACAGGCCCCCTTTGCGCAGGCGTGGCAGGACCAGCTTGAAGACGCGCGGATAGTCTTCTTTATCCACGTCATTGAAAATAATGTCGAACTGCTGGTTCTCTTCGGATAGAAGCTCCAGAGCGTCGCCCGTTTTAAGGGTGATTTGTTTGGTGACTCCGGCACGATCGAAATATCCCCGGGCTTCGTCAGCTTTCTTGCGATCGCCGTCGGTGTAGATGACACGGCCGCCTTCGCGCACAGCACGGGCCCACCAGATGGTGGAGTAACCGACCGCCGAGCCCAGCTCGAACACCGTCTGGGCGTTGATCATCACGGCCAGTTGATACAAGATGCGGCCCACGGCGGGACCGACGATGGGAATTTTCCGCTTGGCGGCTTCAGCTTCGATCTCCGTCAATACTTCGTCGCGGGGAGGCAGCAGCGAGTAGATGTAATCTTCGATGGCGCCGGCGGTGATTCCGCCCATGCGCCAGGCAGCATTGAGGTCGTTTTGTGCTGGCAAGTGCTCTCCTTTTTATGACAGCGTTATACCCGGCGTCATTTCTATTACCTCCACGCCCCGCAGCAATTTCTGCAACTCGGCGGGTCGGCCGGTGAGGACCGGAAAAGTCCCAAAGTGCATAGGGATGACAGCCTGCGGTTTGAGTAGATTGCAGGCGTAGGCGGCCTCGCGCGGCGACATGGTGTAGTGGTCGCCGATGGGAATCATGGCAATGTGCGGCGCATATAGATCGCGAATGATGGCCATGTCGCCGAATACGTTGGTGTCGCCTGCATGGTAGATCTTCACGCCATTAGAAAATTCGATCACATAGCCACAGGCTTCTCCGCCGTAAACAATCTGGTCGCCGTCCGTGATGCCACAAGAGTGGTCGGCGTGCACCATGGTGACTTTGATGTCACCGACAGCCTGAGTGCCGCCCTTGTTCATCTCCGCGACCTGCTTTACACCCTTCTTTTGCAGCCAGTGCGCAAGCTCCGGGATCGCGACCACCACCGGATTGTGCTTCTTGCCGATTTCGACTGCATCGCCGATATGGTCGAAGTGGCCGTGGGTGCAAAGCATGACATCCACTTTCTTAAGGTCTTTCTCTTTCGCCGGACAGGCGGGATTGCCCATGACCCACGGGTCCACGATGATGCTCTTGCCGGCCGGAGTCTCAATGCGAAAGGTCGCGTGGCCCAGCCAGGTAAGCTTAATTCCGTTCAGATTCATTTCGCGCCTTGGGTAAGCTAGCACTAGCAGTTGGTAGTTGGCCCTTCCAACCCGAATGCAGAAAAGTATTGGCTAATTGCAAAGTGCCAATTGCCAAGAACTTTAGTTTAATATGAATCGCCATGACTGAGTTGAAAGTCCTCATTACGCGCGAAAAGATCGCCCAACGTGTCGCTGAAATGGGCGCCGAAATCAACCGGGATTACGCGGGTCAATCCGTAATCCTTCTGGGCGTTTTGAAAGGCGCCGCTATTTTTCTGAGTGACCTGTCCCGCCAGTTGCAGATTGATTCCACCTTCGATTTTATCGGCGTCTCAAGTTATGGCAACCGGCCAAGCCCCGCCCAGGAACTGAAGTCGGGATGGGACTCAACCGGCGAAGTGCGGCTGACCAAGGACATGGACCAAGCAATGATCGGAAAGAACGTGATTCTGGTCGAGGACATTCTCGATACCGGGCTCACGTTGACTTACCTGAAGAAGTTGCTGATGGCGCGTCAGCCAAAGTCGCTTCGCATCGCCGCGCTGCTGGACAAGCCGTCGCGCAGAAAACAGCCCATTCAGGCAGACTACGTGGGCTTCAGCATTCCCGATGAGTTCGTGGTCGGCTATGGCCTGGACTATGCCGAAAAGTACCGCAATCTTCCCGACATTTGCATCGTGCCGCGGGAAGGATAAGGGCTCGCGGCAAAAACGGGCGGGGCGAGGATCGGTCGTGTCACGCCATAGCGACGCTACGCAATCCACGACACGGGCGCTAGCACTTTCGCACCGGAGCAGCTTGCAGGTTGTTCGAACAGATACGGCTGAATCTGATTCACACGATTCCGGCTGTTATCATTGAGTTTCGAGAGACGAGATTCGTGGAAACTGCCGTGACCCAATCCGATCCGTTGAAGGTCGAGCCGCTCCTGCTGGAGGTGGCGGACGTCGTCAACACGACCCTGGACCTGGACACGACGTTGCGGCGCGTGGCGGAACTGGTGCGCCGGGTCATCGACTACGAAATCTTCGCCATCCTGCTGCTCAATGAAAAGTCGCAAGAGCTGCGAATCCGCTTCCAGGTGGGATATGCCCGCGAAGTTGCCGAGCGGGTGAAGATCAAGCTGGGCGAAGGCGTCACCGGACTGGCAGCGCAGCGTCGCGAGGCCATCCTGGTGGACGACGTGTCCAAGCATCCGGAGTACATCTCCGCCGCCCCCAATGTGCGCTCGGAACTAGCCATACCGCTGATCGTGAAGAACCGGGTCATCGGAGTACTAAATCTGGAAACCCACGAGGCCGGCCGCTTCAAGGAGGAACACAAGCGGCTGTTGACCCTGATCGGGTCGCGGATGGCAGTGGGGATCGAGAATGCCCGGCTGCATACCCGTACTACCCGCCAGGCGCGCACGCTGGTTTTGCTGAATGAAATCGCGCGCGAACTCACCTCCATCCTGAACGTGGATGAATTGCTCAAGCGCATTGCCGAGCTGCTCAGCCGCCTGATCGATTACCAGATGTTCAGCATCCTGCTGGTGGACGCCGCGGGCGAGAAATTGCAGCACCGGTTCTCCCTGCGCTTTCAGGAGAACATCCAACTCAAGCACGATGTTCCGCTGGGCGACGGCCTGGTGGGCTATGCCGCCCGTCACCGGCAGGCCGTTCTGGTTCCCGACGTCAGCAAAGATCCGCGCTATATCCTGCTAAATCCGGAAACTCGGTCGGAACTGGCAGTGCCCCTGATTTACAAAGACAACGTCATTGGCGTGCTCGACCTGGAGCACACCAAACGCGGATTTTTTACCGACGACCATAAGCGCACCGTCACCACCCTGGCGGCCCAGGTTGCGATTGCGATCGAGAATGCCAGGCTCTACGAAGAAATCGCCCGCCAGGAGAAGCGTCTGGAGCGCGACCTGGCGCTGGCCCGGGAATTGCAGTTTCGCCTGCTGCCGCAATCCTTGCCCAAACTGGCAAACCTGGAAGTTGCCGCCAAGTTTACGCCGGCACGCGCCATCGGCGGCGATCTGTACGACTTCGTCAACTACTCACTCGATCACCTGGGCATGGTAATCGGAGACGTCAGCGGCAAAGGCGCCCCGGCGGCGATTTATGCGGCGCTTGTCAGCGGCATTCTGCGGTCGCACGCTCCCATCGAGCCGGGGCCGGCTGAGATGCTGCGTGCAGTCAATTTTTCTCTCGGGGAGCGGCGTATTGAGGGACAGTTCGTCTCGCTGATTTACGCCGTGTGGGACGATCGCAACCGTTCAGTGAAGATCGCCAATTCCGGGCTGCCGCGTCCGCTTTATGTTCATGACGGCAAGATTGAAGTCATCGAGGCTACCGGCCTGCCGCTCGGCCTGTTTGACGATGCCGAATACGATGAGTTCACCTACAAAGCCAAACCCGGCGACATGTTCGTCTTTTTCAGCGACGGCATTATGGATGCCCGCAACCGGGCCGGCGATATGTTTGGACGGACCCGGACCGAAGCCATTATCGCGGGCTGCGCCGACATTTCGGCCGATTGCGTGGTCAAGTCCCTGTTCAAGGCGGTCACCGAACATGCCGCGGGTGAAGAGGCTTTCGACGATGAGACCGTGGTTGCCATCAAGGTGAAAGGCGAGCCCAAGCGCAAGTGAACCGCACCGCAAACCGGAGCGCGGGCCGGCCCCCGGCCTTTTCCTATCGCGAAGTGCGCCAGGGATTTCTTCGTCGCCGGGGGGTTGGGTTGGCGCTGCAGTGTGAAGAGATTGCAATGGAGCGCCTCGCGGAACGTTTGGGAACCCCTCTTTACGTGTACTCGGCATCGACCATCAGCGCGCGCATGGCCAGCTTCGATCATGCCTTTCGCAAAGTTCCCCACAGCGTGTGCTATTCCGTAAAGGCAAATTCGAGTCTGGGTATTCTTCGCCTGCTGGCAGGAATGGGATGCGGCTTCGATGTGGTCTCTGGCGGAGAGCTGGAACGGGTATTGCGCGTGGACCGGCGTGCGGCGAAGAGAGTCGTGTTCTCCGGAGTGGGCAAGACCGCGGCGGAGATGGGGGCAGCGCTCAAGGCCGGGGTGATGCTCTTCAACGTGGAAAGCGAGGCCGAACTTTGGCGATTGGCTGAGTGCGCTGCCCGCACCCGGGAGAAGGCAAGGATCGCCCTGCGCGTGAACCCGGACGTTCCCGCCAACACGCACCCTTACATCTCAACCGGCCTGCAGCAGCACAAGTTCGGGATTCCCATCGGCAAGGCCAGGAAGTTATACGCCCAGGCTTCGGGGACAAAGTATCTGCGTATTGCGGGCGTAAGCGTTCATATCGGCTCCCAGATCACCGATGTGCAACCCTTCGCGCTGGCCATGGAGCGCGTGGCCGAACTGGTGCGCGTGCTGCAAGAGGACGGGCACCGCATAGAGTACGTGGATGCCGGCGGCGGCCTGGGCATCGACTACCAAGACGCAGGGCCGGACGGATTCGCCCAACAGGCCGCCGAATACGCGGCTGCGTTACTTCGTCCCTTGCGGGGATTGAAGGTACACCTCCTGCTCGAACCTGGCCGCTCCATCGTGGGGCCGGCAGGCGTTCTGCTGACGCGAGTCTTGTACCGAAAGACAAACGGCCCTAAACAGTTTCTGGTGGTAGATGCGGCGATGAACGATCTGCTCCGGCCTTCGCTTTACGACGCGTATCACGAGATTATCCCGGCGCAGCTGGATGCGAACGCTGCGCGCCATGAGACCGTGGATGTGGTCGGTCCCATCTGCGAGAGCGGCGATTTTTTTGCGCGTGGCCGCGAGCTGCCCGTGGTCAACGAAGGCGATTTGCTGGCCATTCTGGATGCCGGAGCCTACGGCATGGCGCTGGCCTCCAACTACAATACGCGGCGCCGAGCGGCGGAAGCGCTGGTCGATGGCAAGTCAGTAAAGCTCATTCGGCGGCGGGAGACCATGGATGATTTGCTCCGGCCGGAAATCCAGCTGCGCTGATCTTCACACACCTGTGTACGGTCAAGACTGCGGAGCTTTGCTCCGCCGGACAGCCGAGGGCGGCTGTCCCCACGCGGGCCGCGGATTACTTGGCTCTTGTGTCGATCGACGTGCGCAATTCTTCTAACTGCCCGGCTCGAGTTGGGTCAGGGTGCGCGGTCAGGAAGTCCTGCATCAAGGTTAGTTTTCGATTTGCCAGATCCTTCTGACTTCCCTCTTCATACAAACGAGCCAGGGCAGTGAGGGCGTCCCAGTAAAGAGGGTCTGCGGAGCTGCGCGGAGACACGGTGCGCTGATCCATTACTGCCAGCAACTGCGCTGCTTTTTGCGGGCGCCCAGCGAGGCGTTCACATCGAACCTGCAGGCTCCATACTCTCCAATACTTGGCCTGCAGCTCGCGCTGGGCCTGACGCTTGAACTCAACGCTGTACCAGTCAAAAGGGCGAATGTGCTGCAGCCGCCATTCGTCTGCTCGAATGCCCTGCAGGGCCATGGCGGCAATTTGATCGGGATCGCCGTGCTGGGCCAGCAGGCGCTCGGCTTCATCGACCAGGGGACTCGGATCGGGTACTCCCGCCGGGCGCTGCTGCAGAGGATTTCCGGGACAGAGCGCCAGAAAGCGCTCTCTCTCTGCCTTCTCCCCGGGCACATCATGAAAAGCCGTAGAAGAGTAGACCTCAGCCAGTGAGCCGTGTGCCGGTGCAAAGTCGGGATGAGCAGCGATAATTTCCGCCATCTGCCGAATTGCCGAAGACGTATTGCGCCCCATCAGGCTGCGCGCGTAAAGATAGCTGTACGTCGCATCGTCGGGGTGCTGCATGGAAAGGACCTGATACTCCTCGGTTAACTTCCTCAAGTGACCTTCGATTCCGTATTGCTGGACCGCGTCCTGATATCGTTCGTTGACCCAGAGGTCACTCGGGTGCTGCTGGCGGAGAACATGCAGGGGGGCCAGACCGCGATCGAAATCCGAAGCACCGGTCACGACCACTTTGATTTTTTCCAGTTGGGCGCGGATTTCGGGTGACGGGCCACAAGCCTCACCCTGGGCCCATGCACAGGTCAAGAGCAACAGCAAAGCAACGCTGGCCTGAACTGGTGCGGAGCCACAAACGGAGCGGATCGCGGAGAGCCTCACCAGCTCCCTCCGCGATCCGGGGAACGAACGAGCGGACACTTACAACGAGCGCAGGAAGTTCAGCACATCCTGCATCTGCGAACGGTTGAGGGAATTGAATCTACGGACCACGTTGTTGGCTTCTGATCCGTTCGAAGCATGGGCCTGGATAGCCTGCAGGAGGTCGGGGGTCCGGCCGTCATGCAAGAAAAATGTCCGTTGGCCGATACCCCAAAGCGGAGCGGTGCGGAACTGGTCCGGACCGGCCGCGCCCTGATTGATGCCGTCCGACAAGCGCGACCCCATGTGGTGGAGGGCGAAATCGGAGAAGGGGTGATAGGTGACGTTCGACATTCCGGCAAATTTCGACATGCCGGTGGTCAAAGTGGAAGTGTGGCATAACGCGCAACCCAGCGCGTTGAACAGGTTGGCCCCGTTTTTCGCCGAAGCCGACATGGCAGCCGGAGTAGGCGGCGCCGAGAGGCGCATAAAACCGGCGAAGTTGACCAAGTCAGACGACAACGCCGCTGCTGTGCCCATTGGGCTGCCGTTGTCATCCATCTTGGTGGCATCTTCGGGTGATCCGTTGTACACACAGCCTGCCAGGGCCGCGCGCTCGTTGCCGAAGGCTTCATTCGACACGCCCTGCTCGACGTTGTAAGCCTCGCCAGCGAAGACCATTAGCGATTTGTTTTGTGCCTTCCAGCCGAAGCGGGTAACGGTGCCGTCGTTGCCGCTGGTGTTGAGAGTGCCGCCAATTCCGAGCTGGGACTTGATCCTGCGATTGGCGGCCAGGTTAGCTTGCAGAGTCGAATCCGGCGTGGCCTCCACCAGACCGAGTCCGAAAGTTGGAGTTGGAATCCGGAAGATCACATTGCGGTTGGCCAGCTGCCGGGCAAAGTCAGGCTGGGCCAAGGTACACCCCTCCGCATCGGTTCGACCCATAATGGTGTACAGACCATGCACCCCGCCATCCGGCGAACCGTCGGCATTGCGGATGAAGCGCGCTTCCCGCACCGGGCCGTCAGTAGTAATGAAGGAAGGGACGGTATTCTTGGCACCGTCCAGGTTGGCCAGAGCGACTTGGGGATTGGTGGTGGGACTGCTGCCCCCGGCCGCCGGAAACGCGTGGCATTGCGCACAACCGTTCCCGTTAAAGGTCGGCCCCAAGCCGGATCCGTCTTCTCCGGTTATTGTTCCGCTTACTGAGTCGACTTCCATGAAGTCAACCCTGGCTTCGTTAAAAAAGGTTTGCAGTTCCGGACTTAGCCCAGGCAAAACATCCCCGGCTCCTGCATCCCCCGCGCGCGGCCCAGGATCCTTCTGAGCCGCAATAGTCCCTGTGTTCAAGATCACGCTGAAAGCGAGACCGGCAACTGCCAGCAAATTAACTCGTTTCAAACTGCACCTCCGTGCACGCGAAGACACACTCCTGGCTCAGCCAGGTAGTTCATTACTTGGGAGAGGCGCGATTTTTTGATTCTGCCGTTCCGACTACGCCAAATGGTTTGGCGTCGCTGCTTGCAGTCGCAACGGCCTGGAAGTGGCTACAGGCACGGCATTCCACATACCGGGCCGAGCATTAAAAAACGTTAATGGAAGGTACGTCGCAATCGGAAACCTGTCAAGATGGCCGTTAGTACATCCTGGTATGTGAAAAACTCTTCACCCCCGGGAGAGTCTGGCCGCTGCGAAATTGGCGGATTTTTGCCGGGGGAGGGACTACGGGACAGATTTCTCGGCGCCATCCCATACCATCTCCCCGCCGACGAACGTCTTCAGAACTCGAACATCCCTGATTTTTATGGGATCGATGGTAAAGATATCGTCGCTTAGCAACACCATGTCGGCCAGCTTGCCGGGTGTAATCGACCCTTTGTCCTTTTCCTGAAATTCAGCGTAGGCGGAACCCAGGGTGTAGGCCTCAACCGCTTCCGCTACGGTAAGCTTCTGCTCGGGAAACCAGCCTTGGGGATTTTTACCGTCGAGGGTAGCGCGAGTCACCGCAGCATAAAGGCCGAACATGGGGTTGAGGGGAGCGACATCCCAATCGGTGCCGAAGGCAAGGCGAACACCATGATTCAGGAAGGTGCGAAAGGCATAAGTGCGGCTGGCGCGGTCGTGGCCGATGCGCTCTTCGGCCCAGCGTCCGTCATCGATGGCGTGGTAGGGCTGCACTGAGGCAATTACGTGCAATTGCGCGAAGCGATCGAAATCTTTTGCAGCCATGTGCTGGGCATGTTCAATGCGGAAGCGGCGGTCGCGCTCGCCATGGGCCTTCACGACATCGCTGTATAGATCAAGAATGATGGAAATGCCCTGGTCGCCGATGGCGTGCGTGCAAAGCTGCAGGCCGGCGGCATCGGCTTTCATCATGCGGTCCCGCATCAGCGAAACCGGATGCATTTCGTCGGAGAGCAGGCCGTGGTTGTTGGGTTGATTGCTGAAAGGCTCGAAGAAGTAGGCGGTGGAAGATCCCAGGGAGCCGTCGGCGTAGGCCTTGAGAGCGCCGATGCGCAGATAGGGCCCGCCAAAGGCGTGCCGGATGCCGATCTTGACCTGATCATCCACCCCTGTAATAAGAGGTGCAGCGTAGATGCGCGCAGTCAGCGCTCCCTGTTCCAGCAATTCGGAGTAAACGGCAATGTCGGCATATTCCGGATTCATGTGCTGCACGCTGGTCACGCCGAGCGAAGCCGCATGAGCCAGGGCGCGTTTGACTGCCCGCAAACGCTCATCGTGCGAGAGCGGCGGCGCGATCTTGTACACGTAATCCATGGCCGCGTCTTTCAAGGCGCCGGTGGGATTGCCTTGCGCATCGCGGACAATCACGCCGCCGGGAGGGTCGGGAGTTTGGGCGGTAATGCCTGCCATCCGAAGCGTGACCGAGTTGGCCAGCGCCATGTGGCCGTCGTAGCGACCCACGAATACGGGCGTGTCTGGAGTAAGCGGATCGATTAACTCCCTGGTGGGCATGGCCGAGGGAGTCCACTTGGTTTCATCCCAATCACCGCCTGTCACCCATTCACCTCTGGGCGTCTGCTGGGCACGCTCCCCGATTCGTCGAGCAAATTCCTGAGCGCTGGTGGCGTCGTTGAGTTGCACCCGGTCAAGGGCCAGGCCGCCGTCCACAAAATGCACATGTGCGTCGTTGAATCCCGGCAGCAGTAGTTTGCCGGCGACATCGATGGTCCGGGTGCGAGGGCCGCGCCAGGCTTCAATTTCTTCGTTGGAACCAACCGCCACGATGCGGTCTCCCAGTACGGCAACGGCCTGGGCTGTGGGATGGTTCTTGTCCACCGTCCAGATTTTCGCGCTGCGAATGACGAGATCGGCGGCGGGCCGCGACTGTGCCTGGAGACACGGCAGCAGCGCGAATAATACGAACAGCGTGACGAACATCGCACGATCCATGACACGACGAATGGTTTTGAAGTTCAGGTCCATAGGAGGACTAGAAGATACAGGATCGAGGCGAGGGTTGGAAGTTTGCCTTATGAGAAGCCGAACATCTAAGGGTTTTTCTTAACACTTTTGTGCCACATCTTGCACGACCGAGCCATTGCCTTGGGCCATCCGACGCGGATACGCTCGGTCATCGCAAATCACTTTTATCTGGCCAGCTTGGACGCAGCCTTGATGCGCCAACAAAGAAGCCTCGCGCTTTTGGATATACCAGGCTGGCAGACTCGAACTATGCATATGGCAACATCGACAGTTGATGGTCCGGCTCATCCTCGGGTCCGGGTCCTGGTAGCCGACGATCACGAAGTGATGCGCCTGGGAATTCGCAATCTGCTGGAGCTCCGGCCGGGCTGGAGCGTCTGTGCCGAGGCCAATAACGGGCAGGAAGCGGTGGAGAAGACCCTTCAGTTTCATCCCGACGTGATCATCATGGACATCACCATGCCGGTGATGAACGGGCTGGAAGCGGCCAGTGAGATTACAAAGAAAGAGCCGCAGATCCCCGTCATTCTGTTCTCGCTGCACTTGTCCGACGATCTCTTCCGCCATTTCAAGACCGACGGAATTCGCGGCGCCGTCGCCAAGGGAGATGCCGCGCGCGATCTAGTCCTTGCAGTGGAAACGGTATTGGCGGGCGGAACATTCTTTCCCGGCCGAAAAACCGTTGCCTGTTGATTGGGGGATCACTCCGGAGTTACAGGAGGGGCAGACGCTGGCCGGTTATGGGGAGTTTACCAGCGTCTGCCGTTCGCTCCTTCGCGTTGGGGTAATCCATTAATACTTCCGTGGGGATGGGGTCCGCTATCAGGGAAATACTGTAGTAGCGAACGGAAGATCGTCTATGACGTCTCAGCCGCAGTCACCGACACCTAGGTGGAATAGTCCGCGTTGATGCGCACGTATTCAGCCGTCAGATCGGTGGTCAGAAAGCGGATGGAGGCGCCGCCTCGACCCAAAAAGATGCGAATCTCAGAGCTCGGCTGAGCCAGGGCCTTGTGCGCCCGCTTCTCGTCAAAGGCGCAGGCCATGCCGCCACGGCAGACCATCTGATCGCCGATCTGTATGCTGACCTGCGACGGGTCAACCGCTACCCCCGACCTGCCCACCGCGGCCAGAATGCGTCCCCAATTCGGATCCGCACCCGTCCATGCGGTCTTCACCAATAACGAGTGCGCAACGGTTTGCGCTACTTGGCGGGCCTCGCGGCGGTTCTTTGCCCGCTCGACGGAGAGCCGAATGACGTGCTTCACGCCTTCGCCGTCGAAGACGATCTGCTCGGCCAGGGATTCGCAAACATCGAGGAGCGCCCTCGAGAAATTGTTCAGGGCCGATGCCTGTTTCAGGCTCACTCCCCTCCGGCCGCTCGCCAGGAGGAGCACGGTATCGTTGGTGGAGGTGTCTCCATCGATAGAGATACAGTTGAAGGTTTGCTCGCAACAAGCTAATAAACAATGTCTTAACTCGGCAGGGCTAGCCATCACATCTGTGAGGACGTAGACCAGCATGGTGGCCAGCTGGGGATGAATCATGCCCGCGCCTTTGGCTATGCCCAGCACGTTCCCCGCGGACTTTCCCGAACGAAAGGTTGCACAAGCCAACTTGGGATGGGTGTCGGTGGTCATGATGGCGCGGGCGAAGCTGGCGATTCCTTGCTTTGTCGCAGCGCGCGCTGCGAGTAGATCGGGCAACGTTGAAACAATTTTCTCTACCGGCAAAGGAACTCCGATGATGCCCGTGGATGAGGGGAAAACCTCGTTGGCGTGCAGTCCCAGAAGCCCGGCCAACTCCCGGCAGACATTTTGGCACGCCCCGATTCCAGCCTTGCCGGTGGCGCAGTTGGCGTTGCCTGAGTTCACGATTACGGCCCGCACTCTTCCGCGGCTGGCGGCCAGCGAGGCGCGGCCCACCTCAAGTGGCGCAGCTACCACCCGATTCTTTGTGAATACGGCTGCCGCGGTTGTGCCCGGACAGGCTTCGACCAGGGCGAGATCGGGCCGGCCACTGGCCTTGATTCCCGCACGAGCCGCCGCGAAAGTGAAACCCGCAGGCAGGCAAATGTTTTTGGGAGGAAGAGTGCGAGCTCTCATACCCCGATCTTCACCAGCCAGTTGGCGGGCTGAGGAAGCATCGCAAATTTGGGCAGTTCGCCGCGCACCATGGCGACTTCGTCGCACTGGTGAAAGCGTGGGCAGACGCAGCAGTCTTTGTGGATCTTGTCGGGCAAATCTTCGCGCTGGGCCATAGCGAATCCCAGGCGAGCGAAAAATTCCGGGATGCGGGTAAACAGGCAGATGGAATCGACGTCATGTTTGCGGGCCTGCGCCAGCAATGCCTTTACGAGGCGCTCGCCGCCCCCGGAGCCCTGACGCGCCGGATCGACGGTAATGGAACGGATCTCGGCCAGGTGGGGACCATATAGATGGAGCGCGCCGCAGCCGATAATATGGCCGTGGTCTTCGAGGACAACGAAGTCGCGCACGTTCTCGCAGACTTCGGCGAAGGTGCGCGGCAGTAGCGTGCCGTCGTGAGAATAGGTCGCGATCAGTTCGTGGATCTGTTCGGCGTCAGGCAGGAGGGCTTCACGCGTGCGCATGGATGTCCTCCCGCATGCTTGCCACCCTTCGCCTAGCGTCGCCCATGGCCTGCCGAACTCGTGCCGGCGCGGTACCCCCAGGCACATCGTGGATATTGAGCACTGCCTGTAGAGTCAATGAGGAATAAAAATCTTGATCAAACGCGGGATTCAACTGGCGCAGTTCCTCCAGGGGTAAGTCTGCCAACTCACAATTTCTTTCGATGCAGGTTTGGACTGCTTTGCCAATAATTTCGTGGGCCAGGCGGAAAGGAACTCCGCGCCGCACCAGATAAGTGGCGCCGGCCCAGGCATTCATGAATCCAGACTCGGCGGCCAGCTGCATGCGCTCGTGATTGAACTCCACGGCCTTCATCCAACCGGAGGCCAGCGGCAGCAGCGAAAGCACGGTGCCAGTGGCATCGAATAGCGGTTGCTGAGTCTCCTGCAGGTCCTTGTTGTAGGCCAGGGGCAAGCCTTTTACCGTGACCAGCAGCGCCGTTGCATCTCCGATGATGCGGGCCGCCTTGCCGCGCGTGAGCTCCAGCAGATCGGGATTCATTTTCTGTGGCATGGCGCTGCTTCCCGTCGAATAAGCCTCCGGCAAACGGATGAATCCGAATTCCTGCGACGAAAACAAGATCATCTCTTCCGCCCAGCGGCTGAGATGGACGGCGAGCAGCGACAGAGCTGCCACGAACTCGAGGACAAAATCGCGATCGCTGGTGGCGTCGATGCTATTGGCAGTCGGCGAGTCGAAACCCAATTCTTCTGCCATGGCCCGGCGGTCGAGCGTCAAGGTCGCCCCCGCGACTGCACCCGAGCCCAGGGGAGAAAGATTCAGCCGCTTGCGACAGTCGGCAAGCCTCTCCGCGTCGCGCAGAAACATTTCCACGTAGGCCAGCAGCCAGTGCGAGACCAGGACTGGCTCGGCGCGTTGCAGATGGGTATAGGCGGGCATGGCTGCAGTTCCGGCCTGTTCTGCCCGGTCGAGTGAAACGCTCACCCACTCCGCCAGGTCGGCGCGTATCTGGTCAATCGCCGCCCGCACATAGAGACGCAGGTCGGTCGCGATCTGCTCGTTGCGGCTGCGGCCGCTGTGCAACTTGTATCCCGTGTCGCCAACCAGCGCGACCAGCTGCTTTTCGACGAAGTGATGTACGTCCTCGGCTTCGCTGTCGTCGAGAAATGCCGGTGACGCGGCAGCCCTTTCGCCAATCTGCTTCAGGCCTTCGAGAATGGCGATGAGTTCACTCGAAGACAGTATTCCGGCACTCTTGAGTGCGGCCGCGTGGGCGCGGCTGGCGGCCAGCTCCTCCCGCAGCAACCGCCGGTCGAAGTCGAACGACCGCTGCCAGCGCTCGAAATCGACATCGAGCGGCTGGCGGAATCGTCCTGACCACATCTTCATCGTGCCACCTCAGGCTTGACGGCGTCCGCGCGGAGACGAGCCCGCGAACGCGAGGGCAACCCCAGGATGCGAATGAATCCTTCCGCATCTTTCTGGTCGTAGCTGTCGCCCATGGTGAAGGACGAGAGGTCTGTGCGATAAAGAGAGTTCTCCGACTGGCGGCTGACAACCGACACGTTACCCTTGTATAGGGCGAGCGTGGTCGAGCCCGTAATGTCCTGCTGTGTGTTATCGACAAACGCGTCGAGCGCCTCGCGCAGCGGCGTAAACCACAGACCGAAATATGCGAGTTCCGCATACTTCAGCCCAATGTGCTGCTTGAAGTGCATGAGATCGCGCTCCAGGCACAGGGCTTCGAGTTCGCGGTGAGCGGCAATCAGCAGAGTTCCGCCCGGTGTCTCATAACATCCCCGCGACTTGATCCCGACAAAGCGGTTCTCCACCAGATCGATGCGGCCGATGGCATTCCGCCCCCCGATCTCGTTCACCAACTCGACCAATGAAACCGGATCGAGCTTCATTCCGTTTACCGAAACCGGAGTTCCCTTTTCAAAGCCGATTACAACCTGCTCCTCGCGGTCCGGAGCCTCCTGCGGCGAACGGGTCAGCTGCCAGGTGCTCGAGAGAGGCGCGTTGCCGGCATCTTCCAGTTCCCCACCCTCGTGACTGATGTGCCACAAGTTGCGGTCGCGACTGTGGATCTTTTCCCGGCTGGCAGTGACGGAGATCCCCCGTTTCTCGGCATAGTCGAGGCAGTCTTCCCGCGACTTCAAAGTCCATTCCCGCCACGGCGCAATCACTTTGAGTTCGGGAGCGAGCGCCTGGTAGGCGAGTTCGAAGCGCACCTGATCATTTCCTTTTCCAGTGCAACCGTGCGCGACCGCACTCGCACCCTCGCGAAGAGCCACCTCCACCTGATGTTTGGCGATTACCGGACGCGCCAGCGAAGTCCCGAGCAAATACTTATGTTCGTACACGGCGCCGGCCCTCAATGCAGGGAACACGTACCCCGTAAGAAATTCCTCGCGCATATCCTCGACGACGACCTTGCTGGCGCCGGTCTTGTACGCTTTTTCGACGACGGCGTCGATGTCGTCACCCTGGCCGACATCTCCCACCATGGCGATCACGTCATAGGCGTAGTTTTCTTTCAGCCAGGGGATAATGATGGAGGTGTCCAGACCTCCCGAATATGCGAGCACAACTTTTTCAGCCATTTGAGTTCCTCGAATTCGCGCGGCCCACCTTGCCGCCAAGAAGTAGGAGCAGAATGGCCTTCTGCACGTGCAGGCGGCTCTCGGCCTGGTCGAAAACTACGGAGCGCTCGCAATCCATGATTGCGTCCGTGATCTCCATCCCGCGATGCGCGGGCAAGCAGTGCATGAAGACGGCGTGAGGCGCCGCGCCGGCCACGAGTTTTTCATTTACCTGGTAGGGCGGAAAAATCTGGTTCCGCTCCTGCTCTTCATGCTCGTGACCCATGCTGGTCCAGGCGTCAGTATAAACCGCGTCCACCCCGTCCACGGCCTGCGTCGGATCGTTGAGGATTTCGATGACCGCACCGGTATGGCGCGCGAGATCGCGGGCATCCGCTACGATGTGCGGATCGCAAGCATAGCCTGCAGGAGTAGCAATACGAATCCGGGAACCCAGAGTTGCCGCAGTCAGAAGCAGAGAATGCGCCACGTTGTTGCCATCCCCCACGTAGGCGACGCAAATCTTCTTCAGATTGCCGAAGCGCTCCAGCAGAGTAAAGTAATCGGCCAGGGCCTGGCAGGGATGCTCCAGGTCGCTGAGCGCGTTGATCACGGGAATGCAGGCATGCTCCGCCATTCCCTCGACGGTGCCGTGGGAGTAGGTACGCAGCACGATCGCGTCCACCCAGCGTTCCACGTTGTGCGCAATGTCGCTCAGTTTTTCGCGGGCATCGAGTCGGCCGCCGGTCTGGTCCATGAAGAATGCATTCCCGCCCATGCTGGCCATGCCGGCTTCAAAGGTGAGCCGGGTGCGCAACGATTGCTTTTCGAAGAACATCACCATCTGCTTGCCGGCGAGCGCGGTCCGGAAGTTCGCCGGACGCGCCTTCAACAGTCCCGCGAGGTGGAAGATGGATTCAATTTCAATCGAGCTGAGATCGCGGATCGAAATAAGATCGCGTCCCGGAAAAGTGGTTGTCGCCGGGGGAGTTGCGACCTGGGTCGTGTGGAATGGCTGGCTGCTCACGATGATTGACTCCTTGTGCTGGACTTTGCTCTGCGATGCTTTTTCTGTTGGGTAGATGAAAGCGCAGTGTCGAGGGCACGGACCACCAGGTCCACATGCGCCTTCTGAATAATGTAGGGCGGCAGGAAGCGCAGTACCGTGTCCTGCGTGCGGTTGATAAGGATTCCGCGATCCAGCAACTGCGCCACCACGGCCTTCGCCCGATCGGCCGAATCGAGATTCATCCCTAGCATCAGACCCATGCCGCGAATCTCTCGAATGCCGTCGTGCTTGGCCTTGAGGTCTTCCAGTTTGGCATGGAAGTAGTCTCCGGTCTGCCGTATGTGTCCTAACATGCGATCGAGCACGCGCAGAAATTCGATGGCCACGGCACAAGCCAGCGGTCCGCCGCCGAAGGTGGTGCCGTGCATTCCGGGATGCATGCCGCTGGCCACGCGGTCGGTAGTCAGCAGTGCTCCTAGTGGAAGGCCAGCAGCCAACGGTTTCGCGACGGTCACAATGTCGGGCTGAACGCCGTAGTGCTGGTAGGCGAAATAGCGTCCGGTGCGGCCCAGGCCGCACTGAATCTCGTCGAGAATCAAAAGAGCACCAGTGCGATCGCAGAGCTGCCTCGCGGTCTGTAAGAATTCTGGGCTGAGCGGACGGATTCCGCCCTCGCCCTGGATGGTCTCCAGACAAATGGCGCAGACGCTGCCGTCAAATTGCCGCTTCAGATCGTCCACATCATTGAAGCCGACAAACCCGACACCGGGCACCAGGGGCGCAAAGGGGTGTCGATACTTTTCCTGGCCCGTCGTAGCCAGCGAGCCGAAGGTGCGGCCGTGAAAGGAATTTTCCAGCGCCAGCAAACGCCACTTGGCTTTGTGGCCGTTGTTGTTCTGGGTGCGGGCAAAGGCGCGGGCGAGTTTTAGAGCTCCCTCCCAGGCCTCGGTTCCGCTGTTGCAGAAGAATGCCTTGTCCAGGCCGGAGATTTTGGTCAACCGCTTCGCCAACTCCGCTTGGTACTCGTGGAAAAACAGGTTTGACACGTGAATCAGCCGTCCGGCCTGGCGCTTCAAGGTCGCCTGAATGACAGGATGCGCGTGGCCCAGGGCGTTGACCCCGATCCCACTCAGAAAATCCAGATAGCGTTTGCCATTCGAATCCCACAGAAAGACGCCGCGCCCGCGTTCGAACAACACCCGCTGGCGATCGTAAGTGGGAAGCAACAGTTTGGATTCAGAACGTGCCACGGTGGCGAGGCTCATGCGACGGTCACCTCCGTGCCACCATCCAGCCGGGTGAGATAAAACTGCGGCAAAGCGTCCGCCTGCGCAGCGGGCAGGATGCGGACGCGGCCCACACCCTTGCGCAGGGCCTGGCCGCAGGCCTCGAGCTTGGGCAGCATGCCGCCGGCAATCACGGCGCTCTCGACCATCCCCGCAATCTGTTTGGTATTCAGCCAGGGCATGACTGCGCCTTCAGCATCTTTCACCCCGGCCACGTCGGTAAGGAAGATAAGGGTGTCGGCATGACAGGCGACGGCGCACGCGGATGCCATCTGATCCGCGTTCACGTTGTAATACTCTCCGTCCGAACCCAGAGCTACCGAGGACAGCACCGGTATTCCACCGAGCCCCCAGATGGCTTCGAGCCAACGCGGCTCCACTGAACAGATTTCCCCCACGTATCCCAGGTCGTAACCCTGGGTCTGCTTTTTGCGAGCCCGGAACGCCATGCCGTCGCCGCCACAGAGGCCGATGGCTGGCCGGCCGGCAGCGACGATGGCCGCTACCAGACTCTTGTTCACGATTCCAGCCAGGACCATCAAGGCCACGTCGCGGGTCTCGGCGTCGGTGATGCGCAAGCCGTTTACGAAATCGCTTTCCTTGCCTAAGAGCTTCAGCGTACGGGTGAGCGCGGCCCCGCCGCCATGCACCACGGTGACTTTGTGGCCGTCTTCCGCCAGTTCCACGATGGCGCGGGCGCACTTGTGCAAGGTGTCCTTGTTTTCGAGGGCCGCGCCGCCGAGTTTGATAACGATTTTCACTGCAGACCTTCCCGTTCCTTAAACCCATACATGAGGTTCATGTTTTGAACTGCCTGTCCGGCAGCGCCCTTAAGCAGGTTATCGATGCAAGACACCAGCACCAGGCGGCGTCCATCTTTGGCCAGACAAAAGCCCAAGTCGCAGTAGTTGGTGTGCAAGGAGAATTGGATCTGCGGCAGCTTCGGAGTGGCGAAAACGCGGACCCACGGCTTGTCGCGATAGAAATCCTGGAAACACGATTCCACCTCAGCCGCCTTCATCTCGTGCTTCAGATGAACATAGATGGTGGAAAGAATTCCTCGCGGAATGGGCAACAGGTGGGGAGTGAAAATCAGCTCACTCGAATCCAGTTTCAACTGCTCGAGAATTTCCCCCACATGGCGGTGTCCGAATACCGAGTAGGCGGAGAGATTATCCGCCACCGAAACGAAGTGGGTGCGCGCTGTCGCTTCCTTGCCCGCGCCCGAGACGCCGGATTTGGAATCGGAAATGATTCCCTTCTCTCGGTCCACGATATTCGCCGCCAGCAGCGGGGCCAGAGCAAGAATCACGGAAGTGGCATAGCAACCGGGATTGGCCACCAGCGCGGCGCCGGGAAGACGGTCGCCATTCAACTCGGGAAGGCCGTACACGGCCTTTTCCATGAGATCGGCCGCGGTGACGGCATTCTCGTCGTGAAAGCCATAGACGGCGCGGTTTTGCGCCTCGCGCAAGCGCCACGCGCCGCTGAGATCCACTACGCGCATTCCGGACGCGATCGCTTCCGGCACCAGCGCGCGTGATACTTCGTGTGGCGTAGCCAGAAATAGTAATTCGATCTTCCGCCGTTTCAATTCCGCCCACGACCACGGCTGCAGGGGATATCCCCCATTGCCGGAGATGGCGGGATACATGTCCGCAAGATTCACCTCGACTGCGGCATCGCCGGAACGCTGAAGCATCACCGGAGTTTCCACGCCGGGGTGGCGCAGCAGAATACGGGCGAGTTCGAAGCCGGAGTAGCCGGTTGCGCCCAGGATCGCGGTCTTGAGTCTGGATGCCATCAGGCGAGCATCTCCTGAATCCGCGCGGCCAGGAATCTTGCGCCCCGGTTGTCCGAGCACACCATCAATATTGTGTCGTCGCCTGCGATAGTCCCGATCGCTTCCTCCCAGTCCTGCCCGTCTAGCGCGGCCGCCACGGGCTGCGCGCTGCCTACAGTGGTCTTGATCACCAGCAGGTTTTGAGCGGCTTTCGCTTCCAATACAAACTCCCTGACCAGCCGCGAGACCGGCGGTAAGGCCGGCTCCGATACCGCTTCACCCGGCAGCACGTAGCCGGCCCCGGTCTTCACCAGGCCGAGCTCGTGAATGTCTCGCGACAGCGTCGCCTGCCCTACCTTCAAACCCCGTTTGCGCAACGCACGCTGCAGATCTTCCTGGCTGCTGAGTGAACTATGCTCCAGTACCTCCAGGATGACCTTCTGTCGCAGCGGCTTGCTCATGAATGACTATTCATAATACTGAATAATTATTCATCTATGGTAATTGGTATGCAGCGAGTGTCAAGTAGAAATTTCGATGCGGGCGATCGGAATGCGGGTGCGAGCTTCCCCGCTCGTGCAACTCTGGATTGCCGCGGACTATGTGGGGATGGCCGCCCTCGGCGGAGCGAAGCTCGGCTTTTGAATGGTCAGGGAAACCGGTCGAGCTTCGCTCGACCGGACAGCCGAGGGCGGCTGTCCCACGTGGTTGGCGGTTAGTCAGCACCCTGCCATGCCCATTCGGCCTGGCACATGGCCTGCGAAACCGCTGGTTCCAGCACGGGGCCAGAGTTCGAAAAAAATGCCCGGTGCAGGCGCTGTACCGCATCCTCTACGCGCGACTCGTCCACCAGAAAGCTTATGTTCCGCTCCGAGGCACCCTGGCAGATCATGCGCACCTCGATGGCGCCGATGGCGCGGAACGCCTGGCTGGCGATCTCCGGACGGCGGCGTACCTGCTCCCCCACCAGGCAGACCAGCGCCTTATGGTTTTCCCAGCGGACGTTGGCCATGCCCTTCAGTTCATCCGCGATCGCCGGCAGGCCGGAGACCGAACTCACCAACAGGGCCAGGCTACCCCTGGAGGCCGACAGCAGATCCAGACCGAGCTCATGGCGTTCGAACACATCGAAGACTTCGCGCAGAAGTTCGGGCGCGAACCAGCGCACAGGTTCGATGTCCACGATGGCGACGCCTGGCCTGGCGGTAATGGCCTTGACCCCATCGGCGGGTCCGCAGTGCGCCACGATTTCGGTCCCCGGGCAATCCGGGTTGCGCGAATTCAGCACCCACACCGGAATATTGCTGCGCATGGCCGGCACCAGAGTGGCAGGGTGCAACACTTTGGCGCCGAAGTAGGCCAGGTCGGCGGCCTCGTCGAAGCTCATGCGAGCGACACGGCTGGCGTTCGGACACAGATTCGGATCGGTGGTCAGGATTCCATCCACGTCAGTCCAGATCTCGATCCGGCTCGCGAGCAGGCCCGCCCCGACGATCGAAGCGCTGAAATCGGACCCGCCACGACCCAGCGTCGTGGGAATGCCGTCGCGGGTCGCACCGACGAAGCCACCCATCACCGGCACCTGTCCCAATTCCAGCACGGGCAGTACAACCGCCTGAAGCCGCTCATTGGTTTCGGCCCACAAGGGCGTAGCTCGGGTATGTGCGGCATCGGTAACGATGCACTCCCGGGGATCGACCAGAGCGGCTTTCACGCCGGCAGAATGCAAGGCTGAATGCACCAGCTTGGAAGAAAGCGCTTCGCCCGCCCCCAACAGGCTGTCCTGTACACCCGGAAGCAAGGCCTTCTCTGACGCAATCCTGAACACCAGATTGTCCAGGGCTTTAAATTCATCGGCGAACTCGACGGACAGGCGGATACGTTCGTCGCCCCGTAAGAGAGCGCCCGCCACGTCTTCATGGCGCTGCCGGAGAACCTGGAGAATTCCCCGGGCGGAATCCAGCCGCCCCGCAGCGGCGGCTTCGCCGGCGTCCATCAACTGGTCGGTAACCTTGGCCAGGGCGCTGACGACTACCACTGGACGCTGCGGCGAAGGTCGTGCCACCAACTGACACAAACGGCCAATCGCGGCCGCATCCTCCACCGAGGTGCCGCCGAATTTCATGACTACACATTCGAAGCCCCGGCCCGCCACTTCCCTGCTTGCTTGCGATGCATCGTTCATATCATCTCCCCTGTGCCTTTCGTAAACTGACGCTGATCTCTCTGAGAAATAGCGGACAAATAAAAAACCCACCGGCCAGTAGCTTCTGGCGGTGGGTCTTTGTCAGCCGTTAAACTTTTCTCAGCTCACCTGACGCCCTCCCCCAGAAGCACGCTAATTCGCTTCGACGTGCCTGTGCCCATCGATGTAATTCGCTTAGCCTTCTGGGAAGTTGCTTTCATGGGTTGCTGTCCGCGTAACGCGATCTAGTTATGCTGCTCCCGGCTCAATCTGGCGTCCGGAGCCTCTTCCGGTTTGAATTCTTCGAAGAATTGCATCAGCCGGTCGATTAACCTGCGCCTGCCTCCGATGACATGGAGACCGCTCTCATGCTGATGCTCTTCCAGGATTTTGTTTAATCCACTTTCCAGTTCTCTCATGCCGCACCCCCTCAGCTGGGTTCAAGTTAGTTAGACCACCGCGTACAACAGCGATCAAAGCTTCTGAGGCTTCTGCATGAAGAGTAGCAATTCCGCAGTGCAAAAAGAAATTTGAAATTGTGATTCGGTGAATCGACAAATTCGATCAGTGCGGTGGGCCGATTTTCGGGGGCGGTCGACCGCCAAAGGTTCACTTGGAAGCGGTGGCCAGCTGTCGAACCGTGCTGATGAAGGTGGTGGTGGCGCGAGTGTGGGTGCGGTCGCGCCGGTAGGCAATGCCCAGCTCCCGCCATAACTCCTGGTCGCGGATGGGAATCAGCTTGACTCGTCCGGCCAGCACCTGGTCCTTGGCAAAACTGGAGCTGATCAGCGAAACTCCCAGCCCTGCGGCCACAAAGCTCTTGATCATGCCCACGCTGGGCAGTTCCATCCGAATTTGAAGATGTGAAGCATAAGGACGGAACAACTTGTCCATCACCCGGCGGCTGTAACCGGTCTTGGGCAGCAGCAAGGGCTGCTTGGCGACCTCGCTTACGGGCACTACGTCGAGTTTGGCCAGGGCGTTTTGCGGGCTCACCATCAGCATCAGCTGGTCGCGAAAGATGGAGTGGGTCTTCACGCTGGCCGACTTCACCGGCAGGGTCACGATTCCAACGTCAATGCTTCCGTTCTCCAGTTTCTCGACAATCTTGTAGCTGAAGTTACGATAGATGCTGATCTGCACGCCGGGATATAAGTGGCAGTACTTGGCGAAAACGTCGGGCAGCACATACAGGCAGGTGGCCTCATTGGCGCCGATGACCAGCGTGCCGCGAGGGCTGGTGCCCTGATCGGCCACGGCCAGCAACGACTCGTCCCGCATCTGCAGCAGGCGCTCGGCATAGGCGAACAGCACCCTGCCGGCGGGCGTGAGAGTCACATCTTTCCCGGAACGATCGAGCAGGCGGTCTCCGTACTCCTGCTCCAACTGGCGGATCTGTGCACTGACCGCGGACTGGGAGCGAAAAACCTTTTGCCCAGCCCGGGAAAAGCTTCCCAGCTTGGCTACTTCGAGGAACGTCACTAACTGGTCAAAGTCCATGAGTAGTGGAAGATTATAGCGGACAACTCAAGGATCCATAAATCCTGCCAGGAGATGGAGAGATTTAGTTTCACACCACTGCGATGGCAGGCGCATCTGCAGACTGCGGTACGTATACCCCAGTCGGCCGTGGCACGGCGGCCGGTTGGCGCTTGAGCCGAGGCAGGATGGGGGCCCACGTTTCCGCCACGGTGCAGGGCAGAACCAGAGGCTCCACCCGCAAGAACGGCAACGGAGCCGCCGAATTCAATAACACCAGGGCGCGGGGACTGCCGGTGAGACGCAAATGTTTGCGTAAGACCCGACGCAGCCACAGCTCTTCCCTTACCTCGACCGGAGCTAACTTGACTGACTGCTGGTTGTATCCGTGGCCTCCAATCGAATCGCGCAGGACGTAGGCCAATCCGCCAGTCATGCCGGCCCCCAGATTCATTCCCGCCGGTCCCAGAATCACGGCCACGCCCGCGGTCATGTACTCGCAACCGTGCTGTCCCACGCCTTCCACGACCGCGAGAGCGCCGCTGTTACGCACGGCAAAGCGTTCCCCTACCCGGCCCGCAACGTACAATTCCCCTCCGGTGGCGCCGTACAGCAGGGTGTTGCCCGCGAGCACATCGCCTCGCAAGGAGGCTTTTTCTCCGCCGGTGATGGCAATCGCTCCTCCGGACAAACACTTTCCGACGTAGTCGTTGGCTTCGCCCACCAGCCGGAAGTTCACGCCCTTGACCAGGAATCCGCCGAACGTCTGGCCCGCGCTGCCGACAAATTCATATTTCAGGGAAGCATCGGCCGGCCTTTCCGTCTGGCGCAATATCTCTCCGCTCAAATGGGCGCCGATGGCCCGATCCGCGTTAGTAATGCGGTAACGGCGCCGACGCGTGGCCCTGGTGTCACTATCGCGAACAATGGTGCGAATCAACTCGCGATACAGACTGCTCCGGTCTTCAACGGGGCAAGCCGGATGGCTGGAGGAAACAATGTCATCCAGCAACCCGCCCAACAACCGTTCTGCTTGTGGAGTGCGGGGTCGCAGCCACTCGGCCTTGCCCACGATGTCGTCGATCGAGTGAGCCCCCATCGCAGCCAGCAATTCGCGCACGTCCGCAGCCACCGCGCGGAAGTAGGTCTCGACCATTTCGGGTTTGCCGGTGAAACGGGTGCGCAGCTTTTCGTCCTGGGTCGCGATGCCTACGGGACAGGTATTGAGGTGGCATTGCCGCGCCATGACGCATCCCAACGCCAGCAAAGAGGCGGTGCCAAAACCGAATTCCTCCGCCCCTAGAAGCGCACCGACGATGACGTCGCTCGCGAACTTGAATCCGCCGTCCACCCGCAGGCGGACGCGGCCCCGCAACCCGGCTCTCACCAGCGCCGCGTGAGCGTCGCGCAGCCCGACTTCCCAGGGTAGCCCGGTGTTCTTGATGGAAGTAATCGGCGAAGCCCCGGTGCCGCCGTCGTGGCCGCTGATAGTGATGACGTCAGCCCCGGCCTTGGCCACGCCCGTGGCGATAATTCCAACCCCGGCGCTGGCCACCAGCTTTACTCCGATTCGTGCCTGAGGATTGATCGCCCGCAGGTCGTAGATCAGTTGTGCCAGGTCTTCGATGCTGTAGATGTCATGATGCGGCGGCGGCGAAATCAGCATCATCCCCGGCACCGCGTGCCGCAAGCGTGCAATGTACACCGATACCTTGCTGGCCGGGAGCTGCCCTCCCTCGCCGGGTTTGGCGCCCTGCGCAATCTTGATTTCGAGTTCGTCGGCGTGTACCAGATATTCCGCCGTCACTCCGAAGCGCGCCGAAGCCACCTGCTTCACCCGATTGTTGGCTTCGCTGCCGTTGCGGTAAACCTCGGGATCTTCCCCGCCCTCGCCGGTATTGCTGCGGCCGCCCAGACGGTTCATGGCGACGGCAAGAGTATTGTGGGTCTCCGGCGAAATCGCCCCCAGCGACATGGCTTGGGTGCTGAAACGGCCCAGGATCGAAGCTTCGGTCTCGACCTGGTCGAGCGGCAGCGCCTTTTCAGGCACGATCTCCAGCAGGTCCCGCACTGCGACCGGCTCCCTCTGCTGTCCGAGTTCCTTGAAGGCCCGATGATTTTCCTCGGTGGGAAATTTGATGTAGCGATGCATTCGCCGCACCAACTCAGGCGAGGTTGCGTGCAGCTCTCCCTGGTGACGGAAGCGATAGAGCCCGTGGTCCTGCAATTTCGCGCTGACCGTCATAGTGGGAAAAGTCAGGGCAAAAACCGAATCGTGCCGGTCGAGACAATCCTGCAACAGCTCGGTCAGCCCCTTGCCGGCAAGCGAGCAACTTGCATCTTCAAAGAATCGGTCGCACACATCGGGATCGAGGCCGATGATCTCGAACAGATGGCTATTGCGGTAGCTGGCGATAGTTGAGATACCCATGCGCGCAATCACTTTGCGCAGGCCTTTTTCTACCGCGCCGCGGTAGGCGACCGCACCGCCCGGCTTCAAATGCGCTGCCTGTTCCAGCGCCAGGTAGGGAAATACGGCACTCGCGCCCGCTGCCACCAGCAGGGCCACATGATGGGTGTCAATGACCTGCCCGCTTTCGATCACCAGCGGAGTGTCCTGCAGGCCGGCCTCAACCATGGCCTTCCAGGCCGCAGCCAGGGCCAACAGCGCCGGCAGGGCCACCTGCTCTGTGCCTACGCCGCGATCGGTCAGGAGAAAAAGCCCCGGAGGATTGGCTGAAGCCGTCTTTATGTTTTCCTGCAAATCGGCCAGCGTGGCCTTCGCGGCTTCGACTCCATCCTCTGCCGGGAACGTGATTGGGATTCGCTTGCTCGTTCCTAATTCTTTCTGCAGCAGTCGCAATTGTCCGGCATCGAGCAACGGAGAATCGAGTACAGCCCTGCCCAAAAATACTTTCAGCGACATCACATGGCTCTCGCGCAAAGAGTCAATGGGAGGGTTCGTGACCTGGGCAAAGCGCTGCTTGCAGTAGTCCCACAACGGCCGGAGAAAGCTGGACATCGAGGCCGGCGGCGCATCGTCGCCCATGCTCCATACCGCCTCCTGCCCTTGTTCGACCAAAGGCTGGAAGAGCAGGCGGAACTGGTCTTCGCTCCAGCCCAGCGCCGCCATGGCCTGCTTGGGCTCCGGGGTTATCTCCAAATAGGGTTCATCGGTGGGCGCTACAAGCACCGCAGGCGTGGAGGAAACGGAGCGGATACCCTGGCGGAGCTGCAGCGAGTTCATAGGACGAACAAAGTCGCCGCTCGCCGGATTTACCAGCAGAACTTCTCCCGGCCCCAGCCGCTGCCTCTCGGCGATTTCTTTGTCGTGTAGATCGGCAATCCCCACCTCGGAGCCAACCACCAGCAACCCGTCCGTGGTCAAGGTGTAGCGCAGTGGACGCAGCCCGTTGCGGTCAAGCTTGGCGCCAACCGTGCATCCATCGGTGAAAATCAGGGCTGCCGGGCCATCCCACGGCTCCTGCACACGGGCTTGCTCCGCCAGAAAGTTTCGCAGCTCTGGCGCCGCCTCGGGCGAGCGCTCCCAGGCTGGAGGCACCATCGCGAGCATCGCCTCTGCCGGGGTGTAGCCGCGGCGCAGGAAAAGTTCAAATCCATTATCGAAGCTGGCCGAGTCGCTGACTCGCTCCTCCAGCAGGTGCGCCTGGTCCGATAATCCCAGTTCGTGACGCAACGCTGGCGCCTTGGCGCGCAGCCAGCGCCGGTTACCGCTGATGGTGTTGATTTCGCCGTTGTGGGCCACAAACCGGAAAGGTTGCGCCAGCGACCAGCTGGGCTGAGTGTTGGTGGAATAGCGCTGATGAAAGATGGCGAACGGACTTTCAAAATCTGGATCGCGCAGGTCGGAATAAAACGCCGGCAACTGGAAAGGAGTCAGCAGCCCCTTGTACACCACGGTCCGGCAGGACAGCGAACAGAAATAAGTTCCGAGAGGGGCGTTGGCCTCGGCTTCCTTGCGGAAGCGAAACAGAAGCGATTCAAGGTCTTGCGTCGCTGATCCAGGAGCGAAGAAACACTGCTCAATCACGGGAAGAGCATCGTGAGCACGAGGGCCGAGAACTTCCGGATTGTTCGGGACCGACCGCCAGCCCAGGCATTTCAGCCCGCTCCGCTTCGCCTGGGTCTCGATAACTTTGCGCGCAGCCTCTTCCTGTCCTGGCGGCATGAAAACCATGCCCAGCCCGAACCCCAAGGGCAGTTTGATTCCGGCCTCGCGCGCGTGCCTGCGAATCAATTTTTCGGGGATCCGAGTCAGCAGACCCGCGCCGTCACCGCTTTGTCCATCGGCATCCACGCCTCCGCGATGCGCCAGGCGGACCAGCGCTTCGAGCGCTCGGTCCACGATCTCGCGCGAAACCGCACCGTCGATGTGGGCGACCAGGCCGACACCGCAGGCGTCGTGGTCTGTGGTTAGGTGACTCGGACTCATCTCTACAGTGTTTATCGTCAATCGACCGTGGAAGTACAATCGAGAATTTCGATGGCGCTAATGGATTTTTTGGGCGGCGCCGAAAAGCTCCAACCACCAGGGGCACAGAGGTACACCAAGGAAAATCTTGGACTTAAACCGGCTTTCTTTGTGACCTTGGTGTCCTTCGGGGTTTGTGAATTTGGCTAGTCTTCAACGCTAAATGAGGTTTTTGTCTGGAGATTCTTGATCCCCACGAGGGGCGCGATTTCCGCGGGCGGCGCGACATGCAGCCCGCACTCAGTCTTCTCGCTCCCGGCCCAGCGGCCCGAGCGGGCACTTTCTCCCGGACGGATGGCCCGGGTGCAATGGGTGCACCCAATGCTGGGATAGTTCTTGTCATGCAGCAGGTTATAGGGGATGTTGTGCTTGAGTGCGTATCCCCACACCATCCCCGGAGTCCAGTCGGCGATGGGATTGACCTTTAGCAGTTGAAACTTTGCATCCCACTCCACCTTGCGGGCGGAGGCGCGCGACGACGTCTGGTCACGGCGGATGGCGGTAATCCAGGCGCGCAATTCTGTGAGCTTGGTACGCAGCGGCTCCACCTTACGCAAACCGCAGCACAGGTCAGGGTCGCGCTTCCACAACGCCGCGCCGTGCTCGCGTTCCTGTTCCTCCGGGGTCAGCGTGCTGTAAACCCGCTCGATTTTGATTCTGTAGCGTTTCTCGACCCGGTCCATCAGGTCGTAGGTTTCTGGAAAAAGGAATTCAGTATCCAGCGTGAAGACGCGAAAATCCCGACGCACCCGCGAGGCCAGGTCGAGCAATACCATGCCTTCAATCCCGAAGCCCGACGCGAGCGCCACATCGTTTCCGAAAGTGGCAAAGGCCCAGCTCAATACCTCTTCCGGCCGCCATTTTTCCACTTCGGCCGGTATAAGCTCCACGTGGTCTCTCACTCCGCACGCTCCTGGGGAACCGAGGACACTGAACTCGAGACAAAATCGCGCTGCCATGCGAATTGCTGAAGCAGTGCGGACGGCTTGGCCATTCGCACCACCTCACCGACAACGAGCAACGTCGGCGAGGGCAGCCGCGGAGAGGTGTACAGATCATCTACGGTCGTGAGGTGAACTTGCTCGTTTGGCGACGTGGCTTGCGAGACGATGGCGCAGGGCGTCGTGCCTGCCAGCCCGGCGCGCAGCAACTGTTGCGCCGTGCTGCGGTAGTCGTAGCCGGGCATGTATACGACGACAGTCGCGTCGGTTGGAATTCTTGCCGGCCAGTCGGCAAATTCCTCAGCGCCGGCGTGGTGGCCGGTGACCAACACCACAGCCGACGAGACCTGACGATGGGTAAGGGGAATCTGCGCGTTGGCGGCAGCGCCAAAGGCAGACGTTACGCCGGGGACGATTTCAAAATCGATGCCGGCCGCCCGCAGCGCTTCCATCTCTTCTCCGGCGCGGCCAAAAATCAGCGGGTCGCCACTCTTAAGGCGGACCACCTGCAGGCCCAGCAGCGCATTCTGAATCATCAAAGAATGAATTTCTGCCTGGCTGATACGCTTCTCTCCGAAGCGCTTGCCCACGTTGTGAACCCGGGTGGAGGACGGAATGAACGCCAGGATTTCCGCGGTGACGAGGTCGTCATGCAGCACGACGTCGGCCGACTTCAGAAGTTTGATCGCTTTGAGGGTCAGCAGTTCGGGATCGCCCGGACCCGCTCCCACCAGGTACGCCTTGCCGGTCATGATATTTTCTCCAGACTGATGGCTTCGATATTGAATCCCGTGGACCGCGCTCGTTCGAAAGCTTCGCGGCTGGCCAGTTCGTGCAGCAGATGTCGCCGTTCCTCAGGGTCAATTCTGCTGGCAAATAACTCCTGCCTGATGGCGCCCAACTGCTCCAGCCACTCGCCGTACTCCGGACCAAACTGGGCTTCGAGTTCGCGTCTGATCCTTTGCGCCAGTGCCGGGCTGTGGCCGTTGGTCGAAATGGCAAGCTGAAGGTCTCCCCGCCGCACCACCGCGGGGTAGTAAAAATCGCAGTACTCGGGGTCATCTACCACGTTGCACAAGATGTTTCGCTGCCCGGCTTCGCGAAAAATCGCGGCGTTCACATCAGGAGAATTGGTCGCGGCAATCACCAGAAAAACCCCATCGAGGTCGGAGCTATTGAAGGCTCGCGCCTCCCAGGTGATCGCTTTTGTCTTTGCCCATTCGGCAACCGCCGCCGTGGCCGTGAACGCCACTACACGTACCGAAGCGCCCGATGCCAGCAGACTGCCGATTTTCGGTTCACCGATGGTGCCGGCGCCGACTACGAGGCAGGAGCGGCCTTCGAGTTTCATGAACATGGGAAATAAAGTCATGGCCCAACCTTCGTGTTGCCGTCCAAGTATCTCAGCGGCTTAGAGCCGCCACTCAAACAACCTTTAATGCAGCGCTAAAGCGCTGCTCCGCCCCAAAACCGTCTAACCCTCAACTGCATGCGGCACCTTCCCTGGCGAAGCGTCGCGCTCAACTGCTGGCAAGAATTTTCCTGCCAGGCACTCGCGCAACTCGTCATCGCTGTGGCGCGCAAAGTAATGGCGCAAATTTTCGCCTGCCGACCGCTCCTCCCGATAGCGCAGCAGCAGTCGCTCGATGGCGTCCGGGACTTCGCTGGCCAGACAGCGATAGCCGATGGGACGCGCCACCGACTGGTGCAATCCCACCGCGCCGCCCACGCAAAAGTAGTAAGCGTCCTGCTGGCGGCCATCCACCTTGATTTTCTTGCCCTCGATGCCGATGTCGGCAATCCAGTGCTGGCCGCAACTGTTGGGGCATCCCGTAACGTGCAACTTCAGGTGCTGCTCGAAGCCGGGCAAGCGCTCTTCGAGTTCTTCTACCAGCCAGCGGGAAAAGCTCTTGGTTTCGGTAATCGCGATCTTGCAGAACTCCGAGCCGCTGCAAGCCACCACACCCCGCCAGAACGGCGAGCCACCCACCGGCATCTTGTTAGCTTCGAGTTCGCTTGCCACAGCAGCAGCGTTGTGGTTGGGAACATTCACAATCAGCAGGTTCTGCATATTGGTGGTGCGCAACTGACCTGCCGCATAGCGGTCCGCAGCATCGGCCGCGGCGCGCATTTGCTGGGCCGAGATCCGCCCGCGCAGCACCGCCGCGCCAACGTAGCTGTACCCGGCCTGTTTCTGAGCATGGATCCCTACGTGATCGCGATAAATGTCTGCCGGTGGTTTTTCTTCTACGGCCGGATCGAGACGAAAGCCGATGCGCCGCTCCAGCTCTTCCTGAAAGCTCTCCGCCGTCCAGCCGTGTTTCAGGAACAGGAACTTGAGCCGCGCGCGTTCCCGGTTCTCGCGCAATCGTTCGCTCTCACGGAAAATCTCAGCGACGCCTTTGAGCATGGGGATCACCTGGTGCCGCTGCACAAACGCGTTCAACCGGAGCGCGAGGTGAGGATCGGTCGAAAGCCCGCCGCCCACGCGCAGTGAAAAACCGACTTCGGCATCGCGGCGAATCGCGGTGAAGCCCACATCATTGATCTCCGGGTAGGCGCACCAGACACGGCATCCCGTTATGCAGACTTTGAATTTACGCGGCAGGTTGTAAAAATCGCCGTTGCCCACGAAGAAACGGTTGGCCTCAAGCGCCAGGGACGAGGCATCGCAGATCTCATCGGCATCGACGCCGGCCAGCGGGCAACCAGTGATGTTGCGGGTATCGTCGCCACAGGAACCCATGGTGGTCAGGCCGGCGCGCCACAATCCTTCCAGTAGTTCGGGAAGATCCTGGATCGTTACCCAGTGCAGCTGAATGTTCTGGCGGACAGTCAGGTCAGCAGATCCGCGGGCGTATTTCTCGGTGACATTGGCGATGGTTCGCAGCTGATGAGAATGCAGCAGGCCGTTCGGAATGCGAATGCGCACCATAAAGAAGGGCAGCGCCTTCCCTTCCCCGTTCTTGCCGCCGATGACTCCGGCGCCGTCCCCTTGCGTGTAAACGCCCCACCAGCGGAAATACGTGCCCAGCCACTCGGGTGTGATGGAATCGAAGCCCTCGCGAGCAAACTTGCGGATGTCGTCGAGGCCTTCCCAGGGATTCTTCTCTCGCTTCAAACGCTCGACCCGCTGCGCCTTCGTTTCTGTCACTGCATTCGTCATAGAAGTTTTTGACCACAAAAAAACCCACCGCCAGTGAGTTGCACTGGCGGTGGGTATAAGTGCCGATTTCTAAATTATTCTTAGGTCAGCAACCCCCGGGCGCCAGTGGACACACACATACAACAACAAGTACAACACTGGCAGCGCGTTACGCAGGAAGCTGACATGAACTTATGAATCGTAGACAACCTGATGAAGGCTGTCAATTCTCTTCTGGGTTCGTTAGATGAAAACTTTGAATGGCACGCATCAAAAAGTTGCGTGACACCGGAGACTATACGAGAAGAGTCGCCAATGAACGCCTTCCCGCTACTTCGCTTCCTGCACGAACGCGAGATTCGCGGGCTGTATGGGAATCGCCTTAAACGACTTACCAGCAAGGAGTTGCTGCTGGTCCTCTACACTCTTCTCCCACGAAGCGAAGCTCACGTTGAGCGAAACCATGGCGGCGCGAATGGTTCGGGTAATCGAAACGATGTCCTGTACGCTTGAGATCGCCCCGATCCCACCGAAACCGGACATAGCAATGTCGGCGCTGGCGCTCGCGATCTTGTATCCCATGATGAACTTCTCGCCTCCACTCATGCCTTCGGTCCCAAGCTTGGAATCCTCCAGCCCGGGGTAACGAATAAACAGACGGGTGTAAGTATTGGCAAAGCGGCGCGCCTGGGGACCCTCAATCGGAGTAAACGACGGCAGGTAAATCGGGGCCAGCCAGACGTCCTGCCTGGCAAGCTTCAGCTTCAGCATCCCTTTGTCGGTCTCTACTTTCTTGATCTCGCTCAAAGTCACATCGAGAGAATCGAAGCCCTGCTGCCGCGGAGTTGACGGATCGATCACCATGTCTCCGAGACCGTCTTCGCCGGCTGGCTTGCTGGGCGGCGCCGGGTTTCCTTTCTTGTCATACGACGAGAGATAAATCAGGCGCACCCGGTCGTGACTTAGTTCGCACTTCACCGCCTGGTCATGCTTGCGGTCTCGCAATTCGGCGTAAAAGGCAACCGGCAGGCCCTGGCTGGCGACCACGTCAAAACTTCTGGTGGCGGACTGACCGTCGTTGGCTTGCATGAAAACCAGTCCCATCAACTGGTTGGCCTCGGCGCCCAGGGGAAACAAAGCGAGCGCGATCTGCAGATGTTCACTGGCCCTTGCCAGTTGCTGTTGCGCGTAAGGGAAAGGGATAGCAAAGCCACCGACTCTATACTTCGCCTTGGCTCTGTCGTCTTTTTTTTTCACTCGCGCGCGCTTGGCCCGCAAGGCGCTGCGATTTTCGGGCCCATTGAAAGTGAGGTTCAGAGCGCGGTTGAACAGATCGGCGACGATGTCCTCGGCCTCGTCCACCTCTTCGTCGTACTTGGTCTTCTTCGGATCCAGAGTGCTGACGTGGAGTTCGGCTTCGTCTTTGGCACTCTGATCGGAAACCAACTGCTGGTAGCGGGTGAAATTCTCCCGGGCGCGACCAACATCCCCCATGGCTTCATAGAAAAGGGCCAGCTTCCATTTGGTGAGGGCAAATTCCGGGGCAAGATCACCCGCCTTGGTCAAGGCGGTCAACGCACGATCATATTTACGCTCCGCCAGGTCGCCATACGCCGCCGCATAAAGACGTCGCACTTCCACTCCGTTCTGACCGGGTAGAGTGAGCAGCGATTTCAAGTCCGCTATGCGGGAGCGCGACTCTCCCCCATCGAGCGCGGCGGGAGACATCTCCAGGTACTTCTCCAGCATCTTTACCGCCTCTGTGGTTCGTCCGTTCGACTCGGCGCAATTTGCCAGGTTGAAGGTCTCTGCCGGACTGCCGGCTAAAGTCCCCTTGAGCTCGACCAGGGCATTGCACAAGCTCGACCTGTGACTCGCGCGGGTGTCACTATGCGTGACCACCGGCCGGTCTGTCTTCAGGAATGGCTGAGCTGCCGCTTGTGCCGGCGCAGTTTCAGGCGATGCAGGCTCGGGTTCCGAGAACGACTCCTCTGCTCCAATTTCGTCTTCAAGCGATGCCTCCAGCCCGATGCTGTCCGCGAGACTGTTGACCCGGAGGATTCGCTCGCGATCGCTCTCATTCACCGACAGCCCATTCTCTCCCGTGGTAAAGAAAGTCTGAAGCTGCTGGAGTTTCTCCTTTTGCTTCGGATCCGGTGTGCCGGCTTTGGTTTTTCGCAGGTATTCGAGCGCCTGGGCGCGGTCGCCGAGCTGGTGATAGCAGAGGGCGAGATTGTAGGCCAGCACAGGTTGGAAAGCCTCGAGCTTCATGGCCTGGTCCAGCACCGCGGCCGATTCCTTGAACTTGTGCATCTCGTAAAGTTTGCGCGATTCGTTCAGGGCATCCTTCACCTGCTTGTGAATCTGTTCATCCAGGTGCTTGATGGCGTCGGTAACGTCGTTCACTTCGATGAGCGCCTGGGATTCGGCGTACTTGGTGCGCGCCTCCGCCAACTGTCCAGCGCGCTCCAGGCTTTGGGCCTCGGCCGTCATGGTCTTGACTTGAGCTTCCAGTTCCTTCTTCTGGGCTTTTTCCAGATTTTCGGCTACCAGTCCAGAACACAGTGTGAAGATCACGAGAATTGCTTTGGTGCGCATTAGCCCCTTTCCGGAAGCTTGTCGATCATGCATCTGTCTCTATGACGGGAGTTCCCTGGTCCGGTTGGTTCGCCTCCAAAGGCAGCCCATTGTATGCTCAATATGGCCGGATAGAGTCGTTCTTTCCGTCCTTTGCGAGTTTCTGGGCGGCTTTTACGGCTATGCTCGAAGGGCACGCTGCGACTCGATCCGGCGCCATCCTGACCTTTGCTCAGGATCTGGCGTGGAGCGCGTCATGGGCTGGGTGCGTACTGGTACACCCGAGATCCTTCGGGACTGAAGGCCCTCAGGATGACGCCGGATCAAAGCGGAAGGAGTCAGATCGTGACCGCAGGAGACTTTCGCCGCATTGCTCTGGCTTTGCCAGAGGCTGTCGAAGGCTCTCATTTTGGGAAGGCTGACTTCCGAGTAGGCGGCAAAATCTTCGCCACCCTCTCGCTCCAAGCGGAGGGTTACGGTGTGCTTCTGCTGACTCCGGAGCAGCAGGCCGGGATGGTAGAAGACGAGCCTGAGATTTTTTCTCCGGTTCCCAAGGGCTGGGGACGAATGGGAGCTACCCGGGTGCGACTGGCAAAGGTACCGCGGGACATTCTGGCCGCCGCATTGCGTACGGCGTGGCAAAGAAGAGCGCCCAAGCGTTTGTTGCATCCGAAGTAACGGCTAGGGCTTCGCCGGCTCGGAAGTGACTTCAATCCCTGATCTCTTGAAGCCGAAATGCAGAATCCACGCTCTCGCAGCGGACTGAGCTGGAGAAAATTTCCACTGTTGCGCTGCTTGCATGGCCTGCCGGGAAAAGTATTTACTCGGGCCCGCGGAAACGAAGCTGGCGCTCTCGACGCTTCCAGAAGCATCGACCAAAACTTTTATCCGGATTTTGATGGTGCCGGTGATCGTGTTCTGCGCCGACCTGGACACGACTGGCGAAACCTGCTGCAGAACACTGCTTTGATCGGAACTGGCGACCGGCGGTGCATTGGCCACGGGGGCAGGAACGGAGGCCGGCTGGGGAGCCTTGGGACTTTGGCGCTCACTGCGCGTTTTGATCGCTGAAGGTTTGGCTGCATCGGCTGGCGCCGGCTCCGCTTTTGGCGCAGCGCTCTGGGCTTCAGGCGCTGCAACGGTTTCAGAGGAGACCGGGGAGTTCGAGGAAACAGAATTGGCGGGCTGCGCCTCGGACGAGCGGAAAAGCTTGGGGCCGATAAACAGAGCCGCTACAACCAGGACCGCAGCCGCGACAAGAAGAACGTTGCGCCACTTTGCTGACCCCGCCGGTATCCTGACCGTCGAAGGCTGCGGCGAATTCGATGGAGCAGATTGCAAGCGCGCCGCGATATCGGCGAGGGTGCAGCGGCGCTGCGGATCGAGGCGCAAACAGCAGTGGGCAATTCCCATGAAGGGCGCCGGCACCGTTTCCGGCAAAGGTTCCGCAATGCCCTCGCAGGCGGGCAGACGCTGGGTAAGCGCTTCCATCACCGTCATACCGAGTGACCAGGCGTCGGACGCCGGCAAGATGTTTCCGCTTGCGATCTCAGGCGCGTCGTAGGAGCTCGGTGGAGCGATAGCGCCTGCCGTCTCGCCGGTACGCAGTAGGCTGTCGCTCGAGAGCTTCAACTGGTCCTGTGCCGCCAGGACATTCGACGGCTTCAACCGGCTGTGGACCAGACCCTTCCCATGAACAAACGTCAGGGCATCCAGTGCCGGCTCCAGCAGGTCGCGCACTTCCGCCGGAGTGAGTGCACGGTGGGGAAGAATCTGCGCCAGATTGTCCTCGGCGTACTCCATCAACACATAAAGGAGGACCACCTTATCCAGCTGGCAACTGCCCGATTCAAATAGCCGCAGTAAGTGGGGATGGGACAACTTGGCAGTCGCTTCCCAGCGCGAAAGCTGAACTCCAGCTGTCGCCGGCTCCGCTAAAACAAGCTTGATGACTGCTTTTTGCGGCTCCCGCCCACGGCGTTCCGTCAGGAACACCGCACTGTGTGCGGAGCCGCCCAGATATTGGCGGAGCGGGAAGGTACCATTCACAATCTGGCCCTCCCACTGTTTCCAGTCCCGAATCATTCTGGTCCCCGTTTGTCCGCTGGTCTGCATGCCCGCTATTGTAAGCGAGCACCCGCCCGCATGGGCCAGACTGTAAGACAAAATCTAGCACCGGAGTCACACCGACCGTCTGTGGGGGTCTCACCTTCGGGGTGGGTGGGACAACTGCGAATAGCCGCCGGGACGGCGGGGAAACGGGGCTCAATCGCCCGGGCCTTCATTGCGCCACTTCCTGTCCTGCTCCTGCATGACTTCATAGCACTCGCAGCAGGCGCCCTCCAGACGGCTTCGGTCAACGATATTGACATTGCCGCGCGAGTAAGTGATCAGCCCCGCCTTCTGCAGGATGCCGGCCGCGACCGTGACACTGGCCCGGCGCGTGCCCAGCATGTGGGCCAGAAATTCCTGGGTCAAAGGCACCAGGTTGGAGCCGATGCGATCCTGGCACATCAGTAACCAACGGGCCAGTCTCTCATCGACTTCGTGCAATCGATTGCAAGCCGCTACCTGCGTGCCCTGCATGGCCAGCATCTGCACGTAGCGTTGCAGGCGGTTAGCCAGGGCTGGACATTGGCGCAGCGTTTGGGTGATGGCATGCACGCCGATCCGGAAGGCGCTGCCTGCAACCTGGACCACCGCCTGGGTCGGACCGCTGCTGAAGCCTACGATCAGAGGCAAGCCGACAAAACCTTCCTTGCCGGTCAACCCGACTTCGACGCTTTTCCCCTCTGGCAGGACGGTCAAAATTGATGTCATACCGCTATTCAGAAAATAGCCGAACTGGATCGCCTCGCCCGGTTCAAGCAATACCTGGTGTGTTCGCAGTTCAAGGAAAGTCAACTGCGGAAATAGAGTCTCGCATTCCTTTGCCGGCAAGCTCAGCAGAATTTCATTCTCTACGGGCTGGGCATCGATTGAGGGCGGGCCTTGACCGTCGGATTTCACACGAAGACGTGAGTATTTATCAGGCATCGCGGATCCTTGCGCAAAGGGTTTAACCGTCTGACTTCGCAAGGAACCGTCACCGTGAGGCGCGGCGGGAAGATGCGTTATGAGACCTACTTAAGAATACGCCCTGACGGCGTTATTTACTAGTAAACAATCATCGCCAGGGCAAATTGGGAAAATGCGCGTGGAACGCGCTATCTCGGCGCGGCGTCATCGTGAGGGACTCCGGTCTCGAAGGATCTGGCGCGCAGACCGCCCACGCTCGCCCAAACCGCGCGCAGACTTCACGCCAGATGCTTCGCAAGCGCAGCATGACGACCGGTTGAAGCGGCCAGTCACACTCAGCTTCCAGCCGAGACTGCAGTCCAGGCCGAGTTGCGGCTGGAGGATTCCAGAACCGCGGAGATGAACTGCATTCCGGCCACGCCATCCTCGACCGTAGGCACCAGTAAGGAAGAAGCGGCCGCAGGACGCTTCTCCAGGCGGGCGCTGATCTGTTCGGCAATGTCGGTGTAGAGCTGCGCGAAGGCCTCCAGATAGCCCTCGGGATGGCCCGACGGGACGCGACTGGCGTGCGCGGCTACCGGGATCGCGCCCGGCCCGGCGCGGTAGATGAGATTAGGCGTCTTGCCCAACGGGGCAAACCACAGGCAATTCGGATCCTCCTGCCGCCATTCCATGCCGCCCTTTTCTCCGTAGATCCGCAAGCGCAGATTGTTCTGGTTTCCGGTCGCAACCTGGCTCGCCCAGAGCATTCCGCGGGCGCCTTCCGCGAAGCGCAGCATGATTTGCACATGGTCGTCGAGACGGCGGCCGGGAACGAAAGTGGAGAGCTCAGCCGCCAGCTCCCGGCAATTCAATCCGCTAACAAAACTGGCGAGATTGTATGCGTGGGTTCCAATGTCTCCCAGAGAACCGGCGGGACCGCTCTGGGCTGGGTCGGTTCGCCAGGCGGCTTGCTTCTGTCCGGTCTTCTCCAGCGGCGTGGCCAACCAGTCCTGGGCATATTCAACCTGGACCACGCGAATCGCTCCTAGTTCGCCCTCGGCGACCATCTGCCGAGCCTGTCGCACCATGGGATAGCCGGTGTAGTTGTGCGTCACCGCAAAGAGCAAGCCGGTGCGGCGCACGGTCCGCGCCAGGTCCTGTGCATCCTCAAGAGTCGTAGTGAGCGGTTTGTCGCAAATCACGTGGATGCCGGCTTCGAGAAATGCTTTTGCCGGCGCATAATGCAAATGATTTGGGGTCACAATGGCGACCGCATCAATGCGATCTTTCCTGGCCGCTTCCGCCGCAGCCATTTCCGTAAAACTGCCGTATGCACGCTCAGGAGCAATATGAAGGTCCAGCGCAGCCGCGCGCGCACGCGCCGGATCGGAAGACAACGCCGCAGCCACCAACTCGAAACGATCGTCAATCCGGGCGGCGATGCGATGCACTGCTCCAATAAAACCTCCCGGTCCACCGCCCACCATGCCCAGGCGCAAACGGCGGCCCGGGGTGTCGTCGCGTTTTATTTCAAGACTCATAGGTCTTAGCTCTCAGCGGTCAGCTCTCAGCGCTCCCCTGACTGACTCCGATTGAACAGCTCACTCCAGCCCCATCATCCGGCGATTCGCGGCCTCATCGGAACCTGAGCTGGCGAAATCGTCGAACGATTGTTTGGCTGCCTGAACAATATGTCGGGATATGAAAGGCGCTCCTTCAGCCGCTCCCTGCTCGCTGCTCTTTATACAACACTCCCACTCCATCACGGCCCAGCCGGCAAAGCCGTATTGCGTGAGTTTGGAGAAAATGCCGCCAAAATCAACCTGCCCGTCACCCAACGAGCGAAATCTTCCTGCCCGGTCGATCCAGGCTTGGTAGCCTCCGTACACGCCCTGCCGCGCCGAAGAGTTAAACTCCGCGTCCTTCACATGGAACATTCTGATGCGGGAGTGATAGAGGTCGATGAACTCCAGATAGTTGAGCTGCTGCAACACAAAGTGACTGGGATCAAAAAGCATGTTGCAGCGGGGATGATTTTTCACCCGGTCCAGAAACATCTCGAAGGTGACTCCGTCGTGCAAGTCCTCTCCGGGATGGATCTCGAAACACAAATCCACTCCCGCTTCGTCAAATGTATTCAGAATGGGGAGCCAACGCGCGGCCAATTCTCCGAAGGCGGTCTCGATGAGTCCCGCAGGCCGCTGCGGCCATGGGTAAACGTAGGGCCAGGCCAGCGCCCCGGAAAACGTGCAATGGGCCGTGACGCCCAGATTGGCCGACGCCCTGGCCGCAAACTCGAGTTGTTCCACTGCCCATTCCTGCCGGGCCTGGCGGTTTCCCCGGACTGCTTGGGGCGCGAACCCGTCGAACATCGCGTCGTAGGCCGGATGCACGGCCACCAACTGGCCCTGCAGGTGGGTAGAGAGCTCGGTGAGCTGCAGGCCATGAGTAGCCAACGTGCCCAGTACTTCATCACAATAAGTCTTGCTCTCAGCGGCGCGTTTCAGATCAAACAGACGGCCGTCCCAGGACGGAATCTGCACACCCTTGTAGCCCAGGGTGCTGGCCCAGTGCGCGATATGTTGCAGATTGTTAAAGGGAGCAGTGTCGCCCGCGAACTGTGCCAGAAAGATGGCCGGACCCTTGATGGTTTTCATCACCCGACGTTGATCCTCGTCAAATGTTCGCCAGCTAATTTACACCGGATGGAGATGCCGCGTCATTCGTGACTGCTCCTTTGCGCCCTCTGCGGTAAAGGGATTTGATCTCGCGCCCGAAGTCGCCCAAACAAGTTAACCGCAAAGGGCGCAAAGAAATGCCGCAAAGAGCGCAAAGGAGCCCCTGCCTTGTGCGAATTGTCAGCCTGGGCGAAACTTGTTCGTCATTCACGATTTGCGTCCTCGCGATTCCTTCGAAGGGAGCTTTTCATGCGCGGCTGCCTGTATGCACTTCTTTGTTTATTGCTGCTCTTCCCTCTTTCGTCAGCACAGGAGACGCCGGCTCACCAGGCCAGTCCCGTTCCAGCGCAAGGTTCGACTCCGACGGAGCAAACCACACCACCCTCCAGGCCCCGGCTGAAAATTGGCGTGGCCCTTGAAGGCGGCGGAGCGCTAGGACTGGCGCACATCGGAGTGCTGCAGTGGTTTGAAGACCATCACATCCCCATCGATTATCTGGCCGGCACAAGCATGGGCGGGCTGGTGGGCGGGTTCTACGCCGCCGGCAAGAGTCCGCAACAGCTTCGCCAGCTCGTGGAAGAACAGAATTGGGACGTCATCCTGGGCGGAGCTCTGCCCTTTGAGGACCTGTCCTTCCGAAGAAAAGAAGATAAGGTCGCATTTCCCAACTCCATTGTGCTGGGTCTGCGTCGGGGTCTAGTGCTGCCCGGAGGACTGAATGCTGGCCAGCAGATCAGCCTCCTGATCGACCGGGAAACGCTGGCTTACTCGAGTGTGCAATCGTTTGACGACTTTCCCATCCCCTTTCGCTGCGTGGCCACCGATCTGGTGAGTGGAAAACAGGCAGTGTTCAAGGATGGATCCCTTTCCACCGCCATGCGCGCCACCATGGCGATTCCTGGGCTTTTCTCTCCCATCCGCGAAGGGGAGCACGTCTATGTCGATGGCGGGCTGGTGGGCAACCTGCCCACAGACGTGGTGCGCGCCATGGGGGCAGACATCGTGATTGGCGTGCATCTTCAGACTTCGCCCGCCGAGGCCGACAAGATCCAATCCTTGTTTGCCATTCTCGGGCGCTCCATCGACGTGGTGGTTGCGGGCAATGAGATACGCGGCCTGGCCGGCGCGGACCTGGTGGTGAGCGTCGGATTGCAGGATTTCAACTCATTGGACTATCCGAAATCGAAGGAGATCATCGAGAAGGGGGTTGAAGCCGCGGCCCAGAAATCACACCTGCTCGAGACCTATGTGTTGAATGATTCAGAGTGGGCGCAATACATGGAGCGGCGACAGTTTCATCGGAAAAGCGATATCGCGGTGCCGCAGTTCGTCAAGGTGCAGGGCGCGAATCCGGAGGCAGAAAAGAACATCGAACGGTTCCTGCGGACTCAAACCGGAAAACCGATCAACACCCACCAACTGGAAGGACTGCTGAACCGGCTGACCGGAATCGGGCGGTACGATACGGCGGGCTACCAGATCACCCAACAGAACGGGCAGGATGGGTTGCTGGTGACCGTGCATGAAAAACTTTACGCTCCGCCCACGCTGCAATTGGGATTTGAAGTGAATGGATCGGAGAGCAACGACGTAGATTTCACTCTCGCCACCCGCTTGACTTTCCTGGATGTAGCCGGATACCGCTCGGAGTGGCGCAGCGATTTTATTTTTGGCAACACTTATGGGATCAACAGCGAACTCTACCGTCCATTCGCGCCCGCCAGCAAGTGGTTCTTTGCTCCTCACGCTGCTGCCAGCAGTTCGGCCTTCAAGATTTATCGGAAAAGCGATCCCCTGGCCGAGTACCGCTTTAGCCGCACCGAGATCGGCGGCGATATCGGATACGGATTCAGCCGCTTCAGCGAGGTCCGTCTCGGCTACGAAGTGGGTACGCTCGACGCCAGACTGCGTCTGGGCACGCCGGAGTTCTCGTCCATCAGCGGCCGGACTGGGACTGCACGCTTTCGCTGGCTGTACGACCGTACCGACGATCCAGTTATCCCGCGGCGCGGAGTGAACGCGGAATCCACCTTCCAGTGGTATGACACCAGCCCCGGCCAGACCAACAGCTTTCCGGTAGGGGATGCACGGGTCGCATACTTCCAGCCCATTACCAGGCCCGCATCTCTGTTTGTCGTTGGCGAAGGCGGAACCACTTTCGGTCACGCCACCGGCTATCCCCAGTTCTTCCTCGGCGGCCCGAACCGGCTCAGTGCCTACGGTACCAACGAACTGTTTGGCGACCAGTTCTATTTTTTCCGGGTAGGGTATTTACACGATCTGCTCACCTTGCCACCGCTGGCGGGAAAGAAAGTCTATGCCATCGGTGCCTACGAGTTTGGCAAGATGTACGCCTTTCCCAGCGCCAGCAAATTTCCCAATGACATCGCCGTCGGCATTCTGGCCGAGACTGCAGTGGGCCCGCTGGTGTTGGGGGGAAGTGTCGGTGATACCGGACATCGCAAGTGGTTTTTTCAACTGGGCCGCGTGTTTTGATCTCGCGCTTGCAGTGCTTTGCGCCTTGGATCAGCCGCAACCCAGTTCTTGGCGGGGTCCTAGTTTGAAACTAGGACGCTCTCCAGTTTTTGATTAATCTTGAAGTGGCGACGGGAGGCTGAAATAGAATCGCGAAAGTCGCTCAAAAACGATTGCACGAATCGGGCTGGGCCGGTCGGCCTCTGCCCTTCGCGTCCCAACGCTTTGTAGTCTCATCTCAGTTTCCAACCATCAAGAAAGGAAAGGACGATGTCAAAGAGCCGCAATGAGTGGGCGATTGCTTTCTTGCTTGTTCTCGTCTTCTGCACATCCGTATATGCAAAAGGAGGACACTGGACCTTCCTGGGGGACTCCCACGTGGATGGCTCCGTGGACCATGACAGCATCAAGGTTGGCAGGTCGGATGGATCTTTCCGCGCCATCCAATTGCGTGTCAGCGACGGCGGCATTAATTTTGAGCGCGTCATCGTCCGCTACGGAAACGGCACCCAGGAAGAGATTCCGATACGTGCTCACATTCCTGACGGCGGAGAGACGCGCGTTATCGATCTGCCCGGTGAGCGCCGCATTATCCAGAGCGTTGACCTCTGGTACAGCAAGAATAACTGGAAAAGGCGGCCCAAAGTCAGCCTCTACGGAGTCCGCTGACCTGTAGCCACAAACCAGAAGGCATAAGCAAGGAGGAACGCCCGGCAGACTCTGCACTCAGGGAAGGATCCTGCAGGCAGGATGAGCCGGGTGTTCCCCGGTGCAGCGCGAAGGTTCGGTGGGCAGGTTCACTACTTCGCCAGGTTTTTGGGCGACCTCTTACTCAGTGTGGCCAGCAACACGCTGGCAGATTTGGGAGCGGCCACCGCTTTGTTAAACACGATGTCTTTTGCGCTTACCTCTTTTCCATAGAGCTTCTTGTTAGCGTCGTTGTCAGGACGCAGGGTTGACCCGGCCAGCGATATTCCTGCAAACAATCCCCGGGCCCGCGAGTAAGAAAGAATTTCCGCCCTTAAACTGACGTCAGTCTCCGCTGAAGCGTTCCGTCCCACCGGCCCGGCGGCCGCCGAAACATCACCACCCAGCTTCACTTTGCTGCTCAGAATGCTCGAGGCCGATCTCGGACTCATGAGCAACAGCACGAAGTCTGTCGCCTGCCCGCCCAGTTGTAATCCGAAACTGCCGCCTTCGAGCGCCATCATGGTAGGAGCGCTCCAGGAGCCGTGGAAATTCTTACCACTACGGCATGTCATCACACCCCGGCCGTAGCTGCCCCCAATCCCGAAGGCGAATTTGAGCACCGAAGGCAACACCACGACACAGTCCGCCTTGTCGATGACGTCCTGCGGCACATTGTCCGGAATATTCATGATCTCTTTGATGACTTTTCCCGCGTTCGCTACCCGCTCCTGTTCCTTTTCCTGACCAAAAGCGGGCAATACCAGAAGGCACAGCATGGCGACACTTATGATGATCTTCTTCATATCCATTCCTCCAATTCTGGACTTCTTGCTTGGCGGTAGATTCCAAACACCGGGCAGCTCGTGGGCGAGAGAACGCCGCCATGATAGCAAACTTCTGCAGGCGGAATGGCAAGCGGAAGCGTCGGCGCGGCGCACAGTGCAACCCCCTACTTTGTGGTCCTTGGCGTCCCTTGCGGCAAAGCTTTGACTTCACCCGAACCGTCCCGGAAATCTTAAGCCGCAGAGTTCGTGAAAAATGCTGGATCGTTGTAAAGGCTGGGCAGCTCACCGGCCTCAGTGTCGCCGCATTGTTAGAGGCAGGGTCTCTTAAAGCCACAGGAAGTTTGGCCTCCGCGCGGAGGGCCATTGTTTGCTGGTTTTATGTGGTGAGCGCGGATGGACTCGAACCATCGACCCATGCCTTAAAAGAATACCCTACCAAGGCTCACAGGGCTTGCATGGATGAGCAGGAATGGCACGATTGCTCAGTGTTCATGCGGGTCTACCGTATGTTCCCGCCATCTCTGCCACTTCCTGCTGATTAGTACTGAGTCCGGGTAAAGCCTCAGCAAATCAGGCCGTTGTGTGGGGAAGTTTGTGGGGAGGGCGGCAACAAGCCCTACCCCAACGCAGAGGCGTTACGAAGGAACATTTGTAAACTAGGCGGATTGCGGAGTCCCTCTAAGCGGTCATTCATCCCGTGGGGTCCATTTCCGAAATGCCACGCTCCGCGGTCCAGAACTCTCCCACGCCACCAATCGCCGATCTCTGTGAGGCTCGGTCCGCGGCTCGCCTGTGCCAAGTTCGCATTTCTCTCCGGGCTTCGCCCCACAGACGGGACACCGAACGCAGAGCGCTTGCTTCTCCGTGACTCTCACAACTGCATTTTGCGCGTCCTGTGCGGCAGGAAACTGTTCAATTTTGACCTTAAGTCTGGTCGAGCCTGAATCATGTTTCGTTGAGGCATTGTTCACAGCAAGCTGCTGATTCCAGTGGTGCAAAAAGGCGCAGTGCACTACTGGTGCACAGCGGGCCAGCCATTTAGGCGCCCGGCCGCAATCCTGGCAACTGAACGAGCCGAACCACGTTCCCCTGCCCAGTCTGTCATGGTTTGGTGAGAGAATTGGCTTTGTGGCGGAGAGGAAATTCAAGTGTATCAAGTGCGGTAGAAGAGTGTGCGAGAAGCAAGGCTCCGTCTGCGAAGATTGTCCTCGAACCTTGACACCGCAGCAACTTGCGGAGATTGATGAGCAAACGGCTGTGCGAGATTGGTTGGATCGGTTCGATAACAAGCGTTCCCGATGACGCGTAACAACGGCGGCGCCCGCTCGAGCCTCGAAGTTTGAGCGCGAAGTTCGCCGCCGCAAGCTGAACCTGGATGACCAGAAAAGTTTGCTGGAGTCGGCCCCGTTGAGGACGTGGGCCGAGCGGCACCGCTTCCGCGCTTACATCCCCACCGAGCTACTGGCGGCGTGGCGCTTGCCGGTTCCTGAAACACGCGTCCCCTGGACTAGGTAGGGCCAGATTTGGGATCTGGTGGATCGCAAGGCCCGAAGCTCAACAAGACGGTCCCCCTATGATTCCTTGGTCTTGTTTTCGGATCGTGGGTTCCAAGGATCTTCCAAGCCGGCGTCAACATCATCCTTGGGAGCACGCCCGTACCATGCTCCAACCTTAACGCGAAACATATTGCGGCTTGACTGATCCAATTGCAGACGCTTCTTGGCAAGAGTGAGGTTGTAGTCGGCCCACGGAACGCTGACTACCTGCGCGAAGTCAGCAAAGTACTCCCCGTCCAAACCCGGGATAGAGCCAAAGTAGAAAAACTGATGATGGGCTTTGGTGTTCGGATCATAGGGGTCAACGTTTGCCCGAAGGTGTGTCCAGGTCCAAGGTGTTCTCCGCCCATGCTCGGCGAGAGGGAAAGATTAGACCCTTAAAAGGCGGGTTGGCTTATTTAGTTGGGCAGCACGGTAGCGATGGACTGAATCGCGGCGGCAATGGCAGCCGCCGCTGCAGCCCATTTATTCCAGCGTGTCTGCTGGCTGGCGGTCGCAAGAAAATCTGCTCCATCCACAATTATCCTCGCTTCAGCTCCACACGCCAGTCCGCACCGTGGGGTCGGGCGGAGGCTTGGGAGCGGGCCAGCCTTTAGGCGCCGTTTGCCGGCCTCGCGATTGAGGCGCAGATGCAGCGCGCAGAGATTTTTACCCTCTTCGCAGACCGGATTCGGGGGCGTCAAACCTGATAGGCTTTTGCGCTGGTAAAGAAGGCGAACCGAAAGCGCGGAAGTAATGACGGATGATGGCTCCAAGATTAGAAGAATGGCGTGGCAGCGAGAGGCTCTGTCCAGCGAAGAGTTGGCGTCAGAGTTGCGGAATCTTGTCCTGCAAGAGCTTTACGGTCGGCTGTGGCACACAACCCATCCAGACCGCTACCAGCGCATTCTGACCAACGGCGCGATTTTGCCAGAACCTGATATTCCGGATCGCGAGCGTTGGGGCACGAGTTTAGGGAAGGACTACTATCCTTACGTCCGCACCCTTGGCGGTGTCAGTCTCTTTGATTTCGATCAGTTCGACCCGGATGCCTACCACGAAAGGTGTCCATCATCCTCGTGGGCCACATTCGTTCCATATCGGACAGAGTGGGGTTGTTCGGTCTGGATCGAAATAGACCGAGACCGAGTCGCGCCGCCCCAACTCATCTCGGCTTTCGACCTCCTAGCTAAGTGGAAGGCGGGCGGCCTCGGACACAAGATCATGCCGGAAATCGAGGCGGCACATTTGGGTCCTCTTCCGCTGACAGCATTCAAGCGAGCTTTTCGCGTGAGCAAAGGCGACAGCCAGTTACAACCACTCCCCATTGCTTAACCAAAACCGCCCGACACCCAGCAGCGTCATTCCACGAGCCGGGAGTAGTGTCGGCCAATTGAAACTGCAAATAGTTCTTTGAACCAGGATCGCTGCAATCTGACTCAACCATGGGAATGGGACAGTAATACGATCTTTACCCGATTGAAAGGTTACCTCCTATGCTGTACACCTGCAGCCAATGGCGATAACGGCAGCGCGCTGCCGTTGGGAGTACACCCATGAAGATTCGCATAGTTCTCTGGACTTTGTGTATGGCTGCTGCCGGCTTTATGTTGGTAAGAAGCACGCCATCAATCACCAGCACTACCATGCTCGGTTTGATTACCGGAGCGGCAATCGGGGCAGGGCTCGGGATCATGTTCACTCACAGAGCCAGACGCAGACATACCTTGCACCTGCATTAGGTGAGTTTATGTAGGGCCGCCTTGGATCGAAAACTTCTCCATTTCGGACATTCCACACGCTCAAAATCCACCCGCCTGACCAGATCAGGCGTGATCGTGAATCCGCACTTCGGGCAAGTCTTGTCCAGCGACGCCTGCACTTTCGTCAAGTTTATCTTTCGGGAGCGAGGCATCGGGGCGAACTAGCATTCTAATTTCGGGCAGAACATAGAAATAGAGCCAAAGCGCAATGGCAAGATCCAGGAGCGCGGATACAGCTTGAATAATGAAAGAAAGCATCTTGTGTTCACATCATCCAGGCGTTTTCCGAAATGCCGACCCACTCCTGGCGGAAAGGCTCCTGCTTGGGCTGCGGCGCAACCTTGACAGCAAAACTCATCGCCAGGCAGTCGCCGTCATCGGGAGACGCTTCGCCGCGGGCCTTCAGGTCTTCTTTCGCCTCAAGCATGATGGAACCGTGAAAGCGCTTGCCGCGGGCAGTGTCATAGCCAGGGGCGCAAAGGTCAACCGCCAGCTCGGGATCGTCGGGAATCTCGGCGCCCGCCTTGAGCCAGTCGCGCATCCATCCCCAAACCTCGGTGCGCTTGTTGAAATACATTTGGAAATCGTTGGCATTTGCCCCGCCGTGAAATTCATGTAGCGTGCCGCCATAGTTGCGATGCCTTACAATGTCCACCACACCGGCGCCCAGGCCGTCGCCATCAATCACAGTAGCGTCAGGCCGCTCGCGGTCAATAAATTCGATGACTCGGTCTGAGAGTTGCACCAAGTCAAGGCCGCGATACTTCGCCAGAATGCGGTACTGCCGGCCCTGGCGCACGCCGACAATCGAGCGGTCATCCCCGAAGCGGGCCACGTCCACCGAAAGGATCTTCGGCAGTGCGGAAAAGCCTTCCGCCTTGTACTTGCGGCAGGCTTCCACCGCGTCCGGCGGGATAAACGCGGAGAACCCAACCCGCGGCGCTTCGCCCTTTACTCTGTACCTGAACCAATCAGAATCTTCCCCGTAGAGCTCGGACCACTCCGCGATCAGCGCTTTATTTGTGAAGCGGGAAGTGCGGGAGTCAATCGAGCCGTGGTTCCAGCCGTTGCGCTCACTGCCGAAATTCACGCGATAGAATTTCCCGCTGTTCTGCGTCGGGTTGCCGAAAAGAAATTCCATCGGCGAGCCCCCCACTAGTCCACCCTCTGCCACCTCGAATATTCGATCCGAGATGCCCGAGGCTTCATCGAAGATGTAGAACGAAGTAGAATCCGCCGCTTGCTGCCCGGCGAAGGCTTCGCTATTTTTTTCCTCGTGACTGGTAGCAGCGGCGAACCATGCATCTTTCTGGTCGCGCATCCACATGCGTTCGGTGCTGGTATCAAACCAGTGGCGCGTGATGCAGAGCTTGTGCCAGTTTTGCAAGGCCGACCAGGTCTTGGTCTGCAACTGGTGCGCGGTGTTCGCGGTGACGGTGCCTTTGCAGCGGGGCCGCGTGCTCATTATCCACAACGTGAGCCAGGCGGAAAGAGTTGATTTCCCGATGCCGTGGCCTGATGCTCGGGTCATGCGTATCGGCATCACGGGAGTGTGACCGTCGAAGTTACGCGCCTTCACTTCGGCGCCCAACTCGGTCAGAAAATCAATCTGCCATTTGTCCGGGCCGTCATGGTTGGCCAGCAGTCCATGTTTCCAGGGGAATGCATACATGACGAAACCGAGGGGATCGGCATAGAACCGCGCCATGTCGTGGACCAGTTCGCGATCAGACTGGGTCAGCATCAGTTCTCGGTCAAATCCTTGTCCGTGGTGCCTTCAATGAGCGGGGGCAGTTTGGCTCGTTCGCGTGCCAGCTCCATTTCCTTCGCAAGTTCGGCGCCCCAGCCCAGTTCGATTTTTTCGATAAACATTCCGCGAACCTTGCACAGCAGTTCGTGGGCCTTGAGTCTGAGCGCCAGAAAATTCGCGACCGGCCCGGCCAGTTGGCATTCGGCGTCGATATCGCGGATTCCGTTAATCACTTCTTCGTCGGTAAGCGGCTCCCGCTCGAGTTTCGCCAGGGCTGCGGCCTGCTTGCGCTCGATGGCGGCAACAAATTCCGGATCGCGGCGCAGTTCGCAGGCCGTGATCTTGGCCCGTTTCTCGCTGTACCCGGTTTTAATCAGCGCATCCTCGAGAGTGCAGCCCGGCTCCGTGGTGTAGTGGGACAGCACCAAGCGGCGTTTTTTAGTGAGTGCCAAAATCAGGCTCCTAGCCCTTCTCGATAGCGTCCAGAAGGGCAGCTCCCTTTTTCGCAGCCGCTTCCGCCGATAAACTATCTTTATCGTTCTTCTCCCGGCGCACCCGTTCCATCTCGTCGTACTTCTGCTTCCACTGCTCCCGCTCCCGCTGCTCAGCCGCCACTGCGTTGGTGTAGATTTCGGTATTGCGGTCGGCGGCTTCTTTCTCCAATCGCAGCTTCTCACCAGCAACCGCCGCCTGCCGTTTTTCCTCATAGGCCGCGGCCGCGGTCGTCAGTTTCCGGCGCTCGGCGGTAACCCGCTCCTGATATGCTTCCACACTTTTCCTGGCATTGCGGGCAGGTGCTCCTGCATCAGCGTGGCAAAGCGAGCCAAGGCCAACTTTGTGGCTTCATAGCTCGAAAGCTCCCGCCGCTCCAGGCGGTCGAAGAGCAGCACAATTTCAAACAAAAGCCCGGCGTGAAACTCGCCGTAACATTCAACCAACGCGTCTTTCTCCTCCCAGCGCAATGACATTCCGCCTCCTAGTCTGCGTAATTCATTTTCCGCTTGAATCTCCGCGCCCACTCTTCAGGCGACAAGCTGTCGCTCAAGCTGTGATCCGTTGAAATGCTTTTGCGCGTAGGCGTAATCGGCCGGGGCAATCGCCTTTCCGGTTTGGCCGCTGCCTCGCTCTGTAACTCAGCCCTGATCTCAGCCAACGACGCAGCAACGCCCAAGGGATGCTGGCTATTGAGCCGGGCCACCTCGTGCGGATTGCGCATCAAGTGATGCACGATTTCCGGCGCATCCATGGCAATGATCATTTTTGAAATATAGGGGTTAATCGAGATCGCCTGAGCTCTCTCGAGCTCCTCTTCAGAAAGTGGATTCGACTCGTGCAGCCGACGGCTCTTCTGGTGGAACTCGGCCAACACGTTGCCCGGAATCTCCACGTCGAAAGCCGAAGTAGTAATCCCCACTTGCTCCCTGACATAGTTTTGGCCTTCCAACCACTCCGCCATTCGGCCAACCTGGCTCGCGGCCTGCGCCGGAGTCATTTTGCCCAACTCAGAGACTAGCTCCGGATTCCGCCCAAGCTGGTATGCGATTTGTGGCCCAAGCGCTTCCTGCAGGATCGCCAACTCAACCACGGGCGCAACATGCCGGGGCAGCGCCAGCTCGCCCACAACCTCGCTGAAATCCGGATTTTCCGCGGCGAAAGTTGCCACCCGCTGTTGGTATGCGTTCAGAATCTCTTGATCAGGCCCACCGGCCGGGCCGGGTTCGGCCTCGGAATCGGTACTCTCGCTTTCCGACTCAACCGGCTGGGGCGGAGTCGAACCGCCAGACCGCTCCGCCTGCGCAAGTCTTCCCCGAAAACTTTTGGCCCACAGCGACATGTCCATTTCATCGTCGGGGATGATGAGCCCAGACTCCAGGGCGTCACTCAGGAGTCTGGCGTTTCGAACTTCTTCGAGATCGATCCTTGAACGGAGCGAATTTTCGTCGAGTGGCTTCGGCTGAAACCGACCGCGGTCGTCACGTGCTGGCTCCCGTTCCGCCCCGGCCTCTGGAACCGGCGTCCTCTCTTCCACGGCGGCAATTTCCGCCCGATTCGCTTGCTCGACCTGCTCTACCGCCGAGGATGATTCCTGGTCCATGATTCCCGCTCCTTCTTCAACCTCTCCAACATTTCATCCTGAATCGCAATGCGCCTTTCTAAGGCCCTGACCAACTGCTGCAGCATCTTGACCCTTCTCGTCAGTTTGTTCACCTTGCGCTGGAATCCCCCAAGCTTCGGCCTGTCAAGCGCCGCCTCACCTATAACCTGGGGTTCAGGCGTCGCCTGCAAAGACTCAACGGCTGCGCTGGTGTCAACGGCTTCAGGCATGATGGGCCATTCCTTGCGCCTGGCGGCTGCTGGCCGCCTTGGCAACTCTTGCCTGGTCAATGCTAGTCAACTCGCAATACACGCAAACCCACGCCAAATGAGGGGTATTTTCAGACAAACCCCACCGAACGCCTTCGGTGGCAGCAGAGTACCTCCCGCCCTTCGTCACTCGCTCGCACGCCTCACACACGTACTCCACGGGCCTGCCGCGTCCTGTTCCAACTACCCGCAGCGGCCCCCCCGACCAGGCTCGCTCTACGTTGTCAATCGTCACCGTCGGAATCCTCGTCGTCCAGGAGCAGGTCGAGTAACCGCAAAAGCTTCCCCAGCCGCTTCGGCGGTTCCTGGTCCTCAAAACCGCATGGAAACACCGACTCCATGCTGCTGAAAGGGCCGCAGCGCAGAATCAATCGCGGCCCCTCAGTCCGGATCGTGACGGCGTCGGGGTCCTCGAGCCACAGCAACCGCTCCAACCGCTTCGGCGGTGGTAGTTGGGAGGTCACGCGCTCACCGCCTCGCGCATCTCGCCGAGTTCGCGAAGACGGATTTCCAGCTCGCGCTGCAGATACGTCCCGATATTTCGGACCTCTTCGGGCTTCATGTCCGCGACGCCGTTTTCCCAAAGGCTGAGCTTGATTCGGTCAACGCCCACAGCACGCGCCAAGAGGGCCTGGGTGACCCCCAGTCGCTGCCTCAGCGCTCGCAATTCGCCAACGTCCATACTGTCGCCCTCCGTTCTCTCTGAGGAGTAACACAACTTTGTGAAATATATGGACAAGGCGTGTCGCTGTCCGCCGAGAGGCCGATCAATTTCTAGCGCGGTACTTTTCCAGCCGTGTTCTGATCGCTGATGTGGGGGTTTTTGTGGAATCGCACCAACGCAGGCCGCTAAGTGCCTACGAACGCGAGCGCGAATTGTGTACGACCGATGCCTTGACGCGGCATGAGTCAGAAGAAAACCGCCATAGAGCGAACCTGGAATTACGTTGCTTTGCCAGGCATCCACAGCGTTTCGCTTGCCTACGCGGTCTACAATGTTCGTGCGTAACGCTTCTGCGTTGGGGTAGGGGTTGCTGCGCCATCCTCAGACAGTTCCCTGCCTGAATTACGCTTTCCCGACCAAATCCCCAGGCGCGCCTAAATGATCGGTTCGCGGTGCGGTCGAACGGAAATTCAATACTGTAACTATTACCAGTGGCTTAGTCTTCATGTCTGGAATAGGCTTGCCTCATTCCTCGCAAGACGAAGGCGCATAATCCCCGCCGGGCCTCTAGGGTTTCTCCACCGGCGGGGACTTTTTCTAGCTTGAGGCGAGCCTGAATGGACCTGGCTTTAGGTTCGCTTCACCAACTCTGCTCACAAGTCATACAACAATGCTTCCCGTCAGCCTGGGGATAGACGGCGAAGCTTCCGCAGTGAGGGCACGAGGACAACTTTCCCTGTGGCCCTTCGCAGAGCTGTTGTCTGTTCTCCCCTAAAGGGGAGAGAACAGCAGAACAAGTCTGCTCAGAGATGGGTTTTGGGGTAGTTGTTCTAGCTGTTCCATCCTTTGGGAACAAAGACTTGGGAAGGTCAGAACAAGTCTCAGAACAAGCGAAATAGCGAAGTGCCCCATATTTTCCGTTTTCAGTCCGCCAACGTATCCCTGTGCCCTCCTTGAGCAGGCGAACGAGTCGCGATTTCATCATGCCCGACTGCTTTGAAATGGCGTTCTGGGTAATGCCGGGATTGCTCTTGATGACCTGTTCTAATCGGTCGAGTTCGTCATTACGCCGCGTAATGTAGGGGGCCTCTGCAAGCTCGAATTTGCCTTCCTCGAAATCGGCCCTGACCGTGATGGCTCGACTCGCGCCCAGGCGATTCTTGTCCACCTTGAGCGTGATGAGTCCGCTTTCCCGGTCCAACGTGTGGAGGAATGCCAGATCGCACGCGCCGCGGATGGCAGACGAACCTCTGCCGGTCGAGCCCTCCGTTTTGGCGGGATGGTGCAGGATGACAACCGCGCAACCGTGTGCCGCACAGGCGCGGAGATACTGCATTACTGCGGCCATGGCAGTCGAATCGTTTTCCTCCGCTTGGTGGAAGTATCGAAATGGGTCCACGATGAGCAGCGGCCTGGTTGCCTTGCATATGGTCAGCAGGAGCTCACTGCCAGCCTGGGGCGGTTGCTGATCAATTTCAAGCCACGTACCCCAAAAGCGCAGCAAAGGGGGAGAATTCCCATCTGCAACTAGGGTCTGCATCCGATCCTGGATGACGTAGCCTGGATTCTCCAGATCCACGTAGAGAACGGGCGCCTGTCCGCACGGCATACCGAGAAACGGGTCACCGCGGGAGACCGCAAGTGCCATCACCTGGGCCAGGTAGGTCTTCCCGTCGTCGTCCGGACCAGTCCAAAGCGTAATCGTGTTGCGCGCGATGCCGAGCGCTGGCACCAGGTACTCGACGGGCGGAATGTCCATCGTGATTACGTCCGGGAGATCGGCGAAACTGCGAATCTTGCCCGGTGTGACGATGGGTTCGCTAAATTCGAGCCTGACGCCCTGAGGGGCGTTGTCAGCGCTCATGCCGTACCTCCAGCCCTGCGAGGTGCCAATATCGTTCTTCGGCCTCCCGAACGCGGGGGAGTAGTTCCGACATCAAGTACCAATCGTGTTCGGCAGTGGATTCATCGAAAAGCGCTTCAACCGCATGCAGATGTTCCCTCGCGTCGATGCGCTCCACGCGTTCGGCTTCGACTTCGGCTGCCCGTTCGTCTCGCTCGAGTTCTCGTTCGGCCTGCCTTCGCCGCAATCCCTCCGCCTGCTCAGGTGACACCTGATCGCGCCAGGCTCCGAGTTCTTTGGCGGCCTCGATGAAAGTGAGTTTGTAACGGAGTCGTACAAAGGCAACCACGTCGCCGCCCTTGGCGCCACACTTGAAGCAGCAGAACTGACCCTCTTGAAGGTTGACGCTGAGGGAGGTCTTACTTTTGCCGTCATGGAAGCAGCATTTCGTCTGAGCCCAGCCCCGCCGTTCGCGCCCTAAAGCCTGTCCAAACTCGCGCTCATAGACCATCCGTGCCGGCGGAAGCGAGCCACGATCAAAATGGGACATCTTCATCGGTCACCTCTACGCCAGTCGTAGAAATGGTGACCGGCTCTTTCCCGGGAGTGACGAACTGCCAGGCAACCACTTCCGTTGAATAGTGCTTCTGATGGGTCTGCTTGTCCTCCCAGGAGCGGGTCTGCAGCCGCCCCACGACCCGTACAAAGTTACCCTTCTTGAGCGGCGCGGCTTTTTCCGCCGCCAGCTCCCAGCAAACCACCCGGTGAAATTCGCTCTGGTCCTTGTACCGGGTCATGACAGTCAGGGTTGCGACCGCCTTGCCCGAAGTGGTGCGTCGAACTTGGGGATCTTTGGCCAGCGTTCCCGCCAAATGAACTTCGTTCTTATGCTTATGTGAGCCTTCCATGGCCTTCCCTCACTTTTTGGGCTGCAGTTTCCGCGGTCGGCCCACCCCAAACTGTTCGGCTCGCTCGACCTCGTTCAACGGAACTAACCGCCGGGCGCCGATGGTCACAGATTTGAGTTCTCCCTGAACAATCAACCGCCGGACAGAGTACTTGGACAAATCCCAGCGTTCTGCCAGGCGCTCAATGCTGAGTAGCTTCCTTTCCGGTTCCTGCACCATTGGTTCCCCTTCCTGCGTAGAAAGTAATTGACAATCAATCTAAGATTGATTAATTATTACGTTACAACAGGTTTGTGAGAAGGAACGCACAAAATGACTGCACGCCGCGAAGATGGGGATCAAATTCCAACGGGCGAGTTGGAGAGGCTAATGCTCTACCTCGTCAACCTGAGCTTTCCGGAGGAAGGAAAGACCGAGCCAATCCCAGCCGAGGAGGTTGTGGGATTCAATCGGCGCCTGCGCAGCCGTACAGACAAGTACTGGCCTGAGCTCTGGAGGCCAGCGGACGCGAATGAGCCTACCGAGAAGATCGAAGAACGCGCTGGCTTTGTTGTGCGCAAAATGCGCGCATACCTACGGCGATTCTGGCGGGAGCCAGACCAGCATGCGAGGGATTGGTACATTCACCGGGCTCGCGAATATTACCAGCGAGTATTCGTGTTGCCTCAGACCAGCGCCACACGCCAGCGAGCGGAGGATGCCTCAACGACTGAGGGGGTTCGCACCGCGCTCTATTGGGTGAACGTCGAGTCCGAAAATGTGATGGACGAGCCACCGGCGAAGAACCCGATAGAGAAGGCGTTGTACGGCTTGCAGGAGAGAGCGTTGATCGCCAGTCGCAGGCCGCTCTATTGTCTGAACCCAAATTGTACGAAGCCCTACTTCTTGTCTGAGAAAAAGGGCACGAAGTTTTGTTCTCTGGAGTGTGCTCGCCCTAGTTTGCTCGCTAGCAAACGCAAGTTCGCAAAGAAAAACAGACGGAGGATATGATGAGCAGAAAACGAGACGGCCTATATCGACGCGGTAACATCTTCGCTTTCCGCTACAAGGAATCTGGCACGTGGCGGGAGAAACAAACTGGCAAGCGCGACCGCGAGGAAGCCAAAACTTTCCGCAAGGACTTCCTCGCCCAGCTCGACAATGGCAGCCTGCCTACGCAAATGGCGGAATGGAGCCTAGAACAGGCGCGAACATGGTGGTTGGAATTTCGCAAGCCGCGGGTTGCTACTGGCACGCTAACTGCGGAAGGCTATCGTCTAAAACCCATGATCCGCATTCTGGGCAACATCCGCCTGAAGCAGATCGCCAACGTTGAACTAGACAACTACGTCACAAAGCGCCTTGCTGAGGAAATCGCCCCATGGTCGATTAACAAAGAAATTCTTGCCTGGTCGATGATCCTTAAAAAGGCGCGCCTATGGCGCCGACTGGAGGACGATTACAAGCCGCTTAAGACCAAAGTTTCTGATATCGGCCGCGCCCTGACGCGAGAGGAATTGCGGCACCTGGCAGAAGTTGCCGCTACGGATCAGGATTGGGAGGCCGCTTTCTATGGTTCGGTTCTGGCAGCCAGCACAGGTCTGCGCGGCGGAGAAATCAAGAAACTGCGCCTCGGTGCCCTGGATCTGGAGAATCGCCGTCTGACCATTCGCCGCGCTGATACGAAATCCGATGCCGGCGCGCGCACAATTGAACTGAATCGAGATGCTACCGAGGCCGCCGCCCGCCTCGTCCTTCGTGCCAGTTTGCTAAAACCACCGGCTACCGAAGCCCAGCATTACCTGATGCCCAAGCATTTGAGCCGGATCGCGCATGGCGAGCATAAGGGTGAACGGGTGAGGCACACATTTCTCACCCACATGGTGGAACTCGGGGTTCCGCTGGGCGTCATTCAGACGTTCGTCGGCCACATGAGCGCCCGCATGGTCCGCCACTACACGCACGTATCCAGCGGCGCAGCACGGAAGGCTGTAGAACTGCTCGACTCTTACCCTATCCTTGCGCCGGGCGGAGCAGCAGGAGAGAAAGTCTACCGTGCCTAATTTGTGGGGAAATTTGTGGAGAACTGGAAACCGGCGATTCCCCGCCCTTCCCAAACTGTTGAAATATATGGTGAGCGCGGATGGACTCGAACCATCGACCCATGCCTTAAAAGGGCATTGCTCTGCCAACTGAGCTACGCGCCCACAGCCTCAAATACTAATATATGCGAAAGAATCGAATTCTGCGAAATCCCCGCCCGATGCCCGCAGGCCGCAGAATAAACCGAATGGAAAATTAGAGCTTGATGAGAAGTAACGGGGGCTTGCGGATCAAACTGGGTGCTCCGAGCGGACTGGGCAGTTTCATGGCAGCGGCGAACGGCTCCGGGAGACCCGCCTCGAAGCGGAGTCCCAAAGTGACACAGATTGTCACTCGTCTACCAGAATCTGACACAAATTGAACCACGCACCCCCCTGCCGACAGCGTTGCCGGGATGATCAAAGGTTGCCAGATACTGAGGACAATCGACATACCAGCCAGAAAGGCTTTGAAAGGACATGACTTGGCAGTGGCAGCCCGAATGCGAACAGATTCCCTAATTGGGTCTGCTGAAGACCAAAATTTCTGAAAATCGGAGAGGGACTAACGAGATGCGGAAACAGAAGGGTTTTTCACTGATTGAGTTGCTGATCGTGGTCGCGATCATTCTGATCATCGCTGCGATCGCCATTCCTAACTTGCTGCGCGCACGTATCGCAGCCAACGAATCATCTGCGGTCAGCTCGGTCCGTACCATTAACACTGCTGAGGTGACCTATCAGTCTGCTTATCCGACCGTAGGTTACTCGGCGACCCTGGTTGCCCTGGGACCTGGTGCCGGATTGCAGGCTTGCCCGGCTGCTGGCCCAACCCAGGCTGCGGCTTGCCTGGTGGATGGCGCGCTTGCCAACAACCTGGCCAGCGCCAGCGGCAACAAGAGCGGCTACAAGGTAAACGCGGTGGGCGCTGCGGGTGGCGCTGGTGCACTGCTGATCACCTACGGTGTCGGTGCGGCCCCAGCGGCCTTCAACCAGACCGGCGTACGTCGCTTCTGCTCGGCTGAAGATGGTGTGCTTCGCGCCGACCAGAACGCCGGAGCCTCGACGACTCCGGATACGGCTGGTGCGGCGGTCTGCACTGCGCCGACCTACCTCGTTCTGCAGTAAGAATTGGCAAAGTACCCGGGGGAGGGTACGAAGCCGGAGCATCGGGTGGCAACACCCGATGCTCTTTTTTTTGCCGCGTCGTCGGCTTAGTTCACATCAGCTAGTTCCCCACACGAAGTTCGGTCTCACCGGCAACATCCGGGACCACGACGTGAAGCGCGTGCTGGGTTGCGTCATACGAAGTCTGGAGCGGAGCCGCGTTGTTAGACAGTTTTGCATTGGCCTGCGCGGACGGCCAGTCGTAAATCACAACCTCTACAGTTTTCCACCAGGGTGCATAAGTGCCCTGGCGTGCGCCGAATTTGACGGCCACCGAACTCCCGTCGGACTGGCAGGTGAATGCCTGGCGGAGGAACTCGCCGTGCTGGTAGCGGAGAGTGTGGCCGTCATCGAGATACAGCGAGCCGCTGCACTGGTTCCCGGGATAGACCCGCAGCTCCAGCGGACCATGGGGAGTCTCATCAGTGCTCTGAATGAGCGGCTGCAGTGGCAGAATGCTGCCACCCCGAACGTACACCGGCAGAGTGTCAAGCGAGGGATGAATAAAAGGCCGGAAGGGGTAAGGCGTTCCAGGCCCGTTCTTGGCGATGTCATTGGAGATCTGCACTATCGATGGTTCGGGCGGAGGAATCGGCGTCTTGAGGCCGGTCCAGAAGTCATACCACTCACCTTTCGGGAACGAGACCACGTAGTTGTCCAGAGTTTCCCCGAAAGGCTGGGGCGCGACCAACAAGCTCGGACCCAACAGGAACTCCGTGTCGAGATTGCCGAAGCCGTCTGATGGTGGCGTGAAGACTTCCGGGAACTCGAGAAAGATGGGACGCACCATGGGGAGCCCAGTGCGGGAGGACTCCTCGGCGAGGCTGTAGATGTAGGGCAGCAGGCGGTAGCGGGTTTCGATGTAACGCCGGCGAATCGCCTCATGCTCCGGGCCGTGCACCCAGACTTCCTGCATCAGCGATCCCTTGGTGGTGTGGTCGCGGAAGAGGGGATTGAACGCTCCAATCTCAATCCAGCGCGTGAGCAGGTCGGGCTCCGGCGAGCCGTTGAAGCCGCCAATGTCGTTACCCACAAACGAAATTCCGCTGAGGCCCAGATTGAGGAGCTGCTGGGTGCCCATCCGAAGGCCGTTCCAGGTGGCGGAATTGTCGCCGGTCCAGGTGAAGCCGTAGCGCTGTCCACCAGCGAAAGTCGCACGGGTAAGGACAAAGGGTCGTTCGTCCGGGCGCAGCTTGAGCAGGCCGTCGTAGGTGGCGCGGGCGTTTTCCAATCCGACGATGTTGTGAATCTCAGCATGGGTGGCGGTGCGGGTAGCGAAACCCGCTTCCTCGATGCGATGGATATTATCGAGGGGCATCGTTTTGCCCGGTCCATCAAAGACCGCGGGCTCGTTCATGTCATTCCAGAATCCGGCCACGCCATCTTTAACGAAGTCCTTATACAGGCCGCCCCACCAGGCGCGCGTCTGGGTGCGAGTGAAGTCAGGAAAGACGGACGGGCCCGGCCAGACGACGCCGACGTACTCGCTGCCGTCGGCCTTCTTCACAAAGTGATTGCCAGCCTCTCCGGAATCGTAAGGCGCGTAGCCTTGGTTGGCGATGTGAGCGATGTGTAGATCAGTAATCAGGACAAGATGAAAATGCTGCTTGCGGAGATCCGAAACCAGTCCCGGGAAATTGGGGAAGGTTTTCTCATCGACGGTGAAGGGTCGATTTCTGTCCTGGTAGTCGATATCGAGGTAGAGCACATCGGAGGGAATTTTGTCGGCGCGCATGCGGTCGGCAATTTCCCTGATCTGGGATTCCGGCGCATAGCTGTAACGTGACTGCTGAAAGCCCAGGGACCAGAGCGGGGGGAGCGGATGAGTCCCGGTGAGATAAGCATAGCCCTCGACCACCTGATTCGGGGTGGGGCCATAAATCAGGTAGTAGTCGAGCGGGCCGCCCTCGGCGCCGAAGGAATAGGCGTCACGCGCTTGCTTGCCGAAATCGAACCAGGTGCGCCAGGTGTTGTCGAGAAACAATCCATAACTGCGGTCGCCGCCGATTCCAAGAAAAAACGGGATGCTCTTGTAAATGGGATCGATCGCTTCCTGGGGACCAATGTCCGTGTTCCACAGGGTGTAGGCCTGGTTCCTGCGATCGAAAGTACCCGCCTTGTCGCCGAGGCCAAAATAGTGCTCGTCTCCCGGCATGGCCTTGTAAACAGAGAAGCCCCCCATCCGGAGTGTGGTGGGACGGCCAAGCGCGTCGGCGGAGATGATTTTGCCGGAGAGATCGCGGACCACCAGTCGAAGCGGCGTGCGCTCAACCCGCACATCAAGCGCCGCGGTGCGGAAGCCTACGGACGCGGCATCCTGCGTCGCCTGCACGTCGACAGACTTGCTGCGCGGCCCGGGCAGGACTGCCCATGACGCGTCCTCGGGAAACTTGCTCCCCAGGGTTATGCGCACCCGCAGGATATCGTCTCGGAGCGCGGTGATGCGCAAACTTGCTGGCCCCGCCTTAACGTCAATGCCGTCGCGCCGCGCCTGGGAACTGATCACTGCCTCGAGCGTAATGCCGGGTTGTGACGCTATGCGGGTCTGAGCCTGGGCAAAATTTCCTAGGATGACAATCCAGAAACAGAAAGTAAAAAACCTTGCAAGATGAGTGCATCATGGGTCTCTCCGCAGAAGATGGCGTTCGCACCTGACTCTAGCGCGCCTTGCTGGTGAAATGAATGATGATTTTCTCATGAGGACTCGGTTCAGAGGTGCTTGCCGGAATGGTGCACTTGATCTTGGCGCTGTCCGCATCAATCTTTACCAGTTCGGCACCCTCAACCGATGCCACTTGCGCGGCATTCCACATTCCAATTTCATACTGTCTGCCTTGCGCGCCGGCAACCTCCAGCGTGAGGCTGTCTCGCGCCGGCGCCCACGACTCCGATAGCACGCGCAAGCCCTGGCTGGCGCTTCCCAATGACGGCAATCCCGGTGAGATGCTCAGGCCGAAATCGTCCCGGATGCGAAGGCGCAACGTGTTATCTCCGTTGACGAGAAGAAATTGCACGCTGACGTGCTGGTCCACATCATTCTTCTTCACCTGAAATGGCACTCTCTTGCCGTTCACCTCCGCGCCGAGAATCTGTGCGCGCAGGCTCAGCGCGGGAGAAAACTCCACACCGCAATCGCCGCTGCCGTTTCGGGTCACGACCAGCGTAATCTCGGTAACGCTCTTGCGGTACGTCAGCCGCACAGCACACTGGCCCACGCGCACATTCTCCAGCGTGAACCGTGTCCAATCTGCCGGGACATGGGGCGCCAGCGTGACCCGGTGCGCGCCCGCCTCAATCTGCAAACCAAAGAGTCCGCGCAGCAGCGGACTGATGACCATGGCTGCGGACCAGATCTGGTGCGGAGAACTGGTGGACAGCGGCTGGTAATAGTCGCCCGACAATACCTCGGTGACGTGGCCCAGCGACCCGTCGAGCGCCAGTTGGGCATTAGCCATGAGATTGGAAAAACCCGGCAAGGTGCGGTGGTAGCGGTATTCGCCGACCGATGCCCATCCCGTAAACAGCGGCCAGACCGAACCAAAGTGGTAGCCGCCAGCGCTGTATTTTGCAGCGCGGGAGGAAATAATCCTCATCCCCCAATCGGTCTGATGCTCGGGCGCAGCGAGTTGCCCAATCATGGCATCGGATTTGTCTTCGTCCAGCAAACCGAACCACATCGGCACCGTGGCCAGGACGCTGGGTTCGTCGACCTGCTGGTTCCTCTGATCGAGAGCAAAGGCAAACCGATTTTTCTCCGCCGACCAGAAGGTCTTGTTCAGCAGCGCTTGCTGGCGCGAGAAATCTTCGCTCAGCTTCCTGCTGACCTCTTCCCTTCCGGTCAGATGCGCCAGACTGGAGAGGGCTCGCAAAGCCTCCGCCCCCAGCGCGCTCTGGTAAAGCTCGGTATGGACCGGCAGCAGCGGCCCCCCTTCTACCCAGCCGTGGCCGATGCCAAAATTTTGCGGCAGCCCCTGCGCATCGTAAGTGGAAAGCAGGAATTGATACGCCTTCCACAGGCTATCCCACTTTTGCTGGGCAAACGCCGCGTCGCCGCTCGCCACCACGTAGTCGTTCATGGTGACGATGTACAGCGGCGTCGCATCTGCGGAAGCATAGGGATAGGGATAGTCGGTGAACCAGGGAACGAAGTTTGCGCCCTGGGAGATTTCGTGCGGGATCTTGCCATCGGGGCGCTGATACCTACTGAGAAAATCCAGTGCCGTGCGCGTGGTGCCAAAATCGCCTTCAGCGTCCAGCGCCAAAGAAGTCCATAGCGCATCGCGGCCGAAAAACCAGGCGAACCCGGGGCGCTGGTTACCGCCCGAGGTGCGATACCCGGCGATCAAGCCGGTTCCCAGATAGGGATTGCTTACCAATCCCTGCAGCACGCTGACCCGGGCCCAGTCGTAAGACTGCTCCAACTGATGATCGGGCAGCTCGACGCTCACCGTGCTATCCAGGTATGCGCGGTAATAGTCGGCGGACTCCTTCAGCAGCGCGGCATAGTTGCTTGCGAGGTGATGGTAGGCCGCTTCCGCTTCTGCCAACCCGTGGACTGAGCCCGCAATCACCACAACCTTGGTTTCTTTCCCCTTGCTGACGGCGCCGAGCTGAAACGAGCTTTCCTTCGCGCTGGAATAGTTGGTGTCGTATTCTTCCTGAATTTCGCCGGCGGTCGGGGAACCTACGAAAGCGGAGAATTTCTTCTGCTCCTCGCCGAAGGAAAAGGCGTTCAGCTTCGCGTCCCAATAAGAGTAGGTCCCGCCTAGCGCAGCCGGCCATTCCAGCTGGAAATCCCGCTCGAACTCAACCTGCACGTCCAGGGGATCGGCGGCCTCAACCTCGATGATGATCACGGCTCCGGGTTCGTGCACCGGAACGAAGAACGTTTCCCGGACCGAGAAAGTGTCCCCGGCGTAGAGTATCGTGCTGGACTCCGGCCGCACCGTGAGGGTGCGGGCCAGCGCTTCCGCTGGAATCACGTGACCATCCACCAGAAACCGCAGGTGGAAGTCGCGCAGAGTCTTCAGGGGATAAACCCAGGCTTCAAAGTCTCCCGCCTCATTGCCCAACAGTCCGGCGCGTTCGCCTACAGACGAAAGAAACTCCCAGGGACGAACCGGGCGTGAGAGTTCAAGCGAAGGCGACGGCTCAACCGCATTGGCAGGAAGGGCGAAGCCCATCAGCAGGGCAGAAGTCACGATCAACCCGGAGGACATTTCACGGAGCCAGCAGAGAGTTGCGGGTATCATATATGAAAACGGACGAGCACACTTGCATACAGCTTGATGCGTTGAATTAGCGTCCGTGCCTGAACTTGCAAAGTAGCGATGCACTGAATAGAGTAGGGGCGAATTCTAGCACGAGCCAACTCCGGGAAGGTACCGCACTTTTGTCCTCTTCGCGCCGTACGTTTCTCCAGTCCCTGAGCAAGTCGGCGCTGGTGCTGTCTCTCGACAGTGTTTTGGCGCTGGCCCGTCCTCTGCGGCGCGGCGGGTTGCTCTCCGCAGCGGAAGAACCGGCAAAACCGGGAACTGGCCTGGGATTGAGCTTTGTCGATGTCGGCCGCGAGTCCGGGCTCAATGCAAAAACCATCTACGGCGGCGAGCACAAAAACAAATACCTCCTGGAAACCACGGGGTGCGGCGTCGCTTTCTACGATTACGACAACGACGGCTGGCTGGATATTTTTCTGGTCAACGGCTGGCGGCTGGAGGGTTTCCCGGCCGGACAGGAACCTACTTCCCACCTGTTCAAAAACAATCGCGACGGCAGTTTTACCGACGTCACCGCGAAGGCCGGCGTAGCGCACTCCGGTTGGGGACAGGGCGTCTGCATCGGCGATTATGACAACGACGGTTTCGAGGATCTCTTTGTCACCTACTTCGGCAAGAACGTGCTTTACCACAACAACGGCAATGGCACCTTTACCGATGTGAGCGAAAAGGCGGGGGTCGCGGGCATCGGCAAGCGCTGGAATACGGGCTGCGCTTTTGTAGATTACGACCGCGACGGCAAACTCGATCTGTTCGTCGCCAACTACATCGACCTCGATCTGGCCACGGCCCCCGTCCCGGAGTCTGGACCCTGTCTCTACAAGAGCGTGATGGTGGCGTGTGGACCGCCCGGCCTCAAAGGCGGGAAAAACATTCTTTACCACAACAATGGAAACGGGACGTTCACGGACGTCTCCGAATCCTCCGGCATTCTGCAAGCCAACGGCACCTTCGGCCTGGGAGTCTTGACCGCGGATTTCGATAACGACGGCTGGCCCGATATCTACGTGGCCAACGATTCCACCGCCAGCGCTCTCTACCAGAACAAAAAGAATGGGAAGTTCGTGGACATCGCCATGGAAGCCGGCTGCGCGCTCAGCCCGGACGGCAAGCCACAGGCCGGCATGGGAGTTTCGGCGGCCGATTACGATATGGACGGCAATCTGGATATCGTAAAAACCAACTTTGCCGGCGACACGCCTTCGCTTTACCACAATCTTGGCGACGGCAATTTTGAAGATGCCACCTTTGCCGCCGGCCTGGGCGCGCATACCCAATATCTGGGATGGGGGTGCGGATTTTTCGACATGGACAACGACGGCTGGCCCGACATCCTGATCTGTAATGGCCACGTCTATCCCGAAGTCGAGCAGCTTAAGACCGAGGCCGGCTATCCGCAACGCAAACTGCTCTATCGCAACCTGCGGAACGGCCGCTTTGAAGATGTATCGATGGAGGCAGGCCCCGGAATCTCAGTGCCAGTGGCATCGCGGGGATGCGCCTTCGGAGACTTCGACAACGACGGCGACCTTGATCTCGTGGTAAATCCGGTAAACGATTATCCGCAGCTCCTGCGCTGCGATTTGGCCGCCGGCAACAACTGGATCAAGGTGCGAACTATTGGCACCAAATCAAATCGCACTGGCATCGGCGCCCAGCTGCGCTGCGTGACCCAGGCGGCGGGTGATACCAAGCCGCATTCTCAAATCGACGAAGTTCGTAGCGGCGGTGGCTACTTCTCGCAGAACGATCTGCGGGTCCATTTCGGGGTGGGCAAGGCCGACAAGGTCCAGTTGCTCGAAATCCGCTGGCCCAGCGGGCAGGTAGATACTTTGAAAGACGTCAAAGTCAATCAACTGGTTTTTGTGAAGGAATGCGAGGGGATTGTGCGCACCATGCAGTTCCCTGCCCCGGCGTCGGGTAAGTGAGGGTAGTCGCATGAGGCGGCTCGGTATGGAGGGCATCCTGCTGAACAATGATGGTGTCATCCTGAGCGCAGCGAAGGATCTGGCGTGTACAAAGTGCGCAGTTTGCCCCGGCAGTCGCGCCGGTGCACGCCAGATCTTTCGGGACTGAAGTCCCTGAGGATGACGCCCGTAGGAAAGAAATAATCTTGCCAGGCCGCGCACAACAACTTTATACACACATGGAAATCCGATGAATCGATCACCCGCCATCACGATGATTCCATTGTTCCTGATGCTGTTGACTCCAACCATATTGGCGCAGCCGATACCGGGTTCGGGTCAACCGGCGAACGCCCTGCAGCAGCTCTCTGCTGATTTTTGGCAATGGCGGGCCGCGGAGCAACCGTTCTCGTTTGACGATATCCCCCGCCTTGATCGTCCTCAGGGATGGGCGGCAGACTGGTCTTCCTCGACTATCGCAAGGCGCCGCGAGGAATTGACGGCCTTCGAAGATCGCTGGAAACAATTGCGCAAGGACGCCTCCGACCGGTCTCGTCCTGAAACTGTGGACTATCTGCTGGTCGGCTCCGCTATTGCACGCGCCCGCTGGGAGCTTGACTACGTGCGCGGCTGGCAGCGCAATCCCTGGTTCTATCTGGACCAGACTCTGGCCTCGCTGTTCGTGAGTCTGACCCAGCCGCCGCCCTTCGACCAGGCGCGCAGCGCGGAGATCGTTGGCCGCGTTAAAGCGATTCCACAGATCATTGCCGAGGGAGAAGGGAACCTCAAAGATCCAGCCGGCCCGCTGGCCGAGTTGTCCATTCACCAACTGCAGGACATTGGCCCGCGCCTGGAAGAGATGGCGCGCGAGCTAAAGCCTCATCTCGCGACCGGAAGCGCCGCCCAGCTCGATCCCGCAGTCCAGGCTGCAATACAGGCTCTGTTGGGCTATCGCGGCTGGCTCCAGCAGCGGCTACCCGGTATGTCCAAGAATGTGGCGGTCGGACGCGACAACTACGTTTTCTTCCTGAAGCATGTCGCTCTGATTCCATACACGCCCGAGCAGCTGATTGCCAAGGGACGTCAGGAATGGGAACGAGCGGTCGCCTTTGAAGCGTACGAGAAAAATCGCAATTCCAAACTACCGGAGTTGGCGTTGGCCAAGGACCAGGCGACGCAGATTGCCCGCGAGCGGCGGCAGGAACAGGAGATCCGTGATTTTCTCGAAGAGAAGAATATTCTCACTGTGCCCGCATGGGTGCAGCACTATCGCAATCTTCCCGACCCCGCGTATCTCGCGCCGCTGGCTGCTTTCGGGGTCGCCGACGACCTCACCGGACCGGACCGGCTGAAGGACCCAGCCACCAGCTACATCAAGACGCCTTCGCCTGATCGCGGATACTTTGATCTCTCCACCGCCCGCGATCCGCGAGGCATCATCGTGCATGAAGGCATGCCCGGACACTACTTCCAGAAAGTAATGTCGTGGACCAACGAGGACCCCATCCGCCGTCACTACTACGATTCCAGCGCCAACGAAGGCATGGGCTTTTATGCCGAAGAAATGATGCTGCAAGCCGGACTGTTTGACGACAGCCCGCGCACCCGCGAGATCATTTACAACTTCATGCGCTTTCGCGCCCTGCGGGTCGAGGTGGATGTGAAGCTGTCCACGGGGGAATTCACCATCGAACGGGCCGCCGACTACTTCATGAAGACGGTTCCGCTCGACCGCGCCACGGCGATGGAGGACGCCACCTTTTACGCATCAGTACCCGGTGTGGGAATTTCCTATCAGACGGGTAAATTGCAGATCCTGAAATTGTTGGCCGAGGCCCGCCTGGCCCAGGGCGACAAATTCAACCTGCGCGAGTTTCACGACTTCCTATGGAAAAACAGCAACGTGCCAATTGCCTTGTTGCGCTACGAATACCTGGGCAAGACGGATGAGATCGAGGCTTTAGAACACTGAGCCATGTTGTCACCCTGAGCGGAGTAGCCGCTTCGCTTCGCGAAGCAGCTACGCAGTCGAAGGGCCCCTGTAGCAAATCCAGCGCTTGGGGGGAATGAGAGATTTCTTCCACCACACGAGAAAAGCACGCGGGGCACGCGCGCCCGCATCCGAATAGGGGCCCTTCGACTCGCTCGGGGTGACACGGCTCGTTTGTGGTTAGAAGTTCTCCACCATCCAGACGTTGGCATTGCCGCTGGCCTGCCACATCGCGAGATAGCGTCCATCGGGCGAAGGGATCGCCCATCCTACGGCCATTTTGGTCTGTTCCCACACTGGTCGCGCCCGGCCTTGCAGGTCCACATTCAACAGCGCATTGGTGCCGGTGCTTGTGGAGGCGCTGACCCACAGATCCTTTCCGTCCGCAGCCCAATCAACCGCGTTAATCGAAGACCATTCTTTCAGCGCGATGCGTCGCTCTTTGCCGTCTTTCAAGGTCAACAGACGGATAAGCGGCTGCACTATGATGTCGAGCTTGTTTGATTTGGCGATGGCCAGGGTCGAGCCATCCGGCGAAAGGCTCCAGTTATAGGCATAGGGCAGGTCGTCATCAATGTGTGCCACCTCCTGCCCCGTGCCTTGCATGGGATCGAAGCTCATGAAGGTCAGACGCTTGTCGCCGACGACACTGTAAAGGCAGAGACTGGCGGGCTGGCGCGCGCATTGCTCGTTGCTCAGTCCATGCACTTCCATTACCAGTTGGGGCGGGCCGCCGGCGATCGGAATCCGCATCATGCGAACGCCGTTCGACGAATCGAAGGCCTGACGGTATTGCAGATATACCCACTCCTTTCCGTCTGGCGTCAACCGCGGCAGCATCGATTGCTCGGTGCCGCCCACCAGCAACTCGGGCGTGATTTGGCCCGGCGCTTGCCGGAAGATGTGGAACGATCCGTCGCGGTCCGAACCGAAGAGCACCTGCTTGCTGTCGGGTGTCCAGGACCAAGGCAAGTCCTGCCTCTCGTCCAGAGTAAGGCGCCGCGGAGTACTCAGCCTGGTTCCATTCCCCTCAAGCCGGGCAACGTAAACATCCGGCTGCCAGCCCTCTTTCAGGTAGGCCAGGCGCTTCCCATTGGCGGAGCCGCTCAGGTATCGGATGGCGCCGGCACTTGAAGTAATCCGCGTAGCGGCGCCCACGGGCTTCCCGGTGTGCCGGTCGATGCGCTGCGACCACAGATTGGAGTCGTTCTGGCTGGGTGAGGCTTCGTTCAGCACATAGAGCACGCGATCTCCCACCCAGGCCAACGCCAGCCCCATCCGTGCCTCCGACGAGACTACCAATCGCTGGTTTGTGGCCAAATCGAGAATCTCAATCTCAGGCTGTATTCCGTAGGTTCCTGCCTGATACACACCCCGCAGAAACGCAATCCGCCTCCCGTCCTGTGACCAAACCGGGGAACGGAAGAGATCGCCGGTCTGGCCTGCGAGTTTTCGGGGCTGCTCTCCGTCGGCCCCCATCAGCCAAAGTTCCTGGCTCTCAGAGGTTCCTTTCAGAAATGCGATTTGCGTACCGTCTGGCGAGACCGCCGCATCACGACCCTGGTCGGCCAGTTTGCGCGGGTTCCCGCCCAGAGCGGAAATCTGCCACAAACCCGGCTCCTGTGACGGTCCCGCAAGCGAGGTTGCCAAAATGTGCGATCCATCGGGAAACCAACAGACTGGCTTCGCCTTGAATCCTTCGGGCAAAACCAGGGGATGAGTTTCACCGGTATCGACCTGACGCAGGTACGATCCGGTGTCGTCGGAAAATGCCAGGTACTTGCCATCGTAGGAAAGGGCAGCGCTGCCGATGGGATATTCGCTGGGATTGGCGGTCAGGCGGCGCTCGACGATGGGAGGGGATGCGGGCGAAAGGCGCGATCCGCGCCGGCCCAGAAACAACCCCACTCCCAAACCTGCCAGAAGCAGGACAACCGCCGCCGGGGCGATCCACCAGATACGGGTGGGCCGGGGCGGGCTAACCGGCACTTCATCCTCGACCGCAGGCGGCATCCCGTTGACCGGCACCAGAAAGCGGTAACCCCGCCGGGCGACAGTCTCAACAAAACGCGGGTTCTCGGCGCTGTCACCCAATGCGTCTCGAAGCCGGCGGACGGCGGCGTTAAGGCTGTGATCGAAATCGACAAAGGTATCCGCGGGCCACAAGCGGGTCCGCAGTTCGTCCCGCGAGACCACCTCGCCGGGTCGTTCCAGCAACAGGGTAAGAATCTGTAAGGGCTGTTCCTGTAGTTTTACTCTCGAGCCGTTGCGTCGCAGTTCTCCCGCCCGCAGATCGACTTCAAAGACCCCGAACTGGATCATCCGCGTCCCATTGCTGCTCATTACAGTCACTTGCCTTCTCCGAGCCTACGAAGTTTTAGCCGAAGCGTCCACTTCCGGTTGCGTCACCCACGCTCCTAAGCATTTGACGCGCAAGCGCTTAACAAGTTACCCACAAATAGGTTGCGGGTGACCGGCAAAGCCTTGAGGCACCCTCCGCACGCCCCGAAGATCAGCGGCGCGGAGGTGGCCTCCGGTGCCTCAATTCTCGAAAACATGCCTGCGGTTAGTTACGTTTCTGCTGGGATTTACGTTCCCCGCGTGGCCGGAATCCTATCCTGACGCACGACCGCAGGTGGTTGTCTTTGTCTATGACGACGCGGGAGTCTCAGCGACGGTGCAGGCGCAAGCGGAAAGGAAAGCTGCCAGGACCTTCCAGGAGGCCGGTGTGCAAGTCATGTGGACCCATTGCCCCACAAACCACGTAGGCCCGGACGCTCTCGTCCGGGCGGGCGAGCGTAGCTCGCCAGGGTTTTGGGGAGGCGCAGAGCAAAGGGGCTTTGGAGCGGTGGACCAGCCCAACTTTGCCGGGCTTCGCCCGACCGGGCGGGTGGGGACACCCGCACCTACGTGGTCCACTCTCGACTGTGCCAGCTTCGAGTGGCCAACTCGCCTTGTGTTGCGAATCGTACCCCAGTCCGCGCACGCGACGAGCGAAGTGTTCGGGGTCGCCTTCCTGTCCGCCGAAGGGACAGGCTGCTACAGCGATGTTTTCTACGACCAGGCGATGGAACTGCACGCCGCTTGGCACTTCGCCCTTTCGGACATTCTCGGAAGTGTAATGGCACACGAACTGGGACATCTCCTGCTGGGATCGAACTCTCATTCCCGCGCGGGAATCATGCGTGCGCATTGGCAAGGCGAAGAGCTGAACGTTCTGTCGCGGGGCAACCTGTGGTTTACCCGTGAGCAGGGCGAACATATGCGTGGGAAGCTGAACCGTGTCCGTCCGGCGGTGGCTCTCGCCACGCGCTCACGTTTCTGAAATTGGAGGCACAGTTCTCTGCGTCCTTTGCGGGTTTTCTTTGCGACCTTGGCGGTGCAAAGCTTTTGACCGCAAAAGGGCGCAAAGTTGACGCAAAGGGCGCAAAGGGGCCGGCTGGCAGTTGCCCTGTTAGCTTCCCTTCGCTGCTGATTTCACATCCACCCCCGACCCTTCTTTTAAGGTATGAATCGAGTCTACGGAGATGTTGTTCTCGAAGCGCTCGGTAAGCCCGCTCGGCCAGCGGATCTCGATCGAATCAATTTTTTCGGCTGCCCCCAATCCAAAATGAATTCGCATATCGTTATTCGAATCGTAACTGGAGCCGCTGCGGACTTCATCAACCAGCATTCGCGCTCCCGCCTTCACCGTGACTCGCGCGCCAATTCCATCCCGGTTGGATTTTGTTCCCACGGTCCTGATTCCGATCCAGTGATTGGGCGAACGTATCTGGTTCACCAGCAAACTGGGAGATGCATTCATGTTGCTGATCACCGCCGAAACGCGGCCGTCATTCCATAGATCGCCGACGGCCAAGCCACGCCCGGCGTGAACCGCGGTGATGCCCGGCCCGGCGTCAGCCGAAATATCGGTGAACGTCTTATTGCCGTTGCTGTGATACAGGATGCGCGGCTCCTCGTAGCTGCTGCCCAGGTTCTGTTTATCGACCTCGGGATAGACGTGGCCATTCACCAGCAGCAGGTCGGGCCAGCTGTCGTTGTCGAAATCCAGAAACATCGTGCCCCAGCCCAGGTAGCGGGTGTAGAGACCGAGCCCGGCGGCGAAGGTTACATCGTCGAAGGTGCCATTGCCGTTGTTGCGATAGAGGGTCGAAGTATCGTCGGAAAAATTGGTTTTGAAAATATCCAACCGCCCGTCGCCATCGTAGTCGCCGATGGTCGATCCCATCCCAGCCTGCTCGCGACCGTCCTCGTTGTAGGCGGCGCCGGCCACCACGGCCACGTCGCTGAAAGTTCCATCGCGATTGTTGTGGTAGAGAATGCTGGGCGTGCTGTCGCAGGCCACGTAAATATCAGGCCAGCCATCATCGTCGAAGTCGAAAGTGGAGACGCTGAAAGCGTAGTGCCCGCTGGTCTGATCGATTTTCGCTTTCGCAGTAACGTCCTCAAACTTGCCGTTCCCCTGGTTGCGGTAAAGAATATTTTTGGCGCCAGGCAAACCCCGCGGCCCACACATTACCGGCACGCCTTTCCACACGCACGACGCCCTCTCTCCCGGCGCCGGGGCCGTGGACAGGTCGAAGTCCACGTAGTTCGCAACCATCAGGTCGAGCCGCCCGTCGCGATCGTAATCCACGAAAGCGCATCCCGTCCCCCAGGCTTTTCCGCTTCCGGCAACGCCGGCCTGCTCCGCTACTTCCGTGAACACTCCACCCTGATTGTGATAGAGACGGTTCTTGCCGTAGTAGGTGATGTAGAGGTCTTCCCATCCGTCGTTATCGTAGTCGCCCACACAGACGCCCTGGCCCCAGCCGTTCGCGGTCAGGCCGGCTTTGGCGGTTACGTCGGTGAAGGTTCCGTCATGCTGGTTGCGATACAGGTGATTGGTGGGCGCTGTTCCGGCCGGAAATCCTTCGAGTGTGGTGCCGTTCACCAGAAAAATGTCCGGCCAGCCGTCGTTGTCGTAGTCGAAAATCGCCACACCGGTTCCCGTGGTTTCAATGATGTATCGCTTCGTGTCTTTGCCGCCGAACACCTGGGTCATGGTCAGGCCGGCCTTTTCTGCGGTGTCCACGAAATTGGTGATGGGCGGGGCTTTTGGGCTTTCGGCAGCGGAAGCTGCTAGAAGAATGAGGAACGCCGCCAGTGCTCCAGCGGCCGGGCGCGCGCGAGACTGCGGCGAAAAAACTGAATTCATGGCCCAGGTTGAATACTAGGGCGTGAAAATGAGAGGGTCAAGTTGCATCAGGCGCAGGTAGTGGCTCCACTCGAAACCATTCGCCGGCGGCGTCATCCTGAGGGACTTCAGTCCCGAAGGATCTGGCGCGCATCGGCAGCAACGCAGGGCAAAAGGGATTTTCTGCTTCACGCCAGATCCTTCACGGCCTGAGGCCGCTCAGGATGACCCTGTTGGTCGGGAGAAATTTTAAAACTGAGCCACGGCCCAAGCGCAGAGGGTCGATCCAGAATTTCGGGGAACCTTGAGGCCGCGACCGAACCCGCTTCAGGGGTGCTGTTCTTTGGCAATCTCGGCCAACTCCCGGACTATTTCCTGAAGCCGCGTCCGGCGCTCCTTATTGGCAAGGGATGCCATCGGGGCCGGAGCCTCTTGTGCGGCATAACGGTCGTTCATGTCACGGATGTTCGCGATTTCACTTCGTAGCGCTACAACGTTTCTCAGCACATCAGCGGTGTACATACTCACTAGAATACGCTAATAACTCCTCTCGCGCCGGAACCGACGAACAACGCCCTTAGATCATGTGATCCAGCACAAATCCTGCCCTCCGCGGCATAGTAGTATTTCTTAGTGGCCCTCGAACCATTTCGCCCGGCGATAAGGAACCACGGGCGCACGCCGAACCTCCGGCCGACAGTTCTGCGATTGTGGCTCACGCTGGCGGCGTGTCTGGCCCTCTCCACACTACAAGTTCTCGCCCAGAAGCAGCCTGCTTCGCGGCAGGCGGAGTCGCTTTACCGCCAGGGGTTGGCGGCCGTCCAAGCCGGAGATCTGGTCAAGGCCCGGGCAGCCTTCGAAGGGGTGGTCAAACTCGAACCCGGTAGCGCCGAGGCGCACAACCTGTTGGGGTGGGCGCTATTTGCCCAGGGACAGACTGCCGAATCCATTTCCCAGCTCCGGACTGCACTGCGCCTGAAGCCTGATTTTGCCGCGGCGCATATCAATCTCGCCAATGCGCTGGTAAAGAACGGATCATTGGCGGAAGGCGAATCCGAGGCCCGAGCCGCCCTGCGTTTGGCTCCCAACGATGCAGAGGCGCACCGGACCCTGGGACGCATCGCCAGCTTTCGCTCCGACCCAGCGACGGCCGCCACTGAACTGAGCAAGGCCGTAGACCTGCAGCCGCAGCGGGCTGATTTGCGTGACGAGCTGGGCTCCGTGCTGGCCCAGAGTTCACGAACGGACGAGGCGGCCAGACAATTTTCCGAGGCTTTGCGCCTGCAGCCGGATTTTGCTCAGGCAGCTCTGCATCTCGGGGTAGTGCGCTGGCAGCAGAAGCAGCTGGACGAAGCTCTAAATCTGCTGCAGCGTGCAGTTCGGGGTTCCCCGCAAAACGCGCAGGCCCATTTCTATCTGGGACGCGTACTGGAAGAAACCGGCCAGCCGGCCAAGGCCATTGAAGAACTGCAGACCGCGGTCAAGCTGGAGCCGGAATTGATCGAGGCCCAGACCCAGCTCGGAAAGATGCTGCAGAGATCAGGAGATGCCGAAGGAGCGGTGAGGGCATTCCGCCAGCTGGAGCAACTGCGCCCTGACGATCCCGACTCACACAACGATGTGGGCCTGGCGTTGATCCAGAGCGGTGACGCCACCAGTTCCATTCCCGAGTTCGAGGCGGCGCTTCGGCTTCGCCCAGGTGATACCGGCTACCGCACCAACCTGGGCACGGCTTACTTGCAAAAGACCGATTTCGACGCCGCCATCACACAATTTCAAACTGCTTTAAAAACCACGCCGCAGGATGCGACCCTGCACTACGATCTCGGGCTGGCCCTGAAACTGAAAGACCAGCTGGCGGACGCGATCGTCGAACTGAAGAAGGCCGCTGAGCTCGATCCCACTCAGCCTGACGTTCACTACACCCTGGGCGTAACTTTCTGGCAGCAGGGCGACTTCAACCAGGCCGCCACTGAGCTGCGCGCCGCCATTCAATCCAAACCTGATTACGCTGAGGCGCACTATACGCTCGGCACAGTGCTGAAGCAGCAAGGCAAATTGCCGGAAGCGGTTGCCTCCCTGCGCGAGGCCATCCGCCTGCAACCCGATTTTGCCGGGGCGCACACCACTCTCTCGACCATCCTGCGCCAGTTGGGGGACGAGGATGGGGCCAACCGGGAGCGTCTGCTGGGAGCGCAGATCAGCAAGGACAAAACTAGCCTGCAGGCCGCGACTTTCGATACCAACTCCGGAAAGAGACTGCTCGGCCTGGGAGATTTGGACGGCGCCATCTCCCAGTTTCGCGCCGCCATCGGCCTGGTTCCAACCTACGCCCCGGCCCATTTTCATCTGGCGGAAGCGTTACAAAGAAAGGGTCAAACCGAGGAGGCGCGGGAGGAATTTCAGCGCGCCTCCGAACTCGATCCGAAATTGAAGCCGCAACTCCCCTGATTTCCTGTGATTTCCTGGAATCGCTTAAGGCTTTCCGCTGCGCAATGCCACGATCTCCGACTCCACCGGAACGCCGCGCGTCACCTTGACTCGCAGCACTGCTTCAAACGGCTTCAATTCTCCCGTGTCATCAACCGGGAGTCGGCGCAATAATTCCTCGAGTGAATTCTGCTGACACACATATTCGACAGCCGCCTGCGTGCCGATGGTCGTGGTTCCGGCAAGAATCAGGACCGACTTCGCAGGATTCAAACCATGCACCAGCGCAATCACCGAATAATCCTCACTCAAGGTGGAGTGAGAAGGGGTGCCCACCCAGTACTCCGCCTCTCCCGCCTGAGGATGGACATTTGTAATCGACAAGTCGCCTTGGCGCGGCCCGGAGTCGAGACGGCGAAACACGAAATCCTGCGTGCTGGGAATTTCGCGCAGCGTCAGGTTCTCCGCCGGGGAGCCAACAAAGATCATGTCGTTGTTCTTCACATCGTCAAGCGAAAGCAAACTGCCACGCTTGACCCGAAGTTGCCGCTGCAGCAGACCGAAAGTGCGGTCGAGAGCATGCACTGCCAGCACCTCTCCCACCCCGGTGTAGTGGTCGAGGATGGCATCGCGGGAATCGCGAGTGGAATCGAAGTAGCGCATGCCGGTTTCCGGCCGGCCCACGAAAGCGCCGTTGCTGAAAATCACCCAAGGTTCTTCCGGTCCAATGACAAATCCCTTCCAGAATGAGGAGAAGGCCGCCGGGGCTGGTTCGCCCGCCTTGATCGCCTGCCGTCTGGCGCCGTACCCATTTACCAGAAGCAACGCAATTGTGGCTATCGCTGCCGCGAGCAGCACCGATAGGATCACCGGCACCATGGGCCATTGGCGTGGCCCCTTTTTTTCGGTTATCTCGGTCTCGAGGTCGCGCCCGCTCCAGGAGCGCACCTTGCCCGACCCGCCGGCCCGCTGGTGGAATGAAACCACGTATGTACCTTTTGGTACCTCCACCACCAGATTGTCCTCTGCGCCTTCGGTGCTGTAATACTCCGCCAACTTCAGACGAAGCCGTCCGGCCTGAACTCTGATGGTGGAGTCATGCTGGGGATCAAAGTCGTGAGGACGCCCGAAAACCTCGGTTGCGATCTGGTACTCCTTCAACGAAGACCCGGGATGATCGAGCGAGTGCTCGGCTAAATAACGCAGCAGTTTGCAGAGAGATTCCGACCCGTGAAGCACCTGGCTGTTGACCAGCTTGTCAATTTGCCCCAGGCACCGCTCTCTTTCGAAACTCTGCGCGCGCGTAACAGACATTTAACCTAGGGTAACAAGTCACCGTATCAAGCGGCAAGGGGAAGACTTAGCGTTTCGGTCACTGTATCAAACCTCATGAAACTTAAAAGAAGACGGCTTTGAGCCCAGATTTTGTCCGGCTTTCGAGTACGGTCATCAGGTCCAGCACTGGTATTAGGTCAGTCTTCCACAGAGGCTGCTGACGCGTTTGTATTATTAGAATGAGTTGTTTACGAGAGTTTCAGTCAGTTCCAGGAGGCCGAAAACGAATTCGAAGAATTATTTTTTTTCATATCGCCCGAGGCATGAACTTCCAAATGTCATACCTGATTCGGGAACCAGAGTTGTATTTCTCAACACTATCAACGATCTACAGCCAGCGATCGTTGGGAAGACGAACTGCTGGCACCGACCACAACTAGTGTGTTTGTACTAACCGGCTACGGACTTTCTTGGGAGAGGCTGAATCTGCCAGTCACATCGCCAAACGAAGCTCGATCATCGGTGCGATTCACTGACACGGTTGGGCACGTCTCTGTTTCCAGGTATTCCAATTCGAAACTATTCGGCAATATGAGTATTCAGTGTGGGGAGGCAACAATGAAGAAGTTCTCCGTATTCTTAGGCGCCCTGGCTCTGCTCGCGTTGAGCTGCGCACTGTACACACCGCAAGCGGCCGCGCAGGCGGTCTACGGCAGTATTTTTGGAACCATCACCGATCCTACGGGCGCGGCGGTAGCAGGCGCCAAAGTGGTGGTCACCTCGGCCACCAAGGGCACGACCTTCGAGACCACCACCAATGCCGACGGCAATTACAGCGTCACCCACCTCATCCCGGACCTCTACAACATTCGAGCGGAAGGTTCTGGGTTCAAGGCGTTTGAAACCAAGAACATTCAAGTCTCCGCCGATGCGGGCGCGCGCGTGGACGGTCAGTTCCAGGTAGGCGGATCTACCGAGACCGTGGAAGTAACTGGAGAGGCTCCCCAATTGAAGACTGATCGAGCCGACGTATCGACCACCTTCAATGACAAATACGTCCAAGACGTCCCCATTTTGAACCGGAACTTCACCAACTTGCAGTTGATGGCGCCAGGCTCACAGAAGATGGTGGGCTGGAGTCACGCCGCGACGGAGAACCCGCAGGGCAGCCTGCAGATCTTTACCCAGGGCCAGCACTTCAGCGGCACCGCCTTCGAGCTGGACGGAACCGACAACCAGGATCCGATCCTGGGCATTATCGTTGTCAACCCCAACCTCGACGCCGTTACCGAAGCCAAGGTGGCGTTGCAGAATTACGACGCCGAGTTCGGCAAGGCAGTCGCCAGTGTGGTCACGGCGCAAACCAAGTCTGGCACCAATAGTCTTCATGGCAGCGGTTTCCTGTTCCGCCGCTCCGACGCGCAACAGGCGCGCGATCCTTTCACTCAATACGCGAAGGACCCCATTACGGGCCGATTTATTCCACCGTCCCGCTGGGCGCAATTCGGCGGCACCATTGGCGGACCCATCATCAAGGACAAACTCTTCTTTTTCGGCGACTACCAGGGCACACGTCAGACCAACGGCGTAAGCGGAACCTTCACCCTTCCGACGAATACGGTCCTGAGCACTTGCACACAGACCACCGGGAACTGTGATCTCAGCCAATACCTGGCAGCAGGCGTTGCCGGCGGTGGCCAGGTTTACGATCCCGCTACTGGCGATCCGAATACCGGAGCGGGCCGCACTGCGTTCGCGGGAAACCTGATTCCGAACAGCAGAATCTCGCCAGCCGCCAGGGCCATCCTGGCAGCGTTCCCCGCTCCCCAGACGAACACCGTTCTGAATAATTTCATTGGCTCGGGTTCTGGACCCTTCAGTCAGAACAGCTTTGACACCCGCGTTGACTACGCTGCCAGTTCAACCCTGAACGTGTTCGGCCGGTTTAGCCTTGACTACTTCAGCCTGTCTGGCAAGGGCCTGCTGGGCGCGGTAGGAGGTCCCGGCAACGGCTTGCTTGGTCTGGCCGGCAGTTCCATAACGCACAATTACAGCCTGGCCACCGGCGTTACCAAAACCCTCAGCTCAACCTTGCTGACCGACTTCCGCTTTGGCTGGTTTAAATACAACCCCCAGACCCAAAAGCCGGATGGTGGCTCTCCGATGAGTGATTTCGGAATCCCCAACGCCAATACCAGCGACCCCAAGACCGCAGGTCTGGGGGCGTTCCTGCTGGGCTCGGACCCGATCAGTGGTCAAGGGTGCACGACCAACAACGGAGGCCAGGGCTGCGTTATCTCGAGCTTCGGCGACGGTCTGGGCGTAGCACGCTGCAATTGCCCGCTGACCGAGAGCGAACAGCAATTCCAGTTCGTCAACAACTGGACCAAGATCATGGGCAACCACCAGATCAAGTTTGGTGGCGACATCCGCTACGCCATGAACTTGCGTATCCCCAGCGACAACAACCGCACCGGAGAATATAACTTCAGTCCGCAGGCAACCTCGGACGGTGGTACGGGCGGTCTCGACCTTGCCTCATTCCTGCTAGGCCAAGTCACCTCCTTCGCGCGCTACGTCAACAACCCCGACATCGCTTCGGCAAACAACGCTGCCGAGCGCCAGAAGCGCTGGTTCTTTTACGGCCAGGACACCTGGCGGGCAACCACCAAGCTGACCATCAACTATGGACTTCGCTGGGAGATTTACTTCCCTGAAACCGTCAATGCCAAAGGCAACGGCGGATTCGCCAACATCACTGATCTCAACGGAACCGGCGCCATTCGCGTGGGCGGGGTCGGCAAGTACGGGTTGAACGGCAACGTTGAAAACACCTACAAGGCATTTGCTCCGCGCCTGGGCATTGCGTACCAATTGACTCCGAAGACGGTGATCCGGCTCGGATACGGACGCAGTTACGATATCGGCGTGTTCGGCTCGAACTTCGGGCACACCGTAACCCAAAACCTGCCGGTGCTGTTGAAGCAGAACGTGGATGCGACTGCCTTCAATCCCAATGCTTCCGGGAGTAAAGTCCCCGTATTCCTGCTGGACGCAGGACCGGTCGCAGCAACCTTCCCGGCCGTGCCTACCGATGGCCTGATTCCCTTCAGCGCTCTCGGCGGTCAAGTCTCCGGCGTACACATCCGCCCCACCACCCAAACGCTGCCCACGGTGGATTCCTGGAATGCCACAGTGCAGCACCAACTCACCAATTCCATCACTGTGGAAGCAGCCTATGTGGCCAGCAAAGGATCGCATGGGTTTGCCGGCGATGGGCCGAATTACGATGTGAATCCTGTTTCCATCGCGGGCTTTGGGACCGCACTAACCCAGAACGAGCGTCGCCCACTCTTCCCCAATATCCCCTTCGATTTGGGGAACTTCTACGGCAACGATGCCTCCAGCTCATATAACGCGTTCGAAGCCAAGGTGGAGAAGCGATTCACCAATGGCCTGCAGTTCGTTTCTCACTACACCTTCTCCCATGCCAACGGCTACGACAGCAACTACTACGCGATTAGCCATCCCATCGCCTACGGACCGGTTGATTTCAATCGGAACCATGTGTTCGTATTCAGCACGGTGTACGAATTGCCCTTCGGAAAAGGCAAGAAGTACATGGGTGGCGTAAGCAGGGGAATGGACTATGTCGTGGGCGGATGGCAGGTGAGCAACACCACGAACTGGAGCAGCGGTTTGCCCTGGACTCCAAGCTTCGCCGAGTGCGGTGCGGAAGAGGACGTAGGTATCTGCCGCCCCAACAAGGGTTCGGGCACGCTCAGTACGGGAGTGGGTTCGCTCGACAAAATCAACCATACCATTACCTACTTCACCCCCGTTGCTAACATCGTCACCAGCCCCGGAGTCTTTGCCGATCCGGGTAGCGGAAACCTGGGCAACCTCGGCCGCAATACCTACCATGGCCCCTCGGGCTTCTACTCTGACATGTCAGCGGTGAAGAAGTTCCAGATAACCGAGAAATTCAGCGCACAGTTCCGCGTAGATGCCTTCAACATCTTCAATCATCCGGTCTATGCGTTCAGCGCCAACAACGGGGCTAACAACTGTATTGATTGCCAGGGCGGCAACAACGGAAAGATCACCGGCCTCGAAGGTGGTACAACCATGCGTCAACTGCAGTTTGCCATTCGCTTCGACTTCTAGAAGAAGCGAGGCTTGATTTGAGGAGGGAGTCATCGACTCCCTCCTTTTTTATTCCGGGGTCGCCAATTCCTCCCTGACTACAAGCCACCATCCACTCACCCTGCGTCCATTCTCGATCAGCCACTGATTTCTGCAAACGCAAGGTCGAAGTGCTGTAACTTACTTGCCGGGGCGGCTCTCGGGGTCTTCACCGATGCGACGCACCATACGACTTGCTGCCCTGCTCGCAGTCAGTTTGAGTTCAGCTTTTGTATTGTCAGAATCGCCATGCTACGCGCACGCATTTTCTCGTTCAGTCTGCTGGCAGTGATCGCGGCAGAGTTGCTTTTCTCCTCCGTTACATCGTGGACTCATGGCTCCTGGAGCCGCCTGTCACCTGATCCCATCATTTCTCCTCAGGGGAACAGCTGGGAATCGGCTGGCACATTCAACCCAGCGGTCATCCTTCACCACGGGAAGTTCGTCATGCTCTATCGTGCCCAGGACAGGCAGGGCACCTCCCGATTGGGCTATGCGGACAGCCAAGATGGCATCCACTTCAGCCGCCGCAACCAGCCTGTGCTCTCTCCCGAGGCCGAATACGAAAAAGGTGGTGGCGTCGAAGATCCGCGCCTGGTGAAATTCGGAGATACCTACTACCTGACCTACACCGGCTATAACAAGAAGGACGCGCAGCTCTGCCTGGCAACTTCTAAAGATCTGCTGCACTGGCAACGCCAAGGAGTGATTCTGCCGGCCTACAAGGGCCACTGGAACGTGGGTTGGACTAAATCGGGGGCGATCGTTCCGGAGGGAATCAACGGCCGCTACTGGATGTATTTCCTGGGCACCAGTGCCGACAAGACCGACCAGATGGGGCTGGCATACTCGTCTGACCTTATTCATTGGACCGAGGCCACCGCGTTGCCGGTGTTGCCGCGCCGCCCCGGTCACTTCGATTCCCGGGTGGTCGAACCTGGCCCCTCGCCGATCGTGACCAAAGACGGCATCGTGATGATCTACAACGCCGCCGACGACAAGCTCGTTTATCGCACCGCCATCGCCGTATTTGACCGTGGCGATCCCCGCCGTCTGCTTTGGCGATCGGAGCAGCCGGTCTTCTTTCCCGAGAAAGATTGGGAAAAGGTTGGCCAGGTCCCCAATGTGGTCTTTGTCGAGGGTATGGCCAGGGTGGGTAAACATTATTACTTCTATTACGGCGCTGCCGACAAGTACATCGGAGTGGCGAAAGTTCACATTACGCAGTGATTTTTGCAAACTAAGAATGACTTTCTGACCGGCATCTCTCATTCGGCTAAGCGCGGCTTTCAAGGAGCCGGGCGTGAGTATACTTGTTCAGTTGGCCACTATGCGCTCGCAAAACTGTAGAGATATCGCCCTGCTACTGCTCGCCATCTCTATTCCAGGTCTTGCCCAGTCCGCACCCACTCCACAGCCGGCTCCCACCCAGGCGAGCAAACCAAATCCCGACTTCGCTGCGGCGCGGACGCTACTGCAACAGGGCAAGTACGAGGAGGCGGTGGCGCAACTTTCGGATTTGGCTGCGAAGAATCCTGGGCTAAAAGGCTTGTCCCACGAACTGGGCACCGCTTATTACAAGAAGGGCGATTACATCAAGGCAATCGAATCGTTCAAACAGGCCATGGCAGAAGATCCACAGAATAAGGAGGCGATCCAGTTGCTCGGGCTCTCCTACTACCTTTCCGGACGGCCCAGTGAAGCCATCCCGCTGCTGGAAAAGGTCCAGGCCTGGTATCCGCGCGCCAATGTGGATGCCACCTATATTTTGGGATTGTGCTACATCCAGGCGAAAGACTACCCGCAGGCGCGAACCGCCTTCGCCAGAATGTTCGCGGTCCCGCCGGACTCTGCCGCCAGCTACCTGTTTACGGCGCGCATGCTGCTCCGCCAGGAATTTGACCCCATCGCCGAGGAGTATGCCCAGAAAGCCATCGCTCTCGACCCCAGGCTGCCGTTGGCCCATTTCTTTTTGGGAGAGCTTCACCTGTACAAATCGCGGATTCCGGAGGCCATCAGCGATTTCCAGCAGGAACTCGCCCTCAACCCCGGCCACGCGCCTACCTACTACAAGCTGGCCGACGCCTACTCCCGCATCCAGAAGTTTGACGACGCCGAGCGCTTGCTGCAGCGCTCCATCTGGCTGGATGCAACTTCAACCGGACCTTATATTCTTATGGGTAAGGTCTTACAGAAGAAAGGGGAAACCGAACTCTCGGTGAGGGCCTTACAGCACGCTTTGGGCATGGATCCCAATAATTCCGTCACGCATCATCTGCTGGGTCAGGCCTATCGCGACATGGGCCGGAATGAAGATGCGGAGCGGGAGTTGAAGATCGCTGAGCAGTTGCAGGAGAGTGAAGCGAGCAAGCCGTAGGCAAGTGTGGGTCGGACACTCCTGTCCGACGCTTTTGACTTTGACTCTGATAACAACTTACGAACAAAATCAGAATCAAAAGCGTCGGACAGGAGTGTCCGACCCACACTTTTATTGCTGCTCTTTGGCCAGACGCTCCGCCATCTCTTTCGGCAATTCGTGCAGGAACACCAGGAAGGCGGCGTTGGTCCAGCCAAAACCGATCACGTTCTGCTGATACCCGGCGTGCACGCCTGACTCCGAAGAACGAGTCACAACGTTGTACTTCTCACGGATGGTCCCGTCACGGCGAAAGTTCTCCGCGATGGTGCCCAGGAAATTGTAGGAAATCCGATCGGCGTCGTGGTTGAAGCCATAACGCCGCAAGCCTTCGATGGCGATCATCTGTGTGGGGGCCCAACCGTAGGGATAATCCCACTGCACGTCAGCAAAGTTGCTGCTCATGGCCAGTCCGCCGGGCTGCTCGAAAATTCCCAGGTTGCGGACCAGTTCCTGGGCCTGCTCCGGCGTGGCCAGTCCAGCCCACAAGGGATAGAAAGTGGTTATGTATTCGTAGGAGGAGCGCACTCCGGTTTCGAAGTCGTAATCGAAGAACAACCGGCGGGCCGGGTCCCATAGATATTTCTGGATCCTTTGCTTCCTCGCCTCCGCCCGCTGCGACCATTTCTGCGCTTCCTCGTTGCGCCCGAGGATTTCGGCTATGGCTTGCAAGTCTCTTTCAGTCTTATAGAGCAAGCTGTTCAGGCAGACCGGAGCGTAATGATGGGTCGCGGCGCCATACGGACCAAAGCGAAAAGAAATGTCGAATCCCGATTCCCGCATGGAGCGGTCGCCCTTGTAATAATCGGGAGTCAGCGAAATCTTCCGCGCGGGTTCACACTCCGGCTTTGCCATGGTGGTTGCCGAATCACAGACCTGCATCGAGAAGCGAAAGCCCACCCCCGTGTCATCGTCGCCGATATTCTCAGCCAAATAGTTGCGCCCAACCTGCGGGTGCAGCAGGAAGTAACTCGCAACTTTGCGATAGCTTCCCGCCTCGTCCTTCAAGCTCTCGGGAGCCGGACCATTTCCGAAATCGTAGTAGCGCGAAAGGCCGGTGGACCCGGCGAGGTGCGGATCCCGGTTCCAGGTCTCATAGTCCTTGCTGGCATAGGCGTACGCCTTCTCCAGCCAGCCATGGTTTTCGTGACCGGCCGCCTTGTCGGCCTCATACACCGCCATGATCATCGAGGTAAGGAATGGTGGCTGCGAGCGGGTGAGGTAGTAGGCGCGATTCGCATTCAGAATGGTGCCGTAGTGTTCGATCTCAAAAAAAAAGTTGTCCACCATGCCGCGGGCAAGGCCAAGGCGGCCGGCGCGCACCAGTCCGAGGATGATGAAGTAGCTGTCCCATCCGTACATTTCGTTGAAACGGCCGCCAGGAACCACGTACTTGTTTTCGAGGTACAACAGGCCGGGAGCGATTTTGCTGGGATCCATCTGTCCGGGGGCGGTAATAACAGCAGGCAGAGGACGGACTTGCACCTTGCAGCGCTTCTGCAAGTCTTGCACTGCCGGGGGAGGGGGAAAATCCGCTGGCAGGTACAGGACAGAGGCCTCGGTCAACTTGGGATCGACCACGGTTTGGCAATCGGTCATGGAGCGGGTCAACGTGTCCCAACCTGAGGATATGTATGTGAGGATTGGGCCGAACCCCGACTCCGGCGCCGCTTTGCTGGCTTCGGCGGCGTAAGTCCTGATGCTTGCGGCGCCCAACCCCAGGACTAAGAGAACAATGACAAGGGCACGATTGAATCGCTTGATATTCAAGGCTGCGATTGAGTCAGTCATGAGGTTTGCAAAACGTTGGCTCGACCTGAAAAACGTGTGGGTCGGACACTCCTGTCCGACGCTCTTGAAGTTGGTTTTGGTCGCTGTTGGGCAATGGAACTAAAGTCAAAGTCAAAAGCGTCGGACAGGAGTGTCCGACCCACACCTATCTGCGTCATACCGCCATGCGCCCTTGCTCGGCTTCTTTCTGGGCAATGTAACGCAGCAGAATGTCGCGGGAAGAGACCAGCCCTTTCAGTTCCTTGCCATCCACAATGGGCAAATGGCGAAAGCCAAATTCCCTCATAAGGTACAAACAGTTTTCTACGGTTTCTTCGACGCTGACCGCCTTGGGATTGGCCGTCATGACCTCGGAGATTCGGGTGGTTCCAGGCAGGCGTCCGGCGGCCACGACGCGGTTCATAATGTCGCGCTCGGAAAAGATGCCCACCAGTTCGCCGTTGCGCAGGACGGGCAGTGCCCCGATGCGATGCTCCATCATGAAGCGCGCGCCCTCCAGAACGCTGCGGTCGGCTTCGATCGAATAGACCCGGCGGTCTCTTACGAGATCATAGATCGACGGCATGGACGACTCCTCTCGGAATCAGATGGGGCGGCCCTCGCGGGGCAGCAAAGGGCACCACTCTACCACGTATGCGGTTTGGTATCTATCCTTTGTGAGAGTTTTGGGAAGAATAAAACGGCAGCCTGAGAAGGCTGCCGCCGGCACCGATCTGGCTCCGTCCTAGAAGCGGAAAGCCGGACCAAAGGTTACTTTCAGGTTATTATGAGTTCCGTTATCAAAGTAAATCTCGTCCCCCGCCTCCAGGCGCAATCCGATAGGCCCCCAGAAACCCTCCACCCCGCCGCCGGGATACATGGCGAAACGAGTGTCCCCGGTCTGAACTGCTCCCAGAGCCCCTACAAAGCCCGAGGGGGCGTTCTGATCGGAAACGGTGAAGTTGATGAAGCCGAGTCTGCCGGTCACGTAGGCCCGGAAGGGCCCCGAACTGGTCTGGAATTTGGGCCCAAACAGGGCGGTCAGCGGACGCAGACGCGTATCCACAAACTGGGTGGTGACCCGTCGGAGAATGTGCTGGTGAAGTTGCGCTTGAAGTCATAGGACATCTCGGCTTCCAGCTGCACGTTGGGATGTACGTTGAAGGCGGCACGCCCCCCGACGCCGACGAAGTTGATGTGAGGATCAGTTGTACTAAGGTTTAGATAGTCCGCGAAGACTCCCACTTCGCCATGGTCAGAGTCCTGCGCCATGACCACCGACGGCAGGGCCAAGCCGCAACTCAGCACGAGCAGAAAAATGAAGCGTCTCATCCGTTGTATTCCTCCTGGTTCGGTCTTCTCTTGCTCACACACACTCTTTCCTCAGAGCATTCGCCACGGGAACAGAACTGCTGCAGGAGCGGTGCAGGCGGGTAAGCAAGGCATAAGATGCCGGCGGGACCCGCTTGGGTTGGGCGCGCAAATCGGCCAGTGGTCACTCCGCCAAGTCAAAATCCAGAGTCAAAATCTAGAGTCAAAAATCTAAAGTCAAAGGCGACGGACAGGAGTGTCCGTCCCACACATTGAAACCAAAAGGGCTACCAAGAATCATAGGTACAAAGAGCCATAGTTGACGGGGTTTGCCTCTCCCCGATAGGCTGCTACATGGTTACAAAGGTCATCCCGAACCGTGAGGCTAAGAGGCCGGACACGACGACCCTGGTTCGAACCTGAGCTTAGGCCATCCGCAACCCTGCAAGCAGTACAACGAAAAGACAGTTACGCCGCATCTGAATTAGTGCGGCCGCAAAGGCGACTTGACGGACGCGAAAAAACTACAGGGCGACAAGCTTTCAGAAGCAGCCGCAATCGAACGTGCCAAACAGGGAGATGCAGAAGCTTTCCAGCATCTGTACAACCTGCATAAGCGGCGCGTTTATTCGCTATGTCTCCGCATGACCGCAAACACGGCGGAAGCAGAGGATCTGACTCAGGAAGCTTTTCTGCAGTTGTTTCGCAAGATTGCCACTTTTCGAGGCGAATCGGCCTTTTCAACGTGGCTGCACCGGATGGCGGTAAACGTTGTCCTGATGCAGTTGCGTAAGAAAAGCCTCCCCGTGATCCCGCTCGAAGAAACACTGGAGAGCGAGGAGGAGGCCCCGAAGAAGGAACTGGGCGCGCAAGACCCGGTCCTGTCAGGTTCGATTGACCGTCTGCGATTGCAACGGGCGGTGGACGCGCTGCCGCCGGGCTATAGAAGGATTTTTGTATTGCATGACGTAGAAGGATACGAACACAACGAGATTGCCGCGATGGTGGGATGCTCCATCGGGAACAGCAAATCTCAGCTCCACAAGGCGCGCATGAAATTGCGCGAATCGCTCAAGACGAGCAGAGCCGAAAAGGCCACTAAGCCGTGGTGAGCGATGGGAGGGCGGTAGAGAGCGGTAATTGGGGGAGATGAAGTATGAACTGCACAGAGTTTCAGGAGATTTTGCCGGAGGCGTTTGGGGGCGGCAGGACGGTGGAGCAGGAAGAGCACTTGAGGTCCTGCCCCATGTGCTCGGGTCTGCTGGCGGACCTCGACCTGGTTGCTCGTGAGGCCCGGCAGCTGCGAGAGCTGGCTGAGCCCAGTCCGCGAGTGTGGAACTCGATTGAGATCGAATTGCGGCGCGAAGGTGTTATTCATGAACCGCAGCGCGGACCAATGCTGGTCCCGCCTATCTCGCGACCGTGGAACCTGGGGGCATGGCTGGCACCGGTAGCGGCGCTTGCCCTGGTGGCATTTGCGATCGGGGTTTATCAACGTGGATCAAACGCCCCCCCATCGACGCCGCAGTTGACGGCCACTGCCCCCGCCTCGGTGTCCGACCCTCAGACAGTCAAAGGCCCGCCTGCAGTAAATAGCACTGAGGACCAGCAATTACTGGCGGCGGTGGCTTCGCGCTCACCGGCCATGCGGGCGCAGTATGCTTCCAATTTGCAGAATGTGAATGCGTACATTCGCGATGCCGAGGAATCCGCCCAAGCTGACCCCAACGATGAGGAAGCGCAGCAGATCGTGATGGACGCCTACGAACAACGCGCGGCGGTTTACGAAATGGCTTTGGACCGTTCCCTGCCCTAGCCGTAGGCCGGCCCAGGGCAGGGGCGATCGGCAGTTCCGGATAGGCTCATAGTCGCAGCGAACCTGGCAGCGAGACTGTGAGAGAGAAAACTATGGCGATACCGCGGCGCACACAACTGGTTTCGGTCGTGATTCTGGCGACGGCAATTTGCGCTTCTGCCGAGGTTCGCAAGGAATTCCGCTTTACAGTAGGCCCCAGGTCCGTCATCTCGGTGACCAATCAGTACGGACCCATTTCGGTGAAGCCCGGCGTGGGCAATCAGGTTATGGTGACCGCCGTCCTTCACTCTGACCAGGTCGAGGTTGACCACACCCAGAGTGGCAGCCGCGTGGACATTCTCACCCACCTTCTTTCTCAGACCGATGCCGACGCCGGCCGCGTGGACTACGAAGTATCGGTTCCGGCTGATGCCAGCGTTACGCTGCGCTCCTCCACCGGCCTTTTGCGTGCCGAGGGGCTGCACGGCGACGTGACTCTGGAAGGAAGCCAGGCCAATGTGGAGGTGCGCGACATCAGCAATGCGCACGTGCACGTCCGTACCCTGAACGGTTCGGTGACGTTGAACAATATTCGCAACGGACACGTGGAAGTCACATCCGTCAGCGGCGACGTGGTGCTGAATTCCGTGGACGGGCCGCTGGTACAGGTAAACTCAACCAGCGGAAAGATTCTCTATGAGGGCGATTTTGGCCGCAGCGGCGAGTACATGCTGACCAGTCACAGCGGAGACATCGAAGCCTGCGCTCCCCTCGATGCCTCATTTGACGTGACCGCGCGCTCGGTCCGGGGCAAAGTGGAGAACGACTTTCTCCTGGAACCCAAACACACCCCCTTCGTGGTCAAGGCAGGGAGTGCCTTCGCAGGTACGATGAACAAGGCAGCATCTTCGGTCCGGTTGTTTTCCTTCAGTGGTAAAATTCACCTCAAGAAGCGCTAAAACCCAAGCGACAGTGAGAGGCTGGCGGGGCGGTTGGATGGCCTCGCGATTTGCCTACATGAGCACTCGACCAGGCGGGACGTCCGACAGCACCAAGCTTGCGTTTGTCTCCGGGGTGCGGGCCATCGTTCTGGTGGGCTTCATGGGTGCGGGCAAGAGCAGTGTCGGGGCCGCTCTCAGCCGGAGGCTAGGCTGGCCTTTTGAAGATCTGGACGAGCGCATCCAGGCTCAGGAACAGCGGTCCATCGAGGAGATTTTTCGGCAGTCCGGCGAAGCCGCCTTCCGCCAGTTGGAGAATGCGGCACTGGGTTCGCTGATTACGGAACTGGATGCCTCCCCAAGGGTAGTTGCCGTAGGGGGTGGTGCTTTCGCGCAGGCGAATAACGTGGCTTTGCTTGAAGGGGCCGGCCTTTCAACCATTTTTCTGGACGCCCCGGTGGAAGAGTTGTTCCGCCGCTGCCGCCAGCAGCAGGTGGAACGTCCCTTGCGCGGGGACCTGGACGAGTTTCGCCGATTGTATGAGACCCGCCGGCCCTGCTATTTGAAGGCCGGGTTGCGGATCGACACTGCGGGCAGAGATGTGGACCGGGTAGCGGCGGAAGTGATGGAAAGCCTGGGACTTCGATAGGGGCCCTCAGTCGGTTGGGGCCGGTTTTGTTCCTTAACCCGCATTTTCGAAGGAGTGCGAACGTGAAGGTGAGAACGGCTCGGATGGTGGGGATCTGGTGGCTTCTGGTAGCCTCGGCGGCCCTGGCGGCACCGCGCAAGGACAAGGAACCTGCATACCAGAGTGTAGACACGGGTTCCTTCGGCGTTTTCATGAATGGACGAAGAGTTGCTACTGAAAAGTTTTCCATTCAGGAGAACGCCTCCGGGAGCGTTGCGACTTCCGAATTCAAAACCGAAGCAGCCAGTGACAGCGCCGTGCAGTCCTCAGAATTGCAACTGGCCGCGAACGGCGACCTTCGGAAGTACGAGTGGAAAGAACTTAGCCCGGGAAAAGCGAGAGCCGTGATCACGCCCAACGACAATCTCTTGATTGAACGCTCCGCAAACAATCCACAGGACAAGGAGGAGGAGCATCCCTTCCTGCTGCCGCTTTCAACCAGTGTTCTCGACGACTATTTCTTTATCCACCGGGAAATTCTGGTGTGGAAATATCTGGCCACCGGTTGTCGCCAGGACAAAGGGCAGGTGGCGTGTCCGCAGAACCAGCAGGTAAAATTTGGCGCCATCAATCCGCACCAGCGCTCTTCGCTGTTGGTGAGCATGGCCTTCACCGGGAAAGAGAAGACTCCGGTGCATGGGGTGGAGCGGGATCTCAATCACTTTTTGCTCAAGAGCGATGCCGGAGACTGGTCGCTGTGGCTCGATGATCAGTTCAAGCTGATACGCATTCTGGTGCCCAGCGACAATACGGAAGTAGTGCGCGACTAAATACTTACCCCTTTCCATGTCCCTGATCGACGCACGTACGTCACGGGTCCTGTTCACGGTGCTGCTGTTCGCACTGGGGCTCGGCTTTCTCTACATTGCCCGCCGCACCCTGATTGCGTTCCTGTTTGCGGTTTTCTTTGCCTACCTGGTGGACCCGGCTGTTTCCCGCGTGGAAAAATGGGTGCGCGGCCGGGGACGGGCGATTGGGCTGATTTATCTCCTGCTGGTGATCCTGCTGATCACTTTCTTCTTCGTCGTGGGACCAAAAATTGCGCGCCAGGGTCAGCGTTTGAGTGAGGCCCTGCCCAAGCTTCTGGAAACCGTCAGTTCCGGCCAGATTGCCGAACAGATCGGCAAGGAGCAGGGGTGGAGCGTGCATACGCGCGTGCAACTCTCCACGCTTCTGGCCAACCACCGCAATGACCTGCTCGGCCTGGCCCAGCGTATCGGCCTGCGGGTGGCTGACGTGGCCAAGGAAGCCTGGCTGCTAATGGTCGTGCCCATTCTGGCGGCGTTCTTTCTCAAGGACGGGCGCTCTTTCGGCGAAGTGCTGCTCTCGTTCATACATTCCCGACCCCAGCGCGAATTTCTGGAGGGGGTGCTGGGCGATCTCAACCAGATGCTGGCGCAGTTCATCCGTGCCCAGTTGACCCTGGCGGCATTTTCGTTCGTCGCCTATCTGGCGTTCCTGGAACTGGCTGGGGTCCCTTACGCGCTGGTGCTCGGCACCGCCGGCGGGCTGCTGGAATTCATCCCGGTGGTGGGGCCTCTGGTCGCCGCGGCCGTCATCTTCGGGGTTTCTATGCTGATGAGCTATCCCCACTGGCTCATCCTGTTGACCTTTCTCGGGGCCTGGCGCCTCGTGCAGGACTACGTAATTTCGCCGCGCGTCATGGGGCAAAGCATGGAGCTGCACCCGCTGGCGGCTATCTTCGGGGTGCTGGCCGGAGGCGAGATCGCGGGTGTTCTCGGCATTTACCTATCCATCCCCATCATGGCCAGCCTGCGCATCGTGTGGCGGCGCTGGCGCCTTTATGCCGAGAAAAAGCGCTTCGGGCCGCTGAACGAATATTCATTTGGCTCCGAGATCACTCCCAGAACCTAGAACCCGCGTGGGGGACAGCCGCCCTCGGCTGTCCGGCGGAGCCTCCGCTTATGGTTTCCCCTCCATCCGAAAGACCCAGTCGAGCTGCGCTCGACCGGACAGCCGGGGCGGCTGTCCCCGCGTGGTTCGTGGCAGTGACTGACAGTTGACATTGACACTTGTCAGGTAATACTTCCGTCTGCCGGAGCTCAGGAGTAAGCCGCCCGTGTTGTAAAATCCCAAGAAACCCTTATGACTGCAAAAATTCCTGTCGGAATCCTGGGTGCCACCGGTATTGTCGGGCAGCGCTTTGTACAGATGCTGGAGCACCATCCCTGGTTCGAAGTGGCTTGGCTGGCGGCCTCGGACCGCTCGGAGGGCCGTCCCTACGCGGAGGCTGCGCGCTGGAAACTTAAGACGGCAATTCCCGCGCGGGTAGCCGGAATGCGAGTCGCTCCCGCCACCCCTGAGGGCGCGCCCAAAGTTATTTTTGCCGCGCTCGATGCCTCCATCGCGGCCGAGATGGAACCTCGCTTCGCCGATGCCGGGTGCGCCGTGATCACCAACTCCAGCGCGCTGCGCATGCAACAGGATGTGCCCCTGGTGATTCCGGAAGTGAATCATGATCACGTCAAGCTGCTGGAATGCCAGGCATGGCGCAAGAAGTCAGGCGGGTTCGTGGTCACGAATCCAAATTGTTCGGCGATTGGACTGGTCATTGCGCTGGCCCCGCTGCAGCATGCGTTTGGCCTCGACACGGTGATGGCGGTCACCATGCAAGCGGTGAGCGGCGCGGGCTATCCCGGAGTGGCTTCGCTCGATATTCTGGGCAACGTAATTCCGTACATCTCCAAAGAAGAAGAAAAGATGGAAGAAGAAACCCGCAAGCTGCTGGGCAAGCTGAATGGCGCGGGCATCGTGATGGGCTCGTTCGGCATGAGCGCCCAGTGCAACCGTGTCGCAGTCGAGGACGGCCATACCGAATCCGTCTCGGTGAAGCTGAAGCAGAAGGCGAAGCCGGAAGAGATCATAAAAATCTGGAATGAGTTCCGCAGCCTGCCGCAAGAGTTGAAGCTACCCAGCGCGCCGGAGCAGCCGGTGCGGTACTTGACCCCCAGCGATCGTCCCCAGCCGCGCCTCGATGTCGAAGCCGGAAATGGAATGACGACGACGGTGGGCCGGCTGCGCCCCTGTGGCGTGCTGGACTGGAAGTTCACCGTGCTCTCGCACAATACGATTCGCGGAGCGGCAGGGGCAGCGCTGCTGAACGCGGAGTTACTGAAGGTGCAGGGCTATCTCGAGTGAACACCGCGGCCTGAGGGTGGAGCAGGGCTTCAGCCCTGCATTTAGATCTTAATTCTATGGCGGCTTTAGCCACTGGGGGTGAATTGTTCCTAAGAACTACACGGGCTAGAGCTCGTGTACATCTCCTGGCTTTCATTGCAGGACTAAAGCCCGGCTCCACCCTGTCTTCTTCCTGCCTGAGGGGTCTACCCCGATGATCGTCATGAAGTTCGGCGGGACCTCGGTGCAGGACGCCAAGGCGATTGAGCGGGCGGGCGCGATCGTGAAGGGCCGTCTGGAGCAAAAGCCGGTAGTGGTAGTCAGCGCAATGGCCAAGGTTACCGACCAGCTCCTGGCTATGGCACGCGCCGCGGGAGCCGGCGATCGCAAGACTGCCCTCAAACTCTGCCGGGCCCTGCAGGAGCGGCACTACAACACCGCCGGAGAACTGTTGGGCACGGCGCTCTTCACCCAGTTTCATTCCGACCTGGGCGCTGACTTCGAGACGCTGGAGGAATTGCTGCGCGGCATCGCGGCCGTGGGCGAACTGACGCCGCGCACCACCGACTACGTCTCCGCGTTCGGGGAAATACTATCCAGCAAGATTGTGGCGGCGGCCTTCTCGGCGCTGGGAATGACATCCGCGCTGGTGGATTCACGCGACTGGCTGGTGACCGACAGCGCTCACATGCGCGCCGCTCCCCTGTTCGAAGAAACCAATCAGAAATTGCAGAGCAAAGTCGCGCCCCTGGTGGCGGGCGGCAAAGTTCCGGTGATGGGAGGGTTCATCGGCTCATCCAAGGCCGGTATCACAACCACTATTGGCCGCGGCGGGTCAGACTATTCGGCAGCCATCGCGGGCGCTGGTCTGGGTGCCGAGCGCATCGAGATATGGACCGATGTGGATGGCATGATGACCACCGACCCGCGCATGAGCGCGGACGCGCGCCGCATAAAGGTCATCAGCTTCGACGAGGCAGCCGAACTGGCCTACTTCGGCGCCAAGGTCCTGCACCCGGCTACTGTGCTGCCCGCGGTGCAGAAAAACATTCCGGTGTACATCCTGAACTCTGGCAATCCCGAGTGCGAAGGCACGCGCATCACCGCCCGCGCGCCACGTTGCCGGAATTCCTTCAAGGCCATCGCAGTGAAAAAGCGCATAACGATTGTGGATGTGGCCGCTCCCCGCATGCAGCTGGCGCACGGTTTTCTCAGCTCGATTTTTGCCGCCTTTGACCGGCATCGCGTGGCTGTGGACGTGGTCTCCACTTCGGAAGTGAGCGTATCCCTCACCGTGGACTCGAACGAATCCATTCCCCCGTTAGCCGCCGACCTGGCCAAACTGGCGGACGTAAAATATGAAGGACGCAAGGCCATCGTCTGCCTGGTGGGCGAGAATTTGCGCGACACTCCCGGCATTGCGGCGCGCGTATTCGGCGAACTCGCGGACGTCAAAATCCGCATGATTTCGCAAGGCGCTTCCGAGATCAATCTGACATTTGTGGTAGAAGAAGACGTGGTCTCCGACGTCGTGCAGCGGCTACATAAGACATTCTTTTCGGATCTGGACCCGGAGGTTTTCGCGTAGGAGCGGAGGAGGAAGCGCGACCCGATTGGGCTCTGTGGAAGGAGCTCTCGTTTCGTGGTGCAAGATGGGTTTGTGGGAGGGCACGACTTCAGTCGTGCCATAAAAGCCCGTAACCGAGCGGCCCCAGCCGCCGGGGCTCGCTGGCGGGAGCGCAGAACCTCGAGGAACCATTTGTGAAGCTGCTCATCCTAGGACGCGGCAAGACCGGCTCCCTGGTCGCGGAAGTAGCGCGGGAGCGCGGCCACGACATTACATTGCTGTGCGCAGCGGATAATCCCGGAGCGGCCGCGCTCACCACCGAAAAACTGCGCGATATCGATGCCGTGATCGATTTCACAGTCCCGCAGGCTGTCCTGGAAAATATCGAGGCTTGCGTTAGCGCCGGGAAAAACATGGTGGTCGGGACCACGGGCTGGTATGGCGATCTGGACAAAGTTCGCGGGTTAGTCGACAAGAATGGGTCTGGTTTTCTGTATGGCGCCAATTTTTCCATCGGCATCAACCTGCTTTTCGAGGCCGCACGTACCGCGGCAGGAATCCTGCAGCATCAATATTCCGGCCAAATCTTCGAGCGCCATCATGCCCAGAAGAAGGACGCTCCTTCGGGAACCGCGGTCACTCTGCAGAAAATCATCCGCGATGCCTCGGGTCGAGAAGTGGAAATCACTTCGTTCCGCGAGGGCGATGTGGTCGGCATGCACGAGATCGTGCTGGATTCACCTAACGACACGATTTACTTATGCCACGATTCCAAGTCGCGCCGGGGATTTGCCGAGGGCGCAGTGCGGGCCGCGGAATGGCTGGCTGGGAAAAACGGCTTTTTTGACTTCAAGGATGTCTGGCGAGAGACGTAGAAAGCCGAGCTTCGCTCGGCCGGACAGCCGAGGGCGGCTGTCCCCACGTATTTCGCGATATGCCCTCACCCGCCCAGCCGAGCCAAGCTCGGCTTCTTAATGTCCGGAACAAGTTTCGTCCACAGCCTGATTAGCGTTATCTTTATCTCATGCAATTCCGTGGCTGCGGTACGGCATTGGTCACTCCATTCAAGCAGGACGGCTCCATCGACGAGACGGCCCTGCGCAACCTGGTCGCGTGGCAGGTGGAGTCGGGCATCGACTTTCTGGTTCCCTGTGGCACCACCGGCGAGACGCCGACTCTCTCTCACGAAGAATGGCTGCAGGTCATCGATATCACGGTGGAAGTAGCTGCCGGGCGAGTACCGATCGTGGCCGGCGCCACCTCGAATTCGACTCAGGATGCCGTCAGCAAGGCCAAAGAAGCGGCGGCGCGGCCCGGGGTCAATGGCATCCTGACGGCGTCGCCCTACTACAACAAGCCGACGCAGGAAGGGCAGTACCGACACTTTCGCACCATCGCGGAAGCCGTGGACAAGCCGATCATTCTCTACAATGTCCCCGGACGGACCGGCGCGAACATTGAGCCTGGCACGCTGGCGCGACTGGCCGAGGTCCCGAACATCGCGGGCGTCAAGGAGGCCAGCGGCAACATCAGTCAAATGGCTGAAGTCTGCAACGTCGTTCCCGAGCACTTTGGGGTGTTATCGGGCGATGATGCCGTCACCCTGCCCCTCATTGCGCTGGGAGGCGTGGGAATCATTTCAGTGGCTTCCAACGAGATTCCGCGCGAGATGGCGGAAATGACTCGCGCCGCTCTCAGCAATGACTGGGACACCGCCCGCCGCATTCACCGTAAATATCTGCCGCTGATGCTGGCGAACTTTATCGAGTCCAATCCGATGCCGGTGAAGGCCGTGCTCGCCATGATGGGCAAGATCGAAGAGGTGTACCGGCCTCCCATGCTGCCCATGCGCCGCGATACCCGGTCCAAGCTGCAAAAGATCGCCGCCGAAGCGGGGGTGATCAGCAAGCCGGCCGCAGCCGCAGCGGAATCGACTGATTTCTACGTTTATGAAAACTGGCTAGCCGGGCCGCACAAGATCGTGCTGCACCGCTCCAGTTGCGGGCAGTGCAATCACGGCAAGGGACGCCCTGTCGGGCACGATTCCAACCATGCCCGCTGGCATGGCCCGTACCCGACTCTATCCGAGGCGCGCGAGGCCTCTCAGCACATGGCGGGCGTGCTGATTCGGAGCGAGTGCAAGTGCATTTGATTTCAGATTGCAGATTTTGGATTGCAGATTGAAGGCTCTGGGTCTGGGCGGACGACGGCAGCGCTGGTCTGCAATCTTCAATCTGCCATCTAAAATCTGCAATCTGAAATCCTTTCTTCTATACTTCCCTTCTCATGCCCTCCCTGCAATCTGCCATCGAGCGTCTCGCCACCCTGGGCGAGGTGGAACGCAATCCCGACGCGCGTACAACTTTTCTCGAATTCCGCGAGCAACTCACCCTAGGCAAGATTCGCGCCGCCGAAAAACTTAACGGCGAATGGAGAGTCAATGCCTGGGTGAAGCAAGGCATCCTGCTGGGCTTTCGCCTGGGCGAACTCACAAAGATGGGCGACGCGACTCTCTCCTTCGTGGACAAAGACACGTTTCCCGCCCGGCAGTTCGCCGCGACTGACAAAGTGCGTGTGGTTCCGGGCGGATCGTCGGTGCGGGAGGGCGCTTACGTCGCGCCTTCGGTGATCTGCATGCCGCCCATGTTTATCAACGTGGGCGCGTATGTGGACGAAGGTACCATGGTGGATTCGCACGCGCTGGTCGGTTCCTGCGCCCAGGTGGGCAAGCGGGTGCACCTGAGCGCGGCGGCCCAGATTGGCGGGGTCCTCGAGCCCATCAACGCCGCCCCGGTCATCATCGAGGACGATGTGCTGGTCGGCGGCAATTGCGGTGTTTATGAAGGGACGCTGGTGCGGGCGCGAGCGGTGCTGGGAGCGGGAACAATCTTGACCCGGTCCACCCCGCTCTACGACATCGTGCGCGGCCAGGTTTACAAAGCATCCGAGGAGAAGGCACTGGAGGTTCCGGAAAACGCCGTGGTCGTGCCCGGGTCCCGGGCGGTGAAAAAGGGACAGGCTGCGGAATGGAATCTTTCGCTCTATACCCCGGTGATCGTGAAGTATCGCGACGACAAGACCGACCGCGGGATCGAGTTGGAAGAGTGGCTGAGATGAGTCCTCAGTTGCTCATTCCACGCGGAGGGTTAGCCTGCTCCCACCATTCACACTGACTTTGATCTGTGACAACTTGCGAATCACCACATCGGCTTCCTGCAACTCCGCCTCCAGAAAAGTGCTGGTGATTCCGATCGCCTTCATTTCTCCGGCATGGGCGGCCCTAATCCCAGCCGGAGCGTCTTCGACCACCAGGCATTCGGCAGGATTCACGCCCAGCAGTTTTGCTCCGATGAGATAGGGCTCTGGGTCGGGCTTGCCCTTGTTCACATCATCGGCAGACACCAGCACTCTCGGCATGGGCAGGTTCCCGAGCGTCAGGCGTGAAGTAGCCAGATAGCGAGTGCCGGAGGTCACCACACACCAGCGCCCTTGGGGAATGGCACTGAGCAATTCCGCGGCGCCCGACATTACCGAGACACCTTCGTGATCGTCCGCTTCCCGCTTCTCCAGTCTTAAAGTCTCCGCCTGGGCGTCGAGATGAGGCGTCAGGCGGCGCACGATCTCAATGGTGCGAACGCCGTGCGCGATCTCTACCACCTTGTCCGGATCCAGATTCTGCTCCTCTGCCCACCGCCGCCATTGGCGGGTGACCGAACCGGTGGAGTCCACCAGAACGCCGTCGAGATCGAACAGAATAGCTGCGCAGTTGAAGGTTTTCATGGGAGCTTTGCGAACTTTGCGTCTCCCCCTGCGTCCTTTGCGGGGAAGCGCTTCGCCAGTAAACCTGTTAACCACAAAGGACGCAAAGATGGCCGCAAAGAACGCAAAGGAAAACTTGTAGTTCGTCGGTCTAAGACGGCAATGCTTTTGGGGCATCAGAAACGACGATCAGCTTCCCTGAAGCCATCTGTTCCCGTATCTCCATGTGGCGTCTGCGGAAGTGCGAACGGGCGCGCTCGCCCCAGGCCCGCACGAAATAATAGTTCAAGCCCGCGCCAATCACCGAGCTGGCCAGTGGAATGATCCGTCCCGACCACTTTTCCACCACTTCCCTGCTGGCCTGCGCGGCGATGCGCTGGATGACGCGGGGCACGAACTTGGCAATCACTTCTTTCTCCACCAGCTCGCGGCTGATGTCCACGCCTGCCGCGCTGGCGGCGGCAATCCATAGTTCCGCGGTTTCCTCTTCGGTGTTGAATTCGAAGCCGTACAGCAGGCTGAGTTTCTGAATAGTGCGCAAAGTCACGCCCGACAGGATTCCCAGATCAGGAACGATGGTGATAAGGCCACCCAATCCGAATCCCGCACCTTCGGCGGCCGCGACTTTCATCCCGCTGCGGATCACCCGGTGCGCCAGGTCATCAAGCTGGCCGACCTCGACCGAATAGACGCCCTGAAAGTTACTGATCGGAAGGCCGTAGGCGGCCCGCACCTGCAACAAAAATTTCGACGGATCCACCTTAACGGTTTCGTAGGCGCGCTGGAAGCCGCGGCGCATGCCGTCCTCGACCCGCCGCCTCAGCCATGTTTTCCGCTCCGGCTCAACCATGTGCTTCAACCATATCGCAGATCATAGCCAGCGGGGAAGATTACCGTTGACGGGTCAGGCTAACAGAGCCCACGTGGGGACAGCTGCCCTCGGCTGTCCCGCGGAGCGGAGCTCCGCTACTTAGTTCTCCATCGCAAGACTGTCGAGCTGCGCTCGACCGGACAGCCGGGGACGGCTGTCCCCACGTCCAGCAGCGCCTCCAAAACAGCTCGATCCCGACGCTCGCGCCCACATTGAGTCTGTCAGGCTTGTGCTACGATCAATACACCGCATGCCAACTGGAAAATTGCACATCGTACCCCTCGGGGGCCTGGGCGAGTTTGGGATGAACTGCATGGCCGTGCGCTGGGGTGACGACATCATCGTCATCGACGGCGGCCTGATGTTTCCTGAAGCCGAGCTGCTGGGCGTCGATATCGTTGTCCCTGATATTTCCTATCTGACCGAGAACCGCCAGCGGGTGAAAGGCATCATTCTCACCCACGGCCACGAAGACCACATCGGCGCGCTGCCCTGGATTCTCAGCGAATTGAACGTACCGGTCTGGGGAACCGAGTTCACTCTGGCCTATGTGGAAGACAAGCTGGAAGAACACGGCCTGCTCGACGACGCCGACCTGCGCGAGATCCGCCCAGGCGAAGGTTTCAAGATTGGGCCATTTACCATTCATCCCATTCAGGTCACGCATAGCCTGGTGGATTGCGTGGCGCTGGCCGTCCACACCCCGCTGGGCGTCATCATTCATACCGGTGATTTCAAGGTCGATCCCACGCCCACCGACAATCGCCTGTTCGATCTGCACGCCTTTGCCGAGTACGGCAAGACCGGAGTCCTGGCGTTGTTTCAGGACTCGACCAATGTGGAACGCAAGGGCTATACGCCGAGTGAACGCGCAGTGCGGCGGAAATTTGACGAGGTGTTCGCGCACACCAAGAGGCGGCTGTTCATTTCGTGCTTTTCATCCTCAATCCACCGCATCAAACTGGTAGTGGAGATGGCGTGGCAGCATGGGCGCAAGGTGGCGTTCGCCGGGCGCTCGATGAACAATTCCGCCGAGATCGCCGAGGACCTCGGTTACATCGAGATTCCCGAGGGCCTGCTGATCCATCCCGGCGAGATGAAGAACTTTCCGCCAGAAAAAGTTTGCGTGCTGATCAGCGGGACCCAGGGCGAGCCCATGTCGGCGCTCTCCCGCGCCGCGGTGGACAACCACAAGCACGCCAAGATTGAGAAGGGCGACACCGTGATGCTCTCGTCCCGGATCATTCCGGGCAACGAGAAAGCCATCTATCGCATGATCGACCACCTGTTCCGGCGCGAGGCGCACGTTATCTACGACGACGGGTCGTCCCCACCGGTGCACGTCAGCGGCCACGCCAGCCAGGAAGAATTGAAGCTGATCATCAACCTGGTGAAGCCCAAGTATTTCATCCCCATCCACGGCGAGTACCGGCAACTGAAGCTGCACGCGGAGATGGCGGCAGCGATGAAAGGGTCGGTCGGGAACGTGATTCTGATCGAGAGCGGTGACGTCCTCGAGTTCGACGAACTAGGTGCGCGCAAGGCGGGCCGCGTGAATGTGGGCAGGGTTTGTATCGACTCGGGATCGCGGACTGACGTGGTCGAAGACCTGATTGTCAAAGATCGCCGGCACCTCAGCGAAGACGGCATTGTGCTGCCTATCATTGCCATCAACAAGCTCACCGGCAAGGTGGAGACTTCACCCGAAATCGTGACCCGCGGCTTTTCTCCCGGAGAAGACGGTTTTGACGATGGCGCCCGGCAGATTGTGATGCAGACACTTGATGCTTCCAGCGCCGAGGAAAAAGCCGACTATGGCGTGATTAAGGAAAAAATCCGGGCTGATCTGAAGCGCTACGTTTCCAAGCAGACGCAGAAACGTCCGCTGATCATGCCGGTGATCTTGGAAATATGAAATTGTCATCCTGAGCGGAGTGACTGATTCGCCTCGCGAAGCAGCCACGGAGTCGAAGGACCCCTACTCCCGGCAGTGTACCTAACGGTAGGGATCCTTCGACTCCACGCAAACTTCGCGGAGCGCAGTTTGCCCCGCGCTCAGGATGACAATGGAGATACTCTCATCGTCACTCTCGACGATATTCGCGAAGCCCAATCTCGCCTGCGCGGCGTGGCCGTGCGCACCAAGCTGGTTCCTTCTCACATCCACCAGTCGGACAAACTCAAGGACAGCCGCCAACTCTTCCTCAAACCCGAAAATCTGCAGCCCATCGGCTCATTCAAGCTGCGCGGCGCCTACAACAAGATCGCGTCCCTTCCCAAGGGCGAGCTGCAGCGTGGAGTGATCACTTACTCCAGCGGCAATCACGCTCAGGGGGTGGCTTATGCCGCGCGTGCCCTGGGAGTGAAGGCGATCATCGTGATGCCGGGAAATGCGCCCGCGGTCAAGCGTGAGGCAACCCTTGCCCTGGGCGCGGAGATCATACTGGTGGGCCCGGCAAGTTCGGAGCGGCAGGCCAAGGCAGAAGAACTCGCGGCGCAACACGGATACGCAATCGTTCCACCTTACAACGACGAAATGATCATCGCGGGCCAGGGCACCATGGGATTGGAGATCCTGGAAGACCTGCCCGAAGTGGAAACCGTGATTGCACCGGTCGGCGGCGGGGGCATGCTCAGCGGGATCGCCACGGCGGTCAAGCTGAGCAAGCCTGCGGTGAAGGTGATCGGCGTCGAACCGGAACTCGCGGCCGACGCGCAGGCCAGCTTGCGTTCCGGCAAGATTGTTGAGTCTTCGGCCGAGCAAGTTACGCGGACCCTGGCGGACGGGCTGCGCACGCAGAGCATTGGCCCGCTCAACTTCGAACATATCCGGCGTTACGTGGATGACATCGTAACCGTGAGCGAAGACGAAATCCGAAGAGCGATGCGGTGCCTGGCCAGCGATCCCAGGACTTTGGCAGAGCCGAGCGGCGCGGTGGCGGTGGCGGCGTTTCTGTTCCACAGGGACCAACTGCCCCAGACGACGATGAACGTAGCGGTGATCAGCGGCGGAAATGTTGAACCCGGGATGCTGGCGGAATTGGAGAGGGAGAAAGCATGAGCCGGTCACGTAACGCCGGCAGCGCGCCGGATGTCTCGAGGGTGTCACGGCATCGCACCCGGCGGGCGAGACGCCCCCCGGACAGCCGCCGGGACGGCGGCGCTACTCTTTCGGGGGCATTACTTGTTATTGGTTGTCTGCTCGCGCTCGGATTCGCCAATCCCGCAGCCGCTGCCACCTACGAGCGTGGCGCCGTGGTGCGCGTGGCTGAAATCTATCTCTCTCCCGACACCAGTTCAGCGAAGCTGGCGGAGATGGATCGCGGACGCGAAATCATTGTCCTCGAAACCAGCCGCGAATGGGTGCATGTCGAAGCCAATCTCACGGAAGAACGGACCGTCACAGGTTGGGTGCTGGACAAGGGAGTGGTGCGGGCCTCCACCCCGAACGGCGACAAGATATTGTTTGGCGAGGCGGTTGACTCGGAAGACCAGGCCAGCCGCCGCCATGGCCGCAACGGCGCAGCCCAGGATGCGATGCGGCTCTACTACCGCGTCGCCGATTATTTCCCCACCTCGCCGCTGGCGGGCGAGGCCATGTATCGCTCGGCCGATATCCGCTGGCAACTGGAGAAAGCGGATGTGGCATCGCGTCCTTCATCCCGGGAACGGGAGTCTTTCCTGCGCGAAGGCATGGAAGAAAAGTACATGAAAGAGGTCATCAAGAAATTTCCCGGGACCAAGTGGGCCGACCTGGCCGCTTTCCACTTGATCGACAACAAGCTCTGCGGCGACTGGCAGGGCAGCTCGAAGTGTCCGGTAAAGGAGGCGGAGATTTACGAAAAATACGCCACCGAGCACCCCCAGTCTCCGGCGGTGGCGGAGGCGTTGTATGACGCGGCCTGGCGCTGGTCCACGCTGATCGAAATCTATAAGACGGAAGAAGAGTCCAAGAAATCGGAAGAGGCGAGAGGCAAGGCAGTCGCGTTGGCCCAGAAGGCGGTGTCGCAAACCATGTCTCTGGACTGGGGAGCCCGCGCCCAGCGGCTGCTCTACCTGATGGAGCAAGGCATCCCAACATACGGAAACGTCACGCAGTGAGGCCCGAGGGTGCCGGCCGCGCTCGGCTCGTGAACGCCGGTCTCTTCCTCCTTTTCGTTATGCTTCCGGCCCACACTGGGATAGCGCAAAGCCCAGATACAGACTGGAATAATGCGCGACCGGGGATGCCGGAAGTTCAGCATCCATTTTCCGCACTCAAGCCCGAGGCCACATTCAAAATTGGTGAAAACGCAGATTGGGTGGAGATCACCAGTGATGCAGTCTGGGTAGCGACTTCCAAGCCTGCATCGGTTCACCGCATCGATCCCAGAAGCAATAAGGAAATTGCCGTCGTTCCTATGCCCGGCGATCCTTGCGCTGGCCTGGTCTTCGCTTTTGGCAGCCTGTGGACACCGTTATGTGGCAAGCCGAACTCAATTGCGCGCGTCGATGCCGCCACCAACCGGATCATCGCAATTCTTCCGATGGGCCCCGCGGGGGACGAGGGCGGGATCACAGCCAGCCAGGACAGCGTCTGGATTGTCGCCGACAAAGCCGGCACCCTCGTCCGCATTGACCCCGCGACCAACCAGGTCAGGCAGAAAATTCCCATCACACCAGGTTCCTACAATCCCTGGTTCAGCGAGAACACGGTGTGGATCACCGGCACGACCTCGAATCTGTTGACCGCCGTCGATGCGGCGACGGGCGAAGTAGTGGCCACAATCCCAGTCGGCCCCAAGCCAAGATTCTTGACTGCCGGTCTGGGATCCATTTGGACCTTGAACCAGGGAGACGGCAGCGTGACCCGCGTCGATGCGAAAAGCAAAAAGGCAACTGCCACTATTCGAGTCGGCATCCCCGGCCCTGGCGGTGATATTGCCTGGGGAGCAGGCTCCGTTTGGGCCACAGTATTCGGAGTGCCGCTCACCGTCATCGATGGAACAACCAACAAAGTGGTCAGGCAGTGGGTCGGCCTCGGTGGCGATTCCCTGCGCTTCGGCCACGACTCTGTCTGGCTGACCGACTACAAGCGCGGAACCCTGTCACGGATCCGATACAGTGAAACGTTGAAGCCGCGCTGAGTTTCCGCGGAGAGTCTGGGTTGACAATTCAGCCCCACCACTTCTTCTGCAATACTGTCCTGTTCCATTTTCTGGAGGACGATTGAACGACTACCTGCTGTCCGTGGTCTTGGGAATCATCGAGGGGCTCACCGAATTTCTGCCGGTGAGCTCTACCGCGCACTTGCGGATCTCCGAGGCGATCTTCCATATCAGTCTGTCCGACGGCTACTGGAAGATGTACACCATTGTCATTCAGCTCGGCGCCATTCTTTGCCTGCCGGTATACTTTCGCAGCCGGATCGCCAAATTTCTCTCCACATTTCCCCAGGGTGAGAGTGGCGACCGCAATGCACTGACCCATCCTCTGGGACTGACGGCCATAGCTTTTGTCGTCACCGCGATTCCGGCATTTCTCTTGACCAAGGTCATCGGCAAACATCTGGAGAGCCTCCACATCATCGGTAGTTCTTTGCTGATCGGTGGAGTTGTCATGTGGATCGTCGATGGCATGAATGCCCCGGCAGAAGCGGCCGGGCCTGTGCCCGGAAGCCGAATCCACACCTGGAAGATGGAAGCCATGAGCGTGGGCCAGGCGGTCTGGATTGGCGCCTGCCAGATTCTGTCGGCAGTTTTCCCGGGTACGTCACGATCAATGGCAACCATTGCGGCCGGGCAGGTGGCTGGCATGTCGCGGGCTTCGGCGCTCGAGTTTTCGTTTTTCCTTTCCATCCCTACCATGGCTGCCGCCACCCTCTATGACCTGCTGAAGTCGCTTCGCGGGAAGGGCGCAAATCCCATTGGCGTCTCGCAGATTGATCCTCACGGATGGGTAGTCCTCGCGATTGGGTTCGTGGTGTCATTCGTAGTGGCTTATGCCGCGGTAGCGTGGTTCATCGCCTGGGTGCGGAAACACGGATTCGTGCCCTTCGCCGTGTATCGCATCGTCGCGGGAATTCTGGTGCTGGCGTTCGCCGCCAGGCTGGCGGGTTGAGTAGCGCCGGCGTCCCGCCGGCGCTACTAACTCGATACTCTTCCCAATTCCCTGATTGTCGTGACGCGCGCTTCTTGACATAATTATTGGGCTCTGGATGGTCTGGGATGCAAGAGTCGTTCTCACTCTTCACCCGACTGCCAAAACGGCCCATGAAGTTCTCACAGATTTTCGCTCCCACGAACAACCGTCGTCTCAATGAGTTGATCGGGTTCGTGCTCTGTGTCTCAGGGCTGCTCCTGTTCCTGGCGCTGGCCTCGTATTCTCCGCTCGACCCATCGTTTAACAGTGCCTCCGTGTTGACCGGTTCGCGATCCGCGCGCAACTGGGTCGGCCTGGTGGGCGCGATTGTTTCTGACCTGATGCTGCAGGGCTTCGGAATCGGAGCATTCCTGGTTCCTGTGTTCCTGGGAGCGCTGGGCTCGCGTTGGTTCCGCTCGCGCAGGATCACATCACCCGTGGCGAAATCGCTGGGGGCGATCTGGCTGCTGGTCTTTGTCCCTGCCTTGTTGGGCCTGATGCCCGGACACATGCGCTGGATGGGCGTGATTCCCATGGAGGGTCTGGCCGGACGAATCGTTGGCGACGTCCTCATTCACTACCTGAATCTGGCAGGCGCATATATTGTCTGCGCCACAATTTTGGCTGTGGCGCTGTATCTCACCACCGCCTTCTCTTTCGCTTCCCTGCGAGTGTGGGCGCCGACCCGCTTCGCCTTTGTGGTGGCGCTCTGGAACCGCTACAAAGACTGGCAGGAAGATCGCGCGAAACGGAAGATGCAGAAGGAACTGGAGAAGCGGCGCGCTGCCCGGCCCACCATCACAGCGCAGTTGGTTCCAGCGCGCTCTGTCCCACTCCAAGCCTCGGCCCACGCTGCCGAACCCGTCCGACCCACCGGTATTGACCGCATGTCTGCGGCCGTCCGTAGCGAAGAACACGATCCCGAACCAGCGCCCAGGCGAAACGTTCCCGAGGCCATTGTTCCGGATGTTGAGGTCACGGAGCGGGCCGACACCGGAGCCAAGCCGAAGACGACCATGCCGCGCATTGCAGCGGGCGGATTCAAGTTGCCGCCCAGCAGCCTGCTGCATCGTCCTGATGAGCAGCAGGCGATTGATGCCGATGAACTGAAATTGCTGGCCCAGGTGCTGACGGAAAAATACTCGGAGTTCGATGTCCACGGACAGGTGACGCAAATCAATCCCGGGCCGGTGGTCACTACTTTCGAATACAAGCCCGAAGCCGGTATCAAATACAGCCGTATTACCAATCTGACCGATGACCTGTGCCTGGCGCTGAAGGCTGAGAGCATCCTGATCGAGCGCATGGCGGGCAAATCCACGGTGGGGATTCAGGTGCCCAACCGCGAGCGCGAGATTATCTGGCTGCGCGAGAACATTGAGTCTTCAGAGTTCATCGGCACCAAGTCGAAACTCACGCTGGCGCTGGGCAAGGACATCAACGGACGCATCGTCACGGCCGATCTCGCCGGCATGCCGCATTTGCTGATCGCGGGCTCGACCGGCGCGGGCAAGAGCGTGGCCATCAACGCCATGATCATGTCCATCCTGTACAAGGCCACGCCCGACCAGGTACGGCTGATCCTGGTGGATCCCAAGCGGCTGGAGTTGGGCAACTACGAAGGCGTGCCGCACCTGTTTACGCCCATCATTACCGAGCCCAAGCTGGCTGCCAATGCGTTGCGCAACGCCGTGCGAGAGATGGAGCGCCGCCTGAAGCTCCTGGCCGAAAAAGGCGTGCGCAACATGGAGCAGTACAACAAGCTGTTCGACGACGAAGGCACGCGCAGCCTCTTTGGCGAAGATTCCGAAGATAGGCCGTTGCCCTACATCGTTATCATCATCGACGAGTTGGCCGACCTGATGATGTTGGACTCGGGCAACGTAGAAGAATCCGTCACCCGCCTGGCCCAGATGGCGAGGGCTGTAGGCATTCATCTTGTGCTGGCAACGCAGCGCCCGTCGGTCGATGTAATCACTGGGCTGATCAAGGCCAACTTCCCTGCCCGCATTTCTTTCCGCGTGGCCACCAAGGTGGACTCGCGTACCATCCTCGATGCCAACGGCGCCGAGGCGCTGCTGGGCAAAGGTGACATGTTGTACCTGCCTTCCGGATCGGCCCGGGTGCATCGTCTGCACGCGCCATTTGTCACCGAAAAGGAGATTGCCGCCGTAGTCGAGTTCTGGAAATCGCAAGGCGTGGCCGAGTACGAAGAGAAATTCCTGCAGGCCCCCAAGGACGAACGCGTACCCGGCGAAGCCGGCCCAGCGGGCGAAGACGGGGACGAAGAAAACGACCCGCTCTACAACGACGCCGTGCGCCTGGTCGTTGAGTTCGGCAAGGCGTCCACTTCCCTGCTGCAACGCCGCCTGCGCATCGGCTACGGCCGCGCCGCTCACCTGATTGACCTGATGGAGCGTGACGGCATCGTGGGCGCAGCCGACGGCCCCAAGCCACGCGAAGTGCTGAAGCGGCCCAACTGGATTTCAGAAGTCGAAGAGTCGATGCGCTGAGTTTCCCCTTGTCATCCTGAGCGGAGGCGGTGCTTCGCAAAGCGAAGCGCCGGCGGAGTCGAAGGACCCCCTGTTCCCGCGATGCAGCGTTGTCATAGGGCGCCTTCGACTGCGCAAGATTTCGCTTCGCGAAATTCTTACTCCGCTCAGGATGACACAGCTTTTGCTTTTAGTCCCCGGATCGCCAACACCGCCAGAACTGTCACCGCCAGCAGCATCGCCATCCACAGCACTGCTTTGTGACGCTCCGACCAGGGTCGATCATCCGGACGCCCGCGATAGGCTTCATTGTGGGTGCCGGGCCCAAGCTCCGCCCTGGCTGCGGACGGATCGGCCTTAAAGAAGCGGGCGTAATCATAGACCGGAGCGCCGAGCTTGCCGTCGCCGTAATAAAGCTTAAGCAGCGATCGGCCTTGCGGATCGAAGTACACTCGTCGTTCCACCGACAGCAGCTCGACCCCGAAAATCGACAATGGCGGGTTGTCCCCGTTGTCCACTGTGACCTGCAAGCGGCCCGAACTCGCTCCTCCGATTCGGACATCCATTTCGTCCGAGACCACCGTGCTTCCGCCACGATTCATTCTTACGCGCGTGATCTCGCCGCCAGTTCCGTAATGGCGGTCGCTTGCATCCGAGAGGACCACCGCCCGCCGGAAATTCACCTGCCTGGGATCTACCCGAAAGCGGACCCGGTCCACCGGAGCCCGCAGCGGTGAATTGCAGATGATGACGGTTGTCCGCGCGGCCTGCGATGGCGCGCCACATGATCCCACGCTGGTCCAGAGGGCTTTGGTTTCCTGCAGGTTGTAAACCGATGCGCCCTTGACTTGCGCAGGAGAGATTCCAGCGGAAAGCTTCACGTGCACATAGCGAAAGCTCGAAGGCGGCAACTTCAGTACCGGGTTAGAGCCCAGTTCCTCGCGGCTGAAGTCATAAAGCGTCGCCGGTGGCAAATGGGTAGCGGACTTCTCGTCCACCCGGTTGCTGCCCGCCAGCGATGCCGTCACCACGAAATCTTTGGCGTCCAACTGCAAACGGATGCGGTCGTATTCGCCGATCTCCCCCGTCTCCAGATTAGACATGTCCAGGTCAAATTGGGTGCGTCCGTCCACGCTCCCCAGATTGAGAATCTTTGCCGCTGTTTCATGGCTGGACGTTCCTCCGCGCTGTTCGCTGAGCGCGTATTGCACTTGAGATCCGCCGTCATAGATTCGCAGGTCGGCCAGATCGGGGCGTGCCCGGTCCCATACTTCTTCATCCACCACAAAGTAGTTCTGCTGCTCAGATTGCGAGATGTGGACATCGCGGACATTGGTGAAATAAGAGATGGAAGGCCCTCCGGTCAACGGCGCACCGAGGGCCAGAAACAACGCGAACAGGCAGAAAGCAGACCTCATGTGCCCGCAGGGCTTCCTTTGGAGTCATTGCGACTGGACAGCTTGAGCCAATCGCGCTGGTACATAAATGAAATGGCCAGTAGCAGCACGCCCAGCACGATGAAACTTACGATGCGGTAGCCGCGGTCCAGTTCCGACACATCGTACAGGAACACCTTGCCGATGGTGAAAGCGATCAGGACTAGCGCCTGCCAGCGCACAAACGCGGAGCACCGCCAGAATCCGACCACCATCAACATGGCGCCGTAGGCCATCCACAGGGCGGAGTAGGTGAAGTCACGGGCGATTTTCAGGTGGTGCCAGTCTGTCCATGCCGCAGGGTCCCATTGCCCCTGCGGACGAAAGCTCGTCATCTCTCGGCTGTAATAGTCGGCTACTTCGCGGCTCAACGCAATCAGCGCCAGGAGATTCAAGGCCACCACGGAAACTGCGGCAACGGTCCGCGCAGCCTCATCCTTCCGGCGGGTGCCATACCAGGCGACGGCGCCGAGCACTGCAATGGCAACTGCGTAGGTCGCCATCCGCGTATTGAAGATGGGACGCGTGACGTAAAAGTTATCAATCAAGAGAAGCCGGCCCACCCCCAGTAGCAGGGCACCGATGGCGAAGACATTCAGCAAGTCGGAGTGAATCCGGTCGGCGACCCATAACAGCACCGCCACTTCCACAAACCATCCCATGGTGATCCAGTGGGCGTCCAGACGGATGGGGATCGCGACCGTGATAAATCCGATGGCCAGAGCGAGATGCAGCAAATCGACGATTCGTGCCGCCTCGGGGCTGCCCGCCCGCGCTCGGGCCTGGCGGCTGAGGAAGATGTACAAGGCCGCGAGGGCCAGCGCAAACCACGCCGTGTCCTTAGTGCCGATCTCTTCGAACATGACGTAAATCTGCAGAAAGTATCCGGCTGCGTTCACCACTGCGACCAGGGGAGGGACAGAGTCCGACAGCCATCCTTTGTCTGCGGGACGTGCCAGCAACGGCGCCACGGCGAAGATCGCGAAGAACAGCGTGGCGAAGCCCAGCGTCATCCGCACCTGCGTGACGTCATAGAAGCTGGAATACCAGCCGACATAGAGGAGCAGTGTTCCGGCGTAACTCAAGAGCAACAAGCGCCGCCACGGTTTCAGGATGACCAGCGCGAGCGCGCCTGCGTCGAGAAGGACAACGTAGGTGAACAACGCAACTTCACGGTTCTGGCCGGTGGAGAGCAGCAGAGGCGTGGTAAATCCGCCGACGAGGGCGAAGGCCGCCAGAATTTCCGCGTCCTGGGTCCAGGCCATCAGGGCTGTCGCCGCAGTTACCGCGAACATCATGATGAAAGCCACGCCGCCGGGTATCAGGCTGTAGACTTGGAAGGCAGCGTACAGCGAGAGATAAAGCACGCCGATGCCGACCGCCTTCAGCGAGTAAGAAAAGATACGGTATCCGCGGTGGCGAAAATTCTCGCTCCAGACCACGATGGCAATGCCGGCCAGCAGGCCGATGGCGACGCGTCCGGCGGGACCGATCCAGTTGTTATCGAAGGCAAATTTGAGAAAGTAGGAAACGCCGATCAACACCGCGGCGATGCCGATCCGGTTGAGCCAATGCGAACCGATGCGGGATTCGAGGTCCGCACTGCTCTGCTTTCCTGATACGAACGATGCCGGCTTCGGCGGAATACTCGGCATCGCCGGAGGGGCCGGCTTTGGTTCTACCGCGGATGAATACGGCGAGGGAGCCTGGCTCCGCGGTACTTCAGCTGCGACTCCTGACGGCAGGTTCAACGCGCGCTCAATGCGAAACACCCGGGCGGTGAGTTCGCCTACCAGCCGCCGTAGTTCCTGCAGTTCGTCGCCAGAAGTATTCACCCCACCTCCGGGAAACTGATTTCCGTAGCATTATCTGCGAAACTGGTCTGGCTTTCACGAACTATTAAGGGGATGAACCATGAAGTGTCTTACCGAATATCTGAAATTTCACACCCGCTCCCACCGCGCCTATGTGCACATCACGCCCCAGATGGAGCAGATTCTGGGTAGAAGCAGCGTCCAGGAAGGCATGGTGCTGGTTTCCGCCATGCACATCACGGCGGGAGTCTATGTGAATGACAACGAGAGCGGACTGATCGAAGACATCGATCAATGGCTGGAAAAGCTGGCCCCCTTCCGCAAAGACTACAAACATCACGACACCGGCGAAGACAACGGCGACTCGCACCTGAAGGCGCTGCTCATTCACCACGAGGTGATCGTTCCCGTCACCGCCGGGAAGCTCGATTTAGGGACCTGGCAGCGCATTTTCTACGCCGAATTCGACGGCCAGCGGGACAAACGGGTGATTGTGAAGGTGATGGGCGAGTAGCGCACAAGATCTCTCGCGGCGAACAGCGGCGGGTAGAAACTGAGGGCGGAGCAATGCCGCCTTCTTTTTCCTGTCCCTCTATTCAATCGCCGAGGACTATGGGCGAATCACGATTCCCGCGGAGTAGCGGAAATTGTTATTGGACGAGCCTCCATTTGCGTGGAACGACATCCAGTCGAACTGGGCCACTCGAAAAGCCAGGTGCGGCGAGAACTTGGCATCCACGCCGCCGCCGAAAATCATGGTGAAGGCGTTGTCGCTTGCTGAGAATCCACTGAAACCGGCGGAAGCGTGGGAACCGCCAAACAAGGCATGAGCAAACGGGGTGAAGGTCTCATTGCCCCGGGCTGCGACTGTCGGACCGAAGGTGTATGTGTAGTTGCGGAAGTCCACTCCACCTTGCGAAGTGTAGGCGCCACTGAAGTCCGCCGTGACTCCAAACCAGTGATTAAGGTTGCCGGTAAGAGCGCCGTTCCAGCCGTTCAGGGTCGTCCCGTCCAGGCGGGTGAGCTGGTACCCGCCAAAGATCTCCGCTTTGGGAAAATCCTGGGCCACTGCTGACAATGACACGAGCAGAGTCAGAACGGTCAAGGCTAAGAGTTTTCGCATCGATTGAACTCCTCTATACAGTGAATATCTGCCGCGCGCACGGACTATTGAAAACTGCAGGTACAGACCGGGCAAGTAACCGAAGAAACGGGCAATGGACTTTGTAATACCGTGGAAACATGGAAGTGGGACGGCGATGCGGTCGTCTCTGAAAGGCTTAGTTCAATACCTGATCGGACCCGACAAGGCCACTGGGGTGAGTAAGATGCGGATCGGAGATTGGCTGGGCAACGGTACGAAAACGAGAAGCAAATTTAAATTAAGGGTGCAAGGCCGGAGGAATGACCATCGCACCCAAAAAGAAATCACCTTTGATCGAACGAGATTTCTAATGCTTCACGTTCACGTCAGGGTCGGCGCCCTTGCCGTTGCTGTCGTTGCTGATGAAGTATTGGTAACGACCAAGCGCCGCGCCTGCCCTCACTGGGCCGGAGCTTGCGCTTCCGCCGGCAGGGACATGAAACACGGATGCGTCAAATGGACTGGCCTGAAAGCTGACCGTGAACTCGTCTCCATCCGACGACCATACAATTTCATCGCCAGCGGATCGGCTGACATTCACCACCTCATTGTCAACCTCGCCGCCCTGGCCGATGCGCACGGGAAGTCCTCGGCCCGCGAACGCCCGCAAGTTGGGCTGCAAGACCAGAAGGAGAAGTAGGGAGAGAAGCAAAAGAATGGCCCTTTTCATAAGCGCCTCCTCACGTTCTGAACTGATTGAGCGGAAGGGGACCGGGTTCGCGGGAATCCGCATCCTTCCGGTGCAAGTTCCTCCAGGGGAGTACGCGGCCGAGCTGTGGAAATGAGAATCGTTTAATAACTGTTCGGAAAATGGAACAACCGAGTGAGGAGCGTTTCAGTCGACTCTTTGTTAGTAGCAGACAGTGCCAAACTTAGTGAAGTCGGAGCAATCAGAGCACCCTCCAAATTGCCCAACGCGTCCTGACACAGTCCTGTTCTGGATTTGAAACAGACTCCTGACTGCTGACTTCTTGGCATACGACCGCCTCAGCGCTTGCGCACCAGGAAGGCGGGCTGGGTAGATGTAGTTACGCCGCCTAGCGGCAGTCGTACTTTTGGACAACAATCCCGCCCGGCGCTTTTGAAGTTTGCTCCGGGCGGGACACATCTGGATGTCACCGTGCAGGTTCTACTTTTTTATGTCCACACCTGGATCGGCACTCATGGCGAGAGCGACATTGGTGACATTGTAGTAGTAACGGGTAATTGGCGCATCCGGCCGGACTGGCCCGGAACTCACGCTTCCTCCCGCCGGAACCACAAAAGTCTGTTCCGCAAACGGCGTGATCGGAAAGTCGATCGTGAACTCGTCGCCGTCCGACTTCCACTCAATTTCCTCCGCAAACGACCTTCTTAGGTTCACGATTTCGTTGTCCACGTCGGCGTTCTTGCGGATATGCACCGGGAGCTTTGGCCTCATTTCTTCGCTCATATTGCCTCCTTAACGACTCTTTTTTCGATTTTCTAAGCCCCCTCACTGCTTAGTGCCGCGTAGTATAGCCTGAAATCGCGCGTCCGTCCTCAGATGATCAAAATCCGGCGTATCACGTACCCAACTGGCAGCTGCGCCAGCAGCCAGCGCGTCCTGAAGCCGTTGCAAGCTGTGCCCGGTGTCGCCAAAGTGGTTGTACACGAGCGCTGCCCGAAACTGCACGTCGGGGTCTTTAGGTGAGTCGGACAGAGCATGCTGCAGCGATTCGAGGGCTTCGGGTCTCTTGTCCAGCATTGCAAAGTAGGTCGCCCGATAGGCTAAAACGCGTCCGTCTCGCGGGTTTACTCGCAGCTTCTCTTCAGTAAGCCGGAGAGCCTCTCGATAGGCATCGCTGAATTGTTGTCGGCTCTCCCGTGCCCAGTAGTATGCATCTCCAAGGTTCCCCCAACCCAGCCAACTGTGCTTATCCAACTTCAAGCCTTCCTCAAAACTGCGTGCGGCCTCGTTGAACTTTCGCATCGAGAAGTAAGCTGTGCCCAAGTTGTTGTAAACCTCCGCTGTTGGACGAAGGGAAACGGATTTCTGGAGCACAGGGATGGCTTCCTGGTAACGCCCTTGCAGGACATAGATTCCGCCCAGGTTGGAGTAGCCCCGGAAATTGTCTGGCGTCAAATTGATGACATCCTTAAACATCTTGGTCGCGTCATCATAGCGTCCTTGCTCCCAGTAAAAGGAGCCGAGCCAATTGTAGCCGGCCCAATATTGCGGCCGCAGACTGATCGCTTTCTGATAAGTGGCTTCCGCTTCGGCGGACTTGTTTAACTTCTGGTAAACGTCGGCGAGTCCGCGGAATGCCTCGTCGCTGGTCGGATCAAGAGTTACAGCCTTCTGAAACTGAGCCACCGCGTTCTCGTACTTTCCCGTCCCCCGATAGACATTGCCCAGGCAGGCATAACCTTCCGCCAAATCTGGAGAGTTGGCCACAGCTTGATTACAAGCGGACCTCGCCTTCTCCATCCACTCGCTGCCACCTTCGCCTTCCTGGTAACTCACCCAGTAGGCCTTGCCCAGCGCGGCGTAAGCCTGGCCGTATTTGGGATCGAGCGTAAGGGCGCGGTTGAAGGCGGAAATGGCGTTCTCGATGTTTTCGTGTTTGTGATAGTCCAGCAGATATCCGCGGCCGCGCAGGTACTGATCATAGGCGGTGGGATCGCCGGTTCCGTGAGCCGCCAGGACCACCCGTTCGTTGCCTCTAATCGACAGGCCCAGCATGTGAAGCACGCCATCCACTACCTGGTCTTCAACCGCGAAGGCGTCGCTGACATCGGCGTCCACGGTGTCGGCGCTTAACTGGCGGTTGGTCTCGGCATCGACCAGGGAATAGTTGACGCGCACCTGGTTGCCTGAGCTGTGAAGGTTGCCCTCGAGGACCAATCCCACCCCGAAGTTCTTGCGGGCCTGTTCGACACTGGTCACGCCCTCGGCGCGTATCTCGCTGGTCGCCACTACCTGCAGGGGATAGTTACCGCTGAGTTGGGCCAGCTTGGCGGTCAGGGTTTCGGTCAGGCCGTCACCAAAGGCTTTGCTGCTGGGATCATTGGTGGTGGGCGCAAAGGGCAGTACCGCCAGCTGCACCGGCACAGAAGACTTGGACAGGATCACCCCCGGACGGACCCTGTAATGGAGATATACGGGAACGGAAAGGAGCAAAGCGGCCGCAAGGCCCGCTGCCCAGAGCCATTTCTTGCGCCGCGGACGCGTTTGCGGCAATGGCACCGGCCGTGCCAGTCCACTGGAGGTCAGTCCCTGGTGCACCTCGCGCAACGCCCCCAGCAATTCTTCCGCGCTGGCGTAGCGTTGCCCGGCGTCTTTGGCCATCGCCTTGTTGACCACCGCCTCCAGGTCGCGGGAGACGGAGCGATTGAAAATTCGGATAGAAGCCGGAGTTTCGCCCCGGATGCGGTCGGTGGTGGCGACGAAACTGCCAGCCATGAAAGGATGCTGGCCGGTCAGGACTTCGTAGAAAACCACGCCCAGGGAAAAAATGTCCGCCCGGCCATCCGGGGCCTGCTCCAGCAGAACTTCCGGCGACATGTATGCGGGCGTGCCGGCAAAGGTGCCAGAGCGGTCCACAGTTGAGCTCTGGTCGGAACGCGGCAGGTGCTTGGCCACGCCGAAGTCCAGTATCTTGACCCGGCCGCAGCTGGTAAGCATGATGTTTTCCGGCTTGATGTCACAGTGAACAATGCCATGTTTGTGCGCCGACACCAGAGCTTCGGCACACTGAAATGCGATGGCAAAGAACTCCTCCAGTGATAGTGGCTGACGCAGCCTCTGGCGCAGGTTCTGGCCTTCCACATACTCCAGAATCAGGAATATCTCCCCGTGCTCCTCCAGCACGTCGTAAACCGCCGCTACGTGAGCATCGCCGAAACGGGAGGCGCGTTCCGCTTCCTCCAGGAAGCGTCGGCGGTAGAGCGAGTCAGTACGCAAAGAAGGTGCGAGGCGCTTGAGGGCAACGGTGCGCTTGAGTTTGGTGTCTTCGGCGCTGTAAACCTCGCCCATACCCCCCTTGCCGAGCCGTTCGCCAATGCGGAAGCGTCCCACCACTGTGCCGCACAGGGAATCCTGGGGCTGCGTCGAACTCGCGAGAGTGGGCTCAAACTCCCCCATAGGGCCTACCTAATTCAGAATTGGAGAACAGCGTCCCGAGGCTTTTGGGACAGTTCTGCTGGGCCGCCGTGGGGCAATCTTACTCCTGGGTGAGAGGGCGGGCAATCCGTGCCTTGCCTGGGTAGTGGCTCAGTTTGAAATTTGTCCTGACCGACAGGCGTCATCCTGAACGGCCTTCAAGCCAGAAGGATCTGGCGTGAAGCAAATACACCCCTTTTCCCCTGCGTTGCTGCCGATGCGCGCCAGATCCTTCGGGACTGAAGGCCGTTCAGGATGACGCCGCGGGAGAGGGATGGTTTCGAATGGGGCCACTCACCCGCGCCTGACCAGGCTCCCAGAGACGACTCAATTGCGAGTCAAGAAGTCGATGACGGGCCGTCGGCAGAAGTGACCTCAGTTCGGCATGGGGCAGATGGTTTGAAAGCCGAGATCTTCGAAACTCACTCAGTTACGTAGCTTCCCTCATCTTTCACTTGCGGCCCCTGGCGTGCATGACGGGAGCCATTCAGCCGCTCCCGGTTATCGGCTCACGCTCAGGAGACCCTCGATGCTGCATAAGTGTGCTAATTCCGTCTGCCCTACTCTGTTCCGCAGCCTCAGCGTCGGCAAGCTCTTTCTTCTGGAGACCGACGATGGCGAGGGGTTGACGCATGACATCGATCCTCGGAGTCGCAGAGAGCGTTCGGTTCGCCGCCTGGAGCGCTACTGGTTATGCGATGGCTGCGCCTCCGTACTCACCCTGACCTTCGAACGCGGACGAGGAATGGTTACGGTTCCGCTTCCCGCCCGGGACCGGATTGTGACTGCGGTGCATCTGACCCAAATGCCACGGACGATGACAGCGTATCCGAGGGCGTTGAAAGGTGTTTTATGAATCATTTTAGAACCTATCTATGTGCCATCTGCGGAGAAGAGCGATGCGCGAACCAGCTCCGTTTTCTCTTAACCGAGAACAGCTGGGAAGACAAACTGACGATACTGCAGTGGAATGAGCAGATGGCCAGGCGTGCGGGGATCCAGGTGGCTTGCGGCATCGATCATGTCGAAGAGATGGTTATTCACTGGATGACGACGGGAAGTCTGGACTACCCCTATGCGCGAACCGCATTGGGGGCGACGGGCTGGCGCCGCTCGATCACGCCGAGCGGGCGGGCTGATCTCAGCGGTGCTCGTCCCCTCGGCGAACTGGCGGTCCATCGCGAAAGCATCGAACGGGTGCTGGCCGAGAACCCGCAGTCCCTGAAGGCTGTCCTTGATGCGTTGCTCGAGGCTCTGCGTCGGGAGACCACGATCGAAGAGGAGCCGGTTCTGCGGCGGGAATCGGAACGAGAAGCAGAGTTGTGCGCAGTCTCCGTCGAACCGGAATACTAGCAAGTAGGCGCGAAGCTGATTTCTTTGTGTGGGGCGGACACTCTTGTCCGCCGCCGTTGGGGTTGGTCTTTACCGGGTTGATCATCGCAAGGTTGATCTCGCCTGGGTGGTTCTTCGTTTTGGTTCGCCCTTTCTGTTAGTGATCTCGGGTCTGTACAAAACCTCGACTTACCATCAGAAAATCCAAGTCAAGGCCTCGGGACAGGAGAGCCCGGAGCACTCTCGGCCGTGTCACCCCGGACACGATGTCTTCAGAGACCCACGTGTTTTCTAAGGGATAATCTGGTAAGTATTTAATAATCAGACACATACAAACGGCCATTCGCTCGCTACATGTAGCCTGTCCGAATGGAGCCAGCTATGGAACTCGTATTCACGACCGTCGCAGTCATCGGGGGAATGACTTTCTCCCTTGCGGTTGCAATCCTGGTGGAAGAACTGATCTTCGGCAAGGTGCTGTGCACCTTTTTTGCGCCCCGGACGCCGCAACCCAAGACAGCCGTCCAGCGCTAGACGCAAGGGGCGGCGGGGCTCTGGAACCTTTGCGGGTGGAGGCTGGTCAATGCTTTATGGGGCTACTTCTCGTGACAGCAACGACCAGGGGCTGGATGCCAAACCGACGAACCCAGAGAGTACCAAGGGTCAAGCCCCGAGCTACGTGCCATGCGGTTTATAATCCGCCCATCAAGCCGCGCATACCAGGCATGCTCACGCCATTTCCTTCGCGGTTGATCAACTCCCTTCTGTTTGCTCTCACGTTGATATTCGCCGTGGCAGGAAACGCGCAGAACTGGGCGAGCGCGGAAGAGCAACTAGCGGGAAAAATCGTGGCGGCCGCCGGCCCCAAAACGATGGCCCTGGAGGTGTTGAACCGCTCGGCGCTCAGTGTCGCCCTGGCCGACGACATCCGTCGCAACCTTCTCACCCAGCTTGCGGTCGCGGGAGTGCGATTCGTTTCCGCCGAGCAGGCTGAAGTAAGCGTGCGGCTCACATTCTCCGAAGACCTGCAAAGCTACGTCTGGGTGGCCGAGATTCGCCAGGGTGCAAGCCCGCCATCGGTGGCAATGGTGTCCCTCCCGCGATCAGCCGTCCTTGCCGTCGAACCGGCCACGGCAACGATGGTGCTCCGCGGGTTGTCACTATGGTCGCAACCGGAACGAATCCTTGACGTCGCGGTAGTCGACGGCAATCCGGCCCGCATGCTGGTGCTGGATGCAAATGGGGTGACGTTTTATCTGATGCAGGACGGTCGCTGGCTGGCCGAGCAATCGCTTCCCATAACACATTCGCGGCCGTGGCCGCGCGATCTGCGAGGCAGGCTGGTACTGCGCCGCGAGACGGACCATCTTTTTGATGCCTACTTGCCCGGAGTCTATTGCCGAAGTTCCGGTGGTGCCTCTCCCGCGATGACGTGCTTTGAGAGTAGCGAGCCCTGGCCGATCGGGACGGACCTGTTCAGCCAGAGTGCATCCTTTGCCTCCGCGCGAAATTTCTTTAGCGGCGCTCTCTCTCCCGGAGTAGGCAGCCAAACCACGGCGCCCGCGTTTTATTCGGCGGCGGCCATCCCACGCGATCGGTCTACTTGGTGGCTGTTGGCCGCGGTGGACGGGAAAGCCCACCTGCTCGACGGCATCGCCGATCAGGTGGTGCAAACGCTGAACTGGGGCAGCGACATCGCCAGTCTGCACAGCGGCTGCGGGTCGGGCTGGCAAGTTTTGGCAACTGAGGCCGGTGTGGGGCGAAGCGATGCGGTGCAAGCTTTCGAGGCCTCTGGCCTAGAACCTGTCGCCGCGAGCAAGCCCCTCGAGACAAGCGGCGCGGTCACCGCCTTGTGGTCAGAATCCGGCGGGACCAGCGCGGTGGCGGTGGTGCACAATTCGGAGACGGGGAGATATGAGGCCTTCCGGCTTACTCTTACTTGTAGCCGCTAGTTTGTCTCTGGCCGCCGAGGCGCCGGCCAGCACCCGCCCGCACTACGGCGGGACGCTGCATCTGTCCACACGGGAAACCCCTGCGTCGCTTGATCCGGCTGACATCGGCCGCTCCGGAAACTCATTGATGCCCAACCTGTCACGGCTCATCTTTGACAGCCTGGTCACTATGGACCCGCGCGGCCAGGTCGAGTCCGCGCTCTCACCCGCATGGCAAGCCGATCCCGGAAATCAACGCTGGCAGTTCAGCATCCGGCGCGGGGTTGCATTTCATGATGGAACCGCGGTCAGTTCTGATGCGGTGGCGGCTTCCCTGCGCGCTGCAAATCCGAAGTGGAAGGTTTTCGCCAGCGGAGAAGCGGTCATCGTCGAGTGCGATGCTCCAACTCCGAATCTTCCCGCGGTCCTGGCGCTGCCGCGCTATGGCATCGCCAAACGCACGGATGGAAGAGTTGTGGGCAGTGGACCTTTCGCCATCACCCGTTGGGACCCGGGCAAAAAACTGGTATTGACGGCGCGGGACGACTACTGGGGCGGCCGCGCGTTTCTGGACTCGATCGAAATCGAACTGGGCGAGAGCTTCCGCGAACAGATGATCGCACTCGATTTGGGGAAGGCTGACATCGTGGAAGTGGCGCCCGACCAGGCGCGCCGCGCCGGGGTGGAGGGCCGCCGCGTGGAGATGTCAGCCCCTGAGGAATGGATGGCGCTGATCTTCAGCCGCGATGTTGCCTCCGTGGAGGAGGGGAAATTACGCGAGGCGCTGACGTTCAGCATCGATCGCGATGCGATGAACAGCGTTCTGCTGCAGGGTGGGAGCGAACCCGCCGGCACCTTCCTGCCCAACTGGATGACCGGCTACGCCTTTCTTTTTCCCACGGCCATCGATCTGCCACGCGCGCGCCAGGCGAGGGATTCAGCTCACCTCACACCAGTGTGGACGCTGGGCTACGACCCATCCGATGCGCTGGCGCGAGTCATCGCGGAGCGTATCGCCCTGAACGCGCGCGACGCCGGGCTCACGCTTCAAACTGCAGGCACCGGGACCACGGACATCCGACTGGTCCGCATGCGCTTGCCCTCACTCGACGCGCAGGTCGCGCTCAGCGAGCTTGCGGGCACCGTGGGACTGCCCCAGCCTAAGTTCGATAGTGATCCCGGCATCCGCGTGTACGCGGCGGAAAGTGCTCTGCTGCAACCGCAGCGTGTGATTCCCCTCCTGCATTTGCGGACCGCGGTTGCACTTGGAGCAAACGTGATGGGTTGGCAGGAGGACCCGGACGGCAGCTGGCACTTGCCGAAGATCTGGCTAGAAGCGGGGAAACCGTGAGCTTTCGCCGCAAACTTCTGTTGGTGTTCGCGCTGACGGTTTGTTCTTCGGTGGGCGCGGTCACCTGGATCGTGTCTGACGTGACCCGACGCGCCTTCGAGCGAGCCAACGAAGATCAGACCACAACGTTGATCGCCCAATTTCGCCGCGAGTTCAACCGGCGGGGTGAAGAGGTGGCGCACCGGGTCGAAACCATAGCGGGCAGTGACGCCGCGACCCGCATAGCACTGGCGGTGAGCCGTGGCTCTACTGACTACAGTGCTTTCGTAAATGAAGCCAAGGCCCTGGCTGACAGCCAGCAACTGGACTTTCTGGAATTCGTGGACAGCGGTGGCACCATTCTCTCCTCGGCGCAGTGGCCCGCGAAATTCGGCTATAAGGAAGGCCCATTGCCGGCCGGAGCGCCGCCGAAGGGGGCTTTTCTCCGGCAGGAGGATCTTCCCGTTGGCGCGGCCCTGAGCCTGTCTGCCATCCGGCAAATAGAAGTCGGTGACAAGCCCATCTATGTGCTGGGCGGCCGTCGCCTCGACCAGGAGTTCATGGCCAGCCTCGAACTGCCGGCTGGAATGCGGGTTATGCTCTACCGCAATCTGGCCAAGAGCTTTTCTGCGCCGCTTCTGGTCGGACCATCGGGTAGCGCGCAGCAACTGGCTCTGCTGGCGCCCCTGATTGAGCGAGTCCGGCAAAATCAGCAGGAAGCCACTGCGCTCCTTCATTGGACCGGCGATGCCGCGGACGATGAGAGTGTGCATGCCATCCCGCTGAACGGCCAGGATAACCAGTTACTAGGCATTCTGCTGGTGGGCAACGCGCGGCGTCCCTATGTCGAGCTGCGCAATCGCATCCGCTCAGCGGCCTTGCTGGCGGCGAGCGTGGGCATTGGTCTCGCCATCCTGCTCAGCGGATGGGCCTCCTCCCGGGTCACGCGCCCGGTAGAGCAACTGGCGGAGGCGGCACGAGAAGTGGCGGCCGGAAACTGGAACACGCACGTGGCCGTGGATTCATCAGACGAACTCGGGGCCCTGGCTGAATCTTTCAACCGCATGACGGCAGAGCTTCTGCAGCAGCGCGAACGCCTGGTGCAGGCCGAGCGGGTTGCTGCCTGGCGCGAGTTGGCACGGCGCTTGGCGCACGAACTCAAGAACCCTTTGTTCCCGCTGCAACTGACAGTGGAGAACCTGCTGCGGGCGCGGCAGCAGAGCCCGGAGCAGTTCGAGGAAATTTTTCCCGAGAGCTCGGCCACGCTACTGGCGGAGATTGCGAATCTGAAAACCATCATCTCGCGCTTCAGCGAATTTTCCCGCATGCCGCAACCCGAATTTCAGCGGGTGCAGGTCAACGAGATCATACAGAATGTGGCGCGCCTGCTGCAGGCGCAACTGCAATCACCGGAGCATGCCCCCATTGAATGCCGGCTGGAGCTGGCGGAGAATATTGCTCCGCTTGCGGCTGACCCGGAACTGCTACACCGGGCATTTTCCAATCTTGCGTTGAACGCGATGGATGCCATGCCCCAGGGCGGAACGCTTAGCTTGCGCACTCGTCGGAGCGGCGACGGGGCGGTGGTGGAAATAGCCGACACCGGCACCGGTCTGACCACTGAAGAGTGCGAGCGCCTGTTTACGCCTTACTACACCAGCAAAGCGCATGGCACCGGGCTTGGGTTGGCTATCGTGCAATCCATCGTCAGTGACCACGGCGGCAGGATCAGCGTGCACAGCGAGCCGGGACGGGGAACAGCGTTTATGATCGAGCTGCCGGGCAATCTGGACAAGCTGGCGGGCTAAGGAGCTATCGGTGCCCCAGAAAGCACATCTACTGATCGTGGACGACGAAGCCAACACCCTGGCTTCGCTCTCGCGCGCATTTCGTCTCGCCGGCCACCAAACTATTGTGTGCGACAACGCCACCAAAGCGCTGGAACTGGCTCGGACGCAGACTTTCGACCTGATCATCTCGGATGTGGTTATGCCCGGCAAAGATGGTCTTTCGCTGCTGGAGGATCTGAAGACGCAAGGAGTGGCGACTCCGGTGGTCATGATGTCGGGGCAGGCACATATCGACATGGCAGTGCGGGCCACGCGCCTGGGTGCCCTCGACTTCCTGGAAAAACCTGTCTCCACGGATAAGCTGCTGCTCACGGTGGAGAACGCGCTCAGACTGCAGCGGCTGGAATCGGAGAACCGTCAGCTCCGGCAGCGCCTGGGGAAACACGAAATCGTGTGGACCGGCGAGACCATGAAGAAGCTGATGGCCCAGATCGAACGCGTGGCCGCGAGCGAGACCCGGGTCTGTATTCTAGGGGAAACGGGCACCGGCAAAGAACTGGTGGCGCGCACGCTGCACGAACGCAGCCCCCGCGCTTCCGGTCCCTTCATTACGCTGAACTGCGCGGCGGTCCCGGCAGAGCTGATTGAGTCTGAGCTTTTCGGCCACGAGAAAGGTGCTTTTACCGGTGCCGCCGGCCGCCACATCGGCAAGTTCGAACAGGCGGAACGAGGCACGATTTTTCTCGATGAGATCGGTGACATGCCGCTGCCTATGCAAGCCAAGCTGCTGCGCGTGCTGGAAGAGGGCGAGGTCGAGCGCATTGGCGGCGACAAGCCCACTCAGGTGGATGTGCGAGTGGTGGTGGCCACGCATCGCAACCTGGAGACCCTGGTACATGACAGTAAGTTCCGCCAGGACCTCTTTCATCGGATTTACGTTTTTCCCATCCTGCTACCGCCTCTGCGGGAGCGGAAAGAGGATATTCCGGCCCTGGTGCGGCACTTTGCAGAACAAGTCTGCGCCCAGAATAGCTGGAAGCTCATGCCCTTCAGTGCGGAGGCGATCCACGAACTCCAGGGGTACGCGTGGCCGGGTAACATTCGTGAACTGCGCAATGCGGTGGAGCGGCTGATCCTTATGGCGACTGAAGGTGAGGTAACCGAGGACACCATCGAGATGGTGTTACCCCGCGGGCTTGCAACTCCAACCTCCCTGGCTGCCGGCTCGGGCACCCTGGCGGAACGGGCCCAGGCCTTTGAGCGGGAAGTCATGCTGGCCGAATTGAAACGCAATCATTTCCATATCACCAATGCCGCCCGGGCCCTTGGCCTGGAGCGCAGCCATTTCTACAAAAAAGCGGAGCAATTGGGCGTCGATCTCAGATCCTTACGCAACGAAGGGACGGAGTGAGTCGAATTTTCGGCTCGGATTCAATTCACCGATAGGGGGATCCGAAAATACAGGACAAACTGTATTGGCTCGGGGCGGACTTCGGTATAAACTGGGACGCTATCCGGAGTAGTGTGTCTAAAAGTGGCGTCCATCAAGGGTTTTGGGCGCCGGATGTAGTTCCGTTCGCTCTTGATTTTGCGGTCGATAAGGCACGATATCAGCAATAATTACACTGCAAGAGTTTCCCACAGGGCGGCTAACGCGTTGGAATGGTGGAGTATCCCCGTTTGGCAACTCTGATGCTAATAGAGGGCATCCAGGGAAGTATTGTCCGGCGCGCCATGTAATTCTGGGGAGGTAGGTTATGGGTGCATTCCGAATCTTCATCGCCGACGATCACGAAGTGGTCCGAAAGGGCCTGTGTGCCCTGCTGCAGGCCGAACCGGGCTGGGAGATTTGCGGCCAGGCCGCGGACGGGCGCGAGACCGTTGAGAAGGTCCGTGAATTGAAGCCGGACGCAATCATCCTCGATATTGGCATGCCGGGCCTGAATGGTCTGGAAGCGACCCGGCAGATCATGAAAGAAGATCCTCGCGCCAAAGTGCTCATCCTGACCTTCCATGACTCGGATCAGGTAGTGCGGGACGTTCTGAATGCCGGGGCCCGGGGATTTCTTCTCAAGTCCGATGCTGCCCGCGATCTGGTGGTTGCGGTCGAGGCCCTCAAGCGCGACAAGACATACTTTACTTCCAAAGTCGCAGCCATGGTGCTGGACGGATATTTGAAAGGCGGGATCCAAGCCGTCGCCATTTCTCTGGGTCGCGACCGGCTTACTCCCCGGGAGCGTGAAGTTGTGCAGCTGCTGGCCGAAGGTAAGAGCACCAAAGAAGTCGCGGTGGCGCTGGGCCTGAGCGTGAAGACGGCGGAAACTCATCGTTCGAATATCATGCGCAAGCTGCAGTTGCATTCGGTCAGCGATCTGGTGCTGTACGCGGTCCGAAACAATATCGTTCACGTGGTCCAGCCTACGATTGAATAAGTTCTCCGGTCCCCGTCGGACGTACAGCGGATAGGTTCGCTGTGGCGGCTGGAATCGTATTTGTGATTCGCATCTGGGCACGGCCCAGTGTGCGGCGCACACAACTTCAGCATCGGTTCCGGGTTCATGCCTGTACAGCAAGTTACCGAATCCGCTACAGGGAGCACCGGATAGACCCTGATCCCTTCTGCACCTAGTCTTATCGTGGTTGTGAAAACCGATTTGCGAGGGTCGATCTCAGACCCGGGAGGCAGACGCGTGATGAACCAGAAAATTCATACGGCAATGAGCCCTGACCTGAACAGCACGGTACGATCCAGCACGGACCTGGAACTGGTCAAGCGCGCCCAGCAAGGCGACTCTGAAGCCTTCGCCGCCCTGTTCCACGCACACAAGGCGAGGGTCTACTCCATATGCCTGCGCATGACCAACAATGCGGCGCAGGCTGAAGACCTCACCCAGGATGCATTCCTGCAGGTGTTCCGGAAGCTGTCCACCTTCAAGGGAAACTCCGCGCTGTCCACGTGGCTCTATCGCATCGCAGTCAACACCGTGTTGATGCACTTCCGGAAGAAGGCCCTGAAGCAAGTCTCGCTGGACGAACCATCCAGCCATGATGCCAAGATGGTGCGCCGCGAATACGGCAGCCGGGATGGCCGCCTGTCCGGATCGGTTGACCGCATCACATTGACACGCGCCATTAGAGATCTGCCTGCCGGCTACAGGACTATCTTTCTGCTGCACGAAGTGGAAGGCTACGAGCACCAGGAGATCGCAAAGATATTGGATTGCTCGGTGGGAAATTCCAAGTCGCAACTGCACAAAGCAAAGCTTCGCATTCGTGAATTCCTGGAGGAGCCTGGCAGCGAAATCATGGTCGACGCGCAGGAGGCAACTACCCGGGAGAATGCCTCCCGCTCGCGCCAGCGAAAAACTCCGCGTTCAGAACTCGGCTTCGCCGAGGCGGTTTGAATACAAGCGCGATCGTTCCGCTCGCCACCGCAGCCGGTATTTTGCAGGTACCAGGATAGCGTGATGGAATTGGTGTGGGTCGAACACTCTTGTCCGACGCCTTTGACCTTGGGTTCGGCTGTTGCAGGGGTTGCTCCAAGGCCGATACGGGAATCTCAGGTTCCTCAAATCAAAAGCAACTGCAACGGCGTCGGACAAGAGTGTCCGACCTACCCACAATCAGGTTTAACGCTGGCCCCACTTCAGCTTGGTGCGAAGCACGTCGAAGAATGTGCCCTGGGTATGCAGCAGTGTGACCTGATGCTGTGATTTGCGGCAAAGCACGCGGTCTCCATCCATCATGGGCATGCCGATCTGGCCATCAATGCTGAGATAGGCTTCATCCTCTCCTGTCTTGACCACAATCTCGATTTCCGAAGTATCGCGAACTACCAGCGGACGATGAGTGAGGGAGTGGGCCGAGACCGGCGTAACCACAAAGGCATCGACCGAGGGCATCAGGATGGGACCGCCAGCCGCCAACGAGTACGCAGTCGAGCCTGTGGCGGTGGACACGATCAGGCTGTCGGCCTGATAGCTCGAAACAAACACCCGGTCAATGTAGACGTCGCAATGATTCAGGCGCGCGATGGTGCCTTTGCCGACTACCACATCGTTGAGCGCTTCGTAGCTGCCAACGGAAACGTCTTTGCGGAGCACATCGCAGTGCACCATGGACCGCCGGTCCAGATTGCAGCAACTGTGCTCAATATCCTGCAGAGTGGGGTACAGATTTTCCAACGGCACTTCAGTCAGGAATCCGAGCGAGCCCAGGTTGATGCCGAGCACCGGAATTCCCGCCTTGGATACGGCCCGGGCGGCAGAAAGCAGCGTGCCGTCTCCACCCAGCACTACCACGAAGTTCAGCGGACGGGAAGCCATCTGCTCGCGGGCAAGAACTTCCACGCCGGGAGCATGGGGCGCGGTCTCCGGATCGACCACCACCTGGTATTGGCGCTCACGAAACCAGGCCAGCAGGGGTGGGACGATATCTGCAAGTTCCGTTTTGCCCGGCTTGGAGATGATGCCGGTGGACTTCGTTGCTGAGACCGCATTCCGGGTAGCCATGGTGAAAGTCGAATTGTACAGAAATTCCGGGCAAAAGCTTAACCACGGAGGACAAAGAGGGCACAGAGCAAAACCTAGAATTGCGCGTACAACAGAAATTCGCGATTTCCTTCCCCACCCAAGACGGGGGATTCGATCACGTCGGTCTGGGTGCATCCCAGTGCGAGCACGGCGAGGCGAACCTTCTCGACCGCGGCCTTTTGCACCGTCGGGTCCTTTACGATGCCTCTCTTCCCTACCTGCTCGCGGCCAGCTTCGAATTGCGGCTTAACCAGAACGACGACCTGCCGGCCACGACGCTCGGGCGGTCCGGGAAAGGCAGCTTCGATCACCGCAGGGAGAACCAGAGTCGCCGAGATGAAAGATACATCCATCACTACCAGATCGACCGCTTCGCCGACCTGTTGTGGCGTGAGATAGCGGGCGTTGGTTTTCTCCAGCAGGCGCACACGAGCATCCTGACGGAGACCAAAATCGATTTGCCCGTGTCCGGTATCGACGGCGATGACCCGCTTCGCCCCGCACTGCAGGAGGCAGTCGGTAAAGCCTCCGGTTGAGGTTCCCACGTCCAGACAGATCCTGCCCGCGACATCGATCTGCCAGTGCTTGAGCGCTTCCTCAAGTTTAAGACCGCCGCGGCTGACATACCTGAGATCTTCTCCCAGCAGGCGAATGTCTACCGAGGCCTCCACACCCGCTCCTGCCTTTTCGATCTTTTGTCCGTTGACCAACACCTTGCCGGCGAGAATCAGAGCTTGGGCGCGCTCCCGCGAAGGTGCGACTCCTCGTTCAAGCAGCAACTTGTCAAGCCGCATTTTCAAAACAAGACTCCGGGGTCAACTTCGTGCCAAAGACTGTTTCAGCACCCGCATATGTGCAAGTTGCAGAAAGTCCTCGCAACAAACAACTTAACAGTGTAGTTTTCCGGTTTCCCACAGAATTTTCCACAACGATGTTGAAAAGTCGAGAGGACGGAGGGGTTGGATAGGGTTGATTCAAACCCTTTACCGCGGAGGACGCAAAGAGGACGGCAAAGCTCGCAAAGTAAAACCTTCACAACCGGCTGCCCGGGCGCGCTAGCCAGCTACTTCTTCCAGAAGTTTCTGGTCGATATCGAAATTGGAGTGCACGTTTTGCACGTCGTCGTGCTCTTCGAGCGCCTCTATGAGCCGGATCATCTGGCTTGCCGCCGGACCTTCCAGCTTGATGTAATTTTGGGGAATCATGGACACGCTGGACGACACGGGCTCAATCCCGGCTTTCTTTACCGCTTCGAGAACGGCTTCATAGACAGAGGGCTCGGAAAGGACTTCCCAATTGTCGCCATCATCGCGCAAGTCCTCGGCGCCAGCTTCGAGCACAATGCCCATCAAATCGTCTTCCTTGGTCGCTGTCTTGGGGACGACGATATCGCCCTTCTTGTGAAACATCCAGGAGACGGCTCCAGCCTCCGCCATGTTGCCGCCGTTCTTACCGAAGGCGTGACGGATTTCGCTGACCGTGCGGTTGCGATTGTCGGTATTGATGTCGAGTAGGACGGCTACACCGCCCGGGCCATAGCCCTCGAGCGAAAACTCCTCGTAGGTTGCGCCGGGAAGCTCTCCCGTGCCGCGCAGGATGGCCCGCTTGATGTTGTCGGCCGGCATGTTTTCAGCCTTGGCCGCCAGGATGGCGCCGCGCAGGCGTGGGTTGGTATCGGGATCTCCGCCATTTTTGGCAGCGATGGAAATTTCCTTGATCAGGCGGGTAAAAATCTTGCCCCGCTTGGCATCCAGGGCGCCTTTCTTGTGCTTGATTGTGGCCCATTTTGAATGGCCGGACATGAAAATACCTCGTATTTAATAGTCTTTTATGGCGCGGAACTGGCCCGTCGAGGAGATCAACGGATTGCCTCAGTGAATGCCGCCGAACAAAAAATTATAGCATGGGACCCTGAACCCGGGCCTGTCGGGCTTTGTACGCATAGAGTACAGCCAGCAACGGCGGCGCCAGCAGCACCCCCCAGAATGGAATAATCATCCCCAACACAATAGGCGCCAGGATGGAAGCCCACACCGGCACTCTGGCACTGCGCTTCATAAGGTAAGGCTGCAGCACAAAGCCATCCACAAGGGCGATCACGGCGTATAGCATCAGAACGTAGAGAGGATGCTCCCAGTCTCCCCATTTGAACATTGCGGTCAGGGCCGGACCGATAACGCCGAGCACGGCGCCGATCTGGGGCACGAACTGGAAGGCCGCACCCAGCACAGCCCAGAACGGCGCCCAAGGCACACCGATGATGAGCAACCCGATCAGCCAGAGGAGGCCAACCGCCAGCGAATCCTGCGACTGCGCCACCAGCCAGTTTTTCAGCGCGCCGCCGGTGACTCGAAAGTGTTCCCCGAAATCCACCTGTCTTAAGATGCTCCCCGTCGCAACGATGATAGTCCGGCGCAAGACCCGAAGGGAATTTGACCCTGGCGTCAACCTTGCAACATGGCATTCGTCCATACCTATAGCACGGCATATCCAGAAAGAAGGCGTGTGGACACGGTCCTGACGACAGATTTGAGTTCGCCCGCGACGGAAGCAGCCGAAGAAATCTCGGCCGAGCGCTTCGACGACATCATGCGCCAGCACCAGCGGCGCGTGTACCGGGTGATCTACCTGCTGGTGCGGGATGCCGACACCGCCGACACTCTTACCCAGGAATGCTTCCTGCGCGCCTACCAGAAACGCGCCAGCTTCCGAAGCGAGTGCCGGATTGAGACCTGGATTCTGCGCATCGCGGTCAACCTGGTGCGGGACCATGGCAAGAACCGCCGGGCTTCGTTCTGGAGGAGGCTGGTGGGCCTGAACGATGGTGAAACTCACGACGCCGAGCCGCGGCAGTTTCCTGCGCGGGAACCTTCGGCGGAGCGCACCTTGCTGGCACGCGAAGAGTTGGAAGCCGTTTGGAAAGCATTGGATTCGCTTTCGGCGCAACAGCGCACCATTTTCTTCCTGCGCTACGAAGAGGAAATGCCGCTGGCGCAGATCGCAGACCTGCTGGAAGTCAAGATCGGCACGGTGAAAACGCAACTGTCACGCGCGACCGGGAAGCTGCGGGAGATGAAGGAGAGACAATGGAGATAATTCGACACCTGAGCCATGATGAATTGACGGACCTGGTGATCCAGAGCGACCAGCAGGCGCTGCGGCCGACGCTCGAAGCCCTGCCCGAGTGGGCGCGCAATTCGACCGAGCGACCTGAAGAATTCTGGCAGAGGCAGCGCGGCGTTATCCGGTCACGTATTTCGTCGCTTGACCGCCATCCACAGAACCGGGCGGTTCGCCGTCCGCTCCTGCTGGCATGGTCAGTAGGGGCCACAATGGTCCTGCTGGCGGGATTAATGCTGGACCGCGCGTCATATGTTCCGCCGCCCAAAGCCCAAGTCGATCCTGATCATGAACTGCTAATGGCGGTAGAACGCGCAGTGCACAATGACGGACCGGCAGCGCTCGATCCGGCGGCACTCCTCGCCGAGGAGATGGTTCAAGACCTGCCGGCTGCACATTCCCCGATTCGCAAGAAGGAGCCAACTCATGAAAACTAAGTATGCAGGCGTATTCCTATTGCTTCTGTTCCCTCTCGCCATGCGGGCGCAGAGCAGCCGTCCGGTGCCGCCGTCCACGACCGTCACAACCGGGGGAACCAGAGCTACCTTTGTGTACCACGGCGAACTGGGAAAGTGGTGGCAGAACTCAGACATCGCCAAGAAACTGCAACTGGGCGACGGTCAAATCGCGCAGCTCGATCAGACATTTTACGATCACAAGCTGAAGCTGATCGATTATGGCGCCGAGATGGAAAAACAGGACCTGAAATTGCAGTCACTGCTTGATGCCGACGTCCCCAACGAGGGCCAGGTCGAAGCCCAGGTGGACCAGGTCCTGACCGCGCGCGGCAAGCTGGAACGCGAGTTCACCATGATGAATCTCGATCTGCGCAAAGTGCTATCACTCGACCAGTGGCGGCAATTGAAGTCGATTCGCGGCCAGGGCGGGGCATTTGGCGGCGGCGACAGGATATTCTTCCGCAAAGTGCTGCCTCCCGGCGGAGGGCCCATGCTTATGACTCAGCCGCCTGGCGAAATTCCGGTGCCTAGTCCGCCTCCTCCCCTTCCTGAAGACATGTACTGATACTCCGCCGCCCGTGTAATGCTTTTCGGCAATACGGGCGGCGTTTTCCTCGTGTTAGACTTTCAGGAGAGCCTGATCTCCGAGGAAACCAGATGAAATTTGGCGTCATCATTTTCCCAGGATCCAACTGCGACCATGATGCGTATTGGACGATCCAGCAAGTGGCCCGCCAGCCGGTCACGTTCCTGTGGCACGAATCCCATGATCTCGAAAGCTGTGATGCGGTCATCGTGCCCGGCGGGTTTTCCTATGGCGACTATCTGCGCACCGGGGCGATCGCGAAATTCTCTCCGGTGATGGAGGCGGTGCGGAATTTCGCCGCCTCGGGCGGGCTGGTGCTCGGGATTTGCAATGGTTTCCAGATTCTGTGCGAGTCGGGACTGTTGCCGGGCGCGTTGATGCGGAACGTGGGCCTGAAATACGTCTGTAAGCCGGTGCAGGTGCGGGTGGAGAATGCGGACACTCCCTTCACCAGCACTTGCCGCAAGGGAGAGGTGTTGACTATTCCCATCGGCCACATGGAAGGCAACTATTTCTGCGACCAAGCAACTCTGGCCGAGTTGAAGCGCAACCAACAGATTGTGTTTCGCTATTGCTCGCCTGCGGGCGAGATTACCTCCGAGGCCAACCCTAACGGATCACTGGAAAACATCGCCGGAATCTGCGGTCCGGGGCGGAACGTGCTGGGCATGATGCCTCATCCGGAACGCTCCAGCGAACCCGAACTGGGAGGCACCGAGGGCTTCAAAATCTTCGAATCCATGGTCGGAGCCATGGTAGTGAAATAGCGCGTTCCCGCAAGTGTTTTTTCAGGGGGCGCATCCAATCTACTGGGGAGCTGGCGCGCGACTTTCGCGTCAAGTAGGGTTTTTATACAAGACTCCAGAAATATTCCATGACCGTCCACCAACCTGTGGCCACACCTCTGGTTCACCTGAAGCCTGATGTCCAACTGGCGCGAATTCCTGGGATAGCGGCGATCCTTCTCTTTCTGCTGACCCTTTGTACCGCCTGGCCGGCGGCGGGGCAGGACGTGCCCAGGGTGCAGGTTTTCGGCGGTTATTCTTACACCCGGTTCGACAGCCCCTCATTCGGGTTTTCCAGCCCGTCCGGCCTGAACGGGTACAATTTTGCACCGGCCTTCAACTTGATCCGCGGATTTGGCGTGGTAGCGGAAGTGAGCGGGCAATACGGCTCCATCCTGGATCTGCGCGATATCGCGGTGGGGCCGCAGTTCCTTTACCCCAAAGGCAATGTGCTGTTCTTCGGGCATGCTCTCATCGGCAGTGCCCGCTCGCTGGTGCACGTGGGAAACGGTGAAGAAGACACGGCCCGCGCCGTGGCCCTGGGCGGAGGCATGGACTTCGGCATTACTTCCCGCTTCGCGGTGCGCGTGTTTCAGGTGGATTACCTGCATACCAGTTTGTTTTCGCAGACGCAAAACAATTTGCGTTTCTCCACCGGCCTGGTATATCGCTGGGGCGCAATCAAAAAGGGGCACCGACCCCCTCCGTTGGCTCCGTAGCGGACCGTGGCATGGTTGGAAAGGTTTCTGGAAGGGACTTGATGATATTGATCCGACGGGCGGGTTTGCTGGGCGCCACCTTTGCCCTGGCTTGGTTAGCGGGCTGCGGCGGCAGTGGAGGTGGCGGATCGTCGTCCGGGCGCAACGCCTATGTCGCGGTGCCACAGGGCAACGCCATCGCCGCATTCCGGGTAAACAGTAACTCCGGCGATCTCACCCGCGTGCTCGGTTCCCCTTTCGCCGGTGGAACCTCTCCGGCGGCGATTACAGTCCATCCTTCGGGAAAGTTTGTTTATGCCGCGAACCAGGGTGGAAATGATATTTCCCTGTTCACCATCAACAGCAATACCGGAGAGCTTAACGAGGCCATGCCCCGCACTCCAGCGGGTTTGAATCCGTCGTCGCTGGTAATGAACTCTGGCGGCGATTTGCTCTTCGTGGCCAACCGGACGTCGAATACGATCTCGGTTTATTCCGTCAGTTCGAGCGATGGCTCTCTTACCGAAGTCGCGGGATCGCCATTTCCCACCGGCGCCCGACCGGTAGCTCTGGCCCTGGCGCCTTCGGGAAACTTTCTGTACGTCGCCAGCGGAAATCTTCCGCTGGTATTTGGTTATTCTGTGGCTCCAGGGACAGGCAACCTGGTGGGGGTTCCGAATTCGCCCTTTTCGGTAGGCAATGGGCCGAGTTCGCTGGTGGTGGATCCCTCGGAGCATTTCCTCTACGTCACCAACTTCAGTGATAACACCGTCTCCAGCCTGACGATCGACTCGACCAGCGGCGCCCTGACCGCCGCCCTGAATTCTCCATTTACCGCTGGTACGGGACCGATCTCCGTCACGGCTTCCGGGAAAGTCTTGTACGTGACCAACCTGGGCTCCAGCAACGTCTCTGTCTATTCGATTGATTCCACCACCGGCGCGACCACCCAGCTTGACAAATCCCCTTTCAGCGCTGGGACTGGACCTGTGTCCGCGACCATAGATCCCGCCGGGACGTTTCTGTATGTTTGCAATCAGACGACGAAAAACATCACCAAGTTCACGATCAATCCGGACGGCGGCGGGCTTCCCAGCAGTGTGGTCGCCGCGACCATTAATGTGGCGCCGGCAAACATAGCCTTTGCGAAGTAGGCAAAGCATGTGTGGCGCGGGCGCCCTCGCCCGCGTGGCGGGGACCAGCCACGGTAAGGCCATGAAACCTTTGCGAGCGGTTGAAACCGGGCTCAGATTCGATCGAAGCAACCCAAAATCAAGTTCAAAAGCCGCGGGCGAGGGCGCCCGCGCCACATGGTTCTCTTGATTCGTTTTGGCATTCTCGGGTTTGGATTACACGCGGTGAAACGACTGATGCCGGGGTTCGCCCTGGCGCAGAACTGCCGCGTTACCGGGCTGTCGCGGCGCACCCTGGACAAGGCCCGCGAGTCCGCCCGGCAGCACCATATTCCACTGGCATTTGATTCGGCTGAAGAGCTGTGCCGATCATCCGAGGTCGATGCGGTTTTTGTCACCACGCCCAACGCCTGCCACCTGGCCGATGTGCTGCTCGCACTTCGGTGTGGCAAGCCGGTGTTATGCGAAAAACCTATGGGCGTGCACGCCGGCGAATGCCGCACGATGGTAGAAGCCGCACGCAGCGCGAAGCTGTTGCTGGGCGTGGCCCAGGTCTTCCGCTTCGAGCAGAGCACCGCGCGTTTGCGCGACCGCGTGGCTGCGGGACAGATCGGCAAAGTGATTTTCGCCCGTTCGGAGTTTTCTTTTCCCGGAAGCACGGGCCACGCCCGCATCTGGATCCACGATCCGGCTGTGGCGGGCGGTGGACCTGTTGCCGACGTCGGCGTCCATTGTGTGGATTCCTTGCGCTATATCCTGCAGGATGAGGTCGTGCGCGTGAGCGCGCGAGGAGAGCACGACCTCGGTCCGGGCGCCGTGGAGTCAGCCGCTCTGTTGTCACTGGAGTTCTCGCGCAGCACTCTGGGCACGGTAGCGGTTTCGTTCCGCGCCGAGTACCGCACCCCACTGGAATTAGTCGGGGAAACGGGGATCCTCCGTGCCGATGACGCATTGAACGTTGAACGACCCATCACGATCGAGTTGCGTCGCGCAGGTTCCGTGGCTGAGACCGACCAGGTCTCGAACCGCCTGGCTTATGCCCAGCAGGTGGACGCCTTCGCAGCCGCAGTCGAAGGTAAAGCCAGCTTTCCGGTGCCGGGCGAAGAGGGTTGGCAGAACCAGGAAATTCTGGACGCAGCTTACCGCAGCATGAAGAGCGGCAAAACAGAAGACGTGGCCCAGGTAAGGTGAGCGTTCGGCGGATCCACGCCTACTGGGTGGGCTCCGGCATCTGCGGTTTAGGCGAAGGAACACCCTTGGCCTGCACGATCGCCCAATGCCACTCCTGGTCCTGACCCGGCGCAACCCCTAAACTCTCGTGGAAAACCGTGGTGCTGGAGGGCGCCGCCGAGCCTTTGAGGTGGTAGAGAACGGTAGAATCAGGGTGCTTTTCCGAGAGCAACACGGTGGTTTCGGCGGCCGGCATCAGACGGGCTGAACTAAGCCGCGCCGAGTTTGCCTCCGAGCCTCGCAGGATAGTCAGTCCTACCGTAATTTCCCTGATGCTCCAGGTCGTGCCGTTGTGCACGGAGACTTGCAGAGTGTCTCCGGTGATCGTGGCCGGACCATCCAGTTTAGCGAGTTCGGCTGCCGGCAAGTCCTGCGGCGCGTAGGCGTCCGACAACAAGGAAGTGGCGTCGGCGCTAAAAGAAAGGTCGCAGGTCACATCGGGCGAAGAGACCTGAAACTTTTTCGCCGCTCCGTCGATACTGAACAGGAGGCTGCCATTGAGCTTGCGGCTCTGCACTTCATCCATGATCTGATGAAGATTGTCGTTGTCGATTACGGCGTGCTCGGGCGCCGCCTTGCCTTTGCGGAACAGACGCGCCAGGTCGCCCAAGGACGGTTCCCCGCTATCGGACTGCGCCACGCCGCAAACTGGAAGGAAGATTCCCAGCAGGGTGATCAAAAGCGGCAGAAATAATTTACGGGTCATGAAGCCATCACGGAAGTTCTCTTACATTGTGCCGTAAGCAGCACACCAGCGCCGTTCCTCGCTGCTGCCAGCATTCGATTGATAACTAGCGGGACAGTGGTCCTTAAGAAATTGTACTCAGGAGATCAGGCAGGAACGACAAGGCAGGCACGAACGTTGGTCGTAGAACCTTGGAACCGCGACCCTCGGAACGACGGGACGTATGTAAACACTTAGCACGCGACGGACAGACACCCTAAGGGCGCCGTACGCCCGGGATCAGACCTCGGTTACAGCAGGCCAGAGGAACGAAAGCGAGTGACCGGATCCATCACCGGAACCGGAACTGACTGCCGCTGAAAGATCCAGCGGGCCACCGCATAGCCCAGGGCCGCATAGCAAACATAGACTAGCTTCATGGCTCACCCCAAATTGTTAGATGCTCTTTCGCCTATTGGGGGAGTGCGATAAGCCGCACCATACAAGGCCAAATTAACAAGCAGGCACCAGTAGGTCAATGAACCACTGGTGCCATGCACATGGCACAAAAGTAACAGGGGGTAATCACCCGCAAAAGCCCTGCTAACACCGGGTCATCCCGTCTCCAACGACACTGGTTCGAGTCAAGAGGCAGACGGCGACACGTCTCCAGGAGGGGAGACTGATCGCCATTTCGCTCTGGTAGGAAATCGTTTGCCTTTGCCCTCGCGCTCCCTGCTTGAGTTGTTCAAAATCGCGATCTGCTGGAATCCAGGATAAAAATCGCAGCCACGCGCTGTTGCTGCTGTAGGGGTCCTTCGACTGCGCCGGATCACTCGCAAGCGAATGATCTGGAGACGCTCAGGAAGACAGGGAGATGATTTGGTGATCCAGGCAGCTGGTTTGCAGAGTGTCATGCAGATTCTGCAAAAGCTCGGTCCCATGTCGCGCCGCGAAATATACGCCGCCGATCTCACGCTCCTGCAGGACCTTGTTAGGATAGAGTGCGTTACTCAGCAGTTCGGCATGACGACCCAGAATCTCGCTTTGCCGCAGCTCGGCCCGCGCCGCTCTTGAACGCAGTTGCTCAAGCTGGTGCTGCATTTTCGATCCGGCGTTGGTCGCGGCTTCGACCAAAGTCTTGTCCAGACGCTCCAGGGATTGCTGAATCGCGCCCAGAGATTGCCCTAACGATGACTCCGCCCGATCAAAAGCTGATTGCAAGTCAGCCGGCAGCGCGTGTTTCGCTAAAATTTCCCGTAGTGCTTCGACGCCATGAAAGACGTCGGGAACGGTCAAGTGATAACGTTCAAGTAACACTTGAGGTTTGGTTTCCACGATCGTCGCGGAGAGGCGTGGGAGAATCGGCGTCGTCCGGCCCAACAGGGCGTGGTACACCACCGCTCCCTGGCCGAAGTAGGCAATCTCCGCCGCCCCGCCTACGTATGCCAGGGTGGGCAACAGGTAATCCTGCACCACCGGCCGCAGCAATACATTGGCGCTGAACTGTTCCGGCCCGGATGTAATCCGGGCCAACAACTCCGCCTGCGAAATGGTTTCGTCGTTGACCAGAAAATCCGTCCCGCTGCCGTTTGCCCGGCGGTGCACCGGCACGCGGCCCCCCTGACGCAGCGTAAACAGAAGCGTGGACGAAGGCGTCACCTTGACCTGCTGATGATAGCCCGCGCCTTCCAGTTCCCTGCCGCGCGCCAGCAAAGCGTCATCCAGTTCGGCGGCACGCTCGATGGCGGCACCATAGATGGGTGCAGCTATGCGGTGAAGCTCGGGGTCGGAAGCGTCGAGCAGGACCACGCCCCACTGGGCGAAGAGGCGCGAGAACAGGCGCGCGAATGCGCTGCCGAAGTTCTCCCCGGGACAGTAGGCCTCGCGCAGGAACGTCGTCACTTCCGAATCGCCCAGCAGGCCGGCGGCCGCTTCGACGAGGGGTTCGATCTCACCGCCGAATGTGACCGTGCCTACGGGAGCATCGGGCAGGCCTCGAGTGGCCGCGGAGAATTTCTGCAGCGAACCATCCGGCCCAAGGAGCGAAACGTGACTGATCTCATCAAGGTCGTGGTCGGAGGTGGCCAACCAGAATATGGGAATGCAGTCCGAGCCGGCCTGGGTAGCTTCGCCCGCCAACTTGACCGTGCTCAGGGCTTTGAAAAGGGAGAACAGCGGGCCGCCGAAAAGGCCCACCTGCTGTCCGGTGACCAGCGCGGAAGCGCCTGCACGCAGGCGGTCAATGTTTTCCAGAGTTTTAGAGGATGCGTCCCAGGCCCGGTTCTGCCGTTCCAGGATGTCCGCCACCCGGGCCCGTCGCGCAGAGTCATAACTTACTGCGCCTGTTTCGTCTTTGAGCCACTGGGCAAAATGAGGAGGCCGGGAGTAGAAAGGTTGGATGGCGGGAGACCAGGAAAGGAAATCGCTGAAAAGCTGTGTGGTGTGCGGAACCTGGCGGAATGGCAGACATTGTGCCTTCACCGGCACCTCTCCTGACACGGCTTCCTGCTACAGGGTTGGACGAAGGAAATCATAGCTTGGTCACTGATTCTACCGTGCGCCCGCAATTGTAGCGCCCCGCCCGGCGGCTCTTGCCCCCGCTGCGAGGCCGGGAACTCCTCGCGACTGCCGGCAAGATGCCGGCGCTACAACTGAGATGTCAGAAACCGCGGCAGGATGCAAAAGGTGATCAATGAATGTGGGCGCGAGAGTCCCGCTCGTGCCGCAGTTGATTACTGCTGCTGCTGCTCCTGTTGCATGTTCTTGGCGGGAACGGGCGGTGGTTCCTGTGCCTGTTCGACCAGCAGTGACCACTCTTCCGGGACCGGGAGCCCGTGCTCGAGTTCTGGCTGGTCCACTGAGGCAGTCACCCGCACCGCCACTGACAGTTCGCTCGCCGTTTTTCCACGAAAGATTCCCCGGGTCGGCGGCACGTCAGCATAGTCGCGGCCGATAGCGGTACGTACGTGGCGGTCGCCGGCCAGCAGGCAGTTGGTGGGATCGAACCCGACCCAACCCAGCGGCGGCAGAAAGGCTTCCACCCAGGCATGCGTCGCATCCACCACGGAGCGGTCATGGCTCTGCGCGCTGCGATAGAGATATCCGCTAACGTAACGGCAAGGAATCTTCACTCTGCGCACCAGCGCAATCATGATGTGGGCAAAGTCCTGACAAACTCCTTGACGGGTTTCGATGGCGTGATCGATGGGCGAGTCCACTTTCGTGCTCTTGGGCACATATTCGAACCAGTCGTAGAGCCTCTGGTTCAGCTCGCGCAACAGGCTCAGCGGATCGTCGCGCCGGCGAACCTCCATCTGACGGGCCAGATCGATCAAGCCGGGTGTAGGCTGGGCAAACTCGCTGGGAAGCAGCATTTCCCAATAGTCGCCCATTTTCACCATGGCGTCGGCTTCGGCCCAAGCGTCGGCAGGCAGGGAGACCGGGATCTCGGGCGCCGGCTGCATATCCAGCAAGGACTCGGCCACGATGACGAGATAGGAATGTTGTCCGGGAATATCAAAATGGTGAATGTTGTTGCCCACATGATCGCGATAGGCAAACACGCGGCAGCGCGGGCTCACCGCCAGGTGAAAGGTAAGACAGCGCTGGTTGCCCTCGCTGCGCGGATGCATCCGCGCTTCCATGACGCTCTCGCTCACCGGAGAAGCGTAGTGAAATTTCGTCAGATGCTGAATGGAATAAAACATGAAAGCCTGGTTTCCTATCCTGCCAAAGCCGTCTGGATCGCGTAATTGACGTAAAGCTCGTAGATGGTCTCGTGAATGTCACGGCACTGCCGCAAAATGTCCTGCAAATATGCGCCTACATCCTGCGAGAGAATCTCGGAAATCTGACCGAAGCTCAGCGACGCCTGCAGGCGCCCCGCCAGCCGGGTCAACGGCGTTCCCCGCCGCTTCCCGCCCTCACCGTGAATGGCTTCGAGAGCGCGTTGCAAACGATCGATGGAGTAGCGCACCGAGTGCGGAAACTCCGGGTTCAGCAACAAGAACTCAATGATCCGGTCCGGACTGATGTCCGCGGTGTAAACCTTGCAGTAGGCTTCAAAGGCGGTACAGCAGCGCAGCAGGCCAACCCATTCCAGATACTCGGCCGCCTCGGGGGTCTGATCTGGATGCCCCCAGAATTCGCGATGATACAGGCCCAGCAACGCCACGGTGGCGCAGGCGCGCTCCATGTAGCGTCCCACCTGGATAAAATTCCAGCCTTCGCCGTGGCTCATGGTGGAATCGGTAACGCCCTGGATCAAGTGAACACCTTCGATTACGGCCAGCAGAAAGTCGGAGGGCAACACGTCATCGGTCTCATTCGGTTTGTGGAGGGTCACCTGATGGAATAAACGGTTCAGCCGCTGCCACTGGTCCGAGCTGATCTCCTCGCGTACCTGGCGCGCGTTCTCGCGGGCACTGGCCACGCAGGCGGTGATGGACGAACGATTTCCCGAATCGAAGGTAAGGATTTGCGCCACCTGGTAAGCGTCGCCGCTCCAGGACAGGTTGGGCGGATTTCCCAGCGCCGCCAAAACCCGGCGCCAGCGGCGGTCCGCGCTCGAGGCAGATTCATCCAGCATCAAGTTGAGATTTACGTCGAGCAGGCGAGCGGCGTGCTCGGCGCGCTCTAGGTAGCGGCTCATCCAGTAGAGGTTGTCAGCGACGCGAGAGAGCATGGCTTATTGGTTCAGCACCCAGGTATCTTTGCTGCCGCCGCCCTGCGACGAATTCACTACCAGCGACCCGCGGCGCAGGGCGACGCGCGTGAGCCCGCCGGGAACGATGGTGACCTTGTCTCCAAACAGCACGTAGGGACGCAAGTCCACGTGCCGGGGCTGCAGTGTGTCGTCGATAAAACAGGGGGCGCGCGAGAAAGTGATGGTGGGCTGGGCAATGTAATTTCGGGGATCGGCGACGATGCGTTCGCGAAAATCCTGCCGCTGCGCGCTGGTGCTGTGTGGCCCGATCAACATGCCGTAACCACCCGACTCGCCCACGGCTTTGACCACCAGTTTGTCGAGATTCTGTAACACATGCTCACGCTGTACCGGGTCATTGAGCAAATACGTTTCCACGTTATTCAGCACCGGATCTTCTTCGAGATAGTACTTGATGATCTTAGGCACGTATGCGTACAGCGCCTTGTCGTCGGCTACGCCTGTACCGAAAGCGTTGGCCAGAGTCACATTTCCCGCGCGATAAGCGTTGAATAATCCCGAGACGCCCAGCAGCGAATCGGAGCGAAAGGCGAGGGGATCGATAAAGTCGTCATCGACCCGACGGTAGATCACGTCTACGCGGCGGAGCCCGGTGGTAGTCCGCATGTAAACCACGTTGTCGTGGGTCACCAGATCGCGGCCTTCGACCAGTTCAATTCCCATCTGACGGGCGAGGTAGGCGTGTTCAAAATAAGCCGAGTTGAACACGCCTGGACTGAGCAGCACGATGGTCGGTTCCGGCCGACCTTCGGGTGCAAGCGAGCGCAGCGTACTCAGCAGGGCCTGGGTGTAATGCTCGATGGGACGGACGCCCTGGCGGCGAAACAGATTGGGGAAAATCCGCTTCATCACCCGGCGGTTGGTCAGCATGTAGGAAACTCCGCTGGGCACGCGGAGGTTATCTTCTAGAACCACAAACTCGCCGCTAGGCATCCGGATCAGGTCCGACCCGACCACCGCGACGTAAACATTGCGCGGGACCTGCAGTCCGCGCATCTGACGGCGGAAGTGTCTGCAGCTGTAAACGATTTCACGGGGCACGATGCCGTCGGAAAGAATGCGGCCTTCGTGGTAGATATCGCGCAGGAAAAGATTGAGGGCGGTGATGCGCTGGGTCAACCCGCGTTCGATGCGGTCCCATTCCGTGCTGGTGATCAGGCGCGGCAGCAGATCATAGGGAAAGATCTTCTCCGTCCCTTCCTCCCGGCCGTAAACCGTGAAGGTGATGCCCTGGTTGAGGAAGGCCAGGTCGGCAGAGTGTTTGCGGCGGCGAATCTCATCGGCCGGCAGCGAAGAAAACGTCTCTAACAGGGGAGCGTAGTGCGGGCGAGGTTTGCCCGGACTTTCAAACGTCTCGTCATAGGCGTCATCGACGAGATAGTCGTGCAGAACCGGGTGGTCGAAGCGGCTGATTTCCGCCAAACCCATGGCGAAGTATAAGGTGAGCCATTCGGGCTAGGCAACAGAGTTCGCAAGGTCTTTTGTGCGGCGTTTCGGATTTCGGGTCATCATCTATCGGAGAACCGCAACATATATGGACTTCAGGCAACATGGCGCAACTTTATCGATAGCAAGCATCGACAAAATAGTGGCAGCCGTCGTTACGCCGCATGGCCAGCTTCGTCGCCAAACGTGGCGCCGGCAGTTCGCAGGGGCGCGCCCTGTCCCCAAGGCCTTTCGCTCTCAGTTAGGGCTTGGCTTTGGAAAAGTCCGCGACTGCGAATACGACGCCGTTGCGCTCGGCGGTTCCGGCACCGATGGTGTCCATGTCGGCGTCGAGCAGATTGGCGCGGTGATTGGGAGACAGCATCCACTGCCCGGTGATGTTTTCAGCGTTCGGTCCCGCAGCGACATTCTCCGATAACCAACTGAAGCGAGCGCCCGCCCGGGTGGCCCGGCTGGGCAGGCTGAGTTCTCCCAGAAAGCCGTGCGAAATGGATTTCTGCGCCGCCATGGCTTCTGCGTGCCGACGGGCAGCGTTGGCCAGGGCGTCGTCCCACTTCAGCGGGGGCAGTCCGTGGGCTTCACGCTCCCGGTTGATGGCCTGGAAAAGCTGCTGCTCGGCGGCCTCGGCTTTGGGCTGGGCAACGGCCGATGTCGATGAAAACACTGCCCCAATCGTGAGAGTGGCGATAAGAATGGCCGGTAAGAAGTTGCTCAGTTTCATGTGCATATTATGATGCGCCGCCAGCGCTCTTCCCACCCCGAAACAGCGCCGGCAGGCACTCCCCGGTTGAGCACCTTTTGTAACCGTGGTTACATCTAATAGAATGTTTGACTTCCACTCGGGTGATCCCTAGATTGGATGATGTTGGAACGGGCTCCCTGAGTCCGGTTTTTCGCTCTTTGCAGGCCATTCCCACCAGTGGGGGCGTCACGGCTTCGACGGAGATGCTTGCGGCCAAGAGGCATGCCGGGGTGCACACACCCGTAATCGCGTGCAAAATGATAATTGCCAATCAAGAAATGGCATACGCAGCCTAATTAATTAGGCAGCCGTCTTCCGCAGCTTTGCCCTTGGGCTGCGAGCGGACGTCACACAGAGGGCTGCTCTTCTCTTCTACGTCTGGGGAGAGAGGCTAAGATCTCAGGCTAGTGGCTGGCGTTTCTTGCTCGTTCTAAGCGGCAGCCGCGAACGTCCCGGGGGAAGCGGCAACGCCTAACGCCTGGGGCATGAACGAAATAAGCATGTAGTCTCTTGACCAGTAACATTTTCGGACGCGGGTTCGACTCCCGCCGCCTCCACCAAAACTTCAGTCGTCAGACTTCAGTCCTCGAACGTGAGCTTTTTCCTCGGCGTAGCGCCCACAATTTTCAGGAAGATTTCGTTCCGAAAGTACCATCCTTGATGATGATTTCTAACACCTTGCTGCACTCTAAAGCATTTAGAGCAGACGTATAGCTTCTGCTCCCGACGGTTTTGACCCGGTAGGTTTCAGTATGGCGTCTGCTCATGAGCAGGCCCAGTCTCCGGGGTCTCCGGCCGGGATGACAGAATTGAGGAGATCTGAATAGCCCTGAGCAGCCCCCACTCAAGCCAGATTCGGGCTTGAGTAGGCCACGGTACAGACCGGAGACGTGCCTGACAGAACAGACCGGAGAGATTCCTGACACTACATAAAAACCGAAGGGCATGTAGAAACACTGCATGCCCTGGAAAGAGAGTAGTGTCGTGGAAGAACGTGCCAGATTTGTTTTGGAGTATGAGCGAGGTCTGTGCAGCATGGCGGAGTTGTGCCGAAGATACGGAGTTTCGCGAGAAACCGGTTACGTGTGGACGCGGCGTTACGAGGCGGAAGGAATCCACGGGTTACAGGACCACAGTCGGGCTCCGCATCGCCCTGGCAATCGCACGCCGAGCGAGATCGAGGCGGCGGTGTTGGAGCTGCGGCGGGAGCACATGCGCTGGGGGCCGCGCAAACTGAAGTGGCTTCTAGAGCAAGCCGAGCCCGCCGTCGCTTGGCCGGCGGCCAGCACCATCGGCGAGATGCTGGCGCGGGAGGGTTTGGTGGTGGCACGCAAGCGGCGCCAGCGCGTGCCGCCCTATACCCGGCCATTCGCCACCGCCCAGGAATCGAACCGGGTTTGGTGCGTGGATTTCAAAGGCTGTTTTCGGACCGGGAATGGAGAACGCATCGACCCGTTGACCCTTAGCGACGCCTATAGCCGCTACTTACTGCGCTGTCAGGCGGTGGAGAAGACTGACACCGAGCGGGTGCAGGCTATCTTCGCCGCTGCCTTCGGCGAGTATGGCATGCCGGAAGTGATCCGCAGCGATAACGGGACGCCGTTTGCCGCACGAGCGGTCAACGGAGTTTCCCGGCTTTCGCTGTGGTGGATGAAGTTGGGGATTCGTCCGGAGCGCATTCAGGCCGGACATCCGGAGCAGAACGGTCGGCATGAGCGCATGCATCGTACGTTGAAACAGGAGACCGCGAGCCCGCCGGCGGCTACGGCACGGTCGCAGCAACGCGCCTTCGATCGTTTCCGTCGCGACTATAACGAACTGCGTCCCCACGAAGCGCTCGCCATGCGGACGCCAGCCTCGGTCTATCTTTGCTCGCCGCGGCTGTATCCGGGCCGAGCGCGGGACCCTGAGTATGACACCGGATTCCAGGTCAGGCGGATCCAGAAACAAGGCCAGTTTCGCTGGCGCTCGCAGCGCGTGTTTCTGGGCACCGTGTTTCAGGGCGAACGTGTGGGCTTGCTGCCCACCGATGACGGCTGCTTTACCGTGTACTTCGCCCAGTTTCCGATTGCACATTTTGACAGCCGCACCCTCAAGGTTCTTGCCTTGTCAAGAGGCCCAGGCTTCGACATGGATGAGGCAGGGGAAGTGGACGGTTCCCCTTCCCCTGCACCCCATCCCCTCGAACTGCAGGCCGAAGAAAAACTGTCAGGTATGTCTCCGGTCTAAAATGTCAGGAATCTCCCCGGCTGCTCACCACCCGCCCGCTCGGGTTGTCGAGACGTGGGGTTTGCGTTCATGGGTACTACTCCGCCTAGAACGCTGCCCTCACCCGCGGACGCGTCATATAGAAGAGCAAGGCGCCGGCGATCACCACGCCGACTGCGCCCCGCAGTACGTCACCGCGGAGCAGGTTCACAAAGTCTCCCATCACTTGGATGGCGATAATGACCACCGCCAGGACCCATCCCCAGCGCCGGCGGCGCCACCAGCCGGTCGCGGCCGCCGCCATGACAACCGCCAATAACAAGAAGGCGATACCGAGGGGCGTGCCCAGCGGAGCGAGTTGCGCGTAGGCGACCGGATTCAGACGCCAGGCCCGATCGAGAATTGTGCCGGGGAAAACCAAAGTCGTTCCTGCAAGTGAGGCCATGGCCGCTCCAAAGAATAGGAACACGGCGACCGCGGCTAATCCGCGTGGCGATTTTGGTGGCGAGTCTTGTGGCATGAGGATCGGCCGCCGGTGTTCGGACAGGAAGGCGGGATGAGGGCTGACCGTGGTCAGCAGTATATGACAGGTTGCGCGGGCATACTTCCCTTCCGCACTTTGTCCTGAATCCGATGGCCGAGCACTACGAGGGCTGGAAGCATTTCGCTGAGTCACGCGAGGAGATCTGGTGAGCATTGGAGGCGGTTGGAGTAAGTGGGCGGGTGCGCTGGATGGTGTCTGGAAGCCCGATCAAGGCCTAGCCGAGTTTAGTTTCGGTCTGGACGATTATTGAGACCCGTCCCACACGGCTGCGGAACGACTAGACTGCGAGCAGGACTCTGGATTCGTCTCCGATGGAATCGAAGCGCTCCCTGAGCGATTCGTAGCCGCGCCGGGTAAAACGGATCACGCCGCGTTCCTGTTCTTCGACGTAGCCTTCGTTCCTCAAGTCGGCAATGACTGCCCGTGCCGACGAGGAGTCCACGATCTGTCTTGGCAAGCTGACGAAATGGGCGGGATCTGCTTCGTAGCGCTCGGTCAGTGCGGCCAGCAGTCCGTCCCGGATCGATATGTTATTCATTTTGACCCTCCCACCCGGAATAGTGCGATCCTAAGCGCCCTCCCCCGCTTGCAGAATGGCCCACTGGTGCCACAGGGCGTTACCTTAGTCACGCCGCAAGGTCGGCGCTAACCCCCGCTGATTCAACTTGCCAGCCTACGCGAAGCCGATTTTGTGGACGGAATCAGGCCGCCTGACGGAGCAACTGAACCGGCTGTATTCCGCTCCAGACGGGCCTTTCCGGACGTCTGTCCCGCCACGATTGTGCAAACAATTTCATCGCAACCCACGACTTCCTTCCCAAAACCTAGATAGCGCTTCTGAAAGGTTTGGTATCCGGCTTGCGTATTGTCATGGTGGAGTCAAAACAGGTAGCAGGATTCAAGGCAGTTTTCGCGGTTCGATCCTGGATTCTGCCAAAGGTCGGAGGCATTTTGATGAAGACAACGTTGCTGGTTTTAGGCTTGCTTTGCTTCGCAGGGGCGGCCTTTGGACAGGCCACTGTCGGGGGAGTTGGACTAAGCGCTGAACCGATCGTGTACGAGTTTCAGAGCCATACAGGACATGCCTCTCAAACCGAGATGGGTAGGCACCAGGACATCATGGAGCAGTTTAACAATGTGCACGCTCACGGCGTAAGGCCGCTGTGGGAAGTGGCCAAGCCGGCATACGTCGTTCCCCTGGGCGATTCGGCCCGCATGCTCAAGCAAGAACACCTGTACGCCAAGAAAGCGGTCGTCGTCTGGACCAACTGATTCGGGTTCGAGCCGCACAATAAGTTTACGGCCGAAGGTGCCCCATCTGTCGCGTTGGCTGTGACAGGTGGGGCATTTTGTTTTTGGTGCAAGCTGGAGTGTCCGCGTAGTATTGTCGGTCACAAATGCCCTCGCCAAAGCAGACCTTGAATATTGCGATGATTGGCACTGGTTCCATTGCCAAGGCGCACTCCAACGCCTTCCGCCAGGTCACGCACTTTTTCGACGTTGCCTACGAACTGGGGTTGAAGGTGATCTGCGGACGCAACCAGGCCAAGCTCGACTCCGCCGCGGCGCAGTGGGGGTGGCGAGAAGTCTCGACCGACTGGCAGGCTGTGGTTATGCGTCCTGACATTGATGTTGTCGATATCGCCGTGCCCAACAGCCTGCACGCGCCTATTGCCATCGCCGCCGCCAGGGCCGGAAAAATGGTCTGGTGCGAGAAGCCTTTGGCCACTTCCCTGCCGGAGGCGGAGAGCATGGCGCAGGCGATAGGTGAGATTCCCAACCTGGTCTGGTTTAACTACCGGCGAATTCCAGCCGTGGCCTTCGCCAAGCGCCTGATCGACGAAGGGCGTCTCGGGCAGACCTATCATTACCGTGCGCTGTATTTGAATCAGTCGGGAAACGATCCTAGTAAAGCGGGAACGTGGCGCTACAAGCGCTCCGAATCCGGACTGGGAGCGGCGGGAGACCTGCTTTCCCACTCCATCGATTCGGCACTTTACCTCAACGGGCCGATCACGGAGCTAACGGCCATGATGCATTCCTTCGTCCCCGGCCGAGATGTGGATGATGCCACGTTCTTTCTGGCCCGCTACGCCAATGGCAGTGTAGGCACGTTCGAAGCCACTCGCTACGGCGTGGGCTGCCGCAATCGCCATGCCTTCGAGATCAATGGGTCGAAGGGCATGTTGCGTTTCAATCTGGAGCACATGAACCAGCTCGAGTTTTACGATGCCACCGAAACGCCCAACCAGCAAGGCATGAAGAACATCACGGTAACGGGTCCGGACCATCCTTATTCCGTTAATTTCTGGAATCCCGGCCACATCATCGGCTATGAACACACGTTCATTGCGCTTCTGGGAGACTTCCTGAAAGCTCTGGCGCGCAAGGAAGCGCGCTACCCGGATTTCGATGATGCGGTCGCAGTACAGAGGGTGCTGGATGCGGTTGAACGCTCGGCGGCGTCGAGAGAATGGGTGAAGCTGTAGCGTGTGGGTGGGACACTCCTGTCCGACGCCTTTGAAGTTGATCTCGACTGTGTGAACCGAAACCCGCGTGACTAGCCCAAACCAAAGTCCAAGTCAAAGGCGTAGGACAAGAGTGTCCGACCCACACTTTTTCAGCGCTGCACTCTTCCCGAGCCATCGCCTTTGAGCAGCGCGTTCACTTCGTCCACGGTGGAGCGGCTGAAGTCCCCCTGCTGGGAATGCTTGAGACAGCTGGTGGCGACGGCAAACTCGAGCGCTTCCGGATGGGTGGGCAGCACCTGAAAACCGTAGATCAGGCCGGCGGCAAACGAATCCCCCGAGCCCACCCGGTCCACGATATGAGTGATTTCATAGGAACGACTTACGCTGAACCCCTGCCGGTCATTCAGGCAGGCCGACCAACCATTGTGCGACGCGCTTTTCGATTCTCGCAAAGTGATGGCGATCGCCTTGAGATTGGGATACTCGGCCAGCACCTTCGCGGTCAGCTTCTGGTATTGCGCGCGATCGAGCTGGCCGGAGTGTACGTCCACGTCCGCCGCGATGCCCAGCGCCATCTGCACGTCTTCTTCGTTAGCGATGGCGATATCAATGTTCTTTACCAGCTCGCGCATCACTTCAGCCGCCGGCTTGCCCCACTTCCAGAGGTTTTTGCGATAGTTCAAATCGCAGGACACGGTGATGCCCGTGGCCTGGGCCTTCTTCGCCGCCTCAAGCGCCAGCTCAGCCGCCGAGGAGCTGATCGCTGGGGTAATACCAGTTACATGGAACCAACCGGCATCTTCGAGGGCGCGCTCCCAGTTGATGTCTCCCGGCTGGGCCAAGGCGATGGCGCTGTAATCACGATCGTAGGCCACCTTCGAAGGACGCTGGTTGGCGCCGGCCTCGACGTAATAAACGCCCATACGCCCTTTGCCGCGGACGATTCGCGAAGTATCCACACCAAAGCGGCGCAGTTCGCCTATGACAGCATCGGCCACCGGGTTCCGGTCCGGTAGAACAGTCACGAAGGCCGCGGGCAATCCCAACTGCGCGAGCGCCACGGCAACGTTGGCCTCGCCCCCGCCAAAAGTAGCCACGAACCGCCCCGTCTGCAGAATTCTTTCGAAGCCCGGCGGGGCGAGCCTCAACATAATTTCGCCAAAAGTTACCGTGGTCTTTGTCATGTTCTCTGGATTCGTTCCCTCAGATGGTTTTCGGGTCTTGCATTCAAAGCCTTCCCATCAGCGCCGCTCTTTCTTATCCTTACCCGCGATCAGTTTAATGCCCAGCTTTGCCAGAACGACGTCTTCGCTCGATGAAAGCCCGCTGACGGCCACCGCGCCGACTACCTCACCGTCTCTCCATACTGGGATGCCGCCGCCCCATCCGACAAACTTCGGGTCGCCGTAATAGGCGATGTCGTGACCCTTTTTCGGATGCCGGACCCGGTCTCCAATGTCCTGGGTTGGCTTGCGTTCCCGCGCCGCCGTCCATGCCTTGTTGGCGGCGATGCGAATGCAAGAGAGCGGAGCGCCATCCATGCGAGCAAAAGCAATCAACTCGCCGTGCGAATCGGCCACCGCGATCACCGCGGCCTTCCGCATGGCCAGCGCCTTTTCCACGATCCGGTCAATGATCTTGCGGGCTTCGGAATACTCGACGGTTTGGGTGGTCTTCATCTGGCGTCCTCGGAGGCTGGCCTGTGCAGCCAAGGATTGTAAATCAAACGAGCCCCGCATCGGCCCCAATCTGGCCGGGGCCTGATTCAACTATCTGCCTCACCTTGCGTCCTTTGCGGCCCTTCTTTGCGAACTTTGAGGTTCAAGATTTTTGCGCTAATTAAGCAAAGTCAAACCTCTACCGCAAAAGAGGCAGGACGTTGGGCTAGGACACTATTCAGTTTTTGCATTACTATCTTGGGTCGGGCGGAAAGGACACGATAAGCAACCCGTTCACAAAATCACCATGACCATGCTGAAGCTGAAGGTTCTCGGAAAAGTAATCGAGTCGGGGCTGGTCGCCATCGTGCGGACCCACAGTTCGGACCAGGCAGCGCGTATCGCGGAAGCCTGCGCATTGGGGGGAGCGGCAGCGATCGAGATCACGTTCACCGTCCCGGGTGCGGCTGCCGTCATTGAAGATCTGGCGAAGAAATACAAGTCGGGCGAAATTCTCATAGGGGCGGGAACGGTGCTCGATCCCGAGACTGCCCGCATCGCCATACTGGCCGGAGCGCAATACATCGTCAGCCCCTCGGTGAGCGTTGAGACGGCGCGCCTGTGCAACCGCTACCAGGTCCCGTACATGCCGGGTGCCGGAACCATGCGCGAGATTGTGGACGCGATGGAGTGCGGCGCCGACATCGTGAAGCTGTTCCCTGGCGAGACGCTTGGACCTGCTTTCGTCAAGGCGGTAAGGGGCCCGCTGCCCCAGGCTTCCCTGATGCCGACCGGCGGCGTGAGCATCGACAACGTAGCGGACTGGATCAAAGCCGGTGCGGTTGCGGTGGGCGTCGGCGGCAGCCTCACCGCTGGAGCAGAGAAAGGCAACCTGCAACTGGTCACGGACACGGCGAAACAGTTTGTCGAGAGGATCGCCAAAGCGCGGGGAAAATAGTGCAGGACTTTTAGCGTTCTTTGCGGCTCCCTTGGCGTCCTTTGCGGTGAAGTGTTTGACTTTTGCCTAGATCACCTGAAAAATCTTAAACCGCAAAGAACGCTAAGAAGGCCGCAAAGAATGCAAAGTAAACCAGCGCTTAGTTCGTGTCGGTGCCCCGGACTCCCGCCCGGTAGTCGTTTATGAGAATTGGCCTGGGGCTGTATCGCCATATGCTGACGCGCGACTACTATGACTTCGCGCGCCAGGCGGGCTGCACGCATGTTGTCGTTCACCTGGTGGATTATTTCAACCAGGCCGCAACAAATCCGCGCGACAATCAGCCCACTGGAGGCAAATACGAACCCTGGGGAAAAGCCGGGGATCCCGAGAAGCTGTGGACGGCTGAGGAACTGAAGACCCTGCGCCGCGAGATTGAAGACGCGGGCCTGGTCCTGGCGGCAATCGAGAATCTCGATCCAGCCCACTGGCACGACATTCTGCTCGACGGCCCGCAGCGACCGCAGCAAGTCGAAAAGGTCAAAACCATTGTTCGCCGCATGGGTGAAGCTGGCATCCCGGTGCTGGGATACAACTTCAGCCTAGCCGGCGTGTGCGGTCGTGTAACCGCGCCACTAGGGCGGGGCCACGCCCTCACGGTCGGGATGGACGGCGCCGCGGACGAGCTTCCGGTTCCTAAGGGAATGGTCTGGAACATGGTTTACGATCCTGGCGCGCCACCGGGCGCGCTGCCTGTTATCTCCCATGAAGAATTGTGGAGACGCCTCGATAGATTTCTGCACGATGTTGTACCGGTTGCCGAACAATCCGGCGTGCGTCTGGCCGCCCATCCCGATGATCCGCCCATGCCCACCATGCGGGGACAGCCTCGCCTGGTTTACCAGCCCGGCATGTATCAACGCCTGATTGATCTGGCGCCCAGCCCGAGCAATGCCTTGGAACTATGCGTGGGGACGCTGGCGGAGATGACCGAAGGCGACATCTACGATGCGGTTGACCGCTACAGCCGGCAAGGGAAAATCGCCTACATCCATCTGCGCAACGTGGTGGGAAAAGTGCCGAACTACCGGGAGACGTTTATCGATGAGGGCGATGTGGATATGATTCGCATCCTCACCATCCTGGCCAATAATAAATTCGATGGCGTGGTCATTCCCGACCACACGCCGCAGATGACTTGCGCTGCACCCTGGCACGCCGGCATGGCGCACACTCTGGGTTTCATACTGGCGGCCCAGGCCATGCTTGAGACGTCTGCGAAGGCCTTGTAGCACCGGCGTCCCGCCGGCCGTCGTGAGAACGATCCTGCCCTCGCCGTCGGGGCTAAAGCCCCAAAATCAAAATCAGCCTCAATGCAGCGCTAAAGCGCTGCTCCACCCGGGTAATTGCAGCGTTAAAACATTCCACCCACGCAATTGCGGCGCTAAAGCGCTGCTCCGCCCATGTAATTGCGCCGCTAGAGCGCTGCTCCATCCAAAGAAGACGATTTCACGGTGGGCAAGACAGGAAAGCCTAGCTTTTCGAGATCGTTCCCGAACTGCTCCAGCGACCGGAACTGAAGGGCGTTCATCCCAACCGCGCGCGCGCCCTTAACATTGGGCTCTTTGTCGTCCACAAAAAGTGCTTCGGACGCCGCCGCTCCGACTCCACGCAGGCTGTGCTCGTAGATGGCCGCATCAGGCTTGATGAGCTGCACCTCGGCGGAAAATGTCTGATGGTCAAAGTACTTCAACCAGGCAAATTGCTGCCGCACATGCCGGATCATGTCGTGGGGCATATTGGAGAGAAGCCCGGTCCTGATTCCGAACGAGCGAATCTGCTTCAGCCACTCGACCATGGTTGGATTTTCGTGGGCCCACATCTCAACATCCCACTGGCGGAGCAAGGGGAGTTGCTCAGGCGCGAGCTGTGTACCGGCATCCTTGGCCACGGCTGACCAATAGGCTTCGGGCGAAAGATCGCCACGGTCATAAAGCAGCCGATTGCGGTCCCACAGCTTGCGGAACGAGGGTGGCTCAACCGCAAATACGTTGGCCATACGGGCCCATTCCTCCGCCGTCGGCGAATAGCAGAGCACCTCGCCGTAATCCAGAATCACCGCTTTGATCTTCGAGGAGTTGGCGCGATCCATTGGGCCTCCATATCCATCTTCTCGCGCTCACTGCTTTTCAGTCCAATGAATTGATGTTTGCTCTGTGATAACTTGTGGGCTGCTTACGCCTGCCGGAGAATGGCGCCGGACATCATTCTGAACAGCGGGAGCCCGCATGAAGCTGAACGCAACTTTGATGAAGAGTACGGTCGTGGCCGCTCTCGGTGGCCTGCTGTTCGGATTCGACACCGCCGTCATCTCCGGCACCACCAGCGCCTTGACCCAGAACTACAACCTCACGCCGTTCCTGCTCGGGGTCACAGTTTTCAGCGCGCTCTTCGGGACGGTCCTGGGAGCGATGCTGGCGGGAATCCCGGGTGAGCGTTTCGGCCGCCGCGACAGCCTGCGGGTGATGGCAGTTCTCTATCTCATCTCCGGTCTGGGCTGCGCCTTGGCATGGAACTGGCATGCCCTGGTCGCATTCCGATTCATTGGAGGACTGGGCGTAGGCGGCTCGTCGGTGCTCGGGCCGATGTACATCGCGGAAGTATCGCCGGCAAAATTGCGCGGCCGCCTGGTTGGTTTTTTTCAGTTCAACGTGGTATTCGGAATTCTGGTGGCCTACTTCTCGAACTACGTAATCAGCCTGCAGCATCTCGGCGCCCTGGAATGGCGCTGGGAACTCGGCGTCACGGCGCTTCCCGCGGCCCTGTTCTTTGTCATGTTGTTTGCCATCCCGCGCAGCCCGCGCTGGCTGGTCAAGAAGGGACGAGTGGCCGAGGCCCGCACCGTCCTGCAGGCGACGGGAGACGAAGACTACGAACACGACCTGCAGGAAATTGTTGCCTCCATCGGACTTGAGCAAAGCCAGGCCACGGAAAAACTGTTTTCCCGGAAATTCGCATTGCCGATTTTTCTGGCGGTCAGCATCGGTATGTTCAACCAGCTATCCGGCATCAACGCGATCCTTTATTACCTGAATGATATTTTCGGCCACGCCGGCTTCAGCAAAGTGTCCGGTAATTTGCAGGCGGTTGCCATCGGCGCCACCAACCTGCTCTTTACCATGATCGCGATGTCGGTGATTGACCGTCTCGGCCGCAAGACTCTGTTGCTGGTGGGCTCGGTCGGGACGGCCGCATGCCTGGCGGGCGTCTCCATCATCTTCTTCACCCACCAGCACCAGGATCTTCTGGTCTGGCTGCTGGTAGGCTACATTGCATTTTTCGCCTTCTCCCAGGGCGCTGTTATCTGGGTTTATCTCTCCGAAGTCTTCCCCAATTCGGTTCGAGCCAAGGGGCAGAGTCTGGGCAGCTTCTCGCACTGGTTCATGAACGCCGCCATCTCTCTCATCTTCCCGCTGATGGCGGCGTCTTCGGGCGCCTATCCCTTCGTGTTCTTTGCCGTGATGATGGTGGTGCAGTTCTTCGTGGTGCTGTTTGTTTATCCGGAAACCAAGGGCCTGTCGCTGGAAGAGATGCAGAAGAAGATGGCGACTAGCTGAGTTGTTGTTTGGTGGCGCCTCCCGCGTAGAGACGGCTGTCCTCAGCCGTCGGGCCGAGCAAAGCTCGGCTAGCGCCCCTGTCTTTGGTCCGGAGCTTCGGGGGCAAGAAGCCTAGAGTCCAAGTCAAGGGCGTCGGACAGGAGTGTCCGACCCACACATTCATGGTCACTGCCAAATCTCTGTCAAGTCTGCCCGATTCTGGTTTAGGATGCCGCGTATGTCCACCCACTCTCTCTCCCGCCGCTCGTTCCTGGCTTTGTCCGCCATGCTGCCCTGGTCGCTGCGTGCCTTTGCGGCTACATCGGTTCCCGTGGGCCTCGAACTGTATTCCGTACGCAACGCGATGAAGAGCGATCTCCAGGGCACGGTGCTCGAAGTCGCCCAGATGGGATACCAGGGCGTCGAATTCTATGCTCCTTATTTCGATTGGACCGAGCCTCAAACCAGGGAAATGAAAAAGACCCTGGACGATCTGGGCATTCGCTGCTACTCCACTCACAACAGCCACACCTACTTCACTCCGGAGAATCTCAAGAAGGCGCGGGACATGAACCTGATTCTGGGGAGCAAGTACATGATCATGTCGAGTTCGGACCCCAAGCCCGGTCTGGAAGGGTGGAAGGAAGTCGCCGACAGCTTGAACGCCGTCGCTGAACAGCTCGAGCCGGCCGGCCTGAAGACGGGATATCACAACCACGAGCGGGAGTTCACCCCACTTGAGGGCAAGCGTCCCATGGAAATACTGGCGAGCACAACGAAGGCATCGGTCGCTTTGCAACTCGACGTGGGCACTTGTCTCAAGGCGGGTTCTGATCCGGTCGCCTGGATTCGCGCCAACCCGGGAAGAATCAAATCGATCCACTGTAAGGACTGGGCGCCCGGTGAGGACAAAGGTTACACGGTGCTGTTTGGAGAAGGCGCCGCCGACTGGAAGGGCATTTTTGCCGCAGCAGAGAGCGCCGGGGGCGTCGAATATTATCTGGTCGAACAGGAAGGCAGTAGGTTCACAGAGTTCGAGACGGCGAAGAAGTGCCTGGAGACCTTCCGGCGGCAGCATTCGAGCTGAGACGCTGTCCGGTACCTGCTGTATCCCAACCGTGCAACGCACAAGCTCCAGCAACATGACGTGTTAGCGGGAGGACCCATGACACCCGAAGAGTTCGGGAACACTCCAGCTCTCGAATCCGGCGACCGGTGGCCGACCGTGGTGGCCTCGCTGGTTGTGGGCGCGGCCTTCTTTGCCTTGTGGTTCTGGCTGCTGCCGGGGTGGCTCGGCTTCACCGCCGGAGCGGCGCGTTGGCGATGGCTGGCCGCAATTCCGTCGGTGGTGGGATTCGCGGTTGCCCTACGCTGTGTTTGGGATTTTGGCGCCACCGGACGCGGGACTCCGGCGCCCTTCGCTCCTCCACAGCGCCTGGTGGTGGTGGGCTTCTACCGCTACATGCGTAACCCGATGTATGTGGGCTTCGCGGCAGGGTGGATTGGGTTGTGGATCGTGTTCGGACACGCCAATCTGAGGCTGATCGCCGCCGTGGCAGCCGTCGCCCTCGGTGTGCACCTGTTTGTGCTTTTTTACGAGGAACCGACGCTGCGCGGTAAGTTCGGCGCCGAGTACGATGACTATTGCCGCAATGTCAGGCGCTGGTGGCCGCGACTACGCGGCTGGGGCAAGCCGTGAAATGAACTTCGGCTAGGCACTAAACACGCGAAACCTGTTTTCTTTCTGCCCGCTAACCTCGCACTGAATCGCAAACAATCCGCCCGCCAGGCGCTCACTGGGAGCCGCGTCAACCGAGGCCGTGGTGACAAACAACGTTTTCAGGTCCGCGCCTCCAAAGGTGCAGGTCGTGATTTTTCTCACCGGCATCTCAATTACCCGATCGATCTTTCCCTCCGGGGAGAAGCGCACTATGCAACCGCCGTCATAGCGGCAGTTCCAGAGATAGCCCTCGGCATCCACCGTCGATCCATCGGGCAATCCACGATCGAAGCCGGCAAAGAAGACCGTTTCATTTTGAATCGTCCCGGTGTCGCGATCATAGTCATACGACCAAAGGGTATTGGCCAGGGAATCTCCAAAGTAGAAACGACGCCGGTCAGGGCTCCAGACCAGCGTATTGGAGATTCCAATGTCACGCCGATGAATGGTGAGGCTGGCATCCGGATCGAGGCGATGAAGAACGCCGTCTTTTCCACCTGCTTCCCGCGACGATCCATCCGGGTTCACATTGTTGCGCATGGAACCCACCCATAACGAACCGCGCGGGTCGGCCCGTCCGTCGTTGAGCCGGACGGAAGGCCATCCGGCAAGGCGATAGATGGGTTTGTGGCGAACGTCCGAGGCGGGCTCCCACAAGATCACGCTGGAGCCGAGCACCACAGCCAGCACCTCATCGCGATCGGTCAATGTCAGCGCGGTTACAGGTTCATCGAAGAACCAGGTGCGGACGCACTGGTCGGCCAGTGTGAGCCGATGGATCAGAAAGCGGTTGATGTCGGTCCAGTAAACCGCGGAGTGCGCCGTATGCCAGACCGCGCCTTCGCCGCATCGATCGCCCGTGGGCGCAATACAGACTGGTAACGAGGCGAGCGGTCCCGCGTTCACTGCACCCCAAGGCCGGCGAGAAGGCCGCCATCCACCAGGTAGTCGCCACCGGTGCAGAATGTCGCTTTGTCTGAGACCAGGAACGCTGCCAACTCCGCTACTTCTTCCGGCGTCCCAATCCGTCCGACGGGATGCGCCTCGCCCCAACGTTGGAACACCGCCGTAATGGGGATGCCGGGCGCGAAGTTTGCTGCTGAGCGCTCGAGCATTGGTGTGTTGATGGATCCCGGGCTGATCGAATTTACACGGATATTGTCGGCGGCGTGGTCGAGTGCCATGGCGCGGGTAAGGCTATGGACCGCGCCCTTCGACGCAGCGTACGCCGCGACCCCGCGCTGACAGGCATGTCCCTGAACCGATGCCAGGTTGATGATCGCCCCGCCGCCACGCTTCTTCATTGCTGGAATTCCAAAGTGTCCGAGCAAATAAATGCCGGCGACGTTCACCATCATGCACCGGTTCCAGCTTTCGAGATCGGTTTCTACTACTGTGCCAAAGGGGTGAAAAGCCGCGGCGTTGACAATCATATCCAGACCGCCCAATTCGTTAACCGCCTTCGCGACCAAAGCCTGCACGGCATCGGCCTGCGTGACGTCGCATTCTTCAACGCGTACGCTGAGCCCGTTCGCCGCGGCATCCCGGGCCAGCTCGTTGTTCGCGGCGACATCGATTCCACCGGCCAGGACGCTAGCCCCGCCGGCGGCAAAGCGCTTGGCAATCGCGCGCCCGATGCCGGTGGTCCCGGTGATGATGGCGACTTTTCCCTTCATGTGAGCTTTTAGCTCCTGGCTCCTGGCTCCTGGCTTCTAGCTGCAGGCGACTTGCTTCCCACTGTTGGCTCAAGGTTGAATAGCTAGAAGCCAGGAGCCAGAAGCGCCTTTCTTCAGTGACTCTCCCTGGGGATCGCGGCGCCGCGGGAGCCTACGAGAAAATCAAGGTCGGCTCCACGGTCGGCCTGCAGAACATGATCAATGTACAACCTTTGATAGCCGCCGCTCGCCAGCGGTGGCGGAGGCGTCCAGGCCGCGCGCCTGCTGCCCAGTTCATCAGCGGCCACACATAGTTCCAACTTGCGCGCCTCCACATCCAGTTCAATTTCGTCGCCGTCCCGCACCAGGGCCAATGCTCCTCCGGCTGCCGATTCCGGAGTCACGTGCAGCACCACGGTCCCGTAAGCGGTGCCGCTCATGCGTGCATCGGAAACCCGCACCACATCGGTAATTCCGCGCTGCAGCAACTTTTTCGGCAAGGGCATATTGCCCACTTCCGGCATCCCGGGATATCCCTTAGGCCCTGCACCTTGCAGGACCATCACCGAATTTTCATCGACCTCGAGGGCAGGATCATCCACCCGCCGCTTAAAGTCTTCGATGTCGGTGAACACGACGGCTCGTCCCCGGTGCTTGAGCAGATGAGGACTAGCCGCAGACGGCTTGACCAGCGCGCCACCCGGGGCCAGATTACCGCGCAGTACGGCAATGCCGGCCCGCTCTCGGATGGGGTTGTCTCGGCCATGAATTACCTCCGCATTCCAGCACGGAGCATCGGCGGTGTTCTCGCCCATGGTCTTGCCGTTGACGGTCAGCGCGTCCCGGTTGAGGAGCTCACCCAAAGCGCGCACCACGGCCGGCACCCCGCCGGCGTAGTAAAAGTCTTCCATCAGGAATTTGCCGGAAGGCATCAGGTTCACCAGCAGAGGAAGCGCGTGTCCCAGACGATCGAAGTCTTCGAGTTCCAGCTTGACTCCCACCCGGCCGGCCAGCGCCAGCAGATGCAAAACCGCGTTGGTCGAGCCGCCAATGGCCGCATTCACACGGATCGCATTCTCAAAAGCCTTACGAGTCAGAATTTGCGACATCTTCACGTCGTCGCGCACCATCTCGACAATGCGCCGGCCCGCCTCCTGGGCCAGCACATAGCGGCGTGAATCGACTGCCGGAATCGTCGCATTCTGCGGCATGCCCATGCCCAGCGCTTCCACCATGCACGCCATGGTCGAGGCCGTGCCCATAGTCATGCAGTGGCCAGCCGAGCGAGACATGCAGGATTCCGCGTCCATGAAGTCGGCACAACTCATCTTCCCCGCGCGCACGTCTTCACTCATCGACCACACACTGGTACCTGACCCGATCGTCTCGCCGCGGAAGTGGCCGTTGAGCATGGCGCCACCCGAAACCACCAGCGCGGGCAAGTCGCAACTCGCCGCGCCCATCATGAGCGAAGGCGTGGTCTTGTCGCAGCCGCACAGCAGCACCACTCCATCGATGGGATTGCCCCGGATTGACTCTTCCACATCCATGCTCACCAGGTTGCGGAACAGCATGGCGGTCGGCCGGATATTGGTTTCCCCCAACGACATGACGGGAAACTCCAGGGGAAACCCTCCGGCCTCGTACACGCCGCGCTTGACCCGGTCCGCAATCATCCGGAAGTGCGCGTTGCACGGCGTCAGCTCGGACCACGTGTTACAGATTCCGATTACCGGCCGGCCGTCAAACAGGTTGGAAGGAAATCCCTGGTTCTTCATCCACGAACGATGAATAAATCCATCTCTATCCTGAAGGCCGAACCAGTGGGTGGAGCGCAGAGGGGTCTTTTTACCGTTGTTCATAATTTTTTCAGGTCCGCAACCCGAATCTTACAGCCTCAGATGGTTCCGTACGCCACCTAGTGTTCCGGGACCGGTTCAGGCTCAGCTGAGCCGTCGGCGCGCGGGTCAGAGGCAGCGAAGTTTACGTTGCTTTTCGAATTGTGCAGTACAGCCTGCCCGCGGCCCATGGCGGTTGAATACTCTTTCCTCACTTTGAACTTGTGGCCCTTTTGCTCCAGTTCGGTGAGGGTTTCCGCCGGAACTCGGGATTCGATGACGATGTCGCATCCAATTCCTTGCTCCGTAGGCCGGACGGTGAAGCGGGGCTCGGAGAGTGCGGCCTGGATGTTCATTCCGTAATCCACGAAATTCGAAACAAACTGTGCGTGCGCCAGGGGCTGATTGGCTCCGCCCATGATGCCGAATCCAATGTGCGTGTCACCCTGCTCCATGAAGGCGGGAATGATGGTGTGAAAGGGCCGCTTGCGCGGCGCCAAGGCATTGGGATGGCTGGGATCGAGGACGAAGAGCCCGCCGCGATCCTGTAAGACAAAGCCCCGGCCTTTGACCGCGACTCCGGAACCGAAAGCGTCGTAGTTGCTCTGTATGAGCGAGGCGATATTTCCGTCTTTGTCCACCACCGCCAGATAAGTCGTGTCGCTCCTCGCCGGAGAGCCGCTGGCCGGAGTGCAATTCGCCTTTGCAGGGTCGATCAGCGAGGCGCGCTGTTTGGCGTAGTCGGGGGCGAGCAATCCCTTGACCGGGACTTTCGCGAATCGCGGATCGGCGTTGTAGCGATACAAATCGCTGTAGGCCAGTTTCATTGCCTCAATGCGGTTGTGCAGCTCCATTGGAGCCAGCGGCCCGGCCTTGTCAGGCTGCAGGGTGCTCATGATATTGAGCATTTCGAGCGCGGCCATGCCTTGTCCGTTAGGAGGCAGTTCGTAAACTTTCCATCCGTGATAGTTGATCGAAATCGGTTCCACCCACTCCGCGGAAAAATCGGCCAGATCATCGGGCTTCATGGTTCCGCCCAATTCCGTTGAAGTCGCGACAATCGATTGCGCAATTTCGCCGCGATAGAAGACGTCCCGCCCGCCTTCCGCAATCAGGCGCAGGGTTTTGCCCAGGTCCGGATTGGAAAACATTTCGCCGACCTCGGGCACCTTCCCGCCGGGAAGATAAATGCGCTCCGCTTCGGGCGATTGTTTCAAGACCTGTTCATCTCCTTCCCAGAAATCGTGGATCAGTTCAGGCACGGGGTAGCCATGCTCGGCGTAATAAATCGCCGGCGTGAAAAGATCCTTCCAGGGAAGCTTTCCAAAGCGAGCATGAGCTTTCGACCAGCCCTCGACGGCGCCGGGCACAGTCACGCTATCGATTCCGGCCTGCGGCATCTGGAAAATGCCTTTCTGCTTCAGATATTCAATTGAGAGCCCGCGCGGCGCCCAGCCGCTAGAGTTCAGGCCGTACAGTTTGCCGGCTTTGGCGTCCCAATAAATCAGGAAGAGATCGCCGCCAACTCCGTTCATCATGGGCTCAGTGACGCCGAGCACGGCATTGGCTGCAATCGCGGCGTCGATTGCAGAACCACCCCGCGCCAGGATCTGAGCCCCGGCCTGGGAGGCCAGGGTGTGGCTGGTGGCCACGATTCCACCATCGTTGATCACCATGGAGCGGCCGTAGGATCGATCTTGCGCGAGCAGGGGCAAGGGCAGCAGGTTCAAGAGAAGGAGGACCACCGGTGTCAGGGATTTCATGGCAGAAGAATTATAGATGACGGGCTCTGGATTCCTTGGATTCCCCTCTGTAACCTCTTCAAAGCGCTGCTTTAAGGTTAACTTCAGAAAACAACTTTTCTCTACTGCGGGGTTTAATCCGGGTGAGGATTGGAGGCGCTCAATGTTAAAGAAAACCACACTTTCACTATTCGGACTGGTGGCAATGCTGATCTTTGTCAACCCTCCGCAGGCGCATGCCGGCGTGGTGATTGCGATCGGACCAGCCTATCCGCGTCCGGTTTACGTACGGCCATACCGGTACGTGGCGCCGGTGCCCTTTGTGGCCTACCGGCCGGCTCCGCCTTTCTATGGACCGACCTATATGCGCCCCGGCTGGGGTTATCGCCCCGGCTTCTACGCCCGGCCGTATATCGCGCCGAGGTATGTGCATCGCGAGTTTGTAGTACGCCGTCCGTACTGGAGGCGGTAAGAGTTTCGACGGATTGACGCGGCGCCAGCCGCGCTGTCCCGCCCTTCGCCTCCACGGCGGAGGGCGGGCCGCACAGAGAGGTTTGCGCCTGGGGCAGTGAGTGTGTGGGTCGGACACTCCTGTCCGATGCTTTTGAGTTTGCCTTTGATTTTGATTGTGAGTCGGCACCGTTGTGATACCCAATCGCATGCGGTTACAAAAGTCAAAGGCGTCGGGCAGGAGTGCCCGACCCACACAACGTACGTTCACCCCCGATCTGCTGGCGGTGGTATAGTTTTCCCCCTGACGCGGAGCCCAAATGTCATCGCCGCTTACCTTTCTCTGCATCACGACCTACGAAAAGGGACAGGAATTCATGCGCGAGTGCACGCGCCAGGGCTGTCGCGTGTTCCTGCTTACGGCCGAGAAACTTCGCGAGGCCGATTGGCCGCGCGAAAGCCTGGACGACATCTTCTACATTCCCTCCGAGCTGCCCATCCCCGAGATCGTAAAAGCGGTTACGTACCTGGCGCGGGACAAGAAGATTGACCGCATCGTCGCGCTCGATGAGTTCGACATGGAAACCGCCGCTACCCTGCGCGAGCACATGCGCATCCCCGGCATGGGGCTGACCACCATGCGCTACTTCCGCGACAAGCTGGCCATGCGCATGCAGGCGCTCGAACACGAAATCCGCGTGCCCGACTTTATTCCCGTACTCAATCACGACGACATCCGCTACTACCTGGACCATGTATCCGGCCCCTGGGTGCTGAAGCCCCGGTCGGAAGCCTCGGCCATCGGCATCAAGCTGATCGACGCGCCCGACGCCTTGTGGCCGGTCCTCGATTCTCTCGGCGACCAGCAGTCTTCATTTCTGCTGGAAAAATTCGTCCCTGGCGACGTCTATCACGTGGACTCAGTGGTCTCGGAGCGAGAGGTGGCCTTCTCGAGTGTCAGCCGCTACGGCCAACCACCAATGGCGGTGGCACAGAAGGGCGGCATCTTTACCACTTATCTTCTTCCCAGCGAATCGGACGAAGCCACCGCCTTGCGCGACCTCAACCGCGAATTGATCGAGGCGCTGGGGCTGGTGCGCGGCGTGTCGCACGCAGAGTTCATCCGCGCCCGCAGCGACGGACATTTCTATTTTCTGGAATGCGCAGCCCGGGTGGGCGGCGCTTACATCAGCGAGATGGTAGAAGTCGCCACCGGCATCAACCTGTGGCGGGAGTGGGCGCGCATTGAAATCGCCGGCGGCAAGGAGCCATACCGGCTCCCTGCCGTGCGCGGCGATTATGCCGGATTGATCCTGTCGTTGGCCCGGCAGGAAGATCCGGACACTTCGTCCTACAACGATCCCGAAATTGCTTTACGCCTCAAGCGACGGCATCACGCTGGCCTCGTCCTGCGCTCGTCCGATCCCGTTCGCATTCAGAGCCTGCTGGAAAATTACAGCCGGCGCTTTGCGGAAGAATTCCTCGCCATTGAACCGCCGGGCACGAAGCCCGCCGCGTAAGGCGCCAATTCGTAGATTTGAGACTGCGGATTTTAGATTGCAGATTGGACTGATTCAGGGACTGAAATCTGGAATCTGCGATCGAGACCGCGACGCTCACATGACTGACTCGAATGTGGCCAGCCGGCCCCTCAAGCGTTGACTCCACCAATCGAAACAGCAAAAAAATTGGCTTCCCAGTCTTACAGCCTCTGCGAGCGTCCCTGACGCTGTTCATCTCCGGATGGTCTTTGTTGCATGCTCCATCGGCAAGCGTCTGATAGATGCGGAACCTTCCCGGCGGGTGGTCGCGGAACTCCAATTTAGGGGCTGGAAGCCGTAAAATTCTGTCTGGCCGCCGGTGCCAGGATTCATCCCATGATTCGCATTCGCCAGGCTGTTACCGCTGATGTCCCCGTACTGCGCGAGCTAATCGACGCCTCGGTGCGCGGATTGCAGACCCGGGACTACACTCCGTCCCAGATTGAAAGCGCGCTGGCGACCGTCTATGGGGTGGACACCCAACTCATCGCCGATGGAACGTATTTTGTCGCCGAGGCTGAACCGGGCGCGAACGCCGCCCCGCTCATTGTCGGTTGCGGCGGCTGGAGCAAGCGAAAGACCCTTTATGGTGGAGATCAATGGACGGGCCGCGAAGCTGCCTTTCTCGATCCCCGGCACGACTCCGCCAAGATTCGTGCTTTCTTCATCCATCCGTCCTGGGCCCGGCGCGGCATCGGGAGCATGATCCTCGAAGCCTGCGAAAGCGCAGCGGTCGCCGCCGGCTTCACCCGCTTCGAAATGGGGGCCACCCTCACCGGAGTAACGCTCTACAAGGCTCGCGGTTATGTCGCGCTGGAAAATCTCGAGGTCCCGCTAGCCAACGGAGAGTCCTTGCCCATTGTCCGCATGGAAAAGCAGATAGCCAGGACGGTTCCGTAGGGTCTCGACTACGCTTCCCGCGCTTCCGGCGTCTTCACATGTTCCGGACGAAATCCCAGCCCAACCACCCGCGCCGGAATGCGCTGCAGGAACTTCCACCGCCCCAGGAGCTTTACGGGCCAGGGCGGCGTGAGCGGCCTGGTAGTGCCCAGCACTCTGCGGATTACATTGTTCTGCAGTATTAGCTGCAGCCGCTGCGTGGCGCGCGTGGGAAATGTCCTTCGTTGCTGCACCGCCTGCAGGTCGCCCTCGTTCACCGTTCCCAGCCGCAGCCTTTCCCCCAGGATATTCGCCGTCGCGACTGCATCCTGAATCGCCAGGTTGATTCCTACGCCACCGATGGGCGACATGGCGTGTGCGGCATCTCCGATGCATAGTAATCCGGGCCGGAACCATCGCCGCAAGCGATCGACCGCGACCGTGAGCAGCTTGGTATCATCCCAGTCGCGCAGTTCCTCCACCCGATTCTCGAAAAAAGGCGCCAGCCGGACCAGTTCCTGGCGGAACGCTGGCAGCCCCTGTTGCCGCAGTTCATCCGCCTTGCCTTTCGGGATGACGTAGGCAACCTGCCAATAATCCTCCCGGTTGAGAAAGACCAGGATTCTTCCGGTATCGAACCGGCCGAAGGTTTGTCCGGGATCGGCAGGCTGGCGGCTGACCCGCATCCACAGCACATCCATGGGCGCGCCCAGGTTGAGCACGGACAGGCCGGCACGCTCGCGGACGACGGAATGCCGTCCGTCGGCCCCGATGGTCAAGTCGGAGCGAACTTCCAGCATTCCCTCTGGACTCCGAGCGCGTACACCCACCACCCTGCCGCCTTCTTCGATGAGGTCGGTGACCTCTGCCCGCATCTTCAAGTGGAAGGATGGATAGCGTCGCGCCTGCTCAACAATGAAATCCAGAAAATCCCACTGCGGCATTAAGCCGAGGAATTTGCAGTGCGTAGGCAGATGGGTGAAATCGGCCACGGCGATGGTCTGGTTTCCGATCTGTCCCTTGAGTTGGCGCACTTCCTGGTGTGGACGCCTGAGGAAGTCGTCCACAATGCCCAGTTCGTACATGACTTCGAGGGTGGAAGGATGGATCGTGTCTCCACGAAAATCGCGGAGAAAGTCGGCATGCTTTTCCAGCACCACCACGTCCACGCCCATACGGGCCAGGAGGAGGCCCAGCATCATGCCGGCAGGGCCGCCTCCCGCGATACAAGAGCGCGTGTTAAGGATCGCGGTCATCCTGACATTATGGAGAACTATCCCGAGAACCGGAAACTAGAGCCCGGTCGCTCCAACATTACCTAATAGAATGTTTTGGAGAAATTCGAATGTCACCCGGCAGGAATTCGTCGTAGCAATAGAAAAGGCCGTGACATTGGTTATGCTCTAGCTGCCAGCTCCTGCGAGGAAGCATAACAGCGTGGACGCATGCACCATCACGGCCCTTGATGTGATCGCTGCTTTCGCAGTCCCTGACCCCAACTGCCCCTCGCAGGGCCGTCGGTTTTTTCGGGTCCGGTCGCCTTCCAGGTCGCCCCTTCCAGCGGATCACCCGGCCTACTTCGCACTGGCTAAGTTTTAATTTGAGCCAGCCCTTTCGGCCGTCGACGTTCGCGAAGTTAAATGCTTCTCATGTAAATGTCAACGCCGTTTTTCAGTGCAATCATAAGTTTCCATCCTGTGCAAATTCAAAATTGTAGTTGCTTGAATCAGTGACGTTTATTACTTTTCACAATTCCGGGCGGCCGGTTTTGCACAGATTATTCCACAGCCGTCCACGGGTGTTGCAGGCGCGCCAAATAAACAACTTGACGCAACATCGGTTCTGACGCATGTTGATGAGAACGGAAAACGTTGGATGTCGAACCTCGTAGCCTACGTGGATGGCGGCTCTCTGGGAAACCCGGGACCGTCGGGCATTGGGGTTGTGATTGAGGGCGGCGACGGCGGTACGATCCGCATCGCGCGCTGGATTGGCCGCCAGGATAACAACGTCGCCGAATATGTTGCCCTGCTCGAGGCCTTGCAATGTGCACAAAAGCTCAAGGCACGGGCCTTGCACGTGTATTCGGATTCCCAGGTGGTAGTTCGCCAGATGCAAGGCGAGTACGCCTGCCGCAGTCCACGCCTCTATTCCCTGCACTGGATCTGCCGCAAGCTGGCGCGTTCCTTCAAATTTTCCATCACCCACGTGCCGCGTGAACGCAACGCTGAAGCCAACAATCTCGCCACTTCCGCGGTCCGCGAGCGCATCGCTTCGAAACTGTCCCCCACACGACCCACGTAGGGGCGGGTGCCCTCGCCCGCCTGGCCGGGCGAAGCCCGGCTAGTCTTTTTGGCTGTAACCTCTGCAAGAAGCAAAGGCGAGCTTCGCTCGCCCGGACGAGGGCGTCCGGGCCTACGTGGTTTGTGCTAACTTTTTCCGCGTACCTTACCGGGAGAACGAATGCATTTTGCCCGCCACGCCCAGTTTTTTCTACTGCTCATGGTCATCCCCGCCATTTCCCACGCATCCGATAACACCGCCACCCAGTCCCTGCACCAACTGTTCGATCAGGACTGGGAATACCAGATGGCGCACGATCCGGTCACTGCCTCCGAACTGGGCGACCGGCGCTGGAACGATCAGTGGGAAAACCTTAGCCCCGATTCTCTGCACGAGCGGTTCCAGTACGCCCACCAAATCCTCACACAACTGCACGCCATTGACCGCGCCCAGCTTTCCCCGCCGGACCAGGTCAGCTACGACGTCTTCGAATACAACACCAACGACTATCTCGAGGGGGAGCGGTACAAGTGGTATCTGGTGCGCACCGATACGTTCGACGGAATCCAGACCGTCGAAGGTGTGGTCAATTCGCTGCGCTTTGAGACGGTCAAGGATTACGACGACTGGCTCGGCCGCATGCACAACTTTCCCGTCTACATGGACCAGAACATCGAGCTGATGCGCGAAGGCATCAGACAACACATCGTGCTACCTAAAGTAATTGGCGAGAAAGTTCTCACCCAACTCAACGGTATGGACTGGAAGGATTCGGCCAAGCACGGCTTCTACAAGCCGTTTCTGAAAATGCCGCCGACGTTCTCTGAAGCGGACAAGGAGCGTCTGACCGCGGCGGGGCGGCAAACGATCAAGACAGATGTTCTGCCTGCCTTTCAGCGCTTCCGCGATTTCATGCAAAAAGAGTACGTGCCCGCGTCATTTGAGCAAGTCGGCGCCTGGCAAGTCCCCAATGGAGACGCCACGTATGCCTACCTCGCCCGCTCCCGCACCACCACCAATTTCACTCCCGAACAGATCCACGAGATCGGCCTGCAGGAAGTGAAACGCATCGGCGCGGAAATGGACAAAGTCCGCGAGCAAACTGGATTCAGAGGGACCGGCCAGGAGTTCTTTCACTTCCTGCGCACCGACCCACGTTTCTATGCCAAATCTTCCGCCGAGCTTCTGGAATACACCCGCGCCCGGGCCAAGGAAATCGACCCGCTGCTGGTAAAACTTTTCCGCACCTTCCCCAAACTGCCATATGGCGTGGAAGCGGTGCCCTCCGAGATCGCACCCGGAATGCCGGCTGCGTACGCGGATGGCGCGGCGCCCGATGGTTCCCGGCCCGGCTACTTCTACATCAACACCTACAAGCCGGAGACCCGTCCGGAATATGAAATCACTTCACTGATTCTGCACGAGGCCGTCCCTGGCCACACCTTCCAGGGCGGCATTGCGGTGGAGCTGAAGGACATTCCCAAGTTCCGGCGCTACGGCGGATACAGCGCTTACGCCGAGGGCTGGGCGCTCTATTGCGAATCGCTGGGAGACGAACTCGGATTGTACGGCGATCCCTACGTGCGCTTTGGAAGGCTGAGCAACGAAATGTGGCGCGCTGTCCGGCTGGTGGTCGATACCGGAATGCATTACAAGCACTGGACTCGCCAGCAGGCGATCGATTATTTCCTCGCCCACGTCGCGACCACCGAATACAACGCTACCAGCGAGGTTGACCGCTACATTTCATGGCCGGGACAGGCGCTCGCCTACAAGATGGGCGAACTCAAGATCCAGGAACTGCGGCAGCGTGCCGAAAAAGAGTTGGGACCGAAGTTTGATATCCGCGCCTTCCACGATGCCCTGTTGCTGGAGGGACCGCTGCCTCTGACCGTTTTGGAGAAGCAGGTGAACGCCTGGATAGCCATCCAAAAAACAGGTAACGTAGGAGCGGGTGCCCTCACCCGCCCGGCTGAGCGAAGCTCGGCAACCGCCCAATCACCGAACTAGACTCCTATGCCCGAAACCGCAACGTTGCTAGTTTCCTGCCCCGACCAGAAAGGCCTGGTCGCGGGAATCTCAAACTTCATTTCCAAGAACGGCGGCAATATTCTGCAGTCGGACCAATATACCGACATCGAAGCCGGGGTTTTCCTGGCGCGCTTCGAATTTCACCTTGCCGGATTCCAGGTTCCCAGCGATCAAATCGCCGATCGTTTTCGCCCGTTGGCCCAGCAATTTGCAATGCAGTACGAACTCCATTTCAGCGACCACAGGCCCAGGGTCGCACTGTTCGCATCCCGCCTGCCGCATTGTCTGGAAGATCTTCTGCAACGCCAGCTAGCCGGCGAATTCAACGCTGAAATCGCGGTGGTGGTGAGCAATCATCAGGATGCCGGTGTGATTGCCAACCGCTACGGCGTGCCCTTCCTGCACTTTCCTATTACTCCGGAAAACAAGAAGCAGCAGGAATCTGAGGAGCTCCGCGAGCTGCGCTCACGCGGCGTCGAGTTGATCGTTCTGGCGCGCTACATGCAGGTCCTGAGCGAAGATTTCATTGCCAACTATCCCAACCGCATTATCAATATCCATCACTCGTTTCTTCCCGCCTTCGTGGGTGCGAAGCCTTATCACCAGGCCTTCCTGCGTGGAGTGAAGCTGATCGGCGCCACGGGGCATTACGTCACCATGAATCTGGATGAAGGGCCCATCATCGAACAGGAAGTGGCGCGCGTCTCGCACCGCGATTCCATCGAAGACATGATCCGCAAGGGACGCGACCTCGAGCGTACGGTCCTCGGCCGCGCGGTGCGCCTGCACCTCTGCCACCGCGTCCTGACTTACGGAAACAAGACAGTGGTATTCGACTAGGGCCGGCTGGCGCGCAATTGCATGAGGCGGATTTTGCCCCCCAGCCAGGCGCAGGGCAACGCGGTGACAACCAGGGCCAGGGGATACCAGTGCGGCCCAAGATCCTTGTTCCACGTCACCACGGCCCCCACGACGCTTAAGACAAGACCGATTGCACCACCCACCAGCGCGTGTCCCATGGGCCGATCGGGCGCGAGCCGCGCCGTGATGAAACTGCCCACGATGGCGAAGACCGTACGATAAGCCGTCGCCAACAGGAAAAGCGGGTTGGACATAGTCTGGCCCAGCGGCGGGAAAATGCCAGCCTTATGCAGCGCCAGGTCAGTGCCGACGGAAAGAATAACGACGACCGCGAAGCCCGCGAGCAGGGCCCCGATGCTGCGACCGATACTTCGTGTAGGCTGCGTTTCGCTCATGACTCCGTCCTCAAATCCAGTTTTTACGCCCCTCGGAATGACCGGGTGCCCCGCCCCTCTCCGTTCTTTCGAGAGACAGGGTGGGTCAGTGAGCCCAATCAAAGCGCAGAAAAAGCTATCACAAACAATCCCGAGAGAGGAGAGGCTGGTTGGGGTAAAGGTCAATCGCGCGGCAAGCGCCCGAGTTCGGCGATTGAGGAACTGTTCCTGAATCAGGGGCTGAAGCCCCGACACATTTTAATGCGTTAGTGCAGGGCCAGGGCCCAGCTCCACCCTGGTCCACACTCTCGTCCAGCGATTCTGCTCCCGCCCAAGATCTCCCCCCCGCCCGGCCCTACGACCCGACCACATCGTAGGGGCGCATCATTTCGTTGTCCTCGTGCTCCAGAATGTGGCAGTGCCACACGTAGCGGCCAGGATAGCCTTCGAAACGCGCGATAATACGCGTCACCATTCCGGGGTGAGCCTGCACTGTGTCCTTCCATCCCGCCTCGCTTGCAGCGGGCGGCACTGGCGGCCCGATGTACTTCACTTTTCCCTGGGTGTAGTAGTAGAAGGGCTCAAAACCCCGCCGGTCTAGGATCTGAAAGCGCACCAGATGCAGGTGGATGGGATGGGAATCGTCGGTAAAGTTGAGGAAATTCCAGATCTCCACCGAGTCCAGCGCCGGACTTTCGGTTACTGGCATGCCCCAGTGGGCGTTGTTGAGCAGCATCATCATCGGGTTCGCTGCCTTGTCGTCTTTTTCTCCCAGAGTGAGAATGCGGTTCTGCACCGCTGCCGATTCCGGAATTCTGGAGACGGGCCGCAGACTCGACGGTAGTGAACTGGTGTCCGGCGTTCCGGTTTTCGCCACGCGAAATTGCATCACGGTAAGAGCATCGTTGGTGACCACGATCTGTTCTCCGCCACGACCGGAAAAATCAATGACCAGGTCGGCACGCTCTGCGGGCGCGATCAGCAGGCTTTTCAATGGCACGGGGGCGGGCAGCAATCCCAGGTCCGTCCCAATCTGGTGGAACTCCTGTCCATTCGAAAGCGCCAGGTGAAAAAAGCGTCCGTTGGCCGCATTGAGAAGTCGAAAACGATACTTGCGCGGCTCCACTTCCAAGTAGGGAAACATCTTGCCGTTCACAAGAATGGAGTCGCCGAATACTTCCGGCACCCAGGGCGAATCCGGTTCGGGCGACACCGGATAGTAAAGCTGGCCCTCACGATCAAACGAGCGGTCATAGATGGCCAACGGGATCTCGTACTTGCCCTTGGGCAGATTCAGGCCATCTTCGTACTCATCGCGAATGACGAAAGCGCCAAAGAGTCCTGCATACATGTTCAGGCGAGTAATCCCCAGGGCGTGGTCGTGATACCACAGCATGGCCGCGTCCTGATGATTGGGGTAAAAGTAGAGTGCGGATTTGCCGGGGACCCACCAGTCTTCGGGATAGCCGTCGCTTTGGGCGGGAGCTTTGGCTCCATGCAGGTGAGTGACGGCGCGAACACTGGGTTTGTCAGCCTCTGCACCATGAACGCTGTAGTCGATGGGAAGAAAGTGTGATGTCGGCAATTCATTCGCCCACTCCACCAGCAGGGGTTCGCCGCTGCGGGTCTCAAAGGTCGGTCCCGGCGAATTGTCGCCAAAACCCCAAAGGCGTGTGGGTTTCACATCGCGATGGACTTTGCTTTCGAGTGGCCGCATCTCAACCCGGTAATAGGGAATTTGTGCGGCCGGAGCATCCGGGCTGGAGCGAGTCCCGCTCGGCTCGAGAATCGGCGGAACGGGGAGCGGATCCACAAAGTGTGGCAGGGCGTTGATGTCCAGCAATGGCCGGGCGATGATGCCAGTACGGCGCGGATTGACCTGGCTGGCCGCCATACCAGCTACAAACAACCCTGATCTCTGCAAGAACTCGCGGCGAGTGAGGTGGGGAAATCTCTCTGTCATCTTCAATCCAGGGCTCCAATAAGACTGACAGGCATGGAGAGGAAGCTTCCTCCATGCCTGTCGGCACACTTCCAATGATTGCCAAATTCGTCAACGTAAATTCGACAATCCGTATATCTGGCCGCTCTAGTGGAACTGCGGCTGCCCGCTGATCGGATTCAGGAACAGTGGACCGTTTCTCCCGTGCTGCTTGAAGTCAAACATCTGGGTGATGGAGTTGGCGTAGGAGTCGAACGACCCTCCACCAATGCGTTGGCCGCCCAGCCAGTTGTCCTCGATGAAGCGCAGGACCGAGGTCTGGTCGGTGACCGTGTTGTCTACGAAATTTTCCCTGGCCCAGGGAGAGATCGCGAGCAGAGGTTGCCGTGGACCGTAGCCGCAGCGGCCTTGCGCATGTGGATTGCCGGAATCGATGCCGGGCAGCGCGGTGCTGCCGTCGCCGCAGGCGCCGGTGCCGCTAAGCGCATCTGCCGGACTGGTCGATTGATTCACAATCGGGCCCATTTGATGGTCGTACCAGCCGTCCGAGTCGTCATACAGGATCACGACCGCCGTGTCGTCCCAATCCGGAGACTTCTGCAGGAAGTTGATCACGTTCACGATGAACGCCTGCTCGTCGAGAGGATCAGAATATCCCGCATGACCATCCTGATAAGACAGGGCCTTCAGGAAGCTTACCGCGGGAAGATCTCCATTTTTCACCGCCCGGTAGAAATCGTTCAGGTCGTATTGATGATTCGCGGTTCCGTCATGTCCGATCTCCGAGGCCGAACTGGGCCGGGCATGCGTCGGGTTGGCGGTTGAAGCATAGTACTGAAAGTAAGCGTGGTGTGGAATGTAGTCGCCGACGGTTCCGGTGAAGGCAGATACCGAACTGCGCGCACACCCCGTGGTGCCGTTGGGATTCTGGACCGTCAGGTCAAAGCCTCCCATGAAAGCGCCCCAACTTACGCCCGCATCGTTCAGCATGTCGCCGATGTTGCGCCCGCCCATCTGTACCTGGTTGCGAGTCGGCGCCGAGCAAACATCTCCCACCGGATCCGGGTCGCCCACCACGGTCAAGGTGCCGCTGCCGCCATCGGTTTCGCTTCCGGTCCCGTTCAACACGGTTGTGACTCCGTTGGTCTGACCCGAAACCAGGTTCATGAGGCCGGGAGTCGAAGGTCCAAACACGGTGTCATACGAGTTATCGCTCATGGCGAACTGTTGAGCATAGTTCCACAGACCGGTCACGGTGTTGCCATCGTAATAGCCCATGGTGAGGCCCTTGGTCGTGACGATCTGTGGTGGCGCGTTGGGCGGCGGCCCGGCAGTGCCCACCTGCAGAGGGTAAATATCCATCAAGCCGAAGTGGGTTGCCGCTTGCTCCGGCCCATAATTGTGATTCTGGTCTGCGGTGGCAGCCTGCGAGCGATCAAGCCGGAAGGGATTGGTCGCAGCGGTCACGTTTCCAGCGTTCAGCAAGTTCGGATTGTTGTTCAGCAGTGCTCCGGCGAGCCCGTTCACCGTCGGGGTATCGGGCCGCGGAAAAAACGACGGCTCCCCCTTGGGATTGGCGGCGTTGGGATAGGTCCCGAAATAATGATCGAACGAAACGTTCTCCTGAAAGATGACAACCAGATGCTTGATCGGGGTTGCGGTGTGTGAAAAAGATGAGTTCGCATAGGCTGGCATCGTTCCCAGGATGGTGAGGTACGCCATCACCACAGCTAAAGACCTCCTGGGGGCTTCAGACCTTCTGAGTCGCTGCAACATGCTGGTGCTCCTCCATGCTTGGCACTGAGCTGATTGGCTGACAAAACTCCGGACTGGATGGACCGCTGGCTGGAAGCGGCTTCTGGTTCGGTTTGCCCACGGTAAGCAGCTGTCGTTACGACGGTGTTACTCGTTGGTTAAAACTGCGTTAATTCTGGTTTCGAGTGAATTTTTCCAGCGAAACATTCGTTACTAGTTTGGTGATGGCGTGTGAGGGCCGCTGGGTGAGGAGAAATTTGGAACGGGGTGTGGAAATCTGGGGAGAGAGGAAAATGATTTTTGGTTGCCCCCCAGGGATTCGAACCCCGATAAGCAGATCCAGAATCTGCTGTCCTACCATTGAACGAGGGGGCAACTCACGGCGAGAAACGCGGACGTCCGCTACTTGTGATTCTATGGGCGTGTGGCGTTGTGGTCAATATCGACGGGACCTACGCCAACTGCCAGTCTTTCATTCCTTGCGCTTCACCCTGACTACGGTGATCTTGGAGAAGCCTTCCTCGAACGTGGGGGCCTTCAATTTTGCGCTCATGCGCCGCATGACTTCGTCGGCCACGGTCCGTTCGCGCTTATGATTGCGCTCCAGGCAAACTTCCAGAGGGACATCGAAGAAGACGGCTTGCACTTCGTACCCGTAGTCCTGGGCCAGTTTAATCCAGCTCTGCCGTTCCTGCGGCGTCAGGTTGGTGGCGTCCACATAATTCAGAGGACGCCGCGCGATCAGACGCGCCTTCAACATGGAACGCAGGTTAGAAAAAATCAGATCCTGAAAACGCTGCTCGGTGGGATCGTCAAACAAAAGAGCGCGCAACATGTCACTCGAAAGCGGTGTGATGTTGTGGCGCTTGAACCATGAGCTCTTGCCTGATCCGGGCAAGCCGATGGCGAGAACCACGGTGCCTTTGGATGCCGGAAGTGCAGCCGCCGGCGTCGATTTCGCGGTGCCCGCAGCTTCGCTGGCAGCGTCAGAGCCGGGTCCACCATCGGCCACCACCTGGGACGTTGCGGGTGCGACCAGTGCAGTTCTCCCGCCCTGCGCTCCGCCGCGGCCTCGTCCGCCTCTTCCCCGCCGCCGTCGGCGCCGCGGGTCGCCGTTTCCCGCTGGGCGTTGCGGTTGAGACGGGCGCGGCTCGGGAAGTTCCTCTGGCACGGCCCGCGGTTCCGGCTCGGGCGGGGCCTGAATTTCTGCTTCGGTTACCCGGGTTGGCGCTGCGGAAACGGCAACATCCGCGGCATCGTAGTACGCAGGCTGAAGAGGGGCCTGTGCAGGCTCGGTCTTACCGACTTCCGCATTCTTTTTGGGGCGCTTAAGACGATCGCGCATCCACTTGCGCATGTCAGGTTTGTAACACAGCTACATAGCTCAGGCAATCCAGCTCACGGAAAACGAACCAAAGCTGCCAGCTAGGGATGGTGTGGGGCGGACACTCTTGTCCGCCGCTTTTAACGGTCAATTTGCGTTCATCACACTCGCTCGGTCACTTAGCCGCTGGTACCAGGGACAAAATCAAAAACTAAAATCAGCTTCAAAGGCGGCGGAAAAAAGTGTCCGCCCCACACAAGCAACTATGCCGCCTGCAAGACCCCTACGCCGTAAGCAGCCAGCTCAATCTTCCCCGTGTGCCTCTCGCCGCTGAGCAGATCGACAAAAGTTGTAGGCAGATTCACGCTCTGCGAAGCCGCTGTATGGTTCAGGACGAATATCCATTGCTTGTCACCGGCCTTGCGCACGGTCACCTCGATGCCGGGCGGGACTTCCAGAGGCGGTTTCACTCCAGCCATGCCGGAAAGGGTACGAAGTACTCGGGCCAGGCTGGCCTCATCCAGGTCCGATCCGATGTACACGGCTTTGCCTTTGCCGAAGGTGTTCATGGTGATCGCCGCCCTGCCCGCATGGGCCCCTGCCGTGTAGGAGGCCAGCACCTCGGCTCCCGCGGGTTGAAGGATATCCGTCCACAGAACGCACTGTGCGTCGGGGCCGGCGAGAGCAGGCGAGAACTTCACTCCATTCGTAGCTGAGTAAATCGGAACGTAGTCCTCCACCGTCACTCCCATCACATCCCGAAGCAACCCAGGAAGGGGCGTGCGAACGATCTGGCTGCTCTCGGTTTTCACTCCCAGGCGGAAGTTGGTCACAAACATTCCGCCGCCCTGCACAAAACTCCTGATCCGGGACGCCTGCTCTTCTGACATCACGTACGCGACCGGTGCGAACACAATCTTGTAGGGGGAGAGATCAATCTCCGGCCCGATCACATCGATTCCTGAGTGACTCGCCGAGATGGCGCCGTACCATGACATAATCTGGTCCACGTAGGTCAGGCGGAAGTGGCCCGGTTGAATACTGAGGGCCCAACTGCAATCGTAGTCAAAGACGAGGGCTGAGTCCGCCACGTAGTTGGAGTACAAGACTTCCCGCCCCAGCGCTTTGAGCTCTTTTACTCCCTCCTTGATCTCGTCATAACCAGGGCTCCGCGAGCGATCGTGGTTCAGGACGCCGTGCCAATATTCTTCTGCCCCAAAAGTCGCCGTATCCCAACGAAAATAATTAACTCCCATGGCGCCGTGCGCGACGGCCTGATACGTCCACAACCGCACCTGCCCTTTTTCCGGCTGCGGAGAAAAGGTTCTCTGTCCCGCCTTTCCCGATTGCTCTTCCATGATCATGAATGGCTTGCCACCCTTCACGCTGCGCGCGAAGTCATGTCCCAGGGGGATGGCAGCCGAAACGAAAGCGGAGGATCCCGGCTTGCCTTGCTGCGCCAGCAGCATGTCGAAAAAGCCGGGATAGTTATCGAAGGCGGTGAAATCCAGCTTTGCATAGAGGTCCCGCATGTTGATGGTGTCTACCAGCCCCACATTGTTCGTAGTGACAAAATGCCGCGGACACGTTGTGCGCAGCATGTCCAGTTGTTCCTGCTGGAAGGACACATTGGCGTAGGACTGGTAGCGGTCGTAGTCGAGGGCCAGTCCGGGATTGGGATCTCCACCTGAAGGCAGTGGCACCGGAACCTGACTAAAGTCGGTGTAGGTCTGGCTCCAGAAAACCGTTCCCCAGGTTTGATTCAGGTTGTCCAGCGTGCCGTACTTGGAGCGAAGCCAGGTTTGAAATCCGGCCTGACAATAATTGCAGTAGCAACGCTGCGATGAGCCCAGGGTGAACTCGTTGTCGATTTGCCAGCCGATCACGCCCGGCGTCTCGGCAAAGGTTCGGGCCATCTCGCTGGCGATGATCAGCGACAGCCGGCGATAGAGCTGATTGGTGGGACAGGTAAAGCGTCGTCCGCCAGGATGCAGCCGCTCGCCCTTTTCGTTTACTTCGACGATATCGGGATACTTGGCGGTCAACCAGGGCGGAGGCGCCGCCGATGGAGTGCCCAGAATGACCGCGATGTTGTGCTTGTGCAATATGTCGATGGAGCGGTGCAGCCAGGCAAAATCGAATTTGCCCTCCGCCGGTTCCATCAGCGCCCAGGCAAATTCGGCGATGCGCACGTTGGTAAAACCCACCTCCGCCATCATGCGCGCGTCTTCTTCCCAAAGCGCTTCCGGTGTCTGGTCGGGATAGTAGTCAACCCCCAACAGGAGGGGACCCGCAGCGGGAACGCCGGCAAGACTCGCGGCCGTCTGGGCCCAGATGGGAAGCCGAATGCCAGCCGCGCTGATCAGGGCAAGAGCGCCGCCAAGAAACTCACGCCGGGTTGGAGAGGTCAAAGCAGGTCCTCATTTCTATTGTTGACGCGCACATTCTCGACTCAACCCGAAAGGCTGTCAAGAAGGGTCTGGGGCGTTGTGTGGCGCGGGCGCCCTCGCCCGTGTAGAGCCGCAAGCGTGCTTTGAGGCTGGAGGAGAGTCATTGGGCCAGTCCGATTCTGCCGCCTCGAATTTGGCGGGCGGTCACGCGGGCGAGGGCGCCCGCGCCACATATTCACAGCCCTTGGGCCGTACAATATTGCCATGCCGGTCCCACCTGAAATCAACGGCCAGAAATACATAGATATAGCCACCTTTCGCAAGGACGGCACCGCCGTGCACACCCCAGTCTGGTTCGGCGAAACAGATGACAGGCTTTACGTAATGACTCGCAGTGACTCGGGCAAATACAAGCGCATCCGGAACAATCCCAAGATCCGCATTGCGCCATGCACCATGCGCGGAAAAATTACCGGCCCCGAGTTCGCGGCGACCGTCCGGATTCTTCCGCCGGAAGGATGGCCGCCGGCCAGCAAGACCATCAAGGGCAAATACTGGCTGGCGCGCATTCCCTTCTTCTGGAGCAAGCAGAACGTCTATCTGGAAATTGAAGTGGCGCCGTAACCCCTATTCTGATTTTGCGGTAACTTCCAAAAGTTGGCGGTCAAAGCCTTGAGGCGATCGCAGTCTGAGCAGATCGTAATTTGGCGCATTCTCCGTTTCCCTGTTAACATTTTCTTTCCACAGAGATTAGACATCTTTCCACCAGTTCCTGAAGTCGACTTTTCGGAGGCGAAATGGCAATCAAAGTAGGAATCAACGGATTCGGACGCATCGGGCGAAATGTGCTCCGAGCCTCGCTCAATGACAGCAATGTCGAATTCGTGGCGGTCAACGATCTCACCGACCCCAAGACTCTGGCTCATCTGCTTAAGTACGATTCCATCCTGGGCAATCTGCCGCACAAAATCGCCGCTGGTGAGGACAGCATCACTATTGGGACTAAAACTCTTAAGGTATTCAAAGAGAAAGACCCGGGAAAACTGCCCTGGGAATCGGTTGGAGCCCAGGTGGTGATTGAATCCACGGGCCACTTCACCGACGCCAACGACGCCAAGAAGCACATGCGCGGCCCGGTCAAGAAAGTGATCATTTCGGCGCCCGCCAAGAACGAGGATGTCACCGTCGTTCTGGGAGTGAACGAAGGGATTTACGATGCCGCCAAGCATCACATCATTTCGAATGCTTCCTGCACCACCAACTGTTTGGCTCCGATCGCCAAGGTGATCCACGACACTTTCAAGATCGTCAGTGGCACTATGACCACGATCCACTCCTACACTAATGACCAGGTCATTCTGGACTTTCCGCATCGAGACCTGCGCCGGGCCCGCGCTGCCGCGATCAACATGATTCCCACTTCGACGGGCGCGGCCAAGGCATTGAAACTGGTGATCCCCGAACTGGCCGGCAAGGTAGACGGTTTTTCGATGCGCGTACCCACACCCAACGTTTCGGTGGTTGACCTGGTGGTTTTCGTGGAAAAAAAGACGACGAAGGAAGAAGTGAACAGCGCGCTCAAAAAAGCCTCCGAGAGCGGTCCGCTAAAAGGCTATCTGGGTTACGAAGAACAGGAACTGGTGTCTGCCGATTTCAAGGGGGACGGACGCTCTTCCATTGTGGATGCACCCATGACTCTGGTGGTCGGCGGTAATTGCGTAAAAGTGCTTTCGTGGTACGACAACGAATGGGGATATTCGTGCCGCGTCCGTGACCTGATCAATTACATCGCAAGCAAGGGCCTGTAAGTTCGTGTGGCGCGGGCGCCCTCGCCCGCGTGGGGCGGCCAACGGCCGCCCCGGTAGCCGCGAGCGGCTGCGCCATCCCAAAGGACATCCCCTATGTCAAAGCTTTCCATCCGCGATCTATCGCTGAACAATCACCGCGTCCTCATGCGGGTCGATTTCAATGTCCCGCTCGAAGATGGCCGGGTGGTGGACGACACTCGCATCCGCGAAACGCTGCCCACGATTGAATACGCCCTCCGTCACGGGGCGCGGCTGGTGCTGGTCTCCCACCTTGGCCGGCCCAAAGGCAAACCCAATCCCGCAATGAGCCTGAAACCCGTAGCGGAACGCCTGCGTATGGTCCTGGACAAGGAATTGGCGCGCGGTGAAAACGTGGGCTTCTGCCCTGAATGCGTCGGCCCTGAAGCTGAAGAGATGGCCGGAAGATTGGAACAAGGGCAGACGCTGCTGCTCGAAAATCTGCGCTTCCGCCCCGAAGAAGAAGCCAACGATCCCAAGTTCGCCAAGCAGCTTGCCGGTCTGGCCGACTACTACGTAAACGACGCTTTTGGAACGGCGCATCGGGCCCACGCCTCCACCGTCGGCGTCACCCGGTTCGTACAGAAGTCCGCGGCGGGGCTGCTGATGGAGAAAGAACTGCAGTACCTGGGCAAGGTGCTGCGCCATCCTGAGCGGCCTTTCATCGCGATCCTGGGCGGCGCCAAGGTGAGTGACAAGATCGGCGTCATCCGCAATCTTCTGGATAAAGTTGACGTCCTCATCGTCGGTGGCGGCATGGCCTACACCTTCCTCAAGGCCCAAGGAGAGCCGGTGGGTAAATCCCTGGTAGAGGAGGACAAGGTCGAACTGGCGCGCCAGCTCTTGAAAGAGGCCAAGAGTCACAAGCTGAAGTTCCTGTTGCCCACCGACCACGTGGTGGCGGAAAAAGTCGAGGTCAATGCCATCGTGCAGACGGTGACCAGTATTCCGTCCAACCTGATGGCCCTGGATATCGGACCGCAGACCATCGAGACCTTCACGGAGGAAATCGCCCGCGCCCTGACCATCGTCTGGAACGGCCCCATGGGCGTCTTCGAAGTAGCGCCCTTCGCCAAGGGCACTTTCAAAGTTGCCCACGCCGTCGCTGAGAATGTCGGCGCTACTTCAATCGTCGGCGGAGGAGATTCTGTGTCCGCGGTCAACGCCGCCGGCGTGGCCGACAAAATCACTCACATCTCTACTGGCGGCGGGGCTTCGCTGGAGTTTCTGGAAGGCAAGAAACTCCCCGGCGTAGAAGCCCTCACCGACAAGAAGTGAAGCGTACCTAGAACGAGCTGGACTTTCTTCTTGGTCCTTCGTGCCCTTGGTGGTTATCAGCCTTTGGCAGCCACACTGGACGTCTCGTTCTCAGGTGTTATGGAAAGGATTGCATGTCTCGCAAAAAATTGATGGCCGCCAACTGGAAGATGTACAAGAACCCCGACCAGACGCGGGCTTTCTTCCGCGATTTCCTCCCCTTGGTGGCCGGCCATACCCGGGACGAAATCGTCGTCTGCCCCCCTTACATTGATCTTTATGTCGCGATTGAAGACTCCAGGGGCTCAAACGTGGCTATCGGCGGGCAAGACCTGTACTGGGAAAAAGAGGGCGCCTACACGGGCGAAATCTGCCCCGGCATGTTGCTCGATATCGGATGCACTCATGTCATCATCGGCCACTCCGAGCGCCGCCAGTTCTTCGGAGAAACCGATGACATCGTGAACTTCAAGCTCAAGGCTGCGCTTGAAGCCGGGCTCACTCCCATCGCCTGCGTAGGTGAGGTCCTCGAGGAACGCGAGGCCAGTCTCACCGAGGACGTCCTGCGCCGCCAGTGTCTCCGTGCCTTCCACGCCATCTCGGCGAAGAAGGCAGCAAAGCTGGTGGTGGCCTACGAACCGGTGTGGGCCATCGGGACTGGAAAAACTGCCACACCGCAACTCGCTTCCGCTGCCCACCTTCTGATTCGAGGCGAGGCCGCCAAGGCCTTCGGCGAGGACTTCGCCGGCAATCTGCGCATCCTGTATGGAGGTTCGGTCAAGCCGGAAAACGTGAAGGCGCTGATGTCAGAGGAAGAAATCGATGGAGCCCTGGTAGGCGGCGCCAGCCTGGACCCGAAATCCTTTGCCGCCATCGTAAAGTACTGAAACACCCTTTGCTATAATCGACCCTGCTGCGGAAGTGGTGGAACTGGCAGACACACCATCTTGAGGGGGTGGCGCCGAAAGGCGTGGGGGTTCAAATCCCCCCTTCCGCACCATGTTTTTGCCTACGCCACATTTTGCCGATGCGAATTATTTACTCCGATAGGGGATGGATGAAAAGCGCATGATTTATCTGATTACCACGATTCACGTTATTGTCTGTTTCTTTTTGATCATCGTAGTGCTGCTGCAAAGCGGTAAGAGTGGCGATATTGCGGCTGCCTTCGGCGGGATGGGGAGCCAGACTGCCTTTGGGCCACGGGGCGCTGCTACGGCCCTGTCCAAGGCGACTACCTGGTCAACCATCATCTTTATGATCACCTCGATCACGCTGTCGATCATGGCCTCGCGTGGCGGCAGTGGTACGAACTCCGTCCTCCAGGGGATCACGCCGTCCCAAACCAAGACGCAGCCGGCTACGCCAGCGCCGGTTCCGGCGCCACCGGCGCAGAAGTAGTTGTTGGTCGTTGGCTCTTGGTCGTTGGCCAAAGCGCTTTGCAACGTATTATCGACTGACGATTAACGACCGACGACTGACGACCGACGACTGTTTCACCCTGCCATGATTCACGAAATCCTTCCCGTCGGACCGCTGCAGTGTAACTGCTCTGTGATCGGGGATGAGACTACCCGCGATGCCATGGTGATCGATCCCGGCGACGACATCGAAGATGTCCTTGCCCTGATTCAGAAACACAATCTACAGCTGAGGCAGATTGTCATCACTCATGCTCACATCGATCATGTGGGTGGAGCGATGAAGCTGCGGGCGGCCACCGGCGCGCCTATCCTGCTCAACCAGAATGACTATGCCCTGCTGAAAATGCTGGATGTGCAGGCGGCCTGGATTGGCGTGGAAAACCCGGGCAAGGTCGAGATTGATCACAGTGTCGGAGAATCGGACACGATCCGGGTGGGTCCCTTGACCGCCAACGTGATTCATACTCCGGGACACACCGAGGGCAGCGTCTGTCTCTACTTTCCGTTAGCGAAGAAACTGATTGCCGGCGACACATTGTTCGCCGGCAGCATTGGCCGCACCGATCTGCCAGGAGGCTCGATGCAGAAAATCATCCGTTCTCTGCACGAGAAAGTACTGACCCTACCCGATGAGACCATGGTCATTCCCGGCCATGGCCCCTTGACCACCATTGGGGAAGAACGCGAAAGCAATCCGTTTCTTGTAAAAACCTAGAAAAGGCGCCCTGGATCCTCCTACGGCTTGTTTGGACTGTTCCCGTCGCTCTTGTTCCGAATGGAGAGCAACTCCACTTCGAAAATCAGAGTGGAATCGGGAGCGATCTCCGGGCCGGGAGAACGTTCGCCATAGGCCAGGTCCGAGGGGACGAAGAGTTGCCACTTCGATCCCACAGGCATGAGTTGCAGGGCCTCGGTCCATCCCTTTATGACGCCGCCTACCGGAAAAGTGGCGGGTTCGCCACGTTTGTAGGAGCTGTCAAATTCCGTCCCGTTGATGAGGGTACCGCGGTAGTTGCAGACAACGGAATCGGTCGCTGTCGGCTTGGGCCCGGTGCCTGGCGTCACAATCTTGTATTGCAGGCCGCTGGGCAGGGTGACGACCCCCTCCTTGGTTTTGTTGGCGACCAGAAATGCGTCGCCTTCCTTCTTGTTTACCTCGCCTGCTGCCTGCATCTGCTCCTGTTGCTTCTTGCGCATTTCGTTCTGCACCTCCATGAGAGCGGCCCGTGCCTGATCCTCGGTCAGCGCCGTCTTGCCGCCGGCCAGAGCATCTCTCAAACCGCGCATGAGGATGTTGGGATCGACGGGTACGGATTGCTTGTGCAGGTTGGTGCCCAGATTCATCCCCAGAGCGTAACTGAATTTGTCTTTCTGCGTGGTGAGCGCGAGGACAGTCTGAGTTTTGGCCGCGGGCGCGCGCCGTGTTTTGGTCGTGGAAGTCGCGGGGGGTTTTGCCGCGGGCGCTTGCTGGCCCAGGGAATAGTAGCTCCCCATCAGCATTATCCCAGTGGCCGAAAGACCTACTGCGGAAACGAAAAATTTGTGCATGCAGGTATTGTCACATTGCTCTGAGCAACTCGGCAAACCGGCGGCAACTCCGAGGTCCAGAATCGGTGGTAGTTTTCTGAACCAGATCCCAGATCTCCGTTCTCAGTTCTCAGTTGTCCGCGACAACCCTTCATGATTCCTGACTAAGAAATTGAAGTATGCGCTGCGTGCCTTCGCGAAATTGGGCGAGTGGAGTGAGCAGACTGGCTATCAGATACCCGTCGCGGGGAAAGTCGTAGAAGTGTCCGGGATGGACCAGCACAAAGGCTTGACGGAGCAATGCAATTGCCAGGTCTTCATCGCTCCGAGTCACCGGTACACGCAGCACGGCATACCATCCTCCATCGGCCTGCAAACGTTGGACTGACCGCTGCCGTTTCAGCTGACCGTCGAGCTCGGAGAGATTGGTGCGCAAGCGATCGAGGAGCAGCGGCTGGATGTTCTTGCGCTGCTCCAGCAAGACGGTTGCGGCCAGCTGGATGGGAGCATTCATGGAAAGATAGGTGTCGGCAATCACTTCCAGTCGGTCCATGGCCGCTGCGAATGTGGGCGCCGGGCCACTGCACGCTACCCAAGCCAGTTTCATCTGCGGCAGGCCGGAGATTTTCGAGAGTCCGCTGAGGGTGAAGGTCAGCACATCCGGGTTGAGCACAAAGCTCGGTCTCGCGGCGCCGTTGTGCGGATAGTCCAGGAATACTTCGTCCGCAATCAGAGCCAGGCCATGCTCCCGGCAAAATGCATTCAATTGCGTCCGTTCGCCGGCGCTTACGTAGGAGCCGGTGGGATTGTTGGGATGCACCACAATCACCGCGCGCGTGCGAGAGGTCACGGCCCGCGCCAACGACGGGAAATCGATTTGCCAGCCGTGATCGTAGAGCAGTGGGTAGGGCGCCAACTTGACATCCTGCAGGTCGGCGAGGAACTCGAACAGGGGATAGCTGGGCTTGGGTACCAGGACTTCATCGTCGGGATTGCACAACAGGCGAAAAATGTAAGAGTAGCCCTCACTGGTGCTAGTGGTAAGCAGCAGCGACTCGGGATCAATAAGCTCGCCGTGCTGCTCACGGTAATACAGCGCTACCGCCTCGCGTGCGCTGCGCAAGCCCTTAGGCTGCGGATCGTAATCCATCGCCTTCGGATTCTTCAGAGCATTGAGAATGCCTTCAGGGTCGTAGTGCAGGCCGGCGCGGAGCGGGTTGGAAATGCTCAGGTCGAGCACTTCCCTGCCCGCGGCTGAAACTTCTCGCTGGGCCTCGGTAAAGCGGTTGGGAGTGAGCTTCCAATCGGTGCGGCACGAAAACATGAGCGACTATGATACAGGGTGTTCGCGGCTGCAGGGTGGAGCGTTTGTCCTGCTAGAATCGGGCCATGGCGACACAAGATTCACGACTCAGCACACCGCTGGTCCGGGAAAATGGCCGGCTTCGTCCCGCCACCTGGGACGAGGCGCTGGAGCGCGCCGCTCAGGGCTTCCGCAGCGCCGTGCAGAAAAGCGGTCCGCAGAGCTTTGGGCTATTCAGTTGCTCGAAGACGACCAATGAGATGAACTTTCTGGCGCAGAAGTTCGCGCGGGTGGTGATCGGCAGTAACAATATCGACAGCTGCAACCGGACTTGACACGCCCCCAGCGTCGTCGGTCTGGCGACGGTACTCGGGATGGGCGGCGGCACCAGCTCGTACCGCGAAATGGAAGAAACGGACCTCATCGTCCTCTGGGGATCGAATGCCCGGGAGACGCATCCCATCTTTTTCCATCACCTGCTCAAGGGCGTACACAACGGGGCCAAGCTTTTCGTCGTGGATCCGCGGCGTACGAGTTCTGCACAATGGACGGAGAAGTGGTTCGGGTTGCAGGTGGGGACGGACATCGCTCTGGCCAACGCGGTGGCGCGGGAAATTCTCGCTGCGGGCCTGGAAAATCTTGATTTTATCGAGCACGCCACGAGCGGTTTTGAGGAATTCGCCAAACACGTGCAAAAGTTTACGCTGGATTATGCCGAGAGCACCTGCGGTGTTCCCGCAGATTTGATCCGGGAACTGGCGCATTCCTACGCTCGCGCTGAGCGCGCTCAGATTTGCTGGACCCTGGGCATCACCGAGCACCACAACGCGGTGGATAACGTGGTCGCGCTGATCAACCTCGCACTGCTGACCGGTCATGTGGGACGCTACGGCTCCGGACTGAACCCGTTGCGCGGCCAGAACAACGTTCAGGGTGGCGGCGACATGGGCGCGCTGCCCGACCGCTTGCCGGGCTTCCAGCACGTGGAGAACGATCAACTGCGCGCCAAATTCGAGAAGGCCTGGGGAGTGACAATCCCGCCCAAGCGGGGTTGGCATCTGAGCGGAATGTTTGATGCCATGGAACGTGGCGAACTGAAGGCGTTGTACGTGATCGGCGAGAACCCAGCCAACTCAGAAGCGGACGCGCACCGCACCATAAAACTGCTGCACGGTCTCGACATTCTGGTGGTGCAGGACATGCTGATGACGAGGACGGCGGAGATGGCGGACGTGGTCCTTCCCGCAGCGGCCGGGTGGTGCGAGTCCGAGGGCACTGTAACCAATAGCGAACGCCGGGTACAGCGGGTGCACCGCGCGCTGGCGCCTCCTGCCGGCGTACGGGATGACCTTGAGATTCTCTGCGATCTGTCGCACCACCTGGGCCGTGATCTTGGCCGTCCCAATTCCGAAGAAATCTGGGACGAGCTGCGTAGCTTAAGTCCGATCCATGGCGGAATGAGCTATGCGCGCCTGGAGGCGATGCATGGCTTGCAATGGCCGTGTTACGACGAGAATCATCCTGGCGAGCGATACCTGCACGGACGCTTGTGGGCGCGGCCGGTGATCGGCCCTCTGGCGCCGTTTCACTGTGTAGAACAGGAGCCGCCGGTGGACGCGCTGGACAGTGAGTTCCCCATACGACTGACCACCGGACGGCGCCTTGATTCATACAACACCGGGGTACAGAGTTCGCGCTATGCGTCGCCTCTGCGCCACGGGGAGACGCTTGATCTCTCGCCGGAAGACGGCAGGAAGTACGGCTTCGAGGAAGGGGAGATAGCTCGGGTGGTTTCGCGGCGCGGGGCAGTGGTGGCCCCGGTACGATTTGATCCCGGTTTGCGCCCCGGCCTCGCGTTTATGACTTTGCATTTCCCCGATCAGGTAGCGACTAACGAATTGACCATCGATGCGGTGGACCCGAAGTCTGGCACCTCGGAGTTCAAAGCAACGGCTGTGCGCATTGAGAAACCTGGAAAAACGGAGCCGGTCACAGTTTAGGAATTCAGAGTGCGTCAACCTGAATCATGGACCTGCATTTCACTGAAGCCAGACCCACGGCGGAAGAGATCGCGGCAGTTGACGGCGTGGCAGTTGCGCCCGAGGGTTCGAAGCGCACTTACCTGCTGCCGGTTCTCCATGCCATTCAGGATCGCGTCGGCTGGATCAGCCCGGGGGCGTTGAACTACGCCAGCCGGAGACTAGGAGTCCCGCCGGCGGAAGTCTTCGGTGTCGCCGATTTCTATGCCCTTCTTTCCACTCAGCCACAACCCCGGGCTGCGGTTCACGTCTGCGATGACATTGCCTGCAAGCTCAAGGGCGCAGACCAGCTTTGCGCTGAGATGGAAAGAACGCACGGTCCCGAGGGATCCAGCCTGGATGGAAAGATTACCTGGCACCGCAGCCCCTGTCTTGGACAGTGTGAGCGCGCGCCAGCCGCACTTGCGCTGACTGCCGGAGAACAGCCCTCCGAGCAAGTCCTGGCTCCGGCGAACGCAGCCAAAATTACAAGCGTCTTGCAGGGTGAACCAGCTTCTCAGCCTGCGTTGAGTGCTTCCGTTCTCCAGATGGGTCAGCCCGGGTTGACTTTGCTGCGCCGCGCGGGACTGATCAACCCGGAAAGCCTCGACGAATATCGTGCCTCGGGCGGTTTTTTGGCTCTGCGGCGAGCCCTCGAAATGGGGTCCGGGGCGGTGATTCGCGAGGTGATCGAGTCGAAACTGGTGGGGCGGGGCGGAGCCGCCTTCCCGTGCGGCCAGAAGTGGCAATCGATCCTCAACACTGCCTTGCCGCGACATCTGATTTGCAATGCGGATGAATCGGAACCCGGGACCTTCAAAGATCGCATATTGATGGAAGGCGATCCCTATGCCCTGATCGAGTCGATGATTGTCGCCGGTTTCGCCACCGGTTGCGAGCGCGGTTATCTATACCTTAGGGGCGAATATCCGCTGGCCCGGCGGCGTCTCGAACAGGCCATTCGCGAGTGCCGCGCGCAATCTCTCCTGGGCACCAACATTCTGGGCGCAGGAGTGCGCTTCGACGTCGATCTGCGGGTTGGGGCCGGTGCCTACATTTGCGGGGAAGAGACGGCGCTCATGAACTCGATCGAAGGCCGACGGGGAGAGCCGCGGAACAAGCCTCCATTTCCCACTCAGGTCGGGCTGTTTGGCAGGCCGACAATCATCCAGAATGTGGAGACGTTGTTGAATCTCCTGCCCATCATTATGAAGGGCGGAAAAACATTTGCGGCGATCGGCACGGAGCGTTCTACCGGAACCAAACTCTTTTGCCTCTCCGGCCATGTAGCGAAGCCAGGCATTTATGAAGTACCTTTCGGTGCCACGCTGCGACAGTTGCTCGCTTTGGCAGGAGGTATCGGTGGCAGCGGAGAATTGCAGGCCGTGCTGATCGGCGGAGCCGCGGGCGCATTTCTGGGCCCGAATGACCTCGACACGCAGATGACATTTGAGGGCATCCGGGCGGCTGGCGCTGCGCTGGGGTCGGCGGTGGTCATGGCGTTCGACGACACCGTCGATCTGCGAGAGATCCTGCGGCGCATTGCATCTTTCTTTCGCGACGAATCGTGTGGACAATGTGTTCCCTGCCGCGTCGGCACGGTTCGCCAGGAGGAAATCTTGGGGCGGCTGGCGGCGGGCAAGCCCTTGGGGTCGCGCGCCAGTGAACTTGTAATGTTGAAGGAAGTCGGCCAGGCGATGCGCGATGCCTCGATCTGCGGGCTCGGCCAGACCGCATCGAGTGCGATTGAATCAGCGCTTGCTCGTTTCCCGCTTTTCCACTGTGGAGCGCCCGGTGACGGACCAGAAGAGGCCAACCGATGAGCCCGCAAAGCGCGCCCGACCCGAAGATTCCCGTGCCCCGCGGACCATTACCCATACTGCCGGTCGTCCGCCCGGCGCGCATGGTGGAGATTACGATTGACGGCAAACCCGTCTCCGTTGCGGAAGGCTCCACACTTCTCGAAGCGGCGCGCAGCATCGGCATCGACACGCCCACGCTCTGCTTCCTGGAAAGCCTGACTCCGGTGAACGTCTGCCGCATCTGCGTGGTCGAACTTGAGGGGTCGCGCACGCTGGTTCCGGCGTGCTCGCGGCAGGTTGAGGCGGGCATGGTAGTCCAGACAGGTTCTGAGCGGGCGCGTCTGAGCCGGCGTTTGGTGCTGGAACTGCTGGCGTCCTCGGTGGACGTCTCTACTGCGCCCCAGTTTCAGGAATATATGCGGCGTTATGGCGCCCGGCCGGAACGCTTTGGTGAGGCTGCGCCGGCAGCGGCGTCAGCTGGGCGCGATGCGGCGCGGCCGGGTCATCATCACCCGCTGGAAACTGACGCGGCCACCGTCGCTCAGCCGGTCAAAATCGATAACGAGCTGTACGTGCGCGACTATGGCAAGTGCATCCTGTGCTACAAGTGCGTGGAAGCCTGCGGCGTGGATGCGCAAAACACCTTTGCCATCGCGGTCGCGGGGCGCGGTTTCGACGCCCGCATCTCGACTGAATACAACACGCCGCTGACCGAGTCGGCGTGCGTGTACTGCGGCAACTGCATCGGGGTATGTCCCACCGGCGCCCTCATGTTCCGCAGCGAGTACGAAATGCGCCAGGCCGGGACATGGGACGAGTCTAAGCAAACCCTCACCGATACCATCTGCCCCTACTGTGGCGTGGGCTGCACGCTCACGGTCCATATCCAGGACGAGAAGATCGTTAAAGTGACTTCACCTCTCGATCAGGAAATCACCGAGGGACATCTCTGTATCAAGGGTCGCTTCGGGTGGGAGTGGGTCAACCAAAAAAAGTAACGCTGGATTGTGTGGCGCGGGCGCCCCCTGCCGGCGAGGTTCGAGCTTTTTAACGTCAAGAGCCGCGGGCGAGGGCGCCCGCGCCACACAATCAAGGGAACGCACGCCTCGGCGGGATATAATGCCCTGTTTGGCCTCGCTATGGAAAAAGCTACGTTGTACCAACTTCGCTTGGCAGAGCGCATGTCGCGGCTCGGCACTGAGACTGCCTTTGAAGTCCTGAACAAGGCGCGGGCGCTGGAGCGTCTGGGCAAGAAAATTATCCATCTCGAGATTGGCGAGCCCGACTTCAACACACCCGCAAACGTGGTTGAAGCTGGAATCGGCGCCCTGCGCCAGGGCTGGACCCACTACGGCCCATCAGCCGGCCTGCCCGAGCTGCGTCAGGCTATTGCGGAGGAAGTGGGCCGCTCGCGTGGAGTGCAAGTCTCGAGCGACGAAGTTGTCGTCGTTCCCGGCGGGAAGCCGATTATTTTTTTTACTCTGCTGGCGTTGGCCGAGGCCGGCGACGAAGTCATATTTCCCAATCCCGGTTTCCCGATTTACGAATCGATGATTCACTACGCCGGGGCGCGGCCGGTACCCATCCGTCTGCGAGAGGAGAAAGATTTCGGTTTCGATGTGGACGAACTGTCATCACTGATCAGTGATCGCACCCGGCTCATCATCCTGAATTCGCCGCAAAATCCCACCGGCGGGGTCATGAGTAAGCAGGATATCCATGACATTGCCGAGGTCATCGGCGATCGCAATATCATGGTGCTCTCGGATGAGATCTATAGCCGCCTGCTGTTCGAAGGTGAGCATTACTCGATCATGTCGGAGCCTGGCTTTCAGGAACGCACAATTTTGCTGGACGGGTTTTCGAAGACCTACGCTATGACTGGGTGGCGTCTGGGTTACGGCGTCATGCGGGCAGACCTGGCGACCCACATCGCCCGGCTCATGACCAATTCGACCTCTTGTACCGCCAGCTTTACCCAGATAGCCGGGGTTGAGGCTGTCCGCGGCGATCAGTCTTCGGTGGAGCGAATGAGAGCTGAGTTTCAGCAGCGGCGAGACGTTTTTGTGGCTGGACTGAACCAGATCAAGGGCTTCTCCTGCCGTCTGCCGAAGGGCGCGTTTTATGCCTTCCCTAACATTACGAAGACGGGCTGGAGTTCGAAGAAGCTGGCCGATGCCCTGCTGGAACAGGCCGGCGTGGCTTGCTTGTCGGGAACGTCTTTCGGAGACTTCGGGGAAGGCTATTTGCGTTTCAGTGTGGCCAATTCGCTGGAAAATCTGAAACAGGCGCTGGTGCAGATTGACCAGTGGACGAAGCAAAATCTCTAGGGATGGTCTTCGTCGGGAGCATTCCACGCGAACGGCTTATCTCGCACTAAAGCCAGGTGCCTTTTTTAGGTCTTCGTTGCCACGAGTCACGCGTGCCTTCCCGTTTTCCCGTCACGCAGCTCGTAAACAACCCGCTGCCGTGCCAACACTTCACTTCTTGAATAGGTTCTCGAAGGCTTGACGAGCGTCGTTGGGGCGTTGGGCAGCAGGCGTGGAGGTTTCCTTCTCCACCATCACGCGCATGGAGTAGAAGGTGCAATCGTTACGTTGGTCCTTGCGCGGGATGCGTTCTGGAATGGGCTGAGTGCACTCAAAGCGGCTGGAGGGATCGAAGTAGGTGCACTGCTTGCAGGAGTGCAGTTCGAAGCCGCACTTGGGACACTGGCCAACGGGATCGCTGAGCGACTGCAGAAGCGAACCGCACTGCGAACAACGGGACACGGCCCGAGTGCCGGGCATCTGGATGGGCCGCGGACCAAATGTGTCTTTCTTGACCGGCCTCTCGGTCGATTCTTTCTTCCGCGATTCGTCGCCGCGGTCCTGGTAGCCATGTTGCCGGTACTTCAAGGCGCTCCCTCCCTGGCTGGTGCGGAAACATTGTCTCGCTTCAACGACCCGGCGACAAGTGGTTGCAAGGGCGAATTGTATTTCCCCACTACGGGTGCTACGATCTGACCTGTATGCAAATGGTTGCATGGAGGCTTGATCATGGCAGACGATAGCAACAGCATCCTGTGGTTCCTTGCGGGGCTGGGTGTAGGGGCGGCGGTGGGAGTACTGTATGCGCCGCGTTCCGGGAGCGAGATGCGCGAGACCCTGCGTTCCAAAGCGGATGAGGGCCGTGAGTTTGTAACCCAGCGCGCCCGTAAGGCGCGCGAGCAGGCCTCCGACCTGGTGGACAAGGGGCGCGAAGTCGCCAAGCAGCAAAAAGAACAATTCAAGTCCGCCTATGAGGCCGGGCGGCAGGCTTATCATGAAGCCACCGCGGCCGATGGCGGCGCATCGAAGAACCTGTAATTCTGCGCTTCTCCGCAGCGCTGGATTGGGCGGCGCAGCAACGCGGAAAATCTTATGGACTATCTACCGATTTTCGTCGGTGTAACAGCGGCGGCGGTCGTCATCCAGGCCGGCATCCTGGTGGCGCTTTTTGTGGCCGTGAAAAAGAGCACTACCCGCATGGAAGCTCTGGCCACCGAAGTGAAAACCAAAGTCATGCCCACGGTGGACACGGCACAGTCCATGCTGGTGGAGTGGCGGCCGAAGTTTGACACCATTGCGAGCAACGTGAGTGAGACCACTACCGTGGTTCGCGGTCAGGTGGAGCGACTGGATGCCACCGTCACTGATATTGTGGACCGCACCCGCCTGCAGGTGATTCGCGCCGACGAGTTGCTCAATCGCACCATGGACCGAATCGAAGAGACCAGCGACGTGGTCCATCGCACCGTAGTTTCGCCGGTTCGCCAACTCGCCGGCATTATTCAGGGTCTTACTGCTGGTCTGGAGTTTCTGCTGGGTGGTGAAAGACGCCGCCGGCACGACGTTTCGGTTCCGCAGGACGAGATGTTTATCTAGGATTCCGGTTGTGCGCTTAAGAACCGGTTTTCAGATACCAGTTTCCGGTTCTCAGTCTCAGGCGATCCAGCCTCCACCTATCACTACATCATTGCCGTAGAAAACGGCTGCCTGGCCCGGTGTGACCGCCCGCTGCGGCTGGTCGAATGAGACCAGAATCTCGTCGTCGCCGGACTTCTCAATCAGCGCGGGTGCGCCTTCATGGCGATGGCGGATCTTCACCGTGACTCGCATCGGCTCGCGCAACTCTTCCACAGCGATAAGATTGGTACGGTGCACCCGCAAGGTACGCGTGTAAAGCTCTTCCTGATTCCCGACCACCACCTGGCGGGCATCTCCCTTGATCTGGATTACGTAGAGGGGCGAACCCGTGGCCACGCCCAATCCCTTGCGCTGCCCCACGGTGAAGTTGTGGATGCCGCCATGCTCGCCTACTATTTCGCCACTGGTGGTGACCAGCTCACCGGCAGTATCGGGCAGGGACTCGCCCTGCTCCGCCAGGTAGGCATCGAGAAACTTCTTGTAATCCCCGCCGGGGACGAAGCAGATTTCCTGTGAATCAGGCTTCTGCGCCAGTGCCAGACCGTGCTGCTGGGCGAGTTGGCGCACCTCAGGCTTCATCATGCCGCCCAGGGGGAACAGGGTGCGGCTGAGCTGTGCCTGAGTCAATCCAAACAGGAAGTAGGTCTGGTCCTTGGAGCGGTCGGTGGGGCACTTCAGTAGCCAGCGCCCAATGTGCCGGTCAAACTCCACTTGCGCGTAGTGGCCGGTGGCCAGGGCGTCCGCCCCAATCTGTTGGGCCACAATCAGTAGCTGATCAAACTTCAAGTGATTGTTGCACAAACTGCAGGGGATCGGAGTGCGTCCCGAAAGGTACTGCTCGACGAACGGCCGCACCACATCGCGCTCGAAGCGCTCCTCGTGATTGACCACGTAGTACGGAATGCCGATGGTCTCGGCGACCCGGCGGGCGTCGTAAACATCGTCCAGTGAGCAGCAACGTCCCTGCACGGATTCAGGCATACCCTCGCGCCCGGCCAGACGGCGCTGATTCCAGAGCTGCATGGTGAGGCCAACGACATTGTGGCCTTCGGCGCGCAGCATGGCCGCAACCGTGGAGGAATCGACTCCTCCCGACATGGCGACGGCGATGGTTCTGGTTTCGGACATGAGAAAACAACTCTTGGGGCTAAGCTTTTAGCGCTTAGCCCTATGCTAGGAGCTAACAGCGTCTTTCTTATTGTATATGGGCGAAAGCTCTCGCAGCCTCGCAACGGTTGGCGGAATTAAACTGAGGGCGAATTCAATTTCTTCGGGCGTATTTTGCTTGCCCAGGCTGAAGCGAAGACTGCCGCGTGCACGCTCGGGCGACATTCCCATCGCAGTCAGGACATGCGACGGCTCAATCGCGCCGGAAGAGCAGGCCGCTCCGGTCGAGACTGCGAGGCCCTTCAGGTCGAGCGCGATTACCAGCGCTTCTCCTTCGATGCAGTCGAAAAAAACGCTGCTGGTGTTGGGTACGCGCGGTGCACCCTGGCCGTTCACGCTGGTGGTCTCGACCTGGCTGAGGATGGTCCGTTCCAGATGATCGCGCATGCGGGACAACTGCTCAAGATCGCCGCGGGCAAGAGCTTCGCGGGCAAGGTCCGCGGCTCTGCCTAGGGCAACGATCCCAGGCACATTCTCGGTTCCTGCTCGCCGGGAACGCTCGTGGCTCCCGCCGAACAGCATCGGACGCAGGGTGGTTCCCTTGCGTACATACAGTGCTCCCACGCCTTGCGGAGCGTTCATCTTGTGGCCGGAGATGGAAAGCAGATCACACCCGATACGCTTCACATCGATAGCAGTCTTCCCTGCAGCCTGAACCGCGTCGGTGTGAAAGTAAACGTCGGCTTCGGCGGCGATCTTGCCAATCTCCTCGACCGGTTGCAGCACGCCGGTTTCGTTGTTAGCCATCATGATGGTGATGAGCCGGGTATTCGGCCGCAGAACCCGGCGCACGTCATCGGGATCGACCTGGCCCTGGCCGTTCACGGGAAGATAGGTGACTTCGCAGCCCGACGCTCCCAGATGCTTGCACGAGTTCAACACCGCATGATGTTCGACTGTTGAGCTGATGACATGCTGTCCCGGACTGGCGAGGCCAAAAATTGCCAGATTATCGGCTTCGGTGCCCCCGCTGGTGATTACGATCTCCGAGGCACGGCACCCTAGAAGGATAGCTACTGACTCGCGCGCACGCTCCACCGCTGCCCGCGTCTCTTGTCCATGGTGATGGATGGACGACGCGTTTCCGAACCGCTCCCCGAAGTAGGCCTGCATGGCCTCGAAGACCTCGGGCAGGACGGGCGTGGTGGCGTTATTGTCGAGATAAACGCGGCGCATGGCTGCTTGTCATTTTACGCGTTATGCCTGAGGACGGAAAACACAGCACAGGACGAGAATAACCAATTAAGGCGGTCGGCGGGTCGCACCAGGATCTGGCCGTTATTAGGAAACGGTCACGACCTCTGCCGATGCAGCGGGTTCCGGGATCGGTAGATGGTCTTCGCGCAGTCCCTCCAGGTGAAATTCGATGGCTTCCCGGATCAGTTCTTTTGCCTTTTCTTTCGTGAGTGCGGTAGTAACCACCCCGGGCAGGTCGGGGACGTAGGCGCTCCAACCAGTGGCGCATTTCTCGTAGACGACAACATAGTTCATCACTTCAAACCTGCGTGTTTCAGAACACTATTCAATGTGCCGGGTGCTATCGTCGCCGGGATGACCCGGCAGGGTCACACGCCCGGATTTGGTCGGATGCTTGTATTGCCGATGACTGCCCTTCGTTGCTTTCACGTACCAGCCATCTTGCTCCAACAGTCTAATAATATCGCGAACTTTCCATGACATCCCAAGTTACGATGCATGCTCTTCTTCACCGCTGTCAATTTGCCGGCCTAGTTCCCTCGCGGAAACTCAAGCCCTCCGTCAAGTTACCTAGCGCCGCTCGATGGGAACGTACTTCTGCGGATACGCTGGGCCAACGTAGTCCGCGCGGGGACGGATCAGGCGGTTGTCGTCGAGTTGTTCGATGACGTGGGCAGCCCAGCCGCTGATTCGCGACACAGCGAATACCGGCGTAAACAAATCCACGTCGATCCCCAGCGTCTGGTAGGTAGAAGCGGAGTAGAAGTCCACGTTGGCGTTGAGCTTTTTCTCGGCTCTTACGAATCCTTCGATCTTTTGCGACATCTCAAACCATTTGCTCTGGCCACTGCTCTTGCCCAGGTCGCTCGACATCTTGCGCAAATGCGTGGCCCGCGGATCTTCGGTGTGATAGACGCGATGGCCGAAGCCTGGAACCTTTTTCTTCTGCGCCAGCATGTTCTTCACGTAATCGATGGGGTCAACTTTGGTTTTGTCGATCGCCTGCAGGATGTGGAAGACAGCCTCGTTGGCGCCTCCGTGTAGAGGCCCTTTTAGGGCACCGATGGCGGCGGTCACCGCGGAATGCATATCCGACAGCGTCGCTGCCACCACCCGCGCCGCAAAGGTGGAAGCATTGAGCTCGTGGTCGGCATGCAGGATGAGGGCCATATCCAGCGCCCGCTCTGCCGTCTCCGAGGGCCTGGTCCCATTCAGCAGCAGCAAAAAATTGGCCGCATGCGAGAGCGACGGATCTGGCTCAACTACTTTCTTGCCCTTGCGCACGCGGTCGTAAGCCGCCACGATCATCGCGATCTGCGAAGTCAGACGGAAGGCTTTGTGCAGGTTGGCGTCGTGATCGTTCTTCCTGTCTTCGGGATCGTAAAAAGAAAGCGCCGAAACTGCCGTGCGCAGCACGTCCATGGGCTGCGCCTGTTTCGGGGCGTTGCGCAACAGCTCGATGATGGCGGGGTCCAGCTTGCGCGCTTCCGCCAGTTGCTGGCGGAATTCCTTCAGTTCATTCGGTGTGGGCAGCTTGCCATACCACAGCAGGTAGCAGGTTTCTTCGAAGTTGGAGTGGTCGGCAAGTTCGTGAATGTCGATGCCGCGGTAGGCGAGGACGCCCTGATCTCCGTCGATGTAACAAATGCTGGAATTGGTGGCGACTATTCCTTCCAGGCCCCGGGGGGCGTGCGTGGCGGTCAGGCTGGGCATGTTCCCTCGCTCGAAAGTTTGAACCCTGGTTGAGGCCGCACGGGGAGGAAAAATGGAGCGTGCTGTCGCAACTAACTTTTATACGCCAAAAGAGTTAACTTTCCAAGACGGGCTCGGCACCGGTGGTGCGGCCTTGATGGCACCGAGAACCACGTGGGGGCAGCTGTCCCCACGTGATTCGCGCCGGACGAATACACGAAGGTACACTGCCCTTCGCGAAACCCTCGGTCGTGCTCCGGTTCCCGGTTACAATCGCCTCATGCGCTGGGGGAAGTTCGTTGGGTTGGGGTTTGTTCTGCTAACCGTGGGAATCGCGTGTGCCAGCGACCAACCCACCACGGCGCCGCTCTTGCCTTGTCCCGAAGGTTCCCCCGGGGCGGTCTCCTGCAATCCATCGAAAAGAGAGCTGAAAGAAGCCAGTGCAGCCTTTGCCAAGGGGCTGAAACTGCAGCAGGAAAAGCGGCAGGACGAAGCTTTTGATGAGTTCGAGACGGCGGCGCGCCTGGCTCCCAAGGATGTGGAATTTGTCACGGCGCGGGAATTGACCCGGCAGCAACTGGTCTTCGATCACCTGGAGCGGGGCAATGATGAGATGCGCCAGGGCCGCCAGATAGAGGCGCTGGCCGAGTTCCGCACCGCACTGCATCTGGATCCGCAAAATGAATTTGCGCAGCAGCGTTTGACCGACGCGATGGGAGAATGGGCGCCGAAAACCTCAGTTGCCCCGCAGGTAGTAGGTGGCGCCGACGAAATTCGCGTCGTGCCCGATCCGGCGCGCGCCGACTTTCACTATCGTGGCGATGGCCGCGGACTGCTTACCCAGGTGGCTTCCGCGTTCGGCGTCACCGCTACATTTGACGAGTCGGTAGTCTCACGCCAGGTCCGCTTCGACATCGGCCGCGCCAACTTTTACACCGCCATGGCGGCCGCCTGCCAGATGACTCACACCTTCTGGACGCCGCTCGACGACAAGCAAATTCTGCTGGCCGCGGAGTCGGTGCAAAATCACCGTCAGTTTGATCGCATGGCGCTCCGCACTTTCTATCTCCCGGGCGCGACCTCTCCCCAGGAACTGAATGACATCGTAAATCTGCTGCGCAATCTTTTTGAAATACGCATGGTGACACCGCAGCCCAGCAAGAGCACCATCGTGGTCCGGGCGCCGCGCAAGATGCTGGACGCCGCCACCCGAATTATCGAAGGGCTGGGGGACTCCCGTCCTCAGGTCATGCTCGACGTGCATGTGTACGAGATCACTAACAGCCTGACCCGTAACATGGGATTGCAGATTCCCAACAATTTTCAGTTGTTCAATATTCCCGCGGGCGCGCTGGCGGCCCTGGCTGGACAAAACATTCAGGACCTGATCAACCAACTGATCTCGGGCGGCGGCATCAACCAGGCCAACTCAACGGCGCTTTCCGGGCTGCTGGCCCAGCTTCAAAATCAGCAGAGTTCAATCTTCAGCCAGCCCCTGGCAACATTTGGAAACGGCCTTACGCTCATGGGACTGAGCCTCGGTACGGCGGGTGCTCAATTGTCGCTCAACGAGAGCACGGTAAAGACCCTGGAGCACGCCACCCTGCGAGTTGCTCAAGGTACGGATGCAACCTTTCGCGTGGGCGCGAGGTATCCCATCCTCAATGCCAGTTTCGCACCGGTCTTTAACACTCCCGCGATTTCTTCCGTGATCCGGAACAACTCGTTTCAAAGCCCCTTTCCGTCATTCAACTACGAGGACATCGGGCTGAGCGTCAAGGCCAAGCCGCGAGTGAACGGGAGTTCCGACGTGAGCCTCGACCTGGAAATACAGTTTCGGGCATTGTCGGGGCAGTCGATTAACGGGGTGCCGGTGATTTCGAACCGGGAGTACAAGGGCAGCATCTCGTTGATGAACGGAGAGCCGGCCGTGGTGGCGGGGGCAGTTACGAATTCCGAGCAACGCAGCCTGAATGGAATTCCTGGGCTGGGCGCAGTACCGGGTCTGAACCAGGTGATGACCAGCAACAGCAAGCAATCGAGCGAAGACGAATTGTTGATCGTGATTACGCCGCGAGTTGTCAGCCAGGAGCAAAATCAGAACGCGGAAGTCTGGCTGCAAGAGTAAGTAGACGAGTGCCATCAGGCTCAGCAGTGATTACGCTTTAGCGCCTGAGGCCGCCCGGCCCGACGGGCGAGACGCCCGTCCTCCATTACCTTACTTCGCTTCTTTCGCTGCAAATTCAGTTAGGCCTTTCAGAACTTCATAAGGCAATCCCGCCACATTGCTGATCTTTCTGCCGTTGATGAACAGCGTGGGTGTTCCAGTTACCTCGAGCGCCGCGCCCAAGGCGACAGAGCGCTGCACCCGGCCGACGGTTTCGGGCTTGGCGGCGCAGGTGGCGATGTCACCACCCTTGACGCCAGCCTGTTCCGCCAGGGCAGTCAGCTTCTCATCGGCGGTGGAAGCGGTAATGTCGCTTTGCGCGGCATAGACGCTCTCCACATACTTCCAGAAGGCATCGGGTGAGCTGCGTCCAATGCAATCTCCGTAGTACGCGGCCTTGGCGGCCCAGTCGTGCGCGGACAAGGGGAAATTCTCGAATACCAGGCGGGCATTCTTTTCTTCCGCCATAAGCTTGTCGATGGTGGGCTGGGCTTCCTTGCAGTGCGGGCATTGCAGGTCACTGAACTCAACCAGGGTCACGGGAGCGTCTGCCGGGCCGCGGGAGGGGCCGTTGATTCCCTTGCTGAGCGCGTCTTGCGCCGCAGCAAAGGGATGCGCCCCGAAAGGAATGATGTCGCCGAGCACAGCATGCTCACCATCTTCGGTGACGTAGAGGCGGCTGTTTTGCTGGCCCTGGGCATTGCTCAGGACGACCAGCACTTCGGTGAGTCCTTCGGCCGGAGAGGGCCGGATCGCGGCGATCTTCCACGATACCGATGGATCATAGCCAAACATCTGCTTCATGAAGGCATTGACCGTTTCCTCAGAAGGAAGCCGGGTGCTGAAGGTGGGAGCCGGAGGAAGCGCGTCCTTTGATTTGGCAGACGACTTCTCTTGCGCAACGGCCAGCGCAACCAGCAGCACCAGGAATGAACAGCAGAGCAGCAAACGACGCATGAGTTCCTTTCGAAAACGCGGATTTCCATCAGTCCGGTCCATCCTCACCCGCTCATCCTGACGGCGATGGGGAAGCGACGGCCGGAACCGAAGGCCTTGGAAGAAATTTTCAGTCCGGGTGCAGCCTGCTGGCGCTTGTATTCGGCACCATCGACCATGCGGATGACCCTCTGGACCAGCACCAGATCGAAGTTGCGGTCGGCAGCGATTTGTTCTGCGGTGTGCAAGTCCTCGACGTAGTCTTCGAGGATGGCATCCAGAACGTTGTACGGGGGCAGCGAATCAATGTCCTTCTGATCCGGCCGCAACTCTGCCGAAGGCGGTTTCTCAAGCGTTGCCTGGGGAATTACCGGGCGGCGGGAATTAATGTACCGGCTCAATCGATAGACCAGCGTCTTGGGCACATCTGAAATTACCGCCAGACCGCCGACCATGTCACCGTACAGGGTGCAATATCCGACGCCCAGCTCGCTCTTGTTGCCGGTGCTGAGAACGATGGCCCCGAACTTATTGGACAGAGCCATGAGCAGCGCCCCCCGGGTGCGGGCCTGTATGTTTTCTTCCGTCGTATCTTCCTTGCATCCGGCGAAAATCTTCTGCAGAGCTCTGCGGTAGCTCTCGAAAATCTCGGTGATGCAAAGCAACTCAAAGCGAATGCCGAGATTGCCCGCCAAGGACCGTGCATCGTCAATCGAGCCTGGCGATGAATAGGGACCAGGCATGCCCACGCCGATCACGTTTTCAGGCCCCACCGCCTCGGCGGCGATGCAAGCGGTGAGGGCCGAATCGATGCCTCCGCTTAACCCGATGATCACCCGCTCAAAACCGCACTTGCGAACGTAGTCGCGCGTGCCCAACACCAGGGCGGCGTACGCGCTGGCTTCTTCGCCTGGAACCTGCGGGTGTATTTCACCGGCTAGCTGGTTGGAATCGAAATAGACCAGGTCTTCCTCGAAAGACTTGCCTTGCGCGATCACTTCTCCGGCGGAATTCAGCACCAGGCTGGAGCCATCAAACACCAGGCTATCGTTGCCTCCGACCTGATTGACCATGACCACCGGCACTTTGTCCTGGCGAGCAATGGTAGCCAGCATCTCGCGGCGCAGTTCGCGCTTGCCCAGCCAGAACGGGGAGGCGGAGATGTTGAGCACGAAGTTGCCACCAGCCTGAACCAGCGCCTCCACCGGATCGACCGTGTACAGCCGCTTGTTCCAGAAATGTTTGTCGTTCCAGGCATCCTCGCAAATGGTGAGCGCCATTTGCTTGCCGCAAAAGGAAAACAGAGACTGGCTGCGGGCGGGAGCAAAGTTCCGCATCTCATCGAACACGTCGTACGTAGGCAGAAGCATTTTGGACTGCAGAAAGGCGATGGCTCCGTCCTGCAGCAGGGCGGCGGAGTTCATGACGGACTTGCCGGTCTCGGCCTGGGCCGGGGTGGCAAGGCCGCAAATCACAGCGATGCCGCGGGTTTCGGCAGCGATGCGCTCAGCTGTCTCCCGATTGCGGGCCACGAAGGAAGGCCGTTCCACCAAATCCCGAGGCGGGTAACCGCAGACGGACAGTTCGGGAAACAGGATCAGGCCGGCGCCAGCCGTTCGCGCCCGGGCCGCAAAGTCAATCATCCGGGCGGCGTTGCCCGAGAAGTCTCCAACCGTTGGATTGATCTGTCCCAACGCAATCTTCACACTTCCAGTGTAAAGGGACGGTGCGCGGGAGCCAAGTCAGGGACGAAAACATGTGGGGACAGCCGCCTTCGGCTGTCCTGCGGAGCGAAGCTCCGCAAACGTTGGCATGTGCAAGGAGCCGTCGAGCCTTGCTCGACCGGACAGCCGAGGGCAGCTGTCCCCACGCGGTTGCCCGTAACACGAGCGTGGACGCTCGCGCCTACATCACAACATTTCTTAGTTGGGTTGGACCGGGCCATCCTGACCGAGCGGGTCGGGAGGGGGCAACGGTCCGGGCGCGGCACCGCCGGCCGGCGCGTTGGGATCGGGTTCCTCACCCGGACGACGCAACGAGGGCGCATTCGGCGGACGCTCCTCGGGCGCCGAGCTTTTGGCTACGGTCGAGCTTAGGTCCACTTCTTTTTCTGTGTGAACGACTTTCTCGCCATCCACTTTCATGCTCTCGAGGCGTACCACTTCGTCGCCCACCAGGCGGACAAAGTCCACGTCGGCGGGGGGTTCGCCGTAGATCCACTCTTCGTATTCGACTTCGCCATCTTTTTCCCGAATTTTCTTGGGTGGGCGGCCCTTGGCGGCCATCACCATTTCGCGATTCATGCCCACCAGAACTTTATGCGCCTTGATGGCGTCCCTGAGTTTGGGAGTGAGCGTGTCGAGGTAGGCCTCGACGGAAGACTTGGCATTGAAATCAAATACGGGGCGGAGCAAATCTTTGAGCTCCTGAGGATTCAGGTCAGGCACATAACCGTGATCGAATACCAGGTCCACATAGGAGCCCCGCGGATTGGCGCTGCTGTCGCTGGGGCCTAAGGACGTCATGCCTGCACCCGAGCCGACCTGAATGTGCTGATACCATTTGAGCTTCTTGACCGGACCGCCGTTGATCTCAAAGTGAATGCGGTCTTTCTTGATTATTATCTCGCTGATGCGGGCCTGGTCACCAGGCTTGGCGGCGGGACCCCACATGGCCAGCATGTTCTGCATCTCTTCTCCCCCGGGAGAGAGTTGCCCACTCTTCAAGGTCAACCCCGTCTTGCCCATGGGAAAGGGCGAGCGGATGTAAACCAGTTCAAAATTGAAGGTATGGATCAGGTCCATCCGGGTTTGCTTGGAAATATGGGGGGCGTTGTGATCGTCGGCGCTGACCACAACTACACAGAGGAGCAGGATGGGCAACAGAACCGGAACGTAACGTGGGTACATACGACACCCCGAGCCGACTTGGATGAATTATACCGCCGTCCGGGTTGGGAACGAAACGCTAGTTTGGAAAATAAAACACGTGGGGACAGCCGCCCTCGGCTGTCCAGTCGAGCGAAGCTCGACAAGGCTTTTCGTGCGAGAGAATTGCAGAGCTGCGCTCGCCGGACAGCCGAGGGCGGCTGTCCCACGTGATTTGTGCGCGTTTCAGGCCGACCAGACATGCAACCCATTACGGGCAACCTGCAGCGGCAGTACGCGCCCTCCGTTATCGCCGATGGCGGTGGCGACCCGGCTGGCGGCGCCCTGCTCCACCAGAAAGATCACGCAACCTCCTCCGCCCGCGCCACAGGCTTTGGCGGCCCGTCCGCCATGCCGGGCGGTAACACTGATCAGCTTGTCAATGAGCGGCGTCGTAATTCCGGGGGCGTTGCTGCGGCGCAACTTCCATTCTTCGCGGAGCAGGCGGCCCACTTCGTCCCATTTGGCGTCAGCCAGCGCCTGGTGCATGGCCCGGGCAATTTCAACGATGCGCTCGAAGTTGCGGAAGACCCGCTTGTCGCCATTGATGTGTGCCTTGAAAACTTCCCAATTGTTGATACCGGACTTACGCGGCGCGCCGGTGTAGGCCAGAACAAAGCGGGATTCGATTTCTTCCGGCGCGACCGTCACGGCCTCGCGGTGGATGCCGTCCGCATCCAGATGGATGGCGCTCGCCCCTCCGTAAAGCGCGGGATAGTAATCCTGGCAGCCGGTAGGGACCTGAATGATTTGCGCCTCCACATTCTGGGCAATCACCCGCATCTGCTCCAGGGTGAGATTGCGGTCGGTGAAGCGGGCCAGGGCGGCGGTGCTGGCGATCATCAGGGCCGACGATCCGGAAATGCCGGCACCCGCTGGAGATTCGGAATCCGTCTCCATCAACAGGCCTTCCTTGGGCGCAAAAAACTGAAGCAGCCGGGCAGCCAGAGGCAGCCGAAAACGGCGGGCGTGGCGCAGTGCTTCGATGCTGGAGAAATGTTCCTCGCGCCGGGTGTCGATGGAGTGCAGGTGGATGCCCTTTCCTTTCAGCGGCGTAATCCGGCAGGTGGTGAGAATGTTGACCGCAAAATTCAGCGTGAGCGCTCCCGGATGGAACAGGTACAACGGCCATAAGTCGATAGTGCCTCCCGCCAGATCGGCCCGGCAAGGGGCCTGGGCCACGATGGTCGGTCCGCTGGCCGCGTAGGGTATTTTTCGCATGCTGTGTTTTACCACGAGCCGGCTTGCCTAGCGCCGCGTCTCCCCGGCTAGCTCGAGGGCATCCCTGCCCTCCGCGGTGGGGGCGGGACAGCCCGACGAAGGCCGCCGGGGCGGCCGCGCTAGGCAAGCCAGGGGGTACCGGCCAAGGGGCCAAATCCTTCGTTGACAAGCGGGTTGGTTTGCCGCACACTCGGCCTGTACGGCTTACCGGCTGTAGCCGGGCGGCGGCTAGCGGCTTGTAACAGGTTGTAAACAATGGCCCCTCTCCCTCCCCTTACCCCAGATACTCCCGAATCTACGGGAGCACGAGTTGCTGTACGCACTCGGTCGGAAGTCTCCGAGGAAACCATCCGGCAGTCGGATGCGGCCCTGATTTTCGTCAAGCTGCGGAAGATGATCGCCTCCGACGCGCAGCCGACTGGCACCATTCTGGGCACCATCGCCGTGGCGGCTCATTCCCTGACCGGCGCCACCGGCGCGGCCATCGCCATGCCCCGTGATGGCGCGGTGGTTTGTGTGGGCAGGAGCGGCGAAACCGCGCCGGACCTGGGCGACCGGCTTAACGTGGACTCGGGCATCTCCGGTGAATGCTTGCGCACCGGGGTAAGTCTCCGCTGCGATGACGCCAGCCGGGATTTCCACGTCGATGCCGACGTTTGCCGCCAGATGGGGCTGCAATCCATTGCTGTAGTGCCGCTGCGCGGTCAGCACGGCAGGGTAGGCGTGCTGGAGGTGTTCTCGACCGAGTCTTATGCCTTCACGGGAGACAAGATGGAGGTCCTGGAGCGGCTGGCAGGGCTGGCCGAAGCGGCCTGGGCGCGGGGAGTCGTCACAGAAACCAAGGCTGCGGCCACAGATCCGGTCCTGGACGAGGAGATAAAGCTGGAGGAGGCCGTGGAGGGAGTCCCAGCGGCGATTGATGCTACGCCGGAACCACATCCTATCGTGGCTACCCCCGTTCCTCTGGCCCGGGTCAGACAAGTCTTTGCCAGTGCGCAAATCAAGGATTCACAGGATCGGAGAAAGTGGCGTTTGATGGCCATTGCCGCGGCGGCTGTGCTCGGCCTCACTTTGCTCTCGGTGTATGGCTGGAGGGCGTGGTACGCAGCCAGTGTGGCGTCCCGCGGCTCAAAATCGGCTGCCCTCTCTCAGGTGGCCCCGCCGGCCAATGAGAGCACCCTCACCGGGGCCGGATTTTCCGTGATCCCCGACGTAGTGCGTCCTTCGGCGCGAGGCTCCGAAGTGCCTCCACCACGTGCCGCTGCCGTTCATGTTCCCGATAAAGTGGTTCGGCGGAAGCCCCAGGCGGCACGGCCAGGCGAATCCAGCGCAGCCGATACCGAGACTGCACCCCCGGCCCTCCTGGACAGCGGGGACATTTCCCAGATCGCGGCATCCAGTGCCTCCCCAGGCGATCTTGATTCGGCCATCGTAAAAGCGATTGAGACCGGGCCGGCGCTGCCCAAGCTAGGTGTTCCGATCTCGCAGGGCATGTCTGGAGGCGTTTTGGTCCAAAAGGTACAGCCGGTCTATCCTCCCGAAGCGCGGCGCCTGCATAGGGCCGGCAGTGTGGTGATCGACGCTATCGTGAACGTAGAAGGCCGGGTGGACGACTTGAAGCTGGTCAGTGGCGATCCCCTGCTGTCAGGGGCAGCGATGGATGCGGTCCGCAAATGGCGGTACAGTCCCTACCTGCTGAACGGCAAGCCCATTCCCAAGCAGACCCAGATCACCATCAGTTTTATCGCACCAGAGTAAATTTCAGGAACTCAGGCGAGGTTCAGGGCGCGCCGCACCGAGCCGCGCTCTTTCTGTATTTTTTCCTGCAACAGCGTAATGGCGTAGATCAGTTGCTCGGGACGGGGCGGGCAGCCGGGCACATACACATCGACCGGAATCACCTGGTTCACACTCTGCACCAGGGCGTAGTTGTTGAACACTCCGCCGGAAGTGGCGCAGGCTCCCATCGAAATCACCCACTTGGGCTCGGGCATCTGTTCCCAGAGCTGGCGGATGACCGGCGCCATCTTGTTGGAGACACGCCCGGCGATGATGATGAGATCTGACTGGCGGGGCGAGGGACGAAAGACTTCGGCACCGAAGCGGGCAATGTCAAAGCGGGACGCACCCATCGACATCATCTCGATGGCGCAGCAGGCCAAGCCAAAAGTCAGAGGCCAGATGGAATTTTTGCGCATCCAGTTGACTGCCGAGTCGAGCGTGGTCAAGACCACGCCTTCCGGCGTCGGGTTCCCGAAAGTGAGTTCCTTGACTACCTTCTTGCCGTTCTCGGTAGTGGTGTAAGGGCCGAAGCTGAGTCCATCTGCCATGACACTTTCATTGTAAATCAGGCAGGCCAAGAAAGTGAGGCGCGTGGATCCGGAACAGGCTGCTTAGCTCCCAGTTGCCCGATCCAGAATCGTCTCTGTGGCGGCATCCCAAAACTGCTTTCTACCCGACCAGCAAGCCTCCGCCGCCATCATGCAGGCCACGGAGTGAGCGAATCCATCCTGAACGGTGCAATTCGGCTGCTGCCGCGAACGCATGCATTCGAACCAATTGGCCATGTGCCCCAGGGACAGGTCGTCAATGCCCATGGGCGGAAGCTCGGTTTCGCCCGGGAGAAGAACGTATTTCGCTGTTCTCGCCTGGTCGATGTTGGCATTGTCCTCATGGTTCCCCTTCTCTTCGACCAATTGGTATCGTGGACTGCCCTCGCCTCCGATGTTTATCAGGGTTGCTTTTTTGCCCATATAGCGGGTGAAGCCTGGGGAGTCGTTGCCAAAACTGGTTGAGTAGCTCACCAGAAACCCCTTGGGATATTCCAGCAAGGCTTGAAACGTATCAGCGTTTTCCCGGCCATCGTGCCATGCAAAAATGCCACCATGAGCCACCACCGAACGGGGAAAGCTGTCGTTCATGAACCAATGGACGAGGTCGGCGGCGTGGCTCATCCATTGATCGGGAATGCCGCTTGAAAATTCCTTGTACAAGCGGAATTCGCAATAGACTTGCGGATCAAATGGGCGGTAAGGCTTGGTGAGCAGCCATTTCCGCCAATCCGTATCCTGTTCGCGCAGCAGCTTCGTTTCCTCGCGTCCACGCCACCGGGGGCCGTGGTAATTCCAAACAATTTCCACCTTGCTCACTTCTCCGAGAACTCCGGTCTGAACCAATTCGCGAGCGGCCTTCGGATAAGGTTCGCTGCGATGCTGCGTACCCACTTGTACAATCCGGTTCAATTTCATGGCCGCATCGCGGGCCGCCTTGGCCTCTGCCAGCACATTGCCCATCGGCTTTTCAACGTAGGCGTCTTTGCCGGCTTCTACCGCCATCTTCAAGATGGGCGAGTGGGAATGTTCCGGGGTTGAAATAATCACCGCATCAACGTCTTTCAACGCGAGGGCGTCCTCCAAATACTGGTAGCCGCGCGGCGCACGGCCGTAATACTTTGTGTTCACCGCGACCGCCTTCTCGCGGTTCAATCGCCACAGATCACAGACCGCGGTAGTCTCCACGTTTTGGCTGGTCTTCAGCTGAGACACAATCCAGTCCAGGTCCCCGCCCCGGCTCCCATTGCCGATGTGGCACACCGAAATACGATCGTTGGCGCCCAGGATCTTGTCATACGAAAGAGCTGTTCTGACGAAAGCGGCACCTCCGCCAAGAAGGGCTGCGGACTTGGCCAAGAATCTTCTCCGATCGATGGCTTCTTCCGGGTCGCTCATGGTTGTCTCCAGTGTGGATCGGTTGAAATGCCCGTTGCGGCGCCCCAATTATGCCAGAGCCACTGGCCGGGCGATTGGGATGACGCGCGGGGAAAATGTGACTAGAAGACCAATTAAAGGTCACCCGGCCCAGGTGTTGAGCATTGCACAAACACTCTCCGCTTTCGGGCGTTCCCATGAAAAAGGGCCTTGCAGCGTATGTTAGAAACATACGGGGCGGCTCGAACTTCAGAATCTCCACGGAGGAACTCGTGCCTTCCCTGCCCGACAATGGAATGGTCCACCTCAGCAGCCCTTACTCGGTGGCGGAAACAACCACGCGCCTGGCATCCTTGCTGCAGGCCCAGGGGCTAACCGAATTTTGCCGAATCGACCACAGCAGAGAAGCCGAAAAAGTGGGCTTCAAGATGTCGCCTGCCAAAGTAATCATTTTCGGCAGCCCCAAGGGTGGCACGCCGCTGATGATCGCCTCCCCCACGCTCGCCATTGATCTGCCCCTGAAGGCGTTGATCTGGCAGGACGCCGGCGGCCAAGTCCGGGTCTCCTACAATAGTCCGGAATATCTCAAACACCGGCACAATATTCCCGACAACCTGCTCAAGAATATTGCCGGCATCGGGACCCTGCTGCAAAAAGTTGTAGGATAGATGCCCACAATCTTTTTCATACCACAGGAGAAAGTTCATGGCCGAATCGAAATCCGCTGACAACCAACGAGAAATTTCCCGCGACCGCCTGGCTGACCTTTTGAACGAAGATCTTTCCCGCGAGTACCAGGCCATCATCGGCTACGTGGTGTACTCGCAGGTGCTCAAGGGCGCCGAGTTCATGAACATCGCCGACCAGCTCGCCATCCATGCCAAGCAGGAACTGGATCACGCCCTGATCATCTCGCGCCAGATTGACTATCTGGGCAAAATGCCCACGGTTGATCCGCTGCCGGTCAAGACGTCGGACGACGCGAGAGAGATGCTGCGCTTCGATCTGGCCAACGAAAATGACACTATACGAAATTACCGCGAGCGTATCGGGCAATGTGAGGCTCTGGGAGAGTTCGCGCTGGCAGAACAGATTCGACAGATTTTGGTGGATGAACAGGACCATCAGATTGACCTGGCCACCGCATTGGGGGAAGAAGTTCCTGATGTCAGCCGCTTGAGAGGAAGGGCCAGCCGCAAATAAAGCTGACCGCAGAGTGTTGGTGTGGGTCGGACGCTCCTGTCCGACTCTTTTGACTTTGGTTTTCAATTCTGGTCTTGAATTTGGTTTTGAACTAGCTCAAGACAGGGAGAGTCAACTTCAAAAGCGTCGGACAGGAGTGTCCGACCCAGACAGTCTTATCCCGAAAACGGTTCATTGTTGCTGCGGAGTCCGGCGCCCAGGCGCGCCAGTTGCTGGCGATCTTCAAACTTGTCGGAGAGAAATTCCACTCCGTACAAGTAAACGCTGCGGTTGCGGACTTTACCGAGAACCCGCACCGGCTCGTCCGTGTGGGGATTTTTGAACTCGACCCTGATATGGCTTCCCAGTGGCAGGTTAGCAGCGGCAAAGAGACACAGCCCGCCTTCGCTGAAGTGGACGCCGCGGCCATCTACGATTGTGGTTTCGGTGAGATGATTTACTTTGGCATGATCGACTACGACGCGCACCGAGGCATCAAATGGATAACGTTGCCAGCGGCGGCGATTGACTTGTTGTTCCATCCCCATCCCAACTTCCAGAATTTTGTCGGCTAGCGGCGTTTGGCAATTGAAAACTCCGCGATCCCTGTGGTTCGCCACCTTCGAAAGTAGTGCAGTATTGGGATTTCATGAAAGTTACTGTCGTACGACAGACCGTACCGTGACCTGGGTAACTGACGAATCTGCATTGCAGAAATCGCATTCGCTTCCTCCTGCTTGATTCATCTGGTAGCAAAAAACGCAAGGCAACCTCCATCACCCTCCACCTCGTCTGAGGAGTGAAGCTTCTTCGGGGAAGCAGCCAAGCATGGGAAATGCCCGTAACTTAACCGAGACAGAAGCGTTCTTGTGTTTGCTCCAGAAAGCTAGCGCCTTGTTCGTCAACGCAAATCCAGTAGAAGACTTAGGGGCCCACATGAAGAATGTTTACGAAGTTCTGAGGGAAAAGGAGCTTGAGGTGTCCAGGTTGCAGGGAGAAGTTGAGGCGTTGCGCGTAGCAGCGCCGCTATTGACAGACGCTGAGGCCCCGGATGCCGACCTCAAGACAGCAACGGCAGTGGCACAGCCGCTCACCGAAGATGCGCAGGCGGACGACACGCTGCAACTGGCCCGCCCGGCTTGGGGAGATAGAGCGAAACATTGGCTAAACCGCGGTAACTGATTCGGCCAAAAACCCCGGTTGATGTCGCCTGGTCCCCGGGTTTCCGGGTTCCAGAAAATTCCTAAAGCCGCCCTAGGCACTCAACACGACTTTGCCGAACATCTTGCTCTGCTCCAGGCATTCGTGCGCGGCGCGAATTTCTTTCAGGGGGAAAACTCGATCGACCACGGGCTTCAACCGTCCGGCAAAAACATGGCTCAGCACCTCGCGCAACTCCGCCATGGTACCCATGTAGGAACCCAGCAGAGAGAGTTGGCGCGAAAACAAAAAACGCAGATCGACGCTGGCGTTGAATCCGGTAGTGGCGCCGCAGGTGACCAAGGTGCCGGCGGGCTTGAGGCACTTCACACTCTCTTCCCAGGTGGCCGAGCCCACGTGCTCGATGACAATGTCCACGCCTTCCTTGTTGGTAATTCTGCGGACCTCTTCGGAAATTTTCTGCTGGTAGTGATTGATGCCGTAGTCGGCGCCCAGCCCTCGGGCCTTCTCCAGTTTGGTCTCGTCACCAGCGGTGGTAATCACGCGGGCTTGAAATAATTTCGCAATCTGGATGGCAGCAATGCCCACGCCGGAGCTGGCGCCCAGCACTAGCACGGTTTGTCCGGGATGAATGTTGGCCCGCCCCACCAGCATGTGCCACGCGGTGGTGAACACCAGCGGCAGACTGGCAGCCTGCTTGAAGTCCAGGCTTTCGGGAATCGGGATTATGTTCACGGCAGGCACGGCGATCAGCTCACAATTTCCGCCGTCGACGCGGTTGCCGAGCACCGTAAACTCCGGGCACAGGTTCTGGAGTCCGGCCACACACCTGGCGCAGTAATTGCAGAAATGCATGGGAGCCAGCAACACTTTCTGCCCCGGTTTGAAGCCAGTGACGTATTCGCCTACCTCGGCTATCTCACCGGCGATGTCCGCCCCCAGAATGTGGGGCAAGGTCACCCCGGGCAGACCCTTGCGGATCCAGAGATCGATGTGGTTGAGGGCGCAGGCTTTGATGCGGACCAGAACCTGGTCCTGCCGCGGCTTGGGATCGGGAATGTCTTCGTAGCGCAGAACTTCCGGACCACCGAATTCATGGATGCGGACGGCCTTCATTCGCTCCTCCGAAATGAAGCCAAACTATCACAGGCGTATCAAAGAGTCCCGTTTCGGCACCGTGACAGTGTTCATAGATCACAGACAGAGGCCACGTTTTTCGATTAACGTCTCTCAGGCAAATCGAAGTCTGGAGGGCGTTGCCAGTGGGTACTGGACGCGGTTTGCCAAACCGGTGAGCGGCCCATCAGCCACTGCGGCGACTCCGCCGCCCTCCGCGCGCAGCTCACCAAAGTAAGGCTTGACAGCGTGTCCTGTTCGTCCCATCATAAAGATGGTTTGGCAGACCGTGTCGTAAAGTACCGCTGGTCAAGCGCCAGCAGCCCCGGAGTGATGATCCGGGGCTTTTCTTTCGGTCCTGTTGACTCCTCCTGTTAACCGACTGATAATCAAACTGCGTGGACATCTACGAGGAGATCGTCAAGCTGCGGCAGGAGGGGCGGCGGGGGGCGGTGGCCACCATCGTCAACGTACGTGGGTCGATTCCCTCATTCAAGACTGCCAAGATGCTGGTCCGGGACGATGGCTCCATCGTGGGCACGATTGGCGGCGGCTGCGTCGAGGCCGAGATATGGCAGGCCGCGCGCGAAGTGATGGAAAGTGAGAAGCCCCGCACCCTGACTTTCAATCTCAATCAGGACCCGAAGTACGATACCGGGCTGGTGTGCGGCGGCACCCTCGACATTTTTGTCGAGCCGGTACTACCTGCAGCATCGCTTTATATCTTCGGCGCAGGTCACGTATCTATAAACCTTTATAAAATTGCCAAGAGCGCGGGCTTCGACGTGACTGTGGTGGACGACCGCGAAGCCTACGCCAATCGCGAACGCTTCCCCGAAGCCAAGGAAGTGATCGCGGAGAATTTCGACCACGCCATGGCGCGGCTTGCTCCCAATGAGTCTTCCTACCTGGTGATTGTCACCCGCGGGCATCGCGACGATATGCGGGTGTTGCGCTGGGCGGTGCAAACCCCGGCCCGTTATATCGGGATGATCGGTTCAAAGCGCAAGACCATTACTATTTTCCAGGAGCTTACCAAAGAGGGCCTCGCACCCAAGCTGTTCGATCGCGTGCATGCCCCGGTCGGACTCGACATCGGAGCGGTGACCCCGGAGGAGATCGCAGTGGCGATTACGGCCGAGCTGATTGCCGCGCGCCGGCGTGTGGAGCGGGAGCTGCCGCATATGAGCTGGTTTCATTCGCGCAAGCGAGAGGCCAGCGCCCCAGCGGCTGAGCTGCTGGAAGGATCGGAAGAAGAAGTTTAGGTTGCAGCAGCCGGGCTGAAGCCCGTCAGGATGAGCAGGATTTATTGCAGGCCTAAAGGCCTGCTCCACCCTCTCCTACACCACCCTCTCCTGCGCCTCCCCGGCCTGGGTCCCCAGCCCAGCGATTCGGGCCTCCTTAAGTGTCAATATTTGCTATCTTCCTTACATGAGCCGGGCGCCCAGTTGGTGCGGAGTGATATTGGCGGCAGGTGAGTCCTCGCGCATGGGATCGGACAAGGCACTGCTGCCCTGGCCTCCGGTGGCGAGTGGCGTGCCATTTTCTGGTGAGACGTTTTTGTCTGCCGCCATTCGGTCCTTAAGCTCGACTGACCAGGTGGTTGTGGTCGTCGGGAATAACGAACCTGAACTGGCTCCGGTGGTGTACGCGGCGGGTGGTTCGCTGGTGCGAAACCCGGCGCCCGAGGGCGGTCAGTTCAGCTCCCTGCGGGTCGGACTGCAAGCGGTTCTGGACCTGGGACGGGACGCGGCCATGATTACCCTGGTGGATCGTCCGCCGGCCAGCGCCGCGGCGCTGGCCCAACTACGAGCGGCATTTGAAGAGGCGACTAACGAGACCTGGGCGGTGGTGCCGGAATACGGCGGACGCCACGGGCATCCCTTCCTGGCCGGCCGCGAAATGATCGAGGTGTTCCTTAAGGCTCCCGCAACGGCTACCGCGAGAGATGTTGAACATCAGTATCAGCGACACCTTTTGTACGTGCCGGTAGACGATCCTCATGTCACCATGAATGTGAATACGCCCGAGGACTACGCGGCGCTGTTAAATCCTCAAGCGGGATAACTCCCTCATAAGCATGAATTCAGAGAACGCGCAGCTGAACTCCTCGTCCAAAATGGCCGGCTTCATCCAGTCGGTTTTGCAGTTAAAGCCCCGGCTTGCCGTCTTCGATTGTGACGGCACGCTCTGGTCCGGCGATGCCGGGTTCGGATTCTTTGAGTGGGAATTGAACCGCGGCCTGGTTTCTGCTGACATCGTGCGCTGGGCCTGGGCCCGCTACGCCGAATACCTGGCCGGCAAGGTCAGCGAAGACGACATGTGCGCTGAAATGGTGACCATCAATCGCGGCCTATTAGAAGCCGATGTGATGCGTGCAGCAGAAGAATTCTTCGAGGCGAAAATGGTGGACGGCTTTTTCCCCGAGATGAAAGACCTCGTCTTCCGTTTACAGGACATGGGCTGCGAGATCTGGGCGGTCTCTTCCACCAGTGAATGGGTCATCCAGGCGGGGATGAAACATTTTGGAATTCCACCCAATCGGATACTGGCGGCTGCGGTTTTGGCTGAAAGCGGCAAGGTGACTGACCAGGTCATCCGCGTACCCAGCGGCAAAGGCAAGCGGCTGGCCATCCGCGAAGTCATTGCGCGCATTCCGGACGCTGTCTTTGGAAATTCCATCTGGGATGCGGACATGCTCGAAATCGCTCGCCATCCCTTTGCGATTAATCCCACCACCGAACTGCTGGCTATCGCCGCCAGGCACGGCTGGCCGGTTTATCATCCAGAACCAGTTGCCGGTTTGTAGTTCTCAGTTCTCAGTTGCTTTAGTAATGCGGCCAGCGTGTCCATCGCCAGGTGGCTGGCATGGCTCGAGGCCTTGGGCAGGCCGCCTATGGCTTGAATCAGGTCTTCGCGGCGCAACTGGCGGACCTCGGCGATGGTCTTCCCTTTCACCAGTTCGGTGAGCAGCGAGGCGCATGCCATGGCGGGAACGCATCCCTGGGCGAGAAACCGAATGTCTTCGATGCGTCCGGCGGCGATGCGCAACGTCAGTTTCAGAACATCCCCGCAGGCCGGGTTTTCAATCTGGGCTGAGGCGTCGGGATTGGCTACCGCGCCTGGGTTGCGCGGATTCTGGAAGTGATCGAGGACCTGCGGCGAGTACATCGCTAGCCCTAAACCCCAGCCTCGAAGTCTACTTCGATGGGCTCAATGAGGGGCACCAGCCAGGTGAGCAATTTCTGATGGATGGGATGTGGCCCGTAAGCCCGCAGGGCAGCCTCGTCGGTAAACTTCATCACGCCGCCCAGCTCGTAACCTTGCCCGCGCGCTGACGTGTTAACTCCGACCAGGGTTTCCTGCAGACCCGGGATTTGGCCTTGCAGCTTGCGTATTTCGGCGATGACGCGATGTTTCTGCTCTTCCGTGACTCCTGGCTTCCAGCGGAACGCGAACATATGGATGAACATGATGGACCGAGACCTCCGCGAGATTGTAGCGGGTGGCCAGCGATTGTGTAAAAACCTCGCTCGCCAGCAAACGGAAGGCCTGTACGATGGGAGAGTGACTTCTGACCATACTCCGCAGCGCGTGGTCTGCCTGCAGCCCAGTGCTACCGTCATCCTGGCTGCGCTGGGCCGGCTCGACCGGGTAGTCGCCTGCACCCGGTATTGCGCTGATGTTTGTCCCGAAGTCAAGAACGGCGGCCGCAGCATCATCGCCGATTCCTGGACGGCGCAGAGCAGGCAGATACTGGCCGCTCATTCCGACCTGGTAATTGCCGCCGTTCCTTACCAGGAGAAGGCAGTGGTGGAAATCCTGAAAGCGGGGGTTCGCTTTCTGGGTCTGGCGCCGAAAACGTTGGCCGACATTTATGCCGACATCGCCACGATCGCCGGGGCGGTCAATGCTGGGGAGCAGGGACAGTTCGTGATTGCAAGAATGCAGCGTGAGATCGAGGACCTTCGAGTGGAGGTCAGCAGCTCGAAGCGGCCTCGCGTCTTTTGCGAGGAGTGGGGCAAGCCATTGATTGCATCCCAGAAGTGGGTGGCAGAGTTGGTCGAAGTTGCGGGCGGCGAGTTCGTAGGCGAGCCGGGAGAAAGGTCCTCAGCGGAATCAGTTCTGGCCCACGCCCCGGAGGTGGTCATTGCCGCCTGGTGCGGAGCTGGCGACCGCGTCCCGTTGCAAAAGATTGTCCGTGAGCGAGGATGGCAACAGATGCCGGCGGTGCGCGACGGGCGAGTGTACTGCATCCGCGACGAGCTTCTGAACACGCCGGCCCCTACCCTGGTGCACGGACTGCGAGCGTTAGCGGCGGCGATTCATCCCGGTGCTTTTCCACACCCCGAAGGGCTAAGATGTATGGTCGAGGCGCGAGTTTGAGCGCACGCGCCTCGGTCTCGTAATCCGGAAACTCTATGCCTCCTGGTTCCGCATTTGCAGAAGTCAGGAAAGAGATCGACCGCATAAACCAGGCCGCTGGATCGGTGGAAGATTTCATGTGGGAAACCGTGAAAGTGCTGCATGATCGCATGCTGAAATACAACTGGGTCGGTTTCTACATGCTGGAGAACAAGCCCCTGGATTCCCAGCCGCGCATGCTGGCCCTGGGACCCTTTCAGGGAGCCATGACGCCGCACACCCGTATTCCACTGAACCAGGGTATTTGCGGCGCAGCCGCTTCCACCGGCAAGACCATCGTGGTGGACGACGTCAGCCTCGACAGCCGCTACCTGGCTTGTTCCACCGAAACCAAATCTGAAATCGTGGTGCCCGTATTTGTCCGCGGCAAGGTGGTTGGCGAACTGGATATCGACAGCCACTTTCCGGCCGCATTCGGCGATGAAGATCGCAGCCTGGTCGAGTATTGCGCTTCCCTGGTGGGCAAGCAGATGGAAAAGTTCGCAGGATGAAAAGCGGGAAAGGCCAGGCACGTGCAACCGAGGGCAATCGAGCGTCCGACTCGGCGCGCCCTGCTCGTGGCCCCCTGCCGTCGATGAAGCAAGTAGTGGCCGCCCTGATTTTCAAGGATGACCTCCTGCTGGTATGCCAGCGCACCCGCCACCAGACCATGCCGCTGAAATGGGAGTTCCCCGGGGGCAAGATCGAAGCCGGTGAACAACCGCGCGATGCATTGCGCCGGGAATTGAATGAGGAACTCGGCATTGATGCCACCATCGGCGACGAGGTGGCGCGCCTCCGCCACGAGTACAACAGCCGGTCTGCCGTGGAATTGCGCTTTTACGCGGTACGCGAATACAAAGGCGAGATCGAGAACCGTATTTTCAAGGACATGCGCTGGGCAACGCGTTCCGATTTGCCTTCGTTTGATTTTCTGGAAGCGGATTTGCAGCTAGTGAGAGAGCTCTCCGAAGGAAAAATCGCCTAGCCCGGTGTGGGTCGGACACTCCTGTCCGACGCTTTTGAATTTGATTTTCACGCCTCAGTCGTCAATGCGGGACGCGACGACGGAATCCTCAGGTCACAAATCAAAGTCAAGAGCGGCGGACAGGAGTGTCCGCCCCACACGGTCAGCCGCTCCGCAGGGTCCAAAACCAGGCCAGCGTCAAGCCAACCATGATCACGGTTGTGGCCCACGCCACTACGTTGTAGAGAGGTGAGCTCACGTACTCTCCCATCAGCTCCTTCTTGTTCACCAGCAGCAGCATGAAGACGAGCACAAAAGGCAGCACGATGCCGTTTACCACCTGGGACAGAATGGAAATCTTCACCAGCGGAATGTTGGGCAGCAGAATTACGCCCGCTCCGGCCACGATCAGGATGGTGTAGAGCCAGTAAAACACGGGGGCTTCACTAAACCGCTTCCCCACGCCCGATTCAAATCCCAGCCCTTCGCAGACGGCGTAAGCAGTGGAGAGCGGCAAAATGGAAGCGGCGAACAGCGACGCGTTGAACAACCCCATGGCGAAAAGAATGTAGGCGTAATCCCCGGCCAACGGGTGCAGCGCCTGGGCTGCATCCTTCGCGTCGCTGATGTTGTGGTAGCCGTGTACATAAAGCGTGGATGCGCAGGCCACGATGATGAACCAGGCCACAATGTCAGTGAAGACGCAGCCGGTCACGACGTCGAGCCGTGAGGCTTTGTACTGCCGCCGGGTCACGCCTTTCTCCACGATCGAAGCTTGCAGGTAGAACTGCATCCAGGGCGCGATGGTGGTGCCTACCACGCCGATCACCATGTAAAGATAATCCGGGCGCAGGAACATCTCCTTGTGTGGCGGGACAATAGTGGCTTCGAGGGCCTCCAGCCATGCGGGCTTGGCCAGGAATCCAGCAAGGATGTAGGTGACATAGAAAAACGACGCAGCCAGAAATACTTTCTCCACCGTTTTGTACTGGCCCTTTACCACGATCAACCAGACAATGACGGCGCAGACGGGGACGGTGTAGTGCTTGTTGAGGCCGAACAGTTCCAGACTGCCAGCAATGCCGGCAAATTCCGTAACCACGTTACCGAAGTTGACGATGATCAGGCCGATCATCATGAGGAACGTGATGCGTAGTCCGAATTCCTCGCGAATCAGATCGCTCAGGCCCTTGCCCGTGACTGCGCCCATACGGGCCGCGATCTCCTGCACCACGATCAGCGCCACCGTGATGGGGATCATGGTCCAGAGCAGCATGTGTCCGAACTGGGCCCCAGCCGCGGAATACGTCCAGATGCCACCCGCATCGTTGTCGACGTTCGCGGTAATAAAACCGGGACCGACAACGGCAAAGAAGATCAATAGCCGGATTTTCCAGCGTTTCAGGAAGGTCATGCGGCGCACACATATCGTTGCAGTGACCGATCAGCATAAATGCAGCCCGCAAATCTGGATAGCTTAAATCGTGTGGGATGGTGTGGGTCGGACACTCCTGTCCGACGCTCTTGACTTAGATTTTTTGCGAAGAGTCGTCTGGATCGCGTACGGGTCGGGTATCGTAAGACCAACGTCAAACCCAAAAGCGTCGGACAGGAGTGTCCGACCCACACCATCACGCCTACAGGTTGGCCCGCAGCAGGCTGATGATGTCGTCGGAAGTGATGACCCCGGTCAATTTCTTGTTGTCGTCCACGACGGGAAGGGTCAGCAGATTGTACTTGTCGAAGAGTTCCGCAACGTCTTTCTCCTTGGCGCCGGCTCGGCTGGAGATCAATGGCTCCTGAGTCAGTGAAAGCATGGCCGTGTCGGGGGTGGCCAGCACCAGCTTGGCCAGGGGTACGGCGCCTGCCAGGGTACCGTGGGAATCCACCAGATAGATCGTACTGACGGTTTCCACCCCGCCCTCAAAGTGCCGCAAGACCTCAATGGCGTCGTGCACCGTAGCCCCCACGGGAACCGCCAGGTACTCGGGATTCATCAGTCCGGCGGCGGTGTTTTCCTTGAACTCCAGGAGTTCCACCATCTCCTTCCGTTCCTGGGGTTCCATCTCCAGCAGAATTTCCGAGGTGCGTTCTTCGGGCAGATCGGCCAGCAGGTCGGCGGCCGCGTCCGGTTCCATCTCCTCGACAATCTCGGCGGCACGCTCCGAGTCGAGGGACTCGACGATCAACTTCTGGACTTTGGGTTCGACTTCCTCCAGGGCCCCGGCCGCCACTTCCTCATTCAGGGTCTGAAACACAGCCTCGCGTTCGTCGGGGGCCAAATCTTCGATGATATCGGCGATGTCGGCGGGATGCAGCCGGGCCAGGCGCTCGTGGGAAATCTTGAGCCTTACCCGGCGGGCGGGATCGGTTTCGATGAGGTCAACGAAGTCCCAGGGAATGCTGCGCGGAGGGATCTGCCGCAGCAGAGCTCGCAACGCCACCAGCGGGACCACCCCCTTCAACAAGCGCCGGATGGCGCCGCGCGGGCCGACGTCCACCGAGCCGACTTTCAGAACGGGGCGGTTTCCCACCGATTCCTGCAGCAGGTCCAGATCGTTTACCCGGACGACTTTCCTGCCGAAAACGTCGATGACCTGCTGGTCCAAAAGATCGCGGCCCAGCAGCAGCATGCCTTCCGCGCCATCGCCCTCGGCCCAGCCGGCGGAGGGCGCATCGGTACGAATGCCTCCGTTCATCGAGGTGACGGATACAAAGGGCAGCATGCGGTCCCCGCCAGTCGTCCTAATGATCAAAACCGCAACCCGGGCCCGGTCTTCTTGCGGGACCAGCGCCACTTCGCGCACCCGTCCGCATCGGCTTCCGGCGTTGTCAAACACCGGAGTGCCCAGCAGTTCGGTAAGCGCGAAGGTCAACATACTTTCGAGAATACTCAACTGACAGGTAAGAATCCACAGGAGCTTTCGAGTATCGGCATGCTTTGCGGGCCTTGTAGCGCCGGCATCCCGCTGGCCCCATAGGTGGGCGGGATGCCGTCAGACAGCCGGCGGGAGGCTAACGCTACAAGGTACCTGGAAATTGACAAATCAAGCTCCGCGTTGACATTTCCGGGGCATAAGGGCAAACTACCGCATTCGCTGCAATTACCGTTCCCGGCCATGGCTAAAGCATTCGCCGCCGGCCGGAACGCGGGACAGCGGAGATTCCGGATCCACGAAGCCGTACCCAAAAATCTTTGCCATGACCGAACAGCGGGTCTCCTACACGTTGGATTCGACGCTGGAGACCGTCGACAGCGCCGAGCAGGCAGCCAGCCGGATTGCTTCCGAATTGGGCTTCGACGACGACGAGGTTATGAGGATCGCCATGGCCGTGCGGGAGGCTGCGGTCAACGCCGTGCTCCATGGCAACGCTTACGATCCCGGCAAAAAGGTCAGTCTGGAATTCGAGCAGACCGGCGGTAACCTGGTGATCACCATCCGGGATCAGGGCAAGGGGCTGGATCTGGAGAAAATTCCGGATCCCCTGGCGCCGGAAAATCTTTTGAAGACGTCGGGCCGGGGCATTTTTCTTATACGCTCGTTCATGGATGAGGTGCACATCAGCCCCTCCCAGACGGGCACCGAAATCAAACTTGTGAAACACGTCCACGGTCCATCCGAGGGCGTTAAGGAGGCTTCCCAGTGAGCATGAAGACCAGTACGCGCCAGGTTAACGGCGTCACCATTGTAGACTGCAGCGGCCGCATTACCCTGGGCGAAGGCAGCGTGATATTGAAGGATGTGGTGCGCGAACTGCTTTCCAAGGGGCAGAAGAAAATCCTGCTCAATCTCGGGGATGTAAACTATATCGACAGCTCGGGCATCGGCGAGCTGGTGAGCGCTTTCACCACCGTGCGCAACCAGGGTGGCGAACTCAAGCTGCTCAACCTGACCAAAAAAGTTCACGACCTGCTGCAGATCACCAAGCTGTACACCGTCTTCGACGTGAAGGACGACGAAGCCAGCGCAGTCAAGTCGTTCAGCTAAGCTCCCTGTCATTTATCTCTGACGAGGGCCGGTATCAGTCCGGCCCCGGTTGTTTCTATTTCGGGAAATACGTCGATTTCTTTTGCCGGCGGTCGCCCGCCCGGACTTACTTCGCCATACAATTCCTGCCAGGGTGGAGCCGTGCTTTAGCACTCCATTCAAGGCCCTGCAAGTCGCGGCCTCATCCACTGAGGCAGAAACCGCTTCTCACGGAGATTTGACCTCAGAATGCCGCCTGCCATTACGTACCCGCTACTCGCCACCCTCCTGCTAGGCAGCCTGGCCTGGTCCGACTGTCTTCCCTTTGCGGAAGCAGGGAAACATGTGGGCGAGATCAAGTGCATCACGGGTACGGTCATACGGGTCAAGCAGGGTTCCCGTGGGGTTCACTTTCTCGACTTCTGCGATGATTTTCGACTTTGTCCATTCACCGTCGTGGTCTTCCCTGGCGACTTGAAGAGCGTGGGCGATGTGCGGCAGTTGCAGGGCCGGATGATTGAGATTCACGGCAAGGTCAAGGAGTACGATGGGCGCGCCGAGATCATCCTGGAGGAATATCGGCAATTGAGCGGCGCCGGCGCCCGAATCCCTTCCCTGCCCAAGAGCTACGACGTGGAAAAGAAGGGCCGCTACAGCGCGGGAACGTTCAGCCATCCCAGGTCAAAACGAAAAACCTCCAAGCGACAACCAGCTGAAGTGGTTACGCAAGCGCCCGAGGACCCGGAGCAGTAGGTAGCGCCGCCGTGAATATTAACGAGCGGAGGGCGGGACGCCGGCGCTACACAGACCTTACGCATTGGGCGCGGAGGCCGCTCGTATCAGCTGCGCCACTTTGTCTTCCAGCACGACAAATCGCTGGTATTCGTTGCCCTCTTGAGTCCCCATCGAAATGTTTTCGTTTCGATAGCGCATGGGGCTGGCGACGGTTGTCCTCAGACCAACGTGAATCTCTCGTACGCCAGTTTTCTCGAGCACAACCCGGACATTCTGAGCGTTGATACCACCACACGCCATGATGATTACAGATCCTCCCGCGTGCTCAACCAGTCGGTGCAGGGCTGCGGCACCTTCGACGGCGTTTGGCGCTCCTCCGGAGGTGAGGATCCGGTCAGCTCCAGCTTCTTTCAACTGCTCCAGCGACCGGAAAAGATCGGCGGACATATCGAAGGCCCGATGATACGTCACCTTAAGAGGTCTCGCCAGGTCAACCAGGGCGCGCGTCCGCTGAATATCGACATTCGCATCGGCGTCCAGAAGACCGAACACGACGCCCGCAGCGCCCAGTTGCTTCGCCATGAGTACATCGCGTCGCATCACTTCAAACTCATCGGCGCTGTAGTAGAAATCGCCGGCACGGGGACGTATCATCACCTGCACACCGATCGAGATTTTCTGCCGAACTGTGGCGATCAGGCCCGCGCTCGGAGTCACTCCGCCTTCCAGCAGACTGCTGCACAGTTCCACTCTCTTCGCTCCACCACGCTCGGCTGCGATCGCAGAGTCCAGAGAGTCGACACAAACTTCGACGGTAAGACCAGTGATAGACAGGGATTAGTCCTTGACGCTTACGCTGAAATGCCCTGCGACGCATCGTAGAGTCCCGTTATCGCGGACCCACGTGTCAGTGAACCTGCCTCGATGCTCGAAGGATTTGCCATGAAAGGTTCCTTTTTCGTGATAAGCACCTGTTGCAACCGCAACATTGCCGTGGACCCGCACTTTCATGTCTTCAGATTCCAGAATTTCGAAGTGCGCATCGGGATCAGCAGTAAAGGACACCTCTTCTGCTTTGCTGATCACGCTGCCGTCGGGTTCAGTCAGGACCAGATCGTCAGACATCAACCGGGCAAGCGCCGCAGGGTCGTGTCGCAGTTCGGCATCGTTCCAGGATTTCTCAAGCGCTATGACCTCTGCATCGACAGACCCCGCCTGCGCTATCAGGCGGGTGGGAGCGAGGACAAGCAACAGGCACACGCACAGCATCGTTTCAGGTCTCATCAAAGTTCAATCTCCCCGAAGGCGAGGTGATTCTACATCCTGCTCGCTACACCATGCCCTTCCTGAACTCTTGAAATAGATAGAACGTTCTTCCCGCCTCGACGAGGAGACAGAAGTGGAAGTTGCCGCGGAACTCTTGTCCGATTTGGATTGATTGACCGAGCCTTATCAGTGACCTTTCACCGGCCTCCCGGCCCGACAGAATCCGCCTCCGGGTTGCGGTGAAGATGCAAAATCTTGCACAATAACTGGGCGGCAGGTTCCTAACTAGAGACATCCAAAGTCCCAAGCGACCTTCACGGGTTGGCATCAAACCTGCACTATTTAGACTCTCCCCCGCCAGAGCAAGACCGTCCCACGCGTCCATCTTTGTGGCTTGTGCTTTCCGCGATGGGGCTCCAACACACGCGTTTACAAGGAGAGAACCTTTCATGCCCGAGGCAAGCACGCCATCCAAGAACCCGACCGACGAACATCGCGACAAGTATTTCAGCTTCCAGATCAAGGGGTGGACAAATTTCGACCCCATGGCCAAGACGCTGGCCCGCGTGGCTGAAGGCATAGAACATGGCGGCGGTTTCCTGACCCTGGTTGAAGTCCTGGAAGTCGAGGAGGACCTCGCTTCCATTGCCGATGAAGAAGTAAGGGAATGTTTTGCCAACATACTGGCCGCCAAGCGACTGGTAAAGAACGTCCACGAACTCCCAAAGGAACTGCTCGAAGAATTGCGATCCGCACTGAAAACCGAGGAGGACGTTCCCAAAAAACCCCCTACTCTCGCTGCAATTTCAACCAGCGACGAGTCGGGTGCGCGGAACAAACATTGGCCATGAACGGGCCTGGCGAAGAATGGCCCGCTGGTTTGGGTGCATAGACACCCGTCTTTTCTCAAGTTGCTCATAGAGCGCAGGTCTTCCGCTGCGCGAGTAACGCCCCACTCTGTTGCCGTTGTGGTCGTGTGAACTGAAACTCCGCCTCTGGGTGCGGACAGGAATGGAGGCCAGCTGAGTACTGTCGGTTTGCCCGAATTCGATGATTCCTTTGACCGGAAGCTGGTGGAGTGGTTCGCTCCACGGAAGGGTGTCTGGTCTGGAACTGCGACGGAATTGCTGGCCGCTGTGCGCAGCGGATCCGATACGGGAAGCCTGGCAAGGGCACAGCCCGCGCGCACGCTCTATGCCCATCTGGAATCACACCGGCACATACTCCGCTCCGGTGGAATAGACGTCCGTTTGCACCAGGACACGCCACGAATACTTTCTCTCCGACACTGTGCGGTGGAAATGCCCACAAAGAAACCGCCCGCGACTGCGTCCGCTTTTCACCACCCCTTAGATTCACCAGTAAGTTCGATTCCGCTGGTTGACAACGCGCAAGCTGTACCCGCCGCTTCGGAAGAGGCAAAGTCGGCTGCCGGCGAGGCCTCCGGGCAAGATACTTCCATAGCCAGACCGGACTCTGCGGCTCGCTTTGTGAGTGGCCGGTACGCCGAAAAGGAGAGCGTCGCAGGCCGCGTCTTTGAGAACAGTGGAATGGCGCTTTCGACCGTTGCCGAAATACGAGACCTGATCAGAGACCCGAATCTTGATCTTGAGGCAGCCGTTGAGTTGATGGCTAACCGGGCCCAGGAGATCACTCAATGCTGCGGAACCGCGGTCGGTCTTCGGCAGGAGAACAGTGTGGTGTACCTGGTTCGGACGGGCATCGGCGCGACCATAGCCGGACTTGAGCTGCAGGTGAACTTTTTTCAATCCTGCGTCAGGATGGGCGGGGCCTTACAGTTGCTTGACGCGCAAAGGCATCCTCTCCTGGGCCGCGCATGCCAGCTGGAGGAAGTTGGGTCCTTGATTATCGTTCCCATATTCCACCACCGGGAGGTAGTAGGGGCGATGGAATTCTTTTACAAAGAAATGCAGTCCTTTTCCATCGGACAGGTCATGGACCTGGAGCTCATCGCCGGTATTGTCAGCGAGCGTTTGGGCTCTGCCGCGAAATTCGACTTGAAGTCGGAAACAGCGCATGACGGCTGCGCGAATACCCAGGCTGATGACAACTCCGAGCCGCAGCCTTCCGATACCGCCAATTCTGCCATCCTCAGCTCGCTCACTTCTCGGCTGGCTGCAGCACCCACCCGGGTGGGACGCGCATTGAAGCGAGTGATACAAGGGGCCCAAGCTGGGCCGGCAACCCAAGAGAACGTCACCACCAGCGACGCCACCCCGGAAACGAACGTGGATGGCGCAGGACCTGCCCTAACAGAATCTTAGTCAATCGCACCTCCCCACCAACGCCCGGCGCATCCTCAGAGTCGCCAGGAAATGGACTGGAGAGTTCCTAGACCATGCCTTTCCTTAACTCCCCCAGTGGGTAGAACGTGCCCCGCCACATTACTCCGCCGCGGCCCAGGGTCAAGAACGTCGAACGCAGCATGGTGTACACGAACAGGGTTGTGCTGATGGGATGCAGGACAAAGTAATAGGGTGGAATATCCGATTTTCGCGACATCCCAACATAGATCGAAAACATTGAGAACAGGGCGACCGCGTAACCCAGGCGCGCCCACCCGTGGGCCAGCCAGATTCCGGCGAACGGCATCAGGTTCAGAAAGGCGAGTGCGAAGCACGAAGCCAGGGCGCGGAGCCATTGGAACGACATGATGGCGAAGAAATTCTTCGTCAGATTGTCCACCACGCCCCATGCGCCTTTGGCCCAGCGGATAGAGATCAGATCCGCGCCGAAGACATTGCGTTGCGCATAGCCGGCGTTCTTCACGACTTTGCCCAGCTTCATGTCGTCGAGCACATCAAAGCGCAATGCCTGGTATGTACCCAGGGCGTCGTAAACCTTGCGGCGAATCAGGTTGAACGCGCCCACACCGATGTGGTCTCTGGTTTTTGGATCGGCGACTTTCCAGGGACGGTGTCCGAAGACGAACAGGGTCTGGAAGAAAGCGATCATCATCCTCTCGCCCGGGTGGTTCATGATCATGCGGGGAAAAAGGACGAGGTGGTCGGCGCGCTCGGATTCGGCATAGGTCACGGCGCGGCGGAGAGCGTCGGGCTTGAAGAGAACGTCGGCATCGGTGAACAGCAACCAGTCGCCGCCGGCCAGGTGGCTCGCGCTCCACATGGCGTGCGGCTTGCCCATCCAACCGGCCGGCAGTTCGGTGATGTGGATCACCTTGAGCCGGCCTGGTGGCGCACCGGCGGCAATCGCCTCCATGATCTCGCCCGTATGGTCGGTAGAGCGATCATCCACGGCGATGACCTCGTAGTTGTCGTATTCGAGTGTGAGGAGACGAGTCAGGGTGGCCTTAATGTCAGCCGCTTCGTTGCAGGCCGGAACGATGATGCTGACGGACGGGGTGCCGGGTGGCTTGCGGTCCCACTCCGCTTCGGAGATGTCCTCGATTTTCGGCACACCTACTGCCGCATCGGCGAGACGCCAGAGCCAGACCAGACCGAGGGCGCATCCTGCAATCCAGTGGAAATAACTCATCCCGCGGACACTTCCAGCGAACCCGACGGTTTACCTTTGTCCGTGCCGACGGCCGGCGCGAATCGCATGCCGTAGAAAAGTATGGCAGAAGAAAGGACCATGGCGACAACCGGACCAATGAACGCAGTCTGCAGCGAGCGCTTGTCGGCGATGTAGCCCATGAGCGTTGGCGACGGAACATCACCGAGAATGTGGATGATGAAAATATTTACTGCAATGGCAGTGGCGCGAATGTGGGCCCCTACAGAATTGATCAGGGCGGCATTCAAGGGTGCAGTATTCAAGAGCAACAGAAAGGCCGCGATGGCGATTCCCGGCAGCATCGCTTGCCCTTTAGAAAACAGTGCCACAATCATGACCGGCACTCCCAGGGCCATGCTGACCGCAGACACCGAGTAATAGGCGCTGCGGTAGCGGCGCAGCAGGCGGTCTCCAAGCCATCCTCCCGCCAGGGACGCGACAATTCCGTCAACCACGATGATAGCGCCAAAGGTTTCGTTGGCCGATTCCAGGGAATAGCCTCTCGACTGGGAGAGAAAAGTCGGCATCCACACCTGCAGTCCGCCCAGGGCGAAGGTCATCATGGCCATGCCCAGGGTCGCGGTCCAGAAGGCCGGATTGCGGGCCAATCCCCAGATGGTCCCGCGCTCCCGCGTTTCCTTGAGGGAGTCGAAACGGCCACGTTCCGGCTCGGGCACGAACGCCAGCGCGAGCGCCAGCAGAAAGCCCGGAACCGCAGCCACATAAAAGGGAAAGCGCCAGCCGTGCACCGGACCCAGCTTGCCCCCAAGCAAATACCCGGCGGCGGTGCCGACCGGGATAGCCAGGTAGAAGATGCCTAGAATGCGGCCGCGCTTTTGCTCCGAAAAAAGATCGGCGACGAACGTCGGAGCGATGGTCACGAAGGTGGCCTCGCCAATTCCCACCAGGGTATGGCGGAGCAGCAATTCACCGTAAGTGTGCGTGACCGCGGTCAACAGGGTGAGCCCGCTCCAGAAGATGGCGCCCAGAATGATGATCAGCTTGCGCGAGTAACGGTCGGCCAGCGGCCCCACGAAAGGCGCGGCGATCATGTAGAAAATGAGGAAGGCGCTGGTAAGGTAGCCCAGCTGCGCGTTGCTGAGGTGAAATTCGTCCTGCACCAGGGGCTGCACCGCAAACAGGACGGAGCGGTCGATGTAGTTGAGGAAGTTCAGCGTGGTCAGCAGGACCAGCGCGGTCCAGGGATAGAGTTTGCGTTGAGTCACTTGGGGAAGGAATATAACATGCACGTGATCCACAGCCTGTCATCCTGAGCGAAGCTGACCGATTCGGAACGAATCGGTCACCCCTACCTCCCCTCGACCTGTTCAGAGCAACATGCTCAAGTATTCCTGGAGAGAGAAAAACAACTATGCATCGGCATTTATCCGCTGATAGGGGTCCTTCGACTCCGCATGCACTTCGCGTCGCGAAATGCATGCGGAGCTCAGGATGACAGCACAAGGTTAGACCGTCACCCGCGCTTCTTCCCTTCCGGTCGCGGCCACTGGGCGACCACTACCGTCGAGATTCCGCCGCGCGGACGGAAATCTCCCTTCACCTCCGCCCACACCGGCTTGGCCCAGCGCACCACATCTTGCAACACGCGGTTCACAATGTTCTCCTGGAAAATCCCCAGATTGCGGTAAGACTGCAAATATTCCTTTAGTGATTTCAACTCCAGGCAATGCTTGTCCGGCATGTAGCGGATGGTGATGGTGCCAAAATCGGGCAGGCTGGTTTTGGGACAAACCGAGGTAAATTCCGGATCGTCCACCACGATCTCGTAGCTGGGAAACTGGTTGGGCCAGGTCTCGATGGCGGGAAACTTGTGGTCAAGGCCCGCGGCGGCGTGGGCCTCGGTGTAGCGTGGCTTCGGCATATCGCTATTGTAACCAGAGCCGGGTAGCGCCGGCGGACCCTTGCCCACCATCCGTCGGGCTGGGCGCACGGGCGTGACAAATCCGGTTCCTTGCCGGATATCGTGCATCTAAGTTCTTAGACCAGTTAAGGTTGGGCTCAGGCGTGCGGTGATACATTATCTAGCGGCAACATGGCATTGACGACAAACAACAACGGTTTCTTCGGCCGGCATCGCTGGCTGGTGTGGGCTGCCGGAATTGCTGTGGCCGTACTGCTGCTGGCTTCATTCATGTCGCGCGACGAAACCGTTCCCGTGCGCGCCGCGACGGTAGAGCGAAGCACGATTCGCAGCGTGATTTCGACCAATGGCAAGGTTGAACCCCTACAGAGCTTTGAGGCTCACGCGCCGGTGGGCACCACGGTAAAGAAACTACTGGTCAAAGAAGGCGATCGCGTAAAGAAGGGACAACTTCTGGCCCAATTGGACGATGCCGATGCCCGGAGCCAGGCGGCCAGGGCCTTGGCCCAGGTTCGCGCTGCACAAGCTGAAGTGAGCGCCATGGAGAAGGGCGGGAACCAGGAAGAAATTCTGACCCTCGAAGCCCAAATGGTAAAGTCGCGCAACGAGCACGATTCGGCGCAACGCAATCTCGAGGCCCTGCAACGCCTGCAGCAACAGGGCGCAGCCTCGCCCGGCGAAGTGAAACAGGCCGAAGATCAACTGGCGGGAGCGAAAGCGGATCTTAAGCTGGTGCAGCAGAAACAGAAAGAACGCTACTCTCAGCCCGAGATCGCTCATGTGGAGGCACAACAGGCAGAGGCGCAGAGCACCTATGCGGCGGCTGAAGACAATCTTCGTCAACTGAACATCCGCGCACCCTTCGATGGAGTTGTCTATTCCCTTCCCGTCCACCAGGGCACATATGTGAATCCCGGAGACCTGGTATTGCAGGAGGCCGATCTCTCCAAGGTTCTGGTGCGCGCTTACGTAGATGAACCCGACGTAGGCCGCCTGGCGCACGGACAAAGAATCGATCTCACCTGGGATGCAGTCCCCGGACGCACGTGGGAAGGTTCAGTGAGCACCATACCGTCCACCGTGAAACTCCTGGGAACGCGGAACGTGGGAGAAACCACCTGCATCGTGGATAACCAGGACTTCAAGCTTCTGCCCAACATCAACGTCGGGGTAACGATCGTGACCGCCGAGCACCACAACGCGCTCACCATGCCCCGGGAAGCAATTCGCCTGGATGACGGCAAAACTTTCGTCTATCAGATCGTGAACAACGAGTTGCAGCGGCGAGACATTCAGACCTCCATCTCGAATCTGACACAGGTGGAAATCACCAGCGGAGTTGCGGAAAAGGCGCTACTGGCGCTGGCTTCGACCAACTCCAAGCCGTTACGCGAAGGCGTGGCCGTGAAGGTAGTTCGTTAGGTGTTCGAGAAATGAAATTAAGGATCATCATTCTGATTGTGGCTCTGTTCTCCGCCGTGGTCCTGGCGGCCGGCGACGATTCTGTTCCCGCGTTGCTGGCTGCCGGACGGGCCGACGACGCCATTACTACTCTGCGCTCCAAAATCAACAATTCTCCCAGCGACGCCGAAGCCCATAACCTGCTGTGCCGCGTCTATTTTTCCATGGGCGATTGGGACCGGGGCATTTCGGCCTGCGAGAAGGCGGTCGAGCTCGATCCCAACAACAGCCGTTACCACATGTGGCTGGGACGGATTTATGGCGAAAAAGCAGACGCGGCAAATTTTCTGAGCGCGGCGTCTCTGGCAGGCAAAGTACGCACCGAGTTCGAAGCGGCAGTGAGACTGGATCCGAACAACGTGGACGCGCGTAGCGACCTGGGCGAATTTTATCTGGAAGCGCCCGGCATCGTCGGCGGCGGACGCGACAAGGCGGAAGTTCAAACCCAGGCACTGGCTGCGCTGGATCCCGCCAAGGCCGACTATCTCAAGGGCCGCCTCGCCGAGAAAAAGAAAGATTTCGCTACGGCGGAAAAAGAATACCGCTCCGCTATTGAAGCCAGTCGCGGCAGCGCCCTCACCTGGTTCAACCTGGCGCTGTTCTTCCGTCACCGGGAGCGCTGGAACGACATGGAAGACGCCATCAACCAGGCCGTCTCGGCCCAGGTCGATCGCCCGGAAATTATCATGGAATCGGGAGAGATTCTGCTGCGCAGTGGCCGCAACTTCCCGGCGGCGGTCCGATATCTGCGTCGATATCTGGCCCTGAATTCCAAAGTCGAAGAAGCTCCCGCGTTCAAGGCCCACTACCTGCTGGGCACCGCTCTGGAAAAGCAGGGGGACAAGCAGGGAGCGGCCCAGGAATATCGTGCCGCGCTCTCTCTGGCCAGGAATTTCTCGCGCGCTCAGGAAGCTCTGGATCGGCTCAACCGCTGAAGGACGAATGCCACGTAGCGCCCCGGGCGCCCTCCTTCGACTTTGCTCGGGACCCGGGCAGGCGAAACTCGCGAGAGTTTTCTGTCAGCAGTCGGAAAAACGTGACTCGCATCGACCGCATGCGCAAAAACCAGTCGGGCTTCGCCCGGCCGGGCGGGTGAGGGCACCCGCCCCTACGTGAGATCATTAAGCACAATCCCATCGAATGTTTTTTTTGAAGGTGAAGAGATGAACATTGCTCCTCGCTGCGTTCCGCGTTTTTGTGGCTTCCTGCTGGTTGCCCTTCTCGCCTTGCCCCGGCTGGCCGCCGAGCCCTTACCGCTAAAGCGCGCCGTAGAACTGGCCCTCGCCCACAGCACCACCGCGGCTGCTGCCAACGCTGATGAGCAGCGCGTCTTTGCTTCCTACCGCGAAGCGCGGAACCAGTACATCCCGCAGTTCATTCTGGGTTCGGGCCTCGGACAGTCCTGGGGGTATCCGTTGAGCCTGGAGGGTTCGGCGCCTTCAATCGTAAATCTCAACAGCCAATCTGCGTTGTTCAATCCGTCTCTAAAAGATTTTGTCCGCGCCGCCAAAACGGACTGGAACGCCGCTACGCTGCAAACCAAAGATCAGCGCAACCAAGTAATTCAGGACACGGTGCTGAGTTATGCCGAATTGAGCAAGTGGGAAGCGCTTGTGGGACATTTGCAGGAAGAGCACGCGGCCGCACTCCAGACCGAACAACAGGTCAGCGAGCGCATCAAGGAAGGCGTTGACAGTCCGATCATGCAGAACAAGGCGCATCTCAGCACCGCGCGCTTACGCCTTCGTTTGGCGGAGGCGCAAGGCGCTATCGACGTCATCCGCAACCGGCTCTCGCACCTGACCGGGCTGCCGGCAGCCGGCATCGAAACCGAGTCCGACTCGATGCCTCCGTTACCGGAAGTGAAACAGCAGGATGACCTGGCCGGAAAGGCGGAGCAGGCCAGTCCCGGTGTGCAGGCGGCAGAGAGCCGCGCCGCGGCCGAGAGTCTGCGGGCCCGCGGCGAACATCGCGCCATGCTGCCATCGATGGACTTCGCGGCCCAATATGGTCTGCTGGCCGCGTACAACAATTACCAGAATTTCTTTCAGCCCGGCAGCTTTCAGCGCCACAACGCCACACTCGGAGTGGTCATTAAATTTCCTCTGTTCAGCCCCACCCAGCGCGCGCGCGCCGACGCTGCGGATGCTCTTGCGTTGAAAGCAAAAAAGGATGTAGAAACTGCCAGGAACCAGGTGTCGGAAGAGACTCTGCGTTTGCAGCGCTCTGTGGAGCAGATGGCTGCGGCCAAGGAAGTGGCTGATCTTGAATATCAGGTCGCGCAATCCAATCTGGAATCGCTGCGCGTGCGCGTGGACGCCGGCAGCGCTGGCTGGCACGACGTTCAGGACGCGCGCGAGCAGGTCAACGAGCGTTACAATTCGTTACAGGATGCGAACTTTGAGCTGGAACGGTCCCGCATCACATTATTGCGGGCCACCGGCGAGCTGGCCAGCTGGGTGGGCGCCGGGCAGTGAGCCAGGCCGTAGATAACTGCAGATTTGGCAAGGCTTTGGGGCGTTGTGGCAGGTCGGCGGATGTACCTTGAATGTACCTAGGTTCCGGGTAAAATGAGCGCCGAAATGTTAATATAACTTACTGACAATTATGCCTTTAAAAACACTTTTTCTGAATCCGCCGTCGTTTGAGAATTTTGACGGTGGCGCCGGTTCGCGGTGGCCTGCCACACGCGAGATTGAGTCTTACTGGTACCCCGTCTGGCTGGCGTACCCGGCCGGAATGCTGGAAGGGGCTCGTCTGGTCGATGCTCCTTCGCATCACGTTTCCGCCGACGAAACCATCAAGATCGCCAAGGACTACGAATTCCTGGTCCTCTACACCAGTACGCCCGGATTTCCCGGCGACATCGGTCTGGCGCAAGCTATCAAGAACGCCAACCCCAATATCAAAATTGCGTTCGTGGGTCCGCATGTCACCGTGCTGCCGGAGCGCACTTTGAAGGATTGCCCGGCCATTGATTTCGTCTGTCGCAGGGAATTTGACTACTCGGTGGTCGAATTCGCGCAAGGCAAGCCGCTCGAAGAAATTCTGGGAATTTCCTATCGGAAAAATGGCGCAGTCGCCCACAACCCTGACCGGCCGCAGATTCAGGACCTGGATGCCCTGCCCCACGTCACTGATATCTATTATCGCGATCTCGATCCGCGGCGCTACACCGTACCTTTTCTGCTCCATCCCTACGTGGCCCTGTATTCCACTCGGGGATGCCCCGCCCAGTGCACGTTCTGCCTGTGGCCGCAGACCACCAGCGGTCACGCCTGGCGCAAACGCTCGACTGATGATGTGGCTCGCGAAATGGCCAAGGCTAACGAATACTGGCCTTGGGTGAAGGAATTCTTCTTCGACGATGACACCTTCAACATTCAGAAAGCGCGGACGGTTGAACTCTGCGCCAAGCTGAAGCCGCTGAACCTGACCTGGTCCTGCACTTCGCGCGTCACCACCGACTACGAGACGCTAAAGGCGATGAAGGAAGCAGGCTGCCGCCTTCTCATTGTGGGCTACGAATCGGGCGACCAGCAGATCCTGAAGAACATCAAGAAGGGCGCCACCATCGAGCGCGCACGTCAGTTCACCAAGGACTGCCATAAGCTCGGACTGGTGGTCCACGGCGATTTCATCCTGGGCCTGCCCGGCGAGACTCGGGAAACCATCAACAACACCATTTCTTTTGCCAAGGAATTGGACGTCGAGACCATCCAGGTATCGGTGGCGCACGCTTATCCTGGGACTGAGCTTTACGAGTACGCCATGAAGAACGGCTTCATGGTGGCGGACTCCAAAATGGTGGATGAGGGCGGCCACCAGATGGCTCAGATCCAGTATCCGGGGCTGCCGGCCGATGAAATTATGGAGTCCGTGCATCGCTTCTACGACGAGTATTACTTCCGGCCCAAAGCCATTTATCGCATCCTGAAGAAGGCCGCGTTCAACAGCGGAGAGCGCAAGCGCCTGTATAAGGACGCCAGGAGCTTCCTGAAACTGCGGGCATCACGGAACAAATGGGTAAAGGAAAAGCGTGAGCGCGGCGAATCCGCGAGCGTGGCCGAGCCCGTCAAGGCCTAAAGACGAAAGAAAGACCGCGTGACGTTTCGCAAGTATCTGGTGCTGACCGGTGTGACCTTGTTCGCTGCCATTGGCGATACCTTTCTCGCCCGCGGCATGAAGCAGGTGGGCAACATTTCGCTGCACAGCCTGCCTGATCTGGTCTTCACCATTCTCGATCCCTGGGTTGCCCTGGGGATTTTGTTTCTGCTGGCATTCTTCGCCGCTTACATGACGGCTCTGTCCTGGGCTGATCTCACCTACGTGCTACCCGCAACATCCCTGGGGTATGTGCTGCTGGCCCTCATCGCCAAATTTTATCTGCACGAGCAGGTGAGCGCCCTGCGCTGGGTGGGGATTGGCCTGATCTCAGCAGGAGTTGGATTCGTCACCCAGGGTCCCGCCCTGACTCATCATCCCTCGCATCAGGAGCAGTCAGACAAAGAGCCGGAGCCAGTGGGTTCGAGGACCGAATCGTGAGACACGCCTACACGTGGGGTGCGATTATGGCGGTTGTCCTGGCCTCCACCACCGGAGATGTGCTCCTGTCTCGCGCCATGAAGAAAGTGGGCGATGTGGGAAACCTGTGGCGTCGTGCTGGGCTGACGACGGTGGCGTGGCACATCCTGCGGCGTCCCAGTTTCATGTTGGGTATTTTCATGATGGCGGTGGCGTTTTTCAGTCTGCTATTCGCCCTGTCCTGGGGGGATGTGAGCCTGGTGGCCCCCGCTTCCGCTTCCCTTACCTTTGTGGCCAACGCCGTGGCTGCAAAGATTTTCCTGCATGAACGGGTCGATCACCGCCGCTGGATAGCCGCGCTTCTGGTGGCTGGCGGCGTCGTACTGCTGGCCGCATAACGCCTTCCTCTCTATCCTCACCGAAGATCCGATCCTTTGGCCTGCCGCGACCAGGTTATGTCCGCGTTACTAAAGTCCATGACGAAGGTTACTTTTACCTAATAGGGACACTGTTAGAGAATGCGTGGGAGCGGTTTCTCCTAACGTGTTGATAACACAGCTTCTCGACGCGGCACGGAGGCGAGTTCCGGTATGAAACCTACAACCTTCCAGGGGGTCTGAACAATCCTAAAGAGAAGGTTTAGCACGGCAAGGTTTTGAGACATGGCAAGACTCGGTTTGTCGGACCCGAATTCGCAGGTGTCGCCAAGGACGGCTCTCTCCACCGGGAAAGTCGGACGAGGGATACTTTTCCATGGGCTGGCTTTGATTCTCGCGTGCGTGGCCAGTTCCAGAGCTTATGGCGACGTAGGCGTGGTGCTCAACGAATCGCTCGACACCAGCGTTGCCCGGATCACAGGCTCGGGGCACAGCGCAGTCTACTTCTCGCGTATCTGTCCCGCATCACCGGTCAAGCTGCGGCTCTGCCTTCCGGGCGAGCAGGGCTCGGTCATGAGCAATTACACGACTTTGGGCGAGGATCAGCCGTTTGAATGGAATGTTGTTCCCCTGAGCGTGTACCTGTACGGGGTGGAAAACCCGCGTTACCGGCCCATCGTCGGTTCCCAGAAAATCAAGCGTGTGTTGGAAGAAAGATACCGCGAGAACTATCTTGCCGACTATTGCGCCAGCAAGTCCTGCCAGACCAGCAACAAGGCGGAATGGCGCGAAATGGTCGGCGCCACACTGGCTCGAAGTATCTATGTGTTCGTGGTGGCCACGACGGTCGAGCAGGATCTTGCCCTGATCGAACAATTTAATTCACTTCCCAACGAAAACCACTTTAACGGCATGATTCGCAATTGCGCCGATTTCACCCGGCGCGTGATCAACACCTATTTCCCCAACGCCACCGGGCCCGATTACATCAACGACTTCGGCATGACCAGTCCGAAAGCGATTGCCCGCTCTTTCACACGCTACGCGAAACGACATCCCGAGGCGGATTTCCGGGTACTGCACTTTGCTCAGGTACCCGGCACCATCAAACGCAGCAGCGAGTGCCGCACCGGAACCGAGCAGTTGGTACGTTCCAAGAAGCTGCTGGTGCCCATGCTGATCTTTGCCGATCATGCGCTGCCGTTTGTTGCAGCCTCCTACATTCTCACCGGACGATTCAATCCGCAACGTGAACTGGAGAAACACCCGACCGTCGAGGCCACGGAAGCGGAGTATCAAATCAAACAGGCCCGGGCCGAGAACAACGATGCCCGTGTCGAAAAGCTAGAGGCCGAGAAGGATCAACAGCGCGCCCGGGTGGTAGGTACGGCCGAGGAATGGAAGCAGTATCGCGCGTCTTTCGCCTCCATGGTCACAGAATCTGCCGCAGAACAGGGCGCCTCGAGCAACGCGTTTCTGAAAATAAGTGGCTCGTTGAAGAAATTCTTTCGGCGGCTGGACGAGGCTGGCACCCCAGTGGCGGACCGTAATGGCGCGCTCTGGATGGAGTTTTCGGATGGCGACGAATCATCGCGGATAGGCCTGAGCGCCAACAACGTTTTTAGCGCAGGCACGGACTCGGACCTGGCCTACCAACTGGTTCTCGCCCGCGTCGGACACGTTTTGAAAAGTCCAAAACACAGCCGCGAGAGCATGGTGGAATTCAGGAAGGACTGGAACCTGCTGCAATCCGCCCGCTCCAACCGCGCCAGTGCGTTCGCGAAGGCTGCACCCGCCTCCAGCCTGGGAGACAGCGTGCTGCCTGGCACTGAATAGTCCGGCGCCGGCTCTTAAGCGCAAATAATTTCCTATCTACCGCAAACTAATTCAGTCCTCAATTCCTGCCAGAAAATTTCATCCGTTCGCATCCAGTCTTTCTTGTTATGATTCTTTTCCTGCCATGCGCTGTGTCCGCAGCTGCGTCCGGATTGTTCCGCTATTCCTGACTTTTGTCCTGGCTTTCGGCGAGACCGGATCACCCGCTCCCGTCATTTCAATTGAGACTCCCACCACCCCGCCCGCCGTGGTCATCGGCTTCGTTGGCGGCTTCGTCAAGCACGACGATCGCGTACACAGCACGGTCCAGGTGGTCGAACACCTGCGCAATGAATATCCCGAAGGCGTGTATATACAAAGTTTCGCGAACCGCCACCTCGATCGAGCCTACAAGGAAGTTCTGCGGCGCCTGGATGGAAACAGGGACGGCAAGCTGTCAGCGGAGGAAAAACAGCAGGCCCGTATCATCATCTTCGGACACAGCTGGGGTGCATCTGAAACCGTATCTCTGGCGCGAAAACTCCAACGGGATGGCATTCCCGTCCTGCTCACCGTCCAGGTAGACAGCGTGGCCAAGATCGGCCAGAACGATGCCGTGATTCCCGCTAATGTGGAGGAGGCGGTAAATTTCTATCAGCCCGATGGCATCGTGCACGGGCGCCCCCAAATTCGGGCCGCGGACCCGTCGCGGACGGAAATCCTGGGAAACTTCCGCTTTGACTACAAAACGAATCCCATCAGCTGCGAAGGGTACCCCTGGTTCGACCGGTTCGTGGTCAAAGCCCACACCGAAATTGAGTGCGATCCCAAGGTGTGGAGCCAGGTGGAGTCGTTGATCTACTCGAAACTCTCGCCGGAAGCGCGCAGCACTGCCGCGCGCTGACGACCCTGCGGCCGCAAGCCGCCCAGCATCATGAAAACCCAGGTGGGGACAGCCGCCCTCGGCTGTCCAGCGGAGCAAGGCTCCGCTACTTTTCCTCGGCAAACAACCGGTCGAGCTGCGCTCGACTGGACAGCCGAGTGCGGCTGCCCCCACGTGACCTCTGTGGCCGGGAGCCCATTAGCCAAACACCCGCATGAAACCCGAAGGCGGCAGTTCCGGCACCAGAAAGGCGGCATCACGCCGTCCAGCGACCCGGGCCACGCATTGCGCGGCCGCATAGCCGCTGCGTACGGCGCCTTCCATGGTGGCCGGCCATCCCGTGGCGGTCCAGTCTCCCGCCAGAAAAATGCGCGGCCATACTGTCTCGGGGCTGGGCCGGTGCGATTCGATACCGGGTCGGGGCGAGTAGGTGGCATGGACTTCCTTGATTACCGTGGCCTTCACCAGGTTGGCAGCCCGCGCCCCGGGCAGAAACTCACGCAATTCCGATAACGCCAGGTCAATAATCTCCTGACGAGATTTATCGACCAGGGTCTTCGACGAGCTGACCACCAGCTCAACGTAGCTATTTTCGGCGCCCGCGCCCGACGGTCGCAGCAGCTTCGACTTGTGGAACATCCACTGGATGGTGCGGTCGAGCAGCACGGCGTGATCCAGGTCGGTGATCTGGCGATCGAACCACATGTGAATGCCCGTGATCGGCGAAGTCTCGAAGCGGCTGAGAGTCTGCCGCAACGGTTCCGCTGCGGTGGTGTCCGGCAACATCCGTGACAGCACATCGAAGGGCACGGCAAAAATTACAAAGTCGAAGCTTTCTTCTCCGCCCGGCAGCAGCAGCTTGACATCGGCAAACTCAGCCCGGAACGATTCCGCAGGGGTGCGGAACCGTATCTCTCCCCCGCGCTTGGTCATATAATCTCCGGCCCGGTTGTAGAGCTCGGTAAGCGGAACCGTGGGCACGCCCATGCGTCCGGCTGTCCGGGATTTCAGAAACGATTCGCGCATCACCTGGGCGGCGTAGGGGATCGAGATAAGATCAATTTCCTCGTTCAGCGCGCTGACCAGGACAGTCTTCCAGAAGCGGTCGATGGCACGCTCGGTCTGGCCGTGGCGGCGCAACCACTTCAGGAAGGACTCACCGGTGTCGCGCGGCGCGATGGGAGCCAAGGCCGCCAGCCCTGCCGCTATGGAAAGCTTGTCTGTAAGGTTAAGACATGAGGCGCGCAAAAATGCGGGCGCAGTGTGCAGAGGAGCAGGCAGCATCGACGGTTTGATTACCGAGGCGCGTCCGCCGGGCTCGAGAAAAGTCATTCGCTCATACCAGCGAATCTTGTCCTCTACTCCAATGCGCTGGTAGAACTCGATCAGGTTGGTGCAGCAGCCCAGCAGAACGTGCTGGCAGTTGTCCACTACCTCGCCCGTGCCGGGGTGTTGATAGGACGATGCCCGGCCACCCAGGTAGGCACGCCGCTCGAAAAGGGTGACGCGAAAACCACTTTCGGCCAACGCGCTACCGGCTGCCAATCCCGCGAGGCCGCCTCCCACCACCGCTACTCTTGGAGATTGTGTCCAGCGTTCCGTCATCAAGCCAGGCGTTTCACCAAACCCTTTCCCAGGATGATGACCTTCTCTCTTACAGTGAGCTTGATCTTCTTGCCGAAGACGTCGTACTTGCGCTCCGAGATCTTCTCCAGCAGGCGGCGGTAAATGCTCACCAGCACCCAAAGCGCGGGCTGGCTGTCCTCGTCGATGAGCAGCATTAGCTCGCGCGCGGCGTCATAGTATTCGCGGGCCCGGTCGGCTTCGGCTGCGAGCAGCCAGCGCAAGCGCTCTGGAATCGCGGCCTGGCGGAACTCCGAGGGCGCAATCTTAAAGCGATCAAGGTCTTCGGCAGGAAGATAAATCCTGCCCATGCCGGCGTCTTCCTGAATGTCGCGGATGATATTAGTGAGCTGAAAAGCCAGGCCAAGATTTTCCGCCAGTCCTTCCGCAGCGGGATCGCGATAACCAAATATCCGGATGCAAACCAGACCGACCACCGAGGCCACACGATAGCAATACAAACGAAGGTCGGCGAAGGTGCGGTAAAGAACCTGCGGCGCCTCCGCCTGAGATGAGCCGGATTCGGCGCCGTCCTGAATATCCATGCCAGTGCCGTAGGCCAACTGGTCCAGCAACTCGACGGGAACCTTGAAGCGCCGCTGGGTATCGGTCAGAGCCAGCAGTACGGGATCATCGGTGGGGTGACCGGATTCAGCGCGGTGGAAAGCATCCAGCCAGGCCTCGAGCCTTTGCCGTCGTTCATAAGACGGCGTTTTGAAGTCATCGGCAATGTCATCGCAGCGCCGCATGAAGGCGTACACCGCGCACAGCGCCTGACGTTTGGCCGGGGGCAGGACCAGAAATGCGTAATAGAAATTCTTGGCCGCCGATCGGGTAATGCTGCGGCATACGGAATATGCGACCGCGATTTGCGACGAAGTCGGCGAAAATGGCGAGGGCATGGGTTGCACGGCGGCGCTCATACCCGTTTCCCCAGCAGCTTCCCGAGCGCGGCCCGGGCCACCAACGCCAGTTTACGGGACTTGGAGATGGCGGGACGCCGGCCCAGCACGGCGTGTCCCTGGCGCTCGATGGCGTTCAGAATTTCCTGCCCGCCGCGGCTGAACAACTCGATATCGACTGCCAGTTCACGGTCCACCTGTTCAATCAGGGGCAAGCCGCGTTCGAACCATTGCCGGGCCCGCTCCACTTCGAAGGCCATCATTTCGCGAAATGCCGGCGTATTGCGGGCAGACGAAATATCTTGTTCGCTTGCCTGATAGCGGTACAAGTCCTCAAGCGGGAGATAAATCCGCCCCTTGGCGTAGTCGTCACTTACGTCCTGCCAGAAATTTGCCAGCTGCAGCGAGGTACAGGTGAAATCGGAAAGGGCTTGCCGCGCGGCGTCTCGATACCCGCAAAGATAGAGGACGAGGTGCCCGACCGGATTGGCCGAATATCGGCAGTAGCCGAGCAGATCGTCGAAAGTCTCGTAGCGCGTGATGGTCTGGTCCTGGCGAAAGGCCTTCAGGAGATCGTCGAAAGGCTGTTTGGGGATATCGAACTTCTGGACGGTCTCTTTCAGAGCGACGAAGACGGCGTGCCGGGGCGTACCGGCATAGCAGGCATCGAGTTCCGCCTGCCATTGATCGAGCATCGCCAGGGACGCTTCCGGGTCACCCACTTCATCGCCCAGGTCATCTGAGATACGGCAGTAGGCATAGAGGTTGAAAAAATGCTGCCGCAGTCGCTGGGGTAGAAACCATGTGGCGACAGAGAAATTCTCGTAGTGACTACGCGCCAAGCTGCGGCAGTATTCCTGGGCATCAGCCGGGGAGGGCGCCCGTTCGGGGATCGCATATCCCGGGGGAAGCCGGTTCCAGCCGGAAGCAACGGGGATGGGCGCAACATGGGAGTCGTTGCTGGCGATGGATGACATAGTCAGTTTCGACCCCCCGGTAGTGTGAAGTGCTGGATCGTCAACCGCACGACGTTCCCGGCAAGAGTTCTACGAAATCGCTGTAGAAACCTGCCGGATTGCCGTCTCGCTACCTCTTAAGGCCGTCGTTGAATCTGCCTCAGTAATCAGGCCTTAATGACCAGGAATGATTGCCGTTTTAATATCACCGTTGCGGTTCAGCATGTGGCGGAGGACCTGCTGCAACCGGGATAGGGGTGCCTCTCCGGTGATGTAGTCAGTAGAGCGAATCTTCTTTTCCGCGATCAGGGCAAACGCCTTGCGTACCGTTTCCGGCGTGTGATGGAACGTGGCCTTCAAGGTGACTTCCGAATAGTGCAGGCGGTTGGTGTCCATCTGGACCTTGGTGCCGCTGGCACAGCCGCCGAAGAAATTAACGGTTCCGCCCTTGCGGACCATGTCGATCGCCCACTCCCAGGCTTCAGGACGGCCCACGGCCTCGACCACAACATCGCTGCCACGTTTCTCGGGAGAAATCAGACGCACTGCTTCGACCGCGTCTTTTACTTTGGTGATCTGCACCACCTCATGCGCTCCCATGCGCTTCGCCGCTGCCACCTGGGAATCGCGCTTGACCACGGAAATGACATTGCACCCGGTGGCTTTGGCGACTTGCACGAACATCAGGCCGATGGGCCCGCCGCCTATGACGGTGACGGTGTCTCCGATCTCGACGCCCGTCTCGTGCAGTCCGCGCAGCACGCAAGCCAGCGGCTCAACCATGGCCGCTTCTTCGTAAGTAACGTCGGCCGGGACCGCCAGCATATTGGTTTCAACGATGCGGCGCGGAATGCGGATGTACTCGGCGTAGGCGCCGTTGTTGAACAGCAGGTCTTCGCAGAGATTTTCCTGGTGCTTGGAGCAGTAGAAGCACATCTGGCAGGGCGCCGAGTTCAGCGCCACCACCCGCATGCCTTTCTTGAAGCCGCGCACTCCGTGCCCGACTTCCTCAATCACTCCGGCCAGTTCGTGGCCGAAGAGCGCCGGCGGGACAATCATGCGCGCGTGATAACCGCGCTGGTAAACCTTCAGGTCGGTGCCGCAGGTCAGGGCGACCTGCACTTTGACCAGTACTTCCCCGTCGCCAACGCGAGGGATCGGCACTCTTTCAATCTTTACGTCCTCTTTGCCATAGAGGACGGCTGCTGTCATCTTACCGTTCACGCTCGTATTCCTTCCCACGAGCTGCCCGGTTGAATCGCTATCTTCATAGAATCGGGTTGGGGGTGGGCAGCCAGGTTCAGAGCCTCGACGCTGCTGGACAGCGAGAATCGGTGACTGATCAACCGTTCCAGATCCATTTCACGGTTCATAACAAACTGCACCGAAGCCTCTTGCAGATCGACCGAAGCGCTATACGACCCCAACAGCGTTTTTTCATCCACGCAAACTGCCCCAGGGTCAAACATCGCCTCCCCATGAACGGTTTGCGCGAACAGCAAAACCCGGCCTCCAGGACGCACCGCATCCATCGCAGTCCGGATTAAACCATTACCACCGACCGCCAGGATGGCTGCGTCTGCGCCGCGTCCTTCGGTCTGCTCACGCACCGCTTTCACAACCTCGGTGCGCGATGCATCAATGCTGTTCCCCAAGCCGTAACTTATAGATATTGTAAGCCTCTGAGGATACAAATCGGAAGTGACTACCGTGGAGCCAGCCCGTTTAGCCAATACACTCAATATGATACCGATAGGACCTTGACCTATAACTACAACCGTCTCGCCGGCCTGCAAGCCCAGCCTTTCGATGCCCTTCATACAGGTATTCACGGGTTCGACGAAACAGGCCTGCTCGAAACAAACATCCTTTGGAATGCGCACCGTGCCTCCACGCACAATCCACTCCATCACCCGGACGTATTCCGCGAAACCGCCGCCCGAGGGCTCGAAGCCGGCGGTGCAGCCTACTTTCTTATAGGTCTGGCACTGGGCAAACGTCTTGTGCCGACAGTAGTAGCAGTCGCCGCACGGGATGTGGTGGAACACTACCACCCGGTCCCCCGGCCGAAAGGCCCGCACACCGGCGCCCACAGCGGCAATCACGCCCGCGGTCTCGTGACCAAAAATGCGGGGCGCGGAATGCGAGCCGGTGGCAATTTTCTTCAGATCGGTGCCGCAGATCCCACAAGTATGCACGCGCAGAAGCAACTCGCCGGGCCCGATCGGCGGGACTGGGACAGTCTCCAGGCGGACGTCGTTCACGCCGCGATAAACGGCCGCCAGCATGGTGGCCGGAATGGCCTGCCTGCTTTCTTCGATCGCGAGTTCCCGAGCTATGACCATAGTCAAATCTGAAGGTCCTGCATCAAGTCTGATTCCGCCCACCAGAGGTTGGATGCAGGCCCGGTTCCGGGACCCCCACCTCTTCCGGCTCCTGGTTGTACTGTTCCAGCCATCCGCAGAGCGCAGTCGCCGCCTTGCTACTATTCTTGGCCAACCGCAGCACACGCAGCCAAAGCCAGGGGCGAAGCGCCACGAAACCGGCAAAGGCCGCGGTACGGAACTGTCCATCCCCGGTGACGAATCGACCAAGGGGTGGCATCTCAAAATCAGCTTCGTCAGAAATAGCCTTGAGCCCGACGAAGGTGATGTCGTGCGCCTGGGCGCCCCGGGCCACGGCCGCCCCTTCCATGTCCACTGCGTGCGCCCAGTACGCCTCGGCCAACTTGGCCTTCTGCTGGACGCTGACCGGCTGGTCAACACTGACCAGGACCCAATGTCCCACCGCGGCTTCGACCCGGCTTCCATCTTTAGCGTCTATGACGCACACCGGAGCCAAGACCGTGCCCACTTTAAGGGTGGAATCGAGCGCTCCGGCAAACCCTACAGACTGCACCAAAACTGGTGCATACAGCCTGATGATGGCTTCAGTGGCTCGCCGCGCTGCTTCCGGCCCGATGCCGCCGCAAACCAGCACAGTGCGTTCGTTCTCGAAAAATTTGTACTTGCGGCCGTCAAATTCGCGTTCGACTGCCTTCCATTGCCGGATCAGCGGGCGCACTTCGCGCTCCAGAGCGGCTATGATCGCGATTTTAGCGGCATTCGGCAAGCGTTACTCCCGGCGGAGCCCTTGGCGGTCAGTCATGCCCGGGCGCGTCGACTTGCTGTCGACTCTCCCACAAATACCAGGCACTCGTTGGGATCTCCGATGTGGAACTCGGTCATCCCGTACTCCCGGTCATACAGATCCCGGATTTGGTAGCGGTCCTTGAACGTCTTCACATGCTCCCACAGCGCGTGGATGCCGGAAACCTCGATGTACACCTCGGCGTGCCCTCGCACACACTTCATGACCTCTTCGGAGTCAGCCTTCATGAAGTGAATGGTCTGGCCATCGCGGGCCATGATCGAATACCCCGGCGATTTCATCGTTGCGGTGAAACCGAGCACGTTTTGGTAAAACGCGAGGGTTTCGTCCATGTCGGCCACCGCCAACATCGGGCTAATCCTCTTCGTGATCGTGGCAGTACTCATTTTTTGGTTCTCAAACCGGCTTTGAAACCTCAGGCATATCCGTTCGCCTGAAACCATTCGACCGCCCGGCGCAAGGCATCATCCACCGGCACCGTTTTCCATCCCAGATCGCACTCGGCTTTACTTGACGACACAAACATTTTCTTTCGGCCCATGCGAACGGCGTCGATGGTGGCGCGAGGTTCGCGGTTCCGGATGTGTCCTGTAACCACCTGATCGACAACGCCGGTCGCCAGAGCTACGACGTAGGGAACCTTTATCTTCGGCGATGGCAGTCCGGTAATGACAGCGAGCTTGTCGAGAATCTGCTTCAGGGTGAGATTCTCGCCGCCCAGGATGTAGCGCTCCCCGCTTCTTCCCTTCTCCAACGCTGCCACGTGACCCTGGGCACACTCGGCCACATCCACCAGATTCAGTCCCGTATCCACATACGCGGGAAACTTCTTCTTGAGAAAATCGACGACGATCCGCCCGGTCGGCGTCGGCTTGATGTCGCGCTCGCCCACTGGAGTTGTCGGGTTCACGACCACCACGTCCAGCCCTGATCTCCCGGCTGCCATCGCGATTTCTTCCGCCATGAACTTCGAACGCTTGTACGGGCCAATCATATTGGCCAGCGAGACCGGCGATTCTTCGTTGGCCAGGTGGCCATTCGATTGAAATCCCATGGTCGCGACGCTCGAGGTGTAAACCACCCGGCGCACTTTGCTTTCGCGCGCCGCGTCTAGAATCGCCTTTGTGCCTTCAACATTGGACCGGTACATCTGGTCGGGATCGCGCACCCACAGCCGATAGTCCGCGGCGACATGAAATATCACATCGCATCCCGCCACGGCTTTCTTCAGGGACGCGGCATCCCGCAGGTCGCCCAGCACCCTCTCGGCCTGCAACTCCTGAATATTCCTGAGATCGCTGTCGGGTCGGACCAGAAGCCTAAGGTCTGCGCCCTGAGCGGCCACGGCACGGGCCACATGACTGCCCACAAATCCCGTCGCGCCGGTGACGAAAGCTAACATTTGGTATTTCGCACTTGGTAATTGGTCCAATCAGTCGTTGGTCGTTGGTCCTTGGTCGATGGCCTTTCAATTGATTGCTGGTCGATTTGGCCAACGACCAGCGACCAATAGCCAACGACGCCTTACGTCTTCCTGATGGAGAGGCCGCATGCTAGGTGCCATTTGCTAACTGCTGCTTCTCTCCGCCATCACCTTCTTGTACGTAGTCAGCGCGATCAAGGGGAAGTATTGCCGGTACATGTGGTACATCAGGTAGAACACGCGCGGGAAGCCGGTGCCGGTAAAATGGGGCTCATCCCAGGATCCGTCTTTCTTTTGCGTGCGCAGCAGGTAGGCGATGCCCCGCACTACGCAGTCGCTGCGGGTGTCCTGGGCGGCCAGCAACCCCATGACGGCCCATGCCGTCTGCGACGGAGTGCTGGGGCCGACTCCCTTGGTATTGGGGTCGTCGTAAGAGCCGCAGGTCTCTCCCCAACCGCCATCGGGGTTCTGCACCATGCGCAGCCACTCGGCAGCCTGCTGCACGTAAGGCTCGTGATGGTCGACTTCCATGGCCTCCAGGCCGCGCAGCACCAGCGTGGTGCCATAGATATAGTTGACGCCCCAACGTCCGAACCAGGAGCCATCTGGTTCCTGCTCCGAGCGGATAAACTTGAGCGCCTTTTTCACCGCGGGATGGTTCTTGTCGTACCCGTAAGCCGCCATCATCTCGAGGATGCGACCCGTGATATCGACCGTCGCCGGATCGAGCATGGCGTTGTGGTCGGCAAAGGGCACGTACTGGAACACCATGCGATCGTTGTTCTTGTCGAACGACGCCCAGCCGCCGTTGCGGCACTGCATGGAGAGAATCCAGTCAATGGCGCGCTGCACGGACTCGCGCAGGTAGCGCCCGTTGGGATGATCGACATGGGTCAGACCCAGGCAGACCATGGCGCTGTCGTCCACGTCCGGATAGAACTCATTGTTGAACTCGAAATACCAACCTCCAGGCTGGCCATGCTTGTTCTTTACCTTCCAGTCGCCCGCGACCCGGACCTGTTTCTGCAGAATCCAGTCGGCGCATTTCACCATGCGGGGATCGGAGGCCGGCACTCCACTTTCGCCCAGCGCGAACAAGGCGTAGGCCGTGTCCCACACCGGCGACTTGCAGGGCTGCATGCGGAAGGTGTCTTTTTCCTCGATACCCAGCTTCTCAAACTCATCCATGGCACGAATCACCTGGGGGTCGTCCACGGAATAGCCCAGGCAGCGCAAGGCAATGATGGAATTCATCATGGAGGGGAAAATTGCTCCCAGGCCATCGCTCATCTCAAAGCGTTCCAGCATCCATTTTTCCGCGACTCTAAGGGCAATGGAGCGCAGCGGCCGGATATGTACCCGCTCAAACCAGTGGGTCAGGCGGTCGAGAGAGAGGAAGAAGTTGCGCCATGAAATCAGATTCTTGTCCCAGCGCAAATGCATGCGCGACTTTTCGCGCCCGCCGACAAACAACTCTTCGACTCCCAACTCGTCGGGAATCTTCTTAAACGGCTTCTTGGCGTAGCAAATCGATAACGGCACCAGAATGGCGCGAGACCATGAAGAGATTTCGTAGATGTTGAACCAAAACCACTTGGGAAATAAAACGATCTCCGGAGGGATAGCGGGAACGGCATCGTAATCGTACTGCCCGAAGAAACATAGATAGATCTTGGTAAAGGTGTTGACCTCGGTCACGCCGCCCATTTCCAGAATCTTTTTGCGGGCGCGAACCAGGTCAGAATGATCGGCGGCATAGCCCGCCAGCTTCAATCCGAAGTAGCATTTGACCGAAGCGCTGATATTGGATGGGCCGCGGAAGTAGATGCCCCATCCGCCATCCTCATTCTGGTGCTGCAGAATGTAGCGCGCAGCTTTCGCCAGGCGCTCGGGATTGCCGGTCCCCAAAAGGACATGCAGGACGATGTAGTCAGCTTCGAGCGTGGTATCGGCTTCCAGTTCACCGCACCAGTAACCATCTTCGTGCTGCTCGGAAAACAGGCAGTTGCGGGCGCCATCAATGGCCGCAGCCACCCGGCTGATCAGATCATCAATTTTCCCGAAGCGCATCTGCGGCACCGCAGAGGCGGAGGAGAGGGGGGAGGCGTCTTCCATAATTTGCTGTCGCTACTCCATAGCCGCCCCGCTGGGCGCGGCGGCAATGGCTTCCACGATTTCAGGAGGCAGGCCGAACCTTACGTTCTCCGGCATGACCTCGACCTCCTGCACGTTGGCGAAGCCTTCGGTACCCAGAAACTTTACAACCTCTTCAACCAGGCATTCCGGAGCGGAAGCGCCCGCAGTCAAGGCGATCGTCTTGACACCCTCCAGCCATTCCGGCCGGATGTTGCGGAAGCTATCTATTAGATGCGATCCCGTACCCAGGTTGCGCGCAACTTCTACCAGTCGGTTGGAGTTGGAGCTGTTGTCGGAGCCGACCACCAGGAGCAGGTCAGCGTCTGAAGCCACCTGCTTCACCGCTACCTGTCTGTTTTCAGTGGCATAACAGATATCCTGTGCCGCCGGTCCCTTGATGTTGGGAAAGCGCTGGCGCAGCGCGGCAATGATGTCCCGGGTCTCGTCCAGGCTGAGGGTGGTCTGGGTCAAGTAAGCGACCCGGCTGGGGTCGGCTACGGTTAGCGAAGCCACTTCATCCGGGGAGCCGACGACCTGGGTCACGACCGGCGCCTCGCCCAGCGTCCCAATGACCTCATCATGGTCGCGGTGGCCGATCAGGATCAGGGAATAGCCCTCTTTGGCGAACTTTACCGCTTCCACGTGGACTTTAGTGACCAGGGGACAGGTTGCGTCGATCACGCGCAATCCGCGTTGCTCGCTGGCTTCGCGCACTTCGGGCGAGACTCCGTGGGCGCTGTAGATGACGCGTTCCCCGTTGGGAACCTCTTCGACGCTGTCCACGAAAATGGCGCCCTTGCTCTGCAAATCCTCCACCACAAAACGGTTGTGAACGATCTCCTTACGCACGTAGATCGGCGGCCCGAAGGCTTCGAGGGCGATGCGAACAATATCAATCGCCCGTACCACACCCGCACAGAAGCCGCGGGGCTTGAGCAAAAGCAACGTCTTTTCGTCCGAGTACGGGGTCATGATCTGCCTTCTTAAGGGTACACGTTCCCTACGGGTAGTTGCCTATTAGAGTATCGGAGAAGTACACAGTTGGTCAACGTAAGCCGTAGAAAGGCTTAGGATTAGCAGCGATTGGGGAATTCTCAACAGCGAACGGTTCGTGGGCTGGATCCTACCAAATCCGGCGAACTCCGTAGCCATCAAGGAGAGTATCGTTGCTGACAATTGCCAGACCCTCAAGTTGTGCCTGCGCTACCAGCATTTCGATCAAAGGGGTCCTTGTGGGTACCAGGTAATGAGCCAGCTCGAATGCCGTGTTCGATAGTTATCGCGAGCTTTTCAAATCGCTCCTGAGCGAGGTAACGGGCAAAGTCCGATGCAAGGTCCGCTGCGACCGCCAATCTGCCCAAGCGAACCTTGGTAGAGATTTCCCAGGCGGAAACAGCGCTCACCAGCACGACATTGTTCTTGTACGCGATCAGTTTTCGGGCGGAGTCAGGCAGGGAGGAATCTTCCGTCAACCACCAAATCAGGGTGTGTGTGTCGAGCAGAAGACGCATACCGCATTACTCCCAGCGGTCCAGTTCTTCCGGTGGCAGTGGCTCGAAAAATTCAGGACCAATGTTGATCTTTCCTCTTAAGACCCCAGGCTTTCGGTTGCCCTTCTTGTCCTCAATTGCCGTCAGGCGGACCATTGGCTTCGAGCCCCGGGAAATCACGACCTCTTCCCCGTTGCAGACCAGTTCGCTCAGCTTCGAAAGCTGGGTCTTCGCCTTGTGAACCGTTATGATTTTCATTAGCTAACCTATATTAGCTAATATGCAAAGCCCTGGCAAGCTCACGATTGAGCATGGTAAGAGCGACGGGACCGAGCACCAAAACGAGAGAAGCCTTCACAATCTTCATTCTCATGCAGCTCTTTCGGCCCTCTTAATCACCCGTTGGTCTTCAACATCTGCTCGGCGTGCTTGCGCGAAGTCTCGGTGAGCTTGGCGCCGCTCAGCATGCGGGCCACTTCTTCGGTGCGCTCTTCTCCGGTTATGAGATGGATGCCGGTGCGAGTGCGTCCACCGGCAGCCTTTTTCTCGATCACATAATGATGGTCGGCGAAGGTGGCAATCTGGGGCAGGTGGGTAACGCAAAGAACCTGGTTCGACCGGGACAGGCTCTTCAGCTTCTTGCCGACGGCCTCGGCAGCCCGGCCACCGATTCCAGTGTCAATTTCGTCAAAGACCATGGTGCGTTGCGCCCCGGAACTGCGCTTCCTGCCCGATGAGGCCTCCACGCTCGCCTTGAGGGCCAGCATGACGCGAGATAGCTCTCCGCCGGAAGCGATGTGTTCGAGCTGCCGCAAAAGCTCACCGGGATTAGTGGCGATCATGTACACCACCTGGTCGAAGCCGGCGGCAGTCCAGTTCCCTTCCTCGTCGGTGCCGCTGACTTCAATTCGGAAAGTGGACCTCATAGCCAGATCATTGATCTCGGCTTCGACCAGCTTTTCCAGTTTCCGTGCGGCTTCGTAGCGCTTCTTCGAAATGGTGCGAGCGGCAACGAGATACTCCTCGGCCGCCAGCGCCAGCTCACCCCGGAGCTGGCGGAGAATTTCGTCCTTGTTCTCCATCTCGGAGAGTTTGCGGCTGACTTCGACGCCGTGTTTCATTACGTCTTCGAGCGTTGGACCATACTTGCGCTTGAGCCGATCGATGGCGGCAAGGCGGTCTTCCACTTCCGCCAGGTGTTCGGGAGAGGCCTCGATGCCGCCGGCATAGTCGCGCAGGCTGGCACCAGCGTCTTCCACGCTGATGCGGGCAGTTTCAAGCGTGGCCATGGTCTCCTGAAACTTGGGCTCGTAGCGGGCCAGTTCCTCGATGTGTTTTTGCGCCGCGCGTAATGACGCGGCCGTCGAGGCGTTGCCTTCGTAAAGCAGGTCGAAGGCATTCATGGCGGCACTGTGGATTTTTTCCGCGTTGGCCAGCACGCGCTTCTCGGTTTCGAGGCGTTCGTCTTCTCCGGCCTGCAGTCTGGCGTCTTCAATTTCACGCGCCTGAAAGGTCCACAGATCGAGCAACCGCAGGCGGTCCTGCTCATCGCGCTGCAGTTCTTCGATACGACCGCAGATGCTTTTCCATTTGGAAAACGCTTCCGCAGTGGCATCGGGCTGAAGATTGGCGAAGGTATCGAGCAGGCGCTGCCGCGTGGACGCGTCGAAAGAGAGTAACGACTCGTTCTGGGCGTGAATGGTGGCGAGGTACGGAGCCAGTTGGCGCAAGACAGCAACAGTGGCCGGCTGGTTATTGACGAACACGCGTCCCTTGCCGCCAGGCGAAATCTCGCGACGCAGAATGATCGATTCGTCTTCCTGGTCAATGCCGTTGTTTTCGAGAATTCGTGCGACCGTTTTTTCCGCTCCACCCTCAACTTCAAAGACGGCGGAAATCGTAGCTTTGTCCGCTCCGGCGCGAATCACGTCGGCGGAAGCCTTGTCGCCGAGAAGAAGCGCCAGGGCATCGATGAGAATGGATTTCCCCGCGCCGGTTTCGCCGGTCAGCAGGTTCAGACCGGGCGCGAACTCTACCGCCAGGTTATCTATGACCGCGTAGTTCTCGAGCCGCAGTTCGATGAGCACCGGCGTCCTGGAACGCAGAATAGTGAGCTGAACGAAGTTGAGCGCAGGATAGCATGAACTCGCCCACGAAGCGACGAGCATCCCGCCCAGACCGATCAGGGCTCGTCAGCCTTGTCTGGTCCGACTCTAAGGATCAGACTTTACAGTTTCCGACCGGTTGCCGTCTGACCGGCCAGCAAGAATGTTTTTGGATAAGCACCTTCACCGCAGATTTTGAACGATCCGAAGTCTTTGTACCACGCGCCTTCGGGAACGTCGGGCCTGGATTCAATCCAGATGCGGAGTTGATTGAGATCGTCGAGACTAATCTTACGGTCGCGCATGCGATCGACAAGATGGTCCCGAATTGCCTGGGGGAACCGCGACCAGGTTTCGATTTGTGGCATTATTCACCAAACACGAATTGCCCCAACTCGTCGCCCAATCTTTTTACTTCTTCCGGGTCCTGCGATGCGCGGAAGCGTTCTGCGAGTTCGAAGAAGGCCCTTTCTTTCCGTTCGCGAGCCTCAATTCCCAGCTCGATCAGCTCCACCAGCACCCGGTTGTCGCTCAGGCGTCGGCGTTTCGCGATGCTGTCCACCTGTTTGGCCACCTGCGCGGGAAGGGTCAGGCTGCGCCGCACTTGCTTTGACATTGGCATAGCACCAATATACACCATAATGGTGTAGGCGCAGTTGAGGAGCGGGCCGGAGGAGCGGCCCCTGCAGTCCTCGATCCCCACCCCAGTATTGGAAATGCTGTTGGGGAAGCGGAATCAACCTCCAATCGGTCTTCCCTGTTCTCCATTTTTCTTCCGATCATGCAGGTAACAGATGCGGTTCCCTCCGAATCTAACTGCAACATTGGTCTATAATTAAAAACTAGGAATCCTCCTAAAAACAATGAATCTGTATCCCTTGCTGGCAGCAGTGGTCGGCGGCGAAATTGTTGACTTGGTGGGTGAAACCGGCCCCGTCGCCAAGGTGGTCTTACTCATACTCTTGATCTTCAGCCTGGTTTCCTGGGCGATTATTCTCTCCAAGTGGAGCGTGTTGCGGCGGGCGCGGGTGCAGAGCGGCCGTTTCGTGCGCGCCTTCCGCAAAGCCCAGCGCCTGCAGGACGTGGGCGCGGTGGCGGAACAGTTCCGTCCCAGCCCGCTAGTGGGAGTTTTTGAGGGCGGCTTTGAGGAGTACCGGCGTCAGGGTGCAGTATCCAACGGCATCATCAGGAGTCCGCTGGCCATCCAGCGCGCCATGCAGATCGCGAACTCGGAAGAACTGACCCGCTTTGAGCGCAACCTGCCCTGGCTGGCGATCACCGGAGCGGTCACGCCCTTTGTCGGACTGTTTGGAACGGTGTGGGGCATCATCGACGCCTTCCATGGCTTGGGCACCGCGGGCGCTGCCACCCTGCGCGCGGTCGCACCTGGAATTTCCGAAGCGCTGATCACGACCGCGGCGGGATTGGTGGCTGCCATCCCGGCAGTCATTGCCTACAACCTGATCGGGGGATCGATTCGCGAACTGGCTGCCCGCGGCGACGACTTTGCCATGGAAGTCTTAAACGCCGTCGAACGCCAGCAGCCGCAGCCCGCCTATCGTACGGCTGAAGCTCCGGGGGTGCAGCGGTAATGGCCTTTACGGCTTCCAACGGACGAACCCAAACCTCCCTCTCCGACATCAACATCACCCCCCTGGTGGACGTGGTCCTAGTCCTGCTGATCATCTTCATGGTCACCGCCCCGGTGCTGCAATCCGGCATCGAAGTAAGTGTGCCCAAGACCCGGACGGTGAAAGAGATCACCGAAGAGCGCCTGGTAATCAGCATCAATAAGCAGCAGCGGGTTTTTCTGGGCAACGACGCCATCAACATCAACGAAATCGCCGCCCGGATCAAACAGAAGGTCCGCGATCCTCAGCACCAGTCCATCTTCGTTCGCGCCGATGAAGATGTGCCCTTCGGCGCCTTCGCCACCGTGATGGACGCGGTCAAATCATCCGGCATCACCAACGTGAGTATCGTCACTCAACCCCTGGACGCGCATGGCAGCAAACGCTGAGATTTTTTTCGAACACGACCGCTGGGGCCGCAACCTCACGTGGTCGCTCGGGTTGCATATCGCGATTGTCGGCGCCATTGTGTTCTACACCGTGGTCGCACCCAGCAGTCATGGTGAAGGTTGGGGTGCGGGCGGTGGCGGCGATGCCATGGGCGTAAGCCTGGTTAGTAACGTCCCCCTGCCGGCCAATCCCATAAAGACCGAAAACGTCCTGGCCAACGATTCGAAAGGGCTCACCCAATCCCAGCCCAAGCCGGTGGAGAAAGAACCGGACGCGATTCCCATCCCGGACAAGGCCACCAAGGTCAAGCCCATACCAAAGACCAGCGCGACTCATCAGAAGCCCCAGCCGCAGCCCGTAGTCGAGGCCGACAACGAAGTCCCCTTCGGGCAGGGCGGCCCGGTCAGCGGACCGTACGGCAATTTCAACGCCAACGGGGCCAAGGGCGGCTTCGGCTTTACCGGCGGGGGTGGCGATTTCGGCTCGCGCTATGCCTGGTATGTGCGCGTGGTGCAGCAGAAGGTCTCCGAGAACTGGCTGAAATACGAAGTTGACCCCAGCATCACAACGGCGCAACGGGTGTACATCACTTTCGACGTGATGCGCGACGGCCACCCGGCGAATGTTCAGGTGGAGCAATCGAGCGGTGTCCCATCGCTCGACCAATCGGCCACACGGGCCATCCAGCGCATTGACACTTTTGGTCCCTTGCCCTCGGATTATGCCGCGAATAAGGTGTCAGTAGAGTTCTGGTTCGATTACAAAAGATAGCAAGGTGCTTTTGAACTTACAGGTTGACATTGATTTCACTGGGGTCTTTCAGGTTGACGCCGTACCAGGCATGTTAGGAAACGATTATTAATGAAGCGATTTTTCTTACTACTCCTACCGCTGTTTTTACTAAGCTCGAGTTTTGCGCAGGACTGGATTAAAACCGGCACTGGTCTGGGCGTGGAAAAGGTGCGCCTGGCGGTCCCCGATTTCAATGCTTCCACGCAAGATGCCAAGAATGCCGACCTGCTCAAGACGTTCAACGAAACCCTGTGGAACGACCTGGACAATGCCGGCATCTTCGACATGGTTTCGAAGAGCTTCTATCCCCTGGGGCAAGTAGGAACTCCCGCGGATGTGAAGTTCGAGGGCTGGAGTGCGCCTCCGCCGAATGCAGCCATGCTGGCTTTTGGCAATCTGGGTGTCTCCGGTAACGGCATGACCGTGCAGGGCTGGCTCTACGACCTGAAGAATGTGACTTCGCCGCAGGTGCTGGGCAAGCAGTATCAGGACGCCGCCACCACCGATGCCGCCCGCACCACGGCCCACAAGTTTGCCGACGAAATTATCTTCCGGCTGGGTGGCGGAATTCCCGGAATTGCGGAAACCAAGATTTATTTCGTGAGCAGCCGCAGCGGACACAAGGAAATATGGGCCATGGATTACGACGGCGCCAACCAGCACGCCATCACTCATCTGGGCTCAATTTCGTTGTCGCCGCGGGTTTCGCCCGACGGGTCGCGCATCGCCTTCAGTTCGATGACCAAGTCGGGGTGGGACATTCTCATGTATTCGCTCGACCTGAACCGCCTGGTTTCATTTCCGCGGTTCGGTGGGACCAATCTTTCGCCCGCATGGTCGCCGGACGGAACCAAGATCGCTTTCTCTTCCTCGCGCGGCGGAGACCCCGAAATCTATTCTGTGGACACTTCCGGCGGTGGGCTGAAACGCATTACATCCTCTAAAGGCCCTGATGTTTCGCCGGCATGGAATCGCAAGACGGGAGCACAAATGGCATGGGTCAGCGGACGGACGGGACTGCCCCAGGTTTACACCATGGAGGCCGACGGCACCAACGTGCAGCGGCTCACCGACCAGGGCTACGCCGTGTCTCCAGCATGGTCCCCAAATGGTCAGTTTCTGGTGGTTTCGTGGATGCGCAAATACGGGCCGGGAGCGCCGGGAGCGCAGGACATTTACATCATGGACATCGCCAGCAAGCAGTGGGTGCAGCTTACCCACGATGGCGGACGAAACGACTTCCCTTATTGGTCACCGGACGGAAGGCACATCATTTTCCAGTCCAGCCGTGCCGGCAGCCTCCAGATATGGACCATGCTGGCCGATGGTACCAACCAGAAACAGTTGACTTTTGCGGGTGCCAATAGTCAGCCCAACTGGAGTTGGAAGTGACTTCGGGAATTGATATTCGGGAATGAAATCATGGAATCATATTTGCCGTTTTTGCAGTTAATTCCCGGACAAGGTGGAGTACGCGTTCCCCTTGCCGGACCTGAGCCGGGCGCAATCACTGCGCACCAAGAGTACGGAGGAGCAGAGTGAATCAACGAAGACTGAGATGGATGATGTTAGCGTTCGTCCTGATGACGATTATGACGCTGGGCGCCTGCAAGAAGAAGGTCGCGCCCCCGCCCCCGCCGCCACCCCCGCCGCCAGCGGCGCCCACCGCCTCGCTCACGGCTAACCCCAACACAGTCGAAAAGGGCGGGTCCACCACCTTGACTTGGCAGACCAGCAATGCGACTGACGTCAGCATCGACGGCGTGGGCGCAGTGCAGCCCAGCGGCTCGCAGAGTGTGACCCCGGCCGATTCCACTACTTACACCCTGACTGCCAAGGGAGCGGGTGGAACCCAGACGGCCACGGCGCGAGTCACGGTGACCTCGCCGCCGCCACCACCGCCGCAACCGTCGGCCACCGAAGAAGAACTGTTCTCACAGACCGTGAAGGACATCTACTTCGACTACGACAAGAGCGATATCAACGCGGATCAGCAATCGTCGATGCAGGGCGACATCGAGTTCCTCAAGCAGCATCCCAATATCACCTTCACGATTGAGGGACACTGCGACGAACGGGGATCGACGGAATACAACCTGGCCCTGGGCGATAGCCGCGCCAACTCCGTGCGCAATGCCCTGGTACAGGGAGGCGTGGCCGCCGACCACATCAAGTCCATCAGCTACGGTAAAGAAAAGCCGTTCTGCACCGAATCGAACGAGCAGTGCTGGCAGCAGAACCGGCGCGGCCATTTCGTGTACGGGAAATAAGGTTTTGTAGCGCCGGCTTCCCGCCGGCTGTCGCGAGGGCGTCTCGCCCTCGCCCGCAGGGAGATAGCGATGTCACCTCCCTGCCGCAGCGATCAGTCGGCGCTACATCACTGCTTCGTCCTCTGGCCTGGACGCAATACACACTCTTCGCATCGTAGGTATTGGACTATGAAAACCCAACGATATCCCGTCTTACTGGCTCTTATTGCCCTGCTCTGCACCGACATCACCCCGGCCTGGGGCGTTAACAAAGACATGGTGCAGCTGCAGACCCAGGTGCAGGACCTGCAGGACAGAATTGCGCACATGCAGCAGTCTTTTGACGAGCGCATGGGTGTGCTGCAGCACCTCATCGAACAAAGTACAGACCGAGCCAACAAGGTCGCAACGTCAGTCACCGACCTCCAGACCACTCTGCAGAAGCAACAGAGCGACAGCGGCACTCATGCCGACCAACTCTCGGGCCAGATCCAGTCCTTGAACGATACCCTGGACGAACTTAAGGCAAGGCTGGGCAAGGTGAGCAAGCAACTGGAAGACATGCAGGCAGCGCAGCAAAGCATGGCGGTCCAGCAGACCCAGCAACAGCAGCAGGCGGCAGCAGCCCCACCGCCTGATGTTCTCTATAACAATGCCTTGCGCGACTACCAGGCGGGCAAAAACGACCTGGCGGCACAGGAATTCGGGGACTATGTGAAGTTCTATCCCAACACCGACCTGGCCGGGAATTCGAGCTTCTACCTAGCCGATATCCAGTACAAGCAGGGTAACTATGCAGCGGCGGTCAAGAGTTACGACCAGGTCCTGCAGAGCTTTCCCGATGGCAACAAGGCAGCCTCAGCCGAACTGAAAAAAGGCCTGGCGCTGATTGAACTGGGACAGCAGGAAGCTGGCATTGCAGCCCTTCGCCATGTAATGCAGCGTTATCCCAAATCGAACGAAGCCCTGCAGGCCCGGGACCGGCTGCGCAAGCTGGGAGTGGCTACGACGGGGTCCACGCGGAAGCCGGAATAAGCGTGGCTTTGTTCGCTCCGGCTACGCCTTGCCGTGACCGCGATGATGGTGGCGGTGCCGGCGGGATTGACGATGGCGCGCGGCATGCTCCTTGGCCTCTCGCCGGTGGGCGGCCACGCTGGCATTCGCCTGCTGACCTGCCGCGGTTTGGCCCCAGCCAGCCAAGGTCAAGAGCATGATAGTTGAAAGGACCAGTAGCAGAGGCTTCATTCCGCGCTCCTCATATTTTTCCTCAAATCTACAGGATTAACCCTTCCCACACGCAAAAGTTTCGCGATAGGCTAACCGGACCGGGCCGAGTGTGACTATGCGCCTGGATGAGGACACTGCATGACTGACTCGAGAAACGATCTGGACGCGGCCCTCGCCGATGATCAGGACCGGGGCAAAGGTGCCGTAGAGCAGGACAGGCCGCAAGAGCCGGACAATACTTCCATGAAGGGTCAACTCGGACATCGTGACCAGGACCCAATGTTGAAATCTGCGGATACGGATTTTCCTGAGCCGGGTGGCAACCCTGAACATTCCGGCGAATCGACCGAGCCGTCCACGGAACGGAAAAAGCGCGGCGCAGCCTAGTGCTCACCTTTTTTGGTCATCTCGAGCCGCGCCGGTTTTGAGTAGCGGCGTCTCGCAGGCTGTCCCAAGGGCATCCTTCGACTTCGCGCAAGACAAGCCTTGCCCTCGGGCGGGATGCCCCACGACAACCGCCGGGACAGCGGCGCTACATTGTTTACCCGGCGTTACTCGCCCTTTTCTTTTTCTTTATCTTTGTGTCCCAGATCGAGGCCAAAAGATGGGTGCTCTCGCTGGCCGGTAATCTTGATAGGCAGCTCGGTCTGCCCGTCCTTGCGGAAAAAGGGATCGACAACCTTCAGCACCAGAGACTTCACTCCGGTGGTGGTCTGCGAAATCTTGGCCTGCATGCGCAGCTTGCCGTGAAAGTCTAGGTCCTCTCGGTCCAAGCCGTACTTGCCGTCGAGAGCGACCTGGGCTCCGGTAACAGTAAAGGTCAGGTCCCTGAAACTGATTACACCGTTGTCCAGTATGAACTCCCCCTTCAGTTCGGACACGCTGCTGCCGGCGTCTTTGTTTTCCGGCTGGCCTTGCGCTTTGCGGCTTAGACTCTCGATTTTTGCCGTCACCTCCGGGCTGGTGAATTGCGCCTGCCCGACGTCAAACCTTCCATTCAGATTCAACCGGTCAGAAAGATCGCCCTGTCCGGGCGGCAGGTCAAATTTTGTCTGGAAGTTTATGGCTCCGGTCAGTGGAGGCTTGTCGCCCTTCACTGCCAGCCGCAGCAGGTCTTCAATCCTGCCCTTATCAACGGTCACCTCGAGCGTAATTTCCTTGCCCTTCTTGTCTTTGCCAGCAGACTTCACCACGCCACCCTGGGCAATGATGACTGTATTCAGCAGACGCGCAGTTACCGGGTGCAGCAATGTGTCACCATTCGTTCCGTCCACGGTGGCACTGAAGACCGTCTCCAGATCGAGCGGATGGCCACCGAGAGTCACGGTAAAATCAGGAGTCGAGGTCTTTCCTTCTACTTCGATCTTCTCCAGCACGCCGCCAAATTTACCGGTGGATGAGAGTATCCCGCTGATTCCTTTGAAGTATCCGAGGTCAGCTTTGTCGAACGTGTACTCGGCCGCCAGCGGGGTCTGTCCGGGATCATCCGGACTCCACGGCCCGAAGCTTCCCTTGGTCTCGATTTCTCCCGGCGGTACTGCGTTGGCCAGCTGGGCGCTGAACGATGCAGGGCGGTCGAGCCCGACCGAATGCATCACTAGATGGTGAATAGCGAAGACATGCGCATCTTTGTCGGCGGACTTGGGCAGCAGCCGAAGTTCCGCGTCATCAGAGACTATTTCTCCGACCAGAACGGGAATATTCTTCGCCTTTGGCCAATTCTGATTCCCTCGATCTCCCTTGGGAGGAATTTGTATGATCAGTCCCTTGAGCGTAACCTGATCCACCTTCCATGGCTTCCAGGGCAGTCCCAGAATGCCGGCCTGGGCAGAGAACTCGCGGATTGAGATCAGGGGCGGAACATCGGTGCGGCCTTCATGGTGGAGAGCGAGTCCTGAGCCCTCGATCCGCACTCCAGGAAAGAGGAAAACATGGAATTCCTTGAGCTCCACATCGGCGTGGAATTTCTGGCCAAGCATCTCCACGACCCTCCGGCGCAGGTATGGGTTGGAGAGATGGATTCCAGTCACGATCAGGGCCACGACGGCTATCACGACCAGTGATATCACGATTAGCAGCGTCTTGCTTGCCGGTCTGGTTCTCGTTTCAATCATTGGCGCAGGTTCTCTGACGCTGTTTCGGAGCAAAGGGTTGGCAGCGGATGTTAACAGCCCTGCAGAAGTGTCGCCTGCGCGCGAACCGCGGAGAATCCGGACATCGATCGTGTAGATGCTTGACTACCTCAACCCAGAGCACATGTTAAGCTGGCCCCAGAATGGGTATGGGCGTTGTTTTGGTGTTCTGGGCGATCGCAGAAGCAATTCTCGCTGGGATCGGTGCGCTGATTCTGGGAGGTGCAGCGTCATTTGTCACTAGTGGAGCACAACGTGACCGCCGGAGAGTGATTCTTGCCGCCACCCTATTTCCCCTCTTTATGTCTTGTATGGGCTGGGATGGTGTTTATGTTTCAGGAGGTCATTAACGAGACCGTCCATCATCGCGATGCTGGTCTGGGCGACACTTGGCGTTGTCCCCTTCCTAACGGTTATGCGCTCATGATGATTGACGTGACTGACCAGGGCTGGGTGCCTACCCCCGATTGTTGCGATCTGTCTACTGGCATGGTGGATAACACGCGTGCGGCGAACGCGAGAGATGGATATATCACATTGAAGAAATCGGGAAGTACCGCTTGCACTGCCAAGGCCCTGCTGCCGCCCAAAGCCCGACCGAACTTCATCTACCGCAGCTCTTCCATTACCTGTTCCAGCACTTCCCTGCCCGGCCGCACGGCCGATTCGGGCAGCGTGGCCAGAGGCTCTTCCGTCATGTTCAGAAGATCGACGAAAGTCGGCGTCTTGGAGTTGACGTAGAAAACGCCGGTCAGGACTTCGCCCTTTTCGTGGGCTTCGTTCAAACGAGTGATGGCTTTAATCCGGTCGGTGGGATCGTACTCTTCTTCGAGTTTGCGCAGGCGGAGGTGAGAGCCGTCGTGCATGGTCACGTCGATCGTGGTACCGGGATCGTAGTCAATGGCGATATCCTCGAACGCGGGCACGAAGCTGACTTCCTGCAGCGGCTCTTCGTGGTCTTTCATGTATTTGTAGGACTTGGTCGAGCCTTCGTGATCGTTGAAGGTCACGCAGGGCGAGACTACGTCGAGCATGACGGTGCCGTTGTGCGCGATGGCCGCTTTCATCATGGCGTGGAGCTGCTTCTTGTCTCCGGAAAACGACCGGCCCACGAACGTTGCGCCCAGCGTGATGGCCATGGCGCAGGTGTCGATGGGTGGAAGATCGTTGATCACACCCGTCTTCAAAGTCGATCCCATGTCGGCGGTGGCGGAGAACTGGCCTTTGGTCAAACCGTAAACACCGTTGTCTTCGATGATGTAAATAATGGGCAGATTGCGCCGCATGAGGTGAACAAACTGGCCTACGCCGATGGAGGCGGTGTCGCCGTCGCCACTGACGCCGAGGGCGATCAGGTGGCGATTGGCCAGCACCGCACCGGTGGCAACCGATGGCATACGGCCGTGGACAGCATTGAAACTGTGCGAACGGCCCATGAAGTAGGCCGGGCTCTTGGATGAGCACCCAATGCCGCTGGGCTTGATCACGCGCTCGGGCGGGACTCCCATTTCGTACATGGCGTCAATGATGCGCTCGGAAATCGCGTTATGACCGCAGCCCGCGCATAAGGTGGTCTTGCCGCCGCGATAATCCAGGACCGCCAGGCCAATGCGATTGGTCTTGGGTGCGGGGGCCGGCCGGTCGGGAGTGCTGGTCGCCATTTACTTACCCTCCATCGTCATGAGTTCGTCGGTGACCGAGCGCGCATCGAGCGGCAGGCCGTGAATGTGAGCGATGCTGCGCAGACGGGTGTGCAGTGCAGCCTCCAGGTCCATCTTGAGCAGGGTCAGCATCTGGGCATCGCGGTTTTGTTCGACTACGTAAACCCGGTCGTGTTGTTTCACAAAATCGTGTACTTCGCGAGTAAAGGGATAAGCGCGCAGACGCAGATAGTCGGTCTCGATGTTGTACTCCTGGCGCAACTGGTCGCGCGCTTCGATCAGCCCCCAATGTGATGTGCCGTATCCGATAATCCCAATCTTTGACTTTCCGGTGTCAACTTCGGGGCGGGGTACGAACGAGCGGGCGGTTTCGAATTTCCGGTTGAGCCGCTCCATGTTCCGTTCGAAGTCGTCAGGGCGTTCGCTGTACTGGGCTTTCTCGTTGTGTCCGCTGCCCCGGGCGAAGTAGGCGGCCGCCGGATGATCAGTGCCGGGTAAAGTTCGGTAGCCGACGCCGTCTCCGTCCACATCTTCGTAGCGGGCAAAGCCTCCCAGGCGATCCAGGTCCGCTTTGCTCAGCACCTTGCCGCGGCTGATCGGCTTCTCCGGATATTTGAAGGGGTCGGCCATCCAGTTGTTCATCCCAAGATCGAGGTCGGACATCACGAAAACCAGGGTCTGGAACTGCTCGGCCAGATCGAAAGCTTCACTGGCCATGCTGAAACACTCTTCCGCCGAACACGGCAGCAGCAGGATGTGCTTGGTGTCTCCGTGGGAAAGGAACGCGGTGGAGAGAATGTCGCCTTGCGAGGTGCGTGTCGGCAAACCCGTGGACGGGCCAACCCGCTGGATGTCCCAGATCACTCCCGGAACCTCGGCGTAGTAGGCTAGTCCGGCAAATTCCGCCATCAGCGAAATTCCTGGCCCGGCAGTCGCGGTCATGGCGCGTGCACCGGCCCAACCCGCGCCCACCACCATGCCGACGGCGGCCAGTTCGTCTTCCGCCTGCACGATGGCAAACGTAGCTTTTCCGTCGGCGCGGATGCGGAAGCGCTTCATATAGTCAATCATGCTTTCGGGCAGCGACGACGAGGGCGTGATGGGATACCAGGCCACCATGGTCACGCCAGCGAACATGCAGCCCAGCGCCGCGGCCGAGTTTCCGTCAATGATGATCTTGCCCGCGGTCTTGTCCATGCGCTGGATAAAATACGGATCGCGCTTGACCAGGTTGGCGGCAGCGTAATCGTACCCTGCTTTGACCGCAGCCAGGTTCAGGTTGGCCGCTTTGACCTTCTTGGCAAATTGCTTGCGGATGGCCTTTTCGACTTCGTTCATGTCGATTTCCAGCAGCTTGGCCACCACGCCCACATAAATCATGTTCTTGACCAGCTTGCGCAGCTTGGCCTCGGGACACACGGGCGCCACCAGCTTGTCGTATGGGACGACGTAAAAAACCAGATCGGAGCGCAATCGGCTGAGATTCAAGGGCTCGTCATACAACACGGCTGCGCCCGCAGCCACAGACATCACGTCTTCCTCCGCGGTCTCGGGATTCATGGCGACCACGAAATCAATTTCTTTTTTGCGCGCGATGTAGCCATCTTTGTTGGCCCGGATGGTGTACCAGGTGGGCAGGCCGGCGATATTCGAGGGAAACAAATTCTTGCCCGAAACTGGAACGCCCATCTGGAAAATGCTGCGCAGCAAAACTGTGTTGGAACTCTGCGAGCCGGACCCGTTGACGGTCGCGACCTGAATACTCATGTTATTTACGACTGGTTGTTGCTCTGGTTGGCGGCTCTCAGCGTGGAGAGATACATCCGTGGTGGCCATTCCCTTGCCTTCCTTGTCCCTGGAGCGGAGTGCCTCCGCCCGCAATTGCTGATGCAGCAGAACCTTTTATTATACGGCAGCCAGCGGCGCGAGAGCGCCAATGTACCTGCATGAGAAACATCTCAGTCCGCCTCAGCGCACTCGCGTGACGGTCACGACTGGTTCCACCTGTGCGGCGGGACGCACAAACACAAAATCCAGCTGGGTGTCAGTGGCGCGCAACGTGGAGTCGTTGCCGATCTGGATGGTGCTGGCATGCGAGGGAATTCCCTGCGCCAGCGGCAGCGTGGCGATTCCGCTGATCAGGTTCCCAAAATCATCCAGCACCGACGCTTGTTGGGTGCCCTGGATTTCGTCCACCACAGTCCGCAGACTTGTCCCCTTCTTGTAAGCCAGAACGAAATCGCCACCGGCCGCCTGCGCCACTCCTGGAAAACCGTTGTAGAAGTTATCACTCTCGATCACGCTGCGGCCGCTGATCGACAGCGGGCCCACAGTAACGGTATCCGTGATCTTGAGTTGGTTGGTTGCATGCCAGGCGGAGACGTCATGGACATCGCTAAAAAATGGAAAGACCAAGTAACCGTCCAATAAGGGCGCCGCGCAGCCCGCCGCATGCCCAGCGGTCAACAGCAGGCTCCGCGATGCTTGCGGACCTAATCCGGGCACCTTCACCCAGAGTAGAGCCTTCACCGCCGTCGCATCGTAAGACTCGAGCCAGGCTGAGATCGACTGGTGGGTCGTCGCGTCCCATAAGGCTATAGCTGATGCATTCTTAGGTATCGTGAAATCGAAAACCGTTTCATCGAGTGAAATGGCCACGGGGTAATTCTGCAGCGTCTCCTGGCCGGTGTTCTGTATGGTCAGCGACAACACTTCCGGCGCTGAGTTGGGGTCACAGACGGACATGGAAGCCTGCAAGGATCCGCCGCATCCGACAAGCGACTCGAGCGAAAGGCAGAGAAAGACCAGCCGTTGAATTTTGACGCTGACCGGGTCCGCGAAGAACAAATTTGGACTCCCCGAACCTGTGGGCAAACTTTTGTACGCCCTGCAACGCTGAAGTCAGGGTCTTGAATTCGCGGCAGGAAATTCAGCCTAGCAGTTAGGAAAACACCGGGGTTAGGCACGTAGGGACGTGGGTTGTGGCACAGACGAAACAAACTGCACCCGCTATACTCTTCGCCAACCTAAATTGGGAAACGAGGTATCTCATGTCGCGCACCGCGCGCACCAGCAGAATGATTGTCGCCGTAACCCTCGGGCTACTGATCTCCATCCCCCTTTTCGCCCAGAATTTCACCGCGATCAAGCCCTCGCCACAGCAGGTGGAGTGGCAGAACCTCGAGTTCGGCGTGATCATCCACTTTGGCCCGAATACTTTCATGGACCGGGAATGGGGAGACGGTACGGCCAGCCCACAGGTATTCAATCCCACCCAATTCGATCCTGATCAATGGATGCGCGCGGTGCAGGCGGCAGGAGCGAAGTACGTCGTGCTGGTGGCCAAGCACCACGACGGTTTCTGCCTGTGGCCCACGGAACAGACCGATTACGGCGTGAAGAGCAGTCCCTGGGAGAATGGCCGGGGCGATGTGGTGCGGCAGGTATCAGACGCGGCGCGAAAGTTTGGATTGAAGTTCGGCGTTTATCTTTCCCCGTGGGACCGCCACGAGCCCCGCTACAGCAATTCCGTGGAGTACGACAAATACTACCTGGCGGAGTTGAGCGAATTGGCCCAGCACTATGGCAACCTGGTTGAATTCTGGCTGGATGGAGCCGGTAGCGCCGGCCACGTGTACAACTTTCCCCGCATCATCGAGGAACTACGCACTTACCAGCCCAATACACTGGTGTTTGCGGACACCGGGCTTTTCGAGTACGGCGACATACGCTGGGTGGGCAATGAGGATGGAAGCATTCCCTACGAAAACTGGAACGTGATCGACCGGCACGGCTTTCTGCGCTGGCGGCCCGTCGAAGCGGACACTCCGTTGCACAAGGGCCACTGGTTCTGGCATCCCAATGACGAAGCCAGCCTGAAGACAACGCAGGAATTGATATCCACCTACGAGCAATCCGTGGGGCACGGCGGCCAGCTCATGCTGGGTCTGGCACCAGACCGGCGCGGCCTTCTGCCCGAAGCGGACGTAAAGCGGCTGGAAGAGTTCGGCGCAGCCATTCGCCTGCGCTACGCCGACAACCTGGTCGCTGCCGGACACACTCGGACCGCTGCCGCCACCGAGGCCGCGCTCGACGGCGATCCCGATACGTTCTGGTCGGCCCCGCCTGGCTCACACCATGCCGTGCTGGAAGTGAACTTCTCCAAGCCGATAACCTTTGATCGCGCCTTGACCATGGAGTGGTTGAACGACGGACAGCACGTGGAGCGCTTTCGTATTGAGGTCTGGGATGGGAAGACCTGGAAGGTGGCCGTGGACGGCCGGGCGATCGGGCACAAACGCATTGACCGTTTCGCGCCGGTCACGGCTTCACGCGTTCGCCTGAATATTCTGTCCTCGACGGCCGAGGCGCATATTCGTGAGTTTCAGGTGTTCGGTAGAGACGAACCCACAGCACCATGATTCAGGATTCGGGCATTGCCGGGCAGTGTGGGTCGGACACTCCTGTCCGACGCTTTTGAAGTTGTATGATTTGCGAGCCGCATTTGACTGCTCAAGGACAAAAGTCAAAGGCGTCGGACAGGAGTGTCCGACCCACAAAAAAGACGCCGGCGCTACGGTCTAGTCATCGCCGGTGAAGAATTGCGCCATTTTGCGGAACTTGGCATAGCGGGTGGCGACCAAGTCCTTCACCGTGCTTCTCTTCAACTCGGTGAGTTGTTTTTCCAGCGTGGCATCGAGCAGGGCAGCGGCGGCTTCGTGATCCATGTGAGCGCCGCCTTCGGGTTCGGGCACGATGCCATCGATGCAGCCCAGTTCCTGCAAGTGTTCGGCCGTGATGCGCATGGCCTGGGCGGCAAGCGCTTTTTTCGTAGGATCGCGCCACATGATGGAGGCGCAGCCTTCCGGCGAGATCACGGAATAAATCGAGTTTTCCATCATCAGCACCCGGTCGGCGATGGCGATGGCGAGCGCTCCGCCGCTTCCGCCTTCGCCCGTGATAGTCGCAATGATGGGAATCTGCAGCCGCGCCATCTCGCGCAGATTGTGCGCAATGGCTTCGGCCTGGCCTCGCTCTTCCGCTCCCAGACCGGGATACGCGCCCGGCGTGTCCACGAAGGTAAGCAGCGGGCGGCCAAATTTTTCCGCAACCTTCATGATTCGCATGGCCTTGCGGTAGCCCTCCGGGTTCGGCATGCCGAAGTTGCGGTAAACCTTTTGCTTGGTGTCGCGGGCCTTCTGATGTCCGACGATCATCACTTCTTCGCCGTGGAAGCGGGCCATGCCGCAAATAATGGCGGGATCGTCGGCATAGCCGCGATCGCCGTGGATCTCACTCCAGTCGGTGAAAATGCGTTCAATGTAGTCGAGCGGATAGGGTCGCTGGGGATGCCGTGCCAACTCCGTTTTGTCCCAGGCCTCGTAATGGGAGGTTGACATGTCTTTGCGTAAGGCTTCGATGCGGTCGCGCAATTGCTGAATTTCGCGTCTTGTGGCCTCATCGGGCCCGGCTGCCGCCTGCAGGCGGGCGATCTGCTCCTCGACCTTCTCCAACTCCTGGTGCGTTTTCTCCCCAGACTCCATTTTGCCGCCGCCGTTCCTGGCCAAGCGCGCTTCCACCATGGAGAGAAGGAACTCGGCCCCGGCCATCACCAGCGCTTCATTAGGCACCGGTGCGTTCTTTGCCCCCACCTTGGAAGTCTTTTGAATGGAAACTCTTATCCGCCGCAGATTTCGGTACGGCCCGTCATGAAGCGGTTAGCGGAGTGCTTTTTCCTAGCAGCGAGTCCAGCTTCCACTCCGGCTGTTGTGTCAGTCAATTACCCGCACGGCGCCTCGGCCACACAGCTCCTCGACGCGCGCGATGAAGTTGCGGTCTGGCAGGACATTATAGCCTTCCGCCTCCATCACCACCATGAAATCGCCCTGGCGTTCCACGTCAAACAATACCTTGGCTGCGCCCTTCTGCTGGGCGCAAAGGCTGTGTAACGCGTCCACGGTGGACTCATTTGCGGTCTCGAGCGGGACCCGAATGCGGAGCGAATTGGGCAACGGCACTTTGGCGTCTTCCAGCGGAAGAATCTCGTTCACCGTCAGCTTGGGATTGGCGCCTTCCTCGATCCGGACGCCGCCCCGAATCAGCACCGGCACTTCGAGTTTCACTTTGTCCTGCAGCTTGCGATAGGCCTCGGGAAACACCAGCATCTCGACTGTGCCGGCCATGTCTTCGAGTGCCCCCTGGGCGTAAAAGTCGCCGCGCTTCGATTTCAGTACGCGCAGGTTGGTAATGATGCCGGCAGTGGTAATGTTCTCGTCCTTGCCTGTGGATTTGGGGAGAGCGGCGATCTCTTCGGTGGAGAGAGCCCGCAGGTCGTCCAGCTTGTCGCGATACTTTTCCAGGGGATGGCCGCTGATGAAGAAACCCAGAATTTCCTTCTCGCTGGCCAGCCGGGTGTGTTCATCCCAGTCCGGCGTATCGGGCAGCTTATTGTGGATCGCGGAAATTTCTTCCTCCTGGAAGACGCCGAACAGGCCGTGCTGGCCGCTCTCGGCGTCACGCTGGGTCTTTTGCGCACCCTCGATGGCGCGGTCGAGCACCGCCATGAGCTGGGCGCGGCGGCCGAGCCCATCCATGGCGCCACTCTTGATCAGCGATTCCAGCACGCGCTTGTTCAGCAGCCGCAATTCCACCTTCTCGCAGAACTCGTAAATCGAGCTGTAGCGGCCCAGTTCTTTGCGTCCGGCAACAATCGATTCGATGGCATTGTGGCCGACATTCTTTACCGCCGCCAGACCGAAACGGATGGCCTTGCCATGGGGCGTGAAGTTGGCGTCGCTCACGTTGATGTCGGGAGCCTCGACCGCAATGCCCATCTCGCGGCACTCGTTGATGTACTTCACGACATCATCGGTGTTGCCGGTCACCGAGGTCAGGAGAGCAGCCATAAATTCTACGGGGTAGCGGGTCTTCAGATACGCGGTCTGGTAAGCGAGCAATGCGTAGGCCGCCGAGTGGGCCTTGGGAAAGCCGTATTCGGCAAACTTGGCCAGCAGGTCGAAGATCTTTTCAATTTTCTTTGGAGGATAGCCGCGCTGCACCGCGCCTTCGATAAAGCGCTCGCGCTGCTTGGCCATCTCTTCTGGTTTCTTCTTTCCCATCGCACGCCGCAGCAGGTCGGCTTCGCCCAGCGAGTAGCCGGCCAGCCGATGGGCAATCTGCATCACGTGCTCCTGGTAAACGATCACGCCGAACGTTTCTTCCAGGATCTGTTCCAGTTCCGGCAGTTCGTATTCAATCTTCTTGCGCCCGTGCTTACGGTCAATGAAATAGTCGATCATTCCGCCCTGGATTGGGCCGGGGCGGTAAAGGGCGTTCAGGGCCGTAAGGTCTTCGATGGTGTTGGGCTGGTAGCGGCGCAGCACGTCGCGCATGCCCCGGGATTCAAACTGGAATACGCCGGACGTCAGGGCGCTGTGGAATACTTTTTCGTAGGTTTCGTGATCGTCGAGCGGAAGGGCCGCGAGATCGATCCGTTCGCCGCGGGTCTGCGCGATCAGTTTCACCGTGTCGTCGAGGATAGTCAGGGTGGTCAGCCCCAGGAAGTCCATCTTCAACAGGCCCATTTTCTCGATAGCGACCATGTCGAAGGCGGTGACAATTTCGTCGTTCTTGGTGCGATGCAGCGGAACCAGTTCGGTCAGCGGGCGCGGAGAAATCACGACGCCCGCAGCGTGAACGCCGGCATTGCGCACCAGCCCCTCCAGCTTGCGTGCGGTGTCGAGCAGCTGGCGTACCTGCGGCTCGCTGTCGTAGGCCTGTTGCAGGGCGGGCGATTCGCGGATCGCGTCCTCGAGCTTGATGTTCAGAGTGGTAGGGACCATCTTGGCGATCCGGTCCACGTCGGCGTAGGGGATGTCCATCGCACGCCCGACGTCTTTGATCGCCGCCTTAGCCGCCATGGTGCCGAAGGTGATGATCTGCGCCACATTCTCCCGGCCGTATTTCTGGGTGACATAATTGATCACTTCGCCGCGCCGGTTCATGCAGAAATCCATGTCGATATCGGGCAGCGAAATGCGTTCCGGGTTCAGGAAGCGCTCGAAGAACAACTCGTGCTGCAGGGGATCGATATCGGTGATCCGCAGGGAATAGGAAACCAGCGAACCGGCAGCCGAACCGCGGCCCGGTCCCACCGGGATGCCATGCTCTCGCGCGTAACGGACAAAGTCCCAAACGATCAGGAAGTATCCGGAAAACTGCATCTGCTGAATGATGGCGATTTCCTGCGCCAGACGCTGCTCGTAATCGGCGATGCCATGCTTCGCCGTGCCCTGCCCGACCGTGCGCAAAGCCTCGAGACGGCGCGCGAATCCCTCCCGCGTCACTTGCTCGAAATAGCTATCGAGCGTATATCCGTCCGGTACGTCGAAGTGCGGAAACGGATTGCTGACTTTTTCCAGACGCATGTTGCAGCGTTCCGCAATGGCCAGAGTGCGGGAGAGCACGTCGGGCGCATCTTTGAAGACCCGGTGCATTTCGTCGTGACTTTTGACGAAAAAGTCCGTGCCCTGGAACTTCATGCGGTTGGTGTCCTGGATGGACTTTCCGGTTTGAATACACAGCATCACATCCTGCGCGTGAGCGTCGTCCTCGCAGAGATAGTGGCTGTCATTGGTCGCGACCATCGGCAGGCCCAGGTCTTTTTCCAGGCGGAAGAGATTGGAATGGATGCGATGCTCCTGCTCCAGGCCCTGGTCCTGAATCTCGAGGAAGAAGTTGTTCGAACCAAAAATATCGCTGTAAGTTGCGGCCGCATTCCGCGCTGCGTCGTAGTTCTCTTCCATCAGGCGCTCGGCGACTTCGCCTTTCAGACAGCCCGAGAGTCCGATCAGGCCCTTCGAGTGTTCCGCCAGAAACTTCTTGCTTACCCGCGGCTTGTAGTAGAAGCCGCGTAATGACGCCTCCGACGTGATCCGGGCCAGGTTGCGGTAGCCTTCCTCGTTCTCCGCCAGGACCAGCAGATGGTTATAGGTGTCGCCGTCGGGAGGAGTGCGCTCGATGTTGTGGTCGTCCTTCTTGCAGATGTAAAGCTCGCAGCCCACGATCGGCTTCACGCCCGCCTTGTGCGCGGCATTCACGAAATGGACTGCGCCAAAAATATTGCCATGATCGGTCATGGCGACTGCGGGCATGCCCAGCTCCTTCACGCGCTGGACAAGTTTTTCCACGTCGCAGGCGCCGTCGAGCATGGAGTAGTCGGTATGGAGGTGCAGGTGAACGAATTGGGACATGGGCCGCCGTGGCGAACTTGCTTGCTCTTATTCTAATGGGAAATTGCGCCAGAGAGAGGGAGAGTTTATCCACAGAACAAACCACGTAGGCCCGGACGCCCTCGTCCGGGCGGGCGAGCGCAGTTCGACAACGATTTAGCGCGGGACCTGGAAGCTTACGCCGCGATCGTCGTTGGCCTTGGTGGTGGCGTCGATGTCCAGCCAGGAGAGCGGAAGTTTAGTGGCCCGCTGTTCGCTGAAAATCCAAAGCGTGCCACCGACAATCGCGTAGTTCTGGACTTCCTGCGTATGCTTATCGCGGAAGACTAGGAGAGTCGGCTCGGATGGGCTTTGGGGCGCCGGCGCCTCGCGCGCCTGCGGCTGCGTTTCCCGTTGGTCCCGCAGCCGCGCTACTTCATCTTCCAGGCGATCGATGTCCTGTTGCTGCTGCGCTATGTCCTTCTGGGCGGAGTACGAGGACCCGGAGTACGACGAGCCGTAATAGTCGTATCCCGGATAGTAATCCGGGCTCGAATAGAAGTCGCTGCCGTAGTAGGTAGGATAGCCGTAGTACCCGTAGTAACCCGGAAACACTGAGCCGAAAAAAGCACGGTGATGGAAACGCCGGGAGCCGAAAACCGGCTGGTGAAAACCGCCGAACGACCCGCGAGTTCGAACAGAGGGTTGGCGCAATCCGGTGCCGAACGCCGCTCCAAGCCGAGGCGCAGATCCAAGGCGCGGAGGAGAGCCGAAACTTGCACCACCGCGGAAGCCGACCGAGCCGTGAGAGGAAAATCCGCCGCGTCCCATCGACCCTCCGCCCATGGACGCTCCACCCCGGGACCCACCATGCATCTGGGCCAGCAAGGGAGCCGCCAGCAACGTGGTGGACAACGCCGCAATGGCCGACCAGCGCCGCATGCCAGGGATTATAGCGCCGCCGGCGGCCCCGGTTTGTCAAATCTTCGTTGGCCCGCGATGGCCAAGCCAGGAGGTTGCAACTTGTGGCGCCGGCATCCCGAGGGCATCCTGCCCTAGGCGCGAGAATGCTCGGTTCTCAGACTGCAATCTGCGCCGGACTAGTTCTGGTCTCCACCGCCATGTTTGTGGCGGCACAGCTTGCAATAGGTTGGCGGCAGGCTGTTGTCCACTCGGTGTTTCACTGGAGGGAGGCTGCGCAGATAGGCAAAGATGGCCTTCAGATCATCGTCGCTGAGGTTAGTGAATTCTCCGAAGGGCATGATGGAAGACAGCCTTCTCGCCTTTACATACCCGGTGCGCAAGGCCTGGATGAAGAGTGCCTCGTCGTAGTAACTGATTCCAGTTGCATCCGGAGTGATATTGGCGCTGGCGACCTCTCCCCACGGACCTATCAAGACATCGCCGCCGCCGTACTCCAGGCCGCGAATCGGGCCATTTCGATCGGAAGGCGTGTGGCAACCGCAACCGATAGCGACCATGTATTTCCCACGCTCCACCGGACTGGCTTGTGGAGCCGGACCGTTGACCGGCCCAGTTAAAGGCTGGGGGGCAGTGCGGATCAGATAGTTGACCGGAAAATTCACCTTGCTGGGCGGCAATGGATTGTGTACCGGTGCAATCGAACGCAAATAGACCACAATGGAGGCCACATCCTCGTCGGAGAGCGTGCGATAGGCCTCGTAAGGCATCATGGGAAAAATGGAGCGCCCATCGTGCCCGATGCCTTCCCGGATAGAGCGGGCGATCTGGTCATCGGTCCAGTGGGCAGCGCCGGTTTCCGGATCAGGCGTAAGGTTCGAAGCTACGATTGTCCCCGGAAGAGCGGGCACTGGGATGACCTGCCCTGCCAGTTCCATGCCCGGCAGGTCCGGGGCGCCGTGCGTCTTCCAGTCTTTAGGAGAGTGGCAGGTTTCGCAGCCCGCCAACCCGACAACCAGATAGCGGCCCCGAGCCAGGCGCTCGGGAGAGCGCTCAAATTGCCGACTGGTAGTGGCCCTGGCCCTGGGGCCGATGAAGGGACGCCAGCCGATGGTGAAAGTGATCGCCACCGCGAGCAGCAGGCAAAGTACCAGCAGAATCTTTCCGAGTGTCTTCATCCCTCACCTGAGCGCAGGAATTGTGGAACGCTGAATAGCGTTCACATCACAAAAAAGTTGAATGGGCTCCGCGCGACCTTAACGTTTCTTCTTACCCTGGTTCTTCTTGCTCGTAGCAGCAGTCACTTTCTTTGCGATCTTGGCCTTCTCGGACTTCTGCGCCGGCGGGACCTTCGGCGCCTCGGCTTTGGGTGCAGCCAGGGTCACTGGATTGGCGGCAGTGCCCTTCCCCTTCTTCTTGCCTGCGACTGGCGCAGCGGCAGCCGCAGCCGCAGCCGCTGCCTCCGCAGCGGCCTTGGCCGCCCTTCCCCGCTTGGGCGGAGGTGGAGGAGGCGGGGGCGGAGGCGGAGGCGCGAGCGGTTTCAGGTACTTGAGGGTCTCGGTCCGCGAGCGCAGCTTGCCATCCAGCAGGAGCATGAACACGTCATGGGCGATTTTGGGATACTCCGGCAACTGGGGCGTAATGTGCAGTTCGGTCATCTCCGACAATGGAATCTTTTGCTGCACCTGACGCCACTTGGTGAAGAAACTCTTGATCTTCTGCGCCACCGCCTGCTGACGCGCCGTGACCGCCAGGAACAGGATCATCTCGGGCCGGGCATCAGAGAGCAGTTTCCAGGCGCGGGAGGGCGTCGCAGCTTCCTTGCCCACCAGCCGTTTCGCCAGCTCTTTGGCGTGGTCCTCCAGTTCGCGCCAGGACTCGACCAGGTCCTTGCGCGGAATCTGTTTGCGCATGTCGGCAATATCTTTGTCGGCGAGGCGGGCGGTGAGGAAATACATGACGGCCGGGGCCGGATCCGGGGCATAGCCCAACTCCGTCATCTGCTGGCGGGTCTTCAACAGTTGTCCCAGCTGCGCTGTGTCCACCTTGGCGCTGGTCCAATGCGGATTCAGTACCTTGAGCCAGCCTTCCTTTTCCAGCACGCGCACAATGTGCAGGGGGTCGTCTTCGTAGGCCAGCTGCGCAATCTCGTAGCCCACCGCCTTGTGAGTGATGTATTCGATGTAATTATTTTCCTTGGCGGACTCGAAACGGGCCTGGGTGCGTTCCTCCAGCGGCCAGTGAAAGCGCGCGGCGAAACGGCTGGCCCGGATCAGCCGAGAGGGGTCCTCGACGAAAGCGTAGTTGTGCAGGACACGGAGAAGCTTGGCCTCAATATCGGCGGCGCCGTTGAACGGGTCCATCAGCAGGCCGCGCGAGCCTGGGTTCAACGACAGGGCCATGGCATTGACGGTGAAATCCCTGCGGCGCAGGTCCTCGATGAGGGTGGCGGGAGAAATTACCGGAGGCTTCCCAGCCTTTTCATAGTGCTCCAGGCGCGCCATACTGATTTCCGCGCGCACGTTGCCGGGCAGTCCCAGATACAGTGCCTTTACGTCGTCATCGATGCCGGCAATCTTTACGCCGGCCTTCTCCAGGTCTTTTTGTAGTTTGAGGGGATTGCCCTGGACCGAGAAGTCCAAGTCGCGAATGGGAAAACCGCTGATAATGTCGCGGACTGCGCCCCCGGTGAGGTAAATATTCATGCCGGCGGCGCGCGCGATGTCTTGTACCAGGGTGACGCCGCGCTGCTGGTCCGGCGTCAGCCGGATTTCCATGGTGTATATGTAATCGGCCATGCTTGCTTAAGGACGCGGCTCCGCGATCCGGTATGCCACAGCAGAGAGTGGGTTTTCCACAGGCTTCGCTCCGGGAAAGCGCACGACTCCGGCCGCTTTCATGTAAGTGACTCTATCCAATAGGCTTAGAATACATGAGATGGGACGCCGCAAGCTACAGAAAATAACACAAGGTTAACGGTTTGGCTACAAGGAACGTACAAGGCGTCGGCTTTTTCGCGGAAAAGTGCGAGAATCGCCTGAAAACAGTCTTCAGTCGCCGGTCTTCAGTCGTCAGGACTCTGGCTGAAGACCGACGACTGAAGACTGACGACTGACCTTCCCATGCCCTCAACCCACAAAAAAGTCGTGGTTCGCAAGATGGATCGGGATTCGATCAACGGACACGTGTCCCCGGCCAATTTCGTTCGCGAAGGCAAACTCGAGCTCCTGAACACCTCGGGCAACGTGGTGGCGATTGATCTGAAGGACATCAAGGCGGTGTATTTCGTCCGCGAATTCGGGGACTTCGAATCACCCGGCCGCAAGACCTTCACCAGCCGGCCGCGGACCGAGGGACTATGGGTCCGGCTCAGATTCAAAGACAACGAGGTGCTGGAAGGCATGATGCCCAACGACCTCAGCCTGACCACCGCCGAAGGCTTTCTGATCAATCCGCCCGACCTGCGGTCGAACACGCAGAGGATCTACGTGCCTCGGACCGCCCTGGAATCCCTGACCGTATTGGCCGTGATCGGGGCCACCCACCGCCGCCGCAAGACAGCCCCCCCGGACACCCGCCAGGTTCCGATGTTCGGCGAGTGAAGAAAGGCGGACGCAGGCGTCGGAGCTCAGACCTCGGACTTCAGCCGCCGGGCGCGCCGAGGTCCGAGATCCGACACCCTAAAATCAGGGTTTCACCACCTGCAGGTTATTGGTCACCGAGAACACTCCAGAGACGCTGTTGGCGCGAACACTGGCAATATTCTTATCGGTCTCGTTATCCACCACCCCTTCGAGCGTCACATGGCCGTTCTTCACTATGATCCGGATCGGTTTCTGCACTCCCAGGGCATACTTCTGCATGGGCGGGTAGCCATAAATCGAGTTAAAGAGACGAACGCGAAGGCGGTTGTCATTGGGGGAAAGAGGCAGTACTTCAATCTGATTGTCCACGTGCTCAACGCCTTCAATTTTCTTGACCACGTTGTCGGCGTCGGACTTCAAGGTCGGCCGAGTGACCTGCCCCATCAGGGTGACGTTATATCCGTCCACTTTATAGGCAAGATAGTCGAACACATCGAGATAAGGCAGCATCAACAGCTCGTGCCTGACTTCCCGGGTGATGCGCTCTGTGGCACGCGCCGGAGCCGGAGATGCCTGCTGGGCAAAAACCGCAGAGCTTAGTGTTAAGATTGTGCAAGCGACGAAGAATGTGAGCAGTTTCATTTGCATTCTCCCTGACTGGATTTATGGAGATGTGAAAGGGCCGGTTTCGGTTGCACATTCTAGCAGGAAAACTGATGTGGCCGTCGTGTCTGGGGGGTGGCGCGCAGGCGCTCAACATGGTGTGCCCCAGCCCACAAGCCCTTGCCCGGACCGTCGGCCAAATGTTTCTTTGAGACAGGTTCTTACTTAATTTGGTTATGGCTAACCCCGAGGAAAATCACGAGCTGAATCTTTTGCTCCCTTCGAGCGTTACCGGACCGCTGTGGAAGTCGCTGTTGCGCAATTTTCGCGATCGCCTATTCCCGGAAAAGCTTCCACCACTGCAGCTCAGTTCACGCCCGGTGAACACGGGAATGCTGATCGGCGACGCAGTCAGCCTGCCCTGGTACCGGACGGTGTTCACGAATCTGGGGAACGTGATCAACCCCGAGGTCCTGCCGCCCCTGGAACTGGAATCGAGGCCCGTGGATGTCGGCGAACTGGTCAGCGACCAGATGGGACACATGTGGTGGAGTTCCCTGCTGCGCAATCTGGCCGATCGGGTCGCGCCGGAGCGCCTGCCTCCCCTGCAGCTGACGTCCGCCCCGGTCGATGCTGACCTGAAATCCGGGTCCATGCAGTTGGCGCGTTGGTCTTCGCTCATCACTCTGCCCAAGGTCCCGCTGGCAGAGCGCAAGTACTTTACTGCCACGCCGCCCCGGCCAAGCGCGGCGCGAGTTGGGCAGGCGCCTTCCTTCGCCCGCTTTGCGGGAGCTTCGGCAGCCCTGTTCGAGGGAACGCCCGCACATGCTCATCCCGGCAAATTGCAGACTGCCCTGTCGCGTTCGCGGCTGCGAGAGGCCCTGCTGATTTCCCTGGCGGTCCTGGAAGCGGTGTACCTGGTGGGCTCGCTCCTCGGTCTGGTGTGAGTCTCCTTGCTCGTGTGGTGACGGTCTCTGACCCGTCCGGGACGATTGCAGCTCGGCTGTTTTGATAGCCACGATGCCCACGTGGGGACAGCCGCCCCCGGCTGTCCGGCCGAACAAAGCTCGGCTTCAACTTAAGGGTGATTTCAAAAAAACAGGCCGAGCCTTGCTCGGCTGGACGGGTCAGAGACCCGTCCCCACACTTACCGGCCCCTCTGCCTCCGGTACAATCACGGGTCTGCCTACGAGCTCAGGACAAAGCTTATGAAACTCGCTCAGATTGCTACTGCCCTCAACGCCCGGCTGGAGAATGGTTCGCCGGACATCGAAATTACCGGCGTTGCCGGCATCAAGGACGCGGGCCCCGGACAACTCACTTTCGTGGCCAATCCCAAGTATGCCGGCGCGGCACGGACTACCCGGGCTTCCGCCGTGATCGTGACCGAGGAGTTCCCTGCCGTTTCCACAGCCCTGTTGCGCAGCACTAACCCTTATCTGGCTTTCGCGCATGCCCTTGAACTTTTCTCCCAGCCGCCGCGCTATGAGCCCGGCGTGCATGCGACTGCCGTGGTGCATGCTTCAGCGAAGATCGGCGAAGGGGCGCACCTCGGGCCTTATGTGGTTATCGATCAGGACGTCGAAATCGGCCGGAACGCGGTGCTGCTGGCGCACGTGGTTATATACCGCGGGGCCAGAATCGGAGACAACTTCTTTGCCCACGCCCATGCCGTGGTAAGGGAAGGCTGCCGGCTCGGCAACCGCGTGCTGCTCCAGAACGGCGCCATCATCGGGGCCGATGGCTTTGGCTTCGCCAAGGACGACACTGGCCACTGGTACAAGATCCTGCAACCCGAGCCGGTCGTAATCGAAGACGACGTCGAAATCCAGGCTAATTCCTGCGTGGACCGGGCCAGTGTAGAAAAAACCCGCATCGGCCGCGGGACCAAGATCGACAATCTGGTGCAGGTTGGGCACGGCTCCCGCATCGGAGAGCATTCGCTGGTGGCTTCACAAGTAGGACTGGCCGGGTCGACCGAGGTGGGCAACAACGTGATTCTGACCGGACAGGTAGGCGTGGTCGGTCATTGCAAGATCGGCGATGGCGCCATCGTCACCCCGCAGAGCGGTGTGGCGGGTGACATTGAAGCGGGTGCGATTGTCAGCGGCGCACCGGCCGTCGATCACAAGCTGTGGCTGAAGTATTCGGCCCTGCTCAGCAGGCTGCCCGAGATAGCGCGGGCAGTGCGGGCTAAGGCGTCAAAGGATTAGCCACAGAGGGCACCGAGGGAGCAGTGGAAACTCGCTCTTCCTGCATCTCCCCCGGCAAACCACTATCGATCGCTCTTCTGACCTTTTCCATCAATTGTTCGCGGCTGCCAAAGGCTTCCGGTTCAATGGGAGGGTGGAAGTTCAGAGTGACAGTCCCCGGTTTGATGGCAAACCTGCCCTTGGGCATGACGTAATGCGAACCCGAAATAGTTACAGGCACGACGGGCACACCGCACTCCATGGCCAGATAGAACGGGCCTTTCTTGAAGGGCAATAATTTACCGTCATAGGAACGATGGCCTTCGACGTAGATGGTCATGTTGATGCCCTGGCGCAAGACGGCGGCTGCGGCCCGAACCGCCGAGATGCCCGCGTCACGATTTCCACGATCGACCGGAACCAGCGAACCCAGCCTCATGGTTTTCCCAAGAAGGGGATAGTCGAACAGCTCTTTCTTCGCCATGACCGAGGTGCGGCGCGGAATCAGCGGCAGCATGATGGGCGGATCGATGTTGGATACGTGGTTCGACATGAATACGTAAGTGCGTTTGGGATCGAGCCGATCCAGTCCGATGGTTTGCACCCGTATTCCCGCGAGGCGAGCTCCCATTGAGGCAGCCCCCATGGCTACGCGGTATAGAAAGCGAATGTCCCCGGTAAGAAAGGTCCAGGGAAAACAAATCAGTGCCGCCAGCGGAAGCGCCACACCCCAGAACACCAGCATGACGACGGTGCGGATCATGGGCGGCTTGCTCCTACCGCCTGCGATTCGCCTTTCAGCCATGCCACCCGGCGAGCCTTCTGCTCGGCCGTGACCCTGTCCAGATCAGTCAGCTGCAGTTCAATTTCCTCACGGCTGCCCATCTTCCAGTGCAAATCGCGCTCACCGGCTGCGCTGCGAACGCGGAGGCGTAGCGTGTCACCGGGCCGAACTTCTGCCGCGCGCCCGCTGAACCCGCGATCAGCTTTCTGCCCGTTGATCTCCAGAATCGAATTTCCCACGGCGAGGCCGGCAGACTCGGCAGGGCTTCCCGGCGTGACGGCAGACACGACCAGTGCCGCGTCGAAGTTGCGCGTGGCCACGAACCCAGGATCGGCAACCGCAGTTGCCCGCCGCGTCAGGTGCAGTCCCACACTCTTGAAAAAATCGTCCCACGGAATTTCGTCCGTGCCGGCAACATATTTTTGGAAGAACCATCCCAGGTCGGCATGGCTGACGGCTTCGGCGGCACGGCGCACTCCCTCGGTATCAGAAAAGAACTTTCCTCTCCGCGCGTAGTTTTCATTCATCCAATGAAAGACATCGCGAATCGAGGCAGCGTCGTGGGTCGCCTCACGCACCTGCAGGTCGAGGAGTACGCCGAGCAGGTTTCCCTTGTTGTAATAAGAGATGCTGCGCGTGGGCAAGCGGTAGTAGTCGTATTTTTCCAGCCACGCGTCCAGGCTGGACTCTTCCACCGACTGAGTGAGATGGGCCGGACGCTGCTCGAGTTCGCCAATCTCTGCTGCCAGGCCCTTGAGGTAACGTGTTTGATCCAGCAGACCGGCGCGCAGGAGAATAATGTTCGCCGCCGTGGTCGTCGTCCCTTCGCTGAACCACAAAGCCCGGGTGTCGTTTTCTTTTGTGTAGTCAACAGGCTCGAGCGACTGGGGCCGGATCCGCTTCACATTCCACAAGTGAAAAAATTCATGGGCCGTCAGGCCCTCAAATGCCTGGGGATTGTTGGCCAAGGTTTCCAGACTGAAATCGATGGCGGTGCCGTTGGCGTGCTCCATGCCGTTGCCCGGCGCCCCCGCTCGGAAATGATAGAAAAACAGATAGGTCTGGAATGGCCGATCTTCCATCCAGAGCGTGGCCGAGGAGACGAGCCGCCGCAGCACGGCAACGATTTTCGGCATGTCGTAAGCCGAAGGATCGGAATCTATGATGACGCGATAGTGTCCGCCGGCTTCGTCGAAGTCAGACTCCTGAAAGGCGCCGATTTCAACCGGAGCGTCTACCATGTGATCGTAGTCCGGCGCCGCGAAGCCATCCCCTGATGCCGGCAGCGCGGTCGCGACGTGCCACTCCGCAGGCAGGCTGGTGAACGAGACCTCCACAGCAGAATCACGGCCTTCAAGCGGATACATCAGGATCTCGGCCAGGTTGAAGAAGGCGTGCTGCGGATTCAGCTGCGCTCCAAAGGGGCCGGATTGGTCCGCGAAAATCTCGTATTCTACTTCCGCGCCCTGGGCGGCGCCACCGAGGCGCCACGTCGTCTTGTCCGTCTTCTGCATCGAAAGCGCCTGCCCATCGGCGGTTCTGGCCCGCACCCAGTTCACATACTGGGAGAAATCGCGCACCTGGTAGAGCGCATTCCACACCGGCAGTTGCAGATCGCGTTCGGATGGGCCGGGACCGAGGAGAATTCTTACTTCGACCAAGTGCTCCGTGCGGTTGGCCAGCGAAACGATGTATCGCACCGGCGAGTGCGACGAAGGCTGGGAATTCTGGGCCCTCGCTGGTAACGCCACGAGCGCAGCGAACCAGATCAAAGTAAGGGTGAGGCGCGGTCTGGACGAGAGACTCACGCCTTGGCGGACGCCTTCAGCGAATGGCTGCCCGAAGCGCCTCCGGCAATCGATTTCAGACGTTGGGGCAGCTTTTCGTAAATGCCCCCAAAGCCGCCGTTGGAAAGAATGGCCACGACGTCTCCTGGCCGCATGTCGGGCGCTACCGTTTGCACGATGGCATCGGCGTCGGCGACGATGCGCGCGTGCCGTCCCTGCTTTTGCACGTCGGCCACGAGAGCGGCCACATCCATGCGCTCGTTCACAGGGATCGATTCCGATTTGAATACGTTCGCCACAACAATCTCATCCGCCACCGCCAGGCTGCGGGCCAGTTCGTTCTGGAAAACGTTGCGCCGCAGGGTGTTCGAGCGCGGCTCGAGAATCGCCCACAATCGCGCCCCGGGATAGCGCGCATGCAGCGCCTTGAGCGTGCCCGCAATCGCCGTGGGATGATGCGCGAAATCATCGATGATGGTGATGCCGTTCACCTGCGCCCGCACCTCCAGACGGCGTTTCACACTCTTGAAAGTCTTCAAGGCGGCGGCGATTTGCTCCTTGGGAATCCCGCATCCAGAGGCCAGCGCGGCGGCCGCGGTTGCGTTCAGCACGTTATATTCCCCCGCCAGAGCAAATTCAAAGTCCGACCAGGACTTGCCGTCCCGCAACAAGGTCCACGAGGTGCGAGTAGTATCCAGCCGTAAGTCTTTCACCCGCCACGTGGCGCCCGGGCTGCTTCCGTAACGCTCCACCGGACAAAACGCCTTGGCCAGGCAGCGTTCGATACTCTCGCCTGTATCCAGTGCGACGATCCGCCCGCGCCCCGGCACCAGGTTGACCAGGCGTTTGAACGCCGTTTCCACGGCATCAAGGTCCTTGTAAATGTCGGCGTGATCAAACTCCACCGACGTCAGGACAATGGCATCGGGAAAATAGTGGAGAAACTTCGGCCCCTTGTCGAAGAACGCGGTGTCGTATTCGTCGCCCTCGAGGATGAAGTGCTTGCCCTCGTCCAACTGGAAACTGCTGCCGAAATTTTCCGCGATCCCGCCAATGAGAAACGAAGGCTGCATCCCGGCGCTGTGAAAGATCCAGGCCAGCATCGAAGTGGTTGTGGTCTTGCCGTGAGTCCCGGCTACAACCAGCACTTCTTTGCCGCGCAGGAATTCTTCGTGCAAAATTTGCGGCAGCGAGCAGAACGGAATGCGCTGGTCGAGAATATGTTCAAGTTCAACGTTGCCGCGTGAGATGGCATTTCCGACCACGACCATATCTGGCTGTGGCTCCAGATTGGCCGCAGCAAAGGGCTGGGCGACCGGAATCTCCAGCGAGGCCAGGAATTCCGACATGGGTGGATAGGCGGCGGCGTCGGATCCAGTCACGCGAAAGCCTCGCTGTTTGAGCATCCCGGCAAGTGATGCCATAGCCGTGCCACAAATACCGATTAGGTGGATATGTTTGCGATTGCTCATAGGCTTGTTGCCATATGTTCTTGGCCGGGAACACTCCGTGTCCTCGGTGCCCTCCGTGGTTATTCTCGTCTTGCCTTCATCCCACAGACCGTGAGGAAACTGCCGCCGTCGTGGCCGGTTCCAGCATTTTAAGCTTGACTCCGCCGGCTGAAACGTCCAATACCGCGCGCACGCCAAAAGGCAAGGTGATGTTAGGACCGGAAACATGTCCAGAGCGCAAGCCGTAAGCCACCGGCACGCCCAGGTCTCCGACTACGCGCATCACAACTTCCTCAAGGGTATAGCTTTGGTCTTTACCGCTGGTCTGGACGCAATCCAGCATTTCACCAAAGATGATGCCTCGAATATCGGCCAGTTTTCCCGCCAGCTTCAACTGCATGAGCATGCGGTCGATCTGGAAAGGTTTGGCGGCAACATCTTCAACAAACAGCAGCGTGCCCGCGGTGCGAATTTCATACGGCGTGCCCAAAGAAGCCACCAGAATGGAGAGGCATCCACCGTAGAGAATTCCCTCCCCAGCCCCCACAACCAGCGATTGCACATCGGAATCGAGGTCCAGAGCCCATTCCGAAGACCCATGTAACGCGCGCTCCCAGGAAGCCTGATCGATGCCGTCAGCGTGCGCAAAATCCTTGGCCACCATGGGGCCGTGAAAGGTAATCAACCCGGCCGCATCTGCGAAGTAGGTCAGAAGAGTGGTGAGGTCGCTGTAGCCAACAAAAATCTTGGGATGCGCCTTGATCTTTTTCAAATCGAGAATGCCCAGCAGATAGTTCGCGCCGTATCCCCCCCGGGCACAGACGATCGCCCGGACTTCGTCGCGGACAAACATTTCCTCCAGTTCGCGCGCGCGCCGGGTTGCCGAACCGGCAAAGTAGAGATCGCGCTCGAGGATAGAGTCAAAATAGAAGGGCTTGTATCCCAGGTCACGCAAGGCCGCGCAGCCCGCTTCGAGCAGTTCGGGCTTGACGTTACTGGCCGGGGCCACGATGCCGACGGTGTCGCCGGGTCGAAGCGCCGCTGGCTTGATGCGCGCAACTTTTGGAGGCAAAGGCATCTGTATCCCATCTTAACCGTGAACGCCAAACCCGACCCTAAACGAAAAACTCACCGCAGCACACCAGTTCCGCCGGGCCCCGAAGAAAAACCTGTCCCTCCCAGCGCACCGTCTGCACTCCGCCCGGGGCGTGAACCCGGACCGGAGACTGGACGCGCCTGGTGGCGATGGCGGCCACCGCGGCGGCACACGAACCGGTTCCCGAAGACTGGGTCTCCCCGACCCCGCGCTCGAAGAACCTGACTTCCAGGTTATCTTTACCTTTAATGGCTACCAGCTCAACATTAATCCCCTGCTTGAAGCCCTGATGGCGCCCGATTTCGGCCGCCTCAGACTGCCATGCCGGAGGAAATTCCGGCACAAACACCACGTAATGCGGATTTCCCATGGAGACCGGAATCCCACGCACCTCCCCAGCCGCCACTGGGGTCACGATCTCGTCTCCGACCTGCGCTTCGCCCATCGCAGTCTCGAACTCATACCGGGCTTCGTTGCGACTGAGAAGTTCGCAATGCTTGATCCCGGCGCCAGTGCGAATCGCAAACCTTTCCCCCGCCCGTTCCGAGCAAAGGTAGGCGGCCACACAGCGGGTGCCATTGCCGGAAATTTCTGCTTCCGAGCCGTCGGCGTTGAACAGTTGCGCGCGGGTGTCTGCGTCCGGGACGGGAAAAAGCCACTCCACGCCGTCTGCGCCCACGCCGCGATGCCGGTCGCAGATGCGTTTGCAGAACGCCACGACATCGGGCGGGACATACATGCCATCAATAATCAGGAAGTCATTGCCGCAGGCATTCGCCTTTACGAAGGGAATGGCTCGATCCGGGGGCGTCATTCGGTCTGCACCGGGCCCAGAGGGACGACACTCTCCAGCACGGGAGAATGCTTCAGGGCCTGCAGCACTATCTCCTGCTCCCTGCGCGTTCCTTCCAGCTCAAACTGAAGACGCACATGATTCCGGGTCTCGGCCATCCGGACGTTCGCCATCATGGCGTGGATGGACTCCAGCGCGGCATTGATTTCCGACGTCATGTCGTCGGCGTTGCGGCCGGTCACCTCGTAACAATTAATGGTTAGCTTAAGATTGAGCTTCTGCTCGGCATTTCCCAGCAGGAACAAGCAAACCAGGATGAGCACGGTGGCAAAAACCGCCGTGAGGTAAAGCCCGCCGCCCACTGCCATGCCGACTGAGGCGACCACGAACAGGGTAGCCGCCGACGTCAGCCCGGTGACCAGGCTACCCCGATTGTGAAGGATGGAACCTGCCCCGATAAATCCGATGCCAGGAATGATCTGGGCCGCGATACGAGTGTGGTCGCCGAGGTAGCGAACCGCCAGCGCATCCGAGAGCAGCGTAAACAGCGCGGCGCCGAGACAGATAAATAGGTTCGTACGCAGGCCGGCGGGACGATGCTTGATCTCGCGTTCCAGCCCGATCGCGCCCCCCAGCACCGCGGCCAGCACCAGACGCAGCAAATAGACCCCAGCGGATGAAATCTCGCTCAGCAGGACATCGTGGATACGTTGCACGAGTGGCATGGGAGCTTGTGTGGCTGGATTTTATCATCGGGAAACTTCGCCCCCGCCGCCTTCCCGACCCGCAAGTTAACCCAGATGATTACCGGGACGGGGCGCGTGTCCTGTAGATGGTCGCTTTCGGCGCTCCCGAACTATGAATCACCGCCAGCGGCAGAAGGTCCTGCTTCTGTACTCCGGTAGAAACTGCATCGCCCTCGAAAGCGATAACGTAGTCGGCGTGCCGCGCGGGATCGGCCAGCGCCCGTTCCCACAATCCGTCCAGGTCAACCGGCTGCTTCCAGGTGCGGTGGTTGCCTTCATTGATCACGCGTCGCAGCGGGACGCCGGCCTGTTGCAACGCCCCCACATGCTCGCCCAGGTACATGAGCAGCGTCGAATCCGGAGGCAGGGCCTTGAGAAAGTCGGCAAGTTCACGTTCCACCGCCACGCGTCCTCGCGAGTTGACTCTGGCTTCCCCAAGGCAGACTGGGGCTGACCAGATCAACCCGTAGCTCGCGGCCACGAAAATCACGGCTGCCACTGCCATCGAAAGCCTGAAAGCGCGGCGTCGTACCAGCTTCACGGCAAAGTAAACCACCAGAGCCACAAACACCGCGAACGCCGGAAGCAATTCCAATCCATAACGCACGTTGTAATAGGAAAACGGCCACCATACGGGCATGAAAATGGGCACGCCGCCGTAGGCGACGGAAAGGGCGTAGAACGGCACCGGGATCCAGAGCAGGAGCAGCGGCCACAGTTCACCCCGAAATCTTTTCTGGGCCAGGCTCGCAATTACTCCCGCCAGCGCCAGCAGGAGCCAGAGCTTTTGCCAGCCCTCGGCGCCGAGATTCAGCTCCGCCGACTTCAGAAAATAGCTGAAGGCAGTTCGAAGATCATGGCTGCCGGGATGGAACGCGCCCGGCGTCCTCTGCTCGATGGCCTTCGCCGAATATGGTCCGTTGGCAAATTCCAGCGGATTGCGATAGACAATTGCGTTGTAGGCCAGCCACAGCGCAGGGGCGGCTGCGGCCATAAGAATAAACTTTGTGAGCCAACCTCTGAGGCTGGGTCGATTGGCCCGAAGCGCAGCGGCAAGGGCGGCGCTGCACAAGGCAACCGCGAGGAACCACGCGTCATAGCGGGTCAGGCAGGCGGCAGCCAGACAAATCCCGCATTTGACGAGCGCAGACGAGGCCGACGTCTGAACATTTTTATCGGGCTTGTCCCGTCCGGGATTACCGCACTCCTGCACAAATTCGCTGAAGTACACCAGCGCCCAGATAAACAGCGCCAGGTAGAGCGGTTCGGTCATGGCCGTGGCTTGCAGATAAACCAGGTTGGGGTTGGTGGCGTAGATGATCGCGGCCAGCCACGCGGTGAACCTGATCATCGGAGTGTTGGATGAGGCCGAGCCCAGGACGTCGCGCACCAGGCGAAAAATCCCGACCGCGCCTAAGACGTAGGCGGCCATCGACGGAATCGATCCGCCCACTCCCGTCTTCCACATCAAGTTCGAGAGCAGAAACGGAATCATCAGCAGGTGCGGCAGGGGCAGCCAGACGGTCCCCAATTGCAGCAGGCCCGGAGTGCGGGAATCGAAAACCCGGCGCGCAATGTTGATATGCGCCACCGCATCGCCGTAGAGCAGGATTTCGCCGCGCCGGAGGTAAAACAGAAAGGAAAGAATCGAAACCAGGGCAGCAAGCCATGCCAGCAGGGCGGTTTCCTGGTCCCAGCGCCGGATCGGCTGCACGCTCATTCCAGATGAGTCAGCTCGCGGAAGATTTGAAAGCGGGCGTCAATTTCCCCCCGGGTGAGCGACTGCAGACGCTCGGTGCCAAAACGCTCCACCGCAAACGATCCCATCACGCTGCCGTAGAAGAGCGAGCGCTTCAGGACCTCGCGGCTCAGCTCACCTTGCGAGGCGATGTAGCCCATGAAGCCGCCGGCAAACGAATCCCCCGCGCCGGTAGGATCTTTGACTTCATCGATGGGCAGCGCCGGAGCCCGAAAGGGATGGCGGCCGATACCGTACGCGCCTTCGCGGAAGAAGATAGTGGCACCATATTCACCGTGCTTGATGACCAGAGCCTGCGGCCCCATGGCCAGCACTTTCAGCGCGGCCCGCGGCAGGTTGGTCTCTCCTGCCAAACTCTTGGCTTCGGTATCGTTGATCAACAGCACGTCCACCAGTTTCAGGGTTTCGGTCAACTGCTGGCGCGCATGGTTGATCCAGTAATTCATGGTATCGCCGCCGGTCAGGCGCACCGTCTTCATCTCCCGCCGCACCATGGCCTGCAGGTCGGGCTGGATGTTGGCCAGAAACAGAAACTGCGAGTCCTGATAATGTGCAGGAATGTGGGGCTGAAAGTTCTGAAACACGTTGAGGTCGGTAAAATCCGTCTTGGCCTCATTCAGATTGTCAAGATACTGCCCGCCCCAGCGAAATGTTCTCCCTTTGGCATGTTCGATGCCGCGCGTGTCCACACCGCGCTTCTTTAAGACACTTTCGTGCTCGGCGGTGAAATCCTCGCCCACAATCGCGACCACACGCACATCAGTGAAATAGCTGGCGGCCAATGCAAAATATGTGGCCGCCCCGCCCAGAACGCCTTCCACCTTCCCTGAGGGGCTGGCAATGGTATCGAACGCCACGGATCCAACTGCGACTATGCTCATGCTTTCCTGGGTTTCAGATATTTGTCGAGAATGAGTTTCAACTTCTGGCGGGTGGCTGCGGGAATCTTGCTGCGCTCGGTAAGAATGGCGTGCGCCAGCGCCGACCCGCACTTGCAGCTCCGCTCTTGGGGCATGGCCGACACCGTCTCGCGCACCACCCGGGTTGCGTTCTCGGCATTTTTCAGCAGCACGGCCACGATCTGGTCCACGGTCACTGAGTCATGGTGGGGATGCCAGCAGTCGAAGTCCGTGACCATCGCCACCGTGACGTAACAGATTTCCGCCTCGCGGGCCAGCTTGGCTTCCTGCAGGTTGGTCATGCCGATCACATCCATGCCCCAACTGCGATAGGCGTTCGATTCCGCCTTGGTCGAAAATTGCGGACCTTCCATGCACAGGTAGGTGCCGCCAGGCTTGGCCGTAACCCCGGCTTTTCTGCACGCACCTTCTACGGCCTGGGCTAGTTGAGGACAGATGGGGTCGGCAAAGGAAATGTGGGCCACGATGCCGTTTCCGAAGAACGTGTCCACGCGGTGGCGGGTGCGGTCAAAAAACTGGTCGGGGATCACAAACTCCAGCGGCTTATGCTCTTCTTTCAGTGACCCCACAGCGGAGATGGAAACGATTCGTTCCGCGCCCAGCTGTTTGAAGCCGTAAATGTTGGCCCGGAAATTGAGCTCGGTGGGGAGTATGCGGTGACCCCGTCCGTGACGCGCCAGGAATGCGACCTTTCGGCCCTCCAGCGTGCCCAGAACGTAGGCGTCCGAGGGCTTGCCGAAGGGTGTCTTCAGCCGTACCTCTTTGACTTTGGTCAGGCCAGGCATCGAGTACAGCCCGCTGCCGCCAATGATTCCAATTTCTGCTTGTGGCAAAGGTCTCCTATCGACCGACAAAGCTGGGTGACAAAGTGGTGATTATACAGGGCGAGTGTGTGGGACTGGGTCGGAGCCACACAGTCAAAGCCTATTGGGCTGCCGCTGCGACCACTCCAAATACTTCCTGTTCGACCTTGTCGGTTGTGCCCTGGTCCAGGCTCTCAGTGACCATGACGGTGTCGCCCTGCACGTCGATAACGACCGGCCCATCTTCAGTCATCCAGGCCCGCCTGCCGGTCAAATGGTCCAATGCGGTCGTATCCACCGGTGGTGCCTTGCCCGCTTCGGACACGTCGCTCACATGCAGGTATCGTTTGCTCAGCCCGGCGGCATAGATCGCGGCAAAATTCGCCGCCTTTTCTGGGGTAGACCAGCGCGAGGTGTAGAGCAGCGCCAACGGTGCGGCGGGATCGCCCTTGGGCCGCACGGCATAGTAATAACCTCCTCGCCAGTGCGGATACAGCTGGTTCGAAATTGGAGATCCAGCATACTGGTCGATCAGTACGGCCACATCGAACTCACCGACCGCGCCCACATCGAAGCGATCGAATTCCTTGAAGATCTGCCGCAGGTCGGGCATGTGCATGGGCTCCAGGCGCTCGCCTGAAAGATAGGTTTGCGGCTCCATAATCTGCCGCGTGGTGCGCGGAGGGTTGCGAAAAAGCTCGGCGAAGGCCTTTTCCTTCCCGCCCTTAATCAGCAGTTCGGCAATAAAGTCGATACCGTAGCGATAGGGAAAGGTCAGCGCCTCCTTCATGTATATGGGCGCGTTACGAAATTGCACCGAGTCCGGCGTCCCGGCCAGCATGCCGTCCTTCAGACCCTGGACCACTTGTGGCGAATTCTTCAGCGACAGGCCCACGGGCTCCAGCATGTAGTCCACGAGCACGGCCATGGCCTGGCCTTCGACCACAGCTTGCCGCGTGGTGCTGACCTCATCATTCTCGATGTCCTGTGCGGTGATTTCCTTCTTCTTCGCCAGGTCGGAATCCACCGGCTTCATATATTTTTCAAGGTTGAAAGACTGGTCCTGCAGCGCGTGGGTCAGTTCATGTGCCAGAACCGGCTTCTGCTGGTCCGCTCCCAGCCAGTCGAGAAGGTTGACCGTCTTGGTCTTCGGGTCATAGTATCCCGCGACCTGCTCTTTTAGCAGCAGGGGAAGGAATTTTTCCAGGTCGAAGTCTCGCGGCAGCAGTCCGAATTTCTTGAGCACCAATTCGGAGCGTCGCAGACGTTTGGCGTCTTCATCCTCGCTGGTGTGCTTGCTGACGTAGCTCTCCACTTCTTCGCGGCTGACCAATTGCCGCTTCACCTCGTGCTTGATGGGAAACAACGTGTCCTGGCTGGCAAACCGAAGAATCTCGTCCACTGAGCGAAAGAGCTTCTCCGCCTCCTGCAGCGATATCTTGGGCTCTTCAGCAGTGGTGGGAGTAGTGGTAGCCGGTGTGGCCGGTTGTGTGGTGGCGAGCGACTTGCCCGCAGCTTCCGGCTCTCCCGTCCGCAGTCCCGCCTGGGCGTGCCCAGACAGGGTGAACAGCAACAGAAGAAAGGCAATTTCCGGGATCGACGCCTGAGGCAGGTTGCCACCCATCTTCAATTTAGCCATTGCTATGAGTTTATACTTTTCAGATGAGCGTTAATCTCTGGGCCTCAACTGAACATGCGCTTGACTACCTGGGCCGCGCCGACTCCATCCCGCACCGGGTTGAAGGTGAATCCACTCTTCTGGAATTCATCCCTGCATCGGCTCACCGGATTCTCGATCTCGGAACCGGAGACGGACGTCTGCTGGCCCTGGTCAAATTGACTCATCCCGGCGCGACCGCTGTGGCGATTGATTTTTCCCCAACAATGCTGGACGCCGCACGCCAACGTTTTGCCGGCGATCGCTTGGTCACGGTCGTGGCCCACAATCTGGAGAATCCCCTTCCCGAGTCAGGCAGCTTTGACGCCGTAGTGTCGAGCTTTGCGATCCATCATCTCACCCACGAACGCAAGCGATCACTCTACGCGGAGATTTATGCGCGGCTGAGCCCCGGAGGGGTGTTTTGCAACCTGGAGCATGTAGCCTCGGCAACGCCCGACCTTCACGAGGAGTTCCTGCGGCACATCGGATGCGCAAGCGAGACCGAAGACCCTTCCAACCAGTTGCTGGCCCTCGACACCCAGCTGCAATGGCTGCGGGAAATCGGATTTCGCGATGTCGATTGCCACTGGAAATGGCGCGAACTGGCCCTGCTGACCGGGCAGCGGGGTTGACCTGCAACAAACAATCGACCGGAATTGGACAGCTCACTGGGGGGAAGCTTCGGCCTCCCGTGTGACCGGAGTGTGGGTCGGACACTCTTGTCCGACGCCTTTGAATTTGATTTAGACTTGGTCGAGTTTACACAGTCAACGTCAAAAGCGTCGGACAAGAGTGTCCGACCCACACTCGTCTTCAGCCGTACAACAGAGCCGGAAGGGAAGCAGCTTTAGCCTCTGTGGGTACTCAGCCTGCGACCCGCTTTGCCACCCAATCCCCCGCCTCCCGCGTTCCCAGACCGCCTCCGACATCCTGTGTGGTTTTCTTTTGCTGCACCGCCTCCAGCACCGCGGCCTCAATCTTCTCCTCCTCCCGGGCCAGGCCCAAATGCGCCAGCATCATCGCCGCCGTGAGAATCGCGCCCAAGGGATTCGCAATATTCTTTCCTGCGATGGGCGGGGCGGAGCCGTGGACAGGCTCGAACATGGACGTCTTTCCGGGATGAATATTCCCGCTCGCGGCCATGCCCAGTCCGCCCTGCAGCCCGGCGGCCAGGTCGGTGATGATGTCGCCAAACATGTTGTTGGTAACGATCACGTCGAACTGTCGCGGATCGCGAACCATCTGGGTACAGAGCGCGTCCACATACATGTGCTGCGGAGGGATCTGCGGGTACTCGCGGCTCACTTCCCTGAACACCCGCTGCCATAATCCCCCGGCGTGGGTCATGGCATTCGATTTGTCGCACATGAGCACCTGCCGCCGCGGAGTCCCATCCTGCTTCTTGTGGCGCTCGCAATATTCAAAGGCATAGCGGACCACGCGCTCCACGCCCTTGCGGGTGTTGATGTCCTCCTGCACCGCGACCTCGTCCGGAGTGCCCGGCTTGAACACGCCCCCGGCATCGACGTAAACCCCCTCGGTATTTTCGCGCACCACGACGAAATCAATGTCCCTGGGTTCGACTCCCTTTAGTGGGCAGAGCGACGCGTCCAACAAATGCACTGGCCGCACGTTGGCGTAAAGATCCATCTTGAAGCGCATGCCCAGCAGGATTTCCTTCGCGTGGATATTCGTCGCCACGCGGGGATCGCCGAAGGCACCCAGCAGGATGGCGTCAAAATCGCGTTCCAGCATGGCAAAACCGTCCGGCGGGACCGTAACCCCGTCAGCCAGGTAACGATTGGCGCTCCAGTCGAACTGGGTCATCTCGACGTCGGCGTCGGAAGCCTCCAGGACTTTCACGGCCTCAGCAATGACCTCGGGGCCAATGCCGTCTCCAGGAATGATGGCGATCCGCTTTTTTGGGCTCACGGTATGGAAGATTATCAACTCAGTCAGCGGTGCGCAAAGAAAAGAAGCTGGAGGACGGGCATCCCGCCAGTCTTGCAGCAAACACGGGCGGAGATGCCCGCGCTCCAGGGGAGCGCTATAATCAGTACAACAGGAAAATGAGCGTGACCGCACAACAAAACAGCCTGGACGCAGCCCCTTCAGCCACGGTTGCAGCGCGGACCGATTGGGGTGATGTGGGCTCCGAATTTCGGGCTCTGGTCTCTGCTTCTGGAGTTTACGACCTCCGTTCACGTGCGAAGATTTCGCTCACCGGCAGCGATCGCGTGCGCTGGCTCAACGGCATGGTCACCAACAATATCCGCGATCTCGCACCCGGACAGGGCGTCTACGCTTTCCTGCTCAATCCCCAAGGGCACATCCTGGGTGATCTGTACGCCTACAATCGGGGAGAGTCGCTGATTATCGATACCGACCAGTCGCAGCTGGAGAAAATCCTCGCCGTCTTCGACAAATACATCATCATGGACGACGTCGAAGTGGCAAACGAGAAGCTGGCAGCCATAGGAGTCGCGGGAGCAAAGTCCCGGGATGCGTTACAAGCAGCGGGGCTTGCCGTGCCCGACCTCAGGCCTTTGCAATTTGTCGAAGTCGATTGGCGGCAAACTGCCGCGACCCTCATCCGGGGTGATAACCCGCGGGTAGAATCGTTCGAATTGTGGCTGTCACCAGCCGATGTGGAGCACGGATACGAAGCCCTGGTGAAAGCCGGGGCCAGGCCCGTGGGGACAACGGCGCTCGACCTGTTGCGTGTGGCTGCAGGGATTCCGCGTTATGGCGCCGACATCCGCGAGCGTGACTTGCCCCAGGAAACCGAGCAGGAGCGCGCTTTGAATTTCTCCAAGGGCTGCTACGTTGGCCAGGAGATCGTTGAGCGCATCCGCTCGCGCGGCCAGGTGCGCCGCAAATTCACCGGTTTCGAAGTCAAGGGGCCGCTGCCCCCTATTGGTAGCAGGATTCAGGTGGAAGGCAAGGACGTTGGCGAAATCACCAGCGCCGCTTCCCTGCCCCTCGCCGGCGGCGAACACAGGGTCGCGCTCGGCTACATCCGCCGCGAAGTAGCGACACCCGGCAAACAAGTCGAGGCTGACGGCAGGCCTGCCTTCGTCGCCAGCCTGCCGTTCGCGGAAGGGTTCAAGTAATCCAAGGAAAGAACCATGGCTGAGAAAAAACAGGAAAGCTTTACCGTAACCGACCGGCGGCTGTTCACGCCCGAAGGTGAGTTGCGTCAGGAAGTCAGCGAAGAAGTCTCGACCTCGAAACCGGCTGCGCCGGCGGCCGAAGAAGCACGGCCCGCCACGGCTCAGCCTTCGCCGCTGGATGCATCCTCGCTGGATCCGTCGATACCGCCGAGTCCAACCGCGGCGGAACAGAAGCAGCAGGCCGATGCCTACAGCAAATCGGCTAAGGAACTGGATGCCCGGGTCGAACTCAGCGGCCACTCCGCGAAAGAGATGGAGATGACCTTCGAGCGCTTCATGGCCTCCCTCTATATGACCGCCATGCTGCAACTCGGGCTCATGCAGGAGGAGAGAGGGCAGCCGCGCATCGATCTCCTGGGTGCGCGCCAGACCGTGGATACGCTCAGCCTGCTGGCGGAAAAGACCAAGGGCAACCTCACCCCGGCGGAAGAAAACTTCTTACAGAACTGTCTTTACGAGTTGCGCATGGCCTATGTGGAGGTCACCAACGCGTTGTCCCGTCCGCCGCAGGCCGCCGGCGCAAATCCTGCGAAACGATGAAAGCCACGCTGACGGTGCTGGGGAGCGGCACGTCCATGGGCGTGCCCACCATTGGCTGCGACTGCGCCGTCTGCCGCTCTTCCGACCCGCGTGACCGCCGCACCCGGCCCTCCGTATTGATTGAGTACGCTGGGCGAAGCGTGCTCATCGATACCACGCCCGATTTTCGCGAGCAGGCCATCCGCGAAAATATACGCAGCCTGGACGCGGTGCTCTACACTCACGCTCACGCCGACCATATTCTTGGCATTGACGACCTGCGCCCGCTGAGCTTCCGCCACAAACCCGGACGGCTGCCGCTCTATGCCCGTCCCGACGTAGTTGCCTTCGTCCGCAACATGTTCCGCTATATCTTTGACGCCGATTACAAGTTTGGCGGACTGCCCCAGGTGGAACTCAAGTCCCTGGAGGGGCCGCTGGAATTGTTCGGCGCACGCTTCGAACCGGTGGCCGTGATTCACGGAGAGACTGAAATCTACGGCTTTCGCTTCGGATCGGCCGCCTATCTTACCGATCACAGTTCCGTGCCTGAAGCAGCTTTCGAACAGCTACAGAATCTCGACATCCTGTTTCTGGATGCGCTGCGGCACAAGCCCCATCCCACGCATTCGACGGTGGAGAATTCGCTGCGCATTGTGGAACGAGTCAAGCCCAAGCGCGCATTCTTTACCCATATTTGCCACGATCTGCCGCATGCGGAGACAAACGCGTCGCTGCCGCCGCATGTGCAGCTCTCGTACGATGGGATGAAACTGGAATTTGAGATTTAGGAAGGAAAACATTTAACTGCCAAGGTCGCAAAGGAGTTTTTTGGGTTGACCCGTATTGGTGACCCAGCGTTGGATTTGGATTGAGCCAGCCAGAGGCTGCCCTGAATGTATGTCTTCCACAAACTCGAAGATGTTCCGGCGAACTTCGGCCCGACCCTGGTAAGCATAGGAAACTTTGACGGGGTCCACCGCGCTCACAGCCACGTGCTCAAAGAGATCGTGGACCGTGCCCGGCAACAGGGCGCCAAGGCGATGGCGGTCACGTTCGAGCCCCACCCCGTCCGCATTTTGAAGCCCGATTCCGGTTTCAAGCTGATCACGCCCACCCCGGAGAAACTTCGCCTGCTCGAGGCCAGCGGCCTGGATGCAGTGCTGCTCCTGCCTTTCGGACGCGACCTCTCGCTGATGACTCCACGGCAGTTCGCGGAAAAAATACTCAGGAAACAGCTCCATGCCCGCGAGGTACACGAAGGCTACAACTTCCATTTCGGACATAAGGCCGCAGGCAATGTGAACATGTTGTCCGAGTTCGGACGCGAGATGGGCTTCGAGGTAAAGGTGTATCCGGAAATGAAACTACGCGGCGAGCCCGTCTCCAGCAGCCACGTCCGCAGACTGCTGAGCGAGGGTCGGATCAGCCGCGTCCGGCACCTGCTGGGACACCCCTTCAGCATGCTCTCCACTCCCGGCCGCGGGCGAGGATACGGCTCTAAATACACCGTGCCCACCATCAACCTGAACCGCTACGAAGAATTCGTGTCCAGGGACGGGGTTTACATCAGCCGCACGCGCGTGGGCCAGGAGTGCTTCGATTCCGTGACCAACGTGGGAGGACGTCCTACCTTTGGGACTGAATCATTCGCGGTCGAAACTCACCTTCTGAACTTTCATCCCATCGAGCTGGCGCCCGACACGGAAGTGGAGATCTACTTCTTACAACGCCTGCGCGATGAGATCAAATTTCCCTCGATCGATGCCCTGCGCGAACAGATTGCGCGCGATGTGCACAAAGCCCGCAGATACTTCCATCTTTTGAAAGCGAGGTAGGCAGAATCGCCCTTCTCTGGGATCATCCCGCCTTACGGCCAGCGTTGATCAACGTGCGAGCGCACTCGCAAGTCCTTCCATCTCCTAAAGCGTAGGCAGAATCGCCTTCCCTGTGTCCTCAGGGTCCTCCGTGGTTCGAACCAGTAAGACCACAGAGGACACCGAGGACACGGAGTTGCCTGTCCTTAACACCAGCACAGATTTTCGATTGCCAATGGGCCGCCAAACCATTAACAATCCATGCGATGGCAACCGGCCTGGCCTTCCCTTTCACCCAAGCCACCTCGGCGCAACGCCGAACCCTCGTGGCCGCCGCCCTGGGCTGGATGCTCGACGCTTTCGACGCCATGCTCTATGCCCTGGTGCTGGCGCACGTCATGCGCGACCTGGGAATGAGCAAGGCGACTGCTGGTCTGCTCAACAGTTTGACTCTGCTGGCATCAGGAATCGGCGGCGTAGCATTCGGATTCATTGCCGACCGCCTGGGCCGCAAGCGCGCCCTGATGCTGAGCATTCTTACCTACTCGGTCTGCTCGTTCGCTTCCGGCCTCGCCACCTCGGTGCTGATGCTGGCCATCTTCCGCTTCATCCTCGGGCTGGGAATGGGTGGAGAGTGGAATACCGGCGCCACCCTGGTGGCCGAGACCTGGCCGACCGAGTTGCGGGCCAAAGCTATCTCGATAGTCCAGAGTTCGTGGGCTCTCGGCTACGCTTTGGCCGCGCTGGTGACCGGGATCGTGTTGCACTACGCTGACTGGCGCATGGCCTTCTTCGTCGGAATTCTGCCCGCGCTGGTGGTCTTGTGGATTCGCCGCGGTGTGCCCGAGTCGAAAATGTGGCAGGAACGTGAGCTTAGTGGAATTGACCTCTCCACAACGAGTGCCCCGCAGGTAGGATTCGCTGGGCTCTTCAGGCCGCCTTACGGAAAACATACCTTGGCGCTGCTGTTCATGAACTTTTTCGGCATGTTCGCCTGGTGGGGATTGTTTACCTGGATCCCGCCCTATCTTTCCCTACCTATCGAGCAGGGCGGACGCGGCTTCGGAATCATGGGCACCACTACTTTGCTGGTGGTGCTGAACCTGGTCGGGATGTTTCCCGGATACGCCAGCTTCGGCTGGGTGGCTGATTATCTGGGGCGTCGCAAGTCGTTTATTTTATATACCTTCATGGCGGCGGCTATAGTTCCGATTTATGCTCTGGCGAGAGCGCCCTGGGCGCTGATGGTACTGGGCACGGTGCTCGCGTTTTTCGGCACCGGGTTTTTCTCCGGCTCAGGAATTATCGGCAGCGAGATTTTTCCCACCGCCGTTCGGGCGCGCGCCCTGGGCTTCACCTACAACGGTGCGCGCACCATGAGCTCGATCGCTCCCCTCGTAATCGGAAGCGTGGGGCAAACGAAAGGTCTGAGCTGGGCATTCTATTTGTGCGGCGTTTCGTTTCTGCTGTCATGCCTGGTGGCGACGCAGTTGCCGGAGACGAAGGGGAAACAACTGGAGTAGAGTTGGCCGGCTCTTGGGGGTAGTAAGATTCCTCTGCTCATCGCTGCAAGGAGGTCCACGATGCCGAGGATCCTGGTTTTCGTGGTAGCCGCCTTGGCCTTTCTCTCAGTCCTACTGCGCGCCGACTGCACCAAAGATCAGGATCATCGCACCACCAAGAATTCCGGATTGTTGATTACTGACTTCACGATCAACGGCACGCAAACGCTAAGTTCAGACGAACTCGCCACGATTGAAAGGGAGATGACAGGTTCGTGCTTCGACGAGAACGCGGATGAGATAGAAGAACGGGTTCGAGCCTTGTTTCAGAACCGGGGATATTTCGGCGCTGTGCTCAACAGCTTGCGCATCAAGCCGAATGACCCGGTCGCCGTGCCCAAGGCTGTCACGGTGGAAGTCGACGTTCTGGAGGGCTCACGCTACCGGCTGGCGGAAATCGGCTTCGTCGGGAACCATGCCTTCAACGCGGACGAACTTCGCAATAAGTTCCCGCTAAAAAAGGGCGACCTGTTTGCCAGGGACAAGATAGCCAGCGGCCTTGATGCTCTTCGTGATCTTTATCTCTCGAGTGGCTTCATCGCCTTCACGGCCATACCGGATACCCAGAATCTCTCCAATGCAACCGTTATTCTCTCTGTCGCTGTGATGGAGGGTCAGCAATTCCACATGGGAAAACTGGAGATCTTTGCCAAGAAAGAAATTGTCGACAGGCTTCGGACAGAATGGCAGATGCCTGAAGGCGCGGTATTCGACATGACCTATCTGGAGAACTACATCGGAAGGAATCGTCCCTTGCTGCCGCCCGACTTTCAGCGGGAACATGTGCAACTGGTGCGCGACTGCCAGGATTCGACGGTTGCTGTACGGCTACCGCTTGATGCGACGGACCCGAGATCGCAATCCGTGCCGAAAGACATCGGGTGCGATGCGCCAAATGGCAGGGGGTTGGACTAATGATCTATTAGTCATTACAGCAATCTATGTATGCCATCCTGAATCCGAAAACTAATCTTCGCCCGCGGCGCTGCCCATCACCCGCAGTTTGGCATCCTTGCCCATCGCATAGCGCGGACGACCGGCTGGGGAGAGGGCTGCGGCTACCAGAGCCACGCCTGGCATGGCTTTGTGGGAACGCTCGGTTGATGTAGCAGTCGGCTCCCAGGAGCCTCCTCCCCGATCGCCTTTCGTCGGGACGGGTTCCGGGACAGCCTGCAGGAACGAACGGATCCAGCGGTGCACGTTGTGGTCTTTGACAATCTGGCGCAGCAACCGCATGCGGCAGCGCTTGTCGTCAGCGCTCATGTGCGCGGCATCGTACAAGGCTTGGGCCACCTCGGCAAGATCGTTGGGATTGACGATGATCGCCCCGCTGCGCAACTCCGGGCCGGCGCCCGCGAACTCACTGACAATCAGCACTCCGCGCTCGTCGATCTGCGCCGCGCAGAACTCTTTGGCCACCAGATTCATTCCATCCTTGAGCGGCGTGACCAGACCGATGTCGGCGGCACGATAGTAGGCCAGAAGTTCATCCCGGCCCAGATTGCGATGAATGTAGTGCACCGGCACCCATCCCGGTTCGGTGAACTCGCCGTTGATCTGGCTGACCAGCAGCTCCACTTCCCGGCGCAGATGCTTGTAGTTGGGAATTTCTTCGCGGCTGGGGACCACCACCTGCACCAGAGTGATGTGTCCACGCATCTCGGGGAAGCGGCGCAGCAGCAAACGAAATGATTTGAGCCGTTCGGGAATCCCTTTGGTGTAGTCCAGCCGGTCCACGCCCAGGACCAGCACGTCATCCGACACACGTTTTCTAATCTCGGCGGCATGGGCTGCGATCTCCGGACGCTTTGTATCGCTCTCAAACGCTTCGAAATCGATGCCGATGGGGAATGTTCCTACCACGGTCTGCCGCCCCGCCTGATTCACCTGCAGATGCGGCATGCCATGCTCGGCGGCAGCCTCCGGCAGCATGCGTTCGAGACAGCTCACGAAGTTTGAGCGGTCGCGATCGCCCTGGAACCCGATTACGTCGAATTCCAGCAGTGACTTGAGGATGGGCTTTTTCCACGGAAGCTTTTCAAATATGTCGGGAGATGGAAATGGAATGTGCAGGAAAAACCCCATGCGCGCCCGCACTCCCGCCTGCCTCAACGCAGAAGCAGTCAGCATCAGGTGGTAGTCATGGACCCAGACAAAATCGTTCTCCTGTGCGGTTTCGGCAGCCACACTGGCAAATTTGCGATTCACCCGCTGGTAGATCTCCCAGTACTCAGGTTCGAAATTGCAGCGCGAGGGCATGTCGTGGAACAGCGGCCAAATGATTTCATTGGCAAAGCCGGAATAGAATTTGGCCGTCTCTTCCTCGGTCAGCGCTACCGAGCGGAGAGTATAAGAGCGCCGATGCGCGGCCCGGACCAGGAAAGGCTCGATATTCTCTTCCGGGCCGGTGCCGGCCCAGCCGATCCATACTCCGGGCTGGTCGCGCCAACCCGCTTCGAGGGCAGTCGCCAGTCCTCCGGAACTTCGCTCCAGCCGGGCGCCGCCTGCATGTTTTCGGATGAGAATCGGCAGCCGGTTCGAAACATTGATCACACGTCCCTTGATTTCGTTCATCCTTGCCCTCCTGAGGCGCGAATCCACTCCTCCAGAAACTGGAGCAGTTCGCGAGGTGGTTGCAGCCAGATATCGGCTGCAGTCGGCCGTGATTGAGGACGCACTAGAACTGTCAGTCCGTTGCCCTTAAGCGCCTGGAACGCATCTTCGTCGGTCTGGTCGTCGCCCAGATAGGCGACCGCCGCACCCGGCCCGGATTCTCTTAGGATGGCGCGAACCGCGTCCCCTTTGCCTCGCCCGGCCACACGAATTTCCAGGCCGCCGTCGAATTCGAGCAAACTTAACGGTGCCCGATCGAGCAGGGGCTGCCAAAGCTCTGGTACTTCACGCGCCAGTTTTTCGGCTTTCGCCGGACTCAGACCCCGCCAGTGCACCGCTACGCCTCCCGGCTTGATTTCCGTGCGGTCTTCCAGTCCAGCGTCGCGAAGAATCGTCGCCGCCGCCACCAGATAGTCTTTGTGCGCCGGCACCGAGCTGACTTCGTAACTGCCATCCGCCATCAGCCTCTCCAGACCGTGACTTCCCCAGATTTCCGGCTGGGGGGAGATCCCGGTGAGCAGGAGCAATTCCCTGACTGGGCGCCCGCTGACCAGCACCACCCGAGTCCCCTGTTTCATGATGCGGACAATCAAGGGCGGCACTTCGGGATATGGAACAGCCAGGTTACGATCGACGCAAAACGGGGCCAGAGTGCCATCGTAGTCGAGCAAGAGGATACGGGCCGGAGCGGAGCGCAATTGCTCCAGGAATGGACCATATGTGCTCTGTCGCTCGATTACCTTCATGTCACCTCCGGATTGCGGGAGCGGAAGCATGACAGCCAGACTCAGCCTGAACCAAGGGTGAGTGTGGCCCTGACAATAGAACGGCAGTTCAGCTCAACAGAGCAAAACGCCGGTCAGGGACGAAGGGCCAGAAACGGACGCCAAACTAGCCAAATAGTTGGTGGCAATTTGTCGCACCGGAGTTACCCGGAGGCGCATGAAAGAGCACTGGGCACAGAGGGCGATGCTCAGAAGCAGCAGCACCGACGTCTGCTGGGCGCGCAAGGCGGTCGCGGGCAAATCCACCGCCGGGCAGACGAAAATTACCAGCAAAACCAGCAATATGCCGACTGCCGCAGCCAAGTGGAATTTCGAGAGCACTGCCTTGATTATACACCTGGTCCGCCCTCCCGATGCGCCATTAATGCCGCGGATTTGCATGATTTAGAAAGATTTATCAGGTCCAGCGGAACCAGCGCAGGGCCAGCGCAAATGAGATTCCGCCCCACAGCAGCAGGACTAGCAAGCGGCCGGTTTGGGCACCCAGGGAGGCACCCTGCAGGATCGTGGCCCGCAAGGCATCGTTCAGGGCGGTCAGGGGCAGCAACTTGATGGCGGGCTGCAACATGGCTGGAAATCGCTCGGAGGAGAAGAATACGCCGGAGAAGATCCACATCGGCATCATCACCAGGTTCATCAGCCCGCTCACGCTTTCAATTTTCTGGGCCCGGCTGGCGGTGAGCAGGCCCAGCCCTCCGAAGGATATGGCGCCGATGGTAGTAAGCAACAAAATGGTGAACACCGAACCCAGCACCCGCATATGGAAGACCAGCACTCCAAAACCAAGCAGCAGTACGATTTCAATCACCATCAGCACCAGGCGGCTGCTGGTCAGCGCCATGAGAAAATCGCTGCGGCGCATGGGCGTGCCGACAAAGCGTTTGAGCAGCTTGCGCTGGCGCATGTCCACCAGGGCAAAACCGATGCCCCACATGCCGGAGTTCATCAGGTTCATTCCCAACAGCCCGGGAATCAGGAAATCGATGTAACGCGATCCCGGTTCGCTGGAGGCCACCGCCGTAGTGGGCAATGGGTCCTTGCGCCCGGCCGCGGATTGCAGAGCGTCGTCCACCTCGGCGCGGGAAAGCACACTCTCCGGGCGCGCGGGATCGTAGCGATACTGAAAACTGTTGGTACCATCGGGTACGATGACCAGATCGTACTTTCCCAGACGGAATCCCTGCAGGGCCTCGCGCTCGGCCACCACTGAGGCGTGAATCGACGAACTCCGCGGCGAGTGCTGGATCAAGTTCAGCGCATCATCAGCACCCGGACCGGCCACAATGGCAACCGGTGTAACATCGGCCGGCTTGTTGCGAAAGGCAATGCCCAGCCCCAGGGCCAGCAGCACGGGAAACCCGAAGACCCAGAAGATCACTTCGGGCTCACGTTTGAGCTCCAGAAGGCGCGCCATCAGCAGATGATTGAAGCCAGACCAGCGTCCATTGCGGTGAGGCCTGCCCGCGGGAGCTGCCGGGACTAAAGTTGGCGGAACTTGCTGTGCGACCGTCATCGATACGTCTCCCGTTTATTCACCCATGCCGTTGCTCATCAATCTTCTCTCAAATGGCGGCCGGTCAGGCGCACGAACACATCTTCCAGGCTGGCCTGGCGCGTGGTCAGGTGCAGCAGATGACTGCCCTGCTTCTCCACCGCGTCCAGCAAGGCCGGAATGGTCAGGTGTGGCTCGCGCACATTCAGACAAACGAAGCCGTTGTCATGGCGCACCGACTCTACTCCGGGAAGTGCCCGCCAGAGCTCGATACCATCACCGTTGGCGCTGCCGCTTACCTGGAATTCCACCATGTGATGCCCGCCCAATTTCTCGATCAGGTCCGGCGGCGTTCCTTCGGCAATCACCTGGCCATGATCGACAATAGCCAGACGATCGCACAGGCGCTCGGCTTCATCCATGTAGTGCGTGGTGAGCAGGACCGTCCCTCCCGCCTGCTGGAAGCAGCGAATGATGTCCCAGAGCTGGCGGCGGCTCTGCGGATCAAGTCCGGTGGTGGGCTCGTCCAGAAAAAGAATTTTGGGATTGCCCACCAGCGCGGTCGCCACTGCGAGACGCTGCCTCTGGCCGCCGGAAAGCTTACCCACCCAGGAATCGGCCTTCTCGCTGAGTTGCATCTGCTCCAGCACATCAACCGCCGCGCGGGGCTCGCGGTAAAAGCCAGAAAACAACTTGATGGTTTCGAGGACGGTTAGTTTCTCCGATAGGCGGGTCTCCTGCAGGGAGATGCCCATTACCTCGCGCAGCTCGCGCGCGTTCTCCTTCCAGGTCTGGCCCAGAATCGTGACCTGCCCCGAGGTAGGCGCGAGTAATCCTTCCAGTATCTCGATGGTAGTGGTCTTCCCTGCTCCGTTCGGCCCCAGAAGACCGAAGCACTCGCCCGCCTCGATTTCCAAATTCAAGCCGCGAACGGCCTCCACCTTACCATCGTAAGTCTTGCGCAGGTCGCGGCATTGGATAGCGGGGGCCATGCCGAGATTCTATCTGAGCCTTGCTTGTGGATGTAGGCGCGAGCGTCCTCGCTCGTGCGGGGAGCCGCGGGGACGCCCGACTCGGGCATTGGGCTGATTCCGTGTTGCGCGGTGATCCTTTGTCTATCAAACGCCAATACCCGACGCCCGCCCCCGCGATATCCACAATCCGTATTCGACTACAATGATGCCCTGCCTATGAGGTCCCCGTGGCACGGCTTTACTTGACCCAGCTTCTCCTAAAACGCCCGTGCGTCGTTTCCCCGTCATTACAGCTTTACCAGGAACTCTGAAAGGATCTCTATATGCGGAAGCTATGGTTGTTACTGTTTTTCGCTGCGGTTTCACTGGCCTCGGCGCAGGACTCTCGCCACTTCACCTTCCACTACGCCTTCACCGTAAAGAACCTGCCCGCGGGAGAGCGAATGCGAGTGTGGATTCCGGCGGCCCAATCGGACGATTTTCAGGAAGTGAAGGTGATTTCGGCGACCGGCGACCTGAAGCTGAAGAAAACTCGCGAATCGCGATTCGGCAACCAGATGTACTACGCAGAAAGCTCCAAGGCAAAATCGCCAGACTTACACTTCGAAGTCATTTACGACGTGGTACGCCACGAGCGCCTGACGCTGGGAACGGCCAGACCGCGTCTGGCTGAAGTTCAGCTCAAGGAGAGTGATCGCAAGCAATACCTCGAGCCGGACAAACTGGTCCCGGTCACTGGGCTGCCGGCCGACCTCGCAATCAAGGTGACCGAAGGCGACACCACGCCCCTTGAGAAAGCGCGAGCCATCTACGATTACGTATTCACCACCATGCGTTACGACAAAACCGGCACGGGCTGGGGTCACGGCGATGTGCTCTATGCCTGCGATGCCAAAAAGGGCAACTGCACCGACTTTCATTCGTTGTTCATCGCCATGGCGCGTTCCCAGGGGATTCCGGCGCGCTTTGAAATTGGATTTCCCCTGCCATCGGACAAGCATTCCGCAGAGATCGCCGGCTATCACTCCTGGGCCGATTTCTTCGAGCCCAAACATGGCTGGGTCCCGGTGGACATTTCGGAAGCATGGAAGCATCAGGAGAAACGGGACTATTTCTTCGGGGCACACGACGTGAACCGGGTGCAGTTCACCATGGGACGCGACCTGCGCCTGAGCCCAGCCCAGGACGGCCCGCCCCTCAACTACTTCGTGTATCCGTACGTAGAAGTGGCCGGCAAAGAGTATCCCAATGTGTCGCTGGCCTTCTCGTTTGCAGATGTAGATGCAGGAAAGGCAGCAGCCAAGTGATGTTTCTGTGGGAACGGGTTTCTAACCCGTCCGGGACGAGCGCAGATCGTCTTCAACTCAGGAGTGATTTCAAAGCAAAACCTGGCCGAGCCTTGCTCGGCTGGACGGGTCGGAGATCCGTCCCCACACGAGCATCCCGACACGAGCGGGTTAGTCCTTGTCGGCGGCGCCCTTCTGTGGGAATACCGTGTGCTTCGGTGCCGGCATGGGCGTGCTCCCCATGCGATCACGCCACAAAATCAGGTTGAGCACCGCCGTATTGACGGCATCCGGCCTGGTGAAGTCCATCCTTGCTGATTCGGCTGCACCCTGCCCCCTGGCCGGGTTGGTTTGGTAAATCAGGCCGTTGTCGCGATTCCTCCAATCCGTCGTAAACGGCGGTTGGGTTCCCGGCCCGGTAAACAGGGGCGCCATCACCGGCGCGTATGCGTCATTCTGGTTCATCGGCGGCAGCCCCAGCAGCGTTTCCATAGTGTGCATCATGTTCACTGTAGTGTAGAAGCGGCTGTCGACGAAGGGCTCGTCGGGTGAGCCGGGCGAATATTTACTGATCTCGAACGCAATCGAGCGGTGTGCGTCCACGTGGTCGGCGCCATCCTGGGCATCGTCTTCGATGATGAAGATGGCCGTGTCATCCCAGTAGGGACTGTGCGAGACCGCATCGACCACGCGGCCGACCGCCAGATCGTTGTCCGCGACTGAGGCCGTCGGGCGGGGCTTACCGGGCGTGGTGCCATGAGTGTGATCGTCCGGTAAATAGAGCAGCACAAACGCCGGCAGCTCAGTTCCTTTACCCTCCTTGCGGGCGCGCACGAAATCCTCAAACTCGTTAAGGAAAATGTCGGCGCGCAGCTGGTCCGGATATTCCGTGTTGAAGTCCGGGAAACTCGGATGGTAGTGGTTCCGCAGAGCTGCCTTGCTGGCCTTCATGCGTTTCAACACCGGCACCGGCCAGGGCCAGGGACTGGCTGATCCGTGGGGCTGCCCGACATCGGGTGGGAGCGGTTCGCCTTTGCCGACCACGGCGCGCTCGCACTCCGAGCTATAGGGAGAGGGCGTGCCTTCCTTCGGCGAAGCGCCCGATCTCTTGGCCGCCGTGCACCACACTCCGGTGATGTACTCGCCGTAATCACGGTAGGTCAAACCATGGGTGGCAAGATTGTCCCAGAGGTAGCCTGTGCCGGGAGCGTCCACATCCGGTTCACCCAACTCCAGAGGAGATTCATCGGCGACCGTGCCCTGGTAGTCGTAAATACGTTCCTTGCCGCGATAGGCAATCTGCCAGGTCTTCTCGTTGTAGTCGCTGGTGATGGCGGCATTTGACCAGTCGTGCCCATCGCCCGAAACTTCACCGCTGTCATAGAAATTGTCCAGCACTCCGAACTGCAGGGCGAGCTTGTGCTCGTTGGGTGTCACATCCGCGCCGTACATGGTCAGTGAAGGATCGCCATTGCCCACTTTCCGGTCGTGGAGTCTCAGGTCGCCCAGGATCTGATCGTAGGTCCGGTTCTCCTTGAGGATGTAGATCACATGGTGAATCGGGTTTGATCCCGTCCGAAATGTAATTTTCCCGGGATCGGAATTGAAGAGATTGTTTTCCTCGACCTTCTGCGTCAAGTCGTGCAAGTGCTTCCCTACGCTGCGAAAATTCAAGCGGGAGAGCGAACCGTACATCATCGTGGCAATGTAGGGGTGTTCGCGGCGCCGCCGTTCGCCTTTCAATTGGCTGATGCCGCCATTGGGGCCCGCGCCCTCTCCCTTGGCCGTTGCGATCAGCAGATCGTCTCCGCCAACCGCCAGCGCACTGGGATACCAGTCGGTCGGAATGAATCCGAGAGCCTCTTGCGGCAATGGAAAAGTGATGCCTGGTTTCGTCAGCGCCGCCGAGTCGAAAACTGCAACGGCATTTAACGATGAATCCGCAACAAACAAGCGAGTGCCGTCGGGCGATTGCGCCAGCGCGCTGGGATAGGTCCCGGCGTGCCCCTGTCCGGCAAGGTTGGTGGAGGCAAGATGGATGACCAATCCTGAACTGGTGTTAATGGTGGCGATCGCGTCGGCATCGGAGAGCGCAACGTAGAGCCATCTTTCGTCGGGGCTCAGCAAAAGATCAGTAGGGTGGGAACCGGGCGCGATAGGATCTTTCGGTTCCAGCAAGGAGACCCAACGCGTAACACTTCCCTTCTCCAGGTCCAGTTCAGCCACGCGGGAAGAATTCCACAGACTGCACCAGGCGCGCCGGCCATCCCGGCTGGCAACAACCGTATAGGGAAACGATGACGGAATCGTTTCATGCGTGCTCAGGTCGAATTGCCGCAGGACACGCCCGTCGGCCGAGTCCAGAAGCACGGCGTTGTCGGAGAGATTGTTGGCCACCAGTAGCCTGTCGCCACCCTGGCCAGGGATTACGGCCAGTCCGGCGGGATAAGGAATCGCGGTACTCGCAGGAGTCTTGCGTACTCCGAAGGCAACCTTCTTACCCGCAGCAATCTTCTGCGGCGCAATTTTCAGAAAGCGCTCCGGAGTCACCTTGCCATTCTCAAATTTGTACACGGCGATGCCGTTGCCGGTGTTGCCTCGCTTCGCACCAGTCGGGTCAGTGATTGAGCCCATCGAGGCGTACAGATGGCCGCCATCGGAACTGAAAGCAAGGCCGATGAAATAACTCTGATGAGCGGTGTCAGAGAGGCGGGCGTCGGGGAAATCTCTAAGTGTATTGGTCCTGAGATCAACGATGGTGATCGACTGATGCGCCAGCGTCTGCTGCGTTCCATAACCATCATTCAACAGCGCCGCGTAGTGGCCGTCCGGGCTCAGTGCGATGGTCGCGGGAAAACTGTTCACTGCGCCAATGCGGCCGGGCGCTGGAGTTTCCAGCAACTTGCTCGTGGGCAGGGAAAGGCCTCGGGGTTGGGCAGAGTCCTGGGCGGAATTGGGCGCCAGAAAAACGGCAATCAGGAATATGAGTATAGGGAGACGCTTCAAGATTCCTCCAGAAAAAGTCTGAAGAACTTGTAGCACCGGCGTGGGCAAGAGAAAAGCTGAGAAATTCTCCTCGCCTGCAAGCGACTACGGGCACATGATACCGGTTGACGATGGCTGGCTGGGTCGATGAACCACGTCGGGACAGCCGCCTCCGGCTGTCCCCACATGATTTGGTGAGATTAATCTTTTACTTCAATGAGTGTCGGTAACTTCCTGATGTTCCGGCTGTTCAGGAGCAACGTTGTGCCGGACGTCGGCCCCGCGCACCCAGAAAATTACGTCCTCCGCGATGTTGGTGGCGTGGTCCGCCACGCGTTCCAGATTGCGGGCCACCAGCAGCGCGTCCAGCGCCTGGCGCGTGGTTTCGGGGTGATCATTCATGGACTTCACCAGCACAATGAAGGCTTCATCCTTCATGCGATCGACCACGTTGTCCATTTCGAGCACCGCCTGCGCCAGTTCAGCCTTGCCTTCGATAAAGGATTCGAGTGCTCGGCGCACCATGGCGGAAACCGCCGCCGCCATGCGCGGGATATCGACTGGAAGATCGGCTTTCGGGAGGTCCACCATGTCCATCACGCGCTCGGCGATATTTACCGCCTGGTCGCCCACACGCTCGAGATCGGCATTGATCTTGGTGACAGCCAGAATGAAACGAAGGTCCACGGCCATGGGTTGCTGCATAGCCAGAAGGTCGAAAGCCTGTTCGTCGATTTCGCGCTCGGCGATGTTGATTTGGGTTTCGCCCTCAAGCACCATGCGGCAACGCGTCAGATCGCGCTCGATATACGCCTGGCAGGCGCGGTCCACGGCCTGTTCGGCCAGTCCGCCCATACGCAGCAAACGGGCCCGGAGATCGTCCAGTCCTTGCAGAAAGCGGGTGCGCGCCATTATCCAAACCTGCCTGTGATGTAGTCTTCCGTCCGCTTGTCGGACGGGGTGGTAAAAATCTTTTCCGTCTTGTCGAACTCAATGAGCTTGCCCAGAAGGAAGAAACCGGTGAATTCCGCGACCCGCGAAGCCTGCTGCATGTTATGGGTCACGATCACAATGGTGAAACGCTCCTTCAACTGGAAGATGAGCTCTTCAATTTTGCCGGTTGAAATCGGGTCCAGGGCGGAGCAGGGTTCATCCATCAAGAGGACTTGCGGCTCGACGGCGATGGCGCGCGCAATGCACAAGCGTTGCTGCTGGCCTCCGGAGAGGCTGGCGCCCGACTTCTTGCGCATCGTGTCCTTGACCTCGTCCCAGAGAGCTGAGAGCGTAAGCGAGCGCTCTACGATTTCATCCAGACGCCTGCGGTCGTGGAATCCATTGAGCGTCAACCCGGCGGCCACATTGTCATAAATAGACATGGTCGGAAAGGGATTCGCCTTCTGGAATACCATCCCGATGCGGCGGCGAATCTGGACTGCGGACGTTCCGTTGTAAACGTCCATTTCCCCGATACGCACCCGCCCGGTAGCGCGGGCTTCCGGAATGGTCTCGTGCATGCGGTTGAGGCAACGCACGAAGGTGGACTTGCCGCATCCCGACGGACCGATGACCGCCGTGGCGTGGTTCGCGGCCACAGTCATATTGATGTCTTGCAAAGCCTGGGTCTTGCCGAACCAGGCATTCAGCTTGTCGACTTGGATTCCCACGCCCATAGTCTCAGTGTGCTCCCTTAAGCATACCGCGGCTGGCCACCAACCGCACTGCGCCGACTGAAACCACGATCAGCACAATCAGGATCAACGCGCCCGCCCAAGCCTGGCGATGCCACTCATCGAACGGCGAAATCGCATAGGTGAATATCTGCAGAGACAAGGCCGCCGTGGGCTGCTCCAATTTCCAGTTCCAGTACTGGTTGCCAAACGCCGTGAACAGCAACGGAGCCGTCTCTCCCGCCACCCGGGCAAAGGCCAGCATCACTCCCGTGATGACGCCCGAGGTCGCGGTGCGCAGTGTGATCGAAAGCGTGGTGCGCCACTTTGAAACCCCCAGACCGTAAGCCGCCTCACGTACCGCCTGCGGCACCAGCAACAACATTTCTTCCGTAGTCCGGGTGATGGTGGGAACCATCATGATGGCAAGGGAAACGCCGCCGGCCAGGGCTGAGAAGTGTCCCTGGCTCAAAACCACCAGACCGTAGGCCACGATCCCCACGATGATCGAAGGCACGCCGTTGAGCACGTCCGCGGTGAAGCGAATCAAATTACCGAAGCGGGTGCCGCGGCCATACTCCGACAGATAAATCCCGGCGCCAATGCCCAGCGGAACGCCCATCGAGCTGGCAATCAACAGAATGTAAACCGACCCGGCGATGGCGTTCGCCATGCCTCCGCCGGCTTCGCCGGGAGGCTTGGGAATCTGGGTCAGGAAAGCCCAGTTGATGGAACCGATCCCTTTGTAGATCAGATAGCCGAATACCGCTGCCAACGGCAGAAGCACCAGGACGACAGCCCCGATGGCAGCCAACGACACCACGAAATTCAGTCCGCGCCGCCACAGGCTGATGGGAGCGTCGGCAAAATCAGGCGGGAGCATTATTTTCGTTTCAGGCATGGCTCCTCGCGGGGGTGCCACGGGTTACCGTCCACACCAGCATCTGGGCCAGAATGTTGACGATAATCGTGACGATAAAGAGCGCCAACCCGACTTCGACCAGGGCGCTGAGATAGACGTCACCCGTGGCCTCGCTGAATTCGTTCGCGATCACGCTGGCCATGGTGTACCCGGGCGCGAAAAGAGATTTCGCAATTTCAGGGCGGTTGCCGATCACCATGGTGACCGCCATGGTCTCACCCAGCGCCCGGCCCAAGCCCAGAATCACGCCACCCATGATGCCGGCTCGAGCATTGCGCAGTACCCCGGTGCGGATCATCTCCCAGCGCGTAGCACCCAGAGCGAGCACAGCTTCCCGCTGTTGCTGCGGGACCGCGGTCATGACTTCGCGGGTGATCGAAGAAATAATAGGCACCACCATGATGGCCAGAATGATTCCGGCAGCCAGCATTCCGATGCCATAGGGCGGTCCTTCGAAGAAACCGGTCCACCCCAGATATTTTGCCAGCCAGAGTTGCACATATTGGCGGAGCAGAGGCACCAGGACGAAGATCGCCCACAACCCATAAATCACGCTGGGAATAGCAGCTAGCAGTTCGGTGGTGAAGGCCAAGCCTGAGCGCAGCCAGCGCGGCGCCATCTCAGTGATATACACGGCCACGCCGACGGCCAGGGGCACGGCGATGAGGAGCGCCAGGATGGAAGACACGATCGTGCCGTAAACGAAAGGCAGGGCGCCGAACTGGTCGTTGACCGGGTCCCAATCGCTTTGGAAAAAGAACTTCCAGCCAAAAGCATGCCAGGAAAGGCTGGACTTGGTAATCAACTCATAGAGAATCAGGCCAACCAGAGCCAGCACCGAACATCCACAGGCCAGTATGGCGTAAGAGAACGCGGTGTCTGCGCGCCGACTGTCGCCAGCCTTGATCAGGGATTGAACCTGGGCCGCAGGGGCCGCCGCAACTGCTTGTTCCGGAACGGGTTGTGGGCCGGTCAGTCGAGGCGCTCCTAAAGCTCGATTAGCCATTTCCGGCAAGGTAGCACGATCGTGTTACAGCAGTGTTAAAATAACTGTTTGCCTCTGCCTCTGGGAAGCTTCTTGTTGGGGGACCTGGGCGTTTAGCTGCACTGATTCCGACGACCCGGACCCAACTTTGTACCGATCCAGGTGTTGTGATTCAAACTTTGCTTTCAGACTCCAAAGGTTTTTGACTGTATGTTGCTACGCCCCGAGAATATCCGCGCTACGTTCCGCAAGGTCAGCCGGCAATTGTCGAAGCTGGCCGGGAAACCGACCCCGGAGAATGTCCATAAATTCCGCACCTCCAGCCGCAGAGTGGAAGTACTGGTTGCAGATTTGGCTGAGCGCCGCAGCGGCAATGACAAGAAGCTGCTCAAGTTGCTGGCTCGTCTGCGAAGGAGGGCTGGCCGCGTGCGTGACCTGGATGTACAGAGTGCAGCTTTGCGCAGCCTGAAAATGCCCGAGCAAGCAGCGCGCAAGTCCCAGCTCATACGAACTCTGGCCGAGGACCGTGCACAGCGGGAAAAGCGGCTGGCCAAGTCCTTGGACAAAAAGACTGTCGCCGAAGTCCGGAAGCGCCTGAAACGTGCGGCAGGCAGCCTGGAGATTCCGAAGAATGCCGACCCCCTGGCCCTGGCCCGGCAAGAACTAAACGCGCTGCAAGTGGAACCAGGTGCGGTGAGTGAAACAACCCTTCATCAGTACAGGATTGCCGGCAAGCGGGCGCGTTATATCGCGGAACTCGCGGACAAAGATGCAGAGGCCAAGCGCCTGATCGCGCTGCTCAACCACATGCAAGATATTTTGGGCGACTGGCATGACTGGGTCCAACTGGCGGAGAGCGCAGAGAAGCTGTTTGGCGGAGTTCAGGAATCCGCTCTCGTGGCGGCGCTGCGCAATGTGACCCGTGCCAAATTCCGCCAGGCGGTAAACACGCTTGCCGAAACTCGCGCCGCACTGGCCGCGAAGAAGCCTTCGACTGCCGCCCCCAGCTCTACCCTCCCACGACAAGCCGCAGTCGCCTAGAAAAAAATGTGTGGGTCGGACACTCCTGTCCGACGCCTTTGAAGTTGATTTTGGGGTTGGCAGTTGGGCTCGTTGATTGGTTTCTTGAGTTCATGGTTGGTTTGCAGGCTGTTGCTCGCCTTCGCTTACGTTAACCCCAACTTCTCAGAGTCCACGTCAAAGGCGTCGGACAAGAGTGTCCGACCCACACATGCAACGTTCACAAATCCAATTGGCACTGGAAATCATCTAACCAGACTGGTCGATCGACTGGAGAAAACTCGCCCTTGAGGTCTCGAATCGTTGTTTTCATTGCCATCATTCAAACCGTCTTGTTTTTGGCACATTGGTTTCTGTATGAAACCTGGGGATTTTTTTGGGGAGTGCCGGCTGCATCCAAACCTTCCCCTATAGCAATAGCGCTGGCTCTGCTGTCGATCAGCTTTGTCCTGGCGTCATTGCTGGCCTGGCGTTCTTCTCATTTCGTGGTACGCGTACTTTATACCCTTTCCGCGGCTTGGCTGGGAACTTTGAGCTTCTGCTTTCTGGCGGCCATTTTTTGCTGGACAAGCTACGGCGGCGCCCGGGTGTTGGGACTGCATCCCGACCGGCAAGAACTGGTAGTAGTGTTCTTCGGACTTGCCCTGCTGGCAAGCTTGTACGGGATGGTCAACGCTGCCTGGACGCGGGTCCGGCGAGTCAGCGTCAAGCTGCCCAACCTACCGGCATCGTGGCGCGGACGGGTGGCGGCGCTGGTGACTGACACTCATCTGGGCCACGTCCGGGGTTCGCGCTTCATGCTACGCATCGTGACTACCCTTACCCGGCTGCGGCCCGACATCGTTTTTATTGCCGGCGACATGTATGACGGCACGGTGGCCCGGGTGCGGGAGCTGGCCCAACCCTGGGCCCGGCTGGCGGCCCCGCTGGGGGCATTCTTTGTCCTGGGCAATCACGAACAGTTCAGCGATTCCGCGAAATATCTCGATGCGGTTGAACACTCAGGCGTGCGTGTCTTGAACAACGAGAAAGTCACGGTCGATGGTTTGCAGATCGTCGGCGTGCACTACAGCGATTCCACCAACGACGAACACTTCCGCTCTGTCCTGCGCCAGGCCCAGGTGGACCGTGATCGGGCCAGCATCCTGCTCACCCACGCGCCCGATCGCCTGCAGATAGCCGAAGAGGAAGGCTTCTCACTGCAACTCTCCGGCCATACCCATGGCGGGCAGTTCTTCCCTTTTACCTGGATCACGTCCCGGATTTACGGAAAATTTGTCTATGGACTGCAACGTTTGGGCAACCTGATCGTCTATGTCTCCTACGGGGCGGGCACCTGGGGGCCACCCCTGCGCCTGGGGACAACGCCGGAGATTGTGCTGATCCAGTTCGACTGAGTGAGGAGGGTTGTGTGGGTCGGACACTCTTGTCCGACGCCTTTGACTTTGACTTAACCGTCAGCCTTGCGGAGTTCTTTGCAACTTTGCCAGGGGCTTTGCCGTAAAGGAGATTAGGATTCGCAAGATGCCCTAAAAACGGCTCCGGATAAGCACTTTAGGCGCTCCTCCCCATAACGGGAGAAGGTACAATGTCACAGATCATGCGCACACTCCTCGACACCCTGGTGCAGATCTTCCGCAACCTGTGGTCCCACAAGCTGCGGTCGTTTCTGACCATGTTCGGCATCGCCTGGGGCGTGGGCTCGTTGCTGCTGCTGGTGGGCGTGGGCGAGGGCTTCCGTTCAGGCAACAAGCGCGAGATGGCCGAGTTCGGCAAGGACATCATGTTTATCTTTCCCGGACGTGCGCCCGCGGTAAAGGGCAGCATGAACTCCGCCCGTTCCTATCTGCTCACCTACCAGGACTACATGGATATCCGCACCCAGGCCCCGCACGTCCGCAATGCTTGCCCTTTGCTTTCTCGCACGGACCTGCACGAGGTAAGCGAGTTCTCCAATGCCGGCGGCGAAATCCTGGGAGTCGAGCCCCAGCTCAGCGATATAAGTTATCTTCCCCTCAAGGAGGGTCGCTGGCTCAATGAACTGGACGGATCGCAGAGGCGCAACGTAATCGTCCTGGGGAACGAACTGCTGAAGACCCTGTTCCCCGGGCGTCCCGCGGTTGGCGCATTCGTCCTGCTGAACGGCGTGCGGTTCGAAGTGGTGGGCAGCATGCCGCACCTCGGCCGCGGCGACAATAACTGGCTGAACATGCGCGGCTACATCCCGTTTCAGGTGATGGCCACCTATTTCCCACTCAAAGGAGAAAACCACGAAAATTCCATCTCGTTCATTGAATATCAGCCAACCGTAAGGGCGGACCACGAACTGGCCCAGAACGATGTTTATAAGATCATCGCCCGTAATCACGGATTCGACGGCAGCGATGAAAACGCGTTCGACAGCTGGGACACGATCAAACAATCTCAGATGGTGGGGACGATTTTCGACGTCATGAACATGTTCCTGGGAGCTGTGGGCATGGTCACCCTGGCCCTGGGCGCTATCGGTGTCATTAATATCATGCTGGTAGCGGTCAGCGAGCGCACCCATGAAATCGGATTGCGCAAGGCGCTGGGCGCCACCAACCGCAGTATCCTGTTCCAATTTTTCCTGGAAGGGCTGCTTCTCACCCTGGGCAGCGGCCTGATCGGCATGGGCTTGGCAGGCGGGTTGATGGCGATGCTGGGCACGGTGCAGGGGCCGGGCGGATTTGATCCTCCTAAACTGGTACCGATGTCGGCCGTTCTGGCGATTGGCAGCCTGACTCTGGCGGGAGTGGTCGCAGGACTGTATCCCGCGCGCAAGGCGGCCATGCTGCAGCCGGTGGAAGCGCTCCGGCAGGAGTGATGAAGTTTGTAATTGGGTAATTGGGTGATTTTGTAGTTGAAGAGATCGTGCGGGTTCCCAGCGTTAGAAATTACCAAATTACCCAATTACAAAATTACCCAATGATTTCATATGTTTCGTGATCTGCTCCGCGAAGCCTACGGCGCCATGCGGCACAATCGCCGCCGTACTGCGCTCACCATGCTGGGCATGGCCTGGGGCATTGCCACCGTGGTCATGCTGCTAGCTTACGGCGATGGCTTTGGTCAGGCCTGCACCAATATCTTCGCCAATTTCGGCACTAAGCTGGTGATCGTGGTTCCTGGCCGCACTTCCCTGCAGGCCGGCGGTCAGAAGGCGGGAGTGCTTGTCCGCTTTACTCTGGACGACGTAGACGCGCTCAGCACCAACCTCCCTCAGATCACCAATATCACTCCTGAAGTCGGCAAGCAGGCGCACGTCCAGTACGACACCCGGGTTTTTGATTTCCCGGTCACCGGGAATTATCCCAACGTGCCTGCGGTCCGCGTCCTGAAACTGGCGCAGGGCCGCTACTACAACGCCGAAGACGAGATCCAGCACTCGCGAGTTGCGGTAATCGGCTCGGAAGCGAAGGAAAAGCTGTTCTCCGGGCGCAATGCCCTGGGTGAGCACATTCGCCTGGACGGCCTAAGCTTCGAGGTCGTGGGCGTTCTCGACGCCAAGATGCAGGAGGGAAATGACGACATAAATCGCGTGGTCTACGTCCCTTTCACCACCATGAGCGACCTGAAAGATACCCATTACCTCGACTCCATCTGGTTCACCTACCTGACGCCCGAGTACGAGCGCCTGGAACAGTCGGTCCGCTCCGTCCTGGCAGTGCCGCACAAACTGAACCAGACGGACCACCAGGCGGTCAGAGTGTTCAACCTCATGATGCAGGTCCACCAGTTCGAAATCATTACTCTGGGCCTGAAGGTGCTGATGGGCTTCATCGGCACGCTTACGCTGGGCATCGGCGGGGTCGGCCTCATGAACATCATGCTGGTTTCGGTCACCCAGCGGACTCGTGAAATCGGCGTACAGAAGGCACTGGGCGCGCCCCGCCGCTACATCCTGATGCAGTTCCTCGCCGAGGCCCTGACCATCACTTTTATCGGGGGAGTGCTGGGCGTGATTCTGGCTTATGCCGTCGCGCTTTCCGTAGGCAGACTCACGTTGTACAGCGCTTTCGCCAAAAATGGCGAAGCGGGCGACATCCGCCTGATCATCGCCCCCGGAACGCTGCTCGCGGCCACGCTGATTCTGGGCTTCGTAGGCCTGGTCAGCGGTATGGTTCCCGCCTTCCGCGCCTCCCGCCTGGACCCCATCGAGGCTCTCCGTCACGAATAAAATACGTGTACGGGTCAGATACTCCTGTCCGACGCCTTTGACTTCTTGTTCTGGTAAAGACGAGAATCTTTGGCCAGGTTGGAGCAGGACAAGATCAGTCGTCGTCTTCGGAAAGAACCAATAATGCTGAAGACTGTCGGCCAACGACTGCCCTATCGAGCAACCATGAAATTTGCCAAAATCATCTTCCGGATTGCCGCCATCTGGGGTGTCCTGGTGCTCACGCCCCTCTACTTCATGTTCGGACTGATCGGCCGCAACGATCCCCCGCCCATCACTCACCCGGCCTTCTTCTATGGATTCGTAGGTGCCGGGCTGGCCTGGCAGATCGCGTTTTTCGTCATCGCGACCAATCCGGCGCGCTACCGTTCGCTGATGATTCCTTCGGTGTTCGAAAAATTCAGCTATGGAATTGCTGTGTTGACTCTGGTCATGCAACATCGCATGCATGCCTCCGACCTGGTCTTCGGCGGGGTTGATTTGCTGCTGGGCGCGCTGTTTGTGATTGCTTTTTTTACCACGCCGCCGCGCCTGGACTGACCGGAGGCGGCCCGACGATTTCCTGGCTAGCGGCTCAAAGTGAGTTCGTGATGAAGTTGCTGCCGCAACGTTTCCACAATTAGACCGATCAAACCATACGTGGCAGCATTCGCAAGCAGGGACCAATACAACCCGAGGGCAAAGTGGAAATGAATACTCGCAAACACAACTGGGCAGGTTAATTCCACGAGACTTACAATCGGATCGCCGGAAGTCATCACCGGAGGTGCGCTGGCGTACGCGTACAGGGCCCAGCCGGCCGCAACCAGAAATCCCGCGCCCGCCCACAAAGCAATTCGGTATTTCATGCCGCCACCCCCTGCCTTTTCTGTCTTAATAGTCTCACCGATTTCCCCAAACTCCAAACATGATTGACCGCTGGCCCTATAATCGTACGGCTCACAGCGCAGCGAGCTTCCACGAAAGAAGACATGCACCCCACTGACAACCGCGAGTGCGGCAACTGGTTGACCAGCGTGCTTACCGACGTGCACTTTTGGGTGCCGGTGGCGGTCCTGATCGGCGGCCTGCTGCTTCTGGAATACATACACTGAACCGCTGAACCGAGGATTGACGGAAGATGCAATCGGTCGTGACACTCGGGAACGAGTCGAAAGCAGATAAGGTCCCGCGCGCGCGGAAGCTGCAGGTGCTGGGCATCCTCTCCGGCTTTACCGCCGGCGCCTGGCTGGGCGCCGCCGAAGCGCCTACCAAGCTGGTATCCGTAGGCGTGTCGCCCCTCGTGATTTCACTCATCATGGTGACTGGAGTCTTTCTGGCACGCTGGAGCCTGCCTGCCTTAATAATGGGCACATCGTCCGTCCGCGCCGACCTTCGCCGCGCGCCTCACCTCATCATCTGGGCCTTGCTCGCGGGATGTCTATGGGCCGTGGCCAACACCATGACTATCTTCGCCATCCGCGACATTGGGCTGAGCATCGCCTTCCCCCTGTGGAATTCAAATAGCCTGTTAGGCATTTTGTGGGGTTTCATTTTCTTCAATGAATTGCGCCAGGCGGGCTGGCGGCGTTGGACGGGCGTGCTCGGCGGAGCATTGGTGATGTGTGTGGGCGCGACTCTGCTGGCAATTGCGTCCTCCACTCAGGCCTCCGCGGCTCACTCCCTGCGCGGCGTGTTGGCCGCGCTCGGTGCCGGAGTTCTTTGGGGGACCATGTATATCCCCTACCGCAAGGCCTATCTGTCCGGGATGAATCCTCTTTCCTTTGTCACCTTCTTCACCTTCGGAGAGCTGGGAATGATGAGCGCTCTCGCCGTCGGCTATCTCGGTCTGGCCCCGCTCTGGCACGAATTGCTCAACGCGCGCGACGTCTTATTCTGGCTGATGCTGGGCGGGTTCATCTGGGTGATTGGCGACGTTTTTCAGCAGTACGCGGCAAAATACGTGGGCATCAGCCGCGGCATCCCACTCTCGAACTCCAATCAACTCTGGGGATTGCTCTGGGGCGTTTTTGTTTTCGGCGAGTTGCACGGCAGCGGCACTTCCACCTACATGCAGGTCATCGGAGGTTCAGTGCTGATGATGCTGGGCGTGGCGGCGATTGCCTTTTCGTCCGCCGCCGGCAAGGAACAGGCGAAGTGGCAGGAAGCGTCGCGGCGGGAATCGCAGCGCTACAACATCGCGCAAGATTACGTCGAGGCCCGGATGCAGGGCATGCTGACGGCCGGAGAAGTCAGGCCGCCACGCACCATGTGGGACTGGCTGCTGGTTGCCGTCGCCAGCGGCATATTCGTGTTTTTCGCCACCCTGGCGCGCACCCCGCGCATGTCATTTCATTGGGGGCCAGCAGTGATTTTGATCGCCGCGACATTGGCCCTGCTTCTGGTTTGTGGCGTTACACTCTGGCGCACCACCCGTTTCAATTGAATCTATCGTGAACCAATCGTCCAAGGTTGACCTGGTCGGCGTCGGACTGAACGCCACGGACACGCTGATTCGCCTGCCCCACTATCCCGCACTGGGATCCAAAGTCGAATTTCGCTCGGCCGACATCCTGCCCGGGGGCCAGGTCGCAACCGCGGTCGCAGCCTGCCAGCAGTGGGGTCTGCGTACCCGCTACGTGGGCAAGGTCGGCGATGATACTGCGGCCGCGATTCATCGCGCCGAATTCGAGCGCCTGGGCGTGGAGACTCATCTCCTCGCCGCTTCGGGATGCGCCAGCCAGCAGGCAGTCATCCTGGTCGATGACGCAGGCGAGCGCACCGTGCTGTGGAAACGCGACAACCGGTTGACGCTGCTCCCCGAAGAACTGCGGCGCGAATGGATCAGCAGTGCCCGTGCGCTCCACCTTGACGGCCACGACACCGCAGCAGCGGTCGTGGCCGCAGGCTGGGCCCGGGATTCAGGCATCCCTGTGATCGCTGACCTCGACGAACTTTATCCGGGCGTGGAAGAGTTGTTAGGAAAACTCGACTATCTGATCACCAGTCGCGATATTCCAGGGCGCCTGACTGGCGAATCGGAGTTGCGCAAGTCGCTGCCCGCACTTCGTCGCCGCTATGGCTGCCGCCTGGCTGCGGCCACACTAGGATCGGAAGGCGTCCTGGCCTGGGATGGCTCCCAGTTCCACTACTCGCCCGCCTTTCGCGTGCAGCCTCTGGACACCACCGGCGCCGGCGATATCTTCCACGCCGGGTTTATCTATGGACTTCTGCAAAGCTGGCCCCTGCCCCGTCAACTTGATTTTGCCTGTGCCGCCGCCGCGCTAAACTGCACCGCCCCCGGCGCCCGTGGCGGCATTCAGTCGGTCGAAAATATCGAGAAGCTGATCACGACTGCACCGCGACACGCCGCTGCTTTCGATCTATCCAGATGAACTGAAGAGTATTGCGAGAACAAGTCCTATCCCGCTGTCATCCTGAGCGGAGCGAGATGTTTCGCTCTCGAAACATCTCGCGCAGTCGAAGGACCCCTACCCAAGGGACGAACATCCCGCCCCGAATCCCGCACAGAACAAGCAGTTCTGAGGGTAGGGGTCCCTCGACTCCGCCCGTGCGTTCGCAAGCGAACGCACGGACTACGCTCAGGATGACACGGTTAAGTTCATCGCAAAGCTGCAAACAATGCTTCCTTCCAGCGTCGGTTGTCGATCGTCCAGCAGACTTTCGTCTTCCTTCCCTTCCGCATGGCATCGGCCCAGACAGATTGGTTCCGCTCATCGGCCGCGACATTCAGCCGATCGACAATCGTCATCCCCCGCGTCAACTCGCTGCGCGTCTCGACTTCGACGTAGTGTTCGCTCCACTGGGTTCCGATGGTGGGATCGAGCGCAATGCTCATCGCCACCGGATCGGGCAGTGAAATGCCGTCTTCTCCAGTCTGTTCCTTGTAGGCTTCGCGCGCCCGGCTGTTGCACTCGATGGCAAAGCGGGCAAGCTCGTTGTTGAATCCCAGAATGTTTGCGATGTCGTATTCGTTGAGGACGGCGCCACCGCGGCAGGTTTGCCAGCCCACCAGCTCCACCGGAAGGCCGCTGAGCATGACGATGCGCGCCGCTTCGGGATCAACCCAGATGTTGTACTCCGCCGCCGGGGTCACATTGCCTTCACAGCAAGGCGCGCCGCCCATGACCACACAGCGACCGACCTGCGCCGCCAGACCGGGCTTGCGTTTGACCGCAAGGGCAAGATTGGTCAGTGGCCCCAGGGTGACCACTACGATTCCAGGGTGGGCCTCAATGGCCTCGATCATGGCATCGACCGCATGCAACTTTCCCGCCGACTGCCGTGGCGCCGGATAGCCGTGATCGCCCAGTCCTTCGCGGCCATGAAACCAGGTCGCACTTTCATGCGCGCGCGCCAACGGCTTCTCTGCGCCGCTATAAACAGGAGCGGTCGATCCACAAAGCTCTACGGTGTAAAGAGCGTTGCGGGTGGCCTGCTGTAGTTCGACATTTCCAGCCACGGTGGTAATGGCGACTATGCGGACCTCGGGAGCCCGCAGCGCCATGATGAGAGCGACGGCGTCGTCAGAAGCCACATCGGTGTCGATGAGAAAGGGGCGCGGCATCCGCGTAGCATAGCAAACCGGTTCCTGCGCTTCACTCAGGAGTACTTGGGGCTGTTGGTGGTGATTTCAGGTCGATTCCGTGTTGCCCCACGGCGCTGCCGGGCCTCCGTGTCACTAAAACGGGAAGACGTGGTCATAATGTACTTTGATTGACTAGTTATCTGACTAGTCATATAATCGGTTTGCCAGGCAAACAAATGATGAAGGAATGGCAAGTCCAGGACGCAAAGGCCCGTTTCAGCGAGTTGTTAAATACCACTCTCAAGAACGGTCCCCAAGTCGTGACCCGCCGCGGAATTGCTGCCGCGGTGTTGGTTCCCATCGATGAATGGCATCGCCTGCAGGAATCCTCCCGGCCCAGTCTGAAGTCCCTTCTTCTTGAGCCGAACCCGCGTTTTGAAAATTTGCTTCCGGAGCGTGGCAAACTGCGTCGTCGAGCGCCCGTGGAGTTAGGTTGAACCGCTACCTGCTCGACACCAATGTGATTTCGGAATTGCGGAAGCCAAAGCCCCATGGTGCCGTGCTGGCCTGGATAAACCAATTGCAGGCGGACCAGATTTACCTCTCCGCGGTCACCATCGGTGAACTGCAGACCGGCGTCGAACTCACCCGCCACCAGGATCCTGCGAAGGCGGCCGCGATCGAACTCTGGGTTGACCAACTGGCCGAGTCCCTCCAGGTCTTGCCGATGGATGCTTCCTGTTTTCGCGAGGGGGCGCGGCTCATGGAGGGGAAGGCGGAACGTCTTATCGAAGATGTCATGATTGCCGCCACCGCGCGCATCCACCACCTGACCATCGCTACCCGCAATGAAAGAGACTTCAAGCAGCTGGGCGTGCAGGTCCTAGATCCCTTCAAGACGCCGCGTTAGCCTGCTGCTCCATATCACTCCCCCTCGCGGTACACTGGTGCCCTCGCCATGCCGACTCTAGCCGCGGTCGATATCGGATCGAACTCCGTGCGTCTGAAAATCTCCCGTCTTTCGGGACGCCGCTTGGTTGAAATTCATGAAGATCGGCAGGTCACGCGCCTGGGCGACAGTGTCTTCCGAAACGGTTTTCTTTCGCCCGAGGCCATCGACGAAACAGTTAAAGCTCTGCGCCGCTTCCATCGTGCCGTGCAAGAGGAAGGCGCGGACACGGTACGCGTGGTGGCCACCAGTGCGGTACGCGACGCCCGCAACTCCCGGGCTTTCCTGGAGTGGGTGCGCTCGGCCACAGGGTGGAAGGTGGAGATCATCTCCGGACTGGAAGAGGCACGACTGATTCACCTGGGCCTGGTTTCAAGTCTGCGGTTCAGTCCCGCCGCCACCCTCATGGTCGATCTGGGTGGCGGGAGCTGTGAGTTGACCATTTCGAGCAAGGGACACATCCGCGACACGGTCAGCCTGCCTCTGGGCGCGGTGCGTCTGACCAATGAGTTTCTGGCCCACGATCCTCCCCGCAAATCCGAACTGCGCCGTCTGCGGGGATTTGTGGAAAGAGAAATCGGACGCATTGCCGACCGGATTACGCGATCCCGGCCCAAGACTGTAATCGCGACCTCGGGCACGGCCGCTTCCCTGGCCGTGGTCTGTCACGGCTTGTACAAGACGAAGGGTTCGCGCGCCGCCGCGGTCTCGCGCGCCCAGATGCGCCGCATCGCCAAGATGCTGGCGCGTCTCCCCGTGGCGGAACGCAGAAAACTTTCCGGCGTCGGACCCCGGCGGGCTGAGATCGTGGTGGCAGGTGCGGAGGTCTATGCCGAACTTCTGGAACGCTGTCAGTTGGCGGGCTTCCGCTATTCTCCCCTGGGATTGCGCGATGGGTTACTGGCACAAATGGCCGCTGAGTACGATCGCAGCACACGTTCCGGCAAGCACATCGAGTCGGAGCGCTGGGACTCCATCCGCACCGCGGTTGCCCATTACCGCGTGGACATGAACCACGCGTTGCAAGTCCGGGAATTCGCCATGCATTTATTCCGGAGGTTGAAATCGTTGCACCGGCTCCCCCCCGAGTATGAAGAATGGCTGTCGGCGGCGGCGATGCTGTATGAAGTTGGCGACTATGTCAATCGCAACGGCCGACACCGCCACGCTTACTACATCATCGCTCACTCGGAAATCCTGGGATACACGCCGGAGCAACGGCGAATCATCGCGGCTATCGCGCGCTATCTGGGCAAGTCGCGGCCCTCCGCCGGCGATGCGGCCATTGAAGTCCTGCCGCCGGTTGACCGGGAATTTGTGCGCAGGGCCTCACTGCTGCTGCGGCTGGCGCGCGCCCTCAATCTCGGACGCAGCGGCGCGGTGCGCGGGGCCGACGTGCGGGTAGGCGGGGGCGAGGTCAAGTTGACCCTTCGCGCCAAGCCGCGCGCCAGCGTGGACCTGGAGTTGTGGGCCGTGGAAAAGGAGAAAGCCTATTTCCGCGAGGTCTTCGGGCGTGACGTTTCCGCCGCGGCGGCATAGAGGGTACGTAGAATCTTGGGTGTAAGGCACCAACTCAGCGAAGCTGAGTTGCGGTTCATCTCCGCCCGCGCCACCGCGCCTTTCTTGAGGTCGATGGACGCTTCACAGCCGCTCTCGCTGATCGCCCGTCCCAGAAACTCGCTGAGAGTCGGGTTGTGGCCTACCACCATGATGGCATCATGCCGGGCGTACTTGTCGAGCATCTTGCGGAAATCCGCGAACGAGGCGGTGGGACGCAAAGCGTCTTCCAATTGCAGCTTGCCTTCGTACCCCATTTCGTTGCCCACCAGCGAGGCGGTTTGCGCGGCCCGCTTCAAGGGACTCGAAATAATAACTTCCACCTGCACATCTAACGCCGCCAGGGCGCGGCCCACGTATCCGCATTGCTCGACTCCGCTTTCGTCCAGGGCGCGTTTTTCGTCCTTCTTGGGATTGCTTACGGGCTCACCGGCACTGGCGTGGCGCAGAAAATAGAGGATCATCTTGATCTATCGTCCCTTCCCTACTGCTACTCGGCGGGCCGAGCGGGGTGCGGGCACCGGCATGGCCTCGACCGCCTGTTTGCCTTCGGCCAGCCCTAGCAGAAAATCCTGCGCGCTGAAAGCCAGGGCTTCCGCCGGCGGTTTGCGTTTGCCCTCGGCTTGCCAGGTACGAACATAGACGCCGTCTTTCCGGAGCACTCGGGCCTTCACATTGTCCACCAGGTAGGCATCCAGAATCTCATGGCGAACACGCTCGCGTCCCAGCGCGTCTTTCAGCGGGAACATAACTTCCACGCGTTCGTAGAGATTACGCGGCATCCAGTCGGCACTGGCGAGATAGACCTCCTCCTGGCCTCCGTTGGCAAAGCTGAAAATGCGGCTGTGTTCGAGAAAGCGACCCACGATACTGCGCACCCGGATGCGGTCGCTCACCCCACGCACGCCGGGCCGCAAGGCGCAAATGCCGCGCACCAACAGATCAATTTCCACCCCGGCCTGCGAGGCCCGGTACAACGCCATGATGATGTTCTTGTCCAGCAAGGCGTTCATCTTGGCGATGATTCGCGCGGGGCGTCCGTGACGCGCATGCTCTGCCTCGCGCTCGATCAAGCCCAGGCACCGTTCCGCCAGGTCCAGAGGGGCCACCAGCAAGGGCTCGTAGTTGGGATGCTCGGCGTACGCGGTGAGAAAACTGAAAACGTCGTGCACCGCGCCCGTGATCTCCGGGTCGGCGGTCAGCAGGCTCAAGTCGGTGTAGATCCGTGCTGTGCTGGCATTGTAGTTGCCGGTCCCCAAATGGGCATAGCGGCGCGTTACCCCGTCCAGATCGCGTCGCACGAGGAGCGAGAGCTTGCAGTGCGTCTTGAGTCCCACCAGGCCGTGGAACACCTGTACTCCGGCATCTTCGAGATCGCGGGCCCAGCGGATGTTGGTGTCTTCATCGAAGCGCGCCTTGAGCTCCACCACCGCGGTGACTTCCTTCTTTTCTGCCGCGGAAATCAAGGCCGGCACGATCAACGAGTGCTCGTTGGTGCGGTAGAGGGTCTGCTTGATCGATAGCACCCGCGGGTCCTGGGCGGCCGCCTCAATGAACGACACCACCGCGTCGTAGGAGTCGAAGGGATGGTGCAGCAGGACATCATGGCGCCGCAGTTCCTCGAACAGGTCCTGCGATTTGGCCGTCAGTCGCAACTCGCGCGGAGAAAAAGGCCTGAACTTGAGTTCAGGATGCGCCGTCTGCTCGTAAATGTTGAATAGCCGCGACAGATTGACCGGACCGTGGACGGAAAAGACCTGCCATGGTTCCAGTTCAAAGTTGATACGCAGGCGTTCGATGATTTCCGGATCGGCGTCAGCCTCGATCTCCAGCCGCACCGCATCACCTTTGCGCCGGTTGTGCAGCTCAGTACGGACCGATTCCAGCAGGTTGCGGGATTCCTCCTCCGCCAGGTAGAGGTTGCTGTTGCGGGTAACACGGAAGGCGGCCGAGGAAACAATGTCGTAGCCGTGATACATCCGCGAAGCGTGAAAGGCAACCAGGTCGGCGAGGAAGATGAAGTCATCGGTGCCATCCGCAGGCAGCCGCACCAGGCGCGGCAGGGCACGCGGCACTGTGACCACTCCGGTATAGGTAAGCGCGGAGCGGCGACGGCGGCGCAACAGAAATGCCACGCACAGCGCCTTGTTGATCACGCGCGGAAAGGGATGCGCCGGGTCCACCGTCACCGGCGTGAGTAGCAGGTCGAGTTCTTTCTCGCAGTACTCCTCGATAAAGGCACGGGCGCGTGAGTCCAGTTCGTGCAGGCCGAGAACGCGAATGCCATGGTCAGCCAATGCCGGGCGCAGCTTCTGGTTCCAGCAGTGATACTGATCGTCCACGAACTCGTGGGTGTCGCGCGAAACCACGTCGCGCTCTTCCAACAGGGTGAGACCGTCGGGTCCTGCCTCGGTGTACCCGTCTTCAATCTGCTGCACCAGGCCGGCCACGCGAACTTCGAAAAACTCATCCAGGTTGCTGGCCGAGATGGCAAGGAATTTCAGCCGTTCCAGCAGCGGGTTGTGCTGGTCCTGCGCTTCTTCGAGGACGCGGCGGTTGAAGGCCAGCCAGGACGCTTCCCGGTTGATGTAGTAGGCCGGATTGTCCAGCGCGAGGCGAGCCATGATTTCGCAGAAACAACAATCCTTGGGAGACCGCCTGATGCCGGAAGATTTCGGATCAGGTCTTGACCGAAGAGGGTCGGGGATTCACCGATGTCGCCGCCCCCAGCTTGCGCTTGATCAAAATAAGTATAGAACAGCCGCTGGATGCTCGGGACTCAGGATCCGCTTGAGACCCGTGAGATTCGATCCTTAAAGATATGGGGACGAGCCTCACAGCCCGTCCCCGGTGGTGGCGTTCTGTTCTCAGACTCCGGACAATTGCTACTGCACCATCTTGATGGCGCCTTTCACCTTTGCCGCTACGTTGTCCGGCAGAGGCGCGTAGGTAAGGTCAGCCGTCATTTTCTGCCCATCGTCAACCATCCAGTTCAGGAAATCGGCCAGGATTTTTCCTTTGGCCGCATCCTTGGACTTCTCCGGAATCAGGAGCCAGGTGAAGCTGGCGATGGGGTACGCATCTTTTCCTGGGGGATTGGTGATGGATACACGGAAGTCCGCCGGCATGCTCTTGGCCGACGCGGCCGCGGCGGTAACGCTTTCGAGCGAAGCTTTTATGAAGGTCCCCGCGGCATTTTTCACCAGGCCGTAGTCAATCTTGTTCTGCACTGCGTAGATCAGCTCGATATAGCCGATTCCGCCCTGCATCTGTCGGATCATTCCAGCCACACCTTCGTTGCCCTTGCCGCCCAGGCCCACAGGCCACTTCACGGAAGTGCCCTTCCCCGGTCCGTCGGCCCACTCAGAACTCACCTTGGAGAGGTAGTCGGTGAAGATATAGGTGGTACCGCTGCCGTCGGATCGGTGAACTACAATGATGGTCTGATTGGGAAGGTTGACCCCCGGGTTCGCTTTGGCAATGGCGGGATCATTCCAGCTGGTGATCTTGCCCAGGAAGATTCCAGCCAGCGCCTCTGGGGTGAAGTTCAGTTCGGTATTAACGCCAGGAATATTGTACGCGGGAACCACAGCACCCAGAACGGTCGGAATGTGCAGGATCTTGGTCTTGGCCTCAGCCAGTTGCTGGTCGGTCATGGGGCCATCGCTGGCGCCAAAGTCCACAGTTTGGGCCAGAACCTGACGAATGCCGCCGCCGCTGCCGATCGACTGGTAGTTGAACTGAATTTCTGGATGGGCCTTGTGGTATTCGCTGAACCACTTCTGGTACATCGGATTGGGGAAAGTAGCGCCGGCCCCATTCAAAGTCGTCTGCCCGAAAGCGGGCATAGCCAGAACAACACCCAGAACAATACAAAGAAGCGCAATGCGGCGTATCACGCGATGGTTCCTCCTTATTAGTTTGATGGGGCAGTTTTACGCCGTGAATGTTACAGGACTGTTACAGCGTGGTGAATTTCCAGTGAACGGCATGGGATCACGTAGGGACGAATGCCCACAGCCGTCCAGCGGAGCGAAGCTCCGCACGTTTTCTTGTTAAGGTTGCAAACGCCAGGCGAGCATTGCTCGCCCGCCCGGTTCCCGAGCGAAGTCGAAGGAGGGCGTCCGGGCCTATGCAGTTACTGCAACGTCAGTGACCTGAGTCCAGCCGGGCGATTTCGCGCGCGAACAGCGGGTTTTTAGGAAACTCGTCCCGCAGGGCAGCCAGCACTTCCCGAGCCCGGGTAGTGTCCTTGTCGCGGACATAGGCGATGGCCAGCAGGATGCGAGCGAACGGACCCAGGTAACGGCCATGGTCGGCCGTCATTTGCAACTCCACGATTCCCTGCTTCTTGTCGCCCGACACCCCACCCAGCCGCAGCACCCAACGCACCGGCGCCGCCATGCTCCCGACAATGTACTTGCTGAATCCGGTTGCCACCCTGGCATCGTAGCAATCAGGATCCACGGCGAGCAGTTTGTCGGCCCAGGTATTGGCGTCGCGGGTGTAACCCAGGGAGGACATGTTCCGCTTCTCGATGAGCGCAGCGTAATCGGCTTGCAGGCCGGACGAAAGGGTCATGGCAAATAGCGCATCGGGGTCCTGGGGCCTGGTAGCGAGCCGGGCGCTGGCCGCGCTCTGGGCGCGGGCCAGGGCGGCGTTAAAACGGTCGCGTGCAGCACTGTCCGGATTCGGCTTTTCGCGGTTCAAAAAGCTCTTGTCATTCTCGTAGAACTGCGCTTCAAGCACTCCCAGCCGGTGAAATTCGGAGAAAAGTATTCCTGCCGCCTCAGCCGTGGGCCCCACCGGATCCTGGGGATGTTCCTGTTGCCAGCTGAGAAATACCTCGTGCGCCTGGTCGAATTCAAGGTTGTAGAGCAGGCGAAATCCCTGGTCCAATGAGGTACGAATCGGAGGCGCATCGGCTGCGACTGCGGGGACGACCAAGGTCACCAGAAACAGGGCCACGGCTAAAGCTGCCTGCGTCACTGATGGTTGGCGTACTTTCATGGTCGTGTCTTGCAAACCGCTGTATTGTGCCTCTCTTCCGGCCGCCTTGCAACTTACTTAAAGCTTAGATGCCCTATGCCTAAAGCACGTCCGGAACTTGCAAAAAGTTTGTAAAAACTCCCACCTGCGCCCGAGCTCCCAGCCAGAGGGACTGATTGGTATAACCGGAGTTTCGTCCTCCGCATAAGCCCACTAACGCTGATCGCCCTGCTGTTCACGATTGCGTGATGTTCTCGCTGAAACGCCTCCCTGCATTAGACGAGCGGAACCTCGCTACCGCCCTGCCATCTATCGGCCAATCTATTGCGATTGATAATCGTATTGTTGTCGTCAAAAGCAAGGATGGGTGGCCAGTAAATTCTCCAACGCGGGGGCCAAGAAGCGGTCAGTATCTCGTCCCAAGGACCGGGTGCAGGGTCGACCCTGGGGGTTCCGTAACGATATTCGGTTACGGGGGGATGGACTGTCATAACCTGAAGGGCGAGGGCTCCCAAAATGAACGTGCTAATGCGACCGGTGTGAGTACCGAGAGGGCCCTCGTGCTTCGTTTCGAGGGAGCCACACCCGATTGTATTCCGGCCCAAGTAGCGGGAAAGCCACACTACCGTCCGAAGCGGAATCGTGTATGAGGTACGCATCTCATCGCGTTCTTCCTGTGTATAGAACAGCGGTTTTACGCCCATGGTAGCGGAGTCCAGCACCATTGCTGTCTTGACCGCCCATGCTGAAATTGCCCATTGCTTAAGCGTCATCAAGAAACGCGGATATGTCATCCATTCGGGGCCCGATAAGCGGAATATTTATGTCTTCCAGTCTGCTCATCCAACTCTCGTTGCAGGATTTGCACACGGTGCGTATTTTCAGTTCTCTGCCTACCTCTAGGTTTCGGTTTCTCCCTATGAAACCAGTAATGTTTGTCGGGCCGACTTTTTTAAGCACCCACTCGGGCCATAGGTGCTCTCTGCTGAGAGGACGACCTCCGCAAAATATGCATGCACGCACGGTGCGCGCGAGGATAGCAGAATCGGGTTAGTCTAATGAATAGTGTTGGGCTGTGGCTGAATCTAACCAGATTCAGCCACTACCAATAGTTGCCCTTGTTTGACTGCCCTCCCACCGTTTGTTACCTTCAAGGGTTTCCACTCCCAGAGTGCCTGCGTCTGTTCGCGGCGAAGAAACAGAAACGAGTAGCTGATGGCCATCAAGTTCCGGGGAGTTGACTTCCTCGAATTCGATTCCCTGCTTTCGGACGACGAACGCCTGGTCCGCGATACCACGCGCAAATTCATCGAGGACAATCTTATCCCCATCATCGAGGAGTGCAACCGCGCCGGCCGCTTCCCTCGTGAACTGGTCAAGCCCATGGCGGAACTTGGCCTCTATGGCGCCAGCCTCAACGGTTACGGCTGCGCTGGGATGTCGAATGTCGAATACGGTCTGGTGATGCAGGAACTGGAGCGGGGTGACAGCGGAGTCCGCTCTTTCGTCAGTGTGCACTCTTCGCTGGTTATGTATCCCATCTACACTTTCGGCAGCGATGAGCAGAAACAGTTCTGGCTGCCGCTGATGCAGAAGGGCGAGAAGCTTGGCTGCTTCGGCCTCACCGAGCCGGATTCCGGTTCCAACCCCGGCAGCATGCGCACTCGCGCCAAAAAGTCGGGCAAGGAATACGTCCTCAACGGCGAGAAAATGTGGATCACCTCGGGCTCCATTGCCGATGTCGCCGTCATCTGGGCCAAGGTGGAAGACGAAGACAACAAGATCCGCGGCTTTCTGGTCGAAACCGATCGCCCCGGATTCCGTGCCGAAGACATTCACGGCAAGTGGTCGCTGCGCGCCTCAGTCACTTCCAGTCTCTCGCTGCAGGACGTCCACATCCCGGAATCAAATCTGCTGCCCAAAACCGGGGGCTTGAAGTCTCCCCTGATGTGTTTGAGTCAGGCTCGTTACGGGATCGGTTGGGGCGCCGTCGGCGCCGCCATGGCCTGTTACGACTGTGCTCTGCAATATTCGCTCTTCCGCAAACAGTTCCGCGATCAGCCCATCGCCTCGCACCAACTGGTGCAAGAAAAGCTTACCTGGATGATTTCTGAGATCACCAAGGGCCAGTTGCTGGCTCTGCAAGTCGGACGTCTCAAAGATAAAGACCGGGCCGCTCCCCAGCACATCTCAATGTCCAAGCGCAATAATGTATGGATGGCGCTGGAGTGCGCCCGTATGGCGCGCGACATCCTGGGCGCCAACGGAATCGCCGACGAATATCCCATCTTCCGCCACATGGCCAACCTGGAATCGGTGAAAACCTACGAAGGTACCCACGACGTCCACACTCTGATCATCGGGCAGAGCGTAACTGGGATTGATGCGTTCTAGTGCGACGCCCGGGATTTAGCGAGCCCGGAGCTGACTTGACCTACGACGAAGGTAACGCTATTCCCGCCGTAGTTACTTGTCTTTTGCCCAGAATCACGATACATACATGCATCCTATGTCGAAGTGCTTTCCTGCTATCTGTTTCCAGGCCATACTTTTGACCCTCGCCGTTCCGGTACAGAGTCAGTCCCCGGCCAAGCCTACCGCCAAGGTCGACTACAGCAAGGAAGCGGCTGTAGTTGAGTTGTATTCCACGAAGGTCGCTTTTGAGAACGACGGGACCGGCGCCCGCGAATCCATAACCCGGGTACGCCTGCAGTCGGACGCCGGTGTGCAGCGCTTCGGCCTGCTGGTTTTTTCCTATCAAAGCTCCAGCGAGACTCTGGACATCGACTATGTGCGGGTCCACAAACCGGACGGAACGGTGGTGGAAACGCCGGCGGACAACATCCAGGACATGTCCACCGAGAGTTCGCGCGAGGCCCCCATGTACAGCGACCAGCGGGAAAAGCACGTTGCCGTAAAGGGTCTGGGAAGCGGCGACGTTCTCGAATTCCAGGTGCACTCCCGGGACAGCAAACCCCTGGTGCCCGGCCAGTTCTGGTACGCCTACAACTTCTCCCATGACGGAATTGTTCTGCAAGAAAAGGTAGAGATCAGCGTTCCCCGTGATCGTGCCGTCAAATGGAAGAGCCCGGATTTGAAGCCCGTGATCACCGAAGAAGCGGGACGGCGCGTCTTTACCTGGTCCGGCTCGAACCTCGAGAGCAAGACTCCGGAGCAGGAAAAGCTGGATGGTGAACGAGTCCAGTATCAGAATGCCCGCGGCCTCGCTCCCGCCCCAGAGATCCAGCTTTCCAGCTTCCGGAGCTGGGAGGAAGTTGGACACTGGTACGGCTCGCTACAAAACGAAAGAGTGCAACCTGGCCCCGAAGTGCGCGCCAAAGCTGCCGAGCTCATCAAGGGTGCGGCCGACGAAGACGCCAAGATTCGCGCCATCTATAACTACGTAAGTACGCAATACCGCTACATCGCCATCGCCTTCGGCTTGGGACGGTTTCAGCCCCACTCCGCCACCGACGTTTTGAGCAATCAATATGGAGACTGCAAGGACAAGCACACCCTGCTGGCATCATTGCTTCAGGCGGTTGGAATTACCGCGTATCCGGCGCTGATCAGCTCTGGAACGAAGCTTGATCCCGACGTGCCCTCGATCTCCCCGTTTAACCACGTGATCACCGTTTTGCCCAGGGGGAGCAGCTATCTGTGGCTCGACACGACTTCGGAACTCGCACCTCTGGCATACCTTCTTCCCCCGCTGCGTGACAAGCCGGCCCTGGTTATTCCAAACGACCGGCCGCCGTTATTCATCACTACTCCTGCCGAGCCTCCCTTTCCAAGGTCCTCCCTCTTCAAGGCTGAAGGAACGCTCAGTAAGGCCGGGGTTCTGGACGCGCACATGGAGCAAAGCTCGCGCAGTGACCTCGAACTTATCTTCCGTACTGTATTCCGGCGGGTCCCACAATCGCAATGGAACAACCTGGTACAGCAGATCTCTTCCAGCTCGGGGTTCGGGGGGACTGTGAGCGGAGTGGTGGCAAGTTCTCCCGAAGCCACCGATACACCGTTTCGTTACAGTTATGACTACACCCGCAAAGACTATTCCGACTGGGAGAACCATCGCATCACGCCGCCCTTTCCTCCCATACTGATGCCCGGCCTGAGAAATGATCAAACCAAGTTTGCCTGGCCGCTGCCCTTGGGGTCCCCCGGTGACAGCACCCTCGAGGCGACCATCAAATTGCCCGACGGCTATACCGTCGAGCTGCCGAGACCGGTGGACGTCAAACGCGACTTTGCGGAGTATCAAGCCTCCTACGAATCCAAGAACGGTGTCCTGACCGCGCGACGTCGCCTGGTCGTGAAACTGGCCGAAGTTCCGCTGGCTGAATTCGAGGAATACAAATCCTTCCGCAAGGCGATCGAGGATGATCAGAACCAGTACATCGTGTTGTCGGACGATTCTTCGCCCCTCTCCGACGAGGAGGGTGCCACGGGCAACCCGGCGTGGAACCTGCCCGACAGCAACAACGCCGACGCCATGCGCGCTGAAAGCCAGGCCCGGGAGAAAGCGCGGGCCCGCGACTTGCCGGGAACCATTGTAGAACTGAAGCACGCGCTCGAAGCCGATCCTAAATTCACTCGTGGCTGGGTCACGCTGGGACAGTTCTACATGATGTCTCGAAAAAATGACCTGGCTCTGGACGCTTTTCACAAAGCCGTCGATTCCGACCCACGGTCTCCCGTTCCCCGCCAAATGCTTGCCCTTGCGCTTAGCACCTCCGGCCGCTCGGACGAGGCTATCAAGGCCTTGCAGGACCTTCTCAAGATAAAGCCCGACGACCGCGGTGCAGCAATCCTACTGGCCAACAATCTCATAAGTCAGAAACGATTTGCCGAGGCTGTTCCCACGCTGGAGGCAGCCAGCAAAGCGCATCCCAAAGACGGCCGGCTGCTGCTCCTGCTGGGCTCGGCTTACTTGCGTTCGGGGAATCATGAGAAGGGGAAGGCAACATTGGCGGCGGCCCTGGAGAGCGAACCAGGTCCAGGATTCAAGAACGACGTCGGTTATGAACTGGCCGACGCCGGCGTCAGTCTGCCCGAGGCGTTGCAGTACGCCAAGGACGCGGTCCAGGGAGAAGAAGACGCTTCAAGAACTGTTCACCTCGACACTCTGGAGGCGTCGGGCCTGGTGCACACTCCCCGTCTGGCCGCCTACTGGGACACTTTAGGTTGGGTGTACTTCAAAATGTCCGACCTCCCCCAGGCGGAAAAGTATTTGTCTTCTGCCTGGGAACTGTCGCAGGACGCGACTATCGCCGACCACCTGGGACAAGTGTATGAACAGGAGCACCAGCCACAAGAGGCCATCCACATGTATCGTCTGGCGCTGGCAGTAAATTCCAACCTGCCGGAGACTCAGAAACGGCTGGATCATCTGGCCCCGGGCAAGTTGAAGCCCAGCAACGTCTCCCCTGGGGCAGACCTCGGCCAGTTGCGAACCATCAAGCTGGCTCGACTTGTGCCAGATACAGCCAGCGCCGAGTTCTTTTTTCTCTTCGCTCCCGGACCCAAACTGGAGGAGGTGAAGTTCATCAGCGGGTCAGAAAAGCTCCGGACCGCGACAAAAACACTATCGGCAACCACGTTCAAGGTGCCTTTTCCCCCGGGAAGCAACGCCCGCCTGCTGCGCCGTGGCATTCTGGCCTGCTATCCCTCGTCGGGATGCACTCTGGTTCTGATCTCCCCCGCTGACGTCCACTCCGTAAATTGACCCCGGACCCACCCGGGGCAAGATATCCTCGCACTCCGGCCCAGCCGACCCCCGCTCGTAACTTCCCCTCCGCACAGGATCGGCGGTATATTCGTTGACCGCGCTCGGATACAACTTCCTATGATCAGGGGGCACTCATGACAGCTGTAGTCAAAACCGAAGCAAAGGCCAGGACCTTTGGCCGCAACATCGAAAGTGACCTGGCATCCCGATTCCTGCGGGTGGTGGAGACCGCAGCCATCGCCTCTGCCCACACCATGGGCCAAGGCGAACGCAAGCTTTCCGACCAGGTGGCAACCGAAGCCATGCGCAAGACCATGGATTCGATTCCCATGCGCGGCACCATCGTGATCGGCGAGGGCGAACGCGATGAGGCGCCCATGCTCTACATCGGCGAAAAGGTCGGCGCCGAGTTTCCCGATGGCACCGAAGTCCCCGAAGTGGATATCGCCGTCGATCCTCTGGAGGGCACGAACCTGTGCGCCACCGGCGCGCCCGGTGCCATCACCGTGCTGGCCGCTTCCGAAAGTGGAGGACTGCTGAACGCGCCGGACTGCTACATGGAAAAGATCGTGGTCGGCCCGTCCTGCAAAGGCGCCGTCGATATCGACGCCCCGGTGGTCGACAACCTCAAAAACATTGCCAAACGCATGCACCGCGACGTCGAGGATCTGGTCATCATCGTGCTCGACCGGCCGCGGCACGAGAAGCTGATTGCCGAGATTCGCAAGGCGGGAGCGCGGATCCGGCTGATCGGCGACGGCGATCTGTCGGCCGGAATCGCCGCCGCCGTCATCGGGACCGGGGTGCACGCGGTCATGGGCTCGGGCGGCGCTCCCGAAGGCGTGATCACCGCTGCCGCCATTCGCTGCCTGAATGGGTACATGCTGGGGCGTCTGGTAATCGACAAGCCCGAACTGGAAGAGCGCATCGCGCGCATGGGCATCAAGGACAAAAACAAGATCTACGAGGCCGAGGACCTCGCCCCCGGCAAGCAGCTCATCTTCGCCGCCACCGGAGTCACCGAAGGGTCGCTGCTAAAGGGAGTGCGCTTCTTCGGCGAGGGCACGCGGACATCCTCGGTAGTCCTGACCCTACGCACCGGCAAAGTGCGTTTCATCGACAGCATTCATCTGGAGAAGGGGCCGGATGTGAAGGTAAGGTTCGTGTAGGGTCAAGAAGTTCAGGAGAAAGGATTGTCGATGCGGAGGTCTTCGATCTCTTGCCCGTCCTGGAGGTCCTCGCTGTACAGCAAACTACACTGACTTTGCAAAGCAGCAGCGACTATAAGACAGTCATACCAGGACAAACGATACTTCCCCGCTATGCGCATCGCTTCGACGTACAGAGCAGGCGAGGAATTGACGGCCAGTAGCGGGCGGAACACGGTGATCAGATATTGTTCGGCCTCAGCCACGTTCATTGGGTGCTGGAAACGGCGGAACGCAACGTTGAAGAACTCCTGTACTACCTGGTAGCTGACGACTCCGTCGCCCGTATCAGCAGCCCGCCGGATAAGTTGAGTGGCTCGTTTCGCTTTGGCGGGCGATTTTGTGTCGAAAGTGTACACAAAGATGTTTGTGTCGAGGAAGAATCTACCGCTCATTTAACTCTTCCCGGGTATAGGGCCCTGATGAACGCACATGGCGAAGACGCCGCATAAGGGCATCGACAGCGGCCCCTCCCCCGGCTTGTGCAGCGTACTGCTCCAGCCACTCCCGAAAGGCCGCGTTCAGTGTCTTGTGTTGCGCCCGAGCCACCAGCCGCGCCTGCTCGATAAGGCCTTCGTCTGCGCTTAAAGTTATGTTCTTCATACATCTATAGTGTACACTATTTCAGTGTAGTGTCAATTTTACTGCGGCGTCGGCGGCCACTCCTGCGACACCCCCGCGAACAGGCTGACCGTCTTCTCCAGACGCTTGGTTCCGTCGTGCACTGCGATCTTGTGCGGTTTGCCGGGCTCGTAGCCATCCCACAGCGAGACGCCGGCGTAGGCGCCATCTTTGCGCAGCGCGTAAAACGTCATGTCTATGAAGCGGAGGCGGCCCATATCGCCGTTGTAGTTGCGCACGATGCGCTTCAGAGCATCCATGCCGGCGTCGAAGGGCGACATGCCGTGGCGCATATTCTCCACAATCGTATGCGCCCCCACGACCTTGATGTTCTCTTCCCCGCTACCCGTGGCACCCGCCGAACCTATGTCCTGATCGGTATAGCAGCCGGCCCCGATGACGGGAGAATCGCCAACGCGTCCGGCCAACTTCCAGGCCAGGCCGCTGGTGGTGGTGCTACCGGAACATTCTCCCTTTTCGTTGAGCGCGGAACAGTGAATGGTTCCAGTGGGCGGAAACAGAACCTTGCGGATTGCCACCATGCGCAGCTCCGGCTCAATTCCGATGTCTGCAGCCACTTGTTTCATGCGCTCGATGCGGCGTTCGAAATCATCGGCGTGAGGCGCCGGCAGGCGCTTATGCCAGTCGGGACTGGATAACCCCGGCCCCCACCAGTCGGAATGGGTCTCCTTCCACAGCAACCAGATCTTGCGGGAATGTTCGGTCAGCAGGCTCTCGCGGGGAAAACCCTGGGCCACGGCAAAGCGCTCGGCGCCTTCCCCCACCAGCATGACATGTCCGGTGTGCTCCATCACCGCCCTGGCTACCTGCGAAACATTCTTGATATTGCGCACGCCCCCGACCGACCCGGCACGCCGCGTGGGACCGTGCATGCAGCAGGAGTCGAGTTCCACCACGCCTTCTTCGTTAGGCAACCCGCCCAGTCCGACGCTGTCATCGTTGGGATCGCTTTCCGGACCCTTAACCACCCTCAGCGCGGCCTCGAGCGTATCGCCGCCGCCTTTGAGAAATTCGAAAGCATCGTCGAGATAGTCGAACCCGTTGGCCGCGCTGATGATAATCGGACGCTTGCCGGCCGCGGCGGCCGCCTCGGCTTTGTCCGTGCCCGGTTTCTTCCGCTCTTCTCCCTCCAACCCCAACGACACAGCTCCCACTACGGCAGTCGAGAGAAAATCCCGGCGCGAAAAAGCCATTGCGGTCCTCCATGATGTGACGGTAGTTGTGAGAAACCGGAAAGAATAGCACGTCCGCGCGGAGTGGCGAACGGCCACGGATTTCACGGATTTACGCGGATCAGACCAACTAGAAACAATCCGTAAAAATCTTTGTAACTCCGTGGCGAGAAGAACTTCTCAACAAAGTCTTATGAGGCGACGGCAATTCCGCCCTTCGTCCGGCCGGAGCGGAAACGCAACAGTGCCGCGATGCCGCCCACATGGTCGAACTCCGGCTCATCCTTGACGTACACGAGTTCAACGTCGCGACGGATGGCTGCCGGGACAAGGGCTTCGCACACATCTTCCAACTTCTGCGTGCCCCGTCCGCATACCGGACAATAGCGCACCATGTGCGCGTCAAGATGGCCGCAGTTGGGGCATTCGACCGCGTGCGCCCCGTAATTTTCGGCCATCAGCAGGGTCTGCACTTCGCCCATTTCGAGCGACCGCAATACCCGGCGCAGGCCAGTCACGCCGCGCCCGTTGCTCCTGGCCTGACCCAAGGCTTCACGCACCAGGTCCTGGCGGTGTTTAGCGAGCGACTCTTTCAACAGACGCTCCGCTTGTTCATGCACCTGCTCCTCTGTAACTTTGCCCACTTCGGCGACGAAGCGGCCCAGCAATCGCTGCTTCACGTAAGGGTGAAGGTGGCTCTCGAAGTCATGCCAATGGATGTCCGGGCATCCGACGACCAGCCGGTCGAAGGCGCCTTTCTCCAGGCCTTGCTTCACGGCTTCCGCCACGTTCTTGAAATGGTGCAGGACTTCGTCGTTCACGCTGCGTTCGGCGTGGCCGGCATCATAGCCCAGAAAGCCGTCGCCGCGACCGCGCCGGGGCAGAGTATGAAAGAGGGCTTCCTGCTCCTTGACTTCATCGAGATGCAAATCGAAAATTCGGGCCCGGTGACGGTCGACAAGGACCACCCGCAAGCGTGGCTGCCGGCCCAGGACCAAGGCCAGTTCATTCAGGTGGAAGCGACGGTTGACGAACAATTGAGTCTTCACGAGTTGTGGCGGCAAATCGAATGTGCGCCAGATGTTCCGGCCGGCACAGGCGAACACCGCTTTGGCCCGGGCGTGATTGCCCTGCCAGTCCGCGGTCAGGTCGAGGATGCGTTGCAGATCGCCTCGGGCACAGCCATTGCGACCATTCTGTTCCGCCTCGCGCAGGGCCTGGCGAACCAGGTCTTTGGCCAAGATGGCTTGCTCGCGGTGCGACTTGTCGCTGGGCCGGGCCGGCTGAAAATAAAAGCTGATCGCGCAATCTGCTCCGCTGCCTTGAAATTCCGCCAGCTCACGGATCTCTTCGCGGGTGATCATTTCACTCTCTCCTGAGTGCGACAGAAAACATCGCTGCCGCACAAATCAGTCGGTGCCCGTGCTCTGGAGCGCTTTTTTCTGGAATCGACTGGCGATCGGTGGCGAGCGCCGCAAGTGCTCCCGGGCGGCGATGATCGAGGCGTGGATCGACTCCGGCTCGCGATCGGTGATGGCAGAGATCTCTGCCACTGAAAATCCTTCGACCGTGTGCAGAATGAACGCCTCGCGGTCGCGCGGCTGGACAGCTGCCAACGCAAACTCCACCAGCCGGTTCATCTCGTCCGACGAGGCAATGTCTTCCGGCGTGGAGGTGCGGCGGTCCGCGATCACGTTTTCCCTAGTCAGGGTTTCATCCGGCTGATGGAACTGGAGTTCGGGTTCGTCACTGGCCCGCACGTTAGGCATGCGCGCCGAGTCTTCCAGGTGGACCGAAAGCACGTTATCGGAGCTCCGGGCCTGCAAGTCGCCGATGGCATGGATCGCCAGCCGGTACAGCCATGGCTCCAGGGCCAGCTTCTCGGGCTTATCTCCGCCGTCGCCCAAAGCGCCGGCGATGACCTCGTCAATTACTTCGTCCTTGGTGATGGAGTCTGGAACCATCTGCTCGGCGGCCTCGCGAAAATAAAGTTCGCGCTCGACGAAAAGCTCCAGCCGGAAGAGGTTCGCATTCACATAACAACGAATGTCCTCGGCGGAAACGGTCAATGGACGAACCGACGCCAGGGTCTGCTCGAATGGAACCTGCGCTTCCGGCCGTGACCTTTCCGACCGGCGCCGCGTCCACTTGTGCGAACTCCGTAGTAGTGCTTTATGGCGAGTGGTCTGTTGCAGCAGGTCGTCAAACGTAATCTTGATCGCCGCCACCGCCGTTGGGGCCGAGCGCTGTGCCGCCAACTGGCCTGAAGGCAAGCGCAGGTTCAGCGACACAGATACGTCCTTGCGCGGAGAACTCTGCTCCAGCACGCCCTTCAGGTGCAACAGTTCGGGTCGAAAAACCTGTAGCCGCTTGCGCAGCTTTTCCACCAGGTGATTGATTTCTTTTTCGAGATCAGGTGTTTTGCGTAGCTTATAACTGATGTGGACATTCATGCCAAGCCTCAGAACACGGGTAGCGGGTCCCGTGAAGCTTTGTCGTCCTTACAAGCCGATTCTACACCCCCAAGGGAAAGGGAAAAGGACGAAAAGTATCGGTTACGGCGATTTGTCCGTCATAAAATTGATCAAGATTGGAACCAAAGGGCCATTCCGCATCTAAACGCTGGGTGTTAAGATTGTTGGATAGCCAAAATGATGAAACGCGGGACGCGATTTTCTCGGAACCAGTACGTATAACCAGGCCTTTTTTGAAAATTAGCCCGGGCCTTCTTCGAGCCATTCTGCGTGATGTGGAAATGTCCGTCGAGAACTTCCAGAAACTCCGCTAAACCTTTCCCGCACTATACCGCGACGGTCACTGACGTCTCGGTGCGCGTGACCGGACGATACAACGTGTCGCGCTCCACCGGTTCCCTGCCCGCTTCCCGGATCAGGCGAACCAGATCCTGGCGGCGCATGCCCTGCGGAGTGGTGGCGCCGGCATCGTGGTAGATCTTTTCTTCGATCACGGTGCCATCAATGTCGTCGGCGCCGAAGCGTAACGCAATCTGCGCAATCTTCGGGGTCATCATCTGCCAGTAGGCTTTGACGTGGGCGAAATTGTCCAGCATCAGGCGGCTGATGGCGATTTGCTTGATGTCGAGCATGCCGCTGGTCTTGGGCAAATGTTGCAGCGGCGTGTTATCGGGATGGAAGGCCAGGGGAATGAAAGTCTGGAAGCCGCGAGTTTCGTCCTGCAGGGCCCGCAGTTTGAGCAGGTGATCGATCCGATCTTCGTCGTTTTCCACGTGGCCGTAAAGCATGGTGGCATTCGACTTCAATCCGATCTGATGTGCCAGCTTGGCCGTATCCAGCCACTGATCGCCGTCGATCTTGTGGTCGCAAATAATGTGGCGCACCCGGTCGGCAAAAATCTCGGCCCCGCCTCCTGGCAATGAATCCACGCCCGCGGCTTTCAGTTGTTCCAGCGTCTCCCGAATCGAGAGTTTGGCTCGCCTGGACAGATATGCCACCTCGACCATGGTAAAGGCCTTGAGGTGCACTTGCGGAAAGCGCTGCTTCAGTCCAGAGATCAGGTCGAGAAAATACTGGAACGGAAGATCAGGATGCAACCCGCCGACGATATGAAACTCCGTAACCGCCTCGGTATAGCCGGACGCGGCAGTCTCGAATGCTTCTTCGAGCGCCATGGTGTAGGCGCCGGGAGTATCCTTCTTGCGGCCGAAAGCACACAGCCGGCAGGCGGCCACGCAGACGTTGGTCGGGTTCAGGTGGCGGTTGACGTTGAAATATGTCTTGTCGCCATGCATGCGTTCGCGGACGTAGTTTGCCATCCAGCCTACCGCCAGGATGTCGCCGGTACGGTAGAGAGAGAGGCCATCATCCGCGCTAAGGCGCTCGCCAGCCACAACCTTAGCATGCACCGGCCTGAGACGAGCGTCTTCCGTCTGAAATGAATGCGCGCTGGACATCATCTTGATGATATCGCATCCTGGGTGCCGGGTGTGGGTGCTGAGTGTGGGTCGGACACTCTTGTCCGACGCCTTTGACTTTGATTTTCGGTTTGGCATCTGGTGGTGAACGGTTGCAAAGTCGCCGTTACGAGATCGCTAAAATCAAAATCAAAGTCAAAGGCGTCGGACAAGAGTATCCGACCCACACCAGTCCCCGGCGCTACTTCTTCAGCAGCAGATCTCCGGCGACGAAGAGAAAGAACACCACCGAAATCACCCCATTCATGGTGAAAAAGGCCGCATTCAGCCTGGAAAGATTGTGGGACGAGACCAGGGAGTGTTCGTAGGCGAGAAGCAACGCCACCACGATCACTCCCACCACGGCCAACTTGCCCAGCCCGAAAGCTGCCACCAAGCCCATAAGCAGGACCAGCATCAGCAGGTGGAAAAAGCGCGCAATCCAAAGCGCGCGCCCGATCCCGAAGTAACGCGGAATGGAGTGCAGCCCCGCCTCCCGGTCGAACTCGTAGTCCTGGCAGGCATACAACACGTCAAAACCAGCCACCCAGAACGTGACCGCGGCAGTAAGCAGGAGAATGCGTGGATCGAACGATCCGCGCACTGCGATCCAGGCGGCTGAGGGAGCAATGCCCAGGGCCAAACCCAGGACCAGGTGCGACCAGCGGGTAAAATGTTTGGTGTACGAGTAAAGCAACACCACGGCCAGCGCGACGGGAGAGAGCAGGAACGCCAGATGGGTCAGCCGGGAAGCGGCCAGCACGAATATGGCGCAGGAGCAGACCACGAAGGTGGCGACAAATGCGGGTGTCAGAGTCCCAGCGGGCAAGGCCCGGGTTTGGGTACGCGGGTTGGCAGCGTCAATGGAGGCGTCAGCCAGCCGGTTGAACGCCATGGCAGCCGAGCGCGCCGCGACCATGGCCACAATGATCCACACCAACTGCTGTCCCCGGGGCAACCCGTTCGCCGCCAGCATGGCGCCGCACAGCGCAAAAGGGAGCGCAAAAACCGAATGCTCCCACTTGATCATTTCCAGAGTAACCCGCAAATTGCGCAGCCAAGCCACGCTAAGATTGTAAAGCACAACAAGTGTAGAGCGGACACTCCTGTCCGCTGCTCTTGCAGGTGCAGTTTTTGACCTTGCAGTTGTTCTTGTTCGTCTGGGTCAGACACCCCTCAGGAGCGTCCGACCCACATGCTGAGTTGTATTTCTCTCGGTCGCGCAGCTCAATCCGAGATCCCACCACTGATCAAAGGCACAAAGCGGCATCCCTCCCGCAGCACCGTCAGCGCCTTCCCGCCCTGCTTGCGGACCAGTTGCAACTCCTGCGCCTCCGGCGGACCCACCGGGATGATCATGCGTCCGCCTTCGCGTAGCTGCTCAAACAGCGCCGGTGGAACTTGAGGGGCCGCGGCCGAGACAATGATGGCGTCGAACGGCGCGTATTCTGGCAAGCCGCGGCTTCCGTCGCCGTTCACCACGGTGACGTTAGTCAAACCGAGGCGGAACAGGGTGTCCGCCGCGTGCCGCGCCAGCTCGGCATGACGCTCCACGGAGTAAACGTGTTTCACCAGCTGAGTCAGAATGGCGGTCTGATAGCCGGAACCGGTTCCGATCTCCAGCACCCTTGCAGCGGGCTCCAGTTGGAGAAGATCCAGCATGAGCGCCACGATATAGGGCTGTGAAATCGTCTGACCCGCGGCGATGGGAAGAGGATGATCTTCGTACGCCTGGTCCCGGTAGCGCGCCTCCACGAACTCGTGGCGCGGGATCCTCCCCATCGCATCGAGCAAGCGCTGGTCACGGATGCCGCGAGCCCGCACCTGGGTCTCCACCATGTGCTGGCGTTCAATCGCGAAGCGATCGGGCTGGAGTTCGGCAACCAACGCCGCTCCAGAATACTCCTGGGGCCAGCAATGTTGTTGTGGTGGACTGGGTGGTTATTTCTTGCGCTGCCGCACCCGCACATCGATGCTGACCACGCCGTTCTGGTCTCGCACCCCCACAATGGAAACATTGCGGGTGATGTTGTACTCCGCCTGAATAATCTGTTGCGACGCCTGGGCAACGTTGGTGGTGTATGTAAGAGTGAGGTTGTTCTTTACTTGCTGTTCGATGGTGACCGCCGGGCCCGTCTGCGTGGACGAGGTTTCCGTGTTCAAGCCTTGGGGATCGATCTTGATGCGGCTGACGCCGAACAGTTTCTGCACCCGGTTGCTGACTGTCGCGTTCAGCGCCGCGCTCAGGATGGCGCTGGAGGTCTCCGAATTAAAGGCGGACTGTGACTGGTTCAGCTGCGCCGACTCCTCCGAAGTCTGGCCGAAAGCCAGCAGCCCGATGATGTCGGAGGTGGGCAGCGGCGGCTCCGAACGGTAGGTTACGTTGGGCCGGTCAATCTGGCCGTTCAGGTTCAGCGTGATGTCATAGTCGCGCACCCGGGTGGAAGCCTGCAGATCCAGCACCGCGGTCGTGGTCACCGGGTTGATGAACGTGATGTCGCCGCGTTCCAGTCGATATTTGGTACCGTTAAACTGCACTTCGCCTTCGATAATGTCGGCACGCCCCAATATGACGGGCTTGCCCGCTGTTCCACGGAGATGCAAATCCGCGTCACCGGAAAGCCGCAGGCTGGCGGTCTGCATCTGCAATTCGGGAGTGGTCGCGATATGAACGTCCAGGCGAATCCGGTTCAGCAGCCGGTTGGTCGGCGGCAACGCTGAGGCCTGCGAACGCTCCAGATACGCTCCGAAATCGAAGCCTGGAGTCATAGCCAGTTTGGTAACAATGATTTCGCCGTTCAATGTCGACGCGGAAGAAGTTCCCACAAAATGCAAATCGGCATTGGCGGTGGCGCTAACGCCCGGGGGATAGCGCAAGCGGACATCCTCTCCGCGCACGGTCAGGTCGAAATTCAACTTGCCGTTGTAGGCGGTGGCGTAACCGCCAAACGTCACCAGGCCGCCGCCGGTGTGAGCGGTGAGACTTTGAACCTGTAGCCGGTCCTGATTGAAAATCAGCGAGCCGTTGATATCGCTCAACGCGCTGGGCAGATCAATATAGGCGATGGCGCCGTGGTCCACCCTCAACTCGCCCTGGGTTAGGGGTTTGGCGACGGTGCCTCCGACCGACACGTCCACCGAGACCGCGCCGGACGAGGTGAAATCGGGATTGAAACTCTCGATCAGCTTCAGATTGACCCGGCCCTGAGCCCGCAAATCAAGCTCGCGTTCCCCGCTCAGGTGCGCCTTGCCACTGGCCGAAATGTCCGTGTCTGCTCCCAGCAGATGGAACTGGTCAATCTGCAGCGTCTGCTCTGCCACCGAAAAACGGATCGGGCCCTGGTTCTTGATCTTGACGTCTTCGACGTCGGCGTCCAGGTTGTCAACGTTGGCGGTGAATTGCAATTCCCGGGGTCGCCGCAACGGACCCACCATGTGCACTTCGCCGTCCGCCCGTGAATGTCCGCTCACCGCACCGCGCAAGTAGGTCTGGAAGACTGCATCCAGCTCAAGCTGGTGGAAACGGAAATACACATCCGCAGGCCAGTCCTCGCGGAGATGAACATCGCCATCAACCTTGAGGTCCGCCCGTTCGAACTGGGACTGTCCCGTGATGCGCAGTTCCGGTCCCTGCGAGACCGCATTGATGGTGAAGTCGCCGGCCCGTTCCTGGTCGAACGTAAGATCATGAAGATGAATGGCCGCGTTAAGCCTGGGGGCTTCCAAAGTGCCGGAACCATCGGCGGTGAGGTCGGCGCGGCCAGCCACAGCGATGCGCGCACTCTGCAGCGCGGAGATACGGGCCAGATCAAAATTGTTACCGGTCAGATTAAAGTGATAGGCGTGACTGGATAGATTGTAGGTGGCCCCGCCACCGACCTTGGCCTCGAGGTACTCCAGCTGAACATTCTTGAACTCAACTTCCTCTCCGTTGAAATTCAAGTCCGAAGTTAAGTGCTCGACCGGTTCGCCGTAAATACTGCCGTCGCGCAGCCGCATACTGCCTTGCCCTTGCGGGACGGAGCGCGTTCCCGACAGTTGCAGGTGAAGATCTACTGTCCCGGTGACCGGATAGGCATACCCTGCCAGAGCAAGAATGCCGGTCAAATCCGCATTCCGCGTATCCAAATGGGCCTGGAAGGGACTGCTCTCGGTGAACTGCCTGTCCGCAAGTTGGGCGTGAAAGTCAAACTTGAGTGAATCAGGATCGCGGCTCAGCGTGCCGTTGCGCACGGCGAACACTGAGGGTGAAAGTTGAATGTCGGCCTGCAGGGCACTCCAGTTGATGGTTCTTTCGGGAGTGTAGGTGGTGGCCGGAATTGTGGTCTCGAAATCCTGCGACTGCACTCTGCCGGCGATGGCGATCTGCGTAAGCTTTCCCGTGGCGGTGCCGTTGAACGAGGCGTGTCCTTTCAGGGTTACAGGAATCTGCCCGGCATATCCCGCCGCGCTGAAAACTGGCTGCCATTCGCCGAGGTCAGTGGTCGTGACCGCGAGTCGGAGCGCTGCGGCCGACGAAAGTCTACCGGAAGCATGTACCTGGGTGGCCCGGGTGGCGGCCGTCAATTCCGCAAGGTCCAGTTCCCCCGGACCGAATCGGTACAGGCCCTGAGCGTGGCCGGTGAGCGGAAATTGGGCTTTGGTTGACGGCGGCGGCAGCACGTCAGCCACGAACAAGGCCTCTGTGTTGCGGACGCTGTCCTTCCAGCTGGCGTCCACCCTTCCGCTCACCAGGCCGGCAGTTTTGATCCGTTGAAAGGGGCGCGAGGCCGTGGCCAACGCAGCCGCAATCTCCGCCGCGGACAAATCCTTAAACCGAAGCCGCGCGCTTCCAGTCTGCCGGTTCGCGGGCTTTTCTTTGGGGTTGAGACCCGCGGCTTGCGGGCTGAGCCATTGCGCCACATCCGCGTCACCCGTAACACTTCCACCCAGTACGTGCCCCTGGATCTGCGAGAGCATGAGCCGGCTCCGAGTCACAGCATACTGCGCGCTCAAGCTCGCGTTGTGCACACCTACCGGGGCGTCCCGCCAATCAAGATTCGACAGCAGCGCCTTGCCGGTTGTTGAAAAATCATCCGCCGACCAGGAGCCGTGCCCCGTCAACTGCAGGGCGCCGCGCCGCACCTCTGGATGTCTGATGATTGCGGCCGCCTCGGCCAGATCAAGGCTGACGTCGTAGCCCGCGACGACTTTAGGCTGCCTGAAATTCTCCAGCTGGCCCGTGGCCTCAAGGCGCGAGCGCCCCGAGGTCGCCTTCAGCGATCGCAATTGGACGTGGTTCTTGCCCAGGGTGAAATGGACCTCCGCGGTCCAGGCAAAGGGCCGATATCCGCCGAACGCACTGTCCGCCTTGCCCAGCAGAATGTTCCCTTCATATACCCCGCGAAACAACAAATAACTCATGTCAGCCGACACGTCGCGCAGGGCAAAATCCAGCGCCATTCTCTGGTCCCCCCAGATCAATTCGCCGCGGCGCACTTCAAAACGGCTGATGGACAGCGCGAACAGCTGCTCCGTTGCCTGCTTGGGCGACGTCGTCTTCACCTTCGGCTCCGGCTGGTTGGTCGTGCCGTCGGAATAAAGAATGATGTGGACGACGGGATGATCGAGCACAACGTAGTTGAGCCCCAGTCCACTACGCAGGAGGGACCAGATTTTGACCTGCGCCATCAGACTGTTGACATGGGCAAAGGGAATTTCCCGCGGCCCTTCCCGGCCATGGATGGTCAGTTCGCGGACTTCGACCTGGAAATGGAAGGGGACAACGTGAATGCTCCCGAGCTCGACCCGGCCGCCTGTAGTTCGCTCCAGGGTAACGATCAAACGCTGGCGCACCAGGGCGCGGAAAGACTCCGTAGTGCTGTACCAGCCCACGCCCAGCAACACCAGTGCACCCGCCAGCATGAGCCACAGCAGATACTTCCAGATCCTGCTCCGCCCCGGCTTCGCGCCGGTTTCACTCATTGGCTACTGCCTCCGGAGGCGGGCGTAAGTGCCTCGGCCCGGATTTCGCTTCCAGCCCGCAGGTTGTGCAGCCAGGCAGTCAGCAGTTGGCTGATCTTTTTCTGGGTGAGAAGTTCCTTGATTTTTCCCGTGACTTCAGCAAGGGGAACACTCCGTCCACCGGATTGGCGGAGTTGTGGGAGGAGCTCCTGGTTGTAATAGCTCTCGATGCTTTTGGAATCTACTGTGACCGATGGCCGCAGGCGCGCATCCACCAAGCGCATCAGGTCGAGTTCTACTGCCACGTGGCGCTTGAGGCTCTCCTCACTCAGCCGGTATTTGTCGAGCAGGGCCTTCCAGCTCAGCTCGGTTTCGGCATCGGCGTACTGTTTGCGAATCTCGCCCACACGCTGGGCCACTTCTTCCGATGAGGCGTCTGCAGAGTCTGCCGCCGGTTGTTGTTCGCGCAATAGTTCCTGATCGATCAATCGATCGAGTGCAGCCTTGCGGTCTTCGGTGGTGATGCTGTCCAGTGGGCGTCCCGCGCTGAAGGCTTCATAGCGCAGCGAATCTTCCCAATCGCTCAGCAGAATGACGTGGCCGTTCACCGTGGCCACAATGCGGTCGATCACTTCGGCTGCACTGGCCCGCCCAGCGAGCGTGACAAGCGCTCCGACGCAGACGAGAATGGAAATCCTTCTAACCATCAGAAAGTCTGTCCGATACTGAAATATACGTTGAAATGGCCCACATGCTGCGGAGCGAATTCAGTCGCCGGGCAGGACTCACCTTGCGCAAGCACGATATTGCAACGCGGGAACGCGGGCGGGTTTAGATTGTATCCGAAATCGAAGCGCACAGGCCCCACCGGTGTCTTGTAGCGTACTCCCACCCCTACGGCATGCGAAATATAACTGTAGTCGCATTGCTTTGAGGTGGCCAGATTCATGCATAATTCGGGATCTCTTTGACTCCAGCGTAGCAAGTTATGGAACAAGTCATGCCCGTTGGTAAAGACGTTACCGGCATCGTGGAAGATCGCGAAGCTGATGTTGTCCTGAAAGAACGGCAAGGTCGGCGGGGGCATGCGCAGTTCGATGCTATTCACCAGCAGGGCCGTGCCCCCCAGGGGAAAGCCCGTGTTGGGATCGCGCGGCCCCGCCTGGTTCAGCCCAAACCCGCGATGCGAGTTCCCGCCTCCGGCGAAGAAGCGCTCGGCCAGCGGCAGACATACCTGGGGGTCCAGGCACTGTCCTCCCGGCTGGGGCATGATCGTATTCCCGTACGGAATTTCAACTCCGATGCGGATGGAGCGCGCCAGAACAAATTTCTGGTCCGAGTTCCGCTTTCTCCCGATGGAGTAGTAGCTGGAATTTTGTATCAGCAGACGGCCAAAATCAGTCTCCGAACCAAAATGGCTGTCGGCCACGCCCCCGTCTACGGTGGTGTAGTTTCCCTTCGTAGTTTCCAGATCGTTGTCGCGCTTGTTGCGAATGTAGGTGAAGTTGGGAATGGCCACCCGGGTGGGCAGGGAGAGCAGGGGAATCTGGTCCGGACTGATGGTGTTACTAATGTCGTTCGCTCGCACCCGCCGGTAGGTGAGGCGGTAGGTCATGAGGCTGGCCTTGTTGATGATCTGTTCGGCCTGCACCGATCCCTCCAGGCGCTGTGAAGTGAACGTGGTCACGTCCACCGTGTTGTCGTAGAAAGCAGTAAAAGTGAGCCGCCAGTTCGGGTTGTTCAGCAGGCGTGGAGCGTCGTAGCTGATCAATCCCCGCTGCTGCAGGCCGCCCACGTTGGCCTTCAGGGTCACGGTATGGTTACGGCCGCGAAAGTTAAGCCGGGTCATGCCAAACGAGACCCGCGGGCTGACGCCCGTCTCTCCCAGGGGCTGGGTGCTGCTTGAGCTTGGCTGTCCCGTCTGGAATTCCAGTCCCAGGCCGTAATTAAATGTGTAGCGCCTGGCTTCCTGCACATTCACCAGAACATTCTTTTCCCGTTCGCTGCTTTCCGGGTTCTGTACCGCCGTATCCACCTGGCTGAAGATGCCCAGATCGTAAAGCCGCTTCTGGGTATTCAGCATATCGATCTGGCTGAGGGGATCGCCCGGCTTGATCTGGATTTCGCGCTGCACGATGAAAGGGTGGGTGTGATTCAGTCCAGCCGTGAACACATGGTCCACGATGACCTGTTCCCCGGGGTGGACGGTGTACGTGACATCCCGGACTTGAGGGTCAGTGGGCGAACGCTTCGCCGACGCCTCGAAGGTTGCATTGGGAAATCCATTGTTGAAATAGTAATTCAGGATGATTTCGCGGTCTTCGTTGATCTTCGAATAGGCAAACCCCTGTCCGGGAGAAATGTTGAGATCGGGGAGTGGACCGGCCACAGCGCTTTCGTTGCCGACAATCTGTAGGGTCCCCACTCGGGCCTGGGGACCTTCGTCGATCTGCAGCGTGATCGCCAGCTCGTTCTCCTTGCCTTGATAGTTGTCTTCCACCTTGGGGGTAATCGTGGCATCCAGAAACCCATTGGCGCGATATGGGTTGGCAATGACATTGCGGACATCCGCACTCAAGAGCGCCTGGCTGTAACGGCCGTGCGCCAGAAAGCGCCCGGCAGACTGGATTTGCATGCGGGCCCGAATCTGGTCTTCACTGAAGGTCTGGTTGCCCGTGATCACCAGCTTTACCAGTTTGTGCCGCTCGCCCGCGTCGATGTTGTAAGTGACCCGCATTTCGCCGGTCGAAACCGGGTCCTTTTTCACCGCCACTTTGGCCTCGAAGTAGCCCAGCCCTTGCACGTAGTTGAGCAGGTTGCGGCGGCCTTCGTTCAGCAAGTCATCGTCAAGCGCGTTCTCCTCATACACCGGTACGTTCTTCTTGAGCTGGGAGTGGCTGATCTTGAAACCTTCGACCACGATTTCAACCTTCGGTCCCGGGTCGATGTCAAAGGTATAGTCCACCGTATTGCTGGCCGGAAGATAAACCCGGCCGGCGATGGCCACCTGGGACAAGAGGCGATTCTGCTTTTGATACTTTTTGCGCAGCCGGTCCAGGGCGCGGCTGACGCGTTGCACGGTCACATAGTCCCCGGTGTGCATCTTGGCAATGTCCTGAATCTGTCCCACGGAAAATCCCGCCGGACCGTTCACCGTAATGCGGCCGACACGGGCGTGGTCCCCGGGGACGAGCCGGAACAGTACATTCATTTGCTGGGTCTCGACCTGCGGCTGCTCCTCGTCCGTGACCGACGAGCGGTAGTATCCGTTCTGCTCCATCAGTTGTTTGATGCCGTCCAGTCCGCGTTCCAGCTTTTCCCGGGTGAACAATTCTCCCAGCTGAAGCTTGGATGCATTCACGATCTGATTGGCCGCCGGAGGATTGGGAGCTCCTTCCACAAAAAGTTGGCCCACAAAAAAGTTTGGCCGCATGCGAAGCGTCAACGCGACTTGGCCGTCCGGTGTGCGCTGCGCTTCGGCTTGAATGTCGGCAAAGCGCCCGGTGGCGTACAGGGCCTGAATGCTTTGCCGTATCTTCTCGCGTTCCAAAGGGGCACCGGCCCGTTGCGGAATCAAATTAAGCAGCCCGGTAGTATTGCCCGAGGGTAAATCGGCAAAGTCAATGTTCTGGACGATAAGACCCTCGTACGAAGCCATCGCTCCCACCACGGGCACGGGCGGAGCGGGCCCCTGGGCCGGCGATGCCTGCGCGGGTTGCGTTGCGGGGAGTCCTGACGCTGGCGGTGATTGTGCCGCCGCACTCAGGCAGAGGACCACCAGCGCCAGCCCTGTCAGGGTCCTCCCTATCACTCCCTCTAGACGCAAACCGGCTCCTCGCAAGTGCAGGCGATGTTGGTTCGATGAACGGCTGTCAGACAGTGTTGCATTTGCCCCGGGATACCGCGCGGCACCTATAATAAAGGTTTGCAGGCCGGGAACTGGTGACCTCTTTGGAACTGGAGGAAAGATACTCGCGGCAGGTGCTTTTCCCCGGAATCGGCCGGGAGGGGCAAAGCAGGCTGGCCGTCGCGCGCGTGGCCCTGGTCGGATGCGGCGCCACTGGTTCCGCCCTGGCATCCCTGCTGGCCCGCGCCGGCATCGGATACCTGCGCATCATCGATCGCGACTACGTCGAGCCCAGCAACCTGCAACGCCAGTCCCTGTTCGATGAAGCCGATGCTGCCCAATCGCTGCCCAAGGCGATCGCGGCCGTTCGCAAGATTTCTGCCTTCAACTCCCAGATGGTGATTGAACCGCAGGTCAGCGATCTCGTTCCCTCCAACATTCAGACCCTGCTGGACGGGATGCACTTGGTCCTCGATGGCACCGACAACTTCGAGACCCGCTACCTCATCAATGACTTCGCAGTAAAAACTTCCCTTCCCTGGATCTACACCGCTGCCGTGGGCAGCTATGGCATCTCGATGAATGTGCTGCCGGGAAAAACCGCCTGCCTGGCCTGTCTTTTTCCCGATCCACCGCGCGGCGCTCTCGAGACCTGTGAGACCGCAGGAATCCTCAACTCAGCCGTAAACCTGGCGGCATCCATCGCCGCCACTGAAGCTATCAAGCTGCTGGTAGGTGCCGATCCGCAAGTCCGGAGGACTTTGCTCTCCTTCGATGTGTGGAGCAACCAACGCACCGAGGTCAATGCCGGAAGTCCGCGCCCGGGATGCCGCGCCTGCGGCCAGCACGACTTTATTCATCTTGCCGGCGAGGGCCGGCCTCACATCACCCTTTGCGGACGAAACTCGGTGCAGATCCATGAACGCCACCGGCCGGTTGATTTCGTGGAGGTAAGCACCCGGCTGCAACCGCACGGCCAAGTCCGGCACAACGATTTCGTTCTGAAGTTCTGGCCCAAGCCCTACGAGATGACCCTGTTCCCCGACGGCCGGGCCATCATCAAAGGCACAACCGACACAGCCGTGGCCCGCAGCCTGTACGCAAGATACGTAGGGAGCTAGGTAGCGCCGGCCTCCCGCCGGCTGTCGGGCGGGCATTTTGCCCGCCAAGTCTGGGATCTGAGGTAAAGTTCGAAATGGAGGACAATCCGATGCGTCAGCTAATCTGTCTCTTGATAGTCATTTGTTTCTGCGGCTTCGCTGCAGCTCAAAACGATCAGGCCTTTCCCGGAACCTACGCTCAGCCCTTCGCCCCGCGCCTGACCACTCCTTCGGCTCCCCCCGAGGCATTAACGACTCCGTCCTTGACCCTGGACACTCCCGTTCTCACCGTTGGGGCTAGCACGACCACGCTAAGTGCGACCGACCTCTCCGTGTACGTCAACCAGCCGCTTTCGTATGCGCCGGGAGTGCGGTTCAGTGCACCGGTAGAGGCGTCGCCGGCTTCTGCTGCACCGATCACCGCTGGAGTCTCTGGTCACGGAATTGAACTCGGAGCCGCCATGTTTCAGAGCAGCTACGGCGTTGCCCAACTGGCGGGTAGGGTCGCCCGGGCGAAGGCAAAGAGGGTATATACCAACCAGGATGTTGCCAGCGTCAATGACACCAATGGCCTGCTCAAGTTTCGCGGCAAGCTTGAACACGCAAACTAAGACCGGTTGATTCATCTCAAAGGACGAGGCGGCGGCGAGGGGCCGCTAGAGCCGCCTGCCTCTGTTCATTCACGGACACCCTCCATCGAAATCGGACATCTGATTCAGGCCTCACGTCACCGTGAGGCCTGCAAGCCGCTTGGCTATCATAGAGTTGCATCCCCGACGTTTTTGGCTCTCGAATTGCCTTTCGTTTCCAGGTAGCCCTATCGTCGTCCGGGAGGCCGACCATGACCACCCTGCTGCATGACCTTCGCTTCGCCCTGCGCCAGATGCGCCGCTCTCCCGGCTTCGCCCTCACTGCCGTCTTCACCCTGGCGCTCGGCATCGCTGCTAACGTCATCGTGTTCGGAGTCATCCAGGCATTGATCCTGCGGCCCATTGATGTACCTCGCCCCGACCAGGTGATGACCCTCGCCCACAGCAATGAGTCCTATCCGATTTTCTCCTATCCGGAAGTGCGCGATGTGCGGGATGGAAATACGGTGTTCTCTGCGGTTGCCGCTTTTACCGTAGATAGTTTTGGCCTGGAGGCCAACGGCGTCACCCGGCCGGTCTGGGGATATGAAGTGAGCGGACGATACTTCGAGGCCGTTGCCCTCAAGCCGTTCCTCGGGCGTCTGCTGCAGCGCGCCGACGACGATCATCCCGGCGCATCAGAGGCCGCAGTGCTTTCCTGGCCGGCCTGGAAGAGTGACTTTGGCGCCGATCCCGACATTATAGGAAAAACCATCCGCCTGAATAAGCAGCCCTACACGATCGTTGGCGTTACCCCAGAATGGTTCTACGGGACTGAAAAATTCTTGCAGCCTGACATTTTCGTTCCCATGGCGAATCAGGCATCACTGAACGGCTACAACTGGCTTGAATCGCGGCACGATCAAAATATCTGGTCAATCGTGCGCCTCAAGGACGGCGTCACCATGTCCCAGGTACAGGCTGAATTGAACACGATTGCTGCCCGCGCGGCCCACGAGTTTCCGAAGGACGAAGAAAAGCTGACCCTCAAGCTGACCCGTCCAGGGCTGGTGGGTGACTTTATCAGCGGCCCAACCCGCGCGTTTCTGGCGGGCGTGATGGGCCTCGCGGGTATTGTGCTGCTCGCAGCTTGCGCCAACCTGGGCGGACTGTTCGCGGCGCGAACCGTGGACCGGACCCGCGAGATTGCCATTCGCCTGGCCATTGGGTCGAGCCGCTGGCGCGTCATCCGCCAGGTCCTGGTCGAGGCCTTCGTTATTTCGATCCTCGGAGGGATATGCGCCTGCGGCTTGGCTTGGATTGCACTCACCGGCCTGGCCAACTGGCATCCACCCACTGAATATCCTTTCAAGTTTCACATCATGCCGCAGCCATCCCTGATCGCGATGGCATTCTTTATCTCGGTGCTCGCCGGCGTAGGATTCGGCGTGATGCCACTGTGGCAGATATTCAAAACCGATCCTAATAGCGCGATCAAGAGCGGCGGTAGCCAATCCACCGCTGGACGCCGCTGGGCGCTTCGCGATGTCCTGCTGGCCGCACAAATCGCACTTTGTTGCATCACCGTTACCGCGGCCTTTGTCTCGCTGCGAGGCCTGGGCAAAGCCATGACCATGAACATGGGTATCAATCCCAGGCATGCGGTTGTGGCGAAATTCGAACTGAGTCAGGCCGGCTATTCGGGCGACGCCACTGACCACTTCCAACGCCAGTTGCTGGAGAGAGTCTCGCACCTCCCGGGAGTGGAAGCAGCCGGATACGCGCAATCCACGCCACTCTCCCAGGACACGTTCGTTTCTGATGTCTTCCCTCAGGAAACTACCGACTTAAGACCCTCAAACCGGGCATTCGGCGCCTACGGCTATGACGTCTCGCCGGGTTACTTCACCGCTGCTGAAACACCTCTGCTCTCGGGACGCGATGTAAGTTTCAGCGACACCGCGAAGACTCCGGCCGTCGCGCTTGTGAACCGGGAGTTCGCCCAGCGCCTCTTCCACTCCGAAGACGTCGTTGGCCGCTATTTCAAGAACTCATCCGGGGTGCAGATCCAGATCGTGGGCACCGTGGCTGACGGAAAATACCTCTTTCTCAGCGAAAACCAGAAAGCGGCAGTATTTTTTCCGATCTCGCAGCGGCCCACCACTAAAACGTCACTGATTGTGCGGGTGCGGCCCGATTTCTCCGAAGAGGCCACTAACGCTATGGCAGCCACCGTCCGCAAAGTGGTGCGTGATCTCGACCCTACTGTTCCTATCCGCGAGTCGAGCCCCTGGAGGAACCAGCTTGGACTGACGTTCTTTGTCTCCCAGGTGGCGACCGTCGCGCTTGGCATCTTTGGCGCTTTTGGATTGCTGCTCTCCATCACCGGGACCTTCGGCCTTGCCTCATACACCGTCACCAAGCGGCTGCGCGAACTGAGCCTTCGCGTGGCGCTCGGTGCGCAAGGCAAGCAGGTCCTTTCGGCTGCGCTTGGTCGCATGCTGGTCCTGCTGGTTAGTGGGTCCTTGGTTGGGATGTTGCTCGGGGTGGCCGCCAGCCGGGTACTTTCGGCGATCGTTTACCAGGCGTCGGCACAGGATCCATTTGTTCTTGCCGCGGTGGCATTGACTCTGTTGCTCACCGGTTTACTTTCGGTCGCCGGCCCGGTGAGGCGGGCCCTGCAGATTGATCCGGCAAACCTGCTCCGCGAAGAATAAGTTTGAGCTTGAAAGCTTGGGGAAAGGCAGGTTGTTGTTCAGCGCTGCGCCACTCCCTCCAGCGCTTCAAAGAACCCGGGATACGAAATGACCGCTGCCTGGGCGCCTCGAATCCGTGTTTCCCCTTCCGCACGCAAGGCGGCCACCGCAAACGCCATGGCGATGCGGTGATCGCCCAGGGAATCGACGTCCGCTCCGTGCAGCTTCTGCTTCCCCGGAATCTTCAAACCATCTTCGCGTTCCTCGACCTGCGCTCCCATGGCGCGGAGATTTGTGGCGATGGCGGCGATGCGATCTGACTCTTTCACCCGTAGTTCACGCGCGTCGCGAATCTCGACCCCGTCCGCGGTGTAAGGCGCAATGGCAGCCAGCACGGGAATTTCATCGATCAGGGCGGCCGTATCCGCCCCGGCAATCGTGATCCCTTTCAGGTCGCGTCCTTCCACCTTCACCGTCCCCCGCAATTCTCCGTGCTGCTCTTCCAGTTGGGTCACGGAAATTCCCACACCCATCAGAATCAGGATATCGAGCAGCCGGGCCCGAGTGGGATTCATCAGCAAATCCGCGATCACCAGATGCGCTCCCGAAAACATACCCGCCGCACAGAGGAAGAAGGCTGCGCTTGAAATATCGCCCGGAATCGCCGCTTCAATCGCCCGCAATTCTTGCCCGCCTGCAATCCGGGTTTCATGTCCCGCCTGGGCAACTTCCGCCCCAAATGCGCGCAGCGCCAGTTCGCTGTGATCGCGAGTGCGCATTGCTTCGATGACCGACGTTTCTCCGCTGGCGAGGAGGCCGGCAAACAGCACACACGATTTCACCTGGGCACTGGCCACCGGCATTTCGTAGCGAATCGCTTTCAGCTCTCCGCCTTGCACCCGCAATGGCGGCCGGCCGTCATTCTGGGCGGTGATCGTCGCCCCCATCATTTCCAGGGGCGCGATGATCCGCGCCATGGGGCGCCGAGAAAGCGATTCATCGCCGCTAAGCTGGCTCTCGAAATCCTGTCCGGCCAGGATGCCGCTCAACATGCGCATGGTGGAACCGGAGTTGCCGCAATCCAGAGGCAATTTCGGCGCCTGTAATTTCGGGCCGCGGCCATGAATGACCACGCTGTTCCCGGTGCGCTGCACCTCGGCGCCCAGGGCGCGCACGCAGCCCAGGGTGCTGGCACAATCCGCCCCGGTGGAGAAATTCTCCAATCGCGTAACCCCCTCCGCGATCGCCCCCAGCATGGCGTACCGGTGCGAAACAGACTTGTCCCCGGGCAGCCGCAGCGATCCGGCCACACTTCGAGCGGGACGCACAACCACGATCGAATCTTTCTTCATGCGGATTCCAATATAGCGAATGATAAGAAGATTGAACCACCGAGGACCCGGAGAACACTGAGAAGTCCCCGCGGGTCCTGCTGTTTCGAGTAGTAGAGCCGTTTAGGCCAGTGCCCTGGCCTCGGCCGTGGCTTCCTTTAGAATCTCCGGCGGCACTTCTCGTATGGTGAGGTGGAATTCGAACATCGGGGTTTCCGTCCCCCGTCCCCAGCGATTGACTTCCCAGTGGGCGCGGATGAACTTCACTTCCGCATGCCCGGCCAGATCGAGCAACAGAGGATGCTGGCCGCGGTAAAACTTTTGGGGAAATGCGATCAGCGGCTTCGCCCCCCAGGCCGCGCCATCGGCCGAGCCATAGATACTCACATCCAATGCTTCCTGCTCGATAATGTTGGTGATGTCCAGGGTCAGCAGGAAGACACGGCTGGCCGCTGCGCCGATATCCAAGGCCAGCCCGTCGCCCTTGGCGTTGGCCACGGTTTTGTCAGGAACGAGGAGAGTATTAATTGTTGTCTGTGAAGGCATGCCGAGAGAATTGTAACAAAAGGCCGGCAAGTCGCATGTGGACGCTCGCGCCTACATGTCATCCAAGAACTGGCGCAGCAGTTTGCCAACTTGCGCGGGCTGCTCCCAGGGTGAATAGTGGCCCGCGTGAGGGATGATCTTCAGTTCGCTGCCGGCAATATTTTGCCGCATCAATTCCGCCTCCGGAGGCCCGGTGACGATGTCTTCGTCTCCGGTCACAATCAAGGTTGGGACGTTGATCGTCTTCAGGTCGGGCACCGAATCCAGCCGTTCCGCCATGCCGCGCTGTACCTGGGCAACGTTTCCGGCAGACATTTTTCGCATCATGCGCAGGGCGCCATCCACCAGGTCGGGACGACTCTGGCGCGTAGTCTGCCCCATCAATCTTGGAACCATGCTTTCAAAGAAGGGCTCGGTGCCTCGCTCCAGCACATCAGCGGCAGCCTGCAATCGTCCGGCTTTCGCTTCCGGAGAGTCGGGCGGCGCCTTGGTGTTGCACAGGGCCAGCGCCGCGACTCGCCCACGATAACGCCGCCAGAACTCGAACAGCACATAGCCGCCAATTGAAACTCCCACCAGCGGCACCCGCCCCAATTCCGCGTGATCCAGCATCCTGGCGACATCGGCCGCCTGCTTCTCCATGGTGGCCGGCCCTTCTCCGGCGGATGATTCACCATGTCCACGCAGGTCGGGAAGAATCAGCTGATAGCGCGAGACCAGGGCCTGCGCGGCGGGTAGCCAGAATTCATGATGGACAGGAAAAGGATGGAGCAGCACCACCGGCGGCCCAGCCCCCAGTAACCAATAGGCAATCTCAGCGTCGCCGCTCGTGATGTGCATCATCACTCAGAATAGCAAGTGTGGGGTCGGACACTCCTGTCCGCCGCTTTTAACTTTGACGTTAACTTTGTCGTTGACTTGCAAAAATATCAGACGCACCCAGAACCAACCCGAAAGCCAACTTCAAAGGCGTCGGACAAGAGTGTCCGACCCACACAAAAACATCCCAAATTACGATGCCTCAGCCTGGTGTCCAACCGGCACCTCAGCCCTCAGCGGTTCCTCCGGCATCACCACCCAGGCGATGGGATACGAGAGCAAACCGATACCAGTCATCACCGCTGTAATCAGCCACACCAGCCGGACCAGGGTCACATCGAGATCGAAGTATTCCGCGAAGCCGGCACAGACTCCCGCAATCTTGCGGTCACTACGCGGGCGCACCAGACGCCTGCGCGCTACTGCGCTCCCGATTCGCTTGCCACAATATGCGCAATGACTGGCGTCATCCTGGATCACCTTGCCACAGTAGTTGCAGTACATGATCTCCTCCACTCCCAGTGTGGGTCGGGCACTCTTGTCCGACGTTGTTGATTTTGACTTTGAGGCGCAAGAACAGGCTCCAAACGCACCCCGATCTAACCCCAACCATCAACTGCAAGACATAACCCCAAGAGCAACTTCAAAGGCGTCGGACAAGAGTGTCCGACCCACACCCAACATATCTACTCAACAATACGTGCCCTGACACCGAAAGGTTCCCGAATCTAGTTCTCCCGGTAGGCCTCTTTTATCCGCTTGCGCGCCGTCTCCGCCGGCCCCGTGCTGGCATCCTTGGCTACCACTGCCTGATATTTGGCCAGGGCCAGATCGCGCTTTTGCAGCAGATCGTACATCTCCCCGGCCCCCAGGTTGGCCTTCTGCAAGGCCTCCTCATCTGGCTGGGGGGCTTGCCCTACCTGTTCGTACGCGGCCGCGGCCCCGCTGTCATCCTTCTGACTGCGCAGCAGGTCACCCAGGCTGAGGGCGGCGATTTCATAGTGCAGGCCGGGATAGTGTCCTTCCCTGCCCGCCTGCCAGATTCTTCGATAAACCGCGGCTGCCTCCTGATTGTGGCCGGCGGCGCGCAGCAGGTGGCCCTCCTCCAGTGCCAGCAGTACGTCCTGGGGAAATCGTGGAACCAGGGCGCGCACGGTCGGCAAGGCTTCATCGTAGCGGTGTTCGCGGCGCAAAAACACCGCCAGCAGGATCTGTGCATCGATGCTGGTTTCGCCGCTTCCTTGAGCACACTCTCCAAGGTATTGGAGGCCCTTTTCCTTATTGCCTCCCAGCCCAACCATCGACGCTGCCACCTTCACACCCCAGGGCAAACTTCCGACAACGTAGTTGTGTGCCCCTACGATCAACTTCGCTTCCACAGTGGAGGGAGAGAGCTCGAGCACGCGTTCGTGATCGCGGCGCGCCCCGACCGCATTCCGCAGAGCGGAAAACCAGGCTCGTTCGATCAGCGCAGTATAGGTGGAAAACTGGGCCCGGGTCACGCCGCGCGCGTACAGCGCGTCCACATCGTTCGGGTTTATCGACAGGCGCTTCTCCTCGAGCTGCAGGGCCCGTTCGACCAGGTTCTTGATCTGCTCCTTGACCTTCGGATCCGCGGGACGGTGCGGCGCGGAAATAAAAGTGTCGTTGGCGTACTCGCCCGTGTTCAGCACGCCCATGCGATAGAGTTCCCGGAACAAGGTCGCGGTCAAAAGGTGATTGACCGCGAAGGGATCGTCAGGGTGCCGCCCCAGCACCTGTTCGAACTCCTGCACCGCAAGGTCATAGTTAAGGTTGTAAAAATGGTTGAAGGCTACGAGGTTGAGCGGATCGTGAGGCCGATATGCGAGTGACGTGGGGTTTGCATCCGACGGCGAAGCCAGCCCCGGCGCAGCCAGCAGGACGCACAGCAGAAGCAGAACAGCACGGCGTGGAAGGGGAAAAGGCAATTCTTTCTCGTCGGGGGTCGTTGAACTTTAGTTTACCTGATGCCGGCCAGCGTCTGCCGCGAACCAAAAAGGTTAAGATTCGCGTCGAACTGAGGGAAAGAAAGTGTGCCTATAATCAGGCTCCAGAATTAGTTTTTCATAATCAGTCGAGCGCATCTTTCCTAGTGCCAGCGGTAATTCTTGCGCGATTGGAGACGGCCGTCCTGGGGGTCGATCGCAAAAGAATCGGCGTTTCAGTGACTTAGCAATCTTACGTTTTTGGTCACCGGCTTGCGATCTGGGAAAGGCGAGGATTGTTATGTCTAACGTCGTGCACGATGCGCAACACGAGTTCTGGAGGCCTCCTGTAGCCCCCGGCGAAGCGCCTCGCCCCGGCAGGGTGGAAGTCTGCGACGGTTGCGCCACCGAGTTCATGGTGGGCTCGCTGTTCTGCCATGTCTGCGGGGCTTCTCGTGAAACACGACCCTCGACCGCTGCACACTGGACGCTCTACCTGGAGTTCCACAACATCCAGCGCGCGCTTGGCCTGTCCACCGCCTCCCTGGTCGCTTTCCTGATCGGGGTGGCGTGTCTGATCATGGCGGGAATCGCCGTTGGCATGATCTACAGCGTTCAAACCTTCAACGATTTTCAAGCGGTGCAACTCTACCGGATGCAGTGGCTCCTGGGAGCCATCGCAGCCTTCGCCGCCGGCCTGCTGCTCAAGAAGTCCCCCGAGAAGAAGCGCTAAAAACACCACCACCCACGTAGGCCCGGACGCCCTCGGCCGGGCGGGCGAGCAAAGCTCGCCGAGATGTTCGCTTTGCTCCCAGCCGGGATGTCAGCAAAATCAAGTTCAAGAGCGTCGGACAAGAGTGTCCGACCCACACACATGCACCCGTCCCTAAGTGGGGTCGTTGATCACCACCCGCCGCTGTTGATACATGCGGTAGAGATGATGCACCGGTCCGGTGCCGCGTCCCAACGGCTGGGCGTTGGCAATCGCCGCTGCCACGTAGGCTTTGGACAACAGCACAGCCTCGGGCAGCCCGCGACCCTGCGCCAGGTGGCAGGCCATCGCGGTGGCGAATGCGCAACCTGTGCCATGGGTAGATTTCGACTCCAGCCGGTTGGATTTGAACACTTCCTGCTCCGTCCCATGGCGACTCGTGAAACTCAGGAGTTCAATTGCCTTTTCCAGGTGGCCGCCGGTGATGACCACCGCTTTCGCACCCATCTCGTGCAGCCGGGTGGCTGCCCGGCGCATCTGCTCCAGGTTCGCCACCGGGAGTCCGGTCAGGGCTGCCGTTTCGTCCACATTGGGTGTAATGACTGTGCACTGGGGCAGCAGGCGCTCGATCAGAAGACGCAGTCCGGCCGCATCGATCAGATCGTAGCCTGATGACGACTTGATGATGGGATCAAGAACCACATTGCTCAGCTCCGACTTCTCCAGAAAATCGCTGACTACCCGCGCTACCTTCCCGGAACCCAGCATGCCGATGTGCACGGCCGAAATCTCAACGTCAGCGCTCAGTTCCTCGAGGGTTTCCGCCATCAACTCGGGACTGACCGTTTCAACCCGCCGCACCCCTGCTGTCGATTGGACCGTCAAGGCCGTGATACAGGCCACGCCGTAGCAGCCGTGGGCAGCAATGGTCTTCACGTCCGCTGTCACCCCTGCTCCCGAAGAGGGGTCGAATCCGGCAATGGTGAGAACCACCGGTGGAGACTGGGCCATAGGGGAAATGTAACAGTTTCAGATGTAGGACGAGCGTCCCGCTCGTGCTTCAACACACTATCAGGCACGTGGGGACAGCCGCCCTCGGCAGTCCGGTCGAGCGTAGCTCGACACATTTTGGCGCGATCGCCTAACCCGCGGAGCTTGGCTCCGCCGGACAGCCGAGGGCGGCTGTCCCCACGTGGTTTGCGGCAATTCCAGGAGGAACGCGCGCGGGACGCTCGCGAATCCATCGAGCCAAAGTCTTGAGGCAAATATTACCTCAGCGCAAACCGAGGTAATGTTCGTAACCCATTGAAATCAAACAGGGGGTAATAAATTCCTTCCGCTACACTTTAGACTGTATTTACTACTATATAAACATGTAAGACTATTGACTTCAGCAATATCGGACGCATTAGTCAAGATTAACAATATGTTACGTGAGATATCTATTACTAGATAAGCATTTTGCTAGGGGCAAATCCCGATTGACAGGTGGCCTCCAGCCCGGTAGCCTTGACGAATCCTTGGCGATGGTGGGGGTAAAGACTGGGAACGACTTAGAGATGAGAGGTGACAATGCGAGGACATATAGCTCATATCCTGGCGACAGTTTTAATGGTCGTCAGCCTAGGGGCGGCTCAGCGACCGACCAGCTCAGAGTCCGTGACGACCGGAAGTAAGGCAATACCGGGCAAGGTAGCCCGGGCAAAGCCGTATCAAATTGGGACGGCGTCGTGGTACGGAAGCTATTTTCAAGGGAGAGCCACGGCCAGCGGCGAGCCCTACGATATGTACGACCTGACCGCTGCGCACCCTACGCTACCCCTGGGTAGCTGGGTACGGGTGACTAACCTGCACAACGGGCGGGCGGTAGTGGTGCGTATCAACGATCGCGGCCCTATCATACCGGGACGGATCATCGACCTTTCTTACAACACCGCGCGCGTGCTGCGCTTCGAGTCGAAAGGCTTGCAGCGAGTGCGGCTGGACGTGGTCAAGAGCAAGACGAACGTCAAGAGTCCGGAAATGATGGCCGCCCTGCAGTACTAGCCTGCAAGCTCCAAATCCCTTACACTTCCTTAGGATGTACGATCCGAGACAGCATCTGATCGTCGCTTTGGATGTATCCACCGCGGCCGCCGCACAGAAGATCGTGGCGGCCCTGGGTGATTCCGCCTTGACCTACAAGGTGGGCATGCAGCTCTACACCGCCGAAGGTCCCAGGGTGGTGCGCGATCTGATTGCCTCCGGTCGCCGCGTCTTCCTTGACCTCAAATATCACGACATCCCTACTACGGTTGCGGCCGCTGTGCATCAAGCTGCCGAGCTAGGGGTGGGAATGCTCACGGTGCACGCCGCCGGTGGCGGCAAGATGCTGCGCGCAGCGGTCGAAGCCGCTCGCAGTGTAAGTCCCGCCCTGATGGTGCTGGGAGTTACCGTGCTCACCAGCATGGACGATCAGGACCTCGACAAGATCGGGGTACGCGGCCGCGTGGTGGACCAGGTGATGCGCCTGGCGGCGCTGGCCCTCAACAGCGGCTGTCACGGAGTGGTGGCGTCCGCGCTGGAAGCTTCCGAACTCCGCTCCGAGCTAGGCGACCACTTTCTGATTGTGACGCCGGGTGTGCGGCCGGCAGGCCAGGATCACGGCGACCAAAGCCGGGTGGTGACGCCCTCTGAGGCGATCGCAGCCGGAGCCACCTACATCGTGGTCGGCCGCCCCATCACCGCAGCAGCCAATCCCGGCGCTGAAGCGCGCTCCATTCTTGAGCAAATGAGCCTCGCAGTCAGCGCCTGATTTCTTAGGATGACATAGGCCTGAAGGGGCTAAAGAAATTCGCCTGTTTCGACTGAGGGCGACCGGCAGCCCAAAGGCTAGAGCTTCTCGTAGAATTCGCAGGCTGAGCAGGAAATAAAAATCCCACCGGGAACTCCGCGCTCGCGATCTTTCACCCGCTTCACGATGCGCGTGGGTTTGCCGCACTTGGGACAATCCGTACTCTTGGTGGTGTCCATTTCCTTCTTGCGGTCTGCGGTCTTCGCAATCTTCATCGCCATTTCCTGATCTCCTTAAGGCCTTGCGGTCTAATGTCTTGAGTCTAAACTCAGTAATATTCCAGTCCCAGGTGCGTGATCAGCTCTTCGCCCTTCAAGTGCCGCAGCGTGTTCTTCAGCTTCATCAGCTGAATGAACAGATCATGCTCGGGATAGAGCCCGGGTGCGGTCATGGGAGACTTGAAATAGAAGCTCAACCACTCCTGGATGCCCAGCCCGCGTAATTGCTTACTGCGGTGCGCCAGGTCGAGGAACAGCACCAGATCGAGAACGATGGGCGCGGCCAGAATCGAATCGCGGCACAGGAAATCCACTTTGATCTGCATGGGATAGCCCAGCCACCCGAAGATATCGATGTTGTCCCAACCCTCTTTGTTATCGCCACGCGGCGGGTAGTAATTGATGCGGACCTTGTGCGTGAACTTGCCGTAAAGCTCGGGATAAAGTTCCGGCTGCAGGATGTGCTCCAGCACCGACAGTTTGGACTCCTCCTTGGTCTTGAACGACCCCGGGTCTTCCAGCACCTCGCCGTCGCGATTGCCCAGAATATTGGTGGAGAACCAGCCGTTCAGCCCGATCATGCGTGCCTTGAATCCGGGCGCCAGGATGGTCTTGATCAGGGTCTGTCCCGTCTTGTAGTCCTTGCCGCAGATGGGCGCGGAGTTCTCCCGGGACAGCTCCTGCATCACGGGCAGGTCCACAGTGAGGTTGGGTGCGCCGTTGGCGAAGGGCACGCCCTCCATCAGCGACGCGTACGCGTAGATCATCGAAGGCGCGATCATTTCGTCGTTCTGAGTCAACGCCTTCTCGAATGCCTTCAGCGACTGGTGGGCCGCAGTCTGCTCGATGAAAGTCTCGGTCGAACCGCACCAGATGGTCACCAGCCGGGACGCGCCGGACGTCTTCTTGAACTCCCGCATATCGGCCCGCACCTGTTCCGCCAGGTCCATCTTGTTCTTGCCCTTTTTGACGTTGGGGCCGTCCAGCTTCTTCACATAGTTGTGATCGAAGACCGCCGTGCGCGGCTTGATGGACGTAAGAAACGGCTTCACCTGGTCGAGCAGGTCCCGCTCCAGCACGCCCGCCTTCGACGCCGCTGCGTACATGTTGTCTTCGAAAATGTCCCAACCGGTAAAAACCAGGTCGTTGAGCGCCGCCAGCGGGACAAATTCCTTGATCTTGGGTGACAGAGCATCCGTGCGCTTGCCCAGCCGGATCGTGCCCATCTGGGTAAGCGATCCGATAGGCTTGGCAATGCCCTTGCGCACCGCTTCCACGCCGGCGACAAACGTGGTGGCCACGGCCCCCATGCCGGGAATCATGATGCCCAGCCTGCCCTGGGGCGCCTGGATCTCACTGCTGGAAGACTTCGACTCCGTCTTGGTTCCTGCGTTCTTCGGCCGCGTCGGCATATTTAAGCTGCTTCCTCAGGGCTTGTGGGAATGTGAGGCGAACCGCTATGTTCTCGTATTGAGTCAGCATTTGCAACCGCACGACCAGTGAATGGCTGCGGAAGCAACGTGAACGGCTGCATTCCGGAGTTCTTTAACCACGGAGGACACAGAGGAACAGAGGTAAGAAAGGCCTTTCTCCGTGTCCTCTGTGTCCTCCGTGGTTAAAGCTCTTCTATTTCTCGAGGTCCAGGGTCTTCACCGGCAAGTCCCAGTGCGCATCCAGAATCTCAAACCTTCGCTGTTCCTCGCGTTCATAGGCTGCCTGATCGGGCCAGAGCTGCTTCTTCAAGGCATCTTCCTCAAAGGGTTCGTTGGCCACGGTGGAGTTTTTGAACACGATAGTCACGCGGTAGTCCCAGCGGCCATCTTCGGTGGTGTGATAGCGGGGTTGGTCCATCCAGACCTTGAGCATGCGCCCCATCTCGACTTCCTTCTTGAGCAGAGGGTAGTGGTTCTTCTTGAACAAGCGCAGAAACTCGTCCGCGTGTCCCCACTTGGCCTTGTAGTAATACTCGACCACAAAGGGCTGGCCCGGCGCGGGAGACGCGTTCTGCGCCACGCCGCCGGTAACGGCAATGATTGACATCACGAGTACAAACAGAAAACGCTTCACAGTTATCTCCTGGGCCAAGACATTGCAGACCTCAGATTGTACATTGTAGATTTTCAGGACTGGGCAAGCAGAGAAATCTGCAATCTGAAAATCAAAAATCTGAAATGTTGTTGGTGAGCTTACTCTGTCCGCATCCGGTTCTGCCAATGCGACCACACAAACCAGATGATCCCGGCGGCCAGCACTAACCCAATCACCAGATCGAACTCATGGAAATATTTCCCCAGTTCGCGCCAGTTCTCGCCCAGCTTCATGCCCAGCCAAGCCAGACCGAAACACCACGGCCACGATCCCAGGAACGTGTAGATGTGGAAGCGCACACGCGGCATGCGGGCAATGCCCGCCGGCAAAGCGATGAATGTTCGGATCACCGGCAGCAGGCGCGCGATCAGCACAGCCAGGTATCCCCAGCGTAGAAAGAAGCGGTCGGCCCAATCCAGTTCGCGCCGGCCCATCAGGATCCAGCGGCCGTATTTCTCCACCACCGGCCGGCCGCCGTAGTAGCCGATTTCGTAGGCCACAAGCGATCCCAGATTGCAGCCAATGGCTCCCGCGGTCGCCACCCACAGCAGATTCATCGACCCTTCGTACACCAGGTACCCAGCGAAGGGCATGATCAATTCAGAAGGCAGAGGAATACAGGCGGACTCGATCGCCATCAGCAGCGCAATTCCGCTATAGCCCGTGGCCGCTACCACCGACTTGATGAACACAAACAGGATGGCAAGAATTTTTTCGGTCATGCGGGAAACATGATAAACGGGAATGCTGGTTTGGAAGTGGGCCGATGCCGGTTCTGTGCCAAATCGAAGGGATCTGCCCCAGCGACGGCAGGTCTCAGAATGCGCCTTCCTGGGTAAAGGTGTATCCGGGGAGCGTAGCGCCGCTGGCGTTCTTGTTCACTTTTACCCGGACCGTGGCTACATCGGGCGCCGATAATCCCGCCGGCCGCAACACCGCGTACTGGGTAAACACTTCGCTGTACATCTTGGTGACAAGATAGTCCTTGCCATCGCTATCGTTCCGCCACACCTGACCGAGCTGGATGGATTTCACTGCCACGTCAACACTCCTGCATCGCTGGAAATCTCTTTCAGGGTACCGGGACGGAGGCAGCGCGTCAATTAGCCCAGTGGTTCCACAGCATTACGAAAGGCTAGTTAAAAAGCGTGAGGGGACGAATGAAAAGGTGTGGGGACATAACTGTGTGGGGACATGACTGTGGAGACATGAACGTGTGGGGACGGGCACTCCTGCCCGTCCAGGCCGTCCGCAGGACGGCTAGATTTTGTCACGAGGCTTCCGCAGGGCTTTCAGACAATTTGCTAAGATTGTCCCTCGCATTGAAGGAGTTCTCATGCCCCGCGGCATCACCCCGCGCCAACCTGCAAGGACCGGACGTCAAGAAGGCGCCCGCAAGACTGCTCCCCGGGAAAAGCCAGGCGTCCTGCGGCCGCCCCGGACGGGCAAGAGTGCCCGTCCCCACACGGTTGGTGGCGCCGCTCCCCGTAAGCCAGCAGGCAAGACCTACAATCCCACGTCAACAACTCGCATCCAGGAAATTATTCAGCGGCTCAACCAGCTCTACCCCGACGTCACCTGCGCCCTGTACCACCACAGCGCCTGGGAACTGCTGGTGGCGACGATTCTCTCCGCCCAGTCCACCGATGTTCGCGTAAACATGGTTACACCTGAGTTGTTCAGAAAATATCCCACCGTCCAGGATTTTGCCGCGCTCACGCCTGAACAGCTTCAGCCTGACGTCCGCTCTACCGGCTTTTTCCGGAACAAATCGAAGTCTGTGGTGGGAGCGGCGAAAAAGATCGTAAGTGATTTCGGCGGACAAGTGCCCGATCAGATGGACCAACTCCTGACTCTGCCCGGCGTTGCCCGCAAGACCGCCAACGTCGTCCTCGGCTCATGGTTCAGGAAAAACGAGGGCGTGGTCGTGGACACCCACGTCCACCGCATCAGCCGACGCCTTGAACTCACGCGTAATGACGACCCGAAGAAGATCGAGCAGGACCTGATGCGGATCATCCCGCGCGAAAGGTGGACGCTGTTCTCTCACCAGATTATCTGGCACGGCCGCAAGCTATGCATCGCTCGCCGTCCCAAATGCGCCGATTGCCCGCTGGAAAACATCTGCCACGCCGCAGACAAGACCTGGAGCACGGTCGAGATCCACAAAAACGCGAAGTGATGTCATCAATTCTAGGTAATGTCATCCTGAGCGGAGACCGTCCGATCGCTTGCGAGCGGACGGGCGGAGTCGAAGGACCCCTAGCGCAACGAGCACCCTTTCAACTTGAGCTGTGAGCCGTGAGTACGAACCGACCGTCGCGGTATGGTAGGGATCCTTCGACTCCGGAACTTCTTCGCTTTGCGAAGAAGTTCCTCTGCTCAGGATGACAACTGCTACACTTTTCCTATCACCGTATGCGCACTCTTATCCTGTTGGCTATCGTCATTTCTATGAGCACTCTCGCCCTGTCTCAAAAACTCCCGACACCTCAGGCGATTACCGATCCCAAGCTGATCACCAGCACGCCCAACGCGAATGTGGAACAGAATCAGCAGAGCCTGTCTATCGAACGCCTGTTCATGACGCGCTCGGTCGGAGCCAGCACCTGGTCGCCGGATGCCCAGACCATCGCCTTCGTCTCGAACATCAGCGGCCGCCACAATATCTGGCTGGTGCCCGCCACCGGCGGCTGGCCCACACAACTCACGGTAAGCGACCAGCGCCAGACGTCTCCGACCTGGTCTCCTGACGGCAAATGGATCGCCTATATCTCAGACTACGACGGAGATGAACAGTGGGACATTTTCTTTGTCTCGCCAAAAAGCGGACAGGTCATCAACATCACCAATACCCGCGAGATCGCGGAAGAGAGTCCGACCTGGTCGCCCAGTGGCCGCTATCTGGCGTACACGGTGAAGCCCAAGACCTCGTCGGTTTTCGAAATCGATATCTTCGACACGCTGATGCGCGACACCAAACACCTGACTACCGGCACGCCCAAGGACAAGATGAACCTCAACCCCATCTGGTCCGCCGACAACAAGTGGATCGCCTACACCCAGCAGCAGGCCAAGGGAACCGATTCCAATATCTTCATCACTGAAGTTGCGACCGGCAAAAGTACCCTGCTGACCCCGCACACGGGCGAACAGCTCTACACTGCCAACGAATTGTCGCCCGACGGTAAGCGCCTGCTGATCACCTCGAATGCCGGCAACGGCTATGACAACGTCGGCCTGCTCGATATCGCCACCAAAAAAATCGACTGGCTCACCCAGGACAAATGGGAAATCGAAGGCAGTAATTTTTCGCCCGACGGCAAGTCCGTCACCTGGACCGCCAATGTGGACGGTAACACCGACATCTACGTGCACGATCTGGCCTCCGGAAAGACCACTTCCCTGCCGCTGCCCAAAGGCGTGAATCAGCCGGCGGGCGCGGAGTCTGCCTTTACTCGCGATGGCTCGCGTCTGCTGTACTCGCATAATGGCCCGACTTCACCCAAAGATGTCTGGGTCTATTCCGTGGCCGATGGCAAGTCGCAACAGATTACGCATTCCCTGGTAGCCGGCGTGCGCTCGGAAGACATGGTCGAACCGTTCCTGGTGCACTACCCCAGCCGCGACGGCAAATGGACCATCTCCGCTTTCGCGTACGTGCCCTACAACATGGCGCGCGGCGGACAGAACGCGGCGGTCGTCTATGTACACGGCGGTCCGACTTCGCAGACTGTGAATTCGTTCAGCCGCATCATTCAGCACCTGGTCAACCAGGGATACATGGTGATTGCGCCCAACTATCGCGGGTCCACAGGCTACGGAAAAGAATTTCAGAAAGCCAACCTGTTCGACATGGGCGGAGGCGATCTGCAGGATGTGCTCGCGGCCGCCGACTGGATCAAGCAGACCGGCTACCTCGACCCCAAGAAGCTGGTCCTGATGGGCGGCAGCTACGGCGGTTACATGACCATGATGGGCGTGACCAAAGCTCCGGACATGTGGGCGGCGGGCGTTCCCATCGTGCCGTTCGTCAACTGGTTCACCGAAATCGCCAATGAAGATCCGGTGCTGCAGCAATCTGATCTCGCCACCATGGGCGACCTGGAGACGAACAAAGACCTCTTTCATGATCGTTCCCCGATTTTCTTCGTGGACCAGATCAAGGCGCCCCTGCTGCTGCTGGCCGGGGGCAATGATCCGCGCTGTCCCAAGGAAGAGGCCCAGCAGGTGGTGGACGCGGTCAAGAAACGCGGCGGCGTGGCGGAATACAAGGTGTACGAAAATGAAGGCCACGGCTTCGCCCGGGTGGAGAGCCAGATTGACGCCTACCAGCGCGTGTCACAGTTCCTGAAGGCCCATGTCCCGCCGGCCAACTGCGGCTGCTCACTCACTGAGTGACAAAAATATGGGCGCGAGCGTCCTCGCTCGTGCATTCCGGAAAATCGTCACAGCCTACGTGGGAACAGCCGCCCTCGGCTGTCCGGCGGAGCGAAGCTACGATGTGTTTGTCTCGTTGTTAAAAATCTGTCGAGCTTTTCTCGACCAGGACAGCCGGGAGCGGCTGTCCCCACGTGGCTTTGGTTCCGGCACGAGCGGGACGCTCGCACCCACATGATTATTTCCTGGTGAACTTGTCGAAGAAATCTCCGGCGTTCCAGTGCGGACGCTCAGTCTGCTGCGCGATCTCGTAACCCACAGCCAAATCCACGCGAGTGCACTTCACCGTCGCATTGAAATCGAAGGGCTGATTCATGTCATCACTGGGCTGGTGATAGCGTTGAGTCTCCCAGTCGAACTGCATCTTCTTGCCATCAAGATTCGGATTTACGGTCTGCAATCCTTCTCCGATGTACAGAGCCGGCACCCCTTGCAGGATGAAGGAATATTGATCGCTGCGTATGAAATAGACTTCTTCGGGCACGGGGTCCGGGCTCACGGTCAGGCCCATGCGTCCCGCTACGTCCTGCGCCACCGCTCCCAGGCTGGAATGTTCGCCACCCAGCGGGACAATGTCCTTGAAGTCGTAAAGAAAGGAAACCTCGTCCATGTTGACGTCGGCCACGATCTGCGTCATCGGCACGGTCGGATAGTGTGCGTAGTAATCGGAACCCAGCAGGCCTTCTTCTTCCCCGGTGACGGCCAGAAAAAGCAGCGAGCGCCGGGGAGCGGTCTTCAATTCGGAAAACGCCCGCGCCATTTCCAGCAGCGCCGCCGTGCCCGACGCGTTGTCAGCCGCCCCGTTGTAAATGCAGTCTCCCTTGACCGGACCTCCGATGCCGAGATGATCGAGATGTGCGGTGAAAACCACGTACTCACTTTTGAGCTGGGGATCGGAACCGGGCAGAATGGCCGCCACATTCGGACTTTCCAGTTCCAAGTAGTGGCTGACCACATGCATGGAGACGCTGGTCGCCAGCGGAAAAGCCTGGGGCTGACCGTCGTCGGCCGCCCGGAGTGTGTCTTTCCAGGATTTCGGCGCGCCCTCAAACAGGGCCGCGGCCGTGGTGGAATTTATCCTGGCATAGGCCTTGATTTTCGGCTGGACATCATTCGGAACACCTTTGTCATCCAGCCAGCGCAGCGCCGGCCCCTTCGAAAAACGCACGTATTCTGAAAACGGAGTGCGTTGCTCCGTCTTGCCTGCCCAGATGGTAATAAAGCCAATCGCCCCGTGCTCCGCGGCCATGCGCAGCTTCTGCTCCGAGGAAGAAAAATGGGCGCCAGGCGCAGACGGAAGCCGGGACGGAGCGCCATACAGCGCGGCCACAATCTTTCCTCGGACGTCGATGCGAGCATAGTCGTCGTAGCCGAACTCTGGCGCGCTCACGCCGAAACCTACGAACACCACCTCGCCCTCCGCCTTGGCGTCCCCGGAGAGTGGGTCGCCTCCCATCACATAATCTTTGCCGAGCGTCAGGGTCCGGGTCGTGCCGTTGTGCTTCACGGTCAGCGAACTATTGTCCTGCAGAAGTTCGATCTTGCGAAAGCGAACATTCTGGAAGTATGTCTCGTTGACTCCCGCCGGCCTCAAACCCATCTCCTCGAATTGCGCCCGCACATAATTTGCCGCCAGTTGATACCCGCGCGTGCCCGTGCCTCGCCCTTCCAGCAGATCGTCCGCCAGAAACGCCATGTGCGCCCGCAGGCCCTCGGCAGTGATGCGGTGCAAGAGTTCGTCCGGCGGAAAATCAGAAGAAGTGGTCTGGCCAAAAGCGAAGGCAGCCACCAGCATAAGACCGAGCAGCACGACAAAACGTCTTGGCGACAAACCTGCCTCCCTGAAGCGCAGCCGCGGAGCTCGCTACCGTCCACAGCGCGCGATGGCTTTGATAAGGCCCGGAATCGTATATTCACGGGCTTCGATGTCAACCGGCAAACCAAAGGCCCGAAGAGTAGACGAAGTAATCGGTCCAATGGAAGCAAACCGCACACGGTCAGGGTCCTTGCCCATGTGGCGCGGGCGCCCTCGCCCGCGGCCTTCCGTCAGCAGCGCCACGAAATTCCTCACCGTGGAAGAACTGGTAAAAGTAATCCAGTGAGGACGTTGCTTTTGAGATTTCAACGCCGCGCGCAGGCGTTGCCGTGAAGACTCTGGAATCACGGTTTCGTAGGCCTCGACCACGTCCACTCGCGCTCCCAACTTGCGGAGCTCACGAGGAATCACATCGCGAGCCACTTTCGCCCGCGCCAGCAGTACTCTCTTCCCTTTCACCTTGCGCCGCAGGCTCGCCACCACCGACTCTGCCACATACTCCCTGGGCACAAGGTTCACTCTCACTCCGTGCCGCTCGATAGCCTGCCGGGTAGCCGGTCCGATCGCAGCCACCTTGAGATGACGCATCGCCTTCACGCCCAGCCGCAGTTTTCGCAGTCTTTCCCACATCGCGTCGACTCCATTCACGCTGGTCAGGATGAGCCAGTCATACTGGGAAAGATTCTTCAATGCCGCGTCCAGTGCTTTGTAAGACCGAGGCCTGCGGATTTCAATAAAAGGAATCTCCAGGACCTCGGCGCCCAAATCGCGCAGGCCCGCGGAAAGCGCGCTGGCCTGATGGCGGGCCCGGCCGACTACAATGCGCACTCCCGTCAGTCCGGGCGTTCCTGGTTTTTTGCCTGATCTCATATCTTGAAAAGAGCGGCGAGTCCGTGACCACTCGTTCAGGGTTGCTCTGGCGCCGCCGCCCCTTTGCCGTACACTTCGCGCAGAATCCCATCTCCGCCGCGACGCAGCAGCGCCTCGCCCACCGCCTCACCCAATTGCACGGGGTCGTCTCCCTCGCCGGACTCACGCAGCACTTTGGTTCCGTCCGGACGCGCGACCACAGCCTCAAGATACAGCCGGCCGTTGACCACTTCCGCCAGCGCTCCGATCGGCACCTGGCAGCCTCCCCCCATCTTGTTCAGCAAGGCGCGTTCGCACGTAGTCGTTATGCGCGCGGCATTGTCGTCAAGGAAACCAAGGTGGCGCTGCACGGCCGAGTCGTTCCTGCGAATCTCAACCGCCATCGCGCCCTGGCCTGCGGCGGGACACATCAGCTTTGCCGGGAGCACCTGTCGTACGGACTCCCGCTTGCCCAGGCGATTCAGCCCGGCGGCTGCCAGGATGACAGCGTCGTATTCGCCGGCTTCAAGTTTCCGCAGCCGGGTGTCCACATTTCCGCGCAAAGGATAGATGTCGAGATCGGGCCGCAGCGCCTTCAGTTGCGCCTGCCGCCGCAGGCTGCTGGTGCCGACTTTGGCCCGGTTGGGCAGTTCTTTAATGCTGTTGTATTGGCGCGAGCAGAAAACATCGCGTGCATCCTCGCGCGTGGTGATGGCGACGATTTCAAATCCCAGGGGGATCTCCGTGGGCAAGTCTTTCAGGCTGTGCACCGCCAGATCGACGCGCTTCTCCGCCAGTGCCTCTTCAATTTCCTTGGTAAACATGCCCTTGGTGCCGACCTGGGCGAGGGCGACATCGGTGATCCTGTCGCCGGTGGTCTTGATGATTTCAATCTCGACGCTGTGCCCGCGTTGTTCGAGCAGCGCCTTGATGTGAGTGGCCTGCCAGAGCGCAAGTTGCGATCCGCGCGAACCGATGCGTAGCCGGGCCACTACCTCTCCGCTCCGGATTCTCCGCCGCCGGACTTCGCCGCTTTTTTGTCGTCTTTCCTTCTACCCTGCAGCCCCTTCTCTTGCGGACTCTTGTCATGGAGATTGAACAGTCGTCGCACGACATCGACCACGGTGGTAGCCTCCGCCTCCCGCACCGCTGTCTTCAGGGTGCTGATAGGGGTGTGCATGATCTTGCTGATGATGCCGCGGGTGAGCGCTTCTACCGCCAGCTCTTGTTCTGGCGAGAGCGACCCCAGGCGGCCGCGTACCCGGTCAATCTCCGCTTGCCGAATCGTTTCCAGATGGTCCTGCAACGAGACGATGGTAGGCACCACGTCCAGGGTCTGCAGCCTGAACTGATAACGCTCCACCTCGCCGGTGATGATGGCTTCCGCACGGTCCGCTTCTCTCCTGCGGTCAGCCACGTGCGAAACGACCGCCTGCTGCAAATCGTCGATATCGTAAACGAAGATGCCGTCCAGCCGGTTCATCCCGGGATCGACATCGCGCGGCACGGCAATATCGATAAAGAACATGGGACGGTTCTTTCGCCGGGCCAGAAACAGCTCTCCATGTTCTCGCCGGAAGATGGCATGGGGCGCGCCCGTCGAGGTAATCACGATGTCGGCCCGGTCGCAGGTCTCGTAGAGTTGCTCGAACAGGATGGCCTGACCCTCGAAGCGGGCGGCCAGCTGCTGGGCCCGGTCGTAAGTGCGATTGGCCACAAAAATGGATTCAGCCCCATGCGCGATCAGGTGGCGCGCCGCCAGTTCGCTCATCTTGCCCGCGCCGACCAGATACACATGCTTGCCCTGCAACGATCCGAAAATCTTTTTGGCCAGTTCCACCGCTACCGATGCCACTGACACCGCCGACGAGCCCACCGCGGTTTCCGTGCGCACCCGCTTGGCCACCGCGAACGCCCTGGTCAGCAGCAGATCAAGCTGCGAATGAACTGCCCCCACGGCGCGGGCCGTGGCATAAGCCTCCTTCACCTGGCCGAGAATTTGCGGCTCCCCCACCACCATCGAGTCCAGGCTCGAAGTCACGCGAAACAGGTGCCGGACCGCATCGCTTTCTCTGTATTCATAAAGGTGAGGCTCATAGTCGGAGGGGTCGAGTTGAAAGTAATCGCGCAGAAAAGCGCGTAGGTCCACCGCGCCATTCTTGGTTTGCGCCAGCACTTCCACCCGGTTGCAGGTGGATAGGATGATCCCTTCGTCCACTCCCGGATGCCCAGCCAGGTGCCTCAATGCCTCGGGCAGCCGCGCCTCGGGGATGGCCAGGCGCTCCCGCACCTCCACCGGCGCCGTCTTGTGGTTCACCCCGATGAGTTGCAACTTCATGATTGGACGAACCTGTGAATCGCGCTGTAGTAATTCGCCGACCAGGCAATGACCGCGGCGATCATAGCGCCTGTGGCCAGATACGCGGCCCGTCGGCCCCGCCATCCCGCATTCCAGCGGGTAAATACGATGACCATGTAGACCGCCCACATCAGCAACGACAGAAAAATTTTAGGATCGAGGAAGTCCAGCCGCCCGTAGGTGGCCTGGGCCACGACGCTCCCAGCGATCAGTCCCAGCGTCATGAAGGGAAAGCCGAGCAGCAGCGAGCGATAACCGATCTGGTCTATCACTTCGAGAGCGGGCAGGCGCAGCAGAATCGCAGCCGGCTTTTTCGATTTCAGACTGTGTTCCTGCAACAGATAAAGCAGGCTGGCGGCAAAGCTCAGGAACAGAGCCGCATAGCCAATGAAAATCATGGCAATGTGGGCGAAAAGCCATCCCCGGCGCATGCCCGGAGAAACTTGCAGAAACGGTTGTTGGGTAGTGGCTGCGACAAAAGTCAAAAGAAAAACCAGGGGAAACACCACAATCCCGGGTGAGGTGGTGCGATACACGAGGTACACAATCATGAACGCCGACATCACCAGCAGCGCCAGCACCGACTCCGAATTGTGCACCGACGTCAAGGTCAGCTGCCCTGAAATCAGCACGGCTTCGGTCAGCGACACAAATTGAAAAGCCATGCCCAGGCTCATGGCCGGCAACACCACCCGGTTCAACAGCGCACTGGTGCGAGTCAGGGCCAGAAGCGCGTAGAGCAGTCCCACCGCGTAGCAGCCCAGCGCCACTCGGAGCCAAAGTATTGGCATAGTGATGAACAGCGAAGGTCGAACCGGGTCCGGCCAGTCCGTCTCAGTGATTATAGTCTGCACCGCCGCCAGGGCAGAAGAGTAAGAAGGACACCATGTAGCGCCGGCGTCCCGCCGGCTTGTCCGGAGGGCGTCTCGCCCTCCGCTCGTGAATACTCTCGAAGACCTTGAGGAAACCGGGGGGCTCTACCCACCCATTGGACCCGCGAGACGCCAGCACTACAGTGACCTGTTACTGCACGCCCAGCGATCCGAGGGCCCTTTCCAGGCCATCAGAACTTACAACCAACCGGCGCCCACCCGCCAGCATGTCCTCGATTTCGTCGAAGGCCTGAAACAGCCTGAGCTTTACCGCTCCGTATTGCTCAGCATCAGTGAGCCTCCGCCCATGCGCGGTTGCCCAGGTTTGCAAAGACTCGTCCAGCAAGAAGACGCTCACCGCAAAGGTGGTCTTGCGGTCCGAAGTGACATCGAAAATGTACTCACTGGCCGGAGCTTCAAGAGCGTCCGCCAACGCCACTCGCTTCCCCACGAAATAGTACTGATAGACGTATCCCTGGCCACCGGTGTACGTCTTTATGCGACGCAGAGTCATAAAAAAGCAATCGTTGGTCGTTGGTCGTTGGTCGTGGGTCGTTGGCCGAGCGGCTGGTGTGCGTGAGGCCAACGACCCACGACCAAAGACCAATGACTACTTGCCATTTCCCGGCGAGACCACCCGCCCGTATTCGCTTGCCCGGGCCAGGCGGTCAAACATGCGATAAGTGGCCGCGGAAATCTTGGCAATCGCCTCCTCGCCGTCCCGCTCCCGATGCAGATACGTCGTCATCACACAGATCACGTAAGGACGGTTCTCCACAAAAACAATGCCCGAATCATTTCGCACGCCTTCAAGCTCGCCCGGCTTGTTGGCAATCTTCAAACCTTCGGGCAAATCCCGCGGGATGAAGCTGTGCTTCGGAGTACTGAGCATGACGAAGAAGTCGGCAGTCATTTCCTTGTTCAGGACTCTGCCGCGATAGAGATCTTCGAGCAGGGTCATCATCTCCGCCGGAGTCGAAATGTTCTCTCTGCCCTCGCTGGCCGCCTTCAGGTCCATCATCTTGCGGCGCAGCCGGGTATGGGCAAGGCCGAGTGAATCCATCAGGGCATTTACATTCTCCATGCCTACGCGATCAATCAGAACATTGGTCGCGCTATTGTCGCTGACCGCAACCATCATGGTGGCAAGATCGCGCAAGGTAATCCGGGTCACGCCGGGCGTGAGTCCGCCCATGATGGTGCTGTCCGGGACCAGGTCCGCCGCCTGCACCGTATACAAGTCGGTGAGTTTCAACTTGCCGCCTTGCGCCTGACGGTAGAGCTCCGCCAGTACCGCCACCTTGATGGAACTGGCCTGAGGAAAAATGTCGTCGTCGTGCAGCACGAACCTCCTTCCGCTGCCCAAGTCAAGAATGGCGACGCCCAGTACACCGTCCAAACCGTGATCCACATCGTTGATATTCGCTTCTAGCTTCTGCCACAGGACTTCCTGCTTGGACGCGGCAGAGCTGTTGGGAGTGTTCGAAACGTTCTGGGCCCAGACTGTGCCCAGCAACAAGAGGCAGCAAAGCAAGCGAATCAACAAGCGCCCTCCTGGAACCGAGTCATTATAGCGACCCCGAAGTCCGAGGTCTGACGTCCGACGTCCGCCTTCATCCCTCGATCATTGCTTCCCGCAGCCGCTTGACCGCGGTTTCCGAACTCACCGGCGAGTAATAGACTTCTTTGAAGGTGTAGGACCGCGCCCGACCTCCAATCACCGGCAGAATCTCAATGTGCCAGTGGTAGTCGTCATCGATGGTTTTCCAGTAACCCAGGCTCTTCGATTGAAACGCGGTATTGGGCGAAGTGTGCAGCACCAGGTGAAATTCCCGCGTCACGGTGCGAATCCTCTGCAGAGTCCGACGCAAGAGAGCCGCGAGATCGATCAAAGTGGCGGGCCGGGCAAGCCCAAAGCGGCCGAATGCGGCTTCGTGGGTTCGCGGAAGAATCCATGTCTCATAAGGCACGCGAGGCGCATACGGACAAAACGCGACAAAGTCGCCACGCACTTCGACGACACGCTGGTTCTGCTGCAGTTCCTGGGAAATGATGTCGCAGAAGACACAACGTTCCTTGGCCTTGAAGTAGTCCCGGCCGGCACGCAATTCATAAAGCACCCGGCGGGGCACAAACGTGGTAGCGGTGAGTTGCGAAGTTGGATGCTCGAATTCCTGGCCGGCATTGGCCCCGTGGTTCTTGAAGATGCTGACATACTTGAAGCGCGCATCGCCTTTCAGGTCCTGGATGCGGTGCGCGGCCAGCAACAGGAACTGCTCGATCTCGGCATCGCTCGCGTTCCACAAGTGCCGGTCGTGATGCAGGTTCTCTACCAGCACCTCGTGCGCACCGACCGACGACATGCGATCGTAAATGCCCTCGCCGCGGCGTGTTGGTTCGCCCTCAATCCGGTACAGAGGCGCGGGATGCACCACGGCACGCGCCGACCAGGGACCGCCCTGGACCCCAGGCATGTTGGAAACCAGCTGCGCCGCCACTGGCGAATCCGGACAAAAGCGGCAGAAAACCTCGGTCCGGGGAGCGTTTTCCGGGACATCATCGCCGGTGATCACCCAGGAGCGGGTAATGGGATCCTTCCGCAATTCCATGGCTGTAAGGAAAACATCGGCGTGGATAGCCCGTCAACTGTAGATCCGCGACGTCTTGATATGTTGACGCACCTCGCGACCTTTCTTTGCGACCTTTACGGCCTTCCTTAGCGTCCTTTGCGGTTAAGATTTCTTTAGATTGAGAGCACGAAAAGCTCAACTAAAAAATGGTAAGGCCCACTGACGCCCAGGTTGTGACTACCCTTACCGAAACGCAGACCCTGCCTTTGTTATAATCCGCGCACGAAGCCCGTTGAAATGACCGAGCCGTCCACCCCGTTGATGCGGCAGTATGCCGCCATCAAGAAGGAGCATCCCACCGCCCTGCTGTTCTTCCGCCTGGGAGATTTCTACGAACTTTTCTTCGACGACGCCGTCCTGGCCGCCAGGGAACTGCAGATCACGCTAACCTCCCGCAACAAGGAGAAAGGCGTCGCCATTCCTATGTGTGGCGTGCCCCACCACGCCGCTGAGGGTTATATCTCGAGGCTGATCCGTAAAGGCTTCAAGGTCGCGATCTGCGAGCAGGTTGAGGACCCGCGCCTGGCAAAAAAGTTGGTGCGTCGCGAAGTCACCCGCGTGATCACTCCGGGTACCGCGGCGGATGCTTCTCTCAGTTCGGAAGAAAACAATTTCCTGGCGGCCATCGCACAGACCGGAGAGCGCGTTGGTTTCGCCGCGCTCGATCTCTCCACCGGCGAATTTCGCGCCACCGAATTCCAGGGAGAAGACGCGGGCAAAAGAATCCAGGAAGAAATACAGCAGTTGCGTCCCAAGGAAGTGTTGTACGCATCATCCGCGCCGTTATTTGAGTTGCATCGCGAACCATGTGGGGACGGGTCTCAGACCCGTCCAAGCCGCCCAACGGGCGGCTCGGGTTACGCGGAAACTCCGCTCGATGACTGGATCTTCGCCCCCGACCACTCCATCCCGCTGCTGGAAAATCATTTTGGTGTGCTGTCGCTGGAAGGCTTTGGTTTGTCCGGCAAGCCCGCGGCGGCTGCCGCAGCGGGCGCCATTTTATACTACGTCCGCTCCACCCAGCGCGGAACTCTCAGCCATGTGGACCGCATTGGATTCTACGAGCGCCAAACCTGCCTCGTGCTCGACGCGGTCACCGTGCGCAACCTGGAACTGATCGAACCGCTCTTTGCCGGCGCCGATGCCGGCATCACCCTGTTCCGCTCGATCGACGCCACAGTCACGCCCATGGGCAAGCGCCTGCTGCGTTCCTGGCTCCTGCGTCCGTCCATCGACATCGGGGAGATCAACGCCCGTCTGGATGCCGTCGAGGCCCAGGCCAAGGAAACCATTGCGCGCGAAGAACTCCGCCGCGCACTCGATGGCATCCTCGACCTGGAACGCCTGCTGAGCCGGGTCACTCTCGAAACCGCCAACCCGCGCGACGTTTTGGCCCTGGCCGCTTCCCTGGCCAAGCTTCCTGCGGTCCGCAAAGCTCTGCAGAGTGTGACCGCAGCCGACCCGGCCGCGCATGCTGCGCCATCCACCTACAGCGAACGGCTGACCGCCCTCCATTCCTCAGTTGACGAACTCACCGATCTCCGCCAGCGCATCGAGAGCACCATCATCCCGGAGCCCCCAATCTCTCTCAGCGAGGGCGGCGTCATCCAGACCGGCATTGACCGGGAACTCGATCAGCTCCGCGACCTCAGCCGTAACAGCAAACAGTTCCTGGCCCAGATCGAACAACGCGAGCGCCAGCGCACTGGCATCGCCAGCCTGAAGGTAAAGTTCAACTCCATCTTTGGCTACTATCTCGAAATCTCTAGGGCGAACTCCCACCTGGCCCCGCCTGATTACGAACGCAAGCAGACCCTGGTGAACGCCGAGCGCTTCACCACTCCGGAGCTGAAGGAATACGAGTCCAAGATTCTCGATGCTCAGGAAAAAATCGTGGACATCGAGCGCCGCCTCTTCGCCGAGTTACGATCGGCCATCGCCGGAGAAGCCCGCCGCATTCGTCAGACCGCGCTGGCGCTGGCTGAAATCGATGTGCTGGCGGCGCTGGCGCAGATCGCGGCCCTGCGAAATTATTGTCGCCCGAAGTTTGACGACTCCGCCGACCTGGAGATCGTTGACGGACGCCACCCCGTCATCGAACAACTGGAGCTGGGCAGCGGAGACCGTTTCGTGCCCAACGATCTTTTTTTGAACTCAACGACTAACGCCATCATGGTGCTAACCGGCCCCAACATGGGCGGCAAATCCACCTATCTCAGGCAAGCAGCGCTCACCGTGATCATGGCGCAGGCAGGATCGTTTGTCCCTGCGCGTGCCGCCCGGCTGGGGCTGGTCGATCGCGTGTTTACCCGGATCGGCGCCAGCGACAACCTGGCCCGCGGCCGCTCCACTTTCATGATCGAGATGACGGAAACCGCCGCCATCCTCCACACCGCAACTTCCCGTTCGTTGATCCTGCTCGACGAAGTGGGCCGCGGCACCGCCACCTACGACGGCCTGGCCATCGCCTGGGCCGCAGTCGAATATATTCATGCCCGCACCCGGGCCAAAACGCTCTTCGCCACTCACTACTTCGAATTGACCGAACTGGCTGAACAGCTCTCCGGTGTGAAGAACTCTCACGTGACCGTGAAAGAAACCGGCAGTGGTATCGCATTCCTGCGCAAGGTCGCTCCTGGCGCTGCCGACCGCAGCTACGGAATCGAAGTTGCTAAACTCGCGGGACTTCCTCACGAAGTCATCGTCCGCGCACGCGAGGTGCTGTCCGAACATGAAAGTGCCGAACGCCAGCTGATGGGACATCTCTCCCCGGGTTCAACGCCACCAGCGGCGCAGTTAACCATCTTCACCCCGCTGACACAACCAGTGCTGGACAAGCTGCGCGCAATCGATTTGAATTGTCTGACTCCGCTGGAGGCACTGAACCTGCTGGCACAACTGAAGAAACAGGTGGAATGACCTTCCCATTCAGGGTGGAGCCGCTTCAGGTGGAGCAACTCAGTTGGAGTAGCTTCATCGTGGAGTAGCTTCAGGGTGGAGCAGCGCTTCAGCGCTGCATCAAAGCCGGCATGGCAGTGGCGGCTTCAGCCGCTGGGGTACCTCAAGCAAGTAAAGTAATATTCTAGATAGTTACTCATAAATGCCCAGACAGAACAACCCCTCCGACCTGCGCCGCAACATCGGCCAACTCCTGATCATCGGTTTCGACGGCACCGAAATATCGCCCGGCCTGGCCGATCTGCTGACCCGCATTCAACCCGCCGGCGTCATCCTGTTCGCGCGCAATATCACCGGTGGAGAGCAAACGTATAACCTGCTGAAAGACTGCCAGGCCTGCGTATCCACGCCTCTGTTCACCGCCGTGGACATGGAGGGCGGCCGGGTCGATCGCTTCCGTAACATCAACGGCTCATCCCCTTCCGCCGCCGACGTCTTTGCCACCGCCGACCGCAAGCTCTTTCGCAAGCACGGCAAGGTCATCGGCGAATGCTGCCGGACCTTGGGATTCAATACTGACTTTGCGCCCGTTGTGGACCTTGCCTTTGAGCCCTCAAGAGCTGTGATGAGCTCTCGGGCCGTTTCCGCCGACCCAAAACAAGCGGTCCTTTATGCCCGGGAATTCCTCCAGGGATTGCGCGCAGCCCTGGTCATCGGTTCCGCTAAACACTTTCCAGGTCTCGGGGAAGCCAATCTCGACACCCACCAGGAACTCCCCTCGATCAACAAGCCGTGGAAGAAGCTCTGGGCTGAAGACCTGTATCCCTACCGGACCTTGCGTCGTGAACTGCCCATGGTCCTGATCGGACACGCTAACTACCCAGGAATCACGCACGACCGCAGCCCCGCCTCGCTTTCCAAGAAATGGATCACCGATGTCCTCCGAAAAAAGATCGGCTACCGCGGCCTGGTGGTATCCGACGATCTGGAAATGGGAGGCGTGCTAAAGGCCGCGCCCATCGAGCAGGCCGCCATCGAGCATGTCCGAGCCGGCGGAGACTTGTGCCTGATCTGCCACATCGAGGAGTACGTTACGCGCTCTTACGAGGCCCTCATTGCGGAAACTGGGGGCAACCGCAAGTTTGCCCAACGAGTAGCGGAGTCCGCCGCACGCGTGCTGGCATTCAAGAAAAAATCTCCCGAGTTAAAGCGCCGACCACCGCCGCCCACTCAGGCGAAACTCGAAAAACTGTCCCGCCAGGTATGGGAGCTCGGCGAGCAGGTCAGGCTGGCTAAACTGGCGGCGACTTCATGATCGTGGCCGGCATCATGAGCGGCACCTCGGCCGATGGCATCAACGTGGCCCTGATCCAACTCGTGTGGCGCGGGCGCCCCGGCCCGCGAGTTTTTGACCCATCCAAATTGACCTTCAAATTCGTGGCCCAGGCCGAGTACCCCTACCCGAAAGCAGTCCGCCAAGCGGTGCTGCAGGCCATGAATGCGCGTCAAGCCAGCGTAGCCGAACTGGCCCGCTTGAATTTTTTGCTGGCCGAACTCTACGCCGAAGCCGTCCTGGCCACCCAACGCCGTTTCCGCCTGAAAGCAGAATTGATTGGCTGCCACGGGCAGACTCTCTATCACCAGGGCGAGCCGGCAAAATTCCTGGGCCGCAAACTCGCCGTCACCTGGCAGACTGGAGAAGGCGCCGTGATCGCTGCGCGGGTCGGCGTTCCCGTCGTATCCGATTTCCGGCCGGCCGATATGGCCGCCGGCGGCAAGGGCGCGCCTCTGGTCCCTTTCCTGGATTACTTGCTTTACCGCGACCCGACGGTTGGTCGCATCGTACAAAACATCGGCGGGATTGCCAACCTGACTGCGATCCCGCCTGGCGCCTCCGCGAAACAGGTCACCGCTTTCGATACTGGCCCCGGCAACATGCTGATAGACGCGGTCACTGGCCGCCTCTTCGGTCAGCCCTACGATCACGATGGCCGAATCGCAGCTTCAGGCGCAGTGATCGAGAAGATTGTTGCCCAGATCCTGCGTGGTCAGTTCTTCCGTCGCCAACCGCCCAAGACCGCGGGGCGCGAGGAATTCGGACGGGAATTTTCCCAGCAATTCATCAAGCTTTGTGGACGGGCGAGTAAGCCCGACGTAGTCGCCACCGCCACCGCGTTGACGGCGCACTCAATCGCCGACGCCGTGCGCCGCTTCGTACTCCGGCGTAGCCGACGTTTTCAGGATTTTGTGGTCTCCGGTGGTGGCGCCAACAATCCCACCCTGCTCGCCATGTTGGCCAACGAACTTCGGCCTTTGCATCTGACTATTCGTGCTTCTGACGAATTCGGATTGCCCTCCGCAGCCAAGGAAGCCGCCGCCTTCGCGCTCATGGCCTACGAAACCTGGAACCATCGACCGTCAAACATTCCCTCCGCTACGGGTGCCAGGCACTCGGCAATATTGGGGAAAATTTCGTATGCGTGAGAGGTGGCAAGAGAAAGAAGTGTTATTCCGAGCGAAGGTGAAGGCGCGCTCGCGCGCCGAAACGAGTCGAGGGGCCTGCTGTGTGTCTTTTCCTTTGCGCATTTTCGAGGCTCTCGCTATTGCCGGCCTGCTCGCCCTCACTCTCTCCTGCTCCAGCAAACCTGATTCCACTACCCTGGTGATGATCATCGAGAGCAGCCCCACCAATCTCGATCCCCGCATCGGCCTGGATGCGCAATCGGAACGCATCGACGACCTCATATTCGATGACCTGCTCACCCGCGGCAACAACCTTGACGTCGCTCCCGGCCTGGCCGAGCGCTGGGACATTCCCAATCCGCTGACCTACGTCTTCCACCTGCACCCCGGCGTCAAGTTTCACGACGGCCGCCCCCTCACCGCTCGTGACGTGAAGTGGACATTCGACTCCCTGCTGCAGGGAAAAGTGCGCAGCGCCAAAGCAGCGGTTTACCGTTTCGTGGACCACATCGACGCCCCCGACGACTACACCGTCGTCTTCCACCTCAAGGAGCCCTTTGCTACGTTGCTGTGGAACCTCTCCGACGGCGCCGTGGGCATCGTTCCCTATGGCAGCGGCGACGAGGTCGGCCGCCAGCCCATCGGCTCAGGCCCCTTCCGATTCGTCAGTGCGGAGCAGGACAGAGATGTTGTGCTTGCCCGCAATGACGAGTACTGGGGCGAAAAGGCCCATCTCTCCAAAGTCCGCTTTATTGTCGTGCCCGATACCACTACGCGCGCTCTGGAATTGCGCAAAGGCAGTGCCGACATCGCGATCAACGCCCTGACTTCCGACATGGTCCTGACTCTGGAGCACGATCCGAATCTCGCCGTCCTGCACGCCCCCGGCACCGTGCTGGCTTATCTGGCGTTCAACCTACGGGATCCCATTCTCAGGAACGAGCGTGTTCGTCAGGCCCTTGCTTATGCCATCGACCGCGGTCCTCTGCTCCAATACCTGCAACGGGGTTTTGCCCGGCCCGCCAACAGCCTTCTCCCCCCGGAAAGCTGGGCTTACAACGGCGACGTGCCCGCTTACGACCACGATCCCGCACGCGCCAACCAATTGCTCGAGCAGGCAGGATACCCGGAGATAAACGGCGTTCGCTTTCATCTCACCATGAAGTCGTCCACGGAAGAAAGCACCCGGCTGATGGCTGCGGTTCTGCAACAGCAACTGCGCCAGGTGGGAATCGTGCTCGACATTCGCACCTTCGAATTTGCCACCTTTTTTTCCGATGTGACCCACGGCCTTTTCCAGGTCTATTCCCTGCGCTGGATCGGCGGCAACGAAGATCCGGACATCTTCGAATATGTCTTCCACTCTTCCAAGTTCCCACCCAACGGCGCCAACCGGGGATACTTCGCCGATCCGCGAGTAGACGCGTTGATCGATCAGGCCCGGCAGGAGCTCGATCGCAACACCCGCAAGCAGTTATACGCAGAACTCCAACGCACCCTGGCCGACGAATTGCCCTATATCAATCTGTGGTACTACGACAATGTGCTGGTGCACTCGAAGCGAGTACACAACCTCACGCTGAATCCATCCGGCAACTACGATTTTCTGAAGACGGCAGAGCTGGCTGAAGGTCGGTAGTCGCTGGTTGATCGTCGTCGGAATAGCCAACGACGAACGACCAGGGGCCAACGACCAACGACGGTTTTTCGCGTGTTACCATCGAGACACGTCTTCTATCATGCATATTCTCTTCATCGGCGACATTTTTGGACGGCCCGGGCGCAACATCGTCAAAGATCGTTTGCCTGGCCTGGTCAAAGACCACGCCATCGACCTGGTCATCGCTAACGGAGAAAACGCTGCCGGTGGCTTCGGTATCACGGGAGCGCTGGCCGAAGATCTGTTCGACCTGGGCATCGATGTCATCACCACCGGCAATCACATCTGGGACAAGCGCGAGATCGTTGACTACTTTCAGAGCGCTGACGGCAACCAGCACAGCCCCGCCCGCCGCCTGTTACGTCCGGCGAACTATGCGCCCGACCTGCCCGGGTGGGGCATGTACGAAGGCCGCAAGGGTGATGTCCAGTACGCCGTGATCAATCTTCAGGGACGCGTGTTCATGGCGTCGAACGATGATCCGTTTCGCGTCGCCGACCAACTGTTAAAGGAGATCAAGGCCAGGGTAATTTTCGTCGATCTGCACGCCGAAGCCACTTCGGAAAAACTTGCCCTGGGATGGTATCTGGACGGCCGAGTCACGGCCTTGGTGGGTACGCACACTCACATCCCGACCGCGGACGAGCGCGTCATGCCCGGCGGCACCGCCTACATCACCGACGTCGGTATGACCGGTCCCTACGACAGCGTCATCGGAGTGCAGAAAGAAATGATCATCACCCGCTTCCTGAACAATATGCCCGCCCGCTTCGAGGCCGCCGCCGGCGACGTCCGACTCTGCGCCGTGGTAGTCGATTGTGATGAAGTAACCGGCCGCGCCAGGAAAATCGAAAGACTGATGCTGGCCTGAAATAATCCCGAGTCATCCTGAGCGGAGCAACTTCTTCGCTCGCGAAGAAGTTGCGGAGTCGAAGGACCCCTCTAGTCAGTTCGAACCCGGAGTCTACGCAACGCTAAACGGCAGCGGCGCAAAAGTTCGGCGGACCGCAATCGCTACCTCCGCAGTATCTTCTCCAGTTCCTTCCGATTGCCCGCCGGAAGGTACCGCAGCGCCGCCCGTGCCAAAGCGGAGTAAACTTCCCCACCTCCTGGAATCTTCTTCAACTCCGAGAGATGCTGGCGCACCACCAGCGCATCCCCACGCACAATCGGCCCGCTGAACGCTCCCGCCGGACCAAGCTTCGCGTAGTTGGCCAAGGTCTGGCGCAGTATCGGCATCATCTTCCCGCGAGCTTCAGCGCTCGAAAGGCCAGCCGCGCGCGCCACTCTCTCTCCCGTGACCAGTAAGGCAATCAGTAGAGGTGAAGTAAACGCTCCCCACGCGTGATAGGCCAGCTTCCTTCGGTTGGAAACGGAGAACCCTTCGCCACCCAGATCGCGCACTATCTTGCGTGCCACCCGCAATGCTCCGGGATCTCCCTCCAGCGCGAAAGGCACGCCTTTGAGGGACGGAACCGCTCCCGGCACAAATGTCATCAATGGATGCACGGAAGCCACAGCCGCGCCGCGCCGCCGCAGCACCCGCAATTCTTCGCTCGTGAGGGCGCCACTCGAGTGCAGCGCAATTCTGTCCTTCCACTTGACCAGCCTCTCCAGTTGTCGCGCCGCCCGCGCAATCTCGCGGTCCGGCACACAAAACCAGACCAGATCAGCATCAAAGGGCGAGCCAGGCGCGCTCCATTGGGCATGCACCCGCCGGGCAATTGCTCGTGCTTTCTTACGGGATGCTTGGCTGTTTCCAGAGACGATTGCGCTGACGCGATATCCCGCTTGCCTGAGCGCCAGGGCCAGCGCGCTACCCAGCCTTCCCGGCCCAACAATCGCGATGCGCGGCTTGACTGCCATCGCCGCAGCATAACACCACGCCACGCGTGTAGCGCCGCCGTCCCGGCGGCGCTACAAAATTCGTGCTGCATCCAGGCGGCAGGCCGACTCTGTTTTATAGTATTTCCCATGCCCAAAGCCCGCAAAAAAGCCAGCGCCAAGAAAGCCCGCGTGCTCTCCTCCCGCGAGGTCTATCACGGACCCGCTTTTCGGGTCACCGAGGAACATGTGCTCGAACCCAGCGGCGTGCGCACTCGCCGCGACATCGTGCGCCACTCCGGATCGGTAGTGATTCTCGCGGTTGAAGACGGCAGCTCCGAGACTCGCATTCTGCTCGAGCGCCAGTACCGCCATGCGGCCCGCCAACTCTTGTGGGAACTGCCCGCCGGACGCATCGATGCCGGCGAAAATGATTTGATCGCCGCCAAACGCGAACTCCTGGAGGAAACGGGCTACACCGCATTGCGCTGGCGGCGCATTCTCTGCTTCTACGCCAGCCCAGGTTTTTTGGCCGAGACCATGAATCTTTTTCTCGCGCGCGGCCTGCGCCGCGGCCAGGCTCAGCCCGAACCCGATGAGGTCATCCACCTTCGCATGGTCCCCCTTTCGACGGCTGTTCGCATGGTCATGCGGGGAACGATCAAGGACGCCAAAACCATTTCCGGTATCCTCTGGCTGAACCAGTCGCTCACTGGTCTAAAGCCGCATCGCTAGCGGCTTTTCTGTACCGCAATCGCTTGACAGCACTCCCCGATAGCAGCACAATTGCCTCAATTGCTAGGGTACGGGCTCGCTTCGTAAGAGCACGTGCCTGAGGGGGCGTACGTGGAACGTTTGAAAGGTACGGTGAAGTGGTTTAACAACGCCAAGGGCTACGGTTTTATCGGTCGTGAAGATGGCAGCCCGGACGTGTTCGTGCATTACAGCGCGATCACTTCGGAGGGCTACAAGAGCCTTCAGGAGGGCGATCAGGTTGAGTTTGAGGTTACGCAAGGACAGAAAGGCCCACAGGCCGCCAACGTCACCAAGGCTTCTTAACCTCTTAGATCGCAGCACAGGCTCTCGCAATTACTACCGTTATCCGAGAGCCTGACTTTTGTAGTACCGGCATCAAGCCGGCAGTCGCGAGGGCCTCTTGCTCTCGTTCGCGCCTAGAGGCAAACTATCTCAGCCCTACCCACCTTCCCCTCCAGCCCCAACTTGTTTAATCTTTAGCACAATGGACAACAAGGCCATCGCCGGCATTCTCTACGAAACTGCGGACCTGCTGGAGATCGACGCTCAGGATTCCTTCCGCATCCGGTCTTACCGTAATGCTGCTGAAGCCATCGAGGCCCAGACGCAACAGATCGCTGAGCTGATCAACGAACCCAAGAGAGTGCTCGCCATCCCCGGCATCGGCAAAGGCATGCTGCTAAACCTGCAGGAAATGTTCAAAGAGGGCAAACTCTCGCTGCACGCCGAATTGCTCAAGAAATATCACCCGTCAATGCTTGATCTGCTCAAGATCCAGGGCCTGGGTCCGAAGACCATCGCTCTGATCTGGAGCGCTTACCAGGTGAGCGACGTTGAGGGCGTGGCCAAGCTGGCCAGAGAGGGAAAGATTCGCGAACTCCCGCGCATGGGCGAGAAGCAGGAACAGAAACTGCTCAAAGCCATCGAGGACTATCGCCGTATCGCCGGCCGCTTTCTGCTCGACGCCGCCGAGCGCGAAGCACAGAAGATCATCGACCACCTCCGCGATTACCCCGGCGTCGAAAAAGTTACGCCCGCCGGTTCCCTGCGCCGCGGACGCGAAACCGTCGGCGACCTCGACATTCTGGTCACGGGCAAGGCCTGTTGCGAAGGCGCTGCGCTGGAAAAGCTGATCGAGCACGTCATCAAACTGCCGGGCCTGATGGAAATCATCGCCCGCGGTGAAAACAAAGTCAGCTTTCGACTGCGCGGCGGCATGCAGGTGGATGTGCGACTTTTGCCTCCGGAATCCTTTGGCGCCGCCATGCAGTATTTCACCGGCTCCAAGGCCCACAACGTGGCCCTGCGCCAGCGCGCCCTGAAGATGGGATACACCCTCAGTGAGTACAGTCTGGCCAAGCTCGACACTGAAAAGCCGGTTGCCGGGAAATCAGAGGAAGAGATTTACGCCAAGCTCAAGCTCGATTACATCCCCCCCGAGCTGCGCGAAAACCTGGGCGAAATCGATGCCGCCGAGGCCCACACCCTGCCCAATCTGATCACGCAAGCCGATCTGCAAGGCGACGTGCACATGCACACCGTCGAGACCGACGGCCGCAACACCATCGAAGAAATGGCCGCTGCCGCCAAACAGCAGGGCTACAAATACATGGCCATCACCGACCACTCGAAGAACTTGGCCTTCGCCAACGGCCTCGACGACAAGCGCGCGGAGGAGCACATCAAGCGCATTCGGGCCGTGAGCGACTCGTTCGGCGATATCAGGATCTTCGCTGGCATCGAAGTCGACATCCTGGCCGATGGCACCCTCGACCTCTCCGATTCCGTGCTCGAACAGATGGATCTCGTCATCGCCAGCGTGCACTCCCACTTCAACCAGACCCCTGCAGAAATGACTGACCGTCTGCTGAAGGCGGTGGAGAATCCCAACACTTCGCTGCTCGGCCATCCCACCGGGCGACTGTTGCTCCGGCGCGATGCTTACGCCTTCGACATCGACGCCGTGCTGAAGGCAGCCGCCAAAAAGAAAGTCGCCATGGAACTGAATTCCTATCCTGATCGCCTCGACCTCAACGACCGTCATCTCCGGCTGGCGAAAGAACACGGCGTCAAGATCGTGATCAATACCGATTCCCACCACACTTCTCACCTGGACAAGATTCGTTTCGGCGTGCTTCAGGCCCGCCGCGCCTGGCTGACGAAAGAAGACGTCTTGAACGCCCTACCCCTGCCAAAGTTTGCCAAAGCCATGAAGCATACCTGGTAGAGTGCTTCGGTCTGTCAAGAAACGCGATTTGAATTGTGCGGATTTTCTTTGCGTCCTCAGCGGTATTTCTCTGCGGCCTTTGCGGTCAAAGTCTCTTAGTCACAACAGTCGTCGAGCGGGATGATGCGCGAAAAAAACGCGCATCGCGTTTCACCGCATCGCATCTATTTTCTATGGAATTCCGACAGCTTGGCCGTTCTGGCCTGAAAGTACCTGCACTCAGCTTTGGCACTGGCACCTTCGGTGGCGGCACCGAATTTTTTCGCGCCTGGGGCTCGAGCGATGTGGCCGAAGCCACTCGCCTTGTCTCCATCTGCCTGGAGGCAGGGGTCAATCTCTTCGACACTGCCGACGTCTATTCGAACGGTCTTTCGGAAGAGATTCTCGGCAAGGCCATCGAGGGTCGGCGTCAGGATGTCCTGATCTCGACCAAGACCGCGTTCCGCCTGGGTACGGGGCCAAACGATGTGGGATCATCCCGCCATCACCTGATTCAGGCCTGTGAAGCCAGCTTGCGCCGCCTGGGCACCGACTACATCGACATCTACCATCTGCACGGATTCGATGCGCTCACTCCCGTCGAAGAGGTCCTCAGCACGCTTAACCAAATGGTCGAGAGCGGCAAGGTGCGCTACATCGCCTGCTCGAATCTCTCCGGCTGGCACTTGATGAAGTCTCTTGCCGTTTCCGACCGCTACGGCTGGCCCCGCTACGTGGGACACCAGGTTTATTATTCGCTGCTGGGAAGAGAGTACGAATGGGAACTCATGCCGCTCGCGCTTGATCAGGGCGTGGGTGCGCTCGTCTGGAGCCCGCTGGGATGGGGCCGTTTGACGGGAAAGATCCGTCGCGGCCAACCCTTGCCCGCCGGTAGCCGGCTGCACCAGACCAGCGACAAGGGGCCGCAGGTAGCAGAAGAGCGCTTGTACAAAGTCGTCGATGCCCTGGAGCAGGTGGCCCAGGAAACTGAAAAGAGCGTGCCCCAGGTTGCGCTGAACTGGCTCCTGCAGCGGCCCACGATCTCCACGATCATCATCGGCGCCCGCAATGAAGAGCAGTTGCACCAGAACCTGGCTTCAGAAGGCTGGTCGCTCTCGCCGGCCCAGGTCGCGGCTCTCGATCGCGCCAGCGAGCAGGAACCTGTCTATCCTTACTGGCACCAGTGGCAGTTCGCCGAACGCAACCCGCCGCCGGTGTCTCACTAGACCACGTGGGGACAGCCGCCCCCGGCTGTCCGGTCGAGCAGAGCTCGACGAGCTTTTGATCGACCCGGAACAGCGGAGCTCTGCTCCGCCGGACAGCCAGGGGCTGTTGTCCCCACGCGGTCTCAGAAGCGTATAGAATTACCGCTGCCGAGGCCTGCCATGCCTGAAGACGCTCCCTCTCAACCCTCGCCCGCTCCGCTGCCCGAGCCAGGCACAGACACGCCATCCACTCCGTCCGCGGATCTTGGCCCCGGTCCGGGAATCAACATCGCCGAGGAATTTGGCACCGCGAAACGCAATCTTCCGCCGGCGAAGATCGTGGCCATCGTTTTGGGTACGGCCGCCATCCTCCTCGGCATTTATGCCTTCGTTGCACGCGCCAAGCCCCAGGGCGGAGGCTCGGTGGACAATATCACCGCGGTCGAGGTTCCAGACCAGAACATGGTCATGGTGGCAATCAATGTTACGGTTCACAATTCAGGCGAGAAGTCGCTATGGATCCACGACATCAAGGGTAAGATCGCGACCGACAACGGCGAACTCAGCGATGAAGCCGCCTCCGCCGTGGACTTCGACCGTTACTTTCAGGCCTTTCCTGCGCTCAAGGAACATGCCCTGGCGCCCTTGCCGCCAGAGACGAAAATCCCACCGGGCGGTCAGGCCCAGGGCACTATCGTGGTGACTTTTCCCGTGACCCAGGCCGGCTTCGACAAGCGCAAGTCGTTGAGCGTGGTGATTCAACCCTACGATCAGCCCCTGCCGCTGGTACTGACCAAGTAAGAGCCCGCGACGGATTCATGAGGGTTTTCACGGATCAGAACTGAAGATCAAAACCCAAAGAGATATCTGAAACCGGGCATGGCTATTTAGCGTGAACCCGTGAAATCCGTGGCCGGCTTTGCATTTACTCGCGCTTCTTGATGAATTTTCTATGCACCAGGTGCGTGGCGGCGGTGGGTTTGATCTCGTCGTACTTCAGGCAACTGATGGAGCCATCGACTTCGAGCACCGCCAGCGCAACCTCGGACACGCCTGCAATGCCGTGCTCTCGCAGGGACTGGTGTAACTCGTCCAGGCTGACGTGCTCGCGGGCCATGTGGGCGGCGATGATCTTCCCATCGTGCACCAGCAAACTGGGCTGGCCTTGCACGAATTTGCGGAAGCGCCGGTTTCCGCCGGAAAGTTCTGCAATCAGGTAATTGAGCAACAGCAGGGTTGCAGCGGCCACTACTCCGCCCCCAACTGAAGTATCCGGACCGGTCATTGCGTTCTGCACGGAATTGCTGAGGAGCAGGAGCAGAACGAGGTCGAAGGGCGTCATCTGTCCCACTTCGCGCTTGCCGCTCAGCCGCATGCCCAGCAGCACGACCCCATAAATCACCGTCGTCCGCAGCGCGATGCCGACCAGAACATGACCGCCGGGATACATGAGTCCTATTGCGACGCCGTGACCGGGGTCGGCGCACCCTTGGGCGTGCTCAAGTATCCGGTGGCTTTGTTCTTGTCCACGGTCCAGACCACGAGTTCATAGAGCATGCGATCGCGTCCACTGTAGAACTGGATCGGCTCGCTGACGTTGCGGTCCTTTTTCTCGATGGTCCGGTCGTCCGAGGTCACATTGAGGGTGAACTTTCCCTTCTTCACGTCGGTCTTTTTCAGTTGCAACGCCACCGTCGAAACCGGCTGGGGCTTGGCCCCCTTGATCAGGGTAAATTCGTAGTAGTTCCGGTCGCCCCGATGCTTGAGGATTTCAAGGTCGCCGCGGGTATTGGCAATCAGACCGCTTTGCACTCCCAGGTCACCGATCGTGCTTTGCAGCTTGGCCTTGGTGGCTTCCAGGTCGGCCTTGGTGGAAGCCACGTCGGTTTTGACCCCGCCCACGTCGCTCTTTACGCCCGCCACTTCCCCGCTGACTGCGCTGATCTGCTGCTTCTGCTGCTCCGCCAGCCGGGCTTCCGCTGCGCGCTGCTGCCGCTGCAGGTCGGCAGACCGGGCCGCCATCTCTTTCTTGGTCATGCCCAGTTGATGGGCCAGAGTCTCGTCGTCGGCTTCCGCGGACTGCATGCGCTTGCCCAGGTCGGCGAGCTGGACACTGTCGGCCGCCTGGTTCTTGCTCATCTTGTCGATACGCCCGCGCAAATCAAAGATGAAATAGAGCGATCCAGCGACGTAAAGCACTGCGAGCGCCAACAGAATCCATTTTCCCGCACTACTGTCCGACGCGACGTGAACCTCGCCCTCGTCCGCCATAAATGCCCTCCGCTGGTTGAATTGGAATGTTGAAGCAATTGTTGAATACAGGGCGCGCACTGTCAATTGCCAGAATGGTGCGAGCCCGGCGGCTTCGGGGTACGTTGGTGCTAAGGCTTGGCGGCATTACCCGCCTACGCTGTCCCGAATCACCGCGTTTACCCCAGGTAGGATGCCCAAATCGACATAGATGGGCCGAATCAATTTTCGGATCGTCGGCAACTGGGCTGCGAACCAGGCCGCGCCCGCCAGGCAGCAGGCTCCGCTCAACATCACGGTCCGAGGCGCTCCAATGGCGTGGGCCAGCACCCCAGCCAGCAGGCTTCCGAAGGGGGCCATGCCCACGAAGGCCATGGCGTAGAAGCTCATCACCCGTCCGCGTTTACTGTCTTCCACGATGGTTTGGATGATGGTGTTACTGGCGGCCATCTGCTGCATCATGCCAAAACCGCAGACCAGCATTAGCATCAGCGATATCCATAAACTCCGTGACAAGCCGAACAGGATCAGGCCCGCACCCAGGGCCACGGTTGAAAGCGGAATCATCCGGCCCAGCCCCAGGACAGTCTTTCGCAGGGCCAGAGACATCGCCGAAACCAGGGCACCTACTCCCACGGCGCCCATCAGAAAACCCAGGGTATGCGGACCGCCGTGCAAAATCTTCCCGGCAAAAATCGGCATGAGGACGGTAAAGGGCCAGCCCATCAGGCTGACCATCGCGAACAGCAACAGAATGGTGCGGACCGGCGCGAAGCCGGAAACGTAGGCCCAGCCCTCCTTCAGCTGACTGCGCATAGAATCGACCGTAGGCTTCGCGACCGCCGCTGTCAGCCGCATGGCCAGCAGCGAAGCGATCACCGCGATGTAGCTGATCCCGTCGATCAGGAAGCAAGCGCCTTCGCCAGACACAGCAATCACCGCTCCAGCCAGTGACGGGCCAACCAGCCGGGCTAAATTCACCATCGACGAATTCAGCGCAATCGCGTTTCCCAGGTCTTGTTTGTCTTCCACCATCTGCACCAGAAAAGCCTGCCGCGCTGGCATATCAAATGCGTTAATCAGACCCTGAAAGGCACTGAGCCAGATGATTTCCTGAATATTGATGTGCCGGCTCAGCGTGAGCGCGGCCAGCGCCAGCGATTGCAGCATGGCCAGTATCTGTGTCACCACCAGCACCCGGCGGCGATCCAGCCGGTCCACCCAGACCCCGGCAAAGGGGGCAAACAGAAATGTGGGAATCTGTCCCGAGAACCCTACGATGCCGAGCAGCAAGGCCGAGCCTGTCAGCCGGTAGACCAGCCAGCTGGTCGCCAGGCGCGTCATCCAGGTGCCGATCAGAGAAATTGTCTGGCCGCTGAAATACAGCCGGAAATTGCGCCACCGCAAGGCGCGCCAAGCATGCGAGATACCAGTCTTGCGGACCGGAGATGAAGGTGTCGCAGAAGCCTCAGTGCTCACTGCCTTCCATTGTGCCACTTCCGTGCGGATGGAGAACGCGCAGCCTGGGACGCTGAGAGTTGGGATTGGCTGGATTTGGAAAGGGTAGAGCAGCGCTTCAGCGCAGCATTGAGGGCGGATTTCCAGTGCGAAAGTGTAGCCGAATTAACGCGGAGAGCCCTTAGCCAAAAATTCTAGGGATTTTCTCGGTCTGCATCTATTTCTGATTCTGGCTGCATGTCTGCAGGGTGCCCAAAGAACTGTTTCAACACATTGCGCCTCGCTGCAAGTGCAGCGATGCTGTATGCCAGACCAGCATAAAAAGGGGCGATCACGGTCATCTGTTCTGCAACGCGGACAACATCAACACCACCGAAGCCAGGGCTAAAGGTAGGCATGGCTCGTTGGATGACGAAGAAGTATGAAAATCGGGTCGAAAGTGGGGAACGAGAACGGATGCGTACGGATCGGTGAATGTGAGCAGCTTGTACACCAGTACGGCCGTGGGTACGATCCATGCCCAGGTTGACTGCCTTTGAAAGTAAAGCGATAGGACGTAGCCAACCACGAGCGCAGGAACGACACTTGCCACCTCGAAATATTGAAGGTAGTCGTTACCGGTAGGAGTGCGGGTCGATCCGGCTAATGGGAGTATCCAAACGAACCAACGGCTAAGCAGCCAAGGGCCAAAATAAATGCCACACACCGCAACCGCGGTCGTGTGAAGAGCAAACGGGCCGATCCTAGTTTCTCCCAACCAGGCGAGACCAGCGCGATGCGCAAGCTGATCTGCTTCTTCGTCCTGAACACTGTTCCGCGCTAACCATCTTTTCCAGCCAGGAAGCGTTACCACGTACCACTGCCATCCAAGGGTCATCCCGGCCAGAACGTAGTACACAAACAAAAAGGGGCCAAACATGCGTAGGCCAAGAAATGGGACGAGCAGGAGCGCTGCGATCGCGGGGACGGTAAAAATCAGATGCCCAATGACAGCCGCTCGCCATGCCAGCGCCCTATCCATCGTGCGGCGCAGTATAGCATCCACGTATGAACGTTTTGCGGGACGCTTCTTTCTAACCGCCGGTTTAAGAATGGCAAAATGGCATCAGAGATGGCATTTCCTATGGTAAAATGCCATTATGAATACCACTCTGACCATCGACAAGGCGGGCCGCGTAGTCCTGCCCAAACCTGTGCGCGACGCCCTGCAGATCAGCCCCGGCGATTCTCTGGAACTGGAAAGCTCGGAAGACCAAATCGTGCTGCGCCCTGCGAGGGGCAGGGCTCGAATGTACAAGAAGCAAGGCGTGTGGGTACTCCACGGAGACGGACCTCTTCCCGCTGGCGTCGTGGAAGAGACCATGCGCAAAGTCCGCCGCGAACGTGAGCGGGCCATCCTGGGAAAACAGCGGTGAGAAATTTCTTCGACACCTCCGTCCTGGTGCCTGCTTTCATAGATCAGCATGGACACCATGAAGCCAGCCTCAACGCCTATCTCAAGGCCGACAAGAAACACGATTGTTGCGGCGTTCACAGCCTGGCAGAGGTTTACTCGACTCTCACTCGCATGCCCGCCAGTCACCGGGCGAGCGCGGATCAGGCCATGCTCTTTCTGGAAGATATGGCGCGGAGACTGACCTTCATCACCTTGAATGTTGAGGAATACTGGGATGCCATAGCAGATGCTGCTGCGTCCGGCGTTCTAGGAGGTTTGACTTACGACGCCTTGCTGGCGCGCTGTGCGTTGAAAGCCAAAGTTGAAACAATTTTGACCTGGAACGTGGGCCACTTCCAACAGGTGGGAAGTCAGGTAGCAAGACTGATAAGGACTCCCTAGTTAAACTGCGTTCGTTGCCTATAGCTTCACCTTCCGGAGCCGTAGAGAATTCGTAATCACCGAAACTGAACTCAGACTCATGGCCGCTGCGGCCAGAATCGGGCTCAGCAACAACCCAAAGAAGGGATAGAGCACGCCTGCCGCAATCGGCACTCCCAGCGAGTTATAGACAAACGCAAAGAACAGGTTCTGGCGGATATTGCGCATGGTCGCCTGGCTGAGCTTGCGCGCCCTCACGATGCCGGCGAGGTCGCCCTTCACCAGCGTGATGCCGCCGCTTTCCATCGCAACATCGGTGCCTGTCCCCATCGCGATGCCAACATCAGCCTGCGCCAGCGCGGGCGCGTCATTGATGCCGTCGCCTGCCATCGCCACAGTCCGCCCTTCATTTTGTAGCCGCTGCACTACCTCGGATTTCTTGTCAGGCAAAACTTCCGCCTCGAATTGCTCGATGCCCAGAGTTTTGGCCACTGCTTCTGCGGTAGCCCGACTGTCGCCCGTCAGCATCACCAGTCGCAAGCCGTCCTCTTTGAGATCACGCAGGGCCTCGGCCGCTGAAGCCTTAATCGAATCCGCAATGCCGAGCAGCCCCGCCGCCTGCCCGTCCACCGCCACCAGGATCACGGTCTGCCCCGACCGCCGAAGTTCTTCCGCTTTCTGCGCCAGCCCTGCTGCCGAGATTCCGCTCTCCTGCAGCAATCGTTCGTTGCCAATCACAACCTTCCGGCCGTCAACTCGGGCACTCACTCCGCGACCAGTGTACGATTGAAATTCCCCCCCACTGGCCAAAGTCAGCCCTCGGCTTGTGGCGGCTTCGATCACCGCCGCTCCCAGCGGATGCTCGCTTCCCTGCTCCACGCTGGCCACCAGGCGCAATATTTCATTTTCATGTCGACCTGGTTCAGTGCCGGGGAGCGTTGAAACGACGGAAACGACTCGCGGCTTGCCGTCGGTCAGCGTGCCTGTCTTGTCGACGACCAGCGTGTCCACTTTTTCCATGATCTCGAGCGCTTCCGCATTCTTGATCAGCACGCCGGCCTGCGCCCCGCGTCCCGTCCCCACCATGATTGCAATCGGAGTGGCCAGCCCCAGCGCGCAGGGACAGGCAATGATCAACACCGCCACCGCGTTGACCAAAGCGTGCGCCAGACGCGGCTCCGGGCCGAACAGACTCCACGCCGCAAAAGTGAGCACGGCAATCGCAATCACAGCCGGAACGAACCAGCCCGCGACCCGGTCCGCCAGCCGCTGAATGGGAGCACGGCTGCGCTGCGCCTGGCCCACCATGCGTACAATCTGCGCCAGCAGGGTTTCGCCTCCCACGCGTTCGGCACGCATCACCAGCGACCCCGTCCCATTCACGGTCGCCCCGATCACGGAGCTGCCCGGTCCCTTGCTTACCGGGATGGACTCCCCGGTAATCATCGACTCATCTATTCCGCTACTGCCTTCGAGCACGGTGCCATCCACCGGAACCTTCTCGCCCGGACGGACACGCAGCCGGTCACCCGGCACCACCTGTTCCAACGGGATATCTTCCTCTCGCCCGTCGCGCAAGACTCGCGCCATCTTCGGGGACAAATCGAGCAATGCGCGAATGGCAGCGCCGGTGCGGCTGCGGGCACGCAACTCGAGCACCTGCCCCAGTAGGACCAGCGTCGTGATCGCGGCCGCCGCTTCGAAATACACCGGAGGCCTTCCGCTCATCTCGCGGAACGAAGCCGGAAATACTTGCGGTAACAAGGTCGCGACCAGGCTGTACAGATATGCCACACCCGTCCCCATCGCGATCAGCGTGAACATGTTGGTGGAGCGATTGACGATGGACGTCCAGCCCCGCTGGAAAAATGGCGCCCCGCCCCATAGCACAACCGGCGTGGCCAGAAGCAGCTCAATCCACGGTTGCCAGCCCTCCGGCAGAAGCCCTGGCAGGCCCGGCAGCATATGACCCATCGCAATTAAAAGTAGAGGTAATGTCAGTGCCAGGCTGATCCAGAAGCGGCGCGTCATGTCGCGCAGCTCGGGATTGTCTTCCTCCTGAGCCGTGACGGTGCGCGGTTCCAGGGCCATGCCGCATTTCGGGCAACTCCCCGGCCCCGGCCGAACAATTTCCGGATGCATCGGGCAGGTGTACTCCACCCGGTCTGCCGCCACCGGCATCTCCGGCTCCAGCGCCATGCCGCAGCGTGGACAAGCGGCGGGCACTGCCGATCGCACTTCCGGACACATGGGACAAACATAGGAGCCCGCGCTGGCAGAAGCGGCCGGTATGGTTTGCCCACTCTTCACCGGCGACGCTTTCCTTGTGGGCACTGGCGCGATGCTGACCATCTGCAAGCCCGCGCCTGCCGCCGGCCGCGGAGCCAGGTAATCCTCGGGACGGCCGCGAAACCGTTCCAGGCATTGGGCGCAGCAGAAGTAATAAGTCTTCCCGGCATGATCCAGCGTGTGCCTGGCGGTAGAGGGCTCCACGTCCATTCCACACACTGGATCTTTCACCGTGGTCGCGGATTTGGGAGAGCTGTCCATAGTCACAGGGCTCGGCTTGCCGAAACTCAACCGAACCATATTAGATTCATTCGCTTATATTATCGATTGTTGTATCTTCAAAGAGCAGGCAGAAGGATGCAGCCGCAGATCCGAATTGTTCCCAGGGGACATTCCCGCGAACTTTGCGAATCCTGGGCAGGCTGCGATGGTGCTCTTGCCTGACTCAGGAAAAGCCAAATGACGCAACTCGAAGTGGCGTATCGCTATCACACCCCGCCCACGCAAGCCACCATGCGCGCGCTCGACAGCATGCGCGAAGTTTACGGCGTCCGCCGAATTGCCTTCGACGAGGCGGAGCGCACCGTCCGCGTCGAGTTCGACGCCTCGCGCCTCAAGGAACCCGTGATCGCAAGCCTGCTACGCCGCACCGGACTGGACCTCGGCGAACAATTGATCCTTGCCTGAGAGATCCCTTTGCAGAGGCCCAGTGTTGGAAAAGGCGCGCCCCGGAGAGAATACGGTTTGGGGAGGGCAAGACGTTGGGGAGGGTAGGACTCTTGGAAAGGGCCCGACTCAGTCGTGCCGCTAAATCGTTGAAACTTGATGGCGCTTTAGCGCCTGAGGTTCGCCGTTCGGGAGGATGACCTCTCGGGGCGCAGGTGCATCCTACTCTGTAGATTTGAGGGGGGAGGGCTGTGAGATGCGGAAATGCAAGGGGCGCTCAAGAAAACCTCTGGCCGAAGTTTTTTCTCTGGAGCGCCCCGTTGCGCGCCACTTCGTCTGCTGAGCTGTAAAGCATCCCCGCTGCCACTCTCAAGTGGCTGAAAACGCTGGAGTCAAACCTTTCGTAATCGAGTAGGAATTGCCCCTTAGGGGGAAAGATTTACGCTGAACAAGGGCCTTGGCACGAGTACTGCCGAAGCCTGTGGAAATCTTCCGGACCGCCCGACAGTAGCCCATTCTGGGACCATAAAAAAGATGTGGGTCGGAGCCTCCTGTCCGACGCTTTTGACTTTCAATTTGGGTTGCTCGCCGGGCGGCTCCAGACCGGAGAGATCATCCATCGCAAGTCAAAATCGAAGTCAAAATCGTCGGACAGGAGTGTCCGACCCACACCACACTCCTTATCGGCCCAGCGGCGCTCCCGGCAAGTGCTCCGCCTTCCAGCGCATCGCCGCCGTGATTCGCGTACGCCCGCTGGGATGATCGAAAAAGATAAATTCCTCAATCGGCCCCGGATCCAGCTTCCGATACTCCCCCAGCATCAGATCGACTTCCGCTTCTCCATCCGGTTGCTGGCTGGCATTGATGCCGTACAGGTCGGCTTCGTATTCCATGGTACGGGTGATGGTGTTGTCCAGCGGCGTGGTCACAAAGGAAAAAACCGAGAGCAGCAAAACTGCCAGCGGCACAATTGCCAGGTCGGTCATGCCCCTGATTCCCCATTTTTCTCCCCAACGTGCCAACCCAGCCTTGAGTCCCCAATCCAAAAACGCGAACATGATGACCACTACAACTCCGTTGAGCACCAGGCCTTTGACTTGATGATTCAACACGTAGTGCCCCATTTCGTGGCCCAAGGTGGACTCGATTCCGGCCAGGGAGCAGCGCTTCAGTAGATTGTCATTGAGCGAAATCCGCGTAGTCCCGGCAAAGCCGCTGACGTTGGCGCTCACCCGGTTGGATTGGCGCGAGGCGTCAAACTCGTACACCTCGGTGGCGGGAATCCCATTGGCCCGCGCCAGGCTCAGGATCGGCACCTTGAAGCGCGGATCTTCCAGCGTGGTGTACTTGTTGAAGAGCGGAGAAATAAAAACCGGCGCAATCATCACCACGAAGGCGATGAACCCGATCATCACGGCGCTTCCCCACAGCCACCAGTTCCTGCCCAGCCGTCTGACTACGCCAAACAAGAGCGCCACCAGAAGCGCGCCCAGCACTGCAACCAGCGCCAGCCCGACTACCTGGTCGCGCATCCACTCCCAAAAGGTCTGATTGGAGAGCCCATACTTGTGCTCGCGAAAATAGCCCTCGTAAACCGTAAGCGGAAAGATGATCACGGCAAAGAGCACGGCGAACTGCACCCAGTACAGCGCCGACTGCAGCGGTTTGAAGCGGGTAATCCGCTCCGCCAGATCGCGCATCCGCACCGACCAGCGAAAGCGCAGCATCAGCCACATGGCAACCAGGGTGGACAGAAAGTCCCACAAGAGAAGCCAGTAGCCACCTTCGAAATAAGCGTCGGAGCGGGCGCGCTGCTCGGCAGGAACCTGGGCCAGGTAGGCATCTACCGCGGCCTTAACATCAAACGGCTGCGCCGCAGCAGAGCTTCCAGCGGCGGTCGCATTGGCCGCGGAGGCCTGTGCGTATGCTGACGGCGCCAGCCCGGTGAAAAGAAGAAGGGTGGATGGAAGGAGAGTAAAAAGAAACACGCACAACGATCCTGCTCGTCGGGTCCAGGTCACGCTGCCTCCGGTGCGGTGATCACGCTCCGCGCCGGGGCATCTTATCAAGAACCCAGGCTTTCGCTATAATCGAAGTCGCTGCCGGTCACCCCATCGCGCCCTTAGCTCAGCTGGATAGAGCGTCTGGCTACGAACCAGAAGGTCGGGAGTTCGAATCTCTCAGGGCGCACCATTCTTATCAAATAGTTTGCTCTTCCGTGAAGTACCGTTGTTCCGGGTCTTCGGGCTTTCCCAAGTCCAAATCCCAAGTCAGCCAAACCTTCTTCCCGAGGATCAACTTCACCACTCCAACTATGTTGAGGATCGTCTTGCGGCTCAGTTTGTACGTCTTGATGAGTTCACCCTTCGGTTTCCTCAACTCGAACGTGGTTCTCTTTAGATCGGCTACAAATTCTTGCACTGCCGTTTCATCAACGGTGTCCAAGGGTAATGAACCGAACCTGGGAAGAATGTGTTTAGTGAGTTGGCTTTCCCGGCTCAAGGCGGGAGTGATGGAGGAAGGCAAGTGGTCGGAAGTGCAGACAGGGAGTCCGCAAGGTTCGGTGATTTCGCCGCTTCTCGCGAATATTTACCTGCACTACAGTTTCGATCTCTGGGTGAACGTCTGGCGCAGGAAGTATGCGCAGGGCGAGGTGGTGGTCATCAGATTTGCCGATGACACCATTGTGGGATTCCAGTATCAGACGGACGCAGATCACTTCCTGGAAGACTTACGGGAGCGGCTGGGGAAGTTTGGACTGGAACTCCATCCCGACAAGACGCGCCGGATTGAGTTCGGTCGATTTGCCGAACAAAACCGGGAACGAAGAGGGGAAGGCAAACCGGAAACGTTCGACTTTCTGGGCTTCAAGCACATCAGCGGGAAGAACGGATTAGGGCGATTCATGGTGCGGCGCACGACGATCCGCAAGCGCATGCGAGCCAAGCTGCAACAGATTAAGCAGCAACTGCGTGAGCGCATGCACGATCCCGTGCCCCAAACCGGACAGTGGCTCCAGTCGATCGTCCAAGGCTACTTCAACTACTACGCGGTACCGGGAAACCTCACGAGTCTGGGAGTGTTCCGCGATCGGGTGCTGGCTCTCTGGTGGCGTACCATTCGCCGACGGAGCCAGAAACACCGGATCAACTGGACGCGCACTCTCGTGTTGGCCCAGCACTGGCTCCCGCAACCGCGTGCGCTCCATCCCTTTCCTGACGCTCGCTTCGCCGCCACTCATCCGAGATAAGAACCGGATGCGCTAATGAGCGCCCGTCCGGGTCCGGGCGGGGGGTATCACGCCGAGTGGTATCCCTACCGCGATCGCCAGCCAACCAACATCCAGTGCGGCCTGCTTCACCAGCCCACCTCTGTCAGATTTGCCAGTCCCCAACCTGCGGCCACTGTCGCTAGCATTCTCATGCAGTAGGGTTTCCTAACGACCCGCCCATCCAGGAAAGACCGCTTTACTCGATTCGTTAATGAGGAGGTCCATATATGCAGAGTGATGGTGCACAAATCGCTCTTCCATTTTCCAAAACTCATTCGCAGTGATGAAAGCATCTTTCAGTAGAGTGCGGACGATGAAAAGTGTCGGCGCGACTGACCGAGAGTAACGATTTGTTTCTGTGCAAATCTACCCCCAACACCTCACCCTGTTTCTGCATCTCTATATCGGCGAGACCATCGTCGGAGAACACACAAATGAAATTCAAAAGAAAAGAACCATTCCTTGGCGTCCTGCTGGGTACCGGACTGAATCTACTTGATTCCTTGCGTGAGCGTCTCCCGGACAATTTCGAGGACGTCAAAAGTCGAGTCAGGGACACATATGGCACAGCGTCCAGGCGGGTAATCCGCGCCAGCTACGCGCTTCGCGGCGATGAAGATTCGCACATACTCGGCAACGTTGGTGCTCTGCTGATGGGAGTTGGCGTCGGCGTGGGGGTCGGACTGCTAGTCGCACCCGCCAGAGGGGAAAAAACTCGTGCCGACCTCGCCGAGAAGGTTTCGGAGCTCAGCGAGAAAGTCCGTCAGCGCACCGCAAAAAAGCCGCAGAGCGCAACTGGTACTTACGGCGAACATGAACAGGCTGTATGACTCCATGTGCCTGAGTGTCAGAGAGGCGATTTTTCGCCAACTACTACTAAAATGCGGGTCAAACAGGTTTACCGGTATAGATGACCCTGCGACTCCTTGCAACCGCGAAACAATCTGAGTCTCTCTGGAATCTGGGAGGCCTGACCCTTTCACAACTGGGCCGTAGCGTATTCGATGAGATCCTCGCGAACAATGTCTTAGGACATGCTGCCGAGCTCGCGTTCTATTTCTTATTCGCTCTCTTCCCGCTGATCTTGATTGTGGTGACATCGTTTGGATTGTTCGCTGCGGATCGGATTGAATTGCAAAACAATCTACCGTCCTATTTCCCAGATTTACTCCCGCCGATTGCATTTCAGCTGTTGCAAACCGTGGTCAACGAACTGGCTGCACACGCCAGCAGCGGAAAACTGACATTTGGCATCGTGTCGGCCCTTTTGGCGGTATCTGGCGGCATAGATTCAATGATTCGCTCTCTGAATTTGGCTCATCACGTCCGCGAAACCCGGTCCCGGTTCAAACTTCGCGCCATAACAATCGGATTGAGTCTCCTGATTTCCGTTCTGGTTTTCTCAGCTTTGTTTATGGTGTTGATCGGAAACCGTTTTGTTAACTGGTTGGGGGCAGAATTGGGATTGGATCCCATCATCGTCTTCGCCTGGAAGGCGATTCAGTGGCCGGGCTTTGTCTTCGTGGTTCTTATATCCTGTGCGCTGATTTATCGCTTCGGCCCTAATCTGAAGCAAAGGCGCCGCTGGCACTGGATCTCCCCAGGTGGAGCATTTGGTGTCTTTCTTTGGCTGTCTGCCTCATATGGATTCCGCATGTACCTGCATTTTTTCAATCATTTCAGCGCCACGTACGGCTCGCTGGGTGCGGTCATGATTCTCATGCTTTGGCTTTATGTTTTTGCGCTAGCGTATCTCATCGGAGGAGCGATCAATGCGGTAATCGAGCGCACAGGAGTCTAGGTCGACCCAAGGGGACCAGCCGTGCCGTCCCCGTTGCGGGTGGACCGGCTGCGGAATTGTTTGCACTCGTCATCGCTCCGCCATTGCAGAAGCGTCAAGCCGCGTGGATGAACGACGTTGCCGACGGGTTGAGGGAACTTGAGAAGAAAGCGGAAGGTTTCGGTATCGAAAAAATGAGGGATAGTGAGCAGTTCATTTCGGCTGTGACGAATGCAAGCCAAGCTGCGATCCGAAACTCTCAGACAGAAAAACGAGACGCTTTGCGGAATGCGGTTCTAAACGTGGCTCTCGGCTCTGGTTTGACTGAAGACAAAGAAGCAATCTTCTTATTCCTGATTGACCACTATACGCCGTGGCATCTGCGTATCCTTCGCCTATTTCAGAACCCGTTGGACCTTGCGAAGCAAAAAGGAATCACACCCGACAAATACTACGCTGGCTCAAGAGCGAGACTTCTTGAAGACTACTACCCCGACATGCAGGGGCAAGGCCAATTCTACGGCATAGTGGTCGCGACCTTCGCACAAATGGCATGCTGAATGCGGATTTGGTCGGGATGATAACCGGTCAGGGCATGTTTCAAAAGATTACGACGGAGTGGGCAGACCGGTTCCTTGCCTTCATTACATCCCTATTTGAGGAGCAGAAAATACCAATTCTGTGTGACGCGCGGTTGGGTCCAAAGTTGGGTCCAACTGGAGGTTCCTTTTCAGCCCATTTTGGCTCGTAAGTTGCGCCAGATCAACGAAAGTTTAATTGGCTACGAACCAGAAGGTCGGGAGTTCGAATCTCTCAGGGCGCACCATTCATCAAGGGTTACCGTGAGGAATATCGCTGGAACCCTTCTCAGGGCTACCCCAGGGCGACCCAAGGATGGGGTACAAATTCTAGAGGTTTACTGCCGCAGTCAGAGGCCTAACGCTTTCCGATCAAGTCTCCAGGCACGCATTAAATCCGCCGGTTGCTGGTACGAATTTACGCGTTCCCGATAGTTGGGGGTGCCTAGTCGCCTGTGCTCACGCTCATGCCTACCGGTGATTTGGCTCACTGCAGGGCCGTTCGTGGTTTCGTAGTATGTGATTTAGGAAGTGGACTGTGACATTGTCACTAGCAATAGCCGTTCTCGCCGCATGGTGGTTGGTAACAGTCGCCCGCACTACCGACGCTTTCAAAGTCAGAGGGCATCACCCTCAGCACCACACCCCGAGGAAGCGAAGCACCAGTTTGGATAGTCTCGATTCTAGCCAAAAGGCTTGCCGAGGCGAGTTAACGACTCCCGTGCTGGACTAGATTGGTGGGAGGCTAATATATGGCAAAAACGGCAGTTGGTTTGTTTGAGAATTCGGGCTCGGTTGAAGAGGTCGTTCGCGATCTCGTGGCCATCGGTTTTCCTCAGAATGACATCCGCGTTTTAGGTGAGCCAGACGAGATGGTGGTAAGCGGAGTCATGAGTATCCCACACACTGATTTTGAAGTGGACTTGATCCGGGAGCTTAGGACGATCGGGGCCGCCGAAGCGGAGGCGGAAGCTTACGTCGAGGGCGTACGGCGCGGAGGAATCATGGTTTTCGCGACGGGTTCGAGCGAGAAGGCAGACGCGGCCGTTGAGATTATGAACCGCCACCGTGCTGTAGGGATCGAAGAGCTCGACGCATTGGAACCGCACCTACCTGGCACTCACCGCGATGACCAATTGACCCGCGGTCGCAATAGCTCTGTCCAAGTTGGCAGGTTCCGCTCCTCCGGCGGTGGTGCCCGCATGTTCGTGTGGTAGCAGGCAATGGTTGCTGCTTCAATGCCGACATCCATAAAACAGTTCTCGCGCACGTATTACGATCGCAGCTTCCGCTTCACCTACACGTCTTGGTAGTTTGTTCAAGTCCGCCTCGCAAATCGCAGCTTGGTACAGATCTTCCACGATTGGCTTTTCAACCCTCTGCCCACGGCAGTATTCAGAGATTCATCTCCCACAACACAAATGGGGCGGCGGTACCGTAATGGGTGTTCGCCTCACGGGGTGGCATCCCGATGGTTGGAACTGCTCTTCGGAGAGGCGATTTTGAGCGCATTGTGATCCCGATGAGGCTTGGGAGTCAAGGGAAGGCGCAAGCCGATCATTGAAGCGCGTCTGGGGTTTTGGTCGGGAACGCGCGATTCAGGCAGGAAGATGCGGGAGAAAAGGCGAACTCCACGGCCACCCTGGAGCGTGACACAGGTCACTGAACTACTCTCGCCTTCGCAATACAATGTAAGTATGGAAAGTGCGATGGGTTCTGTATGCTGGCGAAGTGTGCCAACCCGTCCTGTTTCGCATCGTTCCGCAGTCTCCAAGAAGGAAGGCTTTTTCGGCTGGAAACCGACCCCAACCCTTCCGCCAACTCTTATGCCAACGACTCCACAAAGGTGGAATACTTCTGGTTGTGCAGCCGCTGCTCGGAGTCTATGGCGCTGTGTCTCGGGCAAGATGGAACGGTCGGTACCGTTTCGCTTCCAGACTGTGCCCACCGCCCTCCCGAGGGTTTCGCCGTCATCTTTCGACACAAAGACAGGCTCCTGAGAAGCATCACTTTTGCTCGCAGGAAGTCGATGGTCGACGCAGCCTAGGACTGTGTCGAACGGGGAATTTCAGCAGAGGTGCCCATTTCCCGCCTGAATTACGCGTTCCCCGATGAAAACTGCAGACGTGCCTCAATGTGTGCGGTTTGGGTTTGCGCGCCGGAAGGGAATGCGACCGGAGTAGACTTGCTGTCTATGGCCCCCTGCAGGAGAGAAACGTTATGCGAATCATTGCAATTTCCCAAGACGAATGCAGTGAGCTGTTGAAACGCGTGTCTGCCGGGAGGCTGGCATGTTCGTTGGACAATCAACCGTATGTTGTACCCGTTCGCTTTTCGTATGAACCTGACCGCATCTACATCTTTTCGACTGTCGGCAAGAAGATTAAGTGGATGCGGCAAAATCCCAAGGTTTGTCTGCAAGCAGACGAAATAGGAGATTCGTCGAACTGGGTTAGCGTAATAGCGACTGGAACCTACTTGGAACTGAGTGAGCCGCAGTACCACACCGCTGAGCGGGAACATGCGCGGGAACAACTCGCGCAGTACTCCGAATGGTGGCGAATCCCTCTGTCGGAAGCACGCGACAGATTGCTGGTTTCTTCGATGGAGACTGTGTTCTTTCGCATCGACATTAAATCGATCAGCGGAATTCGTGCAATCCCGGAAACCGCGGAGTCCGCTGATCAGGGAACCGGTCACTAAGGGGCGTGTGTGGTTACGGCTCGCACGAGCCCAGCCCGAACCGACCAAGCCGGGGCCCGAACCGAACATTTAGGCGCGCCTGGGGATTTGGGCGTAATTCCTGCAGGAACGCGTGACGAATACCTAACGCTCCGCTGATTCGGCATCCCCGATAGACAGCCCACTTGGATCGAGCGACCCCAACTGGAACGACGCTAAACCGACGGATTCCTCGACGAGCGGCAGTTGCTCGCGCAAAGTGACGGAACAGACCAGTCCCCGTCGTCGAGGAAGGTCAAGAACCTCATCACCCTCTGCGCCGCTTGCCATGAAAAGACTCATCGGTAAATGCACCGACTCAACAACCCACCACCCCTGATCAATCCGATTTCAACCGCGAACGCCTTCGTTTGTTGATGATATCTTGATATTCTGCGAATTACCGGCGACCGATTTGGTCTCTCGCCAGTAAACTCTACGAAAAGTCTCTTGTACACAGTTTGGCCTATCGTTTTTCGCCACAAATGAAACTGACTTCGTAAGAGCTCTGGACGATCGAAAGTGAGCTGGGGAGCAAACGCGGGAACCGCTACTTCTTTTTTCGAGGAAGTTCCTGATATGAGTCTGTTTTAATGCCTGTCCGTTGTTGGCAAGAAGGTTGGCCTATCCACTGTTCGCGTCAATCTTCCGGCGTAACGTTCCTTCGGCCGGGGGACAGGTGAGCCGTCCCGCCTGGAATAGTGCGAACTGGTGGCGGTGCACACGGTTTATTCCGTCGAGCAGTTCGGTGCGGCCAAGAGCAGGCTCGTCTGTCCAGATTACAGAACGGAACTGGAGTTGTGCGGGCTGTTGTCTCTGCACCGGGTTCAGCCCCGACACCACCCGGAGCTGCTTTTTCGCGATTTGGCGAAACACTCCGATAAGTCCGCTCACCGTAGTCTCGCTCCCGGAACTGAAAATCTTGATTATGTGCTGGTCGCCGCCACTTGCCTCGCGTCCCAGTCGCGACATGCCGGCAACAATGCGGGTGGCTGCATCCTGCGCGAACAGGTAGTCGCGAATGGTATCGAGGGGCACGTAAATCCGTACCGGAACACCGAAAATCATACAACGGGACATGTGCGAAATGAGGCCCTGCGGCTTGTCGAGGTGCTGACCAGGACCGTAGAGGTTGGAGAGACGACCCACCAGCGTCGAGACGTTGGGTCGGTTACATGCCCAGGTCCGCAACACATGCTCCTGTTCGAGCTTCGACCGCCCATAGTCCGAGATCGGCCGAGGGAGCGTGGCCTCAGTCAACGGGCGTTCCGTGCTCCCACCGTAAGCTCCGCCGGCGCTGCTCGCGAGGAAGACTCGGCCCTTCAGACTGGCCTGGGTCTCTCCGAAAGCTGAGCCAAGTTGATCCAGAAAGAAGTGGAGACAGGCAGTCTCGGCAGCAAGTCGCTCGGCTGCTGTTCCAACAACGCCACTGCCGGCACACCAATAGATGCACCAGGCGCGCTTCGATTCGGCCGCCAGGCGGGTTCGGAAGTCCCGCACTGCTGCCGCGATTGATTTGTGGAGCTGGCTAGGGTCGGTCCAGCTGAATGGATGCGCCGGATACCACACGTCCGTACCGATCACGCGCTCCATACACGAACCGAGCAGCCCGCCTCGGCCCACTACCCAGGACAGAGTGCTCACAGTTTGCGTCCAAGATCTTCAGCGGGGCGGGATACGATCAAATACGCCGGTTTGCCTAGAGCCATTGAAACTGCGACCCCCAGGTACTCTGCAATGATGCCCAAGGAGACCAGGATCAGCCCCGCAAAAATACAGACCGCGATGAAGATCGAGGTCCAGCCTTGGACCGGGATTTTGTGCTGTTCACGCTCCCAGAGGACGAAGGCGCTGATCGCGACACCGAACAGAATCGAGAAGCCCCCCATAAGAGCAATGAGGCGCAAGGGGAGCGTGCCCGAGGTCAGGACGAGTTGCCAGAAGTGTCGTAACAAACGTCCGAATGTATAACCCGAAGGCCGGCCGCGCTCTGTCCGTAGCGCCAGCGGGCAGTGTTCCGCTGTTCCAACCACCCACGAGAGCGCCACGTCCAGGTACACATCGGCGCCGCAATATGCTGCGACGCCGCGCCCTACCTCGCCCTCGATCAGTCGAAAGCTGTTGAAAGCCCCAATTCGCCTGCCGAGCACTCGTTGCGACAACCACTTGGCGAAGTTGGACAGTGTGTTGCGAAAGAAACCGTGGGGAGGAGAATTGGTGGGCGATGCGTAAACGAGTCGGGCCCGCTCATCCAGTGCCATATCGAGCATTCGGCCTATGTCTCGCGGATCTTGCTGGCCATCCTCGTCGAGCGTCACCACCCACTCCGCGATCGTACTGGCCATTCCTGCCAGAGTGGCCGGATGCTGACCGTAGTTGCGAGAGAGCCATATGAGCCGCAGGAAGGAATAGCGGGAGCTCAGCCGCCTCATCACATCTGCGGACCGGTCGACCGCCCCATCGTGCACCAGCAATAACTCAACCACCCGAAAATGGCGCCCGCCCGGGGTCGGCTGAGAAAGGGTGAGCCTGGCAACCTCTTCGGCTAGTAATTCGAGGGTGTGCTCGCCCTGGTAAACGGGCACAACCAGCGAGACCTCGTGGAGAATCTCTCGCTCCAGAGTGTCATCTTCCTGCATAGCCAGAGTTGCTGAACGTCCTGCGGATTCTAGCATAAGGCTATCTCCGACTTGTTGAGTGCCGAATCCTTTCGGCGCCGGGACCAGGAAAAGCTCGGCGAGTTCCGTCCCCGCACAGCAACCAACGTCTCAAATTGACATCGGAGTCATGGCCCTTGGTAGTATTCTTAGCTCGTCTTCAGCGATCTCGGCTGAGCGGTTCAGGATTCAGGTATTGCACAATGGCAGCGCGACAGTTTTCCTGGCACCACCGTCATTCCCTCCTGTCACTACGGTTGTTACTAGTATTGTCTGTCTGCCCGCTGTTAGGTTGCTCGACGACTGGATTCTCCACCGTCGGCGACCCTCTCCCGCCTCCACCGCATCCGGCGATGGGCTGGAGCACATGGTATGGATTTCAAACCCATATTTCAGATTCACTCATACGGCAGCAGGCCCAAGCAATGCTTGCGAACGGTATGCGTCAGGCCGGGTATGAATACATCAACATTGACGACGGGTGGCAAGGCTACCGCGACGCACATGGTTTTCTTCACCCCAACCCCAACTTCCCAGACATGAAGGCACTAGGTGACTATCTCCACTCTCTGGGCTTTAAGTTCGGCATCTACACCAGCCTGGGCAGCAAGAGTTGCGATGGCCTGGTGGGTTCCTTCGGCCACGAGGCCCAGGATGCCCAGACTTTTATCGATTGGGGTGTCGATTTTGTAAAATACGATCTTTGTTACCTGGATGCTTGGGAGACGGCGCCTTCGTTGGTCGGCAAGATGTCCACCGCTCTTCGCAAAAACGAGAAACATCCTGTCGTACTGAGCATCGTGGTGCTGTCCGAGCCGTGGCGATGGGCGCCTCGCCTCGCCGTGAATATGTGGCGGATCGCGCCTGACGAGACCGGCACATATAAGAATATGCTGCGCATCGCAGATGCCGACGCCCGGCTGGCCGCGTTTGCCGGCGACGTCGGGTGGAATGACCCCGACATGCTTCTGGTTGGGGCTGGCGGCGTGACCCTGGACGAGAACCGCACCCAGATGACTCTGTGGGCCATGCTGGCGGCACCACTTATCTCAAGCACGGACTTGTTGCGTCTGAGCCCATCTCAACTTGAGGTTCTGACCGACCCCCACGCCATCGCAGTCAATCAAGACCTGGAAGTTCAGCAAGCCACTATAGTGCGGCGGGGTGTTGTTGATGTCTGGCGCAAGAAGCTTGCCGATGGATGGGCGATCGCCATCATCAACCGAAAGACTGAACCTGTCACCTATCTTATTGATCCAAACGACTTCAGCGTCCAGGCTTCCGAAGCTTACGAGATATGGACCAAACAGACCGTCACGCTACCTTCCTCAATAACAGTGGCAGCGCATGGGTGTGTTTTTCTTAAGACTTTGTAACCATGTAGATTGTTTGGGAGGACAAGAACATCGGGCTCGAATCTGCCGATCAGCTCGAGCGTGGGGTCGGGGGGAAACTTGACCCGCGGAAGAGAAAAAGAGAGGGGGCCTACGAATTTCCGGTTACATGCAACTTCCAGCTCTTCAGGAGTTCGCGCATGACCAGCCAAAGAAAAGTTGAATTGGTTTCCAAATAGCGGCGCCACATGCGTCGTGGCTCTTGCAGAAGACGATAAAACCACTCGAGCCCGTTGTGCTGCATCCATCGCGGCGCCCGTGAGACCACTCCCGCCACCACATCGAAGCTTCCACCTACTCCCTGGGCCACAGCGACTTGCAACCGATTCAGGTTTTGATCCACCCACATTTCCTTTTGCGGCGTACTCATTCCAACCAACAACAGGTCTGCACCGCCTCGATTGATTTCTTGAATGATGGCCTCGTGCTCCTCGTCCCCGAAATAGCCGTCGCGATAGCCGGCAACTTTCAGATTCGGATGACGACGGCGGAACTCGCCCACAACCTGCACGATTACTTCCGGTGTCGCTCCGAGAAAAAACACCCGGTACCCTCGCTCCGCAGCGACCGCCACCATTTGCTCCATCAAATCGGTGCCGTTGACGCGGCCCGGCAGCGGACGCCGTAGCAGACGCGACGCCCAGACCACCGAAACCCCATCGGCCAGCAGCAGGTCAGCACGATTGACAATTGTCCTGAATGGCGAATTCTTGCTGTATCTCACGATCTTGGCAGCATTGATAAAAATCACGTGAGTCCGAATGCCGGTGTCGATTCTGCGGCAGAGTTCCGCAACGGTCTCTTTGAACGACAGGCGATCGACCGGGCACCCGGTCACACGAATCCGCTCTGCCGTTCCTACGGCTGCAATATTGAGGCAATCCTTGATCATATTTTGCTCGTCAGACCCGGGACCGACATCTCGAGCTTCACTACCTCGTCATTGGCGATCGCCCTATGAATCCCGAAGCTCGCATCGGTCACCTCGACCAGTTGCTGGAAAGGAATCGGAGCAGGTTGCCCGGAACGCATCGCTTCCACTGTCAACTCGAGTTCGCGACTGTGTCCCTTGTCCCGCTTGAGTTTGATCTGCCTAGTCTTACCGTTGCGCGTCAGTGACAGCACTCTGAAATCTTCAAGCCGAGCTACCGAACCCTCGCAGAAGACCTCGAAGTACTCCTTGGGAACCGTCTTGTCGCCGTTTGCCAGATAGAGCAGAGTGGCGATCGATCCATCCCGGAAGCGCAAGGTGCTCGCCACGTTGTCCCGTTGGTAGCGAGTTCCATCGGGCAAGGCCGACGCATGAACGCTATCGATCGAAGCGTCCACTACGAAGCGCACCCAATCGATAAAATGACAGAATTCCCCGACCACGCGGCCACCGTCTTCGTGAGTCCAGTGTCCGGGAGGAAGATGGCCTGCGTTCACCCGCACGTGCACCATCATGGGCTCACTTCGATTGGCGAAAAACTTCCGTAGCTCACGCGTCAAGGGAGCGAACCGCCGGTTGAAGCCAACCATTACGAAGGGCGAGCCCCCTTGCTCCAGTTCAGCCGCGTACGCGCGTTGAACCTCCACCAGTTGCGGCGGGCTTGATGCCAGGGGCTTCTCAACAAAAACTGGCTTATGATTGCGGAGCGCTTTGACGACGTAATCGGCGTGGCTGTCATGACGGGAAAATACAAATATCGCGTCCGTTCCCAGATCGTGAAGCACTTCTTCCGGCGTTAGCGTCCGACGAAAACCGAATCGGGCGCGGGCCGATTCGGCTGTGATTCCGGAAGAGGTCGCGACGGATTCCAGGCTGACCCCGTGGCGTCCGGACAAATAAGGAAGGATCACGTCGCAAGCGAAGTTGCCTGCACCCAGGCAAGAGATCCTTAGACTTTCCGTCGCCGGAGCTCTGAGGACGGTTTCTGCCGTACTTCGCGATGCCGAATTGTCTACCATATCTTCGGTGGCATATTCAAGAATCGCGGTATAGCCATTCCTCTCGCGGAGCTGAGAGTATGCTTTCTCCGCCTCGCAAAGCGGATATCTCACCTGCAGGAGGGGAGTGACATCAACCGTCCCCGCGGCCAGGAACTCAACAAACGCCTGCATGTTTCTCTGCTCGGTCCAGCGCACATACCCGATCGGGTAATCGATGCCCTTCTCCTCATACTGAACGTCGTAGCGTCCAGGTCCATATGAGCGCGAGAGGACGACGGACAGCTCCTTGGCATACGCGGCACGCCTGGAAACTCCTAGCCCGACGTCCCCGACCACCACGATGCGGCCACGATCGCGGACGATCTCTGCAGCCAATTCGATCGGTTCCGCAGAATGTGTAGACGCAGTAATCACCGCGACATCCGCGCCATGGCCGGTGTATTCGTCGATTAGCGCAACATTGCGAGAGTCACCCACAACCAACCCCAGATGGGCGCCCATCTTTTTGGCGAATTCTGCCCTCCCTGCATCGATGTCGATTGCGATAACGCGGCAACCCGCAGCGCGGGCCAACTGAATCGTCAGCAGGCCCACGAGTCCCACACCGATGACGGCGACTGTTTCCCCAAATACCAGCTGGCTTTGCCTGAGCCCTTGCATCGCAATGGCCCCAATGGTCGTGAGGCAGGCTGCTTGCAAGGAAACTTCCAGGGGTAGGTGCACCGCCAGGTTTCGCGGGACATAGTTCACTTCACTGTGATTGGCAAATCCCGCCCCGGCACAGGCCACGCGATCTCCGGGCTGAAATTCGCTCACTTCTTCGCCCACCGCCAATACCGTACCGGAGCAGCTGTATCCCAGGGTGGTAAGCGAATCCAGGCGGCTCTGGACCTTCCGGTACGCGCTCGCGATGCCTTCTTCCCGAGCCACCGTGAGCACCCGGCGAACCAGGTCCGGCCGCGCCAAGGCCTTGCCCACGAGGCTCTTTTGCCCAGTTTCCAGTTTCGCCAATTCGGTGCCCGAGCTTACGGCGGAAAAATGGGTCCGCACCAATATTCCGCCGGGGCGGAGGTCGGGCGGCGGAACTTCGACCAGGTGCAGATGGCCTGATCGGCTATCTTCCAAGAGGGCTTTCATAGAGGGAGGCGCTAGGGCGTCGAATTCATATGCCTTTGGCGGCAAAGACTATGGTGTGAAGCAGTATCGCCAGATCCATGAAGAAACATTGATTGCGGATGTAATAGAGGTCGTATTCAATATTTTCATGAATCAGGCAAGCTCGATCCGCGCTCAATTGCCACAGACCTGTGATGCCGGGCGTGACCGTTAAGCGGAGCTGATGCAGCGCTTGATACTGACTTACGATAAACGGCATCTCCGGCCGAGGCCCCACCAGAGACATGTCACCTTTAAGAACATTGAGTATCTGCGGGAGCTCGTCCAGGCTAGTACGACGCAGAAAACGCCCGACTCTGGTAATCCTGGGATCGCGAACGTCCCTGGGCGAATAGTCATAACACTCAGAGTGAGCGTACATGGTACGAAACTTGTAGAGTCTGAAAAGCTTGCCCCGCAGCCCCACTCTTTCTTGCACGAAGATAGCCGGTCCGGGGGAACTGATCCGAATGATGACGGCCAGCACTAGAAACAGCGGAGCCGTCAGAATCAGCAGGAGCAAAGAAACTGCCAAGTCAAAGGCACGTTTGATAGGCGCGCGATGAATTTGCTGCGAAGGAGGTTTGAACGAAGCCACCAGCAGGCCATCGATATCGGCATAGTCTACCCAAAACATCGAGGGATCGACCTGGTACGGCACGAAGGAGACGGCCGCGCCGGCGGCGCTGGCTTCGCTGGCGATTTCCAGAAATTTGTCCCGGTCAACGGATGAAATTCCGACGATGACCACGCTCGCCTGATACTTTCGGATCAACTCGGCGCTAAGAGGACCCCGCACAACCGGGGCATAACGACGACGACGGTATGAGCTTTCAAAGATTCTCGAGTCCTCGAGTTTCAGGTCGTCGTCTACAAACGCCACCGGGTCCAGACCAAGTTTCGGTGATCGGACCAGGGCCGAGAACAGCCTATGGCCAATCATGCCAGCACCGTAAATGATCAACTTTCCGGACCCCGTAGCCTCGGGAATGCAGCATGCGTACCAAACCGCAAATCAGTTGTTTCTCTATCACCAGGAACAGAGGGACGACCACAAAGGCGATGGCCAAGACGCCGCGGGAGAGCAGGTACTTGGTAAAGTAGGACAACGCGAAAGCAAACAGTGAAGCTTGAATGGATGCTCTCAAAATGCGCTCGGTTTCTCGTACCCGCAAGAGGCTGTTGCCACTTTGGTAGGCCCCGGCTCGATCCAGCAGACCGATGACCAACAGAGCGAAGAGGCAGGCTGCTCCGGTCACATGTCCTAGCGAATAGGTGATGCGCTGGCCAACCGCCAACCAGCGATAAATGCCGTATGCGAACAGCAATGTTGCGACGATCGTCATCGCGTCCGCCAATATCTCGCCCACGGTGACTAGCGTTTCAAAGCGACCGGAGCGGTGTCCGCTCGGTTCAGTATGATTTTGTATTCTGGACAGTACGGCGGCCGACACATCAAACTGGGACGCCTTAGGGTCGGGTGCAGGAACAGTGGATGCCATGCGGTCGATCTACTCCGTATTTGAAAATGCCTGGATCTTAGCCGATGGGGTTGCCGGGGCGTAGCAAGGACACAATGACCCCCGCTAGCTCCTGGGTTCGAGTGTCCCAGGTACAATTGCGCACTGAGTTCTGACGCAGGTCACGCTGAGAAGGTGTGTCGTGATTGAGTGCATCTTCGACTGCTGCAATGAATTCTTGCACTGATCGGTAGGTGCGGATCCCCGGACTCTTCAGATACTCATAGAGAGGGGACATGACGACAGGTTTGCCGCTAGCGAGGTATTCCCGGACCTTGATGGCGCTGCCATAACTAGTGAATTCGTGATCCTGTCGCCAGGGCAGAACGCATATATCTATATGTCGCAGATAGCGAGGCAGCTCACTGTAGGGCTTGGGACCAAGAAAATGTACGTTGGCTGCGGAAATCTGGACCAAATTCGACTGGCGGCCAATGAAGACCCAGTGCCAATCGGGCCGGAGTCGGGCCACCTCTTCGATCAGCCGAACGTCCATGATGTAGTCGATCCAGCCGATGTATCCCAATATTGGCCGCGGGATAGTCGCGATATCAGGCGCTGTTTCGCTCGCCTCGGTGGCGAAGTGGTCGAAATCAACCGCTTGCTCAAGAAAATAACGATGCATAACTTCGGATTCTTCGTAGAGCTTTCGACCCGAATACATCACCAACGCCGACTTGTCTTTTAACTTTCGATCGAAGTCCTGAATAACTGTTCTGGCAATGGCGCCATCCTCATTCGCTTCATACTTATCCGAGACGTGATAGAGCAACAGTTTCGCCCCTAGCCCGTCCACTACATCCGCAGCAAACGGAAGGCACACCCACAACACCGGACGCCGAATGCGACACAACAGCATGGCCAAACGAACCTGCGCCAGCAGCACAGCGCGATTAACACGACGCGCAACTCTGGACCCGTAGAACGGAAGCGACACCGGGGTCAGAACGTAAGGTCCATTCGGAACCTTGCCGAACCAGCGGAAATAACTCTTCAGCTTGCGGCGAATCTTCAGGAAAAAATCCGGATTGGAGATGCTGGGCAGACCCATGCCTATCGAGTTCACGAAAAGTACCCGATTCTGGTGGGACAGCCGCTTCAGAATATGATTCTTGGAATGGGGATGGTGATACCACCAGTTTTCCCCACGCGAAACACACAATCGATTCGCCTTTGAGCGAGTACTCCATCAGTGGCCTTAGGACCCCCACCGGACACGGGTATGAAGAGACAGGGGCAATGGACCCTCGCCCGCCACGGAAATCCTTGTACCGGAAAATGCAGTTCCGTAGCAGGTGGAAAGGGGAATATCTTCCAGGGAGGCCTTCAGTTGAACTGGCCCCCGCATCGAGATGGAAACTGGGCGCGGACCGGAAACCTGGAAACTGATCTCGGTCCCGCAGCAGCGTAGCGGCTGGATCTTCCAGACCGGAGGCAGATGGAGGAAGTGCTGAAAACCGTGCCTTCCTGTACCTTCAAGGCGATCGTCGATGCACAGGCCTTCGCCACAAAACCGAAGCGAACGCCGGTGCGTAACCCCGATCTCTCGGTATCCGAAATGGGCCGAACTGAGCCTGAAGGTGCCTTCCTGTTCCCAGCCCTCGATGGGAATGACCTCGGCTTCCTGACCCAGGCAGAACAACGCGTTGCCCTGCGTTGGCAGGGTATTCTGTTCTCTTCCATCCACCATGAGAACGTTGTGCGCTGCTGTGCCCCGGAAGCGATTACGCGATTCGGCATTGCGCGTATAGCAAAAAGTACCGGAATCACACAACAATTCCTCAGCCCCAACTCGCAGGACGATACTTAGCTTGTCATTATGGGTATGACTTCCCTTGCCTCCGATGCCGTTCGGAAGCGCAAAAAATAACACCTCTGCATTGTCCTTACGGGCTACAGCGACTCCGGACTGTGCGAGGACCTTGATCGAAGAGGGCCTCAAACTGGCAGAACCTTCGGCTGGCGGGTTGCTTCGCGCCGATTCCGTACCACAACGCATCTTCGCTGTGAGCTGACGCAATCTTCGAGAAGCGCCCTTCCCAGCCCCAACAAACTGGCGATCTTGAGCGAGTTTCTCTGCTTGACCGGCACTCGGTCCATCTGATCCAGGTCGTCGAACAGCAGCTCCACTCGTCCATCGTCGCAGTCCCCAACTTGCGGCAGCCTCCCCTCCGAATCAGCCAGCGTTGCCATCCATTGATACATAGCACGAAGCCTGCACAGAAAGGATGGATCGGGAGAGATCCCCTCGCACCGCATCAGTAGAAGCGCGGAGGTAAATAATTGGGCGACCAAAACCTGATATCCCGTAGAGGCTTCGTAGCCGCCGCCGTCCTCGTAAACCTGAAGCAACATCTCGTGCTGGATCTTGCCTGCATAGCTTGCCCGCCGCGCTTCCATGCCGGGTCCCTCCAGAAATACGGAAAGACAAAGCAGGCCAACGATATTAGCCAGGTAGTGATTGCCGCGATAAAGATGTGAAAACTCAATGTGCGATTCCACGTATAGCAAATGTTCCCGGAGACTCGCTTCGACTTTCCGAAACCAGTCTTTCTCCTTGACCCGAGCCGGGCCCAACAGATTGACCAGGAAACAGATGCTCATTGCACGCAGCGCGGCCTCCATCGGCCCCGTCCAGTTCACGCCGACACCTACCGGATTCTGCTCGATCCAGTCGGCGACCAAATCCTTGGCGGCGGTGCGGTATGCTCGCGACCCGTAAGGAGATGGGCCCTGCCGAGGATGGGAAGATGCTGCAGTCGGGAAAGTTCCCATGGCACCTTGACGTCCGAACCGTCATGGCGAACTATTGAAATCCTCTCCGCAGGCAACAGCGGCCAGTCCTTGCCGGAAACGAAATCGAGGTTCCAACGAGGCGGAAATCCGAGAGTTGGCGTCCCATAACCCAGGAACGGAAACTGACCCGCACAAACTGCATCGGCCATATTGACGATCACCTGCGACGGCCCGCGGACTGCACGCTGAGACGTCGGGGCAATAGTATGCCGGCCAACGCAGGCGAAAACCATCGCCAGCCTCGCGAACCTGAGACCGAAAGCGCTTCTGGTTCCAGAATTTTCTGGTTCGCCAAAGTACTTCTCGGGCCAGCAGGTACGGCGAGTTACTGCGGACGATGAAACGCAATCGGCCTCATGTCGGCATGACCGAAATCGGTTCAGACAGAACCGGCGGACGATTGTAATCACCCTTCACAATGATCAAAATGACAACGATGCAAATGAGCGTGTAACAAATTGAAGAGACTACTGATGCTCCCACGATGCCGTAAGCGGGAATCGCCCACAGATTGAGGGCGATATTTGCGACGCAACAGATCACCCATCCTCCGATCACAATCTTGGGGAAGCCCATGCTGTTGAGAAACTGAACCAAAACCGTTTCGATGCCAAGGAAGAAGATACCCGGAAGGAGCCAAACGAAGGCTGGGACCGAGGGCATAAACGCAGGACCAAAGAATATGCGCACCACAGGCTTGGCCAGCGCCAGAGCTACCAGCACGACCGGCAGCATTACGAGTCCCATCAGTAAGGCCGTTTTCCAGGCCAGATTCCACTTTTGGGTTACATTGGCCATGGCTGAGAGTCGGGGGAACAGCATACTGGCGACCACCGTGGGTAGTATGACAACGCTGTCGGCCATGGTGGCGGCAATGGAGTAATACCCTGCATCGGCGGTGCTCATCAGATACTTGACCAGCAGCAAATCAATACGAAGCACCAGGAATGCGAGAAAGGCTGCCAGGTAAGCCCTGAAACCCAAGCCGAGGTGGCCTTTCAGAAGCGAAATCTCGGGCCAGGGCATCTGCCCTGCCAAACGAAGCAGTCGACACAACACCCAAACCAAGCCTGCTGCCAATGCCACTAGCCCGGTCAAAAAAGTTGTTTCAACACCGGGCTTGCGCGCGCCAATCAGAGCGCCGAGCAGCACCAGTCCCAGGAGCTTGGTCAGCAACTCGATCTGGTTGTACTTGGTTATTTCGAGTACGCCCAGAAGCAGGTTCTGGAGCAAGAGGTAAGCTAGTCCAACCGGTATCCAGATCAATGCCAAGGTCAGGAGCCTTCCCTGGATTGGCGTCAGACTCGGCCACTTCAGGAGCACGATCCAGACCAAGCACGAAGCGCACGCCCCAAATACCAAACTAATCAGAAGAGAATTCCCGATCAATGCGGCGAGAATATTACGATCCTTGGCCACATAATAAGTATTCGATGCGTGCAGTCCCAGATTGCCCATCTGCACGCCAATAGCTCCAATTGCGGCAGCAACCGCATATAGTCCACGTCCTTCCGGTCCCAGTGCCCTAGCCACGAGGATCGATGTCAGTAAAGCAGTTCCCAGTAGCACAAGCCGGGTGGCGAATGTCTGCGCCACGTTGCCAGCAAAAGTCGACGTCCGCGGAGAACGGGCACTCGATGACGCGACCGACGCCGTCCCAGTAACCTCTGGGTTAGGTTCAATCACGCTACTCGTGGCCCATTTTCGTCAGACCGATAAGACTCTCGGCGCAAGACGAAATACCAATCACTAGCAAGCATCAAGGGTAGACGATCGGTGATTCGCGCATTCCATCGCAGGAAGCGATTTGAGTAGGCCAGAGTGTAGTAAATCATCGGTCCGCAAAGAAGAGTGCCAGCGCCTTCCCGAAGCGTCGTCAACGAAAGGCCGGCAAACAGAGCTCGCAAACGGGAGAGCGTGAAGAATTGCATATGTCCGCATTCCTGATTCTCCGTACTCAATAATTCTTCCTGGCCTCTCCGGCGGAGTCGTCTTGCCACGCCTCGCAGCCGGCTTGAAGCTTTCAGAAGTTCCAGGAGCCTTGCCAGACCAAGGTGGCGAAAGAGCCACGAATCAATTTCGAATTCCCCATATCCGTTGGGAACGGTCACGAGCACTAGGCCAGTTCAGGAAGATGGGCCAAGCTTTCCTCCAGAACCTGTTTGGGGTGTCGAGGTGTTCAAGAACTTCAGACAGAATCACCACGTCGAACAACCTTTGCGGAGGAAGGTCCGATGTATATCCGCAGAGAAAGGCAGCGTTCCCGAATTCTTCCGCCAATTGCCGGGCGTGCTCAATCGACGTTAAGTGTGGATCTAGACCGGTGATCTGAAATCCGTGTCTTGCTAAGGGTACGGCCACTTGAGAGCCATTGCCGCAACCCACATCGAGAATCCGGATCGACCTTGCATCGCGACCTGGCAAGAAGTCGGCAATCGCCTGCCGTATGAAAGCCAGACGCTTTCGATATCCCCAGGCATTTTCCGGGCCATCGAACGAATCAGGAAGCTGAACTGTGAAAGCACCGGCTGTCGAACTCGGATAGAACTCAAGATCTGGCGCCATCAGGGGCATACTCCGCGGGAAGGTCTTGTGCACGTCATGAACCGATGATCTCCAGGCTGATTGAAATCCAAGAGACCGTCAAACCGAACCGGAGTGGCATTCGCTCTCACTTCTCAGCAAAGATCCACAAATGCCAACCCCATAAGCGACCGAGAGCGCCATCGATGGCCCCAGGAAGGTAGCGCCCGACCAAAGGAATCCAGCGCTTATTCAGGAAGCGTACCGAAGTTCGCACTTTGCTGAAGTTTTTAAACATCAGACTTGCCTCCTTTCGGCTGAAGACCTGGCTCATCGGGTTGCCAGCGCCGTCAGTGTTGTCGCTCAAGAAATGATCCTTTTCCCAGAACTTATCGGGATGAAGCCGCATCTCTCGGGAACGCGTTTCAAGAGATTCTAACGGTTCCCCGGTCAGCCGCGCCATCAGACGCGGTCCTCTTTTTAAGGTGAGGAATCGAGCTCCCAGCCTGCGGAGAAACATGATGTTGCCGTAGTAGTTATAGGAGCGCCGGTGATAGAGCATGATCACGGCTTGGCCCCCCGGCTTCAATACGCGATGAACTTCCTGAATGGCGCGTTCAGTATTGGGAGTGTGGTGCAACACGCCGTGCGAGTAAACCAGGTCGAAGCTGGCATGGGGAAAGGGCAGGTTTTCCGCGTCGGCGTTCAGGAACCTTCCGTCTAATTTCTCCTGACGAAACCGCAAGGATGTAAGTTCGATGGAGCGCGGCGTCAAGTCTACGCCCGTGTACCGTGCGCCGTTGCGGGCAAACTGCACCGCATCGGTGCCCAGGCCGCAGCCGACCTCGAGGACATCTCGGCCGGCCCACCGGTTGAATGCGGCCAAGCCGGGTATATGCCGTTCCGTCCGATAGCGGTGTGACTCTATCTCATTGAAAAATTCTCTGGAACCAACTACTTGGGTGGAAAACTTGCTACCGCACGGATGGCTGTTCCAAAATCGCTGGACCAGATTCTTCGTTTCAGCCTGGGATTGGGTTTCCATAGGCTCTCCTCAAGACCTTGGCTCAACAGTCCTCGGATCATCAACCGGCGTGGCTGGACGTAGGCTGGGGTTCGCATGCGGTGCGGTACCCTTGGCAACCAGAAACCATCCGGCGAGGTGTTCTAGACTGGGCCAGTAGCGGCATTCATATTTTTCAGTGGCAATGATCGCCGGGGCGAAAAGTTCCTGTAATTCGCGGGCCCTGTAGAGGTCAATGTGGACTGGATCACGGCTGTTTTCGATGCGCCGCTTCCAGTCCCTTCCATATTTCAGCCGGTACACCAGGTGCGCACATGACCAGAAAGCGTAAACATGGACATTGAATCGGCCTCCGGGTCGAAGGACACGGAAAATTTCCTGCACGACCCTGCCGGGCTGGTCGACATGATGCAGGACCCCGTGGGAATATACATAGTCGAAGCTGGCTGCAGGAAAAGGAATGGCTGTGGCCTCGCCCTCGCGTATTTCCGCGCGGCCTGCCAGCCGCTCACGAGCTAGACGAAGATGTTCCGCAGTAACATCGATTCCACAAGCATCCGCCCCGTGCCTGGCAAACTGCAGTAAATCGCAGCCCGTACCGCAACCAATTTCCAGCACCCGCTCGCCGCCGTGATATCGGAATTCCGCAACTTCATAGAGCCAGGGATAAGTCCGGTACCGCTCTTCCTCGGACAACAAAAGAGGGGTCTTGTTCCAATGTTCTATCGCCAGTTGAGTGGCCGTCGTCATAGTAAAGATTGCTGGCGGAAACGTAGAGTCGGGCCTGGGTCGTCGGACTCGTCGGTGGCGCCATATTTGTAGAGGACCGCAATGGTGAGGAGATACCAAAGGTTGAGGTCCCCGTAGTGACCGCTTGTCAGACTCAGACCGCTCACCCAATAGCTGAGGAAGACAAAGAGGAAATACTTCCAGACCAGCAGGAAGCTCGGCGAACCCCGGCGACGCGCAGTGCAGAAAGCAGCCACCAATAGTCCATTGGCCAAGACATACGGAATGAACCCAAGAATACCGGTTTCGGCGAGAATTGCTCCTAGATTGCTATGGGGAGCGTCGAGCGGATCCACGCCAGAATACGGGCCTGTGTAAGGTGTGTCTCTGGAAACGGTGGTGATGAAATTGTTCAACCCCACGCCCAATAGCGGGTCCTGGAGAAATAAGTGTAGGGTCTGTCGTTGTTGGGCCATGCGCGCGTAGACATTCTCTCCGCTGGACACTCGCTCCTGATAGAGATCCGGCAAGACCGCATTGCCCATAAGAAAAATGACGCCAAGTACCAGCAGCGTGACCACCCGGAAGACACGCTTCCAAAGATTGTGGGTAAACCAAATGTCGAGCAAGGCGATAAGCAGCAAGGTAAGGAGGATCGAGCGAAACAATGGCATTAGCGAAACCAGCAAAGCGGAGCTGACTCCGATCCAATGCAGGACGCGCTGCCATGACGGCAGGGCCATTTCGGTCTGACGCAGGAAGAGCAGAAAGCAGAACAGAACCAGCCCGATCAATCCGAAGGAGTTGTTGCTGGAAAACGGCCCATTCACCCGCAAAAGCTGGGTTTCGCCCAATCCTGCAAAGTACAGCCCGGCGCCTGGGATAGCGAGAATATCCTGCCCCGTGATTGCTTCCGTAAGGCCGATTGCGGCCAAACCGATCACAACCAGACAAATCAAGAGGTGAAGGACTCTCAACTGCTCCCGCACCCGGACACAACTGATGATGCTCCAGGCTAACAGCGCTGGAAGCAGGAAGCCATCCAGCCAGACGCGTATGCCGCTAAGTAGAGGCAATGCACCCGATATTTTCAACAGCGAAAGACCGGCCGCTAACAGAAAGAAACTCCACGCAACTCCGGCGCGACGCAATGGCTCGGGCATTCGCAACGAAGTAGCGCCCGGAGCAAAGCACGATGCCAAGCCCAACAGCAAGATGAAAACACGGTCGAACGTCCAGAACGGCCGTTCTCTCGGAAAGGACAGGAAATAGTACCCCAGAGGGGAAATGAGCACCCAGAAAAGCATGAGGGTCCCAACCTTGCCTTCGAGCACGCAAGTCGATCCATAAAGCACCAGCAGCACCACTGCCACAGCGAAAACACCATAGGCCAGCCAGGAGGCCGGAACAATCAAAATGGCCGCGGTCAAAGCAGCAATCGTCCACAAGATCCGGTGTTTTCCCGGACCAGCAATTGCTTGCGGAATGGCAGTCTGAAAGGCGTCCGTCATGGAGAGTTAATGAAAGCGACTATCAGGAATGATCGGGATCCCGGTCAGGTGTCGAGTGCTCTTCGCCACCGCTGGCGCCGTTTGAGCTGCTCTTGATTTTCGGGATCCGATTGCGAATGAATCGCAAATCTTCGACCAAGCCGTCTTTGACTTCCAGAGCCAGGACCCGGGTGGGATGAGAATTTTCCATCGCTTCCCAGCGAAACGACGCCAGCAGGTATACGCTACAAAACATGCAGCCCAGAAGTGCGCCTGCCAGCATGATGGTCAATCGATGCGGTCTAGATTTCCTCTCCGGCACGTTTGCCGGATCCAGCACGCGTACCACCGGAAGTTCCTTGGCCTCCTCAACCTTCGCCAACTCGTACTGCTTGGTTAAGGTTTCGAACACCGCTTCCTGGATCTTTATCTTGCGAAACAGATCATAGTAGGTCAGGCCCAACTGCGGCAGGTTGCGAATCGACACCATCAGGTCCGTATTAGAACTGGGTCCCGTATCTTGCCCTGGTTCGGGCCCAGTTCCTTCTGAAACTGTGTTTCCCACCATCTTGCCCAATTGGCGTCTTAACTCGGCCGCCCGTCCCTGCAAGCTGCGGACCCGGAAGTTGTTGTCGGTGTAGATTTGCTTCAGCTCGCCCAGTTGGGCCTCGGTCGCCATGAGCTCACCTTCCAGGCTTGCGGCTGCCGACACCATCGCTTTTCCCTGTTCACTGATATCGAGGGTGCGGTTCTTACTGGAGAATTCACTCAGTGCCTTGGAGGCTGAATCTAGCTCCGACTTAACAGCCTTCAGCCGATCCTCGAGGAACACGCGTTCCCGGTGCGCCGCCGAAGTGTTCAGTTCAGCGGTAAGTTTGTCCAGCTCTTCCACGTATGCCTGGGCCATAGCTGCGGCGCGTTGGGGCGACTTGTCCGTGACGGTGAGGGAAATCACTCCGCTCTTGCGGTCTTCGGAAATGCTCGTATTCTGCGCCAACTCATCGCGCGCATCATTTTGCAACTTCACCCCGTATACCCGGTAAAGACCGAAACGCTGTACCAGTCGGTCCTGAACCGTACGGCTCTGAAGAACTCCGATGAACAGTGGTCCCGTGCCTTTGAAGTCGAGGAAGTTCGAGGCGAGCGCTCCTACTCCCTCGCCGGCCTTCGAAGAGAGCATGGCCAATGCTGCCGATCCGCCGCTCTGCGAATCCGGGGGCATCAGCCGCGTCGTGGAGTCGTAGCGAGAGGGAATCGCGAGTGCCACCACCAGTCCGACCACGGCCCCGGTCACTCCGGCCTTGGCAATAAATCTGCGGTCGCTCCAAAGTCTGCGTAGGTTGTCGACCAGGCTCGTCGTCCGCGTTTCCACTGGCAGAAACGGCGCGGTAGAGGGAGCCGCTGCCAGGCGCGTCGCAGCCACGGCCGCGCTGGCCTTGCCCTTCTCCGCATTTCTGTCTGCCCCGAAAGACATATCCGCCAGACTCCATCAAGAACTGCAAACCACACTGTCGAGCACCCGGACTGGACTGACATCGGCAAACCCTTCAGGCAAGTCCAATGGTTCTGAAGCAATGTAGTATTTCCACCACAGAACAAAATTGAGTAGATACCAAACCTGACTGGCGTGGCGTCCTCGAATTAGGGACGAAACGGCAGTCCGGTCGAAAAACTCTGTCCGGCTACAAAACTCCAGAAGTTGCTGTTCCGCGTAGGCCCCGAGCTTGCCCAGGAACCATTCGTGAACTGGAACTCCGAACCCCTGTTTCTTACGGTCGATCAGCTGATCCGGAATCAAGCCCCGGACCGATCGCTTCAGAATGGACTTGAGCTCCCCATTTTTCACCTTCACTGACTCGGGAATGCTCATCGCCAACTCGACGAATTTGTGATCCAGAAATGGAACTCTGCCCTCCAGCCCCACTCCCATCGCCATTTTGTCTACCCGCATCAACAAAAGTTCTGGCAGACGAATGTTCAAATCAACGTAACTCATCCAGTTGAGGTGCGAGCGCTCCCACGCGTTGTCTTCAAAGCGGCGCCGGATGGGGCGCAACGTGTCCCATGAAGTTAGACCTCTCAATTGCCTGCGCAAAGAGTTGGAAAGCAGGTACTGCTTTTCGGCCTCATTGAAGGCCTCAGCGCCTCCCCAAAATACGGGTAGACCAACCGTACCGCGACGCAACCATTCGTAGGGGAGACTCCGGGCGCCTCCCAACAAACTCATCCCGGCTAGTCCGAACCGCTTGAGTGCGCCGGGCACGGGCCAGTCATTCGCCTTCTGTAATTGGAGCTTCAGTTTCCAGGTTGGATAACCGCAGAAAAGCTCGTCCGAGCCTTCGCCTACCTGGCAGACTACTACTCCATTTTCACGCGCCAGCTTGGAAACATAGAAAACGGGAACGCAAACCGGGTCCGCGATCGGTTCGTCCTGCAAATGAATCATCTTAGGGAGGAATCCGATCAGATCCTCCTGGGTCAGTAGACATTCTTTATGCTCAGCCCCCACACTAGTCAGCCATCTGGCGCGCGTAGTTCAACTCATTCTTATAGCTCTTGTAATCGCCTCGATAGCCAATCGAGAACGTACGAATCGGTGTGCTTTCTCCCTCCGAGAACAAGGCAGCGTTGGTGCTGGAGTCGATACCCCCCGAAAGGAAAACTCCTACGGGCACATCGCTGACCTTTCTGAGTTGCACGGCGGTTCGCAGTTCGGACAGCAAGCGCGAGGCGATTTCTGCCTCGCTCACTCCCACTAACGGATTCGTGTGGTCCCAGACATCCCAGTAGCGCTGCTCTCGCACCTGCCCGTCCTCATGGACTCTTAGCCATGTGCCTGCTGGTAATTTGTGGATGCCTCTAAACAAGGTCTGAGGCGCGGGCGAGGTCAGAAATGAAAGGTAATGATAAAAGGACTCGTCGCTCACCTCGCGCTTTTGCTCGGGATCAAGTAGAAGCGCCTTGATCTCCGAAGCGAACGTAATGCGACCGTGGTGCACGCTATAGTAAAGAGGCTTGATGCCGATGCGGTCGCGCACTAACCACAATTGGCGCTCGCGGTCATCCCAGAGTGCGATGGCAAACATGCCCCGGAATCTCTGAATACAATCGATACCCCATTGCTCGAACGCATGCAGGATGACTTCCGTATCGGAGTGATCGGTTTTCCAGCGATGACCTCCGAGTTGGTCCAATTCGCTCCTGATGGCGGCGTGATTGTAGATTTCACCGTTGAAGACCACCCACAGTGACCCATCCTCGTTGCACATGGGCTGCGCCGCAACGTCGGACAAATCGATAATCGACAACCGGCGATGCCCCAGCCCGACACGTTGGTCAGGCGATATCCAGTTGCCTTGGCCGTCCGGCCCACGGTGCGCCATCGCGTCCCGCATGGGGGTGAGATAGCGTTCGCTGACTCGAAAACTGCTATCGCGGAATGAGAAGGCGCCGACTATGCCGCACATAGAGTTTTCTCCGGTCGTCCAAACCTTCGCATCAATCGCTGGACCGCACCCTGATGTACAGCGTAGTCAAGGCTGATCACGCCATACAGTACCAGCATGGCGATGAAGCCCAGCAGGTACTTGGGGATGGGAATCACCAACAGGCCCGGAAGCGCACCGAAAGCAATGGCCATCCAAAACGCCTAGATCGAGCGACCACCGCTTCCGCTCGCAGAGGGCCGCCAGCAAGCCGAAATTGCCCGCCAACAAAGCCAGCAACTGCAGAATCCCCGCCTTCGCGGCAAGATTCACGAGCAACGAGCGTGGGGTGCCGGCGGACCAACTCACGCACTTGCTGCGGCCAGGATCGCGATCATATTCCGGAGAGAGAAAAACCGCATGAGGAGAAATAGAGCGGACTTTCTCGACAGCGACCTGGTCACAGTAACCACCGGCGACGTAGGGATTGCTGACAAAGCCAAGGCCAATGTAAATGGAATGCCACATGGGATGCTGCCGTGGTGCCTCTACGTAGTCCGCCTGCTGGCTCCTCAGATAAGCGTCTCGAAACGAAAAAACGTGCCGGAAATACAAGCTGCTGGCCAGCAATCCCAAGGTCAAGGAAGCTAGCATCACAATCCGTCCCTCTGGGTTTCGCATCAGCATAGAATCCAAGAATTGGGACACAAAACAGCAGCACAGTCGTGCCGGAATACGTACGCAAGAGATTCGCCGCACCAAGGCCTAGCCCCGCCAATACGAGGAACAAGAAAAATAAGACGACCCGGCCGCGCTTTCCTTGAAAAGTAAAGGACCCAAGGCACGACCGCCAGCACGACCGCTGCCGGAATCAGATAGACATCTCCCACCCGCAAACACAGAATGGCCAGCAGCGAGAATCTCAATGATCGCCAGATACTTGATCCAGGGGCTTCTCAGCAGAAGCAGAAGTCCCACTGACCCAAGGCAAAAGCAGCCGATCAGCGTTCCCTCGAGGAAAATATCCAAGCTCTCTGGCAGCGGCAGTCTGAGGGTAGATGCCAGGCGGGGGACAAAGTAATCGAGCCCGGCATCATCGGAACCACCGGTGGGGACAAGGCGATTTCCATCCAGACCGACGAGAGGAATTCCGGTCTTCTCATAGCCGGCCAGACTGTCACGCAAACTCGCCCAGCGAGCTGGCATTAGGTTGAGGTGAGTTGGCGACGGTTCAGAGTAGCGCACATCCTGGGGCCGAAGCCGAATAGAAGAAAACTCCCCGCACGTCAACTCCCCATCCCCAGACTGACAACCTCGCCGGAGGCATGCGGCTGAAGCTGGCTTGCAGGCAAAGGAGGAGAACAATCATCCAAAGACGGCCCCAGAGCTGTTCACGAACCAGGATGACACGGGCAAAGGACATCAACCGTTTCATCCGGTATTCTTCCTTCCCATCACTGCATACTGCGCGCCCAGCGGACACCAGCCAAGAAATGACTCGAATGCCCGAAGCCAGGAAAACCAGCGCGGGAAAAACGTGATGTAACCTTGCTTCACGTCATTCAACCCGCGAGCCGAAGATACGCCCTTATTTCCCTTGGCCAGAGCAGAACCACTCCGACGTCAAAAGCACAGACGCTGACCGCCCATCGGGTAAGGAGGTTCGCTGGATTATGTTCGAAGACAACCAGGTTCCCGCCGGGCGCCAGTCGGGCGTATAGCCGGGAGATGGCGTCCAACTGATTCTCCGGCGCGATGTGGTGCATTACGTTGGCGATCACAATCAGATCGTAGTCTTCGTCAAGATCATTTTCGTGAGAACTGAATTTGCCGCTGGAGCTAATGTTCGGTTCAATCTGGGCGATGCTACTCGTGGAGATGTCATAGCCGTGCAACTCACAAGCTGGGAAATACCGCAGCAGGTAACGAGATAGCAGCCCGATACCGCAACCGAAATCCAGTATCTTGCCAGAAAAGTCAGCCTCCCAGCGCTCGCGCCAGATAGCGGGCTTTGAGCTCCGCGAAATACTCTCCACCCTCCCCAGTAATTCGCGTTAACTGGTCTAAGGTGTCGTGGTAGGTCTCGGAATGGGAATCGAATTCCTGAGCGGGCATGCCAACACACTTTTCTCCAGCGTTTTCGGAGGTTCTCAACTTTGACTCCTGGCTGCAGGTCCGCCCTCTCAGCCACAGGGCATCTGGGCTGCTATCCTTGATTCAGAGACCTAAACACGGCAAAACCGAGATTTCAAATACATCCGCGACCCAGGCTCAGGTTTCGACCAAGTTGCGACACTCCTGGTCCTCCCTGGCTGCCTCTCACGGATTACCAGGATCTGCGACGTTTCGAGCACTCGATAAAACAAAACCACAGAAAGGAACCTCATGGCCGACCTCCGGTTGCGGGTAGGTCCCACTTGGCACTCGCCGCGGATCGTTGAAACCATTTTTGAGGCTGGAACTGCACCTCAATCCCGGCGGTCACATTTCGATTGGAGTTAGGCTGAATCACCGGAAACAACCATCGTTCGTATTGAAGCCATGTGGATAGACCGAGACTAGGACGGAGCCAGTAATCATTACGCACACCCACATCCGTGAGAGTGCCCCCGCCGGGGATAAACTGTTGACTCACTTTTTGGTGTCTGTAGCTGAACTGTAGCCGATTGCGTGCGTTCAACCAATAGCTTGACCATACTTGTGCACCCTGTCCCTCCCGGCCGATCCAGCTTGCCAGCAATTGCCCGTTGCTCGTGTATCCATTTAAGAAGCGGTCATTAAAGTAGAAGAAGCCGTGACTGAGCGCCCCTCCGGCAGTCAGATCGGTGTAGACACCTTCCAGCCGCAGATCAAGCTTCGGAACACCCGGCAGACGGGGGAAATAGAGGCCAGCCCGGATGGCGGAACGATCCCAGTACGCAATCGGGGATATCTGGTCGTCGGCGAAAGCATCGCCATAGAACGTCACCCGGTCGCGAAGCTTCGGCAGTCGATATGTCCAGTCCATTCCCGACCGTCGATCTCCGGGATCGGACGGGCGTGCCAGGGTTGCCATTGCCGAGGCCGAAAAAACTCTTCCCTAACGTATGCAAAGTGAAGGGCACGCCTTCCCCGGCAAAGAGCCCAGTCCGCGAAAAGCCAAATTCGAAATTTCTGGTGGGTTTGAAAGTAAATCTTTCACCGTGAATCATCGGCTGCGGGTGGAGCGTGTTCTGAAAGCTGCCGGCAACGCCGTTCGGCCCCTGGATGAATTGCTGTCCGGCGATTTGTCCCAGGAAAAACTCCAGCCGAAGAGGTCCCAGCCATCCCAGCACACTGGGTAACTTGAACGGTGTGACCCGATTTACGCGAAACATGTTGAGCGGCGCCGCGTTGTCGCTAAAGATCAGCGGACCACCGTCGCCAGGTCCCCACCAAAGGCTTTGGCGGCCGAACGATATCTGCCAATTCGACATCATCAATCCCACGTAAGCATCGAGTACTTGGAACTGATTCGCCGAAGGCTGGCCAGTGTCCGGGGGAAGTTGTGGAAGGAAATCTACACGCTGAATGGTTTCACGCGCAGTCACCGGCAGGGCCGGCAAACCCGCCGAGGCCTGCCATTCGCCGCGAAAATAGCCCACCCAGCGGCCCCATGTCGAATATGCCGAGAAACCGTTGATGGTGTTCCAACCTTGGCCATAGGGACGCCCAAAATCGTTGATCTGGGTCTGTGCGAAGTGATAACCATCTTTGAGGGGCAATCCCGAGATGTACTCGGTGCGCGAATACAAAGACTCGAGACGGAACGCGCCCCCATCGCTTTCATACGTCGGTTCAAGCTCCGGGCGGAACTCGCGTTCCAGCTCTGCGATTAGCCCCTGCTCCTGGCTATTCTCTTCGCCCAACCCCTCCCAATGCTCTTCAGCCTCAGCTAACAGCCGCGCACATTCCCGTCGCGTCCACGGACGCGCGCCCGCAAATCCGCTGTCCACCAGATCGAATGCGGCGAGGCGATCGAGAGCCGGATAGACCCAGCTATCCAATGGCACATAGGGAGATCCTCGATTTTCTGGTGAAGCCCGGCCGTCTCCAAGCAATTGGCCCATCGACCGCCATTCACTGCCGCCCAGCTCCGGGTCATGATGGCGGCTGTAAACCTGCTGCGCGATGAGAGTGCCCACGATACTACCTACAAAGACATCTGCAGGAAAATGCTGGGCGGCGCGAAACCGGGAGTAGCTGACAAAGGAGGCCATGCCGTACGCGAAGAGCTTGGGCAGAGGGCCGGGATATTCGTTCGCGATCACTCCTGCCACCGCCCACGCCGCAGCGGAGTGTTCGGAAGGGAACGATACGCCTCCCTGGAAAAAACGCCCGTCGCCAGTTCCCTGAAGCGGACGCTCACGGCCCAGCGAGTATTTAGCCACCTCAACCGGGATCAGGCTGTTGAGGGCGGCTTCACCCGCCAGCAAACCAGTCTCGCGCCAGTGTTCGTTGTGAGATGGATAGCTTAACAGCCACATTCCGGCTGCGCCCCCGATCAGTGCTCCGATCCCGGCGTTGGAAAAATTGCGGTATTGGCTGAGCGTCTTCGGATCGTGCGAAATGCTCCGGCCGACCTCAGCGTCAGTCACCAGAAATCCCGCCGTGATTCCACTCAGCGGCACCAGCCATTCGGTGTCCGGGAAGCGGAGCCGGGTGGGACTGGTCCAGACTTGTTTTTGATCCAGCACGAAGTCTTTTCCAAACTCCTTAACGCTCAAGCGCAAGCTTCCGGTCGGCTCCGGTTCAGCGCCACTAGAAATTTGTACAGGTATCGCCTTGCCACCGCTCTCTGCCGGGGCCGCGTCCTGGTTGTACCCGCCTGATTGCTGCCCGCCTTTTTGCTGCTCGCTCGGTTGTGGCTGCGCAGCACAGGGAGCCGGCTCCGCGACCATCACGCCGATTGCAATCCACCCGCACGCCACTACCGCCGCCTTGGCTCCCCAATCCAGACTTGTCGTCATTACGGCTTGATGTAGGCGACGGTCAGAGCGACAGACGTTGCGATCTGCGCCGCCTGCAAAACCGTAGTCCAGTTGCGGCTCCCGATTCTTGGCGCCATTTCGGGCACGACAATCGAGTCTCCCGGCTTCAACGATGCGCTTAGGGGATCGCCTGCCCACCACCCCGAGCTGTTGTTCTTTGCAGACAGTACCGACCCATCGGCTCGGATGACAAAAACGGCCTTCTTGTCGGCAATCTGGGTCAGCCCTCCGGCCTGACTGAGATACCACTTCGCGCTGTGACCTGGCCGGTAACTGATTGCGGTCTGGTTAAACACTTGCCCAGTCACCATCACGTAGTTTGCTTTCTTGGGGATCAAAAGCACGTCGCCATCCCGCAAAGGCACATCCGCAGCGGTATTTCGCCATTGCTTGATGTTGGGCTCAACATGAATCACAACCCGGCCCACGGGCGCCGTTTCCTCGAGCTGGACCAGCGCGGTTTCGGTTTGGGCGATAGCCGTCAGTTTTGCATTCTTCTGGTCAGCATCAGTCTCCGGAATGGCTTTGAGATTTATCTGCTCCGCCTTGATACGTTGCACCAGGGCGAGATGGGACTTCATTTCGAGATCGCGTACCTCGCGCCGCATCAACACGGCGCCATAGGGGTACGCTTCTGGCGAAAAACCTCCCGCCCGCTCCAGAATCGAGCTCAGCCGTTCCCCGGGTCGAATACCGTAAGCGCCAGGATGTTGAACTTCCCCGCGCACAGTGGCCGACGCGGAAATGTCAGTCCACCCCGGAGCCTGGCGCACCGTGAGAACGTCCCCCTCACGCAGCTGAAGGTTATCGTTGTCGCTGCCACGCAGAGCGGACGAAAGTTCAACCGGCAGGCTTTGATACGAAGTGTCGGTTTGCGCACCCAGTGCATAGCGGGTCAAGTCAGCTTGCCTCGGATCCGCACTCCTCTTAAGACCTCCCGCTACGCGAACCAGATCCTGGACGTGCATGTTGGTGGTCAACGGATAGCGCCCGGGCTTGGCCACCTCGCCCTTCACTACCACGGTGGGCGGATCTACGCTGGCGGAATTCTGATGCACCAGAATCGCGATCTCGGGGCTGGAGTAACAGGTTGTCCCTGGGACTCCCTGCCAGGGCCCCACTGAGGTTTACGCTGAAAATCTTCATGGTTCCGTCCGGTTGGGTGCGGAACAGCTGGGCGGAATCCAGACCGGCGTCTGGGGAAACTCCTCCCGCCAGGTAGATTGCATCCCGGAGACGTGCTTGCCCGGACGTTCGGTATTGTCCAGGGGCCCGCACTTTACCCCCCACCCAAACGGTCGGCGGTGGTTCGAAGTCGTATCGACTGAATACTCGGACAGTATCGAGCGGCTGCAAAGTCGGAGACGTGCCCGGATTGGCCAGCGCCGCCGCCAGATCGAAGCTCTCCACGCTGGGGCGGAAATCGGGCGGATTCAGACGAACAATTTCGGCGTAGTTCGCCGCAGGCTCGGGCAGCAGATCGCCATACGATGCGATCAGGTCCGTCAGCCGCATGCCGTCATGATATGAGTAGCGGCCGGGCCGTAGAACGTGGCCTTGCAGGTAGATCGCCTGCTCGTTATAGGGCGCAATGGGAAAGATCTGAATCTGGTCGCCGTCCTGAATTTTGAAGGCGTCGAGCTGTTTGCTCACGGCGGCGGCATCCCCGTCAGGAGAGAGATTGAGGGTCAACATCGTGCGCTTTTCATGCGCCTGGAGTCGTTGCACTTCGATGTGGCGCAGCGCGGCCGCGGGCAAAATACCGCCTGCCAGATCCAGAACATCGGCTAAAGTAGTCTCGTTCGCCAATTCGTAAATCGCGGGACGCCGAACCATTCCCGCCACCGTGACCTGCCCGCCTACCGGCGGTACCAGTAGTGAGTCTCCGTTCTCCAGCCGCTTGGCGTCGGGGCCCACTCCGTGCAGCAACAGTTCATAGGCGTCCACTTCCTCAATAAGCTCTTTGCCCCGATAGTGTTTCAGGTGCCGCAGAGAGCCCCGCTGCGTGATCCCTCCGGCGGCAAACAGCGCATTCAGGGGCGAGGAAAGCGAACTGATGTCATAGGCGCCCGGCTCCTCCACCTCTCCCACCACGTACACCCGAATCGTCCGCAGTCTCGACAAGGAAACGTCGGCTGAGACGTCCCTGAACTGTGTGCGTAAAACTCGCTGCACGGATTCCTGAACCTCTGCCAGAGACCGTCCGCTCACCAAGAGCGGGCCTGACTCCGGCAAGTTGATCCTCCCCTCGCGATCCACGAGCCGAACCATCCGCTGCGAGACACCTCCCCAAAGATTGATAGCCAGGCCGTCACCGGGCCCAACGACGTAATCAGGGCCAACCGGCAAGTCCATGGGAATCACATCCTGTTCCCGCGTTCCGTTACGGAAAACTTCCATTCCGAAACGTTCCAAGCCACGATCCCGCGACGCGGCCTGCACGTACATGTCATAGAGCGATGGAATGTCAGCGTAGGGGCTGCGCTTGTGAATCATCGCCACTGGAGAGGGATCGCGTTGCAGGTCGTCCCGCACGCGCCGTTCGTCGCCGCGCAGTCTCGCCCACGGGTCCGTTTCCCGGTTGGCGGCCACTGTCCTGTCCGTGCTTTTCGGTCCCTCGAGACCAGGAACATCGTCGAAGCTCCGTTGTCGAAGCAGCCCATCGATATCGCCAATCCCTCCATCGGAGATTCTTCCAGCAAACGAATCCGAAGGCCTCCGGGGTACGTCGCCAGCCAGGCTCAAGTTGGTGTCGGCGGTCGAATTGCCTTGCATCATTTCATCGCGGTCGGCCGCCATACGAAGGGAACGCATTGGCTCGGCGGGCGGAGCCGGCTCGGGCACGTCGGATCCAGGCGAGGTCGGCGTTGTGTTTTCGTCGGAAGGCTGTCTTCTCGAAGGTCGCTGGCGGAAAGCCTGAGCATTGCAATCCGACCGGCTTCGCGGATCGCAGGCAGTGCGTTCCGTTCTAGCATCGGAACGTTCTTGTTGCGTGTCGGTTTGTTTTGAAGATAGTGGTGCCGAATCTTCTTGACTCTCCAGTTGTACCAAGCGGCGGGCTCGCTCTTTCAAAACCAGGTCTTGCTCTTTGGCAATGTCCGACTCCGGGTTCAGGTTCGGCAGCAGATATCCGTAGCGCTGGACCAGCTGTGTGGCCACGGATCGAAACTCCACATCGCGATCGAGCCGGTCGAAGATCGCCTGATCGGTCAATTCGGAGTCTTCTACGATTTGCCCGTTGTCGGTGGCTTCCTTGGCCGCCCAGCGCTTCAGTTCCACCATGATCCCGGCATCCTTCAGAAGCACCGCCTGCAGTTGCGCTGTGGATGCCGCTACGCGCTCCAGGTTCTTCCTGGCCAGATCAGACGTTCGATCGCGACGCGTAGATTGTGCTACATATCCAGTCTCGCGCTGGGAATCAATTTCCTGTGACCACGTATTCAGACTACCCAGCAGGACAAACATCGCGATGAGAGGTATACATCGCTTGCCGTAAGGAATACTTGGGAATGACACGAGCGACCTCCGTATTTTGGCTGGCTTCCTCAGATTGAATCGGAAACAATCCAACGCATCCGTGGAGCTTTTTCCGGTGACGCTGAAGCTGCTGGCTGTCGATTCTCATTACAGATCGGCCGCCTGTACTTCGACCGCAACCGATCGCATCAGGAGATCAATGGAGAATACGAGGCGGAGGTTATCCTTCTTGCGCACGAGAATCCCTTCCACACCAGCCAGGGGACCGCGTTTGATTCGGACCCTTTGGCCGACTTTCAGGAAGGGACAGGGTTCGACCTTCACCCCGTTGGCCACACCATTTCGCAGTCCCTCAATTTCGCCATCGTCGAGCGCGGCTGGATGTCCGCCGAAACTTACGAACCGCACTACGCTCGACGTCTGCAGTACCCGCAAGCGTTCCTCGGGAGCGGCCTGGACGAACACGTATCCGGGAAACAGCGGGAGATCCAGCTCTTTCCGCCGGTCCTTCCAGCGGCGAACGCTGCGATAGAGTGGCAGGAAGCAGTTGATGTTTTTCTCTTCCAGTTGCCGGGCAACATGCTTTTCGTGGTGAGCACAGGTGTAGGCCGCGTACCACCTGGACATGGCGGTAGGCATCTGACCGACTATTCAAATTAGTCGGCTGCAGTGAGCCACTCACCAAGCGTGCTGCTGGAGTTGTCATCGCGAACATGTGTTCCGGCCTCAGTTGGAGCTCCGCCCCCTCACTTACAGGGCATTTTGAGCCAAACCCGACTTACACGACCGGCCACGTAAAACTCGCGCCCTGGTTTTGGCGGCCGAACTTCCGGAAACTCCAGTTCTTGATCCATCCCGAGCATCTTGTCGGCCCCTTCTCCTGGTACAGCTTCGCCACCTACTTACAGGGCCATGTGAGGTAACCCATTGATAACTAATCGAATCGACGAACTTTCCACGCCGACGTCAATTGGCGCGCGAGCTATTTTCCTGGGGTACAGGGCTCGCCATCAGCTTGCCACGCAGCGCGCTCAAGATGCTTTCTTCCGAATTCTCGATCCAGGTCGATCGAATGTCGATGTTCGCCCAATAAATCGCCGTATTGTTACTCCCCGCGGCCACCGCAAGAACCCGCATATGGGGAAATTGATCCAGCAACACATCGCAGAGGTGTGGCCGTTCCCCCGAACCGCACAATGAGACGATCAGAAAGTCGGGACGCGATTGCTCGACCGTGCCCACAATCGAGGCTTCGTCCTCCAGCACGCCGACGATTTCGAAGTCCGGCTGGTCCAATATGGTTGCCATCACCAGCTCCCGCATCAGACGGGGTTGATTCGCGACCAGCACTGTGATTTTTCGCACGCCCCACCCTCCGCAGCAGTTTCCGCTCAATGGGGAAAACATGTAAGGTTCAATTTGGCATCAGCAAGCGAGATTGGAAGGCAGGCGCCGCGGTACCAACGGAAGGTTCACCGGGGGGCGGTCGGGAGCCAAGGGCAGTACCATCAAAGTACCAATCTGACGTCGGATATCCGATGGGTAATGGAGAGAGCAGCCAGTCTCATGAAGTTATGTCAGAGGGAAACCGTGGGTGCGGCAGATCTCGACGGCTTCCATGCGATCGCTTACGCCGACTTTGCGAAGCATGCGGTGAATGTGGTTTTTCACGGTTTGCTCAGAAAGCCCCAGTTCCTGCGCAATCTCTTTGTTGGTGCAACCGCGGCTGACCATTCCTACCAACTGCTGCTCCCGGCGAGTCAGGCCGAGCTCGTGTTTTGCCGCAAAATTGGGGAACGATCCTCGCTGCCCCGCAACATGCCGGAACAATACCTGGCACAGTTCCGGCGGGCACACCGCGCCGCCCCTGGCGACGAATCGCACGGCAGCCACGATTTCCGCGGCGGTAGCATCCATGAGCATGTATCCCGCGATGCCCTCACGCAGGGACTGCATGAACAGTTCGCCGTTCAGCTCCATGCCTATCATGACGACTCTCGCTCCCGGCAATGTTTCTCGCAGTGCCGCGAGGAAACTCAGATCAGAACGGGTATCGACAGGATTGAACAGAAGTACATCAGGAGGGGCCGTTAGAATGGCGCTCAAGACGGTTGCAGAATACGATCTCGCTCCGACTACTTCGATGTCGGTCTTCTTATTCAGAATCCGCGCGAGAGCCTCTCGCAGAAGACGATTCTCCGCGAGCAAGAACACAGACGTAGGAACGACTGAGACGGTCATACTGCGAACCTTCGCTTTGGGGGAAGCTTGGTTCCAACCAAAAACGACTTTCTTTTAGAGCTAGCATACTGATGGTCGGGTTGCGTGTCACCCAGCATTTGCTAAAGTTTTCACAGAAATCCAAGATTTCCACGATGCGGCGAGGGCGCGGATGAATGTCCTCGAAAATCGGACCGAATTGGCCGCTCGGTGAACCACGGTTCGCCGCTCACGGCGGACGTTTGCATACGTGCGGGTCAACGTGTGGCCGAATAGGACTTCCCGCCTATACGTTTTCTTGTCCTTGTCTCTTCAGAGTTCAGTTCCGACTCGGTGATTTCTCCTGTCTCCAATTCAATGTTATTCAAGAAGTGAGCAGTATTTGAACAGAATCGCTGTAGTCCATAGTTCATGGCACCTTCGCAATGTTCCACAAGTTCGACGCTGCCCCAGCCGACCCGTATTTTCCCGGCACCACATCCAATCAATTACTTGGAGCGGGCTGCTCGGCGCCGGCTGAACTCTTCCCCGCCCCTTTGTAACCGTTTTTGACCGATAGGCCTCTGCAACTTGACCTGCATACTTGCTGTGGTGCAGGTACACCGACTGGGCATTTTCGTCGTGGCATACGCTCCAGTTTGGGGTCCAATTTATCTCTGCGGGGCTCTCGAAGAGTCAGAGAGATGCTCCCATAACTACATGCCAGCTGGATTTTCATCCAGAAAGACGATCTATCTTATGTTGTGGCTGACTACGGGAGGGTACAGCTGTGGGGCGGCAGGCCTGCTATCCATCTCGATGATGGTGACCGAATCGCTCACTTCGAGATTGTAAGCTGGACCAGCGTCGAGCGCCGCGGCTTTCATGGCACCGGAGGCGTCGAACCAGTGCCGGATCATTCCGATTGCTCGGTCGGTCTGCAGGACAACCGCATGAGTCCCAACCGGGGTGCCTTTCTTACTGGCATTGTCGTAGCCGGGTTCCTCAACCCACAACGCCAGATAGAAGACCCCGTTTCTTTTCTCCAGAAGCAGGTGATGGACACTCGACAGCTCGCCGCTTAACTTGAAGCCCAGTTCCTCACCGGCAAAGGAAGGCCCGGGGTCGGCCAGCAGGTGAAGCAAGTTCATTAACGCGGAATACGCGGGCTTGGGAGAGAAATCGAACCGCAGCAGGCCGAATGCGCTGTCTCCCGCAGAACGCCGGGGCGGCAGATCGACCAATTCATACAGGTAGGTTCGGCGAATGCCGTGCAACCACTGCTCCAGAAAGACTCGCGGCACATACTTCCCTTCGACATCTTCCGGAATTCCCTGCGGCAAGGCCGTGCCGGTCTGATACCCAGTCTCAGTGGTGACGACAGGTTTGCCGGGACAGACCGTGTTCACGGTCGCCAGGTTCCGAGAGATGCTGCCATAGCCGTTCGATCCCCAACCCGGGGTGCCGGGATTGCGGCCGCCGAAATAATTGTGAAGGTTCGCATAGTCGAAGCTACAGAGGCCGCGCAGCTTCAAGGCCGAGTCAGCGTGGGTCAACGATGGGCCAATCACGGGGAAGCGGGAAGTCCTGGCATCAGCTGTCACCACCCGGTCTAGTTGTGAGAGAAACGACGTCAGGGTCGCGGACCAGTGTGCATCATGACTCTGGTCATACTCATTGGGAGCTTCGTAGCCCTCGAAGCTGTCCTTCATTCGCTCAGGATAGTCGAGCAACAACTGCGCGCTTTGGGCCGGGGAAGTGATAAATGTTCCCTTGATCCCCAGCCTGCCCAATTGATTGTGCCGATCGTAGTATTCCTTCCAGGCAGTATCGACCAGGCCGTCGCGAACATGCCGGACTCCCAGGTCCTTCAGCGCCTGCCGGACCCGGGGAAAGTTCGCATAGGCCGTATCGTTGAAGTGCAGATGAATGTTAACGCCCACACTATCGACGAACGCGTCAGCGCTGCCGGCCTTCTCGGCTCCCGCTGGCAGGGCGGCCGCCAGTACCAGCAGCAGACTGACCGGCATCAGCATTCTCCGCCCCAGGCAGTAAGCGCAGTGCAAAGTTGAATGCGATGTCGTCTCATGAGCGCGATACCTTCGCCGAAATCATCAGGAACTCCGGGGTTCAGAAAGAAAACAAGAGAAGATAGCGGTATCCGAATACTAGTCCAAGTCAGATCGTAAACAATTGCCAAACTTTCAATTTGTCGCATTCATGAACCCGCGAGTGCACGTCTGAGAAGTACATCCGTCAACTATCTCTGCCAGCTGCGGTGGTTACTCATGTTACTGTCGCAGCAGAGAGAGTAGTTGCGATCTCAGATTCGGTACAGAATTTTATGTATTGACTTGGAACAGGGTGACACACGACCATGCGCGAATACAGCGACAACATTCATGAGAGATGAGGGCCATAAATATTTTTAATTTCGTTTGCCGACCGGTGCTTGATAGTATCAGTCCACTCGTCACCAGCAAGCAGTGGTCAAGTGGTCCCTGTCGACCCTACTTCTAAGCAGGGCGCAGTCGTCCTCCAATAGCGGTCCTTGTCTGACCTCCACCAAAACTAGGGCGGAATGCCTTCGACTGGCATAACGCGATGGGAAGGTTGAATTCAATATTATGCAAACGGGAATTGTTAGGAGCGGCCACGTATTCGAGGACAGGCCGGCCAGCCTGTCTCTGCGCAGCGCAACGGAATCCCTCTTTCGCCAGCGGCGGCTCTTTCTGGGCGCCGCGGGGATGGTTATGTTCATGGCCCTCGCGGCGTCCGTCCTGATGCCCAGGCAGTATGTCTCCGAGATGAAATTTTTGGTGCAGAATGCACGTGGAAACGTGGTGGTCACGCCGCAACGGACCAATCCGCAGAATGTAGTGAGCGAGGTCACCGAAACGGAAGTGAATTCGGAGCTTGAAATCCTGCGCAGCCATGACGTTCTCGACCCGGTAGCCGATCCCGGTTGGATGAAGGTTCCGATGAGTCAGCAGACTCCGCTTCCATCCGCCAGCATGAGGGTCTGGTGGCTGCGTTCGACAAGAAGATGGAGACCGAACAGGTGCGCAAGACCAATGTCATTAATGTGAGTTACCGCGCCAGCAGCCCGGAGCAGGCGCGGAATTCCCTGCAACAACTGGCGCAGCTCTATCTGGAGCAACACCGGAGGATGCAGCGCCCCACCGGGGCATCAGCCTTTTTTGCGTCGGAAGCGGAGCGCTACCGCAAAGCCTGGGACGATGCCAGCCACCAACTGGTGGATTTCCAGCAGCGACATCAAATCTATTCGCTGGCACAGCGGGAAGCGGACCTTGAGGGCAAGATCACAAAGGCCCAGGACGACTTGCTTACGTCCGATGCCGGCCTGAAAGAAATGGACGCTCGCCTGGCAGAGAGCACCCGCCGGCTGCGCACCATGTCAGCGCGGCAAACGACGCAAAACCGGGCCGGTCCAAATTTGCAGTCGGTGCAGCAGCTGACCGCGTTAATCATCGACCTGGAGAACAAGCGCACTGCCCTGTTGACCAACTACAAGCCGGAAGACCGGATGGTTCGCGAATTGGACCAGCAGATTGGGGCCACCAGGGCGGCATTGAATGACGCTGCGGCCACCAAGCCGCTCGAAGTGACCACCGACATCGATCCCGCCTGGCAACAGGTGCGAACCGAGTATGCCCAGGGGAACATCAGCCGCCGGGCCGCGGCCGCGCGACAGGCCGCCGTGGCGGCAAACTGGGTGCGCTGAAAAAAGATTTGGCGGCCATGCAAGACCTTAATGTCCAGTTCAACAACCTGGAGGCGCAGGTCAAGGAGCGACAGCAGAACTACGAGTTGTACACCGAGAAGCGCGATCAATCTCAGATCGCGGATGCCATGGATGATCGCGGGCTGATGAATGTAGTGGTGGCGGAGCAGCCCTCGTTGTCCTACGTTCCCGTGCGTCCCAAACCACTGGTGAACGCCGTACTGGGCATGGTCACGGCACTGTTCCTCGGCCTGTGCGCCGTCTATCTCGCGGAAGCAGGAAGGAACACGGTGGCAACGCCGCGCGAACTGGAAGCCGCTTCCCCATATCCGGTCCTGGCCACGCTATCCGTCGCTCCACCCCAACTCGGCGAAGTGGTGGAGGGAATTGAAGTCGAACGGGAACGCGCTCTCGGTTCCATCATGGTGCGCGGCACGCGTCCGCCGGACATGTCTTATCCGTAGGCATATATCCGTAACCGGTTTTCAGCGGTCCCAGGGGCCGAGGAGGCAGATGTGAGAGGTACAGACTTAGGCATGGTGTGTGAAGGGTTGTTGTCCCGGATCTTTCAACGTCCCCAGCAGGATGGCAGGGGAGTCGTGGTGGCGCTTACGTCGGCGCATCCCCAGGCCGGAGTGAGCCACATCACGAACGCGCTTGCGGCCGCGCTGGCGCAAGGCGGCGACGACCACACCATGTTGCTGAACGGACGGTACATGTCAGCTGAGGATGCCGGGGAGAGCGCAGCCCGATTGTCCACCGGCGGAACCGCGGCCAATTTATGGCAGACCCATCGACCGGATGGCTCCCGCGATAACTGGCACGGCATCCAGACGCGTTTGGCCAACTATCTGGAAAGGTTGCGCCGCGATTACCGGTACATCCTGATCGATTGCCCCTCCTTGCGCGAGGCAGAGCACGCCGTGGTCCTGGCCCCTCTGGTGGACGGAGTGGTGCTGGTGGTCGAGGCCAACCGGACCCAGAAAGAACAGTTTCTGTACGCCGACAGGGCCATCAAGAACGCCGGCGGGCGGATCCTGGGTCACGTCCTCAACAAGCGGACTTATGTTATACCCGACTGGCTGCATCGCAAGATGGAGGCCTTTGGCGTTTGAGAAGTGGCAAGACCGATCACAGGTGAATTTTATGAAGACTGCTAGCTGGTTGTTGCTGATGATGGTTTTAGTCGTGAGCTGTGCCCTCGGCCAGGAGCTTCGGTCGCGGCCGCAATACACGCTGCGTGCCGGGGATGTGGTTGAGTTGCAGTACCGTTACACGCCCGAACTGAATCAGACCGTAACCGTGCTTCCGGACGGTTTTGTCAACCTGAACCTGGTGGGCAATGTGAAAGTCAGCGATCTCACTCTGGACAGGCCCGTGACGTCATCGTGCAAAAGGCGAAAGCACGGCTGAATGATCCGGAGTTGAATCTGATCCTCAGGGAATTTCAGCACCCGTATGTGGTGGTCGCCGGCCAGGTCACCACTCCGGGAAAAATCGAGCTCCGCGAAAACACAACCGCTATGCAAGCCATCCTGCTGGCGGGTGGGTTCCTGGCTTCGGCTCAGTCGGGCCAGGTGCTTCTCTTCCGCAAAATTAACAGCGATACGGCGGAGGTCAAGGTGCTCAAGTTGAGCAACATCCACAAGACCGACCAATTGGAGCGCGACGCGCAACTGGAGCCCGGGGACATGCTGCTGGTGCCCCGCAACAAGGTGGAGAAGATCTCCCGATACATGAAGCTTTTCAACATTGGGGCCTACATCAACCCACTCGACGTGCTGAAGTAATCGCGCTGGCAAAGCGAATGACTTTGATGACCTTCGTCAAGACATACCGGGAAGAATCCACGACGGCGCTCTCATGCCTCGAAGGCGTCGGGGATGAAGTTGGGTCGCTTTCGCGCCTGAAGGCTGTGGGCGTGACTGCGGACCCCGTGCCGGTTGGCGCTTCGGGCCTGGATTCACCGCGTTGGCGATGGGCCGGCGGCTGGCCGCAAGACCAGGCGCAAGATGAGTTCGATATTTGCCGTGATCCAGTCAGTCGCAGCCAAGGTCATGATTATCGGGATCAATGCCTTGACCGGCATTATTACCGCACGCGCGCTGCGTCCGGCGGGCCGCGGCGAGCTGGCGGCGATGATCCTCTGGCCGGTGTTCCTGGCCAGTGCGCTGAGCCTGGGCGTGCCCAGCGCTCTGACCTTCCAACTCAGGCGCAATCCCGGAAAGCAGTCCCAGCTGATGGGCGCGGCCCTTCTGCTGGCGGTTCTGAGCGGCGGGACAGCCGCGCTGCTCGGGATGTTGTTCATGCCTGCCTGGATTCCACAATATCAGCCACGGGTCATTCTTTTTGCGCGCATCTTCCTGCTGAGCGCGCCGCTCACTTCCCTGCTGGTGGTGGGGCGGGCCGCGCTCGAGAGTCGCGGAGATTTTGCCGCGTCCAACAAGCTTCTGATCTGGTCTCCGGCCATGACCCTGCTGTGGCTGATCGCCCTTCTCGCAACTCATTCCATGACGCCCTTCAGTGCCGCCCTGGCCTACGTGCCGGTTGGAATCGTTCCCCTGGTGTGGATGGCATCACGGCTGGCGAAAATGTTCCGGCCGACCCTGGCGTCGTTTCGCGAGTCTGCCCGGCATTTGTTTACTTACGGAATCCGGTCGTATGGCATCGATCTTTGCGGCACGATGGCGCTTTATGTGGACCAGGCGCTGGTGGTGCGTTTACTGGAACCGAACCTGATGGGAACGTACGTGGTGGCGCTGAGTCTCTCTCGCATGCTCAACGCGTTCCACGCTTCTGTGGTGATGGTCCTGTTTCCCAAGGCGGTGAGCTGCCTGCCCGAGGAAGTTCGCCAGATGACCAGCCGCGCCATGCGGATGAGTACGGTGCTGGCTACGCTCGCCGGCATTGGCATTGTGGCTCTCGGCCCGCAGGTATTGAGTCTGCTGTACGGAAAAGAATACCGTGGCGCCAATACGGTGCTGCGCATCCTGGTCCTCGAAGTCGTGCTGTCCGGCGCGACCCTGGTGCTGTCTCAGGCATTCATGGCGATGGGACGCCCGGGAATCGTCACCGCCCTGCAGGTCGCAGGGCTCGCCCTGACGGTACCCCTGATGTTCGTGCTGATACCGCGTTTCGGCATTGCGGGCGCGGGAGCGGCGCTGCTTTGCTCAACCGTCGCGCGCTTCATATTTGTTCTGGCCAGCTTTCCCGTCTTTCTCAAAATGCCGGTGCCACACCTTCTGCCCAAGTTTGAGGACTTGCGCTTTGCCGCTGATGCAATCGGAAGAGGTTTCGAGCGTTTTCGGCGCGGGCGGCTGGTTGCCGTCGAGGGGGCAGACTGATGCTGCGCCCGTTAAATATATTCGTGCCTCACTGCTCGGACTTGCTCACCGATCATCTTCCTCATGGGGACGGCTTGATCGCGCACGGCTTCATTACCAGCCTGGCGCGGCGCGGACACCGCCTTCATGTCGCGGCCCAGCGGGTAGAACTGCGTGAAGCCCTGCACCCGAATATCACACTGTACGTAATCCCCCTCAAGGGGGCGCGGGGTATGCGGTCACGCCTGGAGTACATGTTTCGCGTGCGCCGCCTGCTGCGCGATCTGCAGGGATCTCAACACTTTGATTTGGTCCACCAGTTGAATCCTGTCTTTACCGGGGTCAGCCTTGCTCTCACCGGGTCCGGGCTGCCGCTGGTGCTGGGCACGTACGTAGCGCGGTGGCCGGATGACCCGGATGGGTTGACCGCGGGCGGCGGTTGGAGGGCGCGGACCGTGGCCCGAGGGCGCGACCTGATCGCCGCCATGCAGCAGCGTCGGGCTGACGCCCTGCTGCTCACCACGCCGGCAGCCTGGAACCGGCTACCGGATCCGGAAGCAGTGCAGAATCGCATCCACCTGATTCCTCATGGCATCGACACTGACCTCTTTTCGCCGCTCGCAGGATGGGACTCTCCGGAAAGGATGCAGGCCGAACAGCAGAAACCCTCAATCCTGTTTTTGGCAAATGTTCTGAAGCGCAAAGGCATTTTCACTTTGGTGGAAGCCTTTCGGAGGGTTGCGGCTGAATTTCCAGATTGCATCTTGCGAGTGGCTGGCAGCGGTTCCGACCTGGCCGAAGTGAGGCGGCGCGTTGCCGACCTGGACTGTGCCCGCCAGGTGGAGTTCCTTGGTCATCAGGAGCGAGCGGAGACGCCCGGGCTTTATCGGAACTGCAGCGTCTATTGTCTGCCCTCGTTCTGGCGAACCCTACGGAACCACCGTGGTGGAAGCCATGGGCTGTGCCCGGGCCCTTATTGTGACTGACTGCGGTGCCCTGCCTCATCTGGTGCACCAGGGCGGCGGATCAAGAGTACCAGCAGGAGATCCGGATGCTTTGGCCCAGGCCCTGATGTGCCTGCTGCGGCATCCCCAGGAACGCGTACAGATGGGACGGTACAACCGGGAGCGGGTGGAAAGCGAAATGTCGTGGGACTGTGTGGCGCAACAGTTAGAGGCAATCTACGCCATCACACTCTCACGATGGAGGCGTCCGCCTCGTGGTGATCTGGCGTCCTTGGCGGCCGGATTGGAAATGGGTCGAGCCGCTCAAAAGCAAATCTGAAGTTTTGTAATCCAGAGAACTGACCAGGAGTCGAAATGAAGAGCCGAACGCCCAATTCGAACCGGATCCGAGCGGGGC
>CAVWVN010000003.1:0-1027716 GCA_963758435.1 Terriglobia bacterium | reverse complement strand
CCCCTCCCAGGCTGACGTTGCGAAAGCAACCGGCGATTGGTAAGCAGGGCGCCGTTGGCCCACGTCCTCGTGGTGGACACGATCTGGCCCGCCTGGTAAAGTTTGCCTAGACGAAGTGTTGGATATTAGTCGAACATCGCGGGCGACCATGCCGGCGGGCGGTGCCGAGGAGCTTGCCGATGAGGCCGAAGACGGACCTGTGCCCCAGTTTTTTCCGTACGGACCTGCCGACTCGGAGGGAGGCGGTACGGGCGGGTGCCCTCACCCTCACCGGCCTGGGACTGCCCGGCCTGTTCCAAGCCCGCGCCCGGCGGCCCGGGGATCAACCCCCTCTATTCGACCGGGTTCGGGCGGGCGAAGTCGTGCATCCTGATCTTCATGTGGGGCGGGCCCAGCCAGCTCGACACGTGGGACCCGAAGCCCGATGCCCCGGCGGAGATCCGCGGCAGTTCGCGCACGATCGCCACGCGCACGCCGGGCGTCCGGATCAGCGAGCACTTCCCGCTGCTGGCGGCCGCAGACGGACAGGCTGGCGATCGTCCGGTCGATGAACCACGACGACCCCACGCACCTCTCGACGGCGCACCGCGCTCTGACCGGGCACCTGGCCCCGACGCCGCACTCCGACGCCGCCGGCCCGTCGCCCAACGACTGGCCGCACCTGGGCTCGCTGGTCGCCAAGGTCCGGCCGAGCGCGGGGTCGCTGCCGCCGGCGGTGACGATGCCCTGGACGGTCGCGCACCCGGCCGCGCCCGGCGGCAAGGCGCCGGGCCAGCACGGCGGCTGGCTCGGCAAGGCGTTACGACCCGTTCCGGATCGACGGCGACCCGAACGCCCCGGACTTCCGCGTCGCCGGCCTCGGCCTGCCCGAGGGGATCACGCCGATCGGCTCGACGACCGCCGGGCCCTGCTCGCGACCGGCGATCACTCGGACGCTCCGGACCGGCCCCGCCCCTGGGACGACTTCCAGGCCCGGGCGCTCGACTCGCTCACCTCGGCCGAGGCCGCGGGCGCCTTCCAGATCGACCGCGAGGACCCGCGGCTCCGCGACCGCTACGGCCGCAACATCCACGGCCAGTGCCTGCTGCTGGCCCGCCGGCTGGTCGAGGCCGGCGTCGGCCTGGTGACGGTCAACTGGCACGACGATCAGCAGAACTTCTGGGACACGCACGGCGACAACTTCAACCAGCTCAAGAACCGCCTCATGCCCCCCGCCGACCGGGGCTTCGCCGCGCTGCTCGACGACCTGGACGCCCGCGGCCTGCTCGACGAGACGCTGGTCGTCTGGGTCGGCGAGTTCGGCCGCAACCCGACGATCACCGCCGCCAACGCCGGCCGCGAGCACTGGCCGCGCTGTTACTCGGCCGCCCTGGCCGGCGGCGGCATCGCGCGGCGGCCCGGTCCACGGGGCCTCCGACCGCTGGGCCGCCTACCCGGCCCGCGACCCCGTCAGCCCCGACGACCTCGGCGCCACGATCCTCCACGCCCTCGGCATCGACCCGGCCACCGAGGTCCGCCGACCCCGTCGGCCGACCGCTGCGGATCAACAGCGGCCGGCCTGTTGTCGAGATGTTCGCCTGACTTGACGCGGGCCATCACGTTCGATGGCCGCAGGAGTCGACCCCGGGAGCGTCCGATTACGAAAATGCCGATGCCGCACGCCCCGGGCTCGATCTCAACCTCAGACGAGGCTGTCGTTGTAGTCCTGGATCGGGTCGCGACCGTCTGGTTGACCGTGTTCAGATTCGTCGATACGACCGAGGAGACCGCCGCGAAACACTACGCGCCGAGGAGTCGCTGCCGGCCGTCGGCGCGACGATGGCGAGCAACTGACTCTCGAGGATCGACAACTGGGTTGTCACGGTCGAGGTCGGGTTGTACGTGCTCGACGTGAACGGCGTGCCCAGGCCCGTGATGGCGAGGTCAGGGCCGTCTGGAGTGTCGACACGGCAGACGTCACCGCCGCGCTGTCGAGCGGAGCGCCGGCCGAGATCGCTGTCTGCTTGGCGTTACTGATCGACAGGTCGAATGCCTGATAGGCGGTGTTCGCAGCCTGGTTGTACGTCTGCACCGTCGCCGAGTTGAGGCTCCCGAGGGCTGGTTCGTAAGGATCGCGCTGGTCGACTGATTCTGAGCATTGCGGATATAAGAATGGCCTCCTGCTTGAGCGACAGCACGACCGATCGGTGGAGCTGGCCAAGGCCGCCGCCGGTGCTCTGCATTCGGTCTGGAGGGTCGCGGTGTAGCCTTTCGATCGTCGAGATCAGCGCGGTGCCGTGCTCGCGAGGTTGCCGAGGGCCGCGCTGATCGACGAGTTGAGCGTCGTGATCGCCGAGGCGATCGCCGAGTTATAGGCGTCCAGCCCCGCCTGCGTCGGCCCCCCGTGGTGGTCGCCGTCTTCCGCAGCGCGGCGTCGCGGACAGGAAACTCGAGTTGAGGGCCTGGAACCCTGCTGCACGAGCCGGGCGTCCTGCTTGAGCGTGCTCGTCGATGCCGCGCCGCTGCCGGCTGGGTGGTGCCGCCGAGGTTGCTGCCACCGTGCCCGCCGAACCCACGGCGCAAGTCCTGCCGCCCAAGGAAGCCGCCCCGCTGCCCGAAGCCGCCGTGGAAGCTGGCCACTTGCGAGGTGAAGAATCCCGAAGCCCATAGACTCGGGACCGTACGGTCCTCCAGCCTGTCGTTCAGCGCGGGCACGACTTCTTGGATTTGTGTACGGCTTCACCCATGGTTGTCGCCTCTTTGGAGTTGTGATCGCAAACGGATGTGACTCTACGATGGCCGTCCGCCCGCTCGACCGGGGCCGCGGTCGAGACTCGTGGCGGACTCGTTCCGCAGACCTTCAACTGGAGTCATCTCAGGATCGCGATGCCGGTTGGCCCCTGACCCGCCACGCATCTTTCGGCGGACTCCGAACAAAGAGTAACGTAAGTGGCGTGAGGAAGTGCGCGCGACCGGAAGATCCATTCCCTGGCAGCGGGCTCGCGGCAAAGATAGGCAGTTGCGACATCATGGGGAGCCTGCTGCGACCCCGCTCTCCCGTTCCCTCTCAGGAGTTCCGGTCCGTCACCGGAGGAGGCTGTGCCCGTGCTCGAAGTCCCCTTATCGCACGGCGGTCATCGGCCGGACGGGCCGGGGCGACTACGGTCACGGCCTGGATGTCGCGGTGCTGAACAACCCCAGCTTCGCGTCGTCGCGGTGGCCGACGAGGATCCCGGGCCGGGCGGCCGCGGCGAGGCGTCTCGGGGTCGAGAAGCGCCTACGGCGATTATCGCGCGATGCTGGAGCGGGAGAAGCCCCAGTTCGTCGTGGTCGCGCCGCGATGGCTCGATGGCCACAAGGACATGATCCTGGCCTGTGCCGAGCAGGGCGTGCTGGGCAGTCTTCTGCGAGAAGCCGCTGGCCCCCGACCTGGCCTCGTGCGACGCGATCGTCGCGGCCTGCGAGCGTTCCCACGTCAAGCTCGCGCATGGCGTTTCAGACGCGGTACAGCCCGCGCTACGAGCGGATCAAGGCGCTGATCGCGGACGGGGCGATCGGCGAGGTCCTCGAGCTGCGGGGCCGGGGCAAGGAGGACCGCCGGGGCGGCGGCGAGGACCTCATGGTCCTGGGCGTCCACATCCTCGACCTCTGCCACGACCTGCTGGGCGAGCCGGCCTGGTGCTTCGCCCGCGTGACCGACGAGGGCCGCCGGTCGGCCCGGCCAGGTCCGGCCAGGTGCCGAGGGAATCGGGCCGCTGGCCGGCGACCGGGTCGATGCGATGTTCGGCTTCCAGGACAGCTCCGGTCGTCGCCCACTTCGCCAGCGCACGGCCCAGGGAGCCCGGCCGGCGGTTCGGTCTGACGATCTGCGGCTCGAAGGGCTGCATCTGGATGAGCACCGGCTGGATGCCGCCCGGCCTTCCTCCTGGACGACCCCACCTGGACGGCCACCGGCTCGAGAGTGGACCCCGATCACCGGCGCCGGCGAGGGCCAGCCCGAGCCGCGCGGCAGCAATGACCTGGTCGCCGGCAACCGGGCGATCGTCGCCGACCTGATCCACGCCGTCGAGACCGACACGCAGCCGCGGACCCACGCGAGGGCGGGCCGGACCGCGATCGAGATGGTCCTGGCCTGCTACGCCTCGCACGGCCGCGGCGGCCTGGTGACGCTGCCACTGGCCGAGCGCGCCGCGCATCCGCTGACCGTCGGCTGATCGGCGCGACTCGAGGTCGCCGGTCAGATCACGCCGCTTTTACGGCTACGGATCAGACTCCCTCTCTGGGGACCGCCCAGTGTCCCTCGCGATAGCGGCGGGCGACCATCGCCGCGGCCTCGGGGTCGCCCATGATCGTCTCGGATCGCGGATCGAAATGGAGGACCCGCCCGACCCGTGCCCCGATGTTGGCCAGGTGGACCAGCGTCGGCGGCACGATGGCCGGCCATGACGTCGGCGTTGGGCTGGCTTCGACTCGCCGCGCACGCAGTCGAGGAAGTTCTGGTGGTGTGCCGCCAGGTCGGCCGGGCCGGTGCGCTCGGCGATCTTCTTGTTCCGGGGCCGTACAGGGTCCAGCCGACCGAGTGGCCGATGATCAGCACCCCTTCGGTGCCGTAGAACGCGGCACCGTTCTCGTAGCCCTCCTGCACGTAAGGCGACCAGATCCGCTGCTCGAAGATCAGTTGCTTGGCCTTGCCCGGGCCGGCCGCGTCGGGATACTCGAAGACGGCGTACTGCGTGTCGGGGAACTGCTGGTCGTCGTCGAAGAACGACTTGCCGCCCAGGCAGGCGACCCGGCTGGGATGGGCGTAGACGCCCAGGCCCCAGCAGGCGACGTCGATGTCGTGGACGCCGTCGTTGCCGATGTCGCCGCAGCCGAAGTCGTACCACCATCGCCAGATGCCGGGCAGCAGGTTCGACCGGTACGGGACCACCGGCGCGGGGCCGACCCAGAGGTCGAAGTCCAGTTCGGGCGGCGGCTGATGACGGCTTCGTCTTGCCGATCGACCGCCGGCGCTGGCTGTTCCAGGCCTTGGCGACCAGCACCTCGCCGATCGCCCCGCCGCGGATCCGCTCGATCGCGTCCTGGACGCACGGCCGTGCTGCGGCTCTGGGTGCCGACCTGGAGGTGCTTGCCCGATCGGGCGACCGCCTCGGCCATCAGCCGCCCCTCGCGGATGTTGTGGCAGCACGGCTTCTCGACGTAGACGTGCTTGCCCGCGTCGAGGGCCAGGATCGCGGCCGGCGCGTGCCAGTGGTCGGGCGTCGCGATCCAGACCGCGTCCACGTCCCGGTCGTCGAGGATCCGGCGGAGGTCCGACACGGCCTTCGGCGCCTTCCCCGACCCGAGGCGACGATCCCTGCGCCTCGGCGAGCCGCCGCTGCATCGACGTCGCAGACATAGGCGACCTCCACGTCCTTGCGAGCTCGCCAGGAGGCGGAGGTGCTCCCGTTCCCGTACCCCCGCGCCGATCAGGCCCACGACCAATCGCTTCTCCGCGGAACCCTTGGTCTGGACTCCACCAGGGCCAGCAGCCGTCCCGACAGCCCCCCCCTTGAGGACCGTGCGACGTGTTGTCAATCGCATGGTGATCGCTCCGGAAAGTAGGTCAGGCTTTCCAGCCTGACGCGGCCAGGGTCAGGCTGGAAAGCCTGACCTGACGGGAGAATGCATGAACCGATGAGTCTCCACCGCTCGGGTCCAGTTCCATGGTCTTCCGCTGGCGGAGGATTTGACGCCGAGCTTGATGGCCACCATCGTGGCCGCGCCCGAGGTCGACGTTGCAGTGGAGGCTCCCGCCCCATCACCTGGAGGAAACTGCCGACCATGTCGGGGCGGGATTCGTCGTGAGCTTGGCCTCGGCCTGGCCGCCGTTCTTGGCCTTGAACTCGTCGACGAACTCGCTGTTGGCCCGCAGGACGGCGCGCCCCTCCCAGGTCGATCGTCCCGTGCTCGCCGTAGATCCGGTCGGGGGGCTGCGAGTCGCTTCGTTAGCGTGCTCACGAGGAAGACCGAGACTCGCTCGGGTAGTCGATGGTCAGGAGGGGTGTCCGGCATTGTCGCCGTCCGTTTCTTCTACGTCCAGCCCCCCCGGCGTGACGCGGGCCGGCCGCTGCCGTCGGGCCGACGATCGCCAGGAGCAGGGGGCGAGCTTGTGGTAGAGCAGGTCGGTCGCGACCCCTCCGTTGTACGGCCAGTACTTGCGGAACCCGGCATGGGGGCCAGCATCTGCTCTTTGCGGTACACCAGGTTGCTGGCATTGAAACTTGCGATCTCGAACCCGTGTCCGTGGGTAATGGCGTCGGTGGGACAGGCTTCCACGCAGTAGCCGCAGAATATACATCGATTGTAGTCAATGTTATAAACCCTGGCGTAGCGCTCCGCTCCGCTCACCCGCGCCTCGGCCGTGTTCTCCGCCGCCTCAATGTAGATACAGTTGGAAGGACAAGCGGCCGCACACAGGAAGCAGGCCACGCACTTTTCCAGACCATTCTCATCGCGCTGCAGCACGTGCACACCTCGGTAGCGTTCCTGAAACTTGGCCCCCTTCAGCGGACCAGGCCCGTCAGGATAGTTCTCCACCACCGTGGGCTCAAACATCTCCCGAAAGGTAATGCTCAGCCCTTTGGCAATGGCCGCGATGTTCTGAAGCACTGGCATCCCTCCTAGTATACCGAAAGGGACCTGCTTGTGTGGCGCGGGCGCCCTCGCCCGCGGCTGTTGAGGTGAAGGCTCGCGAGCCGAGGGCTCCCGCTCCACACAGTTGTATTGCACAGCCGTAGGGGTATATCGTTTCCGTCCTACGAGGTTCCCTGGCAAATCTACAAGGGGACGCTAAGTGTGGCGCAACCCAGCCGTTTAATAGTCGTTTCGAGAGGAGAAACACATGCCTGATCTATTCGAGCAACTCAAGCAAAAATACCAGCCGGTTCTGACTAAGCTTCAACAGGAAGGCGCAGAGCTGCAAAACCTGAACCTGGACGGCAACCAGCTTCACCTGAAGGCGACGGCGGTTTCAGAGGCCAGCAAGAACCGCATCTGGGACGCAATCAAGGCTGTCGATCCAACTTTTTCCGATCTGAAACACGACATTCAGGCCCGCCAGGGAGCGCAGGACTACACCGTGCAACCGGGCGACAACCTGTCGAAAATCAGCAAGCATTTCTACGGCGATGCCAACAAATATCCCGTCATCGCCAAGGCCAATAACCTGGAGGATCCCGACAAGATCAAGGTTGGCCAGAAGCTGGTCATTCCGGCTGCTGCTTAACCGTCCGTGTGGGGCGGACACTCTTGTCCGCCGTTCTTGATTTTGACTTCGGTTTCGATGTTTTATAGACCAAGTCAAAAAACGTCGGACAAAAGTCTCCGCCCCACATAGAATCACCTGGGAGGAAAACGATATGCATCTCCTATGGACACTGCTGATCGGTCTGGTCGTCGGAGCGGTAGCGAAATTTCTCATGCCGGGTAAAGATCCGGGCGGATTCATCGTCACCATACTGATCGGCATCGCAGGATCTCTGGTCGCAACTTATGCCGGTCGAGCCCTGGGCTGGTATCAGGAAGGACAGGCCGCAGGCTTCATCATGTCGGTCGTGGGCGCGATCGTCCTGCTTGCCCTCTATCACATGATCCGCCCCAAGACCACATGAGCGCATGTGTGGGTCGGACACTCCCTTCGACTTCGCTCAGTGCAGGCTCTGTCCGACGCCTTTGACCTTGCTTGTTGGTCTTGACTCTAAGTGTTGTCTTGACTCTTGGTTGTTGAACTTGACCGCGGAAGCTTAGTCGGGAGCAAAGCATGCGCTGGACCCCAGGTGGAAGCAGTGACGACGTAGAAGACCGCCGCTCCGAGAGTGGCGGTGGCTTTCGCCCGGGAGGAATTCACCTGGGCCTGGGCGGCATCGTCATCCTGTTTATCCTGAGCCTGGTCTTCAAACGCGATTTCCTGTCACTGGTGAGCACCGGGTCCACGGACACGGGCACAACGGCCACGCAATCCGATCCCGCGCGCGACCAGCAGGAACAGCCGCTGGTGGATTTCGTTACATTCGTTTTGAACGACGCGCAGAACACCTGGAGCCAAATCCTGCCGCAGCAGGGTGTGCCCTACCGCCACGCCAAGCTGGTTTTGTTTCGCGACGCCTACGATTCCGGATGCGGCATGGCCCAGTCCGCCACCGGCCCGTTCTACTGTCCCGAGGATGAAAAGGTTTATATCGATCTCGGTTTTTATGATGAGTTGAAGCAACGCTTCGGCGCCCCCGGAGAATTTGCTCAAGCCTACGTGCTGGCCCACGAAATTGGACACCACGTGCAGAAGCTCCTGGGCATCGAGGCCAGGATGCGGGCCGCACAGCAAAGAAACCCGGAGGCAGCCAACCAGCTTTCGGTAGCTCTGGAACTGCAGGCAGACTGCTTTGCCGGCGTCTGGGGCCACTCCACCGAGCAGCGCAACCTCCTCGACCCCGGCGATGTGGATTCGGGCCTGAAGGCGGCCGCTGCGGTTGGTGACGACCGCATCCAGCGCATGTCCCGCGGCACGGTCAATCCCGAAACTTTCACCCACGGAAGTTCAGCGCAACGCACGGAGTGGTTCCAGCGCGGCTTCCAGAACGGATCGATCGCCGCCTGCAATACGTTTCAGTGATGCATGACGAGGGTGTTAACGCTTACTGTCAGTCTTGCATTCCGCACACAAAGCTCCGAGGGAGAACTATGAAAATCAACACTCGACGCAGTTTCTTTGGCAAGATCGCGGCCATGACAGCTCTCGTAACCGGCGCGACGAAACTCTTTGCTCAGCAAACTCCCTCGGCCGCACCCGCCCCCGGCGGCGCACCCGCGGGCGATGCACCCCGTCGTTCCGGCAGCGGCAATCACACTTATGATGGCATCTTCTACTTCTCGGGTACGGGTTCCAATGACGGCTATCCCAAAGACGATCACGTGCTTGTAACTGATCCCTTCGAAAAGCACGTCACCCGCACCATGGATGCGCTCAAAAAGTCGGTGGAGCGGGCCGGCTGCACCATGGACAGCATCATCCATCTCACCGTCTTTCTTTGTCTGCCTCTCGCCGACACTGTTCCCATGCCCACCGGCAAGGCCCGTTTCGACGCGCACAAGGCGCAGTACGACGCGTTGAACAAGATCTACGGCACCTATTTCTCTCCCGGCAAAGCCCCGTCCCGCGCCTGCATGGCTCTCGAATGGATTCCGGGCGATTCCCTGATTGAAATCGTCGGCAGCGCCCGGGTGGTGGCTCCGCCTCAAGCTACAAGTGCATCCTGACTCCCGGGGGGGTGCCCGTCCAGGCAAAGCGTACAGGAGACCCGGACGGGTGGTCCACTCAAGCCCGACTTTGGCTTGAGTGGGGCAGTTCGGTGGCAAGGCTGCCCCACCCTTGCGTTTTTGCAAGGACGGGTGTGGCCATGGTAACATGGCTTCCGCTGGTGGCTGCGATGCAATCCCAACGCGCCTAAGTGTGAGTGCTCGTTGAATCTCCTCTTCCCACCCTGGCACGCGCGGACGCCCGCGCCTCCATGAGCCTGTCAATCCCCTCCCCCGCCCCGTTTCCCCTCAACCCCTTCATTCGCTGGACACAATACTTTGGCCCACCCTGTCCCATTCCCCCTGCTCAAACTGCTATCCTATAACCAGAAAGTAAATATCAGGCGCGGGCGACGAGCTCGCGCCTTTTTCTTTGTTTGGGCGTGCCGGCCACCGGCAAATGCGGGGACGCGATCACGGGTTTCCCAGTCGCCTTAAATTTTGCCCAGGAAAACTCGAAACGGCTGCAGCTCTAAAGGACACGGCTTTCAGGAGCCTGCCCCGTGAGCAGCCGAAGGCTGTTGCCGGCGCGGTTTGAGAAATGCCCCGGCGCATCCGAAATGCGTGCCCTACCCACGCCGGGCAAGCGCACCTGAAATGTGCGCTCCCGGGAAGAAGAAGCGCGGGCCATCGCCGCGCCTCTTTAGTTGGGGCCATGGAAAACAGCGCGGAAGTTCCCGCCGGGCAGCGCGCCGGGCGGGACAAAAAGGGTAAGCCACAGAAAGGCACTGATAAACAGCGGGGAGAGTTGGCCGAGATGCACTTCATGCTCAAGGCCGCCGGCCTGGGATTCGGCGTCGCCAAGCCCTGGGGAGAGAGCGAACGCTATGATTTTGTCCTGGATACAGGGAAAAAATTTTGGCGCGTACAAGTCAAATCCACGTATGTGGCGCGAGTTCCTAAGTATTCGGTAAATGTATGCCGGAGCATCGGAGGCAAGAAAAAGACGCCATACACGGCTGAAGAAATCGACATTCTGGTCGTATACATTGTCGCCGAGGATGCATGGTATGTGCTCCCGGTCGCGGTTGTCGCGGCCCGCACCCGTCTGTACTTGGTCCCTTTCGGAAGCAAAAGGGGGGGCGTTTACGAAAGATATCGCGAAGCTTGGGACTTGATGAAAGCAGAACCAGCGAATCCCGATCTCGACCGCTCCAGTGCCCTGGGACACTGATGTAGGCGCGAGCGCCCCGCTCGTGCGGCGGCGCGCAAGCGCCGCAAAGCCTCGCTCGTCCCGGACGAATAAGGGTCCGCCCTAAAGTGGTTCGTGACGAACGGCCGCTATTCCAGGCCCAGGTCTTTCCACTTCCTGTCGACCAGTGCCTTGGTCTTTTCGTCCATCAGGATTTCGTCGGGCCAGGGGCGGGCAAAGCCTTCGCTGGGCCATTTGCGGGTGGCGTCGATGCCCATCTTCGAGCCGTAGTTGGGCAGCCGCGAGGAATGGTCCAGCGAATCTACCGGGCCCAGCGTGAACTGAATATCGCGCTCCGGGTCGATGTGGTTCAACACCTTGAGCGTGACCTCGCCGATGTCCTGCACGTTCACGTCTTCATCGACCACGATGATGCATTTCGTGAACATGGCCTGGCCCAGCGACCAGATGGCGTTCATCACCTTGCGCGCCTGGCCGGGATAGGATTTGCGAATCGACACCAGCATCAGGTTGTGAAAGATGCCTTCGACCGGAAGGTTGATGTCCACCAGTTCCGGAATGGTCAGCCGCATCAGCGGAAGAAAGATGCGCTCGACCGCCTTGCCCATCCAGCCATCTTCCATGGGCGGCTTGCCCACGATGGTCGTCGAGTAAATAGGATTTTTGCGGTGCGTGATGCAGGATACGTGAAAGACGGGGTAAAGATCTTCGAGCGAGTAATAGCCCGTGTGATCGCCGAACGGGCCCTCGCTGCGGAGTTCGTCGAGGTGGACGTGGCCTTCGAGGACGATCTCCGCGCCAGCAGGAACTTCGAGGTCAACCGTTTCGCACTTCACCAGCTCAACCGGCTTCTGACGGAGAAAGCCGGCGATCAGATATTCCTCCACATCGGGCGGCGCGGGAACGATCGCGGAAAAAGTAAGGGCAGGATCGGTGCCGATGGCAACCGCGACCTCCATCTTGCCGCGGGGGCGGTCGCCCTCGATCAGGACTGATCCGCCTGAAGTTCGGGCCATGACATCGACCGCGGCGCGGGCACGGGCGGGGACTCTTGCGCCCACCTCGACTTGGGCCGCTGTGCGTAGCGCCTCGCGGTAGTGTTCCGCGCCTACGTTTCTGGCGCTGCCAGTGCATGCCGGTGGTGCGCTCGTCGTAGATCTGCATGCGGTACATACCGACGTTGCGCTTGCCCGTCCTGGGGTCGCGGGAGACCACGCAAGGCAGCGTGATAAAACGGCCCGCGTCTTTGGGCCAGCATTGCAGGATAGGGAAATCGAGCAGCGAGAAATTATCCCGCTTGATGACTTCCTTGCACGGGCCCGTGGCCACGGTCTTGGGAAAGAACTTTCCCATTTCGGCCAGCATGGGAAGCATCTTTACTTTGTCCAGAAAACCCTGCGGAGATTTCACGTCCATGAAAGCCCGGATGCGGTCGGCCACCTGGTCGAGGGCGTCAACTTCCAGAGCCAGGTTCATGCGGCGGGCGGAGCCGAACTGATTGATCAGGACTTGCGCTCCGGGATGGCCCTTGATGTTTTTAAAAAGCAGAGCAGGCCCGCCGGGCTGCCGGGCCGACGCCCGCGCCTGACATTTTTGCTCACGCGGTCGGTAATTTCCGTGATCTCGAGAATTGGATCCACTTCCGTGTGAATTGTCTTCAGTTCACCCGCGCGCTCCAGCGCCGCGATCCAATCTCGCAGATCTTCGTAGGCCAAAATCTTCCCCCGTTTGGAACTCGCAATTATACGGCAGTGCCGATGTTGGACCTCGCGAAGAGGAATAGTGCACATGGAAAGACCGCCAGGCACGACAGAGATCGAGCCGTTGATGCCAGTCCCGCACGGATTGAACGAAATCATCGCGACCTTCGGGGACATCCACGAATATGTCGGGACCGATGGCGAACTTGACCCTCGTTGGGAGGCAGATTTCCTGGCGAGAGTGAACCTGCCGTTTCCGCTCCGGCTGGCTTGGGACCTGTCGCGAACCATCACCCAGATGACCTGCCATCGTCGAATGACTGGGATCTATGCATCGGTTTTCACCAGCGTCCAGCAGAGCGGTTTGCAGACGAGAGTCGCGAGTTTCGGCGGCTGCTTTGCCTATCGCCCCCAGCGGACCGGCAGCAAACTGTCAACCCACAGCTGGGGCATCGCGATTGATCTGAATCCGGCGACCAACCCGCAGGGATCCGACGGGGACATGGATCCCGAGTTGGTTGAGATCTTTCGCTGCGCGGGATTTGAGTGGGGCGGTGACTGGAAGGGCAAAACTCGGGACCCCATGCATTTTCAATTCTGTACCGGCTATTAAATTCCTGCCACGATGGGCCACATTCTCTCCTGGCCGCATCCAAGCAATTCAGCCAATTTCGCGTTGAGGGACGGTTTTTCAGGCGGTGTGAGCAGTCCATCCGCGGCTTTGGAGTGGCGATTTCTAGCCAGGCTGGAGTGGGTTTCGGAAGCCAGGTTTTGGAAGTTTCTAGTTCTCGGTTCTCAGATTATTGGCCATGGAGCTTTGGGTTCAATATATAGTTCTTGGGCACGATCCAGACCGACCATCGAGGTGGATGAGTGAAGCGACGCGTGGTGATCACGGGCATGGGAGCAGTGAGCCCCAACGGCGTGGGGAACGCTGCGTTCTCGGATGCAATTCTCCAGGGGCGAAGCGGCATTCGGCGGATCACTCGTTTCGATCCTTCAGAAATTCAGGTACAGATTGCCGGTGAGGTCCAGGACTTCGACGAACTTGCCTGGGTGGAAAAGCGGGAACGAAAACATGTGTCCCGGGTCTTGCCGCTGGCCCTGGCGGCCGCGACTGAAGCCTTGCGAACGGCGGGGATCGACGCCGCTTCCCTGCCGCTCGAACAGAAGCGGCGCTTCGGCGTGATTCTGGGGTCGGGCGGCGGATCTCAGGAATTTACCGAAGAACAGTACCGGTTATTTTTTCACGAGCAATACAAACAGATGAGTCTGTTCTGCGTGCCCACGGGAGTGATGGGTACGTTGTCGAGCGAACTGAGCGTGCGCTTCGGGTTGCGCGGGCCCAGTCATGTAGTGACCACCGGTTGCACTTCGTCAACCGACGGCTTCGGATACTCGGTGCGGCAAATCCAGTCGGGGAGGCTCGATCTGGTACTGAGCGGCGGGGCCGACGCGCCCATCTCGCTGGGCATCGTCAAGGGATTCATTCTGATGAAAATTCTTACCGACTCCTGGAACCACGCGCCGGAGCGCGGCTCGCGACCGTTTTCCGTGGACCGGGACGGCTTTGTGGTGGCGGAAGGATCGTGGATGTTTGTGCTGGAAGAATACGAGCATGCACGCGCGCGTGGAGCCAGGATGCTGGCAGAGATTGCCGGCTATGGTTCGACCTGCGAAGCGTTTCATCGCGTGCGGTTGCAGGAATGCGGCGAGGAGCCGGCGAGAGCGATTGGTCTGGCGATGAAAGAAGCGGGGATCGGGGCGAGCGATGTGGACTACGTGAATCTGCACGGGACTTCGACCCAGTTGAATGATCGCATCGAGACTCGGGCGTTAAAGCTGGTGCTGGGCGAACACGCGGGAGGGGTGCCGATGTCCGCTTTGAAATCGCAGATCGGGCATCCCCAGGGAGCGTGCGGCGCGGCGGGAGTGGCGGCCACGATTGTCGCCATGCAGAACGGGCAGATTCCGCCGACCATCAACCTGGAGACGCGGGACCCGGAATGCGACCTCGACTACGTTCCCGACGTGGGGCGGAAGAAAGCGATCGAGCACGCGGTGTGCAACTGCATTGCGTTTGGATCGAAGAATTCGGCGCTGGTGTTGCGGAATTGTGCGTGAAGCGGTCGTCAGTCGTTGGTCGTTGGCCCTTGGTCGTTGGCCAATTCAAAGACTCGCGACCGCCGGCCTTGAGGTTTGGCCAACGACCAAGGGCCGAACGACCAACGACGGTTACGTCTCGATCAGGTGCAGCACCGTACCTTCCACCTTGGGCCAGGCGTTGGAGCGGGGATCGATCAGGTCAGAGTGTCCGGCGGTAGAGATTTCCAGATAGTGCACGTTTTCGCCGCGCTTTTTCTTTTGCTCAGTGTAGTTGCGGCTGAAAAACGGCGGTACGGTGTCATCGGCGGCGCCGTGAATCAGCCACTGCGTGGCTGAAGAAATCCTCAGTTGCATGGGATCGGCTTCGCGGTAGTGCTCGGGTACGCGGCTGGGCTCACCACCGAGGAAATCCACTACCGCGTTGTCGCTCAGATGAAGTTCCCAGGCCTGCTGCAAATCCACCACGCCCGCAAGAGAAACCACGCGCTTGACCGTGGGCTCGTGCCCGGCCAGGCACAGCGCCAGTTGGCCTCCCGCGGAGTGGCCCATGACCAGCATCTTCGAGGGATCCAGATGGTAGCGTTGCGTGATTTGTGAGACAAAGCGGTAGGCGCTGCGCACGTCTTCGAAGGTGCCCGGCCACCCTCCTCCCGGATTACCTACCCGGCGATATTCCACATTCCAGGTCGCCAGCCCCTTGGCGGTGAGGGCGGCACAGAGGTGTCCGGCGTGCTTCAGGTCGTATTTTGCACGCCAGTAGCCGCCATGAATGTTCAGCACCACCGGGAAGGGGCCGGGGCCTTTGGGCAGGCGCAGTTCTCCGAATTGATTGGGGTCGGAGCCGTAGGGCAGGCGGGCGTCGGCTGGGGGCGGCGGGAGTGTGAGGATGTCGTCTGCGGGCATGGAGTACGGAGTTTCGAGCCAGGCTCAGGGACTGGATTGATCGATTCAGTTGCCAGTTTTCAGTTCTCGGTTCTTAGTTGCCTTTGAGCTTGAGTTTGGATTTGTTGTCTTCGAGAAATTCTCGAAGTTTGTCGGAGGCCTCGAGCAGCCGGGTCCACTGTTCGTAATAGAGGGTCACGGGAAAACGGCCCAGGCCGTACACGCTGACGCCGCCCTTTTCGCTGACCCGGAATTCCAGACTACCGGTGCGGCGAGGACCCTGCTTTTCGAGTTCGGACAGACGGGCCTTGAGTTCTTCATAAGTCGGTTCAGGCATGAAATTACCTCGGAGAATTAAGGATAAGTGCATTTGGAGCGGGAGACCGGGATCGAACCGGCGACATCCAGCTTGGGAAGCTGGCGTTCTACCGCTGAACTACTCCCGCGTCGATTTAACAGGTTACCACTGTGACGAATTGCGGGCAATGCAGCTACTCGATGGGCTCGACGAGGGTGACGGGCGCGGAGCGGCGGTTGGGCAATTGCACGACTGTGATGGCCGCCAGCACGAAAACTATGCCCACGACTTGCAGCGGGCGCATGAGTTCGCCCAGCGCGATGGCCGCGATCACGATGGAGAATACGGGCTCCAGGCAGCTGACCACGATGGCGCGGGTAGGTTCGAGATGTTGCAGGCCGGCAAAGTAGAAAGCGAAGGGGGCCAGCACGGAGATCAGCGAGAACAGCAGCAGGAAGAGCCACTGGGCAGCGGAATAGTGAGCGGCGATGAGTTTCCAGGGGGGATTGACGAGGAGCCAGAACAAGGAGGCGCTGCAGGTGGTGTAGAGGAGCACGATCCAGCGGTCACGGCGAGCCAGAATGTCGTGCCCGCCGATGTTGTAAAAAGCGAAGGAGAAGGCCGCAAGCAAGGCGGCGAAGAGGCCGAGGGCGTCGAGCCGCAGTCCGCCGCCACCGAACACCCCAATCACCAAAGCAATTCCTGTGACTGCCAGTCCGACCGCCGCGACCTGCTGCAGGGTGGGCTTTTGCAGTCTGCGCGCGACGGTATAGAGCAAGACCCAGATCGGAGCGGTGTATTGGACGATGATCGCCGTAGCAACGTTCGTCCTTTGAATCGCCAGATAGTAGAAATAGTTGGACGCGGCCACACCCAGAATGCCGATCAGAAAGAGTTGGCCGAGATCACGCGAGGGCAGGCGGAGGCTATGGCGTCCCCGGAGCAGCATCAGGATGGGCAAGAGAACGAGGAAGGAAAAGCTGGCGCGCCCCTGGGAGAGAATGAGGGGATCGATGGCGTTGACCTGGTGGAGGCCGGGAATGCGGCCGGTGAAGGCGGCGCGGCCGAGGGTAGCCGAGATGCCCCAGAAGAAGGTGGCGGCGGCGATATAAAGGTAGCCGCGGACGGGTTGGCGGTTTGGTGCGTTCAAGCTGGCAGATTACAGCAAAAACCTTTGCCGAGCCTTGCTCGGCCGGGCGGGCGAGGGCGCCCGCCCCTACGTGGTTCGCGTAATTATCTCCGGTTGTCGGTTTTGGGTTCGGGGTGGATCAGGACGCGGAACAGTTCCGGAAACTCCTGTTTGAAACGGATTTCGAGTTCGGTGGAAATATCGTGAACGCTGGACAGCGGCAGGTCATCCGCCATGGTGCAGTGGGCGGAGACGTAGATGCGGCCGCGCACGCGTTTGATCTGGATGTCGTGCATGTCCAGGATCTCGGAAGACTTGGCCGCGACCGCCTTCAGGCGCCGCTCCAGCTTGGCATCGTGCAAGAGTTCGTCTCCGGCTTCGATGGTTGCGGGCTCGCTCTCGATGTGGGTAAGAATGGACGAGATTTCAGGCACGTCCTGGCGAATTTCCGATTCGAGGACGGTGACGCGATCATGGGCCTCTTTCAGGCTGAGATTTTCGTCCAGTTCTAGGTGCTGCTCCACGTGCAGACGCCCCTGCAGATCCTGCACGCTGACGTCATGGACATTGAAGTTGTAGCGGGTGGCCACGGCGCGGACGCGATCGAAAATATTTTCCGTGCGCAGGGCGCGGGGGACGGAATGCACGATCACATCAGCGTCGGGCAGCACCTCATGGACGGCGCTGGTTACAGCTTCGGACATCTGCTCGGAACGCTGAAAGGTAACGTTGCGAGCCAAGCCTACCGAGAGATCGGCGAAGTAGCGGTTGCCGGCGCGGCGAATGCGTACACGGTCAACTTCGAGCAGGCCATCGACGGCGGAAACCGCAGCGACAATCTGGTTTCGCACTCCGGCGGGCGCAGCGTCGAGCAGGGCGTCCACCGTCCGGCGGGCCAGGCGCGAGCTTACGTAAACCACCACGCCGGCGACAAAGAGCGCAGCCACGGGATCAGCATCGCGCAGCCAGCCGATGCCGTAACTTCTTCCGAACAGGACCAGGAAGAGGCCGACGATCACGATGCCGCTCGACCAGATGTCGGTGGAGAAGTGGAGAGCGTCGGCCTCGAGCGCCTGGCTGTCGTACTTGTTCGCAATCCGGGCCAAGGCGCGGGAGCGCCAGAAGTCCACGGCCATGGAGATGAACATGACGACGAAGGCAGCGATGCTGGGTTCAATTTCGACGTGGTGAAAGAAGAGCCGCTTGACGGCTTCGTAGATGATCCAGATGCAGGTGAGCAGGAGCAAGCCGGTCTCGATGAAGGCGGAGAAGTTTTCCACCTTGCCGTGGCCGTACTGGTGATCGGCGTCGGCCGGCTTGTCGGAGACCCGCACCGACATCAAGGTAATGATGGCAGCGACCAGGTCGAGCACCGAATGCAAGGCTTCCGAAAGTATGCCCAGGCTACCGGTGGTTACCCCCACGACGATCTTCAGGGTGGTAATGGCGAGAGCGGCCACAACGGAGTTCCCGGCCACGCCACGCTTTTCGGCGCGCATGGACTCCGAACTGTAAACCGCGGGCGGTCCCGACATAGCGGCATTATAGCTGTGGAGAGCGGCGTCGGACCTCAGCCGCAGGGCCACGGCTTTTCGACGTCGCTACGAGGGCTCCCGTCTGGCACCTTGCGGGTGGAGCAGGACATCGGGGTTCGAGGTCCGGCCCTCCCCTCTATGCTAGGATTCTCGGTGCACCTAAGCCATTTAGCCGTGGAGGAATTCTGATTTGAGGAATCATTGGGTATCTGTATGTCTGTTGTTTTTGGTGACAGCGGCCTGGGGACAGGCAGCCCAGCCGGCGGCCCGTCCGGCACCGCCCAAGGCGGCTAGCGCAGCGGCGATGCCAGCCACCAAGAGCACCGAGGCGGCCACCGTTGCCCCGGGCACGCCGGTGATTACGATTGCGGGGCTATGCGACAAGCCATCGGCTCCCAAAGCAGCGGATTGCAAGACCGTGGTAACGCGCGCCGAGTTTGAACAACTGGTGAATACGGTGGCGCCCACCATTGCGCCAGCGGCACGAAAGCAACTGGCGACCCAATACGGCATGGCTCTGGTCATGGTGCACAAGGCGCACCAGATGGGTCTGGACCAGGGACCGAAGTTCCAGGAACTGATGCGAGTGGCGCGCATCGGGGTGCTCACCAAAGAGTTGAGCCAAAGCATGCAGGACGAGGCGAGTCACGTCTCCGACCAGGAGATCGAAGCCTACTACCACAATAATGACGTTGCGTTTCAAGAGGTCGAACTGCAGCGAGTGTTTGTACCGCGCAGCAAACAGGTTGCGGAAAGCAAGGAGAAGCCGGCCGACGAAGCGGCCAAGAAGCAAGAGCAGGAATCCGAAGATGCCATGAAAAAGCTGGCGGACGCGCTGCGGACGCGGGCGGCGGCGGGAGAAGACTTCGACAAACTGCAGGACGAGGCCATAGCCGCGTCGGAAATGAAGGGCAAGCCTCCCACCAAGCTGGGCAAGATACGGCGCACCAGCTTACCGCCCGATCAAGCCGCGATCTTCAACCTGAAACCCGGGGAGACCTCGCAACTGATCAGCACTCCCAACGGCTACCTGGTGTACAAGGTTGGGGAAAAGGACACCCTGCCTCTGGATAAAGTGCAGGCTGAAATCTCTTCCACCCTGCGCTCACAGCGCATGCAGGACGCCCTGCAGAAGATTCAGCAGTCAGCCACGCCGGAGTTGAACGATAAATATTTTGCGGAAGCACCCGCGACGGCGCCGCCAGCAGGCATGCAGGAAGATGAGGGCGCGAAGCCGGCAATGAAAGCCCCTCCATCCGGTCCCAAATAAATGGGCAACGCAAAACCAACTGTAGTGGTCACGGGAATCTCCGGCAATCTGGGAAGCCGGCTGCTGCCGCAACTGGGCGAGTTCGACGTGATCGGGGTGGACGTGACGCCGCCAGTGACCGACCTCCCGCTGCGCTTCGAACCCATGGACTTGGGGGGCGAGGAGTCCTGCCGCCAGCTCTTTTTTTTATTGCGGGAAACGCGGGCGGAGGCAGTGGTGCATCTGGCATTCGTGCTGGATCCGGTGCGAGCAGGCGTACTGGATGTCGATCGCATGTGGCACATCAACGTGGCCGGGACAGCGCGGGTGATGGAAGCGATTACGGAGGCCAATCACGAAGAGACCGTCGTCCGAAAATTTATTTTTCCCAGCAGCGTTTCCGTATACGGGCCGGACCTGACGGGAGCGGCGACCGAGGAACATCCGCTGGGCGCCCACACCCTGCCCTATGCGATCCACAAGATGGAATGCGACAAGGTGGTGCAGCAGCGGGCCCCTGCGCTGCGAGGTTGCAGCGCGTATATGCTGCGTCCGCATATTTTTGCCGGGGCCAGCGTGGAGAATTACATGCTGGGCGCTTTTCGAGGCACGCCCGGTGGACGAAGCAACCGCGCCGCCGGCATAAGGAATCGAGGCAAACGCCTGCCCTGCATGTTGCCGCAGGGACGGCGGTATCTGGAGAACCGCATCCAGTTTGTGCATGTCGACGACATGGCCAGGCTGATCGCGCGGATCCTGCAAAAGACGGAACCCGAGGCGCAACGCTTGACCGTGCTCAATGTGGCCGGGCGGGGCGATCCGATGACTTTCGAGCGCTGCATCGAAGTCGCCCAGGCCAAGCTCTTACGGCTGCCGGGCAGGATGGCGTTCCGGACAGTGTTGAAGATTTTGTGGCAGCTGGGGATTACTGCCATCCCGCCCGAGGCGGCACCTTACATGACCGGCGAATACATCATGAATACGGACCGTCTGCGGAAATTTCTGGGCGAGAACTATGAGGATGTGATCCGTTACACGATTGCCGACGCGTTTGCGGATTGCTTCAAGAGCGAGACGGCGGTGAAGGTGGAGGAGCCCGCGGCTGAGGTTTAGGGTTGCGGCTGCCCTGGCGTTGTACGGCAGCGGAGTTTCTGATGATGCGAGGGCGAGACGCCCTCGCGACAGCCGGCGGGACGCCGGCGCTACTTTTTGCCGCGGTATAGGCCGGCGATACCGAGCGTGTACGGGGTCCAGGATGAATCGCGGAAGCCGGCTTGGCGTATGCGTTGCAGCATTACATCGGGCGGGGGAAAGCGCGACACCGAGGCCGGCAGGTAGGCGTAGGGGCCTTTCACTCCGGAGATGAGGGTGCCGACCGCGGGCAGGACGCGTTTGAAATAAAGCCGGTAGCAATTTCCCACCAGGCCCTCAGGCTCTCCAAAATCCAGAATGCCAAATTCTCCGCCGGGGCGCAGGATGCGCATGATCTCCTGCAGTCCAGCATCGTAGTCTGCCAGATTGCGGAAACCGAACGCGGATGTAACCAGATCGAAGTGCGCGTCGGGAAAGGGCAGGCGTAGAGCATCGGCTTCGATCCAGCGTAAAGGGGTGGCGGCCGCTTTCTGGTTGGCCCGCTCGAGCATGGCGTGAGAAAAATCCGCGCCCAGGATTCTGGGGGAGGACTTTCCTGCCTGGCGGCGCAGCGCCAGCGTCATGTCGCCCGTACCACAACACAAATCGAGGACCTGGGCTTGCGGACGGGCGAGAATGTCCGCAAAAGCCCGGGCCGTCTTTCTCCACCAGAGCCGGTCGATATTGAAGGAGAGGAGGTGATTCAGCAGATCGTAGCGGGGCGCGATGGAAGTGAACATCGCACGCACGGCGCGGGCGGCGGATTGCGAGTCGGTAGCGCCTTCAGGAGTGGCGCCGAGGACCGCGGATTTGGTGGAATCGGTCACGTTGGAATTTCTTTCTTGAACAGTTCCATGACCCCGCGATGAGCGGAGTGTGTACCCCATGGGCTAAAGCCCCACCCCACTTCGGGTGCGCCATTTGCAGGGCCGAGACTGCTCCACCCGCCTTTCACGTACGATTGTAGTCGTGTCCTTCCCACTCACCTGGGACTAACGGGAGAGGCGGCGCAACTCATCGACGGCCTCGATCACTACCTGCTCGGGCACGTCGTTGGCGATTTCTACTTTGCCGACCTCGCGGGGCAGAACGAAGTGCACGACGCCGTTGCGGGTCTTCTTGTCCGATTGGAGCAGGCGCAGGATGTCGCGGCTGCGCGACTGGACCTTGGGCAGTGGGCCCAGAGCACGCACCGCTTCGGTAATGCGGGCAGCGCCGGCCGGGTCGATGCGATCTACCGCAGAGGCAATTTTGGCTGATGCGATCATGCCCCAGGCGACCGCCTCGCCGTGCAGGAAATGGCGGTATCCGGTTTCCGCCTCGAGCGCATGTCCGATGGTGTGGCCAAGATTCAACACGCGGCGCAGGCCATTCTCCCGCTCGTCGGAGGAGACCACTTCGGCCTTCAGCCTGACTGATTCTGCGATGATCCATTCCAGCTTTGCGGGGTCGCGACGCAATTTCTTGGCATCGACGGCTTCCAGGGTGTGGAACAACTCCGGCTTGCCGATGACGCCACATTTGAGTGCTTCGTAAAGACCGGCGCGGAATTCACGGTCGGGCAGCGTGGTGAGGACGGCGGGATCGATCAGGACCAGGCGGGGATGGTGGAACGTACCGACCAGGTTTTTGCCGGCGCGCAGGTTGACCCCGGTCTTGCCTCCGATGGAAGCGTCCACTTGCGCGAGCACGGTGGTGGGAATCTGCACCAGCTCGAGGCCGCGCATGTAGAGCGATGCCAGCAGACCGGTCACGTCGCCAACGACGCCGCCTCCGAAAGCCACGACGACGGAATTTCGGTCTGCGCCCAGGCGGCTCAACTGCTCCGCCAGCTTTTCCACCGTGGCCAGCTTCTTGTGCCGTTCGCCATTGGGCATTTCTAAAATCTTCGGGGCGAATCCGGCGGCAGAGAGAGAAGCCGTCAGCTTTTTTCCCCATTGCCGGCGGACGGGTAGGACGGTGACGATAAAGAGGCGTTGCTGTTTCGTGCTGAAGAGGTCGCGGAGGGCTGCGCCAGAACGGTGCAGGAGGCCGTTTTCGATTACAGCGTCATAGGGACGCGGCGGAAGCGCGATGGTTATGCGGGTCATGCGTTTCTCATCATAACTTAAGCGGACCGGGCCGGAGGGTAAGTCGCTGCTGCACGAGCGGGACGCTCGCGCCTACATTGCTTTTCTGGGATTCGCCACGGATGCGATGACGGAGATGGCGAGGACACCAGCTACCGCCGCCAGTGCAATGTGAGTCGGAATTTCAAAATAGTGCGACAAAAGCATTTTGCCCCCGACGAAGACCAGCACCACGGAGAGTCCGTAATGCAGGTAGCGGAACATTTCCATCATGCCGGCGAGGGCGAAGTACATGGAGCGCAAACCGAGGATGGCGAAGACGTTTGAGGTGTAAACGATGAAGGCGTCGCGAGTGATGGCCAGGATGGCGGGAATGGAATCCACGGCGAAGAGCAGATCAGTGGTCTCAACCACCAGGAGAACGACGAACAGAGGCGTGGCGTAGAGTCCGGCGCGGCGAACGAAGAACTTGTTGCCTTCGTAGTCTTTGGTCACGGGCACGAAGCGGCGGAACAAGCGCAGCACCGGATTCTTCTCGGGATGAATCTCGGCTTCCTCCTGAAAAGATAGCTTGATGCCGCTGTACACGAGGAAAGCGCCGAAGACATAGATGATCCAGTGGAATCTCTGGATGAGCCCCACGCCGACCACAATGAAAACAGCGCGCATGACGAGGGCACCCAGGATTCCCCAGAACAAGACTTTGTGCTGGTGGACAGGCGACACCTGGAAGAAACGGAAAATCAGCAGGAACACGAAGAGATTGTCGACGCTGAGTGAAAGCTCGATCACGTATCCGGTGACGAACTCGAGCATGGGCGTGCGGCCGTGCCAGAAGGAAATCACAATCGCGAAGATGGCAGCCAGTGCGATCCAGACCGCACTCCAGGCCAAAGCCTCGCGAAACTTTACAGTGCGGGCGCTGCGATGGAACACACCCAGGTCGAGCACCAGCATGGCGAGAACAAAAAGATTGAACAAGATCCAGAACAGTAGCAATGAGTTCCCCTGAAAAAACCAGTGTGGGGCGGACCCTCTTGTCCGCCACCTTTGAGTTTGACTTTATACCTTACGCCGATCCGCGGTCTCACAATCCACCATCAAAAATCCAGGACAAATCAAATTCAAAAGCGTCGCACCGGAGTGTCCGACCCACACGGCTTGAACAGCATAACTTCAGATCTCAGTTTTCGGTTCTCAGTTCTCAGTTCTCAGTTGGTGCTCAGCGTGCGTACGGTTTCCAGGATAACTTTGCCTACAATCTCGATGCTCTTGGGGCTGAGCTTGTCCAGGGTGTCTTGCGGGGTGTGGTGGAAGACGTTGCCGTAACCGTAGTCGAGGTCGATGAGGTCAGAGCTGGGAACACCGAGATGAACGAAGGGCAGGTGGTCGTCTTCGACCGCGATGGTGCGGGCGAAGAAATGGGACTGGTAGCCCAGTCGCGTCGCGGCCTGGTAAACCAGGTCTTCGAGGCTGGGGGTGGAGTTGGTGTCGCGGTCGATGTTGAGGTCGGCGTCGCCGATCATGTCCGCCAGCAGGAAGGCCTTGATGGTTTTGAGCGTACCGTCTTTTTGCCATTTGTCAGCCAGGTGGCGGGCGCCATAGAGGCTGTCAGTGGCAGTCCAATTTTTTACCGCTTCTTCTCCGTCGGTCCACAACAACCACACGCTGTAACCCTGGCGCTTTTTGCCGCGGAACTGGTTGGCCAGCTCGAGGAGGATAGCAGTGGATGAGCCGCCGTCGTTGGCTCCTAGGTATCCGGTATCGCGCAGTGGGTAATTGGTGTCGTAGTGGCCGGCGATGACGATGAAGCCGGGCTGCGTGCCGGGGAATTTGGCGATGATGTTGCGCACGGGAAACTTGCCTTCGGGAGTGTCGGCGATGAAGGCGTCGTCTTCCACCTGGTCGCTCTTAAGATGCGACAGGATGTAATTTTCAAGCTTCCTGTGGTTCGGGCTGCCGATGGGGCGGGGGCCGAAAGCGACCACCTCGCGGGTATATTGCAGGGCGCGGGCGGCATTGAAGGCGAGCGCGGGAGAAGCAGTCGATTGGGCGCATGCAGTGAGAGTCAGGAACAGGGCCGCTGCGGTTCGGAAACAGCTCACTGCGCTGCCGAGCTGCGCTCGGCCTGGACGGGTCAGAGACCCGTCCCCACACGGGCGGCGATGACCCCTCTCATTGCCTCTCACCGTCATCGATCTTTTCTACCCTGGCGGGCCTGGCGCTGCTTGGGATGTACCAGGAAGGCGATGCCGATGCTCAGGATGTAAAGCGCGACCATGGGTGCGGCGAAGATACACATGTTCAGGATGTCGGTGGTCGGAGTAATGATGGCGGCGATGATGAAGATCACCAGGATCGAATAGCGCAGGTTGCGCCACATCCAGCCGGCGGTGACGATGCCCATCAAGGAAAGGAAGAAGACCAGGATGGGCAGCTCGAAGATGACGCCCATACCGATCATGATGGTCAGAAACAGGTCGGTATATTCGCCAATTGTGATCATTGGCTGGAACTGTTTGCCGTAGTCGATCAGGAAGGTCAAGGCCGCGGGATAGACCATCTTGTAGGCGAATAGGCCGCCCGACAGGAACAGCAGGACGGTCGAAAACATGAAGGGAAATACGTAGCGCTTTTCGTTGCGGTAGAGGCCGGGAGAAATGAACATCCAGACCTGATAGAGCACGATAGGCGAAGTCACGAACAAGCCGGCCAGGGCCGCGACCTTCAAGTAAAGGTTGAAGGGTTCGGTGGGGTTGAGATAGACAAGTTTTTCGGCCATCCCGTTGTGCCGCAAAGCGTCCATGATCGGCCGCTGCACAAAACTGAAAATGAATTCGTGATAATTCCAGCAGGCGAAAAAGCCGACGGTAACGGCAATGATGGAGTAAATGAGGCGGCGGCGCAGTTCCTCGAGGTGGTCGAGGAAGCTCATGGCGGTAAGGCCGTCGCGGGAGTCGTCGGCGGGGGGCAGCTCGGCGGCCATCTCAGGCATCGGGGGCCTTGGCCAGCGAATTCGTCTCAGGGACCGAGATGTCGGGGCGAGGCCCACTGCCCGAAGCTATGGAACCGGCCGGCGCCTGCACCGGGGGGAGAATGGTTTGCCTGGTGTTTTCGAGATCGAGTTGGGAGATTTCGGACTCGATCTGAGCCTTGAATTCATTCGATGCGCGCTTGAATTCATTGAGCGCCCTTCCGATCTGCCGTCCGATTTCGGGCAGCTTCTTGGGCCCGAACAGGATCAGGGCAAACAGGAAAAGGAAGATCATTTCTGGGAAACCCAGGTTCATGGTTCCATGATACTGCCGGAGTGAATCGGCGGCAATCGGACTTCAGTTTCCAGTTTCCAGGTTAAGGTTTCGGGAGCAGAAATTCGACGCCAGAAACTTGACCTGAAACCAGCGGCAACCGGGTAGGGCAGCATTACCAAGGCGTTAACGGTGTACGAGGAACTGCGACCAGGAACCGAGTGCACTTTCAGCGCATCTTAAAGAGGACAGTTTCGGGTCAGAAATCAGAAACAAGACACTGGAAACCTGAAACTGTTGCTCGTGGTTACTTCCGGGTAATCGAAAAGGTGGCTAAGAGGGCTGGACAGCGTTATACTTCGATCAGAGCGCTGTGCTGGGGTGTTTCTACGTCTCCGGCGAAGGAAAAAATGATGGTGGGTAGTTCTCGTCGCGCACTCTTCCTGGTTGTATTCATTCTCGTAACCTGCGGATTTCTCGGGATCGTATTTGGGCAGAAGATCAATCCTTCGGCCGCTCCCGGTGGCGACGCCGACGTCCGCGACAGCTTGCGGCAGTTCACCACGGTGTATGACGTGGTGGAGCAGAATTATGCGGAGCCGGTGAACCCCGACAAGGCGATCTACAACGGGGCCATTCCGGGGATGCTGCATGTGCTCGATCCGCACTCGAATTTCTTTGATCCCAAGGCCTATTCCCTGCTGCGCGAAGATCAGCGTGGAAAATATTACGGCGTGGGAATGACGGTGGGACCGCGCAATAACAAAGTGATCGTGATTGCGCCCTTTGTGGGCACGCCCGCGTATCGCGCCGGCATCCGACCGGGCGACATCATCGCGGCAGTCGATGGCAAGCCCACCGATAACATGAGCACCGGCGATGTGGCCGACTTGTTAAAAGGGCCCAAGGGCACCACGGTTCACATCACGATCCTGCGCGAAGGCGCGGACAAGCCGCTGGAGTTCGCGGTGGTGCGCGACGAGATTCCGCGCTACAGCGTGGACCTGCACTTCCTGATCAAACCGGGAATCGGCTACATGCACGTCTCGGGCTTCAATGAAACCACAGAACATGAAGTGGCGGACGCGCTCGACCAGATGGGCGACCTGAAGGGATTGATTCTCGACTTGCGGCAGAATCCCGGCGGCCTGCTCAACGAAGGCGTGGGCGTGGCCGACAAGTTCCTGCACAAAGGACAACTGATCGTTTCCCACCACGGCCGGTCTTCACCGGAAAAGAGGTATACGGCGGCACACGGTAACGGCGGCAAGGATTATCCGCTGGTAGTGCTGGTGAACCGGGGAACAGCTTCGGCGGCGGAAATCGTGGCGGGCGCGATTCAGGACCATGACCGCGGACTGATCGTTGGGGAAACCACTTTCGGCAAGGGCCTGGTGCAGACGGTGTATCCGCTGTCGGAGAATACCGGACTGGCGCTGACCACGGCGAAATACTATACCCCGAGCATGCGTTTGATTCAGCGCGACTACGCCAACGTCTCGCTCTACGACTATTACTTCAATCGCGAGAGTGAAGAGAACGAACATAACGCCAGCCGTGAAGTGAAGCTCACGGACAGCGGGCGCACGGTGTACGGCGGCGGTGGCATCTCGCCCGACGTGAAGATCCCGGCAGTGAAGAGCAATCACTTCCAGGATTCGCTGCTGCAGCATTACGCTTTCTTCAATTTCGCCAAGCACTATGCGGTCACCCATCATCCGGCCAAGAATTTTGAAGTGGACGATGTGGTGCTGCAGGACTTCCGCAAGTTTATGGACGACGAGAAAATTGCCTATACCGAGGCGGAACTGCTGGAAAATAACGCCTGGGTGCGGTCCAACATCAAGAGCGAAATCTTCGTGGATGTGTTTGGGCAGGAGGAAGGGTTGAAGGTGCGGGCGGAGACCGATCCGCAGGTAACCAAAGCACTGGACCTTCTGCCCCAGGCCAAATCGTTGGCGGAAAACGCCCGCAAGATTGTGGCGGAGCGGACCGGCGGACATCCTCTGAGCCAATAGCTGACGTAAAGTATTCATAATGAAGGCCCGAGCGATCGGGCCTTTTTTTTTCATGCTTCCGGCCGCGTGGGGACAGGCGCCCTCGCCTGTCCGGTCGAGCGAAGCTCCGCAGGGTGTTTGCCGACCGCCACATCGGCGGAGAGCCTTGCTCCGCTGGACAGCCGAGGGCGGCTGTCCCCACGCGGTCTCCGGCTGTCGTTCTTCTCGTTGACTTGGCCTCGTTTACCGCTCATAATCCGCAGTTGAGGCTGGTTTTGACCCTTGCCGGCCGCCGGTTCCGTACATTTGGATGGCCATCCCCTGGAGCCCAATTCCGGCCGGTTTTGCTCGTCCCCGGGGCCGTGGGGCGAGGTCAAGCCGATGCTGAAACAGGGGGTCTGGATGTTGGCGGCGGTTCCGGCGCTGGTTGCGGGATGGACTGACTGGCGTTGGCGGCGCATCCCCAACTGGCTGACGGTGCCGGCCCTGGTGGCAGGAATCGCGGTGAATTTGCTGGCTGCCGGATGGGCAGGAGCGAAGGAGTCGTTGCTGGGCGCAGGGTTGGGGCTGGGCTTGTTGTTGCCCTTTGTGCTGATTCGAAGTCTGGGCGCCGGGGATTGGAAGCTGGTGGGCGCGCTGGGTGCGTTTTTGGGACCGTCACGACTGATTGCAGTGCTGCTGGGGACGATCCTGGTAGCGGGCCTGATGGCTGTGGTGCTGGTCATCTGGAAGAAGCGAGTTGGCCGGACAGCCCGCAATCTCGTCCAAATGGTGGCTGGACTGTTTACGCTGCATCTGCCGGGGCCAGAGGTTTCGCTGGATAATCCAGAATCTCTGAAGATACCGTTTGGAGTGGCCGTGGCGGTAACGGTTGTTCTTTATACTGTGGGGCAGGCGTGGGGAGTGGTATGAGGCAAAATCAGAACAATCGATGGGGACGAAGGCTTCTCCACGAGGCTTCGGGAGCGGAGATCGCCGAGGCGGCGGTGGTGCTGCCTCTGTTGTTCATGCTGCTGTTTGGGATCATGTGGTTCGCGCGGGCGTTCAATATTTATACGACGGTGAACCGGGCGGCGCGGCAGGGAGCACTGGCGGAGGCCGCCAACAATTGCGCGACTTGTGGGAACACTTTTCGCACCAGCAACGACATCCGGGACAACGTCGTGTATCCCATTCTGATCGCTTCTCACCTGGATCCGGCGCAGGTACAAAACTTCAACGTGCAAAGAGATGTGATCCTGAATCCGGGGTCGCCCATTATCGAACACGGATCGGTGGTCAGCCTCGACTATCCCTACAACTTCAAGTTGAACGGGTTTTCGTGCTGCCCACCCAGGTTGTCGCCTATCCTCCCGAACCTCACGGTCCGGGCACAAGCGCAGGCTCGACAGGAGGACTAGCAGTGCTACGGGCGGACAAATTCCGGCGGCAGTCGTCAGGATACAGGTGGCTCTTCGCGCGGGCATTTTCCGCGATGTGGGCAAATCTGCGCGGGAATGAGGGTGCCGAGATCCTGGAGTTTGCTGTTTCGCTTCCCTTGCTGATCGTGGTGGCGGTTGGAGTTTTCGACTTCGGCACCGCGTTTACGGTCAAGCAGAAGGTGGGAAACATAGCGGCGCAAGGGGCAAGGGTCGCGTCCAACCAGCCTACTGCCGATCTTTCCCTGAACGGGGCTTGCAGTGCTCCGGCCTCGATCTGCTCGGTGCGCGACGTGGTGGAGAGCAACCTGGTGGCCAGCAAATTGAATGACTGCGGTTTGGGAGCGGCGCCTGGCGCAGCGAGCGGCTCGTTGAGCTGGACCTTCACCGCCAATGCCGGTTGCGGCGGAACGCTGACGCTCAAGATTGAACGTGGATACATCTATACGGCCACCCTGCCCAATCCGCCCTTCCAGGCGAACTACACCATTGAAGGCACAAGGGTGACGCTGAACTATCCCTATCGCTGGCAATTCAATCGGGTGGCACCGTTGATTGCGCCGGGAGCGACGTATCCGGCCACGACGCAGATCAGCTCGGTCGCGATCATGCAGAATCTGAATTGAAGGATGGCTTTGTGACCCACGTGAACACGGCGCATCGGAAAAATGAACGTGGCATCACCATCGTGCTGGTGGCGATTTCGCTGCTGGCATTGCTGGGTATGGCGGCACTGGCCATTGATGTGTCGACTTTGTACATGGCCCACGGGGAAGCACAACGCGCGGCCGACGCCGCAGCCCTGGCGGGCGCCCGGATGTTTGCCAGCTCTGGGTATACCTCATCGACGACGCTGGCCGCTTCCGATATTTGCCAGACGTCCGCGGTTCCCGGCGCGGCGGCAGCGGCCAACCGGCAAGCCGAAGCGGTGGCGGCGCAAAACCTGGTCACGGGGCAGCCTGCGGCGGTGAAGTCCATCACCTGCATTACGACGGCTCTGAACCCTCAGATTGCGGTTACGGTGCAGCGGACGGCGTTGCCTACTTTCTTTGGACGGATCTGGGGAGGCTTAACCAACAGCGTCACGGCAACGGCCGTGGCGGAGGCCTACAACCCTTCGGGGTCGGCGGCGCCGGTTCAGGTGCAGGGGGTGAAGCCCTGGCTGATACCGAATTGTGACCCGAACAATGGCGGACCCGGAGACTGCGCAGCCGGCGGTCGTTTTGTAGATAACATCACGGGAGCGATTCAGAATACCGGCTCGTTCGTGGGAAGGACGATCACCCTGGTGCACGTCACCGGTGGTGGTGCGCCGAATGCCAACGCACCCTTAGCTGGGGACCTGGGATATTTTCGCGCGGCCGTCCCCATTCGACCTCCTGAACCAGTCTGCCCTTCTACGAGCGCTGTTGGTTGCGCACAGGTGGGGAGCGACGATTACCACGACAACGTCGCCTGCTCCTCAACGTTTCAGTTCAGTTGCGGCCAGACCATCGGAGCGGGTCAGACGGTTACCGTTGGCGGCGGCTCGGGTGTCCTCACTAACGAAGGGACGCAATGCCTGATCCATGCCAGCGGCCAGGGGACCGGTTTTGGTCAGGATGTTTTGACGGATGTAGTTGCCAATTCTCCTCCCACCGCCATCACCGGCGGGGACAATAATCCAAATCCGCTCGTGCAAGGTGTGACCAATATCAGCCGCAGCGACTCGGTGGTTACGGTCCCCATTTATCACAGCGCAGCAAACGTCAATCTCTGCCCGGGCGGGACGTGCACGGGGACTGGCACGATCGTGGGCTTTTTGCAGCTGGGAATTAACGAGAATGTCGCGGGCGCACCCAACGGACAGGTGAGGGGTATCATTCTGAATGTTTCCGGCTGTAATACCGGAGCCGGCAACCCCGTACTCTCGGGCGGCGGGGTATCTCCCATTCCTGTGCGGCTAATTCACCAGTAAGACCCTATTCGTCATCTACGGCTGCATATTTGCTGCAGCACGAGCGAGGACGCTCGCGCCTACATTGTTACTGCGGCGGGGGGCCGTCCGGTGGAGTTCCCTGGCCGGCGCCTTCCTGGGGCTGGGCTGGTATCTCGGGTTGGGTTTCCATTGGCATGGATTGCGGCTCCGGTTCGGGTTCGGGTTGGGTGTCGGCGACCGGGGGTTCGGAAGTGGGGATGGCGGGTTGCGATATGCCTCCGGCACCGCGGTAAGTGAGGATCACGCTTTTCAGCTTTCCCGGGTCGCGGTCGGAATCGACCATGATGAAGTTGAAGCGGGAGCCGTTGAGCAGCGAGACTAGTGCCTCGCGGACGGGCAGCGGCGGGATGCTGACCACGATCTGTTCCTGGGCGGCGCCGGGCGGGACGGAGATATCCGTGCCGGTCTGGCGGTGGACTTCGTTGAGAATCTGGGCCAGGCTGACGTGATCGGCGACCACGCTCAACCGTCCGTTTTTGTACGCGACGTCCAGATTGAATGCGGGTTTGGCGGGCACCGGCGTGTAGGAAGCGTTATCGAGGTGGGCTTTGGCGGCAGCTTGCTGCTGGTCGGACATCAGTTTGACGATGACCGTCTTGCCATCGGGAAAAATCTGGTAGTGCTGCGGACTGTTCAGGTCGATGACCACGCGCGTGGTGGGGGGATTGGCGCTGTAGCGCGCGACCCGAAAGCCCTTCAGGTCGCCCTGATTGAGCAGCCGGGTGCGCAGACCGCCAGCCGGTTGGGAGTTGGGAAAATCCAGGATCAGGCGATCAGGATCGCCGATGATCTGGCTGCGTAAGGCCACGGGTTCGCTGGCTGCAATCTCTACCGTGATTCCGCTGGTGGTGCTGGTACACTTCACGCTTTCGAGCGTGGCCAGCGGTTTTGCGGCAGGCGGAGGCGTGGCGTGGAGCGAAACGGCAGCCCCCACAACCACAAACAGAGCTATCAACCATGGACGACTTTGCATGACTACTCTCAAGCCCGATTTTAGCAGTCCGGTCAGAGATGGGGAGTGACTTAGGACCTTCCGAGTAATGAGTTTGGGGCACCCGGCGTGCGGTTTTGGGACGGTTCGAAGTGGGAGTGCTGGCGAGCCTTGCTCGGGCTGACCGGGTCGGAAACCCGGTCCCATACGTTCAGTCAGTCGACCGAAGGTCGGGCCTCAAACCAACCGCCAAAACAAATTGTTCCAAGGCAATGTGCACTTCAATCGATAGGGGTCCTTCGACTCCTCTGATCGTCCGCACAAACGGACGATCAGACTCGCTCAGGATGACACGCGCTTATTTTTTCTCGTCGGGCACCGGGTTGGCCGCTGACGCCGAAAGCCGGGTGATTTCGGCCAACTGCTTTTGCGCCTCTTCTATTTCTGCGGGCTGAGTGGCAAATTTCAGATAGTTTTGGATGTGAAGAGCGGCTTCCGCATACTGGCGTTCTTGCAGCAGAATGACGCCCAGCAGGTATTCGAGTTTGGGGACCTGATGCTGGTCGTCGATTTTCACGCCCTGCCGGGCGCTTTTCTCGGCTTCGGAGAAATTGTAGAGATAATAATTGCCCAGGGAGTTGCGCAACCAGGCATCGGGAAAACTTACCGGGTTCAGCGCCAGCAATTGGCCGGTGACGGTAACCAGGGCCTGCCATTGTTTTTGCTGCATGTCCAACTCCGCCAAACCGCGGTAGGGGTTGACATACTTGGGGTCGGCCGCAATGGATTGCTCAAAAGAATGGCGCGCCTGGACATCGTCATGCCTGTGGAGTTGGACGCGGCCCAAGTCAAGCCAGGCGACGGCATACCTGGGATAGATCTCGACCGCTTTAGCCAGCAGGGGTTCGGCTTCATCCCATTTCTCCTGGCTTAACTTTTTGCTGCCCCTCTCATAGGCTTTCTGCGCATCCTTGGGGGCCATGGCGCTGGTGGCGCTGATGGTCAAGCCTTCGACCTGGCCCATGCGGTGCAGGACCAGGCGGCCGATATCGGCGCTTTCGAAGGTGGTGAGCCGGCTGTTCAGATCGATGGGCTGGGAGGAGAAGCCCGGCAGCTCGGCCAGCAGCTCGCAGTCGCGCCAGTTGCGCTGCACCGCACGTCCCATGCCGGAGCCTATGGAATCGACGTCGGCGCCACTGAAATCCGCGGTGGCGAGTGAGGCACGGTCGCCCAGCTCGAAACTGAAGCCGCCGTGGGAATCAGTGTGGGTGACCGTCTGCTTGTGGCCGCGGCATATAGTCTGGATGCTGGCCGACTCTGTAATTTGGGTGCCGTCGTCGAGTACGACCTTGCCGGAAATAAACGCCCTTTGTCCCATGGTGGTGTCGGGCGGGCTCAGGCTAGGTTGCATCGGTCCCGGGCTTCGAGTGGGGCCGGGAGTGCCGCGACCGGGCGCAGGCTTACCAGTCTGAGCAAAAGCGGCCAAGGTCAGGGTGAGGAACACGCAACAGGTCAGGCGGTAGTTCATGGCTAGCCCCCGGTAACAGATTGGGCCGATTATACGTCGGGAAGGAGGAGGAAACAGCAGGGTTATTTGGGGGAGGGGTTCCCAGTTTCCGGTTATCGGTTCTCAGTTCTCAGTTCTCGGTTCTCGGTTCTCGGTTCTCGGTTTAAGCTACGGTTGGTACGGGACGAGTCTGCTATAGTTTTTTGCCATTAGAGGTGCTTTCCGATGTCACGAATGGTTCGCTGTGGGCTGATACAGGCGCGCAATGTGCTGGACGCGGAACACTCGCTGGGAGAGATCCGGGAAGCCATGGTGCGGAAGCATGTAGAAATGATCGAGCAGGCCGCACGAGAGGGAGTGCAGATCCTGTGTCTGCAGGAGCTATTTTATGGGCCGTATTTTTGTGCTGAGCAGGACCCGCGCTGGTACGAACTGGCGGAGGCGGTCCCGGATGGCCCCAGCGTCCGGCTGATGCAGGAGCTGGCGGCGAAACACCACATGGTCATTATTGTTCCGGTGTATGAACAGGAGCTGCCCGGATTGTATTTCAACACGGCGGCGGTGATCGATGAGGACGGGCGTTATCTGGGAAAATACCGCAAACACCATATTCCACACTGCCATCCGGGATTCTGGGAAAAGTTTTACTTCACGCCCGGCGACCTGGGCTACCCGGTGTTTGCCACCAAGTACGCGAAGGTCGGAGTGTACATCTGCTACGACCGGCACTTTCCCGAGGGGGCGCGCGCCCTGGGATTGAATGGCGCGGAAATTATTTTTAATCCCTCCGCCACCGTGGCTGGGCTTTCCGAGTATTTGTGGGAACTGGAGCAGCCCGCCCATGCCGTGGCCAACGGCTACTTTGTCGGCGCCATTAACCGCGTGGGCGAGGAGAAACCGTGGAGCATTGGGCAGTTTTACGGCAAGAGTTATTTCTGCAACCCGCGAGGCAAGATCATCGCCCAGGCCAGCCGCGACAAGGACGAGGTGCTGGTGGCGGACCTTGACCTGGACGTGATTCTGGAAGTGCGCAAGGTGTGGCAGTTCTTCCGCGACCGGCGCCCGGAAACCTACGGCATTCTGACCACGCAGAGCGGGAAGACGGGCTCGGGAGACTAAGAGCGTATTTGCCTTGCCAGCAGGGACTGGATTCTCCGTGTATAAGATTATCTTCACGAATACCGATGCCACCCCAAACTGCCCGCGCCGATATCGAATCCAGCCCTCTTTATAACCCTGATCTTGCACCCACCGTCCGCCCCGGCGAGGCGGCCTCAGGTCACCGCGGGGCGCGGACCTGGGGCACGTACAACTATGCGGCGCTCTGGGTCTCGATGTCGGTCAACATCCTGACCTACATGCTGGCGGCCAGCTTGATCCAGGGCGGGATGAACTGGAAGCAGGCGGTGTTTACCGTCTTCCTCGGGAACTGCATCGTGCTGGCGCCGATGCTGCTGAATTCGCATCCCGGAGCGCAGTACGGAATTCCCTTCCCGGTACTGGCGCGGGCTTCGTTCGGAGTGCTGGGGGCAAACGTTGCCGCGGTTTTGCGAGCGCTGGTGGCTTGCGGATGGTTTGGCATTCAGACCTGGATTGGGGGGGAGGCCATCAATGTCCTGCTGGCTACAGTATGGCCGGCGTGGCAAGCAGTGCCGCACGGTGCAGGCATCTGCTTCATGGCATTCTGGCTGATCAACCTGGCGGTGATCCTTAAAGGAATAGAGTACATACGAATTCTGCAAGGCATCAGCGCGCCCGTGCTGCTGGGGGTGGGCTTGCTGTTGCTGGGCTGGGCCTACGTGCAGGCGGGAGGCTTTGGGCCCATGCTGGCTGCCCCCTCGCGCTTCACCAGCTTCCCGGAGTTTCTGAAGTTTCTGATTCCTGCGCTGAACGCCACCGTCGGTTTCTGGGCGACGGTTTCGCTGAACATTCCGGATTTTTCGCGCTTTGCCCGCAGCCAGCGGGCGCAGGTGGTCGGCCAGGCGCTGGCGCTGCCCACCACCATGACGCTCTATTCGCTGGTGGGAGTTCTGGTGACATCAGCCACGGTAGTAATCTACGGATCGGCGATCTGGGACCCGGTCCAGCTTTTGAGCAGATTTCACTCACGGCTGGCAGTGGTGGTTTCCCTGATTGCAATTCTGCTGGCCACCCTGAATGTGAATATCGGGGCCAATGTGGTTTCTCCGGCCAATGATTTTTCCAACCTGTGGCCGCGCAAGATCAGTTTCAAGATCGGCGGCGTGATTACGTGCTTCATGGGCATCGCCATCATGCCCTGGAAGTTGCTGGACAACTACAAGACGTTCATCTTCGGCTGGCTGGGCGGATATGCGGCGTTTCTGGGACCGGTGGCGGGCATTATGATTTGCGACTACTGGCTTATCCGGAAACGGTCGCTGGTGGTGGATGACCTTTATCTGCGGGGCGGGGCCTACGAATATTCCAGCGGGTTCAACTGGAAAGCGGTGGGTGCATTGTTTTTTGGCGCCGCCGTGGCGCTGGTAGGGCTGGTGGTTCCGGCGTTGCGGTTCGCCTACGACTACTCGTGGTTTGTGGGATTTACGGTATCGTTTGTTGCCTACTACGGGATGATGATTGGGAATAAGCTGGAATAACATCAGTTGTCAGTGAACAGTTCCCGGTTCTCAGTCTCGGGCATAATTTCGAGACTCCAGGGGGCTTTGAGGAATCTATAGAGTAGAGCAATGGATGCGAAGTCCAACCCGCGGGTGGTGATTGTCGGAGGCGGCTTTGGCGGGCTGCTGGCGGCGCGCACACTGGCGCGGAATCCGGTGCAGGTGACCCTGATCGACCGCCAGAACTTTCATACTTTTCAACCCCTGCTTTACCAGGTGGCAACCGCCGGATTGTCTCCGGGAGAAATTGCCGCGCCGATCCGATGGATTTTGCGCAGCCGGCGGAATGTCGAAGTGTTGATGTCGGAAGTGCAGGACTTCGATTTGGCCCGCAAAGTGGTGAAGCTGCAGGATGGCGAGGTGGCCTACGACTACCTGATCGTGGCTTCGGGGGCGAGTCATGCCTATTTTGGCCACGATGAGTGGGAGCCGTTTGCGCCGGGCCTGAAGACGATCGAAGATGCGCTGGAGATACGGCGGCGCGTGCTGCTTGCGTTCGAGTTGGCGGAGCGCCAGGCGGCCAACGGAAAAGAGCAGGTGCAACTTAATTTCGTGGTGGTCGGGGGCGGTCCCACGGGGGTGGAGCTGGCGGGGACGCTGGCCGAAATCTCGCGCCGGGCGCTGGCCAATGAGTTCCGCACCATCGATCCGCGGAAGACGACGATTGTGCTGCTGGAAGGCGGTCCGCGAATTCTGCCCGCTTATCCCGAAGACCTTTCGCGCAGTGCGGAAGAGCAGTTGCGGCGGCTGGGGGTGGAGGTACATACATCGGCGATGGTAACTGGGGTGACCCCGGGAGCCGTGCAGATGGGGAAAACGCGCTTGCCGGCCACGGTCACTATCTGGGCGGCGGGAGTGGCGGCCTCGCCACTGGGTAAAAAGCTGGGAGCTCCGGTGGACCGTGCCGGACGGGTGCTGGTGAATCCCGACCTCAGTCTGCCGGGGCATCCGGAAGTTTTCGTGATCGGCGATCTGGCGGCCCTCAAGGACGAACATGGAAAGTGGCTTCCGGGGGTTGCTCCGGTCGCCATGCAGGAAGGCAAGGCGACGGCACACAACATCGCGGCTGAGCTGCGTGGCGAGGCGCGCAAGAACTTTCATTATTTCAACAAGGGCAACCTGGCGACCATTGGGCGCGCCGCAGGCGTGGCCGAGTTTGGGAAGATTCACATCTCGGGTTTTGTGGCCTGGCTGTCGTGGCTGTTCATTCACATATTTTTCCTGATCGGATTCCGTAATCGCATTATCGTGATGGTGCAGTGGGCGTGGTCTTATTTCACATACGAACGTGGGGCGCGCCTGATTACCGGGGACACGTCGTTGCCTGGGTGGAATGAATTGCACCGCGAGGAAACCGAAACGGGCACCGCGGCGGATTAATAATCGCAGTGGCAGCGCCGGCGCATCGGCGGCTGTGAGGTGGGCTTACATCCACCCGCGGGGGGGCAGGATGCCCCGCGACAGCCGGCGGGACGCCGGCGCTACTTTTTTAGGTTGGGAGCTTGATTTGCGAGACAATAGAGTTGACAAGGTGTAGCTGATGAGAGTGCTTTCCGGTTCGCGAATGCTGCTGGCCGCAGTTTTGTTATGCGTCTCCATTCCTTCCTTTGGGGAAGTGTTGAAGATTGTTATCAACGACACTATTCATCCCATCACCGACGAGTACATCGGTCGAGCGCTGGCGGAAGCCGCGCGCAATAAAGATCAGGCTTTGCTCATCGAATTGAATACGCCGGGCGGCCTGGTCGATTCAACGCGCGACATCATTGAGAAGATTCTGGCGTCGCCGGTGCCGGTGATCGTTTACGTGACGCCCAGCGGCAGCCGGGCGGCGTCGGCCGGTTTTTTTATTCTGGAAAGTGCGGACGTGGCGGCGATGGCTCCCGGAACCAATACGGGCGCGGCCCACCCGGTCACTCTGGGCGGCGGCAAAGTGGATGACGTGATGAAGGAGAAGATGGAGAACGACGCCGCCGCGCTGATGCGTTCCGTGGTTTCCAAGCGCGGGCGCAACGTCGAGGTGGCCGAGAGCACGGTGCGGCAGTCCAAGTCATTCACCGATCAGGAGGCGCTTTCCCAGAAGTTGATCGACTATGTGGCCACCAGCGAGCAAAACCTGCTGCAGCAGATGCAGGGGAAAACGGTCAAGCGCTTCGACGGGAAGACGGTCACACTCAACCTGGAAGGCGAAAACATTCGACCGTTTGATATGACGCTGAAACAGCGGATCCTGGCCTTCATCATGGACCCGAACATCGCATTCATTCTTCTGGCGGTAGGAGCGCTGGCGCTGTATGCGGAGTTTAACCATCCGGGGGCGGTGGTGCCGGGGACGGTAGGCGTTGTGTTCATCCTGCTGGCGGTTTTTGCGCTCAATCTTTTGCCGACACGTTTTGCGGCGGTGGTGCTGATCTTGGCTTCGTTCGCCCTATTCGCTCTGGATGCGAAATTTGCCACCCACGGGGTCCTGGCGATTGGCGGGATCGCAACCATGGTATTGGGCGGACTGCTGCTGGTGGACGCACCGATTCCGGAGATGAGGGTGCACCTGCTGACCGCGCTGGCGGTGAGTATCCCGCTGGGCGGGATCACGGTATTTCTCATGAGCATCGCCCTGAAGGCGCGAGCCAACAAGGTGACGACGGGAGCGCAGGGACTGGTAGGCGAGGTGGGCATCGCGCAGACGGCTCTCTCCCCGCGCGGGAAAGTTTTTGTTCATGGCGAACTCTGGGATGCAATGTCGGCGGGCCTTGTGCCTGCCGGGCAGGCGGTAGTGGTGCTGGCCGTGGACGGATTGCAACTGCGGGTGGAGCCGTCTGCGGCAGTGGAGCGTACTCCGGCAGCCAGCACGGTTTGACCTTATTCGGGAAACGTGCCTGACCGGGGCTCTGAGCGCGATGTAAGCAAGTCCAAAGCCCCTGCTATCCGGCTGCGGATCGGCAACAGGGGTCCTTCGACTTCGCTCAGGATGACAGGTTTCCTGGCGCGGAGACTCTCAAATGTTGGCATCATGCGAGGCACTCCCTTCTCGGGCGAGATGCCGTATGCTTGAAGCAGTTGCGGTACAACAGAAGCGTTCCTGAGGTCCAGGCGCGGAGGCTTCCCCATGGGTCTTTCTTTCTCGGCTATCGTTAGTATCGTCGTGGTTTTGTACCTCTTCAGCTCGATCAAGATCCTGGCCGAATATGAACGGGGCGTGATCTTCCGCCTGGGCCGGCTGCTGGGGCACGAAAAAGGGCCGGGCGTGATCCTGGTGTTCGCTCCGATTGACCGCATGGTGCGTATTTCGCTGCGCCAGGAAGCGATGGAAGTTCCGCCGCAGGACATCATCACCCGTGACAACGTCACTCTGAAGGTAAATGCAGTTATCTTCCTGCGGGTGATCGATCCGCGCAAGGCAGTGGTGGAAGTTTCCAACTACGTGTACCAGACCTCGCAGTTCGCTCAGACTACGCTACGTTCGGTGCTCGGCGAACAAGAGCTCGACGAACTACTCGCCCATCGCGAAAAGATCAATGTGCGGCTGCAGAGCATCCTGGACACACACACCGCGCCCTGGGGAGTGAAGGTGACGAACGTAGAAGTCAAGCAGGTGGACATGCCCGAGTCCATGCTGCGGGCGATGGCCAAACAGGCCGAGGCGGAACGGGAAAAGCGTTCCAAGATCATTCACGCAGAAGGCGAATTCTCAGCGGCGCAGCGCCTGGTGGATGCCGCCGCCCTGCTGGCCAAGGAGCCGGTCAGCGTGCAGTTGAGGTATTTGCAGACTCTGACTGAAATCGGCGTGGAGAAAAATACCACCGTGGTCTTTCCGGTTCCGGTGGACTTCTTTTCCGGCATTCAGAAACTCATGGGCAAGCCGGATGGGGACAGCTCCAAGAGTTGAAGCAGAGGTGGCGAGGGTGGAGTGATCCATGGCGGCTTCTGAGGACACAGAGATCACGCTGGGCACAGGCAAGATGCTGGCCCTGTTCTTCGGGCTGGTAGCACTGTGCGCCGTGTTCTTCGGGATGGGATTCTCGCTGGGGAAAAATTCCGGCAGAACCAATGTCGAGTTGCAAGGGGGAACGGGCGCGTCCGCCGTGCGGCCTACGGCAGTCAAGGCGGCTGAGGCTCGCGCACCCTCCGATCTCACGTTCTACAAAGCAGTCGAACAGAAGGACCCGGAAGCCGACCTGGCATCAAAGAACGCGGACGCGCCTGCAAGCGGTGCAGCCAAGCCGGCGTCGACCGACGCTGATGCGCCTCCTGATCCCACCACGATTGCAGGCCAGAACAGTTATTTCGTGCAAGTGGCGGCAGTCAGCAAACAGGAAGACGCCGCGGCCCTGGTGGATGCACTCAAGAAAAAGCAATATGGCGCCTTTGCCGCCAGCGCGGGAGGAGACAAACTCTTTCACGTGCAGGTCGGGCCTTTTTCCGACATCAAGGACGCGGAAGGCGCCCGGGCTCAACTGGTGAAGGATGGGTACAATCCGATACTGAAGAAATAATTGCTACAGGCTCTGATTTCAGATTTTGGATTGAAGAATCTAAAGATTACGGCCATCGTTTGGTGCATCTGGTACAAGCGAAAAATCTGAAGTCTCAAATCTACAATCTGAAATCCCTCAATCTCTGCTGAACCTCTGCTCCTTCCAGGGGTCTCCGTACATGTGGTAGCCGTTTTGTTCCCAGAAGCCTGGAGTGTCGTGCTGGAGAAATTCCAGCCCGCGAACCCACTTCACCGACTTCCAGGCATATAGGTGAGGAACGATGAGGCGCAGCGGATAGCCGTGCTCGGCGGTGAGAGGCTCGCCGTCGTGGTGAGTGGCGAGCAATACTTCTTCCCGGTCAAGGTCGGCTAAGGGCACGTTGGCAGTGAAACCCTGTTCGGCGTGGACGAGGACGTAGGCTGCCTCCGGCCGGGGATGGACACGTGCCAACAATTCGCGGAAAGCGACGCCGTCCCAGTGGTTGTCGAAACGGCTCCAGCGGGTCACACAATGGAAGTCGCTGGTGCGCTGGATCTTGGGGAGCGCGTTGAACTCTTTCCAGCTGAGCGTGAGAGGCGAATCAACCAAACCGGTGATGCGGAAGTCCCAGGTTTCGGGATCAAACCTCGGCACGGAACCGTAGTGCAGGACCGGCCACTTGAGAGTGAGGGACTGGCCAGGAGGCAGCAAGCCTGCGCTCTTCTTCAGTTTCTCGAGTTGGCGGCGATCATTGCCTTCGAATAGCACGGGCGAACCTCAGGCGTCGGGCTTCAGACCATTTGAGTATCGTTCCTTACCAAAAGTTTCACTTAGCATAACCTGCCCCGAGCGGACTCATCAGCCAATAGGGATCCTTCGACTCCGTGAGAGGTTTCGCAAGCGAAACCTCTCGCTGCGCTCAGGATGACACCCGAAGGCAGGGGTCTGACCGTCCGAGGTCCGAGGTCCAAAGCCTGTATATTGACAACCGTCGATTCATGGTTTATTGCTTGCGCATGAAACATTCGGAGCAGGAACTGGATCGGATTCTGCATGCTGTTGCGGATCCGACGCGGCGGCGGATTTTACAGGCGCTTAAGGAACAGGGCGGGTGTTCGATCGACAAGGACGTGGGGTTGTGTGCTTCGGATATTGAGCAGCGCATTCAGCTGTCGCAGCCTACCATTTCTCATCATATGTCGATCCTGACCAAGGCGGGGGTGGTGGAGGCCAAGAAGCTTGGGCTTTGGGTTTGGTACCGGCGGAATGAGGCGGTGTTGCGGGAATTCGGGCGCTCGCTGCGGAAGAGCCTTTGAGGTTGGTAGCGCCGGCCGGCGTCCCTTCGACTGCGCTCACGCAGGCTCTGCCGGCTGGCTTGGGGGGGCATCCTTCGACTTCGCTCAGGACAAGCCTTTGTCCCGGGGCGGGCAGGATGCCCGCCCGATAGCCGGCGAGACGCCGGCGCTACGAGAAACGGGAACCGAGCGAGGACGCTCGCGTCCACATTTTTAGCCGGCGACCGCGGCCTGGGTCTTTTGCAGCAGGCGGCGGGCCTGGGAAATCAGGTCGCCGACTTCGAAGGGTTTGACCAGATAGGGGACGTTGTTGTGGTGCAGGAAGTCGCGGATTTCCGGCTCCAGGGCGCTGGAGAAAGTGAACATCAGATGTTTTTCCAGGCCGGGGCGGTTTTCCGCGATCCACCGGTAAACATCCGGAGCGTTCCAACCGTTCGACATTTTGCCGTCGATGATCATGGCGTCGAAGGATTGCCGCAGCAGTCTGGCCTTCACTTCGTCGCCGCTCATCAGGGTCACGACTTCGGCTCCGGCGCCTGCCAGCACATCGCGCTCGAACTCGAGGACAGCCTCTTCGTCTTCGACCAGGAGGACGCTGCCCTCGATGACAGACTTTCGCGAAGAGGCGGGCAAGACGGGCTCGGGAGTGCCGGCGCGGTCGTTGGCAGGGAGACGTACTTCGATGATGGCCCCGCCATCTTCCTGGTTGCGCGCGGAAATGTCTCCTCCGTGTTCCTTGATGATGCCGTAGCAGATGCTGAGTCCGAGGCCAGTGCCTTTGCCGACACTCTTGGTGGTGTAGAACGGATCGAAGATGCGGTTGGGCTCCTTGATGCCGGGGCCGGAATCCTGGAACTCGGTGATTACCGTTCCCTCGTGGGTGTATACCCGGACCTTGAGAGTGCCGACACGGCCTGATTCCAGCATGGCATCCACGCCGTTGTTGATGATGTTGAGAAACACCTGCTCCAGCTGGTGAGGATCGGCGGTGACGGGCGGAACTTCAGCCTCGATCTCACGCTCCACTTTGATGTCATTTACTTTGAGGTCGTAGTCACGCAGGGCCAGGGTTTCGTCCAGCACCTTGCAAATGTCAACCTGTTCTTTTTGGGGCTTGCGCTGGCGGGCGAAGGAGAGCAGGTTCTGCACCACCCGGTGAGTGCGCTGGGCCTGCTTGAAGAGCTTGCTGACGAAATCGGCCGCACGTTCTGCCAGGCCTTCACTTTCGAGCAACTGGGCGTAGCCGAGAATGGCGGTCAGCGGGTTGTTGAGTTCGTGGGCGACGCCGGCAATCAACTGTCCTACGGCTGACATCTTTTCGCTTTGCAGCAATTGTTCCTGGGCGCGGCGCAAGTCTTCGTAGGCGCGGCAGGTTTCCTCGTAGAGCCGGACCTTCTCGATGGTGGTGGACAACTGCCGGCCGATGGCCACGAGCAGGCTCTCGTCGTTGCTGGTGTACTCGCGGCTCTCGCGGCTGCTGATGCCCATAATGCCGATGGGCTTGTCTTTTCCCCACAGCAACACCCAGATCCAGGAGGCCAAGCCGTCGGCGCGAATGAATTCGGCAACCTGGGGAGGGAGATGCGGCAGGTAGTCGGTGGTGATGACTTCGGTGCGGGAACGGGTCACCAGCTCGCCGAAGCCTTCGGTGAAGCTGATTTCGGAGAGGCGGGCGCGTTCGGCGCTGCGCTGGCCCCATCCGGCGCGGCGGCGGAAGGTGGTCTCGTCCAGATCGCAGAGATAGATAGAGCCGGTTTCGGCGCCGAGCAGGGTAATCACCTGGCGGAGCGTGAGATTAAGGATTTCGTCCAGGTCGAAGGACTGGGTGGCAATGACTGCCATGGCGTTGAGCGCATTGAGTTCGCGGTTGCGGCGCCGGATTTCATCTTCGGCGCGTTTCTTTTCGGTCATATCGAGCAGGAAGCCCTGGTAGCGCTCGATCTTGCCTTCCGCACTGCGAGTGGCGAAACTGCTCTCCATGGCGGTGAGCAGAGTGCCATCCTTGCGCCGCAGGGTAACTTCAAAGTTGCGAACGTAGTTGTGCAATTCCACTTCACGGCGGAAGACCTCCCGCTGTTCGTGGGAGGCGTAGAGCTCGGCGTCCACGTTCAGGGCCAACACTTCTTCGCGGCTGCTGTGGCCCAGCATACGAATAAAGGCGTCATTGCAATCGAGCAGTTTGCCTTCCGGGGTGGCAACGAAAACGCCTTCCTGCACCTGTTCGAAGAGCAGGCGGTATTTTTCTTCGGCGATGCGCCGGTCGGTGGTGTCACGCACCACGTGAATGGTGCCGCGCTGCTTGCTTCCCTGCTCTACATACGAGGACGTGGAAACCATGGAGAAGCCACCGAAGCCGGGATCGGGGCCTTCGTGAAAACCCTCTTCGGGATGTCCGCAGTAGGGACAGCCTTTCCACTGCCCACGATTGTGGGGGAGCACGGCTTCGCAAAGCTGGCCCACGACGTCGGCAGGCGCCTGGTTGAGGCGTTCCAGCAGAGCGTGGTTGGCCTTCATCACGCGAAATTCAGAGTCGTGAAGCAGGACGAGGTCGTGGATGGAGTCGAAGGTGTTGGTCCACTGGCGATGGGAGCGCAGAATCTGTTCCACCAGGCGCAGGTTTTCGACCGCCAGGCCCAACTGATGAGCCGTAGTGACCAGAAATTCCATTTCGTCGGGAGAGTAGTGCAGGCGGTGAGCGGTGCCCAGGGCCAGAGTCCCGATGACCGACTTCTTGCCCAGCACCGGCACTATCACGACATGATGAAACCCTTCCTGTCTGAGATAGGGGCGGACGGTTTCAGCGGCCGCGGAGGTGGCGAGGACCACCGGCACGGTGCCACCGAGGGTACGTTCGAAGTCGTCGTCCAGAGGGACGGAGAGGCGATCCTGGAGAAAGCCCTGGGAGAGGCCGATGTGTTGAGCAATGACCATGCGATCGGTTTCGAGCAGGCGAAACCAGGCCGCCTTGGCACGCATGAGCCCTTTGAGTTCCTCGAGGGCAGTGGCCATGATAGGTCCGTGCTGCTGAGCCCGCGTAATGCTGGTGGTAAGCGCGTTGACCACGCCCAGGCGGCGCATGTGCAACTTGTAGTCGTCGAAAACCAGCAGCAGCATACTCAGGCCGGCCAGCAGGCTTACCATCAGGTTGAACCCAGCCGGCAGGTGAGCATCGATAGGGGCCCAGTGGAGGTGCAGCAAGAGCATGCTGATACTGAGCAGCCAGGGGCCCATTTCCCAGCGTGCCCAGCGGTACCGGATGAGGCGATAGGCGGCGGTGACGGCGACAATACGGTAAGCCACTTCCAGGGCCACGCGCAGAGTGATCGATTGCGGCCACAGCCAGATACGAGCCCCGCAGAAGCCCATGATGGTCAACGTGATCAGCATCAGGGGCAGCAGCAGACCGCGGGCATGGGTATAGACGAAGATGGCGGCGGCAAAGAGGCAGACGGCCAGGACAAACTCGGCTTGCGAGATAGCAATCAGATAGGTTGGGACGGGTCCGGCGACATGGTCCGCGAGGGTCCAGCGGGAGACAAAGTAGGCCAGCCAGCCCAGGGTCCAGATCAAGAGGTAGCGCTCGCGAAAGGCGCGGAAGACCAACAGGCTGGCGGCCAACAGTAGCAAGGCCGCCGACTCCTGTGGGGACAGACCGGGAACAGTAATGTCCCTCACCGCAAGCCAGGTAGAGAAGCTCAATAGATTCATCGCAGCCAGGGGGGATTAAGCGCTCCTTCCTTTAATAGCACGCTTCCCCAAAGGGCCAATGGGCTTTCCCTGACCTTCTGGTTACTTTCGGAATCTCGGAACTCCTGTAGAATTGGCCGTAGTCTATAGAAAACCATGCCAGTTGACCGCATCCTGGTTGTTGATGACGAGGAGACCATCCGCGAGATTGTCTCTTCCATGCTGACCACCGCAGGGTACAAGTGCAAACAGGCGGGCTCGGGGATGGAAGCGCTGGCGCTACTCGAGTCCGGCGACGAATTCGAACTCATGCTGTCCGACCTGATGATGGCGAATCTGGACGGCATCGGTCTTCTGGAAAGAACCAAAGAACGATTTCCCGAGATGCCGGTGGTGATGGTCACGGCGGTGCACGATATCTCGGTGGCGCTGGCCGCGATTCGCAATGGTGCGTATGACTACCTGCTGAAGCCGTTTGAACGCGAACAGCTTTTGGCCACGGTGCGCCGTGCGTTGGAGAATCGCCGTTTGAAGCTGGAGAACCGCGCCTACCAGACCAGCCTGGAATCGCTGGTGGCGGCCAGAACTGAACAACTGAAGAAAACCCTGGCCGACCTGGAGCGCTCCTACGACATCACGCTCGAGGCATTGGGCGGCGCCCTCGACTTAAAAGATGCAGAGACGGAAGGCCACTCCCGGCGGGTGACCGCGTTCACCATAGCCATCGCACGGGCCATGGGGCTGCCCAAGGACCGGATTGACGTGATCGCTCGGGGCGCGTTTTTGCATGACATCGGCAAGATGGCGATTCCGGATAAGATTCTGACCAAGCCCGGGGCCTTGACGCCGGATGAAATTACCATCATGCGCGAGCACTGCTACCACGGCTACCAGATCCTGAGCCGTATCCCGTTTCTCGCGGAGGCGGCCGAGATCGTCTATTCGCACCAGGAACGCTTCGACGGAACGGGGTACCCACGCGGCCTGAAAGGCGATCAGATCCCTTTGGGGGCCCGTATGTTCTCGGTGGCGGACACGCTGGATGCCATCACCTCCGACCGCCCTTATCGTCCCGCCCAGTCCCTGCAGGCGGCCCGGGAAGAAATCGAGCGTTGGGCGGGAAAGCAGTTCGATCCGCAGGTGGTCAAAGTTTTTCTCACCATGCCGGAGAACATATGGGGAGACCTGCGCCGGCAGATTGGCGCGGAGAGAGACCGATTTGCTTACTCCACCAGCGCCAAGGGCTCGATGTAGATTCGCAGTATCTTTCTGACTTCCAACCAAAAAGCTCTTGGCCGCAAAGAACCCAAAGAACAGCTGCCCTTAAGGTTGCCTTCATCTAACTCGCCACTGGCAGCGCAGGCAGCAATTCGGTGGCGGCATACATCCAACCCAGTTGGCAGGTCGCTCTGGTGACGTGGAGGTTTTGCTTATGGCCGGGCTTCGCTGGTTCTTGTCCTTGACTTTGGCTCTGGCAGCTCTGCCGCTGCTCGGCGAGGAGGCGAGATCAGCCGCGCCTCCTCATGCCATTCCTTACGGAACCACGTTTCTCGTCCGGCTCGAGGACAAGCTCGACGTCAGCAGAATCCAACCGGGGAAACGGTTCAAGGCCAAACTGGCGGGAGATCTGATGGGGCCGGATGAAACCATGGTTCACCGCGGCAGCAGGATCAGAGGGCACGTGAGCGAGGTGGGCAACGGGTTTCATCCCCGGCTGCTGCTGAGCTTTGATGAAATCGAAACCTCGCGCGGATGGGCGCCGCTGATGGCGACGATCATCGATGTTCCGGGCGAGCATGGCCTGAAGGCGGGAGGAGACGAGGGCCAGATCGAAAGGCAGGGGCAAGGCGACGGCGGGCATCGCGATCCGGATTCTGACGGCATTGGCGCGAAGGCCGGAGCTACCGCAGGTGTGGTACAGGCCATATTCAGCGACCACAGACTGCAACTGCTGAAAGGCACCATGCTCGAAGTGCGGCTGGATCGTGACCTGCAAGTTCCCTGGCGCTGAGATGGGTTTGTGTGGGTCGGACACTCCTGTCCGACGCCTTTGACTCTGAAGTTTGTATCGCCAGAATAACTCAGTCGTCGCGACCCCAGAGGTTGTCCTACGGCTTGCCTTTGAAAGCCAAAAGCAAAGTCAAAATCGTCGGACAGGAGTGTCCGACCCACACACCCATGTGGCATCATGTACTGCTCAGGAGAGAATCTATGAGAGCTACGATTGCCATACTGATCGCATTGCTTGTGTCCACCTTCGCTCTGGGTCAGGACCATCCTGCTATCAGCGCCCAACCCAACACGATTTTTGTCGGGGCGGATGGGAAGTTCGAGGCGAATCCGGATACGGCGCTGATGCAATTCAATATTTCGGCGCAGGAAGAGACGGCGCGCGCAGCTTACGACCGCGCCTCAAAAGCCGCGGAGCAGGTGCGGCAGATTCTACGGTCCAACGGCGTGGAGCCCAAAGCGGCGGAGATCGGTTACTTTTCTTTGCAACCGGTTTACGACTACAAGACGGCGAAGCGAAAGCTGGTGGGGTATCAGGTGAACGCGAATGTTTCGCTGAAGCTGAAGGATTTTTCCAAGGTGGCGCCCATTGTGCAGCAACTGGCCGATACCGACGTGACGGAAAATCAGTCATTAAATTACACGCTGGAAGATATGGATGCGGCCAAGACGAAGGCGGTAGAAGATGCCTACCGGCGGGCCCGGGAATCGGCGGCGGCGCTGGCCCGCAGCGCCGGGCGCACGCTGGGGGAATTGTCCTACGCATCGGTGGACACGTTTGAGAGTGTGCGTCCCATGCCGATAGCACGCTCCATGATGAAGATGAATGTGGCGTCCGCTCCTGCGCCTACTGAGGAGTTCACGCCGCAGACAATTTCGGTGACGGCGCATGTGAATGCTTTGTTTGGGCTGAAGTAGAGCGTGTGGGGCGGGCGGCCTCGCCCGCCGCTTTTGACTTTGAGAATTACATTCGACCAAAAGTCGGATTTTCAGGCCAACGTTGTAATTTACTCCCTGTTGACGTATTTCACGCCGAACGTCAAAGTCAAAAGCGGCGGGCCAGGGCGCCCGCCCTACACTCACCTTGGGATGCGGGCGGTGTCGAGGGGGACCTCGCGCTGGATGACCATCTCCAGGGTGGTGCCGGCGTCGAGGCGTACGTCGTTGCCGCGGCTGAAAAGTCCGATGGCAGTGCCGATTCCGCCGCCGATTCCGGCGCCGATCAGTCCACCCTTGACGCCATTGCTCAGGCCGCCAATCACGGCGCCGGTTCCGGCGGCGGTGGCTACCGTTTTGGCTTTCTCGCCGGTCTGGCTGTCCTGGCGGACGGTCCCTTCCTCGTCTTTCATCGAAGTCTTTTCAGCCCCGGGGACATTTTCGATGGCTCCGGGCAGCACCACGGTATAGCCGCTGGGATAGATGAGGGTGCTGAAGTGCATGAGAACTTCGGCGCGGCCCTTGATGTGTCCGCCGCGCTTGACGCTGCTGATGCGGCCCTGCACATAGGTGCCGGCGGGAATCACGATGCGATCGTTGATGACCACCGGAAAGGTGGTGACGGCATAGACGGCGTCGCCCTCGCGGGCGTTCTTGGTGGAAACGGATTGCTTGAGCGCCAGCGGGACTTTGGTCCCGGAAGGGATCGTAAGCTGGGCGGCATCGGTAGTGGCGGCAGCGGGCGGGTCTGGTCGAGCCGCGGAATTTGACTGCGCCGCGGCCAGGCCGCCCACCAGGAACATCACGAAAAGGATTCGCATTCCGCAGGTTGGCATCATGAACTCCCCAAAGCACAGGCCAGACGAGGCAGCGTCAGCATGGCCCGATATGACAGTACGATGCAAGTTGAGGAGAGAAAGTTTGTCAGAATCTTCATTCGGCCTAGATAGTGGCGGAGCGCTGATTTTCCCTGACGTTGCCCATAAATTGGGACTGCAGGCGCTGGGCACAGAGTTCGCCGCACACGTGCAGGGTGCCTTCGCGGGCGGCAATCTCGTCATCCCAGCGGCAAAGATAGAGCACCGGCTGGTTAAACTCGGCGAACGAAGCCCACATCAGCCACCAGTGGTCCGTACTGCCCTTGAGTGTGCCGCAGTTCGGCCCGGCGCAGCGATACATCAGGCTTGCGGCGGGTGCAGGTTTGCCAGCTTTCATCCTCGACTCCCGGGGGTCAACGAATCGGTCTTCGCACACTAGACACCAGATATTCTAGCGGAAGTAAGGCCCGGCGGTGGGACTTGAGCTACTTGTAAATCAGGTACTTCTGGCGCACCTGAAGGAATTTTTCCAGGGGCTCCCGCCAGTCGTCGGCGATGCGGCGGGGATCCTGGCCGGCGGCGATGGCGTCGTATACCGACTGGTTGTTCAGCAGCTCGATCAGGCGCTCCATGTGGAATTGCTGGGGATACAGTTTGTGCAGGGCGGAAGCCAGCTCGATGCCCAGCTCGGCGGCGTCAAAGGCGTTGCGGTCGATCAGGACAATGTTGACGCCCTGGCATTTCTGGCCGGCGTGGATGCTTGCGTTTGGAGTGAAAGTCACCGGCACAAAGCGCACGCCGGAGATATTTCTCGCGTTCAGATATTGAGACAGCTCGGCGGCCTTGATCCAGGGCGCGCCCAGCAATTCAAAGGGAGTGTCGGTGCCGCGGCCGACCGAGACGTTGGTGCCTTCCACCACACCCACACCGGGATACAGGGTCGCTTCGGTGAGGCTGCGCATATTGGGTGAAGGATTGATCCAGGGCAGAGCGGTGGAATCGTACCAGTCGCCGCGCATCCACCCATCCATCGGTATCACCGTCAGCCGGGCATTGATATTGCGCTCGGTGTTGAACATTTTTGCCAGCTCGCCCATGGTCATGCCATGACGGACGGGGACGGGGAAATAGTTTACGAAGCTTTCGTGACCGGGATCAGGGATGGCGCCCTGCACGAAAGAGCCGGTAACCGGGTTGGGGCGGTCGAGGACGATCATCTCGATGCCAGCCTTGGCCGCAGCCTCGAGAAAATATCCCAGGGTGGTTTCGTAGGTGTAAAAGCGGCTGCCGACGTCCTGCACGTCGAAGACGACGGCATCGAGGGTTTTCAGAATGTCGGGGGGCGGCCTGCGGGCGGCGTCGGTGTTGCCGTAAACGCTATAGACAGGAGTGCCGGTGGCCGCATCTTTTGAGTTGGCAATGTCGGTGGTGTCCATCGCACCAGTGACGCCGTGCTCGGGACTGAAGATGGCGTCGAGCGAGATGCCTGGGGCATCGGCGAGGACATCGATAGTGCGCCGTCCCTGCGAATCCAAGCCGGTCTGGTTGGTGAGCAGACCGATTTTCTTTTTGCCATCGGCGGCTTTGATCGAATCGAAGTTGTGGGCTTCGAGCACGTCGATTCCGCTCTGCACTGTTCCGTTGCGGGTGGCGATGCGGCGAGCCGCAGTCTGGGCTTCGTTGTAGCCGGTAATGCTTTTCCAGCGCAGTTCTTCTTTCTCGCTAACAGTTAAGGAAAGGGCCGCAGCGACCGCGGTGGCCACCTTGGAGCGCAGCGCCACCACGCTTCCCTGTCCGCGGGGATGAACGGAACTGGTCAGCAGGATGATGTAAGTGCGAGTGGTGGGATCGACCCAGATCGATGTGCCGGTGAATCCGGTGTGACCGAACGATCCGACCGGGAGAAGGTCGCCGCGATTACTGGAGAATGGCGAATCGATGTCCCAGCCAAAGCCTCGCAGTTCCTGCGCGGTGGGCGGCTGCTGCGGCGTGGTCATCTTCTCGACCACATCCCGCGCCAGAATCGGGCTGCCCTCCAACAGGGCGCGAGCAAATTTCGAAAGATCGTCGGCGGTGGAGAACAGGCCGGCATGTCCGGCCACGCCACCCATGCGGCGCGCCCTGGGATCATGCACCACGCCGCGCAGCATTTTGCCTTGCTCGTCGTATTCGGTGGGAGCGATCTTCGGCCGCCAGGCGGCGGGCGGCAGAAAGCGGGTGTGGGTCATGTTCAGCGGGCGGAAAATTTTCCGGGCGCAGTAGTCATCCAGGGTGGCTCCGGTTACACGTTCGACCAGCGCGCCCAGGGTAATGAAATTGGTGTCACTGTAGATGAACCTGGAGCCGGGCGGGTAAACCGGAGTTTCGGCGTAGGCCAGGCGCAGAGCGGCATCGCGGCCCTGCCAGGGTGGATCGAGATCGAAATCTCCGCGCAGGCCTGAGTAGTGGGTCAGCAGATTGCGGACGGTGACGTCGTCCTTGCCATTCTGCGCAAATTCGGGAATGTATTTTGCCACCGGATCGTTCAGCCGGACTTCACCCTTCTGCACCAGTTGCATCACGGCAGTGGTGGTGGCGATCACCTTGGTGAGCGATGCGAGATCGAAAATCGTGTCGGCGGTCATGGGCTCGCGGCGGGGCTCAAGAGCGCGATCGCCGAAGGCTTTGCGGTAGATGACTTGTCCGTTGTGCCCGACCAGCAGCACGGCGCCGGGCATCTGGTGGTCGTGGATGGCGTCGAGGATGATGGGATCGAGGACTGCCAGTTTGGGATTGCCGGGGGCCTTGGCGGTGGCAGCTGCGGCCAGCGCGGGAAAAAGGCTGACAATAAATAGGGCCGCGAAGTAACGCGCGTACCGACGACGAGTTGGGAAAATTGAGTGGATGTCCTGAATCTACCAAGGGGCGGGACATTGCTCAAGAAACTGAAGTGCTGGGGGTGCCGTCTGTGCCACAGGTCTTGCCGAGCGTTGCTCGGCCAGCCGGGGCGGCTGTCCCCACGTGGTCTTGGTAAGTCTGGTAGCTTTACCCTGCCGCGGAACTTTGTTATAACCCGAAGATCGAGCACATCATTCCTTTGTCCAAGAGTTCTGCTTCGACGAATACCGGTACGCAAGCCGCGCCCCGCTTCCTTGCACGCGCATACCAGGGGCAGGATGCGGTTTTTGGCCGCGCGTTCAACATCCTGCAAGAAGCTATTACCCGGGCGGCGTTCCCTGCAGCTTCGGTTGCGGTTACCTATCAGGGAAAACTGGTCGCGCTGAACGCCCTTGGGCGATTCACTTACGAACCCAGCTCTCCGGTCGTGACTGCGGCCACGGTCTTCGATCTGGCTTCGGTCTCGAAAGTGGTCGCGACCACCACCATGGCGATGATTCTCTACGAACGCGGACTCATCGATCTGGAGGCTCCGGTGGCCAGCATGGTGCCTGAATTTGCCGGGAGTGACGCACGGCGAAGCGATGTGACCGTCCGCATGTTGCTGGCGCACTCCTCCGGTCTTCCCGCGTATGAAAAACTCTTTCTCAAGGCGACAAGCAGGGAGGAACTGCTGGCGGCAGCATTTGCTACTCCGCTGACGGCTGACCCCGGTGCGAGAGCTGAATACAGCGACATCGGTTTCATCATTCTGGCAGTGGCGCTGGAGCGGGTTGCCGATGAGGGCCTCGACCGATTCTGCCAGCGGGAAATATTCGGCCCGCTGGGGATGACGCACACCGCTTTCAATCCTCCGGCCGGGTGGCGGGCTTCGATTCCACCCACCGCCGATGACCGCACTTTTCGCAACCGAGTCATCCAGGGCGAGGTGCAGGATGAAAATGCCAGCGTGCTGGGCGGCGTGGCGCCGCATGCTGGCCTGTTCGCGAGCGCGGAAGACCTTGCGACATTCGCTCACGTTCTTCTGCAAGGAGGACGTCCGCTGGTCCGTCCGGAGACACTGGCGCTTTTCACCCGCCGCGAAAGCACGCCGGCGGGCACTTCCCGGGCACTTGGATGGGACACACCATCGCTACCATCGCAGTCGGGCAAGTATTTCTCCGCCCGTTCGTTCGGGCATCTGGGATACACCGGGACCTCGCTGTGGATCGATCCCGAGCGCCAGCTTTCAGTCATTCTGCTGACCAATCGCACCTGGCCCGATTGTGAGAATAAAGCGATCAAGGACGTGCGTCCCGCATTTCACGACGCCGTGGTGGAAGCGCTGGAGAAAAAGATTTGAAGCGAAGATCGAGCACCTCGCGGGAAGACCTGAGCCACCTTACTACTGAGCAAACCAATCGCGCTTCCACCGACCTGGACTTGAAGTCGGCGCTGGAAGTGGTGCGCGTCATCAACGATGAGGACGCCAAGGTGGTGGCTGCGGTCCGGGGCGCGCTGCCTCAGATTGCGCGCGGGGTGGAGTTGATCGCCAAGGCCCTGCAGCGGGGCGGACGGCTGATCTATGTCGGCGCGGGAACCAGTGGACGGATTGCCGCGCTCGATGCGGCGGAGTGTCCGCCAACCTTCAACGTCGATCCCCGGACGGTGCAGTTCATCATGGCGGGCGGGCCCGCGGCGCTGGCCACGGCGCTCGAAGCCAATGAAGACTCCCGCGATCTGGGCAAGCGGGAGATGGCAAAAAGAAAACCGGGCCGGAACGACGTGGTCGTGGGAATTGCGGCCAGCGGGCGGACTCCCTTCACCATCGCCGCCATCGAGTATGCGCGGAGCAAGGGAGCGCAAACCATTTCCGTGACCTGCAATCGCAAAACCCCGCTGCAGAAAGCCGCCCAGCTGGGCATCGTTACTGAAGTGGGGCCAGAGGTGATCTCGGGATCGACCCGCATGAAAGCGGGAACGGCGCAGAAGATGGTGCTGAACATGCTTTCCAGTGGAGCCATGACCAGGCTGGGCTACGTTTATGGCAACCTCATGGTGCACGTTACGCCGCGAAATTCGAAGCTGGCGGCGCGCAGCGTGAGCATTCTGCAGCAGGCGGCGGGCGTCGGTGCGGAGATTGCCGCCAAGGCTTTGCAGGTAGCGGGAAACAGCGTGCCGGTGGCGCTGGTCATGCTGCAGGCGGAGGTGGACCGGCGGGAAGCGGAGCGGGCGCTGAAAGCGGCGGGTGGGCACGTGCGGCGCGCGATCGCGGCGGCGCGCAGTTTGTAGGGGGACGTCTGGCCGGCTGTCGGGTGGGCGTCCCGCCCAACCCGGGGGGACTTTATTTTGCAGGCCGTGGCGTTGGACTCGCGGGCGGGGGCGCCCGCGCCACACATCCCATCCACGGGCCGTGTCCTACGGAGTAACGGTTTCTCTCTCACTCTTCCCTGCCGTCACCATTAGAATAGACAGGCCTATGGATAAGTTCGTGATTCGCGGGGGCAATCCGCTGCTGGGGACAATTCGCGTGAGCGGGGCAAAGAATGCCGCGCTGCCGGCCATGGCTGCGGCCCTGCTCACGGAAGAGCCCGTGATTCTGGAAAATGTTCCGCAGGTAAGAGACATTGAAACTACCCGCAGATTGCTGGCCGCAATGGGCGCCGAGGTCGAACTGGGATACGGCCGGGCCCAGCATCGCACCACGATTTGCGCCCGCAACCTGACCAGCCCGGAAGCGTCGTATGAACTGGTCAAGCAGATGCGGGCGTCATCGTTGGTCCTGGGGCCGCTGGTGGCGCGCTGCGGTCGGGCCCGGGTTTCCCTGCCGGGCGGATGCGCTATCGGCGCGCGTCCTATCGATCTCCACATCAAAGGGCTGGAGCGTCTGGGCGCCAAAATCACGCAGGACCACGGCTACGTCGAGGCCAGTGCTGACCGCCTCAAAGGCGGAGAAATTCTGTTCGACAGAATTACTGTGACCGGCACCGAAGACTTGCTCATGGCCGCCACTCTGGCCGAGGGCGAGACCGTGATGCAAAATTGCGCCCGTGAACCCGAAGTCGCCGACCTGGCTGAACTGCTGAACAAAATGGGAGCACAAATCGAAGGCGCGGGCACTTCAACCATCCGGGTAAAGGGCGTCAGCCAGCTACATGGAGCGAAACACAGAATTATTCCTGACCGGATCGAGGCTGCCACTTTCATCATTGCCGGAGCCATGACGGGCGGGGACCTGAACATCGCGGGCTGCGAGCCCGCACATCTGGACGCATTGCTGGAAAAGCTGGCTGAAGTCGGAGTCAAGACCCGGCACACCGCCGATTCGGTGCGAGTGATGGGCGACGTTCCCATCAAGGCGGCGGACATTGTGACCGAAGAGTATCCCGGTTTCCCTACCGACATGCAGGCACAGTACATGGCGATGGCCACTCAAGCGGAGGGGACGTCGATCATTACCGAAAACATTTTCGAAAATCGATTTATGCATGCGCTGGAGATGGTACGCATGGGAGCGAACATCAAGATTGAAGGACGGCGCGCGGTGGTACGCGGCCCTTCGCCATTGAGCGCGGCGGCAGTGCTGGCTTCCGACCTGCGGGCTTCGGCGTCGCTGGTGCTGGCGGCGCTGGTGGCGGAAGGCGAGTCGATCATTGACCGCGTGTATCACATCGATCGCGGCTACGAGAATATTGAAGAAAAGCTCAAGGGCGTGGGAGCACAGATTCGCCGCATCGGAGAGATCCTGCCCAAGCGTGCGGCAGCCCCGGCGCGAGTGTAGGCCCAGGGCGGTTCACCGTCACACTTAAAACAAATCCAGCGCCATCTTCAGCGACTGGTTCAATTCCGAGAGCTTGGCTTGGGAGAGCGATCCCAAGAACTGGGTGAGGTCGGTTTTCCGCAGGCTGACCAGGTTGTCACTCATGATCCAACTGGGATGCTTCAATCCTTCATCAGGCCCCACGGCCACTTGAGTGGATAGCCCTTCGCCGCTGTTGAATACCGGCGCACATATCACGGTGCAGAACTTCGAGTCGATGAGCACCTGGCGGCTCACCACCACGAAGACCCGATATTGCTTCGGGTCGCCGCCGGGCTTGTGGACACGATAGAGTTCTCCGCGCTTCACGCTGGCTCCTGATCAGGAATTATTTGCCGGCCTCATCAGTCGAGGAGCCAAGGTCCATTCCCTGGTATTCCATTACATCCGCAGCCTCGGCATTCAGGCGCTGCGCGGCGCGATTCAACCGTTCCAAGTCGCTGGCCTGCACCTCGGCCCGCGCTCGTTGCCGCAGATAGTGCCGGAGCACCCGCTCGATAAACGACGAACGGGAGTGCTTCGAACCCGCCAGTTTGTCGATGCCAGACAGAACGTCCGTTGAGAGTGTGATAGATATCTTCTCTTTCATCCTACTATTATACTACCCTGTGCCAATTGGTTATGCGCGTTATTTCTTTGCAGGTCATTTACGCCTTCCACAGCCGAATCTCGCCCCAACTCCCGCCCAAGCCAAAGCTTGGACGGGCATCCGCGATTCTTCCTCAAGTACAATGTTTTCCGTTCTGCGGAGGATTGTTCATGCTATCGCGCCTGCTGTCGCGGGTCTTCGTGTTGCTGCTGGCTTCTCTCACCACCTACGCCCAAGCTCCTCAGCTATCGAAGGAGGTGCAGGAGTTCGTTCGTGTCAACTCCGGCAAGACCGTGCTCACGCATGTCCGGATTATCGATGGCACCGGAGCAGCGCCGATCGACGATCAGGACATTGTGATCGAAGGCGGAAAGATCACTGCGATCGTGAAGGGCGCCGATGTAGCGGCGGACATGAGCACCGCAGTCCTCGACCTTCACGGACATACCGTGATCCCGGGCATGGTCGGTATGCATGATCACCTGTTTTATATCGTGCGGCCGAATCTCGACAGCCGGCGTCACTTTGACAATCCCGTGCTGGTGACCCAGATGACGTTCTCGGCGCCACGGCTTTATCTCGCCGGCGGCGTCACCACCATGCGCACCACCGGCAGCGTCGAACCGTATGCCGACCTGAACCTGAAACGCGACATCGATGCGGGCAAGCTTCCCGGCCCCCATATGGATGTCAGCGGACCGTATCTTGAAGGCGCGGAGAGCTACTTTATTCAGATGCCGCACCTGAGCGGCCCTGACGACGCGCGGCAGACGGTGGAGTATTGGGCGGATCGTGGAGTGACGTCGTTCAAGGCGTACATGAATATCACGCGCGCCGAGTTGAAGGCGGCGGTTGATGCGGCCCACAAGCGCGGCATCAAGGTGACCGGCCACCTGTGCTCGGTGACCTACAAAGAAGCGGCCGAACTCGGCATCGATGATCTCGAGCACGGCTTCTTCGTCAACACTCAGCTTGACGCCGGCAAGAAACCCGATGTCTGCAGTGAAAGCGAGGGCGACGAAACTCTTGCCCGCATGGACCCGAATAGTACCGACGCGAAGGACTTGATCAATTTGTTGGTCAGCCATCACGTGGCCATCACCTCGACTCTGCCGGTATTCGAAGGGGACCTGGGCGGCGGGCGTCCGCCTCTGCGGCAGCAGGCCCTGGACGCGATGAGCCCGCAGGCGCGGGAAGATTTTTTCCTGCTGCGGCAGCCGCGCCCGGCGTCGGCGCCGACGCCCAAAGTCGATCCCGCGATGTTGTGGAAGCACGATCTGGAACTGGAACGCGCCTTCGTCGCCGCCGGCGGACTGCTGCTGGCCGGGCCTGATCCCACGGGGCGGGGCGACGTGCTGCCGGGATTTGGAGATCAACGCGAGATTGAATTGCTGGTCGAGGCCGGATTCTCGCCGGTCGAGGCCATCAAGATCGCCACGCTGAATGGCGCGGTTTATCTGGGCCGGGACAAGCAGATTGGCTCGGTAGCCGCGGGAAAGAACGCCGACCTGATCGTGATCAAGGGAGATCCGTCAAAGCAGATTTCGGACATCGAGAATGTTGAAATTGTTTTTAAGGACGGCGTGGGCTATGACTCCCAGAAGCTGCTGGATTCGGTGCGGGGAAGGTACGGGCAGTACTGACTGATTTCGCTATAGCGGATCCACTTGTCGCGCCTTTCGCGGCAGGGGGAGGATAGTGGCCGGGCCTTGCCCGGCTGGACAGCCGAGGGCGGCTGTCCCCAGGTGATTCGGGATCATACGCAATCTCCCTTCTTGCTTACGGCCCATGGTGGCAGCTATTTTGTTGGAGTGCATCGACAACTCCTCACGATGGTTTTGCTGGCCTGGTTCTGTCGGCCCAGTCTGGCGCAAGTCGCACCTCCCCCATTTCCGCCCGGCAAGGTGATTCCCAAAGTTGCTTGCAGCGCGGATAGCAAGCAGAGTTATGCGCTGTACCTGCCTTCCGCGTTTTCCGCGGCGCGAAAGTGGCCGATCATTTATCTTTTTGACCCGCTTGCCCGGGGTGAAGTTGCGGTGGAGGCAGTCCGGGCCGCGGCGGAGAAATTCGGATACATCGTTGTAGCTTCGAACAACTCCCGCAATGGCCCGATGGCGGACTCGACCGCGGCCGCGAATGCGGTGTGGCGAGACACGCAGGAGAGGTTTCCGATCGAAGAACAGCGCCGCTACCTGGCGGGGATGTCTGGGGGAGCGCGCCTGGTCACGGCCATCGCGCTTTCCTGCGATGGTTGCGCCGCCGGCGTGATCGCTAACGCCGCCGGATTTCCCATCGACAAGCCCCCGCAGCGCAACATGAAATTCGCTTATTTCGGCGCCGTGGGCAATGCCGACTTCAACTATGGCGAATTCGTCGAGCTGCGCAAGAAGCTGGAAGACGTGGGCGCGCAGTACCGCATCCGCACCTTTGATGGCCAACATGGATGGGCGCCGCCGGAGGTGTGGATTGAAGCCCTTAACTGGATGGATATGCGGGCCATGGCAACGGGGAGTTTGCCGCGCGATCCGGCGCGCATCCAGCAAACTGCGGATCAAGAACTCGCCCAGGCCCGCGACCTGCAGGCGAAGAACAATTTGCTGGCGGCGGTGCGCGAATACCAATCCCTGGTGCGGGATTTCAAAGGCCTGACGGACGTCAGTTCTGCGAAAGCGTCGTTGGTTGAACTAGGCAAGGACAAGGTGGTGCGAGCCGAGGAAAAACAGGAGGCCTCTGCCCTGGAGCAGCAGGCACGGATCAGCGAGCCTTTTGCCGCGCAAATGCAGGCCATTGCATCAGGTGAAAGCGACAATGTTGACCTGAACACGCTCCAACACGACTTTGCCGATCTCAAGAAACGCGCGGACAGTGCGGCAAAATCGGACGACTTGAATGCGCTGGTGGTCCGGCGTGCCCTGGGGGGACTGGTGATCGCAGCGTACGAATCCGGTCAACACAGCATGGAAGGCAAGGACTATCGGGCGGCGCTGGCCTATTTTGATCTGGCGGCGGCGGGGTCGGCGAATCCGGCTTTTGCGCACTACCAGAGGGCGCGGGCCTACGCGATGCTGGGCAACAGCAAAGGCACGCTGGCCGAGTTGCGGCTGGCGCTGGCCGCGGGGTTTCACGATGAGTCGGCGCTGAGCAGCGGGGAGTTTAAGTCTTTTCAGGGGCTGGCGGAGTTTCAGACACTGGCAGCGGAGTGGAGGGCGGCGGGAGAGAAGGAACGAGTTAGCCACTGAGTTGCGTGCTTGCATTGTGAACTTCACGCAAACCGTGGAGTACAATTTCGCGCATGCGCACAACCCTGTTTTTCGCGGGGTCTACGTTGGGTAGCATAGCCTTCCAACTAAGCGTAGCAGTATGGCCCCAGCAGCTCCAATCTATTGCGTGGCTCGTCAAGTATGTCTGGATTGCGTGGGGAGCGATCTGGCTGCTCTGGCTGTTGACTCACCCTACGCTGCTTGGAAAGCTGTCGTCTCCGGTAACACCCCAGCCTTCTGCTGGTCCACCAATATCATCAGTGAGCAATGAATCGAGGGCCACTGTAAGCGACAGCGGAAGCTCAGCTTCAACAGGCAAATCTTGGGACAGTTGCTGGTGTTCGATCAGCCTCCAACATCCTCCACTCTAAATTTCGCAAAAAGAACGCGAAATTTAGAATGGGCCACCTGCCAATTCTGGCTCTAAAAAACTCTCCGAACGGTGAGTTTTGGGCATTCGATTTCCCTCTTTGTCCATAGGTCAGGATATGCCTTTCCGTGAACTTGCCGAGCTTTGCTCGGCTGGGCGGGTGGGGGCACCCGCCCCTACGTGGGTTCGAAGCTGGTAAAGTGGGTTTGATGTGGAAACTTGTTGTGTTTTTGGCGGTCATCTTTACCTCGGTGGCGGGACTGGCGGGAACGGTTTCAGACATTGATTCGCGCTCTTCGTGGCGATGCAAGCATGACGGGGCTACGCGCGGATATTCGGAAGCGACCACGGCGCTCGTCGATAGTCCCTCCAAAGATGGGCAAGCGCGGCGCTTCGATGTGTCATGGAGCCCGTATGGCGGCGAACGCTGCAGCACCCCGCTGGGAGTGCTCGACACCACCTCCACCTATTTCACCTACGACGTCTGGTGGTACATCACCGACCTCTCCCATGTGAACAACCTGGAGTTTGACTTCAACCAGGTGCTGCTTAACCGCGAGACCATCATTTTTGGCACGCAGTGCTCCTTCCGCCTGGGGAGATGGAAATACACCACGCTACAGGGAGGGAAGGCGCATTGGAACACTTCGAATCCGACCTGCAGCCGCTGGGAGTGGACGGCCAACAGCTGGCACCATCTGATTCTTCAATTTCATCGGGATGAGACCGGCATGGTGACCTACGATTCGGTGAGCTTCGATGGAAACTTGCAAGCCTTCAATGACGCGTCGGGTCCGAGTAATTTCGCTTTGCGCTGGTATCCACCCGGACTGCAGGTGGTGAACGTCCAGATCGGTGGCGACAATTCTTCGCATGGCACAACCGCCTACCTGGATTCATTTTCCCTTACCGGCAGCGCGGAGCCGGTTTCGTCCCGGCTTGTGGTTCCGGTTCATTAGAGGCGGGTGCGCGGGAAAGAATAAAGGCCGCGATTCTTGCGCGGCCTTTTGGACATTGCGGACGGGCGGGACGCCCGTCTTCCATTCTTGTTTGCTTTAGTGACGACCTCCGCCGTGTCCGCCGCCGCCGAAACCGCCACGGCCACCGCGGCCAGGGCCGCCGCGACCCCGTCCTCGGCCACCGCCTCCACCCGGGCGACGTCCGCGGTCGCCACCCCGGTCTCCACCTCGATCAGGGCCACGATCTCCACTGCGTTCCGGACCACGATCTCCGCCGGCCGGGGCGTCGCGGTTGAAATTGGGCTCGTCGTCGGCGAAGTCGGCGCCGCCTTCGATAGTCAGTGCAGGAGCAGGAGCGTGAGCGGGTTCGCCGCCGCCATCGGATCCACCACCATCCGGCGGCGCTTCGCCACCACCCATTTTTGCGCGCTGTTCCTTGAGAATGGCTTTGCGCGACAGGCGGATGCGGTTGCCTTCGACGGCCAGCACTTTTACCAGCACTTGGTCGCCTTCTTTCAGTTCGTCGCGAACGTCCTTGATGCGATGCTCCGCGACTTCGCTGATGTGCAGCAGGCCGTCGGTGCCGGGAATGATTTCGACGAAAGCACCGAAGTCAGCCAAGCGGGTGACCGTGCCCAGATAGGTCTTGCCGATCTCGGCTGTGGCGGTGAGGTCTCCGATGATCTGGAGGGCCTTGGCTGCGGAAGCTTCGTCGTTCGAGGCTACGTTGATTTTGCCCGAATCCTCGACGTCGATTTTCACGCCGGTGCGCTCGATAATGCTGCGAATCATTTTGCCACCGGGCCCAATGACGTCGCGAATCTTGTCCACCGGAATCTGCAGGGTGTAAATACGGGGGGCGAAGGAGGAAACCTTTTCGCGCGGAGCGGAGATGACTGCGTTCATCTTGTCCAGGATGAACAGGCGCCCGCGCTGGGCCTGGGACAGTGCTTCGCGCATGATCTGCGCCGTGATGCCTCCTACCTTGATGTCCATCTGCAGGGCGGTGATGCCGTCTTTGGTGCCGGCGACTTTGAAATCCATGTCGCCGTAGTGGTCTTCAGCGCCGGCAATGTCAGTCAGGATGGCGTAGTTCTCGCCTTCCTTGACCAGGCCCATGGCGACGCCTGCAACTGGCGACTTGAGAGGAACGCCAGCGTCCATGAGGGAGAGCGACGCTCCGCAAACCGTGGCCATTGACGATGAACCGTTGGACTCCAGGATGTCGGAGACCACGCGCATGGCATAGGGCCACTTTTCTTCGCCGGGCAGGATGTTTGCGATGGAACGTTCTGCCAACGCACCGTGACCGATCTCACGGCGGCCGGCGCCACGCAGAAATGCAACTTCACCAACCGAAAACGGCGGAAAGTTATAGTGGAGCATGAAGCGCTTCTTGGCTTCGCCTTCGAACACTTCGAGGCGCTGCATGTCGTCGCTGGTGCCCAGGGTGGTGGTGACCAGGGCCTGGGTCTCGCCGCGCGTAAAGATGGCGGAGCCGTGGGTGCGGGGCAGGACGCCGACTTCGATCCAGATATCGCGGATCTGGTCGAAGGCGCGGCCGTCGGGGCGGCGCTTGTGGTTGATAACTTGTTCGCGGAAAATGCGTTCGCGCAGGGTCTCGAAGTAAGTCTTGAATTTCTTCTGCGCGGCTTCGTCTTCCGCCGGGATGGCAGCCTGCAACTGCTTCTTGAGTTCGCGGACCAGAGTGTAGCTTTCCGCCTTGGGATGTTTCTCGGTGTCGAGGCGGTCGCTCAGATCGGCGCCAACCCGTGACTTCAGATCGTCGTAGTAGGCCTGGTCGAAGTCCGGAGGAGTAACCTGGCGCTTGGGCTTGCCGCCTTTCTGACGCAGGTCGTTGATGGCGGCGCAAATCTTTTTGATTTCGGTGTGGGCGAACTCGATAGCGTCCACCACCGTTTCTTCCTTCACTTCCTTGGCGCCGGACTCGATCATCACAATGCCGTCGGCGGTACCGACCACCATGATGTTCAGCAGACTCTCGCGCATCTCGCTGTAAGTCGGGTTAATGACGAATGCGCCATTGACCAGGCCTACGCGCACCGCGCCGATGGGACCTTCGAAGGGGATGTCGGAAATGGTTAGCGCGGCGGAGGCACCGTTGATGCCGGCGACGTCGGGATCGTTTTCGGTGTCGGCGGAGAGGACGAAGGCGATGACCTGGGTCTCACAGCGGAAGCCATCCGGGAACAAGGGCCGGACCGGACGGTCAATCTGGCGGCTGGTGAGGATTTCACGCTCGCTGGGACGGCCTTCGCGCTTGATGAAGCCGCCGGGGATACGTCCACCGGCATAGGTGTATTCACGGTAATCGACAGTCAGGGGGAAGAAATCGATGCCTTCGCGGGGATCGGGGTTGGCGGTAGCAGTGGCCAGAACGACGTTATCGCCAATGCGCACTACCACTGAGCCGTGCGCCTGCTTGGCCAATTTTCCGGTTTCAAAAGAGATGGTTTTACCGCCGGCAAGTTCAACCGATACTTCTTGTTTCATGATTCATTTCCTTTTGGCAGGAGGACACTCGCGCGTGCGTCTGGAGAGGCGGCACGGTTGAAGGGCAAGAGCCAGTAGCGTTCTGGGAAGCCGGAAACACACCGTTCGCGGCCTTTTCCTTGTTTCGTGATGGCCGACTGCGCAACGGCCAGATGATTCCGATGGTGATCCGGCGAATACACCCCGAGCCGGGAACGGCCCCGCAGAAACCTACTTGCGCAGGCCCAGCTTATGCACAACCGTCTTGTAACGGTCGGAATCGTATAGCTTGAGGTAGTCCAGCAGGCGGCGTCGCTTGCTGACCAGCATGAGAAGACCGCGGCGCGAGCCATGGTCCTTCTGGTGCGTTTTGAAGTGATCCGTCAATTGGCCAATGCGCTCGCTAAGCAACGCGATCTGGACTTCGGGGCTGCCCGTATCGGTGGGATGCGTTCCGTACTGGTCGATGAGGGATTTCTTTTGCTCTCTGGCTAGCACTAACCCGATGCACTCCTGTCTTCTAGTTTCAATTTGATCGTAACGTGCAACTAAGGTAACACGCTGAAGACCAAGGTGTAAAGGCGAAGGGCACTGGTGCGATGCCGCAGATGCAGTCTGAGCAAAGTCTGGGGATTCTTGGTGGCAACCCGTCATGGGGAGAAGGCCATACCAAAGGGTCGTCCCTAAATGGCATCTGAATTAGTATAGTTATGCCGACTGCCATGACAGTGCGATGCGCTCAATGCGGGCAGGAGAATAATCCTCAATACCGCTTTTGCGGCATGTGCGGGGCTCCGTTGGGACCACCGCCAGCGCCGGTTTCAAGCGAGGCGGGACGCGAAAGAATGAGGCCGCCGGTGGCCGGACCCTCTTTTCTGGGGCTGGGAGATGAACGCTCCAGAGACCTGGACTACCTGCTCGAGGATGACGCGCCCCGTGGCCACGGGCGACTCTACCTTGCGTTGTTGTTGCTGCTCTTGAGCGGCGGGTTGCTGGCCTGGCATTGGCAGCGTGACGGCTATCCCTGGAAATACTTGCAGAGGGCCGCTACCACTAGCACGCCCGCGAGCCCTCCCTCGGCTCCGGCCCCGGAAACAGCCGCGGCAGGGGCTCCCCCGGTTGTGCCGGTAGAGCCCACGGCGAACCCGGCGCCGCCGGAAACGACAGATGCGACGGGAGAGGCAGTCCAGAGTGCCGCCGCACCCAATCCGCCTGGATCGACTCCGGGCGTAACGACTCCCGCCGGGCAGTCTGCGGGTGGCAGTAGTGTCTCTGAAAACCCAGCCGCCGTCGCGAAACCAGCCGACCAAACCTCGCAACAGGACCAGAACCCCGGCAGCGTGGAAGCTGCGGCCCAGGCGGCGAATCCGGCCACCGCTTCACAGGAGGGTGAACCCGAAGGCGCGAAGCCTGCGCCGAAGGCAACGAAGGCGCCTAAGGAAACGCAAATTGTAGCTACGGCACCGATGCCGAAAGCGCCGGCACCGACGCCTTCGCCAACCGCCCCGGCCATGACATTCGAGGACCGGCTGGTGGCCGATGGAGAGAAATATCTCTACGGGCGGGGAGTCCCGGAAGATTGTTCGCGGGCGCAGAGAAACCTGCAAATCGCGGCGCGGGAGTCGAATGCCAAGGCCCAGACCTTGCTGGGCGCCATGTACGCCACCGGGCACTGCGTGGGCCGCGATCTTCCTACCGCCTATCGCTGGTTCGCCAAGGCGCTGCATGGGGACCCGCGGAATTCGCGGGTGCAGCGTGATCTGGAAGTGCTGTGGAAGCAGATGACGCCGGAGGAGCGGCAAGTGGCGATGAAGAACCAGTAGGAGCCGGCCACTTTTTCCCGGACATTGGTTGCGTTCCCAGTTATCAGTTCCTTGTTCCCGGTTCTCAGTGGTGATGGTCAGCGGCGGTTTCGGGTGAACTCATGACCAGGCGTCCGTGCTGAACGCCCTTGGTGCTGATCAGGCGATCTGCCAGTTTTTGCACTTCTTTGGATTGGCCGCGAAGCACGACTACTTCGAGACAGCTTTCGTGATCAAGGTGAGCATGAAGCGTGGAAATAATCACGTGATGATGCTCGTGCTGGAGATCGGTGAGTTTCTCGGGCAGGAGCCGGGTGTGATGATCGTATATGAGCGTGACGGTGCCGACCACGAAGGCGTTGGGGGCGACCACGGCAGAACCGACCAGGCGGTCGCGAATCAGGTCGCGGAAGGCTTCGGAGCGGTTCTGGTAACCCTTATGCGCAATGAAGCGGTCGAAGCGGCGAAGCAGTTGGGTATCGATGGCGACACCGATACGGCTTAGATCTCCCATGTAGGGCCCTCTCTGGTCAGATAGTTTACTCTCCCTTCGCGTAGCTGATTGTGGGCCGGGCGGATGGTACAAGAATCCGCGGAGGGGCTAAAAACCGTACCTTTGAAAGGATGAGCTGTTTGTCCGGCGCTGAACTAAAGGCAGGGTTGAGCGACGTCTCGCTGGTCTGGGGGATCCGCTCGGGCGACGAGAGCGCAATGGCGACGCTCTACGATCGCTATTCTCCCCAGGTGTACGCGGTGGCGCTGCGCGTGCTCGGAGATACGGGCGCAGCCGAGGACGTATTGCAGGAAGTGTTCATGCAACTCTGGCGCAATCCCGCGGCATTCGATTCGGGCCGGGGCAACCTGGGGGCGTGGCTGGGCGTGATTACGCGGAACCGTGCTATTGATGGCTTGCGCAAGCGGCGTCCGGAAACTGACATTGCCGATGTGGTGGTCTCGGTGGAACCGGACATGGCGGACGCGGCGGAACGCTCGCGAGCTATGGAGAAGGTGCGCGGTGCGCTGGGTGGCATGCCGGAAGCACAACGAAGCGCGTTGGAGATGGCTTACTTCCAGGGGCTGACGCACACCGAAATTGCGGCTAAAACGGGAGAGCCGCTGGGGACGATCAAGACTCGCATTCGCACTGGACTGCTGGTCCTGCGAAGGGCCTTTGACGTATGACCGCACACGAACAATTCGCCGACGATCTCGCGATGCTGGCCATGGGGACATTGCAGGGCGATGAACGTATCGCTCTGGAAAAGCATCTGGAAGGGTGCGCCGCATGCCGTCGCGAATTGGAACGGCTGCGGGGAGACACGGCCTTGCTCGGGCTGTCGGCGTCCGGGCCCAAGCCGCCGAAGCGCTCACGGGAGCGATTGCTTAAGGCGCTTGCACAGGAGCCTAGAGGGCAGAAGAATCCGGCTCGCAGGTCGTCATCGAACTTCATGCCCTGGCTGGCGGCGGCAGTGTTCCTGCTGCTGGCGGGATTCTTCTTTCGGCAGAGCGACCGTCTGGCGCAGCGGGTGGCCCAATTGCAGAACGAATCAGACCAACGGCAGGCCCAGCTCGAACGGGCCCGCGAAGTGGTTTCCACGCTGACTTCGGCGGACGCGATGCGAGTGACCCTGGTGGCAGCCCAAGCGCCGCCACAACCGCAGGGAAAGGCGATCTACGTCCGGGACCGTGCGAGCCTGATTTTCCTGGCCAGCAACCTGCCCAGTCTGCCGCCGCAAAAAGCTTATGAGTTGTGGCTGATTCCGATCAATGGAGCACCCATTCCGGCGGGAGTGTTCAAACCGGATGCCCGAGGCAGTGCGACCGTCATTCAGCCCCCGCTTCCGGCAGGAGTCGAGGCCAAGGCCTTTGCGATTACCGTGGAGCCGGAGCAGGGATCGGCAACGCCTACGATGCCGATTGTGCTGATGGGTGCGGGCGAGTAGTTGCTGTGGCGCCGCCGTCGCGGCGGCTGTCGCGGGGGCGTCCCGCCACCGCCTGAGGCAAGATGCCCTCCGGACAGCCGGCAGGATGCCGGCGCTATTTTTAGGACGAGCGATTGATCAAACTTCTTCGCTTTCCTTCAGTCTCGCGATCACGCCAAAATCTTCCAGGGTGGTGGTGTCGCCTTTGACTTCGCCGCTGCTGGCGAGCTCGCGCAACAGGCGGCGCATGATTTTGCCGCTGCGGGTCTTGGGCAGGGTGTCGGTGAAGCGAATGTCGTCGGGCTTGGCCATGGCGCCGATTTCCTTAGCTACCCATTTCCTGAGTTCGTCTTTGAGCTCGGGAGTGGGCTTTCTGCCTTGCTCCAGGGTGACGAAGGCCGAGATGGCCTGGCCTTTGATTTCGTCGGGACGCGCCACCACCGCGGCTTCGGCGACCGCTTCGTGCGCCACCAGCGCTGATTCGACTTCCATCGTGCTCAGGCGGTGGCCGGAGACATTGATCACATCGTCGACGCGGCCCATGACCCAGTAGTAGCCGTCTTTGTCCCTGCGAGCGCCGTCGCCGGTGAAGTATGCCGGCGGAATCTGCGACCAGTACTGCGAGACGTAGCGGTCGGGATCACCGTAAATGGTGCGCAGCATGCCAGGCCAAGGCTGCTTGAGAACGAGAAAGCCGCCCGAGCCTTCGGGGACAGGATCGCCATGCATGGTGACGATCTCCGGCACCACGCCGGGAAAAGGACGCGTGGCCGATCCCGGTTTGGTGGCAATCGCGCCCGGGATTGGAGTGAGCATGATGTGCCCAGTTTCAGTTTGCCACCAGGTATCGACGATGGGGCAACGCTCGTGACCGATGACTTCGTGGTACCACATCCAGGCCTCGGGATTGATCGGCTCACCCACGGTGCCAAGCAGGCGCAGACTGTCGAGCTTGTGTTTTCTGGGCCACTGCTCGCCCCATTTGATGAAGGTACGAATGGCCGTGGGCGCGGTGTAGAGAATGTTTACCTGGTGGCGGTCGATGATACTCCAGAAGCGGTCAGGCTCGGGGAAGTTGGGCGCGCCTTCGTACATGAGGGTGGTGGCGCCGTTTTGCAGCGGTCCATAGACGATGTAACTGTGCCCTGTCACCCAGCCGATGTCGGCGGTGCACCAGTAGGTGTCTTCTTCCTTGAGATCGAATACCCATTTTGTGGTTATGTAGGTGCCCACAGAATAGCCGCCGGTGGTGTGCACCACGCCCTTCGGCTTGCCGGTCGTTCCCGAGGTGTAAAGGATGTAAAGGGGGTGCTCGGCGTCGAGCGGCTCAGCGGGACAGTCATCGGCGACTGATTCCATCAGTTCATGCCACCAGTGATCGCGTCCGGGCCGCATGCTGATAGGCGAGCCGGTGCGCTTGTAAACAATCACATGCTTCACCGAAGGACAAGACTTCAGCGCCTCTTCGACGGCCGGAAATAACTTCACCTCGGCGCCACGACGGTAGGAACCGTCCTGCGTAATCACGGCGACGGCCTGCGAGTCGTGAATACGGTCCACCAGTGCGTTGGAGGAAAATCCACCAAAGACCACGGTGTGCGGTGCGCCGATGCGGGCACAGGCCAGCATGGCGATGGGCAGCTCGGGCGTCATCCCCATGTAAATGGCCACTCTGTCGCCCTTTCTGACGCCGAGCGATTTCAGGACGTTGGCGAACTTCTGCACTTCGTGATGCAGTTGCTGGTAAGTCAAGGTGCGGACTTCGCCGGGCTCGCTCTCCCAGATCAGCGCCGCCTTGTTCTTCCGGAATGTTTGCACATGGCGGTCGAGACAGTTGTACGAAAGGTTGAGCTGGCCGCCGACAAACCACTTGGCCCAGGGATGGTTCCATTCCAGAACCTTGTCCCACTTCTTGAACCAGTGCAGATCGTTGGCGATACCGCCCCAGAATTTTTCGGGTTGCTCGACTGATTCGCGATAGATGCGCTCGTAGTCTTCCAGGTTCTGGATGTGCGCCTGCCGGCGGAAGGGCTCGGGGCATTCGAATTTTCTGTCCTCGTGCAGGACGGACTCGATATTGCTGCGGTCATCGGTCGCGGCGGGCTTCTCGGGCATGCTGGTCCCTCGGGTTATGGGTGTTCAGGAAAGCGCATGGCAAATTCTACAAGGGCGGGGGCGGAATGTCTGCTGGGGGACGGCCCGGGCTAAGTTCCAAGGGTCGCACGCTCAAGGCGCACATCTGCTACGCGCCAGATCCTTCCGGACTGAAGTCCCTCAGGATGACGCCGAGAAAAAAGATTCGCTCATACGGGGACAATGACGATTACGTATCCAGAAATCTGTCCTGGTACTTCTTTTCGGGCAGCAGACAGGTTTCATAGCGCCGGAAGATGCGGTAGCGATGGCGGGCCACGACGCTGTATCCCCAGTCGCGCAATGGTTTTGGAAAAATGCGCAGGGCAGCTGCCGCGACACGCCACAAGCCACCTAGGTCCTGCAATATGAAAATCACGGCGTCGGCGCGAGTAGTGAGCCGTTCAGCCTCTACAACGTAGAGTGTGTTCAGGTCTTGTGGATCAAGGCCGTGAAGTTTCAGAATTCGATGGGCATAGGTACTCTGCAAGGAGGCGAAGCGGAAGCGAGCGCGCCGATCGTGCCTGACGACAAATCGCACCAGGCGGTTACAGAGGCCGCAAACGCCGTCGTAGAGTAGAACGGGATTGGCGGGATCTGGCATGGCTGATGGGGGCTCACGGCACGATCCCGCCGACACCATTCTTTCGCTCTTTCTGGGCTATGTCACCTATCAACAATCCCAAAACCAACTTCAAAGGCGTCGGACAGGAGTGTCCGACCCACACAAGCGGCTGTGCCTCGGCGATAGTCAGGTCAGCGAGCCTCGGGCTTTCTCTGTAGCTCGGGGACGTATTCGGCGACGTTTCCCTTCTCCAGCAGGTAGTTGCCCGGACCCTGATGACCGCGAACGGCGCGGGCGAATTCGGCCACGAAGAAGCCGGCGCGCAGGGCCTCGGTGAATGCCCAGCGGGTTGCTTCACGCCATTCCCGGGCCAGACCGGGGTCTTTCTGCTCGACCGTCAAAATGTCGCTGGGGATCTGGATGGCGATGCGCTGGCGCGCCAGGGCGGCGGTCAGATCATGGCGCAGCGGCTTGCCGTCCCCGTTGAAATGGAGCAGGGGCTGCAAGCGCGAAAAGGTGTCGAGCACCTCGGGCCGGTAGTCCTTGCCCTGCAAACGGTCGCGGACACGACGGCTGGCAAGCGGCCACCTCACCCACAAGCGATCAGTTCCGTTCTGGTGCAGGACGCTGGACGTCTCCGGTCCATAGAAGTCGATTTTGTAGATATCCGAGACCACTCCCAGTTTGCCAAAGTTGAGGTGGGCATTGCGGCTCTGCAAGGGATCGAAGGTCCAGGTCATTTCAGGGACCCGCATGGCCAGGGCGCGTTCGCGCTGGACCAGCTTGATTTTGTAGCCCAGGTCGAGGTTACGGTAAGGCTCGCGCACGGCGAGCATGTGGGAGTGCAGGGTGACGTGTCCTGATTCCATGGCCAGGAAAGCGAAGGCAAATCCGGCGAGTTTCGGTCCATCAAAAGCGCCGACCCAGATGCTCCCTGCCTCTTTGGTGGCAATCATCAGAGCGAGGGGCATGACATCGCGGTCGTCGACTTGCCATACTTCGCGTTCGACAGCCTCGGCCTGCTCCAGATCTGCGAAGCTTTCCAGGTCGCGAATGATGATCGGCTTTTGCGGGGAGTCAGCCATGGCTCGGCGAAGGCGTCCAATATACGCGAGGCGGATTGGTTGATGCCAGCTGCGCGGCGCTGCGGTCGGGCGGTCTATGGGCCGCCATTGAGTGCGAAAGCTTTGTCCCGTGGGCGGGCGGGACGCCCGCCCGACAGCCGGCGAGACGCCGGCGCTACAAAATCTAGCCCTGGACGCGGGTGGATTTGCCGCTCCAGAAAGCTTCGCGGAGCTGGCGTTTCAGCATTTTTCCTGTACCAGTCTTGGGCAATGGGCCTTCTACAAACTGCACCACGCGGGGCATCTTGAACTTCGCGACGCGCGGTTGGAGAAAATGCAGCAATTGTTCCTGGTCGAGCTGCTGGTCCGGTTTCAGGACAACGATAGCGACCGGAATCTCACCCCATCGCGGATCGGGAGCGGAGACCACGGCGCATTCGAGGACGGCGGGGTGGGCAAAGATGGCCTTTTCCACCTCGATGGAAGAAATATTTTCGCCGCCGCTGATGATGATGTCTTTCTTGCGATCGACGATGTGGATGTAGTTCTCTTCGTCCCAAACTGCCATATCGCCGGTGTGCAGCCAGCCGTTGGTGATGGCGGCTTTGGTAGCGTCGGGCTCGCGGTAGTAGCCGTCCATCACGTTATCGCCACGGACGACTATCTCGCCCACGGTTTGCATGTCGCGGGGGACGTCGCGCATTTCCGCATCGGCCACATGCACTTCGGAGCCAACCAGGGGCCAGCCGGCGGCTGCGAGGTGGTGGAGCCGGTCGGTCTCATCTGCGTAGGTCACGGTGCCCTTGGCCTGGGCAGTAGTGATCACGGGCGAGGTTTCGGTGAGGCCGTATCCGGAACATACTTCACAGTGGAACGCCTGCTCCAGGCGGGCGATCAGTTCGGGCGAGGAAGCAGCGCCGCCGGTCATGATCATCTTCATACTGGAAAGGTCGAATTTGCCGAGATCGGAACAATTGAGCAGCGCGTTGGCCATGGTGGGAACCAGGGTCATGGCGGTGGCCTTCTCCTCCTGAATGAGGCGGAACACGGTGGTAGGCTCGAAGCGGCGGACCATGACGTGCTTGGCTCCACTCAGGGTGATGCTCTGGGGACGTCCCCAGCCGTTGGCGTGAAAAAGGGGGATGGTGTGCAGCTCGACGTCAGTGTCCTTGCAAGTAAATGATGCGAGCAAGCCCAGCGCATGCACGTAGAGGGTGCGATGCGACAGCATGACTCCCTTGGGCGTGCCGGTGCTGCCACTGGTGTAGAAGATTTCGGCGATTTCGTTTTCGTCGAAGGAGAAAATATCGGGACGCGGAATACGGCCGCGGGCCAACAAGTCTTCCAGGAACAGGTCTGCCTGCGGGACGAGCTGGTCAATGGCGACATAGCGTTGGATGCTGGGGCAGGCCTTGCGCAATTCCGCAACCAGCGGGGCAAAATCGCTCTCGAAGACCAGCGTGCCGGCACCGGCGTGATTAAGAATGGCAGTCAGTTCCGCGGGCTGCAGGCGAACGTTGAGGGGCATGGCGATGGCGCGAACCAACGGCGGCCCGTAATAGCCTTCAAGAAGCTGATGGTTGTTGAAACTAAGATAGGCGACGCGGTCCCCGGGGCGAACGCCTTCGGAAAGAAGCCCGGCGGCGAGGCGTTCGCAACGCTCTCCGAACTGGGCGTAGGTGAATGAACTGGGGCCTGAGACAACGCCTGTCTTTGCTCCGTAGAGATCAACGGCTCGGTACAGGCACCTGATGGGAGTGAGCGGCACGTTCATGATGAATCCCGGTGGGCATGATACACGAGGCGGCATGGCACCGCGGTGTGCACACTCTGGTGGACGACAGTCCCAGAAACGGATTTTTCGACATCGCCTGGGGTTGGCTATGATGCGCGCCAGATCCTTCACGCTGAAGCCGGGTTCAGGATGACGCTACTCTGCGCTTTGTGAGAGGTCTGGCATGGCACGAGCAGGACGCTCGCGCCTACACTTACTCCAGCAGGTCGGGTTGCTCGCGGACGATGCGCGCCCACAGGGGTTGGAACTGAAACCAGCCGGCCATGTGCGAGCCGATCTGCTGTTGGGTGATGGCGGCGCTGGCGGCATCGATCTTTACCGGGGTGCTGACGGCTTCGGCCAGGAGCTGGGCCTGGCAGCTTCGTTCCATGGTGATGAACCACCATGCGGCCTCGTCCACCGTGTGGCCTACTGTCAGCAGTCCGTGGTTGCGCAGGATGACTGCTTTCTTTTCGCCCAGGGCCTGAGCGATGCGCTCGCCTTCGGAAGTTTCGTAGACCACTCCGGTGAAATCCGCGAATAGAGAGTGATCTTCGTAGAAAGCGCAGGCGTCCTGGGTGATGGGATCGAGCAGGCGGCTGAGCGACGACCACGTCTTTCCATACAACGAATGGGCATGAGCGGCGGCCACGATATCGGGGCGAGCGGCATGGACCTGGGAGTGAATCGCGAAAGCGGCGCCGTTGACTGGGTACTTGCCTTCCACGACCTCTCCCCGGTCGTTCACCAGAATGAGGTCAGAGGCGCGGACCTGGCCGAAGTGCATGCCGAAGGGATTGACCCAGAAATGGTCGAGGCGTTCGGGATCGCGGGCGGTGATGTGGCCGGCCACTCCTTCATCGAATCCGAAGCGCGAGAACAGGCGGAAGGCGCCGGCCAGGCGTTGCTTGCGATGGCGGCGTTCCTCCTCCAGCGTGGCAAAGTGGGGAGCTCCCGGGATGCTAAGAGGGTTCTGGGTGGCTACGGCCATGGGCGCCTCCAAATGCAATACCGCGACAACTATAACGCTGCGGCCGGGCACCCGCAATGCGTTCCCTATGGGTAATAGAGGACCACCCACTCGGCTACACAACAGGGCTTGGCCTGAGGTTGACCTTCCTTGCTCTGGCCTTCCACGACCACGGAAAAAACCGCTTCGCGGGCTTGGCCTGAATCCTTCAAAGACTGCAGGGTGAAGCGGGCGCGAATTTTTGAACCAGTCGGAACTGGAGCGGGAAAGCGCACCCGGTTCAAACCGTAGTTCACGATCATGCCCACACCGTCTTGAATCTGGAAGGCCTGCTTTGACAGATGGCTAAGCAGGGAGAGAGTCAGAAATCCGTGGGCGATGGTGGCGGCATAGGGCGATTCCGTTTGGGCGCGTTCAGGATCGAGATGGATCCACTGGCGATCTTCGGTGGCCTCGGCGAATTGGCGGACGCGCTCCTGGGTGATTTCGAACCAGCCGGTGGCGGCGATTTCGCGTCCCACGAAATCGTTGAGGGCGTCGAGATTTTTGAACGTCACGGGCGGCATGGAAAATCGCTATCACCCCAGTTCATGTGACACCACGTTCAGACTACCGCGCGCGACCATGGTACGGCTTACCTGGCCCTAGGAGCGAAAACCTTCTACCTGGCCGCACTCCCTATGCGAGGTTTCATGGTGAGAGTCCAGTCTGGCAGTTGCTGGTTCTCAGTTCTCAGCTGCGCTCGAAGAGGCCGGCTGCGCCCTGGCCGCCGCCTACGCACATGGTTACCACGCCGTAGCGCGACTGGCGGCGTTTCATTTCGTTGGCCATGGTTCCCACCATGCGTGATCCGGTCATTCCGAAGGGATGGCCGATGGAGATTGATCCGCCATTCACGTTGAGCTTTTCCATGGGGATGCCCAGGCGGTCGCGGCAGTAAATGACCTGTACGGCAAACGCTTCGTTGAGTTCCCAGAGATCGATGTCTTCGATCTTCAGGCCTTGACGCCGCAACAGCCTGGGCACGGCGGAGACTGGCCCGATGCCCATTTCGTCTGGTTCGCAGCCGGCGATTTGGAAGCCGCGGAAAACCAAGGTGTAGGGAATTCCGAGTTGGTCGGCGCGCTGACGGGACATGACAAGCGTGGCGGAGGCGCCGTCGGAGAGCTGGGACGAGTTCCCTGCTGTGACCGAGCCTTGTCCGCTGTTGGGGTCGAAATGGGGCTTGAGGGCGAGCAATCCTTCGAGCGTGGTGTCGGGACGGTTGCACTCGTCGCGATCACAGCAAACCTCTTCGGTGCCGATTACTCCGCCGGTCTTTTTGTCGAGCACGGCTTTGGTTACCTTCAGGGGAGCGATTTCGCCGGCGAAGAAACCTTCCTGCTGGGCCCGGGCGGTGCGCTGCTGGCTGATCAGAGAATATTCATCCTGGGCCTGGCGGCCGATGTGATAACGCTTAGCAACAACCTCAGCGGTTTCCCCCATCACCATGTAGAGGCCCGGGTATTTCTGCTTGACCGCGGGGCTGGGGTCGTTATCGCGAACGATGAGGCTGATGGTTTCTACGCCTCCGCCGATGGCTGCCTCGGCGCCCTCACTGACGATCTGATGAGCTGCCATCGCGATGGCTTGCAGGCCGGAAGAGCAAAAGCGGTTCACCGTGATGGCGGCGGTAGAAACCGGGAGGCCGGCGTGCAGCGCCGAAACGCGTGCGATGTTGTGGCCCTGCACTCCGTGGGGCTGGCCGCAGCCCAGGACCACGTCTTCGATTTCCTTGGGATCGAGTTGCGGGGTCTTGCGCAGGACATCCCTGATGCAATGGGCAGCCAGGTCTTCGGGCCGGGTCATATTAAAGGACCCGCGGAACGATTTGGCAAGGCCGGTGCGCGAACTGGCTACTACTACGGCTTCTCTCATTTGGTTGTTGGCCGATAGGCGTTGGTCGTTGGCCAAACATTTATCCGATGGTTCAAGAGGCTATGTCGCTGCAACTTATTGTTGGTCCAAATCGGCGAAGGTGCGGCCTTCAGCAGCCAGCTTCTTCAGCAGCGGCGCGGGCTCCCAGAGTTCGCCATGGATGCGCTGAAATTCGGCGATGCGATCATAAACTTTCTTTAGTCCCACGGTATCGGCGTACCACATGGGACCGCCGCGATAGGCCGGAAAACCATAGCCGTTGATGTAGATGATGTCGATATCAACCGCGCGGGCGGCATAGCCTTCTTCGAGAATGCGGGCGCCCTCGTTGACCAGGGCGTAGATGCAGCGATCGATGATCTCTTCGGCCGGAATCTGGCGCTGTTGAATGCCGTATTCGGCTGACCATTTCTTGGTCAATGCGGCAACCTCGGGGTCCGGCAACGGGCGGCGATTCTCGTCGTATTTGTACCAGCCCGCGACGGTCTTCTGGCCGAAGCGACCCATCTCGCAAAGATTGTCGGATGCAAACGGCTGGCGGATCCCCGGCTTTTCCAAGTGGCGATATTCCTTGCGGATGCGCCAGCCAACATCGAGTCCGGCCAGGTCGTTGGTGGCGAGCGGTCCCATGGCCATGCCGAAATCGTAGAGTGCCTTGTCCACGGCTTCCACGCTGGCGCCTTCTTCCACCAGAAAAACCGCTTCGCGGACGTAGGGATGAAACATGCGATTGCCCACGAAGCCACGGCAATTGCCGACCAACACACCAATCTTTCCCAGTTTTTTCGAAAGCTGCATACAGGTGGCAATTACTTCTTTGCCGCTGGCCTTGCCACGGACGATTTCGAGCAACCGCATAACGTTGGCCGGGCTGAAGAAATGAGTACCGATGACTGACGAGGGCCGCGAAGTGGGGGATGCGATCTCATCGATATTCAGCGTGGAGGTGTTGCTGGCAAGAATGGCTCCCGGCTTGCACACGCGATCGAGTTCGCTGAAAACTTCCTTCTTCAGGGCCATGCCCTCGAAGACTGCCTCGATGACGATGTCGGCCTGGGTGAAATCGGCGTAATCCAGTGTGGGTCGGATCAGATTCATGCGCTCGTCAACCGCCGCCTGGGTGAAGCGTCCACGCTGCACTGACACGGCATAATTCTTGCGAATGTTGGAGAGCCCGCGGTCAAGCGCAGCCTGGTCGGCTTCCTTGAGCACGACCGGAATTCCCGCGTTGGCAAATACCATGGCGATGCCGCCGCCCATGGTTCCCGCGCCAACCACGGCAGCGGCCTTGATTGGGATGGTCGGCGTTTCTTTCGGGATATCCGGGACCTTGGCCACTTCGCGCTCGCCGAAAAATACGTGAATGAGCGCCTTCGACTGGTCGGAGTAGAGGCAGTCGATGAATAGCCTGGCTTCGACCTGGCATCCTTCTTCGAAAGGCAGCGTGGTGGCGGCCTGGATGGCATCGATAGCGGCCAGGGGGGCGATCAGGTTGCGTTGCTTCTTGCGCGCGGTTTCGCGCGCGGCGGCGAAGATCGAAGCGTTCTCTTCGGGCGTTCCCAGTTTCTGATTGCGCTCGCGAGTCTTGGGGGCGGCCTCTCCTGCAATCTCGCGGGCAAAAGCCACGGCCCCGGGCAGCAGATCGCCCTCGATCAATCGATCGACGATGCCGGCAGTCAGTGCATCCGCGGCCTTGACCGGATTGCCATCGGTGCACATCTCGACTGCTTTGGCGACGCCGGCGAGGCGGGGCAGGCGTTGCGTGCCCGCCGCTCCCGGAATGAGGCCGAGTTTCACTTCCGGCTGTCCGACCTGCGCGCTGGGGGCGGCCACGCGGTAGTGGCCGGACATAGCCACTTCGAGGCCGCCGCCGAAGGCCGTGCCATGGATCGCCATCACGACTGGCTTGGAGCAGTTTTCTATTTTCAGCAAGAGCGGGAGCAAGCCTGGGCCAGTTTTTGCCTTGCCCGAGGTCATTTTTGTGAATTCCTTGATGTCGGCGCCCGCGATAAAAGTGCGGCCGCCTCCAATCACTACCGCTGCGACGACGGTGCCATCTGCGTTGATCTGATCGATGGCTGCGGAAATTCCTTCGGGCACGCCAGGGCTGATGGCATTCACCGGCGGATTGTTGATGGTGATGATGGCGATGTCACGGTCTTTGGTGAGTTGGATCAGGTCGCTCATTGAAATACTTCCCCTCCCTGTGGGGACGGATAGATTGTAGCCGTGATCCGGCATTCGATGGAGACGATGAAGATTATCCTGCGGCATTGAGCCGGTGCCAGGCGGAGCAAGTCAATTTTTGCTTCTTCCATTGGTTCATCGCGCGATAGGGGGTCCTTCGACTGCGCGCCTGCTTCGCAAGGCGAAGCAGGCACTCCGCTCAGGATGACAGCCACTCAGATTGACAGGTGCTCAAGGTGACAGGAGAGGCAAGATGACAGGGCGAAGAGGGTGGTGATACCTTCTTGAGTTCCGCTATGGCAAGCACCTCTCCAAAGCTGTCCGCTCCCGATCAGGACCGGCCATCTTTCTTCGCCCAGGGTATGGGGATCATTCTGCTTATCGCCCTGGCCAAACTACTCTTTCATTGCTATTTCAACAATCGTTATGGCTACTTCCGCGACGAGTTTGATTACATGGCCTGCGGAGATCACCTGGGGTGGGGATATGTGGACCAGCCGCCGCTGATTCCCTTTCTGATTCACGTTTGTCGCGCAGTGCTGGGAGACTCGCTGCGCAGCATACGTTTTATTCCGGCGCTGGCGTCTTCCCTTCTGGTAGTGCAGACGGCAGTGCTGGCCCGCGAATTCGGCGGGCGGCGATTCGCCCTTCTGCTCAGCGCGGTGACGGTTGTGGTGGCGCCACAGTACCTCTCCAATGGTAGCCTGCTGGGAACGAACTGTCTCGAACCTAATCTCTGGATGGGTTGTGCTTACTTCGCGATTCTTGCCATCAAGCGCAATGATCCCCGCTACTGGCTATGGTTCGGCGTGATCGCAGGCCTGGGCCTGGAGGAGAAGTATTCCATAGCGCTGTTCGGCGTTGGCATCGTGGCCGGCCTGCTGCTCACGGAGCAACGCCGCGTCTTCGCCAACAAGTGGATATGGCTGGGGGGGCTGGCTGCGTTTCTTATTTTCCTGCCCAATCTGCTGTGGAACATTCATTACGACTGGCCGTTCGTGCAGTTGATGCGAGGCATCAGGGCCGAGGGTCGCGATGTGGTGTTGCCGCTGCTGCCATATTTCTTTCAGCAGACACTGCTGGTCCTGCCTTTAACTGCACCCATCTGGATCACGGGCCTGCTTGCGCTTTTCTTTTCGCGACGTCTGAAGATCTACCGCGTGCTGGGCTGGAGTTACCTGGTCTGCTTTACCGTGTTCTTCGTTCTCCATGGAAAAAATTACTACCTGGCTCCGATCTATCCCATGCTTCTGGCGGCGGGCGCGGTGACCATTGAGAGCGCGCTCGACCGACCGCGCCTTACCTGGATGAAGCCGGCAATGGTGATATTGCTGCTCGCCAGCGGTATCCACATTGCCCCGATCGTGGTACCGGTTTTATCTCCTGCCCGGTTCACTTCTTACACCAAATATCTGCCGTTTAAGTTGCCGGTGATGGAGCACAGCCATGAGCGGGCGGTGTTGCCGCAGTGGTATTCCGATCAGTTCGGATGGGAAGAGATTGTGGCCGAGACGGCGCAGGCCTGGAACCAGCTAAGCCCAGGAGAGCGCGGCGATTGCGGCATCTTCGCTCAGGATTATGGCCAGGCGGGCGCCATCGATTTTCTGGGCCGGCGCTATGGCCTGCCCCCTGCCTTAAGTGGCCATCAGACTTACTTTCTATGGGGGCCGCGAGGGTATTCAGGCAATTGCATGATCGTGCTCGATGACCGCAAGGAAACGCTCGAGAAACTGTGGGACAACGTCGAGTACGTGGGCACATCGGCCGACAATCCTTACGCGCTGGAAAAAGGCATCGACGTCTTCATCTGCAAGGGGGCGAAATTCGGCACGCTGGCGCAACTTTGGCCGAAGCTGAAGCACTGGCGCTGAGCGTATTCCTGGTCCGTGGCACACCTCCTCCAGTTACAATAGCCGGTTACGAGTTCATTTCGTACTTCTGCCATCAGACCCACTCTGTCTCTCCAAGAAACGAAGAGACGAGGGTGGGGCACCCAGATACGGTGTCGAGGAATCGATCATGCCGAAAACGAATTCCGACGAGATACCTGCGGTTCCGCTGACCATCGAGGGTTACAGCGTATTGCATCAGATGATGCGGGTTCGCTGGACGGCATGGCGGCAGCTGGCTGCGGCGGACAAGAGCGCGATCGTCGATGAGGCCGCGGGTGTTCTGGCCGGAATGGAACGGAACTCCGGGGGACAATCGGCGCTGTTTTCGTTGCTGGGGCATAAGGGCGATCTGATGTTCGTGCACTTCCGGCATTCGTTTGACGAGCTGAACGCAGCGGAACTGCAGCTGGCGCAGTTACGGTTGGCCGACTTCCTGGAACCTGCCACTTCTTACCTTTCGATCATCGAGCTGGGGTTGTACGAATCTACCATCAAGGCGTATCAGGATTTGAAAGACCGAGGCATCGAAGCGCACTCGGAACAGTGGAAGGGCGAGATTGCCGGGGTGCTGGCGCGACAGAAGGAGGCCATGCATCCGCGACTATTTCCGGAGATGCCGCAACATCGCTATGTTTCGTTCTATCCCATGGACCGGCGGCGGGGCGAAGCCAGGAACTGGTACACCCTGCCCATTGCCGAACGGGCGCGGCAGATGAATGAACATGGATTAGTGGGGCGGCGTTATGCCGGGGAAGTCCGGCAGATCATTACCGGGTCGATCGGGTTCGATGACTGGGAGTGGGGCGTGGACCTGTTCGCGAATGACCCGCTAGTGTTCAAGAAGCTGATCTACGAAATGCGATTTGATGAAGTGAGCGCGGTGTATGCACTGTTTGGGCAATTCTATCTGGGCGTGCGCGTGCCGGCAGCGGGTCTGGGCAAGCTGCTGAGCGGCGTGTTGCCACCTGCCTAAAGCATTTAACCGCAAAGGTCGCGAAGAAAGCGCAAAGGTCGCAAGAAAATCAATTCTCAGCGTTCTTTGCGGCTTTCTTTACCTGCAATCTTTTGATCTATCTGGGAGCACAGATGGCAACCCTTGGCCTGATCGAATACAAAGATGCGAGTCCGGAAGTGCGGGCGGTTTATGACGACATCATGGCGACCCGCAAGACGGATTGGATCAATAATTTCTGGAAGGCAATTGCCCATGATCCGGTGACCCTGAAGCGTACCTGGGAAGACGTCAAGCAGATCATGGGGCCTGGGGCGCTTGATCCGCTGACCAAGGAGTTGGTCTATCTGGCGGTGAGCGTGAGCAATCAATGCGGCTATTGCATTGCGTCGCATACCGCCGGGGCCCGCGGCAAAGGCATGACTGACGCCATGTTCAAAGAACTCATGGCGGTGGTGGGCATGGCGAACGAGACTAACCGGCTGGTGGCGGGATACCAGGTGGAGATCGACGACAGGTTCAAGGCTTAGGAGGTCACGTGGCACATGAATTGACCACATCCTACTTGCGAGACTCGCTCTCACTCTTCCGTTACTACAAGAAGCTAACGGAACGAGCCATGGAGCAGGTCACCGACGAACAACTGACTGCGGCGCTTGACGGCGAGATGAACAGCATCGCAATCATGGTCAAGCATCTGGTGGGCAATATGCGATCGCGCTGGACCAACTTCCTGACTAGCGATGGCGAAAAACTGGACCGCAAGCGTGATACCGAGTTTGAGGACCCGCCTGCAACCAGGGCGGGGTTAATGGCGGTGTGGGAGGAGGGGTGGGACCTGGTATTCGCCGCCCTCGAGCCGTTATCGGAGGCGGACGTTGAGCGGACGGTAATGATCCGCGGGGAGCCGCACTCGGTGATGCAGGCGATCGGCCGTCAACTCACCCACTATGCCTATCATTGCGGACAGATTGTGTTCCTAGCGAAGCACCTGCAATCCAGTCAATGGAAGATGCTTACCGTGCCCAGGGGGAAGTCGGAGGAGTTCAACCAGAGAGTGGTGGCCAAGGAAATCAGCCCGCGGTGAGAAGCGTACCTCAGCGGCTGAAGCCGCTCAAATTGCCGGCATTAGTGCAGGGCTGAGGCCCGGCTCCACCTTGCTGAAGTTCTGCGCCGCCGGGCCGAGGGCGAGACGACCTCGGGACAGCCGGCAAGATGCCGGCGCTACGGTCGAGACTTTTTCCTGGATTTGGGGAATTTGTGTTCGTGCAGCTTCATGTCTGCCTTGCGGCCGCGGAAGGTGACTCCCTCGGCTTCCAGCCGGAAGCGCTGTTCGAAGGCGTAATCGCCGCGGAGTTTTATGGCGCCGCCAGCGCCCAGGACGCGTTGCCAGGGCAGGCCCACAGCGCCGCGCAGGGCGGCTACCACCTGGCGGGCGCCGCCGGGAAAGCCGGCGGCTTTGGCGACGGCCCCATAGGTTGAGACTTTTCCGCGTGGAATGCTGCGGATGGTCGCCATGATTTTGTCGAGCATGCTGGGTTTCGGGGAAGGCATGATGCTTGCGGCGTATGCCGTCAATGTACCTCAGCGGCTGAAGCCGCTCAAATGGCAGGTATTATTGCAGCGCTAAAGCGCTGCTCCACCCTGAGAACCGATCCGGCAATTCGGCCCTTCTTGCCTGGCCGAGCTTCGTTCGGCTGGGCAGGTGAGACACCTGCCCCTACGTGGCTTTGGGTTATCCACGGCTCACAGTGCGATCCAGCCTGCCCGGATCAGCCACAGCGAACCAGTCGATATTATCAGCCACAAAATTACGCCCAGCAGCATGGGGCGATGTCCAACTTTCTTCAGGGTGGCGACGGAAATGCCGCTGCCGATCAAGTAGAGGGTGGCGGTAAGGCCGATCTTGGCGGCCCGCGATAGAAGGCTGTACGCCGCTCCTCCGGCGGGCAGATAGGTGTTGCAGACGGCGGCCAGGCAGAAAAAGGCAATGAACCATGGCCACTGTATTTTGGCCCGCGCGTGCTTGATCAACGCGGCGCCAAGCGACATGGGAACGATCCACAAGGCTCGGGCCAGTTTCACTGTAGTGCCCACGGCCAACGCGACCGCTCCGTATTTGGCGGCGGCGCCTACCACTGAACTGGTGTCATGAATCGCGAGTGCAGCCCAGAGGCCGAATTGGGTCTGACTAAGATGCAGCGCGGCGCCGATGGCGGGAAAGGTGAGCAGCGCGACCGAGTTGAGCACGAACACCGTGCCCAGCGAGATGGCCATTTGCTCATCGCTGGCGCCGGTGATGGGGCCAACCGCGGCGATGGCGCTGCCCCCGCAAATGGCGGTCCCGGTTGAGATCAAAAAGGCTGGAGTGCGCTGCATTTTCAGCATGCCCCCTAGAGCCATGCCAACCAGCATGGTGAAACTGATGCCAATGACGGTATAGACAAATCCGCTGCGGCCGGCGCGGACGACGTCATGCAGGTTCATGCCAAAACCGAGCCCGACCACGGAAGCCTGCAGCAGGTAGCGGGACAGCTTCTTTGCACTCTTGTCGAAGGGATGAGGGAAAGTAAAACCAAAAACCAGACCTAGTGCGAGGGCCACTGGCGGCGAGACAAATCCGCTGGCGGCAATCGCAAGGCCCAGGAGAAAAACGGCCTTGGCGATCATGCTGATGGGCGTGAAGACAAAAGCGGGAGAAAACGCAAGGTCCCTCGGCTTACCTGGCCACGCGAACACGGCGGTTGCGTTCGCGATGACACTCTGGTGAAGACGCGGCCCACGGTCACAGGACTACGCGGCCGCGCCCTTTCCGAATGAAGCGATGGCCTTTTCCTCGCTGTCGTACACTTCGAAGACCGTGAGCAGCTTGGTGACCTGCAGCAGATCGCCGACGCGCTGGGTCAGATTGGCCAGCTTCACCGCACCGCCAGCGTTCTGCGCCGTGGTGTACAGGGCCACGAGCGTTCCTAACCCACCGCTATCAATGTAGCTAATGCTGCCCAGGTTCAACACGATCTGGCTGTTCTCGCCAATCAGTTTCTTGAGGGTATCGCGGAGCAGCGCGGATTCTTCGCCGAACACAATCCGGCCACTGCAATCGACGATGGTCACTCCTTGCGAGACGCGCGTGCTAAGTTTCAACTGCATGAGACCTCCCGGTCTGGCCTGAGCCGACCCAGCCCAAAAGCCTATTCCTTGGGCGCATTCTGCGCAAGGGGCGTTTTTCCGCTGTCGCTTGATCCCAGGCGTCATGCTGAGCTTGCGAAGCATCTGGCGAGGAGTGCATACGCGGCTGGCGGCCGTTGGCGGGCTGCACGCCAGATCCTTCGGGACTGAAGTCCCTCAGGATGACGCCCACGGAGGAAGTTCAAACTGAGTGGCTGCCGCAGAAAAGCCGGGAGCGGCCGACTCTGAAACATCACGTATAATTGAATATCTCCTTCCATGAGCTATCAGGTCTTAGCCCGCAAATATCGTCCGCAGAAATTCTCCGAGGTAATCGGGCAGGAGCATGTTACCCACACCCTGAAGAATGCCCTGGAGCAGGGCCGGACAGCGCACGGGTACATTTTCAGCGGGCATCGCGGGATCGGTAAGACCACGGTGGCGCGCATCCTGGCCATGGCGCTGAACTGCCGGTCGTCGGACAAGCCGGTGGCGGAACCGTGCGGGGTCTGCGAGTCGTGCACTGAGATCCGGGCGGGAAATTCCGTGGATGTAATCGAGATTGACGCTGCCACCAATCGCGGCATTGATGAAATTCGCGAGTTGCGCGAGGGCACGAGGTATCGCCCGGCGCGGGACCGCTTCAAGATCTACATTCTCGACGAAGCGCACCAGATCACCGACGCGGCCTTCAATGCGCTGCTGAAGACGCTGGAGGAACCGCCGGGACACGTGGTCTTCATGCTGGCCACGACCCAGCCCGAAGACATTCCGCAGACTATTCGATCGCGCTGCCAGCATTTCAGCTTTCGCGCTGTGGGATTCGAGGAGATCCTCAACCAGCTTAAGGATCTTTCCGGGCGGGAAAACATCGAGGCGGATGAAGATGCGCTGGCGTTGCTGGCCGAGGCGGGTGACGGTTCGATGCGGGACGCGCTTTCCATTCTCGACCAGGCGATTGCGTCGTCGACGGGACGCCTGACGGCGGAACAGGTGCGGAACCTGGTGGGCACGGCACCGTCCGGTGTGCTGGAAGAAGTGATGCAGGCGGTAGCCCAGGGCTCGAGCGAGACGGTGCTGCGATTGGTGGATCGGCTGATCACTGAAGGCCACAGCCCCACTCATTTTGCCCGGCAGATGGTGCGCTTTCTGCGCAATACCGTTGTGGCCCGGATTGCCGGAGCGGACTCTTCCCTGCTGCAAATCTCGAGCGACGAGCGGCAGCGGGTGGGCCGCATCGCGACGCTGTTTGAAGAGGAAGACCTGGCGCGGCATCTGCAGATCATGCTGCGCACGCACAGCGAACTCGGTTACCGGCAGGAACAGCGCTTTCATCTGGAGCTGGGCCTGTTGAAAATGGCGCACGCCCAGCGCCTGCTGCCCATTGAGCAGTTGCTGAGCGAGACAGCGGGGACCGCTTCAGCGCGGCCGTTGGGCAAACCATCGGTGGTGCCGGACATCAAAAGAGCGGAGCCGCAGCAGGCAGCGCGTTCCACGAACGTTTCGCCGTTCGCGGCGGATTCAGCGCGGAAGAGCGGAGCCAAGCCGGAACTTTCGGCAGAGAGCAGTCCGCTGTCAGGGGTGCGCGCGGTTGCAGGTGGCGCCCCAGCGAGCGTGGTGATGGGGTCGGCAGCGCCGGCCGTGGCCGTTCAGCAGGCGCCGGAGATCTCTCCCGAAATCCAAGGGGCTCCGGAAGAACGCCCCGTCGAGTTAAGAGACGCCGTGCTGAATGCATTAAGCGGCGCAAATCATCGCATCCTGGTCAGCCTGCTCGAAACCGCCGAGTGGCAGGTTGAAGGCAATGAGGTGGTAATCAAGGTCGCGTCGTCACCAGCGGTGATTGAGATGTCGCTGGGCGCGGATGCGAAGCGGTTGATGATTGCTACAGCCAGCGGAGCGATGGGACGTCCGATGAAGCTGCGCGTGGCACCGGGCGGAACCGCCCAGGCTGCGGCGCGTCCGGTAGCCACCAATGGCGGCGGCCGCGGGCGGGCGGAACAGGACCCGGTGGTGCGGCGAATGCAAGAGAAGTTCGGCGCGGAAATTCGCACGATTATCGATTACAAGGACAAGCGCTAGATCGACGAGGAAGCCGGAGACAACGCCATGGGCGGATTCAACCTGCAGGAACTGATGTCGCAGGCCAAACAGCAATACGAAAACCTGCAGAAGAAGATGCAGGAAACCGTGGTCGAGGGCTCGGCCGGCGGTGGCACAGTGACGGTGAAGATGGACGGCAGCAAGCAGGTGCTGGGCATCAAGATCGATCCCGAGGCAGTGAAGGCTGGCGATCTGGAGATGCTGCAGGACCTGATCACGGCAGCCATCAACGGCGCGGGTAGAAAAGTCGATGAAGCCATGCAGTCCACCATGGGCGGGATGCTGGGCGGAATGGGAATACCGGGACTTTAAGAATTGAGCAATTGGGTAATTTCGTAATTGAGTAATTTGAAAACCCAATTCCCCAATTACTGAATTCTTTCAATTACACAATTTCAAAATTACTCAATTACTCAATTCTTCTATGTCTAAATTTGCGGAGCCGATGGCGCGGCTGATCGAAGCGCTGAAGAAACTGCCGGGCATTGGGAGCAAGAGCGCGCAGCGGCTGGCCTTTCATATTCTTCGCTCCTCCGACGAAGATGCGGAAGGACTGGCAACCGCAGTGCGCGATGTGAAGGCCAACCTGCGGCTGTGTTCCATCTGCAACAACATCACGGACGTTGACCCTTGCGTGTACTGCAGCAGCGCGACGCGCAATCAGCGGATGGTGTGCGTGGTGGAAGAGCCTACCAACATCGCGGCCATCGAGAAGACCAGGCACTTCAACGGCGTCTATCACGTGCTGCATGGATCGATTTCGCCCTTGCACGGCGTGGGGCCGGACCAGTTGCGGATTTCGAACCTGATGCGGCGGGTCGAAGACGGGCAGGTCGATGAAGTGATCCTGGCCACCAATCCGACCATCGAGGGCGAGGCCACCGCGACTTATCTTTCGGGCCAATTGCGCCGCGCGGGGCTCAAAGTAACGCGGATCGCAATGGGGATTCCTGTCGGCAGCGATATCGAATATGCCGACGAGATCACCATGCTGAAAGCGATGGAAGGGCGCCGGGAACTCTAGCCGGTCAGCCGCGCCGGATCATCGCGAGCTGCGGCGCATCAAGCCAGTTTCCCAGTTGGGAAAATGTTTTCCTCGCTCGGCCGTCGACTCGCCGCAGGGCCAAACTGACAAAACTCAAAGCATTTAATATCAAGCACTTGCAGTCTTTGCAGAAAGCAACAGGTGATGCCACGGTTGGCATGGCGCTTGCATTAGGTAAAGCCATGTTCCTCCCGTCTCCGTTTATTTTTGGCTGGCACGAGATAGCAGTGACGTTTCTGGTCAAACTGACCCGAGAACGCTTGTTGCCAGTCCGCACCTCGTGGTGATGTGACCGCATCTCAACTCGACGCCACTCGAAACCGGGCCCGCCAGCCCGGTTTTGTTTTTTGGTGGGCGGTGGTCGGACCTCGGCCTCGGACTTCAGCGCCCTGACTTTTTTGGCGGCTCAACATCTCGTCGAGCTTCGCTCGACCGGACCGCTGGGGGCAGCCGTCCCTACGTGGCTTTGTGGTCACCTACGTGGTTTGCGATTCCAGTGAGCCAGTCTCGAGGAAATAGTTTTGCTCTTCCGGGGTGGGCTCGATGCCGGCGGGCCAGGCGCCGCCGTTGTATTGCTGCATGCGATTTTTCCACTTGAGGAATTCGGTGATGGTTTGGGGCTCGATGCGGATTTCTACGCGGCGCAGGCTGGCCAGCAGCAGATTCATCTCATAGGCGAAGCCGGCCGGGGTACGCAGGTTGCGGGCGGAGCGGCAGATTCTCTCGACCTTGCGCTTGCGCAATTCCAAGAGGCCCCAACCCGGGGGAAGTTCCTTGACTTGAAGCAATGCCGGAGGCGTGAGATAGAAACGTTCGCAACCCAGTCCCAGTTCCTGTTTTTGTCGGAAGGGCTTGTCGCGGTCGGCCAGGAAGTCGGCTCGGGAAATCTTGCACTCGATCAGGACGGAATGGGAGGCCCGCTTCCATCCGATGGCGTCGGGCATCTCTCCGCTGATGCAGGCCTGCTCGGAGAGGACCACGCTGCAGCGATAGGCGCGCAGCCAAGTTATGGCCTTTTCCACCAGTTGCACGTGGGTCATGGTGTATCTGTACGCGGCGAGTGGGGAAGATGGAAGTGACTGAGTAGCTTCGCGCTGGTTTCTGGTTTCTGATTTCTAGTTTCTGGTTTCTGGTTTCCTGATGCTTCGGGCCTTCATCGGCTTGATCATCACGGGACGACGATAGACGATTTCCAGCAGGTGGCGGGCGGCGGCGATGGCTTCTGCCTGGTTGTCGCGGGAGGAATAGCCCTGGGCTGCGATCAGCAGAACTCTGTCCTTGTTTCCACTATTTCCGCTCATGACTTGCAGGCGCTGGACGCGGTGGTCACGGGAGGTATCGAAGGCGTTGGCCAAACGAAGAATCGCCGCCAATCTTGCTATGTCTTGCCTTTGTCCGAGGGGCAAGCCACGCGAGCGCCTCTTGTCCGGCACGTGGCAACGCACCGCGGTGATAGCGGGCAACGATCCCGGCGGTGAGCAAATCCTGGGCGCTCCAGCCCAGCGGAGCAGCGAGGCGGCGGATCATCTGGTAAGAGGCTTTGTGGTGGCCCTTTTCATGTTTCGATCTTCCTACGTCATGCAAAAGCGCGGCAGCCTGCAGGATGGCGCGCTGCTGGGGAGTGGAGCTTGACGCTTTTCCGATTGCCGCCAATCCGTCATACAGCTGGAGTGTCAGCCGGGCCACGTGCCGGGAATGGGGGAAGTCGGGATCGAGCAACGAGGCCCAGAGCTTCAGGCGGAGCAGGGCGGCGGATTTGGTCTGCTGCCGGTCGGGGAGCTGGCCTCGCCAGACCTGCCAGGGCGAGTCTTTGTCCCCTCCTGTCATTTTTTGGCGATAGGCTGCGACTCTCTGGACGCGCTCCTGGTGAATTCTGCTTTGCCAGCGGGTGCGGGCAGCGTTATCGGGAAAGACATTCGCGCTCACGGCGGCGGGCCAGAGAACGTCAAGATCGTGAATCTCTCCCAGCAAGTCTTGCAAATGCTTGAGATCGTCGCTCCAGGCAGCGTGCTGGTCGGGCAGGAAGTTTTCGACGATGTAGCGAAAGCGTTTGATGCCGATGCGAAGCCGGTGAAATGCGGCCGGAGAGCTGCTGCGCAGAGCCTGACGGTGCAGCCTGTGGGCTTCAGTCCAGCGCTCGAGGGCGAGATGACGGAAGATCAGACTGCCCGGGCGAAACCTTGCCATCCGGCGGGGGAGCGAATGACTCCAGCGGTGCCATTGCTTGCGGTCGAATTGTGAAAGCGCCTGCATCGCTTCCTGCTGCAATTGAGGCTCGCGGGCAGCGACCGATTGCAACAGGGGTCCGGTGACGGGATCGTCTGGCCTATCCAGGAGGTGGACCCACTCCTGCATTACGTGAACGTCACGCAGTTCTCCCAGGCGGCGGAAGAGGCGTTTGCCGGCCTTCTTCATGTCCTTCCAGGCAGGATCAGGATCGATGACAGCGACGCCGTCCGCCATGGAACAACAGCGGCGGAGGGCCACTCGCAGGTCGTGTACCGGGTCGGGAGCGAAGCTGAGGCTGGCGCGGTCGCATTCTTCGAGTACGTGCTGCATCCAGAAAGCGAGGCCGGACTTTTTTTGAGCGGGCTGGGTGGGCATGGGCGACGATTTTCGTTAGGCTGCGAAGCGATTCGGACTTACCTGGATGTACCTCAGCGGCTAAAGCCGCCCTGAAGACAGGCTTTAATGCAGCGCTAAAGCGCTGCTCCACCCTTAGGCAGCGGCGGGGCTGCTTCGACCTTGAGGTAGTGCAGTTTCGCCCCCCCGGGCGCTGCTGCTCCAGCCTGAGTAGCGCGGTTCCTGCGCAAAGGCAGGCCCGTTCGAACCAAGGGCACGGCCTGAAATCACTGCCTGGAATCGTCACGAGCTAAAGCACGGCATTCGCGCCGAATCCACCGTCACGGAAGGCCAATTGGCGGTATTACCTCCGTAATGTGTATCTTCTCACAGTTTCGCATTACCCTTAGCCGTTAGCACAAGCCCTAAGTAAGAGGAGCTGCGTATCTCAACCGCAGACACAAGCAAAGAGAGCAGGATCGCGTCCGCCCGGGCGTTTGTCCACAGTCTGAACATATTGGTGAAGTACGTCCGCCTCTATGGGCTCGACCACAAACGCACCGAAGGCCAGTTCGTATCCACGTGGAAAGAACTGCAAGACGGCCTGCCCAAAGGAGCGGACGGTGCGTTCCTGCTGGGCGTCTCGGAAAATAAGCTGTTGTTGGATGGAATTCCGCTGGAGACGGGGCAGGCGGAACGCAGCTTCGCACAACTGCTGACCACGGCGGGTCTGGCCAGTATCCATTTTTCGAACCAGGTCACCAAAGATGAATTTACCCAGCTGGTACGGGCCTTCGCCCTGGGCGGGTCACGGGCCCAGGACGTAGTCAAAGAAATCAAGAGCACCTTCGGGGACAACAAGTCGGCTTCGATCCGCATCAACGAAGTAAGATTTGTCGCGGCCGATCCATCGACCGGCGAGATCAGCATTGCAGCCCAGATCGCAGCCCAGACCCTGGGCCCGGAATTCAAGCAGTGGCTTAACGATCCGCAGAAACTTCTGCAGTTGATTGCGGCCGCGGAAGGCGCAAAGAGCGGAGGCGTGCCCGGGGGCGCTCCAGTGGGCAGCGTTCCGAATGTGGGCCCGGCGGCGGAGGGTACCGTCCCAGCCACGGGAGGCGGAACCTGGGGGGGCGGCGTCGTGCCCTTGCAGGAAGAAGAAGTCATCCAAACCATCCGCCTTCTGACCCGATTTGGAGAAGTAGGCGGCGATCCCAACGCCGATACCACAGCCTTACAGAAAGAACTGACCGCGGTCGATCCCAATACCAAAGTCAACCTGCAGCAACTGCTGGGGAGTCTGGCGGCACAGACTTCGGTGGAGCAGACCGACAACACGCCCCTGCTGATGAAAGCGGCCGAGCATATGGCCATTCGTTTCGCTCTGGAGCGCTTCCAGAAAGGCGAAGTGAAGGTCAACGCCGTGCACCAGATGATGGAGCACATGAGCCGGCAGATGGATACCCTGCGCCAGATCCTGAAGCTGCAGGAAGACAAGATGAGCAAGGCCGGCATTCTGGTGGAGTCGCATGCCGACATCCTGGACCGGATGTTCTGGGCAGAAGTACCGGAGGCGGGCAAGAAGAGCGTGCTGCTGTCGCATGAGGCGCCCTGTGTGCCGCCGCGCAACGTGCGGCAGTTTGTCGAGATCCTGCTGGAACGCGGCGATAAAGAAACCGCAGTCGCCATTCTGCAAAATTACCTGAATTGCCTGGATGCGAAAGATATTGACCCGCGGCGCAAAATCGCGACCGGCATAAGCCAGCTGGCCGACCTGTTCGCAGCGGCCGGCGGAGAATTGATGGCGGCGTCCATCCGCAAGATCGGCGACCTGATGGGCAAGGAACCGGATCCCGATCTGCAAAGCATGCTGAGTGCGGCTTTTGTTCGGCTCAGCACGGAAGCCAGTTCCAACAAACAGTTTGGGGCGCTGAACGAACTGTGTATCGCGATGGAGAACATAGCCAAGCAACGGCCGGTGCTGGCCACCGAACTGCGCCCGCGAATCGGCGTGGAAAACCGTTTGCCCGAGTTCATCGAAGAAGCGATGTACCTGCCCCAGCTTCCAGCCGATCTGCTCCAGGTTCTGCGACGGACCTCGGGAGCAGCGGTGGAACACCTCTCGGAGCGTTTTTTCCGCTGCATGCGACGGGAAGAGTGTGACCGGATCATCGACATTGTGAAGGAACTGGGAGCGCCCGCCCAACAACAGCTGCGCGAGAGCCTGCGCCTTGGGCAGCCGCGCCAGGCCGCCTCGGTGGTTGGATTGCTGAGCCGGCTGGACGTGCCCACCCTGCTGGAGTTACTGCCGACGCGCCTTCCCGAGTGGAACCGGTTCTATCACGACGTGGTGGTGCGCCAGGTGGCCTACGGCGCGGCCCACGATCGGGGAAGGTCCTTGCTGGAGCTGCTGGAAATTCTCGATGCGCTGGTCCTTCCCCAGGCCATTGATGAGATTGGAATGAGTGGCGATCGCTCGGCAGTGCCGCCGCTGGTGGTCATGGCCGAAGCGGGAGAGGCTCAGGGACGTTCTGCGCTGATTCAGCTGAAGGCGGTAGAGTCGCTGGGCCGGCTGCGGGAGAACGATGCCGTGCCGGTGTTGCGCAGCCTGCTGGAAGCGAAGAAGATGTGGAGATGGAGCCATCACCGGGAATTGCGTATTGCCGCCGCCCAGGCCCTGGTCAAGATCGATCCGCGCTATGGCAGCCAGGTCATGGCCGAAAGCGGACTGGAACCCGGAGAGCTGGCTATCGCACCCCTGGACTCAGCGCCGGCGTGTCCGTGGGTGAGGCAGCGCCGCTATGAGCGCATTGTGCTGCGCCGGACGCTGCGCGCGACCATCAGCAGTTCGTGGGGGAAATCCAGCATTCTGATCCGGGAATTGAGCCTGGGCGGGGGTATGGGCACCAAAGAAGACAATCTCCGCGTGGGCTCGGAAGCCAACATCGACATCGCCACCGGCGGCCGCCACATTCGCGGACAAGTATTGTTGAGGCGGGCGCGGGTAAACGAAGTCGGCTTTGAGATCGTGAACACCGACCTTGAGAGCCGATTCCGGCTGCGCCATATTCTGATGGATTCTCTGGAACACTCGCCCGGAACCAAGGAAGGCGATTGGGACGGGCAACGCAAGCCGCAATTGATGTAGTCCTGAGTTCACCCCAAGAAAACATACCCCATCCATTTCGCCAAGTACGCGAAGTGGATGGGGCACCTTCGACTGACGTAGCCCTGCAAAAAAACTCTTACTTTACCTTGGCGAAGATAATAACCAGCGTGTAGAGCGCCAAGGACTCGATCAGGGCCAGGCCGAGAATGAGCGCGAACTGGATGCCGGACCGGGCCGCCGGATTGCGTCCCAAAGCCTCGGCTGCGGCGGCAGTGGCTCGGCCCTGCGCCAGACCGCAAACCGCGGAGGCAATCGCCATGGAGAATCCAGCAGCGATGGCCACCCAGTTGACCGCGCTGGCTGATTCTCCGCCCTGCGCGAATACGGGCACGGCCAGGAACATGAAAGCCAGTGCCATGAACAAATAGCTCAACAATCTACGCATTGTGTTTTCTCCTCGTATGAATTGCCGCCAGTGGGTGGTTGACGTCTTTATGCACTACAGACGCCCTCACGCTGAACGGCGGTTTCCAGTTTCCAGTTTCTGGTTTCCAATTACCAGAAATCCGAAACTCGACACTAGAAACCGTCTTAGGGTTCTGAACGGCTGTTGTCAGTTGCCAGTTCCCGGTTTTCAGTTACGGGAAACCAGAAACTCGAAACTATTCTCAATGCTCTTCCGCTACCGCACCCGACAAGTAAACCATGGTCAGGAGGACGAAGATGTAGGTCTGCAACAAGGACACTCCGATATGAAGGCCGAGAAAGATAATCGGCACACCGATGGGGACCAGGGAGAAAAACACCATGGTCACCATGTCGCCGGCGAACATGTTGGCGTAAAGACGGACAGTCAACGACAGCATGCGGGCGAGATGGCTGATGATCTCGATGGGGACCATGATGATGGCCAGCCACCACATGGGGCCCATGAAATGCTTGAGGTAGGCGATGCCGTGATGTCTGAAACCCTGAGTCTGGTAGTACACAAAGGCGCAAACTGCGCATCCTAGAGGAACCACAGGAACAGCCGTGGGTGATTCGAAGCCTGGGATCAGGCCGATCAGATTGCAAATCAGGATGAAGAAAGTCAGGGTCACCAGGAAGGGGGTAAAACCCTCGCTGTGATGCCCGATAATTTCCTGGCTCTGGCCTTCGACAAAACCGTGGGCCCCTTCGAAAACATGTTGCAGGGCGCCGGGCTTGTCCACCGAGAGCCGGGCGCGTACCAGGAAAAACAGGGCCACCAGAAACAGGAACACCAGAAGTTCCATGGCCACAGCATTCGTGATGGGGGCTTGTGGGTATTGGGGATCAATATGGAGAGTTCGCAGCAGTCCCGTGACCGGGCCGGCAAAGAGATGGTTCAGGATTTCGGTAAACCAGAGTTGTTCAGGCATGAAACAAGCTCTTAGCCGTTAGCTCTTCGCTCTCAGCTAAACCCCAACCCTCGTTGATTCAAATTTTTAGCTCAGATACCGCGCGCCAGAGCGACCCACATCTCATAGGCGGCTTCGCACGCGATGGCAGCTACGGGCAGGAACAGGCCGGCAAATAACCCGTAGAGGCTCGCGGGGGAAACAGTGAATATAACATAGGCTCCGAGGCCCATCAAAACGTAGCGCAGCAGGAAGCGCAACACCACTCCGCTGCTGGAGTGCACCTGGCCGGGCTGGGTGGCGCGGTCGGCGAGCGCGGTCACCACCCGCTTCAGCCAGTAGAAATTCAGGTAGGCAACCACGCTGCCGCAGGCGAATCCGAGAGCGATGCGCCAGCCATAACCCCACCAAGCGGTGCCGGTGAGGGCGACCGCCAGCACCAGCATGAAGCGAGAAATACGCGCAATAGCTCCGGAGTAGAAGGCTTCGTTGTTGGGCTCAGCGGTCAAAGGCTCGGCGTTTCTTTCCATTGTCATTCGGGGCGGTAGTTTTTCGACATTGTCACCTTTTGCGAAACTTTTTCTGCATTGTCATCTTGAGCGGAGGGAAGGGGCTCGCATGCGAGTCCCTTCGCGAAGTCGAAAGACCTGCTGTTTGCCGGTGTCATCGATGGATTCGACGCTTCCGACACGCAAGGCTTACCAATGACTCCCGGCAGAAAGCAGGTCCCTCGACTGCGCTCGGGATGACAGAGCACAGGTAGTGGCGGTACTGCCAACCCGGCTGTCATGTTCGAGCCATCATTTGCGTTCCGAGGAGAGCGCTGCCCGAATCAATTCGACGAAGCCGGCAATGATGCCGAGAATCAGTCCCGCGAGATAGAGCCAGGTGGTGTGCAGCCAGCGATCCAGGGCAACGCCGATTAACCAGCCGGCTACGGTTGCCGCCGGGAATACGAAGGCCAGTTGGCTGTACCTGGCCAGCTGGACCCATCCGGTGCGCTCCGGTTTCGAATTGTTGTCCTGACCAGGCATGTGGCGACCGGCAGGAGGGCCTTCCCCTGCACCGCGGGCCTTAGCGTACCAGAGTGGCTACCGATGCGGTCTGCGCAATGCCCAGAGACCAGTTCACGATGCGGATGAATTGTTCCGGGAAGATTCCGATGTAAACGGTGGCAAATGCGGCCACACCCAGCGCCAACCGCATGCCGGCGCTGATCGGAAGCAGGGTCTTGTCCAGGGCTTCGCGCATGAACATCTGGTTGGCGATGCGCATGTAGTAATAGAGTCCGAAGACGGCGTAGAGAACCGCCAACGACGCCAACACATAGTGGCCGCTTTCGATCAGGCTGAGGAAAATAAAATATTTTCCATAGAAGCCGGCCAGCGGCGGGATGCCAGCCAAGGACAGGAGGAAGATAAGCATCAGGACGGCCTCGGTTGGAGCACGGAAGTAGAGGCCGGCGATATCATCCATTTCATCGCCAATGACGTTGCGCTGGCGCAGGGACGCGATCACGCCGAAGGCTCCCAGGTTCATAAAGGTGTACACCAGCAGATACAGAAGAATGCCCTTGAAGCCGTCAAAGAAGGCGGGCGCCGGATAGGTGACCGAAGCCAATGCGACCAGGCCCAGGAGCATATAGCCGACATGGGCGATGGAGGAGTACGCCAGCAGGCGTTTGAGATTGCTCTGGGTCAACGCGGCCAGGTTCGCGCCGGTCATGGTCAGAATCGAAACGAAGATCAGCAACGGCACGTACACGGTCCGCAGAGGATAGAGGCCCCAGATGAAGATGCGCAGCAGCATGGCCCAGGCCGCGGCTTTGACCGCGACGGACATGAATCCGGTAACGCTGGTGGGAGCGCCTTCGTAGGCGTCGGGCAGCCACTGGTGAAAAGGGATGGCGGCGATTTTGAAGAACAGTCCGGTGGCGACGGTGAGCAGGGCGATGACAGCGATCGGGTCAACGTGATTGGGATGGGAGGCCTCCATGCGGACCAGGCCACTCCGAATTCCCAAGAGGCTGGTGCTGCCAGTCAGGCCGTAGAACAGGGACAAGCCATAAGCAAATATGCCGGAGGAAAAGGCGCCCAGCAGCAGGTATTTCAGCGCGGCTTCATTCGAGCGGCGGTCGGTGCGCAGGAATCCGACCAGCACGTAGGTGGAAATCGCCATCAGCTCCAGACCGATAAAGATCAGCACGACGTCGAAACCGGCGGCCATGCACATCATGCCCACTACTGAGAACAGGAGCAGCGAATAAAACTCGCCATGGTTCTCGTGTTCGATCTCGAGATAGCGCATCGACATCAGGACGGAAATCGCGGCGCCGGCCAGGAACAGATACCAGAAGTAGATGGTGAAGCGGTCCACCACCATCGCATTCAGGAAGGCTGATTCTCCCGGCAAGCCGGCGGCGTTCAAAGCGAACTGGATCTTCACGATTCCGGCGGCAGAAAACAGAATGCCGACCAGCGCCGTAAACGCATTGACGCGTTTCCATTGGGCGGGCAACATCAGGTCCAGGAGTAGTATGCCCAACGCGAACAGGGTCAGCAGGACGACGGGGAGCGCCATCAGATAGTCGACCCGTCCGAAGTTTTGCGCCAGATTGCCCGACACTTATTTGGTTCCCTTCGACTGATTCAACGCGGCCTGCACGGCCGTGGCTTTCCCGGCATCATCCGCAGGCCGAAGTGCAGCATTCACACCCTGGGCACCAGGCTGCACGCCGGGGTAGTCCTTCCCGCGCACGGTGTACACGAGCTGGTTCACTGGTTGCTCCAGAATCTGGAAGAACGGTTTGGGGTAAAGGCCGATCCAGAAAGCAATGATGACCAGAGGAGCGAAAGTCAGAAGCTCGCGCGGCGTGAGGTCGTGCAGCTTTTCATTCTTGGGATTCGTGACTGTGCCGAAGAATACCCGCTGGTAAAGCCACAGCAAGTAGGCGGCCGCCAGAATCACACCCGGAACGGCCCATGCCGCCCACTTCCAGTTTTCCATGAAGGTGCCCTGCAGGATGGTGAACTCGCCGACGAAGCCGTTGAGGAGCGGCAGTCCCATGGAAGACAGGAACATGATCATGGTGATGGTGGCGTAAACCGGCATGACGTTTGAGATCCCGCCGTATTCGGATATCTCACGGGTGTGCCGCCGCTCGTACAGGATGCCGACGATCAAGAAGAGCGCGCCAGTCGAGATGCCGTGATTGATCTGTTGCAGGACCGATCCGCTCAATCCCGCCGGATTCAGGGCAAAGATTCCCAGGGTGCAGAAACCCAGGTGGCTGACGGACGAATATGCCACGAGTTTCTTCATGTCCTTCTGCATCAGGGAAACCAGCGCGCCGTAGATGATGCCAATGATCGACAGAGCGATCATCCAACCGCGCACCTTGGGATGCATGACCACATCGGGGAAGAACGGCAAGGCGAAGCGGACGAAGCCGTAAGTTCCCATCTTCAGCAGGACGCCGGCCAGGATGACAGAGCCCGCGGTGGGCGCTTCCACGTGGGCGTCAGGCAGCCAGGTGTGGAATGGAAACATCGGCACCTTGATGGCGAAGGCCAGGAAGAACGCCAGGAAAAGCAGGATGGCGAAAGTGGATCCGTACGCCGGATCGTGGAAGATCAGCGGGGCCGTCTTATAGAGAGCCTGAATGCTGAAGGTGTACTGTCCGGTTTGATGGAAGTTATAGAAATACAGGAACAGCACGGAAAGCAGCATCAGGACTGAACCGAACAAGGTATAGAGAAAGAACTTGATGGCGGCGTAGAGTTTTCGCGGTCCGCCCCAGATGCCGATCAGCAGATACATGGGGACCAGCATGGCTTCCCAGAAAACGAAGAACAGGAAAAAATCGAGGGCCATGAAGACGCCCAGCATGCCGGTCTGGAGGACCAGGAACCAGATGTAGTATTCCTTCACCCGATTTTCGATTGCGGTCCACGAGGAAAGGATCGAGATCCACCCCAGGAGCGTGGTCAGCATGATGAGCAGGAAGGAAATGCCGTCGATGCCCAGGACGTAGCCGGCGCCGATGGAAGGGATCCAGTTGTTGGGCATGCCTTCCATGAACTTGAAGCCGGGCTCGAAGCGCTGGGCCCAGAACCACGGCACCAGGGGGATGGAAACCAGCAGTCCAGCCAGCGCGAAAATGTTGGCGATCCAGCGGATGGCGTCTTTGTTTTCTTTGGGGACAAAGACGAGCAGCAGCGCGCCGGCCAGCGGCGTGAAAAGAATGATCGAGAGAATGTGATTATGCATAAAGCAGTCGTCGGTCGTCAGTCTTCAGTCGTCGGTAAAGCCGTTTGCTACCGCACGGCGTAATAGAAAACGAATCCTACCAGGCCAATCACCATTACCAGGGCGTACCACTGCACCAGGCCCCACTCCAGCAGGCGCACCGGATAAGACAGCATCCGGGACAGAATCGCGGGGCCATTCACCAAGAGCCCGTCGATGATCCACTTGTCCCACCAGTTGGAAATGTTTCCACTCAGACGCGTCATCCAGCCCGCGCCGTTGACTGTGCCATCGATGATGTGGGAATCGAACCAGGACGAAGCTTCGCCCAGTCCCATCACGCCCAGACGCACGTCTCCCACTTTGCGGCGGCCGGTGAGGGCGTAGTCGTAGGCTTCATCCACGTAGTACTTGTTGAGCAGGACGGTGTAGAGCTGTGGCGACGTCTGGGCGATGGGCTCGGCGTAGCCCTTGCCGGCATCACGATAGGCCTTCCACGCCATGCCGAATCCGGCCACCGCCGCGGCAATGGAGAAGACCATGAGGAAATATTCGACCGGACTAGTGTGCTCTTCCTCTTTCCGTCCGGCAGCCAGTTGAGCGGATTCGCCCTCGGCCTGAAGGACCGGCGCTTCCCGGGCAAAAACTGGCTCCAGGAACTTTTCGAAGCGATTCGATCCGCCCAGGCTGTGCGGCCAGCCCAGCCATCCGGCGCTGACCGCGCAGATGGCAAGGACGATGAGAGGAACCGTCATCGACTTGGGCGACTCGTGGATGTGATGCTCGACCTCGTGGCTCATGCGCGGCTGGCCGTGGAAAGTCAGGAACATCAGGCGGAACATGTAGAACGCGGTCATCAGCGCGGTAACGTAACCCACCAGCCATAACAAGCGGTAGGCCCCGCCTTCGGAGGTCCAGGCCTGCCACAGAATCTCGTCCTTCGAGAAAAAGCCGGCGAAGGGTGGAATGCCTGCAATCGCAAAAGTCGCAATGAACATCGTCCAGTGAGTAATCGGGATGCGGCGGTGCAGGTCGCCCATGTTGCGCATGTCCTGCTCGCCGCTCATGGCGTGAATCACCGATCCTGCGCCAAGGAACAAAAGGGCCTTGAAGAAAGCGTGCGTAAAGACGTGAAATGCGCCGGCCGCAAAGGCCCCGACCCCGAGAGCGAGGAACATGTACCCCAACTGAGAAACGGTGGAGTAGGCCAGAACACGTTTGATGTCGTTCTGCACCAGGGCGATGGTGGCGGCAAACAGCGCGGTAAATGCGCCAATGATCGCCATGGTCTTCATTGAGCCCGGGGCCAGCACAAACAACGCGTTCGACCGCGCCACCATATAAACGCCGGCGGTGACCATGGTCGCGGCGTGGATCAGGGCGGAAACGGGTGTGGGACCTTCCATGGCGTCGGGCAGCCAGACGTAGAGCGGGAGCTGCGCCGACTTGCCACACGCGCCCACGAATAGCAACAGCGTGGCAGCGGTGATGATGGGATCGCCGATAGCGAAGTGCCCGCTGCGCGCCATGTGCGTGATTTCCGTAAGACGCAGCGAGCCGAAATACCAGGCAATGGTGAACATACCCAGCAGGAAGCCGGCGTCACCGATGCGGTTGACGATGAATGCCTTGTTGGCGGCGGTGCTGGCGGAGGCGCGATGGAAATAGAAACCGATCAGCAGATACGAACACAGGCCCACGCCCTCCCAACCGACGAACATCAAGACGTAGTTGTTGGCCAGGATGAGGGTGAGCATGGAAAACATGAACAGGTTGAGGTATCCGAAGAAGCGGTAGTACCCGCCTTCATGCGCCATGTAGCCGATGGAATAAATATGGATGAGGGTGCCGACGCCGGTCACAAACAACAGCCAGATGGCGGAGAGGGGGTCGAGCAGGAAGCCGGCATCGGCGTGGAATGCGGCCGGGGTGCCGTCGTGCTTGACGTAATTCATGTGGCCGGTATCGGTGCCCAGCCAGGTGTAAACAATCTTCTCGAAAGGCTTGCCCGGGTTGTCGTGGGCGTACCCGGTGTATTGCCAGACCGCGAGGCAGGCGAAGACAAACGCCAGCGCCACCGCGCCAACACAGACCGCGCTGACCGTCGCCTTTTGCAGCTTGCGGCCGAAAAAGAACATGATGGCCGCGCCGGCGGCGGGGAGCAGCGGGACCAGCCAGATGTGTTCGAGGAAGAACATGTTTTAGTCGTCGGTCGTCGGTATTCAGTCTTCAGTCGTCAGTCTTCAGTCGTCAGCTTTTGGCAATTAGCATGGGGTTCGACTGCCCTTCCGCTAACGTAGGAGCGAACCAACACTCTTGCTGGCTGGCCTGATGCCAACTGCCAATTGCGGCTTTTCTACCATTTCATCAAATCCACTTCATCAATGTTCACGGTCTCTTTATTGCGGAAGAAAGCGATCAGAATTCCCAGGCCGACGGCGGCTTCCGCGGCTGCGTCGGTGATCACGAATATCGCGAAAATCTGTCCATGCAGGCCCCATATCCGGGAGAAGGCCACCAGGTTCAGGTTCACCGCATTCAGGATCAGTTCGATGGACATGAGCACGATCACTACGTTGCGGCGGGTCAGCACGCCGATGACGCCCAAAATGAAGAGGGCGGCAGCGACTACGAGATAGTGAATTGTTCCGATTGGAGTCATCAAAACCAGTTCTTAGATTCTCAGTTCTCGGTTCTCAGATCCTCTTCTTTGCCATGACTACGGCTCCGATGATGGCCACCAGCAATAATAATGAAGCGATCTCGAAGGTAAACATATAGTTGCCGTAGAGCAGGACTGCTATCTGCTGCGTGTTGGACTGCTCCGGCATGGGGATGGCGCGGTCAGGGAACAGTGCCCTGCCCTTCACGTACACCAGCACGAACAGAGTGCCCAGGGCTATCGCGGCCGCCAATCCTACCAGCCATTGCTTGTTGAACTGTTCTTCTTTTTGTGATTTCTCGATGTTGACCAGCATGATCACGAACAGGAACAGGACCATGATGCCGCCGGCATAGAGAATGATCTGGACGCCGGCGACGAACGGGGCGTACAGCATCAGGTACAGGGCTGCTTGTCCGAGTAGAGAGACGATCAGGGCCAGGGCGGAGTGCACCGCATTCTTGCGGGTGATGACCAGCACGCCGCTCAGCAGCGTTAGTGCCGACAGAAAATAGAAGAAGAATGTGGTGGCCACTGGCGCCATATTTTTTCCTGCTTTAAAACCTTGGCCGAGCTTTGCTCGGCTGGGCGGGTGAGGGCACCCGCCCCTACGGGGTTCGTGGTGATCAGAACACTATTCCCGCGATTGCCGTCAGGACCAGGACTCCGATGCCTAATGGCAACAAAACTTTCCATCCTACTTTCATCAGTTGATCGAAGCGGTAGCGCGGGAAGGTGCCGCGGTACCAGATGTACATGTACATAGAGAACGCCACCTTGGCGCTGAACCAGAAAATGTCCTGTATGCGGTCACGCACCGGCGGAATGAATAGGACCACGCCGATCAGGGCCAGGACCGCACCGAATCCACCGAGGCCAATGGTTTGTATTTTGAAGTATGGATGCTTCGGCATGCGCGCGGTGCTGTAGAAAGTCATGGCGGCGAGGAACAGAAAAGTCAGGCCGGGGGCCAGCGAGAACACCAGGTCCCAGGTCTCACCGTTCAGGGCATTGGGGAACGGACGCATCCACCCGCCCAGCCACAGGGTCACAGCGATGGACGAGACCGCGATCATCGCCGAATATTCCGCCAGGAAAAAGAGCGACCAGCGGAAGCCGCTGTATTCGGTGTGGAAACCCGCAGTCAGCTCGGATTCGGCCTCCGGCAGATCGAAGGGGGCGCGATTGGTTTCCGCCACCATCGCGACTGCGAAAATAAAGAACGCGATCAGTCCCAGCGGGAAAAACTTGAAAATGAACCATACCTGCTGGGATTGCTGGGCCTGCACGATTCCGATCATGCTCAGAGTGCCGGTTCCCTCTTTATTCAGGCTGGTCATCAGAACCGCGGAAACTACGGCCAGGCCCATTGCGATTTCGTAGGAAACCATCTGCGCGCTGGAGCGGAGAGCCCCCATCAACGGGTAGTGGGAATTGGACGCCCATCCCGCCATGACTACGCCCAGCACGCTCAGGGATGAGACTCCCAGCATGAACAGCACGCCAATATTCATGTCGGTGACGGCATGTGTGGGGCCGAAGGGCACGACAATAAAGACCGTGAACGCGGTGATCACGACGATTAACGGAGCGACCCAGAAGACGACCGGGTCGGCCTCGGACGGCATGATGTCTTCCTTGAGCAGCAGCTTGAGCGCGTCGGCGATGGGCTGCAGCAAGCCGTGGGGGCCGACCCGCATAGGGCCCAAGCGGACCTGCATGTGGGCCAGAATTTTCCGTTCCAGCCAGTTCATAGCGATCACGGCGACGGAAAGCCCGAGGAAGATCAGGACGATGTAGACAAATGCCCAGAACATGTTGCCGGCGGAACCTGGAGTGGTGTCGCTCTTGAGGTAGGAGGTGATGTAATCGAGCATCAGCGGTCCACCTCGCCGAGCACGATGTCCAGGGTCCCGATCACGGCGATGACGTCAGCCACCAGCGCACCGCGCACCATCATGTCCAAAGCCTGCAGGTTTACGAAGGATGGGGGCCGCACCCGCACCCGGTAGGGCTGCGTGGAACCGTCGCTGACGATGAAATATCCCAACTCGCCCTTGGGGGCCTCGATGGAATGATAGATCTCACCCACGGGCGGCTTCATCACTTTTGGGACTTTGGCCATGATCGGGCCGCTGGGAATCTTGCCGATGGCCTGTTCAATGATGCGCAGAGACTGCCGCATCTCCTGCATGCGAACGATATACCGGTCGTAGGTGTCGCCGTTCTGGCCAACGGGAATTTCGAACTCGAAATCGGGATAGGCGGCATAGGGCTGGGCCTTGCGCAGGTCCCACTTCACACCGCTGGCGCGCAACACCGGCCCGGTCACACCCAGGGCGATGCACTCTTTGGCGGAAATCTTGCCAACGTCCCTGGTGCGCTCGACCCAGATGCGATTGGTGGTGAGGAGCTCTTCGTACTCGTCAATCTTGGGAGTGACGAAATCGAGGAACTTCTTAACCTCGCGTTCAAAGCCGTCGTAGGTCTCGTAGGAGCATCCGCCGATGCGGAAGGCGTGGGTGGTCAGGCGGGCGCCGCAATATTTCTCAAAAATCTTGAGAATTTCTTCGCGGTCGCGGAAGGTATAGAAGAGCGGAGTGATGGCGCCAATATCAAGCGCGTGCGTACCCAGCCATAGCATGTGACTGGCCAGCCGGTTGAGTTCCGTGAGGATGACGCGGATGTATTGGGCGCGCCGCGGGGCCTCCACGTTGAGCAATTTCTCCACCGCTTCGCAATAACCCAAGCCGTTCGAGACCGCCGCCACGTAGTCCATGCGATCCACGTAGGGATTGAACATGGTGTAAGTGCGGTGCTCGGCGATTTTCTCCACCCCGCGATGGAGATAACCGATGACGCATTCGGTGCCCAGAACTTTTTCGCCATCGAGCTTGAGGATGACGCGCAGTACGCCATGGGTAGCGGGATGCTGCGGGCCCATGTTGATGATGAGCTCGTTGGAATCTAGAAATGTTTTCTCGTGCTGCTCAAGTTCGAGGTGGGAAGTCCGGTCGATAGTCGTTCGGTCGGTCATTGCCCGCTCTCGATCCCCAGGTTGATCTGGACCCACTCCTGGTCCTGTTGGATGATGCCGTAATCCTTGCGCAGCGGGTGGCCCTTCCATCCATCCGGCAAGAGGATGCGCTTGAGATCGGGATGGCCTTCGAAGCGGATGCCGAACATGTCGAAGACTTCGCGCTCCAGCCAATTAGCGGTCGGCCAGATGGGAACGACGCTGGGCACGGACTCGGCTTCGCCGTACGAAGCCTTGACCCGGATACGCTCGTTGAGCAGGAACGAATACAGAATCCAGACCAGTTCGAATGGCTTGTCTCGATCCGGATAGTGGACGGCGGTGATGTCCACGCAATAGTCAAACTGTTCCTGATCGCGAAGCACCTGCAGCAGTTCGGGGACCAGCGACGAATCGGCGACGATGTATTTCTGTCCGAGGTAGGAATTGGCCTCACGGATGCCTGAACCGTACTGCCCCCTGAGCCGGGAGATCATGGGCGAGTCCCAGAGAACCGGGGTGGGACCAGTAGGTTTTGCGGGAGCGGCGTGTTCCGCTGCTTTCGCAGCGGCTGACTTTTCCGGGGACGACTGAACGCTACCGGGAATGGGCTCTCCCGCAGGTTTCGGCTCACCACTGGGCGGCGGTGTAGGGGATTTTGTTTCCTCAGGCATAGCTACGGAAGGTACAAACCTCCGGCGCCGCGGGCATTTAGAAGAACGTTAACTTTTAACAGCTTGCAAACTAAGTGTCAATCGCGGAGACAGCATGCGGACCGCGTCATTTCCTCGGCTCAGCCTGGTAACTTTCGATAAGTTCGCGAATTCGCAGAGCGTCGGCCTTGCGGTGGCCGTGACTCAGGATGGGATCGGTACCACCCGAAGAATCGATACGAATATTAGACCAGACGATTCCGGTTGAAATCTGCACCGAGGCAACTTTGCCCAGGGCTATGCTTTCTTCGTTGCTGCCAAAGAGCCGCGACTTTATACGGCTGACGTGCTGCGGAGTAACGATGATGCGAACCGGGAAAAACAGATTGCCTTTGGTCCAGCGGCTGGCGGTGAAGGTTTCGGAAGTGGGTAGATTCGGCATTACGGAGTTACATCAGGACTAGCCGCAGATAAAACTTGCGGAGCTGCGCTCCGCCGGGCAGATGAGGACATCTGCCCCTACGTAATCAGACCCATTCCAGGGCGCCTTTTTTCCAGATCCAGATATAGCCTACGACCAGGATGAGCAGGAAAATCAGCATTTCGATCAAGCCGAACACGCCCAGAGCCTTAAATTGCACCGCCCACGGAAAGAGGAAGATGGTCTCCACGTCGAACACCACGAACAGGATGGCGACGATGTAATAACGAACGGTGTAACGTCCGCGAGAGCTGTCGACGGGATCGATGCCGCATTCGTAGGGCATCAATTTGGTTTTGCCGGGATTGTCGGGGCGCACCAGTTTGGCAGCCAGCAGAGTCACGGGAAGCATGACAGCGATGAATGCGATGAAAATGAATATCGGGACGTAATTTTGGGGCATTGACGCCTCGGACTGATTTTCTGCCGAAACCTAAGCCCTAATAGTACCGCTGACTTTCTTCGCCTTCAAGGGACGCGCCCGTAAGGAAGGTCAGACGGAAGAGTACGCCTCAAGTGGCTGCGCAGGTCCTCACACCTTGGTGCTCTGGAGTTGCGGCCAGGCTTTGGCCCCCGAGGTAGCTCAGCGGCTGAAGCCCGGCCGAAACCCTGCCTTTCACTGCAGCGCTAAAGCGCTGCTCCGACCAAAATCACGATCATTTGTAAGTCGCGGTTGTGCTGGACAAAGAATCGCGATGCGCTACCGACTCCACCATGGATTCGAACGCCGCACTGTTCATGGGGGTCGTCTTACTTGCATTCATCAAGGCTGCGTTCAGTTTGTCCAGGCCGTCAGCGGTTGGCGCGATGACGTCGATCCAGAATGTGCCCGGAGTTTCGGTGTGGATCGCTTCCGTGTCGATTTCGTACTCCACGATCGCACCGTCGGCCACCAACTTTTCCAGCAAGGACACGATGAAACTCTTGCTGAGCGTCTCAATCGCATTCTGAGGCGCATCGGGCTTCAGTTTGTACATTCCCACGCGCGTGTAAGCATTTTTATAGGAACCCGGACGCCAGTTGTAGTGACGGCTGACAAAGATGCCGTCGGAATGTTTGGTGGCGCTGGCAAGTACGGGCGAGGTGGGCGTACCGGACTTGTAGAACTTATCCAGAATGTTCAGCATGGCGGCCATGGACATTGCTGACCACCAGTTGTCGTGGGTCATCCCGTCGGCTGTATGAACCAGATTCAGGTCGCTGCCGTAGCCCACGATGGATCCGTCGGCCAGCGCCTTGTCCAGAATTTTCTGGTCAAGGGCGTTGTTCTTGTCCATGTCGGCCCATTGCGCCCGAGGGATATTCCAAAATGCGACGTAACTGTACATCGGTGGCTTTTCTTTCGGTTCGTCCTGCGCCTGAGCCGGTAAAACTGAGGCGGCTATCATCGCAAGAGCACACACTACTGCAAGAATCCCAAACTGTTTTCTGTTCATCTTTAATTTTCTCCTTAGCGAGTCACCGCCTGGGGGGGAACGCCGGCGCGGTGCTGGTTTTTGTTTCGGGGTAGGTTGCGAACGGAACCGTACGCTCTGCGACCGCAAATGTCAATCAAAGCCGGATGGCCTTCGGGCCAGTTAGGATTGTGATGCTCGCCGAGGAGTTGATGCATTTTGCAGGTCCTATCGTGAAACTGACCCCCTAACGGCGCTTCAAACCCTTTGACAAGAGGTTGCGGCATCAGCTATCTTTTCAGGGATGAGTTTTGTTTCCCATCTCCACCACCATCATCATGTGCACAACATGTTGGCGGGGGTGTCTTGAGATAGGTTAGCTCACTCACAAGATCCGGCCCGCTGACGCGATTCGCGACAGCGGGCTTTTTGTTTCTAGGCACAACTTTGGAGATGCGATGAACCTGGAGATTGATTTCGACAAGATGCAAGGGCTGCTGCCCGCTATTGTGCAGGATGCGGGCAGCGGCGAGGTGCTGATGCTGGGCTTCATGAATCGGGAGGCCTTTGAACAGACACTGCGCGCCGGGTATGTCACGTTTTTCAGCCGCACCCGCCATCAGCTTTGGACCAAGGGCGAAACCTCCGGCAACCGGCTGGAGGTGGTCTCGGCAGTGACCGATTGCGATCGCGACACAGTCCTGCTGCAGGTGCGGGTGCAGGGGAAGGGCGTGGTTTGTCATAACGGGACGCGTTCGTGCTTCACCGAGAAGCTGCCCCTGAGTGGGGAAACAGTGCAAACCGAAGGTTCGCTGCCATGAAACTGCGCATTGGCATTCCGAAAGGGAGTTTGCAGGAAGCAACGCTGCAGCTGTTTGCGCGTGCGGGGCTGAACGTTTACACCAACGGGCGGTCGTACTCCGCCAGCACCGCCGACCCTGATGTCGAGTGCATGTTGATTCGGGCGCAGGAGATGGCGCGGTACGTGGAGCATGGCGTACTCGATGCCGGGTTGACCGGACTCGACTGGGTGATGGAAAGCGGTCTGGAGGTTGTGACCGTGGCCGACCTGATCTACGCCAAGCAGAGTCGCGGCAAAGTGCGTTGGGTTTTGGCTGTGCCCGAGTCTTCTGGCTACCAGCGCGCGGAAGATCTCGCGGACTGCATCATCGCCACCGAACTGGTGAATGTCACGCGAAATTATTTCGGCAAGAAAGGCGTGAATGTGCGGGTGGAGTTCTCCTGGGGGGCGACCGAGGTGAAGCCTCCCACCCTCGCGGACGCCATCGTGGAAGTCACGGAAACCGGCAGCTCGCTGCGCGCCAACCATCTCCGCATTATTGACACGCTGCTCGAATCCAACACGCAGATCATTGCCAACCGGGCTGCATGGAAAGAAGACGGCAAGCGCCGCAAGATCGAGAACCTGGCGGTCATGCTGCGCGGTGCGATGGAGGCGCAGGGCCGGGTCGGCCTGATGCTAAACGTCCGGAAGTCGGATTTGGCAGCGGTGCTTGGGGTGCTGCCGGCGTTGCAGAAGCCCACCGTGGCCACGCTCAGCGACCATGCCTGGGTCGCGGTGAACACCATCATTGAAGAGTCGGCGGCCTGGGAAATCATCCCCCGGCTGAAGGCAGCGAACGCTGAAGGCATTGTGGAGTATCCACTGAACAAGGTGGTCATGTGATGCGGATTCTCGCAGGTCGCGCAGCCGACAATTACGTACGGAAGCTGGAGCAGCGCGGACACAAACTGGATGCGCTGGAGCCGCGAGTGCGCCGCATTGTGCAGAGTGTGCGACGGCAGGGGGACAAGGCTTTGCGGCGGTATGCGGAACAGTGGGATGGCTTAGAGCCCGGCTATCCGTTGCGGGTTCCGGAGAGCGAGATGCAGGCCGCGCTGAAGAGTTCGTCGCGGGAACTGCGGGTTGCGCTGGAGACTGCGGCCGGCAATATTCGCGACTTCTGCCAATGGCAGAAACCTCGCGAGTGGGTGCGCGAGAAGCAGGGCCGCAAGCTGGGCCAACTGGTGCGGCCGCTCAGTTCCGTTGGATGTTATGTGCCCGGCGGACGCTATCCTCTGCCCTCAACTTTGCTGATGACGGTGATTCCGGCGCAGGTCGCGGGCGTGAAGGAAATTCGCGTGGTGTCGCCTCGGCCGGCGCAGGCCACGCTGGCGGCGTCGGCACTGTTGGGAGTGCGCGAGTTTTACCGCATCGGGGGGGCACAAGCGGTCGCGGCGCTGGCCTATGGCACTAGAAGCGTTCCCCGGGTGGACAAGATTGTGGGACCAGGGAACCTGTTTGTGACCACGGCCAAGAAAATTGTGGCGTTTGATTGCGCCATCGACTTTCTGGCGGGTCCGACAGAGGGACTGGTTCTCTGTGATGACGGCGAGCCGTCTTTTATTGCATCCGACCTGGTGGCGCAGGCGGAACATGATCCGGACGCGCTCGTGCTGCTGGTCACGCAATCGCAGAAGTTGGCGCGTTCGGTCTCACGATCGGTGGCGGTGCTGGCCCGAGGAAATGCGGTGGCACAACAATCGTTGAGAAGACACGGAGCCGTCCTGCTGGCCACGTCTTCTGCCCAGGCAATTGCCTGGACCAACCGGATCGCTCCGGAGCATCTGACCACCACGCGCGACAAGCTTCGAGACATCGTGAGCGCGGGGTCAATCTTCATCGGAGATTACTCGGCGCAGGCCGCCGGGGACTACGGTTCCGGGCCGAACCATGTGCTGCCCACCGGCGGGGTCGCGCGTTTCCGCGGCGGGCTGAGCGTAACCGACTTCCTCAAGATCATGACAGTGCAGGAAATTTCTGGCGCGGGTTTGCGGAAGATTGCGCCGTCCATTCTGACTTTGGCGGGGGCGGAGGGGCTTGGGGCCCATGCGCGCTCGATCGAATTGAGGTGCGGCCATGCTTGAGGCACGTGAGGCAGTGCGCAAATTGAAGCAGTACCAGCCGCCTTTGGGCGATCGCTTGGGTCTGCGCCTGGATTTCAACGAGAACACGGGCGGATGTTCACCGCGAGTGATGGAGCGGTTGCGCCAACTGCAACCGGAACAGATGGCGTGTTACCCGGAGCGCGAACCGGTGGAACGCGAGGTGGCATCGTTTCTGGGATTGCAGCCGGAACAGGTGCTGTTGACCAATGGCGTGGACGAGGCCATTCACCTGGTGTGCGAGGCGTATCTGGAACCGGAGGACGAGGCGCTGATTGTGATTCCGACTTTCGCGATGTACCAGATTTGCATGGCCGCAACCGGAGCGCGGGTGATTTCAATTCCGGCGGGCGAGGGTTTTCGATTTCCTACCAGCAAAGTGATGGCTTACACAACCGCGCCGAAGACCCGGCTGATCGCCATTGCGAACCCAAACAATCCGACGGGGGCGGTGGCATCCGCTGAAGATTTATTGCTGATCGCGCGGAGTGCGCCCCAGGCGGCGGTGCTGGTGGATGAGGCCTACTTTGAGTTCCATGGCGAATCGTTGCTGGAATACGCCGGACAGGTGCGGAACCTTTTCATTGCGCGCACATTCTCCAAGGCCTATGGGATGGCAAGTTTGAGGGTGGGGGTACTGGCGGGCACCGCGGAGCAGATTCAGAGTCTGCGGCGGTCCTGCTCGCCTTACAACGTGAACGGAGTGGCCCTGGCCTGCCTGCCGGCGGCGCTGGACGATCAGGAATACGTTCGCGGCTACGTGAGCGAGGTGCGGGCCAGCCGAAAACAGTTGGAAGAAGAATTCCGCCGGCTGGAAATTCCCTTCTGGCCCAGCCAGGCAAATTTCGTGCTGGGGCGAATCGGTCCCAGGCACGCGGATTTCGTGAGGGGAATGAAAGCACGCGGAATTCTGGTGCGCGACCGATCGTCGGATTTCGGATGCAGCGGTTGCGTTCGCATCACTGCCGGCTGGAAGGAACACACGGAGCGTCTGCTGGTCGCACTCCACGAAACCTTGGGGGAGATAGGCTGGGCGGCGGAAAGGAAGCCGGCATGAGACGGGCACGTATCGAACGAAAAACGCAGGAAACCGCGATCCGGGCGGCGCTCAATATCGATGGGCGCGGACAGTACAGGGTCTCCACCGGCATCCGGTTCTTCGACCATATGCTGGAGTTGTTTGCCCGGCACGGCGGTTTCGACCTGGAACTGCGGGCGCAAGGCGATCTCGATGTGGACCAGCATCACACGGTGGAAGACGTAGGCATCGTCCTGGGCGAGGCCTTCCACAAGGCGCTGGGGTCGAAGCGTGGAGTCCTGCGCGCGGGATATTTTCTGATGCCCATGGATGAAACCCTGGGTTTAGCGGCGGTTGATTTCGGCGGGCGTGCGTCCAGCGTTGTCGATACGCAGGTGCGCCAGAGACTGGTGGGCGATCTGCAGGCGGAACTGGTTTACGACTTCTTCGAAGGTTTTGCCCGGGGGGCGCGCGCCAATGTGCATGCCAGGGTGCTCTATGGCCGCTCCAACCACCACAAGATTGAATCGTTATTCAAAGCTTTCGCTCGGGCGCTGCGGGCGGCGTGCTGGCGAGACCGGCGGATGGCCCGCCTGTTGCCCAGTACGAAGGGACTACTGTGATCGCCATCGTGGACTATCAGGCCGGAAACCTCGCCTCGGTGAAAAAGGCGTTTGACCATCTCGGGCATGAGTCAGCGATCACGGCGGACCCGGTAGTGATTTCGCGGGCTGACAAAATCGTTTTGCCGGGCGTGGGTAATTTCGAAGCCACCACGGCCCTGTCAGGCGCGTTGCAGGAGGCGGTGGTGAAGGCTATTGACCGGCAGGTCCCTCTGCTCGGCATTTGTCTGGGCATGCAGTGGATGTTCGAGTCGAGCGAGGAGGCGCCCCAACTTCGCGGCCTGGGGTTATTCGCGGGGGAGTGCGAGAAGTTTCCGGCGGCGGTGAAATCGCCGCACGTGGGCTGGAACCAGCTGCAGCTTAGGGAGTCGTCGCGGCTGCTGCGCGGACTTCCTCAGGATTCGTTCGTGTACTTCACCCACTCCTACCGGGCTCCGGTGGTCGAAGCCACAGTGGGCAGGTGCGAGTATGGCGGAGCTTTTTCCGCCGTGGTGGAGAGCGGGCAGGTCTTTGGAGTTCAGTTTCACCCTGAAAAATCAGGGAGTGCAGGGCTTCATCTTCTGCACAATTTCTGTGAACTGTAAGAGCCAGCCAATGTTGACCAAGCGCATTATCGCCTGCCTCGATGTGGACGCCGGACGCGTGGTGAAGGGCGTGCAATTTTCCGACTTGCGCGACGCCGGCGATCCCGCCGAGCTGGCTTTGGCCCATGGGCGTGCAGGCGCGGATGAAGTGGTGCTGCTGGATATCTCGGCGACCTATGAGAACCGCTCCACCTTGCTGGAGGTGGTGCGGCGGACGGCACGTCAGTTGTTCATTCCATTCACAGTGGGTGGAGGCATCCGGTCGCTCGAGGATGCTGCGGCTGTGTTCGACGCCGGAGCGGACAAGGTTGCGGTGAATTCCGCGGCCCTGGCGGACCCGGCGCTGATTGGCCGAATTGCCCATCGCTATGGTTCGCAGGCGGTCATCGTGGCGATTGACGCTCTGCGCGTCAGCAACGGCAACGGGTCGGGGTTCGGAGTGAAGGCGACGGGAGGCCGGCACTCCACTGGACGCGATGCGGTGGCATGGGCCGGCGAGGCGGAGCGGTGCGGAGCGGGCGAGATCCTGCTTACCTCGATTGATCGCGATGGCATGCGCGATGGCTTCGATTGTGAGCTGACGCGGGCGGTGGTGAGTGCGGTCAACATTCCGGTGATTGCTTCCGGTGGCGCCGGAGCCGGGGCTCACTTCGTCGAGGTCTTTCGCGAAGGGCGGGCGGATGCGGCTCTGGCGGCGTCTATCTTTCACCTGGGCATTACCCCCATCGGCAAGCTCAAGCAGGAGCTGCAGGCCTCCGGAATTCCCATGAGGTGGCCATGCTGATTCCTTCGATTGATCTGATGGGCGGCAAGATCGTGCAGCTGGTGCAGGGAGAGAAGAAGGGGCTGGAGTTCGACGACTTCGAGCCGTGGCTGGAACGCTTTGGGAAGTATCCGCTGGTGCAGATCATCGATCTCGATGCCGCCATTGGGCAGGGGGACAACCGCGCGCTGGTGCGGTCCCTGGTGCGACGGTTGCCCTGCCAGGTGGGCGGCGGAATTCGGACGGTGGAACGAGCACAGGAAATGCTCGCGGACGGCGCGTTGCGAGTGATCATCGGATCGTCTCTTATTAAGGATGGCAGCATTCAGAGCGCATTTGCCGAAAAACTCGCAGACCAACTGGGGGCGGACAAGCTGATCTTCGCGGTGGATTCCAAAGGCGGTAAGGTCGCGGTGTGCGGGTGGCGCCAGCTTACGGAGATTTCAGCCTTGCAGATGATGCGCGCTCTCGAACCCTGGTGCAGCGGTTTTCTCTATACACATATTGATACCGAAGGGCTGCTTCTGGGCATGCCGCTCGATGTGGTTTCCGAATTGCGCAGCGTAACTTCCAAACGACTGGTTGTCGCCGGGGGCATCAGGACACAGGAAGAGGTGGACCGCCTGGACGTGATGGGGGTGGATGCGGTGGTCGGAATGGCGATCTATCTTGAACTGCTGAAAGTGTAGGTGTGCAGGCGATTGCGTTTTGCACGCCAGATCCTTCGGGGCCAAAGTCCCTCAGTATGACTGCGGCATACGGCTCGGCTGTTGTGGAGCACTGGCAAATCAGACGATCCAAACGTCTTCTTATCTTCCGCTTGTTTATAATCGCTGTTCACCATTCGCAATAGTGTAGGCAAGGAATCCTTTGGCCCTCGACGAGAAAATATACGAACTGCGGCAGGAGAAGCTGAAACAGATTGAAGCTCTGGGACAGCAGATCTATCCCCGTAAGTATGAATTCACTCACACGATTCCGCAGATTCTGGCGGAGTATTCGGAGAAGACTGCGGAGCAGCTGGAGAATCCGCGAATGAACGTGCGAGTCGCGGGGCGCATCATGGCGATCCGGCTGATGGGAAAGGCCGGGTTCGCGCACCTGCAGCAGGAAGGTCAGCGGCTGCAGATCTATGTGAAAAAGGATGCGGTTGGAGAAAAAGGGTTCGAGTTGTACAAGTTGCTCGACCTGGGCGACCACATTGGAGTCAGCGGGTATCTGTTTCGCACGCGCACGGGGGAGCTCTCCGTGCACGTGGAGGAAATCACGTTTCTCTCGAAGGACCTGTTGCCATTACCCGAGAAGTGGCATGGGCTGACCGACGTTGAGCTGCGCTACCGCCAACGTTACGTCGATCTGGTGATGAATCCTGAAGTGCGCGAGGTGTTTATCAAGCGCAGCAAGCTGGTGCAATCGCTGCGGCGCTTCATGGATGGCCAGGGATTCGTCGAGGTGGAAACCCCGATGATGCAGCCTATCGCGGGCGGGGCGGTGGCGCGGCCGTTTGTGACGCATCACAACACGCTCGACATGGACCTGTTTCTGCGGATCGCGCCGGAGCTGTATTTGAAGCGACTGACCGTGGGCGGATTTGACCGGGTGTACGAGATCAATCGCAACTTCCGCAATGAGGGGCTGGGGTGGCGGTGGAATCCTGAATTCACCATGCTCGAGTTCTACCAGGCCTACACCGACTATCGCGGTGTAATGGACTTGACCCAGCAACTGATTGAGCAGGCCGCGAAAGACGTCACGGGCGGGACCAAGGCCAAATGGGGCGAGGATGAGATTGACTGGGCCGGATCGAACTGGCGGCGGATGACCATGCGTGAGGCGATCATTCAGCATTGGCCGGAGGCAGCGGGCGCGAAGCCGCAGACGTCGGACTTCGCGTCGTCCGAAGGCGTGGAGAATCTGGTGAAGCGCTTCAACTCGGCGCACGCGCATGTTGCCTACGATCCGCGGGAGCCGGCAGGAAAAACCATCGCCGCATTGTTCGACGCCGCAGCGGAAGAGCATCTGGTTCAGCCGACGATAATTTACGAGTTTCCTACTGCGGTGTCGCCGCTGTCCAAGCAGAAACCGGATGAGCCGGACTGGACCGAGCGCTGGGAAATTTTTGCCGGCAAGATGGAAATTGCCAACGGCTTCAGCGAATTGAACGATCCCGAGGACCAGCGCCGGCGCTTTGAACAGCAGTTGCAAGAACGGGAGCGCGGCGACGAGGAAGCTCACCAGATGGATGAGGACTACATTCGAGCCCTGTCCTACGGCATGCCGCCAGCGGGCGGAGTGGGCGTCGGCGTAGACCGGCTGGCTATGCTGCTGACAGATTCGCACACCATCCGGGATGTGATTCTGTTTCCTCTGCTCCGACCGGAGAAAAGCTTAACCACGGAGGACACCGAGGACACGGAGCGGTAGCGTTTGTATCGCATCCGGGACACCTTTCCCGACGCGAAATGCATTACTAGCCGAAGCGGGTCCGGGAACGTCTAACCGGCGAGAGGAGCAACCGAATATGAAACGAGTTCTTGTTTTGTTAATTCTGTCGATGTCATTTCACGCTTACGCGCAGCAGGCAAAGCCAGCGCCGACGCTCAAGAGCATTCTGCTGGAACAATTGCGAACTACCCACAATCAGAAAGAGTGGTTTGTGCCTGCGAACACCGCGGTGGAAGGGCTCACGCCGGAACAGGCGAGCTGGCTGGACGGAAAAGGAAATCATTCGATTGGGCAGCTCACCAATCACCTGGTGTTCTGGAACCAGGAGGAACTGGCCAAGTTCAAGGGCGAGCCTCCGGTGAAGTTCAGCGGCGACAATAACGAAACCTTTAACAACTTCGACAGCAAGAAATGGGCGGCCACGGTGCAGCAACTCGACCAGGTGATGACGGACTGGGAAAAAGCCGTCGAAGCTGCGGACGACAAGAAATTAGAATCGTGGTATTCGATCATTGCGCACATCGGCACGCACAACGCGTACCACATCGGACAGATCATTTATATTCGCAAGCTGCAAGGCTCCTGGGACCCGGAGAAGGGAGTCAAGTAGATCGGAGGCTTGATGCGCCAGTGTCTTCTGGTTGTCGCGGCGGTGGTTGGTGTCTCTGTCTCGCTCTTGTCCCAGCAACCAGCATGGCCGCCAGCGCCGGGCCACATCACTCTGGACCTGTGGCCGCAGGGCGCGCCCGGCGCCCAGCCCAATCCGGCCCCGGAGATGAACACTACGACCGCCAAGGACCATGTCGTCGCTGGCCAGCTGGTGTATCGGGTGGGCAATGTTTCGACACCGACGATCACACTCTATGCAGCCAAGGCCAACAGCTCCGGCGCGGCCGTGGTGGTTTTTCCCGGAGGCGGGTACCGTATTCTCGCCATTGATCTCGAAGGCACCGAGGTGTGTGACTGGCTCAACTCCATCGGTGTCACCTGCGTGCTCCTGAAATACCGCGTGCCTGATTCCGGTCCGTACCCCAAATCAGCGGCCGCGCTGCTGGACGCGCAACGCGCAGTGGGCATGGTTCGTTCGCATGCGGCGGAGTGGCATATTGATCCCAAGCGCATCGGCGTGCTCGGATTCTCTGCCGGAGGGCACCTGGCCGCGGCCCTCAGCACGCACTTCGATCAGCGCCTCTATCCGGCGGTGGACGCCGCCGACCAGCTTAGCTGCCGCCCGGACTTCGCGGTGATCATCTATCCTGGTTATCTTGCCCTGTCCGAACAGAACTTCGCGCCCAATCCCGACATTCACGTTACCGAAAAGACGCCGCCCTCTATTCTCGTCCAGGCGGAGGATGATCCGGTGCATGTGGAGAATTCCATCGTGTATTACATGGCGCTGAAGAACGCCAACGTGCCCGCTGAAATGCATCTCTACGCGCAGGGGGGGCACGGCTACGGCCTGCGCCACAGCGCGTTGCCGGTTACGATCTGGCCTCAGTCCGTGGAGGCCTGGATGCATACGATTCAGGTGCTGCCATCGGCGAAGTGATTTGCCGCTACGGATAGGTGCCGTCGGCCTCTTGCCCGACTTTACCGTGGTTGTGAAACGACCCCACTCATTTTGCAGAAAACGCGAAATGAATGGGGCACCCTCGGTAATGAAGGATAGGCACCACTCTCACTTCCCGCACAAGCCTTTCGGCGTCCAATCGTGCACGAGGGTGATGGGAGGCTTCGACGATTGGTGAAGAATCAGCACCAGCGCCCGACGCTCGTCGGTGCCGGTAGCCGTTAGGTGCATCGGCAGGCCGCCGGGCACTATCACCGGATCGCCACCTGCGCGTCCAACAAGCTTGCCTTCGGGCGTCTCCAAACACATTTCCCCGGCCTGGGTGTACCAGGCTTCCGGGCCGGAGTGAGAGTGGGTCGATGAGGTCATGCCGGGAGTCATGACCGCTTCCATATACTGTGCCGAGTACTCTTCACCGGCGTTGATCGGAAGGGGGCCGATGCGGGCGATGCGCTGGCCGTTGGGTGATTGCCATCCCGACTCTTCGATAGTCAAGAGCCACACCTTCCCTAGTGACTCCAGGACGGTGCCTCGTGGTCCCTTGACTGCTTCTGCTGCCGCGCGCGTGGGATAGACATCGAGATGCCAGAACACTTGTGATTTTGTAAGCATTCCTATGGACTGGTCCGCCATGATCCAGCATCCCAACTCTTCTGTTCGCTGGCTCACCGGTTTGCAGTTGCCCATCGTGACGCCTTGCGCGAATGATTGGTTACACAGCGCAAGAGACACCAGAGATAACGCGGCCACAGCCAGCACACGCGGCGCGCGCGAATAAGTTCTTGTCGATCTCATTCGTAGTCACCTCTTTCGTCCCAAATGCCCGCATTATAGGCTAGGCGTGTTGTTCGCGGCGCGGACAGTGGGATGGGAATTACGATATCTTAAGGTCATAATTTGAGGTCACACAATGTGCAGAAATATCAAAACCCTTTTTAATTTCGATCCGCCGGTGACTGACCAAGAGGTCCGGGCGGCTTCGCTCCAGTTCGTGAGAAAAATTACCGGCTTCAACAAGCCTTCCCAGGCCAATGAAGATGCCTTCCTGAGTGCAATCGAGGAGATCGCCGGCGTTTCGACGCGTCTTTTGCGCTCGCTCGAAACCACAGCGCCGCCGAAGAACCGGGAGGAAGAGGCCGCCAAGGCAAAGGCTCGGGCGGCTGAGAGATTCGGCGCCTGAACCTGGGCTCATACCTCCTCCCCGAGGGCCTTCCGGCCGCCGCGATAACAAATGTCTTGAGTGTTATTTTTCATTGCCGCGGGAAGAATTCTTTCGTCTCTTTCGTTCCTCTGCGTTGCGTCTAGAATCTAATGCGTATGCGCTTCGACTTCGACTCCGAAACCCGGCGGCGACTGGGTTACCTTCTGATCGACCAGATTGATTCTTTCTATTCTTCCCTGCCCGATCGTCCGGTACAACTTCCGCTGGAGCAGCGTAGCTACGGACCGCTTCACCATGCGCTTCCCGAGGCCGGCGAAGATGCTGAACAAGTGTTGGACCAGCTTTTTCGCGAAATGGTGGAGCAGGGTTTTCATGTGCCTAGCGCCAACTATTTCGGGCTGATGAACCCTACGCCTACCTACATGGGAGTGTTGGGAGAAGCGTTGGTGGCGGGACTCAATCCGCAACTGGCGACGCTGGCGCGTTCCCAGCTGGCGTCCAAGATCGAGCTTGAGACCGTGCGCTGGATCGGCGAGCGGGTGGGCTGGCCCGGCGAGTTCAACGGAACCTTCACCAGCGGCGGCAACGAAGCCAATTTCAGCGGGCTGGCGCTGGCGCTGGCGTCCAACTTTCCCGAGGTGATTGAGGAAGGCGTAGCGGCGCTGGGCGGCCAGCCGGTTTGCTACGCTTCGGCGGAATCGCATCACTCGCTCGACAAGTCCGCGGGGTTGTTAGGAATCGGACGCAAGGCGCTGCGGCGGATTGCGGTGAATGAGAACGCGCAACTTGATCCCTACCGATTGGAACAAGCGATCACGACTGACCGCGCGGCAGGCCGAAAACCGTTCTGCGTAGTGGCCACCGCGGGAACCACAAACTCCGGGACGGTAGACGATCTGATTGCCATATCGGAAGTGTGCCGGGAGCAGCAGTTGTGGTTGCACGTGGACGGCGCTTATGGCGGCGTAGCGATTTTTTCCAATCAGCATCGCAACCTGGTGAGGGGCGTTGAGCGGGCGGACTCGCTTACCATCGATCCGCACAAGTGGATGGCTATGCCGTTTGCCGCCGGCGTGATCCTGACCAGCCATCCTGAAATTCTTGAGCGCGCCTTTTCCGTAGCCGCGCCCTACATGCCGAAGGCTGCGGGGGCGCAATTACCGGACAATTCCCGCATCAGCACGCAGTGGACGCGGCGCATGAACTCCTTGAAAGTGTGGCTGACCTTACGGGTGCACGGACGGCAGGCGTATGAAGAATTGATCGCTCGTCAACTCAAGCTGTCGAAGCGTTTTGCCGACTGGGTCACGGCATCAGAAGATTTCGAGTTGGCCGTGGCGCCCACGCTCCCGATCGTCACCTTCCGGCTCAAGTCTGAGAAGCCGGAGCAACCGACTGCCGCGCATGACACTATTGTGGAAGAAGTTACGCGTGATGGAAGCCGCTGGATCTCGGAGACCAAAGTTCGGGGACAAAGCGTACTGCGCATGATGGTGATCAGCTATCTGACCGAGGAACGGCATTTGCAGGATCTGGAAACTGCGTTGGCGAATGCAGCCAGGCAACTGCGATGCCGGGCAGTTGGATAAGGCAGAGTAGGGAGCCCTCACTCATTTCGCAGAGGCACACAGTGAATGGGGCACCATCGCGCCCTCAAGGCACTGATGAGTACTGGACCCGAATATCCGGGGTATCACAGGATGCACTGGGATTGGTGCAATCTTCGGCCTAGACTTTTTCTTAGTTCGGGCCAATTACAGGCAGCGCTATCGTAACGTCCCTTCTGCCTCCTGGACGTTGGGTCGATAGCGCTTTGCTTTTTCCGCCGCGATCACCGCCGCGATCCTCACTTTTTTGCAGTCCGCAAATGTTCATCCCATTGCCAGGCCGTGGCCACAATTTCCTCCAGCGAGCGCCTGGCTTTCCAGTTCAGCAGCTTTTCGGCGCGGGTTGGATCGGCGACCAGTTCGGGAGGGTCTCCGGCGCGGGGCGCCGCCATGCGGCTGGGCACCTCGCGTCCGGTCACCCGTTTGATAGCGGTAAGAATCTCGCGAACTGAATAGCCGCGGCCCGTCCCCAGGTTGACCGCCTGCGAGGTCCCGCCCGCCAGATATTCCAGCGCCAGCACATGCGCTTCGGCGAGATCGCTCACGTGGATGTAGTCACGCACACAGGTGCCGTCGGGAGTGGGGTAGTGCTCGCCGAAAACATCAAGCGCAGGGCGTTGGCCCCGGACGGCTTCAAAAGCTGAGGGTATGAGATGGGTCTCGGGATTGTGCATTTCGCCGATGGTCCCGGATTCATCGGCCCCGGCGGCGTTGAAGTAACGAAGACTCATGTAGCCCAGGCCGTAAGCGGGGCCGTAGGCCTCGAGGGCCTGCTCGAAGATCAGCTTGGTGATGCCATAGGGATTTACCGGGACGCGGGGCAAGTCCTCGGTTATGGGGACTCTTGACGGAATACCGTACACCGCGCAACTGGAGGAGAAGATGAATTTGCGGACTTTGGAGTCGAGTACCGCATTCAGCAGGGTGACTCCGTCCACTACGTTGTTCTGAAAATATTTTCGGGGATGGACCACTGACTCGCCCACGTAGGCGTGGGCGGCGAAATGCATAACGGCATCGACGCGGCCCAGGACCGGAGCCAGCTTAGCCGTGTCCGAAATATTGGCCACGATCAGCTCGTAGCCCTGAGCGAGTTCGGCGTGGCCGGCGCCCAGGTTGTCGTAAATGATGGCTTCATAGCCGCGGCGCTTGAGCGCCAGCGCGGCGTGACTCCCGATGTATCCTGCGCCTCCAATGATCAGTACTCTCAATTGTGCCTCGTTGCTGCCCGAGCCGTTGATTTGAACGCCAGCCCGCAGCTGTCAGGAACCCATGGCAGTTTAGCAGACAGCATCAGGCCGCGAAATCAGGTTCAGGTCGAACAGGATTTCACTTCTTCTTGCCCTGGCCTGCTCTCTCTTCCGGCTCGGGAGCCCTATTTGGGGGGAAATTCACACTCAAATAGTCGATGAAAGCTTCGCGGTCACCTGAGTCCACCAGTGCTCCCCACTTGATCATCTTGTCCACTTCCTTGGACCAGGCCTTGTCGCTCAATCTCTGCTGCACGATGATGTGCGAATCATGGCACTCCGTGCAGGCGGTGCGCACCTTGGCCTGAAGCGGGCCGGGCGGCAACTCTGGAGACTGAGCCTGCAGCAATATGGGAAAGGCCAGCCAGATAATGGCGCCCGCCCAGAAGCATGAGGCGAACCGGTTAAGCCAGGACATGAACTTTTACCTGATCAACGGCGTTGTAGAGATATCCGCTGGGATTCCAGGCGGCGACCTGAGGCTGAGTGCGTCCCTGGTCGTCGGTGGCACGGGACAAGATCGTGTACTCGCCCGGCTTTTGTGGTCTCCAGACATGATCCCAGAGGCGCCAGGCGTAGCGAGCCTGCTGGCTGCCGAGGCGCGCGTCACTCCAAGTGGTTCCACCGTCAGTCGAAATTTGGAGGCGCGTGACGGCGGCTTCGCCGGCCCACGCCGCGCCATGAATCCGAATCGAATGCGACTTCATGGAAGAACCGTCAGTGGGCTGGGCGATGATGGACTTCACGCCCAAGGATGTAGCGGCGTGCGTGTCAGCCAGATTGACTTCGCCGCCGGGAGAAACTGGATGATTGGGCATGCGGTATCCCGGCTTCATGAAGTTGCCGTCAAATTCCTGGTCCAGAACCTTGATTTCGGTCAGCCACTTGCAGGAGGCGGCGCCGATCCAACCCGGCACCAGCGCGCGCGCCGGAAATCCGTGGTGCCGGGGCAGCGGAACCCCGTTCATTTGGGTGGCAATCAAAGTGTCCGGGTCGGTCGCCTTCTCGATTGGAATGCTGCGGACGAAAGGCGGGACCTTGCCGGGAACTTCATCACGGCCGCGAAACATTACGTGCCGGCCGGTCGCCTTTATTCCGGCGCGCTGCAGGAGATCGCGCAAACGCGGCCCGCTGAAACGCGCCGTTCCCACTGCGCCACGCTGCCACTGCACGCCAGGAACTTTAGGCTGTTGAAATGCGCGCCCATTCCCCGCGCACTCCAGCGTGATCGTGACAGTGTGCGTTTCCATTCTCGTCAACTCGGCCAGATTCAGGCTGAGCGGATGGTCCACCTCCCCGCTGATGCTCAAGTTCCAGCTATCAGCGTCCCAAGTGCTGGGCTCGTGCATGTGGTTGCGGACGAAAAAATGGGGCACGGGAGTGATCCACGAATTGAAAAACTCGGGAGCCATCTCCAGATCAAGAAAGCGGGCCGAGCGCACAACCATGCCAGCTTTGCCCGGGACTTCCACGCCGAGGTTTGCAGCCCAGATTGACCGCGGGAGCATCGCGGCTGCCCCTACTCCGCTGGAAACCGCCGTCAGAAAGGATCGCCGCGTAATCATATTCAATATCTTCTCCGAGAGCGAACTGGGCGCCGGGTGCAAATCAAGCCCATCGGCCGGCAAGAAAGAACCAGCCCATGGTCTGATTGTAAGCCATTCGACAATGCCACCTCAGAAGGAGTAAATCAGATCAAACTGCATGCGCTCGAGATAAGGGTCCTGCTCGCCAGGCGTAACTCCGGGCGCCAGAATTGCATGCTGCAAGTTGCTATTCAGAGTACGGCCGATCCACAAGTTGTAACTGGCGACAGTGTTCGATCGCACCTTCCAGAGAGCCGAGATCCGGTTTTGCAGAAGGTTCGAAGGCGCCCGGTCTTCGCTTTCAAGGAACGACGAGATGGCGGAATCCTGCTCCTGGCGGTACCAGGCGTAGCCAATTTGTATGTCATTCCTGTTCTTCAACTGCCCCACACTGAAATCGACCTGATAAGCGTGTGATTGCTTGCCCAGATCGGTCAGGAGATTCCCCTGCGAGTCCAGCGGGTGGTCGGCTGCGTTCAAATTGTTTTCGTATTCCAGCAGCAGGTTGATGGGGAAACGCCTCCAGCCGGTCTTGATCTGGTTGTTCAGAATCAAGTCGGCATAGAGGAACCCGGAGAGGAAATGAAGTTTGCCGGCCCCATCCGTGAAGGTCGCGTTGGTGAAGCCCTGGGGCCCGTAAACGCAGGGCGCCGTGGTGGGAAAGCCGGAGCCGGCGGCGCATCCTGGCCCCTCGCCTTGTGCCTGTACGGCGAAGGAAGAGGCGTTGAGGATGGCGTCGGGGAATCGCCAGTCGAGGAGACTGAATGACGCAGTGCTGGTCATAAAGCCAAAGTCCAGATTGCTCGAAACCTGGCCGCCCACGGCGAAGGAGTCGTCGCCCTTGGAGGCCTCGTTGTAGAGCAACTGGATGCCCTGGACGGTAAAGTTCTTGATCACGGGGCTTTTCAGATCAAAGGAGAATTTCTCGGTGAAGCCCTCAGGGTTCAAGTCCGAATCAAAAGTCATCGGAGTGCGTTGCCAGGCAAAACCAAATTTGCCTCCAGTGAGGCTGATCCACTTTGCGGCGACAGGCTGATAGGTCACGAAGGCACGGTCGATGCCGATGGTTTTGCGGGTAAAGAAATTGGTAAGGGTCTCATTGGTGCTATTGGAGTCGCCCAACGAACCTGAAGACAGCAGGAAGCCGCCGCTAAAGTCCTGGGTCAGCTTGCCTTCGACACCGAAGCGCAGCCGAATACGGGCGCGATTGCGGGTCACGCAGGAGGAGCAGTCCTGGAAAAAGTCTTCGCCCCGGACGCGAATATCGCCACTGAAGCGGAAGCGTCCCAGGGCGTCCTGCAAAGCGCCGAGCCTCTGGTTTTCATCCTTGGACCGCTTGTCCACCAGCGCAAGTGCGGTTTTCGCCTCGCTGACGCTGCTGGAAACCTGATCGGCCTGGCGTTGGGCCTCGGCGGCCGATTGCTGGGCTTGCGCGGCCGTGGCCTGCGCCTGCTCAGCGCTGCCCTGCACTCTTTGCGCGTTGGCGCTGGCCTGCTGTGTCGCGTCGAGGAGTTGTTGCAGCTGGGACTTCAGCTGCTCTAGCTGTTGGCGCTGCTCCTCCGACTGCCTCTGCTGCGCTGCCAGGGCGTCACGCAGGTCCTGCACGTCTTTGGCACTGGCCCGTGCTGGACTTACGGCTTTTTTGGGAGGGGATTTCGGTGCTGCTGCAGCGCGACTTGCACCCGTCTGTGCCATCGCGCTGCCCACCACCACCAAGAGTGCACTGAACCACAAGATCGGTTTCATCGCTTCTCCGTTTCGTTATTTGAGACTCTCGTCATTCGTTTCGCGCTTGTGGCCCGGTGCAGCACCACATGGAATACAAAGCAACAGGATCAGGAAAATCCGGAGCTCATGCTGTTACAGAAATAGCGGGATGAATCGGCGGAAGACTAGGTAGGGCAACAACAACAACAGCCCGGAGAGGGCCGAGACGCCCACAAGAGTAGCCGTGGCAGTGTGAAGATTTGGTTTTCGGAAATAGTCAGCAGAGTCTGGTTCGTTCGTCTTGGGGATACTACTGTCGCTCGATATTTCCAGGTTTTGTCTATCACAAGTATCTCTATCTGATAAGTAGTGTATAGCATAAAGGAAAGCACCTAGGCAAGCCTCAGGGATCAAACCGAGAGCACGCCGCCTCTCAGTCTTCGCGGCTCCCGCGAGGGTTCGCCGAAAGCACCATGGGCAAGACTCTCGCATGTTCGCTCTTGTTCTTGTGCTTGCCTGGGCGTTTGCCGGACTTGGCGTATTTCGGGTCCATGATGTCGGCCAGAGAAGTGTGCTCCAGGATCTTGGCCGCGGCGTTGCGGACTTCCAGGAAAACCTGATAGAGAGCGCGATGGTCGAGGTCGGAATCAATCAAGCTGCGCAACTGCTCGGCATCGCCAAAAGGCGCCAGCGGGCCGTCAATCAGGCGGATGATCTCGCTGAGACGAATTTCAGAAGGAGGGCGACGCAGCCGGTATCCGCCCTTGGCGCCCCGCACGCTCTCGACAATACGGGCGTTCTTCAATTCCAGAAGAATGAGTTCCAGGAATTTTTCCGGAAGCACTTCTTCGTAGGCGATGTCGCGAATGCGAATGGCGCCCTGGTTGTAATGGCGGGCCAACATCATCATGGCCTGCAGGGCGTAAAGGCCTTTCTGGGAGATTTTCATACCGGTCTATGATGGCATAAAAACCCTATCGGGTTGGTAGGGTTTATTGTTATTTTTATGGACCGGGCGCTGAGGACTAATTGAGGCGCAGGACCTGGACGGTAATGTTGTCTGGGCCGCCGCGCTTCTTTGCCGTGTCAACCAGGGCATCGCAGATTTCGGCAGCAGTCTTCCCGACAACGGCGCTTTTAATTTCGGCTTCGGTGAGCAGACTCCACAGACCGTCGGTGCAGAGGACCAGGGTGTCCCCTGATTCGAGAGCGACAGGTTGTGGCGGAGAGTCGGGCGTGACGGTGTTACCCGCTCCCAGTGCGGCGGTGAGGATGTGGCGCTGAGGGTGGGATTCGGCCTCCTCGGCGCGGAGCACGCCGTTCTGAACCAACCGGCTGACATAGGAGTGATCGCGAGTGAGACGTGAGATGGAAGTTCCGCGCAGCAGGTACAACCGGCTGTCACCTACGTGCGCAAAATAGAGCTGGTGGCCGAGCAGGGCCATGGCCGTGCAGGTGGTTCCCATGCCCTGGAGGTCGGGATATTTTACAGCGTATTCCTGGATGCTATGGTGCGCCGTCTGAAAGCCCTGCAAGAGCCAGGCTCGAGGGTCACCCTGCGCTGCGCTGGCATAGACCTGCTCGATCACTTCGACGGCAATGCGGCTGGCCTCCTGGCCCCCTTCGTATCCGCCCATGCCATCGGCCACAATGGCGAGCCGGCCCTTGGCGGGGAAGTCCGAATCGCTGGCCGGTTCCCAATAGGAAAAGCGGTCTTCGTTGTTTTCTCGCTGGCAGCCAACATCACTGAGGCCCGCCAGCTCCACACCGGGCCGAACTCTCATTCCACCCCTTTTTACTTCGCAAATACCCAAGCGGATTCTGGATTATACCGGACTGAGGGTGAATCGATGGCGAAGGTTGAGCTGACTGTTCGTTCGTCGGAACAGCGACTGAGCCCGGACCATTCAGATTCTCGGGTAGAGACGTGGTTCCATCGACTTGGGTACCTGAACGTGTATCTCGCTGTGTCCCCGCCGGTTGGGTATGAGACCGCGCGAGCAGGAACTTGAAACAGGACGCAGTGGAACCACACCATCATTATGAATATGCGCCGGGCCTGTCCTACAATGCCTTGCAGAGGCAACCACGCTCGAGGATCGGGAACAACGGCAAATGGCGACGGCAGCGACGGTGAATGGGCAAGAGGAGCACGAACAGATTGGCAAGGCTGCTGGTCCGTGCGTGATGGTACTTTTCGGAGCGTCAGGAGACCTGACCAAGCGCAAGCTGGTACCGGCGCTCTATAACCTGGTGAAAGCCAAGCTGCTACCCAAAAATTTTGCGGTGGTGGGCGTAGCCTTCGACGATTTGAGCCGGGACCAATTTCGCGACCAGGTAACGGGCTTTCTGCACTCCGAGGACCGGGGTACCGAGGCCTGGGAATGGTTCACCCAGCGGCTCTACTACCAACGCGGCGAATTTGCCGATCCGGCCACGTATTCAACCCTCGCCGCGCAACTCGCGGGGGTGGACAAGGAGTACGGCACCCAAGCCAACTATCTGTTCTATCTGGCCACGGCGCCAAAGTTTTTTGCCACCATCGTGCAGCAACTGGGCCAGGCCGGACTGGCCGACCAGAAAGACGGATGCTGGCGGCGCGTGGTCATCGAAAAGCCCTTCGGGCACGATCTCGACTCGGCCAAGGCCTTGAACCGCAATGTCAAGGCAGTGTTGGCGGAAAACCAGATTTACCGGATCGATCACTACCTGGGCAAGGAGACGGTACAGAACATCATGGTGTTTCGTTTCGACAACGCCATCTTCGAGCCCATCTGGAACCGCCGCTACATCGATCATGTGCAGATCACGAACGCGGAAACGGTCGGAGTCGAACTGCGGGGCGGGTACTTTGACACGGCAGGCACACTGCGCGACATGGTCCCCAACCACATCATGCAACTGCTCAGCCTCACCGCAATGGAGCCGCCGGTATCGTTTCAGGCGGATGCGGTCCGCAACGAACAGGCGAAGATCCTGCGGGCGGTGCAGCCCCTGGATTCCGAGGATGTGCTGCATTCGAGCGTGCGCGGGCAATATGGCGAAGGAGTGATCGGTGGAGAAAGGGTGGCGGCTTACCGCGCCGAGCCTGGAGTGGCGCCGGAATCAAAAACCGAGACCTTTCTGGCCCTGAAACTGAACATCGACAACTGGCGATGGGCAGGCGTTCCGTTTTATATCCGCACCGGAAAACGGCTGGCGCAGCGTCACACCGAAATCACCATCCAGTTCAAACGCACTCCCTTTGAGATTTTTCGCAACGCACCGGTCCATAACCACACCAACCAGTTGGTCATGCAGATACAGCCGGTGGAAGGGATATCGCTAAGCTTCGGGGCCAAGGTTCCGGGACCAGTGCTGCGGGTGGGATCGGTGGACATGAGTTTTGAGTACACCAAGTACTTTGGCGCGGATGCCTACACCGGCTACGAAGTTCTGATTTATGAGTGCATGATCGGGGACGCAACTCTTTTTCAGCGCGCCGATATGGTGGAGGCGGGCTGGAGTATCGTGGACCCCATTCTGGATGTGTGGCAGGCCCTGCCTCCGCGCAGGTTTCCTAACTATCCCGCGGGCACATGGGGCCCGGTGGATTCCGACGAATTGCTGGCCCGCGACGGCCGGCAGTGGAGGAAAATCGAACCATGATTCTTGCAGGCGACATTGGCGGAACCCGCACCCGGCTGGCTGCCTTCGATACCGAAGGCACCAAGCTGAAATGCGTGGTCGAAAAGACTTATCCCAGCCAGGAGCGCGGCGGCCTGTCCGAGGTGGTCGCTGAGTTCGTTAAGAAGGAAGGGATTCCAGTGCACAGCGCGTGCTTTGGCGTGGCCGGCCCGGTGCGCGGCGGCCGTAGCAAGATTTCGAATCTTCCCTGGACCATTGATTCACGCGAACTGGCGGCACTACTCAAGCTACCTTCGGTAGGGCTGATCAATGATCTGGAGGCTTATGCGTATGGGGTTGATACCCTGGAGTCGAAGGACCTGGTGACCCTGCAGGCAGGGGCGGAGGACGCGGAGGGAAATCGCGCAGTCATCTCGGCCCGGACCGGACTGGGGGTGGCGGGCCTCTATTGGGACGGCTTCCGGCATCATCCATTTGCCTGTGAAGGCGGGCATACCGACTTCGCCCCTCGGAACGAACTGGAAGTCGAACTGTTCCGCTACATTCTGAAGAAGTACGGCCACGTAAGCAGCGAGCGCGTTCTCTCCGGCCCGGGGATTAAGAGCATTTATGACTTTCTTCGCGACACCAAAAAAGCTGAGGAACCGGCGTGGTTGAAAGAGCAGATGGACAAGACGCACGACGCGCCGGCCCTGATATCGCAGGTAGCGCAGGAAAAGAAAGCTCCGATCTGTGAGCAGACTTTTGCAGTTTTTGTGAGCCTGTACGGGGCCAAAACTGGGGATTGCGCCTTGACCTTCATGGCCACGGGCGGCATTTTTATTTGCGGCATCATTGCCGCCAGAAACCTGACCAAGATGCAGGACCCGGCCTTCATGGAATCATTTTTGAACAAGGGACGAATGAGGAGCTTGCTGGAGGACATGCCAGTGACAGTCGTGCTGAATGACGACTGTGGGATCATGGGCGCTGCCCGCTATACGCTGATCCAGAAGGCGTTTGGGAAGGCGAAGAGCGGGCCGGCATAATGCACCAGAGACTGGCAGCATGCTCCGGTGCTTCGGTCCGTACCTCAGCGGCTGAAGCCGCATCCACTGTGGCTCTCAATGCAGCGCTAAAGCGCTGCTCCACCCTTCAATGGTCCTGAAGCAGTTGCGCAATGCCATCGAGTGGAATCCGGACCCAGGACGGACGGTTGTTGAGTTCGTATCCGAGTTCATACACGGCTTTGTCAAGGAGGTAAAGATCAAGCAGCAGGGCCAACTCCTCCCTGCCCTTCGGAACAAAGATCGCGTTGCCCGAGATCTCCAGATAAGACTCCAGAAACGCTGCTGAGACCCACCTTTGCCAATACTGCGCCCGGCTTCCCAGTTTCACATACGATGACTCTTCGGCGTTCTGCTCCTGCAACAATGGCGCGTAGGCGGCGTAGTGGAACGAGCGCAACATGCCGGCAACATCCTGGAGCGGCGAGCGTTTCTTGCGGCGCTCGCTGAGCGAGCGCGCCGGTTCACCTTCAAAATCGATGATGACGAAGTCGCTGCCGGTGAACAGGACCTGGCCGAGATGGTAGTCGCCGTGGATGCGGGTGACCATGGCAGTACTCTTGAGTTGGGTAAGCAGCTGAAAACGGCGGCGGGCGATTTGCTCGAGAGCAAGGACTCTGTCGGCCTCCTGCCTGGTTTGGTCAGGCATTCCATGCTGGAGGCGGCGGAGCAGGTTGAAATTGGCGGTCACGAGTTGTGCCGCTGACTCTGCGAACGACCGACCCTCGGCTTCGGAGAATGGTTGTGGTGTGAAGTCAGGATCGTCTTGCGCGGAGGCCAGGGCGAGGTGGAGCTCTGCGGTCCTGCGCCCCAGCAAGGCGGCCGAATTGAGATAGTGGCCGATTCGCCGCCTGGCGTCATGCGGGACCGGCTGACCGCACAGAGCAATGAGCGGGGCATGAGGAATTTCACCGGCGCGTAGACTGCCCAACTTTGGCGCGTTGCTGTAGTAATCCGCCAGGGCTTTCATTGTGAATTGCCAGGCATCGCCTTGATTCGCTTCGAAGCCCTGGAGCATGCCTAGCGAACTTGTGGCTCCGCGTTCATCCAGATATTCGATGTATCCGGCGAGCGGGGGCACATTTCGGAACGAAGTCTTCCCGGTCAGGAAAGAACCGATTTCGAGATCAGGGTTCAGGCCGGGTTCCACCCGACGAAATATTTTCAGCACCAGGCTCTTGCCATAGATCACCGAGCTGTTGCTTTGTTCTGTGTTCATGAGTGATGGAGTGAGCGGTCCCTGGGCGGGCTGCCAGAGGGATTGCAGAGCTGAAGTGGCCACGGCACGAATCTGCCCGTGGGTTCCCGGCCAAGACACCCCTTTGGCGATGGCGTGCAGCAGGTAAGTGAGAAATTGCCGGTCGGTGAGAGCATCCTTGAGAACAATTTCTTCGGAAAAGTTGTCCGGCTGGATTTTCAGAGATGAAGTTCCGGCTTCACCTGAGGCACGGAGAAGAGGGAGCGCGTAGGTTTCCACGGGGCCGCTGGCATAGTTGACCCAGGCAAGAATCAGATATGAGCCGGCCGCGGGGAAGGGTACGATGTCCGGAATTTCGACGGAGTGAATCTGGCGCGCCTTCCCGCCGAACCAGCGTTGCTGCGATAGAAATTGGGGCAGACGCGAGGGCAGGTTGTTCTGCAGGGCCGCGAGGAAGGATCGTTCCGCAGATGAACTGGTTGACATGAGAGTTGCGGGTGCAGAGTTAGTTCTGTCCGGGACCTCAGCGGCTAAAGCCGGTTCCCTTTTCGGCTTCTAAATGCAGCGCTAAAGCGCTGCTCCACCCTCTTAGAGCGACGCCCTATGCCAAAGGACTGCGCCACCACTGGCATGTTAGAGCGGGGAGAGCTCGTCTTCGCGTTCCTTTCCTTCCTTCTTTTCCGGGGCGAAGCGCGCCTCCAGAAATCTTCGGGCCAGATCCTGGCCGCCGAGGCCGAAAGCGATGGCCAAACCCAACATGACCGCTCCCAGCACAATGGCGAAGGCGAAAAGCATGGTGGAGTCGGCCAGGCCGAGTTCCTCGAAGACTGCGGACGCGGTAAAGACTGTGATCAGGACCCGGGCCGCAGAGCTGAGGAGACGGGGCGAGGGCATGTCGGTGTTGACCGCCCAGAGCAGGGCGGCACGGGAGAAAAAGCTGGCGGCCAGCAGTCCGATGAACAGGAAAATCAGGGAGACCAGCAAGCGGGGCAGGAAAACGAAGAAGCGGGTCACGTATTCCTGCATGCCCAGGATGCCCAGCGCGCTCACGCCCACGAGAATGAAGCCGAGCCATGCCGTCCAGAAAGCGAAGCGGCTGACCAGTTCCGTGGAAGACGGCAGCGCCGCTTTGTTGAGCAACTGGGTGGCACCGGCACCCTCGGAGAGCTTGTCAAACTTGATGAGACGCAACAAGCTGCGCAAAACCGCCTTCACCAGGTATGCGATCATCCAGCCCACGAGGACGACGATCAGCATCACCATCAGGCGAGGCAGAAAGCGCGCGAATTCGCGGACCAATTCCTGCGTGGCTTGAGTTAGTTCATGAACAATGATGTCCCGCATGGTTACCTCACTTTTTTCCGTTCCACAGTTCCAGCAGCGACGGTTTTAAACGTTCACAGGTCAGGCAAAAGTTCTCGATGTTTTGCTCCACCTGCTCTCCGGAAGCATCCCGGTTTTCGACCAGAAAGGTGAAGGCCCGCCCCCGGTAAAGCGGGGCCAGCGCCTGGATGATGTGGTCGCGGCTGATGACAGCCTTGTGATACGCAGCCCCGAACTCATACACGGTGCGGGACCATAGCTCGTCTCCGTAACAGAACTCTTCTTCCGCCAACGTAGCGATTCTTTGCAGCTCGGCCAGCGTGGGTGGGGAAAGAATCGACTTGAGCACGGGCTCCAGTTCGGCCACACCGGAGTTGAACATGTCCCGCAGCCGCTTGCGGTTTACGCGCAACGGCTCCAAAGTCATTTCCTGTTCTCCGGCCAGCGTGGGGACGGCTTGTGAATCAGTTTTCCCGCTCCACAGCGGGAAATTGGATTCGAGCGACCAGAACAGAGCACCCACGGTCTGGCGCATGGCATCGACCAGGTCGGCGGAGCGGGCGTCCAGTCGAGGTTTGACGCCGAGAAAGGATTGTGCCAGACGGAAGCCTCCGGTGATGGCGGAAATGCTCAAAGCGATTTCCGTACCGGTATGACCGACTTCGTGGACCCAGATCTCCTGGGCAAGAAAGTGGCTGGCCAGCGACCCGGAGAAGCTGAATTCCGATGCGTAAGGCTCCCGCACCCGCTTGCCATAAAAAGCGCGCGTCATGGGATAAACCAGGTTGCTCATCAGCAATCCGTCAAACTTATGGCGGCGGTAGAGCGGGGTGACAAAATCGAAATTCCCCTGGTATACGGGGCGCAGCAGCCGTTCGATCCACTCCGGTTCGATGGTGGTGGATTCGGGAGAGACTATGGCGCAAGCGGAGACACGCAGCAGTTCCGCCGAAGCCAGAATGGTGCGCAGCGCAGTGCCGGTCGCCGGACCTCCGGGATATTCCGCGCTGATGCTATGCAAAGTGCGCAGGGCATTCAAATCGGTCGAGTGCTGCAGATCGTTGATCGAAGCTCCGCGAACCAGGTTCGAAGTCTCGTCTCGCGAGCCACCATCGGCATTGACAATTACGGCGCGTTCCCGGGGGAAATACTTAAGCAGGCCGGCGCGGATGATTTGCACCACCTGACCGACGGTGGCTGCATTGTTGTAAGTGGGCACACCTACAAGTACGTCGGCCTCGCCGACATCGATCAGCTGGCGAAGAAACTCATCCGTAAGAATGCTTTCCTCGGCCAAATCGTGCCTCCGCTAGAATTTCCGCCTGATCATCTCCAGTTCAGATCTTGCGCAGACGGAACCAATAGAACTGGTAGGGGCCCAGGGTCAAAAGATAAGGCAACTCCCCGACCCGGGGGAAAATGTTTCGGCCAAACATCTCGATCAGGATATTCCCTTTGAACTGGCGCAGATCGAGTTCCACCGCCTGGGCAGTGCTGGAAAGATTGTTCACCACGAGGATGGACTCTCTATCCAATTGTCGCACGTAGGCCAGAATGCGATGGTTCGCAGGATAGAGAAACTCGATCGAGCCGCGGCCAAACACAGGCGTGGACTTGCGCACCTTGATGATGCGCTTCATCCAGGAGAGAAGCGAGTGGTCAAAACGCTTCTGGGACTGGACATTCACCGCCTGAAAGCCGTACACCGGGTTGAGCATCAAGGGCGAATAGAGGCTTTCCGGATCGGCGGAAGAAAAGCCGCCGTTCCAGCCGCCCTCCCATTGCATGGGAGTGCGCACTCCATTGCGATCGCCCAGATAGATGTTGTCCCCCATGCCGATTTCGTCGCCGTAATAAATGATGGGAGTGCCGGGCAGCGACAGCAGCAGCCCGTTCATGAGCTCAATGCGCCGGCGATCGTTGTCCAGCAGGGGCGCGAGCCGGCGGCGGATGCCGACGTTGAGGCGCATGTGCTTGTCGCGAGCGTACTGGTCGTACATGTAGTCGCGCTCCACGTCGGTAACCATCTCCAGGGTCAGTTCGTCGTGATTGCGCAGAAACAGGCACCACTGGCAGGGCCCAGGAATCTGGGGAGTCTGCTTGAGAATCTCAGTGATGGGCTTGCGGTCTTCCAGTTTCAGGCCCATGAACATCCTGGGCATGAGGGGGAAATGAAACGCCATGTGAAACTCGTCGCCCTGGCCGAAATAGGCGCACAAATCGGCCGGCCACTGGTTGGCCTCGGCCAGCAGCATCTTGCCGGGGTAGTGCTGGTCCAGTTTGGCGCGCAATTCCCTCAGGACAGCGTGGGTTTCAGGCAGGTTCTCGCATGACGTGCCTTCGCGCTCGACCAGGTATGGGACCGCATCCAGGCGAAAACCGTCCACTCCCATCTCCACCCAGAACTTCACCACATCCCACATCTCCTCACGAACTGCCGGATTGTCATAGTTGAGATCGGGCTGGTGACTGAAGAAGCGGTGCCAGTAATATTCCTTGGAAACTGGGTCCCAGGCCCAGTTCGAGAGCTCGGTGTCCACGAAAATGATGCGAACGCCTTGATATTTAGTGTCCGTGTCACTCCATACGTACCAATCGCGTTTGGGATTGTCGCGCGACTTGCGCGACTCCTGAAACCAGGGGTGCTGATCAGAGGTATGGTTCAGGACCAGTTCGACGATGACGCGGATTCCGCGTTCGTGGGCGGCCTGGAGAAAAATCTTGAAATCTTCCAGACTGCCGTAACTGGAGTGGACCGACCTGTATTCCGCGATGTCGTAACCGTCGTCGCGCAAGGGCGAAGGAAAGAAGGGCATCAGCCAGATGGCCGTGACGCCCAACTCCTGCAGGTAATCGAGCTTTTGCGCCAGGCCGCGGAAATCGCCGATGCCGTCCGCATTGGTATCGTAAAACGTGCGCACGTGGACCTGGTAGATGATGGCGTCCTTGTACCAGAGCTGGTCCTGAGACATGGGCAAAGCGTTTCTCTCCCGCACTCCATTACTGGTTATGAAAAATAATCGATGCCGTTTTCCGTGCGCACCCGCCGCCGGATGCAAAAGATGTGAGCGGGCAGGCGCTGGGGATTGAGCTCGACATAGTTTCGCGGACCGCGCCAGACATATTTCGCATCGGTCAGCAAATCGTGCATCTGATAGGGCTGGCGCGCATCAAGGTGGAACAGATCCAGCGGCAAATCGACCATCCCGGCCTGAGTGCGATACGGGTCCAGGTTGACGACCGCGACAATGATGTTCAGCAGGTCGTCACTCACCTTGCTGTAGGCGATGATCTGTTGGTTGTCCACAGGATGAAAACGCAGGCTCACGTCCGCGTGCAACCCCGGATTTTCGCGCCGAATCTGATTCACTTTGGTAATCAATCCCGCCAGGCTTGCCGGATTGTCCAGGTCCCAGTTACGAATCTGATACTTTTCCGAGTCGAGGTATTCTTCGCTGCCTGGGCGCACGGGACGGTTTTCACACAACTCGAAGGCGGGCCCGTAAATTCCATAGTTAGCCCCGAGAGTCGCGGCCAGGACCAGACGGACGATGAAGGCGGGGCGTCCACCTTGTTGCAGAAATTCACTAAGGATGTCGGGAGTATTGGGCCAAAGATTGGGGCGAAAATACTCGCGCGCATCGGTTTGTGTGAGTTCGGTAAAGTATTCCGTAAGTTCCTGCCTGGAATTACGCCAGGAGAAATAAGTATAAGACTGGGTGAATCCGAGCTTGGCTAGTTCGTACATCACCTTCGGGCGAGTAAAGGCTTCGGCAAGAAACAGGACGTCGGGATAGCGATTCTTAAGGTCAGTGATCATCCATTCCCAGAAATCAAAGGGCTTGGTGTGCGGATTATCGACGCGGAAGATGCGGACACCCTGCTCGATCCAGTAGAGCACCACGCTCTCTAATTCTTCCCAGAGCTCCTGACTCTTTTGAGTCTCAAAATCGAAAGGATAGATATCCTGATATTTCTTTGGCGGATTTTCGGCGTACTGCACCGTGCCATCGGGACGCATGCGGAACCATTCCTGATGTTCGGTTACGTAAGGATGGTCGGGCGCACACTGATAGGCCAGGTCGAGCGCCACTTCCAGTCCCAACTGCTTTGCCCGCGCCATTAGTCGCTTGAAATCTTCCAGCGATCCCAACTGCGGAGCAATAGCCTTGTGACCGCCTTCCCTGGATCCGATAGCCCAAGGGCTGCCGACGTCTGCGGGCAGAGCTCGTTCGGCGTTGTTCTTTCCTTTGCAATTCACGCGGCCAATGGGATGAATCGGAGGAAGGTAGAAAACGTCAAAACCCATTCCAGCCACGTAATCCAGCCGCTTCATGCAGTCCTGGAACGTTCCGTGGCGGCCGGGTTGAGAGGAGGATGAACGCGGGAACATCTCATACCAGGCACCGAAGCGGGCCTGGTCGCGATCGACGACGACCGCCAGTTCCCTGCTGTAGGTGGTGGCGCGGCGGCGGTCGGCGTGCCGGAGCATCAGAGCTTTCAACTCCGGACTCAACGATTGTTCTACGGCCCTAGGAATGTCCGACGCCGCCAACCTGCGTATCTCGTTGGCCCTGGCGACAAGCGAGGCCTTGTCTTTTCCAGTGGCCCGGGTTGCGGTCGCTTCGATCAACTGCACCCCAACCAGGATGTCCACGGAGATATCCTGAGCGGCGTCAAACTTCTTTGTCAGATCGCGGCTCCAGGACTGAAAGCGGTCGGCCCAGGCTTGCAGGGTGTAAAGATGCCGGCCCTGAGTCGGAACACTGAACTCTCCCTGCCAAAGGTCGTTAGGCTGGGGCTCCATGGGAACTTCTTGCCAATCAGATTGCGCAGCCGGCTTGTGCAGCAGGACGGCGTGCAGAATATCGTGGCCGTCAGCGAAGATGTCGGCAGTCACCTGCACACGATCACCAACTATGCGCTTGATCGGGAAACGGCCACAATCGATTTGCGGCTGGACATTCTCGATGACAACTCTGCGGGAGAAGGCCGGCTTGATGGTGCTGCTTCCTTGGCCCGTCATGCGTGGTACCGGCCTCCTGCTTAGAGTTGTAGCTGCCGTTCGTTAAAGACAGGCGAGGTGTATTCAGAACCCGTCGGAGTAAGAAAACAGCGATCATTCGGCGCGTTTTTCAAATTTATCATATGCCATGCCCGACGGCGTGCAGGCTTCGACACTCTATTGGAGAGGGTGAGCCAGATGAGACAACGGCATCTGCATGGAGTTTGCAGCGCACATTGGCTCCGGCGTCAACGCACAAAAAGGACAGCTTCAAATCCCGCCAGGGAGAGCTGCGAGACTGGGCCGGAGTGCTCGACAGAACGGGAACCACTCCCGCCGCTATAAGCCGTATCGCCGGTACGCAACGCCATCCGCCAGGAACCGGCGTCAGCTGCAACCGGAATGCTTTGTTCTGCGGGGGAGAAATTGCACACCAGCAGGGCACTGCTGCCGGCCGGGTCGGTGCGCTTCATGACCAGCCACTTTGCCTCCTCATCAAACTGGACTTCGGTGAGATCCTTGCGACCGTTCGCCAGGCTGGGATGCTGCTTTCGCAGGGAGATCAGATCGCTATAAAGACGCAGAATTTCGGCATGGGGAGAGATCGCGGTCTTCGACCAGTCAAGTTTGCAGCGCTCGAAAGTGCTGGCGGCCTGCGGATCGGAGAAATCGCCTTCGGAGTAGTGCATTCCGAGTTCCTTCTTGCGTCCTTCAGTCACCGCGGATGCCAGGTTGGGATCGTCGAAGCTGGTGAAGTAAAGGAAAGGCGCTGTCTCCCCGTATTCCTCCCCCATGAAGAGCAGGGGCAGAAAGGGCGAGCACAGGGTCAACGCGGCCGCCAGTTTCTGTTGTCCGGCCGGAACCAGAGTTGAGAGCCGCTTGCCCCGGCTGGTGTTGGCGATCTGATCGTGGTTCTGAATGAACGCTACAAACTGCTCACCCGGTCGATCCTTCGAGGAGCTGCCGAAGTGGCGACCGCGATAGCGCGAATATTTCCAGTCGAAAACAAAACCATCGGTGATGGATTTCGACAGATCGGCAATGGCGCCGAAATCCATGAGAAAGCCTTGCCTCTGGCCGGTCAGCAAGGCATAGAGCGCGTGGTGAAAATCGTCGTGCCACTGTGCCTCGAGGGCATAGCCTCCCACCGCACGAGGATTGATAATGCGAACGTCCTCGAGATCGCTCTCGGCAATCAACCAGGCCTGGCGCTGCAGCCGCCGCGCCTGACGGCAGAACGTTTCCGACAATTGGTCGAGGACATGACGAGCACCGAAATCGTAGATGCCATGGATGGCGTCGAGGCGAAGCGCGTCAATGTGATATTCGGTAAGCCAGTACAAGGCGTTGTCGATGAAAAAGCGGCGGACGCCGTCGCTCTCCGGCCGGTCAAAGTTGATCGCCTTTCCCCAGGGCGTGTGATGAGCGTCGGTGAAGCAGGGAGCAAACTCGGGAAGATAGTTCCCTTCGGGGCCGAGGTGGTTGTAAACCACGTCCAGCACAACTGCCAGCCCGTGCTGGTGGCAGGCATTCACAAGGTTCTTCAAGGCGATGGGACCGCCGTAAGAGGACTGGGGTGCGTAGAGGCTGGCGCCGTCATATCCCCAGTTCCGGTTTCCGGGAACTTCCGCTACCGGCATGATTTCGAGTGCGGTTATGCCCAGATCGCGAAGGTAGGGGAGCCGGGGAATGACGCTCTCAAAGCTGCCTTCGCGGGTAAATGTTCCGGTGTGGAATTCATAGATGATGAGATCGCGCAGAGGAATTCCCGACCAGCCCTGATCGGACCAGCGAAACGACGCGGGGTTTACGATACGGGAGGGCCCGTGTACACCGCGCGGTTGCCAGCGCGAAACCGGGTCAGGACGTTCGCGCTCACCGTCGAGCACGTAGAAATAGTCTGTTCCTTCGCTGACCTGCGGAACCTCTGCCACGAACTCCGAGTCGCGAGAGCGGGTCATGGGAAGGGTGCGCGCCGGCGCAGCCGAGTTGTCTCCCAGGATGCGTACCGACAGGCTCGTCAGGTTGGGGGCCCAGACCCTGAACTCCACATGGTCGTGGCGGCGGACGGATGCGCCGAACCGAAGTTCCCAGCCTGGTTCGGTCGGACTATTCGACATCCGCGGGACCCTCCGCCTTGCTCTGAAGACTTACCAGCATGGCAATCGGCAGATGCGCAAAAGCTTCGGCGACGGATATGGCGAAGTCTCCACCTGGCGGAACCGAGGCAACTATCTTTCCGGTAAACACGTCGCGATAGGAGACGGCAGGAATCTGCTTGCGCAGGACAACCTCCGTGTCTCCCCAGGTTTCGGCACCGACGGGCAGGCGGACGTCCGCCGCAAGTTGAGCAAAGAAGCGTCCGGCCAGCACCAGGACGGTGGCCCCACGGAAGGAGCGCGCGAACGCCACTACATGCCTGTTTTTTTCTCCGGCGGCGCGCAAGGGGATGTAGCTCCCATGGGTAAACAATGCGCGATGTTCGCGGCGAAAGCGCAGCGCACAACGGGTTGCGAAGAGTTTCAGACTGCCGTCTGCGGGGTCGGCGAGCAAGCGGTCGAGGAGTACCGCAGGGGCCTCAGACTCGGCGGCATGAAGTTGCGCAAGCAGAGCCTGCAGCCGGGCGTAATCCACTGCCCGGCGATTGTCAGGATCGGCCAGGTTGAAGTTCCACACTTCTGTTCCCTGGTAGAGATCCGGGAGACCTGGCGCCGTAATTTTTAGCAAGGTCTGGGAGAGTGAATTGAACATTCCTGCCGTCGCAATCTTGGCCTGGAAGGGAGCGAGCTGCTCGAGAAACAGATTGCCGGCCGAGTTGTCCAGGATAGCGTCGAGGAAGCTGTGGACGGCAGCTTCGTACTCGGTATTCGGGCTGATCCAACTGGTGTTGACCTTGGCCTCGCGCAGGGCCTTCTCCACGTAGGTGTGGATCCTGCCGACAAAGTCCGCGTGCCCTGCTGCATCCATTGGAGTCAGGGGCCAGGCGCCCAGGAGAGTCTGGTAAAGGAAGTATTCCTCGTTGGCGCTGGGCACGTTTTCGCCGGCCACCTGCATTTTCTTTGGCTCATTCAGCCGCTGCCAGGTGCGGATGGCGCGGTACCACTCCGCCGGAATTTCCGAAAGCACATTGATTCGCGCGCGCACGTCTTCGCTGCGCTTGGTGTCGTGGGTAGAACTGGCCAGCATGGCATTCCGCCACGACTGGCGGCGGGCCAGGTTCTTCGCGTGGAAGTGAGCTAGCGCCGTCCCGAACCGGTCAGGCGATCCGCCCACTTCGTTAAGCGAGAGCAGTGGACAATAGCGGTAGAACGCTGTGTCCTCCAGGCCCTTGGCCATCACCGGTCCGGTGAGCTGCTGGAAGCGCATTACGAACAGGCGGCGTTCGGCGCGGTCGGCGTCGCTGATGCTGTCCGGATCTTTGAGTAACAGCAAGTCCTGTATGAAATCGAAAACCGATCCGCTGGTGGCCGGGTTACGGCGCTTCGCAGTCTTGATGGCGCCGCGGATGTAGCGTTCGTCCTGTTCGTCGGGATGCTCAGTATCGGTGCGAATGTAGGTCCGGTATACGGGAAAGCAGGCAATCACTTCGCGCAAGGCGTCGCGCAGACTTTCCAGGGTAAAGTCGCGGGAGCGGCGATGCTGCTCGGAAATACGGTCCAGGCGGCGGGAGAGGACATTGAGTTCGCTGGACATTGAGACCTGCATGACGAGCCGTTTGCTTTCATAAATCAGGTCCGAGTAACTCTGCGACCACCCGGTAAACTTCCGGTACAGCCGCTGGAAGAAACGTCCCTTGGAAGCATCCACGAAGAGTCCGTTGAGCAGGTTGAGGAAGCCATAGCCGGTAGTGCCCTCGATGGCCCATCCCGGACGCAACTCTTCATCCCCCACCAGGATCTTTTCCGCGGCCAGGTAAAGACGCCGCCGGACACCATTGCCTGATTGGTTGACAGCCTGGCCGGGCAGCGGGGCCTGAGCCTGAAGGTCCTCGAAGTAGCGCAGAGGATCGAACAAACCGTCGGGGTGATCAATGCGGATGCCCGACACCAGCGATTTCCGGATGAGGTCGAACGGGATGCGATGAACGATGCCGAATACTTCCGGGCTCTCCACCCGGATCGCAGCCAGGTCGTTGATGTCGAAAAACCGGCGGTAATTAATTTCGTCGGAGGCGACCCGCCAAAAACTCAAGCGGTAAGCCTGGTCATCCAAGATCTTCTCCAGCGCGTCAAAGCTGTGCGGGTTTCCTTTGCTGCCATTGATGATGAGCAATACTTCCTTCAGGCAGGCGCGCACCACATCACTGTCCTCGACCAGAGCAGCCAGACGGCGCCGGATGACTTCTTTCTCGCGCTGACGCTCCCGGACCCTGGCCAGGTCCGTGTCTTCCCGCCGGGGGAGATGCGAGATCGCCGTGATAATGCTCTCCAGCTCCAGCACGTGACCATCGCTGTCGGTGAGTCTCTCTTTCGCCTTCACCAGCATTCGGTCCAACAACGGGGTCCAGGAACGCGGGGCCAGCGGAAAGTGGATGCCCAACGAATCCAGGACAAATCCGCCGCCGTCATACAGCGCCCGAATGGATTGACTTTCGAGCACCAGGCCAAACTGGTCAGGCAGAAAAGGTAGAAGGACCTTGTTCGCCAGTTCTGATTTGGGAGGGTTCCAATCAATATCGAAGTAGCGGGCATAGTCCGAACTGGGCCCGTTCTCCAGCACATCCCACCACCACAAGTTCGAGGAATGCGTGATGCACATGTGGTTCGGCACAACATCGACTACCAGCCCCATGCCGCGTTGCTGCAAGCGCTCAGCGAATTCGGTGAATTGTTCCTCCGAACCGATTTCAGGATTGAAGCGAGTGTGGTCGGTGACGTCGTAGCCGTGCATGCTGTCGGGGTGGGCCATCAAGAAAGGGGAGGTATAGCAGTCCGTGATCCCCAGGTCGTGCAGATACGAAACTACATCCGCGGCCTGGGTAAATGTAAAGCGCAGATTGAGCTGAAGACGATAAGTTGAACAGGGAACATAAGCCGGTTCTAATGAGGATCTGCGGTTCACTCAATCGCCTCGGTCGTAATCTGAGACTGCAATGGAGTACGGATGAGGTTGCCGCCGGCAACCTCGGTCTTTCGCGGCCCTGCAATGTCGTTCCGGCGAAAGCGGATTGCTCGGACCGCCTGTGCACGCCGAATGAAGTATAAACAGATAGCGTTGGCTGTGTGGAACCCGAAATGAACATGCGGCATCAAATTTGCGAGTCTTACTGATAACCTATGTTGACCGGCAATAAATAACTGTTCCGAAGATGCAGGAGCAATCGCAGCGGTTGTTCGTGGCAGGTTCAGGAAGAAATTGAAGGAAAATCCACTAGATTGCCCTACTCGCCCCTCGTCGCGCGCGTACTGAGGCGACAATCCGGGAGACTCGATGGAACGGTACGTATGCATTCATGCGCATTTCTACCAGCCGCCGCGGGAAAATGCGTGGCTGGAAGCGGTGGAATACCAGGATTCCGCCTATCCCTACCATGACTGGAACGAGCGGGTCACCGCAGAAAGCTATGCCCCTAACAGCGCTTCGCGCATTCTGGATGGCGATGGCCGCATTCTGCAGATCGTCAACAACTATTCGAAGATCAGCTTCAACTTCGGCCCTACCCTGCTTTCATGGATGGAGGAGAAGAGCCCGGCGGTGTATGAAGCGATCCTGACCGCCGACCGTGAGAGCCAGCGGCTCTTCTCCGGCCATGGCTCGGCCGTGGCCCAGGCCTACAATCACATGATCCTTCCCCTGGCAACGCGCCAGGACAAATACACTCAGATTCTTTGGGGCATTCGCGATTTTGAGAAGCGATTCGGCCGCCGTCCCGAGGGTATGTGGCTGCCGGAAACGGCGGTAGACCTGCAGACCCTGGACGTGCTCACTGAGTTAGGCATCAAGTTCACCATTCTCTCCCCGTACCAGGCGGGACGGGTGAGGCCGCTGGGAGGACGGGCGTGGCGCAAGGTGGACGGAGGCAGAGTTGATCCGTCGATGGCTTACGCGGTGCGCATGCCCTCGGGGCGAGCCATCAGTGTGTTTTTCTACGATGGCCCGATTTCTCGCGCCATTGCTTTTGAGGACCTCCTGGCGGATGGCAAGCGCTTCTCTGACCGGCTGCTGGGCGCATTTTCCGAGGCCAGGACATGGCCTCAACTGGTTCACATCGCCACCGACGGCGAGACTTACGGGCATCACCGGGCCTACGGTGACATGGCCCTGGCTTTCGCCTTGCACAATATTGAAACCAGCCAGCAGGCGCGGCTGACCAACTATGCGGAATACCTGGAAAAGCATCCGCCCACGCAGGAGGCCAAGATCATCGGAAACACTTCCTGGAGCTGCGCTCATGGAGTAGAACGCTGGCGCAGCGATTGTGGTTGCAACTCAGGCGGTCATGCCGGATGGAACCAGCAGTGGAGAGCGCCCTTGCGGCAAGCCTTCGACTGGCTGCGCGATACGGCCGCGCCTCGTTATGAGGCCGAAGCGAAAAAGCTTTTCGAGAATCCGTGGCAAAGCCGGGATGCGTATATCGACGTGATTCTCGACCGCTCACGCGAGAACATCATTCGCTTCATGACCGCGCAGGCCAAGCGCGAACTTTCGCAGGCAGAAACCGTGACCGGGCTGAAGCTACTTGAGCTGCAACGCTATCTGATGCTGATGTACACCAGCTGTGGATGGTTCTTTGACGACCTCTCTGGAATTGAAACGGTGCAGGTGATTCAGTATGCCGGCCGCGCCCTGCAACTGGCCGGACAACTATTCTCCGACGACGGTCTGGCCGCGCCCTTTCTTGACCTGCTGGCGCAGGCACGCAGCAACCTTCCTGAACAGGGTGATGGCAGGTCCATTTACGAGCGTTACGTTCAGCCGGCGATGGTTGACCTGGAAAAGGTCGGAGCTCACTATGCCGTCAGCTCACTGTTCGAGGAGTACGGGCAAAACACTCACATCTATTGCTACGACGTGGAAAAGATGGATTACCGTACCTCGCGACAGGGAAAAGTACGAGTGGTTCTGGGGCAGGCCAGTGTTACGTCGGAAATCACGTGGGAATCGGACCAGGTCACTTTTGGGGTATTGCATCTCGCGGACCACAGCGTAATTGGAGGAGTACGGCAATTCCAGGGCGAGGAAGCCTACCGCACGCTCGATCAGGAACTCGACCAGTCGCTGGTGAGCGGCGACCTGGCGGAACTGGTGCGCCTGATCGACAAGAACTTCAGTTCCGGCACCTACACTCTGCGGCTGCTCTTCCGCGACGAACAACGAAAAATACTGGGCATCATTCTGGAGGAAGCGACCAACGAGGCCCGCGCCATGTATCGCCATTTTAACGACGAGCATGCGCACCTGATCCGCTTTGTGACCGACCTGGGAGTGCCTCTGCCCAGGCGCTTCCGGCTGGCGGTGGACTTCACGCTGAATTCGGAGCTGCTCGACGCCTTCTCCGCTGAGGACGTGGACCTGGTCAAGTCCAGGACAATCCTGGAGGAGATACGGCGCACCCGCGTCACACCCGACGCCGTAACTTTGGAATTTGCGTTGCGCCGCACCATTGAACGCCTGTTCACCCGCTTCGTTGCCAATCCCATGGAACCCGGCCTGCTGCAACGATTGCAGGAAACCATTGCGATGGCCATCACTTTGCCATTCCAGGTCCGCCTTTGGGAGGCACAGAACACCTACTACGCCACGATGCGAACGACCGCGGGCGAGGTTCGGGAGCGGGCCGAACGAGGAGACGCCGAGGCGCAGGCCTGGCTGGATGGCTTCGTCAAACTGGGTGAGGCGCTGAAAGTGAAAGTGCAGATCAACGCGGCGGTGGGGGTCGCCTAGCATGGCTGCTTCGCACAGCCAAGTGTGGGGCGGACACTCTTATCCGCCGCTCAGGAATTGGATATATTGGTTATTCGAAACTAATTCAGCCCGGCAATGGCGATCAAAAGCTAAAAAGTCAAAGGCAGCGGACAAGAGTGTCCGCCCCACACCAGCCACCATCACACAAATGCTAGATCCCGGCGTCCTGGCGGGCACGCTGGATGTCTTTTATGTCGCCCATCGCAATGAGGATGAACTGGCGGTCCACAACTGACTGGTCGGGAGGATTCACCTGCAGATCTAAGGAGCCTTCCGTGGTGCGACGCTTCACCCCGAGAACCAAAAGGTTGTAACGACCCTTGAGGTTCAGGTCATGCAGGGAGCTGCCTGCCCATGGTGAGGTGGCTTTGACTTCGATCTCCTCAACCCGCACGGTCCTGCCTTGCTCCTTGAGCATGGTATCGAGAAACGCGACTACGTGCGGGCGGATCAGCTCGCTGGCCAACCGCATCCCCCCGATCTGACTGGGGGAAACCGTTGAATTAGCGCCGGCGCGCAGCATCCGTTCGGCAAACCTGCGCTCGGCCGAGCGCGCCACGATGCGCATTTTGGGGAAGCGCTGGCGGACGATGACGGTCACAACCAGATTGTCCTTATCGAGAGGCAAGGCGATGATCATGCCGCTGGCACGACTTAGACCGGCCTTTTCCAGAATGTCTTCCTCGGTGGCGTCGCCGACCACGTAGAGCATTTCCTGCAGGGTGCCGGGGTGCAGCTCCTTCAACTTGCGGATATTTTCTTCGGAGATATCCACTACCACGTGTGGAGTGTTGGTCTTCTGCAGCTCTGCCACCGCGTGCCGTCCGGTGTCTCCCAGGCCGCAGACAATGTGGTGGCCGGTCAACTGGTCTATGTGATGCTGCATTCTGCGCCTCCAGAAAGGCTTCTTGAATTCCATCTCCACCATGAAGGCGGCCACGATCGAAAAAACATAAACTGTGATCGCGACCCCAAAAAGCACAATGCCGATGTTGAACACGCGCAAGATGGGATTGTGGCTGGTATCAACAATTTCTCCGTAGCCCACGCCGGCCAGGGTTATGACCGCCATGTACAGAGCTTGGAGGAAGGTGACGGAGGGGCCTCCGAGCACGCGATATCCCGTGGTGCTGATCACGATCAGGATCAGCAACAGGCTGAGCGCGAGCAAGAGACGTTTGCGGAGGACCATCGCGTTATCGCCGCCATTCGTCGATCAGGTTCGCCACCAGGCCGCTCCACCCCGTCTGATGGCTGGCTCCCAGACCCATCCCGCTATCGCCGTGGTAGTACTCGTTAAAGAGCAGGCACTGGTTCCAGTATGGATCGTCCTGAAACTTGCGATAGAAACCGAAACAGGGCCGCGTGCCGTCGGCCCTCCTTTTGAAGATCGCGATCATGCGATCGGCCGCTTCACGCGCGATGTCGTGGGGCGTGACGGACTGGTTCTCGCTGCCCGCAGTCGCTAACGAGAATTGCGGGCCGACCGCATCGCCAAAGCGCAGGAAGGAATGGATCAGCAAGTAAGAGGTCGGGAACCAGACAGGGCCGCGCCAGTTAGAATTCCCTCCCTTGAGCTTGACCGCCGCCTCTCCCGGTTCGTAACCCATGGAGCGATCGCCAAACCGGAAGGGATGCTGCTCATGATATTTGGACAGGCTGCGGATGCCGTAGGGTGAAAGAAACTCGGCGGGGTCCCAGATGCGCTGCAGCAGGCGTTTGAACTGATTGGGATCGGCAATCGAGAGCACATAACGCTTCTTTCCGTCGCCCACGGTGTAACAGGCGTCTCCCACCAGGTCGGGCCGGTTCTGGATGAACCACTCCACGTCGCGCAAAAAGCCAGGATGAGCCGCCAGTTCTTCGCTTTCGAGCACTTCAATGGCGTAGAGCGGAATCAGGCCGACCAGCGAACGCAGACGGAACTTGTGAAACTCTCCGTTGGGATATCGGAGCACGTCGTAGAAAAAACCTTCCTGCTCGTCCCATAATTGATAGTTGCGGCCACCCATTTTCTTCATGGCGGCCCCGATGTAGATAAAGTGCTCGAAGAATTTGGTGGCAACGCCTTCATATACCCGATTTTGATTGGCCAGCTCCAGCGCAATACGCATCAGGTAGAGACAGAAGAAACCCATCCAGCCGGTAGCGTCGGATTGCTCGAGAATGGCACCGTTGGGAAACTTTTCTCCGCGATCGACGACGGCGATGTTGTCCAAGCCCAGAAAGCCGCCTTCGAAAACGTTGTTGCCCTCGCTATCGACGCGGTTCACCCACCAGGCAAAATTCATCAGGAGCTTGTGCAGGCATCTTTCCAGGAAGACGGTATCGCCCTTGCCGGTGCGTTCTTTTTCACTCTGATAGACGCGCCAGCAGGCCCAGGCGTGCACGGGAGGGTTAAGATCGGAAAACTCCCATTCATACGCCGGAATCTGGCCGTTGGGATGTTGGAACTGCTCGAACAGCAGCACCCACAGGTTTTCCTTGGCGAATTCGGGATCGACCAGGGCCAGCGTGATGCATTGAAATGCCAGGTCCCAGGCCGCGAACCAGGGAAATTCCCACTTGTCCGGCATGGAGAGAATGCGCATCGAGTTCAGATGGCGCCAGTGAATATTGCGCATCTGTTTGCGCGATTCCGGCGGCGGAAATTTCGGATTGTCGCCTTCCAGCCAGCGGTTTATATCCCAGAGGTAGATCTGTTTGCTCCACAACATTCCAGCCAGGGCCTGGCGCTGGATCGCCTTCTCTTCCGCGGTTGCTTTTGGAGGATGCACCGAGGCGTAAAACTCGTCTGCCTCAGTCTTGCGCCGGCGGACGATTTCATCCACATCGTTGAGCGGGGCCGCCAGTGTTTCCGGAGTCAGGCGCAGCCGCAAGATCATCGAGCCGCCCGGCGGAACTTTCTGCTTATAGTGAATGCATGACTTCGTGCCGGCCTGCCGCGGGTTCACGCAGTCTTCATGATTGATGATGTGGCGGTGGAAGGCATCTTTAACGTAGGGCTTGCGATTATCGGAGCAGCCATAAAGGCGGACCGCGTTGTTCTCGTTGTCGGTGAACAGCGCTTCGCCTCCCTCGGGAGCATAAAGATAGTGAGTGCCGAGTGAATACGGAAACTGCAGATTGCGCAAGCTGGTGGCGTTGGACTCGTCGGCAACGAGGATGATCCGGCTTCCAGCCGGCCGCAAGTGGATGGAAGGTTCAGCGCCCGGCGGATCGGTCCAGGCCCAGGTGTTGCGGAAGGAAAGGTGGGGTAGCAGGTGCAGGTCGGCTGCCTCCGGTCCGCGATTGATAGCCTCGATACGCACGCAGATATCTTCGGGTCCGGCTTTCCCATACTCGATGAAGACGTCAAAGTAGCGGTCGTCACCGAAAACTCCCGTGTCCAGCAATTCGTATTCGGGCGCACCCACCTGTCCCCAGCGGCGGCGGTTTTCTTCGACTAATTTCTGATAGGGAAACACGCCCTGGGGATACTTGTACAGCATCTTCATATAGCTGTGGGTCGGAGTGTTGTCGAGATAGAACCAGTATTCTTTTGCGTCCTCGCCGTGATTGCCTTCGTTGCCCGAAAGCCCGAACATGCGTTCTTTGAGAATGGGATCGCGGCCATTCCACAGGGCGAGCGAGAAGACGAGAAGCTGATAGCGATCGCAGATGCCGGCAATGCCGTCTTCACCCCAGCGATAGGCTTTGCTGCGCGCCATGTCGTGAGTGAGAAATTCCCAGGCACAGCCATCGGGACTGTAGTCCTCGCGCACGCTGCCCCAGGACCGTTCGCTGACGTACGGTCCCCACTTGCGCCAGGGCGCGACCGGGTCGGCGTGTTTCTCGCGCAGCCGCTGATGCTCGGAGCTGTTGTTTTCCATGGTCGGAATCGGCACCGCTATTTTCCCTGCCCGGCTTCGCGACCGAGGGCGGCTCCGATTTTCTGGAGCTGTGCCGCAAAGGCAGGCGCGTTGTAGGCCGACGGATTCTGCACCTGGGCGAAGAGCCCTGCAATCGCGTTTTGCAAATCGTTGTCAGGCGCGCCGTTCTGCTTGCAAACGTTGTATAGCGAATCCAGAGACATGGTGGCTTGCTCGGCGGCGCGCTGTCCCTGTAGAGCGACGCTCGAGTCGGCAGCGATGCGGCGCATGACCTGGAGCGTGAACGCCTGATCGTAGGTGCGGTCGTTCAGTTCGCTGTTCAGGGAGTGCGCGAGTGCAGCGGCCCGTTCGGCCGATGCCGCGATCTGCTCGCGGTCGCCGCTGAGTTGTCCCAGCAGGCTGCGGAGAGTCGCAACCTCCGATTCCAATTTGCCAGCGGCGGCCGGATCTGTGGCCGCCGCGGCGTAGCGGAAGACGACAAAGCGCGCGGCGTTCCATGCGGGGACGCCCGGTGTGCGTCCGGCGTAGCCTGCTTCCTGGCGCCAGCTGTCTTTCGGAGCGGTCAGGCTGTGGTGGCAGGCGATGCAGTCAAGCTCGGCGTACTCCGGCCATGTCGAAGTGCGCGCCCGCCGGGCCAAACGCTGCAGGCTATCGCGCAGCTGCATGCCTTGACCGACGGCCCACTCTTTGGCGCCGAACCAGGGGGTGTCCGTGGGTTCTTTCCAATGGCGTGGCATGACTGCGCTGAAAAGATTAAGTTCAAAGGTGAGGTCAGGATGTCCGGCGGCAATCATCTGGTGATCAACGAATTTTTCCGCCGTGCCCACGTGACAATGCAGGCAGGTGTGGCTGCGGATCGCTACGTCGCGCAGATCGATCATGCCAAGCTTCGCTTTTTGCTCGGAGGATTGATTCTCCCAATCCTTGACTGTGTGCGGCCCGAGCCAGCCCGCAGCCGGACCGTGGCAACTCTCGCAACTGACGCCGTCGTTCAGGTCGAAAGTCTGGGCGCGCTGCTCGGCCGGGACCGCCAGGGCGTGACAGGCCAGGCACTTCTCGTTCTGCTCCGGTGGAGACTTCAGATTCAGGATGCGCCCGATGCGGAGCGAGACGTCATTGGAAAGCACCTGATAGGCGCGAGCATGCTTGTCCTGTCCCGCCCAGATGCTGTACTCGTTTTGTGAAACCCGGGTGATCTGTTTGGGCTGAACGCTGCCGTGGCAACTGCTGGAAGCGCAGCCTCCGGGGCCATTGTATTTTCCGATCGAAGCAGTTTGGCTGGCGGCGTGGCCGGCGAGCGCGAAGCAGGCGAAAAGACATGCCGCTCGGCGGAAGTTGCTGCTGCCAGCTGCGGCGAGAGTGGGCGTTCCGCGCTTCATGGTTGGACGTTAGCGAGCAATGATTCAGGAAATAGCGATTTGGCTTGCTTATACCCATTCCATCACGCGAAATCAATTGACAGTGTGGTACGTGGGGAAACCTCCGGACACGCACGAAGTACGCGCTCGAGCATCTCCCGAGAGAACCTTTGCCGTTACGATGGCGGGCGAAGGCGCAACGTTATGATGCAAGGTCAAGGGGATGCTCACGACGTGTTCGACGAACTCAGAGTCCTCCAGCACGAATTCGGCTATCTGCCAGCGGACCAACTCCGGCGGCTGGCGGCCAAGATCGACGTACCGCTCAGCCAGATCCACGCCGTGGCCAGCTTTTATCCGCACTTTCAGTTGACCCCTCCGCCCCAGGTGGATGTGCGGGTGTGTGCCGATATGAGTTGTCACCTGCGCGGAGGCGTCGAAGTGAAAGCCGTGCTGGAGCAGGCATTCCGCGGTGCCAGGCCTGAGGCTGTAAGCGTCCGCGACGTGTCCTGCCTGGGACGCTGCGATCAGGCCCCGGCAGTTTCGATCAATGACCGGATCTATTGCAGCGTTCAGGGCGAGCGCACGGTTGCAGTCGCAAAGGACGTGCTGTCCGGCGGAGCCTTGCCTGAACCGGCGCGAGAACGTCATCGGACGCCGGTAATTTCCGATCCTTATCAGGGTTCGTCGAATTATTCGGTAGTGCGGAAGTTTGTGGAAACCCGCGATTGGACTGGCATTGTAGCCACCCTGAAAGCCAGCGGCCTGCGCGGCATGGGCGGCGCCGGCTTTCCTACCGGCAGCAAGTGGGAGATCGTGCGCAATGCTCCCGGGAAAGACAAATACATTGTATGCAATGCCGATGAAAGCGAGCCTGGCACCATTAAAGACCGCTTCATCATGGAAAACGCGCCCTGGCTGGTGATTGAAGGCATGATCACGGCCGGGTTGGTCACGGGCGCGCGCCGCGGAATTCTCTACATCCGTCACGAATACGAGAATCCGAAGGAAATTCTGCAGGAAGAGATTGAGCGTTGTTACCGCGAAGGCTTGCTGGGCGCGAAGATCCAGGGGAGCGACCTTAGCTTCGACCTGGAAATTTTCGTCAGCCCCGGCGGGTACATCTGCGGCGAGGAAAGCGCACTGCTCGAAGCCATCGAAGGCAAGCGGGCGGAGCCGCGTAACAAGCCTCCCTTCCCAGGGACGAATGGTTTGTGGAACCAGCCCACGGCGATCAACAACGTGGAGACGTTCGCTTTCGCGACCGTGATTCTGGTGCGCGGGGTGGAGTGGTTCAAGTCGCAAGGCAAGAACGGATCGGCCGGCATGAAATTTGTCGGCATCAGCGGCGACGTGAACCGGCCAGGAATTTTTGAAGTGCCGATGGGCACGAAGTATTCCGAACTGATTCAGGAGTACGCGGGCGGCGTTCTTGATGGCCGCGCGCTACTGGGCTTCGCGCCCTCAGGGCCGTCTTCTGGCTATCTGCCCGCTTCCATGGCCGATCTCCCGCTGGACTGGAATGCGTTGACGGCGGCCGGATCGATGGTGGGTTCGGGTGCGATTGTGGTTTGCGGCGAAGGCCGTTGCATGCTGGACATGGCGCTGAACGCGGTGCGCTTTTATCGCAATGAGTCTTGCGGGAAGTGCGTGCCCTGCCGTGTCGGTTCGCAGAAGATGGTTGAGATGCTCACGGGATGGACTGAAGGCCGGGCTGCGGATTCCGACCTGCAACTCCTTGATGAACTCTCGTTCGCGATGAAGCTGACCTCGATCTGTGGCCTGGGCCAGATTGTCCCCGCGCCCATCCAATCCGTGCTCAAGCATTTCCCTCAGGTGGTGGATGAACACCTCAAGCACCGCCGCTGCCCCGCAGGAGTTTGCGCCCCGAAGCGAGGGACGGCATGAGTTCCAGGCTTGCGCCCGAAATTCAGCTGACCATCGACGGCAAGCAGGTTTCGGTCCCGGCCGGGACCACGATCTTCGACGCGGCCCGCGTCAACGGCATACCGATTCCGACGCTTTGTCATCAGCAGAATGAAAATCCAGTGGGCGTGTGCCGGGTGTGCGTGGTGGATGTGGGACAGCGCGTGTATGCCGCCTCCTGCATTCGCCAGGCGGAAGCCGGCATGACCGTGAAGACGGCGACCCAACAGGTGCAAGGTGCGCGACACACTCTGATCGAGTTGCTGATGTCGGACCATCCCGCGCCCTGCGCCCGGCAACTGCACTCGGGCGACTGCGAACTGGAACATCTGGCCGCCACTGCAGGGATCACCGAACCCCGCTTCCCGCGCCGCACCACGCCGCGGGGAAAGGATGACTCCTCGGCAGTGATTGCGGTGGACCACGAGTCGTGCATCTTGTGCGACCGCTGCATTCGGGGCTGCGACGATATTAGACACAACTGGGTGCTGGCCCGTCGTGGCAAGGGATACCAGGCTGGAATTGCCTTCGACAACAACCTGCCCATGGGTGGGTCGTCATGCGTTTCGTGCGGCGAGTGCATGGTGTCGTGCCCCACCGGGGCGCTCACCAACAAGCGGGTTATCGGAACGGAGTTGGGAGAAGGCGACGTTCTCGATCCCGCCGAACTGCTGCACCTGCCGATCTTTGAGAATGTCTCCGGCACATTTCTCGAACTCAATCAGAAGGCGGTGGTCAAAAGACGTTTCCGTGCCGGCGAAATCATTTGCCGCGAAGGAGATTTTGGTTCGACAGCTTTCTACATTCTCGAAGGCAAAGCAGAAGTTTTTCTTTCCAGCCCGATCGCGCATGTGAAGACACAGGGCAGCAGCAGCGGATTTTTCAGGCGGCTGAAGAGCATGCTATCGCCTCGCGAGGAGGACAGCCGCAGCGAGGAATCCTACCGGCCGTTCATTCCCATCGATGCCTCGGTGGATTTGCCTTACGACAATCCCATCGCCGGACTGGGGCCAGGTGATCTGTTCGGCGAGATGACCTGCATGAGCTATTACCCACGCTCAGCCACGGTGCGGGCGAAAACCGATTGCGTAATGCTGGAAATGTTGCGCAACGTGCTCGACATCCTGCAACGCAACAAGACCTTCCGCGCCCAACTGGAGCGCAACTACCGCGCTCGCGCGCTGGATTCGCATTTGCGCAGCGTTCCCGTCTTCGCCTCGCTGACCAAAGGCTTTGTCGATCATTTGCGCGACCGGGTGGAACTGGTGCGCTTCAGCCCGGGACAGGTGATCTGCCGCCAGGGCGATGCCGCTGACAGCTTCTATCTGATCCGCATCGGCTTCGTGAAAGTTTCGGAAGAGAAGCTCGGAGGCGAACTGGTGCTCGCGTACCTGGCGCGGGGCGGCTACTTTGGCGAGATTGCACTGCTCACCGGCAGCCCGCGCACAGCCACATGTACCGCGCTCGATCATGTCGAGGTGGTACGCATCTCCGGCGAAGACTTTCAGTTGATGCTCGACAAGTTTCCCGAGATTCGCCACAGCCTGGAGGGCACAGCCCACGAACGGCTTGAGGAGAACCGGCGCCGCACCATCCGAACCGAGAATGTTCCCGTGGACCAGTTTCTGGCCCAGGGGCTGATGGAAGCACAGAGCCTGCTAGTGCTCGATCTGGAACGCTGCACACGCTGTGATCAGTGCGTGCGTGCCTGCGCCGACGCTCATGACGGGGTGAGCCGCCTGGTCCGCGAAGGATTGCGTTTCGACAAGTACCTGGTAGCGACCTCGTGCCGGCAGTGCCGCGATCCGCTGTGCATGGTGGGCTGCCCCGTGGGCTCGATCCGGCGGCGTAACACGTTGGAAGTGATTATTGAGGACTGGTGCATCGGCTGCGGCCTCTGCGCCACCAACTGCCCGTACGGCAATATCAATCTGCATCCCTTTCCGGTGGAGGTGGACGATCCGGCGCATCCCGGACGGCAGATCGCGAGCGTCAAGGTGAAGGCGACGTCCTGCGATCTGTGCCATGACCATGCCGAGCCCAGCTGCGTGTACGCGTGTCCGCATGATGCTGCTCACCGGGTTAATCCGCCGGAGTTTTTCGCAAACATTATTCAACCGCAAAGCGTAGCAATGAAGACGAGGAACTGAGGCCACGTGCGGATCGACGATACTCACCGCAAATGGTTTGTCGGAAGCGTCATCGGGCTGGCCGTGGCGACTGCGGTGTACGTCTTTTACAGCCTCCGTTCCGTGCAGGGACCGCGGGGGGGCAGTGCGCTGGGCCTGGCTTATGGCATCGTCGGATTCAGCTTCATGCTGTTTGCGGGACTGCTGGGGCTGCGCAAGAAGTTTCCCATCTGGCGCGTGGGACGGGCGCAGTCCTGGATGCGCGGCCATCTGTGGCTGGGATTTCTCAGCTTTCCGCTGATTCTTTTCCACGGCAGCTTTCATTTCGGTGGACTGCTGACCCGCGTCCTGATGTGGCTGTTTATCTTTGTGTTTGCCAGCGGAATTCTGGGGGCCGCGCTGCAGCACTTCATTCCGCGCCTCCACACCGCGCAGCTTCCCATGGAAACAATCTACGAGCAGATTGGTCGCGTGCGCAGCCAGTTAGCGGAAGAGGCAGTGCGACTGGTGGAAGAAGCCTGCTCCGCGCTGGAAGGCGAAGTTTCGCACGCCAGCGAACTGCAGCGGGCCGCATCCGCGAGCGCGGGGAAGATGGGAGGACTCACCGTGGCCTCTGGCCTGCAGGCAGATGAAGAGGTCAGTACTCAACTTCAGCATTTTTTAAGCAGCGAGATGGAACCCTATTTGAGCCGGGCCGGAGCGGGCGGGATGAGCCTGAGCAACGCTTCGCAGGCGCGAACCATGTTCCAGCAACTGCGCGTACTGCTGCCCCAGAACCTGCATTCCAGCGTGGACGATCTGGAAAACATCTGCGAAGAAAAGCGCCAACTGGACCAGCAGAGCAGGCTGCACAGGATCTTGCATGGCTGGTTGCTGGTGCACATTCCACTGTCCTATGCGCTGCTGCTTCTGGGAGCGATTCATGGGGTGATGGCCCTGAAGTTCTGAGACAAGTCGATGCTGCGACGTTCACGAACCACCAAAAAACTCGCCAAGCGCATTGACCTGCAATATTTCGCGCGCCCGCATGCGTTTCGGCGCTGGCGATTCTGGCTGTCAGTGGCAGTACCGGTTATCGCTCTGGGCTGGTTAGTCACGCAACGGGCGCAGGGCGGACAGAAAGTTTATTCAAGCGGGCCCCTGTCGGCGTCGCACGCGGTGTTCACACAGCAGTGCAGCCTGTGCCACCTGGCTCGCGCAGGAAGTTTCAGCGCCCAGATGGGCGAGCAAGCATGCCTGGCATGCCATGACGCCCCCGCGCACCAGGCCAACCAGACCTTTACGCCAGCATGCAGTTCGTGTCACCTGGAGCACAACGGAGCGCGATTGCTCGCTGCGACTTCTGACTTTAGTTGTTCGCAGTGCCATGCCAATCTGCAGACGCGAGATGGAAAGCCGCACTACGCGGCTTCCATTACAAAGTTTAGCAAGGGCCATCCCGAGTTTTCTGCGCTGCGCATGGACAAAACGGATCCCGGAAAATTGAAGTTCAATCACTATGTCCACCTGCAACCCCAGCTCATGGGGCCAAACAATGTGCGAGTGGATCTGGGCTGCGACGACTGCCACCGCACGACGAAGGGAAACGGTGGATGGCCGTACGCAGCCACCTTTGACAAATCCCAGGTCGACGACAGCGTGCCTCAGGGGCTGAAACCCGCGTCTTTGGTGGCTGGTGATGGCAGGGCTGAGGCCGCGCCCTTCCCGATGCGACAGCGCTACATGGTGCCAATCACATTCTCTCAACATTGTGCGGCATGTCATACCTTGCAATTCGACAGGCGTTTTGGCAACGAGCAGGCGCCACATGACAAGCCGGAGGTAGTGCATGCATTTCTGTTGAAGAGATTCGGCGAGTACATTGCAGCGCACCCTGGCGCGGTGCATGAGATCAACCCGCCAGACCGTCAGATCCCTGAGCGCGTACGCGTGCCACGGGTTGCGCGTAACGCTTCAGAATGGGTACAGTTCCGCACCGACGATGCCGAATGGTTACTGTGGAGCAAGACCTGCAAGCAATGCCACATTCTGAATCCCGGAGCGGGTCAGTTGCCAGTGGTGGCAGCATCCAAATTGACGGCACAGTGGTTGCCTCACGCCCAGTTCGATCATCACGCCCACCGCATGATGACGTGCAGCACGTGCCATGCGAATACGCTGAATAGCCGCGAGACCTCCGACGTGTTGTTGCCCGGCATTCAGACTTGCCAGCAGTGCCATCGCGAGGACAAACCCAAAGAAGCTGCCGAGGGGCGCTGTTTCGAGTGTCATCAGTACCACGACTGGACGAAAGCCAAACGCACGAAGGGACGGTTTACGGTTCCAGAGTTGCGTGGCGTGGCCCGGCTCGGAGGATAAACAGCTACAGGTCAGCCCCAAGAGAGCACCTCAGCGGCTAAAGCCGCCCACAATAGATCTCGGACGCAGCGCTAAAGCGCTCCTCCACCCTGCGCTAAGCGCCCGCTCCACCCTGCACTGACCCTGTGCTTTTGCCAGCGCGTGTGCAGTACCCTGATCGCGACGTGCCGTCAAATCAGCGGTTAAGGGACGGCTGTTTTTCAACGAGGACTAACTGAGGCTTGATGTTTGGCGTCCTGGTCGGGTGAGAAGGGAGGGCCATCGCTCACGGTAAACAGTTTTCCATCTTTCAGATACATGCGCTCCATTTCCTGACGGTTGAAAGGACGCGCGCCCCGGCGACCGAAGACTGCCAACTGGTTGCCGCTTTCATCCACGGCGCGATCGCGATCAATTCCCTTGGAGATGGCCAGCGCCGGACCGCGTGTGCGATAGCTGGCAATGAGCTTTGGCGTGGAACGCGGACTGAATCCACTGAACGCAGGATTATCAACCGGCGAGAATAGTTGCACGACTTTCAAGCCATTGGCTCCGTCCGCGACATAAGCGAAAAGGCTCGAACTAACCATTCCAAGCTTCACATCGTTGGCGTCGTTGAGTGCGCCGCCGGCGTTAAAAATTTCATCCAGACGCGGTTCTGCGGGGCGTTCCACGTCCACGATTGCCATGCCCTGTTTTCCCGCAGCCACGTAGGCGTAGGTGCGGGCCACGTAGAGGTTGCGTGCATCTGCGAGCGGAACTACCGCGCCGGGCACGGGCTTGGGCTGGGCCAGATTGGTAACATCCAACACCTTGAGTCCCTGCGCGTCAACGACGAAGGCGTAGCGGAATTGGATGGCGAGACCACGTGGTTGCGTCAGAAACGGCGCGCCAATTTCGGCCACGATCCTGGGCTGTAGAGGCTGATCGAGATCAACCACTTCCAGGCCGCGGTCACAGAGGATGTAGGCGTAGGTTCCTGCAATGGTGATGCGGCGGGCGCCGCTCAGTGCGCCATCGGGATTGAATGTAGCGGCTCGCTTGAGAAAATTATTCGCAGGATTGCCATCAAGCAGAGTGCCTACGCCCGGGCTCTTGCCTTTCAGGTTAGGATCGCCAACAATGACCAGGCCTTCGTACTTGTCGGCCACATAGAGGAAGCCGTACATGAGATGGATGGTTTGTTCTTCATTCTCCTCGCGATGGCTGCGCAGGGGATCAACCCCCAGAGTGGTCGGCGTCGCCACCGCGGTGGCATATTTCGTGGGCAGGTAGAAGCGCTGGCCCAGGGCAGAAACGGGCGCAGTCACCATGCGTTCGGAAATATCCTTGTTGTCGATGTTGGCGATATCGAAAATTCTAAAACCACCCTTGCCCGTGGCGGCGTAGAGATATTCTCCCCGGGCTTGCACATCGAGGACCTCCGAGCCGGCGTGACGGTAGGCGTCTTCGAGCTCGCTGTGAGCGGCAAGATGCTTCCTGTAGTTCTCGGGATAGGCAATCTTTTGGAAGTCGCTGCCAATCACCGCCGGAGGTTCATCGTGTTCGGCGACGGCCACGGCTTCGTAGCCGCTCTTTCCTGCGGCCACAAAAACATAGCGGCCCATGAAGTTCATGAAATTAGTGCCCTGGAGCAAAAGTTGCGCCATCCAGGCGTTATTGTCATTGGCGCGCGAGACATGGCAATCGGTACAACCTTTGGTCTCTTTTGCGCGCACGGTGTGCGGTACAAAGGTGCTGAAAGCCTGTCCGCTGAAGCCTTCGGCTGAAATCGTCTGTTGCTGGTAGTAGAGCCAGTCGCGATCGTTATTCTGCGAACTCACGAGCACGGCACAAGCCGACCGCACTGGCGCGACGCGATTGCCCGTTACCGTTCCGTCGATTCCCAGGGTGTAGATGTCGTCGCGCAGGACCTGGAAATTGTAGGAAGTCCAGTTGCGCGTGGTCAGGCCCTCGTTGTGCAGCATGGGCATGCGCTGGTTTGCGGTCATCGAAAGATGGCAGCCGTAGCAGGTGGGCGCCCAGGACGAGTGGCAGGTGTAACACGTCATCTTGCTGTTGGGATGCGCGAGCTTTGTTTCCGGGGGCAAATCCTTTGCCGGCACATCTCCCCAGGTTTGACCGTCCTGCTGAATGGTTTTGGCCAGGCGTGATTTCTCGCTGTAGTGCTGCGCACCCGGCGTGATGGTATCCAGCACCTGCACCACTTCCCACTCTTTATCTTTCTCCAGCATGGAGCGCTGATACAGGCGGCTGTCTTTCCAGTAGAAACGGCGCTCCTGCCAGGGGGTGCGCAGCCCCGCCAGGTTAGTGCCGGCCTTGGGCGAGGCCGTGCCTGAGGTGATCAGCGTAGCGTGCTGCTGAATGGTACCGTGGCAATCCACGCAATCAATCTCAATGGCGTTGCGCGTTTCCCCATAGAGTTTGCCGTTGCCATGGCTGTCCTGCTCGAAGTGGCAGTCAATGCAGTGCATCCCTTTTTCCAGATGGATATCTTTGAGATGAACTGCTTTGCCGAACTTGTCGGGGTCTTCGAACGAGACCTTCTTGTCATCCTCGTCGAGCAGGTTGCCTTCGCGATCGTGCTTGAAGACAGCGCGGAAAATCCAGCCATGACTGTGAAAGTCGGCGAACTGGGTGTGTTGCAGTTGCCGGTTGAACTCGGAGGTTCCGGTTTTCTCCAGAAAGTCCGGGTCGGACCACAGGCCGCGCACGGCGGAGCGTTCGGGATTGCGAGTCTGAATCTGGTTTTGCTCGGCTGCCCTGGGATTATGCTGCTGGGCGGGCCACATGTGCTCGCCATCCATTTCGTTGTCCCACCAGGTGTAACCGAAATAAGTCGCGACCATGTTTGTGCCCGGGTGCATGTGGCAGACCATGCACTGGCTGGACGGAATCGAGCGCGTGAACTGGTGGCGGATGGGATGTCCCGATTGATTTCGCGGGATGGCGGGATCGGCACTGGCGCTCTGTCCCATATTACCGGCGGCAGCATAGGCGCCGGAATGCTCTGGCGAACGGTCATTGGCGTACACCACGTGGCAGGCGCTGCAGCCACTGGCCCGGTAGTCGCCAGCCTGATCGTTGGTGCCGGGGAATGACAAAAGCGGGTCGAACAGGCGCGTCTTTTGCAATCCGAGAAAAACGGGGTCGGTACGCAACTCTGTGCCGAAGCCACGCTCGCTGAGTTTGATCTCCGGCTTGCCCGGTTCTTCTTCGAGGCTCGGGTTCCCTACTTCCGGTTTCTTCCTGCTGCCGCGTTCGAACACACGCAACACGTTGCCGGGCTGCGAAATCTCCCAACGCTGCAGGGGGTCGAGGTAGGGCAGCACTCCTTTCTTGCTGACCTCTTCAGGCGTGGGTGGCGGGAAGGTGAGCAATCGCTGCGGAGTGCCATCCGGGCCGTAGCTCTCACCGAAGCGAGGCGTCTTCAGAGGGAAAGCTCCGTTGTTGTAGAGCGCCGCGCCCCACAACATGGCGCCGTGGGTCATCATGCTGGTCTGGACTTTTCTTACTTCTGCCGTGTGGCAACCGCTGGTGCCGCAGGTTTTTTCGGCCACGCGCAGATCGCCCGGATTGACGAAGCGAGTGTAATTCCAGTCTTCGTTGAGCCATTGCGTGTAGGCCCGCGTCGGATTGGCGGAGCTGCGGGCGTTTTCTCGGTTCCGTGGCTGAGGATGGGCCTGGCTTTTTACCTGATCATATTGCGGAGAATCTTTCGGAGCGTCGGAGGCCAATCGGGCTTCAGCGTTGCCGCCGTGACAGTCGGTGCACCCCAAGCGCACGGTGCCGGTGCTGTGCATGGTGGCGCTATCGGTAGCGGTGTGGCAGGTCATGCAACCCGTGGATTTCCGGTCGGCCTCTGCCTGGGATTGCAGCAGCAGGACGTCGGATGTGGTCTGCGAGCGGGCGGGGCTTTGGCTGAGGAGGGCGAGGCTCAGTGCAAAGACTAAGAAATGCGCCGGCTTGCACGATTTGCTTCGCATTCGATGTCCAGATCCTTCGACTGATGACTTCTCGCTGCTGCCTCGCGGGCGGGGGCGCCCGCGCCACACAAATAATTACGCCTCTTAGAACTGAAACTTTATTCTGGCGAAGATTGAGAATAGAGTCTTGCCGTTATAAATCTCCTCGAAACCTCGGCCTGGAACCAGCGACGATATGCCGCCGGTGAGGACAATGTTTTCGCTGAGCGGGGGACGATACTCCACGCCCACGCCCAGGTCGGTGCCGATGCTGTGTCGAATCGGGCGCTGGAACAATAGAAGCTCCAGCGGCTCGGTCCGGTCGAAGCGCAGGTAATTGCCGTTTACGAATGCGCGCAGCTTGGGAGTGAGGTTGAAATCCGCGCCCAGATTGAATAAATAAAGCCCGGGGTTGACGAAGTTTGCCTGACCTTCCTCCTTGTTCGAACGCAGGCTGGGCAGCAGACTCGCGGGATTCATCAGCGCGATTCCGGTCCCGGTCAGGCGCAGGCCTTCATGGTCCCAGAAGCTGAAGGCGCTGCCGGCAAAGTGCGTGTCATCCACAATGGTGTCGAAACCGTGAGCGGTGCCGTCGGTGCGGGACGCTCCGGAGCGATTGCTGGAATCGCCGGAGGCGTAGAAAAACGAAGCGCGGTAGCGCACCCAGTCCTTATCGACGGAGACTTCGAGCGCGGCCATTCTGGCGTCGATGTCCACCCGGCGGCCAGCGATGGGATTGAAATCGTCGTGCCCCAATGCCTGGTAAAAGGCGTGGCTGAGGTTGATGCGGCCAATGTGTCCGTTGCTCGCCCAGCCCAGGTAGTAGGCCCGGATGGCATGCGCATTCACGTTCCCGTTCACTACCGCGCCGGCGGGCGCCGGACGGACGAGAAATCCGTTGTCATCGTAGTGGATGCTGGCGTCGTCGCGGTTGTAGTGAAAGCTGAATTCGGTGGTGTAGCCTTTGGCGAGAAAGTCCTGCACGTAGATGTTGGCTACGTAAACCTGCTGCCCGCGATTCTGAAATGTATTCAGACCGCTGTTCGTATTCTTCTCGAGGAAGTTGAACCAGGCGAGATTGTAGGCCAGGCGGTTGGAACGCAGATTGCCGAAAACCCGCACTCCGGGCTGTTCCTCGGAGAACAGGAAGCCGCGAAAGTCACTGGTGAACTGCTGGATGCCGGCACGAACAGAAACGAAATCATAGTTCGGGCTCAAGTCACGGATCTTGGCTTCGACGAAAGCTTCCTGCAGGCCAACGTGGGTGTCGAAACGATTGATTCCCTCTCGCGGGTCCACGTTCACAATGCCGCGCTCGCGAGTTTGCAGGAAGTTGAGGCTGATCTCAGGGGTGACGCGCAGCCGGAAATCAACCGGGCGGAAAGAGGTGTCGCCGCGGAACAGGTCGAAAGAGAAACGCAGGTTTTCTGTGAGCAGGGCCTGCTCGCCGCGCCCGAAAAAGTCGCTACTGTCCGGGCGCTCGGTGTCCACGCCGCTGGGCAATGGCACCCGCCGGCCATCCACGGCGGTCTCGCTGGTGCCGGTAAAGTTGAAGAACCAGCGCTGTCCGAAGATCGGATAGTCGCCCTTGAGACGATTGCGATTGAACGGATCGTACCAGTGTCCCTTCACGTAGGGCGCGTCGCGCTGCTGCTCGTAGCGGAGCCATTCCGGCATGGCGGTGTCCCAGCGATCGGGCTGGGGAGAGAAGTTCGCGGAGGCTGGCGGGATTGATTCCGCACCCGATTCCACAGTCGCGACTTCGGGAGCTGGACCATTCATGCCCGGATAAGGCGTGGCAGGAGCGGCCGCGGCCGGCGTGCGCGGCGTCCCCGGCAAACCGGACGGCCCCTTGTTTTCGGGAACTACCGCAATCAGCGCCTGCATCTGAAGCTCAAGAGTTGAAAGCTCGGGCTTCGCCAGCTCCAGGCGAGAAATCACCAGGGTCTTGAAACCTGGCTTGGTCAAGATGGCTTCATAGGTTCCGAGCAGCACATCGCGCAGACGGAAAATGCCTTCTGCACCGGTGAGGGTCGTGTAACGAGCGCCGGAGGCGTTGCGCAGCTCGAGTTGCACACCGGGAACCGCGCGGCCCTGCTGGTCCCGCACAATTCCCTGCAGTGACATTGTGTTGGCAGGACGATGCTCCGGAATCTGCCGGCCCGAACTGGCCGTTGAGTTGGCTTCCTGCGCCTGAGGCGCGACCCAAGCCACCAGCGAAAGCAGGCAGAGAAAAATTGGAGGCCGCAGCGTCCATGCAGTATGGGACGATCTGGACCACAGGAACCCGTGCCAGCATCGGCCTGTCAGCACCCGTCGCCACCGTCCCAAGGAGAGTTATGTCCTGTCGTACCATAGCGATTCTTGGCATGCAACATAACAGCGGCCAGAGACTTTGGTTTGTCACTGGTATCGACACAGGAAACCAAAACCCCCGGCAGAATTGTTAAACTCGCCCGACGAGGGGAGTGCGAACATGTCGCAGGCGGCAAGGGCAGTCGAGGGAGAGCGGGTGGGGCGATGTGGCGACCCCTGCGTTATGGTTATCTTCGGCGCGGCCGGCGATCTTACCCGGCGCAAGTTGATCCCTTCGCTCTACAACCTTGCGAAATACAACCTGCTGTCGCGTGAATTCGCGATGATTGGCATCGCGCGCAACCCGATGACCACCGAGGAATTTCGCGCCAAGCTGGTGGCCGACTTGAAAGAGTTCGTGGATGGCCCGGTCGACCCCGATCTGCAGCAGTGGTTCGAGCAGCACGTGTTCTATATCACGGGCGAGTTTGCCGACCAGAGCACATACCAGCAACTCAAGGAAATGCTCCAGAAAGTTGATCAGGACCACGACACTCACGGCAACTATTTCTACTATCTCGCCACCGCCCCGGACTTCTTTGGTCCCATCGTGCAGCAACTGGCCGCCGGCGGTCTCATGAGCGAGGAAAATCATCAGTGGCGCAGAGTGATTGTCGAAAAACCGTTTGGCCGCGACCTGGATTCGGCGCGAGCGCTGAACCAGCAACTGCTCAAGGACGTGGACGAAAAGCAGATTTACCGCATCGACCATTATTTAGGTAAAGAAACGGTACAGAATATTCTGGCCTTCCGCTTTGCCAACGGAATTTTCGAGCCGATCTGGAACCGGCGCTACATCGATCACGTGCAGATTTCCGTAGGAGAGATCGTCGGCGTGGAAAAACGTGGCGGCTACTACGATACTGCCGGGGCCCTGCGCGATATGGTACCCAACCACATCATGCAACTCATCAGCCTGACCGCCATGGAGCCGCCTATTTCCTTCCAGGCGGATGCGGTTCGCGACGAACAGGCCAAAATTCTGCACGCGGTGCAGCCGCTTAGTTCCGAGGACGTGTTGACCCGGACAGTGCGCGGACAATATGGCGAAGGCGAGATCGCGGGCCAGCACGTTCCCGCTTATCGTTCCGAGCCCGGCGTGCCGCCCGATTCGCGTACCGAAACTTTTGTCGCGGTGAAGCTGCAGGTGGACAATTGGCGCTGGGCGGGCGTGCCCTTTTACCTGCGCACCGGAAAGCGTATGGCTTCGCGCAGCACTTATATTGTCATCCAGTTCCGGCGCGCGCCTTTCGTGCTCTTCCGCGATACCGAAGTGGAAAAGCTCATGCCCAACCAACTGGTCCTGCATATTCAACCGGAGGAAGGAATCGCGTTACGCTTTGCGGCCAAGACTCCGGGGCCGATCATGCGATTGGGAACGGTGGACATGGATTTTCAGTACTCCGACTACTTCGGCAAACAGCCCAGCACGGGTTACGAGCGCTTGCTGCACGATTGCATGGTAGGCGACGCCACGCTGTTTCAACGGGCGGACATGGTGGAGGCAGGGTGGGGCGTTGTGAGCCCAATGCTCGATCTCTGGAAGGCCCTGCCGCCGCGCAACTTTCCCAACTACGCATCCGGCACCTGGGGACCGAAAGAAGCCGAAGACCTCCTCGAGCGTGACGGGCGGCACTGGCGGAACTTCGAGCAGTAAGCCGATTGGCTGCAAAGCTACGCCCTAACGCTGCCTGACGCCCAATCTCCAGCTGGATTTAGACTGTCGGAAGCTGCCATCGCACCACCCTGGTCTTGCTTACTTGCTCTTCATTTCGTACACGCCATCCCAGTCGGCCTCTGGGGCGTTCTCCATGAATTCGAGGGCGCGCTGCAGGAAGATTTGGGTCGGGCCGTCTTCCGGAAAGGATGCCAGAAGCTCACCGAAACGGCCTGCCGCGTCGCGCCAGTTCTGGGCGTGATAGGCCTGCATCGCGCTCTCGAAGCGGGTGATCAGGGCCTCGTGTTTCGGTCTGGCCGCTTCAAGGTCCATCAATTCGTAAACTACGACCGGCTGATGCTTGCCTTTTACCCGGATTCGGTCCAGTTCGCGACACACAAAATGATCCGCAACTTGCCGGTAGGTTCCCTCGCTGATCACGATATGGGAACGGTATTGCTTGGTCATGCCTTCCAGGCGCGATGCCAGATTGACGTTGTCTCCCATGACGGTCCAGGCCAGCCGTTTGGACGACCCCATGTTTCCAACATTGACGGGGCCGGTGTTGAGACCGATTCCGATGGCGATTTCCTTGCGTCCCTCGCCTACCCACTTAGTGTTGAGCTTTTCCAGGCCATGAATCATCTCGAGTGCGCAGTGGCAGGCGCGCAGTGCGTGATCGTTCTGAGGGTAGGGCGATCCCCAAAATGCCATGATGGCGTCGCCGATGTATTTATCGAGCGTGCCCAGGTTTTTGAAGATGATCTCGGTCATTTCTCCCAAATACTCGTTCAGCAGGCGCACCAGTTCGTCGGCGGTCATACCCTCGGAAAGGCTGGTGAAACCGCGAATGTCGCTGAACATCACGGTCAGTTCCTTGGTCTCGCCGCCGGGACGAATGTATTTCTGCGGATCTCTTTCGATCAGTGCAATGACGCCGGGTGACAGGTACTGGGAGAAAGTTTTGCGGATCTTCCGTTTTTCGCGTTCTTCGAAGATCATGCGAAAACTTGTGATGACAGCGTAGTTCGCTACCAGCGTGCCGGCGGGAATCACAAAACTGAGCCACCTTCCCCGGGAGGCAAAGCTGAAATAAACGAACCAGCCGAATACGGCGAGCGTACCGACCAGGGAAAGAGTGGAATAGAGCGGCTTGATGCGGGCGAACCAGGCGCCGAACGCCAGGCCGAACAACACAATAAAGCCAGCGTCAATCAGGTCCTCGCGAATGCCTCGGGTCAGAAACGTACGTCCCGGTTCCGCGCTGTGCAGCAGATTGTCGATGATATTGGCGTGGACCTCAACTCCCATGTAACTGGAAGTCCCGCTCTGGAAGGGCGTATTGCGCAGGTCGCCGATGGCCATGGCGGTTGCGCCCACCAGGACGATCTTGTCTTTGAGAGCGCGGGGCGGAACGGTGCCGTCAATCACATCCGCCATGGAGTATTGCGGGTAGGTCCGGTAGGGGCCGGTGTAGTTGATGAGCGCCGTGCCGTCGCGCGACGGCAGCAGCAGGTGCTTGCCTAGCTGGATCCGCTCAAGTCCGGTCTCGGCAATGTAGGCAGCGATTTCCTGGTCGGGGATTTTTTCGTACTCCCGTACCGATTGCAGGGCCAGCGAGGGAAAAAAGTCCTGGTCCTGGTAACGCATGATGAGTAGCGCATGGCGCAGGGTACCGTCGGAATCAGGATTGATGTCAATGAATCCGTACGACAAGGCGGCTTCCGCGAGCTTTGCGATGTTGGCTTCGGCCCCGGCGGCAACCGTGCCCCCATTCTCGATCCACGATTTGCCCATGTCGAAGTCGCGGCCGTCTTTGGATTTGACCTTGAGCACCTGCGGAAATGCCTTGGCCCAGGCGACGTTGAAATATTCTTCCGCCTTTTTGGGATCGGAGAGCCGGGCCCGCTGCTCATCCAGAAACAAATGTCCAAGAATCATATTGCCGGATTGTTTCAAGGCGGCGGCGAAGAGGGCATCTTGATCACTGGCAGTCTCAAGGTCCTGAATTTTCTTTAGAAAGGACGGTGGAGCGCCAGGCACGATTTCCGCCCGGAGCTTCTGCAGGGCGGCCAGCGCCGAGTTGCTCTCTGGAGTCGGAAAAGTTGCGTCGAAGGCGACTACGCGCGCGCCTGCACCCGACAGGCTTTGCACCAGTTGGGCATATGATTTTCGCGGCAGAGGAAAGGACCCCAGCTTCTGGAGAGTCTTCTCGTCAATACCGACGATGACAATGCGATCGTCATGCGGCCGGGTGCCACGCAGGGCAAAACGCAGATCCAGAGTGCGAAGCTCGATATTCTGGAGAAAGAGGAAGCCGGCGCGACGGTTGCCGCCAATGCCGGAAAAGGCAAACAGGACCAGGCCCGCGAGAGTCACCAGCAGGGCCAGCGCAAGATCCACCTGGCGGGCCGTAACTCGGCCCAGCCGCGCCGACCATCCCCGATTGGCTTGCGGTGTCATCCCGGTCTGGTCGGGTACAGGTTCACACTTTCAAGATTCTTTCCACCCGGATTACTTGTTGCACTGCGACGGTGGCACGCCCACCGGACAGCCAGGCGGCCGCACCGGAGCGGTCGTCGTTCCCCGATCCACAGCGAAGGTGATACCGACGGCTGCGCCCGCGAATGCGCCCATCAGTAGTGCCCAATGCCAGGGGCTGGTCACTCCGGCAGTGACGGGCAAAGGCACGTCCGGAACCTCGGTTGAACCCATGCTCGCGCTCTGCACATCGCTTGGCGTGGATTGCGCCTGGTAGCCGCCCGGCGGCACCTCGGTGGTGATTTCGACCATCTGACCGGCCGCCAGAGTCACTTGGTTGCCGGCATTCGCGGTGTTAGAAGAATTGTTTTCGGCGTGGGCGCCACTCAGAGGCGTGACCGTCACAACTCCGGTGTAGCAGATTACCGTGGTCTTGTTGTTGTCATACTGAACGTAGAAATCAGTACCGATCACGCCAATGACAGCGTTGGGCGTGTGCACTTCGAATTTGCCATTGGGCTGCGTGATTTTCACGACTTTGCTGCGCAACCGGCCAGCGTTCATCTCCAGGGAGGTCTGCTGCGACGCGGCATCGTGCTGGAGTACGCGCAATTCACTGTTAGAACCCACGCTGAGAATGGAACCGTCATCCAGGCCAGCCCGCACCCGGCCGGTCGCCGCCGTCTTAAGCAGGTCATTCCAATCGAGCTCGTCTTTGGCCTTGGTGGCCTGTTCGTTTTTCGTGGCGGCAGGAATCAACGCTTTGATCTCGCCCGCATGTTGTCCCCCAACGGGCGGCGCGCCGAGCGCAGGCAGCGAAGACAGCAATAGACAGAGAACTCCGGCGATAAGACGTCTGAAAGTCTCCACAATGATTCCCTTTCCCCAAGCGCATGCTGATTTAGGCTTAGCCGAATTGTGCCAGAGCTTGATGGAAAGTCAACGTTACGGAACCTTGGGAGTGACCACTGTGGTTACACGAAGGTGTCAGCCCCGTCGTTTCCGGGCCGGTGGCGTATTAAATTCCTTCCAGCGGCAGAATGTAGTGCTTGAGAGAGAGGCTCGCCTGGCCTATCGAAACCAAATGAATCCTCGGTCGCTCCGCTCCGGGATGATGATGGCTTGCGTGTCTTCATTGGTACTGGCGGGCGGTCTGCTGATGTCATGCGGCGGGGGGGGCACAATGCTGCCTTCTTCTCCAGCCGTGACGCCCACCCCGCTGAGTTCGGCTGACGTACAGCAGGTAGTTCAAGACGCGGCCCAATCGGCGGATGCTCCATTGGTGATTGCCGTGGCCGACCGGGCGGGAAAGATTTTGGCTGTGTTCCGCAACCCCACCGCGCCTCTGACTTCAACGGGAAATTTCGGGGCCACGGTCGATAGCAATGAACTTGCCGTCGCTCTGGCCCGCACGGCTGCGCTCTTCAGCAATAATCAAGCGCCACTTTCCAGCCGGACGGTTCGCTTTATCAGCGGCATTCACTTTCCGCCGGGAGTTTCGGATGCTCCCAACGCGGACTTGTATGGAATCGAGAATACCAATCGGGGCTGCCCGCTCAGTGCCACTTTCCTGGCGGGTCAGAGTGTGGACCCGGCGCGATCGATCGACGGGCTGAGTCCGGGCCTGGGAGTGATCACGGGGAAAGCAAACGCCAATGACAGCGATCCGACCGCGGTGAATCCGGGAGGAGTTCCCCTGTTCAAGAACGGAGCCGCCGTGGGGGGAGTTGGAGTAGTGAGCGCTTCAGCGGCTGTGGCTGAGTTTGCCGCCTTCTCCGGCGCCTCGCAAGCGGGCTTCCTGCCGACGGTGGCGCAACTTCCTCCGCCCGGTGTGGTCATTATCGGCGGCATTGCCTTGCCCTTCGTGAACCAGACCACCGCACCCAGTGGAGTGGGGCCGGGATCTGCGGCGGGGACATTCGTAGTAGGGCCGTTGGCTGGAGGCTTGCCGCCGGAGGGCGATCTGGTGGGGCCTGTGGGCGGAGCGTCAGGCCTCACCCAAGGCGATGTGGCCGCCATCATCAATCACGCTGTCGCTACCGCGGAGATGACGCGCGCTGTGATTCGCCTACCCGCAGGCTCACGGTCACGCATGACGATTGCAGTGGCCGATCTCGACGGCACGGTGCTGGCCTTGCACCGCATGCCCGACGCAACCGTATTCAGCATCGATGTGGCGGTGGCGAAGGCACGCAACGTGATTTATTTCAGCAATCCGGCGGGCAATCCGGATTTGCCCGGAGTTCCGGCGGGCACGGCCGTCACCAACCGGACCATCGGTTTCGGGGCCCAGCCACTGTTCACTCCTGGCATCGACGGGACCGGCCCTGGTCCTTTCTTCAACCTGTTTCTGTTTGATCTGGCGCATCCCTGCACGCAGGGTTCGCAGGCCGCAAATGCTGATCAGAACGGAGTCGTGTTCTTCCCCGGCAGCCTGCCTCTGTATAAGAATGGTGCTCTGGTAGGCGGATTGGGCGTGAGCGGCGATGGAGTGGACCAGGACGACTTCGTGACGCATGCGGGGGCCCAGGGCTTCGAAGCACCTGAACCTATGCGGGCTGACCAGGTTGAGGTTGACGGAGTGCGGCTGCCCTACCAGAAGTTTCCGCGGAACCCAACCGACTGAAGCAAAGCGCAAGGTGTGCCGGCAACCGGTAAACTTTTGAGTTGCAAATAATAACCTGCGTTGGATAAGGTTCTACCTCACCTTCAGCCTGTTGAGATGGCGCATCCCATGGTTACCGACTGCCACATTCACATCCAGCCGCTTGAGATGTTCAGGCCGGAGGCGCTGGCGCTGCTAAAACATAAGCGGCCGAATTTCGATCAGATCGTGGAGTTTTGCAAGTCCCCCAAGGCCTTCCTGAAATATCTGGACGCTTCCGGCATCGGGCGGGCGGTGCTGATCAACTACGTTGCGCCGGAAGTGATTGGCTTCAGTCCCGAAGTCAACCAATGGGTGGCCGACTATACCAGGGCCGAACCGGGGCGCCTGATTTCGTGTGGCGGCCTTCATCCCCGGCATTCCCCGAACATCATGGCGGACGTCGAGCAGATTCTGCGCCTGAAGATTCGCATGATCAAGATCCATCCTCCACACCAGTTGCTGTTTCCCAACGACTATCTTCATGGCGTGAAAGAACTGGAAATCATCTATCGCGCGGCGGAGGCCAACGGCGTCCCGGTGATGTTCCATACCGGAACCTCGATTTTTCACGGGGCCCGCAACAAGTATGGAGACCCAATCTATATCGATGATGTCGCGGTCGATTTTCCTAAACTGAAAATACTCCTGGCGCACGGCGGACGGCCGCTCTGGATGGACACCGCGTTCTTTCTTCTGCGCCGCCATCCCAATGTTTATCTGGATATCAGTGGCATTCCACCCAAGACCCTGCTTAAATACTTTCCCCGGCTGGAGGAAATCGCGAGCAAGACTCTCTTTGGCACGGACTGGCCCGGCCCGGGCGTTCCCGACATCAAGAAGAACCTGGATGATTTCATGACACTGCCGCTCAGCGCGGAAACCCGGCAGCAGATTCTGTCCGGCACGGCGGCGGGAATTTGGCCCGAATAAAGATCAGTCTCGCGTCAACCGTTCAATCAGGTCGCGATGCTGCGGATAGAACCTGATCAGATCCGATCGCTTGCCTAGTTCGAAATCAGCAAAATCGAAACCCGGCGCCACCGTGCAGCCCGCCAGTGCGAACGAGCTGTGATCTCGAAGCTGGGAAGCGAACCAGCGGCCCGCCTTGACTGCGGCCTGGAACACCTCACCCGCATCGGGATCGCTGCCCAACTTGATCTCGATATAACCGCCATCCGGTTCAATTACGTGCACCGTGATTGGACTGCCGGCATAGAAGTGCCACAGTTCATCCGAACGCAGCCGGTGGAAGGCCGAAAAGTTCTTATCGTCGAGCAGGAAATAGATTGCCGTCGAAACCAGCCGCGGCCCGGTGAACTGCGCCGGCAATGCTTCCTGGGCAATCGAAAGCTCCGCACGATAAGTTTCGCGATAGTATCCGCCCTCGGGATGAGGGATGAGGTTCAGCTTGTCGATCCAGTATTGGGCGGATTGAGCCATGAGGGATTTTGGGGTACGCGCAAAACCGCGCGGGCGACGGAGCCCGCGCCACATGTTATTTCGGTTTGACGCTGAAGTGGCTGGCTATGCATTGCCAGCGCCCATCCAGGTTCATCCAGGTATCGGTGAAGCGGCCGCGGCGTTCCCACGGCTTGCCCTTGTCCACTCCCTTTTCGTAGTAAGTACCCGTTACCACGGCCGTATTTCCGTAGGAATGAACCACCATGCCGGAGGATTGCAGGGCTTCAGGCCGGTAGGACTTGTCGGCCACCGAGGCCACGATCTGGGCATTGTTGTAGAGCATATCCTCGGCCACGGTCATGACGAAATCGTCCGCCAGCAGGAGCCTCACCGCAGGCGCATCATTGCTCATCTCGGCGCGGTTCCACAGGTTCTCCATGGCAATGACCTTAGATGAATCCTGTGCGGCCGCTACGGACAGGAGAGACAACCACAACCCCAGCGCGACCAGGATGAAACGGGTTCCATTCATGAGAGCTCCGGATGGTGCTTGCGAGGGGAAAGTATATAGCCGAAGTGATCAGCTTCGGCGAAGCGCGGAGGCCTAACATGAATTGCGGCATGAACGACGCTACACTCGCGCAGTTCTCTCCTCGCCGAAGACCGGAATCTGAAGCTTGGTAGCCGCCTTATTTCTTCTTGGGAGCAGAATCGCCCTTGCCGGCAAAGGTGCGGACAAAGGTCACCACCGCGTGGATTTCGTCGTCGCTGATGTTTCCCTTGAATGCCGGCATGTTGCCTTTTCCCTCAGTAACGGACTGGATGAGTTCAGCGTCGGACTTGCTCTGGACGGCCGCGGATCGCAGGTCGGCTACCTGCAAGCTTTTTCCCACGGGAGTGTTGCCACTGCCGTCCTGGCCGTGGCAGGCGGCGCACTTGGCTTTATACACATCCGCACCGGCACTATTGCCCTGACCGGAGGCTGGGCTCGAAACCATGGTTATGGCAATGGCCAACCCGGCGAGGAGCGCGCCGGCATCAACGAATGGCAACTTCCCGTTCGATAGTTTCATAGTCCCCCAAGAATCTACGACAGCGGCGTGGATCTGCGCCCGCCCAGTCGCGTGAAATCACGTCATTCTAGTGGTTTGAGCCAGCCAAATCAACGGCTTGGCCTGTGCACTCAGGTCCGGCGGCGTACGAATGGGTGTACGCCAGCGGGCAGACGCCTCCAGCTTTCCTTCTTACGATGGGCCGATACTCACCCGTCGCGTGACGGGTCAGGAGATCATCGATGGCGTCCCCTGAGTTTTCGTCTTCAGTTCTCGATGGGTCCTTGCTCCAATGGCAACTGGAATACGAAGCCGCCTTGCAGAAAACCGACCAGCGGGCTCTGTTCAAGCGGATCGAGGTCGCAGAGGCCGCTATCCTCGCTCGCCGCGAAGTTCTGGTGCAGACTGCCGATCATTTCGCGGAACGGCAGGAAATCAAGACGGCCCTGGACAAACTGCGCCGTATGAAGAAGGAAGTCCTGAAGTTTTCGTGAAATAGAAGACGTCTGTCAACCTACCCGCCTAACCCCAACTGGCCGCGCGTTTTCGCACTTGCCGTAAGCCATTCCTCCCAAATTGAAATGGCAGCGCCTCAGCAGTGTGAGGCCTCGACGCTGGTGTAACATAAACAGGCCTTCTTAAAGTGGTTGGTTAGGGCGGAGGGGAATGAGGAAGTGCCTGCTTTCTTGTCTGTTCGCGGTGCAACTCTTCGGACAGAGTAACTCGGGCGGGTTGCGGCTCAAGGTTGTGGACCCCACCGGACTGGGTCTGCAAACTTCGGTGGAGCTGGTCTCCGAGGCCAACCAGTTTCGCCAGAGCTATCTTACCGATGAAGCAGGCATCCTGGTGGCGAGGAATCTTCCCTTCGGGGTGTACCACGTCGAGGTGAAGCGCGCCGGCTTTGCTCTCTATTCCGGCGTGGTTGAAGTACGGTCCGCGATTTCGAGCGAACTGCGTATCCAACTTTCGGTTGCATCTACGCAGACCGCGGTAGAGGTTCGGGACTCTGACACCCTGGTTGATCCTCATCGTACGGGGACGATTAACCGGGTGGGAACGGACACGCTCGAGCATCGCAGCACGGCTCTGCCGGGCCGTTCGGTCATCGACCTGGTGAACTCACAGCCTGGCTGGCTGCTCGAATCGAATGGGGTGTTGCATCCCCGGGGTTCGGAATACCAGACGCAATACGTGGTCGATGGCATTCCCCTGACCGACAATCGTTCACCATCGTTTGCGCCCGAGATCGAAGCCGATGATGCGGAGTCGATGACCATCCTCACCGCGAACTTTCCTGCAGAGTATGGACGAAAGCTTGGCGGCGTGGTTGAGATTTCCACGGCCCGCGACTTCCGGCCGGGCTTTCACGGCAAGTTTGTGGCCTCAGGGGGCAGCTTCGGTACCGCCGACGGCTACCTGATGGTGCAGCAGGGTTGGGGCAAGAACACTCTCGGAATCAGCGCCGAGGGCGCCCTTACCGATCGTTACCTCGATCCACCCGTGCTCGACAACTTCACCAATCGTGCCACCACCAGCAGTTTTGCCGCGCACTACGAACGCGACCTCACCGACCGCGACCGCCTGGGTTTTATTGTCCGGCACGAGCAGACGGTGTTTCAGGTTCCCAACGAATTTGTGCAGCAGGCCGCCGGACAGCGCCAGGACCGCAACAGCAACGAAACCATCGGCATTCTTTCGTACCAGCATGTTTTTTCCTCTAAAGTGCTGGGCGATTTCCGCCTGATGTCGAGGGATGATTCATCCGGGCTCTCATCGAACGCGTTGTCCACTCCCATCATTGCGGGGCAGCAGCGCAGCTTCCGGGAACTTTATCTCAAGGGCAATATCTCGATTCATCATGGCGTTCACGAGATCAAGGCTGGCGCGGACATGGACTACGGCTCCATTCATGAGCAGTTCGACTACGCAATTACCGATTTCAGCCAGTTCGATCCTGGCACGCCGCCAACTTTCAATTTCTTGGGCCATGGGCTGGATCGTGAACAAGCTCTCTACGTGCAGGATCTGATGCGCCTGGGGCGCTGGACCCTGAGCGCCGGATTGCGCTGGGACCACTATCGCCTGGTGGTCGATCGCAATGCGCTGAGTCCCCGGCTGGGAATCGCCTGGTATTGGCCCCGAGCTGATATGGTGCTGCATGCTTCCTATGACCGGATTTTTCAGACTCCCGCAGCAGAGAATATTCTCCTCGCCAGCTCTCCGGCAGTAGCGGCACTCAATCCCGAAGTGTTGCGCCTTCCGGTAGAACCTTCGCATGGAGATTTCTACGAGGCCGGAATCACGAAGGGTTTCTTCGGAAAGCTGAAGCTTGATCTGAATTACTATGATCGCGTCTTTGATAACTATGCCGACGACGATGTGCTGTTCGATACCGGCGTGAGCTTTCCCATCGCCTTCCGCCGCGGGACCATCCATGGTCTCGAGACCAAGCTGGACCTGCCCAACTGGGGACGCCTCTCCGGCCAAATCAGCTACTCCAACATGGTGGGCTTTGGCTACACCCCTTTGACCGGCGGGCTATTCCTGGGCGATGAGGCCTCTGACGCGCTGGCCAATACCGGCGGCTTTGCCGTCTCTCAGGACCAGCGAAATACGATCAGCAGCCGCTTTCGCTATCAGGTGGTGTCACGCGTTTGGGTGGCTTTCGGCGGGGCTTACGGCAGCGGATTGCCCACCGAGTTCGAGGGCACAGTCCAGGAAGCGGTTCAGCAATTTGGACAACAGATTGTGGATCGCGTGAACTTGGACCGGGGAAGGGTGCGGCCTTCGCTCTCGCTGGGAGCTTCAGTCGGCGCCGAACTGGTACGGAGAGAACATCTGCTCATGCGCCTGCAAGCCGACGTGCAGAACTTTAACGACCGGCTTAATGTAATCAATTTTGCCGGCCTCTTCTCGGGCACCGGGGTTGGACCGCCGCGTAATTACAGCGTTCGCCTGGGTATCGAATTCTAGCGGCGCAGTGATCCCTGCCTCCGAGTCCCAGTGAGGGCCGGAGCCGGCTCTTCCTTTTGGACTGGACAACCGAAAGCAAACGATATAAAAAGAAAGGGCAATCATAAGCCCTGGTTTCGGGACAAACGTGCTTAACGAAGAACGCCGGCGGGCCATTATCGAAGACCTGGATCGCGATGGCCGTGTGCTGGTCGCAGACATGGCCCGGAAATTCGATACTTCCCAGGTCACGATCCGGAAAGATCTGGAAGTACTGCATGCGCACGGCCTGGTGCATCGCACCCACGGCGGGGCGTTACCGGCCCGCGAAGGCGCATTGGAAGACCCTTCCCTGCGGGAAAAGGAAAAGCTGCACCGCAAGGAGAAGCTGCGGATTGCAGCCTCCGCCGCGGCCCAGGTCAAGGAAGGCCAGGTGGTGATTCTCGATTCCGGTACCACCACCACCGCCATCGCGCACGCATTGCGGAACTTTCATAACATTACGATTATCACCAACGGGTTGAACATTGCGGCGGACCTGACCGGCGCCCCGGTGGAAGTGATTCTGACCGGCGGAACGTTGCGCAAGAACTCCTTTTCGCTGGTAGGGCCGATTGCGGAGGAAACCCTGCGGGGATTGAACGCCGACATTCTCTTTCTGGGGGTGGACGGTTTTGATGTGCACTATGGACTGAGCACGCCCAATCTTCTTGAAGCCAAGGTCAATCGCATCATGGTGGAAGTTGCGAAGCGAACCGTCGCAGTGTGCGATTCCAGCAAGTTTGGCCGGCGCAGTTTGTCCATGATTGTCCCACCCACGGCTTTGCAGGAAGTCATCACCGATCATGGCATTCCCAAGTCCGACCTTAAGGCTCTCAAAAAGTTCGGGATTGAGGTGACGCTTGTCTGACCAGCGCTTGTTCGACCAGAAGAAGGCTGCACCGCCTGCGATGACGGGCATTCCGGGCGCCGATTCCCTGACTGAAATTCTGTCGCAGCCACAATTCTGGGGACGCTGTCTTGAGGGACTGGAGCGCGAAGGATCGCTGGCACGAATCCGGCAGCCCTTTCATTCCGCCAGCCAATGGCTCTTTATCGGCTGCGGCTCGAGCTACTACCTTGCCCTTGCTGCGGCGGCGGCCTGGAGTCGCATCACCGGGATACGTGCCCGGGCAATTCCGGCTTCTGAGCTGTTGCTCTTTCCCGACCTGGTGCTGACGGATGCAGAAGATCTTGCGGCAGTCGTAATTTCCCGTTCCGGCCGTACCTCGGAGGCCGTACAAGCCGCGCGATTGCTGGAACGGGAGAAGAACATTCGCGTCCTTGCCGTCACCGGCACGCCGAACCAACCGCTCGAGCAGATCGCAACCGCCACTCTGCCCCTGCTGCCCTGCGATGAACGGAGCACGGTGATGACCCGGTCATTTTCATCGATGCTGCTGGGCCTGCAATACCTGGCCGCCTGCCAGGCCAACGACTCCGAGCTGCTGAAGTCCCTGGGCAAGTTGCCCGGCCTGGCGCAGCCCGCCATGGACAGACTGCATCCCCAGATCCGCGATTTCGTGGGTGCACACCAGTTTGCCGATTACGTGTGTCTGGGCCAGGGGCCGTTCTTCGGTTTGGCCTGCGAGACTGCGCTCAAGATCACAGAGATGTCGGTATCTTACGCGCAGAGCTTTCACACCCTGGAATTCCGCCACGGGCCCAAGTCGATTGTCGGACCGGAGACGCTGATCATATTCCTGTTGTCCGAGCAGGGTTACGACGCCGAGTGCGACGTTCTGCAGGAGATCAAGGGGCTGGGAGGAACGACGCTGGCGGTTGCCAATCGGGCTGACAAGCGGGTCCGGGCGGCGTCCGATCTTATTGTGGAATTCGATTTTGAGGTGCCGGAAGTGGCGCGCCTGGCGTCCTACGTGTTTGCCGGCCAGCTGACCGGCCTCTACACCGGATTGAAAAAGGGCCTCGACCCCGACCATCCCCGCAATTTAAGCCGGGTGGTGGTTTTGGACGAAGAAACCTCCGTGACGTAACCCGCCGGAAGTTACTAAAGATAGGCCAAACTCGCATAAATAGCCCGTTCGTGCCATTCCCAGGTACCCCGACTAACGATAGGCTGTTCATGAACAATCTTTCGGGGGAGGGCTTGTTCGACGAGCGTCCCATGACTCAAACGAGTCTGGGACGTTTTGTTTTGGTGCCTGCGCAAGAATCCTTGTTTGTTTCCCGTCGCCCAGCCGGCGTGTATTGAACTGATATATTGACTTCGACATCTTCCCCGCCCGGGTGGCGAAACTGGCAGACGCACGGGACTTAAAATCCCGGGCCCCGAAAGGGGCGTGACGGTTCGATTCCGTCCCCGGGCACCATCCAACTAACTCTGCCGAACGACTTCAGTTAACTATTCTGCGAAGCTCGCGTGCCACTGAAGCCAGGAATATGCGACAACAGATTCCTGACTCCGATCCCTACCTTCAAGTTCCGGGTGGGATCGTCGGGCACAACGCGGTCGCCGCTATCCGTTGGCTCAGCAGACTTGAATGCACTCGAGATTGATCAGGGCCCCAAGCTTTTTCAGCTTGCTGGCAACATGCCCTATTCCTACCGCACAGTGGTGTGCCGGGCCGTGTACGTTCCATTCATTCATAAATTGCCTTGCCCCGATGGGGAATCGGTAACGGCTGTTGGTGTTCCCGATTTCGAGAATCGGTCCCGCGACGGACTCGCCTTCGGCCATCAGCAGCTTCAATTTTCCGTCCGCGGTCTGGAGCACTGACAGGAGCGTGACGGGACCGTGCTTCACCGACATTTCTACCGACAGCCCGCGGCCCACTTTGCCGTGATAGACGTTGAGCGGGCGAATCTTCGTCTTGCCTTCGGCAATGGCGATGTGTCCAGGGCCGTCGTGCCCCATGAGCAGAACATCATCGCTGAAATCTGCAGCGTAATATTCCGTGAAAGACCCGCCCGCCCCGAAAGTGTCCAAGATCTTCATGGCTTGGGCGTTCTTGATTTCATATTCCCCGGCCACAGGGATGCCCCTGGCGGTCAACAAACTGGTGCCCAGAATGATGGAGCTGATGACATCTTCGTTCTCGGCGTTTCCCGTCCCCTGGTAGTAGTACGCCAGCGAGCCAAGTTTGTGGAGCTCAACCAGCCGATCGAGGGCGACCGAGGTGCGCGCCGCCCGCTCCAGTTCTTCCCGCGAACAATCGGACTGGACGTCGAAGGCCTCGCGGAAGTCCTCCACTCGTTTCCTGGTTTCGGCCGCGCTGACCTGCCGTCGCAGGGCCGCCAGCTCATCCACCTCGACGACTTCAATATGTCCTCCAAAGTAGGAGCATTGCTGGGTCAGATCGGAATAGATGTCGAGCATTCCGCCGTAATAATGACCCATCACACCGAGTCGATTGTGTTCCATGGTGTGAGCGACCCGAGCAGCGCCAACCCACTCCGCAATTTCGTTCGCGGCGACGGCATCGTTCTCCAGCGTGCCTGTGACCTGAAAGAAAGGAATCCTGCAGCGATTGAATACGTTTGCGATCTCCGGCACCGGACAAGCCTGACAGTAGGCCAGCCATTCGCCTGTCATCTTTGTACGATCGCCCAGCGCGTTGAACCAGTCATAGTCAATGGCTGCAGCAGGAGAGAGATTCAGAATGATGACCGGAACCTTGGCCCGCCGGACCACAGGGAGCACGGTCGAAGACAATGCGTAAGTTGTGACGTGGAGAAAGATGAGATCAACGTCAGCGCTGCGGAACTGGTGCCCTGCGGCGAGGGCTTTCTCCGGCGTGTCGATCAATCCCAGATTCACCACCTGGGCTCCAGCCTGTTCGAGCTGCTGGGCGACCCGCTGACCGTATCCCTTTAGGCGATCTTCCAGGCCGGGAAACTGCGGCCAGTAGGCGTCCAGACCGATTCCAAAGAGCCCAATCTTCGGCTCGGCGTATGCTCGGAGCTTATCCATTGATCAATCTGTTCCGGCACAAATCCTACTCGCTTCAAAGCGCTGAACTGTAGTATTCTGCGGCGGTGGTTGTCAATAGTAAGTTTATTTGCCTATTGAATCTGGCGGGTTATTCCCGGCACTATGCTGCGTAGTTCACAGACGGAGGACTCACGTGAATCGATATCGGCCATCCCTATTGCTGGCTACGATTTTGTGCGCGATCGCAGCACCCACTTCCCTTGCCCAAGAACCTGCCGCCCAGGACCAATCCGCAATAGTGGCGGCGCACTGGGACAATGTAACCGGCATTTCTAAAACGACTGCCACTCTGCAGGTCGTCGTGAACCCGCCGCTGCGCCGCGGATCGCCGATCCATGACAACGCCTTCAAGACGCTGAAAGATATCCAAGGCGATTACGTTCGCTATGTTCCATGGCTGCCTTATCCGAAGCTGGCCGTGGCGGAACTCGAGCCTCCGGCGAACGGCAAGACTTCGTGGAACTTTTCCCTGATCGATCCCATGACCATCGACTTTCTCGATGCCACGAAGGGCCATTCCGTCATTCTCAATTTCAGCACTATCCCGCAGTGGATGTTCAAGACCGAAAAGCCCGTGACCTACCCCGCCGATCCCGACCAACCGGTATGGGATTACACCCAAGGTACCGAACCTCGTGATGCCAGTATGAAGGAAATTGGCGATTACTACGGCCGACTTTTCTCCTGGTACACGCAGGGAGGATTTACCGACGAACTCGGCAAGCGTCATGAGTCGGGATATCACTACTCCATTCCCTACTGGGAAGTGCTGAACGAAATCGAGTTCGAGCACAAGATGACGCCGGAGACCTACACGAAAATTTATGACGCGGTGGTTGAATCGATCCGCAAGGTTGCGCCGCAAACCAAGTTCGTAGGCCTGGCCCTGGCGCAACCCTCCACGCACCCGGAGCAGTTCGAATACTTCCTCAATCCCAAGAATCACAAACCCGGCATTCCGCTCGACTTCATTTCCTACCATTTCTATGCCGTGCCCACGGCCGATCAGGACCCAGCGGTGCAGCCCTACACCTTCTTCGCATACGCTGACGGGTTTCTCAACACAGTTCGCTATGTTGAGAGCATCCGAAAGAGGCTTTCACCGGAGACCAAGACCACGGTCGATGAGATCGGAGCCATCTCCGCCGACGACGTCATGCAGGACCAGCCCGGCCATGTGACCAAGCCAATTCCGAATTCCTACTGGAACCTGACCTGCGCCATGTACGCGTACATTTTTGGCGAACTGACCCGCATGGGCGTGGACGTCGCGGGCGAGTCGCAACTGGTCGGGTACCCCACGCAATTTCCCTCAGTTTCCATGGTCGACTGGAATACGGGCAAGCCCAACTCGCGTACCCAGGTGCTGAAGCTTCTGCGCGAGAACTTTGGGCCGGGCGACAAGCTTATAGAAACGGAGCCGTTCAACCGAACGGTGGATTCTTATCTTTATTCTTGGGCGGTGGTGAAACCGGATGGCAAACGGCGCATCCTGCTGGTCAACAAGCGTGACCGTCCGTTTGACATTACGGTGCCCGGTGCTACTGGCGGCTATGAAGACTACATTGACCAGACTACAAACTTCGACCCTGCCGTATCGGTCAAGTTGACCAGCGAGAAGATCACACTGAACGGACTGGGCGTGGCTGTGGTGACGCTTCCCTGAGTAACCCCAGAGCCGGCGTCCCGCTGCCTGGCTCGAGGGATCTTGCCCTCGGTCGCTGGAGAGCGGTTCGCTATGATGAAGGAAGTCTTCTACGTGGAGTAACGAGTAAATAAGGTAGCGGACTCCTTTTCATGGCGACTTCTCGACGTGTCTTTCTTACCGGATTGTTCGGTGCGACGGCGACCGCGTGCCTGGGTCAGGGGGTTACGCCCCATCGGGCCGCCGCGCAACCTCGAGGCAAGCCCTCGGGCCTTCCCTTCAATTCCACTTTCACCGATGTGGCGGCCAAGGCGGGCTTGCGCGCGATCACGGTTTACGGTGAAAGTGATCGCAAAGAATACATCGTGGAAACGCTGGGCTGCGGCTGCGCTTTCTTCGACTTCGACAATGACGGCTGGCTGGACATTTTTCTGCTCTCCGGCACTCGCCTGGCCGACGCCCCGGCCGGGGCCAGCAACCGGCTGTTCAAGAATAACCGTGACGGCTCCTTCACCGATGTAACCGAGCATGCAGGACTACTCAAGACAGGCTGGGCTTGCGGCGTATGCGTGGGCGACTATAACAATGATGGATTCGAAGATCTCTTCGTCACCTACTGGGGACAGAACGTCCTCTACCGCAACAACGGCGATGGCACGTTCACGGATGTAACCCGCGCGGCCGGACTGGCTGACTCCGCCCATCGCTGGGGCACCGGATGTACCTTCCTCGACTACGACCGCGACGGCCACCTCGATCTGTTTGTCGCCAACTATTTGGATTTTGATTTACAAAAGGCACCCAGGCCGGGTCAGAATGCCAACTGTCGCTGGCTGGAGACGCCCGTAACCTGCGGCCCGCGCGGCTTTCCGTACGGTCAGCACAGTCTCTACCGTAATAAAGGAGATGGGACGTTCGCCGACGTCAGTGCCTCGTCCGGCATTTCGGCTGCCCAGAATAGCTACGGGCTCACTGCCGTCGCCGGGGATTTCGACGATGATGGCTGGCCCGATATCTACGTCGCTTGCGACTCCACGCCGAGCCTTTTGTTCATGAACAATCACGACGGAACGTTTCGCGAAGAAGGCGCCATCCGCGGCGTGGCGTATGGCGAAGATGGCCAGGAGCAAGCCGGGATGGGAGCGGCAGCCGGGGACTACGATCTCGATGGCCGCCTCGACATCTTCAAGACGAATTTCGAGGGCGACACGCCTGACCTCTACCGCAACCTGGGCAAGGCGAACTTTGAGGAGGCCAGCCGGCGGGCCGGACTGGCGGTGGAGAATCGCTTCGTATGCTGGGGCGCGGGCATGGTGGATCTCGACAACAATGGACTGCCCGACTTGTTCATGGTGGCGGGACACACCTTTCCCGAAATCGAGAAACGACATCCCGAGTTCCCCGCGAAAGACCCGAGGATGCTGTTCCGGAATCTTGGCAAGGGACGATTCGAAGAGCTTACCGACCAGGCTGGAGGCGCAATCCTGGAGTCGCATAACAGCCGCGGCTGCGCCTTCGGAGATTTCGATAACGACGGCGATCTCGACATTCTCGTGATCAATTTGAACGAGCCTCCCTCGCTGCTGCGCAACGATGTCACCGGTAATAATTCGTGGCTTAAGGTCAAGTTGATCGGTACGAAGTCCAACCGCAGTGCGATCGGTGCGAGAGTAGTGGTAACCGCGGAAGAATCGAGTCAGACCCAGGAAGTGCAGAGCCAGTCGAGCTTCCTGTCCTGTAACGATTTTCGCCTGCATTTTGGGCTGGGCAACGCGAAGAGCGCGGAGGTGAAGATCCGCTGGCCGAATGGCGAGTGGCAAATCCTGCCAAACGTGGCGGCGAACCAGTTAGTCACGGTGAAGGAAGGCACGGGGATTGTGCGGCAATCAAGCACCTAAGTGTGAGCCCAGACCCACGTAGGCCCGGACGCCCTCGTCCGGGCGGGCGAGCAAGGCTCGCCTAGGTTCTGCATTTGTGCCAACTCTGGCCGGGCGCTGCCCGGCCGGGCGAGTGGGGGCACCCGCCCCTATGCAGTTCCTGGCCTGCGACGCTTCTATTTTGGCGCGGTCGGGTCGAGTTGCTGGCGCGTGACTTCGTCCGGAGAGAAGATTTGTTTCCCGGCCTCCTCCTGATTCGATTTCTGGCTGCGCAAACGTTGGAACTCCGCAAAGGCCTTTTTCTGCTCGGCCTCGTGCCCCAGCATTCCCTGCACTTGTGACAGCCGGTACCAGGCGACTTCGTTTTCAGGATTCAGCGTGACCGCGTTTTGCAGATGCGGCAGGGCCAGAGCCGGTTTCTGCAGCGACATGAGAACTGCGGCCAGGCCTAACTGAGCCTCTTCGAAAGCGGGATGGTATTGCAGCGCCTGCTCAAAAAACTTCTGCGCCAGGTCGAACTCGCCGGCGTTGCGATGAATCTCTCCCAGCTCATAAGCGGCGTTGGCGTTGCCGGGATCCAGTTCCAGTTCCTGTTCGAACTCTTTCATTGCCCCGGCCATGTCATCTGGAGCATTGCTTTGGCGGGAACGCGCGAGCAGGGTACGTCCTATGCGGTAGTGAATGCCCGGCCGCCGCGGATCCACCGAGAGCACCTGGCGATACTCGCTGATGGCCGCGTCGTTCGAGCCCTGACTTTCGTAGGCCTCGGCCTCGGCCTGATGCCGCCACACCGATGCAGGAGCGACCTGCGCCAGCTTTTGCATATTGAGGAATGCGACGCTGCCGAAGATTCGGGCAGTGTGGTAAAGGACCTCAGGGTCGTCGGGATACAGGCGGTTCAGCTCCAAGGACACCTCTGCCGCCTTGCTATCGCGCCGCAGGCCGCTATCGGTTCGGAGGAGTTGCAGGCCGCACATGCGCTTGAGCGGAGAGTCGGTTGAGCGCTGAAAGCACTTCTCCAGGCCGGGCAAAGCCTCTGCGTAGCGACCCAGTTCAGACAGGGACATGGCCAGCATGGCATCGGTCTTCGGCAGGGCCGGCTTGATTTTCAAGGCCTGGCGCAGGGCGGAAACAGCGGGCTCGAATTTCCGCTCCTGGAAGTAGATGACCCCCAGGTTGGCATGCACTTCCGCTACACCCGGCTCCAGTTCCCGTAGTTTTTCGAATGCAGCCTCGGCTTCCGCGTAGTTGCCCTGTGCCAGCGCGCGCTGGCCCTGCTCGGAGTACTTCTCGGCCGAGTCCGTGGACTGTGCCGCGGCATGAAACACCCAGCCGCAGATCAGCAGGAATATGCCAAGACAGCGAATTTTTGAGAGGCGAGGCATCAAGGGCGAGTGTACCTCAACAAAAAAATCCGCCAAGCCGGAACTGGCCTGGCGGATCTTAAAAACGGATTACCGGGGATCAGAAGATAAGTTTGCCCCCGAGCTGGATGATGCGGCCGGGATGGGCGGCTAGCACCTTGCCGTAGGCGGCATCGTTGGGGTTGTTGTCCACCGGCGCACCGATTGACGTCGCAGTATTCGGATCGTAGCCATATTGCGCGTGGTTGAAGACGTTGAACGCTTCGGCCCGGAACTGGAAGGCAACTCTCTCGGTAAATTTGAAGTCTTTGCCGATGCCCATGTCCCAGTTGTTGATTCCCGGCCCGCGCAGAATATCGCGGCCGCTGTTGCCGAACTGGCCGGCGAGCGGCTGGGTGAAGCATGCAGTGTTGAAAAACTCGTTGATGCTCTTGTGGAAACCGCTGTTGGGGTTGCATCCCGGAACCAGATTGGCCCGCTGGGTAAAGGTTGTGAGCAGACCAAAATTGTCGTTGGCCAGTATGGAGTACGGGAAACCCTTCTGGAAGGTGGTGATGCCCGTTACCTGCCAGCCTCCAATTGCCAGGTCGGCCGCCCGGTTCATGTTCCCGCCGTAGCGCTTGCCCCGTCCGATCGGTAACTGGTAAACGACACTGGTGACGAAGCGTTGGTTTACGTCAAAATCGGAACGCCCGTAGTCGAGCGCCTGATTGTGCTCGTTCATGTGTCCCGCGAATGCGTTGGTCGAGCCCACACCAGCGGCTGCGGATTTGTCGTCCAGACTCTTGGCCCAGGTATAGACGGCAACCAGCGCGATCGAACTGGAACGACGTTCAAGCTTTACGTTGCCTGCGTTATAGCTGGAATATCCATTCCACTGGCTGCCAAGAAAACCCAGAGAAGAGGTGATATTGGGGAATGGCCTCCGGGCCGACTTTGGGCAGTCGCCGACCGTGGGATCGCCACCAGTGCTTGGGTCGCAAAGGGCAGGATTCGCCGGTGGCAGACCTTGGCCATAGTTGGTGCGGTTCAGGAGGTGGGTGCCCTTATTGCCTACGTAGTTGACTTCCAGGGTAGTGTTTTTTGCCAGTTCACGCTGGACTGAAAGGGACCACTGCTGGACATACGGGTTGCGGGGGAACTCCGAGATAATTACGGCGAAGAACTGGCTGCCGTCCAGCGCCGGAGTCACCTGGTGGAGTGGGACCGCAGGAAACATGTTATCGGTCAACTTCGGCAATGTGGGATCCACGTTCGGATTGGGGGAAGCGCGTACAACAAACGGGTAGATGTCGCCAGAATCGTCAATTTCGCGGGTCTCGGCGGAATCGAAGAACAGGCCGTATCCGCCTCGGACCACGGTCTTATCGGTCAGCCGATAGGCAAAACCGATCCTGGGAGCAAATGGCTTCTTCGACGCGGCTGCGGGATTGTTTCGGCCGCAAAACCGGTAGAAGCCGTTGCCATCAGGCGCAATCGGGCCACCCAGTCCGGGAACGTCTGTCGTGCCTAAGCCTTGATCGGCGTAACACAGTCCGCCATCAGGGTTGGCGCGATCAAACCAGAACATCTTGTTGTCCTGTTCGAAGGGCACGGTGCGGTAATCCCAGCGCAGTCCCAGGTTCAGGGTGAGGCGGCTGGTTACCTTCCAATCGTCCTGAATGTAGGGTGCGAAGTACTGGAAGTGATATTGGTTCAGATTGCCTGCGACGCCTGCCGGGCTAAACGGCCCGGGCTGAAAGGTCGAGGCATTGTTGTAGTACCCGAGGAGAAAGTCGGCCACGGAGTTGCCGGTGCCGCAGTCACCAGTGGCGTTAGGGCAACCGCCGCTATTCGAAGTGATCGTATCGTTGTTAAAGCCGAATTGACCGAGAAAATCATTGGAAAGGTCTCGTTTCTGCACCCAGCGGCGATAGTCGAAGCCCACCGCAATGGTGTGCTTGCCGTGAGTCATCGAAAGCGAATCTGAAAATTCCCAGGTCGGTATGTCACTCGTTGTAACGTCATTGCCCTGGCTGCCGAAGGCCGTGCCGTTTATCCCCTGAAAATTAATCCCCGGGTACATAGCCGCATAACTGGGCAGGCTCTGGAACACACCCGTGAGACCGAGCTTGGTTATGTCCGAATCGGGGGCAGCTATTCCCCCCTGGATCGAGATTGGCTCCAGCCGACCGAAGCGGAAGTTGTTAACGATGTTATGGGCGATAGGAATAGTGTGCGAAATCATCCAACTCTCGGATTTCTCGTTGAAGGTGCCGATGCCGAATGGAAGCGACACGGAACCGTTGATGTTCTGGTTCTCGTACTGTGCGGTGGTATAGCGGAAGAAGACCGAGCCGAAGCGGCCCAGCTGTTGATCAAGCTTATAAGTCTGCTGGTCGACTGTGTTAGGCAATGCGGTGGTCAGACGATAATTTCCGCGACACCCGCTGGGGCAATTTGGGGCGGGGAAGAGGCCCGCTCCAATGGCCACTTGCGCCAGGCGCGAAAAGCTCGTGCTCGGAATAATATTGCCTGGGAAGGGAGCGCCCGTTGTCGGATCTATGGGCATACAGAAAGACGTCGCACTCGGCACACAGGTTCCTCCAGCGGCCACGACCGGAGACAGCCCTGAGCCAGAAAAATCACCATTTAGCCAGGCCGGAGGCGGCGTATTGAAGGTGTCCTGGTTAATGCCGTTGCGAATGCGCCAGCCTTCGTAATTGACCAGGAAGAAGGTTTTGTTGCGCCCGTCGTACACTTTCGGAATGTAGATGGGCCCGCCTAACACAAAGCCGAACTGATTCTGGCGTAGTTCAGGAATCGCCGACTGGAATGGAGCCTTCGCATCAAAGGCATCATTCCGCAAGAATTCGAATGCGGTGCCGTGGAGTTGATTGGTTCCGCTCTTGCTTACGATGTTCACCTGATTGGCGCTGAAGCCATATTCGGCAGAGTAGGTTTCGCTCTGCACTTTGAATTCCTGAATCGCATCCTGGGACAGAATGACAGCGGGAGTGTTCAAGGCGGTGTCCGTGTTGACCAGCCCGTCCAGCGTGTAGTTGTTGGAGGTGGGCCGGCCACCATTGATGCTGATGGCGTTGCCTTCTCCCTGTCTCATCTGGCCCTGTTCGCCGGTGGTCTGCACGGCTCCGGCGCCGATGAAGAGCAAGTTCAGAAAGTTGCGTCCGTTCAGCGGAAGTTGCTCCACCTGCTTCTGGCTGATGAGTTGTGAAACCGCCGCGCTATCCGTGTCCAGCGAAACGGGATTCGCCTGTACTTCGATGGTTTCCGAAACCTGGCCGGGCTTCATGACAATATTCACGCGGGCCTGTTGCGCAACCGCCAGGAGGATGTTGTCAGCCACAGCCTTTTGGAAACCGGCGGCCTGGACAGTAACACGGTAGGTTCCGGGGGCGAGGTAGGGGGCGGTAAAGTCTCCGTTCACGCTGGTTTCGATATGGCTGGCGACGCCGGTGGCGGTATTGGTAACGTCGACTTTCGCGTTGCCCACGACCGCGCCTGAACTGTCAGTCACCGTTCCCAGGATGGTGCCGTTGGCGCCGCCCTGGCCGTAGAGCAAGCCCGCCGACAGTACGACAAACAGACACACCACCAGACTGTGGACTCTCATGGTCGCATTCCTCCTGTGCCTCTCGGGCATGTGTGCGGTCGACATGGACCTGACAGGGAAACACTGCCGCGCAAGAATCCCTATCGGACTCCGCGCACTTTAGCGACGGTCAATATTCGTTGTCAAGAAAATAGTGAACTTATTTCTCTATTGAACTTTCGGGTTCCGCTTGCAAAACAGACCGCAAGTCGAACTCGAAGTGTTGAAGGTGTCGAACCCTGTCGTGGGGCCCCCGACAAGTTATGGTTCGCAGTGTCCTCTGCAGGACAAATGTAGCGGTCCAAGCTATAGTCTTTAGGATTGAACGGTTTCACTGAGGTCAACGCGTTGACACGTTCAGCTCCCAAGCGGCTTTACTTGATCCCGGTACTCTCGAAAGCGCTCGACATTCTCGAGCTCCTGCAGAATGAGCAGGGTCCTCTGGCTCTCGAAGCCATCTACCAGCGAACCAATATCTCCAAAACAACTGTCTACCGCATTCTGAAAACGTTTGTGCATCGCGGCTATTTGGCGCAGTCGCAGGACGGGCTCTATCGTCTGGTGGCGCGTCCCAAGAAAGCGCGCTTCGGATTTGGCAGTCAATCGGCGGAGATGCCTTTTTCGGAAGCGGTAACGGACAGCCTGAAGGCGGCTTCTTCCGCCGCCGGTGTTGACCTGATCGTGCTGGACAATCGCTACGACGGTTCCACCGCCTTGCACAATGCCGACGAATTCGTACGCAACCGGGTCGATCTGGTGATCGAATTTCAGATCGACCAGCATGTTGCGCCGGTGCTGGCGGACAAGATCGATGCCGCAGGTATCCCGCTGATTGCGGTGGACATACCGCACCCGCATGCGACTTTCTTTGGGGTGAACAACTACCGCGTAGGCTTCGAGGCCGGGGAATGCCTGGCCCAGTATGCCAAGAAAAAGTGGGACGGTAAGGTGCGCTGGGCTCTGGGATTGGACATCGACGAAGCAGGTCCCTTGGTACAGAGTCGCGTGACTGGCGCTTTTGAAGCCATTCGCTCGCGTCTGCCAGGCATTCCGGCCGAATTCCTGGTCCGCATGGACGCCCGTGGCTTACGAGATCGAAGCTGTCAACTGGTACTCGACTTTCTGAAACGTCATCCCAAAGACCGCGGTATCCTGATCGCAGCCACAACCGACACCAGCGCCCTGGGCGCCGTACAAGCTGTACGCGAGCTCAAGCGCGAAACCTACGTTGCCATCGTGGGGCAGGACTGTATTCCTGAGGCGCTGGAAGAAATCTCTCGCCCGGATAGCCCGTTGATCGGCTCGGTTTCGCACGAGGCCCAAAGCTACGGGCCCCGGCTAATTCATCTCGGTTTATCGCTCCTCAGCGGCCATCGCGTCGCGCCTTACAATTATGTGGAACACAAGATGGTGACCGGTTCCTGGGCGAGCCAGAGCAGTAAGACAGCGTAGCCAAGTGATCCGGAGCCCGTTCAACGCCCGACAATTCACTAATAGAAATTGTTGCCCTATTGCATTGCTGGAGTATGATAGCTGCACTTCCGGCGCGGGTCGGCGGTTTGGGTTTCATGAGACAGCCCGCGTGCCGGCACACTTTTTCCGCTGAGAGCACTCTCATGCAGGTCAAAACAAGCTTGCGCTACCTAGAGGACCGATGGGATGAGCAGGTAGCCCGCGGCCTCGATTCACCCGAACAGCTGCGTTACCGTTCCAATCTGTTGGGCTCTGACCTGCGCATCACCAACTTTGGTGGAGGCAACACCAGCTCCAAGATCATGCAAGTCGATCCTCTCAGCGGCAAGCAGGAAGAAGTCTTGTGGATCAAGGGCAGCGGCGGCGATCTGGGCAGCATCAAGTTGAGCGGACTGGCGGCGCTGTATTCCGAAAAACTCCGCGGGCTGGAACACAAGTATCGCGGCGCCGAATACGAAGACGAAATGGTGGACCTGTATCCGCTATGTGCCTTCGGGAAAAACAGCGTGGCGGCTTCCATTGACACGCCTCTGCATGGCTTCCTGCCTTTTCCCCACATCGATCACTTACATCCTGACTGGGGAATTGCTCTGGCGGCCTCAGCCAATGGCCGGGAAAAGATGGAAGAGTTCAATCGCTTGTTTGATCACCATCTGATCTGGGTGCCCTGGCAGCGTCCGGGCTTCGAATTGGCCATGATGTTGCGGCGCGCAGTACAGGAGAGCCCTGACTGTGACGGAGTTGTATTGGGCGGTCACGGTCTGTTTACCTGGGGCAACACACAGCAGGAGTGCTACGAAAACACAATTTCGATCATCGACCAGTTGGGACAATTCGTGGTCGAGCACGTAGAGAAGAAGGGCGCAGGTTTGTTCGGCGGCGCGCGGCATCACGCACTGGAAAATCGCGGCGATCTGGCACTCGACATTTTTCCGTTCCTGCGCGGCCAAGTTTCGGGCGCACGGCGCTTGATCGGCAATTTCAGCGACCTTCCGGAAGTTCTGCGCTTTGTAAATTCGGCAGAGGCGGAGCAGTTGGCACATCTGGGCACCAGTTGCCCCGACCACTTTATCCGCACCAAAGTGCGACCCCTGTTTGTTCCCTGGCAGCCGGCTGCTAGCGTGCAGGGACTGCGAGAGCAGATTAATTCCGCGCTGAAGAATTACCGCAAAGAGTATGCGGAATACTACAAGTCGTTCGCGTTGCCCGATTCTCCTGCCATGCGTGATGCCAATCCCACTGTAGTTTTGATACCCGGCATCGGCATGTTCAGTTTTGGCAAGAACAAGACAGAGGCCCGCCTTACCGGCGAGTTCTACATCAACGCGATTCATGTGATGGAGGGTGCGACTTCCCTGGATACGGGGAAAACGCCCACGGAATTACCCCAGGCGGGCGCCGCCGCACCGACGAGTGCCTTTACTGTCCACGCGAACTATGTGGCGCTACCACCTTCGGAAGCTTTCCGCATTGAATACTGGAAACTGGAGGAAGCCAAGATTCGCCGGCAACCCCCGGAGAAAGAACTCAGCCGGCATGTGGTCCTGATCGTGGGCGGCGGCAGCGGGATTGGCCGCGAGGTCGCCCTGCTGGCGGCGGAGCGCGGAGCGCACGTCGTGGTCGCTGACCGTGATCATGAGGCCGCCGGAAAAGTGGCGGAAGAATCCAGGGCGGTGGGGGGAAAAGAGGGTGCCATTGCGGTGGCTGTGGACATTCGCCGCCGCGACGTAATCCGGCAAAGCTTGCGTGAACTGGTGGGGGTCTACGGCGGGCTCGACCTGCTGATCAACACCGCCGCGCTCTTCCCTTCATCGAAGGACGGGCAAATCAGCGACGAGCAGTGGGGAGTGACGCTCGATATCAATGTGACCGCAAATTATCTTTTGGCAGATGAAGCGGCCCGCATATTGAAGGACCAGAATCTGGACGCCGCGATCGTGCTGACCAGTTCGGCCAACGCCGTCGTGCCCAAGCGTGGCAGCGAAGCCTACGACGTGAGCAAGGCTGCGCTCAGCCACCTGGTACGCGAACTGGCGATTTCGCTTTCTCCGAAAATTCGAGTTAACGGCATTAGCCCGGCCACCGTGATCAAGGGATCGACCATGTTTCCGCGTGACCGTGTGATCGCGTCACTGAAGAAATATGAGGTCCCCTACCAGGATTCTGCCGGCGATGAGCAGTTGCGCACTCTGCTCGCCGAGTTTTACGCCAAGCGCACGCTTACACACCGGCCCATCGACCCTAGAGATTGCGCCGAGGCAATTCTGTTTCTGGCGGGACCAAAATCACCCTGCACCACCGGCCACATTGTTCCCGTGGATGGAGGACTAACCGAGGCTTTTCTGAGATGAAGGCTGTTTCTGGTGATCGGGCTCGAACGCAGGGTCCGCCTCTCCCGGGGGTGGACCTGGGCGCCGAGAGCTGTCGAGTGTCCCGGTTACGCTGGATCGTCGATCAACCCGAACTTCGCCTGGTGCGCTTCTTCCCCAATACGGCCTGCAACGAGGGCCACGGCGTGTGGCTGCTGCGCCGGTGCATCGACACTCTTAAACCAGGAGTCGCCGCGAATCCCGTGGCTGAATGGAACAGCGTTTTATCGGCGTTGCCCATCCCTTCTGAGATGGAGGAAAAAGAAAGGCTGTCACGCCGAAATAATATAGAAGAAATTCAAAGACCCCCGGAAAGGCACTGGCATGACGGATAAACCGGAAGTATTGATACACCGTGCGCTTGACAATTTTAATATCGAGCTGCCCTCCTGGGGTTTTGCCAACACTGGGACCCGCTTCGGAAAGTTCATCCAGCTCGCGGCCGCGGTCACCCTGGAAGACAAGTTTAGCGACGCGGGGCAGGTGCATGCCTTGACCGGTGCATGTCCTACGGTGGCATTGCATGTGCAGTGGGACTTGCCGAACGGGTTGAAGGACATCCCCCAGGTGAAACATTTGGCCGAAAAATATGGAGTACAGCCAGGTTCCATCAATCCCAATGTCTTTCAGGACCAGGAATACAAGCATGGATCGGTGGGCAACCCCGATCCGGCAATCCGCAAACGGGCCCTCGATCACATTCTGGACTGCGTGGCCATCGCCGATGCTCTCGATTGTCGTGACGTTTCACCCTGGTTCGCAGATGGCTCGAACTATCCCGGCACGCAGAGTATTCGACACAGAGTCGGATGGTTCGAAGAAGCGCTGAAGAAAGTCCACGCCGGACTCAATCCCAAGCAACGTCTGCTGATCGAGTACAAGCCGTTCGAGCCGGCGTTTTATCACACCGACGTTGCTGACTGGGGCATGGCCTTCCTGTTAGCCAAGACCGCCGGACCACAGGCCTACGTGCTGGTGGACACCGGCCACCATTATCAGGCTCAGAATATCGAGCAGATCGTGGCCTGGCTTTTACACCACGGCATGATCGGTGGTTTCCATTTCAACGACCGCAGATATGCCGACGATGATCTGACACTCGGATCAATCGATCCCTACCAGATATTCCGAATCTTTCACGAGATCCACAACTTCGCCTGGGAAACCGGGAAGCCTGCAGACGTCGCCTATATGGTCGATCAGAGTCACAACCTGAAGGGCAAGATGGAGGCCATGATTCAAACCGTCTGCACCGCACAGGAGCTGTATGCCAAGGCGGCAATCGTCGATCATGCGCGTCTGGCGCCGTTGCAGCAAAGCTGTTCGCTGGTCGAAGCCGAGGAAACCCTGCGCGGTGCATTCTGGTATGACGTGCGCCCGGCGATCCGCGAATGGCGGCGCAGCCATGGGCTGCCGGAAGACCCCATGCAAGCCTTCCGGGACAGCGGATATCTTGAGACAATCACAGCGCAGCGCAAGGAGCGCAACGCGGTCTCCGTGACCACCTACGCATAAGCATGGAGGACGGGCGTCCCGCCCGTCCAGCCTCGCGGAGACGTTTGGCCCCCATCATTACAGCGAACTGCTTCGTCGCGGACGAAGCGCGCCCGGTGATTAGAGGTCAAGGGACTCCTGTGGAGCTGGAACTCCTCGGCTCACAGGTTCCTTCGACTGGGCTCAGGATGACAAGCCTTTATTGGCTCGTCACTCTTTCGATCTTCACTGGCCCGAGAAGTCCCGACGGCAGCAACGGCGAATTCGCCTTGTAAGGCTTCACATCCGCAAACGTATATTTGGTGGTTGCGTTCGGCTGTTGATCACCGATCAGCCGGTTGACCCAGGCATTGGTCACCTTGACGGTCACCTCGTTCGCACCCGGCTTCAGGGCGTCGCCCACATCCACCCGGTACGGCGCGTGCCAAACGATGCCGAGGGACTTTCCATTCACCGTGACTTCGGCCAGATTTTTGACATCACCCAGATCCATCCATAGCGTGGCGCCATGCTTGAACCAGTCCGAGGATGCCTGGATGGCCTTGGTGTAGGTGCCGATTCCGGAGAAATACTTCACACCCTTGTCTTCGCTATCGCTCCACGAAGTGAGCTTGTCCAGAGTGACCGACGCCGGCGCACCACGGCCCGGCTGGAAGCTAACCTTCCAGGAGCCATCCACGGTCGCCAGTTCGGCTTCCTCTGGCTTGGGTAAGACGAGAGACGTGGCCTTGGCAGCCTTGCGGAAGACGACAAACACCGTGCCCCACGGTTCAAAGTGCAACGGGACCGTCGTTCTGCCGTCGGCAATGCTGTACGAGGCTGGCTTCGATTTCCCGGTTTCGGCGTACCACAACTCTGGAACCCTGCCGGTCACCCGGAAGCTTGCCTCTACCGTCTCGTCGCGGTCATTGCGATTGTCGAGGAAGTAGATATCCGCATCGGGCAGTTTGCGATGCACAAACAGAACGCGGGTATCGCTCTCCGTCTTGGTGTGGTCAAAATCCGGATGCACACTCAACGCCTTCAGCGCGGCTCCGGCGTTCCGTCCCGCATACACTCTGCCTTTACCCACGGAGTGTACGCCGGTTCCATCGCCGAACAGTTGGTCATTCAGTTTTTTGAATTCGGCGGCATCATCAGCCAGGCTTGGTGTGTCGGTCGGTTTTTCACCTGCCACTACGGCGCCTTCTTCCACAAGTTTGTAGATTGCGCGCAGCACCGGCAGCGACATGTGCTTGCTGTAAGGATCCAGCGCCATGATGCGGTAGTTCATCCCGCTTTTGGTGGTAATTCGTCCGGCGGTTACGCTCAATTCGTGAATCAGACCATCGGCATTGATGTAGTCGAAGCCGTAACCCGGTGGCATATCGGGTGACTTATCGTTAAAAATCGCAGTGATGTTGGAGTCCTCGCCGTAGAAATAAATTACGTCCGCGGCAAAGCGGCCTTGCTGCAGCAGGTAGGAACTGCGGGCCAGGTAGTCTGTCCACGTCCCGGCCTGCTCGGCCCAGGTTTCATTGCGATTGAACCACTGTCCGAACGGCCCCAGGGTCAGGCCCGGAGCCTTGTCGATCAGAGGCTGGTGTGCGGATTCGTGAATCACGAAACGGTTGATGCCGTTCAGCATCTCCTGGTCGGCGGTCGGCTTCAGGGTCGCCGGTGACCATGCCCAGGGCGCGGCCGCCGCCGTCAGGGATTCTGCCGCCACTAGATTCTGCCCATAGATATGGGCCACGGACGCGGACTCGCGATCATCCGCGTTGTAGCCGTATTGTTCCTTGTTCACTCCTGGCACTTGCGTCCACATCGCACTCATCGGAATGTCGGCCAGCTTCTTCACTTCCATGCCATCGGCAACGAACGCGCGTCCACTCTCGTGCGATTCCGAATAATGGCCGATACCCCGTTCTTTGAGGGACTCCTGCACCTGGCCGTAGTGTTCGTCCGCAATCAAATCTGCAATCGTCTTACGGAAATCCCACAGAAACTGATCGCTGGCTTGGGCGCTTTCGACCACCTGTCCGGTGAGGACCGGCATCCAGGGCGCCGGATCGTAGCCGCGCCGCTTCTTGAACTGGGCAATCATGTCGTCGGTCCAGTTTTGCGAACCCGCCTCCCAACTATCGGTAATGACATAGCGGATACCGCGCTTGCCCATGTAATCCGCACCCACCGTCTCTTTGTAGCTGTCGAGATAGTGGTCCATATAGTTTTTCACGTAGGCGCGGTTCAGTTTGTCGACCTCAAGGCCGGTGGCTTCCGCGGTTGCCGGATGGTTGGTGATTCCCAACAGCGAATATCCGAAACGCAACACGACCCAGTTCCCTGCAGGCGGTGTCCAGTCGAGCGTGCCGTCGGGTCGCATCTTCGACGTCAAGTCGACCACATCGGATTTTGAAACGACTTCTGTCGCTGGCACCGGCGGGGTGGCGAACTCGTAGATATCCGGTACCGGAGTGAAAGCCGCTTTTTCTTCGAAGCGGTTGACCCGCGCTCCCGGATGCAAGGCCAACTCGGCAATTTCATAGTCGGTTGGAGGCGCGCCGATCTTGATTCCCAGAGATTCTGGATCGATGCCGCTGGCCCACGCCGGTGCAGGAGGCGGTGGGTTACGCTTGAACGTGACTCGGAAAAACTTCGCCGTTACCGGCGGAAACGAAAGCGTATGCTCGGGGGCGCCGCCCTCGGGCACCTTCACAACCAAGTGGAAGGTTTGTCCATCATCGCTCGCTTCCAACGACTTTTCAGGGTCAGCGATGCCGGCCACCATGGCCGTGATGAAGTCCACGCCTTTGGTCACGATGCTGAGGGAACGAATGGTTTGCGGCTGCGCGAATTCGTACTGGATCCAGCTGCTCTCGCCGAGTTTGGGGATCGGAAGCCTCGTCGTCTTTTCCAGGTCGCCATCGTCGAGCATGGCGGCATCAGGATTTCCCGCGCTGGCCGTCACTTTAGGGTGCAACGACTCCACTGACACATCATCCGAAGGCTTGCGGTACGCGATCACTGCAGCGTCAGCGTAGAACTCAGGGGGCTTGGGGGCGCCCGCCGGCGCAGCGAGAGCATCGCGAACACCAATGTCCTGAAACGCCCCGGTGTTGGACGGCGGATGAGCCAGCGTGCCCGTGAATGGCTTCCCGCCTTCCACTAACGTCTCACTCCATACATACTTCTTCATTCCCTGCGATGCTGGCACCCATGGACCACCGGTCTCGCTCCAACCCGGCGAACCGGCGATGGCTTCTTCCATTCCCAGCTGATCGGCGAGGGTGGTCGCATACTTGAAAGCGTCCTTCCACTCCGGCGTCATGTATGCCAGACGGTGGTCCACCACTTGGGGCGTGGCCAGGGCGGCATCGAAGTTCTGAAATCCTCTCAGGTGCACGCGATGCATCCACTCCAAATCCAGCTTGATGCCTTCCTTGCTGATATTGCCATTCATCCAGTGCCACCAGACCATTGGCTGCGCAGCGTTTGGCGGCTGGCGAAAACCTTGCTCCAGGGTGTCGCTCGAACCCTGGCCGATGCTTAACCCAGCCATGGCAAGCAGTACGATTCCAGTAGCCATCACGCGGAGTAACAGGGCGCGCTGTCGTTTCATGTCGAGATGTCCTTCCTGTACGCGGCGTGGGGAGTGTATCTACGAAGGAAGATCAAGCCAGGCCGCTTTAGTTTGTGAGGAATGAGAGGCATCCGGAAGCGAGCTAGAGTCTCCAGACGAGCCCCTCTGCCGAAAAATGGCCAAGTCATTTTGCGGCGCAACTTTAACCAGCCGCGCCTCAGACTGTCAAGCAAAATGAATATATTTACCTATTGGATTCTAAACACAATCCCCCCAGGATTCTCGCAACAGATGTCAGGTCGCTCCTTTATGTTCCCGCTTGTCCTGGTGCTGACATAAATGGGCGGGGGATAGGCTAAACTACCGACTCGGCGGTCGGGCTGCAAGGATCCGGGGATGGTTACAGGCTTCGCAAACCGGTGTAGACGCGAGGTAAGGGCCCGGCTGGATTGGGTGGCCGGTTCTTGTCCGGGCCGGCTCTGCGCCTGGGCGATTCTGCTTTGGTTGCTTGCCTGCTCACTGCCCGGGTTTGCGCAGCAGAACGACAGCGATATCTCCACCAAACCCGATGTTCAAATTGACCTGGCTGCAGCGGAGTACTTGGGCCTTTCCCGCGGTGCCCGGTTATCTGGCACTCCCAACGTTTCGCTGAATTTTCTGGACGCCCGCCATATTCTGCTGACTTTCAATCCGAAGAAGCTGTTCACGCGCCAGCCTGATTGTCCGCCGACTCACGATGACCGGCTGATGCATGTCGCGGTCCTGGAAGTTCCCAGTGGAAAGGTGGTCAGGCAGGCGGAGTGGTATCTGCACGACACGCGACGCTATCTCTGGGAGTTAGGACAGGGGCGAATTCTGTTGCGACGCCTCAACCGGCTTTACGAGGTCAACGCCGACCTTGAGGAAAAACTGCTCCTGGACTCTCCCCAGGAGCTGCTTTGGGTGACGGTGACGCCGGGCGGAAAGCAGATCATCACGGAAACAAAGGGGCCCGCCGCCTCAAAGGACAGCCAGTCCAGGGACAAAGTCCGGGCGAGAATTAGCTTCCTCGATTCCACATCCATGTCTGTACAGCGAGTCATCGACTCGCAGGGCACGATCAATCTGCAGGCGACCGAATCAGGCTTCAGTGATGTGCGGAATTACGGAGGGGTGTGGCTGGTTCGCTTCGGCCCGGCGGTGCGCGATCGCGTCAGTATCACTCGGGTGAGAGCTCGGCGCCCGCCAAACATTCTCTACAGCAGCGCGAACACAATGCTGGTCGGCCGCTGCGCACTCTCCGGGAACGACTACATCGTCAGCGCATTCACGGTGACGGGAACTCACTTGTGGAAGCAGCGCTGGAGCGAGTGCCGGTATACGCCGGCGGTGAGCGACAGCGCAGATGGCAGTCGCTTTGCCGCCAGTTCACTCACGGTCTTGTCAGACGCCGCACCCGCGGGCGGAGATGGGCCAGAGCAGGATGGGCTGGAACAGACAGTTCAGGTCTTCGATACGGCTGGCGGCAGTTCGGTGCTCTCGGTTCGAGTGGCGCCGCCAGTTCTCGACGGGGTGAACTACGCACTCTCCCCGGACGGAAGACAACTGGCGGTCTTGCAGGCAGCTACGCTGAACATTTATTTCCTGCGGGAAATGTCCGCTGACGAGCGTACGAAACATCTCGCCATCAAAGACGATACGCCTGGCTTGTACTTGCCTCCGCCGCGGAACAATGGCGAACCCGCTCCTGAAACGATCGAGATTTCGGCCGCCGGCGATTCGGGTGTGCCGGAGCCTGCCAGTACGGCTTCGACTTCCCCACCCGCGGCGGCAGATTTGACAAAAGCTGCGGCGCTTCGATCGACGGCAGCATTTGCGACTCCTGCTGCCGGCGCAAGCGCGGTGCCTCGCGCCGAAGGCGGTGCAAGCTCCGGTTCCCCTACATTGACTTTCCGAACCGGCACCCAGGTGGTGGCGTTAGACGTGGTTGTAACCGACTCCCGGGGCCACGTGGTGAAAGGCTTGCAACAGGGCGATTTCACAATCGGCGAAGATGGAAAAGCGCAGGCGCTGCGGCACTTCCGGGAGTATTCGCGAGAGCAGGCTCCGCCACCGCCTCCGCCGCAAACGGAGGCGGCGAAGCTTTCCCCAAATGTCTTTTCCAACTACACCCAGCCGTCGGAACCTGGTTCAGTGACCGTGGTCCTGCTCGATCTACTTAACACGCCGATGGCAGACCAGACCTATGCCCAAGGCCAACTCATCAAATTTTTGAAGACCAAGCCGGCGGATGCGCAATTCGCCTTGTGCACGCTGAGCAACAAACTGCAGATGATCCAGGGCTTCACCAGCGACGAACGTATTCTGCTGCCCTCCGCCCACAGCAAGAAGGCATCGTTCCGCAATAAGTCTGTGCTCGATTCCGATGCGGCGCCGATCTCGATGGAAGCGGGACAGGCTACTGCAAAATTTGTTCCCAACCTGGACTTTTTTGTACAGGCGATTGAGTTGCAGCAGTCGGAGGCCCGGGTGGTGGACGCAGACCGGCGAATGATGGTTACCGTGGACGCCTTTGCCCAGTTGGCGCGCTATCTATCCGGCATTCCAGGACGCAAGAACCTGGTATGGTTGTCGGGCTCCTTCACCCTGGGAATCTCTCCCGACACCAGCGGGCAGGACCCTTTCATTCAGGCGCGGAACTACAGCGACAATGTGAAGCGAGTCTCAAACCTCTTTGCCGAGGCGCACGTAGCCGTCTATCCGGTGGACGTCCGGGGACTGGTGACGGACCCGTTGTTCAGCGCTACCAGCAACGACACACTCGCGCCCTTGTCCATGCAGGGGTCAACCCCTACCGGGCCCGCAGGCCGGGGCGGAGGAGGAGACTTCGCCTTGGGCAAACGCAACGCCAGCAACGCGGTGCCGATCGCCGCGATGCAAGCCTCGGCTGACCAGTTCGGCCTGGCCCAGATGGGGGAACACGCCACCATGGATAAACTGGCGGCGGAAACAGGCGGACGCGCCTTCTACAACACTAACGGCATCGCCAAGGCGATAGACGCGGCAAACGAGGAAGGCGCGAACTACTATGCACTCTCGTATACGCCGGCTAACAAGAACTACGACGGATCGTTTCGCAAAGTGAAAGTCTCGCTGGCCGGGACGAAGTATCACATGGCCTATCGCAGCGGCTATTACGCGGTCGATCCCCGTGCCATGGCCAAGCCGGAGAAAGATCTGGCTTCGAGCCTGGCCATGGCCGCCATGCAGCAGGGATCGCCCCAGTCCCGGCAGATCGTGTTCGGGGCAAAGGTAATTCCGCTGGGCAAGCCCAGAATGGTGAAGGATGCGCCCGCCCTGAGCGACAAGGCGGCCAAAAAGAAGCGAAAGGGGGAAACGGAGCCGGTCGCGATGCAACTTTACGCCATCGACTATGCGGTGACTCCAGCAGATCTGCGCTTCAATCCCATGCCGGATGGGACCTATCACGATGTCATCAATTTCATGGCGACGGCCTTCGACGATGAGGGAGTATTGGTGGCAAGCCAGATCAGCCAGGTGGCCGCCGATCTGAAGCCGGAGACCTTTCGCGATATTCAGCTAGGGGGCGTGCGTGTGCATCAGGAAATTGATGTTCCACTCAAGAGCGTGGCCTTGCGCCTGGGAGTGGAGGACGTGGCCGACAGCCACATTGGTACTCTGGAGATTCCGCTGCCGGTCGAGGCCCCGCTCGATGCGCCTGCGGTAGCGCGACGTTCCCTGCCTCCCGTTGAACGTGATTGACCTTGTAGCGCCGGCGTCCCGCCGCCTCATGGGTACAAGCGCATGGGATTCCAGTTTCCCTCACGACGAAGCTTTCTCCGGCGGCGGGCGGGACGCCCGCCGGACCGCCGGCGAGACGCCGGCGCTACGGGGAACCTAGCGCGCGTCCTATTCTTTGCAATCCCTCACCAAACATTTCCGTGTCCACTCCCATGCCGATACGGAAATGGTTCGGCAGGCCGAAGAAATGTCCGGGCACGGCTGAGGTCTCATAGTGGGTGCGCAGCCGGGCGAGGAAATCATTCACGTTGCCCTCGGCAAGGCGGAGGATGGCAGTTGTTCCAAATTCAGTGCGCGGAGCGAAGATGCCTTTCTGTCTGGTGAGGAAATCCCTCAACAGCGCGCGGTCGGCTTCTACAATCTTGCGTGCACGCTCGCGGATCTGGTCAAGATTTTCCAGCGCCACAACACTCAACAGTTCGGCAGGATGGGCCGGGATGGAGGCAAACAGGTCGTTCAGCCGCCACATGGCGCGAGCCAGGTCGGGCTCTGCCAGGATCCAGCCACAGCGCAGGCCGCTCAGGCCGTACACCTTGGTCAAACTGCTGGTGACGATGAACTCCGGCCCCAGAAGATAGGCGGTCTTCGGAGTGTTGCTGTAAACCGCGTCGAGATAGACTTCATCGACCAGCACGCGCGCTCCTATACTGCACGCCAGGTCTCCGGTTTCACGCAACACGGAATCGGGAGCCAAAACGCTGCTGGGATTATGCAGGTTGGTGAGCACAATTAGTTTGGTCTTCGGTGTGATCGCACGACGGACTTCAGCCGGATCGAGTGCATACCCGTTGTCTTCGTCGCGGACAAAAGTCTTTACTGCCGCGCCCAAATACAAAAGCGTTGAAGTAAGCAACTCATAGGTAGGTTGTTCGATGACCACCTCATCGCCGGGATCGATCAGCGCGGCCATGGCGAGATGATTGGCCATGGAGGTGCCCGCAGCGGCCACGACGCATTCCGGATCGACGCCGCATTTCTTCGCGATAGCGTTCTGCAGAAGAGCGTAGCCATAGGTGCTGTCACCGTTGATCTCCAGTTCATCGATGGTTACCGGAAGCTCGCGCAGAGGAAACGAACCCACGCCGCTGGTCGCGAGATTGTACTTGGCGCGGCCCTGGGTTTTTGCCCACAGCATGTAATCGGAGTGTCGATGTCTCATAGGTTCGGCGCCGGAGGATTTTGCCGCGCACTGCGGCTCCAGTACAAATATACCGGGAAGCCGGCCAGCAGAATGACCAGGCCGATGGCAGAATTTGCCGGAAAAGTGGCGACGGTGGTGAGCACGATGGCAACACAGGCCAGCACGAAAAGCCCTGTAGTGTAAGGATGACCCGGAGCCAGATACAGCTTCTCAGGGAAATCCGCAACCCTTCGCCGAAACACAAACAGCGACGCGGCCGTCAAGCCGAAAGAGATGAAATCCACGGAGATCACGTAGTTCAAGATCTGCTCGTAGCGTCCGGAGAGAGCGATCACGGTGGCAGTCACGCCTTGCAACACGATGGCCACAACCGGAACTCCGGTGCGAGGAGAAAGCCAGCCTACGCTCTTGAAGAAGAGGCCATCGCGGGCCATGGCGTAGTAAACCCGCGGCGCGGTCAGAATTCCCTGACTCAGGAAACCAAGGGTGGAAATGGCGATGCCGAATGCAATCCACTGCGCGCCGCGCTCACCCAGTGCGGCGCGCATCACAGCGGATGCGGGAATGCGGGTGGCAGCCAGCCCGTCCGGACCGAGCACACGCACGCAAACAAAATTGACTGCCAGATAGAGGACCACTACGCCGATCACGCCAATGACCAGCCCGCGGGAGAGATCGCGGCGGGGATCGCGCATCTCGCCCGCCACGAAGCTTGCGGTCTGCCAACCGCCGTAGGCGAAGGCCACAGGAATCATGGCGGCGCCTATCGCGCTGCCAAGTCCCAGCGAAACCGGGCGGTCGAGCAAGGGTAAGGCGTGCACCGTGCCGCCGCCCCAGAGGATTCCCACCACGACCATGGCGGCAATCGCGGTGGCCTTGAGCAGCATGAGCACACTTTGCACATTGCTGCCGGCACGCACGCCAAAGCAATTAATCGCCGTCAAACCCAGCAAGGTTCCGGCTGCGATCGGTCCATCGCCGGCGGAGAGCCCGGTAATCTCGCGATAGTAGCGGCTAAACGTGACTGCCACCGCTGCCATTCCGCCGGTCTGCGTCACTAAGAGAAGGACCCAACCATAAATGAACGCGACCGAAGGATGGTAGGCCTCGCGCAAGTAAAGGTATTGTCCACCCGCACCCGGCAAGCGGGATGCCAGCTCCGCCCAAATGAAAGCGCCGAGCAGGGCAAGTCCTCCACCCAGGAGCCAGACACCAAGAATCAAAAACGGAGTGTGCACGCGCAGGGCGACGACGTAAGGATTGATAAAGATGCCGGAGCCGACGATGCCGCCCATGACGATCATGGTGGCGTCGAATACTCCGAGCAGCTGCCGAGGTTTGACCGGATCCAAGAATGAGCCTGAAAGAGTCGTTGTCCGGCCTGACCAAGCCAATCTCGTCAGACGGCGGACTTGCCCCGATCAAGTTACCACAGGCCTATATGATCGCGAGCGGTGATCCTGCGCGCGAAGTGGACGCGTCACTTGGTCGATCGGTCCACCAGCATGGTGTTGGGATAGTAGTGATCCAGGATCTCGCGGAAGCTGGCTCCCGCCTGGGCCATGGCTTTCGCTCCTGCCTGGCACATACCGATGCCGTGCCCCTCGCCTCTGCCTTCGAGGATGACGCCCTGCGGCTCAAGGTGAGCCGCAAAGTTGTTGCTGGGCACCGCGTCCCAACCGAGGCGACGATCCACAGCCAGCCGGGAAGCCTCTCCGTGTTCGCGCAGTTCAGCAGCCTCGGACGCTGAGACCCGACGCACCCAGTTCGATGGATGGCGGAGACAGTAGTCACAGACCACGGGGAAATACGGATAGCCGTGACTCGACAGGCCCACTTCCTGCGGAGTGCGAGTGCGTCCGCCGCAGGTGCGGGTGAACATTGCCGCCACAGCCTGGTCACGATAGGCCAGGACCAGGCCCTGCGTAGCCTTCGCGGCGTGGGAAGCGTCACTGTCCGTAGGCGGCGGCTGGCGCAGGAACTGGCAATGAGTGGTGTCACAGAAATCAAATTCGTGATGACGAGCGCGAGCCGCGATGAAATATGAACGGGTAGCCACCGCCTGCGCCTTCAATGCTTCCAGAGGCGTGTCCGGTGCGCTCTCCGCCTGAACCACTGAAGGCACCGCCGTCTCGATGTCCATCTGGACAACCGGGACCAGCGCGCCGGCAGCAGCCTTTATCTCAAGCACACCACGATATCGCCGGGCGATTTTTCCTGGAATGTCGAGTACGAAGTCGGCGCCACCATTACTTCGGCTGGAAGCGCGGAGACTGGAAGTTTCGATTGACTGATCGCCGATCTGGAATATGAGGCCGTCGCCAGAAAGTTTGATTTTTGCAGTGTCCTGTCCAGAACTCCTTTCCAGGATGAAGCTCCTTGTCCCGGCGTGGACGATTACCGCCTGCGCGGGCGCGGCTTGCAGAGTGATCTGACGAGGATGAAAGAGACCGAGCACGCCAATGCGGACTTCCTGTGCGCAGACGGCCTGAGTCGCAAGCAGGAGACATGCAAGGAATCTCAGTCTCGCCAACATTCCGGGTCACTCCTCGATCCGGCGCAACATGCGCCCCGCGGTCAAAGCAGCCCTGGCGCCTGGAACTCCATGCACCCGCACCATCAGCAACAGCTCTGGCTGCTCGGCCGGCACCAGCGCGACCACGAAGCCGTCGCCTGGAGCGCGATCGTGATGGGTGCAGGCGGCGGTGCCAGTTTTGACCAGGGCGCTGGAGTGCGGCAACGCTCGGTCAACTTCGGAGCCCGTGCCCTGCCGGGCAGACAGTGCCATTCCCTCCACCACTTCGCGCGCACCGGGCTGGTCGCGACGTCGATTGAGTTCCAGGTAGGCATGCGCCATGTGTAGCGGCGAGACGAGCCACCGATTTCCTACGCCGATCAGGTCCGCCCCCGATAGCTGGGACGCGGGTGGGTCGAGTCCAAGTCTGCCTGCGGCTGGGATGACATCCGCACTGGTCATGCGTGCCGTGAGCATCCGAAAGTACGAATTGCAGGAATCAGCAATGGCGTCGCTGATACCGATTTGTCCGTGGCCATGGGGCAGCCAGCAGCCACCCGCAGTCCCGCGGCATAAATGTGCCGGATAGCGAAACTGGTGCTCTTCTCCGTACGCCAGAGCGATGAAGGGTTTTACCAGTGAACCCATGGGGATTGGTTTCTCCGGATTGTCCCAGCGAGAGGCGAGCACTGCGCCGGTCCGGACATCCAGCAGGAGGAACGAGACTTCGCTGCCGGTAAACTCTCGTCCAAGAATTCGGCCGGCAGATTGGGAGAACAGCAAACCCGGCGCGAGCGTATTTTCGGCGAAGGCGGCTGGAAACGGCGGGGTCGCGCTGGGTGATAGCGCCAGGACTCCGCTCACCAGCAACAGCGCGACCTTGCTTACTGAGACCATTGGTATGTGACCGTCTGCAGCACTCTGTCGCCGGCGTCACGGACTACGATCTTTTCCGATGAAACCGCGGCGAGGGCTGTACTAAGACTCGCGATATTTTCTGAGAAGAATTGGGGTTGGCCTTGTGCCCTTCCAGCGCCAGAGGGATTGAGGTCCGGCCGATCGACTACGCTGGTCAAGCGGGCGAAGTTTTCCCTTTCGCGCTGGTGATTAAATTCTGCCAGAAACAAGGCAGGTTTCGCATCGGACTTCCGATTCGCGTTGGCCAACATACTTCTAACCAGCGTCGCATCGTCGGAAACAATCAGATATTTGCCCTGGACAGCGGCCACCAGCGGGCGCAAGCCATCGAGTTCGTAATAACCACTGCTCTGCTTCCAGGCCACTCCCAACTGGCTGGCCGTCAGAATCGGCCGGATGAAACTGGTCAAAGCATTACGAACTGACGCTTCATCCCAGTCTGCACCACCAGCCAGCACCACGGCCGCGTGCATGCTCACGAAAACACCGGCCTTGTCCCGTTCCGTGGACTGTACATGAAGAATTGCATTGACCTGGCTTTTCTGCATGAGACTTTTCAGCGTAGCGGATCCTTCAGCATCGGGAGAATGCTGCACCGGAGCCTGGTCGATACGAGTTTCCAGATCAGAACTCGATCCCGTTTCACCAGAGGTCAACTGGGCCTCCGGTGCGATTTGCCCCGGCGGAACTGGCCCTGAATGCGGAGCCAGTATTCTGGTTTTGAGGGCATCAAGACAGGGATCGATTGACGGACACGGCTGGGCCTCGTAGAAACCTGCGCCATCTGGTACGAAGCGAACCAAATCGGAGACTGCTTCCCCTGCATTGGTGGAAGTAGCTGCGCCCAGCTTCTTCAGCAGGACACGTTCCTCGCGGTATTCGCTGCCGGAACGAAACAGATCGGAAGTCGCCGCGGCATACGTTTTCATGTCGGTAATATTCTGCTGCACCCAATATGAGCGGAAGTACGGGCTGGGGACAATTTTCTCCAGGTTCAGGACCATGCGCAGGTCTCCGGCAGGACCCGCCGCGGCCACGGACTGGGCAAACCAAGGGTCGGCCTCAATGGCATGGTCCTTGCTTCCCACCATCAACTGCAGGGCGCCGGCCATCAAGTCCTCTCGCGTCGCCAGCAGGAGACAATTTCCGCTGACGGCGAACTCCACTTCGCGCTGTGATTCGGGATCGCGGCGCAGATAAAAAGTTGCGCCGCCCGCGTTGCGAGTCTCGAACTTTGAACGCGTCTGCCAGAGCTGGTTCTGCATCGCATTCGCTGACGGCAAGCGTGTGATGTAAACGAATTGCAGTTTCCCGATGTCATACAGCGCGAACGCGCTCTCACTCCCCGACACCTGGGACAGGAAGTTCATGTCAGCCGGAAGACCGGCAGCCGTGGAGAATTGCTTTCCGGCATCCTTCAAACGCAACAGCAGCCGTGAACGGGAGAAGACTTCATAGTTGCTGCCGGCCAGCCAGGCCTGCCTCTGCGGCGATCGGTTCCAGTCCGCCAACAGCGCCGAAAAATCTTTTGCCTGCAGATAGAGAAGCGCTCCGGAGGGAACATATCTGGACAGCGGTGCTTCCGGGCGCGCGGCGGCCTGATACGCCGCCCAGCCCAGGCCCATGGTGACTCCGGCGATCAGGAGGACAAGCATTGTTTTTCTCATTGGCTGGCCCCTCGTTTCGCCGGAGTCCTAGCGGGTCGTGCAGCGCGGGCCGGAAGTTTGGGACGCACGAGGCGGTCCTGCTCCAGCGCCTCGTGCAGAATTGGCTGTCGCGCTGCATTGAGACGCTGGCGACGCAGACGGGCGCTAACCTCTGTGATCAAGCTGCTGATTTCCTTCCGGCGTGCCGGCGTTTTCTCCAGATTGCGAGCGACCTGAAGATAGCGCAAAGCTTCGTCCAGGCGGTTGAGCCTGATCATCACTTCACCCAGGGTCATCGCTACCTGCGCTTGCAGTGCGGCTGGCAGTTTGAACGGGTCATCCATCTGGCCGGACACATCTTCGTCGCCGGCATCGTTTTCGGCTTCACGCGTCGTTTCTTCCTGCCTGCTGACCGGGCGCGGAATGGAACTAAGGAATTGCCGGCGCAGGAAAGGCTCAATCGCACCGCGGGCCAATTCATCGGAATGCAGACCGGCCGCTGCCCGGAATAGTGGGATGCGAGCGTCGTCATGCGTGGCAGTGTCAGCCAGCGCGTTCGCCAGCAATTGAATTTTCACATGGGCATCGCCGGCGGATTGGGCCGCTCTGAGCCGCGCATCGTAGAAGAAGGGCCGGTCGGCGGCAGATGCGGCAAGCCCACTTTCACCAGACGCCAGAAGATTCAGCTCCGCGCTTCCGGTTTCGACCGGAGGGCGGATGCCGGCCAGGGCCAGCGCCGCTTGCGTTCGCACAGAATAGGGACCATCCGCGGCGGACGCGATAGCTGAGAGGGAGTTTTGTGCCGAATCCACGTCCTGGCCTGCGGCGATTTTTGCTTTTGCCAGCCGCAGCCGGTAGGCAGGCTCCCACGGCGTCGACCTTGCGAGTTGTTCAAGGAACTCGATGGCTTCGGCATTGTGGCCTGTCTTTTCGAGTAGCGCAGCTGCGGGATCGAGGTTCTCAAAGGGATTGCCCACCACCACAACCAGGCGGCGCAGCAAGTCCACTGCACCTGGTGTATCGCCGGCGGCAATTCGAATTTCAGCCAGCCCCAGAAAATTCGCGGCTTCAAGCCGATGATCGTCGAGCTCGCGAGCGAAAACGAACTCGAGCACTTTGCGCGCTGACTGTTCGTCTCCGGATTCAGCCAGCCGCTGTGCCGACAATCGCAAGACCTCCGCGGCAGGCGCGGCTTGAGGGTCGGCGCGATAGCCGTCTATCTTGGAATCAAGCGTTGCGGTCTGCGCCGCGACCTGCAGTTCAAGGGGAACGATGGCCGACGCTTCCGTAGCGCGCGTTTCCTCAGGCAGGGCGGCGATCGCGTCTCCAGCCGGCGCATACTGCCTGGTTACCACCAGGCAATTTATCCATCGCACCTGCCAGGAGCGCAAAGTTTGTTCCGCACCTTCTTTCTGCAGACCCTCCGCTTTCGAAACCGTTTCCTGCTTCGCTAGCAGGATGCGCTGATACAGGGGCGCGCGCTGCCGCACAGGAATCCATGAGGCCTCCACTACGTCGGCGAGAACCGTAGTGGAGTCGTCCGCAGCCGAGGCCAGGTCCAGCAGCCAGTTGGTGGCCACGGCCGGGTCTTCACTCGCAACATAAACGCTGTGCAGCAGAGCATTCGAGCGGTAGTTGCCGTTCTGGTGGAGATATGCGCGCAGCAGCGCATCTACGTCAGGTTTCAAATCATTGAAGAGCTTTCTGCTTCGCAGATCTTCGCAGGTTCGGGAGAAATCTGCCCAAAAGGTTTCCGGCACCCGATTGCTTTTGACCTGTTGCCCCAGCGTAGAGAAAACCTGTTTCCATTGCGCAATCGCCTCGGAGTGCGCGCTCTGTTTGAAATAGGCGACAGCCAGGCGATCATGCACATCAGCCCGGCTTGGCGCCAATTCCAGCGTGTGTTCATAGTCTGCGATGGCATGAGCGGTGTCTCCGCTGTCAGCGTAATAGTCCGCCACAGTCAGGTAGCCAGAGACGCTTCCCGGACTCTGCTCCAGCAGCGCGGGAAGAAAATCCTCTGGACGGCCTTGCCTGGTCACGCCAGAGTATTCGCCATAGCGCGAGCCATAGTAAAACCAGATGTTCCCGGCGAGTTGCTGAGACCGATCCACGGGCTTGGCCAAACGCTCAGCAATGGTGTTGTCTCCCAAAACGGAGAGGAATGCGGCATTCACTTCCGGGGTTCGTTCCGCAAAATAGAAACCGACCAGTGCGTCGTATGACTTCGACCAGACTGGCGTACGGATTCGTCCACGCAAGGAAACTAGTGAGTGCGCCAGCTCGGGACTGCCGTTGGCCACGAGATAGTCAGCGGCGTCTTGCCCGACCGAGGTCCAGTAGGAGGCGCGTTTGACCAACTCATTTGGCTGGCGCGTCAACAGCAGGTGGAACAGACGCATCTGCTGCTCGCGCCCCCCGCTGCCAAACGGCATTCCGGCGAAAGCCCGCAGCTCGCCCTCGGGATCGCCGGCGGACTGGTAAGCGTCCTGGGCAGCGGTCCACACTGAATATCTTTGTTGGGGCTCGATCCGCGGCGCAAACTGTTCCAACTGCGAGCCCAGCTCGGCGAACTTCAAACGCCTCCGCTGCAATTCGACCAAGGGCTGCATGCGCGAGAGCAGAACAAAGGAATTCGCTCCCTTATCCATCATCAACTCGTAGCACCAGCGAGCTTCAAGCTCGGACAGTCCCGCGCTCTGTGCCAGAGGGATGGCAAATGCGTCAACGTCAGCCAGGCTCATTCCTGCACGCCTGGTCTCGGCGAATTGTGCGAAGGCAACTTTTTCTTCGGGAGTAGAGTAGTTGGAGACTGCGCCTCCCATTTCGCTCAGCCCTGAGCGCATGCCCTCGCGGGCGATGCGGACGCGGTTTTCCAGGGTGCGATCGCGCCATTCCCTGTCTGTGATCGCGGCTATCCCTTGCCTGGCAATCTGCTCCTTGAACACTGGCAAGACAGATGATGCGTCGTTCAAGGCGCTCTGCAATGTGGCATAGGCTTTTTCGTGCTGGCGAAGCCGCGTCATGATGCGGGCATAGGTTCTCGCTCCGGATTGCAGGCCCGCCGACGTCAGCAAATCGGCTCCGGCGGTGCTGACTCCCTGCTCCGCGAAGCTTCTTGCCTGGGCCAGCATCCCCCATGATTCCAGCCGGCGCGCGACTTCGAAGTACTTCTCCGCATTGTCCGGACCGACGTCGATGAGCGCGACCTTCAGGGCTGCGACCGCTTCGTCGGCGCGTCCTTGGCGGGCCCTAGTCTCGGCAACTTTTTCCATCCACTTGGAATCTTTGAAGGCCAGTTGATAGACGCTCTCGTAGTCGGCGGCCGCTTCGTCGAACCGCATAAGGCGTTCTTCGAGGCCGGCGCGGGCGATCCGCAGATCGACGCGATCGGGCCGGACCGTAATTGCCTTGCCATAACTGTCGATCGCCGCCGGATATTGTTCGAGAGCGGTCTGGACTTGCGCCAGCACCATGGGCCAACGATAGTCGCGTGGCGATTGTGCGACCGTCCTGGCGTAAACATCGAGAAGTTGCTGCTGCCGCTGGTAACGGAGAGCATAGAGGGCCGCCTCGGTCACCAGGCCGACGTCTTCGGGAAAATTGTTGACGAGTTCGACGTACTGATCCACCGCGCCGGCGTAGTCCTTCATGCGCGTCAGGGCCGGGACCAATCCCCGGCGCAGCGTGGCAATCCTGGTCTTCCGCTCGTCACCTGAGAAGGGCGCGCTGCGGAAAAGCGCGATCTTGTCCAGATAGAATTGGCGCAATCCACGATCATCGCCGGCCTGCGCATACGTATCCGCCATGGCCGCCAGGTATTGGCCATCGTAAGGCGAAGTTTTGAGAAGCCCGGTCAACAGGTCGCGCGCCTGCGCGTACTGGCCCGCGTCGGTGGATTTGCGCGCTGCTTCGAAGACGAACTGTTTGCTCAGATCCGGATAGGCGTCCTTCGACGCCTGCAATAAAACGGCGATAGCTTGCGCTTTGCTCCTGGTCCGCCAGTAAAAATCCACGGTCGAACGCACGACGCCCAGGATTTTCGGGCTGTCGCGGTAAAGCGCCTCAACATTTTGCCGCGCCGGCTCGAAATCCTTTCGGCTTTCGTACAACTGCACCAACCGATAGCGCAATTGCAAACGGTTGACCGGATCCGTGGTAAGCACCGCCTGCCTTTCCAGCGCGTGCTGGCGCACAGCCTCCAGGGATTCTTGCTCGGCCATCACTTCAATCTCTTCCGCCTGCTCAATAGAGGTGGTGCTGTTGGCGATGGAGTTGAGAAATGTTCCCATCTCAACCTTGCGGTCCTGCGCTTCCAGAACCCGCACGCGCAACCTGACCACCGCCATGGGAGGGTTGGGAACGGCGACCAGCTTCGCGGTTTGCTGGTCGACCTGGTCACGAAGCTTTGGCCTGCGGGCCAACTCCATCAGCCTCGCGTCGGCGGGCGAACTTGCTCCCGCGGCCAGAGCGCCCTTGACGTATTCGCCGATGGCGCGGGCATAGTCACGCTGATTTTCGTAAATCGCTCCGGCCTCATAGCTGTAGAGATTCTCGTCGCCAAGTTTCTTCCTGCCCTCATTCAACAGGCGGAAAGCGTTGTCAAAGTCGAAATAGTCCCAGTAGATGGTGGCCGCCTCCAGGTAGCCGCTGGCTTGCCCCGGAGCAGTCTGAGGAATCCGATCCCAGTACGGGGCGGCTTGGGTAAACAGATCGCGATCGGCATAGATGTCCCCGATACGCGCAATGATTTCATGATCGCCTGGATTCGCCTGCAACAGATTGTCCTCTATCTTCGCCGCGATCCCCGTGTCGGCGGGATCGAAATACGCCAGAGAGCGATACACGGCGGAGGCAGTGTGGGCAGTCTCGGGCTCGGCGGGGCATTGTCCTGCCAAAGCCCGGAGTACGGGAGCGCTCGCCTCGAAATGCGATCGCCAGAGCTCGGCCTGCGCGATGAACTCTCCCGCGGCCGGGTTGGAGCGGACCAGTTCATCCCACTGGGCTTGGCCAACTGCCGGCGTGCTGGAACGCAATGAGCCTAATTCGGGCTCCAGCGCGCCGTTCACCGACAGATATTCGAAGAACTCGCTGCGCAGGTCAGTCTCTTCGAACCAGTGCTGGCGCAAGAGCGATCGCCAGACAGCATCGTCATAGGTGTGCGAGTCGTGATACGCGCGCAGCAGATTACGCACGAAGACCGGGTTGTGCGGAAAGCGCTGATTGGCATACTGGTTCAATCGCAGATACAGGGCCGGAGTGCCGCCGTAGCCCACGTGTCCAAAATACTGTTCCAGAGCGGTGCCGCTGAAAGTTTTGACTGCTTCCTGCGTCAGCTTTTCAAAATCAGTATCCCTCTTGTAGCGCAGGTAGAAACGCGCCAGCCGGTCATACCACGAGCGATCCGGGAACCGGGCCAGAGCCCGCCGGTAAACTTCCTCCTGCTCGACTCCCAGCCGATTTTGGTCCAGAAACACTGCCAGGCGTTCATAGAGGCCGGGATCATCCGGGTTGCGATCGATCTCGCGCCGCAGCACCGCCAGCGCCGCCGGAACCTGCTTCAACTGAACCAGCCGGGCCAGATAACGCTCCAGCACACGCGAGTATTCGGGAGAGCGCACCCCGAACTGATCGAGGCCTGATGCGGTGCCTACCTGAAAGGCCTGGTTTTCAGCTCGTGGTGAAGGGTTTCGGTTGTCTGAAAACTCGCTCGCGGTTTCGCGGTCTGACATTTCCTGGGTGGTGTCCGACCACGCGTCAGGCGTTCGGTCCGAAGCACCCGCTACTTTTCCCAACGGGATCTTCTGCGCCTTCACGGCGAGTTCGTGCAGAACAGAATCGTAGATGGCGAATTCCTGCTGTGTGTTCGCGGTGCGCGCGTACGCATCCGCCATCAGCAACGCGACGGAGGTGCGTCGCGGCGCATTGGGAAAATCCGTGAGGAATTCGCGGCCAGCCCGGATCACGGCATCGCTTTCTCCGGAACCGGCATAAAAGTCCAGCAGCTTTGCGTGCAGCTCGGGACGTTGGGTTGAATTCGGAAACCGAGTGTCCAGCAGGGCCAACAACTCCGCCGCGCGCGACCGGTGGAAATAAGCGGCGGCGCGCTGCTCTTCTTCGGAGAATTTCGCCGCTGGAGCAGTGGTGTTAAGGAGCAGAGAAAGAATCCCGTTGAGATAGCCGGGACCCTGATCCATGGTGGCGATGTCGCGATACATGGAGAGTTCTCCGCTTCCCAACCGGATAGGACTTTCAGGGGCCGTGAGCAGCAGGTTGGTCAACGCGGCGAGGGCTCGCTCCTGGGCATCGTTCATGCCCTTGCTGTTGTACAGCCCAAAATAGTAGCGGGCCGATTCGGGGTAGGCGTGGATGTCTTCAAGCAGGCGAGCGCAAACATATAGTTCTTCCCCGGTCCAATCAGAATGGCTCGCCTCCTTATGTAAGCGGAACGCCGTGACCGTTTGCTGAGCGGCATCGAGTTTGCCCTGCTGCTGGTAGTAATAGAAGACACGGGCCATTGCGTTCAGGTCTTCCGGATTCGCGTTGAGGACCGCCCGCTCCTGATCCAGAAACTTGCGCAGACTTTGAGTCTGGGCCAGCAGATCGAAATAGCTTTTCACCAGCTCCGGCGCCCACAGCGGCTGGAAGGTTTGTTCGTACACGGCCAGGCCCTGCTGAACTGAGCCCTGGCGATACGCAATCATTGCTTTGGCCTTGATTGGAAAGATCTCGTCGGCAGGAAATTGTTTGCGATATTCTGCCACCAGTTGTTGCCCAGCCGCGTAATCCCTCTGCGCAACCCGGAATTCCAGAACGCGGGCGTATAGAGATTGCTCTTGCGGATATCGGGCCAGCCAGGCGCGATACTGTGCGGCCGAAAAATCCGGGGGCAGCCCCTGGTTCTGAATAACACCGAAGATGCGCTCAAAGGCGCGCCACGAACGCTGTCCGGTCGGCGGAGTCAAGGCCTCCGAGGGATCGGCAGCAGCGGTTGCGACGACTGCCAGCGCTCTAATTTCGTCCAATGGTCGAAGCCGGCGGTGATAGAAATCAGCCAGTGCAATCTGGGCGCCGGTCTTGTCTGAAGTGCTTTCCACATACTTCTTCCAATCGGATTCGGCAGCGCTGAAATCGAGTTGCTGCTCATCCTCGAGAGCGCGCAGAGAATAGAGGTCCGCGTTCTGCGGCTGCGTCTTGATCAGCTCTCCGAGCGCCGGGCGCGTTTCGCCAGGCGGGCGGCGGAAGAGCACCGCTCCCCCGGGCAATTCCATGGCGCGGAAGAACGCCGCCTCAATCGCCGTTCCAGCTTCAGTATTGCGGATCCACGCGGGCAGAGCGCCACGGGCGGAGACTACCCACCCGGCGAGAGTAACGAATGCCGCGATTCCACAGAGGCGCAGCCAGCGGCTTCGAACTCGATCACGGAAGCACTTCAACCTGCACCTCCTGGCTCCCGATGTTGTGGGCAATGTCTTCCGCGGTCACGGTCAGTTTGTAGGTTCCGGGTGCGGTCTCTTGGGGAATGAGAAGCTGCCCCGAGTTGATGCCTGCCCGCGCGTCCCATGTGAGCGAAACCGGTGAAACGCCCTCCAGCCTTGCCATCAGCGTGCGCGTACTCTGCGAAGCTTTCGCTCTCAGATTCATCGTTTGGCCGCGGTGATATCGTCTGCTGTCGAGCTTGATCTGAACCACGGGCGGCTTGCTGGCGATGACGAAGGCCTTGGATTCACGGTAGGCATGGCCAGAGCGGTCTCGCAGTACCAGGCGGACGGTGTAGGTCCCGTCCTGCATATCGTCAGGAGCGAGAAATCGCGTCTGCCACACGTCCTCACCAGAGAGGTATCGAAGTTTTTGCACCAGGCCAAAGGGAAATAGCGCGGTGACAGATGAGATCGACTCGTCCGTCTTGACCCGAAGCACTGGATCTCCCGGGCGGATAACTCGTGGCCGTAATAGCGCGCGGGGCACGGCCAGAAACGAGGTGTAGGGCGTGACAAATTTGTACTGCCGCGCCAGGCGAATAATTTCATCGATGGTGGCCTGGTCTTCGCCCTCGCGCTGGATTTTTTCCAGCAAGGCATTCACCCGGGCGCGGGCCCATAGCCGGGGAAGTTGTGCATGGTCGAGGGCTTCGCGGGGCAACGCAGCCTTCGCCGACATTGCCATCGGCCCACCGTCGCGTGTGCCGTGAACCGTGAACGCAACGCTTTCGGTTGCGGCCTTGTAACGTCCCACCCACGAGGCAAGCGAACCTGAGAAGGCCGAGTCCTGCAAAGGATAAACCGTGTCCACTGCTGATTCCGGAGCCACCGCCAGGTTGAGCTGGCCAATAGGGCTGCGTCCAATCTTGGAGAGGAACGAGTTCAGTTTGAACTCTGCCGGTTCGGTGGACAGCACGTGCTCCAGCAAGCCGTCTTGCCGGGCCAAGACCTGAAGCAACGGCAGATTGGCATCGTCGCCCACAGCGAAGACGTAGGTGCGCGGACGTTGGGTCGCTGGCAGTTGCTTCCAGTTGTCCTCGTACCAACCGGCCAGCGTGCCATAGTGAATGGGTCCGCGGGTAGCGCCGCCGTCACTCAGCAATACCAAATAGGGACTCGCTACGCCGGGCAATGCGCACTGCTGCAGTCCAGTTTGAAGCGCGCGCTGCAGGTCGGTGCCGCCGCGGAGTTTGCTCGATCGTACGAAATCGAGAGCGCGCTGCACACTGGCAGGTTCAGCCGCAACCGGCGCAGCTTGAAAAGTCGTGACCTGGTTATTGAACAAGAGCAGATTAAACCGGTCGGAGGGCCGCAGTGTCCGCAGCAGACTTTCCAGAGCCTGATAGCTGCGCTCCAGCTTTTCCCACTGCATGGAAAGCGACGTATCGAAGAGGATGACCAGGGTCTTCGCGGTCTCGGACGCTACACTTCCTCTCCCACTTGGCACCGCGCCTTTGCCGTAACCCAGGAGCGCTTCCGCTTCGAAAAACCCAGGCTCATTAGTGCGGCGAATGGGTGCAGTCTCCGTGGGCGCGGGCTGCCCGCTCACCGGATTTCTATAGGTCAACACGTGCAGCGAGTCCGCGCCGGCGGCGTCCAGGTCATAGGTCGCGACAAAGTCCTCGGAAAGATTTACGTTTTCGCCTTCGAAATGTGCTTTCAGCAAGTGCGGCGTATTCTCATCGAGGGTCAAGGGAAACGTTTTCGCGCCCGCCCGAAAGTTCGCGGTGGCAGGTTCGGAATGGAGTTCGAAGTTGATCCGGAGACGCCGTGCCATCTGGGACGAATACGCGTCCGGACGGAGCGGAATCGCGAAATATGATTTCAGGTTTTCTACCGGAATGGATTCGTGGTATTCGATTTCCAGTCGCTTGGTCCCATGCGGCTGGATAGGGACGATACGGGCGCTGAAGACCGAACCCCGCTTGGCTTCCTCCGACCCGCGTTCTCCCATCTGCAACAAGCCGGGATCAATTGCCTGCTGCTTGAGTTGGGTGTAAATGTCCTCAGCTCGCTTGCGCTCGAGCACCATCGCCGGAATGCGTGTGGGTCCATCCCATACCGCGAAGTCGGAAACCGTGGCCTGGCTGGGCAGAGCGAAAATGTAGTTCCCTTCTTCGATCGCGTTGGTGTGGTTGGCAAAGATCTGGCGCACAAACACGCGCGCATCGCCGTTGTCGATGCGGACAGTAATTTCCATCTCTTCGAGAGAGAGCACCGCCGGGTCGGGCTGCGCTTTGTCGCGTGGAATCAGAATGCCGGCATCGGCCAGCAGCAGCACCGGAGCAAGCAGCAAGGCGAGCAGCGTGGGCAGAGTGCTCTTCATGGATGCAGCCTCTGCTCGGGCACACGGACCAGGCCGTTGTCCGTACCGACGTAGAGATATCCGTTGACCACGGCAAGCGCTGTCACATTGGAAGAAGGCAGACCCTGATCGACCACAAACCAGCGTTCGGACTGGCGCTCATACACGTACAAACCGTTGCCCAGCGTGCCGGCAAAAACATGACTTGCCGTGACCAGCATGGCATTGGGATTGACCTCGAAGGGTCCGGTGGCGTTCTCGAATGAGCGGAAGTGACCGGAGCGGTCGAGTCCGATCACGCCTGCACCGTAAGTTCCAACCATCCACTCGCGGCCAACCGGGACGACCGCCGTGATCCAGTTGTGCTTGAGTCCGGGCGTGGCGGTCGTGTAGTTAACTTGCACGTTGCCCTTCTCGAGTTGCGAGAGGCCGCCCAGCGTTCCCGCCATCAATTCGTCACCTGACACACCCAGGGCGTACACATGATTGTTGACCAGCCCCTGAAAGGCGTACATGCTGCGCGCACCGGTGGCGTCGAGAAAGGTCAGGCCCGCCGGAGTCGCCAGAGCCAAGCCGTCCTGATAGAAAGCGACGTCGGTGACGTGGTCGGCAATCAGGCCGTCGGCGCGAGTAAGCACCTGCTCCTGGCTGCCGGCGCTATCGAAGCGAACCAGGCCATTCGCGGTGGCCACGTCGATGGTTCCATCTTTTGGGTTGGGCAGGATGCGGTTCACGCAGAACACATGTTCGTTCTCGATATGCGAAGCCGGCCCGTGATCGGACTCCAGGCGATCGAGCCCACGGTCGAAGTATCCTATCCAGAGACGGCCTCGACTGTCGGTGGCAAGCGCGGAGACATTGCGATCGTTGAGCGTCGCTGCACCCGGATGCAAGACCGGCTGCCATGCGAAACTCTGAGCGCCCTTACGATAAAGACCGCTGCGAGTAAGCGCATAGACTGCGTCATCCATGCCAAACAACTGCTGAACTTCCGCCAATTGCGATGCGTCGGCTGGGGCAGAGTTCCGGAGTCGTCCTGCCAGCGGGATGGCGATTACGCCCTGATCTTCAGAGCCCACGAGGAGTTGCCCGGCGCCTGGCAACAACGCAGTGGCAAGAACTCCCGCAGCCAGCGTGCGGGAGAAACGTCCGCCTTCGAACACGGCAACGCCGAGCACAGTGCCGATGTAGGTTTTGTCGCCGGCGACTGCGATCGACTCGACCTGGCGATCAGGCAGTCCCTGTCCTTCCCCGAAGGAGTCGGTCTCGGCGGCATGCCAATGAAGCGCGCCCTGATTGAGCGTTCCCACCCACAGGTCTGATTCCGTACCCGCGAGCGTTGTGACGTACAGACCACTGAGGGTCGGGTGCAGGGCGGTTATCGTCTTTCCGTCGTAAAGCAGCACGCCGCGCTTCTTGGTTCCAATCAACAGATGTCCGGAAGGTAGGGGCAAAATCGAGGTGATGGTGAGCGCGCTTGCGTCCTGGGGAAGAATCTGCCGGAAGGCGCGACCGTTGAAAACCAGTAAACCGTCCCGGGCTGTGGCAATGACGAGTTCTGGTTCCTGTGAGTCCGCCAACACCGCCGTCGCCATCGCGACTAGAGGGGAGGAGGGCAAATCTCTTCCCACGGCGTAGTGTTTAAGCAATTTCCCGCTGGCGTCATATTGCGTGAGCCCGGACGGGCCCGCAATGTAGAGGTCGCCGTGAAAGCGGGCTGCCTGGAGGAAAACCGCCGGCGTGCTGATTGACTCGAAGATTTGCTCCCGTGGTTCCGGAAGCGGCCGAACCGTGAAGGGTATTTCTGCCTCCGACCGAACTTCTTCGGTGGCGGTACGCAAGGCCCAGGAAGTTCTCCAGCCCACCACCGCAGCGAGCAAAAAGAGAACCGCGGCTCCCGCTGCCGCAAGCGCTCGCCACCAGCGTATGAAGCTCCAGTTCATAAAGACCCAAATTGCGAGGAAGATGAACTATAAACCTGAGGGACACAACGTGTAAGCAGGTTGCATCGCGGCGGCCAAACTCGTGCCTGTTGATAAGCAGCGACTTACGAGGACAGCCGGGACCGAAGGTGTGTCGGCTGACACACAGTGTCTGCACTCCGGAATTGTGGCGGCAGCACTCCGATATGTCATCCGGAGCGAGGGTGACTTTGTCCGCGATGCTGCAGAGAATCCCGAGATAGCTGCTGTGCCCGGGCGGGTGGGCGGGACGCCCACCCGACAGCCGGCGAGACGCCGGCGCTACGAACACCGGAAAAAACGAAATTATAGGGCGATGGTTCGTCCCTTCACTTAGAACCCTAAGGTAAGGACCTCAGAGGCTGAAGCCTGAGTCATTTCGAGATGCTTATCGCAGGGCTGAGGCTCTGCTCCACCCGAAACACCCAACGCCCTCACCCAACCCGAAACCACCTAGCCGGCTCCACCCGGAACTGCACAAGGTCCTGCTCCTGCGAATCCAAGGATTTCAGCAAGCCTAGTGCGACAGGCCTACATAATTTCCATAGCCAACAATCACGGTGGATCCTACCAGCAGCAGGAGAGCCAAGGCCAGCAGCCGGCCCGCCTGCACGCCCGCGCCTTTCCATTCCTTCAACCCGATGCCCCACAGGCTGCTGAAGATGATGATGCTGGCCATGTGCAGCGTCCAACTGGAAAATTTGTACTTTCCCATCTGGGTTTCGCCCATCGAGTAAAAGAAGAACTGGAAATACCAGGTAGTACCGGCGAGAGCGCAGAGCAAATAGTTCGCCAGCATGGGAACTCGCTCCCCACCTGCCTTTCGTACAGCAGGCGCCTCTTGTACCGCGACGGAAGATTGTGCCCGCAACTTGCCCGACGGCATGTGCTCCACCACTTCCCGGCTGGGCGCATCGACGGCGGTCTCGATTATCACCTCGTCGTGCACTTGGTCATTGGGCTCGCGCGAAATTGACGTGAAGTACTGGTAGCCGGTTTTGTTGCGAACGTTCAGAATCACGCACCAGATAAAGTTGGTGGTAAAGCCACCCAGCAGCACCACCACCAGTACCGGCAGCCCTTGCCATAGATCCGGAGTTCCATGCTTGATGGTAAGGGCCTTTATGGGATCTCCCGCTGCCAGACCGTAGGCGAAACAGGCACTCATCACGCCGGAAAGAACTGCCACGCCGACGCCTTTCTTCAAATCGAATTCCTTGATGGTTTCTTTCTGCTGCTCCGGAGACATGGCCCGCTCTTTGTAGATACCCGCCAGGCCGGCTGCTGCAATGCCGAGCAGGCAAACAAAAATTCCCAGCAGAATGATTCTTCCGGAAGCCGTACCGACCACCTGGCTCATGAATTCACCGCGAAAGATGGGAGGGATGAGCGTCCCAAAGGCGGCGCATAGGCCCAGCACCACGGCCATCCCGAGCGATAATCCCAGATAGCGCATGGTCAGACCAAAAGTAAGACCGCCAATTCCCCATAGAAGGCCGAAGAAGAATGTCCAGAAAATAACCGTTCCCGAGGTCTCATGCAGCACCGGCAACAGGTCTTTGGTCATGAGCAGGGCAAAAAACCAGGGCGCGATAATCCAGCTGAAAAAGCCGCCCGCGAGCCAGAACGTCTCCCAGGCCCACCGTTTCACTCCGCGATAGGGCACGTAGAAGCTGCCGGAAGCCAGGCCGCCCAGCCAGTGGTACAACACGCCAATTACGGGATTCGGATTCATATCATCCTCGAGAGCTGGACTTCACCTGCTCCAGGTCTGCTCCGCACGCTTGAACGCATTGGATCCTGCCCCGAGCTGTGCCGGGACGTGCACGTTCCGCTGAACCGTAGTATTCTGCATCCATTGTTGTCAATAGTAAGTTATTTTCCTATTGAATTTTACTGAGATTCCCGCCCGCTGCGGCGCGCTTGCTCGTGGAGGATTCGCGCGAACCGATAACAGCCGCCCCGGTTGCTGGCCATATTTTTGCCATGGGGTCGCTCGGTCCCGCCGCGGCGGCGCTACAAGAGTAAAGCTTGAGGAGATCCTATGCCCCGCGTAGCCTTTCGCTTGCGAATCAAGGCCGATGCCATCGAAGGATATGAAAGGGATCACGCCAAGGTATGGCCGGAATTGCTGGCCAGGCTAAGAGAAGTTGGCATTTCCGACTATTCGATTTTTCGCCGCGACCAGGACCTCATCCTGGTCATGCGCGTGAAGGACTTCGGAGCCGCCTGGGATGCGCTGGCCATCGATCCGGTAAACCTGCGCTGGCAGGCGGAAATGGCGAAATACTTTGAGCCCGTACCCGGTCTTCTGCCGGGAGAGCGTTTCGCGATGATGAAGGAAGTTTTCTATATGGAGTAGCGGTCAAAGGATTGCCGCACTTCATGAAACCCGGACGCCGGGGCTGGGTGGCGAGCAACGCTCGCCTGCGTTTTATCAATTGCGCCAACAGGCCGGCCTTTGCCCGGCTGGGCGGGTGAGAGCACCCGCCCTACGTGGTTTGACTCCTTAAGCGAAAAACAGCGATCCAAGTTATAGTCTTTAGGCATTTATCGCTCTTCGTGAGGCCCCGGCGCATTGACACGTTCAACTCCCAAGCGGCTCTACTTGATTCCGGTCCTTTCGAAGGCGCTCGACATTCTCGAGCTCCTGCAGAACGAGCGAGGTCCGCTAGCGCTGGAAGCCATCTACCAGCGGACCAATATTTCCAAGACCACGGTTTATCGCATTCTGAAAACATTTGTGCATCGCGGCTACCTGGCCCAGTCGCAGGACGGCTTGTACCGGCTGGTGGCACGGCCAAAGAAAGCGCGCTTCGGTTTTGGCAGCCAATCGGCGGAGATGCCTTTTTCGGAAGCGGTGACGGACAGCCTGAAGGCGGCTTCCTCAGCCGCCGGAGTTGACCTGATTGTGCTCGACAATCGCTACGATGGTTCCACCGCTCTGCATAACGCAGATGAATTCGTGCGCAACCGGGTTGACCTGGTGATCGAATTTCAGATCGATCAGCATGTCGCGCCCGTGCTGGCGGACAAGATCGATGCCGCGGGCATCCCGCTGCTTGCAGTAGACATACCGCATCCCCACGCTACTTTCTTCGGAGTAAATAATTACCGGGTGGGCTTCGAGGCTGGGGAATGCCTGGCCCAGTACGCGAAGAAATTTTGGGACGGCAAAGTGCGCTGGGCCCTGGGATTGGACATCGAAGAAGCAGGCCCACTGGTGCAAAGCCGCGTAACTGGAGCTTTCGAAGCCATCCGCTCCCGGCTGCCGGGAATCCCGTCCGAGTTTCTGGTCCGCATGGACGCCCGCGGTTTGCGCGACAAGAGCTGGCAGTTGGTGCTCGACTTCCTGCGACGTCATCCGAAAGACCGTGGCATTCTGATCGCCGCCGCCACAGACACCAGCGCGTTGGGCGCGGTGCAAGCGGTGCACGAGTTGAAGCGGGAGAAATACGTCGCCATTGTCGGACAGGATTGTATTCCCGAGGCCCTGAAAGAAATTTCGCGCGCCGACAGCCCGCTGATCGGCTCGGTCTCCCACGAGGCTCAGAGCTACGGCCCCCGCCTGATCCATCTGGGGCTGTCCTTGCTGAGTGGCCACCGCGTCGCACCCTATAACTATGTCGAACATAAACTGGTGACCGGTTCGTGGTTACAGGAGCACAGCAAGACAGCCTGATCGCACGCCGGGGGTGGAGGACGGACACTCCTGTCCGCCGTGTTTGACGTTGATTTCTGATTAAGACCGGGGGTAACCCTCGACCCAAACGCGGGCAAATCAACTTCAAAGGCGTCGGACAGGAGTGTCCGACCCACACTCCCAAATTCTCTTATAGAAATTGTTGCCCTATTGCATTCGCGGAGTATCATGGTTGCGACTTTCGGCGCGGCCAGGCAGTTTGGGCGGGCCGACCGAGGCTTTCCTGCGATGAGTGATGTCCCGCATGACCAGGACACGGGGATAGGCGACAAGCTCGTGGACAAATCACAGAACGATCCCGCGGGCCGAGATGGACGCAATCCGCCAGTGCTGGCGGCAGTGGATTTGGGCGCTGAGAGCTGTCGGGTTTCCTTGTTGCGCTGGGTCAACGGCCGGCCCGAAATTCGCCTGGTGCACCGCTTCCCCAATTCCGCCCGCGACGAGGGAAACGGTCTGCGTTGGAATATCGCCGCCATCTGTAACGGCGTAGAAGAAGGCCTTCGCGCCTGCGCGCATCTCTCCCCTGAAGGAATCGCCGCCATCGGCGTGGATGGCTGGGCCGTGGACTACGTCCGTCTGGGTCCAGACGGACAACCGGTCGAAGAACCTTTTTGCTATCGCGATGAGCGCAACGTGGAGGCGAAAAACCAGGTGCTCGCCCGGATTTCCGCCGAATACCTTTACGAACTTACCGGAGTTCAGATCATTACTCTCAACACCCTGTACCAGCTGCACGCCGATAGTCGCGCGCAGCAGAATCTGCCGTGGGTGAATCTACCGGAATTTCTGCTGCACCGGCTGGGCGGTAGGCGCGTCTCCGAATACACCAATGCCACGCATACCCAGCTACTGGGTGTGCAGAACCAGGCTTGGTGTCCTGAAATTTTCGCTGCGGCCGGACTGGACCTGAGCGCGGCGCCTCCGTTGGTGAGGCCGGGAACCGACATTGGCCGGTTACAGGGCGACATGGCGTCACTCGAGGCCTTTCGTAACACCCGGTTGATCGCTCCTGCCTGCCATGACACCGCATCGGCCATTGCGGGAATTCCGGCCCAGGGAAGCGATTGGGCGTTTATCAGCTCCGGAACCTGGTCGCTGGTTGGATGCGTGCTGGATTCCGCCTGCGTCAGCGCCGCCGCCCGCGGCAGCAACTTCAGCAATGAAGGCGGGGTCGGCGGCAAGATCTATTTCCTGAAGAATGTGAACGGCATGTGGCTGCTGCGCCAATGCATGGAACATTGGCGATCACAAGGCCAGGCCTGGACCGTGGAGCAACTGGTCGAAGCCTGCGCATCCCTCAGCGCTCCCCCTAGCCTGATCGACGTGGACGACCCTGATCTGTTGTTGCCGGGAGACATGCCAGGACGCATCAATGCGCAACTGAATCGCATGGGCCAGGCCCCCGTTCCAGAGGGCCCGGACTTGGCGGTAAGAATGACGAGCCTGATTCTGCACAGTCTGGCCGCACGCTACGCCGCCGTCTTACAAGATGCAGCTCGGATTACGGGAAGAACATTGAAACGGCTTTACATCGTCGGCGGAGGTAGCAGGAACACTGTTCTGAACCGGCTTACCGCGAAAGCCACGGGCCTTAAGGTCCTGACGGGATCGACGGAAAGCGCAACCGTGGGCAACTTCGCCATTCAACTAGCCGCGCTCGCAAAAAATTACAGCAGCGACGTCGGGGTGGATGCAAACACCGTGGCGCAGTGGGCCGGAGTTCTGTCCGAACTGCCCCTCGATGCTTCCGGGGCCAACGCGCCCGGCAGCATCATCCCCGCTGATAAGGTGGAAGAGGTCCAACGGCCAACCGGGAAGACACTCGCATGACGGAGTTCTGAAGAATTTCCAAGCTGCGAGGACCCGGACGAAATCACGAAGCGCCGCTTACGGTGCAGGAGAAAAATCGGTCAACACCATAAAAGTAGAATCGACTTTCTCCACCAGCTTTCCGTTTACCTCGGAGGCATCGCGAACCTTCTGCCATTCCGGATCGTCGCCAAACGCCTTCCAGTTGCTGACCGCGGATTCCCGGCTGGGGTGGGCCAGAATATAGATAAGGGTCTTGCCCTTTAACGGTTCGTCGAGCGGAGTCCAGTAGGCGACGTTCTTCATTCCGTGCTTCTCAAAAATCGTGGTGGTGTGCTCGCGAAAACGCTTCAGCAAGTCGTCGAGCTTGCCTTCGTTGGCATGATAAACGCGAAGTTCATACACCGTTGATGCCGATCCTTCCATGCCGGCCTTCTCGGGTTGCGCGGCCCAGACTGCTGTTGGGAGGAGCGCAATAGTGGGGAGCGCCTGTAACAAAGCTCTTCTGTCCATGTCCGCCTTCCAGATGAAATGAAGTTCCGCACAACAGATTACTCTTCAATCGTGAATGTGTAGGAGCCCGCACCCGCTTTATAGATCGCGTTGTGGCTATCCCTCAGAACAAACGATACTCCCGAACTCTGCCGGATATCCTTGCCGCCTTCCAGAATCCTGGCTGCGAAGCCGCCCGGCAAGTAAAGCAGGCCGGTAGTATTCGGCGGAATTACTACCTCCCACTTGATCGAGTTGCCGTCAACCTTCCAGTTCGAGGTGATCGGTCCGTAGGACGAATCGTATGTCGCCTTGACCTCGCCCAGTGTGGCATCGAATTGAGGATGCAGAAGGGTACGATGAAAGCCCGGGTCTTCGGCTGATTCGTCGATGCCGGCGGCATAACGATAGAGCCACTCCGCGACCGCGCCGTAGGCGTAGTGATTGTAGGAATTCATCGAGGGATCGCCCATCATCTGATCACCGTTCCAGCGTTCCCACATGGTGGTCGCGCCGTGCTCGATCATGTATCCCCAGGAAGGATAAGTTTTCTGGAGCAACAAGCGGTAGGCCACATCACTGTGGCCGCTATTGCTGAGCTCGATCATCAGATAAGGAGTGCCCAGGAAGCCGGTGGTGAGGTGCCAGTCGTGGGACTTGATGTCTTCGACCAGCTTTTCCGCGGCGATCGCGCGCTCCTTTTGTGCCAGCAGATTCATATGCAGGGCCAGCACGTAACCGGTCTGGCTGCCGGTCCCGACGTTGCCATCGGGCTTCACGTATTCCTGGTTGAAGGCCGTTCGGACCTTCTCGAAGATTTCTCTGTATTTCTGCTCGTCCTGGGGCCGGTCAAGCACCTGCGCCATGCGCATCATCAGCGAGGCATCGTAGGCCCAGAATGCCGTGGCAATCAGGTCCTTTGATGTGGTGCTGCCGATGGCCAGCCAATCACCGTAATCGTTGCCGCGTTCCTTTAACCAGAGATAGTTCGGATTAGATCCTGCGATGTGCTCCATCCACTTTTCCATCGCCGCCCAGTTGTCTTCAAGAATGCGGGTATCGCGAAACTGCAGGTAGGCGGACCAGGGAATGATCACGCCGGCATCAGCCCAGCCCGCGACGCTCTCCCCGGTGGGGCCAACGCGTGGGGAAACGTCGGCGTAAGCGCCAGCCGGACTTTGCGCATCCCTAATGTCGGTAGTGAATTTGTGGGAGAAAGCGGCCAGGTTCGCGTTGAAGGATGCGGTCCGCCAGAAAACTTCAGCGTCGCCCATCCAGCCCAGACGCTCGTCACGCTGCGGGCAATCGGTGGGCACGCTGAGAAAATTTCCGCGCTGCCCCCAGAGTATGTTGCTCCACAACTGGTTCACAATCGGATTTCCCGTGCTGAACTGAATGGTGAAGGGCGCCGCGGTGTAGAACACTATGCCTTCAATTGCGTCCTGCGTGGGGGTTCCAGGATAACCAGTAAGTTCGACGTAGCGAAAGCCGTGAAAAGTGAAGTGTGGTTCAAACGTTTCGCTTCCCTTCCCGCGCAGGATGTAGGTGTCGGTCGCTTCAGCCGTACGCAGGTTTTCAGTGTAGAGCTCGCCATTCGGTTTGAGGACTTCTCCGAAGCGCAGCCGAACTTTAGTTCCAGGCTTGCCGGAAACGTGCAGCCGCGCCCAACCGACCATGTTCTGGCCAAGATCGAAGATATAGACTCCGGGTGTCGGATTGGTAACGCTCTTGGGCTTAAGTATCTCGTTGACCCGGATGGGCTGAAAATCCTGTGCGACCAGCGGAACCTGGGGAGCGGGCGCAGTTGTGACTGCTCCCCAGCGCGAGTCGGAGAATGACGCCTGGTCCCACCCGCCTGGTTCCAGCCGGACATCGTAATTTTCACCGTTGTAGATTTCTGAGGTGACGATTGGAGATGGTTTTGCCTTCCACGATTCATCGCTCAGAATGGAGTCGTGCGAGCCGTCGGTATACTCGATTTCAAGCTGCACCAGCAACCGCACCGGCGGCGGTCCAAAGTTGTAGCGGGTCTGCAACCAGCCCAGACCATCGGCATACCAACCTCCGCCCAAGATCGCGCCGATGGCGTTTCCACCCTGCTTTACCTGCGATGTGACGTCGTACACCTGATAGACCACCCGCTTGCGATAATCGGTCCAGCCCGGAGCCAGGACATCATTTCCCACGCGATGGCCGTTCAAATACAACTGATAGGTTCCCAATGCAGTCGAATAGATACGAGCGCCACGCATGGTCTTGGCTACGCTGAAATTTTTTCGCAGCAGATCGACGGGCTGAGCGGGCCAGGGAGTGCCGAGCGGGGCTTCGCCGATCTCCGCCACCACGGCCGCTGCCGGCCAGGATGAATCGTCAAATGCTGGCGTCACCCAGGCGTCGCCGGTTTGTTCGGGCGCTGTTTTCCATTCAGGTCCGGAAACGAAGCGCTCAACTTTGCCGTCAGCCATTTGCACCCGAAGCAGCGCAATAAATCCTGCCTGCGGAGGCTTGTTGCGCTCCTGCTGAACGATCGCCTCAGCCGCCAGCGAATTGGCGCCGGCATGCAGGAGCTTGCCGACGGGGATGACTCGAAAATATCCCCACGGATCCTGTGCGCGACCGAACTTGCCCATCGGCGATTCGACCACCACCTGCTTGCCGTTGACCCAGGCGGCCACATTATCCTTGGCCGTGATGAAGAGCGTGGCTTCTTTGGGTTTTTGGGCCAGCTCGAAGGCGAAGCGGAAATCGTGTTTGCCAGGAGTGGCTTTGGTCAGCGCATTATCATCGGCCGCCCAGATCCATTTTGGCGCCGATTCATAGTCTCCCCGCAAGAGCGGCATGTCCCGCGTAATCCATTTCGCTTTCCAGTCGTCGGGAGAGAGCAGTCCCATTTCCCACCAACTGGCCTCGCTGTAGGGCGACGCTTGGCCCTGCGCATCCCAAACCCGCACCTGCCAGTAGTACCGGCGGCGGGACTCGACGGCCGGACCACCGTAAGTCACATTGACCGACTGATCGGATTCAACGCGGCCGCTGTCCCACACATCCGCCCGGTCCTGCGCCAGCGCTTCCGACGAACTGGCCACGCGAATTTCATAGGCTGATTGCCGGGCGCCACGCCTGGAATCCTGGAGCTGCCATGAGAGTCTGGGATGGACGATGTCGATTCCGAGCGGCTCGGGCATGCCTTCGCATTGCAGATGCGCGGGGGCGTTACCTTCAAACGCTGCAGCAGCGAGAGACATCGGACCGCTCAACAGAAGTAAGAGCGAAAGAGAAGATGTCCATCTCCGGAAACAGACGGTGCGCGGGAAAATTCTCGACATGGAGAGCTCCTATGAAAGTTCCCTATTGTACTTATTTGTCTTTTGAATTAACAGCCACTTGAACACCGGTCATGACGCAGTTTGAACAATCGCTCGTAACCGGGGTCATCCTGAGGGGCTTCGAGTCCCGAAGGATCTCGCGTGGACCTGAATCATCGCTTGCCCGCCGCATACGCACTCCACGCCAGAATGCTTCGCCCGTTCAGCATGACGCCTGCACTAAAAGCTCAACCACAACCCGGGACGCCAAGGAACCATCGTCAATGGCCCATTACCTGAACGAAGATATCCTCGAATTTTTTCACATCCACTTCCATCTGGACGTTGGCGGGATGAAGTTGCGGAGGCGGCGCCAGGTGCGAGAGCCATTTCTCCCGATCGGGCGCGTCGGGGCCACTGTAGGGCAGGAAGAATTGCGGAACATCGTCCGGCTTCTTCCAGATCACGGTATGTCCGTACTTCGGCCCGTGGTCGATATCGACATCCAGGTACAGGGTCTCGGATTTTTTGATCACACTGGGGTCGAGGATCGATGCGACTGTCAATTCGTCCCACATCATCGACCAGAGCGACGTTCCCTTCGGCGCCTGGTAGTCGAGATACATCTTCTTGAGATGACTGGCCAGCGGTCCGCCCGCCTGCACCGCCCGCCGCATCAACAGTTCGCTTGACCACACCTGTCCTCCGGCTTCAAAAGGTGTCACCACGATCTCCTTCCAGGGAGCGCGCAGTACGATCGCCGCCGCCTCCGGGTCCCACCACCAGTTGAGTTCCGGGCCGCCCGAACTGCTTCCACCCATGATGTAGATGGCCTTGGTCAGCGGCACAATCTCCGGATCCATGCGGATGGCGAGCGCAATGTTGGTCAACGGGCCAGCGCAATAGAGCACAACTTCGCCGGGGTTGGCGCGAACGGTGTCGGCAATAAAATCGGCGGCGCGTCCCGGCCGCGCCTTAAGTTTGGGATAGCCACCGGGAGGCGCCCAGGTTTGTTGGGGTTTCGGCGCATCAGGATTGAACGATCCATGCCAGCCGACGTAAGAACCGTAGAGCGCTTCGCGAAGTTCCTGCTCGCGTGGTGTATTGATCAGCGGCATCTCAGCGCCCTTGATGACGGGAACGTCGGGGCGGCCCGCCTGCTCCAGGCCCCAAAGCGCAAATACGGTGGCCGGTTCCATCCACTGGTCGCCGCTCACCGTCGTGATTCCCAGCAGGTCGACCTGCGGGGCACGCAGCAGCATGAGGAGGGAGAGAAAATTCGTGCCCTGGGGGCCAGCGCTGTCCTGGTCGGCGATGACTTTGATTTTCTGCTGAGCCGAGAGCAAGGTGCAAAGCAGCAGGCACATGAGCGCAACGCGCATTGAGGCTCTCTGCATGGTGAACTTACTCCTGGTCTTTACTCGAAGCCCGGCAGGTAACCAACGCTCTTTTTAGCGACGTAAGGGGTTCCACTGAATGACTGGAGCAACCGGCAGCGCTAGGACTTGCAACGCGCCGCCCACTCAGCATCGAATCGCGCCCGATCGTAGAAGGATTTCTGCGTTCCAACCCCAGTGGTTGAGAGTCCCGCGTATAGATTCGCGCGCTGGACGGCCTCGCGTTCGGGAAGGCCTTCTCCCAGGAAGACGGCAAAGCTGCCGATGAAAGCGTCGCCGGCGCCGGTGCTGTCGATACTCTTCACGGGAAAGGCCGGCAGGTGCTCCACGCCTTCTTTTCCCGCAAGCAGAGAGCCGTTGGCGCCAAGCGTGATAATGACGCGGCGGATGCCGTAGGAAAGCAGCTTCTCCGCACATTTTTTTGCGTCTTCGACGTTCTTCACCGGCATACCGGTAATGGTTTCAGCTTCGCTTTCGTTGGGGACGAAATAATCCAGACCTTCGACGGCCTTGATGTCGATGGGCTGGCCGGGAGCTGGATTCAGGATGCAGCGGATTCCGCTCTTCCGCGCGAAGGCCACAGTGTAGTAAACCGTCTCCAGCGGAATTTCGAACTGGAGCACGATGCAATCAACCGCCTTGAGCAGGTCGGCGGCCGCATCCACGTCAGCGGGCTTCAATTCGTCGTTGGCGCCTTTGACCACGAAAATGCGATTTTGTCCGTTGGGCTCGACAAATATTGGGGCCACGCCGCTGGACACACCTTTCACCTGTTTAACATGAGTGGTGTCGATGCCGAGCTTGTTGAAATTCTCGATGGTGGCCGGTCCAAACAGATCGCTCCCCACCCGTGCCACCATGAAGACCGAAGCTCCGCAAAGTTTGGCGGCAGTGGCCTGGTTGGCGCCCTTACCGCCGAATCCCAGGTCGAATTTCTGGCCGAAAATGGTTTCGCCGGGCTTGGGAAAACGGTCGGTAAAGGTGGTGAGATCAATATTTGCGCTGCCCACCACCGCAATTCGAGGAATTTTAGCCATCGTTCAGAAGACCCTGCAGATCGATTTTGATTCCAGTTACGAACCGCAAACGTGAAGAAGGCGAGTCTATTCAGCGGTTCGGATTGTGTCAACGGACCGTCGTGGTCGTCAACTCACTCGCCATACGGAACCCAGATATTCTTCACCTGGGTAGCATGCTGCAGGAACCAGCGACCCTCGCCCTGTTGCACGTTAAACCAGTCGATGGAGCGCCCTTCATTGGTGAATACCTGCTTGAGATTCCCGATCGAGTAAGCTTTGGCGGCAACTGCGCTGGCTTCATCGGCGAAACACCAGACGGCGTCCACGTCGTCGTGCTCGGCGAGAGTTCTTAGAAGCTGGGATGTGTACCCAGTGACGATGTTGACCGCTCCGCCGGGCAGATCGCTGGTATCGAAGAGCTGGTACAACTCGGCAGTGATTAAAGGATAGGTCTCGGAAGGCACGACGACCGCCACATTGCCGGCGGCCAGTACGGGCATCACGAGCGAGAGGAATCCCAGCAGAGGCGCCTGATGCGGGCAAATGATCCCGACGGTCCCAAGCGGCTCATTCATGGCCAGCGCGACATTGCGGAAAGGAGGATTGTGCACCGCCCCGTCGAACTTGTCCGCCCAGGCTGCGTAAGAAAAGATGCGCTCGATGCCGAGCGCCACCTCGGCGCTAGCCTGAGTTTCCCCGACTACAGCCGCCAGGCGGCGCGCGATCTCTTCGCCGCGCACTGAAAGATTTTCTCCTATGTAGTAAAGAACCTGGGCACGGTTGTGCGCGGTCGTCTTCGCCCATCCCGACGCCTTGTGTGCCGCTTCGACCGCGTTGCGAATATCCTTGCGATTGCCCAGGGGCGCTTCGCCCAGAAGCCGGCCATCTGCAGAGCGCACTTCCATGCTGTAACCCGAGTCGGGACGCGCCTGCTTGCCTCCGATATAAAGCTTCACCGTGCGGTCAATGGCGGGAGTCGTCAGGCCGGAGTCGTCGTTTGATTTCGGTTCAAGTAACGGTTTCGCGGCGGGCAGGGCCGGGGCATTCCTGAACCACACTGGTTCGAGATATTCCAGCAAGCCCTCCCGGCCGCCCTCACGGCCGTAGCCGCTTTCCCTGTAACCACCAAATTCACACGACGCGTCAAACAGGTTCGTGCAGTTGACCCAGACCACTCCCGCCTTAAGCTGAGAAGCCACATGCAGCGCGACGTTAATGCTCTCACTCCAGACACAAGCAGCCAGACCATAGACCGTGTTGTTCGCCAGTTCCACCGCTTCGCTGGGCGTGCGGAATGTCATGCTGGCCAGCACCGGGCCGAAAATTTCCTGCTGCGCCACAATCGATGTGGGATGGACATTACTGAGCAAGGTGGGCGGATAGTAAAGCCCGCGCGACGGCAACTCGATTTGTGGCTGCCAGCAGGTGGCACCGTCCGCAACTCCTTGGTCCACGAGCCGCTTGATCCGATCCAGCTGCACTCTGGCCACGATGGCGCCAATATCAATGGACTTGTCGAGTGGGGCTCCGGCACGCAGGGTGCTCATGCGGTCACGCACCTTAGCGATGAGAGGTTCGGCGATGCTCTCCTGCATCAGTAGGCGGGAGCCGGCGCAGCAAACCTGACCCTGGTTGAACCAGATGCCGTCGACCAGCCCTTCGACCGCACTGTCGAGATCGGCGTCTTCGAAGATGATGAAAGGCGACTTGCCACCCAGTTCGAGCGAAAGACGTTTGTGGCTCGAGGCAGTCGCGCTGCGGATGGCGCGTCCCACTTCGGTCGATCCGGTGAACGCGATCTTGGCCACCTCGGGATGCTTGACCAGAGCCTCGCCGGTCGCTCCGTCGCCGGTAACAATGTTCACCACGCCCGGCGGCAGTGCGATCTCCGAGCATATCTCTGCGAAAGCAAGAGCCGTCAGCGGGGTGAACTCTGCCGGCTTCAGCACGACGGTGTTGCCCGTGGCCAGGGCCGGCGCAATCTTCCAGGCCAGCATCAGCAGGGGGAAATTCCAGGGAATGATCTGTCCAACTACGCCGCACGCGGAGTATCCGGGAAATTCCTGATGCAGCAGCTGGGCCCATCCGGCATGGTGATAAAAGTGACGGGCCACCAAAGGAATATCGATGTCGCGGCTCTCGCGGATAGGCTTGCCGTTATCTATGGTCTCGAGCACGGCCAGGCGGCGGGAATGCTTCTGCACCGTCCGCGCCAGCGCATACAGATATCGAGCCCGCGCGTGCGGGGTGAGGGCCTGCCATTTCGGCAGGGCGGCGCTTGCGGCCCGAACCGCGGCGTCAATGTCAGCCACCGATCCCTGGGCAATAGTGGCTAGCTTTTCACCTGTGGAGGGATCTGTGGTTTCAAAATATCCGCCTTCTACGGGATTGCGCCAGGCCCCGTCAATGAAATGTCCGAAGCGGCGGCCATGTGCATCCAGCCAGGCCAGGGCCTCTTTCGGATCCTCCGGCGCGGGACCGTACTCCATGGCGACGAACTTTTCAGCAATGCTCATATGTTAGTTGTGTCGAACACAAATCAGACTCGAACACAAATCAAAGTCGAGAGCGTCGGACAAGAGTGTCCGACCCATACGTTCTTTTTATGCCAACGGATGACGATAGTCCGCCGAATATCGTCCCGTTGCGTAGTGTTCAAGTTGCCGTTCAATGTCATTCAGCAACCCGCTGGCTCCAAAGCGTAGAAGTTCTGCATGCATCCACGAGGCGCCGAGTTCTTCTTTCATCAGCGCCAGCCATTCGATGGATTGCTTGGCTGTGCGGATTCCGCCCGCCGGCTTGAAACCGACCGCCATCCCGGTCTCCTGAGCGTATTCGCGGATGGCTCGAGTCATCACGAACCCGACCGGCAATGTGGCGTTCGTCGGTTCTTTGCCGGTCGAAGTCTTGATGAAATCCGCGCCCGCCATCATGGCAACGAAGCTGGCCCGAGCTACGTTGCGCAGCGTCAGCAGATCGCCGGTCCCGAGTATCACTTTCATGTGGGCCTGGCCACTGGCCTGTTTGAAGCCTGCGATCTCGTCGTAGAGTGCTTGCCACTTTCCGCCGAACACATGAGCGCGGGTGATGACGACATCGATATCGTTCGCGCCTGCCTCCACCGAACGGCGAACCTCCGCCACACGCTCGGTCAGAGGAGACAGACCTGCGGGGAAGCCCGTAGAAACAGCGGCCACTCGCACACCGCTGCCTTCAAGCGCGCGCACCGCCGTTTCGACAAAGGTGTGATACACGCAAACCGCGGCAACTTTGATGTCAAGCTCTTCAATTCCCAGCCGCTTGACCAGGTCATCCTGAATGGGATGCCGGGCTTTGGCACAGAGGCGGCGGACGCGCTCCTCGGTGTCATCACCTGACAAAGTGGTGAGATCCATACAGGAGACGGCGCGCAGCAACCACGCCGCCTGCCAGTCCTTTTTGACCGTGCGCCGGGCGACGTGACTCTGCGCCCTGCGTTCAACCGCGCTGGTGTTTACACGGACCTGCTGCAACCAATCAAGATTGAGCGGAATGCCGCGATTTGACACCAGGGGATGTCCGGCCAGGGTGGCGATGGTGTCCCCACGCTCGCTCACGTCACTTGCGACCCCGAAACGGGCTTTGTTCCCCACTGACATAATCGCGCTTCCAATTGTACGGCAACCGCGTATTGTAGGCGCGAACCCCTGTTTCGCCGCAGCCCACGTGGGGACAGCCGCCCCCGCTGTCCGACGGAGCGAAGCTCCGCTATTCGCATGGGCAAGAACCTTGTCGCGCTTTGCTCGACAGGACAGCTGGGGGCGGCTGTCTCCACGTGGTTGTGCAATTGGCCTGTCGGTAGCAAGTTAAAATGTCCGGTTTTAGTAGCACGTGAAATGTCCGGTTTCAAAGTTGTGCCCTCGCCGTTTGGGTTGGGTTGGTTTTGGGGATGGGGTTGCAGGGGAAGGGGACGGTTCCCCTTCCCCTGCTCGTCTCGGTAGAAGCTTTGGCGGGCAGGGGTGTCCCGGCGCTGTCATAGCGACCCAGGCAATGCGGTCCGTGGGTGAGACTCAAGGTTCCATTCAGGTGTTGGTGCACGATCACCTGGCAACCCGCCAGCGTCGCCCGCCAGCGCACCCGCTCGATCTGCAAGCTCAGATTCTGAAAGCTCACCGTGTTGTCGCGGTTGACGCTGCGTTGGAACTGCAGCGAGAAGATCCGTTCCAGATCACGACTCCGACAGGGCACAAAGGCGTTTCCACGCTGCGCCGGGCCGACCTGAAAACGGCGATTGAACTCGGCGATGTAAGCTTCCCGCAGAAACCGGTTCGCCGCCTCCAGGGTCCCAAGCTGGCGCAGCCGCAACTCCTGCGGCAAGCGGCCCTGCCAGGTCGAGAAGCTGCGCTCGCTGCGCCCCCGCGCTTCCGGCGAGTAGGCCGGAATCATCTGCACCCCCAACTCGTGCAACGCCCGTCCCACCTGTGTACGGCGATGGTAGTCGACCTTGCCGCCCACCTTCGGGGTCAGCCAGAAATGGCTTCCCCGATCGCTGTACAGCGCGCAGAACACGCCTTTGCGCTCGATCACCTCTTGCCATCCCGCCATTACCGTCGCCGTCGATTCCTCCTCCACCAGTTGGGCGTAGTAAATCTCGCTGGTGGCATCGTCCAGAATCACGATCAGGTCATACCAGCGTTCGTCCTGAAACCACTGGTGGCGGCTGCCGTCGATGTGCAACAGCATCCCCGGCAACGGTCGCCGGGCGCGCCGTTTGCGATGCGCCCCGCGCTTGCGTCCACGCGCCACCAAGCCCGCTCCCTGCAGCGCCTGCTTCACCCAGGTGTAGCTCAACTCGATGCCGTGCTCAGCTCCCAGCTTCTCGTGGAAGTGCTGCACGTTCAGATCGAAATACTTCTCCCGGTAGAGCGCCAACACTTTCTCCACCGTCGCCATCGGCACCCGCCGGGTCGACGGCTTGCCCCGCCGCCGGTCGAACAACCCCTTGTAGCCCTCCGCCTCGTAGCGCTCCCGCCAGCGCCGCATATGCCGGTCGCTGATGCCCAGAATCTCCGCCGCCTGCCACCACGTGATCTTCTTCGCCATCGCCTGTAACATCACGTCCTGTACTTTCATCGCCCGCTCCATCGCGGCCTTCGGGTAAGAATCCATGCTGGCCATGGTCTCCCACCCTCGCCGCCCGCTAAGCGGACATCTCATGTGCTATCTCAACCGGACATATCATGTGCTACCGACAGGTTGTGCAATTGGCCTTGACAGCATTTCGGTCTGAAAGCTAGGCTACGACGCTGCTACGAGTCCGGAGAAACGAATTTTGAAACGTTTGAACAAAATCATTTTCCAGCTGTTCGCCGCCCTGCTTGCCTGCACCCTCCCGGCTTCGGCGGCCGCCTCAAAGAAAGTCATTTTCGACACCGATCCTGGAACCGACGACGCCCTGGCGTTGATGCTGGCGTTGAATTCTCCCGAACTGGACGTGCGCGCCATCACTGTGGTTCCAGGAAACGTGACCGCCAGTCAGGGCCTGGAGAATGCGTTGCGGATGGTTTCTCTCGCCAACCGCTGCGACATTCCAGTCGCGGCCGGCGCGCAGCACCCGCTCTTTCAAAAACTCATCACGGCCGAGTTCTGGCACGGGAAAAATGGCCTGGGCAATATCGAACTGCCGGCCAGCAAATGCAAAGTCGATTCGCACTTTGGACCCGACCTGATCATCCAGATGGTGCGCGCAGCGCCGCATGAGATCACTCTGGTCCCGGTCGGACCGCTGACCAACATCGCCCTGGCGGTCCTCAAGGATCCCTCTATTGTTCCCCTGGTCAAGGAAGTCATCCTCATGGGAGGTTCGATCGCCGGCGGCAACGTCAACGCCTCGGCGGAAGCGAACATCTACAACGATCCCGAAGCTGCACAGATTGTCTTCCAGGCAGGCTGGCCGCTGACCATGGTGGGCCTGGACGTTGGCGACAAAACACTTTTTTCCAAAAAATATCTCGACCAGCTGGGCCAGACCCACGGTCCGGTCAACGACTTCATCTATGGAGTCGGAAAATATCTGGTTGATCTTTCGGCCCAGTTCGGCTCTTCGGGGTCGCCGATGTATGATCCTCTCGCGGTCGGCGTGGCCATCGATGCCACTCTCGTCAAGGCCCCGGAAATGCACGTGGACGTCGAAACTCGGGGCGAGTTTACCCGGGGTGAAACCGTCGCCAATCGCCATGGCATGATCGAGCGCAACGTGCTGCACGGCGACCGCTACGTGATCGAGGGCATTGACAAAGTTGCGCCCAATGCCAAGGTGTGCGTGGATGTTGACGCCGATCGATTCCTGCAGCTTTTTGTTTCCAGAATTAAAGGCAAGTAGCAGGCAAGTGCTAAGGAGAACCTATGTACACGCCGCACAGTCTGGAAATCGCACTGTTGATGATGATTACCAGCGCCATCTGCTGGGGCTCCTGGGCCAACACCTTCAAGGGCGTGAAGAACTACCGCTTTGAGCTCTTCTACTGGGATTACGCTCTGGGAATCTTCCTGGTGTCCCTCATCCTTGCCTTCACCATGGGAAACCAATCGGCAAGCGATCCCGCAAGCTTTCTGAACAATGTCCATTCCGCCGACGGCTCAAATATTGTTTACATGCTGATCGCGGGCGCCATCTTTAATCTGGCCAACCTGCTGCTGGTGGCCGGTATTGATATGGCCGGACTCGCCGTGGCTTTTCCGGTTTCGATCGGCATCGCTCTGGTGGTCGGGGTTGTTTCCAGCTACGCGCTACAGCCCAAGGGCAACCTGGGTCTGCTGGCAGCAGGCGTCACTTGCGCTGTGGTGGCAGTAATTCTGGACGGCAAGGCTTATGGCAGCCTCGTCAGCGCGGGCCGCGCCGTCTCGAAAAAGAGCATTGTTACCTGTATCGTCTCCGGCGTACTTATGGGACTCTGGGCGCCCTTCGTTACTCGCGCCATGACTCACGGAAATCCGCTGGGCCCCTATAGCGTGGCCGTGTTCCTGACCCTGGGCGCGCTGCTCTCCTGCCTGATCTGGAACGTGTACTTCATGAAGAAACCGCTGGTGGGTGAGCCGGTCAGCTTCAGCGGTTACTTCAGCGGGCCAACATCCGGGCATGCACTCGGCCTCCTCGGCGGATTTATCTGGGGGCTGGGCATGGTATTCAATCTGGTGGCCGCGAGCTTTACTGGAGTGGCGATTTCGTACGCCATCGGCCAATCCGCACCCATGGTAGCCGCGCTCTGGGGGGTACTGGCCTGGAGAGAGTTCAAGGGTTCGGGCAGCCAGGCAAGAATCTATCTGTTCTTCATGTTCGTTTTTTATGCCCTGGCGATTTTGCTGGTGGCACGCGCTAACGGATAAGGTCCAGACCCTTACCCCACTCCAGCAACAACTGAGGATGCCCTTGTGGGAGTTCCCGATCGACGCCAATTCCTGGAAGCGATGGCAACGCTGGGTGCGATGACCACCTTGTCTGGAACCCTCAGCGCGACCTCTGGCGAGCCTGCTGTGCGCTGGCCCAAACTCACGGGCAGTCCCGTGCTGGACAGCCTGCACCCGGTGATTGAGCGCTCCCGCGACGTTCGCACTCACCTGGACAAGATCGTGGAGGTCGCCCACTGGATGGCCTACGAAGAGCTTCCCATGCCGGATTATCAGATGCCCTTCGATGTGGGCAAAGGCACCGCCGACGAAGTCATTAATTTCGTCCTGACCGCGGATTGTGTGGACACGGCCTTTACCGATTTTTCCACGCACGTGAAATTCCAAATGGACTACGCCGGTCGGCACTGGTCCGATTCCGATGCGCTGTTCGCCTGCATGAAGCGGGCGATGGACAACGGCATTCCCATTCTCGACGGCAAGTTCCTTGCCCATGTGACCCGGCCCGAACTCGAACGCATTTTCGCCGCCAACATCGAGCTGCCCATGCTCGACGAAAAGATGGAAGTCTGGCATCAGGTGGGTTCGGTTCTGGCCGAAAAATACAGCGGACGCTTTCACAACTTTGTGAAGTCCTGCCCGCCCCGGCTCTATGACAACGGCGCCGGAATCATCGATCGCATGGTGAAAGAGTTCCCCCGTTTCAACGACGTCAGCCCGTACGAAGGGGCAACTATCAGGTTTTACAAATTGCCGCAGCTGGGAATCTGGTTCGTTTACTCCAACCTGAGAAAGAACAATCAGTTTCCCCTGGACGACCTGGGCAAGATGACCGCGTTTGCCGATTACATCGTTCCGGTCGCATTGCGGTTGCTGGGAATCGTAAGTTACTCACCCGAACTCGAGCATGCGATTAACACCTACCAGATGGTCCCGCGCGACAGCCGGCAGGAAGTTGAAATCCGCGCGCACTGCATCTACGCCACCGCCCTGCTGTGCGAAGAGGTCAACAACATTCGGCCCAAAGACATGCAGATCATCATCCCGCAGATTGACGCCCGCCTGTGGACGCACTATCACACCACCTGGTGGCCGCATCACTTGACCAAGACGATCATGTACTGATTTTGTAGCGCCGCCGTCCCCGGCGGCTATCGTGGGGGCGTCCCGCCCCCACCGGTGAGGGCGAGACGCCCTCGGGACAGCAGGCGGGACGCCGGCGCTACAAAAACCAGCGCACCATCGTGCACTTCCGTGCCGCTGTACAAAGCCAGACCGTTCGTATAGAAATTGACCCCAAGACCTTGCTCGATGGTCGCTTTTGCGAAGTGCGGTGGGGAGCCGACAGCTTGTATTCCAGGCCCAGAACGCTCGACGAAGCGGTTCATGTGCTCACCCGCGAAGGGGGCCAAATTCTGTCAGGAGGCACCGATTTTTTCCCCGCGCTGGGTGATCGCCCGGCCCCTGATCGTGTGGTTGACATCTCGGGCCTTACCGAAATCAAAGGCATCACGGTCGAAGCAAGTTACATCCGCATCGGAGGACTCACTACCTGGAGTGAAGTTGTGGCGACTGCGCTGCCCCGATGCTTTGACGCCTTGAAGAGCGCGGCCCGGGAAATCGGCGGGATCCAGATACAGAATCGCGGCACGGTGGCAGGCAACCTCTGCAACGCGTCTCCTGCCGCCGACGGCGTTCCGCCGTTGCTGGCGCTCGATGCGGAAGTGGAACTTGTCTCCGGCGCGGGCAAGCGCCGTCTGCTCCTGGCTGATTTCATCGTAGGGAATCGGAAGACCCTTCGCCGCCCCGATGAGATCCTGAGCAGCGTGATTGTGCCCCGCGGCCTTGATGATGCCGCGTCCGCGTTTCTCAAACTGGGCGCCCGGCGCTACCTGGTAATTTCGATTGCCATGGTCGCGGCAGTGGTCAAGGCGGATACCTCGGGCCGCGTGGCTGAGGCCCGCGTGGCGGTCGGTTCGTGTTCCGCGACCGCGCAAAGGCTTACCGCTCTCGAACGTGCTCTGGTGGGCGCACGGGCAAGCGCTGGACTCGGCGCAGCTGTGTCTGCTGACCATCTCGCGCCGCTCTCGCCCATCGATGATGTTCGCGCAACAGCGATCTATCGCAACCAGGCAGCCTTGACTCTGGTTGGACGCGCCCTCGACGCCTGCGTGGGGAGTAACTGAATGGCCACGACGACGGCCCCCCGCCTCCGTGCCCAGACTTCCATTGCGTTTTCGGTCAATGGAAAAAGCGTGAACGCGGTAGTTTCGCCGCTGGAGCGTTTGTCCAAAGTGCTCCGCGAGCATCTGGGCTTGATGGGGACCAAAGTCGGTTGTGATGCCGGCGACTGCGGCGCCTGCACCGTCCTGCTGGACGGTAAACCTGTCTGCTCCTGCCTGATTGCAGCCGGACAGATCGAAGGACATGAAGTCACCACGGTAGAAGGACTCGCCACACGCGCGCCGATCTATGACCGGTTACAGAAATCGTTCCTGCGCCACGGGGCCGCGCAGTGCGGTGCCTGCACGCCGGGCATGCTGGTCTCTGCCACCGCCCTTCTGGAGCGCAACTCAACCCCGGACGAGAATGCGGTCATGGATGCGATTGGCGGTGTGCTGTGCCGCTGCACAGGCTATCGCAAGATCATTTCCGCTATACAGGATGCCGAATCCGCTACCGTCTCCGAACCCTCGCCCCTGGCCGGCAACGCCGTGGGCGCGAGGCTGGTCCGGCTCGACGGGTGCGGCAAGGTAAATGGTTCGGAGATCTTTGGCGCGGACGAAATTCCGTCCGCAGCGCTGCTGGTTCGCGCCATTCGCAGCCCTTACCAACGGGCTCGCTTCAGGTTCGCCGATCTCGACTCTTTTGTCGCGGCGCATCCCGGAATCCACCGCGTTCTGACCGCGAAAGACGTTCCCGGAGAGAACCGCTACGGCGTGATTCCGCGTTTCGCAGATCAACCCGTGTTTGCAGAGACCGAGGCCCGATTCCGCGGCGAGGCGGTCGCCGCCGTGGTAGGTAAGGCCGAGGCCATGGAGCTGCTGGACCTCGCAAGTTTCCCGGTCACCTGGGAGGAACAGCCAGCCCTGACCACGATTGCAGCCGCGCTTGCGCCTGATGCCGAGCGCATCCATCCCGGCCGCGAGAATAACGTGCTGGTCCGGGGACGCGTGGTCCGCGGCGACGTGGATAAGGCCCTGGCAGAATCCGATGTCGTGGTCGAGGATGCCTATGAGACCGGCTTCATCGAGCATGCTTACATTGAGCCCGAAGCCGGCTTCGCCCGGCGCGTAAACGATCAGATCGAGATTCAGGCCTGCACCCAGGCCCCCTACATGGATCGTGCCGACATTGCCAGAATTCTTGGCATCGCGCCAGAGGCGGTGCGCATTATTCCAACTGCGGTTGGCGGCGGCTTCGGCGCCAAGCTTGATCTTTCGGTGCAGCTCTTCGTTGCGCTGGCCGCATGGCATCTACGCCAGCCCGCGCGCATGGTTTATTCGCGCTCGGAATCGATCATTTCGACCACCAAGCGTCACCCATCCCACATCCGCCTGCGCGCGGGCGCGACCCGTGACGGCAAGTTGAAGGCCATGGACCTCGCCGCCGACTTCAACACTGGCGCCTACTCTTCCTGGGGGCCGACCGTCGCGGCGCGCGTGCCGGTTCATGCCTCGGGGCCATATCACGTCCCCCACTACCGCGCGCTCACCCGGGCGGTGCACACTCATCTGGTGCCGGCAGGGGCTTTCCGCGGCTTCGGAGTCCCGCAAACCGCGATCGCGCAGGAACAGCTTTACGATGACCTGGCGGACCGGCTGGCGATTGACCGCCTTGAGTTTCGAATCATGAATGCGCTGGACAACGGAACTCCTACCGTGACGGGCCAGGTTCTCGGAGCAGGAGTGGGAATCCGCGCCTGCTTCGAAGCGCTGCGACCGAGATGGTCGGCGGCACGCGTCGAGGCTGCAGTCTTCAACGCCAGGGCCAGTGGTCCGCTTCGGCGGGGGGTGGGCGTGGCTGGCATGTGGTACGGATGCGGCAACACATCCCTGCCGAACCCTTCTACGATTCGGGTTGGGTTGAAAGCAGACGGCCGCATCGCGCTTCACCAGGGCGCGGTCGATATCGGTCAGGGCTCCAACACCATCGTGACCCAAATCTGTGCCGACGCGCTTGGCGCTCCCATCGACCGCTTCGATCTGGTCTCAGGCGATACTGCGATCACACCGGATTGTGGCAAGACATCCGCATCCCGCCAGACTTTTGTCACCGGCAAAGCTGCACAAATGGCTGCCACGGAATTGCGCAAAGCCATTCTGCGCCTGGCCGATGCCGGGGAACGGGCCGCCATCCATTTCGACGATGGCGGGATCACGGTTAAAGAAGAGGAGAAGCGGCGCACCATCAGCCTGCGCGATCTGCCTCGCGACAGGCACGGCTATGTGCTGACGGGTGAAGCCACTTTCGATCCGCCCACCAGCCCGCTGGACGAAAATGGCCAGGGCATTCCCTATGCTGTTTTTGGCTTCGGCGCTCACCTGGCCGAGATTGCAGTCGATACTGAACTGGGCACAGTGCGCGTGTTGAAGATAACGGCGGCGCACGATGTCGGCCGGGCCATCAATCCGACGCTCATTGAGGGGCAAATTGAAGGCGGCGTCGCGCAAGGTTTAGGCATGGCGTTGATGGAAGAATTTTTCCCCGGCAAAGGCGAGAACCTGCATGACTATCTGATTCCCTCCGCCGGCGACATGCCACCGGTGGAATCGATTCTGATTGAGGACCCTTCGCCCGTTGGCCCATTCGGCGCCAAGGGGATCGGCGAGCAGGCGGTGATTCCGACGGCTCCCGCGATTCTCAACGCCATTCATGATGCAATTGGCATCCGTATTCGCCGCCTGCCCGCAACGCCGGACCGCATCCGCGCCGCGATGGTAGCGCCGGCGTCCCGCCGGCCCGATGGGCGGGCAGGATGCCCGCCAGACGGCCCGACAGCGAGCTAAATACGTCTCTATGAAGGTAACAACCATTGACGAGTTTTTAGAACACAGGGTTCTACCGGAACACCTGTCCATCGTAGCCCTGCTGCGAAAAATGATGCGCGAGCACGCACCGGAGGCGAAAGAACAAATAAGCTACGGCATACTGATGTGGAAGCAAAAACGCGGGCTGGCGGTGATCAGTCCGACCAAAAAAAACATCACGTTTGCGTTTTCGCGGGGCGCAAATTTCGAAGATAAATTCGGTTTGCTGCAGGGTGTGGGGAAAGTATCGAAGCACGTCAAGATCAAGAGCCTGAAAGACGCGCCTCAAGCAGCGCTCAAGTATTACATTAAGCAAGCTGTGCAACTCGATGCACAATAGTTGTCCGGGGCCAGGCCAGCGGTGCAACGCCGGCTCACCGCTGTGTAGCCGCACGCTAGATCCTCCGGGACTGAAGTCCCTCAGGATGACCGCCGGGGAGCCTTAGACAGAAGCAATCGGCATCTAGTTCATGGAAACCGCTGAAAAACCGCCAGGCGCGATCCGTTGCGATGCCTGCCCCGTGCTGTGTTACATCAATCCGGGAAGGACAGGTGCCTGCGATCGCTACGCGAACGACAACGGACAGCTGGTCCGCATCGATCCTCACGTCGTGCTCAATCGCGCCGTGTCGCGCGGCGATTCCGTGGTTCCGTTCCTCGATCGCGATCGCGAATGGGACGGCAGCATCGTAACCGGCCCGGAGAATTTCGTGACCGCCATCGGCGCCGGCACGACCTATCCCGATTACAAGCCCGCGCCCTTCATCATCTCTTCAAGCGTGCAAGGCGTTGACATGGTCACTGTGGTCACCGAAGGAATCTTCAGCTATTGCGGCGTCAAAGTGAAGATCGATACCGACCGCCATCTCGGCCCCGAGACCAATCTCGTCCGCGCCCAGGGAGAACCAGTCGGACACGTCACCACCAGCGAATATGGCTCGCAGATGCTTTCGCTCGGCGGCGTGCGCCATCTGACTGGGGGCAGCCGCAAGGAAGGCACAGTGACCTGCGAAACCCTGCTGGACCTGTGCGACCGCAAGCCGGTGGAACTCAGTATCGACGAAGGGGCCACCGTGATTGTGCAGGCGGGTAAACCGCCAGTGGTTGGCGGCGTGCAGGAAGAGCGCATGCGGGTGGGCTGCGGATCAGCCACCATCGGCATGTTCGCCAAGCAATGGTTCGGCAAGGTGGACGAGGTGGTCGTGGTCGATGACCACATCACCGGCGTGCTGTCCGAGCACCAGGCAGGAAAGTTGCTGGGCGTTCCCGCGACCGGCATCAAGATGAAGGGCCACCGCTCGACCCCTGGGCGTTACTTCCGGGTGGCCGAGCCCGGCACTGCGTGGGGCGGGACGAATATCGACGATCCTCTTTCCATTCTTCAGAATTTCAATCCCAAGATTGCCTGGCCTGCGCTGCGATTGCTCATGGTAAGCACAACCGGCGAGCATTACGCCTACTTCGAATTGGATGAAGCTCTGCACCCAGTCGAAAAAGAATTGCCCGCTTCCCTGAGCGAATCGGTCACGCGCATCAAGGAGAATTGCGAGCCCGCGCTCTGCAGCATCCTCTTTATGGGAGGTGCAGGCGGGTCACTACGGGCGGGTGTCACCGAAAACCCCGTGCGACTGACCCACTCCGTGCGCGATGCCCTGACTCGTGTCACCTGTGGCGGCGCGCCGGTTTATGTGTGGCCCGGGGGAGGAATCACATTCATGGTGGATGTCAGCCGCATGCCGGAGCACGCGTTTGGCTATGTGCCCACCCCAGCCCTGGTTGCGCCCATCGAGTTCACTCTGAAGATTGCGGACTATGCCGCGCTGGGCGGCTATATGGACCACGTTCGCTCACTCGACTCCATCATGGACGAAAAAGGCCGCCGCCGGGTGGCAGCGAACCCCGACAATCCCTGGCCGATGGCGCGGGGAAAATCGTCGCCTCCCGGCTCGAGGTCGGACCAATGAAAACGCGGGCCCAAATAAAGTTTTTGGACGACGGCCGTCGTCTCTATCTAAACGACGGCCCCATTGACCTGATCGTCGAAGCTTTCGGAGAGCCTGCTGCGATCACCACTGCTTATCGTGCCGCGGCGGAGCGGTTTGTGAATGTACTCGATGAACTCTGCGCTGAACTCACGTTTCTACGGCAGGCCGCGCGAATAAACAGTCCGCGCCCGTCGGGCGCCATCGCGAGACGCATGGTGGCGGCGGTGGCGCCCTACTGCGAGCGGACGTTTATCACTCCGATGGCGGCAGTGGCAGGCGCGGTCGCGGAGGACATTCTGGACGTCATGACAGCCGCCGCCAGGCTCTCGCGGGCATACGTAAACAATGGAGGAGACATCGCGCTGCATCTCGCGCCGGGAGAGCATTTTGTCACAGGCATGGTCGAGCGGCCGGATCGTCCATCACTTTTCGGAACCGCGACGATCGACTCGGCGCAACCGGCCCGGGGAATAGCGACCAGCGGTTGGCGTGGCCGCAGCTTCTCGCTCGGCATCGCCGATGCGGTGACGGTCCTTGCCGACCGTGCAGCGATGGCTGACGCCGCAGCCACCATCGTCGCCAACGCCGTGGACCTGCCGGGGCATCCCAATATTGTCCGCGTGCCTGCTCACACTCTCGCACCCGACAGCGATCTGTGCGACCGCCTTGTGACGCAGGAGGTTGGCGAAATTTCCCCAGCCGAGATTGCGGCTGCACTCGATGCCGGGGTGGTCGTCGCCAACTCACTTCTTGTCCGCGGACTCATACGCTCGTCGGCACTCCATCTGCGCGGAGAGACTCGAGTCGTTGGCTCAAACCTGAATTCGACAACCATTGCTCTGCCAGAAAGCAGGACTCTCGTTCATGCCTGAGGTCCAAATCCGCAAGAAGTTTACGGCGGTCGAAGAAGTCTTTCACGAAGGCGGCCCCATTTCGCCCCGCCCGCTGCGCCGTGCAGCCGCGCTGGCGGTCATCCACAATCCCTTTGCGGGTGGCTACGTGAAAGAGATCGCAGGTTTCATGGACGACCTCAAACCGCTGGGCCTGGAGATGGCGCGCTCCCTGGTAACGGCGCTCGGCGGAGACCGGAAAGTTGTCGAGGGATACGGCAAGGGCGCCATCATCGGATCGGCCGGCGAACTCGAGCACGGCGCCTTGTGGCACGTGCCCGGCGGCTATGCCATGCGAGAAATTCTCGGCGACGCCAGAGCCATCGTGTCTTCAACCAAAAAGGTGGGCGGCCCCGGCACCCGGCTCGATGTGCCCATCACCCACATCAATGCTTCTTATGTGAGAAGTCATTTCGATGCCATGGAAGTCGGTCTGGCTGATTCCCCACGCGCCGACGAGATTCTGCTCGCCCTGGTCATGACCACAGGGCCCCGCATTCATGCCCGCGTCGGCGGCCTCAAGGCCTCGGAGATCAAAGGAGAGGATGGATTGCGCTGATGACCGAAAAAATGAAAGCCAACATTCGCAAGATTGCAACGTTTCTGGAAGAAACGCGGACAGAGATGGGGCTTGTCATTGATCCTCCCACTCGGCGCGCCGCAGCGGTTGCAGTCATCGAAAACCCCTGCGCCGGAAAGTTTGTGGAAGACTTGTCCGAACTGATGACGATCGGCGAAGAGTTGGGCGAATTGCTGACGCAGCGTGCGGTCGCCGCCCTGGGTATTCCCGCAACCGCCGTTGAGAGCTATGGGAAAGCGGCGGCCGTAGGAGAAAACGGTGAACTCGAGCACGCTGCGGCGATTCTCCATCCCAAGCTGGGCGCACCGGTAAGGAAAGTTCTCGGCAAAGGCGCAGCGCTTATTCCGTCATCGAAGAAGCGCTGCGGATTGGGCGCTGCCCTCGACATTCCCCTCGGCCACAAGGATGCCGCTTTCGTCCGCAGCCACTTCGACGGCATGGAAGTCCGAATCAATGACGCTCCCCGGGCCAACGAAATCATGGTTGCGGTCGCAGTAACGGACAGCGGCCGCCCGCTGCCGCGCGTGGGAGGACTGACGAAAGATCAGATCAAAGGCGAGGACGGACTGCGATAACCACGTGGGGACAGCCGCCTCGGCTGTCCAGTCGAGCGCAGCTCGACCCTGTTTTCCGAGCCAAGAAGTGCGGAGCTTCGCTCCGCCGGACTGCCGAGGGTGGCTGTCCCCACGCGGCTTGTGCCAGCTGAAGCCTCGTAGCGCCGGCATCCCTTCAACTTCGCTCAGGGCAGGCTTGCCGGCTGTCCCGAGGGCATCCTGCCCTCGGCGCGGCGGGCGGGACGCCCGCCGGACAGTCGCCGGGACGGCGGGCTACAAACCCCGGGTAGAATACTTGTGGCCATCGCCGCAGGGGTCACTGATGATCGTTCGCCGCTCTGTCATTCTCGTTTTCGTATTTCAATCTCTCTTTTCCTCGTTCCTCGCGTCTCAGACGAAAGAAAAAGTGGACCTGCTGGTCACCGGCGGCACCGTCGTCACCATGGACAACTCCCGCACCATCCTCAACGATGGTGCCCTGGTCGTGAAGGGTGACGCCATCATCGCCGTCGGCCCACGCACCCAGCTTGAAGCCAGGTACGCCGCCTCCCAGACGATCGATGCCCGCGGCAAGCTGGTCCTGCCCGGATTCATCAACGGCCACACTCACGTCCCCATGACGCTATTTCGCGGCCTGCACGATGATGTGACCCTCAACGACTGGCTGTACAAGTACATTTTCCCGGCAGAAGCGAAGAACGTGAACGAAGAATTTGTCCGCTGGGGCACGCGCTTGGCGGCTGCGGAACAGATACGTGGAGGCGTCACCACTTTCGCCGACATGTATTACTTCGAAGATGCGGTGGCGGAAGAAACCAGGGCGGCCGGCATGCGCGGCGTGCTGGGCGAGACCTTCATCGATTTTCCCGCGCCCGACAACAAGAGCGAAGCTGAAATGCTCGCCTATACCGAAAAGTTTTTGAAGAGGTGGCAAGGCGATCCCCTGATTCACGCAGCCGTTGCGCCCCATTCGATCTACACCTGCTCTCAAAGGACGTTGCAGGACGCAGCGGCACTGGCACGCAAATATCATGCACCCATCCTGATTCACACTTCCGAAATGAAAAAAGAATGGGAAGACAGCCTGAAGAATAATGGAATGTCGCCGGTACAATATCTGGACAAAATCGGTCTGCTCGGGCCGGACGTGGTATCCGCGCACTGCATCTTCGTGGACGCGGCCGATGAGAAAACACTGGCGCAAAAACAGGTGGGCTGCGTGCACAACCCCTCCAGCAACATGATGCTTGCCAGCGGTGTTTCGCCGGTTGCCGACATGCGGGCCGCGGGAGTCGCCATCGGACTGGGCACCGACGGTCCTGCCGGAAGCAACAACGATCTCGACCTCATGGAAGAGATGGACCTTGCGGCCAAGCTGGCGAAGATTACAAAAATGGACCCGTTGGCGCTGAACGCGAAGTCAGTGGTCGAGATGGCCACCATCGACGGCGCCCGGGCGCTGCACATGGAAAAAGAAATCGGTTCGCTGGAGGCGGGAAAGAAGGCGGACTTCATTCTCATCAGCCTGGACGAGCCTCACGCCGTGCCCATGTACGACATCTATGCGCAACTGGCTTACGCGCTCAAGGGAAGCGACGTGGCGACGGTCGTCATCGGCGGGCGTATCGTCATGCGCGACCGCAAACTACTGACGGTCAATGAAGGGGAAGCGATCGCGAAGGCACGCCAGTACAAGAAGAGCATCGCCGCATCGTTAGGGTTGTAGCAGCGGCTCCAGACTGGCCCGATGGGCGGGCGCCCGCCGACAGCCGGCGCTACGCCAATCAATCCGTTGACTTGTCCACCAGATCTCGGGCACTCCTGCCGGTAGCCACCGTCACCCGGTCTCGTCCTGCCGACTTCGACTGGTAAAGACATTGGTCGGCTGCCTTCAGCAATTCCTCTGAACTGTCTCCGTGCTCAGGAAAGGTGGCCACGCCGATGGAAAGGGTGATGGCACCCAGAGCGTGGCCCTTGTACTGAATATGAAGTTTCTTTACCGCCTCGCACAAAGAGTTGGCGCGAATGACAGCATTCTCCGCTGAAGATTCGGGCAGGATAATGCCGAACTCCTCTCCCCCATAACGACAGATCACGTCGTCCACCCGGAAAAGCTTGCGGAACAGGTCTGCGATGGATCGCAGCACCACATCGCCCGCATCGTGGCCAAACGTGTCGTTAAAGCGCTTGAAATGGTCCAGGTCGATGAAAAGGACCGATACCGGATGGTTCTTGCGCACCGCTCGCTGCATTTCCCGCTCCAGGGATTCTTCCATGAAGCGACGATTGAACAGCCCGGTCAGGGGATCGCGGATGGACTGATCGCGCAGGGTTTCGCGCAGCCGCAGGCTTGCCAGCGAGAGAGCGATCTGGCCCGCCACCGTGGTTGCTAGCCGCTGTTGAGAATCCTGCAGGCTCTCCGAAGTCGAATCGGTACGCTGGACGTCGTCCGCGGCAAACTCGAGGTACAGGACGCCCAGGGTGTCACCCTGTCCAACCATGGGGACACATAAGCATTTGAGGGTCGCACCCTGGCGCAGGTGCGAGCAGCTGATGCCTCCTCGCTCGTTCCAGTGCGGCTGGCCCCGGCGCAGACTCCAGCACGCTTCGGGAGAAAAGAGGGCCTCGGAGACACAGGTGCTCCCCCACCGTACCGCCGCCTCCACCTGGTTCCGCGATGACTTGAACAGATAGAGCGTTCCGGCGAGGGCCTCGGGCAAGAGTTTCTGCACTGACTGCGCCACGACCGCGCAAGCTTCCTGGGTTGTCCCGCAGCACTCGAGCAAGTCTCCCATCTCGCTCAAGAGAGTCATCTGCTTGGTTCGCAATTGCAACTCGGTTACCAGTTGACTCAGTACTTCGGCGTGCTTGCGCTCTGCCTGGGATGCCCTGATCTGCTCCGAGATGTCCTTGTAGATGGTGTAGGAGCCGTGCACCCGGCCCTCGACGGCCAGGGGAACAGCATGCACTTCCAGGTCGAGAATGTGTCCATCCTTGCGCCGCCGCCGTGCGGTGGTGTGCAAGGTTTCTCCGGCCAGGACCTTGTCAATCGAAGGTGTGGACTCGGTAGCGGAGTCGGGCACAAAGATGCGGCCCAGATCACTGCCCACAAGTTCGTGCTGATCAAACGCAAACAACCGGTCGAACGCTGCATTCGTCAGCTCGACGTGTCCCTGCTGATCCAGCACGACAATGCCAAACGGACTATTCTCGATCAAGGAATTCAGGTGGGCGGTTTGTTCCTGCAGATCGAGTGCAATCCGGTGGCGCTCGCTGACGGCGGAACCGACGATCAATCCCACTCCGGAAAGAACCAACATCAAAAGCCCAACCGTCGAGGGAACACCGGGGGCGGGAGGAAAAATATGCATGGCCACAACGATGCCGAAATTGAGTACCAGTAGTCCGCAGACCACGCGGCGAATGCCATGCCGCATGGCAATCCAGATGATGGGAACGAAGCTTAGATAGAACAGATGCCGGGAACCCAGGTGGGAGCCGAACATGACCCAGAGCACCGCCAGGATAGACGCCATCTGCCCAATCGCCTCCGCTAGGGCAGCAATATCGAGACGGACAACCTTCGGCTCTGGGCTTTCGTGATCCGGACTGAGTCTTTCTGATTTCGGTGCGACCCACCTTCTGACCCGCGGAAACACATGAATCAGGAGAAATGGGGCGATCCCCAGTACCCCGATCCCATCGCCGGAGAACCATTCCCAGGAAGAGGTCCAGAACTCGCTCCAGGCAATCGATTTGTCGGCAGCAAGGCACGTCACCCCGATCAGGGTAGCCGCCACTGCAGTGGCCATGGTCGTGAAGACGTAGCGCACCACGTCCTGACGGCCCCGCAGTCGCAAATCAATTCGTAGCGGGCCTCGCAGCACGTATGCCGCTGTGCCGTAACATACCGCGACCCCGGCTGATCCCATTGTTTCGCCGAACGAGGTGATAGGTTGGTGGTAGATTATGGCGCCCGCCATGGCATCGGCCAAACAGACCAGCAGGGCGTACCAGGGACTGATCCCGAGGAGCAGAGCCAACACCAGGCCTGCGGCTGGATACCAGGCCACCGATCCCAGGCGCGAGATAAGAATGACCGAGGGCTGATTCAGCGCGAGGTACAGCAACACGAAGACAACGGAAACAATCGCGTGGCGAATGATCAGGCGGCCAGTATCCATGAATCACATCTCAGGGAATCACATCTCAGGCCAATACTCCGGAGCCCACCGGCCCGGCGGAGTCGTCCGATGTCCGCACTGTTTGCCCGCCCAGTAATTGTCCTGAAGTCTAGGTTATTGGATATCGGCACATTAAAGGTTTCTCATGGTCACCTGGCGGTCACCAAGGTAACGAATTGTCAGGTGAAAATGAGAGCAGCGTTAGGACCGCATAATCTCAGGCGCCAACGTTGCCGGCGGCGTGTTGCGGCTACGCTGGGTGCTGATGACGCCGTCCACGATCATCATGCCGATGCCCGGCAAGTCTCCGCGCTGCATGCTCTCGAGTACCGTTTTCCCCGCTGAATGCTGGGCCCGGTCGATCATCGCGAAGGTGGCGGACCGGCCCACGGCCACTATTCCGCAGTCCAGCTTTCGGATTTTCGCCGTGTTGCCGGTGGCAAAGCAGACTGCGATCTCAGCCGGTATCTCGCCCAGCGACGCCAGCATCGAAATCATGCGCAGGATGCCGAGAGGCTGCACCCCCGAACCGGCGGGCGAGTCCGTGCCCAGGATCACGCGGTCAAACTGCTTCAGTTCTTTCGCCGTGCGCAGGGTGAGCAGCGCGGCGCGCTCGTTGCCGTTGTGGACAATCTCCAATGCCCGCGTGGATTTTTCGCACAGCGTCACTATCTGATCATCGGGTAAGGCAGTATGTCCGCCGTTGATGTGTCCGATGACATCGGCGTCGGCCGCGAGCACAATGTCCTTGTCAATCAGGCTGGAACCTGGAATCGAGGGGCCACCGGTGTGAATGGTGCTCTGGATCCCGAACTGGCGCGCCCAGGCCACCATCTGGCGCGCGGTGGCTCCATCTTTTACGCTCCCCAGTCCGACCTCTCCCAGCATGGTGACACCCGCCGCCGCCAGGTCTTTAAAATCTTCCTCAACCATGCCGTGTTCAATCACCGGCGCGCCGGCATGAATTCTCACGCCACCGGGTCGAAACGCCGCAAACGCCCGCTGGGTAAAAATGGCCATGGCCTTGAGTCCCACGACGTCCTTGGGCCGGCCGGGGGTGTGCACTTCGCCGGCGGAAATCATACTCGTAACCCCACCGTGCAGGTAGCTGTCAATCCAGCCGATCTGGTTCTGGCGAGGCGTCCAGTCGCCGGCGACGGGATGCACGTGGCTGTCGATCAGTCCCGGAGCGAGGGTTGTGCCTCTGGCGTCGATGACCACGGTTGCCCCGTCGCAGTCGACATCTTTCTGCCTGCCGACTGCGGCAATCTTGCCATCGACAGCGACCACGGTATCGGCGTCGAGGATCGGCTTCTCCAGGTCACCACTCAACAGCAGGCCGATATTCCGGATTACAAGTCGGGTCTGGAGCTTGCTTTTGCTGGACTCATCCTGAGCCATGAAGCGCACCTCTAAGTCGAAGAGTTCAATCGTGCTGGTTTGCTTTGCGAACTTTGCGGCCTTTCTTTGCGTTCTTAGTGGTGAGGCCTTTGACCTCACCCAATTCGTCCAAAATCTTAAACCGCAAAAGTCGCAAAGAAAACCCGCGAAGGACGCAAGGAATTACGGTGATTCCGGCATTCGCAAACAAATGTTATAAGCTTCTTTGGCTGTCCAGCCGAAGACAGACGACTGAAGACCGACGACTGCTCTTAAGGAACGCGTATGTTATCTCGCAAAGTGGTTTTCTGGGAAGTCGACGCCCAGGCTGATTTCATGCTGCCGGGCGGCAAACTCTACGTGCCCGGCGCGGAAAAGTTGCTGCCCAACATTCGCCGGCTCACCGATGCCGCCCGCCAGGGCCGAGTCTTTCTGGTCTCGCATGGCTGCTATCACACCAAAGATGACCCCGAGTTCGCCATCTTCCCTCCACATTGCCTCGCAGAAACACCCGGCTCCAGGCTGGTTCCTGAAGCGCTGACCGACAGAGTGGTCACTGTCCCCAACCAACCGGCGGCCTCCCTGCCCGACGATCTTTCGCGCTTCCAGCAGATCCTGCTGGAGAAGCAAACGCTTAATATCTTCGAAAGCCAGCACGCCGATGAACTGGTGGAGCGCCTCGGACCTGACGCCGAGTTTGTTGTGTTCGGCGTGGTCACGGAATTCTGCGTCCGTTTCGCCGCCAAGGGTCTTCTGGAGCGCGGGCACCGCGTCTCGGTGGTTCAGGATGCAATCGAGACCCTGAATTCCGAAGATGGGAAACGAACCGTTGCGGAATTAGAAGCTCTGGGAGCCAGGTTCATCACCACCGACCAGGCGCTCACCCTGCTTGACCCACCACAATGACATCCTTCTCTTGTAGTTAAACGGCGGTCGGAACCGGTTGCGGTTGACACCTGATGCTGAATGGCAGTATCGTTCTGCGCACCCGATTTTAGGATGAAGTCGGAATTCCAGCTGATCAGTTGTCCGCGACGACAACAAAGAGCCAATCAACCTCGAAGTTTTGTGAACCCGGGCACAAAAAGTCTTGCATGTCGACTTCGTGTGCGGGTATGGTCGCGTAGTCAAAAGCGGGATTGAAGTTCGTGGGGAAAGCCGTGTCCCAATCGCCACTCGATCCGGGACCGCAATGGGGGGATTTTGATGCTGACTAAGAAAGCGCTGCTGGTAGTTCTCTGTTCGCTGGTATTTCCCATCTGCCCACTTCTGTACGGCCAGGCCACCGCCAGCTTTGCCGGCACGGTCACCGACAAAACCGGTTCCGTAGTCAGCGGGGCGACGGTCAAGGCAACCGCACAGGCGACCGGTCTCAGTCGGGAGTCTAAAACCGATGACACTGGGCACTACCTCATGCCCTTGCTGCCGATCGGCGACTACACGGTTCGAGTTGATTCCGCGGGCTTTGCCCCGGTCGAACAGAGGGACTTGCGCCTGCAGGTGGACGAACACCGCGAACTGGACTTCACGCTGACGCCCGCGTCGGTCGCATCAACTGTCGAAGTAAGCGCGACTGAAGTGGCAGTGCAGACCGCGAACCCCACGCTGGGCCAGGTCATTACTTCTCAACAGGTCGCCGACCTCCCCTTGAACGGCCGCAACTTCGTGCAACTGGCGACACTTACCCCGGGCACGGTGCAGGAGACCAATCCCAACAGTTTCTTCAACGGCGGACCCAGCAGCGAGGTTTCGACGCGCGGGTCTTACTCGCTTTCTGTAGGGGGGTCGCGCGCCAGCAGCACAGATTGGCTGTTTGATGGAAACGACAACAACGAGCTCACCGGCGGCGGCATCTCCATTCTGCCCTCCATCGACGCCATTCAGGAATTCAAGGTCCTGACCTATACCTACTCGGCGGAATACGGCACCCGCGCGGGTCCGACCGTGCTGGTGACGACGAAGTCAGGCTCGAACCAGATTCACGGGTCGGTGTTTGAATTTTTCCGCAACACCTCGCTGGACGCGCGCAGCTATTTTGCTTCGTCGCGGGAAAAATTTAACCTGAATCAGTTCGGCTTCGCCCTGGGTGGTCCCATCAAGAAGGACAAGACTTTCTTCTTTGCCGACTACCAGGCGCGGCGGCAGCGCAAGGGAATCGCATTTAACGGCTTTGTGCCCACCGCCGCCATGCGCGCCGGTGATTTCTCTTCGGACCTGTATGGCGTCCCCCTGCCCAGCGGAACCCAGGTGCTGTTCAACCCTTACAGCATCGTAGGACCGAATGGCCGGGATCCCTTCATGTGCGATGGCACGGGAAACCCAGAACCGGTGGCCGCTAACGGGACCCAGGCTCCCGGGACCCCGTGCAACAAGCTGCCCGCCGGCCTGATCAACCCGATCACGCAACAGATCATGCTAAGCCCCAGGTTCTATCCCCTGCCCACTCCGGGCATCGCACCGGGCTCGGGTTTCAACTTTTCCAACGTGCCCGTGCGGAAACTCGACGAGGGAGAATTTGACGTCCGCCTGGATCACACCTTCTCCAGCAAGGACACCATCTTCGCCCGCTTCAGCTACGATCAGGCCACCAACTTCGTCCCCGGCGGCTCGGATGGATTCGCCGAACCCAGCGCCTTTGCCAGCAGTCAGAACATTACCAATCACGGGCGCAACGTCGCGCTGTCGGAAACCCACATTTTCTCCGATCGCACCATCAACCAGATCAGTGGCGGCTACAACCGGATTTTCAACCACATCCTGTCGTTTGGCGACCACTCCTGCGAAGCGGCAAAACTTGGCATTCCCGGCGCCGATCTGGACAGCAGTTGTTCCGGTTTTCCCGGGGGCGCTCCAGCCGGGTTGTCCCAGTCGCAGACCGACTGCGTCAGTTGCGGCATGACCACAACCAGCGTGGGCGGTCCGTACTGGGGATTGGGTGACCGCGGCTTCGCGCCCTTTCAGGGCGGGACCAACGTCTTCACCATCTCCGACTCCCTCGATATGATTCGGGGCAAGCACAACATCCGCGTGGGTGGCCAGATTCGCGCCCAGCAGATGAATGTGCTCACCAACGCCTTCCAGGATGGCTTCTTCGTCTTCACCAACCTGTGGACCAATAACGGTCCCACCTTCCAGGGTGGCGATAACGCCGCTGACTTCCTGCTCGGCCTGAACAGTCTGGCGATTCACGATCAGACCTTCGAGGGCGCCACCACCGGACGCCGCTGGAAGCTGTTTCGCCCCTATGTCCAGGATGATTGGCGCGTGACCCCCAACCTGACCCTTAACCTGGGCTTGGCCTGGGCGTTCGTGACCCCCATCACCGAGGCGCAAAACCGCCAGGCAAACTTTAATTTCGCCAGCACTTGCGGGACGCCTCCGGGCTGCAACTATTTGATTCCTGGAGCAAACTCTGACGGTCGTGTGGGCATTGAGCTCGACAAGACCGCGCTCGAACCCCGCATCGGATTGGCGTGGAAGCCATTTGGCAGCGCCAAGACCGCGGTGCGGGCCGGTTATGCCATGTTCCACGATTCCTCCTGGAACCAGGGCGCACAGGGTCTGTGGGAGAACCCTCCGTTCTTCGCGGAAAGCGGCCAGTTCGCTTTCACGGTCGGGGGCTGTGCTGCTGCCACGGCCGCCTGCGCAGGGAGCGTAGGACCGTTTGACTTTGGCTTGAATGTGTCCAACGGATTCCCCATTTTCACCCAGCAACCAGACCCGGCTACTTTCGCCGGAACCATTCAATCCCAGAACCTTAATTTCAAACAGGGCCGGGTGCAGCAGTTCAATGTCAACGTCGAACAGGAGCTGCCTGGCAGTGTGGTGTTGACCATGGGATATGCGGGTTCCCGCAGTCATCACATTCTGGTGGACGGCAGCAACTTGAATGTGTCGTCCCCGGTGGCCTGTGGCGTCGTGCCGGGCTACACCTTGGGCTGTGGAATTCCCACTGCTCCGTATGGCCCTTTTACAACCATCGCCAACATCAATGACCGAGGTGACGCCCGCTACGATTCTCTCCAGGTCAAGGCCGAAACCAAGAGTATTCGGCATGGCTTGTACGTTCTCCTGGGTTACACCTATGCACGCAATTTCGACAACGGATTCAACGACGGTTTGGGTTCGAGCACCGGTGTAACTTACTTCCCCTTGCCGGGAACGACGCGCGCGGATTGGAGCTTGTCTCAAATCCAGCTCAATCACAACTTCACCGCCAGCGTGCTTTACGACCTGCCCTTTGGCAAAGGCAAGCGCTTTGGCAGCGGCTGGAACGGGGGCGTCAACGCAGTTCTGGGAAACTGGCAAATCAACGTGATCGAAAAGATCACGTCGGGATTCCCGGTTTTTGTCATTGCGAGCAACAACAGTTCGGGCGTAAACCTGACCAACAACGGGAACAACTTTACGCGCCCCGATCAGATCTGCAGTCCCAAGGCCGACAACGCAACCTTAAGCAAGTGGTTCAACACACAGTGCTTTGTCGACCCGCAGTCGGGGGAACTGGGAAATGCTCCCCGGGCCCCTCTCTACGGACCTGATTTTGTGAATACGGATTTCTCGATCATCAAGCGTATCCCCTTGTCCTTCCGCGAGGGTACGGACATAGACTTCCGAGCGGAGTTCTTCAACATCTTCAACCATGCGCAATTTGGAGCGCCCGGCGGGGATGCCGACACGGGCAGCACTTTCGGGGTCATCACCAGCACGGTCAACAACCCGCGCCTGATTCAGTTTGCCGTCAAGCTTCGTTTCTAGAAGCGTGTCAAACGGGCGCTGCGATCTACGGGGCGCGGCTTAAAGCCGCGCCCCTTTTGGTTGATGGCGCGGAACGAACTATGGGAGGCTCGATGACATGGTGTAAAAACCGACTGGCCGTCGCCTGTTTGCTTTCGTTCGCCATCGTGACTACCGCAGCAGCCCAGAAAATCAAAGTCATCGTCGATCAGGACGCCCGCGGCCCCGGCACCAGCGACCAGCAGGCTCTCCTGGTTTTTCTGCAATCGGACAAATTTGAAGTCCTCGGCATCACCACGGTCAGCGGCGACCAATGGGTCAAAGAAGAGACTCAGCACGTTCTGCGCATGCTGGAGATCGCCGGGCGTACCGACGTCCCGGTGATTCAGGGCGCTGAATTTCCTCTTCTTAACTCCAAGGAAGAAACTGAGCGCTGGGAAGCCGTGTACGGCAAGCTGGAATACAAGGGATGCTGGACGGAGAGGTTCGAAGCCAACCGCTCCACCATCTACGACGAACCCTACCACGCTCCGGACATCGTCCCTCCCATGAAAGAAGGCGCGCCCCACATCCAGGCTGCTCCTGGTACGGCAGCGGAATTCATCGTGAAAATGGTGCACAAGTATCCTGGCGAAGTGGTCCTGTGGGCGGGCGGGCCGCTGACCAATTTTGCCCTGGCGCTGAAGCTCGACTCGTCCGTGGCCACGCTGGCCAAAGAGTTCGTGATGATGGGCGGCGGATTGTACGCCGACAAGGGCGCTATCGACCCCGGCGCTATTGACGCCCGCCGCGAGTTCAACTGGTGGTTCGATCCTGAAGCCACCCGCATCGTTCTGCGCGCTCCCTGGAAGAAGCTCACCATCACTCCGATCGATATCTCGGTGAAAACGCGTTTTACCACCGAGATGAAATCTACCATCGCCAAGGCCGGCACTCCGGTGACGCAATATCTCGACAAATACTCGTTGCCCGGTTACATGTGGGACGAAATCGCCGGCGCCGCCCTGATTGATCCCTCCATCATCACCGGCCAGAAACAGCTTTACATGGACATCGACGTCGATCATGGGGCCAGCTACGGGAAGACCCTGTTCTGGGACTCAAAGGCGCAGGTGCCGCCCTACTTGCGCCTGGCCAACGTGCAATTCGACATCGACGCAGAGAAGTTCTACAAGCTCTACATCGAATTGATGACCCGGCCCCCGCGACCATGATCAAACATGCGAGGTTCTTCTTCGTGATCGCATGCCTGCTGGTGGTGAGTTCCCTGGGTTGGAGCCAGCAGCGGCGCAAAGTAATCATCAATCAGGACGGGTCTGGACCCGGCGGCAGCAACATGCAGACCATCGCATTGCTGATTCAGTCGCCGCAAGTCGAAGTCCTGGGAATCACGGTGGTCAGCGGAAACCAGTGGCGCGACGAGGAAGTGGCGCACACCCTGCGCCTGCTCGAAATCATGGGCCGCACCGACATTCCGGTTGTGCCGGGGGCACTTTTCCCATTGGTACGGCGGCGTGAAGAAACTCAGCTGTGGCAACAGCGATTCGGCAAGGTGGCGTTCGCGGGCGCCTGGGATGACCGCTGGTGGCACGAGCCCTTCGTTGTCCCGCCACTACCCGAAGGCCAGCCCACGACCAAGCCCTCCGGCGAAGACGCCGCTCATTTTCTGATTCGCAACGTGCGCCAATACCCTCACCAAGTGACCATCTACGAGGGTGGCCCCATGACCAACCTGGCGCTCGCTATTTCAATCGATCCCAAGTTTCCGGAACTGGCGCAGGAACTGATCTTCATGGGAGGCAGCCTGGGTCCGCAAACCGATGATCCCGAGTTCGTAAACAATCCCCGCCACGAGTTCAATTTCTGGTTTGATCCCGAAGCGGCTCAGATCGTGTTGCGTGCACCGTGGAAGAAGATTGTATGCACTCCGACCGACATCTCGATCAAGACGCGCCTCACGCCAGCCATGATCAAGCAGATCGACACCAGCGGGACGCCTCTGGCCCATTATGTCGCCGGCTACTTCCGGACGGGCCAGGGCGGTGAATACATGTGGGACGAGCTTGCTGCCGCGGCCTGGATCGATCCTTCTCTGATCACGAAGCGGGAGACGCGCTACATGGCCGTGGACCTCGACCGCGGCGCCGGATACGGCAACACCCTGACCTGGACGGAAAAAGACAAGCCGAAAATCGCGGCGCAGCCGGTTGAAGTCCAGGTTGATCTGGATACGGAAAAGTTTTATGGGATGTTTGTGCACCTGATGAGCGCACCTACGCCCGCTCGCTGATGCAAGGTCTTTAACCGCCAAGGTCGCAAAGGTACCGCAAAGATCGCGAAGAACTCCTTTGCGCACTCTGCGGCTCTCTTTGCGTCCTTTGCGGTCACAGGCTTTTACTCCGGCGGCTGGGAACCAGAGCCTGGACCCCGCAAGGTGAACACAAACTGCCGGCTCTCTCGCCGCTCGCGCTCGACTTCCTCGTCTTTTTTCTTCGAGATCTGGTTATAGAGTTGAAGCTCTTGTTCCGCTTTGACCTTTTCCCCCGTACGCTTGTAGGCCTGCGCCAGCCGGTAGTGCGCTTCTTCGAGCTGCGGGCTGGCCTTGATCGCGTCCTGGTAAGCGGAAACGGAGCGCGCGAAATCTTTTTGCTCGGAATAGAGAACACCCAATTGCAGATAGCCGGCCCCGAGTGCGGGATCGAGCGCAACGGCCTTCTTCAGCAGGGACTCGACTTGCGCCAAGCTTCCGGAGTCATCCGGCCCCTTCCGCCGCTTCCAGAGATTGACCGCGTAGTAGTAGTGGGCCAGTGCATTTTCAGGCTGAAGCTTCACAAATCGCGCCAGCCGCTCACTGGAACATTCGGACTGCGTTGTTTCGACACTTTGTATCTTGCCCAAAAACAGGTAGGCCTTCGGATCATCGGGATTCAGGTCGCAGGCTTCGCAGAGCCGTTGCGCGGCCTGGTCGTACGAACCATTGCTATACCACGCGACTCCGAGGCCGACCAGCATGCGCTCAGAGTGCGGGAACAGACGGTTGCCCTTGCCGAATACTTCGATGGCCGGCTCGATCGCGCGATGCAGCAGCAGCTCGGATCCCCAATCGAAGAAATACGGTTCACTCGGGCGAAGTTCCGCCGCCCGCTGGTAATGTCGTACAGCCTCAAGCGGATTACCCGATTTCTCCTCGATGTCGCCGAGCAAGTGATGCAGTTCGGCCTGGTCCTTTTGAGTGCGTCCCTGCCCGGGCTTCTCCTGAACCGTCAGCAAGTCCTGCGCATTTGTCCGCGCGCGCTGGTATTGACCGGCGTCTGCATAAGCGAGCGCCAGCAGATAGGCATTTTCGTAATCCCCCGGCCTGAGCTGCGAAGCCCGTTCCAGATAGGCCAGGGCCTCGCCAGCCTTGCCGCGAGCAACCAGCAATTTTCCCAGGCTGTAATTTGAAGTGAAGTCCCGTGGTTCACGATTGGCCGTCGCACGCAGCGAGCTTTCAGTCGTATCGGCCGACGAGTCTGCCGGGCCGCGGGGTGATTGTTTGTCCCCAGATGCGCTCAGAGACGCAATGTCCTTGGCCAGCGACTCTTTGGTTCGTACCACTGCATTTGAGCCGTGCCCGCCAAGATTTGTGCCGTCGGTCACGCCGGCCACCGTGAACTGGGGTTCATCAAAAAACTCCGGCGCTCCTCCTGCCTCCAGCGTCAGATCGAGTTGCTTCGACTCCTTCGGCCGAATTACACAGGAACCGAAGCTGGCCCGGCTGTATCCCGTTGCCTCCACGCGCAACGTATAGATGCCTGCGCGAAGCCCTGAAAAGTGGTAACTCCCCGCCACATCCGAGCGCGCGGTTAGAGTCTCGCTGCCATCCTTCACCTGCAGATACACGGTGGCGCCGGTCACCGGGTGGGCTTTCGAATCTCGCACAGCCCCCTGCAAGGTCGCCGAGGCGGAGGAACTCTGGGCCTGGATCATTGCCGGCATGAGCATCGCGATTACGGCCAGGACGCCGCCGGCAATGCGACTTGCGGGGATAGATCCAGATTGCTGTACGGTCAGGCGGAGACGGCGCATAGGGGAAAGAAAAATGGGAAAAACCACAACCAGGTGATTCGCGCGCGCCAATAATTCTAGTCGCTGCAATGGTCATCCGCAATCCGCCCAGCGCTTCATGGGCTGAGCACCCGGTTCGCCACGACGCCATGCCCCAGCCCCGGGGTAGTGGCTCAATTCGAAAACCGTCCCTTTCCAGCGGCGTCATCCTGAGGGACTTCCGTCCCGAAAGATCTGGCGCGCATCGGCAGCAACGCAGGGGCAAAGGAGTGTGTCTGCTTCACGCCAGATCCTTCCCGGCCTGAAGGCCGTTCAAGATGACGCCCGTGGGTAAGGGGGAAATTTCAAACTGAGCCACTACCAGCTCCTGACAGCGTTTCCTGACGCAGGGTACAATGCTTGTTCTTCCCGGCTGGGTCGTTGGAACAATCGGTGCAGTCTTCCAGCAAATCCTGCTAAGCAAGATTAAGAACACTGAGGGGACTTCGCCCATGAAGCCACGAAGCTTCACTGTCCTGCTGACCGCGCTTCTGATTCTGGCCGCCGCCACCGGGTTGCAAGCGCAAAAGATCAAAGTCATCGTCGATCAGGACGCGCGTGGGCCGGCCACCACCGACATGCAGTCCATCCTCATTTTTCTGCAATCGGACAAGTTCGACGTGCTGGGGATCACCACCGTAAGCGGCGACCAGTGGGTGAAGGAAGAAACCCAGCGCACTCTGCGCCTCCTTGAAATCGCCGGCCGCACCGACGTTCCCGTCGTCCAGGGCGCCGAATTTCCCTTGCTGAACTCCAAGGAAGAAACCGAGCGCTGGGAAGCACTGGACGGCAAATTCCGATACAAAGGGTGTTGGAGCGATTTCTCCAAACGGCCGGGAAATGTTCCGCCCGCATTTCGTGCCGGATATCATGATCCCGACGTGGTCCCGCGGTTGGTCGAGGGCGAACCCCACACCAAGGCGCTGGACGAGACGGCCGCCCACTTCATAGTTCGCATGGTGCATCAGTATCCCGGCGAAGTAGTGATCTGGGCGGGAGGCCCGCTGACCAACATCGCGCTGGCCTTGCGCCTGGATCCCGAGGTGGCAACCTTGGCCAAGGATCTGGTCCTGATGGGCAGCGGCATGTACGCCAGTACCGGTGGGATCAACAGTATTGACGGGCGGCGGGAATTCAACTGGTGGTTCGATCCTGAGGCGGTGCGTATTACGATGCGTGCCCCCTGGAAGAAGATCATCATCACGCCCATCGACATTTCAGTCAAGACCACGGTGAACCCGGCAGTCAAGGCTGCCATTGCCAAGGCGGACACGCCCGTAGCCCGCTATCTCACTGCCTACTCCGTCGAAAGCTTCATGTGGGACGAACTTTCCGCCGCCGCCATGATTGACCCTTCCATCGTCACCGGCCAGAAAGAGCTCTACGTTGATATCGACGTTGATCACGGATCCAGTTACGGTGAAACCCTATTTTGGGAGCCGGGCACAGAACTCCCTCCTTATGAAAGAAAAGCTACAGTTCAGTTCGATGTGGACACCACAAGACTGTACGATCTCTACATCAAGTTGATGACGCAGCCGCCGCAGCAGGCACGTTAGTTATTCCTCTACGGAGCAGACAAGATGAATTCGAAGCTACTTTCGCGCGTGACCCGTCGCCAGTTTGTAACCACTTCGGCCGCGGCCATGGCCGCTGGCAGCCTGTCTGCCCGACTCACTCCAGCGCAAGCCGCACCGGCAATAGAACAGGAACCGGCAGGCTCGAGAACTAGTGCGGGGCCCTTCCGAGTGATCATCGACACCGACCCCGGTGTTGACGACGCTCTCGCCTTGCTGCTGGCCATGCGTTCGCCGGAGCTGAAGATTGAAGGCATTACCCCAGTCGCGGGAAACGTCCCGCTCGACCTGACGCTTCCCAATGCTTTATGCATGGTGGAAATAGCGGGTCGCACGGACATCCCCGTGGCTGCCGGAGCCAGAGTACCTCTGGTAAGGCGCCTGGTGACCGCGGCCTACGCGCACGGCGAAAACGGACTCGGCGGCGCTGTCTTTCCCGAGCCAAAAACCAAACCCATTCCCCAGCCCGCCGCTGAATTCATTCGTGGTGTGGTGCGTAAATATCCCGGCGAAGTTACACTGATTCCAATTGGTCCGCTGACCAACATTGCGAGTGCGCTGAATCTCGACTCCGAGCTTGCCGCCATGGTGCGCGGGATCGTCCTGATGGGCGGGTCGCTGTCTGGCGGAAACATCACACCCGCGGCCGAATTCAATATTTACGTTGATCCGGAGGCGGCCCGCATCGTCTTTCAATCCGGCATTCCCATCACCATGGTCGGCCTCGATGCCACCCGCAAGACATCACTCACCGAAGACCACGTGCGCACTCTCGAAGCGGCGCAGAATCCGGTCAGCCAGGCGGCGGCAAAGATCGGCCGCAATGCTATCAACCATAATCGCGAACAGGGCTTTTTAGTGGGACCCAACATGCACGACTCGCTCGCGGTCGCGGCCTTTCTCGATCCTTCTATCCTGAAGTTCAAGGACTACTACGTCGATGTAGAGACCACGGGCGAGCTCACCGCGGGCGAAACTTTGGGTTATAGCCCGAGCGCCGGCGACTTGCGGCGCAAGCCGGACATGGAAAGACAGACAGCGACCATGAACATGTCGATTCGCGGCTCGGCACCGACGCTCGCGACCACCCGAAGTTCGCCGGTGTTGCGCGATAAGTTTGTGCCCAATGCCAAGGTTGCCTTAGACGTCGATTCCGCAAAGTTCTTCAACTTGCTGATCGGACGCCTTTCCTCATCGCCGCCCGCGTAGGGGCGGGTGCCCCCAGCCCCCGGCCGGACACAGTCCGGCAATTTCTGCAGTACGAAAAGCCATTGCACACTCCGAGGTGAAGAATGAAATTCGGCCGAATCTGGGTTGCCGCCGTGCTGCTGATCACGTGCCTCACCGCGTGGAGCCAGGAAAAACGCAAAATCATCATCGATCAGGATGCCGCCGGACCCGGCGGGACGGACCAGCAGTCCATCCTGCTGCTGATCCAGTCTCCCCAAACCGATGTCCTCGGCGTCACTGTCGTTACCGGCGACGCGTGGCTCAAGTCCGAGGTGGCGCACACTCTGCGCATGCTCGAACTCATCGGTCGGACCGATATTCCGGTCGTGGCGGGGGCCGAATATCCGCTGGTCCGGCGAAAAGACGAAACTGAGCTCTGGCAGCAGCGCTACGGCTCCATTACCTGGCTGGGTGCCTGGACTCCGCGCTTCTACCATCCGCCCGACCAGCTCGGAAACATGCCGGAGGGCCAGCCCGCCACCAAAGCGATCGACGAAGACGCGGCCCATTTTCTGTTGCGCATGGTCCACAAGTTTCCCCACCAGGTGACGATCTACGCCGGCGGCCCCATGACGAATCTCGCCCTGGCCATCTCCCTCGACCCCGAATTTCCTCAACTGGCCAAGGAACTGGTGTTCATGGGCGCCAGTTTGAATCCGCAGACCACCGACCCTGAGTTCATCAACACACCCCGGCACGAATTCAACATCTGGTTCGATCCCGAAGCGGCCCACATCGTGTTGCGCGCAGCCTGGAAAAAGATCGTCTGCACTCCGGTGGACATTTCGGTGAAAACGAGAATGACCACCGAGCTGATCAATCGGATCAAGGCCGGCAACACGCCATCGGCGCAATACATCGGCAAATATGCCCGCCTGTTCGGTGAATACAACTATCTATGGGATGAACTGGCAGCGGCGGCGTGGCTCGACCCCAGCCTGATTACGAAGAAGGAAACCCGCTACCTGGATGTGGACCTGGGACGCGGTGCCGGCTACGGCAACATGCTGACCTGGACCGATCACGACAAACCGAAAATTGATGTCCAGCCGGTCGAGGTGCAGGTCGATCTCGACACGGAGAGGTTCTACAAGATGTTTGTGGACCTGCTGACCGCGCCCACGCCAAAGCCTTGACCAGAAAAATGGAGGCCGCGCGCCCTCGCCCGGCTGGACGGGCCGGACGCCTGTCTTCCATTCCTATTGCAATTGCTCGAGTGCCGTTTGCGCCTGGGCATGTTTCGGATGCTGTTTAAGCAAGTCGAGCAACACGCTGCGCGCCTTGTCCGGCGTGCCTTCCAGCGTGTAAACGCGGGCCAGATTCATGTAAGACTGATCGAAGCTTGGCGCCACCCGGATGCACTCTTCGAAGCTTGCCACCGCTTCGTTCCGGCGCCCGGTGCGCAAGTAAAGCACGCCAAGGTTATTCAAGGCCTCGGGATAATCGGGACGAGATTCTAACGCGCGCTGCAAATACTCGTAGGCGCGATCATTGTCGTTGAGCTGTGCGAAGACCATCCCCAGGCTGTAGTTGGCCTCCGCATCCTGCGGACCGACTGCCACCGCCCGCTCCAGAAGCTTGCGAGCTTGGTCCCAATTCTTCTGTTGCCGGTAAGCATTCCCCAGGTTCTCGAGCGCAATCAAGTGGTCGGGATTGAGTTTGAGTGCCTCCTGGAAATATGGAATCGCTTCGGCGGTTCGCCCCTCCCGCGTGGCCAGAAGACCAAGATTGTTCCAGGTATTGGCCAGCGTATCGGGATAACTGGCGTGAAGTCTGGTCGCGCGCTCGAAGCTTTCCCGTGCTTCGCTATTTTTTTCCTGCTTCAAATAAACGCTTCCCAACCCGTAGAGTGCCTCGGCGCTCTCCGGTTCGTTGCGCAGGGCCAGCCGGAATGACGCTGCGGCCTGGTCGAGATATCCCCGCTGAAAATAGATCGAACCGTAGTTGAGGTAATTTCGGCGGAATTCCAAAGTATCGCTGACGCCGGGAAACGGCAGCGCTCGCGCCATTCGTTCCGTGGTAGTTTGGGGGATGTGGCGGAAGTCCTGTTCGACCTGCTCGGGATTCACCGAGCCCTGATAGATCTTGACGATCTCTCCGCTACTATTAATTAGAAACGACGTGGGCAGACTGAGGTCGCGATGCCGGTCAAAAAGATAACGATAGAGAATGTTGTAGATGCCGGCTAGATCGTCCGATCCGAGCAGGATGGGTAATGAAAGATGGCCGTCACGCGCGAGTGCGCGGACTCTTTCCGCGTCGGCGGGATCATCGAGATTCACAGCCAGCAGGTGAAGACCCTGGGCCGTCCATCGCGTATGCAGCCGGTTAAAGACTTTCAGGTCCTCTCGGCAACTCGCCGATCCCGCGACCCAAAAATTCAGCAGCACCGCCTTGCCGCGAAGCGCATTCAGTGTGCGCACCTGACCGCTCAGGTCGGGAAGAGAAAAGTCCGGCGCCGCCACGGGCGCGAGCAGCCAGGTCTCAACGTTTTCAGGAAGATCAGATACATGCGACAAAGTCTTAGGGAAGGGCACGGCTTCAGCCGTGCCACCACCAGCCGCCAAAGTCGCGGACCTTGGCGCCTGAGGGTTTGCTTTGAAGGCCTCAAAGCGCGATGGCGCCGTGCCCTCTTCTACCCACACTGTGTGGTTGAGCGGAAGGTCGTGGAGTTCCTGCACCAACCCACTGGGCCAGCGAATCGACGCCCGCACCGGGCCTGTAGCTTCTCCCAGCCCGAAGAACACTTCCTTGCTGTGCTGGGAAAGAAATCCCGACCCAGCCTGTAGCATGCGCGTCTGCCGCCTCGACCCCGTATCGACTGTGATTGCCGCGCCGATGGCGTCACGATTGCTCTTGACGCCGCGCAGTCGGAACGCGATCGACGGGGCCAGGTCTTGCATCACGTTCTGCAACAGCCTCAACTGGGGACCGTTGCGGTTTTTCAGGAAAACTTCCAGCCGGCCATCGTGGTTGAAATCGGAAAGCGCAAACGCCCGTCCATCCTCGATAAAATCCAGGCCCACGGCACCGGAAACGTCGGAAAGTGTCCCATCCCGGTTGTTCGTGTAAAAGACATTGCGCTCGTAGCCGCTCCATGTGCCATCCGAGCGGATGAGTTCGTTCAGCGCGTTCCAACCCTGTTCGTAGTCGTGCGCGGACCTGGCCTCGACGGGAGAATTCGCCACCACCTGCCGCCAGAAGAAGCTGTTCAGGTCATTTCGCAGAGGGCCAGACACCATCCCGTTGGCGATGTAAAGATCAGGAAAGCCGTCGTGGTCAAAATCCCAGGCATCGCATGACCATGCCCAGCGCCCCATCTCGACTCCCGCGGACGCGCCCGTATCCTGAAAACCGTCGGCGCTCGCACGAAACAAAGAGTTCCCGCGGGCATGCTTGCGATAGAGCGCGCGGACATCTTCGGCCGCATCCTTCTGAAACACTTCCTGGGTCGAGATGCGTGAGCCGGCCGCGGACCACATGTCGGCGACGTAAAGGTCCTCGGCACCGTCGTTGTCATAATCGAACCAGCAAACGCCCATTCCGGCCCCGACGTCTTCCACGCCCGCTTGTGGGGCAACGTCGGTAAAAGTCCCGTCGCCATTGTTGCGGTAGAGGTTCTTCCGCCCGAAATCGTTTACGACATAAAGATCTGGCCATCCGTCGCGGTTGTAATCGCTCCAGCCACAACAAAAACTGTAGCGAGTGTTGTTCTTGTCGAGGCCGGTCTCCGCGGTGACGTCGCGAAACGTTCCGTCGCGCTGGTTTCGCATCATGAAGTTGGGCGGGCCGTTTTCCGCGTCGTAATAAGGAGAGGGATACTTGTACTGATCGGTGCCCTGATAATAAAGATAAAGACAGAAATAAATGTCCAACCAGCCGTCGCGATCATAGTCGGCAACGGCCGCGCCCGTGAACGTCCCCTGCGGAGGCCGGGCAAAATGAAATGCATCGGGCCTTTGGCGAAACTTGCCGCCACCCTGATTCACAAATAATATTGGCCCGTCGGTGCGGACGACGACCAAGTCCTGGCGGCCGTCATTGTCAAAGTCGGCAAAAAGCGCGCACGCGGTATTTTCGATGATCCCCACGCCAGAGGACTCCGTGATGTCTTCAAACGTGCCGTCGCCCCGGTTGCGATAGAGCCGGTTAGGAAGACCGGCTGGCTGGCAAACGTAGAGATCGTCAAATCCATCATCGTCAATATCGGCGACTGAGACTCCGTTGTGTCCGTAGATATCAATGCCGCATGCTACATCGAGCGCGGTTCGCCAGTAGTCGGCTCCCCGGAGCAACTGGGAGGTGTAGGACGAATTGCCGGCGAAAGCCTGGGCCGTCATGTCAGCAAACACCGGAGCAACAGCCCGGCTCTGGCACTCGCCTAGCAGCCGCCAACTGCGCAGGCGATATTCTCCTGCCGCCGATGATTCCCATTCGAGTTCCCATTGCCCCACGCGTTGCTCGCGATAGAAGTCCTTGGTCGAGCCCACCAGTTCGTAACGCACCCCGGTCCGGAGGCGGCTGGGGACGCCGGCCTCACCAGGGGATATTGATCCAGCTTCGATGCTTGTCACCTGAAATTCGGCCGTGATGACCTTCGAAAAGGATCCCATGGCGTTTTGCCATTCGCGGAGAAAGGCATCGCGCCCAAGAACAGGCTCGCGCGCAAATTCCTTTTGACGGATCTCGACGGCCGGTCCGGAGCGCAGCAGACGCGATTCAACTGGCTGGAATGAAGTGCCCGAAAAATCCGGAGCGAGAATCCTTTCTACAGGCACCGTGTCCTTCGCGGGCTCCAGGAGACCTGCACTCCAATCCGCAAGCATGGCCGCAATCTGATCGTGATATTTCTCGGTGACGAAGTCGTCCAGGCCCGCCTGGGTCTTGAGCAATGTTGTTTCGATCGGCAACCGGCCACGATAGTGAGGATGGAGATGGAATTCGCCAGGGGAATTCAGCTTGGGAGAATCGGGGGCGAAGGGGAGAGCAAGACCATGCCATGCTCCGGGAACCAGCGCCACCGAAGCACCCCGGCAGCAGCGGAGCATAAATTCGCGGCGGCCAGGGTCAGCCAGGTCACGGTCCCATGAATTACGACCGACCGGGAGGAGATCAAACGGATGCCGCTTCCCTGTGCGACTCAGACCGATGCCCCTTGAACATTCACGTGTGAAACCGAAGCTAACACCCTCGTCCGGGCCGGTCAAGATTGTGCAGCCCTGAAGCGGCCGAACCGTTTCCGCGCTGTGGTAGGCTTACGAGTTTCAAGTTGTGCAATCCCGCTCGGGAGAACTTCTTTGATCGCTCCGCGAATCACCGTCGTGGGCAGTTACGCCACCGGCCTCACCATGAAAGTCGAGCGTATGCCGAATACCGGTGAAACGCTTTTGGGAACTGGCTATCGCGTGGACTATGGCGGGAAAGGCTCCAACCAGGCGGTAGCGTGCGCCCGGCTGGGAGCGAAAGTCAGTTTTGTTGCCAGAATTGGAACTGATCCTTTCAGCGAAATGGCACTGGGGCTTTATCGCGACGAAGGTATCGATATCACCCACGTAAAACAAACCGCTGACGTGCCGACTGGCGTGGGCTTCATTATTGTTGAAGCTGCCAGTGGACATAACTGCATCACCCTCGATCCGGGAGCCAATGAATTATTGACCGCGGATGACGTTGCTCAATGCGAGGCGGCATTTGATTCTCCCGCGGTGGTGCTCACCCAGCTGGAGATTCCGGTTGCCGCCGCCGAGGCCGCCCTCAGATGCGGACGCGAGCGAGGCGCGGTCACGATTCTGAATCCTGCCCCGGTGCGGCCTTTACCTCCGTCCGTTTTGCAGTTGGTCGATGTTCTTACGCCCAACCAGAGCGAAGCCAGGGTTCTCGCCGGTCTTGGCCCGGACGCAGACGTCGAACCGGAGAAGGTTGCGCGAAATTTGATTCGCCAGGGAGTAAAGCAGGTGGTGCTGACCCTGGGGGAAAGCGGCGCACTGATCGTGACCGCAAACTCCTCCACCCACATTCCAGCGTTGCCTATGGTTGCGGTGGACACGACTGGTGCCGGGGACGCCTTCAACGCCGGACTGGCAATGGCTTTGGCAGGCGGTGCGAGCCTTGAGGCAGCCGTGCAGTTTGCCGTAATTACCGGCGGCCTGGCCGTCACCAGAGAAGGCGTCATCCCGTCCCTGCCCAACCGCGACGAAGTCTTGCAAGCTCATCGGCAGAGAGACCTGACGCCTCCGAGCTGGTTTGCAGCCAAAGTTTAAAGGCTCGACCAGGAGTGGGTCGGGGGGTGTGGGTCGGACACTCTTGTCCGACGCTTTTGACTTTGATTTCGTTGTGGGATTGCAACAGAGCAAATCAAAGTCAAGAGCGTCGGACAAGAGTGTCCGACCCACACAACAACAGACCCTAATCTCTGCCAGTGGCAAGTCGGTTCCTCCCTGCGGGAAAAGTAAAGACGTTGCCATATACTGCAAGCCAGATGCCGAGTGGGGGAGGCCGCACCATGAGAATTGGCGCCTGCTTGATGATTGTTGTCTGCACCGCTGCCTTGCCGGTTCACGCGCAGGACGATTCCGAGTCCGCAGTGCGAACCAGGATCATCGCGCTGGAAAAGGCATGGAACCAGGCCTACAAGGCTGGCGACACCCGTGCGCTTGACTCCATCCTCGACAATGAAGTCGTGCTGATCAACGACGACGGTTCCATCCAGAGCAAGACTGAGTTTCTGGGAAGCGTGAAAGCTACCAGCAACAATTCTCAGGAGCAGCAGGTCTCGCCGGAATCGATGACGGTGCACGTGTTCGGTAATACTGCAATTTCCACCGGAGTCTTTCGCGCCAAGGGGGTGGAGAAGGGAAAAAGCTACGTGCGCCGGGAGCGCTTTGTCGATACCTGGATTTTCAAGAACGGCAAATGGGTTTGCGTCGCCACCAATGCCACTCCTGTTCTGCACTGAAGAATATCGGCCGTCACGCTGGTTAAGAGCTCCGGGGAGGTTGGCCACCGAGATCCTACTATGCCCTTGCTGATCGGCTTCCTACTGGTGCTGCTGGCGGGCCTGCTGCAAGGGAGCTTTGTTCTCCCCATGACGCTCGTCCGGCAATGGTCTTGGGAGCACACCTGGGCCACGTTTTCCCTGCTCGGCATGTTCGTCTTTAACTGGGTCATCACCCTGCTGCTGGTCCCCAATATTTTCGCGGTGTATTCCGCATCGCCTGCGAAAGACCTCACCGTTCTGGCGCTTTTTGGGCTGGGCTGGGGAGTAGGCGCCGTCCTGTTTGGTCTGGGCATGGAGCGCCTTGGTATGGCCCTGGGCTATCCCATCATCATGGGCCTCATCGCCAGCCTGGGCGCGCTGATTCCCCTGCTCGTGTTTTTTCCGCAAACGCTTCTGACTACCAAAGGGTTGGTGCTGCTCGCCGGGACTGCGCTGGTGATCTTCGGTATCGTGTTGTGCTCGATCGCCGGTTCGCGCAGAACGCCTCCCGCAAGCAAGTCCAGCGCGACGCCTTCAAATGCATTTAAAGTAGGCTTGGCCATCGCGGTCCTGGCGGGCATACTCTCGTGCCTGCCGAACGTGGGCATGGCATTCGGTGGAAACGTCATCGCCACAGCCCTGGCCCTGGGAACTTCTCCGGCTGCCTCAGGAAATTCCGTCTGGGCGCTTCTCTTTACCATGGGATGTGTCGCCAACCTCGCATACTGCCTGTACCTGATGACCAGCAAACGCACCCTGGGCCAGTACTGGAACCGGGAGACGCCACGCAACCTGGGACTGAGCGCAGGCATGGCGCTGATGTGGATCGGGAGTTTCTATCTTTACGGTGCGGGCGCCGCAAGACTGGGACGCTGGGGCGCAGTAGCTGGCTGGCCGCTGTTCATCTCTCTCTCCATCGTCATGGGCAACCTTTGGGGCTTGTGGCGAGACGAGTGGCAAGGCGCGCCGGCCCACGCCCGCCGGCTGCTGAACCAGGGGTTGCTGGTTCTGATCGTAGCCGTGATCACGGTAGCGCTGAGCAACTCGTTCTAACCTCGCGTTGACTGGAAACAAGCTTAAAATAAGACAGTCGGCTCCGTGTCCTCTGTGGTTAGCGTCTTGGGGATGAGGGGCAAGGTCTGCTGCAAAAAGAAGAGAGCCATGTCACAGACTTCCGAGTTCTTGTTGAGTTCGCAGCCCAGAGCGCGCTGGATGCGTTTCGATACGGCTCAGCTCCTCAAACGCTTTTTCTTTTGCGAACGCTCCCTTCTGGTAAGCGAAGCGGCGTGGATTCCGGCGATTGCTCCTCTTGATATCAAGACCGGCCTCGCTCGTTTCATCTGGCAGAGTGCGGAAACGGCCGACGCCCTGCGGAACCGCGTCTTCGAACTGCGCTTCCCCAGCCGGCTGCTGGAAGAACAAGGGGCCGACCACGCGCTGATCGAGCTTTTCGGTGCCGTCAAAGATTCCCCATCGATCCCGGCTTTCCTGTTGGGCATTGGCAAAGTTCTCCTGCCCGCGCTGCGCGATTCCTTTCAAGCCTATCTGCAAGCCTCTGATGCCATCGCCGACGGGCCCACTCACCGCTTTCTGTCGCTCGCGCTGGCTGAAAAGGCGGAACAGATCCAGGCCTTCGAGCAGTGGGCGGAGTCCGCTCTCGCGAGCAACCCGGAGTTGCGCGACGATGCGCTGGCCTGGACACAAGCCATCGCGAAACGGTTGTCTGACCTGGGCGGAGTCGGAGTTGGGCCTTCTTCATCGACGGCGGTCGGAGGGCCGGTGCCCGGAGCACGGGCCTGTGCCATCCCCGACCGCCCCGCGCGCGATTCACGCTTCTGGCCATGCCGCTTCTACTGGCCGGACGTAGTCGATCCCGCGTATCCCTATGGCGAAGGTATGCAGCTGCAGCTCCGCTCCGCCATCAGTCACATCAACGAAGTCTGGGCCATCGAAAACGGCGGCGTGATGTTAAGCACATTTGCCGACGTGCTGCCCTGGGAGTGGGTCCACAATTCCGCGCGCTGGACCTACGACGAATCGCGCCATTGCCGTATGGGCTACGAGCGCCTGATGGCGTGGGGGCTCAATCCCGCAGAAATTCCCCTGGGGACATATATCTACGAGAGCGCTTCCGGCGAGGACCCGATCTACCGCCTGGGCATGCTCTATTTTTTCGAAACCAAGAACATCCGCCACAAGCCGGCCCGCGCCCAGCTCTTCCATGCTTATGGCGACGCCGTGAGCGAGCATGACATGGACTTCGACTGGGCCGACGAAACCATGCACGCCGGTTACGGCAAACACTGGCTCAAGGAACTGCTAGCGGCCCGTGGCCAGGACCCCACAGCCTACGACCAGGTGCGCGAGCGTTGCGAGACGCTGGTCCGCGATTACGTGAGCACAGCCACGCCGGAAGAAGTAGCAGCAATCAACAAAGCCGCAAGCGCCCTGCTGGCGAAAGCTCGAAAAATGTAGGCGCGAGCGTTTTCGCTCGTGCGGTCGAGCGCAGCTCGACTTGGGGTCTGCGGAACGCCCCACTGCTCCGGCCCACGGGCGGGACGCCCGCGCCCACATAAACCCGCTGCACAATATAATGATCTTGCTCTTGCCATGAGTACTCCCAGCATCCATTCACGGACCCTGCTCTTGGCCGCGCTAACCCTGTTCGCTGTGGGGCTGGTCAAGGCAGCATCTCAACAAACCGCGCCCGACACGCCAGAAGCCCACCTGGGCAAGGGTTACGACGCTCTAAAACAAGACCGGTACGATGCCGCCGTGGCAGAGTTCCGCGCCGCCCTGGCCGCCGACCCCGGGGTCAGCGTTAGAGCACGATTCCCCCTGGCGGTCGCGCTATTCGAACTGCACAAATCCGACGAAGCCCGTCAAGAGCTCGAACTGGTGCGCCGCGAAGTTGGAGACCACCCCAATGTCTTCTACTACCTGGGGAGACTCGACCTCGACGATCACCAGTACCCCAGCGCGATCCAAAATCTCACCAAAGCCGCAACCAAGCCGCCTTTCCCCGACACTGCCTACTATCTGGGCTATGCCTATTTCAAGCAAGGCAATCTGGCGGCCGCGGAAACGTGGCTGAAGGAAGCTTCGCGCCTGACGCCACACGACGCCCGGGTTCCCTATCAACTCGGACTGGTCTATCGCAAACAAGGACGCGATCAGGAGGCGACGAAAACTCTGGCGCTGTCGGAGGAATTGCGCCAGCGCGATGCCAAGCAGAGCCGGCTGAGGATGGAATGCAGGCAGAAACTCGATCAGGGTTTGCGCCAAGAGGCCCGAACCGTCTGCGAACAACTTTACGATCCTGACGACGCGGACAAACTCACCGAACTGGGCACCATCTACGGACAGTACGGAGACCTGCAGGCGGCGCTGAAACCCCTGCGCCGGGCTGCCGAACTGGCCCCACAATCGCCGCAGATACAATACAACCTGGCCCTCACCTACTACCGGCTAAATCAGTTTGAGCCGGCTCGCCAGGCTCTCGCCAATTCCGTAAAGCGTTGGCCCGATCTATTTCAGCTGACCTCGCTCTACGGAGCCATTCTGGCAAAACTGGGCCAGGACCTTCCGGCTTATCAGGCCTTGCAGCACGCACATCAACTCAATCCGCAGGATCAGGAAACCGCGAACCTGCTCTATGTCACAACCTTCGGGCTGGCGCAAAAGAGCAAGAGCGCGGGGCAGTATGCTGAGTCGTTGCGCTATCTGGAAGAGGCTTCGTCGCTGCGGCCTCAGGAGGCTGAGCCCCATCGCCGCATGGCGGAAATCTACAGCCTCACCAGCCGTCCCGCGCAAGCGGAGGAGGAAAAACAGAAGGCTGATCGCCTCACTGGCCCCGGCGGCCTCCCGTAAGTCTTCGAGCGAGGATTCACTCGCTACTCGGAATCGCGATTCGCAATCGCCACGCGAAACGGCGGCTTGGTCTTTTCCGACGGCTCCATCTCGTACGTCTGTTCCGTCCTGGCCGGGTCGTAATCGCGCCACAGCCAGATCATCTCTTCCGGAAACTCGGCTGCGCCCTGGCCGGAGTTGTGCGTCCCCTTGCCGAAACTGAAGTGAAAGTCGTAGCCCTTCAACTTCAGTGCGTTGGCCAGGCGAATATTGGCCAGCGGCCAGCTTCCGTAGCGGTCATTTTCCTGGTCCTCTGATCCATCCTGCAACCACACCCGAAGGTTACGCCGGGATTCTCGCAGAACTTTCTCAGGATAATCCTGACCCCCGTCCGGAATGGCCGGATCTTCCTTCCACTGGATGCTGGTGAAGCTTCCAATCCAGGAAATCACACGACTGAACTGGTCAGGCATCTGCCACGCCGCGTTGAAAGAGCAGATTCCGCCCGACGAAAGCCCCGTGATGGCGCGGCTATAAGCGTCTTTGCGGATGTTGTACCGGGACTGGACATCGGCCAGGACTTCATACCGCAGAAAACGCGCATAGCGGTCGCTCACTGTGTCGTAAAGCGTACTGCGCATCGAGTCTTTGAGCGTGCGGTGCCACTTGTCCGAATACGCCTTTACGAAATTGTAGGTCGGAGTTCCAGGCGAGTCAGCGATATCTCCAGGATTGATAAATACGGCAATCATCACTGGAATCTTTTTTTGAGCGATCAGGTTATCCAGCACATTGAGAGCCGGATTGTTGCCGTCCCGGTGGATGTATCCGCCGCCGTCCTGGAAAACCATCAGCGCAGCCGGCGTTTTCGGATCATATTGCGCCGGCACGTAAATCCAATATTCACTCTTCATGCCGTCATATATCTTGCTGGTGTGTTCGATCTTTTCAGCGAGCGTTCCGGATGGGACCCCGGACTGCAGATAGGAAAGAGGAGCGAACGCGGGCAGATCCAGCTTACCGCCGAAGGCCACGCCGTTGATCATGTAGTGGAACGAGTGCAGCCTGCCCACAGGCTCGATCCGCGCGGAGGAGTACCAAAGATCGGAGCCGGCAAGATGCTGCATTAGAGGCCCGGACGCCTCGTCAATGATCAGGGAGGGCTGTGAGGACGCCTGCGTGGCGAAGAAGAAGTCCGACCCATGGCCCGCCCAGGCCGTTCCCTCCTTCAGGTCCTTGGCGTCGAAACTGGCTGTAATCGCGTCCCGCAGGCCGGCGCTGTTGGCCTTCGCCAGATCGATCAGTTGAGGCGCTGTCATCTTCTCCGCCGCGATGGCTGGAGTAGTAAAGCAAAGTAAGAGCAAGGCGCATTTCCACATGGCGCAAATACTATACCCTGCCGGCTGGTGTGGGTCGGACACTCCTGTCCGACGCTTTTGATTTGGATTTGCTCTGTTGTGACCGACACCGAAAAGCAAAGTCAAAGGCGTCGGACAGGAGTGTCCGACCCACACCGGGTGCTCGTGAGGCAGTTCCGGGATGCGAATCTGATTGTTCAATCGACAACCCGTACCGCTATGGCTACATTACAAAGATTGGATGGCTCAACCCATGCCTCCACTTCGATGACCAACCTTAACGTAGTTGTTGCGCTCATCACGAGTGACAATGATTACCAGGCGGAGCAAGCTTCCTCAGCCGCCGAGGTTGCTGCCCGGCTCGGCGCGAAAATCCAGATCGTTTACGCCGACAATGATGCGGTCAACCAAACTCAGCTCCTGGTCAAGATTATCCAGAACACGGCCCAGCGTCCCGATGCCATCATCGTGGAGCCGGTCGGTACCGAAATGATCCAGGTGGCCAAGGCCGCCGTCGCGGCCGGTATAGGCTGGGGGATTCTGAATCGCCAGCCTGAATATCTCTCCGAGCTGCGACGGGCCCGACAGGCCCCGGTCTTCTCGGTTGCCACCGATCAGATAGAAATAGGCAGAATTCAGGCCAAACAGTTTGCTGCCCTGGTCCGGCACGGCAACATCTTGTATATCGAGGGTCCCTCCAGCGGTGGCGGGGCTGCTGCGCTGCGCACCAAAGGAATGCTTGCCTCCAAACCCGCAGGCCTGGAATTGAAAATCCTTAAAGGAGACTGGACTGAGCGCAGTGGCCACCACGCTATCAAGTCCTGGATAGCGCTCAGCACCTCGCGGAAGCTGGATATTCGCCTGGTCGGATGCCAGAACGATGCCATGGCGATGGGCGCAAGGAGGGCGTTTGAGGAGGTACCCGGCGCCCGGGAGCGCGAGGAGTGGCTGAAGGTGCCGTTCACCGGCTGCGACGGCTTACCCCAGACCGGACAGGAGTGGGTCCGTCGGGGGCTGCTGACCGCAACCGTGGTCTCACCACCAACTGCAGGCCTGGCTCTCGAAGTCCTGGTCAAAGCCATGCAATCCGGTCAGGACCCGCCCCAGTGCACGTCCAGCGCGGTCTGGTCGTTTCCCAAGATTGAAGAGTTAGAACGAACCCATCCTTCTGCCGGCTAGGCCATCGCTGCCCAGCTTTCTCCTCGCAGCGCGCACCGACCCGGAATGCTATCCTAGTTGGTATTCACCACAAACCGAGTCTTTGATCTCTCATGTCGAACCCAACCGCTCCAGAGTCCAATCCCGTCGCCGAATCCAGCGAGTCCTTCGAGGACATCCTCTCCCAGTACGAGAAGAGCCATTCCCGCAAGAAAGAAGACGGTGGAAAGCAGCTAGAAGCCACGGTGATTGCAGTTTCAAGCGAGTCCGTCTTCTTTGATATCGGTTTCAAGACCGAAGGCATAATGCCTCTGGCCGTGTTCCAAAGCGCCGGCGAGAGCGTCAAACCCGGCGACAAGATGCCGGTGTCGGTAAAGGGACGCGATCCGGAGGGTTACTACGAGCTTTCCCGTCAGAAAATTGCGCAACCCACCGACTGGTCGTCGCTGGAGCGAGCCTTCGCCGACAAGTCCACGATCGTAGGCACAGTCACCGGCGTGATCAAGGGCGGTTTCAGCGTGGATGTGGGCGTGCGCGCCTTCATGCCGGCCTCGCGCAGCGGCGTGCGCGATGCCGCTGAAATGGAGAAGTTAGTTGGGCAGGAGATTCGCTGCCGCATCATCAAGCTCGATGCCACCGAGGAAGATGTGGTGGTTGACCGCCGCGCTCTCGCCGAAGAAGAGGAACGCAGTGTGAAGGAGCGCCGCTACACTGAGATCCGCGAAGGCGAAACGGTCAGCGGCACCGTCCGCAGCCTCGCCGACTACGGCGCATTCATCGACCTGGGCGGCGTGGACGGCTTGCTGCATGTGGGCGAAATTGCCTGGAGCCGCATCAGCAAACCGGCAGATGTCCTCTCGGTCGGCCAGCAGATCGAAGTCAAAGTACTCAAAGTCGACCCTGAAAAGCGGCGCATTTCACTGGGCATGAAACAGCTTCAGCGCGATCCCTGGGATTCGGTCGCGCAGAAATACAAACTGGGCGAGCGGGTGCGAGGCACGGTGACCCGTGTGCTCGAGTTCGGCGCCTTCGTGGAGCTCGAACCCGGAATTGAAGGCTTGATCCACGTTTCGGAAATGTCGTGGGCCAAGAAAGTCAGAATTGCCAGCGATGTCGTAAAGCCCGGCGAGATTGTGGAAGTTGTGGTTCTCGGAGTAAACCAGGCGGAACACCGCATTTCTCTCGGCCTCAAACAGGCTCTGGGAGATCCCTGGGCGAACGTGGCGCAGAGTTTTGCAGTAGGCACGGTGATTGAAGGACCGGTCACCAGTCTCACCAAGTTCGGCGCCTTCGTGCAGCTGGCCGAGGGCATCGAAGGCATGATTCACGTCAGCGATATCAGCGCTGAGAAGCGCATCGAATATCCCCAGGACGTGCTGAAGGTTGGGCAATTGGTGAAGGCGCAAGTCCTCTCCGTGGACACCGCGAAGCGCCTGCTGCGCCTGGGCATGAAGCAGCTTGTCCCCACCGGCCTCGATGAATACATCGCCGAACACAAAGAAGGCGACGTAGTCACCGGACGTATGGGCGAGGCTTCAAGCGGGCAGGCCCGGGTGGAGCTGGGAGACGGCATCAACGCGATCTGCCGAATCGTCGCCGGCAGACCAGCAAAGGAAGTGGTTGAGGAGCGCGCCTCCAGCCACAGCGAAGCCAGACCTGTCATTGCTGAGTTCGAAGCTCAAGGCGCACTGGAAGGGCGGCGCCGCAGTCAGCGAGTCCAAGCCCGAAGCCGTCCGCACCGGACAGATTCGCAAGTTCAGGATTACCAGGCTGGACCCAGCTGCCAAGAAAATTGAATTGGAGCTGGCATAGACCGTGAAGTGGACAGCGCCACTCGCGGCAGCTCTAGTCGCTCTCCTCTCGACAATTGCAGCGGCGCAGTCAGGCGACAAGCCTGAATGGTGCCGCGCTTTGCCCCGTGCCGAATACAAGACTCTTGAACGCGTCCCGGTCAGCAATCCCTGGTTCGAGGTCTATCAAGTCGTCCCGCGCGTCTTCGCGATCTACGAACCGCACCAGGCGGAAGAAACCATTTCTTACCTGATTGTGGGCGAAAAACAAGCGCTGCTCTTCGATACCGGCATGGGCATCAGCGATCTCCGCAAACTGATCGCCCAGCTCACCGCGGTGCCCATCGTCGTCCTGAATTCGCACACGCATAATGATCACGTGGGGGACAACTGGCAGTTCGAAACTGTCTATGGAATGGATACTGATTTCACGCGGGCCAACGCCAAAGGCTCGCGCCAGGACGCTCAGGACGAGCTTGGCCCGGGAATGATCTGCGGTGATTTACCGAAAGGCTTTGACTCCAGGTCCTATGCGACCCGTCCCTGGAAAATCTCCCGCTTTCTTCACGACCACGACCGAATCGATCTGGGGGGCCGCACTCTGGAAGTTCTCGCCACTCCCGGCCATACTCCCGACGCCATTTGTCTGCTCGATCGTGCCCACGGCCTGCTCTTCACCGGCGACACTTACTATCCCGCGCCTATCTGGCTCTATCGCCCGGAGACCAGTCTCGATGACTATGTCGCGTCGGTAAAGCGCCTCGCTGCTCTGGCCCCGCAACTCAAGCTCGTCCTGGGTGAACACAATGTGCCCTTCGCGCCTCCGTCGGTTCTGCCGCGACTGGTTACCGCGATTGAAACCGTTCGCGCCGGCAAGGTGTCCCCCGAGCCGCAGGACGCCGGCAAGGCCATCTACCGTTCCGACGGCTTCTCGTTCCTTCTCCGGGCCCATGCGCTGGAAGGAAAGTGATCATCTCGCTGGAAACAATCCGAGACACCGAGTCATTTCTTGAATAGGCGAGTCATCCCGAGTGCGGCTCGAGCCGCGCTTGCGCGGTGAGAGCAAGTCGAGGGACCCCTACCTGACCACGGACTCATGCGCGAGTAGGAGTCCTTCGACTCCGCGATATGTTTCGCAAGCGAAACCTATCGCTCCGCTCAGGAGGACAGCGGGAGAGGTTCGGGTGAACATGAAGGGGATTTTCACTAAGTACCTTGCGCCGCATCCACGTGCGTATCCGAGGTACCCGCCGCCTTCGGCGTAAGGCCCTTCGTGGGATCCACGATCAGCCACGCCGCCGCTCCCAGCAGGCACAATCCCGCAGCCACCAGGAATGACGCCGTCCAGCCAAAACGGGCGGCGATTGCGGGCGTGAGCGAGGCGGTAACGGCTCCTCCTATTTGCGCCCCCATGTTCATAAAACCGGACACCGAACCGGACGACTTGCCGGCAATGTCGGCCGTGACCGACCAATACGAGCTCTGCGCCAAATAGAGCGCTCCCGCTCCACCCGCCAGCACCACGCTGGCCAACCGAGCGCTGTCAACCTGAGAGCCGAAGGCGATGAATAATCCGGCCACGGCCAGGCCGAATGCGGCAACGCCGCACCGTCCTAAACGGGAGCTATGCCATTTCGTGAGCCGGTCATTGATGCCTCCACCCAGCAGGCTGCACGCCGACATCGCGATGGGCGGAAGCATCGCGTAAAACGCGCTGGCCTTCAGATTCAGTCCGCGAACCTGGGCCAGGTAGATGAAGAACCAGCTGAAGAAAATCCAGGCCACATATCCGAAACAAAAATAACTGAGAGTGACCGCCCACACTTCTCTGCTGCGCAGAACTGTTCCCCAGGGGATGAGTTCGCTGCCTTTCGACTCAGTTTTGGCCGGCAGCCCCGCTCGAATGGTCGCAAGCTCAGAGGCGGATACGCGAGGATGCTCGGCAGGTTCATCACGCGCCGCGAGGTACCAGACCGCGCCCGCGACCAGGCCAATGACCGCGCACGCCCAGAAGGACGATCGCCAGCCGTAGCGCAGCATGAAGTATGTGATCAGCGGCGGCGAGAGGCCGGCGCCCGCACCCACGCCGGCGAAAATCCAGCCGTTGGCGACTCCGCGCTCCTGCGCTGGAATCCAACGCGCCACGAATTGATTCGATGCCGGAAAGACCACCGCCTCGCCGGCCCCAAGAAGAAACCGAATCGCGATGAACAGAGCCAGCGCCCCGCGAATATTCGAAGGCACCAGTGCCGTCAGCCCGGTGAAGATTCCCCACCATACGACTCCCGCAGTCAGCACGCGGCGGGCACCGAAGCGGTCGGCAAGTCTTCCGCCGACAGTCTGAAACAAGGCGTAGCCGATCAGCATCGCGCTGAAGACGTAACCCAGATGCACGTTGCTCAGCCCGTATTCCTCGGCGATGGACTTTCCCGCAATCGAGATGTTCACCCGGTCGAGATAAGAGACCGCACTCAGGATGAACATCCACCCCACCAGGAACCAGCGTATGTGGCTTGTCCTGGCGCCGTTCACCGTCGCCCCCTAAACACACGTAGGCCCGGACGCCCTCGTCCGGGCGGGCGAGCGCAGCTCGCCAGGGTTTCGGCAACGCTGGAAGTGTTGTTGCAGCGAGGGCGTTGTGATATTTTCCCCAACGGTTCGAACTCCGATCTCGATCTGGGTGACTCGTGCGCACAAATCTCTTTCGCTCGATATGCTTCGCTGTAGCCACGCTGGCAGCAACCACGTTCATGACGCTTTCCGCCTGCGGTCAGCTCGGCCTGTTTTCCTCCGAACAAAGAATTGCGTTCACTCCGGACTGGCACGGTGAACGCTTTCCGGACGGCCGGCCGCAAGTGCCCGACGCCGTGCTGCAGCGCCTGCACAGCGTCACCGCCGACGAAGCCTGGGACGTGCTGCAGGAGGCCGGCTTTCACAACCAGTTTGAAGGCGGGTGGAAGGTGCTCAATCCGGGAGAGCGCCTGGTCGGTCGGGTAGTCACCGCCGTATTCATGCCCCGCCGTCCCGACGTTGACTCCGTCATCCGCGCCAACGGCAAGAATGAACACCGCATTGGAGACGAAAATTCCTGGATCATCGACATTCTTCAACCGGGAGACGTGCTCGTGGTCGATCTTTTCGGCAAGATCAGGTACGGAACGATTGCCGGCGACAATCTCTCCACCGCCATCTTCACCAAGAGCCACAACGGCCTGATCGTCAATGGCGCCGTGCGCGACGTCACTGGCATCCAGCAGATTCCGGGCTTTCAGGTTTACGTTCGCGGCGTCGATCCTTCCGCGCTGGAGAATGTCATGCTGACCGGAATCAACGTTCCCATCCGCATCGGCGACACCACCATCATGCCGGGCGACATCGCACTCGGCGATCCGGAGGGCATCACTTTTATTCCGCCCCAGTTGGCGCAGAAGGTGGCAGACGACACGGAAATGGACCGCCTGGTGGATGAATGGGGTCACATGATGCTGCGCGAGGGCAAATATACGCCGGGGCAAATTGACACGAAATGGACCCGGGAAATGATCGAGCAGTTCAACCAGTGGCTGGCAAAAAAGGGATCGAGCAGGCGCATGCCGCAGAACTGACGCCGCCTTCGGTATCCCCTGGTCGGAAAAGCGCCCCATCGCTGTTCCAGAAACTCGATCGCTCACGCGGAATGCTCGCGGAAAATCCGGGTCAGTTGAGCGGCAACGATCTTGTCTTCGCCGGCTTGCAGCATGAATGAGTTCATGGCCATGCCCGGCTTCCCTTCCCCTCCTCCCATCACGATGGCCGGCTTGGACTCTCGCAACATTTGGGAAACCTGCTTCGGAGTCAGAGAAATCTTGGACTCGTCCCAGGTAATCTGCATGTGGGGCACATGATTCGCGATGTCCGGAACGAAGAATGAGGTGCTGACGCCCGGCACCCGCGTGATCTGCTTGGAAATTAAGTCCAGCCGGCCCTGCCATTCTTTGTTCAGGGCATCGTGGTCTTCCGCGAGGTAGACTTCCAGCGCTTTTACCATTCCGATAATTTCTTCTTTGCCCACCTTCGAACTGCGGCCCAGAGTGTCCTCGTGCGGACTGTTGTTCAGCAGAGCATAGGCCACCAGATCTTTGCGCCCAAGCAGCATTCCGGCGCACTGTGGTCCGCGCATGGCTTTGCCGCCGCTGAAGGTGATGAGGTCGTAGCCCATATTGGCATAATCCCAAAGATGAGAGACCGGCGGCGTGTCGGCTGCCGCATCGTTCATGCAGGGAATCTTGTATTCCTTCGCCAGCTTCACCCACTCATCCACCTTGATCTGCCCGGCGGCATTGGCAAAGTTGGAGAAGTGCATCATGGCGGTGCGTGGACTGATTGCCTGGCGCAACTCGTCGCGAGTTTCGATCTCGATCAGCTTTATGCCCGTGGTGCGTAGCTGGTGGTCAAACGGGTTGCGGTGGGACTTCTGAATAACGACTTCAGACTTCAGCCCGGTGAGGTCCGGCAGCTGCTTGATGTAGGTTTCGTTGTCGCCCGTGAGGATCCCGGCGAGTCCGGACTGGATCGCCGCAGCTGCACCCGCGGTAACCAGCGCGGTGTATCCATCCGGCAACTTGAGCATCTCTGCAATGCGCTTGCCCGCCGCTACCTCCAGCTGTGGAATGCTGACAAAGTGGCGTCCCGCCTGGGCCATCACGGCTTCCAGTTCCGGGCGCAGGATGGAGCCGCCCAGCATGGTCATGGTGCCTTCGCAATTGATGACGGTAGTGACTCCCAGCTCTTCGTAAGGATTTCCCGTTTGGCCGAAGCCCGTGACTTTGGCGCTGGCCTTCGCCGCAAAAAGTCTGGCCGGCGTCATCATCGAGCCGGTAATCATCCCCAAGGTACCCAAGAAACTCCGGCGGTTCCATCCCGTTCCCAGTTGCATGATCTGCTCCTTTTACCAGGGTTGACCCCGGCGTCAATCTTCTACTTCCGAACGATGGCGGCAATGCAGTTGATTTCCAGCATGGAGTTGCCCGGCAGAGCGGCTACGGCCACCGTGGTTCGCGCCGGTCCGCCATTGGGGAAGTAGGTCTTGAATATTTTGTTCATGGGATCGTAGTAATCCAGGTTCGCCAGATAAACCGTGAGCTGCAGCACGCTGTCCATGGTGCCGCCGCCGGTTTCGACCAGTTCTTTCACGTTCTCCATCACTTTGGTGGTGTGGCTGTCGATGTCGTCTTTGCCCACCGGCCCGTTCGAGTTGGCGCCCTGCCCGGCAATGTAGAGCAGGCCGTTGTGCGTGATCAGAGCGGTGATCATCTGTTTTCCGTCGGCGGGCTTGCCATCGCGGTTGAGCTTGCGCACGCCCCCGTCCTTGCTCTTGGCCTGCGCGCTTGTGGACATCAATGCTCCCGCGCCCACGGCGGACATTACGGCTGCGAGCGAGGTCATCAGCTTTCTACGATTGAAAAATGTCGAGGTCATGGTTGATCTCCTTGGAGTTTGATTAGTTCGTCAACTGGCAAAGTTTCATGGCAATGCAAAACTGAAAATATCACTTCCCGCCGCAATGGCCACGTACTGCTTGTCCAGGACTGCGTAGCTCATGGGTGACGCGCTGAAATCCTGGCCGGTGTTGAAGTGCCACAAGGGCTTTCCGGTGCGGGCATCCAAGGCCTCGAACGATTGCGCGTCATCGCCGAAGAAAAGCAGGCCGGTGGCGGTCGTCATGGTCCCGCCCGAAGAGCGCGCGTGCCCCACCTGGGGATAGCGCCACGCGAACACCTGCGTGTCCAGATCGTAGGCCAGGAGGATCTTCTGCGACATTTCCCCGGGAATCCGCTTCGTGCCCGTTGAGTAATAGGTCTTCCCTTCCTCGAATTTCTGCGGCTTGGAAAAGAATACCTCGCAGCTTTCCAACGCGAGAAAGTAGACGAAACGGGTTGCTTCGTTGTAAGACGGCGCATACCAGTTGGTGGCGCCGTTGAACCCGGGGCATATCCGCGTCCCGTCCGGCGTCGGCTTCAGACCCGACAGAATGGGACGGCCTTGCGCGTCAATACCCCTCGCCCAGGTCAGGTTCTTCACGAAGGGTGTGGCCGAAAGAAATTTTCCGTTGGTCCGATCAAGTACATAGATGAAGCCATTCCGGTTGGCCTGCACCAGCAGCCTCCGCGGCTCGCCGCGGTAAACCGTATCAATCAGAATCGGGGTTTCGGTGGCATCGAAATCAAAAAGGTCATGCGGCGTGAACTGGAAGTACCACTTCAATTTCCCAGTGTCGGCGTCGAGTGCCAGTACACAACTGGTGTATAGATCATCGCCGGGCCGCACGCTGCCGTCGAAGTCAGGGCTCGCGTTGCTGGTGGTCCAGAACAGAGTGCCGGTTTCGGGATCATAGGTGCCGGGCATCCACGTAGTGCCACCGCCGTGCAGATACATATCCCCTGGCCAGCTCTCGTTGCCAAATTCTCCGGGTCCGGGAAGAGTCCAGAAACGCCATGCCAGTTTTCCCGTGGTGGCGTCGAAGGCTGCCACAAAACCGCGCACCCCGTCGTCCCCACCGGAAGTGCCCACGATCACCTTGTCTTTCACTACCAGGGGTGCGCCGGTTGCGCCGTAGTTCCGGTTCCAATCCGCGTAGGCCACGTCCCACAGCAGGTTTCCCGAGCGGGCATCCAGACACAGCAAGTGGGCGTTGTCGGTCTGGCGGTACACTCGCGAGTGCCACACCGCAACGCCGCGGCTGAGGTGACCCGACGCATCGTCGATCAGCCCTTCTGAAATCGGCCACACGTGGTGCCAGATCACGCGCCCGGTGCGGGCATCCAGAGCATAGGTATCGTTTGCCGAAGTCACGAACATGACGCCGTTCACCACCACCGGCGTCACTTCCAGCCGGTTGGAATTGCTGGAATGGAATACCCATTGCGGCCGCAGCTGCGCGACATTTGTCGGGTTGATCTGGGACAGGCTGCTGAAGCGGCGCCCGGTAAAATCCCCGTTGTAGGAGAGCCAGTTTGCCCCTGGAGGCTGCGCGATCAGTTGGGCAGGAAGCACATCGATCACCGCCGCGGTTGATTCCTTGGACACATCGTCCGCCGCCACCATCATCAGGCAACCTAAAAAGGCAGCGAGCGCCAGGGTCACTCTTGCGAGCAGTCGCGTTCTCTCTGCCATCCGAATCAGGCCACCTTAAAATAAATTCACAGGCCCGGGTTGACGCCGACACGCCATAGGGTCAGCTAGGCCATTGAATCGATTTAATGGAACCCGGCATTATCCAATGAAAATTGGTTGAATGCAATCACGAACGTCTTGACTCTATCGAGTCGGCTTTTCTTTGCGTCCTTTGCAGCCTGTTTTGCACCCTTTGCGGTAAGGGGGTTGACCTTCGCCAAACCATTCGAAAACCTTGAACCGCGAAGAACGCAAAGAAAGCTCGCAAAGGACGCCAAGGGTGACGGAGCAAACCATCGCCCCGCAACTCACAGCCGTCCAAACCGTTTGACCGCCTCCTGGATAGACTTGTATTTCTCGATGATCGAGTACATGGAGTGCTCTTTGAAGTCCATCTCCTGGGCCAGCGCGAGAACTTTTTCCGCATTCGCCCGCGGCACAACCACCACGCCGTCACCGTCGGCGGCGACAATGTCACCCGGCTGTACCTCCACCCCGTCACACGTCACCGGGACATTCGCTCCCGCAAAACGGTAATGGCTCACTGAGGTTGACGGAACAATGCCGGTGGCGTAAACGGGAAAGCCTATCTTGCTCAGTTGGCCCACGTCCCGCACTCCGCCGTCGATGACCGCGCCGGCGTAGCCGCGGGCAGACATTGCGGTACCCATCAGGCCGCCCATGCCGGCGATGTCAGCTCCGTCCTCGACCACCATTACCCACACCGAGCTCTGCGACCCCTGGTCGATGGCTGCCAGCATGCCGCTCAGCGCCCCGGGGTCCTTGTTGCCCTCGTCCTTGGTCAACTTCACGGTGAGCGCAAACCCGGCAAACCTGGTGGGAAAAATCGGCCGCATTTTATGCGACAGATACATCTTTCGGCCGGTGAGTTGCTCCATCGCATCAGAGACCGAGGCCACCTCAACGTGCCGATAGCTCTCGAGCAGAGCCTGGTTTTCATTGGCCTGGGGAGCGCCCGCGGACTGGGCCAGAAGGCTCGCACTGAGTTGCCAAATCGCACAGATGAACACGACTCCCACAGCCGCAAACAGCCTTTTCCGAGAAAGCATTCCAAATTGCAATTTGTTCATCTCTGCCTCCTGGTTGTATATATGAACGCGGACTCTAGCATTCCCGTCGAGTGATTGTGAAGGCCAATTTTCAGGCTGTCAAAAAAGGAGCTGCCCCGAAATGAATACCAAAAAATCGAGCTTGTCACTGGCGCACTTTGTTCCCGGACTCTTTGTTTTTGCCGTGCTTGTCTTCGCTCTGTTTACTCCGGCCGGAACGCCGGCCGCATCCGCCGAGGAGCGGCGCGCGATCAAGTTCCCGGGCACAACAGGCCTTCCCTTCAGCGACGGCGTGATCGCCGGCAACACGCTCTACATCGCGGGGCAGGAAGGCACGGACGATCAAGGCAAGCTCGCGCCCGGCGGGATCGCCGCCGAAACCCAAGCTGCCCTGGCCAATATCGAGAAGGTCGTCAAGGAGGCCGGTTTCGACATGAAGGACATCGTGTCCGTGACCGTGTTTCTGGCAGACATTCACGAGTTCCCCGACATGAACAAGGTTTACAAGACCGTTATGCCGGATCCCAAGCCCGCTCGCGCGACCGTACAGGTGGCGGCGCTGGTCAACAATGCACGCATCGAGGTATCAGCCATCGCCGTAAAACGAAAATAGCCGCATGGCCCTAAAATTACTGCGCTTCTCCACGTTGGTGCTCGTGGCATACGCCGCATACGTGTGCGCGCCTCTTGTGTTGCTGGCGCAACAGTCCGGCAAATCTGGAGGCGATACGGTTGAAGGCAAACAGATCTTTGCCACCACCTGCGCCGCCTGCCACGGGCTCGACGGGGCAGGCGGCGAGCATGGCCCTGACCTTTCGCACCGGCGAGAAGTCCAAGACTTGCCGGACAAGGCCCTTCAGCAAATTGTTCGGGGAGGAGTACCAGGGACTGGCATGCCTGCCTTCCGTTCGCTCAGCGACACCCAGGTCAAGGCCGTGGTCCGCTATCTGCGCAGCTTGCAAGGCCAAGACGCAGCAGTCCAGGTTTCCGGAGACCCCAGGGCTGGGCGGGCCATTTTCTTTGGCAAAGGCGGTTGTTCGCAGTGTCACATGGCGAAGGGCGAAGGCGGCTTCATCGCTTCAGATCTTTCCAGCTACGCCAGGACACCCTCGGCGAACGATATCCGTAATGCGATTACCGATCCCAACCGCAATCTTGATCCGCGAAAGCGAGCTGTGAATATCACCATGGAAGGCGGGCAGACCCTGACCGGAGTTGTACGCAACGAAGACAATTTTTCTATGCAACTTCAAACCACGGATGGCTCGCTTCACCTGCTTGCCAAATCGGAATTGCGGAATATTGAATATCAACCCCGCTCTCTGATGCCCGACGACTACGCATCCCGGCTCAGCCGTCAGGAACTGGATGATCTCGTAAGCTATCTGGTCAGCATCGCGCGAGGTAAAAGCAAACCCAAGGACTCGGAATGAATAACCAGCAAAGAATGAAAATACAGTCATTCGTCGGCCGCCTGATGCCTGGCCAGCGGCTCAAAGCAACCATCCTGGGCGGCATCGCAGTGGTCTTAGCAAGTTCGCTGCTGGCCAGGGCCGCGGATGCGCCCACGCGGAGCTTCAAGCTCACGGCTGAATCTCCCAGCTTCTGGAAGCTGTTTGACCGCAAAGCGCAGCTCACGCGCGTCGCTGGCAACTTCGGCTTCACCGAAGGCCCGGTGTGGGACGAGTCTGGCTTCCTCTATGTGAGCGATGAAGAGCAGAACAAGATCTTTCGCGTCTTCCTCGACGGCCGCAAAGAGGAAGTGATCTCCCTCGGCGACCCGGACGGCAACACCTACGACCGGCAGCACCGGCTGATCGATTGCGCCAGCGTGCTGCGCGCCATCATCGCCGTCACTCCCGAGGGAAAATACACCGTCCTCGCCGACCGCAATGAAGGAAAAAAACTCAACAGCCCCAATGATGTGGTGACTGGCCCCGACGGCGCCATCTATTTCACCGACCCCACGCTTGACCTGGTCAAGGGAGAGCAACAGGAAATTCCCTTTCAGGGTGTGTACCGCCTCGATGAGAAGGGCGGCGTCCGTCTCCTGACCAAAGACCTGACCCAACCCAACGGGCTTGCCTTTTCACCCGATGGAAAACATTTCTACGTGGATGACAGTGAACAGAGAAACATCCGTGTGTACGACGTCGCGCCCGATGGCTCGCTGAGCAACGGTCGAATCTTCGGCGAAGAACCCGGCGGACCGCACCAGGGCGTGCCCGACGGAATCAAAGTTGACCGCAAGGGAAATCTGTTTGTGACCGGCCCCAAAGGCATTTGGGTCTGGGATGCGCAAGGCCACCATCTGGGCACCATCGAGATGCCGGAACAACCGGCCAACCTCACGTGGGGCGACAACGACTACCGGACGCTGTACATTACGGCGACGACTTCGGTCTATCGCCTGCGCACCAAGGCTCGGGGGTTCGTGCCTAATCGTGCACACTGATGAATGCCTTTCCCACATCGGCTCGAGACCGAACCAGCTATCGATTCGGCGACTCTTGCAAATTATGCTTGACAGTGTCTAGCCCGATTGGTGATAAAACGTTTTAATAGTGCGGCGACAAGGGGGCCTGCTCGATCGAGCCCTTGACCCGGGCCGCATGAAATGATCATTGGAGGTCGTCATGGGTAAACGTTCCGTGTGGTCATCGTGCTTGCTGGTTCTGACTTGCGTGGCGCTCGTGCTGCCGCCCCTGCTTTTCGGCCAAGCCTACTTCGGAACAGTCAGCGGCGAATTGACTGACGCCACCGGGGCACTGGTGCAGGGTGCCAGCGTCGTCCTGACCGACCAGCAAAAAGGATTCCTGTTTAACACCGTTTCCGATAGTAACGGGCGCTATCTGTTCCGCTCGATTCCGCCGGGAGTGTACACGGTTTCGGCGGAAGCCAGCGGTTTCGAAAAGGCGCTCAGCGCCAGAGTCAAGGTCGACATCAATGAGAACGTCACGGCGAACCTGACCCTGAAGGTGGCTGGTACCAGCCAAACCGTCCAGGTGGAGGGACAACCGCAGGCCATTCAAACTGAGGATGCGGAGACGGGCCAGGTCGTCAATCGCAGGTTCATCAATAACTTGCCGTTGATCGACCGCAATGTGATCGCGCTGACTTCGCTGGCGCCTGGCGTCACCGAAATGGACGAGCAATGCGGTGCCGACTGCACGGGCACGAATTTCGTTTCCAACGGCAGCCGCGGCTCGACCGCCGATATCCTGACCGATGGCGCTTCGGTTACGAACTCTGAGCCCAACGGCGGCATCACGGCGGCGACCTATCTTCCGTCGCCCGAAGCGATCGAAGAATTCAAGGTGCAGCAGACCAACTTCAGCGCGGAATATGGATTTTCCGGAGCGTCAGTGGTCAACATGATCACCCGCTCGGGCACCAACAAATTTCATGGCAGCGCGTACGACTTCTACCGCGACAATGGCCTCGATGCCAATGACTGGTTTGCCAATCGGGCAGGGCAGCCCATTCCGCCGGGGCACCGAAACAATTATGGCGGCACCTTCGGCGGCCCCATCCGCAAGGACAAAACTTTCTTCTTCGTTGACTATGACGGCTTGCGCTCTTCGGGGTTGGCCACCGCGTCCGGGGCAGTTCCCACCGACCTGATGCGGACAGGTGATTTTAGCGAGGTATGTTCTGCCCAAGGCGGAACGTTCGACGGCAGCGGGCTGTGCAGCGTTGCCGCCGGGCAAATCTGGGATCCGTACTCCGGAACTTTCGATTCCGGTTCGGGCGGGGCGGTGCGCAGCACATTCATCCCCTTTAACAACATCGCAACCTACATCAGCCCCGGTAGTCCGAACTTGCCGGCGAATCTTCAGCCGGCTCCCGGCGTCCCCGGCAACCTGATCGATCCTGTGGCGCAAAAGATGATGGGCTTGTTTCCCGAGCCTAATTTTTCTGGAGCCGACATCTACCAGAACTGGTTCGGTTCCGGCTCAAGCCACGGTTACAACGACCAGTTCGATATCAAGGTCGACAATCGCTTCGGCGAAAAGAATCTGATGAGCGTGAAGTTTTCTTATCAGTACAATCACGGCCTGGGTCTTGATTGTTTCAAAAACTTCACCGATCCCTGTCAGGGCGGTCCGGGTTGGACCAATGCCCACCTGTTTGCCATCAACGACACTCATACCTTTAGCCCAAGCCTGCTGTTGAACGTCACCCTCGGGTTTACTCGCGGGGTATGGCACATCGACGCCTACAACCCTCACGGTGTTTCGGATCCGCTCGGCAACCTGGGATTCCCCTCGTACCTGCAGAGCAATGGTTTCGCGGGGGTGCCCGCGATCTTTATCGATCAGTACCCGAGTGCCGGCTATGCCAACATCGGTACCGATCCCTATGGAAACTACCGGCTGGGCCAGGACACGGGACAACTGTCGGCCACGCTCGACAAGGTGCATGGCGCGCACCAGATCAAGTTCGGGTTTGACGGCCGAATCCACCAGATCAATTACATCCAGACCAACGCCCCCAATGGCGTCTTCACCTTCAATGCCAGCGGTTCCAATGCCTGCCCCTCAGGATTCGACGCGTGCGGCGGCGATTCCATGGCCAGTTTCCTGATGAGCCAGCTTACCCAGGACTGTGGCGGCAACAACTGTGGCTCGTCCTATGAAATCCAGACCCGGCCCGCCACGACAAATTACCAATACGGCTTTTTCGCGCAGGACAACTGGAAGATCAAGCCCAAACTGACCTTGAATCTGGGCTTGCGCTATGACGTTACCTTGCCTCGCACCGATCGCTACAATCGGCAGAACTGGTTTGATCCGAACGTGCAGAACCCTCTGAACAGCGGCAGTCTCACCTACACCGACGCTGTCACCGCCCAGCCGGTAACGGTCAAACTGAACGGCGGCGAAGTCTTTGTCAACTCCAAGCAACGCACAAACTACGCGACGGACTGGAGCAACATCCAGCCCCGCTTCGGCTTTGCCTACCAAGTGGCTCCGACAACGGTGCTGCGGGGAGGGTACGGGATTTACTACGGACAGTCGCGGTCGGGCGTCACTGGCGTCGTGCCCTACGGGGCCCAGGGGTTCAACCAATTCACCAATGTGATCACCACCTATCAGAGTGACGGCGCCACTCCTTACTTGCACTTGAGCGACCCGTTCCCCAACGGATTGATACAGCCCCCGGGGAGTTCGCTCGGCCTGCTGAACGACGTGGGTTTCGGGGCCAATGGCCCGCTGCGCACCGGCGCGGGCAACCGGACTCCCAACGAGCAGAGCTGGAGCTTTGGCTTCGAGCACCAACTGCCCAGCAACATTGTGCTCAACGCAGAATACATCGGAAAAAAAGGAACCCATCTGCCCTTCAGCGGCTACAACCAGCTTAACCACCTGGGGCCGTGGGTGGAGAGCTTGCCCATCAACGGCGCCGACCCGAACCAGCCTTGCCTGACTCTCACGGTGTCCTGTCTCAACAGCTTCGTCGACAACCCCTTCGCTGGAATCATCACCGACCCCAACAGCGGATTGTCCAGCCCGCAGGTTCAGTACTCGCAGTTGCTGCTTCCCTATCCGCAGTTCACCTCGGTTTCTACGGAACCTCATCTCGTCGCCAATTCCATTTATCACGCCCTGCAGTTGCTCGCCGAGAAGCGGTACTCCAATGGCTTGCAGTTCCTGGTGAGCTTCACCTGGTCGAAATCGATTGATGACTCTTCCCAGGCCGATGACAACGTGACCTGGCTGGGCAGCTTCTCTAGTCTGCAGGATCCCAATAAGCCGGAACTGGAACGGAGTCTCTCCACTTTCGACATTCCGCATGTGTTTCAGTTCAGCTACAGCTATGACCTGCCATTTGGACACGGTCGAGCATTTCTGGGCAATATGCCGCGGGTTCTGGACATGATCGTGGGCGGATGGACCACCAACGGCATCTGGCGCATCGCCGATGGACGGCCGCTGACCTTCACCGTTGCCGACGGCAATCCTCTTCCGACTTATGGTGGGCAGCGACCCAACATCGTGGGGACGCCCGAGCGCAATCATGGCTCGGATTGGGTGGACAACTACTTTGCCGATAACAACGTTTTCCAGCGTCCGGACGATTTCACGCTGGGCAATGCTCCGCGCGCCTTGGGAAGCGTCCGCAGTCCCTTGTCGTTCACCGCCAATCTGTCTTTGGCAAAGCAGTTCTCGATTCGCGAGGGGATGAACATTGAGTTTCGCATCGAGGCCCAGAATGCGCTCAACCATCCCGTATTCGGCACGCCGGACACTTCGGTGGACGATGACAACTTCGGGATGATCACCTCCACGGCAGTGGGACCGCGCGAGGTGCAATTGGCATTGAAGTTCAACTTCTAACCCGACAGGTCTGCTCTCGAGTTCCTGGTAACCATGTGGGGCTCTCGCCCACGAAGGGCCTTGGCACGTGGATACAAAGCCATAGCCAGGATAGTTATCATCCGTGGGAGGTTCACCTAGCCGATGGCACGCAAGAGATTACGGTTGTTCGAATGGATTTCACCAGCATGGTTGCTGGTATGCATGCTGCCTTCTCTCGCTGCGTCCCAATCGGTCCAGGTTGACATTACACCCGGCCATGTCGCCAACTCTTTTGTGCCCACCACCGCGCTCGGAGCCGGTATTGACCGCATTTCCACAGCGGCCACCGACAAACTCTTCACCGAGCCGGTGATGAAGCAGGTGCTCTCCGCCGGTTGGCAAACTGTCAGTTATCGCCAAAACACCGAACTGTTCGTAGAAGCCTGGCACTGGAACCCGCAGGGCACATGGAGCGATCCTTCCGGCAAGGGTTACTTCACCGGCAGCGCAACCCCCGGGGCACCCATCCGTCACTCCTTCGGATATCTTCTGCCGCATCGCGGCTTCACCCGCAACGACGGAGTTGACAGCGGCTATTCGCGCCTCACCGACGGCGATCTGAATACCTACTGGAAGAGCAATCCGTATCTGACCAAGGCCTTCACCGGTGAGGATGATTCGGTTTACCCGCAGTGGGTGATCATGGATCTGACCAACAATCACCAGATCAATGCCATTCGCATCGCCTGGGCGGAGCCTTATGCGCGGCGATACGTGGTGCAGTACTGGACCGGCGAAGATCCGATTAAACAGGCCACCAAGGGCACCTGGGTCGCGTTCCCCGGGGGAAGCATCACTGCCGGAACTGGAGGAACGGTGGTGCTCAAGCTCTCCGCCTCGCCCATGCCGGTGCATTTCGTTCGCATCCTGATGACTGATTCTTCCAACACTTGCGATACTCACGGCTCGGCCGACCGGCGCAACTGTGTGGGCTACGCCATTCGCGAACTTTACCTCGGCACCGTCTCCCCGGACGGAAGATTCCACGACCTGGTCCGCCACACCCCTGATCCCGACCAGACCGCAACGCTATGCTCCTCGGTCGATCCCTGGCACGAGCCTTCCAACATCAGTGAGAAACGTGATCAGGTGGGCTTCGATCTCTTCTACACCAGCGGCTACACCCGCGGACTCCCGGCGATGATTCCCATCGCCTTGCTCTATGGCACACCGGAAGATTCGGTCGCCCAGATCGCATATCTGAAGGCCCGAGGCTATCCCATTTCGTACATCGAAATGGGCGAGGAGCCCGACGGCCAGTACATGCTGCCAGAACAATACGGTGCTCTTTATCTGCAATGGGCCACAGCCCTGCACCGCCTGGACCCCGCGCTAAAGCTCGGCGGCCCCATATTTCAGGGCGTAAACGAAGACATCCAGGTCTGGCCCGATGCCGACGGCAAGACATCATGGCTGGGGCGCTTCATCGACTATCTGAAGGCCCACGGGCGCCTCGGCGACCTCGCCTTTGCATCCTTCGAACACTATCCATACGAGCCCTGCAAGATTCAGTGGAGCAGCCTGTACGACGAACCCGCGTTGATCGGCCACATCCTTCAGGTCTGGCGGGATGACGGCTTGCCGCCCAATGTCCCGATATTTATTTCAGAACTGAACGTGGCCTGGAACACGGGAGAATCGTTCGTTGACATTTTCGGCGGGCTTTGGCTGGCAGATTATGTGGGCTCTTTCCTGTCCGCCGGCGGCGACGGCCTCTACTACTTCCACTACTTGCCGGTGGGGCTCTATCACGGCTGCAACGGCTCGCTGGGAACGTTCGCGCTGTTCACCGTGGATTCGAACTTTCAGATCCAGCACCCGACGTCACAGTTTTTTGCCAGCCAGTTGATCAATCTGGAGTGGGTGCAGCCGGGCACGGGTAAGCAACAGATATTCCCCGCCACTAGCGAGATCTCCGATCCCGCCGGGAACGTTCTGGTGACCGCTTATCCCCTGCTCCGCCCCGACGGCCAGTGGTCGGTGATGCTGGTCAACAAGGACCAGGAGAATCCGCATTCCGTTCACATCTCATTTCATGACGACAAAACGAATGCCGATAGCTTCTTTGCCGGAGGGGTCAGCGTGATCAGCTTCGGCAGCGAGCAGTATCAATGGCATCCAGATGACAAGGCCGGCAAGGCTGACCCCGACGGCCCTGCCGCACGATCCACAGTCACCGCCGCCGCGAACACAGAATTCACTCTGCCCAAGGCCTCGGTCACGGTGATCCGCGGGAAGGTCGCAGCGCAACGGGCCAGATAGATTCCGACCCACCAAGAACCACGTAGGGGCGGGTGCCCTCACCCGCCCGGCGGAGCGCAGCTCCGCTAGTTGCTGAGCACCAACCGCCGACGACCTGTCGATCTGCGCTCGGCCGGACAGATGTGGACATCTGTCCCTACGCAGTTCGAAAGGCTACTCTCTGACTCCCGGTACTTTCCCACGAAGGACGATAATGGACGCCTTGGGCAGCGTAAACGTGGTTCCGGCATTGGCCGTCACCGAAATGGCCACAGGAGGATTGTCCGGATCCGCATGGCTGTTCAGCCCGTCGTTGATCCAGACATACTGCTCGGTGCCGAAAGTCACGAACGTGACCGGCCCGGCGAATGATGCATTCCTGTTTTTGGAATCGTCAAACACCACCCGAACCGTGTGCGGATTGCTTTCGTCACGATTCACCAGCATCAGCGACCAATTCCCGTCTGGACGATGCAAGGTGTAGGTCGTGACCTGCGCATTGCCCTCGCTGTCCTTGATGTCGGCCGACGACGCGTACATGGTATGCACGCCGGAACGATGCTGCACCCACTCCAGGTTGATCATGTGGGCCGCGAAATACGGCGAGGTATAGCCCTTGATGTCGTAGTGTTCGTTGGAGACAAAGTTCGACCACGAAGCCCAGCCCAGGCAGCTGTTCTGAAGGCCCTGCGGCTGAATGGGCGAGTGATAGAACGCTGCGCCACCACCCTCGAAGAACGATCCGATATTGTCAGCCAGCCACAGCGCGGCAAAGATCGTGGTCATTGGTCCGGTAAGCGAAGCCGCCAAATGATTTTCAGTCACCATCAGGGGCACGTCCCTGGGCACGCCGTCGTCCCGCCACACCTGCAGAATGTGCTTCATCAGTTGCGGCTCGGTGTAGAGAGTTTTCCAGGTGATGGTGCAGGGTTCAAACGGATAGTGCTCGAACGACACAAAAGCGAGGTCGGCCAGGCGGCCGTGGGTTTTCAGATAATCCACGAACCGGCCCATCCATGAGGTGCGCCCCTGCACGTCCGGCCACACCGTTATGTCTTCGTTGACCCCCTCGAAGATCGGCCCACCCAGCTTGAGCTTCGGATCGACCTTGTGAATGGCCGTTGCCCATTGCAGGTAGAGCGCAGCGTAGTCTTCCGGCATGGCATGCTTGCCATCGGGTTCTTCGCCCATTTCCACATATCCGATGCGATAGCCGCGCTTCTCAATGTAGGCGATCTCCGCCGCCGCATCGTCGGGAGTGCCATACAGCATGGTGACCGGAATCATCGCCGGCAGGTTGTTGGTCAATCCGCTGCTGAAGAAAAGATCGAAGCCGCTGTGCTGGTAACCCCCGCCTTCATATACGTCTTCATCGGAATGCCAGGGATCGATGGACGAAACGCAATATGTGGTTCGTTTCTCGCCGGGAGCTTTTGTCGCCTCAGAGAACGCGCCGCTGCCGTCAACCGTGCCGGCTGCGATCTGTTGCATCGCGTAGCCAACGCAGTTGCGGATGTCGCCCGATCCATGCTCGTCGCAAGTGTTCGAGGATTCCGTCATCAGCACGCGCAGGAACCGGGTGGAAACAGGCGCGTCGGCCAGCTTCAGCGTGCTCGTGCCACCCTGGCCGTTGTTTACCACCCCGGACGCAAAAGCCTTCCACTCACCCTTGGGCCCCCCGTCGAAGTCGAGTGCGTCCCCTGCCCCTAACCAATACTCGACCTGATACTTGGTAGCGTAGGGACTCGCCCAGTCAATGCGGACAGCATTCACCGGCTTGTCCGCTTTCAAATCCACAATCACCCACTGCGGATGAAGCGCGTCACTCTCGCCGGTAAACTTGCCGGTCAGATACGGATTGCTCTTCCAATAGGAAAGCTCCGAACCCTGCACCGGCCGGTCGCCGCTGGTCGCGAAACCCCGGTGCGGCAGCGCGTAGGCCAGGATGTATCGAATGGGATCCTTCAACTCAGTGCTTCCGGTGAAGTATCCGCTGCGATGGGCGGCATCGCTCCAGGTCCCGTTTTCGGTCCAGTGCCACGCCGCCATGCGCAGCTCCGTATTATTGCGATACGTGATCGGGCCCCAACCCGCGGAGAGCGCTTCCTGGATGATATGCGGCGAGTAAACCATGTCGATGTCGCGGCGCGACAGCACGTCGATCGAACTGCCCAGCGCGCTGTCGGGGTCAAACGAATTGATGGCGTGGCCGGCGTCCACCCGCACCGTCCCGACCTGCGCCCCCGGAACGCCCGCCGCGGACTGGGCCCACGAGCGAAGCGGCTGCGCCACCATACAAATGGTTACGATGATTATCGCGATCCCGCTCCATAGCCGCCGAACCATGCGCTCCTCCACACCGCCTGAAGTCATCCCCATAGATGTCGTCGTTGCCATCAAATCCTCTCGTTCTGATCACGGAATCGACTGTTCCTTCAAAGAGTAGCGCCGCCGTCCCCGCGGCTGTCCCCGCGGCAAGCTCGGGGCAGGCTCCGGGGGAATCCCGCCGCACCCGTCGAGGGCGAGACGCCCTCGGGACAGCCGGCAAGATGCCGGCGCTACACAGGGCCATGAATCTTTGCTCAGCACTGCAACGCGCGAATTCTAGCATCGCCCCTTGCCACGGTGAAAATGAGCTGCCTTATGTTCTGATATTCTGTTTCGCAATCTCTCACAGCCCGGAGGACGGATGTCATGAGATGCCATTTTTTTCTAATCATATGTGTGCTGTCCGCCATCGCACTCCCCCCAACTTCAAAGGCCGCGGACCAGCCCAATCGCGAGGTTGCCATCACCATCGACGACTTGCCGGCCGGGTCTTCGAGCTCCATGTCCGCGGCAACCCTGCTCGACATGACAACCAGGCTCTTGACCACGCTCCGCGACCAGAAAATTCCCGTGGTTGGATTTGTCAACGAACGAAAGCTTTATCAGTTCGGCGAGGTTGACGACCGGATCAAGGCTCTCCGCATGTGGCTCGACTACGGCTTTGAGCTCGGCAATCACACCTACAGCCACTCCTCCCTGAACCAGGTCGGGCTGCAGGCGTGGGAAGACGACATCGTACAAGGCGAGAGCGTGACCAAGTTGCTGCTCGCCGAACACAACATGAAGCTCCGCTACTTCCGCCATCCCTACCTCGACACCGGCCGCGACCTTCAAACCCGGCGCCAGGCTGAAGCCTTTCTCGCCAACCGCGGCTACAGCATCGCCCCCATAACCCTCGACGCCTGGGACTGGATGTACGCCGGAGTTTACGAAGATGCTAAGAAGCGCGGCGACACCACCCTGCAGGACCAACTCACCAAAAGTTATCTCTCCTACAGCGACCAGGTCTTCGCCTACACCGAGCAGCTCGCGAAACAGACCATCGGCTACGAGCCGAAACAAATCCTGCTGCTGCACGCCAATCAACTCGAGGCTGACCACATCGGTGAACTGCTTGAGCTCATGCGTAAACGGGGCTATCACTTCATCACGCTGGGGGACGCTCTGAGCGATCAGGCCTACGGCCTGCCCGACACTTACGTGGGAGAGGAGGGCACCGGCTGGATCGATCATTGGGCCGTTACACAAGGCAAGCCTCCGCAGGGGGCTCCGGTCTTTCCGCAATGGGTCATCGACCGCTCAAAGGTCTTGCACCAACCACAGCCCTAGCTGCATACGGAGATCCGATCCGTTCCGAAATGGAATCGCACGCTTACGACGAGTGGAGGCCCACTCGCTGTTTCGTGCAATGGGTGTCATTCGGAGGGAAGTCGCACCTCGATGCGCGAACCGGTTGCCTCCCATGTATGATGTGGAGTCCAACTAGAGCCTCCCTATGGATGCGCTGCTCCTCCACCGCCTGCACTTCGCTTACACCGTCACTTTTCACTATCTGTTTCCGCAGCTGACCATGGGGCTGGCTCTGCTGATCGTGGTGCTCAAGACGGTCGCCCTGGTCCGGCACGACGAGCGCTACAACGAAGCCGCCCGCTTCTGGGCGAAGATTTTTGCCATCAATTTTCTGATTGGCGTCGTCACTGGCATTCCCATGGAATTTCAGTTCGGCACCAACTGGGCGCAGTTCTCCCGCGCCACCGGCGGAGTGATCGGACAACCCCTCGCCATGGAAGGCGTCTTCTCCTTCTTTCTGGAATCCGCGTTCCTGGGTCTTTTCCTGTTCGGCGAGCAGCGCCTCTCTCCATGGGCGCATTGGGCATCTGCCTTCCTTGTCTTTGTGGGCTCATGGATATCCGGTTTCTTCATCATTGTCACCAATGCCTGGATGCAACATCCCGTCGCCTATCGAGTTCTTCCCAACGGATCATTCGAAGTCACGAGTTTCTGGGGACTGCTGATGAACCCGTGGGCGCTACTTCAGTATGCCCACAACATGTCAGGCGCGGTCGTCACCGGAGCATTCGTGATGTGTGCGGTGGGGGCGTTCTACATCCTGGAGAAGCGATTCGAGGAACACGGCAGGATTTTTGTCCGGATCGGTGTGATCGCCGGGATAATCTCTTGTGCAGCCCAGATTTTTCCCACTGGAGACTTGCATGGCCGCTACATGGCCAAGCACCAACCCGCAGCCGTTGCCGCCATGGAAGGCCTGTTCAGCTCGCAGGCGGGAGCTCCGATTGTCTTGATGGGCCAGCCCAACGAAACCACTCAGAGCATTGACAACCCGATCGTGGTCAATGACATGTTGAGTTTTTTGATTTACGGGACGAGGCGGGCAGAAGTGAAGGGGCTGGACCAGATTCCCCGTGACCAGTGGCCCTCGCCGCTTCCCCTGCTGTTCTACAGCTATCACATCATGGCCGGACTGGGCACCTACTTTGTCCTGCTCATGCTGGTGGCGGTTTTTCTTTTGTGGCGCGGGAAACTGTTCCACACCCGCTGGGTTTTGTGGCCGCTGCTGTTGAGCTTTCCTCTGCCCTACATCGCCAACACGGCAGGCTGGATGACGGCTGAAATCGGCCGCCAGCCCTGGCTGGTTTACGGGCTCATCCGCACCTCCGAGGGATACTCTAGGAACGTATCGGCCGGCAACACTTTGTTCACTCTGCTGGGCTTTATGGGAATGTACACCGTGCTCTCGATTCTGTTCATCGTTCTGGTATACCGCGCAGTGAGCGAAGGTCCGGCAACCGCCCTCACGTCGCGATCGGCACCCTTGACGCCGGGGCACGGCGGTTGAGGGTGGTATGGAAATAGCGGAGCTTCGCTCCGCAGGACAGCCGGGGACGGCTGTCCCCACGCGGTTCACGAGAAGGAAAGAGAATGGGATTTATCTGGTTCTGGATCGTCGCTGTCATGCTGGCCGCCTACGTCGTACTCGACGGTTTCGACCTGGGAGTCGGCATCCTGCATCCCCTGCTGGCGCGCAGCGAAGCTGACCGGCAGATCATGCTCAGAAGTATCGGTCCGGTCTGGGACGGCAACGAAGTCTGGCTGCTCGCCGGTGGCGGCACGCTTTACTTTGCCTTCCCTGCTCTCTATGCCGCGGCCTTCAGCGGATTCTACCTGGCGTTGATGATTGTGCTGTGGTTGCTTATTCTGCGCGGCGTCAGCGTTGAGCTGCGCATGCACATCGATCACCCCCTCTGGCGATCTTTTTTTGATGGTCTGTTCTTCTTCTCCAGTTCGCTCCTGGCGGTGTTCTTCGGCGCAGCCCTGGCCAATGTGATTCGCGGCGTTCCACTGCGGCCGGACGGCTATTTCTTCCTTCCCCTGTGGACCAACTGGCGAGTGGGCCCTCAACCCGGCATTCTGGATTGGTACACCGTCATCGGCGGCGTGGTCGCCCTGGTGGCGCTGGCCATTCATGGAGGACTTTACCTGGCGGTCAAAACCGAGGGCGAGTTGCAGGAGCGCGCCCGGACTCTCGTTCGCCGGTTCTGGGCTGTGCTATTCGCCATCACCATCGTCAGTCTGGTCGCAACCATCGCGGTTCGGTCCGACGCACTGGCCAACTATTCCGCCTTTCCGCTGGCCTATGCCATTCCAATTGTGGTGATGGGGTCTTTGGGCGGGATGCTTTATTTCTGTCGCGGAAAAGCCGATCGCAAAGCCTTCGCCTCGTCGTGTATCTACCTTTCCACCATGCTGGTGGGTGCGGCAATTTCCCTGTACCCGCGCCTCTTGCCCTCCAGCAGCGATGTTAGCCTGGATATCACCGTGCAGAACGCGCTCTCCGGACCCTACGCTCTGCGCGTCGGACTTATTTGGTGGGCGTTTGGCATGATATTGGCGCTCGTCTACTTTGTCGTCGTCTATCGAATGTTCCGGGGCAAGGTAACCCTCGACGGAGGCGGCTACGGACATTAGCTCGTGTTCTCTCCCGTGAACACTAGATGAATATTCTGGAATTCACTGGCCTGGTCTTCCTCGGCTCCATGATTGCCGGCCTGCTCGGAGCGTTGACCGGTCTCGGCGGTGGCGTCGTCCTGGTTCCTCTGCTGACCCTGTTTTTCAAGGTGGACATTCGTTACGCCATTGGCGCATCCCTGGTCTCCGTGATTGCCACTTCTTCGGGCGCGGCCGCCGCCTACGTTAAAGAAGGGTTCTCCAACATCAGGATCGGCATGTTCCTGGAAATTGCGACCACCCTGGGCGCGTTGCTGGGAGCGTTTCTGGCGGTGTGGGTTCCAACCAGTGCAATCGCCATCATCTTCGGAGTGGTGCTCATTGTTTCCGCTTACCTTTCCCGTAAACCCCGTTCCCTGGCCGAACGCAATGTTCCGCCCGACCCGCTGGCCACGCGTCTGCGCCTCAACGGCAGCTTCCCTGACCTGGAGGGCATGCGGAGCTACAACGTCCAGCGCGTGCCCGCGGGCTTCAGCATCATGTTTGGGGCGGGCGCTTTGTCCGGACTGCTTGGCATCGGCTCTGGCGCATTGAAGGTTCTCGCCATGGACCAGGCCATGAAGATTCCCTTCAAGGTCTCCACCACCACCAGCAATTTCATGATCGGGGTCACCGCCGCCGCCAGCGCCGGCGTTTATCTGCACCGCGGCTACATCGACCCCGGACTCTCCATGCCTGTCATGCTGGGGGTTCTGTCCGGCTCCCTGGTGGGAACACGCATTCTGGTGAAGGCAGAAACCAAGTGGTTGCGCATCATATTCAGCGCGGTAATCGTGCTGCTGGGAATCGAAATGCTTTACAAGGGACTTTCGGGGAGGCTATGAAATGGTCGTCGAGCGAGCCTGGACTGACAAGAGAATCGAGAACATCCTGGGAAACATGTTGCGCGCCGGCGTGGGTCTTTCCGCAGCCATCGTCTTTTGTGGCGCCGTTATTTATCTCTCCCGGCACGGTCATGCGCCTGCCTCTTACCGCGTGTTCGAAGGTGAGCCCTCCGACTTGCATAGTCTGCACGGCATCGCGCGCGATGCCATGACGCTGAACGGCCGTGGCATTATCCAACTAGGTTTGTTGTTCCTGATCGCCACTCCGGTCGCGCGCGTAATATTTTCGATTTTTGGATTTGCCGAAGAGCGGGACGGCTTGTATGTATTCTTCACCGTGATCGTGCTCGGTATTCTCCTCTTCAGCCTGGTGGGATCATCCCAAATGTAGGGTTGCCCTTCTTTGCGGCCTTTGCGAGTCCTTTGCGACCTTTGCGGTTAAGGAAGTTGACGTTTGCCGGGGACAAGCAGAACCCTAAACCGCAAAGTTCGCCAGGAAGAACCGCAAAGGACGCAAAGAAAACCTTTGAGGGACTTCAAATGCGCCGCACCAGCCCCGCATCCGTCGCCTTCGTATTCCGCACGAGCAATAGAACCAGAATCATCCCCACAAAAGGAACCATACCTGCGGCAATCACAATCGGATCGAACGAATGTGTGGTCGCAGCCTGGCGGGCATCGGAAAAGTATCCGATGAGTTTGAAAGCGACGATGGTGCCGATTCCCGCTCCCGCGCCTCCCATGCCGCTGACTGAAGCCACCGAGTCGCTCTGGTAAAGATCTGACGGCAGCACGTTGGCCATGGTCGAAAAGCTTGCATAAGCAAAGGTCGCCAGCCCGAACAGAAACGCCAGCCAGTACAGATTGGTAGTAAAGATCGAAGGGATCAGCAGGGTGACGCCGATCCCGCCAAAAATGACCAGCGCCTTTCGCGCCGCCCCCAGCGACCATCCCCGCCGGACCAGGTAGCCGGATATCCATCCGGAAAAGAAGTTGCCTGCATCGGCGGCGATGAACGGTATCCACACCGCGACCAGCCCGCTCCTCAGCTCGATTCCCTTCGCCACCAGATAAATCGGAAACCAGTCGGTGACAAAAAACCAGACCGGGTCGGTGAAAGTGCGCGCAATAATCGTTCCCCAGGTCTGCGGCAGTTTCAAGAGATCGACCCATCCCGGACGATTCCGGTTCGCGGACGGCAAATCGGACTCCCGGTCCGCCATGATCATCTCCAACTCCGCCTCGCCGATGAGCGGATGCTTCTCTGGCGGGTAGTAAAACCGGCGCCATGCCATCAACCAGATAAAGCCCAGCACGCCCGGAATCATGAATGCCGGCCGCCATCCCCAGCGAAAATAGATCCACAAGACGATAAAGGGCGCGATGGCCCCTCCTACGGACGAACCGCTGTCAAAGAACGCTGTGGCCAATCCACGCTCGCGCTTGGGGAACCACTCGGAGACGGCTTTGGTCGCCGCCGGCCAGTTGGCTGATTCTCCTGCTCCCAGCAGAAAACGAAAGCCGACAAAACTGCGGAAGCCCGTCGCCAGTGAGGTCAGCATCGAAACCACCGAATACCATACGACCGTAAGGGTTAACCCGCGCCGGGTACCGACGCGATCCACGAAACGGCCGCACAGCGCCATGCCCAGAGAGTATGCAACCCGGAACGCAATCACGATGTTGGCGTAGTCGCTGTTGGTCCAGTGGTGCTCCAGCTTGAGGTAGGGAGCAAGCACCGAGAGAGTCTGCCGGTCGATGTAGTTAATGACCGTGGAGGCAAACAGCAGACTGGCAATCCACCAGCGCAGGGAGGAAATAGCCCGCGGCTGGCCCACATTTGATAGTCCAGCTGGTGCCATGGAATTGGGACGGCGGGTGATAGACGTGCCTCGATTCCGTGGCAATTACATCTTAAGCCGAAGTCAGCACAGCCGGACTGAGCAACGCCGCAGAATTTGCGTCCAGATACACCGTCGCATTCGGATGCGTGCGCAGGATCGAGGCCGGCGCCATGGGACCGATCTCGCCTTCAAAGCAGGCCTTGATCGCTTGCGCCTTGCGCGTGTCCGGCACCACCGCAAGAATTTCTTTCGCCTTTAGAATCTGGCGCACCGACATCGAGATGGCTTGCGTCGGCACCTGCGACAGGTCGGCGAACCAGGCCTCGCCCACCTGCTGCATCCGGCAGGCTTCGTCTAAGGTGACGATCAGGTACGGATCCTCGATTTCAAAATCAGCTGGCGGATCGTTAAAAGCAAGATGCCCGTTCTCGCCGATGCCAAGAAACGCGATGTCAATGGGCGCGGAAGCCAGCGCCTTCCCCACGCGGCGGACAGCCTCCGCGGCATCGCCATCGCCATCCAGTAAATGGTATTTGGTGATTCCGGTTTTCTGCACCAGTTGCTCCAGCAGCATCTTGCGAAAGCTGCCGGGATGCGTAATCGGCAGCCCGATGTATTCATCGAGATGAAAGACCTCAACCTGCTTCCAATCGATGCCAGGCTCGCGGGTAAGCGCGTCCAGAAACAGGAGTTGAGAAGCAGCCGTCGCGGCAATGATGCGGGCCTGTCCCCGATCACGAATGGCGCGGCGAATCGCGTTGCTGGCTTGCCCGGCAGCTGCCTTGCTGGCCGCACTCTTGTCGTTGAATACCTTGAGAGCCATGTGGGAGTTCCTGGTCACCACCCGAGCGGCGGGTTCGAAGTGCCGCGATTATACAAGACCAAGGTCTCACTTTCTATCGGCCAATAACGATTAAATGATTCGACCTGCCATCGAAATCGGTTGCCAAGAGGCACCCCCACTTTTAGACTGTGGCGCACGCAAATTTCCGCTCAGGGATGCTCATGCCTTCAATCTCGGCCCCGCAACACGCGATTTCTGGACGGTGGTTGATTCGCTTTCTCCCTGTGGCGCTGGTTCTGTCGATCACGACATCCTCGTGGAAAGCGAGCCTGGCGCAGACCGTTCACGTCGACGTCACCCCCAGCCACGTGGTCAACAAGTTCAGTCCACCGTACGCACTGGGCACCACCGTGGATCGCGTGCCCAGCAACGCCACCGACATGTTCTTTCGCCCCGACCAGCTGAAACAAGTCCTGTCCGCAGGCTGGGGCTCTGTCAGCTATCGCCAAAACACCGAGCTCTTCGTGCAAGCCTGGCACTGGAATCCCAAGGGAAAGTGGAGCGATCCCTCCGGCAAGGGCTACTTCACCGGAGACGCCGCTCCGACCAAGGAAATGATCCGCCACTCCTACGGCTATTCCCTGCAACACCGCGGCTTCACCCGCAACGGCGGCACCGAATTCGACGGCTTCTCGCGCCTCGATGACGGCGACCCGAAGACATACTGGAAGAGCAATCCCTATCTCACCCAGGGATTCACCGGCGAAGCGGACTCTCTTCATCCGCAGTGGGTGGTCATCGATCTGGGAAAGAAGCAGGACATAAACGCCATCCGCATTGCCTGGACCGAACCGTATGCCCGCGCCTACCAGGTGCAATACTGGACCGGCGAAGACGCCATGGACGACCAGGGCAACGGTGAATGGAAGAACTTTTCTACCGGAGGCGTGACCGAGGGCAAAGGCGGGAGCGTAACCCTCCCGCTCGAACAATCCCCGCTCAGCACGAAGTTCGTTCGCATCCTCATGACCGCGTCTTCGAATACCTGCGACACGCACGGTTCGAGCGACCGCCGCAACTGCGTGGGGTATGCGATCCGGGAGATTTACCTTGGGTCAGTCGATGTCCAGGGAAATTTCAAAGACCTGCTGCAACATTCTCCCGACCAGAAACAATCGCTCACGTATTGCTCTTCGGTCGATCCCTGGCACGAGCCTTCCGATCTGTACGTCGCGCCCGATCGTATGGAGTCGGGAGACCAGCCCGGCCTCGACCTTTTCTACACCAGCGGTATCACGCGCGGCCTTCCCGCAGTCATTCCAGTGGCCATGCTTTACGGCACTCCGGAAGATTCAGTGGCCCAGATGACTTACCTGAAGAAGCGAGGCTATCCCGTCTGGTACGTCGAGATGGGAGAAGAGCCCGACGGCCAATACATGCAGCCCGAAGATTACGGCGCATTCTACTTGCAGTGGGCCACGGCCCTGCATCGCGTGGATCCTAATTTGAAGCTAGGAGGGCCGGTCTTCGAAGGCGTCACCGAGGACATCAAAGCCTGGCCGGACGCGCAAGGCAGAACTTCCTGGTTTGGCCGTTTTCTGGATTATCTGAAAGCCCACGGCCGTCTCTCCGACCTGGCATTTATGTCGTTCGAGCACTATCCCTATGATGGCTGCGAGACACCGTGGAAAAATCTATATCAGGAGCCGCAACTCCTCACTCATATCATGCAGGTCTGGCGCGACGATGGTTTGCCGCCCGGGGTTCCGTTGCTCGACACCGAGACCAACGCGCATGGTGGCGAAGCTTCGGTAGAAGTCTTCGGGGCCCTGTGGCTGGGCGATACCTTCGCCGGCTTTCTGACCGCCGGTGGCCGAGCGACGTTCTACTACCATGCGCTCTCCTACTCGCCGGCGCACCCTGCATGTCCCAACAGTTGGGGCACGTACCACATGTTTATGGTGGACCGTAACTACCAGATCCGTTCGCGCACGTCGCAGTTTTTTGCCGCCCAACTTCTCACCCAGGAGTGGTCGCAACCGGTGGACGCCGAGCATCGACTCTTTACCGCCGCCAGCGACATCAAGGACTCTGACGGCCACGTGCTGGTCACCGCCTATGCCGTGCTGCGTCCCGATGGACAGTGGTCACTCCTGCTGATCAACAAGGACTACGACAATCCGCATCCGGTGCGCATCAAGTTCCATGATGGCGATGCCGATGCCGACAGTTCCTTTTCAGGGCCGGTCACCATGATCACTTTCGGAAAGGCGCAGTATCAGTGGCATCCCGGGAGGAAGGAAGGGTACGCTGATCCCGACGGTCCCGCCGTGACTTCCACAATCGAAGCCAGTAGCGATGCGCAATATACCCTGCCACCGGCATCCATGACCGTGCTGCGTGGCCGAATAAAGACCGCGCCATAGACGCGGTAGCGCACAAAATATCCAGAGTTCTGAAGCCTGAAACCCAGGTCCGAAGGTCCAAGGTCCGAAGTCCGGCCATCGCACCGCGGTAACTTCGCACTGCTTCCAGCGGCCATGTATAAAGAATGTGGCGTCGGTTTCCCTGCGCCGCTATGCCGGACCAAATTTTCGACATCGTGGTCATTGGCGGAGGAATCGTGGGTCTCTCGACCGCGATGCACGCCACCCGTGTTCTGCCACACTTACGCCTGCTGCTGGTCGAGAAGGAAGACGGCGTTGCCCGGCACCAGAGCGGCCACAACAGTGGTGTGATCCACTCCGGCATTTACTACAAGCCTGGGTCCTTGAAGGCAAAGTTCTGCGTCGAGGGCGCAGCTGCTATGGTGGAATTTTGCCGCACCCACAACCTGCCGCACGAGATCTGCGGGAAAGTCATCGTGGCCACCAGCGCAGAAGAGGTTCCGCGCCTCAATGCCCTGCTCGATCGCGGAAAGGCCAACGGCCTGGCTGGACTGCGACTGCTGCAGCAGGAAGAGCTGCGCGAAATTGAGCCGCACTGCAGCGGCTTGCTGGGAGTGCTGGTACCAGCCACGGGCATCACCGACTACGCGGCCGTCAGCAAAAAATACGCCGAGATCCTGACCGCACAAGGCGGGACAGTAAGCACTGGAACAGAAGTTCGGGCCGTCGTCCGGCGGGGCACTGAGATGATGGTCGAGACCAGTCGCGGAACCTTCGCCACGAAATATGTGATCAACTGCGCCGGACTGCACAGTGACCGCGTCAGCCGGATGGCCGGCCAGAAGCCGGAAGTCAGGATTGTTCCCTTCCGAGGCGAATACTACGATCTGGTTCCGGAGCGAACCCACCTGGTGCGCACTCTCATTTACCCCGTACCCGATCCCAAATTCCCGTTTCTCGGAGTGCACTTCACGCGCCGCATTCAGGGCGGCGTGGATGCCGGCCCGAACGCGGTGCTTGCCCTTAAGCGCGAAGGTTACAAGCGCACCGATTTCAACCTCAGGGACCTCGCCGGCACTCTTACCTATCCCGGCTTCTGGCACATGGCGGGAAAATACTGGCGCGATGGCGCCAGTGAATACTATCGTTCCCTGAGCAAGCGAGCCTTTGTGAAAGCGCTGCAGCGACTGGTGCCGGAGATCGTCAGCTCTGATCTGGTGGCCGACGGATCCGGCGTCCGTGCCCAGGCGGTGCGTCCGGACGGATCCATGGTGGATGATTTTCAGTTTGTGCAGGCCGACCGGATGCTGCATGTGTGGAACGTTCCCTCGCCTGCAGCCACGGCTTCCCTGCCCATCGGCCGTCACATCGCCGAGATGGCACGCCAGGGCATGGCGATGGAGGACGGGCGTCCTCGTCCGTCTCTCTAAAATGTAAGAAACAGTTCCAACCCAGCCGAGCCTTGCTCGGCCTGGACTGGTCCCTTCGACAACGCTCAGGGCAGGCTCCGACCCGTCCCCGCTCGGACTCATACCGTTCCCGCCCGTGCCCGGTGAAACGGTACAATGGCCGACACGGAAGCACACGGAGGACACAGCGCGATGGGTTTCGATTTTTCGGGAAAACGAGTGGCGGTGCTGGGCGCAGGCAAGATGGGCGGAATTTTGCTCAAGGCGCTGCTGGAGAAAGGTCTGCTCTCTCCCAAAGCGACCTTTGCCACGGTTCAGCATGAAGACCGGGCGCGTGCCCTCGCGGAAAAGCTAGGCATAGCGGTTGGCACCGACAATCTGGCGGCGGTGCGCAATGCCGACATCATCTTCGTATGTGTGAAGCCGCAAGTGGTGCAGGAAGTGATGGAGCAGATCCGCCCCAGCATCACCGACAAACAACTCATTATTTCCGTGGCAGCATCCGTTCCCACCAGCCACATCGAAAAGGCATTGGGCAGCGAGGTTGCCGTCATTCGCGCCATGCCCAATACGCCCTGCGCTCTGGGCTGCGGCATGACCGCCCTGTGCCGGGGTAAATTTGCTGATTCCCACCACGTGGAAACTGCCGGCGCCCTGTTCAACGTAGTAGGAAAAACTGTCGTGGTGGACGAAAAGCACATGGACGCCGTCACCGGACTCTCCGCCAGCGGCCCCGCCTACATCTACATCATCCTGGAATCCCTCGCGGAGGCGGGCGTAAAGGTCGGTCTGCCGCGCGATGTAGCCACACTGCTTGCCGCCCAGACCACTCTGGGAGCAGCCACCGTAGTCCTCGAAACCGGGGACCATCCCGCGCTACTCAAAGACGCGGTGACCACTCCCGCGGGCTGCACCATCGACGGCATTATGGAACTGGAAGAGGGGAAATTGCGCGTCACATTGATCAAGGCTGTGGTGAAGGCGGCACAGCGCGCCAAAGAACTAGCTTACGGATAATCATTCCAGAATAACGAGAAGCAGGATCCCCCTGCGCTGTTTTGGGAAGGGCACGACTTTAGTCGCGCCACAAAGAAATTGAAGTGCGTCGCGCTTTAGCTTCTGAGGTTCGCCACCCGAGCTCTGCGCTGTTCCTGGCCCGCTCTACGGCAGCGCAAAGTTCACAGTAACCCTGGTCTCGAACTCAACGACTTTGCCACTAACCTGGTGGGGCGCGAAACGCCACTGCCGTACCGCATCAGTCGCGGCCTTGACCAGCTCAGGATCGCCGCTGATCGGCGTGAGTTTCCGCACCAGGCCGTCGGTTCCAACCAGAACTTTGAGAACGACCGGACCCTGAACACGCTGCTGCCTGGCCGCCTCGGGATATACGGGCTCCACCCGCCCCAGTAAATAGTCGTTCGCCGACGACGGAGAAACCGTCGCCGCCGGGGCTGACGGATTGTCTTCCGCCCGGGTGGCTGCGTTTTGAATGGGTCCCGCGTCGCTTGCAACCGGAGGTTTGGCGTCTGAGGGCGCCATCCGAAAAACTACCTTGCCCTTCTCATATACGACCAGCCCGCCTGCGGGCTCGGCGAGCTCAGGCTTCGGCTTCGAAACCGGCCGGGCAACCGGCAGAGCATTGGCCGCAGCCGTCTTGGCGGAAGCGGGTGGTTCCTCGCGGCGGAGGGCAGCCTGCGAAGCTTCCGGGACGAGCGGCGCCATAGCCTGCGCTTCCTGCGGAGTCTCTGAAACTTGGATGGGCTCCCGATTGACCGCCATGCTCCAGCCCACGCGACCGACCATCCATCCCAGAAGCACGGCCAGAGCCAGTACCGCAGCAGTCAGAATGCTGGTTCGGTAGTCCCGACGAACTATGGCTACATCCGGTTGGACCGGTTCCGGCGAGGTTACGGGCCCCATCTGTTCTGGTTCTACCGCGTCGGTTATAAGCGGCGCGAGGAGTTCTTCCGTTGCCGACTCCGCGGATGCGCCCTCTATCGCCGCTTGTACCGTGCGCAACACCTTGCGGCTGAGCCCTTGCAGCTCCTGCAGGTCGGAATCGCTATAGGCATTGGGAACGAGAGAAAAAATCTCCAGCACGCCCCACAATTCCTCACCGTCCAGGATGGGTTGCGCCGCGATTGAACGGATTCCAAGATCACTGCACGCGGTCGCATTGACCCGGGGATCGACCAGGGTATCGTCACAAAGCTGCATCTCCCGGGTTTGAACACAAGCCCCCGCAAGTCCAGATCTGGTGTTTAGGAAAACTCCGACGCCCGGTGCCTTGTCGCCCAAAGAGGCGCGGCACACCATCCTGCTCCCGCGGGCCAGAGCGATTACAGCTCCGCTCGAGGTTGTGGTCAAGCGAGCTTGTTGCAGAATCTCATGCAGTCGCAGGTCCAGGGCAAGATCGAAGGGCAAGTCTCTCTTAGCCGGGAAGGGCACGACGACGCCGGCCGCTGCCTCAGCTTCCGCGGCATCAAGCTCAGGCCATTCCGGACCGCTGACGGGGATTGGTTCAGAGGAGGGTCGGCGCGTTGAGTCCGGTTTTAACATGGTTCGGCCCATACGGGTGTCTCTGCCCGGCGCGAACTAACTCTGAGAGTAATTGAGCGGAGTTTCGCCTGAAACAAACTTCTTGTCAACACAAATGAACCTCAAGTAATCGACTAGAAACAAAGCACTTCACTAATCCATGCTCACCTCCACTTCCATTCTATTGGTTCCCTCGGCCACCCCGGCAAAATTCCCCGCCAGCGCCTGGGGGAGGAATACTCCTGTCCGTCGCAGCTGAAGTTGATTCATAGCAACTGCACCAGAGTCCAGATCGAAGGTTGCGAACTGTCCCACGTTCCAGGCAGTCGGCCCGCGCCCGCCGGTGTACACTTCCCCGGCAAGATGTCTTCAGCCGAGGTAGAGTCTGACCGCATTGAGTTCATCTCCTCCGCCCACCCGCTCTGACCAATGGCATGCGGTCACCGCCAGCTTTTTGGGATGGACCCTGGACGCCTTCGATTTCTTCGTCGTCGTCTTCTTGGTGGATACCCTCGCACTTCACTTCCACGTCACCAAGAGTGCCATCGTTTGGACCATGACGGCGACCCTGGCCATGCGCCCGGTCGGGGCCATCATGTTCGGGTTGCTGGCCGACCGCTACGGACGCCGCAAACCCCTGATGGCCAATGTCATTTTCTTCTCCGTGGTCGAGCTCCTTTGCGGATTTGCCCCCAGCTACACCGTGTTTCTAATCCTGCGCACCATCTATGGCATCGGGATGGGCGGTGAGTGGGGCGTCGGAGCCTCGCTGGCCATGGAGAGTGCGCCCGCCAGGTGGCGAGGTTTCCTGTCCGGAATCGTGCAAAGCGGATATTCCATTGGCTACCTGCTGGCGGCCGTGGCCGCACGCTTCATTCTGCCCGCTTGGGGATGGCGTGCCATGTTCTGGGCAGGCGGCGCGCCGGCGCTGCTGGCCTTCTACATCCGTTTCCGGGTGCGCGAATCGGAGGCCTGGAAACAACACCGGGCCCCGACCGTGGGAGCGATTTTGCGTACGGCCAGCGGTCACTGGAAGATCTTTCTTTACCTTGTCCTGTTGATGACGCTCATGATGTTTCTCTCTCATGGCACGCAGGACCTTTATCCCGACTTCCTGAAATCGGCGCGCGGATTCGATTCGAAAGTTGTGGCCTATCTGGTGATCCTGTTCAACGTGGGCGCGGTGCTGGGAGCGATTCTGTTCGGACATCTCTCGGAAAGTTTTGGCCGCCGCCGCAGCATGATCCTGGCACTGCTTTTGTGTCTGGCGATGATTCCCGCGTGGACCTTCGGGGGCTCGCTCATGACTCTCGCGGTGGGTGCTTTCGTAATGCAGGCTGGGGTCCAGGGTGCCTGGGGCATCATCCCGGCGCATCTTAACGAACTCTCGCCCGATGCCGTCCGCGGACTCATGCCCGGCTTCGCCTACCAGCTCGGAATTCTCATCGCAGCCCCAGTTAATAATGTCGTTTATGCTTTGCGCCGGCCGCTAGGGTACCCTTGGGCTCTGGCCGCATTTGAGATCGCCAACATCGCGATCCTGATGACGGTCATCGCTTTGGGCTCAGAGCGCAAAGGAAAGAGTTTCACGCACAACAACAACTCCCCCAACTCGGCGTCATGCTGAGCTCGCGATCAGCCTGCCCTGAGCGAAGTCGAATTGATCCAGCGCGCAGCGGATATGGACCTTGCGGACTATAGCGATGCGCGCGAGATCCTTCGCAAAGCTCAGGATGACGCCGGATAGCGGACTTGTGCGCAATGAACCACCGCCGGTGACGACGGTCACTTCGTCCTGCCGCTTAGAGATGCTAGAGTAGTCAGTCTGCTAATTTTTTGAAGCGGGACTACCTCGCTTTGCTGCCGGAGCATTCTTAATGCAAGTTGCGATCGTGGGTTCGGGCTATGTGGGACTGGTGGCGGGGGCGTGCTTCGCCGACCTCGGGCACCAGGTAATCGTGGTGGACAATGACCAGGCCAAATTAGCGGCACTCAACAAGGGTGAAGTCCCCATCCACGAGAAATTCCTGCCTGAGCTCTTGAAGCGTCATCGCGGGCATAACCTCAAATTTTCCGACGATTTACCGGAGGCGGTGCGCGCCAGCCGGGCAATTTTTATCGCCGTGGGCACGCCCCCGACGGAGCAGGGGGAAGCAGATCTCTCCTACGTGGAATCGGTGGCCCGCAGCGTTTCAGGAGCCATCAACGGCTACAAGGTCATCGTGGAGAAGAGCACGGTCCCGGTTTACACCAGCGACTGGGTGCGCAAGATTATTTTGCGCAATGCGGCCCCGCCCGATTCTTTTGATATCGCCTCCAACCCGGAATTTCTGCGGGAGGGCACGGCGGTCACCGACTTTCTCTATCCCGACCGCATCGTGGTGGGAGCCGACAACGAACGCTGCGCCGCAGTGCTGCGCGAGATTTACGCACCTTTGACCGACGGCAGCTACTACACGAAGAAGGATGCGATTCCCGCGCCTGACCGGGTGCAGATTCCTCCGCCGCTCATTGTGACCAGCGCCAAGAGCGCCGAACTGATCAAGCACGCGTCGAACGCTTTCCTGGCCATGAAGATTTCGTTTATCAATGCGGTCGCATCCATCTGTGAATCGGTGGGCGCGAACGTGCACCAGGTTTGTCAGGGCGTGGGAACGGACAGCCGCATCGGTTCGCGCTTTCTGAATCCTGGAATCGGCTACGGCGGGTCCTGCTTCCCCAAAGATCTGATGGCCTTCCGCTCAGTAGCGCGGGAGTGCGGCTATGAGTTTCGGCTGCTGGATGAAGTCATGCGCATCAACTCGGATCAGCGCCAGCGCTTCCTGCGCAAAGTGCGCACTGCCCTGTGGACGTTGCGCGGCAAGCGCCTGGGCGCGCTGGGTCTGGCGTTCAAGGGTGGAACCGACGATATCCGCGAATCGCCCGCCATTCTACTGGTGCAGTCGCTCCTGCAGGAGGGCTGCACGATCGCAGCTTACGATCCCGCGGCCACGGCCCGGGCGCGAGAAGTCCTGAACTCCGGAACCGAATTCGTCAGTGATCCCTATGAAGCGGCCCGCGACGCAGATGCGCTGCTGATTTTGACCGAGTGGGAAGAGTTCGCCACGCTCGACCTGGAGCGTCTCCACAAGCTGCTCAAGTATCCCATTGTGATTGATGGCCGCAATCTCTACGATCCCGAGGTGATGGCTGCGCGCGGCTTCACTTACTACAGTGTCGGCCGCCCGGCAGGAATTCCCGCAATCGCGGCAGGCGCTGCAGTTCCTCCCGCAAGAAATTTCGAGAAATCATGAATCAGCAGCGCGCCTTGGTGACTGGCGGAGCCGGCTTTCTGGGTTCGCACTTGTGCGATGCCCTGCTGGCCGAAGGCTACTCGGTCGTTGTCGCAGACAATCTGCTGACCGGAAAGCTTTCGAACCTGGATCACCTGCGCCACGAACCTCGTTTTGAATTCCGGCAAATTGATATCAATGAGCCCTTTGACTGCGGAGCGGTGAATTTTATTTTTCACTTCGCCAGCCCCGCCAGCCCTGTGGACTATGCCGTGCACGGAATTGCCACCCTCAAGGTTGGGTCGCTGGGCACGTTCCACGCTCTCGATATCGCGCACAGGTACGGCGCAAAATATTTGGTCTCTTCGACCTCGGAATGTTACGGCGATCCCTTGCAGCATCCTCAGGAGGAAACTTACTGGGGCAACGTAAATCCCATTGGGCCGCGCTCGGTGTACGACGAGGCCAAGAGATTCACCGAAGCCGTCACCATGGCCTATCACCGATACCACAAGGTGGACACGCGCATAGCGCGGATCTTCAATACCTACGGGCCGCGCATGCAGCTCAATGACGGCCGGGTGGTCCCCAACTTCATGAAGCAGGCGCTGCGCGGCGAAGATCTGACGGTGTATGGCGACGGCAGCCAGACCCGCAGCTTCTGCTACGTCAGCGATGAGATTGACGGCTTCCTGCGGCTGGCCAAGGCGGACGAACATTTGCCAGTCAACATCGGAAATCCCACCGAATTCACAATTCTGGAATGCGCCCAGCATGTGCTGGCGGTCACCGGATCGAAGAGCAAGATTCGCTACGAAGCCCTTCCCCAGGACGATCCCAAGCAGCGCTGCCCTGACATCACCAAGGCCAGGACCCTGCTGGGATGGGAACCAAAGATTAATCTGGAAACAGGCCTGCGGCTGTCGCTGGATTATTTTCGCAAGGAAACCGGCTGACGAAAAAAGAGCAATTTCTTTTGTCATCCTGAGCGGAGCGAGAGGTTTCGCTTGCGAAGCCTTTCGAGAAGTCGAAGGACCCCTACAACCAGATGAGTCTATTGTCAGATTGGGGGTTCACCGGCAGCGCGGCTCGAGCCACACTCGGGATAACTGTAAGCTCTGGTCTTAGGATGGATCAGGACCGCGGCCCTGCGGGAAGTGCCGTAGGGGGCTTTAGCCCGCGAACACAGCCTCTCTCACGCTAAACTGTCTTCCGCCGCCTGGGCTGCAATCAACTGCCTCACTTGTTCCTGCTCATCGGCCGTGTTGAGACTGAACTGCACGCCCATCCCGAAGCCGGGATGCACCACCTGCACCGTTCCCCGGACCCGCAATTTCATGTCGTGCGTACGAACCACAATGTCCAACGCCGTGCGCGACGGAAAGGGAGAAGGCGTCTCCACGTAACATCCGCCCGTGCTGACATCGCTCAGAGTGCAGCGATTAGGAACGCCCTCGCCTACGCGGAACACATCGGCGCTCAGGCGGCAGGCGCGACGGCCCTGGATGCGGCGATTGGAAGATGCGGCCGAGAGCCCCAGGCCAGCGAACCGCGTAGCAACCGTTTCCGACGGAGTGTGCAACTCTTTCCGGGGCGCATTTTTTTCCGCCGTCGCCAGCCGGGCCAGGCTGTTCTTGATCCATTCGTTCATGGTGCGCCGCGAAGTTTGAGGCACATCCACAAAGCGGATCCCCACCCTCCCGGAAGAGTCTTGCCACACCACGTCGCCGGACAACCGCACCGAGGATTTGTCTCCCGGCAAATTAAATTGAAAGTAAACCTTGCAGCGCGGCGGCAACCGCCGTTCGGATTGTATGGCCAGTCCGTCCTCGCTCAGGTCCAGCAGCGTGGCGGCCACATTCTCCGCGTTGGCGTATGTGATCGACGCCGGAGCGTGCAGGGCGATCCTCAGCTTGACCCGCTTTTCACGTGCCATCAGACCTCTTGCCGCCCGCAGGCTGCTTGCTGCCCGCTCCACGGAGACCGGCTTATACACAATGAAGTTCGCCCCTTGCCCGAAAATGTCGCGTACCTGTTCCCGCCCATCCACCAGGCCGATGATGAGCGTACTCCGGTTCATCGGCAACTTGCGCACGCCCGCAATCAGTTCGATGGCCGGCATCTGGTCCTGGCAATCGACCACCACCGCGTCGAAATGCTGGGAGGCAAGACGGGTTGCGGCGTTGGCCAGATCTCCGCAATGCTCCGCTGTGATGTTCAGCTCCCGCAGAATCTGGCTGAGCACCTGGACTGCTTTCAGATCAGCACACACTACCAGCGACGTAAGCGCCATACTTCGAGAATGTTAGAGTTCCGCGGTAAGCGGAGACAAGTTACCTCGGTCATCGCGAAGTGAATTCAGCGCTGGGGTGACTTTCGTCATCTGGAGTTAAACCGAAGAACTCGCTATGTTCGCAATTGCTGGTCACTTCTATGGTTGCGGCGAATGTGCTTTCCGCCCGCCAAAAAGGCTCCGAAGATGTCATCACAAACCGGCAACTGGATGATCGCCGTGGGCGTACTCGGGGGAATCATGGGAATTCTCATGCTGCCCGCCGCTTTGGGCGAGCATCCTGATACCAGCCTGATGATTCTGGGCGCGTGCGGTGTGTCTCTGGGCTCCATGATCGCGGCCTCGGGGGTTTACTTTAAGGCACGCGCGCTTCAATCTACCGCCGGAACCGGCCAGGCTTTAGCAGAATCAAAAAACTCCAGGCGCCGGGTGCGCGGCGGTTGCGATGTCTGTCATGGCGACCTGCCTGTGATCCATTGCAAGGTTCACCAGGTCCACCTTTGTCCCGACTGCCTGGGCCAGCACTATGATTTTCGTACCTGCAGTTACGTTCCCAGCACCCGCCGGGCCTCCGCTAAAGCCGGCAAGAACATGGCCAAAGCACGCGGCGCTTAATCGCACGCGATTCTCGGGTAAACGGCCAAAGTGACTACAGTTTACCCTCCCGATTACATTACCCAAGTCTAATGTCCGGTGGCTCCTTTGGTGCTTTGACCACCCTCGCCTCCGCCCCTACGATGATGGCAGTCTGGCCGCAGAATTCCTGTCTTTCCCAACTCCTTGCGGCAACGAAATACGAGCCTTACATTGACCCGACTACGAGGTCTCAATACGACTATGCACGGCGCGACTGGCAGCACGAGGTTCGTTGGAAAGTCTCACCTGGGTCACAGGCGGATGAGCGGCTTCTCGCTCATCGAGACCCTGATTGTGCTCAGTTTGATGATGATCGCCAGCGGCATCTTCTTCATGAGCTTGCAGCCGGCCTTGAAGGACACGCGCGTCACCAACGCCTACAACGCCACCTTGATGACCTTGCGCCGGGCGCGGGAGCAAGCCATTGCGGAGCGCCGCGTTTACCTGGTTACTTTCAACAACGCGGTTACGCCCAACAGCATCACGATTACGCGAGCCGCCACCGGCCAGGTCACTTCGACCATCACTTTGCCCACGGATATTACCTTCTGGGCGGAACCCGGCATTCCCACCACCCTGGCCACCACTCCTGATCACTTTGGCACGGGCAGCCCAGCCATTGATTTCGATCAAGGCGTTGCCGGCGGGGCCAAGAATGTTGTCTTCTTCAATCCTGACGGCTCAGCCCAGGACATCAATAGCAACACCAATAACGGAGTGATTTATCTGGCGCGATCGGGAAGTCTCTACACCTCGCGCGCCATTACCGTGTGGGGCTCGACGGGGCGTCTGCGCGGGTACCGCTTGTATCCCAAAGCCGGCGGCGGATCGATCTGGAGGCAACAGTGACCACTCAGAGAGCAGCCACCCTGCGGCGGCGCCTCAACCGGCAGCAACAGGGATTCACTCTGCTGGAAGTTCTGATTTCGATGTTCGTGCTCACCGTGGGATTGGTTTCCATGCTGGGTGTATTCGCCACCGCCATGGCCGCCACCCAGACGGCCCAGCAGGACATGATCGCCAAACAACTGGCGCAACAGGCCATGGAGACGATTTACACCGCGCGTGAAACCGCGAACATCACCTGGGACCAGATTCAAAACGTGGGCGGCGCCGGATCACCGGGCATCTTCAGGACCGGGCTCCAACCCATCAAGCAGGTGGGCACCGACGGCATCATGGACACCATCAACGACGGCGCCTCCTTGCGCCTCAGACCATGACCTTGCCGGGGCCGGACGGGATTGTCCAGACTCCCAGCCGGCGCAACCGTACCGTCTGGGGATGACGTCATCATGGGATTGAGCAATTATCAGCGCAGCATCGCCATCACCAACACGCCTTCGGCTGATTTGCGCTCCATCACCATCACTATCCAGTACACCACTCCCCGGAACCGGTTCCCCAAGAACTACGTACTCTCCGGATTCATTTCGCAGTACCGATAAGGACAAACGAGGAGCACATGCGGAGCACATTCAAAACTTCCGGTCGCGGCTTCACCCTGGTGGAAATGCTGATCGCCCTGACTTTGGGCCTGCTCGTCGTTGCTGCAGCCGTGCAACTGTTCAGCCGGTCGATGAGCGCGACCTGGATCGTTTCGCAGCGCGCCGAGCTGCAGCAGAATGCCCGTGCCTCCTCCAACCTGTTGACCAAAGACATCAGCCTGGCGGGAGCGGGAATGCCCACGGGAGGCGTGGCCCTGGCGTCGGGAACCGGCACCAAACCGCGTTATGGATGCGATTACACGGGTAAGTGCTACCTGGGCCCGACCAACTCCGGCTCGATCACCTATCCCACCCAAACCGATCCCGCCAGCGGCGCCGTCATCAATTACATGTACGGCGTAATTCCAGGATGGAAGAGCGGGGTTACGGTGAACGCCGCAGCCGGGGCCACGGACGTGATCACGACGGTCTATGCCGACACCACTTTCCTGCTCAGCGACTACACCGTGAAGTTCAACGACCTCAACGGCAATTCGGTCACGTTTACCTTGCCTTCGCCCGCCCCCAATCCCTTGGATCAGGCGGTGAACAACACCGGTGTGGGCTTGCAGCAGGGCGATCTGGTGTTGTTCTCGAGCAATGCCGGAAGCGCCTATGCGGTGGCCGAAGTCACGGCCCCTCTCGCTGCCGGCGGTGGTCCCTCCTACACTGTGGCTTTCGCCAACGCGGATTCGCTGCTGTTCAATCAGAACGCGGCCACCAGCAACGATCTTAAGCAGATGGCGACCGCGGCCGGGATCGCCGGCACCGCGGTGGGGGTCACCGCCACCCGCATCTGGGCCATTACCTACTATCTGGACAACACCGACCACCCCGGGAACGCCGACCCTGATGCGCCTGGTCAATGCCCGTGTGCCCGTCCCCGTGGCCGAAAACGTGGCCGACCTGCGCTTCACCTATGACACTTATGACTCGACGGGAAATTTGCTGAACGCCACCGGCGACGGCGGCATGGGCCTGGCAACCCCTATCTCCCCCAGCCTGATCCGCACCATCAATCTGGCGCACTTGACCATACGCAGCCAGCTCCAGCGGTAAAGAGGGCTACCAGTCCATGGACATCCAGACCTCGGTCAGCGCGCGCAACATGAGCTTTTCCGACCGCTACAAATAGCGGCAGTAGTTGCGGTAGTCAGTTCGATTTGGCAGTCGAGAAGGAATTTGGGATCTCTATGAGGAACCAGACGATGAAAAGCACGAACCAGAATTCGCGGGGGTTTACGTTAATTGCGTCGTTGTTGCTGTTGCTGCTCATGACCGGGATCTCGATTGGACTGCTGATGATGGTCCAGACCGAGGGCCGGGCCGGCAACAATGACGTGGAAAACAGTCTGGCCTATCGCGGCGCCGAAGGCGCAATCGAGAACATGACCTCCAGCCTGGCCGCTGCCTTCCAGAACATTCAGTCCCCCCAGGCCAGCGACATCACCAGCCTGAGTGCGCAGGCGCCCGCCATTCCGGGAATCACTTTCCCCGCCGGCGGCTACACCCTGACTCCGCGCACCAATCCCGACGGAAGCCTGAAGACCTCCTACGGGCTGATCAGCAGCGGTTCGAACCAGGGCTTGTACGCGCAACTCCTTCCCATCGACCTTGCGGTCACGGCGCAACGCCCGCTGGGGGAACAGGTACGCATGATGCGCACCGTCGAAATCGCCCTCATTCCCGTGTTCCAGTTCGGCGTGTTTTCGGACAGCGACCTCGGCTTTTTCAGCAGCCCCCAGCTTGACTTTGCCGGACGCGTGCACACCAACGGCGACTTGTACCTGGGCGTCTCCGGCACTGCCACCCTGACTTTCCACGACAAGATCACGGCCTATGGAAACGTAGTTCGCAACCAGCTGCCCAATGGCCTGGCTCCGTCCAGCAGCTACAACAATGACGGAGCGGTGAAGATTCCGTTCGCCAGCACCGGCTGCGATACCCCCCCTCCACCCCCACCGCCTGCCGGACCATTGCCATGAACGAAGGCAGTGTGGTGGCCGGCCCGACTTCGGCGCAAAACTCCACGGTCTGGCCCAATCTCTCCAAAAGCACATACAACGGATTCATCCGTGACGGAAACTATGACGGGCCCTATGGCACCGGAGTGAAGAAGCTGACCCTGCCCTTCGTCGGAGGCGGAGCCGAGCCTTTTGAAATCATTCGCCGGCCCATCGCGGCCGAGTCCAGCGCAGTCGGCGGCTCCCGGCTGGCCAATCAGGCGCAAATTCGCGTGCTGCTGAGCGACAACCGCGCCGACCTGCATTTGCCCGATTGGAACGGGGACGCCACGGGTGACGTCGCGCTGGATAACACTACAGCCGGCAGCGTCTATACCGGCACCGGAGTTCCGGTTCCGGGCGTGGCGGCTGTCGGCGGCGACAGCAAGACCTACTTTGCTACCGCAACCAGAGTGGCGTACAACAACCCGGTCACTGGGAACGCGGTAAAGTTTGACGCTAATTTCGTTCAGCCTGCGGGAAGTCCCACTCCCTGGCCCCTGATCGGCGGCTGGTTGCGGGTTGAGGTCCAGGACCTTAACAGCACCGTGTGGCGTCCGGTCACCCAGGAATGGCTGAAATTGGGTTTTGCTCGCGGCCTGTTTCCCGGAGCCGCCTCCGTTACCCCGGTTGCAGTTCACCCCAACGCGATTCTCATCTTCCAGATGCTGGCCGACCGCGACGGTAACGGCGCCATCTCAGGCGCGTCTGAGAGCACCGCAGTCGGCGGTTCTGACGCCCAGTTCAATTGGTTTCCCATCAACATCTACGACACCCGCGAAGGAGAACCCCGCGACGCTCTGCTGGCCACGCAACCAAGCTGCACTCCCAACGGCGTCATGAACGCGATGGAGCTGGACATAGGCAACCTGAAGAAGTGGCTGAAAGGAACCATTGGCACTACCGGCGGACAAGTAGATTACGTTTCACAAAACGGATACATCCTGTACTTTTCCGACCGCCGCGGAATGCTGCCCGACCCTCTGGCTGTGCCCTCGGTCATCAAGGGCTCGTACGGATTCGAGGACGTCATCAATAGTGGATCGAACAGCGGCACGCCTGACGGCCAGCCGGAGACACCTGTCCTTATCGCGCACGTGAGCCGGTCTCCGGAAGACGTGGACGACAACGGACGGTTGGACACCTACGGGGCCGCCGACGTCGGGATTGGTTTTGGCATCAATACCACAAACGATCCTTTCACCAACCGCATTGCGAACTGCTATACCACCGGCCGCAAGAACCGCGTAACCGGAGCACGCCACGTACTGAAGCTGGTGGACGGCACGTTGGGCAACGTACCGGTCCGGAAGGTGGCCAACGCGGATGGATCCCTGGGTGGATTCACCGTGGCCTCGGAGAATCCGGTTTACATTCAGGGCGACTACAACAGCGCTGCTCCTCCCGCGGACCCGACCTGGACCAGCACGACTGCCGCCGAGCCTGCCCACTCCGCCGCCGCCGTAATTGCTGACACCGTCACCCTGCTGTCAAATCAGTGGCAGGATGAAGGAGTCGTCGGAGCGGCCAGCAAGCTGGGCAGCATGCTCTACCCCACCGACGCCACCAGCGCGAACGGATACCGTCAGGCCGTAACCACCTATTACCGGGTGGCCATCGCCGCGGGAAAAAACATTACCTTCCCGCATCCCAATGGCAGCAACAGCACGACTTACTTCGGGACCGACGGCGGGGTGCACAATTTCCTGCGCTTCCTGGAAAATTGGAGCGGCGACACTCTCTACTACAAGGGTTCCCTGGTGAGCCTGTACTACTCTACTTACAACACCGGCACGTTCAAATGCTGCAACTACGTGGTCTATCAACCGCCAACCCGAAACTATGTGTTTGACCCGCTGTTCACCCAGCCGCAGAACCTGCCGCCGGGCACACCGATGTTTCGCGACATCGACAACCTGAGTTATCGTCAGGATTTCACGCCGTCCGCTTACTAGACGCAGCCGGCGAAACCCGACCTGCCCCGATCCGGCCACGCCGGTTCGGGGCTTTTCTCTTAGCGCGCACTTGTTGTGGCGACCGGTGGCGCTACGCAACTTGCCGTGATCACGACTCCGTCGCATACGAACCTGCCGTCCAGACGCTGGGTGCAAGGCCGGGTAAAACTCTGTACGTTGATCCGGACACAACGCGCCGGTATGACGATTCCCGAATGTCGGGGGGAAAGACATCCAGTCAAGGAAATCAGGACTACTAGAAGTAGGCTCTTGCCCATCACCGCCGACGCTCCGTTCCGCGTTGCTAAAACAATTGCGGATTCCATAGCCATCGGCAAACCAGATCGCCTCTTTAGCGTCGGGCGTAGCATGCATGGTCGCGACAAAGGGACGCGCCTGCTTGCGCCACCCCTTCCCGTGTATCATCGTTTTACTATTTGCCGTGAGACTGGTTGCGGAGGATGCTTTTGCCTCAGATCAGCGCCATCTTTTGGGACGTCGGCGGAGTGCTGCTCACCAATGCCTGGGACCGCGCGCAGAGAGAGCGCGCGCTCGAGCAATTCAAGCTGGACCAGGCCGAGTTCCTCGACCGCCACGAGATGCTGGTTTCCTCCCTGGAGCGAGGCAAGATCGGCTTTGACGAATATCTCGATCGCACCATCTTCTATCGCTCCCGGCCCTTCGCCCGCGAGGTGTTCAAGGACTACGTGTTTTCCCTGTCGCAACCGCACCGCGAGGTCCTGGCCGTGGCGGAACAACTGACAAAATCGGGCAAGTATTTCATGGCAACCATCAACAATGAGTCGAAGGAGTTGAACCAGTACCGCATTCAGACCTTCGGCCTGCGCGAGATCTTCTCTGTATTTGTCAGCTCGTGTTTTGTGGGTTTGCGCAAACCTGAAGAAGGAATCTACCGGCTGGCCCTGGAAGTGACGCAGCAGCAGCCGCAGGAGTGCTGCTTCATCGACGATCGCGCCCTGAATCTGGAAGGCGCGCGGCAGCTGGGCATGCATACCATCGAGATGCAGGACGTCGAGCAACTACGGCGGGACTTGCGCAAGCTGGAAGTGGAAATCTGATCTGGGCAGAGAGTTGTGGGGATCTGCCCGTGAGGTGATCCGGCATTAGGACTTACGCAGCGGTCCCGCCATCGAGCTTCCCGCGCCAGCCCCTGACTTGACCGGTGAGTCAAGGGTGGCTCCAAGACTCAGGTCACTGGACCAGCTGTCGGCCAGAATCTTCCATTCCCCATTGGCTTGCCGATTCAGCAGGACCAGATACTTGCCGCGCTCCTCGCGCCGTTTGCCCACCGCACTGGGGACCAGAGACTTGCAGCGGCCAGCTTCGTAACCGAAGTCGCCGAATAACTCTACCCGCAGGGGGTCCAGCTCCACTTCACTCATGCCGGCATCAAGCAATCCAAAGAAAAATTCGCGGACGGCCGCCGTGCCCCGTACGGCCGGAACATTCGGCCGCAGCACCGTGGCATCAGGAAGGTAGAGGTCCACCAGGTCGTCCAGTTGTTTGGTGTTGCAGGCCAGCGCCCAATCCTGGGTCACTTTGCGGACAGCAGTCTCGGCCCGGCTTAACGACCCCCCACTGAGGGGGGTCCGTACGCGGGCGAGATCGCGGCCGGCGCCAGCACCGCCGGCCACACGCAGGTCAGGAGTCGCGACCGCCTCCGCGCCGCCGGCGTTGGAGAAATAGTGGTGGTGATAATGATGATGGTAGTGGTGATCGCCGGGCACTTCAGGCGCGGACTTGGGAATCGCTGGTTCAGCTTCCGTCCCCGCCGGCGTTTTCAACAAAGGGACGCCACAATTGGCGCAGAAGCTATTGCCCTTGCGATTCGCGCTCCCACAAGCTGCACAAGCCTGGCGGGCTGCGCTTTCGGGTTCAGGTTTCACATTCACGGATTCTTCCACGCTCTGCTCCAGGGCATATCGCTGCATGGCCTGGAATACGGCAGCCTTGGACTGGGCAACTCGCCTGACGTCATCCATGTCCTGAGCCCCCATTTCCTTCTGCGGAAAGGCGGCATCCTGCCAGTTCTCGCTCTGGCCCAAGGCAACCAGCTCTTTCCCTGATTCTAGTCTAAAACTTTCCTAGCGACTCGAAAACTCCACCTTGGCTTCCGATTCCGTCGGTACACCGTTGCACAGCGCGGGACGGTAGCGCCAGAAACGCACGGCATCAAGTATGGTTCGGTCTTCGCTAGGTCCGGCGCTTTCCAGAATGAACGCGCTATGCACCCGACCGTCAGTCCCAATGACGAAGCTTACGCTGGCTTTCGCGTTCAGGTCCGTTTCCTCCAGCAGAGGATCGGGTGTGGCCAGCGCCTGCGGCGGTTGCACCGCTCCACATGGGGCCGGAGCGGCCGAGTGCGCCATGGCGGCGAATTCCGAGTCGTGCACCGGCGGAGTCCAGAGGTGCTGTTCCCGCTCGCCCAGAGAAACCCTCCCGCCCGCGAGCACCGCCGGAAGGGGTTCAACCCAAGCCTGGCACACGCCGGTTGCCGAAACCATCAAAGCCAGCCAGCACAATCTGCGCAGCGCCATGTTCTCGTTGCCTGCACGGAGAGCGGCGGTCCGGTCCACGATGCTTTGTTCAGGGCAATCGGCATGCCAGCCGGGATTATGGAAGTAATTGATGCTATGGGCCTTGCATTGGTCTTTGAGTTGAAACGGGGATCGCAAGATGAAAACAACTGCAGCTGTGAGAAGAACGAGGGCTACGCTCCCCTAGAACACTGTTGTGAGGTATGATCCAGGCTGATTCTTCGGGTAGATTTCATCAGCCGCAGGCTGGCCGCACGATGACGGCCGGAAGCCATCCTCTTTCCACATATGCTCTCAGGACTATTCCGACTGGCGTTCCCGGCGCTGCGCTTTCCCCTGATTGCTGGGCTTAGCCTCGCTCTGCCTCTGGTCCTGCAGGGCCAGGCTTCGGCTCCCCATCAGCTCTCTGGAGTGGTCACCGACCAGACTGGCGCCGCCATTGTGGGCGCTGAAGTGGCCTACACCAGCGGACCGTTTTCCGAGACGCAGATCACCGGCGACCGGGGCGGCTTCATATTTTCCGTAGTACCGCCAGAATCCGGGGCGCTAAAAGTTTCCGCACCTGGATTTCAACTCAGCGAGGTCGATTTGCAGGCTGGCGCCAACTCCGCGCGCATCACTCTACTGCCCGCGACCGCCGCCGAGCAGGTAACCGTCGCAGCCAATCGTACCGGCGTACGGGTGATTGAAAACGCCACCAGCGTCACTATCCTTTCAGCCCAGGACCTGGGCGCCACAGCCGCCTTCAGGACCGACGACATCCTGCGCCAGGTGCCGGGATTCAGCCTCTTCCGGCGTACCACCAGCCGCACCGCCAATCCCACCGCGCAAGGCGTTTCCCTGCGCGGTCTGGGCGCGAGCGGCGCCAGCCGCGCCCTGGTGCTCAGCGACGGCTTTCCTTTGAACGATCCCTTCGGTGGGTGGGTGTACTGGGACCGGGTGCCGCGCGTCAGCATCGGCAGCATCGAAGTGGCCAGCGGCGGAGCGTCTCATCTCTACGGATCGGACGCTCTCGGCGGAGTCATCAACATTATTCGCGCACCCGTCGACCGGAATGCAATTTCGCTAGAAGCGGCCTACGGGAATGAAAACTCTCCCGATCTCTCCCTGGCTGCCAGCAAGAGCCTTGGACCCTGGGCCATCGGCCTTACCTCGGAACTCTTCCGCACCGACGGTTACATCGCCGTGCCCTCCGACTTGAGGGGTGCGGTGGACACTCCGGTGAACTCAGAAGACGCCAGCGGCGACCTCACGCTGCAACGCAAGCTGGGCGATCGTGGCAGTGTTTTTGTCCGGGGATCGCTGTTCGGCGAATCACGGCACAACGGCACCCCGCTGCAAACCAACAGCACCACCATTCGTGAACTTGACCTCGGTAGCAATTGGGATGCGCACCAGTTCGGCGCTTTTCAGCTGCATGCCTACGTCACCCGGCAAAGCCTGCACCAGTCCTTCTCTGCGATCGCAGCCGACCGCAACAGCGAGAGCCTGACTCGCACCCAGGTTGTCCCCGCTCAGCAAGTCGGATTTTCCGTTCAATGGCAGCGTTCTGTACGCACGACCCAGCACCTGGTCGCCGGCCTCGAAGAAGCCAACGTGCACGGACAAACCAACGAGCAGGGATATTTCGGCGGCAATCCCACCAGCACCTCCGCCGGCGGAGGGCGGGAAGTGAACTGGGGCGCCTACATTGAGGACATCATTCGCCTAAGCCCCGGCTGGCTACTAACGGCCAGCGGGCGCGTGGACCACTGGCAGAACTTCGATGCTTTTGCTCCGCCCAACCCGGCACAGCCGGTGGGCGCCGCCGCGCTCCCCGATCGCAGTGAAACCTTCTTCAGCCCGCGCCTGGCGCTGCTGCACAAGCTCACTCACCATGTATCTCTTACCGCTTCCGGGTATCGCGCATTTCGCGCTCCCACCTTGAACGAGCTCTACCGCGGTTTTCGAGCCGGCAACGTGTTTACCGAGTCCAACCCGAATCTCCGCGCGGAACGTCTTACCGGCACCGAGGGCGGCGTCATCGTCACCGGCTGGGACCAGCGCGTTATGTTGCGCAGCAATTTCTTCTGGAACCAGATTACGCGCCCTGTGGCCAACGTCACCTTAACCACGACACCCAGTCTGATCACCCGGCAGCGCCAGAATCTGGGGAGCACTCAAGCCCAGGGATTGGAAGTGGAGGCCAGCGGAAGGCTTAGCGATTCGGTGATCCTCTCCGGCGGTTACGAATACACCGACGCCACCGTGACCAGTTTCACCGTTGACCCAGCCCTGGCGGGCTTGAATCCGAGTCTGGTGGGCCTCGACATTCCGCAGGTTCCCCGCCATCAGTTCACTTTCCAGGCCAACTATGCCCGGCCCTTCATCCTGCTTGGACTGCAGGGCCGCTTCGGAGGGAACCAGTTCGACGACGATCAGAACACGCTGCTGCTCAGGCGCTATTTCGTCCTGGACGCTACCGCGTCGCACCATCTGCGTCATGGGGTAGATCTGTTTGTGGCGGTGGAGAATCTCACCAACCGGCGTTACGATGTCGGGCGAACCCCGGTGCTTACCGTAGGTCCGCCGATTCTAGCCCGCGCTGGTCTGCGCCTGCAATTCGGATCGCGATAGATCTTGTGTGGCGAAGGCGTGTGGCGCGGGCGCCCCGCCCGCGGCTCTTGACGTTGCAGTTGACCTGCACCGGGGAAACCTTACACACCAATCCTCAGGCGCGGCCATACCTTCACGCGCGCCTCAGACCGTAGTCCCGCGTCGCCGCGCGATTCGGTGCAACCGCTATTGGACGGAGCTGGCTACGCTTGAGAAAACGTTGTTGGCATTGCCGCCCACCAGCCGTATGGTGCCCACCACAATCACCAGGATCACCGCCAGCATCACTGCATATTCAGCGATGTCCTGACCCTGGTCTGCATGCCACAAATTGCGCGCGATACTCATCATGGTGCTGCCTTCCTGTTTGAACCAGGCTCGCCTTCCCAGGCGGTCTGATCCGGGGGAGTTTTGAGGCACAGTACTTCAGGGCTGGTGGGTAAAGCGGCTGGTCTTAACCTTGGTTGCGAGCGATTCTGTGCTTCTCCGCTCGCGATGTCAAGGGTATAGTCCAACATTTTTCGAAGCGCTGGCTAGGATCACTTGCGGAAGCAATCGGAAATCTGGCAATCGGCGACAGGGGTATCTACCAGGAACCGGGGTACGGCCACTCCCACGGCGGCGCCAACCCCCATGGAGAGAAGAAAGCTTCTGCGCGAACTCTTGATGCCTATTTCCCCGGAAATCGTTTCGAAGTGATCATTGCAACTCCTAACCGAAGAGCTCCGCCTCTCGGAAGGCGCACGCCCGACTATCCTTGTCGGAAAGGGTGGGTGTAGCGGCAAGCTGCCAGTCGATGTTCAATACGGGATCGTTCCATGCAATGGTGCGCTCCGCGACGGGATCATAGAAATCGGTGGCTTTGTAGAGTACGTGGGCGTTCTTCGACAGGACCCGAAATCCATGAGCAAATCCCGGAGGAATCCATAACATCTGGGGCATCGCATCTGAAAGGCTCATGGCGCACCATCGGCCCAGGGTCGGCGAACTCCGCCGCAAGTCCACCACTACATCGAGAATCTCACCCACCGCAACCCGTACCAGTTTGCCTTGCGGCCGCACCTGATAGTGCAGTCCCCGCACCACGTTGCGAGTTGAATACGAATGGTTGTCCTGCACAAAACGTTGTCCAATACCCGCCTCCAACATGGTTCTTTCGTTGTAGCTCTCCAGAAAAAACCCTCGGTTGTCACGGAACACTCTGGGCTCGAGGATGAGTACTCCGGACAGCGCAGTTTCGGTGACCTTCATGGCGGGAACGCTTGCCGAGTTCGTCAGAACACCCTTTCCCGGAGCAGTTGCTGCAAATACATGCCGTAACCATTGCCTTTCATCGAGAAAGCTGTCTCCTCCAGTTGCTGCGCCGTAATGTATCCATTGCGGAAGGCGATCTCTTCCGGGCAGGCCACCATAAGCCCCTGGCGGGTTTCGATGGTCTGTATGAACAGTGCAGCCTCCAGCATGGCCTGGTGGGTCCCGGTGTCCAGCCACGCCATACCTCGTCCCATGACCACCACATGCAACTGCTTGCGTCTCAAATATTCCCGGTTGATGTCTGTGATCTCGAGTTCCCCGCGGGCGGATGGCCTCAGACCTTTGGCAATCTCCACTACCTGGTTATCGTAGAAATAAAGCCCGGTGACAGCGTAGCGCGATTTTGGCGCGCTGGGCTTCTCCTCCAGGCTGAGCGCGTTGCCCTGCGTGTCGAATTCCACCACGCCGTAGCGCTCGGGATCCTGCACCGGGTAGGCAAACACCCGAGCCCCAGACTCTGGCTGCCCCCCCTGCAGGATGATTTTGGCGAGGTCATGTCCATAAAAGATGTTATCCCCCAACACCAGGGCGCATCCCGAGCTACCGATAAATTGCTGGCCCACCAGGAATGCCTGTGCGATTCCTTCCGGCCGCGGCTGCACCGAGTACTGAAAATTCAGTCCGAAACGCGTCCCATCCCCCAGCAGTTGTTCGAACCTGGGTACATCCTGCGGCGTGGAAATGATGAGAATGTCACGAATCCCCGCCAGCATCAGTGTGGACAGAGGGTAATAAATCATGGGCTTGTCATAAATCGGCAGCAAGCCTTTGCACACGGCGTGGGTCACGGGATAGAGACGCGTGCCCGATCCTCCGGCGAGAATGATGCCCTTCTGCGCCGACTGTTTGAGATTCGCCGTAGCCATGTGGAAAAATGACCGTGCCCGACATGCCCTTTCGTAACTGGCAACCTACGTAACAAGATTACTGCATCGCGATCGTCTGAAGATAGCTGCCGCCGGTGCCTTTTCATGTCCGCTCCTGGGAACTCAACAACCGCTCCGAATGACGATTTTCCGCAGTATTTTTCATCCTGACAGCGCTATTTGCTGGGGCAAATGCGGCGTAGCTTTTCGCTCCGTTTCTGTTCACCACCACAGTCACCGTGACCCAGGTAACCCTGGTTCCAATCTGTGCATGGCCATCTGGCCGCTGCCTGCATTCACTTCCGATATCTATCGCAGCAGCAACCCTCAGAGCACACTGCACTTGCCTGCATGTTCCAAGTTTCAGTCAGTTCCCCGGATTGGCACTCGGAATGGTGCAGAGAGCAGGTAAATCCCCCGCCGTATGGCCGTACGGCTCTTAGAGGCCTTCCGTGAAGGAATTCGGCACTCGCGGTAACCTGGTAATCGTTCTTTTCCTTTTGATGACCATGCTGGGCTGTGGGGCCCTTGACGCTCACACCCCGGCCGCGCAATCAGGCAGCGGGTTGGTCGCAACTTCAGCGGTCGTGGATTTTGGCAGTGTAGCGGTCGGAACCACCGCGATACGCACTAACACCATCGCCAACACCACCCACTCCCCGATCGTGGTCACCCAGGCTCAGATCGCGCAGACAGACTTCACAATTACGGGTCAAACACTGCCGCTGACATTAGCGCCGGGCCAGCGCGCCGTCGTCCAGATTGCCTATTCGCCACAGAGCGGCGGCACTTCCCAGGGCAAAGTGGTTCTCGCCAGCAATCAAGTTCGTTTGTCCACCACCTTCATGTTGAGGGGCACCGCGATCCTGGGAGGCCGGGTCAACCGGATCAAACTGGCTCCTGGCAACATAAGTTTCGGGAGCGTACCGGTAGGAACAACCATGACCCAGTCGGCCACGTTGTCCAATCTCGGGAACATGCCGGTCACATTCACTCATATCGCGGCCACAGGCAGAGGATTCACTTTGACTGGACAGAGCCTGCCACTGACCTTGCAATCCGGACAAAGCGCCAACATCGGCGTTAGTTTCAGCCCTACCTCGAGCGGAGCCAGCAGCGGCACCATCTCCGTGGTGGGTACAGTTTCGTTGAACTTGCCTGCCCGCCCCGTCACCTTTGGCAGACGAGGCAATGAGACCAGAGAAGGCCTGGGCCTAGCCTCGACAATCGCGAGCCTGTCACTGTCAGGCACGGGCACCGGTGCCGCACAACTTGCAGTCGTCCCCGCCAGTCTGGCTTTGGGCAGCGTGAAGATTGGGACCACCCAGACGCTGTCCGCGATGCTTATCAATTCCGGCAGTTCGGATCTCACCGTGCACCAAGCCAGTGTAACCGGCAAGGGCTTCAGTATCGGTGGACTCACCTTCCCCCTGATTCTCGCCGCGGGTCAGCGCAAAAGCTTCACCGTGACGTTTGCTCCGCAATCGGCGGGCAGCGCCAGCGGCAGTGTCGCAGTTACCACCGACGCTACGAACCCGGTGGTAAGCGTACCGGTGTCAGCCGTCGCGACTGCGCCCGGCGCGCTCGTCTCGAACCCCTCCAGCATTAGCTTTGGAAGCGTGCAGGCTGGCAGGGGGCAGACTCTGTCGGCCGCCCTCACCAACTCGGGCGGCTCCAGCGTGACCGTGTCTCAAGGCAGCGTTTCCGGGTCCGGCTTCGCACTTAGCGGTATAAACCTGCCGGTGACCCTGGCCGCAAGCCAAAGCGTGCCATTCAGCGTAACTTTCAATCCGCAATCGGGCGGGTCGGCCAGCGGAACTCTCGCTTTCGCCAGCAACGCTTCCAACTCCAGCCTTAGCATTCCGCTGACGGGCAATGTCGCCGCCCCTGGCGTACTGAGCACCAGCGATTCCAGTCTGACTTTTGGCAATGTTCAGCTGAAGGGCACCTCTACCCAACCGGAAACCCTGACCAATACAGGCGGGTCCGACGTTACCATCACCCAGGCGCAAGTCGCAGGCGCGGGCTTCAGTGCTACCGGGTTGACCCTTCCCAAGACTTTGAAGCCGGGGCAGAGCTTTACCTTCGGTGTGGCGTTCAACCCGACCACCGGCGGCAATGCCTCGGGATCGGTCACGGTGGTCTCTGATGCTTCCGATCCCACCCTGACCATCACCCTGGCTGGGACCGCAACCGTCGCGGGACAGTTGGCAGTGAGCCCGGCCTCGTTAAACTTCGGTAGCGTTGTGGTGGGCCAGAGCAAGGGCCTGACCGCCACCTTAACCGCCACCGGTTCCAGTATCACGGTTTCAGCCGCCAACATGACCACTTCGGAGTTCACCATCAGCGGCGTTTCGCTTCCGCTTACCTTGAGCGCCGGGCAAAGCGCGTCCTTCACGGTCAATTTCAAGCCCCAGTCCAGCGGGGCTGCCTCGGCCAGCGGATCGTTCAACAGCAATGCTTCCAACCCGTCCGTGACTCAGGCCCTGAGCGGTAGCGGTACCGCCGCGCCGCAGCACAGTGTGGCCCTGTCCTGGGTACCCAGCACCTCCAGCGTGGTCGGCTACAACGTCTATCGCGGCACCACAACCGGCGGACCGTATTCGAAAATCACTTCCATGAATGGAGACACCACCTTTGTTGACGGCTCGGTTCAGTCGGGCCAGACTTACTTCTACGTCACCACGGCGGTGGACGGTTCCGGCAAGGAGAGCGCCAACTCGAATCAGACCCAGGCTGTGATCCCCACTCCCTAGGTACATAGCGCGAGGTTTGCAAACCTTTGAGTAAGCGAGGGGCGTGAGAATTTCACGCCCCTTTTCATTGGAGCGAATGCAGACCGGAGTGTGCTGCTGGTGCGTGGTCGTCCCCGCATTTTCAGAGGCTCCCAAGGCCAAGCCGCTCACCCGCGCCCGGGGGGCATTCGCGTCCCATCGCAGTCACTGTCAAGCGACCTCAACCCGATCGACGTTCCATAGTTATGTACTAGTGACATCTTCTCGGCTTCCGGTTACCACGTTACCTTGCTCGCGTACCCCTTGCGGGTTCCATTGACAAGTTGGAATTTTATCGGCGGGCTTGGCTGTTCTCGGCAATTCACGCCACACGAAATTTCAATCGATTTACCGAGGTATCAAAAGACTCGGCGGACGTAAAGGTTCCGGCGTCATAGATGGTTGGTCGTTCGGGAACCATTCCACTTTTTAAGGAGCACTGCGCGCATGCACGGACGATTGTTTCTAGGCTCGGCTATCTTGGCAACGGCTATTTTGATGGGTTGCGGAGGCGGGAATTCCAGCAGCGTAGGCGGGTCCGGGGCCGGCCATGCGGTACCTCCGGGCGATCTCGGCGTATTCCCGGCGACGCTGAACTTTGGCAAAGTGACTGTGGGCACGGAGAAGAGTCTGACCGTAACTCTAACTGCCGGCAATGCTCGCGTTGGTGTGAGATCGGCCGACTGGGGTGGACCCGGATTCTCTATCGCCGGCGTTGTGTTTCCCCTTACGGTTCAGGCTGGTCAGAGTGCCCAACTCACGGTCACATTCGCCCCGAAAGCCGCGGGCCAAGTCTCCGGCAACATCAAATTCGTCAGCAGCGCCGAGAATTCTCCGAAGGCCGTCTTCAATGGCAGCGGAACCACGACTGCGGTCCATCGTGTGACTCTTGCCTGGCAAGCTCCTGCAACATCGGTGGTCGGGTACCACGTGTACCGCGGAGTTGCGGCCCAAGGCCCGTTTACCAGGTTAACCAACTCGCCGCATTCCCAGGCCACCTTTACCGACGCCTCGGTCGTGGGCGGCACAACCTACTTCTATGTGACTACGGCAGTAAACAACAAGGGAAGTGAGAGCAAGTATTCAAATCGCGTTCAAGTCTCGATTCCGAACTCCTGATCGCACTTTGAAGCTGCCAGGTGGTAAAACTTCGATTCGTGGAATCATCCTGCCGCCTACGATGCCACCAACCTTGCCACTCAGCTCTACAGCAGTCCAACCAGCGGAACGGGCTGCGAAGCGTTTCGAGGCATGAGTGGACTCTCTCTGACGGGACTTCGAGGTCAGTTGCCACCCGATGACTTCTTGCCTCGCGGCGGAAAATAGGTCCCGATTTTGTGCTCCAGGGCCGATGGAATGGCCTGAGGATGGCCTCCGTTGGCGATGGCAACATTCGTACCCGCTTCACTCGCCACCTTGGCCGCGCGCAGCTTTGAGCGCATGCCTCCCGTCCCCAGCTTGCCGTAACCATTGCATAACGCTTCCATCTGCGGTGTCAGCTTGCGCACGGTGCGCAGCAGCCGGGTGCCTTTGTGGTCAGGAACGTAGAAGCCATCTACGTCGGTGAGCAGGATCAACCAGTCCGCCTTCACCGCCTTCGCCAGCAGGGCGCTGAGTTCGTCATTGTCTCCGAATGCCCCGACCAGTTCGCGGACGGACACACTGTCGTTCTCATTGACCACCGGCACGACGCCAAGATTCAACAACTCGTGCAGAGCATTCTGCAGGTTGCGATAACGCACGGGTGAAGTAAAGTCGTCGCTCGAAAGCAACAGCTGGGCCACCACTTTCTTGCCGAAAAAGAGCTGTTCGTAGGTGTGCATCAGCAGGCTCTGTCCCACTGCGGCGCAGGCCTGCATGAGCGGCACGGTCACTGGCCTTTCGCCCAGGCCCAGGTGGGCCATGCCGGAAGCGATCGCTCCCGAGCTGACGATCAAGTATTCGTGTTGAGAAAGATCGAGCTGATCAATCAGTGCCCGCATGCGTTTGGTGTCAATGCGACCGCCGGGCGCAATCAGACTGGTTCCGACTTTGATGACTAGGCGCATAATTGATTAGAGTTTGTTAAGGATTTCCGCAATACGTTGGCCCGCGTGTCCGTCCCAAAGAGGTGGGACTGAGCCCTGTTTTTGCCTGCCCTCGAGGATCTTGGCCAGCTCAGCCCGAAGCGTGCCTCCATCCTGCCCAATCAGGATGTTTGTTCCCATCGTGACCGTGACTGGGCGTTCCGTATTGTTGCGCAATGTAAGACACGGCACTTTCAAATACGTGGTCTCTTCCTGTATGCCGCCGGAGTCAGTGACTACTGCAGTGGCTCGGCGCTGCAGTGACAAGAACTGGATGTAGGGCAAGGGCTCTCGCAAGTCGAGCTTGCTGACGTCAATTCCGAAGTCGGCGATGCGCTGGCGAGTCCGCGGATGCACCGGGAAAACCACCTTCACCTGGGCGTTCAATTCCAGCAGGTATCCCAGTATCACCTTCAGGACACGGTCGTCGTCCACATTCGCCGGGCGATGCAAGGTCACCAGCACGTAGCGATCGGGCAATCCGTTGAGTTTCTCTTTCATGGCCACCGGCAACAGCCGGACCAGCGAATCAATCATTACGTTGCCCACCAGGTGGACTTTGCCCGCCGCGATGCCTTCGTGCTCCAGATTCTTGTTGCCGTCATCCGATGGCGTAAATAGAAGGTCGGCTAATTGATCCGTGACCAGGCGGTTGATTTCTTCAGGCATGCCCCGGTCGAAGGAGCGCAGTCCCGCCTCGACGTGTCCCACCTGGACCAGCAGCTTTGAGCAAACCAGGGCAGCGGCAACTGTCGAATTGACGTCGCCGTATACCAGCACCAGGTCGGGCTTGCGCTCCAGGACTACAGGCTCAAAGCGGGTCATGATCTCCGCGGTCTGACGGGCATGGCTTCCCGACCCCACTCCCAGGTTGACGTCGGGGGCAGGAATCTCAAGCTGCTGGAAGAACACATCGGACATATTGGAGTCGTAGTGCTGTCCGGTATGCACCAGGGTCTGCTTCATCTTCGGATAATGCTTGAGACCGCTGAGCACCGGCGCAACCTTCATGAGATTCGGCCGAGCGCCCACTACGTGAAGAATATGCATGCACCCTCCTGATGCCGAGTTTACTATTGCCGACGCCGGTCGCAACCACTGCGCCTGATTTACAAAGTGACTCAGGTCACTGCGCTTCCCGACTGCTTTTTGCGCTTAGGACATCTGCAGAATAAACCAGATTCGTCGGCTGCGAAGCGGGCCAGGCCTCGCTTTGTGCCGGAGAGTAGGTTGCGCATTGCGGTGGTAGGTTCGGGCTATGTGGGACTGGTGGGGGAGCATGTTTCGCCGATCTCTCCCCATGAATCAGCAACGCTCCCTGGTGACTGGGGAGGACATTTTCAGTTTGTGCGATGCTGATCGCACGCTGAATCTCGAAGGGACGCGGCTAATGGGAATGCATATCATCGAGATGCACGATGTGGAGCAGCTGAAGGGTGCGGAAGCTGGAATTGGAAATCTGATGTTTTGGCCTGGTTGCGGGGCTTGCCCCCGGGTCCCTGAATGCATTGAAAACCGCTTTTTTTGTGCAAAACTTTTCACTATCTGCTCTTCCGGCCACCGGACCAGCAAGGCCAGACAATGCTAGTTTGGAAGTCGACATGCTCCATTTAATACTTCATGGTCTCATGGAATGTGCGTTTTGCAATCGTCGCAGTGTTGACAGCAGGAACCGCTGTCTTCCTGCAGGCCCGGCCCAAGTTCGTGCCACCGGCAACGACATTGGCATCCTTTCCTCATGAATTGGAAAGCTGGGCGGGCACGGATGTCCCGATTTCCGAGGAAATTCTGCAAACCCTTGGTCCTGGGGAATTCCTGCAGCGCACCTACGAAAATCGCCACACGGCGGAACCCGGTGTCGATCTATATTTGGCATACCTCCCGAATTATCACGAGTGGAACCGCCATTTGCCGCAGGTCTGCCTGGCCGCTACCGGTTGGACGCGAGTAGAGTCGGGCACGACCTCTCTCGTGTTTCCGGGAGATACTGCGTTTCCGGCCAATCGCTTCTTGATCGCCAAGGGGCCGGATCGCGAGATTGTCCTTTTCTGGTATGCCAGTCGCGGGCAACGTCTAGCTAAAGATGTGGATATTCACCTCTTTCACTCCCTGCTTTCGAACCAGACCGACAATACGCTGCTTATCAGAATGAACACCGCGTTACTGCCAGGCGAACCACTAATTGAGGCCGAGCAGCGGCTGCTCTCCTTCGCGAGGTCGGCGAACCCCGTCCTCAACAAGTACACTCCTAAATAACCGTGGCCAGGTTGTGTAGCAGAGAATCTCTTATGGCGTACCCGGCGGACAGGCAGCGTGCCCGCACCGGGACAAAGCCCACGCCGAACCCCCTGGACACCGAGGGCATACTGATAAGAGCGCTGTTAGATATTCCAAACAGGACCGTGTACGTGCCGGTATCTTTCAACAACTTTTGGTTGGAAGTGGACGCCGCCTCTTGCTAGAGAACTAACGGCGGAAAACACCAGGGATCAACAGCCACGCCAGACCAAGGGACTGGAAGCGTTTCCCAGACATATCAACGCTTTTCACCTCTGGCTGACTGAGCGGGGGAATCCTGCCGGGCCCCACTGGGCGCCTTCCCCATCGACTCCCTCCAGGTCCGTAATTTTACGGCAACCTGCTGCATGTAAGCCGCAGCTTCAGCCGCATTTGAAATCTCTCTATAGATTTCTGCTGCATTTTCGGAAAGCGGGTAGGGCGAATCGATAGCCGCGGCCTCGGAGGGCAGATCCAAGGTCAGTTTCCGAATATCAAGGTCGACCAGGACCTCCTTCACTACGTCCAGGTCCACGGTCCGTTTTTGCAAGGCGCAGGCCAGTGAAAGCGCATTGAAGCAGAAATTATTGATGTTCCTGGGTATGCCCTCGGTGGTGGTCGCAATGGCTTCATACGCCTCAGGGGTAAAAACGGAAGTGCCTCGGTAGCCTGCAACTTGCAAACGGTGTTCGATATAGATTTTTACTTCCTCATGGGACAGGGGTGCCAGGCTCTGAACAATCGAAACCCGCTGCCGCAACTGAGTCAGGCGCGGACCGGCCAGCTTTTGGGCCAAGGCCGGTTGTCCCGCCAGAATAATGTGCATGAGCTTGGCTCGAGAGGTTTCGAAATTGGAGAGGAGACGCAACGTTTCCAATACTTCGGCGTCAAGATTCTGTGCTTCGTCAACCACCACGATGAGGCGATGGCCCTCCTGTGCAATCTGCAGCAGGCGCTTGTTGAATTCGTCGTGCATCCGAACCAAATCCTGGGTATCCTCCTCGCAACCCAACTCGGCCAGTAGCAGGCGCATGAACTCCCGCGAGTTGCAGTGGGTCTGAAACAGAAATGCAATGTGGGCGGAAGTGCGGAAAGTCTCCAGGAGATGGAACAGCATCGTGGTCTTGCCCATGCCCGGCTGAGCAATCAGACCGATGAATCCGCGATTGGCCTCGATGCCGTAGTACAGCGAAGCCAACGCTTCTTTGTGGGAGTTGCTGAGATAGAGGAATCGCGGGTCGGGAGTAACTCCGAACGGCTGCTCCTTCAATCCAAAAAAGCTGAGATACATGCCCAGTCTCCAATTTCGATGCCTGTTGCCGGACAAACCACTCGATTCGAGAAAGTCGGGGCTCTACATCGCGATTGACCGATCACCTTCCATTGTAAGGCAGAGACCGCACGACCACATCCAACCGCGGCATGGTTTCGCAACCCGACTTAACCCGAAGGGCTTTGGACCCTCGCGTGGAAAGAAGGAATTCGTTAAACCACGCCTAAGGTCATGACCGAACGGATTACCTCTCAGGCACCCGAGGTCGCAAGTCGCATTGGCTTTGAAAGATCAAGGTAGCCTGGGCGGTGTTGCGAAATCTTTCCAGCAGGTGGAACAGGATGGCAAAAGGACTCAGAAACATACCCAGCTCCGTTTGAACGCTCACGACTCAATCCCCTTCCAGATGCGGGCGAGAGGGCGCCCATACACCCGGACTCCTGGATGAATCGATCTCCTGATTGTAAGGCACGGTGGCGGAGGTGCTGCCAAAAGGTGGCGGGACGAGTGACGCTGGTAACGTCGAAATGGCTAAATGGAAAGGTGGAATCGATCGGCGGGGAATACTATCAAGACTCGTGGTCGCGGTCGGGACCTCAAGGCGGTTCGAGCCAGATCAACGGAGAATTGACCAAGAGGGGCTACGGGAGAAATTGGCTTTCACCTGCGCCCGGCGCGACGCGGGCATGTAGAATGCTCTTCGTTTTTCAACGTCAACCAATAAGATAGAGGTCAGGGACCAGCCGTCAACTCCGGCCGGCGCGTCGAAGTCCAATGGAACCGGCTGGTACGAATCTCAGACGCCGCGATGGGCAGGGGATCTGACGTTCTGGCCTTAGGCCATGCCATAAAGGGCCGGTGTCACCCAGGCAGGTTTCTAGAATGCAATCAAGTTCCGCCGCAACCCAACCCGCGACCACAGCGGAGCTCTCGCCTTCCGCGGGAAGCTATTTGTCCTGGGGCAGATATCCCGCGGCCAGGCATCACGCCATCTACCGCGCCAGTTGGATGGACCAGGTGCCCGGCATTCTCGACCGGGCTGCGCCAGAGTCATTGCTGGCCTATGGGCTGGGCCGAAGTTACGGCGATTCCTGCCTGAATGACGGCCGCGACCTGGTCGAGTGTTCCCGCTTGAATCGGATCCTCGGTTTTGACCCTGGCCAGGGCCACATCCTGTGTGAGGCGGGGGTTAGCCTCTCGGATATTCTTGCGGTCGCGGTCCCGCGCGGCTGGTTCCTGCCGGTCACACCGGGTACAAGATTCGTGACCGTCGGCGGCGCGATAGCCAACGATGTGCACGGGAAAAATCATCATCACGCAGGCACTTTCGGCCGGCACGTCCGCAGATTGGAGCTTTGCCGCTCTGACCACGGCCTGTTACTGTGCAGCCCGGAGAGCAATCCGGATTTATTTCGCGCCACCATCGGCGGTCTGGGCCTCACCGGAGTGATTACCTGTGCCGAGATCGCACTGAAGAAAATCCGCGGGCCATTTATCGACCTGGAGACGATCCCGTTTCACTCCTTGTCGGAGTTCCTGTCGCTCAGCAATGACAGCGACCAGACTTTCGAGTACACGGTCGCGTGGGTCGATTGCGTTTCACAAAAAGGCACGCGCGGCATCTTCTTCCGCGGCAATCATTCAGATAACGCCGGCAAGGCACCCCGTCCGGGCAGAAACGCGAGGGTCCCTTTTGCATTTCCTGGTTGGGTGTTGAACCGTTACACCATGAAGCTGTTCAACTCCGCGTACTATACCCGGCATGCTCTGGGTAGACACCGTTCGGTGGTGTCGTACCAGCCTTTCTTCTATCCACTGGATGCGGTTTCGCAATGGAACCTGATCTATGGCAAGCGGGGATTCCTGCAATACCAATGTGTGATTCCCGACGATTCGTTCGAAGCATTCCAGGAATTGCTGGACCTGATATCGCGTTCGCGCATGGGTTCGTTCCTGGCGGTGATGAAACGATTTGGTTCCGTTCCGAGCGCTGGCATGATGTCATTTCCCCGGCCCGGCCTGACCCTGGCGTTGGACTTTGCCATGCGAGGAGAAGCGACTCTTCGGCTGTTGGACGAACTCGACAAGGTTGTCATCAGAAGCACAGGCGCGGTGTATCCGGCCAAGGACGCCCGCATGAGCCGCGTCGTTTTTGAAACCTCCTTCCCCCACTGGCGGGAGTTCCAGGAATTTATCGATCCCAGGTTGTCGTCGTCGTTCTGGCGGCGGGTAGCGGGAGCGCAGTAATCATGCAGAAGGTTGTCGTATTGGGAGCAACGTCGGGCATTGCGCAGGAAGTGCAGCGCTTGCTCGCCCACAGCGGAAAAGAAATGATGCTGGTGGGACGCTCTCCGGAACGGTTGTCGGCAATCCAGGGCGACCTGCTGGCGCGCGGCGCCCGTGAGGTCGTGACCTTCACCGCGGACCTGGCCGATACTTCCACGCACGTTCCAGTCCTGGAGTTTGCCAAAAGCCACCTCGGAAACTTCGACACGATTCTGCTGGCCTACGGGACCATGCTGGATCAGCAGGAATGCCAGCGCTTGGTCGCGCTCGCTGGCCGGGAAATCGAAACCAACTTTGTCAGTGCCGTGGCCTTGCTCACGATTTTTGCGGAGCACTTTGAGCGCGCCCGCACGGGTTGCATCGCCGCCATCACTTCGGTTGCGGGCGATCGCGGGCGTCGCTCCAACTATGTGTACGGTGCCGCGAAGGGGGCTTTGAGCCTGTTCCTGCAGGGACTTCGCAGCCGATTGTATCCAGCCGGAGTCAAGGTCATCACGATCAAACCCGGCCCGGTAAAAACGGCGATGACCGATAAGATGGAAAGGAGCGGCATGTTCGCCGATCCCAAGGACGTTGCCCGCGATATCTATCGCGCGCTGGAAAGGCGCTCCCCGGACGTCCTCTACACCCCGCGCCGCTGGCGGCTCATCATGGCGGTGGTGCGCGCCATACCGGAACCAATATTCAAGCGGCTATCTTTTTAGCGCGACGCAGGAATTCGACGTGCCAAAACAGCACGAGAACCGGTGTTATTCGAGGTACCAGGCGGATTAGCGCGGACTGCTGCCTGTTAGACTGGCTTCAACTGTGGAGACGGCTCGCAGGTCGCAGAAATAGACTGCCGTTGCATGGTCAGTCGGCGAAGTATTTGCAAAATGCACACTTCAGAGCAAACTCAGGCGGAGTCCAGCGGTTCGCCCACTGCGTCTTCCGTCTTGTGTGTTGACCTGGATGGAACCCTGTTACAAAGCGACCTGCTGTGGGAATCACTGTTGCTGCTGTTGAAACGACGGCCTGTAACCCTGCTTCGATTACCCGCGTGGCTGGCTCGTGGGAAAGCCTATACCAAGCGTCAAATCGCCCTGCGAGTCGCTCCCAACCCCGCCACCCTTAACTATCACCCCCAGGTCCTGGACCTGATTCGAGAGACCAGACAGCAGAACGGCAGAGTGGTGCTGGTGACCGCATCCGATGCGTTGGTGGTGGAACCGATCCGGCACCATCTTGGAATTTTCACCGACTGCCTGGCCAGCGATGGGACGACCAATCTGAGCGGGGAGACAAAACGCGACGCGCTGCTTTCGCGGTTTGGTGAATCGGGATTCGATTACGCGGGCGACTCCCCGCGCGATCTGCCGGTCTGGAAAGAAGCTCAAACCGCCATTCTGGTCGAGCCCTCAGCGGCTTTGAAGAAGAGCGCCCTGCGCGTCTCCAAGTCGGTGCGCGTTATCGAGTCGGAAAAGCGTCCGGTAGCCGCATTGTGGCGCGCCGTGCGGCCTCATCAGTGGCTCAAAAACGTGCTGGTCTTTGTTCCTCTGGTTCTGGCGCACCGAGTTCGGGACATTGGAACCCTGGAGCGCGCTGTCCTGGCATTTGCCGAGTTCAGCCTCTGTGCTTCTGCCGCCTATCTTCTCAATGACCTTCTCGATCTTGAAGCGGACCGGGTGCATCGGACAAAACGCAATCGGCCGATTGCTTCGGGACGGGTCCCAATTCCCGCTGCACTGGGATTAACGCTGATTCTGTTGTTGATTTCCTTCGCTCTGGCTGGCTTAACCGCTCACGTCGCGGCCATCGCGCTGCTGGCACTCTACCTGGTTGCGACTACCGCCTATTCGCTTTCGCTCAAGAAAATAGCCATTCTTGACGTGGTAACGCTGTCGGGCCTGTACACGCTGCGCATTTTCTTCGGGGCCGTGTCTGTCCACGTTCCGGTTTCGCCCTGGTTGCTGGCTTTCTCCGTTTTCTTCTTTATGAGCCTGGCCATGGCAAAACGATTCAGCGAACTGGTTCGCTCGCCGCAGGAAGAATCTAGGGAAGTGGCGGGACGAGGCTACCGGCCGGGGGACAGGCTGATTATTTCCAATCTCGGAGCGGCCAGCGGATATGTCTCGGTCCTGGTTATGGCCCTTTATGTAAACAGCCAGGAGGTCACGGCCCTGTATTATCGGCCGCAGCTCTTGTGGGCGATATGTCCGACGCTGCTCTACTGGATCAGCCGGCTTTGGCTGATTGCCTATCGCGGCGAACTGGGCGAAGATCCGGTGGTCTTTGCCATGGAGGACCGGCTGAGCTATTTACTGGGTGGCCTGGCCCTGCTGGGGATATTGCTGGCGTCGCCCAAACCTGTGCTGTGAGTTGGTTCCGGTTCTGTTCAGTGCGCGGCCGAGCCGTCGCGGCACGCCCATAGATCGTAATACTCGCTCGAGCCCACTTTCTGATACTCCTGCAGGAACGCCTCCCGAAAACGATCCTCAAACAGGTTCCGCGCCGGAAAGATCCTGGCATCAGCGTAGATGTTGGGAATGACAAAGGGTTCCTCGCTCTTGGGGATGAGCCAGATTTGCGTCCGGCACGATTTGATGTAGTCGATTGTGGCATGCGGGATGGCCAGGCCTGAGAGTTGCATGTCATCGAGCGCCGGAGCGTCGAGGGTGAGCGGATTGCCCGCAAAGACCAGCACAGGACGATAAAAGCTAAGCGGATAGGAACGGCTGTACCCCATCTCGATACGGTCGCCGGGATGGGCGTGCATGATGCTGTTCAAGTCCTCGGTCACGGCAGCAGCCAGCGACCATCTCGTAGCCAACTTCCGTTCGGTCGCCAGAAACTCCACCGGGATCCGCGTCGCCACCGTACTGGCCAGCCACAGCCAGCAGACTGCTCTGGTGATGGAACCGTGGGTGAGGGTCCAAGCGGCTCCCACGACTTCGATTTGACTATAGATGTCGGCGCAAAGAAACCCGATCACGGGGTAGAGCGGCAGGAGATGATGGTTCCCGGCGCCGAACTTCGAGGCCGCAATTATCATTAACCCGAGAGCACCGGCGAGAGCCAGGAGAAAAAGCTTTTGTTCCCGCAAATAAGCCAGACACTTCCTCGGATCACCTTGATAGAACCTCCACAAGAGAAGCAGAGCCGGGAACGAAATGGTTACGGCGGTCCGCAGGTTGCTCAGAAACTCGACCGCGCGGAGGGGATGTCGCGATGCTTCATGGAACCAGAGCAAGTAATTCATCAAGGATATCTGGGGAAGCGCGAACGGGAAAAGCCCGACCAGGCCTGCGCCGCCGGCCGCGAGGGCAGCGATTCGTATGCCAAACCGGCGATAAAGCAAAACGAAAAGCGGCAGGAGATACAACACCCCCGTGAACTTGATTCCAAAGCATAAGCCGGTCGCCAAAGACAAGAGCATGGCAGCCGTCCACCGCGACGAACTCAGAACGCCAAACAGCGCCAAAGCGACCGTGAGAGGCATCAGCACGTCGCCTCGCACCTGGAACAGGTAAGGCTCCCCGCTCATCATGAATGCAACCACGCCCGCAACCAGGAACAACGCCCGCGGCGTGTCCAGGCGTTTGCGATAGGCAGCAGCCAGGAAAACCAGAAAACATAGATTGGCCAACAACACCGCCAGCTTAAGAGACAAGAGGCTGTTGCCCAGGACGCGGAGGGTCCAACTGAAAGGCAGGTAGGCGATAGGGCCGTACACCAGGGAGTAACGCTGAGGAGAGGCCAGGTCGTGGTAAAGCGGGGCTCCATGATTGAACGCTGCCGCAACCGAAGCAACATTGGCTTCGACGTGATCGAGATATCCTTTATAGAGAGTGCTACAAACCAGAAAAGCGAGGAACGCTGCCAGAAACAACAGACTCACAGGAAGCCAGAAGCGCTTTGATCTGATAACCTCGCACAGCCTCTGAAAAGCGACCGCCCAAAGAGCACGCAGCCCGATCAATGCGGCAAGAGCAGCCGCAAATACGGCCAGAGACAACAAATTAGTCGAAGAATGCAGCGCCTCAATGAGGGTTGACATTGATTGACCTTATTTTGACTAACCTATCTTGATTAACGATATCTGGAAAGGCTGCTTTTACAGCGGGAACCGGGAATCACAGTCCCGTCCAGGTCCAGCAGGATCGCAACGCGCCCCGCAGTCTGCGCTCCGCGGCCGACTTGGGACAGAACGATGCCGCTTGCAATTCAAATTCACGAGCGCCAAATCCAGCCTTGAATCTGCGCAGTCCCGGGCTCTCAGCGCCCGCGCCTCCGAGATTAAAAACCCGCGCACCTTCCTGCTTGAGCAGAGCGGCGACCTGCGATATCAGAAACGGAGACGCGCCAAGTTTCATCCCTTCGGGTACCGTACCCGCCGATTGATAATATGCGCCCTGGCTGGATCGGAGCACCAGAATCGACGACAACACCTGCTCCCCGATGACTGCTTGAAAGATCTCGCCTGACTTGCTGCCGAGCAGGGCCAGAGGCCGCGCGCTCTCCTGGCCGGGATCCACTTTCTCGCCGCGATGGGCGCGCCGTTCGGTGGAGGCATCCATGAGCTCCAGATGTTTTGCGCAGGCAGACGTCTCGCGCGTCCGGCGAATTGACATCCCAGCTTTGCAGGCACGACTGATGTTTCGCCGATGCTGTGTGCTGACCCCGTCCAGGATGTTTTCGCATCCGAGGTCCAACGCGTATTCCCAACGGTCCCGCCGTTCCAGTTCGCCCGGCAAATGCGGAATCACAGCCCCTGGGGAAGCGTAGGTATCGATCTGCAAGCCCCACACCCCCAGCCTGCGGCACGATTGCAGAACGCCTCGCCAAAAGATTTCCGGTTCGGGCAAGCTAGGCAGCGAACGAACGTGGAGATTGCGGCGCAGGAACCACCCGGACAAAAAACCCAGGCAGCCCGCTACCAGATCGTCGCCCGCGTATAGGCCAAGCAGGCAGACCCGTTCACCCAGCGATTGGTGCGCCTTTGCATACTCGGGAGTATGCAGAGGGTTGGCCGGGTCGGCTGCTGCGAGACGTTCAACGAGGGACAGCGGCGACCGCAAGACGGAGCGGAATTGGAGAGACAATCTCCTCCTCCTGACAAAGTTTTTGTTCCAGGCTCTGGGCGTCGATGAAGAACTTGCATGCCCAGCTGGGGTACTGAAATCTCTCGTATTCACCCGAAACCGGAAAACTGCCCTTCACCGCTCCTCGGGTTTCCAGAGCGCCCTCGAGGTTGACCGTCTGCCGCACGTAGCGGTTCGCGGCCACAGCCGCGTCACGAAAGCGCGCGTCCCGGGTCTGGTGGTACAGCAGCAGCCAGCAAATCGCGATCTGCTCCGTTCCAGTCAGGCAGGACCAGTTGGCCGTGCTCTGCCATTGACTGTCGAGGCGGCCGGGCAGAAACCCATCCGGTCGCAGCGCCCCGAGGACGCCTTCTGCTGTCTTGATTGCGCCCTCGAGGATTCTGGGATCGCCGCTCAAGCGGTGGGCTTCCACCAAACCACGCAGCACATAGCCAATTGTGTGGGTGAGGGGATGCAAAGGGTCGGTGAGACAACCGTTGGCAAACCAGCCCGCCTCGTTCTGCTGGGTAAGAGCCCAGTACACGTTGCGCATGGCGGCTTCGCCATACCCGCGGCCGGGTTCGAGCCGGGCCGCTTCGAGCAGGCCCCATGCCACGTGCGTTTCATACGCTTTCTCTCCCGGTTCCGCGAACGGGGTGGGATATTTCCGCCAACAACCGTCTGCGTCCTGCGTTTCCACCAGCCAGTTGGCCGCCGCAATCATGGCTTCCCGGTACTCCCGGCCAAACTCCGCGACCCCGGCGGCCAGCCCAAGCAGGATCTGTCCCGTATTAAAAGTGACCGGCACTACGTTGGATCTGTCCACGGTACTGCCCTGAAACGCGCCACACGGCATTTGGATGCTGACCAGCCAGTCAAGCATTTTGCGAGCCCGGGCCAGTAAAACGTCGTTGCCCCGCGCTCGCCCCTCGGCGATGAGCGTCGGCACGATGTAGCCGGTGGTTTCGGGGTAGGAAGCGTTCCATCCCGACACGAGGCTGTAATCACGTGCCACGCCTCCGTCGGCGGAGGACGAGTTGTCCTGCGCTCGTTCCATCCACCCCAAGGCCTCCCGGAGCGCAACCTCGATGGAAATATCCTGCTGAGATTCAGGCCGTTTCTCGCGCTGCATTTCTGAACGAGCCGCGGCTGAAATTCTGGACCCCAACCCAAAATCAGAGACTCGTCTGCACACACGCCGAGCTAAGCTCAAAAGTTGACTACGGTTCACAGGGTCACACCTAAGTCAGAATTAAGGGGATGGTCTAAATCAAAGGGGAGTAAGACTACACTCCAGCAACTCTACCACAGGCGTCGGAATGAGGGAGGACGCCACAGCCTTCGAAAAAAACGTTGGTAACCAAGGGAGGGTTACTTTATGGGATGGGCGGGGAATCGATGCAGGAGCAAAAACCTAAAATTCGGCGGTGACTCGCAGAACTGAAGTTGTCACTGGAGGTTAAAAGGCCCGTCCCCTTGCCCGGCTTCAACTCCCGGAACCGCCTCAACCTTGTCATCTGAGCGCCAGGTGAAGAGCTTGTTCAAGCTGTAGTTCAGGTAGGTTCCGAACGAGATGGCAACCAACTGCGCCGCGTACAGGTAGAGGGACGAGGTCCCGAAATAAACTCGAAATCGCATGTGCGAAAGAATCGAGTAAATCAACGTCGTAATCGCGACTCCGGCCGCCGACATCGGCAAATACAAGAGCGCACCGCTCAATAACGCGCTCCCACTGCGACGCCGGTCTGCGAAGGTCCAGTGGTTATTCAAAAAGTAGTTATGCAGGGCGGCAACGGTGCTGGCGATGGCCGAGGCCTGCCAATCACGATATCCGGTTACATGAAATATCAGGGCCATCGCCAGCAGGTTCACGACCACGCCGATGCCGCCAACCGCGAGAAACTTCATCAAGCGGCTGGACGCCAGCGAGCCCAGGTAGGAGTCTGTGCCGTCAATGCGACGGAGGAAAAGCCGCGCCAGCTTGGAGCCCAAGGGTGAAGAGACTGCCCCCGTACATTCGGTGGCCGCTGCATTCGAGACGGCGAACTCCGCTTTGTCCGCTGCTAGGCCCACCAGCTTGGGCGCAACGGCAGTGGCCCCTTCCCCATTTTTCGTCATTAGGTCCCCGGATCTTTCACTCATAACCATATGGCATTCAGACTTCGCAATTTATGCGCCGCGTTGCGAACTGAGAAGTTTCTTGGCCCGCGGCGACGCCGACACCTGCGATTCACGGACTCTCCTCCAGGTAATAATCGAGGTAACCGCGTAATTCCACACCGCCCCAACACATAACCCGCAAGCGCCCGCCAAGTAGCGGGAAGAGCCTGCGTCTTTGATGAATTCGGCAACGCGCAGGTTGATGACCACGCCTACAAAACAGGCGGCGTAAAACGTGGCCAGTCCGATCGCCAGGCGGCTTCCGCGCAGTCGGCGGTCGCGGTAGGTCATGCTATTGTTGACGAAGAAATTCACTGTCATGGCAAAGAATGTGGTGATCGCCTGGGCGGTCAGAAACTGCATCTTCCCGAAGGAAAGCAGCAGGTAGAGCAGGGCCAGCGAGAGGAGCAAGCCGCCGGCGCCGACCATGCTGAAAATGATGAAGCGCGGTGGAATCAAATCGCCGACCGCCTTATCCAGCAACAGCTGCAGATATTCGATGCCTACCAGGATGTCCAGCTTGCTGGTTCCGTGGATTCTTTTCCGGAAGGTGTAAGGGACCTCACCGAAGCGCACCGGCCGGTGGGATGAGGCGACCAGGTCGAGCAGGATTTTGAAACCCACCCCGGAAGCGGAGTGAACCACTTCTTCCAAGAACCCGCGATCAAGCATGAAGAAACCGCTCATGGGATCGCTGAGGGCGGTATGAGAAACCCATTGGCTCAAGCTTCGCCCCAGATTGCTCAACCGCACTCGGCCCGCAGAGAACTCTCCCATGCCTCCGCCCTCGGCGTTGCGAGTGGCGACCACCAGGTCGAGCTTTTCGTTCCGGATCTTGTCCAGCATCGCGGGCAGGATTCCCTCATCGTGCTGCAAGTCTCCATCCATGACCGCGATGTAGGGCGCGGGGCTCGCCATCATCCCTTCCAGACAGGCGGAAGCCAGTCCGCGCCTGCCGACCCGTTGCAGGACGCGCACTCGCGGATTCGTCAGTCCGATCTGCCGGACTAGCGCCGCGGTCCCGTCCGGAGAATCGTCGTCCACGAAGATCACTTCGTAGGCGACGCCTCCTAAAGACCGTTCCAGGGCTTCGAGCACGGGCACAACGTTGGCTCGCTCGTTGAAGGTTGGCACGACCACCGCCAACTCCAGGGATGCGGGTATCGCTTCTGGATTAACTGCCATGATGACTTATGGTTTCCTCACGGGGTGTTCCGCGCGAAAAAGCGACACTTCGATCCCGCCGCCTTTAGGGAATACGCGTTGCGAATCTCGTTTGTACTGGTCTCCAAAAATGTCTTGTGGAGCCGTGCTGTCTGACTCTGACTGGACAAACCAGATGGAATCGTAGCCTGCCATCTTGCCACTGTCCGAAATGTCGCTGACCGGCCCGTAGGGCAGGCTGCGCTTTTCGTAGTAGTCATAGCAACGGTAGACCCACTTTGGATCGAAGACGATAAACGTCTTGCCCGCGTCCTGAGATTCGATGTAGGCCACGGCTTCACGCCATTGTTCTCGCCCAAAACGTGGGTTGAAAAAGTAGTTGTACAGGGAGGCCAGCAGCAGGACCCAGTAGATCCCCACTGCGGCCAGGGCGGCCGAACTCTGCCATGCCGGCACGCGGCCCGCCCAGCCCAGCAATTCGGCGATCGCCGCGGCCACAACGATGTAAAGAAAAGGAGCTGCGGCGATCAAATACCGCTCATCAAAAACCATCACTTTGAACGAGACCAGAAACGCCAGCAGCACTGGCGCGACCGCCGCCACCAGAGCATACTCGAGTCGATCTGCCCAGCGTTTCCAGGCCAGCCAGACAAACGGCAGCAGGACGGCCACGCTCAACGTCGCGCCTAAAAGCAGTGGCGCAAAATGCGTCAGGGTCGTTCGAATATGGGTAACGGCGTCGCCATCCAGCGGAATCAGCGTGTCGCCAAACAGGAAGCTGAAATAGGCCTGGGGCAGCTTCAAAAACAAATAGCGCCGGTAATTCTGTCCATTACCGGCCGCGGCCCGAAGCATAGTCACAACCCAGGGCAGAAACAAAAGCACGGCCACTGCACTGCTGGCGATGAACGGAATTAACTGTTTTCGCCTCCGAAGCAGCACGAACAACCCGAATCCAGCCAGGAAAAAGACGGTGATGAAGTGGGAGTACAAAGCTACGGCACCGAGCAGCCCGTAGCCAGTGAAATAGAGGAATCGTCGCCTGCCCGGCCCAGCTTCGAGCGCGTTCCAAAGTGTGAGTCCCGCCGCCAGGATAAAGAACACCAGCCAGGCAAAGGTCCGCGCCTCCTGCGAGTAGTAAATCTGGAACGACGAAATGCTCTGATAGAGGGCCGCGCCCAGGGCAATCCCGCGCGACAACAGCCTTTTCGCCAGGGCGTAAACCAGCCCGACCGAAAGAACGCCGGGGACGACGGAAAGGCTGCGCAGGCCAGCTTCAGTGGTCCCAAACCAGCCAATCCAGAAATGCAGCATGGTGTAGTAGAGCGGCGGGTTGGTACGCTCGGCCGTTAACGCACGCCCGAGGTCAGAAGCGAACCACCACGACGCGACTTCGTCCAGCCACAAACTTTCCTTTGCCAGAAACGCACACCGCAGCACCAGCCCAATCGCAAGGATGAGCAACAGCCAGCCGGGCGAAGAAAATGCGAACCTCTCCCCGGCTCTCGAGGCTCAACCGGGAGGGACTTTTGCGGTGACTCCATCGTGGATATTGTAGCCTTCAATATTTGCCTTCCCCAAGCATAGTTCGCCGCCAGGAGACCCCTAAGTAAGTTGCATTTGAGGGAGAATTGGGCTTGGGGGAGGGCGGGGGAGGGTTGGCTCGAGATCGAAGCGGGGGGCCAAAACCCGCTAGCGCCGGACCGCGACTGGGGGCCGGCCGCGACCCCGGACTATCCGTGCGGAACGCGAGCTTTGGCCGGAACGGTCGCTGGCGCTTGTACCACCTTGCCTCGCATAAACTGCCAGGACTTCGCGACCATTTTCCAGTTCTCCACAATCCCGGGCATAGGATCGTTCCAATGAAAGACGTCAGAGTGAGTACCCGGAGCGAACCCGCTAAGGTACTGCAGTGTGGCCCGGACCTTTCCGGGACTCGTGCCCGTAGCCGGCGGCGGCCCACCCCGAAAGTAATCCAGGAGTGCCTCCAGGTCGCCACAGTGCCAGCAAGTCATGCTTCCCAGTTTAATTTCTCCCGGAACCGGCTTTTCGCCGTGACGGAAATACCGGTAAACCCAGTAGGGGAAATCCCAACCGGCATACACCGACCCTTCGGTAGACGCCCAAAAGCGTCCGTTGGTCTCCATATACCACTTTTTCTGGCCGTCATGACCGATAAAAAAGGCGACGTGAGCCACTCCGTCCCAATTTAAAGCGCGCAACAACTGGCTCGCGTGTTCCAACAGATCGGGAAGCGGAGCGACGATTTTTCGCAAGACTCCAACCCCTTCATTGCGCCTTACCGAATGGTACTCGTGGACCGCGAGCAGTTCACCCTGCGCCGCGAAGCAGCACAGGTTGTGCACCGTACCCACCGCGCACTCCTGGAACAGCGGATACTTGCCGCTAGTGCAGTGTTGCTCGATGTGGCTGCGGACCTCTTCTTCGCTGTGTGCGTAGAGCACGCGAAATTTAAAGCCGGCTCCGCTGGCCTCGGGCGAATCCCCCGGATTTTTCAGGACGACGGGCAGGCCCAATGTCTGGATCATCTCGGGAATCTGCGCCGGATCCTGCAATTCGAACTCGCGCGGGCAGGGGACACCGGCCCGCCTGGCAACTTCCAGATTGAGCCGTTTGTCGAGCACGGACCGAACCGCCTGCGAATTCGCCATCGCCAGCCTGGTCTCGGCCGCGAGCACCGAACGGTAACGCTCGAAGAGCCGCAGAGCCTGATCCGTAACCGGGACTGCCAACTGGATGCTGTGTCGTCGAATGATCTCGACCAGAAATTCGACGTATTTATCCCCTTTCGCCGGCGGGCAGGGAGCCAGCATGGAGTGTTTCACGGAGCGGGAGCAGGACGCGATCCCTTGCGGGTCCCCGGTGATGAGCAGAAACGAAACACCATGACGGGCCAGGGAACGCGAAACCGCCAGGCCGGCACGGTTGTCTCCGTCGACCAGCAAGACCTCTATTGGACCTTCAGGATTGATTGCGCGAGTCTTCACCAGGGTTCTCCTCCGTTGTTTGTCCTTCTGATCGGGAAGCTTAAGACACAAAGGTTAGGGTCTGATTCTCGGGGTCACGAAGGCTTGTCCTCAGGTCTGGTTTTGCTCGGTCCACCGTCTCGTCCAGCACCAGGGCGAATTTTCGCGCCATCTCGTGGTGCGTGTAGCGGTCAATGGCTTCCGGGCCGGCGCCGTGAGGGACCGCTCCTTGGGTGCGAAACTCCGCATACGCCTTGACCAGGAAGGCCCTCATCTCGTCCTTCGAAGTTGTGAACTTCCCTGCCCCGCTCTCTTCCAGGATATGGTCGACCACCCCGCGTTCCCCGCCAAAAGCCAAAATCGGCCGCCCGGCCGCCAGATATTCGAATAACTTTCCCGGAATGCCTCCCGAATAGATGGGAACATTCAGGCTCAAGAGGAGAAGTATCTGGGACTCTCTCTGATGACGTAAGGCTTCTTCCCGCGGCACCCAGCCGCCAACCTCGGCGACTTCTTGAAGGCCGTAGCGCTCGATGGCGGCGGTTAACCACGGATCTCGAGGGCAGAAAAATCGCAAGCGCACATCGCTACGAAGCAGCGTGCCCGCTTGCAGGAGTTCCGCGAGCGTCTCGAACAGAAGGTTGGGATCGCGCCACCCCGAATACAAATTGCCGGTATAGGTGATGGAGAAGGTGCGGGTGAGCTCTCCTCCAGCGCCGACAAATTCCTCCGCATCAAAACCGTTGGTGATCGCGAATGCGGGTTTTGACGGATACTCCCGCCTCAACTTCTCGGCCCAGGGCGATGAGACTGTAACCAGCGCATCGGCCTTTGCCAAGGTTCTGCGCTCCAGGGCGCCGACCATCCGGCGCACCAACCTGCTGCCATGACGCGCCGGCACCCACAGGTCCCGGCAATCGGCCACCCATGGCCGCCGCAACACTTTCCTGGCTTCCATTCCCAGAAGATGGGTGGTGATCGGAGGCGCAGTGCTCAAGACAATGTCCACCCGCTCCTGCTGGGCGATTTCCCGGATGGCTTTCCGGGCGAACGGCAGCCAGCCTTTTGTGCGATCGGGGTAGGTAAGCCAGGACTTCATCCAATAAACCGCCCGGCTGTGCCGAAGATCGGAGGCCGCCGCGGAAGACTGGGGCAGTTTGAGTTGTTCATGCAGGCCCTGGCTGGGGTCGAGTCCGAATCTGGCTTTCCATCTGCCCAACACATCCTGCTCGTCGGTCTCAATCACTTTCGCCGCAGGCCGCCGCCCCGGCGGTAAGTGAGGAGTCAGCACGATGGGTTCCCAGCCGAACTGAGGCAGACATTTCGCCAGCCCGGCTGGCCGCACCGCTCCGATAGTCTGCCGTGGAGGATAGGAATGGCAGATCAGCAAAACCCGTCTCATATCGCTCGGACCTCCGGAGGAAACTGGGGCATGCGGCGGGAGCCCGCCATCTCCCACCGTAATCGCCTGTGCGCCTTCATAAATCCCCGGTGCTGCGCCGCACACCGAGCGGTGCCCGCAAAACAACATGCGAACGCCTGGCCCTGCCGATGGCTGAGAACAGTCCGGGCCAAAGCTTGGCAATACCAATGCGCCTGCAACCGTCCATGACGCGCACGTTCTGGTCTAAGGCGACACAATGGGTCGCAAGATTGCCGGGGATCCATGTGGGCTCGATTTCCCCGATCTCGGACTCCTTGTATTGGGTCTCGGTAAGCACGTCGATGCGGTTCAGCTCTGATTTTGTGTCCGTAGCGCAGCGAGCAGTCCTGCGACGGCCGGATCAACTGTCCATCTTGCTCAAAAATCCGCCCGGCGGGACGGGCTCGGCAAACATCGGAAACAATCGGGTTCTGCCGATGCGGCTGCCACGGTCCAAAAGGCGAGTCGGAATGAAATGCGAAAAGTTCATCGTTGATCGGGGCCCCCGCGGTGGCGGACATGTTGACGAAGAGCCAGAACTTGCCTGCGTGTTGCAGCAGCGTGGGATCGACGGCCGCGACGTTAGACAGTAACGTCTTATGCTTTTCCCATTGGTGCGGGAACTGGACAGCGCGATATGCCTCGACCGTGCGGTTGCCGCAGGTCTCGGGAATCATGAAGACGTCGCCGCCCCACTCAAACACAAACGGGTATGACAAATGGTGGTTCTGTTCGAGAACGTCCACCGGTTTCGAATGAAATCCATGCCCGTCAACTTCCAGGCAGGAAATGATGCCTCTTTGCGTGCGAAATGAGTAGTCTTCGAAGAAGATGAATTTACGGTCGCCGCGCGAAAACAGGAACGGATCAGCGTAAAAATGGTCCCGCGGAGGGCAAATGATGTCCCATCGCCACTTTTCCATGTCCTCTGCTTCTCTGGTCTCTATCCCTAAAAACCACTGGTTATGCCCCAGCGACTGGATCCCGTTCCAGACGTAAAGCAGCGCGCGTTTAGCGAGGAAACGAATCATCTGCCGGTTACGAGGCGTCCGATAGATAGGCTTGTTATAGGGATTCACTTCATTGTAGGTGTCCAGTTGCGTGATCGACTCCCAGCCATCGGCATAGAGCTGCCTCAGGCGCCGGATCACGAACTCGGATGTCTTCCAGTAGATGCTGTTCTGATTACGGTACAGCGAAGTGAAATTGGTCGCGGAGTGGGAGCGGTACAGAATTCGTCCTCCATCCAGGCTCTCATCCAGGATCTGTAGGATCGTGCCGGACACCGGATTGCGCTCGTAGATCTCCCAGAACAAGGGGGGGCCTCCACGGTACTCGCGGCTGTCGTCGTGATGATAGGACCATACCCCGTAGCGCGCGCACTTCAGGATGTCTCCTTTGATCACACGAAATCCGAAGCGGAGAATCACATCCAGTTGTGCGCTCTTGATCTGTTCAATATTCGATTCGTGGAAGCGATCGACGTATTTCTTCTGAATCGGCATGACCTCGAGAACGTCGATCCCACGCAGCAGGTTGCTGGCATCGGTTTCCTCAAACGCATTTTTCTCTTCCGCCTGATGTAACTTCCTGTCCACCCGGTGATACAGGGTGTAAAGAAACGAGTGCCACTTCCGTTTCAGGCTCTGCCAGCCGCGTGGCGGAGCTGTCTTGGTGGCCTGGTTCGTGATGATCAGCGCTACTTGCAAATAAGGCGCCTTGACCAGGTCCTCCAGGATCTTCGCCTGCCAGGCTTCCACGGTCAGGGAGTTCAACATCACCCCGATGCGGAGCTTGGGCTGGCTCGATGATGGCTCAAAGTACATAGCGTTTCCTGAGACAAGACAATCGTCTGGAAAGATGGCCAGAAGTAGAAGATTCCCCGGACGGGGGATCATCGTGGCCGAAACTTCCACCCGTGTCAGTCGTGCTCTAGTTGAGTTTTTTCCTTAAGGGGCGGCCTTGAAGGTGGCCACCTGCATCACCCAGACTCCCGAACTCTCGGTCGCCGTGGCGTTGTAGCTGCCCGTCGCATTCACGATTTTGTCCTCTGCAACGTTGCCGTACAGATTGATCATCCGCGACGTGAAGCCGCTGCCTGCGGCCGTGAACTTCGTCCCGCTCGTGCCCGCTCCAAAGATCAGTTCACTCGCCGCCGTCGTGCTCACATTTCCGCTGTTCGCCGTCGTCCCGGTTCCCGCCGCTCCCACCGCCTGATCCAGCGGCGCGCTCGGGTCCAGCCCCTTGTATTCCAGTATCCGCACATCCGGATACGCCGCTGCCTTGTTGAATGTCACCGTCACCGTCGTGCTGCCTCCGGCAATGTTCGGGGCATAGTAAATCGACTGCCTCAGCCCGTCCCGCTCGTCGGACCCCACCGCCAGCGCATAGGTATTCAACCTGCTGTCCGCCACCGAACTGATCGTCGAGCTGGTATCTCCCCCATCCCACCACCATCACGTTCATATCCCCCGCCGTCTGCGCCACTGGATAGCTCACCGCCAGCGTCGTGTTTCGATGCCTGGATCGTGCCCAACCCCGAATGCGACTGCACAAACCCGATCCCCCCTCCCGCTCGACGTGTACGTATACCCGTTGTTCAGCGTCCCGCTTTGATTGTCCGTGTTAGTCACCTAGTCAGAAATGAGTAAGCTTCGAAAAACACGAATTTACGGCCGCCCCGCGAAAGCAGGAACGGATCGGCGTAGAACTGATCACGCGGAGAGCAAACGTACTAGGCTTTCGGGATCGAGAAATCAGACGTTCGTCGACATCCCTGGGGGGGGTGGGGCTTTGCATGGCCTGCTTAATCGAAGAAACGGTACTTCAGCATGTGATAGATGGCGGCTACTCCGTCCTTCCATCCGATCTTCTTGCCCTGGGCATAGGTACGTCCGTGATAGCTGATCGGTACCTCGTAGATGCGACAGCCAAGCTTGGCCACCTTGATAGTGACCTCGGGCTCGAAGCCGAAACGGTTGGAGCGCAGCGTGATGGCTTCGAGCACCTCCCGGCGGAGAACCTTGTAGCCAACTTCCATGTCATTCAGGTTCAAGTCGGTCAGGATGTTGCACAAAAGGGTCAGGACCCGGTTAGCCTGGAAGTGCCAAAAATACAGCACGCGGTGGGAGTTGCCATGGAAGCGGTTGCCGAAAACCGCGTCGGCGCGTCCTCGCAAAATGGGCTCCAACAGACGGGGATAATCCTGCGGATCGTATTCGAGATCGGCGTCCTGCACCAGCACGATGTCGCCGCTGACGCTGGCAAACCCAGTACGCAAAGCAGCTCCTTTGCCCCGGTTACGGTCGTGAAACACAAGCTTGATGCGGCCGCCGGCTTTCTGCTCCAGCTCGCGCAGAACCTCCCGCGTTCCATCAGTCGAGTAATCGTCCACGATAATGAGCTCTGTCTCCAAGCCCGAATCCGCCTCCCGGACGGTACGAACTACTTGGGCGATCGTGGCTTGCTCGTTGTACACAGGCATCACGATCGACAGCCTCGGCTTTGGCCCATCTAGCGCAGTGGTGCGCGGCTCTTGCGAGGAGTTAATGTCTTGGAAAGTCGGGTTGGAAGGCAAGTGAACCTCCAGGTTCAATATGTCGGACTTGGACGGGCATTCCGGGCAAGGCCCGCCAGGTGCAACGAGAAATCAGCGATCCCCTGATTGAGTGGAAGTCGCCGGGACTGGTTTCGCTCCGGTCAAGTCGTACAAATAGGTGGTGGCACCGGCACTGCTCGAAGAGTCAAGGCGCTTTCCCCCGATGCTTTCAAGGTAAAACTCAATCTTCTTCGATTCTCCGGCACCCGCGCCGCGGATATGAGAAAACACCAGCCAGGCGCGCCGGCCACGCAACCGATCGAGGTCAGATTGATAGTCGTGCGCGTCCTCGCCGGAGGCTGTCCCCATCACAATGCTGCCTCGCGGAGCGACATTGCGTTCCGCGTAATATTGCCAGGCGGACTGAGAGCCGTAAAACAAGTAGGTCAGGTCATCCGATTGTTCATGACTCCCCAGGTAGGCCATCACCGGCTTGATCTCTTCCGGAAACATCACTCCCGGCCGAGCGATCTCAACATGCGGCTTGGCGAAATGATGCATCACATAGCTGGCGGGATCAAGGAATAGCAGGCCGACGAGAACCAATCCGATTACTGGCAACCGCGCGTGCGCTGCCATCGATATTTCCACTGCGCCCTCCGCCATGAGCAGCAGAGCCGCGGGGACGAGAAAGAGGGCAAGCCTTCCTCCGAAGGGATATTTGTGCACGCTGGAGGCCGCCAGGGTCGCAATCGCGGGGCTTAGCAGCAAGAACAAGCGCTCGCGATTCGTGCGAAACATGGAAACGCTGCCCACGATAAACACGAAAGCGGCCAGGCCAGTAAATTCCAGTCCGGCTGCGCTGCTGAAAAATCCGAAGAAGCTGTCCACAAACCATTTGGCGTCGGTCACGGAGCGAGGGGGGAGAGGCATGAAGTTGTTCTTCCAATAATCGAGCAGATAATTGTCGTGACTCAGCCTCCGAAGCGCAATCAGGTAACAGGCGGCTAGACTTGCCGCCCACATGAAGAACGCCACCGAAACGCGGGCCAGCTTAGTCCAATTCTTCTGCGCCACGAGCGCTACCACAATTGTCGCTCCAATTCCCGCGAGAACGAATGTGGAAGGATGAGACGTCCAGATCGCGGCTGAACCCACGGCTCCCAGAAGCGCTACCCGGAGTGGTTTCCATTCTGAGGCGCTGCCCTCGATTGCCAGCCAGGAGAGCAGGACGGCCACGGCAACATCAGAAGAATATTGTTTGACTTCAGAGGAGTAATAGATCAGAGAAGGCGACACAGCAAAAAGACCTACCGCGACAGGGACGGCCGCCGCAGCAATCGTCTTGGCGGCAAGGCGGTAGAACAGGAAGACCGAAACGATTCCGGCGAGCAATGGAATCAGCCTTAGCCCGTATTCACTCGCGCCCAAGAAATGCACAGCAGATTTCTCAAGGGCGAGAAAGGCGAGCGGCGCTCCTTGATGATTGTCCAGAGGCTGCAGCAACCCCATCCAGGAGCGATGCATGATATTTAGCGCAAGATCGGCTTCGTCCACCCACAGGGATCGATCAATCAAGTACTCGGCGAAGCGCAAGACAAATCCGAGCCCGATCGCTGTCCAAATAAGGGTGGTTGCACCCCGGTCATGAGTGGCTTGCATATTGGTTCTCTCACTTCCTATAATCAGGTCCTGGTGCAGTGTCCAGCACAGAGCCGTCTAGTTTCGTGTCCTATGTATCTTAGAGATGCCCGGGCCCATGCACCTTGAGGGCTCGCATGCACAGATCAGCTTTGCGGACCACAAGGGTAACAGGAAAGAACTAGGAGTGCCGGTTCCACAAATCTGAAGCTCAACCTCGAAGAGGACGATCAAACGCGAGAATCTGGTCCAACCATGTATCCCCAACAAGGTTCGAAACACGCCAGCCCCGCAGGATTTCGGCAACCGAATCCACCCATACAAATCAGCGGCGCGCACAATACACAGGCCGCTCTGGTTAAGGCGCCGCTCGGAAGGTGGCCATCTGCATCACCCATACCGTCGACTTTTTCAAAGGTGCGCTGACGTTGTAGCTGCCTGTACTGCTTACCGTCTTGTCTTCCCCAAGGTTGCCGTAGTAGTCGATCATGCGCAGCGTGAAGCCTGTGCCCGCCCCGCTGAACCCGTCCCCATTGCTCCCGGCCCCGAAGATCAGCTCGTTCGCCGTCGTGGTCGTGGCCGAGGCGCTCGCCGCCGTCGTCCCCGTCCCTGCTCCCACCGCCGTCACATCCAAGGGATTGCTCGTATCCAGCCCGCTGTACTCCAGAATACGGATGTCGGGATACACCGCCCCCTGATTGAATGTCACCGTCACCGTGTTACTTCCCCCCGCAATGTTCTTGGCATAGTAGATCGCCTGCCGCAACCCGCTCCCCGTCACCGTCCCTCCCGCCGGGCTATACGTGTTTCCGCGGCTGTCCGTTACCGTGCTCACCAATGACGTCACGTCTCCCCACCCCACCACTACGATGTTCAGATTGCCCGCCGTCTGCGCCGCGCTGAAACTCGCCCCCAATGTCGCCAGAGACGGTTGAAACGTGGTCGGTCCCCAGTTCGATTGCACAAACCCAATCCCGCCCCCGCCCGTGCTCGAGGTGTAGGTATAGCCGCCGCTCAACGTTCCCGTCTGGTTGTCAGTGTTCTTTACCACCACATCCACCGCTCCCGCTGCGTGCGCCGGCTCGTCGCCGTGATCGAGGTACTGCTGCCAACGCTTACACCGGTCGCAGCGGTTCCGCCCAGAGTTACGCTCGCTCCCGCCAGAAATCCCGTTCCCATAATCGTCACCGGTGTCCCGCCCGCTGTCGTTCCCGACGGCGGCGCGATGGAAGTCACCGCCGGCGCCGGATTAGACGTCGTGTAGGTATAGCCACTCAAAGTACCCGTCTGACTATCGCTGTTCGTTACCACCACATCCACCGCTCCCGCTGTGTGCGCCGGCGTCGTCGCCGTGATCGAGGTACTGCTGCCAACGCTTACACCGGTCGCAGCGGTTCCGCCCAGAGTTACGCTCGCTCCCGCCAGAAATCCCGTTCCCATAATCGTCACCGGTGTCCCGCCCGCCGTCGTTCCCGACGGCGGCGCGATGGAAGTCACCGCCGGCGCCGGATTAGACGTCGTGTAGGTATAGCCGCCACTCAAAGTACCCGTCTCACTATCGCTGTTCGTTACCACCACATCCACCGCTCCCGCTGTGTGCGCCGGCGTCGTCGCCGCGATCGAGGTACTGCTGCCGACGTTTACATTGGTCGCAGAACTTCCGCCAAATTTCACTCCCGCTCCCGCCGCGAAACCCGTTCCTGTAATCGTCACCGGTGTTCCGCCATTGCTGGACCCAGAAGTGGGCAAGATCGACGTCGGGTTCGGTGGCGGAGGTGGCGGAGCCTGCGCGCTGGCTCGGAAGGTGGCCATCTGCATCACCCATACCGTCGACTTTTTCAAAGGTGCGCTGACGTTGTAGCTGCCTGTACTGCTTACCGTCTTGTCTTCCCCAAGGTTGCCGTAGTAGTCGATCATGCGCAGCGTGAAGCCTGTGCCCGCCCCGCTGAACCCGTCCCCATTGCTCCCGGCCCCGAAGATCAGCTCGTTCGCCGTCGTGGTCGTGGCCGAGGCGCTCGCCGCCGTCGTCCCCGTCCCTGCTCCCACCGCCGTCACATCCAAGGGATTGCTCGTATCCAGCCCGCTGTACTCCAGAATACGGATGTCGGGATACACCGCCCCCTGATTGAATGTCACCGTCACCGTGTTACTTCCCCCCGCAATGTTCTTGGCATAGTAGATCGCCTGCCGCAACCCGCTCCCCGTCACCGTCCCTCCCGCCGGGCTATACGTGTTTCCGCGGCTGTCCGTTACCGTGCTCACCAATGACCTCACGTCTCCCCACCCCACCACTACGATGTTCAGATTGCCCGCCGTCTGCGCCGCGCTGAAACTCGCCCCCAATGTCGCCAGAGACGGTTGAAACGTGGTCGGTCCCCAGTTCGATTGCACAAACCCAATCCCGCCCCCGCCCGTGCTCGAGGTGTAGGTATAGCCGCCGCTCAACGTTCCCGTCTGGTTGTCAGTGTTCTTTACCACCACGTCCACCGCTCCCGCTGCGTGCGCCGGCGTCGTCGCCGTGATCGAGGTACTGCCGACGACGTTTACATTAGTCGCGGACGCTCCGCCGAATTTCACAGTTGCGCCGGCTGAAAAGCCCGTTCCCGTGATGGTCACGGGAGTTCCACCGTTCGCCGACCCGGAGGCAGGTGTCACTGACGTCGGGTTCGGTGGCGGCGCTCCAGAACTATTCAGCAACACAAAAGGCGCCACTGAGGGGACGCCAGTATTGTTGATCAGGAACAGCATGTAATATCCCGGCGGCGCGATGTTCGCATTGGGGGCCCGTGATGGTCAACGTTCCCGATCCTGCGGTTAAATTCAGTCCCACCAGACGTGCTTCCATGTCGAACCCGTGAGTGGAAGAGCCTAGGCGCATCAGGACCGCCGAGGCAATATTGGCCGCTCCGGCGTGGAAACCGAAAACTGGGCGTTCCAATGGATGGTGCTCGGGGCACTCGTGATCGTCGGCCGCGTCGCCGCCACCACGTTGTTGTTCCCGTCCCGTGTGAACAGGTACGCCGGCTTGTAGATCTCCATGTGCTGCTCGTAGACGCCTGAGGAGGGATTGCTCCCAGCCAGCCATACTGTCGCATCGGGCAGGAGCAGTGACACCGTGTGATACAGACGGGGATAGGTATTCTTGCCGGCTGAGGAAAAAGAATTCATGTCGGGATCGTAGAGATCGGCATTCAGACTCGCCGTACTCGCGTCTTCGTCAGTGGATGAGCCGGCCAAGGCCAGAATTTTTCCCGTGGGCAGAAGCACAGCATCCATTTCCACGCGCGCCTGGCTCATGTCCGGTCCCGACTGCCATGCCGGACTGTTCGCCCCCAGATCGATGATCTCAGTCGTGGCCGTCGCGGTTGGAACTCCTCCCCCCAGGAGCATCACTTTGGGCCCGTAGTTGTTGGCCGGAGTCAATGGCAGCAGCACCGACGAACCATATGTGCGCAGTGCCAGATTGGTGTTGGCCACCGTCGTCCAGGCCTGGGTCGTTGGATTAAACAGACGGCTCGGGGACGCCGACCCGGAGTAGAAGACATTGCCGCTGGGCAGAAGATGCATCCGGGGATAGAGCGGAGGCGTCCAATTAGCCATGTACTGGGGACTCCATCCTGATCCTAAGGTGTAGAACTCCACCGTGGTATTGGTGGCCCCATTGTCTCGTTCAGTCCGGAAAAAGTCATGATCCGGCCATCGCTCAACGTAGTCAGCGTCGGATACCACCGGCCATGGGCCATGTTTGCCGTAAGAGCAAAAGTATTCGTGGCAGGATCGTAAATCGCAGCCTGCGAACTTCCCAGGAACGGGTTGCTTTGAATTTTGCCGCCAGCGATGAGCATACGGCCATCGGCAAACGGCACCATCCCGTTGCAGAACATGTACTAGCTCGTGGACTGGGTCGTGATGGTTCCGGCTTGCGGGTCCCAGAGCGCCGCCTCCTTGCTTGGAGTCCCATCCGTCCTCTTCGAGCCGGCGATGATTAGCACTTTGCCGTTGTAAAGAAGTGCAGCGTGGACCGAATTCGTGGGCATTAGATAGGGAAGAGTGCTCCATTGCCCCTGAACATCCGCCTGACCCCACGCTCCGGGAACCAGCGCTACGAGTACCACGAGTATCCCAAACACAGTTTCCGTAACTTTTTCACGGATACTGGGATACATGGTCCACCTCTCTACACTCTCAATTCGATCAAATCTGGGCCTGGGACCTTCAAGCGACATGCAAAAACGGCACTCGTCGAGGCCTGGGGGAGGGATCATGCTCCTGGCGTTACGCTCCTGCTACCCATGACGCTTTGGTTACAGCTTTAAAGGTCAATTTTGTCACCTGCATTCCGGTTGTCGACTTGTGCTGCCTGGCGCAAATTCGGACGCTCCGCCGAAACCGACACGCCACCCTGCCGTACGTTTCGTCCTTAAGGAACGGCCTTGAAGGTGGCCGACCTGCATCACCCAGACTCCCGAACTCTCGGTCGCCGTGGCGTTGTAGCTTCCCGTGGCATTCACTGTTTTGTCTTCTGCAATGTTGCCGTACAGGTTGATCATCCGCGAGGTGAATCCACTCCCCGCACCCGTGAATTTTGTCCCACTCGTGCCTGAATACACAGGCCGCTCTGGTTAAGGCGCCGCTCGGAAGGTGGCCATCTGCATCACCCATACCGTCGACTTTTTCAAAGGTGCGCTGACGTTGTAGCTGCCTGTACTGCTTACCGTCTTGTCTTCCCCAAGGTTGCCGTAGTAGTCGATCATGCGCAGCGTGAAGCCTGTGCCCGCCCCGCTGAACCCGTCCCCATTGCTCCCGGCCCCGAAGATCAGTTCGCTCGCCGTCGTCGTGCTGACCGTGGCGCTGCCGCCGTCGTCCCTGTCCCCGCTCCCACTGACTTATCCAGGGGTTCGCTCGTGTCCAGCCCACCGTACTCCAGAATCCGCACATCCGGATACGCCGCTGCCCTGTTGAACGTCACCGTCACCGTCGTGCTGCCTCCGGCAATGTTCGGGGCATAGTAAATCGACTGCCTCAGCCCGCTCCCGCTCGTCGGCCCCACTGCCAGCGCTTAGCTGTTCAACCGGTTGTCCGTTACCGAACTGATCATCGAACTGGTGTCTCCCCACCCCACTACTACGATGTTCGTATCTCCCGCCGTCTGCGCCACGCGGGTAAGTCACCGCCACTGTCGTGTTCGTTGCCTGGATCGTGCTCGGCCCTGAATTCGACTGCACAAACCCAATCCCTCCGCCCCCCCGCGCTCGTCGTGTACGTATACCCGTTGTTCAACGTCCCGCTCTGATTGTCAGTGTTGGTCACCACCACGTTTACCGCCCCGCCGCATGCGCCGGCGTCGTCGCCGTGATGGTCGTGCTGTTGCTCACGCTCACTCCGGTCGCCGCTGTTCCGCCCAAACTCACGCTCGCTCCCGCCAGGAAGCCCGTTCCCGTGATCGTCACCGGCGTCCCGCCCGCTGTCGTTCCCGACGGACGGCGCGATGCAAGTCACCGTCGGCGCCGGATTCACCGGCGTCGTATAGGTATACCCCTGCGACAGCGTCCCGCTCTGACTGTCGCTGTTGGTCACCACCACATCCACCGCGCCCGCCGCGTGTGCCGCCGTCGTCGCCGTGATCGTCGTGCTGTTGCTCACGCTCACGCCCGTCGCCGACGTCCCCCCCAACTTCACCGTCGCTCCCGCCAGAAAACCCGTACCCGTAATCGTCACCGGCGTCCCGCCCGCTGTCGTCCCTGAGGACGGCCCAATGCCATTCACCGTCGGCGCCGGATTCGATGTACCTTGACCGCTGGCACGGAACGTGGCCACCTGCATCACCCACACTCCGGATGCGTCGGTTGCCGTGGCGTTGTAGCTGCCGGTGCTGGCCACCGTCTTGTCCTCCGCAATGTTGCCGTACAGGTTGATCATCCGCGACGTGAAGCCGCTGCCCGCGGCCGTGAACTTCGTCCCGCTCGTGCCCGCTCCGAAGATCAGTTCGCTCGCCGTCGTCGTGCTCACCGTCCCGCTGTTCGCCGTCGTTCCTGTCCCCGCCGCTCCCACTGACTTATCCAGGGGTACGCTCGTGTCCAGGCCACCGTACTCCAGAATCCGCACATCCGGATACGCCGCTGCCTTGTTGAACGTCACCGTCACCGTCGTGCTGCCTCCGGCAATGTTCGGGGCATAGTAAATCGACTGCCTCAGCCCCGTCCCGCTCGTCGGACCCACTGCCAGCGCATAGCTGTTCAACCGGTTGTCCGTCACCGAACTGATCGTCGAACTGGTGTCTCCCCAACCCACTACCACGATGTTCGTATCTCCCGCCGTCTGCGTCACCGGGTAAGTCACCGCCACCGTCGTGTTCGATGCCTGGATCGTGCTCGGCCCCGAATTCGACTGCACAAACCCAATCCCTCCGCCCCCCCCGCTCGTCGTGTACGTGTACCCGTTGTTCAGCGTCCCGCTCTGATTATCCGTGTTGGTCACCACCACGTTTACGGCCCCAGCCGCATGCGCCGGTGTCGTCGCCGTGATGGTCGTGCTGTTGCTCACGCTCACCCCTGTGGCTGACGTCCCCCCAAACTTCACTGCCGCTCCCGCCAGAAACCCCGTACCCGTAATCGTCACCGGCGTCCCGCCCGCTGTCGTCCCCGACGATGGGCTCACCGACGCCGGGTTCGGGGCCGGGTTCGCCGCGCCATTCAGCAACAGAAATTTCGCCACCGACGGCACTCCCTGAGTGTTGATCAGGAACAGCATGTAATATCCCGGGGGCGCGATGTTCGCATTAGGTGGTCCGCTCACCGTCAGTGTCCCTGACCCCACCGTGAAATTCAGCTCCACCAGACGTTGATCCATGTCAAACGCATGCGTCGAAGAACCTGGACGCACCAGCACCGCCTGCGAAATGTTGGCCGCATCCGGTGTCGTAACCGTGAACTGGCCGTTCCAGTTGATGGTGCCGGGAACGCTGCTGATGGCCGGTCGCGTCGCCGCCACCACGTTATTATTTCCATCCCGCGTGAACAAGTATGCCGGCTGGTAGATCTCCACGTGCTGCTCGTAGCTCCCGCGCTGGGGATTGCCGCCGGCCAGCCACACCGTAGCATCGGGCAGGAGCAGCGCCACCGTGTGATACAGACGGGCGTACGTATTGGCCCCGGCGGAGGAAAAACGGTTGCCGTCGGGATCGTATAAATCCGCATTCAGACTGGCGGTCGACGCGTTCTCGTCCGTGGACGAGCCCCCCAGAGCCAAAACCGTTCCTGTGGGCAAAAGCACGGCATCCATTTCCACCCGCGCCTGCGTCATGTTCGGCCCGTAGGCCCACGACGGGCTACTGGCCCCCAGGTCGATGATCTCCGTGGTGGAGGTCGCGGTGGGAACACCTCCCCCCAGAATCATCACCCTGGGGTCGTAGTTGTTGGCCGGAGTCAATGGCAGAAGTACCGACGAACCGTAGGTCCGCGAGATCCCCGACTTGGTGTTACCTACCGTCGACCACGCCTTGGTGGTCGGATTAAACATGTAGGTTGTGGAGTTGGGTGCGGAAACAAACACATTGCCGCTGGGCAGGAGATGCATCCGGGGATAGAGCGGCGGAGTCCATGATGAGCTGGTCTGGGAGGCCCATCCCGAGCCCACCGTATAAAGATCCACGGCACTATTCGTGCTCCCGCTAGTCTCGTTGCTCCCGGCAAAGGCCATGACCCGGCCGTCACCCAGCAATGTCACCGTGGGATACCAACGGCCATGTGCCATGCTCTGCACGTCGGTAAATGCATTGGTGGAAGGATCGAAAATCGCAGCCTTCTGAGAACCCAGAAAGGGATCGTATTGCAGCGTGCCGCCATCGATGAACACTCGCCCGTCGGCGAGTACAGTCATGCTATTGCAAAACATGTCCCACGACAGGGAATACTGCGTAATACTCTGGGCCACTGGGTCCAACACCAATGCACCGGAGTGATTCGAAGCACCGTAAGGCGATCCGGAGGGGCAACCTGATTGTGAGGCGGGACAATTCCCGGAGCCTGCAACCACCAAGATCTTGCCATTGCGCAGCAATGCGGTGTGAACCGGGTTGATCGGCATCGAATAGGACGAGGTGCTCCACTGACCATAAAGATCGGCCTGACCCAACGCTCCGGACACACACATTCCAAGCACAAGCGATAGCAGTAGAACGGTCCTAGCCACACGGATAATCACACTGGGAGACATGACCTACCACCTCATGAAAGTTCATTAAGCTTGAGTTTGGTCGCCCGTCACGCCCTGGGAAGCGTCACGGAGCGGCGACACCGACACCAATAAATGTTAAGAAGTCGAGGGGAGGGCGACGTACGGTTGCACAGAGAAAGTGTCGAGGAATCTTAGCGTGCTAAACCGGGTCTGTCAAGAGTCGCTCAAGGAAGAGACCAGAGAAATAGCGAGCCAAACCCCGCTCTGGACAACAGGAGTCACCCGCCCGGCTACAGGATCATTTTTCTGCAATAGAAGGCTTCCGCGTATTTCTCCGGAGACGCGGATTCCACGCCCCGGAGCCGCATCATCGCTCGCAGGGTATCTTCCGTAAGCCAGTGTTTGGTGGTCTGAGTCACAAACGCACCCAGAATGTGGTCGATCTTTCTTTGGCACACCGGCTCACTCAGGCGAACGAACAAATTGGGCTGGCCGAGATCCCCGTCATACTTAGGGATTTCGTATTCCAGAATGAGCTGGCTGCGAAAGGTGTTCCAGGTGAGATCGGAAACCAGGCGATGGTCCTGGTGCCGGTCATCGCGGTAATGAGTCAGGACGATGTCGGGGGAGAAATTCTTCTTGAGGCCTTCGAAGTATTCCTTGATTTCCGCCCCTATGTAAGGGAAAAACCCGTCGCGGAAGCTCTCCACCAGAATCTTTTTCTTGCGCGCCCCTTGCAGGAAGAGATTGGCGCCCTTGAGCGCTTCCTTCTTCCGTTTCTCATCCGAGCTCAACACCACCCAGCGGAATTCCAGGTTCTCCTGCTCACCCAGCCAGCGGAGCACAGTCCCTCCGCAGCCGATCTCAATATCATCGGCGTGCGCGCCTAGGCAAAGTATCTTGCGCGTCGAACCGGCTGCGCTTGAAAAGTTCAGGTCCAGCATGGATATGTTCCTAAGCTTGGATATCGCGGCGGGCAGCCGACTATCGCGTTCCCGTCTGGCCCAGGTAGTCCCGGTACCAGGCAATGGTTTCCTTCAATCCCTGTTCCAGCGTGTAGGTGGGGGACCATCCCAGTTCGCGTCTGGCTTTTGTGGAATCCAGCGACTGGTCTTTGATCTCTCCCCTGGCGCTGTTTAGGATTTTGGGTTCCAGGTCCGTCCGCCCCATCAGGCGCAGCACGGCGCGAGTCATCTCCAGCACGGTCGTCCGGCTCTCCAGGCCAAAGTTGAAGGCCTGGCCCTGAATTGCTTTTTCTCCGGTCCGTGAAGCCAGCAGCATATAGGCATTGACCACGTCAGACACGAATATATAGTCGCGCGTGTTGCTGCCGTCGCTGCGCAAAACCGGCCGCTCGCTTGCCAGCACGCTCCGGATCACGCTCGGCATCAACTGGGCCCAATTGAGGTCGCCGCCTCCGTAGACATTACCGCAGCGGGTGATGGAAACGGGCAGATTGTAGCTTTGGGCATAGGTGAGGGCAATCAGGTCCGGGCAGCTCTTGCTGACATCGTAGGGGTGACGGCCCTGCAGCGGCATGTCTTCGGTATAGGGCAGTCTTTCCGCCTCGCCATAGGCCTTGTCGCTGCTGGCCACCACAACGCGTTGCACCAGGCCGCTGTGAACGCGGCAAGCTTCGAGAAGATTGTAGGTTCCGCGAATATTGGACTCAAAGGTTTGCAGTGGGCTGCGCATGGCCATCCCCACCAGGGTCTGCGCGCCCAAATGGAACACGGTATCGGTCTCGTGTTCGTTGATGGCTCGCTCCAGCGTGCCGTAGTCCTCCAGGGGGCCATTCACCACCCGGGTGCGATTGACGTCACCGCTGCGAATGAGCTGACTTTGCGGTTCCCAATCGCGGATAAGAACCGCGACATAGGCATCTTGTTCAAGCAAGCGCCTGACGAGCCATGAGCCAATAAATCCTGTGGCTCCAGTTACGAAAACTCTGTGGTCCTTCCAGTTCCAGTCACCGCTAGACATGGCACGTCCTGATCTGGGTAGAGTCGCAATCAATGCGCCACACTCGGACGCGCTTGAATCCCCAGCATCCGTTTGACAAAGCGTTTGAACACGTAGAGCACATCGCCCACCAGCCTTCGCTGGTTGTCCTTGACCCATCTCAGCATTTCTCCGTAACAGGCAAGCCGCTCAGTAAACTTAAGCGGCGCCCGACGTATGCAGCGCAAGTATTCAAAGAACTCGGCGAAGTAAGGAAGGATCAGCTTGCCGGCCTGTTGCGGCACAAGGTACATGGGCAATCGATCAAATCTCGTGGGAAAGACATTGAGGGTCCTGTGCGGGTGTTCACGGTGCAGGAACAAATAATCGGAAACCCGATAATACTTCCCATGGAGGCTAACTTCAGCCAGCATGATGCGATCACCATCCGGAATCGGTGCGAAAATCACAGTCTTCTTCAACACATCCGTTCTCATAAGTCCGAACTGGCTTTCGCAGTTGTGATCCATGCGAATCATCTGCCGGAACCGTTTGTGTGGACGGGGAGAGTCGGCGTCCAGGAATTGCTCCTTTTTGTATAAAGCATTTCCCTGGGTGTCAATCTCGATGGCCTTGGGATAACACAGCGCGACATCGGGATGGGTATCGAGAACGGCTACGCACTGTTCAAGAAAGGACGGAGCCAACTTGTCATCGTGCGCCAGATACATGAAATACTCCGCAGAAGAAAGCCCGACTACGCGTATGAAATTCAGCGTGACCCCAAGATTCACTTCACTGCGATGAATTTGGATGCGCGAGTCCCGGGCTGCATACTCGCGGGAAATTTTCTCGGTGCCATCCGTGGATCCATTGTCAGCGATGATTACTTCAAAATCCTGGAAAGTCTGCGTAAGTATGGAGTCCAGCGTCTCGGCCAGAAAATTATCGCCGTTATAAACGGGGACTGCGATGGTTACCTTAGGCTTGCTGCCATTCATATTCATAATTTATGCGCCTCGCTTAAAACGTGGACGAAATTCAGACTGAGGTTTTGACCGACGAGGGAGTTGGGAGAGAGTTGACTGAGAGCCTTATTTCAGCTGACTCGAGAGGATAGGTCTGCATGCCATCTTTTTCCGGCGCGTCTTCACCAGGCGCCGCGCTCGCAGTGTTGGGTCGCTTCCAGAGTTCCCACGGAGCCATATTTTTGCTCTGCAAATCGTCCAGCTCTTGCTTCTCTTTGAACGTATCCATGCTTTTCCAGAAACCATTGTAGGCATAGCCCATCACGCGTTTTTCTTGAATGAGCCTGTGCAACGGTTCCTGCACCAGTTCCTCGCCATCCTTGATGTAGTCAAAAATGGACCGCTTGAAAACGAAATACCCGCCATTGATCAGAAGGTCGCACTCGCCCATGGTCTTGATTTCCTCAATGAGTCCCCCCTCTGCCATCGAGACGTAGTGGCAGGTCAGGCTGGGTCGCACGCAGAGAAAAGCTGCCGTCTTGTCCTGCTCGTGAAAGCGTTCGATGAGCTTGGGAAGATGAAAATCGGTGAGGTTGTCGCTATAGTTCGCGAGGAACGTTTCTTCCCCTTGAAGATAGGGCTCGACGGCCTTCAATCTTTGCCCGATGTTTGCATTCACTCCGGTGTTGACAAATGTGATGGTCCAATCGTGAATGTCAGAATTGAAGACCCGCAGATCTTTGCCCCCATTCGACAGGACGAAGTCGTTGGACATGAATTCGTTGTAGTTGACAAAGTAATTCTTGATCACCTCGGCTTGGTAACCCAGGCAGAGAATGAAGTCTTTGTGGCCGAAATGGGCGTAGTATTTCATCACGTGCCACAGAATGGGCCGTTCCCCCACGCGGACCATCGGCTTGGGAACATTCTCGCTCGCCTCCCGGATTCTCATTCCCAACCCGCCGCAGAACAGTACGACCTTCATTGCAATCCTCCTGGCTGCCGAACTCCATTCGCTGCTTAGAATTCTTCAACCCTTGGGCCACACTTCTTATGAGCCACGCTTCTTACGCACGAGCCACTAAACCGCGCACGATACAAGTGCCCGTTCGGCGGCCTTCTCGCCGCTAATGAAACTCTCGTCCGTCCACATGTAGCCCCAATCTCCATAACGGCCACAGTAGGCAATTCCCAGATCGTCGAGGTAGGCGTGGACTGTCTTCAGCGCTTCCGCCCTCTCCAGGTCAAAGATGATATTGGCATATCGCAGCAATCTTGCGTTGCGGAACACCACACGATCTTTGTCGCGCAGCAACCCGCAGCGGCGGAGGTCTGCAATAACAGGTTCAATGCAGTCTTCGGGCTTGCCAGTCAGGGGTTTGTACTTGTCCGAGAAGTACACTTCTGCTTGAATGCTGCCTGTGCCCGCGGGAGCATTGTTAGGGGAAAACATGTGCGGAAAGCTGAGGCGGGTGAAGCAGATATCCTCATCGTAGATGTAGGTCAAGTGGTGGCTCGAGAGGTCCTCGCGATCCACTCCGATGTTCACCAGTACGCAAGTCGAGCAAGCTAGCCGGGCCGCCGCATCCAGTACGTGCTGTGGCGTTCCTTGGATCATGCGAACCAAATCCGGCAGCGGCACCGAAGAAACCAGCACGTCGTAGTTTGCGACCGTACCGTTCGAGAAGCTGAGTTCGTGCGCCCGCGGATCGATCGAGGTCAGTTCGTGATTCAGCCGCAGGTTGCCCAGGGAAACAAATCTTTTCAAGTAAGATACGAATCCGCCCTGTGTCGGATAGCGGAAGTGGGTAATGTAATGAACGGTCGGAGTTGAAGCCGAAAGGGCGCCGCGCAGCACCTCTTCCAGGCTGGGCCGATAAATGCGTGGCCCCAGCCAATCTGTGCTCATGTTCTCGGCGCTGGTGAGGTGATATTTTCGCGTGTACTGCATGGGGAAGAGCTCGGCAAAACTCCGGCCAAAACTCGCCAGCAGCCAATCGGCGTAGTTGTTGATGGGCCCTTCCGGTCTTTGTTGCACCTCGACAAAATCGCTGATCACTTTCACGATGACATCCTGCGGCAGGCCGTGCAGATGCTGCTGCACAGGATGCTGAGGCCAGTAGCCTCGCCAATAGTTGTTCAGGTTGACCTGCATCGTTTCATACAACTGGTCTACGCTGTCGGCGAACAAATCCTGGATGCGGGTATCTTTCGTAAACGAAATGTGCGGCCCCAGATCAAAGATAAATCCGCTGTCATGGCGGAATGACGCTGTATGACCGCCGTGATAGCCGTTTTTATCGTACATGGTTGGGGTAATGCCTTCTTGGTGAAGCTTATAGGCAGCCCCGAAACCGGCCATTCCGCTTCCCAGGATGACAACATTTGGCATAAAGAACCGCTCCTTACTGAGTCTTTACTTACTTATTTGCGTACGTGCCTGCCAACAGGCCGCCCATACGAATGCTCAACCTGCAATCACTGGCTCAAGCTGCCGGCTTGGGGGCTGAAATGCAGTGGTTTCCAGAGGCCAGCGCGCATTCTGTTCCCGCCAGAGCGTCTCCACCAGCCGTCCATCCGGGGAGTCGACGTCAGCAAATGAAATCACGGCATCTTTGGAAATATCTCTCCGCAAAATACATCCTTCCGACAAGGCAATGGGCAAGGCGTCCACGGCTCGGACTGCAGCCCGATTGTCGATAAGTCCATAGGTGCAAAACCCTCCTACGCCGTCCAGACGCTCACCGGCTTTCAAATCGCGCTTGGCCATGCTCAGCACTTCGCAGACCGGGCCGGCCAGCGGGGCAACGGTGGCATCGCGGTGAATTACGGCGCGACCGATCGTAGACGGAATCTGAATGTGCGGCAGGTGAAACGGTGTGTAGAAGACGAAAAATGGTCCATCACCGAGTCTGTAGTAGGCGAGTTGCGCTATCTTCAGTGGCGAGTCTTCATGGACGATGACAAAGGCTCCGGTGAGAGGGGCGGCGCCCACGGTGTAATCCACCAGACCGGTGCTGAGCAATTGTTCGGCGGGCAAGAGGTTGGCAATCTCCCGGACATACTTGCAGGCCGGCCCATACATGCCGCGACGTCCCACATGAAAGCCAGTGGCGTTGGAAATAACTGTAGTTTCCATGGACAGCTTCGTGGAATCCGCAAAAGAAGTGACCTTGCGCACATCCTGGTCGTATTTCTCAGCCCACCCTCGCTGCGTTTCCGGCGTGCGATAGTGGTCGACCATACCCTTGATGTTGCCCGCGGCTACCGGACGAAGTCCCAGAGAGCGGAGATAACGCAGCAAAGTCATCGCGACTCCGGGTTCGTCCCCGTCAGTGTGCGTGATCACCACGCCGGCTGCATCTGCCTTTGCTTTAAGAATCGGCCCGACCAAAGAGTCCAGCTCCGCATTGACCAACACTACGTGTTTTCCGTGCTCAATCAGCCTGCAGTACTACATGGGCTGCGGCCTCAACTGTGCCCGTCACTTCCACAACAATGTCGACCGCATCGCAGGTGGTCACAACCGACGGATCATCCGTCAACACCGGCACTCCCTGGTCGATTAGCGCTTCCGCTTGACGCGCCGACTCCGCATGCCGCCATTCCCGAAATCCCGCCTCCCGAAAAGCCCGTTCGCCATGCGCTGGGGTGCGGTTCGAGATGGCGACAAGCCGCATGCCGGCGACCGGGGTTCCCAGTTGCAAGGCGATAGCACGGCCCGTCGCGCCAGCCCCGATGATGCCCACCCGTATCGGCTTGCCTGCTTTTTCGCGCTCTAAAAGAGCAGTATCTACGTTCACAGGGATCTCTCCTTTAAGCTGTTTCTGGTCGGCATGGAACTGTGGGCCTGGCTCAGAGGCCAGTTGCGATCTTGTTCGGAGATAGAGGTCACGGGCAGCGGCCACCGAATGCCGAAAACCGGATCGTCAAATCGTATCCCCCGAACTGCCTCTGGAGCATAAAAGGCGGAGGTCAGGTACAAGACCTCGGAGTGCTCCTCGATGCTCTGGAAACCGTGAGCGCAGTTCTCAGGAACGTACAGCATACGGCCGTTCTCGGCGGTGAGTTCCACACTGCACCATTCGCCATACGAGGGTGAATCCGGCCGCAGGTCGAGCGCCACGTCGAACACAGCGCCTCGAGTGCAGCGAACCAGCTTCGCCTCAAGGGCAGGCGCTACTTGAAGGTGCATGCCTCGAACCGTGCCCTTGCGGACGCTGAACTGCATGTTTGCCTGCACCGGAAGGAACCCTATGCCTTGCTGCTCGAATTCCCGCACGCACCACGCCCGCTGGAAGTGGCCGCGATCATCGCGATGGGGGCTGGGATCAATGATCCAAGCGCTGCCAACTGAAGCCTTTGTGAAATGCATTCCGCTCAATCCCCTGTGCTGTGCTCGCGTTGTTCCGGGCGACTTGAACACTCGCCCCCACAAGAACTCGATGGTCCTCTTGGGATTCCACCAGACCCCGCTATTAAGCAAAGGTAACCGGTAGACTTTTCAAGTGTCTTGCCTGCCTTAGTCTCCTGAAGTGCAGCTCAGCCTCCAAGACAAACTAATACAAGTAGCTGCAAATAAGGGCTTTACCTTCCTTTGACCGAGGTCGAAATATCCGAAAGTGAAAAACCTTGCATACGTCGGTAACTCCAGTTCCGGAGCCGGGGACCGCGGAATTCAGCCTTAGCTGAAAGTAGCCAAGAAGAATCACTGTTTATCTTTGCCTCACTTTCCGGGTCCGCTCATTAAGTGTAAGACTACGAGAAGTGTTGCCCACGATGTTCGGGGAGGACACAATGAATGGGAATCATTGAACGGTCGGCGTGAAGGTTGTGTTTTTGCGCTGGCAGTGTTCCGGACGTGCCGGTGACTATGATGATGTACGTTCCTGCGGGCGTAACTCCGCTCGCGCCACCGCCGCCAGACAAACTACTGCTGCTGCAGGAGACCAGGAAGAGCAGGCCTGATGCGATCACCGACGCCACGTCCGACAGATCAGCCCGCCACCAACGAGCGCTTCCCTGTTTGGCTGGACGTTGATTCCGATAACCGCACGAACCTCCGCCTGTTCCTGACCCAGCCGGTTGCATAAGTGTGAGCCAATAAAGCCGTTAGCTCCGGTGATGAGAATCCTTTGTCCCATAAGTCAGTGCGACGTCACATCACCTGTAGTGATGCCCCATAGTGATGATTAAGACAGACGGCTCGATGTCTCGGTGCTGGGGTTCTGCTGACATTCTACGATACCGGCAACCATCGCCAGAGGCCGCCTCCGTCTCCAGCCGTTACCTTGGTAAGTAGCTCTGGCGGGCTTTCCGCCCGCCATGGGCCGCCGGGACGGCGGCGTTACTAGGCTCTACCGGCTGCAGAGCATCTTCCGGCGCTGAAGTCAGAGCGAATGATTGAGGTTTAGAAAGAGCTTAAGACGACCGCATGACCACTGGCTCCGTGCCCAACATCCCGGAGGCTGGCGGCTAAATGCCCAAGCGCTCAGTGATGCTTCGGGCAATTTTTTCAACCAGAGGATCCCAGTCGTACTCGCTGGCCGCACGCTTGACGTTCCGCGCAACGCCGGGGGTGTTTTCTTCCGTCCGAAAAGCACGTTCGATCGCATTTGACCACTCCTCGCGGCCCGCCGCAGATATCGATCGACATTCCTGAACTCTATGACCGAACGGATGGGAGTAGAGACCACGGGCCGGCCGCTGGCCAGATATTCGTGCATTTTTCAAGGGATAAATATACTTCGTGTAGTCATCGACCACGATAGGGCATGATGCTGACGTCAAAATGCTGCGGATAGCCGCCCAAGTTCTTCCGCCGGCCTCCCACCGAGAAAGTAGACATTAGAGCCGGCGGGACATTTGCCGCAGCGCGGCCTCCATCTGTGGGATGCGGAGCTCTTGGGGCCGACAAACACAAACGACCAATGGGGGTGAACTGGCACTCAATTCGAGCATCAAAGGCCAGTCCAGCCTGCTCTTTAGGTGTCCCACATAGCCTATCCTGGGATAAGGGATGGCCGCATTCTTCGGGTTCGGGCACGGGAGTGGCATACTGCCAGTAATCCACTCCGGCGGGCACGGAGTCGGTATGGGGATTGAATGAGTCCTCTTTTTTTCATCAGCGCCGGAGAGGTGAGGTAGACCTGCCCGACCGATTCGAGCAGCCGTGTCGCTCCGTTGGCCGACACTGCCACCTCATTCGAGGAAAATGAATACTCATCGCTCACGTTGTAGATGCTGAAATCGTGCGGCATGTTTTCCAGAGCTTCGCGCGAATTCAGCCCACAAAGATACAGCACGATCTTGGTGCAGCCCTGGGCGCGCAACAGCTTGCTACGCCTGCTTAAGCGCGCTGTCGCGACGTAAACCGCGCCAGCCAGTCCGGCCGCCCCAGCCGGGGCAGCCAGAAATCCAGGCTCGTATACCTGCAGCCCTGCCGGCATGGCGCATCATCGGCCGGAGTCGGCCGGAACGGGGCGCAGCCTCGACAACAATGCCGCCATCCTGGCTGGGTGCATCCAGACCACGTGGAAATAACTGGTCAGACGGCTAAGCACGTGATGCCGGTCCATCCACTGCGGACCCCACCGGTCCGGCACCAGCGCAATCACTCCGACTTACCCAAGCGTGGTTGTTGACAGGCTCATAGGCCTCGGTATTCAGGCGATTGCTCTTGGCCGCGGCGCTTTATCCACGTCGCGTGTGGGCTACAACTTCGTTGCAAAACACCAGCGCCAACGTAAGCGGCACCAGGGGAAGGATGACCGCGATCTGCAGGAAGAAAAAGAACAGATTGTGGGTAGGCCAAAAGCGCTCCGCCAGGGCGCAGGCCACGCCGAAGGGGACGATGGCCAACGAGGTGCGGAGCCAGGTCTGCCACAGATAGGCTCGCACCGGAATAACAACCAGTTTGCAGATGAAGCGCGGCCACAGGATCAGTTCAATCAGAACGCTCGGGATGGTGGTACCCCAGGCGACGCCGTAGATCCCGATGCGGCGCACCAGAATGATACTGAGCACGAAGTTGGCGGCCGCTTCCATAATCGCCCACCAGGCCAGACGCTTGTGCTTCTCCATTCCGTAGACGATGCCTCCACCGGTGGTGTTCGCCGAAGCGATGACCACCGAAAGCAGAAGAATCTTCATCACTGTTCCCGAGGGCCCGGCGTACTGCTCGCCCATCCACAAGCGGATGAAGGTGTGCCCACGAAAGAACAACGCCACTTCGATGGGCAGGGAGACGATCAGGGCAGCCCGGGTGCCATGAATCACCAACCGGCGCAGATTGTCGTACCTGCCCTCGGCCTCGAAGGAGCTGGCCAACGGCGTAAACGTCGTGGTCATCGAGTTGACGATCTGGCGCGCGTACGCGATGAGGAGTCCGCCGATAGCGTACAGGGTGACCGCGCCCGGGGACAGGAATACGCCCACTACCAGGTTGTCGGTGTAGTAGGTCACCTGGATAGCCACGTTGATTAAGAACGCCCAGAAACTATAGTTCCAGAGCTTGGCCAGGGTGGCCCGGCCGGGCGTGCCAAAGACGATCTTGAGATCCGGGTACACATGGAAGCAGAAGAAGATGAGCGCTGCATTGGCCAGCACCGAATTGCACAAATCCCACAAGGCCAGAGCCAGGATGCCGTGTCCGGACCGCAGCAGATACACAATACCGGCGGCGCGCGCGCAGGTCTGCAAAATGGAAACCGCGCTGGTCAAATCGTAGCGATGTAAAGCAACCAGGACCCCGCCGAAGACCCCACACCAGAGATTGATGGCCACCGTGATTGCCGTGACCAGGACCGCGATCCGCGCCGCCTGCTGAAGCTCCGGCGGGATGACGAAGATATGCTGCAGTACGACCGACAGCACCAGGCCGGCCGCCATAATGGCCAGGCTGATCCAGAGGCGTATCCAGAGGGCGCCGGAGACGGCCTGACTGGATTCTTCGTGGTCATTCTGGGCCACGCCCTTGGACACGAAGCGCGTGACTGCGCCGCGCAGTCCCAGGTCGAGCAGGCCCATGTACGAGACCAGCGAGCCGATAATCACCCAAACGCCGTAAGTCAGGTTTCCGAGATGGTGGACGACATAAGGCGACAGGAAGAAACCGGCCACCGTGGTCACGGCCAGTGCCAACCAATTCGACAATATGTTTTGGGCGATGCGTCGCGCGCGTGGCATAAAATTCAGGAACCCTATAATTGCCTTAGCAAATTCGCTTACGGCCAGAAGCCGCTAGTTAGATCTCAACTCCAGCAATTCGGCGATCAGTTGGTGCATATCCCGCCCGACCTTTCCCCCTTCGAGCTCTATTTTGATGTCTGCGACCCTCATATTCTGAGAATGCGTGGCAACTGGCTTCATCGACGACCGCTCCTTCTCTCATATTCCCGTGCCGCTCGACTTCCCTTCTTCCTCTGGCTCGTGGCATTGATGCCAGCCGAAGGCAAATGTTGCTACCCCAACATCGTGCAGATTGCAGCCGTGGTGCCGGCGGCATCTCCCTCAGGGAACAAACTGCCACTAAATCGCTCGCACCCCTCGGGCGAGGCTTCCTTCCCGGGAAATCTTGCTGGTCTGAACCGTGATGGCAAACGCCAGGAACACCCAGACGAACCAAAACGCCTTGTCCCAAAGCAGATTGCCGAACAGGCAGATGACCAGCATGCCGCAGAAAGCCGCCTCACAGCAGACCAGCATGATCGGACTTCCAACAATACGCGCCCGGCACCGGGAGACCAGCTGGAATTGCTTCCTGATTGCCATCAGAAACAGAAGCAGTCCCAGCAGGCCTTCTTCCACCGAAACCGCCAGATAGACATTGTGTGCAGTCTGCGCCATGTCTGGAATATAAGTGGGACTCATATCCCGCATATTTGGTATATACGACCGGAAAATTGTTAAGGCCGGCCCCGGCAATCGGGTAATGCATGAACATAACCAGCCCTGCGGTCCAGATGTCGAGCCTGCCCGAACCGCGGTCAGTTCCGGACTGCTGAAAACGCTCGAAAAGGCTGGCTGGCATGACCGCCGCCAGCCCGATTGCAGAGCAGAACGCCAAGTACCAGAAGACGGCGGACCTTGGGTTTTAGAGATTTCAATTTCAGGGAATTGAGTCGATAGAAAAAGACCAGGGTCATCACAACGGCAGCAAGAATGCTGCCGCGCGACAGGGTGAGCAGCAGTCCGAGACTGGTGATCCCCAGGAAAAGGAGCGCGCACATTCTTGCCCATCGATGCCGAGCAGCTCAAGAAACGCGCCATCGCGAAGGCCAACGGAACAAGCAGCGTACTGCCGAACCGATTGGGGTTTACGTATCCGCCGCCCGCCGCCAGCGTCGCCCTCGTGGCATGTTGGGCAGCCCCCGCCCCGTAGTAGAACCCGTACACACTGAAGAGCGCGGCCACCGCTCCGCCCAGGATGGTCAGCCATACAATCCGGTCAAATTCCTTTTCGGTGATGCGGAACGAGCTCGCGGCAAGGTAGAAAAGAAAGAGCGCCCCCGCCGAAGGCACGTACTCTAGGGCCATCTGCAGGCTCGACCGCCCACGCGGTGGATGCCACGGCCCAGGTGATGAACAAAAGCCACCATGCGGCCGTGGCCGCAGGCCATTGGAAGCGGCGACCGACAATTCCGACCGCCACCAGAATACCAGAACGCAAGCAGCAACGCGACCGACATCAAGGACCGATCGCTGTCGCCGCCGCTGCTGACGCCGAGCAGCGTCACATACTCAAAGGGCAGCAGCAGGACGGCAACTCCCATGGCGGATTCCACCGGCCAGAACCAGAGCAGTGGCAACAGGCAAGCGGCCGGCACGAAGTACCATCCTCCCTGCCCCACCACCACCCCGACCAAGACCGCAACCGCTCCGATGACCGCTGGAATGGCCCACGGTCCAAAAGCCGGACCCTTACGAATTAGTGCATCTTCGTGCATGAAATTCATCTAGACAGGGAGTGCAGTCCGCTGTGAAAGAGGCTTGGTACCGGATATTTTATCGTAGCCAGGCAGCCGCCAGCGCATTACCTAAGTTATCGAAAAAGGGTGAGAAAAGTCCGCCCCAGGATGCCAAGATCGCCCAGAAACGTGGCCCGTTCCGCATAGGCCAAATCCAGTTGCGCCTTCTGCGGCAGAATCGTTTCCCGATAGTAGGATACGAGTTGCTCTTTTGGAACCCCAGCCAGCAACTGTTCCTCGTTGCGAAAGTGCAGCGTCGCCCAACCCGTGAGGCCAGGCCGCAGCGTAAGCACCATCCGGTGTTCGGGGCCCAGCGCCTGGCAAAATTCCGCGAGATCCGGACGCGGCCCGACCAGGCTCATATCTCCCCGCAGAACGTTCAGCAACTGCGGCAACTCATCCAGCTTGCAGCGGCGGAGGAAACGTCCGATGGGTGTAATCCTGGGATCGCCGCTGCGCGTCACCCCCGGCCCGGAATGGGTCAGGTTGTGCAACATGGTCCTGAACTTCAACAATTCGATGGCCCGCCCGTTCTCCCCCACGCGCTTTTGGCGAAACAGCACCGGACCGCGCGAAGTCATGGCCACCGCCGCCGCAATCAGCGCCATCAGCGGCAAGCACGGCAGAAGGACGAGACCAGCCACGAAAACGTCGAACACGCGCTTGCCCCGGGAGTGGTTCCAGGGGCTCAGGCTCTGGGGAATACCGGCTTCCGACATGACCATAGAGGCAGGGCCGTCCGATTCGTGATCCAGAACCACCCGCACGGCCGATTTCCCAGGCCCACGCTTCTGCCCGATTTCCAAGATCCCGAGTTCGAACCGAAGGCGCTCTTTCATGATCCCGAATGCGCGCCGGGTGCGGTGATAGTCCCGGTCGCCGCGCCGTCGCCTGTGCCGGCAAACATTCCAGCCGCCGTTCCCGCTGCGTAGCTGAAGTGCATTAACCAAAATATGACGGCCACCCGCCAGAAGCCCCCTGACGGCGAAGCCTGAAAAGCCGCCACCAGAGAAGCGCAGAAATATAAGGCCAACAGCGTGACCAGCAATATCTTAGCGGGAAGAAAGCCAGCCAGACTGAAACCCGCGAGCAGCGCTAGCATCAGATAAAACGCAAAGGGAATCAGGTGCCGGGTCCCGAACGGAAAGCTGCGTTTGCGCAGAATGGTCGCCGACACCCACCAGCCATTATGAAACATCTGCGAGGCCAGCCCCGACAAAGTGGTTCGGGGATGATAGAAAGCGACTACATCCGGAATGAAATACAGCTTGTATCCCTGCCAGCGCATCTGGGCGTGAAGGTAATTGTCTTCGCTGCGTCCCAGTGACTCATCGAAGAGTCCCACCTGAAACAATATGTTACGGTCATAGAGCGGAACTCCCAGGGTATCTTTGAAGCCCGCTTCCGTATCCATCCGATAGGCCGCGCCTCCCACCCCGAAGCGACTGCATTGAGCCGCGGCGACGGCCTTCGACCACGTGGTCTGGGCCCGATCGACGGACAACCGGCGGCCCCCGGTGGCGGCCACGCGGGGATTGCTGTGTTGCAGTTCGAGAAGTTTCTCCAGGCAGCGGTGAATGTAGTTGGGCTGCAAACGGCAGTGCACAGCATCGATCCGAAGGACGTAGTTGCCGCGCGCGGCGCGAATGCCGACATTCCAGCCGGTGGCTTGAATCCGGCCGGGGTTGTCCAGCAGGCGAATGGAAAAATCCGGATCGCTGCTGACCTGCTGCTCGACCAACTCCCTGGTGCCGTCGTCCGACATACCGTCCACGATCAAGACTTCGAGCGGCCGATAGTCTTGCTGACGGATGGAGTCGAGGATCCCCGGCATATCTGCGGCGCCGTTGCGCACCACCGCCAGCACGCTGACCAGCGGGCCTCTGGGGCCAGCGCTCTCCAGATCGCCATGTTCGTTTTTTATTTCCGTGTCCGTCGAAGACATGACCTTATTTACTGCTCCGGACTACCGCGTTGCCCCGACCGCCACTGCGGAAGGCTGGGTCGTGTGGCTCACTGAGTTCAGCAAGTCCGCAAACTGGCGGGCCATGCGGAAGTGCGTATAGCGGTTGATCGCAGTTTCTTCGCCCTGGTAGGGAACATGACCAGTGGCCTTGAATTCCCCATACGCCTTCACCAGGAAGTTTCGTACCTGCTCTTTCGAAAGCGCGTGAACTCCAGCATGCGTCTCATCGAGGGCTTCGGTCAGCACACCGCGGCTCCCGCCGATCGCAAGGATGGGCCGGGAGGCGCCGAAGTATTCGAAGAGTTTGCCACTGTGCTGTCCGGTCTCGCGAGGGTCGGCCCAGCCCAGCAAGAGCAGGACTTGCGACTCGGCCTGGCGCTGCAACGATTCACTGCGCGGGACCAGGCCATGCACGGCAACCACATGGTCCAATCCGTACTGCTGCACCTGCGCCGTGACCCACGGTTCGACCGGCCCATAGAAGCGTACCTGTACGTCCTCTGGCCGCATGACTTCCTCGTTGATCAGGTCTGCCAGGACTTCGAACAGCAACTTGGGATCGCGCTGACCCTGATACAGCCTGCCAGCGTAGGTGATCGTGAATTTCCGGGTCAGTTCTTTAGACAGAGCGTTAAAGTGATCCGGATCGAAGCCATTTTCGATGGTCAAGACCGTCTGTGCTGGATGATGCTTTTGCAAGCACTCGGCCCAGGGTTTAGAAACCGTGACCAGCGCATCCGCGGTTTTGAGCGTGCGCCGTTCCAGCCCTGCTTGCAGCGATCTCAGCACCGGATGAGGGCTGGCCAGATTCTGCGACCAGAGATCGCGGAAATCCGCCACCCACGGGCATCCCAGGATCTGCTTCGCCTTGCATCCGATCAGCTGGGCCGTGATGGGAGGTGCGGTGGTCAGAATCGCGTCGATCTTTGTTCGCCGGTCGCGGAGCTGCTCGATTTCGCTAAGCGCAAACGGAATCCAACCCTTGGTTTCATCCGGATAGGCGATCACATTCTTCGCCAGATCCAGCACGGACGTATGGAGAAAATTGGAGCGCGGCTTGGAGGACACGGGAAGTCCCAGTTGCTCGTGCACGCCGACTTTGCCATCCAGCCCCAGCCTGTTTTTCCAGTTGGCAATGACATCCTGATAGTCAGTTTCGATCAGCCGAGGATCGGCAGCGCGCTGCTTCACCTTCGGAGTCAAAACCGTCACCTGCCATCCCAACTGGGGCAAGTATTTCGCCAGCGCAGCCGGCCGCATCGCGCCAATGGCTTCAGTCGGCGGATAACGAAAAGCAATCAACAAAACACGAGGCATAATTTTCGCGGACTAGAACACTCGGATCGTGACAATTCGTACAAACGGCTCACGGCCATCTTGCTCGCCAATACTATGACATCGCCGCGACCGACTTGCTCTTGCGGTTCTTCTGCACTACGCCTTGGACGCTGGCGATCACCCGCTGCACTTCCTGCTGGCTCATGTCAGGATAGATCGGCAGCGAAAGGCAGCGCGAAAAGGCGTCGTTGGCGTTCGGGAACTGCCCCTCGTGATAGCCATAAGCGCGGGCATAGTAGGGGTGAATGTGCAGCGGGATGAAGTGCACGCTGGTCCCAATGCCCAGCTTCTTTAATTCCTCGATAAACTGGTTCCGGTTCACTTCCAGCAGTTCGGGACGGATACGAAGAATGTAGAGATGCCAGGCATGGACATCGCCGGCATCGGCCGGCGGGAGCTGCAGTTCCGGCATTGACCTGAACGCATCGTCATATTTCGTCCGGATCTGGCAGCGCTCCTGCCAGAATTGATCGCACTTCTTCAGCTGGGCCCTTCCCAGCGCCGAGAGGATATCGCACAGGTTCATCTTGTATCCCGCGTCCTGGACTTCGTAGTACCAGGACCCGGTCGCGGAATATCGCTTCCAAGCGTCCCCGCCGATACCGTGCAGGCGCATCAGCGAGACCCGCTTGATGTATCCCTCGTCGTTGGTAGTCAGCATTCCGCCTTCCGCCGTGGTGAGAGTCTTGGTGGCGTAAAAGCTGAAAGCGGTGAGTTCAGAAACAGTCCCAACCTTCCTGCCGCGATACGTTGTCGGAAGAGCATGGGCCGCGTCTTCGACGATGTGCAGGCCATGCTCGTCCGCAATCGCCCGCAGTTCGTCCATGGCGCAACACTGCCCGGCGATGTGCACCGGAATCAGGGCCCGAGTCTTGTTGGTGATCTTCCTTCGCACGTCGGCAGGATCCATGTTGAACCCGCCGGCGAGGCTGTCACACAGAACCGGCCGCGCCCCGAAATAGGTCACGACTTCGCCGGTCGCGGTGAAGGTGTAGGTGGGGACAATGACTTCGTCTCCCGGCTTGAGACCGATCGCATCCAGCGCCAGCTGCAGCGCGGCCGTTCCGGAGTTCACTGCGAGGGCATACTTCACGCCCAGGTAAGCGGCGAATTCGCGCTCGAACTCCAGCGTGACCGGACCGGTGGTCAGCCACTTGGATTCGAGAACCCGCATGACCGCATCGGTTTCTTCGGTCCCGATGGAGGGACGATGAAAAGGGATGAAAGAGTTGTCTGTCATTAGGATTCCAGTCTGGGGGAGGAGAAGTGTGAAGTGGCCGCCGGTTGCGGTCGAATGGGCCGCGCCCGCGTCATTGCGGGGTATGCGTCGGACTATGCAGACGCGCCCCGATGGCTACCTTGCGTTCCTTCGAAGCACCCAGGGAAGCCAGCATCATGGCGATCGCATAAAACCTGGCCAGGAACCAAAGGTGGTAAAGCAACATCGATCGAAAAGGCGCATAAAGGCGCTTCACCCGCGCCCCATAAAAAAGAATGGTAACGGCTGGAGCCAGGTTGACCAGCACCAGCGAGACCACGATGCGCGCGGGCAGGGAGGCGTACGAACCGAAGAGGTTTGCCAGGGCCGCAGCCACCAGAACGAAATGGGCCAACGTAATCACCAGCGGCTTGTTCATCCAGGAATGCTTCATCATCTGGAACATGCCCATGCTACGCCATGCCGTCTTGCGGAAAAAAACGCGCAAGCTTTGTTCCCCGCCGGGATGGAGGGCGCGGATGGCGTGGGCCTGGTAGACCTTGAATCCGGCCCGGCTCAGCCGCAGTCCTAAATCGTTGTCCTCGCAGCTGACCATCTTCTCGTCAAAGCCGCCCACCGCGAGCAAAGCCTGGCGCTTGATGACCAAGTTACCGGACACGATGTAGTTGACTATGCCATCCTTCGCCGGAACATGGAGCCGGTACCACACTTTCTGGATCCAGTGACAAGGGTCTTCCAACGCGTATTCGGACCCGGTGGCATCAGCAAGGTGGCGCAACACCGGCAAGGCATGCTCGAAGTAGTCCGGGCCGATCAGGCAATCGGAGTCTATAAATGCAATGAACTCGCCGGTAGATCGCTCGGCCCCGTGGTTCCGCAGCGCGCTCACGGTTACATTGCGAATCTGCTCAACCCGGGCCCGCCCGGCGTATTCGTTGCACAGGATTTCGTACGAACCGTCATCCGATCCATTGTCCAGCACGATCAGCTCGGCGTTTCCGTAGCGATCCATTGCGGCCAGAATGGAGTCCAGGCAGCCGCGCATATGCTCCTTGGAGTTGAGCATCGGGACCACCACGGAAAATCTGTCCTTGACCTCAGTCATTCCCTCACCCGATCCTGCATGGTTCACCGCCGAATTCCTGTCTTGCTTGCGTTTTGGACCTGCCATTTCGCGAGCACACTTTGGTAGAGCCCGACCAGCCACAGGGCGCGTTGCTCGGGCGAGTATTTGGTGGCCGCAAGGCTACGTGCCGTAGCCGCCAGTCTGCCGGCTATATCGCTATCGGAAAGGAGAGCGGCGAGGGCTCGGGCCATCGCCTCCGGATCGCGCGGCGGCACCAGCAGCGCGTGCTCCTGGTCTGTAGCGATCTCCGGAATGCCCCCGACCGCGGTCGCCACCACCGGCACACCCGCCGCCATAGCTTCCAAAAGCACGTTGGGTGAACCTTCGCTCACCGACGAAATCGCCATCAAATCGGCTATTTCGTAAAATTCACGTACGTCATTCACGTGGCCGGGCATTTTCACTGCCGCCTCAAGGCCGGCCGCCCGCACCGCTTCCTCAATACTAGCCCGTTCCGGCCCTTCGCCGAGGATCAGCAATTGCACGCGAAGCTCAGGTTTTAGCCGCAGAAGTCTGGCCAGCGCAGCCACCAGGTCGGCGTGCGCCTTCTCTTTCGAAAGACGCCCGACGGCCAGTATGACCCGATCCGCAGGCTGGATGCCCAGGCGGGATCGCGTGGCCTGAAAACGGGCGGTGTCCACCCCGCGCTCAGCGGTAGGTAACTCGACCGAGTTGTGCAAGACCGCAATTTTCTCCGGCCGTATTCCTTGCGCGGCGAGTTGTCCGGCGAAAGCCTGGCTGACTGCGGTGACCTGGTCCGGGAAGCGGAGCGACCACTGGTCGAGACCATGATAAATACGCAAACGAAACGCGGAGCGGGTATGCCCGTGGTGAAACGCAATCCAGGGACGGCCTTTCCCTACCCCGGAGAGCCACACCAGGAAATGTGATTTCGAGAAGTGGGTCTGAATGATGTCGGGATTCAAGCGCTTGACCAGCTTTCGCAGCCGCCAGATCACGCGCAGATCGAAGGCGAAACTTTCCTGAATGCAGTCAACCTGGATGCCGGCCTTCGTTGCCGCTCCAGGAACTCGTTCGAGCGTTTCGTCCCTTCCGATGGTTCTCCCCGCAGCCGCTCGAACGCGGCCAGGGACAGCTGGACCCCGCAGGGTGTTTCCATTTCCAGGCAGGAGCGGTAGAAACTGAGCAGGTTCTTGACCGGACCATTCACCGTTTCCGCCTCGACCAGGGCCAGGACGCGCATGGGCGGCCGCCCGAAACCAACTGGGTCAAAACTGAATCCTTCGGAGCATCTAAAGTTTGGACGGCAGTGTTCAAAATAGTTGAAGACCCAAGCAGCAGGATGAGTCTATGCGGTTCCTGACCGAGATTGAGTAACCTAGAGGTTGTAGAACCTACGTGACGTATCGGTCGCCAAATGGTTTTGCGACAATCGAGCTAGAACCCAAAACCCTAGCCAAATTCGAGGTCTTTTAATGCCGGAAAACTCTCCCCCAACCGGGCCCGTAGTACGTCGCGTCTTTTTCACCGCAGTCTTTGCCGTCCTTTCATTCTTAGTCTTACCTCCGGAGCGCATGCCCAGGATGCTTGCGCCGGGCCCTGGACCATTACCCACCAACCTCCGCCGAGCTGCCCGTTCTACAGTCAGAACTCCAAGAGCGTCACCACCAAGCGGCTTCCGGGTGATGTGATGAACCATCTGGCGGCAAACGGAGACACCCTGGCCCGGACCGCGGTAGGGAGCGCAAGTGGCGACGTTAGACAATACGCGACGCCTGGCTCCGATGATTACGGCGTACCCCTCTATTACTCGGCTCCCAGCGACCCATACTACAAGACCAGTGGTTGCGCCACCACCAGTTTCAGTAACCTTCCAGCCTTCCGCGCTCCGAATAACGCCGCCGCGACCGACGCTGCCAGGCCGGACATCGGGGGCAGCGGGGACAGCAACATCAGGGTCTGGGACCAGTCCACCGGAATCGTGTGGGGAGCCTATCCCGGCGGCTGGACGTCCGGATCTCCCTTCCGAATCGGTTCCTCCAGCGCCACTTCCGCGGACAGTGCAGCTACCATCGCCAGTACCCAATACTGTGGCGCTGCAAGAAACATTTTCACCGATCAGGACTGGGGAAGGCCCAACGGTTGGCTTAACGGACAGGGACAAGAGGGTAGTTCCAATTTCGCTCCCTTTGCCGGAATCGTCCGCAACCAGGAGCTGATCCAGGGACAAATTAACCACGCTTTGATTCTTGGCGTTGCCTGCACCAACGCCTTTAACGGCTCCTACCACGTTTTCCCGTCCTCCAGCGACACTGCACATTGCAGTAGCGCTACCAGCATGCCACCGCAACGGCGCTCTGTTATTTCTTGATTACACCGATGCCCAAATCGCCGCCATGGGACTTCCAGCCTGGCAGAAAACTCTCATTACCGCGATGTCTCACTATGGCGGCTATGTCGACGTTACCGGTAGTTCAAGCGGCACGGGCGGCTTGAGCTTCTACCCGGAATCCGGCCTGGCTTACCAGATTCAGACCGGAGGTACGACCTCGGGCCAATCCAATGGTGTGAAAGTCAGCGGGGGCACGCCCGACCCGATCTTTGCCTACCTTTCCAGCCAGGGAATCAGCTCCAGCGGCTCTTCCGGGACAGTTCTCAAGTACAACCTGTTCTGGTTAGCCAACATTCCGAATGTAAACGGAAGCGGAGTCGCAAATCACATGCACATGGCCGATCCCTGCGTTGCTCTGGGCTATGCTGGGCAATCGGGCGGCTGCGCAGCTGCAAGCGGCCAGACTCAAACTGCGCCGCGGGCGCCGACGGGATTGACGGCGACCGTCCAATAGTGAAAAAGGTGGGCGGGGGTTCTGATCTAGTCAGAATTTCCGCCCGCGGCGTTTCGTCAGCCTGAATGCCTGGCTCGACAAATTGAGCAGGAGCCGGGCGGACAAAATTTCACCACTTCTCAAAAATAGATGCCCACTAGCCAGATCCCGGCCGCGATCCAAACCATCAGGCTCAACCACCTTAAAGCATCGAGTTTCGGGGCATGGATTCGCTTGTAGACAGTGAAGAAAAGTTGCTGCAGCACAAACAGACCCGCCAGCAGGTAAGTAACTTTAAGCCTTTTCGACGATTCTGGGTGGAAGGCGGGGTATCGCAAGCCCGCGCTGACAAACTGGGTGCGCAACTCGGCCAAGCGGGAGTTGACGTCGGGTGAAACCGTCAACTGCACCATCTCCTCTGTACCACGATGATTCTGGATCTGGACCCGTTCGCCCTGGCGAAGCAGCATGACTTCACCGGCTGCGACAGGTAAGTGCATCTCCCAATCGGTCGCGCTGGTCCAGTGAGCCATTTGGGGTTGTCCCTGGAACCGCGAATGGCCACCGCCCTTCTCCCACATCCAAACGGTCGCCGCCCAGGAGTTCTTAGCAGGCTGTTCTGTGACCAGCGAAGAAGAAGGAACCGGTCTCCCGTCTTCCACCTGCCAACCCGCGAAGGGACGATAACTTCCACGCAACAGCTTCTGGGTTGTGCCCGGCGAACCGAAGAAGAACGCCTTCAAATGATCGTCGCAGTTCGCCCTTCCGAGGACAAAGGAGCCATCGGCTTGTCCGCGCTCCCAGCGTACGTCGGAGGGCGCAGTCCAGGCCGAGCGCGTGTAACTCTGGTCGCGAGCCGAGGTGCTGTCAAGCACCACCCAGAGGTCGGGTTTCGAGTGAATCACTTGGCGGCGCGCAACGTAGCCGTTCGGACCGATCCTCTCCAGCTCAAGCACTGCCAGATGATCCGACCAGCCACTCGAAACCAGTTTGGTGGACCTTCGGCTAGTGTACTTTTCTCCGATCAAGTGAGGCGCGTTTGAACCGTCCCACGATTCCGCACCTTCCCTGCCCTCTGTACCATAAGGCCAGTAGCCGACACTGTTCCACCAGTTTCGCCCGCCAGCCCACAATAGCAGGCTCATTTCATCGGCATGTTTGTGGGCGTGATCGCCGAAATTGGACCAGGTAACAACCGTCTGGCTCAACTGTGCTGAGTCGGACCACGCTTCTAATCGATCCCACAAGACTGAATAACCGGCGACCGGGTCCACCTCTTCTGCCTTTTCCGGCCGCCATTGCGATTCATAAGCAAGAGGCCCGGCATGGTGATCCGGAGTGATAATTGTAATTCGAGGACCCAAGCTGTCCGCTTCGCCTTCGGTGTCGCCGAACATAGGGAGCGAACCATCGGGGCGGCGGAGCATGGCATAAACCCGCTTGGCGGAGTCGTATTTGCTCGATCCACTCCTGGGTGGGGTTTGATGCATCAGGTCGATATAACGGAATGCGAATCCCAGGAGTTTCAATCCATACAGATGATAACCAGCGGAATGCTCTAAGACGGCCCCGTCCCGGCTCACGTAGAACTTCATTTGATCGTCCATCCTGGCGAGCGCTAGTCGTTGATACTCCGGGGTGCGCGGCAGCGACGGAAATGCCAGCGAGGCGTGCCACAACGCGAGATTTTGCATCACCCCGTGGTTGGTAGCGAATGTGAAGTGGCCAGGCTTGGCCAGCAGCTGTTCACTGCGCGCCACCATTTGCAGGATCTTTTCCCCGACATCCGGCCGATAATTCGGAGAATGACGGTACAAGCGCCAGAAATTCGCTAGAACCGGAATCCGGGCCGCGATCGCGTGGTCGTTCCAGAGCTCCCCTTTTGGCAGGAATGTTGCCTGTTCATACGTTTGAAATTGCAGGATGATGGCCTGCGCCGCAGTCAGGAACTCCTCGCGGCCAGTGATTTCGTAGGCCTGGATCAGGGTATCGGGGACGACAAATCCTGCCAGGGGTAGCGACCAGGCCGGCCCGCAATCTTCCAAGTCTCGAGCAACGAAAGGCAGAGTGATGTGAGCGGGCGGGTAGCCGGGCATCCGCAACTCCCCGCGCAACATCCGGGAGGCAGCATCAACGATTTCTTCTCTATCTTTCCACCCTGCTTCCAACAGTCGAAAATCCTGGAGTTCGTCGAGCACGGAGTCTGCGGGGAAATCTCGAGCCTGCTGAACCATGCCGCCGGTGACGAGGACTCCGGGAACATGGTAGTAGCGAAAAACCGGGAGCCAGAGCAGGCCAATCAAGATAGCCGGCATCATGAACAGCACGACGCCCAGCGGCAGACGACGGCGGCGAACCCTGCTCTTTGATTCGTCACCCGGGCATGACGCCCGAAAAACGCCGCGCTTCGATCGACGGTCAGGGCAATGACACCATTTTCTTCGTCGTTTGTTTCTTGCGTGGGCTCAGTCCCGAGATGGAGCTAGGGCAGCTCTCCGCACTCCGCATTCATGTATACGAGAATGGCGTACAGGTCGTGAGGCCGAAGGAATGAGAGGGATGCTTGGGGGCGCGGCCTGAACTCCGGCCGTCGCGCTTTATGTTCGAGGGGGATGAAACAGGATACGAAATTGTTGCTGGAGCAAGTTCGCGATGCCGGATTTAGGCAGCGGATTCCTGCGTGGAGTTGAGACTCTCTCGCGCCTGGCGATAGATCAGGGCCTGGTCGTGACGATCGATGGCTCCCAGCGAAATAATTTCCGGACTCGGCCAGTATTCGGGCACAATCGCCACCAACTTGGTAACCAGCCCGTGTACGTTCTTGGCTTCGACCAGTACGGAGAGCTCGTCGAGGAAGGCCAAAACCTGCTGGAAGGTCATCTTGCCTCCGGTCAGCACCCGGATTTTCTCGTGCGCCGTGGGCCCGATGTCCTCGCCTTCGAGTTTGAGTTCTTCAAACAGTTTTTCTCCTGGGCGCAGACCGACGAATTCGATCTTGATGTCGCGGTCAGGTTCCAGGCCGGAAAGCCGGATAAGGTTGCGTACCAGATCCAGAATGCGCACCGGTTCGCCCATGTCCAGGACAAAGACTTCACCGCCCTGGCCCATACTGGAGGCCTGCAACACCAATTGCACCGCTTCCGGAATGGTCATGAAGTAGCGGCGCGCATCGGGATGGGTTACGGTCACCGGACCGCCTGCCGCAATCTGCTGTTCGAACAGCGGCAAAGCGCTGCCGTTACTGCCCAGCACGTTGCCGAACCGTACCGCCATGAAGCGGGTGCCATTGTCATTGTCCTGCAGGCCTTGCATGATCAGCTCGGCCACCCGCTTGGTGACACCCATGATGTTGGTTGGGTTGACCGCCTTGTCGGAAGAAATCAGGACGAAGTCCTCCACCCGGTATTGCCGGGCCATGAGGGCAACGTTGTAGGTGCCAAAAATGTTATTGGTGATGGCCTGGAAACAATTCCTTTCCATCATAGGCACGTGTTTGTAGGCCGCGGCATGGAAGACCGAATGCGGCCGATGGCTGGCAAACACCTCGCGCAGCAGGGTCACATCCTGGATGTCGCCTACCACGGGGACGTAGTCCAGGCTGGGAAACTTGCGCGAGAGCTCATGCCCCAGCTTGAATAAGTCGTTCTCCGAACGGTCGAGCAGGACCAACCGGCGGGGGCCGAGCGCGGCCGCTTGCCGGGTTAGTTCCGATCCGATCGAACCTCCCGCCCCGGTCACCAGCAACACCTTGTCGGTGATGCGGCCTCGAATCTGATCCAAGTCAAGAGCGACGGGGGCGCGCTCGAGCAGGTCCTCAACCCGCAACTGGCGTACTTGGCTGAGCGACACCGGTTTGGCGATCCAGTCGCCGATGGGTGGAAGAATCTTGAAATCCACTTTGCACTCACGGCATTTGGCGATGATGGTTTCAACCAGCCTGCCTTTGGCGCGGGGAATGGCGATCATGACGCAACTCACCTGGTGCTCAAGGATGAGTTCGTGTAGGGCGTCGGTGCTCCCCAAAACTCTCACACCATGGATCTTGACGCCTTTCTTGCTGAGGTTATCGTCAACAAATCCGACCGGGTTGTAGTTGAGGCTGGAATTCTGTTTCAGCTCGCGCACGATGGCGCTGCCTGCTTCTCCCGCGCCGACCACCAGGGTATTGCGCTGCGCGCCGTAACTGCGGGCGCGTTCGGTGTAGGCACGCACCGCAAAGCGGGCGCCGCCCAGCACCATGATAGTCAAGAACAAGTCAATGACAACAACCGACCGGGGGTATCCCGGAACGTTGAGGACAGCTTCCACCAGGCAGAAAATCAGGGAGGAACTGAGTAAGGAAGCCCTGCTGATGTCGAGCAGGTCGCTGATGCCCACATAGCGCCACCAGCCGTGCATGAGGCCGCACTGGTACGCCAACACCAGCTTGATCAGGAGGACGAACGGCAAGGTCTTCCAGAACAGAGCGCGATTGGCCGGGTCCAGTTCGGTATCCAGGCGCAGCAGGAAGCTGGCATAGTAGGTGAGCACGATGAGCACTGCCTGGGAAGAAAAAATCAGGGCAGCCCGGTATTTCAGGAAACCGCTTCTCTCCGGCTCAACCTTCAAGACGTTACTTATATTTTCCATAGCTCCGGCTGACATAAGCTTTTTTCCTCTTGCCTCAGTAGCGCTCTGCTGTCTTTGGCTCGCTTGGAGTCCCGATGTTGATGGTATGGCCGGCGCAGCGAACTTGACCGCTGCGCTGTCGAAAACCCGGCAGTTGATGCCGGATCAACGCGAGTTCGTGTTCTCGTAGGTGTATCCATAGCCGTAGTTCTTGTACTCGCTGGTGTTGTGGTCCGCCGCGTTGAGCACGACCTGGAGGATGGGCGCTCCGTGAATCTCGCGAATCAATTCCACGCTGCGGCGCATGGCTTGACGGGTGGTGATGCCCGACCGTCCGACCAGGATGACGGCATCGACCAGGGTCGAGAGCGCCCGCCCGTCGACGAAGGGAATAACCGGCGCCGAATCCACCACGACGAACTGAAAACGCCGCCGCAGTTCCTGCACCACCTGCTGCATGGTTTCGGAGCAGACGAGTTCGCCCGCGCTTCCCCGCAACGCGCCCGCCGGCAAGATTGACAGATTGCTGAGTCCCGGAACTTCCAGCAAGGCTTCGTCGAGGGTCGCCGTCTCCTTCAGGATGTCGGCCAATCCCCGTTCGGTGGTGACGCCCAGGGCGCGCGCCAGCCGGCCTTTTCGCAGGTCCCCATCCACCAGACATACCTTGCCTTGCTTGGATAATGCGTAGGACAGATTGAGCGCCACCGTGGTCTTGCCTTCTCCCGGGAAGGATGAGGCAATCAGTAAGGCTTGCGGTGGATGACCGTAGCGGGAGAGCATGACGGACGCGTACAGCGCCTGCATGGCCTCGCCTTCGGGAGAATTCGGCCGCTCCAGGAAGAAGCTATTGGTCTGAGCGTCGTCCGTGGTAGCCGCCGAGGGCAGCATGCCCACAAAGCGCTTCGACCAAGTCAGGCGGGTCTCTTGCGTTTCACCTTCTCCGATGACGGGAATGATGGAAACATTGGCGTTCCCGATCCATTGCCGGATGTCCTCAGGAGAGCGCAGCTTGTTGTCCAGTTCTTCGCGTACGAAAGCCAGGGCCACGCCACCGAAAATGCCGGCCAGCAACCCCACGGCGATGTTCAAAAACCAGCGGGGACGGCTCGGATTCTCGGGAACCAGGGCCGGATCCACGATGCGGATGTTGGATGATTTCGAGGCCGCCGCGATGCCCGCTTCTTTGATCTTGGCGTAGAGCGAATTGTAGAGGTCCACTTCGGTCTGGACTTCTTTCTTAAGGGCGGTGTAGCGGGCCATCTGGCCCATCTCTTTGGTGGTGCCTTTCATCTCCGCTGCCATCAGGCGCTCCCGCGCCTCCGCGGCCGCGTAGCTGGCACGGATGGAGTTGAAGGTGGCGTGTTTCTGGCTGTCCAACTCGCTTTGCAATTCATCCACTTGGCTTTGCAGCTTCTGCACCACCGGGTGATTGGCGCCATAAACAACCCGGGCCTGTGAAAGCTCGGCCCGCTGCTCGGCCAACTTCTGGGTCAACTGCTGGACCACGGGATTGTTGCGGACTTCGGGAAGCGAGTCCGCGTTACCCTGCACGTTCTTCAGCAGGGCTTCGAGTTGAATTCTCTCGGACTCAGCCTGGGTAAATTGACGGCTGAGTTCGCCCATATGTTCGGTATAGGTGCTCTTGTCGCCATCGATGTCAGAAACCCCGATGGAACCTTGAAAGTCGGCCAGCGCCTTGCTGGAGCTCTCCATCTTGCTGCGAATGTCGTCCAGTTGCCGGGCTAGCCATTCCGAAGACTTCATGATCGAGTTGTGCCGGTTTTGAAAAGTGTCCTCGATGAACAGGTCCACGACGGTGTTGGCCACCTGGGAGGCGAGCTGAGGATCGTGACTGTCAAAATCGACCACTACCAGACGGCTGAGGGTGTCCCTCCTGACCTTGAGCCGTCCGGAAAATTTGCCCAACGCCACTTTTTCGGGCGTGGTCAGTTGCGGACTGCCGTGGATTTGCTCCGCGGACGCCGTTTCTTCGATCTTCTTCTTGCCCACCAGCTCGGGGTTCTGATCGAGGCGCAGTTTTCGAATCACTTCCAAGGCGAAGGCGTCGCTCCGCAGAATCTGGGCCTGAGTTTCCATGTATTCGGCATCGCTCGCAGCCGCGTTGCCTTCCAGAGAAAACACTTCCCCGGCGGGATCGATCTCAATTCGGGCCGTGGCTTCGTACATGGGCTGGATCAGATAGGTGACGAAGATGACCGTCACTAAAACCGCGGCGGCAAAGAGCACAGACAACTGCCAGTGCTTGCTCAGCACGGCCAGGGCGCGCAGCCAATCCGACGATCCTTTCTCTTCCCAAGACGAGGGTGAGGCCAAGGCAAACTGGGACCGCGAAGGGTCGGACTTAACGTCAAGTTGAAGCGGCTGATCGAGATCGAATCCGTTGCCCGCCCGCCGCATTAGTTCAAAGTTCTTGCTCACGCCGTACCTCCACCCGCGCTCACCTAATCCGTTTGAGCGTCGGAACACTCGGTTAGTTGACCTTGCACAATTGCCAGACGACAGGGTTTAAATTGCCGACCTCACCGCAGTCCGTAGACCACCAATCCGGTTGCGGTTTGTACGATCGCTTCCAAGGTCCGGGAGGTCGCGCTCTTGGCGGCGCTGTTGGGAACGAAAATGATGTCTTCAGCCTGCAGACGAACGTCCGGCGCCCGCGAACCCAGCATGTCCTTCAGGTTCAGGGGCTGCTCTTTCGGACCACTGGGCGTCCTTCGGATCAGCTTGGCCTTGCTCAATGCCGCCGTGGGGTTGGTGCCTTCGGCCATAGCAATCGCCTGCAGCACGGTCATGTCCGAGCCGTTGTCCATGACCACGCCACTCGGCCGGTGGACGTCGCCGACTACGTAGACCACCCCGGCCCGTGAGACCAGCACGGTATCGCCCGCGAATATCTCGATGTTGTTCTTGGCTGACTCGGCCGGGTCATTCGACAGCATGATGCTAAGCGGCGACCCGGGATGGTCGCGGTGGGTTACGCTCACGACTTTGCCTGCTTTTGCGCTGGTGCCGCCGGCGAGCGACAACACATCAAACAGGCGCCGCGAACCCAGCAGCGGATAAACCCCGGGTTTCTGAACCTCGCCTAAAACCGACACGCCCTGGGTGGCATATTCCTTGGTAAAAACCGAAACCTGAGGCTGGGTGAAAAAACCACCTGCGATCAACTTCTTCGCAATCAGGTCTTGCGCGGCGGAGGTGCTGAGTCCTGCCACATGCACCGCGCCGATGAAGTTCAATGAAATATTGCCGTCCTCGCCCACTCGCACGTCCTGATCGGATTCGGGCACCCCCAGGACGCTCACCTTCAGCAGATCGCCGTTGCCGATCAACAGCACCGACTTGGCGGGCTCCGCGGCAGGGCTGGGTGGCTGGGTGGACTCAGGCACCGGTGCCGGAAGCGCCGGAACCTGGGACCAAGCCGGTTGTATCGTGGCTGGCACCAAGAGGACTGCTATCCCCAGCGCAAAACTGAACAGACGGATTGTGACCGATTGCCGCATAATGACCTCTACCTTCGCTTTGATTCGTGCCGCCGGAATCCGGTCATCTTTCGATGCTCCGGCCGGTCGCGTAGTTATCTCTTAGCTCACGCTGCGTCCCGAGACCCCGCCTTTACCACTTCCATATCCAGATAATTGACTGACGGGAGGGCTCATTTGGTACTGCTCGATCTTGTAGAGCAAAGTGCGGTAGCTGATTTTCAGCAGTCGTGCCGCGGATTTGCGGTTCCAGTGGGCGCGCTCGAGCGCGCTGGCAATCGCACTTCGCTCCGCTTCTCCCTTGACGCTTTGCACCAACGACTTCAGACCGGAGATGCCGGATTGGGGTTCGGCAGCTTCCACCGCCCTTCCGGACTTTTCCGAGGCGGGTGGCCGATAGGAGTTCCAGAACGCCATGTCGCCGTCCGGGTCGAGTGCGTCCAGGCCCGTTTCCCCGTCCCCGATGACCAGGTAACGCTTGGCAAATTTTTCCAGCTCGTGGAGATTTCCCGGCCAAGAATAGCGCTGGCAGGCATCGAGCACTGCAGGGGACAGAATCCGGGCAGGCAGGCTGTAGCGCCGGGCCAGCAGGTTCATGAAGTAGCTCAGCAAAAGCGGGATCTCTTCCTTGCGCTGGCGCAAGGCGGGGACATGCACCGTGTATGCGCTCAGACAGTAGTAGAGATCTTCGCGCAACTTCCGCTCGGCCATGGCGTGTTCCAGATTGACTTGCGTGGCGGCCAGGATTCGAACATCCATCTCGATGCGGTTCTCTCCACCCTGCCGGACCAAATATCCATCCCGTAGAACGTGCAACAGTTTGGCCTGCACGCTCATCGGCATTTCCGTGATGTCATCCAGCAGCAACGTGCCTCTCTGGCACAGTTCGAGTTTGCCTGGCTTGGCGTGTCCGCTGGCGACCCCAAATAGTTCGCTCTCCAGCACGTCACCCGGCAAGGTCGCGCAATTGATTTTGAGGAAGCGAAAGCCGGACCTCACCGAGAGCTTGTGAATCAGGCGTGCGGCCAAATCCTTGCCGGTGCCGTTCTCTCCCGAGATGAGGACGGGCGCGGCCACCTGTGCCAGCAGTTCCGCCTGAGCGCGTAATTTGCGCATGGAAGGACTGGAGGCCACGAAGAACATGTCGTCCTCGATTTGCTCAATTTCGTCGGCTACGATCTCACCCTCGAGGCTCTCGCCATGCTCCAACAGCGATCGACGGATCGCGGCCTGAAGCAGCTGCGACTGGATTGGCCGGCTGAGATAATCCTGCACGCCCAGTCGAAGGGCTTCGAGTTTGTGGGTCTCGTCGTGGTTCGCCAGTTCGGCGTTCGCCAGCACGACGACGGGAAGATCGGGGCGGACGCGGCGCAACCATCGCAGGCTGTGCAAACCATCCGAGTCGCCCTGTACCAGGTCGAGCAGGATCATGTCTGGTCCTGGACCGGAATTCACCCGTTCGAGCGCTTCCCATGGGCTGCCCACCGCGTGCGGTTGCCAGCCGTGGGTTTCGCCGCAGGTCCAGACCAGGTCAAGGACCGCCCGGTCCTTGCTCACCAGCAAAATTTTAGAGGTTTCCATTGAATTTTCGATCAAGGGGGGAGACTGCTTCACAGCAGAAGCGAGGACACTGAAAACTTAAAGCGGCTCGACGTCATAGCCTTCGACGCGCACCGCCAGGGACCGTTGGATGGCATCGATCGAAATAATCAGGGTGCGATCTCCGCTGTGCGAAAGCAGCACGCCTTCCACGCCTTCGAGCGAACCTCCGCGGATACGCACGCGCTGTCCCACCTTCAGGAAGGGATGCGGAGTCCACGGAACCTGCTGCGTGACCACGGTGCGCAGGGCATCAATCTGTTCATCGGGAATCGGGACCGCTTCTCCGCGCACGCTGACGATCCTGAAGACGCCGCTGGTTCGAAATACCCGCAGGCGCTCGTCGTTGTTGCTGGGCACCAGCTTGACAAAGACGTAACAGCTGAACAGCGGCAGTTCTACTTTTTTCTTGCGATCGCTCCAGCGACGAATTTCTGTGACCAGCGGAAGGAAAGTGGTTAAGCCTTGTTCCTGAAGCCGTTCCGAGATCGCTTTCTCGTTTCGCGCCCGGGTTTGCACCGCGTACCAGTTTGCCGGTTCCTGCTTAATCATTCGATCCACGCCTACGGGTTCCAATTCGACGGTTTGCACTTGTAGCTTCGCCCTCTAAGTCACACCGCAAAGGTGTGACCCCACAAACTTGGGTATTTTGTCGTGGAGCTTTGTACAGCAGGGGGGAGGTAGTTCTAGGAACAACTCGTTCTTTACCGTTTCAGAGTACAGTTAGATGCAAAGGGCTGCAAGAGGTACGTTCACCCGGCGAAGATAATCTCCTTAGTACAGGGTAGATAGTACCTATTCATATAGACTTCTAAAGCTAGAGATGTTTGACCTTGGGGCACGTTGAGGAGATCGCCCACTCCAGGCGAGAAACAATTCACGTAAAATATTGATAATAATGTAATTATCCAACATCAACCAGGAATGCCCCGTGGTAGCACCTCGGGATTGTGAAGGGCCGCCGTGGTCACTTCTCGGATCAAAATGAGACTCAGACCCCAGTTGCTTTGCAAATGTTGCAAAACAGTTCAACTCTGGCGTTGCTTCATTTCGTTACCCTGCGCTAAACTGCCTTCAGCGTGTCCGGATGCCGCCTGCACTGGCTCGTTGTCCAATATCATCCCCCGAACGAAGCTTCATCTCCGCTTGATCCCGGAGACAGGTCTGCGGTGCTCTCGAATCAGTGATTCGATTGCGAGTTCGCCGGCGCTTTGACTTGAATTCGCTGGGGAGAAATGATGCCATCCAGTCACAATTCGGAGACAGAAACGATTCGCGTGCTGGTGGCCGACGACACCCGGATCCACACTCAGTTGCTGGCAGATGCCTTGCGGCGCGACCCTCAACTGGAAGTGGTCAGTCTGCCGCCCCGTTCCCGAGACCTGATCGAATCCGTGCGACTGCACAAAGTGGGTATCGTCCTACTGAGTTCCAACCTCGACGAGGAGCCCTTGCGCGGGTTCGAGCTGTTGCGGCAATTGCGCGCCTCGGATGCGAATGTCCCCGCGATCATGTTGCTGGAGTCTTCCAAGCGGGAGTCTGTCCTGCAGGCATTTCGCGCGGGCGCGCGCGGGATTTTCAGCCGACACGATTCCCTGGAGACTCTCTCCAAATGCATTCGAAGCGTATATCAGGGACAGATCTGGGCCAACAGTGAGCAGTTGTCGTTCGCGGTCGAGGCTCTGGCCTCTTCTCCCGAGGTGCGCGCGGTCGATTCCAATGGTTTGAGTCTGCTTTCCAAGCGGGAAATGGATGTGGTTCGCAGCCTGGCCGAAGGCCTCACCAATCGTGAAATCGCGGAGCGCCTGGGCCTGAGCCAGCACACCATCAAGAACTATCTTTTTCGCGTGTACGACAAGCTCGGGGTATCCAGCCGTCTTGAACTCCTCTTCATGACTTTGACCCAAACCGGGGCGCCGCAGCTGGAGGGCACGGCGGGCAACCGACAGGAGAATCGGCGCGCCATGAAGTTCGGCGCATCCGCAAAACTGGCGCGCGCATGGCCGCCGGGCCTGCGTGAAGAGATCGACCCGCGTGTCGAAGTAGAATCGACTCGGGCAGGCCGAGAGGCCGCCGGTGAGAAGCACGATGAAGAGCGCGCTGTGGCAGGTTCGAGATCGACCTCATCGATTGACACCGAGCCGCTCAACTGATCTCCGCCGCCTATCGCGCCCGTCGTAGCGTGATCAGAGTGACTTCCGGAGGACAATCCAGACGCATCGGCACCACGATCGTGCCAATTCCTACGTTGGTATACAAGGTGAGTGGGCCAATCTGCCGCAGTCCCCGGGGATATTTTCGTCCCATTGCCGGCAAGTATGGAGCGCCGAGCAACGGAATGCGTATCTGCCCGCCGTGGGAGTGGCCGGAAAGCTGCAGGTCGGCGTGGGCCACGTAGTCGGCAAAATCCGGTTCGTGGGCCAGCAAGACAACCGGCTCGGCCGGCGGGACGGCTTTCAAGGCCAGCGTGAGGTCGGGCTTTCCTTCCAGGACGTCATCAAGTCCGGCCAGCCACAGCCTCGTTCCATCACGTTCCAAGGGAATAGATCGATTACGCAAAACTGAAATTCCGTGGGACTCGAGCACGGCGCTGACGTAAGCCGGGTCGGTACCCAGGTCGTGATTGCCCAAGCATCCGACAATGCCAACGCGCGCCCGCATCTGGGCCAGCAACTGGGCACAAGGCTCGATCGTTCGCGCGGCCCGACGCAGGTCTGAACGATGTTTCAAGAATGGGGTTGTAACAAAGTCGCCGGTTACCACCACCAGGTCGGGCAGTAACCGGTTGATCAACGCAACCGCTTTGGTGAGTGGGATGACGGAGAAGTGGTCGTCGTAGTGCAGATCGCTCAGTTGCACGATCCGAAATCCGTCCCAGGGTTCTGCCAGCCGGGATAACGGGACTTCGATCGAAACCAGTTTCGGGCGATTGGCGTCGAAGATCACGCCATCGCCCACCGCGGCCAGCGCGCCCGCGGCCGCAATCGCCGCGCCCGCTTTCAGGAATTTTCGCCGAGACGTGGAAGATGACAACCTGGCAGGTCTCCTCAAAACCCGGAGTCGCGGCGGGCTGCCGGCTCGGCGGTCTGCAGATTCGGCTCGCGGCTGCGATACCACGCCACAGTGCGGCTGAGACCTTCTTCGAAATCCACTTTGGGTTTGTAGCCAAGAAACTGCTCCGCCCGGGAAATGTCGGCAAGCGAGTGCTTAACGTCTCCGGCGCGCTCCGCGCCGTATTTCACGTCGCCGTCGTACCCGATCAGGTTCTTCAGAATGAGGAAGGTCTGGTAGAGATCGGTCCGCCGGCCGGTCGCGACATTGATCACTTTTCCCGCGACCCGGCTGCCTTCGGCGCGGCATGCCAGCAAATTGGCTGAGACCACGTTGTCGATGTAAGTGAAATCGCGGCTCTGCTTGCCATCGCCGAAAATTGTCGGCGGTTCCCCTCTCAGCATCTGATTGATGAACTTCGCCAACACGCCGGAGTAGGGCGAACTCGGGTCCTGGCGCGGACCAAAGACATTGAAATATCTCAGGCAAACGGTTTCCAAACTGTAACAACGGAAGAACGACGTCATGTAATATTCGCTGGCCAGCTTGGCGGTCGCATAGGGAGAAATAGGATTGGGCGGCATATCCTCCCGTTTGGGAAGCGTCGGAGTATCGCCGTAGGCGGAGGACGACGCGGCATACACCACGCGCTTCACTTTGGCGTCCCGGCAAGCGATCAGCAGATTCAGCGTACCGTCGACGTTGGCGCGGTTGTTTCCCAGCGGATCCTTGACCGAGCGTGGAACCGAGGGGATGGCGGCTTCGTGCAGAACGTAGTCCACTCCCCGGCAAGCCTGGTGAAGGGCGTCGAGATCGAGCAGGTCGGCTTCGTGGAGCTCGATCTGGTCTAGTATCTCAGCCACGTTTTCACGTTTGCCGGTAGAAAAATTGTCGAAGCCCCGGACTCTTTGACCTTGCGCTAGCAGTTCCCTGGCCAAGGTGGACCCGATGAAGCCCGCGACACCGGTAACGAGGTAAGTTGCCATGGAATCTCCATCATACAGGATCGTCTTGCGGGGCTAAGTGGGCCCGGAGCACGGGAGTAACCAGCAAAGGGATGATCACAGGCGCAGAGGTTCCTGGCTAGGAGTGGCCCAGAAATAGTGGGAGACGCAGCTGGCTGCGTCTCCCCGGTCGAGATCGTCGCGGCATCGAGCGGCTATTGCACGATGAGCGACACCGTTGTGTTATGGGTCAGCGATCCCGAAGTTCCGGTGACCGTGACGGTGTAAGTTCCAGCGGACGTCCCCGGGTGTCCACCACCGCCTCCGCCCGAACTCGAACCGCCGCAGGCCGGCAGCATAATCAATGTCGAAAACAGCAGGCAGCCCAATAGGAAACCCCACAGTTTTTTCTTGCGCGAAGTGATGCCTGTTCCCAAAAATGCCAGCCCTGCAATCGGCAACCACATGGCATAGATGAGGCCGCTTGAAGGCGGCGACAGCGATGCAGTGGTGGCGGCGGTTGTGCTTACGGTCAGCACCGACGTGCCTGAACCATTCGCCACTGAGGCGGGATTGAACGCGCACGCGGGCCCGCGAGTCAGCGCCGGAGCCACGCTGCACGTCAAGGCCACGGCGCTGTTGAAGCCGCTGCCCGCGACCGGGGCGATAGTGATCGTGGAAGCGGAAGATGCTCCGGCTGCGACCGTGGCTGGCGCGAGTGCGGTGGCTGCGATGGTGAAATCCGCAGCCGGCGCGGTAACAGTCAGGGCGCGGTTCGTGGAGTGATTCAGGGATCCGGAAGTTCCGGTAATGGTGACGGTATAGGCAACGGGCGACGTAAGCGCCACGGTGCTCACCGTCAAGACTGAGGTCCCTGAGTTCGCAATGGTCGGAGGGACGAAAGCGCAAGTAGGATCGTTAGTCCCGGCGGGGATGATGCTGCCGCATGACAGTGTCACCGTGCCGGTGAAACCGGCCGTCGGAGTGATGGTGACGGTCGACGTTGCGGAAGTTCCCGCCAGCACCGAAGCCGGCGAAAGGGCTGTGGCTGCAATCGCAAAATCCGCCGTCACCGTCAGGCTGACGGTGGTGTGGTGGCTCAAAGATCCGAAAGTTCCAGTGGCGGTCACGGTGGAAGTCGCGGGCGGCGTGGCCGCGGTGGTCGTGATCGTAAGCACCGAAGTCACAGGCGTCCCGCCCGGAGTCACTGTGGGCGGATTGAAGGCGCAACTCGAGCCCAGCGGCAGACCGGAACAGGTCAGGTTCACCGGCGTGTTGAAGCCGTTGACCGCAGCCACCGAGATGGTATAAGTCGCCGAATTGCCGGCCGCCACCGTACTGGTGTTGGGCGGGGTCACTGTGATGGTGAAATCGGGAATGGCTATGGCCTGCTTGAATGCCACGGCCTGCATGACCCAGTTCGCAGTCGAGTCCTGTATCGCGGTGGCGTGCAGCGCGTCGGTCGAAGGGCCAGCCACATGCTCCACGCTGATGCCGCCCGGGGTCTTGGCAACCGTGGTGTAGGTGGGACCCACGGTGATAACGGTTCCGCCCGCCATCGAAGCCCCGATCACCAGGTCGCCAGAGACACTGGGAAAAACGGCGCCGCTATCCAGCACGGTACCGCTGCCAGTCGCGCCACTCGTGTCGTCGACTTAGGATTCGTGGTGTCGAGTCCGCTGTATTCCAGGATGCGGACATCCGACTGGGTCGCCGCGCTGAAGGTTACTGTGACGGTGTTGCTGGCCGACGCCTGGATATTTTTGGCGAAGTAAATGGCCTGGCTGAGCCCGTTACCCACGGTGGCGGGAAAAGGCCAGAGTGTAGGTGTTGGTTGCGCTATCCACGACTGACGTAACAGTCGTTGAGGCGTCAGCCCATCCAACGACGACTACGTTGAGGTTTCCGGCGGTTTGCGCCAGTGTATAGGTGGGGGCTGCGGTAGTGGATGCGGACTGGGCGGAGTTCTGCTGAACAAAGTTTATGCCCGACGTCCCGGCCGCGTAGGTGTAACCGCCGGGCATAGTGCCGGCGGTACCGCTGGGATTGGTGACCACCACAGGCTTTAGCGCCGCCGTATTCGCGGGCAAGCTGACCAGGATGGTGTTGACGTTGATGACGGCAACGCGATCGGCGGGAAGTCCTCCCACCGTCACGGCTGCACCAGCGGCGAAGTCGCTGCCGGATATTGATACTACCGTGCCGCCGTTCGTCGAACCTGTGTCGGGCGTGATGCCGGGCGACACTGCGGTCGCAAAAGGCGTGCTCGCGGTGAAGGTGAAGGCCGACGGTGAAGACGCCTGGCCATCCACATTGGTCACGGTAATGCTGGCTGATCCGACCGGGAATGCAGGTGTAAGACAGTTGATGGTCGTACCTGAAACGACGCTGCAGTTTACCCCGGGCGCGGTAAAGCCTCCGGCGTTGCTGAAAAGCACGGCTGCGCCGGATTCAAAGTTGGTTCCGGTAATGGTCACGGCGGTTCCCCCGGCTTCAGCACCTGAAGTAGCTGAAAGCGAGCTGATGGTCGGGGCCGCGAAGGTCGGCGCAACCTGACCGGCCGCACGGAAAGCGACCATTTGCATGACCCAGTCGCCTAAGGTAAGAGCGGAGGTGGCGTTGTAGCTGGCGACGGTGGCAACCACCTGGTCCTCCACAATGTCACTCAGCCCATTGATCAGCACGGTATTAAAGCCCGTACCGGCGGCGGTAAAACCAGTCGTAATGGTGCCCGCGCCGAACAGCAGGTCGTTCGCCGAATTGGTGGTGACCGTGCCGCTGTCGGCGGTCAGCGCAGTGCCGTTATTTCCGACCGAAGTGTCGAGCGGGCTCACCGTGTCCAGCCCGGTGTACTCCACGATGCGCACGCTCTGGATCGCAGTGGTCTGATTGAAGGTGACGGTCACCGTGTTGACACCGGCGTTGATGTCCTTGGCGTAATAAATCGCCTGCGAAACCCCTCTCTGCTGCGAACCACTGGGCGAGGGCACCGGAGTGGACTCGGTGGTCGCGGCCAGAACGTAGGTATTGCTGTTGCTGTCGGTGATGGAAACCACGGAGCTGGAGGTGTCATTCCATCCCACTGCTACCACGTTAAGATTGTGCGCCGACTGGGCCGCGGTAAATGGAACGGCGACGACGCTTCGGTTCACATGGACCGCATCGCTGCTATTGACCTGGACGAAACTCACCTGCCCCGCCGCCATATTCGGAAGCAGCAGCCACGAAAGCAGCATCGCGAACCCGGAAAGAAAGTTAAATGGCTGCCGAAGTTTCTGGTACGCAAAGTTTGTTTTCAAGGTATTGGCCTCGCGGGTTACGGATGTGCGGCTCAATGATTTCGGATGGCCGGTTCGCTTGCGCTGGAGGCGCAAGCCCGGAAGCCGCTGCCTTGAACCATTCTCGATTCGGCGGCTTCTGCTTCCCAGGTCAACCTAGCCGTCAAACAGCGTCCCAGGTTTGAGACGCGCAGGCAACGTAACTGAAGACGACCGACCACTGGTTCAGGCTAACCTTAGCAGCGGACAACATTGACAGGGAATAGCACAGTTGGGTCATCGAACGAGTCGATTTGGTAGCGGTGTTCCATTCGGGAACTGGAACCCAGCGCCTCGGCCGAAGGGCTCTCAACCGGCTGACTCTTAGATTTTGCCCCGCACCGAAAACTTCGCCCCGCACGGCTGACATTCCGATGCCTGCCCTGTAGAATCATTGCTAAAGCTTTCTGCAGTACTTTGAAGATGCTATGGTCGTCACTCCGCAAAGCCGCCGCGGGCGAGACTTCCAGGTAACGCCAAGTCAGAAGTAACCACGGGCCGCAGGAGCAGCGAAAAGTCGCGGTTCAGGCCACCTCTGAGACTAGTTGCGCGTCCTAACATGCACCCGATGATCTCGCGCTGGGTACGGTCCCTAAACGCATCACCAACCATTGCTGTGATTGGAATGACATAAATCGTTGCACCCCGGTTGCGAACACGATTCGACCGGCTACATGCAGATCGTCCGATGGAACGGCGATTTCGCGGATTTCACCATCCTGCAGAACTTTGACGGGCAGAAATACGGTGTCACGAACGGCGATGTGGTGTCGGCGACGGTTGTGGGAAACGTAATCACCGCCTACAAGAACGGCGTGCAGCAAGGCCAGGCCACGGACAACACCTTCGCCAGCGGAAGCCCCGGGATAGGGTTTAATCTGTCCAACGACGTAAGCGGCTGCCCGGGAACTAATGGAAACTACGGATTCAGCAGTTTCAGCGCGCTCGACGCCACGCAAGGTTCCTTCTAGAAACATCATCCAAAATTAAATCGCCGGAAGACCTGGCATTTTGCCCAGGCTTCCCAGCCAGTAATACTGTAGCCTGCATCCCGCCGGCTGTCGAGTGGGTATCCCGCCCACCCCGATGTGAGGTTTCTCCCGGAGCAAGCTCAACTTCCACTCATTTCGCGCGTGTCGCCGCGGAGCAAGGAGCGCAGAAAGTGAAATGCAATTCATCGTCGCCACGCCACGAAACTGGAAGACGAGTGAGGCTCGCGAGAAGCGTGCCGCGATGTAGACGCGCTCTATCGTGGCCTCCCCCGGCTCCATGTTTTCGGAGCCTTTGGTGATAGCGGCACTCACGATTTGTCTGTTCTTTAGATGGGCTGGATGCCACCGGTCAATGTTCCGTCCCCACGAAGGAAGCCGGCCGCGCGTACATGGAGACGCCGTTCGTGGTCCAGGCCTTCACGAATCCGTAACGCGCGCATATCTGGCCGATGGAACCATCGGCGGGCAGACTACTTGCATTGCCGACCACGAGCACAAAATCCACTTCTTCCGTTGAACTGTACGAAACCAGATGGCGCTCCATCGAAGGTGGGCTTATTTCTGTGCCCTCAGGATTCATGGGGGTAAGGCTGGAAGGGGCGACCTTGATCGGCATTGTACCGGTGTACAGGAACGGTGAATTCAGGAGTACTGCTTTGGAGTGCCGGAAATAATGGGCGCCGACCCATCGGTACGGACCGAACGCCAGGCCCGGCGGGAGAAACATGGAAGCGTCGTCCATGACAATCGCTCCCTTCGACCCGGCTTTTGCGGGAGGCATTCGATATAGATCCACGGCGACCTGGTATTGCCGGCAGAATCCTATCTGGTAAACCAGGCTGGCAATGCTCACTATGATCGCGCCCACGAGGATCATGTCACGACACCAGCCTCGCTCGAATGCGGCATTGCTTCCAACAGCGGCGAGAACGAATAGCAGCGCGAAAATTGGAAAGCGCTGGTCGAATGACGTACCTCCGCTGAAGGCTGATGGCGCCACGATGTAGAGCAGGGCGCAAGACGCTCCCGAGACCAGCAGTACGAACTGCGCCTGTGACCAAACAATCCGGCGTCGGAAACCCAATACCATGGCCCGAAGGATTACAGCGAACACGATAAGGCCCAGGGGGAGTGCGTAATACCAAACCTGAAAAGGTGAAATCGGACCAAACAAAATCAGCTTGCGGACTTTGACCAGGCACTCTGCCAAGGTTGAAAATGCGAATTTGCCTGCGCCGGAAACGAACAGAAGAACGTAGAGCGATGCCACACACGCCAGGAGCAGCGACACAACTGCAGTTCCGCATTGGCGAACCGAGACCCATAGCCGCTCGCTCCAGGTGCCCGGCACCTTCCCGGCAGTGGTGACGATCAAGATCAGCAAATGCACACCCATTACGATGTATGCAACCAGGAGCGGAACAGGATGGGTCAGCAATAATAAGACGACCAGCGCCAGAAACCACCGGCGCCGCCAACCCATCAGCCGCATCGGATCGCGTAACCAGAAAGCGCAGAGAATCACCGAGAGGGCAATGCCCAGAACGAAGTTGTAGAAGCCCAGATACAGAAACTTGTTAAAGACAAATGGAAATATCAGGACGGCCATCGCGGTCGCGCGAGGATTCAGCACGCACAACAGATAGCGAAACCCACAGGCCAGCAAGATTATGTACAGGCAGACAAACAAACGGTCCGCGGTCAGAGGAGAAAAGAATGCGTCTAGCGCGATAAACAGATAATAGATAAGAGCGTAAGGCGGCAACCAATGTCTTATGGCGAAATAATGCCCGTAAGAGTTCCCGCCGGACATCAGGTCCTTAAGGACGTCGGCGTAATAAAGGTGAACCGGTGCGTCTTCGCTGGGAAAGACTCCCAGACTCAACAGAAACGAGACATAGGCGACCGCCAAGAGCCAAAACATTATTCCTGCAATACGACCCCAGCGATCGTCCCCAGTCATTCGTTGATCAGCCCTTTCTGGGCGAGCAGCAGAAACCCGGCCGCTCCCGCGGTTCCCGGGCAGCCTACAAACCGCTCCGGTTTGACGTCGCCGGGCGCAAGTATAACAGTCAGAGGAGTCCGATTCGGGGTGTGCCAGGTTTTGCCCCAACGGGCGTAACCAGGTAGGGAAAGCCTCGATTTCACCCCTGCCGGAGGTGAGTTTTGTGCTGCCGGGCGGAACCCCTGGGGCGGGCCGAAACCCCCATGAGATAGCGCCTGCAACCACATCAATCAAAATGGTTTATTCCATCGCGACGGTCATAAATATTGGCCACGCAAGCTGCACAATTGAATTGACAAACCCTCGAAAATCATCAAAACTATAGGTGACCTTTGACCACCTCCTTTAGTGGGGTGGTTCCCCCCAAGGTTAAGCTCTCCCCAGGCAATCGAACGACCCTGCTCGTGTTGCATCTCCCCTGTTTGCCGGTCCTTAAGGAAGGTAGGTTCGCCGTGTCCCGTCGCGCCTTTTTGCGAGTCACCCAAACGACTTTGGTGTTTTTGCTAGCCCTGGGAGTCAATGTTCCTGAGGTACGAGGCCAAGCGAGTGTGCAAGGTCAATGGAGCACTTTGAATTACACGATGACCATCAATCCAATCCATGTGGCACTCATGCACAATGGCAAGATTTTGGTCACGACAGGATCCGGGAACTGTCCGGCTTCCCAATCCGGATGTCCGTCGGGTCCACCTTACGGTGGCGGAAATCATTCGGGTGCTTTGGTGCTGGATCTCGGCGGCTCGTCGATCACCCAGCTATCCATCGGGTATGACATTTTCTGCAATGGCATGACGGCCCTGCCGGATGGGCGAATACTCATCGTCGGGGGGACCATAGCCTACGATCCCTTCGAGGGAAGCCAACAGAGCACGATCTTCGATCCCGCTAACAATAGCTTCACTGGCCAGCAAAACATGGCCCACGGGCGCTGGTATCCGACTGTGATCATGCTGGGCGATGGGCGGATCATGGCGTTCTCGGGAACCAATGAAAGCGGTTCCACCAATAATGCAGTCGAATTCTTTACCGCCGGGTCGGGCTGGAGTCAGCAATATACCGCGCCCTGGACGCCGCCTCTCTACCCCCGACTGCATCTTCTGCCCAATGGCAAGGTATTCGCATCGGCTTCACAACCCAACTCTCATCTCTTCAACCCCGCGAATACGACCTGGAGCGTGAATATTGCCAGTACCAAGTACGGCGGCACGCGGACGTATGGCAGCTCGGTTCTGCTCCCGCTGACACCAGCCAACAACTACGACCCAGTCGTCATGATCCTGGGCGGAAACAATCCCTCGACCGCGACCACGGAACTAATCGATATGGGGTCGTCTTCGCCATCCTGGCAGTGGGGCCCCGACATGTCGCAGCCACGCATCGAAATGGATGCTGTGATCCTGCCCACGGGACAGATCTTGGCGCTGGGCGGTTCCGCTACCGATGAAAATGCTTCTACTGCCAGCTTGCATGCTGATTTGTATGATCCCTCGAGCAACAGCTTCTCGTCCGCCGGATCCAATGCTTATGCCCGCCTGTACCACACGGTCTCGTTGCTTCTGCCCGATGCCACAGTGTGGCTTGCCGGCAGCAACCCGTCGCGCGGGACCTATGAAACGCACATGGAAATCTACAAGCCGGCGTACCTGTTTAACTCGGACGGCAGTCTCGCCACCCGGCCCAGCATCTCCAGTGCGCCCGGCAACATCACCTGGGGTGGGGCGTTTACGGTGTCCACGCCGGACGCCGGAAATATTTCTCAAGCCGTTCTAGTGCGCCCGGGCTCTTCCACCCACAGCTTTGACTTTGACCAACGCCTGGTAGGAATGTCATTCATCGCGGGATCGGGGAGTTTGACGGTAACCGCTCCGCCCAACAGTAACATTGCGCCGCCGGGTTACTACATGCTCTTCCTGATCAACAACAACGGCGTGCCATCGGTGGCAACTTTTGTTCTCTTGAACGGCTCGGGCGGGGGAAATCCCGCGCCCACGGTGACATCGGTGTCGCCCAACTCCGGACCGGCCGGCGGTGGAACGGGAGTGACGATTACGGGCGCGAATTTCCTGGCCGGAGCCACGGTGACCATTGGCGGGTCGGCCGCGACCAACGTCTCGGTGGTAAGCAGCACTTCAATCACGGCGAAGACTCCCTCCCACGCCAGCGGCACTGCGAACGTCGTGGTCACCAACTCTGACGGCCAGAGCGGCACGCTGAACAATGGCTACAGTTATGTCAACCCGGCGCCGACGGTAACTTCCGTATCCCCCAGCTCGGGCTCTTCCGGCGGCGCTACCGGAGTCACGATCACAGGCACGAATTTCCTGTCCGGAGCGACGGTGACCTTTGGCGGGTCGGCTGCGACCAACGTCTCGGTGGTGAGCAGCACTTCGATCACGGCGAAGACTCCCTCCCATGCCACCGGCACGGTGAACGTCGTGGTCACCAACTCTGACGGCCAGAGCGGCACGTTGAACAGTGGCTACAGTTATGTCAACCCGGCGCCCACGGTGACTTCCGTATCCCCCAGCTCGGGCTCTTCCGGCGGCGCTACCGGAGTCACGATCACAGGCACGAATTTCCTTTCCGGAGCAACGGTAAACTTCGACGGAGCCGCTGCGACCAATGTGACCGTGGTGAGCAGCACTTCGATCACCGCGAAGACTCCCACCCACGCCACCGGCACGGTGAACGTCGTGGTCACCAACTCCGACGGCCAGAGTGGCACGTTGAACAGTGGCTACACCTATGTAAATACCGCGCCCACGGTGGCATCGGTCACACCCGCCAGCGGGCCTATTGCCGGTGGAACCGGGGTGACGATCACGGGAACCAACTTTGTCTCCGGGGCCACCGTGGGCTTTGGCGGAACGGCTGCGACGGGCGTGACGGTAGTGAGCAGCACTTCGATCACAGCCACGGTTCCGGCCCATGCCGCAGGTGCCGTGGACCTGGTGGTGACCAACACCAACGGCCAGAACGGCATCTTGCCAAGCGGCTATACCTACAACGCACCGGCAGATTTCACGATCACGCCTACGGCGCTCTCGCCTTCCCTGGTGGCGCCCGGAGGATCGGCTACTTCCAGCATTACCGTCACCGGGCTGAATGGTTTTGCGGGCACCGTGAATCTGTCCTGTAGCAGCATCTCTCCAGTCGTGTCGCCGCCGCCGACATGCACGTTCTCTCCGGCTGCGGTCACCGGTTCTGGAGAGTCCACCCTAACGGTCCACACTACTGCTGGAACGAAGGCATCGCTCGCGCCTGGCTCAAACGGCGTCTTCTACGGGATGGGGCTGCCGATCATCGGCCTGGTGGGGCTGGGAGCGGGTCTTACTTCGCGCCAGAAGCGTTCCTGCTTGTTGGCCGGTCTCCTATTCGTCGGCTTGGTGTTGCTAACGTCCTGCGGCGGTGGCAGTTCGTCTTTCTCGAATGGCGGTAACGCCCTTCCCGGCACGCCCGCCAACTCATACACCGTCACCATTTCTGCAACGGGACCGGTGACCCATACCGCCTCGCTTTCGGTGACCGTGAACTAGGCTTCATCGACGCGGCCGACCTCGGCGAGTGCGATGCAGCGCGAATTCGGGCGATTTCGCGCATCTCCGCGCCCCGGCCCGAACCCGCGCAGATGATACAATTTCGCCTGTCTGATTACTCAAGATGGTGGGTTCGACGCATTAATGTTTGCTCCGAATAGAGTGTAGAACCCCGGCCTCTGCTTCACGCCTCTTGACTTGTCCGGACGAATGCTCGTATCTAATGCCAGCAGCGGGCTCAATCCGAAACGCATGTTGTCCGACCTGACCGACGTTCGACCACCGACCTGCACCATCATCATTCCCGCATACAACGAGGCCGCGCGGGTCGGCGCCACAGTGGAGAAAGTGCTCGCCTACGGCAGACAGCGTGGCTGGGATGCCGAGGTCATTGTGGTGAATGACGGCTCCAGCGACAACACCGCGGAAATTATCCGCGGCCTGGCGGAAAGGAATCCTCAGCTACGGCTGCTGGAAAATCCCGGCAACCGCGGCAAGGGATACAGCGTCCGAAACGGGATGCTGCACGGGCGCGGTGAACTGTTGCTGTTCAGCGATGCCGACCTTTCTTCTCCCATTCAGGAAGCGGAGAAGCTGTTTACCGCCCTCGCCGGTGGTGCGGACGTGGCCATCGGCTCGCGCTGGTTGCGCCGCGAACTCCAGACCCAGCCCCAGCCACTTTATCGACAGATTTTCGGGCGCGTTTTCAACCTGCTGCTGCGTCTCATCCTCGGTCTGAATTTCAAAGATACCCAGTGTGGCTTCAAGGCTTTCACCTGTCATGCCGCGCACGCAATTTTCCCGCTGCAACAAATTGAACGTTGGGGGTTTGACCCGGAACTGCTTTATCTGGCGCGGACGCGGGGGCTCAAGGTCGTGGAAGTTCCAGTGGAATGGGCCCATCGCGAGGGCACCCGTATCAGTCCTTTTCGCGACGGAATCCGAATGTTTGTCGAGATGCTGAGGATTCGCTGGAATGGGTTTACGGGGAAATATGAACGCTAAGGAGATTAGTTTCGGGTCAGGCGCCGGCGGCTGATGCCCGCTGCGCTTCCGGCTGAGTCGCCGACCACTTCTCCAGATGCTCGCTGAAGGCCGTCGACATGTTGGCAAAGCGAATGCCCATGCGGCCCTTCACGTCTCTCCAGATCAACTCCACGGGCGTGGCCAGATTGTCCTTCTCCCCTGGCAGGGAAAACTCGATGGTTTGAATTGAGGCCGAGGGTATTTCCTGTCCCACATACAAAGCGGCCCCGCCGGCGCTGAGATTGGTGATAAAAGCTAGAGTCTCATCCAGGCCGGCACCCCGCAGGGTGGCGGGGATGCGGATGGATGCTCGCCGCGACTCGCGCGCGTCCTCACCTTCATTCCTCAGACCGAGCGCCGACTTGATTCCGGTGTGCAAGCGGTCAGAGGACAGCGGGCGGTAGAGCACCATGTGACTGCGCGCGCCATCCGCCAGCGCGATGCTGCTGGGCGAAATCGCCAGCACGATGCCGATGGACTGATCGCAAGAGGGCAGAGATTTTGCCGCCGACAGGACGGCGACGGCGCCGCGCGCATCGGCGTTGTCCACGATGATAGCGTCGAACCGGGTGCTGGTGAGCCTTTGAACAGCTTCGTCGGCCACGCTGCAGTGCGCGACTTCGATGTCCAGAGACTTCAGCACTTCGGCGGCCAGGTCAATGATTTCCTGGTCTCGAGAAAACAGCAATGCATGCAAAGCCATGGTCGCCGGACTTTATAACTTTCGCCGAGGAATCGCAAGTTACGGAGGTGGAGGGTGGGGTTACCCGGTGGAGCGTGGTTCCGCCAGCTCCCGCCCAGCGGTTGCAGCGATCTGCGTCGGGGTTGCAGGGTCTTGCACGGTCTCAGCGAAGCGGCGGACCGCGTCATTGTTCTTTTACTGTAAGGTCTTTTGCATGGCCGGGATGGCGACTCTCTGATCCTACTTTGTATCCCCTGAAATCCTCGCCCATTGTGGCTTTTGGAGGGTGGCACTCGATTTGCAGAAGACGTTGTTCCGATAGGTACGCATGGCGGAGCAACACTGCGGAACACTCGGGCAGAGTCAACTCCCGGGTCATTTCGGGCTCCAGGAAAACGCGTTCGGAGTGACACCGGATGCGTGTTTCCTATTCCCCAGTCACACCCATCGGGAAGGGCTGGCCCCTCTGGTCAACGGGATCAACTGTGCGGAATTTTTTCAACTGATTCAGATACTCGTCCGAAAGCTCGGGCAATGGTCAAGAGCTGGAAACTATTTTCTTCGACCAGGACCGTGTCGTGATCGGCTCGCAATATGGTCCTCTCTTGCATCGCATCGCTGACGCCCTGGCGAAGAACCCGGGCCAGCGCGGATCTTGAGGGCACACTGACAACACCGGCGGGGGAAGTTACAATCTGGAACTGCCTTCCGGCCATGTCTTCTTCTTGCCCCAAATGAGCTCGCGATGAACCAGCCGTCGGAGCTTGGAGTTTGCGCGTGATATAACAGCTTAGTCCACCATGAAAGTGTCGGTAATCATGCCGATCTACAACGAGCGTAATTTCCTGCGCGCGGTGGTCGAGCGTGTTCTAGCCGTGCCTCAGGAGCTGGAGTTGATTTGTGTCGACGACGGTTCGCGTGACGGCTCCAGGGAGATTCTGGACGAGTTGCAGGCTGAACACTCTAACCTCCGGGTATTTCTGCAGCCGAAAAATATGGGAAAAGGCGCAGCCCTGCGCCGTGGCATACAGGAAGCCACGGGAGACTTTGTGCTCATTCAGGATGCCGACCTGGAGTACGACCCGGCGGACTATCCCAACCTGCTTGATCCTCTGATCCAGGGAAAAGCGGACGTGGTTTACGGCTCGCGCTTTCTGGGCAGTGGACCGCATCGGGTTCTCTACTTCTGGCATTCGGTCGGCAACCGGCTGCTTACCTTGCTCTCGAACTGCCTCACCAACATCAACCTGTCCGACATGGAAACCTGCTACAAGGTGTTCCGCCGGGAGATTGTCCAGTCCATTCCCATTGAAGAGAACCGCTTTGGCTTCGAGCCAGAGATTACGGTCAAGGTGACAAAGCGGCGATTGCGAATCTACGAAGTCGGCATTACCTACTGGGGTCGCACTTATGAAGAGGGAAAGAAGATCGGTTGGAAAGACGGCGTTTGGTGTCTCTGGTGCCTGCTGAAATACTCGATCAAGGAACGGCCCTTTCCCCTGCCACGGTCGGTTGCCTCGGAAAATTCTTCTCTTGCTGCCCACCAGACTGGGTCGGATTCCAGGGGGGAGGATTAGCGCGACCGCAGTCCGGCCGTAATTGTGGCGCCTGCTTGCCTGCCTCGGCTTGCTACGTCCACTTTCCGAGATGGTTGGACTTCATCCCGAACCTTCATCTGATAGGCTTCTAGCAGGTATCCATATTCTTCGCAACCAACAAGATCAAGAGTCCTTGATGTTGGCGTTCGGCTGAAGAAGTCTTACATCGGGATAACTTAAAGAATCCCCTCACCGTAAATCGGACCCATTACTTCAAGCTCGTCCTTAATTTTCTGAGTGCGAAGATCCTCGCATTCACCTGTCAGAACAGCTAGCGCGGTCTCAATCGCCCACCGATGCGAGTCGCACCGAATTACATTGAGTGTTCCCAAGGCCTGTCGATTAAAGGGTGACCTTGAACGATCAGTCAACGACTTCTGTGGCCCTTTCGTGAAATGGAGGAGCTGCCACATGTCGTGTCCCATTCTGAGAATATCTGTAAGACGCCCGCGGAGTGATATGCGAGAGTATGCCGGCGCGACGCGTAAGAAAGGTCTGTACGCCGATAACCGATTCACGGCCAGTTGCTGCCAATAACCTTCGAACTCCGAACAAACAAGGATGCTCGAAAGCTGCTCGAGGTACGAAAGGCATGATGCGGCATCCCTTCGACTGCCCAACGCCACGACTTTCTCTTGCACACGTTCGTACGGCACGATCTCCAACGTTTTGATTCGGCTCTCTTCGAGATGCACGCGGACCATGAATCCCCAGTCTCGACAGTCGTAGCGACTACCATCAGTGCTATCAAAGGAAAAGTCTCCGAGACTGTAAAATATGTACCGCCCCAAGTACTGCTCCCACCCTTGTGGCACATGCGGGTGATGTCCGACTACCAGATCTGCGCCTGCGTCGATAAGGCGTCGGAGTTGCTGTCGCCGTTGCGCAGACGGAAGAGGCATTAACTCATTCCCTCCGTGAGTGCAAACTATGACAATGTCGCCCTCTTGCTTTGCCTGGACGACGGTATCTTCAGCCTGAGGGCTGGTAAGAAATGCAGTACCAGGTCTATTGCCGACGCTGACACCGAATTCGCGCTCGCAGAAAGAGAGGACCTGAAGCCGGACGTTCCCTGGTAAGCACACCCGCAGCGGCTTTCTCGCCTGCCCCGAGTTGAAGCCGGCACCGACATGAGACAGACCGCAATCAGCACAAACCCGAAGGGTATGCCGCAGCGCTTCGACACCGTAATCCATGGCGTGATTGTTCGCCAATGCAATCCCGCGAAAACCGACTGATTTCAGGAGTGCGGGAGCTCGTTGGTCCATCGAGAGATGGGGGCCTTCTTTATGAATTGCCTGGCTGTCTCGGGCTGGTATCGTTCCTTCGAAGTTAACGATTGAAAAGGTGGACTCCTGAACGAACCCCAGGATCGCCGGAGCAAAAAGATCGCTTTGATCTTGCAGAGAGTGGTGGGGCCTGAGGTAAAAATCACCTGCAAATAGGAGCGTGGGCTGATCGGTCTGGTTAGGCTGGCCCGACGAATTCACAAGGAGGCGAGGAACAGACGGTGAACCCATAATTCTTCCGCTCTAGAAGCTGCGATGGCGGGGATTGTACCATCCCCAGAACATCTCGGAGCGCCCCTACTCGTTCAGTGGATTAGCAACATTTCCACTCCCGGAGATTGACACGTAACAGGGGGCATGCCTACCAGACGACCGGCGATCGCTACGGCCACAAAGCCATGGGCTAAGATTGCAGATTCTTCAAAGATTATCGGGTAGAATACTGAGATTCGCAAGCCGATCCCGCATCCGTGACGTTACGGTTGTCTCGCGCTCATGAACATTCGTCATCAGGTTTTCCATGCATGGCCTTCCTGCCGCTGGTGCAGCCAAGTCGTTTGCTCGTTCACTTCAACGGTTTCTAAGGAAATAGCCCGGCCCCGCCCGGCCGATGCAGCGAGCGACAATGTTAAGAGGCTTGTGAATCCCAGATTATTAGAGTCGAGGAGGAAATCAGAACAATGCCACGGTTACTTTTTATCGCCCACGCCTACCCCCCATTACAGGCAGCGGGTTCGGTTCGAGCGGGCGGACTGGCAAAGTACCTTCCCCATTTCGGGTGGGATGTTCTGGTGCTTACGTCTAAATTACCCCCGGGTCCGCGTCCCCCAGCCCGGGTTGTGGAAACCGAATACCAAGATGTCATAGCTACATGGAAGTCGAAATTCGGAATGAACCCGGAACTAGGCGTCCATGAAGGGTTGAACTTGCCTCTGCCTTCAAAACCAGACTCGAGGCAACTTCACACAAGCTTGATCCAAGTCGTTAGACACCTGATCGCCTTCCCCGACGAACACAAGGGTTGGATTCGCTTCGCAATACAGGCATTGTCAGAAATCCCTGCTAACGAGAAACCAGATATAATCCTGAGCACCTCACCGCCAGCTTCGGGCCACTTGATTGCTTTTCGCGCCCACCGACTCCTCAACCTACCGTGGGTGGCGGACTTCAGGGACCTGTGGGGAGCAAACCTGTCAGGACCGGCACGCCTTCTTCAGCCACTACACCAGCGTTTGGAGAGAAAGACTCTAAAGGCGGCCGATGCCTTGGTAACGGTCTCAACTCCATGGGCCCGTTCTCTTCAGGAAAAGTATCCATCAACGCCTGTGTACACCATCACGAACGGGTTCGATCCAGACGACTTTCGTTTGGAACCAGGAGACCTGACAGAGTATTTCTCACTCACTCACACCGGATATCTCTATGCGGGTAAGCGTGACCCTACACTTTTGTTTGAGGTGCTCCACGATCTAATTACCGAAGGGGCTCTTCAGAAGAACCAGATTCGGGTCCGCTTCTACGGACCTCCAGAATCCTGGCTCCCGCCTCTCGTAGAACGCTACGGGCTGAAGGAGGTCGTCGAACTGGGCGGGATGATTGCCCGTGAAGAGGCGTTGAGACGGCAAGCGGAGTCTCAGATACTATTGCTTTTGGGATGGTCCGACCCGAGAGAGACTGGTCAGCATACCGGAAAGCTATTTGAATATTTCGGTTCGGCTAGACCCATACTGGCGGTCGGAGGGGCCGTGGGAGTGCTGACTGAGGCTTTGGCCGAAACCGGAACCGGCGTTCATATATCCGATAAAGCTCGACTGCGCCAATATCTAGTCTCGGCCTATGCCGAGTTCAAGAGCAATGGCTTCCTCTCATACCATCCTATTCAGGAAGCTGTCCGACAATATACACTCTAGAAATGGCGCGGAAGTTTTCCGAAGTACTAGCGACAACCCTCAAGAATTTAAGGAAGGCTAGCCAACGCCTACCTTCCTCATGACGGAAGTCCTGAGAGGTCGGACGACTAGTAGATCTGATGGTTCTCGAATACGTCATGATATCAGGGCGGGCCTGTGTTTCTCCTTCTGGAAGCAATTATCGTTCCAGCGTTTGCAGAAGGTTTGTGACGGGCATCTTCGCACCACAGCAAGTCTTGTGCCTCTGCTGCACCTCAAATTGGCTGTATGGACCAGCAATGAGCTCCAAATGTGACAAGTAGCGAGCCTAACCTTGCAGAGACAACCGTACATGGGGCTGAAACCAGTCTGGCAGCCTTCGTCTGTACCGCAGTCCAGCCCTAAAGGGAATACACGCCGAAAAGCCAGCGCGGTGTCCGCTGATAAGCTGATCTCCGTGTTAACCAGCCACTTTCAGTGGCTCAACCCAATAGTGACTTGTCGTTTGCCGGATGGCCGTCGTGGGATGGAGGGAACCTGTCGAACCTCGAGGCGAGTGCCGTCGCCAAGCACTCTTGCAGCTTGTCGCCTCAACAAGGTTTGACTTTCATCGGACAATCTGCCGTTAAGGACCACCGATAACACAAGGTGATCAAGGCTCTTTTGCTCAACCTGGAACTCGGAGATCTCACTAATATCCTTGAGTAGGTGCGGGAAAAACTCTCCTGGAACGATCCGCCCGTCGGCGCCGCGGAGTATGTCGAGCGTGCGACCTTCGATCGAATGAATTTTTGGAATCCACGGCCACACGACAGGACTTCGAATCCATTATGCCGATATCCCCGATCTCGTATCGGATAAACGGCATGCCAAGATTGTGCAGGTCGGTGACCAGGAACTCTGACGGACCTCCGCTTGCAGGCTCCTTGGTTTCCAATAGGATGTTCTCTGCATTGACGTGTAGCCCTTGATGTACATCACACTCCGCGGCAATAGACATAAACTCGCGTGATCCGTAGGTATTGAATAATGGCACATTCAGTGTCTCTCTTACAATTGTACGGAGACTGTCATAAACTGGCTCCGCCATAGCCAGAACAGCTCGAAGTCCCGGCAGTTTCATCTCATGCATTTGGCCATAACGGACAAACGACTCGAGGCTTGAAACGTAACCGGCTATGAAGCTTGGACGAAAAGCTGCAGCCCGCCTCCATGTATCATCCCAGAATTGGGCGGTCTGCCGAAATGTGTTGACTGGAAGCTCGCGGCGCAGCCAATGGTATAGCCGATCCTTGTTCGCTTGCCAAGCCGTTTCAGGCCGGAGCGGAGCACCAGATAGATACAGCATTCGCTCGCCGAGCAAACTTCCGCTCCAGGCATAGGCTCGTTGAGTGACCGCTGTTCGCCAATCGTAGCTTTCGATGGTAATGAAGAATCGTGTAGGTACTCCGGAAGAACCTCCCGTAGCCTCAGGCAATAGACGTCCTGAGTAACCTGTCGAGCTCAGCTCTTGGCGATGGGCATTGACCTCTTGCCGAGTAAGCTGCGGGAGACCACAAAAGTCATCCCAAGTGCGGATATCACCCAACGCAACGCCGGCTGCTGCATACTTCCGCCGGTAGTGGGGAACGGTCTCGAAAGCATGCTTCAGCAGGCGCTGCAATTCATGCCATTGAAAATCGCGCACCTGTTCGACCGACCACCACTGGCTTTGTTCCAGAAGAACTCGATGCCGAACATAACTTCTTCCCGTCACAGCATCGTGGAACGGGAGAAGTACTCTCTCAAGGACTTGGCTGTACAGGCTCACCTGAAAAACCTCAGTCTCACCCTAATCGTGCCTCCAACTACTGGAACGGCAATAATCAGATCACATGAGTCGAATTCCTTCCATTTCGCGTTCGCAATTACTTCGATTTCGGTTTCAACTCGGCTAATGATGATGTTGAAGCATGTGTGCCGAAGGTCGCCATGTTGGCAGTGGTTTCACCCGGAATCTCCTCTTAGGCTTCGGAACGTCTATGATTCTAGAGGATGATCGAGGTAATCGCCATAGCCGCAGCCAACCGATGCCTGATGCTAAGCGAGTCGATTCAATCCTCGCGACCCTTCCGGCTGAGGTACCGTGGCCTTGATTTGGTCGAACTGCAAGCGATTCCGGGCTTATACAGAGTTTTGCCAGCGCGCTTCACTGCTTCATTCTGTGGACGTCTTCATGGCAACTGTCACACAGGGTGATCAGATTTGAATCTTCATCCGAGCCCTGCCGGCTACGCAGTTGCTTGTGGTGGACCTCCAGGTTTTGTCTGGAACCACAGATTTGGCATTGCCAACCATCCCGGCGCAGTACCTGTTTTCGGAGCTGTTCGTAGGGCTCGGGATCAAGCCGCAAGCGCAGTCGTTTGGGCCGAATTCCTTTCACGATGCCTTCTCGGTCACTTCGTGCAGAAACGCCTGCCGTTGTTCACCAGGCAGGAACTTGAAGAACCGTGACATGGACCGCAGGAGCGCGGTGGGGTCCTCGTTATCGAGGTTGGCTCCTGCCAGAAAGTCCGCACAGATCATCTCTAGGCAGTAGCCACGTGACTTGTCCGTGCCCAGCATCAGCGCTGCCGTTTCAATCGCCTGCTCGACCACCGGAATCTGCGTCTTGTACAGTTTGAAGTAGATAATCTCCCACGGTTCCGATTCCCGCCCGGTCAATTCCTTCTCCACCTCGCGCTTGAACTGATCCTTCGGCAGGGACCGAGCTTTGTGCAGCCAGGTTGCACAATCGAACTCCTGCTTATCCCTCAGGGCCACTTTCGCCAGCTCCAGTCCTTTCGTCCATCCCACTTCCTTCAGTTCCTTTCTGGTCTGTGGTGGCAGGTGCTCATGGATCGACATGAGGTAGTACGCTTTCCGCCTCGACTCCGGGAAGCGTCTTGCCAGAAACTCGTCAAAGGACTTCAGCTTCTCCAGCCTCCAGTACTGCCCCGCCCGAACCTCGCAAAGATACCGGCCGAGTTCTACGAAACGGGTATCTCGCTCGGCTTCAGACCGCCGCTCCCAGGCCAGAATCTCGTCGATCTTGGTCAGCACAAACAGGGCCCGCTTGCGATTGAGCCTGGGCAGCATGGGCGGAATCCTAGTATGTAAGCTCGTCAAGCCAACCAAGGTCGTCTGCTCCTGGGCGCCGCACCAGCGCCGATTCGGTCAGGTCCGGCCGCCCCAAACAGAGCCCGATGTAAGGACAGCTGGTGCAGGGGTTCTGGGGAAAGCGGATGCCGCTGTGAGGCAGGAACTCGGCCGCCTCGATCCTGCTGATCGAGTCCTGGACTAAATGGCCAAACTCCTCCCGCTGCTCATCGCTGATGGTGGTTCGGAAATACTGAATCTCGACCAGCCGCTTGCGGACAAAGACTACCTGGGCCACGTCTGCGATGCCGGTGACCCAGGAGTAGCACACCAGCTGCGGATCGAGAGCGAGCAGTCCTGTCGGCTCCTCGGGATAACGGCTGGCAGTGGTTTTCCACTCCAGCAGGCAGCGGGTGCCGTCGAGCTCCCCTAGGGCGTCTACGAAGGCCACGAAGTCATTTTGCCCAGCCACGGCCTTGGTGAACTTCACCTGCAAGTTGCGCCGAGGCTGACGAATGCGCACCCGATCGTCCTGGGCGAAGCGGTCCAGCAGCTACACTCCCGATTGCAACATGCGATCCCAGCTGTCCGGCTCGGAGTAGTGGAGACCGGCTTCCCGGTGGGTGGACCATTCCTCGTGGAGCCGCACCGCGGCATCCTGACGCTGGAAGTAGGCACCAACGGCCTGCTCGAACGCCCGACCGAACAGCATGGCCGCCCGGGTGTCTTTCTCCTTCCAGCCATCGAGGTAGCGATGTTTGTAGCGGCGGGGGCAGGACAGGTACTGGCTGATCTGGGTGTAGCTGTAGGTCATGAGGACACCTCGGACCCGCGAGTATCAGTCTCATTGAAGACGGATAGCTCTTCCCAGCGCGCCGCCGGCGCAAAGCCGTCGAAGTTGAGCATGGAGATGCCGTGGACTGTGACTTCGCTGACCTTGACCACACCCCACAGGTCGATCAGGGCCTTGTCATCGATCTCATTCTTTCCCAGCAACTCGGCGTCGTAGCCGAAGTCGCGCAGGAACCAGCTCAGCTTCCACATGGCACGGGGCGTACAGTACAGGCGGCCGGTCACGAAGCACCCGGTCAGATGCCTGGGCTTGAGTACGGCGAAGCGGATCTCGTAATAAGGCTTCTGCTTGTGCCAGCGATACTGGGCCCGATCCACCCGAACCAGGAAGATCCCGTCCGGAACCGAGTGGATGGCCGACACATCCGCCGGTCCGGAGACCGCTTTTCCGAGCTCGCGGGACGAGGTTGTGGCATTCCTCGATCAGGTCGCCTTTCCAGTCATGCTGAAAGAAATCGATGGCACAAGACTATCGAGTCGGACAGGCAAGAAGATGTTTATCGTCTCGTCAAAACGCCAGCTTCTGGAAAAGTACGATATGGCTGAGGATCAGGAATCTCCCAACCTCATGATTCAGGAATATATCCCGGGAGGCGAGGACTCCGTTTGGATGTTCAATGGATACTTCAACCGGGAGTCGGAGTGCCTCTTGGGTTTTACCGGCAAGAAAATCCGGCAGTCCCCCGTCTACACCGGCAGCACCAGCCTTGGCATGTGTTTGCGCAATGAAGAAGTCGACAAGATCACGCGCACCTTTATGGCGGCAGTCGGATACCAAGGCATTCTCGATATGGGCTATCGCTTTGACGCTCGCGATGGCAAGTACAAGGTTTTGGACATTAACCCGCGGATCGGCTCGACATTCCGCCTGTTCGTCAGCAGCGGTGGCATGGATGTCGCGCGGGCCATGTACCTCGACCTGACTGGTGGCGTTGTTCAATCAGAGGAGGCGAAAGACGGGTGTAAATGGCTGGTGGAAGATAGTGACTTCGGCTCGTGCATCCGTTACCTGCGAGATGGCAATTTGTCCATGAGGCAGTGGTGGACCTCGTTCAGGGGAGTAGAGGAATTGGCATACCTTGCGGCGGATGATCTTCTTCCCTTGCTGCCTCTGTTTCTCACACGATCCGCGGAACAAATTCGGAAGGTCTTCTAACGTGATCGGGCGAAGTGGGTTGAGCGGCGCACACAGAATCTGGAAGGCCGCGTGAGAAGCTTCCGAACGAAAACGACCGATTGAAACAAGATCGGCGAACCATCGCGCAAGTCGTGCATGCAACCGTGCCTAAAGGATCACAACGCCGAGGGAAGGGTTAGAGATGAACCCGCCCTTCAGATGCGTTTCGAGCCCCAGGTTTTCGCGCTAGATCCTCTCCGCAAAGAAGTCCGCCATTGCGTCTACTACCATTTTCTGCTGCTCTTCAGTCATTTGGGGGAAGACGGGCAACGCCAGGACCTGCCGGCTGGCCTCTTCGGACTCGGGAAATGCGTCCGGGCGATAGCCGAGACCGGCAAAGGCCGGCTGAAGATGAAGGGGAGAAGGATAGTAGATCTCGGTGGGTATTCCGCTTTGACGTAAATTTTCGCGCAACTGGTCCCGCTGTGGAGTGCGAATCACGAACTGGTTGTAAACATGATGCAATCCCTGGGGCTGGACCGGTAAGACAATCAACCTTTCCAGGCCAGCCTGACTGAACAACTGACGATAGCGATCGGCATTACGGCGGCGAGCCTGGGCCAGCGCGTCGAGATGCCTGAACTTCACCAGCAGGATGGCGGCTTGCAGGCTGTCCAGTCGGCTATTCATACCCAGAAGATCGTACTGATATTTCTTGCGGCTGCCGTGGTCGCGCAGCACGGAGATGCGGTCGGCCAAGTCGGGATCAGAAGTCGTGATCAGGCCTCCGTCGCCCGCCCCGCCGAGATTTTTTGAAGGAAAGAAGCTGAAGCAGCCGCAGGCACCCAGGTTGCCGACATTCTGATCATGGTAGCGAGCGCCGATAGCCTGGGCGGCGTCTTCAATCACGGGCAGATTGTGAACCCGCGCGATTTCGTTGATTTTTTGCATCTCGGCTGCAAGTCCGAATAGATGGACTGGCATGATCGCTTTGGTGCGGCTGGTGATGGCGGCTTCGAGGAGCGTTGGATCCAGGTTGTAGGTTGCTCGATCTATATCCACGAAGACCGGCCTCGCCTTCAGCCGCGAAATGCTGCCGGCTGTGGCCACGAAGGTAAAGGGCGGGGTGATGACCTCGTCTCCCGAATCAATCCCGAGCGCCATCAGCGCGAGCAGGAGGGCGTCGGATCCAGAGGCACAGCCTAGGGCAAAACGGGAGCCGATGAAGGCCGCGATTTCAGCCTCCAGTTGCCTGACCTCGGGGCCCATGATGAATTGCTGGCTCTCCAGGACGTTCGCCACCGCGGCCCCGATTTCCTCCTTCATCGTGGCGTATTCCGCCTTCAGGTCAAGGAAGGGGAAGAGCAGGCTCGGAGTAACCCGATCGGGCGCGCACGGCGACTTGGCGAGCGATTGCCTGGCGTTCACTTCATTCTTCCTGCGAGCGAAATAGAGACTCTAAGAGTTCTCACCACTATATCGATTGTGGTGGTTTTGCGCGACCCTCCGCTGCGAGGGCTTTGAATGTGTGGCCGCGGGCGACTCGCCGCGAGGGTCTAGGTAGAAGTCTAAGGCCGTGGGTACTCCGGCCCGCGAGGACAAACTCGAAATCAAAGGAAACCAGCATGGCCGGTCGTTCAGCCGGAATGATGAACGATCGAATGGCATTCGGCACATAGCGCAATCAGGTTCTCCTCGGGGTCATTCCCGCCCCGGCCGCGAAACTCCTTGTGGTGAATCTAGATTTGATCTGGACCCGCAACCTTGACACCTCCAATCATCGCGGCGCAGCACTTGTTCGCGAAGTTTTTCGTACCGCTCCCGATCCAGTCTCAGTTGGGGGCGCCTGGGCAGAATGCGGGGTTTATCCTGCATTTTTATTTGGGAGTGGTCCGTTTCCGTATTCTACGGCGAGAACGTGGGATGGAGCGGCACCGCATTCCGCTGACTCCGAAGCATCAGCCCTGGTCCGGCAACAGGATCGATCAGATTCCAGCGCAGGCAATTAGTACAGCAGGAGGCATTTCGAGGCGGTAGCTGACGCTTCGCAGGAATTATTTACATACTTGCTTGCCGGTATTAAACGATGCCTTCTCAGGATCCGAGAGGCCAGGCTGAAAACGACCATACGAGATCGAGAAGACCTCTGTGCTGTTCGGACTTCCGGTGACCGTGACCTCCTGTGTGCCGTACGAGTTGAAGAAAGTGTCTTGTGAACGATGGTCGGTTATGGCGTGATACTTCTTGAAGCCGACCAGGTGTTTGGCGTACCAATCCACCACGGCGTCAACCTTCTGCCCCATGACCATGTAGAAATCGCCTTGCATTGCTTTTCTGCAAACGTTCGCCTTGGGTAGCGGGTCGGGGTCAGTCATGCCAGGGTACACGGGAAGGCTGGTAACTGGATCGCTGGTGGAAGCGGCGCTGCTCGCAAATGCCCAGGCAGCGCCGCCCACGATGGTGATGAGCAACAGGCGTTTGATCACGAATAGTCCGGGCATGATCTCTCCCTTATTCTTCTGCGACGATGGGCGCGTGGGCCAGGCGTATCACTGCACACCCGCGGGCGGCCGCACGTTGCCGTATTCGTAGCGAATGGACATGTGACGCTTGTCGCCGTCGCCGGTATCGAGGTCTTCCTCGGTCTTCAGGGGAAGTCCTTTGCTCTTGGAGATCCAGGTCTGGGCGTCCGACTTTATTCCGTCGTTTTCCATGTGCCCCGTGTACAGGGCCGCGGCTTCGCCGTTCACGATCTCGTCGCGTACGTGACGGCACGTATACTTCGAGTCACGAATATTTTCTTCTTCCTGTTTGAGCATGTCCTGGGGCGTCATCCGGCTGTGAATCCATTTGCCTTTCATGAGGACGTAGATGGCGCCGTTGGCAAAAATCGCCTCGGAGGTCTGGGACTTGCCTCCCGGAAGAGCCTCAACGGTGTAGGAATGCGACGGCGCCGAGAAGAGCTTGAACCTCGTGTCGAACAGGGTCTGGCAGGCGGCGTCAGCGGCGAGGGCTGCAGTAGACAGGAAGAAGGGCATGAATAGCGCAGTAGCCAGAATGAGCAACAACCTGTAGGAACGAAACATAGTATTTCTCCTAACGTTCTTCAAATTTGAGTTGCCTCGTATTATTTTTGCAAAATGTCCGCGACGTGTTTTTGTTCACCGGCACTCGAGTTTCTGCTGCCCAAAGGAAACGATGGCCTTCGCGGGAAGGCCGGGTTGAAAGCGGTAATACGTGACGGTGTGAGTGTCGACGTTCTGCCCGTCCGGGCCGCGCTCTCCCAGAACTGACACCACCAGCGTGCCCGCGTCGTTGTAGAACCTGTTTTGCGAACGATTGTCGAAGTAGGTGTGGCTCTTATGGAAGCCCGTAAGGTGGGCGGCGTACCAGGCAACCGTGGCATCTACCTTGTCAAGAACGGTGTAGAGGCTGGCTTGCATCTTGCTATTGCAGATCTGCATATCGGCCAATTTTGTAGGCGCGTTTCCCAGATTCATACCAGGGTCGGATTTGGGATCGATCGGCAGTCCCGTCAAGGGATCGGTGGTCAGGGTTACGTTGCCGGCGGAAAGCACAACGCAGAGGCCGCCGATCGTGACCACTGTGCGGAAAAGGTTCATAGCTGTCTCCCCTTTCAGAAAGTTAGCCGGCTGACGAAGATTTCTCATTTGCACGACGGATTGGACGGACTGAACACCATCCACTGATGCTCCGTGAGTCCGGTTTTCAGGCTGAGATACATCACGGAGAACGCTTTGTCGCTTTTGGGGGTTCCGGTGACGTTCACACCCTTCGTGCCGTCGGGGCTGAAGAACGTGTCCTGGGAGCGGTTGTCCCAGAATGCATGGACCATGCGATATCCGGGCAGGTGGGCCTTGTACCAGGCAATGTCGGCGGGCACCGTATCGCTGCCGAAGATGAGTGAGTACTGGTTTGCCTGTGCCGGTTTGCCGCAGATAGTAATGCTCAGGGGATCGTTGCTCGGCGTCATGCCCGGTGCGAGTGGAAGGCCGCTTACGGGGTCGTTGGCGGAACCGGCAAATGCGGGTACCGCAAGAGCCAGCACTGAAATGGCAATGAGAAGCAAGAACGATTTGTTCACAGCGTTTGACATTGTCGTTATTCCTTTCCGGTGTCGATCATTTCCGGTGTCGATCATTCACTTACCAGCGGTTCCCAGGCCATTCCAATCACTTGCAGACGAATTTGCCTTGCGTGAAACCCGTAATCGTCTTGTCGGAAATGCCTGGCTCGTAGCGTTCATAGGCAACGGAATACGCGTCCGTGTTCTCACCTTGAGCGCCCGGGACCCCCGTCAAGAAAATCACAATTGTGCCATCGGACTTGTAGAAGGCGGTCTGCGCGCGGCCGGACTCGTAGCCCTGCACTTTTTTGAAACCCGCGAGATGCGCCGCGCACCACGCTGTCGCGGCGTCCATCTTGATGTTGTAGAGCAGATAGAATGTGCCTTGCATCTTGCTCTTGCAAACCTGCCCATCCGGCATTTTGTTGGGTTCATTGCCTATATTTTTTCCCGCGTCGGTTGCGGGAATCAGCGGAAGGCCGGTCAGAGGATCGTTGTTAAGCGTTTTTGCCTGCCCTGCGGCGTTTGCCAAGCAGAGAGTTAGCATCGTCGCGACTAGCAGAATGTTTTTCATTGGTTTCTCCTTTTTTGAGTGTCGGCCCGATAAATTTGTTCGCCATGCGAACCGGCCCGCTCAGTCGAGCGTCAATTCCACTCGTCGATTTCGCGCCCGCCCTTCGAGCGTGTCGTTGGTGTCGATGGGGCTGGAGTCGCCGTATCCGGCGGTAGAGAGGCGGCTTCCGTCCACGTGATAACGCTCCACCAGCGCGCGTTTCACTGAGGCGGAGCGGCGCTGTGACAGGTCAAGGTTGTACTTGTCGCCCCCGATGTTGTCGGTGTAGCCGGCAACCGTCAGCTTCCAGTCCGGCCGGTCGGCGATGGCCTGCGCGATCTCTTTGAGCACAGGTTCCGATTCCGGCTTGATCGTGTCCTGGTTGAAGTCGAAGTAAATGCCGTACACGATTGCGCGCTTGTTCTTCAGCAAGTCCTGTTCGATTTTCTTGACGGGCTGTGGAAGCGGAAAGCGGATTTCGGTGGTCTGGACGCGGAAGTTGTTAACATCCATCCGGTACAGCAACAGCAGTGGATTTTTCGGATCGTCGAGGACGTAGAGCTCCGCATGCTGAGGTTTGTCGGAGTCAGATTTGCTCATCTCGCGAGCCTTTTTGTCCTCGACCACCATGGTGCCGGAGGCGTGAATCGCCGGCAGGTTGGTTGGGGTTCCATTGACGATCACGGGGAAGGTAACGTCTCCCGGTTCAACCCTGGTCATGACGCCGCCGTCCCAGTGCAGGTAACCTTCTCCTCGTTCCATGTCCTGCACTTTCCACCACTCGAGATAACGGAAATCGGCCTTGGCTTTCGTCTTCAGATCGTTGAATACAGCTTGCGAGACGCTGATGGTTGTGGTGCCCGGCGAAGTTCTCGGCCCGTCGTCTCCGAATCCCGTTCTCAGCCCGTGCGCGGTTTGTAGATCTTCGACGCAGACATCGCGGGCATCGGCTCCGGGCGCGCCCTTCACATCGTCGGGGGAGCTGAAATAGGTCCCGGTATCCGCAATCTCGACGTACTTGTCGGTCACTTTCGTGACGCGGTTAATGCTTTCCGAGTCGCCCGACTTCCGTCCCCAGGCATGAATGATCATGAGCCCCTCGCGCATGGGGATGCCGCTGGGGCCGAGTTCGGAAGCTGCCGGCGGCGCGAGTTCCTTGGCGGTATCGGCGGATGCGCAAAGATTCTTTGAGATTTCCGCGGAGGTGGCGACGGGAAGATCGGCATATGGGTTGGGCGGCGGATCGCCGAAACCCAGGCGATCCATCAGGCCGCCGATTCCGTCGAGCGCCTTGGAGACCTGCTCATTCTCGTTATTCGTTGGTGAATTAGCTGGTGACTTGCCGGAATCGCGGTTTTCCGGAGGCGCCTGACTTGCCGGCGCTTCCTGCGGGCTCGGCGCATTTTCAGTCCTGGTGAAATCGGCCACCTTCTGCTTGACCCGATAGCCAACGTAAACCAGACCGCCGATGACAGAACCCATCAGCAGCACGACGAGGACCAGCAGGACCGCGAGGATTTTGCCCCAGGGCGTAGGTTTCGCCGCAGGCGCATTCGGCACTGGCGAGACCAGCGCCGGAGTGGTGCGCGGAGGCGGTGTGGTGGGCGCGACCATGGCGCCGCAAGCGGTGCAGAACGCATCGCCCGCATCCATTTTTGCGCCACACTGAATGCAGAAGCTCATGCGTCAAGTTCCTCCCTTGTTCTCCGACGCGCAGGCGGCTGGAATTTGAGTCTTACCGTGGAACAGATCCTTGGACGGCCCTTTCAGCAGCGTCCCCACCCGATCAATCTGATATTTCGTAAATAGGCTGAGTATTTTGTTGATCACATCCACGACAAAGCCGGGAAGGGAGTAGCCGACGCCGGAGTCTATGTAAACTTCGATGGTTGACTGCCGGCATGGGAAAGCCTCATCTGGCGCCCTCAGAATGGTTCCGTCGAATCTCATCCCTATGAACACGCCGGTGTTGAATCCAAAGGCTCCGATGCCCACCATGGCTCGAATGGAGGCTGCCATCACCAGCGAATTGATGCCCACGGAAACTCCCTGAATGGAACGTCCCATGTCGGTTCGCGCCGCCAGGTCGGAGGCCGAGGCCACCTGCCACCCTCCATTCTTCTTGTAGCCAGCCCAGAGGCCGCCGGTGTAGGTGTAGTTACCCTCGGCGGTAAGAATGGACTGCTTGGCGCTGAACCCGCTGTTCACGTCCAGCATCATGTTGAACGTCGCGCTGAACGGAACGGGAGCAAAGCTGCCGAGACCGATTGGAATGGTCAGATCGATCGGCACCCACCATTTTTTATGGAGATTGACCTGGAAATCCTTGGTGGTGTGGGAGTCCATGTGCAGGGTCACGCCCAGAGCCCCACCCAGATCCAACCCGCAGGTCACGATGCTGCCGTTCTCGATGTCGAGGGAGAAATGCAGATGGATATCATTGACATCCATCAGGGCTTCGGCAAACACCGCGAGTCCGCCGGGCGTATTCTTCGAATAGAACTGAACCCCGATGTAAGAGGGGTTCAGTACGCCCACGGTTCGAATGTCACCTACATCTACCGTGGGGGGAGTGCCGGCAGTCTTGGCCGGAGCCTGCGGTGTAAACGGCACTTCGGGAAACTGCGGAGTCTGTAATCCGGGCACACCCGGTAGTGCCTGTTGGAAAGCGGCCACCCGCTGGAGGTGTTTGAACGGGCTCACCCTTAGAGACGGATCCATGCGCGACACTGCGGGGTGCAGCGTGGCCCACCCGCCTCCCACCTTCTGAAACGTGGCGCGACGGCCATCAGAATAGGTTTCCGCCACGGACATCGGCGTCCAGACGCCTTCTCGCACTCGCGACACAACCACGGCGCGCTCGATTCGTGGCCCGCCGCCCGGGTCGTTCGAGCTGGTCTTGTTCTCGGGATGGTCATCCGGTTCCTGAGGGAAATCGGGGGCGACGTAGGAAATCACGTTGTCGGCAGTGATCGGCGAATCCATCTTGAACTTGCCGTTCTTGATGACGTCGGTGAGTTGGATCGGCCCGAGTATGGCTTTTACCGAATTGCCCCCTCTGTTCAGGCTGATCACGCGGCCCACCGCCCGGCCGGTGGCAAAAACAATTTTTCCTTCCTGGAATTCGTTGACGTGTTCAGCGTTGGCGTCGAATTCCCACTCCATGCCATTACTGGAAATGGAGCGAATCGCCTGGTCGCCGTGCTCCATTACAATCACGCCTGGCTGATACTCCACCGTGCTCGAGTGCCGGGGTGCGATGCCGAACTTCAATTCACTTTCGGATAGGGAGTGGATATCGACTGGCTTTAACACGGTCGCGCCCGGCACGGCCTCCGGGCCGAACACGTCCTGGGGCAGGTAGGAGATGTCGGACTTGACGTTCGTCTTCGGGCTTGCGGATTTCTGTTCCTCGGCCTGCTTTTTCTTGCAGCCCGTCGCCAGCGTCAGTGTCAGAACAAGGATGGCGGTAAGCACGCCACGAAATGTCTGGAGCCGATAGCACGGTTCTTGGTTGGTCACTCGATCCCCACCTTTCAAGCTGATGTCGCTACACCCGGTCGGCCAGCATCCTGGCCAGGGGCTTGATGGCGTCCACCGAGCAGGGACAGGTGGAGTACATGATGCGAATCAGCTTGTCGCCTTTGCGCACCATCATGATGGCGCCGGACTCGTCCATGGCCTGATCGCCGAGGCCCGGAATACTCACCTGACCGGGGCCCAACCTTCCGAGCACCTTGGCGTTGAGGCGCATTTGCGCTTCGGCCGCGTTGTTATCGACGCTGAAGGCAAAAACCGGGACGTTCCCGTTGCTGTCCATATTCGTGTCGTGACCTTCGCTTTGGATCATTTTGGCTAGCCCTCCGGTAAGGGTTTGGACCATCTGCTGGGTCTTGGCGTCGACGCCTTTCGTGCCCACCATGGCGGCCATGTGTTTAGCGGTCATGTCGGCCGACTCGCCATGCGCCAGGTAGGCGCAGCCGGCCTCGGAGCTTTGCGTGGCCACGATTTCGACTCCGGCGGCGCGTCCGACTTCTTCTCTGCTCAGCAGGCGGCAGGGATCTCCGCTGATGCCGCCGTTAGAACTATTGCTGCTGGAGCTGCTGTTGCCGGAAACCATCTTTGAGATGGATCCCATGATTCCGCCGCTGGAGCCGGAATTGTTTTCCGAATTCGATCCCGGGTCGGTAACATCGCGAGCAACCTCGTGTACCTTCTGCTTCACGCGATAGACGACGTAATACACGCCGCCGGCGGCGAGAGCGCCTACGGTAATCACGACCACGGCGAAGCCCACGAGAATTTTGGTCAGGGGGCTGCCCTTGGTTTGTGCTTGCCGCGCCGGCACTGAGGAGGGCGGCGGGGCCGGCGACACCGCAGGAGGCAGTGGCGCGACGGGAACGAACGCGGGTTGTGAAGTTGGAGCAGCCGACTGGCGCAGGTCCACTCCGCATTTGTTGCAGAACGCAGTTCCGATCGATGGCGCTCCGCACGTGTTGCAGAACTTGGCGGCGGGCACGCCGGCGGGCACGGAAGCGACTGGCGCTGGTGTGGAAACTGGGGCTGGTGGTGGATTCTGTGCCGGGGCAGGTGGTGGCGCCGGGTTTACCGCCAAGCGGGTGTCATATCCGCACTTCACGCAGAAGATTCCGCTTACCGGTGCTCCGCATTTGTTACAGAAGCTGGCCATGTTTCCTCCTTTTTGACCGCAGCGTCTGCGCCGCCCCACCGCTCGGTGGGCGAGACGCCCACCGGACAGCCGGCGGGACGCCGGCGCTACAAAATCCTGGTTCGGATTCGAAGGCGGCCGCGCCCCCGAACGCAGCCGCCTCGAATCGATTTGATGAAGTGGACTTCATCAAAACCTTCGGTGTTTCCTTCCTCATGGCTCGACCTTGTACAGAGCCGACATCCCCGCCTCCATGTGGTCATCGACGTGGCAGTGGAACATCCACGTTCCGGGATTGTCGGGGACCATATCGACCGTCACCATCTGGGCCGGCATGAGCGAGACGACATCCGTATGCTTGCCGTCCTGCAGCACGACATTGCCGTGCCAATGGGGAGTGTGGAAACTGAAAACCTCGCCCAGGCTGAGCAGATACCAACGCACGCGCTCGCCTTTCTTCATGGTCATTACGGGTCCGGTGCCGTACATGTAACCGTTGATGGAGAATTTGACGTTCGCGATGGTAAAACCAGATCCCAGACCCGAGGGATTGCCTTGGTCATCCACCGGCTTGAACTCGCCTTTATCGACGCCCTTTGGATCGCTGGTATATGTCTGAATGTTGTGGTCGAGATACCAGCTCGAATTCTCATCAAGCAACATGTAGAGGCACACAAACTCACGGTCAACGTCTCTCGGCTTGCCCGCGGCATCGGCCATGCCCCGTCGCGTGATGAGGATGGCGCCGACTAACCCGCTCTCCACGTCCTTGTACTCATTGGTGTGTGAGTGGTAGAGCCACACGATCGAACTGGGATCATTCGGCCCGGGTCCGGCACGCTCCGGCACCTTCCAGGTGTAGATGTGTGACTTGCCGGGTGGAACGGCGTCGTCTTCTTTGTCGGCGCCGGATGTGCCGTCGTCGTACGGCGAGCCCTCGGAATCCTTGTCGTAGAACACCCCGTGAGGGTGCACGCTGTAAGGATGGGTGGCGTTGTTTTTGAAAACCACCTTGATGGTGTCACCAACCTCGGCGCGCAAAATCGGACCGAGAATGCCCGTATGTTCCCACTCGGGAGCGCGGGGTTTGAGGTGAGTGAATGTATCGTCGGTGTATTCGCGGTAAAGTGCCTTGCGATAGACGGTGCCAATACGATGCGGGCCGCGTTCCATGAATACGGTGGAGTAGCCTTCGAACTTCATGCCCATCATCTTGTTCACGCCGCCGGGAGCGTAGTCCCAATCGACTTCGTCGGCGGCGATGTAGTAGGTGCGGACTTTGGGCGCGACGGAGTCAGCCTTCGCCATGCCGGCGAAGGTAACCAGAAGCACTAGAGTTGCCAGGAGTGATTTCCTCACGAATCTCCTTCCTACCATTCGGTGGGCGAGACGCCCGCCGGACAGCCGGCGGGACGCCGGCGCTACCTGATCGCGTGCGAAGGCGAATTTGAGGCAAGTAAAGGATGCAGTCAATGAAACTGCTCTTTAAGCCTGTATTAACCGCGAAATGGCCGTCAGATAAGGGTTTAGGCAGGCATCTTAACTGCGGTGCGGGGCGATTTCCCGTGATAAGATTTGCCCCACCTCCGCGCGTGCGGCGAGGACCATGAGCAGCTCGGCCCCCAAAGGCGTCCGCTACCGGTTTGGCCCGTTTGAGTTGGACCCTGCCCAGGGGAGACTTTCGCGCACCGGCTCTGGCGTGAAACTGCAGGACCTGCCGCTGCGCTTGTTGGTCCTGCTGGTGGAGCGGCCGGGCGAAATTGTGACCCGCGAGGAATTACGGCAGCAGCTCTGGCCCGAGGACACATTCGTCGAATTCGACAACAGCCTGGGAGTGGCGGTACGAAAGTTGCGCGAGGCCTTGCGCGACGATGCCGACGCGCCCCGGTTCGTAGAGACTGTGCCGCGGAGGGGCTACCGGTTCGTGGCTCCCGTCACGGTGCAGGATGCGGCTGACTCCGGCGACCTAGCTGGAGAGGCGGCAAAGGAGGCGGCCGCTTCCTCAGCCAACCGGGCCGCTGCCGAGAAGGCGGCGCGGACGGCATCCCTGCGCGGCCGCTACTGGATTATCGCCTGCCTGGTTCTGCTGATGGTCGGAATCGCGATGTATGAATTCCGGTCCAACCCACGGCAGTCGGCGGCAGGGGTCGAGACTGCGGCGGCAAGGTCCCGGGTGCGGCCACGCCGCGGGGTGGCGGTGCTGGGCTTCCGCAACCTTGCCGGGCGTCCGGACGACAGCTGGCTTTCGACCGCGTTAGCCGAAATGCTGAATACGGAGCTGGCGGCAGGGGGCGCGCTGCGGCTGGTTCCAGGGGAGGACATAGCCCGCGCCAAACGCGAGCTCCCTCTGGCGGACGAAGATACTCTGGCCAAGGCCACTCTGGAACGGTTGCGCGAAAACCCAGGCGCGGATGTAGTGGTGCTGGGCGCCTACACCTTGTTGCCGGGGAAAGATGAAAATCGAATCCGGCTGGACATTCGAGCGCAGGACACCGCGGGCGGGGAGACGATTGCCGAGCAGGCCCTGACCGGCAGCGAGGACAGACTCTTCGAACTGGCGGCGCAAGCCGGGGCTGAGCTGCGGCAAAGTCTGGGCGTGAATTCTGTTTCCGCGGAAGCGATCAGCGCCGCACGAGCTTCACTGCCCTCGAATCAGGAAGCGGTGCGGTTGTACGCGGAGGGTCGGGCCAAGCTGTGGGCATTCGATTTTCAGGGGGCTCGCGACCTGCTGGTCAAGGCGGTCACGGCCGATCCCAATTATCCCTTGACGCATTCGGCCCTGTCCGAGGCCTGGTGGCACATGGGCTACGAAAGCAAGGCGCGCGGGGAGGCACAGCGGGCGTTGGACCTGTCGCAACATCTGCCGCAAGAAGAACAGTTGCTGGTCGAAGGACAGTACCGCCGCGCGACCGAAGACTGGCCCAAGACAGTACAGGCCTATCAGACTCTGTTCGGTCTTTTTCCCGATCGCCTCGATTACGGTTTGCTGCTGGCCTCGGCGCAGATGCATATCACTCCGGCGGACTCGCTGCGGACGCTGGCGGCGCTTCGCCATCTGCCGCCGCCGGCCGGAGACGATGCGCGCATTGACATGATGGAGGCTTCCGGGCTGATCGGCACGGACTTTACGAAAGCGCGAAGTGCGGCCCAGCGCGCCATCGACAAGGCCAGCGTGCAGGGATCGCATGTCCTGGTGGCCCGGACGTATGGAATCCTTTGCCAGCAAGGTCCGGCGATCGAAGCTTCCGCGGACACGATTCGCGAATGTCAGATCGCGCTGCAGAGCTCGATGGCGGCCGGAGACATGAACGGCGAGGCCATGATGCTGACCGACCTCGCCGCCCTCTACTACCAGCAAGGCAGCCTTGCCCGGGCCGAAAAAATGTGGCGCCAGGCGATCGAGGAATTTCGCCAGGTCGGCAACCCGGATGGCGTGGCCACGGCTCTCAGCAACCTGGGTGGCGCGGACCTGACCAGGGGGAACCTGAGTGCGGCCAAGAAATTGTTCGAGGAATCGATCCCCCGCTACCAGGCCGTGGAAGACAAGAGCGGCGTGGCGCTTTCTCTCAACAATCTGGGGGATTTGTCGCGCCAGCAGGGTAACCTGCAGGCCGCAGAGACCACCTACCAGCAGGCCAAAGGAACCGCGCAGGAGATCGACGATAAGGACGCAATAGCCTATGTGTTGAGCGGGCTGGGAGACGTTTTTACCGACCGAGGGGACCTTGCCAGTGGGCGCAAGTCGTATGAAGAATCGCTGGCACTGCGCGACCGGGCAGGTGAAAAACAGGCGGCCGCCGAAACCCGGGTAGCCCTGGCTCGCCTGGACATCGAAGAGGGTCACGCCGCCGAGGCTGAGGTCGAGATGCGCAAGTGCAAGGAACAGTTTCATCGGGAGCAGGCAACCGACGATGAACTGGCCGCCAGCATCATGCTGGCGCAGGCGCTGCTGACGGAGGGCAAGCTTGGGGACGCGAAGAAAGAGGTTCAAGCTGCCCAGACCCTGGCCACAGCGAGCCAGAATCGCCTGGTTCGCTTCCAGTTTGATCTGGCGCGCGCCCGCGTGCTACTGACCTCGGAGCAGGGTGAATTGCCCCGGACACAAGTGGAAGAGATCCTGGCTGAGGCCCGCAAACGAGGATTTGTGGGAGTCGAATTCGAAGCCCGGCTGGTACTCGCGGAATGGGAGAAGAAATCAGGACATGACGCAGCGGCGCGAACCGAACTTGCTGCGCTAGAGAGTAGCGCCCACAGCAAGGGCTTTGGTCTGGTGGCTCGCAAGGCAGCCGCTGCGCGCTGAGCAAGACCCGTGAGGCGCCTGCCGCTGGCCCTCCGGCCGGCGGATTGCGCGTCAGCGATGGTTGGAAAGAACTCCGCCGCCGCGGCAACCACTACCTTCTGCTGCTCTTCAGTCATTTGGGGAAAGACGGGCAACGCCGGACCGGCAAGACAATCGAGACTAGTTGCGCCAATATCTATCCCAGGCCGGACCGCCAAATGCGACGGCGTCCCTCACTCCGGCGCCGAGGTCAAAGTCAAAGTCAAGGTCAAGGTCAAAAGCCGCGGGCGGGGCGCCCGCGCCACACAGTCAGGTAGTAACCTGGGCCGCACGGTCAGTGACCTTCGTACTCAGGCCAGCCTTAGTAATGACCGTATAATCAGGGTAAATCGGAAGAATTTGCGCAAAGGATAAGGGTGGACCCTGTTCTGGCATTGGCGATTTTCGTTCTGGGGCTGGCTTTCGGCAGCTTCCTGAATGTGTGTATCTACCGCCTGCCGCGAGACTTATCGGTGGTGCGGCCACGCTCGACCTGTCCCCGCTGCGATCATCTGATTCGGGCTTACGACAATATTCCGGTTTTGAGCTGGCTGATCCTGCGCGGCCGCTGCCGCAACTGCAAAGCTTACATTTCGCCGCGTTACCTGGTGGTGGAGCTTCTGACCGGGGCAATCTTTCTGGCCTGTTATGCGCACTTCGGCGCCAGCCTGGCGACGCTCAAGTATTGCGCTTTCGGATTTCTGGTGTTGGGCCTGATCTTTACCGATGCTGAAACCCAGCTCTTGCCGGACGAAATGACCTTGCCCGGTCTGGCTCTGGGACTCGGCCTGAGCCTGGTGGTTCCGGTCGATGATCTGGCTTCGCAGCTTTTGCCGGGCCTGGTGTCCTTGCCGGTGAGCTCCGAGGTTTCCTGGCACCTGCTGTCTCTGGTCGACGCTGTGCTCGGCGCGGTCGTCGGCGCTTCCTTTATCTACGGTGCCGGCGCTATCTATCTGCGGGCGCGAGGCGTGGAAGGCATGGGCTTTGGAGATGTGAAACTGATGGCCATGGTGGGCGCATTTCTAGGCGCCAAGCTCACCGTCTTCACTTTGTTCTCGGCCTCGATTGCGGGATCGCTATTTGGCGTATGCACGGTGCTGGCGGTGTGGATCAAACGCACCCGCCGGCGCATGAAGCGTAATCATGAATCCGCGGGCGATGCTCGAAGGCGGGCCTGGACATCAGCGGCGATTGCGCTGCGCCGTCATCAAATGCCCTTTGGCGTCTTTCTCGGTGGGATGGCTATGGTCGCGCTCTTCTACGGCAACAGCTTCCTCAGGTGGTACTGGGGGTTGCTGTGAAACTGGTGACCAATCCTATTGTGCTGCGCATGGCGGTGATGTTTGTGGCTGCCGGATTTGCCTTTATTATCGGACTGTTCCTGATGAAGCGGATGCGGCGCAGCATCAGCGAAGAGGCCTCGTTCTCCGATGCCGCCACGTCTTCGGCATCCGAAAGTTTTCCGCTGCACACCTATCATGCGGTGATTCAGCAGCTCAAACAGCAGAAACACGAACTGCAGAGTTTGCAAGTGGTGGAGCGTCGCCGCGCCAAGACTTCAGAAAACATCAGCGCCGCCGTGCTCTCAAATCTCTCGTCGGGCGTACTCTTTTTCACTCCCAACGGACTGGTGCGGCAGGCCAATGCTTCCGCCAAACAGATCCTGGGCTTCGCTTCACCCACGGGCATGAGCGCGGCCGAAATATTTCGTGACGCCGAGTTGATTTCCTCATCGCAGACCACCTACGCGAACCTGGCCGAGGCGGTAAACGTCAGTTTGCGGGAGAAGACCAGGTTTCGGCGGCTGGAAGCACACTATCGCACGCCCGCTGGTGAGGAACGCACGCTGGATATCACGGTGAGTTCGGTGCATGCGCCGGAAAGCGAAGGTCCGGGTGCGGCTGGCCCGGGGACCGCCGGTTCAGGCGTTGATTGTCCGGGCCTTCCTTGTCTGGGCGTTGCTTGCCTGATCAATGACCGCACCGAAGTGACCGAGATTCGCCGCCAGCAGGAGTTGCGCGGAGAAATGTCCGCCGAAATGGCGCTGGGCCTGCGCAACTCGCTGACCACCATCGCGGGTTACGCCCAACAACTGGCGGCCAGCCGCGACCCGGAACTGGCGCGGCAGTTGGCCTCCGACATTGCCGCGGAGGCAGCACACCTGGATCGCACGATTGGTGGGTTTCTGGCCAGCGCGAAGGCCGCGAGGGCCGGTTTGAAAGCTTGAATTGACTACGTCGATGCTGCCTTGGGTGATTTGAAGCAGCACGACTGAAAGAAACGGAGCATTCTATGAAACGCACTGGATACGTTGTTCTGGCCGAAGCCGTTCTGGCGGGTATGCTGGTCACTCTGGCCGGCGCCCAATCTCAACCTTTGGGCGACTATGCCCGCAGCATCCGCAAGGACGAAAAGCCGGCATCGGCCAAGAAGTACGACAACGACAATTTGCCCACATCTGACAAGATCAGCGTGGTGGGAAATGCCACGGAATCGCCCGCCCCGGAAGACGGCAACGTTGCGTCCACGTCGGGGGAAACCTCCGTGCAACCGCAGGACGGAACCGCCCAGGCCGCGGCGCCAGACGCGGCCAAGAAGGCGGATGGTTCCGACGAACAAAAGGCCAATGACGAGTGGAAACAGAAGATTGCGCAACAGCAAAGCCAGGTTGACCTGCTCGCGCGCGAACTGGATGTGACCCAGCGCGAGTATCGCCTGCGCGCAGCCGCCTTCTACGCCGACGCTGGCAATCGCCTGCGCAACCAGGGTTCATGGGACAAGGAAGACGCGCAGTACAAACAAGATGTCGCCAAGAAGCAAAAAGCGGTCGACGAGGCCAGGAAGGCCTTGGACGATATGAAGGAACAGGCGCGCAAGGCAGGAGTACCAGCCAAGTTGCGGCAGTAGGATCGGGCTTACTTTTTTTAAGCCTCCGGTTTCGGCCGGAGGCTTTTTCAGTTCTGGTCTCGCCCGCTTCAGTTTTTCGCGGCTTTAATCTCGCCTCACCTTTAGTTTTGCCCCGCCAGATATCTCTGCTGGCATTGTTTGGCCGCGGCCAGCAAGGGATCGTACTCGCTGGTACCGCGAAGCTTCACCAACATCGGGTCAAATTGGAGCTGAGAGTAGGCGCAATAGTCACGCGAAATAGCGTTCTTGAGCAGGTACACAGCCGCCGACTTTTTGCCACAATAAGCCATAATGGATGCTTGATAGTAAGCGGTCTCCGGGTCAGTTTCTGTAGGCTCAGTGGTTTCTGCCTCGTGCGCAATCCTATCAAGTTCGGTGGGAGGCCGCAGACCGAGACAGGCTTCCAGGAGATCACGATGATAGTGGGGGGAAGTCTGCATCTCCTTCACCGCTTTGCGTGCTTCCTCCACTTTGCCTTCCCGCAAAAGAAGCGAAGGCGTGGCGTAGTTGGCCCATTCCGAGCCTGCGTCGAGCCGGATAAAATCCGCTGCCCGGGTGAATTTGCTTAGTTCCATAAACGCCCAGGTGCACGAACGGTATTGGTAGTTTCCCGGGTCAAGAGCCAGGGCTGCGTCACATTCACGCGCCGACTCTTCCAACATCCCGGCATAGCGAAGAACATAGCCCAGGACGAAGTGTACCTGAGCACTTTCCGGATGTTGTTTCACCAGGTTCCGAGCATCCTGGTAAGCCTTGCCTTGTTCTCGCCGCTCCACACGGTTGACCGTGAGTTGGACGGCTGGGAGGATCAGATTAGGATCGAGAGTCAGAGCCCGCTCCAAGGCTGTCGTCGAGCGCCGCCCCATTTCCTCGCCGCCGTTTGAATAGGTGACGTCATAGTAGTAGCGCTGTCCCAACTCGGCCCACGCTGGTGCATAGCTTGCGTCCATCCCCACCGAACGCTCCAGCATTGTGATCGCCTCTTTATTGGGAGCAGGGTCGTGGGGCGTCGAGATACTGCGTAAGTAGAGATCGTAAGCTTCCTCGTTCTTGGGGCGAGTACCACTCTCCGCTGGTGTCGTCCCTCCTAAAACCGGCAACAATCCCAGCCGGACCTTGGCCGTAATCTGCTCCCGCATCGCGATCATGTCGGGAGTTGCCGCCGTCAATGTGTCCCGCCAGATGATCCGGTTGTCGTTGACGTTCACCGCCTCGAGAGTGACTTGCAGCTGATTCCCTTCCTTCAAATAGTGCCCGGTCACCACATCGGTGACCTGCATCTCGCGGCCAGCTTTTTGCACGTCCAAATCCGGCCCTGAATATTTGCTGGTGGTGGCCGAGGGGCGGATGGACAAGGCGCGCGAGTAGCTCAAGGTGGTTGCGATTTCGTCGGGTAATGCCAGGCGAAGAAAATCGATGTCTTTGTCGGAACCGGCGTTTTGGAAGGGCAGGACTGCGACGGTGGTCGGGTTGTCCCGGCCCGCCGGGGAAAGGGCGCCATGCCTGGACTGCCAGAAAATGAAAGCGATAAGCCCCAGAACGAGCACTCCGGCGAGTCCCGCAATCAGTTTGTAACCCTTCCCTACTTTGGCCGTTGCCGGCAGTGTTCCTACCACCTCAGCGCGCCCGCTGCTCGAATCACGTCTCGTCCGAATCAGATCGGCTTTCATCTCGGAAGCGTGCTGATACCTGACTTCGCGGTCCTTCTCAAGCGCCTTAGAGATGATGTGTTCCAGATCCGAAGGCAAATCTGGATTCAGACGGACCAGCGAAGTTGGCGGCCGGTGCAGAATCGAATCGAAGATGGCCCCGGACGTGTCCCCCTTGAACGGAAGGAGCCCGGTTGCCATCTCGTACAGCAAAACACCAAAAGAAAACAAATCGGTACGAGCATCCAGCGGCTTCCCCAGTACCTGTTCCGGCGACATGTAGGCAACCGTACCCAACGCCGCGCCGGGACTGGTGAGATTGTCCTCCGTAGCCGTCGGAGACGACTGCGTATTCTCGGCGGCGACCCCGCTGGCGGAGCTGACGGGCGTAGTCACTTTTGCCAGCCCAAAGTCCAGAATCTTGGCGTGCCCGCGCCTGGTCATGAAGACATTCGCCGGCTTGATGTCGCGGTGCACAATTCCTTCCGCGTGGGCGGCGTCAAGGCCGTCCGCGATCTCGATGGCGGACGCCAAGAGGTTCTCTATCTCCATGGGCTTGCCCGCGATGCGGTGCTTTAGCGTCATGCCTTCCAAATACTCCATGGCGATAAAGCGCTTACCATCCTGCTCTCCGATCTCATAAATGGTGCAGATGTTGGGATGGTTTAGCGCGGAAGCGGCGCGGGCTTCGCGGCGGAAGCGTTCCAGCGCTTGTGGATCTTCGGCCACATCGTCAGGCAGGAGTTTGAGGGCCACAAAGCGCCCAAGTGAAGTGTCCTCGGCCTTATAGACCACACCCATCCCTCCGCCGCCCAGCTTCTCGATGACGCGGTAATGCGAGATGGTTTGGCCCAGCAATGACACGACGAGTCCTACCTTTGGGGCGGATACTATGGGCCCGCATTCGGCAAGTCAACGGCAATCGAGGGGAGAGAACAGTGCTCGGGAAGGTCTATTCGCTCATTTGCCGACGCTCCCTGATCTGCTTTACGTGATGCCGCCCATGCACCCAGTGAAATTTCCGCCATTGGCGTGCGGTCAGAGGTCCAAGGATGGGATGGTCCAGGATTTTGATGCGCGAGCCATAGCGCTGTTCGCATTGCGTGATGAGCTTATCCATGGCCGTAATCCGGGCACCGATGTCGGCGAGGACTTTCTCCGCGGGCATGCCTCTCGGGCAGACGGGGTCGGGCGACTTTCGTCCTCGGGGAAAATACCCGAGTTCAGTGACCAGCGCGACCGCCACTCGTTGTTTGAAGGTGGGAATGCCGGCCAGCGGCTTGCCGGCTTTCAGACAGCGCTCAAGAGCTTTTGCCGTGCCCGTGTAGGTCAGATACAGATGCTCGAGCACTTCTGCCGCGCACCACTTCCCTTCGGCACCGCGTGTGAGCTCATCGGCGGTCATGCCCCGAGTGGCGGAAGCGATGGCCTGCTGCAGGTGTTCCAGATTCGAATCCATGGCCCCTCGAATTGCTTGGTCTAGTAGAATAACTCCGGCATTTCCGGTTGCAAAATTTCATACGCATGACAGGAAGGTGGCTATGAAGAAGTTGCTGATGGCAATGCTTGCGCTCGTGATGATGGCTGGGTGTTCGTCGGAAACGTCCAAACCGGCGCAGGTCGAGAAGCCTCAGCCCAAGCCTGCGGAATTCGTCACCGGACGGGCCGCCTTCCAGAGACTTTTCATTGCGGCTCGCGGCTGGGCGCGCGATGCCCAGCCCTACCGGCTGGAATCGATGATCACCGACGACTCCAAGGGCAAAGAGGGAAAGTCGGCGGTGTGGCGGGCTTCGTTCGGCTCTCCGATGCAACGGGGCGTGAAGGCCTATACCTGGTCGGGTGAAGTCTCCTCCGATCGTGGCATCAATCCGGGTACGGAAGATACTTATAGTCCCACCAACACTTCCACGCAGATTTTCGACGTGGCTTTCCTCAAGGTGGACTCGGACAAGGCGCTGGAAGTGGCCCAGAAACATGGCGGCGAGAAGCTGCTGGCCAAGGAACCTGACACTCCGGTCCTCTACATACTCGATTGGAGTCAGGCAACCAATGAGCTTATCTGGCATGTGATCTACGGCAACAATCGCGACGACTACAAGCTGCGGGTGGCGGTGAATGCCTCCAGTGGTGATTTCATTCGGGTGGAGAAGTAGACGGCGAGGGACGAACGCTTGTTGGTGCGGTCCGTGATGCATGAGGCTGTGCGGATATACGGGTCCTTCGACTTGCGTTCCTTTCGCCAGCGAAAGGAACAGCGGCGCTCAGGACAACACTGGGGGAGTTTTATTGCCTGGCTCGGGCTTTCCCTGAGGGCGCGTTCTTGATTTTCTCGAGCGCTTTCTTCGCTTCTTCTGCCTGGGGACCGTTAGGGAGGATTTTCAGATACTCCTCATAGTGCCCGGCGGCCTCGTCGAGACGGGCGAGTTTGTCGAGAGCCTGGGCGATCCGAAGGTTCGACAGAGCGTCATCGGGCTTGTAAGAGAGCGCTTCGCGGTAGCGGTCGAGCGCCGCGCCATAATTCTTCTTCTTGAAATAAAAGTCGCCTACTTCGATGTCCTTTTGCGCCCGGTGGGGATCGAAGGGATGAAATTCCCGCACGTCGCCGGAAGCACTGTCGTCCGCGTCATCCAGAGGAACAGTGCTGTTGGGATGGTCCTTGGCATCGTTCGGGGGCGGGCTGAGATCGATGCGGGTGTCGCGGCTGGAACTCTCTCCGGCTTCCCGGCTGCGCTCGGAGCGCGGAGGAGGCTGATTTTGATTTGAATCCTTGTCAGCTTCCTGGGCTGCGCCGGGGATGATCAGGCTCAGGCCCACCGCCAGCGGAAAAATGAGTCGCCGCATGGCTCTATTGTAACTCGGGCGTCAGGAAGTGTGGCGCGGGCGCCTGCCGCGACCGGCCGGCCGTGAAGAATCCTCAGATCAAAGTCAAAGGCCGCGGGCGGGGGCGCCCGCGCCACACTGCAAAAAAAAGCTGCTCCACCAGGGGGATGGTGGAGCAGTTCGAGTTCGTGAATCCTCGGAGAGGAGGATCTCTTACATGGACGGCGGAGTGGAAGCCGTTGGCGTCCCAGCATTCACCGAGTTGGTCATGAGACGAACATCCACGCGACGGTTCTTGGCGCGTCCGTCCCGCGTCTTGTTCGAATCTACCGGCTTGTCCTTGCCCAGCCCGATCAAATAGATCTTGTGCGCCGGGATGCTGTGCTTCGAAGCCAGGTACTGAATGACAGAATCAGCACGACGCTCGCTGAGCGCGTAGTTGTAATCGGACGGTCCAGTTGAGTCGGTACCACCTTCGACCGTGATGATGTAACCCTTGGCGCTGGCCACGTCGCTGGCGAGTTGGTCGAGGGCTTCCTGGGCAGTCTTGGAAAGGTTGTCCTTGTCGAAACCGAAGTGCACCGCGGTTTCGGTAACCACGTGATAGTTGTCCAGGTTGGCCACGGTGTTCTGCAGCGAATCAACCCGATGGACGGCGTTGTCGGCTTGGGTCTGGGCTTGGCCAGCCTGATCCGAGGCGGCTTGCGCCTTCTGGTCAACGGCTGCGGCCTTGGCCGTCACCTCTTGAATGCCGGCCTGCGCGCGCGCATCCACATCCTTGATGGCGTTGGTGTTCTTGGCAGTCAGATCATCAAGCTCGTTGGTCTTGTTGATCAGCGGCGTGGTCTCTTGACGAACGTAGTTCTTGCTGGCGCATCCGACCGTAGCCGCCATGCTTGCCGCCAGTAGAACGATTAACGAAGTGCGATTCATTGTAGGAGGGCTCCTTCCTCGCTCATCTCGCAAAACTCAACTTCTTTGATTCTAAGCTCTGTTCACGCGTTCGGCCGGAGAGGGCCTTTTCTCGCGTCCGCATTGTACAAGAGCACGGAAGATGCCAACGGTGGAAATGATAGGGTCTTCATCTAACTTATTCATGTATATAGACTTACATCGTTAGATTAAACCATCAGACGCAGCCGGTCAGCAGCTTTCGTGCAAAGGCGATATATGAACTGAGGAAATTTTATATGGTCGCAGATTTATGCATGTGGGGGACAAATGGTCGGAATGACTTCGCGCTTGTTCCGCCGGTAGACTCTGAAATCGTTTTCGTCCACCGTAATCACTGCATGCCGGGGATAAAGTTCACTCATGCGGACCAAACACAGGTCGGCCAAGTCAGGCTTATGGTCCTGGTAGCGCCGGGCGAGGTCACAGAGCTGGTCGAGGTTGCGGGCACAATCGAATGCTATCCGAAGCATTTCATCCTGCACCAGAGATAGAACATAAGGGCTCGATCCCAGATGAAATGCAGCCTCGGCCAAAACCGCTTCGCAGGTGAGTAGAGGATCGGTGATGGTCTTGGCAAGATCGACAGCCCAGAGATGATGGCTGTCTCCGCGATTGCCAAAGGCAACGATGAAACCGGTGTCGGCAATTCCTTTCATTGCCGCGAGAACCCTTTGCGCGAGGAAAGGTCCGACGGCCCGTTGATTCTGCCCGCGTGCCGCAGGAAGCGCTGGTTTCCCTTCTCCGATTTGGCGCTCTCCAATTGCTGGCGAATGATCCGCCCGACCGGCAAGCCGGTTCGGCGCGAAACCTCCTTCAACCAGGCCAGTAACTCTTCCGTAAGACGTATAGTTAATGTATGACTCATACCACATAATTGTAACACACGATATGGTGCGTACTCCCAGATCTAATGTGAACCGGATATGCGCATGGACAGGAATTTGCAGGGCCAGGCGCCAGATCCTTGACGGCCTGAAGGCAGTTCAGGATGACGCAGAGGCGGGGGCTTTGCGGACCGCCACCCGGGATCCGGTCAGCTAGCGCTCTCATCTAAAATAGATCATCCCAGATCGGTCAGATGGATCTTCAGGCCAAAATTCGCAGCTTGCCAACTTCCGCCGGCGTTTATCTCTATAAGAACGCCGAGGGCGAGGTCATTTACGTCGGCAAAGCCAAGAACCTCCGCAGCCGCGTTTCTTCCTATTTCCGCGAAGGGCGTTGGGAAGACGCGAAGACCGACTCCCTGGTGCGGGAGGCGGTGGACGTCGATTACATCGTCGTGGCCAATAACAAGGAGGCGCTGGCGCTCGAGAACCATCTGATCAAGCAGAAGCAGCCGCGCTTCAACATCCTGCTGCGCGACGACAAGACTTACCCTTATGTGAAGCTCACGCTGGGCGAACGTTTTCCGCGGGTGTACGTCACGCGGCGGCTGCGTAAGGATGGCAGCTCGTACTACGGTCCATATTTTCCCGCCAATCTGGCGTATCGCATTGTGGACCTGATTCACCGGCATTTCATGGTGCCCTCGTGCAAGGTGGATCTGACGCGATTTCATCCCCGTCCCTGCCTGCAGTACTACATCAAGCGCTGCCTGGGGCCGTGCGTGGAGGGACTGACCACGCCGGAGATTTATCAGGAAGCAGTACGCGACGTGAAGCTGTTTCTGGAGGGCCGCCCCACCGACTTGTTGCGCTCTCTGCACCAGCGTATGGAAGAGACGGCTGAGGCCGAAGAGTACGAACGCGCCGCCAGATATCGCGACCTGATTTCGACCGTTGAACAGTTGCAGGAAAAGCAGCGCATCGCGGCAGTCGAAGGCGATGACGCTGACGTGTTTGGCTACCACTTCGAAAACGGCATGCTGGCGGTAAACCTGTTCCACATGCGCGGTGGCCGAGTACTCGACCGCCGGGAGTTCTTCTGGGAAGACCTGCCGGAGTCCGCCACAGACGTAGGGGCGGGTGCCCTCACCCGCCCGGCCGAGCAAGGCTCGGCTGCTAAGCCAGAGCACACGACGGGCGAGGACGACGGTCACTCCACGGGCTCGCTCCTTCCCGGGGAATTCTTTTCTGCTTTTCTCAATCAGCTCTACATTGGCCAGCCATATGTTCCGCGGAATATCTATGTGCCCGTCGACTTCGAAGATCGGGAGGCATTGGAAGACCTGCTCTCCGAGCAGGTGGCGGGCGAGGGTGCCCGCCCCACACGAGCCCACATTCTTGTGCCGCAGCGCGGCGACAAACGAGGGCTTCTTGATCTCGCCGGCACTAACGCCAAGCAGTCTTACGACCAGCGCTTCCGGGTGATGAAACCGAATGCCAAAGCCATCCAGGAGGCGTTGCAGGATGCACTTGGCCTGCCGGAACTGCCGAAGCGCATCGAGTGTTTCGACATTTCGCACATTCAGGGAGCGGAGACGGTGGCCTCGATGGTGGTGTGGGAAGACGGCCAGATGAAAAAGTCGGACTATCGTAAGTTCATCATCCGCGACGTGATTGGCGTGGACGACTTTGCCTCCATGCGCGAGGTGGTCACGCGCCGCTACAAGCGAATTCAGGAAGAAAAAAAGAAGATGCCCAGCCTGGTGTTGATCGATGGCGGCCTGGGGCAGTTGCATGCGGCTGCCGAGGCGCTGGAGGCGCTGGAGATCATCAATCAACCGCTGGCGGCGATTGCCAAGCGGGAAGAAATTATCTATGTGTATGGTCAGGAGAGCGAACCGGTGGCGCTGGACCATCATTCGCCGGTGCTGCATCTGGTGCAGTTGATCCGCGACGAAGCGCACCGCTTCGCTGTCACCTTTCACCGCAAGCGGCGGCAGATGCGCGACCGATCTACCGAGTTGCGGGAAATCCCTGGCGTGGGAGAAAGCACGACCCGGCGTTTGCTGCAGCATTTCGGCAGCGTGCAGGCAATCAAACAGGCGGACTCGGCCGCGCTCTCATCGGTGGTCACGCGTAGCCAGGCGGAGGCGATCCTGCATCACTTCCGGAAGCAGGATGCGCCGGTGCAATAGCAAAGAACATTTACCGCCGAGATCGCAGAGGACGACGAGAAAGGCCTCAAGGATTTCCTGGCGCAGTCGGCGTCCTCGGTGGTTAATGACTTGTCGCGCCGACTAAATTGCCCCTGTCATCCTGAGCGAGCAAGATGTTTCGCTTGCGAAACATCTCGCGAAGTCGAAGGACCTCTATAAGCGAATCGGGGCCAGTGTATGTGGGCTCTAGAATCTAATCGCAACCAACATTCTCTCAAGGATAGAGGCCCTTCGACTCCGGGCGTTGCGTTCTCAAGCGAACGCAAGCCCTGCGTTCAGGATGACACTCGGCCATTCATAGCGCTGGGCACAACATCGTCCAGGCTTCGCCGTACCAGCCACACCACAGTCCCTACCATGCCGCACCAGCCAAGAAAGCTGATCATCGCCGCGATCTTGGTGTCGTACTGCAGCACGCCCAGGCTGGAGAAGATGGTGTGCCAGTCGTGCTCGATGTAATCAGAGTCGCCGGCGGTGACCAGGGGCAACAGCATGGCGCGCGCGTCGGCCATGTAGGTGGCGGTATAGAGCCAGTTCTCGAAGAAAAAGAATGAGCAAAAGGCGAAGGCGGTTGTCTGTCTCTGGCTGAAGAAATACGCGGCCAGAAGTAGCGGCACCAGCCATTGCAGGATAGTTCCTCCCCAGAGTCCGAGGGTCGGTCCAAACCACCCGAACAGAAGATGGCCGCCCTCGTGGACCACCAGATTGGCGAGATCAATAAAGAGAAATGCGCCGTGCTGTCTGAAGGCGTAGATCAGGAACACTCCATAAAAGACCAGCCAGGGGGCGACGCTGTAGCGCGAGGTGGAACGCCACGGCTGCGCCAGCATGCTCCGCAAGTAGTCGCCCATGCGGCGAATTGTAACGGGGTCGCAAGCTGCCAGACAGGTTACGGCGGTGCTGCTGCGTCGGGGCGCCGTCATGCACTAGTGAGTGGGTTTGCCACGGCGGCTTCCCCCGTATAATCTCCTCAGACCGAAGCGGCGCAACGCCCTATGTGGATGAAAGCTCATCAATGGATCGTGACGCTGGGGCTCCTGGCCCTGGTGGTGGCGGCTGCCGTGGGGCTGATTTTGACTCGCCAGTCGGCACAGTTAAATTCTGCCGGTACTCGCACCCGACGACCTCCGATTGTGGATGAGCAACCCATGACCACAGCCCGCGCCATGGCAAAACTCGCGTCCGACTGGGACGAGCAGCGATATGCACGGCAGGCGCTCAAGCTGGCAGACCATTCCGTGGATGTCGCGTTCAGCTACGAAATGCGCCAGGCTACGGAGCATCCGGTACCTCCGACGCCGGAGAGCAAGAAGCTGTATGCGCAGGCCAATCAGGCCGGGGCGGCGGTCAGAACCGATCAGGAGAGGATTGACCAGTTGCAGAAGCAGCTGGCGGGCGCCAAGGATGAGCGCAGCCGCACTACGCTCCAGCAGCAGCTCGACCTGACCAAGGCGCAGCTTGAACTCGATCAGGATGAATTGGGCGACGTCAAGGGAGACCTGGTCCGTTCCGGGGCCGACCGCCTCAGCCGAATTCAGCGGCAGTTCAATCGTCATGAGGCCACCCAGAAGGAGTACGAGACCAGCAATCCCCAAAGCGGCAACAGCAATAGCGACGCTTCAGCGGGTCCATCCTCAGCCCTGACTCAGTTCTCCGCGTGGAACAGTTTGCGGAGCAAGACCACCCGGCTGCAGCAAGCTTTGGAGGAAGCCAAACAAACCGGCAACAATCTCCGCCAGGGTCACGAGGCGCTGAAAAGCCAAGTGGACATGGAGGTCTCGAACAAGGAGGCCATTGCGCAGCAGGCCACGAGCGGAATCGATGCGACCGCGGGCGACGACGCTGGGGTTGCGGGCCGGGCTGCGCGGGCAATCTCTACCCTGCACCAAATCTCCGTGGACCAGAAAGACCTGAGTGATTTGGACAAACGCATCCAGGACCAGGATGATCTGTCCACCGCGTACGGCAACTGGATTGACGTAGTCAAACTCCGACAGGGTGCCATAGCACACGTCATATTCCGGTCCGCGCTGTTGATTTTGCTGGTAGTGTTCGGAGTGTATCTGGCCAATCGACTGGTTGATCATTTCTTTGTCGGGCTGGCGGTGGAACGTACCCGGCTGCATACCTTGCGCGGAGTGATTCGCTTCGCGGTGCAGGCCCTGGGCCTGGCGCTGATCCTGTTCATCCTGTTTGGCGTGCCCGACCAGATGTCCACGATCCTGGGGCTGGCCGGCGCCGGGCTTACCGTGGCCTGCAAAGACTTCATCATGGGATTCATCGGCTGGTTCCTGCTCATGGGCCGCAACGGCCTCCGGGTCGGCGACTGGGTAGAGATCGATGGGGTGGTGGGCGAGGTGGTTGAAATCGGTTTGCTGCGCACCGTGCTGCTCGAAACCGGAAACTGGACGGACAGCGGACATCCCACCGGCCGCAAAGTCGCCTTCGTAAACAGCTACGCCATTGAAGGACACTTCTTTAACTTCTCAACCGCCGGGCAATGGCTGTGGGACGAAGTCCAGATTCTGGTGCCGGCAAGCGAGAACCCCTACCCGATGATTGATGCAATCCAGAAAATGGTTGCGGAGCAAACCGCAGCCAATGTAGAAGCAGCCGAGCTGGAGTGGCAACGTTCCAAAGGGCACTACCGGGCACAGCCGGTTTCAGCGGCGCCGGCGGTCAGTCTGCGTCCTACGAGTTCCGGAATCGATGTACATGTACGCTACATCACGCGGGCGGGTGAGCGGCATGCGATGAAAACCCGTCTGTACCAGTCACTCGTTGAATTGCTGCACGCGCGGCAGAGCGACCCGGCCGCAGCGGCTAGCGCCAAGGCAGCCCGCTAACATCCATCCGCCGCAACTGGGAATACTAACCGCAGTAAGTGTGGAGCGGACACCTTGTCCGCTGCTTTTGACTTGTTTTTGACTTTGACTTTGACTTTGACTCTGCCTTTGATTTTGACTGTCATCCGTCAACGTCAAATTCAAAGGCGGCGGACAGGAGTGTCCGCCCCACACGCGTATCTTGCAAAATCCCACGCACCAGGGCAGGCGGCAGGGACCGCGCAAACTCAAGGGCTCGAGCCAGTGGGGTCTTTTCATTGCGCAGCAGGGCAATGCGGATTTCCCTTCGGGGCGACCATTTGGAATGATGGCAGACCGCGCTCACGAATGCCGCGGGCGCATCGCGGCGCATCAGAGCATTGATGACCGCTGATTCCGTCAGGCGGGAGTTGTCCAGCGCGGCATGAATCACCCGCGGCTCCGGATCGAGCAGCAGGGTGGCGGCCACCCGGCCTGATGCCCGATGCGCCAGGGTGAGTCGCTCCCCTTGCGGAAGCCTTTCCAGCCGGTTGATGAGGGATTCCTCGGCGGCCATTTTGATGTCCGCGGGAACGACCGGGGCGAGCGCCACTTGCATGAGGTCGAAGGTGAAAAGGTGCCTCACCATGGGGACGGAGATGTGTCGTGGCGTTCGGGGATGTTCGACCAGAGCCAACTCTACCTTGTGGCTTTTCATCACGCCGCTGTTGCGGCTCAGGCGATCGAGCGCCTGGGTAGGCAAATCGCTCTGCCTCAGAAGGGCCAAGGCCAGGTCTTCGGTGAGTACGGGATCAGATGCGGCGGCGATGAACGCATCAGCGGACTCGCTACGGCCCGGCTCGTGCGGAGGAGCGCCCTCTTCGGGTGCAGTGCGGGCCGCGGTTGTGTCATCCGAAGACATGAGTTTATGCGACAAGTAAAACTGCGAGCATCAGCAAAGCCGGAGGGTGGAGCAAACTGCAAGACGGGTCGAGCAGGCCTTCAGGCCTGCATACAGTTTCTTTAGCCTGGCGCGCCTCAGCCCCCGGTGCCTCAGCGGCTGAAGCCGCCATCCTCCGGCTCCTAATGCAGCCCTAAAGCGCTGTTCCACCCAAGACCAGAATCCAAAGCCCAAACTCCAGAGCGCTGCTCCGCCGCAAAAACCAAGATCTTCAACTGAATCCTGAGCCTTGCTCCATCCCTCCCTATTTCGCGGCGCCCTGGCGTGCCAGCTCCAGAGCCCCCCGGACCGGCTCAATCACGGTGGGATTGATGACTACGTCGGGATGCGCTGCACGAAGACTATTGTAGAAAACCTGGCGTACCAGCGCGGAATTGCCGAATACACCGCCGGACATGGCCACTGGGACAGCGCCCAAGTCTGGAAATAAGCGCCGCAGCAGAATCCCCGCCAGGTTTGCGAGTTGAGTGCCGGCTTGAGTCAGTACGTCACGCGCGATGCGCTCGCCGGAATCTGCCAGGGAAAGTACGGCGGGAAAAAGGGCGGCAAAATCCGGCGGCGGCGTGGCGTTCGCGGCCGGCACCAGCTGCTCTATGGTTTGCAGGCTCCAGGCCTTCATCAGCATCTCAATCAGGCGCCGGTCCTGTTTCGGATCCTCGTCCCAGGCGCCGATAGCGGCGGCCACCGCAGTGCGGCCGATCCAGTGACCGGAGCCCTCATCCGAAATAGCGAATCCCCAACCGCCGGCGCGCGCCGTCTGACCTTCAGTGTTGCGGCCATAAGCGATCGAGCCTGTGCCCGCGATTACGATCACGCCTGGGCCGCCGCCAAAGGCGGCCTCAAGAACGATGACATTGTCTCCCACAACCTTGAGTTTGCCAGAAGCCAGTTCCGAGATGATGCGTGTTACCACTTCGCTAATCTCAGGCCGGGCTGCGCCCGCGAGGCCGACGCAGACGCTGCTGATCTCGGATGGCTTGACACCGGCAACCGTGCAGGCCTGACGGATAGCGCTCGCCAGCGACTCCCGCGCCTGCGCCTCTCCCACCCGGACCAGGTTGCTGGCTGCACCTGTTCCCGTGCCCAGGACGGAAGTTTCGTCGCCGATCAGGCAGGAGGTTTTGCTGCCGCCGCCGTCAATGCCGAGGTAGATGGCCACGAGCGTAGTTCTACCATAAGAGTTCGCCAGGCATCCCAAACCGAAGTACCAGCTGTCACTACGTTTTCAAATTCCAAGGCGTCGGGCAGAGCCTGCCCTGAGCGAAGTCGAAGGGAGTGTCCGACCCACACGACTCGGAATACGCTTGACGAGGTAGATACCCGTTGCAGATCGGCGGAGCATTTTCTTTAAAGCCCGCTACTCTGGGGTGGCATTACTATGCGAGGGCGAGACCCCTGGACGCCGGCGCTACGCTCGCGGGCGAGGGCGCTCGCGCCACACCGGCTATCTTATGGTTCTGGACAAGCTTGATCTCGGCATCATCGCGCTTTATCTGGCGGGGATCACGCTGTTTGGGTTGCGTTTCCGCAAGAAGCAGCGCACCTTGCGCGATTATTTTCTGGCCGACCGGAATATTCCCTGGTGGGCGATCGCGCTTTCCATCGTCGCGGCCGAAACCAGCACTCTAACTATCATTAGTATTCCTGGCCTGGCGTATGACACCAATCTGACGTTTCTACAGGTCGTGCTGGGGTATGTGGTGGGGCGATTCATTATCAGTTTCGTCCTGCTGCCTCATTATTTCCGCGGCGATCTGTACACCGCGTACGAACTGATTGAACGACGCTTCGGCAAGAAACTGCGCTCGCTGACGGCCGGGCTCTTTCTGGTGACGCGCGCCGCAGCCGAAGGAGTACGGGTTTATGCGGTTTCCATCGTAGTGGCGATCGCGCTGGGGACGGGCGAGGTCGCCTCCATCGCAATCATTACCGCGCTGACGCTGGTTTATACCTTCGAAGGCGGATTGGCGGCGGTGATCTGGACCGACGTGGTGCAAACTCTGATTTATGTGGGCGGAACGCTGGTGGGATTGTTCACGATTCTGCATCTCGTGCCGGGAGGCTGGCCGGCGATTCATCACTTGGCGGCGGGCGCGGGCAAGCTGCGGGTGTTCGACTTTTCGCCCGACCTCTGGAAGCCCTACACATTCTGGGCGGGACTGATCGGCGGAGCCTTTCTGACTACCGCCAGCCACGGCACCGATCAGTTGATTGTGCAGCGCCTGTTGGCGGCCCGGAACCAGCGACAGTCGGTCACCGCGCTGCTGTCGAGCGGAGCTGCGATTCTCTTTCAGTTTGCCCTGTTTCTCATCGTGGGCGTGATGTTGTTCGCGTTCTATCACGTGCCGTCGGCAAATTTCGGACGTGCGGACCGGATCTTTCCGATTTTCATCGTCAGCCAGATGCCGCACGGGATTTCGGGATTGCTGATTGCGGCTATTCTAGCGGCCGCCATGTCGAACCTGAGCGCGGCGCTCAACTCGCTTTCGTCCACTTCGATCATTGATTTCTATCTCCAGCGGTTTCCCCAGACTGACGAACGCCGCAAAATTCGGCTCTCGCGGATGGCAACGCTGGGTTGGGCGTTGCTGTTGTTTGGGCTGGCGGTTTTGTCTCTGCATAAGGTCGGCCGAGTTATAGAGGTGGGATTACAGATCGCGTCGGTGGCTTACGGAGCACTGCTGGGAGTCTTTCTGCTCGGGGTGCTGACCCGGCGGGCTAACCAGTCCGGCGCGATGGTGGGGATGCTGTTTGGATTTGTGACCGAGTTGTACATTTGGCTTTTTACGAAAGTGCCGTGGACCTGGTACGTGGCGATTGGGACTGTGGTGACGTTTGGGGTGGGGTATGCGGTCAGCATGGCGGCTGAAAAGCTTGTAACCGCAAAGGACGCAAAGTGACCGCAAAGGACGCTAAGAACCCCAAGATACCCGAAATGGGACTCGCAACCGGCTTTCTTCGCGTCCTTTGCGGTCTACTTTGCGTCCTTTGCGGTAATCTTTTGCCTTGCCCAGCCCCGACCTCACCCGCGAAATCATCGGCGCCGCGATCAAAATCCACCGCACGCTGGGACCTGGATTGTTGGAGTCGGCGTACGAGGCCTGCCTGGCCTATGAACTGCAAAAGTTGGGGCTGAAGGTTGAACGCCAGAAACCTGTGCCGCTCATCTACGAACAAGTAAAGCTTGAGTGCGGGTTTCGGGCTGATTTGGTCGTGGAAGGCAGAGTCGTGGTCGAGACCAAATGTAAAGACGCGCTGCATCCGGTTGATGACGCTCAACTACTGTCTCATCTCCGTTTATTGAATATTTCCGTTGGACTGTTGATCAACTTCCACGTCGTGTCCCTAAGAACAGGTATCCGGCGCATGGTCAACAACTATTGCGAGCCGATCGCCCTCGTGATTTAACCGCAAAGGGCGCAAAGTAAACCGCAACGGCCGCAAAGAAAACCATCATCTGTCTTGCATTCTTCTCCCGTATATACTTCTCGCTCCTGTTATGGCCCGTCCTGCCGAACTGCTTCGTGATCTCCGCTTGAGTCATGCCACCTCCATTGTGGTAGGCACCATCATCGGCAGCGGGATTTTTCTGGTGCCGGCCGAGATGATGCAAGCCGCCGGGTCAGCCAAGCTGGTTTACCTAGCCTGGCTGGTAGGCGGATTGCTGTCTTTCTTTGGAGCCCTGACCTACGCCGAATTGGGCGCCATGAAACCGCAGGCGGGGGGCGAGTACGTCTATATTCGCGATGGCTATGGGCCCCTGGCTGGATTCCTCTATGCCTGGACCTGGTTCCTGATCGCCAAGCCGGCTTCGATCGCCACACTGGCGACCGGTTTCGTGCGGGTGCTGGGAAATTTTTCTGCCTTCGCGTTCTTTGCCCATAACTTCGTCTCGACTCCGTTTTCGGTCACCTACGGGCAGCTGGTGGCGGTTGCCGCCGCCACTTTGATTTCTGTCCTCAACTACCTGGGGATCAAGAGAGCGGGCGACTTTCAGCTGGTGTTCACCTTCGTGAAAGTGGCCATTATTTTCAGTATCGTGGTGATCGGCCTTGGCTACAGCGGAGGCAGCTGGCAGAACTTCGCCGGCAGCTTTACCGGTGCCAAAGGTGGAATGACCGGCTTTGTCGCAGCTTTGGTGGCTGCGTTGTGGGCTTACGATGGCTGGAATGATCTCAACATGGTCTCGGGAGAAATTCGCAATCCCGAACGCGACATTCCGCGCGCTTTGATCTTCGGGGTGGCACTGGTCGGGATCCTGTACATGCTGTTGAATGCGGCCGTGCAGTACGTGCTGCCGGCGGGGACCATCGCGGCTTCGCCGAGGCCCGCGTCCGATGCCATGGCCGTCGTGCTCGGAAGCGTAGGAGCGGGACTGGTTTCAGCCGGCATGGCGCTCTCCATGCTGGTAGCCATGAATGGCACGGTCATGAGCGGCGCCCGCGTGCCCTACGCGGTGGCCCGCGACCGCTATTTCTTTTCCGCTCTGGCTGAGGTACATCCCCGCTTCCGGACGCCCTCGGTCGCCATTGTTGTACAGGCAGGGCTGGCTATCACCCTGTTGCTTTTGGGCGGCAGCTTCCGCCAGTTCTTTTCCCTCGCGATTTTCGCCGAGTGGCTGTTCTACATGATCGCCGGGAGCACAGTATTTGTGTTTCGCTGGCGTGACCCGCAGGCTGTCCGGCCGTATCGGGTCTGGGGATATCCTGTGGTTCCCATCCTGTTTGTGCTGGCGGCGGCGGTGGTGCTCTTCTTTACCTTCAGGGACAATTACCCGAATTCCGGCATCGGCTTGCTGGTGATTCTGGCGGGAATACCCGTTTTTTACGGCTTTTCACGAAAACGACGGGCAAACGCGTGAAGTACTACTATTGAATAAGCGAGTTTAGAGCGAATTACCCTTTGGGCATTACGAAGGTTACTGAAGGACACCCCCGCAGGGCACGTTTACCCCTCTCTCTTTTTCCCCTAAGTTAAAAACTCCACCCGGCGCATTTCTCCCCAGGCTCGGGTCCCAATTTTCGGAGTTCATGGCATGGCCACGTCTGTAGGCTTTCAACTAGGGCTGTTACCGGAGCGCAAGCTGGACAAGCGCGCCCTGGCGGCCAGTTACGGCTTGCTGATATTCCTGCTGATTGTGATGGTCAATATCGGCTGGATCTGGCCGGACGGCCTGGATATCAGGCGGCAGTATCACGTGACCGAGCTGATCCCGATGCCGAGCCTGCAGCCGGAACCGCTCAAGGTGAGGCCTCCAGCGCAAACTCTGAAGGCCAAGCTGCTGCCCAAGGCCCCGGTTTTTGATACTCCCAAACTGACAGTGCCGCCGGAAGTTCGTACTCCGCGTGCGCGGCAGCCGGAGGTAGCAGCGCCCAAGATCGAGGTCAACCATTTCACGCCGGCGGTGGTGAAGCTGGTCACGGGCAGCGCGCGACCGACGCTGATCGTGCATACCGGCGAGTTCGGCAGTTCGGCGACTCCGACGGTAAACGCTCCGATACAGAAAGTGCAGACGGGCGGTTTTGGGGACCCCAACGGTATTGCGGGACAGGGCAAGCCCAACGCTCACCTGGTGGCGGCCAACACAGGTTCGTTCGATCTGCCGCCCGGAGCGGGAAGCGGCAACGGAGCGGGCGGTATCAAAGGTATTAAGGGCACGATTGCCAGCGCCGGTTTCGGCAACGGGATTGCACAAGCGGGACAGGGCGACGGCCGCAGCAATGGGCGGGGCGCCACAGTACAGACCGCCGGCTTCTCGGCGCAGCAGGTCGGCCCTGGACCAATTCGGGCACAGCAGGCGCAGACGGACCCAGCAACGACACCTGTGGAGATCATCTCCAAACCGAATCCGGTCTACACTGAGGAAGCTCGACGGCTCAAATTGCAGGGTGAAGTATTATTGGAAGTACTTTTCGGATCAAACGGGCAGTTACGCGTGAATCGGGTGGTGCGTGGCATGGGTCACGGCCTCGATGAAGCTGCGATCTCGGCTGCCAACAAGATCCGCTTCAAGCCTGCCCAGCATTACAACCAGCCGGTAGATTCGACGGCGATTGTTCATGTGGTTTTCCAATTGGCGTATTGAGCGCGACAGAGAGGACCTAGTCATGCGTACCTGGAAATGGATGCTCGCTGCTTCCCTGCTGCTCTGGTTCAGCGCAATGGCGCAGCAGACGACCGCACCCGCTTCGCGTTCCGAGGCGGAGATGCCGTCGGCGCAACCATCCTCGACCCCGGCTGCCCTGCAGAACACTCCCCAGCCCGCGGCCAGCACGCCTGCGTCCCCGGTTCCAATGGCTGCCGCCGCCGCGCCGACCACCATGGACCAGGTAGTAGACCGCGCCATTGAACGCGAGCATGGACTTATAACCTTCCTGGAGACCCGCACACCGCTGGTAGAGACCTATTTACAGAACCTGCAACTCGATCCGCAGATGGGACCGTCGCCCAAGCAGGACCACTACTTTTTCGGCCGCCTGGACCTGAGCGATTCCGTGGACCGGCAGGACTATCTATCGGGCGATTCCAGCCTCCAGAGCCGTATGCTGGGCGGAGTCACCAAGCTGTTCAAGTTCGAATACAAGCCCATCGGTTTTTCCTGGATGATCTTTGCCGACCGCGACGATTTTGACCGCGCCCACTACGAGTTCAAATATGTGCACCGCGAGTTTCAGGGCGACGTGCGCTGCATCGTGTTCGACGTCACCCCCAAGAAGAATGCCGGCAAAGGACGGTTCCTGGGGCGCATCTGGGTGGAAGACCAGGATTACAACATCGTCCGGCTCAACGGCACTTACGCGCCCCGGCCCCGCAACGCGCAGTTCTTCCACATGGATAGCTGGCGCCTGAACCTGATTCCAGGCTACTGGGTCCCAGCGTATATCTACAGCGAAGAAGGTGACTTCAGTTCTGGTTCGAAGGACAGGATGGCCTTCAAGGCCCAGACCAGAATCTGGGGTTATGATCTGAAAAAGAACAATAAGGAAGACGAGCTCACCCAGGTGGTGGTGGATTCGAGCGTAAAGGATGAGAGTCCTACCGCACAGGATGCCTCTCCCCTGCAGGCGCAGCGAGAGTGGCAGCAGCAGGCGGAAGACAATGTAGTCGAGCGCCTGCAGAATGCCGGCTTGCTCGCACCGCAGGGCGAAGTCGACAAGATCCTGATGACGGTCGTGACCAATCTGGAAGTCACGAACAATATCGACCTGCCCCGGCCCGTCCGCACCCGGGTGATGCTGACTTCACCGCTGGAGACTTTCAGCGTGGGCAATACCATCATCGTCAGCCGCGGCCTCATCGATGTGCTGCCTGACGAGGCCAGCCTGGCCATGGTGCTTTCCCATGAACTGGCCCATATTGTTTTGGGTCATAACCTGGGCAGCCGGTATGCCTTCAACGACCGCATGCTCTTCTCTGATGAATCGACTTACCAGAACCTGGGATTCAGGCATATTCCGGAGGAGGAGGTCGCAGCCGACAAGAAAGCGATCGACCTGCTGAAGAATTCGCCGTATGCGCAGAAGCTGGACACCGCCGGCTTGTTCCTGCGAGAGCTGGCGGAAAGAGGTCCCGCGCTCTCCGCGCTGCTCACCCCTCATCTGGGGAACAGCCTCACCGATCCCAAGGGCGGTGTGGAACGGATGGCAGCGCTGATGACTTCGGCGCCCGCCCTGGAGCCGAACAAACTGGACCAGATTCCGGCATTGCCGTTGGGCGGACGCGTAAAGCTGAATCCCTGGGATGACCACGTAGAGCTGATCAAAACTGCGCCGGTAGCAATCACATCGGCCCGGGACAAGATGCCTTTTGAAGTCACGCCATTCTTCCCACGGCTTACCCGCTATGGCAGCGGCGCGAACGCTGGATCGCCGACCACGGCGAACGCGACACCCACCAACTAGCCCAACAGGTTGCAGGAAGCGCAGGCCGGGATGGAAGAAATTCCGCTTCCGGCTTTCGCATTTTGGCCGACAAATCCGCGGTCATCCTGAGCGCAGTCTTTCCATTCGCTCGCGAATGGAAAGCGGAGTCGAAGGACCCTTACCTTACCCAACTCATCATAAGGAGTTGGGGAGCATTTTTTAGGGCTCGGTTTGAAACCGCTCGAATCAAAAGACTTTCGGAAAATCTCGAGATGCACGCTGCGTCTTTTACTCTAGGGGTCCTTCGACTGCGCGACTGCTTCGCGTTGCGAAGCAGGGGCTCCGCTCAGGATGACAACTTGGGTGAGCTTATTCTCGCGGCTTGCCCTTTCCCGGCAATCCTACCGGGCTTTCGTGGGTGCGTTCCCGGAATCCGCCGCGTAGGCCGCTGGCCAGCGACACACTGGATTCGCCGAACTTGTCGCGCAAACGGTCGGCGGCCGATAGCGCCTGCTGCCAACGCCGGCGGCGGCCGTCTTCCAGCAAGTCTCCCTGTCCGGTCTGGGCCTCGAATGACGATGCCTGCACGCCAAGCAGGCGCACCTGAGCGCCGGGGCGCCAATTCTTGCGAAATAGCAGACGGATTTGCTCGAAGATTTCGGTATCGAGTTGGGTGGGTACCGGCAGAGTGTGCGCCCGGGTAATGGTAGTGAAATCTTTGTAACGCAATTTCAGCTGAAGGGTGCGGGCATGCAGCCCACCTTCGCGCAGACGGCGCCCTACCATCTCCGAGAGACGCATCAACGTGGATTCGAGCTGTTCGATGCTGGCGGTGTCTTCGTTGTAAGTGTGTTCGTGGCTGATCGACTTTGGATCGGTATCGGCTCCGACTTCGCTGTCGAACCAGCCGCCGGCATCTTCACCCCGCGCTTTACCCGCCAGTGCCAGCCCCCATTTTCCGAAGCGTTCTTCGAGGAAGGCTTCGTCGAAGCGAGTGAGGTCTCCAACCTTGCGTATGCCCAGTCCGCGCAGGTTCTGTTCGGTGACTTTGCCGACACCGGGAATCTCGCGCACGTCGAGCGGAGCCAGGAAATTTGCTTCCTGCCCAGGCACGATCCAAAGCACGCCGTTGGGCTTGGCGCGAGCCGACGAAACTTTGGCGATAAGGCGCGAGATGCCGATCCCGATAGAGCAGTTGAGCAGGGTCTCGGCCTTCATCTTCTGATGAAGCAGGTGAGCGGCGCGCAGCGGTGGGCCGTGCAGGCGTTCGGTGCCAGTCATGTCGAGATAGGCTTCATCGATCGAGGCCATTTCGACCTGGGGCGAGAACGAAGTCAGCACCCGGTGCACTTTTTCAGAACACTCGCGATAGCGGTCAGGATGGCCGTTGACGAAGATGGCATGAGGACAGAGCTTGGCTGCGGTGCGCAGCGGCATGGCCGAGTGCACGCCAAACTTACGAGCTTCATACGACGCGGCCGAGACCACGCCGCGCTCGTCGCGCTGCCCTCCCACGACTACGGCTTTGCCTTTCAGTTCAGGATTGAACAGCTCCTCGACGGACACGAAGAAGGCGTCCATGTCGACGTGGAAGATCGTCCTGGTGAAGATGCTCATGGGAACAGCGAGCAGTGCGAACCGATTTTATCAAGACGACCGGGGGTGAGTGGTTGTGGGCTCAAAAATCTTCACGCACCAAGGATACGGAGGCACACGAAGGAAACCCACAAGATTCTTGCTTTCGTATGGGTCTGTGTTTTTGGTGGTAGCAGGATTTAGGACCTTGATTGGCCCGTTCCTTACGGGCCGGGCCCATATCGTTTATAGTTTCCTGACTATTTGCCAGACGAGGGTCTCAATGGTTCTGCCCCGATTTTTCCTGTTTGGGTGGTGCATCGCGTTGGCTGCGGGTTCATGCGCTCAAGAGATTTCATCTCAACGATCCCCTGCGCCAGAAGGCGGGAAGGCCCGCCTGACCCTGCTCGCGCCCGTCAGTTCCAAGTCTCCCAGCGGCTCTTCCTTCATGGCCAAGCTGGAGGAGGCGGTCGCGGTGGACGGCAAGCCGGCGTTGCCCCAGGGGACGCTGGTGGAGGGCCACCTAGAAACAACTCCGGCACGCCGCATGATGCGCCGGGGCGCCCTGCGCATGATTTTCGACCGCATCAAGCTGCCCGACGGCAGCGTGCAACCTGCCCGGTTCGAGCTTTCCTCGACCCAAAGCAATGCCGCCAAGACCGACCGCGAAGGAACGGTGCATCCTACGGTGAGCAAGAAGCGGCTGGCGATCCAACTGGGCGGCACGGCTGCCGTGGCGAAGCTGGCCGACGATCTCTCTGAAGAAGCTCTGGCCACGAGCGCGGGCAGCGCCCGCTGGTACGGCCTGGCCGCGAGCACCACGTTCCTGCTGCTGCAAAAAGGCCGCGAGGTGAAACTCAAACCGGGAGAGGTAATCGAAGTTGATTTTGTGCGGAACGGCTCGACCCTGCCCGACGGGCCGTAAAGCGTGAACCCTTATGTGGGTCGGACACTCCTGTCCGACGCCTTTGATTTTGCCTTTGACTTTGCTTGTTGATTTTGCTTTTTTTGACTCAGACTTTGACTTTCTGACTTAGGCCTTTCTAACCTGGAAAACATCGGCAAATCAACATCAAAATCAACCCCAAAAGCGTCGGACAAGAGCGTCCGACCCACACATTTAGACCAGGGCCAGGCTGGGATTTCCGCTGGTGGTCCGGGGTTCGCTCGGGACTCCGCGGAGTTGACGCACGCGTTCGTAGACCCGAACGTATTCCTTCGCCGAGGCGTTCCAGGAGAAGTCTTTGCTCATGCCGTTGCGCATGAGTTGCTGCCAGGAATTCTGGTCGCGGAAAGCCCGCAGGGCTTCCTTGATGGTTAACAGGAGAGCTTCGCCGTTGTAATCGGCGAACTTGAAACCGGTGCCCTTCCCGGTGCGCGGGTCCCAATGCTCAATGGTGTCGTCGAGGCCGCCGGTGGCACGGACGATAGGCACAGTGCCGTACTTCAGGCTGTAGATCTGGTTGAGACCGCAGGGCTCGTATCTGGATGGCATCAGGAACATGTCGCTGCCAGCCTCGATCTTGTGGGCAACGGCGTTGTCGTACGCCACCTTGACCGCGATCTTCTGCGGAAATTGCTTGCTCAGGCGGAGGAACATGTCTTCGTAGGGCTTGTCGCCGCTGCCCAGGGCTACGATGATCATCTCCTCGCGCGCCAGGCGTTCCATGATCTGGGAGATGAGGTCGAACCCCTTCTGGGCGGCAAACCGCGACACGATGCCGAGCACGGGCAGGCGCAAATCGGCCTTGGTCATGCCGAAGGTGGCAAGCAGGTCCTGCTTGCAATTGGCCTTGCCCGAAAGGTCCTGTGGCGAGTAGGGGGCCGCGATGAATTTGTCGGCCTCGGGACTCCATTCGTCGTAGTCCACACCGTTCAGGATGCCGGTCACGGTGGAAGAGCGGGAGCGCAGCACGCCTTCCAGGCCAAAGCCGAACTCCGTGGTCTGGATTTCCTGGCTATACTTTTTGCTCACCGTGGTAATGAAGTCGGAAAATATCAGGGCGCCTTTCAAGAAGTTAACATTGCCAAAAAACTCCATCTTAGAGATGGTGAACAGGTCCCAGGGCAGCGTGAGCAAGGGCAAAGTATCGGGCGGAAAGAGGCCCTGGTATCCCATGTTGTGGATGGTGAAGACGGTGGCCACGTCGCGGAACGCCGGGTCTTCGGCATATTGTGTGCGAAGCAGAACAGGGACGAGTGCGGACTGCCAGTCGTGGCAGTGAAAAACCTGGGGTACACCAAGAATCTTCGAGGCCTCGAGCACGGCGCGGGAGAACAACGCGAAGCGCTCGGCGTTGTCGGGATAGTCGCCGGCCGAAGTCCCATAGAGGGCATCGCGGTCAAAAAACGGCGGGTACTCGACAAAGTAGAAGCTGACTCCGGCGCGCTCACCGCCGCTGACCACGGAACAGAAGCGGTAGCGGTCATCGAAGGGCACGGTGATACTTTTGACCACGGTCCGCGGTTCCTTGAGCAGGGTCTGGCGGTAGCGGGGGAGATAGACGCTGACCTGATGTCCGGCGGCCACCAGGGCCCGAGGCAACGCGCCCACTACGTCTGCAAGTCCGCCCGTCTTGGAGAATGGCACACACTCCGACGCCGCAAAAACGATGTGCATAGGCGACTCCTTGTGAGTGCCGGTCCCCGGCGGCGCCGGCACAAGCTATCATAGAGGGCTGTTGACAGCATACTCTGCCGACCAGGCAAGCGGCAGAGCGAACTGGTCAGTCTAAACGCCGGCCAGCCGACAGGAAAGTGGGTGCACGTGACAAAAATTGCGGCCACGGAGAAGCGTCGCGGCAGGCCCAAACTGGGCCAGCATTTTCTGGTTGATTCTGCTGCCACCATGGGCATCGTGGAAGCACTGGGCGATATCTCGGAGAGCACGGTGCTCGAAATCGGCCCCGGGCGCGGCGCTCTCACGGCTGTCCTGGCAAAACGGGCGCGACGGCTGATCGCAATCGAAATCGATCGCGTACTGGCGGCACAGCTCCGCATGAACTTCTCCCAGGAGCCCAACGTTGAGATCATTGAAGGCGACGTTCTGGCCATCGACTTCCACACCCTGTTTGGGCCCAAACCGGGGAGCACACGCCCCGGCCTGAACCATCAGCCTGAAGCGGCGCGCGTGGTGGGCAATCTTCCCTACTTCATTACTTCCGACATCCTGTTGCGGCTGTTTGAGTATCGGCAATACTTCGAGACCATCGTGCTCATGGTGCAGCGCGAGGTGGCGGACCGCCTGGCGGCCGCGCCGGGACGGAGCGACTACGGCCTGCTCTCCGCCACCACCCAGCTCTATGCTCAGGTGGAGAAGTTATTCACGCTTCCTCCGGGAGCGTTTTCACCGCCGCCTAAAGTGGACTCGAGCGTGGTGCGGCTCCGGATGGTGTCGAAGCTCGAAAGCCTCGCAGTGCCGGAAGCAGAGTTCATTGCTTTTCTTAAACTCGCTTTCGGACAGAAGAGGAAGACTCTTGCCAACAATCTGAAAGGGCAATATGCGCCGAAGATCTTGCGCACGGCTTTCGCAGAGGCTGGAGTGAAGCCGGCAGTGCGCGCGGAAGGCCTGAGTCTGGAGAAGACGGCAGCGCTGTTTCGGGCACTGAGGACGCTGTCATCCTGAGCGGAGTTTTTCTATTCGCCCGCGAATGGAAAGCGGAGTCGAAGGACCCCCACGGACAGCAGCGCCCTCATCTGAAGCAGGATTTGTTCGAAAAGCGGCCAGCTCGAGAACGACTGGGCCAGGCCGCAGCTTTTAGCAATCGAGGCCCTTCGACTGCGCGGCTGCTTCGCGATGCGAAGCGGCCACTCTACTCCGGATGAGCCATCGGTGCGAGGTGAGTACATGGCTCCGCTGGTCCGACATCCCGCTGTAGCTGGACGCTTCTATCCGCGCGATCCCGACGATCTGCGCGCAGAGGTGGAGTCTTATCTGTCGCCGTCGCAAGAAGCGGTTCCGGCCCTGGGCTGTGTGGTGCCACATGCTGGCTATGTGTACTCGGGGCATGTGGCGGGCGCGGTGTACGCGCGGCTTGATCTGCCGCGGCGCTGCATTCTAATGTGCCCGAACCATACCGGCATGGGGCACCCTCTTTCCATCATGAGTGCGGGCGCGTGGCAGACGCCGCTGGGCATGGTGTCCGTTGACGCCGAACTGGCGGCTGATTTGAAGCGGCGATTCCCACTCCTCGGCGAAGACACTGAGGCGCATCGCGCCGAGCATGGCGCCGAGGTCCAACTGCCTTTTCTGCAGGTCAAAAATCCCGATAGCAGGTTTGTTCCGATTGTCCTCGGTACCAGCCAATATGAAATGCTCTCGGATCTGGGCGAAGCCATTGCGGATGTAGTGGGGGCTCTGGGAGAACGCGTGCTGCTGATCGCCTCCAGTGACATGAACCACTATGAGAACGACACCATTACGCGGGTGAAAGATCAGAAGGCCATCGAACGCATTTTGGTCATGGACGCACGCGGGTTGTTCGACGTGGTGATGGATGAGGACATCGGCATGTGCGGCTTCGGGCCGACCGTCGCGATGCTTACCGCGGCGCGGAAATTGGGCGCCAGCCGGGCGGACCTGGTCAGATATGCCACTTCGGGAGACATTTCGGGTGATCGCGATCGGGTGGTGGGATACGCCGGCATCCTGGTGCGGTAGCTAATTGCGCTGCCACCCCGGACTTGGCCCAGTCCCATGCTTGCGTCCTTTTACCCTTGAAATCTTTAACCGCAAAGGACGCGAAGAAAATCCGCAAAGTACGCAAAGAACGCAAAGAAATCCGGCCCCTATTCAATCTCGAGTTCGGTGTCTGGTTTGGGCTTGGATGCCGACGCCGGCTTTTCCGGTGGGAGCGGACCCAGGTCCAGTCCCAGGTCTCCCAGTTGCAGCCGCAAATTGCCCGGGTTGGTGGCGTAGGCGATGGCAGTGTCGTAGTCGATCATTCCAGCGCGAATCAGTTTTTCGATCTCTCCATCAAAATGCTGCATGCCCTCGGTGTCTCCGTCGCGCATGGCGTCCAGCAGGCTCTTGCCTTCCACCTCGCCTTTGTCGAGATACTCGCGAGTGCGGAGGGTCGATTTGAGGATCTCGATTGCGGCCACGCGCCCGACCCCAGCTTTGCGCGGTAGCAGCCGCTGCGAAACAATGTAGCGGAAACTCTTTGCGAAACGGTTGCGAATAGTGTGCTGCTCAGTCAAAGGAAACACGCCAATGATCCGTTCCACAGTTTTCGATGCGTCGGTGGTGTGCAGCGTGGAGAGCACCAGGTGGCCGGTTTCTGCCGCTTCCAACGCAATTTCGATGGTTTCCTTGTCGCGCATTTCACCCACCAGGATCACTTTCGGCGCCTGCCGCAGGGCCGCTCGCAACGCCAGCGCAAAGCTGGGCGTGTCGCTGTGCAGCTCTCTCTGGTGGACGATGGAACGCTTATGGCGGTGCATGAATTCCACCGGATCTTCAATGGTCAGGATGTGATACGCCTTGGTTTCGTTGATGCGGTCGAGAATGGCCGCCAGGGTGGAGGATTTTCCCGAGCCCGTAGGCCCTGTGACCAGCACGATGCCATTTTTGATGTCGGCAATGCGAGCAAGTTCCTGTGGCAGTTTCAGTTCGTCAAAGGTGGGAATGCTCTTGGGGATCACCCGCATCACGATGGCGTGGCTGCCGCGCTGCACGAATATGTTGACCCGGAAACGCGCCGTGCCCGGCAGACTGTAGGAAATGTCGCAAGATCCCTGGTTCTGCAGCGTGGTGATCGCCTGCTTGTTGTCTCCGATCAATTCCTGCGCGATGCGTTGCGTGTCTCCAGGACCCAGCACCGACAGGCCGGGGATTTTTACCGAGACTAACTGGCCACTGACCTCGACGTGAGGATGGCTTCCCGGGGAAAAGATCAGATCGCTGACGTGACTCGAGACCTGAAGCATGGTCAGGAGCAGAGCGGGTGTGGGTGGAACAGCGGCAGGAGCGGCGTTTGGCAAGGGCGCGCGGCCCGGAGTGGCCATAAAGACTCCAAGTGTTCTGGGGTATCTATAAGCTAAGGGCCGGGGGCCGTGGCCTCAAGTGACGGTGGTAATTCGTAGGGAGATTTGGTGCGAAGAATGAGAATTTGATTAGAACTTGTCCAGGTTCATCGGCGGGGACAACTCCGTGGAGGTGGACAATCCTAAAACTCTTAAGCACAAAGGGCACGAAGGTACACGAAGGAAAACCTTGCAACTAATGACACCGACGGGAAAGTCCCCACCCCTTTGCAAAGAAGAGGGTGGGGTGCCGTGGGGTTTCAGATTAGCGAATGACCTGGAAATCGGCGCGGCAGCCGTGGTCAACCCAAATTCCGCGGCGGTCGTAGCCCCAGCTATAGCCTTGGCGGCAGGAAGAGTCGCTGCGCTGCTTCAGCAACCGCACGCCACCTCGAGTGTCTGCCGTGCAGTAGTGACGGTGCATGTCGTCGGAAGCGCAGGAAACAACCTGGTCTTGGCCGCCCTGGTAGCTATTACGATCGCGGTCGTGGTCCCAACCGCCCTGGCCGCCTTCGACAGCAAAATCAGCCCGGCAACCATGATCCACCCAGATTCCCCTGCCATCGGAACCCCAGCTATAGCCTTCCCGGCAAGGAGATTCGCTACGCTGCTGCACTAGCCGAATTCGGCCTCCTGAACCAGCGTCGCAGTAATGCCGGTGGCCGTCGTCAGACGAGCATGAGACGGTGCCGGTGCTGCCTGGGGCGGGCCCTCTGTACTGGTACGAATCCACCGCAAAATCTGCCCGGCAGCCGCGGTCCACCCAGACGCCTCCGCGGTCGAATCCCCAGCTGTAGCCCTGGTTGCAAGGCGAGTCGCTGCGCTGCTTCAGCAGGCGAACTCCGCCGCGCGTATCCGCCGGACAATAGTGCCGGTGACCATCATCGGAGGAGCATGAAATCGTCTGGGCCGAGCTTCGCGGACTGAAAATGACAAAGGCAGCGACCATGAGGCCGAGTGGAACCCAAGTCTTGACGTTGAACATACCCACCTCCTGAGAAGTAATGGGCAAACAAGTTTGTAGCTTATCAAGTTCCACAGCTGTCTTTGGAATTCTTGCGCCGTTTATCGATGGGTTCCGCCGTGCGCACTGGGAGCGGAAGACACCGACCCGCCACTCATCCGCGGACTTGCCATCGAGGCTGGAGCCGAACTCCGCGCCGGAGCACCGCCGTTTATCGGAGCACCACCCCGAGGTGACGAAGATGACACGCGAGAGCTTGCTGGAGGCAAGTGTACAGCGGATGCGGCCGGCGGGGCATGCATAGCGGCTGCGCCGGGTGAACTGGTTCGTTCCATCTGCTGCGAGACTTTCCCCAGGTTGCGCACGCTGCCGCGCGCCACTCCGAGGCCGGCGGAATCGCTGCGTATTTGAGCCCTGTTCTGGATCACGCGCACCGGGCCCGCCGGAGCAACGCGGTTGACCAGTAAGGTCCGTCCCGGGGTGGCGGGCGGTCTGGGTGCGTTGAAGGTTTGGGGAGCGTTCGTGATACGGGGGCCGGTGTTCCATCCCGCCCAGGTGCTGCCCGGCTGCCAGAACCAGCCATAGGCGGAAAGGTAGGTCCAGGAACCGTAACGATACGGAGTCCATCCCCACGGATAAGAGGAGACCCAGGCGTATCCGGACCCTGGATACCACATCCAGGCGCCATTCATAAAGGGATCCCAACCCGCCCCGATCAGATAGGGCTGCCACATCATTCCGTAGCCGGGGATATTGTAGAAGCTGCCGTAGTAGCTCAGATCGCTGACCCCATAGCTGTAAGGCGAAAAACTGTTGGACGCACTGTATTGCTGATGATATTTGTCCTGTTGTTTGTCCCACTCGTCGAAAGGATCGGGCTCCAGATTATTGGCCAGCGTGTAAGGCTCGGTTCCAGCCAGGCTGAAGGTGGCACTGTGCTTCTTCTCGACCTTAACCCTGCCCGACGCGCTGGCGACCTCGACATCGCCGTTGAAGACGGCGACGGTGGCGCTGGCGTCTTTCACTTCGATGCGAAGGTGAGCCGACCTGGTGAGTGCGAGCCTGTCCTGCCCAAAGGCAAGAGTGAACTCTTCCTGTTTGTCGCCTTTGAAATTCAGGTAGGCCGTTCCGCCCTGAAGTTCGAGGCTCGAGGCTCGGGCGCCGGAGTCGCGCCGCGCCAACTCGGGAAATTCCACGGAGGTGCCGGGAGTCATGCGCAGGGTAGTGCCGTCTTCGAACTCGATCTCAGCCCGCGCGTCCTGTCCGGTGCGTAGCTTGGTGCCCTGGGTGATGGGCAAATTGAGGAATGCTTTCTCGTAGCCCTGACCAGTGTTGCGGTCAATCTGAACGTCTCCATCCACCTGGCTCAGGCGCACGATGCGAGCTTGTGAGTCGGCAAAAGATGGGACCGCCAGCCAGCAGGACAAAACCGCAAGGGTAGATAGAACGGCTATTCGGCGCATAGACATATGCCACCTCCCAAGACTACCCGTTAGCGTATTAGAACACCTTTTGGGGTTCTTGGTTGTCAACAAATCGAGAGGGGAAGGAAATTGGGGCGTCTGATACCCCTGTCTTCCGGAGCGAAGCCGGACGTTTCGCGCGCGAAGGCCTGGCGGAGTCGAAGGACCTCTACAAGGGGATACGTCCGCGGTCAGATAGAGATCCCTTCTCACCGCGCTTCGCGCGGCTTGAGCCGCGCTCGGGATGACGCCTGGAAGTATTTGAACTCGATGCCAGCAATCCCCGCGGAATCATCGCTTTACGGCATTGGCTCGCTCAATCATCCGCTGGGCTCTGGCCCGGACAGGATTGATCACGGTGGTGTCACTCGCGATGACCTGCAGAATCGGAACCACCGCCGAAACCTCTTCCAGACCGTGCCCGGTGGCTGCCTCTTCCATACGTTTGAACTCCTCATCGAGTGCCAACTTCTGGTAACGATGGAAATACTGCAGGCGGCGACCGAATTCGAGCGTGGTAGAGAGGTTCTGGAAGAGCTGGGTTATCTGCTGCACCGCAGCCACAGGCGAGTAGTTATAGGTGGCTGACGAATTCCGTCCGGAGTCTTTGTAGGTCAGCGTCTTGCTTCCTGTGGACGCCAAATTCTTCTTTTTGGAATTTATTTCACCCTCAAAGTAGTGGGCACCTTGGGCCAGCTCGAAAACCCGTTCGCGAGTCTCAGCTGACATGGAAAAGTCCAGATGGAAGGGATCGCCCTCGGAGTCGGGACTGAGCTTACCGTCGGAATCGTACGTGGCGTGGCCGTCGGACGAAACGGAAATCGCATAGTGCGAGGGCTCGGAACCCGGAAAATCCAGAGTGAAGGTGACGACAGCCGTCTGCTGCGCGCGGGCGGCAAGCGTTAGGCCCAGGAACAGAAGCAGCAGACAGAGGGTCTGGTGTGGGCGCGAGCGTCCCGCTCGTGCTGGCCTCTGCACCCTCGCGTCCACATTCTTGCTGGGAGTCATCCAGCAGAGATTATGCCAAAAAAATGGTCGGCAGTTCATCCACTGACGGCGCGTTGCCGTAGAAGGGTGGCGGAAGTATGCAGATGGCAGATAGCAATGGCCAGGGCATCCGCGGCATCCGCCGGTTCAGGCACCCGGTCGAGATTCAGCAGGCGGGTCACCATGTGTTGGACTTGCGGCTTCTCCGCTCTGCCGTAGCCCACGACGGCGGACTTAATGGACAAGGGCGAATACTCGGCAACATCCAGGCCGGCGGAAGATGCCGCCAGCATGGCCACTCCACGCACTTGTCCCAGCTTGAGCGCAGATTTTACGTTGACCGCATAGAACACGTCTTCAATGGCGACATTGTCCGGCCGGTGTTCGTGGATGATCACGCCGAGGCGGTCAAAAATAATCGCCAGCCGCCGCGCCATGGGCTCACGCGGTGAAAGTTTGATGGCCCCGCAAGTCAGGCAGACCAGGGTGTCATCCGGTCCCAGTTCGACCACGCCGAAGCCGGTGTACTCGGTGCCGCAATCGACGCCCAGGACCCGCATGAGAGAAAGTTTATCCCAGTTTCAGACGTTCACTGTTGGCAATCTTGATGGACGGCGAGGGGCCCCGCCCCTCGCCGTCATTTGCCTTCAGCAGCACCTTGGGCGGCGTGCTTTTGTGCCTTCGTATTCCTCGCGAAACGCAGCGTAAGCGGCACGGGAAGATACCATCTGCTTCTGCTTCAGGAAGCGGGCGTAGGCGGACTCATCGAAAATTTCGCACAGCGCGGCGGCAACAATCGAACAGAATGACTTCAGGCGTTTGGCCAATCCGCGGAGTAAAGTGGTCGAGCTACGCTCGACTGGACAGCCGGGGGCGGCCGTCCCCACGTGGGTCAATTCTTTCATCCTTGCTCCTGTGCAAAGCGTGTAGACACGAAAGGCGCTTCTTTTACCCTGGCCTGCTTGCGGCCGGAAAGCACGCGCAACCATTCCACTGTTGACTCGATCAGAATCAGTGTGACCATCACAATCAGGGTACAGGTCACCACCGCGTCGAGACGATCGTTGAAGATCAGGCGTGCATTGGCGGCGGGCACGGACGCCAGTTGCGCCGCGTGCGACAGAAAGCCAATCCGCGGATTAGGATCAAAAACCTTGTGCCATGAGGCGGAGAAGGTCACAGCCACCAGCCATACCAGGGGGCCCAGCGTCACCGCCGCATAACGCGCCTTGGCCATCTTGATGATGATGGTGGTGGCCACGCACAGCGCCACCGTGGCCAGTAACTGGTTGGCGATGCCGAACAGAGGCCATAGTGAATTAATTCCGCCTAGCGGGTCTTTGACGCCCTGCCACAAGAAGGAACCCCAGCCGGCTACGATCAGTGCGCTGGTGACGAGAATGGAGGGATACCAACTGGTACGGCCCAGCGGCTTCCACACGTGTCCCAGGGCTTCCTGAATCATGAAGCGGCCTACGCGTGTGCCCGCATCGAGCACGGTAAGAATGAACAAGGCTTCGAACATGATGGCGAAGTGGTACCAGATTGCCATCAGCGCCTGTCCGCCCAGGCTGTTGGAAAAAATATGTGCCATTCCCACAGCGAAGGCGGGCGCGCCGCCAGTGCGGTTGTAAAGCGTCTGCTCGCCCACGGACTGGGCCAGGGCATGCATCTCAGGAGCGCTGATGGGAAATCCCCAGTTGCTGATGGTCGCGACCGCGGCTTCCGGCGCCTGGCCAACAATTCCTGCTGGGCTGTTGATAGCGAAATAAATTCCTGGCTGCAGCACGCAGGCGGCAATCATCGCCATGATGGCCACCAGGGACTCGGCCAGCATGGCGCCGTATCCCACCATGCGGGCCTGGGTCTCGCGCCGGATGAGCTTGGGGGTGGTGCCGCTCGAGATCAGCGCGTGAAAGCCGCTGATGGCACCGCACGCGATGGTAATGAAGGCAAACGGAAATACATTGCCCGCGAACACCGGCCCGGAACCGTCGATGAACCGGGTCAGGGGCGGCATGTGCAGAGTGGGACGGAGGGCAATAATTCCCAGCGCCAGCAGCGAGATGGTTCCCAGCTTTACGAAAGTGCTGAGGTAGTCGCGCGGAGCCAGCAGCAGCCAGACTGGAAGCGCCGAAGCGGCGAATCCGTAAATGATGATCAGAATAGCCAGTGCCGGGCCTGAGAACGTAAACCAAGTTGCCACTGACGGAGTCTGCGAGACCCACTGTCCGCCCCAGATGGCGAGCATCACCAGAACGAAACCCAGCGCCGAAGTCTCCAGCACTTTGCCGGGCCGCAGGGTGCGCAGATACACGCCCATCAGTAGCGCGATGGGAATGGTCATGGCGATGGTGAATGTGCCCCACGGACTGGCTTTGAGCGCATTGACCACCACCAGCGCGCAAACCGCGAGCAGGATCACGATGATGCTGATCACGGCAAGGTAGGCCACCAGTCCACCGAGGCGGCCAATTTCGTCGCGCGCCATCTCCGTGAGCGACTTGCCATCGCGCCGCACCGAGAACAGCAGAATCACGAAGTCCTGCACGCAGCCACCGAAGACGGCGCCGGCCAGTATCCAGAGGGTGCCGGGGAGATATCCGAATTGTGCCGCCAGCACCGGACCCACCAGAGGTCCGGGCCCGGCGATGGCGGCGAAGTGATGTCCGAAGACCACCCATTTGTTAGTGGGAACAAAGTCGCGGCCGTTTTCCAGGCGTTCGGCCGGGGTAGCGCGCAAAGCATCGAGGGTCAGGACCTTGGCGGCGATGAATTTGCTGTAGAAGCGGTAGCCCACGGCATAGGTGCAGACCGCCGCCACTACCAGCCACATGGCATTGATTTGCTCGCCGCGATGCAACGCGACCGTGGCGAGGGCCAGAGCGCCCAGAACGGCAACTGCCAGCCAGATCAGAATGCTTAAGGTTTTCGACATGAGGTTTGCGGACATATTGTGGCGAATCCGTCGCTGGGGCGCAATCGGCAAGAGAGATTCTGCTGCGGCCCAGACTGCGTGGAGACAGCCGCCCTCGGCTGCCCGGCGGAGCAAGGCTCCGCTGGCAATTTCAAGTGGCAGGCGTTGTCGAGCTTTGCTCCGCCGGACAGCCGAGGGCGGTTGTCCCATGTGGTCTGTGGCACTACACCGTGCTCCGGACGCAACAAAACTGCACCATTTAGTGGTAATCTTTATATTCCGTTGCAGGCGATTACAGCAGAAGTGTATCCAGCCTTTCGCATTGGCTTAGCCGCGCGGGACGCCGGACCACCGAATTGCACGCAATGAGGAGCAGGCAATGAAAGTTGGCATACTCACCGGCGGAGGCGACTGCCCAGGTTTGAACGCCGTGATCCGCGCCGTGGTGCGTAAGGGTTGTTTCCACTACGAAGACGAATTTGTGGGTTTTCTGGAGGGCTGGCGCGGCCTGATCGAAGATAAGAGCATGCCGCTCGACCTGGCCAGCGTGGGCGGAATTCTTCCCCGCGGCGGCACTATCCTACGCACGTCGCGCACCAACCCGTCAAAGAAGGCAGACGGGTTGGAAAGGTGTGTTGCCACGCTGAAGCAGCACAAGATCGAGGCTCTGATCGCCATTGGCGGCGATGACACGCTATCCGTGGCCCAAAAACTGCACGAAAAAGGCATCAATGTAGTGGGCGTTCCCAAGACCATCGACAACGATCTGGCCGGTACCGATTTCACGTTTGGGTTCGACACTGCAGTAAATATCGCCACCGAGGCCATCGACCGTGTACACACCACGGCGGAAGCCCACAATCGGGTGATGGTGGTGGAAGTGATGGGGCGGGACGCCGGCTGGATCGCGATGTACAGCGGCATCGCCGGCGGCGCCGACGTGATTCTGATTCCTGAAATACCTTTCGATGTGGACAAAGTCGCCGAAACCATCCGTCTGCGGCACGCGCGCGGCCGCTACTTCAGCATCGTGGTAGTGGCTGAAGGCGCGAAATTCTCCACCGACGTTGACCCCAAACATGGAGCACCCATCGTGGTGGATATGGGCAAGGATGAATTCGGGCATGCCCGGCTGGGTGGAATCGCCGCCATACTGGCGCGGGAGATTGAACGGCGCACCAATTTCGAAACCCGCACCGTCGTGCTGGGGCATGTGCAGCGCGGCGGCTCTCCCAGTGCCTTCGATCGCATGTTGGCCACGCGTTACGGCCTGGGAGCGATCGACATGGTGCATCGCAATGAGTTTGGCTGCATGGCGGCCTTGCGGGGCAACAAGATCGTCTCCGTGCCTCTGGCCGACGCCATCGCCAAGAACCGGACGGTCGATCAGGAGACGATCGATGTAGCGTCCGGCATCCTCGACAAACTGACCGCGGACAAGGTGGCAGTGGAAAAGTAAGGCGGCGGAGGGCGGCCGCGAGCAGCATCCCAATAGGCGGGCGGGACGCCCACCTGACAGCCGGCGAGACGCCGGCGCTACACGACCCGACCCGGAATGAACATGGCCGGATTCTATGCCCGCCTCGCTCCTTCACTGATCCAGATCATCGAGCTGGCCCTGGTTATCGCCGCGTTGGCGATAACTTTTTTTGCCTCGCGCAATGCAGGCGGGGACAACCAGCGCCTTGCCGGTTTTGAGTATGTCGAAGACCGCTTTCGCCGCCTGGCCCGGCGGAAGATGCTGTCCGTCGTTGTGGTCGGGCTGCTGGTGGTTACCTTTCGTGTTTCCCTGATTCCCGTCCTCGGCATTCCCGCGCCGCGCTGGAATGACGAATTCAGTTACCTGCTCGCGGCCGACACCTTCGCGCACGGCCGCGTGACCAATCCCACACATCCCATGTGGGTACACTTCGAGAGCTTCCACATCATCGAGCAGCCGACTTATATGTCGATGTACCCGCCTGCGCAGGGACTGGTGCTGGCCGCGGGTGAGCGGCTCGGGCATCCCTGGATAGGCCAGTTGATCATCACCGCGCTGATGTGCTCGGCCATTACCTGGATGCTTCAGGGGTGGATGCCGCCGGCCTGGGCCCTGCTGGGCGGGATGCTGGCGGTACTGCGCCTGGGCATTCTCACCTATTGGATGAATGGTTATTGGTGCGGTTCCGTGGCTGCTCTGGGCGGGGTGCTGGTGCTGGGAGCGCTGCCTCGCGTGAAGAGGAGTCCGCACGCAGGCGGCGCCGTGATCATGGCGGTTGGTCTCGCCGTCCTGGCCAATAGCCGTCCGTATGAAGGTTTGATCTTCAGCCTGCCGATTGCGGCCGCGCTGGTGATCTGGATGTTTGGCCGGTCGCATCCGGCATTTTCGGTTTCGCTCAGCCACGTCGTGTTGCCCATCGTCCTCGTTTTGGCCGCAGCCGGAGCGGGCATGGGCTACTACTACTGGCGGGTCACAGGCAGCCCTTTCCGCATGACTTATCAAGTCAATCGTGAGACGTATGCGACGGCCCCGTATTTCCTTTGGGAGTCTCCGCGGCCCGAACCGGCATACCATCACGCGGTGATGCGCGATTTCTATCGCTGGGAGCTTGCCAGATTCGAGGGGTACCGCACCTTGGGCGGCGCCAGTTATCGCACCTGGGACAAAGTGGTGAGCTCGTGGAAGTTCTACTGCGGACCTCTGTTCACGATCCCTCTGCTAGCCTTTCCCTGGCTTTGGCGCGACCGAAAAATGCGTTTCCCCATTATCGCGGGCGCGTTTTTCCTGCTCGGCCTGGCTGTGGAAACATGGACCATGCCGCACTACGTAGCTCCAGCAACAGGCCTTATCTATCTTCTGCTGCTGCAGTCGATGCGCCATTTGCGGCTATGGCGCCGGCACAGACAACGGACCGGAGTTGCTCTGGTGCGGGCCATTCCGGCAATTGCCTGCGCCATGGTTCTATTGCGGGTTGGCGCGGCAGCGGCCCACACCCAGATCGAGCCGGCATGGCCCCGCGGCAATTTGGATCGGGAGGCAATCACACGCCAATTGGACGCCACGCCGGGACGTCATCTCGTGATCGTAAGCTATGGTCCGCATCATGATGTGGATTGGGAATGGGTGTACAACGGAGCGAACATCGACGCCGCAAAGGTGGTTTGGGCCCGGGACATGGGCACGCGTGATAATCAGGAATTGCTTCGCTACTTTCCCTACCGGAAGGTCTGGCGCGTGAATGGGGACCAGTCGCCGCCGAAACTCGAGCAATGAAGCCGTCATCCATCTTGCGAAACAGGTGGGGGCCCCTCGACTGCGCTCGGGGCAGGCTTTTCGACTGCGTGACTGCTTCGCGTTGCTAAGCCGTCACTCCCCTCAGGGTGACACGCCGAAAAGAAACGTCAGCGCTTCGGGAAAACGTTTCGCCCACTCTCTTTCATTGTGCGTAGCGCCTTCGTCAACTTTCACCAGCAAGCGGTCCTCTCTCAACCCGGCGCGCCGCAGAACGCGTTCCAACTCGCGAACATCTTCCACGGCAACCCGATCCCGATCTTCCGTCCCAACTTCTCTGGTTCCAATCGCCATGAATATCCTGGCCGGCCATTGCCGGAAAGCCCGGCTGGATTTTAGAAGCTGCCGGTTGGAGATAAACAAGGACGGGCTCTCCAGTAGTAGGCGGCCGAATACTCCGGGCCGCTCCATCACGGTGAAGAGCGACGCAATGGCCCCTAAGGATGATCCTCCCATTCCTGTCTTTTCCGGACCGCGCGCAATGCGATACTGCTGATAGACAAAGGGCATTACTTCGTTCAACAGGAAATCAGGATAACGCTTGCCCTGGGGCCGCATGATGGGCGGATGAAGCGATCGGTACGGCAGATACTCCCTGGGGCGATCCTTCTGCGCATTATCGATGCCCACGATGATCAAGGGCGGGATTCGGCCTTCGCGAATCAGGCGATCCGCAGCTTCATCAGCCTGCCAGTCCACTCCGATGTAGGCGGTCGCCGGGTCAAACAGATTCTGTCCGTCGTTAAGATAGAACACAGGATAGTGACGGCCCCGATTTTCAGGCGCGCTGTACCCCGGCGGCAACCAGACCCGCAGCTTGCGCGTATTGCGGAAGATCCGGCTTGGCAGTTCATGCAGGCGCAACTCTCCAGCCAGATCGGTGGAGTCTTCGCTGCCGGAGGCCGGGGGTAAGGTGGTTTCTTCCATAAGGAATCAGCCGGCTCGCCGGATGCTATGCAGCCAAAGGGTTGAGGAGAGCACGGCGATGCTGAGAATCAAGGCCAGCGACGACAGGCATAGGAGGCACCATGCCGCCAGGACAAACCCTTCAATGTATGTAAGATAGAGCGCGAAGCCCAGTCCCGCCAGCGAGGCGACGGCCAACACCGCCGGAACCTCTGGCTTGCTGCGATAGGCGGTCGACAGCACCAGGGTAGCAAGATATCCAATGATGCCAATCAGGGCCACCGGAACACCGGCGATCGTCGAGTAGGTGCTGCGGTTCACGATATCGCAATTGAAGTTTTCTCCTATGTCACAGTAGGAAGTCGCGGAGGTGCCATAGTGATGATAGAGCGAGACTGACGATACCAGCACACCGCCGGAGGCCAGCAGGGCTATTGAGAAGAGAACGCATCGGGTAAAGCGCGTAGGAGACACGATCATGGCAGGCTGCATCCGGTCTTGGCAGCCAGCGTCTGCAGCGACAATGTACCTTCCTGACGTTCTGCATCGGCAAATTGCCAGGTAGGAAAGTGTTTGATCCCGGCATCTTTGCAAAGCGGGGCTTCCTCGCGGGAACCGGGCACGCCACACTCTACATACGGCACGTACTGGAAGGACGACTCGAACATCGCTTTCTGGTCTGCACAATGCGGGCACCAGTAGGCGCCGTACATCTTCGCCTGCTTTGCGGCCAGGCATTTCGCAAAGGCGTCGAAGCGCGTGCCGCGCTTGCGCAGCCCCAGAAAGATCACCACGGCGAACGCAGCGACGATCAGTACCGCAACGACAATCTTGCGCGCGACCGATGACTGCGGCCGGGTTGATGGTGCGGAACTTTCGCTCTCTTTCGCCATGGAACCTTTTTATACCACGACGTTCAGCGCGCCAGGCAGCACGTCGAGGCTTCGGCAGTGCAAGGTGAGCACTTCCCCATCCACCATGACATCAACCGCAGCCTCGAGCTGGAAATCAATACGCTTGGCCGGCCGCCGTTCCGCCAGGGGATGGCGAATGTGGGTGCCGTCGTAAAGCGTGGGCAAATTTCGAATCAGCCCCAGGCGCCCGATTGGGCCCCAGCGCACGTACTCGATCAACCCGTCGCTCACTTCGGCTTTGGGAGCAATCATCATGGTGCCGCCCGTAAATTTGCTGTTGCTGAAGGTGAGAAACAGACACGGCCGGCGGTCAAGCTCAGCCTCGCCGTCCACCCGCAGGGGAAACGGACGGCGCCGAAAGCGTGCCAGGCTGATGAAAATCGCTGACTGGTAGCCGATCTCGCCCCAGCCGCTGAAACGGCGGGCGCGCAACGTCGCCACGTCGGCGGAAAATCCCATGCTCAACAGATTGATGTAGTGCAGTACTCCGGTTTGGTGCGTCAGACGGAGAACATCGCAGGGAGATGAACGTCCGGCAAGCAGCGCTTCGATGGCGAACTCCACCCCACGGTCGCTGAAGTCACGCAGGAATGAATTGCCGGTTCCGAGGGGAAGAAATGCGAGCGTCGCCGGTTTGCTCGTCTCCGATGGAAACAGACCGTTAACCACTTCATAGGAGGTCCCGTCTCCGCCGACCGCAATAAATTTGCGATAGCCCTGTGCGTAAGCGTCGCGAACCAGGGAAGCGGCCTGGCCCGGAGCGCTGCTCTCGACCACCTTCAGACTAATCCCGCCGGCGCGCAGGCGATCAAGAGCGGGTCCGACCAATTTACGGCAGCGCCCTCCGCCTGCAGCGGGGTTCACCACCGCCAGAAAAGTGCCGGGCTCGATCACCGTTTGTCGCTCATAGGTTTTAGAGTTCGACTACGGCGGCGCGGCTGAGGGTCTTGCGAATCTCTTCGGCGAGAGCCATGCGCTTGATCTTCATGGCAGCGGTGCGCGGAAAATCCTTTTCCCAGACCACACATCCGCCCACCCGCTTGAAATCGGGCAGCCGGCGGTTGCGCACGATGATTTCCTGCCTCAGCGGCTCGCCGAGTTCCTGCGCCTGCCCTTCCTGCCCCTGCTCTAAGCGGAGCACAAGGACCAGCATCTCCTTGCCCAGGGCCTTTGCCGGCCAGATATAGTTGGCCGCGAAGATGCAATATTCCTTCACCGGAATTCCATCGAAAAAGGTTTCAATGTCCTCCGGGTAAATGTTTTTTCCGCCTTCGGTGACGATCATGTTCTTCTTGCGGCCGAAGAGTTGCAGGTGACCGCTGGCGTCAAAACGGCCCAGGTCGCCGGTAAGGAGCCAGCCGTCCACGATGGTCTCGGCGGTCAATTCGGGATCGTCGAGGTAGTGCGACATCACGGTCTTGCCCGTCGCCGCCACTTCGCCGATGCCCTCCGCGTCCGGATTGAGCACCCGCAATTCCACGCCCGGCAGCGGCTTGCCCACTGTGTCGGCGCGAAAAGGCTTGAGATCGTTGAGCGTCAGCACGGTGCCGGCTTCAGTCAGACCGTACCCGTTGGCCACGGGTACGCCCAAATCGTAGAAAAACTGCAAAGTTGACGGCTCCATAAAAGCGCCGCCGGTAAACATGGCGCGCAACTCGCCACCAAAGGCCTTGTGGACCTGGCGCAGCAGCACGCGGCTCAGCCGCACATCGGGACGCCAGCCGGTGAAGAACTTGTTGACCGCGATCGAGCGCTCCAAAAGAAAGCGTTTGGGTTTAGACACCGCTTCCAGCTTGGCCCTGAGACCGCGCTCCAGGTTCTTGAGCACCATGGGAACCAGGCTGACATAGGTGATTTTGTAGCGCACGAAGGCGTCGCGCACGAACTCCGGCCGCAGCGTGCGCAAGTGCACCACGCACGCGCCGCAGACGAAGGGTCCGATAAAGCCGACCATGAAGTCGATAGCGTGATTGGTGGGCAGAATACTCAGGTAGCGCACGCCCGGCCAGAAGGGAAACAACGCAATCAGCGCCTTGCACTGCTCCAGATAATTCTCGTGAGTGAGCACGCACCCTTTGGGGCGCCCACCCGTCCCCGAAGAATAGACGATGCAGGCCACGTCGTAACGCTGGCGCGGCACAAAGACCGGCTCGCCCTTGCGGCGAAAATCCTCCCAGCGATAGGCGGCTGCCAGGTCCGCTCCGGGCGGCGCTTCAGTGACCAGTACGGTCTGCATGCTGTATTCCTTGAACTCCGGCGATTGGATGATCGCGCGCCACAAGTAGTATTCGACCACCAGCACTTTGGCTTTGCTGTGCGCGAGCAATTGCAGATGCTCGGCCGCGGTCAACTTGTAATCAAGCGGCACCAGCACCCCACCACCATGAAAGATGGCGTAGGCTGAGATGAGCCACTTCGACTGGTTGCTCATGATGATCGCGGCCCGGTCGCCAGGACTGAACTCGGCGTCTTCGAGCGCACGCGCCAGCGGCAGCGCCATTTCCTTAAAGTCAGAGTAAGTAAGTCGGGTCTTTTCCTTGTCGCGGTCCGACTCGATCAGGCAGGTTTCATTCGGCCAACGGTCGAGCGCCTCGCGCAGCGCCGCGCCCAGACAGGTGTATTGGTCGAGGTTGAGCATTAATGCTTTATTTCACCACAGAGACACCGAGCCACGCAGAAAAGCCTATTTATTACCTCACTACCCAGGTCAGCCGATGTCGAAGGACTGAGAACAACCTTAAACTGATAACTGGCTTTCTTCGTAATGGGCTCATGCAGTTGAGGTGCTTACGGCCGAGGCTCTATACGGGCTGGCCTTCACAGCCGAGCCTGGATCCGGCTGGCCAGCGTTCTGAAATCTGAGACTCCCTGCAATTCGTAATCGGGGAGCTCGACGTTGAAATGATGCTCGAGCCGGGTAAGCAGATCCAGCGCCTGCAGGCTGTCAATCCCCAGCGTCTTGAAGAAATCGTCGTCGGCAGTGAGCTTCTCGCGCGGCACTTTGAATTGAGCCGCTGCCAGATTGAGGATCTCTTCCAATGTTTTTCTATCGTCGGTCATTGCTTCATCTCATTCTAGCCGAAACAGGTCATGGCAAATACGGCTGGGCGTCTTTGCTCTCCACGAATTTCCTCAATCCGGCCTCGACCGCCGGCTCGGTAAAGAGCTCGCAGAAAATGTCGATCTCCTGTTGCAGCTCTTCGTACGGAATAGGCTTGATGAACCTCTTGGCCGCGATCGCGGTGTGGCGATCAAACTTACCCAGCTGGGCCGCCGTGCCCCGGGCCGCCTTCAGCGACTCGCCTTCCCCCACCACCTGGCTCACAAGTCCGACCTGCTGGGCTTTGGTGGCGTTGAAACTGCGGCCGGTAAGCAGCAGGTCGCGCACCACGGCATTGCCCAAATCGCGCTTCAGCCGCGGGATACCGCCGAATCCGGGGATGAGGCCCAAACGCAGCTCGGGAAAGCAGAAGCGCGCCATTTTATCGGCGATGATCAGGTCGCATACCAGGGCCAGTTCGAGGCCGCCGCCGAAGGTCACGCCGTTGAGCGCGGCGATAGTCGTCAACGGCGAGCTGTCGATGGCATTCATCACCTTGTGGATACGCTCCAGAAATTCCCGCACACCGCGCGCCGCTGCTTGTTTCTCCATACCTTGAGCGCCGTGATACAGCTCGCGCAGGTCGGCGCCGGCGCAGAAGCCGGATTTCAGGGTGCTATAGAGAATCAGGGCGTGAGCATCGCTCTGCATGCGTTCCAGCGCAGAGGCAAATTTCTCTAATTCCTCAAGCGTGAGCGAACCGATCTCGTTGCAGGGCTGGCGATGCAGGGCCAGTTCGATTACACCGTCTTTCAGCTCCCAGGAGAGGGTTTGGCCTTTGAATTGGTTCATCGTCTATTGCCTACTTGAAGCATACTGTGAAAAATTGCGCTCGCCGTTCGAGTGCAAGATGCCCTCGAGACAGCCGGCGGGACGCCGGCGGTACCTTCACGAGGCCTGCTCGACTGCATACATTTCTTCGATTTCAATCTGTAGTCGCGATGCGATCAGGTCGCGCTTGAGCTTGCCGTTTGCGGTCAGCAATCCATTTTCGATCGAGAAGGGCTCGGTGTGCACATGAAGCGCTCGAATCTGCTTGTAGTGCGGCAAGCTCGGATTTATCGCATCTACTGCGGCCTGTACCTGTTCCCGGTTGATGCTTCCGGTCACGATGACCGAGAGATAGCCGCGACCGTTGCCTACCAGCACTGCCTGCTGAGCGTTGGGCAGATTCTTCAACAGCTCATCCTCGATGGGTTCCGGGGCAATGTTGTGGCCTGAACCCAGAATGATCAGGTTCTTGATGCGCCCGATAATGCGCCAGTTCCCTGTGCCATCCACTTCTCCCTGGTCCCCGGTGTGAAACCAGCCATCGCGCAGCGCCTTGGCGGTTTCCTGCGGCCGGTTCCAGTACCCGGGAAAAATATTCGGGCCGCGCACAATGATTTCGTCGTTCTCGCCGAGTTTCATTTCGATGCCGCTAATGGCCGGGCCCACGCGTCCCGGTTCGACGTGGCGAGGATCGTCCAGGGTGCAGATTCCTGTGGTCTCCGTCAACCCGTAGACCTGGAGCACGGGAATACCGAGCATTTTGAAATAAAGCTGAGTCTCTAGGCTCAGTGGCGCTGAGCCACAAATCAGGGCTTTCAGGTTGTCGCCAATCATTTTCTTGCGGATGGTGGGGAAAATGGCTGCGTTGGCCAGGGCGAGCCAGGTTGCATCCGCAAGGCGTGCATGCCCGTCCCGTTTGCGCATCCATGCTGCCTTGGCGCGACGGTAGATAGTGAGTGCGAGACCACCGGTTTTCCAGAGCTGTTCGTCCACAGCTTTGCGCATGCGTTCCAGCAACGCCGGAACGTTGAGGAAGTAATCCGGCGCGGCGGCACGCATCTCGCCCGCCAGCTTTCCCAGGTCCATATTCAACGTGAGCAGATTGCGCCGCAGCAGGCAAGTCAACAGCATGATCCACGAGCCGGCAAAGCAAAACGGAAGATAGTGGAACACGCGGTCCTGCCCGGGCTTGTTTTCCATCAGCAGATCGAGCCGTCCGGAAGTGCAGCCCAGCATGTGGCCGACGTTGCCGGCGGTCAGAATGACGCCCTTGGCCTCGCCCGATGTCCCCGAGGTGTAAATGATGGTGACAGGGTCCGAATCCGTCAGCCTTGGATTGCCGTTAACGCTGGCTCCGGGATGGGAAAATATTTCGTCGAACAGATATTGCGCAGGGGCCTCCGGCCAGGCTTGCAGGATGCCATCGCGCAACGCGGCGTCACCGCAGCAGATCAATTCCGGGGAGCAGTCCTGCATCATGGCTGAGAGTTCTGCTGCTGCCTGCCGCGCGTAAAGCGGAACTACGATCAGGCCCTCTGCCATGATTGCGAGATCGAGCGCGGCCCAGTCGATGCTGTTGTGCGCCAGCAGGGCGCAGCGGTCGCCTTTCTTCAGGCCCTTGGACAACAGAAACGCACGGGCTTGCGCTATGCGTTTCAACAATCCCTGCCCGCCGAGGCCCCAGCTTGTCTGCTGATCGTGAAGTTCCCAAAGTACCCCCGTCTTTTCGGCGGCGTCGAGCTGGACGAAGATGTTCTCGAGAAAGTTCATATGCTCGCGTAGGGTTGGGTGCCGTCACCCGCCCGGCGGAGCAACGCTCCGCTGGAACTTCGGGACCGCCCACAAATCTCTGGCGAGCTTCGCTCGCCTGCCCAGACGAGGGCGTCCGGGCCTACGTGGTTTGCGCTATCCGAAGGCCTCTACCAGTTGTCTCAGACTCTTGCTGATCGGCGGCAGGTAATCTTCCCAGCTCCATTCTCCCTTGCGCGTGGGGAACTCGGGATAGCGCCGCTGCACTTCTTCTTCGAAGTACACACCCATGCGCGCCATCACTTTCAAATTCTTTACCACGGTCTGTCCGATTCCCACCGAGATGGATTCGCCGTGCGTGGCCAGCTTTTCCAGCGCCGCCATCAGCCTGGGCTCGAGGTCGGAATCGTCGACGTTCATCAGCAGGTCTTCATGTCCGCGCTCGCGCATCAGGTTGCGGATGCGTTCGTCCATGGTGATTCCTGCCGACGGCACCAGGCCCGGCATCGAGGTCACAATGCCGTGATAACGCGACGAGACCATCATGTGGCAAGCCCGCAGGATGCTGACCAATTCATGCATCGTGTAATCTTCCGAACTCAGCACAGGTATGCCTCCGAGCTTTTCCGAGATGCGGCCTGCCGGCCGCGCATCGAGGCGTTCGGTGGCGGCCAGGACCACGAAGACTTTGCGCTGCTTGCGGAATGCATCAACCGCTTTGGCGATGGCGGTGAGGTAGTGATCCAGTGCGCGATCGGCCGCCGGACCAGAGTTATGGAAATACACGGAGCGGTAGTGGCTGTCCTTGTAGGCGCCGGCCAGGGTGCGGGCTGCAAATCTGGCCACCGACGCCTTGACCGGCCATTCGAAGGGATTGATCGGACATACCACCAGAACTGGCGTACTGCCGTCCCAGCCGATTTTCCGCAGGACCGCCCTGCCATATTCAGGTGGAGCGGGCTCGAAGGTCCACGCCGTGTCGGTACCCAGCTCGGTGGGCACGCCCAGCTCGCGCAGAAGCGTCCGCGATTCTTCGTTGCGCGTGATGACCAGCGAATTCTGGCAATAGCGGGCACACATTTTGGCAATCAGCGGGTCCATGTGTCCCGCTTCCGCGCCGTAGCCAACAGAAAGCTTGTTCTGAGCAGCGGCAATGCCTAACGATCCAATCATCATGGTGGTGAGAGCGTTGGCGAATTTGCTCTTGAACATCGAGCCTTCGCAAGCCACTACGCCGTGATGGCGAGGCACTTCATCGGAAAGGAACGGAGGAAAAATATCCGGCAGATGCACCTGCCGCGTGCCTTCGAAGTAGCCGTCGGTAAACTTGAAGTTCTGCGTCATCACGCTGAAAGCAGTGTTTTCAGCGCCCAGAATGTGCCGAGTCTGGCGCAACATTTCCGAAACCCGCACATCGGATCCCATATTGCGCGTGCCGTTATAACCGGCAAACAACAGCTTCAGTTTTTCGCCGGGCTGCCAGGATTTTCCCTTGCCCATCATCCAGCCCAGCTTGGCGGCTTCGATGCTGCTGCTGACCCAGGCTTCAAGGACCAGATCCATCATGCAGCGGACCCTCCGGCCTTAGTGGTGGGCCAGTCCCGGTAGGGATAGGTGAAGTTGCTATCGCGGCTGAACTTGAGCAGCGGATAGCTGTACTGCGAGAAGGGTACGGGCTTGCGTCCCAGTTCCTGCGTGACACGAGTGTTGTCGAAGACCGTGTTCCATACCAGGTAGGGCATGAACACCTTCATCAGCGAGGCGCCGTGGGCCAGCGAACCGCTGCGGTTGGACAGAAAGTTCACGCTCGAATCGAAAGGCCGCTCCAGGAAAGGCAGAAAGAAAGGTCCACGCTTGTTCTGCACTGCCGCCAGGGTGCTGGTTAACTGGCGGAAGGTCTGCGAGTCCACGCCGGAGGAAAGATGATACGTGTCATGCAACGGCTTTTCTTTCTGATGCAGGGTGGCAACCGCGTCCGCGACGAAGTCCACGTTCACGATGTCGATCTTATCTTTCGCGCGGAAGGGCAGTGCTGGCAGGCCCGCCAGAAATACGAACGCCTTTACCATGTCGAACTGCGTGGTCTCGGGATAGCGGCTGTCGCCCAGGACGATGCTGGGGCGAAAAATGGTGATCGGCACCTCGGGAAGAAGCTGCCGCACCATGTGTTCGGTAAATTTCTTGGTACGGGCGTAGGGATCGTAGTCGGAGCGGTCCCAATCGATGGAGCGGTCTTCGGTCACCACTTCATCCTGGCGCTTCCCGGCTACCGCCACCGTGCTTACCTGGCTGAAGCGGCGCAGGCCGTGATAGTGGTTCGACTTCTGCGCCAGCAGTAGCACTTCGAGCGTGCCCCGCAGGTTCACGTTGAGGCAACTTTTTTCCGACTTGCGATTGAGCGAGGCGGCGCAGTGAATTACAGAATCAGTGGTGTGAATCAGGCGGTCGTAGTCGTCATCGGTAAGACCAAAGTGCGGTGCTGTGAGGTCGCCGCAAAAGACTCGCATGCGGGTCTGAAAATGTTCGTAGAAACGCGGGAAATCCAGATGCAGCTGCAAGGCCTGCCACAGGCGAACCGCGGCCTCCTGGGGCTCGCGGGCGCGGACCAGCAGGTTCAGCGAAGCGCCGTGTTGCTCCAGCAGGTTGGCGGCCACGTGCGCGCCGATGTATCCGGTGGAACCAGTCAGGAATATCGCCACGTTGCTCCGTTAGTGCCAGTTTTGACCACTTCCCCGTTTTCCGGGACGGCCGCGGGCTGCTGCAGCTTGCGTGAAGGACGCGCTTCCAACGGGCGTCCTTCGATCAGAGGATAAGTCCACTTGCGCAGCGCCGGAATGTGGATATTGATCCAGTAATCCCACCAGTCAATCGATCGAGTGTTGTATCCGAACGCCGCCTTCTCGTCTTCCGCCAGAGCGTAAGAGAGCCTTTCCACATTGTCCGCGGAGAAATCCTGCTCATTGTGCAGAATAAACGGCTCGAACAGTTTGATCAGCTTTTCCACTTTTTCCAGGTTGCGTTCCGCGCGCACCAGCGGAGTCTTCTTCAGGGGCAACGGCGACATGATGCGCTGGATGGACTTCACAATAGCTTTCTGGGCCGGCGCCGACATACGGTTATAACGTTCTTTAGAGACGGGAATAGCGTCCATCCGAAGCCGCAACCAGTATTCCAGGCCCTCCTGGGCACGGTAATGTTTGCGGTGGGCCAGGGAAGTCAGTTCGATGGAACGTCGCATGTCGCAGGGATTGGTGACCGACGTGGCCAGCTGATAGAGGGGATCGTGCCGGCGTTGCACGATGGCGGCGGCGATCAGGGTCATGCCACGGCAGACCGAGTCCACGGGAATAATGTCGAGCCGCTTCTTTTCATTTGAGGGAAGCTGGCGGAACGAAGTCCCAAGCAAGTAGGAGAGCGAAGCGGAAGTGTTGATGCCCTCGTTCCAGCCCACAAACGGTTCGTCCACCGAAGTTTCCACGATGGCGGGGCGTACCACGGCGATGGGCAGGCCAGCCCCGTATTTCGCCATCAGCGATTCGGCCAGGCTCTTGGTCAAGGTATAAGTGTTGGGCCATCCCAGCTCGGCAGCGCGCTTCATGCCGGCTTCGGTCAGATACTCGCGCAGCCAGCGAAAGCGATTTTTCCGGATCTGGTTGTCCAGGGCCGATCCGTGCAGGTCCTTGGCCGCGTGCTCCTTGATCAGCGCCTGCTGGCGCAGCTCTTCGGTCACCGCTGGGCTTTCGGCCAGTTGTTCGGCCTGCTTTGCCAAAGCGTGCAGCGATCGCCATTCCACTTCCGCATCGAAGCCGTCAACTCCCGCCGGGGTGTAATCAGGGCGCATGGACTCGCCCACCCGACCGTCCCGCGCACCCGCCACGTAGCAAGTGGAAAGATGCAGCAGCCCGGCGTGGTCGGACTGGCGCACAAACTCTGTGACGTTCACGGCCGCATCGACGTTGGTGGCCAGTGCATCGCGCAGATCAGGGTTGAAGTCAGTCAGACCTGAACTGTTGATGATGAGATCGAGATTTCGCCGTAAGGACTGGCTGATTTCGGGCGCAAGGCCGAGTCCAGGCTGGCAAACGTCGCCCTCGATCACTTCCACCCGCTCCCGCAGGAAGGTTGAAAGTTCGGCGCCATAACGGGCGAACAAAGGATCGAAGACCGGAGACTCCTCCACCAGCTTTTCGAAACGTCGCGCCGCCGGATTGGATTTCTGCCGCCGTATGAGCAGATAAATTCGCCCGATCTCGGGCAGCTCCATCAGCGTATTGGCGAGCCACACCTTGCCGATGAAGCCGGTAACACCGATGAGCATGATGTGCTTGGTGGAGAGCGCCTGGCGGACCGAAAGCGGAGCGGAATGCCGGACGCCATCGAAATAGACAATGGGCCGCTTCAGGACTGGGAGTTGACGAGAAGCCGGAACCACGGCGGTCTGCAGCGCTTCCACGCCCGCCAGGCCCAGATCGCGTACCAGCCGCTCCACCGCGCGCCTGCCATCCGGCCCGGAGCCATTGATGCCGGCGAAGAGTCCGCGGGGCCGCACCACAGGTTCCAGCAATCGTCCAGTAGCAATTCCATCGCGGAATTCGAGGCGGTTGGCGATCAGCCATTTCACCCCCAGGTGCTGCGCCAGGGGACGCATGACGTGTTCTAGGCCCTGGCTCACCAGCACGATGTCATCGCCAGCCTCGATGCGCGATTTAAGTAACTCCATCCCGTCATTTTTCAGGTAGGGTTGCAACTTGTACTTGAAGTATTCTTCGCCTAGTAGGTCCAAGCGGTCGCGACTGATGCCGCGAAGTACGGTGTGCACCATCCGTGTGGCAAAGACGCGATTGGCAGCGTAGAGAAACGGCCGCAACACTGCCATCACCAGCACCATTCCGCGACGCACCCAGCGCTCCAGAAAGGTTTGCGCGTTCCAGGTGAAAAAGGCAACGGGACGGACCGTAGTCAGGTCCGCGAGGCTGCCTTCCACTCGCCAGTACACCCGGGCGGCGGAGCTTGGATTGGGGTTGGGCTGTTCCAAATCGTTTTCGTCCGGATACTTAGGGGCTGCTCCCGGCTGCGGAGCCGAACCTATTGTAAACAATCGCGGCAAAAGGACGAAGAAGGTAAGAATCCCGTGGTGCCACTGCATGAGGGCTGAACCCCGAAGGTTACGATCCCGAAACGGTCGTTTTGGGAGAGCGCACGCCGTAGGCCAGAAGAGCCAGGGCCCCGCTCACGGCCAGCAGCGCCCCGACTGTTAGCAGGCCGCCGCGAAAGCTTCCCGTCCAGGTGCGCACGAGGCCGATGGTGTAGGGACCAAGAAATCCGCCCAGATTGCCAAAGGAATTTATCAGGGCAATACCAGCCGCCGCCGCGGTTCCGCTCAGCATTTCGGTGGTGGTAGCCCAGAACGGACCATTCATGGAAAATGCCGCCATCAAGGTCACGCTGAGGAAGATGACGGCCGCGGTGGTCGAAGTGGAGAAGGCGGCGCAGCCTAGACCGATCGCGCAGGCGAACGCGGATCCTGCCAGATGCCACTTCCTCTCTCCCCTCCGATCGGAGTTACTGGCCACGAGCACCATTGCGACCATGGTGGCCAGGTACGGAATCGCGGAGAGCAGTCCGACCACAAAGTTGCTGGTGCTGGAAACGTCGCGCAGCAGACTGGGCAGCCACAACCCAATTCCGTAGGCGGCGGTCGTCTCACCCAGATACACCACCACCAGGATCCAGACTCTGGGGCTGGCAAATGCTGCGAAAGCATGGCTGGAGGCGCGAGGATGCGGCTTCTCTTCCAGAGCCAGTTGTTCCATCAGCCAGCTGCGTTGTTCCGCTGTGAGCCAGGTTGCGATTTCCGGACGGTCGGTAAGATAGGCAAGCACGACTCCACCCAGCGCGACCGCCGGCAGGCCCTCGATCAGAAAGAGCCACTGCCATCCCATCAGATGAGCGCCGTGCACGCCCAGCAACAGACCGGAGAGCGGACCGCCTACGACGCCAGCCAGCGGCGCCGCCGTCATGAACAGGGCGATGGCGCGCGCCCGCGCCGCGGACGGAAACCAACTCCGCAAGTAAAGGATCATGCCGGGAAAAAATCCGGCTTCAGCCGCGCCCAATAGAAAGCGCAGGAGGTAAAAACCACGGGCGCTGCCGACAAATATCATGGAAGCAGAAATGATGCCCCAAACCACCATGATGACGGCAATCCACTTGCGCGCGCCCACCTTGGCCAAAGCCAGGTTGCTCGGCACCTGGAAAAAGAAATATCCGGCGAAGAAGATGCCGGCACCCAGGCCATAGACTTCATCGCTGAATCCCAGTTGCCCCTTCATCTGAAGGGCGGCAAAACCCACGTTGATGCGATCCAGGTAGGCGACGATATAAAGCAGAAAAAGAAAGGGCAGCAACCGCCGGGTAAGCTTGGCGACGACTTGGGCGCCGAGGTTGATTCCGGTTAGCGATGGCATAGAGAAGGCTGCGTCCGCACGATGACCGAATATCGGGTCACAAGATCATGGCCCGGCATGACCGAGGTCCGCGCCGAGCGCCTGCGTAATTTCTGCCACAATCTCGCTCTCAGAGCGATCGATGCTTACCGTGATCGCATCGTGCGGCTCTTCCAGCGTGGCGAACTGGCTCGCCAGTATTTTCTCCGAGGCAAAATGACCGTGCCGATGACGCAGCCGCTGGTAAATCAGGTCGTAACTTCCCTTCAGGTAAACAAACCTGGTCTCGCCGGCAATGTGAAGTTCGTCACGATAGCTGCGCTTGAGCGCCGAACAGGCCAGTACCACGTTGTTGCGTTCTGCGACCCAACCCTCCATAGCCTGGCGCATTGACCTTAGCCATGGGGCGCGGTCGGCATCGTCCAACGGAATTCCCAACCTGATTTTTTCAACATTCGCCGGTGAATGGAAACTGTCGGCATCCACAAACTCCCAACCGAGCCGCTGGGCCAGGAGAACACCGATGGTCGTCTTTCCCGCGCCGGTTACACCCATCACCACCACGATCACAGGAACCCGCCAGGAAAACCGACAGGGCAAAGCATGCCTAAGTCTTTTATCACCGATTGGGGGAATCGGGGTAGGCAGATTAATCCTGTGTGGGTCGGACACTCCCTTCGACTTCGCACAGGGCAGGCTCTGTCCGACCCACACAGGATAGTGTCGATCAGCTGTTGATGTCGGTGGATGGATCGTTCAGGGCGATGAGTTTCCCTGGTGGGTAGTCTTTTGCGGTGAGCGGGTTTTCCGGATCCGCATTCTTGATAGTTAGGACCTCTCCGCTGCGGATGCCCCGGAGAATGAGGTTCTGCTCGTCAATGGCGATAACTCTGTACCGCTCCTCGAATATCGCATTGTTGTCCATAGATGATTAGATGCCTAAAGCGCTGAACGCGGCGCCAGATGGTCGATAACTCATTATCTTCCCATCCGATGCGTTTTAATTCTTAAAAGTTACTGATCAGCCTCTAAAGTAACCCCTTCCGGGACGTCTCCGCAAGGTCACGCCGGGAGCTTGGCGGCCAGCACATCAATCTTCTCGATGGCGGGCGGTTTAGCCAGCAGATCTGGGGCCTTCGCCATCAAGGCTGCGGCGACGCGACCCGAGAGGTGGGCCTGGCGGCCGGCTTCGTTGGGAAAGGCATCGAAGATCCCGAAAGTTGATGGTCCCATCTGGATGGCAAACCAGGCCGTGGTCGCCGGCTCCTGCTGCACAATGGCCAGGCCACCGCGGAGAAAGTCAGCAACTTCCTTTTCCTTGCCAGGCTTCGCGTCCAGGCGGACCCACAGTGCGACATGAACATCAGCCATAAATAATCTCCTTATGAAGGGGGTACCGCGATTTCGACTATAGCGCAGCTCGAACGGCGAATTGTCACCGAGTTGTCGAATGTTTGGAGGACGGGCGTCCCGCACGTCTCGCGGTAAAACACGGGCGAGGACGCCCGTGCTCCATCAAAACCAAAAGGCCGCCTGGGGTAGCGGCCTCTGTCCCGTTGGATTGGGTCTGATTTACTGCACCGGCTTTTCCTCCGCCTTCTTGGGGGCTGCCGCGGCATGCGCCTTGGGCTTCCAGAAATCCGGGTTGGCCTTGATCCATTCGTCTCTGGGATAGCTCATGCTTGGGGTGAAGGCAAACAGATTGTGCTGGCTGAACTCGATGGTGGCGGCCAGCAACTCGCTGAACTTCTTCATGCCGTCTTCGCCCATGTTGGCCATGAACTGCTTGTCCTGGGCAAAGCCTTGGTCGATCTCGGCCGCAGACTTCATGGGCGTGAAGACGACGTAGCTGGTGCCCTCCTGGCCGTATTGCGCAAAGTAAGTGGCAAAGTGGACTTCAGGAATTTTCTCGTAGGCAGCCTTCACCATTTTAACGATCGTGTCCCAATCGGCATCATGTCCGGGGCGCACGCGGTACACGGCGATGTCGAAATAGCGCATATGGGCGATGTCCACCGCCGAACGCAGGCTGTATTCGTCGCTGTAGACCAGCGCGCTGGAGTCGTAATCGCTTAACAGGTCACCATCGGCGAGGGCGGCCCGATCGAGCGCAGCGGAAAGCGTCGCGTTCTTCTGCGTCGCCTGCACGTCCTTCTCCCAGGCTTCGAACGAATCGTAACCTGTGAGGAACAATACGCGGGGCTTGCCGGTAATCGAACTCACCGCAAAATAGTGGGTCGGCCATTTCGCGCGCGTCATGGCCTGCACGAAGGCGCTCTCGGATTTCTCATGCACGGCTCCGCCCTTTCCCGGTTTGACGAACTCGCGCATGATGCTGAGCACTTTGGGTGGCGGGGTCGTCTCCTGCGCCACCGCGATGACCGTACCCCCGATTAACACACATGTCCCCAACATCAACCGCGTGAATCTTTTCATGGATGCTGACCTCCTCGGTCGCGAAGTAGATTTGATTCAGATCCTTTGGATGGGCCTGGCACCAAGCAACGAAAAGGGATAACCCGGAGTTGGCCGGAGATTATTCCGAACCCGCCGCGAAGTCAAGCGGGGTGCAATGGAAGACGGGCGAAGAAGCCCGTGCTCAATCAAGGCAAGAAAAAAAGGCCGCCGAGAGGCAGCCTCCTGAAACCAGAAACCGGAAACAGCTTTGACTAATCTCCCAGCACTGGCTCCGCTTCCGATTTCGCCGGAGCGTGTCCGTTGCCGTTGCCTTTTGCTGGGGCCAGCGCGCCCAGCGGAATGAAGCCGTTCTCCGCCACGACCGGCTTTTCCTTCAGCACGACTTCGCGATAAAGCGCAGCCATGCGGGCGTTGTATGCCGGATCTTCCTTCTGCTTGGCATCGCGGGCCCGCATCTTTTCTTCACGCGAGTTCTTGGCGATGCCCAGCTTGTCCAGATCGTGCTGCTCTTCGTTGGTGACCAGTTCTTCCTTGAGCACCAGGTTATGGGCCACCGATTCCATCTTCACGTTCTTGCCGCCGGCGAAGATTTCGTGGCGCCCATGCTCGTCGTACCACTTGGTGAGCGTGGCCGTCATGTGCATCTTCTCGATGATGTTGCGCCAGCCCACGCCGGTGTTGTAGGCGCAGAAGGAAATTTCGCCTTCCTGCGTGGCGTAAGGAATAATGCACTGCTCGGTGCGGCGGAAATCGTAGTTGAACAAATCCTGGAACCACATTCCCGCGATGAACAGGAAGTTCCAGCGGTCCTGGCGGCGCTTCATGACATCGTCGATGGTGCGGTCCGGACCGACTTTGCCGTAGTTCTTACCGGTCGCGTTGAAGTTCTTGTCGAACTTCTTCAGCAGGTCCATCATCTTGAAGTGCGTCGGCGACTGGAACGGATCGTAGTTCTTCATCAGGCAGAGCGCCATGCCGACGACGGTGAGGAACTTGCCGCGGGCGGCGTCGTTGACCTTGGCGATGTCCTTGGCCAGTTGGTCGCCCTTGAGGAACGCCGTGACCGGAACCGCTTCCTTGGTTTCCTTGTCGATCATGATCGCCATCCCGGTGCCGCAATTCGGGTGGCAGCCACAGCTCAGTTGGCCCCAATCATTGTTGGCGTCGTTGACGTGCATCAGGTCAGCCCAGTCCGAGAATGTTCCCATGAACGAAATCGGGAACCAGTCGCGCGAGGGCTCGCCAAGGCCAGTCTGATTCTTAACGTCATGCGCCAGATGCGACAGTGTGTAGCGCTGCGCCTCGCGGCGATCGTCGGTGACAGCTTCATCCCTGCCGGTAAATGAAACGGGCTGGAATGACAGGAATCCGATGGTCTTGGGATTGTCCAGCGCGAACTTAATGATGCGTCCTACCTGCTCGTTGTTGATGCCGTTCACGATGGTGACGACCGGAACGATCTCGATGCCGGCCTTGTGCATGTTCTCGATCGCCTTCAGCTTTACATCGAACAGGTTGCCAACTTTGCGGTGCGCGTTAGCGGCGTTGCCAATTCCATCAAACTGGAGATAGGCGTAACGCATGCCGGCTTCGGCGGCCTGCTGCGCGAACTCGAAGCTCTTGGCGAACTCGATTCCGTTGGTCGCGGCCTGGACCGAGTTGTAGCCGACTTTGCGGGCGTAGCGGACGGCGTCGAGGAAGTAGGGCGAGAGCGTGGGTTCGCCACCGGAGAACTGCACCGACATCTGGCGGCGCGGTTTGATGGTGATGGCGTTGTCCAGCATGGTCTTGATGTCTTCCCAGCTCAGTTCGTGGACGAAGCCAACCTGATTGGCGTCCATGAAGCAGGGATCGCACATCATGTTGCAGCGGTTGGTCAGGTCGATGGTGAGCACCGAACCGCGTCCATACTTCACGGTCGAAGACCCGTGGTGGTGCAGCTTCTCGTCGTTATGGGCGCGAATGTCGCGGCCGGGGAAAACTTCTTCCAGGTGGCGCGAGAAGTCGGTGTCAATCGACATCACGTCTTCAAAATGGCCGTGGATGGCGCAATCCTTCACCATCAGAATCTTGCCGTCACGCTCGACGATTTCGGCCTTGATCTCGCCGACCTTTTCATTCATCAGCACTTCGTAGGGCAGCTTGCCGTCTAGGATCTGCTGACGGATTTCCGGGATGCACTTGGGGCATAGCGAGTCGGTCGAGCGCGGCCAGCCCAACGGCGGCTTGGTTTTCTCGTAGGACTTGAGCAGCGGCTTCTCCGACCACTTCGGCGTTGGCGAGGGGTTCTGCTTGATCTTATTCAGGCTGTTGAACACCACCCACGCGCCTTTGGCGGCGACGGTGACTGCTTTTTCCACGTACTTCACTGGCTTGTGCATGCGTTCTCGCTTTCCTGTGCTGGTTTGCCACGGCAATTTCATACTCTTACCGGAAATTCCCGAATTGGATCCGGAGATTCCCTGCCGTGGTGTGACCTTGGTACAAGCTTCACCCGGGGAGCGCCGGTTAGCGTCTGCCACCTGATGGATTAATCTCACTTTATGTTATTGAAGACATGGGGGAAGCACACGCAGATGTCAACGAAAGGGGAAAAACAGGGGTTTAGCGGGGGGAATGGCGCATTGGATGGTGTGTAAAGTATTGAAAAGGAAAGAGTATCAATGGTCTTCCACGGTGGCGTGTGGGTCGGACACTCCTGTCCGACGCTTTTGAAGTTGCTTTTAGGGGAGGCGGAAGCTCCGCGAGTGGAGGTTCAAGCGGCGGTGGTGACGACATAACCGACGTATAACTAAAATAGGAAACGATGGTAGACCACATTGCTCCCGAACCCAGAGCCCACCACTTCGTGCCTCAGTGTTGGCTCGCAGGTTTTACCGACACAGGAGAGAAGGACGGCAGACTGTGGGTAACGGATTTGAAAAGACAAAAACAATGGCCGAGTACGCCTCCGAAAGTCGGGCACCGACGTGACTTCTACCGACTTTCCCGGCCAGATGTTGATCCTGTAATCGTAGAAAAGCTTTTCTCGAAAGTCGAGGACCGAACTGCTCCCATCCTGAAAGCGATTGACGAAGACCGGAGAGGCCCTACACAAAAAGAGCTGGACGCCTTACTGTTTTTCATAGCCCTTCAGTGGACGAGAGTACCCTCGTTCCGACCAAAGGTCACGGCAATAGCGGATCGTATCCACAAGTCGAATATGGAAAAAGCGCTTGCAGACCGTGAGTCATGGGCGAGGACGCTAAGAAACCTTGGTTTTTCTGACGACGGGCCAGGCTCGGATTACGACGAGATGTGTGAATTCGTTCGATCTGGCAACTATTCTTTTGTGGCGGAAACGGAATGGTATTTGGAAAAGGCCTTCCAAGCTGTGAAGACTATCGTTAGGTCGCTTAAACCAAGACGTTGGCACACCTACGTCAGTGAGACCGGAAACTTCATCGGGTCTGATAACCCGGTTGTTATCGACGGTCCGAAAGAGCAATTAATAGGTTTTAAGAACGCTGATATCGTGGCTTATCCGGTCAGCAGGCACGTCATGCTCTGGGGAACTCTGTCGGCGCTTAGGCCACGTGGTGTAACGATGAAAATGATTGCCGAGTCCAATACTCTGACGATGCTTGCCGTCGATGAGCAGATTTACTCCCACGAGCCAGCCTCTTGTTGGTCGGATGAATCCGGCAGAGTGAATTACGAATGGGACTCGTTTTCTCGCGATAGGATTTTAGATAGGGTGGCCATGAAATAGATTAGACACCTCAAACGTGAAGGAGTTTCAATATTTGTGTTTCCCGTGTGGGCCAACTGGTGGAAAAGAGCGATATTAAAGTCCAAGTCAAAGGCGTCGGACAGGAGTGTCCGACCCACACGGGCACATGCTGGTCAGCTCAATCGCTTTCCTGCTTTTTGTATTTCTCCAGCACATCTTCGCGGGAAATGACGCCTTCGAGGCGCCGGAAATCGGCACGATGGACCACCGGAACCAGCGGCACTTGATATACGTGGCGCAGCGCTGCTTCCAGGGTGAGGTCGGGATGAAGATAGGGCAGGTTTCGTATGGGCAAAGTCGAGCCCAGCGTCATTTCTCCTTTGCCTTCGCCGGCCAGGCGCTTGAGTGTGTCGGAAGTGGTGCTACCCCACCCGCTGGGGCTCATGCGGACGAGAAAAGTTCCAGGCAAGTCCTGCACCCGGCGCAAGGCCTGTTCCACCGAACTCTGGGCCTCCAAGACCGGAGTGGGGGCGGGTCTCATGGCATCTTCCACCCGCAAGACGGTCTGCTCCCGTTGCTCCTCGAGCGAAGGCAGATCGAGGCCGTCCTGACGAGTTAGCAGGTCGAAGATGGGCACCGGCTCAAGCCCGCGGGAGATCACGTACGCCAGCGTGTTGGCCACGATCACAGGCACGATGATGGAATAATTGCCGCTGACTTCCAGCACCATGAAGACCGAGGTCATGGGCACACGCAGGAAGGCCGCGAAGAGCACCCCCATGCCAACCAGTGCGTAGGTAGCAGTGGAACCGGTGAGGCCGGGATACAAGGCGCGTTCCACACCTCCCACCGCACCGCCCAGCATGGCACCGACGAAAAGCGTGGGAGCGAACATGCCACCGGGAGCGCCGCTCACGAACGACAACGTGGTGGCAACGATTTTCAGCAGCGCCAGAATGGCCAGCATTTTCCAGGTGAACTGGTCATGCATGGCCTGGTCCATGTATTCGTAGCCTGCGCCCATGACCTGGGGGGCGCCGAGAAACCCGATCACTCCGATAATGAGTCCAGCCACGGCAGGCTGCAGGTATTGCGTCCAGCGCGGCCAGGCGCGCAGGCGCGGGCGGAAGTAGCCGATAGCCTTGGCAAAGATGACCGCTGCCAGCCCTCCTACCACTCCCAGTACCGCGTAGGCCAGCAACTCCGTGGGCCGCACCAGGCCTACGGCAGGAATGCGAAACAGAGGCTCCGATCCCAGGAACCAGCGCACCACCACTACGCTTGAAACCGCCGACAGCACGACCGAGCCAAGGATGCCTGCGCTCCAGCGCCCGATCACCTCCTCAATGACAAACAGCACCGCGGAAATCGGCGCGTTGAACGCAGCCGCCAGACCGGCCGCGGCACCCACCGGAGCCAGCAGGCGCAAACGTTCGCGGGAGAGCTCGAGACGCCGGCCAAGCGCCGAAGCCAGACTGGCGCCAATCTGCAGCGATGGGTCTTCAGGCCCCAGAGACTGACCCGAGCCGATGGCCATGGCGGCGGTGATGAATTTTCCCACCGCGGTACGAAATGGAATATAGCCGTTATAGATGTAGAGCGCGGCCTTGGTCTGGTTGACTCCACTGCCCCGCACCAGCGGAAAAACATGTACCACCAGCAGAGCCATGATCAGCCCGACGATGGTGGGCGTGGCAATCAGGCGCCAGCTGTGAGGCTCCGGCGCCGGCCCTAGTAGAGAGATTCTGGTCCAGTCGATCGCCAGGCGGAAACAGACCACCGCGAGTCCTGAAAACAGACCGATAAAAACCGCCAGCAGCAGGAAGAAGCGCTCTTCGCGCGAGGTACTGAGCGTGAACCATGATCGGCTCCCGGCCTTCAGCGCTGAACCATCGGCCGGCAGTGACGGGTGGGACCCGGTACCTGAGTTGGCGGCGGCGCCCGTGCCCGTCATCGTTCCACTCCGTTGCGGTCCTGCGAAAGAAGAAGGAGGGCCTGATCCAGCCCTTCGGGTGTTCCACACGTGGCTTGAGTCTGCTGCTCAATTTCGAAAACCAGATCCATAATCTCGTCCAGGGCCCCGTCATTGCGCGGCGGACGCAACCTGGCCGCCTTCGGCGCCATTTCCAGCCACTGCGCTTTCAAAGCAGGCAGGCCGCCAGAGGGCGACCTCGGGCTCAGATCAATCTCCTTAGCCGTGGCGCAGCTGTCCAGGCGTTCTCCTGCGGCTTGAAATGCCGAGCGCACGCGACGACTGCGTTCGGCGTCCGAAATGCGCGGCGCGAAAGGGTCCGCATCCAGAACCAGGGTGGCAGTCTTCAGCGACACCGCAGCCTGCGTATTCTGTGGGTCGCGGCGGACCGCACTCCGCAAGTAGCCCTGTGCCGTCCGATAACGGCCCAGATGGAAGGCGGCCTGTCCGGCGCCGTACAGCGCAGCCTGATTGTCACGATCGGTTCGCAGCACCTGCTGGAATTGGGCTAGAGCATGCTCATAGTCCTGCGCCTGGGCGAATAGTTGGGCCACGCGTACGCGCAAACCAGGATCGCTGGGCAAGGCGGCCGCCATCGTAATCAGCTCCGCTTGCGCCTGGGGATAGGCCCTGTGCTGCATCAGAAATGTGATCAGTTCAAATTCGGTGTCCCGCCGCTTTGTCTCCGGGTCTCCCGGCCAGAAGCCGTAGATCGCGTTGTGGTAATACTGAATGGTCTTGTCGAAGAGCCCCTCCCGCGCGAACAAGCGTCCCAGGGCTAGATTCACAGCCCCTTCCTGGGGCGCACGCTCCCACAGGCTGATCAGATAGGTTTCGGATTCGGCGGTCCGACCGGTGTCCCGCAGCGCACGCGCCAGGCTGAGCTGGTAGTCAAAGTTGTCACGGGCGTAACTGAGTGCCGCGCGAAAATCGGTGACGGCGCGTTCCGCCTGTCCTGCGGTCTGCGCCTGAATGCCGTGTTCGTAGAGGTGGCGCGCCAGCGCCTTCTCCTGCTCACGAAAACGGTTGACCAGGCGGTTGACGCCCAGAAACGCCAACACCGTTACCACAACCAGGCTGGCGACGATCACGGGGGGACGGCGCGTCAGGAGTTTCAAACTCGCGACGTTCATGATTTGGCAAAGTGGATCATCAAAGAAGGCAACTATCTATTTTAGAACACGTAGGGGCAGATGTCCTCATCCGCCCAGTCGAGCGAAGCTCGACAGGTTTGTATGTTGTAAAAAATTGCGGAGCTTGGCTCCTCCGGGCGGACGAGGGTGCCCGCCCCTACGCGAGCAGTTCCGTGGCCTGCCGCCGCATGATCAGGTAAGATACTCCGCGCCATCATGAACCGCGAATACCACAAAGGGTACAGTTCCGAATTGCACCGCGATATGGAGCTTCTGGTCTTCGGCCATGCCGGCACTCCCCTGCTCGTGTTCCCCACGTCCCAGGGCAGGTTTTTCGAGTACGAAGACCGCGGCATGATCGGCGTTCTGGCGCCCAAGATCGATGCGGGCGAGTTGCAGGTGTTCTGTCCGGATGCCGTGGACAGCGAGAGCTGGTACAACAAGGGCGTTCATCCCCGGGTGCGGGTGCTGCGCCACCTGCAATACGAGCGCTACATCCTGCACGAGATGCTTCCTTTTCTGCGCTGGAAAAACAATACGCCCCGGCTGGCGCTTACCGGCTGCAGTTTCGGCGGCTACCATGCGATGAATTTCTCGTTCAAGCATCCTGATGTGGTGACCTACTGCGTAAGCATGAGCGGAGCTTTCGATATTCACCAATTTCTGGATGGCTATTACGACGATGACTGCTATTTCAACTGCCCGCCCGATTTTGTGCCCAACATGAGCGATGACTGGTTTCTGAGCCACTATCGGAAGATGAACATCGTACTGGGATCGGCGAACTGGGACATTTGCCTGGACCAGAACATCAAGTTTTCGGCGATTTTGAACGCCAAGGGGATTCCGCACTGGCTGGATGTGTGGGGAGACAACTCCAAACACGACTGGCCGCTGTGGCAGAGGATGGCGGTAAAATATTTTTCCTAGGATTGTCATCCTGAGCGTAGTGTGAAGCCCGCATGGCGGGCTTCACACGGAGTCGAAGGACTCCTATAGGCTCAATCACTGTCGTAGAGCTCGGGAATTTTTTTTCGCAGCCATTCGATCGAGGGTTTCAGAAGTAACTTAAACGGCACGCATTGTGGTGGTTATAGGGTCCGTCGACTGCGCAACTGCTTCGCGAAGCGACGCAGTCGCTCCGCTCAGGATGACAGGAGGTGATCGTGAAGAAAATCGGCGTCATGTTCGGCATGGAAAACACTTTTCCCCCTGCCCTGGTGGAGAAGATCAACAACATGAAGGTCGAAGGCGTGACCGCGGAGTTCGTCAAGCTGGGCGGAGTGAAGATGGCCGAACCCAGCGGGTATCGCGTCATCATCGATCGCATTTCGCAGGACATCCCTTTCTATCGCGCTTACCTGAAAAATGCGGCGCTTAGTGGAACAATCGTGGTTAACAACCCGTTCTGGTGGTCGGCCGATGACAAGTTTTTCAACTACGCTCTGGCGTCCAGGCTGGGCGTGGCCATTCCGCCCACTGTGATCCTGCCGCACCAGAAGCATCCCGAGGGCACAACCGATCAGTCCATGCGCAACCTGATTTATCCGCTGAACTGGGAGGAGATTTTTGACTACGTGGGCTTTCCTGCCTTTCTCAAGCCGTACTCCGGCGGAGGATGGAAGCATGTGTACAAGGTGCACTCGCCGGAGGAATTTTTCCATCACTACAACCAGACCGGCGATCTGTGCATGACCCTGCAGCATGGCGTCGAGTTCAAGGAATATTTTCGCTGCTACGTGGTTGGACAGGAAAACGTCCACATCATGCACTACGATCCAAAGGCGCCGTTTCACGAACGCTATGTGAAAAATCCTGCACCTGCCGATCCCAAGCTGCTCGACCGGGTGGTGAAAGATTCGCAGACCCTGTGCCGCGCACTGGGTTACGACCTGAACACGGTTGAGTTCGCGGTAGAAGATGGCGTGCCCTACGCCATTGACTTCCTCAACCCCGCGCCGGATGCGGATATCCATTCCGTGGGCCAGGCAAACTTTGATTGGATCGTGAATGCGGTTGCGGAAATGGCGGTAGCCAAAGCGCTTAGCGATGAGAATCCGGCCAGCGAGTTGCGCTGGGCTTCGTTTCTGGCGGGTGGAAAAACCGCGGAAGCGCCCAAGCGGGCCCCAGCCAGGAAAAAGGCGAGGGCATAACCGCCGGCTTTTCTTTGCGACCTTTGCGTTATTTCTTTGCGATCTTTGCGGTTAGAAACCTTGCCGCCAAGGTCGCAAAGGAGACGCACAGTACGCTAAGAAAGACATCGGGAACGTTAGCCTCCAGCCGCGCTTCGGCTTTTCGCGGCCGATTGCTATACTAGTCCCCGCTTTAGGCTGGCCGCCACGATCAGGCCGGCGGCGAGCATTTCCCCCGGAAGGGCCGTACCCATGCTTCCGACTTTCACCATCGGGATCGAAGAGGAATATCAGACCGTTGATCCGGTCACACGCGACCTACGCTCCCACATCCACGCCGAGATTATCGAGAAGGGAAAGCTGCTCCTGCAGGAACGGGTGAAGGCCGAAATGCACCAGTCGGTGGTCGAAGTGGGGACCTCGGTCTGCAGCAATATTAAGGACGCCAAGGAAGAAGTAAAGAAGCTGCGCCGCGACATGATTGCCCTGGCCCGCGAGAATGGCCTGCGGCTGGCTTCGGCGGCGACTCATCCTTTTGCCGACTGGCGGGTGCAGGAAATCACGGAAGACGTTCGCTACAAGAACATTGTCCAAGACCTGCAACTGGTGGCCCGGGCCAACCTTATTTTCGGCCTGCACGTGCACATTGGCGTGGAGGACCGCGAGACCGCCATCCAATTGATGAATCACGCCCGCTATTTTCTGCCGCACATCCTGGCGCTTTCGACCAATTCCCCCTTCTGGCTGGGTATGGACACCGGGCTGAAATCGTATCGCTGCAAGGTGTTCGATAAATTTCCCCGTACCAATATCCCGGACTACTTCCCTAGCTGGGGCGAGTACGACAATTTCATCAAGCTGCTGATCAAGACCAATTGCATCGACAATGCCAAGAAAATCTGGTGGGACATCCGCCCTCATCCCTTCTTCAACACTCTGGAATTCCGGGTGTGCGACATTCCCATGAGGGTGGAGGAAACCATCGCGCTGGCGGCGCTGATCCAGGCCACCATCGCCAAACTTTACAAGCTCTACACCGCGAACCAGGGTTTCCGTCTCTATCGCCGCGCCTTGATCATGGAGAACAAGTGGCGCGCCTCGCGCTATGGCCTCGAAGGCAAGCTGATTGATTTTGGCAAGCAGACGGAAATTCCCGCCCGCGAACTGGTGCTGGAATATCTTGAGTTCATCGACGATGTGGTGGACGAGCTCGATTCCCGCGAAGAGCTAAACTATATCCACAAGATTCTGGACAACGGCACCGGCGCCGACCGGCAGTTGCGGGTATTTCGCGAGACCGGCGATCTGAAAAAAGTCGTGGACTACATCATCGAAGAAACCGAAGTGGGACTGGCCGAAACTGAAGCGCAGACTCCCGCTAGAAAAGTAGGGTAATGAATCTTCCTGCCAGTCAAGCCCGGCGTGAACTGAGCACGCTCCCATTCGATCCTGAACTTACTCCCGGCGCCCGCAACGCGGTCAAGGTGTGCCTGCGCATCAAGCCCAGCGAGAAAGTCACCATTATTACGGATGATGCGACCAGCGAAATCGCGGCCAGCCTGGTCCACGAACTGGAGATTCTGGGCGCTCCTTACCGCGCCTGGATCCTTGAAGAACTCGCACCCCGGCCGCTGTCCGACCTGCCGCGCCAGATCGCGGACGATCTCGAGACCAGCCAGGTCAGCATCTTCGCGGTGCAGGCGCAAGCCAATGAACTGAAATCACGGATGCAGATGACTGACGTAGTGAACCGCCGGAAAATCCGGCACGCCCACATGGTCAACATCAATCATCAGATCATGCTGGAGGGCATGCGGGCCGACTTCCTCAAGGTGGACCGCATCAGCGCCAAGGTTGTCGAAACCGTGCGGCGGGCAAGAACAGTGCGGGCCAGGACTCCGGCCGGGACCGATCTGACCGCACAATTGAACCCGCAATACCATTGGCTCAAGACCAGCGGCATTATCAGCCCTGACAAATGGGGCAACTTGCCGGGCGGCGAGGTGTTTACTACTCCGGGTGAGGTCAACGGGACGTTTGTGATCGATGGAGTAGTGGGCGACTGGCTGTGCGCCAAGTTTGGCAGCCTGCGGGAGAACCCCTTAACCATTCAGGTAAAGGGCAATCGCCTGACCGAAGCCCATTCCGCCAACCGCGAACTGGAGGATGATTTCTGGCGTTACACCCATACCGACGAGAACAGCGATCGCGTCGGCGAGTTCGCCATCGGCACGAACATTGAGTTGAAAGATGTGATTGGGCAGATCCTGCAGGACGAAAAATATCCCGGCGTGCATATCGCCTTTGGCAATCCTTATGGCGCGCACACTGGAGCGCAGTGGGATTGTTCGACGCATATTGATGTAGTGGGCAGGAATTTCGATATCTGGGTGGACGAGGCGCAGATCATGCGCAATGGGCAGTTCCTGCTGGAGGCTTAGTGGCCGCGAAGGGGTGGCATGGCAGCAACCACGTGGGGACAGCCGCCCTCGGCTGTCCGGCGGAGCAAGGCTCCGCTCATTTCCCTTGCCGGTAAGATTCTGTCGAGCGATGCTCGACCGGACAGCCGAGGGCGGCTGTCCCCACGTGGTCCGTGGTAAGTGTCGCCGTTATCATGATTGCCGTCCTTCGACAGCAGTTCAACGCGAACTACACACCGGAAAAATATCAGCGGCTGCTCAAGCTTCTGGAAGAACGCTGTGGGACGCCGGTCAAGTTCCGGGTCTGCGAGACGCCTTGCTTTTTGCCCAAGCCGCTGCTTCATCAGATGGCGGAGTACGGCGGGGAACTGGTCCAGCAACTCAATGGCATCGACTACCGCAAAGCTTCCTCCGCGGCGATTCCAGAGCAGTTCAGAGTTCCGCGCGAAACCGCCCACCCCCTTTTTGTGCAAGTGGATTTTGGGTTGGTGCGCGACAAATTTGGCAAGCTGCAACCCAAGCTGGTTGAGCTGCAGGGCTTCCCTTCTCTCTACGCCTACCAGGCTCTGCTCTCGCAAACTTATGAGGAGGTTTTTGGTCTCGACCGGAACCTCAAATATCTGATGGGAGGATTGGATTGGGAGGGCTACAAGAAATTGTTGCGCCGCGCCATTGTCGCCGACCACGATCCCGCGCAGGTCGTTCTGATGGAAATCGATCCTCGGCATCAGAAAACTCTTCCCGATTTTCTGTTGACCGAGAAGCTGCTGGGCATCAAGACGGTCGATATTGCGCACATCAGGAAGGTAGGCAAGTTCCTGTTCTACGAAAACGCCGGCAAGCGGACTCCCATCATGCGCATTTACAACCGCGCCATCGTGGACGAGATGGTGCGCAAGGACCTCAAGACTGCTTTCCGGCTCAATGATGACATTGAAGTGGAATGGGCAGGGCATCCCAATTGGTACTTCCGTTTGAGCAAGTTCTCGCTGCCCTATCTGAAACACGAGTGTGTACCCAAGACCTGGTTCCTGGACCGCGTGGAGCAGATACCGAAGGATCTGGAGAACTACGTGGTCAAGCCGTTATTTTCCTTCGCCGGGCTGGGCGTGATCATCAATCTCAAACCAGAAGACATCGCCGCCATTCCCAGGGAAAAGCGTTCGCAGTACATTCTGCAGGAGCGCATGGATTTCGAGCCCGTCGTGGAAACGCCTTTCGGCGGCAACAAGGCGGAGGTGCGCATCATGTACATCTGGCTGGACGAATTGCTGCCGGTGATGACCATCATCCGCATGGGCCGCGGGCTAATGATGGGGGTGGACCATAATCGCAACATGGAATGGGTGGGTTCTTCGGCAGGATTCTATACATAACGGCTCTAGATTGGTTTACTGCCTCAATCCCTTCACCACGTATGCCTGCGAGAGTACCTGAGAGTAAACATAAGCGTAGGCGCTTCCGTCGCTGGAAAAACGCGGGCCGCCCACACTCGCCACTCCGGCCGGGAGATTCTCTCCGAAGGTTTTCCAGTATTCCATCTTGCCGGTGGCCAGGTTTACCCGGGAGACCTTGGCAGCACCTTCGCGCTGCTGGCTAGAGAGCGCATACAAAGACGTACCATCCGGTGTCCAGCCAGAGACGTAATACTTGGAATTTAATCCCGCAACCGGGCGCAGACCGCTGCCGTCAAGCGGCCAGATACCCCATTTGCCATCCGGACCGAGCACTGCGACACTGCGGCCGTCCGGGGACAATTGCGTGCCGGCGGTGCCTTCCGGCGTGAGTGGTTTGGCATTGCCATTAGTCACATCAATCAGATAATCGCGGACTCCATGGCCGGCCTCAATTCCAGAAGCCAGCAGCTGCTTGCCATCCGGCAGGTAGCGGACGAATCCATAGCTGATGTTGTCGTGCGTCAACTGCCGGGCTTCACCGGCTCCGGTTGGCACCAGGCTGAGCGCGCCTCCCTTGGCCGGCTTAGTGATCACCCACTTATTGTCCGGCGAAATTGCTTCGCCGGTACCATCGCCGATTCGAACCGGAGGCGACCCGTCGGTATCGCGCAGAAACACCGTATAGTTTGGTCCGCCACCCTCCGCCTCTTCCTCGAACAGAACTTTCCTGCCGTCACGGCTTATATCTCGCGGCAGCGACCAGCCGAACCAGCCCAGCTCGACTTCCTCTTTTCCACCGGGCGGCATGGCGCGAATTCCGAGACGGGCCTGGTGGGTAATCATCAGCGTAAGTGGGCCGCGGGAATCCTGCAGCCACATGCCTCCGGGCACGTTAATGATTGTCCGTGCCTTGCCGGCGAGCGTCACGCCACGCAGATTCGCGGCGCTCCCGCTGTCAGAGGCGGTGAACCATATCTCATCGCCCGCCGGCGACCACAGGATGCCCTCCACCGACGACCACCCCGCCGACAACTTCCTCTCCTGCCCGTCCGGGTCGATCACGGCCACTGTGCCCTGGTCGTCGCCAATGGGATTCTCGTGGTCAGCGAACGCTACCCGCTTGCCGTCGGGCGAAATTTTGGGATGGCTGATCCAGTTAATGCTGTCAAACAGCACTTTGCCCACCGGATATTCCAGCCGCCAGTGGCTGTTCCCCGGAACGAAGCGGACCAACGCCATGCTTTCGCCGTCTGCCGCCCAGTCCGCGTCCTGCACGTTCTCCAGCACTTCCCGAGGAGTTCCGCCGCTCAAAGGTACACGGGCGAGGGTTCCCTCACGGGCATAACCACCGTGATAAACGGTGTTGAGCCGGATGGCCAGTTCCCCACTCTTCGAGATTGAAAGCAGGGCCGCATCCTTGATTCCCAATTCGCGCGAGCCGTTGTCATCGGTACGGGCCAGATACAGTTGGTGAGGACCGCCTTCCCAGGACGCGTCGTAAACAATGCTGCCATCTGGAGTGAAGCGAGCGTTACCAATCGACCCGGTGCGAAACGTAATTTGCTGATACTCGGGTGCAGGCGCGACACCGCGGCCTCGTCCCACCCACCAACCCAAAGCGACGAGGGCTGCCGCCACCGCGATTGCGGCCCCTACACTCGCCAGTTTCCGACGCTTCTCCGCACCTCGGATCTCTTGCACGGCCGCCTGCGCACCCGATTTGCTGCCCGTGGCGGAAATCTCGGTCAGCGCTTCCAGATCGAATGCCAGGTCGCCGGCGGAGTGAAAGCGCTGCGCAGGATTCTTCTCCAGGCAGTGCCGCACAATCCGCTCCAGGCCGGGCGGGACATTGCGCGCGGTTTCAGAAAGGTCGGGCACCTCCTCCTTCAGAATCGCGCTCATGGTGTCGGCCGAAGTCTCGCCGTGGAAGGCGCGCTTGCCGGAGATCATCTCGTACAGAATCGCCCCGAAGGCAAAGATGTCGGAGCGCGGGTCGGCGGCGTGACCGCGCACCTGTTCCGGCGACATATAACCGACCGTGCCCATGATCAGGCCAGGTTCGGTCACGGCATGCAGGGTCGGGGCATCAGCCCCGCTTGAGGCCTCCGGCATGATGAGCTTGGCCAGGCCGAAATCCAGAATCTTCACCCGGCCATCGTTGGTGATAAAGATGTTTTCCGGCTTTAGGTCGCGATGCACGATGCCCTTCTCATGCGCCGCCGCCAGCCCGCGCGCGACCTGCAGGGCGTAGTCAATCGCCTTCCGCGCGGAAAGCGCGCCGCTCCTCAAGCGCTCGCGCAGGGTTCCCCCTTCCAGCAATTCGGAGACAACGTAAGGCGAGCCCTGCTGATCTCCAATGTCGAAGATGGAAAGAATGTTGGGATGATTGAGCGCCGCCGCAGCGCGGGCTTCCTGCGCGAAGCGCTGCATGCGGTCACCGTCCGCCGAGAAGGACGCAGGCAGGACCTTGATGGCTACGGTGCGGTCCAGACGGGAATCGTGTGCGCGATAGACTTCGCCCATCCCGCCCGCACCGATTAGAGATTGGATCTCGTAAGGTCCCAGCTTCGTTCCGGAAGAGAGTGCCATGAGTGGGCTGCATTATAGCGTTAAATCAGAAACCCAGCGTGGGCTCTTCGGCGGGATTCTACCAGTAGCGACCCTGCAGGGGGCCCCGTCCAACTCGGCTTGGGCGGGGGTTTTCGGGCGACAATCTATTCAACCGGACCTATTCATCCGGACATGGCGCAAAATCGAAGGCAAGAGCAACCGTTCCAGCTCGTTCGTTTAGTGTCATGTGGATGCGTGATTCCGTCGAGGCACCGCTCGGCAACCAGGAGCCGTCTGTCAGGAGGAAGAGATCGGCGAGCTTTTCGTTATAAATTTCGCCTGGTCTGAGTGCCAGGTCCTTCAAGGCGTTCTCCGCACCAGGCCCGCTCAGGCCAATGATCCTGACGCTGCTTACAAGAAACTGCCTGCCCTCATCCATATCTATCACGAGCGCAATGGTCCGGCTTTTTTCGTCTACGTCGCTATTCGGGATGGACGTAAAGTTGATGAACCCGGAGCTGCGATATGCCTTGCGCAGATTGTCCAGGCCTTGGCCAATGGCAGAGCGGCTGAACAGTTCACCGTCCTGCAGCGGGAACAATTTGCGTAGGGCCTTCGCATTCAAGATTGCCCGGTTGCCCTTGAAAGTAATTTGTCGCAATCGGTACTGAGGGCCCTCATCCATGTGAATGGCGAGGGCGATCCGCATGTCGAGAGGATTATCGGCGAGTATCCTGGTATCGCCATCAACCCGCGCCTTGAAAAACCCGCGGTCTTGCCACGCTGCTCTAACTCTTTCCAGAATCCCGGCAGTAACTCCATCCGGATCGCCAAAGTATGTGTGTTGCCTGATCGCGGACGCGATCTTCCGCTGATCATCGGGCGCGAGGTGGAGACCGCTGTTGAAGGTCAATTTAGATACAGCGACACCGCCCAAAACATGCCGCCCTGTCCAGGGCGGGGACGCCCGGCAGAATCCTGGGCCTTGAACCTCGGATTTATCATCACCGCTCAAACGTGCCACGGCCTCCCCTTGTCCTGGGCGAATCTCGTTTGTTTCCCAAGAGGGGATTGCGGTGGGGCCGTCGTCGGAAGCAGCCTTCAGTTCACTAGAATCGCCGGCGATAAGGGGTTGGAGTTCGTTGCGGCCTGAGTCTGCAGGCATCCGATTCGAAGGCGCGGCCTGCGTGACAGCATCGCGCATCGCGGCCGGAGTTTCTAACTGTGCCCGGCTCGGCGTTGGGCAAATTCCCGCACCTGCCAGTACAAAAATAACGGACATAGCGAGTCCGCGTGGCACGGTGCAATAATTATAGCGCTTGGGCCGGTAGCGCCAGCATCCGGGTGTCCGGCACTTGTTTCCCTCCACACAGTTGACCAGATACTCCTCCCGGCCTAACATTGACCCGCTATAGGGGCTGAGCTTAGCCATGGACCGCGAAACGTCTGGCCAAAGTTCGAGCAGTGCGACCATGGTCGGCCAGACGGTCTCCCATTACAGAATTCTGGGCAAGCTGGGCGGCGGCGGCATGGGCGTCGTCTATGAAGCGGAAGACACCCGGCTGGGCCGCCACGTCGCCATAAAGTTTCTCCCTGACAACCTCACCGGCGACGCCAAGGCCATGGAGCGTTTCGAGCGTGAGGCCCGCGCCGCATCCCTGCTGAATCATCCCAGCATCTGCACCATCCACGAAGTCGAAGATCACAACGGCCATCCCTTCATCGTCATGGAGAAGTTGGAGGGAGTGAGCCTGAAGCAGCGCATCCGCGGCAACCCCATGGACATCGATGACCTGCTTGAGGTGGCCGTACAGGTGGCGGATGCCCTTTCCGCCTCCCATGCCAAGGGCATCATCCATCGCGATATCAAGCCGGCCAACATCTTTATCACCTCGACGGGACAAACCAAGGTCCTCGATTTTGGTCTGGCCAAACTGCTGCGGAATGAGCGGCTGGCCACCAGCGAAGAAACGCCGATCGAAGACTCCCTGACCGCGGTGGGCGTGATTCCCGGCACCGCGGTTTACATGTCTCCGGAGCAGGCGCGCAGCGAAGAGCTCGATCCGCGCACCGACCTGTTTTCCTTCGGCGTCGTGCTCTACGAAATGGCCACCGGAAAGAAGCCTTTCACCGGCAACAACGTGGTCATGACCCTGGATGCGGTGCTGCATACCAAACCACCCTCGCCCGTTACTCTCAATCCCCGGCTACCCAAGGAGTTGGAAAGCATTATCGGGAAGGCGATGGAAAAAGATCGCAACCAGCGCTATGCCAGTGCGGCGGAGATGAAAGCCGACCTGCTACGCCTGAAAAAAGAAACCGAATCGGGATTAACCCGGACCGGCGGACGCGAAACCTCGCCAATGCGCGTAGTCACCAAGACCTTCCAGACCCCGGGCAAACGGCAAAATTATCTTCTGCTCGCGGTCACGGCCTTGCTGATCACGGTGCTGGCGACGGTGGGGACCTGGTTCATCAAGCATCGCGCGGCAGTCATGGGAGGAGCCTCCAAGAACGCGATCGCGGTGCTGCCGCTGCAGAACCTCAATGGCGATTTCAGCGTGGACTATCTCCGCTTTGCCCTGGCGGATGAAATCGCCAACACACTCACTTATTCGCGCACGCTGGATGTTCGTCCTTCGGCGGTGACCAGAAAGTACGTAAATGCCGACCTCGATCCCCAGCAAGTAGGGCGCGATCTTCATGTGGGCACCGTGCTGACCGGACACTTCCAGAAACAGGGAAACCATCTGCTGGTCACGCTGGAGGCGATCGAGACCGGGACGGAAAGACTGCTATGGCAAACCAATCTTACGGGCTCAACCCAGGACCTGATCGGGATGCAACAGCAGCTGGCCAAACAGGTCCGGGAAGGCTTGTTGCCGATGCTGGGTGCGGCCGGCGGCTTTCTGGAGACCAGAACGCGGCCCAATAATCAGGAAGCCTACGATCTTTATTTACACAGCGTCGCCCTCGCCCACGACCCGGTTCCCAATCGAGAGGCCATCAAGTCGCTGGAACATGTGGTCGAACTGGACCCCAACTACGCCCCCGCCTGGGCGGAAGTAGGTCAACGGTATTACTACGACTCCACCTATTCCAATGGCGGCGAGCAGATGTTCCAGCACTCGAATGCCGCCCTGGAACGCGCCCTGGCTCTTGATCCCAACCTGATTGCCGCCGCCTCGCAACTCATCGTGAACCGGGTGGACCGGGGCGAGTTAGGAAAAGCCTATGAGGCGGCTGGGGCGCTGGCCAAGCGTCGTCCGGAGAACGCCCAGGCCCATTTCACCCTGGGTTATGTGCAGCGTTATGCCGGCATGCTCGAGGAATCCACGCGCCAATGCGATACTGCCCTCACTCTGGCTCCGGGTAATTATCAGTTCCGTTCCTGCGCCTGGGCGTTCATGGAGCTGAGCAGATTCGACCGGGCGCGTGATTTTATCAAGCTGGATGCGGGCTCGGAGTGGGCCAACTACATTACGGCTTCCCTTTTGCTGCGCGAAGGCAGGATAGCGGAGGCCCGCGAGGCCGTTAAACATATGTCGAACGCTCCTCACTACCACCGCGATCTCATGGAAGCCTGCGTTGGGCTCCGCCCACCGTCCGAACTGGACCGTATGGCGCACGATGCCGAAACCAGCCAGCCTTCGGATCCAGATCCCGAGCTTTCCTACTATCAGGGGGCGATTTTCGCCTACTGCGGAAAAAAGGCCGCCGCCTTCCACATGCTCAAGACCGCAATTGAGCTGAACTACTGCTCCTACTCCAACCTGCTTTCGGATCCCCTGTTGCGCGGCCTGCACAGCGACCGGCAGTTTGACGAGTTGCTGACCGCGGCGCACGCTTGTCAGCAGGCGGTCCAGACACCCAGCACCCCGCCCAGCAAGTGACTGAGGTAGGATTACTCATTAGCGGCTAACCCCTGGTTTCCCGCGCAGTCCATATAACACAGAGGAACCACAGGAAAAATCTTGCCTCTCATCCCCGACAGCTGCAATCCCATACGTATGAAAAATGCCGGCCATGGATTTCTGAGTCCGCTACTTCTGCGCCCACGCACCCGGTATCTCAGCCTTCAGAGTCGCTTGATGCGACACCTGTTTGTAACGCCGGCATCTTGCCGGCTGTCTCAGGGGCGTCTCGCCCCAGACGCCCCGACCGCTACCGGGACGGCGGCGCTACAACCGGTACTTACTCTGGCCCTGCTCGCTGTTCTCCTCTGTATGGTGACTCCGACTCCGGCCCAGCCTCCCGCGAGCGCGCCGAGTCCGGTCGATCCTCTGCCTCCAGACGCAGGCACGGCCGGCCTGAAGCAGATGTTGCTCCGACTGCAAACTACCGCCCGCCTGATGCAGACCACCGCCCATCCCGACGACGAAGACGGAGGCATGTTGACTCTGGAGTCGCGCGGCAAGGGAGACACGGCGCTGCTGATGACTCTTACCCGGGGAGAAGGCGGCCAAAACAAGGTCGGCAGCAACCTGTTCGATGTGCTGGGCGTTTTGCGCGCACTGGAGCTGACTGCTTCCGATCGCTATTACGGGGTAGAACAGCGCTTCAGCCGGGTGGCGGACTTCGGCTATTCAAAAAGTCCGGAAGAGACATTTCAGAAGTGGGGTGGTCATGACATCCCCCTCGGCGACATGGTGCGCGTGATCCGAACTTTTCGGCCGGATGTGCTGATTGCGCGCTTCTCCGGAACCGAGCGTGATGGGCACGGACATCACCAGGCTTCCGCCATTCTGACCAAGGAGGCGTTCCGCGCGGCCGCAGACCCGATGCGGTTTCCCGAACAGATAAAGGAAGGACTGCAACCCTGGCAGGCCAAGAAGCTTTATGTCGGCAACGTGTGTGGATTTGGGGCCAGCACCTGTGCAGCGGAAAATTACACGGTCAGGCTCAATACCGGTCGCGCGAATCCATTGCTGGGCATGTCGTACATCCAGTTCGCAATGGAAGGACTGCGGCATCAGCTCTCCCAGGGCGCGGGTGGCTGGACGGTGGAACCCGGCGATCGCTACACCTATTACAAGCTGGTGGACTCAGTCCTGCCCCCAGCCACGGACAAGGACGGCCACGAAAAGGATTTCTTTGACGGCATCGACACGAGTTTGGGAACCTTGATTTCTCCCTCCGATGCCCCGGCCAGGAAAGAGCTCGCAGGAGTCGAAGCCAATATTGCTGAGGCCGTAAAAACGGCGGAGAAGGATCCGGGCAGCGCTGCGGCGCCGTTGTTCTCGGTAGTCGAGTCGCTTGCCCATCTCGAAAGTCGGCTCCGCGGCGGCAACAATCAAGATAGGCTGGCCCGTTTGATCGAGAAAGAGTCGCAGGCCCGGACCGCGCTCAATCTGGCACTCAATCTTTCACTCCAGGCCTGGCTGGTGTCGCCGCAGGGCCCGGGCGGACCAGTGGCGCCGGGAGAGGATCCGCTAGCCGCGATTTCCCCCGGACAAAAGTTCACCGCGAGGGTAAAGTTTCACAACGGGTCGACCCACCCGTTGCAACTCCGCTCCTTGTTTCTGGAAGGCCAGGTAACCGACAGCGAGGCCAGGGAGCGCATTCCTCCGGTGCAACCAGGAAAGGATTATCAGACTGATTTCCAGGTGGTGCTGCCGGCCAACACTCCGCCTACGCGTCCGGCTTTGCATCGCAACGACCCCGAGCGCGACGGCGTCTATACCGTGGATGAGCCTAAATATCAGACTTTGCCTTTTCCGCCGCCGCCCTTTCGCGTGAGTGTTCGTTACGATGTACCCGCGCTCGCCTCCCAAATTCATAACTCCGCGCCGAAGGTCCCTGAGACCCTGCCAGAAATTTCGGAGCCAGTGTTGGTAACCTTTGCCGACGAGAAGGGCGTTGAGCAAAAGCGTCCGCTGGCAGTCGCGCCCGCGTTTTCTGTCGAACTGGAGCCGGGTGAGCAGGTCATTCCCATCGCCAACGGTTCCGAGCGCAGCGTGAAAGTAGGAGTGAGTTCCAACCTGGCCGGCGCTTCCTCCGGCATTTTGCGCCTCGAAGCCCCTGCGGGCTGGCGGATCGAACCCAGGGAAATTCCCGTGCAGCTGCGTCAGCGTGGAGACAAGAAGCACTTTGAATTCAAAGTTGTTCCGGGCAGTTTGAAAGAGGGGCACGATCAGATTCGCGCTGTGCTTGCCGCCGGCGGAATGAACTACGGCGAAGGCTACACCCTGGTGACTCGCGAAGACCTGGCCAGTGCTTACTACTACCAACCGGCGTTGCAGCGCGTGAGTATCGTGGATGTAAAAGTCCCGCAGGGCCTCAAGGTAGCGTACATCCCGGGTGCCGGGGATGAGATTCCGACCGTGCTGCAGCAGATCGGAATTGACGTCACCGTGCTGCCGGCGGAAAAGCTCGCCAGCGCGGACCTGGCCGGCTACGGCACCATTGTTCTCGGTATCCGCACTTACGACACGCAGAAGGATGTTACGGCCAACAATAAGAAACTGCTGGACTACGTTTCAGCGGGCGGCACGCTGATTGTGCAATATGACGCCGGCGTCGGCGACTTCAACAGCGGCCACTTCACGCCCTTTCCTGCAACCTTGAGCCGGGGCAGAGTTTCAGTCGAGGAAGCTCCGGTCGAGATCCTTGCTCCGGAAGACAGCGTGTTCCACTATCCCAATCAGATCACGCAGCGTGATTTTGACGAGTGGGTGCAGGAACGGGGGTTGTATTTCATGAGCCAGTGGGACGATCACTTCCGTCCGCTCCTATCCTCTCATGACCCAGGCGAGCAGCCACTCCCTGGCGGACTGCTGCGGGCGCAGTACGGCAAGGGCACGTACGTATACACCGGATACGCGTTCTTCCGCCAATTGCCGGCCGGCGTACCCGGAGCCATTCGACTGTACGTGAACCTGCTGGGCGCCGGACACGAGAGCAGTCATTAGGTCCTGGGTCGTTGGTCGTTGGTCCTTGGTCCTTGGCCTCGACCGATTGTCCAAGTCGGCGGGCATCTCAGTAGCGCCGGCATCTTGCCGGCTGTCCCGAGGGCGTCTCGCCCTCGGCGCGAAGAGGCGGGACGAAGCAAACAGTCGTTCCGTGAGCGACGGTTGGATACTGAGCGCTGTTCTAGTGATCGCGGCTTGCTGTATTCATTTTGACTGCTGGTATTTTTCATCTACGTTGCCGTGAAACTCATGGTCTTTACCAACGACCGACGATCAACGACCAACGACGCTTCCTCTTCCCCGTCCTTGATCCGCGGAATCGGCGTAAGCAGCGCTACCGCGCTAAACATGATCGACATGATCGGCGTGGGGCCGTTCATAACCATTCCCCTGATCGTGGGAGCCATGGGCGGACCGCAGGCCATGCTGGGCTGGATCCTGGGCGCGATCTTTGCCATGTGCGATGGACTGGTGTGGGCAGAACTGGGCGCGGCCATGCCCAAGTCGGGTGGATCCTACAACTATTTGCGCGAGATTTACGGCTCGCGCAGTTTTGGTCGATTGATTTCCTTTCTCTTCATCTGGCAGCTTTCTTTTAGCGCTCCCCTCTCCATAGCTTCCGGCGCCATCGGACTGGCCGGCTACGCGTCGTACTTCTGGCCCGCTCTTGATTACCAGTACGCTGACCACCTGCTGGAACTGCATCTGCCCCTGCTGGGCACGCTGCAGATGCGGTGGTTGATGTCCGGGGCCACGTTCCTTGCCATCGGGATCGTCGTTCTCGCCATGATCCTGCTCTACCGCAAGATCACCAGCATTGGATGGATGTCGAAGCTGCTTCTGGCCGGGGTGTTGATCACCATGGGCTGGATCATCTTCGCGGGATTCACTCACTTCGATACCAGCCGGGCCTTCAGCTTTCCCCCGGGGGCTTTCACTTTGTCGCACAATTTTTTCCTCGGCCTGGGGTCGGCCATGCTGATCGCCACCTACGACTATTGGGGCTACTACAATGTTTGCTTTCTGGGCGACGAAGTAAAGAATCCCGGAAGGACGATCCCGCGTGCCCTATTGCTATCCATTCTGCTGGTGGGATGTCTATACGTGTTGATGAACATCAGCATTCTGGGGGTGGTGCCCTGGCAGGAGATCACGCACACCGGTCAATCGAATCGCGGTTTGTATGTGGTCTCGGTTTTCATGCAAAGGATTTACGGGACCTGGGCGGCCAATCTGGTCACGGCCCTGGTCATGTGGACGGCGTTTGCTTCTGTCTTCTCGCTGCTGCTGGGCTACTCCCGCGTGCCCTACGCCGCGGCCATTGACGGCAACTATTTTCAGGCGTTTGCTCGAGTGCATCCGCAACATCGCTTTCCTTACGTCTCATTGCTGGCGCTGGGGGGAGTCGCGGTATTTTTTTGTTTCTTTTCGCTGGCCGACGTGATCGCTGCTCTGGTGGTGATCCGAATTACGCTGCAGTTTCTGGTGCAGGCAATTGGCGTCATCGTGTTGCGTATTCGGCGCCCGGACTTGCCTCGTCCGTTTCGCATGTGGCTCTATCCCCTCCCGGCTTTGCTGGCCTCCATCGGATTCGTCTTCGTGCTGGTCTCCCGGACCAATTCTCTGAAGCAAGTACGCTACGCACTGGTCATCCTTATTACCGGCACGGCTATCTATCTGGTGCGTGCTTGGCGAAATCGGGAGTGGCCGTTCGGAAGCAGTTCGGTCACATCCGACGGGGCAGTGGGCCATTGACCATGACGGAAGCGATCAAGACATCGGCACCCGAGAGCCTGACTCCGAAGCTGACGATTTCGGCCTGGGCCCCGCTGCACGAGCCGCTGTTCCGTTCGCTTTGGATTGCCGCCGTCATCTCCTATACCGGAACCTGGATGCAGAACGTGGGTGCGGGTTGGTTGATGACTCAGCTCACTCTGTCGCCGCTGATGGTCAGTTTGGTCACCGCTGCCACCACGCTTCCCGTATTTCTGGTCATCCTGCCCGCGGGCGCTCTTGCCGATCTGGTTGACCGGCGGCGATTCCTCCTCATCACCCAGAGCTGGATGGTGGTTGCTGCCGGTGTGCTTGGCGTGCTCACCCTCTACCACCAGGTGACGCCGTGGGTGCTTCTACTGTTTACGTTCATCCTGGGCCTGGGCGCGGTCATGAATGATCCGGCGTGGCAAGCCATCACGCCGGAAGTGGTGCGTCCGGAAAATCATGCGCCGGCAGTAGCGCTGAATTCGGTCGGCTTCAATGTCGCCCGCGCCTTTGGCCCGGCCCTCGGTGGACTGGTGATTGCCGCGGCGGGCTCCGGGGTGGCGTTCCTGCTCAACGCGGCGTCATTTTTTGGCGTGATCTTTTTCCTCTACCGCTGGAATCGTCCCCACTTCGAGCAGGTCGCTACCGGACGAGTGCACGACGCCTTGCTGGCAGGCCTGCGTTACGTTCGCGGCGCTCCCCAAGTGCGATCCATCCTGATCCGGACCGGCGCTTTCAGCCTGGCCGCGAGTTCCCTGCCCGCGCTGCTGCCCATCCTGGCCCGGCCCCACGGCGCGACCGGCTATGGCCTGCTGCTGGGATTCTTTGGCCTCGGAGCTCTGGCCGGCGCCGCAGTTCTGCCTCGGGTGCGCATCCGCCTGTCCGTGAATCGATTGGTGGCTTTCGACATCCTTTTGTTCGCCGCCATGACCTTTGCCGCCGGACGCGTGCAAACATTCTCGCTGCTCTGTCTGGTATTGTTTGCCAGCGGCACGGCGTGGATCGGAATTCTGGCTTGCTTGAATGTTGCGGCGCAGACTATGTGTCCATCGTTTCTGCGCGCCCGGGCGCTGTCCATGTACCTGCTGGTTCTGCAGGGAGGCATGGCTGTGGGCAGCACGGTTTGGGGAGGCCTCGCGACTCGGGCCGGAGTCCCGACGGCTCTGCTCTGTTCGGCGGCGGCGATGGTCGTGGGGCTGCTTGCCGTCCGCCGGCATCGCCTAACGTCACAGCAGTGGGAACTGACGCCGTCCGTAATTCGAGACTGATTTGAATGTAGGCGCGAGCGCCTTCGCTCGTGCAAAACCCACGTGGGGACAGCGGCCCTCGGCTGTCCGGCGGAGCGAAGCTCCGCTACACGGTCGCTCCAAAAAGGTGTCGAGCTGTGCTCGACCGGACAGCCGAGGGCGGCTGTCCCCACGTGCTTCGATCTTTTGCAGTCCCTAAGGAGAAACTCAAATGAAGAAGCTTCAAACCGTATGCGCCTGCTTGCTGCTGCTCAGCGGCATCGCGCTCGCCCAAACCGCTAAACCTGCCGAACCTCGTACTGTCAGTCAGGTGCTCGACCGGTCTGTCACCAATGTGGAGCATGAATTCGTGCCCGCAGCCGACGCCATGCCCGAGGACAAGTACTCCTTTGCGCCGAGCAACGGCGAGTTTAAGGGCGTCCGCACCTTTGGAGAACAGGCAAAGCACGTGGCCGCCGTCAACTACATATTGGCCGCTGCCATTCTCGGCGAAAAGCCCCCGGTAGACACGGGCGAGGAAAGCGGTCCAGCCTCGGTGAAGAGCAAGGCAGACATCATGAACTACTTGAAGGATTCCTTCGCATACCTTCATAAAGCGGCAGCCAGCGTCAACGAAAAAAACCTGGTCGCCCCCGTGAAGAGTCCCTTCGGCGAGGGCAATGCGACCCGCCTCGCGCTGGCCTCAGGGGCTGTGGGCCACTGCTTCGACCACTACGGCCAGATGGTCGAATACCTGCGGATGAACAGCATCATTCCGCCCGCCAGCCGCCAATAGATGTTAGAGATGGTCGGTTGAGGAGAGCCCTTTTCCCCTCAACCGACCCCGCATTGCCGGTATAGCACGAGAGTGCCATTTACACTTCCCCGCTCCGAACGTACTTTACTGCCTTCCCCTGATTCTGTAGAGAAGTTTGCCTGACACGTACTGGTACTTCCACAGGATGATGCCGTGAGCGCCCTTGCGGTTGGGCGTGGTGGTAAGGGAAGAGTCCCAGGAGTGGTGGAAATGAAAACCAGCAAACATCGTCGGATCACACCGTCGTCATCGAGCGCTGCCTTCGGGCGCGATGCGCGGCGAGAGATCGAACACTTTCAGAGAGCTATCGATTCCTATGCGGATCGCTTTGCTCGTGAACCCCATCTGAGTTTCGAACAACATTGGTTCCGCCTTGCGGCCACCGGCCGGCTGGCGGACGGGGAAGAGCGCCGCCGCAGTTAGGAACGTCGCCGCCAGGCTTTGCCCTGGCCGGCTCCCTGTTTGGTAATTGCAGTTGCCAGCAGTTCCGCCCGGAGTCCCTGGGCCTGAAGATGCCTCCGCACTTGTGCCTTGGCGCGTTCTGCGCCGGCCTTATTATCCAGAAAAATCAATACGGACGGCCCAGCCCCGCTCAAAGCCACGCCCAGAATTCCAGCAGGGTCCCGTTCTAGCTCTTGCAAGGCCGGCAATAGCGGGCACAAAGGCGCGCGATACGGCTGATGCATGCGGTCTTCGAGCGCTGCAGCCAGCAGGTCACGGCGGCCTTGCACGAAAGCCGCCAGCAGCAGCATCGAATTCTGGACATTGGAAACCGCGTGGGCGCGGGAATATTGTGCCGGCAGCACGCGCCGGGCTTCTTCGGTGGGAAGCGCCTCGTCGGGGACCGCCAGCAGCAGCGGCCACTTCCCTTTCGGAATCACGCTGGCGACTTGAGCTTCGCTCTCGCCAGACATTCTCGCGACCGCCAGCCCGCCCATCCAGCAGGCGGCTGCGTTATCGGGATGGTGCTCACGCCGTGATGCTTCGCCGATGATGCGGCTGTCCGTCCACCGCAATTTGCCGAAGTGCACCGCCAGCGCAATCCCGGCCAGGCGCGCCGCTGCCGACGAACCGCACCCCTTGCCGATGGGAATCTGGTTGTCGATGTCGAGGACAAGCGGCTGCACTGCCTTGCCCGTCTCCTGCAACACTTCACGATAGGTCGTCAGGATAAGATGGTTCTCCATCCGGCCGCAGATTTCCGGATCGCGGCCGCGCGCGGTGATGGAAAATTGGTCCGCGGTTTGGGCGCGCACTTTCAAGAACAATGCGAAGGCCAGCGCAGCAGCATCAAATGCCGGACCCAGGTTGGCGGAGGTGGCGGGCAGCACAAGTTCGAGCAAGGAGTTCGTGCGCGCCGTACTTTTCTTTGCGGTTTTCATTGGTCGGAACTCTTCCCGGTCCTGAATCTCTTCCATCGTCCAAAGAGTCATGCTGAGCTTGCGAAGCATCTGGCGTGGAGCGCATATGGGGCTGGCCCGCCGCTGCGCTGCTGCACGCCAGATCCTTCGGGACTGAAGCCCCTCAGGATGACTCCGTACTCTTGGAATTTGTTCCGCTCCACCCTGGAACTATCTTCTCGGATCAGTCTGCTCCGCGTACTCCAACACCTTAATCACCGCGTTGGCGCTGGCGTCGAGCACCATCGGGGCGCGCTGTCGTGGGGAAAGAACCGCAGCCGCCTCCTCTTCGTGCTCGGTGCCCGCGAACAGGTCTCCGCGATGGAACTTGAGCGTGAAGTCTGGGTCCTTGAGCAGGTTGCCGGTCAAGATCAGCACCACGGATTCATGCTTCTTCACGAAGCCCTGCTGCGCCAGCTTCTTCAGCCCGGCCAGCGTGACCGCCGACGCCGGCTCACACCCGATGCCATCTGCGCCAATTTCCGCCTTGGCCAATGCCATTTCCACTTCGCTCACCTGCTCCACCGCGCCGCCCGTGGCCTCAAGCACGCGCACCGCTTTCTTCCAGGATGCCGGGCTGCCGATTTTTATGGCGGTAGCCATGGTTTCGGCGTGCACCGGGATGAGCTTCTTGCCGCCTGTCTCGCGCATGGTTCGCACCAGAGCGTTGGCTCCCTCAGCCTGAATCACGGAAAGCTTCGGCAAACTGGAAATCAGGCCCAGTTCCTTCATCTCGAGCAATGCCTTGCCCAGCGCCGATGAATTCCCCAGGTTTCCGCCCGGCACGATGATGTGGTCAGGCGGTTGCCAGTCCAGCCGTTCCAGCAATTCGACCGCGGCGGTTTTTTGTCCTTCAAGCCGATAGGGATTTACCGAGTTCAAAAGATAAACCGGCATGCGCTCGACTACTTCATCGAGCACGCGCATGCAACCGTCGAAGTCAGTCTTCAACTGGCAGGTAACGGCGCCATAGTCGAGCGCCTGCGAAAGCTTTCCCCAGGTGATCTGCCCTTGCGGAATCAGGACCAGGCTGCGCATGCCTGCACGCGCGGCGTAAGCAGCCATCGAAGCCGAAGTGTTGCCGGTGGAGGCGCACGCCACCCAGCGAAAACCTCCTTGGCGGGCGAAGGACGCGGCGGCCGTCATGCCGGTATCTTTGAAAGACCCGGTGGGATTCATCCCCTGATGTTTGGCGAAGAGCCGTTCCACTCCGGCTGCGCGGCCGCAGGAAGGCAAGGGGTAAAGCGGCGTGTTCCCCTCCCGCAGAGTGATGACCTGGTTCCAGTCGTTCAGCGCAGGCAGAATTTCACGAAAGCGCCACACGCCGCTTTCATCCAAAGCATTGGCAGAAGTGCGGCGTTGCAGCCAGAGCTGCTTGAGCGCGGCCGCGTCGAGGCCGCCCGCACGCATCCCTGTACTCGTCTTCCAGCCGGGAAAAACCACTTCCAGCAGATCGCCACACTGCGCGCAGCGCACGCTCTTGGCCCCGCTTTCGCCCACGGTTGCGCACGCAATGCAGCGCAATTGCGAGACGCCAGGTTCCAGTTTTGAGGCCAATGCGGCGTGGTCAGTCATTCAGGTATTAGCATACGGGATGGATCGATTATTTGCCGCCGCGCAGGTATTGATCGGTCTTGTCAATCCAGTCGGCGCGAGGCGGGTTGAACACATCGAGATCGACCGTGTCCAGCAGGGCCTCGGCTTTGTGCGGCATGTGCGGAGGGATGGTCAACACCTCGCCCGCGTTCACCACGATCTCCTTGCCATCAACCCAGAACTTCAACGCACCTTCCAGAATGTAGGTGAATTGCTCATTGTAATGACTATGCAGAGGAATGATGCAGCCCTTCTTCATCAGGACCCGGGCCACCATAATGTCGCGACCGACCACAAACTGCCGCTGCAGCAGCGGGTTCAGGTCTTCCAGATCGATGGTGTGCCAGGGAACGTGCCGCAATTCCATTTTACTGGCGCGGCTCTTCGTTGCCGTTTTGCGGCTGGCGCCTTTTTGCCCAGCGCTTTTGCGCTTTGCGATTCTTGCTTTGAGGCTCCGCCGCTTCGCCGCGGGCTTCGCCTTTGCCTTCGCCATTTTCAGTGCACCTTTCCCTGGTAGATTCCAGCTGCATTGTCGTGAAGGTACGGAAATGAGTCCGTGCCGAAAGTGATTTTATCGGGAAAAGTCTCCAGGAACTCTTTCAGCACGTGCTTGAACTCTGAAGGATACATGTCGAACTCCATCAATGACGTGTCCAGAAAGACATTCTGCATGGCTGCCAGCCAGATCGCCTGGTGCTCGTAAGGATACCGCCATGAATCATCACGAAGATGGTGGCCTGAATAGCGCGGGTCGCGCAGGACATTCTCCAGGTTCATGATGTTGCTTTCAGAGAGGTTGAAGTAATCTCCGATGCCCACAGCCGAATGAATGTGCACCGGCAGATGCAGTCTTCCGCCCTCGCGCACCAACGACGACAGCTGGATTTCTGCTAATGAATCCGCACAGATTACTAAAACTTCACCGGCGTTGGCAACCACCAAGTAAGCCAAAGCGGGTCGGTTTGAAACATTTGTTACAGCCCCTTATACATTCCACCATCGACCAGCACAGTCTGTCCGGTCACGTACGATGCGCGGTCCGAGGCCAGCCAGACAATGGTATCGGCAACCTCCCGTGGTTCACCCAGGCGGCGCAATGGAGCGTCCGCTGCCCAGCCGTCAAAGATCTCTTTTTCGGCCGTGCCCGAAGCGGCAGAACGGCTCTTCGCCAACTCCTTGAGCCGGTCTGTGGCGGTGAAACCCGGCCCTACGTTATTCACCAGAATGCCGTCCTTGCCGAATTCGTTGGCCAGGCTTTTGACCAGTCCGACCACCGCGGCACGTACTGCGTTTGACAGCACCAGGTCCGCGACCGGCTGCTTCGTGGTGATGGAGGTAATCGTGATGATCCGGCCCCAGCGCCTGCGTTGCATGTGCGGAATCACCTCGCGGGCAAAGTGCACGGTGCTCATAAAGTTGGCTTCGATCGCTTTGTGCCAGTCCTCCACACTGGCCGCCAGGAAGCCTTTGGCGGGCGGCCCCCCGGCATTGGTCACGCAAATGTCGGCGGCACCGAACTTCGTCACCACGGCATCCACAAACTGGCGCACTGCGGCCGCGTCGGTCACGTCCAGCGCACGCTCAAACACTTCAGAGCTGTACTGTTTCCTTATTGCTTCCGCCGCCAGGGCCAGCGTTCGCTCATTGCGGGCGCACATGGCAACTTTGCATCCCTCGGCCGCGAAAGCTTCGACCGTCGCCCGGCCAATGCCCTGGCTGGATGCGGCCACAATTGCAACTTTACCCTTCAGACCCAGTTCCATAGGAACCGAATTATAGATGGATCAAATCGGTCGAGAGCACTTTTGGAAATACTTCCCAGGTTTTCTTTGCGGCCTTTGCGGTTAGACATTCTGACCGCCAAAGGCGCAAAGGACGCAAAGTAAAGCAACAACCCCTTGCTCAGCCGGCTGGCGAACGTTACCCTTGAGAGTCGGTTTGAGTTGAACGTTGGTTTCATTTCCACTCGAGGTCCCCATGGCAAATCCCGCAAAGTACGTATGGCTTGACAATGAGTTGAAGGACGCGGCCCGCAGCGGAGTTCCGGTGGTGAACGCCGGGTTGCATTATGGCTTCACCGTCTTTGAAGGCATTCGTTGTTACGCCACCGAAAATGGTCCAGCCGTCTTCCGCCTGGACGAACACGTTGACCGCCTGCTGGCTTCCGCCCGCATCGTCGGCTTCCGCGATCTGCCCTGGACACGCGCCACTCTGATCGAGGCCATTCACAAGACGATTGCCGCCAACAAATTTTCCTCCTGCTACATCCGCCCGGTGATCTACCTGGACGGCGCCATGGACCTGGTGGTGGACAGTGGCAAGCCGCGACTGATCGTCGCAGTCTGGGAGTGGACGGCCTTTCTCGGCGCAGAAGCGAAGGAGCGCGGCATCCGGGCCAATATTTCGTCCTTTACGCGCCTGCACCCCAACATCATGATGACCAAGGCCAAGGTGGCAGGAAATTACGTCAGCTCGATCCTAGCCAAGACTGAATCGCAGCGCGCCGGCTTCGATGAGGCCATCATGCTCGATCCGCAAGGCTATGTCGCCGAGTGTACCGGCGAAAACATTTTTGTGGTGCGTGACCGTGTGATCTATACCCCCTCGCGAGGAGCAATACTCGAGGGCATCACGCGCGACAGTTTGATTATGCTGGCGCAGGACCTGGGTCACACCGTGGTAGAGGAACCCATTTCCCGCGACCAGCTGTACATTGCCGACGAAGTGTTTGTCTGCGGAACTGCCGCCGAAGTTGTAGGTCTGCGGGAGATCGACTTCCGTACCATCGGCGATGGAAGAACGGGCCCGGTGACGCGCGCCCTGCAGGCTGAGTTTGAAACGCTGACCAGTGGACGCCACGCACGCTCCGCGGCGTGGTTTTCTCCGGTACCGGCATTCGAAGCTGCATTGTCTGGGGCCTAGCAGGTCCCTCTATCGGCACGGCTGAAGCCGGGCCCTTGCCACGACCGAGAAGCTTTACCAAGCGAGGACGCATGAAAAAGCATCAGCACCACCCGGAAACGGAAGCGGTCCGCGGTGGCACCGAACTGCACAAAAAGAATGGGCCGGTGGCCACTCCGATTTATCAGACTGCCTCATTCGAGGTCACGGACAACGATCAGCAGGTGCGCGCCACCTCCACCGACATGTTCTACACCCGCTACGGAAATCCCACCCACACCGTGGCCGAAAAGGCGATTGCGGAACTGGAAGGCGTCGATACCGCGCTGCTCTTCGCATCCGGCATGAACGCCATCACCACCTCGATGCTGTCCCTGCTGAAAACTGGCGACCACGTCGTGGCCCAGCGCGACATCTACGGCGGTGCTACCAAGTTCTTCAGCCAGTGGCTGCCCAAGTTCGGCATCCAAACCACCTTCGTGGACACCGTCGAATACGATCAGCACGCGCGCGCCATCCAGCCCAATACGAAACTGCTTTATCTGGAATCGCCAACCAACCCCACGCTGCGGGTGGTGGATTTGCGCAAGGTGACTGCGCTGGCCCGGCAGCACAACCTGATTACGTTTATCGACAGCACGTTTGCCACGCCCATCAATCAACGTCCGGCGGATTTTGGCATTGACCTCGTTATGCACTCCGGCACCAAGTATTTTGCCGGCCACTCAGATCTGGTCTGCGGTGTCGTGGCCGGACGGCAGGAACTGATTCAGAAGATCCACGAAACCCGGACAACTCTCGGCGGCAACATGGATCCCCATGCCGCCTGGCTGCTCCTGCGCGGCATCAAGACGCTGGCGGTGCGGGTACAGCGGCAGAACGACAACGCCTTGCGCGTTGCCCGGTTTCTGGCGCAACACGCCAAGGTGCGGCGCGTGCACTATCCCTTCCTGGAAGGCCATCCGCAGCGCGCCCTGGCGATGGAGTTGATGCACGGCGGCGGTGGTGTTCTAAGCTTCGAAGTGGACGGTACAGGAGAAGACGCCAAGCGGCTATCGGAAGCGTTGCATCTGTTTACCCTGGCGCCCAGCCTGGGCGGAGTGGATTCGCTGGTCACCATTCCCGTGCTCACCTCGCACGGCATGATCTCGGCCGAGCATCGCCAGAAGATGGGCGTGACCGAGCAGTTGATCCGGATTTCGGTGGGTATCGAGAATGCCGATGACCTGATCGCCGACTTGGAACAGGCCCTGACCGTGGTGGCCGGGACGCGCCAGCATGCCGAGGTAGGCTAGGCGCTTGAATGAGAATGGAGGACGGGCGTCCCCGCCCGTCCTTTTCTTTCTGCTAGACGGGCGGGGATGCCCGTCCTCCATCCACAATCTACTTAGAAGCTGAACTTCGGGCCCAGTTGCATAATGCGCGCGTTATGTGCGGAGCTGGCGCGCAGGAAGCTGTCCGTGCCCAGGGTGTTGTTGCCGTCACCGCCCGCCGAACCGCCGTCGCCGGCGATGTTTCCCCACTCCGTGTGATTGAACACGTTGAATGCTTCCGCACGGAACTCAAGACCCATCTGCTCCTTGTTCCTCCCTAAGGCAGGCTGCGTGTGGACTCTCGCACCGCCAGTTCTGGAGCCATCCTGCGGTGAACTGCCGATATTTCCCGTTTTTCCAGGACCCCATTGATGCCTTCAATCACCAGATTCGCAGCCATCGCTCCCATTGCTTCCATGGGTTGGCGGATTGTGGTGAGGGGCGGAGTGTAGAGACTGCACGCCGCGACGTCGTCAAAGCCAATGACCGAGCAGTGCTCGGGCACGCGCAGACCAGCCTTGGCCAGTGCACGTATCGCGCCAAACGCGGTCACGTCGTCAAACGCCATTAATGCAGTGAACGGCCGCTTCCGTTTGATCAGTTCCTCCGTTAATTTATAGCCTGCTTCAAAACTTGAAATCGGATCTTGCGATTCCGGCAGATCCAGGATCAGGCGGGGATCGAGTTCCAGCCCTGTGCTTTTGGCGAACGAACGAATTCCCTGCCAGCGCGGCGCGCTGTCCGCCAGGGTCTTGGGCCCGCGGATGAACGCAATCTTGCGGTGTCCCAGCTGGTAAAGATGCTCGACCGCGAAGTGCGCCCCCACTTCGTTGTCCACGATCACCGAGCTGACGGTGTCAGTACGCAGCTCGCGTCCGATCATTACCGTCGGAATGCTGCTCTTCTCCAGGTCGGCCAAGACATCGATATCGACAAACAACCAGTTGGCCAGCACGATCAGCGCTTCCACCCTGCGATCCAGCAACATTTCCAGATAGCGCTCGAAGCGGCCACGTTCGTTGTGCACGTCGGTAAGGATGGGCAGGTAGGATGACTGGTACAGAGAATTTTCAATGCCCCGCAGAATGAGCGTGCAGTAGGGGTCGGTCATGTCGAAGACCATCACGCCGACGGTGTGGCTGCGCTTGCTGCGCAGGGAACGGGCAAACAGGTTGGGCCGGTATCCCAGCTTTTTCGCCGCCTTCTCAATTCGCTTCTTGGTGGCCGGAGGAATGTAGCGCGCCAGGGGAGCGTTATTGAGAACGATGGAAACCGTGGTCGAGGAAAAGCCGCTCTCTTTGGCCACGTCCCGGATAGTGATCACTGAAGTCTTGACCATAATGATGTAAAACAACACTTGGCACTTGGCAATTGGCGCTTAGTCAACTGCTAAAGTCCCACGTGCCTGGGCCCGCTTGAATTGCAGGCCGTTGCTGGCGGACACTACAGCACAGTGAAATCACTGTCAAGGTTGCTCGCCGTTGTTCTCCTCACTTTGCTATCGGCGACGAGGGGCCAGACTGGGCCGGGGCAGCATGCATTCGGAGACCCGCAGCAGCTTTTTCAGCAGGGCGAAGGCGCCCTCAAGCAAAACAATCTCCAACTGGCCGAGCGTTCGTTCCGTGGCGTGCTGGCCCTGGACCCGCAGGCCGCGGGAGCTTACGCTAATTTAGGCGTCATCTACAAGCGGCGCAAGCAGTGGCCGCAGTCTTGCGAAAAAATGCGGTGGGATTCCCAATCCCGATCACACCCAATTTCCGATCTTAGACGTTGACAACACCAAGAGTAGGCAGAGATTCGATCAGCAGACTCTCGGCGTTCCCGATGCCGCCAAGGACGAGATCCGTTCCTTTCAGCCATACCAGACAGGTTCATCCTTCAAAGCCCATCCGCTATGGCGTCTGAATACACTCTGCAATACCGACAAGCATAGAAGAATTCCTGCCAACGGCAGTGAAATGCGAGCAGTTCATCACCCTGGCGGGATTCGATGACTACGGAACAACAAGTATCCCGCTCGCGATGAAGGAAAAACTGCAAATCCACCCCAGTGTCACATTTAAGGTAAATTTTGGCTGGGGTTTCGGGGCGGGTGATCCTGACTCGTTCGTTGAAAACCGGGATGGTCTTTGGGCGGTACACAATTTCGTTCAGGACATTCTCCTCCCACGATTTGTGCGATTTTTCCCCTAATTCGCCACATCACAATCCAAAAAGTAAATCGGATTCCCGCAGAACCCGTCCCCAGCAAAACCTCGTCAGATATTTTTGATCTCTCATCAACTCAAGTAGGTTGAGCGCCGGGCCGATCACAAGGCCGAACACCTGGCGCCACGGATTCCAGGAATTCGCTTTAACGTAGGCTTGGCCTACTACCGGCAAAACAACGATCCGTGGAATTCCAGGGTCCACTACCTGCGCGGGCAATTGCTGCAACACCTGGGCCGGACGCGGGAAGCGCGCGCCGAAATGGAGGCAACCCACGCGCATGATGAACCAACAGCGGGAGCAGCGGCAGAAGGAACTCTACAGCGCTCCCACCCCCAATCCGGAGCTCACCCAGGAGCCCCACTAGTTAAATTTTTGGTAGACTGGGTGCCGCTCGCGGCTTACTCCACCGTGTCCCCGGCCTTCTCAAGAGTCCAAGGTTCGTGAAGGAGTTTCTGTTATGAAAGCGCTGAAAATTATCGGGATCGTCATCGCAGTTCTGCTGCTCATCGCCATCGCTCTGCCCTTTCTGATCAACGTAAATAGCTTCCGTCCCAAACTCGAGTCCGAGCTTACCCAGGCCCTCGGCCGCGAAGTCAAAGTCGGCAATCTCAGTCTTTCGATCCTTTCTGGCAGCGTCTCGGCGGAAGATCTCTCGATCGCTGACGATCCGGCTTTCAGCAAGGACCCGTTCATCCGCGCCAAGTCGCTAAAGGTGGGAGTGGAAGTGATGCCGCTGATCTTTTCGAAGAAGCTGCACGTCACGGATATCACGCTCGACAAGCCCGAGATCGCTCTGCTGCGCGATGCCGCGGGAAAATGGAATTTTTCCAGCCTCGGCGGCAAGTCCGAGGCAACGCCGAAGGCCGCCAGCGGAACATCATCCACACCGGAACTCTCGGTCAGCAAGCTTGATGTGAAAGATGGCCGGCTGTCGGTTAACCGCGCGAATTCCTCCATCAAGCCGCACGTCTATGACAACGTGGATATCAGCGTGCGCGACTTCTCGCCCAGCTCACAGTTCCCTTACACCATCAGTGCGAACCTTCCCGCCGGTGGAACCGCGAAACTGGACGGCAAGGCGGGCCCCATCAACTCCAGCGACGTTGCGGCGAGTCCGATTGAAGCGCAGATCAACGTCAAGGGCCTCGACCTGACAGCTTCGGGATTTGTGGACCCATCCACCGGAATTGCCGGCGTCGCCGACTTTGACGGCACGCTCAAATCCGACGGCCACGTGCTGCGCACCGGCGGCACGCTCAAGGCTGACAAGCTCAAACTGGCGGCCAAAGGCACGCCGGCAACACAGCCGGTCACGGTGAAATACGCCACAGACTATGACCTGCAAAAGCAAGGGGGAACCCTGACCCAAGGCGACGTTTCCCTGGGCAAGGCCCTGGCCAAGCTCACGGGCACCTACCAGAGCCAGGGCGAATCAACCATCCTGAACATGAAACTTAACGCCGATGGCATGCCAGTGGACGACCTTCAGGCCATGCTTCCGGCGCTCGGCATCATTCTGCCGTCGGGATCAAAGCTGCAGGGCGGGACGCTCTCCGTCAATGTAGGGATCGCGGGGCCGGTGGACAAGTTGGTTATCGCCGGTCCGATTCGGCTGGCACAGACAAAACTGCAAGGCTTCAACCTGGCCTCCAAAATGTCTGCCATCTCGGCCCTCTCCGGAGCACAAACGGGATCAGACACTTCCATCCAGAACCTGAGCACGGATGCGCGCGTGGCCCCTGAGGGCGTGCGTACGCAGAACATCAACCTGACCATTCCTGCTCTCGGCACGGTCACTGGAAATGGGACCATCAGCCCCGGCGGAGCCCTCGACTACAAAATGAACGCCAGCCTTTCCGGTGGCGTGGTGACCGGGCTTACCCAGATGGCAGGTCTGGGCGGTAAAGGCGGCAGCATTCCCTTTTTCATTCAGGGCACAACGTCCGATCCGAAATTCATGCCCGATGTGAAGGGCATGGTCGGGAGCCAGCTAAAGGGCGGCCTGGGCGATGCGCTGGGGGGATTGACGGGAGGCAAGAATGCCTCCGGCAATTCCGCTTCTCCCATGGACGCATTGGGCGGCCTGTTCGGGAAAAAGAAAAAGAAGTAACCGTGGGTGTGTCCGCCCCACACGACAGGAGCGATCCATGGCTGAGAAAGTGCCGCAAAATTTGTCCAACCACGCCCGTTTTGATCCACCGTTCCACTTCTTTGTTCTGCCGGTATTTGCGATTACCGTGATCATCGCCATTGTGCACCTGATCCAATATCCAGGTCTGAACGCGGCCTGGTTGTTGGTTTTTATCCTGGCCGCGAGCGTGGCGGTGGTGAAGGCGCGAACCAACGCGCTCAAGGTGCAAGACCGCATAATCCGTCTGGAGGAAAGGCTCAGGCTGGCAATCCTGGTGGACAAACCTGTGCGCGCCCACATCGTCGAACTGACGGAAGCGCAACTCGTGGGGCTGCGCTTTGCCTCAGACGCGGAGTTGCCCGCTCTGGCAGCGCGGGCATTGTCAGAAAAATTGTCGAAAGCGGAAATCAAAAAGGCCGTCACCCAGTGGAGGCCGGATTACTGGAGAGTATGACTTGTGTGGGTCGGACACTCTTGTCCGACGCTTTTGACCTTAGATTTTGACTTTGACTCTAGATTTGTCTCTAGATGTTGTCTTATAGCTTCTGCCTTTGCCTTTTGGTTTCAGATTAATTCTGACTCTCCCGCCTTTGATTGCTTCTCTCACAGCCGGAGCCGGCCTCGAATCTCCGAAACCTAAAGTCAAAGGCGGCGGGCGTGGGCGCCCGCCCCACATTGGGGCTGCCCCGACATTGGGCGAATTTAGGCGGCTACGTCCTGAGGTGGAACCGGCCCTACCCGCCGGCGGGATGACCGGTTGGGTGGCAGGCCGGCGTCGCGAATCTTGTAGAGCAGCGCTCGGTAGCTGATGCTCAAAGCGCGGGCCGCCTGCTTGCGATTCCAATGGTGGGCCTGCAAGACTTTCAGAATGACCTTGCGCTCCAGTTCCCGGGTGGCCTGACGGGTGATGGTCTTGAGCGCGATCGGCCCATCGAAATTGAGATCGAGTACTGAATATTCCTGCTGATGTGCCACCAGGTCGCTGCTGATGACTTCCTCGTTGCCCAGGATCACGTAGCGCTTGATCAGGTTCTCAAGTTCGCGGATGTTGCCCGGCCAGTGATGCTTTTGCAGCGCCGACATCAGGTCTGTCGAAAGCGTCCGGGCGCGGCAGTTGTACTTGCGGTTGTAATATTCCAGGAAATAGGCGACCAGGTCCGGAATATCACCTTTGCGCTCGCGCAGCGGCGGCATCTGCAGATTCACCACGTTGATGCGATAGAACAGGTCCTGGCGGAAAGTGCCGTTCTCGATTTCCGCTTCCAGCACCCGGTTGGTGGCGCAGACAACGCGCACTTCCACTTTCTTGTCCTCCTGCGCGCCGATGCGGCAGAACTGCCCGTCCTGCAGCAACTGCAGCAGCTTGGACTGCAGGCCGAGGTCGAGTTCGGAAATTTCGTCGAGAAAAAGGGTGCCGCGATGGGCCAGTTCCACTCGTCCCGGTTTCGATCCGTAAGCGCCGGTGAAGGCGCCTTTTTCGTATCCGAAGAGTTCGCTTTCCAGCAGCGTGCCCGGGATGGCGGGACAGTTGACCTTGACAAAGGGACCCGTCCGCCACGGAGACAGCCCGTGGATCATGCGGGCGATAATGTCCTTGCCGGTACCGCTCTCGCCTTGAATGAGCACGGGCACGTTGGCGCTGGCCACCTTGTCCATGCGGTCCCGCAGCGATTGCATGACCTCAGAGCGACCGAAGACGACCGCCTCGGGAGGAAATTCTCCCAGTGAAGTAGCCAGCGAAGTGACTGAAGGAATGGTTGTCATAGTATCCAGTGGCCCAGGGCCCGTTCGTACAGGCCTTGATGTGCACCCCGAGAGCCAAACCCTAACGGGCCGGGAATTCGGCACCCGTCGCATCGTTAAACCATTTATATGTATAGCTTTGCCGGGATTCTACTAGGCCAGATCGCCATCCGGCAAGGCCTGGGACTGAGGCTTAAAGACCCTTGGACCCATGGGAAAATGTTTTCACAATGCAGAAGCAACTTTCCTTGGGCGGGAGGCCCTTGGGGCGGGTTGGGAAACCAGGGGATGAGAGAACTTGAGGCCAATCAGGTGATAGCCATCAGTGTGGGTTACGCGCAGGGTTCGGGCGCGCAGGTTGCGGGCGGCCTTGGGCAACGAGCTCGTAACCGCTAACGGGGCGCTTGGGATTTCCAGCAAAACCTGCGTGGAGAGCGGCAAAGAGCGGCGCACCGCTACCAGCGCTCCGCCCGCTGAGATGTTCAGCGCGGTGGCAAACTCCAGCAGTTCTTTGCCTTTTTCGTCCCCGCTACGCACAAACACCGGTATCGCGATGGCGAGGCGCGGCCATTTACGGCGCTCTGGTTCAGGATTCTTGCGCTTCAATCAGACCCCTATAGACACGAGTTAAGCCTGTCCTACCGCACCTTGGTGGCCAAACCAGCCTGCCCGGGGTTATCGTTCAGGGCACGAAACCCTTACGATTTTGGGTGAATTCTCGGTAAGTCCGCCATTACAGCCCTATGGAACCCAGATGAAATTCTCCTTATGTTCGCCCCTGCATTGAGCCTTTGTGCAGAGATGTGAAGCGCTTAGGGCTGCAATGTTTTGCTCATCCGTTACCATGGAATTGCATTTTACGTTGACACCATGGAAGGGGTGTCATACGATTTGAGGACACCTAAATCACAAGTTTAGGCTGTTTTCGTCTCCTCCCCTTGTTAAGCCAAGCCAGAGTTTTCCACAAATGGGAGTGTTGCCAGAAAACACGTGTCTGTCTCGGGAAGGTAAGCCGATAGCCCGCGGCGCGGATACGGTACCAGCCCAACCACCCGCGGGAGATCATCTCCGCTACGACGACCTGCTGCAGGAGTACAACCAGCTGCGGGAGCGTTCGCAGCGCACGACCAACGCCCTGGCGTCGGCCGCCCACGATCTCAAGACTCCGCTGGCAATTCTGAACGGGTATATCGACCTGCTGCAAAACGAAAAGCTGGGTCCGCTCAACGACCGGCAGCGGGAAATTCTTGCGGACATGCACACCAGCGGGCAGCGTTTGCAACAGTTTATACAGGATTTTCTGAGCTACAGCGCACTTGAAACCGGCGAGCTGAAGATGCGCTACGAGACCGGCAACCTGAATCCCTGCCTCTCCGAAGTGTGCCGCTTGTGGTCGCCCCGTTTCCAAGAAAGAGGCCTGGCGCTCTACTTTCTGGCCAACGAGAAGTTGCCGGAGCTGGCCTTTGACTCGGCCAAGATACAGCGGGTGATCTCGAACCTGATCGAGAACGCTTCCAAGTTCACGCCCGCCGGGGGGACGGTCTGGTTGCACGCGGAGCCCTACATGTGGGAACGCCGCAACCCCAACACCTCAGCCATTCCGAGTGAAAGGCGGCGGCAGAACAATCCTCTGCCCAACTCGGTAAAGGTCAGCGTATCGGACACCGGTCCGGGAATTCCGGCGGAGTATCACATTGAGGTTTTCGACGATTTTTTTCGCTTGCCGCAGAATGAAGAGCAAACTGAAGGCATGGGTCTGGGACTGGCCATCGCACGCCGGCTGGTAAACGCCATGGGGGGTAAGATCTGGGTGGAGAGCGAAGTGGGCGCAGGGGCGAAGTTCTCATTTATCCTGCCGCTCAAGCCAGTCGCCGCGCCCGCCAAAGGGAAGAACAAATGACCGAATCGGTCAACATTTTACTGGTCGATGATGAACCCGGAATGCTGCGTTACATCCGCACCCTGCTCGAGGTGGATGACTACACGGTGCAGACCGCATCCACGGGCGAAGATGCCCTGCAGCAGGTGGAGAAGGGTCTACGTCCCAACCTGGTGCTGCTCGACCTATTGATGCCCGGGATCGACGGCCTGCAGACGCTGGAGCAGTTGCGCCAGCTGGTACCGGGGCTGAAAGTGGTAATGCTTTCCTGCGTCAGCGATACCCGCAAGGTAGTGCAGGCCATCCGCCTGGGCGCCCACGATTACTTGACCAAACCCTTCCAGAAGGGGGAGCTGGACAAGGTCATCGACCAGTGTCTGGGCAAGAACCAGCAGAATTTGCCGGGCGAGGTCGAAGAGCTTTACGACGACGTATTTTTCGTGGCGGCAAGTCCGGCGATGCGAAAGATTCGCTCCCAGGCTGCCTTAGTTGCGAACGTAGACATTCCCGTCCTGATGCTGGGAGAAAGCGGCACGGGCAAGGAAGTGGTGGCGCGGCTGATTCACAAGCTGTCGCCGCGCGCCCATCGCACTTTTCTGAAAGTCAATTGCGCCGCCGTGCCCGGCGACCTGCTGGAAAGCGAGTTATTCGGCCACGAAGCGGGCGCCTTCACCGGCGCTACTCATGCCAAGCCAGGCAAGTTCGAGATCTGCAACAAGGGCACGATTTTGCTCGACGAAATTGGCGAGATGCCTGCTCTGCTGCAGGCCAAACTGCTGCACGTTTTGCAGGACCAGACGTTCTCCCGGCTGGGCAGCCGCTCGGTGGTCAAGGTGGACGTGCGCATTCTGGCTGCGACCAATATCAATATTCCGGAAGCGCTGGCCAGCAAGCGACTGCGGGAAGATCTCTACTACCGCCTGAATGCCTTCACGCTGCAACTGCCGCCGCTGCGGGAGCGCAAGGAAGAGATCCCCGTCCTGCTGAAGCATTTCATGTCGCGCATGGCAGAAGAGTATGCGCGGCCTCCGCTGCCGCTCTCACCCAACATGCTGCAGGCGTGTCAGGAATATTCCTGGCCAGGCAACCTGCGCGAGTTGAACAACTTCATCAAGCGCTACCTGGTGCTGGGAGACGAGAAGCTGGCAGTTCAGGAACTGCAACCCGGCAACGACGGTCACGGTGCGCGCCCCGAAGGGGCGCACGCTCCGGCTGAAGCGGGAGGCGGGCTGAAGTCAGTAGCGCGCAGCGCCAAGGATGAAGCCGAGGCAGAAGCCATACGACAAGCTCTCGACCAGACCAACTGGAACCGCAAACAGGCAGCCGCGCTGCTACAGATCAGCTACAAAGCCCTGCTCTACAAGATCCGCCAGTACGGCATCGCCCAGTCCAAGAGCCACAAGCTTACCGCCGGCGCGTAAGTCAGCCCTGTCTTGCTGGCAAAGAAGCCAGGGGTTCACGATTTAATCGTCCATCCCGGAGGGCTAGCCGCCCGGCATCCCTGCCAGAGAGCAGAGTAGCCGGGCGATTTACCTGGCAGTTGCCCGTTCAGAACTGGTGGGTAGCGTTGTCCCCACGGAAAGTCAGGCCGTGTAGCACGCGCTCATCCTTATCGTTGAGGGTGTATGCGGTCTCCGTCCGCTCGGCCTTCCCCTGCAACGGCACCAACGTGCACTTTACGCGGACTTCCACTGGATTTTTCCCGCTCTTCTGCTCGAACACCATGATGTGGGTGTCGCCCTGCATGGTGTGCAGTACTTTGTAATCGCCGCTGGGCAGGAGCGTGTCGCCCACCCAGACGGGGTTGTCAAACGTGATCTGCCGGGTATCGGCGACGCCAAACTGATTCTGGCCGGCGCCAGCCAGCACACTCAGCCCCACTACGCACACTGCCACCACTAACATTATTTTCATGAAGCGCATACATTCTCCTTTTTTATGACTGTCGTCCGCCATCGGTGGAGCTGACAGCTACTTGCGATGAATTTTGATTCCGCCACAAATGCTACCGGGGCTGGGCTGTCGGCACCGTGACGGGGATCACTTTGCTCCGTAACCGGAAACACACGCCCATAAGGGAGTTTCGACTCCGCCCTCAAGGTTGCTTCCGCGTCGAAGGGCAGAGCCGGAAGCAAGAGCTTCAAGGAGAACAAGATGCGGTTTTTCTATAGGCGAGGTTCGAGCACAAATTCGGTCCTTCTGTCCCCAAGGATCTGGAATCCAGACTTATCCGGCAGCCGCGAGCACGGCTCCCAACTGGGTGAGTTTGCCGCTAGCCGCCGGCTAACTTCTTCCTCGCCACCGGACGCGCAAAGGCGTTGGTCGGACCATGTCCGTTATTGGCCATCACCTTGCCGTAGTACTCCTTGGCACGCGCGGGGTCACCCGCTTTTTCATAGGACTGGGCGAGCAGCACGAGGATGAACGGATCTTTCTGGTTCGCCTTCTGCAGGTCCGTGATCGCGGTCTGGTAGTCGCCGCCATAGAACGCTACATAGCCGGCGAGATACGGGAAGAACTGGGCCTGGTCCGGGTTGTTCGCTTTTTCCAGCGCCACTTTCGCTGCGGCAACCTGCTTCATGGCTTCGTCGCGCTGTCCGCGGCGCGCGGCGATACGAGCCTGGGCGTGCGCCCAGCGGAATGCCCACAGGTTCTTGTCCGCTTCCTTCATGTCCGTCTTGCGCATTGCGGTGTCGTGGCCGGTTTTGTACCACTTCGCGGCGCCATCGATATCGCCCGACTCCAGTTGGATGCGTGCCAGTTCGTCCGCCACACCGGCCGCCGCCTCGAAGTCCGGCTTCGCGAGCAGCGCGTCAAACACCTGCTTCTCGTATTTTTCCGCCTCAGCAGAGTTGCCCTCGAACGCATAGGAAAACGCCATCGCCCTTAGGGCGCGATTTTTCTCGTCCGCCGGAGCCACCGCGATCGCCTTCTCGATATGTTCGCGTGCGGCCGCATAGTCGCCCTTCAAATCAAGCACCGCGCCCGACTCCAGATGCGCCTCGTACGAATCCGGAGACTTCTCAAGCGCCTGCCGGTACAGCTTCAGCGCCTCATCCTGTTTGCCTTCGTTATTGAGCGTTTGCCCCTGTTTCACCAGCGCCTGCTCCTCGGCGGACGGTGCCGCCGCCTGCGCCCTCGCCGCTTGCCCCATGCAAGTTGCACCCACCAAGGTAGCTAAGAGAATCAGAATTTCGTGATAACGGAATTTCATGCGGGCGATTATAGCGCCAAGGTGGGATGGAGATCTGAACCGGGCAGGGGCAATACTACAAGAGTTTAAGATTGCAAGTTTTCAGAGTGCGACTAGCGCCTTCGGTAACCTGTCCCAGTCTCGCGGTCCGCGATACTCTCGATCCATGTCAATTTCCGGCACCAAGCGCTCCCGCAAGATGGTCACTATCCACAACCTAAACGAGATGAAAGCAGCAGTGCAGGAAAATGACGCGCAGACCAAGATGCTGGTCCTCGGGCTTGGAGAAGCAATCCTCACCACCTGCGGCATGGCCCGGGCCTTCCTGGGGAACAGCCCCTCGGATGGAGATGAGTCCAAGAGCACTTCCTGACATCGGTGCTGACCGCCCAAATCCCAGAAAAATACACGGCATCATCAAGAAAATGGCTCCCACACGATAGGGTTACCCGTCCTGCAAGGATTGTGTCTTCCGTAATCTGGGCTCTCCCTGAAGGAATCGGCTAGATTCGGTCAATCACAGGGAGTGCTCAATCATGAAATCAACTGTCCTAAGCACGTCCATACTGGCTCTGTTTTTGGCAACCACAGTGCTTGCCGGCGCGCAGAACGGCCGGTCGAGGGGTCATGAGGGTGGTCCCCACGGACAGGAAGCTAACAGTCACCACGAAAACGGGCACGCATCCCCATCGCAACATGGCGACCACCATGCCGATGGGCCGGAACACCGGCACCAGCAGCCTCGCGAATTCCATGATGCAGTCCAGAGAGGCCCGGGGCATCAGGCGTATCACGGGCATGGCCCGGCGCACGTGCGCGAGGTGAGCAGAACCGGGCCCGGACGGCAGGACATCTGGCAACGCCAGCGGGCGCACAACTGGCAGCGTGAGCATCGCCCCTGGCACGCCCGCGGCGGCTACCACGGATATCGCATTCCCGAAGATCGCTTTCGCGCCCATTTCGGCCGTGGACACTGGTTCCGCGTGCATGACGTTCCCGTCGTAGTGGTCGAAAGTTCCCCGCGTTTTCAGTTTGGAGGCTACTGGTTCAGCGTGGTTGATCCTTGCCCGGAAACCTGGGCTCCGACCTGGTACCGGACCGACGATGTCTATGTGGACTACGTCAACGATGGATACTACATGTACAACCGGCGGCATCCTGGAATCGCCATCGCCATCAACGTCTCGTTGTAGTCCGGAAGCAGCCTACGGACGGGCGTCCGGCGGTTCAATGTCAAATGATTTGGTCGTGCGGATGCCGACTGGCACTCCGCGTTGACTTCCTCAGTGCGAGCACCCCGATCAGGACTTGACTTCCGCCGGAAATCAGTTTGCCGCGCCGTCAACCCGGGGTACTGCACGGCAGGACTCCCATCGCTGCCGCCGTCGCCAACACCGTACCGCACGCCACCATGGCCGCTCCGCCAATGCGCAGTGCGAGCGGACTGCGGCCCAGCGATCCAAACAGCCACAGCGCAGCCCCCAATGCCGCAGGGCCAGCCAGGCTCCACGCTGCGCTGCACGCAATCAGCGCAGCCCGTTCCGACCGCCATTCGTCAAGGCCGAAATAGCCGAACGAGAACATCAAAAGCCCGAAGAACAACATCAGCAGTGCCAGGACCATGGCGCCAAAGCTCGGCTTGCGAATTGCGGCTTCCACGGGGCTCATCACTCGACACCATACACCCTGACGGCCAGGCACGACTCACGATTTCACTGCTAACTGCAGCTTGAGCCCCTGGCCGTCATCAGCGGGCGCGCCTCAGCAGCAAACATCCTCCAATGAAAGAGAAGACGCCCACAACTGCGCCTGCGGCCATGCCTGCCAGGAATGCAGGATCGTGAACATCACCGGGAAGCCCTCCTACAAAATACCGGTGCAGGAGGTGTCCGAAGGCCAGCGTGGTGAGCAATACGGCGATTCCGCTCAGGATGTTCAGAACTCGCATGGTGCCCTCATTTTTCGCCTAGCAGTCTCACACAAATTTCTGCACAGCGCCCGCGAATTTTGCCTTAAGCTGGCGATTCATGCTTCGACGGGCATTTCCTCTTGTACTGCTTCTCTACGCGGTCGTGGCCTCGACCACCGCGAAAGCGCCGGTCTCCAACCCAGCCGCTGCCTATAAGGTCGTTCACGTTTACCCGCACGATTCCCAGGCATTCACGCAAGGGTTGATTTACGTCGATAGTCACCTCTACGAGAGCACGGGCCTCAATGGCAGGTCATCCCTGCGGATGGTGGATCTGTCCAGCGGGCAGGTGCTGCAACACTACGAACTGGCCAACGAGTATTTTGGCGAAGGGCTCACGGACTGGGGCAGCACTTTGGTCCAGTTGACCTGGACATCGCACATAGGCTTCGTCTATGACCGCTTTAGCTTCTCTGTACTGCGGACCTTCCACTATGACGGCGAGGGATGGGGGCTGACTCACGATGATCGACAACTGATCATGAGCGACGGAACGTCATACCTCCGTTTTCTGAATCCAAAATCGTTTCGAGAGACCAGGCGTATCCACGTAACCGACGAAGCCCGCGGCCCCGTTCAGAATCTCAATGAACTCGAATACATTCACGGCGAGATCTACGCCAACGTCTGGGGCACCGACAAGATCGTTCGCATCTCTGCCCGCACAGGGAAGGTCCTGGGATGGATTGACGTGAGCGGAATTATCGACAAAGGAGAGCTGGCGGGCCCGGATGCGGTGCTGAACGGCATCGCTTATGACTCGAGAGGAGCTCGCCTCTTTGTCACCGGAAAGTTGTGGCCAAAGTTATTTGAAATCAAACTGGAAGCTCATCGCCAGGATGGTGCGCGACGCTAGTTGGCTAGTCGGAAATCCACTGCCACCGTGGTCTCTACGGTCGCCGGCTGACCATTTACTAGATAGGGTTCATAGCGCCACCAGCGCACGGCATTGATGGCTGCGGGCGACAGTTCCTCGGGCCCGCTGACAAACTTTACTCGCGTCACCGCGCCCTCCGGATTCACCACGGCGTCCAGCACAACCGTCCCCTGAACTCCCGCCTGCCGGGCGTCCTCGGGATACTCCGGCCGCACCAGATGTCTGATCCTTTGCTGCATGGCGTCGTTTGGAACCTTCAACTGGGGCTTCGCCACCACGGTCGTCTTCGCCGGGACCTGCGCTTCCAATGCCTTCCATCCCTGCTGCCAGCGCCACCATCCCAGCCCGGCTGCGACCACTATGACGCAAGTGGAGAACACGACTATGTCCTGGACGAGAAACCTGCGCTTTGAATTCCTGGAATATTCGAGGTCCGGGAGCGACACGGATGTGACGTCTGCTTCACCCATGGGAAGAGAAGTCGGTTCAGTGATGGGTCTCTGATCGGTCAACAAAAGGTCGCCCTCGCATCGCGTCCAATAACGGATGATGGACTGCTGTTCGACAGGCAGACGGAGAAACTGGAGGCCAAAGGACCGTGCGCGCTGGTAGCGCACCACCGCGGTGGCCCGCACCGGCGAGGTCATATGCGGGAGCAGAAACTCGACGCGGACCGACTCGCCCAGGTGGAGCTGTGAGGAGGCGACCACTCCCATCCCGCCCTCACCCATCTCGAGGGCGCGTCCTCGAATATTGTCAGGGACGCCTGCGCGCAGTACGGTGAGTTCCAGAGGTACGGTCAGCTTGTAGCGAGGGACCCTGCGCATGGGCATCCTTGCCCGCGAAACTCCCGGAATTGTCTCTGTACTCATCGTCCAGCTTCTCCTGGCCGGAAAACCCGACTCGTCTTCCCCGCGGCGGCACCGGGCTGATACTTCGAAGTGGAACTCCTTCGCCGCATGACGAGTGGACTGGGGCTGTCTGTCAGCGTAGCCACGCACCCATAACGGCGCAACGTTACCCCCGTAATGCGGCGTTACATATCGAGGGTGACTTCATGGGCGAGGCAAGACGCGGTTACAGCGGGACCGCTACCCGCGGATGGCGAAGAGCGAGGTGGAGCTGCCGGGGAGATCAATCGCACTGTTAAGCATCTGCCTATCAGCACCGCGAGGCGCTAGCCAGCCGCTTTCAGCAGCTCGCTGAGCTGGTTCAAGTCCTGGGCGCTGGCGTCGCCGATCACGAGATAGCAAAGGCCGTTGTGGCACCAGGAACGGACTTCAAAAGAAAGGGCGGTCCGCACGGTCTCGTTCCCCAGCGCTGCTCCCAGTTCCCGCTCCTGGAAAATGAAGACCGAAATCTGGTGCTGGCGCACGCGAAAAATCAATTCCGCGCCGGGCGACTGGTTGACGTAGGCCACCCTGCCACCGATCAGGGTGAAAGCTGAACCCTGCAGCTCGGGCAGGTTGAAGGTGAAGGGGATCTTGCCCTCGAACCAGGGCTTTACTGTGTGCCGGTCAGTGGAGACAACATCAACCGGGTTGGAGCTGGCGAGCGCTGCCACGTGCTGGTCCACCAGTTCGCTGATCAGTTGTCGCTCGCCGCTGCGATGAGACTGAGTAAGAAGAAAAATACTGGCAACCAGCACGGCAGCGATCGCAGTTACGAAAACCGGAAACCAACGCCGCCCCCCTAGAGATGACTTCGGGGCTGCGATGCTCTTCTGAATGCGGTTGCGGAAAGCCGGGTCGGGCGTGAACTTCTGGCCGGCCGCCTGGACCGCGCGCTTCTGCTGGACCTTGCGCAGGCCCTCGGCAGCACAACTGGCGCATCCGCGCAAATGTTCATCCAACGCGCGCGCTTCGTCAGCCGGAAGTTCTCCGTCGAAGTAAGCATCAAGTTTTTCAGTCCAACGCTCGCAGGCCATGATTTAGGCAACCATCAAACCCTCAGCCCCTTCCCTTGCAATTCCTGCAGGGTGTTCCGCAAAGCCCGGCGGGCGCGAGACAGGCGCGACATCACGGTGCCCATCGGAACGCCCAGAGTCGTGGAAATTTCCTGATACGACATTTCTTCAAATTCACAGAGCAGCAACACCTCGCGATATGCCACGGGCAACCGGCTCAAAGCCTCCTGCACCAGCTGCTGATCCGAACGCTGCAGCAAAATGCTTTCGGGGTTGTCACTGACGGCGGGCAGCGTCTCGGAGTCGCTTTCGAGCTCCAGCGGCACCGTCGCGGCTGCCCTCAACCCGGTGCGGGAAGTCAGAAACGTATTACGCAAAATCTGATAAATCCAGGCGCGAAAGTTGGTGCCCGGCTGGAACGAGCGGAACCCCTTGAGGGCCTTGGCGTAGGTCTCCTGCACCAGGTCCTCGGCCTCTTCCCGGTTTTGCGTCAGCCAGTGGGCAAAATTGTAGAGCCGCTCAAAGAGCGGCATAGCCAACTCTTCGAACGAACCCGGCAATGGGTGCTCTTCCGACACTCACACAAGATTAAACCAGCAAACTATCGATTTATTCCCACCGCGCCAAAATAACTTTTTTCTGGAATAAAAGCAGGTATCGCTGGTTCTGCACCATGAAACCAGAACGAACTCGATTTTGTTCAGAAAGAAAGGCGAAAAAGATATGGCGCAGAAAAACAACGATGCAATCGTGTTCGACCACCAGCGCGACGGTATCGACCGCCGCGGATTCCTGAAATGCATGGCCTGGGCCGGGACTGGAGCCCTCTGTGTGCTTCAAGGCGGAGTGTTGAAGTCCTACGGCCTGGACGATCCTTCGCACATCGCAAAGGCAGCCCGGGGTGAACTCAGCTTTGTCCAGATCAGCGACAGCCACATGGGATTCAACAAGCCTGCGAACACGGACGTGATTGCGACTCTAAAGGCCGCGGTCGCCAAGATCAATGGGTTGCCGGTTCCTCCTGAATTTATTCTGCACACCGGCGACATCAGCCATCTCTCGAAACCAAGTGAGTTCGACACCGTGGACCAAATCCTTCAATCCGCACCCACGAAGGACGTGTTCTTCGTTCCTGGTGAGCACGACGTTCTCGAAGATAACGGCAAGCAATACCTCGAGCGCTACGGCAAGAATACAAAAGGCGCTGGCTGGTTCAGCTTTGACAAAATGGGCGTGCACTTCGTGGGGTTGGTCAACGTGATGAACCTGAAGGCTGGAGGCATGGGTTCGCTCGGAGCGGAGCAACTGGAGTGGCTGGAAGACGACGTCAAGCATCTGTCCAAGAGCACGCCCGTGGTTGTGTTCGCGCACATGCCCCTGTGGAACATTTATCCGGAGTGGGGATGGGGCACCGACGATAGCGCGCAGGCGCTTTCCTACCTGAAGCGCTTCGGCTCGGTGACCGTCCTGAACGGACACATTCATCAAACCATGCAGAAGGTGGAAGGCAACGTCACCTTCCACACCGCAACCTCAACCGCCTTCCCGCAACCACATCCGGGAGCAGCGCCGTCCCCGGGCCCGATGAAGGTTCCGGCAGAGCAGTTGCGAAGTCTGCTGGGAGTGACCGATGTGAACTATGTGCGCAAACGGCACGCTCTGGCATTGATTGATTCCACGCTCGAATAGGCGGATGTTTCACACCAAAGAAAATAGCCATAACTTTCAAGGAGGAAGAATGAAAAAAGGTAGCTGGATTTTTGGTGTCGCAGCGTCAATGGTGCTGGCCTTGGCCGCGCTTCCAACACTGGAGAGGGCGCGCGCCGCGTCCTCCCCGGCGGTGGAGGTCAAGATTGATAACTTCAGTTTTACGCCGGCAACGCTCACTGTGAAGGCGGGAACACAGATCACGTGGACAAACGGCGACGATATTCCCCATACCGTGGTCAGCGACAACCAGAGCTTTAAATCCAAAGTGCTCGACACGGACGAAAAGTTTACGTTCACGGCCAGTAAGCCCGGCACCTATTCGTACTTCTGCTCGATTCACCCGAAGATGACCGGCAAAGTGGTTGTGGAGTAGATGCCTCGTGAATCCCTTTGATCCCAGGGCGGCCTTGCTCGCGAAACATGCACAGCATGTCGTGCTCGTCCACTTTCCCATCGCACTCTTTCTGACCGGAGTCGCTTTTGACTTTGCGGCCAGGTGGGCAAGGAAGGACACGAAGCGCACCACTCTGGCGGCGGCCGCGAGCCTAAACATCCTCGCCGCTGCTCTTTTCGTGTTGCCGACGCTTGCTACCGGCATCGCGGCCTGGCAGTGGCAACTGGGAGGGCACAAACTGAAAGGGCTGTTGCTTCTCCACGTCGCCCTGGGATTGGCTTCCGGTTTTCTAATCTGCGTGGTTGCGTGGATCGGTTCCCGGCGGGGCGGTGCCTCTCGTTCTGCGCTGCCGGCTTACTACCTGCCGATGGAAGTCCTGACCGTCGTGGTTGTTGCTCTCACCGCTCACATCGGGGGTTTCGTGAGTGGCGTTAATATTCCTGGCTAGCACCCTTTGCCGGCCCATCCTGCTTAGTATCAAGAGAACGACAAAGCCGACGACTCCCGAAATGTCTTTCAGGTTTTCCGAAACCAGAAACTGGCAACCTGAAACAAGTTCAGCAGGCGGCGACCGCCCCTACTGCACTACCAGCACAATCTGCTGGGTGCGCGTGGCTGAACCCGAAGTGGCGGTGACGGTGAGATTGTAGGTGCCTGCCGGAGTTCCAGTGGTGGTCGAGGTGCTGCTGCTGGAGCTGCAACCCATCTGGAACACGACGAGGGTGAAGAAGCACCCTAGCAGCGCTGTCATCAACACGCGCCGCCGCCGCGATTTCTTGCCGCCGATGCCGGCGCCCAGCAGCGCCAGTCCTGAAATCGGGAATAGCGCGGCGTAGAAAGGTCCGCCGACGTGGAAGAGGCTGGCCGGAGTGGTCACGCGCGCCGTGGTGTTGACCACCAGCTGGCGGCTTTGCGGTCCGCTATTCAAATTGGTAAAGGATGTGCCGTTGGGAAATGTGGTCTGCGCACCTGTGGGAGCACCTGAAGCAGACAGAGTCACCGTTTCCGGAAAGTTCCCGGTGGGCGTGACCGTTACCGTGAAACTGGCGGGTATGCCGGCGGCCACGGTGGCCGTCGCCGGAGAAACCGCAATACTGAAATTGTTCACGACCGCGACCGCCGGTGGCGGAGCGGGGGTCACCACCGTGGGCGTGCCGAAGATGCTGACTTTCCCGCCGTCACTGACAGAACCAGGCTGGGCCGGGGTGGCTGGCAGAGTGGGAGCCAGCACCACGGTCACGGTCGCAATTGCTCCGCCGTTTAATGTTCCCACGGTGCAGGTCACGGTGCTGTTCGTAACCGGCGCCGGACAGCTCGACTGTCCGGGAACACTGTTGGCAGAAACAAAAGTGGCAGTGGAGGGGATGACGTCGGTAAAGATGATGCCGGTGGTCAGGTCCCCATTGTTGGTGATCTTGTAGGTAAAGGTAACGTTATTGCCCACACCCACCGGATTGGGAGCTACAGTTTCAGTGAGAGCCAAGCTCAGGGTGGGTCCCAGCTTGGTCAGGAACACGTCGGAGCCGCCGCTGAGACTGCCTTGGATGGCGTTCGCAGTAGTCGGAAAGTTGCCCGAGGCAGTTTCGCCCACGGCGTAGGTGCTGCCCTGCGCGTCGGTGGCGATGCCCGTCCCGAAATCACTACCGCCCCCGCCCAGGTAGGTACCGTAGTGGCCCAGGGCGACGGTCGAAGCTGCGGTGGTATCGATGCGCGACACAAAGGCTGCCACCGGCCCGCTCAAGCCCGCTTGAATGGGATTGTTGGGAGTCGGAAAATTGCCAGAGTTGGTCCAGCCGGCAATGCGGGCACCCTGAAGGCTGTCCACCGCGATGCCCAGCCCCACGTCCGTCCCCGAGCCGCCCAGATAGGAGAAGTATGTAAAAGGTAAAGTCGTAGTTGTACAGGTTGAACCAGTGCACGGGGTTCCAAATTTGGCTACGAAAGCGTCGCTGGCGGTGACTCCTGTCGGACAAGGTGAAGGGTTCGCTGGATTGTCCAGGCATCTTTGGAAGGGCGTCGTGCTGCTCGGGATGGTGAAGTCAGTCGAGGAGGTTGATCCGGTGATGTAAACACTCAGGCCGGAATCGAGAGCGATGCCGTATCCCACATCATCCCCAGTACCGCCCAGGTAACTGGAGTAAATCAACTGCGCACCCGAGGAAGCGGCCGGATTGATCTTGGCCACAAAGGCGTCCGGAGCGGTGACGCTGGTGGAGCAACTGGGAGCGGTGGTGGGCGGCGTGGCCGGCGGCGAGGTGTCCAGGCAGCCCTGGTAAGCGTTAAGAATGGGAAAATCCGTGGTTGCGTTTCCGGTGTGCTGGAAGTTGGTACCGCCGGTGATGTACACATTCGCGTTCGCATCCAGGGCGATGGCGCCGCCCAAGGTGACTCCGTTAACCGGATCGCCCCCGCCAAAGTACGTGGAATAAACCAGGCTGGGAAATCCAATCAGGGTCGGATCGATCTTGCTGACAAAAAACTGGCTCGTGCCCAGCGACGCGGTCTGAATCGCGCCCAGGGTGGCGGGAAATGAATGAGTCGCGTCGGGCAGGTCAGTGGAAGTAGTGGTGCCAATGACGTAAATCTTGTTTCTGGGGTCGAGCGCCAGCCCGCGCGCGGATTCGGTTCCACTCCCCGAAAGATAGGTGGAGTACAAAAGAGTCTCGCCAACCGGATCCAGTTCGCTCACGAAAGCATGCGCGCCCGCGCCGGCACGGTTCGCCTGAAAAGCTGATGACGTGCTGGTGGGAAAATTACTGGAGGTCGTGGTGCCCACCACTACTACGTTGAACGCAGAATCCGCTGCCACTCCGGCGGTGGTATCGACGCCGTCGCCACCCAGATAGGTGGAGAACACAACCGCGGATCCGGTTGCGTTCAGCTTGGTAACGAAAACGTCCGGCGCCACGGCCAGTGCGGTCTGAAACGCCGGGGGCGTAGCCGAGGCCGCTGGAACAACCGGGAAATCTGCCGAAGTGGTGGTGCCCGCAAAGTAGATGTTGGAGGAGGCGTCGAGTGCGATCGCCGGACATCCTGAAGGCGGCGAAAGGACTCCTGCGATCACGATCCCCGCAATTCCGGAACAGGCTTCACTGCCGCTGCCGCCAAAGTATGTCGAGTAGGTCAACACTGGATCAATCACCAGTGCGCGGCGGCGATCGTAGGCTGCCAGCTCGAAACCAACGTTGCCGTCCTCCCGCAACGAGAAGCCTCCCGCAACCGGCCGTTGTTCGGCCCCAAATTGCTGGTAGATTCGTGGAGCGTTCAGCCGTACTTCACCGTTCCCCGTGGCTAGAACGAGATTGCCCTTGCCATCAAGCTTGACTTTGTCCTGACCCTGGAATCGCCACGCGATTGAACCCGGGTCGGCACCGGGAGCGACTTCGAAGTCATACTCCAGCTGTCCCTGGTTGCCGTAGTACACCAGATCGACGCCGGGATAGACATCCTGATAACGCACGCGCGCAAATTGCGGAATGTCGCGGTGCCACTTCGCCGGCTCGTTGCCGATGAAATAGTTGCTCTTGCCAGGAAGGGGGCTGGCCCCGGTAGCAGCCGCGGCAGGATTTGCGCCAGCCAACTGCATGCTCACGGCGGACGGTCTCCTGGATGGCGAGTGTAGAGTCAGCACGGCCTGGTCTGGCGTCAGGAACAAGCCGTAGCCGGCCCCGCGCGCCAGAAAGTTGACCCTCGGGTCGGTTTGTCCCTGATTCGGCTCAAAGCGCAAGGGAAGGTGTCCCAGATTCACATGGACGCTGCCGCGGCTTGAAGCCAGATCAGGAGCGGCAAAGATTTCCGGGATGGATGCGCTCCGGCCAGTAGCGGTCAAGTTCCGCGAAACCCCTGAGTGCAGCGCCAACCCCCCTAGTAGTAGCAACCCGAACCACAGCAGGACAGGGCTATATCTTGTTCCCAACCCCCGGAAATTCAATGTCACTAGCTCCTCCGAATATCCCAATTCATGGAGAGGAAAGTAAAGACTGCACACACACGCGGCGGCCCGGCGCACTCCCGCCAGGCGGCATGCATACTGGTCACCAGAATAAGGGCAAAAAAATTAAGTAACTACTTAAACATCTGACGGATAGCCTGTCAAGCCGCGCACCGGCGCCACATCCTGCGATGGTCAGATGCGGCTAGCAACTACTTGAGATGCCGAGTGAAAACACAAAACTGTCGTGCGCGTGGAAGAAAATCGGGATTCCGAGGTCAGAACGGTGCGTCGGCATGCAAATTCTTTCACTCGTATCCTTATGAGAAACCACGGCGAGTTTGTGCAAGTCATTACTGGCTATGATCGAAGGCGCTATATTTTGGACGGTGGCCGATGGTATCGTGCGTGCAACCGTCGGTGCTTCGGCTAACTCTGCATTTTAAGGATCCCTCCCCCGAGGCCCTCCCCACTGTTGTCGCATTAACCGAGTCTGTTCCCCGCTGCTTTTTTACGCTTGCAAACTATTGTTGAATAAGTAAATCTGGCGCCAGGGGTTGTTCCGTCACTGGAAGGTGCCTGCAGTCTGGGGTGAATTTTGGGTGAAACAGGGTTCATGCATCTGCGAAGAGAGAGTTCAATGCAACCTGCGGCTCAGGAACGCCGTACCATGCGACGCTTCGACATGCGCCTACCGGCGTCAGTCCGGGTGGCCGGCAACGGTCTCCGCGACCTGCTGACCGAAACCCAGAACGTCAGCGCGCGCGGGGTCTTTTTCTATCTGGACCGTCCTCTGGCCGAGGGCTCCCGCATTGAAGTGACCATGACCTTTCCGCCCCACGTCACTCTGACCGAACCTGTGCGGGTGCGCTTTATCGCCCGGGTGATGCGGTTGGAGAGTTCGCCTTCAGCTTCCAGCATCGGCGTGGCCGCCATGATCGAAGAGTACGAGTTCCTGCGCTCCAATGCGGCCGCGGAGTTCAGCAGCGGGACGAGATAGAGCAGCAATTGGCCTTGGCAATTAGCACTTGGCCAAAACGCGGTCCTAGTTGGTTTTTGCCAATTAGTGTCTTCCCACCTGATTCCAATTCCTCAATCTGCTGGCCCCGTGGTCGTGACGGGCCGTATCACGTCTTGAAACCGGCACCTAGCCACCCAGTTCGTCGCGGCTTTTGCTAATTGCCAATTGCTAATTGCTATTTCTTCAGCTCCGCAATCTCTTTGCTCAGGCGCTGATAGCGCCGCACCAGAGTGCCCAGATAAACGATGTGGATGATCCAGGTGGCGGCATAAGCGGCATAGAGGAAATTCATCGTGGGCTCCGGGGTTCGAGCAGGGCTTCGAGGGCCTGGGTTTCTTCTACTTCTCTCCGCAGAATTTCCAGGCGATAGCGGGACCAGCAAACCAGCGCGGCAAAGCAGAGGAATGCCAGCCAGTTGATCAGCAACACATGCAACATGCGCGGATCGATGGAACCGCCGCCCCCGATCACGGGTTGAGGATGCTGGGTACGGAATATCCAGATGGAAAAATAAACCAGCGGAACATCGAGCGCGCCGAACACGGCCAGGGCTGCCGCCAGGATTGGGGTCTGCCCGCTGGTGGAAAATCGGCGCAGCATCAGATAGCTGATGTAAATGAGCCACAGCACCAGGGTGGAGGTCAGGCGAACATCCCAGGTCCACCAGATGCCCCACACCGGACGCGCCCATAGCGGCCCGGTCACCAACACCACCGTGCAAAATACGACGCCGACTTCGGCGCTGACCACGGCCAGGGCGTCCGCCCGCTCGCGCGAAAAATACTTCTTGATCAGGAAATACAAGCCCGCGATCATAAGCCCCGTTGTGGCCACCGACGACGGCTCTATGCCCTCCGGCAACGGGCGATATACGAAGGCAGCGGCACAGGCCAGGATCGCGATTGCTATCACCGTCCAGTTCGTCACCTTGTCGGCGGCCGGGTTAGGACGCACCAGATACTGGATGGAGCAGACAAAGTTGATAAAGAAGAGCAGGAACGCTGTCCACGCCGAGGGCACATGATAGTAGAAGATGCGCTGCACGTTGCCCATCGTCTGCTCGGTGGGAGCAGCCACCAGCGCTTCATAGAGCGCGAAGCTCAACAGTATGGCGGTCAGCAATCCGAAAATGGGGAATAACCGTTTCATCGTCATTCGAATCTATTTCGCGTCAGCCTTCATTCCGCATTCAACACCAGTTCGAATAACAGCAGACAAGCGATAGTAAACACCACGTCATAAGTGCTAAGCAACACAATCCAGAATTTGGCGGAGAGTTCGCCGGTCAAAATCGCCGTGGTCGCATTCACCATGGCCAATAGCGCGGGAATGGAAACCGGAAACAGAAGCAGCGGCAGCATGATCTCACGGCTGCGGGTACGCAGGGACATGGCGGCAAAAAACGTACCATTCACCACCAGGGCCCAAGTCCCCAACACGGCTATGGGAAGCAACTGCCAGGCTGGGCCCAGCGCGCGCAGTTTGTAGAACATGATGAAGAGCGGCGTCATCAGAATTTCGAGCACCGCGACAAAAATAAAGTTGCCCAGCGCCTTGGCCAGGAAAAGCGAATTCGCCGGGGCCGGCGAAACTCGATAGGCGTCGAGGACTTGATTGCGCAGTTCGCGCGCCCAGGTCTGGTTCAGCGCTACCACCGCGGCAAAGAGAAATGCCACCCAGACCAGTCCGCCAGCGATCTGCCGCGATTCTTCGGCGTTGGGATCGAAAGAAAAGCTGAAAACTACAACCACCAGCAGCGCGAAGAACAACATGGAGTTGATGGCGTCCTTCGATCGCCACTCCAGCCGCAGGTCCTTGGCTAAGGTTGCACCGGTTACCCCCGATGGAACAGCGGATGTTTTGCTCATCGCGACTCCACCGGTTGCAGGTCGCGGCTGCGATGCGTGATCTGCCCCGCTTCCATCCAGACAAATTCGTCAGCGGCTTCCTCCAGCAAGGCAGCCTGGTGGGTAACTACAAAGATCGTCTTCCCGGTGTCGCGCATCTGCGCCAGCAGGGTGACCATGGCGCGCGCCGAGCGCACGTCCACGTTGGAGAAAGGCTCGTCCAGGAGCAGGATCTTGGGATCGTTAAGCACTGCCCGCGCCAGCGATAATCTCTGGCGCATGCCCTGCGAATATTGCGCGACTGGGCGGGCCAGCTTGGGATCGAGGCCTACCGCGATCATATTGGCCGCGCCGCGCGAGGCATCGGTGATGCCATAGAGCCCGGCGAAATAGCGCAGGTTCTCCATGCCGCTCATTTCGTCATAGAGCAGCGAAGGATGCGCCATATAACCCAGTTCGTGGCACACCCTCCGCACATCGGTTGTCCCCAGAATCGAGATGCTGCCGCGGGTCGGCTGCGCCAGGCCGGCGAGTGCGCGCAAGAGGGTAGTCTTCCCTGCTCCGTTGTCGCCGAGAATGGCATAGAGACTTCCCGGGGCAAATTCAGCGCTGACGCCGCGGAGCGCGGCGAAGCGGCCGAACTGCTTCACCAAGCCGGTCAGCGTGATGATGGGAGAAACGTCCACGTAAGTGGAAGATACCACGTAGGGGCGGGTGCCCTCACCCGCCTGGCGGAGCGAAGCTCCGCAGCGGTTCGGAAGGGATTGAGGTATTGATCAAGGATGAAGAAGAGTCGGCGGCTGGAAAATTCAACTGCAACCCAGGCGAGCTTCGCTCGCCCGCCCGGACGAGGGAGTCCGGGCCTACGTTCTACATGGTGGCTGACTGCCCCGGCTGCTGAGGCGCGTATTTGGAGGCGCACTTGGCTTGCAGCTGTTTGGCGTGGAAGACGCCGTCGCGTCCAAAGCTGCCATCGGCGAGGGCCTGGGAGTTGTCCTTGAAAGTGTCCGGGGGAGCTTCAGTTCCGCTGTAAACCACGGGCAGAAGCTGATCGTTTTCCACCAGCAAAAATTCTACTCGCGTACCCACACGTTTGATCGAACCGGGCTGGACATTTCCAGCCACCCGCAAGTGCTTGCTGTAAGCGCTGTCGCCCATGCCCCGCAACTCTTTGATCGTGACGTAATAGCTCTTGCTCTCCTGCACTCCGGTGTATGCCAGATACCCCATCGAGAGCAGGATCAACGCTACCGCCCCGCCGAACTTAAGATATTTCCGGGTTTCGCCCGCCATAAATAGCCACCGAACTACGACTCTATTCCTGCCGCTGGCGTGGGTCAAGATGTCCGAATGGCCGATATAATGCCAGCAGTCTATGTACCCAGCGAGGCTCCATGATCCATCCCTGGCACGACGTGACCCCGGGCGACAAGCTGCCGCAGGAGTTCTACAGCATCGTCGAAATCCCCTTCGGATCGAGCGTGAAATATGAGCTCGACAAGGTCAGCGGGCTGATCAAGCTGGATCGTGTGCTTTACTCCGCCGTGTACTATCCTGCCAATTACGGCTTTATTCCGCAGACGCTGGCAGAAGACGACGATCCCCTCGACGTGCTGGTGCTGTGCCAGGAAGCGGTGGTCCCGCTGACGCTGATCCACGCGCGCACCATCGGGTTGATGACCATGATCGATACCGGAAAGAAAGACCACAAGATCATCGCTGTGGCTACCCAGGACCCGGAGTTCAACGCTTACCAGGAGGCCGCGGAGATGCCGCCTCACCGCTCACTCATGCTGCGGCGCTTCTTCCAGGATTACAAACAGCTCGAAGGTAAAGCGGTGGAAGTGGACGAAATCCAGCCCGCGGCAGAAGCCTATCCCATCATCAACGATGCCTTGCACCGCTACAGCGAGCAGCGCCGCAAGGGCTTCAAAGGATTTGGCGGACACTGAGGATTTTGGGCTGATCGCTGGGCTCGGCTGGTTCCTGGCGTCGGCCTTCCGAGGGCAGGATGCCGGCGGGATGCCGGCGCTACCAGAATCGGCGACGCCGCGCTTTTCCTAGTTCTTGCCCAGAGCCGACAGCGCGGCCTGTTCCCGGCGGGCTTCCTGTGCGGGGATGAAATCAGGATCGGCACCCTTCCAGAGCAGGAGCAACTGTTCGTAGGTCCTGGCGGCCGCCGCCGGGTCGGTCTGGGTTTGGGCCCGCGCCGTTCCCAGCAGGCTGAGGCCGTAGTCGGGGACCTGCGATGTCCCGTTCGCGCCTTCACCCAAGGAGAGGGCGCGATAGCGGATGCCGGGCTCAAAATCCGACACAGCCTGCTGCGCATTCTTCAGCTCCAAAGATGCCCGGCCCTGCAGGTGAGGAACTTTTGACACCAGCAGGTAGGGAGCGGCGGGAGACAGAAGTGCGGCGACCTGCTCGGGGTGATGTTGCATCAGGGCCACGGCGGCCTTCACTTCAGGCAGGTAAATTTCGTTGACCAGGGTATTGTTGGGCACTTCCGCGGCCAGGTGTTGTATTTCCGCCAGTGCCGGGCCGGTCTCCCCGCACAGGGCCAGAGCCAGGGCCGCGTCGGGGACAGTCGCGGTGGAATGGTCGAGAGTCAGCCCATGGCGAGCGGAATCGCGAGCCGCCGAACAGTTCGAGACCAGGGCATCGTGTAAGGCCCTGACCGAATAAATTCCGCCCGCGGCATCGGGCAGGTGTTGCTGCTCCGCTCTTTGCGCCGCATGCTCCCATAGCCGGTCGGCGTCATGCATCTTGCCCATGGAAAAGTAAATGGTCGCCGCGCCCGCTTCGATGCTAAAACCGTCAGGACGGACTGCAGCCCACTGCACATGCTTGTCCCAGTCCGGCCGGTTGGACAGGAAATCGTCCGTCATCGCGTTACTGTGGTAGTTGGTGTCGTCGCTGCCGCCCATGTCCACCGCCTCTTTCAGATAGCGCTCGCCTTCCTGCAGGCGGTCCATGCCAAGAAGCGTACCCGCCGCATTGTTGGCGGCGACATTGTTCCACTTGGCAATTTCCCAGGTCTTCTTGAAACCGGCAAGGGCTTGTTCCAGGTCGCCCACGAGCCCGTAGGCGTTGGCCAGGTTGTTCCACGCGGCAGCATCCCGCGGGTAAGTCGCCACAAAGAGTTTGTAGGATTGCAGAGCCTTGGGCAAATCGAATTGCTGCAGGGCATACTGCGACTCGATGTACATTCGCTCGCGCTCGGTCACGCGCTCGCGCAGGTCATAAGCTTTTTTCAGATACTCGATGGCCTTGGTGAACGCGCCCTGGTTCCCGTAGGCCACGCCCAGTCGCGCGTAACCCATGGCAAAACTGGGATCGAGCCGCAGGGCCTCCTGGTAAAAGGACGACGCCTGGGGGAAATCCCGGCCCATGCGATGCTCCTCTTCGCCCAGCGAAAACGCGTGGAAAGCCTGCAGCGAAGTCGTGGTCACGTTGGTGTAGGGCGTTGAGAGCTTCTGGATCGAAGCCATCGACTCGCCCAGGCGCGCCCGCATCGCGGTGGCAGCTTTGGAAACGGCCTGCAGAACGGCGGTTTTGTCCGATGCGGTCTCCTGCTCCCGCGCGAACACTTCTCCGGTCGCGCAATTTACCGCATTGATCGAAATCACATAGGACGGACCCAGATTGGCAATGGTCCCCGAAAGATAGGCCTTCACGCCGAGCCGCTGACCAAGCTGTTGCGCCAGTTCCGGCGTAATTCTTTGTGCGCCCGATTGACCCAGATATTGCAGGTTGCTGTGCAATTCCGCATCGCTCACCAATTGCAGCAATGGGGATTGCTCGAGCTGAATGGCCAGCGCTTCCTTCAGCGTGGAATCGAAGACCGCATCGCCGGTTTGATTGGTGAAGTCGGCAAGAATGAGTTGGTCTTTGTCCGTCAGTTGCACGCTCTGATGCTTGCGCCAGTAGAACCCGCCGGCAAGGATTGCCAGCAGGAGAACGACAGCAGAGGGAAGGATGAATTTCCGAGATGACGAACGCGCTGGTGGGGGATCTGGACTTGTCGCTACTGCTCCAGACGAAACCGAAGCAACCACGCGCGCCGACCCGCTCGTTCGGTGCGCCGGAGCAGATGTGCCTTCCGCAGGCGCAGCGCTTCCGCTGTAAGCGGGCTCGGAAGAGGAGCTGGCCGCTGAATTGTGCCCGGACTCCAAGTCCCGCTTCAGCCGCCGCAACTCCGACTTGATATCGACCGCATGCTGATAACGCAGCTCGCGGTCTTTCTCCAAGGCGCGGTTGATGATGTCTTCCAGCTTGGGCGGCAGATTCGGATTTAGCCGGACTGGCGCCAGCGGGGCGCGGTTCATGATGGCGTCGAAGATCACTCCGGAGGTCTCCCCGCGGAACGGGACGGTGCCGGTTGCCATCTCATACAGCACGATGCCAAAAGAAAATAGATCCGTACGCGAATCCAGCGTCTTGCCCCGCACCTGCTCCGGCGACATGTAAGCCACGGTACCGAGCGCCGACCCCGGACTGGTGAGGTGCTGGTGCGCGTTCGCGTCCTCGGTTTTGGTCACGTCCGTGGGATTAAGCGCCCGGTTCCCTTCGTGCGCCACCTTGGCCAGCCCAAAGTCCAGAATCTTGGTGGCTCCGCGCGTGGTCACAAAGATGTTGGCCGGCTTGATGTCGCGGTGCACGATGCCTTTGGCGTGAGCGGCATCGAGAGCTTCGGCGACGTCAATTCCGATCGAGAGCAGCGTCTCCATCTCCAGCGGCCGGTTGCCGATGAGATGTTTCAGGGTCTCGCCTTCCAGGTACTCCATGACGATGAAGGCCTGGTCGCCTTCTTCCCCGATGTCATGAATGGTGCAAATGTTGGGATGATTGAGCGCAGACGCCGCCTGCGCTTCGCGGCGAAAGCGGGAGAGTGCGGTGGCATCGCGGGTAACGTCCTCGGGAAGGAATTTCAGGGCAACAAAGCGATGCAGGCGGGTGTCTTCAGCCTTGTAAACCACACCCATCCCGCCACCACCGAGTTTCTCAATCACCCGGTAGTAGGAGATAGTTTGACCGATCATTTCGCCCATGAAGAGATTGCCCGCAACGCCCGCGATTGACTTCGGGTGAGCCATCTTAGGGGCGAGACGGAAACAAAGTCAACGCAGGACTGCCAGTTCTGAACAGGCGGGGGCAGCCCTTGCCGGCTGTCCCAAGGAACGGCGCTCCCGCCGATTCGTTTTCCGGTTTGCCTGCAGCGACGACCTCCGGCTCCTGGCCGAGCAGCACGACACCCCGGATTTCGCAGGCCAGGGACTAGGTCTGCTTGATGCCGACGAGATTCGCGTCGGCGTAGCGGTCGTGATGGCGGACCCATGCCATCGAATGTGGAAGGCCATCTTCATCGCGCCCTTTGGGCGTAAGGTCGAGATAGTTGTACGTGCCCAGCAGGATGTCGAGTCCGCGACGCATACGTCGAATAAGTATGGAAGATTTCGCCCGATGCATTCTTGTAGAACACGCTCGCGCCGGGAGCTTCTTCGGAGGGAAAATCCGTCATGTCGTAGTTGTAATAAACTTTGCCCTTCGCCTTGTCGTCCTTTGAAAACGAAACGTGATAGTCGAAGTTGAAGTCACTCCCCGACGAAGACACCCAATGGAAGCGCCACCCCATGCGCTTCTTGAAGGCTTCGATCTCCGGCAGGGTCGCCCGTGAAACCGCCACGAAACTCACATCACGCTGGGGCAGGTGCACTGCGGCGCCGTCGAAAGTATCTGCCAGGAACGAGCAACTGGGGCAACCCTCCTTCCATCCCGGGCCGAACATGAAGTGATAGACAATCAGCTGGCTCTTTCCGCCAAAAAGGTCGCTGAGCGTTTGCTTGCCCCTCGGACCATCGAATACATACTGCTTTCCCACCGCCTCCCAGGGCAGTTCTCGGCGCTGCCGGCTCAGCTGATCACGCAGCCGCGTGAACTCCTTTTCCTTTTTCAGCAATTCCTTCCGGGCCGCCCGCCAATCAGCCTGCGACACCACTTTCTCGTTCTTGCTCGTCTCTGGGGTCATTGTCATTTCTCCTTCCTGGTTGCATTCTTTGAAACATTCTTTCGAATGAGATTCACGACAAATGCGGCCACCCCGCCGGCCGTGGTCACGCTGCCGGCCACCAGGGCCGCGCTCGCCATACAGGCTGGACACATAGAGCCCTCCCTTGCCCGCCGTCGCGCGGGCGCGTCCGGACCACACTCATCGTGGACGACTGGCTTCAGCCCGCGCGCGGGCACGAGCCAGGATATGCGTCCAGCCCTTCACCACCCCCTGCCGGTGTTCGTCCTCAATAAGGCCAAACGCAGTGTGGTGAAACTTGATCAGGGTTCCGCCCTCGGACTCACTCAACCGGTATTGCACGTTGGAGACGATGGGGTAGGACATGAACAACGGTCCGGTGATTTCGAGCAAGGTGGGCCGCTTGATGGCCTGCACATGTCCCCAGAAGTGACCATTGCCCTCGCCCAGGTCGCGGTACCAGCGCCCGCCCGGCCACGCTTCAATCTTCATGGGCATGAGCTTACCGTCGGGCGTGTCATTCTCCGGCCCGAGCTGTTCGAGTAGTGCCACGAACGTGGTCTCCAGCGAGGCACGCACATGCACCTCCTCGGTCAGGTTCAGTGTCAAATTCTCGATCCCTGCTCCTGTCGCAACCATCGTTCCTCCTGGCTGAAATTCTGATCACCCTTTATCCAGCATGTTCTTGGCTTCGGCAAGTTTCTTCACCCGACTCAGCTGATGTTGCCAGAAACGCTCGAAGGTCTTCGTCCACTCATGGAGCGGCTGGATGGCATGAGCGTTGGTCCGATAAAGCATTTGCCGGCCGTCGCGCCGTACGTGGACCAATCCCACATCCCGCAACACCCGCAGATGCTTCGAGACCGACGGCTGTTGCAGGCCGAGGCGCAGAGCAATGTCGCCAACCGGCCGCGCCTGCAGAGCAAGATAGTTCAGAATCTCGCGACGCCGCGGCTCGGCGACCGCATTGAAGGCATCCGACGTGGTGGCCGCTCGTGCCATGAAACCGCATAATATATTCCTATATAGGAATATGTCAAGCGGGGGCCATCTAACCCCCCTGAGGGGGGACGACGTACCTCCTACACTAGGTGGAAGGGCTTGATCGTCACCACACCCGGCAGGCGTTCTCCCTCACCATGAGCTGACCGGCCTTGCAGTTGAACGCCTTCTGGAACTCAGGCATGTTCTGCACCACGCCGTCAACGCGATATTTGCCGGGCGAGTGGGGATCGACACTGACCAGCATACGTGAGTATTCCGGACGACGTTTCTCGCACCAGGCACGCCCGAAACCGAGGAAGAAACGCTGCTGCGGGGTATAGCCGTCGATAGTTTGCGCTGCCGGGCCCGCCTGTCCGTCGGCGATCATCTGCTCCAGGGCCATCAGTGCGACCCGAGCGCCACCGTTGTCAGCCGTGTTCTCGCCCAGGGTCAGCTTGCCGTTGAGTTTCAGGTCGTCCACCGCGACGAAATTGCTGTATTCATCAGCGATGCAACTGGCGCGCTTCTCAAATTCCGTGCCGTCCTGAGCCGTCCACCAGTCGCGCAGATTGCCCTGGGGATCGAACTTGCGGCCCTGATCGTCAAAGCCATGAGTCAGTTCGTGGCCAATGACGATTCCGATGCCGCCAAAATTTATGGCATCGTCCGCTTGCTTGTCGAAGAAGGGTGGCTGCAGAATGCCGGCGGGAAACACGATTTCATTCCGCGGCGGACTGTAATAGGCATTCACCGTGGGTGGAGTCATTTGCCATTCGTTGCGGTCCAGCGGCTTGCCGATCTTGGCAATCTGGCGTTTGGCCTCAAATTCGTTGGCGCGCAAAAAATTTCCCAGCAGGTCGCCGGGCACGATCTGGAGCGAACTATAGTCACGCCAGACATCGGGATAGCCGATCTTGTTGCGGATGGCGTCCAGCTTCACTTTGGCCTGCTTCTTCGTCTCCTCCGTCATCCAGGGGAGGGTGCGGATGTCCTGGTCCAGACTCTTTTCCAGCGCGTCCACCATCTTGAGCATGCGTTGTTTGCCATCGGCGCCGAAGGCCTGTTCCACGTAGCGCTGCCCCAGGGCCTCGCCTAGCGCGTTATCCGTGGCGCTCACGCAGCGCTTCCAGCGGGGTTTGATTTCCGACTGCCCGGTCAGGGCTTGCTGCATTTTGAAGTTGGCGTCCACGAAGGGTTTGGAAAGCCAGGGAGCGGCACCATCGAGGAGATGCCAGCTTACGTAGGTACGCAGGGCGTCGAGCGATTCCGACTCCAGCACGCCATTCACCTGCTTGAAGAAATCCGGATTGGAAACGTTCAACTCGGTAAACCTAGGCGTGCCCATGGCAGCGAAGTAACGGTCCAAATGAAAATTGGGCGCCAGGGCAATGGCCTCATCGCGGCTCATTTTGTGATCGCGGGTCTTGGGATCGCGGCGCGCGGTGCGGTCCATGGCAGCCTTGGCGAGGGCGGTTTCGATGCGCAACACGGACTGCGCCGAATCTGCGGCCTGCTTGGGTGCTTGTCCGCTCAGGGTGAACAACTGGGTGGCATATTCCACCAGGCTGGTGCGCGCGGCCGCCATCTTGGGATCATCTTTGAGGTAGTAGTCGCGATCGGGCAATGACAGACCGCCCTGGTCAATGTAGGCGATCACCTCGCCGGCATTGTGCAGGTCAGGAGAGGAATAAAAATTGAACAGCGGATTGGGCCCAAGCAACTGCACCCGGGCCACGGCTTCGATCAGGGCAGCCTTGTCTTTTGCTCCCGCGATGCGTTTGAGTTCGGGCATGAGGGGCGCTGCGCCTTTGGCGTCCGCTGCAGTTCCGTCTATGCAGGAACCGTAGTAGTCGCCGATCTTCTGGGTGATGGCATCGCGTCCCGCAGTGGCGACCGAGGCTTTTTCCAGGATCTCGCGCATGACGGCGGAATTTCTCTCCCGAATCTCGACAAAGCTCACCCAGGACGTCTGGTCCGGCGGAATTACCGCCGTCTTCAGCCAGTTGCCACAGGCATACTGGTAAAAATCCACACAGGGATCCACAGTCTTGTCGATGGTGTCGAGATTGACCTCAGGTGGAGCAGTGGTCTGACCGAAACTGGCTACCGCCAACAAGACGATTACGGGCAGAAGATAGAGCGTGCGCATGGTTGACCTCATGGAAAAGAACTGTTGATTCTAGGGCCTCGGGCTTAGACGGACAAGTTGGGAAAATGTTATGTGCTGTCTAGGTCGAGGCTTGGTGTCCAAGGGCGTCATGCCGATGTGCGTTTGTAGCGCCGACATCCTGCCGGCTGGCTCGGGGGCATCCTGCCCCAGGGGGCGGGTGGGATGCCCGCCCGACAGCCGGCGAGACGCCGGCGCTACAGATCATCCCCGGCATGCGGCGTATAATCTTCGAAGAAACGCCAAGGAAAAACTGTCATTATGACTTCCACGAACGGCAGCAATGGACACAGTGTTCCCCGGCCCCGGGCGGGGTGGATCGCCAGCCGCAAAGCCAGCAATGCCGACGGCAATTTTTCCCAGATGCGCTACGCGCGCCGGGGACTCATCACCGAAGAGATGGCGTACGTCGCGCACCGCGAGAAGCTTGCGCCCGAACTGGTGCGCGACGAAGTCGCCCGCGGGCGGATGATTATTCCGGCCAATATCAATCATCCCGAACTGGAGCCCATGTGCATTGGCGTGGCCTCGCTGTGCAAGATCAATTCCAACATCGGCAACTCTGCCGTGACCTCAAATATCGAAGAGGAGCTCAAGAAGCTGCACACCTCGGTGCACTTCGGCGCTGACACGGTGATGGACCTCTCCACCGGCGGCAACATCCATGAGATTCGCGAAGCCATCCTGCGCCATTCTCCCGTGCCCATCGGCACGGTGCCTATTTATGAGGCCATCTCGCGAGTCAAGCGCATTGAAGACCTGAACAAGAACGTGATGCTGGAAGTGATCGAAGAGCAGGCAGAGCAGGGCGTGGACTACATGACCATCCACGCCGGCGTTCTGATTCAATATCTGCCCATGGTTTCGAAGCGCATCACCGGGATTGTCAGCCGCGGCGGGGCGATTCTGGCACAGTGGATGGCCCATCATCACAAGCAAAATTTCCTGTATGAGTGTTTTGACGAGATTTGCAAGATCTTCATCAAGCACGATGTTTCGTTCTCCCTGGGCGACGGCCTGCGGCCTGGCTGTATTGCCGACGCCAGCGACGAAGCCCAGTTCGCCGAACTCAAAACCCTCGGCGAGCTGACCAAGAAGGCCTGGGAGTACGACGTGCAGGTCATGATCGAAGGCCCTGGGCACGTGCCACTGGACAAGATCAAAGAGCAGGTGGACAAGGAAAAAGAGCTCTGCTACGAAGCGCCTTTCTACACCCTGGGCCCGCTGGTGACTGACATTGCGCCTGGCTACGATCACATCACTTCGGCCATTGGAGCGGCCATGATCGGGTGGCACGGCGCCGCTATGTTGTGTTACGTCACGCCCAAAGAGCACTTAGGGTTACCCAATGAAAAGGACGTGAAAGACGGCATCATTGCGTACAAGATCGCGGCGCACGCGGCTGATCTGGCGCGGCATCGTCCCGGCGCCCAGGACCGCGACGACGCGCTCAGCTACGCCCGCTACACGTTTGATTGGGAAAAGCAGTTTGCGCTGTCGCTCGATCCTGAAACGGCGCGTTCCATGCACGACGAGACTCTGCCCGACGACTACTACAAGGAAGCAGCTTTCTGCTCCATGTGCGGCCCGAAGTTCTGTTCCATGAATTATTCCAGCAAGGTGGACGAGTACAACAAGCAGGTGCACGGGCTGGAGAAGAAGGACTACTCGGAGCTGGTGGAGAAGCTGGTCAGCCTGAAGTAGCCGCCGCAATGCCGTGCCTGCAAGTTATTTCGGGGCAGGCGCACCCTGGTTGCCGTAGCGGGTCACTGTATCCCGGGCAACAAAATCTCTCTCGCTGCTGAAATCCGGGCGATGTTGGCGCTCGGCTGCCACTCGCTCGGAAGCCAGACTTATTCCGGGCACGACTTTGATCCCCGCCGCCGGTTTCAGCGGTACGAGGTTCGACTGCTCTTTCGGGCTGGCGAGACGCTTGGCGGCATCGCGCAGGCTGGTTGGGGAGTGCGGTCGTTTCCGCCGCGCCTTGGTTGGTGGAGATTGGGGCCCTATAGTCTCCGGCCTCTGCGTTTGCAGACCGGTTGGAAGGGGCGAGTGGCGATGAATAAAGCCTACCGCCAATAGCGCCAGAGCCGCTCCAAACGCCATCAGAGCCGCACTCTGGCACAAGGGTTTATAGTTCTCGGCCAACAGGCCGCGCAGGGCAGCAAGCCATTGCTCAGCACCCAACCCTCGGGGGCGGTCGGGCGCCCACCGAAGGTCAGGAGACATTTCGTCCCCAGGCGCGGTTTCTGGCGCCCCGTAGCCCGGATCGGCTCGTTGATCCCACTCCCGCGCCCGCTCCTGTAGTACCTGGGAATCATAGATGGCGGGAGCAAGCTCCTCTCCTCGCGGTCTCCATTCCCGGTCTGCGAACGGAGCCGCTTCGAGCTGTTCCGGGGGAGGGCAGCTTTCGACCGGTTGGGTTGGGGCAGAAAAAGTTTCGGGTTCAGGCACAGCCGATTCGGGATCGCAGGACATGGCAGGGCAATCTTCGGCTGCCATGCCCTGGGTGGGAAGATCACTTATGGCTGTAGCTTGGCTCTTGCACACCCGCGGGGCGACGGCGCCCTCGACTCACAATCCTCGCGTGTCCACCCCCTAGCGCTAACTTTACCTAGAATTTGCTCCGGTTTGCCCGTCGCTCGGGAGCAGTGGCCAAGCTCGGAAAGCCACATCGCAAGAATATGAAGATGGGGCACCGTCGCTCAGAAAATCTACTTCAGATGGGCGTGCCCAACCGGGAACGCACGTCAGTGCTCATTCATTGGGCAGCCGTTCCGTCCGACCATTGGCTGATCGGAATCAGAAACAGTGTCAACTGGTCCAGAGTGGACTTAACTCCCAGAACCGGAGAGCCGGGCGGGCCTGCGCCCCAAACCGCAGGGTCTGTGAGTGGAAGAAAAAACATCAGGTGGGGATGCCAGTGACCGTCGCGATCGCTCAAGTGTCCTTGCTTTGACATCATGTAGCACATCGCGCCGGTTTCCGGCGTCGACAATTCCTTCCTGTCGAAAGCGGTTTTGATGGCCTCGGCCATCTGGTCTTTGGATCGCGAAGCCAAGATCACCTCGGTTTTCTTGAGAGTGAGCGGAATTTGGGATCGCGCAGCCAGCGTGTTGAAACAGATCGGACCCCGCAGTCTGGGATTCCAAAAATCGGGGTCGTCGGTTCCGGCGGCCCATGATCGCCACACCATGCACACGAAACCGTTCTTGCCTTTGACCGCGGTTTCGTAACCGTGCTGTCCGAGCACCATGATTTCGGCGTCCTGTGAGATGGACTGCGGAGCAGCGCTCCTCGCCAGCGCTATCTCAGCATTTCGCTCCATAAGGTATTGGTCAAGCGGGGCCATGCTTGGATACGGAACTTTGGCGTCCTGTACTTGCGCCTGTAACGCCGCCGCCAGCATGCCAACCAACCCGACGGTTGTGAGGGCAATCGTCCTGAGAGCACTTAGCTTCATCGATTTCTCCCGAATGCTCAAACCACCCCAGCTGGACTCTACTCTACTGTTTGAAATCCGCCACGCCGTCCCACACTAACTGCACGGCAACGGCGAAGATGAGAAAGCCAAAGATGCGCGTGATGCCGGCGACCGCCCCAGGGCCCAACTTCGCTACCAGAGGGCCTCCCAGGCGGAGGAACAGGTAAACGCTGAGGGCGAGGGCTGCGATCCCGATCACCATGCCCACGTAGGTCGTCAAGCTATCGGCGTGTGCGGCCAGGCCCATGACTACGCCAATGGAGCCCGGACCGGAAAGCATGGGCATCGCCATCGGAGTCAGAGAAATATCACTCTTTTCGGCAGCTTCATCCGTCTCGGCCGGAGTGATGCGGGCTGAAGCCGTCACCATGCCCCAGGCGGTGTGGGCCACAATCAGGCCTCCGGCAATCTTCAGCACAGGCAGGGAAATACCGAAGAAATTGAGCACGAAGCGTCCGAAGAACATGAAGACCACCAGAATGCCCAGCACGTACAGGGCAGTCTTCAGGGCGGTCCAGTTGCGCTCGCGGTCGGAGAAGTCGGCGGTCAATGCGAAAAATAGCGGCACCCCGCCAAACGGATTCACGATGGGAAAGAGGGCGAGGAAGGTGGCGCCCGCGGCGGAGGGCAAGGTCCGCAGGATTTCGTGCACGGCCGTACCGGGCGTCATCAGCGATACTCCTCCAATACCTTTGCCGCCCGATTCAGTGCCGCGGCCAGGAGTGCAATTTGCTGCCGGGTCCGTTCCCGATCGCGTTTGTCCAGGGCCTCGTTCACTCCCGGAATGACCACCGCAGCGTAGCCGGTGTACTGGCCCGGAGCATAAATGGCGTGGCGGAACCAGGGGCGGTTCGGCAGCCCCTCTGGAATCAGCAAGGCACGTTCGGCCGAGCGCAACGTCTGATTGAGCCGGGCGGAACCATCCCCGGGATTTTCCTGCTTGCGGCGGATTTTAACTCCTGCCTGTTCAAATTGGTGGGCGGCGCGAATGGCCTCGGCAAAGCTGGGCGCCTGCCCGCCGAATACAGTGTCGGATTTTCTCCGCGCGGCCTCCACATAGGCGCCGATTTCCTTGCCATATTCTTCGTAGTCATAGGGCAAAACATCGACGTCGGACATGCGGATGACTTCCAGCCCAAACACCCGCGCCATCTCCTGCTCGTAGGTAAAGTCAGGGTCGCCAAATTTTTTGAACCAGTTGAAGTTGTCGAACACGGAGTGGTACACGCCGTACGATCCGCTTGAACTCACGTCCGAGGAAGGTACCCCGAGATGCTGCAGGAAAACGGTGTAGTCGGAGCCGCTGCCCAGGTCTCCCACCGGCAGGTCGGCACGGCCTGCCGCAGCCGGGACACGGTCGGTACTGCCGATATCCTGCGTGGGCCTGCGTTCGGCCTCTGCCCCCGACTGGCTACTCCTCCGCCATTCGTCGTAGAGCATGCCGCCTTTGGGACTAGGCACGACTTTGGTCACCTCGCGGATAAACTGCTTGAGCGTGGGCACCGACGACGCCCCGAACTTCGGGCCTGACACCGCCACGTCCATGTTGAAGTAGGCCACGGCGCTGGCCAGTTCGGCCTCGTGCTGTTCGCCCCACTCCGTAGAACCGATCAGTCCTTCTTCTTCGCCATCCCAGCTGCCGAATACGATCGTCCGCTTCGGCTTCCAGCCTGACTTCAGCAGTTCGCCGATGCCATGCACCGATTCCAGCATCGCGGCGGTGCCGCTGTTGGGATCAACCGCGCCGTAAACCCAGGCGTCGCGATGGTTGCCCGCCACCACCCACTCGACCGGCAGCTCGCTCCCGCGCACCCGGCCGATCACGTCCCAGATGGTGCGGAAGTGGTAGTCCTGCTTAAGATGCATCTTTACTTTGGTCAGGCCGGGTCCGACGTGGTAGGTGAAAGGCAAGGAACCCTGCCACTCGCGCGGCGAATCCGGTCCGCCCAGATGCTCGAGGATGGGCCATGCGTCCGCGTAGGAGAGCGGCGTGGTGGGAATCCGGGGCAACTGCGCCGCCTTCTCGGGAGGCGTGCGTTTGGACTCTTCCAGCGAGGGCACCGAGGCAATCCCCGGGGTGGTGGGATCGCCGGGATATTGAAACATGTATCCGATGGAACCGCGCTGCACGCCCGTGTCGGGGCGCCAGGGACCCTGCGGGTATTTATCTCCGTGGCGCCAGCCGTCGTCGGCTGGATCGGAGTAGATGAGTACGCCGGCTGCGCCATGTTCCTGGGCCACAAAGGCTTTTACGCCGCGAAAGTTTTGCCCGTAACGCACCAGCACGATCTTGCCTCTTACATCGATCTTCATCTGTTCGAGCTTTTGAAAATCGGCGGGTGACCCGTAGTTGGCGTAAACCACCTCCGCTTCCACGTCACCGGACGGCGACATGCTGTTGAACGGCATCACCACACGGGGATCATCCTGGTAGGGATCGCCGTTCACGCTCTCCCGCGTGGGGCCATGCATGGTGACGCCCTCCGGGGCGGTCACGTCTACACTGATTTCCGCCGGGTAGTTCATCCAGACGCGGTATTCGACCAGCTCAGTTTCGAGGCCGGCCTCGCGGAATTTCTGGGCCACGTAGTCCGCTGTGGCCTTGTCCTCGGGAGTGCCCGCCATGTGCGGCGCCTGGGTCAGAACGCGCAGGTGTTCTTCGGCGAGCTTGGGGTCGGGCACGGCCAGGAAGCGGCTTTCCAGGGCCGACTCGCCGGCCGAGTTGTGGAAGCCGACAAGGGGCGCGGCAGTTGCGTCCTGGGCAGAAGAGGTCGATTGAGAGGTTCCACCCACATTGGAAAGAAAAAGAATAAAGAAAAGAACAAGGGGAAGAACCGCTGCGGAAATAAATTTCATCGGGCTCCTGAACGGGCGCAGTAACACACGCCGTTTCTCACATTCTTCCAAGGTCACGCAGCGCAGCCAAGGTTTCGTCGAGATCCGGAAGTCGGTCCACGGGATACATCTTGGCAAACCGGATCTCACCGGCCTTGTCGAGCACAAAAACAGCGCGCTCACTGGCTCCCTTGTGAGGGTCAGCTTCCCGCAACACGCCATACGTCCGGCTGATTTCTCCGTGCGGCCAGAAATCGCTGCCCAACAGAAAATCAAAGGGGCCGATCTCGCGCTCCCAGGCAGTCGCGTTCATGATGTGATCCACGCTGATGCCGAGCACTTCCGCCTGCCGGGCTTGAAGCTTTTCTCGTTCCACCTGGTAGCGGATCATCTGCTGGGCGCTGACCGCTTCCCAGTTTGCCGGATAAAAAGCCAGAACCAGGTTATGTCGACTCCAGTGCTCCGAAAGGCGGAACTGCTTTCTTACACCGCCAATCAGGACTGGAACATCGAAATCGGGCGCCATTTCGCCGGCCTGCAACAACGTCGTTCACCTCTCACACATGTGTGGGTCGGACACTCTTGTCCGACGCTTTTGCTGTTGATCTAAGGCTGGGCAGTCTAAAACGCAAGTCAAAAACGTTAAGTCAAAGGCGTCGGACAAGAGTGTCCGACCCACACTGTTAGCTCTACCGTACCTGTCCGTTGCCCGTTACCTGGTACTTTGCCGAGGTCAGTTCCGCCAGGGCGAAGGGTCCGCGGCAGTGCAATTTTTGGGTGCTGATGCCCATTTCCGCACCAAAGCCGAACTCCCCTCCATCGGAGAAGCGGGTCGAAGCATTCCAGTACACTACCGCCGAATCCACCTGTCTGAGAAACAGTTGCGCCTGGGTTTCATCGCGGGTCACAATCGCTTCCGAGTTTTTGGTGGAGTAGCGGTTGATGTGAGCAATCGCGTCGTCGATGCCGGCCACAACCCGGATCGCGAGGCACAGCCGCAAATATTCCTCGCTCCAGTCCTGAGCTTCGGCAGGGCCAACACGCATTGCGGCGGCCAAGCGCCGGGTCTCGTCATCCCCGCGCACTTCGACTCCACAATCGAGCAACTTCTTCACGATGCGCGGAACATATTCCGCCGCGATGCGCTGGTGCACCAGCAGCTTCTCGGCTGAATTACACACGGACGGACGCTGGGTCTTGGCATTGATTACGATACCGTCCGCCATTTCGAAATCCGCGGACTCGTCCACGAAAATATGACAATTCCCTGCTCCAGTCTCGATCACAGGCACGGTGGCGTTGTCCGCGACATAGGAAATCAGGCCGGGCCCCCCGCGGGGGATAAGCACGTCCACCAGGCCGCGCGCCTTGATCACTTCATGGACTGAATCGCGAGTGCTCGAATCCAGCAACTCGATTGCACCCTCGGGAACTCCATCCACCTGGTTCAGTACTTCAACCAGCCTCTGATTACTGTGGGCTGCTTCCTTGCCGCCGCGCAGCACGATGGCGTTTCCCGTCTTCAGCACTAAACAGGCGCAATCCACGGTCACGTTGGGCCGCGATTCGTAGATGACGCCCACCACCCCCAGCGGCACGCGCACTTTGCGAATATGCAAACCGTTGGGGCGGGTCCACTCCGCGATGGTCTCACCAACCGGATCCGGAAGACTGGCCACCTCGCGCACGCCCGACACCATGGCCGCGATACGGTCCGGGGTGAGGAGCAGCCGGTCGCGCATGGCACCGGTCAAGCCAGAAGAGTTCAGGTCCGCCTGGTTCGCTTCGGTAACGCTTGCGGGCATTATCCGTAATTGCGTCCGCCATTCTGAGCAGGATGGCATTCTTCTCCGCGGTCGTAAGCTGCGCCAGACGAGCCGCGGCATGCTTTGCGCGCAGCAGCTTGTCCCGAGTCGAACTGGGAGTTCGAATGCTGGTTGCCATCAGGAGACTTCCTCTTCTGGGCAGGACAATAAATTCCGATCTTGCATTCGACGGCCCAGGAAATAGCCTGCGCATGGCCGACTCGAGCGATGACGACGCTGGTGCCGGCCTCGCTGCCGGACGATCAGCCTGGTACCGACTTTGACCACGAGTCGCATTGAAGACTTCTAATTTAACAATTAAGGAGGATTTGGGCGAATGACCGCCCAATATCGCTCGGCCGGGCGGGCGAGGGCGCCGTCCCCTACGCGGGCATCGCCGGGTTAAACTATTTTTATGGCCGTGCAGGATTCGACCCAGCGCTTTTCATCCCGCGTGGGAAATTACGTTCGCTATCGGCCGGGCTATCCACCGGCGGTTATCGATCTGCTGCAGAACGAATGTGGCCTCAGTGCCGCTTCCGTCATTGCTGATATTGCTTCCGGAACCGGCATCTTCACCCGCATGCTGCTGCAGAACGGCAACCGTGTCTTCGGCGTAGAACCGAACCCCGAGATGCGCCAGGCCGGGGAAGAATTTCTTCGCGCCCACTCACGCTTCACCAGCGTGCCGGGCACAGCCGAAGGCACAACCCTCGCCGACCACGCTGTCGATTTTGTCACCGCGGCGCAGGCGGCGCACTGGTTCGATCGCGAAAAAGCACGGCGCGAGTTCATTCGAATCTGCCGGCCCGCCGCCTGGACTGTGCTGCTGTGGAACGAACGGCGTACGGGATCAACGCCCTTCCTCCGCGCCTACGAGCAGTTGCTGGTGGAGTACGGCACCGACTATCAGGATGTTCGCTCCGAGCGCACCACACAGCAGATAGAAACGTTCTTCGCACCCTCGCGATTTCAGTTCCGGACCTTTGACTATCAGCAGGAATTCGATTATCCCGCTCTTGAAGGACGGTTGCTGTCGTCCTCCTACACGCCGCAGGCCGGCGATCCGGCCTATGCCCCGATGCTACGCGAATTGCAGCGGACGTTTGATGCGCATCAGATGAATGGTCAAGTCGCGTTCGAATACGATACCCGGGTTTATTTCGGACAGCTGGTTTGAGCTTCCGGCTAGAAGCATCACCACCAGGGAAACCAAGGTCCACGAAGGAAAGAGCGTCGGACAGAGCCTGCCGAGAGCGAAGTCGAAAGGGAGTGTCCGACCCACACAATCCCCGCTGGTAGGGAGAGCGCATGCCTGGCGAGAAGACGTTTCACATGACCCCTGAGGAATTCCGGCGCCACGGACATACTGTGGTGGACTGGATCGCCGACTACTATTCGCACATTGAGTCGTATCCGGTGCTCTCGCGCGCGGCGCCGGGGCAGATCCGGGCTTCGCTGCCAGCCGATCCGCCGGCACGAGGCGAACCTTTTCCCGCGATTCTCGCTGACATTGAGAAACTGATTCTGCCCGGCATCACGCACTGGCAATCGCCCAACTTTTACGCCTACTTTCCTTCGAACGCTTCCGGCCCCGCCATTCTCGGCGACTTGCTTTCTTCCGGCCTGGGGGTGCAGGGAATGCTATGGGCCACTAGCCCCGCCTGCACCGAACTGGAAACGCATGTGCTCGACTGGATGGTCCACATGCTGGGCCTGCCGCAGAAGTTTCTTTCCAGCAGCAGCGGGGGCGGAGTGATCCAGGACACGGCCTCGAGCGCATCGTTGTGCGCGCTCCTGGCGGCGCGGGAGAAGACCACGAACTTTGGCAGCAATCGGCGCGGCTGCGATGGCAGGCTGGTCGCCTACACTTCGTCCCAGGCGCACTCTTCCCTGGAAAAAGGCGCTCAGATCGCCGGCATCGGACGCGATAACCTGCGCCTGATCGCGGTTGACGAACATTTCGCAATGCGTCCGGAGTCGCTGGCGCGACAGATTGAGGAGGACCGCCGAGCGGGCCTGGTCCCGTTTTTTGTGTGCGCCACTGTGGGCACCACATCGTCGAATGCGATTGATCCCGTCCCTGAGATCGCCCGCATCTGTGCCCAGCACAAACTCTGGTTGCACGTGGACGCTGCCATGTCGGGCACGGCCGCGCTTTGTCCGGAATTTCGCCACACCCATGCCGGCCTGGAGTTGGCCGACAGCTACTGCTTCAATCCGCACAAGTGGATGTTCACCAACTTCGACTGCGACTGCTTCTACGTTGCGGACCGCAAGGCGCTCATCCAGACCTTGAGCGTGCTGCCGGAATACTTGCGCAACAAGGCCACAGAAACCGGGGCGGTGATTGACTACCGCGACTGGCAGATTCCACTTGGGCGGCGCTTCCGCGCGCTCAAGCTGTGGTTCGTGATCCGGCACTATGGAGTGGAAGGACTGCAGCACCACATCCGGCAGCATGTCGCATGGACGCAGCAGTTTGCCGACTGGGTGAGGAAAGACGACCGCTTCGAACTGGCCGCACCCGTGCCCTTGAACCTGGTGTGCTTCCGTCACCGGGGCGGAGATGAAGTCAACCAGTCCCTGATGGATCACCTCAACCGCAGTGGCGATCTTTATCTTACCCACACCCGGCTCGACAATCGTCTGACCCTGCGGCTCTGTGTGGGCCAGACCAACACGACGGTGCGGCATGTTGAAAAGGCATGGGAACGAATTCAGGAAGAAGCTGCGATGTTGGGCTGATTCAGTGTGGGTCGGACACTCCTGTCCGACGCCGTTGACTTTGACTTGGTCGTAGAAAGCGATCAACGCAAGCTCGAACTGCACTGAATCGGGGTTGAGGCAGCCGGCTTCATGATGAGGGAGCACGAGCGGGAGGCTCGCGCCTACATGGCCAGACGGGATACATCGGCGCGCGCCTTGCGGGCCAGATACTTCCCCCGGCCCGTAAGGAAGCGTGCCAGAGAATCGGCTACGCCTTCGAGCAGTACCCGGTCTTCCGCTCCGAACGCACCCTCGCGATCGCTCTCCACGCTTAGCACTCCCAATTCCCGCGAAGCCAACTTGATCGCGATCAGAATCTTGGAGCGCGTTTCCGGCAGCGCCACTTCACCTGGGGCGTCTCGGCCTGCACCCAAAGACTGCTGGGGCGCGCCTTCGCCGACCGTCAGAAAGATGCCGACCCAGGCGTAGTGCCGTCCGCGGCAGAGCAAATCGATCACCTCCTCCAGCGGAGAGTGATGTGCGGAAGGCCTACTGGCCGCGAGCAAACGTTCGACGTCGGCCAGCAACTGGCGCGTGGGACGATAAACTTTCAAGGGCGGTTCCTGCGGTAAGAAAAATCGACGCCAGTGTAATGGCAGGTGCGGCGAGGGTCAACGGTTTTGGTGCAGTGGAAATCAGCACTTGGCAATTGGCATTTGGCCAGTTCTACGGACGATCTGAGCGGCTCCACAAAACCTGGTGGATCTCCCTGGGGTAAGGGACGAAACGAGGACGCCAGTCGCCAAAGGCCCCTGAGGCCAATTGCCTGGTGCCGGTTGCTCATTCCCCCCTACCTCTTCTCCAGCCCCCTGGGCTTGTCGGGGACCGGATTGGCGGAAGCGTCGGGACGCCAGGCAGTGGGGTTGGCCCCAGCTGACGGATTCACCCCGAAGTCCCATACGTACAGGTTCATTCCATCTTTCCCTAACAGTTCGATCACCGCGTACTCACCCGGCTCAAGGTCGCCCGATGGAGTGACCTTGACCCAGCCGCCTGTGAGCTTGGTCTCGGTGGTCGGCACCAGCTTCTGTTCCTGGCTGACCTTGCCGTAGATCGCGATCTTGATGTCGCCGACAATGCGCTTGTCCTTGTTGCCTTGCAGGCGCACGATTTTGAAACGGTCCCAGGCCAGTTGCTCTTCCTTTGATTTCTCGGCGATCTGGGTGGCTTTATCGAGCTGGTCCTGCTGTTCGAGATTGACGTAGATCGCGGGCACGGTGACATGCGCCTGAATCCTGGCATGAGAGCCGGGCAGTTCGATGGTCTGCTTGGCACTGGCAATGGGATTGATGGTCGCGCGCAGAATGTTGCCCTTCATGTTCTTGTTCAGCTCGCCGCTACTCTGCTGCAGTTCGACCAGCTGGGGCTGGGTCTGGAAGGTATCGAGCAAAATCACGCCGCCATCGTCGGGCAGCCGCAAGCCGGGCGCTACATGCGGCGATCTGGCCTCGTCAGCCTGGCGCTCCGCCTCTAACTCCTTGTCGAGCTCTACCGCTTCCGGGGCAGGTTTACCCGCGGCGCGGTCCTTCTCGTACTTGTCAGTGGCGGCCCAATCGACCATGGAATTGGGGACTTCTTCCCACTCATTGCGCTCCGCGCTCAGGTAACGCACGCGCTCGCCTTTCACTTCCCACCGGGTGGCCAGCTGGTAGGTGCCATCTTTGAGGATGAGGCGCTTGGCGAGTTGTTGCGAGAGGGCGGGCGTGGCCGCCAACAGGAACAACGTCGTTCCCGCCACCAGGCCGATCGCGAGACGATGGAGGTGACGCATAGAGTCAACTACTTAGATGCAGCCTTCATTAGCCAGTGTACTCCGTAGGATCATCTTCGCCAGGAAGATGGAGGAGGGGCGTCTCGCCCGTCGCGCGGGCGGGACGCCCGGTCTCCATCTCTCCGACGCGAGGCGGCCGAGAGAAAAATTTCTAGTCACCTGAAAACATTTCTGGCATAATTGGTCGTGCACCCATCCTGCACAAAATTTCAAAGACAATTTAAGGTGAGGAATCGATGTCGGCAAAGTACATCTTTGTGACCGGGGGAGTGGTGTCTTCATTGGGCAAGGGACTGGCGGCAGCCTCGATTGGCTGCCTGCTGGAAAGTCGCGGGCTCAAAGTCAACCTGATGAAGTTTGATCCTTACCTCAATGTCGATCCCGGCACCATGTCGCCATTTCAGCATGGAGAAGTATTTGTCACCGACGACGGCGCCGAGACCGATCTCGACCTGGGCCACTATGAGCGTTTCACCCACGCAAAACTTTCTCGCGATAACAACTGGACCACCGGGAGAATTTACGAACAGATCATCGCCAAGGAGCGGCGTGGGGACTATCTGGGCAAGACGGTGCAGGTGATTCCGCACGTCACCAATGAAATCAAGGCCGCGATGAAAAAAGTTGCGCAGGATGTGGATGTCGCCATTGTCGAAGTCGGAGGCACGGTAGGCGATATCGAATCGCTGCCCTTCATGGAGGCCATCCGGCAAATGCGGCAGGAACTGGGCCGCGATCACACCTTATTCATGCACGTCACCCTGGTTCCTTTTATCGCCGCCGCGCAGGAACTCAAGACCAAGCCCACGCAGCACTCGGTGAAAGAGCTTCTCAGCATTGGGATTCAGCCCGACATTCTGCTGTGCCGCACCGACCGGTTTCTCTCTAAAGAGATCAAGTCGAAAATTGCGCTGTTCTGCAATGTGGAAGAAGAGGCGGTCATCACCGCCAAAGACGTTGCATCAATTTATGAAGTGCCGCTGGTGTTCTCGCGTGAAGGCGTGGATTCCCTGGTGCTTCGCTACCTGCGCCTGGAGGCCAAGGATCGCGACCTCAAGGATTGGGAGGAAATCGTTCACCGGGTCTATAACCCAAAGGCCGAAGTCACGATTGGAATCGTAGGCAAGTACGTAGAGTACGAAGACTCCTACAAGTCACTGAAAGAAGCGCTGGTCCACGGCGCGCTGGCTCACAACCTGAAGTTGAACCTGAACTGGATCGAAGCCGAAGGACTCGAAACCGGAGACCGCACTTATGAAGAACAACTGGCCGACTACGACGGTTTGCTGGTGCCGGGCGGCTTTGGCAAGCGCGGCATCGAGGGCATGCTGATTGCCATCCGTTACGCCCGCGAACGAAAGGTCCCGTATTTCGGCATTTGCCTGGGTATGCAAACCGCTTGTATCGAATTTGCCCGCAACGTGTGCGGGCTGGCAGACGCCAACTCCAGCGAGTTCGATCCCGCGACGCCGCACCGCGTGATCTACAAACTGCGCGAACTGCGCGGGGTCGAGGAATTAGGCGGGACCATGCGGCTGGGGGCTTGGACTTGCAAGATCGAGCCCGACACGCTGGCCTACAGGATTTACGGCAAGGTTGAGATCAGCGAGCGTCATCGCCACCGTTACGAATTCAATCGCGAATACGAAGAAACGCTCACGGCGGGCGGTTTGCGTATTTCCGGATCGACGCCCGACGGGACTTACGTGGAGATGGTGGAGCTGCCCGATCATCCTCACTTTATCGGATGCCAGTTTCATCCCGAGTTCAAATCCAAACCATTGGAACCGCATCCGCTGTTCAAAGCCTTCATCGGGGCCGCTTACGAACATGGGCTTAAGCGGCGGGCAGAGAAGGCGGCTTCCGCTGTCGAAATGTTCCACCGGCCAGAAAAGGTTGGCAAAAGATAGTTAACCACGGAGGACGCAGAGGACACCGAGGAAGGCTCTCGACCGGTTGATTTTCTCCGTGTCCCCTGTGTCCTCCGTGGTTCGAACATGACCACTTCCTTTCAACTCGACAATGTCAGAATCGGATCGGGAAATCTTTTTCTCATCGCCGGCCCATGCGTCATCGAGAGCGAGAAGCATGCGCTGTTCATGGCGGAAGTGATCAAGGGCGTTACGCGTTCACTGAATTTTCCTTTCATCTTCAAGGCGTCGTACGACAAGGCCAATCGGACGTCGATTCGCAGCTATCGCGGACCAGGCCTGGCGGAAGGTTTGCGCATTCTGAGGAAAGTGAAAGATGAAGTGCACGTGCCCATCCTTACTGACGTGCACGAAACTGCCGACGTAGGCAAGGTTGCGGAAGTCGCTGACATCTTGCAGATTCCAGCATTTCTCTGCCGCCAGACCGATCTGGTCGTGGCTGCGGCCATGACTGAACGCGTGGTGAACATCAAGAAGGGTCAGTTCGTTTCTCCCGCCGATATGCGGTATATCGTGGAGAAATGCCGCACCGCAGGCAACGACAAAATCTTCGTCACCGAGCGCGGATCGAGTTTCGGCTACAACAATCTCGTGGTCGATATGCGTTCCCTGGCCATCATGCGAAAGTTTGTTCCCGTGGTGTTCGACGCCACCCATTCGGTCCAGCTGCCATCGTCCGCGGCTGACGGAGATCACGCGGTCAGTGGGGGACAGCCAGAATTCATCCCTGTGCTGGCGCGCGCGGCGGTGGCTGCAGGTGTGGATGGAATCTTTATGGAAGTCCACGACAATCCCAAAGAAGCCAAATCGGACGGGGCCAACGCACTGGAATCAACCAGGCTTCGTGAGGTGTTGAAAGAGTTGCAGGCGGTACAGAACGCGCTGGCAGCGGCACACATCAAGCCGTGAACTGGCCACGCCCCGTGATTCTGCTACTATTGCCGCTTTAGCCATACGGCAGAGGCCGCAATGAAACTCTTCCCGACCGTTTTCGCCGCTCTCCTGTTCATTACAGCCACCTCCAATGCACAAACCTCCGTGGGCCCGACGCCCCTCCGAGTCGCGATCGCAGGCATGGTCCACGGTCACGTCGAAGGGTTCCTGCAGCACTCACTTCATCGCAGCGATATCCAGATTGTCGGAATTGCCGAGCCTGACTGGCAAGTCGCGACGCGCTACGCGGCTAAGTTCAATCTCGACCGTAGCCTGCTCTTCCCTGATCTCGAGCAGATGCTGCTGAAAACTCATCCGCAAGCCGTCCTGGCCTACACCAATACTTACGATCACCGGAAGGTGGTGGAAATCTGCGCGCGCCACCACATCCCGGTAATGATGGAGAAGCCCCTGGCGGTCAGCGCCGAGGATGCACACGCCATCGCCGACGCTGCGCGCGAAGGCAAGATCCAGGTTCTGGTGAACTACGAGACGTCCTGGTATCGGAGCAACCATTCCGCCTACGACATGGTTCACGACAAGAGCATTGGCGACATTCGCAAGGTGGTCGTCCACGATGGCCACCAAGGACCAAAAGAGATCAATGTACAACCCGAGTTTTTGGCCTGGCTCAGCGATCCCAAGCTCGACGGCGGGGGGGCTCTCTATGATTTTGGCTGCTATGGCGCTGACCTGATGACCTGGCTTATGGATGGACAGCGGCCCACTTCGGTGACTGCGGTTACGCAGCAAATCAAGCCGGAAATTTATCCCCGAGTGGATGACGAGGCCACTATTATCCTGACCTATCCCAAGGCGCAGGCCATTCTCCAGGCCTCATGGAACTGGCCGTTCGATCGCAAAGATATGGAAGTCTATGGCCAGACTGGATACGTGATCACAGTCCGCCGCGACGACCTGCGCGTGCGGCTAAGAGGAGGAGAAGAACAATCGGTGGCGGCCAAACCGATCACGGCTCCTTATGACGATTCGTTGTCGCTGCTGCGTGCGGTCATTCTGGATGGAGCGGCGCCGGGCGCGCCTTCATCCCTGGAAACCAACGTGATCGTGGCTGAAATTCTGGATGCCGCCCGGCGCTCCGCAGCCTCGGGAAAATCGGCCCGGCTCGCGGGAGATGGAAGCCCGAACTGATTCGAGCCTGATGCGTATCGTTTGCGCCATTGCCGGAATCGTCTTGATCTTTGGCATCCTTCTGGATGCGTTCGAGACCGTGGTCCTGCCGCGCCGGGTACAGCGCAGTTTCTTTCGCCTGACCAGCTGGTTCTACCGGCGTACTTGGATTCCCTACCGAAAACTCGCGAGCCGCATTCCATCGCGGGCGCGGCGGGAGAATTTTCTTGGTTACTTCGGACCGTTGTCGCTTATTTTCCTGCTGATTTTGTGGGCAGCCGGGCTGATCTTTGGTTTCGCCCTGCTGCAATATGGCGCCGGCGAACACTTCCGCTTAGGCGGTGAGCCTCTCACTTTTGGCGTGCTGGTCTATCACAGCGGCGAAACTTTCTTTACCCTGGGCTACGGGGACATTATCCCCAGCTCCGGCGTGGCCCGCACCCTGGCGGTAATCGAAGCCGGTATGGGCTTCGCGTTCCTGGGCGTCGTGATCGGTTACTTACCGACTATCTATTCATCATTCTCCCGTCGCGAAATCGAAATTTCTCTGCTTGATGCCCGAGCCGGCTCCCCTCCCTCGGCGGCTGAGCTCCTGGCACGGTTTGGAAACTGCCCGCAGCAGGCTGTGCTCGACCAGATTTTCAAGGACTGGGAGCGCTGGGCAGCCGAGGTATTGGAGAGCCATCTTTCTTATCCGGTGCTGAGTTTTTTTCGTTCACAGCACAACAATCAATCCTGGCTGGGAGCGCTGATCACAATTCTGGATGCGACCGCGCTGGTGATCGCGGGTGTGGACGGATTGCGCTTCGAACAGTCCAAGATTACCTTCGCGATGGCCCGCCATGCCGTGGTTGACCTGGCCCAGGTAGTGAATGCGCGTTATGCGCCAGCCGCCGATGACCGGTTGCCCGCGCCGGAACTGAATCGGTTGCGCGAAAGCCTGGCTGGGCGTGGAGTAAAGCTGCGCGAGGGCGCCGCCTTCGAAGAGAAACTAACCCAACTCCGTTCGCTGTATGAGCCGTATGCCGCGGCCATGGCAGCCAATCTTTCAATCACGTTGCCGCCCTGGATTCATCCCGAGAAGCAAAAGGACAACTGGCAGGCGGGCCCCTGGGACCGCGCCATCCAGGCCAGAAGTCTGGCGGGACGGGTGCAGAGTATGGATGATCATTTCTGAAGCAGCTGTCAGCTTGCAGCTGTCAGGGCCTCTCCTTTCTCTGAATCGCAGGGCTGATTGCCAAGTGTCAATTGCCAAGTGCTGACTTCCAGGTTCTGCTAACATCTTTTCCTTCCATGAAACACGTTGGCGAAAACGTAGTCCGGATCGAGGCTGAGGCGTTGCGCGCGCTGGCCGATCGCATCGCGGGGCCTATGGCAGACGCATTCGTCAAAGCGGTCGAACTAATTTCCGCCTGCAGCGGCCGGGTGGTGGTCACGGGCATGGGTAAGAGCGGAATCATTGCGCGCAAGATTGCGGCCACTCTCAGTTCTACCGGAACTCCGTCGTTGTTCATGCATCCCGTGGACGCGGTGCACGGAGACTTGGGTATGGTAGTGCGAGGGGATGTGGTGCTCGCACTTTCGGCAAGCGGTGAAACGGAAGAAATTCTGCGGCTGCTGGCAACCCTCAAGCGGCTGCAAGTACCGCTGATCAGCTTGACCGGGGATGCGGTGTTTACAAGAGCCGCGGGCGAGGGCGCCCGCGCCACACAGACAACCAAAAAAATATCCACGTTGGCGGCGGCGGCGGATGTTGCTCTGGACTGCTCTGTGGCCCAGGAAGCTTGCGGCCTTGGCCTGGCCCCCACGGCTTCGACTACTGCCATGCTCGCGTTGGGCGATGCGCTGGCCATGACCCTGGCCGAAAAGCGCGGCTTCAAAGAAGAAGACTTTGCCAACTTGCATCCTGGCGGAAAACTGGGCAAGCGCCTGGCGCGGGTGGAATCGCTGATGCACACCGGCGACGCCGTCCCCCGGGTCACGCCACAAACCCGGATGCCGGATGTGATCTATGAAATGTCCCGCAAGAAGCTGGGCGTGACTGCCGTAGTGGACGGCCAGACCCTGGTGGGAATGATCAGCGACGGCGATCTTCGGCGCCTGCTGGAGAAACGCGGCAAGGATGTATTGGATCTCAGCGCGGATGAGTGCATGACAAAAAACCCCAGAACCATCAGCGCCAATGAGTTTGCGGCGACGGCGCTGGCGTTGATGGAAGAAAAAAAAATCACGTCACTGGTGGTGGTTGATGGTGCACACACTCTTTTGGGAATTGTCCACCTGCACGATTTGTGGGGAACGGAGATGATGTAGCGCCGGCCTCCGACCGGCCCGGTGGGCGGGCGAGACGCCCGCCAGACAGCCGGCGGGACGCCGGCGCTACAATGAATCTATGTATCACTACGATCCTAGTACCGCTTTGGAAGAACTGACGGAAGACGCGACCCTGCCTAACCCCGTGCACGTACGCGACATGATCCTGCGCAAAAAGCTTGGTCCGGATAAATCTCTGGAGCTGAATCGCCTGTTTGTCGAATATCAGAAGTTTTTCGGCGAGGCGCAGAAGCTGGGCAAAGAGATCTTAAAGCAGTTGGCGGGTTAGTCGGCCAGGAATGCGATCATCTATTCTCGCGTAAATCCTGCTTCCCTCAGCAATGACAGCAGCGTTCCCTTTGGCATGTCCCGGTTGTGCTTCGGGACGACGGCGCGACGCTTTGCTACTGGATGATAAAAAACAAATGACTTCCCGAAGAGCGATCGAGAACAAAGCCGTTACTTTCCAGAAACCTAACGACCTCGCGGGGCCGAACAGCAGGTAGCTTCGCCATGCCGGCTAACCTCGTTCATAGTCTGCTTCTATTAAACTCCGGAGGCTGTTTTCTTAGTGGGAGTATTCCAGATCTAGAGACGCTACCAGGGTTTCGTCGTCGGTGGGGATCGGTTCCTTGTGCTTCTTGAGGCTATCGATATAGCCGCCTATTGCGTCCTTAGCCATCGTCCGGGCCTCGGCCAAGGTCCGCCCATACGTGACGCAACCGGGCAGAGCTGGTACCAGCGCAGTGAATCCCCCTTCGGGCTCCGGCCGGAGCATGATGTTGTAACGGTAGCGCGTTTTCGCCATTGGACTACGGTGATTCTATCTTGGCGGCAAACGCCAGTCAAAGGTGGCTGGAAAACGCACCCATCGAACATCTCGCATTACACATGCTACTGGCAACTTGTTCCGGCGAGTTTTTGCTCGCCCGCCCGGACGAGAGCGTCCGGGGCCACCTGGGCAGAGGTCAGTCCTCTAATCATTTACAATATTCAATTCCCTATTCCCCAGGATCCCTTAACTATGCATCGCTGGTCTCAACTCTTTATTCCTACTCTGCGCGAGGCGCCTGCGGACGCTGAAGTCGCCAGCCACAAATTCCTGGTACGGGCGGGATACATCCGCCAGCTGGCTGCCGGGATTTACTCCTATCTCTTCATGGGACAGCGCTCCTTCAACAAGGTCATGGGCATTGTTCGCGAAGAGATGGACAAGATCGGTCAGGAATTCTATCTGCCGGCGATTCATCCCCGCGAACTCTGGGAGGCCAGCGGGCGCTGGGCCGTGATGGGCGACACCATGTTCCGGTTGAAAGACCGCAAAGGCGCGGATCTGTGTTTGAGCATGACGCATGAAGAGGTCATGACCGAGATTGCGCGCAAGGAGCTGCGCAGCTACAAGCAGCTGCCCCAGATCTGGTACCAGATTCAGAGCAAATTTCGCGATGAAGCACGGCCCAAGTCCGGCCTGTTAAGGGTGCGGCAGTTCATCATGAAAGATTCGTACTCTTTCGACATCGATGCCGCCGGCCTGGATGTCTCGTATCAGAAGCACTACGACGCCTACTGCCGTATTTTCGATCGCTGCGGCTTGAAATACATGGTGGTCGAAGCCGATTCAGGCGCCATGGGCGGATCGCAGTCCCACGAATTCATGGTGCGGACGCCGGCGGGCGAGGACCGCATCGTAAGCTGCGAAAAATGCAACTACGCCGCCAACCTGGACAAGGCAATGTCAAAGCTGGCGACGGTCGAAGACCTCAAGGCCGAGGGCGATGGCAATCCGCTGGAAGTCCACACGCCGGGCATGAAGACGATTGAGGACGTGGCGAAATTTCTTGGTGTCTCGCCGAAAAACAAGATCAAGACCCTGGCGCTGATGACGGAAACCCTCGACTCCAAGAGCGGCAAGGCATCGGCGCGCGCGGTGATATTGCTGATGCGTGGCGATCATCAGATGAATGAAGTCAAGCTGTCGGCTGCACTGGGAGGCAAGGAAGCACGTCCCATGCAGGAAGAGGAAATCCGGCAGCTCTTCAACTCCCCCGCGGGATTTCTGGGGCCTATCGGCATTGCCTGGGCCAAGGACATGAACGACGTTCAGCGTCCGGTCCTGCTGGTGGACAAGGCCCTCGAAGGCCGCACCAACCTGATTGGCGGGGCCAACAGGGAGGACTATCACCTCAAGAACATCACGCCGGGCCGGGACTTCCAGCCCACCGCTTACGTTGACCTGCGCAACGTAACTGCGGGTGAAGACTGCCCCAATTGTGGCGGGAGACTGCGCATTGACACTGCGGTCGAGATCGGACACATCTTCAAATTGGGCTACAAGTACTCGCAGGCCATGGGAGCCCGCGTTCTCGACAAAAATGGCAAAGAAGTCACGCCCATCATGGGTAGCTATGGCATTGGAATTGAGCGCATCCTGACCGCAGCCGTGGAGCAGGGCAACGATGAAAATGGTTTCTGGTTGCCACTGCAGATTGCGCCTTTCGAAATCGTGGTGACACCCACCAACGTTGGCGATGAGAAACTTCTGAGCACGGCCGTGGACATCGCCCAGCGCCTTGAGGCCGCCGGCTACGAGGTACTGCTCGACGACCGAGATGAACGCCCCGGGGTCAAGTTCAAGGATGCCGATTTGGTGGGTATCCCCTTTCGAATCAATGTGGGAAAGAAGGTTACCGAAGGTACCGTGGAAGTGGTTCGGCGCTCGACTCGGCAAATGGAGGATGCTAGCATTTCCGCAATAACCGATTATTTCGGAAAGAATCTACGGTCCGCGCCCTGAGCCGCCTGGCGCGCAACCGGAAGCGGAGCGCGCTATGAAGATGGTTTTCGGCATTCTGATCATTGTTGGCGCGGTCATCCTGATCGCCGCGTTGGCGCCTCCCTACTTCAGCAACTATGAATTCCAGGACGCCCTCAAGACCGAATCGCAGCTGAGCACCTATAGCACCAAGACCGAGGACGTGATTCGCGATGAAGTCTTCAGGAAGGCGCAGGAAATGGATATCCCGATTACCCGGGACCAGATCAAAGTGGTGCGCAACGGAGTGGTGGGTACCGGCTCCGTCGACATCGAGGCCAGCTACATCGTCCACGTGAACCTGCCCGGATATCCCTTGGATCTGCACTTCGACGCCTCCGCCAGAAACAAGGGCGTGTTCTAGAGGCACGGACGGCGGCGGCGCGATAGTCCCGATTCGCGTTCCGGGGCGAGAACCTGGAACGCAACCACCTCTTACTTCAGTACTCTTGTTTCCCAATCTGGTAACTACCTACCATTCAGGAATACCTGCCCAGAACGTCCCCATCAGGGGTGGCTGGCGTGGGCGTCTTTCGCCGGGTCGGCAGCGCAAATGCAAGAGCGCGCTGACCGGCGACTAAGGCCGAATTGATGTGGAGGATGTATGAAGCTGGGAATCAGGCTTTTGTGGTTAGTGCTGGCTGCGGTTGCAATGTTGGGATGGTCGGGTTGCGGAGGCGGCTGTTCAACCACTTCCTTAAGCAGTAGCGGCAGTGGCGGGAGCGGTTCCACCGGCGGAACCTCGACCGGGGGCACCGTTTGTGGGCCGGGGACTAACCCTGGCGGAGGAGGAGGAAATGCCGCGGCCCTGCTTTACTACCTCGACAGCGGCAACAGCAGGATTCTGGGTGCCGGCCTGAGCACGACGGGCGCTTTCACTGCCTTGGCTCCGTTCACCGCGCCGATGCTTCCGAGCGGCGCGGGCAATGACATGGCAATCGTCAGCAAGAAATTCCTATACCTGCCACAGAACGATACGCTGACCATTCAGGCGTTCACCATCGACCCCACCACCGGGGCCCTGACCAATGTTGTCGGAAGTCCGTTTCCCACGGCGGGTGCGGACTCGATCACCAGCGATCCTGCTGGGCGCTTCCTTTTCGTGGGCAACGACACTACCGGCCAGATCTCGGCATTTCAGATCAATGCCACGACCGGGGCTCTGGTAGCGGCTCCGGGTTCGCCATTCTCCGCCTTCAATCTTGATTTTGTTCACGTTCTGGCCGTGGACGGCACCGGAAAATTTCTGTATGCAGGTCAAGGCCTGTCCGCTTTGCCGGTTTATGCGTTTTCCATTGATCAGAATACGGGTGCGCTTTCCCCGACCGTGGGCAGTCCTTTCAATTTAGGCGTGGCGGGGGTGCGGACCGATTTCACCGGCAAGTTTGCGGTGGGACTCTCCGGCATTTTCGGGGACAACCACCTGTATGTTTTTGCCATCGATACGACCACCGGCGCGCTGGCGGCAGTCAACAACTCTCCCTTCGCCACCACCATGGCCGAGCCGGAGAACCTGCGGATCCATCCCAGTAGTCAATTTGTCTACGCCTTCGGAGTTGACAACAACAGCGCTTCAGCAGCCACCGAGGGGTTCTCCATCGATCCCAGCTCGGGCGCGCTGACTGCCTTGGCGGGCTCGCCGTTCACCAGCCTGCCCATTGTGGGGGATTGCAAGTGGGACCAGGGCGGCGGAGAAGCATTTTGCGCCGACGCGGCCAGCAGTGCCTTTTCGGTGCTGGATACCAACACTTCCACTGGCGCTCTTACCCACACGGTGCAGGACCTGACAGTTTCGGACAATACGGTGTTCGCTCCCACCGATTGAAACCCGGGACGGTATCTGGCTGCCAACCAGCCGCCAGGTTAAAAACAGGTGCCGGCGGGTTAAAATGAATGAGGTCTATCCGAAGTCAATCCGAGGATGCGGAGCGCTCCGTCTGGCCGGTAAGGAGATTTCCTGGTGGCGGATAACGGCAGGTGTGCACTTCATCGTCTAAGACAGTAGAGGCGCCTCCGCTCATCTCATTGTGGCCATAAGACTCAAGATCCCGACAGGCAAGCAAACTGGCAAGCCCGGAAGGGGATGGTCCTTCCACGACCCGCTGCTGCGCGCGGCCCTGGTGGTCTTTCTCGTCCTGGCCACCGTGGGCGGGGTGTTCTTCACCTATTACTACGTCAAGTTTGGCCGGATGATTGACCAGCGTTTCAAGGGTCCGGTGTTCGGCAACTCCGCCCGAATTTACGCTATCGCGCGCCCCGTCCAGGTGGGCGAAAAGATCGAGGCCAAAGAGATTGCGGTCCAACTGCGCCGCGCCGGGTATGACCAGAACGGCAAATCGCCGATGGGCAGTTACCGCCTGTTTAATGGCGGCATCGAGATCAAGCCTGGCCCCGATTCCTATCACAGCCCGGAGTCGGCCATCATCCGGATTCAGGGCGGCCAGATCGAAAGCATCACCAGCAAATCGGGCGATCTGGCGGCCTACGAACTTGAACCGCAGATGATCACTTCCTTGTTCGACGCCGGGGACCGATCCAAGCGGCAGTTGGTTACCTACGATGAGATTCCCAAGGTGATGGTGGATGCGGTGCTGGCCATCGAAGACCGGCGCTTCTTTCAACACGGTGGGGTGAACTTTCTGCGCCTGGCCGAAGCCACGTTGATTGACGTAACTCACGGCCGTCACGAGCAGGGCGGCTCCACGATCACGATGCAGCTCTCCCGGGCTTTCTTTCTGACTCCGCAAAAAACCGTAAAGCGGAAATTGTCCGAAATGCTGATTGCGGTCGAGATGGAGCAGAAGCTCAGCAAGCAGCAGATTTTTGAGTTCTATGCCAATCGGGTCGATCTGGGACAGCGCGGTTCCTTCACCATCAGCGGTTTTGGCCAGGCGGCGCAGGCCTATTTCAATAAAGATCTGAAGGACGTGACCCCGGCGGAAGCGGCCCTGATCGCGGGAATTATTCAGGCGCCCAGCTATCTTTCACCATACCGCCATCCCGAGCGCGCGCTCGAACGGCGCAACCTGGTGCTGGACGCCATGGTGGAAACTCACACCCTCACCCAGGCGGAAGCGGAGAAGGCCAAAGCCACGCCGCTGAAGCTGGCGCCGCCCAACGTGGAGGCCAGTGACGCTCCCTATTTTGTCGATCTGCTGCGCGAAACGCTGATCAGCAAGCTGGACGAGCGTCAGATGAACGACCAGGGTTATCGCATTTACTCGACCATCGATCCCGACCTGCAAAAGGCAGCGGCCGCGGCAGTACAAACCGGCATCAAGCTGGTGGACGACCAGGTAACGAAGCTGCGCACCAAGCGCAAGAGGATCGGAAAGAACAAATACGAGACCACCGTCCTGCCTGGACCACAGGCCCAGGTGGCGATGGTGGTTATCGATCCGCACACCGGTGAAGTTCTGGCCCTGGTGGGCGGACGAAACTATGGCGTCAGCCAGCTGAACCATGCGGTGGCGAAGCGTCCCACTGGATCGATCTTCAAGCCCTTCGTTTACGCCGCCGCCATGAACACGGCGCTGAACGGCGCTAACCCGATATTCACTCCGGCAACGCTGGTACAGGATGCGCCCAGCACCTTTGCCTACGGCGACCAGATCTACGAGCCGCGCAACTACAAAGAGGAGTATCACGGCGACGTGACCGCGCGTTATGCCCTTGCCATGTCCTTGAACAATGCCACGGTAAAAATGGCCGAGGAGGTGGGTTATGACAAAGTGGCCGACCTGGCCAAGGCGGCTGGGATCACGTCGGTAAAGGCCACTCCCGCCATGGCGCTGGGCGCTTACGATGCCACTCCGCTCGACATGGCGGCGGCTTACACCGTCTTCGCTAACGGCGGGGTGCGCATTTCACCGACCCTGGTCAACTCGGTGCGGAACGCCAACGGCGATATCGTCCTCGATTTCAAGCCAGACACTCATCCCGTCCTCGATCCTCGTGTGGCTTATGTTATGACCGACATGATGGAAGGGGTGATGAACTACGGCACGGCGTACACCGTGCGCCAGCTGGGGTTCACGGCACCCGCCGCCGGCAAGACTGGAACTTCGCATGACGGCTGGTTTGCCGGCTATACCAGCAACTTGCTATGTATTGTGTGGGTGGGTTATGACGATTACAGCGACATTCGTTTGAGCGGCGCCCAGACCGCGGCCCCGATCTGGGCAGAGTTCATGAAGAAGGCAGTGACCCTGCCGCAGTACGCTGATGCCAGACCGTTTGCGCAGCCATCAGGCGTAGTGGATGTGCAGCTCGACAAGACCACTAATCTGCTGGCCACGCCCTCCTGCCCGGAAACCTACAGCGTAGCCTTCATCGCCGGCACTGAGCCCAGCGAGACCTGCGACCAGAGCGAGGGAATGCGCGGCTTCTTCTCCCGGATCTTTGGCCTGGGTGGCGAGAAGGCCCTTCCGCCCCCGCCTCCTGGCACCCAAACCGGAGCACCGCCTGGACCTACGGGCACAGCGGCCGAAGATCCCAGCAAAAAGAAAAAAGGCTTTTTGGGCAAGATTGCGGGTATCTTTAAGGATGACAAACCGTCTAATGATCCGCCACCCAAACCGGCGGACCCGGACGGTAAGGGTCCTCAGTAGACGAGCCCGCATCGAGTTGGCTCTGTCTTCAGGAGCGGGACTTATGGGTCGTCAATATCTGCTTTACCTCCTGCTTGTAACCCTTTTCTCCCCTCTTTCCCCGGCTCAGGTGCATCATTTCGCCCAGACTCACTCCTCTGAGCAGGTTGAGGTCAGTCCGCCGCCGGTGCGGCGAGCTGAGCCACCGCCGGCCGACGCCGCCGTCGCTGACCTGGAAGCTCGAGGCGATGCCTTGCGGTCCGAGAAGTTCTATCTGGACGCGCTCGACTACTATCGGACGGCGCTGAAGAAAGAGCCCACCAGCGCCCGGCTCTACAACAAGATGGGCATCAACGAATTACAAATGGCGCGCTTCGGCGATGCCAGCAAGAACTTCGAACGGGCGATCAAGAATGATCGCCAGTTTGCCGATGCATATAACAATCTGGGCGTAATTTATTATCTGCAAAGAAAATACGGAAAGGCCATAAACCAGTACGAAAAGGCCATCAAGATACGGCAGGATTCCGGCTCATTTTTCAGTAATTTAGGCGCCGCGTATTTCTCCAAGAAGGACTACGTGAAAGCCAGTCTGGCCTACAACCAGGCGCTGCAGCTGGATCCGGACATTTTTGAGCGAACGTCGCACACCGGAGTGCTGGCACAGATGTCATCGCCGGGCGACCGTGCCCATTTTTACTATGTGCTGGCCAAGCTCTACGCCAAAAGCGGCGTCGCCGACCGCTCCCTGCAATATCTGCGGCGAGCCATGGAAGAAGGCTATAAGGGGATTGACGACGTGTACAAGGACTCGGAGTTTGCCGGACTGCGCAAGGACCCCCGGTTTACCGAGCTGATGGCGGCGCGGCCAGTGGCCATTTCGGAATAGGTGCCGAATTTACAAACATTTACAAAAACCTGCGAAACTTTCTGTGAGGACGGGGTTTAGAGAAGTTAATTACTCCTGAAAACAACAGGGTGAGTAAGGAGAAACGGTAGCCCATCGGTCGTCGACCCGAGCACGCCCCAAGCAGACGGCCGGTGGGTTTTTTGTTGCCCGGAGATCACCACGTGGCCCTTGGCAATTGGCCAAGGCCGGGGCGGTTGGGCTTCCTGGGGGCAGCAATCTCAACCCAACCCTGCGGATAGGGTTGGCTAAATTGCCAGGTGCCAAGTGCTAGTTGGTATCCGCGATGTACTTCTCCACCGCTTGTTTCCACTTTCCCTGCGCCTTCAGAATAAATTCGATCACGTCCCGCAGGGCCCCATCGCCGCCGGGGTGAGCGGTGACATAATGGGCGGCCTCTTTTACCTCGCGGCGGGCGTTAGCCACGGCCACGGAAAAACCGCAATTGCGCATCACAGTAAGATCGATCACGTCGTCCCCGACGAAGGCAACTTCGCTGGCGCTAAGTCTTTCCGCGCTCAGGATTTCGCGAAAGGCTTTCAACTTGTTCCGAATGCCCTGGTGGACCTGCTCCAGTTTGAGATCGCGGGCGCGCAGCGCCACAGTCTCAGAGTTGCGCCGGGTGATGAGTCCGCTCTTGATGCCGGCGATGCGGGCGATCGAGATGCCGGCGCCGTCCTGAGCGTGGAAGCCTTTGGCTTCGACTACGATTTGGCGCTCGCCCTCGGTAGGTACGGGAAACAGAAAAAGTTTGCCGTCAGTGAGGACGCCATCTACGTCGAAGAGAAGCAGTTTGATTTTTCTGGCGCGGGCTTGGGCAGATGATTTTTTCGGCATTGCCGGGATTTTAGCATTCAGGCTCCGGCGCCCACGTAGGGGCGGGTGCCCTCACCCGCCCAGCGCAGCCAAGCTCCGCCGCTTTGCTGCGACCGTGGACTAGTGTCCTGCTTCGCCTGGCGCAAGACCTGCGGCGAGCTTCGCTCCCCCGCCCGGACGAGGCGTCCGGGCCTACATGGTTCGCTCGGAGGCGAATGTTTTGCGAAAGTCCTATGCTAGAATATCGCACCATGTTTCCCCTCCCCTCCTCGCTCGCCTGGGCCCACCCGTTGGTTGCGGAGTGGTTCGTGCGCAAATTTGGTACTCCGACCGAACCCCAGGAGCAGGGCTGGCCTCACATCCTGGCAGGCCGAACGACCCTCATTTCCGCGCCTACTGGTTCCGGCAAGACTCTGGCTGCCTTTCTGGCATGCATTGACCGATTGGTCTGCAAGGCGTTGGCCGGAGATCTGCGCGATCGGACTGAGGTCCTTTACGTCTCGCCGCTGAAGGCGCTGGGCAACGATATTCAGAAGAATCTCGAAGTGCCGTTGAGCGAGATTCTTCAAATGGCAGGCGAGCGCGGGTTGCTGATGCCGGAGATTCGCACCGCAGTCCGCACCGGCGACACACTGATGCATGAGCGCCGGGCCATGCTGAAGCGGCCACCACATATCCTGGTGACCACACCGGAGTCGCTCTACATTCTGCTCACCGCCGAAAAGAGTCGCGCGATTCTGCGCGATGTTGAAACCGTCATCGTTGACGAAATCCATGCCGTCGCCGACGACAAACGCGGGGCCCACCTGGCGCTCTCGCTGGAACGTTTGGAGGTGCTGACCCACCGCAGGCCGGTTCGCATCGGGCTTTCCGCAACCCAGAGGCCCATCGAAGAAGTGGCTCACTTTCTGACCGGCAACGGGCGGCCAGCGCCCGTGATCGTGGATGTCGGACACAAACGGAAACTCGATCTCGCGGTGGAAGTGCCCGGGTCACCCCTGGGACCGATCACCACCAACGACATGTGGGACGAAATTTATAACCGGCTGGTGGAACTGGTGGAGCAGCATCGTTCCACGCTGGTGTTCGTCAATACGAGGCGGCTGGCGGAACGCATTGCGCACAACCTGGGCGAACGATTGGGTGAGGAAAACGTGGCCGCGCATCATGGCAGCCTGTCGCGCAAGCTGCGCCTCTCCGCCGAGCAGAAATTAAAAGAAGGCAAGATCAAAGTTCTAGTGGCCACAGCATCGCTGGAACTGGGAATTGATATCGGCACCGTGGACCTGGTGGTGCAGATCAGCTCGCCGCGGGCGATTGCGGTCGCACTGCAGCGTGTCGGCCGTTCCGGGCACTGGCGTGGCGCGGTACCCAAGGGACGCTTCTTCCCCGGAACCCGCGACGACCTTCTGGAATGCGCCGCGCTGGTGCGGGCCATCCGGCAAGGAGATCTGGATCGTCTGATCATCCCCGATGCGCCTTTGGATATTCTGGCGCAGCAGATTGTGGCGACCTGCGCGGCCGAGAGCAGCAGTGCCCACGTGGCGCGGGCCCCCCGCCCGCGAACCCCGGAGGTCGTGTCTGAAGTTGAGGACTCCAAAAGAGAACTTTGGGCGAACGATACAACACCGGTCAGCGCAGACCCCGGGACCATTGCCGCACTCGAGACGCGGGCGGGGCGCCCGCGCCACACAAACCAGGCTGCCGAAGATGATGGTGGCTGGGATGAAGACGAACTTTTCGCCCTGGTCACGCGGGCTTATCCCTATCGCAATCTCTCTCGCGAAGTTTACAGCTCGATCCTCGAAATGCTTTCCGAAGGCATTGCATCGCGGCGCGGGCGCTACGGCGCTTACATCCATCACGACCGGGTGAACCGGAACCTGCGGCCGCGGCGGGGCAGCCGCCTGGCCGCCATCACCAGCGGCGGCGCCATTCCCGAAACTGCGCTCTTCACCGTGGTTGCCGAGCCGGATGGCATCGTGGTCGGCACCCTCGACGAAGACTTTGCGGTGGAAAGCAATGCGGGCGACATCATGCTGCTGGGCAACACCTCGTGGCGCATTCGTCGCGTGGAGGGCAAGTCGGGACGGGTGCTGGTGGAAGACGCTCACGGGGCGCCGCCCAGTGTTCCCTTCTGGCGTGGCGAGGCCCCGGCGCGCACCCAGGAACTCTCCGCGCATGTGGCTGGTCTGCGCAAAGAAATCAGCGATCGCCTGCGCGACACTTCTCCCATCGGAATTTCACCCAGCCAGCCGGCAGTCGCCGAAACCATCGCATGGTTGAAGGAAGAATGCGGGTTGGACGATTCCGCTGCCGACCAGGCCATTGAGTACGTGCTACAGGGCCGCGCGGTCCTCGGGGACGTTCCCACTCAGGACACAATCATCGCTGAGCGCTTTTTCGACGAGGGCGGCGGAATGCAGTTGATCATCCACGCGCCCTATGGCGGCCGCATCAACAAAGCCTGGGGGCTGGCCCTGCGCAAGCGTTTCTGTCGCAGCTTCAATTTTGAGTTGCAGGCCGCGGCTACCGATAACGGCCTCAACATCGCACTGGCCGAGCAGCACAGCTTTCCGCTGGCTGACGTTTTTCATTTTCTCAATTCCGAAACTGTGCAACCGATTCTGGAACAGGCCGCTCTGGCCTCTCCGTTTTTTGGCACACGCTGGCGCTGGGACGCCAACCGCGCTCTGGCCTTGCTGCGCTTTCAGGGCGGCAAGAAAGTTCCGCCGCAGATCCAGCGCATGCGCTCGGACGATCTGCTGGCATCGGTATTTCCCGACGTGGCCGCGTGTCAGGAAAATATCGTGGGCGACATCCAGATTCCCGATCATCCCCTGGTCAAGGAAGTGATGAAAGATGTGCTCACCGAAGCCATGGATGTGGACGGATTGCGGGCCCTGCTGCACGGCATCCAGCATGGACGAATCCGTTGCCTGGCGGTGGACACCCCGGTGCCGTCGCAATTCTCGCATGAGATTCTGAATGCGAATCCCTACGCGTATCTCGACGACGCACCGCTCGAGGAACGGCGTGCCCGCGCGGTGGAAATGCGCCGCATACTGCCGGAGTCGGTGCTGGAAGAAGTAGGCAAGCTCGATCCGGCTGCGATCGCGCAGGTGCAGGCAGAAGCCTGGCCCGATGTGCGCGACGCAGATGAGTTGCACGACGTCCTGCACACGCTGATTGCATTCCCACAAACCACGTGGGGACAGCCGCCCCCGGCTGTCCAGCGGAGCGAAGCTCCGCAGTTGGTAAACGAGCCAGGCCTGATATTTCCTTTGCAATCTGATGGTCCGCCCCACGGTCGAGCTGCGCTCGACTGGACAGCCGAGGGCGGCTGTCCCCACGTGAGTCGTAGCGCGAGCGAGTGGCAACCGTATTTCCAGAGGCTGATCGAACAGGGCCGTGCTGCTCGAGCGCAACGTGGCAGCATGAGTTACTGGGTCGCGGCGGAACGGGCCAGGATATTCTCCTTGCTCTTTCCGGGCGCTCAGTTCGAGCGTCCTGTGGCCGAGATTCAGGGAAATCTCCTCTCCTCCGACGACGCGTTGCTTGCCCTGGTCACGGGTTGGATGTCGCATTTGGGTCCGGCAACAGCTTCGCAACTGGGCGATTTAGTCGGGCTTCCCGCTCCTGAAATCGACAAGGCGCTGCTTCGTATGGAAGCCTCGGGGGCTTTGCTGCGCGGACAATTTACCGGCACTGCCTCGCGGGCGGGGGCGCCCGCCCCACGTCGGCACGAACCCGAACTGGAGTGGTGCGAGCGCCGGTTGCTGGCGCGCATTCACCGCCTGACCGTGGCCACACTGCGTAAACAGATTGAACCGGTCACGGCGGCACAGTTCATGCGCTGGCTCTTGCGCTGGCAGCACGTGGCGGCCGGAGCGCAAGTTCAGGGCGAACGTGCCACGCTCGAAGTGCTGCGCCAGTTACAGGGATTTGAAATTCCGGCCAATGCCTGGGAGCGTCAGATCCTGGGCCGGCGGATTGTCAACTATGATCCACAGTGGCTCGATCAGCTTTGTCTTACCGGCGCTGTCGGTTGGGGAAGGCTGTCTCCGCATCCCGCGACGCTGGATGACACTGTGGCGGGAAAACGGCGCGTGATTCCGACCAGCGTGGCTCCGATTACATTTTTCGTGCGCGAAGAAGCTGATTGGATGACGCCGCATCGTCCCGACTCGGAGCAACCCGAAGCGCGCGGTCTCAGCGAAGGTGCGCGCCAGGTATTGGAGTTTTTGCGGCAGCGCGGGGCGTCGTTCTTCGCCGATATCGTGCGCGGCACCGGGCGCCTGAAAGCTGAGGTGGAGACTTCTCTCTGGGAGTTGGTCGCGGGTGGTCTGATCACTGCTGATGGCTTCGACAACCTGCGCTCCCTGATCGATCCCAAGCGGCGCGCCGGGCAAGGCAGCGGCCGCGCGGCGCGGCCTCGGCACAGTACCGGTCGCTGGGCGCTTTTGTACACAGACCAGGCGGCGGACCGCAATCGCGCGGTGGAAGCAACTTGCTGGATGCTGCTGAAACGCTACGGCATTGTCTTTCGTGATTTGCTGGCTCGCGAGACCAATCTTCCCAAGTGGCGTGAATTGCAAATGGCATTCCGGCGGCTGGAAGATCGTGGCGAGATTCGAGGCGGCCGCTTCGTGGATGGCTTTCTCGGCGAACAGTTTGCCTTGCCGGTGGCGGTTGAGTCGTTGCGGGCCACGCGCAGAATGCCACTCTCCGGGGAAACCATCGTGTTGTCGGCCGCCGATCCCCTGAATCTGGTGGGAATCTTACTGCCGGGAGAACGGGTCCCTGCGATCTCGGGGAAAACTGTAAGCTTCCACGATGGCGTCGTTGCGCAGGAAGCAATCGATTCCCAGCGTTTGACCGCGATGGGTGAGTAACTACCTTCGAGTCAGAGTTTGGGATTTGATCTAGTAATTCAGTTCTCGGTTGTCAGTTCGGAGTTCTCAGCGGTTAAGGGTAAAAAAGCGATCGGGAACCCGATGAGGGGGTCCCTCGGATTCCCGACCAGCGTATTTCCGGCGGAACTTCTGAAAGCGCTTCCCCCGTCGCTTTTTGCCGGCTCAACGCTGCCCGCCTTAGAGCACATAATCGGCCATCGCCGTCAACTTTCGGAGAACTGGATCGTATATTGTAAGTCTTTATTTATCTTGATATTAAGCATGGAAGAAGGGATGGACCGCGGGTCGGGGTTGAGAAATGCACTATCCAGACGGATAGTGTACCTATCTGTTCGGATAGTGGAACAAGACGGGTAACCATATTCCGAAAAAATGAAAAGTGTGGTACACCCTAGGCCGCAAATGAGGTGACTGAACGGTGAGGCCAAGACTTCAGGCAGCTGCGGGACCTCTGGCGGATTCGGTATATTTTCTGACCGAAGGGGAGATCCGGATAGGCAGAGATCCCTCTAACTCATTGACAATTAGCGATCTGTCGCTTTCGCGACGGCACTGTATCCTCACCCGCGAGCAGGATACCTACAAGCTTCGCGATCTCGAGAGCCGCAATGGAACATTCGTTAACGGTGGCGTGGTGTCGGAAAAGCGTCTGAACCACGGGGACCAAATCTCTGTGGGAGAGTCTGTTTTTGTCTTCCTCACGAAAGAAGACACGGATGGAGCCGCCCCCGAAGCTGTGGAATTCGACGATTGCCTGACCCAGGCCACGGCCCACATCCGGCCCCAGGATGTTCTCTATCTTCAGCCTGAGCGCCTCCTGAAAGAGCTTCCATCGACTTCGCGGCTGGGACGGAATCTCAATGTGCTGTTGAAAATCAGCCGCGTGGTGCACTCCATTTCTGACCTTGACCTGCTGCAGGAGCAAATCCTGGAGTTGATCTTTGAAGTGGTGCCGGCCGAACGCGGCGCAATCCTGCTGGACGGCAAGGGCAACCAGAAGTTTTCTTCGCTCTTCGGTTATCCGACAAAACGAGGCGAGCCGGTCCGGGTGAGCCGGACCATCACCACCCAGGTGATGGACCAGGGAGTGGCGATTCTGGGAGCGGACGTGCCCGCCAGCGGAGGTTTGAGTGACGTAGAAAGCCTGGTTAGTTTTCGGGTGCGCTCGTTGTTGTGCGTACCCCTCACCGTCTTTCAAAAGGTAGTGGGATGCATTTACCTGGATACCACCCGGCCCGGCACTCGCTTTGACCGGGACCAACTGGAACTCGTAGCCAGTATTGCAGGCATCTCGGCGGTGGCGCTGGAGAACTCGCGACGCCTGCTCTGGCTGGAACAGGAAAATCTTCGCCTGGCTGCGGAAATCAATTTGCAACACAATATGGTCGGCGAAAGTCCCGCGATGAAGGAGGTCTACCGTTTCCTGTCACGGGCGGCGCCGACCGATGCGACAGTCCTGGTGGGTGGAGAAAGCGGAACGGGAAAGGAATTGGTGGCGCGGGCCATACATCGCAACAGCCCGCGCGCGGGCCGGCCCTTTGTCACCATCAACTGCGCTGCCATTCCGGAGGGCCTGCTGGAGAGCGAACTCTTCGGATATGAACGAGGAGCATTCACCGGCGCTGCCGCTCAAAAGAAAGGCCGGCTGGAGTTGGCTGATGGGGGCGTAGTGTTCCTGGATGAAATCGGTGAACTGGCACCGGCCTTGCAAGTCAAGTTTTTGCGCGTGCTGCAGGAGCGCGAACTCGAACGCCTGGGAGGCTCCCGCCCGATCCCCATCGACATTCGCCTCATCGCTGCCACCAATAAGGACCTGGCAGCGGCGGTAAAGGCTCGAACATTTCGCGAGGACCTTTACTACCGGCTGAACGTCGTATCGCTGGTCGTGCCTGCGCTGCGCGAGCGTCTGGACGACATTCCTATCCTGGCGGAATATTTCGTCGCCAAGTTCGCTGCCAGATGCAAAGTTAAAGCTAAGAAAATTTCTCCCGAAGCCATGGCGGCGCTGATGAACTACGATTGGCCGGGCAACGTGCGCGAACTGGAAAATGCCATCGAACGGGCCCTGGTTTTGGGCGTCTCGGAAACCATTCGCCTGGAAGACCTTCCGGAATCAGTTCTGGAGAAGGACCCTGCCCCGGGGACGCCCGAGGCCAAGTATCACATGGCGGTCACGCAATTGAAGAAACACCTCATTCTTACCGCCCTGGAGGAAACAAAAGGCAACTACACCGAGGCGGCTCGAACCCTGGGTGTACACGCGAACTATCTGCACCGGTTGGTCAGAAACCTGAACCTGCGACCGTCGATTCGCTCCTTTCCGGTTATCCGGGGCGGCACAGGGAGAGTAGCGGATGGCCGAATGTAAAGGCTCCCGCCCATGCCGCACGGGAGAAAGCATTGCGAACCGGGTCTCAGGGAAGTTTGAGGGTGGGCAGGGTTGCAGGATTCAGATAAACGCCCTGCCAGCGTACCGCGAAGTGGAGATGAGGTCCGGTAGCACGGCCGGTTCCGCCGCTTCGCCCAATCTCCCGTCCCGCGGCCACCCGCTCGCCCTGCTTTACCTTGATTTCTGAAAGGTGGAGGTAAAGCGTGAGCAGTCCCTGCCCGTGATCGAGTACCACGCAGTTTCCTTCGAAATACAGAGGGCCCGCCAGCAGAACGATTCCCGCATTAGCGGCGGAAACCGGGGTGCCGGTCGGGACGCCGTAGTCCAGTCCCTGGTGCATGCTTTGAACCTTGCCGTTAAAGGTCCGCCGGGTCCCGAAAGCATCGGAGACCGGCGCGACTACCGGCGCAAGAAACTTTCCTGACCACTCCCGATCCGGGTTGGTGTGTTGAAATGCATCCTGCTTGACTGTCTTGTCCTGACGAATCCGTTCCAGCTGCTCCTGGCTGGGTTCAGTGAACTGCTTGGCGACGGTCACCTTGATGCTCGGATATTTTGCAGCCTGCACCACGATTTTTCGGGTAAAGGAAATAGTTGCTCCGCCAGAGGTTGTTCCGGTCAGGTCCAGAGCGTAACTGCCAGGGTGGGTTTCGAGACTGACCCCGGCGATCGCGTACCAGGTCTTGCTGGCCGCGTCATGGCTGAACCAGACTTGATGTCCCAGCCATGTGGCGGAGAGCTGTGAGAGCCGGACCGGCGGTGCAACGTCAAAAGCAATCGGAGCTCCGTTCACCAGCAGCGCCGGCTGCCAGCGAATGGCCCAAGGCCTGACGATGCCAGTGTTTGCCCCCGCCGCAGGGCCAGCCGTATTGGTTTCGGCGGGGGCGAGCAGCGGCACAACAAGCCCAATCAGGGCCAGCATCAGGCCGCAGCGATCGCTGGAAGAGAACCGCAAATTGGAACACTCCACTTATCAGCCTAGCATTCCTGCCGTGCTTCGAGCCTGGTAATCGGTGACGGACGAACCTGGCGTGGAACCGCTACTCTCGATTCGGAATAAAATCCAGCTGGACTTCGGTGGTAGTCGGGTGATCGGTGGGCACATATTTCCATTGTTTTACCGCCAGCGTGGCAGCATCCACCAGGATCGGATTGCCCCCGATAGGTGAGATCTTTCCCACCGAACCATTGGGACTGATCGAAATGGACAAACGCACGACCCCGCCAATCGCATTCTGCTTCAATTCACGGGGATATTTGGGGGCCACTTTGTAAACCAGCTTACGCACGGTGGGTGTGTTTTGGGCCTCGACGGATGCGCTCGAAAGCAATGCCAGCACGATCAGACCAAGCGTAGCGCATGCTCCGCGCATTGACCACGAACTCTTTGATGACAGCACGATCATTAAAAATCCTGCAACTGAAACATGGAACGCGATCTTGCAAGACTAGGAAATTAGTCACCCCGGGGCAAGTTACGGATGTAATGGTAGAACCCGTGTGGGTCGGACAGAAGGGAGTGTCCGACCCACACACGACCCACAAGTAATACTTTTCTGCTATTGCTCCGGGCGGGCGTTACTTCTACAGTGCTGCGAAATCTTCGGATCGCATGATCCCGGACTTCATGCAATCCATTGCAAGAACGCGTACGACACGCCTGATGAAGGAGTCGGAAATGAGACTGGGAGCAAAAGTGTATGTAAGTGCGGCCATCTTGCTGGTTGGGACCGCGGAAATTGTGGGGCAGCAGGCCCAGACCGCCACGACGCAACCGTCAAGTTCAACGCAACAGGCTGCCGTCTCCGCCCCGGCAGAGTCTGCGCCAGGACTGAGGGCACCGCAAGGAGCGCATCCATCGGCAGCCCAGCCCCAAAAACACAAGCTCGGTCCCTTCGAGATTACGATCAACTGGCGCACTCGGGTGGAAGGTTGGAACTGGTTCGAGGCCCCCACCGGAAACAGCGATTACCCGTTGTGGCATTCGTTGCTGCGCATTGGCATCGGCCAGACCAGAGAAAAGCTCGATTGGTTCGCCGAAATGGAGCAGCCATCCATTCTTGGGCTCCCCAACGACGCGGTAGTGGCGGGTCCCGCAGGCCAGCTTGGCCTGGGCGGGTCCTACTATGTGGCCAACAACAACCAGACCAATAACGCCAGCGTGTTCCTGAAACAGGCCTTTGTGGACTTCAAGCACCTCGGGCCGACGCGCGTGAAGCTGGGCCGGTTCGAGTATTTTGATGGCACCGAAGTCAAGCCCAAGGACCCAATGCTCGCGGCAGTGGTGCAAGGTCGGATCGCGCATCGTCTGATCTCGAACTTCGGGTTCACCGCGGTGCAGCGGACCTTTGACGGCGGCCAGTTTGCCTTGAATTCCGGAAAGAACAATTTCACCTTTTTCAGCGCACGGCCGACAGCGGGAATTCTCCAAGTCGACGGTATGCCCGAACTCGACATCGAGGTCTACTACGGCGCCTTTACCCGGTCGATCAATACTCCCCATGGCGAGGCGCAACTACGCGTGTTCGGCCTGGGCTACGTGGATGACCGCACCACCATTTTGAAGACTGACAACCGTCCGGTACCGGTGCGAGCCGCGGACCAGGACAAGGTTGAGCTGGCCACCTTCGGCGCCAACTACGCGCAAGTGATCAATACTACGAACGCCGGCAAGTTTGATTTTCTGGTGTGGGGCGTTTACCAGGGCGGCTCCTGGGGCGCGCTAAACCAACGCGCCGGCGCGTTCGTGGGTGAACTCGGCTGGCAACCCGCCGTGAAGCACCTCAAGCCCTGGCTCAGCGCCGGCTTTTCTTATGGCAGCGGTGACGGAAATCCCAATGACTCGACCCATGGTACTTTCTTCCAGGTCTTGACCACACCCCGCCAGTACGCGCGCTTTCCCTTCTATAACATGATGAACAACGAGGATTTCTACGTCACCCTGAACCTGAAGCCGGCCTCGAAACTGGCGCTGCGCACAGAAGGGCACGCGCTCCGGCTGGCCAACTCGGCCGATTTCTGGTACCTGGGTGGAGGCGCATTTCAACCCAAGACTTTTGGTTATACCGGCCGTCCCAGCAACGATTTCAGCGGCTTGGCCAATGTCTGGGACCTCAGCGCCGACTACCAGATCACTCGCTCCTTCAGCACAACTTTGTACTACGGACATGCCTGGGGTAAAACCGTGATTGCCAAGATTTATCCCAAGGATCCGAACGGGCAGTTTGCCTACCTTGAGACCAACTTCCACTTTTAGGACGTGGCTGAACCTGGTCGCGGGCGGGATAATATATTTCAACTATTGACCGCAGGTGGACAAAGTGTGATCGTGGTCACATTTTTACGGTAAGTTTAAGGTTTCAAGGAGGATGAACATGGCAGTTTCGAACCCCGCGCTGCCCCAAATTCATACTGCCCCGGCGGCCAATGCCAGCTTTTACGAGAAACTAAACACCCGCTGGCATGAGCGCGCCTTGCAGATTTTCATGTTTATTGTGCTGGCACACTGGGGCGAGCACCTGGCCCAGGCTTACCAGATTTATGTGATGGGATGGCCGCGGCCCAAGGCCAATGGCATTTTGGGTTTGTGGTATCCCTGGCTGATCAAATCCGAAGCCCTGCACTACGGCTATGCCATAGTCATGCTGATAGGAATCTGGGTCCTGCGCAAAGGATTCACCGGCCGGGCGCGCACCTGGTGGACGGTCGCTCTGGTGATCCAGTTCTGGCATCACATCGAGCACTTCCTGCTGATCTGGCAGGCCACGGCGCACCACAATTTCTGGGGGAAGCCGGTGCCGTTTAGCGTTTTGCAGCTCGTAATTCCGCGTGTCGAACTCCATCTCTTCTACAACTCTGTCGTGTTCATTCCCATGGTCATCGCGATGTACTATCACATGTTCCCGTCGGAGGCCGAGGAGAAGGAAATGGTCTGCTCCTGCGCATGGGGCCACAAGCCGTCAATGCAACCTGCCTGATTCGACAGCGTCAGAGTACGGGGAAAGCGCAAGACCGCAATTCGCCTTCCCATGGAGCGGGTGACTGCTTCGCCCGCTCCACACAAAATGTCGGGAGCCTCTGCTGTACGCCCGCGCTGCAAATCTGCTCATAACTGCCTGCGTCCTTAGCATTTAGCATGGTCACTGAAGTTCCGCCCTTTTCGTTTCTGCATTCCGGGTTCGATGTTATCTTTGTGGCACATTCATGGACATTCTCACGCAGCTTTTTGAGCAGCATTTCCACACCCCCGCCGTGGAGATAACGCCGCTACAGGGAAAGCTGGGCGGTTCGGGGCGAAAGATCATCCGGTTGAGGGGTGGGCAAGTCAGCGCCATCGGCATCCTGTATGACGTACGTGAAGAGAATGTGGCCTTCCTCGAATTCTCGCGGCATTTTCGGAGTCATGGACTGCCGGTGCCGGAGATATATGGCGAAGACCTGAGCCAGGGCGCCTACCTTGAAGAAGACCTGGGCAGCACAACCCTGTTTGAGTTCCTTAGCAAGAATCGTACCGGCGAAACCATTTCCCTCCAGGCGGTCGAGGCCTATCGCAAGGTCATCGCGGTGTTGCCACGCTTTCAGATTGAGGCGGGCCGAGATCTAAATTACAAGGTGTGCTACCCGCGGGGCAGTTTCGATCGCCAGTCGATCGCCTGGGACTTGAATTATTTCAAATACTATTTCCTGCGCCTGGCCGGCATTCCATTTAACGAGCAGGCGCTGGAAGATGATTTCAGCCGGCTCACGAAGTTCCTGTTAAGCGCCGGGCACGATTATTTTCTGTACCGCGATTTCCAGTCGCGCAACATCATGTGGCGCGAGGACCAACCCTTCTTCCTCGACTACCAGGGAGGCCGCAAGGGAGCACTGCAATACGACGTCGCTTCCCTCTTGTATGACGCCAAAGCCGATTTGCCGCCCGACCTGCGCCGGCAATTGCTCGACCACTATCTCGACACGCTTGCCGGTTTCGTCAAAGTGGAGCGTGAAGCGTTCATGCAGCATTACTACGCTTACGTGTATGTCCGCATCATGCAGGCCCTGGGAGCTTATGGCTTCCGCGGCTTCTATGAGCGCAAAGTTCATTTTCTGCAGAGCGTGCCTTACGCCTTGAAGAATTTGCGCTGGCTGCTGCACAACGTCACCTTACCTATTGCGCTGCCCACGTTGCTGGGCGCGTTCCACAGCATGCTGGGATCGAAGAAACTGCAGGCCCTGGCTTCCGACGCCGACAACCTGGTAATAAGGATTTTCAGTTTTTCGTTTCACCGCGGTTGGCCCAAGGATGAAAGCGGGAATGGCGGCGGATTCGTCTTCGATGGCCGTAGCCTGCCTAATCCCGGCCGCGAAGAGCGTTTCAAAGCCCTCACCGGCAGAGACGCGCCGGTCATCGATTATCTGAATCAGCAGGACAGCGTACACCTGTTCCTGGCTAGCGTGCTCTCCCTGGTGGATGCCAGCGTCAGCGAATACCAGCGGCGCGGCTTCAAGAACCTGATGGTGTCGTTTGGGTGCACCGGCGGACAGCATCGCTCCGTCTATCTGGCGGAGCAGTTGGCCAAACGGTTGCGCGGCCGAAATGGGGTGGAAGTATTGTTGCGGCATCGCGAACTGGAGACGCTCGGACAATGAAGGCGATGGTCCTGGCTGCCGGGCTCGGTACCCGCCTGCGACCACTCACCGATGACCGCCCCAAGGCGCTAGTGGAAGTTGCCGGCCGTACTCTACTTGAAATCACATTGGCCCGCTTGCGATCTTTTGACATCCGCGAAGTCATCATCAACGTTCATCACTTTGCCGACATGGTTCTGGACTATCTGAAAGCCCATGACGATTTCGGCATGCGAATTGAGATCTCTCGTGAAGATGTGTTGCTCGATACCGGCGGAGGATTGAAGAAGGCGGGACATTTTTTTCTGGAAGATTCTCGCACGTCGGATGAGCCGTTTCTTCTGCACAACGTCGACGTCATCAGCACGATTGATTTGCGACGCATGGCGAAATTTCATACCGACAATCAGGCTCTCGCCACGCTGGCGGTGCAAGATCGCAAGACATCCCGCTATTTGCTGTTTGACGACCAGCTCCAGCTTTGCGGCCGCCGGTCGGGGCGCGATGGGAAAACGGAGCTGGCCCGGCCCTCGTCGCAGACTGTGGCCCTGGCTTTCGGCGGGATCCACGTGATTTCGCCTCGTCTCCTTCCCATGATGGCAGAGGAGGGGATTTTTTCAATCATCGTCACTTACCTGCGTCTGGCCAGCCAGGGCCAGAAAGTATTGGGCTTTCGATCTGACGAATACTACTGGCGTGACCTGGGCAGGCCCGACGATTTGCAGCAGGCCGCGAGGGACATGAGACAGTGGGCGGGTTTCTAGTTTCGGGTTTCTAGTTTCCGGTTTCTAGTTTCTGCTTCGCCACTGGAAACTAGAAACTCGAGGGTCACGGCGGCAGGCATCCTGGGAAGTTTATGGTGGACCTGGTCGGGATCGAACCGACGACCTCTTCCATGCCATGGAAGCGCGCTCCCAGCTGCGCCACAGGCCCACGTGAGTTTTACGAGGGAACTCGAGCAAGCTAATTCTCGCCTACTGGCTATCTATAGTCAAACCCGTCGCTGACGGTCAGCATCTCTAGTCAGATGTAAATTTTGCGAATGCGGGGAAACTTAGTATTCTGTGTGACGGTTTTGCGGCGACCTTAATGAAGCCAAGCCCCATTTTACGTTTTCGGTGTCTCTCCCTGTTGCCGCTTTGTCTGGCGGTAAGCACCCCGGCTATTTCCGCCAACCAGCCCACGCCTCAAGGTCCGGTTTCGTATTCTTCCGTCAATCAACTGAACCTGCTGCTCTCACAACTGGAACAGGCATCGCAGGCGGCGCAAGTAGACTTGGCCAAGCTTCGCATCGAGAAATGGAAGACGGACTCGGACAGCAAACGGCAGGCCCAGAACAACGTGGAGTCTATCGAGCGCAACCTGCGGTCGGCTTTGCCTGAGCTGATCTCGGAACTGAAGGCGTCGCCCGAAAACCTGGCATCCACTTTCAAGATCTATCGCAATCTGGACGCGCTTTACGATGTGTTCGAATCCGTAGCGGAGTCGGCGGGCGCATTCGGTTCCAAGGATGAGTTCCAGTCGATGGAGAACGATGTCAGCGCTTTCGAGCGCGGGCGGCGTGCCTTTGCCGACCGCATGGAAACTCTCGCAGGCGCCAAGGAACTCGAGGTCACCCGGCTGCGTGCAGCACTGCAGGAGGCACAGGCCAGTGTAACGTCGCAGCCTCCCAAGAAAATTGTCGTCGATGATACCGCGCCGGCCAAGAAGCCGGCCAAGAAGAAGCCCGTCCCCAAGGCCAAACCCAGCACCCCAAGCCCTGATGCCACCAGCCCTGCCGCTGCTCCACCGTCGCCCAAGTGAGAGCAAATTCTGGTTCTCTTGGCTGCCCTCTCTTTGCGCCCTATGGCGGTTCAGACGGTGAATGAATCAGGTTCGTGCAAACCCTTTACCGCGAAGGTGCACGCGGTCCAGCGAAGTTTATAAAAGCAAATCGCCATCGTTGAACTTTCGCTCCACCAGCTGTGCAGACTCTTATGCCAGCCCTAAAGTACTGAAAACAGGACCGTTGCTCACCTGGAACTCTACCTGCCACGCTGGGGTCTATATATAGCAGAGCGAGATATCTGGGCTGCGTTTTACTTTTGGGCGCGCGGGGGAAAGACCTATAATGAGAGAGGCGGCGCCATGGCGTTGATGGCGGGAGCAACCACCTTGGGTGATCTGGCAGGCGCGATAGGAATCCGGACCCAGCAGTCGGCAATTGTGGCCGAACTCAAGGCAGGCTCGGAAGACGCCTACGCGTGGCTCATTGGAGAATTCCACCAGCCCATTTACAGCCTGGTTTATCGCATCGTCGCGGACCCCTCAGATGCGGCCGATACCACGCAGGAAGTGTTTCTCAAGGTGTTTCGCGGAATGAAGCATTTCCACGGCGAATCCAGCCTGAAAACCTGGATCTACCGTATTGCCGTGCACGAGGCCTCCAACCGAAGACGCTGGTGGTTCCGGCACAAGGCGAAGGAAACTTCCATCGAGCCGAAGCAGGATGAGCGCGGGCCGGGCTCAGCGGCTATGCGCGATACCCTGATGGATGATAGCGAATCTCCATTCGACAGGGTGGCTCACGAAGAGGTCCGGGCGAGGGTTGAAGAAGAATTGCGGCAGATCTCGGAGCCTTATCGCACCACGGTCATCTTGCGCGATCTGGAAGAAATGTCGTACGAAGAGATAGCGGAGATCACGGACGTTTCCCTGGGAACCGTGAAGTCGCGACTGACCCGCGGCCGCGAGGCACTGCGGCGGCGCCTGACCGGATACGTAATGGAAAATGGTACACAACTCGGTCTGCAGGCGCCCCGAGAAGTCGAAGAACGCCGGATCGGTTGCGTGATTTCTGCGATTGAGGTCACACGATGACGTGCACCCAAGCCACACCGTTATTCTCTCCCTACCTCGACGGGACGGTTACGAGCAGGCAGATGCACGACCTCAGCCATCACCTGGAAAACTGCGAGCGTTGCCGCCGGCACTATGCTTCGCTGCGGCAGATGCAGGACGTGCTCGCCCGGGTAGGCCGACGGAAGGCTCCGGCTGACCTGGCTTTGAAGCTTCGGGTTGCGATTTCGCAGGAAGCGGCACAATCCCGGCGCCGGTATCTGGACGGCCTTCGGGTACGTTTTGACAATGCGCTCGACCTCTTCATGGTGCCGGCAACGGTTGGCTTGGCGGCCGCAGTAGTGATTTTTGTGGTCTTGATGGGATTTCTGGCACCGCTGCAGGCGGACAATTCTGATGTCCCCTTGTTGCTGCACACTGCGCCGCAGCTGCAACAGTCGGCTTTCGGCTCCACGCTGGATTCCATCAACGACGACTCGCTGGTGATAGAGGCCTATGTGGACCCGCAGGGACGAGTGCAGGACTACCGCATTCTTTCCGATTCCAAACCAGACAGCTCATTGTTGCCGCGGGTGAAGAAGGACATGCTCATCTTCACCACCTTCACAACGTTCCGTCCCGCGCTTTCCATGGGCCGACCGACGACCGGGCGGGCGATACTGTCGTTCTCACGAGTCAGCGTGAAGGGGTAGGCCCTGGGCCCTGGCAGCCTCGTGGGGAACAAGGGCGTTTCGAATAAAAAGCTGCAACAACGTCCATTGATTCTGCGGCGCACACCCCTTACACTTGGTTAGATAGTAATCCGCATACCGGCCAGCCTGCAGGAGGTTTCCCTGAGTTTCAGGTTTAGACGCTCGCTTTACGCGGCCTTGTTTGCCCTGCTGGCAGAGTTGTGTCCGGCGCAGAACCAGAGCCCGGTGGCACTGGATACCAGCGAGACTCTCTTCACCGTGCTTACGGCCATCAATACTTGTGGATACGACCAGGAGTTGGGCGTCTCCGATCCGCTGCGTTCGCAAGTGCGGTCCGCGGTGGCGCGCGCCCGCCAAAGTTCGCAGGAGGCCACGGACGCGACCCAGGCGATGTGCCAGTACTATCAGGAGCATCAGCAGCCAGATGCCTCCAGGACGCTGGCCCAGTATATCTCGCTCGCGCTCTACCTGAATGCGCCGCCCGCCCTGACGGCGAAGGTAAAGGACGCGGATTTGCCTCCCGATGCCACGGCGGTTGTGGGCATCCTGCCTCTGCTGCAAAATTTCTCCGCCAAGGTGGGGTTGCATGAGATCTGGGAAGCGGACCGCCAGCCTTACTCGGCGTTGACGGAGCGCTATCACGAGGCGCTGGCCAAGATGATGTTCGACACGGAAATTTATCTCAAGCTTCCGTCGTCGACTCGCCTGGGACGGAACTTCACGGTTTACCTTGATCCCATGGGCGCGCCGGGGCAAACCAACGCCCGCAATTATGGATCCGACTACTATGTCGTGATTTCCCCCGGCCCCGATTCCGGGCTCAAGATGGAGCAGATCCGGCACACTTATCTGCACTACTTGCTGGACCCGCTGGCCATGAAGTATCCGCTGACCATGAAGCGTCTGGAACCGCTGCTGGAATCGGTCAAGGCCGCGCCCATGGACAACAGCTTCAAGAGCGACACCTCCCTGCTGGTGACCGAATGTTTTATCAGGGCGATCGAGGCGCGCACCGCAGGATCCAGCAAAGCTCCCGAAGCAGAACGCCTGCAGGCCGTTCAAGGGTCAGCCCAGCAGGGTTTTATCCTGACTGATTATTTCTATGAAGCGTTGCTCCGGTTTGAGAAGGACCCGGCCGGACTCAACTATGCCTACGCCGATCTGGTGAGCGGCATCGATGTCGGCAAAGAGCGGAAGCGGGCGGCGCAGGTAACGTTTGCTGCTACTTCCGATACTGAACTGTTGCAACTTTCCCGTCCGCATGAGGGTAAGCTCCTGATCGCAGCCGAACAGCGACTTTCGGCGGGTGATGCAGAAAACGCGCAAAAGCTGGCGCAGGAGGCTCTGGACGAAAAGAACGAAGACCCCGGCCGCGCCCTCTTCATTCTTGCGGAAGTGGCCACTCATAACTCTGACATGGAGGGCGCGCGAAACTATTTTGAGCGGGCGCTGGAAGTGGCGCATGAACCCAAGGTGGTTGCCTGGTCCCATATCTACCTGGGAAGGATTTTGGATTTGCAGGAAGACCGCGAAGCGGCGATGGACCATTACCGCGCAGCGGCAACCGCGGGCTCGGGACTGCCCGAAGCCAAGGCGGCGGCCGAACGGGGATTGCAGAAGCCGTATGAACCCACCAGGCGTTCGCAGTAGAGCACGGCAGCAATGCATCCGGAATGACGAATCAGATCTTGCTCCAAGGAGAAAGCATGAAGCACGCAGCGATGCTCGTCGTGATCCTGGCGCTGGCAACATTGGTATCGGCGCAAACCCAGACCCCTCCAGCGCCGGCCGGTAACGCCGCCCCCGCAGCCCCACCCCAGGGAAAGCGGCCACCCCAGGCCAAGACTCAGCCTGAGTTTGATGCCTACAAAGTTGCCGCCGCCAACGCCAACGACCCCGCGGCCCTGGAAAAAGGGGCGGACGATTTTGCCGCCAAGTTCCCCGACAGCGAGCTGCGGATCCTGCTGTACCGCACCGCGATGCACGGCTATCAGTCTGCCAACAACCCCGACAAGATGATGGAAATGGGACGCAAGGTGCTGAAGCTCGATCCCGATGATCCGGAAGCCCTGGTGGGCGTGGCCCAGGTCCTGGCCGAGCGCACCCGGGACACCGATCTTGATAAAGATCAACGCCTGGATGAAGGCACGAAGCTGGCGCTGCACGCAGTAGAGACCACTGACACCGACATCACCGTGCCGGCTGGAACTCCGCAGGACAAGGTGGATGCCTACAAAGGGTTCCTGCGTTCCAACGCCTACTATGTGCTGGGCACCATCCAGTACACCCGGGAAAAATATGCGGACGCGGAAGGCTATTTTCACAAGTCGCTCGATGCCTTCCCTGCCCAACCGGATCCTCTGGCGGTGCTGCGCCTGGCGCTGGCGCTGGACAAGCAGGAAAAGTACGCGGAAGCCTTGAAGTACGCGAATCAGGCGGTGCAGATGACAGAAAGCAGCCAGGGTACGACCCTGGCCACTCTGTCACGCAACGAACGGGACCGCCTGGTTCAATTGACCGGCGGCGCCCCGGCGGCCGCCAAGCCCCCTGCCAGCGCCCAGACTCCGGCGCCGAAGAATTAGGTACCAACCTCGGATTTCGAGCCTCAGACTTCGAACTTCGAAGATCAGACCTCGGATGCAGACTGCAGAGTTCAAATCCCCGAGGGCCGGAGTCTGAGGTCTAAGGCCGGTCCGAGGTTCGAGGTTCGAAGTCTGAGGTCCGAGGGTCCGAAGTCGCCCAACCATGAAGCCGCGTGACATTGCGCTCCTGCAAGCCGCTCTTGGGTACCGTTTCCAGCGGGCGGAGCTGCTGGAGCAAGCCTTGACCCACACTTCCCAGGCGCGCGAACTGGAAGCCCTGCAAGCCGTTGGCGCAGCGCGGGTGGGGGACAATGAGCAGCTGGAGTTTATGGGAGATGCGGTTCTGGGCTTTGTAACTACGGAGGAGCTGTTCAATCGATTTCCCAGCTTTCGGGAGGGCGAACTCTCCAAGCTCAGGGCGCACCTGGTAAGCGAAAAGCACCTGATCGGAGTGGCCCACGAGTTGGAGTTGGGACATTACCTGAACCTGGGTCGGGGTGAGGAGAAGAGCGGAGGCCGCAACAAGACCGCCCTGCTGGTGGACGCTCTGGAGGCCGTCCTGGCGGCCATCTATCTTGATGGCGGCCTGGATGTCGCCCGCCGCTTTGTGTTGCAGTCCATCGTAATCCCGGAACTGGAGCGGATTGCATCTAATGGCAGCAGCTTGCCGGTCACCGATTACAAATCGGCGTTACAGGAGAGGCTGCAGGCCACTGGAAGGCCACAGCCTACTTACGCACTGGTGAAGGAGCGCGGCCCCGAGCACAGCAAGACGTTTACCGTGGAAGCGCGCCTCCAACCGCTGGAGAGCACCGGCAAGGCCGAATTCATCGGCCGGGCCGAAGGTTCCACCAAGAAAAATGCGGAGCAGGACGCCGCCCGCCAGGTGCTGGAATATCTCAGTACTGCGCCGGTCGAGTCGAACGGCCGAGCCAAGCGCAACGGACACACCCAGTGAGCACCATGCCAGTAGCCGCCGAACCAGAAGTGAAGGACAAGCGTCCGCCGGCGGACACAGTGAGTTCGCTGCAGTCGTTGCTGGCGACGGTAGTCATCGCCGTCTTCGTCATCACCTTCATCGTGCAGGCGTTCCAGATTCCCTCCGAATCCATGGAGAACACCCTGCTGATCGGCGACTACCTTCTGGTAGACAAGCTCCGCTATGGCGGAAACAGCTTCACCGACCATTTCATGCCGTACCGGCAGGTGCAGCGGGGAGACGTCATTGTTTTCCGTTATCCCGTCCATCCCACCCAGCATTTTGTGAAGCGCGTGGTGGGCGTGCCGGGAGACCGCGTCCGCTTGATCAACCGGCAGGTGTATGTCAACGGCCACCCTCAGCAGGAGCCCTATGTCCGCTATAGTTCCGGCGTGCACGATACCTTTCGTGACGAGTTCCCCCGCCTGAACCTTCCCGTTCCCGGCCTGGAAGGAGGCTGGTGGCTGGAGATGAAAAAACTGGTCGAGGACAACGAACTCATCATCCCTCAGGGAAATTATTTCGTGCTGGGCGACAACCGGGATGAAAGTCTGGACAGCCGCTACTGGGGGTTCGTGCCCCAGGAGAATGTTATCGGGCGCCCACTCCTGATCTACTGGTCGGTTCGGAACACGGACCCGGACATGCCGGATTCCCCCACCCCGGGTGATAAACTCATCCACTTCGCCTATGCCGCGACCCATCTGTTCCAAATGACCCGGTGGGACCGCACATTTCGAGTGGTTCGATAGTGCGAAAGCAAAGTCGCAGTGAGAAAGATCCCGTGCCCAAGAAAGAAACCAAGCCCGAAGAAAAACCGCGCGAGACGACTGTCGAGTTTCTGGCATCGCTGGCCGCGGTGCTGGTGACCGGCCTGTTCATTATTACGTTCGTCCTGCAGGCCTTCGAAATTCCCTCCAGCTCCATGGAAAATACCCTGTTGATCGGGGACCACGTATTCGTGAACCGGGTGCAGTTCGCTCCCGCCACGCACTGGACGGGCCCGCTGCTTCCCTACCGCGAGATACGGCGGCAGGACATTGTGGTCTTTCTTTCGCCCGCCGAACCCGGGCTTTACGTGGTGAAGCGGGTCATCGGAATCCCCGGAGACCGCATCCATCTGCGCAATGGCGTGGTGTTCCGCAACGGCGAGAACCTGGATGAGCCCTACGTCATCCATGATCCGGATCAGGGCCCGAACGACTATCGCGACAACTTCCCGGCCGTGCCCCCGTCCGATTACAACCGCCTGTTTTCGGACTGGCAACAACTTCTGCCGCAATATATCCAGGGCGACGACCTGGTCGTGCCTCCCGACAGCTATTTCGCCATGGGAGACAATCGCGACGTAAGTTATGACAGCCGCTACTGGGGATTCATTCCGAAGGAGAATGTGATCGGGCGGCCCATGTTCATCTACTGGTCGTTCGAGACCCCTCCGAACCAGTATCTGCATACGGCGATCAGTGAGCGCGTAGGATTCTTGGCGCACGTTGTAATTCATTTCTTTGATGAGACCCGCTGGAAACGTACCTTGAAGGTGATTCGTTGAAATTTCTCCGCTCCAGGCGCGGCCAGGTGGTCACCGGCATCGTCGTGGTGCTGGCGCTGTTTCTGATACGTCCCGGGGCGCAGCGCCTGCGCACTCGCATAGTTCGTTCCATCAGCCTGGCCTTGGGGCGCCCCGTGGACGTGGGACGGGTAACTCTGCGACTGTTGCCTCAGCCCGGCTTCGACCTGGAGAATTTTGTCGTCCACGAGGACCCTGAGTTCGGCGCTGAACCAGTGCTGCAGTCTTCCGATGTCGTCGCCACCGTGCGCGTCAGTTCCCTGCTGCGGGGCCGCCTCGAGATTGCCCGCCTCAGCCTCACCGAACCCAGCCTCAACCTGGTGCGCAATTCGGAAGGTCGCTGGAATTTGGAAAAACTGGTCGAGCGCGCCGCCAGCACGCCGGTCGCGCCTACCGCCAAAGTGAGGAGCGAGGTGCGCCCCGGCTTCCCCTACATTGAGGCCGACCACGGTCGCATCAACTTCAAGTTTGGCCAGGAAAAAAAGCCCTACACCCTGACCGAAGCAAATTTTGCCCTGTGGCAAGATTCCGAAAATGCCTGGGGCATCCGCTTAAGGGCGCAGCCGACGCGGACCGATTTCAACCTCAGTGACACTGGCCAGCTCTCAGTTGACGGGTCGTGGCAACGCTCGGCGAATCTGCATGAAACGCCGGTGCAATTCACGGCTCAGTGGGATGGAGCGCAACTGGGCCAGGCGACCAAGCTGACTCTGGGCCAGGACAAAGGATGGAGAGGGGCCGTCCGTCTCTCGGCCTCGTTGACGGGCACACCCAGGGACCTGCAGGTAAACACAGACGTTTCCGTCGAGGACTTCCGCCGTTACGACATTTCCGGCGATCCGGCCCTGCGTCTGGCAGCGCGATGCAGCGGCCGCTACAGTACCACCGACCATGCGTTCTCCGCGGTGGCGTGCCGCGCTCCCGTGGGCGATGGCGAAATCGCCTTGAACGGTAGTTTGGCCCCCCTGCCCGGCACCTGCGATTTGACCATGCTGGTTCGCAGCCTACCGGTCCAACCCCTGGTGGAGTTCGTTCGCCGAATCAAAAAGAATGTTCCCACCGACATCATGGCTAGCGGCAAGGTGGACGCCAGTGTCAGCCTGCGGCGCAAACCCAGCCCGGGCGCGACCGCGCCCATCTGGCAGGGCCGCGGCGAAGTCCTGGCTTTGAACCTGCGTTCACCCGTCACCGATACCCGGATCGCTCTGGATAAAATTCCTTTCAGCGTTTCTTCCGTCGCAGATTTAAAGCTGAACCATTCAGAGCTGAACCGGATTACCGAGCACAACCGAAAGTCAGCTATTTCCGCGGGGAATGAGGCGCGCGTCGAGCTTGGCCCGTTCAATCTGGCCCTGGGCAGACCGTCAAATGCCACGGTCCGCGGCCAGTTCTCGCGCTCCGGATATAACCTTGTGGTGCAGGGAGACGCCGAAGTCGGGCGCCTGCTCGAAGTGGCCCGCACCATCGGATTGCCGGCTCCACAACCCGCTGCCAATGGAGAAGCGCGCATCAGTCTTCATGTGGACGGAAGCTGGGCCGGGTTTGCGGCTCCTGTAGTTACGGGAACAGCGCAGTTGAAATCGGCCCACGCCCGGGTGCGGGGCTTGAACAAGCCCGTGGAAATCACTTCCGCAAATATTGAGCTGACGCCCAATACCGTTGAGGTCCGGAAGCTGACCGCTTCCGCGGCCGGCAACACATGGCGCGGCTCACTGACAGTTCCCCGGCAATGCGATACTCCACGCACCTGCGTGATTGGCTTCGACCTTCACGCTGACGATTTTGTGACCGATAACCTGAGCAGCCTGGCGAATACCGTCCCCGGAAAACAGCCTTGGTATCGCTTCCTGTCCTCACCGGCGCAACCAAAGCCCTATCTGGCGTCTATACATGCGATGGGAAAGCTCACGGCGGGCCGGGTTCTGATTCACAATCTGGTCGCGAGCCGGGCCTCAGCCGAGGTCGAACTCGAGCAAGGCCGCCTTCGGCTTTCCAACCTGCGCGCCGACGTGTTAGGCGGACGGCACGACGGCGAATGGCAAGTGGATTTCACGGTCAATCCTCCAGCCTATCGCGGCAACGGCACACTGGAGAAAGTCGCACTGGGGCAGATCGCCGAAGCCATGCACGACGCCTGGATCACCGGCACCGTCAAGGTAAATTATCGCGCTGCCACTCTCGGCTGGACCCGGGTGGACTTGTTGTCCCACGCCGACGCGGGTTTCCAGGTGGAGGCTCGCGATGGCTCCCTGCCGCACCTCGCTCTAGCTGGCGAGAGCAATCCGCTTCGAGTCAACCGGTTCACTGGTCAACTGTTCCTCCGCGCCGGGAAGTTCGAGATCGAATCAGGCAAACTGCAGACTCCCGGTGGCATCTACCAGTTAAGCGGCACCGCGTCTCTGGGGCGAGTTCTAGATATCAAACTGGCGCGTGAGGGCGCGCGTGGCTTCAACATCACAGGTACTTTGAACCAGCCGCACGTGACTCTCAGCACCACTCCAGAGACCCAGGCCGCCCTCAAACCATGAAGTTCTGTTGCGCCCTTCTTCTCACGCTCACACTTTGCCCGCTTCTCACTTCGCAAGTCACGGCACAGAATGTTGCGGACCCAGCTCGATTCGAGCGCAAGCTGCAACGCGTACAAAGCAACGGGACGCAGGCGCACCCAGACCCGTCTCCCACGGAGTTCAGCGAGCAGGAGATTAACGCGTACTTCGCTTCCGGAAAGGTCGAATTGCCCACGGGAGTACGGTCGGTGGTCCTCCAGGAACAGCCAGGGACGGTAATCGGGACTTCACAAGTTGATTTCGATCAGTTGAAGGCAGGCAAGAATTCCTATAACCCATTGCTCTCGGTGTTCAGCGGAGTGCACGAGGTGATGGTTACAGCCCACGCCTATGGCGCCAAAGGCGTGGGCTTGGTTCACGTGGATTCGGTTTCGCTCGACGGTGTTGAGATTCCCCGTTTCGTCCTGGAAATGTTTGTCGAGAAATACCTCAAGCCGAAGTATCCGAATATCGGCATCGATTCCCGCTTTGCCTTGCCGGCCCGCGTGGATTCGGCGACGGTCGGTCTCCATACGGTGACCGTTATCCAGAAGTAATATCTCTACTGCACGTAGCCTGCCCCTCGCAGCACCTTCCCGGGTAGCGCCCCGGTTTCCTTGCCCTGATCAATCACCGGAACACCGTTCACGAGGACGTACTCCATTCCCTGCGATAGCTGGTTGGGGTTTTCGAACGTGGCCAGGTCGCGGACCGTTGTGGGATCGAAGACCACGATGTCGGCCCACATCCCCGCCTTCAATACTCCACGGTCCGCTAGGCGCAAGCGTTGCGCCGGCAGAGCGGAAAACTTTCGGATCGCGTCTTCCAGTCTGAGTTTCTTTTCTTCCCGAACGTATTTGCGCAAGACGCGCGGAAACGTGCCGTAGGCGCGAGGGTGAGGATGCTCCTGGCCCAGAATTCCTTCCGGTGATGCGCCCGAAGAATCATTGTCAACCGACACCCAAGGCTGCTGCAGGGCGAGGGCTACGTCTGGCTCAGACATGCCGAAGACTGCAACTCCGGTAGATGCATTGTCGTCTATCAAGATATCGAACAGGGCATCCATGGGATCCTTGTTTTGTAGCTTTGCCACCTCGGAAAGCCGCTTGCCCTGCAGTGGAAGCAGCCTGGGGTTTTGCACCACGCCGATCAGGATGTCTTCGGGCCCGCTAATTTCCTGCCATTCGTTGTCCCAATCGCTCGACGGAGTCATCATGTCCTTGCGCATGTGGGCACGCATGGCCGGATCTTTCAGACGTTCAATCAGTCTGGCGTCGCCACCGTCGTGCGCCCAGGGCGGGATGAACGCGGAGAGACTGTTGAACCATGCGGTATAAGCATAGGTGTCAGCCGTGACATCCATGCCCTGCGCTCGTGCGGCGTTAATTTTCGCCACCACTTCCGGCATGCGTCCCCAGTTGGCCTTTCCCGCGACCTTGATGTGCCAGATTTCAACCGGCAGATGGCCTTCGCGTCCAATACGCAGGGCTTCGTCGATTGCGGGCAGCACGGCATCGCTCTCATTGCGCATGTGGGTGGCATAGATGCCACCGAATTTCGACGCCTCGGAAGCCAGGGCGATCAACTCATCGGTTTTGGCGTAGGGCGCAGGCGCGTACTCGAGCGAGGTGGAGACTCCGACTGCACCGTCCTTCATCGCCTGCCGGACCAGTTCCCGCATCTGCTCGAGTTGTGCCGGGGTGGGCTGCTTGTCATCATCGCCCAGCACCATGCGCCGCACCTGGGTGGCGCCAACGTAGCTGGCGAGATTGATGCCCATGCCCTGTTTCTCGAGGCGGGCAAAGTATTGCTGAAAGGTCCGCCAATCGGGCGTGATGTGATAGTGATCGTAGCCGGAGCGGTCAGCTTTGATGATCGCGTCATTCAGGGGTGCAATCGAACCTCCTTCGCCCGTGATTTCGGTAGTGATGCCCTGATAGATTTTTGAGGGCAGGCGCGGATCCACCAGAATAGTGAGCTCCGACTGGCCCAGCATGTCGATAAAACCGGGAGCGACAACCATGCCGTGGGCATCAATGGTGCGTGCGCGTTGCGCGTCGCTCAGATTGCCCATGGCGACGATTTTGCCGCCCCGAATACCGACGTCGCCCGAGTACCATGGCGAGCCCGTGCCATCGATGATGTGGCCGTTGGTGATGACGGTGTCGAACGATCGATCCGGGGTTTGTGTCCATGACAGGTGAATGGCGGTGAGAAGAAAGATGCCGATGAGGAACTTCTTCTTTCGCATGTTGCTTCCCATGTTTTCTCCGTTCTTGTTTTCTGCTTCGACGGCACAATCTGTTGCAAGCTTCTGGGTGCGCGAGACGCGCACCCGACAGCCGGCGGAGCCTGTCCTGAGCAGAGTCGAAGGAACGCCGGCGCTACGCTGTTGCTCTTCGAGCTGATATCGCACCCAAGATTACCCAGATGCCCAGGGCCAGCCACTCGTAAACACTGAAGTGTCCAGGCACGAACGGAACCACTTTCATGAGGATCATCAGCAGTCCGACCATCGCCCCCAGAGCGGCCACCAGGCGTTGGCGCCGAGTTGGGGCCATCTGATAATACGCGGCGCAGGCGGCCAGCCATCCCGTCGCTGATGCCAGGGAACCGACATCTGAAATTGGCACCAGGATAGCGTCGCCGAGGAACATGCACGCGCCCGTACTCAATCCCACGCAGATCACGGCCACAGACGGAGTCTGATTCTGCGCGTGCACTTGTCCGACGCGGGCATCCACCAGCCCCCGGCGTCCCATGGCAAAGACCATACGGCTGGCTGCAACCAGGTTACCGTTGAACACTTTGAAGAGCGAAAGCAGCGCCGCCGCCAGAATCACGCTGACAATCCAGCGCGAGCCCACCGCGCGCTCGAAAGCCACCGCGGTCATGAATCTTTCGCCGGTGAGTTCCCGCCATGGAGCGACATAACCCACGGCGGCGATCACGATAGTGTAGAAGAGAATGCCCACCAGGATGGCCATCCAGATGGCCTTGAAAAATCCGCCAGAGCGGAATTCCGGGCGCGACTCTTCCGCTCCCTTGACCACCGACTCAAATCCAGTCATAAAATAGGGCACAATCTGAATGACCAGCAGCACCGAGACGAATCCACTGTGCGTAAACAGGGGCGGGAAATTCTGTGGAGAACCTTTGCTTATCCCGACCGCGACGAACACCACAAACAGACCGAGGGCCCCGAACGTCGTCCAGTTCTGAAAGATCGCGCTCAGCCGGATGCCACGATAATTCAGCCAGGTAAGAAGACCAGTGAGCCCCAGCCCGATGATCACGTGGGGTAAATAAACGGGCCGCCCGGCGATGCGATAAAGCTGCATTGAATCCAGGCTGGGAAAAATGTAGCTGGCGATTTTCCCCACCGCCACCGCTTCCCACGGACAAACGATGAAGTAAGCCAGCACCATCATCCAGCCGGTGGCAAAGCTAATCGACCGGGGAAAGACTCTCGCCGTGTAAGCGACCTCGCCCGCGGCGTCGGGCATGGCGGTTACCAGTTGTCCGTAAACGTAGCCGATGGGCAGCAGGAGCGCGCCGCCTATGGCGAATCCCAGAACGCCGCCCAAGGGTCCACCGCGCAGCAGCCAGTCGTCCATGACGACCAGCCAGCCCACGCCCACCATGGTTCCCCAACCCAGGGTGAAGTAATCGACCACGCGAAGTTTGCGGGCAAGTGTAGTCATGGATTGCTGTGCCATCCTGAGCGGAGTGGCGGCTTCGCTTCGCGAACCGGCTACGCAGTCGAAGGACCCCTATAGCCGGAAATGGCTCTGCCCCTTAGAACAAACACAGCATCTCAAAAAGCAAATTCGCCGCCAGCAGCGACGTAATTTCGCCGTTGTCGTAAGGTGGCGACACTTCCACCAGGTCGCATCCCACCAGCTTGACTCCCCGAAGGCTGCGTACCAGGTCCAAAATCTGCGCACTGGACAGGCCGCCCACCTGCGGCGTGCCGGTGCCGGGAGCGTAGGCAGGATCGACCACGTCAATGTCCAGCGTCAGATACACCGGCCGGGTGCCCAATTTTTTCAAGTGCCGTCTGACCAGTTCGACCCCGCTCTCGTGAAACTCTTCCGAGGTCACAATTTTAATGCCGTGCTTGTGAGCGAAATCAAAGTCGTGTTCGGAATAAACTTGCCCGCGCAATCCTACCTGCAGGGCATGGCCTTTCTCGATCAATCCTTCCTCGATGGCATACTTTACGGGCGTACCGTGCGAATGCGGACTGCCGAAGTATCCACTCCAGGTGTCGCCATGGGCATCGAGCTGGATGAAGGCAACCGGGCCGAAGTGTCTGTGAATGGCACGCAGGCTGGGCAAGAGAATGGAATGATCGCCGCCCACGCAAACCGAACGCGCGCCGCCACGAAACACGTCGCCGAGCTGCTCGGTGATTCGCTGGTAGGTGTCTTCGATCGACAGCGGGTTGATGGAGAGGTCGCCGAAATCTCCGATGCGCCATTTTTCGAAGGGATTGACCTTCAGCACCGGGTTCCAGGGCCGGATCATGGCCGATTGCACACGAATGTTGCGCGGCCCGAAGCGCGCGCCCGGACGATAAGTTGTGCCGCCATCGAACGGGATCCCAATCAACGCCAGGTCCAAGTCCTCCGCCCGAGGAATGTGCGGCAACCGCATGAACGTGGGGACTCCGGAAAAGCGTGGATAGACCAGCGCGTCCACCGGCTTGGGATGCGGCTTCACAGTTTTCTTGGATTTCATAAGCGCGCGCATTATAGACCATAGGCGCAGTGTGGGTCGGACACTCCGCAGAAGTCGCCCTGAGGGGTGTGGTATGTTCTAGTTTTCCTATCATCGGCAGCGAGGCGACTATGCCCCGATACGAATATCGAGTCCTGAAACCGGTTCCGGCAGCCGAAAAAGCTTTCCTGGAATGGATTGACAGGCTTGATCGCGCGTTCGCGGACCGCGATCCCGAACATCGCAGCGACGTGGTTCGCGAAGAACTGCACCAGCTTTATCTGGGACGTCCTTACGCCGCGCCCGATCCTGCCGTTCCGCTGGCGATGCAAACTCTGGTGCACTCGCTGGACCCGCGCAACGCCACCCTGGAGCCTGAAAGCTATGGTGATGCCGATGCCGCCAAGTATGGAGAACGGAAGCCGCTGATCTGGTTCTGGATGATGTATGACCGCTCTCCCGTCGGCCTGAATCACTGGCTGGGACACAAGGTACGCGCCATGCTGGCCCGGCATGTATTCAAGCATTGCGGGAATAACGTCAAAATCTTTCACGGCGTGGAATTTTCATTCGGCTACAACCTGACCGTCGAAGACAATTGCACCATCCACAAGTACGTTCTGCTTGACGATCGCGGAGAGATCATTATTCATGAAGGGTCGTCCGTTTCCGATTACGCCAACATCTACTCCCACTCGCACGATCTCAACGATGGCATGATCGTCACCAATCACAAGACGGAGATCGGACCGAAAGCACGCATCACCTATCATGCGACGGTCTTGAGCGGAGTGAAGGTCGGAGAACACGGCATGGTGGGCTCGATGGGAGTCGCCGCCAAAGATGTTGACCCGTTTACCGTGGTAGGTGGCATTCCCGCCAAGCCGATCAAGATCAAGTCAATCGCGCCCGAACGGCTGCAGAACGCTCTGGACAAGCGCTAGCACGCGAATTTAGGGCCCTCGCCAGACCCGCCAGTCGGAGTCCGGGGGAGCGCAGAATCGCTGCTCCGCGTGTTAGTATCAAAACCAATCGCGCATGGACCTGCAACACATTGACATCCTGAACATCGTGTTCCAGTTGATCGCTTTCATGTTTGCCATCAGCGTTCACGAATCGGCGCACGCCTGGATGGCCAATTTACGCGGCGATCCGACGGCCCGCATGCTGGGGCGGATTACACTCAATCCCATCAAGCACATTGACCTGTTTGGGACCCTGATCCTGCCGGCGGTTGCCATGCTCGCCCACCTGCCCGTTCTGGGCTGGGCCAAGCCGACACCGGTGGATCCGCGAAACTTCAAGAACCCGGTGCTCGATGACATTCTCACTTCGGTGGTCGGACCGATCAGCAATTTCGTGGTCGCGACGGGTGCCGTACTGATTCTCATTCTGGTAAAGAATGCTTCGGCTGCGGGTGAGCAGATCGTTTTCGGCACGCTCCAGGGTGCAAGCTTTGCGGACAGCAATTCGTTTTTGGTACCGTTGTGCAAACTTGTATTTGCAATGATGGTGATCAATATCGTGCTGGGCGTGTTCAACCTCATCCCGGTTCCGCCGCTCGATGGCAGTCACGTGGTTCGTCACCTGCTGCCTGCGGGTGCGCTCCGGATTTATGACACTGTTGGAACCTTTGGCCTGCTTCTTCTAGTGTTTTGGGGCGGCGGCCTTCTGACCAGACTCATCAACCCGGTTTTCGCCCTTTTCGTCGGCATCCTCCTGAGAATCTGATGACCTCTCGCGCCAACCAACGCAAACGCGTGCTCAGTGGTATGCGCTCCACCGGCCGGCTGCACCTGGGAAACTTCGTCGGCGCGCTCGACAACTGGGTCCGCATGCAGGACCAGTATGATTGCTTTTTCTTTGTGGCGGACTGGCACGCGCTCACCACCGACTACGCCGACACCTCGCGCATCAAAGAGAACTCGGTCGAAGTCCTGCTGGACTGGTTGGCCGCCGGGCTTGATCCCGAGCGCTGCACCATGTTCATCCAGTCGCACGTCCCGCAGCATGCCGAGTTGCACCTGCTGTTCTCCATGATCACGCCCCTGGGTTGGCTGGAACGCGTCCCCACCTACAAGGAACAGCGCGAGAACATTGCGGAGAAAGACCTGGGCACCTACGGATTTCTCGGCTACCCCGTACTGCAGGCGGCCGACATTCTGATTTACAAGGGTGATTTCGTTCCAGTGGGCGAAGACCAGGTGCCACACGTCGAACTGACTCGCGAAATCGCTCGCCGCTTCAACATGTTTTACACCCGGAAAGGCATGTACGTTTTCCCCGAGCCGCAGCCCCTGCTGACCCCGGCCGCGAAACTGCCGGGGACTGATGGCCGCAAGATGTCGAAGTCGTACGGCAACACCATTCTCTTGACGGACCCCGAACCGGTGGTGCGGCAGAAGTTGAAGACCATGGTCACCGACCCGGCCCGCGTGCGCCGCACCGATCCTGGGAATCCCGATGTTTGCCCGGTCGGGGACCTGCACAAGATTTTCAGCGACCGGCAAACCATCATGAAGGTGGATGAAGGCTGCCGCTCCGCCGGCATCGGCTGCATCGAGTGCAAGGGCTGGGCCGCGGATGCCCTGGTCAGCATCCTCAATCCCATGCAGGAGCGGCGCAAGAAATATGAGGACAATCCGCGCCTAGCGTGGGATATTCTGGAGGTGGGCTCTTCCCGCGCTAGCAAGGTCGCCGGGGCCACCATGGACGAAGTCCGCGACGCCATGGGCATGTCGCTCGACTACGAAGAGAAGCATGGCTGAAAATCTAAAAATCGCTCCCACCAACGAGCCTGCGACCGAGACTGGAAACACGCTCGCGCCGGTGGTGCAAATGCCGGCCGCGCAGAAGCCCGAAAGCGACTTCCCTTTCTCGGTCACCGTGGGCGATGTTTATGAAGGGCCGCTCGACCTGCTGCTCGACCTGATCCGCAAGCAGGACATTGACATCTACGATATCCCGATCGCGCGCATCACGGCGCAATACCTGGCCTACGTGGAAAAGCTGCGGGAGCTGGATGTAAACGTAGCCGCTGAATTTATCTACATGGCAGCCGTGCTGATTCACATCAAGTCGAAGATGCTGCTGCCGCGTGACCCCGCAGCGGCCTCTGACGCGCAGGACGATCCGCGGGCGGAACTGGTCAACCGCCTGATTGAGCATGAGAAATTCAGATCGGCCGCGCAAATGCTGATGCAGAAGCAGCAGATCGAAGATGCGGTCAGATCGAACCCGGCCATCCGCGAATTCATGGAAGCCGAGGGCACGGAGCCTGAGATCGCTGCCGACGTGATTGACCTGGTAAAAACCTTCCAGCAGATTCTGGAGCGCGCCCGCTCGCGCCCCATGCTCCAGGTGGACGAAGAGACTGTCACCGTGGGACAGATGATCGATTACCTGCAGCGTCGGCTGGCGCTGGAGGACAAGCCCCTTCGTCTGAAGCAAATCCTGCGCAACGTGAATTCGCACCAGGCGCTGGTCTGCATGTTCCTCGCGCTCCTGGAGATGGTCCGATTGCAGGCGATCCAGTTGCGGCAGGACCGCATTTTTGGAGAGATCCTGCTCCGCAAGCATACCGGCTTTGAAGCGATCATCGCGGAGCAGGCGGCGGTGCGCGATGACTGGCGCTAGAAAACAGTCATCGGTCGTCAGCTAATCATCGGTCAGGACTTTACAGGGCACTTAACCATGAGTCTTAAAGCCAAACTCGAAGCCATTATTTATGCGGCGGAAACGCCGATCACGCTCGATCACATTGTCGAATTGCTGAAGGAGTCTGCGATTGCTGAAGGCGCAACCGAAGATGAGGTCAAGTCACGCGTCCGCGTCGCGCTGGAGGAACTGACCGACGATTGCGCTGCTTCCGACCGCGGCATCGAGATTCGCCAGATCGCGGGCGGTTATCGTATGTCCACCAAGCCGGAACATCATGACGTGGTCCGTGATTTTGCCAAGAGTCTGAAGCCTCCCATCAGGCTCTCGCTGCCGGCGCTCGAAACTCTGGCGGTGATTGCGTACAAGCAGCCGGTCACCGTGCCCGAAATCAGCGAAATCCGCGGCGTGGATTCGAGTGGCGTCATCGCCACCTTGCTGGACCGGAAACTGATCACCACCGCGGGGCGGAAGGCCGTCATCGGCCGGCCTATTCTCTACAAGTCCACCAAGGAATTTTTGCTCCGCTTCGGATTGAAAGATGTAAGTGAACTTCCCAGCATGGAGGAGTTCGAAAAGCTGGTGGCAGAATCGTTCCAGAACGAATTGCTGCCCTTGTCGGATGGCAGCGCGGACAGTGCTTCCCCGGACGCCAGCGAAACGAAAATCGAGTCCGGGCCCGCGGCAATCGAAGACGAAGGAGAGGTTGTTCCCGCCGAACCTCATAGTGCCGGCGAAAATGATCCTGCCGCTTAGATTTGGACTGGCCGCTTCCGTCAGACAATTTTCGTCTTTGGTTGAAAAATTCCAATGCCCGCCCAACGTCTGCAAAAGATCATCGCTGCCGCCGGAATCGCGTCACGCCGCAAGGCGGAACAGCTTATCGCCGGCGGCCTGGTATCACTGAACGGGCAGGTAGTCACGGAGCCCGGCACCAAGGCCGATCCCGAGCATGATCATATCCGCGTAAACGGCAAGCTGCTGCACGGCGCCCAGAAAAATGTTTACCTGCTCATGAACAAGCCAAAGGGCTACATCACCGCGGTGACTGATCCCGAAAAGCGTCCCACGGTGATGGACCTGCTTCGAGGCGTGGGCGTGCGGGTGTATCCGGTCGGGCGCCTGGATTACGCGACCGAGGGTCTGCTGTTGCTTAGCAACGATGGTGAACTCGCGGCCGGGCTCATGAAAGCTTCGTCTCACGTTCCCAAGACGTACCTGGTCAAGGTGGCGGGCACGCCATCGGCAGACAGTCTGACGAAATTGCGCTCCGGCGTTTACATCCAGGGCAAAGGCGGCCGAAGGCAAAAGACCGCGCCCGCCAAAATCAAACCGATTCGCGAGGCCGACAATCCCTGGTACGAAGTCACGTTGATTGAAGGCAAGAACCGGCAGATCAGGCAGATGTTCGAGACCGTGGGACATCACGTGGAAAAAATAAAGCGGGTGCGCTACGGTCCCCTGCAGCTTGATGTTCCACCGGGAAAATTTCGCCATCTGACCGCGCAGGAAGTTACCCGCTTGAAGTCTGCTGTTAGGTAGGAATCGGCCAAGACCGCGTTTCGCAACTCGAGGCGTGCAGAAAAGGCGAGTCAGGGACGCACCGGCGGGCCGCCAGTGCCTGCATGACGACAATCATCAAGCTCGATTCGAACGAAAATCCGTTTGGACCTTCCCCGCTTGCGATCAGAGCCATGCAGACCGTGCTGGCCAGATGCAGCCACTATCCTGATGACGAGGCCGCGACGCTACGCCTCAAGCTTGCCGAGCATCACGGCGTACAGGTGGCTCAGATCCTTGTCGCCGGCGGCCTGACTGAGCTTCTCGGTATGCTCGCGCGGGCGTTTCTGGCGCCTGGTCTGAATGCGGTAACCAGCCAGCGATCGTTTATCGTTTACCACCTGGCAACCGAAGCCGCCGGGGCCCAGCTGATCGAAGTACCAATGCGCCAGAACGGATTCGATCTCGACGCAATTGCGGCTGCGGTGAACCGCGATACCCGGATCGTCTTTCTGGCCAATCCGAATAATCCGACCGGAACGCTGGTCTCGGCGGATGACGTAGATCAGCTATTGAAGCGCATTCCGGAACACCTGGTGGTATTGGATGAGGCCTACTACGAATTTGCCCAGGATTTCGCGCCCAGGCGTGGGATCACCTATTCGCGTTCCCTGGACTACGTGCGCCAGGGGAGAAATGTCGTGGTGCTGCGCACGTTTTCCAAAGTGCACGGGCTGGCCGGAATCCGGGTCGGGTACGGGATTGCTTCCGAAGAATTGATCGCGCGCATTTCCCGTCAACGATCGATGTATTGTGTTTCAACCGTGGCCCAGGCGGGCGCGCTGGCCGCGCTTGAAGATTCTGCACACATTTGCCGGGCTGTCGAAAACAACACTCATGAGTCGGAGCGGCTTCACCAGGCGCTCTCCGAAATCGGGTATGCGGTCACGCCGACCTGGGGGAATTTTCTATATTGCAACCTCGGCGGAGACTCCAGAAAATTCGCCGAACACCTCAGAGCCAAGGGAATATGGGTGCGTGCGCTGGAGAAATGGGGCGCTCCGGAGGCCCTCCGCATCACCATCAGCACGCCGGAACAGAATGACGAACTCTTGCGTGCAATGAAGAAGCTAAGAACCTCTTAGTTGCCAGTCATAGGCAGTTGAGCGGCTCCAAACAGCCCGGCATCGCTGCCCAGCAATGCGCGCGTGATGATGGTCTTGGTGGAGCCCTCAGGGCCCACATGCCCTGAGGCACCCTCCCCGCCCGAAAGGAAAGCGGGAGCAGTTGCGGCATAGACCAGGGAGCGCTGCCGTAGTTCCTCGAAAATAAACGGAGAGAACGCCTCCCATGCGCTCGACACTCCTCCACCCACCACATACATATTGAGATTGAAGGCGTTAACCAGGTTGGCAATGCAGATGCCCAAGGAGCGTCCCAAACGGCCAAAGATTTTCCTGGCTTCCTGGTCTCCCTGAATCGCCAGGTTGTAAATCGCCTTGGCGTTGAACTCCGGATCTGAGCTGGCCGCTCTCGACAGTCCAGGCGCGCGGCCGTCGGCGATCGCCTCCTTCGCCATTCTGACCACCGCGGTGGCCGAGGCGTATTGTTCCAGACAGCCGCGGTTGCCGCAGCCGCATGGCGGTCCCTCGGGCTCCACCGTCATGTGGCCAAACTCGCCAGCCATTCCGGTCATGCCATGCCAGATGCGGCCTTTAAGCACGATTCCTCCGCCGACGCCTGTCCCGAGGGTCAACATGGCCATGTCATCCACCTCTCGCGCGGCGCCGAGCCACTTCTCGCCCAGCGCGGCAACATTGGCGTCGTTCTCCAGGATCACGCGCGTTCCCAGCAGGCCCTCAATCTGCGCCTGCACCGGGGACTCCGCCCAACCCGGCAGATTTGGCGACTCGCGCAACATGCCCGTCTTCATGTCGATGATGCCAGGCACGCCGATGCCAATCCCCTGCAGTGCGGCGCTGCCGGAATACTTGGCGACAAGCAGGCGAATGGCCTCGCACATTTCATGGATGACGTGGTCTTTGCCCAACGCCACGCGCGTGCCCAGCGTAACTTTTTCCATCAGGTCGCCCTGCTGGCTGACGGCTGCGATGCGCAGGTTGGTGCCGCCAAGATCAACGCCGATCGAAAAGTTGGACATAGGTAGGTAGCGTACCAAAGTCAATGCAGCGAGGCGTAAAGCATATGAGGGGGAGGGCAGGATGCCCTCCGGACAGCCGGCGGGACGCCAGCGCTACTTTTGACACTTCGGGCAATAGTGGCTGCTGCGTCCCGCGATGACCACACGCTTGATCGGAGTCTTGCAGACCAGGCACGGTTCGGCTTCGCGCCCGTAAACTCGGTGCTCCAGCTGGAAGAATCCTTCTTCACCCTCAGCGTCAACATAATCGGAGACTGAAGATCCGCCCAGTGCAATCGCCTCCCGCAATACTTCCTGGACTGCGGGATAGAGGCGTCGCAAGTCTTCGCGTGTCAGCGATGCAGCCCGCCGCCGCGGCCGGATCCCGGCGCGGAACAGCGATTCGTCGGCATAGATGTTGCCTACGCCGCGCAGGAGCTTCTGATTCAGTAGGGCGCTCTTGATGGGAGTTTTGCGGCCGTGAAAGAGTTTGACAAAGTGATCGGCCTGAACCTCCAGCGGCTCAGAACCGCCGGCGTCGAAACCATGAGCCACGCTCAGGCGCCCGAAGCGCCTCGGATCGACGAAACGTAGTTCCCTGCCCGAAGCCAGCTTTGCGATCAGGTGCGTGTGTTTTGCGATTTCACTGTCGGGCGGGCAAACCACCATGCGCCCGGTCATGCCCAGGTGAACGATCCACTGCGCGCTGATTGCCTGTGTGGGTCGGGCACTCTTGCCCGACGCTTTTTTGGGTGATGGCAAGCTGCGACTCTTGTAACGACCCTTGGCGGGCGAGGACGCCCGCCCCACCCCATCGGCTAATTCCAGATCGAATACGATGTGCTTCCCGACCCGGCGCACCGCGGCAATGCGGTGCGATTCCAGGGTGACAACAATCTCGGCAGCGGAAGATTTAAGGGGCTCAGGTTTCGATCCCAGCCAGACCGCCTCGATCACGTCTCCGGTGACCCTGCTGGAAAGGCCGCGAGCGATAGTTTCAACCTCAGGAAGTTCAGGCATGGAAGACAGTCTACAGTCGTTAGTCTTCAGTCGTCAGCCAAGTCCTATCCTGACCGACTGAAAGACTGACGACCCCACCGGTGCGTTGCCCATCCACAGTCCGGCAGGTTATCATTGCGGGTACACATCAGCGCCGTAAATCCTTGTCATTCAATGTAAAGCAGTTCACCTTTAGCGTGGAGTGTGTGCGATCCTGCAATGCGGCTGGGGCGGCCGCCATCCTGGACCACGGAGTTGGCTTTGAAGAAGGGTAAGACTGCGGTCATCGTCGGTGCGCAGTGGGGCGACGAAGGTAAAGGCAAAATCGTCGACGTTCTCTCGGAGAATTTCTCGGTCGTGGCCCGCTATGCCGGCGGACACAATGCCGGGCACACCGTCATCATCAACGAGAAGAAATTCATCCTTCAGCTGGTGCCTTGCGGTGTCCTGCGTCCCGGCTGCCGCAGCGTGATCGGCAACGGCGTGGTGCTCGACCCCATCGCCTTTCTCAAGGAAGTCGCGGCGTTGCGCGAAACCGGCGTGAAGGTGGATGGCAGCCTGTTCGTCAGCAACCGGGCCCACGTGATCCTGCCCTACCATCGCATGATCGAACTGGCCTCGGAAAACGCTCCGGGACGGGTGAAGATCGGCACCACGTCCCGCGGCATCGGTCCCACCTACGAAGACAAGATGGGACGGCGCGGCCTGCGCGTGGCGGACTTGCTCGACCTTAAGCTGCTAAGGACGCACATCGAAAACGCCTGCCACGAGAAAAACATGATCGCGCACGCGTTGTTCAACTCCGAGCCCCTCGATTCGGACAAGATGTATCAGGAATATGCCGAGGCTTCGGCCAAGGTGGCTCCCTTCGTGTGCGACACGGCCGCGCTGCTGAATCAGGCACTGGCTGACGGCGAATCGGTCCTTTTCGAAGGCGCGCAGGGCACCATGCTCGACATCGACCATGGCACCTACCCCTTCGTGACCTCTTCCAGCGCCACCTCGGGCGGAGCTGTCATCGGAACCGGAGTCGCGCCTACCGCGATCGACACCGTTATCGGCGTCACCAAGGCCTATTGCACGCGGGTAGGGGGCGGGCCCTTTCCCTCTGAAGCCTTGGACGCCAGCGGCGACCTGTTGCGGGCGCGGGGGAATGAGTACGGTGCGGTGACCGGGCGTCCCCGGCGCTGTGGATGGCTCGATTTGCCACTCTTGCGATACGCTGGCATGATTAACGGCATCTCCTGGCTGGTAGTGACCAAACTGGATGTGCTGGATGAACTGGCCGAGATCCCGGTTTGCGTGGGCTACAAGATCAATGGCAAGATGACGTCCGAAATTCCGGCCCACGGCAGCGGCTTTGACGGAATCGAGTGCGTCTATCAGACCATGCCGGGATGGCGGACCTCCACTCAGGGCATCACGCACCTGGAGAAGTTGCCGCCGGCAGCGCGTGAGTATCTGGTCTTTTTGGAGAAAGAGACTGGCGCCCGCATCGGCATGGTTTCTACCGGACCAGGGCGTGAGCAGACCATGTTTGCGGACAGCTTTACCGCCGCGCTGCGGGGCTTGACTGGACAAAAAACCGGGGCTTCAGCAACAATCTGACCAACGGAGCGAATGATGGTTGTACTGGTTGTGACGTGGATGGCGAAAGTTGGCCGCGAAGCTGAAATCGTGGGAATTTTTTCCAAGCTGACGGAAGAGTCCCGCAAGGAACCTGGCTGCGTAATGTTTCTCGTGCATCGGCACAAGACTGAACCGCGCCGCTTTTTGGTCTATGAGCAATACAAGGACGACTCTGCGCTCGAAGCCCACCGCGCAACCCCCCACTTTCTGCAATACGCCAAGAAGGAACTCCCCAAAATTGGCGACCGCGTGGAAGGGCATCTGTACGAACCTCTAGGATAAAAGGTTCTGTGGACGCGAGGCGACCGCCCCGCCGGGGTTTTGTTTTGCCGCCGTCCCGGCGGCGGTAGTAGGGCGCTACAAGTAAGCGGCGTTGCGGTTCACTTCCCTTTGTCCGCCATGAGTACGCCACCCGAAGCGTAACTCTCCTTCGAAACTTCATGGAAAGTCACCACGACTGCGTCGCGGCGCGTTCCCGCTTCCTCGACCATGGCGTCTGTGATGCGCTGGGCCAGCTTGCGCTTTTGCTCGACCGTCCGGCCGGTCAGCATCGTGACTTGCACTAGTGGCATGGAAGACCGCTCCTAATTTCCACGTACCGGCTTACTTCTACCGCGCCAGTTCGTATCCTGCGAAAAAGAAGCTCAATTCGAAGCGAGCCGTATCATCCGCATCGGAGCCGTGAATGGCGTTGTTCTCGATGCTGGTGGCCCACTTCTTCCGAATGGTGCCCTCCTCGGCATTCGCCGGGTTGGTGGCGCCCATGAGCTTGCGCAAATCGGCGATGGCATTCTCTTTCTCCAGCGCCAGCACAACAATGGGTCCGCTGGACATGAAATCCGTCAGCGAACTGAAGAACGGTTTGCTGGCGTGCACGGCATAGAACTGTTCCGCCTGATGCTTGGAGATTTCGAGCATCTTCATGCACAGAATTTGAAAACCGTTCTTCTCAAACTGCTCGATGATGTCGCCGATCGCGTGTTTGCGGACGGCGTCAGGCTTAACGATAGTCAGAGTACGCTGGAGTGTTTTCATTTGTCGTTAGTCACTATTCCTTAAGCATTACTGAGAACCGGGAACTTGTATCTGGCAACTGGTCCTACGCTTTCACTCCCAGCACCGACGCCACGGTCTCGCCAATCTCAGCCGGAGATTTCGCCACGCGGATTCCAGCCGATTCCATGGCTTCGATCTTCTCAGCCGCGGTTCCCTTGCCTCCGGAAATGATCGCGCCCGCATGACCCATGCGACGCCCTGGAGGCGCCGTCTGCCCCGCGATGAATCCGACCACTGGCTTTTTCATGCGCAACTTCACGTACTCCGCCGCTGTCTCTTCGGCATTGCCGCCAATTTCCCCGATCATCACCACGGCCTCGGTCTGCGGATCGCGATTGAACAGCTCGAGCGCGTCCAGAAAGGTGGTACCAATAATGGGATCTCCGCCGATCCCGATGGCGGTGGACTGGCCAATCCCTCGGGTAGTGAGCTGGTACACGGCTTCATAGGTGAGCGTGCCGGAGCGCGAGACGATGCCCACTGACCCTTCTTTATGGATGCGGGCGGGCATGATTCCAATCTTGCAGTGGCCCGGCGAAATGATTCCCGGACAATTGGGGCCGATCAAACGCGAGCGCCGGTTCTGCAGAAACTCCCAGGCGCGAACCATGTCCAGCGTCGGGATGCCCTCAGTGATGCAAACGATCAGCTCCAACTCGGCGTCGGCAGCCTCCATGATCGCGTCGGCGGCGTACGGTGGAGGGACGAAGATCACGGAGGTGTCGGCCGCAGTCTTGTCCACGGCCTCCTGGACGGTATTGAAGATCGGCCAGCCCTCGTGGGTCGTGCCCCCCTTGCCCGGCGTTACGCCCCCTACAATTTGTGTCCCATACTCAGCGCACGCCTTGGCATGGAATGTGCCCTCCCGCCCGGTCAGCCCCTGCACAATTACCCGCGTCGATTTATTTACCAGAATGCTCATCGATTCCTTTGTAGCGCCGGCATCTTGCCGGCTGTCGGGAGGGCATCTTGCCCTCCCCTCGGCTGGCGGAACGCCTGCTGGACAGCCGCCGGGACAGCGGCGCTACGCTCTTGCGGCCGTGACTACTTTTTCGGCCGCGTCCTTCATGGTCTCGGCCACGATAAAATTCAACCCTGACTGCTGCAGAATCTCCCGCCCGGCTTCGACGTTCGTGCCTTCCAGGCGCAGCACAATGGGAAGCTGAATGTGGGTCTTCCGCGCCGCTTCGACCACGCCGGTGGCCAGCGTATCGACGCGCAGAATGCCGCCAAAGATATTAATCAGCACCGCCTTCACATTCTTGTCGCTGAGCAAAATTTCAAAAGCGTGTGTAACTTGCTCGGCGTTGGCGCCTCCGCCCACGTCCAGAAAGTTCGCGGGCATGCCGCCGGCGTACTTGATGATGTCCATGGTCGCCATGGCCAGGCCGGCGCCATTGACCATGCAGCCGACATTTCCGTCGAGCTTGATGTAGTTCAAGCTGTACTTCGAAGCCTCGACCTCCAGCGGGTCCTCCTCGGCCACGTCGCGCAGTTCGCGCAGGTCAGGATGCCGGAACATGGTGTTGTCATCGAAATTCATCTTGGCATCGAGCGCGAACAGGCGGCCATCGCTGCAGGTGATGAAGGGATTGATTTCCATCAGCGAAGAATCGGTTTCCTCGAAGGCCCGGTACAAACCGGTCATAAACTGCACGGCCTGATTGATCTGCGCCGCCTTCAGCCCCAGCGCAAACGCCAGTTTGCGGGCCTGAAAGGCTTCCAGGCCCATGCCCGGATCGATGTATTCCTTGAGGATGGCTGCGGGGTTTTGCGCCGCCACCTGCTCGATTTCCATTCCGCCCGCCGCCGAAGCCATAAACACCGGCCTCGCCTCGGCGCGATCAATCACGATGCCCAGGTAGAGCTCCTTTTCAATGGGCAAGGTTTCTTCGATCAGCAAACGGCGCACCACCCGGCCTTCGGGCCCGGTCTGATGCGTGACCAGCGTCATACCCAGAATCTTGCCCGCGAGGTCTACCGCCTCCGCGACTGACTTGGCGATCTTGACCCCACCGCCTTTACCGCGTCCGCCGGCATGGATCTGGGCCTTGACCACAACGCCCGTCGCCCCGGATTCGAAAAGCTTTCTGGCAGCGGCTTCTGCCGCTTCTCGCGTCTCGACCATTTCTCCGCGCGGCACCGCGACCCCATACTTCTTCAAGATATTCTTGGCCTGGTACTCGTGGATTTTCATAATGATTCTTGAACTGGACCTGTCGGCACGACCTGGCTTGCAGCTTAGGGCAGTGATTCGCGACTCTCAATTTTATAGAAGCATTTCCGATAGGGCAAACACGCCGGGCGGTGACGCGCGATTTTGCCACGCTGATTTCTGGTTACCGGCCTGGAGCCGGACCCGGCACCTGCGCCGGAAAACGATGCTACTCTTGTACTCGGCCATGATCACTGAAGCCCTGCAGCGCATTGCCAACCAGCGAGAATCTCTCACCCGCGAAGAGGCCCGCGAGGTCATGACGGAAGTTTTTTCCGGTAGCGCCACTGACGCTCAGATTGCTGCCTTGCTGGTCGCGCTTCATATGAAGGGCGAGACGGTGGAAGAGATTGTGGGCTTCGCCGAGGCCATGCGCGCCGCCGCCGAGCCTCTGCCTCTTCACCAGGATTCCACGCTGGAGGTTAGCGGCACTGGACGGGACGCGCTGGTTGATACCTGCGGCACCGGCGGAGACGCCCGCGGCACTTTCAATATTTCTACTGCCACAGCGTTCGTCGTTGCCGGCGCCGGTGTGCGGGTGGCCAAGCATGGCAACCGCAGTCTGAGCTCAAAGTGCGGCTCGGCTGACGTGATGGAGGCCATGGGGGTAAAGATCAGTCTGCCCTCTGCCGCTCTGGCTGCATGTCTCGAAGAAGTCGGTATCGTGTTCCTGTTCGCTCCCGCCATGCATACTGCTATGAAATATGTGCAGCCCGCCCGCCGCGAGCTGCGCCTGCGAACAATCTTTAACCTGCTCGGCCCGCTGACCAATCCGGCAAGGGCTTCAGCGCAAGTGGTCGGGGTCTATTCTCTCGACCTGGTGGAAAAGGTCGCCGAAGCACTCAGCATGTTGGGGGTTCATCGCGCTCTTGTCGTTCACGGTTTGGATGGCCTGGATGAAATCACCATCACCGGACCGACCCGCATCGCCGAAGTACGCGAAGGCAACGTGCGCACCTATGAGGTCACGCCGGAAGAATTCGGAATCAAGCGAGCCACACTGGAAGATATTTCCGGCGGTGACGCCGAGGCCAATGCGGCCCTCATTCGCGGGATTCTTGCCGGAAAGAAATCCCCCCGGCGCGATGTAGTGCTGCTGAACGCAGCTGCCGCTTTGGTTGCGGCCGGCCGGGCTGAACATTTAGGGGAGGCCTTGCCGCTGGCGGCCCAGTCCATCGATTCCGGCGCAGCGGCTGCGAAATTGGATGCCCTGGTGCGGTTTACCGGCACCTACATGTGAGGTCGGACCTCGGGCGTCGGACCTCGGACCGCAGCTTCACTTGTCCGACGTCTGACGTCCGGCGCCTGCCTTCTTCAGTTTTTCAATCTGCTCCAGGTGGCTGGCTCCATGCGTCCCCATTCTCTCGATCAGATCCGCCACCGTTAAGTCTTTCTTGATTTCAGGGTGATAGGCTGACTTACCAAGGTCTGCCGGCGTAAGACGCTGCAAAAGTCGCAGGTTCGCATGCCGATTCAACCCGTAGAGCGCGACCAGTTCCGCGGGCGGAGTCTCCAGGTAACCGAGGTTCCGGGCCCATTCGTTCTGGTCCATGGGCGCAATCACGGGCTTCTTGTCCGCGAGCATCTGGCGAAGACGGTATGCGTACACGATCTCGATGTCGGCGAGATGACCGAGAATCTCCAGGATGCACCACTTGTCCGGGGCCGGTTTGTAGCGCAACACCTTGTCCGGCAGACCTGACACCGCCGCCGCAACCTGCTTCGGGCTCTTCTCCGCCGCCTCAAGATGCTTCTTCAATTCGCTTTCGGTCATAGAAGCTCCAGCAATTGAGTAATCTTGTAATTGAGTAATCGAGCAATTGAAAAGCCCGATTTTTCAATTACCAAATTGCTCAATTACCCAATCAAACGATGACTTTCTCCATCCACTCCGCCACTTGCACGTTCCACCCCAACTCTTTTGTCAGGGTATCGCGAAGCTGGGATGACGCCGCGGGCTCGCCGTGTACCAGGTAGGTGGTCGCGGGCTTTTGAGAAAAAGTACGCAGCCATTCCAGCAGCTCCGGAGTGTCGGCATGATCGCTGAACTGCTCAAGCACCGCTATTTCAGCCCGGATCGCGACCGTCTCGCTGAAAATGCGCACCTCGGGAGCACCGCTCTTGATGGTGGCCCCCCGCGTTCCTGGCGCCTGGAACCCGATAAAGAGCACGGTATTTCTCGGATCGGGAAGCCGCTGCATCAGGTGGTGCAGGATGCGGCCGCCGGTCACCATGCCGCTGGAGGAAACGATAATCCCGGGAAAGTTTGCGCTATTGATCTTCTTCGAGTCGTCGGTCGTCAAGGCAAACGTAAAGCCCGGCCACTGCAAAGGCGAGCCATATTGCTTGATCAAGCGGCAGGTCTCGTCGCTGCACTCGTCCGAGTGCTTCAGGAACACTTCGACTGCCTTGATCGCCATGGGGCTGTCGCAGTACACCGGAACGCGGGGAATCTGCCCCGATTCCATCAGCTCTTTGAGCATGAACAGGAATTTCTGGGTGCGTTCGACGGCAAATGCGGGCACGACAACCCTGCCGCCGCGCTGCACCGTCTGGCGGATGATTGCGGCCAACTTCGGCCGCGGATCGTCGGTAGGGTGCTGCCGGTTGCCGTAGGTGGACTCCATGACCAGAATGTCGGCGGCCTCGCCTTCGGTGGGTCCAGAACGCACCACTTTCCCGGGCGCGCTGTTCTGATCACGCACCCGGCCAATGTCTCCGCTGAACAACAACTTCCTGCTTTGACCATTCAGCTTCAGCGTGAGTTCCACCATCGCCGACCCCAGGATGTGGGCTGCAGGCACAAAGCGAAATGAAACTTCGGGCGAGAGCTGCCTGGTTTCCTCAAACTCCACGGGACGGAAATGCTGCAGCGAGTCCTCTGCTTCTGCGAGGGTATAGAGCGGCAAGGCCGGATCGTGCTTCGACTTCTTATGCCGGTTGTAAAACCTCGCATCTTCTTCCTGCAGATGGCCGGAATCGGGAAGGATGATGCCGCACAAATCAATCGTAGAAGGCGTCGCATAAACCGGACCGCGAAATCCTTCCCGCACCAGCCGCGGAATCCAGCCGCAGTGATCGAGGTGAGCGTGGGTCAGAATCACAGCGTCAATGCCGGACGCGGGCACCGGAGTGGGCTGCCAGTTGCGCTCCCGCCACTCCTTCGCTCCCTGGAACATGCCGCAATCGATGAGCACCTGAAATCCGACTTTCCCGCTACCGTCAGAACCTGTGTTGACCAGGTGCTTTGAACCAGTGACAGTGCCCGCCGCGCCCAGAAACTGGATGTATGCCAAGAATATGTCCTCCAAGAAGGCTATTTTAGATGTTGATTTCAGATTGCAGATTGGCGAAACAGCCGGAACCGGTTCTCTCAAATCTGCAATCTACAATCTGAAATCTTCAATTTCTCTTCGCCGGCGCTTCAATCCTGTACACATTATTCCTTGTATTGCTTTCCGGTACGCTGCCGTCATTTAGAACGATCTCCTGAGGAGTGGAAATGGACTCAATGCGGGTCGTGGCTTTCGATTTTCCGCGCACCAGCAGCCGCTGTGTGACCTGCCCTTGTTCCATCTTGAGGACCACTGGCACTTCGGCGGCGGCATCTCCCAGGTTCTCTACAGTTACAGTGACCACGTAGGAATTCTTCAAAGGCTCCCAGGGATAAACCGAGGCCAGGTGGACATCCGGCAGTCCGCGGTCGTGATACACCCAGTCGTCAAAAAACCACCCCAGATCTCGTTTGGTCTGTGCTTCGATCAGATGCTGCAAATACGTAGGCGTGGTGTCGGCCTCGGGACGATAGGATGCAAGTGTCATTTTCAGCGCATCTTCGCCGATCATATCGCGCAGCATCCACCACACATAGAGCGCCTTGCTGCGATAGAGGTCTTCGATGCTAGTGCTGATCAGCGATTCGCCGGCCACAGCCTTCGAGCCCTGCTCTCCCGCCAACGCCTTTTCCGCCTCGGCCAACGCGGCTCGATGCAGTCCCATGAAGTCGAGCGCCGACTGCCGCCCACTCTCCCGCTCGCGATAGACCGCCTGGGCAAAATGCGCCAGGCCTTCGTAAATCCAGGGCCGCGGCGAGGAGAAGGCAAGATGGGTGAACTGGTGCACTGCGGCGAGCTGGGCCAGCTTCGAATCGCCGTTGAGAGGTGTGAGTAACATGCTTCCACTCTCGTACGGCGCCGCCTCGGGATCGCCCAGTTCCACGACTTCAGCTCGGCCTTCGGCGCGTCCCTTCGGCGCACCAAACCACTCGCTCACGAATGGGGCTGCTAACTGCGCCGCCAGGGCATAAGTCTGCGCCGCCGGTTTATGTTCCGGCAGATAAGAAATATTCACTGGAGGCTGATCCAGGCCGTCATAGGGTCCAATCACAAAAAGAGGTACCGTCTCACCCAGAGGCTGGAAGGCGCACTCGGTCGTAACGCCGTCGGCTCGGCTGATCTGTTCGCGCGATTGCGAGCCCCCAGGCTGGCCATTGCACAGCAGGGTCGGCGGCGTGCCTTCTCCGGAATAAGTCAGCTTAATCTTCATCTCGGTTTCCAGTTCACGCCTCTTCCACCTCGCTACCGTTTCGAACACACTGTTCCCCTCTGACAAATTGGCTGACTCGGTCGCCACCGGATACCAGGCTACGTATCCGATACCGCGCACGGCGGTGAACGACTTGCCGATCTGGTCCCAGTCACTGTGCCGGGCCTGATCCTGCGGCACCCCAATTCGCGTCAGCCTGGTGGCATCAAGCGGGATGATGCCCTCGTATCCAATCTCCAATTCCACAATGCCCTTAGCTGGGACTTCTTTGGTCAGGGTGACGATCGCCTCCGAAAGCGCCCCGGTATGATCGATGTCCGAGATGTAGGGTTGAGAAACGAACTGGACCGCTTTGCCGTCGATTTGGATCGATCTCCAATCCAGGCTGGAGGAAATCTGCAATGTCAGGTTCTTTTGTGGCGATTTTGAATCGTTCCGCAAAGTGACTGTGCCGCGCACCGCCAGCCGCTGCTGTTCAGGTTCCATCTGGGCATCCAGGTCATAGTTGGTGAAGGTGAAAGCTTCGCGATCGATGGCACGGGCCTGAACCAGCAGACCACAGAGGACGCAGAGGACACGGAGAACCCTCATCTTCATTCCGCATCCGCTGCTTTGATCCTGCGCTGGCGCACGACCTCATATAACATGACTCCCGCAGCCACCGAAACATTCAGCGATGGCACCTTCCCCAGCATGGGGATGGAAACCAGGAAGTCGCACTTTCTCGCCACCAGGTCGTGCACCCCTTTGCCTTCGTTTCCCAGCACAATGGCGCAATCCATGTTGTAGTCGAGGGCATCGTAGCTCTGGGTACCACGCTCATCCAGTCCGACGATCCACAAATTCTTTTCTTTCAGTTCTTCCAGGGTACGGGCAATGTTTGTCACTTTAGCAATGGGAAGGTGCTCGCTGGCGCCCGCGGACGCCTTGATTACCGTTGCCGTCACTCCCGCAGCGCGACGCTCCGGGATTACCACTCCGTCGGCGCCGGAAGCATCCGCCGTGCGAAGGATCGCACCCAGATTGTGCGGGTCTTCAATGCCGTCGAGCACGACCAGCAGCGAATATTTTCCACGCTTGGCGGCCACCACGTCATCCAGGTGGTTGTACTGTTTGCCCGAGGTAATCGCCACCACGCCTTGATGGGCATTGTTTCCTGCCATGCGATCAAGTTCAGGGCGGGGCAGAAAACGCACCGCGACGCCATTGCGGCGACATTCCTCCACTACGCGTTGCAGACGCAGGTCATGACGCTCTTTCAACACTCCGACCCATTCGAACGATCGCCCTCGTGCCTTCAGCGCTTCGGCGACGGCATTGATCCCGTAGATGTAATTCATCGACCGTAAGTCTACTGCCTGGAGAGGTCTGCGCGATACGGCGTCAGACGTCGGACCAAATAAGTCTAACTCTGAGAACTGAGAACTGACATCTGAGATCTGAAATCGGTAGTGGCTCAGTTTGAAATTTCTTATGACCAACAGGCGCCCGCGCGTTGGCGCTTTGCCCTCCCGCTCGCTATACTTTAAAAGTGACTGTTAGGAGTTGGAATGTCTCTGTCCGCCGTCATCGTGGACGATGAACAGCTTGCTCGCGACGAACTAGCCTTCCTGCTGAAAGATGTCGGCGACGTAGACGTCGTGGCCCAGGGCAAAAACGGGCTTGAAGGCGTCAATCTTATCCGCGAGCACAATCCCGACCTGGTCTTCCTCGACGTACAAATGCCCGGCCTGGACGGCTTTGGCGTTATCAAGAAACTGCTCGACAAGAAAGTCATTCTGCCTAAAATTGTTTTCGCCACCGCCTTCGATCAATACGCGGTCAAGGCATTCGAAGTAAACGCAGTTGACTACCTGCTCAAGCCCTTTGACAAGAAGCGGGTGGCGCAGTCGGTGGAGAAAGTGCGGGCCAAGCTGGAATCGGGCAGCGCGTCATCGGACAAGCTGGAAACATTGGTCCGGATGCTGGAATCGCAGAAGCCGGCGGCGTCCAAGATCCTGATCAAAGCCGCGGGCCGTCTCTTCCTGGTGAATCAGAAAGACATTGGTTTCGCCTCTATCGAGGAGGGCGTGATCACGGTTGTGACCAGCGGGCCTAACGGTATGGAAGGACAGTCCAACTGCCGCACTCTTGAAGAATTGCTGGACAGCCTCGACCCCAATCTTTTCTGGCGCGCGCACCGCTCCTACCTGGTGAACATTAACCGCATCAAGGAAGTGGTCCCCTGGTTCAAGAGTTCTTACCAACTGCGGATGGACGACAAGAAGCAGACCGAAATTCCCGTCAGCCGGGCCCAGACCAAGCGCCTGCGCGAGCTCTTCGGACTCTAGAAACAATCTCAGATTGTTGATTTCAGAGTGCAGATGGTTGAACCACCGGACCCAGCCATATTGCAATCAGCAGGGTTCAATCTGAAATCTTTAATCTCCAATCTGCAAATTGAAACCCGGGGGAGGGGGAAGGCGGCCGGTTGGAGGTTCCAGCCGCCTTGCGTTACAGATGACTGCGGAAGAGTTTACGGAGCAGCTTCAAGGCCAGGCGCCGGCCCTGCTACCACAAGATCTCGGCGGTGGATCCGCGCGCCACTTCAGTGCAGTATTACATGCTCTTTCGAGTCTGCTTTCGGCTCCGACAAGGACTGCAGCGGACGCCATTCCCCCAGCTTGAGGGCAATGCCAATCACCTGGCCGATCACTTCCGCTTCCTGGGGATGGCGCAGCACCCGCACTGGCACCGGCGAAAGCGGATGCGAATGCAGCACGATCTGCTCATCTTTCAGACTGCACCAGCAGCAGGTGTAGCCTTCGCGTGTCTCCACGAAATAGATAGGACGCTCCAACTCGGAACGCCACAACGCCTGCTCAATTTTATTTCTGGCTTCGTCCACCTGCAGAAACGTGCCCGGCGGCAACAGCGGATACATGGTGAAATCCTCGCTGCCCACATACCCGTACATGTATTTGTCCTGGATCATGTTGGCGAGATACCCCAGGGGCACCGATCCCCACTGTTCCACGATGCGGCTCAGGTTGGCGCTGCGGCGAGGATCGAATGAGGGATCCAGTCGCGTGGGGATAGCTACCTTGGACGTACCCTGCAGAGTCTCTTCAAAATGTGACTTGGGAGGAAGACTGAGGTGCAAATCCGCCGCCGACAGACTCAAGTCGATTCCGTACCACGCCAACAGCTCGCGAAGGTCGGAGCGATAGACGATGGCCAGGGAGTAGAGACGGAAAATGCTGGGAACCAGTCCCTTGGTTTCAATATCGGACAAGCGGCTGGGGCTGACTGCGAACTCGTCATTCCGGTGCCGTTCCGCGATGCGGACGCTGGCGCTTTCGACTTCACGCATGGTAAGGCCAAGGCGCTCACGAAGACCACGCAGGTTGAGTCCGGCGGCGAGGATGGCGATTCTGCTCTCAGGAGCCTGCATCAAGAATGCTCCGGGTCAACTGCGTTCCCTACTAATTTCAAGGCTATGCTTCGCGGCTCGCGAAGTCTCAGTCCGAGACCTGATGTGAGATCACGCTTGCGGCCCGCTCGGTTCTACCCCTTGAATTGCCGCAGAGACCGGTAACGCAGCGAACGATAAACTAAAGTTTACTGGCTTGCAAACAAACTCTTATCGCCGCTCAAAATTTCGATCACGGCAATTGGTTTTCCGGCAAGGTAACCTATCTTCTATCATTGTCTGGGCGGGAATGGCTCCATGGTGCCAGACAAATACGGATTTTCAATTCGCCGCTGACTATAATGAAACCATGGCCCGCGGATGGGAGAGCAAGTCAGTGGAGGAGCAGCAGGCGGCAGTCAGCACAAAGGTCGAATCGAAACAACAACTTACACCGGAACAGGCGGCCCGGAAGCAGGAGCGCGAAGCGCTAGAACTCTCTCGCCGTCGCGTGCTTCAGCAACTTGAGTCGGTGCAGAATCCACGCCATCGCCAAATGCTTGAATGTGCACTCTCCGAGCTTGGGGAGCGGCTGGCACGTCTGGGCTAGGTCCATGGTTTTGGGTCAGTTTAATTATTTCTGACGTATAATGGTTTTATCCCCCATGAAAGCTTACGTGTACGTGTCGCTCAAGAAGAGCGTTCTGGATCCACAGGGCAAAACCATCCAGAGCGCGCTTAGAAAAATGGGATGTAAAGGATTGGAACAGGTCCGCCAGGGCAAGTACTTCGAGCTCACTCTCGATGGCGGCCTGAGCCGGAACGAAGTCGAGGCAGAAGTAACACGCATTGCCCGCGACGTCCTGACCAATCCGGTGATTGAAGAGTTTCGTTTCTCCCTCGAAGACTAGCCGAAGTCCCCGGTTCGGTGATGCAAGGCTTTTCCTGCTCCGGCAGGCTTGGTTGTCCGCAGAACGCGTAGCAAGCGTTTCGAAGTAGTGGCCGGATTCTAACTCACAATGAACATCTTCGGTTTCCCCCGGGCCGAAAAACTAGGAGCATTGGTATGTGCGGCATAGTGGGATACGTTGGCAAGAAGCGAGTGGTACCGGTCATCATCGAAGGCCTCAGGCGGTTGGAGTATCGCGGCTATGATTCCGCCGGCATCGCGGTCTCGGGCAATGGCGAGGGTCTGCAGATTCGCCGAGCCGAGGGCAAGCTGCGTAACCTGGAAGAAGTGATCCGGCTCAAGCCGCTCGATGGCACCTATGGCATCGGTCATACCCGCTGGGCCACGCATGGCCGCCCCACGGAAGAGAACGCTCATCCCCATCGCGATTGCTCGGGAAAAATCGTAGTTGTTCATAACGGAATTATCGAGAACTACGTTTCCCTGAAGCGCAAGCTCATCGAGGAAGGTCACCGTTTCAACACCGAAACCGACACCGAAGTGATCGCTCACCTGGTGGAAAAATATTTTCTGATGACCGCTAATGGTCACCGCCCCTCGCTCGAAGAGTGCGTCCGCAAGACGGTGGGCCAGCTGACCGGCGTATTCGCGCTGGCGGTGATCGCGGTCGATGACCCCAACAAAATCGTGGCCGCGCGCAATGGCCCGCCCGCCGTCATCGGTCTGGGCAAAGACGAGTATTTCGTCGCCTCCGACGTGCCCGCGATTCTTTATCACACCCGCGACTTGTTCTTCCTCGGCGATGGCGACCTGGCCGTCATCACGCCGGAGGGCGTGCAGCTCACGGACTTCAACGGACAGCCTGTCGTCCGCCAGGTACAGCACGTCACCTGGGATCCCGATCATGGCGGAAAAGGGCGGCTTCAAGCATTTCATGCTGAAGGAAATCTACGAGCAGCCGCGCTCCGTACGGGACACGACTTTGGGACGCGTTTCGCAGGAGACCGGCCACGTCTTCCTGGATGAGATGGAAATCAGCGAGGCCGAGTTCAAAGCCGCCAAGAAAATCAATATCGCAGCTTGCGGAACCAGCTGGCACGCGGCCCAGGCTGGCAAGTTCATGATCGAGCGCCTGGCGCGGGTTCCGGTGGAAGTCGATTATGCCAGCGAGTGGCGCTATCGCGATCCCATCCTCGCTCCCGACACGCTGACCATGCTGATCACCCAGTCGGGTGAAACCGCGGACACGATCGCGGCCCAGCGTGAAGCCAAAGCCAAAGGTTCGAAAACCCTGGCCATCTGCAACGTGGTGGGCTCGATGATCACGCGCGAAGCGGCGGGGACCATCATCACGCACGCCGGCCCCGAGATTGGCGTAGCCTCGACCAAAGCATTTACCGCTCAGCTTACGGCGCTGTACCTGTTCTCTCTTTCCTGGCCCAGCAGCGCGGCGTCATGAGCGCCGACCAGGCCAAAGAGGCAATCCAGGAACTCACCCGTATCCCCGGCAAGCTCGAACACCTGCTCACCCGCGAGGAAGAGTGTGAAGACCTGGCCAAGGAGTACTCACGTTCCCAGGACTTCCTGTTCCTTGGACGCGGCATCCACTATCCCATCGCGCTCGAAGGCGCACTCAAGCTGAAGGAAGTTTCCTACATTCACGCGGAAGGCTATCCTGCGGGCGAAATGAAGCATGGCCCCAACGCGTTAATTGACGAGAACCTTCCGGTAGTAATTATTGCGACTCGCGATACCAAAGATGCGCTGTCGATGACCCGCTACGAGAAAACCTGCTCCAACCTCAAAGAAGTGAAGGCCCGCTCTGGCATGATCATCGCGCTGGCCACCGAAGGCGACGAGGATATCAAAGAAGCCGCCGACCACGTGCTCTACGTTCCTCCGGCGCCGGAAGAATTACTGCCGATTCTCGAAATCGTTCCACTGCAGTTGCTGGCGTATCACATCGCAGTGCGCCGCGGCTGTGACGTGGATCAACCCAGGAATTTGGCGAAGTCGGTGACGGTGGAGTAAGGCAGCAGTCGGCACTTCAGCTCTGTCATCCTGAGCAAGGAAACCCATTCGCTATGCGAATGGGCTTTCCGCGTCGAAGGACCCCTATAATCCCACTGCTCTGGGGTAATAGTGGCGCTTCGACTCCTTCGTCGTTAGAGACGGCACGACATGCGTGAGACGGGGACTGCGTCCGCGAGCACGCCCCCGTCATCTAACCAACTGATGTCTCCCTTTCAGACTTTCGCGGCCCGTGTCGTTCACGCAGTGTCTTTGTCGCTCCAGACCAAGCACCTGGAATTCGAGATATCTGGTACGACGCATTTCGGCTTCGTGGCCGGGCAATGGCTGTCTTTCAAGACCAACAAGCCCGATGGCGAAGAAATCACCCGCGCCTATTCCATCGCATCCCCGCCGGGAGAAGACAGCCGCTTCGCCCTCTGCCTCAACCGGGTACAGGATGGCTTCATGTCGAACTATCTTTGCGACATGAAAGAGGGCGAAGAGATCAGCTGCCAGGGGCCGTTCGGCGACTTCATCCTGCGGCCGCCTTTGCGCGATACCGTTTTCATCGCCACCGGCACCGGAATCGCGCCGTTTCGCTCCATGCTGCATTGGCTGCTGGCCGATCCGAAGCGACACCAGGACAAGCAATCCTGGCTTTTGTTCGGTAACCGGACCGAAAGCGATATTTACTACCACGCAGAATTTCTGGATCTGGCCGCCCGCCATGCGAACTTTCACTATTTGCCAATCCTCAGCCGGGGCGCTGCCGAATGGCAGGGTCTGCGCGGCTACGTCCAGGAACACGCGCCCGGGATAGTCCAGAACCGCACTGACATGCACGCCTACATCTGCGGTCTGGACAAGATGATCAAGGCCAATCGCGAGCTGCTGAAGGGTCTGGGCTGGGACCGGAAGTCGATCCTGTACGAGAAGTACGACTAGAGCCGTTTTGTGGCCTTGATGGTCAAAGGCTGGCAGGACTGCGTCCGTCGAAATACCTGTATCCATCCCTCGATTGGACGCATCTAAAACTTGACAATGATCCACTCAAGTCTTATTATCTTGGACGTTGCAGTGCTTAATAAATTGATTATAAAGCACTTATAGAAACAAGGAGGGCCAGCACTATGGCCAAGATTATCGGTATTGACCTCGGAACCACCAACTCCTGCGTAGCTGTCATGGAGGGTGGCGAACCCAAGGTGATCCCTAACGAAGAAGGAGGGCGAACCACGCCTTCGGTCGTCGGCTTTACCAAGACCGGCGAGCGGCTGGTGGGGCAGGTGGCGAAGCGCCAGGCCATCACCAACCCGGAAAACACGGTTTACTCGATCAAGCGGTTCATGGGACGCCGCTATGACGAAGTGACTGAAGAAATCAAGATGGTGCCCTACAAGGTCGTGCAGTCGGGCGACCACGTCGCGGTGCTGGCGCAGGGCAAGGAGTACACGCCGCCCCAGGTTTCCGCGATGATTCTGCAGAAGCTGAAGAAGGCGGCGGAAGACTACCTGGGCGAGAAAGTGACCGAGGCGGTCATCACTGTCCCGGCGTACTTCAACGACGCCCAGCGGCAGGCCACCAAAGATGCCGGCCAGATCGCCGGGCTGGACGTGAAGCGCATCATCAACGAGCCCACGGCGGCAGCGCTCGCCTATGGTCTCGACAAGAAAAAGGATGAAACCATTGCCGTCTACGATTTCGGCGGCGGGACGTTTGACATCTCGGTGCTGGAAGTCGGCGAAGGCGTGATCGAAGTTAAAGCCACCAACGGTGACACCCACCTGGGCGGCGACAACCTCGACCAGCGCATCGTGGACTGGCTCATCGACGAGTTCAAGAAGGATGAAGGCCTCGATCTGCGGGGCAAGGGCAACGAGATGGCGCTGCAGCGTCTGCGTGACGCCGCGGAGCGGGCCAAGATCGAGCTCTCCACCACCATGGAGACCGAGATCAACCTGCCCTTCATCACCGCCGATGCCGGTGGCCCCAAGCACCTGGTCAAGAAGATGACCCGGGCCAAGCTGGAGTCGATGGTGGAAGACATCATTCAGCGCTCGGTGGGTCCCTGCAAGCAGTGCATGAAAGATGCGGGAGTCGATGCCAGCAAGATCAACGAAGTGGTACTGGTCGGCGGACAGACCCGCATGCCGCGCATTCAGCAGTTGGTGAAAGACCTGTTCGGCAAGGAGGGTCACAAGGGCGTCAACCCGGACGAAGTCGTCGCCATCGGCGCCGGCATTCAGGGTGGCGTTCTCGGCGGCGAGGTAAAAGACCTGCTGCTGCTGGACGTGACTCCGCTGTCACTGGCGATTGAAACGCTGGGCGGAGTGGCTACGCCGATGATCCCGCGCAACACGACGATTCCGACCAAGAAGACGGAAACGTTCTCGACCGCGGCCGACAGTCAGACGTCGGTTGAGGTGCACGTGCTGCAGGGCGAGCGTCCGCTGGCGGCGCAGAACCGTACTCTGGGCAAGTTCCACCTGACCGGCATTCCACCGGCACCGCGGGGCGTGCCTCAGATTGAGGTGACGTTCGACATCGATGCCAACGGCATCCTGAACGTGACCGCAAAAGATACGGCCACGGGCAAGGACCAGAAGATCACGATTACGTCGTCTTCCGGTCTGAGCAAGGATGAAGTCGAGCGCATGGCCAAGGAAGCCGATTCGCATTCGGCCGAGGACAAGGCCAAACGCGAGGAGATCGACTCCAAGAACCAGCTTGACTCCATGGTTTACAGCGTGGAGAAGATGCTGCGCGAACAGGGCGATAAAATCTCCGGCTCGGAACGTGGCGACGTGGAAAACGCGATTGCCGACGCCAAGAAGGCGCTGGAGTCGAACCAAAAGGCAGCCATGGACAAGGCCCGTGAGACTCTCACCCAAGCCTCGCACAAACTGGCCGAACAGATGTACAAGGCGGCGCAGTCGCAGACTCCAGGTGCAGGCCCGGCGCCGGGAGCGGGTGCAGGACCTGAGCCAGGCGCCAACGGCGGCCCCAAGAAAGACGAAGGGGTGATCGACGCCGAGTACGTGGACGTAGAAGACAAGAAGTAAAAAAGCTGTCAGCTGTCAGCAAGGAATGTGTGGGGACGGGTCTCAGACCCGTCCTGGCCGAGCGCAGCTCGGCTGGTTCATGTGTGTGGGCAACTCGCCCGCAAGGTTTTCGTAGCGCCGCCGTCCCGGCGGCTGTCCCGAAGGCATCTTGCCCTCGGGGTGGGGGCGAGACGCCGGCGCTACAGAGTTTAAGGGAGAAGACAAATTGCAATTTGAAGTGAATGGTCAGGACTATTTTCTAAATTTCGCGGAAGACGAAGCCTATTGGTACGTCCTGGTGCCCACCTTGACGGGAGTGCAGCGCATTCCTGTGTACGTGGATTCTCCGGCGTACGAGCGCTTCGGAATTCTGGGGAAAAACCGTCATAATATTCAGAACTGAAGTGCCATAGTTCGCGATTCTCGAGCGACGCATAAGCCAGAATGGCCACCACCCCAAAAAAGGACTATTACGAGATCCTGGGCGTGAAGAAGTCCGCCTCGGCGGACGATGTCCGCAAGGCCTTCCGCAAACTTGCGCGCAAGTATCATCCCGACGTCAACCCCGGGGACAAGGCCGCGGAAGAGAAATTCAAGACCCTCTCCGAGGCCAACGAAGTCCTGAGCGATCCCAAGAAGCGGAAGATTTACGATCAGGTCGGGTTTTATTCCGACAACATCGATGCCGCCACGGCCGAGGCTTATGCCCGCGCCGGAGGCGGGGCGGCCGGCCCGGGTTCAGGGTTCCCGGGAGGTCCGCCGGGAGGGGGCGCACAGGGTACAAATTTCGATTTCGGCGGCTTCGACTTCACCGACATGTTCGAAAATGCCCGGAGCAGAAAAGCCAGCAGCTCCGGAACAGGCAGCTTCCGCGACATTTTCTCCGGCATCTTCGGTGGAAAGGGCGGAGGCGTGCAAGAGGGTCCCGAGCCCGGGTCCGATCTCGAGTACCAGGTCAATGTGCCCTTCTGGACCGCCATCCGGGGCGGCGTAATGCGCCTGAATATTACCCGGCGCGATACCTGCCACCAGTGCCACGGCCAGGGCTTTATCGAGGCTGGCGGCACCTGTCCTGAGTGCGGCGGCAAGGGGCAGGTCACACAAACGGGTGGACGGATGAAATTCAACGTCCCCTGCCCGAGATGCCACGGAACCGGAAAGAACATCTCCGCCTGCCCGAATTGCCATGGGGAGGGTACGGTCGGACGCACCGAACCGCTCGAAGTCCGCATCAAGGCCGGTACTCGCGATGGACAACGCATCCGCGTCCCCGGTAAAGGTAATGCCGGCACGCACGGCGGCCCGGCGGGCGATCTGTACGTCATTATCCGGACCGCGGATCATCCGGTGTTCCACCGCGAAGGCGACGATATCCGCATTACCGTGCCGGTGACCGCCACGGAGGCGGCTTTGGGAGCCAAGATTGAGGTCCCGACCATCGACGGCCGCACCCTGCTCAAGATTCCGCCTGGCACCCAATCCGGGCAAAAGCTTCGGCTGCGCGAGAAGGGCGTGCCCTCGGCCACCAAGGAAGGTGCCCGCGGCGACGAGATTGTCGAGGTCAAGCTTACCGTCCCTATGCCCCGGGACGAACGCTCCAAGGAAATCCTGCGCGAGTTGGCCAAGCTGAACCCCGAGGATCCGCGGGCGGAGCTCTGGAAGAACGTCTGAAGAGGTCGTCGGTCATCAGTCGTCAGACTTTGGTTGCAGGCTGATTAGTGGCCAACGACTGACGACTGAGCATGACGACTGGCATCCAGCCATTACCACAGTGCCCTCTCGCAAGAAATAATTCAAAAATTATTTTTACACTGCATCTAATTTGCCGTATGCTCACGGCTGCGAACTTGCTTCCAGCCAAATTCTGAAAGCGCAAGGATCGCCCCGGGAGGAAGCCGTCGAAATTGGCAACAGCTAGCGCCCCGCGTCAGAATCTCCAGCCCCCCACCGTCATCCCCAGCCGGAAAAAATCGGTCCGCCTCACACTCTGGCCCCTGGTCGCCGCCACCTTCTTTATGGTGTCGGGCGGCACCTATGGCACGGAAGACATCGTGCACGGCGCCGGCTACGGCAAGGCCATTCTCATCCTGCTGCTGACCCCGATTCTCTGGAGCCTGCCCACCGCTTTCATGATCGGCGAACTTTCGAGCGCCCTACCCTTCGAAGGCGGTTACTACGCCTGGGTGCGCCGCGCCATGGGCAACTTCTGGGGATTTCAGGAAGCCTGGCTATCACTGGTGGCCTCGATCTTCGACATGGCGATTTATCCCACGCTGTTCGTGCTTTATCTCAACCGCCTGTTCCCCTGGTTCGCGGAGGGGCATCGCGGGGTGATGGTCGCGCTTGCAGTGGTAATAGTTTGCGCGCTGCTGAATATTGCCGGGGTGCGAGTCGTATCCACGACTTCGCTGTGGCTTTTCTTTGCGCTGTCGGCGCCGTTCATTCTGATCGTCGCCATCGCGCCCTTCAAGTTTGGAGCGTTGGCCAATGCGGTCACCACTCCTACTACCTCTACGGTTGACATCCTGGGCGGCTTGCTGATCTGCATGTGGAATTACATGGGCTGGGACAACGCGTCGACCATCGCGACCGAGGTCGAGCGCCCGCAGCGTACATATCCTCGCGCCATGCTGGCGGCGGTCATCATCGTGGCCCTGAGCTACATCGTGCCCGTGGCGGCCATGTGGATGACCGGCCTCTCGTCGAGCGCGTGGGAGACCGGTTCATGGGCAGATATCGCCGGCTTGCTGGGTGGGCCCCTGCTGCGCGTAGGCTTAGCCCTGGGGGGCATGATCAGCGGTTTTGGCATGTTCAATGCCCTGGTGATGAGCTATTCGCGCCTGCCCCTGGCCATGGCGCAGGATGGCATGCTGCCGAAGGTCTTCGGTAAGTTACATCCCCGCTCGCGCGCCCCCTGGGTGACGATTCTGGTCTGCGCGACCGGATGGGCTATGTGCCTGGGGCTGGGCTTCGAGCGTCTTATCATCATCGATATCCTGCTTTACGGAGCCAGCCTCAGCCTGGAGTTTGTGGCGCTGATCGTGCTGCGCATCCGCGAGCCTGAGCTTCCGCGCCCCTTCCGGGTGCCCGGTGGGATGTTCGGAGCCGTGGCTGTCGGAGTGGCCCCCATGCTGCTGCTTGGCTTCTCGGTCCTTCGGAGCCAGAGCGAGCACGTGTTGGGAATCAGTGCCTTTGCTTTCGGAATGCTGCTCATCGCGGCCGGCGTAGTGGCCTATTTCGCAAATATCGCCCTCAAGCCTGCGGGCTGGAGTGGAGCACCGGACAAGCCCGAGCCTATAGCGTAGCCGGGACTTCACCACGGATTGACGCGGTTTTCACGGATTTATCCGTGAGTATCCACTTGATCCGTGGCTTTTGTCTTTTGGGGTAAAGTAGTAGAGATGACCAAGCGCAAATCAAAGGGCGCCTACATGATCTCCTCGGTGGCGGAGATGTATGGCATCCATCCCCAGACTTTGCGTCTGTACGAACGCGAGGGCCTGCTCAAGCCGTCGCGCACCGAGGGCAACACTCGCCTCTACACCGACGAGGACCTGCAGCGCCTGGAGTTCATTCTCTCGCTCGCCCGCGACCTGGGCGTGAACATCAGCGGCATCGCTATTATTCTTCAGATGCGCGAGCGCATGGAAGAAATGCAGGTCCAGATTCACGACTTCGTGAAGTACATTCAGGAAGAAGTACTGTCGCGGGCCACGGCCGCTGCCGATCCCGCGAAGGGTGCGATCGTGCCCGTGCGGCGGCACCTGGTAGTGCCCGCGGCCAGAAAACGATAGGCGCGGTCTGACAACTTGCAGCTGACAACCGACAACTGGTTTTATGCTTCCCTTCAAGCTCGTGTACAGCGAAGACTATTTCCTGCCCATCGGCGCTCACGTCTTCCCGGCCGAGAAATATCGCCGCATACACGACCGGTTGCTGGACACAAAAGTTGCCGAGCCGTCCGATTTCGTAACTCCCCAACCGGCGTCAGACCAGGACATCCTGCTGGTCCACACCCCGCAGTACGTTCATAAGCTCAAGACTGGAACGCTTTCGGCGCGCGATGAACTGGAGATGGAGATTCCCTACTCCCCGGAACTGGTGCGGGCTTTCTGGCTGGCCGCAGGCGGATCGATTTTGGCGGCTGAGCATGCTCTAAGTGATCGCGTGGCCCTCAATATTGGCGGAGGCTTCCACCATGCCTTCCCTGATCACGGGGAAGGCTTTTGCATGATCCATGACGTGGCGGTGGCTATTCGCCGCATGCAGCGGGATGACAAGATTCGCCGCGCCATGACGGTGGACTGCGACGTTCACCACGGCAACGGCACGGCTGCCATCTTCGCGGGCACCCGCACGCCCAGCCACCCGCTGCCTTCGACTTCGGCGGCCTCACGGGAGCCGGCTCCAGCGGGAAAGATGCGGCACGCGCATGCTGGCGAAGTCTTTACTATCTCTCTGCACCAGCACAACAACTACCCGGCATGGAAGCCGCACTCCTCAATCGACGTGGATCTGCCCGATGGCATGGGCGACGACGATTACCTGGCCTGGCTCGACAACGCGCTCAGTTTCGGCCTGCGCCAGTTCGAGCCCGAATTGATCTGCTACATCGCCGGCGCTGATCCGTATAGCGAAGACCAGCTCGGTGGACTCGCCCTGACGATCGAGGGCTTGAAGCGGCGGGATGAGCTGGTATTTCGCGTGGCTCGCGCCCGCAATATTCCAGTGATGGTCACCTATGCGGGCGGCTACGCGCGCAAAGTGGAAGACACGGTGACGATCCATTGCAATACGGTGTGCGCAGCGAAAGAAGTATTCGGTTAGGACTCTGCCCCGCCCTCGTCTCTCCGTTTCTTGGAGAGACAGGGTGGATTTTCTCCCGTAAACTTCCCGGCCCTGTCGCCCCAAAGTGCGATACGACGAGGACGGGGCCCTGCCTGGCGCTGATAGAATAGGCATCATCTATGTTTGAAAATCTTTCAGAAAAACTCCAGCGCGCCTTCAAGACCTTGCGGGGCGAGGCCACCCTCAACGAAGAAAACATGCAGGAGGCGCTGCGTGCGATTCGTCTGGCATTACTCGAGGCCGATGTCAACTTCAAGGTGGTAAAGCAGCTTATCGATCACATTCAGCAGAAGGCCATCGGCCAGCAGGTGGCGACTGCGCTTTCCCCTGCCGAACAGGTCATCAAGATTCTGCGCGATGAATTGATCGAGATTTTGGGTCGCGATACGGCCAAGGTGAAGTTCGCCTCGCAGCCGCCGACGGTCGTGCTCATGGCCGGCCTGCAGGGCTCCGGCAAAACCACTACCTCCGGCAAGCTGGCCAACTGGTTCAAACAGGGCGGACATCGTCCGCTGCTGGTTTCGGTGGACGTGTACCGCCCCGCGGCCCGCGAGCAGCTTAAAGTCGTGGCCCAGGCCATCAAGGCCAACATTTACGAAGGTGAAGTCGGCGAGGCTAACACGGCGACTGTCGAGCGTCTGGCCAAAGAAGCGCGCCGCGAGGCTATCAACACCGGCTCGGACGTGCTGATCGTGGACACTGCCGGCCGCCTGCACATCGACGATCAATTGATGGATGAAATGCAGTCGCTCAAGCGGCTGCTCAACCCGCAGGAAATCCTGTTTGTGGCCGATGCCATGACCGGACAGGACGCAGTGAACTCCGCCGACGAGTTCCACAAGAGACTTTCGTTGACCGGCGTGGTCCTTACCAAAATGGACGGAGACGCCCGCGGCGGCGCAGCGCTTTCGATTCGCCAGGTGACCGGACAGCCCATCAAGTTCATCGGCACCGGGGAGAAGTACGATGCGCTTGAGCCCTTCCATCCCGACCGCATCGTTTCTCGCATTCTGGGCATGGGCGACATTCTTTCGCTGATTGAAAAAGCGGAGCAGCATGTTGACCAGAAAAAGGCCCAGGAGATGGCCAGCCGCGCTCTCACCGGCGACGGCTTTTCGCTGGAGGACTTTCGCGACCAACTGCGCCAGCTGAAGAAAATGGGGTCGATCCAGAACCTGATGGGAATGCTGCCCAGCGTTGGGCCGTTCGCGGGGATACAGAAGCACGCTGACAAAGTGGACGAAAAGCAGCTCAGCCGGGTGGAAGCTATCATCAATTCGATGACCCAGCACGAGCGTCTGCATCACGAGGTGATGAACGGCAGCCGGCGGAAACGAATCGCTCGCGGCTCCGGCACCAGCGTGCAGGAAGTCAATAACCTGCTGCGCCAGTACGCCCAGATGCGGAAGATGTTCAAGCAGATCGGCAAGCCCAGCTTCGCCCGCCGAATGGCGGGAATGAAGATGCCAGGAATGTAGCTCTCTAATTTTTAGTTTCTAGTTTCCAGGTTGTCATGCTGAGCGCATTCTGAGTCATTCGCTTTGCGAATGGCTCAGCGAAGTCGAAGGATCCCTATCCGCACTGAACGTCGGCCGCGTGAATCTATGAAATGGCGTTCGCTTGAAGAATCCGCTCCGAGTACGGACATTCGATCTCTGCGTGACATCTTCGCCGAACGCAAGGCCCTGATCGCCAGGTACGTACCCGCCGAAACCCAGGCCGTCCATGCCCGCGTGATCGCGGAACTCAAAGACAGGCGCTTGGCGGAGAATGTTCTGCCCGTCGGCTCTAAGGCTCCAGCCTTCGAGCTCAATGATCACAACGGCAAGCCGGTTTCATCCGCCGAGCTGTTGAGCCAAGGGCGTCTTGTGCTCTGCTTCTTCCGCGGTCGCTGGTGCCCGTTTTGCGTCGGACAACTGGAAGCCATGAACCTGATGTTGCCTCAGATCGAACAGACTGGAGCATCACTAGTAGCCATCTCGCCTCAGACGGTGCAGCAGTCATTCTTCATGGTGGATCAGCACAAGTTGCGTTTTCCGCTGCTCAGTGATGCCGGAAACCAGGGGGCTCGGCAGTTCGGCCTGGTCTATCAGGTACCGGACGACCAGCAGGCCATCTACCGCCGCGCCTTCGTCAATCTGCCCTTTGCCAATGGCGACCAAAGTTGGGAGCTGCCCATCCCCGCCACTTTCATCCTGGATCGCGACGGCACGATTCTTTATGCCTCCGCCGACGAAGACTACACCCAGCGACCGGAGCCACGGGAAATCCTGGAACGACTCAGCCCACACGACTGAGCGCAATTCTGCCTGTATCAATTATGATTGGATATGGGTGAGCGCCCGCTTTGGAATGCTGACGACCAGCGCAGCCGCCTTGACGAACTGACCGCCAGCACCACTAATCCTGCAAAGGACCTTCCTCTCCGCCGCGATGTGCGCCTGCTCGGCACTTTACTGGGCCGTGTCCTGGTCGAGCAGGTGGGCGAATCTTTGCTCGGCGTGGTCGAGGAATTGCGGCGCATCTTCATTCAGCATCGGGAGCAGCCACGCCGTCACACAGGATCGGCAGACTTTCAGGACCCTCTGCTGAACCAGGCGCGGAGCGTCATCGCCCGCCTGACCATCGGTGAGGTTCACCAGGTTACCAAAGCATTCGCCATTTATTTTGAACTCACCAACCTGGCCGAGACCAACCATCGCAAGCGACGGCGACGTGCCGCCAAGCTGCATCCTGAGCAGTCTCCGTTGGAGGGCTCATTCCGCGGCACTTTCAGGCGCATGCGCGCTGCCGGGATCGATGCTGAACAGGCGCTTGAAGTCTTGCGCAGGATAAAAGTCGTGCCCGTTTTCACCGCACATCCCACCGAAGTGGCTCGCCGCACGGTGCTGCTCAAACGCCGTCGCATCGGCAAACAACTGGAACGATTGGACCGCCTTCCTCTAACCGAGGCCGACGCCCGCCGCTTCGAAGCGCTCATCTTTGGCGAGGTGACTTCCTTATGGCAGACCGATGAAGTGCGCCTGGAGAAGCCCCTGGTGACCGACGAGATCCGCATGGGCCTCGATCATTATCCCTTTTCGCTGTTTGCAGCCCTGCCGCGTCTGTATGACGAACTGGTCGATTCCCTGCGCGCGGTTTACGAAATCGAATTGCAGGACTCCGAGGTGCCCGACCTTCTCTTTTTCGGTTCCTGGATCGGCGGCGACCGCGACGGCAACCCGTTCGTCACGCCCACCTCCACTCGCGAGGCATTGCAGCGGGCGCGGAATGTGATCATCGGCCATTACATCGCGGAACTGGAACGCGCGACTGACCAGCTCAGCGCCTCCATTCGCCAGGTAAATGTTGCAGACGCGGTCCGGGCGCGGCTGGCCGATTGGGGCACGCGGATGGGCGATGAATATGCGCGTCAGTCGCGGATTTCGAGCTCTGAACTTTATCGCCGCCTCCTCAACCTGATGGTCGTTCGCCTGCGTCACAGCCGTGAAGGACTCGGGGACTCCAAGGCATATCCGGACGCCAAAGAGTTCGAGAGCGACCTTTCGTTGATCCGCCAGAGCCTTGCGGCAAACCGCGGCCTGCGACTGGCTGAACTGGTGATTGATCCCCTTCTGCGCCAGGTGCGTGCCTTTGGCTTTCATCTTTCGACCCTCGACATCCGCCAGCACGCGCGCCTGCACGCCCAGGCGCTAGCCGAGATCGAAGCCAATGTTGGCGCTACAGAACTTCCCCCCTCAACCCAGGACACTCTCGAAACCTTTCGCGAGATCGCTCGCTTGAAAAAGTCGTATCCCGCGTGCGCGATTCGCAGCTACATCATCAGCGGAGCGCAGACGGAAGATGACGTCTTCGCCGTGACGAAACTGGCCGCCACCTGCGGTGTGCAAGTCACGGCCAGCGGAGATGACCCTGGACTGATGCCGGTCCCGCTTTTCGAGTCGATTGAAGCGCTGCGTGCTTCGGCTTCGGTCATGGAACGCATCTGGCGCCAGCCCAACTACCAACCGCTGCTCGATTCCTGGGGACGCTGGCAGGAGGTGATGCTGGGCTATTCCGATTCCAACAAAGATGGCGGCATGCTGACCAGCATCTGGGAGTTGTACAAAGCCCATCGCGACCTGCATCGGGCGGCGCGCGAGTGTAACGTGAAACTCCGCCTCTTTCACGGCCGCGGCGGCACGGTCGGACGCGGTGGCGGCCCCACTCACACCGCGATACTCGCCCAGCCCGTGGGAGATTTTTCCGGCGAGATTCGCCTTACCGAGCAAGGCGAAGTGCTCAACTGGAAGTATGCCGATCCGGTGCTGGCCGAGTGGAACCTCGAGATCATGATCGCTTCCTGCCTGGAGGCGCTCACGCGTACCCGGGGACCTGCGCCCGGCGCAGACCAGCGCTGGGCTCCGGCGATGGAGCAGATGTCCTCCGACGCCTTCACGTTCTATCGCCACAACATCGCGGAGAATTCCGAGGTGATTGAATACTTCGAACAGGCCACGCCGGTAAACGAACTGGAGCACGCGCGCATCGGCTCGCGTCCTCCGCGCCGCGCCCAGGGCCGCCGACTGGAGGATCTCCGCGCCATACCCTGGGTCTTTGGCTGGATGCAAAGCCGCCACGCCGTCCCCGCCTGGTTCGGCGTAGGACACGCTCTGGAGCGGTTCGCGCTGCAGGACTCCGCCAATGAATCGTTACTCTGTGAAATGATGCGCAGTTTCCCACTGTTCTCTGACTTGATCCGCAATGTGGAACTGGCCATGTCCAAGGCCGACTTGACCATCGCGCGCCTCTACTCCGAACTTGTCCCCGACTCAGACCTGCGGGAACGGGTTTGGGCGATGCTGGTGGATGAATTTGAACGCACTCGCCGGATGGTTCTGAGCGTCACCGATCAAGGGGAACTGCTGAAGGGTAACCCCGTGCTGGCGCGCTCGATCCGCTTACGCAACCCCTATGTGGACCCAATGAGCCTGGTGCAGGTCGAACTCCTGCGCCGCAAACGGGCTGGTGGCAGCGCCAACGGCGTGGACTATGCACTGGGCGCTACGATCAACGGCATTGCGGCAGGCCTGCACAACACTGGGTAACCGCTGCCGCGGTTCAAATTAAACTTTATCGAGTGTCATCCTGAGCGAAGTGGCTGCTTCGCAACGCGAAGCAGCCGCGCAGTCGAAGGATCCCTACCCTCACTGACCGGGTCGCACAAACGGAATACTCCTTCAAGTCACTGTGTCGTGATAATAGGGGTCCTTCGACTCTGCAGGAAGTTCGCGAAGCGAACTTCCTCCTGCGCTCAGGATGACATGGGGAACGTTACCGGCGCGCCGCCGCCAATTCTCTTTCCGTGCTGGGTTCGTACTCTACGATGTACCCGGCGACGGCGCTGGCCGCCACAGTGAGCGGGCTGGCCAGATACATCTGCCCGGGCCCGCTGCGGCCAGGGAAGTTGCGGTTCTGGGCGCTGATCACTACTTGCTCCGGCCGCGTGGTCACGCCCGGGCCGGCATTGATGCAGGCGCCACAACTCGGCTCGATCACGTGCGCGCCCACGTTCTGAAAAATGTCCAGGTAACCCTTGCGAATGCAATAGTCACGTGTTTCCTGCGATCCAAACTGAATATAGAATTTCACCGAATCGGCCACACGTTTGCCCTGCTTCAAGGCGTCGGCCAGCACGCGAGCGTACATGTCCATATCTTCGTTCTTTCCGGCCGTGCAAGTTCCGCCGTACGCAAGTTCGACCGGGACCGGGGTGTTCAGTTCGCGAACGTATTTCCCGTTGCCAGGATCGCCGGGCGTCGCCACCATGGGCGTGATTTCGGCGGCGTCGAGTTCGATGATGTGGGCGTATTGGGCGCCAGGATCACTGTACAGGCCCTCGATCAGTGCCTCGGCTTTCTTGCGGTCCGTGCCGCGGCGCTCCACCAAGAAATCGACCGCTTTCCGGTCAGGCGCGACGATGCCGGTGAAGCCGCCGATTTCTGCCGCCATGTTGGTCATGGTGGCGCGCTCGTCCACGCTCAGCTCTTCAATGGCCTCGCCCGTGTATTCCATGACTTTGGCCAGGGCTTTGCCGCTGCGCACGTAATCGAGGCTGAGAATCTTAAGGATGAAATCCTTGGCCGTCACATTGGAATGTTTCCTGCCGCGAATGGTGATCTTCACCGATTCCGGCACCCTGACCCGCACGTCTCTTGTGATCCATGAGTTGAAAACGTCCGTGGTGCCGATACCAAAGGCCACACACCCGATCGCGCCTACGTGCGGAGTGTGTGAATCAGAGCCGATGTTGAGCTGTCCCGGCAACGCGTAGCTCTCCAGAACAATGGAGTGGCAGATTCCTTCCGAGCCCTTGCGGTCTTTCAACTCGCCATGCAGCTTGATCCCCTGTCTGGCGGCGAAGTCCTGCTGCTTCAGTTTGAGTTGTGTGGCCAGGTCGAGCAGGCCGAGCTTCTTTTTTTCCTCCGAGATGACCTCGTCGAGAAAGGTCAAGTGATCGCGGAAGAACAGAATGCTGGAAGGGTCGTTGACCTTGGCGTCCTTGCCCACGTAGCGCTCGAAGAAGATGGCTGCCATGGGCGTGACGTATTCGTGGCTGAAGCGCAGGTCGGCGCGGGCGAAGCCGGTGTCGCCTGGTTTTACGGCTCCTGCCAACTCTCTAGCGGAGCTTTGCTCCGCCGCACGGGCAGGGACGCCCGCGCCCACATTGGGCGCGAGCATGTGGCGGGCGAAGATTTTTTCCGCCAGGGTCATGGGGCGCTTCGCGGTCTTGATGGGTGGAAGGAAAACCTTCTTTTGCAGGCGCGCGACGTTGAAGGGGAACAGGCCACCGTATTCGATCACCTGCCGGGTGATTTCGTCTTCGCCGGTGGTGAATTCCGTCAGCGAGATTTCCTCTCCTGCCCGGACTTTTTCGATCAGCGAGAAGTTGGTCGAGGTCAGCAGGCCCAGGTTCTGGCAGTTTTGTTTGTAAATCCGCTCAATGTTCTCGGCGATCACCAACTGGATTCCGGCACACATTTCGGCGTAGGGCGATTGCTCCCGGCTGGAACCTTTGCCCCGCCGTTTGCCGCTCACGGCACACACGAAGCCGCCCTTCTTTACGTCGCTCCGCCCAATGGGTAGCACGTCGCCGCATTTCAGCCCCAGGTAAGGGATCTCGCCCAGGGTTTCGTCGAAATAGAAGCAGTAGTGTGCGGGCGTGATCTCGTCGGTCGAGATATCGTCCCGCAACTTGGGATTGTTGGCGGGATTCCGGGTGTCCCAGGGGAGGTCTTCTCCGGCCAGCTGGCGTCTAATCAGTTGCGGATCTTCGGTAAGGAAGAGAATGCGCCCTTGCAGGCGGACTCTGTCGGGGCGTTTGTCGATCTTGCGATCTAAGAGCGAGGTGATCACTTCTTTATTTTACCGCCGGGCCTCAGTATAGGGCGGGGAAAGTACCAGGTACCTCGGCGGCTGAAGCCGCCTTGTGATCACCCTTAATACAGCGCTGAAGCTCTGCTCCACCCCAAGCTTTGCTTCGGCACTGAAGCGCTCCACCCCGAGTTGCCAGCCTAGTGGTGGCCGTGTTTGTGGTCGTACTCTTCGCCCGCGCGGATGGCGACGCTCAAGTGGTTTTCCTTGGGCGCCAGGGGACAAGTGGCGTAGGGCGTGACCGCGCACGGCGGGTTGTAGGCACGGTTAAAGTCGAGCTCCACTGTGCCATTCGTCACGGGACCCGTCTTCAGGAAGCGGCCGCCGGGATAAGTATCCGTCTTGCTGGTGGGATCGCTGAACACGAAGAACAGGCCTTTCGCGGCGTCGCCACCCAGATCGGTCAGCTTCAGCTCCTGACCATTGAGCTTGAAGACCGCCGTTCCTGCAATCGGGGTTGGGGAGACATCGCCCAGCACGTTGGGAACCTCGACCGTCTGCTTACCATCAGAAGGCAGAAAGGTTGCGGTCACCCGATACGACAAGTCCAGGGGAAAAAATTGCGCTCCGCGGAATTGACGCACGGCGTCACTGTCGAGATCTTTTAGCCGGATTCCCACACGCTCGCCGCGAATAATCACATGCAAACGCAAATTTCCCAGTTCGACCACCGTCGGTTCGTCCGCCGTATCCGGCTGAAGCTCGACTGTGGTCGCAGGCTTGCCTGCAATGAGGGCGTTGACCCCAGGAGCAAAATTGGCCGTCACAACCTTGCTTTGCAGAGTGAACGATCCGGCGTGGGCCGGGCCCTTGGGGAAGACGATGGCATTGTTCGGATCCGTGCCAAAAGTGTTCTCGCCCGGCTTCAGCCAGAACAGTCCGGCCAATAGGAGCCATTCCTGTTTGAGATCTTCCACCAGCTCGCCCTTCCACTGCTCGAATGACTGCTGGTAGGCAGGGTCAACCGCGGCCGGCTTGTCCGCCGCAGATGCAACCCGGCACGACGCCGCGACAGCGACCGCAAACACCATGATGGCGGCTTTCCGATTCATATTCGATCTCTCTCTATCGGCCTCTCGTGGCGCTGCCGACTACTTTCGATACTCCCGAACGTCGGGCAGGGGTTCCAGTCCCCGTCCAGCGAAAATTTCCCCAAATTCGTGGAGCAGTGCGGGATGTACCAATCCATTCGAAGCCAGAGTTTCACGGCTGTTAAGTTGGAAGGGCCCGCCTTTGAAATCCGTCACTTTGCCGCCGGCCTCTTCGACTATCAGCACACCCGCGGCCGTGTCCCAGGGATTGAGATTGAACTCCCAGAAGCCATCGAAGCGGCCGCTGGCCACGCAACACAGGTCGAGTGCCGCCGAACCCGCCCTTCGCACGCCGTGGGTACGCAACGTGATCTGGTGATAGAAGTGAATATTCGGGTTCTTGTGCCGCTTGTGGCTGGGAAAGCCGGTGGCCACCAGACATTCGGACAGGTTCGAAATCTTTGAAACCTGAATCCGTTGCTGGTTCAGCCAGGCGCCGCTTCCCTGCTCCGCCGCGAACAGCTCGTCGCGGGTGGGATCGTAAACCACGCCGGCAACCAGGCGGTCTTTGTGCTGCAGTCCCAGCGAAACGCAGAACACCGGAAACCCGTGGGCGAAGTTTGTGGTGCCGTCGAGCGGGTCAACGAACCAGCGATAGTCGCTGCCGGTATCGACCAGGCCCTGTTCTTCACCGAGAATATCGTGACTCGGCCAACGCGCCTTGATGCGCTCCCGGATCAGGATCTCGGACTTACGGTCGGCCACGGTGACCAGGTCCGCATCGCCCTTGTACTCCACCTTCACATGCTGCTGGAAGTAGTCCATCAGCAAGGCGCCCGCCTCGCGGGCGATCTCCGCCATGCCGGAAACAAAGTCACTGTGATTCGATTGGGTCATGAAATGACATTCTGATGTTTTTCTTTGCGTCCTTTGCGGTTGAGGACTTTGGGACACAAGTCAAAAATGTAACGCAAAGGACGTCAAGAAGATCCGGAAAGGCCGCAAAGAAAAATCGGCGGCCTTACTTGCGCTTGGCGCCGTCTTCCGCGATATACATGATCTCGTGCTTGAAGATAAACAGGTTGGGCTGGTCTTCGCGGGTCAGCCTGACCATGTTCTTGTCGTAGTATTCGATCCAGCCGCGGACCACTTCACCGTCCGCCAGCTTGATGCTGACCGGCTTCTGTTTTTCACCCAGTAACTTCAGGTATGCGGCCTCCTCCGAGGTCTGCTCGGGAGGGGCAGGCCTTCCCTTGCGGGAAGCGCCCGGCGATCCTTGTCCTTGAAAAGGCATAATCGATATCTTACACGCTGCCGATGTGGGTCGGACACTCCCTTCGACTTCGCTCAGGGCAGGCTTTGTCCGACGCCTTTGACCTATACTTTCCGGTGTCCCAGAGGCGCCGCCAAACCCTGTCGCTAGAAAGTAAGCCTCACTCCGAACTGGAACTGGCGGGGCGTACCCAACGAAAACACTCCCGATCCCGGACCGATGCGATTGGTCGCCCGTTCCGAAGCCACGGTGCCATTCACTGATCCCAGCGTGCCGTTGAGCGCTCCACTCAAACGGTTGCCGGGACCGTCGAAATTGGCGAAGTTGAAAACGTTGAAGGCCGACACGCTGGGCTCCAGAACAAAGCGGTCTCCGAACTTGAAGGGCCGGGCCAGGGTCAGGTCCACGGTGCGCAGCCAGTCCAGGCTTACGTTATCTGCGGGAGCGGCTGCGACGGTAGGCGAGTCCGCACCCAGTTGCAGCAATTGCGTTCGCGAAAGCAGACCGGCATTGACCAGCGCCTGGCCGGCGGGAGTCAGCCGGTCGCCGAAATTGGCGTTATAGTTTTGGATGACCGTGTTCAGTTTGCTGGCCGAAACCGCGCGTCCAAAGGCCCCGATGTTGGTTCCCGGCAGAATATCGCCGTAAGAACCAGAGCCGGTCTGGCTCTGCCCGCCGAAGGAGCCGTCACCGCCCACGTCAGTACGGAAAATCTCTCCTCCTACTCCCCCACTGGCTGGAAGAAACAGAGTCTGGGGCAAAGGCGAGGCCAGCTGCGCCATCAGGCCCAGGCGGATGCCGCGAGGCAAGTCCAGGACCGAGCCCAGGGAAAACTGGTGCTTGCGGTCCTGCGATGCGGAGCCAAAGTAGGCGATCGGGTGGTTGAAATCCGCTGCCAGGGGCAGCAGGGCCTGATCGCCGATTCCTCCCGCAATATTGCTGCGGAAACTGGCGTGGGTGTACGAAAACTGCAAGTTTCCGCGCACCACCCCGCGGACCGGATTGGTGACGTGAGTGCGCACCGCAACCTGGAGCCCGCTGTAGAGCGAGCGGCCAGCGGGAAAGAACATGGTGTTGCGGCCCACCAACGGATTGATTCCGGCAAAGGCCGCGCCGGTATCCGGAGTCAAACCAAACAGGGATGCCGGCGCCCCGGCCAGGAACTGACCGCCGGAGTCCAGGCCGTTGCCGGCAAAATCGGCAATACTGGCGCCGGGCACCGCGGCCAGGTAGCAGTTGACCGCAGTCTGCGAACTGGCGCCGGCGCTCCCGGCGGGCGCGCAAGCCGCGCTGAGCGGGTTCGCCGCCAGCGTGTTATTGATCGCATTCAACGCCGCATTCGTGTTCAGGTGCGATGCATCCCCCACGTGATTGGTGTCATATCCGATCAGATAGTGCGTGCCGACGTTGCGAACATAGTCCACGCTGAACAGCGTGGTCTGCCAGAACTGTTTCTGTAAGCCGATGTTCATCTGCAGGGAGCGCGGAGTCTGGTAGGTGGGTGCCAGCAAGCCTTGCTGGCTATTCAGCGCCTGTCCCACGTAGCTGGGGTTAGGAGAACTGGAAGTAAGAGCGGCATTGGCCGTCTGGAAGGCGGTTTGCAAGTCCGCGATCGCGGTCGCTACGTTTCCGATGGGCTGCCCGCAGAGGCCCGCGGCGCTCTGGGCCAGGTTGCCGGGGAAAATGACCACGCCGTGACTGGCGCATGGGTCGTTGGCCTGGGCGTTGAACTGCCCGTTCGCCAACCGGGCCACGCGGTCCGCCAGCAGGTTGCTGAATACGTTGTTGTCGTAGTACATACCGATGCCGGCTCGAATGACAGTCCGTCCACTCTTCCCCGGGTCCCAGGCCAGGCCAAATTGCGGAGCGAAATTCAGGTCGGGCTGGCGTACCCGTCCGCCGAGCACCGAATTTCCTCCAAAGTGGGTAAGCAGGTCGCCGTCGCCGCTGCAAGGCGCCTGGCTTCCATAAGAAGCTGCGACCGCCGAGCAGGGAATGGCCGGTAAATCGGAATCGCTGCGTCCGGTGTCGCGAACGTACTGCACCCCGATGGTTGCGGTCAGGTTGGGCAGGACCTTCCAGGTGTCCCCGACATACGCCTGCATGCGGATATCGCCGAAACCACCGCATGACGAGCCGAACCCTGACTTTTCGCTGAAGCAATTGAAGCCGTTCCCCAGCGTGATGCTCTTCACGGGGTAGTTCAGGGGATTGCCTGCGCCTCCGGCAAAAGGCCCGGTAGAGGCAAACAGCACGGCGTCCGCGCCCGTGTCCGAGCCCACTTGTGGAGCTAAACCAAAACGATTGGCGAAAATCAGAGTGTCAATCTTGTTCACCGCCCCGCCAAAGCGAAACGTATGCCCATGCCAGGTTCGGGTGCCGTCGTAGCGGGCCTGGAGATTGGCTTGTTTCGTCTCCTGCGAGGCCTGCGGGTTGGGCCCGCTGGCGAATCCCGAGCCGCCTGTGAAATTCAGGCTGAGTCCGGGGGCGGGATTGAGAATGTTGGCTCCCGCCACCGCGTCTTCGATGTTGTTGGTGTAGCGGTCGTAGGCGAAGCGAATGCTATGGAGATAGGGGCCGCGGGTGAAATCGAAACCGAGTCCATTCCCATAGGTGGTGCCGTGACTCTTGAGCGGCTGATAGTTACTGCCGCCGAAGGCATTGACGTCGCTGCCGTTGTCGTAGGTAAAACGGTAGAACAACCGCGATTGCGCGGAGAGTTTGTAATCCAGGCGGGCCGCTCCTTCAGTCTCGTGGAAGGGAGCTTTATAACTTCCATCCAGAACATCGAAGGGCGCATTGAAAATGGCCGGGGCGTAGAGGTCCTGCTTGAAATATTCTCCTGATAGAAAGTAGAAGAGTTTGTCTTTCTTCCATGCGCCGCCGACATCGCCGCCGAAAACTTCGCGCGAATAGGAATTGTGCTGACCACCGGGAAAATCGGCGTTGCCGGCGGCCTGGTTGCGAAAGATGCCGAAAAGCTGGCCATGCAGATCATCGCCAGCGCTTTTGGTCACTACGTTCACTATCCCGGCGGAGGCCAGGCCGGAAGAAAGCGGAAGCAGCGATTGCCCGACCTCTACTTCCTGAATGGCGCCCACCGGAATATTCATGGTGGTGGCGCCCACGACTTCGTCCGTGATGTCTAAACCATCCACCTGCATGCGCGTGGTGCGGCCATTGCGGCCTACCACGGAAGTGGCCGCAAGTCCGCTCTTGGAAGGTGCCAGCACCTGACCATCGAGCAACTGCACTCCGGGTTCAAGCGGAGTCAAATCCAGGAACTGGCGATCCGTGGGAACCTGCTCCATCTGTGCGGTATTGATCGCGCCCCGAACTTCCGCTGACTCGGTGTCCACAAGTTTGGCCGACGGTGCAACCACCCGCTGCATTCTGAGGTCGCCGGTTGCGGTGGCTGCCGGCTGAATTCTGATCAGCAGGTCGGCAGGCTGAAACCCTTTGGCCTCCACGTGCAAGACATATTCTCCCGGAGGCAGGTCGCGGATGGCATAGGTGCCCGCCGGGCTGCTGGTGGTGCGGGCGGATTGTCCCGTTATTTTGTTGGCGATGGTAAGGTCAGCCCCGCTGATCGAGGCACCCCTGGGCCCGGTTATGGTTCCGGAAACATTTCCAGTGGACTCCTGGGCGTAGGCCAACGACGAAAGAATGAGAAGGACCGCGATCGCTCCTGCCCACAGACCTGACCGCCTGAAGACGGAACGGGCACAACCAGTATTCGACATTCGTCTGGCTTACCTTCCTTGGAAACAACAATCCTACAAGATTTCACAACAGAATTTGTCCCGTCAACCACCGCTCTGTGTGAGTCGGACACGGTTGTGTGGGGCGGGCGCCCTCGCCCGCCGCCTTTGCCTTGGACTTTACGTTCACAAATCTCAGCTGGCTTCTTCATTCACCAGATGGCAAGTCAAGATCAACTTCAAAAGCGTCGGACAGAGCCTGCCCGGAGCGAAGTCGAAGGGAGAGTCCGACCCACACTTTACATTCCCGTTCAATGCGACTTGGACGTGTAGTATCCCGTTCGATGTCGCACTTTGAAGCCGGAGTCTGCGGGCAGTCCTGCCACCGTTACCTGGATGCGACGGAACTCCGAGTCCGAAAGCCGCTGCGAAGGATAGTACGCCAGCAGGTACTGGGTGCGAAGTTCATCGCTGATCTGGTGAAAGGCTTCGTCGAGCTGCGACAGCGAGGACGCGTAAAAATATTTCCCGCCGGTGTCCGCGGAAAGCTGGATCAGGGCGTGCTCGCCCCCGGTGTCGCGTCCGGCACTGGCCTCGATCGGCACTATGATGACGCTGTACAGAATGGCTTCCGCAGTCTCGGCGGCGCGCACCGCCTCCTGGTAATCCACTTTGCTCATTGTGTCGCCGCCATCGGTGATCACTACCATCACTTTGCGGCCTACCCTCGGCTCCAGCGCCTGCGAACCCAGAAACAGGGCGTCGTACAGGGCCGTGGCCGAACCCAGGCGAATCCGGTCGATGCCGCGATCGATCACCTTGAGATCCGAAGTGAAGGAGGTCACTTCGCTCACCGTCTCGCTAAACTGGTAAAGCGACAGGGCATCCACCGGGCGCAGGATGGCGTGAGCGAAGCGACGGGCCGAAGCCAGTTCCAAGGGAAGGTCCTTGCGTGTACTGAGACTGGTGTCAATGGCCAGCACAATGGAAAGGGGCAGGGCGGATTCTTTATCGAAGACTGCGATCTTCTGCTCCAGGCCGTCTTCCTTCAACTGAAAATTATCTTTCTTCAGGGACGCGATAGGCGCGCCGTGATCGTCGGTCACGGTGACGAATACGTTGACCAGCTTGACGTCAACCTTGAAAGTAGTGTCGGGCTCCTGGGCAACGGAGACAAGGCACAACGCCAGCAGAAGACCTGCAGTCCCAACCTGTTTCATCTGGAGGTTTAAGTCGCTTTTCTGTGCCCTGGAGACGCTGTACGGCGTCCCTGCGACCAAGCGCAAATAGACACCGCAGAGAACACAGCCAAACCGGCTGGTCACTTAGATGCACGCCCCCCGGAATGGGTGCCTTGGCCACTGGTTATCTCATCCGGGAAGGGCTCGCCGTCGGCCCACACCGCGCCGTCCTCGAAGTGCTCCTTCTTCCAGATGGGCACCGTACGCTTGAGGGTATCGATGAGCCACCGGCAGGCATCGAAAGCAGCCGCCCGATGGGCTGAAGCCACCACAATCAGCACGCTGGTTTCGCCGATTTCCAGGCGTCCCAGGCGGTGGACGATGGCGACATCGCGAATCTTGAACTCAGCCAGCGCCCGCCCGGCGAGTTCCCTCATCTGCTTCAGGGCCATTTCCTCATACGCCTCGTAGTCCAGGAAGAGCGTGCGGCGGCCGCGAGTCTGATTGCGAACTATGCCCTCGAAGACCGCGGCAGCGCCATCTTCGGGCCGCTTGATGCCCTGCAAAACAGCAGCCGTATCAATCGTCTCGCGGACGATGGCCGCGTGCTGGCTGCGTTCAGATCCTCCGCTCACCGGCGGAAGGAGTGCGACTTCATCTCCCGGCCGCAATCTGGTAGCCGGCCCGGCATATTCCTGGTTCACCGACATGGCGAGCGACGATGCCGTCTCTTTCAGCCGGGGAATGATCTGCTCGTAGTAGCTGAGAACATCTCCGAGTGTGGCATTTTCGGGGAGGCTGAGCGAGTCGCTCGGCTTGCCGGCGAGATCTTTGAGGACGCCGAAGAACAGGACGCGGATTTGCATAGAAAACCAGTTCCTGGTTTCAAGTTCCCAGTTCCCAGTAGTCTATCGTGCGGGCGACGACAGTCCAAAAATTGCCGGTCTCCAGTGCGGAGACCGGCAATTCAGGTGCCAGACAAATTACTTCTGCGGTTTGGGCCGATTCTCCTGCTGCCGCTGGGGCTGACGCTGTTCCTGCGGACGCACCTGCGGGGCGCGGTTCTGCGCCGGTGCGGCCTGCTGGCGCTGCTGCTGCCAGTTGCGGAACTTGTTTTCATCGTCCTGCGCCTGGGCTGCGTTTCTCTGCTGCACGGGCGGTGCCGGCTTGGCCTGCGGATGTGACCAACCCTGCGCGCCGCGACCGATATCGTTCGGGTTGACCGCACCCTGCGGAGGATGCGGAGCTGGTTCTGCCACCCGCGGCGTAGCAATCGGCCGCTGCGGCCGCGCTTCGGGACGAGGCACGTCAGCCGGGGAACCTCGTTCCGCCTCAACCGGGTTTACCGGCTGTTGCGGACGGGCCACCGGACGTTCATTTCCCTGAGGACTATTCAATGGCTGCGGCGTCGCGTTGGGCTGCTCGGTACGTACATTCACCGCCTGGCGCTGCTCGAACGGCTGCCTGGGTGGCGCCGGCCTCTGGGTTGCGACCACCCGGCGGCTAATGATCGCCTGCGGCGGCTTGAACTTTGCCGGAGCGCCAGCACCCAGCACGCTGGCTCTGACGGGTTGCACCTGGACACCGCGCTCGACCCGCGCATCTGCCAACTGACGCGCGTCAAAGCGTCCCAGATTGCGCTCCACCGGACGCGCGTTCACAAACGTGTCCCGCGAGACCAGCGTCACGCCGTTGTTCACCCGCTGGTTAACGTAAGTGATCCTGGTGACATCGCGGTCATTCGAGTTGTACACGTTGTACACGTTGGTTACGCGAGTGACGTTGACCACGGTGTTGGTAACGTTGACTCGCTCCACGTACCTGAGGCTGCCCCGGTAGTAGGGCACATAAACTTCGCCAGGAGCCAGCGGGAACCAGCCGACGCCCGGGCCTCCGCCAATCGAAATACTGACTCCGCCGACAAAGGCCACCAGGGCAGGTGCGTACACCGGCCTGACCGCTACCGGCCCCGGCACCCAACACCAGCGGTTTTCGGCATAGGCCCAGCGTCCGTAGTGGAAGGGCGCGAAGCCCCAGGGCTCGTCGTCCACCCAAGTCCATCCCCAGGGGCTGATGTAGGCCCAATGGCCGTCGCGATAGGGAGCCCAATCGGCAGCAACACTCGACGGCACCCAAACCGTTCCGTAACCCGCGACATACTGCCAGCTGCCGTAGTCATCCAGGTCTTCGTAGCCAGTCATCTCCGGTGAAACATAGTTGGCGGATTCGGCGCCGTCTTCGCGATGGTCGCGCTGAAACGCCCAATTGTCGAAGTCATCGGCGCCCGGCAGTTGTGCGATGTCGTAGTCCAGCTGGTCGGTACCACTGAAACGGGCCGACTGGCCGGCGACGACGGTGTAGGAATATCCGCCGCCCGTGACTTCGCCACGGCCGCTCCACACGCTTACATTGGTGACGTTCCCGGCACTGTCGACGTCCACCCGGTATTCGCCGGTACGCTGCAGAGTAAACGCCAGATTGGGAGTGTCCACTTCGACCAGATCACCGTCATCGAGATGGCGCACTCGCAGCATGAGGGTGCCCTCCGACAAGCGGAGCTGCATGGTGCTGTCATTGAGATCGAGCACCGTCAGGCTGGTTTCGGACGCGAGCCGGATAGCGGTCGAACCCACATGCAGCTCAGCACGCGCACCCTGATCGGTCCAGAGATTATCGCCACTTGTCAGCGGCCGGTTAGGAACTGCCGCCACCCAATCGCCCTCGCCGCCAGGCTGAAACGTAACCGATCCTTGCGCGTAGTTCAGGCGCGCCACACGGCTGGGCGGATCCTGATCATCATCCTGATCTTGCCCCCGCGCTGCCAGGGGCGTCGGCAGCATCAGCAATACGCCCGCCAGGACAACTCCGACTAACCACCACCGGTATGTCATCGTCTTTGGCATATTGTTCCTCGCTGCGGCCGGAACGGCACCGCTTCCATAAGGATTAAACACCCCGGGTGGGGATTAGTTTTATACCGACGAACATGTACCATCGCGCTGATAAATAAGGGCTTATACGGAAAACAAAAACGCCAGCCTCCGGTTCGCAGGAAAGCTGGCGTTGGATAATTGTAAAGCCTTTATTTGCTAGTACTTATGAAGCACCTTGGGCGCTGAGGACCTTTTCCCGCTCTTCTTCGTCCTGCTTCTCCTCGGTTTGCGTGGCGGGCAGCGCCAACTCCAGCACTTCGAGAATCGTCTTCACGTAGTGAACCCGGATGTGCTCAAGCTGCTCAGGCGTCAGATCTTCTCCCACGTTGGTCTTGTTCTCAGCCGGGAGAATCACATCGTGGACACCGGCTCGCTTGGCGGCCAGGACTTTCTCCTTGACCCCGCCGATGGGCAGAACATCCCCGCTCAGCGTGATCTCGCCGGTCATGGCAGTCAGCGGACGCACCGGGCGACCGGTGAGCAGCGATACCAAAGCTGTAACCATGGTTACGCCGGCCGAAGGGCCATCTTTCGGAATCGCTCCCGCCGGTACGTGGATGTGGATGTCGTGCTCGGCGAAGAAATTCTCCTGGATTCCGAGTACGGCCGCGTTGGACCGCACCCAGGTCAGAGCTGCCTGCATGGACTCCTGCATCACCTGGCCGATCTGGCCGGTCATGGTGAAGCCGCCTTTGCCCTTCATGGTGTTGGCCTCGACGAACAGGACGTCGCCGCCAGAAGGCGTCCAGGCCAGGCCTACGACGACGCCGGCACGCTTGGTGCGTTCGGCAATTTCGCCTTCGCTGCGGACCTTGATTCCGCCCAGAAATTCCTGGACGACTTCCTTGGTCACAATCAGCTTGTCGGTCTTGCCTTCTGCCAGCCGCCGCGCCTGCTTGCGGCAGATGGTGCCGATGTTGCGTTCGAGGTTGCGCACTCCAGCTTCGCGCGTGTAGTGCCGGATGATATAGGCGACACCCTCTTCCGGAAACTCGATCTGTTCCGCCGTCACACCATTCTCTTCAATCTGCCTTGGAACCAGGTATTGAAAAGCGATGTGGACCTTTTCCTCTTCCGTATAACCCTGAAGTTCGATGATCTCCATGCGGTCACGCAACGGCTCAGCGATGGGATCGAGCATGTTCGCAGTGGTAATGAACAACACCTTCGAAAGATCGAAGGTCACATCCAGGTAGTTGTCCCGAAACGTGGAGTTCTGCTCGGGATCCAAAGCTTCGAGTAACGCCGAAGCAGGATCGCCGCGGAAGTCGCGTCCGACCTTGTCGATTTCATCGAGCATGAAAACCGGATCTTTGGTTTCAGCCCGGCGGATGCCCTGGATGATTTGTCCCGGCAACGCTCCGATGTAAGTGCGCCGGTGGCCGCGAATCTCAGCCTCATCGTGCACTCCCCCCAGAGAGATGCGAACGAACTTGCGTCCCAGCGCCCGCGCAATCGACTTGCCTAGCGAGGTCTTGCCCACGCCGGGAGGCCCGACGAAGCAGAGGATGGGCCCTTTCATCCCGGGCTTCAGACGCCGCACGGAAAGGTAATCCAGGATCCGGTCTTTGACCTTCTTCAGGTCATAGTGATCAGTGTCGAGGATCTCCTTGGCCTTCAAAATATCGACTTCGCCGCCGGAAGTCTTCGCCCAGGGCAGCGCCGCCAGCCATTCCACATAGTTGCGGGTGACGGAGTAATCCGCCGCCATCGGCGACATGCGGGATAACCGGCCCAATTCCTTCAACGCCTCTTTCTTGACTTCATCAGGCATGCCGGCGTTGTCAATTTTTTGCTTAAGGTCTTCCGTGTCGCGTGCGCCCTCATCCTGCTCGCCCAGTTCTTTCTGGATGGCTTTCATCTGCTCGCGCAGGTAGTACTCGCGCTGCGTCTGCTGCACCCGGTCCTGCACTTCAGACTGGATCTTGTTGCGCAGCTGCTGCACTTCGAGTTCCTTCGCCAGATGCTGGTTGATCTTTTCCAGACGCACCCGAACGTCGGTGGTTTCGAGTGTGTCCTGCTTGTCCGCGGTCGAGAGCGAAGGCAGCGATGAGGCGATGAAATCCACCAGGCGTCCTGGTTCGTCGATGTTCATGGCCACGGTGGAAAGTTCGTCCGACAAGGTCGGCGAGCCCGCCACAATCTGCTGGAACAGGGTAAGAACGTTCCGCTGCAGCGCTTCCACCTCGGAACTCTTGGGTGGAATAGACTCCGGCACCGAGTCCACACGACCACGCATGAAGGGCGTCAGCTGTGCGAATTCAGTGAGCCGCACCCGTTCCAGGCCTTCGGCAAAAACGAAAAGGCTCTGGTTTGGCATCTTTACTACTTTGTGGACGACGGCAAGGGTCCCCACCGTATACAGGTCACTGGCCTGAGGCGCGTCGACGCGCGCTTCGCGCTGCGCCACCACCACGATGGTCTTGTCTTCGCCGAGCGAATTAATGAGTTGAACCGAGCTCTCCCGCCCTACCGTCAAGGGCAGCACGGCGTGGGGGAAAAGTACAGTGTCCCGCACCGGCAGGATGGGCAGAATCCCAGTTTCTTCTTCTTTTGGCTTGGTATTGCGCTCAGAGCGCGTTTTTTCTGCCATATTTCACCTTGAGTGTCTTGTGCTCAAGTTTTGATGACATAAAGGCCTAGAAGGATGCAGGCCCCGCTATTCACTTGAAAGTATTTGAATACTAAACCCTAACCGAGAGGTTTGTACCCAATCAAAGGTGCTGACACCGATTGGTGACCTGAGAAGCCTGAAACGGGACGTGCTCTCTTGTGTGGGGCGGGCGCCCTCGCCCGCCGCCTTTGCCTTGGACTCTAGTGCAAGCAAATCACAATCAAAATCAAATTCAAACGCGGCGGGCGAGGGCGCCCGCCCTACACAAGCGTTTTCAGGCGGCGGGGTAGATTCCCAGGACTTTCACCAGGTCGGCGACCTCGCCCAGATGTCGCAGTGCGTTACGGGCGGATTCATCGTCTCCGCGAAGAAAGTCAGCGTAGAACACATATTCCCAGGGCCTCCCGCGCAAAGGCCGCGACTCGATTTTGGTCAGGCTGATGTCACGCAGCGCAAACACAGCCAACGCCTTGAACAGCGCGCCGGCGATGTTTTTGACGCTGAAAGCAATCGAAGTCTTGTTGGCGCCGGGCAGAATGCGCCGCGCCTTGCGGACCAGGAAAAACCGGGTAAAGTTGCGTTTGTCGTCTTCGATGCCGGCAGCCAGGATGTGGCCCTTATAGGCTTTCGCGGCCTGGGAACCCGCAATGCCGGCGGCATCGCGCAAGCCGCTCTCGATCACGTGCTTGACGCTGCCAGCCGTGTCGTAGAAGGGCGTGGGCTGGATCCGGGGATTTCTGACGAAGAAATCGCGGCACTGCTCCAGGGCCACGGGATGCGAGAACGCCCGGCGCAAGTCGGCGCGCCTGACTCCCGGCACCGCGATCAGATTGTGAACGATGCGCAGGAGGAATTCCCTTTCGATGAAAACCTGGCGCGCCAGCAGCAGATCAAAATGCTCGCTCACCGATCCGGCCAGCGAATTCTCGATCGGGATCACTGCGGCAGCCACCGATCCCCGCTGCACCCGATCAAAGACCTCCACCGAGCGCGCGCAAGAAACGATGTCGCAGCCTGGAACCATTCGCCGCGCGGCTTCGTGGCTGAACGATCCCGCCTCTCCCTGAATCGCAATTTTCATTCGGCTTGGGCTCACTGGGGCAACTTAGCTGGCGGCGGCGGCGAAAGCAAATCTTTCTTCATCACGAACGCATCCACGCCATTGGCATAATAGCGCGGGAGAGTCTTGATTACGGCGTAGTGATGCCGTTTGTAAAAAGAGAGCGCCGCTTTGTTGTCCACTGCGGTTTCAAGGACAACGGCATGACAGGCGGCGGCACGCAACCGTTCCTCAGCACCGCGAAGCAGCTGCGATCCGACCCCCACTCGCCGAGCCGGGGGCAATACATCGATGGTGATGATGTGACCGTATCCGCGGCTCCCGATTTCGGCCACGACGAATCCCAGTGTTGGCCGTTGATCCTTGGTCGAAGCTTCGTTTAGCGCATCGAGCTGGGATGGGGCCACCACCAGGACAAACGCACCCGGCCGCTGCAAATAGGTAGCCAGCTCCAGCCGGCTGTATGAAATGCCCGGGGCAAAACACTGCTGGTCGATGCGCCAGAGGGTCTCGAATTCCTCGTGACGAAAATCTCGGAGAGCAAATTCCACAGGTTGATTGTAGTCGCCAAGGCCGTCCTGGGCTTCGGACCTGATTCAGCAGTTTAGGGGGACCGCGGCCTGGGCTGAGGGTAGTGGCTCAGTTCCAGATCCGGGGGAGAGGGATGGTTCGAGGTGAGCCACGACCGGGAACGAGGAACCTGTTGCGGTACTTGCATCACAAGTCGTAATATTCGCATTGAGGCCTTGTGGGACGACTGTTGCTCATTGACGCCCTTGGTGCGATCGTCTTGCTGGCGGTGTGGTTTTTCTATTTTGCCCGTTATAACCGCCGCAAGGGCGCCACGGCTTTGCACTGGGTGGAGGCGGCGTGCTCCAACAAAGGCCAGATGCTGGACGCGCGCTGGCTGGGCGTAAGCCAGCTTCATGCCCGCTTCGGCTTCTCCGCGCACTGGTTCGATAACGCCCGGGTCACTATCCGCTTACGGCCGCGCCCGATCCCGTTCAAATGGTTTGTCAGCGTCTGGCACAAGCAGAAGGAAACTCTTACCTTCGAAGCTGACCTGGATTGCGCTCCCGCCTTCCATCTTGATGTCTTCCACCATCGCTGGTTGTCCCAGCGTCACAGCCGCCTGTCGTCCCAGCCCCGCGAGTGGTCGGTGTCCCACCCTGGGCCGGTCATTCTCACTACCCGCACCCGCTGGACCCAGGAACTTTCTCCTGTAGTCAACACTCTGATGACCGCTCGCGGACACAACCTGATCAGCGTGCGCTTCCGTTCCGATTCGCCCCACATTGCCGCTACTGTTCCGCTGGAAGCGCTCTCCGACGAACAGGCCGCCGCCGGATTTCTGAGCGTGCTGCGCGAACTGGCGGCCGGAGCGTCGGCCTCGCACCAATAGCCTCATAACCTATCCCAACAACCGAGAACTGGCTGCGTTGACTTGCTGGTAGGCGCGGCCTACCATGAGCCATCGGCGGGGAAGTTCCTATGCTGGGCCAGACGATTTCTCACTATCGCATCGAAGAAAAGCTGGGCGGCGGCGGTATGGGAGTCGTCTATCGCGCCCTGGATCTTCGATTAGGTAGAAGCATCGCCTTGAAGTTTCTACCGCCTGAACTGGTCCGCGATCCCATGGCCCTGGAGCGCTTTCAGCGCGAAGCCCGGGCCGCTTCCGGTCTCAATCACCCCAACATCTGCATCATCCACGAGATTGATCAGTTCGAGGGGCAGCCCTTCATCGTGATGGAACTGCTGGAAGGGCAACCCCTGAAACACCTGATTGCGGGTAAGCCTTTGCCGGGCGCCCAAATCCTGGAAATTGCGATCCAGATTGCCGACGCGCTGGAAGCCGCCCACGACTCTGGAATTATTCATCGCGACCTCAAGCCCGCGAATATTTTTTTGACCAAACGCGGGCAAGCGAAGGTGCTGGATTTCGGTTTGGCCAAACTCGTGCCGGCCGCGCGCCAAATACCCCAGGATGTTGGGCCCGCCGCCATGCCCACGCTGAGCGGGATTGAGCACCTGACCAGCACCGGGGTCGCGCTGGGCACCGTGGCCTACATGTCACCGGAGCAGGCCCGGGGGGAGGAACTGGACCGCCGCAGCGATCTGTTTTCTCTGGGTGCGGTGCTGTATGAAATGGCCACCGGAAGACTCGCTTTTGGGGGTGGAACCACGGCAGTCGTGTTCGAGGCCATCCTCAACCGCGCGCCGCTTTCGGCCACCCGAGTCAACCCTGAGCTGATCCCGGACATCGGCTGGATCACGTCCAAGCTGCTGGAGAAAGACCGCAAGTTACGCTACCAGTCGGCCGCCGAGCTGCAAGCCGACCTCAAGCGGGTCAAGCGCGATACCGAGTCCTCCGGAGTTCCCACCTTCACGCCGCCGAAGGGATCGAAGGTCCCATGGCGCAAACCCGCGATCATTGCCGCCGCGATCATCTTTGTCCTGTTGCTGCTTGTCGTCCTGCTTCCCCACCGCTGGCGCGATCGTTTGCGGGGCGGCGGAGATCACATTCACGCCATCGCGGTCCTGCCTTTTGTGAATGTGGGCGCCGACCCCAATATTGAGTATCTCGCCGACGGCGTCACCGAAGGAATTATCAGCAGCCTTTCCCGCGTCCCGGAATTGCGGGTGATGGCCCGCAGTACGGTCTTCAGCTACAAGGGCCGCGACGTCAATGCCCAGAAAGTAGGCAAGGAACTCAACGTGGACGCAGTGCTTATGGGCAGAGTCACGCAGCGCGGAGACACGTTGATGATCCAGACCGACCTGGTGAACGTTGCCGATGGATCTGAACTTTGGGGCGACCAGTTCAATCGCAAGGTTTCCGACCTGATCGCGGTACAGGGCGACATCGCAAAAGAAATCTACGACAACCTGCGCCCGCGGATCATGGGGGCGGACAAGGCAACCCAGGTTGCCAAGCACGACACCGAGAACCCTGAGGCTTACCAACTCTACCTGCAGGGTCTTTTCTACTGGAACAAATGGACGGAAGACGGTTTCAGAAAAGCCACCGACTATTTCAATCAGGCAGTCGAGAAAGATCCTCAGTATGCCCAGGCGTACGCTGGGCTGGCAGATACTTATAACTTTCTGGGCGAATCCGGCTACACGCCGCCGCAGCAGGTTTGGCAAAACGCAAAATCCGCAGCCATGCAGGCGGTGAAACTGGATGACGGCCTGCCCGAGGCGCATATCTCGCTGGGGTTGGTAAGGGAAAGTTATGACTGGGATTGGTCGGGGGCCGAGTCCGAGTTCAAGCGGGCGATTCAGTTGAATCCCAATAATGCCTCCAGCCACCAGTGGTACGGGGATTATCTGACCCGGATGGGCCGCTTCGACGAGGCCCGGATCGAACTGAAGAAAGCGCAGGAACTCGATCCCTTGTCGCTGCTCACCAACACCAGTCTCGGCCGGTTGCTGTATTTCACGCGGCAGTATGACGAGGCCGCGCTGCAACTCACCAAGACGTTAGATATGGACCCGAAGTTCGTCCCCGCGCAGCACGCCATCGAAGCCGCATACGCGCAGAACGGCATGTTCAAGGAAGCCGTCGGGGAACGGCAGAAGGTCCTGACGCTTTCGGGCAATCCCGATCTGGCGGCATCCATCGGCGAGGACTTCAGCGCCTCCGGATATCCCGGAGTGCTGAAGAGTTGGCTGGAGGGTTTGAAGGAAGTATCCAAGCACGGTTACGTTTCGTCCTACAACATGGCCCAGATCTATGCCCGGCTCGGAGAAACGAACCAGACCCTGGCATCGCTGGAACAGGCTTACCACGAGCGCGACAGCAACCTCACGTATGTGAAGGTCGAGCCCGCCTTCGACGACTTCCGTTCCGACCCCAGGTTCCAGAAGATCGTGCAGCAGCTCGCATTGCCGCAGTAGCGCCGGCGCTACTTAGCGCAACGGATAGCCCGGCTCTCCCGGCAGTCGGCCATCCACGCGCAGCACCTTTGTACCGGGCTTCACTTCCTTGCTGTCGACGAAAGCAATCGCGCCCGGAATGGCTGTGATCAACTGGCTGGCCACGTCATTCGAGTAAACAACTTTGGGCGCGGTGGCAGCCTCTGCCCGGAAGATCTTCGCAATCCAGTATTGCTTGAACTGCGATTCGGACATCTGGTAGATGATCTTCAGCACCACGTCTCGCTCCCGGGCCACAGGAGCCCGAATCATCAGGACGACCGGAATGTTAGTGTTCCAGTACTGGCGGTCGCCGAGAAATACTTTGCGAACCTCGGACAAACTCAGATTGCTTACTGGTGTGTCCGGGTGGACAACGACCGCTATGTCAACGTCATGACGCTGGGCTGCCAAGGGCGAGAGAAGTGTCAGGCACAGGCAGCTTAGCGCGAAGGCTCGGGAGGCGAATTTCAATTGGGCTGTCATGTGCATGTCAGAAAGTAAACGCGGTCTGGAAAAATGCCCCGTTCACCCGGGGCTCGTTTACGCCGTGGCGACTGTTCCGATATTCGCCCTTAAAAGCTGCATAGTTCGTGATGTCGTACCTGACCCCGAGCGTCGAACCGGTCAGATCCAGCACATTCAGCAACGTGGGATCGTCCTCGGGCTTATGAATATACTCGTATCGATAATAAGGCTTCCATTTGCTTTGCTGCCAGGGTAAGCGATATGCGAGCTGAACGTAGAATGACTGGCTGTCCCAGGTATTGGTAGTCAGTTCGTCGCGATGATGGACGTTGGCGTACTCGGCCAAGAACTCCGGCCTTTCCTTGGTCCAGACCACATCGGCGGCGGTGATCCATTCGCCGAAATTCTGGCCCGGCTGCGGCGTGAGCTTGTCGCGATACACCGATGCCCCAACCTGAAGACCGTAAAACCGGGAGGGCCGGGCATACACGTTGGCCACCCACGATCGATTGTCGTTGGAATCGCCACTGTCTCCGGCTTTGCTCAGGAGTGAGGAGCGCCCATTGCCCAGTCCCACGTTGTATCCCAGGCCCAACCCGCCGGAGGGAATATTTCCTTCCGCCTGTATGCCTACGAAGTGCACGGGAATGAACGTACCACCAAACTTCACCATTTCCGGGCGGTCGATGGTCGTTTGCAGCCAGGCGCCGTGGTGGAATGCGGTGTTCCAGTAGCCAATTGGAGTGTGGTATTTGCCGAATGAGATCTTGAAGTAATCGTTGTAGTCGTAGCGAATGATGCTGCGTTCGACGCTCAGATCATAGGTGCCGGGCTGTGCGGTAAAGCTGACTTCACCGAAGTAGCTGACCTTTTCGGACAACGGGGAAGCCAGATGCAGAACCAGTTGCCCTAGCTTGAAGCCGCTGATCGAGCCCTTCTCATCGGTGGCCGAGAAATCAACATCGCCGAACCCCCTGATTTGCAGCGAAGGGAAGCGGCGCTCGGTGTCGCGGATTTCGCTCATGCTGGTGTGATCTTCACCGAGCATTGCGGGTGGGCCGGGCGTCGGGGCTGGGGCCGCAGCGGTTACTGGAGCGGCGGCTGCGGCGGGGGCTTCAGCCGGGTTGGGCGTGGCCGGAGCCGGTGCCTGGGCTGCCTCTCTCTGGCGGTCCCGATCCTCCAGTTGGGTGATCCGGTTCTCCAGCTGCTGAATGCGGTCGAGCAGACTCTGCACCGAGGGCTCGCCCGACACCGTCGCAAGCTGCTGGGGCTGGGATGGTGGCGGGGGAGACTGCGCCAACAACGCGCTGGTGGTCAACGATAGTACGAACAGCAGAAGCCAGCGAGAGCCCATAAATCGCCTCCAAAACGAGAACGCATCCCCAGGTCCGTCTTGCCCTTGCTGAGGACCCAAGAAATTTCAGCCGCCTAGTCTAGTACGGGGAGGGTTTTTGTCCAAGCGTGGATTACGGAGATCGTTATCGTGACGCTGCAAGCGCCACGCTTCCACGATCCTGGGACGTCTTCCGGCCACCTTCCGGTGTGCTAGAGTCGGAACTTTCATGGATTCTCCCACCATCTCCACCGAAAAGCTGACCCGGCGTTTCGGAGACCTCGTTGCCGTCGAGGATGTAAACCTGAGAGTCGCTCCCGGCCAGTTCTTCGGCTTCCTGGGACCGAATGGAGCAGGAAAATCCACCACCATCAAAATGCTCACAGGGCTGCTTGCGCCCACGTCCGGGCAAATCCAGATTCTCGGGCTCGATCTGGTCACTAACATGGTGGAGGTGAAACGCCAGATCGGTGTGGTGCCGGAAGGCATGGCTCTGTTTGGCCGACTGACTGGGTCGGAATATTTGAACTTCGTCGGGCGCATGTATGGCCTGGATCGTGAAACGGCGGCCAAGCGCACGGCGGAACTGCTGGCCTTCATGCAGCTCACCGACCAACCCAAAGCGCTGGTCACGGACTACTCACACGGCATGCAGAAGAAGCTGGCGCTGGCGGCAGCCGTGATCCATGGGCCCAAGGTCCTGTTTCTCGATGAGCCGTTCGAAGGCGTGGACGCCATCGCCGCCGGCACCCTGAAAACCATGCTGCAACGCATGATCGCGCGCGGAGCAACCGTCTTTCTCACCTCGCATGTGCTGGAGATTGTGGAACGGCTGTGCACTCATGTCGGCATCATTCATCGCGGGCGGTTGGTGGCGCAAGGCTCGGTGGAAGAACTGCGAGCGGGCGTGGGAGCGCGGGCGGCAGACCTCCCGGTTGGCCCTGGCACTTCTCCGGGCGAGAAGCTGACCCTGGAGCAAATCTTCCTTCTTACCGTGGGCGGATCGCGGTCCGATGGCCAAGAATTGTCGTGGTTGGGTTGAAGCAGGAGGGGTTGAAACAGGCTGGACTCAAGCATTGATGACTCCTGACAGGCTGACTGCGGCTTCGCGATCGCGCCAGCAACTGGCGGCCGTCGCCGGATTGCGCTGGCACGTCTTTGTCAACTCCCTGCGGACCTTCCGCGGCCGGGTGGAGTTGGCCTCGCGCATTTTTATCAGCCTGGCCTTTCTCGCGGGCGGAATCGGCGGAGCCATCGGATTGGGAGGGGCAGCCTGGTTTCTGATTCTGCAGGGAGATGTAGAGTGGCTGGGCGCCTTGCTGTGGCCGGTGTTCCTTTTCTGGCAGCTTTTTCCTTTGATGGCAACGGCCTTCACCCAGAATGTGGAGTCTTCAAATCTTCTCCGCTTCCCGCTGAGCTACCGATCGTACTTTCTGGTCCGCCTGGCTTACGGATCGCTCGACCCGGCGACGGCGGTGGCCAGCCTGTGGCTGGTCGGAATCGATGTCGGCATCGGAGTCGCCCGGCCGCGCGTGCTCCCCTGGGCCACCATCGTGCTCCTCACGTTTGCCTTCGTGAACATCGTTCTGGCGCGCATGCTTTTCGTCTGGCTGGAACGCTGGCTGGCCCAGAGGCGTACGCGTGAAATCCTGGGGATTCTGTTCTTTCTCTTCATTCTAAGTTTTCAACTGATCGGACCCTTGATCGCGGTGTACGAGCATCGTTCCATACCCGAGAGCAGTATGTTGGGGCAGAAGCTCTCCAACGCACAACGGCCTCTTCCTCCGGGCCTGGCCGCCGCCGCTATTACGGGAACCATTCAAAATCAGCCAGGGAGCAGCGTGGTGCCGTTTGTTCTGCTGGCGTCCTATGGGGCCGCATTCCTCTGGCTCCTGAATTTTCGTTTGCGCGCCGAATATCGTGGTGCGAGCTTCAGTGAATCGGCGGGACGCAAAGCCCAGGCCAGAGGGCTTCCCGAGTTGCGTCCCGGCTGGAATTTGCCCGGAGTCCCCGGCCCGGTCGTCGCCGTCTTCGAAAAGGAGTTGCGCTATCTCAGTCGCAGCGGGCCGATGCTCTTCACTCTGATTGTGCCGTTGTTCATGCTGGCGATCTTCCGCAGCTCTGGCAAGAGCGAAGGTCTGTTGGCGCGCGCACCCGAGCTCACGTTTCCGCTCGGCGCCGCCTATTCTCTATTGTTGCTGACCAATCTTTCCTACAACAATTTTGGGGCAGATGGCGGCGGCGCCCAGTTCTTCTTCGCTTCGCCAGTGCGTTTCCGGCAAGTTGTGATGGGCAAGAACCTGGCGCATGCAGCCGTGTTTGTGCTGGAAGTTCTCCTGGTGTGGATGGGAACCTGTTTGCTCTACCGGCCGCCGTCCCTGGGCGTGACCACGGCGACTCTGGCGGGCATTCTGTTTGTTGTACCCATCGACCTCGCCGCCGGGAACCTGTTTTCAATCTACTCCCCCACCAGGATTGAAGCCGGGGTCTTTGGTCGGCAAAGGGCTTCTCTGACCACCGTACTGGCGAGCTTTGGAGTTCGCGGCTTGCTGTTCGCTGTAGGCGCCCTGATGCTCTGGCTTTCCCGCGCCTACGAACATTCATGGGTGGAACTGCTAGTCTTATGGCTGCCGGCCGCGTTCGCCTTCACGCTTTACGCTTTTGCTCTGGATCGAGTGGATGGAATCGCCCTGGACCACAGGGAAAATCTCATTTCCAATCTCGGCCGCCGCGCCTAGGACTTGACCGCCCTTCACTCTTTTGCGGCTCCGCCACGAAGCGATAACCGACACCGCGAACCGTGAGCAGGTGCCGTGGTTCCGAAGGATTGTCTTCAATATAGCGCCGCAGGCGAACGATGAAATTGTCGATGGCGCGGGTATCAGTGTCTTCGTGTAAGCCCCATACTTCTTCCAGAATGGATTTGCGGGAGACAACCCGCCCCTCATTCCGGATGAGATGGCGAAGCAATTCCGCTTCCATCAGAGTCAGCTGGATAGTATTTCCGTTCACCCGCAACTCCAGTTTTCCAAAATCAATCGTCCTGCCGTCGAACGAAAATGCTTCGTACTCCGAGGTCTCCGCCGGTGCATTGGACTCCAGACCCTGCTGCATCCACTGCCGCCGGCGCAACAGTCCCTGCAATCGGGCCAGCAGGATGGGGAGTTCGAAAGGCTTGGGAAGATAGTCGTCCGCGCCCGAAGCAAAGCCCTTGAGCACATCCTCGGGGCGGCCGCGCGCGGTGAGCATCAGGACCGGGACATACTGTTTGGCCGCGCGCAATTCCGCGGCGACGGTGAAGCCATCCTTGCCGGGAAGCATGACGTCGAGCAGGACGGCATCGAAAGCGGCGGGCGGGGCCGATTTCCCCAGAAGCAAATCCAGCGCCCCCTCGCCATCGCCCACGACAGCGACGGAGTGCCCTTCGGCCTCCAGGTTGTACTGCAACCCCTTGGCCAGGTGCGCTTCGTCTTCAACAATCAGAACATGACTCATGCGGATCCATGGTTGTGTGGGTCGGACACTCTTGTCCGACGCCTTTGATTTTGTTCTTGTTCTTGCTTTTGTTTTGCTCTGTTCTTGCTTTTGCTTTGCTGTAAGTGCAGCACACCAACCTAAAGTCAAAGGCGTCGGACAGAGCCTGCCCTGAGCGAAGTCGAAGGGAGTGTCCGACCCACACTTACTAACCCACACTTACAAACCCACGCCTACAAACTGACCCTGGGCAACTCCAGAACCACCGTGGTGCCGCGGCCTTCGCCTTCACTTTCTGCGAAGACGCGGCCGCCGTGCTTGCGGGCGATGGCTCGCACGATGAAAAGGCCGAGGCCGGTTCCCTTAACGTGACTCAGAGAGCGGTTGGAGACCCGGTAAAAGCGTTTGAAGATGCGTTTCAGTTCTTCCGCCTTGATCCCCACCCCGCGGTCACGAACGCTGACCGTCACCCTTTTCTCGTCCGGCGTGTCGAGGCGGACCAGGATTTCGACGTGTTCTCCAGAATACTTGACCGCGTTGTCGAGGAGGTTCGAAACCGCAGCCCGCAACTCCTCGGAATCTCCCAAAACGCCGGCAGCGGGGCCGTGGTTCACCGATTGCTCATAACGCAGAGACTCAGAAGCCAGGTGATGGCTGGTGCGAGCCACTTCCACGCATTCGCGAACCAGGCCGCTGAAGTCCACGGGCACGCGCCGGTCCTGCCGCTTGTGCCCGGCTTCTCCGGCCTTGAGCACCTGGTCCACGGTGCCCATCAAGCGATCGGTATCGTCCAGCATCAGACGATAGAACTCGCGGCGCTGGGCTTCGTCCACGTCGCGATGCTGCAGGGTTTGCAGGTAGAGCCGGATGGAAGCGATGGGCGTTTTTAGTTCGTGAGTGACGGCGTTGATGAAGCTGTCATGCTGTTCATTGCGGCGAATCTCGTGCACCAGGAAGCTGGTGTTTACGATCAGCCCGGCGATCAGCAGGGCAAAGAAGATCACGCCCAGGAAAAGCAGGACGCCTTCGCGCCAGTTGAGGATGATCCAGCCAACATTCAGCCCGACCGCCAAAAGCACCAGGCAGACGCCCAGCACAACAAAAAAAGCGATGGCCCTGCGGCGGCTGCTGATGCGCATGGCAAGGATTCTACCGCGAGGAGAGAAGAGAGTGTGGGTCGGACACTCTTGTCCGACGCTGTTGGGGTTGGGGTTGAGATTGGTCGTTGGCTGTTGGCTCTGCCCGCTTGGCCCTTGAGTTTCATGACTAGTTGCGCGGCCGCGGACCCCATGGCCCTTGCTTTGACTGTCAAAGGTCAAAGGCGTCGGACAAGAGTGTCCGACCCACACCGGATCGCTATGCAGAGACCATTTCGGCCCGAGCCGGTGCCGGTGTTCCCTGCTCTTCTTCCTGCCGGCGCAGTTCGGAGAGCTTTACCCGGTAAACCTGGCGTGCCAGTCCCAGCTTGGTCAGCGCCCAGATGCCGTACCAGTTGAAATCAATTTCGTACCATTTCAAGCCGTGCCGGGCCGAAACCGGGTGCGCGTGATGATTGTTGTGCCAGCCTTCACCGAAGGTGAGCAGGGCCACCCACCAGCTGTTGGTGGAGAGGTCACGCGTGACAAAACGCCGCGAGCCCCAGCTGTGCGTGGCCGAATTTACCAGCCAGGTGGTGTGCAGTCCAACTACGGTCCGGAGGAAGACGCCCCACAGGAGCAACGGGAGACCGCCGATCGCCAGCAGGATCACCCCGAGGACAATCATGGGAACGTAGTGGTATTTCGTGATCCAGACGTGGAACTTGTCCTTGGCAAGATCGGGGACGTAACGCGCCAGCGTGGTGGTGTCGTGATGCATCGACTTGCCGGTCAGGATCCAGCCCATGTGCGCCCACCACTTGCCATCGCGCGGCGAATGCGGATCGCCTTCCTGATCGGAATGCTGGTGATGGATGCGGTGCGTGGCCACCCAGAAAATCGGCCCGCCTTCAAGTGCCAGCGTGGCGCAAGTGGTCAAGATGTATTCGACCCACTTCGGAGTCTTATATCCGCGATGGGTGAGCAAGCGGTGGTAGCCCATACCGATGCCCAGGCTTCCTGACACCCACCACAGGAACATCGACGCCAGGAAGACTTTCCAGGAAAAGAAGAACAAGGCCGCGATCGCGCCCACATGGAACAGGCCCATAAAAATCGCGGTTACCCAATTGATTTCGTCGTCTGCCGCTGCTTTCCGATCCAAGACTTGGAGGTCGATGGCCATATTCGTTTCCTGTACGCGGTATTGAGCTTCCAATAGTCACGTTAGCAGGGAGTACCATCTCCGCGTGTAAGACTTCTGTAATAGCAGGGGTCAGGGGCGTTACGGAGGTACTAGCCCGTTAATCAAAACCGCTGGTGCGGCCGATCATGCGAGAAACTCTGCAGCCGAAACTCGCTGACTTTTCGCGGGCGGGTCGCCCGCTCGATTCTGCTCCATCCTGTTTCAGGCCGACACGCCCTTCACTTCGACACCTGCCCACTTCTCAAGCAGTGTCAGGGTAGCGGCGTAGTCGAGATCCTCATGTCCATCCTCGCTGGCCATTTCGTAGATCTCTTCCACGGTCTCGAGGGCGGGTAGCTTTACCCGGACTTCCTTGGCTGCCTCGAGAGTCAGGCGGATATCCTTGTGCATCAGGCGCAGCGGAAAATTGGGGGTGAAATCGCGCTTCAAGACGAAAGGGGCTTTGTAGTCGACCACTCCGGAACGAATCATGGATGCTTGAATCACCGGCATCAGTTTCTCGACATCCACGCCCAGTTTGGTGGCCAGAGTGAGGCCTTCGGCGAAGCCTTCATAGATGAGAGCAATTTGCAGGTTCATGACCAGCTTGGCGGACTGTCCCTTGCCGGTTTCGCCCAGGCGGAAAAACACCTTGCCCATGGCGGCGAATAATGGTTTCAGCGATTCGATTACAGCTTCGTCTCCGCCTACGATAAAAATAAGAGTCCCAGCCTCCGCGGCAACTTTCGATCCAGTCATGGGCGCATCCACGTAACGCACTCCCCGCGCTCCTACGCGCTCGGCGAACTTGCGGGTTGCAGAAGGCGAAATCGTGCTGGAGTCGACTATGGTCATGTCTTCGGCAAGTGCTTCCTCGACCCCTTGCGGCCCGAACAAAACGCTCTCCACTGCGTGAGTATCGGAAACGCACATCCACACCACTTCCGCGCCCTGTGCAGCGTCGGCCGGCGAACTCGCGCTGCGTGCTCCATCTACTCCCTTGCCCGCAGTGCGGCTCCAGACGGAAACTTCATGACCGGCCTTGACCAGATTGGCCGCCATTGGCCGTCCCATAATTCCCAAGCCTAAGAAAGCAACACGCATCCTGAGTCTCCCCTGAAGACATTAACTACCAGCAGCGATTAGAACTGACGGCAGTAACCAGGGTCAAGGTATTCCCTTGTGTATTTGTTCTAGAATAGAGGGGAACCCTCATCTCTTTTTCGCATTTTTTCCGAAAAACCTGGGTGAGGCGGCGGGTTTTAGTGCGTGGAGGTCCCGGCCCGGCCAGATGTTAAAAAACACCCTGCAAAATCGTGCGCTGCGCAATCGCGCCCGGCAGTTCGGCAGCCTGGTGCGACGCTCCGCAGTCACTCCCCGCACCGGGCATACTCACCAGCCCAAGCTGGCGGCCAACGGCGAAATGGGCGTGACTTTCATCGGTCATTCGAGTTTCTTTCTCCAGCTGGGCGGCCAGAATATTGTTATCGATCCCAACTTTGCGCGCTGGCTCTTCATCCTTAAGCGTCTGAGGCAGCCGGGCCTGAAGGTGCGCGACCTGCCGGCCATTGACCTTATACTGGTCACCCATGCCCACTTTGACCACCTGCACCGGCCGTCGCTGCGGGCCATCGTTCAGCAAACCAAACGCCGGCGCGGGGTAGCGCCAACGATTCTGGTGCCGCATCATGTTTTCGACCTGGTTTCCGACCTGGGCTTTGACAACGTGGTTGAGTTGGACTGGTGGAACAGCTACCGTCATCGTGAACTGACCGTCACCCACGTGCCCTCGCGGCACTGGGGAGCCCGGGTGATCGAAGACTCGCACCGCGGATATGGCGGCTACGTACTGCGCGACCACAAGCATTCGATCTATCACGCCGGCGACACAGCTTACTTTTCCGGCTTCCGCGAAATTGGCCAGCGCCTGGGGCCGGAATTGGCCCTGTTGCCAATCGGCGCCTACCATCCGCCTTCTTTCCGCAACGTTCATACCAGCCCGGCGGACGCCACGCGCGCCTTCTTTGACCTGAATGCGCGCTGGATGGTGCCCATGCACTACGGTACTTTTCGACTCTCTCACGAACCGATGGACGAACCCCTGCAACTGCTGGAGAAAGAAGCGAAGGCGGCCGGGATCGAAGACCGGGTGTTCGTGCTGGAAGAGGGCGTAACCAGGTTTTTCTGAGTGGGTGTGGGTCGGACACTCCTGTCCGACGCCTTTGACCTCGATTCCTTAGAACCGCAACACCAACCCCAACCGCGGCGGGCGGGGGCGCCCGCCCCACACTCTTGCTTAATAGGCTAGCAATATTCTCAGATCGCGCAGATTGTTTCCTGTAGGGCCGGTCACAATCGCATCGCCTAACGACTCAAAAAATGGGTACGCATTGAAGCCAGCCAGGTGCGCGCCTGCATCCAGTCCGCGGGCCTGGGCTCGTTCGAGTGTGCCGCCGTCCGCGATCGCGCCAGCGGCCGGGCTGTTGCCGTCAATGCCGTCGGTGCCTGCGCTGAGCACGGTGATGGCTTCACCGGAGATTCTCGCCGCACAGGCCAGGGCAAACTGTTGGTTGCGTCCGCCGGTGCCGCCATTTTCAACTTTTACAGTAACCTCTCCCCCTGAAATAAGGCAGGCCCGTTCGGACTTCTGCCGCAACGCGAGCAAGCGTTCGAGAAGATACTCCGCTGCACGAGCGTAATCCCAGTCGTCGCAGCGGTTGTCGATTTCAACTTTGAAGCCATGACGTTGCGCCTCACCTTCCGCCGCTTCCAGCAGTGACCCGTTCGACAGCAAAGGCCACCAGCGTGAACGGTGGAAGCCAAGGTCGTCGGATTTGGGAGTTTCCTCCAGTGCGTGGCGTTGAAACAACTCGCGCACGGAACCGGGAAACTGCTCCAGCATGCCGTACTTTTCAACCACGCTGTAACAGTCGGCAACGCTGGTCGAATCAGGCATGGTGGGGCCTGAGGCCAGCGCATCGGGAGTACTGTCGGGGACATCGGAAACCAGTAGCGACACCTGCTGCGCCGCGGAGGCTGCGACGGCCATCCTTCCGCCCTTGATAGCGGAAAGATGCTTGCGAACGGCATTAATCTCGGCGATGGGCGCACCGGAGAGCACCAGGACGCGGTAAGTGGCGATCAGGTCCTCCAGTGAAATTTCGGCGTCGATCGGCTTTTCCACAATTGAGGAACCTCCGCCGCTGAGCATGAAGATCACCAGGGACGCCGCATTCTGAGCGCCTAGCGATTTCAGGATGGCTTCCGCGGCACGGATGGATTCCTGGTTCGGCGTAGGATGGCCGCCGCGAAAGTAGCGAAAACCCCGCACCTGCGAAACCGGATCGACCGAACTGGCCACGATGCCCTGGAAGCGATTGCCGGCCTGCATTTCAAGCGAATTGACCATGGCGTGCGCGGCTTTGCCGATGGAGATTACCAGCACGCGGTTGTAGGAATCCAGATCGTGCAGGTCCTCGCAAATGCGAAGCACTCCGCGATCGCAATCCACGTGGCGCTGAAATGCCCGGTCGATGCTGGCTTCGCCGAGCGCATACTCAAACAGATGACGCGCAGTGACCCGCATGTCCAGGACAAGCTTCTCGCGATCGGCAGCAGATGATGACATGTATATGTAGTGCCGGCATCCCGCCGGCGGTCACGAGGGACTCTCGCCTCGCGAGGATTACAAGTTCACCGCGTCTCCCACCCACTGCTCGATGGCCCCGCGCAACTCGCGCAGGCGTCCTTCAAAAAAGTGATCGGCACCCGCGATCAAGACCAATTTTTTCGGTCCCGCAATCCCGTGAACCAGCTCTTCTACCTGCGCCGGGGTTCCGAACTGATCACGATCGCCGCTGACAAATAACTTGGGCTTGGCGCAGCTTTTAAGAAAGCTGAAGTCATAGGTGCGATCATCAATCGGCGAGACTGGCAGCCCCAGGCCGATAGCAGCCTTTACCCGCGTATCCGGGCAAGCAGCCCGCAAGCCGACGGCCGCCCCGAACGAGAAGCCGGCGAAAATCAGGGGTAAGTGGAACTCCTGGTCAAGCCAATCCAGCGCGGCCCGAACGTCGTCCACTTCACCATTTCCGTGGTCGTGTTCGCCCGGACTCAGACCGGTCCCCCGAAAATTGAAGCGCAACACCGGAAAACCAAAGCCGTTCAACGCCTTCATGGCATGAAAGACCACCTTATTGTGCAGCGTTCCACCAAAGAGGGGATGAGGATGACAAACCATGGCAGCGTAAGAAGCATCTGGACCTCCCGAATTGAGCAGCGCCTCGAGACGGCCGGCAGGACCTTCCAAGAACAGGGAGCGGATTGTACCGGCTTGCGTGTTCATCGGGTTTCAGTCAAGCATAGCAGCGAATCGAACTTCCTCAGTGCCCTCTGTGTCCTCCGTGGTTTGTAGGTTCTAACCACAGAGGACACTAAGGACACGGAGTGCGTCGGGCGCGACCGGATCCTCAGAGTGCGAGGCTTCTCATACGGCCACCTCCCGTTTCGGACTTCCTCAGTGTCCTCTGCGTCCTCCGTGGTTGCTTGCGGCTTTTCAACCACGGAGGGCACTGGGGACACGGAGTATGCTCCCGCGCGGGACTGAGGTATCCTGTCGCGCATGGATGTCGCCGCCTTCACCCGTCAACTCGTGGACATCGAGTCCATCACCGGTAATGAAGGCCCGGTGGGAGATTTCCTTCACGGCGAATTGCTGCGGCGAGGGTTTCAGGCGGAGAAGATTCCCGTGGAAGGCGCGCGCTGCAATGTCTTTGCCGTCTCCTCCGAACAGAAGCGGCCCGCGGTTGTGTTCTCCACTCACATGGATACGGTCCCGCCTTTCATTCCCTCGTCCGAAGATGCCACGCGGGTGTACGGACGGGGCTCGTGCGATGCCAAGGGAATCATCGCGACGCAGGTGGAAGCCGCGGAACGCTTGCGTCAGGAAGGCGTTCATGTGGGACTGCTTTTCCTGGTTGGCGAAGAGCGCGACAGCCTGGGCGCCAAAATGGCGAACCGGAATCCTCCCGGCTCGAAATTCCTGGTTAACGGCGAGCCCACCGAAAATCAGATCGCAATCGCGTCTAAGGGTGCGTTGCGAGTGGAAGTGATCGCGGAAGGACGCATGGCGCATTCGGCCTACCCAGAGTTGGGCGAGTCGGCAATTGACAAGTTGCTGCTCGCCCTGCAACGGCTACGTGCGATGAAGCTGCCGACTGAAGAAGGCATCGGGCCGTGCACGCTCAATATCGGCGTGATCGAAGGCGGCCGCGCCCCCAATGTGGTACCGGACAAAGCGCGTGCCCAACTGCTTTACCGCCTGGTTGGACCGTCACAGCGATTGAAACAGGAGATTGTGGCGGCGGTCGGCAATCTGGCGCGAGTTGAGTTTGTGCTGGAAATTCCCTTTGTCCGCCTGCGCACTCTGAACGGCCTCCCCACCATGGTCGCCGCTTTCACCACTGATATTCCCGCGCTCAACGCCTGGGGACAGCCCTTGCTGTTCGGCCCGGGATCCATTCACGTCGCCCACACCGACGCGGAATATGTCGAAAAGAAACAGCTGCATGAAGCGGTGGCATTGTATTGCTCAATCGCAACGCAACTCTCGAAATGAACTTGGGAAGTAGCGCCGGCATCTTGCCGGCAGTGCCGCGGACGCCTGCAAGGCCTTTCTTGACCGCGCAAGTTTTGGCACGTAGAATAGTGCTGCACATATTTACGTGCTCTAACCATGAAAGTCAATATCACGCTCAAGATGGACGCTGCTCTGCTGCGCGAGATTCGGGTACTGGCGGCGGAAGAGGGCACATCGATCAGTGCCCTGCTGGCAGCCCAACTCGAACAACTCGTTCGCGAACGCAAGACCTATGACCGCGCGCACAAGCGCGCCCTGGCGCGGCTGCGCGAGGGGATGGATTTGGGGTGGACGCCTCCCCGTTCCCGTAACGAGCTTCACGAACGATGAAAAGCGCCGATAAGTACTTCGTCGATACCAATATTCTGCTCTACGCGCATGATCGCTCCGCGGGTTTGAAGCACGAGCGTGCTCGCCAAGTGATCGAGCAGCTTTGGAGCTCGGGGCAGGGAGTTTTGAGCACGCAGGTGCTGCAGGAAATCTGCATCAACCTTCGTCGTAAGGTTGCCCACCCGCTTTCGGTAGAAGAGATCCGCCGGATCATTCAAGACTACTCAAGCTGGGAGATCGTGATCAATGATTCGGCATCGGTCCTGAAGGCACTTGAGATCGAGCTACGATACCAAACATCTTTTTGGGATGCGCTGATTTTGCAAGCCGCCGAAAGCTCGGGTGCAGCGACCCTGTATTCCGAGGATCTGGCAGACGGGCAGAAGTACGGCGCAGTTGAGGTGGTGAATCCGCTGACCTTGGCCTCTTGAGCTCAGCTTGAAGACCTTGCTCCGCTCTATTGCTCAGCGGGCTGGGATCCATTGTCGGCGGAGTCTTCCGGGACTTCCCCGTTCTGCAGGGCAAAGTAATTTATGAGCGGCAGGGTCAAACCCTGAGACTCTGACCGTTTACACTTGGGAGATGAGCACCCAGATCCTCAACTCCCTGTCGAAGGCCGCTTCCGCCTATTTGCGTTCCGCTATGCATCAGCCCGTCCAGTGGAACGAGTGGGGCGAAGAGGCCTTTGCCACCGCGCAGCGTGAAAACAAACCCATCCTGCTCGACATTGGTGCGGTCTGGTGCCATTGGTGTCACGTCATGGACCGTGAGTCGTATGACGATCCGGAAGTGGCGCAGATCGTCAATGAACGCTTCGTGGCGGTGAAGGTGGATCGCGATGAGCGCCCCGACATCGACAGCCGTTATCAGGTTGCGGTGAGCGCCATCAGCGGGCAGGGAGGCTGGCCGCTGACTGCCTTTCTGACCCCTGATGGCAAGCCGTTCTACGGCGGCACCTATTTCCCTCCCGACGACAACTACGGGCGCCCCAGCTTCAAGCGGGTACTGCAGTCCATCGCTGACGCCTATCACCAGAAAAACACCGAGGTGGTGGACCAGGCACAGATGGTTGAGATCGCAATCTCCCGGGCCGAGTCTTTCGCCGGCGGCAGCGGCGAGTTCTCTCCCAAGGTGATCGACGAGATTGTGGAAGCGGCGCTGAAGATGTATGACCCGCAGAACGGAGGTTTCGGCAGCGCGCCCAAATTCCCTCATCCCGCAGTCCTCGATCTTCTGATCGACCAATATGCACGCTCGGGAAAAGAAGAACTGCGCGAGGTCTTCGTCTCCACCCTGGAGAAGATGGCGAGTGGTGGCGTCTATGACCAGCTCGCCGGAGGCTTTCACCGCTATTCGGTGGACGAGCACTGGATCGTCCCGCACTTTGAGAAGATGTGCTACGACAACTCTGAATTGCTAAAAAATTATGCCCACGCCTACCAGGTGACCGGCTCGGAGTTTTTCGCCGCGGTGGCCCGTGACATCGTCCGCTGGATGGATGAATGGCTCAGCGATCGCGAGCACGGCGGGTTCTACGCCTCGCAGGATGCGGATTACTCGATGGACGATGACGGCGACTATTTCACCTGGACCCGGGCCGAGATGCAGGCTGTCGTGACCGAAGAGGAAGCAGCCGCGGCCGGACTGCGCTACGACGTCAACGAAGTCGGAGAGATGCACCACAACCCGGAAAAAAATGTTCTGTATGTCCGGGCTTCGTTCGATGAAATCGGCAAACGTCTGGGTCTGACGGTGGAACGCACGCAGGCGATACTGGAATCTGCCCGGCAGAAGATGTACGCCGCGCGTCTCCAGCGCCCGACGCCGTACGTGGATAAAACCGTCTATGTGGGGTGGAATGCGCTGTGTGTCTCGGCCTACCTGGAGGCCGCCAAGGTGTTAAAGCTCGATGGGGCCAAACGCTTCGCGCTGCGTTCACTGGACCGGGTCTTCGCTGAAGCGTGGCAAGCGGAACAGGGACTGCAGCACGTGGTCGCCTATTCCAATCCGGCTGCCGAACGGCGCCTGGTTCCGGGACTGCTGGACGATTACGCCTTCACCGCGGTCGCATGCCTGGATGCTTACGAGGCTACCGCGGACCTCAGCTATTTCCAGTTCGCACAGCGCATCGTGGACAAGATGGTGGAGCTTTTCTTTGACCCCATATCCGGCGGATTTTTCGACGCCGCGGCAACCGGTCCCGAGAAAGCTTTGGGGGTACTCGGCACGCGCCGCAAACCGTTTCAGGATTCTCCCACGCCCGCGGGAAATTCTGTGGCGGCCATCGCCTTGCTGCGGCTGCACGCTCTCACCAACCGGAAAAGTTACCGCGAACAAGCCGAACAAACTCTGGAACTGCTGGCCGGGCTCGCCGGCAAGTTCGGGGTTTTTGCCGCGACCTATGGGATTGCAGCCGTACATCTCTCATCTCCGCACACCCAGATCGTGGTCATCGGAGAAGACAGCGTGGCAGAACAACTCGGCGCCGTCGCGGCCGGCATCTTTGCTTTTAACAGGACCGTGCTCAAGCTGGCGGCGAGCAAGGTCGTACCGCAGAATCTGCCCCCCGTATTGGCGGAGACCATTCCGCAGTTGCCCGCGCTCAAAGAGGGCAAGTCGGCGGCAGTGATTTGCTCCGGATTCACCTGTCAGCCTCCGATCCTGGACCCGGACCAATTGCGGCGAACCCTCGGCATCGTTCTCAAGAATTGAAAAGCAGAGAGGAAAAAAATGGGGCTGACCATGCGATTCGCAATCGGTCAGCCCGGTCAGGTCCAACAGCCACTTGCGCGGCTAGTTAACAGCCTCTACCAATCCCACCAGCCTAACGTTTCGAGCAGTTGGGATTGTTAGGATTGCACAGTGGCATCGGGCCCAGTTCTGCATTGAGTATCGGGGTCGCGATTGCCACGTACGTGCAAGCCAAACCTACCATCAGGATCAACATCCTGACCGCACGTTTCATGGTGTTCTCCTTACCCTGCGAGGCTCCTGGGAGGAAACCTCACGGTGGCGGCATTATACAGAAGACCGCTCTCGCGTCCAGCCTTTTCTCCGGATAGCAGGTTGCTGGATCCCGAGCAGCGCACATCGGAACGTCGTATTCGGACTCCAGAGGCGTCCCTGAAGCTCGCGCGGACGCAGTATGGCATAAGTTCGCGCCCCATTTCTTATACGGGATCGCGTCTCTTATTCAAGTATTAGGTGAGGTTGTATTTAGCTGAAGGGCGGCCGGCATTAAGAGTGAAACGAAAACGCCAGCGGGTGAAACGTTTAGTGAACCCGACGGCTCGGCGACGGCAGGGAATGGATACCGCTTCGAGTACTTAGGACGGGTTGGCCGGCGGAATCGGGTGCGGCCTGGATAGGCGAATAATCTGCCTGGGTACGGGAAAAGGCGCGATCGACCATATTCTCAAACATGGGAATCAGCGAATCGACCTGGGCCGGACGCTGGATCTCGGTAAGGCTCCTCTCCCAGCGGTTCGGCGTAAACAATTCTGCCCCCGGCGCTCGCTCCGGACTCTTGACCAGGGCATAACCCAACCACACGAGGATTGAGATGTTATAGGCTACGAGATTGATCAGGTGGACTGAAACCTGGGAGGCATGCCCGCTCACATGGAATGCCAGCGTACCCAGTTCGACTCCAGACGACAGACCCAGACCCACCGAGAGTCCGAAACTATGTTGCTTCCAGGACACTCCCAGATAGCGGGCAAAAACCAGAAGAAATAAAACCAGTCCCACCTGCGAGACCCGGACGCAACGGGTCACGGTTATCACGGCCTGCACGATCGGCCCCTGGTCCCCGGTCGGACTCGATGCCGCCACCACAAAGCCTACCAGCGACATAACCAAAGCGGCCCACTTGAAAAGCACCGTCCCGAGATCTTTCAGGGTGTAATAGGGGCGGAACACGTCCAGGAAGATTTCGTAAATGACCATGAACCCCAGGACGAGATTAATCGCAGCGCATGACCAGTAAGAGTAGAAGAACAGCTGATAGCTGGCACTCACCCATTGCGACGACATCGGGAACAGGATGCCAAATGCGAGGATCTGAAAGCAGATGTATGCGAAGAAAACGGGAAACAGACGATGTAGTTTGTGGCGGACCATCGCAATCCCCACCGCCAGCTGCAATATGGGGTGGGCGATCCAAAGCGCGGTTTGGTGATCGAATGTCATCAACCAGTTTTCTGCCAGCCGGGGGCGCCACGGTTGACGGAATTGTTGCGATTAAACTTCTCTTATACCTAACCTTAGCAGCTTCGCACAGATGGTCAATGTACCAAGGTAATCGCGGGTAATGGTTACCGGAATAACCTCAAAGCCCTCCAGTGTGGGTCGGACACTCCTGTCCGACGCCTTTGCGTTTGACGTTCACCGATCACACCCACGCCAAGACCAAACCCAAGACCAATGTCAAAAGCGTCGGACAAGAGTGTCCGATCCACACTCGATTGCCGCCCTCAGACTATTGATTCTGATCGAGATAGAACATGTCGAGGACCTGGCCTTTGCTGTCAATCAGCAACACCCGTCCAGCGTACACGACCCGTTCAAGATCGCTGGGTAATTTGGGGAGCTGCTCTTCACAGACCAAAGGCAGCGACTGGGCCTGGCTCTGAACCTCGGAAGGCAAGCTTCCACCTCGGTGAATCTGCCGCTCTGACCCAGAGGGCAGTTCCGGGCGCTGGGTGGTACCAGACGGGAAGTCGGACGCATGTTCGGTCACGCAGCTTCGTATGGTCCGGCGATCGCGAAGGGTAAACAACGTGGCGCTGTCATCCGGCCCTGTCGCCGAATCCGAAGCTCGGATTGGAGTGGAATCGGAGGCAGGAGGCGGGGGCGTCGTCGCTGCTTCATTGGGGGGGGCAGGTGGCGGGGCTGTCGCCGTCGAAGCTGAAGTCGTCGAGGCTGAGGAGGTAACGAAAGTGAGGACAGCCTCTGATTCAACGATAGCCGGCTTCTTGCCGGTGGCCGCGGCTGCGCCGGTGCCGGCCGCGCCGCCCGCCAAAGTCCCGATCGCCGCGCCTTTGCCTCCGCCCGCAATGGCGCCGATCACCGCGCCCAAGGCGGCTCCGCCGCCGATCTTGGTCACGTTGCTCTTGGCGTGCGATTCTCCCTTGATCACCAGCGGTTCCACGTGAATCGATTCCGCCACGGTTCCTGAGCTGACCGTGTTCAATACCAGGTCGAGTTCCCCGGGTTCAGTAAGCCGGCCCGTGGAATGTACGTCAGTGACCCGTCCGATGACGTCTGCGCCCTTGGGGTAGAGCGTTCGTCCGTTCACTTCAATCGGCTCGTCCAGCGTGCCGCGGAAAGTGTCTCCCATCTGGGTCTGCTCGCTGCTGAGGTTGTCAATCATGCGGACCCGGATAGAAGTCCCGGCAGGGATCTCGAGAGACTTCTGCGCCCGCGCGGACCACGGCGCAAGCGCCAACACCAGAGTCGTCAGCACCGTGCTCAGCAGCTGGAAATATTTGCGATTCATGTCCTTTTCACCTCGCTGAAGTTTCGGCTGGCCAGGCAAAGCGGCGTCCCTTGTCTCTTTCTTGGGATGCAGGCCGCGACCCTGCGGCTGCACTAAGATATCGGGGTTTTAGTGGCCTCGGCTAGATTTTTATTCCGCATTCCACTCTGTCATCCCAAGCACTCTGTCACGCCGAGCGAAGTCGAGGGAGCTGCTTTCTGCCCGGGGCAGTCGGCAGCCTCCCTGCCTGGGCGCTCGCCGACGCCGTAAGACAGTAGGTCTTTCGACTCCGAGGACGGACTCGCGAGCGAGTCCGTTCTCTGCGCTCAAGATGACAGGGCTGAATGGAACGAAAGTAAAAATTCGCAGCCCGTTCGTTGTGCTGCCGGAGCTGGAAATCAGTTCTCGGTTCCGATGAAAATGAAGTAAGAGCAGGCCCAAAGATTTGTCGGAATCGTGCTGTGCGAACGAGTGGTGAGAATAACGTTGTATTCGCCGGAGACTTCCAGGGTATCGAGCAGCGACGGTGCCGCTAGAGGATCGACGGTAGCCAGGTACGCCAGAAATTCATGGATGCCCGCTCCGGCCTTGCAGCCCTGCGCTGCAAAAGACAGTTCGGCATTTCCCTCGGCAAAGTGCCAACCCAACGATGCGGCGGCCGTCACTGCGTTTTCGTAGGCCTGCTCGGAAACTGACCCGGGAGCAGGATTGTCGAAAACCAGGCGCAGCCTCCGTTCGTCCTCGCGGCTGAACTCGCGCACTTTCAGCGATCCGGACTTGGCGGTTGCCTTCCAGTCCACGTGGCGGGCGGAATCCTCGGGCATGTATTCGCGAATGAGATAGAGGTCGTCGCCGCGTCCGCGTGCAAAAGTCTCAAATTCGCCGGTGATCAGCGGCAGCACGTCAAAGAATTCGTCAGTGTGTTCTACCGACGGGTACACCAGGATCTCTCGAGCCAAAGCCACGCGCCGCGTCTTGGTCAGGAAAGCAAAAGGAAATCGGGTGGCGAGACCAAAGCTGTTCTGCTGATAGCGTCCACGGCGAGGGAAGCAGAGTTCCACTTCGGCGGCGAGTTCAGAGCCTGCCGGGATGTAGGGAAAATATGCCGACTCCGTAAAGATGCCGGGCGGAGCCTGGGCATCGCCAGCGACCCGGCGCAATTGCCGGTCCGGCAATCTTACCCACTGCCTGGCGGGAGGCTGCCCGGGCGGAAAGCCAAATGTGGTGGGCACCCATTGCCACTGCTTCGAAGGCTTCCGCTTCAGTGGAACCACGCTGATGGAGAATGACGGCAGCCACCGCCGCCGGTTCCGGACTACGATTCTACCCAGCGTGGCGCGGCCCGCAAAAACCTGCTCGGGCAGACGGACATCCAGCTCCAGATCGCGCAACACGATGGCCGAGGCCACGCCCGATACCAGGATGGCGGCGAGCATCGTGGCCACAATCACATAGAGCAGGTTGTTGCCCGTGTTGAGGGCTGCAACCCCAATGAGAAGGACGCTTACGACGTAGATAATTCCCACCGCCGTCACGTCGTAGTTGAAAGCATCGCGGACCCGGCTGCCCGCCACCCGGCGCGCCAGATGGGGCACCGTCGTCAGGCCCACCACCACCGCCAGGGTCAGCGCGATCGAAGCCAGTATCACCGTCGTCCAGAGACTTCCGGATTCGCGTGCCACAGTGGAAAAGAGGGCGGCCGCGAAAGCCAGGACCAGCCCCAACAAGGCCAGCAGGAAGCGCATCCAGATTTCAGGAATATCGAAACGCCGGAACCAGTTACGGGGACGAGCACCGGCATGGGAGGCCAGCGCAGCCGATATTGCGGGGTCAGCCATGTGCGCGATTCGCTGTTTCGAGGCTAGCACTGCGTTTGCCGCACATCAATCTGCATCGGGTTCACCGGAAATCCGCCGTAACCATGCTGCCGCCTTCTCGCTGGCTTGGTCCGCGGTGCGCCCCAGCCTGGGGAAACGCTCTCGCAGCCGGGTCAGCAGGCGATGGGCCCAGACGTATTCCGAAGACAGAATGATCAGGCCGATAAGCAGGAACAGTATCCCCTGCAGAATAGGCAGAAACAGGCCGAGGATTCCCAGCAGGATGAAACTCCAACCTACAATGAGGGCCAGGATTCGTTTGGTGCTTGACTTCAAGGCAAATGAACTCTCTGTTCTTCTTCCTTCAAGGTAACAGCTGTGCCGCGGCGTCTGCGGAAATAATGTCAGCCGGCAGGAACAAAATCTCTCGACAGAAATGCCGTCACGGATGTGTTGAAGATCTCGGGAACTTCCTCGTAAGGCAGATGGCCGACGCCATCAAAGACCTCGAGCTGACAATCCCTGAACTGCTGTTGCAGCAGTTCCGCAGACGCCGGACTCACGGCCGCATCCTTGCTGCCCCAGAGCAGCAGAGTCGGAATATGGGCGATGCGAGGCAGGACCGATTCGAGTTCCTCGAGATCGCGGTTCCACGACCGCACCACACCCAGGCCGTAGTTGAGAGTCCCGGGAATTCTGAAAGGTGCAGAATAGCCGGCGAGCGTCCCCGGACGGATGCGCCGAGGGTCTCCGTAAAGGCGGCGCAGCAAAGCGTCGTGGAAAATTCCCAGGCACGGTTCGCAGCGGAGAAGCAGCCACGAAACCAGTGCGCTGCTCAGGAAGGGCGCCAGCCGCCGGCCATGGGCCGACCAGGGATTCACCGGAGCAACCAAGATCAGGCTTCGCACCCGCTGTGGGGCAAGGGCGGAGGCCATCATCGCGACCGCACCTCCGTGGGACGTGCCCAGAAGATCGCAGGACGCGATGCCCACGCCGTCCATAAAACGCAGCAGGCGCTCGGCGTGGGCGCGCAAGCTGCCACTGGCATGGGGAGGCCGGTCGGAAAAACCCACCCCCGGCATATCGACCGCATCCACCGTCGCCTTCTCAGCCAGAAGAGGCAGGGCAAAGCGCCAGGAAAAGGAGTACCCCAACAAGCCATGTAACAGGAGCAACGGCGGACCAGAACCGGTGTGCAGATAGCGCACGCGGTAGCCGTCGAGGACATACCAGCGCTCCTCGACCGGGACTGCCGTCTGCAGGCGGACTTGGCTCTCCAGTTGGTTACTCACCGTGGTTTATTTCTACGCCGGACAACTCCACAGCGACTGCAATCCTCTATGTAATTGATATCGCCTCTATTGCTTTTTACGCGGAGAGCTTGGGCTCTCCGCAATTTTTTGTCGGGTTCGAACGCTCCTCGAAGGAAGGGACAAAAACCAGTCCGCTATGCCGACCGTTTCTTCCGCAATAATTTCTTCAGCACTCGCATGCCTCTATCCACATGCTTTTCCTGCAAGAGAAACGGAGGCAGAAAACGCAGAACCGTGTCCTGCGTGCTGTTGAAGAGCACGCCTTCGGCCAGCCCTTGCTCAACGATGGGACGCGCGGGGATGGCAAGCTGCAGACCCTGAATCAGCCCGCGCCCCCGCACCTCCTGCACCGCCCCGTGGCGCGGGGCCAGAGACGTCAACTGTTCCTGCAGGTAGCCTCCGACACGCGCCACGTTTTCCAGCAACTTTTCGTCTTCGACGATCGCCAGGTATTCGAGCGCCACACGGCAAGCCAGCGGACCTCCGCCGAAAGTGGTCCCGTGTTGGCCGGGGGAAATAGCGGTGGCAAATTCCTCGCGGGCCAGAAATGCGCCCAGGGGCAGGCCCGCTGCAATTGGTTTGGCGATGGCGACGATGTCCGGGGTTACGCCGAACGCCTGGAAGGCAAAAATGGTTCCAGTGCGGCCGAGGCCGCACTGGATTTCGTCGAAGATCAGGGCGGCGCGATGACGGTCGGCCAGGGCGCGGCACTCGCGCAGGAAGTCAGTGGAACATTCGTGGATGCCACCCTCGCCGAAGATCGGTTCCAGTACGATGGCACAAGTCTGATCGTTGATGGCAGTGCGCAATGCCCCGAGGTCATTGCGCGGCACAAACTTGACGTCTTCGAGCATGGGTTCGAAGCCCTTGCGATACTTGTCCTGCCCGGTGAGCGACATGGCGCCGAAGGTTCGGCCGTGATACGAACCCTCGAGAGCTACCAGTTGACTCTTGGCTTCTCCTCCGGCGCGGTGTCCCGCCAACCGGGCCAGCTTGATCGAGCCCTCGATGGCCTCGGTGCCGCTGTTGGAGAAAAAGGCTCGATCCAGGCCCGAAAGCTGGCAAAGTTTCTCGGCCAACCTCCCCTGATACTCGTTGTAGTAGAGATTGGAAAAGTGGATGGCCCGGGCGGCTTGTTCCCGAATGACCTTCACCACCCGGGGATGGGCGTGGCCGAGCGCGTTGACGCCCAAGCCAGCCACAAAGTCCAGGTAGCGCTTGCCTTCACAGTCGTACAGGAACACTCCCTTTCCGCGGTGAAGAGCGATGGGATAGCGGTTGTAGGTAGGCAGCAGGAAACGGCGCTCACGCTCGATGATTTCGTCGGTCAAGTTCATGGGGAATACCAATTCTAGTCGGACTGGGACCAATCTGGGACCTCTGTTTGGACCGGGTCTCGGAACCGGACAGCGCCGAGTAAGGTCACCGATTTGGTTGGTAACAAGTTCCAGCCCCCGAGCCGTCGAGTTTCGCTCGACCTAGCCGGGTTAGAAACCCGGGCCCCACGCTTATCCCTTAAGCTTCAGCTATTCATAGGGTTACCAAACCTCACAGAAGGTTTCCAAAAAGCATAGCTTTACTTCCGCAGTGCTTTTATAATCGGTAAAGTCTTTTCTTTGAAGCAAGTTAGAGGTTCTCCCTTGCGCCTTGCCGTGGCACCCGACGTGCTGAACCATCAATCGGGTTCTCCCCCCGCCCACCTCCAGGAGCCGCTGCGGTCGATGAACCGGGAATTCCAAATTCGCTTTACAGCCGGTCTGCTGATCCTTCTGACCACGGCTGCCGTGATCCTTGCCTGGATCAATTTCCAGAAAGAAGCCGACTTCCAGATTCCCTCTGACGGCGTTTGGTGGATGGAACAGACAGGAAACGACGGCGGCGTGATTGCCAAGCGGGTGGAGCCGAACGGCCCAGGCGATAAAGCCGGCATTCGGGCGGGCGACCGGCTGACCGCGATCAACCAGCATGACGTAAAAGACACTACAGCCCGGATGCGACAGGCTTACCGGGTAGGAGCGTGGTCGAAGGCGACTTATTCGCTGGTGCGGCAGTCCGTCCCGCTTGATACGACCGTGATTCTCATTCCAGCCGAGCGCTCCCTGAATTATTGGCTGCGCTTCATCGCACTGATCTACCTGGGCATCGGGCTTTATGTGCTGCTGCGACGCTGGACGGCACCGAGTTCCACGCATTTCTATATCTTCTGCCTGGTCTCGTTCATCTTTTACGCCTTCAAGTTCACGGGAAAACTGAACCAGTTTGACTGGACGATCTATTGGGGCAACGTTACGGCCTGGCTCCTGCAGCCCGCACTGTTCCTGCATTTCGTTCTGACCTTCCCGGAGAAGCGCAACTTTGTCCGCAGGCATCGCTGGATCATCGGCGCAATTTATGCACCTGGAATGCTGCTGCTGGGAATGCACATTCTCGCGCTCCGGGTGTTGAAAGCCAGTGAGCGGGTCCGATGGAACCTCGACCGGGTGCAGATGGGCTACCTGGCGCTGTTCTTCGTGATCGCAGCAGCCATGCTGTGGTACAGCTACCGCCGCGCCAGCACGCCGATCCTTCGGCAGCAGCTGAAGTGGGTTACGCGCGGGACAATTCTTGCGATTGCGCCCTTCACCCTGTTCTACGTAATTCCTTACTTGACGGGCTCGATGCCGAGTTCGGCGATGAAGGTGTCCGTATTGTCGCTGGGCCTGCTGCCCTTGACGTTCGGATACGCCATCTTCCGCTACCGCTTGATGGACGTGGACCTGATTTTCAAGCGCGGCATGGTGTACACACTGGCGGCGGGCGCGATTGTAGGGGTTTACTTCGCCGTAGTGGCCGGAGTAGCCGAACTGGTCCACACCCAGGTGCCGAGTTCGGGACCGGTCGGCCTGGTTCTGGCGATGGTGGTCACGGCGTTGCTGTTCGATCCGGTACGCAAATGGATCCAGGAGAAGATCGACCAGTTCTTCTATCGCACCCGCTACGACTACCGCAAGACGCTGATCGAATTTGGACGCGAGCTAAGCTCGGAAACCGATCTCGACATGATGCTGAGTTCGGTGGTCGATCGCCTATCACGGACTTTGCTGGTGGACCGGATGGCGATTTTCATGGCCGCCGGCGAGCCGCCCCAGTTTGTGCTGGCCAAATCTTTCGGCATGAGCCAGACCAGCGGCCTGGATTTGAACTTCCTCAGCGCCCCCCGGCCGGAGACTGAAGCCGGACACCTTTTCCTGGAGAACGTGCACCAGGTGCCGCGCGAGACCGCCAGCGCCCAGCAGACCATCGCCCGGCTGGACATGAATTACTACATTCCCTGCCGCGCCCAGCAACGGACGATTGCCTTCCTCGGCCTGGGCAAGACGGTGGAAGGCGACTTTCTCACCAGCGAAGACGTTGAACTGCTGGAGACACTGGCCGGCTACATCGGCATCGCAATCCAGAACGCGCGCCTGTACGCCTCGCTCGAACAGAAAGTGGCTGAATACGAACGCCTGAAAGATTTCAACGAAAACATCGTGGAGTCGATCAACGTGGGCGTGATGGCGGTGGACCTCGCGGACCGCATCGAATCCTGGAACTCGCAGATGGAGGTCATGTACGCCCTGCCCCGCTGGCAGGCTCTGACCCGGCCCTTGAGCGAAGTGTTCCCCGCCGAGTTTGTGGAAGAGTTTTACCGGGTGCGGCAGAATCCGGGGATCAATAACCTCTACAAGTTTCGCCTGGCCACGCCAACGGGAGAGAGCCGCATTGTGAACGTGGCCATCGCGCCCCTGGTCACCCGTAAGTTCAACGTGATCGGGCGGTTGATTATCGTGGACGACATCACCGAGCGCGTGGGCCTGGAATCACAACTCTCCCAGGCCGATAAGTTGTCGTCGATCGGCCTGCTGGCGGCCGGGGTGGCGCACGAAGTCAATACTCCGCTGGCCGTCATTTCCTCCTACGCCCAGATGCTCTCGAAACAACTGCAGGGCGATCCGCAGAAGGGCGCGCTGCTCGAGAAGATTACGCGACAGACCTTCCGGGCTTCGGAGATTGTGAACAACCTACTGAATTTCTCCCGCACCAGCGGGACGGAATTCACCGAGGTGAACGTCAACAAGATCATCGCCGACACCATGGCGCTGCTGGAGCACCAGTTCAAGATCACCAAGATCAGAGTAGAGGACGAACTGGCTGACCACCTGCCGCAGATCAGCGGTAATCCGGGACGCTTGCAGCAAGTCTTCCTGAACCTGTTCCTGAACGCGCGGGACGCCATGCCCGAAGGCGGAACCCTGCGCGTAGCCACCTCCAACGGCGACGGGGTCAGCGTGGTCGTCTCCGACACCGGCACCGGTATCGCACAGGAGCACATCCAGCGTATCTACGACCCCTTCTTCACCACCAAGGCCGCGCCGCGTGAAGGCCAGGGTAAAGGCACGGGACTGGGGCTTTCCGTGACCTACGGCATCATTCAGGAGCACGCCGGAAAAATTCGAGTGGAAAGCCATCCCGGACGAGGCACAACCTTCTATCTGGATTTTCCGCTTACCAGGAAGGCTGTCAATGTCTGAACTGGCCACCATCCCGCACCACAATCTGGGCGAGGGCTCGTCTCTGGGTTCGGTGCTGATCATTGACGACGAGGCGGCCATCCGCGAGTCGCTCGAAACCTTGCTGGAAATGGAAGGCTACGAGGTGCAGTCGGCGGCCACCGCCGAAGAGGGTCTCACCCGGATCGGGAACCGGCCCTACGACCTGATTCTGTTGGACCTCGCGCTGCCCGACCGGAATGGCATCGACCTGCTGGCTGAACTTCACAGCCACGATCCGCAACTGGCGGTCATCATGATCACCGCCTACGGCACGGTAGAAAATGCGGTGAAGGCAATGCAGGCCGGGGCCACGAACTTCGTCCAGAAGCCCTGGGACAACGAGAAACTGCTGGCTGACGTTCGCGCTGCAGTGGCCCGCCACCGGACGGAAGAGGAAAACGTCCAGCTCAAGCGGGCGCTGAAGCAGCGCTACAACTTTGAAAACATCGTGGGCAAAAGCGAGCCCATGTTGAAGATTTTTGACCTGGTGGCTCAGGTGGCTCCCAGCCGCTCCACCATCCTCTTACAGGGCGAAAGCGGGACGGGCAAGGAGCTGATCGCCAAAGCCATCCACTTGAACTCGCCCCGCCGCGACCGGGCGTTTGTTCCGGTAAATACCGGCTCCATGCCGCCCGACCTGCTGGAATCCACGCTGTTCGGGCACGTCAAGGGCGCATTCACCAGCGCCATCGCCTCAAAAAAGGGCCTGTTCGAAATCGCCGACCGGGGAACGCTGTTCCTGGATGAAATCGGCACCATGAGCATGGACACGCAGAGCAAGATCCTGCGCGTTCTGCAGGACCGCAAGTTCATGCACCTGGGCGGAGTCCACGAAATCCAGGCCGACGTACGCATCATCGCAGCCACCAATGTGGACCTGAAACAACTGGTCCGCGAAGGCCGGTTTCGCGACGACCTCTTCTATCGCCTGAACGTGATCACAGTCGATCTTCCGCCCCTGCGCCAGAGGCGGGAAGACATCCCCCTGCTGGTGGATTTCTTCCTCTCCAGGTATTCCGAAGAAAACGAGCGTGCGCGGCGCAGAATGACGCCGGAGGGACTGCGTCCGTTGCTCTCCTATTCCTGGCCGGGCAATGTGCGTGAACTGGAGAACGTCATCGAGCGGGCGGTCGTGCTGTCCGCCAATCCGGATGTGGGGCCCGAGCTCCTGCCCGACGTGATCGTGGGTCGCGGAACTCCCATACCCCTGATGGAACATCGCGGCGACGCTTCCCTGTTCGACATTGTCGAAGACTGCGAACGCCACATCATCCTCGACATGCTCGAAAAGTGTAACTGGAACCAGACTGAAGCTGCCGAACGCTTCCACGTCCCACTCTCCACCCTGAACCAGAAAATCAAACGCCTGAACATTGAGATCAAGAAGAAGGTCAGGGAGTAGCAAACTGTCAGCCATCAGCTCTCAGCTTTCACGTTGCCCGCTGTAGCTTCCACCTGGATCCTCGCCGGTTAGGACTGAGCTGAAAGCTAACAGCTGAGAGCTGTCGGCTTCTCTGCTATAGTTCCTGAGATAGAGGCCACACTGCATGGCAGCTGGGGATTTCCAGGTCCCGCTCATATCGCCCGCTGAATTCGCCAAGGACAAGATCAAGGCGCTTCAGGACTATGCCTTGCTCACGGGCCAGTCTCTGGCCAATCTTTTCCGGCGGCCCCTGTACGTCACCGACATGATTCAGCAGGCCGACCTGATCGGCGTGGGTTCGTTGCCGATCGTGATCCTGACCGGCGGCTTCACCGGCGCCGTACTGGCCCTGAACAGTGCCAGCACGCTATCGCGTTTTGGCTCGCTCACCCTTATTGCCCAACTGGTATCGGTAGGAATGGTCACAGAGTTGGGGCCTGTCATCACCGGGCTGATGGTTGCCGGCCGCAACTCTTCCGGCATGGCCAGCGAGCTGGGGTCCATGACCGTGACCGAGCAGATCGATGCCATGCGCGCTCTGGGCACCGACCCGACGAAAAAGCTGGTCACGCCCCGCGTGGTGGCTACCGTGGTCATGCTGTTCTTCCTGACCATCATCTCCGACCTGCTGGGCCTGGTGGGCGGAAACATGGTCTCGAGCCTGCTGCTGGGCCTGGACTCGCGGCAGTATTGGACCTCGGCCTGGCAGTCGCTGGTCTGGCGCGACCTCACCTCCGGTCTTATCAAGCCGGTCCTCTTCGGGTTTGTGATCTCGACCGTGGGCTGCTATTTCGGTATGTCAACCCGCGGCGGCACGCAAGGTGTGGGACGCTCCACCACCCAGGCCGTCGTCGTAGCCTCGGTAATGATTCTGGTCACGGATTTCTTTGTCACCAAACTGCTCATCACTCTGTTGGGGTACCGATAGATAATGTCAGCTCCCACGCTTCCGCTCGACATGACTGCGCCTGCGGCGAAGCAGCAAGGGGGCGAAGCCATCCGCTTCGAGAATGTAACTCTGGCGTTTGACGACAAGGTGGTGCTGGACGATATTTCTTTCCGCCTGCCGCACGGGGAAACCAAGGCCATTTTTGGCGTCGCCGGCTCGGGCAAGAGCACGATTCTCAAGCTGGCGCTGGGATTGATGAAGCCCGACTCCGGCCACATCCATGTTCTCGGCCAGGATGTGACGGAGATGAGCGAAAACGCGCTGTTCGACCTGCGGCGGCAGATTGGCATGGTGTTTCAGGAGAGCGCGCTTTTTGACTCGCGCACAGTGCGGGAAAATGTGGCCTTCCGCCTGATGGAAGAGGGTCAGATTTCCGATGAGGAGATCGAACGGCGGGTACGCGAGGCCCTCAGTTTCGTCGAATTGGAACGAACCGTGGACATGTTTCCCTCGGAGCTTTCCGGCGGAATGCGGCGCCGGGTGGCGATTGCGCGCGCCATCGTGACCCAGCCTGAGATTCTGCTCTACGACTCGCCCACGGGTGGGCTGGACCCGGTGACCTCCACCACTATCGTGGAGCTGATCGTGAAACAGCGGGACGTGTACAAGACCAGCTCGCTGATGGTCACGCATCGCCTGCAGGACGCCTTCATCATGGCCACGCACTACTTCGATCGAACTGCCAACAAGATGCTGCCGTTGCCTAAGGGTGTGCATTGCGAAGTGCCGCTGGCATTTCTGATCCTGCGCGACGGGAAAGTGATTTTTGATGGTGATATCGATGAACTGGCGAAGACGCGGGACGAGTACATTCGCGAGTACATCGCTTAAAGAACGCTGCTCGCTTCTGGCCTCTACCGACCTGCAGAAAATTCCGGGCTAGCTGGCCTTTGCGGTTTCGGCCATGGTTTTGCGCCGGGCGGCCAGGTTGGTTTCCATACGCTTCACGAATTCACGGCTTTTCTTCGTGCTCATCAGCAGCGATTCGATGCTGGCGAGAAATTCCTGGTTCTTCATTTTCTCCCGCAGCTCTTTCAGGAATGGTTTTACCTTGAGATAAATAAAGACAATCTCCCCGCAAAAGCTGGGTTCGAGAAACATCTCACGGTTCAAGGCACCGTGGATCACCAGCGACGAGGCTACGCCCCAGTAACCTAGCACCTGACGCATCCAGTTGTTTTCTGGTGTCCCCATTGCGGCTGAGATTTTCATGATGTCATCTGCAGTCTGGGGCCAGAAGGTTGTCGTCCACCAGGTACGGGCCTTGCGCAGCTCAGGCTCGCGGCGAAGATCGTAGAGTTTGAGAATCAGTTGCGCATCGGCAGCAGTCGCTTTTGCCATTCAGCCCTCCGTGGTTCATGATTTGCCGAGACTGGCCCGGCTGGATTGTGAGTACAGAATCCCGCCCAAACGAAGCTTGGACGGCACCCTTCGTTACGTCGTGGATGCGGCCCCGGAAGCGGCTTCTGCCGGTAGCTCGCGCTCAAAGTCACATTCTTTATTGGGGCAGGCAATCACCGGGCCCGCCTTCAGCATTTTCTCCACCAGATACTCGCTGCCGCAGCTCGGACATTTTTCCGCCAGGGGCTTGCCTGCGGAAGTGAACTTGCACTTGGGATAATTTCCGCAGCCGTAGAATGTGTTGCCCTTGCGCGCCTTCTTTTCCACCAGGTCGCCGTCCTTGCAGAGCGGGCATTTCACCCCGATGTAATTCTGCTTCACATATTTGCATTCGGGATAGCCGCTGCAGGCGGTGAACTCGCCAAACCGGCCATGACGGATCATCATGTTGCGGCCGCATTTGGGGCAGAGTTCGTCAATCGGAATGTCGGGAACTTTCTTGCCCTGATCGAGGCGGCGCGTGGTCTTGCAATCGGGATAACCGGTGCAGGCCATGAACTGGCCGAACCGCCCGCGTTTCAACACCATCACCCGGCCGCAGTTTTCGCAATACTCTTCCTGGGTGGTTTCCTGAATGTCGGCCGAATCCAGGTCGGGCAGATTGATGGGATTTTCTTTGGTAAAGGTACAGCTGTCGGGATTCTCCTTGTCATAGGAACTGCAAGCGTAGAACGACCCGTGCTTGCCCCACTTGATCACCAGCGGAGAGCCGCAACGCTCACACTTCTCGTCGGTGGGCTTCTCCATCCGCTTGATGTTCTCCATGTGCTTTTCGGCGTAGCGGAGGTCCTTGGCAAAGCGTTTGTAGAATTCGGCGAGCGCGTTAATCCAGGTTTCCTTGCCCTCTTCGATCTCGTCCAGTTCTTCTTCCAGGCGGGCAGTGTACTGGACGTCAAAAATGTCGCGGAAGTTTTCCACCAGCAGATCGGTGACGACAAGCCCGATCTCAGTGGGGGAGAATTTGCCGCCGAGCTTCTGTACGTACTGCCGCTCCTGGATGGTGCTGAGAATGGCAGAGTACGTCGAAGGCCGTCCGATACCCCGCTCTTCCAGCTCTTTCACCAGCGACGCCTCGTTGTAGCGTGGCGGAGGTTCGGTGAAGTGCTGCTCCGGTTTCAGTTCGCGCAAAGTGAGCCTTTGTCCGGGCTCGAGCGGCGGCAGTTTGTGCTTGAGCTCTTCTTCTTCCTCGTCTTTAACGTCCTTCGCCTCTTCATAGACTTTCAGGAAGCCGTCGAACTTGAGCACTGAGCCGGTCACGCGGAACCAGAAAGTGTCGGCGCCCGTTTTGGCGTCGATGTCCACAGTGGTCTGGTCGAAGACCGCAGGCGTGATCTGCGAGGCAATGAAGCGCTGCCAGATCAGTTTGTAAACCTTGAACTCGTCTTCCTTCAGATACTGTTTGATCTGGTCGGGGTGGCGCATCGCCGACGTGGGACGGATGGCTTCGTGCGCCGCCTGCGCCGCCTTCTTTTCTTTATAGACGTTCGCCGATTCAGGCAGGTAGTCCTTGCCATACTGCGACGCAATGTACTCGCGCACCTCGGTCAAAGCTTCGTTGGAAACGCGGGTGGAATCGGTACGCATATAGGTAATGAGACCGACTGAACCTTCCTCGCCCAGTTCCACACCTTCATAGAGACGCTGCGCGATCATCATGGTGCGCTTCACGCTGAAGCGCAACTTGCGCGAGGAGTCCTGCTGCAGTTTGCTGGTGGTAAAGGGCGGCGTGGCATTGCGGCGCCGCTCTTTGCGATCGACGGTGCGAACCAGCCAGTCGGCTTTCTCCAGGGCGGCGCGGATTTTCTCCGCGTCCTCGCCGTTGTTTACTTCGACCTTCTCTTCACCTTTGCCGACGAAACGGGCATCGAATGCCGGCGGCTTCGGTCCGGCGAGATGAGCGTCGATGGTCCAGTATTCAACCTTCTGGAAAGCTTTGATTTCCCGCTCGCGTTCGACGATGAGACGGAGGGCGACAGTCTGAACCCGGCCGGCGGAAAGGCCGCGGCGAACCTTATCCCACAACAAGGGTGAAACCTGGTAGCCCACCAGGCGATCAAGCACTCGGCGTGCCTGTTGCGCGTTCACCAGGTTGCGGTCGATGTCGTGGGGATGTTCGAAAGCCTCCTGCACGGCGCGCTTGGTGATCTCGTTGAAGGTAACGCGGCGGATGCGGTCAGGCTCGTCGCCATCCTTCTTCTTTTTCTTCTTCTTGTTTCCGTCGCCCAGCTCCTCAGCCAGGTGCCACGCGATGGCTTCACCCTCGCGGTCCGGGTCGGGTGCAAGGTAGATGCTGTCAGCGGATAAGGCCAGCTTTTTCAGCTTGGCGAGAACTTTCTCCTTGCCGGGAATGACAACGTATTCTGTCTCGAAATTGTTATCGATATCGACGCCCAGCGTGCTTTTGGGCAGATCCTTCACGTGGCCAAACGATGCTTCGACAACATAGCCTTTGCCAAGATATTTCTGAATGGCTTTCGCCTTGCCCGGCGATTCGATAATGACTAAACCTTTTGACAATGTGTCCTCTGATGGTGGTTACTGGTTTTGAAGCTAGCATGAATGCGGTGGTGTCAACAAGTTTTTGAAAAGCGCTCCTGGCTTCTAGCTGCTAGCTTCTGGCTAAAACGTCGACCGACAGACGCTGCACGAAAGCGGCCAGCATGCGCTGAATTTCCAGCACCATGGCTTCTAAATCCCTGAAGTCGTCTCCCGACAAAAACTGTAGATCTCGCGCGAGAAGCAGCTGGTGTTCCACTTCGTTCGCCGACCCTCTAGCGATTTGCAGAAAACGTCTCATCTCCCCGCCCGACCTGCGCCCACATCCTTCTGCGATATTTGCGCCAACTGATGACGCTGCGCGGCGAAGCTGACTGGTCAAGCCATACATTTCGTCTTTCGGGAATCCATGCGTCTTCTTATAGACATTAAGGGTTTATAGACATTAAGGGTCAGTTCGTATGCTTTTACCCATACACGCAAGTCTTTGAAGTCTTCCATCGAAGGCGCCTCACGGGAGCCAGCAGCTAGAAGCTAGAAGCCAAAAGCTAAAAGCTCTTTACAAAGTTCTTCCCCGGCATCTGCTTTACCTTTCCGGCCAGCTCCAGTTCGAACAATGCGGCGAAGATTTCGGATGACGACAAGTCCAATTCCAGCATTTCCACAATTTCGTCGATGTGGGTGGCCTCGTCGGCTTTCAAGAGTTTCAGAATCTTTCTTTCGTGTGGAGGCAGCTCGCTTTCCCCGAATAGAGATGCAGTCTTGCCCGCTGGCGATTCATCGCCGCTGGCGGGAGTCAACGCAAGTCGTACTGGTGTAGGGAGTTCTTCCCATACGTCTTCCCAGGTGGCGGTGAGCTTGGCGCCCTGTTTGATGAGCGTGTTGGGTCCCCAGGAGTTCTTGTTGGTGACGTTGCCGGGGACCGCGAACACCTCGCGATTCTGCTCCAGGGCGCAGCGTGACGTGATTCTGGTGCCGCTGTATTCTGCCGCTTCCACCACCAGTACGCCGATTGAAATGCCGCTGATGATGCGATTGCGGATGGGAAAGTTCTGCGGTGCGGCGAATGTGTTCATGGGGAATTCGGAGATCAGAGCGCCTCCCAGGGCCAGCATCTGCTCCGTGATCCGGGTGTTTTCCTTGGGATAAATAATGTCCACACCCGTGCCGAACACGGCCACCGTTTTTCCCTTGGCGTTGATGGCGCCGCGATGCGCGGCCGCGTCCACGCCGCGAGCCAGGCCGCTGAAGATGACCAGGCCTCGGGCGGCCAGATCGCATGCCAAGCGTTCCGCCATACCGAGCCCGTAGGGCGTCGGGTGGCGAGTGCCTACGATTGCGATCCCCGGCTGGGCGATAGCATCCACATTTCCCCGCACATAAAGGACCAGAGGAGGATCGTAGATCTGTTTCAGTTGCGCGGGATACAGGGAATCGTCCATGCAGACGACAGAAACCCCAGCGGCGGCGACGCGTCCCATTTCGTCATGCGCCAGTTCCATCGACTGGCCGGTGCCGAGCGCTTGCGCCGAAACAGTCTGAATGCCTGTGGCCTCGAGCTCGGTCAGTGAGACCTTGAAAAGGTTCTGTACGCCACCGAAATGTTCGACCAGACGCCGTGCCCCGGTGGGGCCCAGGCGTGGGGTCAGGGCAAGGGCCACCCACTGCAAGGTGAGGCTTTCGCTGGATTTCGAGCTCACAGCCAGGGCTTCCGGCACTTCACACCTCCACAGGGTCTGACTCGCGGACTCTATACATCCGCAAAAAACCATGTCAAGGTCACGCGACACACTCCTCTGTTAAAATTGAACATCGGCCGCATGAGACGCCTTCGTATTTCCGCCATTTCCTACCTTAATACTGCTCCGCTAATGTGGGATCTCGAGCATGGAGACGCGGCCACCGCCTTCGACATTTCCTATACCCTGCCCTCGCGGTGCGCCGGCGATCTGGCAGCAGGGTCGGCAGATATTGGCATTATCCCGGCCGCAGCCTATGCCAGTATTCCGGGGCTCGCCGTTTTGCCCGGTGTCGCGATCGCTTCGAAACGACCGGTTCGCTCTATCCTGCTGGTCAGCAAGGTCCCGCTGGACCAGATCCGCTCGGTTGCTCTCGATACTTCCTCCCTGACTTCTGTGGCGCTGACCAAGGTGCTGTTCGCCAGGTGGTGGGGGCAGGGCAGGACTTTTACACCCATGGAACCGAACATAGAGAAGATGATGGAGGCACACGACGCCGGCCTGGTGATCGGCGATCCCGCACTTAAGGTCGATCGCTCTCGCTATCTCACCTATGACCTGGCCGAAGAATGGATTCGCCTTACCGGCAAACCCTTTGTGTTCGCCTTTTGGGCGGTGCGGCAAGCATCCCTGAAAGATGCGCCCGCGGCCTATGATCTGGCGGCGGTGTTCCAGGAGTCGCGCGACCACGGCTTGCAGCCGGAAAATCTCGATCAGATTGCTCGTGAATGGGCGCCACGCCTGGGTTTGAGCGAGACTGAGATCAGGACTTATCTGACAGAAAATATTTACTATGATCTTGATCCCGGGTGCCTAAGTGGGTTGCAGCTTTTCTATCGCTATGCCAGCGAATGTGGCGCGTTGCCGGCGGCACCGGCGTTGCGCTTCCTTGATGTGGCCAAAATTGCCGCCACTTAGCTCTCACCTGGTCTCGCCCCACCCGCATCTCAAAAAGTTGTCGCTAAGGTTGAAATGCCAACTCCGATTCACTTTCTGACTGCCGTTACAGTCTGGAACCGGCTCCGACACCTGGGCGGCGTGGGCCTGGTGCTGTTGGGGCTGGCGGATAACTCGGTCGTGCCGTTGCCAGGGAGCATGGACATTCTGACCATTCTCCTGGCCGCCCACCAGCGCCCTTTGTGGTGGTACTACGCCTTCATGGCCACGGTGGGCGCGGTCATCGGTGGATACATCACCTACGGGCTGGCCCGGGAGGGCGGCAAAGAGGCCTTTGAGCGCAAGCTCTCGAAGCGCCAAGCCAGCAAGGTTTTCAAGCGCTTTGAACGCTGGGGATTTTTCGCGGTGGCGGTGCCGGCCTTGTTGCCGCCGCCTTTTCCGATTGTCCCTTTTCTGCTGGCGGCGGGCGCCCTGCAATATTCCCGCAAGAAGTTTGTTACCGCGCTCGCGCTGGGCCGGGGAGTTCGTTTCACCATCGTGGCCGGCCTGGGAGCGATGTATGGCCGGCATATCGTCAGGTTCTTTTCCCAATATTACAGGCCGGCGATGCTTACGCTCGTTGGATTGGGAGTCGTTGGCGGGATTATTTCTTTGGTCCAGTACCACCGGTATAAGCGCAGGGCCGCTACGGCTTAGATGTCATCCTGAGCGGAGCGAGCAGTTTCGCTTGCGAAACTGCTCACGGAGTCGAAGGACCCCTATGAGCTGATGAGTCCGAGGTCGGGTAGGGGTCCCTCGACTTGCTCTCGCCGCGCCTGGCGGGGCTCGAGACTGGATGACAACCCTTCTTTGGTGGTCGGGCTACCTGGGATCGTTTTGCATCAGCCCTCAAGTCCGTTAGAATCTCAACAGTGGTCCGAAAGCCATGTCCCTGACCAAACAGCAAGCCCTCGACCTGTTCCGCTCCGACGATCTCATCGGTATCGGCATGGAAGCTGACGCGGTGCGCCGGCGGTTGCATCCCGAAGGTGTCGCCACTTACGTCATCGACCGCAACATCAATTACACAAATTTTTGCACCGAGTATTGCACCTTCTGTGCTTTCTACCGGCCGCTGAAGGGCCCCGCCGCTAAAGAGGGTTACATTCTGGAGTTCGAAACCATCTACGACAAGATTCGGGAGACCGTAGAACTGGGCGGTACCGGCGTGCTGATGCAGGGCGGTCTGCATCCCGATCTCAAGATTGACTGGCACGAGAAGATGCTGAGCGGCATCAAGCAGCGTTTTCCCAGGGTCCATTTGCACTGCTATTCGGCTTCGGAAGTGATCGCCATCGCCGAATACAGCGAGTTGAGTATTCGTGACACCATTGTTCGTCTGCGCGATGCCGGACTCGATTCCATTCCGGGTGGCGGCGCGGAAATTCTTGACGATGAAGTCCGCTATAAAATCGCGCGTCTCAAATGCCTGACCGAAGACTGGATCAACGTGCATCGCACCGCACACCAGTTGGGCATGCGCACCACCGCCACCATGATGTTTGGCGTGGGCGAGAACATCGAAAATCGCGTCAATCACTTCCAGCGTCTGTACGAACTGCAGGAAGAAACCGGCGGCTTTACTGCATTTATCCCCTGGAGCTTCCAGCCCCACAACACCGCGCTCGGCGGGCGGCACTGGGACGAGGCTACCGCGGTTGAATACTTGAAAGTGCTGGCTATTTCCCGCTTATATCTTTCCAACTTCCTCAACGTTCAGTCGAGTTGGGTGACCCAGGGTTTGAAAGTCTGCCAGATGGGGTTGCGCTTTGGCGGCAACGACGTGGGCTCGGTCATGCTCGAAGAGAATGTGGTGCGGGCCGCGGGCGTGACCAATTGCACCACGGAAGAAGAGTTGCGCCGCATCATTCGCGACGCCGGATTCAGGCCCGCTCAACGCGACACGCTCTATCGCACCTATTTCCTGAATTAGAAGCGGCGATCTCACCCGGGCAACTCCGCGGTCGATGTGCAACCTCAAAGTCACATGCCTGCCCGAATTGAAGACTATGCGCTGATTGGGGATTGCGAGACTGCGGCCCTGTGCAGCAACGGCGGATCCATCGACTGGCTTTGCTGGCCGCGGTTTGACTCCGGAGCGTGCTTCGCGTCGCTGCTGGGAACACCCGATAACGGGTGCTGGAAGCTGGCGCCGGCGGATGGCGTCACGCGGGCAGCCCGGCATTATCGCGATAATACTCTCATCCTTGAAACCGAATTTGAAACCCAGGACGGCGCCATCACCCTGGTCGATTTCATGCCGCTGCGTGGGAGGCACTCTCACCTGATCAGGCTGGTGCAAGGGAAACGCGGCAAGGTGCGGGTGAAGATGGAGCTCACCATACGGTTCGACTACGGTCGATCGGTGCCCTGGGTCACTCGCCTGGAAGACGGGACCACGCGCGCCATTGCTGGGCCGGACATGCTCGCGCTTCGCACTCCGGTGCCGCTGCGGGGCGAAAACCTCACAACTGTCAGCGAATTTACCGTGGGGGAAGGAGAAACGGTTTCGTTCGTTTTGTCCTACGGTGCCTCTCACGGCCCGGTTCCGCCGGCAATTGATGCCGAACGGATGCTTGAGCAAACCGAAAAGTACTGGCACAAGTGGGCGGGTCGCTGTACCTATAGTGGGCCGTGGGCAGAAGCAGTATGCCGATCTCTGATCACGTTGAAGGCGCTCACCTACGGCCCTACCGGTGGAATTGTGGCGGCGCCCACAACCTCTCTTCCGGAAAAGCCGCATGGCGTGCGGAATTGGGACTACCGTTTCTGCTGGCTGCGGGACGCAACTTTCACCTTGCTGGCCCTGATGCACGCCGGCTACTACCACGAAGCGCAAGAATGGCAGAACTGGCTTTTGCGGGCCGTCGCTGGCAGTGCCGAGCAAGTGCAAATCATGTACGGAGTCGCTGGAGAGCGGCATCTGGCGGAGTGGGAGGTGCCCTGGCTGGCCGGATACAATGGGGCATCGCCGGTGCGCGTGGGCAACGCCGCCTTCGGTCAGGAGCAGATAGACATTTACGGAGAAGTTGCCGATGCTCTGCATCAGGCGAGGGAGAGCAGGCTGCCGAAGAATGAGCCGGCAATCGACCTGCAGCGAATGCTGCTGCAGCACCTGGAACAGGTCTGCCAGGAACCCGACGCGGGTATCTGGGAAGTGCGGGGTCCGCGGCACCAGTTCACTCATTCCAAAGTAATGGCGTGGGTGGCGTTTGATCGCACTATCAAGAGCGCCGAAAAGTTCGGCCTGAAGGCCCCGCTGGAACATTGGCGGGCACTCCGCCAGCAAATCCACGACGACGTCTGCCGCAATGGCTTCGACCGCGATCTTGGCAGTTTCGTGCAATCGTACGGATCGAAGAATTTAGATGCGAGTCTGTTGCTGGTTCCGCTCGTCGGCTTTCTGCCGCCATCTGACCCACGCGTGCGTGGCACGATTGCAAGAATAGAGCGCGATCTCTTATGCGACGGATTGGTAAAGCGTTACAACACCGATACCGCGACCGATGGACTCCCGCCCGGAGAGGGTGCATTCCTGGCGTGCAGTTTCTGGCTGGCCGACAATTACGTTTTACTGGGCCGCAAGATCGAGGCGGAGAAGCTCTTCGAAAAACTACTAGCGCTGCGCAACGATGTGGGTCTATTGGCTGAGGAATACGACCCTGAAAACGGACGCTTGCTGGGCAATTTTCCGCAAGCATTTTCGCATGTGGCGCTGGTCAACACGGCATTGAATATCAGTCGACAACGCGGGCCCGCAGGACAGCGTTCGAAGCCGGACGGTTCCGCCGAGCAACCCCACAGCTAAATAATCATCCTTGTCCAGCCGCGGGCTTGATTGACCTCGCTCCCAAATCAAGCCCATCCTCGATAATGCGAACCCGGTGCACATGTACGATCCAGGCACATGGGGCCCCGCGGAAGCCGGAAAACTCACTTCGGCAGACGGCGGCTGGCGAAATCCCCACTAGTCACGTGTGGGGCGGACACTCCTGTCCGCCGTATTTGACTCTGATTTTTGTCTTCAGAAACTGAGATTCGATTCGCGTGCCTCCGGCAGCGCATTCGACTTGGGCAAATCAACTTCAAAGGCGTCGGACAAGAGTCTCCGACCCACACCTGGAGTATCCGACCCACACCTGCCTTCAGGTACAATAAATGGTCTTGGGCTGGTCCGTCGGGACCGACTGGAGACGATCCCTGGGCATCACGTCGATCTCGATTCACACTCTCGCCGCTTTCGTGGCCTCGCGCGGCATCGGCCAGTACATTCGCCAGCACTTTCTTGATACCACTTTCAAGGGCCTTTATCACGCCAACGCTTTTGATATGGCGTTGCTGGTGCCCTACTTCGTAGTCCTTATTCTGTTGGCCTCGTACGGTCTGCACCGCTATGTGCTGGTCTATCTTTATTACAAGCACAGAGACAATCGCACACTTGATCCGGCCGGCCACTTTTCGGACCTGCCACGGGTAACGGTGCAGCTTCCTATTTTCAACGAGCAGTTTGTCATTGAGCGCCTGCTGGATGCGGTTTGCCGCCTGCAATATCCGCTGGAACAGCTGGATGTCCAGGTGCTCGACGATTCCACCGACGAGACCCAGGCCGTGGCGCAAGGCCTGGTCGAGCAGTTTGCCGCCCGCGGCTTTCCGGTCAGCTATCATCACCGCGACAATCGTGAAGGCTATAAGGCGGGCGCGCTGGCGGAAGGCATGAAAACGGCGAAGGGAGAGTTTATCGCTATCTTTGACGCCGATTTTGTGCCGCCCGAAGATTTCCTCATGCGCACGATTCACCATTTGACCGATCCAAAAATCGGCATGGTGCAGACCCGCTGGACCCACATCAACCGCAACTATTCTTTCCTTACCGAGGTCGAGGCTATCCTGCTGGATGGACACTTCGTGCTGGAACATTCCGCACGCGCTCGCAGCAATGCCTTCTTCAATTTCAATGGCACGGCGGGAGTCTGGCGCCGCAGCGCGATTGAAGGAGCCGGGGGTTGGGAGCACGACACGCTAACCGAAGATACTGACCTCTCCTATCGGGCGCAGCTCAAAGGATGGAAGTTCATTTACCTGCAGGATGTCGAGTGCCCCGCTGAGTTGCCGGTAGAGATGACCGCTTTCAAGACCCAGCAGGCGCGCTGGGCCAAGGGCCTGATCCAGACCGCCAAGAAAATTCTTCCCAGCGTAATCAGGAGCGATCAACTCTTTCGGGTGAAGCTGGAAGCCTGGTATCACCTGACTGCAAACCTCAGCTATCCCTTGATGGTCGTGCTCTCGGTGCTGCTGCTGCCCGCCATGATCATCCGTTTCTATCAGGGATGGTTTCAGATGTTGTACATCGATCTGCCGCTGTTTCTGGCGTCCACTTTTTCGATTTCCAGTTTCTACCTGGTCTCGCAGCGCGAACTGTTTCCTAAAGCCTGGCCGCGCGCGTTGCTCTATTTACCCTTCCTGATGGCGCTGGGGATCGGCCTGACCATCACCAACACCCGTGCCGTGCTGGAAGCCCTCATTGGGAAGAAGTCAGCCTTCGCGCGCACCCCTAAGTATCGCGTGGAATCGAAGGCCGACCGAATCAACGCCGCCAAATACCGGCGCCGCTTGGGTTGGGTCCCGTGGGTCGAGCTTCTGGTCGGCAGCTATTTTGCGCTTACGGTCTATTACGCCATCGCCAACGAGAATTACATCACCGTGCCTTTCCTGGTCTTGTTCGTCGTCGGATACTGGTACACGGGCTTGATGTCATTGTTGCAGGGCCGCTTCTCGGGTTTGTCCATGAGCGCTGAAACCCACACCAAGCCGTTTCCGGTGGGCGTGTAGAGGTTGGAGCAACGGTCCTCGCCCGGGTCCGCACTGGGACGGGCGAGACGCCCACCCTCCATTCCATTCAATTCCTTTCTTTTCGCTGCACGCGGGTTTAGAATCCTTACCGTTTCGCGTCCAGTCGGGCGCGAGTCATGTCGGTTCGTAAGGAGGGTCCGATGCGCCACCTCACCACAACTGCCAAGGTCGCTCTCGGCATTCTGCTGGTTTTTCTGATCAGCTGTGGAACCGGTCACGATGCCGATGAGAAGTACTACCTGATTTCCACCAACGTCAAGATTCCGTACTGGCAAGCCAGCGGGGCCGGATTGTTCCAGGCTGCCATACAGCTCAAGGTGCGTTCCGAATTCGCGGGTCCGGACACCTACGACCCCAAGGCCGAGCAGCAGGCGTTCGAGCAGGCGGTGCAGAGCAAGGCAACGGGGATCCTGGTTTCGGTGGCGGATCCGGCCCTGATGAAAGATGACATTGATCGCGCCATCGCTGCCGGCATTCCCGTGATCACCGTGGATTCGGATGCGCCCGCCAGCAAGCGGCTCTTCTTCATCGGGACCGACAACTACCATGCCGGCCAGATTGGCGGCCAGAGGTTGGCGAAAGAATTGAACGGTAAGGGCAACGTGGTCGTGTTTACCATCCCCGAACAGGCCAATTTGAAGGAGCGGCTGCGCGGCTACCGCGATGCCCTGGAGTCCTCTCCAGGGATAAAAATCACACGCGTGGTGGACATGAAGGGCGATTCCCGCGTCGCTTTCGACAACGCCACCGAGATCCTGGGCAACGACAAGAAGGAACACACCGACGCGTTCGTGTGCCTGGAAGCGCTGTCGGGCAAGGAAGTCGCCACCGTTCTGAGCCAACATCAGGTCAAGGACAAGGTGATTCTGGCAATGGACACCGACGAGGACACGCTTTCCTGGATCCAGAAGGGTGTAATCGCGGCCACGATTTCGCAGAAGCCTTACACCATGAGCTTTGTGGGATTAAAAATACTGGATGATCTTTACCATCATAAGCTCTCCACGTTGACCAATGATTGGGCCAAAGACAGCTTTGCCCCGATTCCGGCGTTTGTGGACACGGGATCGTCGCTGGTGGACAAAACCAACGTGGATGCTTTGATTGCGGCCAGCAAGTCCGTAACCAGCAACGCGAAGTAGTTTGCCATCACGAACAAAGGGACTTCAGAATGCGAAAGGTGTTGCTGGTTTGTTTTCTTCTTTCCCAACTCACATGGGCCCTGGACCGCCAGCCCAACTCAGATTTCCGAATGCGCCGTCAATCGCTGGCCAGCAAGGCCAGTGGCGGCGCAGTTCTTCTTTTCGCTTCGAACGAAGCGGAAGGACCGAACGATCTTTACGGCTACCGTCCCGATGATAATTTTTTCTACCTCTCCGGCTGGAGCGAACCCGGAGCGGCGCTGCTGATCGTCGGCGCAAGCAGCGCCGAGGATCGCTCCTACACCGAAATTCTGTTTCTTCCCAACCACAACCCCTCGCAGGAAAAATGGACTGGGCCAAAACTTAGCGCGGATAGCCCTGACGCCGGCAAGATTACCGGATTCGGCCATGTCGAGGTGCTCGACAATTTGCGGTCCGAACTGGTCCGCCTGCTTCCGGCAAAGAAGGCGACCGTCTATACCGACGTAGTCGCCGACGGCGAGATTTCGAATTCAGCGGCGCCTCTGGATTGGCTAAAACGCGCCAACGCATTTCCCGTGGGAGTTTCTTTCCAGGATGTCCGGCCGATGCTGGCCGCACTGAGAACTTTCAAGGATTCGCGAGAAATCGAGCGCATCCGCGATGCCACCAATGCCTCTATGGCTGCGCATTTTGCAGCCATGCGTACGGTGAAGCCGGACGTTACCGAGCGCGAGGTTTCCGCCCTGATGCAATATGAATGGGGGAAGCGCGGTTGCGAACGTCCCGCGTATGCCCCCATCGTGGGTTCGGGGTTCAATTCCACCGTGCTGCACTATTCCGACGATTCCGGCACCATGCAGTCGGGAGATGTCGTGGTAATCGACGCCGCGGGAGAATATTCCATGTACGCGTCGGACATCACCCGTACGCTGCCCGTGTCCGGAAAATTTACCGCCCGCCAGCGGGAGATTTACGATATCGTCCTGGGCGCGCAACAGGCCGCCATGGCGGCGTTCCGCTCGGGCAAATCCAGCCTGCGGAAGGACCAGCCGAATTCAATCTACGACGTGGCCTACAATTACATCAATTCGCACGGCAAGGACTTGCACGGTGAGCCGCTGGGAAAATACTTCATTCACGGACTCAGCCACTACGTGGGATTGAATGTTCACGATGCCGGCGACTACAACGTTCCGCTCGGCCCAGGAGCGGTGTTCACCATCGAGCCGGGAATCTACATTCCGGAGGAGAAGCTGGGGGTGCGGATTGAAGACATCCTTTATGTTGACGCGGACGGCAAACTGATCAATCTGACCGCCAACCTGCCCCACACCACCGACGAGGTTGAGCGTGCCATGGCCGGCAAGTGAAGATGAACGGATGTGTGGGTCGGACAATGCCCCACACCTTGGCATGTTGATTTTGCTGTTGACTGCCAGGAAAAGGACCTTTTTCTGCAAGCTTCGGGCAATAGACAATTCAGGTCAAAATCCAGGTCAAAATCCAGGTCAAAGGCGTCGGACAGGAGTGTCCGACCCACACATGCACTACCTGACCCACATATGCTCCCCTTTTGATATCCTAGGGTATCGTGCGGATGATCTGGTTGTTCCTGATCCTGGCCCTGAGTACCGTAGCGGTGTCTCTGGTCGGATTAGCGGCCTACCTTCGAGTGCGCAGCCATATGAAGGAATCATCTTCCAGAGAAACCCACGGCAAGGAGTAACCCAGGCCTTTCATTGCGTCCGCCGCACGCGCTTCAGAGTCTGACAGGGAGAATCCCATATGACAAAGCCAGCTAGTCTTGTCCTGGACCGAGGTGGTCGCGCTCTTTACTGGGCGGAACAGGTGGCGATTGTGGTGAGCGCCAGCCTGTTTGTCGCCCTCTGCGCTCGCCTGACCGTTCCCCTGCCGTTTACGCCGGTGCCCTTGACCCTGCAGAACTTTGGCGTAATTCTGGTCGGCCTGACCCTGGGAAGCCGTCGCGGCTTCGCGGCGTTGGCGCTTTACCTGGTGGAGGGGGCGTCGGGGATGCCAGTGTTCAATCCTGCGGGGGTGGGCGGTCTCGCCCAGATGTTAGGTGCGACTGGCGGCTTCTTGCTGGCGTATCCCTTCGTCGCCGGTTTGGCGGGCTGGATCATGGAACGTGGCAAAGCCAGCTTCGCTCGTGCGGCAACCGCAGGCGTGCTGGCTGAAGTGGTGTTGTTCGCCGGCGGCCTTTCATGGCTGGCGGTGCTGACCCACTCGTTCGCGCAGGCAGCGCGCTTCGGGCTTTACTGGTTCGTGTTCGCGGAAGTGATCAAGGTCATGTTGGCCGCTGGCGTCTCGACCGGATGGCATCGTGTCCGCAAGGAGCAGGCATGAGTTTCGTTGAAACCCCTTCTGGCACGAACACGGCACTCGTACCCGAAACCAGCGATTCGTCACACGGCAGTCCGTCCACGCGTGAGATCAGCATCGCGCACAGCCCCGACTCCGATGATGCTTTCATGTTCTACGCTCTGGCCACCAACAAGGTGCGCGTCCCCGGCCTGCGTTTCACTCATAAGCTTTGTGACATCGAAACCCTGAACCAGAAGGCCCGGGAAGGCAACGGCGTTTACGACGTCACCGCCATCTCGTTCCACGCCTATCCCTACATTCAGGACAACTATGCTCTGCTGCCCAGCGGAGGCAGTGTCGGCGACGGTTACGGTCCCATGATTGTGGCCACCCAGGGATTTTCCCAGAGCGAGGTCAAACGCAAGAAGATTGCCATACCCGGCACCCTCACCACCGCATATCTCGCGCTGCGCCTTTTCGCGCCCGGGATCGAGACCGAGGTGGTGCCCTTCGATCAGATTATTCCCCAGGTCGTGGACGGCAAATACGAGGCCGGCCTCATCATTCACGAAGGACAGTTGACCTATGCCAAAGCCGGTCTGCAGCGGATTGTGGACCTGGGCAAGTGGTGGCTGAAAGTGACCGGGTTGCCGCTGCCGCTGGGAGGAAATGCCATTCGGCGCAGCCTGGGACCGGAGCTGACGGCAAAAGTATCAGGGGCCCTGCGGGGCAGCATTCAGTACGCCCTCGACCATCGTGATGAGGCCCTGGCCTACGCCATGCAATTCGCCCGCGACGTCGATCCTCAACTGGCCGACAAGTTTGTGGGCATGTACGTCAACGAGCGCACTCTGGACTATGGACCGGACGGACGAGAAGCCGTGCGCCGCCTGCTGGACATGGGACACAAGGCAGGAATCATTCCGCGAGAAGCCAGAGTGGAATTTGTGGCATAGGTTTGCGTAGGCCCAGACGTCCTCGTCTGGGCGGGCGCAGGGCTCGCCGGTGTTGCCGCCGCGCAAACTGCCTAGCTTCGCTCGGCTGGGCAGGTGAGACCGCCTTACCTGATCGTCTCGGGAAACGAGAACACTGGGTCCACATCCACCGGCACTTTCGACGCCGCCTTCAAAGACACCTGCAATTCTGCCGGCATTACATCGTACTTTTTGAACCAGGCTTCAGCGCGCTCCCGATTTCCGGTGGCCTCAATGTCCAGAAGTTCCTTGGCCAGGTCGGCCAGTGCGCCGGGCATGCCGGTATAGTCGATGGCATACGTTCCCGATGCTTGCCGTTTGATTGCGCCGCGCTCCAGAAGATAGTTGAATTCCATCATCTCGGCTTGGCCGTGGGCTTCGCCGGTGCCGAAGCGTATGGTGCGGAAAATTCCAGCCAGATAAGAAGCATAATATTCTTCCAGTTTGTCCTTGGGCAGAACCTCGTGGTCCACCAGCCACTTCAGGCCAAACATGCCGACCACATCGGCTTTGGCCTCCTCGAGACCACTGTATTGCGGGCCGATGGCCTCACGAACCGGCACTTTGCCGGTGGCAGTGCGGGAGTAGGCCGGACCCAGTCCATGGGCCATCTCGTGCATGATCGTGCCCAGTAAATATCCCTCGGCTGAGGCCTTGGCGGCCTGTTCCGGCGGCATCATGAACTGGGCCAGCGGAAGAATCACGTAGGTAACGCGTGCGTCCATGAAGTTTTTGAAGAAGATTTTCTTGCTGCCTTTTTGTTCATGGACCCGGGGATCATTGGGCAGGTTGTCAGCGACAGCCTGATAGCCATGACGCAGGTCCCCCGCGCGGTAGGGGGCGTCCATGACCTCCATCGGAGTTTCCAGGCCGTGCTTGGAAGGCCGATCCTCGGGAGCTAGCGGCAGTGCATCCTGAACGTCGGCCACATACTTCTGAAACATCGCCAGCTTTTGGCTCTCCGCCTCGTTGCGCACCAGCACGGCTGCGCCGTATGAACCTTTCACGCCCAGAAGGCCATCGGTGTAGGTCTCGTAGGGAGCGAAGATCACATCGAACTTCGGATTTTTCAGATCGAGCCAGGCCAAGTCGCTTTTGAAGTAGCCATCGGTCAACAGGGCATCGGCGCGCAGACGCAGAAAATTTGCGAACGCGGGATCGTCACTCAAGGCAGCGGCTTCGCGCAGATCGCGTGCCGCGGGTTCCAGGAATGAGCGGTAGGCGATGTGATAGGGCACCCCTTCAAGGCGATCGCCGTGCCAGCGTACCAGTGTGGTTAGACTGTAAATTTCCTCTCTTTTCTCGGGATGATCTTTTACGTACTGCTCAATCTGCTGGCGGGTCAAACCCTCGGGATAAGAGCCACGGCCCGGAGGCATGGACGTGATGCCGATAAAAGGCCGGTTCTGTTCGATCAGGTCGAAGCGCGAGCCGTTGATCCACAGATAGTGGCGCAACTCCTGATCTTTCGGGCTCTTGCTCGAAGCCAGGGACTGGTAGAGGGCCAGGCCTTCGGGATCACTCTGGCGCCAGTAAATATCTTCCAGATAGCGTGAAGCATCCACCAGCTTGTCCACCAGTTGCTTCTCGCGCGCGGTAAGCCCCGCGGAGTGAAATGGCATGTCTATGCGGCGAAATTTTGCCAGCCGCTGCGCCAGGTCGGGAGCAACCTGCATGCCGCCGGAAGCCGCGCCCCGGGCCGCCGATCCGGTCATCGGCTTTTTGCTCTTTTGGGCTGAGGCTGGTGAAATCATCAGAACGCTACATAACAGGGGAAGGAAAAAGCCCTCTCTAATCATCAACCTGATTCTAGCAGAGCTCTGATGCAGGTTCGCACAATCCAAGATCTGCTCTGGCCTCTGGCGTGGTTTGTGCGGTCAGAATACTCAAGCAGTGGTCGCAGAAAAGTTCCCCAAGTTTCGCTAAGCAGCGTCTCGCCAAGCTTCGTCTTCCTCGTTATCATGATGATGATGATGATGATGACGCCTGCCGGCGCAAATTCAGATGGCGCTCAGACCCTGCTGGTCGATGCCGACGATACGCTTTGGGAAAATAACATCTACTTTGAGCGCGCCATCGCGAACTTTATTTCGTTCCTGAATCACCACGAGTACACCCCGGAGCAAGTGCGCGAAGTGCTGAACCAGGTGGAGCGCGAGTCGATTGTCAGCCATGGCTACGGCCTGCACAGTTTTGCGCACTCTCTGGTCGCGACTTTCGAGCGCCTGGCCGTCGAGCCTCTGACCCCCGCTCTGCACGAAACGATTAACGGATTTGCCCACACGATTGCCGGTCATCCGGTTGAACTCCTGCCCGGAGTGCCGGAGACGCTGCAATATCTGTCCGAGCGCCACCACTTGATCCTGATGACCAAGGGCGCGGTGCCGGAACAGACCGGCAAAGTGGAACGCTCCGGGCTTAAGGAATATTTCTCCGCGGTAGAGATTGTGTCCGAAAAGGATGTAACCACCTACCAACAGGTCATTTCAAAGTACGATCTGGATCCCGATGCCAGTTGGATGATCGGTAACAGCCCCAAGTCCGACATCAATCCTGCTCTGGCCGCGGGTCTGAATGCGGTGTTCGTTCCGCACGGCGCCACCTGGGTGCTGGAGCATGAGGAAGTCGAGTCTGCGCAACCACCCAAGCGGTTGCTGGTAGTAGAAAAGTTTTCTGAACTGCAGACGCACTTCTAGTGCTAAGCCGCGAGAGCGGCAGGCCGCAGGAACAGCAGGTCCCTCCCCTCTGCTGGCTTCGCTTCGCTCCGGTCGGGATGGCAGAACTTTTGTGGGAACTGGGATTTGGAAGCTGACAGCTGAAGGCTGAAGGCTGAGGGCTGTTCCCTTAGCACCAAACTAACCAACAACCTCCGTATCCCGCTGTTTCGCCACATGTTACTCTTTTTCTGCTCTGGTCTTTTGCCCGCATCCGTGCGTGGCTGTGCAGAAAAACAATTTGCGGCGGCTGCTGCGAACTGTGGAAGCCCTGTCCGATCTCGGCCCCGAGATGACGGCGGAGCGCGAGTTTCCCCAGACCGCGCGGGCCATGGTTTCGGCGCTGCTCCAAGCGGGCGGCGCGCGCGAAGGCGTGCTGTTCACCTTCAGTGACAAGCCTTCCATGCTTTCCTCGGTGGCCTCCGAAGGCTTCGCGTTAATGCCCGAGCCCGCCATCATGCCGTTGCTGCCGAAGCACGTTCATGCCCTCACTACGGCGCGCGGACCGGTTGTCCTGAAGCCTGGCTCCTACGACACCTTTCTGAGCTCGAACGGAAATGTTGCACCTGAACTGTTCAAGTGCGTCGCCCCTCTGAAAGTCGGCGGCAAACTTGTGGGCATGGTTGCATTGGGCCGCCGCGAGGGCGATGCCCTCTTCGACGACGAAGACCTGGGAGCACTCGAACTGCTGTGTAATTACGTCGGGGTCTCCATTCAAAACCACGTGCTGTCGCAGACCCTGGCGCAGCGCGTTTCGGAGAACCTTCGCTTGCTGGCTTCGCTTCACGGTTTTTATGACACCGCTCTGGAAGCCTTCGCCACCGCGATCGACGTGAAGCACGTGAACATTCACGGCCACTCCCTGCGCGTGGGGCGTTATGCCTCCGCCATCGGGGAGGCTATGGGCATGGATCCCAATGATGTCGCGGCTCTGCGCTCCGCCGGCTACTTGCACGACATCGGCAAGGTTGCGGTGGACAAACGGCTGTTCGGGAAGCCTTCATCTCTCGATGCCGAAGAATTCCGTGAAATGGCTGACCACACCGTGGTGGGACATCAGATCGTGAGCGGCGTGGAGTTCCCCTGGCCGCGCATTCCTGAGATCGTGCGTTCCCACCATGAGCGCGGCGACGGCTCGGGATATCCGGATGGGCTGATGATGGACGATGTCGCCATGCCGGTGCGCATCATCGGCCTGGCCGACACTTTCGACGCCATGACCAGCGAGCGCCCTTATCGCGAATCGCTCTCCGTTGGTAACACCCTGAGTGAGATCGTTCGCCTTTCTCCGCTGAAATTTGACCCCAACGCCGTCCACGGACTGCTACTGCAGATCCGGCGCGACTCCGTTGGCAGCAACCGCACACCATTTCTGCAGGACCGCATGGCCGTTAACATCGCCCCTGGGGACGTCGATCAACTGGCGGCAACCCTACAACACAAAGTTACCCATGGCCGCCTCTATCTCACCTAGGACTGCGTTTGCGCAGGCGGCACCAAGAGTAACCTAAGTAAGTCCGCAGCCTGAAATTATTCCTGGTCATTCGCTAAACTCCGTTCTCGCTCCGCCGATAGATGTTCTAGTCAGTCACCGTATCCCCCTTCGTCACAGATTTTTCCGCAAACGAAACCACTAGCAGGCGCCGCCACGCAACACGATAGGTTTGCTCAGGTGCTGGATATTGAAGAAAGAGGCAGGAATGTCAGCCTGAGGCCCGAAGATTTGCTGCCCATGAGCCTCAAAATGACGACATAAGCTCGGTTGTGCTCAAAGTGAATCCCATGCCCTAACGGCCAATCCATTGAGTGGCCTACACTTAGGCCGGAATGGAGCTCTTTTTCAAAGACTATGCTGGCGGCCGCCTGCAAGTCGCCTGGAGTCCTGCGGTTGCCCCCCCGTTGTCAGCAACTTTTCCTTTCTCCCGGGTTAACAGTATTCAAGCGCTTCCTGGCCTGGTACGAAGTCCGCATGATTCTGTTGCGACAAAAGGTCGTCCTTCCATTTGCCCTGTCGATGCTGGGTGTGGCAGTTTCCGTGCCACTGGCCATCGCCGCGAAAAGCAGGCACGCCTCTGTCACCCCGATCGATGAGCAAAAACGTGCCCTGCACGCGCTCAACCGCCTGGCTTTCGGACCACGTCCGGGCGATGTTCAGCGGGTGGCGACGATGGGGGTGGACAATTGGATCGACCAGCAATTACATCCCGAAAAAATCGACGATCGTGGGCTTGATGCCCGCCTGGCGCCATTTCGCACCCTGGGTATGGACACGCGCGAAATAGTCGAGAACTTTCCACCGCCGCAAGTGATCAAGGCCATCGCCGAAGGCCGGCAGTCGATGCCTTCCGGTTCCGCCAAGCGCGCCGTGTACCAGGCGCAACTGGAGCGCTATGATGAGAAAAAGGACCGTAAGCAGGAGAGCGCCAACCCCGATCACCCGGCAACCGCCACTTCGGCAAAATCGGACCAAGGGGACGATGAAGAACTGGCCCGCCGCCGCGAGGACCGTCTCTACGCCGATCTCAAAGCCGAAGACTTGCTAAATTTGCCACCCGAACAGCGCATGCAGGCGATGCTCAAAATGTCTCCCGCGGAGCAGCGTGCGATTGGAACGTCGCTCAAGGGTGACAGGCGTGATGATTTCCTGGAAGGCTTGACCGCGCAGCAGCGCGAAACCATGATGGCCCTCAACAATCCACAGCAGGTGGTGACCAGTGAACTGGTGCAGAGCAAACTGTTGCGGGCCATCTACAGCGAACGCCAGCTTGATGAAGTGATGACCGATTTCTGGTTCAACCACTTCAATGTGTTTATGGGAAAGGGTGCCGACCGCTACCTGCTCACCAGCTATGAGCGCGACGTCATCCGTCCGCATGCTCTGGGCAAATTTGAAGACTTGCTGGTGGCAACCGCGAAAAGTCCGGCCATGTTGTTTTACCTCGACAACTGGTTGAGTGTGGGGCCCGATTCGGACTTCGCCCGCGGTATCTCCGGACGCAACGTAAATTACAACTGGCGTCGGCCTCCGCGGCCTCGGCGTCCCGTGCCGGCGAAGCAAGCCAGGAGCAAGCGTAGCGGCCTGAATGAGAACTATGGCCGCGAACTGATGGAACTGCATACCCTCGGAGTGAACGGCGGCTACACGCAGGCAGATGTAACCGAGGTGGCTCGCGTGCTGACGGGATGGACGCTGAAGCAGCCTCGGCAGGGCGGCGGATTTGTTTTCGAGGAGCGAATGCACGAACCCGGCGAGAAGCGCGTGCTCGGGCACCGCATCAAGTCGAGTGGCGAAAAAGAGGGTCGCGAGGTGCTGCACATTCTGGCCCACCATCCCTCCACCGCGAAGTTCATATCTACCAAGCTGGCCATGCGCTTCGTCTCGGATGACCCGCCACCGGTCCTGATTGAACGCATGACCCAAACCTTCCTGAAGAAGGACGGCGACATTCGCGAAGTATTAAAGACAATGTTCCATTCGGCGGAATTCTGGGCACCCGAATCCTACCGGGCCAAGGTGAAAACTCCGCTGGAGTTTGTCGTCTCGGCGGTTCGAACCAGTGGCGCGGAAGTCAGTAACGCACTGCCGCTGGCCCGCCAGCTCCAGAACCTGGGCATGCCGCTCTATGGGATGCAGCCTCCGACCGGCTATTCGATGAAGGCCGATGCCTGGGTAAATTCGGCAGCCCTGCTGGGCCGGATGAACTTTGCGCTGGCGCTGACCGCGGAGACACTCAAGGGCGTTCAGGTGGAGCCCGGCCAGATGCTGGGCGGGCTTTCGCCCTCTGACTCCGAAGGCACGTTGGCGGCCCTGGAGAACAATCTGCTCGCCGGAGACGTGTCCAAGCAAACGCATGACACGATTGCCGCGCGCTTAAACGATCCGAAAATCAGCCAGCGCCGACTGGATGACCCTGCCCGCGCGCCCAACACCAGCGCAATCGCGGGCCTGCTGCTGGGATCGCCGGAGTTTCAGAGAAGGTAGAAGTCGGTCGTCGGTCGCCAGTCGTCAGGCGTTAGGTAGAAGCCAGGAGCTGTCTTTATGTTCTCTCGCCGAGTTTTTTTACACAATGGCGCATTGGCAGTTGTGGGCACGGCCGCTGTCCCTAGCTTTCTCACGCGCGCGGCTTTCTCGGCGGTCGGAGCCGGCGTCGGTAACAAGCGACTGGTGGTCATCTTTCAGCGGGGCGCCGCCGACGGTTTGAATATCGTTGTGCCGCACGGCGAGCAGGCCTATTACGCGATGCGGCCGTCCATCAACATCCCGCGCGGCGCGGTGCTTGATCTGGACGGCTTTTTCGGCTTGCATCCATCCATGTCGGCTCTCCAGCCGCTGTGGAGGCAGCGCCATCTGGCGATTGTGCATGCCGCCGGCTCTCCTGATCCCAGCCGCTCCCACTTCGATGCCCAGGATTTTATGGAGTCCGGAACGCCCGGCATCAAGGCCACCGAGGACGGCTGGCTGAATCGGACACTGCACTCTCTGCCTGCGCCCGCTGATAAGTCGGCATTTCGCGCCATCGGCTTGGGACCGTCTCTGCCGCGAATTCTCGCCGGACCCGAGCCCGCCGTGGCCGTAAACAACATCAACGCCTTCGGCGTGGGCGGCGGCAACCCAGGTGCAGCTCCCGTCTCCAACACGTTTGAAGCGATGTACGCGAACTCGGTGGACTCCGTCTTGCACGGCACCGGCCAGGAAACCTTTGAGGCAGTAAAGATGTTGAAGGCGGCCGATCCGGCAAAGTACAAGCCAGCGGCCGGCGCGGACTATCCCCGGGGGCGTTTCGGCGAAAGCCTGAAACAGCTCTGCCAGCTCATTAAGGCGGATCTGGGCGTGCAAGTGGCTTTTGCCGACATCGGCGGCTGGGACCATCACGTCAACGAAGGCAGCACGCAGGGCCAGATTGCAAATGTGCTGCGCGACTTCTCTCAGTCTCTCGGCGCTTTCTGGACCGACCTCGGGGACCTGGCCGAAGACACCGTGGTTGTCACCATGTCGGAATTCGGCCGCACGGCACGGGAAAACGGCAACCGCGGCACCGACCACGGCCACGCCAACGTGATGTTCGTGATGGGCGGAACGGTAAACGGTGGGAAGGTGTACGGAGGCTGGCCCGGCCTCGATCAGTCACAACTCTATGAAGGCCGGGACCTGGCGGTGACTACTGACTTCCGCCGTGTGCTGGGCGAAGCGGTTGACCTGCATCTGGGGAACAAGGCTCTGGATCTGGTGTTCCCGGGGTTCGACAACCAGGCGGAAAAGTTCGTTCGCTATCTCGGATAAGTCCGATGCGACCTCGGTGTCCTCGGTGGTTTCCTGGTTTTTATATTTCAACGAGGACGTCGCCGCCTTCCACTTTCAGCGCATAGACTGCAACTCTTGCCCCCGGATTGTGCCCCGCCTGCCCAGTCTTCGGGTCCCACTGCCAGCCGTGCCACGGGCAGACCACCTTGCCTCCCTCAATCACTCCCTGCCCCAGTGGACCGCCCTGATGCAGGCAAACATTGTCCATGGCGGAAATGGTGCCATTCACGTTGGCGATGCAAATGGCCTTGTCTCCCAGGGGAAATTCCTTGGCTTCGCCCGGGGGAGGAAGTTCGGATTGAACAGTGAGTTTTACAAAGTTGGACATGAGGCCTTTCAGAATGAAACCAGGCTGCCGAGTTGCGTTCGGCCAGAAAGCCGGGGGCGACTGTCCCCACGTGGGCCAGCTGACGACTGACGACTATTTGGGCTGCAGCGTCTGGGCGATCATCACCTGGCGCTTGAAATTCTCCACCATGTTCGGATCGAGCCGGACTTCGGTGGGACGCTTGGCCAGCGACATCTGATCAATCTTGTCCTGCAGCTTGAGCAGTGCATAGAAGAGATTCTCGGGGCGGGGCGGACAACCGATGACATAAACATCCGTAGGGACGATCTTGTCCACGCCCTGCAGCACCGCATAGGTATTAAACGGACCACCTACCGACGAGCATGCTCCCATTGAGATCACCCACTTGGGATCGGGCATCTGGTCGTAAATGCGCTTCACCACCGGGGCCATCTTCAAGGTGACGGTGCCGGCCACGATCATCAGGTCGCTTTGCCGCGGGCTGGGACGGAAGACTTCAGAGCCAAAACGGGCAATGTCGAACCGCGCCGTGGAAGAGGCGATCATCTCGATGGCGCAGCAGGCCAGTCCAAACGTCATTGGCCACACCGCTGACTTGCGTGCCCAGTTGAACACGTAGTCCACAGTGGTAATCATGAAATTCTTTTCGAACTTGTTCTGCAGCCAGCCCATGTAGTGTCCTCGATCTCCGCGCCGCCGCAGAGAGCATCCCGATACAATATATCCGCCTTGCCCCGGTTCTTCAACGACTGGATGAATGCAGGCGCGAGTGTCCTCGCTCGTGCGGCGCCGCCAATCCGCTGTTGCCGGTCTTCGTCGTATCAGCTACAAATGGAAGGGCCGGGGACCTGCCGCGCCAACCATGGCTGATGCCATCACAAAGACTGCCTCCACAGACGCGAGCAACCCAAGCTTCTTGAAACGCTGGTGGCGCCAGGCGCGCACATCTTTCTTCTGGATGGCGCTGGTCGCATTCGCGCTGCGTTTCGGCTGGATCATTGTCGCCCACACCTACACGTTCAAGATATTGGATGACAACTTCAGCTTTGGCTGGGAAATGGGACGCATCGGACGCTCCCTCGCGCAGGGCCAGGGTTTCAGCAATCCATTCAGCGCGACCACAGGGCCGACGTCATGGGAACCGCCCCTCTATCCATTTCTCATTGCTGCAGTGTTCAAGCTGTTCGGGATTTATACCCACGCCTCGGCAGTGGTGCTGCTTGGTATCAATAGTGCGTTTTCCGCGCTGACTTGCATACCTATTTTTCTGATCACCAGACGATGTTTCGGCGAGAAGCTGGCGGTATGGACCGCCTGGCTGTGGGCTGTGATGCCCTCCGTAATGTACTGGTGCACGCGCTGGGTGTGGGAGACGAGCCTGGCGGCTTTGCTGCTGGCGCTGATTTTCTGGCTGTCGCTTGACCTGGAAGAACGAGACGGGTCCGCTCCGTGGATTCAGTTCGGCTTGCTTTGGGGAATCGCGGCCCTGGCCAACACTTCCCTTCTCGCTTTTCTGCCGGCCTCCGGACTGTATGCCTGGTGCCGGCGGCGGAAGCGCGGCAAGCCTTCGCTGGCCGGGGTGGTGGTGTCGGCGCTGTTATTCGCCGCCTGCATCGCCCCTTGGATGGCGCGCAATTACCGGACCATGGGAGTAGTGTCTCTGCGCTCGAACTTCGGCGCCGAACTGCGTATCGGAAACGGTCCTGGGGCGGACGGAACCTGGAGGGAATATCTCCATCCTACGCAAAATGTTTACCAGATGCGCCTTTACCGCGCGATGGGTGAAGTTGCGTACGTTGCCGAGCGCGAGCGCCAGGCCGTCGATTTCATTCGGCAGGACTACCCGCGCTTCGCGGTCCTTTGCCTGAAGCGCTTCATCTATTACTGGGGCGGGGTCCCGCGATTATCGGAGATTCCGGCGCTGGCACCGGTCAAGAACTCGGTCTTCCTGGCTTCATCGGTGCTTGCCTTCTGGGGTCTGGGACGCGCCTTGCGCAAGCATCGGAACGGAGCATGGCTCTTCTTCTGGCTGATTCTGTCCTACCCGGCTGTGTATTATGCCGTCTTCCCACACCCGCGCTATCGCCATCCCATCGAGCCGGAGTTGGGGATTCTGATGGTGTACGTGATTTCTGAAGCGGAGCAAAAGCGGGCACCGCGTGAGCGAGGATCAACCAGTGCCTGACCCAAAGCCCGGCGACGGAGCAGCGGCTACACCTGCGCCGGCTGCGCCACGTCCTGCAACGCCGTCGCGAAAGCAGTAATCGCTCGATCAATTTGCGGCCGGGTAATGATCAGCGGAGGCTGAAAGCGGATGACATTGCCATAGACGCCGCCCACGCCCACCAGCACGCCCTGGCGCAGCAATCCGTCGCGGATAGCTTCCGCTTCGGAAGTGGCAGGTGTGAGCTTCTCGTCCTTTATCAATTCCACGCCAATCATCAATCCCGAGCCTCGGACCTCGCCGATGAGCGGATTGTCCCTTTGCAATTCACGCAGCTTGGCCATGGCGTAGTTGCCGGTCTCGGTGGCGCGGGCCGGAAGATTTTCCTTCTCCATGAACTCAATGTTGGCCAGCGCGGCGGCACAGGACACCGGATTGCCGCCGAATGTGGAAAGATGATCCCCGGGTTTGTAAGCAGCAGCGATTTCAGGGCGGGTCGTGAATGCGCTCAGCGGGAAACCATCCGCAATGCCTTTCGCGGTGACCAGAATGTCAGGCTCGACGCCATAGTGTTCGATGGCAAACATCTTGCCGGTACGAGCAAAGCCGGACTGGACTTCGTCGGCAATAAAGAGGATGCCGTGGCGGTCGAGAACTTTCTTCACCTCTTTGAAATAATTGGGTGGCGGGACAATAATTCCGCCTTCACCCATGACCGGCTCGGCGATGAATGCAGCTACATCGTCCGCGGTGGTGAATCGGATCACGTCTTCAATGGCCCGGGCACACTGCCGTCCACACTCTTCCGGATCGTTTGGCCACTGTGAACGGTAGGCATACGGCGCGGGCGCAAAAGTCACGCCGGGGGCATAAGGTCCACCGCGCTTTTTACGCCCCATGTTGCCGGTGACGCTAAGCGCTCCCCAACTGCGCCCGTGAAAGCTGGCGTGCAGTGCGATGAATTCATGCTTCCCGGTGTACAGGCGGGCCAGCTTCATCGCGCCTTCGATAGCTTCCGCGCCGCTGTTGCCGAAAAACGTCTTGCTCAGGCCGCGGGGTGCGATGTGGGCCAGCTTCTCTGCGAGGTCCGCTACCGGCTGCACGTGATAGATGTAGGACGAGCAGTGGACCAGTTTGTTCATCTGCGCCTTGGCCGCCGCGACTACGCTGGGATTGCAGTGCCCGGCATTGACCACGGAGATGCCGGCAAAGCAATCGAGATATTCGCGGCCGTTGATGTCGGTAACGGTGGCTCCATTTGCCCTGTCGATCACAATGGGCACGACCGACTTCATGAAGCCAGTCATCACGTAGTCTTTGTATTTCTGGATCGTGTCTGACATGAATGCCCCTTACTATCCTGCGTAGGCCCGGACGCCCTCGTCCGGGTGAGCGAGCAAGGCTCGCCAGTTGTTTTGCCAGGTTTCCGCTACGCCATCGTCTCCGCCGAGCTTCGCTCGGCCGGGCGGGCGGGGGCGCCCGCCCCTACGTGGTCTGTGCTACTAAAACTTTCGCGAATGGTCTTTCGCCCAGCGTTCGACCACGATTTTCTTTTCAGTATAGAACTCGATGGCATCGCGTCCCTGGGCGTGCATGATGCCGAAGAAGCTATCCTTCCAGCCGCTGAAGGGAAAGTACGCCATGGGCGCGGCGACTCCGATGTTGATGCCAATATTCCCCGCCGGCGCTTCGTAGCGGAAGCGGCGTGCGGCCGCTCCACTCGAAGTAAAGAGCGATGCCTGGTTGCCGTACGGGCTGCGCTCGAGAAAGGCCAGCGCCTCGTCCATATCGTTGGCGTGGACCAGGCTCAACACCGGACCGAAGATTTCGGTTTCGGTCAGTTCACTGGTGGCAGGGACAGCGTCGAGAACAGTCGGCTTCACGAAGTTCCCAGCTTCGCCCCTCGGAATGCGTGAGTTGCGTCCGTCCAACAGGACCTTTGCCCCTTGCTTCTCGCCCGTCGCGATCAAGCTCTCGACCCGTGACTTGCTCTGAGGCGTAATCACCGGCCCCATCTGCACACCCTCGTCGAGACCATTGCCCACGCGCAACGACGCAGCCGCCTCGGTGATCGAATCGCGAAATGTCTTTTGCGCTTCCCCGATCGTCACCGCCACGGAAACGGCCAGACAGCGCTGCCCGGCACAGCCAAAGGCGCTGTCGCCGATAATCTGAGTTGTCATTTTCATGTCTGCATCAGGCAGCACGATGACGTGGTTCTTGGCGCCGCCCTGGCACTGTGCGCGCTTCCCGTTCTCGCCGGCCCGCGCGTACACGTAGCGCGCCACCGGAGTCGATCCGACAAAACTGATGGCCCGGACCTTGGGATGATCGAGCAGTGCATTGACTGCGTTCTTGCCGCCATTCACCAGGTTAATTACGCCCTTGGGCAGTCCGATGTTTTCCATCATCTCGAAGGCTCGCTTCATGGTGAGCGGCACGCGCTCCGACGGTTTCAGGACAAGGGTATTCCCGGTCGCAATCGCGTAGGGCAGGAACCAGAACGGAATCATGCCCGGAAAATTAAACGGGACGATGGCGGCGACCACGCCCAGCGGCTGCCGGATCATCATTTCGTCGATGCCGCGGGCCACATCTTCCAGGTTGTAGCCCTGCATCATCGTAGGAATGCCGCAGGCGACTTCGACGTTTTCGATAGCGCGGCGCAACTCGGCCTTGGCCTCGGTAAAAGTCTTGCCGTTCTCCGTGGTGAGAACACGAGCCAAGTCCTCGATCTGCTCTTCGAGAATATGTTTCAGTTTGAACAGCGGCTGAATGCGATCTTCAGCCGGAGTGCGCCGCCATTCCGGAAAGGCGCAGGCCGCAGCTTCGATCGCAGCCGCGACTTCAGCGGCGCTGGAAAGCGGAGTCTGGGCAATAACTTCGCCAGTGGCCGGGTTGGTGACATCAAGCCATTCCGTGGCCTTGGAATCGATCCACTGCCCGTTAACGAAGTTCGGAACTTTGGTCAAAGTCGCAGTAGCAACAGTCATAAAATTCTCTCAAGTATATTGTAGCGCCGGCGTCCCGCCGGCTGTCCGGAGGGCGTCTCGCCCTCCGCCTCGCGGGCGAGTCGCCCGCGACCACACAGAGCACACACTTTAAACCGGCTGGGCAACGACGCCCTTCTTTTCGCACACCGTCTGCAGCGCGGCTTCCAGCACATCCAGCCCCTCGTCCAGTTGCTGATCGGACACGATCAGCGGCACCAGTACGCGTACCACGTTCGAATAAGAGCCAGCCGTGATCGTAATCAGACCGTGCTCGTAGCAGTATTGAGTGATTTGCTTGGTCTCCTCGCCCGCCGGTTCGCGCGTGTCGGCGGAGCGCACCAACTCGATCGCCTGCATTCCGCCCAGGCCGCGTATGTCCCCGACCATCGGCCAGCGTTTTTGCCACTGCCGGGCCCGCTTCTGAAAGCGATCTCCTAATTCATTGGCGCGAGCCAGCAGGTTTTCATGTTCAAAGATGTCCAAAACCGCAAGCGCAGCCGCGCACGAAAGCGGATTGCCCGCAAACGTGCCGCCCAGTCCGCCGGGGCCGGGAGCATCCATGATTTCCGAGCGACCGGTGATAGCTGCCAGGGGAAGTCCTCCACCGAGCGATTTCGCCGTCACCATAATGTCCGGCTCGATGCCGTAATATTCGCTGGCAAAAAGCCGGCCGGTACGGCCGAATCCACTCTGCACTTCATCCGCGATGAACAGGACACCGTTCTTGTGACAAATCTCCATCAGCACTCGAAAGAAATCTTTAGGGGGAACGACGAAGCCGCCTTCGCCCAGCACCGGCTCGGCAATCACGGCCGCTACATCCTCCGACGCGACTACGCGCTTGAAGGTGTCTTCCAGGTGGCGGGCGCAGAACAAGTCACATGACGGATACTTCAGCGAATACGAGCAGCGATAGCAGTAGGCGTAAGGGATGCGGTAAACATCCCCTGGAAAGGGCGCGAATCCTGCCTTGTAAGGATGCGTCTTGCTGGTCAGCGCCAGCGTCATCATGGTGCGGCCGTGGAAGGCATCCTCGAAAGCGATGATGCCGGAGCGCCCGGTATGAGCACGCGCTATCTTCACCGCATTCTCCACCGCTTCCGCGCCGCTGTTCACGAATAGAGTCTTCTTGGGAAATTTGCCCGGCGTGACCTGGTTCATGCGCTCGGCCAGGCGCACGTAATCCTCGTAGGGCGTGACCTGAACACAGGTGTGAAGAAAGCGGTCGGCCTGGGCCTTGACCGCGGAGACCACCGGCTCGCGGCGATGTCCAACGTTGAGGCAACCGATGCCACCGGCAAAATCCAGATAGCGGTTGCCGTCCACATCCTCAAGCCAGGCGTCTTCCGCCTTGGCCACATAGACCGGTGTGCCAATAGAAAGGCCTCGCGGAATAGCATCGGCACGGCGGCCAGCCAGCGCTTTCGATTTCGGTCCGGGTATCGCGGTTCGTAATTGAATGGTTGCCATGTCAATTCTCAAGGTTCGTCGTTGGTCGTTGGTCGTTGGTCGTTGGCCGTTGGCCGTTAGTTCTTGTTATTGGTTTGGCCAACGACTAACGACCATGACCGCCGTTTCTAGTACCAGCCGATCGGGGCCTCGTTCAGATTGATGTGTACCTGCTTGGTTTCCAGATATTCTTCGATCCCCCATGGACCCAGTTCGCGGCCAAAGCCGGATTGCTTATATCCGCCCCACGGCGCCTCGACATACGTAGGCTGCATGTGGTTGACCCAGACGATGCCAGCACGCAGCGACTTCACGGTACGGAACGCTTTGAAGATATCGCGTGTCCAGACCGCCGCTGCCAGTCCGTAGGGAGAATCGTTTGCTATCTTGACCGCATCTTTCTCGTCCTCGAATGGGATCACCGCGGCCACTGGCCCGAAAATCTCTTCGCGGGCAATTCGCGCGCTGTTATCGAGATCGTAGAAAATCGTGGGTTCGATGTAGTAGCCCTTGGCAAATTTCTCGGCCCGTCCGCCGCCGGCCGCGAGTTTGCCTTCTTTTTTTCCCACTTCCTGGTAGGAGCGCACCCGGTCATACTGCTCCTTGCTCACCAGCGGCCCCATTTTCGTGTCGCGATCAAGGGGCGCGCCCAGCTTGATAGTCTTGGCCTTTGCGGCCATGGCATCGACAAATTTCTTGTAGATCGGCTTCTGCACCAGGATGCGGCTGCCGGCGGAACAGACTTCGCCCTGATTGATGAAAACGCCGAACAGGGCGCCGTCAATGGCGGCCTCGAAATCCGCGTCGGCGAAGAAAATGTTGGGCGATTTGCCACCGAGCTCGAGAGTCACGCGCTTGACCGTATCGGCAGCCTGTTTGACGATGATCTTTCCCACCGCCGCGCTGCCGGTGAAAGCAATTTTGTTGACGTCGGGATGCTGTACCAACGGGGCGCCGCAAGTCTCACCGAAACCAGTAATGATGTTGACCACGCCCGGTGGCAGGCCCACGTCGCTGAGCCAATTCGCCATCTCCAAGGCGGTGATCGGAGTCTGCTCAGCCGGTTTCAGCACACAGGTACAACCCGCGGCCAGCGCCGGCGCCAGTTTCCAGGCCGCCATCAGCAATGGATAATTCCACGGAATGATCTGGCCCGCTACCCCGATCGGTTCCTTGAGCGTGAGGCTCATGGCGTTGTCCGGGACCGGATTCACGTATCCAAGAATTTTGGTTGCCAGGCCGCCGTAGTACTCGAAGCACGTGGCTACGTCAGTGATGTCGTATTCCGCTTCAACAATCGGCTTGCCGGTGTTGCGCGATTCCAGTTCCGCCAGCATGGCCGTGTTCTGGCGAACCTTTTCAGCGAGACGAAAGAGCACGCGGCCGCGTTCCTGGGCAGTCGTGGTGGCCCATGGGCCATCCTCAAAAGCGGCTTTGGCGGCGGCCACGGCACGGTTCACGTCGACGGCGTTAGCGTCCGGGGCCTGCGCGATCACTTCTTCGCTGGCCGGGTCATAAACCGGAAAAGTCTTGTTCGATTTGCTGTCAACCCACTCGCCGTTGATGTAAAGCTGGTAGGTGCGAACGTCGGTTTTCACTCCGCCGGGCATGAGGCCTCCTGCCTGAATCGATCTCTAGCCTATTGCCGAGCTTCGCTCGGCTGCGCGGGCGAGTCGCCCGCGACCACACTTTTTGCTTTGCGGCTTCCGTACACGTAGAAGAAAAATGCTGCCAGGCCAATGAAGAACAGGGTGCCGCCAAACATCCATACTTCGTACGACCACAATGAACTGATCTGTTGCGCCGGGAAGAATACCAGTACGATTCCCAGCGTCGTCGTCACCAGGCCGCTGATACCAGCCAGCATCAACGTCGTCTTGCTGTAGTGTCCTGGTCCGGCACAGGTATTCAGGGCCAGCTTGATCAGCGCCGCGAACATGTAGAGAAACGGTATCAACTGCAGCACCACGGCCAGCGACAACATCTTTTGAAAAGTTTCCTGCACACCGGCGCCGACGAAGTTCATGACAATCAGCACCATGGAAACTGCCGCGTGAACAATCAACGCAGCGTAGGGAGTCGCATAGCGAGGATGCACTTTCCCCATCCACGCCGGCATGTATGAATCGAGTCCGGCCACGAAGGGGATGCGGGCCGAGCCCCCCAGCCACGCGGACCCGATTCCTGCGATCGAAAAACTCAGCAGCAAGGCAAAGGGCGCTACGATCCAACCCGCTCCCACTCTTTCCGCCATGCTACCCACAGCCTGCACGATGCCCTGCAGCACGCTGATCTGGTCTTTGCTGACCGCAATCAGCAGGGTGAGCGTGGCGCCAATGTACAGCAGGCCGGACAGCACTCCTCCCCAGGCTACCGCGCCCGGCAAGGTGCGTTGAGGGTCCTGGATCTCGTCTCCCATGACCGAGGCCAGCTCCAGACCCACCAGTCCAAAACAAATTACGCCAAACGAATTCAGCACAAAGCGTGGGTTCGCTGGAATCCGGAAATCAGCAACGCTCACGGTGGTGCCAAATCGCATCCAGATCACCAGTCCCAGGCCAATCAGCGTGGCTGCGGCAATCCCAGTCCCAATGCCGCCCAGATTGTTGACCCACTTCCCTACGCCCAGGCCCACGATGTTGAGCACCACCAGAACAACCAGAAGCACCACCGACGCCACCAAAGCAAACGGCTTGTTATCCGCGAGAGCCTGATGGTTGGGGCCCAGAACGAACACCGACACGCCGACGAAGTACAGCATCACCGTCGGGACGTAAAGCATGTTGTTGGTCCAGTAGCACCAGCCCGACAGGAAGCCGTGAAAATCGCCGAAAACTTCCTTGGCCCACAGGTAAACGCCGCCTTCTCCGGGATAGCGGTGCGCCAGTTCGATGACGGCGATACCTTGCGGCCAGAAGAACAACAGCAGCGATACGATCCACAGCCAGACCGTGACTCCGCCGTTGGCCGCAATCGACGGGACCACATTCAGATTGAAAATCGCGACCACAAACAACAGCACCAGATCGGCGCGGCCGAGCACGCGCTTCAGGTGCGGCCGCTCAGGATCGTTCGCGGACAATACCTGCTCCTTGGATTTGGGTTTTGTAGCGCCGGCATCTTGCCGGCTGTCGCGAGGGCATCCTGCCCTCGCCGTGGGGGCGGAATACCCCCACGACAGCCACCGGGACGGCGGCGCTACAAAAACCTAGTGCGCTGCTGCTACTACTTCGCCAACACGTTCGTGCTGGGCCTTGGCCAATGCCGGAGCCACATCTTCAAACGCAGAGAGATGTTTGTCGATGTCAGCCTCGCTGTGCTGGACGGAAATGGTCCATTGCTCGTCCCACCAGTAAGGCTGTGCCATCACTCCGCGGTTGACCATGGCGAACCAGTAGTGCCGCCACAGGTCGACGTCGATGGCTTCCCAGTCGCGGTAGTTGCGAATCTCTTTGGGATAGAGCATCAACGCACCGTTGGCCCCGGCGCTGGCGATGTAGCCCTGCAATCCCGACTTGGCGACGATCTTCCTGTAGCCATCGGTCAGCCGCTTGCTGAGCTTATCCACGTGCACGTAGTTCTCGCGGGTGAGCACTTCGCGAAACGTGGCCAGGCCCGCAGCCATTGAAACCGGGTTGGTGTTGTACGTTCCGCCGTGAAAAACCTTGTGCTGCGAGATCAGGTCCATCACAGATTTGTGCGCGAGAAACGCCGCCAGCGGCAGGCCGCCGCCAATCGATTTCGCCAGGCAGATCATGTCCGGCTTCACCCCGAAATATTCGGAGGCGCCACCCCATCCCAGCTTGGCGCCGGTCTTCACTTCGTCGAAGATCAGCAACGCGCCGTTGCGGGTGGCAATGTCACGCAGTCCCTGCAAAAAACCCGCCTGCGGAATGCACAAGCCCACATTCATCAGGATCGGTTCGAGGATGATGGCTGCAATCTCGTCCGGATTCTGCTTGAAACGCAGTTCGACGCTGGCCAGATCGTTGAAGGTTGCGATCAGCACGTTGGCCACAGCTGACTTCGGCACTCCGAGTCCACCGGGGACCGAGGTAGGAGCGTTGACATCGCCGTAATCGGGCGCGTGCGGCTTCACGCTGACCAGTGCAGAATCGTGCAGGCCGTGGTAGGCGCCTTCAAACTTGACGATCTTGTCGCGGCCGGTGGCGGCGCGGGCCAGCCGGATGGCGTGCATGGTGGCTTCCGTACCGCTGTTGCCGAAGCGCACCATCTCGACCGGGAAGCGGTTGCAGATTTCTTCGGCCAGTTCCCACTCCATGTCGTGCGGCATGCCGAACATGGTGCCAGTGCTCAGCCGTCTTTCCACAGCCTTCATGACGGCGGGGTGGCAATGTCCGGCCATGAGCGCACCGAAACAAAGGTTGTGGTCGATGTATTCGTTGCCGTCGAGGTCGCGGAACTTACTTCCCGACCCTTCTTTCACAAAAATCGGGTAGGGATCGTAAGCGCGATAGTTGCTGGCCACTCCCAGCGGAATGCGCTTGAGGTTTTTCTTGTGAGCGGCCGCGGATTTGGGCGTGCGGCGCTCGAAAGTTTCGAGCTCTTGCTGCAGTGCGGGGTACATCGGGTCTCCAGGAATGGCTCAAGCCGCTTTGATTGCGGCCATTAGAATGCCCGGGCGACCGCAGCCGCCCGGGTTTGGAAGCTGTCTCTACTCTAACGCTTTCCGGCTAGAAGTAGAACTTCAACGCCAGCTGAATCAGGCGTGGTTGCTTGGCCCGTAAGATGCGGCCAAAATCCGAACCGTCGGTTGTGCTTCCGTCCGGATTATTGAACTGCGAATGGTTGAAGAGGTTGAAGAACTCGGCGCGGAACTCAAACCGCTTGCCCTCTCCCACCGGCAGCACCTTGTGCAAGGCAAAGTCAACGTTGTTTACAGGTGGACCGCAGCATATGGTGCGCCTGGCGTTCCCAATCCGGCCAAACAGGCTGGGATCGTAACAATTGAACGCGGCGCCCGCAGAACAAAGCGGTGCGCTATTGTCGGAAGCATTCTCGGTGAAGCTGTTTTGATCGAACCAGTAGCCGCCTGTGGCTTGCGGATTGGTTCTGCGGAAAGGCGCCAGTTGATCCGGTTCGCCCGGATATTCGAAAAACGCGCTGTACATCAGTTCGTTGTCGGCAGAGGACGTGATGCGAATGGGGAATCCCGACTGGTAGGTGTAGATGCCCGAAACATCCCAATCGCTGAGCACTTTGCCGGCGAAACCTGAATACTTCGGGATCGGCAACTGCCACACGTAGCTGAGCACAAGGCGGTGGCGGGCATCGAACTGGGAGAGCGAGTAGGTACCGTGCGGATCCAGCGGATTCAACTCCCCTTCAAAGCTGGAAGCCTGGTCAAAAGACTTGCTGAAAGTGTAAGCCAACTGGGCCTGCACCCCGTGCGAAAACCTCTTTTCTAGCGAGACCTGTAGCGAGTTGTAGTTGGAATTGGCGATGGTGTCTTCGGCAAAGATGCTGGAAAAAACGGGGGTGCCGTCCTGCGGGCATCCGGTGCCATCGAGCGGATTGCAGTTTGGCGAAGAGTAAGGCCGGAGGCCGACTAGCGTGATTCCGCCCGGAGCGACCGAGGAGATCGGAGTGCCTGCCGCGATGGTTTTAGAACCAGCGGGCCCATAGGGCAGATGCAAACCGCCGGGTGGGGCGACGGTCGGCGTGCCGCCTTCATCGGTCGGGATGAAGAAGGCGCTGTCCGCATAGAACTGGCCGCAGGTCAGATTGTCATCGCCATAAGTGTTGGCCATGTTGTTCAGGTCAACGCAGGACTGGGCATTGCCGAAGTTAATGTCGTGACTGGCCAGCAAACGGTGCCCCTGCGATCCCACGTAGCCCACCTGAAGAACCAGGTCCTGGGTCAGTTCGCGCTGGATATTCAGGTTGTACTGGGTCGAATACTGTGTCCGCAGGTGCGGCTGGAATTGACCGTACAGCAGGAGCGGACGGTAGAGCGCCCAGTCCACCGGCTGTCCCCGCGGAGGGTTGAGAATCCCGTTGAAGGGATTCGGTTTTTGCGTGCCGTCCTGCTGCAGGTAGGGGGTGTTGAACAACGGAGCGTTGATGATGTTGCTGCCGCCAAAGGGAGGCTCGGCGCTGAACTGTTCCAGCACCAGTTGCTCCATCGGGTTATAAAAAAGGCCCCATCCTGCCCGGATGCTGGTCTTGCCGGAATCGCCCGGGCTCCAGGCAATTCCCAGCCGCGGAGCGAAGGTCTTGTAATAGGTGCTGGTGAGGCCGGCAGGCACGCCCGCGTCGCCGGGCACCACCAAGCCCGTGGGAACGACACCCGTATTGGTGCAATCCGGATTGGCCACTCCGGCATTCTGGAAAATCGACGTCATCACCGGATCAGTGAACTGGCAGGGATAAATCGTGCTGACCTGTCCGGGACGGAAGCTCTGGACGTGCTTGCTGATGTCGGTAAGCGGAGTAAACAACTCCCAGCGCAACCCGTAGTTCAAGGTTATGTTCTTTCTGATTTTCCAGCTGTCCTGGGCAAAGAGGGCAAAGATCGTGCTGCGCACGTTTTCCACCTGGGCGGAACCCTGGCTGAAACTGTCCGGCAGTCCCAGCAGGTAGTTAGGCATCAGGTCATCACTGCCCACATCGTTGTTGCTGCCACCGTAATAGCTGTAAAGACCGTTAATGTTGTAGTACAGGGTTTGATCAAAGCGCTGGCGGCGCAGATCGACACCAAACTTGTAAGTGTGACTTCCCTTCACCCAGCTCAAACTATCGGACCACTGGAAGGTATTGCCTACCTGGGGAAGTTCGCCCTCAAAGTTATTGCCGTAAGAGAACAGGCCCGAAACGTCCACAAAGGGCACACCTTCGCGGCCGGCGCCGAGCCGGGGATGTATGCCAGTATCGTTGGCCGCAGTGCCGTCACTGAAGCAGGCATCCGATGAGACCGTCGCACAGGAGTCTTGCACCAGATTGGTATGCGCTGGATGGAGGAAGTTCCTCTGAGCCTCCCGGAAATAGGTGAAATGGGCCTCGTTCACCAGATTGTTGCTGATCGTCCAATTGTGAGTGAGGTTCCATTGCTGGTAGCGGTCTTTGGTATTGGCGCCAAAGCCCAGGACGGAAGCTCCACCCGCCTGAAAGCGAGAATAGGGATCGAACAGCGTGCTGTCGTCGAAATAGTAGTAGGCGGAAAAACCCTGCTTCTCATTGATCCGGTGGTCGAACTTGAAGGTTAACTGGTCAGTGCGGTCCTGGTGGATACCGGAAACGGTCTGGAAGGTTCCATCCGGACGATTGGATCCGGGGACGAACTGGTTCATCAGGTCCACCGCGGTCGGATCCATACACTCAGTGGGGATGATGTTACCCGGAAAAATATTCGCAAAATCGGTCCCGGCCGCGATGGGGTCGCCGCCAGCGGTCTGGACCGCAGCGGTGCAACCGGGGCGGGCGTTCAACGTGTCGGCAACGGTTTGGTCGTTCAGGGCACCTGAAAACACGCTCTGGCCGGAAAAATCGCCGGCGCGTTCCTCGGCCGTGGGCACCGCGATCGAATCGGACGAGATTCCCTGGCGGATGCGCCGGCCCTCGTAGGAAGCAAAGAAGAATGTCCGGTCTTTCTTGATGGGACCGCCGAACGTGCCTCCGAACTGGTTCTGTTTGAAATCAGGCTTTTCACTGTCGAGCGGACCGGTCGCATTCAGCACCTTGTTGCGGAAAAATTCGTACACGTTCCCATGAAAGGTATTGGTCCCGGACTTGGTCACCACGTTGACCACGGCACCGGAGTTGCGCCCGTATTCCGCATCGAACGTGTTGGTCAGCACCCGGAACTCTTCAATGGAATCAGGGGAAGGCTGCACCGCGGGAAGATTGGCGAACTGGTCGTTAGCGTCGCCGCCGTTCACGCTGAAGTTGTTGGAGCGTCCGCGGCCGCCATTCACCGAAACCACACCGGCGTTGTCGCTGCCGTAGAAGAGGTCGGAACCGGTTTGCGACTGCACCCCGGGCTGCAATTGCAGCAACTGGTAAGTATCGCGGGCGTTCAGCGGCAACTGGGAGACAGCGCGCTGGTTCACCACCGCGCCCATCTGCGTGCTGGTGGTCTCAACCAGCGGCGCCTCCCCCGTTACTTCGACGACTTCCTGTGTGCCGCCAATTTGCAGGGTGGAGTTCAAAGTGACCACCTGGTTGACCTGCACCACCACGTTCTTCTGTACATTCTTCTTGAAGCCGCGCGCCTCAAACTCCACCCGGTAACTGCCCGGCTGTACCTCAACCAGAACATAATCACCGCTGTCGCTGGTCATGGCTTCGCGACTGACGCCGGTGGCTTCGTTCACCAGCGTGACTCTTACGTTGCCCAGCACCGCGCCGCTGGGGTCGGCCACACGCCCCAGAATTCTGCCGCCGGTGCTCTGGGCCAGAAGGAAAGTGGAAAAGGCAAGACAAAACAGGACGACGAGCCAGCGGCTCGTCCAGCGCTCTGTCGACGAAGGCATGGGAATCTCCGTGGTGCGGGAGTGGAGTTTTCAAGTTGAAAAAGCAAAGCTTGTGTACATAGCAAACCTTGCTATAATCGCGCAAGGTTAGAGGCAATATCCGCAAACTGTCAAGCAAAAAATAGCGCTGCGGCTGATCGGTAAATTCGCGGGAATCAGGGTTCGGGAATGAAGCCGGCGGAGCGAAAACGCTACTTGAAAATCGGCGATGTGGCACGCCTGGTCGGCGTTTCCCCATCCGTCATCCGCTCCTGGGAGAGCCTGGGTCTCACGCGTCCGCACCGCACCGCCAGCAAGTATCGCCTGTACGCTCCGGAAGACGTGAAACTGCTCAAGCGGGCGCGCTTCCTGCGCAAGGTGCGCGGCATGAACGCGCCGGCCATCGTGCAACTTCTGAAGCGCGACGGCCTGCTGCGGTCCGCCTCGAATGGCGCCTCCAATGCGATCGGCACGCGCCTGCGCCAGCTGCGAATCCGCCGCGGCCTTTCTCTGGCGCAGGTAGCAAAAGCGGTGGGAATCTCGCTGGGGTTCCTGAGCGCACTGGAGCGCTCGCACATGAGCGCTTCGGTCTCGACCTTGCGCAAGCTGGCGCGGTTCTACAAGACCAACATCCTGGACTTCTTTGATCCTGCGGAATCGAATGTGCGTCTGGTGTCGCCGGACAAGCGCAAGGTGCTCGAAGCGGGCCCTGGTGTGCGCATGGAGTTGCTGGCCTGGGGCAACACCGTGATGGAGCCGCACCTGTTCCGCATCGCTCCTCACTCCGGCAGCGGCGAGTCTTACCATCATGAAGGCGAAGAATTTCTTTATATCCTGCAGGGAGAATTGCAGATTTCTCTGGACGAAGAGGAGTACCATCTTCAGCCGGGCGACAGTTTCTATTTCGAGAGCGCCACGCCGCATAGCTGGAAAAACCCGGGGCGCAGCGAAACCTGGGTGCTGTGGGTCAATACGCCGCCTACGTTCTAGCGGGCGGAATTCTGAAAACGAAGCACGGGGGAGAATCTTGGTCGAATCCGGGAAGGCTCACATCAGCCGGCGTTGTCTTCCAATCTTTCTGGTTGCGCTCGCCCTGTTAGGCAGCTCCTGGGCAGGTCCCTCGCAGCCGGCAGACACGGTCATTGTGAACGCGCGGATTTACACCATGAACGCAAAGCAACCCTGGGCGGAAGCCGTCGCCATCCAGGGAGAAAAAATCCTCGCCGTAGGGAAAGCGAAAGACATTGCAGCTTTTCGCGGACCTGCGACGAAAGTCATCGACGCCCAAGGCAAATTGGTCCTGCCGGGTTTCGTTGACTGTCATATCCACTTCATGGAAGGTTCGATCGGCCTCACCCAGGTGGATCTGAATGGAAGCAAATCTGTGGCTGAGATCCAGCGACGGGTGAAAGCATTCGCCGACGCTCATCCGGAAGAAAAATGGGTTCTGGGTATGGGCTGGACCTATCCCACATTCGGGCCCTCCGCTCTGCCAGACAAGAAGTTCCTAGACGAAGTGGTTCCCGACCGCCCGGTGTTCCTGCGCGCTTTCGACGGTCACAGCTCCTGGGCTAATAGCAAGGCGTTGGAGATGGCAGGCATCACACGCGACACGCCTGACCCTCCCAACGGCAGGATCGTGCGCAATGCCCAAGGCGAAGCCACGGGAGCGCTTCAGGAATCGGCCGATGACCTCATCAACAAGTTCACTCCCAAGCCGACTGAGGAAGAACGTTTGGCGGCCCTTCGCCTGGGAATGCGCGAGGCCAACAAGTTTGGCCTGGTGCGGGTACACAGCGCCGGCGGGGATTTCGAATGGCTCGACCTTTACAACCAGTTGCGGCAGAAGCAGGAGCTGACGCTGCGGTTCTACATTGCCTACTTTCTCGACCCGCCCGAACTCAGACCGGAGGAGATCGAAAAGATCGAGCAGGCGCGCCGTACTTATCAAGACAATTGGATTTCGGGCGGCGTGGTCAAGACCATGCTCGACGGCGTGGTGGAGGCCCACACCGCTGCCATGCTCGAACCCTATAGCGACGATCCGGCGAAGATCGGCAAACTGTTCTGGGACCCGGCGAAGTACAAGCAGGCCATTACTGAACTCGACCGCCGCAAGTTACAGATTTTTACCCATGCCATCGGCGACAAAGCGGTGCGGCTGGCACTCGACGCCTACCAGGGCGCGGCGGAAACCAATCACACCCAGGACATGCGTCCCCGCATCGAGCACATCGAAACCATCAGCGCGCAGGACATTCCACGCTTCGGCAAACTGGGAGTCATCGCCAGCTTCCAGCCCTTGCACGCTTATCCCGACGAAGACACGCTGGGAATTTGGGCTCGCAACGTGGGCCCTGAGCGCGCGCAACGGGCCTGGGTATGGCACAGCATCGAGAGCACGGGCGGTGTGCTTGCTTTCGGCAGCGACTGGCCGGTGGTGACGCTGAATCCCTGGCCGGGAGTGCAGAATGCACTCACCCGGAAGACGACGGAAGGTGATCCTCCCGGCGGCTTTGTGCCGCAGGAGCGCGTCAGTCTCGAAGACACCATCAAGGCCTATACTCTGGGCGCAGCGTTTGCGGGACATCGTGAAAAAACGGAAGGCTCGATCGAACCCGGAAAGCTGGCCGACCTGATTGTACTTTCCCAGGACCTGTTCAAGCTCGATCCCAGTAAGGTCGCGGACATGAAAGTATCTTTGACCATGGTTGGCGGAAAAGTTGTTTATCAGGCACCGGATAAGCCGGTTACAGGGGAGACGAAGTGATGATCCGGCGTTCGGCGTTTTTGCTTTCATTGTTTGCCGCCATCGTTCTCTTAATTTCCTGCGGCAAGAAGACTCCTACGCTGAACCTGCTGGTCTGGGAAGGTTATGCCGATCCGTCCTTCGTGCACGCCTTCGAAGAAACATATCATTGCAAGGTTTCCGCCTCCTACATGGGATCGAGCGATGAACTGGTCGCCAAGCTGCGCGGTGGCAGCGCGGGAAACTACGATGTGATTTCGCCGTCCAGCGATGTCGCTACCTCCATCGCTGAAGCGGGATTGGCCCAGCCGCTCGATCTTTCGCAGATTCCCAGCTACGGCCAACTCTCGCCCCAACTCACTTCTCTGGGCCTGGTGCGCATCAAAGGACACGTGTACGGCGTGCCCTTCATGTGGGGACCGGACCCCCTCATCTACGACACCACGGTTTTCCCCAAACCACCGGAGAGCTGGACCGTCCTCTGGGACCCCAGGTATCGCGGCAAAATTTCAGTGTGGGACGATCTTTCAACCGTGTACATGGCGGCGCAAATTCTGGGCTACGACAAGCCTGATCCCTCGCAACTCTACAACTTGACCGACGAACAGCTCGACGCCGTCAAACAAGAGCTCCTGGAACTGAAGCCGAACATCCGCAAAATGTGGTCCACTGGAGGCGAACTGACGAATCTATTCCAGAACCACGAAGTGGTCGCCGCCATGGGCTGGCCGTTGATGACTAACCAGCTCCGCAAGCTCAATTTTCCGGTCGGCGAAACTATTCCCAGGGAAAACACCACGGGCTGGATTGATCACCTGATGATCACGGCGGGAAGCGAGAACAAAGGCCTGGCGCACAAATTCCTGGAGTACATGGTTGAGGCGCAAACCCAGAAGAGGGTCACAGATGTGACCGGCTACACTCCGGCGAACCCGCAGGCGGCACAATTCATGACGCCGGACGAAATCAAAAACCTGCACCTCGATGACGTGGACAATTATCAGAAGCGTCTTTACTTCTGGCAGAACGTTCCACGCCGCGCCAAGTACAACGAGGTCTGGAATGAAGTAAAAGCAGCACAGTAATAAAGTAGCGCCGGCGCTACGAAATGCTTACGCACGACCTTGGCCACAGTGAGCGAACCCGCAACCACCGGCCCGACGCCATCGTCGGCATCACCGTTGCTTGATATCCGTAGTGTCGCCAAATCGTTCGCGAAAAACGTTGTGCTGCGCGATATTTCTCTGCAAGTCGCTGAGGGAGAATTCCTCACTATCCTGGGCGAAAGCGGGTCTGGCAAGACTACTCTGCTGCGCATCATCGCCGGTTTCGAGGCTGCCAGCTCCGGCGAAATTCTGATGGCGGGCGAGCGCCTCGACAATCTGCCGCCATACCGGCGCCGCGTCAACACCGTTTTCCAGCACTACGCCCTCTTTCCTCACCTGACAGTCGCGGAAAATGTGGGCTACGGGCTGAAGGTCGCAAAGCTGCCCCAGCAGGAAATCTCGACCCGGGTGCAGCAGGCACTAGATATGGTCAAGATGGCTGCCTTCGCCGCTGCCAAGCCGGCAAAGATCAGCGGCGGACAGCAGCAGCGCATCGCCCTGGCGCGCGCCCTGGTGAACCGCCCCCGGTTGTTGCTGCTGGACGAGCCTCTCTCCGCGCTCGATGCCAGCCTGCGTCGCCAGATGCAGGTGGAGTTGAAATCGCTGCAGCGCGAAGTCGGAATCTCTTTTGTCTTCGTTACTCATGACCAGGAAGAAGCCATGGTCATGTCCGACCGCATCGCACTGCTGCGCATGGGGGAACTGGAACAGGTCGCTTCTCCCCGAGAGATTTACAACCGGCCGGCTACCGCCTACACCGCGCAGTTCATCGGCCACACCAATCTGCTTAGCGGTGAAGTAAAGGATGGAGTAGCGCGCTGCCATTCGCTCTCCTGGCGGACCGGATTGCGGGACGGCCCCGGCCTGTTCTCGCTGCGTCCTGAAAATATCCGCATCGCGGGATCCAGCAGCGGCAGCGCGATTGTGCGCTTTCGCGCCCAAATTGTACGTCAGGCATTTCACGGGGCCACAGAACTGTTGCAGGTTGAGTGTGCCGATGGCCTCGTGCTTTCAATTCGCGCCGCCGCCCGGGAAAGCTGGACGGGAGATCTGGACCTTGAGTTTTCCTCGGCCGATGCGGTGCCGGTCCGCGCCTCGGAAAAGACCTGAACGTGTGTGGAGCGGGCGTCCTCGCCCGCCGCTGTTGATTTTAATTCTTATGTTCTCCCGCGCCTATCGAGCCGCGATTACCGTACCACCGCTGCTGTGGGTGGCAGTGTTTCTCCTCCTGCCCTACGCCCTTCTTTTTTGTTACAGCTTCTGGTCGGTCTCGTCGTCCCAAGAAATTGTCCATGCCTGGACCCTGGAAAATTACCGCCAGCTCATGGAGGTGAATGTCTACTGGCAAACCCTGTTGCGCTCGATGTGGATCGCGGCGCGGGTGACAATCTTCTCTCTATTGCTGGGCTATCCGCTGGCCTACTATCTCTCGTTTCATGCGGAAAGAAGAAAGGATCTTTTCTACCAACTGGTGATCATCCCGCTGTGGGTCAGCTACCTGGTGCGTGCCTACGCGTGGAAAACCATCCTCGGCAGTGACGGCGTTCTCAATACGCTGCTGCAATATGTGCATCTCACCCGCCATCCCCTGGATTTCCTGTTATACAGTCCGTTCGCCGTGGTGCTGACGCTTACCCATATCTACACGCCGTTCACGTTCCTGCCGATTTACGCAGCTCTGGAACACATTCCGCGCAACTTGGTGGAGGCGTCGCACGATTTGGGTGCCTCGCCCTTTCAGACTTTCTGGCGGGTAATTTTCCCGCTTTCTATTCCGGGAGTTCTGGCGGGAGCAACCTTCGCATTCGTGCTAAGCCTGGGAGATTTTCTTGCCCCGCTCTTACTGGGCGGCCCCAGCGGCATCATGATTTCCAACATCGTGGTCAGCCTGTTTGGCGCGGCCTATAACTGGCCCCTGGGCGCCGCGATTTCGTTCTGCATGCTGGCGCTCGTGCTGGGGTTACTTTTTCTTTCGGAGAGTCTGGAAAAGAAATGGAGATTCCGATGAATCAGAGCGAGCACACCGTGCCTGCTTCGCGCTGGTTGCCTTGGCACGCCATTGTCGTTTTCGGGTTTCTTTATCTGCCCATCGTTACGCTGATCGTGTATTCGTTCAATGGTTCGGGCGTGGGTGGATTTCCACCGCGCGATTTGACCCTGAACTGGTATCGCGTGCTGTTTGCCGATGATGCCATCTGGACGTCGGTGCTGAACAGTCTGCTGGTGGCTCTTGCGGCCATGGCGATTTCGCTGACCTTTGGCATTCCCGCGGCCCTGGCACTCGATCGCGCCAACTTTCCCGGCAAGGCCCTGTTTCGCCGGCTGGTGCTGCTCCCGTTGATCCTTCCCGGAATCATCACGGGACTTTCTCTTCTGATGCTGTTCCAGGCAGGCAGTGTGAAACTGAGCCTTCTGACCATTGTGCTGGGCCATGGCACGGCCCTGATTTCGGTCGCGACCACCGAAGTCTTTGCCGGCATACAGAAGCTTGATCGCGCGCAGGAGGAAGCTTCGCTCGATCTGGGTGCGAACTACTGGCAGACCTTTTGGCGCGTGACGCTTCCCAACCTGCGGCTGTCGATTATCGGCGCCGCGCTGCTCATCTTTACGCTCTCAATGGACGAAATCGCGGTAAGCTTTTTCCTGATCGGGCGCGACAACACGCTGCCGCTCGAAATCTGGGGACGATTGCGGCGCGGCATCACTCCAGAGATCAACGCCATTTCCACCATCATCTTTATCTTTTCGCTGGCCGCGATTGTGACCTGGTACCGATTGCGGACAAAAGCTGAACCCGACCTGATGTTGTAGCGCCGGCGTCCCGCCGGCTGGTCATGTGGGTCGGACACTCTTGTCCGACGCTTTTGACTGTGATATTGGCAAGTCAAAAACATACTCAAGGTTGGCCCGGGCGGCACTGGATCGATGATTCAATACCGAACGCGCCGGACAAGAGTGTCCGACCCACGTCCTATCGCTACGGGAAACTACCTCGCTGCAGAACCTCAAATACATAGTAAAGTGGTAGTAGAACCAGCCTCAGGAAGGCACCCAAACTTTTGACCTCAAACATTCGTAATATCGCCATCATCGCCCACGTGGACCATGGCAAGACCACGCTGGTTGACGCTATGTTGCGGCAAAGCGGCACTTTTCGCGCCAATGAGCATTTGATCGAGCGGGTCATGGACTCCAACGACCTGGAGCGCGAGCGCGGCATCACCATTCTAGCCAAGAACACCGCCATTTTCTATCACGACGTAAAGATCAACATCGTGGACACACCCGGTCACAGCGACTTTGGCGGCGAAGTGGAACGAGCCCTCAAAATGGTGGACGGCGTCATGTTGCTGGTCGATGCCAGCGAGGGCCCGCTGCCCCAGACCCGTTATGTATTGAGTAAAGCGCTGGAAGCTCATCTGCCTCCGATTCTGGTGATCAACAAGATCGACCGGTCGGATGCCCGCCCGCAGGAAGTGTTGAACGAAGTGTACGACCTCTTCATCGACCTCGACGCCAAGGAAGAGCAAATCGACTTTCCGGTCTTATATACCAATGCCAAGACGGGCACCGCGTCCACCGACATCAAGGTCGCTGGCGAAGATCTGCAGCCGCTGTTCGAAGCCATCGTCACCACGATCCCGGAACCGAAAGGGGATCCCGCCGGGCCACTCCAAATTCTTGTGGCCAACCTCGATTACAGCGACTACCTGGGGCGACTTGCCATCGCTCGCGTGTTCAACGGAACCATGCACACCGGCGAAGATGTTGGCATCGCCAAACTGGATGGTACGCTGCACAAAACGAAAATTACCAAGCTGTTTTCCTTCTCCGGCCTGAAGCGGGTGGACATTACCGATACCACCCTGGGAGACATCATCGCCGTCGCCGGAGTGGAAGGCATCACCATTGGTGAAACCATCACCGACGCCGAAAATCCTTCCCCCCTCCCCCACATCGCGATCGATGAACCCACCATCGCCATGCTGTTCACGGTGAACACTTCGCCCTTTGCCGGCCGCGAAGGAGCGTACGTCACGTCCAGAAATCTGCGCGAACGGCTACAAAAAGAACTGCTCACTAATGTCTCCCTGCGCGTCGAAGACACCGACAGCACCGATTCCTTTGTGGTCATGGGGCGCGGCGAACTGCAGCTTTCGATCCTGATCGAAATGATGCGCCGCGAGGGCTTCGAACTCATGGTGGGCAAGCCCGAGATCGTCACCAAGCGGGTGGATGGCAAGCTGATGGAGCCCATCGAGAAGCTCACGGTGGACGTGCCGGAGGAATTCGTCGGTGTGGTCATGGAACAATTGGGCGCGCGCAAGAGCGAAGTGCTCAACATGCACAATCACGGATACGGCCGGGTGCGGATCGAGTTCCGCGTCCCCAGCCGCGGCCTGATCGGCCTGCGCAGCCAGTTGCTCACCGACACCCGCGGCACCATCGTGATGAACTCCCTGTTCGACGGTTACATCGAGTGGCAGGGCGAAATTCCGCATCGCCTTACCGGCGCGCTGGTCTCCGACCGAAACGGAGTTACAACTCCCTACGCTCTGTATAACCTGCAGGAGCGCGGAGAGCTTTTTGTCGGCCCCACAGTCGACGTGTATGAAGGCATGATCGTAGGCGAAAACGCCAAAGACAACGACCTCGACGTAAACGTGGTGCGTGAGAAAAAACTGACCAACATGCGTTCCTCCACCTCCGACATGGCGATCCGCCTGGTTCCCTTCCGCAACCTGAATCTGGAGCAGGCAATCGAATTCATCACGGACGATGAATACGTAGAGGTCACTCCCAAGTCACTGCGCCTGCGCAAAAAAGTCCTGCAAGCCAACAGACGCAGCAAGAAAAGTTCAATGGTGACGGTCGAAGAGTAGCGTACCCTCACCCTCGTTAGTTCGTGCGGGATTGTATACTTCCGGAATGAGCACGGGCGACGACAAGCGCCTGAAGATGTTCCTCGTCCCTTGCAGCTGCGGGACTACTTTCGCCGTCCCGGAAAACTACGATCGCCAGGGAACCGCCTGGAGCCGCTATCTGAAGTGCCCCCGGTGCGGGAAACGACACGATCCGAAAAACCGCCTGCTGCAGATTGGCTACCAGCGTGAAGGCTACTGGAAAGTGGATGATTGCTAGCGATCCCGGCTTTCTATCGAGGAAAACCCGCGCCCGAGGCCCGGTTCACGGAATAACTTCCCACCGGGAAAAGACCTGCTATACTTCCCCACGCATTTGACTGTTCGCCTGCTCCGGCTGTAAGACGGCCAACCAGCCCTTGCTTTTCCGCCGAAGTCAGTCACTCTCAGATAGCTCAATTAGAGGCGACTCGCTTGAAGAATATTTTCGTAGGGAACCTCGACTTCAATACTTCAGAGGAAGAGCTGCGGCAGATGTTCGAGGCGCACGGGCAGGTTGACCGCGTCAGCATCATGACCGACCGGGACACCGGCCGCTCACGCGGGTTCGGTTTCGTGGAGATGACCAACACGGAAGAAGGAGACAAAGCGATCGCTGCCCTGAACGGCACCCAGGTAGGCGGGCGCACTCTGAACGTCAACGAAGCCCGTCCCAAGGTGGAACGTGGCGGAGGCGGAGGCGGCGGAGGACGGGATCGCGGCGGCCGCGGCGGTGGCGGTGGCGGCCGAGGGCGTTACTAGTCATCGGCGACACCTGATCGGAATACCGCCGATCTCTAGCTCTCCCAGCCCACAAGGGTTACCTGCGAGCCAACGCATCGGAGGCTTTCGCTCCGGGACTCGACGCTCCACAGTTGTGTCCGGGCCTGTCAGCTCAAGTCTTATCCGTCATCTCCGGTAGATCGGTCATGATCGATGGTTGTGCATTGAGCGTGTGGGCTGGAGCCGACGCTCGGTCAATCCAACTTCATCCGGCTTCAAGATCAAAAATACTAACGGCTGCCAGAGCGAGCGCCCCTTTTGTCCTTGAGGGTTTCGCGCGTGCCGTGGCTGCGCTACAATCCCCGAGCCATGTCTGGTGCTGAACCAATTCGCCCTGGCACTGCCCCACGCGACTCATCCCGGGGGCGGTTGAAAGTATTTCTGGGCTATGCGTCAGGCGTGGGCAAGTCGTTCCGCATGTTTGACGAAGCGCGGCGGCGGAAGGAGCGCGGACAAGACGTCGTCGTGGGGGCCCTTCAACCTCAAGTCCCGGCAGAAATCAAACCCATCCTGAGCTCGCTCGAAATTGTTCCCACTATCGACGTTGAAGGCGTTCCTGTCATCGATGTCCCGGCGATACTGCAGCGTCATCCGCAAGTTTGTGTGGTCGATGGGCTGGCTTACGATAACCCGTTCAGCCGCAACACTCACCGCTGGGAGGATGTCGAGGAGTTGCTGGCCCACGGCATCAACGTCGTCGCTTCGGTAAATCTGCAGCACATCGCCGACCAGCGCGAGGCGGTGGAAAAGCTGACCGGCAGGCCGGTGAGTCAAACCATTCCCCGGGAATTCCTCAACACGGCGGATGAAATCGTGGTCGTCGATGCTCCTACGGAGGGTGCGCCTCCGGAACTTTCGGCGCTGCGGGAGATGGCCCTGGTTCTCTCCGCCGATGTGATTGATGCCGGACTGCAACGCTATTTGCGCTCTCACGAGATCGAGTCCGCATCCCCAGCCCATGAGCGCTTTCTTGTCTGCCTTTCCGCCTATGCCAACCCCGATCGCATGATCGCCAGCGCCCGGCAAAGCGCGGCCCGCTTTCACTGCGATGTCATGGCCATTGGTGTGAGACTGCCAAACTCTTCCGAGGAAGATCATAAGGCCATGGAAGAAAAACTGGCCCGCGCGCGCGAGGCTGGCGCCCAGGTGGATGTGTTGGAGTCTGACGATCCAGTCGAATCTATCGTGCAATATGCATGCTCCCACGGCGTGACCCAGATTTTTGTCGGACACAGCACGAAAAAAGATTGGAGAGCGCGCCTGTGGGGAACTCCAGTGAGCCGTTTGATAAGAGCCGCTGAAGGTATGGACGTTCGCGTTTTCCCCCACTGACCCGAGGCTCCTCGAGGCGAAGGGCAAAGCTATGACTCACCTAACCGTTGGAGGTCATCTCAAGATCTATCTCGGCTACGCCCCGGGTGTCGGGAAAACCTATCAGATGCTGGAGGACGCGCGAGCACTGACCGCTCGTGGAATCGACCTTGTCATCGGGTTTGTGGACTCGCACCAACGCAACGACATTCGCGAGCGGATGGATGGACTCAAGGCCGTTCCTCTGACACGAGTTGTGCACCGTGGCAGTACCGCGGAAGAGTTGGATGTCGATGCCGTCTTGCGATGGAGTCCGCGAGTCTGCGTGGTAGATGAATTGGCACATTCGAACGCTCCCGGCTCGGCGCGGCAAAAGCGGTGGCAAGACGTTCAGGTGCTACTCGAGGCTGGCATCGACGTTCTCACCACCATGAACGTACAGGATCTGGCCAGCCTGAGCGACCAGATCTGGCAGCTTACGGGGTTACGCGTCCGCGAGACAGTGCCCGATTGGCTTTTCCAGCAGGCCGACGAAGTAGTGATCGTCGACGTCACACCACGGGCCTTGCTTCACCGCCTGGAACGCGGTGCCATCTATCCGCCGGACCGGGCAACCAGCGAATTCGGACAACTCTTCCAGGAACCGGTCCTGGTTGCTTTAAGGGAATTGGCCATCCGCCAGACCGCACAAGTACTGGAAGCCCGTCAGACAGGAAAGGTCAAGCCCTCCGAGGCGCAAGCGGAAAAAATACTGGTCAACATCACGGCTGACCCATCCACAGCCATGTTGTTGCGTCGGGCGAGACGCGTGGCCGACCATCTGCAAGCCGTCTGCATGGCCGTGTACGTTCATTCCAAAGAGGAATCGCCGGGGGTGCACGCAGAGGACCGCCCGACGGTTGATCGCCACCTCCGCTTTGCCGAGAATTTGCGCATCGCTACGGAGGTCATTCACGGCCTGGATCCGGCGCAGACCCTGGTCGACTATGCGCGCAAGAACGGCGTTACCCAACTCTTCCTGAATCGCAGCACCGAGTCTCCCAGGCGCTGGTTTCCCGGGCTGGATTTTACCGACCAGGTCCTGCAGCGAGCCAACGAAATGGAAGTGACGGTCGTCGCCGAGCGAAGCCGCCACGGACGCTCCGCCTCCCCCTATCCGGAAGATGAAGCAGGCGCCTTGATGCACGCCGGCTACGTGCGGATTTCACCAGACATCACAGTAGAAGAGGCTATCGCCGAGATCCGGCAACAGGCTGGTCAGGTCGAGATGATTTACTACGCCTACACGCTGGATGAGGCGCAACATCTGATGGGAGTGGTTTCATTCCGTGAACTGCTCTCTGCGGAAAGGTCCCGCAAGGTCCGCGAGATCATGCGCACCGATTACGTCTTTGTACTGGAAGATGCTGACCAGGAGACCGTCGCTCAATTACTGGCGAAACGCCGGCTGCTGGCGGTACCCGTGCTTGGTCCGGAGGGTCGCATGCTGGGCATCATCACCAGCGCTGACGTTGCCGGACTGGTTCAGCAGGAAGCCGGAGAGGACATTGTCAAGATTGGCGGTATGGAGGCGCTGGACGGTCCCTACCTCGAAGTGACGTTCGGTCAGATGGTTCGCAAACGGGCTGGGTGGCTCGCCATTCTTTTCGTGGGCGAGATGCTGACGGCCACCGCCATGGGTTTCTTTTCCAGTGAAATCGAGCGCGCCGTCGTGCTCGCTTTGTTTATTCCCCTCATCATCAGCAGCGGAGGGAACTCTGGCTCGCAGGCCACGACCCTGGTCATCCGGGCCATGGCATTGGGGGAAATTCGACTCAAGGACTGGTTCCGCGTCATTCGCCGCGAGCTGGCGGCGGGCCTGACCTTGGGAGTGATCCTTGGGGTCATAGGGATATCGCGGATTTTCCTCTGGCATGCGCTGCGCGGAACCTACGGACCGCACTACGTCGTCGTGGCACTCACCATCGGATGCAGCTTGATCGGGGTGGTCATGTTCGGCACCAGCGCGGGATCGATGCTTCCCTTCTTGCTTCGTCGTTGCGGTCTTGATCCCGCGAGTGCATCGGCTCCCTTTGTCGCCACGCTCGTGGACGTCACCGGCCTGGTGATTTACTTCTCGGTGGCTCAGGTCATCCTGCGCGGGATCTTGCTCTAGGAGCACACTCCAGCCAGCACAATTGGAGGAATGTATAATTAGGCACAACGCGCCCGTAGCTCAGATGGATAGAGCGATTGCCTCCGGAGCAATAGGTCGGGAGTTCGAATCTCTCCGGGCGCACCAAATTCCTGCCGCCTGATGACAGTCCAGCCGCAAGCCGCCTTGCTGGTTGACGCTGTCATTCTGCCTCGTATGCTCGTTTCAAACCCGCAATATCAATCTTCTTCATTTTGAGCATCGCCCGCATCACGCTCTTGGACTTCTTGCGGTTTTTGTCCTCCATCAACTTTGCCAGAATTGCAGGAACGATTTGCCACGACAGGCCGAACTTGTCTTTGAACCAGCCGGATTCCACCTCTTTTCCACCTCCTGCGGTGAGCTTTTTCCGGTACGCATCCACCTCTTCCTCTTCCTGGTTCTCGCATTCCTGGGTCTCGCAGTTGACGGCAAATGATATGGCCTCGGTGAAAGAGAAGACTGGGCCACCGTTGAGGGCAATGAACTTCCTGTCCCTCGATCTGGAAGGTGCCTACCATCACCGTTCCAGCCGGTCCCGGCGAGCCCTCTGGAAAAAGTGACCTTGCCGGACTGGTAATCATCCCAGGTCACACCGACCAGTGACTATAGTCATCTTGTTCCCGCGGCCATCGTGGTTCAATCTAGTGGAGGCATAACCAAAGTTGCCTGGGAATATTTCTATCTTATGAGTGACCCTAAGTATTCCGGCACTGGTGCGGATTGGACCCAGCTTTTGACCGATCCCGCCCTTGTGAGCCATCTGGGAGAACTGCTGCAGGTCTATCGCGAGGCCCCGGTCGAGAAGCGTGACCAGGTCCTGCTTGAGGCCATGCGCAACATCAAGGGCGGCGTCGCCAAGGCCGCCGGCGCCTCGGGAACCGCCTCGCCCACACCCGAGGCCCAGCCGGCTCCGGTGCAGCAACCCACACCCGCATCGCCGGTAGAGACCAGCCCGGCTGCCAGTCCGCCCTTCGAGCCAAACATCTTCACCCCTACCTGGGGCGAGGATCGCCGCCGTCACGCTCGCATGCGATGCTTCGTTGCAGTTGAGTTGCGGCTGGGTAACTCGGCGGTGCCCATCTGGGGAAATCTGTCCAACACCAGCATCGGGGGATGCTTCGTCGAAACCGCCACTCCCGTACCCTCGGGAGTAACGGTGGAAATCGGTCTCTGGCTGGCTAACGGGAAAATCTGGATCAAGGGCATCATCCTTACCGGAATTGTGACCAAGAGCAGTCCATCCTTCGGAGTGCGCATTAAGTTTTCCGAGCTCGAACCCACCGAGCGTGAAAACCTGCGGCATTTCCTCAAATTTGTGGAAAGCACGACCAAGGGCTACAACAACGAGAATGGCTACCTGGCCCAGATGAAGCGTTAGATCACCTCCCATCATCTATCCCTCTAGAAGGCCCAAGAAGAATCCAGGGACAGCTGTGTGGGTCGGACACTCCTGTCCGACGCCTTTGACGTTGTTTGGGTTTGTGGCTTTGTTCATGTTTGCTCCTGGCTCTCCCGCGGTTATGACCGGCCACATCACGTCTTAAAATCTTGAGTCAAAATCAAAGGCGTCGGACGGGAGTGTCCGACCCACACCTCTGGTGCGGTGGTTCTTGCCGAGGCACGGGGTGGCAGAAATTGATAAACTGAAATAGGCTGATTGTATTTCCCATTCCTAACGAAGTATTAAGGAATGGTGCACTTCCATCCCCGTCGGTTGATGACGTACCCTCCAGAGGGAGAGTTTTCATGGTAGCGACCGAGCAAACTTTGGCCACCGGCAAGCAACTGGACATGCTGTGCATCAACACCATCCGCACCCTAGCGATGGATGGCGTGCAGCAAGCGAACTCTGGACATCCGGGCGCGCCCATGGCGTTGGCGCCGGTAACCTATAGCCTGTGGCAGCAATTCCTGCACTACGACCCCGCCGATCCGGTATGGCCCAATCGCGACCGCTTTATTCTGTCGAACGGCCACGCCTCCATGTTGCTGTACGCCATGCTGTACCTGGCCCAGGTGCGTGGAATTAATCCCGAGTACGAACGGCTGGGCGATTTCGCAGTCACGCTTGACGACATCAAGAAGTTTCGCCAACTCGACAGCAGGACCCCCGGACATCCCGAATACCGCTGGACCGCGGGCGTCGAGACCACCACCGGCCCGCTCGGACAAGGCGTTGGCAACAGCGTAGGCATGGCGATTGCCGGCAAATGGCTGGCTGCACATTTCAACCGGCCCGGCTTCGAGGTCTTTGACTACAACGTGTACGCCCTGTGCGGCGATGGCGACATGATGGAAGGCGTCGCCAGTGAAGCCGCTTCCCTGGCCGGCCATCTCAAACTTTCCAACCTGTGCTGGATTTACGACGAGAACCACGTCACCCTGGATGGCCTGGCCAACGTGTCCTTCACCGAGGACGTGGGCAAGCGATTTGAAGCCTACGGCTGGAACGTGGAACACGTCACCGACGCCAACGATCTTCAGATGCTGGCGGACGCTTACAGCGGCTTCTTGAAAACAAAGGACCGCCCTACTCTGATCCGGGTAAACAGCCACATCGGATACGGGTCTCCGCACAAGCAGGACACCAGCGCCGCTCATGGCGAACCTCTGGGAGAAGAAGAAGTCCGCCTGGTAAAAAAATTCTATGGCTGGCCCGAGGACGCAAAATTCCTCGTCCCCGCCGGCGTGCTGGAGAACTTCAAGAACGGCATCGGCAAGCGTGGGGGGGAGCTGCGCCAGAAGTGGGAGACGCTGTTCGCGGATTACGGAAAGAAGTATCCCGACTTGGCAGGCCAGATCAAGCTCATGGAACAGCGGGAACTACCTGACGGCTGGGACAAGAACCTCCCCACCTTTCCGGCGGACGCAAAGGGCATCGCCACCCGCGAGAGTTCGGGGAAAGTCTTGAACGTGGTCGCGGAAAACGTTCCGTGGCTGGTAGGTGGCTCCGCCGATCTGGCGGGTTCCGACCGGACCCGGCTCAAGTTCGAAGGAGCCGGAGACTTCCAGGCGGGCAGCTACGGCGGGCGCAACCTCCACTTCGGCGTGCGCGAACACGGCATGGCCGCGGCCCTGAACGGCATGGCTGTGTCGAAGGTAAGGCCCTTCGGAGGAACCTTTTTCAACTTCAGCGACTACATGCGGCCTTCGGTCAGGCTGGCCGCTCTGATGGAGATTCCCACCATCTATGTCTGGACCCACGATTCCATCGGCCTCGGAGAAGACGGTCCGACGCACCAACCGATCGAACAGTTGGCATCGCTGCGCGCCATTCCCGGCTTGATGTTGATGCGTCCCGCAGATGCCAACGAAGTCGTCGAGGCCTGGAAGGTCATCTTGCCGCTACAGCATGAGCCTGCAGCCTTGGTGCTCAGCCGGCAGGCCGTTCCCACCTTCGATCGCTCGAAGTATGGCGCAGCTTCAGGGGTTGCTAAAGGTGCGTACATCCTGGCCGACGCGCCCGACGGCAAGCCGGAAGTCATCCTGATGGGCAGTGGTAGTGAAGTTTCGCTGTGCGTAAGCGCCTACGAACAACTCAAAGCTGAAGGCATCAAGGCACGCGTAGTAAGCATGCCGTCGTGGAATCTTTTCGACCACCAGAGCGACGAATACAAGGCCAAGGTTCTGCCGCCTGACGTAAGGGCGCGGGTTGCGGTTGAGCAGGCCGCTACCTTCGGCTGGTCGCAATATGTGGGCCCATCCGGAATCGTCATAGGGATGCGCCGTTTTGGCGCCTCGGCGCCCATCAAGGATTTGCAGAAGAAGTTCGGGTTCACCACAGAGAACGTCGTTGCGGCAGCTCGAATAGCATTGGGGAAATAAACAGTCGTCGGTCGTCAGCCTTCAGTCGTCAGCAGAGCCTAACCAGTTTTTCCTGACGACCGACGACTGAAGACTGACGACCAAAAGAGAGGTTTACATGCAACCAGTAGGAGTTCTCGAAACCGCCAAAGCCACCAACCCCCTCAAAGAGCTTTTGAAATTCGGTCAGTCGGTATGGCTGGATTACATCCGCCGCGACCTGCTTACCAGCGGCGAACTGAAACGCTTGATCGACGAAGATGGACTCCGAGGCATGACTTCCAATCCGACCATCTTTGAAAAAGCGATTGCCGGCGGTTCGTTGTACGACGATCTGCTCAACTCCTTGCGCTCGCGGACCGATCTCGATGCCAAGGGGCGTTACGAGATCCTGGCCATCCGCGACATCCAGGACGCCGCCGACTTCCTGCGTCCGGTTTATCAGAGCTCGAAGCGGCGCGATGGCTATGTCAGTCTCGAAGTCTCGCCTCACCTCGCCCGCGACACCAAGGGCACACTGGAGGAGGCGCGTAGATTGTGGAAGGCCGTGGGGCGCGAGAATGTAATGATCAAGATTCCCGGCACCACCGAAGGCATCCCCGCCTTCCAGCAGGCGATCAGCGAAGGCATCAATGTGAACGTGACCCTGCTCTTCGCGCAGCAAGTTTACGTCAAGGTGGCGGAAGCCTACATCGCCGGCTTGGAGAAATATGCCGCCGGCGGCGGCGACGTCAGCCGGATGGCCAGCGTGGCCAGCTTCTTCATCAGCCGCATTGACTCCGCCGTAGATGCCATCATCGACACCCGGCTCAAGGCTTCGAAAGATGCGCGGGAACAGGAGCAACTCAAGAGCGTCCAGGGCAAAGTCGCGATTGCGAATGGCAAGCAGACCTACGAAAAGTACCAGGCCATATTCAGCACACCTCGCTGGAAGGCGCTGGCGGCTAAGGGTGGACAGACGCAGCGTGTGCTCTGGGCCAGTACGAGCACCAAGAACCCCGCTTACCGCGATGTGCTGTACGTCGAGGAACTGATCGGGCCGGACACGGTTGACACCATTCCACCAGCAACGCTTGACGCCTTCCGCGATCATGGGAAGCCACGGCAAAGCCTTACCGAAGATCTGCCGGCGGCCCACAAGACCATGGAAACCGCGGCCAAACTTGGCATCTCGATGAAAGATGTAACGGACAAGTTGACCGATGACGGAGTGCGTCTCTTCTCCGAGGCCTTCGACAAGCTGCTTGAGGCAGTAGAAAAGAGTTCGAAGTCCAAATGAGCCCGGAAGTCAGTCTGCAGACCTCCAAACCGGGGCCCGGCGGCCACGGCAAAGGCGAGTATTGAAGATTGGCGCGCGGGCGACAAGATCCGTAGTTTCTGGCAGCACGATGCTTCGCGCTGAACCGGGGCGGGCGAAGCCAACTGGACGGGCTGGCTGCACACTCATCGCCCAGCAGGTCGCCCACAGCGGTCAACTGCGCGCAGTGGCGGCCGTAAGAGCCCAGGGACACTTCCAGCAGCTAGGTGAACGTGGGCGCCGGGCCTTGCATGTCGGTCTGGGCAAGACCCCGGCAGCCGTCCTCGGCCGGTTGTCGGCCGCGTTTCATCAAGCTCTAACCTGATTTTCGTCCCGGGATACTACACTGGTTTACACTATGGCCGCCGAAAGCAGTGGCGGTGGGCTATAGAAACGATTTAATATCGGATAAGGAGCGGATTTATGCGTCTGGGAATGGTCGGTCTGGGCAAGATGGGCGCCAATATGACGCGCCGCCTGATGCGCGGCGGACACGAACTCGTGGTCACCGATCTAAGCGCTGACAATGTAAAAAAGATTTCCGGCGAGGGCGCGATCAGCTCCGCTTCTCTTGATGACTTCGTGGGCAAACTGGGCAAGCCCCGCATCGCCTGGCTGATGGTTCCAGCCGGCGGGCCCACCGAGCAGACCGTCGATGCCCTGGCCCAACGCATGCAAGCCGGCGACATCCTCATCGATGGCGGCAACTCCTACTTCAAGGATGATGTGCGCCGTTCCGCCAAGCTCAAGCAAAAGGGTATTCACTACGTTGACGTCGGGACCAGCGGCGGGGTCTGGGGGCTGGAACGCGGCTACTGCATGATGATCGGCGGGCCCAAGGATGTGGTGCAGCAACTGGATCCGATATTCAAGACGCTGGCCCCCGGCCGCGGCGATATTGCCCGCACTCCCGGACGCGAGAAAATGCCGGGAACCGCCGAGGACGGCTACATCCACTGCGGGCCTTCGGGCGCCGGCCACTTCGTCAAAATGGTGCACAACGGAATCGAATACGGGCTGATGCAGGCCTACGCCGAGGGTTTCGATATCTTCCGCAACGCCACCAGCAAAGAGGTCCCCGAAGAACATCGCTATGACCTGAACCTGGCCGACATCGCGGAGGTCTGGCGGCGCGGAAGTGTGGTGAGTTCCTGGCTCCTCGACCTGACCGCAATCGCGCTGGCGGAAAATCCCACGCTCGCCGAGTACACCGGATTCGTTCAGGATTCCGGCGAAGGCCGTTGGACCATCCAGGCCGCGATTGACGAAGCGGTTCCCGTCGATGTTCTATCGGCAGCGCTCTATACCAGGTTTCGTTCGCGCCAGGAACACACTTTCGCGGAAAAAATGCTGTCTGCGATGCGGCAGCAATTCGGTGGTCACGTCGAACCGGGAACGATCAAGAAGTAGATATGGCCCAGACTGAAGTCATGCCTGCAATGGAGCAGCAGCGGATCGGCAAGACGAGCGATCCCTGCACCATGGTGATCTTTGGCGCCAGCGGCGACCTGACCCGCCGCAAACTAATCCCTGCGCTCTACAATCTGGCGAAGTACGACTTGCTGTCGCGGGAATTCGCCGTGATCGGCGTGTCGCGTTCGCCGCTGTCCCACGAGGATTTCCGCGGCAAAGTTTCGGAAGACATCAAACAGTTCGCCACCGACAAGGTGGATCCCGACATTTGGGAATGGTTCGTTCGCCGCATTTACTACCTGAGCGGCGACATGAGCGACAAGAACCTTTACCTGCAACTGAAAGACTTGCTGGACAAAGTTGATCGCGACCACTCCACCCACGGCAATCACATGTACTACCTGGCCACCGCGGCGGACTACTTCGGCCCTGCCGTGGAGCAACTGGCCGAGGTCGGGCTCATGCAGCAGGAGGGTCCACGGTGGCGGCGAGTGGTCATCGAAAAGCCTTTTGGCCATGACCTCGAATCGGCCCGGCTGCTGAACCAGCGGCTCCTGCGGGTGGCCGAGGAAAAGCAGATCTACCGTATCGACCACTACCTGGGGAAGGAAACCGTCCAGAACATTCTGGCGCTGCGCTTCGCTAACGGAATCTTCGAACCGATCTGGAACCGGCGTTACATCGATCACGTACAGATTTCGGTAGCGGAAACGGTGGGCGTGGAGAAGCGCGGCGGCTATTACGACAAGGCCGGCGCCCTGCGGGACATGGTGCCCAACCACATCATGCAGCTCATCAGCCTGACGGCAATGGAGCCGCCGGTATCATTTCGCGCCGACGCCGTCCGCGACGAACAGGGAAAGATCCTGCATGCCATCCAGCCCATGAGTTCGGAAGACGTGCTGACCCGAACGGTTCGCGGCCAATACGGCGAGGGCATCGTCGGCGGAGAACGCGTGCCTGCCTACCGCGCGGAGCCCGGTGTCCCCCCCGACTCCAAGACCGAAACCTTCGTCGCCATGAAGCTGCAGATTGATAACTGGCGCTGGGCTGACGTCCCCTTTTATCTGCGCACGGGCAAACACCTCCCCAGCCGCAGCACCAGCATCGTCATCCAGTTTCGCCGCGCGCCGTTCGTCCTGTTCCGCGACACCCCGGTAGAGAACCTCATGCCCAACCAGCTGGTGCTGCATATCCAGCCGGAAGAAGGCATTTCTTTGCGCTTTGCTGCCAAAGTGCCGGGACCGGCAATGCGGCTGGGCGCGGTGAACATGAGCTTCGAATATTCCGATTACTTCGGAGCCATCCCCAGCACCGGGTACGAGCGCCTGCTGCACGACTGCATGATCGGCGATGCCACCCTGTTCCAGCGTGCAGACATGGTCGAAGCCGGATGGTGTGTGGTTAGCCCCGTCCTGGACGTCTGGAAGGCGCTGCCGCCACGCAATTTCCCCAACTACGCTGCCGGCACCTGGGGCCCCAAAGAGGCCGAAGACCTGCTGGAACGCGACGGCCGCCACTGGAGGAATTTCGAGAAATGATTCTGGCAGGCGACATTGGAGGTACCCACACCCGGCTGGCATTTTTTGACGCTGTGGATGGCCGCTTCAGTCTGGTCTCCGCATCCATCTTTCCCAGCCGCGAGTACTCCGGCCTGGACGAGATCGTGACCAAATTCGTGGACACTTCAAACCTGCATCCTGACACTGCCTGCTTTGGAATAGCGGGCCCGGTGCGCAACGGGCGGGTGGAGGCTTCCAATCTTCCCTGGATCATCGAGTCCAAGCGTCTGGCCGATGAGCTCAAGATCAAGAAGGCCTTTTTGATTAACGATCTCGAAGCCAATGCCTGGGGCATTCCGGCTCTCGATGCCAAGGACGTGGTCGCACTCAACCACGTGAAGGGACAACCTGTAGGCAACCAGGCTGTGATCGCCGCCGGAACTGGACTGGGCGAAGCCGGAATGTACTGGGACGGCGCCAAGCACCAGGTTTTTGCCTGCGAAGGGGGGCACGCGGACTTCGCTCCGCGCACCCAGCTGGAAGTCGAACTGTTCAATTACCTGCAAATCCGCTTCGGCCACGTCAGCTATGAACGCATCGTTTCGGGTCCCGGCCTGGTAAATGTTTTCAACTTCCTGCGCGACACCGGACGTGGAACACCTCCGCAATGGCTGGCTGATGAAATGTCGCACTCGGATCCTGCGGCCGCCATCTCACGCGCCGGCATCGACAGCAAGTGCGGGCTCTGCGAACAAGCGCTCGACCTGTTCGTTTCCATCTACGGCGCCGAGGCGGGTAATCTCGCGCTTAAGATCATGGCTACGGGCGGGATCTATCTGGGCGGCGGGATCGCCCCCAAAATGCTTTCCAAACTTTCCGGTCCGTTGTTCATGCAAGCCTTCACGGGAAAAGGCCGGATGCAGGCCTTGCTGGAGGCCATGCCAGTGAGGGTGATCACCAACGACCGCATCGCATTGCTGGGAGCCGCCCGTTGCGCCCTGGTCAAGAATACGGCGGCGTAAAATAATTCCTGCATGCCGGCTCAACCTGAAATTCGTATTTTGAAGACCGCCGAGGAATTGTTTGAGGTGGCAGCGGCGGATTTCGCCGCCCAGGCTTCGCAGGCGGTGGAGGCCAACGGAAGATTTACCGTGGCGCTCTCCGGCGGCTCCACGCCCAAGGCGCTGTACTCCCTGCTGGCCACCAAGTCCAATATCCCGTGGGACAAGATCAATTTTTTTTGGGGCGACGAGCGCTACGTCCCCCCCGGCCATCCTGAAAGCAACTACCGCATGGCCAATGAGGCGTTGCTCTCGAAGGTCCCGGTGCGGCCCGAAAATGTCTTTCGGATTCATGCCGAGGAAAAAGATGCGGCCGCGGCCGCCCTTCAATACGAGCACGCGCTAAAGGATTTTTTCCACTTGTCCCGGGGCGAGTTCCCGCGATTCGATCTGGTCCTTCTGGGCATTGGAACCGATGGGCACACGGCTTCCCTTTTTCCCGGGACTGCGGCGTTAAACGAAACGCAGCGCTTGGTGGTCGCGAACTGGGTGCCAAAATTCAGCACTGACCGCATCACTTTCACTTTTCCAGTGCTGAATGCCGCCGCCTATGTCATTTTTCTGGCCAGTGGACCCGACAAAGCTGCGATTCTCCACCAGATTCTGGAGAACAGCTCCGCGGACCTGCCGTCTCAGAGAGTGCATCCATCCAACGGCAAATTACTTTGGCTGATCGATGCGCCCGCGGCAACCGCTCTGTCACGCCTGACTGTCTGACCTCCGGTGTGGGGAGCGAACGACCCCATCTTCACCCAGGAAGGCGGGCGAGCCTTCCCGCGCGACGTCAAGGACGCGGAGTTGCACAGGCTCGACACCGGCCACTTTGCCCGGGAAGATCACTGCGACGAGATCGCTGCGTTCGTAAGGTCTTTTCATGACCGCAAGGTGAGGGAAAAGAAGGCCGCTTGAATGGAGGACGGGCGTCCCGCCGGTCCGGCCCGGCCTCCAAACCCCGCGGTTCGCCAGGTTGAAGAACGGGCTCACAGCAAAGGCTGACAACTCATGTTGATAAAAGAAATCTGGCGCTATCCAGTGAAGTCCATGGCTGGTGAGCAGTTGGATACCGTCGAGATTACCGAACACGGCATCGCTGGCGATCGGATCATTCAGGTACGAAACGCCGGCGGGCGACTCTTCACGGCGCGAACCAGACCCAACCTGCTGCGGCATAAGGCTGTACTGAAAGAGAATGGCGAGGTGCTGGTGGACGGACGACCCTGGGACGCAAAGGAGGTTGCCCTGGAGGTTGAGGAGGCAGCGGGCGCGGGGACGCGCCTGGTCCGCAGCGACGCCGAGGACCGTTTCGATGTTCTTCCCCTGCTGGTCACAACCGACGGGATGTTTGCAGCCGTTGGCTACGACCGGCGGCGCTTTCGCCCAAACCTGGTCATCGCCGGCGTGGAGGGACTCTCCGAACGCCAGTGGGAGGGAGCGCGCCTGCGCATTAACCAAACGGTCATCGGCATGGACGATCTCCGGGGCCGTTGCATCATGACCACCTACGACCCTGACACCGGCGAACAGGACGTTAACGTGCTGCACCGCATCCAGAGAGAATTTGGCGGCGTGCTGGGGCTGAACAGTTACATCATCACTCCGGGCCGGGTTGCGGTCGGTGACCCCGTCGAATTGCTGCCGCGGTCATGAGCAGCCCCGGCAATGTTGTATTTCTGGGAGTCGATCTGGGCTGGTATGGAAAGCCGAGTGGCCTGGCGTCGATCGGAATCAGTCAGGAGCGCCTGCATCTTAAAAATGTAACTCGCCTGGAAAAATCCGGCGAGATTCTGGCCTGGATCCAGAACGAGGCTGGAAGCGGCAACGCCGTGGTAGGGGTTGACGCTCCGCTGGTAATTCGTAACCAGGGGGGAATCCGCGATGCGGAGCGGGAACTGAACCAGGAATTTCGCCGTTTTCACGCCGGATGCCACGCCGCCAATCTCGGACGTCCCTTCGCCGGAAATGTGCTCTCATTCAGCCGCCGGCTCGCGGCCCTGGGCTTCGCTCATGGTGCTGCGATGGCCGCGCGCTCGCAAGGCCGCTTTCAAATCGAAGTTCACCCCCACGCGGCCACCGTGAATCTTTTCGATTTGACTCGTATTGTGAAGTACAAGCGAGGCCGGCGCGCGGCTCGGGCCCAGGAGCTGCGCCGCTTGCGCGCCCTGATGCTATCGCGTCTTCGGTTGCTGGATCCTGCTCTGCCCTTGCGCCTGCCGTCCGTACCCAATACCGGCAATCTGAAACCTGTCGAAGACCAGATCGACGCCGTACTCTGTGCCTACATCGCGGCGTACTGGTGGTACTGGGCCGGGGCGCGAAATCGCGTTTATGGATGTAGCGCGACGGGTTACATCGTGGTGCCGGAGCGCAAGACGAAGGAATGAACGTCGGCTATCGTTCAGACTTTTCCACTCCGACTCCTCAAACAAACTCCCCAGCAGGCGTCTTTGGTCACGGCTCTCGGCCTACTGGACCTCGATTGAGACCACCCGTCCCACCCCAGCGCTTGTCTCCCGGTAGTTGAGCGCGACTTTCTGCTTGTTCCAGGAACAGGAAAACGCGTCCGCGCCGATCAGCGCCACGTGCTTGCTGTCAGGCACTTGCATCTTCCAGGTTTTTTCATCCGAAACCACTATCAGGATCGCGTTGGGCGGCGCCGAGCAGTCGACGTTCATGATAGTGCCTTTAAGAAAGCTGAGCGGAGTTTGACTTGGAATCACGCGAACTTCCTCTTCGACCACGAAGCTTTTCTTGGTGCCTATTCCGAAGGAGCAGCAAGAGCCTGCTTCCCCATCGCTGCCTGCTCCATCTCCCACACCCACTGCCCGTCGTTCCTGCAGCGCCGCTTTGAATTGCACTGCTCGCTCCAACGCTCCTCCGGCTCTGGCTGCCACTTCCGGGCTGCCACTCCGGGCTAATCCCTGCAATATTGCGATGGCCGCATCGGGCTGCCGGTTATTCAGGTAGATCTGCGCGAGATTGAACTGATATTTGTCGTTTCGAGGGCTGAGCGACACGGCTTTCTGCATGCTGACCAGTCCCTTGGCCGGATCTCCGACGGACAGCTGGGCCAACGCCAGAAGGCTATACGAGTCGGCAAAATTGGGATCGAGCGCGATGGCAGTATCAAGTTGCTTGATCATCTCCGGCAAGTCCGATGGGTTAGCGAATGAACCCTCACGGCTCATCAGCAGCGCCGAGTAATAATGCACGCGCGGATCCTTGGAATCGCTCTGCGCCGCGCGTTTGAAATATTCCGCCGCCTGGCTAAAGGCCTGCTTCTGCAAATAGGCATAACCCAGGCCGCGGCAAGCCGCCGCATTGTTGGGATCGGTCTTCAGAATTTCCTCGAACTCCGCCACGGCCTGCTCCCGGTAATCCAGGGAGTGCAGGTGAAGATCGGCCAGCACCGCGCCACTGTCTGCCGGGTTGAGCGGCCGCACTTCATAGGCACTGCTGATAATGTTCGTCGGCGTCGGTATGGGAAAGTATTTGAAGCGGCCGCTGCTGACATAGTTCCGCAACGCCTTGTCGAGATCCGCCGCACTTATGCCCAGACTTTGCTGGATGGCGCTTTCGACCGGAACATTCTTGGCCAGTTTCAAGTCGAAATATTGAGTAAGCTTTGGAATCAGGTTGTTGTCGTAAAAATAATGTACGACCATCCCGGATTCGGCATAGAAGACGGTGCGATGGCTGCCGCTCTCGTTGTAAGTCGAGGAATTCTGCTGCACCCGGAAAAGATCGGCTACTTTCATCATGCCGTTCTGCTGCAAGACCTGGTATTCATCTTCCGGGATCTTACCCACCCGGGCCTCTTTGGTATCGACCTCTATGCTGGAGAAGTACTCGGCAAAACCTTCTTCAAACCACGAATCCACTCTCGCGGTAAGCACTCCGTTCATGAGTTGGTGGGCATACTCATGGAAAACCACACTCCAGGGATTTTCAACAGACATGTCGAGCATGATGAAGCTGCGGTCTTCGCTGCCCAGAAACAGGCCCGACAGTTGTACCGGTTTGCCATTCCATAGAGGTGCATACGGCCGCATTTCCTTCGCATTGCGGAAGGCCACAATCTGCAGTGGTATGGGAGTATTCACGTTCGCTTTCGTCATCAGAACATCGAAGACGGCGCGCATCTGCTCAAAGCGCATGGCGGTCTCCCGCCCGCGCTTTTCTCCGGCATCGGTCACCACGGAAAAATGCGGTGACTTGACTTCAATCCATTGCGCCTCGCCGGCGAACACAACCGGAACCGGGCTCAGAACGAGCACCAGCAGGAAGAACGTGTGGGCATACCATTGAGGCTGAGAGCGCACAGACAGGAACTCCCGAGGGATAGTAGCGCAAGACCAGCGCGCAATCCAAGCTTTCAGTAAGGAGCGCCGTTAGAACACGGGCACCAGGTTATGCTTTTTGGAATACATCTTGCGATCGACCGCCCGCAAGACATCTTCGGCATCGGAGCCGGTGACATAAGGGGCAAGAGCCCAGCTGAATGAGAGTTCGAACCCCTTCTTGCTGGCCAGGTTCCACTGGTCCACTTCCCGGAGAATCCGTTGCACCGGGCAATCCGCCTGCTCTTCGGTGGTGTCCGGCATCATGATCAGAAACTCGTCTCCGCCCTGGCGGAATGCCAGGTCGGCGCCGCGAAAGACGGTCTTCAATATCCTGGCGAACTCAACCAGGATTTTGTCGCCTTCGAGCGCTCCGAATTTGGAGCTGATGGCGCTGAACCCGTTCAAGTCAATGGCCATGAACGTCAGGCTGCTGCCCAGCCGGTTGGCGCGCGCCACTTCGCGCGGAAGCAGCTCATTCAGGGCACGCCGGTTCAGCAACTGGGTAAGCGGGTCAATCAGGGACAAACTCTCCAGCCGCTCGTTCAGGACCAGTTCACGAATTAGAGCCAGGCGAGTGCTGTTCAGGGTCCGCTTTTGCGACAAGAGATAAATGTTGAACAACAAAACCAGAGAGATCAATCCAAAGAAGAGTTGCGGAAGATAGAAGCGGTCGATGCGGGCAAACAGCTGCGACCACACCAGGTTCGGCAGAACCAGCGCCAGTAGGCCCGAGGTCAGAACCAGCATCACCAGAATTCCGATTGACCAGAGCTGCAGGTCGCGTCCCGAGAGCTGGTGGATCTGCTGCTGAATCTCGTCCGCGCGCACCAACATGGAGGGCTGGGCCGTGCGCTCTTCACCGGACTGCGACATTCCCCCTCCTTGCAAACACAGGCTTCCCTGATCTGGAACACTCGTCCTTAGAATTTGTACCGCAAGGAAGGTGGGCAAGGAGCAGGAAAAACCTCTTCGAGATTACCTTCGTAATCGGTGGCGGGACCAGCGGAGCTGTTTCAGGGATAATCGACGTCCACCAGCACGTTGTGTCCGCTCTCCTTGCGGAACGTGACTAAGACTCTCTGGCCTACGGGCAGGGCGTTCCGCATGTCTCCCTCGAGCACCAGCAGGTTCGCCGTACCACCACCGTCGGACAGCGTCACAACCGACTTGTTGGGCTGGCCCACGCCCGACTCGTAGAACTGAACACTCTGCACTCTGCCCGTTTGCCTCAGCCCTCCGAGGGCGGTCGAGGTCGCCGTCACAGCGCTTTGCTTTCCGCTTGTCTTCTTGCGCAGTTCGATAAGAACGTTCAAGCCCACGATGCCCGACATGGCCAGCAGGATCAGGGACATGAACAGTCCGTCCACCGTAGTAATCGAACCGTAGAGTACGATCCAGGCAATGCCCAGAAGGGGCAGCAGCGCCAAAAGCACCGAGATGACCAGCATCATGATTTTTTCCGGAGGAGTCCGTCGAAGGTGGAAGTCACGGCCAACAGATTAGCAAAAAATCAGGTTTCAAGGTTTCAAGGTTTCAAAGTTTCAAGGTTTCATGGGGTTTCGTTCTTGAAACTTTGCAACGTGAAACCTTGAAACTTCGATCCGTGAAACCTTGAACCCTGCAGCTCAAGCGCAGGTGTCTCGCCAGTCGGAAATTTCCTTCAAACCATCAGCCCGGGTCTGCTCGAAAAGGCGCACCCGGTGACGCGAGTGCTCAAACTCATGGATGTCGGCCCAGACTTCAGCCTGCCAGGCTTCATCATGAACCGCGGTTTCACCGCAGGTGGCGCAGCGGGTGTGCAGCTTTCGAATCAGGCGAGCGGTAACAGCAACGGGGCCGGGAGGCAGTTCAACAAAAATGCAACGTACTTCCTGGATGTCTTCGTTATCGCCAATGATGTGCTCGTAGCGCAGCAGGTAGCCAAAGGCCAGCTTTCTGGCTTCCTGTTCAGCCTCGGCGCGGGTGTGAAAGGGACCATACTCGGCCCGCATCTGCTCGGTCGAGTCGCAAGCCATCCAAAACGTTTCCTTGTACGCCATCGTTGCCTCGAGGGGTTCGGACTTGTGCTGGCTTAGGTAAAGCGCCGGAGGGTCCTGGGAATACGCCCCGCTCTGAGGAATGCAATTGAACTGCCGGGATCGAGCCTCGGCGAAGACAGGTATAGATCATTAATCGTCAATGACTTACGAGATGTCGCGAAAGACAGCCTGCGAGCAAAATGCAAGCTTTTGCAGCCTTTTCCCCCGGCGCCGGGGCGACCATCATCCTCACGCCGCACTTCGCGAAAAGGGTGGACTGTCCCGTTCAAGAAGCAATCGTCCCCGACAAGACATCTCTCGGCCGCATGGCCACTTCTTCCTGCCATCTCTCGCCGCCGTGCCGGGCGACATAAATAGCCAGTTCCAGGCGGCTCCATACCCCGAGTTTGTCGAAGGTGTTGCGCAGGTAGTTTTTCACGACCTGTTCGGTGGTGCCAATGGCTCGGGCAATTTCGCGGTTGGTCTGGCCTTCCCAGACCAGGCCCGCGACTTGCATTTCCTTTGCGGTGAGCCGCTCACGGGGTTGCATGTTTCATCTGCTCCTTTACGAACATCGCGGTTGCCAGCTTCACCCGTTTTCTGCCGTCCCGGATACCAGCCCGCAGGAACAGCGTCCGCAGATGTTGCTTTACCGTCCTGGGGCTGATGTTCAGTTGTGCCGCAATCTCCTTGTTGCTGCAGCCCTGTATCAGCAACTGCAGGACTTGCTCATCGCGCGGTGTAATCTTGATGTGGCTCAGGTTTAGCATGGCGTTCCCTTATTGAAAGTGACCGCCTTTGCCGTGTGCGATTGTGCTTGCGTCCGGATTGCGATCGGAATTACCCAGAAGCAACTGCTTCGCCAAAGCTTCGCCGTTTTGCACAAAGGGACAAAGCCTTGCGAATGCTACATTTTGGTCTATGGCCTCTAGTTCTGGGCTAGGCCACCAGGCCTGATGCGGGACATCTTGTCCCACAACGGGCGGGCCCGGATAGAATTGCCTGCAGGGGGACAGCATGCGCGTGCTGGTGATCGAAGATGAGCTCCGCCTGGCCGAGAACGTTGCCCGCAGTTTGCGGGAGAGCGCCGGCTACGCCGTCGATATTGCCGCCGACGGCCAGGAGGGATTGTTCCTGGCGGAATCGAACCCCTACGACATCGTGTTGCTCGACCTCATGCTGCCCAAATTGGACGGGATGGAATTGCTGGGCCGAATCCGCCAGTCCGGTCAGCACACTCCCGTCCTGGTGCTGACCGCTCGCGACGACAAGGAATCCGTCGTCGCCCTGCTCAATGCCGGGGCCGACGACTACCTGACCAAGCCATTTGATCTGGGAGAACTGCTGGCGCGCACCAAAGCTCTGATCCGTCGCGGCAAGGGCCAGCCCTCCCCGGTGGTCGTCATCGGCGATCTGGAACTCAATACCGTCAACCGCACCGTGCAGCGCGGCGGAAGGGCGATCACACTCACTGCCATGGAATATCGCGTTCTTGAGTATCTGGTGCACCGCCCGCGCGCTGTGGTCTCCAAGACCGAATTGCTTGAGCATCTGTACGATTACAACTGGGAAAAATTCAGTAACGTGATCGAAGTCTATATCTCTGGGCTGCGGCGCAAACTTAACCAGGGATCATCGCGACAACTGATCCGCACCCTGCGCGGACAGGGCTATATGTTGCAGGACTGATCTCCGGAATAACCGACATGCGGCGCGATTCCATTCAACGGCGGCTCATTGCTTCAGTCCTGCTGTCGCAGACAATCCTCACTGCAGGACTGGTGGTCATAGGCGTCCTGGTCACCTACTTCCGCCTGATTTCGACGCTTGACGCCAGCATGCAGGCCCACGCCACCAGCGTGGCGGTGCTGGTCCGCTATAACGAAGACGCCAGCGGGCACGTGTACTTCGACAACAGCCTGCTGCCCGAGTCGATTGATCCCAATCATCCCGACCAGTTCACAGTCTGGGCCGACCGCACCGGATTTCTTACCCGTTCCGAAGACTGGCCCGAAGGACTGCAGTTCCAGCCCGGCCCCAGCGAACATTGGAACTTCACCTGGGCCGGGGTCCCCTATCACGCTCTGCGCATGACCCATGTTCCGGTGCTGGACCGGGAGCTGGGTGCGGCCTTCCGTCCCCAGACCCTGACTATCGTCTATGCCTCGCCTTTGGTCAGGATTCGACACCAGGTGAAAGTCGCAGGGGCGTCCATTGCCCTCGCCAGCCTGCTCCTGCTGGGCATAACCACCGGGCTGGCTTCATGGAGGATTCGACGCGGCCTGCTTCCGCTGCAGATTCTGGCCCGCCAGGCTGCCCTGGTCTCCACCCAGAGTTGGAAGCTTCAGCCCCCCAAGGAGGCTGAGGAGATCGAGGAGCTGCGACCCCTGACCGAATCGATGACCCAGATGCTGGCGCGTCTCGAGTATTCCTTCAAACAGCAACGGGAGTTCGTGGGCAACGCCGCACACGAGTTGAAGACGCCGGTGGCGGTGCTGAAGTCCACCCTGCAGTCCCTGCTGCAGCGTCCGCGAAGCTCGGAAGAGTATCGCGCCGGCCTGCAGGCATCGCTGCAGGATCTGGATCGGTTAGAGCAACTGCTGCAGTGGATGCTCCGTCTGGCCCGGGCCGAGCAGTGGGCACAGAATGCGCAGGGGCGCAACCTTGAGCTGATCGACATCAACTCCACCTGCGAAGAAGCAGTCGAGAGAATTCACGCTCTCGCCCAGTCTCGCAACACCACCATTCATCTGGCCACCAACGGGCCCGTCCCCATCCGCGCCGATCCCGAGGACCTGCAACTGGTGTGGACGAACCTGTTGGAGAATGCCGTCCGCTATAGCCCGGAAGGAACAGACGTAGAAGTCGCGGTGGCCCGTGACGGCGACCAGGCGCGCGTCTCTATTCAGGACCATGGTGTCGGTATTGCCGCCGCTGATCTACCCAGGATTTTTGAGCGCTTCTATCGCGGAGATCACTCTCGGGCCCGCTCCACCGGCGGATTTGGCCTGGGCCTGGCCATTGCCAAAGCTCTGGTCGAAGCCTACGGAGGAAGCATCGCGGCGGAAAGTACCCCAGGTCAGGGCACCCGCATGACGGTGGAGCTGCCCGTTCCCAGACAATAGCCGGCCCGCCAGTAGCGCCGCATCTTGCCGGCTGTCCCGAGGGCGTTCCGCCCTCGGCGGTGTGGGCTGGATCGCCGGGACGACGGCCATACTTTGCCCTCGGACCGGCTTCAGCTTCCCTTAAGGTAGGTTCGGGTAATATTTGCGGTTCGGCCCCGACCACGGTGACGTCTATGGCAAATCATTTTTGCGGTCGCAATATCGGTATAGGAATGAGGTTGATCATCGCGATGCTCGGTCTGCTCGCAATGGCGTTCGCGCAGAATTCGTTGCCCGGGGTCGATGCGGAAAGTAATCCCAATCAGGCCACAAACACCGCCCCTCTGACCGTGACTCTGCAGGATGCCCTCACCCGCGCACGGAAAAATAGCCCCGAGTATCACGCCGCCCTGACCGCTTATGGTTCTGCGAAAGAAGACCGCGTACAAGGCCGCGCCGCCCTGCTCCCTAGCGTGAACTACGATGCTGGACTCCTCTACACCCAGGGTAATGGCACGCCCACAGGGCGATTCGTGGGCGCCAACGGAGTGCATGAGTATCTCAGCCAGGGCAATATTCACCAGGATATTTCCCTGCAGGGAATCGCAGAATATCGACGCACGCGGGCGGCGGAAGCGGTGGCGCGCGCCCGCTCGGAAATTGCCGCTCGCGGGCTGGTGGTGACCGTGGTCCAGGCTTACTACCATTTCGTGGTGGCGCAGCGGAAGTATGACACTGCCCAGCGCGCCGCCGGCCAGGGCCGGCGCTTTCTCGACATCAGCCAAAAGCTTGAACAGGGCGGCGAGGTAGCGCACTCGGATGTGATCAAAGCCCAGATCCAGTTTCAGCAGCAACAGCGCGACCTGCAGGAAGCGGAGCTCGAAATGAATCGCACCCGGCTGGAGCTGGCGGTGCTCATCTTCCCCGATTTCAACGAGCAGTTCAGCGTAGTGGACGATCTGCAGACCCCCGAGCCGCTCCCGTCCTTTGCCGAGGTCCAGACCGCCGCCGCCCGCCAGAATCCCGATCTGCGAGTCGCCATCGGCTCGCTTCAGGAAGCCCGGCAGCAAGTTGGCGCGGCATGGTCTGGTTTCCTGCCTTTGCTCAAGCTGGATTATTTCTACGGCATTGACGCGAACCACTTCGCGACTCGACAGTTCGATCCAGCTTCTCAACTGGCGGTGCGCAATCTCGGATACGCTGCGACCGCCACACTGCAGTTGCCGGTCTGGAACTGGGGAGCGAATCGCAGCCGATTGAAGCAGGCCGGCTTGCAGCGCGAGCAGGCGCAACTGGAGCTGACATTCACCCAACGCCAGCTGCTGGCCAGGTTGCGCAATCTGTACAACGAGGCCCAAACCGCGCGCTCGGAACTGGATTCTCTGAGTCAGTCGGCGGAACTGGCAGCGGAGAGCCTGCGCCTGACCACGCTGCGCTATCAATCCGGAGAAGCCACCGTCCTGGAAGTGGTGGACGCACAAAATACCTCCACTCTCGCGCGCAACGCATTCAGTGACGGCCAGTCGCGCTTTCGCGTCGCGATGGCGAATCTACAAACCCTGACAGGAACCTTCTGACACCACAAACAAAAAAACGCGAACGTGCCCCGTCCTCGTCTCTCGGTTCGTTGAAGAGACAGGGCGGGGTCTTCGCGCACAAATTGTCGTATCGGTGCGGCGCCATTTCCCTGGCGATCCTCCCTTTACTTTTCCTGCCGGCCTGCTCCAGCAATTCCGCAGAGAAGGAATCCGCGGTCCCGGTGCAGGTGGTCACGGTAAGAAAAGAAACCGTGCAACGCACGGTTACAGCCGAGGCCGTTCTGTTCCCTTTGCAACAGGCGGCGATTACTCCGAAGATCAGCGCGCCGGTCAAGACTTTCTACATCAAGCGTGGCAGCCGCGTGCACAAAGGCCAGTTGCTGGCCGTGCTTGAGAATCGCGACCTCGCAGCCGCCGCCCAGGAGAGCAAAGGCTCCTATGACGAGGCCCAGGCCGCATTTGAAACCACCACCGCTTCCGCCCTGCCTCAGGAAGTCCAGAAAGCGCAACTGGACGCGCAAGCCGCTAAGCAGCTCCTGGTCGCGCAGCAGAAAATTTACGACAGCCGGCAGGAACTCTTTCAGCAGGGAGCGATGCCCCGCAAGGAACTCGACCAGGCGGGCGTGGACCTGACCAACGCACGCAACCAGTCTGAAATCGCGCAGCAGCATCTCGACGCGCTAATGAAAGTGGGCCGGCAGCAGCAACTGAAGTCAGCGGCGGGACAACTGGAATCCGCGAAAGGCAAATACCTGGGCTCAGCGGCACAACTCAGCTATTCCGAAATCCGTAGCCCCATGGATGGCGTGATCGCCGACCGCCCGCTCTATCCCGGCGAGATGGCTGCGGCCGGCACTCCGCTGTTGACGGTGATGGACATTTCCCAGGTCATCGCCCGCGCACACATTCCCCAGCCCGAAGCTGCGCTGCTGAAAGTCGGCGACCAGGCAACCGTCGCCGTCCCCGGGCAGGAAAATTCGATCGAAGGCAAGATCACGGTGGTTAGCCCGGCGCTGGACCCCAACAGCACTACGGTCGAAATCTGGGTGCAAATCAAAAATGCCGACCAGCACCTGGAGCCTGGTACAAGCGTGCAGGTCTCCATGCTGGCCCAGACCATTCCCGGCGCCCTGATCATTCCCGCCGCGGCCCTGCTGACCGCGCTGGACGGCGCAACGTCGGTCATGCAGGTCAGCAGTGACGAGCACGCGTATCAAAAAAACGTGCGCGTAGGCATTCGCCAGGGCGATGCCATACAAATCGTCGATGGTCTGCAAGCTGGAGACCGTGTGGTCGCCTCCGGGGCTTACGGCCTGCCGGACAAGAGCAAGATCAAAGTGGAAAGCCAGAATGAAAAGTAGCCGGGAAGCGAATTCTCCAGACTCGGCCTACTGGTTTTCGCGCTATTCCAAGCCGCTAATCTTCGTGATCCTGACCCTGGCACTGGTGGGCGGCTACCTGGCCTTCAGCATTCCGGTTGCAGTCTTCCCCGCTACCAACTTTCCCCGCATCCTGATCGCGGTGGACAACGGAGTCATGCCCACCGATCAGATGATGGTGACCATTACCCGTCCCATCGAAGAAGCCGTGAACAGCGTTCCCGGACTGCAGGAGGTGCGCTCGATCACCAGCCGCGGCTCCGCCGAAATCGATCTGTTCTTCGACTGGAACGTGGATACCATCCTGACCCTGCAGTACGTAAACGCAGCCCTGGCGCGCGTCCAGCCCGACCTCCCGCCGACCGCGGGTGTGGTGGCCAACCGCATGACCTTCGCCAGCTTTCCTATCATCGGGTACAGCCTGACTTCCGCGACTGTTCCGCAAACCCAGCTCTGGGAAATGGCCACCTACGACATCAAGCCGCGACTGAACCGCCTGAACGGCGTTTCCACAGTTCTGGTGCAGGGCGGGCAGCAGCCGGAATTTCACATCACGCCTGACCCCGCAAAGCTGTTGACCGCGAACCTCACCGTCACCGACATCCTGGATACGATGCGGCGCACAAACCTCATCGATTCTCCGGGACTCTTCGAACGCAACCATCAGCTTGTCCTCGCACTGGTAAGCGGGCAGGTACGAACGCCCCGGCAGATCGCCGATACGGTCATCCGGAACACGCCCGCGGGAATTCCCGTGCGCATCGGCGACGTGGCCACGGTCGCGCCCGGAGTCAAACCCGTTTATACGATTGTTACGGCCAACGGCAAGCCCGCCGTGCTGCTCAACATCAACCGGCAGCCTGACAGCAACACGGTTCAGGTGGCGGACGAGGTCCACCGTCAAGTCGCCGAGATTCGCAAATCGCTGCCACCCGGAATCGAAATCAGGCCGTTCTATGACCAGTCCATCATCGTTGGCGATTCCATCAAGAGCGTGCGTGATGCCATTCTGCTCGGCCTGATTCTGGCCTCCATCATTCTGGTGGTTTTCCTGCGCGACTGGGGAACATCGATTGTGGCCGGCCTGGTGATTCCGGTGACCGTGCTGGTGACCTTCATCGCACTGAAGCTCTTTAACCAGAGTTTCAATCTGATGACTCTGGGGGGACTGGCCGCAGCCGTGGGGCTGGTGATTGACGATGCCATCGTGGTGGTGGAAAACATCGTGCTCCACCGCGATGTCGGAGAAGGACGGCTGCAAGCCATCCACGGCGCCTTGCAGGAGATCACAATCCCCCTGATCGGATCGACGGTGACTCCCGTAGTTGTGTTCCTGCCGTTGATTTCGATCACCGGAGTGACTGGAACATTCTTCCGCGCCCTCGCCGTGACCATGAGTGTGTCCCTGTTCACATCGCTGGCGCTGGCCCTGACCTGGACTCCGAGTCTGAGCCAGTACTTCATCGCCAGGCACAAGCAGGATCCCAAGCAGGACGTGGAGAGCAAAGCAACGGAGGGAACGGAAGAAGCGTCCATGGCGCGATTGCTCGCCGCCGAAGATGCTTCTCTCGGAGGCTTCTTCAGAAAGATCGTGGACTTCCACGCCCGGTGGCTACGGCAAGCTCTGGCCCATCCCGCGTGGCTGGCAGGTTTGAGCCTGGTGCTGGTGGCCGCCTCGTACGCTTGCTATCGCTATTCCGGCTCCGACCTGATGCCGGAGATGGACGAAGGCGGATTCACCCTGGACTACTGGACGCCCGCCGGCACTTCGCTCGCGGAAACGGACCGCATGGTGAGCCACATGGAGCAGATCCTGAATTCCGTGCCCGAGGTAGAGAGCACTTCGCGGCGCACAGGCCTGGAGCTGGGTCTGGCGGCAGTGACCGAAGCGAATCGCGGCGACATTCTAGTCAAACTAAACGAAGGTCGTGATCGCAATATCGACGACATCATGGAAGAAGTCCGGAGTAGAGTGACCGCCCAGGAACCGGCCGTACGGGTTGAGTTCGTGCAAGTCTTGCAGGACATGATCGGCGATTTGACCAGCGAGCCGGAGCCGGTTCAGATCAAATTATTTTCGCCCGACCCCGCGCTGCTGGAAACCTGGGCCCCGAGGGTCGCAGCCGCCATCGCCAAGATTGACGGCGTGGTGGACGTGCTCGATGGAATCGAAAACACCATCAGCGGGCCCGCCACCACGTTTCAGGTCAACCCCAGTGTCGCGGCCCGCGCGGGATTTACGCCCGAGGAAATTGCCACCGATGCCGCGGCGATTCTGGGTGGCGAACCAGCCGCTGCCCCCGTGATCAGCGACGATCGTCCCTATACCGTGCGGGTTCGCTTCCCCGCGGGAAACCGGGCATCCCTCGAGGCCATCCGTGACACCCTGCTGACCAGCAGCACGGGCAAGACCGCAACCCTTGGCGCCCTGGCGACCATCACCGAACTTCCTCCGCAAACTGAGATTCGCCGGGAAAATTTGCAACGCGACGTCTCGGTGACAGCGCGTCTCGAAGGCACCGACCTGGGAAGCGCCGTCGCTGCCGTACAGAAAGTGGTGGATGCTTTGCATCTGCCCTCCGGCATTCGTGTGGAGTACGGTGGCACCTACAGGCAGCAACAGAAATCGTTCTCTGACCTGGTACTGGTGCTGCTTCTCGCGATCGTTCTGGTGTTCATCGTTCTGCTCTTTGAATTTGGATCGTTCGCCGCACCCTTGGCCATTTTGGCGTCCGCATTGTTGTCAACCTCCGGAGTGTTCATCGCTCTGATGATCACACGCACAACATTCAACGTGTCTTCCTTCATGGGCATGATCATGGTGGTTGGGATCGTGGCAAAGAATGGAATTCTTCTGCTGGATGCGGACCAGAAATTTCGCGCCTTGGGAGTGCCTGCGGAAGATGCTATGCTCCAGGCCGGACGGCGCCGCCTGCGTCCTATCGTCATGACGGCGCTAGCCACGATGGCTGGAATGTTACCTCTGGCTCTCGCCCTTGGAGCAGGCTCGCAGATGCTGCAACCACTGGCCATCGCCGTGATTGGAGGCGTTCTGATCTCGATGGCGCTGTCCCTGATCATCACGCCTGCGGTCCATTTCTATCTGAGCGACCACCGAATTGAGCCTCAACCGCGCTAGTGTCCTGATTGGTTAGAACGTCAAAATTGGGGGTTTGGCGGCGTAGCCGGTCCGGACCCGGCTGCGCTAGCGAATGTGCACAACTTTGCGCACTTGCCTCGGCAGAGACCAGGACGTTTCATCCCCACTCCCACGAAATAGCGCTATAAGACCTCAAATTGGTCGACCTTAGGGCAAGATGGCTTATACTTTGCAGCAACTTACGATGGCCCTCGGACCGACGCGCCGATCCCGTCATCAAACCATGGGAACTTCGGAGCACGCTTTGGTAAGCCGGTTTGGTTTGTGGATTGCATTACAATAGAGTTTCCGGAGCCCCCACCGGCCGGCGGGTAATTCGCTCTCGTGACCCAAACTGCTACCAGCCCGCAACGTAAGCCTCTCCTTGACGAGGCTTCGTTTCAGCAACTTCTCTCCGCAGCCTATGTGCTCCAGGAGCACAATGATCGCTTGCGGGCGAAGGGGCAGCAGGCCGATTTCGCCGAAAATCTGTCGGCCATTGTAGAAACCCAAAAGCTCATCCAGACCTTGCAGCTCGACCTGGCGGCCGCCGCCGAACTGGTGGCCGAGAGAGTGCAGAAAATCACTCACGCCTCTGGCACGGCGATCGGGACCATCGAGAAGGATCAGCTCTTTTATCGCTCCGCCACGGGCAGCGCCGCGCTGGACGCGGGAACCCGCGTGCCCCTCGATTCCGCCCTCTCCGCAGACTGTCTGAGCAAGGGCTCTGCACTCAGCTATCCTGATGTCACTCCGAACCTGCATGTGCGTTCCGAGCTTTTTCGCAATCGCGATGTGAAAGCGTTCATCGCGGTGCCGGTTTACCACGCAGGCCAGGTGGCCGGCGTACTCGAGCTCCGCTTTGCTCGTCCCAATTCCTTTCGCGAAGCCGACCTTCGAACTGCTGAGCTTATGGCCGGCCTGTTGAGCGAGGCCATGGTGACGGCGGCCCGGATGAAGTGGAAAGAGGCGCTCGCGTCAGAGCGCCAGAGCATGCTGGAAGCTCTGGAAAGAATCAAGCCCCAGATCGAACGCCTGGGCAGCGAATCCGCGCCACCCGGGAACGCGGCGGACAGTCCGATTGCGTCCCCTTTGCGACAACCAGTGACCAGGCGCGAACCTCCGGCGTTTCGCGCCGCCGACACATGCTCCGCCTGTGGCAGTGATTTTTTTGATGAGAGTGAATCTTTCTGCGGAATTTGTGGTACCGCGCGTCCCTTGGCATCCGCCACTACCGATGTCCCAAGCGTGGACGTGGCCAACCGCAAGGATCCTCCGTGGCTGATACCTTACGGGCAAGAAAATCCCACGAACGGGAATTCAGGGCCAGGTTTGACCCAGACCAGGAGCACGGTTCTTAAGGACAACCCGGTTCCACCTGCACCCCCGGCAAGCATAGTCCCCGAACTTCAAGTTACGCCGCAGACGCCAGGGGCTCAGAACGCACTTGAATTGTCCCCTGCGAAACCACCCGAACCGGATTTGCAGCCAGCCCTGGAGACGGAACCCCGGTTGGCCAGCCCGCTGCATCTGCCGCCCGATCCCTTCGCGCCACCGACCGGAGCACCGGGCCCGGATTCGCTTCGCATTGTCCCAGCGGACCTGGTCGCCGTCCCGCTCGATCAACCGGCGCAGACCAACCTGGTTGCACCCGATCCCTGGAGTTCGGCAAGAAAGACTCAGAAGTGGTTAGAGACTGTCAAATCGCATCACGGCCCCCGGGCGGAATGGCTGGCGCAGCAATGGCAAAGGCGGCGGGCCAACATCTACCTGGTGGTCGCGGCCGGCATGTTCTTGATTGTGATCTCCGGCTGGGGCATTCGACCGGCCGGGACCACCGCGACGGTAAATGCTCCTCCAGCTTCGAACAGCCAGCACCAGACACCGCCACCACCTGAGCTGACTATGTTTGAAAAACTTCTGATCAGCCTGGGATTGGCTGAACCCCCGCCTCCGCCGGTTGATATGGGGAATCCTGACACTCAGGTGTGGGTCGATGTCCACACCGCCCTCTACTACTGCCCCGGCGGCGACCTGTACGGCAAAACTGCGGATGGAAAGCTTGCCAGCCAACGGGATGCTCAACAGGATCAGTTTCAACCAGCCCAGGGGAAGGCTTGCCGGTAAACTGCGTAAGCGGATCTACAGGAATCTTTTTCCACATCTCAGGATTGACAACCTCCAAGCCAGGGTGTGATGTTTGATAACCTGCCGCTTGGAGGATGCCTGTGCCGAATCTTCAGGACAAGTTGCCAGCACCACCGTTCCCGTCCGAACTGAACCCGCTGACCAACCCCACTCTGGAGCAAAATCTCGGACGCTGGGCCCAGGTTTATTTCGGTAATCCCCCGGCCAAACGGCAACATGCAGTGGAAAGGCTATTGGAAGAAATCAAACGGGAGACTGGTACGGACCCCGCCGATCAAGCGGTCCGGCCCTATTTTGCCAGGGACGAAAAATTCCAAGGCGCCGTTTGTTCTGCCTGCCGGCACCAGAATCCGACGAGCCACAAGTTTTGCAGCCGGTGCGGCCAGCTTCTCAATCCGGCACAGTCCGTTTCGGCCGAACATTTGTCCGCGGCTGGAGTTAGTAAGGCGCCAGCAACGCCTCGGTCCGAGAACGATGTGCAATGGATGCGCGACCGGGCTTTCAGCGGACTCGAGGCGTCAAGTACTCCGCGAAGGCAGGGATGGAAATATCTGGCAGGCGCGTTCGTGCTGGTGTTGGCCGGGTTCGCATATCTGCAGTGGGCTCCGAGGCCCCGGACAGGAGTCGCGTCATCCCCTGGCGCTCCGCAGGTGAGTGCACCGGCGGCCTCTCTTTCGCAAAATTCTTCGCAGGCTGAAGCCAATCCACCAGAAACAGTTTCACCCGAATCCAAAGCGTCCGATACTCAGGATACCGCAACCGCCGAGGCTCACGATCGCCCAGCCGTGCCCGCCCGAGTTCAGCCGGCTTCCCAGAAATCTCCGTTACTTAACGCTCAACCGTCGCAACCGGCCTTGGCTGCCGAGGCAGGCGGTGCCTCCGATCTGCGGCTCGCCCAGCGCTATCTTGGAGGCAGCATGGGAGTGCGGGATTCCTCCGAAGCCGCGAAACTATTGTGGAAAGCGGTCAGCAAACAAAATGCCAGCGCGGCGGTCCTGTTGTCAGACCTCTACCTTCACGGAGACGGTGTTCCCCACAGCTGCGACCAGGCGCGCCTTCTCCTCGTCGCCGCAGCCAAACGGGGAGCCCCGCAGGCAGCTCAACACTTGCGCGATCTGGAATCGCAGGGCTGCCGCTAAAGAAATCCTGAAAGCACCGAAAACGCGAAGACCCTCGGCTTGCGAGGGTCTTCTGTCGTGCTGCGACTTCGGAATCGGTTTCAGGTTCAGCGTTGCAGATGATTGCGGCGAAGGCCGGGTTGATGGAGACTAAGAATATTCTGTTCCCAGCTTTCCAAAACCTCAGGCGTGCGCCGGGACCTGCTGCCGGCGGGCTTCGTACCAGAGAGCCAACTCGACGCGGTTCCAGAGTCCGAGCTTGTCGTAGATGATTCGGAGGTAGTTTTTGACGACATGCTCCGTGGTGCCGATGGCGTCCGCGACCTCGCGGTTTTTGAGCCCCTGGGCGACGAGTTCGATGACTTGATGTTCTCGCTCGCTGGGGACCCGGTTTCCGTAACGCTGTTCTCCGAACATAATTGCCTCCGATATAGAATGGTCGCGAGTTTGACTCGCTTGATGCCACCAGTAATTGCAAAACGTAAGAAGAGACGATTAAAGTGCGCCTTCACCGTGCGCCGGGCCATCTTGAGCTGTCGGGCAATCTCGGCATTGTCGCAACCCTGAAGCAGCAGTTCCGCAATCTGCTGCTCTCGCGGACCCAGCCGAATAGAGCTTTCGTTCATTCCGGCTCCCCCTTGGTTTAATGATTCAGGCCCGATTCGGGCAGTTGTGCATGGAAGTACCTCGTGTCCGAAGCCGCTACCGGCGTCCGGATCACTGACATACTCCTCAGTCTGTGGTTTCTCCCAAAATTCATAGCATGCACACTGCCAAGCTGGCCGTGGATTTCTCTTTTCGCCAAAAATGCGCTATTTTTCCTCCTGCCCCACTTCATGCAATCTCGATCTTCCTCCTGACCTCCGGCGTACATGGCAAGTTATTTGTTTTCTGTATCATACTGATACGCTGTGATACGATCTGGAGCTCGCCGCCAAGCACCTGCGCATCCGAGCGCTGGAGAAAGTTTGGATCATGGGTTGATGATCCGTTCGTCCGGAGGATTCCGTCGGCAGAACAGCGGGATTTATGCCCCTGTTCCTGCCCGTCCTGCCGACCTTTCGGCACGGTTCAGGAACTGCTCCCACCAAGCTAAGTGCTTTATCTTCAGGCTAAGGAGAGTACGAGCCGAGAAAAAATTTCCCCCGAGTACACGGGCAATCGGAACTAATTACATGTTTTACCCGATGACGGAATAGCAACCCACGGTCACATTCGCGGATTATCTTCGATGCTACCTCCTTTGAGGCCAGGTCGCGCACAAGTCCATCCACAAGAAAAGTTCGTTCAGCCACCCAAATCATGGCCTGCTATCGGTATTTTCGCCCGGGTTGGCATAGTCGCGAGCCGATTTTGTTCTAAACTGGAAAGAGCTTACCGTTATGAAGTGTTGCTTCCCAACCGGACGCTCTACAGCACATTCGATTTTCGGGTGTTGTCGCCGATCTTCGTCATAGAAGTCCAGCGCAGTCATGGGGCGGCTGCCAGCGACGGAACAACTGTTTTAGCCTTCCCCACATCAATGTGTTGCAGGATTTTCTTCACCTGCCGGAAGACCGCACAATTACTAAGGATCGGAATCTCATAAAATTTAAGGAGGCCTAAGAGTTTGAGCACTGCGAGCAGTCACCTCATCCCGCCGCACGGTGGAGAACTGGTTAATCTGATTGCCCAACCGGAAGCCATCAACCAACTAAAAGCCCACTCCCGCGAGTGGCCTTCGTGGGACCTCACCGCGCGCCAGCTCTGCGATCTCGAGTTGTTGCTGAGCGGCGGTTTTTCTCCCCTGCGTGGGTTCATGAATCGCGCCGACTACGATGGCGTCTGTCACAACATGAAGCTGGCCGGCGGACTGCTCTGGCCCATGCCCATCACCTTGGACGTGAGCGAAGAATTTGCCAAGTCTCTGAAGCCGGGCAGCAGCAAAATCGCTCTGCGCGACGCCGAAGGTGTGATGCTGGCAGTGCTGCATGTCGAAGACGTCTGGCAACCCGACCGCAAAGCTGAAGCCAAAGCCGTCTTCAACAGCACCAGCGCGGCCCACCCGGGCGCGGACTACGTGATCAACAAGGCCAATCCCTGGTACGTAGGCGGCCGCCTCGAAGGTGCACAGGCTCCGTCACACTATGATTTTCGTTCCCTGCGCCTGACTCCCGCAGAACTTCGGGCAGAATTCGCACGTCTGGGCTGGCGCCGCATCGTCGCCTTCCAGACCCGCAACCCCATGCATCGCGCCCACCAGGAACTTACCTTTCGCGCCGCCAAGCAGGTAGAGGCCAGCCTTTTGATTCACCCCGTGGTCGGCATGACCAAGCCCGGCGACGTGGACTATTTCACTCGCGTCCGTTGCTACCAGTTGCTGACCTCGAAATATCCTCCAGGAACGGTAAAGCTTTCCTTGCTGCCGCTGGCCATGCGCATGGGCGGACCACGCGAGGCCATCTGGCATTCCCTGATTCGCAAAAACCACGGTTGCACTCACTTCATCGTGGGCCGCGATCACGCCGGCCCGGGCAAGGACACCGACGGCAAGCCTTTCTATGGCCCCTACGAGGCCCAGGAAGTCTTCAAGAAGCACCAGGCGGAGATCGGCGTCACCATGGTGCCATTCAACATGATGGTTTACCTGGAGGACCAGGACAAATACTTTCCCGACGACGAAGTGCCCAAGGACGCCCGCGTCCTGAACATCTCAGGCACCGAGCTGCGCCAGCGGCTGAACGAAGGCCGCGACATTCCCAGCTGGTTTACTTATCCGGAAGTGGTGCAGGAGTTGCGGCGCAGCTATCCGCCACGACACAAGCAGGGCGTGACCATTTTCTTCACCGGGCTCTCGGGCTCCGGCAAGTCAACCATCGCCAACGTCCTGCTGACCAAGTTTCTGGAAACCGGCGGGCGTCCGGTCACCCTGCTCGACGGCGACCTGGTGCGCAAGCATCTGTCTTCGGAGCTCGGATTCTCCAAGGCGCATCGCGACATCAACATTCGCCGCATCGGCTACGTCGCATCAGAAATCACCAAGAATGGGGGCATCGCCATCTGCGCCCCCATCGCCCCATACGACGCGACTCGCAAACATGTGCGCGGGTTGATCGAACCTCTCGGCGGCTTCATCCTGGTGCACGTATCCACTTCGGTCGAGGTGTGCGAGCAGCGCGATCGCAAGGGTCTCTATGCCAAAGCCCGCGCTGGAATTCTCAAGGAGTTCACCGGCATCTCAGATCCATATGAAGAACCGAAGGATGCCGAAGTCGTCATCAACACGGCGGATTTAACACCGGAAGAGTCGGCGCAGGAGATCATTCTGCATCTCGAGCGCGAGGGCTTCTTCGGTGCCATCGGAGAGCGGGCATAGCCCTAGACCACGTAGGGGCGGACGCCCTCGTCCGCCCAGCGGAGCGAAGCTCCGCGGAGTTCTTTGCGAACTTTGCGGGTCCTTTGCGAACTTTGCGGTTAAAGATTTTGACCGCAGAGGTCGCCAAGGAAACCCGCAAAGGACGCAAAAAAACGGCAAACCTAACCCACTTATGAGTGGTTCTTTTCAGGCCGGGACGTTGCAACGAATCCACTCGGCGCTGGAGTCCGCCCGTGAGATCTTCGCCCGCTTTACCCTGGGCGCCATTGAAGCGGAATACAAGGCAGGCCACGATCCAGTCACCGAAGCCGATCGTGCGGTTGACGCCGTTCTGCGCCGGCAGTTACTACGCGAAGGCGAAGGCTGGCTTTCTGAGGAAAGCATAGACGATTTGTCTCGCCTGGAGAAACAGCGCGTGTGGATCGTCGATCCCCTGGATGGCACGCGTGAGTTCGTGGCCGGCATTCCCGAGTTTTGCGTTTCGGTGGCGATGGTGGAAGATGGAGTTCCTGTCGCAGGAGGAATCTGTAATCCCGCCACCAGCGAGATCTTTCTCGGCTCCCTGGATTCGGGCATAACCTACAACGGAAAGCCGGCCCGCGCCAGCCAGCGGACCAGCCTTGAGGGCGCCGTAATTCTGGCCAGCCGCAGCGAGATTAAGCGCGGAGAGTGGAAGCGATTCGAAACCGCCGCGGTAAAAGTCCGTCCCATGGGATCTGTGGCCTACAAACTGGCACTGGTTTCGGCGGGCCTCGCGGATGTCACTTTCACGCTCACGCCCAAGCATGACTGGGACATTGCGGCCGGTGCGGCTCTGGTGACCAGCGCGGGTGGTTTCATCAGCACGTTGGACAGTTCTCAACTGCTGTGCAACCGTAAGTCGCCGCTGCTCCCCGGCCTGCTGGCAGGCGGGCCCTTCTTGCGCGATGAATTGCTCTCCCTGGTGAAGGAATATCTGCCGGCGAATTCCGGACGCTAGGATTTCACCAGAGTCTTCAATAGTGCTTCCACTCCGTTCCAAGTAATCTGCACTCCGATGCACAAGAGCACGAACGCTATGACGCGCAAAATGCCGTGTGCCGTCTGAGGCGCTATGCGCGCCGTGATCTTGGGAGCATAGGCATAGCAGAGAAAGACCAACAAACTCAAGACCACGACGGCTAGAAAAACTCCCACATGGGCCATAACATCGTTGGACACGCCTTTCACCGAGGCATGCGCACTCAGGGTCAACATCACCACGATGCTGCCCGGTCCAGCGGTAACGGGAAAGGTCAGCGGATAGAAAACCTTCTCCTCCAGCGACCCGGAGTTCGCCTCCGCCACCGCCGTCCGGTCGGGATCAGCTTTAGCCTCTTTCTGATTCAGCAGACCCCAGCCCATGGTGGCCAGTACCAGTCCTCCTGCGACCTGTACCACGGGGAGAGAAATCCCAAAAAATTCCAGCAGCGCGGATCCCACCAACTCCACCACGGCCAGGAAAAGGGTCGTGCGGATCGCAATCTTGCGCGCCAGATCTCGATAAACCGATGCGGGCGCATCGCCTACCAGGCCGAGTAACACTAATGCTGATCCCAGCGGGTTAATGAGCGGCAGCAGAGCGCTGAAGGCCAGCGCAAAAAACTTGGCGAGAACGGAAGATCCGCCCATGGGTGCAACAGGATAGCACCTGCGCGCCGGGGTGTGTGGGTCGGACACTCTTGTCCGACGCTTTTGACTTCGGTTTTGACTTGGAACATCATTCCGGGAGTTGGACAACCGGATTTCGCACCACTACAAACCAGAGTCAAAGGCGTCGGACAAGAGTGTCCGAGCCACACTTTTTGCACTCTAGTTTTTCGCGTAGCGGCGGAAGAAGCTGTCGGCTTTCCATTGCGGACGCTGTGGATCGTCAGCCACTTTGACCATGAGCTGTCGAATGATTTCTTCGTATCCGCCGGCCGCCGCCAGGTCCACCGGCTGGTCCAGATCGTCGGACGGCGCATGATAGCGTTTAGTCAGCCAGTCCTGATAAATCTGCTTTTGCTCCGGCGTGGTTGGAGCAATGTCCAGGGCCAGCGCTGGAATGCCGTGCCGAATGAAACTGTACTGATCGCTGCGGACAAAGACATTTCTCAGCGGCTGCGGATCGGGCTGGACGGAAACCCCATCCGACTCCGCTACCTGGCGGGCGAGATCTCCCAGGTCCGATTCCGCCAATCCCAGGACCGTCAGCAACTTCAAGGGCACGAGTGGGCGAAACATGTCAACATTGATGTCTGCCACCATCGATTTCGGGTCCACCGTGGGATGGGCCGCGAAATATTTTGAGCCCAGCAGTCCTTTCTCTTCTCCGGTGACGAACACAAACAGAAGCGAGCGCTTCAATTGTTCGGGATGCTGCTTGAGCGAAGTCGCGACGTCGAGCAGCACCGCAACGCCGGCTGCGTTGTCCATGGCGCCGTTGTAAATGCGGTCGCCGTTGACCGGCTCGCCGATGCCGACGTGATCGATGTGCGCCGAGAGCACCACATATTCATTCTTCAATTCCGGATCGCTTCCCGGCAGCTTGGCTACAAGGTTGGAGGACATCACAACTTTCGTTTTCAACCTGGCCCTGGCCCGAATGGAAGCAGTCAGGGGAAAATGCGGCAGCGGCTTACGCTCCTTCGCCAATTCGGCTAACTCCTCGAAGGCATGGCCCGATCCAGCGAACAACTTATCCGTGTGCGCTGGATTGAAATAAAGCGCCAGGTTTTCTCCTTCGGTCTCGTTAAACTCCGCGCCCGCCAATTCCATGCTTGGGTGCAGACGATTCAAGGCGATGCGGGACCAGGGCACGTCCATGGACGCGGGATTTGGAATCGAGATAATTCCGACTGCGCCTGCGGCGCGAAAGGGTTTCCAGCGCTCCGCGGCAGTCTGATGGTGGGCTGACAGCGCCGAGGGAATCTGGGAAGGCGATCCGCTGATCAGGACTGCGACCTTGCCCTTGAGATCAAGCCCGGCAAGATCGTCGAAGTCATTTTCTGGAATGCTCAAACCGTAACCCACAAACACCAAGGGAGCTTCCACTTCAGTAGCCAGATCCACCCGCGTGCTGAAAATCGCATCTTCTCCCAGGGTCAACGCCTCGGCCTTACCATCGCGAACCAGGGCAGCATTCGATGCATGCTCCACCAACTGCCGCGACACGAACTTCACTGGCTGGTAATAGCCCTTTAGGCCGGCCGGCTGAAGGCCTGCAGCCTTCAATTGACTGACAGCATAGGCTTCGGCTCTCTTAAGGCCCGCGCTTCCCGTCTCGCGTCCCTCCATGTTGTCTGCGGCCAGGACTTTTATGTGTTCCCACCACGATTTCCCGTCGAATGAGGGCGGGATGTCCTGCTGCGCGAATGCAGAAATCAAAAAGGCAGCGATCCCCAGGGACAATAATGACTTTCTCAGCATCGTTCCTCCGAAAGAAATGCTCCGCAAGAGCAGACCTCAGCGGCTGAACCCCTCAATGGAAGGCATGGTGGCACAACTAAAGTCGTGCCCTTCCACCTCTTATCGAGACCTGTTTCTGCGGCAATATCGCTAAACGTATCCCAATCCCGCCAGGCGGTCGTGAACTATTCTTGCCGACTCCTCATCGGAGCCTCCACCCGGGCCCTTCTTCTCCATTCCGGAAACCAGCGAACGGCCCTGCATGGTCTCGGGAATTTCGTACCCGGCGAGATCTAATAGAGTTGGCGCAATATCCAGGAGGCGCGCACCTTCGTATTCGCCGCTCAGCGGGCAATTCGGCGCCGTCAGGATGAACATTCCGTATTGCGCATGGTTGCAGCCGTCAGGGCCGGTATCGTTTTCCTGGACATGAAGCTTGGCATGCCCAACGGTTCCAATAGATCGCCAGTAAAGCTCTCCGAAGTGAACGATCAGGTCGGGTGCCACGTTGTGAACATTGCGATAGATTTCCTTGGGCTTGAACACCAGGGATTTCATCGCCTCACCGCTTTCGCCGGGCAGCGCCTCCAGCCGGGTTTTCATTTCGTTCTGGAAAGACTCGTACTCAGACGCCGGAACCACGCCCTGCGGCTCCCGTCCCTGCAGGTTGAAGAAGACGCGGGCGTAGTATCCGCCTTCGCTCCAGACCTTGGTTTTGCTCCAGTTCACATTGAGCTTCTCAAAAGGTGTCAGAGTTTTCGGATATTCATTCAGGACCAACAGGCCCTCGCGGATCAGCCATTCGTTGATTGCAAAACCGCCATCCAAACGTTGGGCTCCGTGGTCTGAGACCACCAGGAGGATGGTTTCGTCGTCCAGCAATTCGAGAACGCTGCCAATCTGCTCATCGAGCAAACGGTAGTATTCAGGAATCGCGTCAAGATAAGGGTTATCAGGCTCGAATTGCACGTGCTGAGGATCGAAATAATTCCAGAAGCCGTGATGCATGCGGTCAAGACCGATGTCCACAAAGTGGAAATAGTCCCATTCCTGTTCGGTCAGCAACCAGCGCACCACCGCCCACTGCTTGCCGCACATATCGAAAATTTCTTGCTTGAGCCAGTCTTTCTTATCGGTGCGGAAGTTCTTCACATCCACCGGATACTCTCCCACCAACTCGTTGATCTGTGCTTTGAGCGATGGTGGATAGGTGAAATCGTTCTTCACCGTGTCCGGCGTGAGAAAGCAACCAATGCTGATGCCATTCACTTTGCGTGGAGGGTAGTTCGGCGGCACTCCCACGATGATGGACTTCTTGCCTTCGCGAGCCAGTTGGTCCCAGATGGCGAGTGCCTTGATGGATGCCGAGTTTGCCAAGGCGAGCTTGTCGTACGAATGGTCGGAGCGATTGCGGAATCCATACACGCCGAGCGAACCCGGGTCCTGGCTGGTGCTCATACACATCCACGCAGGGACGGTGATGGGAGGGACCACGCTTTCCAGCCGACCGTAAACTCCCAGGTCCATCAGGCGGCGCAGGTTCACCAGCCGCTCATCGCCAAAGATGATTTCGGGTGCGGCGCAATCGAGGCCGAGTACGCAAATCTTCATGTCAGAGTCTTGGTTGCTGAGGCCTGATCACAGCAACGACACGCCTTCCATGGTGGCGGGCATTGCCGCTCCCAAATAGTTCAGGATCGTGGGCGCCAGATCAATAATTCGTGCATGATTGTGCAAGGCTGCGCGATTCATAAACAAGATGCCTGGAACCGATTCCGGATCGACAATGTGATCTCCACTCCAGCGGCGCAGATTGTCCTCCAGCACGGAATGCGAAAATCCTCCCACCGCACTCTGCCAGGAAACCCGGAAGCCGCGATGAAAATTCACCAGCAAGTCCGGCGAGCTCTCCACAAACGCTCCCGAGTATAACTCTTCACGGCGCGCCACACTGCGAATTGCGGCCCGCTGTGTGCGCTCGTCCGGAAAATCGGCCAAGCCGGTCTGAATCGCGTTGCGCACCCGCTCGGCTTCGCTTCCCTCTTCCAGAATCCCGCCGTCCTCGCGCCCTTTGAAGTTCAGATAGATGCCACCCAGGCCAACCGCGTACGCATAGGTTTTCGACCAGTCAACCGCGGCAAAACCTTCACCCAGATCCTCTCCCGGCTTGCGACTGCCTTTAAGCACCAGTAGCCCGTTCTGATACAACCAGGTATTGGTGTCGAAAGAGCGCCGGAACGTTCCGAAGCCGTGATCAGAAAGCACGATCAGCAGGGTGTTCTCGTCCACCTTGTCGAGCGCAGCGTTGAGCAACGCATCGCAACGCCGGTAGTGTTCTTCGATCCGGGTGGCAAGTTCTGGCGAGAGGCCGGGCTCAAAACCAGGATGTTCACGATCGCGGAAACGCCACAGCATGTGCTGCACCCGGTCCGGCGTGTCGAACAGCATGAAGAACAGGCCTTCACTGAAGCGGTCCAGTTCAAAACGCATCGTGCGCTCGCGCTCGCCCAGCACCAGTTCACAATGTTGCAGGTACGCCGCTTCGTCCAGCCGGCCATTGTTCAAGCCGTTATGATCTTCGGCCATGCCCAGCGTGGAGAACAAACCAATCTTGTCGGCCAACTCGCGGGCGTAGTCTGCTGGAGCCGAAACTGGAAACATGGGAGCGGCCGGATCGAAGTTGACGGCGGAAACATAGAACTCGAGGTGCGGCTCCAGCTGGCGGACATAAAAGCGCGCGATTCCGGTCACCGACTGCAGCATGGAGAACTTGAATTTGAATCGTACCCAGTCGCTCCAGCCTTTTTCCGGAACCTCAATATTCGAGGGCGAGCCGCCAGTCCGAATTGCAAGCTTGCGCGCCGCCTTGTCCACGTGGACGCGCACTTCGCAGGAAGCATCAGCCGCAGGCGAAACCCTGGTGTTGCGCGGCCCGATCACGCGTGTCGTAATCTCAGCCCCGGTATCGAGGAAAATGAGCTGCTCGTTCTCTTGCGCGACCACCGTTCTATCCTGCGTGTAGAAGGTGCCCTTACTCTGACTGCCGCGCAGGTCCGGCACACCCACGCCTGACAGCATGCGGCCTTGCACGGCTTCGGGAGGAAAGGTACACGGACAACGCAGGATGGTGCTGGGAATACCCGCCGCCGAAAGTGTCTGCCATACCGGCACCCCGCTTCGCCGGTTTACCACCCGCGGCTGGGCCAGCATATTTTTCGGGCGCTCGAATCGGGTCAGCGCGACATCAGGTAAATAGGTCTTAGGATCGCGGGAGATGAAATCAAAAATTCCGTGTCCGCCCGGATTGGTGCCGGTCGCAAATGATGACCAAGCCACGGGAGTCTGCGCGGGATAAGTCGTCTTCAGGCGGGAGTAGCTGCCGGAGGCCCGAATTTTTGCCAGGTTGGGAAGCTCTCCGCGTTCCAGCATCGCTTCCACAATGCCAGGCTCGAGCCCGTCCAAACCGATGACGATAACTTTTCTGCGCAAGGGGCGGACCCGAAGTTACGGGGTTCCTTTGGGAGTTTCCTTGGGGACATCGACAGGGGCAGGCGTACCCGAGCGGCTGAACTTCCGTATGACCTTGAAAAAGATCCCTACAACCTTGTTCCAGAAAAGCAGCAGGAGGCCGAGCAGGCTGGCCAGCCCGGAAGTCACCGTCATCACCTGGTCCGGACCACCGTAAAGCGCCAGCAATTCGATTCTCATGAATACTCCTCTGCCTTGACCTTGGGTTCAAACTTGTTGTGAGATCTCCTTCAATTTTAACATCGCCCGGGTTTCGCACCCAGTAGCACAGTAACCCCCGCTTTACGGAATATGCCCAGAGGAACAGGGTCGCGGCACGGGGAGGTTCACGGATTCGCAGCCTTGGCCGACACGGACCTGGGGCCCGCTTCCTGGACCTGCATCTGGTAAGGCAATCGGCCCCCCGCCTGTCCGTTCCAGTCGGATACGCGTATGTTCAACTCTACTAAAGACTTACCGCCTTCCGGCACGAAAATCTCGAGCCGCGCGTCTGTGTTCACGCCGGGGTCGACATCGTCATTGACGCAGATATCGTCGAATGCGTCAGGGGTTGGGTCGGCAATGCCAGGCTCTGGGGTGTGATCGTCGCCTGGATTGCGGCAGCTCTGGTAAGGCTGCCCATTTTCGTCCATGATCGCGATCACCGGATCCAGCCGGATCGAAGGAGCAAGTTGCTGGGCGCGAACCTCGACGGCCAATGTAGATCCAGCCCGCGCTTCCATTCGGTAGTAATCGTCAACCGCTCGGAACGGTCCGTGTCTGACCTTATCCGCGTGGGCGCTGTTGTCCGGGATATTGTTTCCCAGCGTGTTGAACCGGCCGTCGCGTAATGCAATCGAGGTTGGCGCCTGGTTCTGTGTCGCGGACCGCGCCAGCAGTGTTTCCAGCCGCGCGTTCAGCCCACTCGCAGCCTGCTGTCCAACAGAGGTGTTGATCAGATTGTTAGTTTCACCGGGATCATGCACCCGGTCATAGAGCTGGTCTCCCAGCTCTTTGTGCACGATCAGGTGCCAACGTGTCGTGACCACGGACTTCATCGGGCCGTCCGCGGTGGTTGCCACCAGCTGCCCCACGGCCTTGCTTTCATTCGTAACGATGTTGTGTTCTGCGACTTCAGAAAGGGCATCGGGCCAGGCCGGCCGTGCCGGGACCTGCCAGAGCGCGCTCAATGGCGGTCCGGGAAATGTTCCCTGCCCGCCCGCACCCAACAACTCCATGATCGTTGCCGGAAGAGCTGAGTTGGTTACCGGCACTTCCAGGCGAACCCCCGCTGGAATATGTCCCGGATACCGCACCACCAGGGGAACATGAATCAGTTCCCAGTAGAGCGCCTTGCCGTGCGTTCTCAGATGGTGCTGCCCCAGCGATTCTCCGTGATCGCCGGTAATGACGACCAGAGTATTCTTGGTCAAACCGCGCTGGTCCAATTCATTGATCAGCCGCCCGATGTAATCATCCACATACCTCACGCCATCGTCATACGCGTCCACGTTGTTCTGTTGCGGCCACGAAGGTTTGGCGTAGCCGTGCGGTCCGCCGTAGGGGTCGTGCACATCGAAATAGTTAAGAAAGGCAAAAAAGGGCCGCCGGCGATCGCGATCAATCCAATCCAAAGTTTCGCGATTGACCGCGTCAGCGCGTTTGCGAATTCCAAAGGCGCCGCCATAGCTGCCCGAGCCTTCTGCTCCCTGATCCAGCAGCTCCGCCAAACCCAGCTTTCGCAGTACGCGTTTGACCAGGCTCCGGTCACTGCGCTTGAGATAGATGCGCGCAAACTCCCTGCCGTACAGCGTGCGCACGAACATGTCGCTGGGCGAATGAAAATAGTCTTCGAAGTGGATGAAGCCGCGACCGAAGCCGAGATCGCGGGTAAAGTAGGTACGATTGGCGGAGAAAGCCGCTGTGCGGTATCCCTTCTGCATCAGAGATTCACCCAGTGTGGGCAGCCCGTTGGGACTGAATGCCTCCCCACCGGTCACTGACATCTCCCTGATCTTGTCCATGCCGTGTTCATACTGGTAGCGGCCGGTCAGTAACGAAGCGTGCGATGGAAATGTCCAGGACGAGGTTGCGACGGCATTCTCGAACAGCACCCCCTCGGTGGCGACGCGATCAATATTCGGACTGGTGGGCCGGACGTACCCATAGGATGACAGATGATCGGCGCGTAGCGTGTCCACGACGATGACAAGTACATTGGGCGCATCCGCAGCCGCCCCCGGCAGTCTGCTCACCGCCCTAGCTTCGCGCAGCCAGTGTCCACCCTGGATTCCGACGAACGCCAGTACCCCAGCCCCTATCACCAGGGGGAAGGTTCGCCTTACAAATTGCAAGGTGGCAATTTCGTGTTTCGCCACCCAGCGGCTGAAGGCAACTCCGATGCCGGCCGCCAGCAACAGGCAACTGAAATGGGAAAGACGGGCCGTGACTGTAAGCCAGTCATACAGAGTAAGTGCGGTCAACAAGGCGATCGTGACCTGCAGCAGACGGAGTTTCGGGATCAGCTGTCCCACCGTCCACAATCCCACGGTCAAAACCCCGAACAGAACCAGATCGACGATGGGCGAGATCCAGAGGATGGGTTCCGAGACGTGCAGAGTCGGCCCCCACCGCGCCCAGTTGATTCTCTGGAAAACCAACAGACCCACGCCTTCCACCAGGCCGGCGCCGATCGCAAACCAGATGGCGAGAAGCAGTAAGGAACCAAGGCTCGGGCGCAACCCCCCGCTGGTAGGTGGAACTTCGGTTGTCGTTGGCGAACTCGACACTGCAACCAAGTTTACGCCAACCGGCGACAGAACATCAGCAAGGGCAGAGGATAGTAGCTCAGTTGAACAACGCTAAACCGCCGGCTCTGACCTCAGCACAATTGCGAGGCATGAAACTGGCGGGCGGGACTACGTTAACTCGGAGCGGTAGAAGTGGCGCCTCTCAAAAAGGCTCATCGGCAATTCGAAGACCTTGGTTTCCCCGGGGGCGAAGGAGAATTGCTTGCCGCACTCCGGGCCCGGGCAGGTCGCGCTCAGCTTTTCCTTGTTGGTTTCCCGCGTCATTTCCCGTTCGACTACCACCCAGGTTCCGCACTTGGGGCAAGTGATGCACGAACAGACGATCCGATCAGACATTTGCCCTTAGTGTAAATGATTTTGCCTTTCCGGGAATCCCGAAGGGACACGTCACTCAGCCTTTTTGTTTCCCGTCCGCAGTCGCCATTGGACATGACGCAGAATGCCCAGCCAGGCTTCGACGTCCCGGGCGGAAAGTTTGAGGCGACGCAGCATGCGGCGGATTCGTTGCTCCGTATCGGCCGCCCGCTGCGGCAGCAGGTAACTGCTGGTGCTCAGCAGATCGGCTAGCAAAGGCGTAATCCGGGCCATGTCGCCCGCAGTGGCAAGCTCTTGCTTCTCCGCTGCCCCTGCGGCCCGGCTGTTGCGAATCAATTCGTACAGACATATCGCGACCGCTTGGCCAAGATTCATCGAGATGTGCTGTTCCTGGGTCGGAATGCGGATCAGCCAGTGGCAATAGCTGAGGTCATCCTTCGCGAGCCCGTACCTCTCCGAGCCAAACAAGAGGGCCACGGATCCGGAGGTCATGTGTTTGCGGATCAGGCGCCCGCCAAATTCCAGACGTCGCAACGGGTGCTGCAATTCCCGATGGCGCACCGCGGTGGTGCCGACCACCAGCGTGCAGTCGGCCACCGCGTCGGCAACGCACTCGTACTCCTCGGCGCTGGCCAGCAGTTCCGCGGCACCCACTGCGGAACGCGCCGTACGGAAGGCCTTTTCGTACGGATTCACCACCCGCAGTCTGGAAAAACCAAAATTGCTCATGGCCCGGGCCGCGGCGCCAATGTTGAGAGGATTGCGCGAAGACACCAGCACCACGCGCAGACGGTCGAGTTCAAGAGAGGCGGGCAAGACTGCCCATTCTAATGTAGGCGCGAGCGTCCTGGCTCGTGCGGGCGTTACCAGAAACCACGTAGGGGCGGGTACCCTCACCCGCCCAGTCGAGCCCAGCTCGACCAGGCTTTTGCGGACGGCAAACAGCAGGGAAAACCTGCTCCGCCAGTCAGCCTGAGACTGCTGTCCCCCATGGTCTCTGACCTCCATGAACTCAAACAGCCCCTAAAAATCGGCCATTGAAACGTATTAATACTACGTGTTATTAAGCTAGAGTACATTACGTGTTATTACGCTGGAGTACTTCAAAGACATCGGCCGCGTGTGGTGTAGCCAATCGAATAGGACATAATGAAGCGCGATCTTAAACACCAATCCTCCGACCAAGGGATCTCTTGATGAAGATGAACAGGAGCAGCCTGTTGTGCATGGTGGTGCTTGCTTTCTCCGGCCTGATGGTTGCCCAGGACTTCGCCCATCCCGACGCGACGCTTTCGCTGCGCGACGGCTGGGCCCTGCAATCGTCCTGCAAAGTGGACCAGAAGGGCGAGACCCTTTCGACTCCGGCCTTCCGTCCCAAGGATTGGTACGAGGTATCCGTCCCCACCACCGTGGTCGCGGCCTTGGTCAAGCACAAGGTCTATCCCGATCCGTTTTTCGGAACCAATCTGCGAACCTTTCCCGGGGTCACATATCCCATCGGGGCTAATTTCTCTAATATCCCGATGCAGCCCGACAGCCCTTTCATGGTGCCATGGTGGTATCGCAAGGAATTCGTGCTGCCCGCCAGCTTCAAGGGCAAGACGATCTGGCTGAACTTCGGCGGTATCAACTACCGCGCCAATATCTTCCTCAATGGAAAGCAACTGGCCAAGTCCGACGACGTAGCCGGTGCCTGGCGGACCTACGAGTTCAACATCACCGAGGCCGCGCTGATTGGAAAGCCGAATGTGCTCGCGGTGCAGGTTTTCTCTCCCACCGATACTGACCTGGCTATCACTTTCGTGGACTGGAACCCCGCGCCGCCAGACAAGAACATGGGCCTGTTTCGCGACGTGGACATCGCCACCAGCGGGCCTGTGGCCTTGCGCTATCCCGCGGTGGTTTCGAGAGTCGATTCACCGGCCAATGACCAGGCGCACCTCACGGTCACGGCCTTGCTGAAGAATGCGGCCAACCATCCCGTGAAGGGAACGCTCAAAGGCCAGATCGAGAAGATCGAATTTTCCCAGGAAGTCGAACTCGGACCTGGAGAATCCAAAGACGTAGCTCTCACCTCCGAGCAGTTTCCCCAGCTCAACATCGACCATCCGCGGCTGTGGTGGCCGGCGCAGATGGGCAAACCCGAACGCTATGCCCTCAGCCTGGAATTCAATCTCGACGGAAAAGTTTCCGATCGGGCGGAAACCAGGTTTGGCATTCGCGAGGTCGAATCCGAAGTGCTCGCCGCCAACCGGCGCCTCTTCTCCATCAATGGCAAGAACGTCCTGATCCGGGGCGGCGGCTGGTCTCCCGACATGATGCTGCGCGAGGACCCGCAGCGCCTGCGCGACCAGTTCCGCTATGTGCAGGACATGGGATTGAACACCATCCGCCTCGAAGGCAAGCTGGAACCCAAGGAGTTTTTCGATCTGGCCGACGAGCGCGGCATTCTGCTCATCGCTGGCTGGTGCTGCTGCGATCACTGGGAGCACTGGGCAAACTGGAAGACGCAGGATTTCACCATCGCGGAACAATCGTTGCGCGACCAGATCTACCGCCTGCGCGGCCATCCCAGCCTGATCGCGTGGCTGAACGGCAGCGACAACCCGCCTCCGCCCGACGTCGAACAAACCTATCTGAAAGTGGAGAAAGAACTGCTGTGGACCAATCCGATAGTGTCCTCCGCAACCGCCAAACTCGCCGGCTTCTCCGGCGAGAGCGGCGTGAAGATGACCGGGCCCTATGAATACGTCGCTCCCTCGTACTGGCAGACCGACAAGACTACCTCGGCTGTCCAGTGCAACCAGGGCGGCTGCGGCGGGGCCTACGGCTTCAACACCGAAACCAGCATGGGTCCGGCCGTGCCTCCCATTGAAAGCATTCGCGCCATGGTGGGCAAAGACCACCTCTGGCCCATCGACAATGTCTGGGACTACCACGCCGGTGGCGGGGCCTTCAAAGATCTCCACGTATTCACCGACGCCTTGACTGCCCGCTTCGGCCCGGCCACCAGCGCCGAGGATTACGCCCTTAAATCGCAGATGCAGACTTACGAAGGCGTGCGCGCCATGTACGAGGCCTATAGCCGCAACAAGTACACCTCGACCGGCGTGATTCAGTGGATGCTCAACAACGCCTGGCCCTCGATGATCTGGCACCTCTACGACTTCTACCTGCGCCCGGGGGGCGGCTATTTCGGCGCCAAGCGGGCCATGGAGCAGCTGCACCCGGTGTATGGCTACGACGACCATTCGGTCTGGGTTGGTCAGCAGCCAGTACGTGGACGCCAGAGGACTGAAGCTCACCGCTAAGGTTCTCAACCTCGACATGAGCGAGAAGTTTTCCCAAGAGGTCTCGCTCGATGCCGCCGCCGACAGCACCGCCAAAATCCTGACCCTGCCCGACATTGACGGCCTGAGCCCGACTTATTTCCTGGTGCTCCGGCTGCACGATTCTTCCGGCAAGCTGGCAGGCTCAAATTTTTACTGGCTCTCCACCAAGCCGGAAACGCTGGATTGGGAGAAGTCGAACTGGTACACGACGCCGACCTCTTCCTACGCCGATTACACTGCCCTGTCTCAACTACCCAAGGTAAAACTGAACGTCGCTGACCACACCGAGCGCAAGGGGGAAGAGGCCATCACGCACGTCATGCTGGAAAACCCCAGCAAGAGCCTGGCCTTCTTCGTGCGTTTGAAGGTAAACAAGGGCAAGGGCGGAGACGAGATTCTTCCCGTAATCTGGCAGGACAACTATATTTCGCTGTTGCCGGGCGAAAAGCGCGAGATCACGGCGAGCTATCGAGCCCAGGAACTGGGAGCGGCCCAGCCGGCGGTAGAGGTCAGCGGCTGGAACGTGGAGTAGCAGAAAACCAACGTAGGGGCGGACGCCCTCGTCCGCCCTGCCGAGCAAAGCTCGGCCAGCCGTTCGTTAGAACACCATGGCAGGCGTGGTAGAGCGCTGCTGAGTGCACTCGACCGGACCGCCGAAGGCGACTGTCCCCACGCAGTTCGATCGAAAATTCAAGAATTATTTGGTCCGCCTGAGTTCCGGGATGGCTCGCTCGTGCTCTGAGTCGTCAATGAGCTGGGCGAGCCGCTTCAACCGCGTTTCTTCCTTCTTGGCGCTGATCACCCGCCAGCTTGCAGTCCTGCGATACCAGGGCGGTTGCGCCTGAAAATATTTCCACGCCTTCTGGTTGGCGCGAAATCTCTTTTCGTACGCCGCCCCAAGCTTAGCGCCCATTCTTTGCTCGTAGGCGTAGATTTCCGACCGGTTCCCGGTGCGCCGCTCGAAAGCCTGAATGCCCGCGGGCCGCATCAGGTTCTTACTGGTAAGCTCGGCGACGCGCTTGATGTTGACCGCGCTCCAAATGCTCTTCGCCCGCCGTGGCGTGAACCGGATTACATAGCGGCTCTCATCCAGACTCTTGCGCACGCCGTCAATCCAGCCGAAACAGAGCGCTCCATCCACGGCCTCAGGCCAGGTGATGCTGGGTTTGCCCGAGCCCACCTTGTAGAAGCCCACCCACAATTCCTCACGCTTCTGATGATGCACTTCCAGCCAGGCGTGCCAGTCGGATGTTGATGGAAAGAACTTGGGCTTCATCGGTTTGTTTCGAATTCAGCAGGCTTCTCACTCTTCTTCCGGAGGCACATCGAAATTCACCAGATTGCTCTGGAAGCCTCGCGTCTTCCAGGCTCCGTAGGCGATCCCCGCAACCATCCAGATGGATCCCGCGATCAGCGCCAGGTTTGACAGGTGTATCCAGATGAACAGGCAGATGGCGAAGCCCAGTATCGGCGGAAGCAGTTGCCCCAGCGAGCGGTCCGCGCCCCGAATGTAGTAGTGAGTCAGCGCCGCCAGGTTAACGCCCATGAAAGCGATCAGAGCTCCGAAGTTGAGCAACTGCGCGCCATTGTCGTAAGTGATGAGAAACGCGCCCAGCAACGCAATCACGCCAACGAAGATCACATTGTTGGCAGGAATCCGGGTGCGGGGATGGATGGCGCCAAAGAATTTTTTCGGAATAGCGTTGCTGCGCCCCATGCCATAAAGCAAACGCGCCGCCCCCAGCTGCGATCCCATGCCCGACCCCACGGTCGCAATCAGCAGCGTGATGCTGATGGCTTTGGTCATCAGATGGCCCCCGGCGATCGCAGCCACATGGCTGAATGCATTCTCCACTTCGGCGGCGGAGAACATGTATTGGGAGCTGAGCAACTGCGCGCCATAGACTTCAGCCGCCGCCAGAAACCCCGTTATCACGCAAACCAGCACGGTCGCCAGGAAGATGTTCCGCTTGGGATTGTCCACCTCTTCCGACAAAGTAGAAATTCCGTCGAATCCTATGTAGGTAAGGACCGCAACCGACGTGCCGTGAAAGACCCGGTTGATGGTAAAAGTTTCCGGATTGTAAAAAGGTCGCAGGAAGTACGCCCCGGGATATTGCGGCAGATGGAAAATATAGCGGATGGTGTACCAGAAAAACGCCAGAATCACCGCACCCATAATGGCGCACAAGGTTTGATTGATGCGGGCGGAAGTCTTGACCCCGCGCAGGTTCAATCCGGTAAACAGACAGGCAAATATGACCGGCCACAGCAGGCCGGGATACGGAATCTGATAGCGTGTCCCGGTCAACAGATCAGCCATCGCCTTGGAGCACCAGATGGTGCAGATCAAGGGATTGAGCATGTAGTCCATGGTCATGCTCCAGCCGGTGACGTAACCCAGCGAGGGATGGATCTCGCGGCCAACATAGGTGTAAGCCGAACCGGCGCTGGGATAGACGCGCGCCATCCGTCCATAGCTCATGGCGGTAAACACCATGGCGATCATGGCGATCAGGATGGACGTCACTACGTGGCCGCCCCCGGCGTTGCTGAAGACTCCGTACGCCGGCATGGGCGCGGTGGGCTGGATCACGATGATTCCGTAAAGAATCAGGTCCCAAAGGGTGAGCGTTCGCCGGAGTCGCAGGCCGGAAGAGGCAGCAGTACTGTCGGGAGTGGTTGCCATTCCCGCGTATTGGATTATGGGGAGGCGGGCAATGTCAACGATTAAAACGATTCCGTGACCGGCGTCCCGCTAACACCACTTTTGTCATCCTGAGCGGAGACAGTTCATTCGCTTGCGAATGAACTGTCGGAGTCGAAGGACCCCTATGGCTCAACGTGATGACTGCACTGAGGGATTCTTGGCTCAGCCACTGCCGCGAATTCGCGCGCCCGACGTTAATTCCGATGATAGAGGTCCTTCGACTGCGTAGCTGCTTCGCTTCGCGAAGCAGCCCTCCGCTCAGGATGACAGTCAACGCGGATAGTCGAAGCGGTATCCCCTAGGCTCGTTGCCTGAGAGATGCCGCGTGTTGTAATCCAGAAAGTAATTTACGTGCGCATCGTCCAGAGGGAATGATCGACTCCTTGGGTAAGGATAAGTTCCCATGGTGCGGAAGGGCAGAGGATGCACGGTATTGGCCTCAGCCGCGTAGAAATCCATGTCCTTCTCGTAGCCATTGGCTACGAAGAAGTAATCCCGCACCCAGCCTTTGGGCAAGGCCGGGATCTTGGCGGGATCGAAGTCGAGGACCACTTCATCGCCTGACCCGAAGACCGCCAGCCGGTCGTCATATCCGGTCAGCAGAGGACGCACGTCGCCGTAGCGGGTATAGGCGCCCTCCGGCCGCGTGTAAGGCCCGGTCGGACTGGTCTTCTCATACACGTACAGCACGTTGCCGGGGGGGCGGTTTTCTATCTTCAGAGGAAAGCCATGGAAGCGCAGGTCGGCGCGCGCCAGCGGCACCGGAGTCAGGCGGGCATTTCCCTTCTGTTCCGCGCGATTGATCAGGATGTTGTTCCAGTAAATTTGCAGGTTCGTAGTGATGCGAATACGCTGCGTTCCCGGCGGCAGCTTGCCGGTCAGGTCGGCTGTCATGGTGCGCGGGCCGCCTGCGGGGAAACCCATGTCGTCCATCACGCGGACCCATTTTCCGCCGGCATCCTGCGCTTCCACGAAAGGCGCGACCGCTTCGACTCCGGCCTGATAGGCGGCAAACATGCTGGTAGCGGAGAAATACTCGATTTCGCCGTGCATCATCAGCCAGAGCGAACCGCCGCGATACGCTTCGCCCAGGTCAAGCTCCAGGGTATGAGGCTTGGTGAAGCCCTGGAATTTCAGGACATCGAAATCGCCAAAGTAACGATGCGCCAGCAAGTCGGGCAAGACATTGTGGCCATGCTCGTCCCACGCGCCCACCGGCGGCCTGGCATCGCGACTATAGACAACTTTGAACGGCGGATATGGCGGGTTGCTGGCGAAATATTCGTTGGGGAAAACATCGTCGGGCGCAGGATGGTCAACCGCCAAAAGTTTCACCTGGTCGAGATAGACCGCCTCTTCAAGCGGTTCCATAAACCGGAAGCTGAGCTTGCCGTCTCTTTCGCGCACTGAGTTACGGGGGACCTTGATGTATTCCGTAGGCCGCGGAATGTCGCGCTGGCCGGGCCCAATCCAATGCCCGACCACGCCTGCGCCCAGCATATCGCCCACCAGTTCGTAGCGGGAGCCATCCCAAACGAACAGCGTGGGACAGGAACTGCCGCGGCGATCCATTTCGAGGAAGCTGTGGTCTTTCATTCCGGCAATCTGGATTTCATCCTGTATGACTCCGGAAGGCCACAGCATGCGCACCACGTCGGCCTCCTTTGCCTGGCCGAGTCCGACCACGAAGTCGGTTGAGTTCTGTCCCAGATACCCGGAAGATCCCGCAATCTCAAACTTCTGTCGATTGGCTCCGGAGAAGACCTCGACCTTGGTGCCAATCGCGCTCTTGTTATCGGCCAGGCCCTTGAAGGAAAGCCGCAGCCAGTTGTTCTTGTTCCCGCCTTCATTGCGCACTAGCACAGCCGGACCGTGGTTCTGCGTGATCAGTAGATCGGTGGCGCCATCGCCGTCGTAGTCAGCGGTGACAATGGCGCGCGGATCTTTGAGCTGAATCTTGTCCAGACCGACGTCAGCGGTAACATCTTTGAATCCATCCCGCCCGAGATTGCGGAAGAGGCGGACTTCACCCTTCCCGTCGGCGGTCTCGCCCACGGCCACCAGATCAACCCAGCCATCATTGTCATAGTCGAAGGCTGCGATGCCGAAGGCTCGAATCCAACCCGGCGTGGGAAGCGTCACAGGTTCAAAGCTCTTTCCCTGACGATTGCGCCAGAGCGCGATCCCAGTACCACCCCACTGCGTAAAGGCGAAGTCCATCCAACTGTCGTGATCAAAGTCCAACACGGCAATGCCCGCAGTGGGAGCGGCGAAAGCGCCCGGCCAAACATCGCGCACCAGGAACTTGCCTTCGCGCGGGTTCTCAAAAACCGTAGGCGTCTTTCCCCATCCCGTCAGGACAATGTCCACGGCGCGATCGTTGTTATAGTCGGTTCCCAACGCACTCACGCCGAGAGAAAATCCCGCCAGGCCAGTCGAATCCGTGACATCGGTGAAGGTTCCGTTCGCGTTATTGCGCCAAATGCTAGCTGTTCCCTCGGGGAGCACCCCGGCGGTAAATGCATTCCGCAATCGGGGGTCGTACTGACCGGCTTCAATGTAGCGCGTTACGTAGAGATCAAGGTCGCCGTCGTGATCGTAGTCAATGAAAGTAAGGCCGAGGCTGAAGCCATCACTCTTGATGCCCGCCGCGTCTGTCACGTCCTTAAATGTGCCATCCTTCTCGTTGTGCAACAGAAGCACGCGATCTTTGAGGCTCACCGCCAGATCGGTCGCGCCATCATTGTCGTAGTCTCCTGCCGTGCAGCCGATCGCGTGAATCGAGGCATCCAGCGCGGCCTTCTTCGTCACATCTTCAAATTTACCGTTACCCAGGTTGTGATACAGCGCCATCCCGCCCTGCGAACCGTTGTCGGGCAGAAAAATGTCAGGTTTGCCGTCGCCGTCGTAGTCAAGAAAGCATGCGCCCGGCCCAAGGAATGATGCGAGATCGGTTGCTGCTGCAGATGAAGCCTTGGAGACTAAGCCCGCGGTCTCCGTCACCGGGACAAACCTCACTGCAATCGCCGGCAGCGCTTTCTCCGCGGCTCCCACCGCCTCTTCCACAGTCGAATATTTTCCCTGGTCGCCATAGGCCAATCCGATGGGCGAGCCCAGCTTGTTTTGCGTGATGTGCTGGAAGCGCGCCAGGTGTTCGCGGGCATGGGCCACATCCCCCGACTGCTGGTAGGCCCGCGCAATCCCGAATTCGGCTGAAGCGTGCAGCGGATTCAACTGGAGCGCCTGCTGGAAGGCGTCAATCGCCTGCGGATACTGCTTGAGCTGCGCCGACGCGGCGCCCAGAAAATACCAGCTATCGGCGTCATTGGGATCGATCTCGGTGACGTGTCGAAAAGCTTCCACCGATCCCTGCGGATTGTCGGAATTCTTGTACAGCAGTCCCAGGTTGAACCAGGCGTGGGGATCGTTGGGAGCGTTCTTGCCTGCAGCCTCCAGAAGCACCTTCGCGGGTTCAATCCGCGCCAGGTTCAGCAGCGCGATGCCCTGGTTCATAAATGCGATTTGCAGCCTGGAATCGCGGGCACCAGCCTCCTGAAACGCTTTGAGGCCCTTCTCGAACAGTTGTTGGTTCATGTAGGCCGCGCCCAGGTTGTTCAGGCGTGCCGCTTCTGCAGAACTCTCCGGCTTCGAGTGGGAATCATCCGGAGCAGCGGCAAAAATTGCGGCCGCGGCCAAGGCAACACAGGCGCAGAGCAAAAGGCTTCGCTTAGTCATTCCAGAAATAAGTAAACCACAAATGGAGAGGAATATCGTCGCCACCTCGGAATACGTAGGGGCAGATGTCCTCATCTGCCCAGCCGAGCGAAGCTCGGCCATCGGGCCGGCGCTACACGGCGGGGTGCCCGTAGCAGCCGATCTGCTCTTCCAGCGCCTCCGCCACCGAAATCACCAACTCCTCCTGCCACGGCCGCGCCACAATCTGCACTCCGATAGGCAAACCCTCCGGCGACTTTCCTACCGGCACCACCATGGCGGGGATGCCCAGCAAGTTGAACCATTCCGTATAGCTCCAGGCATCCAGATACTTCACGGTTTTTCCCTCGACCTGCCAGCTGCGCTCGCCATGCCGGAATGCGGGAATCGAAGCCCCCGGACAGAGCAGCACGGGGTAATCCCGCATCTGGGCAAACACCTGCATGCGTACCACGTCGCGTTCAATCCAGGTTTCAAGGAGGGATTGGCCGGTGTGCGCAGGTTCCGCTGCCGCCCAGCTGGAAAATTCTTTGAGTATCGGAGTCAGCTCGGCCTCACAGCCCTTCGTCATCGGGCCCAGCATCATTCCGCCGGCAACGCCGAACAGCTTCCACCACAACTGGCGGGCCAACTCAAGCCCTTCCGGCCGGAAAGGCTCCACCTGAAAACCCGCGCGCTGCAGGGCCTCAGCCGCGGTTCGCACCGCCGCACGCGTTTCCGATGTCACGGGCGTGCGGCCGTCGTCCTCGAAGTAGCCAATGCGCAGGCTCTTGAGCTCATCCTGCCTGGGCCAACCCAGTGGCACCGGCGCTGCCGAGGGGTCGCCGTCGTCGGGACCCTGCATGACTTCAAAAAGAACCTTCAGATCATCCACATTGCGGGCCATGGGTCCGACCACTCCCAGCAGCGCGAATGGTCCCACCGAAACGGGGAAGTGTCCGGTTGCAGGGATGCGTCCGGGAGTAGGTTTCAGTCCGCAGATTCCGCTGAAGTGCGCCGGCACCCGTATCGATCCGCCGCCGTCGCTGCCCATTCCTCCGGCGGACATGCCGGCGGCAATTGCCGTCGCCTCGCCGCCACTCGATCCTCCCGGCGTTCGCGCAAGGTCCCAGGGATTGTTAGTCCGCCCGTAAAGAAGATTGTCCGTCTCCCAGGCCATGAGCAGCTCGGGGGCATTGGTTACGCCCAGAATGATGGCGCCGGCCTGGCGCAGACGGGCTACCAGCGGAGCGTCCCGCTCGCCCACTATGCCCGTCCGCAGTTTCGTCCCAGCCTCCCAGGGCATCCCCACGACTTCCATCGAACTCTTGATGCTGAGCGGGACGCCGTGCAACACTCCGAGCTTTTCGCCGTGCCGTACCGCCGCCTCTGCCGCCAGGGCTTGGCGTCGCGCCCCTTCGACATCGACCTGCACATAGGCGTTGAGTCGAGGGTTCAACTGCTCGATGCGGGCGAGATGCGCCTCTGCCAGCTCAACTGGCGACAGCTTCTTTTGCCTGATTTGCTCAGCCATGGATACAGCAGAAAGGAAGGTCAGTTCAGGCATGCGGTCTCTGTGAGAAAGCTGAGTCTAGCACGCCGAATGTGTGGGTCGGACACTCCTGTCCGACGCTTTTGACCTAGACTTGATCTTGATTTTGACTTAGTGAGGCAACGATCGGCAAGTCCACTCAGGAAACGAGGCTCAGTGCGGTTGCAAGAGTTGAAGATTAGTGGGAGCCAGCCGCGGCGCGGCGGGCCTTTTGAACTCCGGCTTTCGCAGTTGCAGCTTTCTCTGTCCGCAGCGCCGGGCGCGCGGCGATCTTCTTCTTCGATTCGCGCTTCACAAACCATTGCTTCAGGTATTTTCGCGACGCCGGCGTCAGGCGAGAAAATAGCATGCCGGCGCGGCCGCCATCATCAGCCCAGACCACTTCGCCCATGCCCTCCACCATGTGACTGGTGCCGGGCAAAACAAAGCGCATTGGCACCTGCTGCACGGGTGGCAGTGGTTCGGGAGCCTGCAAGGCCAGGCCGTCCCGGTTCAAATCGAGCACCATGGCGGGAAGTGCAGCGATGCCGAACTGTAGATAAACCAGCGATTCCAGGCTCTGCCGCTGCGATTTTCTGCGGTCCGGCCGCATAAAGCCGCGGCCTGCGCGCAGGCAACGGACAATCTGTTCCACTCCAAGCGGTTTGTAAAAGATAAAATTCGCCCCGGCCTGAAAGGTTTCGGAAATTTCCGTGTGTGCCCCGATCATCCCAAAGATGACCGGCCGGCGGCTCGACGGTGCCAGTCGCGCCATGCGGGCCACCGTGGCTGCACCGGGCAAGTCGAAGTCAATGACCAGTGCGGAGTAGTGCTGCTGCACGGTCAGATCCAGGGCCTCGGGCGCCGACAGACAGACTTCCTGGTCCATCGCCACTTCGTCCAGGGCCTCCCCCAGGATACGCAGGGCAGGTTCCTCGCAGCACATCAGCAGGGCATTGAATGCCATAAGGCCGCAGCTTACGGCGGCAACCGCCCCCGGTAAAGTAACCCCAGTAATCGTGGGATGCTTACCACAAACTAGGCAGGAAAAATCTGCTTTTCGGCTGTTCGGCTCTCGATCTCACTAGCATTCTTGCCTGGGCAGCAGGCTGGCCATGAAGTCGTCCGCGGACGAAAACTGGAGGGAGAAGGCTTTTTTGCCTAAAAGCGAAGACAAGGCGAACATACTTATCCGCGAGAGACCAAGGCCGCACTCTTTCGTAATCTGCCCTTACGCAGCCTCTAATGGCATATTAAGAATGACGTATGTCCCAATCCAAAAAGGCAGGCGAAACGCGGCGCGCCCCCCGGGTCAAATTATCCGGGACAATTCTGGCCTTGGTCCGACTGGAAAATGGGCGTGAGATACGAGCCCGCTTACATCAACTCTCCGCCACCGGCGGTCTGCTCCATCTCGAGACCCCGCTGGATGAGGGCATCAAGGCTGAAGTTATGTTTCACGTGGGCGGCAGCACCATACGCAGCAAAGCAGCGGTGCTGTTCCCTATGTGGGCCACCCAGGGCTGCCTGCAACCATTCGAGTTTGCCGACCTTGGCGAGGAAGATCGTGCCAAACTGAAAGCCGATTTGGAGAAGTTCCTGACATCTCCCCCCGCTGCGGCTCACCCCGACGAACAAGCCTCCGAAGCTGCTGCCGGTTCCGCCGAGTAGCGCAATCGCGATTTTCGCTACAATACTCCTGACAAAATCACACAGGGACGGAACCTCATGGCGCACCAGCATTCCGCTCGTTTTCTGCAAATTGTCGAAAATGCCAGGCGGCGGGTCCGGGAGGTTAGCATCGACGACGTCAAAACCAGGCTTGACCGCGGCGAGCAGTTCTTGCTGATCGATGTTCGGGAAGAGAGCGAGTACGCCAAAGACCATCTGCCGGGTGCGGTTCATCTGGGCAAAGGCATCATCGAACGCGATATCGAGGAGCGCGTACCGGAGCTGGGCACGCCCCTTGTCCTTTACTGCGGCGGAGGTTATCGCTCCGCCCTGGCCGCGGACAATCTGCAAAAGATGGGTTACACCAACGTGCTCTCCATGGACGGCGGCATCCGGGGCTGGCGAGAAAAACATTTCCCCCTGACCTCAAAGTAGCAGGGGGCACGCTCCGGCGGACTCTCCGCACTCGAGACTTTTCCCGTAATAAACATCGATAAAGTACCTCCGTAACTTGATGCCAGCGCAACATAACGTCAGCATGGCATAGCAGGAGACTTCTCCAGGTTGGGGCACAAGGTGCAACGAGACAAGCGAGCTTCGGGTCAGCATGGGTCAGCGGCGGCGCCGGCGCGCGACCTCGCAGCGCTGGAACACCAGCTTGCGCAGGCAGGCACTCCCGATCAATGCTGCCTCGAACTGGGGAAAATTTTTGGTGTACGGCCGAATGAAGTGGCCCTGTTACGCCTGGAGAACGGATTACTGAAGTTTCTCTGCCCTTTTGAGCTGACCACCGCGGGATCAATCCCTATTTCCAGTTCTACGGCGGTCGCGGCCCATACCGTGGTCACCAGAAAAACTGAGCTGTTCAACAACTTCACGCACGTGAAGCACGCCAGCATCTTTGAGAGCGTCAGGCCCAGCGCGGAAAAAGGCGAGGAACTTCACCCCGCTACCATTCATAAGTTGATGACCGCCCCCGTCCTCGACAAGAGCAATGTTGTTCTGGGCGTAGTTCAGGTATGCCACAAGGGCTTCGATCTGGTCTCCGCCGGACCCGACTTCACTCTCGACGATCTGCAACAGCTCGAACTCGCCGCCAAAGCCCTGAGCAAGTGCTCTTTCATGCAGGCTGGTTAGTCTGGGCGCATCGGCCGAGCCCTGATGCGAACTGTTCGGTCCAGCAAAGCTCTATCGATTGCGTGCTTCTCTTCGCGAGTCAACTCACGTACATTTCCTTTGGCCAGTTGCCCAAGCGGCAGCGGGCCGATCGCAACCCGCACCAGGCGCAGTATCGCCACACCGAGCGCTTCCAGCATGCGCCGGATGTGACGGTTTCGGCCGTCGTCTAAAACTATTTCGAGCCAGCTATTGCGCTTGCCGCCGCGCAGGATGCGAACACTCACAACCCGCAGGAACTCGTTTTCTTCTGTCGTGACGCCCCGGCCCAGTGATTCCAGTAATGTAGTGTCCGCGACCCGGTCAATCTGGACGTGATAGGTCTTGTTCAGGTGATTCGCCGGCGACAGAATCTCCGCCGCCCATTCGGAATCGTTGGTCAACAGAAGCAGCCCTTCACTGGCCTTGTCCAGCCGCCCGACTGGTGTCACCCAGGGCAGTGCCGAATCCAGAAACGCATACACGGTCTGCCGGCCCTTTTCATCGGACGTCGTGGTCACAGCTCCACGCGGCTTGTTGAGCATGAGATAAACCTTGGCAGTCACGGCAACCGGCTTGCCATCCACCGCAATGCGATCACTTTCCAGGTGGACGTGCGTCTCAGGATCGCGTCGGACTACGCCATTCAGCCGTACTCGTCCCGCCCGGATGAAATCCGCAGCCGCAGACCGCGAGCAATAGCCCAGCTTTGAAAGTGCGCGCGCCAATCCCACTTGCCGGAGACGTTCCGAGCCAGTCACTCTCCCATGCTAAACGAAAGCATGCGTAGGCCCGGACGCCTCGTCCGGGCGGGCGAGCAAAGCTCGGCCGGGGCGAATAGGTGGCAGAAAATTTGTCGGCCGCGCCCCGGACGGAATTCACCTCGAGATTGGCGGTTGGGCAGCCCAAACACCAACCGGGCTTTGCCCGGCCGGGCGGGTGAGGCACCCACCCCTACGTCGTTTTATCTATACTGACTAATTAAGGTTACGCCAGTGAGCATCGAGCCATTTTCCCTGCCCTATTCCGAAGCTGCGGTCCAAGATCTCCGCTTGCGCCTGGGCCGCACCCGCTGGCCCGATGAGATACCCGGCTCCGGCTGGACCCACGGCGTCGATCTCACCTTCATCAAGCTTCTGTGGGACTACTGGAAAGATGAGTTCGACTGGAAGGCTCAACTGTCGAAACTGTCCACCTTCCATCATTATCGCTGTACCCTCGATGGCATTGGCATTCACTTCATTCACGAACGCGGCCAGGGACCGGCGCCCATCCCGCTGGTCCTGACTCATGGCTGGCCCGGCTCGTTCCTCGAGATGCTCAAGATCATCCCGCTGCTGACCGACCCGGCAAGCTATGGAGGAAATCCCGCGCACTCATTCGACGTGGTGGTGCCGTCTCTCCCCGGCTTCGGCTTTTCAGACCGCCCCACACGCCCCGGCATGAACACCTGGCGCATAGCTGAACTTTGGGCTGGACTGATGACGGAATTAGGTTATGACCGCTTTGCCGCGCAGGGCGGCGACTTCGGCGCATCCGTCAGCACCATCCTGGGATTGCGCCATGCCCGCAGGGTAATCGGAATTCATCTCAACTACATCCCAGGATCTTACCGTCCACATTTCGAGCCGGGCACAAAACTTGCCGGCATCGAGCAGAAATTCCTCGACGACGCCGACCGTTGGTACGTTGACTTCGGCGCCTACGCCCACTTGCAACGCACCACTCCCCAAACGGGTGCCTATGGCCTGAACGATTCTCCGGCCGCGCTGGCCGCCTGGATCATCGAAAAATTTCGCGACTGGTCCGACTGCGATGGCGAGGTCGAACGCCGATTTAGCAAAGACGAACTGCTCAGCAACGTGACGCTCTATTGGATGACTGAGACCATCCATTCCTTGAGTTGCTGGCCCGCGACATCGCTGCCTTCTTCCATTCCCTGCCTCGGACCCCGTGAATCAGTCCCGGGAAGTCATCGAAAGTGGCAACAATGATGGCTTGGGATTGGTGGTAACCTGAATGAGAAGAATACTGCGTAGACGGCGAACCGCCTGGTTTGCCGATGAAGAGGCGGCGACGAGCCTATGACCGAGAAAAGCGGGCGCGAGGAGAAGCTTGCGAACGCAGGCCGCCAGACCACCAGGAGGCCCTATCTCAAACCGGAATTCCGCTACGAACGGGCCTTTGAGACCATGGCGCTGGCGTGCGGCAAAATCCGCGCCACCCAACCTCTTTGCCGCTTCAACCGCAAAAATTCGTAGCGAAACATTTCCGCTTAAACGAAAAATTGTCCTGGTTTCGGGTCTCTGGTTTCTAGTTTCTGTTTCCGGAGAAAATCCCACAGCAGGACTGCCGAAACCGGCCACTGGAAACTAGAAACCAGAAACTGGAAACTCTCCGTTCCTGCTGGAAAACCATGAAGCCAACTGGTAGCATCCTGCGCATGTTCAAACTACTCTTTGTGATGCTGAGCCTGGCTGCGACGGCGTCATCGGTTGCGGCCACGTCGTCCGCCGACCTTCCCACCCGCAAGTATCTGAACCTGGCCGCGATCAAGACCATGGTCGCTGCCGCTGAGGCGGAAGCCAAAAAGCAGAATGTCGAAGTCACCATCTGTATCGTGGACGAAAGCGGCAATCTTCTTTTTCTGGAAAAGGCGGACGCCGCCTCGCTCAACACCATTCAATTTGCCCAGCGAAAGGCACGCCATGCCGCTTTCTACCGGTCGCCTTCGAAAAGCGGTGCCGACGCCATGAAAAAGGGTGATGTCGAAGTCCTGGCGTTTCCCGACTTCTTCCCCAACCAGGGCGGACTGCCCATTCAGGTGGACGGCCAGACCTTGGGCGGGATCGCGGCCAGCGGCGCCAAGTCCGAGATCGACGAAGCGATTGCGCAAGCCGGAATCGACGCGCTCGTCAAGAGATAGTCAAGCCAAATTCCGTCCAGACTAGTGGGGAAGAGTGGTGAGAGGATGAAGGCGTGCGTATTTACGCCACCGGCGGCGTCGCACCCTAGCCACGCGGGTTTCTGTAGCGCCGGCGTCTCGCCGGCTGTCCGGCGAGCGTCCCGCCCGCCGCTGGCGTTACATTATTCTTCCGCTTCCTGCTCGCCACGGTTCGAGGCGCCTTCCTTCTGAAATCCGCTGCCCAGAATCCTGGCAACTGAAGTCAGGTCCTGGCTCAGCGCCGTCCGCCACCGTCCCACGGAATCCTGCGCCAGCTCTTCCATGGTTTGCCCGAAGGAGAGCAGGCTGGCTGCGACTTCGGTCTTTACCAGATCGGACACCGAGCTCTCAATTCCCTTCTGGACAATCTTCAGTTTTCCGCGCGCGTCATCCAGTTGACGGTCGAGTTCCTTGGCATTGCGCGTCCCCAGCTCTTTGAGCACTACATCGACCGCACTCTCCAGCTGCACCCGGGCTGCGGAAATCTGGTCGCTGGCCATCTGCGAAAGCCTGGTTTCCATCCCGGACTCCAGCCGGCATGCGGTGTCGTCCAGTTGTACGATGCGGCCGCTCAAGGCGGTGACCTGCGTCTGCAGCCGCGAGGATTCGGCTGAGACCGTGTCCTGTGCCTTCTGCATTTCCCGGCGATAGGCATCGTGCTCCTGGCCCAGCCGTTGCTGCAGCGAGCGGAAGTGTTCTTCGCTCTGGTGCTGCGCCCGGGCGCCCGCATCCGCCACCTGCTTCTGAAATTTCTCCGCGTTGGAATTGAAGTGCTGGCCCACCGCCTCGGCGATCTCTTCAGACAGTCCCTGCGCGTTCTGTTCAACCGTTCGCAGTTGCTCTGTCATCTGCTGCCGGAATCCTTCGAGCGCCTGGACAATGTTCTGCTCGATCATCGTCTTGGCCGATCCCAGCACCTGCGCCGACTGCTCCTGGGTCTGCTTCAGCACTTGTGTCCCCAGGTCCTCGCGCAGACGCACCCACAATTTCTCTTCCACCTCGGGCGGAATGTGTGACAGCGAAATATCGAACTTGCTGCGCTTGCCGTCGCCCTGCGCCAGCTTTTCCTTGAGCGCTACCACTTCCGCATGCAAGGGTTGTACGAACTCGGCCACGATGGTGCGCATGTCATACTCGGTCAATTGCGCATGGCCCTTCTCGGACACAATCTTCAGCCCGGGCGCACCGGGTTGGGCTTTGTCGCTTCGCGGCATCTTCCGCGCGGGTTGCGGGTCGTCTGAATGGATATCAAGCAGGCGCCCCCAATCTTCGGGGCAAGCGTCCAGTCCCCAGAAATTTTCCGGCCGGTCGAGCTTGGCCGCCAGCTGCCAGCCCTGTTGGCCCGCGCCCATCGGCTTGCAGTCAACCACGTGGGCCTTGGCGGCGCCGCCTCCCTTGCGCCGGAACTGCACCGGGATACCGGCTTCAAGCCGGGTGGGAGAAAATATAGCGCAACCATGCGCGCTGACTACCAGGGTCTCGCATATTTCGGAAAAGGGCGCGCTGGGCTCCAGGCTGGTAACGGCGATGGGAAGGGTGATCGGCACTCTCGAACTGCGCCGCATGGTCTCAGGCACATTCGCACTATGCATGTTGTCTCTCTTTCATGGTGTCCCGTTTTCCTGCTGCGCTTCCCTGCCTCGCAGGAGACCGTGCCGCTCGACCGCGGACCGGCTCAAAACTCTGCACCACTACCGTAACCCAAGCCGCGCCCTTCAAGGGATTCCAGTAGTTCCGTCCCGAGCTGTCAGCGGGGCAGTTACGTTACACCTCCCTCGGTAACCGGGTAATGAGACGGTACACTGTCCAAATTCCCGCCGCCGATGACCAAGAAACAAGCACGCATCGAAGGCATCTGGTAGTAGGTTGTTTACAGCACCAGTTACAACGAAGGAATCGAAATTCAGCCATGACAAATTCCCTCCTGCAACGGCTTATCGAAATGTGCTGCCGGCACGAATTCACCTGGCCGCACGCCGGCGTTCACGGCACCGCCTACCAGGCCTGCCTGCTCTGTGGCGCGGTTTATTCCTATGACTGCTCAACCATGCGCCGCACCGGCCGCCTGGTCACGCCCCCCGATCCTCGCTATCCGCCGCTGACCGAGAGCCAACCAGCCAGCGACTAGACCCACAGGTACGAGGGTGCCCCGTCCAAGCTCCGCTTGGGCGGGGTTTTTAATTTAGAGAGGACAACAGCGCATGAACCGCCCGCCGCCGCTTAAGACTTTCGCGGAATATCAAGCCCCAACCCTTCATATTTTGCAAAAAGCGCCAGCGTTTTAGCACCGCGGCCCGAGTCTGCTACCATCGAGAACATGGCTATCCAACGGATGGAGCACGTCGGCATCGTGGTTGACGACCTCCCAGCCGCGACTGAGTTCTTCGTCGAGCTCGGACTCGTGCTGCAGGGCGAGGGGCCTGTCGAAGGTTGTTGGGTGGACCGCGTCGTGGGGCTCGAGGGCGTCCGGGCGGACATTGCGATGATGCAAACTCCGGACGGCAACGGACGACTCGAGCTGACGAAGTTCCACTCGCCGTCAAACCAGGGCGGCAACCGGCAGGCGCCGGCGAACACGCCGGGTATCCGCCACGTCGCCTTCGCCGTCGAGGACATCGACGCGGTCGTTGCCGGCCTGCGATCCCGCGGCGCTAAACTCGTCGGCGAGCTGGAGCGGTACCAGGACAGCTACCGGCTCTGCTATGTTCGCGGCCCGGAGGGAATTATCATCGAGCTAGCGGAGAAGATCGGCTAACGGATCGAGTCCGTTGCCAACTCTCAGAGGTTCATTGCGTGGGAGGCGATTCTCCCGCGGGTCGGACCGGGACGGCTCTCACATGCCTGACTCGACCCCGCCCACAGAGTGCACAATCCCGCAGCCGGTCCTTCCGCGGAACACAATTCGCGTTCAGATTAGCTGGAAGTTCCCTGCGTTGAATGTCGTCAGTCAGTCTGGGCGATGTTGCACTGCGAGCTTGAATATTCAATCCGCTCGAGGGAGATCGGCCGCATGCGTAAAGATTTCTGGTTTTTGATCGCGCTTTCGCTGCTTTGCCTGGCCGGTAGCGCCGCTGCGCAGAGCGATCCAGCCTGGACCGAGCCCTTTCCGCCGCACCGCGTCATCGGGAATGTGTACTACGTGGGTAGCAAGGGACTGGCCTCTTACCTGATCACGACGGCGCAGGGACACATCCTGATTAACAGCAGCCTGGAGAGTTCGGTTTCGCTCATCCAGGACAGCGTCGAGAAGCTCGGCTTTCATTTCAGAGACATCAAGATCCTGCTGATCAGCCATGCGCATGGCGACCACTGCGCGGGCAGCTCGCGCGTGAAAGAAATGACCGGCGCCAAATACTTTGTGATGGATGCGGATGTGCCAGTCATCGAATCGGGTGGCAAGGCTGATTTCCGGTATGGCTCTTCCCCGAACACGCACTTTCCACCCACCAAGGTGGACCGCGTGCTGCACGATGGCGACCAAGTGCGCCTGGGAGACACGGTGCTGGTCGCACGTCTCACGCCGGGCCACACCAGGGGCACCACCACCTGGACCACGAAAGTCAGCGACGGCGGTAAGCCATATGACGTAGTGATTGTGGGCAGTCCAAATGTAAATCCCGGATACAAGCTGGTAGGCAATACACAGTATCCGCAGATTGCTCAGGATTATGAACACACGTTCAAGGTGCTGAAGAGTTTACCCTGCGATGTATTTCTCGGCGCCCATGGCGACTACTACGGCATGGAAGCCAAGTTCGCCCGGATGAAGCCTGGCGAAGCGAATCCTTTTATCGACGCCGGGGGCTACAAGAGCTATGTCGCCGAACGAGAACAGGTATTCCGAGCGGAACTAAAGAGACAATCGGCAAGGCCGTAGGAGTTTCCCGAACTCTCGAGGGTGCCCCGTCCAAGCTCCGGTCACCCCGCAAAATCATTTTCTGCATCGATTTCACTTCGATCCAGGTCTAACTATCCAGTCGCACAACGCTGTTCTCTGAAGGGACAAATCCCATGGGCAAGCTGCAGGACAAAGTCGCCGTCATCACCGGAGCCACCTCCGGAATGGCTCTGGCTACCGCCAAGCTCTTCGTCGAAGAAGGAGCATATGTTTTCATCACTGGCCGCCGCCAGCAGAGGCTGGATGAAGCGGTGAAGGCTATCGGTAAGAATGTCACCGGAGTGCAGGGTGACGCCTCGAGCCTCGCCGATCTTGACCGGCTGTACGACACGGTGAAGCAGAAGAAGGGACGGATCGATGTCCTGTTCGCCAGTGCCGGGTATGGCGACCTTGCTCCCCTCGGCTCCATGACGGAAGCGCATTTCGACAAGGTTTTCGGAGTGAACGTTCGAGGCACGGTATTCACGGTGCAGAAGGCCTTGCCGCTGTTTAGCGATGGCGGATCGATCATCATGAATGCCTCCATCGCGAGCGTGAAGGGTTTACCAGGCCTCGGCGCCTATTGCGCGAGCAAGGCAGCGCTGCGCTCGTTTGCCCGGACCTGGACCCTCGACCTCAAGCAGCGGAATATCCGAGTCAATGTGATCAGTCCTGGCACCATCGATACGCCAATCCTGGATGGCCTTCCCAAGGAAACCGTGGACTGGTTCGTCTCTCTCATTCCACGTGGCACCATGGGCCGGCCGGAGGAGATTGCCACCGCCGTCCTTTTCCTCGCCTCAAGCGACTCCAGTTTTGTCACCGGCAGCGAATTGTTCGTGGACGGCGGTGTCGCGCAGATCTAGGAACCTCTCGAGAGTGCGGGCAGTCACCTCCCTGCCCAGCTGGGCCTGGACCGGGCACACGAGGCGGAATCAACGTGATGCCTCGCCCCGCCGCGGAAGTACAAGCCCATTCGTGCTCCAGCCGGTATCTTGTACCTGCCGATTAATATGCCCACAATCAGCCAGGGGCGTTTACTCGGTGAAGATACTTCTCGTTGACGATTCGAAGGTGGACCGCGCGCGCGTCAGCGAGTGCCTGCAAGAGTCGAGCTTCGATTTTGTCACGGCTGAAAATGGCATTGAAGCCTGGGAAATCCTGCAGGCCCCCGACGCTCCCACCTTTGCCCTGCTGGACTGGGTCATGCCCGGATTTGACGGCATCGAATTGTGCCGCCGCATTCGCACTCTGGGGTCAAACGGAGCCTATATTTATACCGTCATGCTGACCGCCAAGGACCGCAAGAAGAATCTTCTGACCGCCATGGAGGCCGGTGCCGACGACTACCTGGCGAAACCAGTTGATCCTTCCGAGTTGCGGGCCCGCATCCTGGTGGGAAAGCGAATTCTCGATCTGCAACAATGTCTGAGGTTTTCCGCCACCCACGATTTCCTTACCAACCTGCTGAGCCGGGCCGAAATCCTGGCGTCTCTGGAGCGCGAACTGGTCCGCACTCAGCGCGAAGGCCGGCCGGCGGGGGTGATCATGGCGGACGTGGACGGCTTCAAGCAGATCAACGACACTCTGGGCCATCCCGCGGGAGACGCGGTACTGGCCGAAGTGGCCCGCCGGCTGAAGTCAGACCTGCGGCTGTACGATGTGGCCGGGCGCTACGGCGGCGAAGAGTTCATCCTGGTGCTGCCGGGATGCGACCTGCGCACCGCCGCGCGCCGTGCCGACGAAATCAGGCGTCTGGTCGCCCGCGACCCGATCGTGACGCCCGCCGGCGCCCTCTCTGTCACCGTAAGCATGGGCGTGACTGTCACCAGTTGCGACTTGGACACCTCTCTCGAGACCCTGTTGCAGCGTGCCGATGCCGCACTCTATCGGGCTAAGAAGGCGGGCCGCAACCGCGTGGACGCGTTCTCCCTTACCCTCAAGCTGGACGAACAATCCAGATAGCCGGCGTCAATCGATTGCTGGAAGCCAGAACGAACTGCTCGACGTGGCGCCCAGATTGCACACTCTCTATTGCGGCACTACTTCAATCGCGCTCACGGTCGCATAGTCATTGACAGGGACAAAATCCAGCAGAAGCTTGCCTTGCGCATTCGACTCCAGGCCGGAGATCTTTCGTATCAAGGGTTGATTCTCGCCTGCTTCATTCCGGATGTTCAGATTTTGTACGATCGCTCTCCCATTGCAGAAAACATTAAACACGCGGCCCTGGGATGCTTGCTCCCCGCCGCTTGAATCTGCCCTGAAGGCCTCGCTGCGACTGCCGGGAATGCGGCGCTCGATAAAATGTAAGACGACCGTGTATCTGCCGGGCGTAACCGGAATGGCGTAAGAAAAGCGCCCCCATCGCTCGGTTTCATAGAGTTCGGGATCCTCTGCTGCGGTGGCGGGCTCCTGGCTGGCGGCAAGCTGTCCGCCTTTGAAATAGACGTCCGAACTCCACCACGTACTATCATCGGAGTAATAGGGCACATCGCGAGCTACGATGCGTACCGGCCGGATGTGCCGCGCGGTTCCCGGCAAAATCTCGATCGCAGAGATCATTCCACGGCCGCCCTTTGCCGAGGAAAAGCCCAGGTGAAGGAACCCATCCTTCGCCGGACTCACGTCGGTGAATACCTTGACCTCGGCGGTGTGTCCGCCTTCAGCGTCGGCAAACACATCGAAATCGGTGAGCAGCGGCTCGCCGTTTGCGCTGACCGTCATCACTCGGCTGCTCTCGCCGCCGCCGTTGTCCTCAGGACCGTAGAAAGTTTCGGCGAAGTGAAGACGTAGTTCATAGATTCCGGACTTCAACGGAATGTCGTAAGTGAAGTCTCCCTGGCGGCTGCTGCGGTAAATCGTGGGATCTTGCGTTCTCCAGATGTGTTGCACCGGGCTTCGTACCGGCGTCCCGCCGGCGAAATAGTTGTCCGCACTCCAGGCCTTGCCTGACCGATCAACGTAGGGACGGCTGGTCCCGGCCAGGATGCGGACTTCTTCTCCCACCGGCAGACCCACAGGAGGATGTGGAACCATCAGCTGCGGTGCAGAAGGCGCACTCATTTCCCGGAGTGGCGTTTGCGGCCGGGTCAGAAACATGACTACGCCCGCGATAGCAATCGCCGCCAGCGCCGCCGGGAGTAGCCAGCGCACCGGCTTGTTTGACTCCGTGCGAGAGAGCGGCGCGGGGAACGGAACCGCCGGGATGGGTTCGGGCAAACACTCGCTCTCGTGTTCATCAAAGACCGGGACGTACCTGCCGACTGGAATTGTGATATGAATGCGATGGGCAGCGCCTTCGCCCGCATAGTATTCCGCCAGGCGCTTGCGCAGGCGGTTCGCCTCAACCCGGACAATCGAGTCTGAGTCCTGATCGAAGCATTCATCCCGTCCAAAAACATCGACCGCCACCGAGAACTCTTTGATATTCGCGCTTTCCCCCGCCAGAGCTTTCTCGCATAGGTAGGAAAGCAAACGGACGAGCGCGGGAGAACGGGAAAATAATGGGGACTGGAGTACAGCCTGCAGTTCGGCCCGTTGAGTTTCCGTGCTGACCGATTCTGCCGTTATTGAAGGCATAGCCGCCTCCGCAGAGAGGCTCCGCCAAACCTCCTTATACACCTTCCCCGGCCGTTATGCAGTGTCTGGGAACACGTAACGGTTCACGGCGGCCTGTAAAGCATACTTGTAACGGCGTGTAACCTCTTCGTCCCGCAGCCATCGGCTCGGCTGCCTGCGTGTAATCAATAAGAAGGAAAAGAGGGTATGTCGGACCTCTCCTTAACCACCGGGTAACGGGTGGGTAGCTGCTATAACGTTGTCAATTCGAGCTATCTGCTTCATAACAAAGCTATACGCGGAGAGCAGATTGCCGAGGCTCCAATCGACGGCAACAAATCTTCAACCGCTGCTTCTCCGGGAAAGAGGCAAATTATGAGGAATCTCATCCTAAGATTAGCGATGGGGGCGATGGTTCTGGGACTTGCTCCCTACGGTGCCCGCGCGACAGAAACCCCGAGCGGCACAACCAACCTGCAATCGATGACGGTTGCCGAGCTTGAAAAGGCCGGCGATGAGGCCAGGGCCCAGAAAGACTATAAGCAAGCCATTAAGTATTTTGAGGAGGCAATACGCAAGGACCGCAAGAATGCCATCCTCTACAACAAAATGGGCATGACTGAACTGAAGGACGGGCAACTCGAGGCGGCACGTATGAATTTTCAGCGGGCCGTGAAGCGCAACTCGAAATTCGCGGACGCGCTGAGCAACATCGGTGCCGTTTACTACATGCAGAACAACTTCTCAGCCGCGGCGAAGCACTTCAAGAAAGCGGTGGCATTGGACGAAACCCGCGCGACCTTCCACGTCAATCTGGGAGCGGCGTGGTTTGGCCAGAAGAAGCTGGATCGGGCCGTCGCTGAGTATGCCCGGGCGCTTGAGCTTGATCCCGACGCGCTGAATAACAGAGGCAGAGCGGGGGTCACGGCGCAGATCGCCAATCCTGAAGAGCGCGCAAAGTTCTCCTACATGTTGGCCAAGATCTACGCCAAACGCGGCGATGCCGAGCAATGTCTCCGCTGCCTGCGGATGGCGAAAGAAGGGGGCTATCGTGATCTGGCAAATGTGTACAAGGACGAGGAATTCGCAAGCCTCCGCCAGGACAAGAGGCTGGCCGAGATTGCTCCCCCTCCACAATCAAAATAGCCACTTCTACACCGCTTAGCCGGGCTTCCTTCCCAGGAAGCCCCTTTTTGTCCACCGGCAACGCAGATTCCTTAACCTGATACCGAACTTCCCAAAGACCCGCAGCAAACTGTTTTTCATTTGCGGCTTGCAGGGACGACATGAAAACCTCCTTCACGTATAGACCGAGGTCAAGCGCGATTGGAAGGTCTGATCCGATTCCCTGGAATCAGAGCGAGCAGTCCAACGCTGCCCGCAATCGCAGAGACTGCGCCATAATAGAACACGGCAGCATGACCGACTCTGTCCCAAAGCAGACCAGCAACAACGCTTGCCACTAGTTGCAGCAGTCCAACTGTTGTACTGAACCAGCCGACTCCGCTGGCGCGCAGGCGCTCCGGGACGAAGTCCGAGGCAAACGCCTTCCCGACCGAACGGAATATCCCCTGGAATAGTCCGTAGAAAATAAACAAGACGGCTATCGTTGCCACACTTCTCGTACGTGCAAAACCGAGGTAGGCAATGACGAAGATCACGAAGGACGTTAAGAGCACATTTCTTCTTCCGAGTCGGTCCGAGAAAGATCCTGCAGGGTACGAAATCAGCGCAGCCACTAGATTGAACCCGGCATAGATCAATATTGTGGCCTCGAAAGAAGCGCCAACGGTCTTTGTCTGCAAGATTAGGAATGAGTTGCTTGAATTTCCGACCCCAAACAGTGCGATTACCAGCAGGTATTTCCAGAATCCGCTAGGAAACTCCCGCAAACTCACGTCGACCCTGGATTTGGCCGACACCGCGACAGGCGGTTCGTGGACCATCAGGATCGTGAAGAAGGCGAGAAAGCCAGGGACAATCGCTAGATAAAAGATCCACCGGATTTCGAAATGAAATCTCAGGACCAGGAGGACCGTAAGCAATGGCCCCAGAAAAGCGCCCAGATTATCGCCGATACCCTCGAGGCCAAAAGCCCGCCCTCTGTTTTCGTCAGAGGCCGAAGCCGCGATGAGTGCGTCCCGAGGAGCAGAACGAAAACCCGAACCAAGGCGATCCAGAAAACGCCCGCCCAGTGCTCCCGGCCAAGCTTTGGCGCCGCCCATCAGTGGCTTACCCACTGCCGCGACAAAGTAACCGATCAGCGCGAGGGGCTTCCTTTTCTGCAATCTGTCCGAGAGCCAGCCCGAAAAGCCTTGCACCACATTCTGGGTTCCTTCTGCAATGCCCTCTACCAGGCCGACCACACTTCCGCTCGCATGCAGCGTCTGGGTTAGGAAGATCGGCAGAATCGGATAGAGCATCTCGGAAGAGATATCCGCGAAGAGACTCGTCAAGGCGAGAAGAACGGTGTTCCTCGAAATGCCGCCGGGGTATCGTGCTCGCATGGCAGTCATAGACACGCGCTCGGCTGCTTTAGACGTAATCGAACAATGTCATGAATCCAAAATCCATGTGCAACTGCTGATGGCAGTGGAATAGCGTCAGCCCCGGATTGTTCGCCACAAAATCCACTTCGAGCTCTTGATACCCTCCGAGCATCAGCACGTCCTTCACGACGCCCGCCATTGGAACTCCCGAGATCTTTGTCAGTTCGAAGCTATGCCTGTGCAGGTGAATCGGATGCAGATCGTCACTCTGGTTGCGCATGTGGATGCGATAGTGCCGGCCCGGTTTCAAATGAAAGGATGCAGGCATCATGGCATTTGACATCGGGTAAGCAACCCCGTTGATCGTCCACCGATTGAAACCCTCCATGGCAGCGTTATCCTTGGCGAAGGTCATCTCAAACGTTTCATCCGGTGCAGGCGCGGTCGCCCCTGGTTTCGCAAACCGCGTGTAATTCCAGCGGGACTTGGGAGGGGCAGTCCACAGCGGCTTACCTGCATGTCCAGCGTATTCCACGACGATGCCCATTCCGTGACGACGGTCGTCATCGGCCGTGTCTCCCATGATCCAGACTCCCGGATGGTTCATCTCCACGACTGCGGAAACCCGCTCCGCCGTGCCAAGCCACAAGACCGGAACCGTCGCAGGATTCGGAACTGGATTTCCGTCCAAGGCGACTACATGGAAGGAGTGACCGGGCAAGGCAAGACTGCGAATTTCTGTTGCACTGCCATTCAAAACGTGGAAGAGAACACGTTGGCCTTGCTTCACACGGATCGGCTCGCCGTGACCGAGCATCCGCCCGTTGATCGTAAAAGAGTTATACCCAACCTCGAAGCCGTGCGGCATGCCTTTCGCGAGCGATGCCTTCATCGCGGTTTCACCTTGTTCTTCCAATGCCTTAACTTTCGTAGATGGTGAAAGGACATCTTGCGCCATGTCACCGCCACGACTAAATGCGGGTTCGAACTCTTTCAGGACCAGAAACACCTCGCGGTCGTAACTACCGGGCTCCCGTTTCGGCTCGATATAAACGTGCCCGACTTGACCACTGTATTGGCCAGCGGAAAGATCAGCGCCGGCGCGATTGTGTGTGTGGTAGAAGCGATACCCCGCTGGCTGTGGTATGAACGAAATGCGTCGTTTTCCATGCGCGGGAATGTACGGCGTACCTTCTTCAGCCGATCCGTCTACCTCCACCGGGACGAACTGGCCGTGCCAATGCAATTGCTCGGGCGTATCGGTCTCGTTTAGAAGATCGATAGTGACCCGTTGCCCCTCCTTCAAGCGCAGTAGCGGCCCCGGAAACTGCCCGTTGTAGGCAGTCATGGAAACGATCTTCTTGGGCGCGATTTCGATCGGGGTGGCCGCAATCTTGATGGTGTAGTCGGCTACGCCTTCGTCCTGAGTGGTGGGAACATTCATCTGCGGGTGAGACTCGGTTGACTGCGCTAGTGCTGGCGGCACCATGGCACTTCCAGCCAGGACACCGGCGGTCTTAAGGAAACTACGGCGGGAAATACTCATGGTTATTCTTCCCTAATGTTCAAACAGCTCGCCGAACAGTTCGCGGACCTTTTGTTTCGCTAGATTCAAGGCTCTCCGCCCACTGGGTGTTGCCGAATACACGCGCCGGACTTTGCCGTTGACCTGCTGCTTTTTTGAGCGAAGCAGTCCTTTTTTTTCGAGGCCGTGCACGATCGGATACAACGTGCCAGGACTCAAGCGATAGCCGTGTCGCGCCAGCTCTTCGATCATGCCCAGTCCGAAGATTGGTTCCTCACACGCGTGGTGCAGGATGTGAAGCCGGATCAGGCCCGAGTAGAGACCCTGGTCGGCAGATGCGGATTGGTTCATATTTAAATATCTAGTACCGTTAACGAACTTCGATATAATAGCACTCATTCCGGGGGCGACGAGCATCGACATGAAAGCGAGGACAAACCAATCCATCTGGTCAAGGGTCGTTCATCCCGCCTGGAACTCACGGTCGATTGTCTTTGTTCGCGTGGCGGTGGGCCTTATTTTCCTTACACAGGGCATCCTAAAGTTCATTGATCCCAACCTGGGCATCAATCGCTTCACCAAAATCGGCTTTCCTTATCCTTACATCACTGCCCATTTCGTTGGAACCCTCGAGATTGTTTGTGGATTTCTTATTGTGATTGGCCTGCTCACTCGCCTGGCAGCGATCCCGCTCTTGATCGTCATATGTACCGCAATCGCAACGACGAAGATCCCGGAACTGTCCCGCCCTGCTCAAGGCTTCTGGTTCATGGTTAGTGACGCGCGAACTGATTTCGCGATGCTGATGTCCTTGCTGTTTCTCCTGCGAGCAGGCGCCGGGGCATGGTCATTGGATGCGGTCTTGGTGCATTCAACATCTCAACAAGAACCTCCCCAATGAGCGCAGCTCGATCTTTAGGAACGCAATCAGCCATTCCGCAAGGCTTATTCTCGCGGCAGGCGCGTTTGGATGGTTTTATCGCGGGTAAATCCGATGATTGGGGACAACATGCGCGAATGGTGGTGAGCGCGGAAGGAATCGAACCTTCAACCTACTGATTAAGAGTCAGTTGCTCTGCCAATTGAGCTACGCGCCCGTTTCTGGATTGAATTTCAGCCCAGGAGACCCGCCGATCCTGTCGCGGGTTGCGGGATGACCGCTTCATGCCGCAGCCGGGAAGCTGCTTGCCGGAATCACTTGATCAGCGGACTGCAAAATACGCTAACGAATATAACACAGGGGATTGCAGACGTACCAACGCCCGGTCGAGCCTGGATTGGGCTGAGATTTCAGGTTTCAGGTTCCGAGGTTTCAAGTGCCCCCCAACCTGCCTCAGGAACGATTCTCCGCATTGGAGAGGTCTGATCTGAAGGGTGTCACCGCGTCCGAAATCCGGGTGTTGGGGCGGCGTGGCGCCGGGGCGATGGGCGGGCGGCGCTCCAGCGTGCCGAGGATCGGGGCTTCCCATCCATCGGAATCCGTTAGCGACACGAAGCGTGGCTCCACACACAATGCGTCAATCACGCGCCGTTGCCGCCGCGTCAGCACTTGCAGGGGCAGAACCTGAAAATTGCGGAAAACCCACAGCAGATAAATCCGCTGTGCCAGTGAAGGTTTGATGTAGCGCGGTCCCAACGGGGTCAGCACACGTAACACACCGGCAAACAATTTTTCCATCCACATACCGGACCACCCGAATTTTCGCGATCGTTGACTCAGATCAGAATTGCAGCACTCTAATCTGCATCGACTGAATCAGAGATACCTTGAGCCAGAGCAGTTCAAGGGCATGCATTATTGCACCAAAACTGATGCATATGCATTAGAAATCCCCGGTATTGTGCAATTTTTTTCTCACCCCCGTATTTGCCCTGCCCCTGAGGTGCGCCAGACACGCACAAGTCTAGCCTGATCAGATACTTAGCTGGGAATTTCCGGCAGGACCTCGATGCTGCGGATGCTGGCGGCCACGCCAAAGTCTCCGCCCTCTTCGCTGTCTTCCACTCTCACCACCGACGCCCGGCAGCATACCCACTGTTTCGTGCCCTGGGTAAGTTCGGGCGGCAGAATCAGGACCATTTCCAGTTCGCTGCCGGCAATGATGCGTGAGTCGGTATAAAGGAAGATCCCGCCCTGGTTCAAATCGCGAGTGAAGCCGCTGGTTTCGACCGACCCGGCCTTGGTCTTGATGGCGACCGGCACCCGCGCCGCAATCCGCGGTCCGGAGCGGCGTTCACGCTTGGCGTCTGTCATGAGAAGTGGAGACTACCACAAAGGAAGACAGTCGTCAGTCATCAGTCGTCTGCTCAAGACCAAGACTGGCTGACCACCGATGACTGACGACTGATGACTGGCAACGCTTACTCGCCTTCCGGTCGCCGGGAGCGGACCGCTGGAACCACCAGGGCTTGTTCCATGGTGGGCGCATTGCTGGCGCGAAGTTTGACTTCAACTTCGTGCCTTTTGTCACCGGCGCCCGTGATCGAATAGGCGCGTGATAACAGTTCCAGGGAGTAAGGATTGTCTTCGTCTTCTTCCAGGTGAGCCATCGCCTCCGGGACCTTCTGTTTGCTCATCAGCAGGGTTCCCGCGGCGCCATGATACGAACTCTGCACCACGGCGCTGCGAGTGCTGCCGGCCATGGTTTCCAGCTGTTGCAGAGTCTGAGTGGCCAGTTCCTGGTTGCCGGCATGGTCGGCACGGACCGCACGGTAGCGCAAAATCCTGGCTCGTTCGTCCTCGCGGTCGGACTGCGAAATACTGCTGCTCGGGTGGTTGAGAGCTTCCTCGGCGGATGCCAGGTGCTTCAAAGCCTCGGCGTCGTCGGTCTGGTAGAGACTCATCATGCGATGGGCCTGCGCTTCGATCAGGTCGAAGCTGGCAGCGTGAGCTTTTTCGGCAACCGCGGAAAACCCCTTGTCAGCATCGGCAAAATTGCTTTCGCGCGCCCAGGTGGTGGCGCTCTGCAACCCATACGACAAGCGGTCCGCCTCGGTGTGCGCCTTCTGGATAGCCTTATCGTATTCGGCCCGCGCCTGCACTTCGTTGCCCATCAGCGCATAAGTGTCGCCCAGGCCGAGTTGCGAGTAGTCGAAGTCGGGATCGATTCTCAACGCCGCCCGGTAGTGCTCGATGGCGGCGTCGAAGTTGCCCGACATGCGCAGGATCTCAGCATATGAATCCTGTGGATTCGGCAGGTTGGGCAACGCCGCCACATAGCGTTCCATGGCTTCGAAGGCCTTGGGATACTCACGGCTTTGCGCATAGCAGTAGCCCAGGTCGTTCAGGGCAGGCGGATAATTCTTGTCGATCGCCAGCGCCCTCTCCAGCGACTTTTGCGCCTGCTCGTAGCTGTTCTGCCCCATCATCCAGTTTCCCGCCAGGTAAGCCAGGCCCTTGTCCTTGGGAAACATCTCCAGCAAGTCGTTCATCGCGGAAATGGCGGCGATGAAGTTATTTTCCTTGGCCCCGGCAATCCACTGGATCAACAGGCGTTCTCCGGGCGAAGCCTTGGGGGCCAGCAGCTTGGCCTTTTCCCGCGCCGCGTTGGCTTCCGTGGGATCGTTGCTGTTGTAAGCGATAAAGATCCAGGCCACTGCGAAGTTGGGATCGGCCTCAACCGCTGCCCGCCAGCCGATGTTGGCCCGCTCCAGATAGAGGTTCTCGTAGTCGGTGAGGGCGCGGTCAAACAGGTCCCGGGCCTTGGGCGAAGACGTGGTCACCGGCATCGCCTTGGCCGAACTTTGCTTGATGTGGTGAGCAAAAGACAACGGAGCCCACGAGATGCAGAACAGGACACAGATAGAGCAGGCACGGCGCATCACGATCTTCCGCACGTAAGAATTGGTCAGATAAAAAAACCTACCACGGGGCGGGAGTCCGAGAAAGTCCCTGTGCGGGTACAGCGAAGGTACAACCTCCTGCTCTCGAGCATGCCCCGCCCGAGCACAGCTTGAACGGAGCAACTCGAGAACAGAGAGGCCTTGCTCTAGAAGGTGATCTTAGCCGCCAGCTGAATTCCGCGCGGGCCGCCCCCTCCGAGGAAAGGATTGCCGATCCCGGTGTCGCCCGTAGCCGTAATCTGGTAGAAGCCGGTATGCTGCCCCGTGAAGTGGTCCGGGGAACCCACATCCGCGATAAAGTTCGGCAGCTCCGGATTCGAGAAGTTCGGGTGGTTGAGCAGATTGAAAAACTCCGCCCGGATCTGTAGTTTGACCCGTTCGGTTAATGCCGTGTTCTTGTAAACCGAGAAGTTGAATTCCTTGAAGCTGGGCCCGCGCAAGGAATTACGTCCCTCGTTTCCGAAGTGCCGCGTGCCCGCCACGCAATTACTCTCATCAGTGACGCTTGGATCCGCCACCGGGCTCCAGGTGCAGGGCGCCGCGAAAGAGCTCAGGTCGAGGAATGCGGACGGGTTGGTCGAGTAGTGCAGCGGCCCAATCAGGTCGGGCCGGTCGAATCCCTCTCCCGCGCCAGAATAGTCGCCTTCAAATTCGTAGTTGAGTTGCCAGGGCTGGCCGTCCTGCAGGTTGACCACTCCATCTACGCCCCAGCCATTCTTCAGCCGGGCCAACGATCCACTCATATGGGGAAATTCATAGTTGAAATTCCAGGTGAAGCGATGGCGGATGTCGAAGCTGGAATTTCCGCGTTCTCCTGCTGGATTGGTGCTGTTCTGCGGCTGGGCCTGATTGGGAGTGAAGTCCTCAAGGTCGCTGGCCGTATCAATCCCGTGGGACCAGACAAAATTTGCCTGGGTGGAGAACCCATGCCAGCTGCTGATGTGCAGACTGGTTTGTAGCGAGTGATAAATGGAGTTGGCCGAAGACCTCTCTTGATTCAGATAGAAGAAATTGGCAAAATTTCGCGGGACCCCATAGCTGCTAACCCCGTTGGCCAGATCGGACGCCGTGATCGTCTGTTGGCTGGGCTGATTGATATCCAGGAATTGGAACAGCTTGGTTCCCTTCGAGCCCGCATACCCGATCTGAAGCACCGCTTTGCTGCCGACTTGCTGCTGCACGTTGAGATTGAAGTTCTGAGTATAGGGCGTGCGCAGGTTCGGGTCGGCCGCCAGGAAATCGCTGTTCGGGCCGAAACCGGAGTAAACCGGCTGGGTCGGATCCAGGGCTGCGCCGCTCACGCTTCCGAACTGGAGTCCGGCCGGGCCCGTGCCGGGATAAGCTGGCCCGGGACAAAAGATACAGTTCCAGGGCAAGTGTCCCAGAAAAATATCCTGCGAAAATGCGTCATAGAAGAGGCCCCATCCGCCGCGGAGTACCGTCCGGCCTTTGCCGGTCAGGTCGTAAGAGAATGCGACGCGAGGCGCGAAATTGTTGTAATCAGGATTGTAAAGGCCGGAGGGCCCGCCGCTTCCCACTTGCACCGCGGAACCGCCGTTCGCTGGGTCGAATCGGTAAAGCAAATTGTTCTTCTCTTTGACCACCCCAAAATAATCCCACCGCAGGCCGAAGTTGAGGGTCAGGCGCGGCGTCCAGCGGAAGCTGTCCTGCAGGTAGATGCCGTGGCTGTTCTCTGAAGTATGCCGCAGGGTATTACCCGTGATCTGAGCTCCGCCGTCCGGCAAGCCCTCGAGCAGCGCTTCCAGCGCAGTCAGGGAGCCCGTTGTATTCAGCGGGTTCGCATCGGGAATCGAGTCAAAGCTCAACGTGCCCCGGAAATTGTGGTCGATGAGCTGCGTGATGGTGGTGCGGCGGAACTCGTATCCGAACTTGATGTCGTGCTTGCCTGACTTCCATGAATAGTTGTCAATGAAGTGCCAGTTGGCATCCACGCGGTTGCGCGGCACCGAAGAACTCGCCCCCAGGCCCGAGAAGCCTCCCACGCTGATTACGGGAAGACCACCATCGTACGCAGATACTCCGGTATCCAGACCAATCGAATTGGGGTTGAAGCTCTGGTCTTCGGGGAAGAATCCCTCGGCAAACCGGTTCCATCCCAGGCGCGCTTCATTTAACTGGTTGGAATTGACCACCTTCACGTAGGAAATCGAAACCAGCTGCACCCGGGTCGGGGTGTGGGTGTTGAATCCCGGCACCTGGCCGCCGCTGCCCGTCAAAGATAACGGAAACGATTGGGTGCTGTCTCCGAAGTAATAACGTCCGGTCAGCAGGTTGCTGGGATTGAAATTGTGATCAATCTTGCCGATCAGGCTGTTGATGTTATTTAGGAAGTTGATCGCCGTCGAAACGTTATTTGTGGCACAGCCGTCTCCGTCGCTTACAGCCCCTGAGATATTCGGCCTCGGCCAGGGGTTTCGCGCCAGCAATGCAGCGGTCACTGGGTTCAGAATTTCGCCCCAGGACGTAATATTCGCCTGGGCCTGGGCAATCACCGCCGGATCCGGCACGCAGCTTTGGCCCGCCTGCGCTCCGGTCTCGCGCTGTCCTTCATAATTGAAATAGAAAAACGTCCTGTCCTTGACTATCGGCCCGCCCAGGGACGCCCCGAACTGGTTATTGTGAAATGGATTCTTGGGACCTTCGTTGTTGAAGTAGTTACGCGCCCCGAACTGCCCGGTGCGCAGGTACTCCAGACCCGAACCGTGCCACTGGTTGGTACCGCTCTTGGTGACAATGTTGACCACAGCGCCGCTGTTGCGGCCGTATTCCGCTTCGTAATTTGAGATGGTGCGCAATTCCGCCACGGCATCAATAGGAAGAATCGTAGCCGGATCGCCGAATACGCCGGCTTCGTTGATGGCGGGATCGTTGCGATAGCCGTCATTCATGTCGGTGCCGTCGAGCAGGAAATTGTTCGACCGGCCGCGCGAACCGTTCATCGAAAAGGTGCCGTACGATCCCGGAGAATCCGAGATCTGATCGGGCGACCCGGCAACCCCCGGGTTCATATAAATCAGCTTGGTGTAGTCGCGCCCGTTGACGGGCAGATTGGCGATCGTGTCCTGGGTCAGGGTTCCGCCCAGTTGGGCGGTCGTGGTATCGACCTGGGGCAGCTCTTCGCCGGAAACTTCCACCGTCTGCGAGACTTGGCCGGCTTGGAGCTGGAGATCGACGCGTCGCTCGCTGGCCACATCAACCACCACGTTCCTGGTGACCGAGGTCTGAAAGCCACTCTGCGTGACCGTGACCGTGTAAGTGCCAATCGGCAGCTCGGGAACGCTGTAGCTTCCGTCCGCGCTGGTTTGCGTAATGCGTTCCTGGCCTGTGTTCACATTGCGCACCGCGACCTTTGCGCCGGACACAACCGCCCCCGACGGGTCGGTGATAGTCCCCAACACTGTTCCCCGGAAGGTTTGAGCCGTTAGCGAAGCGGTCACCAAAACGAGAAAAGCGAGGAGCATCCTCACTCTCATGGACTTCTCCTTTTTACCGCCAACCCTCCCGCCCAAGCTTGCAGTTGGTGGCAGTCCGACGCGACATTTGTTGAAGCTGTCTGCTGGAAATTTGGCCGATTATAACCCGCTCCCACATCATTTGTCTTACCGATGGAACGCATAAGCTTTTTGGGAATGCACTGAGAACAGTGAACCGGCGACTGGGAACCGGGGTTCAATCAGGGAGTTATCAAGAGGGAAGGCAGGTATTCAAAAGGTAAACGCCACGCCGCCGCGAACCGTGCGCGCCGATTGCACCAGGTAAAGCGTACGGCCATCCTGTCCCATCACTGGAACATATCCCTGGGCCAGAAGGTTGCGTACGTCCACCACCGCATCCATGTGGCAGGGGAGGAAACCGGTACCGGGAATCGGCTGGCGCAGGAAGATGTTCAGGTACGGATCCGCCTGACCTGCCGACCCGTTAAACATGTCCACCGGAGTCAGGGCCTGCCCGCTGATCCAACGGTAGGATGCAATCCAGCGGGTCTTGGCGCCCGGCAACACACCGCTGAACTTGGCCGCCGCCGTGTGCCGGTCTCGCACATAAGTATCGCGCCGTGCGTCCTGCAGGGCGACATCGGCATTTTTCAGATCGAGCACTCCACCGTACCCATAATCCAGCGTAGCGGTCAGTTGAGAACTCAGCTTGTGCTGCAAGACCACCCGCATTCCGCGAGCATCCAGCCCCTTGCCCCGGTAGGTGAAGGTTTCGGAGTAGAGGTCGGGCAGGACTTCTCCGCTATCTGCCGAAACGTCACCCACGCCGGTCAGGGCCGGATCCACCACGCGGTCGGAATACATGGCAAGCTGCAGGTTGGTGTTACCCATGCGGCGGGAGAGTGAGACTTCGTGATGGTGCGCCCGCTCCAGCGTGGTCGAAAAAGACGCCATGCTCACTCGTGGGTTGGACTCGCTCAGGTCTGCCGGCGCCGAATCAAAGCCCTTGTCCATGCGTTCGTCAGGTTCTGAGGTGGAATAGCGATACTCCAGCACCGTGTTAGGAGAGAGATGCAGATCGGCTGAGCCAAAGGGACGAAACGCGGTCACTCGTCCCAGGAACTGAATAGTCTGCAGTTCGCTGCCGAAGCGCAGCTCCAGAATGTCTCCCAGGGACAATTCATCCGACGCAGAAAGCGCCAGAGCCTGCAGCGCGGTATCGCGGCCGTTGATTCCGGGCGCGGCCAGGCGGCGCATGGTAAACGCCATCTCCGGCTTGGAACCGTTGGGCAGCGTATGGCTGTAGGAGGCGCGCAACACTGTGTTGGGCGAGCCCCCGTTGTAACCCACATTGCCTTGCAAGGCCAGCGTTCCGGAGGAGAAAAGCGACCTCTCCACCGAAAACCCTGTGTTTACGTCGGACGTACTTCCAAAACCGCCGGAGCCCGAACCCGCCACGAACGACAACGTGCCCCTGAGATCATGCTTGTCCACACCAGGCTTGTCCCCACCAGTTTCACCCACTTCCGCCGCGGTCACTGGAACTAAAGATGCGTCTTCCAGCATCCGCAGTATGGGGCGGTTGGAGGCGGAGCGCAGCACCCACTTCCAGTCATCATCGTCAGCCGGGCCACGCATCGCCGGCAACTGGATGGCTTCGAACAGCCCGCTGAGCTTAAGATTCACCATCACGCTACTGCCGGGCCGCAGGCCAATCCGCTCGCGTAACGCCGGAAGGAACGACGGAGAGTAGGCTTTTACGCTGTATACCCCAGGCAGCAGGCCGGCGGCCGAGTAGAAACCATTCTCATCCGTAAACACCTTCAGATTGTGGGCCGCCGAACCCAGCACTTCCACCAGGGCACCCATCTGGGGTACACCCGCGGCGTTGCGCACGTAGCCGGAGATCGAGGCAGGGCGATCCGCAGCCAGCACCGGAAGCGCCAGCGCAATTGCCAACAACCCGAGCTTCAACCCAGGTCTGCCCAACGTCAATCCGACCACCTCGCAGGCGACCAAGCTCCGCAGTTTACTCGACGGCAAACGTCGCCGATGGGTCTACTGTCTGCTTGGAGATATTGTCGTTCACCTTGATTTGAATGCGATAAATCCCGGGATCAAGACTGGCGGCCGAGAGAGGTTTTTCCAGGGTCACTTGGTCGCCGATATTTCCCATCTGGTCCGTGGATTCCACAGTATGGATCACAGCCTTGTTGGTAGCTGCGTTGATGACGTTGTACTCGACTGTGGCCGAGGGCTTGTGCGTCTTGTCATCCACTCCCAGATTGTAAACCTGCATCCAGAAATATACCTTCTGGTTGCGCTTGAAGGACACGGGCTTGCCGTTCGCGGACGCCACTCGCGGCCGTATCTTGGTATTGCCGATCACAAACATTCCGGTACCGATTTCCTTGGTCGAGACCGGCTGCATGGTGTCCGCCACAATCAGCGAGGAGGAAGCCAGTCGGTCGTCGTCGTAGCTGGGTACAGGCAGGCGGCTGCTCCATAGTCCGGAGCGGTCGCCGTTTACGTCCTTCACCGCAACGTCGATCCGGTAAAGGTTCGGACGCAATGGCAGCGCTTTCCAGTACACGGACACATTTTCCGTGACCTTGGGCAGCAATTCCGCCGGCACATCCACTTGCACCGTGTCTTCAAAGGTCTGCACGATCTTGCCGGTCAGGGTTGTGACCCGACCGAAAATATTTACTGTCCCGCGCTGCACGCCGTCTTTATTGACAAACGTGATGTCACGGTTCTTCACCTGGATCGTGATCGGCACCAGCACCGTGTCGCTGGTCACGCGCACAAAGTCGGTGCGCACGTCAAACGGCATCAGGTTCACGCTGATCTTGTGGCTGACCACTTCTTCCAGGTCCTTGAACTTTACTGCGGGTGGTTTTTGCAGCTTGTAGAACTGTTCCAGACGGTCAAATTGTTTGGTCTGATTATCAGTGTTAAAAGGACCCGTACCCAGCCGCTCCAGGCCGCCGCCACTAAACCGGTCCGCCTTGCTCGCCATGCCCATCTGTTCGTACAGGGTCAATCCCGCATTCGGCGTGTAGAGCAGCGCATCCTTTTCCGACCGGTCCATGGTCATGTGGTAGTCGCCGCACATGCAGGTGTCGACGAACTCGATAATGATTTCCTGACCGATGCCCTCCAGATAGCGATAGCGCCAGTCTTCAAATGGGAAAGTCGAAGTCGTACCGCCGCCCTCGTCCATCGGACGCTCGTAAGTGCCGCCGGAAGGATGCGATTCAATCTCATCCGCCGGACCGTACATAATATAAATTCGGCCGCGATCGCTTTTCCAGCCTGGGATGCCAGCGGCAAAATGCTCGTTGGCGTAGGCCATGCGGCGGTAGTGTTCTTCCTTGAATTCGTTTTCGATCGTGTCCGGCGTGGGGTCGCGGCGTTGCCAGAAAGCCTCGATGAACTGGTCGCGCTCTTCGTCGTTGGAGAGCAGTTTGAAGGCCTTCTGTTCCTCGTCGGTGATGATCCAACGCACATCTTCGTCAAGCCACTTCTTATAGGTCTTGCTCAATTCGATCTTCAGCGACTTGGAATTCTGCTTCTTCTGCTTTTCGGTAAGCGGGCGCTTGAGCGGGTCGGCTTCCGGGGTAGCCTTTTCCTGGGAAGATGCGCTCTCAGCGGACGCATCTGCAGCATCCGCTTTTCCCTCCTGGGCGGAGGCCGACGATACCGTGGCAAAAATAAGTGCCGGCAAAACGCAAACCGTGAAGAGGTGTTTCAGAAACCCAACCCGGGACATGAGGGCACTCCTTACGACAGATACTCTTGGGTAGCCATTCTATGACTTTAGCCCTCCCGTGGCAAGGCCCACTACCGGCCCCTAACCAATTGTAAAGATTGTAAAAATCGGCCTTCTGACTGTCCCAGAACAGGTATCACAGTTTGCTCGATTCTCTGCCCTGCTCGGACTATAATCGACCTGTTATCAACGCATGGTCTGGCCGGCCTGAGTGTTCCAGCTCCCGCACGACAGTAGGTTCCGCAGGAACTTTTGAGCCCGCATTACCGTATCTGATGGCGTGTACCTAGTTACGCCTAGGAATCCGCTTGGAAATGACAGCACTGATCCAAATTGGACGCCTGTCAGAATATCCGCGTCAGGGGACGCGAATGCCGGCCCGCTAAAGGCGTGACAAGGGGACAATGAGCAGGGGAAAGAAAATACTTATCGGCATCGGCGTCGCCATCGCAAGCTTGGCGATTGCCGGAATCGCCGTTCACCAAAGCCACAAGGGTGTGGTCACGGTGCAGACTGGCAAAGTGGCACGCCAGGATCTGGCATCGATAGTGAGCGCATCCGGCGAGATCAGGCCGAAGACCTACGTCAACATCGGGGCCAATGCTTTCGGCAAAATCACCCGGCTCTACGTCAAGGAAGGCGACCGGGTCAGGAAAGGCCAATTGCTGGCGCAACTGGAAAACGTGCAGCCCTCGGCCGACGTGAACGCCACTGAAGCTTCCGTCCAGGCAGCCGTAACCGATTCCGCCGCCGCCGAGGCCGCGCTGAATACCTCCATGGCCGACCTGAACCGCGCCCAGTCCGACTTCGAACGTGCCCAACTCGATTGGACCCGGGCCCAGGGTCTGTTCAAAGATTCGCTCATTGCCAAATCGGAATACGACAGCCAGAAAGCGGCGTGGCAAACCGCGCAAGCCGGCCTGGCGCAGGCCCAGGCGCGCGTCGCCCAGGCCAAGGCGCAAAAGGATTCCGCCGATCGCCACATCTCGCTAAACCGCGCCAACCTGACCCACGCCGCCGACGTCTTGAAAAAGACCACGTATTCGGCGCCTTACAACGGCATGATTACCAACCTGCCGGTGCGGGAAGGCGAGACCGTCGTGATCGGCATCCAGAACTCTCCCGGCAGCACGCTCATGACCCTGGCTGACATGTCCGTCATCACCGCCGAAGTCAAAGTGGACGAGACCGACATCGTCAACGTGCGTCTGGGTCAGCCCGCGGAAGTCAATATCGACGCCATTCCCAAGAAGATTTTCAAGGCGGTAGTGACCGAGATCGGCAACAACGCCATCGTCCGCTCCACCGGCGTCTCCACTTCGCAGCAAACTTCGGCCAGCCAGGAAGCCAAGGATTTCAAGGTCGTGGTCACGCTGCAGGACCCACCGGAAAACCTGCGCCCCGGACTTTCCGCCACCGCGAAAATAACCACGGCCATGCGCAGCGGCGTGTTGTCCATTCCCATTCAGGCCCTGACGGTTCGGTCGCGCGCTGACCTGAAGGCCAGCAGTTCCGAGAAAGATAACGTCCAGGCTGCCGCGCCCTCCAGCGAAGCATCCAATGCAGCAAACGATAAAGAGGACGTCCAGGGTGTGTTCGTCATTCGCGATCGCAAGGCCGAATTCCTGCCGGTACAGACCGGTATCATTGGCACTACCGATATCGAGGTACTGAACGGGTTGAAGACGGATGATGAAATCGTTACCGGAAGTTACAAAGTGCTGCGTACCTTGCGGCCGGGAACTAGCGTAAAAGTAGATAACACGGCACCGAAGAAAGAAGATGAGAGCTAGTCGTTGGTCGTTAGCCGGTAGCTACCGGTTCGTGCATTCGGCCAACGGCCAACGACCAAAGACCAAGGACTAACGACTAACGACCAGCTCAGTTGTTCGTCCAACAGGCAGCCAGCACCGGATCGGAGCGGGCAGGGTGTCCCGAGACCAGGAGAGAAAAATGGCAACCGCAGAAGTGATCAACATTGCGCAACCCGTAGTGTCGGCGCCGCCCGAATCGTGCATGATCTGCACCGAAGACCTGTGGAAGACCTACGACATGGGCTCAGAGCAGCAGGTGCACGCATTGCGCGGCGTGAACATTCGCATTCAGCGCAACGAATACGTCGCCATCATGGGGCCCTCCGGCTCCGGCAAATCGACCCTGATGAACCTCATCGGCTGCCTGGACACACCCAGCAAGGGGAACTACTGGCTGAACGCACAACTGGTGAGCGAACTGGACGACGACGAGCTGGCCCGCATTCGCAATAAAGAAATCGGCTTCGTCTTCCAGACGTTCAACCTGCTGGCCCGCGCCACCGCGCTGCACAACGTCGAGCTGCCGCTGATCTACGCCGGCGTCCCCGGCGAAGAGCGCGTGCAGCGCGCCAAAGACGCGCTGGCGTCAGTCGGCATGGAATCCCGCATGATGCACAAGCCCAACGAACTCTCCGGCGGACAGCGCCAGAGAGTCGCCATCGCCCGTGCCCTGGTCAATCGCCCATCGATCATCCTGGCCGACGAACCCACCGGCAACCTCGACTCCCAGACCGGCAACGAAATCATGACCCTGATGGATCGCCTGCAAGCCAACGGCAACACCATCGTCCTGGTCACCCACGAACACGACATCGCCGAATTCGCCCACCGCGTGATCTACATCAAAGACGGCGTGGTGGAAAAAGACGAGCGCAAACCGGGAAGGTAGTCGTCGGTCGTCAGTCTTCAGTCGTCACCACTCTGCCCTTGACAGAGCCTTCGCTCTTATCGAGGGCCACCCGTCCCTTGAATTCTCAGCCGCTTCGTGGGAGACTGCGCGCATGGCCAGGTTCCTTATCGAGGTTCCACACGAGGCGGAAGTGGTTTCCTGCGCGCGCGCCAACAAAGTGCTCCTGGAGAGCGGCTCACATTTTTTGACGCACGCTGATTTCGGTTGTCGTGACGGCGTGCACAAGGCATGGATCGTGGTGGACCTTGACAGCAAGGACGAGGCCCGGAGTATCCTGCCGCCCGCCTATCGCCGCCAAGCTACCATCGTGCAGTTGTCCAAATTCGGGATCAAAGAGCTGGATGATCTCATCAAGCTGCACGGAGGCTGATAGCGGTTCAGCCGGGTGCCCATCGATAGACGGAAATGCGGGGACGGAAATGCGGGACGGGTGTGAGCAGCCGGGGAGATTCCTGACATTTTAGACCGGAGACATACCTGACAGTTTTTCTTCGGCCTGCAGTTCGAGGGGATGGGGTGCAGGGGAAGGGGAACCGTCCACTTCCCCTGCCTCATCCATGTCGAAGCCTGGGCCTCTTGACAAGGCAAGAACCTTGAGGGTGCGGCTGTCAAAATGTGCAATCGGAAACTGGGCGAAGTACACGGTAAAGCAGCCGTCATCGGTGGGCAGCAAGCCCACACGTTCGCCCTGAAACACGGTGCCCAGAAACACGCGCTGCGAGCGCCAGCGAAACTGGCCTTGTTTCTGGATCCGCCTGACCTGGAATCCGGTGTCATACTCAGGGTCCCGCGCTCGGCCCGGATACAGCCGCGGCGAGCAAAGATAGACCGAGGCTGGCGTCCGCATGGCGAGCGCTTCGTGGGGACGCAGTTCGTTATAGTCGCGACGGAAACGATCGAAGGCGCGTTGCTGCGACCGTGCCGTAGCCGCCGGCGGGCTCGCGGTCTCCTGTTTCAACGTACGATGCATGCGCTCATGCCGACCGTTCTGCTCCGGATGTCCGGCCTGAATGCGCTCCGGACGAATCCCCAACTTCATCCACCACAGCGAAAGCCGGGAAACTCCGTTGACCGCTCGTGCGGCAAACGGCGTCCCGTTATCGCTGCGGATCACTTCCGGCATGCCATACTCGCCGAAGGCAGCGGCGAAGATAGCCTGCACCCGCTCGGTGTCAGTCTTCTCCACCGCCTGACAGCGCAGTAAGTAGCGGCTATAGGCGTCGCTAAGGGTCAACGGGTCGATGCGTTCTCCATTCCCGGTCCGAAAACAGCCTTTGAAATCCACGCACCAAACCCGGTTCGATTCCTGGGCGGTGGCGAATGGCCGGGTATAGGGCGGCACGCGCTGGCGCCGCTTGCGTGCCACCACCAAACCCTCCCGCGCCAGCATCTCGCCGATGGTGCTGGCCGCCGGCCAAGCGACGGCGGGCTCGGCTTGCTCTAGAAGCCACTTCAGTTTGCGCGGCCCCCAGCGCATGTGCTCCCGCCGCAGCTCCAACACCGCCGCCTCGATCTCGCTCGGCGTGCGATTGCCAGGGCGATGCGGAGCCCGACTGTGGTCCTGTAACCCGTGGATTCCTTCCGCCTCGTAACGCCGCGTCCACACGTAACCTTTCTCGCGAAACTCCGTATCTTCGGCACAACTCCGCCATGCTGCACAGACCTCGCTCATACTCCAAAACAAATCTGGCACGTTCTTCCACGACACTACTCTCTTTCCAGGGCATGCAGTGTTTCTACATGCCCTTCGGTTTTTATGTAGTGTCAGGAATCTCTCCGGTCTGTTCTGTCAGGCACGTCTCCGGTCTGTACCACACCCCACTCAAGCCATAACCGGGCTTGAGTGGGCCACCCACCCATTGCGCGCTAGACTCGAAGGCATCGAGGGCAAAGCGAACAGCAGGTCTTTCGACTCCGTGAACGGACTCGCAAGCGAGTTCGTTCACTCCGCTCAAGATGACAGGGAAATGTTAGGGCTGGCTGCGCACTCTAGGCGGAGGGTGCACGAAACAACCCTCTAACTTGTCGCGGCTGCCATCGTCTAAGATCGCATCAGGCGGTAGATGGCACTTACTCCGCAAATTGGCGTCTCACCGGGTCATTCTCCAGCAGCAGCAATTGATGCCGCCGCGCCGAAGCGCTTCCGCCTGGAATCGGTTGACGTGGTCCGCGGCGTCATCATGATCCTGATGGCGCTCGATCACACGCGCGATTTCTTTGGCCAAACCAGCATCAGTCCCACCAACCTGTCGCAGACCACGGTTCCGCTATTTTTCACGCGCTGGGTCACGCATTTTTGTGCGCCGGTTTTCTTTCTGCTCACCGGCACTGGTGCCTATCTCTCGCTGCGCAAGAAGTCCAAGCGCGAGCTGTCGCGATTTCTGTTCACTCGCGGCCTGTGGCTGATCTTCCTGGAAGTAGTGCTGTTTCGCTGCCTGGGGTTGCAGTTCAATTTCGACTATCACCTGACGCTGCTCGATGTGCTCTGGGCGCTGGGATGGGCCATGATCGTGCTCTCGGCGCTGGTGCATCTGCCCACACCGGCGGTGACTGGCTTCGGCGTGGTGCTGATCGCGGGACACAATTTGCTCGATCGCATCCAGTCCTCCAATCCGGTTTGGACCATCCTGCACTCGCTCAATTTCATCGTGACCACGCCGCAGCACTCCGTCTTCGTCGCCTACACCCTGATTCCATGGGTTGGAGTCACCGCTCTCGGATACGGCCTCGGGCAAATCTATGCCTGGTCCGCCGAGCGCCGCAGGAGGTTTCTGTGGCGTGCGGGACTGGGAGTTACCGCTGCATTCGTGGTTCTTCGCGGCCTCAATATTTACGGCGACCCGGTTCGCTGGAGCACGCAGAAATCGGCAGCCTTCACTGTGCTCTCGTTTCTGAATACCAACAAGTATCCACCGTCGCTGTTGTTTCTGCTCATGACGCTCGGTCCGGCGCTGCTTTTTCTCTGGGCGGTGGATGGCGGCACGCCGCAATTTCTGCGGCCCGCGCTGGTCCTGGGCAAGGTGCCGATGTTTTATTACCTGCTGCACTTCCCCCTGATTCATCTGCTCGCGGTAGCCGTGTGTTACGCCCGTTACGGGCACGTGCACTGGATGTTCGAGTCCCCAACGCTCGATAAGTTTCCCATCACTCCCCCGCCCGGGTGGGGATACTCCTTGCCGATTATCTACCTGATCTGGGCTTCGGTGGTGATCGCACTCTACCCGCTGTGCCGCTGGTTTGCAGCCCTGAAACAGCGCCGCAGGGATGCCTGGCTTAGTTATCTCTGAAGCGGTGTCCAGGATCTGCTTGGGCGGGGATCTTCTGCGATTTGAGTTACGGTGGCCATACGGAAATCAAAGCAGGTCCCTCCACTGCGCAAGATCATTCGCTTTCGCGAATGATCTGCTCCGGTCGGGATGACAGATTTCGAAAGGGATAGTGCGCCTGTAGCGACCGCCGGAAACCCCAGCCGAGCTTCGCTCGGCCTGGACGGGTCGGAGACTCGTCCCCACACAGGTCGTCCCCACACCGACCGTGCGGAACACAAAAAAGCCTCTCTCGCGAGAGGCCCTCTCTGATAGCTGAAAGCTGACGGCTGAAAGCTTACTGCTGAGTGCTGCTGACCGGCTTCACGTCCGCCGTGTCGGCTGGCGGCGTGGGATGGGCTTCAAAGAACGAGTGGTCATAGAGGCTGCGATACATGCGTCCGGAAATTTCCGCTGCCTTCGGACCGAAGGTGGGACGGCCACCCTGCAGAAAGACCACGACCACGACGCGGCCGACGTCGGTATTGGCGTAGGAGGCGAACCATCCGAAGCGGGTGCCGGCCTTGGAGCAGGTCCCGGTTTTTCCCAGAATCTCTTCTTCGTTGAAATTGACCCGGACGCTGCGCGCGGTGCCGTAGCTCACGGCTGCCGCCATGCCATCAGAAATTTCGGGAATGAGAGGTGCGATGTCGAGGTGCCGCTTCACCCGCGGTTCAAAGTTCGCCACCTCGTCCGGCGTGGCGGGATGCTGCAGGTAGTAAAGCGTGCCGCCATTGGCGATCGCGGAGACCATGGCACCCAGTTGCAGTGGCGTCATGGAAACACCTTCTCCAAAGGAGCACATCTTGCCTACGCCGCCCAGGCGGGACGAAATTTCGTGCTGCGGGTAAGTTCCAAGGTGCTCACCCTCAATGTTGTATCCGGCCAGTTCACCCAGTCCGAACTGGTGGGCGTAGAAGCTGACTTTTTCAAATCCCAGTTGGCGGCCCAGGGCCTCGAAGTAGGCGTTGTTGGAGTGGGCCAGGGCGGTCGTGAGGTTCATACGGCTGCGGCGGCCCAGGGCGATCTGGGTGTCTTTTGTAATCAGGTCTTCGCTCAACGCTGCCAGGGCCACGGAAAGCTTGATGGTAGAGCAGGGTTGCGCGCCGCTCGAAAGGGCCAGCTTCTGGTTCACCATGGCCAGCACCCGGCCGCTGGTGGGCTCGATGGCGAGCACCGTGCCGTTCATGTTGCCCAGGGCGTCGATGGCGGCCTGACGAACGATCGGATCTTCGCCAGCGGTGACATCGCCTTCAGTGAGATCGTTGGTAAACGAGCTGGCGGTAAAGCGCTCGTAGTGACGACGGCGGTGGCTGCGTCGGGCACGAGCCGTCCGAACGGTCCTGCCGCGGCTACGCGACAGCCTGGTCAGGCGCTTTCGCGCGCGCGGTCCTTCACTCACCCTCTGTGACTTGGATTTTCCGGAGGTCAAGGAACGGGTACTGACCGTGGCTGCCGTTCCATACTCAGGAAGGACGGTCAAAATGAATGCGATTAATAATCCCAGAAGGGCAAAACGTTTCGTCGAAATCACTAGATTCTTTTCCCATCCCTCGGTTCGGATACCAGATACGATGCACGAGACTGGCCAAGCCCTCACATCCCCTGGCTGAAACGCTATAACTCTTCGACAGTATGGGACTTATTGGCCGGCGGATCAACTTAAAATGTACTTTGTTACTTAACCCGTACCTTGTTTGTAACCCCATGAATTAAATAGATTTGTGTCATTTTATGCAGCTGATTACCGCCCTTTCGTAACGGAGGGCAAATTACTTCCTCGGCACTCCCAATGTGGAAAACTTTTTCCCTTTCCAGCTGAAAATCTTCCGCCGAGGGCTCCGCTCGGTGCCGATATGTCGGCAGGCATCCAGGATGGGAGGTGGGTGAGCACTAATATAGGTATGGGTCGGACACTCCTGTCCGACGCCCTTCGACCTGACTTTCCCAAGCCTCACGGGAAAGCTCCAAAACTGATCTGCTACCACAGTACTCCCGGATTTCACATTCCGCGGCTCAAAATCTACAATCTGAAAGCTGAAATCTCCAGACTGGATGGCCATGAAAGATTGCCTGTTCTGCCGCATTATTGCCGGTGAAATCCCCGCCAAAAAAGTCTTCGAAGACGAGCACACCTTTGCTTTCGAGGACATCAATCCGCAAGCTCCTACGCACGTGCTTGTGGTCCCTAAAAGACACGTTGTCGGCCTGAAAGAAGCGTCGACCGAAGATGCGGAGATCGTCGGTCTGTGCCATCTGGCCGCGGCGAGGATTGCCCGCCAGCGCGGCATCGAAAACGGCTACCGCACCGTGCTGAATGTGGGGCCGGGAGCCGGCCAGTCGGTGTTCCACCTGCATGTTCATCTGTTGGGCGGAAGAAATCTGAAATGGCCCCCAGGCTAGGAATTCGTTAACCGGAAATGCACCGAGGGTGCCCCATTCATTTCGCGTTTTGTGCGAAATGAGTGGGGGATTCGTCGGTCACTTGTAATGGAGTTTTCGGATTCGGTCTCCCCACTCATTTCGCAGAAAGCGCGAAATGAATGGGGCACCATCGGGCTCGCGCCCACATCAGTCGCTAGTTCGTCGCTTCTGCTTCCGGGGCGCCGTGGCGGCGCAGCAGTTGGGGCAGGTTCTGCGAGAAGGCCGAGCGCGGCAATACCATGTCGCAGCCCACTTCGTGCGCCTTCATCTTCAAGTCTCCCTGCACGTGCGACAGGAAACCGATGATTGACGTTCCCTTCTTCAACTTGGTCTTGAGTTTGGGAATCAGGGTCAGAGGCTTGGCGTTGGCATTATTCATGTCGAAGATGATCAGCGACGGCTTCTCTTCCCCATTCTGCTTCATGTGATCGAGCAGGTCCTTCTCCGTCTTGACGAATTCGACCTTTACGTTCAGCTTGCGCGCCGTCTCCTGGATCTTGGCCTGGAAGAACAGGTCGTCGACAAAGGCGAAGATGCGGGAGTTGCCGTTATCGCCCTGGGGCAGCGGCTCGGGCTCGAGTGGAGCGTAAGCGGGGGCGAATCCAGGACGCATCCGTCCTGGCCTCGATCCGTTATTCCCGCCCAGGGTGGCGCGGTAGCTGTGGTCCATGGGAGCGCTGTAGATGCCGCTATGCTGCTGGCGGTCGCGGCCGTTGGGCGCGCCACCACGATTAGGCGGACGACGCCCGCGTCGCCGCTTGCTTCTCCCTCCACCACCTCCGGAGGGATGTCCCGGTCCTGCATTCATATTGTTCTCGTTTTATCTGTGCATTCAGTCCGCCCGAAGGGGGACTCGATTTCGCCGATCGCTGACAATGACCGCTTTCTGATAAAACCTCGCTTCGGACACAGGCATGCACCATGTGCCGAAAACCCCGTGCGGCTGAAACTCACGCGTGAATGTCTTTTTCCGTATGGCGTCTGGAGCCAGGGGGCGCGGAGGGCCAGCTAGAGAGCATGGCCACTGGAAACACTTACGATGTTACCGCTCTCCGAGGAGAGAGCGCAAGCCCTAAGTCAGCCAGTTTTGCACAATGGTAATGGGGTGCGGTTCCCAGGCATGGGTGGGAAGGGGAACAGACTGGAGCCAGGCCGCCGAAAAGCTTTACTGGCCGCTCATCTCCCGCGCCCACTGCATCGCCTGCCAGTATTGTTCCGCGACTTCGCTTTCCGGCAGCTTGAGCGCTCTGGACACTTCGGCACTTCCCTGCCAGTCTCCCGATTCCTGGGCCAACATGAGCTGGTACAGCGGCCGCAGGTGGCTGGTCTCGCCCAGAAGTACGGCCTTGGTCTCCTGATCGATGGACACCTTCTCCAGCACTTCTGACATGGGAATCTCAAGGATGGCATCCATCAGAGAGAGCAGCCCGAGCAGGAACAGATCGGATTCGCCGTGCTTGATCTTGGACGAGAGCAATTCGCAGAAACGGGCCCGCACCATGGCGGAAAGCACCAGGTCGCTCGACTTGTTCTGTCCCGCGGCCAGCGTGACCACCAGCCGGACCCAGCGCCTGACCTCTCGTTCTCCCATGATCGCGAGGGCGTGTCGCACCGAGTGGATCTCGCTGGCAAAACCGAAGCTCGCGGAGTTCATGTAGCGCAGCAGGCGATAGCACAGCGAGGCCTCGCCCTTGATGGCGTTTTCGATCTCCCGCGGTTCCAGTTCGGGCTTGGATACCACCTGCAGCATCTTTATGTAGTTGAGCCGGTTGCCGGGAACCGCGTGAGTTCTGACCGTCTCCGGCTTGCGAAAGAAGTATCCCTGGAAGTAGGCGAACCCCGCCTTCTGGGCAGCCAGAAATTCCTCGCGGGTTTCAACCTTCTCGGCCAGCATGCGGCAACGCCACGGTCCGTAGCGCTTCACCAGCGCGGCGCGCTGCTCGGGAGTCGTGCTGCGGACATCGACCTTGATAATATCGGCCACGTCGGTCAGTGCTTCCCGTTTGTCGTCCACCGCGAAGTCATCGAGCGCAATCATGTACCCGGCTTCCTTGAGACGCTGGCAGGCCGCCATTACCAGTTCATCCGGTTCAACGCTTTCCAGGATCTCGACCACGGTCAGGCTCGAAGGCAACAGGGTCACATAGTCCTTCAACAGCATGTCGCGTGTGCAGTTGACGAACGCGCGGCCGCCGTTGCACAGGACGTCGAGTCCCATGATCAGCGAACTGTCCAACATGATTTTCGAGGCCGCCTCAGCGTCTTTAGCGCAGAAATAGTCTTCGATGCCGTCACGGAACAGCAGTTCATAGCCAAAAACTTTCTCGTCCTTGGTGAGAATCGGCTGGCGGGCGACAAAACGCAGTCCAGGCCCAGGAACAACCTTGGGCCCACGAGGGTCGGGTGCGGGTGCAGGAGCGTTCACGCCCCCTTTATCGGCATCTTGGGAGAAAATGTTCAAGCCCGATTATGATTAGGTTATGCGCCCCGAAATTACCGTCGTTCACCCCACCCTAATCGACCGTGAGGGCATCGCCAGCACTTATGGAACGATCCGCCCCCATATCCGGCGCACCCCCGTAGTTGAAGTCGAAGGCTGGGACTTCGGCCTCAACGACATCCGCCTGGTCCTCAAGCTGGAGTCACTGCAGCATGCCGGATCATTCAAGGCCCGGGGAGCATTCGCCAACCTGCTGCTGCGCGATGTCCCTGCGGCGGGCGTGGTCGCGGCCTCGGGCGGCAATCATGGCGTGGCTGTGGCCTTCGCCGCCATGAAACTGAAGAAGTCGGCCAGAATCTTCGTTCCGGAAGTGGCGTCGCCGACAAAGTTGGAACGTATCAGAGAATGCGGCGCCGACCTGGTGATCACCGGAGAACGCTACGCCGATGCGCTGGCCGCGAGCGCGGTGTGGGCGGCCCAATCCGGAGCACTCGTCATCCACGCCTATGACCAGTTGGAAACCCTGCTGGGCCAGGGCACCGTGGGCCTGGAGTTTGAAGAGCAGGCCCCGCGGCTCGACAGTCTTATCGTAGCGGTGGGGGGAGGCGGACTGATCGGCGGCATCGCCGCCTGGTATGGGGGACGAACCAAGATCGTCGGCGTAGAACCCGAAGCCTCTCCGACTCTCACGCGGGCGTTAGAGGCAGGGCACCCGGTTGACGCTGAGGCGGGAGGAATCGCCGCTGACTCGCTGGCCCCAAAGCGGGTGGGCGAGCTCATGTTCCCTATCGCCCAGGCCCATGTGAACCGTGTGCTGCTGGTTTCCGACGAGGCCATTCAGCAAGCCCAGTGCACGCTGTGGAAGACCCTGAGAGTGGTCGCCGAACCGGGCGGAGCAGCCGCCTTCGCGGCCCTTCTCTCGCGGCGCTACCAGCCCCAGCCAGGAGAGCGAGTCGGCATCCTGGTCTGCGGCGGCAATACGACAGCCGTCGATTTGTAGGTGGTGGGTGGTGTGGGTCGGACACTCCTGTCCGACGCCTTTGACGTTGACTTTAGGAATGAAGACCATCTAGTCAAAAGCAATATCAAGACCCAAAATCAAAGTCAAAGGCGTCGGACAGGAGTGTCCGACCCACACACCCTACTGTACCGTCACGGCGACGCCGGCGGTGTGGGATAACGAGCCGCTGGTGGCCGTTACCGTAATGTTGTAGGTGCCTTTAGGCGTTCCGCCGGTCTTTGCGGATCCGCCGCCGCTGCTGCTCCCGCCACCACAGCCCACACCGGCAGCGAAAAATACCAGCAGCATGAGTCCCAGCCCGGTGATGCGACGACGGCGCGAGGGCACGCCCAGGAAACAAATACCGGCAAAGAGAGCGGTGGTGCTGCCTGCCAACCAGCCCCATCCATGCGGCCCCTGCGACGAGGTGGACGCGCCAGAGAGCACGTGCGGCGCGGTCGTGGAGATAGTCAGTGTCGCGGTCTGACTCGAGCCACTCAATGATACCGACGCTGGAACGTTGCAAGTCACACCCACGCTAGTTGATGCTGGAGTCAGCGCGCAGGCCAGGTCCACCGTGCCTACGAAACCGTTGGTTGGGGTGACAGTGACGGTAGAAGTCGCGCCCTGTCCGGCTGAGGTGATGCTTACCGGAGTGCCACCCACGGAATAGTCCGGAGTCAGCACAAAGCCGGGCCACGTGGTCGCCAGCACATTGGCATTGATGGAGCCCAGGCCGGTGACCAGGTCGTATCCGGCAGCAGCGCTGTAGCCGATCTGAAACGGAGCCGAGGTAGGACAACGGAGCGATGCGGAACCACCGGTCGGCGTCCCCGATGTGCAGGGGACAATATTGTCGCCCGTCGTGATGTCGTGAAACGCACCCGTTCCTCCCAGGCTGTAGAGCGTGGGATTGATGTTACCCAAACCGCCGGATTGCGTCGCCTGATTGAGGATCGCGACAATGCCGGCAAAAGCGGGCGAACCGACCGATGTTCCGCCAACCGGCGACAGGTTTCCCAGGCTGTCCCTGAATCCACTGCTGCAACTTGTGGCGCTTGATCCACCCGACGTGACCGCAGCCTGTGAACATATAAGAGAACCGTCGTGGCTGGGCGAAGCGGTCAAAGAGACATCAGGAACGTCGCGATGACCGTCGGCGGGGGTCAGCGCGGTCTGCCAGGCGGGCTTGGAGAACACGGCGCTCACTCCGCCACCGGTGGCGGAGAGACTTCCCGTCGAGGTAGCGATCGAGGCGGCAGTGTCGTTCCAACCCATCTCCGGAATATAGATGAGGGCCGAACTGATATTGTCGTTGCCACCGGTCGTGCCGCCCCAGAATGGCGGATCGGCGCTGGCGTCGCCTCCAGATACTGTGCTGGTAGCATCTCCGGTAAATTCACTGCCGCCGAGGGCCGTAACTTCGGGAACGCTGGCCGGGGAATCTACGGCGAGGCCGTGGGTGGCGGATTTGGCGGTTTGCAATTCGCAGTCTGCGGCTCCGGCGTCACCCGATGCGGCCGTAACCGTCTGGCCCTGAGAATTGGCCTGCTGAACGTCGGCCCGCAGGGTCGCAGTAAACGAACCTAAATTCGCTTCGCAATTGCCGTAGCTGGTGCTGATCACCGGCGCCAGGTTGTTGTCGATGGCGTATTCCAGGGCGTTAAAGACGTTCTGGCTGGAATTGCTCCCCGTGTAAACGTAGAGAATCGCTGCGCCCTTGGCCACCGCACCCGACCATTCCACGTCGAGATCGGCCTCGACCTCATCGCCAACTGAGAACCCGGTGCCGTTCACCGCAACCAATTGAAGGTTTTTTGGCGACAACCCGGCAGCGCTGCGGAAAGCATCAATGTCAGGGAGGTGAATCTGAGTCTGTCCCACGACCGCAATGGTCTCTCCCGTCCCGTCGAGTCCGCTGTCGTAAAGGGGTTTGAGGTTATAGATCGTGGCAAAATCGCCAGGTGCCACGAAATGACTTCCCGACACGTGCGAGGTGAAGTTCGGCCTGGCCACGCGCGCCCGGGGCCGGGGGCGGAAGGTTTCCAAACCGCGGACGCCCAGCACCATGCCGGAAATCGCCTCCGGCACCGAGATCTCCGTGGCATTGGCAAGGCTCGTCTCTCCGTTTAGCAAATAGCGGTGAAGCTCAGTGTGAAAGACGCTCTCCACCTGGGCCGCGGTTCCACTGAAGAAGACCCGGGTGCGGGCGCGGGAGAGGCCGTCCACGGTCAGACCTTGCGATTTCAGCCACGAAGTCACCTGCTCGAGGTCGCCCGTGCTCATACCGAAGCGCGCCGCGTACTGCTCCGGAGTCAGCCACTTGCGATAGTTGGCCGAGTGCGGGTCCTGTTGTTCTGCGAGTAATTTGTCCAGGTCAGCCTGCTGGGCGGGCGCCAGCTTGAATACGATGGCGGCGTGGTTGATGCTCATGCTGCCTTCGACCCGGCCCTGATCGAGCGCCGTGCGGGTCCGCGGATTCGGCGCCGAAAGCACCGCCGGTTCGGTGTCGGCAATCCGGCGCGTGATGCGGTTGCGAGTTTGCGCCGGAGCTGCGCCGGCCAAAACTACCAAGGTAAAGATGAAGACAACGATGGAGACAACCCTCTTACGGATCGGGCAGACCGAGGTCCTGGGCATTACTGCTCTCCTCTGGATATCTAGTTTGTCGCGTTGTGCCGGTGGCCAAGGCCGGCGGTCGCCATTTCTGAATATGGATTCAGATTAGCCCAGCAAAGGATGTACGCCAAGTGACTGAGGTTTGGGAAGAAGGGCATGTCCGGCCTCGCGCGCCGGGGCCACCATCGCCGGAATGCGGACATCAGCCGGAGTTGTTACCCCGGCCGTGTTCACCATCCCATTCCGCGCAGGAGGCGTGATTTGTTCCGGGAGAGCGCTGCGGCGACGGCACAAATCAACGCAGCTTTGCTCCGTGTTGACCAGGGAACGCCGAGCTATTGCTTCAGATCCTGGTGAGCTGGCTCGAGCCACATGGTCACTGGTGCCATCGCATCGGAGGGATGAGATGGTGGGCGCTGTAGGATTTGAACCTACGACTTCCACCGTGTGAGGATGGCACTCTACCGCTGAGTTAAGCGCCCAACTCGACTGTCGCTATATTCTAGCAAACGAACCAGTTTCGCGTATCCAGAGAGCGTGATAGCCTGATCCTGCTGCGACTTCCGGGGCCGGTCCAGCGGTCTCCGTGAGGGCACACGCAGGACACGCAGGGTAAGACACACCCGATGCCAAACGACCCCAGACCCGCCAAAGTAACCGCAGCCCATAGTACCAAAGGCACTTCCGGGCCGGATTTGGAAGGGGACGAGGCGCAACTTTCGTCCTCCTTAGGGGTTGAATCAGATGTGAGCAGTGTAGCCATGGATCGCGGGTTGCTTGCAATGGCGGGCGTGCCGCGGGCGGCGCCATTCGAGGCCGAGGCCGGTGCGGCCGGCGAGGGACTGAGCGATGCCGACATCATGCTGCAGGTGAAAGCCGGTGACGATTCGGCGTTCGAGTATCTGGTGCAGAAATACCGCCGGGCAATGGTGAGCTTCATGTTCCGCATGGCGCACAACAACGCCGCCGCGGAAGACCTTGCCCAGGAAGTTTTCCTGCGGGTTTACCGCTCGCGCGAAAATTACGAGGCCAGCGCCAAGTTCACCACCTGGCTGTACCGCATCGCGACCAATCTGGCGGTGAACCATGCGCGCGACACGCGCCACGAGCGTCCCGAGAATACGGTCAGCCTGGACGAACCGGACCAGGAGAGCGGACACACCCTCGATCTGCCCGACCGGACGCCCAGCGCCGAGGAAGCGATCGTGCGCCGGGAGCGGGTAGCCGCTATTCGGCAGCGCGTGCAGGCCCTGCCGGAGCGCCAGAGAATCGCCGTAGTGATGCACAAGTATCAGCAGATGGAGTATCGCGAGATTGCCGATGTATTGAAGCTGAGCGAATCCGCCACCAAGTCGTTGCTGTTTCGCGCTTATGAAACGTTGCGCGAACAGCTCAAAGAGTTTGTGTAAAGGAAGCAGTTATGAAGTGCAATGAAGCCCGTGAAGTAATGCCGGACCTGGCCGCTGGACTGACCGCGGTCACGCCCGAAGTAAAGGCCCACCTCGACTCCTGCGCGGAATGTTCCGGCAAGCTCGAGGCCTTCCGCCAGACCATGTCGCTGCTGGACGAGTGGCAGGCGCCGGAGCCGTCGCCCTATTTTGACGTCCGCGTGCGCGCCCGTTTGCGCGAGGAAAGCGCCAAACAAACTACTGGCTGGATGCACTGGCTGCGTAAGCCGGCGCTGGCCGCTTCGTTTGCCCTGCTGATGGTGGTCGGCGTAAGCCTGGTTCAGATGAACAGCGGTGAGCGGGGAAACAATGCCGTGTCTCCCCTGGTGGCAGTGGGCCCGCAAGCTCAGGCAGAGCCGGGCACGGCTGTGGGAGATTTGCAGGCACTGGAGAAAAATCAGAATCTGTACTCCGACTTTGATGTGCTCGATGATCTCGCGGTGCAGCAGGATGTCACCGCCAATCCGTAGGCATTTCGTGGCGTCTCATTGCAGTGGTTTGCGGTGCCGGATTTGGATCGCGAGTGGCGAGGTGCGAATCGGGAGAATTACCCACAGTGTCCGTACTGAAGTCCATCACGATGAAGGCAGCGACGGCAGCCCTGGTGCTGGCGTGTGCCATTTCTCCGGGTTGGGCGCAGGCCCGTTTCGCTGAAAGACGCCAGCTAAGGCAAGAGGCGCGGCAACAGGCGCAGGGCAATCACGCAGGACAGTGGCTGCGCCGCTACAAGGACCTGCCTCCCGACCAGCAGCAGAAGGCGCTGGAAAACGATCCTCAGTTCCGCAGCCTGCCTGCGGCGCGGCAACAGATATTGAAGGAACGGCTGCAGCGCTTCAGCAGCCTCCCGCCGCAGCAGCAGAACCGCATCCTGCAACGCATGGAAACCTGGGAGCACTTGACACCCGCTCAGAAGCAGCAGGCGCGGCAACTATTTTCGCAACTCAGAGATCTGCCTCCAGATCGCCGGCAAAAACTGCGGACCGCGATCCGCGATCTCAGCGCCATGCCTCCCGCCCAGCGTCAACAGGTCATCGAATCCGATCGCTTCAAGAGCGAGTTCTCGCCTCAGGAGCGTGGCCTGCTCAGCAGCGCTGCGCAATTGCCTCTTGCTCCAGCCGAGACTGCGCCCAACGAACCCGCGCCCGAAGACTAGCGGGCTTCGCGATCCAGTCGCGACATCCCCGCAACCCCGTGATCATCGTGAGGGAGTTTAATTCTGAAGGATCTGGCGTGCACCCCCCTATCGCCCATCAGCCGCACATGTTCCACGCCCGGCGCTTCGCCAGCTGAAAATGACACCATCGCGCAGTTGCAAAAGTCTCCCCCTCACAGCGACAATCCTGTATGGCCCCTGACCACTCACGCGCCCCCCACGTTACCGGGATTGAGAATCCGTTTCGGCCGGGCTCGATGGTGCTTTTGACTCTGGGGAATCCTCGAGAGAAATTCTGGGGCGCAATACTGGCCTTGACCCCTCAGGGACTCAGCCTCGCCGGCATCGAACTGGGTTCGTTCGAAGACCTGGTCTCCATGATCAAAGCAGGCGACCCCTCTTCTTCCGGTGTGGTCTTCTTTCCGATGCATCGCGTCGAGCGAGTGGAGCTTGATGCTCCGGATGGCGACATTGCTTCCCTTTCTCAGCGTTTCACGGCCAAGACCGGCCTGGATCCGGCTTCGGTGCTCACCGCCAGGCTGGCCGCCGGGTTCAATCCGGGCGGAGACCTGAAATGAAGTTCTCCCAACTGCTCACTGCGCCCAACCAGTTGACCCTGCTGCGCATGATGTTCGTGCCCTTCATCGTGATCAACCTGGTGGCCGGCCACTACCGGTGGGCGCTCGTGTTGTTTGTCCTGGCGGGCTTCAGCGATGGCCTGGATGGATTGCTGGCGCGGACGCTTAAGCAGCAGACTGTGCTCGGCCAGTATCTCGACCCCATCGCGGACAAGCTTCTACTCAGCACCATGTTCATGGTGCTGGCCATTCTGCATAAGATCGCGTGGAAGTACACCGTGCTGGTCTTCAGCCGCGATATCTCGATTCTCTGCGCCAGCGCGGTGCTCTACGCCATCGCCGGGTTGCGCGACTTCCGTCCCAGCATGTTTGGCAAGGCCAACACCTTTGCCCAGGTGGCTGCGATTTTCTTTGTGATGCTGTTTCAGATCAAGCATACCCGCTGGATCTGGCTCACCCAGACCACGTTTCTCCACGCCACTGTGGCTTTCACTGTGGTTTCGGCATTGCACTACGTGTTTCTGGTCGGTCAGCGACTGCACGCCGCGAACCACGCCCCTGCCGAGGTCACGAAGTCGACACGAGGCTCGATTTGACCCTCTTTCCCGTGTCCCCCTAGAATTAACGATTCTATCCGCAATCTTTTCCCGCTCATGGCTTTGCGCCTGTACAACACGCTGTCCGGCAAGATCGAAGAATTCCATCCCCTGCAGAATAATGAAGTGCGGATGTATGCCTGCGGGCCCACCGTGTACGACTACGGTCACATCGGCAACTTCCGGACCTTTATTGCGGTCGACATCTTGCGCCGTTTCCTGCTGCAGAGCGGGTTCCAGGTTCGCCATGTCATGAACATCACCGACGTGGACGACAAGATCATCCGCAACTCGGCCAAGGAGGGCTTGAGCGTCAAGTCCTACACCGCGAAATATGAGAAGGCGTTTCTCGAAGACAGCGCGACACTGAATATCGAGCAGCCCGTCCTGGCCCGCGCCACCGACCATATCGAAGAGATGGCGCGCTTCGTCGCGGCCCTGGTACAAAAAGGCTTTGCCTACCGTACGGACGACGGGTCTTACTACTTTCGCATCGCCAAGTTTCCCGCCTACGGCAAGCTCTCCAGGAAAGATTTCGCGGGAATGGAAGACGGTGCGCGCGTGGATGTGGACGAGTACGAAAAAGACAATGCCCGCGACTTCGCCCTGTGGAAGGCGCCTAAACCGGGAGAAGCGTTTTGGGAGAGTCCGATCGGACGCGGACGGCCCGGCTGGCACATCGAGTGCTCGGCGATGTCCATGCAGGAACTGGGAGAGACGTTCGACCTGCACGCCGGTGGCGAAGACCTCATCTTCCCGCATCATGAAAACGAAATCGCGCAGTCCGAGGCGCTGACCGGAAAACCTTTTGTACACTTCTGGTTCCATGCCCGCTTTCTGCTGGTCGAAGGCGAAAAGATGTCCAAGAGCGCGGGCAACTTCTTTACTTTGCGCGACCTGGCGCTCCGGGGGTACAAGCCCTCTGCGATCCGTCTGTTGTTGGCGTCGGTGCCTTATCGCCACCAGCTAAACTTCACCTTCGACGGACTGAAACAGACGGCCAGCAACGTGGAAAAATTACGGAACGTCCAGTTGCGCCTGAAGACCGGCCAGTTCCCCCCGGCTCGGCCGATTCTGACCTGGCCGCAGAAACTGTCGAACGGATGACTTCCGCTCTGAACGACGATCTCAACACCGCGCAGGCTCAGGCCGCCATCTTTGACATGGTGCGCAAAGTTAACATCGCGATCGACAGCGGACAGATGAGGAAAGACGATGTTGCGCCGCTGCTGGCCGCCCTCGATAAGTTTGACGAAATCTTTGCCGTCCTGCGGGACGACGATGCGCCCAAGATGAAAGCGGTCCTGGATTGGGCGAAGGCCGAGGGACGACAGAAGGACGTCAGTCAGGAATTGCTTGATGCCGTCGGAACGTTAAGTCTGTCGGACACCGCGATCGAAGGAAAAATTGCAGAGATGGAAGCCGCTCGCCGGGCGCGTAATTTTCAGGCATCGGATGCCATCCGCGCCGAACTGACATCAGCCGGCCTGCTCGTCGAAATCACCAAGGATGGGGTTCGCTGGCGCAGAAAGTAGGGTCTCCGCTACTTGTGCGGCAGACTCTTTCTCCAGCCCGCCCTTCCCATGTTGCGCCGTTGCCTCCTGCTTTCCGGGGGAATTGGAGCTGCGGGCTCGCCCTGTGCCGCGACCTGTGTCCACGCACCCCTGGCATCCAGTACCGAGATATATCCTCCCGCAGCCAGCTGCAGTGGACGCAAGACTCGTCGCTTGAAGTCAACACGGTCGGCGTGTGTTGGGCTCAAACCACGAGGGCGTGATGAAATCTGAAACCAGCACGCCATCGATCTCGTAACCCAACCCGTCGGCTTCGACGGCGTCACAGACTTCCAGCGCATAGACCTTTCCGTCTGAACCCTGCGCGCACCAGTTGATCCAGGGATCGGCCAACATCTCGAGTAACTCGTGGCTCAGTGTAACCGTCCACGAGCCTCCACTCTGGAGATCAAGACCCGCGAATACTTTGCCCAGGGGTGTTCCGCGGCTGGTCAATTCGTGATAGCCGAGCGCACCCGCCTGATCAGGATTGTCAGTCACGGAGATCTGCCACCACCCTTCGGCAAGGGGCTCCTGCCTGGGTAAGAACATCAACTGGCAATCCGTTTCCCAATAGGCCCTGAAATCCACAGTGACCTGACGTTGCAAAGCTGGAATTGCCGCCACGACCTGCTGGTCGCTCAGGCAGGTAGAGGCATTCGTAATCGCAATCACCGGTAGCGTCATCAGGAAGACCTCGAATGTAACTGAGAACAGACTGGTTTCTGGTTTCTGGTTTCTGGTTTCTGGTTTCTGGTTTCTGGTTTCTGGTTTCTGGTTTCTGGTTTCTGGTTTCTGGTTTCTGGTTTCTGGTTTCGTGATCTTCAGTTCCCAGTTTCTCGTTCCCAGTTCCTAGTTGCTGTCTGGTTATCGCAAGACTCGTTCGCTGAGCGCGGCATCAAGGGCTGCGCTGCCGCTGGGGGCGCACACCTGCTGGTTCCACTGCCGTTTCAGGTCCTGGGGACGAGGGATGACAGGGTTGTGCCGCGAGGTCTTCGCTGACGATGCTAGCGGAATCAACGAGGCAAAACTGCTGATGCTGGTGAGAATCAGGTTTACCGCGGCCGTTATTCGAGCAGAAAGCGCCGGGTCGCTGATGTGGGCCGCTTGCAGGAGTGCCGGCAGGTTCCGGTTCGTGTCCTGAATCAGACTCTCGATCTTCTGCAGCGTGTCCGAGCTCGGACTGGTCTTGTAGGAGTTGTATAACGACTGCAGAAGTGTCAGATCCTTACTAGCTTCCGCGGAGATGTTCTGTATGGCCAGGGCCTCGGCGGGAGTCAACTGCTTTCCCGCCTGCAGGGTTGCCACCAGCGCCGCGATGTTCAAGGCCATCTGGGTAAGCACCGGCAAATCGGCCAGGGCCACACTGATCCACTGGGCGCTGCAACCGGTGGTAATTAGTGAAATGCTGAGGACAACGGCCAGCAAAATTCTGCTCATCGAATTCGCCTTCATGATTGCTTTTCTCCCTGATCAATTTTTTCCAAGCTGCGCGTCCGGCCGGACAGCCAGGACGGCTGCCCCGCACGGTCGGTGGCTCAAAAACAAAATCGCCATCAGCCGAAGCCGATGGCGATTGTCTTTACAACAAGAACCTGGAACCTTCTTTACTTACGCTGCTTTCTCACTCGCTTGCGCAACCCGCAAGATCGTGCTCTCATCGAAATGCCGGCCCAGAATCTGCAACCCGATGGGCAATTTTTCTTTGGTTTGGCCACAAGGCACGGAAATACCGGGAATCCCCGCCAGGTCCGCGGTCACGGTATAGATGTCCGCCAGATACATGGCCAGGGGGTCGTCGACCTTTTCGCCCAATTTGAACGCCGCCGTGGGACTGACCGGAGCCACAATGGCATCCACCTTTTTGAATGCGTCTTCGAAGTCGCGGGTCAACAAAGTGCGCACCTTTTGTGCTTTCAAATAGTAGGCATCGTAGTAACCCGCGCTCAGCGCGTATGTCCCCAGCATGATGCGGCGCTTTACTTCAGCACCGAAAGCCTGATCGCGGCTGCGCCTGTACATTTCCGAAAGTGTGTGTGCATCCTTGGCCCGGTATCCATAACGCACACCATCAAAGCGGGCCAGGTTCGAGGAAGCCTCCGCCGTGGCCACGATGTAGTAAGCCGGGATGGCATACTTGGTGTGCGGCAGCGAAACCTCCACGATCTCGCAGCCCTGCTGGGCCAGTTTCTGAATCGCCGCTTCGATCGCGCCGCGAACTTCCTTGTCTAGACCCTCTCCCAAATACTCTTTGGCTACGCCGATCTTCAGTCCGCGCACCGGTTTCTCCAACTCGGCGACGTAATCCGGGACCGGAACCTCGGCGGAAGTGGAATCCATGGGGTCGCGGCCAGCAATGGTTCGCAACACGATGGCGGCATCCTTCACCGTCTTCGTCAGCGGGCCAATGTGATCAAGCGACGAAGCGAAGGCGATCAGGCCGTAACGCGACACCCGTCCATACGTGGGCATTGTGCCCACCACACCACAGAATGAAGCAGGCTGACGAATCGAACCGCCCGTGTCCGAGCCTAGCGTCGCCACCGCCATGTCCGCAGCCACGGCCGCCGCGGAGCCGCCCGACGAACCTCCCGGAACCCGGCTGAGATCACGCGGATTGTGTACCGGCTTCCAGGCCGAGTTCTCGTTGGATGAACCCATGGCGAACTCGTCGCAGTTCAGCTTGCCCAAGACCACGGCACCGGCGGCCTCGAGCCGGGCCACAGCCGTGCAATCGTACGGCGGAACATAATTACCCAGAATCTTTGAACCCGCCGTGGTGCGAACGCCTTTGGTGACCATCACATCTTTGATTCCGACCGGCACACCGCCCAGCGGCGGAAGCTTCTCGCCTCTGGCCGCCAGCGCGTCCATCTCAGCCGCCTTGGCCATTGCGCGTTCTTTCGACAAAGTCAGGAACGCGCCAATCTTCGGATCGTCGCTCTCGATCTTGGCGTAAAACGACTCCGCCAGCGCCGCAGCACTGGTCTTGCGCTCCTGCACGGCGGAGCGGGCGGCATCAATTGTGAGCAGGTCTAGATTCACAGGGCGGCCGATGGTCGTTGGTCTTTGGCTTTTGGTCCCTGGCCAACGACCAACGCGGGTTTCCTTCTATCTTTCAATCACCTTGGGCACCTTGAAGAATGTTCCATCAGAGTCTGGAGCATTCTCTAAGGCCACGTCGTGGGCCAGCGACTTGCGCAAGCCCTCACGGATATCGTCGCGGCTGGCATAGGCGAAGCGATCACTCCCCTGCTTCGACTGATCCACGCCGTAGCGGTCCGAAACCTGTGCCATGGGTGGGACATTCGTCGTGTCCAGTTCGTTCAGGCTGTCAATGTGACCGAGAATCGAGTTCAGGTCGCGCACCATGCGCGTGCGCTCTTCCGCGGTCAACTCCAGGTTGCCGAGGTCGGCCACGTAAGCCACGTCCTTTTCAGTAACTTTCATGTTCTCGTGATTTGTATGGCACGGGCGCCGGCGCCCGCAGCCGTGTCCGAAGCCACAAACTCAATCCGATTCACACTCTCTGTCACGTAGCGATTGATAACAGCGAGATATTGAGGGGCAAGCGCCTGCAGCTCAGCCCGCCAGCCTGCATCGGGGACTTGCACGCGAAGAATGCCCTGAGCAAAATCAACCGCCCGGGTCCGCGCCGCAACGGCCTGTCCGCAGGCCAGTGCCCACGCCTGCAACGGGCCTTGCCCCGCCGGGGCACGACGCAAACTGCCGGCAACGATTTTCTCCAGTCCTGCGCCGACTTGTTCCATAGTCCGAGTCATCAATGGATAAAATTCTTCGTGGGAGCGAAAAGGATTTTACCATTCCCCCAGTGCTCGCCGGCTGAGGAAAAATCCGCACTCCATATTTCCAGCATAGCAATTTACCTACGGCGAATGGGACATGCCAGGAGAAAATATATTTCGTTTGACCTCAAGCGTTTGAGAATAAACATGCGCCGCGCGGGGCTTGACAGCCTGCGCCTGGCCGGTCAGTTCTGGCGGGAAAAATCCGGTGGCAGGGGAAATTCCCGCCTTACGTACTCCAGTGCGCTTGCTTTCGACTGCAGACGCCCTTCGAGTTGGGCATCTTCGACCTGCGAAAGAATTTCCTTGAAACGCGGCCCAGGCACGTACCCGGCGGCGATCAGGTCATCGCCACAGATGAGCGATGCGGGACGAATTGCCTCCGGAGGAATCGAGGCAATTCTCTGGCGCGTGAAGTTGTAGGACGTCAGGTCGCCGTGACTGGCCCGGCAGTCCAGCCGGTGCAGTTCGAGGTGGTGCTCAAACTCGGGCATGCGCACAAATCTCTTGAAGGTGGAGTCCTTCATCTGCGGCACATGCGAGAACCGCATGTGGTTGGCCACCAGGGCCAGAATTTGCTCAGTGTCGTCGTTGGCAAAGCGCAGACGCCGGCAGATCGCTTCCGCCATCCTCACCCCAATATCCACGTGATTGTCGAAGCGAATGCGGTCTGGGGCCACACGGAATGTGGGCGGCTTGCCCACATCATGCAAAAGCGCGCCCCAGGCCAGCGTCGCCGGGCAGGGATGCGGCAGTTCCTGGAGCAGCAGCAGAGTGTGCACAAAAACATCGCCTTCAGGATGAAATTCCGGCGGTTGCTGCACGCCCTTCATCGCCGAAATCTCGGGCAGGACTTCCCGGAGGAGATCAGTCTGATCGAGCAGGAGCAAGGCCTGGCGGGCATGGCCCTCGGTAAGCATCTTGGTCAGTTCATCGCGAACCCGCTCGCGCGAGACTTGAGTGATCCCGGCCGCCAGCTTCTTTATCGCGGCCAGGGTTTCGGGCTCGATGGTGTATTCGAATCTCGCAGCAAAGCGCACGGCGCGCAACATGCGCAGCTTGTCCTCAGCGAAGCGCCGCTCAGGCAGGCCGATGGTGCGAATGACTCCGGCCTCGAGGTCCTTGCGGCCGCCGACAAAATCCAGCAGCTCATTCTTGGCCGGATCGAGCAGCAGGCCGTTTATAGTGAAGTCACGGCGCTCGACGTCTTCCTGAGCGCTCTTGCTGAAACGCACCTGGTCGGGATGGCGGCCATCACTGTAGCCGATGTCGCTACGAAAGGTGGCGACCTCGATGGTGTTGCCGCCGCCGTTTCTTACCGGCACCAGCACCACGCCAAACTGCGCGCCCACGGCATAGGTTTCAGGAAAGATCCGCATGACCTCATCGGGAGTGGCGTCGGTAGTGACGTCGTAATCGGCTGGCTCGAGACCGAGCACCAGATCGCGCACGCAACCGCCCACCAGGTAGGCCTGGTGGCCTGCGCGGCGCAGGGTTTGAATTATCCGCTCGGCGAATTCTTTGGTCTGAGACATTCATTTTCCACTCAACTGGCAGTCGCCCTGCGGGCGACCGGACAGCCGGGGCGGCTGTCCCCACGTGATTCAATCCAATTCAGACATTCCATTCCTTGCGCAATCGCTCACGTTCCGCCTCGCTCAATCCAAACCAGGATTCGGCCAGGTCGCGGACGCGTTCGAGGGCAGCCTGCATCTCCGCGTGCTTGCGTTCGAGTTCTGCCGCATCCGCGTCGGGAGAGACCAGGATCAGCGGAGCGCTCACGATCACGGCCCGTGAGAAAAGATGCGGAATCGCCATCAGGTCCCAGGCTTTTTCCAACGTGTGCGCCTTTTCAACCCCAATATGAAAAACGTAAATGGGGCAGCCGGTCTTGCGGGCCAGCATCACCGGTCCAGGTTTGGCCACGTAGCGCGGACCGCGCGGGCCATCGATGGTAAAAGACGAGTCCACGCCCTCTTCCATGCGCCGGGCCATGACTGCAAGCCCGCGCAAGCCGCCGCGGGTGGAACTGCCCTGGGCGGTGCTAAATCCTAAGTGCTCAATCACGCGCCGCGTCCACTGGCCATCGAAATTGGTGGTGTTCATCACCACCACTCCCCGGTTGCGCCAGTACCAGGTGGCGGAAATAATGCAGCGATGCCAGAAGGCAGAAACCACCGGCACACTCTTGGCGCGGGATTGGCGGTAGTGATGCATGCCCAGTTCCTCAAAACGCAGCGTGGGACCGAGCATGCGAATGATCGCGATGACCGCCGCGGCGATGACCGGAATCTGCATGCGCCGCCAGCAGGAAAGTTGGGGCAGCCGGGTATCGTAGAGTGAACTGACCGGCTCAGTGGCGCGAGGTGCGCTCGGGTTTCCGCTCGACATCACGGAACATTGTAGCCGCCCAACGTGTGGGTCGGACACTCCTGTCCGACGCTTTTGACCTTGATTTTGGGGTTGAGGTTTGGGGTTGAATTTTGGGGTTGAATTGGTTTTGATCTTGGTGTTCTGTGCCTGTTCTTCCCATCAAACAACTTCAAAGTCAAAGGCGTCGGACATGAGTGTCCGACCCACACGTGATTTAAACTGGAGAGCATGGCTGGCGCCTACATTCTCGGCATTGAGAGTTCGTGCGATGAGACGGCTGCGTCGGTTGTGTATTCGGGCGAGAGAGTGGTCTCGAACGTCATCTTCTCGCAGATCGCAGCGCACCAGCCTTATGGCGGCGTGGTTCCGGAGCTGGCATCGCGGGAGCACCTCAAGGCCATTGTTCCCGTGGTCCGCAAGGCCCTGGCCGATGCCGGGCAGACCTACAAGTCGATCGACGCGCTGGCGGTCACCCAGGGGCCCGGTCTGGCCGGTGCCCTGCTGGTCGGAATCGGATACGCCAAGGCCCTGGCCTTCGCCCTCGACAAGCCCCTGATCGCAGTCAATCATCTGGAGGGACACATTCATGCCGTCCTGCTGGAGGAACGCCAGGAAAGCAATCACGAGATGACCTTCCCCGTGCTGGCCTTGGTCGTTTCAGGCGGACACACGCATCTTTACCTGGCCGAGCAACGGGCAGAGCATTGGTCATACCAGAATATCGGGCACACCCGCGACGATGCTGCCGGCGAAGCTTTCGATAAAGTCGCCAAGCTGCTCGGGTTGGGATATCCCGGCGGGCCCATTGTCGACAGGCTTTCCACCCACGGCGATCCCACGGCAGTGAAGTTTCCGCCTGCACAGCTCAAGCACCGCGACCGCAAGAGTACGAGCGACGGCACGGAAGGACCGCGCTTTGATTTCTCCTACAGTGGGATCAAGACTGCGGTCTTGCGCTACGTGGAAGTTCACGATATGCGGGCCTCGATCGAGGCGCGACGAAAAGCGCTGAGCATGATCGAGAAACCCAGGCTTGAGGACTACCTGCTTCACACCGACCGAAAGACGCTGGATCTGGTGGCTTCATTTCAGCGGGCGCTGGTGGGTGATCTGGTCATGAAGACCCTGGCCGCCGCACGGGCCTGCAATGCTGCCACTCTGTTCGTGACCGGCGGCGTGGCTGCAAACAACGAATTGCGCCAGCGCTTTGAGCAGGACGCCGCCATGGAGGGCCTGCCCGTGTATTTCCCTTCCCGTCCGCTTTCGACCGACAACGCCGCCATGATCGCAGCCGCAGCTTATCCTAAATTTCTTGCCCGAGAGTTTGCCGCGGCTGATTTCTCGGCCGAGGCCGGGATGGCGCTGCGATAACGCAATTGGCAATTGGCCAAAACACCCCTGGCAAGCATTGGAAGACTTGGAAGATAGAGATGGCATTTGTGCCGGGCGAGAGCCAAATGCTAACTGCCAAGTGCTAAGTTGCTGCCCCTACCCCTTCACGGCAGCCTTAGCCTTGGTCACGCGATTTCCTAGAAGGGCTTCGAGCGCTTTGGTGAGCTGGGCCTCAATGTCGATGTCCTTGAAAATGGCGAAATTGGCGCGATGTTCCTGGGCATCGAAGCCGCTGTTTTTCCCGGCCACAATCACGATCGGGATATCAGCGGTCTCGGGCTGGGCCTTGAGCGCGGTGATGAGTTCGGTGCCGCTCATCTTGGGCATCTGCATGTCGGTAATGATGATGTCGGGGTGGATCCGCTGGGCGACGGGCAGCGCTTCTTCGCCGTTGGTCGCTGATTCCACGCTGTAACCACGTTCCTCGAGAAAGCGGCATACGGTGTGCCGGATCAACATGGAATCGTCTACCACCAGGGCTACAAGCGGAGTCTGATTTTTTGCGGACAAGATAATCCCCGGGCGACATTAACAAATTGTTATGGTGGCAACAAGCGTAAAGCCCGGAAGGGCCGTTACCTTTGTCACGCCGAGGCGTGTAGCGCCGGTCCCGCCGGCGGTCGCGAGGCATCCTGCCCTCGCAGTCCGGCAATAAAGTCCGATGAAAACCGCGGGCTGCCTCTAGGACTCTTTCGGAAGCTTGGTGTCTTCGATGATCATGTCCTTGAATTCGCTGGATTCGAAGATTTCACCGCATTCCTTGCATTCAACGAATTCGGAGTCTTCTTCGCGGGCCACGATCTGCACACGGGGGTGCTTGCACGGTGGCAGGTTGCTTTTCTTGTCGGGGAGTTCAGACGGCGAGGATGGAGTCATAAATCCGGATGCTGGTATCCCTGTCGAACGGCCGGGAGATTTCGCCGGAAATTTTCGGTATTTTAGACCGCCTTCACCAGATGTCAAGCCCCCTCGAGTGATCTTTAGCGGGGAAGGGCTCGATTCAGATACAGGGCGTGGCACTCCCCCCGGAACCTCCGGAAAAACCTATGGCCAGGCTGGCGCCTCGAGCGGTTAAGTCCAATCCGTCGCATCTCAATGACGCTTATTGACCATTGCCTGTAAGAGGTTGCATTTGGACGGGTTGGCATCTAATATAGACATATCCGACTGAAAAGGTCGGATTTTGCCGACTATGCTCAAGCTGACCAAGAAGGCGGATTACGGGTTGATGGCCATGAAACATCTGGCCGAGCATGGCGAGGGCGGCGCCTGCAGCGCCAAGGATGTGGCCGACGCCTACGGCATACCCCAGGAGGCTCTGGCCAAGATTCTGCAGCGGCTGGTTAAAGCCGGGTTGCTGCATTCGCAACATGGGACGAATGGCGGTTACACACTGGCTCGCGAGCCGGGAAAAATCTCGGCCTTCGAAGTGATCCGGGCCATCGACGGCCCGCTATTTATTACCTCATGCGTGACCGTTCGCGGCGAGTGTGATCAGAGCGACCGCTGCAGCATCCGCGAGCCTTTGCGGCGGGTCAGTCACGGAATCGAAGAACTGCTCCGGCGCATCACTATCCTGGAGATGAAAGAAGAGCCCGCGCCCGACAGCGACAAGACGGCTCCGGACAAGACCACAAGGAGCGCAACAGAATTCGTAACCATTGGATAAGCAGGTTCTGAGGAGAGCAATTTATGAGCACGGATGTAAAGACGATCCCCCAGGGGGCAAATGGACACCCCGAAACCCAGGAGCAGCGCACCGCGCCTAACGGCGTGAAGCTGCCGGTTTACATGGACAACCACGCCACCACGCCCATGGATCCCCGGGTGCTGGAAGAGATGCTTCCCTACTTTATGGAGAAATTCGGCAACGCCGCCAGCCGCAACCACTCGTTTGGCTGGGCCGGTGAAGAGGGCGTCGAGACTGCGCGTGAGCGCGTGGCCAAGCTGGTCGGCGCCACTCCCAAGGAAATCATTTTCACTTCAGGCGCCACTGAAAGCGACAACCTCGCCATCAAGGGCGTAGCCGAGATGTACCGGGAAAAGGGCAACCACATCATCACCGCCGTGACTGAGCACAAGGCCGTGCTCGACACCTGCAAGCGGCTGGAGAAGTATGGCTACCGCGTCACCTACATGCCGGTGCAGAAGGACGGCCTGATCGATCTGGAAGAACTGAAGCGCGCCATGGATGACAAGACCATCCTGGTGACGATCATGGCCGCCAACAACGAGATTGGCGTGGTGCAGCCGGTGGCGGAAATCGGAAAGCTCTGTCACGAGCGCGGCGTGATTTTCCACACCGACGCCACTCAGGCAGTCGGCAAGATTCCGATCGACGTGAACAAGATGAACATCGACCTGATGTCCATCTCGGCGCACAAGATGTACGGCCCCAAAGGCGTCGGCGCCCTGTACGTACGGCGCAAGAATCCCCGGGTACAGATTTCCGCCATCATCGACGGCGGGGGGCACGAGCGCGGCATGCGCTCCGGGACCCTGAACGTCCCCGGAATTGTTGGGCTGGGCAAGGCCTGCGCCATTGCCTCGGAAGAGATGGCGAAGGAATCCTGCACTCTGGCGGGTCTGCGCAACCGCCTGCGTGACCGCATCATGGGCCGTCTGGACGAGGTTTACATCAACGGCTCCATGGAGCATCGCCTGCCCGGCAATCTGAATATCAGTTTCGCCTACGTCGAAGGCGAGTCTTTGCTGATGGGCATCAATGACATCGCAGTTTCGAGCGGATCGGCATGCACCTCGGCGACTCTGGAGCCATCATATGTATTAAAGGCTCTAGGGACAGGCGACGATCTGGCCCACAGCTCGATTCGTTTCGGCATCGGCCGCTTCAACACCGAGGCCGAGGTGGACTACGTGGCCGATCGCGTAGTCGAAACGGTGGAACGGTTGCGCGAGCTCTCACCCCTCTATGAAATGGCGAAAGAGGGCGTGGACCTGAAGAGCGTCAAGTGGGCAGCGGAGTAGAAGAATCCTTCGACTCCGTTGATCGATTGCTTTGCAACCGATCAGTCTGCGCTACGGATGACACGAGTTCAATTTTTTAGGAGAGGGTCAAAATGGCATATAGCGACAAAGTACTCGATCATTACTCAAACCCGCGCAACGTGGGCTCCATGGACAAGAACAGCAACCAAGTCGGTACTGGTCTTGTGGGAGCGCCGGAGTGTGGCGACGTGATGAAGTTGCAGATCAAGGTGAATCCGCAGACTAACATTATCGAAGACGCGAAGTTCAAGACCTTCGGCTGCGGCTCCGCCATCGCATCGTCTTCGCTCGCCACCGAATGGGTGAAGGGCAAGACCGTGGATGAAGCCCTGCAGATCAAGAACACCGAGATCGTGAAGGAACTCGCGCTGCCTCCGGTAAAGATTCACTGTTCGGTGCTGGCGGAAGATGCCATTCGGGCGGCGATTCATGACTGGAAGGCCAAGCAGGGCGCGGCTAAACCGGTAGCTGCCGAAGCGAAGTAGCTTCCAGCTCTCAGTGAGGGCTGCGTGCATTCGGATCATTTATGGCGACCACCACGGAAGAAACGACCAAGCCAGCCGCTCCGGCAAAGGGCGGGGTGAAGGTCACGGACAAGGCGCTGGCCAAAGTGCGTTCGGCCATCGTCAAGGAAGGCATCTCGCCCGAGCAGGGTGGGCTGCGTCTGGGCGTGCAGGGCGGCGGATGTTCGGGTTTGAGCTATAACATCCGGTTCGATACCCAGCCCCGCGAGCGTGACCGTATCTTTCAGTTCGGCGATGTGCGCGTGTTTGTCGATCCGAAATCTTTCATCTATCTGAACGGCATGGTCCTGGATTATCAGGAGACTCTGATGCAGCAGGGATTCGTGTTCATTAATCCCAATGCATCGAAGTCATGCGGCTGCGGGACGTCATTCTCAGGGTAGTTTTTGTGTGGCGCGGGCGCCCTCGCCCGCGAGCTTGGAGCGGCAAAGCCCTCCGCGCTCCGCTAATATTCTACGATCCAGCGATCGGAATTCCCTGAGAATTTTGCTGATGCATGCGGCAGCCGCGGGCGAGGGCGCCCGCGCCACACGATCCGAACATGACCATTGATATTTCCAAAACGATGGCGGCTGGCAGTGGCGAAAACACCGCCAGTTGCTGGTCGTGCGGCGACATGCGCGCTGCCCACTTTTGCCAGGCCTGTGGCAAAGTGCAGCCACCCTTGCCGGTGGACTACTTCTCGTTTTTCGGATTGCCCCGGAAACTGAATGTTGACGTTGCGCAACTGGAACGGGAATTCTACGAACTGAGCCGGAAGCTGCATCCCGACCTCAACGCCCGCGCCGACAAGCGAGAACAGGAGTGGAGCCTGGAGCAAAGCTCGCTGCTCAACGACGCTTACCGCACCTTGAAAGACCCCATCAAACGCACCCAGTATCTGCTGCGACTGGAGGGGGTGGAACTGGAAGAGCAATCCAAGGCCGCCACCGAAAAAGCGCGAGCCAGCGGCGAAGTGAAGAAACAGATCGTACTTCCGGACCTCCTCGAAGAAGTGTTCGAGCTGAACATGCAACTGGAAGAGCTGCGCATGAACCAGAAGATCGGCGAGGACGATCCTGCCCTGGTGAAAGATCTGGAAACGCACAGGGCGCGGCTTGAAACGAAGTACGAAGAGTTGACGGAAGAATTGACGCAGCATTGGAACCAATGGGACCAGGCGGTTGACGGTCATGGCAATGAAGAGCGGCGCGCGGCGCTGGATCGAATGGTCGATCTGCTCAACCGGCGCAGCTATATCAGGAACCTCGTACGGGACGTGAATGAAGCGCTGGGAAATTGAGCAATTTGGCAATCGGGTAATTCTGTAATTGAGAACCCGGTTTCCGATTTCGAAATTACTCAATTACCCGATTGCACAATTACTCAATTTCGTATCACGCAATGAATTCTGATCGCATTGTCGGCATCGATCTCGGAACCACCAACTCGCTGGTGGCTTTCATGCAAGGGGACAGGCCTGTCGTGATCCCCGGCGAAGATGGGCTGAACCTGGTGCCCTCGGTGGTCGCTCTGGACGAAAAAGACCAGATCCTTGTCGGCAACGCAGCGCGCAAGTATCTGATCGAGACCCCGGAGCGTGCCGTGTATTCGATCAAGCGCCTGATGGGGCGCGGCATCGAAGATATTCAGGAGGAACTGAAGCTGTTCCCCTTCCGCCTGGCCGACGATCTTCAGCCCGGTGAAGTACTGCGCATCCGGCTGGGCGAGAAGACCTTCACGCCTCCGGAGATTTCCGCTTTTGTCCTGCGCCAACTCAAGCGCAATGCTGAACGATTCTTTAATGCGCCGGTGACAAAAGCGGTCATCACCGTGCCCGCTTATTTCAATGACGCCCAGCGGCAAGCGACAAAAGACGCTGGACGAATCGCCGGCCTGGAAGTCCTCCGGTTGGTGAATGAGCCGACAGCTGCTTCCCTGGCCTACGGGCTCGATAAGAGGCAGAACGGTGTCGTCGCCGTGTACGACCTGGGAGGCGGCACGTTTGATGTATCGATCCTCAAGTTGCACGACGGAATCTTCGAGGTGGTCGCAACCAACGGCGACACGCACCTGGGCGGCGATGATATCGACACCCTGCTGATCACGATTGCGCTCGACGATATTCGCGGCGACATGGGTCTCGATGTATCGCGCAACGGCGAAGCCGTGGCCACCATCCGCAAGGCTGTCATCGAAGCCAAGATTGCGCTGTCGTCGCAGCCCGCGACTACGCTCGAAGTCGAACTGCCGGGCGGGCAGCACTATCAAAGAGCGATCACGCGGGAACAGTTCGAGCAACTGATTCTGCCCATCATCGAGCGCACCGTCGGCCCCTGCAGGCAGGCCCTGAAAGACGCCGGCCTGAAGCCGGAACAGATTGATGAAGTGGTGCTGGTCGGCGGCTCCACGCGAATTCCCAAAGTGCGCGCGTTAGTCGAAGAAATGTTCCGGCGTACGCCGCACACCGACCTGAATCCGGATGAGGTCGTGGCCCTGGGCGCCGCAGTGCAAGCCAACATTCTTGCCGGCGGCTCCGAAGCCACGGAAAACATGTTGTTGCTTGATGTCACGCCTCTGTCGCTCGGCATTGAAGTGGCGGGCGGCGTAACCGACAAGATCATCCTGCGCAACTCGACCATCCCGGCTTCAGCCACGCAACACTACACCACGCAGGTGGACGGGCAAGCCAATGTCGCCATTCACGTGCTGCAGGGCGAGCGGGAACTGGCGAAGGACTGCCGCTCGCTGGCACGCTTCGACCTGAAAGGTATTCCGCCGATGCCGGCCGGAATACCGCGAGTCGAAGTTAAATTCCTCATCGACGCAAATGGCATTCTACACGTGTCCGCGCGTGAGCAGCGCAGCGGAACGGAGGCGGAGATCGAAGTTCAGCCCAGCTACGGTTTGACGGACGAACAAGTCGAGAGCATGATTCTCGATTCCTTCGACTCCGCGGAAGAAGATTTCCGTCAGCGCCAGATCATCGAGGCGCGGAACGAAGCCGCAACTATCCTGGCCGCACTCGAAAAAGGAAAGAAGAGTCCGGCCTGGGGACAGCTGACCAGCGCGGAGAAGAAGCGCATCGCCAAGCTGGAAAACGCTTTGAACCAGGTGCAGGGTGAAGACGATTATCAGGCGATTCGCACCGCCATTAACGCGCTGAATCAGGGCACGATGCGGCTGGCTGAGTTGATGATGGATAGCGCAGTGTCCACCGCCCTGAAGGGCAAGACCATGGACCAGGCAGATTTGGGCGATGGGCCGGACGCGCCGCATCCCGTGGCCAAAGCGGAGTTCGAATAGAACAAGTCGTCGGTCGTCAGTCATCCGTCGTCTAGAAATGCACGCGATCTAAGATTAGGAGCTGTGATGGCAGAGGAAAAGAATCAAGGCACAGGAACAGCAACCGTTGATCCGCCCGGCGAGAACACGGTGCAGGTCACATTTCTGCCCGAAGGCAAAACGGTGCAGTTCGAGCATGGCAAGCTGCCTTACAAGGACCACGGCAAGCCGGAATCGCTGCTCGACGTGGCCCTGAACAACGGCATCCGGCTGGACCACGCGTGCGGCGGCAATTGCGCCTGCACCACCTGTCACATCTGGGTAAAAGAGGGCGCCGACAGTCTTTCCGAAATGGATGACGACGAAGCCGACCGGCTGGACATGGCCGCCGATTTGCAGTTAAACTCCCGACTCGGCTGTCAGGCCGTGATCAACAAGCCTGGCAAAGTGGTAGTCGAGATTCCGGCGTGGAACCGGAATTACGTTTCGGAAGAACACTAAACCAGTTTCTGGTTTCCTGTTTTCTGTTTCTGGTTTTGAAACTCGCAACCGGAAACTGGAAACTGCCTTAAGGAGCAAATGCATGCCGAAAGAGCTGACCTGGGATGATGCGGAAGACCTCGGAATCCTGCTTTCGGAGCAGCATCCTGAAAGTGATCCGCTGGCGGTGCGCTTTACGGATTTACACCGGCTGGTGACGGAATTGCCCGAGTTCAAAGACGATCCCAAGAAATCAAACGAGGGCAAGCTGGAAGCTATCCAGATGGCATGGCACTCGGAATTTTTAGACCGCACGCAGGCGTAGAAGCCAACCCCTGCGGCTGAAGCCGCGTCTCCTTCCAGACCTTGGTGGCACGGCTGAAGCCGTGCCCTTCCGCAAAACTTCGGATGATCCCGGGGATCAATAAAGGCGTGGCTACCTGGCGGATTCCATTCCCCGATAGAACTTCTGCAGCACGTAGAACGCCTGCTTGTGCTGTCCCGTATTCGAAATCAGTCCCTTGCGGTTGTAATAATCCTGTGTACCGGGCAGCAGGCGGCGCGGCGAGTGGAAATCCATCAGCACCCAGGGTGACAGACCCGCCAGCGCTGAAATCTTTTTCAGCATAATGATCTGGTGCTGGTAAAGATTGGCCTGATACTCCTCGGTCCAGCGCTCATCGGCTTCGCCATGTCTGCCGTAGGGCGCGCCAGCACCGAATTCGCTCACGATGACTGGCTTGTCCCAGGCGAACTTCCACAGCATGCGATCAGCGTCTTCAGGACGTCCTCCATACCAGCCTAGATACTCATTCAGTCCCAGCACGTCGAGGTACTCGCCCACCGGATCATTGAGAGAGCGCGTGTCCGGGCCAGCCTCGTCAACGTGGTTCAGTGCGGAGGTGATCAGGCGAGTCGAGTCCTGCTGGCGCGCAGCGTCTGCAAGCTGCCGCAGAAACACGGTCCGCGCCGGCTTGACTGGAGTCTCATTCGAAAGTGACCACAAGACCACCGAAGCCCGATTGTGATCGCGGGCAATCATCTCTTGCAATTGGCTCTTGGCGTCCTGCAGAGTGGCTGGGTTTTCCCAGTCAATGTCCCAGTAAACCGGGATTTCAGACCAAACCATGATTCCCATGCGGTCGGCCAGGCGAGTCATGTTCTCGCTGTGCGGATAGTGAGTCAGGCGCACGAAATTACAGCCCAATTCCCGCGCCCAGCCCAGCAGGGTTTCGGCATCTTTCTGGCTGAAGGCGCGTCCGCCGCGGATGGGTGCCTCTTCATGCAGGGCAATACCTCGCAGGAAGACGGGCTGGCCGTTGAGCAATATCTGGGTGCCGCGGGTTTCGATGGTGCGGAAACCGATGGCGTCGTGCACTTTGTCGGCACCGCTCGACAGCACAACATCGTAGAGCCGGGGATGCTCCGGCGACCACAGCTCGAGCTTCGCGGGAAAACGGAACTCGGCCCGGCCGGCGGCATCCGGGGTAACGGTTTGTTTGATCTTCGCCTCGGGAATTTCAACCGTCACCTGCTGTGCCGGCGTGGAGCCACTAAGCTGCACCCATCCCGAGATCTCACTGCTCGATCCCTTGGCGAGCTGCACAAAGTAATCCTGGATGAAAGTTTCGGGGACCTCTACCTGCATTACATCGCGCGTCAGCCCTCCATAATTCCACCAGTCGGTATTTACCGTGGGGACAGCATCGCGGCGGCGGGTGTTGTTGACCTCCGCGATCACGAAGTTGTCGCCTTCACGAATCTGGTCGGTGACTTCAAAGTCAAAGGGCGTGAACCCGCCTTCATGTTCGCCCAGGGCCTGCCCGTTGAGGTAAACGCGGGTGAAGTAGTTGGCGGCACCGAAATACAGGAAGACACGCGTGTGTTCCCGCTTGCTGTAGGAAAACGACTTCTTGTACCACACCGGACCTTCGTAAAAGAACAACTCTTTCTTCTGTGAGTTCCAGTCGCCGGGAACGTTCAGGACATCGGACTTGTCGAAATCGTATTCCACCAGCTCATGCTTGTCCTTGGGTTTGGTATTCAGGTAGAAACGGCCATTCAGGCCGGTTTCGTAGGGATCGACGATGGCCTGCCATGCGCCATTCAAGCTGACGGTGGTACGGTTGGGAATGTTGTTGAGCAGCGCAGCAGGATTCGCCGCAGCGTAGCCAAGGCCTGTAAGCGTTGCCAGCAGGAGGAGCAGACGTCTCATAAACGTTTTCGCAAGCCCGGAAATCTTAGTGAGAGCAAGCGGAGGTGTCAAACCGCGGCACACACTCTTATGATGATCGGCCTCCCGCTAGCCTGTAGTGTTGGCCGCCTCTTCCACGTTGGCCTCGCGCAGGAACTTCGCCGCTTCCTCCGGCGGCGTGGGATTGATGTAGAACCCTGTCCCCCACTCGAAGCCCGCCGTCTTGGTCAGCTTGGGCATGAACTCGATATGCCAGTGATAGTGGTCATTGGTTGGGTCCTGCACCGGCGAAGAGTGGATGACGAGATTGTAAGGAGGGTTATCCAGCACACGCTCCGCCCGGCTCAGCAAGGTCTTCAGCGCCCGGGCCAGATTCTCAAACATATGAGTAGAAGAATTCTCGAATGCCGACTCATGCTGTTTGGGAAGGATCCAGGTCTCAAATGGAAAACGGGGCGCGTAAGGAGCGAGCGTGATGAAGTCGGCGTTTTCCGAGACCACGCGCGTTCCGGTTTCGGTCTCCTGGCGGATCACATCGCAGAACACGCAGCGCTCTTTGTAAATGTAGTACTGCTTGGCGCCTTCGATTTCCTCACTCACGTAAATCGGGAGAATGGGCAGCGCAATGAGTTGCGAGTGGGCGTGCTCCAGCGAGGCCCCGGCCGCTTCTCCGTGGTTCTTGAAAATCAGGATGTACTTGAAGCGGCGGTCCTTCTTGAGGTCGAGAATGCGGTCGCGGAAAGTCCAGAGCACGTCTTCGATGCGCTTGGGGGGAAGATTGGCCAGGCTGGCATTGTGGTCCGGAGTCTCGATGATGACCTCATGCGCTCCAATGCCGTTCATGCGGTCGAACATGCCTTCGGCCTGGCGGTTGAGATTGCCCTCGATACCGAGGGCCGGGAACTTGTTGGGAACCACGCGCACTGTCCAGCCTGGGCTGTCGCGCTGCGGCGGGGGCCCGCCGTTGGGATTGGGGCGGTAAGCCTGGATCTCAGGCGGAGTCTTGGCTTCATTGCCGTAACAGAAGGGGCAAAAGCCGCCTTTGATTTTGATTCCCTCGCGAGCGAAGTCGGTGGGACGCTTGGCACGGTCGGTCGATATGATGACCCAGCGGCCGACGATTGGGTCCTTGCGCAGCTCAGGCAATTACTGAGGTCCTTTCCGCGTAGTGTAAACCGCGCGAAGCGAATGCAGCCATTTTACGCCTGCAGGTGAACGTTGCGGAATAGTTCGATCTGCGGCCGCCTTGAGCCCTGATCGTAGTACACGCTGATGACGTCGAGACGCCAGGCGCAAGAAGGCGGCAGATGCCGCAGATATTCACGCGCAACAGTCAGGAGATCCCGGCGTTTGTCCCGGTCGACGGCAGCTTCGGCGGGCTTCACATCGTGGGTGGTGCGGGTTTTGACTTCGACAAAACAGAGGATATCCCCGTGCCAGCCGATCAAGTCGATTTCACCGCGCCGGTTGGGCGAACGAAAATTGCGAGCGACCATTACATATCCCAGCCTTCGCAGATAGAAGTAGGCGTCTTCCTCCCCTCGGCGGCCGGTCTGGAGGTGAGTGGGAGTCGTGTCAGTCGGCAGCGTTCGCGCCGCCATCCAGTCGAGGATGCGGATGGTGGCGTGGGTAAGGCGGCCGGAAAACATGGTTGGGTTGGGTAGCGCCGGCGCTACTTTCCTGATCGTAGGTTGCCGGGCATCGGCAAAGCTGTGACGGACGTCACATTGTGCGTAATTTACCGCTACTCTTCGCGGGCGCGAAGCCAATCCAGGAACATCTGTTCGATGGGTTTGTCGTACGTCATCAGGACGTGGCGGACGGTATGGCCGCTGACAAAATGGCAAACTTCTTCCGCAAGGTTCTTGGCATGATCGCCCGCGCGCTCCAGCGACTGGGTCATAAAGATGACCTGCAAGCTGGCGTGGCGCTGCTGGTTTTCCGGGTTTTCGATGTGACGCAGGAAGATGAGGTTGCGCAGGCGGTCCATCTCGGCGTCGGCACGCAGCACGTCAACCGCTTTTTTCACGTCGCGAGTGGAGAAAGCGCTACCCGCGTCCGCCAGCATTTTCTCCAGCACCGTCGCCATGTGGGTAAGGTCGCGAATATCTTGCGGATCGATGCGGGCACAAACGGCTTGTGCGCTGCCGGCAAAGCTGAGCAGCAGATCACCGATACGTTCCAGGCTGATCATGAACTTCATGCAGGCCAGCAGTTCGCGCGCTTCCGCGTCGCTGACCTGAGTGACCACCCGGGTCACGCCGGCATCGATCTCCATGTCCAGGCGGTCGAGTTCTTTTTCGCGCTCACGAAGAGTATTCAGCAGCGGACAGGACGCGGTAGCTATGCCCTCCGCCGCAGTGGCAGCAGCTTCCTTAGCGACCCGGCAAGCCTCGACCGTGCGCTTCACCAGATAGGTATAGGGAGATTCCGGTTCCGGGCTCCTGAAAATCGCGGTACTCATGCGCACGCGCCTCCCGGCGACACTGACCGGCCGCACCATGGTCAGCCTGGCTCTGCTCTTTCTGATATGGATGGCCAATACCAGAGCATAGGTTGTTTTTCCAACCGTTTGGTTAACAGGACGTAAATTTATGGCGGTGCTGCTCGGCTTGGACTGTGGCGAAGGCAGAAAGCGCGAGCGCAAGGCCCGCGCCCACATTTTTCAAGTGCGGGCTTCAGCGGCGAGGGCGTGCACTACTTGTTTGAAGACCCTGCCCCGGTGCTCGTAGTTGTGGAACTGGTCGAAGCTGGCGCAGGCCGGGGCCAATAGCACAATGTCGCCGGATGCGGCGGTCGCCGATGCGCGTCTGAGCGCGGTTTCCAGGGTCTCCGAGGGATCGATCTCCACGCCCTTGATCTGGGACTCGATCTTTTCCGCAGCCGCGCCAATGGTGTACACGCGCTTGACCCTCTGGCGCAGCAAGTCGTTGAGCAGGGTATAGTCGCTGTCTTTGTCCTTGCCGCCCAGAATCAGGTGGACATTCGCCGGGAACGATTCCAGGGCCTTGATGGTTGCATCCACGTTAGTGGCTTTGGAGTCGTTGTAATATTCCACGCCGCGAATCGTCGCAACATATTCCAGCCGGTGTTCGACCGCTTTGAAGGCCCGCACCGCCTGGCCGATGCGTCCAGGCTCGCAACCCATGAGCGCGCCGACGCAGACCGCGGCCAGCACGTTCTCAACGTTGTGGCCTCCCTTAAGCGGTATCTCGGAGGCGAGCATGATCTCGCGCGGCCCTTTGGCATTCCGAAAAAGGACCCGGCCATCGCGAACGTATGCTCCCTGCTTTACCTCTTCCTTGCGGCCGAACCAGAAGACTTGCGCTCGGGTGCGGCTCGCCAGTCCGGCACAAGTGGGGTCGTCGGCATTCAGCACCGCGAAATCTTTCCCTTGCTGGTTCTCAAAAATGCGTGCCTTGGCGTTGGTATAAGCCTCGAATGTGCGGTGCCGATCGAGGTGGTCGGGCGTGATGTTAAGCACGACCGCAACTCTTGGACGGAAGGTCTGGATCGTCTCCAGCTGAAAACTCGATACCTCCAGTACCACCACGGTGTTGTCCTTTGTCCGCTCGACCAGCGAGATCGCCGGTGTGCCGATATTGCCGCCCACAACGGTCGGGAAGCCGCCCGCCGCGACGATTTCACCTGCCAGCGTCGTGGTCGTGGTTTTTCCGTTGGAGCCGGTGATGGCGACGATGTTCTTCGGCAGGAACTGTGACGCCAACTCGATCTCGCCAATCACGGGTTCGCCCACAGCACGGGCCTGCACCAGGGGCGCGGAATCCACCGGAACGCCGGGACTGACCACGATCAGGTCCTGTCCGCGAAACGTACGCTCGCCGTGCCCACCGGTTTCGACCACGATGCCGTGATCGAGCAGGACTGGGATTTCCTCCGCCAGTTGGTCCTGCGACTTTGCGTCCGAAACCGTGACCTTCGCTCCCCGGGCCTGCAGAAACAAGGCTGAGGCCACGCCGGACTTGCCCAGTCCGACAACCAGAACGCGTTTGTTGGCGAGATCCACAGATTTAGCCCTCAACCCTTCACCACAGAGGCACGGAGTAAAAACAGAATAAAGGAAAAATTGCCAGGCCCATAATGCAGAATACCCCTATCGACAGGGATGACTCTTACTCCGTGTCTCTGTGCCTCCGTGGTGAGGTCTACCTTAGCTTTAGTGTGGTGAGGGCGAACAGGGCAAACACCAGAGACGCGATCCAGAAGCGCACGATAATTTTTGATTCCGACCAGCCCAGCAGTTCGAAGTGATGGTGGAGAGGAGCCATTTTGAAGATGCGTTTCTTTCTCAATTTGTAGGACGCCACTTGAAGGATCACGGACAGAGCTTCGATCACGAAGATGCCGCCAATGAACGGCAGCAGGAGTTCCTGCTTGATCATCACGGCCACCGTGCCAATAGCGCCGCCCAGGGCCAGGGAACCAACGTCTCCCATGAAGACTTCGGCGGGATGAGCGTTGTACCAAAGAAATCCAATGGCCGCTCCCACCATGGCCCCGCAAAAAATCGTCAGTTCGCCCGCCAGTGGCATGCGCTGCAGTTCGAGATACTGGGCGAAGGTGGCATGGCCACTCACATACGTAAGGACGGCCAGCGCCCCGGCCGCGATGACGGTGCAGCCGATGGCCAGCCCGTCCAGGCCGTCGGTCAGGTTCACGGCGTTACTCGACCCCACGATCACCAGCACGACGAAGGCGACAAAAGGAACAAACGCCATCGGCCAGAGCGCGGGATGGCTCACCAGCCTCTCGATCACCAGGTCGGGATGGAATTGCTTGATGAAGGGAACCATCAGTTTGGTTGAGTAAGCGCCCCGGGTCTGCATGGCGATCAGCGCCACGGCAATCAGGATGCTGACCGCAATCTGCAAGCCCATCTTGGCTTTTGAAGTGAGTCCCAGGTTCCTGCGGTTCACCACTTTGATGTAGTCGTCGGCGAACCCAATGGCAGCAAAGGCGCAGGTGGCGAACACCGCGATCCAGATAAACAGGTTGCTCAGGTCGGCCCATAACAACGTGGGCACTACGATGGAAATGGCGATCAGCAGGCCACCCATGGTCGGCGTGCCGGCTTTTTTCTGATGGGCCTTGGGTCCTTCTTCCCGAATGAACTGGCCGATCTGAAATTCGCGCAAACGGTTGATGACGATGGGGCCGACGATCAGTGCCGTGAAAAGGGCGGTGAGGCTGGCAAACGCTGTACGAAAGGTCAAATACCGGAAAATACGGAATGGCGGGAAGTAGTGGAACAGCTTCAGGTACAGCAGCCAGTAGAGCAATCAGCCTCCCGTATAGTCGTCAGTCGTCGGTCTTCAGTCGTCAGCTAGTCATCAGCCGTTCTTGATTTGCCGACGACTGAAGACTGACGATCGACGACTGCCTCCAAAGCGCGTTCCAGCTTTACCCCGCGCGACGCTTTGAGCAGCACCACGTCGCCTTCGCGAGTCTCGCGGACCAACCATTCGCCGGCTTCCTCGGGTGTGGCCACGAATTCTGCCCTGATGCCGGCGTGGCTGGCGGCCTCCACCATCGGCTGCGCCAGGCCTCGCACTCCGACCAGTATGTCGATTCCCTTCTCTGCCATGTGCCGGCCTGAACGGCGATGCAACTCTTCGCCCGCCGGACCCAGTTCCAGCATTTCGCCTGCGACCACGATGCGCCGTTTCGCGGGCATGGCCGCCAGCGTATCCACCATTGCGTTCAGGGCCGTTGGATTGGAATTGTAACAATCGTTGATGATCGTGATGTTGCCCACTTGGACGACCGCCCCTCTTTTGTCTGCCGGGGCCAGGGTCGCCAGCGCACCAGCGGCGTCGGACGGGCTCAGACCTCGCTCCATTCCGGTCGCAACCGCGGCCAGGGCGTTATAGATATTGTGCGTCCCCACCAGGGGCAATATCACAGGTTCGCGGCAGCCGCCGGCTACCACATCGAACGCCGAACCCGCCGCGCCGCGGGACTTGATGTTCTCCGCCCGTACATCGGCCGTCTGATGCAGGCCGTAGAGCACCACCTTGCCGTGAAAGTCGCGGCCGAACTGGGAGACATACTCGTCGTCGGCGTTGAGGATCGCGGTCCCGCCGGCGGGCAGGGACTCGACCAGTTCGTACTTTGCCCGCGCGATTTCGGCTACCGACTTGAAGAATTCGAGGTGGACGGGGGCCACGTTGGTGACCACGCCAATTTCCGGCTGCGCAATTTTTGCCAGCGCTGCGATCTCTCCCCGATGCGACATGCCCATCTCAATGACTGCGGCTTCATGCTCAGGCTCGATCTTCAGCAGCATCAGAGGAAGGCCAAAATGATTATTGAAGTTGCCCTCGGATTTGAGCACCCGAAAGCGGGAAGAGAGGACATGGGCGATGGCTTCCTTGGTGGTGGTCTTGCCGGTGGATCCGGTCACACCGATGAGCGGCTTGGCCCACAAACGGCGGACGGCGGCCCCTAACGTTTGCAGAGCGACCAGGGTATCCGGAACGGCCAGCAACCGGGTCTTGACCGCATAGCGCGCCAATTCGTCCTTGCGGACCACCGCTGCCACAGCGCCCTTCTCCAGCGCCTGCTGCACAAAATCGTGGCCATCCATGCGCTCGCCCTTGACCGCGAAAAAAAGCTCGCCGGGACGGATGGTGCGCGAGTCAATGGAATAGGCCTGGGCGATCACCTTGTGGTCGAACTCGCCGCTGGCCGAAATGAATTCGGCGACTCGCGAAAGTGGGAGCTTCATCTGCGTTTTCCGGCGGCGGCGTTGGACGACTTGCAGTCGTACCCGCCATCGCGCAGGACTTTCTGCGCAATTTCCACATCATCAAAAGGGACCGCCCCCACCCGGGTGAGCTGCTCTTTTTCGTGACCTTTGCCGGCGATCAGCACAATGTCTCCCGGATGCGCTTCCCGCACCGCCAGCGCGATGGCCGCCTTGCGGTCGGGCTCAGTCTTGTATTTTGTACCTGAGCGCTGCAGTCCCACCATGGCATCGTTAATGATGGCAAGTGGATCTTCGCTGCGCGGATTGTCCGAGGTCAAGATTACGAAATCGCTGCCCTTCCCCGCAGCCTCGCCCATCAATGGACGCTTGGCCCGGTCGCGATCGCCGCCACATCCGAAGACCGTGATCACCTTGCCCTTCTGGCCCGCCTGCTGAACGAATTCCTTCGCCAGTGCAGTCAGGTTGCGCAGGGCGTCGTCGGTGTGCGCATAATCCACCACGACGGTGAAGGGCTGCTGACAGTCCACACGTTCGAAGCGGCCAGGGACGCGGGTAAGAGTCGCGATTCCCTGTGCGATCTCCTCGGGCTTGCAGTTCCGCAGATAGGCCGCGCCCGCTGCCGCCAGGATGTTGTACACATTCACTTTTCCAATGAGCGGAGAAAACAGCGCAATGGTTTCGCTGGGCGTGACCAGATCAAATCTGGTTCCTCGCGGAGTAATTTCGACTTTCTCGGCACGGAAGTCGCCTTTCGCCAGCCCGTAGGTCAACACTTCAGAACTTCGCTTCCTGCTGATCTTCACCAGCTTCTGACCGTACTCATCGTCGCTGTTGAGCACGGCCGCACGAGGCGCATCAGTGCCACAGCCCTCGAACAATACCTGCTTCGAGGAAAAATACTCATCCATGGTGCGGTGATAATCGAGGTGGTCGCGGGTCAGGTTGGTAAAGACGGCAACATCGAATGGAATGCCGTAGACCCGCTGTTGCTCCAGCGCGTGCGAGGAAACTTCCATGACAGCCTCGGTTGCGCCCGGGCCCAGGGCCTGGTTCAGAATCCGATTCAGTTCCAGCGCTTCCGGAGTGGTGTGCGGCGCAGGCAGGGTCTTTCCGGCAACGTGATATTCAATGGTCCCCACCAGCGCACTCTTGCGGCCCGCGGCCGTAAGAATGGATTCGATCAGGAACGCGGTCGTACTCTTACCGTTCGTGCCGGTGATGCCGGTGATGGCCAGCCGCTCGGCCGGCTTCTTGTAGAAGTTTGCGCTGAGCCGCGCCAGCGCCCGGCGTCCATGGGGCACCTGGGCCCAGGCTACGTCCGGACGCGCCTTTTCGCTTGCGGAGTCGGTAACGATCGCGACGGCCCCGGCCGCGATCGCCTGGTCGATGAATTTGTTTCCATCACTCGTTTCGCCCCGCATGGCGACAAAGGCATCGCCCGGCTTGATGCGGCGCGAGTCATACTCCAGCCCGCCAATACCGGGATCGCCGCTTTGCGAAAGCACTTCCGCGCCGTACAGGAGTTCGAGAAAAGTCATTTATCTTGGATTCTAGTGCACGGGGCCACCGAAACAAGTGTCATCCTGAGCGGAGGTGAACGTTTCGCTAGCGAAACGTTCGCCAAAGGGATGACAGACGACTTGCTCAGTTGCCTGACGGACAGCGCGTCTACCGTCCAAATTTCACCGTCACCTGGGATCCAGACGCTACGTGCGAACCGGGTGGAGGCGATTGCTGCCGGGCCAGTCCGCTGCCCACCGCATCCAGATCCAGTCCGCTTTCCTGGGCCATCTCGATCGCCGCCCGGACGCTCTTTCCCAGGAACGATGGAACTACAATTCCGCCCTGCTCGACGTCCAGCACCACGGTTCCGCTTGACGGAAGATGAGACGGAAGCGGCGCTGTGCCGGGTTTGTCCTCCGGCATCGCATTTTGCTTTTGCTGCGGAACGGCTGGGGCGGCCGGTTCAGGCTGGCGCATGGCTGCGGGCACAACCACGCTGGCGGTCACGTTGGGCGAGGAGGGTGCGGCAGCAACGGCCGGTTGGTCACTCGCATCGGCCGGCGGAATATCGGACGCATCAAGCGTGTCGCCCAGGCGGTCAGGCGATCCCTCCTCGACATCCTGGTCTTTCACCCGCCGCTCCGCCAACAAGACCTGGCGGCTGGGCGGCAACTCGACGTCGTGGGGCGTGTGCAGATATTCCAAAACTTGCTGCGTGACTCTCTGGAACACGGGCGCGGAAACTTGACCACCCTGATGCAGCCCTACCGCGGAATCCAGAATGACCGCCACGGTGATAACCGGGTCATTGATAGGCGCAAATCCGGCGAACGACGCCACGTACTTGGTATGCGAATAGGCGTGGGTGGCAGGATCAACCTTCTGCGCGGTCCCGGTCTTCCCCGCCGAGCTATAGCCCTCGAGGATGGCCTTCTTCCCGGTGCCGTGCAGGACCACGCCTTGCATCATCTGTTTCATCTGCGCTGCCGTCATCGGCGAGATCACACGGCGCTGCACTCCGGGATGAAAAGCCACCATCTGTGGAGCACCGCGCGGTTCTGTGGTGCCGGTAACGATTCGTGGCGCCACCCAGATGCCATCGTTGGCGATGGTAGAGATCATGCCTACCAGCTGCAGAGGGGTCACTCCGATCTCCTGGCCCATGGAGATGGCGCCGATGGACACTTTCGACCAGCGATTCAGCGGCTTGGAAAGGCCGCGGGTCTCGCCCGGCAATTCGATGCCCGTGTGCTGTCCGAAACCGAAGGCGCGAATGTACTTGTAAAACCGCTCTTCGCCCAAGCGCAATGCGATCTTGATGGCGCCCACATCGCTCGACTCGGCCAGAATGCCGGCAACCGTGAGCAGCCCGTGAGGTTTGCTGTCCCGAATCCGCATGCCGTTGATGACGATCGAACCCATCTGGCAGTCAAATACTTCGCTGGGATGGGTCAATTTTTCTTCCAGCGCGGCGGCGATGGTGACCACCTTGAAAGTCGATCCCGGCTCGTACACGTCGCTGACGGCATGGTCTTTTAATTTTTGCGGCGTGATGTCGCGGGCCAGGTTGGGATTGAACGTAGGACGATTGGCCAGCGCCAGAATCTCTCCCGTTTTCGGGTTCTCCACGACCACCGTGCCCGACTCGGCATGGGTCTGCTGCATCGCGGTTTCCAGTTCGCGTTCCGCGATGTACTGGATCTTCTCGTCGATGGTCAGAACCACGTTTTCGCCCGGGTCAGGCTGCTTCTCGACGCTGCCGAACCATTTGCGCCGGGCATCCACCGAGATCAGCATGCGGCCGGGCTTGCCGCGCAGTTCGTCATCGTCCTCGCGTTCGATCCCACTCAGGCCTTCGTCGTCCATCCCGACATAGCCCAGCACCTGCGCCGCCAGTTCACGTTTGGGGTAAAAGCGTTTCGATTCTTTCTGGAAATAGATGCCGCGCAGATTCAAAGACCGGATTCGGTCGGCGGTTTCTGCGTCCGCCTTGCGCGCCAGCCAGCAGAAGGTGCGGGCGGCCTTGCATTTTGCCAGCAACTCCCGAGGATCCGCCCTGGTGATGCGCGCTACCAGGGATATGGTCCCCGCCAGGTCGGGAATATCAACCGGGACCGCGAATACGGAATCCACGGAAACGGACATGGCCAGTTCGCGGCCGGCTCGGTCGTAAATGATTCCCCGCCGGGCTGCGACTTCGGTAGTGCGCTGCTGTTGGCGTTGCGCCCGCTGCTCGAAGTCGCCATAACGGAAGATTTGCAGATAGACGAGGCGCAGACAGATAGCACCGGCCCAGAGCACCAAAATTGCGCCCAGAAGGTACAGTCGCTTGTTCGCGCTGTTGCGGGGTGTGTTCGTTGCCAAGGTCCAAGCCCCTTAGACAAGCATGGCGGCCCACCATGCAGGGAGCCGCCAAATAAAATTCAGGTGCGGGCGGGCCAGGAGCCCGTCCAGATTTTTGTAGCGCCGGCGTCTCGCCGGCTGTCTGGCGGGCGTCCCGCCCGCCTATCGGACCGGCCGGAGGCCGGCGCTACATTTCTCTATCGTGCCGAATCCACCGAGACCGGAGTCACGCTGGCCAGCACCGGCGTTGCGGCGTCCGGCGAAACCGTATCCATGTGCATCACCTGGCCGGCCTGCGGGGACTGCAGTCCCAGCTTCCGCGCCAGAACATCAATGCGCTCGGGGTCGCGCAGTGAGGCTTCTTCCAGGCGCAGGGCGCGATTCACCTCGGTGAGGCCGTCGCGTTGCGCTCTGAGAGCTTCGATCTTGTAACCGTATTCGATGGCTTTGAAATGCTGCCAGGCAAAAGTCATGACCAGCAGAAACAGGCAGCCCAGAGCGACTCCAAATTGTTTCATTTCGCGGCTTCGCTGCGGGTCCTCCACTTTCACCAGGCGCGAATTATCGATGGGCTTGGCGAAATAAATCTCGGGGGTTCCCGTCCAGCTGCGTTTACGCCGCATGACCGGAGCTGCGCACTGCGCCGCCGCCATCTATGCCACCCCAGCCAGACTGGATTCGAATTGCGCAACTTCCTGTTGCGCCACCGCATACCAGTAGGCGAGTTTCTCTTCCTGGGAGCGCGTGTCCTGCAAGAGCATGCCGGCATGGGCCTCGCTCCGCTCCACCGTGGCAATCAATTCGTCGATCAGTGTCCCTGTAAATTTCGTTCCTCGGTACATCTGTGGCCTCCGTTCTACCTTCCCATCTCTCCGGGACGGCACCGAAGAAGGTAGAGAGTTGTGTTTCGCCCTTGTTGTGAGAGGCGATGCCGTCCCGGAACTTTTATCCCGGCCCATCCGTCAACGGCTGTGGCCGGGGCCCTGGCTGGTTTTCCAGGGGTAAACCTGTAGCGCCACGAACCGTGTGGGGACGGGTCTCTGACCCGTCCGGGCGGGTCAAAGACCCGCCTCGCCTAAATCTTCTCCGCCGCTCGCAGCTTCGCGCTGCGGGCCCGCGGATTGCGATCAGTCTCTTCTTCTCCGGCGGTCACTGGCTTTTTGGTCAGCAACTTGTAGTGACCCTGCTTCGCGCCTTCGCGGAAGGCATCTTTCACGATGCGGTCCTCCAGCGAGTGGAAGCTGATGATCACTATCCTTCCGCCTGGTTTCAGCACCTGCGGGGCCGCGCTCAGCAGCGCCCGCAAGTCGTCCAGTTCATGGTTTACGAAGATTCGGAGAGCTTGAAAAGTTCGCGTCGCGGGATGAATTCTTCTTTCCGCCTGATTCATTGGCCGGGCCGCGGCCGATACGACGGCTGCAAGTTCCGCAGTCGTTCGAATTGGCCGCGACCGGACAATGGCTCTGGCGATTCTCCGCGACCTCCTTTCCTCACCGAATTCGTAAATCAGATTCGCGAGTGTGACCTCGTCCACCTGATTTACCACTTGTTCGGCGGTGGGCCCGGCTTGCGTATTCATTCGCATGTCGAGCGCCCCTTCCGCCTGAAAACTAAAGCCCCGCGATGCCGTGTCCAACTGGAGGCTGCTTACGCCGAGGTCTGCCAGCAGTCCGTCGGCTGACGCCGTGCCGAACCGCTCTCCGATCTCCGCGAAAGAACCATGCAGAAGAACCACCTCAGGCCAACCCTCCCCCCCGGAAGAAGTCAGCCTGACGCGGGCCTCATCGAGCGCCGCGGGATCCTTATCGAGCCCAATCAAATGTCCCGGTGCGCCGAGGCGTTTTGCGATTTCGAAACTGTGCCCGCCCGGGCCCACCGTGGCGTCGATATAAGTCCCGCCACGCTTGATAGCTAAAAAGTCGATCGCTTCTTTTAAAAGAACCGGGACATGGCCACTCTTGTTTCCACCATGCCCACCCCGCTCGGGGGTGCTTGTTGAACCCTCGTCCACTAGATGCCCAGATCGTCGAGCGTCTTCTCATCCTCAGAGGTGAACGACTGCTCCTCAATCTCGCTGCGGTAAGCCTCCAGGTTGCGAACTACAAGATGGGAAAGATTGCCGGTCACCGCAACCTCGCCTTTGAGCTGCGCTGCTTCCCGTAACAATTGCGGCAGCAGCAACCGCCCCTGACCGTCCATCTCGACCACTTGTCCGTAGTAGTTCACCCGGTCCAGAAACTTTTTCTTCGTAGGATTGAAGGTGGAGAGCCCGGCCAACTTCTGCTCGATCCGTTCCCATTCCTCGAAGGGATACACTTGGCCAACCTTGCCATCCAGGCTGGTGATGTAGAATTTCTCGTTGTACTTCTCGTCGATCACCCGCTTGAACTCCGCGGGGACTTTGAGCCGTCCCTTTTCGTCGACGCGAGTTGGGTGATTGCCGCGAAACATGTGTTTTGCCCCTTAGGGCGGGAAATCTCTTGAATACGGTTGCTGCCACAGCGAGGGAGGTCAAAGCGGTCAAAATGGCTTTAGTTTCTGGTTCGTTCGGGCTGTTTTTTGGGGTGTCAGCTACAAAATCCACTGGCGCCTCTCAAAGTTCCAACGCTGCCCACGACCACTACCAACCGGACCACTTTCTACCACATTTGTCCACATCCTACGCCTAAAGCATTTGTTGTCAATGAGAAAGTTATAGGTCGCTATGGGAAGAGATGAGCTCTTTTCGAAAGCGCGATTACTTGTGGCTAACTGAATTGGTGACCACAATGGGTATGGTTTAGGAATTTGGTTCTGCTGTCGCTACCCGATTGTCTTCAGTTTCAAACCGACTCCCGACCGGTGGAAATTCTGTGGAAAACTGCGCGCAGCGGCCAAGAAAGGCCCCTAGGGTTCGCCGGGGCTCAGGGCGTTTAGACTGTTATCCGCCCGAACCCACCGCAGGGTTGGACACTCCGGCCTTCGGGAAGCATCAATAGATCGAATCGCCCTGTTGGCTGGTGCGGATCAGTCCCTCTTCAACCGTGATGGAATAGGCGTTGCCGCCGTCTCCCGTCCAGGTCTTGAAATCAAAGCGGGCTCCCTTGGGGGCACGATAGGCTGAGATGTTGCGGATCGTAAGAGGGACATTAGCTTTACAAACCTCTGGAGCGCTGCTGAGCTGCAGGAAATAGGCGCCCTTCCCGGGCCCAATCACTGTACCCTTTCCATCGGGTTCGACGAGTACGGCCGACTTCTCATCGATGGCCACCTCGCGCGGCGCCCTTGACCAACCGTCCTGCACCAGGCGCGAAAGGAACACCAGCGTCCGTCCCATGCGATCGCGTTTGGCGAAGTGGCTGTCGGTAAGAGTGTTTTCCAGGTTCGGAACTTTTAGGAAATCGCGGACCAGCGTCACCCGCTCATGGTAGGGATTAGGCAGTACGTCGGTGGAGGCAAGGTCGTTGTCGTCTGGTTTATCTTTCAGACAGCCGTAGGCAAACTCGCCCAGAACGGCGAGGCCGGCGCTGGTACCGCCGATGGGCTTCCCGTTCGCGATGTTGGCGTTGATGGCATCCTGTACCGGTGTGCCCTGCCAGAAGTTGACGTAGCGAGACTGGTCGCCGCCCGCAATGAAGACTGCCTCGGCATGCCGGATAATATCTGCCACCGCGGGATCCTGGGCCGCCTTGCGGTCGGGAATGATCAGCGTGGCCACCGAGTTCGCCTTGCATAACCCGTTGACGTAGGAGTTGTAGTCGTCGTCACCGCGCGCCCGCAGTATCAGAAAATCTCCGCCGTTTGCCTTCCGGCACAACCAGCGAAAGGCCTCGTCGAGGTCAGCGCCGCCGCCCATCATCGCCGTACCAGCCGCCGGAATCGCCGTGCTGTCAGCTTTCTCCCCCAGTCGAATGTATTGATAGGACGAGGCCGCGGTTGCGGTAAAAGGGAGTATGGTCAGGAGCAGAAAGAGAATCGCGGACAGGACGTTCTTCGGAGAAATAACTCCCGGGGACATGATCTTGGAGGTCATGCGGCCCGGACAATTTATCGCGTGCGGGCTGCGCCCGTCCACTATTTCACCCCGCGCAGTGCGGCTGGTGTGACGTGGCCTGAATCTCATGGTCCATCTGGCGCAGTTCGAGCAATGGGTACCGGTCCCGATTGATCGGGTCTTTCTCTTTTTCGCCAATCCCGGCAACCTGCCACGGATCATGCCGCCGCACACGGCAACCGAACTCGTCCGTCTGAAACTGGTGCCGCCTCCCGGGATGGCGGAAGAACGCGCAACCATCACGGACCGGCCCCCTTTGGCCGGCGCTGGCTCCGAAATTGTCACTTCGTTTCGCCTGGTCCCCTTTATTCCGTTTCGTGCCCAGTGGATCGCCCTGATCACTGAATTTGAGTGGAACCACCATTTTGCCGACGTGCAAAAGAAGGGGCCGTTCAAGAGCTTTCATCATCGTCACGAACTTAGTGCAGAAACGCGAAACCAGATAAAGGGAACCGTGGTCCGCGACATGATCGAATACGACGTAGGGTTCGGATGGCTGGGTGACCTGGCGCAAAGACTTTTCGTCAGCCGGCAGTTGCAGCAGACCTTTGCGTATCGCCAGAAAGCCTTGGAGAAGCTGTTATAGGACAGATCATGTGGCCTTCTATCGGCTGGGCTCAACCACTACCGCTGTCCCGTAGGCCAGCACTTCCGTGACGCCCTGCATCACTTCGGTGGCATCGTAACGCGCGCCAACCACCGCGTTTCCGCCCAGTTCAGCGGAGTGCTGCAGCATCAGGTCGAAAGCCTCGGCCCGGGTCTTCTCGCACAGCTGGGTCAGAAGAGTAATGTTGCCGCCGAGAATGGTTTGCAGGCTGGCCCCGATAGTCCCGAAAATCGAGCGGGAGCGCACCACAATGCCGCGCACCACGCCCAGCGTGCGCACCACGCGAAAACCGTCGAGTTCGAATTGCGTGGTCACCATGTTGTGGGCAACCATCCGTCCGGATGCACCGTAGCCTGTGGACATCGTGTTCATCCTTCCTCCAGGAAGTTGTCGTGCCGCTTCGCAGCTACTATAACGATTCCAACTGCGCTGTAATCACGAATTCGTGTTCCCCAGTGTCGTACTGGACACGCAGTACATTCGGCTTGCAACACACCTGGCAATCTTCCACGTAAGACTGATTGCGCCCAGCGGACTCGTCCACCGTAGTCTGGTTCCACTCGCCGCAGCCGGCGCATTGGAATCCGCTTTCCATCACGCCTCATTTTCAATTTTCCAGCGCCGCTTGCCAATTGCATATCAGAAGACCCCTATAATGGCGGTTCGATGGTCAACTGGATTGGTCAACGGGAGGATTCATGCTTTCGAGACGCCGCTTTTTGCAGGCGGGCACGATTAGCGCGGGCGCGGGGCTGGCCGCTTGCGCTCCAGCCGCTCCGTGCCGAAGACGCGTGCGCTCCCCTGCCGCCCTCGATCGCCAGCCTGAAATCCATGAAAGATCTGGCCAAGCCCATCACGGTGGATGAAAGAGCGGCACGCCAGGAAAAGGCGCGGCAACTCATGGCGGCCCATCATCTCGACGCCATTCTTCTGGCGGACGGCACTTCGCTCAACTACTTTGCCGGAGTGCAATGGTGGGGCAGCGAACGCCTGTTTGCCCTGGTGCTGCCGGCCAAGGGAAACGCGCTCTGTGTATGCCCGGCATTTGAAGAAGGCCGGGCCCGCGAGTTGCTGGCGAATTCTCCGGAAGGCAAGAATGCCGACGTGCGCACCTGGCAGGAGGACCAGAGTCCCTACGAACTCTTGGCGCAGGGATTCAAAGACCTGAAAATCTCCACCGGCAGGCTGGGCATGGAAGAGTCCGTGCGCTTCGTCTTCAGCGATGCTATCGCAAAAGCTGCGCCGCGATTGCAGATTGTGAGCGCAACGCCAGTCACCGCCGGCTGCCGCATGATCAAGAGTGACCATGAACTTGAACTGATGCGCCTGGCGAACCAGGTCACGCTGACCGCTTATCATGCCGCACACCAGACACTGCATGACGGAATGACGCAGGCGGAACTCGAAAGAATGATCATGGCCGCCTACGCTCAACTGGGTTTTTCCGGCGAGGTTGACATAGAGATTGCCGAGAATTCCTCTTTCCCCCATGGCTCGATCGTTCCGCAGGTGATTCGCGAAGGCACGCTGGTCATGCTGGACGACGGCTGCACCGTCGAGGGATATCAGTCCGATATCACGCGCACGTTCGTCTTCGGCAAGCCTTCAGACAAAATGAAGAGCAGTGTTTGAGACTGTGCATCGCGCGCAGACTGCCGCGCTGAAGGCGGCCCGGCCCGGCGTGGAATGCCAGGCGGTGGATGCAGCGGCGCGGAAAGTGATCAGCGATGCGGGATATGGCCCAGACTACAAATTCTTCACCCACCGCGTGGGACACGGAATCGGAATGGACGGCCACGAATGGCCCTATCTCGTTCGCGGCAACACCACGCCACTGGCCCGCGGCATGACTTTCAGCGATGAGCCGGGCATTTACATTGCGGGCGAATTCGGTGTGCGCCTGGAAGATGACATGCACATCACCGAAAATGGCGCGGAGCTGTTCACGCCGCAGAGTCCGTCGCTGGAAGACCCGTTCGGAGCGGCGTGAACTCTTCTCCACCAATACACTCTCACGTGTCATCCTGAGCGGAGCTCTGTCCATTCGCTCCGCGAATGGACAGACGCAGTCGAAAGACCCCTATGTTCGGTTAGGCACTCGTCGTCCAGAGATTTTTCCGTATGAGGCGCCGGTGAACACGGGCGCGAACCAGCTTTGATCCGGTTATAGGGGTCCTTCGACTGCGTAGCCGCTTCGCGAAGCGAAGCAGTCACTCCGCTCAGGATGACACACTCATGGGGGATGAACTACGCTTCCGGCACGGGAGGGCATCCCGGGAAGCTGAGCAGGTAGGTGTTGCCCACGTAGCCCAGATACTTGATTCCGATCTCGCTGGTGAAGAATCCGTCGGCGGTCATCTCCCGCAGAAATGCAAAAAACTCCACGCCCTGGCTCAGACCCGGATCTTTCTCCGCATTCTTGCAATAAGCGATCAGATCGAGAATTTCTTTTTGCTGCGCCGGCGAGCAGTCGAGATAAGTCTTGCCGTAGCGGTCAGTACACTGCGCCTCCAGCCACATCATGCCGCCGCCGAGCTTCAGCTGATACTTGGGATTCTCGCTGGTGAGCAGGTCGATGAATTCCGGCGCGCCCGCTTCCTTCGGCGCCGCCGGAATCGGCGTCGGCGGGAATGATGGCCTGGCAGAGCGCCTGGAGCGTCTTGTATTGCTGGGGCGAGAAAAATTTGGGAGTGTAGACGCCCGCCGTGGTGGCGGCCTTCTCCGCTGCCACCATGTGGTGCGCGTATTCGGCGGCCTGCGCCGGAATCACCCGCAGAACTGAGCCGGCCATCGCTCCCATGGTCAGAGTCTTCAGAATGTCGCGCCGCGATATGGACTTGGTTGCCATGTTTCCTTCCTAAAGACTTCCCTTCTTCGCCTGATCGATCAGATACTCCGACGCGCGCCAGGAGAGCGCCATGATGGTCAGCGTCGGATTCTTGTCCGGATTGGTCACGAAAGATGCGGCATCGGTCACGAACACATTGTTCACGTCGTGGGCCTGGCTGTACTTGTTCAGCACCGAAGTTTTGGGATTGTTCCCCATGCGCGCCGTGCCGAGTTCGTGGATGATGACGCCGCCGTCCTCGATGCCGTAGGGATGGCGGCCGTCGGGCTTGGCTTTGCTGATGAATGTCCCGCCCGCCGTCTCGACGATCGAGCGGAAGGTTTCCTGCATGTCCTTGGCCATGTTGATTTCGTTGTCGCTCCACTGCCAGTGGAAGCGCAGCACCGGGATGCCCCACTGGTCCACGGTATCGGGGTCGATATCGCAGTAGCTGTGCTCGTTGGGAATCATTTCGCCGCGGCCGGAGAAACCGATGTAGGTGCCGTACCGGCTGCGGCAGTACTGTTTGAGGGACGCGCCGTATCCTTCGTGCTCTTTGCAAGTATCGTCGAACTCGCCCACGCCAGGCATGCCCCGGCCGCCGCCAAACTCGATGTGGTATCCGCGCAGAAAATCATTCTTGCGATCGTATCTCCACCACGGCATGTACAAGTGCATTCCGCCCACGCCGTCATGATTGTGAGGCGGCATTTTCTCCAGTTGCGGAAAATATCCGCCGGCGGAGCTGCCGACTGAGTCGGTCAGGTAGCGGCCCACCGCGCCGGAAGAATTGGCCAGGCCGTCGGGAAAAAGAGTGGATCGGGAATTGAGCAGCAGGCGCGCCGACTCGCAGGCGCTCGCAGCCACCACAAAGGCGCGGGCGTGCACCCGCTTTTCGGAACGCGTGGCTTTGTCGATGTAAGCCACCGCTTCGGCCTTGCCGTCTTTTCCCACCACGATCTCGCGCGCCATGGCGCCCGTGATCAGGGTCAGGCGGCCGGTGGCTTGCGCCGGCGGAATCATGACCTGGCTGGAACTGAAATTGGAAGCGGTCAGGCAGCCGCGGCCGCACTGCGCGCAATAATGGCAGGCGGCGCGCCCGTTCAGCGGCTTGGTGAGAATCGCCAGCCGCGAGGGCACGCAGGGAATGTTCAGCTTGTCGCAGGCCTTCTTGATGATGGTTTCCGTGCAGCGGGGCGGAGGCGGAGGCAGAAAAATGCCGTCCGGCGCGCTGGGAATATTCTCCTTGCTCCCGAACACGCCGATGTAGGACTCGACCTTGTCGTAGTAGGGCGAAACTTCTTCGTAGGTGATGGGCCAGTCGTCGCCCATGCCGTCGGTGGAGCGGGACCTGAAATCCACCGGGGCGAAGCGGAGAGCGATTCTTCCCCAGTGATTGGTGCGCCCGCCCACGATGCGGGAGCGGAACCAGCGGAATTGCGATCCCGCCGCGGAAGTGTAGGGTTCGCCTTCGATTTCCCAGGCGCCGTTGGGCGCGATGAATTCGTCGTTCAGTTCGTGCCGGTGCTCGCCGCCGACGCCCACGCCGCGATGCGGCAGCTGGTAGGGCCACATGTGCTCCTTGAAATCCTTTTCCGGATTCAGCGGCGGCCCCGCTTCCAGCATCACTACGTTCAGGCCGCCTTCGGTGAGCACTTTCGCGGCCGTGCCGCCTCCCGCGCCCGATCCAATGACGCAGACGTCATACACTTTCGGGGAACGAACCACTTGTGCCATCAGGCTCTCCGGGAACGATATTGGACCGCTAAAAGCGCACCTTCGCCAGGTATTCGTAACTCGTCTTGATGCTGGCAAAAGGGTCCTTGGGATGATCGTGCTCGACGAAGTAATGCTTGATGCCGGCTTTGTCGGATTGCGCGAAAATCTTCTTCCAGTCGATGATCCCGCTGCCCACTTCCGTCATCTCGTCCAGCGAGTCGCCGAAATTCTGTCCACCGGACGCGTCCGTTTTCGGAATCTTGGTCAGGTCCTTGACGTGCACCAGCGGGAAGCGGCCGGGATAGCGCTTGAAATACTTCAACGGGTCCTGCCCGCCCACCATGATCCAGCACAGGTCCATTTCCATCTTCACCAGCTTGGGATCGCACTCTTCCAGCAGAATGTCGTAAGGAAGTTTTCCGTTGACCGGCGCAAATTCGAACCAGTGATTGTGATAAGCGAATTGAATTCCCGCCTTCTGGCTGGCTTCTCCGGCGCGATTGAAGGTTTCCGCGGCGCGCTTCCAGCCGTCGGGCCCTTTGCGAACGTCGTCGTCAATGTAGGGATTGACCAGATATTGGTGGCCGACGACGTGGGCGGCATCCAGCACGCTCGGAAACTCGGCGCCCAAACTCTTGTATGGTATGTGCGCGGAGGGACCGGTAAGCCCGTGGCGGTCGAGCATGGCCCGCACTTCCTGCGGAGTATGGCCATCGTAGCCGGCAAACTCGACTTCGCGATAACCGATCTCCGCGACCTTCGCCAGCTTGCCCTCAAAGTCGTCCTTCATCACGCTGCGGATGGTGTAGAGCTGCAGGCCGACCTTGTCGATCTTGTGGTCGCCCGCGGCCCAGGAAAGCTGGCGGGACAGAATGGTCGCGGCCGTCATCGTACCCAGAAACTTTCGTCGGTCCATATTAGATTTCTCCTCGCTTCATCTGGCTGACAGCATAGTCGCAGGCCCGCGCCGTGAGGGCCATGTAGGTAAGAGAAGGATTGACGCAGGAAGATGACGCCATGCAGGCGCCATCGGTGACAAAAAGATTGTTGGCATCATGCGCCTGGTTGTGGGCATTGAGCACCGAGGTTTTCGGGTCGCGTCCCATGCGCGCCGTGCCCATCTCGTGAATGGTCAGGCCGGGGGCGTTGTCCTCGATGAAAGGTTCTATGTCCTTCGCCCCGGCCGCAGAAAGCATTTCCGCCGCCGTAATCGACATGTCCTTCAGCAGGGCGCGCTCGTTCTCCCGCCAGGCGCAACTGATCCGGAGCACGGGAATGCCCCAGGCGTCCACCGTGGTTTTGTCGAGTTCGATAAAATTTTCGTGGTTGGGCAGACATTCGCCGAATCCGTAAAACGACATCGTCCACGGTCCGGGCCGCCTCAGGGTGTGCTTGAACTCCGCTCCGAAGCCGCGCATCTCCGTCCCCCGTTCCCACTTCGGCCGGCTGGCGCTGCCCTGAAAACCGTATCCCCGAAGAAACAACGGATGCTTCTGTTTCACGTTGCGGAAGCGTGGAACGTAAATTCCATTGGGACGGTTTCCCAGCGAAATGTGATCTTCATTCCCTGGAATGCGGCCAGTGGCGCCGCCGCCCATGCAGTGGTCCATCACGTTGTGCCCCAGCTCTCCGCTGGAATTGGCCAGGCCGTTGGGAAATTCCGGAGTGGCGGAGTTGAGCAGAATGCGGGCCGACTCCAGCGCCGAGGCGCACAGGAAGACGATGCGGGCGCGAAACTCGATGGTGTCGCGCGTCTGCCCATCGATCACGCGCACTCCGGTGATTTTTCTTTTCTTCGAATCGAACATCAGGCTGTGCACGACGCTGTGTGGACGAACCGTCACTTTACCGGTGGTCAGCGCCGCGGGCAAAGTCGAGTTCAGGCTGCTGAAGTAAGAGCGGGTAATGCAGCCGCGGGCGCACGGCCCGCAGTAGTGGCAGGGGGCGCGGCCTTTGTGAGGCTGGGTCAGGATCGCGGTGCGCCCGATGGTCATGAGGCGCTCGCCCGGAAAATATTTGGCGATCGCATCCCTGACCACCACTTCCGCACAATTCAGTTCCATGCCCGGCAGAAAATGGCCATCGGGCAGTTGCGGAAGGCCCTCGCGCTGGCCGGAGACGCCGATGAAATCCTCTACGTAGTCGTACCAGGGAGCAATGTCCTTGTAGCGGATCGGCCAATCCACGCCCACACCCTCGCGTTGGTTCGCCTCAAAATCAAGATCGCTCCAGCGGTAAGACTGCCGTCCCCAGATAATCGACCGGCCGCCCACCTGGCGTCCGCGAATCCATAAGAACGGTTTGCCCGGCTCGGTTTTGTAAGGATTCTGCTTGTCGTTGACGAAGAACTTGCTGTTCCACTCGTCCATTCCGCTGCAGGTTTCCTGCACCGGCTGGTTCTCTTCCACCCGCTTGCGGTCGCTCATCCCGCGATAGCGCACTTCCCACTCGGGCACATGCTCGGCATAGTCCTTGTCGGGATCAATAGGGCGGCCGGCCTCAAGGACGAGCGTCTCCAGTCCTTTTTCGCCCAGCTCCTTCGCAGCCCATCCCCCGGTGATTCCTGAGCCCACTACGATTGCGTCGTATGTCTTGGCTGCCATGCTTTACTTCGCCGCCTCCTCTTCCAGAGGGACGCAAGCGGCATGGCGCGATGGAATAATCTCCCCATGAAGTTCCTGCTCAAACCCGATCTGTGAAGTGTAATAACCAACGATCGTGAGCTGCTTGATCATGAAAAAGAAATTGTGTTCCGGAGGGCGCCTGCGCCTGCGTCTGGGCTCAGGCTCGGCCCGAGTCGCGGCCAGTTCATCATCCAGGGCCTGGAGAATTTCGGTCTGCGATTTCGCCCCGCAGTCGACGAAATCCTTGCCGAACAACTCCCGGGCACGCGCGTCCACATCCGTGAGGCCGGCCATGAAGATCGATTTCTCTTCCTCGTCGTACCATTCGGTGAGGATCAGGTCGATGAATTCGTTCACCCGCGCAGCCTTCGCGCCCGGCGTGTCGGTTTGAGGGATGATGAGCTCGGAAATCGTCGTGACCGTCGCGTTCTGATGCGGATCGAGACTCTTCAGTACAGACTGATCGGGAAGCTGCTCGTGCACCGCCCGGAACATCGAAAACGCTTCCCGCGAAAGCAGGGGCAGGGCGGCAGCTGAGGCCAGAAGTCGTAACGCTTCGCGTCTTTGCATGCTTGCTCCCCGAAAATGGGCGGAAGGGGCAGCTTACGCCGTCGCGGGAAGCGAGGTCAACGGTTTACCCGCTCTTAGGGTCATCCCGAGCGCAGTCTCGAGCCGCGCTCGCGCGGTGAGAGCAAGTCGAGGGACCCCTACACTACTACAGATCTATACAGTTCATAGGGGCCCTTCGACTCCGAAAAACGCTTCGCGAGCGAAGCGTTTTCCTGCGCTCAGGATGACACGGTAGGATGCTGTAACTCTTACGTCGTCCCCAGGATCTCGTTCCTTACATTCTTCAGGACGTACAGGGCGCGCTCCACTCCCACTTCGCCGGAAAGGATCGGATCTTCATTCTCGACGCTGAAAATGCCCTCGAAACCGACATCCATATAGGCGCGCATGATTTCTTTCCAGGTACCGGCGCTGTGTCCGTAACCTACCGCGCGGAATGTTTCCGAGGCTTGCGAAAGATCGCTCTTGTCGAAGGCGAAGTTGAGCACGCCATATCGATCGACGTTATGTTTGTAGAAAGTTGTGTCTTTCATGTGGGCGTGGAAAAGCGCGCCTGCCTTGCCCAGCATGTGAATGACCTCGACCGCATCGCACTGCTGCCAGAAAAGATGGCTGAGATCGCAGTTGGCCCCAATCTCCTCGCCCACAGCTTCGCGCAGACGCAGCAGCGTCTTTGGGTTATAGACCACAAAATTGGGGTGCATCTCGAGCGCGATCTTGTGGATGCCGTGGTCGCGGGCGAACTTGGCTGCCTGCTTCCAGAATGGAATGACTTTCTCTTTCCACTGCCAGTCGAGCATCTGTCCGTACTCCGGCGGCCAGCGGTAAGTGACCCAGTTGGGCATGGTGTCCGTCGGGCTGCCGCCGGGGCAACCGGAGAACCCCACGATCACACTGACTTCGAGACGCTCGGCCAGCAGCACGGTGCGCCGGAAGGACTCCGCATCGCGCTCCGCAATCTTGGGATCGGGCGACACCGGGTTGCCGTGGCAACTGAAGGTCGCCACCTGGATGTTGCGGTCCTCGAATTTCTTCTTCCAGGCCTTGGCTTTGGCGGGATCGTCGAGCAAATCCTTCACCGGACAGTGAGTCGAATTGGGATAGCCGCCAGTGCCAATTTCCACCGCCTCCACGCCCCAGGCGGAAAACTTGTCGATCATCTCGTCGGTGGACAAGTTGGGAAACGCGGGGTCGAAGACGCCGATCGGAATCCTGCGCAGCGTGCCCGGAGTCGAAGACTTCTCACCCGTTTGCAACGCAGCGTCGCCGGCGAACGCAGAGGCGGCCCGCGGCGCTGCCGCCGCGACCGCCAGCAGACTGGAAGTTGTGAGAAAGTCTCTTCGACTACGGGAGTTGAGTGCGGACTTCTTATCCATGTGATATGTCCCTGGGCGTTTGAATCGGCAGGTCGATTGAGTACCGCGCCCGCATTATACGCATGCGGCGACGCAACGATCCAGCATGAAGGACGCAAGGCAATGTCCCTCGAAGCACGTGGAGACAGCCGCCCTCGGCTGTCTGGCGGAGCAGGGCTCCGCTGTTTCCGATAACGATCAATATCCGCCAGCGACAAGATCCGTCGAGCTACGCTCGACCAGACAGCCGAGGGCGGCTGTCTCCACGTGCTCTCAGGATATCCCAGGCGCTCCGTGAGTGTTGAACCACATTGAAAGTGTCCCCTTGAGACCACATTAGAAGTGTCCCCTTTAGAGTTCCTCCGACGAGGAGGAACCGCGATTGGGGAGAACGGGATTGAGCAAGAAAGAGTTGAGCCGAGTGGAAGTGATGGGGCGGGTGAAGGCGCACAGTCTGCGATTGTGCGAGGCGGCGGAGATGCTGGGGTTGAGTTATCGGCAGAGCAAGCGGATCTGGGCGCGGTACCGGGTGGGCGGAGCGAAGGCGCTGCAGCATGGCAACTGTGGGCGGGTATCGAACCGGGCTTACACGGCGGAGTTTCGAGCTGCAGTACTGAAACAGGTCCAGGCCCGGTATGAGGATTTTGGCCCGACGTTGGCTTGTGAGCATCTGGCCAGCGATGACGGACTTGCCGTGCATGCTGAGACCCTGCGGCGCTGGCTGAAAGAGGCCGGCCTGTGGCAAAGGCAGCGGCGGCGGAAACCGTACCGCCAGCGGCGGGAAGCCAAGGCGCATTTTGGCGAACTGGTGCAGATGGACGGAAGCTTTCACCAATGGCTGGAGGAACGCGGACCGCGCGGCTGCCTGATGCACATGGTCGACGATGCCACGACGAAAGCGCTGGGCTGGTTCACGGCGGAGGAGTCGATCTGGGCGGCGGTGGCAGTGTTGCGGCGCTGGATCGAGCGCTACGGGGTGCCACAAGCGCTGTACACGGACTGGAAGAACGTCTATGTGCGCCCACCGAATGCCCAAGAGCGCATGCGCGGAGAGCCGGCAGTGACGCAGTTTGGGCGCATGTGCGCGAAGCTGGGCATCGAGATCATCGCCGCCAGTTCGCCGCAAGCCAAAGGGCGAGTGGAGCAGGCGCACGGCACGCATCAGGATCGGCTGGTGAAGAAACTGCGCCTGGCTGGAATCGCCAACTACGACCAAGCCAATGCCTATCTGGACCAGCACTACCTCGCCGAACACAACCGGCGATACGCGCACGCCGCGGCGGCGGCAGCCGATTATCACCGGCGACGCCCGACGGCGCGGCAACTGGACGAAGTCTTCTGGCTGGAGGAAGAACGCGTGGTCAGCGAGGACTGGATGGTGCGCTACCAGAACCGACTGCTGCAACTGGAACGGCCGAGCCGACCCAGGGTACCGGCGAAGAGTCGGGTGCTGGTGCGGGAAAACCGAGCCGGGGAAGTGGCGATTCACTATCGCGATCACTGTCTGGTGTTCCGCGAATGGAAGGCGGCTTCTAAACCGCTGAGCGAGGGAAGGGGCGTTGCCCCTTCCCCCGCGCCCCATCCCCGAAACCCAAATCCTGCATTCCGGCGCCTGATCATCCGTGGAGAAGAAATCGATATCAGCAAATGAAAACGCCGATCTTTCTGCGGCTTGGTGAACCTACAACTAGGGGACATTTCTATTGTGGCCAAGACGGGGACATTTCTATTGTGGTATGACACCCAGGCGCTCCGTGAGTTGACAAGAGCGCCGCTTTCTACCATGCTTTTGTGCCCGATGAGAAAGCCGCGGAAAGTCACGCGTTCTGTTCCCGTAATGAGTCCGTCCGCCCGCATCAGCCTCCTGAGCCTCAAGCGACAGAAGATTATTCGACCTGCGTTCGAACGGCCGCGTGAGTTTGTACTGATGAGCGTGCGGGCAATGGCCAAGCGCTTGCGTACCGATCCCGCCACCATGGTCCGCATCGTTCGCGGAATGAAGTTTGAGTCCTACCGTGAGTTCCAGCATTACGTGCACGAACTGTCCATCGCCCACGCCACTTCGCTCGATACCATGAAGGCGGGCCCTGCGGGCCGGTCTGCCATCACTACCCAGGTGCGGGCTTCGCTCGACCAGGACCTCAAGAGCCTGAACCATCTGGCTCAGACCCTCGAACCGCAAAGAATCGCGGCTCTGGTACGGCGACTCTATTCGGCGCGGCGCATAGTGCTGCTGGGCGGGGATCTGGCCGCCAATCTGGTGAACTTTCTGGAACACCTGCTCATCATCCTGGGGCTGCCCGTGACCAGCGCCACCATGCCCGCGGAGGTGGTGCACAAAGTTCGCATGCTGGGGAAACGCGACCTGGTGATTGCCATCAGCCACGGCCGCGGTCTGCGGCAGACGGTGGAAGGCTTGCGTCAGGCACGCGCCAACGGAGCCTACTGCGTAGGTATCACCAACACGCTGGTCTCTCCCATCGGAGAGTTTGCCCATGAGTTTTTTCTGACGTCGATCGCCACCCCTTCATTTGGGTCGTCGTACGTCGCTCCCATGGCGCTGTTCAACGTCATCGTGCTCGCCTGTGCGAACCATCGGCGCTCTCGGACCCTCAAGCTGGCAAAGCAACTGGAGCAGGAGGAGCGCCATGGCTTCCGCTGGTACGAATCATGAGAATCCGGGCCCGTTTTTTCTCACGCCTCCTTGTAACCATCCTGGGACTGATATTGGCCACGGCTCTCGCCGTCGAGCCTCCATCCCCGCCCACCTACAACATCCGCATGGAGAACACCTGGATCCCGATGAAGGACGGCATTCGCCTGGCGGTCACTTTGTACATGCCCAACGGCGGCGAAGCAGGTGAGAAATTCCCCGCGGTCCTCGAGTATCACCCCTATCGGAAGGACGACGGCACCGCCCAACGGGACTACGAGCTGTATTCCTACTTCGTGCGCCGCGGATACGTGTGTGCCCGCGTCGATATCCGCGGCTTTGGCGCCAGCGAGGGCGTTCCCACCAGCCGCGAGTACTCGGAGCAGGAGCAGCTCGACGGCCTGCAGATCATCTCCTGGCTGGCCCATCAGCCCTGGTCCAATGGCAACGTAGGCATGATGGGCATCTCCTGGAGCGGTTTCAACTCTCTGCAGATGGCCATGCGGCACGCCCCCGAACTCAAGGCCATCATTGCGGTAGCCGCTACTGCGGAACTCTTCCACGACGACGTGCACTACATGGATGGAATGGCGCACATCGATGAGTTCGAATTGAACATGGACATGGCGCCCGGCATGACCGGCGCTCCCGATTACCCGCTCGACGAAAAGGTCCTGGGCCCGCGTTTCGACGCTCCCCCCTGGTCGCTGCTTTATCTAAAACACCAGCATGATGGTCCGTTCTGGCGAAGCCCGGTGCGCCCTTACAGCGAGATCAAGATCCCATGTTTTATTATCGGCGGCCTGCTCGACGGCTATCGAGACAGCATCACCGACATGCTGCAGCAGACAAAGGCCCCGCTGAAGGCGATTGTCGGGCCATGGAACCACACCTTCCCGCACGATGCTGTCCCCGGTCCTGAGATCGAGTGGCGCGCTGAAGCTGTCCGCTGGTGGGACTACTGGCTCAAGGGGCGAGACACCGGCGTGCTGAACGACCCCAGACTGGTCATCTATATGCAGCACTGGCACCCGCCCGATCCGAATTTGCAGAACGTTCCAGGAGAATGGCGGCGTGAGGACAGCTGGCCGCCGCGCGATGTCCGCGACACGGTCTTCTATCCCCAACCGAACCATACTCTGGCACAAACCGCACCCGAGGCAGACCAGCATCAACTGAAATACATTCCTTCAGTCGGTGTGGAAGCCGGATTCTGGTGGGGAGAGTTGCTGAGCGATCCGCGTCCGGTAGACGCTTTCAGCCTGGTGTACGATTCGGCACCGCTTCAGGAAGACCTGGCCATCCTGGGAAGGCCGCAGGCTCTGCTAAGAGCCTCGGCCACTGCGCCCCTGGCGGACTGGTTCGCGCGGCTCTCGGATGTGGCCCCCGACGGTACCGTCACCCAAATCACGGGCGCAGGAATCAATGGCGCGCAACGCGAATCCATGACGGAGCCGCGCGCGCTCGAACCCGGCAAAGTGTATTCCGCTCGACATCGTGATGCACCTGACCTCGTGGGTCTTTCCCAAGGGCCACCGCATCCGGCTGGCTGTTTCGAATGCTCTGTGGCCGATGATCCTGCCCACTCCGTATGCCATGACCACGTCGCTCAAACTCGGAAGCGACGGCGTCGCGCCTGACGCTGCCGGTCGTACCCGTGAAAGGAGCGCCGCCTCCGCATTCCAGCCGCCGCAGCCTGCCGAGCAACGCAAAGACATCAAGAGCATCGGCTATCCCTGGCCCGGCGAGTGGACACTCGAACGCGACGAGGCCAATCAGAAAGCGACGGTGCACTGGAAGGGCAAGGCGGAAACCGACTATCCCTGGGGAAAGGAAATCGACTACGAGAGCCTGGTCTATGACGCGGACGACGCGCATCCGGAAACCAGCGCAGTACACGGCGAAGCGGAGAGCATCTTTACCCTGAAGGGACGGGAACTCAGGTGGCGCGGACATTTATCCGTGACCACGGACCAGAAGAATTTCTACTACAAGTACACGCGGGAGCTGCTGAAAGACGGCCAGATGCTGAAGCAGAAGACCTGGGAAGAAACCATTCCGCGCGACCACCAATGAGCCAAGTCCCTGTCATCCCGAGCGCCGCCTTGAGCCGCGCTTGCGCGGTGAGAGTAAGTCGAGGGACCCCTATCTCGCCACGGACTCATCAGCTTATAGGGGTCCTTCGACTCCGTCAGTGCTTCGCAGGAGCGAGCACTGCCTCCGCTCAGGATGACAGGCGCTATTGTTTGTAAACCTTGCCGTCTTTCATCACGAACTGGACATGCTCCAGCACGCTGATGTCCTGCAACGGATCGCCGGCAACCGCGATCACGTCGGCGTACTTGCCCGGCTTGATGTCGCCAACCACATCGGAATGGCCCAATAAATCCGCGGCTGAGGTGGTGGCCGCCTGGATGGCCTGCATCGGCGTCATCCCGTACTTCACCATGAAGGCAAACTGCCGGACGCTGCGGTCGTAAGGACAAACGCCGGCGTCGGTCCCGAATGACAGTTTGACTCCGGCCTTCACCGCTTTGCGGAAGTTCTGGCGGTGAAGCTCTCCCAGCTCCGCGTCGTGCTGCAGAAAATCTTTGGGAATTTTTCCCAGCCGGCCCGCTTCCTGGATACATTCTTCATCGTAGATATCCATGTCCAGGTAGGTGCCGTGCTGCTTGGCCAGCGCGATGCCCTCGTCATCGATCATGGTCGCGTGCTCGACCGAGGCCACGCCGGCCCGGATCGCATTCTTGATGCCCTCGGGAGAGTGCGCATGCGCCTCGACTCGCAATCCGAAGTGGCTGGCTTCGTCCACTGCGGCTTGCAACTCTTGAGGAGTAAACTCCTGCGATTTCGGATTGCTGCCATGGGTCAGCACCGCCCCGCTGGAGAGGACTTTGATGTGGTCGGCGCCATCATGCACCAGCTGACGAACCCTCTGCCGCACTTCCCAGGGGCCATCGGCCTGCCCATAGCGCAGGTTCCAGGGCAGCGTGATGTCGGGCGCGAATCCGGTCATGGCCCCGGCGCCACCGGTGATCGTGATGTACGCTCCCGCCACATACATGCGTGGGCCCTCAATATAGCCATGAGCGATGGCATCCCGCATGGCGACATCGTTCAGCGCCCGGTAAACGCCCACATCGCGCACCGTGGTAAACCCCTCTCGCAAAAAAGTACGGGCGTTGGGCACGGACTCAAAAGCCACCTCCGCCGCGGTCTTTTTCATCTGCGACATGGGGTCGCCGTCGTCGGTGGGTCCATCGGCAAGGTGAGTATGGCAATCGATCAGGCCAGGCAACACGGTCATCTTGGAGAGATCGATGACCTTGGCGTCGGCCGGAATGGCCAGACCCTTGCCCACCTGTTCAATCTTGTTGTCACGGATAAGAATGATCTGATCGCTGAGCACGGTGCCGGCCTGCGGATCCACCAGCCGGCCCGCCTTGATCGCCGTCACCTGAGCGGCCGCGCTCGCGGCACACCACAGCGTCAACCCCAGCGCAAATGCAAGAGCTCTCTTCACTTGCTTCACCTCAGTTTCTTGATCGTATGGCGACAGCAATTTCTGGATTGCAGGTGGTAGATCGAAGCCTTGCGCTCAATCCGCGGCGGCGGCATTGATCTCTGCGCCGCTCTTCAAATCGGCCGCCAGCAAGCGGTGGAACAGGTGCTCGCCGGCCTCGCGCCTCACCGACAGCCTGCCCGCCCCATAGGCACGCGACTTCAGCCCTCGCTGCACCGCCTCGCAGATGCCCAGGTCCTCGTCCTGCACCCGGGCGCCGACGGCGACACTCTGCTCGTTGTACTCGCGACGGGCCTCGCTGATATCTCCGAAGTAAAAATCGAAAATCACACGGCAGTGATCGACATCGAGCGGCAGCACCAGGTTCGTGTCCATGTAGCCTTCGTAGCAATTGATCATCAGGTTGGGATATTGCCAGAAGTACCAGGCGCGGTCGCCCTGGCGTGTGGACGAAGTAGCTGCGTCTTCGTTCCCCGCCACCATCGGACTCGATTGCAGACAATAACGGTCTTCATTCTCGATGGTGTATTCCTTGTAGTCCAGCACCGAACTCAGACCCTTGTGAAGATGCGGAACGTGGTATCCGCCGTCGAGGTAGTTGTCTACAAATACTTTCCAGTTGCAATGAATGTCGTAGGTGCGGCTGTCGAAATAGTGCAGCTTACTGACCCCGAGCGGCGCCACGCGCTTGACCAGGCCGCCGAGAAAGTCGTTCAGCGGCGCAGCCTGCGGGTCCAGATTTACGAATACAAATTTTTCCCAGGTCTCCGCCTTCACCGGCACCAGTCCATTCTGCTGGCGCTCAAAGTTCTTCACGCCATCGAATTCCGGCATGCCTTTCAAAGAACCATCCAGCCCGTAGTTCCAGCCGTGATACGGGCAATGCAGGATGGAAGCCTGCCCGCAAGGCTCCGTGACCACAGCCGCAGCGTGATGCCGGCAGACGTTGTAAAAGCCGCGCAGAACTCCGTCATTACCGCGAACGACGACGATCGGTTCGCCGGCGATGCTGGCAGTCACGAACTGCCCTGGCTTCTCTACCTGCTCAGCCCGCCCCACCATTTGCCAGGTCTTGCTGAAAACGGTCTGGGCCTCCAGTTCAGCAATTCGCCCATCCACATACCAGGGCGCGGGGATGGTGAAAGCATCCGGCAATGCGGCCTTGTCGTTGTAGGACGCAAGAATTGACGATACCGACATGTGCCTGTTGTTCATGCTCCGATCGCCCTCTTCAGCACGTCCAGAAATTGAGTGACACGCGCATCCTTCTTCTCCTGGGGATCGCCTTGGCGGCGGAACAGCCCGGGATCCAATTCTTCCGTGAGCAGCGCGTCCTGGAAGCGTTCCATCGTCCAATCCAGAATTGAGACCATCATGTCCTGGTCCATGTCACGATGCAGCTCGCCGCGCTGCAATCCGTAACGCACAAACGCAACCGTGCCGTAAGGATCTTCGGCCATGAGGAAGCGATTGATCTCGCGCTTCAGGGTCAGGTCGGTGCCGTAATTTCCCAGCAGCGATACGCGGTAGGGAATCCAGTCTTCATGCAGCAAGTGCTCCGTGCTCACCAGCCAGTAGCGCAGCACCTCGAAGAAGCCGCGCTCTCGCACATCGGCGGGCGCGTCGAGGTAGCGGGGAAAGGAACGCACCGCTTTCTTATAGACCTCGAAGAACAATCCGTCCTTGCTGCCGAAGTGCTGAAAAATCGATCCCTTGGCAATGCCGAGCGCAGCGGCAATGTCTCCCACACGGGCAGCGTGGTAGCCCTGCTCGGCAAAGTGGCGCATGGCGGCATCGATGATGCGGGTTCGCTTGCCTTCGGAACGGGGCCGGGGCGGCATGCTGCGATAACGGGGCGGGGAGACGAGACTGCTTCCAATTCCACTCATATCTGACCTCAAGTCATAAGCACTGTACATAAATGTCGGTCGAATTTCAATTCTATTGGCTGGGCAGATGCGGTAATGTATCTTGCTTTCATGGCCACCTCTAACTTCGGGTCATAAATGTGCCGTCGCCTTCATCTTCCAAAATTTATGATGCAGTCGTAGTCGGCGCAGGCCATAACGGTCTCACGGCGGCCGCCTACCTCGCGCGCGCCGGACTCGCCACTTTGGTGCTGGAGCGCCGCGAGATCGTAGGCGGGTGCTGCGTCACCGAAGAAATCGCTCCCGGGTGCCGCGCGTCGACCACTTCCTATATCGCCAGCATGCTGCGGCCCGAGGTGATCTCGGATTTGCGCCTCGCGGAATACGGATTGCGCATGGTGCCCTGCGATCCCGCTATCCAGGTTCCCTTCCCCGATGGTCAGGTCGTCCCCTGGTGGGCGGACCGTGACCGGGCAAAGGCGGAATTCAAAAAACTTTCCGCAAAAGACGCCGAGACCTTTATCCAGGTGGACGATCGCTTGAAAAAACTGGCGCGCTACCTGCAACCCTTTTTCATGGAACCGCCGCCTGAGATCGACACCAGAAGCGTGCGCGGCTGGACTGACCTGTTTCGCGTCGGAAAGAAATTCCGCGGCATTTCGAACGACGAAGTCGCGCAGCTGATTTCCTTCCTGACCGGAAGCCTGGGCGAATTTCTCGATCACAATTACGAGTCCGAAAAGATGAAGACCATGTTTCTGGCCAACAACGTCTATGGCAAACATGGCGGACCGTACCAGCCGGGCACAGCCATCGGCTTGCTCTTTCACCTGCTGAGCGGCGGCGAGCACGAACTGCAGGGCTTCTACGGACATGTGATGGGCGGCATGGGTGCGATCACCCAGGCGTTGGCGGCGTCCGGACGAAAGTCTGGAGTCGAAATCCGGACCTCCGCGCCGGTTGCGCACATCGACGTCCGCGACCGCCGGGCGCGCGGTGTGGTGCTGGAGGATGGCACCGAGATTCGCGCCCGCATCGTGCTTTCGAACGCCGATCCCAAACGCACCTTCCTGAGGATGGTGGCGCAATCCGAACTACCCAACGAGTTTCTGCATGCTATCCGCGGCATCAAGATGGAAGGCCCCTGCGCCAAGGTCAACCTGGTGCTCGACGCCGAACCGCAATTTACTGGAACTTCTCCCGACGCCACCGCCCTCGAACGAACTTTCTATACCCTCGTCCCTTCCCTGGCCTTTGCCGAGCGTTGCTATGACCTTGCCAAATTCGGGGAAATTCCCGAAGAGCTTTGGGTGGATTGCGTGGTTTCGTCGAACGCCGACCCCTCGCTCGCGCCCGCGGGCAAGCACATCCTGACCTGCTTTGTGCAGTACGTCCCCTATCATCTCCGCCAGGGTAACTGGGACGAAAACCGCGAACTGCTGGGCAATCGCGTGATCAAAAAGATCGCCGAATACGCACCTAACGTGCCCAATGCGATCGTGGCGCGCCAGGTGCTGACTCCGCTCGATCTGGAGCGCACCTACGGATTGACCGAAGGCAACATCTTTCACGGCGATCTTCGCCTGGAACAGTTGTTCTTCATGCGCCCGGTTTCGGGATGGTCGCAGTACCGCACACCTGTCGATGGCCTGTATTTGTGCGGAGCGGGTGCGCACCCCGGCGGCGGCGTCACCGGTGCTCCCGGACACAACGCAGCCCACCAGGTACTGCGCGACTGGAAAAAGGGCCGTCTGAAGGAGGCTGCCGCATGAGCGGTAGCACTGAGATCCGAGAACTGGCAACTGAAAACTGGCGACGGATTTTCAGCCCACCGCTTCCGATCGGCAAATCGCCCAAGGCCTCCTCCACATGACTACTGACTCCAGAACCGGTTCACGGAACGGCGCCAGGACAACGACGGCCGACATCGTGATTCTCGGTGCCGGTGTAATGGGCGCTTCCATCGCGTTCCAGCTCGCCCAGCGGCGCGCTGGCAAGATCGTGGTCATCGACAAAGGTCATGTTGCGCAGGGAGGCAGCGGGCGTTCCTCCGCGCTGGTCCGCATGCATTACAGCTATCCGCCCGAAGTGCAGCTCGCACTGGTCAGCCTGGACATGTTCGAGCACTGGCGCGACGTAGTCGGCGAAGAAGGAGACTTCCGCAAGACCGGATTCGTGCGCATCGTTCATCCCGGCGAAAGCGAACGCCTGAAGCAGAATGTGGAGATGCAGCGCCGGCTCGGAGTGAACGTAAAACTCATCGACCAGCAGGAGCTCAAAGACCTGGAACCGGATTGGGTGGTCGATGAAGTCGAACTGGCCGCTTACGAACCTGATTCCGGGTATGGCGACGGGGCGGGAGTGGCCAACGATTTCCTCACCCGCGCCCGGGAACTGGGCGTTACCTACGAGTCGAAGACCCAGGCTCTGGAGTTTCTTGTCGAAGCCGGACGTGTGCGCGGAGTCATTACCGATCACGGGGAGATTGCTGCGCCGGTCGTGGTCTCGGCCACCGGACCCTGGACCCGGCCCCTGTTTCAGCGTGTCGGAATCGAACTGCCGATTGAAACCGAGTATCACCAGGTCGCAATCATGAAAAACGCTCCTGACATGAAAGGCGGCGGCTGCGCTTGCATCGATTCGGTGAGCGCCACCTACTTTCGCTCTGACGCACAGGACAAATTTCTGATCGGAGATTTCTATGGCCAGCGCGGAGCCGATCCGGACAACTTTCCGCAGCGCGCCTCTGACGATGGCCTGGAAGAAATCATCGAGCGCGCCAGCCGCCGCGTTCCCAAGCTGGAGAACGCCGAGGTCATGCGCGGTGTCACCGGGGTGTATGACATGACGCCAGATTCACGTCCGCTGCTGGGCGAAGTTTCCGGCGTCGCCGGACTGTATGTCTGCGCCGGCTTTTCCGGCATGGGCTTCAAGATTTCCCCCGCGATCGGCCTGGTGATGTCGGAGCTCTTACTGGACGGGTGCGGAAAGACGGTAGATATCAGCTCGTTCTGTCCGGAGCGTTTCGTGGCCGGCAAGCCGATCAAGGCAGAGTTCGAGTATAAAGACGACTAAGTCGGCACGAATTGCTGTCATCCTGAGCGGAGGCCTTCCATTCGCTCGCGAATGGAAAGTCGGAGTCGAAGGACCCCTACCGGATGGGTGCATCTCGTGAACTGGAAATTAGATCTCCGCAACGTGCGATGTAAGTGCTGCGATGCGGCGATATTTGACTTATAGGGGTCCTTCGACTCCATGGCTGCTTCGCGAAGCGAAGCAGTCACTCCGCTCGGGATGACATTGGGACAATGCGGGTGTGAAAAACCTTTAAGGAGAGCGTACATGGCAAAGAAAAAAGGCATTCTCGAGCGCCTCAAGGACGGACCTGTCCTGGGCGATGGCGGTTATCTGCTGGAACTGGAAAAGCGGGGATGGGTGCGCGCGGGTCCGTTCACCCCGGAAGTGGCCCTGCTCCATCCCGACGCACTCCGTGAACTGCATGTAGAGTTTCGCGAAGCTGGCGCCGATGTTCTGCAGGCGCTGACGTTTTACGCTAGCCGCGACAAGTTGGCGACCGTCGGCCTGGAGAACAGGCTCGAAGAGCTGAACCGTGCGGCGGTTCGCATCGCGCGTGAAGTTGCGGGCGACAAGTGCCTGGTCGCGGGCAATCTCAGCCTGACCTGGATGTATGAGCCCGACAGTCCGTCCGCCGCCGACCGCGTCCGCAAAACCTTCGACGAGCAACTCGCCGTGCAGGTGGACGAAGGCGTGGACTTCATCATTGGCGAAACTTTTTCCTGGCTGGGCGAAGCCTTGATCGCAGTTGAGCGGGCAAAGAAGACCGGCCTTCCGGTGATGGTGACCATCTGCTTTGAGAACAAAGATGAGACCACGGATGGCAAGTCCGCCGCCGAATCCGCCAAAGCGCTGCTCGATGCCGGGGCCGATATCGTCGGCATGAATTGCCTGCGTCCTCCAGAGCACACCCTCCCCGCCATGGAACAGATGCGCCAGGCGGTCTCCGGCTATCTCGCCTGCCAGCCGGTGGCTTACCGCACTCCCAGGGACAAGCCGGACTTCACCAGTTTGCCGGAATTTCCGCTGGCACTCGATCCGCTGCAACTCACCCGCAAGGAAATGGGCGACTACGCGCTTCGCGCCCGGGAAATCGGAATCAACTACATCGGTTCCTGTTGCGGCTCGGTTGCCATCCACGTGCGGGAAATGGCGCGCGCGCTGGGCAAGCTATCCGAGGACGGGCGCGTCTGGAAGAAGGGCGGAGAGAAGCCGATGTCCGCCTACGAATATTATGGGCATGACGAGGTCGCCGCGAAAAAGTGATTCACCCCCGGCAAGAGAAAAAAAGGCCAGCCTGTGGCTGGCCCAAGTGTTTCCTTAGGGAAGAGAGGATCACGACCTGCGCTTGGACAGCGACAAAAATTTAGATCCCGGGATCAACCATCTGGAACGGGCCAGCAGCGGCCGCCCGTTCGTGTTGTACAAGAGCCTAAGGCATGGGGCGGCCGAAGTTGTCACACAATTGTCATTTTCTTGTTAAGCAAGATGAAGGGGGTTTACGCCCTTGGGCCATCAACCAGCGTCCAGTCAGGTCTAGTGCCGGTCATAAGCGGGGCTGTCCGGAGCCGGCGCGTCGTAATCCCGGCCGTAAAGGTTCTTGTGGGCCATGGACAAGGTGGCTTCCGTGAGTCGTAACACGCCCAGCGTAGAGCTGGCCTCCGAAACCGTGATCTCACGGGTCATCGCCTTCAGGGTGTCCGGGGGCGTTGATTCGTACCAGACTCGAAGCGTGTACTTGCCGCTGGGCACGTTCGCAATCACGACCTGGCCGCGCGCATCCGAGATGCCGTAGTACGGCGTGTCCAGCGCAACAACCACCGCGCTCATCTCGGGATGGATATTGCAGAAGATGTAAGAGATTCCAGGTTTGTCAAAGTGAACGTCGCGGGTGGTGCCAGCTTCATACAGGCCAAGGTCGAATCGTTTTCCCTCGAACAGGGAAAACACGTTGTGAAAGAAAGGGTCGCGGTTGGGGAACGCCACCACCGAGCCTACCGGCACTACCAGCACATGGGGCTCGAAGCTTTTATTGTGCTGTACCAACCGCGGGACTTGGCCTTGATGAAACGCAGCCGGCCCGACCGCACCCGAGGCCGGCACCAGCCACACTACAACGTTCTCCGCTTCGGGCGCTTTCGTGCCTTTTTTGCCATTCATCAGCTCGACCCGAGCGGTCACGGTTACGGTTTGTGCCCAGGCGAGACTCACACAGAGCAGGGCCGCGCAGGTCCACCGGCAAGCGTAAGCAAAGAGATTCTTCAAAACAGAATTCCCATCATCAGGTTTACCTGGTCGGCTGTGGGACTACCGGCATCAATGTCGAACGTCCGGAGGTGACGGTATTCTCCGGACAACAGCAGGTCTGATCGCGGCCGGTAAATAACATTCACCAACGAGCTGCGATTCTGCAGCAAGGGCGCGGGAAAACCCGGGCTCAAGGGGAAGCCGCGCACATCGCTGGCGAACGGGTTGTCCACTCCGAAAGCGCCGTTAAACTCCAGTTTACTGGTGGCCATGACTTTCAGCTGCGACCATCCTCCTACCGAATTCAGCGCCCGCAACTGCGCCTGCGGGCTGGGATTGCCGCTGAACAGCACGCTCCGCCCCACGCCGCCACCCAGGCCGCCCAGGGCGCGGCCGCGATAGAATTCGCCGCTGAAACTCACCCGGCGCGCCAGGGGAACACTCCAGTCCGTCATCGCGGCCCAGCCGTCCACAGAATGGTCAAAACTCCAGTTCTGGCGGCTGTAGTATCCGGCTGCGCCCACGGTCAGGGGCATGCCAAAAACGCTGCGCGTCCATGCTGCGCGTGCAGCGTAGGCCGGCTGGCCCGAGCTTTCTCCCGCCTGCGCGAAGGGCGCGAATGCCGCAGGCAGCTCTCCGGTTATGTTGTCCATAATGCCGCCCTGAAGCATGACGCTCTGGCCTTCCGAAAGATTGAAGCGATGCTCTACCCGAACCTGCGGAATCCATCCCCAGAGGTTGCCGGCATAACTGAACGCTGGAATGGCCAGCGAGGCAAACGAAGTCGGTGAAAGCGGAGAGAAAAAGGCGTTGTCCTGCCCCGCTACGATGGACGTGTCGTTCCAATCCATGCGCATGCTGGCAGTACGCATGCGAAGCAAGCCGAAATTCACCCCATTCGGGGTGTTGGGAGATCCTCCCGCAAAATCGAGCTGCAAGTTTCCCGAAGTCCGGGCTCCGGCCAGGCGCGGACCAAAGACTTCGAGGCCAACTTCGGATTGCCGCATGGTCGCGCCGAACGTCTGCCCGGAGACATTGGGAATATCTGGGATCGCCCACGTAGGTGTGTCCTGACTGTCCATTCGTCCATGATTGCTGAACAGATTCAGCAACACGATGCCCGAAAGGCGCACCCGATACTTTGAGGCTGCCTCCACTTTCGTCTGGTATTGGTCGTCCACCTTGCTGCTCAGCAGTTGGGAGGACTCTTCCAGGGAAGAAACCCTTTCTTCCAGCGGGGCCGGACCCTGGCTGGCAGGATTCGCGGCGGCAGCTTCGGGGGCGGTGACGCGAGCCGCCTGCAGCTCCTTCCGCAGTTGCTCGGTCTCGGCCCGGTACTGCCCGGCTTCCGACCGCAATTCGACCACGGCGGTGCGCAATTCGCGCACTTCAGCCTGCAGCTCGCGGACCGCGTCGGTCATGGCATCTGTAGATGGGTTTGCCGGCGTGTCCGCGGCCTGCGTCCAGCCATTTATGCTGCCCCAAAGAAGAAGCAATCCCATCGTGCCGAATTTTCTGATCCGGCCAGGCAAACTATTCTTGTATTTCACAATTCGCCTCCCCGCAGAAAAAATGCTGGAGACTCGCTGGCACGCCCGGGTGAAGGCCAGGGCGGCGGGTTGAGCCTCTGTTCCGGAATGCTACTCCGATTGTGACTGCTCGGTACGAGCCATCGGCGTGCGCCTCGTCCCCCCCGCATGCGCGGCCTCAGCAGAAGCCAGGGGAAGGAGCAAGCGGAAAACGGTTCCCTCGGACGAGGTTTTTTCCACCATCACGTCGCCGCCGTGGTCCTGGACGATTTTTTGCACGACGGTAAGCCCCAGTCCGGTTCCGTTTTCCTTGCCATAGCTGATGAAAGGCTCAAACAGCTGATCGCGAATCAACTCCGGTATGCCGCGCCCGTTATCGCTCACGCGAATCTCGACTCCGCCCTGGACTTCCTTTAATCCCACATGGATGAGGCCGCTTTCAGGCACCACTGCCTCACACGAATTCAACAGCAGGTTATAGAGCGCGCGCTCCAGCTTCCTGGGGTCGAACCATCCCGAACTGTTGCCTTCCTGGCTAAACGTGATACGCACGGGATGGAATTCCGGATGTGTACCTATGGCCTGTACCACGCGTTCAACCGAGTCTCTAACGTTGCTGTAGGTCAGGCGCAAGGACTCGCGGGTGCGCGAAAACTCCAGCAAGGAATCGATCAGATCGGTCATCTGGTTGACCGCAACCCGAACCTCCTGATACAGCTCTTCCCGCTGATCGGAAGACAACCGGCTCTCGCACAGAAATTCCGCGTTGGCCACGATGGCCGCCAGCGAGTGCCGTAGATCATGCGAAATCGAACTGGCCATGCGCCCGATGGTGGCCAGTCGCTCTGCCTCCAGCAACTCCTGTTGCGTCTTCTGCAGGCTGGCGCGCATGCCGTTGAAGGCCCGGGTCACTTCCGCGACTTCGTCGCCGCCGCGAGCATCCAGGGTGTAGGTAAAATCGCCCTTCTCCAGAGCCCGAACGCCGGCCACCAGGTTTCCCAGCGGCCGCGTGAAGGTGTGCGAGATAAAGAATACTAACGCGCTGCCGCCCAGCACCGCGGCCAGGCCCAGGGCCAGCAGCAGGCGGTTGAGGCTGTCGAGAAATGCAGTCGCCTGATCGTAGGACTTGAGCACGCTCAGCCGCACGGAGGGACTCTTTGCTCCGGCGAGATCGAGCGACGTAATCAGGAATCGTTCATCCCCGAGCTGAATTTCCTCGGGCTCTGACACCTCTGAGGCAGAATGAAGTACGGGCTGCCGGCCAAGTTCCGATTCCTGCATCGCAGACAACGTGGTCTTCACCACCGCATCGCCGTAGTAAAACGCCACCTGGCTGGCCGCGATCCGGCCCACCTGCGAGGTCAGCCGGTCATCGATTTCGTAGCCGATCACCAGAAACCCCAGCAGGTGGTTCTCTTCCGCTGGGCCAAAATAGATCGGCCGGAGAAAGACTTCGTAAAGATGCTGGCTGCCAAACCACCAGTGCCCCGAGCTTTCGTCGGCCAGCGTCCCGGCCAACGACTGCTGCGCCATCTCGCGGGTCAGTCCCGGAGATGTGGTGTGCAAAGCGACCACGCGGCCGGTCCGGTCCGCCAGGATAAAAAGATCGCTGCCAGCCAGTCGCCACAAACCGCTGGACGCATCCTGAATGGTGGCCTCGTGTTGCGTGGTCATCAACGCCCGCAGGTTGGGCAGGTCCGCCAGCAGCTCGGCGGAGTGGGTGAGAGTAAGTTCACGCTCCCGTTGAAAATTCTGGAAGGTACTGACCGAATTGCGCAAGTCGGCGAAGATTTCCCGCCTGACCTGCTTCTGTACGCTGTGCCGCACCAGCAGAAGGCTGGTGCAGGTGAGGCCGGCAGAGATCAGCACCATGGAGAGCAGAAACTTGGTGCGCATCCGAAGCTTCAGCATGAACGCTTTCCCCTGCCGGTCGTCCCGCTCTGCCAATCACGGCACAAATTTGTATCCCATGCCGTGGACCGTCCGGAAGTGCACCGGATTAGCCGGATTTCTCTCCAGCTTCTGCCGCAGCTTCAGAATGTGGTTGTCCACGGTGCGCGTGGAAGGATAATTCTGGTAGCCCCAGACTTCATTCAGCAATTCGTCGCGCGAAATCACGCGCTCCGCATTCCGCATCATGAACTTGAGGGTCTTGAATTCCTGGGCCGTGAGCCCGATCGACTGGCCGTCGCGCGTTACTTCCATCTTGCTGAAATCCACGGAGATGCCATCAAAACTGTTGACATCGCTGGTCGCGGACCGCGTGCTGCGCCGCAATGCCGCTCGCACTCGTGCCAGCAGCTCCCGCGGGCTAAAGGGCTTGGTCACATAGTCGTCGGCACCGAGTTCGAGCAGCAATACTTTATCGGAGACGTCGCTGGCCGCACTGAGCACGATCACGGGCAGAGTGGGCGCCAGCAGTTTGATCTCCCGGCAAACATCCCGCCCGGACATGGCGGGCAAACGGAGATCGAGCACGACGGCGGATGGGGTGGCGACACGATACGCCTCCAGCGCCGATTTGCCATCGGCGCTGATTTCGACGGTGAAGCCTTCCGCTTCAAACAAACGCTTGAGCGCCTTCTGGACTGCCCGGTCATCTTCGACCACGAGAATCCGTTCCATCGGCCCCCCAGAATAAGGAACACCCAGGCGCGGCATGGGCTCGCCACGCTGCAGGGCCAGACCGCTGTTCTGTTCCAGTCTCATCGCATGTGCTCCGCCTCCCCGGAAGGGGGGTAACAGAACAAGCTTACTACCAGTTAATTGATGTCTAAGGCCTGCAGTCGGTTGTTGACAATCTTTTTACAACTCGGGAAAACGCCTGGTGGGAGTGATTTCCGGCAGAAATCGGGCCTATCGAGTGCGACTGGAGTAACGGACCCGGAGTGCTCAAACGGGATTGTTCAGCCAGCAGCCTGCCCCTTCTCGCATTTTTTGCAAGGGTAGGTTGGCCAGCTGTGTGGGGCGGCCGCTCTGAGCAAGATACGCCCTCAGAGCGGTCGCGATTGTGCCCAAACACTCACCATTACTTAACTAGTCGGCGAGGGCAATATTCTAGGTCACGTGTCTAGTCTGGTTCCACGATCGAAGCCCTGCGTAGCTGCCGCCGCCATCGTGTGGCTACTGTACTCCTGGGTTAGCTCGATTGCCGAGGACATCCGTTACAGTCCAGCTTCGCGCGAGGTCGTCGAAGCCCGGCTTGAGAGATACGCCGGCAACAACATGCAGCGTGAGGCTACGCTCAAGCAGATGTTTGCCGAAGCCGGTTGTGACGATCAGCACATCTCCGAACAGCCCGTGAAGCGGTCGAAGCCGCCCAACGTCATTTGCACCCTGCCGGGCAGTTCCGAGAAGGTCATCATCGTCGGAGCACACTTCGATCGCACGGCGGAAGGCGATGGAGTCGTCGACAATTGGAGTGGGGCTTCCCTTCTGCCGTCCCTCTATGCAGCACTAAGGACGGTGCCGCGCCAGCATACCTACGTCTTCATTGGGTTTACCGACGAGGAGGAGGGTGAGGTGGGCTCACACTTCTATGTTCGACAAATGACCAAGGAACAGGCCGCTGCAACCGATGCGATGGTGAATATTGACACGCTGGGCCTGGCCCCTACGAAGGTGTGGGTCAGGCGTTCTGACCAGCGACTGGCGAAACTGCTCGCGTACATCGCCACCAGGATGAACCTGCCCATGGCCGCTGTTAACGTGGATCAGGTCGGCAGCAGTGACGGGGAACAGTTTGCTAGAGTGAAGATACCCCGCATCACAATTCACTCACTGACACAGGAGACCTGGAATGCTGACATCCTTCACACATCGAAAGACAAATTTTCAGCCATCCGGCTCGACGATTACTACCAGTCGTATCGTCTCCTTTCGGCTTATGTCGCGTTGCTGGACCAGTTTTCGAGGACGCTAGAGATTCCAACTGTGCACTAGGGGCAAGATTACCTCACTCCGCCACGAACAGGTTCTCGGCAAAGGGCCATTCCTGATCAATCCACTGCGCCTTGCAGAAGAAGCCCGCCTCGCTGGCGATCCGGAACATCTCTTCCGGACAATACTTGTGGCTGCTCTCGGTCCAGATCGTCTCCCCTTCGGAGAAAGCGACCGTCAATTCCGCTCGAGGAATGGACACCGTCTGCTTTTGTCGCGACCGCAGGTGCATCTCCACGCTGCGCGCCTCGGGATTGAACCGGGCGATATGCTCAAATTGTTCCAGCACAAAATCTCCGTCGAGCTCCCGATTGATGCGCGCCAGCAGGTTCAGATTAAACGCCGCCGTCACCCCCAGCGGGTCGTCATAGGCCGCCAGCAGCTGCGGAATCGGCTTTTCCAGGTCGGTGCCCAATAAAAGCGAATCGCCGGGCTGCAGAATGTGGCGCACTTCCCGGAGGAACTTTGCCGCCGCCGGCCGGTCGAAGTTCCCAATCGTGCTGCCCAGAAACAGCACCAGCAAATTCTGCCCTTCACGACGCCGCGCCGCCACTTCAACCAGGCCATCCAGATATTCGCGCTCGAAACCCACAATGCTGATGGAATCAATGTCGCCCAGTTCGCGCTCACACATGGCCAAAGCAGTCCGGGAAATTTCGATAGGAAAGTAGGAGACATGCTGGCGCCGGCAAAGCGCCTTCAGCAGCCAGCGCGTCTTCTTGCCGCTGCCGCTGCCCAGTTCCGCCACGGCCACCGGCCCCGGCACCTGCTCCACAATCTCGCAGGCATGGCGCCGCAGCAGGCGCTCGTCCGCCCGGGTGAGGCCATATTGCGGCAGAACGCTGATGACTTCAAACAATGCCGACCCGACATCGTCATAAAGATATTTGGAAGGCAATTCCTTCTGGCTGCCTTTAGTGAGTCCGGCGCGCACCTCCGCCGCAAATTCCAGCCCCGAATCGGCTGTGATGGCGTGCGTCAACATGAAATGCCCCTTGTGATTCATTTATTCCCCCACGCAGCGGAATCCCGCATACACATACTGGTAGTGCGGCTGGAACCAGTTCCGGAAAGACCGGCGAAGCATGCTGCTCGCGGTGCGGGCGCTGCCGCCCTTCATCACGTAATGTTCTCCATCAAAAAAATTGGCGGAATAGCCGGGATAAAATTCGAAGGGCTGAAAGCCAGGGAACGGGCCGAACGCCGTGGACGTCCACTCCCATCCGTTGCCGACCATATCGGCCACGCCGAAAGCGCTTCGGCCTTGTAGATAGGCCCCGACCGGCGTGGGGTCCCAACTATCGAAATCAAAGTTGCCGAACCTGGGATCTGGGGCTTCTTCACCCCAGGGAAAGGGCCGCTCCGTTCCCTCCGGAGTGCCGTAGGCCGCCCGATGCCACTGCGCTTCGCTGGGCAAAGCCTTTCCCGCCCAGCGCGCGTAAGCGCTGGCTTCCGCATGACTCACGTAAACCGGCCAGTCGAGGGGCAAAGGAACATTCTCGAACATGGTGCGGTACTGCCACTCGCCGTTGACACGATTCCAAAAAATCGGGTGCGAAATATTCTGCTGCGTCTTCCACTTCCAGTCGGCTTCACGCCACAGCGACTGGTTCTCATAGCCTCCGGCTTCCATGAATCGGAGATACTCGCGATTGGTCACTTCGTACTGATTGATGGAAAATGCGGGCACTGCGATGACGTGCGCTTCGTACTCGTTGTCCCAGCCAAAAGTTGTCGCGTCTCTAGGTGAAAGGCCGAGCGTCGCCTCGCCCGCAGGAATCTCGATCATTCGAGGCTCAACCGGACGCACTACCAGCTCAGGCAGTCGCGGTTTGCGCACTTTGTTGTCGAAGGGCAACTGGTGCAGCATGTAGGCCAGCGTTTCCGCGTGCATCAGGCGGTGTTCGATGGCTACATGCAGCAACTGGCTGGGAGAAAATTTCTCCTGCCCACGCAGTTGCGACAACGCTCCCGCCAACCCATCATCCAGAGCTTGACGGACCCGACTTACATAATCCCGAACCTGGTCCAGGGAAGGCCAGTCAGACGGTTGGTCTGTCGGCAGCCCGCCATCGACCGGGTCAATGCCAAAAGCGAAAAGATTGTCGAACTCTGAATGAAAACTGCTCCGCCCCAGAACTCGTTCGCGCAGTAAATTCCAGTCGAACGCTTCCAGGTGTCCCACGTAAAAAACGATGCGGTGCCTCTCCGGAATCGGCCGTTCGTAGAGAAACTCGGGCTTGACCTGCTGAAAAAGGCGGTCGGTTTCGGCGCGCGCCTGCTGCAGACGGGCCAGAACTTCGTAGGGAACGTCGATTTTGTCCGGCGCAGCGAGCATTGCAGACCTCCCGGCTCTGGCCGGGGCACTTGGCCACGGCGGGGTAGGTAGAGGTATTGAGATGATTAAACCGGCGGAAAGTTGCTTACTTTGTTGTGATTTGAAGGGATAGGGTAGCGCCGGCCTCCGGCCGGCCCGATAGGCGGGCAGAGCCTGCCCTGAGCGGGTCGAAGGGATGCCCCCCGGACAGCCGGCGAGACGCCTGCGCTACAAAAAGCGGAGAACTTTGGCGTGGATGCCGCACCCTGTGATGCCAGGTTCGCAGCCTAGGCAGAAACCGACTGGTATTCCTCGTACGCGCCTTTGAAATCGGTGATCTGGTGGTTGCCCTCGAAGTGCCAGACGCGGGTGGCTACCTCGTCGATCAGGTCTTCGTCGTGCGTACACAAAAGAACAGTTCCCTGATAGCGCTGCAGCGCGATGTTGAGGGCGTTGATCGATTCCAGGTCCAGATGGTTGGTGGGCTCGTCGAATACCAGGACGTTCGGCTTCTGCAGCATCAGTTTGCAGAAAATCAGCCGCGCCGCCTCTCCGCCGGATAGGACTTCGGTGCGCTTGTCGCCGTCTTCGCGCGGGAACAGCATCTGCCCCAGCAGGCCGCGAATCTCTTCGTTGGACGCAGCTGGGTCCCATTGATGGAGCCATTCGAAAGCGGTCATTCCCGGCTGGATCAGCGCCTTGTGGTCCTGGGCGAAGTATCCCACCGCAGCTTCGTGCCCCCAGATAACTTTTCCGTCGGTCAGGAATGGTCCGTCGTATCCGCTGGTCTTGCGCAGCTCAGCTTCCGGGATGGTGGGAGAATTCGCCAGCAGCGCATTCAGCAGCGTCGTCTTGCCTGCGCCATTGCGGCCCATCAGCGCGATTTTCTCTCCGCGTACGATGCTGGCGGTAAAACTTCGAATCACTTCTGCTTCACCGTACGACTTGCTCACACCTTCCAGCTCCAGAAGGTGCTTGCCGGACGGCCGCTTCTGGTCAAACTTCAAATAAGGACGCTGAATGTTCGACCGGGCCAGCTCCGTCACCTGCAGGCGCTCCACTTCCTTGCGCCGCGACTGCACCTGGCTGGACCGCGTACCGGCGGAGAAGCGCGCGATGAACTCGTTCAACTGGGAAATCTTCTTTTCCCGCTGCGCGTTTTGCGATTCGATCTGCGAGCGGATCTGCGTCTTGGCCACCACCATGTCATCGTAAGTGCCGGTATAGGTGATGATGGTTTCGTAGTCGATGTCCGCGATGTGGGTGCACACCCGGTTCAGGAAATGACGGTCGTGCGAGATCACGATCACCACCCCGTCATACTGGTTCAGAAAACCCTGCAGCCAGTGGATGGAGTCCAGATCCAGATAGTTGGTAGGCTCGTCCAGCAGCAGCGCCTGGGGATGTCCAAAAAGCGCCTGGGCCAGCAGCACGCGCACTTTTTGCCCGCCCTGCAGTTCACCCATTTTCCGTTCGTGCAGCGCGCTGGGAATGTCCAGCCCTTCGAGCAGGATGGCCGCGTCGCTTTCGGCAGTGTAACCGTCTTCCTCGCCCACCACGCCTTCGAGCTCGCCCAGCTTCATGCCGTCCGCGTCGGTCATCTCCGGCTTGGCATAGATTTTGTCGCGCTCTTCCATCGCCGCCCACAAGCGCTTGTTGCCCATGATGACGGTATCGAGCACGCGATACTTGTCGAAGGCAAACTGGTCCTGGCTCAAAACTCCAAGCTTTCTGGGGCGCACGACAGTTCCCTTTTGCGGCTCGAGCTCGCCCGTCAGCAGGTTCATGAAAGTGGATTTGCCGGCGCCATTGGGGCCCGTCAGGCCATAGCGCTTCCCCGGCGTGAAGGCCGTGGATACTTCGTCAAACAGAACTTTAGCGCCGTAGCGCATCGACACATTACTTACTGAAATCATGATATTTACGGGAACTGCGGGAATTTGCCCAAAGGCGGGGACGCAGCTTCTCTATTAAGAATATCACGAGCCCTGCCGGTTGCTGCGGTTACAGAGGCCGAAAGTAACGTGGAAGGTCCCGGCGGTGCCCCATTCACTTCGCGCTTGTTGCGAAATGAGTGGGGTTCCCCGCCCTATTCCGCGTGGGATTTGGAAGAAAGTGAGGGCACCCTCATCAAACGCACCGCCAACCATGCGCCAAAAACCACATCAAACGTCAAACAGAACCCGGGCCACCAATGTGGTACTCCAGGGTTTTCAATGAGCCAGTGATGGACGAAGTCAAAAGCTCCGTGGCCCACGATGGCAGCGACCGCGAACCAAAGGTTTTTCTTGAAGCCGAGGACGGCAGCGACCAGAAACGCACTCGCCACCACAACCTCAATAAGAAGCGTCGGGCGGGAAGCCCCCATCAAGGCAAACAGTACATAGTATGAGGCGATTACGATAAGCACGGTGGGGTAAAAGGCGCGCTCGCGGTCCAAGCCGATCACCGAAGCGAAGCCCGCCACGGCAGCGGAGAGTATTAATCCAATCAGGTATTCCACGGGGACGTCCGATTAGGGCTTGTCCCACTTACCCGATTCCGCGGAACGAAAGATGGCTTCGATGACCGCCATGTTCCTGATTGCCTCCTCCAGCGGAACCGGCACTTCGCCACCCTCCAGCACAGCGCGCGAAAAAGCATCGCCTTGAATGGTGTACTGGTCGCAGACGGAAAATTCCTCCGTGCTGATGCCGCCGCCGAACACGTCGCGTCCGTCATCGATCAGGATCCGGCAAGGCCGGTCCGGCGGAGCATTGAACGGAATCTCAACCTCAATGCGCCCCTTGGTCCCGAAAAACTGGCTGCGCTGGTAAGGCACGAGCTGCATGCTACAGGTAAAAGTGGATTGGCCCGAGGGAAAATCGAGCATGGCTGAGGTCAGCCGGTCAACCTTCATCTGGGGATCGCGTTCAACTAGTCCCATCACTCTTGTGGGTTCCTCCCCGAACACGAAGCGCGAGGTGATGATGGGATAGCACCCGATATCCATCACTGCGCCGCCGCCGTACGCGGGAATGTTGCGGATATTTTTGGGATCATTGTTGAAGTAACTGAAGAAGCCGGTGGCCGCACGCAATTGTCCGATCCGGCCCGATGTCACCAACTCGCGGACACGCAACCATTGCGGATGAGTGCGCACCATGAAGGCCTCACCGATCTTCACGTGCGCGCGGTCGCGCACCGCCAGGAGCTGCCGGGCTTCCGCCACCGTCAGGCTGAGCGGCTTCTCGCACAGGACGTGCTTGCCCGCTTCCGCCGCTCTGATCGACCAGGGAACGTGCAATTGGTTCGGAAGCGGATTGTAGATGGCATCAATCTGCGGGTCAGCCAGCAGCTCTTCATACGATCCATAGGCCTTGGGAATGCCCAGCGTGCGGGCCGCATCTTCAGCTTTTCTCCGGTCGCGCGAGGCGATCGCGGTCACCTCGCACCACTGGCCCATCTGCATTCCCGGTATGACTTTCTTCACCGCAATTTTGGCGGCGCCCAGCACTCCCCATCGAACCTTGTTAGCCATAGGCCGAACATAATAACGGAAAGTTCGCGAAGGCAAAAATGGCGCCACCCCTCCGGGTGCAAGGCGTCATCCTGAGCCGCGTGGGTACGTGACCGGGCGGAGATTGGTAACCTAACATACGATTACTTTCGGCTCAAAACGGCCGGATTACACGGAACGTTCGGTAGGTTATTCTTGGTCATGCCGCTTCAAGCTCCAGCCCGGGACCAGCAGTTGGTCCAGATTGTGGACGCCGCCCTGGACGATGCCTTCCAAAAGAGCCGCCGGTGGCTGGCTTGCCGGCCCGGCTGCTCGCAATGTTGCGTGGGAGTGTTTGCCATCAATCAACTCGACGCCCTCCGCCTGCGAAAAGGGCTGGCGGAACTCGAACGGCAGGACCCGCAGCGAGCTGCCCGTATCCGTGAACGGGCCCACGCCTCGGTCGCGCGTCTTTCTCCCGATTTTCCTGGCGATCCATCCACCGGACTGCTGAATAGCGATGACTCCGACGAAGCATGCAGGCACTGGGATGAGTATGGCAACGGCGAAACCTGCCCCGTGCTCGACCCCGAAAAGGGCACCTGTGAACTCTATGAGTTTCGTCCCATTATTTGCCGCACCTTCGGGCCAGCGTTAACCTCGGAAAATGATCTGGGACATTGCGAGCTGTGCTTTGTCGGCGCCACGGAAGAAGAAGTGATCGCTGCTGAAATGCATCCCGACCCCGACAATCTCGAAGAGGCCCTGCTGAAAGAGCTGGAGGAGACCACAGGCGCCAAGGGAGAAACAATTATCGCCTTCGCGCTGGTTAGAGGTTAAGCAAAAAAGGATGCTCCCGCTTCGAGCAGGAATCGGGAACAACACTGATTCGGAAGCACCGGTAATGTCATCCTGAGCGGAGGCTTTCCATTCGCTTGCGAAGGAAAAGTCGGAGTCGAAGGACCCCTGCCCATGGTTGATTGCTGTTGAACCCGGGGGTTTCCGAGATGCGCACGCTCAGATACGCCTATATTGAGAAATAGGGGTCCTTCGACTCCACGACTGTTTCGCTTCGCGAAGCAGTCACTCCGCTCAGGATGACAAGCTTAGCGTTGGCGCACGGTCTGATCCGCGGCGTGTCACCGGCGAATCACGGATTTCCAATTCCAAACTGCTTACCCTTTCTTTTTTTCCAGCTCAGCCCAGCGCCGGTACAGTTCGTCAACCTGCCCCTGCGCTGCTTCCATCTCGGCATGCGCGCTCAGAAGACGCGGCCCGTCGCTGGCAATCGCCGGGTCCTCCAGCTGCTCCCGTTTGGCCTGCAATAGCTCTTCCGCCGCCGCAACGCGCTCTTCAATACTGGCGTATTCGCGGGCCTCAAGATAGGAGAGCCTGCTCTTCGCCGGAGTTCTTCCTTCAGAGCCTTCGGGGCGAGGAGCCGGACGCGCAGAGACCCTTGCCGATTCCCTTCCCTCCGCCTGCCAGACCTCCCATTGCGAGTAATCGGCAAAACTTTCCGCGCCGCTGCGTCCATCCAGGCCCAGCACAATCGTGGATACGCGATCGAGCATGTAACGGTCGTGCGTAACCAGCACCAGGGATCCCTTGAACTCGAGCAGACTTTCTTCCAGGATTTCGAGGGTCGGAATGTCGAGATCGTTGGTGGGTTCATCCAGCAGCAGCACATCAGCCGGCTGAAGCATGAGTTGGGCAATCAGCACTCGGGCCCGCTCGCCGCCGGAAAGCCGTTCCACTGGCTGGTTGAGCTGTTCTCCGGTGAACAGAAACTTCGCCGCCCAGGACGCCACGTGAATCACCCGGTCCTGATAGATCACCGAATCGCCTTCCGGGGCCAGCGCGCGGCGCAGGGTCACATTCGAATCGAGTTGGCGGGTCTGGTCGAAGTACACGATACGCAGCCACTCCGCCCGCCGAATCTCCCCTCCGCTCGCAGTCAACTCCCCGCGCAAAAGGCGCAGCAAAGTGGTCTTGCCGCTGCCATTCGGCCCTACCAGTCCCACCCTCATGCCGGCCGTCAGAGTGAAGTTGAGATTTTCAAACAACGTTCGACCTTCGATCTGGTAAGCCACATCTTCCAGTTCGATCAACCGTTTGGTCTTGCGATCAGTTCCCGAAAAATCGATTTGCGCGGTGGCCGTGCGTGTCCGCGCATTCAGATCTGCCAGGTCGTCCATAAGCTGGCCGGCTTTGCCGATGCGCGCCTTGGACTTCCTGGTACGCGCTTTGGCCCCGCGGCGGAGCCATTCAATCTCATTGTGGACCAGGTTTTCCAGCGCTTCCTGCCGCCTCGATTGGGCGTGCAGAAATTCTTCTTTCTTCTCCAGGAAGGTGCTGTAGTTTCCCCGCACCCGCAGTATGCCGTCGGGATAAACCCGGCTCAGTTCCGCCATCTCGGTGGCAATATTTTCCAGGAAATAGCGGTCGTGACTCACGATTACGCTGGCGAATGAAGCTTGCGCCAGCAACTCTTCGAGCCACTCGATTCCTTCCAGGTCGAGATGGTTGGTAGGTTCATCCAACAGCAGAATGTCCGGCGCCTGCACCAGGGCCTCGACGATGGCCAACCGCTTCTGCCATCCTCCGGAAAGAGCAGCAGCTTCGACGTCGAAATCTTCGAAACCAGCGCGGCCCAGGGTTTCGGCAAAGCGCGTTCCGCGTTCCGTGGCGTGGACTGCGCCTCGCTCCATGGCGTTTTCAACCACGGACCGCACCCTCGCTCCCGGCGTGAATTTGGAGTCCTGCTCCACATAGCTGACCCGGAGGCGTTTGCGGAACGCTACTTCCCCGCTGTCAGCATCCTCGCTGCCGGCCAGAATTCGCAGCAGCGTGGATTTCCCTGAGCCGTTCGGACCAATGAGCCCGATGCGGTCGCCGTCCATGACTGTGAACGACACATTCTGAAAGAGCGGGTTGGCTCCAAAGGCTTTCGAAATTTCCTGGACATTAATGATCGGCGGCAACGGCGGGCGGTCTCCCAAATCTCTCCCTTGAGATTATCAGGAAGAAACACGTGCGGACAGTCGCTCTAGGCTGTCCGGTCGAGTGCAGCTCGACGTCGACAGGTGGGAAAGAACTAGTCATCATGAAAACTGTCGGAAAACGAGTCGAGCGGTGCTCGACCGGACAGCCGTGGGCGGCTGTCCCCACGTGGTCTACAGAGCTCGTGGCTTTTATTTCACGAAGGTCAGCCCGTGCGGCACGACATGCGGAAAGACATAGGCGTATAGCATCACAATGATTCCCACGATCGCGCCCAGCGCCACCGAATGCCACGCCACAAAGCGAAAGATGACGCCTTCGTTCCCCACCTGGTTGGTAGCGGCGGTGGCGATGGTAATGGATTGCGCGTCCACCATCTTGCCCATCACGCCGCCTGCGCTGTTGGCGGCGCACATGAGTACGGGATCGATGCCGAGTTGCTGCGAAGTGATGCGCTGCAAACTCCCAAACAGCGCATTGGAAGAAGTGTCGCTTCCGGTCAGCGCCACTCCGAGCCAGCCCAGAAAGGTTCCGAAGAATGGATAAGCCCAGCCGGTACGGGTAAACGCCAGACCCAGCACGGCATCCAGTCCGGAATAGCGGGTCACAAAACCCAGGCCCAGCATGAACGAAATAGCAATCACGGCCAGGCGCATGCGCACCAGCGTGTGCCAGAAGACCTTCCCGATGCCCGCCGGCGACAAACCCAGCAATAATCCTGAAATAATTGCGGCTATGAAACACCCGGTCCCAGTCGCCGACAGCCAGTTGAGGTCATAGCGTGCCGCTTCCGGCGTCGGCTTGGCTACCACCGGCGCGGCACGATAGACCGCATTGTGCAGATAAGGCACATCCCACCCCGGCGGACCAGGCCGCACCGTGCCATCCGCCTGTATCACCTTGAATGCCGGAGTGGTGGCCTGGTTCAACGCATTCTTGACTGTGGGCAGACCCCAGACCAGGACTACGACCGACAAAATCCCGAATGGCATCCACGCTTTCAGAACTTTACCGAACGGTGAAGACCGGACGGCCAGGTTCTCGTCGAAATCCTGCGCCGTCCACTCGCCTCCGACCGAGTCGGCGATTTCTTCCGCGGACGGCACAATCGGTCCTTGTGTTTGGTCGTAATCAAATCTCCAAATTCTTTTCGGCTTCCAGAACTTTAGGAATGCGACCGTGGCGACGATCGAAATCACTCCACCCATGATGTCCACCAGGCTGCTGTCCACGTAGTTCGACCAGAAGAACTGGGTGAGGGCAAAAGAAACGCCCACGACCAGAATCGCGGGAAAAACCTCAAATGTCTCCCGCCAGCTCACCAGGGTCCGGACCAGCCAGAACGGCACAAGGACGGCTGTGATCGGAAGGATGCGCCCGATGGTTGCGCTCAGGTCCGATTCCGGCAGACCGCAAACTGCGGCCAAGGTGTGGATAGGAATCCCGATCCCGCCCCAGGCCACTGGCGCCGTGTTGGCGATTAGGTTCAGTGCCGCCGCATGAAATGGCTTAAAACCCAGACCAATCATCAAAGCGCCCGCGATGGCCACCGGCGCCCCGAATCCAGCCGCACCTTCGATGAACGCTCCAAAGCAGAATGCCACCAGCAGGACCTGCAGGCGCCGGTCGGCGGTGATTCCAGCCACCGATTCCTTCATGATTTCGAACTGGCCAGTTTCGACTGAAGTGTCGTAGAGAAAGACGGCTGCCAGCACAATCCAGGCAATCTTCAGCAACCCAAACGCCACCCCGTAAGCAAAACTCGTGACCGCCAGCAACACCGGCATCCTGAAAAACAGGACTGCCACGATCACCGCTGTCGTAGCGCCGGCGACGGCGCACCAGTGCGGTTTGACCTTCAATCCAACCAGCAGTCCAAACAATACAAAAATAGGCAGAGTCGCAACCAGCGTGGAAAGCCACCATCGCCCAAAAGGGTCGTAGATCTGGGTCCAGTGCACGAACTCTTCCTTTCAGGAGTGGCTAGCAATTGGCATTTAGCAATTGGCCAAACAGTTCCAAAGCAAGAATTGGCCGAGACCCGAGCTAGTGCCAATAGCCAATTGCTGCTTCTCTCACCGCCAGTTCGCGGGCACATCTACATATGACCGGTCGAGTGCTGCAACGGAGGTACAACCTAGTAGCTTGAGGGTACGATCCACATCGGCCCGCAGGATTTGGAGCGCCCGAGTCACGCCGGCTTCCCCGGCAGCGGACAGGCCGTACGCGTAGGCGCGTCCGCAAAGAACCGCTTTCGCGCCCAGGCAGATCGCCTTGACGATATCGGAGCCGCGACGGATGCCGCCGTCCATCAACACCTCGACCTGACCGCCCACGGCCGCCACGACTTCCGGCAACGCCCGCAACGACGGAGATACGCCGTCGAGCTGGCGCCCGCCATGATTCGAGACCACCACTGCGGCCGCGCCTGCGTCCACGGCACGCCGAGCGTCGTCGCCAGTGAGCAGGCCCTTGATCACAATGGGTCCCGGCCAGTGCTTGCGAATCCAGGTTAAATCCTCCCAGGTCACTGCCGCTCGGGCGAGCGCAGCGCTGACGTCGACCAGTTCCATCGGCCCTGTCCCCGGCACGACAACGTTCGGCAGCTTGGACAGACCGCCGTCGAGCAGGTAACTGACCAGCCATCCAGGACGTGCCAGCATCTGGGGGAGGAACGGGATCTTGGACAGCAGGCTGCCGCCCATCAGTTCTTTCATGCCATTGCGGAAGTCGCGCTCCCGCATCCCCGCTACCGGCGTGTCGATGGTGACCACCAGGGCGGCACAGCCGGCCACCCGTGCCCGTTCGATCACAGCTTCGGAAGCCTCCCGGCCCCCCATCAAGTAAAGCTGAAAACACACTGGCCCGGAAGAAGCGGCCTTGACGTCTTCCACCCGGTGTCCGGAGATAGTGGAAAGAATGTATGCCGTACCCGCGGCCCCGGCGGCCCGCGCCGCTCCTGCCTCGCCATCCGGATGCATGAGGCGGCTATAGCCCACCGGAGCGAGCAAGGCAGGAAATGAAACGTCGAATCCCAACACGCGCGTCCGCAAATCACAATTCGACAAGGGCACCGCGTAGCGCGGACGGAACGTGACATCGTCAAACACGCGGCAATTCTCGCGCAGAGTGATTTCGCCGTCGGCGCCGCCATCGAGGTAATCAAAAACCGGCCGAGGCAATCGCAGGCGAGCCAGTGGCCGGAAATCGCTGATGCTGACGACATGCGGAGATGCTACCGCCCGCGACGCTCTGCTCATCGCCTTCTCCCGCCAGGAAAACCCGTTCGCTTCATCTCATGCCCTCGAACTCTGTCCGCCGGATTTACTGAAGCACGCGATTATACCGGAGAGCGCGATAGCGGGAGGGCCCTATATAACAGCCGAGGATTGAAGCAGCTCAGCTCTTGACTGGCCTATGTTTTGGAGAAAACTCCGCCTGTCATCCTGAGCGCAGCACGCCGATTCGCTTGCGAATCGGCATGCGGAGTCGAAGGACCCCTATGGCAACAACTGCAGCGTGAGTCACTGAAAGATTTTGTTTGTTACTGTGAACCTGCCGGGCAGACCGGGGCCGGCGCGGAGAGTATAAGGATCCTTTGACTGCGCTGCAGCTTTGCAAGGCGAAGCCACAACTTCGCTCAGGTGACACGCTCACAACAACAGCTCTAGGTGCCCGCCGACGCTGCAATCGTTTTGGCCGGCGTAGCCGCCCTGCCATTCACCCTCAGCAACAGGTCAGAAATGACGTGATGATCAGCCGGCTTCGAGAAGTAGTAACCCTGGGCGAAGCCGCAGTCGAGCGCCTTGAGCTGGTTTACCTGCTCTTCGGTCTCAGTCCCTTCCGCAACCGTCACCAGGCCCAGGGTCTGGGCCAGCATGATGATGACCTGGACAATCTTGTGACTCTCCGCGTCGCTGTCCATCTGCGAGATGAAAGCCCGATCGATCTTCAGCGAATCCACGGGGAACTGCTGCAGCCGGCTGAGCGATGAGTATCCCGTGCCGAAGTCATCCACACTCAGCCGAACTCCCAGTGCCTTGAGTTCGGTGAGCACGGAAGCCGCCCTCTCCGGATCACCCATGGCAATGGTTTCGGTAATCTCCAATTGGAGATTGGCGGGATCGAGACCGGTCTGCTTCAGGGTTTCCGCGATCCCCTTCGCCAGGTTGGGGTGGGCAAACTCTTTCGATGTAATGTTCACGCTCATGCTCAGTGGCGGCTCCGCGGGAAATTGAGCATGCCACGAGCCCAGCTGTTCGCAAGCCTCACGCAGCAGTATTCGATTCATGGGGATAATCAGCCCGGTCTCGTCGGCCACCGCGATGAACTCGACGGGTGAGAGCAGGCGCTCGCCGTGTTGCCAGCGGGTCAGCGCCTCGAAGCCGGTAATCCTGCCTGTCTTCAGCGAGATGATCGGTTGGTAGTGGGTCCTGAATTCGCCCAACTCCAGGCCTTTGCGAAGCTCCGTCTCCAGTTCCAGACGCCGGACCGCGCCTTCATGCATGGCAGTGTCAAAGACTTCGCAGCGCGCTTTGCCCGCCCGCTTGGCGCGAAACATAGCGATGTTAGCGTCGCGCAGCAGGTCTTCCGCATGGGCGCATGCTGCATTGCTCAAGGCAATTCCAACGCTGGCGTGTACCACGATTTCGTAGCCCTGCACGGTGAAGGGCACAGCCAGCCTGCTCTGCAGCCGTTCGGCCACGCGTATTGCGTCGCTAGGGTTTCGAATGTCCTCCAGCAGGATCGTGTATTCATCGCCGCCGAGCCGGGCGAGGGTATCATCCTTTTGAGATTGCCCCACTTGCGGACGCGAGATTGTGTCCACTTCGCGCAGCGAGGCGGTCAGCCTCAGGCCGATCTGAATCAGAACTTCGTCTCCGACTTTGTGCCCCAGGCTGTCGTTGAAGACCTTGAATTCGTCGACATCAATAAAGAGGACGGCAAATTTGTAGTCGGTATGGCGTTTGGAAAGCACCAGGGCGCGCTGCAGGCGGTCGAGAAAAAGGGTGCGGTTGGGAAGATTGGTCAACCCGTCATAGAACGCACTGTGCGCCAGCATCTCTTCCGCGCGCTTGCGCTCACTGATGTCGCGGTTCACAATCACCAGCTTTTCGGTCTTCCCTTTCGCGTTCCGCACGGCGCTGGCGGTCGATTCCAGAATCCGCCACGAACCGTCCTTGTGGCGTATGCGGTATTCCAGCCTCTGCCCCTGCCCCGTGGAACGGGCCTTGTGCGCCGCCTCCAGCACGCGCTGCAGATCATCGGGGTGAATTTGTTCAATCGACGAAGTGCTCTTTAGTTCTTCCGCCGAATATCCGAGGACGTGCTGGTATGCCGGGCTGTTGTAAATGCGCTGCCCGGCGCCGTCCACCACGGCAATCATGTCTGCCGCGTTTTCGGTGATCAGCTGGAACAGCTGATCGCGCTCCGCCAGGCGGCGCCGCATTTGTTGCAGCTGCAGATGCTGATAGAGAGTGTAAATATCAAATAGCAGGACGACGCACGCCAGCCCGCGGACCCATTCCTTGAGATCAGTCCAATACGTGCCTTCGCTTTGCGGATGTAACTGGAAGTAGGTTAAAGAAACGATTCCGAAGGTCAAAACCAGGGTCACGACAACCGCCAGGCCCCATAGCCACCACTCGCGCCCCTCGATCTGCCATCGCTGGATGGGGGACGCAGGCCTGTTCTGATCAGTCGTCGGGAATTCGCCCTGAGTCATGCCGCCGGTCGCCCTCTCGTCACATGGACGATTCTAGACCGGTAAAACTGAGGCGAAAGTTACCGAAGTTTAAAGCGGGTAACGCTGCGCGACTCTCTGATTGCATTGGTGACATCAGTGCGACGGAACCAACGGCAGGATTAGTGCCGAGGGATGCTCCGCATCGTGATACACCGTGTTGGTGGCCGAAACATAGTTCTTCGCAAAAGCAGGGTCCTCCCCGGTATTGAGGTTCCGGTCGAAGCGGGGAAAATTGCTGCTCGAAATCTCCAGCCGCAAGGTGTGTCCCTTGCGGAAAACGTTGCTGGTGGACCACAAATCAATCGTGAACTTGTATACCTGTCCCGGATTTATCAGGTCAGCTTTCTCCCGCGAATCGCGATAGCGGGCACGGACAATTCCTTCCGTCAGGTTCTGGGCAAATCCATCCGGACCCACGTCCACCAGCTTGGCGGTGAAATCGGTGTCCACCGCCGACGACTTGGCAAAGAGTTCGAGGCTGACCGGTCCGGTGACCTCCGTATCCTGGGCAAAAGCAGGCGTGGTGTAAATCAAAACGTCGTCGCGGGCCTCCACCGCGCGCTGGTCGCGGGGACCGGGCGCCAGGTGGTTGGAATCGCAGCACAAGGGGCCGCCCACGGTGGGCACCGGGTTCGACGGATCATAAACATAGTGGTCGGCAGCCTCCGATCGCGGAGACACGGTGGAAAGACTTCCGTCGCCACGCAGGGAGTTCGCGCTTTTCGTCGAGTGCAGAAAATATTTTGTGTTCTGCGCGCGCGCCAATGGCCAATCATCTTCTTCCCGCCACTGGTTGGCTCCCATGACGAAAATCTTTACCGGCTTGCGCGGCGAATTCGTTCTGCACCCCCTTGAACAGGTAGTCGTACCACTTCAAAGTGACTTCGTTTTCATCGAACTCGGCCGCGGCCGGTCCAAAGTCGACATCGCCGATCTTTCTGCCGCTTCCCGCATGGCCGCCAATAGTCACAAGCAGTGCTGGCCGCGCCTGGCCACCTCGCTCCCGCCGTGGGCCTTGATCCCGATGTAGTTGCGCAGCGATCCTCCTTGAAAAATGTCGTACCAGGCCACCACATGAAGTATGGGAACGGCGATATCGCCGAAGTGTTCTTCAATCGACCACTGCTTCCAGTACTCGTCGTAGCTGGGATGGGCCAGCCAATCGAGAAAATACGGCGCCAGTGCGGCGGTAGAGACCGGCGCCGATGCGGCATCCGGAAAATTGAACAAAGGATAGCCTGCCAGCGGCAGTTTCCACATTCCGCCGAGCGCATTGGTATTGTTGACTACACTGCGATTGAAGGTGTCCTGGGCCAGGCCCGACGTCCATGATTCATTGAACCATTGCTCGAATGCCCCGCCCTGGTAAGTCCAGTTTTCGTGATAGTTGCTGGCCGTAACCACGGGGCAAATGCCCGCCAGATGAGGCGGATGAGCGATCGCCGCCAGCATCTGCGTGGCGCCGACATACGATCCACCCCACATGCCGACCTTGCCATTGGAATAGGGCAACGATGCCGCCCACTCCACCGTATCGTAGCCGTCGTCCGGTTCATGTTTGAAGGTGTACCACTCGCCGTCGGAAGTGTAGCGGCCGCGCACGTCCTGAATGATGACGACGTATCCTCTCGCCGCCGCCTTGAGGCCAAAGGCCACTCCGCCGCTCTTGTTGTACGGCGTGCGCTGCAGCAGCACCGGGAAATGGGCCTTCCACCCTGGGCCGGTAAATATCGGCGCGCAGAATGACGCCGTCGCGCATCTTGACGGTCACACCGCGTTCCGTCGTTACCTCGTAGGATTCGGCGGCCTGCAGCAAAGACGCGGTGAAGAGCAGGCCGAGAGCAACCGCGCACACAGCAGTTTTTCCTGCAGAGCATGGAGCAGTCCCCCGTGTTTAAAGAATAGATAAGGTATCAATTTTTACTAGCGCTTGGGGGACATGAAAGCGCACTGCGTGATTGCACATGTTCCCTGGCTACGCCTTACGCGGAAGTTAGCCGAAGCAAAGCCGACTTCGCAGGACCAATCCCGCCATTCAGGCCTTTCCCCTGTGTCCTTATTACCCACTATTCAGTTCGGCCTTGCGCCGTTCTCCTGTTAGTGGCGATCTCCGACTCGAGGTTCCCTCCCCGAAGGACCTCGGTTCTCCCTGCTATACTCACGGCCGATTGCGTGCTCGTAACCGGAGGCTGGGCCTGTGCCCTTTTCTCGCGCACCCTGGTGGATGTACATCGTTGCTGCGTCCTTGCTAGGCAATTTTGCCCTGAATGTTTACGTTTACCTTGGGGGACCCGAACCGCCATTTAGCCAGTACACCTTTGCGCGAGCCGCCCTGGTGGTCGAGGAGGTGCTGCCAAATTCGGCAGGGGACCGGGCCGGACTACAAGTTGGAGACCGAGTGCTGGCGATAGATGGGCGCCGCGTGCTGGGCCTTGGTCAATGGGACTTGATCCGTATCAACTTTGAAGTCGGGAAGCCGTATCGACTCCAGGTCGAGCGAGATGGAAAGCCACTTGAGCGAGTCATGACACTGCAGCGGCGGTCATGGTCTCAACAGGCACAATACCAGCGCATCAGCTTTGTGCTGAACACAGCAAGTGCGCTTTTGACGTTGCTAGTGGCCTTCTTAGTGGCGTTTACGCGACCTTACGACTGGGTAGCTCGGATTGGAGCGCTGTCCATCGCGCTTCTGGGCGGATCTGCCTATCTCTACGGTACGTGCTGCCATTGTCCGGCACTTGCCAATCTTCGTAGGTGCGCTCATTTGGTGGCCGGAAGTGGGCTCTTTCATATTTCCCGCGCTGTTCTTCGCTTTTTGCTCAATTTTTCCCGCGCCAATTGTTCCGTTCCCGCTGGATTTGGCTGGCGAACGTGCCCGCTCTTTTTTTTCTGTTGCCCATCGCTGGCTTTGCCTACTTCACATTCGTGAATCCGGCGGCCGAAATCGCGGTGTCGGACTGGGGCCCACGTATCGGCGCCAGTCTTCTCTTTGCCTACGTAGGCGCTGGGTTGGTTGCGCTTATTCTGAATTACCGCAGGTTGGATGACGTCAACCAGAGGCGACGCATCCGTGTGCTGGTAGCCGGAACTCTGGTGGGTTACCTGGTTCTCGTGCCCTACGCGGTGATGAATGCCATGAGGACGCCGGCCCACAGCAATGTTGGGCGCGTCCTGTTCTCCTGGCCAGCACTGCTGCTGGTCAACGTCGTTTACCAGGCCTTTCCTTTGTCGTGGGCGTACGCGATTCTGAGGCACCGCCTGTTCGATGTAAGGGTGATCCTCCGCCGGGGCTTGCAGTATGCTCTGGCGCGACGGGTTTTGCTCACGGTGGTTCCGGCTTTGGGCGTCCTGCTGCTGGCAGACCTGCTGTCCCATGGCCAGCAGCCTCTGCTGGAGATTCTGCACGCGCGGGGCTGGATCTATGTTGTTCTCGGAGGATTGGCAATAACGGCCTATGTGAAGCGCCAGAGCTGGCTTGAGGCTCTCGATCGGCGCTTCTTCCGCGAACGCTACGATGCGCATCGCCTGCAGCGCGAAGTGGTGGAGGAGGTTCGCGCAGCGCGCAGTTTCGGACAAGTGGCACCGGGCGTGGCTGCGCATATCGAAACCGCGTTACATCCGGAGTTTGTCAGCCTGCTGGCGCGCGAACCCGGCGAACCGAGCTATCGCAGCCTGGCAGTGGCGCCTTCAGGATTCGAACTTGCAGCACCCCTCGCGGAAAGCAAGCTGATGTCGCTGGTGCGGCTCCTCGGCAAGCCACTGGAAGTCCCGCAGACCGGATCGGGTTGGTTAAAAGAGCAGCTACCACACGATGAAACCGCGTTTCTCCGCCACAGCCGCATTGAGTTGATTGTGCCAATCGCTACCTCCCCCGAGCGCACGGAGGCCCTGTTGGTTCTGGGATTGAAGCGCTCCGAAGAGCCTTACTCACGTGAAGATCTGGACCTGCTGGTCGCGGTTGCCTCCAGCCTGGCGCTGCTGCTTGAGAAGCCGCCGGGGACGGCAGCGTGTTCGAAGTGATCACTTTGCCGAGTGCCCGCAGTGCGGCACTTGCTACGACAGCGGCACAAGACAATGCGCCAGGGAGAGTGCACAACTGGTGCCCGTGATCTTACCGCGAGTTCTGGGTGGACGCTACCAACTGGAGCGGCGTCTCGGTCGTGGTGGTATGGGCACGGTCTATCTGGCTTCAGACCTGTCCCTGGAACGCCAGGTCGCGGTGAAGGTGATTCGTGATGACCTGGTAGGCAGCGCGGACGCGGCTGAGCGCTTCCGCCGGGAAGCACGCGTCGCTGCCAGCTTTGCTCATCCGAATGTGGTCACCGTGCACGACTTCGGCGTCGCCGCAAGCACGCGCGCCTTTCTGGTGATGGAACTCCTGCAAGGGGGCACCGTACGCGAAGAGCTATCGCGTCAAAAGCGCTTCGCAGCCGCACGAGTCGTTTCTGTTCTCGGAGATGCTTGCTCCGCGTTGGAGTCTGCTCATCACCGTCAACTGGTGCATCGTGACCTGAAGCCGGAGAATATCTTTCTGGTGGCCGGACGCTCGGGCGAGACGGCCAAGATCCTGGATTTTGGAATCGCGAAGTTTTTATCCACCGCTACGCTTCAGCCCACAGCAGATACTACTCCCGGTGCGGTGATGGGCACGCTACGCTACATGTCTCCCGAGCAGTGGCGCGGCGGAGAACCGGCTGCCCTCTGGGATCTCTGGGCGCTGGCGGTGGTCGCTTATGAAATGCTGACCGGCAACTACCCGTTTGAGGGCCACTCTCCAGCGGATTGGCTCAGAGCAGGAGAGGCGGCAAAATTCATCCCACTGGCTGCCAATCTACCCGAGGCCCCGCATGCCGGGCAGGAATTCTTCCAGAAAGCATTTGCCGTCGACTCTGCATTCAGGCCACGTTCGGCGGATGAATTCCACGAAGAACTGCGACGTGCGCTCGGCTAGTTGTCCATCATTGGCCGTGAGCCAACCATTCCGAAGGGCGACTTATCCTTGGAGAGGGACGCGCCCCCTGCACTGCCGCAGTAGCATCCGCCGTCAGGAACGACAAGAACACCGCGATGACAATCGACGTGGACCGTATTTGGGGCGAATGGCGGCTGATGCTTACCAATACGTGAAGTTCAACTTGTCCACCTTGACCGAGTAGGAGGTTTGCTTCTTGTTCCCGTCCATCTGAAACTTGACGGTGATGCCATACCAATCGGATGGCGCGGTATAGGGAGCGAAAGTTCGGTCGATGTCGTGGGTCACGCCATTGAGCGTGATCGACTGGTAGTGCACTTTGTTGTCCGACGTTCGTTGAAAGCGAACGATCACGTGGTTCCAGTCATTATTTACGGGATTGCAGGGAACGCCGGCGCTCACCCAATGCCGGTTCATGTTGTCCCAGATGTCCCATGCATGCCCGCCGGCAATCCGGCACTGCGACCCATAGATGAAACTCTTCCCGCCGAAATATTGACTGACGTCAAACTCCAGTACCTGAGCGGCGCCGATGGTGCTGGAGAAAAAATACGCGTCGTAGGTGAAGTTCTTGATGCTCGGGACCTGGGTTTTATTGGGGTCCGGCAGATCCAGTACGGCCGCCGGGCCAAACAGGGGATAGCTCCACAGCACATCTGAATAAGGCTTGGTGCCGCCGAGTTTGAACGTAGTCTCGCCGCTCGTCTGCGTCATGGAATAGGTGACTTCCGGCTGGCAGTCGCTGCAGATGTCGTAGGCGGGCGCCAGTTCGCCCCATCCCCGCCAGCCCTTGCGGGCCTGCAGGTTGGTAACGGTGTTCCCGCTTACCCCGCTTACGTTGACGGTAACCGGTGTAAAGGATGCGCCTCCGCACTTGTCCCAAGCCTGCACCACCGTGTTGTAGTTGCCCGGACTCAAGGACACGGTGGTATTGAGGCTGTCACCCTGGGTCACGTACACCTTTTTATCAGCCGAAGGGGCAGTGTAGATTCCCATCGAGGCTATGCCGTTGGGGCAGGTCGACGTCGCTGCCGTGGCAGTGAAGCGCACCGGCGACCCCACCGTGCTGTTGTTCGACGGCGAAGTTACAAACACTCCAGACGCGGCGGTAACTGTGATCGGCACGGCGGTGAAACTCGCTCCCCCGCACTGGTCCCATTCCTGCACTACGGTCTTGTGGCTTCCCGGGTTTAACGACAATTTGGTGTTTAGGCTATTTGCGTTCACGACATACTTCAGGTCGTCGTCCACGTAGATGCCCATCGATGCAACACCACCGGAGCAACTCGAGGCGCTGGCGCTGGCGACAAAACTGACGGGCGAGCCGACCTTGGCCCCGCTGGCGGGACTGCTTACGGTAACTCCCGCAAAGGCAGAGGTCGCGAAGGCCGCAAGAAAGCAAATGTATACGCGGAGCCTGTCCATGACTGCGGCGTTTCCCAACTTGTTGGATTTTGTTGCTTGAAGTGAGCGCTGAATGACCGTCGATTACTTGAGATTCTAGTGACCTGATCCTGCAACCGCAAGGACAAAAATCCGTCCCGCCAATCAGAGGTACATGGCTTTTTAGGAAGAGCAGGAAATCAGGTCCCGTTGTGCCGCAACGGGCTGGTGGTTAGCGGCGTCTCAGGGCAGGAGCCCATACACGTTCAGCTGATTGACCGCTGTCACGTACACTCGTCCGTCAATCACTGTCGGCACGGTGAAGACTGTTCCCCGCCCCAGCGCATCTCGGGTGGCGTTTTGCTGCGTGTTATAGAGTTCGTTGGCCAGGTTCGTCCCGTCGTAGGCATGCAAGATGACGGTGTTGTCTAACTTATATTCCACCGTCCAGACGATGCCCTCGGTTGCGCCGTTGGCGGAAACCACCGGTATCGGTCCACGACCTTTTTGTCCGTTTTTTTCGAAGATGGTGGTTGAGACCGAGGTTTGGGTTAGCTGCCCGTTGGCCAACTGGAACGCGCGCAGATTGCTTCCCACCGAGCCGAGGTAAACGAATCCGTTCCAGTAAGAAGGAGTGCCGTAGATGCGAAGTGTGTTATTGACGTCCAACTGGCCGCAGGGTTTGGGATTGATGAGAATTTCCTGCGGAATCTGGCTATTACTTCCCAAATTGAAATTTCCCATGAGGTCGCGGTCCACCAGATAGATTCGCCCCTCCTTGCTTCCGCTCACCATCAAATGCGGGTGCGGGCCCGTCTGGTCGGGCAGCAACATGGGCGCTCCCGACCCGAGATCGAGGTCGTCCTGATCGATGCAATTCTGGTTGTAGGGCATGAACCAGTCCACCACCGAGAACGACCCGCCGCTCACTTTCAGTTTTAAAATCGTGTCACCCCAGTCCGGACCGCCGGTAATGTTGAGATTGTGGCCGTCCCCGGTCTGCACATAGATATTGCCGTCGGCATCGGCGGTGGGGGCCGCCCCGGCCTGCCACAAGCCCGCCCCTTCACTGTTGGGCGACAGGTTCAAGGCTGCGAGTTGCACCAGCGTGGCAGCGTCATACGCGAAGACCCACCCGTGGTACGGCTCGGTGTCGGAAAATGAGGCGAAAGAGATATAGACCACGCCGTTCACCAGTTGCAGCCCGGCACGTTGATTTTCGGTGGGCGGATTAAATGTCACGTTCCCGCTGCTGTCGGCATCAATCCCCGTGCCCGGCACCGTGGTGGTGATCTCGCTGGGTCCGCTGAATTTTTCCTCCCCCGTGGTTATATCCAGAGCATGCAGCCGGTGAAAGGTGATGCCATTCTCCAGGGTCATGGCAGAGACATACATAGTTTGGGTCGTAGGATCGATCACCGGCGTTCCGGTGACTCCGACTACCGGCCCGATGCCGGTGCGTCCCCCAAAGCTGCCATCGGCCGGCGTAATCCCGTTCACCGGATCAATGAAACTGCGTTTCCATAAAACTTGCGTCGGATCGTCGGCATCCAGGGCATAGACGCTATCGTTCTCCGTGCCCAGGAAAATGACGTTGTGCGTACCCCCCGCGATGGCCAGGTTTCTTACGAATAACGGTTGGGTGTAAATGGAGCCATCCAGGTGCGCCGACTTTGAGAGTCTTCCAAAGCTGCTGACGTTCACGTTAGCTGTTGTGAGAGTGGTCTCGCCGAGGTTCGCGCCCGTGCCCGCCAGGTCGCCCTTATACCGGAGGACTCCGTCAATCGAAGGAGGGGGAGGCGGCGGTGGCGGCGGCGGTGGCGGCGGTGGCGGCGGCGGTGGGGGCGGAACTGAGGGCTGCCCATTTTGTCCGCTGGAGCCACCGCAACCCACCACATAAATGCTTCCCGCCATCAGGGAGAACAAAAAGACAACCCACAACCACCTCATGGATTCACTTTCTCCGTTCTCAACAAGACAGTTTGTCTCTACCCGACGGCGCAGAACAGACCATAGAGGGTCGGATGGTTCACCGCAGCTCTGGACCGCTATTGGGTCAATGGAAACATCTTTGGCCCACAGCCAGGCTTTTCGATGGCGGGGCATAGCGGGCGGTTGGTTGTACTCGCCGTAGTTTATGAAATTTTGCCTGAACCACTGCTTTAGGATTTCGATCACAGGCGATTTCTGAACCATGAATGAGGCTGGATTGCAGCCATAGCCTTTTGTCCGTCCGCGCCAGTTTCCGTCAGTAAACGGTTGTTGTTGTGCTAACTGGGCAGCGATCGAGCTTCGGTAAGTAACGGATGGGAAAGGAACTAGCAGAGAGTGGAAAATAGTCGCAGGTTTGAGGAGCCTGTTCCAGTAGGTTCAGCCTCCTGAAACCAGACTGCAGTTCCTGGCAACTAGTGACGGATGGTCGATTTATCGATGGGCAGCGTGTCCCACGTCCGCCAGAAGGCGTTCATCTCCTCCGGCTTACCAAGAGAGACGCGGATCCAGGTGTCCCATGACAGAGATACCGGAGCGATCAGGATATTATTCGCGCGGAAGTGCTGGATAACCATCGTCGCTGGATTGAAAGTATCCACCGCAAAGAAGTTGGCGTGGGACTCGCCTTGCTTGAAATTGCGGGAGAAGGCCATATTGACAAATTCCTGGCGGGCGTCCGTGTTCTTTTTGACGACTTCCCTCAGGCTGGCGGTATCCTCGAGCGCGGCCATAGCAGCACGGATCGCCAGTGTGCCAACCGCGTTCACCGTGCCGAAAGCCCGCATGCGCGCAGCCGTCTCCGGGGATGCGACCCCGTAACCGATCCGCAGGCCCGCAAGTCCGTAGGCGTGGGAAAAAGTGCGGCTGACGATGATGCGCGGATCGTTCAGGGGCCGGTCAAGAAACGAGCTATACCCACCCGATAGATTGGCATAGTGATGGTATGCCTCGTCGATCAAGATGGCACAGGACCCTGGGAGCTGGGAGATGAATTTCTCCAAATCGCCTCGCGGCGTGATTGAAGCCGTCGGGTTATTCGGATTACAGACATACACCAGGCCGGTGCCCGCCCCAGCGTGCGCGAGCATCGCGTCCAGGTCGTGGTAAAAGCGGAAGGTGAGCGGGTCGGAGGTCACTGTCGCACCGGTCGACCGCGCATAAAATTCAAGGGCCGGAAACGTTGGCGAGGCCTGCACCAGTTGCTTGCCAGGCGCAAGAAAGACGCAGCTCGCCATGCGAAGAATTTCGGTGGAGCCAGCGCCAAGCACTACTTGGTCCACCCTGACCTTGTGAGACTGAGCAATCTGGTCTGCCAGTCGAGATACGTCTGCGTCTGACGGAAAGCGTCTGGCATCCGCATCAGCCATGCGTATGGCCTCGACCACGTTCTCTGACGGGCCATATGCGTTTTCATTGTTGTCAAGACGGATGAGACCGCCACTACTCGCGGCCGAAACCGTCGACATGGAGTGCGTCGACATTCGGGCAGCGGCACCTATACCTAAAATCTTCAGGAAATCTCGGCGAGAAGAAGCCATCATTGTCAGTGTAGTCTGCGGAGTGGAAACTGTGCGTGGTACTCCTGGGCTCTACGGTTTGTTGCGCCCAGGGAAACGCGAGCCTCAACCCGAGCTATTTCCGGCGGTTAAGCAATGTCTCTACCAAATCCCCCAGTTGCTGGGCGCTAAAGTCATTTCCTTCCAGATTTGCAGCGAGCCGGTCTTGGCCGTCGATGACAGCGGTATGAAAGGAGTGCACCAGCAATGCTTCATCGGGATAAAAGTTCATGTCGAATCTGCCGGAAATCTGCTGAATTTCTGGCAGAGTCCCGGTCAGGAAGTGCCAGCCGTCAGAATCCGCCTTCCAAATGCGGGCATATTTAGTCAGAGCTTCCGGGCCATCGTTGGCGGGATCGATCACAATAGTCAGGAGTACCAGTTCCCGCCCCATTTGTGCTTTGAACCGTTTCTGTAATTGCCCAAAATTATTCGAAAGGCGAAAACAATAGTTGGGAAACGGACAACGAGTGTAAACAAAAGTCACAGCCACGACTTTGCCGGCAAACTGAGAAAGCCTGACCTGTTGCCGATTCTGGTCGGTCAAAGTGAAATCAGGAACCGGCTGACCTATCGCGAGCGCACCAGGCAGGGAGGAACTGGGCGCCACTATCTTTTCAAGAAGCTTCATCCGGCGGGCTTGCGTAGGGTCCAGTTCCAGATTCTCAAACGCCCGCGCCCGTACGTTGTCGGCGTAGGAAGAGTCCCCATCTACCACCAGCATAAACTCCACCGCACGTGCCCGGCTGCAGGCCTTCCAGCATTTTCGGCTCGCGCACCGTGAAAGGCATGGCCATGGCTTCCATGTAGCCGGGGATGCTCTCACAGGAAACCAGCATGGTCTTGTGCGGCCCGTCCACTTTCAATACCAGGCCGCGAACGTCATACTTTTGCACACCCCAAACGGGGCAGGCCGTAACCACGAGGAGGGTCGCCAGCAGGGCCCAACGCTTCATAACCGATTCCAAGGACAGCCCTGTCAGTTTACCTTCCCCGATGCGCTGCCGGTACCCCACTTTAGTGGCATGGCCGCAGGCCGCTTCGATCCGCCAAGGCGAAACGGATGCCGGTCCAACTTCTTGTAATCTTTCGCAAACTCCTTGATTTCAAGGAATTGATTCTTGCCGACACCGGTAAAAGTCTGCCGCGTATTGCTGGCCGGCCACCAGATTTCCAGCTCGATAATGCGCGACGATTTTCCCAGGCCGATATGCTGGGCCAAAGGGGAAGCTCCGAAAGATCCCCCACTGCCGACCGTGCGATAGATGGAACGCTGCTCGCCTCGCGCATTTGCGACTGTGAGTTTAATGCGTGCGCCAATGGCAGCGCGATTGCTCTTCACCCCCACCAGATGGAGGTTGACCCAATCATTGCCGTTGCCGGGATTTTCGAAAAGGCGGAAGGGATGCGAGTCTCCGGGCGTAGCGCCCGCGATCTGGGCCAGCAGGTCTTCATCGCCATCGTTGTCGATATCGGCGAAGGCCACGCCGTGCCCTTTATGGAGATCGCCTGTGCCGGATGAGGCGGTCACGTCGGTGAAGAACTTGCCATCGTGGTTGCGCAGCATCACATTCGGCAGCAGAGAAGCGTAGGAGGGATTTCCGGTGCCCAGATAGATGTCGAGATATCCGTCGTTGTCGATGTCACCGAAAGTTGGCCCCCATGGGCATGAATACCTTGTCGAGCCCCACCTGCCGGGTAACGTCCTGGAAAGTTCCGTCCTTCATGTTCTTGAACAGTTTAAGAGTCTCGGCATTCGGCGAAAGGCCGAGATAGCTGCGCATGTTTTCTTCCAGCGACACGAAGTAGCTTCCCACGAACAAGTCTGGCCAACCGTCATTGTCATAGTCGAAGAACCATGCGGGCGAACTCTGCCTGACCTTGTTGACGCCGGCCTCGAAACTGACCTCGGTAAAAGTCAGATTATGGTTGTTGTGATAGAGGTAGTGCGTACCGTTCATGACTGAAACATAGAAATCCACATACCCATCGTTGTCGTAGTCAGCGGCAGCCACAGCCTTGATGAACCCTCCGCGCTCGACTCCGGCAGCGCGGGCGATGTCTCTCGAAAGTGCCGTCACCCTTGTTGTGGAAGAGCTGCAGGCCACCGTTCTCGTTGCCCACAATCAGGTCCAAGAGGCCGTCGTTGTCAATGTCCGCCCAGGCCGCCGCCTGCGTGCTGGTCGCCGGTTCGGCCAGCCCGCTCTGGGCAGTGACGTCGGTAAAAGTTCCGTCGCAATTGTTCCGCAGCAGCGATTTTCTCTGCGGGAACTCCCAGGCCCCGCGCAATACCAGAACGTCGAGGCATCCATCGTTGTTGTAGTCGGTCTGAATCATGCTGTAGCCGCCCAATTGTGCGTCGAGGCCGGCTTGCTTGGTCCGGTCCGAAAAGGTTCCGTCGCCATTGTTGTGGAAGAAATGCATCGCCCCGCACTGGTCGTAGTCAGAAAGCATTACGTCGAGCAGGCCGTCATTGTCGAAATCATCCACGATGATGCCGGCCGACTCGCCGAAAGTGTCGATTCCCGCCGCGGAGGCCACGTCAACGAATCTGGGCACGCGTTCTTTGGATTCGAATGCCGAAAGCGGAATCAGGTATTTCTGCGGCACCCGTCCCGGGTAGCCGCCGAGGGTCATGTAGGCCAGGTTCAACAACCAGCGCACATCCAGCACGTCAGGTTTCCCGTCGAGATATTTCAGGAAGTATTCAATCGCTTTCTGCGAATCGCCGGTCTTCTCATACCTCATCCCCGGCCGTGGCGGAAAAATGCAGCGATCGCCGGGATGACGATAGACATCGTTCTCCATTTCGGATTTGTGCAGATAGGCAATCCCCAATACCTCCTCGAGTTCAGGCATGGCTCCAGGCAGCTGGGTCGCGGCGATCCGGTAGGCAGACTCCCACTGCGCCACCGCCTTGTCCATGGCTCCCTGATACGCGTACAGATTCGCCAGACCGTAGTGCTCCTCGATGCGGTCGAGTGCGCTTCCAGAGGATTGTCCTTTTTATCCAGCAATTGGTTGTTCTCGAGCCTGATCGATCATGGCAGAAAGAGATTTCTTCCGAATCTCGCATAATCCAGCGTAAATCCTGGCTCCAGCCGTTGGGCTTAGGCAAACTGCGGAACGCCAGGTCGGCCTCGTTTTTTCCACCCACATTGGGGGCGTAGCGGATGATTCCGGTTGCGGCAGTCGGCAGATTGCGCGCCGGGCTGGCGTTCTTGATATCCGGAGACTCGGAGAGAGGCAAGACCTTCACAATGGCGAAGCCAGGTGAGAGCTTGATAATGCCGGTGACTTGCCCTGGTCCTATGCCCTTTAACGCTTCCCGCAGCTCTGGACGTAGGGTTGAGGGATCTATCTTCCCCATGTAACCGCCATCGGCGGCGGTCGCATCGGTGGATTTCTCTTTGGCGAGTGAAGCAAAATCGGCACCTTGTTTCAGGCTGTCAAGGATTTGCCCCGCCTCGTCTGCCGAACCCACCACGATAATGCGGAGGCCCAGGTTAGGCTGGGGAGCGTTCTGGGCCCGCGACAAAAGCGGGGCAATAAAAATGACAATAAAGAGTCACACTGGCCGCCTTTTCGAAAACACCTTAACGCGTGTGTGAATAGCGGTATCAATGCGTTCGAGTCAACCAAGTAAATAGGGTACACGAATCACTTGCGCCGGACGAACATCGCCGCCGGAGAGAAGGTCGCTGATCGGTCATCAGTCGATAGACGCGCTTGTGTTATCGACTGGCAGATCAGATTGTTGACCAACGGGGGAAGCGAGAGCGGAATTTTCAAACCAAATGCTATGACGCAGGGGTACTGGAACAAGCAACCAACCCGCGTAGTGAAACCTGACTCATCGGTTGCCTGACCTTGCTCCTCTCAGAGATCAAGAACGACACTCACGTCCGGCTGTGAGCAACACACCAGCGCATTTCCGGGAGCCGGTCTCTCGAGCGGTTCAGGGTTATAACTAATTGATCCGCTAATCAGACCAGTCATGCAGGTGTGGCACACTCCAGTCCGGCACGACCATCTCACCGGAACGTCGCATGCCTCCGCCAGTTCGAGCAAACTCTGATATTTGAGATCCCATGCGATCGTGATCCCGCTGCGCGCAAACGAAACTGAAGGGCCACTGCTGGGCGGCCCCTGTGGCAAGTGCGGAGCGCGATCGATCCGCGCCATTCCAGGCGTAATACCCTCAAGAACACCGAAGACTTCCATGTGCACGTTTTCGGCGAGCACACCCCAATCTCGGAGCCCATCGCGCATGTTCTGCAAGAATAACGTTGGACCACAGAGATAGAAGTCGCTCTTCCGCGAGACGCTAATCTTCTTCAGCAAAGCTGTGTCAATGTGCCCAGAAGCATCGAAGTCCATCTCTGGTTGGTCGGTGGAAGCGGGCTGGCTGTACACGATGTAGCTTCGTCCGCGAGAGAGCTGTTTGAGTAGAAAACGCGATTCTTTTGCAAACAAATGCTGGGCGCCATTGCGTGCTCCATAGATCCACCAGACCTCTCGTTCCGATCGTTCGGCCGCCAGTGCGTGCAGCATCGACATTACGGGAGTTGCCCCGACTCCGGCGCTTATCAGGACAACAGGATTCTCGCCGGACCGGAGAGTAAACACTCCTCGTGGTGCGCTGACGTCTAATACATCGCCCTGTTGGGTGCGATTGCACAGAAATGAACTTCCGATCCCATTCGATTCGCGCTTGACGCTGATGCGGACGTGATCGGCACCTGGCAGGTCGGACAACGAATAGCTGCGAAGAACCGGAGGCTTGTCCGGATCGACACGCAAACGCAAGACAACAAATTGGCCAGGCTGGAAGGCAGGAAGAGGTTGTCCGTCGATCGGCGCGAGAATGAAGGACGTCACGCTATCGCTTTCCTCACGAATCTGCGCAACTCGCATTTGTCTAAATCCGGGCCATGCTGGCGCCGGCTCTTCACTTGCGAGTCCCGGATTCCCCGCCACAGCCTTCGCGCTCGACTCTTGTTGGAGTATCGCCTGGAAAGAACTTTGCCAGCCCGAGCTAAGCGCAGGAATCCGAAGCGCGCGTTCCAGTTGTTCGCGAGAATGTCCAGGCAGATACAGGAGAGCATCAATTTCGGCCACGGTGACCCGTTCTGGACCATCGGCGATTTTCACGATCTCGTCGCCTGCCCCAACTTCTCCTTCCTGCAACACCCGAAAGTAGAATCCTGGTCTGTGATGTGCTACGAGCAGGGCTGCCATCCGAGGTTCATTCATGCGAATACCGACGCGGTAGCAAGTTACACGCGGCTGTGTCACTTCAAATATCGCATCACCAATTCGGTATCGATCGCCGATGCAGACCTCGTCATCACCAAGTCCGTCAACCGTGAAGTTTTCTCCGAACTGGCCGAAACTAAAATCATTCCGACCCAGAAATTGTTCCCAGTAATGATAGGACCCCATCTGATAAACAAAGACCGCGCGCTGCTCGCCACCATGGCCAGCAAGGTCCGCCTGCCCGTCGCCAGCAACATTGAGCTTGCGCACCACCCGTCGTCCCTTGACGGGAGATTTCCAGACCGCGGTTCGGACAGTCCTGCCGTTCCAGGTCATGTCACGCGGAAGACCGACATTTACCGAAAGCAATCGGGGCATTCTTACCTCGTCGACGTCCTGCGTCTGGCTGGATTCAGCCTATTTCGCTCCCGCGCATTTCGCCGCGGGCGACAACCACGAATGTGCGAGTCGGCGATTTCTTCTGGGCGCCTAGAGCGACCGATCCCCGCTTGTTTCGGAAATTGTTTGGTCGCGCCTTTGATGCTCATGTCGTGCGCTGGCCCACCGTTCAAGAAAAGAGTCGCCGCCGTCCCCTCACTACTGCACCCCGTACGATGCTGTTTTCCCAGATCGCCGCAACCCCAAGAACCAGGCTTCTAAGCGGATTTCGCTTCCTGGTCGCTGAGTGGCGTCGTTTCGGCCTCTGCTTTTCTCGCGTCAGCTATCGTCGGCGGTTCGAGCGCAAACTGGCAAGAACCCCTTGCCACCTCTCTTCCCAATGCATGAAGTTGTTCGGTCAACTGAGGGTCTTGCGGTATACCCTTTCCATCGAATGCTTTCCAGGCCTGGGCGATTGGCATCACCAGGGGAACAGCCCAGCCACGAAGCGCGCGTACCACGAATTCCATCGTGTTTACCGCTTGCAAACCCTGCATACCACCTGCAGTACTAATTAAGCCAACTACTTTGTCCGTCAAGTAAGGAGGATTGCGATCGCCCAGGAGCTTTAGCCAGTCCAAGGCGTTCTTGAAAGAACCGCTGATGGTCCCGTTGTACATCGGACTGCTCCAGATAAGCCCATCCGCTTTGTGAACTGCGTCGCACATCGCTCGTACCGAATCAGGCGGATCTGACTCGGCGGCGGGCTCATACATGGGCAGCGAAAGTTGCCGGATATCGAGAAGTTCAGTTTGAGCTCCCGCCTCGCCGGCCCCATCCAGGGCGATTTTGAGGGCAGCCAAGCTACTGGAATGCTTTGCGAGCGATCCTCCGAGACCCACCACCATTAGTTGAGATTTCATGCCCGTGCCCTCCTGTGTTGGTTTTAATGATAGCTTTTTCTTGTTCGCTCAACCAAGCTCACACTTACGCAAAACGCCGGTTCGCCGGTGACCCTTCCCTCGTACTCGCTTGACAACGCCTCCTGCTGATATCCCAAGAATGCGATATTGGCCGCCGCAATCCCGCATACAATTCGAGCGAACTTCATTTCATCCTCCAGATTCGTATGCTCGTCGTCCGAACAAGCTGCGTTCGGATGCTGAAAAACAGCGGCCTGCCCATCAGGCAATCGCACGAGTGGTCCCATTCCTGATCGGTCGAACCCGGTTTTCAAATCCCTCCTTGAATCCCTGTCGCCAGGTTGGCCACTTGAGTTTCCAGGGAAGCCGCGATTTTGCCTTGCGGTTTGAGGATCCTCGCAGTTCGGTCATGACCGCCACCCCGTACTCACCGACCGCCCACCGGGCAAGCCACTTTGGTACGCGTCTTGGAGATTTGGCTCCTAAGACTTCCGCAAGGACTGGGAGCCAGGTTGAGACTGGAGCAGGTTCATCGTCGGTAATGTTGTAGAGTCCGGGGTTAGGGGAATAAACCGCGGCAAGGGTGGCTGCGGCTGCGTCGTCAATGTGAATGAACGACCAATACCCCGTTCCTCCTCCCACAATGGGGACGCGCCGCTGCAGAACACCTTCGAAGAACCAGACTCCCGGGGCAAGCGATGTGCCCGGTCCGTAGAAAGACCCGTAGCGCAGAGCGAAGCCCTCTATCGCTTTCTCCAGGAGCGTCGCCGTTTCCACGTGCATCGTTGCTTCGAGCGTCTTGCGACCATCGGAGATACCACTCGATATCAGGGGATCGTCCTCGGTTTTAATCCAACCTCCTGTTCTGGCGTACCATCCGGCGTAACTTTGAGCAATGAACCTGCGGACGCCTGCCGCCCGCGCGGCGGCTAGCAGGTGGTCCGTTCCCTCGGTGCGGAGCCGGTTGGTCAACTCGAATTCCTCGTCAAAATGGCGCAAGTTAAGATTGGCCGGTATGGCTGTCAGTTGATGAATGATGATTTCGGGCTGCGCCTTCTGCACCGCGGCAAGGACATCCTTCTCATTCAGGGCGTTCATCTGCATCGGGGTCGCGCCCGCCGAATGGATCGTCATCATCTTTTCTGGATGCTGAGTGGTTCCCGTCACGGTGTGTCCTGCCTTGACGAGCATTGGGATCAGTCGCCTGCCGATGGCGCCGGTCGCGCCTGCCAATAGAATTTTCATTTCTCCTCCTTATAGGACTTTGGATGCGGTTCCCTTGACAAACAATTCTTGAATCCAACTATTATGAGTCATACTCATATACGAGTAGCAGTCGTGCATGAGGGATGCAAGGAAAAGTTGGGAAATCGACAGGCTATGGCGAAAGACCGAAAGACATCGACAACGGCCCCGGTCAAGTCAGGCCGCCGCGAGCGGCGCAGGCTTGAGACCCGGGAGAAACTGTACCGGACGGCTATGGAACTCTTTGCAGAACGCGGGTTCTTCGAGACCACGACAGAGGACATCACCGAAGCCGCTGACGTCGGCCAAGGGACTTTCTTCAACTACTTTCCGACAAAAGCACATGTTTTGCTGGTGTTATCCGAAAAGCAGATGGGGAAGATATCGGCGGCATTGCAAGAAGCGGAAGCGGGAGAGATTTCTATTCGCGAGGTATTCCACCGTTTTATCCACAGGATCGTGGAGGAACTTGTAGGCAGTCCTTCTCTCACCCGCAGCCTGCTCACCACCTTCGTTGCGCAGGATGATGTACGCGGAATCATGCGGGACACGCTGGCGCTTGGCCGGACACGTCTCGCGAAAATCTGTGCCCTGGGACAGAAGCGCGGGGAAGTCCGCCGCGATCAGGAACCCGCTGAGCTGGCCATGACCCTTCAGCGCAATGTTCTCGGCACTTTGCTGATCTGGGCCATGCGACCAAAAGGCGATCCCCATGCCTGGCTGGAGAAAACATTCCAGGATTTCTGGGAGATTGCAGGAGAAAAAAGGCGCTGAGGTACCGCCCTTGCCCGGCGCGGGAATTTTCAACAGGAGATTGAATTATGAATTCTATCGACAAAAAATCGGCAGTGATTACGGGTGCTTCGAGCGGGATCGGACGGGCCTGCGTCGCACGGATGATCCAGTCTGGATGGCGGATTGTTGCGACCGTTCGGAAATCAGAAGACGGTGAAAGATTGCGAGCTGAATTCGGCCCAGCTCTCACTCCTGTGATCATGGACGTCACGAATCGCCTTTCGATCGGTGCCGCAGCCAGGCAGGTCGCGGCTCATCTCGATGCCGCGGGTTTGGATGGGCTGGTCAATGTGGCGGGGATAGGCATGATGCGACCGATCGAATATGTTCCGCTGGGTGATCTGCAAGAAATATTCGAAGTCAACGTCTTTGGGCAGTTAGCGGTGATTCAGGCATTCCTTCCCTCGATCCGCAAATCTCGCGGCCGAATCGTGAATATCAGTTCTGTGGGCGCGCACATCGCGATACCGTTCGGCAGTCCGATCAACGCAAGCAAAAGCGCGTTTGGAACATTCAGCGACACGCTGCGCCTGGAGTTGCATCCGTTCGGTATCCACGTTTGCACGGTAGAACCTGGAGCCATCAAGACCCCTGCAGTCGAGAAAACGCTTGGCGATGTCGGCGGGGTAGTCGGCAAGCTGCCGCCGGTTGGTGTGCAGCAGTATGGCGAAATGCTGAAGGGATTTGCCAACCGTGCCTATGAACGGGAAATGAATGGCAGTTCACCCGATGTTGTCGCCGAGGCAGTGCACCATGCCCTTACAGCTCGTCGGCCGCGACCCCGATATCGAGTAGGAAAGCATGCCGGCCTTCTGACTGCACTGCCGAGAATCTTGTCCGACCGGCTTCTCGATGCGATTGTGCTACGGATTGCAGGCCTGCCAGCCAGGTTCGGCGTTATTCCTGCTGCTGACGACCGCCAACCTCAGCCACGCGCAGCTTGAACCGCGCGGCGACGCTGCCTCAAAGGTCAACACCAGGAGTCCAAGATCGCGAGTTCCAATCCACGAACGGAACTGGAAGCGAGTTCAGCAAACCGCGGCCGTGATCCTCGGGGGCATCCCCCCGAGCCAGGGGACGTAATCACCGACGAAATGGCCCAAGTGCACACAAAGGTAGTGGGCTTGGCAACTTAACGGTGCGCAAGGCCAGTTAGTGCTTTAAAAAGTGGCGGAGAGAGTGGGATTCGAACCCACGTTACCCTTTCGAGTAAACACGCTTTCCAAGCGTGCGCCTTCAGCCACTCGGCCATCTCTCCCTGGGGTGTTTTTGATGCGGAGAAAATTGTTGCGCTTTGATTCTACCGCAACTGGGTGCGGCAGCGAGGTCAGGAAGGCTTAGTGACGGGTTCGGTGGTCGCGGCCACCAGATCGGGAGTGCTGCCATTTCCCGATGACGGAACCGGGGCGGCCGGCGTTTTAATGTTTGCATCCAGGACGCGATTGTGCAGGCAGAACAATGCCAGTTCCAGGCGGTCAGCCACGCCCAGTTTGTCGTACACCTTGCGCAGGTAGTTCTTGACCACCTGTTCGGTGGTGCCCACGCGCAGCGCGATTTCCTTGTTCTTCATGCCCTGGGTCACACAGGAAACGATGAGCGATTCTTTCGGAGTCAACTGCACCTTGGGCCGGGGTGAGGTGGGACGCGAGCCCTGGGTGCGATAGGCTTCGAGCACCCACTGGGTGCCGCGGCTGTCCAGCCAGGGGTGGCCTTCGGAGACTTTGCGCAGGCACTCCACCAGGAGTTCGGGCTCGACCTCGCGGGAAACAATTCCGTGTACTCCACGGCGCAGAAGTTCGAGGGTGAGTTCCTGATTGGGCTCCTGGGTGACGACCACCAGGCGAAGGCCCGGGGTTTGCCGCATCAAGTCCGAAATGGCGTCCACCGGATTCTGCGCCAGGGCGGCTTCAAAGATCAGGATGTCGGCAGTAAATTTCTTGGCGGCGGAAAGGGTTTGGGAAATGGTTTCGGATTGTCCCACCACTCGGATGTCGTCTTCCAGAGCAAAGATCTTGCGCAGTCCGGCACGGAAGATGGCTTGCGTGTCAGCCACGATCACGCGGATGAACTGGCCGTCAACCTCTTGCGGCTGCTCAACGTTCACTTCCATACTGGCGGCGGTGCTGGCCATCGGTTTCCTTAAACTTCAGTTCCTTGACTTCAGCGGCGCTCAAAATGGTATTCGTCGATGACTACGCCAACGCCGCGGCGGCCATCCTCTTCAAAATTTCGGACCACGCGGCCGCGGCAGTCGAGCTGCACATCGGCATCCGCTCCCACCACATCGGCGGGCAGCGAAATGGTGAAGTCCACCATCGACCCCACCGGCATTTCTGAATCCACATGGAAGAGCACGCCGTTGGCGGAGATGTTGTCGGTCTCGGCTGCGCTGGCGCCGGATTTCGATTTCACCGAAATCGGCAGCTTGATGGGAAAGCGCACTGCGCTTTGCATGTCCGGATAACGTGCGCGGACGGCTTTGGCGGCTGCGGGCTCGCGATTCACGGCGTCAGCGGCCGCTGAGTTTTGCTTACGAAGCTCCCCGCCTGCACCGGTATTCGCGTCTTCCGCAAATCGCCCATTGTTCGACATTACGTGAGGCAGATTACACCGGGGAACCAGCAGATAAAAGTTACGGAAGTCATGGAACTAGTAGGGGTAAAGCCTTGCGGATCATGGAATTGCAAGAAGATTGTGGTGCTGCTGGGGCGGAGCTGGCTATCAGCCGTCAGCTCTCAACTGTCGGCGTTCCGGCCGAAGGCGAATCTGGAGCTTGGGGGATCCGAAACGGCTGGAATCCATGGTATTGCTGAAGGCTGAGGGCTGAGGGCTGACAGCTGCCCCTAAAACTTCGTCACTTCCGTGAAATTAAAGTCCTGGACTTTCATCGCCGGCGCCACCATATCGAAGGATTCTTCGCCGCTGGCCCGCACCGGGGTTCCCATCGCCTCGACATTCGAAAGCATATGAATCAGGCTCTCGTTGAAGCGGAAGTTCAGAATTCCGTGCCGCACTTTGCCACCTTCCACGTAAAACGTGCCGTCGCGGGTCATGCCGGTCAGAATTTTTTCGTAGGGATCGACTTCGCGGATGTACCAGAGTCGTGTCACCAGGACGCCACGCTCGGTGGACGAAATCATTTGATCGACCGTCTTTGGATCCTGGGGCGTGCCGAAGACAATGTTCATCGGGGCCTCGCCCATCTCGTTGGGAAGAGAGAAGCCGTGTCCCGTGGCCGCCACCGGACCAACCTTGTCTTTGTATTCTGACTGGGCCATCTTTTTTGCGGTGGCACGCGCGTACACTAAGCGTTTAACCACGCCATTCTCCACCAAATGCACGCGCTGCCGCGGAACGCCTTCGCCATCAAAGGGCGTGCCGGACTGCAGAGGATGCGCCGCATCGTCCCAGATATTGATGTTCGGACCGAAGATTTGCGTACCAACGCGATTGTTCAGAAAAGACCGCTGATCGAGGATCGACAGGCCTCCAAAATCGAAGAACATGAAGCCGACCATGTCGAGCACCGCCGCGGGCTCCAGGATGACCGTGTACTTGCCGGCAGAAATTTCACGGGGACGGGCAGACTCCAGCGCTTTGCGTGCGGAGATTACCGCCAGTTCGGTCGGATCCAGTTGCGTTACGTCAGGAGAGTTCGCCTTCTGCCATCCCGAAGAGTCGCCCGCGAGCATGGTGATAGAAATCTCGGAGGAGGTATGTGCATGCCAATCGTTCAACCCGCGCGAGTTGAAGATTCCCTCCACCCCTTCCGCACAGGAAAAGATGCCGGCGGTCGTCAGCTTATTACGGGTCGCCACCTGCACGATTTTCTCGACGGCAGCAGCGCGCAACCCCGGAGTGAGCCCTGCCGTCTGGGCAAAATGCCGGCTGGGCCTGGCTTTTGTGGCCGACTCGCCCGCATCCGGCATAGGCAGCAGGTCCGGATCAGGGTGCTGAACCTTGGCCAGACTCTCGGACGCCTGCACCACTCGTTGCAAACTCTGGTCGTCCAACTTATTGGTGGTGGCCCGTGCGGTGCGTCCCCCGAACGCCGCCCGCACCGAGACGGAGTAGCTTTCCTCGGCGACATTTTGATGGATGGTGTTGTTGGCGAAGCGGGTCAAGGCAGATTTGCCGCCATAGATCAGGGCTTCGACCTCATCGGCGGTCGAATACTTTTTTAACTTTTCGAAGATGTCCGCGGCTTGGTCTTTGGTCAGCATCCGGCAAGCGCCTCCCTGTCTCTCCGCAAAACGGAGAGACGAAGACGAGCAGCCTTCTTTCACGTTCCCTTGTATGCACTTCCTACTTTGACACCGGCAAATCTTGCCGGGGCCGCCCCGTGCCCTGTGCCCATCACCTGTTGCGGCTGGCCCTTGCCGCAGTGCGGCGTGCCCCACAATGTCCACTCATCGCGGGAGCAGATGGCATCCATCGAGTTCCAAAACTCAGTAGTAATTCCGCTGTACGACGGGTTCTTCAGCATGCGGGTGCGCTTGCCGTTCTTGATTTCCCATCCTGCTTCGCAGCCGAACTGGAAGTTGTAGCGTTTGTCATCAATCGACCAGGAGCGGTTGGTCCCCATGTAAATGCCGTCATCGGTGGAAGCGATGAGCTGCTCCCTGGTCAATGGCTTATCGCCCGGATGAATGCTGATGTTCGTCATGCGAATGATGGGCAGTCGGTTCCAGCCCTCGGCGCGCAGCGTTCCACCCGAGCGGTTGGCGCCGATGGTGTGCGCGGTCTCGCGGGAGCTTAGATATCCGGTGAAGAGACCTTTGGTGATGATGGGCGTGCATTGTGCCGGGACGCCTTCGTCGTCGAAGGCGAAAGTGCCGAGTCCGGGGCCGTGCTCCTGGCGCGCGTCCGCAACGATGTTCACCAGTTCGCTGCCGTAACGCAGGGAGCGCAGCTTGTCGAGCGTAAGAAATGACGTTCCGGCGAAATTCGCTTCCATGCCCAGCACCCGGTCGAGTTCAATGGGATGTCCGACCGACTCGTGGATCTGCAGTCCCAGCTGCGAACCATCGAGAATAATATTGAAAACGCCCTCGGGACACTGGTCAGCGGTGAGCAGCGCGACCGCTTCCTCGCCCACCCGGCGCGCATTTTCCACCAGCTTCAGTTCTTCCACCAGTTCGTAACCTTTGTTCTGCCATTGCCCGCCGTAGGAATTGGGATAGGAGCGCTTCTGGATTTCGCTTCCCGCAAAAGCGTGCGCCGCGTAACCGGTTCCGGTGGTGTATTTCGTCTGATGTATGTTGGCGCCTTCGGACGAGAAAAACCATTGCTCCTCACGGCGGAAGTTCAGGTTGGCCTCCGCCAGCGTGACGCCGGGCACGGAGCGCAATTCGGAATCGATCTTCAGCAGCAGCTCGATGTTCTGCTCGACCGACGTGCTAAAGGGATCGATCTGGAAGGGTGAAGTCCACTCTGCCGTCACGGCCTTTTCAGGGGCCAACTGAATGTCATGCAGCTTGACCCGCGAAGATGCTTTGGCAATTTCAACCGCGCGCGCGGCGGTAGCTTCAACCGCGGCCCGGGCGAGATCATCCGAGGCGGCGAAACCCCAGGCGCCGTCGGCAATGACACGCACCCCGAACCCAAGGGACTCCGCCACCGAGGCGCTGCCCACCTTGCCGTTTTTGGTGGAAAGCCCGCGGTGTCGGTCGTCGGCCACACGAACATCGGCGTAGGATGCGCCGAGACGATCGGCAACGTCGAGGGCCCATTCCGCGACGATTTTCATGGGAAATTTAATCTAACACAGTGCCCAGACAGGTTTGATACCGAGGCCCCATCGGACTCCAGCGGAGTTTGGCGTCCGATGTCAGTTCCTGGATCTCAGCTCTCAGAACAAAAGGGGCAGCTGGCGCCGCCCCTCTGGGAACTGGAAACTGAGTACTGAAAACTAAGTCCCCTCGCTCCACCCCGCCAGATATTCTTCCTGTTCCGGCGTCAGCTTGTCGATCTTGATGCCGACCGACTCCAGCTTCAGCTTGGCGACGCGCCTGTCGAGGTCTTCGGGGACTCTGTAGACACGCTTCTCCAGAGTCGTGTAATTCTTCACCATGAACTCGGCGGAGAGCGCCTGGTCGGCAAAGCTCATGTCCATAACGGACGGGGGATGGCCCTCGGCGGCGGCCAGGTTGATGAGGCGGCCTTCGCCCAGCAGGTTGATCTTGCGTCCATCGCGCAACGAGTACTCTTCGACGGAGCTGCGAGTGGTGCGTTTGGAGGACGACATTTTCTCCAGGGCCACGATATCGATCTCCACATTGAAGTGTCCGGAGTTGGAGATGATGGCGCCGTCTTTCATGACATCGAAGTGTTCTTTGGTCAGAACGCTCTTGTTGCCGGTGACGGTGCAGAATACATCGCCCAATTTGGCGGCTTCGGCCATCGACATCACTCGGAAGCCGTCCATGTGTGCTTCGAGCGCCTTCGTAGGATCGACCTCGGTGACAATGACTTCAGCTCCGGCGCCGCGGGCGCGGCTGGCCAGGCCTCGTCCACACCAGCCGTAGCCGGCGACTACAAATTTTGATCCTGCCAGCAGGAAGTTGGTGGCGCGGATGATGCCGTCAATGGTGGATTGGCCGGTGCCATAGCGGTTGTCGAACAGGTGCTTGGTATCGGCATCGTTGACCGCAATGATGGGGAACCGCAACACGCCCTCCTTGGCCATGGCGCGCAGGCGAATCACACCCGTGGTGGTTTCCTCGGTGCCGCCGATTACCCCATCGAGCGCGTCCTGGCGCTTGGTGTGCAGCAGGGTGACGAGGTCGGCGCCGTCGTCCATGGTGATATGGGGCTTGTGGTCGATGGCGGCAAGAATGTGGCTGTAGTAAGTATCGTTGTCCTCGCCCTTGATGGCGAAGACCGGAATATTGTGATCGCGCACCAGGCTGGCAGCAACGTCATCCTGCGTGGACAGAGGATTCGAGGCGCAGAGCACGACGTCGGCTCCGCCATCCCGCAGGCAAATGGCCAGGTTTGCGGTTTCGGCGGTGACGTGCAGGCAGGCGGATACACGAATGCCTTTCAGCGGCTGGTTCTTGATGAATTCCTTGCGAATGATCTGCAGGACTCTCATGGACTGGTTGGCCCAGTCGATCCTCTTCTTGCCCAGATCGGCAAAATCCACACTCTTCACATCACAATTCAGCTGGGTCGGTGTTGTCGACATACTTCTCCTGTGGCGCGTGCGTTATTGAATTGATTGAACCACCAAAGACACAAAGTAACACGAAGAAGAGTCGCCGTTTGGAGTTCCTGGGTGCACCTTCGTGTCCTTGTTGGTCGCAGACTCTACTTGCGGACTCCTTGCGCAGCGGGCTCGCGCAGACCAGCATCGCTGGCCAGTTTGACCGCCTTGTCCGTGGCTTCCCAGGTGAAGTCGGGATCGCTCCGGCCAAAGTGTCCGTAAGCCGCGGTCTTACAGTAGATCGGGCGGCGCAGGTTCAGCGAGTCAATAATACTCTTCGGAGTCAGGTGGAAATTGGCGCGCACCAGATCGGGAATCGTGTCGGGATCGACTTTGCAGGTGCCGAACGTTTCCACCAGGATGCTGACCGGTTCGGCCACGCCGATGGCATAGGCGAGCTGGACCTCGCAGCGATCTGCCAGACCCGCAGCAACAATGTTCTTGGCGATGTGCCGGGCCATGTAAGCGGCCGAACGATCAACTTTGGTCGGGTCCTTGCCGCTGAATGCGCCGCCGCCGTGACGACCCATGCCGCCGTAGGTATCCACGATAATCTTGCGTCCGGTGAGGCCGGTATCGCCCATGGGACCGCCAATCACAAACCGTCCGGTGGGATTGATGTGATACTTGGTGTCTTCGTCGAGCAACTGGGCAGGGATCGTGGCTTGAATGACGTGTTTCAGGACATCGCTGCGCAGTTCCTCGTTGCCCACGGTCTCCGAGTGTTGCGTTGAAACGACCACCGCATCCACCCGGATCGGATTGTGGTTCTTGTCGTATTCCACCGTCACCTGCGATTTCCCGTCGGGGCGCAGGTAGGGCAGGCGGCCATGCTTGCGGACGTCGGAAAGACGCATGGTCAACTTATGGGCCAGCGAGATCGGGGTGGGCATGAGCTCCGGAGTTTCGTTGCAAGCATATCCAAACATCATTCCCTGGTCGCCGGCGCCGCCGGTGTCTACGCCCATGGCGATGTCGCCGGACTGTTTGTTGATGCTGGAGATGACGGCACAGGTGTTCGAATCAAAACCGTAGAGCGCGTTGTTGTATCCGATGGAGGAGATCGTGCCGCGCACCAGCGATTGAAAATCCACGTAAGCCTTGGTGGTAATTTCACCCGCGATGACGACCAGGCCGGTGGCGGTCAGAGTTTCACAGGCCACCCGGCTGGAGGGATCTTCGGCCAGACAGGCATCGAGGATGGCATCAGAAATCTGGTCGGCCATCTTATCGGGATGGCCCTCGGTTACGGATTCGGACGTAAAAAGATAGCGATTACGGGATGACAAGCAGCTTCTCCTTCGAGCGATTTGGGCCGGCGATCTGGACTTTACTTCCTGGTGGGCGGGGTCAGAACGCGACAGACACGCAACAGACTATAAATGAGCACTTTGGGACTGACATAAACGTACCAAATAAAGGGACGGGACGCAATGATTTCGGGGCTGGAAGCAACTTAGCTACAGCCACTGGGGAACGCGGGCGGCTGGCTGGTCATAACAGGAAGTTGAACGGTATTTGAGGTTCGGCACCAGCGCGACCGGCAGCGTGACGCTTGTCTTCGGCGGACTAGGGTCGCAGGCCGCTGGGGTCGAAGATGAGGGTCTTTACCTGATTGTATTCGCCTTGCGTCGCCAGCTTCTTGCCATTGAAAGAGATATCGAGAGCGCCCACGTTGCCCGTCTTGATCACGATCTGGTCGCGGGCTGCGATGGACTGTTCCGCGGGAGCGGCGAGCGTGTCCTGAATAATCTGCTTTCCGTCGGCGGTAATCGCGACCCAGGAGTCCTGCCGCGCTTTGATCAGCACGTGAAAGAATCCGGCATCCGTCGCCGACCGCGCCGCTGGTGTGGAGGTGGCGCTTTCCCGGCTGCCCGGCTCAGGCTCGGGGGATACCGACTGCGAGATCGCGGAGGGCGGCTCCGGCACGGCAGACTTGGGCACACTGCGGGGCACATCCTTTTGACCGCTCAAACTGGAGACATCCGGCTTGTCAGGGCGAGGAGCCACGACGCTGGGACTGACGGATTTGTCGCGCGAATAGAAGCCCCAAACCGCAAATCCGCAGGCCAGAATCAGGAGCACGATGGCGAAAATGCCCCATGGGATACCGCCATCGCCTCTACTCTTCTTCTGGGCTTCAGGCACGGCCTCCGCCAGGGCCGCCAGTACCGGGGCGGCCTGCGGTTCCGGTTCAGGCAGGACAGGTTCGGTGGCGGCCACGAAGTCGGCGATGGCCTGGTTCTCGTCCATGCCCAGATGGCGCGCGTAGGCCCGGACAAACCCCTTGTTGAAGATCCCGCCGGGGAGCTGATCGAAGCGGTCTTCCTCGATGGCGGCCAGAAAGCGGGTGCCGATCTTGGTGGACACAGCAATGTCATCCAGCGTGATATTGCGCTGTTCCCGCTCCCGCTTCAGTCGTGCCCCAAAGGATTCCACCTGGCCGTCTTCCTGCCGCCTTCTGCTAGCCCTGGCCGCATCCAAGATGTTAAGAGTAATCTGAAGATAAATATATGTTAACCAAGGCCCTCCGGACCCATCAATTTGGGGTGGGAGAGAACCGCACTGCTAAACCGCAGGGTCAGGCCAATGGGGGGCTGGTTCCGTTCCTAACCTGGCCTCAGGGCTTGGCTTCAGGGGTTCCGGTTACTAAGGTTGATTGCCGCCGCTTTCGGGGGCCGCATATAATTTCAACACTTCCTGCCGACATCGAGGACCGCAGTTCATGACCAAGGCCGCCGCCGACCGCAAAGTGCAGGAACTGGGCATCTTTCATGATGTGGCCAAGGCCCTGACCTCGTCTCTCGACCTCGACTCCATCCTGCAGACCATTATGGAAAAGATGGCGGAATACTTCCGTCCCGACAACTGGTCTTTGCTGATGGTGGACGAAGAGCGGGACGAACTCTACTTTGCCATCGCGGTGGGCAAGGCCTCCGAGGCCCTGAAAAATGTCCGCCTGAAAGTGGGCGAAGGGATCGCCGGTTGGGTGGCGAAGCATGGCGAGCGCGTGGTGGTACCTGACGTGTACACCGATCCCCGCTTCGCCAAACGCATCGACGAGATGACCCAGTGGGAGACGCGGTCCATCATTTGCGTGCCCTTGCGTTCCAAGCTGCGGGTGCTGGGCGTCATTCAACTGGTCAACGTGAGGATGGAGAATTTCACCGACCAGGAATCATTTTTTCTGCAATCGATTTGTGATTACGCCGCCATTGCCATCGAAAACGCGCGTGCGGTGGAGAAAATCCAGGAACTCACCATCACCGACGACTGCACTGGACTTTACAACGCGCGCCATCTCTACAAGACGCTGGAGACCGAGGTTTACCGTTCGGCGCGCTACGGCTACGAATTCACCGTAGTGTTCATCGATCTCGACCATTTTAAACAGGTCAACGATACCCACGGACACCTGGTGGGGAGCAAGCTGCTGATGGAGATTGGCTACCTGATCAAAGCGCAGCTGCGATTGATCGACTACGCCTTCCGCTATGGTGGCGACGAATTCGTAGTGCTGCTGCCGCAGACTGGAAAAGATGCCGCCCTGATCGTAGCCAAACGGCTGCGCGACAGCCTCCGCACCAGCATGTTCTGCCAGGAAGAAGGTCTGAATCTGAACGTCCGCGCCTCCATGGGCGTGGCTACTTATCCGCACGACGCCAAGACGCCACGCGAAATCATCCGCCAGGCCGACGAGATGATGTATCTGGTGAAGAATACTTCCCGCGACAATATCGGGATTGCCGCGCGTGGGGTGATGAAGTAGGAGTTCTGCATCAGTTGTCAGCTCTCAGTTGTCAGTTCTCAGTTAATACAACGGCGTGGGGACAGCCGCCTATGGGCAGTCCGGTCGAGCTTCGGCCAGCATTGCAGCGAGGGGATTACTTTGCCGGCGCGGGCGCGGTTTGACCGATGCGGGTGGGCTGGGGTTTGCGGGCGGACTCGGGTTGCTGCAGCCACGTTCGGATCTCGGGCAAGGCGGCGCGGGCTGCGGTTTCTCCGGACCGAATCAAGTCACCGGAGCGCTCGAAGTCGTCGTACTTGAATCCGTTGACGTCAGGGTCGATGACCAGGTCGGCAGCCGCCTTCCATACTCCGCAGTTCATCTCCTGCGCGATGGCGAAGCACTGGCCGATCACGTCGAAAAGATGCCGGGGACCGGTATCGCCGTTGGTCCAGGTCCCGCGAAGATGCACCGCCAGCACGCGTTGCGCGCCCATGTCGCGCAGAGGAACCGTGGGCACGGCGTGGGCCAGCATGCCGTCCACCAGCATGCGCCCGCGAATTTTTACGGGGAGAAACATTCCTGGATAGGCGCAACTGGCGCGCACCGGATCGACCAGGGGTCCGGAGTGAAAGACGACGCCCGCGCCGGTGGAAAAATCGGTGGCGGTCACGGCCAGAGGAACCTGTAATTCTTCGAAAGTCTTAACCTTCAGAATGCTGCTCAGAAACTTGATCATGCGCTCATTGCTGGCAAATCCGTAGCGCGACAGAGTCCAGCGGGCAAAGTCCTTGAAGCGCACCCGCCTGGACATTTGTTCCAGCTCAGCAATGGTGACGCCGCTGCAGTAGGCGGCTCCGATCAGCGCGCCAACGCTGGTGCCAGCCACCAGACTCACCGGGATATTCTCTTCCTCGAGGACTTTGAGGACGCCGATATGGGCAATGCCGCGAGCGAAGCCGCCGCCGAGAGCCAGCCCAATGCCGCCGGAAGGCTGTGCCCGTTCCGGGCTGGAGAGGCCCGATAGGCCGCGGCCAAACGCCTGTACTGACCGAATAATTTTGCCCAGATGCTTCACCGGAACCCTCATTTCTCCCGGCCCGCCCCAGCTTTCCACGACCCTTATTAGCAGTTAAGATGCCAGTTCCGGGAGCAGAGTTCCAGGCACGTCGGTGAGCCCCTGCGGTTACTCCGGGAGGGCCCTGCGGCATGGGGTGCTTCCCGGTGACTAAGTCCAGCAATCCTGTTAACTTGGGGGCCATGGTTCGGGAAATCTCCGCCGGAGGGGTGGTGGTGCAACGGGCCGGTGAGGGCTGGCAGATGGCCGTCATTGAGCCTCAGACCGAGGCCTCTTCAGCGCGCCCCGGGCGAAAGGCCGCCCGAAAAGTGGTGCTGGCCTTGCCCAAGGGCCTGGTGGATCCCGGCGAAAAGTCCGAGCAGACGGCCCTGCGCGAGGTGCGCGAGGAGACCGGGCTGACCGCGACCCCGATCACCAAGCTGGCTGATATCAAGTACGTATATGTGCGTTCGTGGGGCGATGGGCAACGGGTGTTCAAAATCGTTTCGTTTTATCTGTTCCGTTATCAGTCGGGCCAAATTGATGATGTGTCTCGCGAGATGCGGGTTGAGGTCAAGCGAGCGCTGTGGATTCCGCTGGAGGATGCACCGCTCAAACTGGCGTATCGAGGCGAACGGGATGTCGTCCGGCGTGCACAGCAATATTTGCAATCTCATCCGGAGGTGTGATCGTGCCGCATGAACATGTCGAGACTCACTTCATGGCCACCAATCTGGTGCGCGACGTAGTCATCGGCATGGCCGATGGCCTTACCGTACCCTTCGCTCTGGCCGCCGGACTGTCAGGCGCGGTGCAAAACACCCGGCTGATCGTGGTGGGCGGACTGGCTGAGATTGCGGCTGGATCCATCGCCATGGGCCTGGGTGGATACCTGGCGGCCCGCGGCGATGCCGAACACTACGAGCAGGAGCGGGCGCGCGAATATCGCGAGATCAAGGAAATTCCCGAAGAAGAGATGGCCGAGGTAGGACGGGTTTTCCAGTCCTACGGGATGACGCCAGATGAAAGTACACCGGTAGTCGAAGCGCTCAGCCGCCGGCCCGACGCCTGGGTGGATTTCATGATGCGCTTCGAACTGGGGCTGGAAGAGCCCGACCCGCGGCGGGCGGTAACCAGCGCCGCGACCATTGCGGCTTCCTACATTGCAGGCGGAATGATTCCGCTTTCGCCCTACATCCTTCTCTCCAGCGCCGTGCATGGATTGGCCTACTCGGCGGTCGTGACCCTGGCCGCGCTCGGCGTCTTCGGCTATATGAAGGGTCGTTACACGGGAACTGGTCCGGGCCGCAGCGCGCTGCAGACGATGGTGATCGGCGGCGTGGCCGCAGCCGCGGCCTTCGCCCTGGCAAAACTTATCTCATGAGATTCCCAATGTGTGGCGCGGGCGCCCGTCCTCCATCATTCATTCGTTCTTTGGATCGCGCTCGCATCCGGCAATTCCATCCAGGTCAAGAGCGGCGGACAGGGGTGTCGGCCCCACACGGAGAGAACCTCGCTGGTGTCTTGGAGCATCTTGCCGCTTCCCTCATAATTTAATGGTGAAATTTGAATGGGTAGCGCCGGCGTCCCGCTGGCTGTCGGGAAGGCATCTGGCCTTCCCTCTCATAATTCTTTCGGTGGCGCCGTTGTTGTCTACCTCGGCCGCCGGCAGGAACAAGCATTCGTCATCCTTTACCACCGTATCGGATCGCGGATACAGTTCCGCCCTGGCGGCGGCCAATCGCTTCTTGCAAGCCTGGCAGAACCAGGACCGCGAAACCGGCCTGCTCATGCTCACCGATGCCGCAAAACAAAACAGCTCGCAAGAGCGCACGGACGGTTTCTTCTCTTCCGGAAACGATGCGGCTTACGAAATCGCGCGAGGAAGAAGGCTGAAAACCGGGCGCTACGCCTTCCCGGTCACTCTCTTTATTTCTGACTCGGAGTCGAACCGGTCCGGCCACCCCCAGAAATCACAAATCATTGTGGTGCGGGCCGGCAAAGACGAGTGGGCGATCGATAGGGTGCCCTAGCAGAGCCGCAAAGATCGGAGTACACTTTTCTGTTGGCCGCCTTTGACGTTGACTGGATAGACTAAAGCCAAATTCAAGAGAATCAAGGTCAAAAGCGGCGGACGAGAATCTCCGCCCCACACATGAATTGACTCGCACCGCCTACACTGTGGTTCCGTCGTTCCTCAGAGGTTTTCCATGAAGCGTATCCACAAAGTTGCCATTCTCGGTGCCGGAACCATGGGCGCCCGCATCGCCGCGCATTTCGCCAATGCCGGCGTGCCCAGCTTCCTGCTCGACATCGTTCCGCCTGACGCCGACGGTCCTGCTCGCAACAAGCTGGCCGCCGCCGGACTGGAGGCCGCGAAGAAATCCAAGCCCGCAGCCTTCTATGAACCTGGACTGGCGCGCCTGGTGACCATCGGAAACTTCGATGACGACCTCAAACGTTTGAGTGAGGTGGACTGGATCATCGAAGCGGTCGTGGAAAATCTCGACATCAAGCGAGCGCTCTTGAAGAGGGTGGAAGCCATCCGTAAGCCAGGGACGATCATCACCACAAACACCAGCGGCCTGCCGGTGGCAAGGATCGTCGAGGGCTTTTCCGACGATTTCCGCAAGTGTTGGTTCGGTACGCATTTTTTCAATCCGCCGCGCTACATGCGGCTGCTGGAGATGATCCCTACAGCGGAAACGGCCCGCGCTGTCCTCGAGGCCGTCGCCCACTTCAGCGACGTGAATCTCGGCAAAGGGGTGGTCCTGGCCAAGGACACGCCCAACTTCATTGCCAACCGCATCGGCACATTTTCCGTGCTCAACGCAATGCGGTTGATGCAGGAGATGGACCTGAGCATCGAGGAGGTAGACGCGCTGACCGGAGATGCGGTGGGATGGCCGAAGTCCGCAACTTTCCGCACCATTGATCTCGTCGGCCTCGATATTCTGGGCCATGTGGTTGGGAACATGGAGAAGGCCGGCGGGCGGGAGAACCCTCCGCACCCCAGCCCATTGCCTGACTTCTACAAGCAGATGCTGGAGCGCAAGTGGCTGGGCGATAAAACCAAGGGTGGATTTTACAAAAAGAGTGTAGGGCGGGCGCCTTCGCCCGCCGGTTCGGGCAAAGAAGCCGGCAAAGCGGACGACCGCCTCGCACTGGATTGGAAGACGCTCGAATATCGCCCTCGCCAGAAACCCAAGTTCCCTGCTCTTGAGATGGCAAAGAATATCGAGGACCCGAGGGCTCGGTTGCGCACGTTGCTCGGACTCGAAGGCAGCCCGCAGAAGGGTGATAAAGCAGGCGCGTTTTTGTGGTCGGTGCTTTCCGATTTGTGGAACTACTCAGCCAATCGCGTTCCTGAAATCTCCGATTCCATTGTCGAGATCGACCGCGCCATGCGCCTCGGCTTCAACTGGAAGCTTGGCCCCTTCGAACTTTGGGACGCCGCTGGAATTGAGGCAAGCGTGGCCCGCATGAAAAAGGAAGGCCGTCCAGTAGCGGCGAATGTCGAGCAACTGCTGACAGGGGGGAACAAGTCCTGGTACCGGGACGATCCCAAAGCAACATCGGGAAGATCCTACTTTGATCTGAAATCGGCGAAATATGAACCTGTAGAAGTCCCTGAAGGCGTGTGGTCGGTCGAGGTGGCGAAAAAATCCGGCGGCGTGGTCAAGACGAACTCGGGTGCGTCGCTGGTCGATCTGGGCGACGGCGTCGCGTGCCTCGAGTTTCACTCCAAGATGAACTCTTTGGGCGGCGACATTGTCAGTCTTATTGGTCAGACCCTAAAGCCAGGCGGCCCCGGCGATGGCTTTGACGCGTTTGTCATTACCAATGACGCCGACAATTTTTCCGTTGGCGCCAACGTCATGCTGTTGCTCATGTCCGTGCAGGAAGAAGAATGGGACGAGGTTGACCTCGCCATCCGCCAGTTCCAGGGCATGACCCAGGCCATCAAGTTCTCGCCCAAGCCGGTGGTGGTAGCGCCTTTCGGGTTGTGCCTGGGCGGCGGAACCGAAATCAATCTGCACGCCGCGGCCCGCCAGCCTCATGCCGAACTTTACGCCGGCCTGGTGGAAGTTGGTGTCGGATTGCTGCCGGGCGGAGGCGGCTGCAAGGAGATGCTGCTGCGCGCGGTGGACAGTGCGGCGGCGATTCGTCCGGGGCGGGGCGAGTCCATCGAACTTATCGAGGCCATAAAGAAAGCTTTTGAAACCATCGCGACGGGCAAGGTCGCAACTTCCGCGCACGAGGCGCGCGGCCTCGCCTTCCTGCATGAGTCGGACAACATCACCCTGAACCGCGAGCGCGTCCTGGCTGACGCCAAGGCCCGCGCCTTGGAACTGGTTCGCGCCGGATACGAACCCCCACAGGCCCGCACCGATATTCCCGCGCCCGGAGAAAACGTCCTGGCAGCGTTGAGGCTGGGCGTGCACATCATGCGGCAAGGCGAATACATTTCCGACCACGAAGTGAAGATCGCCACGAAAGTGGCGGAAGTGTTGTGCGGCGGAAATGTTACGTCGGGCACGCCCGTGAGCGAGCAGTACATTCTGGACCTGGAGCGCGAGGCGTTTAAGTCGCTGTGCGGCGAGCGCAAGACGCAGGAGCGGATTCAGTACACGCTGAAGACGGGAAAGACTCTGCGGAACTGAAATACATTGCGCAGGGGCAGGTGTCTTCAACTGCCCGGCGGACGCAGAACGCTAGCGAGCGTCGCTCGCACTGCGTAGACGAGGATCTTGGGCCTAAGTGGCCAGCGCGAGCGTCTAATGCTTATGGAAGCTGAGTGCTACACTTGTTCACATCAGCCCCCCCGGGAAACTGTTATGAGAGAAGTCGTCGTTGTTTCCTCCGTTCGAACTCCTGTGGGACGCGCGTTTAAAGGTACCCTGCGCGCAACCCGTCCAGATGAACTGGCCGCCATCGCCATTAAAGGCGCGCTGGAACGCGTGCCGCAAATAGATACCAAAGAAATCGAAGACGTGATACTGGGCTGCGCCATGCCCGAGGCCGAGCAAGGGATGAATGTTGCCCGCATCGCCGCGTTGCGGGCTGGATTGCCGGTGGAAATTTCCGCCATCACTATCAATCGCTTCTGCTCGTCCGGGCTGCAGGCGATTGCCATGGCGGCGGAACGCATCATGAGTGGCGGCGCGGAGATCATCGTGGCTGGCGGAACGGAATCGATGTCCATGATCCCGATGGGCGGGCACAAGATATCTCCCAACCCGTGGCTGGTTGACCACTATCCTGACGCCTATCTCACCATGGGGCTGACCGCCGAACGATTGGCACAGCGCTTCGGCATCACGCGGCAGGCGGCGGACGAGTTTTCGCTGCGCAGCCACCAGAAGGCGTTAGCTGCGATCCAGGAGGGGAAGTTTTCCGATGAAAATGTACCGGTGAGTGTGAGCTTCACCACACCAAATGGTTCGAAGCCGAAACGGCAGGAAATTATCTTTAAGGTGGACGAAGGGCCGCGGGCTGATACTTCGCTTGAGGCTCTGCTGGCCCTCAAGCCGGTATTTCATGCCAGGGGAACGGTGACAGCGGGCAACTCCTCGCAAACTTCCGATGGAGCGGCTGCGGCGGTCGTCATGTCGGCAGAGCGCGCCAAGGCACTGGGAATCAAGCCGCTGGTGCGTTACGTTTCCTTTGCGACGGCTGGATACAAGCCGGAAGAGATGGGGCTGGGACCGGTGTTCGCCATCCCCAAGGCGTTGAAGATGGCGGGGCTGAAACTCTCCGATATCGACGTGATCGAATTGAACGAGGCTTTCGCCGCGCAATCGCTGGCTGTGATCTCAGAAGCCCGGCTCGATCCCGAGCGGGTAAATCCGAACGGCGGAGCAATTGCGTTGGGGCATCCGCTGGGTTGCACCGGGGCGAAGCTGACGGCCACCATCATCCGCGAGCTGAAGCGGCGGGACGCGCGCTACGGAATGGTGACTATGTGCGTCGGCGGAGGCATGGGGGCGGCCGGGATCTTCGAAAACCTCAATTAACCACAGAGACGCGGAGTCACTGATAAGAAAAGGTGATATGACATTGTCGCGTTGTCGGCCTGACTTGAATGCCGCTATTGCGGCTGGGCAAACTTCGCAAGTTGGCATGAAGTAAAATAGTCCAAGCAAGTTCCGCGCCCGGCGTCTCTCTTAGACTCGGAGTGGAATCGGCTTTGGGGAGGTGGATCATGGCTACGACTTACGCAATCCCGAGCACCAGATTTTCCGGCGGCAGCTTCCTGCTCGAAGAGCCTAAAGTTGACGAAGTCTTTACTCCTGAGGACTTTACAGAGCAGCACCAACTCATTGGGCAGACCGCGGAGGAATTCGCAGTCAACGAAATTCTGCCCCATGCCGAAAAGATGGAGCACAAGGATTTTTCAATCTCCCGAGATTTGCTGAAAAAGGCCGGAGACCTGGGGCTGAGCGGGGTCGAAATCCCCGAAGCCTACGGCGGACTGGAAATGGACAAAGTCACCGCCGCCGTGATCGCCGATCACATCGCCAAGTACGCCGGCTTTGCTACCACCTGGGGTGCCCATTCCGGCATCGGCACGCTGCCGATCGTTTACTTCGGCACGGAAGAACAGAAGAAGAAATACCTGCCGCGGCTGGCCGCCGGAGAAATTGTCGGGGCTTACGCCTTGTCGGAAGCCTCCTCTGGTTCCGACGCGCTGCACTGCCGCGCCCGCGCCCAGCTTTCGCCCGACGGCAGGCACTACATCCTGAACGGCGAAAAGATGTGGATCACCAATGCCGGCTTTGCCGACCTCTTTACCGTTTTCGCCAAAGTGGATGGCGAAAAGTTTAGTGCCTTTCTCGTGGAGAGAACCTTTCCAGGATTCTCGGTGGGCGCAGAAGAACACAAGATGGGCATCCGCGGCTCTTCCACCTGTCCCTTGATTCTTAACGACTGCAAGGTTCCGGTTGAAAATCTGCTGGGCGAAATCGGCAAGGGGCACGTCATCGCCTTTAACATCCTCAACGTGGGGCGCTTCAAACTGGGCGCCATGTGCGTGGGTGGAGCGCGGCTGTCACTGGAGAACGCCATTGCCTATGCCAAGCAGCGCAAGGCGTTCAGCAAAGTGATCGCGGACTTCGGCCTGGTGCGCGAGAAGCTGGCCAACATGGCGACTCTGATCTATGTCGGCGAAGCGGCGGTCTATCGCACCGTGGGCATGATGGATGTGGCGCTCAACGAAGTGGACAAAGCCGGGGCCGATGCCGCCAAAGAAACGCGCAAGGCGATCGAGGAGTACGCGGTGGAATGCTCCATCCTTAAGGTCTGGGGATCGGAGATGATCGATTACGTAGTGGACGAGACGGTGCAGATTTACGGCGGGTACGGTTTTGTCGAGGAGTATCCCGCAGAGCGCGCCTACCGGGACGCCCGCATCAACCGCATCTTCGAAGGCACCAATGAAATCAACCGGCTGATCATCACCGGGTTCCTGCTCAAGCGCGCCATGTCAGGACAGTTGCCGCTGATGCCCGCGATCAAGAAACTGATGGACGAAGTGCTCGCCGGGCCCAGCGTGGGAGAGGAACTGGAAGGTCCGTTGGCGGAGGAACGCAAACTGGTCGCCCAGGCCAAGAAGCTGGGGCTGTTCGCCGCCGGGGCAGCCACGCAGAAATATATGCAGGCGATTCAGGACCAGCAGGAAGTGATGGGCGCTATCGCCGACATGGTTATTGAAACCTACGCCATGGAGTCGGCCGTGTTGCGGGCACAGAAGATTGCCCAGCAGAACGGCGAGGCGGCAGCGTCGTTTGCCATCGCCATGACGCGGGTGTACATCTCGCAAGCCATGGATAAGATCGAAGCGGCGGCGAAGAAGATCATCGCCGCCGTGGCCGAAGGGGACATGCTGCGCACGCAGCTGGCGATCCTGCGCCGCCTGGTGAAACACGAGCCGTTCAACACAATTGCCCTGCGGCAACAGATCGCGCAGAAGGTAATTGAGCGAGGAAAATACACGCTGGCATAGTATGGACTAACCACGGAGGACACAGAGCAGCACAGAGGAAAACCGCAACGATATTCGACTTGCGCTCTGTTTAAGCTTGCGGTTTCAGTTCTGCCATCACGCTCTGGATCAGTTCCTTCGCATCCGTTAGTCCCTTCATCACCAGTTGGATGTCGAGGACCGGTTTGCCCGGCCAACGCTGGCTCTGACAATAGACGCCGTGCTGACCAACCAGCGCCATGGCGTCGGTGATCATGTCCATGGTCACGGCCAGCCGCCCGCGCGGAACTCCCATCATGGTTTCGTAGTGTTCCAGTTCTTCTCTTTTTTCATCGAATACCGGCATGGCTTGATTGTATCGGGCGGGTTGCGTGGCGCATAATTGCCAGCGTCTTGCTGTCCAAGTTTTCGCAATTGCGTCCAAGCATTAGGAGACGCAGCTAGAACCTGATTACGCAAAGGAGAAGAATTCATGAAGATACGTGCCGCACTCGTCGGTCTGTTTCTGCCTCTGTTCGCCCTATTGGCCTGCGCCCAGGAGGCCAGCAAGCGTCCCAGCCCACCCGCGCAGGCCCAGTGCAAGTTCAGCGATGGCAAGATGGTCAAGACCGACTACTCCAGCCCGCGCATGAAAGGCCGCAAGATATTTGGTGGTCTGGTGCCTTACGGCCAAGTATGGCGGACCGGGGCCAATGAGGCCACGACGCTAGTGACCGATACAAACCTCAATGTCGGAGGCAAGGACGTTCCCGCCGGGAGCTACACCATATTTACTCTCCCTAACGCCGACAAATGGGTCCTGATAATCAGCAAGACGACCGGAGAGTGGGGCATTCCTTATCCAGGCGAGGGAGAGGACTTTACCCGGGTGGACATGCGAGCATCGCAACTGCCGGCGCCGATGGAGAATTTCACCATCAGTTTCGATCAGACTGGGTCAGCCTGCGCCATGCACGTGGACTGGGAAAAGACGCGTGCCTCGGTGGATATCAGCGAGAAAAAGTAGGGACAGCGGAATGAGCGGGTGCGGTGGAGGTCAGCGCTCCTTTCCGGAAAGCGCATCCACCGCATGCCGGGCTTCCGGCATTTCAGGTGAGAGTTTCAGAGCAGCCTGGTAAGCGGCCAACGCTTCTGCGCGGCGCCCGGTTTTCTCGAGAGCACTACCGAGCAGGAGAAATCCTGTATCTGTGGGCCTCAACTCAACCGCCTTTGAATAATTGCTGATCGCGTCGTCCAGCCGATTCTCCTTTTCCAGTACCTCACCGAGGCCCAGATACGCGTTGTACTGACCCGGATTCAGATGCAGGGCCTGGTCATAACTGGCGCGGGCCTTTTCGTCTTGGTCGAGTTTGCGATAGGCGGCTCCCAGGTTGGCGTACGTTGCCGCCAGCAAGCCAGCGTCGGAAGTCAGGCTGATGACACGGTTGTTTTGCTCGACGGCCTCGGCCAGGTGTCCGTGGTCCAGGAGGTAGGCACCCAGATTGGAGCGGCTCATGGGGTCGAGCGGATTGATCTCAGCTGCAGCCTGGAAATGTAAATAGGCTTCATCAGGCTTACCCTGCAGCAAGAGTGCGCCGCCCAGGTTGTCCTGCGCGATGAAATTTCTGTCAGTCACGGCTAGCGCGTGGGTCCAGAGATCGTAGTTGTTCGACCAGTAACCCAGTTGGCGGTGGGTGGCGAAAGCGAGAGCGAGCAGAACGCAAGCCGCTGGAATCACACGTATGCCAAGACCGAGTTGTCTCGAATCGGCCAGGTCCGCCAGTCCCCAGGCGATCATGACAAAAATTCCAACCAGCGGAATATAGGCATAGCGGTCGGCCATGGCCTGGTCACCGACTTGCACCAGGCCGATCACCGGAACCAAAGCCCCGAGGAACCACAGCCAGCCCGTCAGCAGATATCGCCTCGCACGAAACTTCAGCGCCACGCCGGTCACCGCCAGCAGCACCAGGGCTGATGTCCCCACCTGCCACGGGGCCAGTGAGTCTCCGGGATGAGGATAGATGGGAGCCAGATGGGACGGCCAGATCATTTTCCACAAATACATGACGTAAGCCACGATTGCGTTTTCCAGACGCACTCCGAGCGAGAACTGAGCGGTGGAGCGCACGGCGCCCCCTGCCCGCTGTGCCTGCATCGTGATTACCGCGCTGGCGGCCGAAAGTGCGAGTAGCGGAAATTTCTCGAAGATGAGTTTCGAGAGTGGTGCCTGGCGAAACGGACGGGCGGGACCTCCCGGAATCCTGCCCAGCGGCCAGTAGTCCAGCAACAGGAGGATGAACGGGAGAGTGACGACCATGGGCTTCGACATCAGCCCCAGAACAAACAATCCCGTGAATGCAAGGTATCGGCGCCAGTCCGGGTGCCGCGCATACCAGCAGTAGGCGATGAGCGTGGCAAGAAAGAAAAACGTGCACAGTACGTTCTTTCGCTCCGCCACCCAGGCCACCGACTCAACATTGATGGGATGAAGTGCGAAGAGCACGGCCACGAACAGGCCCGGCCCCGGGCGGCCGGTGGCATACATCAGAAACAGAAATAGAAGGACAGCGTTCGCGGCGTGGATCAGCAGGCTGGTGAAGTGGTGCCCGGCGGGATTCTGGTGGAACAGTTGATAGTCGAGAGCGTGCGATAGCCAGGTAAGAGGATGCCAGTTCCCCTGCTCGGTGGCGGTGAACGCCCAGGTGACCGTGTCCCAGGTCAAGCCGTTATGGACGTGCGGGTTCTCCGTGACGTAACGGTCGTCGTCGTAATTCACGAAGGGATGGCGGTTGACTGGATTGTAGAGCGCCAGTGTGGCTGCCACCAGGAGCAGACACAAAATGACGTTGCGCTTTTCAGGCGATGAGAAAAGAGCTGAAGGCTTTTCGGGCACGGCTGCAAGGATTTAACCACAGAGGACACGGAGGACGCAGAGGCGTTCTTTGTGACGCATCTCCTTAATCATGTGACGAACGTCACATACTGCTTTCTACCTTTCTTGTAGAACCACGGAGGACACGGAGGACGCAGAGTGTATGCACTTCAATGAAATCAGCGGCGCCGTAGTTGATTCTGCCATGAAAGTCCATACCGCTTTGGGGCCGGGATTACTGGAAGGTGTTTACGAGGCTTGCCTGGTGCATGAACTGAGGAAGCGCGGCTTTCGGACTGCCTCACAGCTTCCTCTTCCCGTGAATTACGACGGCGAGAGGATAGATCTCGGATTCAGAGTTGACATTCTCGTGGAAAATACGGTGGTGGTGGAAATCAAGGCGGTGGACGCTATTACTCTGGTACACCTGGCACAACTTATTACTTTCTTAAAGCTGAGTGGGAAATATGTCGGCCTGTTGATGAACTTCAATGTGGTGCATCTGCGCGACGGGATTCGCCGGATGGTGCAAGGCGAACCACCCTCCGTGTCCTCTATGTCCTCAGTGGTTAAGACCCTGGTTTCCACCTGAGGATGGGCTTGCGGGCGGCTGCGGTTTCGTCAAGACGGGAAACCCGCGTGGAGTGCGGGGCGTCCAGCACGGTTTGCGGATCTTCCTCAACTTCTTCAGCGATCGACTTCATGGCCTCGACGAAGAGGTCTAGCTCTTCTTTGGGCTCGCTCTCGGTTGGTTCGATCATCAACGCGCCGGGAACAATCAGCGGGAAGGCCGTGGTATAGGGGTGGAATCCGTAGTCGATCAGACGCTTGGCGAGGTCCATCGTCTTTGCGCCTTTTTTGGCTTGCAGCTTGTCGCTGAAGACGACTTCGTGCATGCTGGGCGTGGAATAGGGCAGATCGTACACCCCTTCAAGGCCCTTGCGGATGTAGTTGGCGTTGAGCACCGCGTCTTCAGTGGTCTGGCGCAAGCCGTCGGGACCGTTGGCCAGAATGTAAGCCAGGGCGCGTACGAACATTCCGAAATTGCCGTAAAACGCGCGCACCCGGCCGACAGATTGCGGCCGGTTGTATTCAAAGCCCAGCGTGCCATCGGGCTTGGTGACTGGGACGGGCGTGGGCAGGAATGGTTCGAGCTTGCTTTTCACCGCTACGGGACCAGAGCCGGGACCTCCTCCGCCGTGAGGGGTGGAGAAGGTCTTGTGCAGGTTCAGATGCATCACGTCCACGCCGAAATCACCAGGGCGGACCTTTCCCACCAGGGCATTCATGTTGGCGCCGTCCATGTAGAGCAAGCCACCCTTGGCATGCATGATTTCGGCGATCTTATGGATTTCCTGCTCGAACACTCCCAGTGTGTTGGGGTTGGTGAGCATGAGCGCCGCGACGTCCTGGTTCATCTGGGCCGCGAGCGCGGCCACATCCACCATGCCCTGGGCATTGGATTTCAGGTTCTCGACGGAGTACCCGACCATGGCCGCGGTCGCGGGATTGGTGCCGTGCGCGGAATCAGGGATCAGGATCTTTTTGCGCGGATCGCCCTTGGACTCGTGATAGGCGCGGACCATCAGCAATCCCGTAAGCTCGCCGTGGGCTCCGGCGGCGGGTTGCAGAGTGATGGCATCCATGCCGGTGATTTCAATCAGGCATTCGCTCAGAGTCTTGATGATGCGCAGGGCGCCCTGTGAAATCCGCTCGGGCTGGTAAGGATGTCCATTGGCCAAGCCCTCAAGGCGCACGACCAACTCATTCACCCGCGGGTTGTACTTCATGGTGCACGAGCCCAGCGGATACATGCCGAGATCGATGGCATAGTTCCAGGTGGAAAGCCGGGTGAAGTGGCGGATGATTTCGATTTCGCTCACTTCGGGCATGTGGCCCAGGTCTTTTCTTTCGGACTCCCCGAGAAGCGCGGAGGCGTCGACCTCCGGGACATCCAGGGGAGGCAGCTTCCAGGCGGCTTTCCCGGATGACGACTTCTCAAAGATCAAGCCCTCATTCTGGCTGACGTGGCGGGTGGCCTTGCGGGTCATGTGCTTCACCGTGCCACCTCCTGCACATCTACTTCTTCTCTTGCCGATCGTACGGACCGTTCACTTTCGGCAACCAGTCCGACCGCGGTATCGATGGCGCTGCGCGTGGTCAGTTCGGTGCAGCACCACAGCGCAGCACTGCCCAACTCGGGATAAAACTTCTTCAGAGGAAGCCCGCCCACGATTTTGTGTCCCAGAAGGCGGCTGTTGATGGCGTAGGGATCTTCACTGGTCTGCACTATGAACTCGTTAAAACGCGGCGCGCCCGAGAAGAGCACCTTGGCATGCTTGTTGAATTGAGCGGCAGCATAGGCGGTTTTAGCCAGATTCTGCTTGGCCAGTTCCTTCAATCCGACTTTGCCGTAGATGGTCATGAAGATGTTGACCATCAGCGCCACCAGGGCCTGGTTGGTGCAGATATTCGACGTCGCCTTTTCGCGGCGTATGTGTTGCTCGCGCGTGGCGAGGGTAAGAACGAAGCCGCGTTTGCCATTGCGGTCCGTGGTCTGGCCAGCCAGGCGGCCGGGCATCTGGCGGACAAACTGTTCGCGAGTGGCGATGACGCCGCAGTAGGGGCCGCCGAAGCCCAGAGGCACACCGAAAGATTGGGCTTCCATAGCGATCACATCCGCCTGGCGCGGTGGTTCCACGATACCGAGCGAAACTGCTTCGGCGATCGACACCACCAGCATCGCGCCCTTCCTGTGCGCGATCTCGGCTATGGCGGCTGCGTCTTCAATGGTCCCGAAAAAGTTGGGCGACTGAATCAGGACGCAGGCGGTATCGGGCGTGATGGCTTTTTCCAGCTCTTCCAGATTCAGCCGACCATCTTCTTTGAACGAGGAAGTGGAGAGCGGTAAGTTCTGGTGATGAGCGTACGTAGTCAAAACTTCGCGATACTCCGGATGCACGCTGCGCGCCATAATCACCGAGCGACGGCCGGTAAGACGCACCGCCATCATCACAGCCTCGGCGGCCGCGGTTGAACCGTCGTACATCGAAGCGTTGGCAACTTCCATGCCGGTAAGCTCGCAAATCATGGTCTGAAACTCGAAGATCGCCTGCAATGTGCCCTGCGAAATTTCGGCTTGATAGGGAGTGTAGGCGGTCAGAAATTCGCCCCGCGAGATGAGCGAATCGATGATCACCGGACGGTAGTGAGCATAAGCCCCGGCTCCGAGGAATGTGGCATAGGTGTCGCCGTTTTCGCGGGAGCGCTCACGAAACCAGTCCACGATCTCGGATTCGGCCATCTGGCGCGGGACTTTGAGGTCCCGCTTCAACCGGTACTCCACAGGGATGGGAGAGAACAAGTCGTCGATCGAATGGGCGCCCATGGCCTGGAGCATGGCCTTCCGATCGGCGGGAGACTTCGGCAGATAGCGCATAGAGTTTGTTTAGATGTACTCCAAGGCCACTTCGATTGTGGAGCAGCCGGGCTGGGTCATGGTTGCGATGGACCGCGGTCGCGCTGGGTGATGGTTAAGATGGGTCATGGTTGCGCGAAATCAGTGTCCGCCCTCTTCGGCGACGAACTTTTCATAGTCTGCGGCCGAGAGCAGAGAGCTAAGCTCGGCAGGATCCTTCAGGCTGATTTTGATCATCCAGGCGCTATGTGCATCCTTATTGATTTTTTCCGGCGCAGTCGCCAGGTCTCCATTCACTTCGGTTATCGTACCGGAGACGGGCGCATAAAGATCGGAGACGGCCTTCACCGATTCCACCGAACCAAAGGTCTTGCCGGCGGTGATGTCAGCACTAGGCTTGGGCAGATCGACAAAGACGATGTCGCCCAGCGACTCCTGAGCGTAACTGGTAATGCCGATGGTGGCATTCTTGCCGTCGGCTTTGATCCACTCGTGTTCTTTGGTGTATTTGTAGTCCGTAGGAAACGACATTTCGCGTTTGGCTCCTGTGCGGATTGCTCTTGCGTTTTCTGGTTTACAGTTTTTTAGTTCTCGGTTCTCAGTTCTTTTTTGGGCGCTTATAGAAAGGGGTTGGCACCACTTGTGCCTTCACGCCCTGCCCGCGGATTTCGACCTTTAGTTCGGTGCCGAGGGGAACGAACTCAGTGGGAACATACGCAAGCGCGATATTTTTCTTCAGAAAGGGCGCGGGAGAACCGCTGGTGACGTAGCCAATCTCGCGGCCAGTCAGGTCGAGGACCTTGTAACCGTCGCGGGCGATACCGCGGTCCAACATTTCCAGTCCCACCAATTCGCGCCTTGTCCCTTGAGCCTTGGCTTTTTCCAGGGCCTCCCGGCCGATGAAGTCTGGCTTCTCCAGCTTGCAAAAACGATCCAGGCCCGCTTCCCATACGTTGATCGTATCGGATATCTCGTGGCCGTAGAGCGGCAGGCGGGCTTCGAGGCGCAGCGTGTTACGGGCGCCGAGCCCGCATGGAACCACTCCAAATTCGTTGCCCGCCTCCAGAATTTCGTTCCACACCCGGGCGCTGGTCACCGCATCGCTGGGAATGTAGATCTCAAATCCGTCTTCGCCCGTGTAGCCGGTACGGGCGATCAAAGTATTGGTAAGCCCACAGACCGTCCCGCGAGTCACCCAATAGAACTTCACCGCCGAGAGGTCCGCGTCGGTGAGCTTCTGCAAGAGGTTAACGGCCTTCGGACCCTGGATCGCTATTTGGGTAAAGTCGTCGGAAAGATTTTCGACGGCACAATCGAACTGCCGGGTATGGTCGCGCACCCAGTTGAAATCCTTTTCTCGGGTGCCGGCGTTGATGACCAGCAGGTATTCATCTTCTCCCAAGCGGTGGACGACCACATCGTCCACAAAAGTTCCCTGGGGATAAAGCAGCGCTGAATATTGCGCCTGGCCAATGGCCAGCCGGGAAGCATCGTTCATGGATATATGCTGGACCGCGGCCAGTGCCTGCGGCCCTGCCACGTGGATGTCGCCCATGTGGCTTACGTCGAAAATGCCCACGCCGGTTCGCACCGCGTTGTGCTCGGCGATGATGCCGCCCACCGACGGGTATTCGACGGGCATCTCCCAGCCGTTAAATTCGACCATCCTGGCGCCCATCTGGCGATGAACAGAATAGAGCGCGGTCTTGCGGATAGCTGGCGTGGTCGCCTCAACTGCGGGCAATGAAACCTCAATAAAAAGCAGTGGCTGGGCCGCTGAAATGATGAGACTGACTACCCTAACACGCGCTCGGCGGTGGCATCAACTGACGGGGCAGTGGGTCGATTTGTGAGCTGGATAGGACGGTTACCAACGGAACTTTCCACTATCGTTCGACCGCGCTAGAGTTCGCCCATGGCCACTACTACCAAGAACAAGTATCACTGCATGCAGTGCGACCTGACTGAGGACAAGTGCGATTGCGAGAGATATTGTTGCTCATGTCAGGCGCAAGTTGACATCCGCCTGTGCAACGATGGCCTGTACTATTGCCCACCCTGCCGCCAGGCGTGCGGCTACAAGGTCTCCGACTAGGACCTGGGTCTTCGCCGAGTCGATCCCTGTTGCCTGATGGCCGTTCCTTTTCTCATGCCGGAAGGCTTTCCTGCGAAACCCTATAGTGGTCCTTCGACTGCGCGACTGCTTCGCCAAGCGAAGCAGTCTCTTCGCTCAGGATGACAGGGCTTTTCAGATGACCACTGCTTCCTTGTACTCTCCGAAAACCTTTCTCATGGTATCTGAGATTTCGCCCACGGTGGCGTTGGCTTCGACTGCGGTCAGGATTCGCGGCATGAGATTTTCCCCGGTGCGGGCAGCGGCTTCGACGTTTTGCAGCGAAGCCTGCCAGGGGCCTTGGTCGCGGCGTGCACGCAATGCGCGCAGGCGTTCGACCTGGTTGCGTTCCAGTGCTTCGTCAATGCGTTGGATGGGGATGGGTTTTTCTTCCTCCAGGGCAAAGCGGTTTACTCCGACCACCACCGCCTCCTCGCGATCGACCTGCTGTTGGTACTCGTAAGCTGCGTTCTGGATTTCCTGCTGCACATAGCCGCGTTCGAGGGCCTTGATCATGCCGCCGAGAGCTTCAATCTTTTCCAGATAGCCGGAGGCGCGGGTTTCAATCTCATTGGTCAGGGCTTCGATGTAGTACGAGCCGGCCAGCGGATCCACGGTTTGCGGGACTCCAGACTCGTAAGCCACAATTTGCTGGGTGCGGAGCGCAATGCGGGCGGCCTGCTCGGTGGGCAGGGCAAGAGCCTCATCGTACGAATTGGTGTGGAGTGATTGAGTGCCGCCAAGAACCGCGGCCAAGGCCTGCAAGGCGGTGCGGGCGATATTGTTTTCCGGCTGTTGCGCAGTCAGGGTGGAACCCGCGGTTTGGGTATGAAAGCGCAGCATCCAGGAGCGCGGGCTTTTCGCACGGAACTGGTTCCGCATGATTCCAGCCCACATGCGGCGGGCGGCCCGGAACTTGGCAATCTCTTCCAGAAAGTTGTTGTGGGCGTTGAAAAAGAATGAAATCCGCGGAGCAAACTTGTCGACGTCGAGGCCCGCGTCGATGGCCCCCTGCACGTAGGCGATGCCATTGGCCAGGGTGAACGCAACTTCCTGGACCGCGGTCGATCCGGCTTCGCGCATGTGATAACCGGAGATGGAAATCGTGTTCCACTCGGGAACGTTCTGGTTGGTCCAGGCAAAAAGGTCGGTGATGATGCGCATGGCTTGCGCCGGGGGAAAGATGTAAGTGCCCCGGGCAATGTATTCCTTGAGCACGTCGTTTTGCACGGTGCCGGACAACTGGCGGATATCGGTGCCCTGGCGGCGGGCGACGGCGACATAGAGCGCCAGCAGAATTGACGCCGTCGCGTTGATGGTCATCGAGGTGGAAATTTTGGTCAGATCAATGCCATCGAACAGGCGCTGCATATCCTCGACCGAGTCAATAGCCACGCCCACCTTTCCAACTTCGCCGACGGCCAAGGGGTGATCGGAGTCCAAGCCGATCTGGGTAGGCAGGTCAAACGCCACAGAAAGCCCAGTGGTGCCGTTCGCCAGCAGGTACTTGTAGCGTTTGTTCGACTCCTCGGCATCGCCCATGCCGGCGTACTGGCGCATGGTCCAGAGGCGGCCCCGATACATGGTGGCCTGCACCCCCCGGGTGAAGGGATAGTCGCCGGGATATCCGATCTCCCGTTCCTGGTCATGAGAAGCCAGATCGCCCGGCGTGTAGAGCGGGCGAATCGGGATGTGGGAAGAGGTTTCGGGATCGGCAGGCGCGGGTTTGGGGCGGTCAGTCATGAGAACGGCAATATGCTCTTAGCCTTTTTTCCATACTCTCCAGAATGAGCTGGCGCCAAACCAGGTGAAAGTCAGAGTGAAAATAATTGCGACCAGCACGCGGCCCAAGGTGGTCTGGCCGGCCTGATAGTGGGCGTACTCACGAAAGAACGCGCCAGCGCCGATGAATGCTAAAGCCAGGAAAACAAAGCCTGTGACCTCGAGGAAGAGCTGGCGCAGAACGCGTCCGAAATGGGCCGCCGTGGTGCGGGCGCCTTTCAGCACCGCGCCAACAGTGCGAGTGCGCCCCGCATGTTGGGCAGCAATGCGGGCCGCGATGCTCAATTTGCGAACAGTCGAGACATTCACCATCAGCGTCGATTTTAACAGTGTTCGGGGTTACAATGACGGAGCAGACGGTGGCATCGTTAGCCGGGGCAACCCGATCCGGCATCCAAGTAACCGAGTACTGCCGCTCTACTTCAGGGGGCCAAGTGGACCAGCAATTGAAGCAGCTGATGAAGGAACTGGGCGAGGCGATCAATGAATCGCTGGCGGACAGCGAGCAGATTGCCGAAGTAGTTTCCAAGATCAAGGACAGCGGATATGACATCTTCCTGGTTCTGGAAGCGACCATTGGGGTCAGCAAGCCGGGCGAGAAGTCCGATGACAAGACGTCCCTGGTGACCACCCTGACCAGCAATCCTGAGTTCAAGATCAGCGACCAGGACCTCAAGTTCCTGAAATCGCTGCGCATCAAGATCGAGAACGACGCGGCGTAGCAGTCTTCAGTCGTCGGTCCTTAGTCGTCAGAAAATCCAATCGATTCCCGTCTTCCATCCCCGGAATAGACCCGCACGAGCGGGACGCTCGCGCCTACATTTTCTTAGCTGATAGCCGACGGCAGACGGCTGTGGTACAACCACGTCTTGCCCGGGAGCGAACAATACGGCCTGGTGCGCGCCATTGGAAGATGGAGCCTGGCGGCGTTGGTGGTCAACTCCATCATCGGCAGTGGAATATTCGGATTGCCTTCTGACGTAGCCCGGCTCATTGGCCGGGCCAGCCCCTGGGCCGTATTGCTGGCAGGAGCCGCGGCCGGCGTCATCATGGCGTGCTTTGCGGAAGTGGCTTCGCAGTTCACCGCGGCTGGCGGTCCCTACCTCTACGCGCGCGCCGCCTTCGGGCGTTTTGTGGGAATCGAGATGGGCTGGATGCTCTGGCTGGTGCGCCTGGCTGCGCCGGCAGCCACTTCCAACCTGTTCGTCATTTATTGCGGCGAGTTCTGGCCGCACGCCAAGGAACCGCTTCCGCGATTCCTTATTCTGACCTTTCTGTACGGGGTCTTGACCCTGATCAATTATCGCGGGGTACGGGCAAGTACCCAGGTCAGCAACGGGTTCACGGTGGCGAAACTGGTCCCTCTGTTTCTGGTGGCGATTGCAGGTACGTTCTATCTGCTAGCAGGCCACCAGGCCGCGCCCGAATTGCCGGGCGGCGCCGGAGCCGGCGCCTGGCTCAAGGCTTGCCTGCTTCTGGTGTTCGCCTACGGCGGCTTTGAAACTGCTCTCACGCCTTTGAGCGAGGCAAAGAATCCCCGGCGTGACGCGGCTTTTGCCCTGTTCACGGGGATAGTCACCTGCACGTTGCTATACACTGCGATTCAGTGGGTGGTGGTGGGCATCCTGCCTGATCCAGCCCGCAGCGAACGTCCGCTGGCCGACGTGGCGCGGATCGTTTTTGGCAATAATGGCGCGGCTTTTGTTTCCGTGGGCGCACTGGTTTCCGTGGTGGGCTATCTCAGCGCCAACATGCTCGGCGTGCCACGAATCACTTTTGCGCTGGCGGAAAACGAAGATTTCCCGTCGGTGTTCGCCGCCGTCCATTCCCGCTTCCGCACTCCCTATGTTTCTATTCTTGCGTTTGCCCTGTTGAGCTGGCTGCTGGCGCTGCTCGGTAGCTTCACCTGGAATGCGACTCTGTCCGCGGTGGCGCGACTCCTCTACTACGGACTGGTATGCGCGGCCTTGCCCGTGTTTCGCCGCAAGCAGCCAGGGGCTGCGATGTTTCGTCTTCCAGGAGGAACTTTGTTTGCCGTGCTGGGCGTCGGGATTTGCGCAGTCTTGATTACCGGCGTGAACCTGGGCGGATCGCTGATCCTGCTGGCCACCGCGCTGGTGGCAATGATCAACTGGCTGCTGGTCAGAAAGCGGCGACCGGGCGAAGCTCTTTCCTGATTCTTGTATTGAACGCCGCGAAGCTGCTAGGCTACGCCGTTCCATGAAATTGAAATTCCTTCTGCCGCTGCTTTGCGTGGTAAGTCTTGTCGCTGCAGCCCAGCAAGTCTCTCCTTCAGGCGAGAAACTCGTGGTGGAGAAGAACGTCGCCGTGCCCATGCGCGACGGCGTAATCTTGCGCGCCGACGTGCTGCGCCCGACCGGCGGAGGCGCATTCCCGGTGCTGGTGTACCGCACACCGTACGGCAAAGAACCGGCGCTCGAGGAATACACCACTTTTCGCCATGCGGTCGAGCACGGATACGCAGTCGTGGTGCAGGATGTTCGCGGGCGCTACGCTTCTGACGGCGAGTTTCGTCCCTATGAGAATGAAGGCCGCGACGGCTACGACACCATCGAGTGGGCAGCGCGTCAACCCTGGTCGAACGGCGCGATTGGGACGTTCGGACTCTCTTATCCCGGGGCGGTGCAATGGCTGGCCGCAGTGGAGAACCCGCCGCACCTCAAGGCCATGGTCCCGGCCATGACGTTTTCTTCGGCACAGAATTTCTTCTATGCGGGCGGTCTGTGGGACATGTCGTGGATCGAATGGATTTGGGACAACATCGCTCCCGACATTCGGACCAAGAGAAATCTGCCGGGACCGAAGACACCCGACGACGCGGTTGCCGCCTGGAGCCAGGCAAGTCCAAAGATGCTGAATACCGTGCCGCTCGACCAGTTGCAGGAACTGCGCGGCATCGCTCCTTACTACTATGACTGGCTCACGCATCCTTACGACGATCCCTGGTGGGAATGGTGCGATCTGCGGGACAAGTACGGCCGAGTGCACGCCACCGTGCTGAACTTCTCCGGCTGGTATGACGACAACTACGGCCCCGAAGGCGCCACCACCAACTTTGCCGGACTGCTGAAGGCCCGCGCCGGAGCTGCCGATCCCCAGACCCATCTGCTGATCGGTCCGTGGGTCCATGGAGTGGATTCCACCGGAAAGACAAAATCAGGAGAGCGCCGGTTTGGGGCGGCGGCGGCGATTGACTACGACGAAGTGGTCTTGCGCTGGATGGATCACTACTTGCGGGGCAGCGCGAATGGAGTAGGGCAGGAAAAACCTGTCCGCTACTTTGTGATGGGAGACGATAACTGGCGCGAAGCCGACGCCTGGCCGCCCGCTTCGAAGGCGGTTCCCTACTATCTGGTCAGCCCGAAGTCTGGCGACGATCGCGGAAGGCTGTCCGCTGAAGGGCCGAGAGAAAAGAAGGCGTTCGTGGCTTTTCTTTCCGATCCGGAAAAGCCAGTGCTCAATTCGTACAGCAGCTCGGGCGCGCACGACTACCGTTACTTGGCCGATTGGCACAATGTTCTGACTTTTGACTCGGCCCCGCTGGAGCGTGACACCGAGGTGACCGGACCGATTCGCGCGCAGATTTATCTGGCGTGCGACTGTCGCGACACCGATTTGTGGGTGCGCCTGCTCGATGTAGCTGCGGACGGGACAGCTTTCAATCTGATGAGCCCCGGGTTGGACGTGCTCCGAGCCAGCTATCGCAACCTGAAGGAGGGGCGGCAACTGCTTACGCCCAACCGGGTCTATGAGCTGCATCTTAACAACTTGATTACCAGCAACGTTTTCCAGAAGGGACATCGCATACGGGTGCAGATTTCAGCGAGTTTCTTTCCGAATTTCTCACGCAATCTGCACACGGGTGAACTTGAAAATTCGTCCGCCCGGATGGAGAAAGCAAACATCTCGATTTACACTGACCGCCGTCGGCCTTCGCGCATCGTTTTGCCGGTGGTTCCACGGTAGGGCGGACGATCACGCGGAGACCTGGAGGAATCCTTGCCCCAGCGAAACCGAATTCACCTGTTGTTCGTGCTGGCCGCCGCGCTTTGGGCCGCCTTCCCCATTCCAGTTCGGGCTCAGCGCGAACCAGTGCTCAAGCAGATCGACGAGCCGCATCCCTATTACTTTCGCGAGATGTATCTGCCGCAGCTCACGACTGGCCCGAGCGCGGTTGCGTGGGCCGCGGATGCGCGCAGCGTGGTGTTCTCCATGGCGGGATCGCTGTGGCAGCAGAAGCTCGACTCCTCCGTGGCCGAACAGCTGACCAGCGGCGCCGGCTATGACTACCAGCCTGATTGCTCATCGGACGGGCGCTGGGTGGTGTATGCCATGTATGCCAGGGATGCGGTTGAACTCTGGTCCCTGAATCTGCAGACAAAGGCCACCCACCAACTCACGACCGGGGGCGCGGTCAACGTCGAGCCCCGGTTCTCTCCCGATGGGACGCGGATCGCATTCGTCTCTACGTCGTTCAACGGACGCTTTCATATCTTCGTGGGGCAATTCAGCGACGGCGAATTGAAAGATGTCCAGCGCCTGACGGGAGAGAACCGCAGCAACCTCAACCGCTATTACTACAGCCAGTTCGATCACGAGATCAGCCCGGCCTGGTCGCCGGATGGCAAGGAAATTCTTTTCGTCTCGAATCGCGGCCACATCTACGGCACCGGCGGCTTCTGGCGGATGAAGGCCGAGCCAGGAGCCGAAGCACGCGAGATTCACTACGAAGAGACGGCATGGAAAGCTCGGCCGGATTTTTCGCCAGACGGCAAACGTATCGTCTATGCGTCTTATTTGGGACAACAGTGGCACCAGCTTTGGGTGCTGCCGTCGGAGGGCGGCGACGCGTTCCCTCTCTCCTATGGCGATTTCGATAATGTGGCGCCGCGCTGGTCCCCGGATGGCAAGCGCATGGCGTTTATCTCCAATCGCGGGGGCAATACTTCTTTGTGGACACAAACAGTCCCCGGCGGCGAGCAGGTCCGGCTGGTCGCGAAAGAAAAGCACTACCTGAAGCCAGTGGGCCAGTTGAGTATTTCAGTACTGGATGCGGTCGGGAACCCCACAGCGGCGCGGATCTTCGTCGTGGGTGCAGATGGCCGGGCTTATGCCCCGGATGACGCATGGATGAATGCTGACGACAATTTTGTGCGCGCCGAGCGCCCCTTCGAAGCGCACTACTTTCAGACGTCGGGCAATGCGGAAATGACATTGCCTGCCGGAAGCGCGGAAATCGAGGTCATGAAGGGTTTCGAATACCGATTCGAGAGACACACGGTGACCATCGCTGCCGGGCGTACATCCAGTCTGACGATTAAACTGCAGCCCCTTGTCCTTCCCAAAGAGGCAGGCTGGCAGTGGGTCAGCGGCGATGTCCACGTGCACATGAATTATGGAGGCGCATACCGCAACACACCCCGGCATCTGGTGGAGCAGGCTGCGGCGGAGAACCTGCAAATCGTGGAAGACCTGGTGGTTAACAAGGAGCAGCGCATTCCGGATATCGCGTACTTCAGCCCCAAGCCTGATCCGGCCTCGACCCCAACCAATCTTCTGCTGCATGGCCAGGAATTTCACACCAGCTATTGGGGGCACCTGGGCCTGTTGAATCTGACGCGGAATTTTCTTCTACCCGGCTACGCCGCATATCCCAACACCGCCGCAGCCAGCCTGTTTCCCGCTAACGCAAATGTGGCTGACATGGCGCACGAACAGCAGGCGCTGGTTGGATATGTTCATCCCTATGACGCAGTGCCCGATCCAGCAAAGGATGCTTCGCTGACCCACGAACTGCCGGTGGACCTGGCGCTGGGCAAAGTGGATTACATCGAAGTGCTGGGATTCGCGGAGCACAAATCGACCGCGACCGTCTGGTACCGGCTGCTCAACTGCGGATTCCGGTTGCCGACCGCGGCGGGCACGGACGCCATGGCCAACTTTGCGTCGCTGCGTGGGCCGGTGGGACTGAACCGTGTGTACGCCAAAGTTCCCGCGGGTCCGCTCAAGATCGACACCTGGCTGGATTCGATCAAGCACGGCCACACTTTTGCCACCAACGGCCCATTGCTGGGATTCTCGTTGGGCGGCAAGCAGCTTGGTGACGATCTGTCCTTGCCGGCCGGCGAGAACAAGGTGAAATTCACAGCCTGGTTGCGGTCGTTCGTGCCTATCGATCATCTGCAGGTGATCTGCAATGGTGAGGTGGTGCGCGATTTGAAGCTGAACAGCGATCGTGAAGCGGCCGACGTGGAGGACACAATTCCAGTCTTGCGCAGCGGCTGGTGCCTGCTGCGAGCCTGGAGCGACAAGGCCGAGCACCCCGTGCTCGACATGTATCCCTACGCCACTACCAGCCCGATCTATGTGACGGTTGCCGGATCGCACCCCAGGCCTACCGAAGATGCAGCGTATTTCATCGCCTGGATCGATCGCATGATCGCCGCCGCAAAGTCTAACCAGGATTGGAACACGGAAGCGGAGAAGACTGCGGTGCTCGAGATGCTGTCGTCGGCGCGGATGGTTTATGCGCAGAAGTGATCATGGGCGGGGGCCGCGCCTCATAAAGCGCTAACTTAAGGAATCTCTTCCGGATTGCCGACGATACGCCCGTGGGCCAACGGTCCAGAGCAGCAATTGTTTCCCGGAAGGGCCGAGCCCCATGGGAAGGGGCCATTCGCTAAAATCGAGCAATGACATCGAGAGATAGGACAGGGAACAACGCGGGTGATCCAGGTTCGGCCGAATCGTGGCTGGTCTTGGCAGGACGGGACCGGCGCCCAGGTTCGCCGTTAAACGTGCCACCATGCCCGGCGTCGAACTTCGTGCTGGGCGAGCGCCGTGCTTACTCTCGCGACGACGGCACGCCGGGCTGGGAGGCACTGGAAGAGATCGTCGGCGGCCTCGAAGGTGGCTCTTCGGTCGCCTTCGCTTCCGGCATGGCGGGAATCGCGGCAATTTTCGATCAACTCCCCACAGGCTCGGTCGTGGCCCTGCCGGACGACTGCTACCAGGGTGTCGCGGGACTCGCCAAAGCTGGCCAAAGCCGTGGCCGATGGACCGTGCATCGCCTCGCCGTGGCCGACACCGCAGGCTGGATCGGGATGTGCAGCGTGGCCGACTTGATTTGGCTGGAGTCGCCTTCGAACCCGCTGCTGACGGTGGCTGACCTGGACGCCATCTGCACCGCACCGCGGAAGTGTGGCGCGATCCTGGGCGTGGACAACACTTTCGCTACGCCGCTCAATCAGCGTCCACTGGCGCTGGGGCTGACGTGGCCGTGCAATCGGTGACGAAGTTCATCGGTGGACACTCGGACCTCCTCTGCGGCGTCGTCACCGTGCGCGACGCGAACCTGCTGGCGGCGCTGCGGCAGGCCCGGGAGCTTGCGGGTGCAACACCCGGCACCCTCGAAACGTTCCTCGCGGTCCGCGGGGCTAGGACGCTGGCACTGCGGCTGGAGCGTGCGCAGCGTAACGCGATGACACTGGCCGAGCGCCTCGCGCGCCATCCCAACGTCACTCTGACGCGATATCCCGGCCTGGCGAGCCACCCAACTCACGAGGCTGCGCGACGCCAACTCAAGGGCTTCGGCACGATTATCTCGTTCGACGTGCGTGGCGACGCCTCCGCCGCCGACGCCGTGTGCGCCGGACTACAGATCGTCCAACATGCCACCACTCTGGGCGCGGTCGAGTCCACCATCGAACGGCGGGCCAGCATTCCTGGGCAGGAGCACCTGCCTCTGGCGCTACCGCGGCTGAGCGTGGGTATCGAGGCGGTCGAGGATCTCTGGACTGATCTGGATCGAGCACTGCGCAACGTGCCGGAAGTTTAGTACTGGACGCAGAACCGTGGAATTAGGCGTCCTCGCGCCGCCTGCACACAGCTAACCGGGGTAGAACCGGGGACGGTAGAACCGGGGTAGAACCGGGGACAGACGGAACGTTCCCCAGTTTTCGGAACGAATAAGGATTGGTGCCTCCCCAGTCTTCAATACCGCCGGTTTCCATTCGCTGAGCTTCACCGCTCCCTTCTCCCGAGGAATACCAGCGAAAGTTACTCCGTGCCCATTGCTCCGGCGTCGTCACCGATCCTCGCTTCACCGGATTGCGATGCATGTAGCGCAGCTTCTCGACCCGCTTCTTCTCACTCCAAACATTGAAATTCCCACTCAAGCCAAAACCGGGCTTGAATGGGCCACCCCGTCCGCCCTTGACACGGACTTCGCTCTTATCGAGGGGCACCCTTCACCGGGCGGCTGCTTCGGCGCGCTCCAGTTCCAACAACGCTTCTTTGCGTTCGACTCCCCAGCGGTAGCCTCCCATGTCGCCGTCCTTGCGGACCACGCGGTGACATGGAATAGCGACAGCCACCGGGTTGGTGGCGCAGGCGCGGGCCACGGCGCGAGTGGCGGTGGGCTGTCCGATGGCCTTGGCGACCTGAGCGTAGGAGCGGGTCGCACCGAACGGGATGGCTTGCAGTTGTGTCCACACCCGGCGCTGGAAGGCGGTGGCCTGAATGTCCAGCGGGAGCGATGAACGCAGCTTGTAACCATGCATCTGCCGGAGCAGATTATCCTTCCAGGTTTGCATGGCGGCGTCATCGCGGCGCCGGACGGCGAAGGGGAATTCGTGCCTGAGGCCGTGCTCCAGCTCATCGTCCGAATCCGCGAACTGGATGGTGCAGATGCCCTTTTCGGTGGCGGCGATCAGCATGCGTCCCAGGGGGGAATCGGTAAAGGTATAACGGATAGGGGCGGCAATGGCGCCGCGACGATATTTGTCAGGAGTCATGCCCAGCTGCGACGCCGTGCGTTCGTACAAGCGGCTGCTCGAGCTGTAGCCCGCGTCATACATTGCCCGGGTTACGGAGTGGCCGGCCTGCAGGTTCCGCTTAAGCTGGTTCATGCGGCAGGAGTCGGCGTAGGCTCGCGGCGAGATGCCGAGCACGGCCTTGAAAGAGCGCTGCAGATGGAAGGGGCTTTGGCGGAATTCCGCGCCCAGGCGGCCTAGCGTCACGGGTTCATCCAGGTGGAGCTCGATGTAGCGGCAGATAGCTTTCACCATTTGCGCTTGCTTGTTACCGCCAATCGCTTTCGGGCGGCAGCGCAGGCAGGCACGGTAGCCGGCTTTCTCGGCCTCATCTGGCTTGTGAAAGAAAGTGACATTCTCCCGGCGGGGACGCCGCGAGGGGCAGGAGGGGCGGCAGTAGACCCCGGTGGAGGAAACGGCGAAGACAAAGTTGCCGTCCTGACTGGCGTCGCGGGCCAGGACGGACTGCCACTGATTCTCCGCAGGAAGGTTTTCGGAACGACGATTTTCGATGCTGCGCGCCATGTCAAGAACTCCGGTCAGGTTGAGTATCGCATTGGCTGTCATAATGACCCAAGCCTAAGCTCCGGCGGCAGCGTGGACTATCCGGATCTTGCGGTCAAAGCGATTTTCCTGGTGATGCTTATGCGCCCATTGAGACTTATACTAAGTGCTGCGATCGCTATTCTGCTTTCCTCGACGGCCTTGATGAGCCAGCCTGCGCCACTGCCGAAGTGCGCTACTACCGCTTCCGAGATTGTCGCCTCATTCGTGGCCGGGGAGATCGGTCTGGATGCAGAGCATCCCGCCGCGGCGTGGCAGAATGCCCAGCCCGTCGTTTTCTGCTCCGACTGGCAGGGCAACAATCCTGATGAACAGCGTGAGACCGAGGTCCGGGTCCTGTGGTCTCCGCAAACCCTTTATTTGAGATTTGCATGCCGCTACCGGGAGCTTTATCTTTTTGAAGACTCCGACAGCAACGGGCGCCGGGACCACCTGTGGGACCGCGATGTGGCAGAGGCATTTCTACAACCCGATCCGACGCGAACCCGCTACTACCGGGAGTTCGAAGTGAGTCCCAACGGGATGTGGATCGATCTGGACATTTTTCCCGGCGGACTTGCCGACCTGAAGAGCGGCCTGAAGAAATCGGTGTTTCTGGACCAGAAGGGCCTGCGCTGGACGGCAGAGCTGGCCATTCCGATGAAGGCCCTGACTCCGAATTTCGATCCGAAGGCGGTTTGGCGGGCGAACTTTTATCGCATTGAGGGGACGAAGGAACCGCGAACCTACATGGCCTGGCAGGCCACTGGTACGCCACAGCCGAATTTTCACGTGCCGTCCGCTTTCGGCTCATTGCGCTTTGAGCCGGCCAAATAGTCACCGCGGGGGCCCCCCTCGCCTCTCTTTGGAGAGACAGGGTTCCACCTTCGTTTCCGCTTTTTTTGTACGGGACAGGCCGGTTCGGCTCGAGTTTTTGCTGTGCGGTTTGTAAAGAGGAAGGACGGAAACATCCAGTTGTCAGTTTCTGGTTCTCAGTTCCTAGTTCGCATTTTCGATGGAGGATGCTTCATGAAGCGATGCATGGCTTTGGTGGTGATTTGCTGCGCAATGCTATCGGCTCAGCAGAAACCGGGTGTGCTCAGCACCGATGAGGTCAGGAAAGTCGTTCCCGCAACTTATTTCTTCCGCGGGCAGTCGGCTTCGGTGCAGTTGCGCAATGCGGCTGGGTTCAGTGTGGCTGAGGGCAAACTGGTCCTGGCTGGACTGGTGGATACTTCGGGCTACGCGTCCGATGTGCAGGCAAAATACCAGGGATTCCTGATCACGGAAGTGAAACTCAACATCGAAGGAACGGAGCTGCGGCCGGGTGAGTACGGCTTTGGATTTTCTCAAGACGGAAAGTTTCTGGTTATGGACGTGGGGGCCAACGATCTGTTCAGCGTTGCCGGAAAAGTGGACGAGAAAATCGCACATCCCGTGCCGCTGAAAATCGTCAAAGACGGGGACAGCTACCGGCTATACGCCGGCAGGAAGTGGGTTAGCCTCAAGCCCGAATAGGCGAGCCTTAGTGAGTCAGGGGTTGAAGCGACCCTAGAACGACCGAGATGCCGGCGCGCTTGCGCAATTCAGCCAGGATCGCGCGAGCAGCATTCTGGTAGGTCTTGCTGGGATCGGAAGGATTCGCCCACACTGCCTCGTAAACGACCCGGGTGGCTTCGACCAGGTCCATGTGCAGGGCTGCCTCCAGCAGGTCAACCCGCTGCTGCAGGCGTCCATAGCAGTGCTGACAAACCGCGGCCGGCTCAAACTCGTCCTGATGGTTCTCTTCCGCGCTGCAGCCCACACTCCCAGCCGGAGGAATTTCGGCGGGATCAATTTGCACGTGGGCGGCGTAAACCTGGGACTTGAACTCCCGCAGGAAGCGTTCGCGTTCTTCTTCTAGCGTAGCCTGGTCGGGCACCGGCAGAGCGCTTTCCGGAAGACTGGAACTGACTGAGGCGGCCATGATCGGCGAAACTCTCTCTTCCGAGTCGCATACCGGGCACTTCGCGAGATCGGCGGCGTAATAGGTCTTGCACTTTACGCAGGGCAAACCATATCCGACACGTCTGGGCCCGAGCGCAGCCGGAAGATTCTCCCCCGAAGACGTTGCGCGATGGAAGCCGCTTTCGCTGGAAAGAATTGCCGACGGAATCGAAGTGCTGTCGGCAGGCGGTGTCGAGGTTGCGGAGTTCATCAGATTGCTCCCGGAGCGAAATGAGTTTCGCCCTAACTGCAATGCCATTCTAGGTCTGGCCGGTTGGTTCGCGGACGCACGACAGTACATGTTGCCTATTGCCCTATAGTGCAATACGAAGGATGTGCAGTCAGGACCGGACGAAGCAATAAAGAGCGAGTTTCGTCCACTTCAGTTCCGTTCTGGCACATCGATACCACCTGGTTAGCTCACACTCGAAGTCCTGATGGGGTCCAGAAGCCTACCTTTTCGCGTGTGCCGGACGGGCGGCTCGAGTTCGCACCGAGTGGCAGAAATCGGCGGTCACGAAGGTAACTGGCCTTTGGCCTGGGAGGCCCGGACTGCAGGCAAGTTGACGTAAGTTCCTGCTTTCGATAGTGTTGAATTTGCTGCCAGCCGCAGGCGGCGGAGGATTTTATGTTGGAAGGCCTGTTCCAACCGATGCATCTGTTGGTGATCTTTGCGATCGCGTTATTGGTATTTGGTCCCAAGAAGCTTCCCGAACTGGGCAAGGGAATTGGCGAAGGCATTCGTGCTCTGAAGGATGGAATGAAAGAGCAGTCCGCAGGGCCGGCAACGACCTCAAATACGGATGTCAAGAGCACAACGCCTGAGGATTCTTCTAACCGGCCCAGCTGAATTTTCCCAAGACCGAGATTGACCCCGGGGAATGCTGGATGCCAAGCATAGTACTCTCCCCTATCCGCGGCTCATCTTTTGCTCTTGTCGATCACCTCCCATATAATTTCGCTGGTCTTCGCGACCCACGCGCGGAACTGTAAGCAAGACTGAGCGACTCACGCGGTCGTTGACTCCCGCTGTTGATCCTCTTCTTCTTCAGCCATTGGTGGCCTTACCACTTGCCATGAATTAATCCATGATTCTGCGGTTCATCCCTGGAGGACAGACGTGTCGAAACTACAAGTGCTGGCGCTAGTTTTATTTTTTCTATGTCCCGCATCGCTCCTGGCCGATCAGATCGTGCTGAAAAACGGCGATCGCTTGAGCGGAACCATTGAGAAGTCGGACGACAAAACACTGATCATCAAGACGGAGTTTGCCGGTGAAGTCACGGTGCAGTGGCCGGCGGTGCAGGAGATCACTTCTACCCAGACCCTGCACGTGAGCCTGAGTGATGGAAAGACAGTCGCCGGGACGGTGACCACTTCCGAAGGGAACCTGGCCGTGGCCACGGCCAACGCGGGCACGGTCACCGAACCGAAGGCGTCGGTCACCAAACTGTTCGGCGAAGCGGAGCAGGCGGCGTATGAAAAGTCGCTGCATCCCGGCCTGCTGGAAGCATGGAAGGGCGGAGCCAACGTGGGGTTTGCGCTCACCCGCGGCAACAGCCAGACCAAGAGCCTGGCTCTGGCCTTCACCGCCGACCGCAAGACCCTGCACGACCACCTGGGCCTGTACACCAACAGCGTGTACGCCACCAACGACGCGCCGGGTGCAACCCCCGCGACCACCGCCAACGCGATACAGGGCGGACTCCGCTACGACCACAATTTAACGCCCCGATTGTTCGGTTACGTGGGCGCCGACTTTCAGACGGATGCTTTGCAGACCCTCGACTTGCGCTCGGTGTTTGGCGGCGGCCTGGGATGGCACGCGATCCAGAATGATCGCACCACGCTGGACCTGCTGGGCGGCATCAACTACACCCGTGAAAAATATTCTTTGCTCCCCAGCCGCAACTTCGCGGCTGCATCGGTGGGTGAGGAACTCAGTCACAAGCTGGGAGTGAACACTGTGCTGACCCAAAAGCTGTATTTCTTCCCCAATTTGAATGACACCGGCGAGTATCGCGCCACCTTCAACTTCGGGACGGTGACCAAGATCAGCAAATGGTTGGGATGGCAGAACGCATTCGGGGATATCTATGTGACCAATCCACCGGCGGGAGCCAAGCAGAACGACATTCTGCTCACGACTGGCCTGAATTTCTCGTTTGCACATTGAGGTGTCGGACGTGGGCGGCTTGAAGGGCACGACCGAAGGTCGTGCCCTTCCCAAGACCGCGGCGAAGAGGGGATTCCGGCGCTACAAGCAACTCCGCCAAGTCGTATAATCACAGGCGCGCAGCCACCGTCTCCGGAGGCGATCATGTTCCGTCGTGTTTCGATTGTCTTTCTCTTCCTCTTGCTTCTTTCAGTTCTCCCGACCCAGGCAAAACACAAGAAGAAACAGTTGCTCCCCGAAGATGTGTTGCGGGCGCAAACCGTTTTGGTGGTGATTCATCCGGACGCGGGCGAGGCCCTGACTGCTCCGTTGGCCAATCGAAATGCCCAAGATGAAGTGGAGAGAGCGATTACAAAATGGGGCAGATTCAACCTGGTGATGGATGCGTACACCGCGGATTTGATCATTGCGGTGCGAAAGGGAAACAAGAGCGGCCCCATCATCGCGCATTCGCCTGCGGACGACCGGCCGGTCATTTTTCAGCCTGGGATCGGAGACGCCCGCATCGGCCAGCAACAGGGTCGTCCTCCTGATCTTTCTCAGCCTCTTCCTGGCGACATGGGGAACAGGGGCCCGCAGCTGGGCACGCAAGTATTCTCGTCCGACGATACTTTTGAAGTGTATCGCGGGAGAATGGAGTACCCTCTGGATGCGTCGCCGGTGTGGCGCTATATCGCCAAGGACTCGCTGAAAGCACCGCAGGTCCAGGCGGTCGAGCAATTCCGAAAGGCTATCGACGAATCCGAAAAGCAGCGCCAGCAGAACCAGCACAAGCCCTGAACTCGATTCTCCGAAACGACCATGAAGAAGATCATGCTTTCGAGGTCGTTGGCGGTGGTGGCTTTGTGCACGATGTTGTCGCCTTCACACGCCCAGGCACCGTCCTACGACCAGCCCTGGCGGCCGCAGTATCACTTCACACCGCCACGGAATTTCATGAACGATGCCAATGGGACGGTCTTCTACAAGGGCGAATATCACCTGTTTTACCAGTACAACCCAGAAGGCGACGTATGGGGACACATGAGCTGGGGGCATGCCGTCAGCAGCGACCTGGTGCACTGGCAGAACCTGCCGGTCGCACTAAATGAAGTTCCCGGCCAATACAAGGTTTATTCGGGAAGCGCGGTGGTGGACTGGAACAACAGCAGCGGCTTGTGCCAGAATCCCGATCCGCAAGACCATTCCTGCCTGGTGGCCATTTACACCGGGGCCTATAAAGACCGGCAGAAACAGCACATCGCGTTCAGCAACGACCGCGGGCGGACCTGGACGAATTACTCCGGCAACCCTGTCGCTGATCTCGATGCTCCCGACTTTCGCGATCCGAATGTTTTCTGGTACGCACCACAGCGCAAGTGGGTGATGGTCGCGGTCCTGGCCGACGAAAGAACTCTCGTGGTCCTCGACTCGCCCGACCTCAAGCACTGGAGCAAGCGCTCCACGTTCGGCCCGGCGGGAGACACAGCGGGACAGTGGGAGTGTCCCGACCTGATCGAACTTCCGGTTGAGGGCACGTCCGAAAAGAAGTGGGTGCTGATCGTCAACCGCAATCCGGGCGCGCCGGCCGGCGGCACCGGAGTTCGCTACCTGGTCGGCAAATTCGATGGCGCCAACTTTACCAGCGAAGTTCACGACACTCCCGCGCTTTGGGCCGACTGGGGCAAGGACTTCTACGCCACCAACACCTGGAAGGACGTGCCAGCGAGCGACGGGCGGCATCTGTGGATTGGCTGGTTCAGCAACTGGAAATATGCCAATGCCGAGCCTACCGTGCTGTGGCGCGGCGCACAATCGATTCCGCGTACGCTGATGCTGCGCCGCTACGCGGATGGACTTCGCCTGGTGCAGCAACCAGTCCGCGAACTGGAGAGCCTGCGGCACGAGAAAATCCGCATTATGAATGCCAGTGTTGCGGAAGCTAACCAAAAGCTTCGTGACGCTGGGGCGAGAGGCGAGGTGTATGAGTTTGAAGCGGAGTTAGAGGCTGGGAAAGCCGACGAGATCGGATTTCGCTTGCGCAAGAGTAAAGAGGCCGAGACGCTGGTTGGTTTCGACGCCGTCCATCGCGAGGTTTTTGTTGATCGGACACGCTCCGGCGAGATTTCGTTCAGCAAGGACTTCCCCGGACGCTTCTCTGCCAAAGTAGCGCAAAGTGCCAACATCAAGCTGCATGTGTTCGTGGACCGTTCGAGCGTCGAGGTGTTTGTGAATGATGGCGAACGGGTCCTCTCCGACCGCATTTATCCTCTGCCGGACAGCGACGGCATAGAAGTTTACGCGAAGGGGATTGGGGGGAAGGTCGTCTCAATGACCATGTGGGAATTGAATTCCGCGTGGAAGTAGCAGGCTTACCTTTTGAGGGGTTTCGACGAGGAAAGAGCCGTAAGGATTGGATTTGACCAAAAACTTGCCGTGCGTAAGTACCTCAGCGGCTGAAGCCGCTATCAATCCCAGGCCGTAACGCAGCGCTGAAGCGCTGCTCCACCCTAACTTGCTGTAAATCAGGGTTTACGAAACTTTACGGTTGTTGACCGAGTTTTTACCCAGTGAACAGGCTGGGCAGTGTTGAATATATTATGGTTCGAGCAATTCAAAGGAATAACTGGGCATGATGTGCCGCGCCGAATCGCGGGGCGGCGTCGCCGCGCCTTCCGGTCCGAGGACGTGGTTGATCGCCATGCGACCTGTGGTGCTTTTCCTGCTGGCCGCGATCGGCGCGCTGGGGCAGGACGCGTCTGCGACCGCCAACTTCTCGATCACCGGCGTGGTGAAATCGGGTAACACGCCGATCCCAGGCGCCACCGTTTCCGCAACCAATGCTTCCACGGAAGCAAAGACTACAACTTTCACGGACACGAATGGCGCCTACACGCTCCCGGTCGCCGCCCCGGGAAAATATCACCTGCGAGTTGAAATGCCCGCATTTGCGCCGAGTACGCGAGAAATCGTTGTGGGGGAAACAAGCATTCGTGCCGACCTTGACCTGACCCTTCTCTCACGCACGCAACAAGCGGCACGCGCCCAGCAGCGGCCGGCGACGGCCAGAGCCAGCCGAGGGTTTCAGAGCCTTTCGATCATGCAGGGCCTGGCCGCTGCGGAAGCCAGCAACAGCAATGGAGGGGACCAGATCGTGCCTGCCGGAATGCCGGTCCCGGGCGTGGCCGCAGATGCCGCTACAGAATCGGTTTCGTTTTCCGGCAGCAACTCCAGCGTAGGCATGTTTGGGATGAGCACGGACGAACTGGAGCAGAGGATGCGTGAGGGACGCGAGCAAGCGGGCGCCTTCGGCGGTGGAGGAGGGCCGGGTGGTGGTGGACCAGGAGGCGGTGGACCTCCGGGAGGAGGCGGCCCAGGAGGCGGTTTCGGAGGCTTCGGCGGCGGAGGAGGACGGGGCGGCCCTATGATGCTGGGTGGTGGACGCGGCAGGTTCGACATCAATCGGCCGCATGGTTCGATCTACTACTCCGTCGGCGATTCCGCCCTGGATGCTGCGCCCTATGCGCTCACCGACAGTTCGACGGACAAAGCCAGCTATATAAGACAGCGGTTCGGCGTCGCCCTGGGCGGGCCCCTGAACATCCCCGGAATTTACCAGGGTGGCAGCAAGACCTTTTTCTTTGCGCACTACAACGGCTCACGCGGCGATTCGCCTTATGACGCCTTTTCCTTTGTGCCCACCGCGGCCGAGCGCGGCGGCGATTTTTCAGGAGTGGCGGGAGTGCAGCTGGTTAATCCCAGCAATGGACAACCCATCCCGGGCAACATGCTGCAAAACGCTGGGCTGTCCATCAATCCTGCGGCGCATGGGCTCCTGCCTTTTATCCCGTTACCCAATGTCGCGAATGCGCCTGCCGACGAGCCGAATTTTCATTTTGTCACCTCGACGCTCAACGACAGCGATGACTTCAATATTCGATTGAACCACGCGCTGGGCGGGGCCAGCGCCGGCCGCGGCGGACGGGGGATGCGAGGTCCGCAAAACAACCTGAATTTCGGATTCCATTATCACGCTGCCAGCGCGAACCTGACCAATCCTTTCCCCAGCGTCGGAGGCCACACCAGCACACGCAGCTTCGACGTCCCCATTGGGTATGTGCGGACCTTTGGCAAAGTGATCAACAATGCGCGCCTCGATTTCAACCGCTCCCGCGTCAGCACGCAAAACCTTTACGCCTTTAGCCAGGACATCACGGGAAACCTCGGCATAACCGGTGTTTCGACCAATCCCTTTGACTGGGGCCTGCCCAACTTGTCGTTCACGCATTTCGGCAGCCTCAACGACACCAATCCGCAGTTGCTGAGAAACCAGACCTGGACGTTTTCCGACAGCCTGATCTACCGGCGCGGCAAGCACACCTGGCGTTGGGGCGGAGATTTTCGCCGGATCGAAGTCAACCCCGAGACTGACAGCAATGCCCGCGGAACTTTTACCTTCACCGGTGTGAACTCCGGTTATGATTTTGCCGACTTCCTGCTGGGCCTTCCTCAGCTCACGTCCGTTCAGTTTGGCAACAACAACTATCATTTTCGGGGAAATTCCTGGGACCTGTTCGTACAGGATGAATGGCGCCTGCGCGGCAACCTGACCTTGAATCTGGGAGTGCGCTACGAATACATCTCGCCATTTTCGGAGCTGAACGAGCGCATTGTGAACCTGGACTTGCCGGTGGGCTTTACCTCGCCACCGGTTCCCGTGCAGGTGGGCGAGAGCGGGCCGTACAACGGCCAGCTTCCCGTGACCCTGGTCCGTCCCGACCGCAATAACTTCGCTCCCCGAATCGGCCTGGCCTGGAAGCCTCTGCGCAACACGGTAGTGCGCGCTGGCTATGGCATCAACTACAACACCAGCGCCTATCAAAGCATCGTGCAGAACATGGCCTTCCAGCCGCCGTTTTCGACCACGGCAACGAACACGCAATCGGCGACGGGCCAACTCACGTTGCAGGATGGATTTCCTCCAGTGCCTCCCGGTTCCATCACCAATAATTTTGGCGTCGATCCCAACTACCGCCTGGGCTACGTGCAGATCTGGAACGTTGACGTGCAACAGCAGATTCTGCCCACGCTGATCGCGAACCTCGACTACACCGGAACCAAGGGCACGCGGCTCGATATTCTGGAGGCCCCCAACCGCACCGCGACCGGAGTACTCTTTCCCGGCGTGCAGCCGTTTTACTGGGAAGACTCGGTGGGAGATTCGACTGCTAATGCGTTGTCGGTGCGCGTCCGCAAGCGGCTGCAGGCCGGGTTTTCGATTGGCGGCCGCTATACTTTTTCGAAGTCGCTCGACAATGCCTCGACTATCGGAAGTGGCGAGCCTCTGGTTGCGCAGGGCGCCGGACGGACCGCGCTTTCCGGCACCACCAACGTCGCTCAGGATGCCTTCGACCTGTCGGCCGAGCGCGGCTTGTCGAGTTTTGATCAGCGGCACAGTTTCACGGCTGATTATCTGTGGGAGCTTCCCTTCGGCCACGACCGGCGCTGGCTCGCGGGCAACAGCCCGCTGCGAGCAGTCTTCGGAGACTGGAACTGGAGCGGCGACTGGACCATCGCATCCGGCCTGCCCTTCACTCCCCGCATTCTCGGCGACCCCGTGGATGTGAACCACGGCACCAATGGCACCGTGCGGGCCGATGTCGTGCCGGGGCAGTCGGTCACAGTGTCAAATCCGTCTATCGCGGAGTGGTTCAATACGGCCGCGTTCGTCGTACCTACCGGCCAGTTCGGCGACGCCCGCCGTAACAGTATCGAGGGTCCGGGCAGCCGTTTGTTCAATATGGCGTTCACCAAGATTTTTCCCCTCAGTGAAACGCGCTTTCTGGAGTTCAGGGCGCAGTTCTCGAATATTTTTAACACTCCCCAATATGTTGGGATCGATACCGTCATAAATTCTCCCACCTATGGCCGGGTGATTTCGGTGGGCGCGATGCGCTCGCTGCAACTCACCGCGAGGTTCAGGTTCTGATGCACATGGCCACCAATTCCGGGCACGGAGCTAGCCGGCAAAGGGGCGGGGACGCTCGTCGCTCCATTCTGGCGTGCCTGCTTGTGATTGTGATGCTATGCAGCAACATGATTTCGCAGGAACCGTCCAGCGAATACACTTTCCGCTCCAAGACCGAACTGGTGCTGGTGAATGTAACCGTGCGCGACCGGAACGGCAATCCAGTGCGTGACCTGAAGCGCGAAGACTTTACGGTGCTCGAAGACAATAAACCCCAGCAGGTGGTCTCGTTCGACCTGGAAAATACTGACGCCGTGCTCTCGACCGCCGCGACCGAAGCGCCTTTGCTTCGCCCAGCCCCAGCACAGGGCGAAACTCCCTCACTCGTCAACCGGCCGTTGAAAGACCGCCGGCTCATCATCCTGTTTTTCGATCTCAGCTCCATGCAGCCCGATGAAATCGACCAGGCGACGACTGCGGCGCAAAACTATGTGGACAAGCAGATGGTGGCGGCAGACCTGGTGGCGGTGGTCTCGCTGGGCAACACGCTCAGCGTGAATCAGGATTTCACTTCCGATCGCGCGCTGTTGAAGAAAGCCCTGCTGGCCTTCAATCTTGGCGCCGGCGCGGGCTTCGAAGAAGGGAGCACGGGCACGACCGAAGGCACATCCGAGACCGGCGGATCGTTCACCGTGGACGACACCGAGTACAACATCTTCAACACCGATCGCCGTCTGCAAGCCCTGCGCTCAATCGCCGAGAAGCTGGCGACAATCAATGAGAAGAAGTCGCTGATTTATTTCTCCAGCGGCATGGACCGCACCGGAATTGAAAACCAGTCGCAGCTGCGTTCCGCGACCAACGCCGCGGTGCGGGCCAACATGTCCATTTACACCCTGGACATTCGCGGCCTGCAGGCCCTGGTGCCGGGCGGCGAAGCCCAGAATGCCAGCCTGCGCGGGACCTCGCCTTACTCCGGCAAGTCCGTGGCGGGCCAGTTCGATTCCAATGCGACCACCCAGGAAACTCTGGTCACCCTGGCCGGCGACACCGGCGGGCGCGCATTCCTCGACTCCAACGATTTCGGCAAGGTGTTTACGGGAGTGCAGCAGGACACTTCGCTGTATTACCTGCTCGGCTATCACAGCACGAATCCGGCACGGGACGGGCGCTTCCGCCGCATCACGGTGCGAGTCAACCGCCCCGGCGTCAAGATTGACTTCCGACGCGGCTACTACGCTCCTGCCGACTTCCAGCATTCCACCCGCGACGATCGCGAACGCCAACTGGACGAAGAGCTGGCCTCAGATCTTCCCACTACCGATCTGCCGGTATATTTGTCCGCCGCCTACTTCCGCATCGCCGACCGAAAATTTTATGCACCCGTGTCGGTGGTCGTGCCCGGCTCCCAAATTCCTTTCACCCACAATAATGACCAGGACCGCGCCACGCTGGATGTTCTGGGCATCGTGACCGATCCAGAGAAACGTCCAGTGGGACAGATACGGGACACGGTCAAGCTGGCGCTGAACACATCGGAGCTGGTGCGACGGAAAAATGTGCAGTACAACACCGGATTCGTCCTGCCGCCCGGTACCTACCATCTCAAGTTCGTGGTGCGGGAGAACCAGAGCGGTCGCCTGGGTTCATTCGAAACCGATCTCACGGTTCCCGACCTGAAATCCGCGCCAGTGAAGATGAGTTCGATTGTGCTGGCGAACCAACTGCAGCCAGCCGGCAAGCACAAGAGCGATAACCCGCTGGTGCGCGACGGGTCAGAGGTGATTCCCAGCGTGACTCATGTCTTCTCCGCCGGCCAGCACCTGTACTTTTATTACGAGGTCTATGATCCAGCCCGCGCGGCTGCAAATGCCAGCACACCGGCGAATGATCGCAACAGCCCGGCCATCCACTTGCTGACCAACGTGGCTTTCTTTCGCGGCAACAGCAAGGCGTATGAAACTCCGCTGGTCGAAAGCGAACAACTGAATGCGCCCGAGCGCAAAGCCGCGGTTTTCCAGCTCGATGTGCCTCTTACCCAGCTCAAACCCGGTTTCTACACCTGCCAGGTCAATGTCATTGACGACGCCGCCGGGCAATTCCGCTTCCCACGCGTTGCCTTATTGGTGCGTGAATAGGCCCGGGTGGCGGGGGTAACTTCTGCCATGCATTCCCTTTCGTAATCTCTCCCCGCTGAAGCACAAGGACCATACTTTCCGTTTAGGATGACTTACCAGCCCCCAGCGTTCGATCGCCGGGCCCCACGTGTCAGGACCACCGAATACACTCCCGCTGTACTTCGCTTCCCGAGCGGGGACACGGTTACGGGGAGGGTGGAAGTGTTTTCCTCCACCGGAGGCCTGCTCTGCCTGCAGAAACCTCTGATACGCGGTACCCGCATCAGGGTAATGTTCCTGACTCAAGGAGGACCGATGTCGGGGGCAGCCGAAATGTTGAGCCCTGTCTCCTGGACGCAGCAGCCATTCCGCTTCGTGGCGCTGGCCAACGGGGATCAAAGGCGATTGCAGGCAACTCCCGAGCGCTCCCCGAAACCGTTTACGCCCAATCCGGAACCGATGGGTCAAATACCTGACCCGGAACCACAATGGATCGACAAGTACCGGGCTGCAGTCAGCCGCCACCCACCACGCCGGCCTCTCCTGGAAAGAGTGCTGGAAGCGCTTTGGCCGGGCACAAAATAGGCCAGATCACGGGTAGCGCGGGCGTTTCTCCGCAAAGAGGGTAACGGTTTCGCAAACTGACCCGTTTCCTTGCTCCGAAAGTAGTGTCTCAGTCTGAGGTTTGGCTCACACTCCAAGGGCTGAGCTTGCGAAGCATCTGGCGTGGGGCAGGTGCGTGGCTTGGGCAGCGCGGGCGCTGCGCATCCCGGATCCTTCCGGACTGAGGTCCCTCAGGGTGACCCCGGGGGCTGCGGGGAATTGTTAAAACTGAGTCTATTGCCCGAAAGTATCTGGCGCCCTTGGGGACTTCAGGCTATAATAATGCACCCGAGTTGCAAGAAGGATTCCCTATGCCATTGCCCCAGACCGAGATTCCAGGACGCCTGCAGGCGGAATTGATGTCGCGTGGACTGCGCATGACGCGGCAGCGCCGCACCATTCTGAGCGTGGTGGAAACCGCCAAGCAGCATCTTGATGCCAGTCAACTGCTGCGCCGCGCTCGCCGCCTCGATCCCCAGATTGACCGGGTCACGGTTTACCGCACACTCGGCCTGCTTAAACGGCACGGTCTGATTGACGAACTTGATCTCATGCACATGCAGGGCGAGAAACATTACTACGAACGCCGCCCCCAGCGGGACCACATCCACATGGCGTGCCTGCGCTGCGGGAAGATTACGGAGTTTGAAAGCGACCTGTTCGACCGTCTGAAGGGACAGATTCAAAGGGATTGCCGTTTCCATATTGTCGTCACCCGACTGGAAGTCGGGGGTTACTGCGCCCAGTGCCGCACCACCGATCAACCCAAGGACTAAGCCCTCGCCGCGTTGAGACCTGCCTCTGCGAAGGGGACCGATTGGGATCATGAGGCCTTTCGGTGCCCTCGCGCTACGCGGCCGGACACCCTAATCGTTGCATGTAGTTGCAACCGGGATGCAACAGAAAATCTGACCAGATGATTGACCCCTCCCGGGCAGACCGCTTAAAGTCATAAGGATTTAGTTGCAACAAGTTTGCAACTAACACCTAAATCCCTCTATGAGACCAGCCGTGGCCCTCTGCCTGTTTATCGGGATCTTTGCCGGCGCTTCCCGGGCCCAGGAACGGCCTTACTTCGTCACCTATTCTCATGAAATGGAGGAACCGGGAAACCTCGAAATCGGGGTCTTCAGTGTGGTGGGAAAGCCACCGGCCGGAAACCGCTTCCTGGGCAGCAATATTGAGTTCGAGTATGGCGCCACCGCCTGGTGGACGTCAGAGTTTTATCTCGACGGCCAGGTCACGCAGCACGACAGCACCATCTTCACCGGTTACCGTTGGGAAAACCGTTTTCGCCCCCTATTGCGGGAATACTGGATCAATCCCGTGATTTACGTGGAATTTGAAAACACCAGCGCGGACAAAGCGCTGCGCGAAGTGGTAGGCCATGACGGCAGGGGTGATTCTCTCGAATTCAATGCGGCTTCGCGTCTGGAAAAGGAGCGAGAGCTGGAGCTCAAGCTGATTCTGGGGAGCAACTTCCATGGATGGAACATCAGCGAAAACATCATCGCGGAGAAGAATCTCTCCAACGAGCCCTGGGAATTTGGATATGCCGTCGGCGCCAGCCGTCCACTGAAGCTGGCGGCCAGCGCTCAGAGCTGCACATTCTGCGGCGAAAAGTTTCAAGGCGGAGTTGAAATGTACGGAGGCTTGGGCGACCGCCACAGCTTTGGTACACGCCTGACATCGCACTATCTGGGCCCTTTGATTAACTGGGAAGCGCCCAATGGGATGACGCTTTCGTTCTCTCCCCAGTTTGGGTTGAATGACTACAGCGTTCCATGTTTGTACCGGTTTGGCATTTCCTACGAGATCGACCAGCTTTTCAGCCGGTTCCATCGGGAAGTCCGATGATCCGCCGCCTGTCGCTCACGCTTGTGCTGCTATTGGTCCCGGGCGCAATGGTGTTCGGCGCCGCCGACGGCAGCTGGATGAAGAACGTACCCGCGCACGAGCACGAAAAGGTCAGCCCTTATCGTAACCAGGAAGACGCGGTTGCCGCGGGGCGCAGGATTTTCGTGGATCGCTGTTCGCACTGTCATGGTGAAGATGCCGAGGGCACGAAGAAACGTCCCCCGCTGACCAGCGATCGAGTGCAGCATCAGGCCAGCGAAGGCGACCTGCACTGGCTGCTGTTGAACGGAAACATGAGAAAGGGCATGCCTTCATGGTCGAAGTTGCCGGACCAGCAACTCTGGCAGGTGATCTCTTATTTGAAATCCCTGCGCCCATGATTGCTGGTTGAGTGATCGCCACCGGGGACTCGATTCCGCGACTCAGACCTCGGAGCGCTAAAAGACTCGTCGCCCACGCGCCGGGGCGTACAGTGTTCCCCGTATTGACGCCAATCCACAGAGTTGTAAGTATTTGCGATTTACCCTCCCCCGTCCGAAGCTGGCCAATCAAGACTATTTCTGCAATCTGGGCCTGGGACAGTGCGATTTCAGGCCACTTGATCTGCCGGCGGTCCAGCGGCGCAAACGCGGCGGTTTTGCGCCACTACCTCCATGGCCTAGGTGGAAATTAGTTTACAAAAATGTAAAGTATTGTAAAGAATGAAGATAAGCCGCAACCGAGATATAATTTCTAGAGTCAAATGGCTACGGTTTGTTGCGCCGCGAAGATGATGGGAGCAGCTTTCGGGAGAACCACGAAGTGAAAATGCGGATGGAGCAGCACCGGCACCGGCCAGGAACGGGCATGACGCTCGTCCAGCGAAGCAGCCAATCGTCTCGCCAACACCTTGCAGCGGCACTCACCTTGGCGGCGATGGCCGTCTTCACGCTCGGGTGCAGCGCGGGCTCCAAGCCTAATACCGCCCGAGCCGCCACTCAGATGGCGGTGCCCGTCGCGGTCGCTACCGCGGAACGCAAGGATGTGCCTGTATATCTGAAAGGCCTGGGGAGCGTGACCGCTTCCAACACAGTCAGCGTCAAGAGCCGGGTGGATGGACAATTAGCGGAGATCAATTTCACAGAGGGCCAGCACGTAAACAAGGGAGAACTGCTGGCGGTGATCGATCCCCGGCCGTTCCAGGTGGCCCTCGATCAGGCCCAGGCAGCCTTGTACCGCGATCAAGCCCAGCTCAAAGACGCGCGGTTGAATTACGAACGCTTCAAGAGCTTGCTGGATGATTCGGGAGCAATGTCGCGGCAGCAGGTAGATACGCAGAGGGCCACGGCAGAACAAATGGAGGGAGCGGTCCGCTCCGACCAGGCCGCGATCGACAACGCCAAGTTGAACCTGGTGTACTCGCACATTACGGCTCCCATCAGCGGCCGCATCGGACTCCGGCTGGTCGACGTGGGAAACATGGTTCATGCCTCCGATACCAATCCACTGCTGGTGATCACCCAGTTGCAGCCTATTGCGGTCGTGTTCACGCTGCCGGAAGACAGCCTGCTAAACGTCTCACAGCACATGCACAAGGGCACACTTCCGGTCGAGGCCTACAGCCGGGACGATCAAACCAGGATCGCCACAGGAAAGCTGCTGACCATCGACAATCAGATCGACCAGACTACCGGCACCGGACGGTTGAAAGCGATGTTCGATAACCCGGACGACGCCCTGTGGCCCAACCAGTTCGTTAATGTGCGCCTGCTGCTGGAAACGCACAAAGGCAGCATCACGATTCCCTCGGTCGCGGTCCAGAACGGTCCCCAGGGAAGCTACGTGTTTACGGTCAAACCCGACAAGACAGTCGCGGTCAGTCCGGTGACGGTATCTTTCATCCAGAACAACGTGGCATCGATCGCCAGCGGAGTCACACCCGGAGATGTAGTGGTGGTGGATGGGCAGGACAAGCTGCAAGCCGGGAGTAGAGTGGATCCACACACCAGCGGCGGGGGAGAGAACCGGAATGCGGAATCTCCGGCCTCGCAAGCTCGGCCCGAGTCGTCTTCCACCACGGGAGCACCATGAACCCGTCGCGGCTTTTCATTCTTCGCCCGGTCGCCACCACTCTGTTGATGGTCGGGCTTCTGCTAGTCGGCATGGTTGCATACACCAACCTGGCCGTGTCGGCGCTTCCCGAAGTTGATTATCCGACCATCCAGGTGGTGACGTTCTATCCGGGAGCGGACCCCGACGTGATGGCCTCCTCGGTGACGGCGCCGCTGGAGCGCCAGTTTGGCCAGGTCCCCGGACTCAGCCAGATGACTTCCACCAGTTCCTTGGGCAGCGCCATCATCACGCTGCAATTTAACCTCAACGAGAACATCGACGTCGAGGAGCAGCAAGTCCAGGCCGCAATCAATGCCGCCACCACTTATCTTCCGCGCGACCTGCCTAATCCGCCTATTTACAGCAAGGTGAATCCGGCCGATTCTCCCATCCTCACGCTGGCCCTGACTTCGGACACCTTGCCGCTTTCGAAAGTGGAGGATCTGGCGGACACCGCGCTGGCCCAGAAAATTTCCCAGCTTCCCGGCGTCGGACTGGTTTCGATCAGCGGCGGACAGAAGCCGGCGGTGCGGATCCAGGCCAACCCCACGGCGCTGGCTTCCTACGGACTGAGTCTGGAAGATATCCGGACCGCGCTGGCGGCGGCCAACGTCAACCAGGCCAAGGGCGTGCTGGATGGACCGCGCCAGTCCTTCACCATCGGCGCCAATGATCAGCTCAGCTCGAGCGCGCAATACAACAACGTGGTGGTGGCTTACAAGAACGGCGCGCCAGTCCGGCTTTCCGATATCGCCACCGCGGTGGATAGCGCGGAAAACGTCAAGCAGGCCGCCTGGATGAACACGACTCCAGCGGTGATCGTAAACATTCAGCGCCAGCCCGGCAGCAACATCATCAGCGTCGCTGACCGGGTGAAGCTGCTGTTGAAGCAACTGCAGGCGTCGTTGCCGGCTGCGATCAAGGTGCAGGTGCTCACCGACCGCACCGAAACCATCCGGGCGTCGGTGACAGACGTTCAGTTTGAACTGATGCTCACCGTCGGTTTGGTGGTGATGGTGATTTTCCTGTTCCTGCGGAGCCTCTCGGCGACCGTGATTCCCAGCGTTGCCGTTCCCCTCTCGCTGGTGGGAACGTTCGGGGTCATGTATCTGCTGGGGTACAGCCTGAACAATCTGACCTTGATGGCACTGACCATCTCCACCGGGTTCGTGGTCGATGACGCGATCGTGATGATCGAGAACATCGAGCGCTTTCTGGAAGAGGGTGAATCGCCGCTGGAAGCCGCCTTGAAGGGGGCCGGGCAGATTGGTTTCACCATCGTGTCGCTGACGGTATCGCTGATCGCGGTGCTGATCCCCTTGTTGTTCATGGGCGACATCGTAGGACGGCTCTTCCGCGAATTCGCCGTGACCCTGGCGGTGACCATTCTGGTGTCGGCCGCGGTTTCTCTATCGCTGACGCCGATGATGTGCGCCAAGCTGCTGAAGCGCCACGACCCCAAACATCAGAGCCGCTTTTACAAGTCCACAGAAAATTTCTATAACCGGGTCATCGCATTTTACGGACGCACTCTGAAATTTGTGTTGCAGCACCAGACCATCACCCTGCTGGTCACGGCAGGCACTCTGGTCCTGACGCTGTTTCTGTACGTGGTGGTGCCCAAGGGCTTTTTCCCGGTGCAGGATACGGGCGTGATTCTGGGCATTTCAGAAGGGCCGCAGAACACCTCTTTCGCCGCGCTGGCAAAAAACCAGCAGGCGCTGGCCCAGGTCATCCTCAAGGACCAGGACGTGCAGAGCCTGTCGTCCTTTATCGGAATCGACGGCACCAACGCCACTCCGAACAGCGGACGCATTCAGATCAACCTGAAGCCACGCGACCAGCGCAAGGCGACCGCCTCCGAGATTATCCGCCGGTTGCAGCCCGAACTGGATCGAGTGAAAGACATCACTTTGTACATGCAGCCGGTGCAGGACCTCACGGTGGAAGATCGGGTCAGCCGGACGCAGTATCAATATTCAATGGAAGATGCGGATGCGCAGGAGTTGTCGGTTTGGGCCACGCGGCTGGTGGAGGAGTTGCGCAAACTGCCTTCGATGCGCGATGTTGCCACCGATCAGCAGAATGGCGGCCTCAAGGCCGAGTTGGTCATTGATCGCGATACCGGGTCTCGACTGGGCATATTGCCCCAGGCCATCGACGACACTCTCTACGACGCCTTCGGGCAGCGCCAGGTTTCCACCATATTTACCCAATTGAACCAGTACCACGTTGTGCTGGAAGTGGATCCGCAGTTCTCGCGGAATCCGGATTCGCTGAAGAACATCTACGTACACTCCAACAGCGGTATGCAGGTCCCGCTGGCCGCCTTCAGCCACTTCCAGACTTCGAACACCGCCCTGGCGGTGAATCACCAGGGACAGTTTCCGGTGGTCACGCTATCGTTCAATCTGGCGCCGGGAGTTTCCCTTGGAGAAGCGACCCAAGCGATACAACAGACGGAGCAGGACATTCATCTTCCGCCCAGCATTCACACCAGCTTCCAGGGTACGGCCGCAGCGTTCCAGAATTCGCTATCCTCCGAACCCTGGTTGATCCTGGCCGCCATCGTCACCGTGTACATCGTGCTGGGCGTGCTGTACGAAAGCTACATACATCCTCTGACCATTCTCTCCACCTTGCCTTCAGCTGGCGTGGGGGCGATCCTGGCCCTGCTCTTGACTGGCAACGATCTGGGAGTGGTGGCGCTGATTGGAATCATTCTTCTGATCGGTATCGTGAAGAAGAATGCCATCATGATGATCGACTTCGCGCTGGAAGCGGAGCGGGTAGAGCACAAACCGCCGGAGGAGGCGATCTTCCAGGCGTGCCTGCTGCGCTTTCGTCCCATCATGATGACTACCATGGCGGCGCTGCTAGGCGGACTTCCACTGGCGCTGGGAAGAGGCACGGGGTCGGAATTACGCCATCCGCTGGGTATTACGATTGTGGGCGGCCTACTGGTGAGCCAGTTACTCACGCTTTACACTACGCCGGTTGTGTATCTGTGGTTTGATCGCCTGGCCCAGCGTTTCGCTCACCTGAACATAGGCAATGCCATCGAGGAACCGGGCGGGGCCTCTGCGGACTAGCGGTCTCTGGATTAGAGCATGAATATTTCCGCGCCATTCATCAAGCGCCCCATCGGCACCTCGTTGCTGGCAGCAGCGCTGCTCATGGCGGGGGCGCTGGCGTTTACCTACCTGCCGGTGGCGCCGCTGCCGCAGGTGGAATTTCCGGTCATCTCTGTCGGGGCCTCCCTTCCGGGCGCGAGCCCCGAAATCATGGCATCGGCAGTCGCAACTCCACTGGAGCGACAGTTCGGACGCATCGCCGGCGTCAACCAGATGACTTCGACCAGCCAGTTGGGGTCGACCGGCATCACATTGCAGTTCGACCTCAATCGCAATATCGACGCCGCGGCGCGCGATGTGCAGGCCGCGATCAACGCGGCGCGCAGCCAGCTTCCAGCAAACTTGCCGGGCAACCCTACCTATCGGAAGGTGAACCCGGCGGACGCCCCCGTTCTCATTTTGGCGCTCACTTCCGACATCATCACCTTGCCGCGCATGTACGACGCCGCGGATTCGATTCTGTCGCAAAAGCTGGCCCAGGTGGAGGGCGTCGGCCAAGTGTTCGTAGGGGGCGGGGCCAAGCCTGCGGTTCGTGCCGAGTTGAATCCGACTTTGCTGAACAAGCTGGGTGTGGGTCTGGACACGGTACGCACCGCCCTAGGCAATGCCAACGCCAACCGACCCAAAGGCGCGATCGATGGTCCCATCAACGCCTGGACTATGGATGCCAATGATCAAATCTTCACCGCTGACCAGTACCGCCGGTTGATCGTTTCTTACCAGAACGGTGCGCCGGTGCGGTTGGGCGATGTGGGCAGCGTGACGGATTCCGTTGAAGACATCCGCACCATGGGTTTGTCCAGCGGGAAGCCGGCGGTTTTGATCATTGTCTTCCGCCAGCCGGGCGCGAACATTATCGCGACCGTGGATCGCGTCCGCGCAGCTCTGCCTCTGCTCAGGTCTTCCATTTCGCCGGCGATTGACGTAAGCGTGGTCATGGATCGTACCACCACGGTGAGAGCCTCGGTCCGTGATATCGAGTTTACCCTGCTCGTCTCCGTCATCCTGGTCATTCTGGTGGTATTTGCGTTTCTGCGGACCTTCCGGGCGACGATCATTCCCAGCGTGGCGGTTCCCCTGTCGCTGGTGGGAACGTTCGGGGTGATGTACCTGCTGAACTACAGCCTGGATAATCTTTCCCTGATGGCGCTGGCTATTTCGACCGGCTTCGTGGTGGACGACGCCATCGTGGTGCTGGAGAACATTACACGCCACATCGAAGAAGGAGTACCTCCGGTGGCAGCCACCTTTCGCGGCGCCCGGGAGATCGGGTTTACCGTGCTCTCCATGAGCACTTCGCTGGTGGCGGTTTTCATCCCGATTCTGCTGATGGGCGGGATCGTTGGCCGCCTGTTCCGGGAATTCGCAGTCACGCTAAGCATAGCTATCGCGGTTTCTCTCGTGGTGTCTCTCACCGTAACTCCGATGATGTGCGGAAAGTTTCTGCGCTCCACGGACAAGGAGAAGCACGGGCGCATCTATCATTTCAGTGAAAAGATCTTTGACACCGCTCTTAAACTCTATAGCCGCTCTCTGAAGCTGGTTCTGCGCCACCAACCTCTGACCCTGCTGATCACCATCGGGACCGCGGCCCTCAGCGTCTATCTCTATGTCATCGTTCCCAAGGGCTTCTTTCCACAGCAGGACACGGGACGCGTGATGGGTTCGGTGCAAGGCGCACAGGATATTTCCTTCGCTGCCATGCAGGCAAAGATGAGGCAGTTTGTGGGCCTGGTGATAAAAGATCCAGCGGTGCAAACCATCGTGGGCTTTGCCGGCGGGAATACCGCGACCAACAACGGGCACATGTTCATTACGCTGAAGGCGCTTGAGGAACGCAGGATAAGCGCGGACCAGGTGATTGGCAGGCTGCGGCGCAAACTCTCAGTCGTGCCCGGTGCGACTCTATACATGCAATCGGCCCAGGACCTCACCATCGGCGGCCGCATGAGTCAGGCGCAATTTCAATACACCCTGCAGGGCGAGAGCCTGAAAGACCTGAACTATTGGTCCCCTATGCTTCTGCAGAAGTTGCGTTCGCTGCCCGAACTGCGCGACGTGAACACCGACCAGCAGGACAAGGGGTTGCAGGCCACCGTAATCATCGACCGGGACACGGCGGCGCGACTGGGCGTGGACGCGGGAGATATTGATAACGCGCTGTATGACGCCTTTGGCCAGCGCCAGGTGTCCATCATGTACAAGGCGTTGAACCAGTATCACGTGGTCATGGAAGTGGCGCCGGAGTTCTCCAACAGTACGGACTCGCTGCAGAATATTTATGTTCGGGCCAACAACGGGACTGCGGTCCCGCTGTCTTCCTTTGCCCACTTCGGACCTTCCAACACGCCGCTGGCAGTCAGCCACCAGGGCCAATATCCGTCGGTGACATTGTCTTTCAATCTCGCCCCTAGCGTCTCTCTGGGCGCCGCGACGGACGCGATCGACAAAGCGCAACGCTCCATCAACTTTCCTCCCACCATCAATGCCAGTTTTCAGGGGACGGCGGCCGCGTTCCAGTCTTCTCTGGCCAGCGAACCCCTGCTGATTCTGGCGGCGCTAGTCACGGTGTACCTGGTGCTGGGCATGCTCTACGAAAGCTACATCCATCCCATCACCATTCTTTCGACGCTGCCTTCGGCCGGCGTGGGCGCCATCCTGGCTCTGCTGCTGACTCACAGCGAGCTTAACGTTATGGGATTGATCGGCATTATCCTTCTCATCGGCATTGTCAAAAAGAACGCGATCATGATGATCGACTTTGCGCTGGAGACGGAACGTTCAGGCAGGACGCCGGCAGAATCGATCTATGAAGCGTGCATTCGCCGCTTCCGTCCCATCATGATGACCACCATGGCCGCGTTATTGGGCGGCTTGCCCCTAGCCCTGGGCGCGGGAACGGGGTCAGAACTGCGCCGCCCGCTCGGCATCACGATTGTCGGCGGACTGATCATGAGCCAGGCGCTCACCCTTTTCACCACACCGGTCGTCTATCTCTATCTCGATCGCTTCCGTCTGATGCTGGCCCGCAAAGGCCATGTGGACCCGAACCAGATGGCGCCGCTCTCTCCCCGGCCCAGCGGCGCTGACTGAGCGTGCCGATCATTGCGAGGTGTTGTCATCCTGAGCGGAGTCGAAGGACCCCTTGCATGGCCACGCACCCAAGGGGCGGGGAACTTTCACGCCTGCCGCTGCGGAGCCTTGTCCTGGGCAGGAATCCTCGATCGTAGGCACCGGCAAACAGCAGGTTTCTCGACTACGTGAATCATTCGCTAGCGAATGATTCGACTCCGCTCGAGATGACACGGTTTTTCTTAGTGTTTGTGCCCGTGGCGGTGCGGGTGGGAATGCACTTCACCGGGAGCATGCGCGTGACGATGGGCGTGGATGAGATTCGTACTGAGCAGCAGCGGATGGTCATTCAATATCTCTGACGGCGTGCCCGCCGCGACAATGCGGCCGCGCTGGAAAACGTGACAATGGTCCGCAATGTCCTCCACCAGGTCAAGATCGTGAGTAGCCGTGACCACCGTCTTACGTCCACCGCTGCAACTCACCAGGAAATCGATTATCTGGCTCTCGCTTTTGGGATCAAGCGCGGCGGTGGGTTCGTCCAGCAGCAGGACTTCGGGGTCGAGGATCAGCACCGAGGCCAGCGCGACCCGCTTCTTTTCTCCGGTCGAAAGGTGATGGGGTGAGCGGTGTTTGAGATGGCCGATCCCCATCTGCTCCAGAATCTCAGTGACACGAACTCGGATTTGCTCGCTGGGCCAATGCATCTGCAGCGGACCAAAGGCCACTTCGTCAAAGACGGTCGGGTTGAACAACTGCACGTCGGGATTCTGAAATACGAGCGCCACCCGGCGCCGGAAGTCGAATTCAACCTCTCCAACCAGACGGTCCTCAGCAAGGACTTCGCCATGGAACGAAACGCTGCCCTTCTCCGGAAAGCAAAGACCGTCGAGCAGGTTGAGCAGCGTTGACTTGCCGGAACCGTTTGCCCCCAACAGGACAATTCTCTGGCCCGGCATGATGGTGAGATTCAGTCCATCGAGCGCTTTCACTTCGCGATAACTGTAGGTGACATCGCGCGCCTCGAAGATGGGAACGGTCACGACTCTCCTTTCTTGCGGTCTCTGCACGACTCACCTGATACCGAGGTCACCTTCATCGTCCAAACCAGAAAGCCAGAAGTGCTATTGAAATGAACAAAGCCAGCACGGCCCAGTCGAACCAGTGGGTCTGGAATTCGTCCAGCACGTACACTTCACCTTGAAAGCCTCGCGAACGCATGGCCAGGTAAACGTCGCCGCCAAGCTGAATGGTTTTGGACATGAGCACGCCCGCGCTGGCCGTCGCCGCCCGCCTCTGCTCCCGCCCATCGAGACGGCCGACTATCCGGCTCGTGCGGGACATGAACATGTCGTGAGCGTTCCGGAGCAGCAACAAAATATAGCGATACGTCATACCCAGGATAACCACCAGTACGATCGGCAACCGGAGCACACGCAGGGCCTTCAGCACGTTGCTCCAGGGTGTGCAGAGGACCAGCAACACCGAGAAAGTCGCAGCCGTCTCCGCCCGCATGATGAGGTAGGTGGCGGCGCGCATTCCCTGTGCAGTTATGGTCCAGCCAAGAAGCGGCAAACTGTACATTGCCTGCCCGGATGTCAAAAACAACGCCGGAAGTGAGATGAGTCCGGTGAAGGTGAGCACACCCAACCAGACTCTCTTCGCCAGCGTCGCCAGGGGAACGTTGGATAGCAATGCGAGCACGACTGCTATTGCAAATAGCGCGGCGATCACCCACAACCGTCGCGCCAGGGCGGCGATCACGATCAGGGGCAAGACGGCCACGATTTTGACGCGCGGGTCAAGCCTTTGCAGCAGGCCGTCCTTCCTGGCCAACTCCTCGGCATAGAATGAGTGTTCCAGCGCGTCAACAAAAGACGCCAGACTGCGCTCCGCTACCCCTCGCGAATTGTTTCTGACACGGGTCACGGTGAAGTCCCGGACCCGTCTGCGCCGCGTGCGCCGAATATCCAGCTCATCAGCAAAAAGAACCCAAGGATAAGGCCGCAGCCGAACGTGGCCGACATCACATAGCCAAAAGCAGGATGGCGCACAAACGGAGGAGCATATTGGGGAAAAGGCGCACTCCACAAAGACGAGAGTTGTGCCAATCCCCGCGGCTGTTCCGACGGAGGCGCAACCTGACCCGAGGCAGCCGCGATCTGTTGCCGCATTTGCGGATTGGCGAAATCCTTCGCTCCCCATTCTCCCCAGGCCGTACCCGCTGCCAGAATTCCGAGAGGGGTCAGAAGCATGAGCAGGGCCAGACGAATCCAGAGCGGACGCGTCGTCTTCCAGCCCGAAGCGGCCCGAGGCCCAGCACCGCCGTCGGGGCCACCTCCAGATTTCTGCCCCAGCAATGCAGGATTGGTACGCTGGAGATACGCCACCACTCCGCCCGCCACAAACAGTTCCGACAACCCAGCGAAGGTAAGATGCCCCAGCATCATCGCTGGAATCGCGATGTGGAGCGCATAGGGGGCGTACAGAGGAGCGCCGCTTGCGTCCTTGAAAAACAGCGGCTGAATTCCCAACTCGCATGCGGTAAGAAGCGCAGCAACGTTGATAGCTACATAGCCTGCAAGTCCAGCCGCAACCACCCGGCGAGGCGACGCGATCGCTGTTCTACCCGCAACCGCTTGGTAGGTAAAATGCGCGACCAGGGAGCCGACAATCGCCATGTTGAAGCAGTTGGCGCCGAAGGTGGTGATTCCACCGTCGCCAAAAAATACTGCCTGGATCAGCAACGCGATCGATACCGAGAGCATGGAGGCCCACGGGCCCAGCACCACGGTCGCAGCTCCCACTCCCACCGCGTGCCCTGTAGTCCCGCCCGGCAGGGGAACGTTGAACATCATGATGACAAAGCAGAACGCGCTGGCGACGGCCAACAGGGGTATCAGGCGCGTGTTCAGCAACCGCTTGACGCGCGCGAAGGCGGTGTACCAGAAGGGTATGGCGGTGCCGTAGAGCAGGGCGCAGGTCGAGGGACTCAGGTAGCCGTCAGGAATGTGCATGCGCCAGAGCCGATCGGTGTCGATGAAATGAAGTAGAGCGGACCCACTGCATGGGCTTCAAACCGGTATTTACATGGGTCAGGGTAGCACAAACGTCACCTTCGTGTTACTGCCCGCCGCCATGGCTAGACAAAAGCGGCATGGGGGAAACCCTGTATCCATAAACGGGTAACACCCGCTGTCATCGGATTCGACCCGGTGGCTAACATGAGCCGCCTGTATCACGAATATAGTATTCGTAGCACTCACAAATGGCGTGATTTGTACCGGTTTCACGGTGGGGCTCACCTTCAGATTGTTCGAGAAGTAAAAGCAGGGCCGGCGGCTTTCAGGAAGTTGCGCGACCGCGCGAATCCGTTCTCCAGCCCTGGGACACGATCCGCTGGCTCACGAACTGCTCCCCCGCACTGACGGTGCGGATGGCCATCAAGAGTTCCGATCCCGCGTCGATCTTCGCAACGTATCCGTGGCCGCCCATGCGCATCGCGCTTTCGACTACCTGCAGCGAATCGTGCTGGCTCAGAAAGATGATGTGTGAATTCGGCGAGCTGCTGCGAATACGCTTTGCCGCTTCGATGCCACTGATTCCGGGCAGGCTGATGTCAAGCAGGACCAGGTCCGGCTGCAGCTCTTTGGCCTTGAGGACCGCCTGTTCCCCGTCCGCTGTCTGACAAACCACGTCCAGAGTGGGATCGCTGGAAAGAAGTGAACAAATCACCCGCCTGATCACTTCGTGGTCATCGACGACTAGAATCCGGATTGCAGACATTTTCGTGCCTTGGAGGAAGAAGCAAGCCTTCGGCGGTATGAATTGTAGCGAAGTTTCGCGGCCTGTTCCCTACCGTACAGCATGTAGTAGCCCTACAGTAAATGATGTAGAGCGGCGAATTCTTCTGGATGCAAACAGCGTAAATACCGCACCTGGCACCGGTTTACGTCGGAAGCCCGAACTGCGTTTCATGACTGGATATGGCGGAGTCCCGTTGATCCTCGAACGTGGCTCGCGGTCATAATAGCTCTACGACATTGTTACAAGGGAGGCCGCGGCAAAAGGACCCTGGCCCGGCAGCCGCGCTCGTCGGGCCGGTTGCTGAGTTCAAGGGAGCCGCCATGCGCTTCCGCGATTTGGCGCGAAAGGATCAGACCGATCCCGCTTCCGGAAGGCTTGGTGGTATAGAACGGAACAAATGCATTGCTGGGATTCAAAAGGCCCGGACCGTTGTCTTCTATGACCAGGGCCACAGCCTTGTCGAGCACCTTCCAGCCAATGCTGACGGATGGCTGAAAACCGTTGGTTGGCGCAGAAACGTCGTGGCCGGGAGCCTTTGACGGCGGGCCTTCCAGTACAGCCTCGGCCGCATTGCGCACCAGATTGATGAGCAACTGCTCGAGCTGATCCGGATCCGCCATCAGAGTCACCTCGGGTCCCGGAATCACCTGGACTGCGATACGAGTCTCCAAGCCCGCAACCCGCGTCACCAAGGGGGACAGAGTCGATTTCTTAAGGACAGGCGGAGGCATGAGCGCCAGTTGCCGATAGGCTTGCAGGAAGCGATTCAGCGACGCGGCCCGGGCCTCGATGATGCCCAGTCCGCGCTCGAAGTCGGCACGCTCGTCCGCGGCGAGTGTACTTTCGGAGAGACGCGCATGCAGGCTTCCGGCAATCGACTTGATGGGCGCCAGCGAGTTGTTCAATTCATGACCCATGACCCGGATCAGGCGTTGCCAGGCGAGCCGCTCTTCTTCCCGCAACGCCCGGCTCACATCGGAGAGCACGACCAGGGTGTGGGGCACGCCGCGCTGCCGGAACGAGCTTCGCCGTAAGAACCAGCGCGCATCGCTATTGAAGTGCAGGGGAATCACTGAAGCATTTTCGGCAGAGAGGCAGGTTTTCAATCCCAGTTCCGTGGCGGTTCGGCCGAGCAGTCTCGGGGAAGCCTGTTGCAGGAGTCTTTCACCGGCCGAGTTCACCAGCCGCAGGGCTTCGCCGGGGTCGAAGGCAAAGAGCGGAATATCCACTTCTTCGACGACACGCTGCAGGAGAGCGGTTGCTTCAATCGCTCCGATGCGATGCTCCGCCAGCAGGTCGGCCAGCAGGTTGACTTCGAGGGAGAGCTCTCCGAGAGCATCATCGGGAACCGCCATGCGCGCGCGGAAAGAATAATCCTCTTCCCGTAGAGCACCGACCACATTGGCCAGAGTCTGCAGGGGGCGAATGATTTGATCGTGGAGAGCGGCAAGGATCAATCCGCAGACGACAAACTCAGCGAAAAGCAGGGCCAGCTTCGACTCGATCGCCCAATCCTGCAGCCAGATCAGGACACCGCTGGTCAACAATCCCGGGATGGCCAGCCACAACGAGGAGCGAATGATCCTGCGCTCAAAAGGAGCTCGGCGCGCTTTCCTGCGTTTGAACGGGTCAGTTTCACGCGGGCTAAAGCCCATACTTTTCCATTCGACGATAGAGGGCGCCGCGGCTCAGGCCAAGGGCTTCGGCGGCCTGGCTTACATTGCCCTGGAAGCGCTGCAGGGCTTTTCGGATTAGAATCGTCTCCACCGATTCGAGGCTCAGTTCCTCCAGGTTCTGCGCCTGTGATCGCTGCAGTCCCACGCCGAGGTCTCCGGGTTGGATTTGCTCGCTGCGGCACATGAGGACGGCCCGTTCCAGCGTGTGTTCCAACTCGCGAACATTGCCAGGCCAGGCATATTGCATCAGCACCTGCAAGGCTGACGGATCGAGTCCTCGTATTGTCCGACGGTAGCGGGAAGCATAATGCGAGAGAAAATGGAGGGCCAGAACTGGAATGTCCTCACGGCGCTCGCGCAGCGCCGGCAAGTGGATTTCGACGGTATTGAGACGGAACAGCAGATCTTCACGAAACTGCCCGGCCTGACAGGCAGCCTGAAGGTCAGAATTCGTGGCTGAAATAAGGCGCACGTCGATCCGCTTGGAGCGCGACGATCCGACCCGCTCAATTTCTCCCGACTCCAGTACGCGCAGCAACTTGGATTGCTGGCGCATAGGCACGTTGCCGATCTCGTCCAGAAAAATAGTGCCGCCATCCGCCAGTTCGAACCGGCCGATGCGGTCAGTGCGGGCATCGGTGAAGGCGCCCTTGACGTGGCCGAAGAGTTCACTCTCAAAAACGCCTTCAGCCAGACCACCCGTGTTCACGGCGACCAGCTGACGCGAGGCCCGCAGCGACAGGACATGAATGGTCCGAGCCACAATTTCTTTGCCGGTTCCGTGCTCGCCGGTGATCAGAACATTGGCGTCAGAGGGAGCAAAGCGCGTAATGGCCTCCAGAACTGGGACCATCGACGGCGCGGTGGCGATGAACTCGGGACGCCCCTCAACGCTCAGCAGACGGTTTTCGGCGGCCAGCCGTTCCGCCCGCTGCAGTGCCCGATGAAGCTCGACCTGGGTCCGCAGAATGGCAAGCAGCCGCTCGTTCTCCCACGGCTTCTGAATAAAATCCCGCGCTCCCCGGCGCATGGCCTCGACCGCCAGGTCCACGTTGCCCCAAGCCGTCATTACGATCACGGGCAGCGTGCTGTCCATCGCCACAATGTCTGAGAGCAAGCCCAACCCTTCCTGCCCGGATGTGGTGTCGCGGGTGTAGTTCAGATCGATCAACACTGCGTCGTAAGAAGAACTCGCGAGGGCCTCGCGCGCCAGTTCGGGAGAACGGACCACGTCAACCTCGTAGCCCTGGGGCTTCAGGAGCAGCTCAATGGCTTCAAGAATGTGCTGCTGGTCGTCGGCCGCTAGAATGCGGGGAAATTTGGAAGGGCTTTGCGCCAACCCGGCGGAAAGCCCAATCTCCCCCGTCTTGGTTGAGCTTGGCATGAGCTAAGGGCTCCGACTGGTGATGCTGCCGTTTTCTGCGTCCTGCACCCGTATGCCATTATGTTCCAAAGTGCTGCCAGTTGCACGATCCAGCTCAACTTTCGCCTTTTCGTGGACGGTCATGGCAGTCACCAAGTCCAGCTCAGCGATGGCGAGGTCGCGTTGGGCAGTCATGGTCTGGAAAGTCGATCCCGCCCCGAGCGTCTGCTCTTTTTTCATGATCTCGAAAGTACGCTGTGCCAGGTCCCGCGCCTTGCGCGCGGCCTCGACCCGTGCGCCGGTCTGCTCCAGCGCATATTGCGCGTTCCGGACCTCAATCCGAATCTGCTTTCTCAGTTGCTCGCGGCGGAGTTCGGCCTGACGGTATTCCAGCTCGGAGCGGTACTGGTCCGCCTTGGCCACACGATTGCGGATGGGGATATTAAGACTCAGTCCGATGTAGTAGTCAGGGGAGGAATTGTTGAAGGCATTCGAGAGTGCTCCCGAGAAATCCGTCGGCACGTTGGAAGAATTCGGAGTGGGCAGGTTGTAGATCGGATTCAGCGGCCCCGCCAATCCCGACCCTCCGTAGAAGCCGACCAGGGCCAGCGATGGCAACAAGGCATTGCGCGCCGCTTTGCCGCTGATTTGCCGGTTCACCAGATCAACATCAGATTCGGCAAGCTCAGGACGCTCGCGCAACGCCTGGACGATGAGATCCTGGACTGCGCCAGTGGCCTGTGTCTCGACCGTATCGAAGTGGTCCACGGGAACAACCGGCACAGATTCAAGCACAGGATCGTCAAGACTCTTGGTGAGCGCATTCTTGATGAGCAGTTCCTGAAGTTGCAGGCTGGTGCGCGCGACGGTCAGGTCCTGGTCGCGTTTTGACACTTCCGCCTCGGCGCGCATCACGTCCATGGCCGGAACGCTGTCCAGCTGTAGTTGTTTCCTGGCATTGTCCAGCGATTGCTGGGCAAAGGCCAGCGACTGCTCATTGACCCGAGCCTGCTCGTAGGCATTTACCAGGTCCCAGTAGATGTTCTTGATCTGGGTAATGGTCGCGGTCACTTGATCTTTAAACGCAATGTCGGAGATCTTTTTGTTGTTCTTGGCGATGGTCAGAAAGCGCAGGTTGGGGCCAAAACCGAATCCCGCCAACAACTGCTGCTGAAAGGAGAAGCGGAACATCGAATTCAGGACGGGTGACAGGTTGAAGAAAGGGCTGTTAGTCGTCTGGCGATTGTTGTTGAATTCGACCGTAAAACTAGTGCCGGTCGGAAAAGCCTGTGAGTAGGCAACGCTGGCCTGTCCGGTGTTCGATTGCAGGGACGGCACACCGTAGATCTGCTGATTGGCCAGAGGAGTGGTCTGGTGCTCAGCCCCAACCGAGCCGGTGATGGCAGGATCGTACGAAGCAACTGCCGTGCCCACCCCCAGGGTAGATTGCACCAATCCGGAGGCACCCGCGCCGGCTCCGCCGGCACCGCCGGTCGTGCCGCCCGCGCCCGCTCCGGGGGCTCCGGTTCCGAAGCCACCGACACCGCCGCCCGGCGTACCTTGCACCACGCCGGCGTTGACGCCGCGGAAACTTCCGCCAGCGCGGGTGCGCAATATGTCCATGTTGGCGATGGGAAGGTTGTAGCGCGCGATGGCAAGGTCAAGATTGTTCTCGAGCGCCAGCCGGATGGCATCCTTGAGGGACAGGTACAGCTTGCCATCGCGGATCAACTGATCGAGCAAGGGAGAATTCGTAAGGTCCGGACGAGGAACGCGGTCCGCCGAATACGCATTGAAAGGATCGTGCGATGCCGGCATGTCATAGCGCACGGACGCGTTGATCTGTCCGGAAGCCGTCGCGGTCACCGCGACCAGGAACCACGCCACACCTCGCGCCAGAAAGTTGGGCCGGGAAGCCAGGTCCTTCATTGCTTCACCGCCTCGTAAGGCTGCAAATCCGGGTTGGCCGTGTCGCCCACCATCCAGCCATCACGTAACTGGATGGTGCGAGAGCCATAGGCCGCATTTGCTTCTGAGTGGGTCACCTGAACGATGGTCGTTCCCTGCTGATTAAGTTCGCGAAAGAGTTCCATGATTTCCTTGGCCTGTGAGGAGTGCAGGTTTCCCGTGGGCTCGTCGGCCAGCAGGAGCGCGGGCTTGTGGATGACGGCGCGAGCCACGCCTACCAGCTGCTGCTGTCCGCCTGAAAGCTGGCTGGGAAACAAATCTTTTTTGGCGACGATTTGAAACCGGTCCAGCGTGTCAGCCACCAGACTCTGCCGTTGCCCGCTGGGGACATCTTTATAAGAAAGTGGGAGGTCGATGTTCTCGCGCACGGTCAGGTCGTCGAGCAGGTGATAGCTCTGGAAGACCATCCCGATATTGCGCTTGGCCAGCTCGCCACGCTGCTTGCGTTTCATCTCATGGACCGCCTGCTCGCGAAACCAGTACTCGCCAAGCCACTGGTCGTCGAGCAGCGCAAGCACATTCAACAGGGAGGACTTCCCCGCCCCGGATGGCCCCATGAACGTAACGAACTCACCCTGACGAATCTCCAGATTGATGCGGCGCAGGACCCAGGTTTGTCCAGCTGCGGTTTTGTAGCTGCGTTCGATATTTTTTAGTTGAATCATTTGGTTTCCCGATAAAGAATTTGTTCTCTCACTCGTAACGTAGCGCGACCATGGGATCGACGTTCATCGCCCAGCGCGCTGGGATGTAGGCCGCCAGTGCTGCTACCAAAGCCAGCAGGGGCGTGAGCACGGCGAAGGTCGCCATGTCGATCTGAACCACGCCAAAGAGCGCGCTCGAAAGAGCACGAGTCAGGAGCAACGCGAGCACCAAGCCGATGCCCAGCCCGATCGTGGCCATTCTCAGCGCGCCTCCAACTACCAGCCTGAGCACGTCGGAACGCCGCGCTCCCAGGGCTACGCGCACTCCGATTTCATGGGTGCGCTGGGTGACGGAGTAGGCCATGACGGCGAAGATCCCGGCCGCTGCCAACGTAAGTGCGCAGGCAGCGAAAATCATCATGATATTGGCGGACGACTGGATGCCGCTGATGTTGTCAGAAACAACCTGCTCCAGGGTGCGCATGTCATACGGAGGCTGGTCCGCATCCACATCGCGCAATTGTTTGCTGACCGGACCGGCCACGGCCAGAGGATCTCCCGCCGTGCGCACTACGATGGCCGAAGCAGATTGAGGTTGCTGGGCAAAGGGCACATACGCGGTTGGAGCGGGATCGCGATCCAGCGGATCTGGCTTCACATCTCCCACAACTCCGACAATAGTGCGCAAAGGTTGGCCGGCTGCCGGCCGTCCCAGCTGGATGTGTTTTCCGAGCGGATTCTGTCCAGGCCAGGTTTGTCGGGCCATGTCTTCACTGACGACCGCCACGGGAGGAGCATCAGGCCCGTCCTGATCGGAAAGCAAACGCCCTTGCCGCAACGGAACCCGCAGCGCCGAAAAAACGCCCGGGCTTACGACTTGCGAAATGACGGACAGCCGGTCTCCGGGGGAGGCTGGAGGTTTGCCCTCCGCGGTGAACTCTGTCCAGTTCCACGTCCATCCTGAAGGCAGGCTGGTGACGGCCGCCGCGGATTCGACACCCGGCAGCGCCTGAACACTTCGCAGCACCTGTTCGTAGTAACCGCGGATCCGATCCTGGTCGCGGTACTTCGCATTTGGCAAGACCACGTGAAATGTAAGCACGTGGTTGCGATCAAAGCCCATGTTGTTGCTGGTGAGAGTACGGAATCCCTTCACCATCAAACCTGCGCCCACGAGCAGAACCAGGGAAAGTGCGATCTCCGAGATTACCAGCAGGGTGCGAAGGCGCTGCCCGCCGGCGCTGGCGGTGCCGCCTCGGGTGCCCTCTTTCAAAGTGTCATTCACATTAGGGCGTGAAAAATGCCAGGCCGGCGCCAGCCCCGCGATGATGCCGGTCACAACGGCCAGCAGCAGGGTGAACAGGAACACCCGCAAATCAAGCTGCAAATGTTTCAGCCCTGCAATGTGTTCGACGATAAAGGGGGGAAGACTGCGGCGCAAAAGGTTGAGGCCCCACGCCGACAGGAGCAGCGCTGCCGCGCTACCCAGTAGGGCGAGCAAGACGCTCTCCACCAGCAACTGCCGTCCTACCTGCCAGCGGCTGGCTCCGAGCGCGGCCCGCAGAGCGATCTCCTTCTGCCGGCCGGAGGCGCGGGCCAATTGCAGGTTTGCCACATTGGCGCAGGCCAGCAGGAGAACAAAGATAGCCGCGCCCATCAGCATGGCAAGAAACTGCTGCGAACCGAAGGTGAGGTCCTCCACCGTATTCCTGACACTAACCCCGTGGCCGGCATTGGTTGCTGGGTACTCCCGGGCCAGGCGACCGGCGATTGCCTCAAGCTTCGCCTGGGCCTGAGATATCGACACACCGTCCTTGAGCCGGCCGAACACGGTCAAAGAGTGGTTCTCGCGGTCTTCGTTCGCGGCGCCGTTCAGGTCGAGCGGGGTCCAGACTTTCGATCCGGTGGGGAAATCAAAATCTGGAGACGCAATGCCGATCACCGTGAACTTCTCACCGTTCAAGAGCAATTGCCTGCCCACGAGCCCAGGATCGCCGCCCAGATGCTGTTGCCAGAATCCGTTGCTGATGACCACCACGGGCGCAACCCCGCCCTGGAAATCCGCGCTCCCGATATTGCGGCCCAGTTGCGGGGACATGCCCAGCATGGGAAAGAATTCAGCACTTACCTGTGAACCTTCGACATGCTCGGCCAGATTGCCGCCAGTCAGATTCGCGTCCCATCCGCGAAATGCCGCCAGCTGGCTGAATTGCGAGCTCTGCTCCCTCCAGTCCCGGAAATTCGCGGAAGCCGGACTCAGGTAGTTTTGATTCTGCTTGGGCACGGTTTCCCAGATCGTGACAATGCGATCCAAATGCGGAAACGGAAACGGCCGCAGCAGCATGGCATCAATCGAATTGAAGATGGTTGTGTTGGCCCCGATACCCAACGCGAGAGTAATCACAGCAACTGCAGTGAAGCCGGGACGCTTCCACAAGGTGCGTAGCCCGTAACGAAAATCCTGGAGCAGACCAGTCATTATTTATTCCTCAATTCTTCACTCGTAGCGCAGCGCCACCATGGGATCGACCCGGGCCGCGCGCCGCGCCGGGATGTAGCTGGCCATCAGAGCCACAAAAATCAGAAGCGCAGAAACCGACGCCAAGGTCAGCGGATCCGTGGCGCTCACCCCATAGAGCAGGCTCACCATCAGGCGAGTAAGTCCGAGCGCCGCCACCAGGCCCACAACCGCGCCGGCCAGCGCAAGACGGCCGCCAGTTCCCAAAATCAGCCGCAGAATTTCCTGGCGCTCCGCCCCCAGCGCCATGCGGATGCCAATCTCGTGAGTTCTCTGCCCCACGACGTACGAAATCACGCCGTAGATCCCGATGCTCGCCAGCAGCAGCGCCACCACGGCGAACCCACCCAAGACAATCATGGAGAAGCGTTGCGAGGCTAGCGACTCGGAAATGATTCCGTCCATCGATTGCGCGCCAAACACCACCTGCTGGCTGCTCATTTGCGAGCTGACCTGACGGATGGAGTCGAAAAGGCCTGACACATTGCCGGAGGAACGGATCATTACGCTTGATCCTGAAGGCGTCATGGCAATGAACTCATCCGGCATCTGCATACAGGGCAGGTAGAGCTGGGCCCGGGGGGTTTGTACATCGTCCACATCAAGCCCCCACTGCTTTACGTGTCCGACCACGCCCACGATCTCGGAGGGCGCGGCAAAGTTGTTCACGTGGATAAGCTTGCCGACCGGATTCTCGTTGGGGAAATACTTTTGCGCAAAAACATCGTCAATCACTACCACCAGAGGCGAGTGTTCGTTGTCCTGCGAAGAAAAAAAACGGCCCCGCTGCAGGGGGATTCCCATCGCTTTGAGATAGTCGGGCTCGACGATGTAGTCGATGGCCCAATTCATATCGCTATCGCTTGCGGGTTTTGGCTGGCCTTCGAGCCAGAACAACTGCTCGTCATCCGGCCCGATGGGAACCGCGCCCCAGGTCTGCGAGACCGCACTGACACCCGGAATCGACGCCAGTTGACGATCAAGGTCGTGGAAGGCGGCACGAATCGCATCCGGGCTTGCGGTCGTCATCGCCGGGGGCAGCGAGATGCCGAAGCTCAACACATTCTGCGGATTGAAGCCTGGATCGACGTTCCAGAGCCTGGTCAAGCTGCGTATCATCAATCCCGCGCCGGCAAGCAATACCAGCGCCATGGCCATTTCGACAACGATAAACACCCCCTGGGTGCGCTGCCGGGCGCCGCTGGCGCCGCGTCCACCTTCTTTCAAATTTTCGTGCAGGCTGGGTCTGGAGGTCTTGAGCGCAGGCGCCAGGCCAAAGAGGATCCCTGTCACTCAGCGAAATCGACGCTGCGAACACCAACACCCGCGCGTCGAGCCCGATTTCTTCCGCCCGTGGCAAAGCAGTGGGCAGAAGCCCGAGTGCCGCTCTGGTGCCCAATGCGGCAAGGATCAAGCCCAGAGTGCCGCCGCCAATCGCGAGCAACACGCTCTCGGTCAGAAGTTGCCGGACTACGCGCCCCTGGCTTGCTCCCAGCGAGGCGCGAATGGCGAACTCGCGTGTTCTGCCAGCGGACCTCACCAGCAGCAAATTGGCCACATTGACACATGCGATCAAGAGCACGAACCCGACCCCGGCCAGAAGCACCAGCAGGAAGGGCTGAACCTCACCTGTCATGGCCTGCTTCAGCGGCATGAGCTTCGCGCCAATTCCTTTGTCAACGTCAGGAAATGCGGCGGCGAGATCTCGTGTGACGCGATCCATATCCGCCTGCGCCTGTTCAAAGGTCACTCCCGGCTTGAGCCTCGCGGTTCCATGAATACCCAGGCCGGCGCCGCGCTTCAGCAGCAGGGGATTGCTCCACTGCCCGATGGGAACGAATACATCCCGCCGCGCGGGAAAAGACGGCACCGCGAAGTGAAAGCTGGCCGGGACTACGCCGATAACCGTGTACGCTTTACCGTCAAGGGTGATGCTCTTGCCAGCGATGTCAGCTGCCGAACTGAATTTGCGCTGCCATAGGCCGGCGCTGATCAGCGCGACCGGTCCGGCGCCTACCTCGTCTTCCCCGGGGGCGAAGGTACGGCCGATCTGCGGCTTCACGCCCAGCAGCGGGAACAACTCCGAAGAAACGAATTCGCCGCTTACCTGCACCGGTTCGCCGCTGCCGGTAAGGCTGAAGGCATAACTGCGATAAATGGCCATGGTGGAGAAGGACCGGTTCTCCTTCTGCCAGTCACGAAAATTGGGATAGGAAATAGAGCCATAGTCAAAATTCGGCTTGCTTTCACTGAGCGTAACCAGGCGCTCAGGCTGCGGATAGGGCAGACGGTTAAGAAGCACGCCGCTCACAATGGAAAACAATGCAGTATTCGCACCGATGGCAAGCGCCAGAGTCAAGACGGCAACCGTGGTGAACCCCGGATCCTTGTACAACTGTCGCAGCGCGTAGCGGACATCCTGCATCATTGCGGTCATCATTCATCCTCACTCGTTGCGCAAGGCCGCCATGGGATCGACCCTGGTCGCACGGTAGGCCGGAATGTAACTGGCCATCATCG
>CAVWVN010000002.1:0-137949 GCA_963758435.1 Terriglobia bacterium | reverse complement strand
CCCCGAACGGATGTTTGCGAAGGCAGACCCGATTTTCAGACGCTTATGTGGGAATGGAGTTGAGGCGGGGGGTGCGAAGGATCCAGATATCGAGCAGTTGCGCGAGCACTTTCGGGCTCGCGTTCTGTGTAACCGACGCGAGACAAGTTCGTTTGGTAAGAGCCGTTTAGGCCGGTTGCGAGAAGAGCTGAACGAGTTCGCAGGACCCCCGTATGAAGCCCTGTATCGCTGGCGGCGTGAACAGGGCTATTGCGTTCTCGGTGACAGGACACGTAGCCCGGGCCAGCGCTCAGGAGGCTTTGCCAGCTATCGATTGGATCACGACTGCGAACTGTTCGGCGGGCTAGGGAGGAAGATACCGGCATGAAAGAAATGCGGAATATCGCGGACCGTGGCGGCAAACACCATGATCCGATGCATGGTCCACCCGGAACCTGGGTCTATGGTCTGGAAGGCCGTAGCTGTCGAGCAATTACGGAGAACGCGCGATCACTGTGAGCTTGACACCCTGGTACAACACTGATGCGCGGCGGCTTCGAGCAGGCCAGCTCTCAAGCCGTAACACTGATCGAAAAGTACGGTTTCCAAATCGCGATTTACGCCGCCGCCGTTTTTTTCAATGTGTTTGCCGGTATCTACCTCGCCGCGCGCAACCTGTTTCTAAAAGAGACTGGCCGCAAGCTAGCTCACATCTAGAAGCAGTTGTTTGCGGACAGGCGAAAGCATTTCGGAAGAACTAAGCGGCCGTTTCAGTGAGGGCGGAAATACCGAGCGGTTGATCGAGAAAGGGGTCTTCCAAGGACACGTCCGCGTTCACGAGTCAGCCAATCGTACGCAGATCTATCACGTGGGAGCCAAGCCTTTTTTCGGCCATCGGGGAGGAAGACAACCGCAATCCGCCGCGGGCGTCAACCCTTTCCGGTGAAGATAAAATTGATGGGCCTGGACTTCGTTCTCGCCCGCCAGGAGCGTCATTTATTCAGCCCCAGAGGTCGAGAAACTGGACTATTTTGTCGGTGGACTCGGCCTGAATCACGGCCACCTTCCGCAGCGGATCTACCGATCGCCATACGGTCGCACTACCACCATACGTTATTTCGTCGACAAGTTTCCGCTGTGTCTCTCCGGCGCGTCGAGCGCGCCTCCGCCTGTGGTCGGTTTCGTTCCGTGGATGGCGGCACGCGGTAGCCCTCGGGGTTCGATACCTATTTGCTGCAGTACAGGGAGTTGTTCAGTCGGCTAGACCGATTCGGGATCATTTATGTGGCTGCGGAAATCTTCTCTCGACGCTAGACTCAAGTATTCTCCATCAACAGTGAACATCAGCCCAGAGCACACGAACTTCCATAATATGTAGTTAACAGTTTCTGTTCCAGCTGCAGCAAACCTCTCGACAATCTCATTGAGCCGCTTTGCTGAGTCAACACAGAAAAGGTAAACTCCTATCTCTAACTCATCCCTTATTATGTGGTGGTAGGCCGACCGTCCTTCACGTATTGCGATCTCCAGGAAAGACTTGCCACGGCGACACACCATCGCCGACTCAAAAGATTCGCGATCCATTTTCCATTGTTCAACGCGGGCTAACACTCGATCGTGCTTGACGGCGTTTGCGGGCAAAAAGGCATAACCCGTATGCTCGCCGAAGCTCAGGAGTGGCGTAAGTTTGTCAACAATAGCCTTCGGATAACAATCACACATTGCATCGTTCGGAACAAGTGTTTCTATTCCAAACTTTTCGTAATTGCGATACACCTCCGCACCGAAAGACACCGTAAAGTGTGTCACCTCCGGATACTGGAAGTATCTGAGGTAGTCCATCATCTTAACACTGACCACCATATCCTCTTCCGTCTCTAGTGGAAACCCGAGGATCATGTTGTAGTAGAGTTTGATGCCAAGTTCCTTGCACCACTTAAGACGCTCTGCATATCTCATCAGCTTTACGCCTTTGTTGAACACTTTCAGCAATCGAGGGCTAAATGATTCAACTCCTATTTGGATTTGCTTAGCCCCAGCTTTTCGGAACAGAGTTAACGCCTGCTTTGTGATGAAACCTGTAATCTCCGCGGTAATCTGTAAATCAAGACCGAGCTCGCATATTGCTCCTGCAATGTCGTCTCGATTAGAGAGGTCCGCATCAGCGAACATGATGCTCAGCGATTTACATTGATCCGTTAGCGTTGCTATTTCGTCGATGACCTTGCCGGCAGACTTCCTCCTATAGTTCTTCCGAGAGTCCATCGTCTCTACACAAAAAGAACACCTTCCCCACCGGCAACCACGCGATGTTTCTAACTGAATGACAGGATGAATCCTCGGGGCGGGTTTGAGGGCATGCTCAAAATAGTCCGAAAAGTCTGGAGTCGGAAGCTCATCCATATTCGCAATGAAATCTTGGGGTATGGTCTTATGTACGTGGCGTTCGTCATGCCTATAAACGAGATTGGGCACTGGAGAAAGGTCTGATCCTTCTTCCAGTGCCACGCAGAGTTTATGAAGGGGGACCTCTCCTTCGCCCGACACAACGAAGTCGACATATGGAAAGACGTCGACAAAATTCCTAGCCAAGTCATCTCGGAGTAGAAACCCCCCAAATATGGTACGAATATTCGGGTATTGTTCTTTCAGCGATTTCGCGAGTAGAAGTGAGGATGTAAGCTGCACATGTGTAGAGGTGAATCCTACGAGCGAATAGGCATCCCACGAAACGTCGTTTAGTATGTCGTTCGTAAACTCACATAGGTGCCTCAGGCATTCATCGAAGTCAAACGCGACAGACATGAGTGGTTGTGAAATACGGGCTTCCGCAATAGTCTTAGATACGCCCGCAGTAACAACCTTGCGTATGTTGTCTTTTCTATCGGGAAAGAGCAGACTGGCGAACAGAAGGTCGCATACAGTGGAATTGACAATAGATTCGTACATGGGAAGATCAAGATATGTAACTATATCCTTATAGTAATGGCGCGAGCAGACATCGATGTCTTTTTGCTTCAGAAATGCTTCCAGGCAGCCAAGTTGAAGAGACAGGATTTCGTATCTATGCCACGGCATAGAGACAAGCATGACTTTGAAGGGCTTCACAAGATCACCACAGAAGACACAGCGGTTAAAGCTTGGAGCGGCTCCGTGCGTCGCTTATCTTTCGCCCGGGCCCTTTCCGAATACCTCAGTTTGGACGCCCGGTATAATGCCGAGTCGTCCCAATGAAACATTCATGAATGCAAGACGAACATCAACAGCTTCAATCGTGTTTCGCCCCGAATGACGAGCTATAGCCTGGGCGCCTTTAGCGATATAGAGGGCATAGTTCTGTATGACCTCATCGAGTTGGTGTATTGCATCTTCGGAAACATTCGTCGCTCCAGCATCGCGGAAAATGTTTGTGGACTTAAAGTCTGACATGGCGCCCTCCTTGAGCAGTCTGTTTGGATCGGTTCTGAAAATGAGCTTTTCGCCCCCAATGTCGAGAGAGGAGAGGCGACTTTCTATAGCTTATATATTTTTCTGAGTGCGTCTGATCAATATTGGTCATTTGGAGCGACGTCTCCTCGTGTGGTTTCAAGGAGTTGGAAAAGGCACGGAAGGAGTCTGTGGAAATCCTGGCCGTTCTGCATCGGTCGTACCGGCTGAATGTGGATCAACTGTATCTTCCGCTCCTCGCACCAGCCCAGAAGGTGACGCGAAGTCAGTTCCGGCCCGTTGTCACAACGGATCAGCTCCTCTGGGCAGTAGCCCAGAAAAAAGTCTTGCCACGAAGAAAAGGGGTGCTAGAATGCGCCCGATTCTTTGAGTGAGGAGGGAAACCGTGCGCCTTCTAAAAATGTTAGCTGTCATTTTGGCGATGTCACTCAGCTTGTTCGCTGCTGAGAGTCCATTCAGCGGAACATGGAAGCTTAATCTCGCCAAGTCGAAAATGACGCCCCCAGTGCCTAAGAGCGACATCGCTGTCGTTGATGCGGACGAGAATGGTCTCAAGTTGAACGAAGACGTGATCACCGACAAGGGCGAGTCACTCAAAATCAGCTACGAAGCCAAGGTCGACGGCAAAGATTATCCCGTCACTGGAGACCCATTCTCAGATTCGGTGTCATACCAGCGTGTAAACGCAAATACGCTAAAAGGCCAAACCAAGAAAGGTGGAAAAGTTGCAAACGACGCCACGATAGTTGTTTCGAAGGATGGCAAAATCACAACTGTGAATTACACAGATTATTCGCAAGCGACGCCCGCAAAGGGTACAGCCGTGTACGACAAGCAATGAACGAGTCCCATTGTCGTTCCATCAGTTGTGATAGCCAAGACTGACCTTGCACGGATGTCGGATGCTGACAATACTGTCAGGTAGACCCTTGGTTGGGGACGAACAAACGGCGCAAACTTGCGAGAACGCCTGTTAACAACAGCTATGATCTCCGACGCCCTAAATCCTATAACCGCAAACTTGGGGTGATTACGATGACAGTCGGAATTGGCGACCTCAAATTCCGACAGACTTGGACCTAAGCGTAGACTCGATGGTTAGTGCTTGGAGAAAGGTCTGCATAATGTCAATTACCGGCTCTCTCTTGGGTCTGGCATTGATACTGAGCCCGCCCATCCCATCTCTTGCGTTCACAGCAGAAGCCGAATTTCTCGGACACTGGGAAGGCACGATGGTTCGTGAGGGTGTGCCGCTGGAGGTCAGTTTTGACTTCAAAGGACCCGGCTCACAACCAAGGGGCACTTTCACATCCTTAACTCAAAAGGCGATGGACTATCCCCTCGACGTGCTTACCGTGAGCGCAGATGCAGTTCACTTTGTCCTAGGGGGCTCAATCGTATTTAACGGCAAATTGAGCGCAAACCAGATCATCGGAACCTTCGCGGACGATAGTGGCAAAGGCGACTTCACGCTACACCGTGTCATAGCAACGACTCTGCCCTACGACACGGCGGTCGCGACCTTTCGCAACGGGCCTGTGACTCTCTCAGGTACGCTCTGCATCCCGCGTTCTCCAGGTCGCCATGCGGCGGTGGTCCTTCTACAGGGCAGCGGTGCCGAAACCCGCTGGGGTACCAATCGCTTCATCGCGGATCGTTTCGCACGTGCAGGGGTTGTTGCATTGGTTTATGACAAACGAGGATCGGGAATCTCCACTGGGGATTGGAAGCTGTCTTCTTATGATGACCTGGCGAATGACGCTATCGCCGGAATCGATCTTCTTGCTTCGAGACCTGACGTCGATGCAAAACGGATTGGGCTGCATGGACATAGCGAAGGTGGAATTATCGCACCTATCGCTGCCGTGCGTGCTCCTTCTAAGGTCGCATTCATCGTTGCGGAAGACACGGTCGCTGGTTTCGTGCGTGATCAGGATGTGTATCGGGTGAGTCATCAGATTCGACAGGCTGGTTTCACCGATGCCCAAGTCGAGCGCGCTATGGACCTGTACAAACTGATGATCGAGGTGCTTCGCGGTGCAAAGCCTTACCACGAGCTTGAGATTGCGAGTCAGTCAGTGCGAGATGAAGACTGGTACCAATGGCTGGCCATACCGCCGAAGGATTCTTACCTGTGGACATGGTATCCCAAGGTCGGCAACCTCGATACTCTCGTTTTCTGGAAGCAAGTACATGCACCTGTGCTGTTGATATACGGGGAACACGACCAACTTGAGCCGGTCGATGAGAGCTTGGCGAAAATTGAAGGTTCTCTCGATAGCGCAAAGACTCCCTATGCTGCCGTGATCGTGCCGAACGCGCAGCACAACCTGACTGTACAGCCGGAAGCTGGGGCGCCTTTCTTTTGGTGGAAAGCGGCTCCGGGCCTCGTAGACCTCGTGATTGGATGGGTGCAGCAACAGGCAGCGGAATCGCATTAGCTGTTGTAACATCGCGATAGCACAAGTTTGCGCTTTCCTTTAGCCTATCTGGCGAACAAAAGGCGCAAAGTTGCGATAACGCCTGGTTGCGACAGTTGACAATCTTTGTGCATTCAGGTCAGGCATCATTGGAAGATCGCCGCGCTGCTACTGCAGCTTGGTGTACTCCGCCTTGGTTCTCTTCAAGATCTGGATGGGAGGAGCGTCCTTTCAGACGGCGGGGAATCTCGTGAGACTATGGCAGCTCGGCATCGAGCGCGTAGATTTCCACTGCGCTGATGTCTCGCGTAAAGAGAGGGACGCCGTCGGGGGTGAGGCCACTCCACTCTCCAACCATGTTGCTAAAGGACAGGGGCATGCCCTTCAACGTGAAAAGCGTTTCCGACCCAGTCGCGCCAACCTTGATGCGACGAAACGTAGGGTCGGCCCCGCCTTCGTTGAAGTAAAGATACTTGCCATCCCGAGACCAGGTGGGAAAACCGATAGCGGCGTTCTCCGCGATCGGCTGTGACCACTTCTGATTCTTGAAGTCGAAGAACAATATCTTTAGTGACTCTTGCGAGAGAGCCGCCAAGTACCGGCCATCGGGTGACCAGCGAGGACTGAACAGACCTTCTGACCCGGAGACTGAAGAGACCCGGCGTGTCTTCAGATCTACCAGCCCGATGCCACGCCTTCCCCCCACGCCCCCGAACGCAAGCTGTGTGCCATCGGGTGAAAACGCGGGGTCGACTTCGTCATCTTTTTCTTGAGGCAGCAATTCCTGAGGGGTGCCCCCTTGTGCGGATATGAAGAAAATTTTCCAGTTGGGACCGTGCACGCCAATAAAGGCAATCTGCGTTCCATCCGGGGACCAGCGGGGCAAATGGGCTTCTGCTGGGGGATAGGTAAGTTGCAATCGATCGCTGCCGTCAGCATGGCTTCGCCAGAGCGTATTGTCGGGATAAGCCACATACGTGACCCACTGGCGGTCGCTGGAGAAGTCGAGCTCGCTAGCTGAAATTCCTGAAAGAAACGGAAGGAACTGCCGCGAGCGGGCATCGTAGCTAACGAGTTCTCCGCGGGGCTGCGTGCCGACAACAAACAGTTTGCCCCCCTCGCGGCTGGGTAGCACGTCGGAAAAACTCAGCGGCCCCGTGGTCAGTTTAAGCGGGGCACGCGAGCCCTTTCGCAGAAAGCCATCATGTTCCGGCAAGGCCCAAATATTCGTCCCTTTGCTGTTGGTGCTGACGAAAATAAAGTAGCGGCCATCTGAGGTCCATCTGCCGCAGCACTCCCGGGCTGGACTGTTCCAACCAGGAAGCAGAGCATGCAGCCCGGTGCCGTCGGTGCGGGCTTCCCACAGGGACGTATTGCCGGTGAAGAGGGCTCCCAGGGTGAAACGGATTTGGCTGCCATCGGGGCGAAAAGTGAGGTCGCTTGCCGTATCGGGGAGGCTCAGAAGCTTTCGCGGAGCGCTCCCGTCGTGATTGGCAATGTATAGATCGAAGCCTCTGGCATAAACAAGTTGTCGTCCATCGGGCGACCAAGCGGCGCTGTGGCCGGCCACATCACCAAGCCGGCGGCGCGTCCCGGTGGGCAAGGGCACAATCCAATAAGGGTCTTCCTGTTCGGTCGCAACCCGATCCCTTGCCAAAAGTTCGGAGTGATCGGCGGAAATATCATCAATCGAGATGTTGGTGAATACGGCGGGTATGATCCCGGTTTCACCACCCGCGGTCGATACCTGCGCTAGAACCTGCCGATCTCCGTAAACCTCCCCGAAGTAGATACGGCTTCCGTCCGTTACCAGCCCGGATTTTGGAAGAGCGTCTCGGGTGATCTGAGTGAAGCCGACGACCCGTGGAGCAGGAGTGGGGGAGCGCAGCCAAACGACGGCGAAGGCCAGGATCAGCAGAAGCGCGATCGAGCCGGCGATCCAGAACCGCGAGCGGCTGCTTACCGGAACGGCGGGAGCAATCGCGGCTGTGCCAGTGGCTGACGCTTTCTCGGTATCCGTGTCGCGCTTAAGGCGTTTCAGGTCGGCGCGCAGGTCGGAAGCATGCTGGTAGCGTATGTCACGATCTTTTTCCAGTGCCTTGTTGATGATTCGTTCCAGTTCCGCTGGAACCTCTGGATTCAGGCGTACGGGAGGAGTGGCCGGGCGATTTAGAATGCCATCGAAGATCAAGCCCGATGTGTCGCCGCGAAATGGTAGCAGCCGCGTCGCCATCTCATACAGCACTACTCCGAAGGAGAACAAATCAGTGCGGGCGTCCAGCTCTTTCCCGCGAACCTGCTCCGGCGACATGTACGCCACCGTTCCGAGGGCCGTTCCTGGACTGGTCAGGTGTTGTTCTGCCGTAAGGGTAGGCGTTGAGGATCCTGCCTCGGCTCCCGAGCAGCGGAGATCTAGCGCCTTGGCCAACCCGAAATCAAGAATCTTGGCTTGCCCGCGCTGCGTGATAAAGAGATTCGCGGGTTTGATATCGCGATGCACGATCCCCTTGGAGTGGGCTGCATCCAGCGCATCGCTGATCTGAATCCCATAGTCCAGCACTTGTTCGTTGGGAAGCGGCTTGCTGGAAATCAGGTGTTTGAGCGTCTGCCCTTCCAGCAACTCCATCGATAAGAAGGGCAGGCCTTTGTGCTCGCCGATCTCGTAGATCGTGCAAATGTTGGGATGATTCAATGCCGAGGCGGCCTGCGCTTCGCGCTGGAAACGGGCGAGAGCCTGGGAATCGTTGGCCACTTCGTCGGGCAGAAACTTGAGAGCGACAAAGCGATGGAGCAGAGTGTCCTCAGCCTTGTACACCACCCCCATACCACCGCCGCCCAGCTTCTCGACGATGCGGTAGTGCGAGATGGTCTGCCCGATCATGCGCAAGCATGCTATGGCGGAAGGGCTGGCAAGTCAATGAAGGCCATGGGGTTGGCGATATTTCAAAAGAGTTGTTGGCGAAAAATCTTAGTTCCCTATCGACAAGTGCGCCGGCGCAGAACATTGGCGTGAGGCGATGAAGCATCACGCCGGCGCACTTGCGATAGGGGGATTTGTACGAAGCCGCTGGCGTGGCGGACGCGGTGGAGCTATGGGTTTTGCATGGGCGATTCGCGATTTGTTCGTGGAGCCGGAGGGTGGGAGGGGTTGGCAAGACGAGTTGGTAGGAGCTTCGATAGCCGCCAAGCGACGATAAGGTGAGGGTGATTTACGGAAGTTAGGGCGGGAGGGAAGCGGAGCGCAGTGAGTAGAGACACGACGGCGGGCGGAGCGGAAACTCGCGCGGTGGAGAGCGGCATGGTGGGTTGGTTAGGAAGAGTCAAGGAGCGCGCTCCTGGTGGTGAGTTGCCAAGCCGTCAGTAGAGAAAGTCTTTCGACGATGACCATGGGAGTGGAACATTTTGGACAGCGGAAACAAGTGGGCTGGATCGGTGAGGAAGTGGCGGCTGCGGGTGGGTGGGGCATGGGATGGTCGGTGAGCAGGCGCTGACAGAGGGGTAGGAGAGTGGCGCGCCGGCGATTGGCCAGGAAGCCGAAAGAGCGGATGCGGACAAAGCCGCGGGGCAGGACGTGGAGCAGGAAACGGCGCAGGAACTCTTGCGACGCGAGCGTCATCATTCTCTTTTTATTTCCGTGGGCATAATCCTTCCAGCGGAAAGTAACCTGATCATGCTCGAAAGCCACGAGGCGGTGGTTGGTGATGGCTACGCGATGGGTGTAGCGGGCGAGATAGCCGAGGACATGATGGGGACCGCCGAAGGGGGGGTTGGCGTAGACGACCCAGTTCTGACGGAACAAGGGGCGCAAAAAGGAGCGGAAGGCCTTTTCGTGGGCCAGGGGTTGAAGAGTTCCGGCGAAGGTGAGTTTGTGTTGCTGGAACCTGCGTTTTAAGCCGGCGACGAACTTGCCGCGGAAGACGCGACTGAGTACGTGCACGGGCAGGAAGAAGGGGTAGCGGGGATGAATCCAGCGGGTACCGTCGGGCGAGAGGCCACCGGCGGGAATGACGCAGTGGAGGTGAGGATGGGCCAGTAGATTCTGTCCCCAGGTGTGTAAGACGGATAGGAAACCAATGTCGGCCCCCAGGTGGCGAGGATCTCGGGCTACCTCAAGCAGGGTCTCGGCACTGGCGTGGAACAAGAGGTCATAGAGGACCTTCTTGTTCTGCAGCGCCAGTGGGGAGAGTTGGTGAGGCAGAGTAAAGACAACGTGGACATAGGCAACCGGCAGCAGTTCACTCTGCCGAGCCCGGATCCACCGATCGCGAGCGCCGCTCTGACACTTGGGGCAATGGCGATTGCGGCAACTGTTATAAGAGGTGGTGCGATAGCCACAGCGAGGGCACTGATCGCGATGCCCGCCGAGTGCTGCCGTGCGGCAGCGAGCGATCGCACGCAGTACTTTCCGGTGAGCCCAGTGGATCCAGCGGAAGTTGTGCTTAATGAAGCGATCGCCTTGGGCGCGAACGATGTCGGCCACCTCGAGGAGGGGCCGAGTCATTTTTTCTTAAGCCTCCGCGAGCGTTGGACGCCCTCGAGGCTGGAGACTTCCAGAGCATCGAGCGGATTGGGAATGGCCTGCAGATGCTTGGGTGAGAGATGCAAGTAGAGGAGGGTGTGCTCCAGTCGGGAATGACCGAGTAAGACCTGAATGGTCCGCAGGTCGGCGCCCGCTTCCAGAAGGTGGGACGCACAACTATGCCTCAGGCTGTGGGGAGAGAGATGCTTCGTGATGCCTGCCTTTTGGGCCGCTTGCCGGCAGGCTAACCAAACCACATTGGGAGTGATGGGGACGTCGGCGCGCACTCCTTTTACGGTGCCCGGAAACAGGAAGGTGGTGGGCCGCATCCAGCGCCAGTAGACGCGCAGAGTCTCCAGCAGCTTGGGACTTAAAGGAACCTCGCGGTCGCGGCCGCCCTTGCCCTGGTTAATGCGAATCATCATGCGCTGACTGTCGATGTCTTGTACCTTCAGCCGGCACAGTTCGGCCCGGCGTACGGCGGTGGAATACAACGTCATCAGGAGAGTGCGGTGATAGAGATTGCGAGCCGAGTCGATGAGTCGAGCTACCTCCTCCGGGTTGAGCACGGTCGGCAGTCGCTTGTGGGATTTCGGAAATGGAATGTACTCCGCCAGAAAGTGCCGGCGCAGTGTTTTTACGAACAAGAAGCGCAACGCGGACACATACTGACTGACCGTGGCAGGAGCCAACTTCTTGGCTTGGAACAGATGAGCCTGATACTGCCGAATTTGCTCGGGCCCGAGCTTGTCCGGTGGCTGGTGAAAATACTTCGCAAAATCGCGGACGATGCGAATGTAGGTTCTTGCGGTACGATGGGAGTAATTACGACGCTGGATTTCCTCCAGCATCTTTTTGCGTAGTTGGGTCACGGGGACCTCCTTTTTCCGTGACCCAAGTTATCTCAATCTCTTAGTCCCTCCACGACTGCCAATTTCCAGACACGCGGTAGCGTCCGCCGCGCCAGCGGCTTCGTACAAATCGCCATTACGCTCAAAACTCCCGTTCGCCGGTTTTCGTCAATTGTGGCGATTGCGGTAGCATCGATTCCTAGTTCGCACCGAAGGGTTGAGGTGCGAGTGCACCGTGCGAGCGCACTTCGGTTGGAGTCTGAGGGAGCTTACAAAGCAATGTACTTGAAAGACTTTCCACTTCTCACGTTCGTAGTGGCATTTGGGGCTCTATGGCTGGCGGCGGAGGTCGGCGACACCCTTCGAAAACGAGTCGGCCCCTTGAAGGAGGAGGACCGGGGCGATTTCACCGTCGTACTGGGAGCCACGCTGACGTTGCTGGGACTCCTCATCGGGTTCAGCTTCTCGATGGCCGTCAGCCGGTACGATCAGCGCAAGAATTACGAAGAGGCTGAAGCCAACGCGATCGGTACAGAGTACGTGCGAGCCGACCTGCTGCCTGCCGGGAACGCGGCGGAAGTGCGTGAGCTGCTCAAGAAATACCTCGATCAGCGCATTTTGTTCTACACGACTCGCGACCCGCGCCAGCTCACGAAGGTCAACGCGGACACGGCGGAACTACAGTCCAAACTATGGTCCACCGCCCGGGCATCGGCAGCAGCCCAGCCCTCACCTATAGTTGCCCTCGCCATTTCCGGCATGAATGACGTGTTGAACTCACAGGGATATACGCAGGCGGCATGGTGGAATCGTATCCCCCGCACGGCGTGGGTGTTGATGGTGGCCATCGCCCTCGGCTGCAACTTGTTGATTGGGTACGGGGCACGTCGGAGGGATTGGAGGATATTTCTGATCGTGCCGATTGCGGTGTCCATCTCGTTCTTCCTGATCGCTGACATTGATAGCCCACGCAGGGGTACGATTCACGTGGTTCCGCAGAATCTGTTGAGCCTCTCGCATTCTCTATCTGCCCAGTAGATGGAGCAGGGGGCCCGGCGGTCAGGGATTGACGTAATATCAATTACACTCAAAATCCCCCGACTCGGATACCAGTCTGTGTCCGATACGTGGGGTCTCGCCAAGTCGTCTGCAAGGTCGAGTTCAAGCTACTACACTTTAAATCGACATTACCCTTTCCCCTTCAGCCCTCGCTGGACGCTTCTTTGTTATTTTTGGGGTAGACTCCCAGTGCCGCCCGCAGCGTGTATTGACGTTAAACCATCTCTTCACTGACCACTTCTCGTAGTGCCGCATCGAGGTTGTCCTGCTGTCCCCGGCTCCACTTCCCGTAGTATCTCTCGGTAATTTGAATTCCTGCGTGACCGAGGGCTTTCTTCAAGTCTTCCATCCTGAGACCTTTTTCAAGCATTCTGACCGCGTACGTGTGCCTCAAATCGTGTGAACTGCCGTCAATCTTTGCCGCCATAAAGACCTTCCTGTACATCTTGTGAAAATATGACGGTGCATCTTCTGCGGTCGTCACTCCAGACCAGAAGAAATACTCGGGGTTACCGTTCTTGACCCGCAGCAGTTCTCGACCGAGCCACGCGGGAATGACGTTATTGACGTGGGTTCCGGTCTTCTGGCGGTCGCACTTCACACGAAAGCCAGCATTGTCCTGAATCAATTCGTCTTTAGCAAGGCAGACTGCGTCGACGAGGGACAGCCCAGAGTGTCGCTGTAGCTGCATGCAGACCTTGACGCGGGCTTTGTTTGCGTCGGTCAGCGTGGTCTTATCGACCGCTGCGATAATCCGCTCGTACTCCTCATTCGTGAAAGGGCGTACAGCCGCTGCGACGTTCTTGACCTTGATCGACGACAGGCTCTTGCTCGGGTCAGTCGTGATCCAACCTGCGGCAAAGCAGAACTTGAAGAAGTTGCGAACCTTCTCTTGAAACGACCTCCGCGCCTGAGGCGACTTGACCGTCCATTCTGACCGCCACGATCCGAGGTGGGCGGATGTGATATCGCGTATCGCTGCGATGCCCTGCCGCTTGCAGAATTCGAGCAACAACCCTGTGATGTAGGTATGACGATAGAGCGTGTCACTCGCCAGTTGCTCACCGCGTTTGTTCTGAAGGAATAGGATGACCGCTTCTTCGACGGTCTTCGTATCTGGGCGGCTCCTGCCCTCCTTTATATCGGAGAGTTTCTCTTCGAGTTCGCGGGCAAGGTGCTCCGCTTCACGCCAATTCTTTAACTTCGACGACCAACGGGATTGCAGCGACTCCTGCGTCTGAGCCTGAGACCAGGAGTTGGATGCCGTATTCCAGCGAAGCCCGATGACGTTCGCTTCAAACCAGACTGGGCAGTTGCACCGCTGATAAAACTTGTCGTCCTGATGAGTGCAGGCTTGAACGTGCCGCCTGTAGAGTTTGATTCGCGCCATATCTCCCCTTTTCTGCCTACCATTCAGAACCTTGGGGGGAGAAATTCATTAATGAAGAGTACACCTGACAGTACACAATCGTAAATAGTATATAAATCATTGCAAATAGAGGTGTTTAAATGGTGGCCAGGGACGGAGTTGAACCGCCGACGCCAGCCTTTTCAGGGCTGCGCTCTACCACCTGAGCTACCTGGCCACATTTGTGGGCTCACAGCTTGTCTGCCGGCGCCGGGTGCGTCGTCGGGCACGCGAGGACTGGGACGGATTTTGCCGGTCAATGCTAGGCAGTCAAGACACTGGAAGCGTTTGGAACAGACCTGATTATAGCAACGGAGTTGGGTTCGCTCAAATCGGGCCTCGCGGCCTCACACTAGTGCGGCTGGGGAGGCGCCACAGCTCCATTGAGAACGGTAAATGCGCAGCGGTTCGACGCTACCCAATAAGCGATTTCGCGATAGTCTTCTACGTCGAAAACCGCGAGATCCGCATCCTTGCGTGGTTCGATGGATCCCTTTCGCTCCTGCAGGCGCAACGCCCAGGCACCGTTTACCGTGGCAGCCGAGATCGCTTCGGCGGGTGACATCTTCAAGTGGGTGCATGCCAGGGACAGGACGAACGGCATGCTGAGCGTCGGGGACGAGCCTGGGTTGTAGTCGGTGGCCAGCGCCACTGCTACCCCGCTATCGATCAGCTTGCGCGCGGGTGGAAAACTCTCCAGGCCCAGAAAATAGTTTGCGCCCGGCACCAGGGTCGCGACCGTCCCGGATTTCGCCAGCAGACGGATATCATTTTCGCTGGCGTGGTCCATGTGGTCGAAAGACGCGACGTTGAAACGCAACAGCGGCCGTAGCGCAGTCTCGCTCAGCTGGCAGACGTGGGCCCGCAGTCCCAGACCGTGTTTCTTGGCGGCATCGAAGATTTTCTCCGTGTCCTCCGCGCTAAAAGCGCCGCGGTCGGTGAAGACATCCACAAACTGCGCCAGCCTTCTCTCGGCGACCAGCGGGACCATCTGTTTACAAACCAGCTCGACATATTCCTGCGACCGGCCACTGAATTCTCTGGGCACAACATGCGCGCCCAGCAGGGTTGCGACCACCGTTCCCGGCCATTTGGCGGCTGCGCTGCGGATGGCTTCCAGGGATTTGATCTCGGAGTCGAGGGTCAAGCCGTAGCCTGACTTGGCTTCGACCGTGGTCGTGCCCTGCTCTGCCATTTCGTGCAGCGCGCTCAGCACCCTGTCGCCTAGCAGCTTCTTGCCCGCCTTGCGTACATCCTCCAGGCTCGAACGAATGCCGCCACCAGCTTCCGCGATCTGTTCGTAGGTCGCGCCTGCGATGCGCTTCTCAAAATCCACCAGCCTTGGCGCAACGAAAACGGGATGGGTGTGCGAGTCCACAAACCCAGGCAGGACCACCTGTCCGGCGCAGTCGAGTTCGACAATTTTCTTGCGGTTCTTTTTGACCCACGGGTCGCGCAGAGCGTCGCTGGTCTTGCAGGCCGAGACAATCTTTTTCCCTACGGATAAAACCGCGCCATCTTGAATGATGCCGAGTTCCTGGAGATCTGGGCCCCGCCGCGGGCCGGTGCTTCCGGAAGAAGAGCGCAGCGTCAGCAACTGGCTGATGTTGACCAGCAGGAGCGCGGGATCAGTGGGTGCTTCGCTTTTCCTGGGACGAGTCACTGGGCAATTAGTTTAGCAGTGACACGTGTGGGGACGGGTCTCCGACCCGTCCGGCCGAGCACAGTTCGGCAACTCTTGACTGGTTGTACCGTTGGATCTCGAGGAACAAAACCCAGCCGAGCTTTGCTCGGCCTGGACGGGTCGGAGACCCGTCCCTACACGGGCATTGGCACCTTTACGCCATTTTTCGCCGCAAATTTCTTCGCTTCCTCGTAGCCTGCGTCCGCATGCCGGATAATACCCATGCCAGGGTCGGTGGTCAGCACACGCTCAATTCGCTTAGCCATCATTTCGCTGCCGTCGGCTACCGTGACTTGCCCGGCATGCAGGGAATAGCCGATGCCCACGCCGCCGCCATTGTGAATCGAGACCCAGGACGCACCCGCCGCGGTATTGAGCAGAGCGTTGAGCAGCGGCCAGTCCGCGACTGCGTCGCTGCCATCTTTCATGCGTTCGGTTTCGCGGAATGGGGATGCGACCGAGCCGCAATCGAGATGGTCGCGGCCGATCACAATGGGCGCCTTGAGCTTGCCTTTCTTTACCAGGTCGTTCATCGCCAGTCCGAATTGCGCCCGCTCCCCATAGCCCAGCCAGCAGATGCGGGCGGGCAGCCCCTGAAACTTGATGCGCTTGCGCGCCAGGTCAATCCAACGGCGCAGAATTTTGTTTTCTGGAAACAGTTCGAGCACCAGGTCGTCGGTCACCGCAATATCGGACGGTTCTCCTGACAATGCGACCCAGCGAAAGGGTCCGCGTCCCTCGCAGAACAGAGGCCGGATATAGGCCGGAACAAAACCGGGAAAATCGTACGCATTCTTCACTCCGCGCTGGAATGCGAAGGTGCGAATATTATTTCCGTAGTCAAAAGTCACCGCGCCCATTTTTTGCAGGCGCAGCATGCCTTCGACATGGCGGGCCATCGCATCCAGCGAGCGCTCCTGATAGGCCTGCGAATCGCGCCGGCGCAGTTCCAACGCCTCGGGCAAGGTCATTCCATTGGGGACGTAGCCATTCAGCGGATCATGCGCCGAGGTCTGGTCGGTCAGAATGTCGGGCAACACGCCGCGTTCGGCCAGCTCCGGAATGACGTCGGCGCAATTCCCCACCAGACCGACGGAAACGTTTTCTTTCTTTCGCAGCGCATTCTTCAGGATGCGCAAGGCCTCGTCGAGGGTGGTGACCATGAAGTCGCAGTAGCCGGTCTTGAGCCGCTTCTTGATGCGCTCGGCATCGACGTCGATCCCGAGGAAGGCTGCGCCGGTCATGGTTGCGGCCAGCGGCTGAGCCCCACCCATGCCGCCCATGCCGCCGCTCACGATCAGTTTGCCCGCGAGATCGCCGCCGAAGTGTCTTTCCCCCGCCGCTGAGAAGGTTTCGAACGTGCCCTGCACAATCCCTTGCGAACCGATATAGATCCACGAACCCGCCGTCATCTGGCCGTACATCATCAGTCCGGCGCGCTCCAGTTCATTGAATTTTTCCCAGTTGGACCAGTGACCCACCAGGTTGGAATTGGCGATCAGCACGCGCGGCGCGTACTCATGGGTCTTGAACACGCCCACCGGCTTGCCTGACTGGACCAGCAGGGTCTCGTCATTTTCGAGACTTTTCAGCGACGCCACAATCGCGTGATATGCCTCCCAACTGCGTGCCGCCCGCCCGGTGCCGCCGTAGACAACCAAATCTCGCGGCCGCTCCCCAACTTCTTCGTCAAGGTTGTTCATCAGCATGCGCATGGCGGCTTCCTGCTGCCAGTCTTTGCAGGTGATCTGGGTCCCGCGCGGCGCGCGAATGGGAGTGTAAGTGGAGGAAGTGATTTCGGTTTCAACCGGCATAGCTTAGATGTTAGTGCCTGCGCTGAAACTGTTCAAATGGTGTGGTCGCGGCGACTCGCCCCCGAGACTCTCAACTTCAATAGCCGCGGGCTGGTCGCCCGCGACCAAATCTACCAACTGCTGTAGGCCGTGCCATCGCTCGACATGCCTGAGGCCCCGCTGTGCACGTCGCTGATGCCTGGTTCCTGCTGGTCCACCGACATCACCGAGTCTTCCTGGTCCACAGTCCAGGTGCTGTTGCTGCCGGTCATGGGATCATTGGGGAGCTGCTTGATGTATCCGGCTTGCACCAGGTCATCGAGCGACTGCGGCGCTTTCTGCTTGTCCAGTGTGTATTGCGAGATGAGAGAGCGCAGCTGGAACAGATCCTGCCTCAGAACCGACTCCTTGGCTCGCAGAATAGACTGGTTGTAGGCCGGAATCGAGATCGACACCAGGATCAGGATCATGCTGATGACGATCATCAGCTCGATCAGAGTAAAACCGCGATCCTGCTTGTGACAGAGTTTTGCCATTACCAGGTCTTGTACTCCGTGCCGTCAAGCCCGGTGCCTTGCGCCTTGGTAAACACGTCAAAGACGTTCTGTCCGCCCCAGGAATCCGAATCGGGGTCGTCCTGCATGGAGCGCAGGCCCCAGTCGGCGCTGTTGGTCATGGGATCGACGGGAATGCGGCGCAGGAACCGGACCTTCTTGCCACCTACGTCCACACCCTTCACCAGCGTATCCAGGTCGGGGGGATAACCCTCGGTACCGACCTTGATCTGGAACGCCTGGCGGTCGGCGGCGTCCTTGTAGCGATCGATGGCGTCGCGCATTTCCCATAGATCATGGCGCAACTCGCGCTCTTTGGCCCGCATGATGGCCACCCGCGCCATGGGCACAGCCAGCCCGGTCAGAATTACCAGGATGGCAGTGGCCACGATCAATTCAATGAGCGTGAACCCGCGGAGGCCGCGTGCGGAGCTGGGTTTCAGGGCGGCAGACTTCATTAGACTATTATCGTCGAAAATGGCCTGGACTTTAAGCTCTCGGGGAAGCAGCAGTGGTTTCCTCACTGCACTCCCTCCGCGATCTCGATGAACCGGTCGCGCTACTGCACCGTGACCGTGGCCACGGCTCCAGCCACGGGCAAGGCGCGCATGGCCGGGTCACGGGCCCCGCCTTTCGAAATTGTCAGTGTGGACTGCCCGCTGCCCCTGGCCATGAAGGTCAGAGTCACCACCGTGCCTTGTCCCGAAACACCGGCAGTTCCCGGCGGCCGCGTGGCGGAAATCTGCAGGGTTCCAGTGGAGTCATCATCGCGATGCACGATGCCCACCACCTGGCCGTCCTGCGAGAGCAGGCCACCATTCGACACGTTCACCACCTGTAAGACTTTCGGATCGTAGCTCACTTGCAGGGGCACGGAATATACGTTCTCCGCCCCCTTGAGCAACACATTGACCGCGAAAGTCGAACCGGGGGCCTGGGTCAAAGCGGCCGGATCGAACACAAAGCTGGCTTCGCCGGCGGGCATCGATGGGGCGGCTTGCGCCTGCGGTGCGGGCGCCTGCATCTGGGCGGCCGCAGGAGGCGCCTGGTTTGCCGGCGCTGCAGGCACGGTCTCACTGGCGCGCCGCAACTCGATAGCCGACGCCGTTCCCACTTCCAGGGCCTTCTCATTCAGTTCGTTTACGTCACGCGCCCGGATGATGTGCGGAATCAGGGCAAATACGATCTCGTTTTCCTTGTGTTCAACATTGGTCTGCGAGAACAGGTACTTCAGGAGGGGAATCTGCGCCAGTCCGGGAATGCCGGTCAGGGAGCGAATATCCTGGTCTTCCAGAATTCCGCCCATGATGTTTACTTCGCCTTCCTTCAGGCGGATTTCATGCTCGATCTTGCGCTGGCCGATTACCGGCTGGCTGATACCGCCGATGTTTGATTGCCCGGTCACGGACGAAATATCCATCGAGATTTTCAACGTGACTTCGCGCCCAGCATGCACCTTGGGCGTGATGTCGATATTCACGCCAACGTCCAGATACTGGAACTGCGTATTGACCAGGGGATTGATGCCCACGCCACCAATGCCGGGTTGAAACGAACCGGTGGCCACGGGCACGCGGTCACCGATCTTCAGCGACGCCTTCTGCCCGTCCACCGCTCGAATCTGCGGGTTCTGGATAAGTTTGGTGCTGCTATCACTGAACAGCGCAGTAGCCGTGGCGGGAGGAATGGTGACTGTAAAGTCGGTGGCATTCAGGTTCCCCAGGCGGTTCAGGTTGATCTGGTTCGCGGTGCCTGAAGTGCTGCTCACGCTATTGTTGGTCCCGTTGTTGGTGACCGTGTTGTTGGTGGTGAAATTGTCCTGCAAGGCCACGGTGGCGCTGGTGGGCGGACTGATTCCTAGGTTCCGCGTCTTGTCACGGCTGACCTGCATGATGGCTACTTCGACGATCACTTCCGGACGCGCCTTGTCCAGATCGCCGACTAGTTTCTCCGCCAGCGCAATCTGGTCGGGGGTGCCGCGCACCACCAGTGCGCCCTGCGAAGGCAGGGGCTGGATGCGGGAAATCTCCAGGATCTGCCGCAGCGCATTGACCACGTCCTGCAGTTCCGTCGGCTGCGACAGGTTCGCCAGGTAGAAAGTCTTGATGACGCTCTGTTCAATTTCCTTACGCTTGGCGGGATTGTCGGAAGCGACAAATATCGTATTCGGTGTTACCGGCCGCCAGAATGTCTTGGATTCCAGGGCAACGATCTCCAGGGCCTCCTGCTCCGAGACCCCATTCAATTCGATCTTCACCCGGCGCGAAGTGTAGTCGGGATCGAACAGCACGTTGAGTCCCGCCAGTTTGCCGATGGTTTCATAAATGATCTTGGTGTCCTCTGTCATCTTGAGCGTGATGGGAACGTTCGAGATGGCAGCCAGATCAACCGGGCCCTGGGCCTCCTGCACCCGTTTTTGCAGGCCGGTGGGGGGCTTCGCAGTCGAGGTCGGCGGCGCGCCAGCGGCATCGTTGATCATCTTCTGGGTGCGGCGGATCTCCTGCTGGGTGATGAAACTGGAGGAATCGATCTCGGCGGCTTTCTGGAACTCGGCCAGGGCTTCCTGCAGCTTGCCGGCGTCCCGCAATAGTTGCCCGCGATGGACGTGCGAGGCGGCAGCCAGGAAACGGGTACGTTCGTACGAGGCCCGATAGGCCAAATCTCTGGGCTTCTGCTCGTAGGCCTGCTTGTACAAATCAAAGGCGGCTTCGTAGTTCTGGCGGGCTTCGGCGTCTTTGGCTTTCTTATAGAGCGACTTGGCGCTGTCGGCGGCGCCGATCGGCAGCGTAACCGCAAGCACAAGCAATGCGATTGCTGCCGGGCGAATCAGGCGTGTCTTCACTGGATCCCTCGCAAGGCAGTCTTCCCTCGGGGATCGGCCAAAACCCCGGGCCAGGCCGCTGAATATGCGCTGATTTGAGAAGTTAGCTGGCTGATTATAGCATCGCTCCTCAGGCGTGGAAGTGACTGCTGTGGTAGCAGTTACTCATTAGTCTTAGTCCTTAAGGAGTTACCAGATTGGGCGCGAGCATTCACCCTACGCCGCGTGCGAGCGGCGGAATTTCCCGTTCCCATCCCTTGATAACCTAGATGCGGGCAACCCCTTGATCGTCTATCGGGCTCGAGCGCGGATGCTTGCGCCCACGTCAGAGCTGTATGCGATAAGCTACTGACAGCCATGGCCCGCACGCCCTCCCATCAAACCAAGCCGAACCCGGAGAAGAATCCTCGCCGCGACCCCACCGCCGCCGGCCAGCGCGATGCCGCCGTCAACCGGGTGGCCGCTCATAACTATTTCCTGCTGGAAAAATTCGAGACCGGGGTGGCCCTGACCGGCACCGAGGTCAAATCGGTCCGCGCCGGACAAGCTAACCTCAAAGACTCCTACGGCCTGCTCAAGGATGGCGAACTCTGGCTGCTCAACTGCCACATCGGCCCCTACGACCACGGCAATATCTTCAACCACGCGCCCCTGCGCACCCGTAAGCTGCTGGTTCACAAGGAGGAGATCCGCAAGCTTATCGGCAAAACCCAGCAGAAGGGCCTGACGCTCATTCCCACCCGGATGTACTTCAAGAATGGCCGAGTGAAGGTTGAACTGGCGCTGGCCAAAGGGAAGCAACTGTGGGACAAGCGCGAAACCGAACGCCGCCGCACCGCCGACAAAGAGGCTAGAGAGGCCGTCTCCCGGTCGCGCAAGGGGCGTTAGACGAGAGGCCCAATGCTCGTCCATGAGCCCCGGGAACCTGCCGGGTACTCCCCGCCGACAAACTCAGAAACTGACACGCGCTGCTAACTGGAACGACCGCGGACCACCCGAGCCAAACACTTGGGTCGCCCGGCTGGTGGGCTGACCGAATCCGGCGCCGAGCAGATTCCCACTCCGGCCTGAAAGGTTCCCGATGTTGAACAGATTGAAGGCCTCTCCAATGAGTGTCATGCGCCAGCGGTCGTGAAAAACAAAATCACGGCTCAAACGCAAGTCCTGGGTCAGGAATGAATCGCCGAACTCAAATTTTGAAGGCAACGTGATGGGCGGAATCACGCCCCCCTGTGCGTCCTGTTTCCCCGCGTAAGTCTGGTTGAACGCGTCCGCCAGCCGCCGCAGATCGGCCTTTCCCAACCCGCGATTGAACTGGTTTACCGTCGTGCCCGGAAGCAGGTCGCCCCAGGTGCCGTCCCCGTTCATGTCCAGGCCGCCGAGGAAGGCGGAGAACGGTGGCTTGCTGTCATAGGTGACGAAGAATCCCAGTTGGAAGCTCCTGGGCAATTGCAGGAGTCCGGAGAGAGTCAGAATATGGCGGACATCGCGATCCAGCGGCCCGCAATTGTCCTGCGGCTTGTCATTGATGAACCCGTTGGAGAAATTGTCGCCCACATTGCTGGAGTAAGCATACGAGGCGAGAAACTGCCATCCCCGAGACATCCGTTTTTCCGCCCGCACCAGCAAACCCACGTACCTCGCGCTTCCAATCCGGGAAGTTAGTGAGATGGGTCCAAGCGAGCAGAGCGCTGTGGGATCGCTGCTCTCCGCGTCAGAACAGACCGGCAGCACGGGACCGCCGGTACTGGAGAAATGATTGGCATCGATGAGACCGGGCGGGGTACCAATGTGACTGAATTGGCGGACGACAAAATCTGCGTCGACCACCAGATCCCGAACGATCTCTCGCTGCACGCCGAGGTTGATGTGGGTCGCGGAGACGCCGGGCAAGTTGTTGGCAACAACTGAGCCCTGCTTGTCCGCTTCGATGTTAGTGACTGAAAAATCGCGATTGTTCGGATCACCCCGGGCCTGCGCCAACTCCGCGCGAATGGTGGGCAAAATTTGCAGTGACGTAGCACCACTGAATAGCGTCGGATTCGGCAAATCCAGCAACGTCCCTTGCGGCACTCCCGGAACATCAATGAGGGGATTGCCGATGCCTCCACTGAAGTAGTAGCCGCGTCCGACTCCGCGCGGGCCTAGCGAAACCCTCTCTTCATCTGCGATGCCGAGCGCTACCTGGAAATCGTAATAAATGCCAACGCCGCCACGGACCACGGTTTTTCCGTCATTCCTCACATTCCAGGCGAAGCCAACCGAGGGCGAGAAGTTCTTCCAGTTTCTGCGCGTTGGGGACAGGCCTGCCGCGCCCAGAACAGGAGCCAGGTAGGCCGGCTTGTGGAGGTCATAGTTGAGCGGAGCGTCATACGTCCAACCAAGGCCGTAATTCACGACCACTCGCGGGTGCAGGCGCCATGAGTCCTCGTAAAACAAGTGAACGAGAGGTGAAACACGAGCGTTTCCGAATCCTGCCTGGGGTACGTAAGGATCACCGATGCCAACGTTGAAATTCAGCAGCGGCAACTGCAGGATTTCCGGCAATGTGAGGAAGCTTGCCGACAAGGGAATCTGTTGGTCTGGAGGCTGCATGGCGTTGAAGTCTCTGACGTCCTGCGGAGAGAACAAATTCATGGTAACCGGTTCGTCACCGAAGCTGGTACGGCCGCCTCTCGAGGTCTCCCAGTCACCGCCAAAGCGGATGTGATGCAAACCTTTCTGCCAGCTGACAACATCATTCAGGTGATAACGCCGGCCAAGGAGGGCGAGGGTGGAGGAACTCCCTATGGAGAGATCCTGCCCCAGCGTGATGGAGGGTGCTCCCATTCCCAGGCACGCTCGACAGTCCTTCGCCTCCGGCGGATGCTGGGCAAAACTGACAAAAAAATAGGAGAAGCGCACATCGTTCACTACTCCCGCACCGAACTGCGACGTCAATCCGAAAATGCTCTGATCGGTCCATTCGTTCTGCCGCGGCCACGTGGTGGGGTACCCATCCCCTGCATAAGAAAAGCTGCCTTCGTGGGAATAGCGCACGAACATCAGTTGGCTTTCGCTTAGTTTGAAGTCCGTCCGGACACCGAACTGATTTACGTATGTGGGGCTGGGATAGATGCCACTCAGCGAAGCAAAGTCCGGGGCCAGGATCTCGTTGCTGACAACGCCGCGCTGCTCGGTACGTTCAAAAGTACCAAAGAAAAAGGCGCGGTCTTTACGGATGGGGCCTCCGAGTGCCAGGCCAAACTGCCGGCGCTGGAAGAAGGGATCGGGGTTGAACGGGTCCCGCTCCAGCGCGGGATAGGCGGAGAGATGGTGGTCGCGAAAAAACAGGAAGCCGGCACCATGCAGTTCGTTGCTGCCGGAGCGAGTTGCGACATTTACGGCTCCACTTGCAGTGGCTCCAGTGCTCAAATCAAAGTTGACGGTGGAGACCTGAAACTCCTGCACAGCTTCCTGCGAGAAGCCCATGGCAGACCCACCATTGCCAACCTCCATGACGCTGCCGCCGTCCACGGTAACGCGGGTTGCGCGTCCATTCAGGCCCAGCGGCGCGCCCAGCAGGGGTACCAGGGTTCGATTGTTGCTCACCCTCGTTGGTTGCTGCGCCCCGGGTTCGAGCTTGGCTAGCTCCAGGAAGTTCCGTCCGTTGAGCGGTATTCCCTCGATTTGAGGGCGGGTGACCATGCCATCGACCTCGTGGGACTGATAGTGAATCTGGGGCGAGGCGCCCTCCACGGTCACGCTTTCCGTTTTGGCGCCGACCTGCATAACCATGTTGACGTCGGTCGTGCTGGCGGATTCCACGGTCGCTTCCCGCACGAGGCGCGCAAATCCCGATGCCTCCGCTGCCACTTCGTACGACCCTGGGAGTAGCACGGAAGCGCCGTAAATCCCCGCGCCCGAGGTGACCAGGCTGCGCTTCGAACCAGTTTCCTCGTTCGTGATTATGACGCTGGCGCCGGGGAGCCTGGCACCCGTGCTGTCGCTGACAAAGCCAGTGATGGCGCCGGTCGGAACCTGCGCACAAACTATTCCCGGCGCCACCAGCGCTAACCCGAAAAGGAGAAAAGCGGGGTTTTGCATATGCGGTTCTCTTACTAGAACCGTAAGCGAGGGGAGCACTAGATTAATCACAAAGAGTGCATGAAAACAAGGCCAGATTCGCGAGCGACGCTCTGCCCCTTTAGAAAAATCTACCGAGGCTGGTCAAGCCCAACCCGATGCACCAGTTCGACAAAACGAGGATCGCCGCGCAAAGGATCAAAGTAGGGGTGCACTTTGAGCAGCCCCAGAATGTTTGACTGTTCCTTGTAGGCCTTCTCGAGCCAGACAAATGCCTGCTCGTTGTCGCCGACTCCCAGATAAGCGTTCACAAAGGCGGCAGACGGAACGTAGCGTTTCTGCTGCCGCCGTTTCAACTCATTGAGCAAGCGCAGCGCATCCGCACGGCGCCCCGCATGCGCATAGGCCCTGACCAACACGCCCATCGTAGGCGAATCACGGCCGCTGTCGGCGAGCGCCTTCTCCAACACCGTAATCGCTTCGTCCGGTTGGCCGTTGGCAATCAGCGGGAACGCCAGATACCAATCGTCCGGGTGGGATCGCAATTCCCGGATAGCCTCCTCGTAACGTCTGGCGTGAAACAATATGAAGCCATTCGTTCTGCCGGCGCCTCCAAGCGGATCAAGTTCGTGGGCACGCTGGGCCCACCCAAGGGCCTCGTCCGGCCGCCCCTGGCACAGGAACCACATCGCAAAGTGTTCGTGCGCCCCGGCATCGTTCGGGTTCAGCTCCAGGGCCCGCTTGTATTCCGCCTCGGCCTCGCTCCACTGCCATTGTCGCTGATATGTCTCTCCCAGCAGGACATGTGGTTCGGCAAGCTCTGGATCCAGTTCAAGCGCCTTCCGAGCCGCGCTGATCAGTTTTGGACGCACCTCATCGGGCGGGACGCCGGCACGAAGTGTCCCGCGGGCGGAATAGATGGATGCTAAACCGACATAAGCTGGGGCAAAGTTAGGATCCATTCTGATCGTCTCCTCAAAGGAGGCAATGCTCTTTTCAGATTCGCCATTGTCTAATTCATCTTTGGCTTTGAGGTAGCTGTCGTAAACCTCTGGGGCAACATGATGTGCGGCGACTAGTCTCGCATGCTCGTCTCCGGTGACCGTCACTTCGACTCTTCGAGCAATGGATTGTGCCACCTCGCTCTCAAGAGCAAGTACGTCCCCCAACTCGCCGTCGTACTCATCGGCCCAAAGGTGCTCGTCGGTTGAGCCGCGAATCAACTGGGCGTGCACACGAATCCGGCTGCCCTGCCGTATCACCGAACCTTCGACCAGGGCATCCACTCCGAGCGTCCTGGCAATCTCTGGCACTGAGAGCTTCGTACCTTTAAAGCGCATGACCGAGGTACGGGAAACGACGCGCAGATCATGGATCCGGGCTAGGCGTCCGCAAAGCTCTTCGGTCATCTCGTCAGCCATGTATTCCTGGGTTGAGTCGCCCGACAGGTTGTCCAGGGGCAGAACCGCTAGTGAATTGATTCTGGATGGTGCCGCATGCAGTGTGCGGTCTCGAGTCAGGAGGTAGGCGACAGCAAGCAAAGCGAGTACAGTCAACCCGCCCAGAAGCAGCCTTAGGCGGACGGTAACGGCTCTGTCTTCCCCGAACAGAACGGCAGGGGCCGAAGCGACCTGCGCCGGCAATGTGGGGAGCTCTGCCTGGGGGTTGGAATCCCCATTGCCGCAGATCACGGTGGCAGCAAAGCGGTATCCCCTTCCCGTCACGGTTTCTATGAAACGAGGCTTCTCAGGGTCGTCCCGCAGGGCCAGCCGGATCTTGCGGATGGCAGTGTTAATGCCGTGGTCGATATCGTGGAAGGCGTCCTTGCCCCAGAGGCGCTCGGCGATCTCCTCGCGGGATACCAACCCCCCGCGCCGTTCCACCAACAGGATGAGCAACTCCATGGGGAGCTTTTCCAGCCGCAGGAGACGCTCTCCCCGCTGAAGGCGATATTGGGACTGGTCGAGGGTGAAATCGCCGAAATGGAATTCCTGGGCCGTAAATCCTCCATACAGGCCCTGACTTGGGTGGCCGTCATAATGCCCCAGAATCCGCCGGGAAGCAAGCTCCTTAGTAACTTAGGGGTTCAGCAGAACTTTATCTCTTCTTCATTGAACCTGCATTGCAAGCCAACCCCCGATAAGCGATAAGCGCAGGCCAGAATCAAACCGGGAGGTTTTCATGAAGGGCAAATCTTTCTGGCAAGCGGTACAGATCGGACTGCTAATCCTGGCGGTAAGCACCGGGGCGCTGTCTCAAGCTCCGAAACATGTGATCTTCCGTGGATTGATCAGCGACTACACGCCGCGAAGCATCGGTGGCCAGGTCGTGGGCCCGTGGGAGATGCGGGGTGTGTGGTCCCTGGTGGTAAAGAGGTGGAATGGCAAGGCCGATTTTTCGGCGGCTATGGCCATGGGCCACTCCGATCTCGGGGTAACCGGCGGCGATCTGGAGTCTCCTGCGGCACGCGGTGCCCATACCCACCACATCACCCTGGTCGATGCCACAGTGACGCCCCTGACCAATGGTTTTCGGGTGAGCGGCCCGGTCATCGTTACCGGGAACGGAGCTTTCCCGGCACCCTTTGGGCCGAACTCTACTTTACAGGTCGATATCACCGGCGGAAACAGCGTCGCCTATTCGAACATTCAGCTGACCTTCACGGGAGACGCAACCAAGCATTTCGGATCCCAACCCATAAACGGTGTGGTTCGGAGGTTCGACTGATTACAGGTATCGCAGAGACGACCGCGGCTGAACCAGGGCGGGAGCAGTAGACGTCCCTGCTCGCCAGTGATGAACCAAGGCGCCGGCCAGGCACGCATCACCGATGTCCGGCTCATCCCCCCAAGATACATTTCGTCAGCATTGATGCTGAAGACCCGGGGCATTGCTATTTCTGACGACGGAATGATCGAGGCCACAGTGGCCCAAATCTGACTAGGGAGAAGATTCCATGAAACGCCTTGCGAATATCTTATGGCTTGCTGCGGTGGTTGTACTCTGCGGGTGCGGAGGAGGCTACGATGCAGCAAGCAAAGCGGGATTTCCCGATCCAAAACCGCCCGATCCAGGCCCGCACGCACAGAACGTCACAAAAAATTGGCAATTCACCACGATGTCCGCGGTTTCAGGGATACCCTCCATGACCATTGCCGGCAGCATCAGTCAATCCGGCCTTTCAGTAGGCGGCGCCGTGCATGTCGGGGGCTCGGCTTGCTTTGATCGCCTGACCACAGTGCGCCTGACGGGCGATCTGACAAGCGGCAACATCTCCCTAAGTTCCACCTCCGTGGCTGGACAGGTCATCACTTTCACTGGCAGTTTCAACGGCAGTACCCTCACCGGGACGTATGCCATTACTGGCGGATGTGCCGACGGCGACCACGGAAACGTCACCGGCAGCGAAATTCCCTTCATCGCTAACAGCTTGGACGGCACCTTCACGACTTCCGGCGGAGGAACGTTCAGCGTGACCGCCGGCGAGGCTCAGAACGCCAGCGCAGACCCTGAGGGTAGCTTTGCGATTAGCGGAAAAGTCACGTTCAATACATCGTGCTTTGCCTCGGGGACGATCACCCCCGGGGAGTTTCCTTCCGGAAGCTTCATCATGGGCACGACCGTGGCCCTTGCAATCGAGACGGGCAACGGCACCCTCGCTTTCCTGGGAACCCTGGACCGGGACAAGAGTGAGATCAGCGGGGACTACACCGTCTCCGGCGGCACCTGCGATCAGACGGGTACCGCACTGCTGGTTGTTTCGAGCCCATGGGACTATTAACCCGGTGGGATGCATTCTTTGCGGATGGGTGAGTCCTCCTCGCGATCTGATGGAGTGTGACAACACGTCACCTCTCAGCAGCGGTGCGCGAACCCACACATCGCAAAGTGCGCGATGTGTGGGGCACCCAGCCGTCGACCGGCAAGACTTATGGGAACTTAAATCCAGGCTTGAGTTCGCAGCGATAGACCTTCGTCTGATCTTTGTTCACGCGCGAATTGCAATCGGCCCAGCTCAGGTAAAGATTCGGACCAAGGGGGAAGGTGATGGTCTCGCCATTGATCTCGGCCTGAATGCTGACTCCTTCCGCCGATCCGGGCACGGTAAAGTTCAGCGCCTGGCCGAACTTCACGGGATGCGATGTCCGGACCATGTCGCTGACCATGGGACGAAAGACTTCAGCTTCCAGCAGGAACGTGGCCGTGTCCGACCAGTTCCGGGCCGATACGTTCACCTCACGTCCGCCCTGCAGGAAATCTTCCGTTTCGATCTTGGTAAACGGACATGGCCCCGCAATGCACGAAGTTCGTGCGTTGCGAAATTCATTGCCTTCGCCGGCGTCCAGCGAAGCCCCACCGATGGCCGCCTTCCATTGCCCGTCGGGGGAGCAGGGCGGCTGTTTCCGGCAAGGCACATTGCCGGCGTTCACCACTTCGAAGGTCTTGACCGCGCTCCCCACATTGACCGTGTTGGTGGTCTTGATCGAATAGCGGGCCAGGACATTCGACACCGTGATCATGGGACGATTGGCAGGCTTGGCCTCGTGCGGCACCGGCACCATGTGGGCGACGTATAACTTGTCTCCCACGAACTCTTTCAGGTCCAGTGGCTGGTAGTCTCCGTGCCGGAAGCGGAGCATGACCGAGCGGCCAATCCAGAACCGGGTACGCAACGTGACCGTGAAAAGGCCGGAGGCATCCGACTGGCCCTTCCCGATCACGGCGCCGTTGGAGAGCGCCTCGATGTCAACATCGGCCAGGGGCAGTTCCTTGGTGGGATCGGCATCCTGCCGGATCACCGCACCCTGCAGCGTCATGGGCCGGGCATGGGGATGGGTCAGCAGGATCGCGGTGATGAGCAAGCCCGCAATGACCATGGTCGCCGTCCACATGACCAGCCTGCGTTTTCCCGTCATCCCGCTACCTTCATGGCCATATTCTACGATGCCCGGCTGCAGACCAGATTTTTAGTCTCGCCTCCTCTTTCGTCAAGGTCTTTAGGCTCAGGCGGTGTAACCATTCCTGTTACCCTAGTTTGCCCTCCGCCATCGTTCCTCGAGGCAGGATCGTTTAGATTTGTGAAGTGGATGAGAGGAAGTTTGGCCCCATAGTCCGTTCCCGCCGGCAGTTTCTCAGACAGATGGCCAGCCTGGGAATTTGCCTGCCGTGCAAGCAATGGGGATTCGCTTCCTTTTTAGCGCCCTCGCTGGACGAGCACGCCCGGCCCGCACCGCCGCCGGTCAGGACTTCTCTTTCCCCGGACGACGACCAGTTCCTGCAAGATCTGGAGCAAACCATTTTTTGCTACTTCTGGGAGCAGGCCAATCCTTTGACCGGCCTGGTCAAAGACCGATGCAACGCACGGAAGGCATCGACCGACAACGCCGTGGTGGCCAGCATCGCTGCCACTGGCTTTGGCCTGTCGGCGCTCTGCATCGGAGAAAAGCGCGGATTTATTTCGTTGAATGAGGCGCGCGCGCGCGTGCAGAACTCATTGCGCTTTCTGTGGAAGACCCTGCCCCACCATCGCGGATTCTTCTATCACTTCGCTAACGTCAACACCGGCGAAAGGCTGTGGGATTCGGAAATCTCTTCCGTGGACACCGCCATTCTGCTGTGCGGGATCCTGTGCTGCCGGCAGCACTTCGAGAATTCCGAAATCCGCGATCTCGCGCGGGCGATTTTTGATCGCGTGGACTGGACCTGGCTCTCGGAAGACACCAATCTGCTGCCCCACGGCTGGCTCCCGGAAGTGGGATTCCTGCCCTACCGCTGGGATTACTACAGCGAGCTGATGATGATGTATTTGCTGGGCATGGGCTCGTCTTCCCATCCTCTGAAGGCCGAAACCTGGGACGCCTGGAAGCGAAACATATTTGAATATGACGGGCTGCGTTACATTGGGTCGTTCGCGCCCCTGTTTGTACATCAGTATTCGCAGGCCTGGTTCGATTTCCGCGGCAAGCGCGACCGCTATGCGGACTACTTTCAAAACTCCACCATCGCCACCGATGTGCATCGCCGCTTCTGCATCGAGTTGGGTAAGCAATTTCCCGACTACAGCGATGACCTGTGGGGCATCACGGCCTCGGATTCGGACAAGGGCTACGTGGTTTGGGGTGGGCCTCCCGCCATGGGTCCCATCGATGGCACCGTGGTTCCCAGTGCAACCGGAGGATCGCTGCCATTTCTGCCCCAACCCGTCATGCGGGTGCTGCGCAACATCAGAAACCACTATCCGAACACGTGGAGCACGTACGGATTCGTGAACGCTTTCAATCCGCTGAAAAACTGGTATGACAGCGACGTAGTCGCCATCGACACGGGAATCACTTTGCTGATGGCGGAGAATGCGCGTACCGGCTTTGTGTGGAACACCTTCATGAAAAACCCTGAGGCAATTCGGGGCATGCAGCGCGCCGGCTTCAAGACCTACCAGTCTCCATTCAATCAAAAGCCCGGACTGCCGGCCAGCGCCGGCAGTCCGGGGAATTCGGTTGTGGGTTCTCCGACCGACTAGAAGTTTGGCTTTGTCACCTCAGGCTGCGGTGTCGAAGAGTCAGCCGGGGCAGTAGCCGCGACCGACGGAACCGCAGTCTGGGTTGCCGGAGCCTGGGTTACCCCGGTCTGAGTTACCCCGGTCTGGGCTACCGCAGTCTGGGTCTCCGGCATCACGGCAGGCTGAAATTTCACCGTGGCCAGAATCTTCTGCAGCCTGGCAAAAACCTGGTCACGATCGACCGGCGTGATTTCCCCCAGATTGGCGTCGCCGTCGGTCCCGATTCCCAGGGCAAATTCATAGCAAGTTCCCTGGTTGAAGACGTGATAGTAGCGGGCGTCGGCCTGTTTCATCATGGCGCCGCCGGGGTTCTCGACTTCATGGAACTCAATGGCGCCAATTTTGACTTCGTCAGTCTTGGCTGGTGAGGACATGTCCGCCGCCTGGACGGGCTCGGGAAATGCAAATCGGGCGCAGACATCAGAGCTCATGCCCGGATTCACGCTGACATTGACCAGGGCGGACTTGAAGTCTGTCCCCGGATACGAGTTGCCGGGCATCTCCACTGCTGCGAGCATTACGCCGCCGGGCTGGACAAAATTCATCTGCAGCGGATCGGTCGAAGCAGTTGCCGGTTCGGTCTTCAGCCGATAGGCTCGCGGAAAGTTGAGGGAGAACCCGTACTCCTGGTTGACATAAGAAAGAGTTGCCGCCCGCTGCCTCTTTGCGCTTGGTTTCGCCTTCGCCTGAACCGGCACGGGGGACGCGGCCGATACCGCGACTGCCGGGGCCGAGACCGGCGCCACGGGTTGAGTAGGTTGCTGCACCGCTACAGGCGTGCTGCTGCGAGAGCAGCTGCCAATAACGATTACGGCGGCAAACGTGGCCAGCGCTCCCAGCGCGCCCACGGTTTGGTTCTTGATCGATCCGCCTGCGGGTTCTGCAGCGGGTTTCTGCTGCGAGTTGTTGGACTGCCTGCCGGACAAGTTGAGTTGCGTCATATATTCCTCCTGGGTCGCTGCCCGCCAGAGAGATGGCACGAGGACAGCCATCGCGGAAGACGCTGACTGGACGCGGGTTAGGAGCGGATGGATGTTGGGCGGGTGTGGATTGCCCCACACAATGTGGCCGGGCCAACACAATGAGATCGACAAACCTGGGGAGAGCGCGGCGCGGTTCGGGGACGGCTTCAGCGCACAGCGCTTCAGAGTCGAATTCAGGGTGGAGCAGCGCTTCAGCGCTGCATTGATGGCCTTATTCTTGGCACCGGCCTGAGCCGCTGAGGTACTTTACTCAACGAAGGTCAAGCACATCAAAGCCATTAACCTCAAGACCGGGATGCCGAGTGTCCCCGAAGCCTTGCAGCTTCTGGAGCGCGAACTGTCTCGCGCTCGCAAAGAGGGATGCATTGTGCTGAAGCTCATCCACGGGTATGGGTCGAGCGGAGCCGGCGGTGATATTCGCATCGCGGCACAAAAACGTTTGACCGAAATGGCGAGCCGGGGCGAGATTCGTCTCTGCATTTTCGGAGAAAGCTGGGCCAAGTCCGACGAGCAGGCGTGGGCCCTTCTCAAGGCCCGCACCGAACTGAAGCAGGACACCGATCTGGGTAAGCGCAACCTGGGAATCACTATCGTGGTGCTGTGATTTGCTGGAATCACCAGTCCAATCCGAACCCCTTCTCTTATTCGAGGCGTCATCCTGAGCTCGCGAAGAATCTGGCGTGCAGCACGTGCACGGCTTCGGCGAGCGCGGGCGCAATGCCCACTAGATCCTGCGGAACTGAAGTCCCTCAGGATGACACCGAGATGGGGCGATTATTCCGAACTGAGACGACTCCGCCGCTCCTGTCCCGACTGCCTCTTGCGCAATTCCCTTCCCGCCGACGATACTGGAATCACACAATCATGAAAACTAATCTTTCCCTCTCCAATCCTTCCGAAGTGGAAACCGAATGCCTGGTCGCGATCGTGCTCGACAGAGCAGAAAAGGCCCGTGGCGACAAAGATCGTCCAGACAAAGAGCAGCCGCAGGTCTCGATTGAGACTTCCGACCCTGCCGTCAAGGACGCGGCTGCCGACGTTATCGCTGGCGGCGAGGTTACCGGCAAGACTTTCGAAACCACGCTGCTGCATCGGCCGGCGAAGCTGAAAGCCAAACGGCTCTTGCTTCTGGGCGGCGGCAAAGCCAAGACTTTTTCCGCCTTCGACTTGCGCCGCCTGGCCGGCGCCGCCGTGCGCACGCTGAAAGCCAAGGGCCTGCGCAGCTTCGCTTTCGTGGCGCCCGAGGCAGGATTGAAGGCCGACGAGGCAGTCAAGGCGATCGTCGAAGGCGCGTTTGTCGGCAACTTCGATCCCGACTATTACAAGAGCGACCGCAAAGACCAGAAGATCGATGCGCTTACCGTAGTCGCCCGCGGCGATCAGGCCAGACTGCAGCAGGCAGTGGAGGAAGCCCGCATCGTCGGAGAATCGCAGAACTTCACCCGGGACCTGGTGAACGAGCCCTCCAACCGCATGACGCCAACCATCCTGGCAGACCGGGCAAAGAAGATGGCGGCAGAGGTCGGATTGAAATGCGACGTTTACGGCGCGGACAAAATCAAGGAACTCAAGATGGGTGCTTTCTGGAGCGTCGCTCAGGGCTCCGATGAACCGCCCACGCTGATCGTGTTACGTTACGAGCCGGCTGGCGCGCCCGAAAGACCTGTGCTGGGGCTGGTCGGAAAAGGCATCACCTTCGACACTGGTGGCATCTCCATCAAGCCCAGCGACGGCATGGAAAAAATGAAATACGACATGGCGGGCGGGGCCACCATGATTGGCGCCATGCGCGCCATCGCTCTGCTGAAGCCCAAGTTGAAGATCACTGCCATCATTTTGGCCACGGAAAATATGCCTTCCGGCAAAGCGCAAAAACCGGGCGATGTGCAGATCGCCATGTCGGGCAAATCGATTGAGATCATCAACACCGATGCCGAAGGACGCCTGGTGCTGGCCGATGGTCTTTTCTACGCCCGCCAGTTGGGCTGTACCCACCTGATTGACGCCGCCACGCTCACCGGCGCGGTTGTGGTGGCGCTCGGCTCGATCAACGCCGGCATCTTCGCCAACGATGAGGCCCTGTACAACCGCTTCAGCCATGCGCTCGACAAAGCGGGCGAGAAAATGTGGCGCATGCCGCTTGACGATGAGTACAAGGAAATCATCCGCTCCAACATCGCGGACATCGTCAACTCCGGCGGACGCTGGGGCGGTGCTATCACCGCCGCCATGTTTCTGAAAGAATTCGCCGAAGAGACGCCCTGGTTGCACCTTGATATCGCAGGCACCGCCTGGACCGAAGAGCAGAAACCCTGGATCGCCAAAGGTCCATCGGGAATCGCGCTGCGCAGCCTGGTGGAGTTTGCCCGCGACTTCGCCAACAGCAAGGGATGAGAAGCATCCTGCCCGACTCCGGCCGCATCTTAAGCGGCTCGATGGACGCTCGGGTCCATGCACTCAACTCTCAAGCTGGAGGCTTCCGATGAAGGCTCTATTTGTAGTGGGGCTGGCGGTCGTGATCCTGGGAATCCTGTCGTTCTTCGTGGCTATTCCTCACTCCGAAAATCACGGCATCAAGGCGGGCGACGTGAATATCGGAGTGCAAACTCATGAGAGCGAAAAAGTTTCGCCCGCCATCAGCGCCGTGATGCTGGTAGTCGGAGCTGGACTCATGATCGCCGGTCGCGGCAAAAGCTAACCTCAGTGGTCAATGGATTTCCACAACTAGGTAGGGGCAGATGTCCTCATCTGCCCGGCGGAGCGAAGCTTCGCCGGTTCACCGCCCGATGCAACATTAGACAATTCGATACCGTGTCGAGCTGCGCTCGACTGGGCAGATGAGGACATCTGCCCCTACGCTGTCTGTCTGAAGTGAGAACTAGTTCTCGCGAAGTGGATAGAGCGCCAATTCCGGCATGGGAAAGTCTTTGCGGTTGTCGGTGATCAAGGTGCAATCGCGCTCCAACGCGATGGCTGCCACGATGGCATCGGCGATCGTGAGGGTGCGGCCCTTTCGTGCCCATCGGCTTTTGAAGGTTCCCGCCCATTGCCCCGCGGTCCTGGTCAGCGGGTAGCACTCAAGCGCGTCGAGGAACGTTTCGGTCTGCATCTGCTCTTCCGGGCGCATGCCGGCAAACACCTCAGCAACATTCAACGCAGTAGTGGCCAGGCTGTGCCCGTCGCGGACCAGATCCACCAGCAGTTCGCGGCGTCTTCGTCGGGAACGAAGCACGTCAATGAGCACGGAAGTATCGAGTAGAAGACGCATCAGCGGCTGCGTTTGCGCTTTGCCCGGCCCTGCCGTGGGTGCAGGCGGGCATCACTTGCCTGACGCAGGGTACGCACCCACACACCCGAGCCCTCAGCCAGTTCGGGATGGTGGGCGTCGCTCCAGGCGGGCTGCTGTCCGCCCGGCCCCTTGCCCTCCAGAAATGTAAGCAATTTTTGGCGGCGAACCTCGCTGCGGGCGGTCTCTACCAGGAAGGCACTGCGCCCGCGTGGACCAACCAGCGAGTCAATTTCCCGCAGCAAATCGTCGGGCAGCAGAATGTGGGCACGTTTGGTTGGCATAGTGTGCATATATAGTGTGCTATATCTATGTGTATATTGTCAACACACGTCGTACTGCTTAGGACAGATGTCCACATCTGCTCCGTCGAGCAGCTCGACGTTGGGATTGGGTTTGTGGTGCCTCATGTAGTGCAATCGCCGAGCCGCGCTCGACCGGACAGATGAGGACATCTCCGTTTGTGGCTACATCAAACCGCGCGGGCCGTCACCACAGATCGGGCAATGACTTGGCTGCCGCCGGAACATCGTGTGCGTAATCCTGACCCAACAAGGCGGCGACGGCAGCAGCGATCTGGGATTGCGTGACCGGCCCGACATTCTGGCGTTCTCCCAGCGCAGGAGTGTCGGGGCCCACGACTGCGATCCAGATATTTTCCGAACCCTTTTCATCTACTCCGTGCTCCTTCCACTCGACCAGCCCGCTGCCGCGGCCGTGATCAGTGGTGAGGATGAAAGTCGTCTGGTCGCGATACTCCGGCATCGCCTGCATGGTTTCCCAGAGCTGCTGCACCAGGTGGTCAAAGCCATGAGCGCTCTCCAGCACCAGGTCGTAGCGGCCCTGGTGCGCCCAGTTGTCGGTCTCGCCGTAGCCCACGAACAAGACTCGCGGATGCGCTGCTTTTACATAGTCCAGCAACGGAATCTGGATAAAAGAATTGTAGGTGTCTTCACCATCGAGCGGCGTGGTGGTGCGGTAGAGTTCATTGATCAACGCCTGGCGCGGGGTCAACTTCCCTTTCTCCGGCAGGTTCCATCCAGTTTGCATGACCAGGCCGCTGCGCTTCTCGTTGAAGATATCTTCAAATACATTCCAGGTGGCGAAGACTGCAACTTTGCCGCGAAACTCCGGCTTGCGGTTCAACCACTCAAACACGGTCAGGTTGGGATTGGGGCCGAACTCGTTGCGATCGATTTTAGGATCGGGTTGCCCCGTCAGCATCTCGTTGTAGCCCGGGTAGGAAAATGCCATTCCATTGGTGACCCGGGCCACGCTGTCCTTGGTTTGATCCCCGAAGATTTCTCCCTGCTTCGCAACTACGCTCCACAAAAACGGAAACAGCGCCTGGCGCCGCTCGGCCACATCGTCGCGCCAGAACTTGCGCTTCAATTCGGAGGGGTCGGCCCAGATGCCGCCATGTTCGCTGTTCATCAGCGTGGGGTCAGCTCCGCTAAAGATCTCCTGCCAGCGTAAACCGTCGCTCACGATCAGGACGACGTTGCGGGTTTTCAGCGGGTGCGCGGGAAGTTGCGCGTAGGCAAGCGCGCTCCAAAATACGGTCGAGAAAAGACAGCATCCCGCTAGAAGAACAATCCGAATGAGCTTGTTCACAATTTCTCCTGGGTGCGGAGAGTCATTGTGCAATGCGGCGGGGTTATCAGGCAAACCGCACCAAAAGAAAACGGGCGTGGACGCCCGTTCTCCATTTCGAGTTAAGGGAACCAGCTAAAAGCTAAGAGCCAGTAGCTGCTTTTCAATTGATATCAAACTGTTCCTGATGCAGCGCGGGATCGCTCTTCACGATCACCGTCTTTTTGGTCATCTCTTCCATCTCGATCAGAGCCTTGCCATTGTTGAGCTTGAGCGCTTTGGCTACGTCGGGATTTACCCGCAGCATCACGTCCGCATGCTCCAGATGCTTCGCGATCTTGCGCATCTCGAGATAGATTTCGTTGCATACCGTGGTCACCGATTTCACGAAGCCGGTGGACTGGCAGTACGGGCACGGTGATCCGATGGTGCGTTCCAGCGACTGCTTCACCCGCTTCCGAGTGATGGCCACCAGCCCGAAGTCATTGAACTGCAGAACTTTGGAGGGCGCCCGGTCGCTGCGCAACGCCTCCTCCAGGGCCTGCATGACTTTCTGGCGATTGCGGCGTTCATCCATGTCGATGAAATCGATGATAATGATGCCACCCAGGTCGCGCAGCCGTATCTGGCGCACGATCTCCTTGATGGCGTCCACGTTGGTCTTGACGATCGTATCTTCGAGACGCGTCGTTTTACCCACGTACTTGCCGGTGTTCACGTCGATGGCGACCAGGGCTTCGGTCTGGTTGATGACGATGTAGCCGCCACTCTTCAACCACACTTTCGACTTGAGCGCTTTGTTGATCTCCTCGCTCAGGCCAAATTGCTCGTAGAGCGGCGTTTCCTTGCTGTAGAGCTTGACCCGCTTAACCAGCGCAGGCTGGAAGCGATTGGCGAAGCGCAGGATACGTTCATACTCCTCGTCGCTATCGACCCAGATGGCGGAAAAGTCGGATGTGACCTGATCGCGCAGCACGCGCTCGACTACGTTGAGATCGTGATAGATCAGAGTAGGTCCCTTGCCCGCGTCGGCGCGGGATTTAATTTCCGCCCACAAGCCCTTCAGAAAACGGATGTCAGCGCGCAGGTCTTCTTCCGCAGCATTCATGGCCGCGGTGCGCACGATAAATCCGCCGTGCCCGTTCTCGCGCTCGCTCTGGATGATGCGCTTCAGCCGCTGGCGCTCTTCTTCAGAAGCAATCTTGCGCGAGACGCCAGTGTGATTCACCGTCGGCATGTAAACCAGAAAGCGTCCGGGCAGCGCAATGTGGCTGGTGATGCGGGCGCCCTTCTTGCCGATGGGCTCCTTGGCGATCTGCACCAGAATCTCCTGCCCTTCCTTGAGCAGGTCGGTGATCAGGGGGAGGTTCCGCTGCTCGTTGTGGCGCGACCGGCGTCCGCCCCCGCCGCGGCGGCCGCCGCGCTGGGGCCGGCGATCGTATCCCGGACGCGGCGCGCGCTGGGTGTAACCCGCTGTCCCCGAGGGCGCACGAACTTCGGCGCGAGCTTCGGTCATTCCCGTGCCCCCGGCTTCGGCGGCCAGCACTGCTTCCGCTTCCGCCTGGGCTTCATCCAGCTCGGCTTCATCTTCGGCCTCTTCGTCAACCTCGTCGGCCGCGGCCACATCCACTTCTTCAGAAGAAATTGCCTCCGGAGAAAAGGGCACAGCCTCCGCCGATGATAGCTCCGCGGAGGCAGCGATTTCCTGTGCCGGTTGCTCGTGGTCTCCTGCGGCTTCCCCGGCAGCGAGAGTCTCTTCCTCGAGTTCTTCGAAGGCAGCGTCCTCCTCCAGATCCTCGACGTAGTGGGCCAGATCGGCCTCTTCTTCCTCGATCTCTTCCTCTTCCACCGTACCCGCAGTTGCGGCGGGCGCGGCCCGGTCTGAATCCTCGGCAACGATTGCCAACCTGTCGTCGGTCTCGTCAGCGGAGGCGTCGTTGGCGGGTTCGTGCTCCTCTTCCTGCACACTAGGTTCACCACCGAACACGGCCGCCACATTCATCTGGTGGAGGCGCTGCTGTTCGCGGTCCCAGGCGCTTGATGTTTCGTTGGCGCCGACCGGCTGAGGCCGTTCTGACTCTTCTGCGCGCTCCCGAACCGGTTCAGGCGCGGCGACAGGAACTGGGGCAGAGGCTGAAGCTGAAGCAAAGATAGGCTCATCGTCGGCAAAAACCTCGGCGATCGGCCGGGCCGGCACGTCCGGGGCCGAGGCCGCAGGTCTCTCGTGAGCCGGTGCGGGTCGGGTCTGCGCCAGCCCGCGATACTTAGAGATCGACTCTCCAGGCAAAATGATGGGTTGGTACCCCGGCGGCGGTCCGTATTCGGAATGCTCGGAACGCTCCGTCCTCGACGGCCGTTCCGACCGTCCCGCTCGCTCGGAGAACTGAGGTCGTTCAGGCCGTTCGCTGCGTTCCATCCGCTCAGCGCGAGGGGCTTCCCGTGGCGTTTCCTCTTCAGGGTGGGCGAACTTGCTTTCCGGCATGCGCTCGCCACGGCGGCCGCGGCGTCGGCGTCGGCCTCGAAAGCCGCCACGATTGTCCCGGGATTCGTCGACGGCGGGCGACTCGCTGTTTCCTGGCTCCGCTTCCGAGTGTTCCGCGGCCCGTGATTCTGCCGGCACCGGAGCAGCCAAGGCTTCGCCGGAATGGGCTTCGGCTTGAGGTTGCGATTGATAGCGCTCCGGCGCCGGGCGGTTCGTGGGAACCTCGTCGAGGTCCTCCGAATCTTCCAACTCCATAAAGTCGGAGACGTAAAGGAACGCATCGCGCTCCAGGCCAATGTCAACAAAGGCCGATTGCATTCCGGGAAGGACGCGAGTCACGCGTCCTTTGTAGATGGACCCTGCCAGGGTGTATTCGTTCTCGCGTTCGAGGTAGATCTCAGCGAGCAGATCGTCTTCGACCAGCCCTACTTTGGTTTCATGGGGCGTGGAAGAGACAAATAATTCTCTAGTCATGCGAACTCCGGTCCTGAGGCCGTCATGCGGCCGTGGGATCACCGGATGGAAGGCAGGAAAAAACTGGGAGGATCAAGCGCTGCGATAGCCGCCCTGGACAAGGGACAGCCCGGGCCCCGGAGTTCTCTCCGTGGCTGAATCCGTTGCGTAAGCTTGGGAATCTTTTGCACTTATCGCATTGCGCTGCGCCAGGTTTGTGACCGCTCTCTCAACTCTGAGGGGGCCGTTACCGGCCTGGCAGCGCCTTTGCTTGATCCTGCCCGGCTCTAACTGCTTTTCTAGCCGGCGTGTGCCCTCTTTACGCGAGGGCGATCGTAATTAATCTTGTTTTTTCCGCGCGGATGGCAAGCGCGGGCTAACCCCCTGCCATTCTTCATCCTGCGTCAGTTCACGAAACGGCGCATGCGGACATTCATTACAATGCCCAACGCCAGAAACATAAACAGGACAGAAGACCCGCCATAACTCATCAGTGGCAGGGGTATTCCGGTGACCGGCATAAAGCCGACCACCATGCCGACATTGACCAGAATGTGGAAGCTAAGCACCGCTACCACACCCATCACCACGAACGTGCCAGCGCGGTCGGGCGCCGTTTGCGCGTTCTGGGTCAATCGCATCAGCACTATGAAGTATAACAGCATAACCGCCAGGGCACCTACAAAACCATGTTCTTCGGCGAAGGCGGCGAAGATAAAGTCCGTTTGCGGGACGGGGAGAAACGCCAAATGTGTCTGGGAGCCCTCCGAGTTTCCCCAGATGCCGCCTGATCCGACCGCGATCAAGGACTGGTTCACCTGGTAGCCGGAGCCCTGACTGTCGGCCTCCGGGTGCATGAAGCTGGTAAGACGATCGCGCTGGTAGGGCTTCAAGGCATGCCACGCCAGGGGCAACAGCAGGGCGGCGGCAATGGTCACAATGGCCGCCTGCTTGAAGCGGACTCCGCCCAGGAAAAGTCCGATGATGGCAATGGGCAGGTAAGTAAGGCCAGTGCCCAGGTCGGGCTGCCTGAGCACCATCAGCATGGGCACCAGCACGATGGCTCCCGCCTTCATGAAGTCCGGCCAGCTAAGCTCTCTCTGGTGAAGATCGGCGAAATATTTGGCTACGGCCAGAATCAGGATCAGCTTTACCCACTCCGACGGCTGAAAGTGGGCGCCTCCCGGCATCTTGATCCAGCGCCGGGCCCCCAGATACTTCTGACCGAATAGCATGACGCTCATCAGCGAGACGATGGCGGCAATATAGAGCCAGTGGACCCGGTCCAGGAGCTTCTGGTAATTCACCAGGCTGACCAGGAACATGCCGATAACACCGCCCACGATCCAGTAAATCTGCCGGATATGCGCTCCCGCGAATTTGGTGTGCGAGGTGGCGCTGCGAATCTCCATCACCCCCAGACCGCAGATCATCAGGACAAAGATGAGCAGTAGCCAGTCAAAATCGCGAAATGAGATGTAGCGGGACATTTTTTGTCAGTTGTCAGTCGTCGGTCTTCAGTCTTGTCGTCGTTGGTCTTTGGCCCTTGGTCGTTGGCTTCGTCCGTTTGCTTCTTTACTATCTTGATTCCTCTTCTGTCATCTTGAGCGGAGTGTGAGCGCTCGCTTGCGAGCGGTCATGCGGAGTCGAAAGACCCCTATTCCCTCAACTTCACTCGGCTGGATTGCTTTGGCCAGCCACTACTGTCTGCATCCTTTCCGCTGTGAGGGCGGGACGCCCTCACGACAGCCGGCAAGATGCCGGCGCTACTGTATCCCTGGCGCCGCTGCCGCCAGCGGGGTGCGCGCCCTCGATACTTCTAAATCGAAACGCCCGGCGTGAAGCTCGTTGTCATCTCCCGACCCGGTATTCCAGACGGCCCCGACTTCCACTTTGCCAGAACTTGCGACCTTGGTGGGTTGCCGGCGCTGTTTGTCCACGTACGCTTTAATGACCTGGGCAGCGGTGCGGGCGGCCAGGTAGCCGTGTTCGCCTTCTTCCAATAGGGTGCAAACCACAATTTCCGGATTGCGCCGCGGTTCGACTCCGGCAAACCACCCGTTGTCCTTGAAGTTGGCTTTGCCGGCTGCACCCATCTTGGCCTTCAGCGCGTTACTGATAGTCTGCGCACTGCCCGTTTTTCCCGCAAAATCAATGCCCTGCAAGTGCGACAGCGCCGCCGTCCCGCCTGGATTCACCACTCCAGCCATGGCGTCGGTAATGGTCTCCCAGTTGGCGGGATCGATCGGAATTTTCACTTCATCGGGCACATTCGACGCCGGCACAATCCCTGGCGGCAAATCCCGCGGGTCGGTGACATGGGGCCGCACCAGCAAACCCCCGCTGGCAATGGCTCCAATGGCCCGGGCCAACTGGACCGGCGTTGCCGCCACCGCGCCCTGTCCGATACCCACTGAAATGGTTTCACCGGCGTACCACTTTTGCTTGAAATTGCGGATCTTCCATTCCTCTGACGGCATGACTCCGCTGACTTCCTGCGGCAGATCGATTCCCGTCTTTTGACCCAGGCCGAAGGCCATGGCGTATTTCGCGATGCGTTCAATGCCCAGCTTTTCCGCCAGGGTGTAGAAGAAAACATCGCAGGACTGGTAAATCGCCTTGCTGATGTCGGTGATGCCGTGCGTACGATGCTCAGCTACGACCCAGCACTTGAAATAGCGTCCGTAGAATGACGCCCCACCAGTGCAGTTCACTTTCATGTTCTGCGCGATGCCTTCCTGCAGGCCGGCGGTGGCCATAATGATCTTGAACACCGAACCCGGAGCCAGCTGCGCCTGAATGGCCTTGTTCAAGAGGGGATGATCTGGATCGTTGACCAGCTTCATCCATTGGTCATTGGAAATTCGCACCGCGAAATCATTGGGATCGTAAGTCGGACGGCTGACCATGGCCAGGATTTCACCGGTTCGGGGATCCATCGCGACAATGGCTCCGTTTCTCCCGTTCAAAGCCTGCTCCGCCGCGATCTGCAGGTCGATATCGATGGTCAGCTTGAGTTGCTTTCCGGGGACTGCCGGCTTCTGGTCCAGTTCCCCCATTTCCTTTCCCTTGCTGTTCACCAGGACCTGCCGCGAGCCATTCTTTCCCATGAGGATCGCGTTATATTCCAGCTCGACCCCGGACCGGCCTACCACGTCACCAGGGTTGTAGAGCTCCCAACGCGGCTGGTTCAGCATCTGTTCGCTGACCTCGCCCACGTAACCTACGAGGTGCGCCATAAACCCATTGCGCGGGTACAAGCGGCGATGGGCCACGATGGTGTCCAGTTCGGGCAATTCGTTGTGGTGAGACTCGATAAAAGCCAGCTCATCCGGAGTGATGTCTTCCTTGAGATAGATGGGCTGGTACTGCGGAGTGCCGACAAACTTGTGCAGGCGCTCCCGGACCTCCTTGGGATCAAGATGCAGTCCCTGCGCAATCATGTCTGCATCGGCAGATAGATCGCGGGTGGAATCGCGCAACAGCAGGGCCGTAAAAGACGGATAGTTGTCCACGATGACGCGGCCTTCACGATCGAGGATCTTGCCGCGCGGCGCCAGAATGGGAACTTCGCGTGTCTTGTTCTTTTCCGCCAGGGCCGAGTAGAAGTCGCTCTGCACCACCTGCAGCCGCCACAAGCCATAGGCCAGGATCAGAAAAACGCCGAGGATGATGTATTGCACCGCAGTCAGGCGGGATCCCGATACTTTTTCGTCGCGGCCAAACATGGGCTAGTCGTCGGTCCTCAGTCGTTTGCTTCTCGTCGTTGGTCGTTGGCCCTTGGTCGTTGGCCAATCACAGACTTTTATTGTAGACCGGCGGAGAACCGCTTTTGTTGTCATCCACGGTGACGGAGGGACATCACCGGTTGGATGGATTGGGGCTTGGGGGATTTCGCCAACGACCAATGACCAACGACCAGAGACCGTGGTCACGCTCTCTGTTTAAACCGGTCCAGCAAGGTAAACAACACCGCCGCAGTGGCCGCGTTGAGCAAGGCGCCACCGATCTCATGTCCCCAACTCCACTGCAGAGTCAACTTGACCAGCCCGCGCGCTACGGTGAAGTAGACCACTTCGTGGACAGCGTAGAAGAACAGGGTCACCAGGAAGCGGGCCCCTACGTTCTCCACGTCCAGCTTGGCGCCCAGGGACGACGCCCCAAAACCCACAACCGTGTTGGCGATGCCGTAAATCCCGATGGGCTGATGGGTGAGCGAGTCCTGCAACAGGCCGATCAGGGCCCCGGTAACCAGCCCCGACACCTGGCTGCGCCGCGCCACGGCGAAGAAGATCACCACCAGCAAGGGCAGGTCGAACAGGGAAAAGAAATGCAGACGCAGGGGCAGAAATGCCTGCAGAAAAAGGGCAACCAGCGGAATGAGGATGGCCGCCGGGGCACTGAAGCGGTAAACCTCGACCTGGTCCTGAGATGTGTAGGTAATGGGCACGCTAGTGAGGTTTATCCTCCGCAGTCCCGGGTTGTGGCATGGGCCTGGCTGGGACGGGCGCCGAAATTCCAGACGTCGATGTCCCCGGCGTCGAGACCGCACGGCGGGCAGAAGCGCCGGTTGGCGAGCCGGCCGGCGGGTCCGATGCCGGCCTGTCCGCAGCCACCGGCTTGTGGGTAGCCGCTGCCTTCACGGCTGGAGCGGAGGAGTTGCCCGGTGAGCGGGTTACCCCAGTTTCGGTCTTCGGCTTAGGGGAAGCGATCGGAGCTGTGGAGGCTGCCACAGGCGCCGGTGGTTGGCCCGCATTTGCCGCCGGCTTGTCGGGGACTGAAGGCAGGCGCTGGGTCAGAATGTCCACCGCCCGGACCGAATTGGTTTCCGCTACCGATGGCGCGCGATCCTCTCTTCTTGTGATCACCAGGACTTCTTCGAGGCGGCTCAGGTCGGCCGACGGCCTGACCCGGATATTGAGAAAGAGGTCCGCTCCCGGCGTCACCTTCATAACTGTCCCCACGGTAATGCCCTTGGGGAAAATCAGGTCGCCGCCGCTGGTCACGATGCGCTCGCCGGGCGCCACCTGCTCGTCGGTCATCACCTTCTCCAGCACGACCTCGCCGGATGCTGTCCCTTTGATGACTCCCTGCAGCCGCGACTTATCCAGAATCACGCCCACGCCGCTGCTCTGGTCGTTGATCAGCAGCACTTGCGCCGAGGACCCGAACGCCCGCAATACCTTGCCCACCAGGCCGTCGGCGGTGATCACGGCCATATCTTTATCCACCCCGGCCGACGTGCCCTTATCGATATAGATCGACCGCGACAGGTCGCTGCCGCTGGAACCGATGACCTGCGCGGCCACGGTCTTGGCAATGTAGGTTTCCTTGAAACTCAGCAGGGCCTGCAGCCGGCGCGCCTGCTGCGCGTCATCGGCCAAGCGCACCTGTTCCAGGCGGAGGCGTTCGATCTCGAATTTCAGCTCGCGATTTTCCTGCCGCACCCCACGCAAGTAAACGTAGTTTTTCCAGATGCCGCCGAGGCCGTCCTGGCACCAGACCAGGACTTTCTCCAGAGGAGTAACGGCGCTGACCGTCCACAGACGGATGATCCGGGTGGATTCGTCAGCGCTCGATCGCCGCTTGACCTGCACCGCCAGCCCCAGCACCTGGATAAACAGGATCGCCACCAGAATGGTGACGTTGCGGTAGCGGCTCATCAGATTTTCCATGGAAATACAGTTTTAGGTTTCTGGTTTCCAGTTTCTGGTTTCACGACACCGGGCCCAAGGATGGTTGCGGCGACTGGCGCGGGACGGGCGAGGACGCCCGCCCTCCTTCGAACACGCTGGAAACTAGAAACCAGAAACTTGAAACTACTCTATAGAAATTTTGCGCAGCAGCTTGAAATCGCTGAGCATCTTGCCCGTGCCCAGGACCACGCTGCAGAGCGGATCATCGGCGATCGAAACCGGCAACCCGGTTTCCTCGCGAATACGTTTGTCGAGATTTTTCAGGAGCGCGCCTCCCCCGGTCAGCACAATGCCGCGGTCGCTGATGTCCGCGGAGAGTTCCGGCGGGGTACGTTCGAGCGCCACCCGGATAGCATTCATGATGGTAGAGACACACTCGCTCAGGGCTTCGCGAATTTCACTGTCGTCCACGGTGATGGTCTTGGGCACGCCTTCGATCAGGTTGCGGCCCTTGATTTCCATGGTCAGGGGCTTTTCCAGCGGATAGGCGGAGCCAATCTCCATCTTGATCTGCTCGGCGGTACGCTCGCCGACCAACAGGTTATATTTGCGCTTGAGGTAGTTCATCACCGCTTCGTCCATCTGGTTGCCGGCCATGCGCACGGAGCGGGAATAAACGATGCCGCTGAGAGAAATGACGGCGATGTCGGTAGTGCCGCCGCCGATATCGACCACCATGTTGCCGCTGGGTTCGGTGATGGGAAGTCCGGCGCCGATGGCAGCCACCATGGCCTGCTCCACCAGATACACCTCGCTGGCTTTGGCGCGATAAGCGGAATCCATGACGGCGCGCTTTTCCACCTGGGTAATTTCCGAAGGCACGCCGATCACGATGCGCGGATGCACCAGCATCTTGCGGTTGTGCGCTTTCTGGATGAAGTAGTTGAGCATCTTCTCGGTGACCTTGAAGTCGGCGATGACGCCGTCCTTCATGGGCTTTATAGCCACGATGTTGCCGGGCGTGCGGCCCAGCATCTCTTTGGCTTCCTTGCCCACGGCCTCAACTTCCCCGGTGTTCTTGTTGATGGCGACGATGGAGGGTTCGTTGACCACGATGCCCTTGCCCCTTGCGTACACCAGCGTGTTGGCCGTCCCCAGGTCGATGGCAAGATCGCTGGAAAAGATACTGAACAGCGATCTCAGGTTGTGCAGGCGCGTCGAAGAATGGAATCCGTTAGATGACATACGCGATTTAGCTCTCTCGAACCGCTGTCATTACCGGGCGAACCCGGTTGCTTCCGTGCGGGTGGGGGGCCGTGCCCTAATTCTATGGGATAACGCCCGCTTCGCCCTCAAACCAAAGTCCCGGCACCTCGGGTGTTGCTGTCCAACCCCCGGTTTTTGCTACTGAATTACGATCTTTTTCTGGACCGTATTCACTCCGCCCTTGGCATTTTGGGCCGTAATCGTGATCAGGCTCTCGCCCGGCGGAAGCGGAGGCATGAAGTAGTGAAAGCTGCCATCCGCGCCCACCACGGGCACTTCCCTGCCATTAACCATCACCCTGGCCCCCACCTCGGTCTTGCCAGTCAGCTCAATTACTTTTCCGTGCTGCATAAAAGGATCCAGTTCCAGGTCGATGGCGGTCGTATTCTGGCCTTTGGGAATGATAGTGAAACGGTTCTTCTGGCTTTCGACTGACTCCTTGTCCTCGGCGTCGTAGGACTGGACCAGCCAATAGTACGCGCCTTCCCCCAGGCCGGAGACAATGACGTCGGCGGTGCTGACCCGGCGATCCACGATGGTCGAAGAAAAGTACGGGTTATGCGAAATGCGCAGCCGGTAGCCTACCGCGTTGGTCATCGGCGTCCAGGAAAACTCCACTGGCTTGGACGCGCCCGAGGTAAAGATGGGCATCATGTTGGCCGGCGAAATCGGCGTCGGCGGCCCGATTTCCTTCACCTTGGCCATGCGCGGCGATTGCGACTGGAAACCGACTCTCTCCCACTCCGCCAGGTGAACCACCTCGCCGTTGCGGGTGATTTCTCCGGACCCTTTCTTTACCAGAATCTCGTGCTGGTCGGCCTTGGGATCGTTGCGCACCATGGCCGCGCTGTCCGGGGCCAGAGAGGCGGTCGCCCCGGCCACGATCACCTGCGACTTCGACCCTTGGACATACGTGGCGGTGGTGAGATCGACGGTTCCCGTGCTCACCGCCACCGACACGTTGGTCTGCTGCTGGTCATTGGCTGAATTTTCCTCGATCACAATCAGAGAATCCTGTTTCACCGTGTAGTTGGTGCCATCGCTGAAGACGATCTTGGCCATGCCCTCCGAGCCGGTCTGCACCACATCGCCTTTCTCCAGCGGTACGTTGTAATCGGCAGTCACCCAGCTGTTGCTGCTGGCCTTCTTGACCCGTACGGTTCCGTCCAGCGCCGTGATATGGGCTTGCTGCGAGTTTACCGAGCCCGACTTGGTCTTCCCGCCCGCCCCCGCGATGATCTCCAGCAGGCTGTCGCCCAGCTTGCTGACCGACTTCACCCCCTTCTGGGTGAATTGCGGAAAGGCAAAATTCATCCCAATGAAGAGCACAACGGCAGCCAACAGCACGGCCAGAGCCACGCTGCGGTAGGTGACCGTCTTCCAGGCTACATGGATCCCAGGTTTGCTACTTGAAGAAGACACAAAGGCCACCGGACGCCAGTCAAACCCTAAGAATATGGGGTATTTGCGAGAGTATCACAAGCATAACTGGGAGGGGACAGTTGATTACCTTGGGTACCACCTCCGGCGGCCATGTACCGCGGTGTGGGGGATAGGGTGATGCAATCAATAAGGTCCACCGGCGGGCACCGGCTTTTTCTCGAACTTGTCATATACTCTGTCGCTAACGGGTGCGCCACTGCCCGACGTCGACAGCAGGGTAGGGTCCGACAGGAGTCCGCTTGAATCAATCTTCAGTGTCGCCTCTGACCCTCCAGATCTGGAATAGATCCCGATCCATGGGGCTAAAGTTGCTGGTAGTCAGCGGACTCGCCTTGATCATGACAATCCCCGCCCTCTTCGTGGACAACATCGTCGATGAGCGGACGAAGCGAGCCAAGGATGTTGTCCAGGAGGTCAGCGGTCGCGTGGGTGGCCAGCAAACTTTTCTTGGCCCGGCGCTGTCCATTCCCTACACCATTCCACCGTCGTATAAAGCTGCTTCGCCTGTGGTTGGCGTGTACGTGGTATTTCCAACGCAAGGTGACGCCGTTGTAAAAGTTCGGACTGAGGAGCGTCGTCGTTCGCTTTTCAAGGTCCCCGTATTCCAGGCGGACTTGAAGTTCGATGCGGAGTTTGACCTTGCAGGCGTGCCCTCGAGTGCGCCGGCAGACGCAGTATTGGACTGGAGTCGTGCGGGAATTGTAGTCGGCGTTAGTGACGCGCGCGCCGCCTTGGCGGATGGAACACTTACGATGAACGGGAAGACCGTCGCCTTCACTCCAGCAGGAACCGTCGGTGACCCGAACGCGGCACAGCGCCTGCCGTTAACATATTTTGGCGTGAGCGCATCGGGCGTAGCCCAGCCAAATGCGACTTTTCGCGTAACCGCAGCTCTGCGTTTCTCTGGCGCACAGCGGATTTCGGTACTCGCCTATGGCAAGTCCACCCACCTCACAGTGGAGGGCGACTGGCCCAGCCCGAGCTTCGATGGAGGTTTTTTGCCGGTGAAGCGTACGGTTTCGGCGCAAGGCTTTACCGGAGAATGGTCAGTGCCCTTCCTCGCCCGCGGTATTCCTGCCGAAGGTACCAACACCGCGGTCAGCACGCTTGACAGCACGGCGCTTGGAGTCTCATTTATCGAAGTGGCGGACCCGTATCAGTCGGTCAACCGTTCCCTCAAATACGTGCTGCTGTTCGTCGGACTCGTGTTTCTCACCTACTTTGTGTTCGAAGTGACTGGCGGCAAGCGCGTACATCCGGCCCAGTATGTTCTGGTTGGGGTCGCCCAGATGATTTTTTATCTCTTGTTGCTTTCAGTCTCCGAACGAATTGGTTTTGACTGGGGCTTCCTGATGGCCGGTGGCGCCACTGTGCTTCTACTTTCGGCGAATGCGAACTGGATTTTCGAAAGCCGAGCGCAGGGCCTTCGCGCTCTGATCGTATTCACCTTGCTTTACTCTCTCATCTATCTGTTGTTGCGGCTTGAGGACAATGCACTTCTGGTAGGCGCGGTGGCAAGCTTCCTGGCGGTCGCGGCGGTGATGTATTTCACTCGCAACATCAATTGGTATAGTTCGATCCCATCCGGAGGCGCGCAGACCCCTCCGGTTGTTCCGAAGGATGAGATTTAGGGCGAACTAGTGCTGTTGGACCCCACCTTCTTGCAAAGAGACGCGAGAAATGGGCTACCCGCCCTAAGGTTCGATCGTGACCTCAACCATGTTGTCTTCCGGCACGCGGTCGATCAGCAACAGCAGGGGATCGATTCCGGCTTTGTCCGGCTTTTCGTCCGTCGTGAAACTGTAGCTTGCCTTGCCGCTGGTCATGTGGACGCGTTCACGGTGCAGGACTTTGCCAAAGCGTTTGCCCTTCTCCGGTGCGGCGAGCGCTCCAACTTCGATCCAGTCGTCTACCGGAACTTCGGTTTCGTTGCCTTTTTCGTCGGCTTTGAATTTGCGCGCTTCGGTTCCAACCGTGACCTGGTATTTGCCGTCCGGGCCCTTGTGAGCAGTCGCGGTCACCGCCCGGTTGGAGAATAGCGTGATGTCATAGAACAGGTCCTGAATGAGGTATTGCAGTTGGGGCGGCGTTTCCTCGCGCAGGGCATCCACCAGCGCATACGACGTGGGATAGGGCGGCGGTGCGTATCCATACTTGTTGAGCACTTTGCGCACGGCACGGTTGACCGCTTCCTCGCCGATCATTTCGCGCAGGTAGTACATCACCACGCTGCCCTTGCGATAGTGGATGTATCCCTGCGACGCCTCCACGCGCAACAGCGGGCGTTCTTTCAAGAGTTCGGCGCCACGCGAGCGCAGATAGTTGTCCATTTCATACTGCATGAACTTGCGCATGGTGTCGCGGCCGTATTCTTTTTCCATGGTCATAAGGGCGGAATACTGAGCCAGGGTCTCCACCAGCAGAGTGGCCCCTTGCATGTTCGCCCCCACTTCCTGATGGCCCCACCATTGGTGCGCCATCTCGTGCGCGACCACGTAAAAGACCATGTCGATATCATCAGGCTTCTGGATGCTCGCGATGAAGCCGATGGACTCCGAGTAGGGCATGGTTCCGGGAAAGGCCTCGGCGAAGGCGGCCAGGCGCGGGAACTCGATGATGCGCGCCTCCTTCTGCGGATAGGGACCAAAGTTCTTGGTGTAGTACTCGAAAGACTTCTTCACCGAGTTGAGCATCTTGGGAACATTCCAGGGCTGCTCCTTGAGGTAGTACACCTCAATGTTGATGCCATTCCACTCGGTACGGGCGACCTCATAACGGGCCGACAAGAACGAGTAGTAGTTGAGTCCCGTATGGTCGAGCTTGTATTGAAAGTAGCGGCGCCCGTTTTCGCTCCACTCTCGTTGCAGTGATCCCGGCGCGATTGCGATCTGGTCAGGCGACGTGCTGATCACGGTTTCAACATTCACCCAGTCGGAGTTATTGCTGATGTAGCTGTCGTGGCAGTCGGCGACGCAATTCTGCTCAAGCGCCGGCATCAGGTCTTTTTCCTTGAGTCCGAAGCGCTTGCGCTTGTTCTTGTCGTCCAGCTCGTTGCCGGGCTGATACCCGATCTGAGGAACGATCTGGCTATGAATGAAGGTGCCATTGGGCAGCACGGCGCGGTTGGTCAGCGTGTTCTCGAAACCTCGCACCCGGGTTTGCATGGTGAATTGCAGCACTCGCGCCTCGCCGGGCTGCATCGGCGTGGTTAAAGCGTAAATCTGGTAGCGCAGGCGCTGATCATCCTGAGACAGCTTCGCGCCGGGTATCTCGATGGTGGTTTGATAGTCATTGGCCAGCGTGAAATGGACCTCAGTCAGTGGCTTGGAAGTCTGGTTCACGATGGTTTGCTGGCCGCCCATGGTCATGTTGCGTGTTTCCGGATACAGGTCGATGGCGTACTTGACATCCGTGACCCGGGGCTCGGGCTGCTTTTCGAATTTCTTGTAGGTCTTCTCATAGTCCGCCTGCAAGCGGTCGTTATCGTTTTCGCTTCGCACTGTGTTCAGGACCTTGGTGTTGTAAAAAATCCAGCCGCCAGTGGCTACAAATCCGATCGCGGCCGCTACGGCGATAAAGCGCACGGCCCCGTGATAGCGCAAGCGTGCGTTTCTAATGCGGCTGCGCCAACTGGTTTCACGTCCGCGCTGCCATAGCAGGATGGTGACTGCCGCCAGGAAGACGCAAAACGCCGTCCAATACAGCATGAACCACGACCAACTCTGGAGGAACGGACCGTAGCCGTAGAAATCCGAGTAGGTCATGGTCTGGGCCTGCCCGAACTGGACCAGGTAGGTGGCGATGTGCAAGGGCTGCCAGATGAAGGTGGTCAGCAGGAGAAACGTGATGTATCCGAAGTAGCCAACGTACTTGTTGGGCGAGATGACATGAATAAAAAACGCCAGAATGGCCAGAAAGATGAAGCCGAGCAGGTCGATGCCAAACAGGTTCGCAATGAAGAGACCGATCTGGTAGCGATGATATCCGTGGAAGAACTGCACCAGCAGCGCCGCGCACATGACCACAGCGAGAATGATGACGATGCTGCTCATCAGCGCCGTCAGCTTGGCCAGATACGTGGGCCATTCCGGATTGGGCAGCGCATCATGCACTTCGTCGGTTCCGCTGTCTCGCTCCTCCCAGGCCAGGACGCCCGCGAAGTAGGTGATCATGGCGATCAAAAACAGGTAGAGCGTTCCCGCGATGACTTCGAGCAAGCGGTAGGTCACCGGCAAGAAGGTATTTCCGAAACCCTCCGTGTTGCTGTAAATCAGCGCCGGCACGCAGTTCAGCAGGGCGAACGCGGTGATCACAATGAACGTCGTGGTCTTGACCAGGCGCCTAAACTCGATCTTGACCGTGCCCCAGAATTGCAGCCACTCGGCGCCCGCGCCGAAATTCCTGTCCGCCGCTGGAATCGCCGTAGAGGTGATCGATGCGACCTCCCGCGCTTTGACTTTCTTCTTCCTCGGACTTCGTTCGGCGAAACTAAACCGCCAGTAGGCGAAGGCAAAGATCGCCGCGCCTACACCCAGCCAGATCAGCCGGTTCCACAGCAGATATCCGGAGTAGCCGATGGAGAGGGTGTTCTTCTCTGCGACAGTCCAGTATTTGGTCGCGTAGAGAAAAGGATCGATGCCAAAGGGATCGATCAGCGCAGCCAGCTTTTGGTTTTTCAGATCGCTGGTGAGCACCCGGGAAATTCCATATCCTGCCAGCAGCGCAAGGCTGCCCAGGAATGACACGACGGTGCTGCGGGTCAGGACGGCGATAGCGAATATGACGGCAGCAATGAACAGGGTGTTAGGAATGGCAAAAACGAGAATCGCCTTCCAGTGGGCAGCCCACACCACTGGGCCCCAGCGCTCGGCGTCCACCCAGGGCATGTACTTCGCCGCCAGAATCCCGACGGACACACCCAGCAGCGGGATCACTGCAATCAAGGCGGATCCCAGGAAGCGTCCGGCCAGGTAGTCCAGTTTGCGGATGGGCGTGCTGAACAGAATCTGGTGGGTGTTGTGGGCAAAATCACGCGAGGCGGCGGAGTTCACGAACGCTGTCGTCATCAGCAGCGTCAGCAGACTGCAGACAACGTAGAAATTTTCCACCACCCAGGGGGCATTGCGATAAGTATTCTTCAGCGAACTGCCGACGGTGATCTGGTCGCTGCTGGCCGCCCCGAAAAACATCAGCGCCACGATCAGGAAAAATACCCACAGCATCCACGAGCGCAGCCAGAACCGGACCTCGAAGTTGAAGAACTGTTTGAACATGGCTGGTCTCACGCGATCCCGGAAATGCGGCTGAAGAATACGTCTTCGAGGTCCGCGCTGACCGGGGTGAATCCGTTCCCCGGGTTCTCGGCGGAGTGGATGTGGATGAGCGGCTTGCCCGCGATCAGCTTGCTGGAGATGACACGATAGCGTTGCTCGTAGTCTTTGACCTCGGACTTGGCCACTGACTTTTGCCAGATGCGCCCTTCGAGCGACTTGACCGCTTCGCTGGGAGCACCGGCAAACAGCACCTTGCCCTGGTGAATAACGGCCATGTTGGTGCACAACTCCATCACGTCTTCCACAATGTGGGTGGAAAGAATCACGATGACGTCTTCGCCGATCTCGGAGAGGAGACTGTAAAAACGGTTGCGCTCACCGGGATCGAGGCCCGCGGTCGGTTCGTCCACGATCAGCAGGCGCGGGTTGCCGAGCAAGGCCTGCGCAATGCCGAAACGCTGCCGCATGCCGCCCGAAAATCCGGAGAGGGCCTTCTTGCGGTGCTCATAGAGGTTGGTGCGGTGCAGCAGGGCCTCGACGGTTTCCTTGCGCTGCTTGGAGTCGGTGATCCCCTTCAGGAGAGCCAGGTGGCCAAGCATTTCCTGCGCCGAGGTGCGCGGATACACGCCAAACTCCTGCGGAAGGTAGCCCAGCGTCTTGCGCAGCTCCTGCTTCTGGCGCAGAACATTGAGCGTCCCCAGACGGATCTCGCCGCTGTCCGGCTCCTGGAGCGTGGCGATGGTACGCATCAGCGTGGACTTGCCGGCGCCATTGGGGCCGAGCAAGCCATACATGCCTACGGGAACGGTGAGGGAGACGTTATCCAGCGCGCGCACGCCGTTTTTATAGACTTTAGATAAATTTTCAATCTGCAATTCCACGAAGATTCGCTCCTGGGGACGCTGGTAGCGCCCCAAACTCAATACGTTGCCGCTGGCTGAATGGTTCCCCCAGCCTCGGGAAGTTCGCGATTCTGTACTCTCGTCGGGGCCTTGTCAAGCGGTGGCGCGGACATGTCGCAGCCACATGAGAAGTTCCTGTTGGAGCCAAGTAGAAAGTTCCGCTTTGATAGGTCATGGCGGAACCCCAAGAGGAGCTGTGGATGTCGCAGAAGGATCGGGAGCGGTTGAAGGTGCTGCATGAAGTGAGGAAGCGGCACATCACGCAAGTGCAAGCGGGGAAAGAGTTGGGAGTCACGGCACGCTGGGTGCGGGAGTTGCTGCGGCGGATGAAAGCGCGGGGCGACCGGGCGGTGGTGCACGGGTTGCGGGGGAAGCGGTCGAACCGGCGATTGCCGGAGGCCATGAAGGCGCGGGCGGTGAAGATATTCGCGCAGCAGAAGCAAGCGCGGCAGTGGCATGACTATGGGCCGACGCTGGCGGCGGAGGAACTGGCGGCAGAGCACGGAATCGAGGTGGGGAAAGAGACGCTGCGGAAATGGCTGCGGGAAGCGGGGCTGTGGAAGGCGCGGCGGGCGCGGGTGGAGCGGATCCACCAGTGGCGGCGCCGGCGAGCGCGCTGGGGCGAGTTGTTGCAGTGGGACACCAGCACCCACGACTGGCTGGAAGGCCGCGGCGAGCGGTTGTATCTGATTGCCCTAATCGACGATGCCACCTCGCAGGCGAGGGCGCGTTTTGTGGAGCACGATTCCACCGAAGAGAACCTGCGGATGTTGGGCCGCTATGTGCAGGCGCACGGGCGGCCGCTGGCGGTGTACACCGACAAGGCCAGTCTGTTTCAGACCGCGCCCAAAGCGGTGCATCACCGGCAAGCGCCCGCGCAGCAGCCCACGCAGATCGGGCGGGCGCTGGCGGAACTCGACATCGAGTGGATCGCGGCCCACTCGCCGCAGGCCAAAGGGCGGGTGGAACGCTTCTTCGGCACCGCGCAAGACCGGCTGGTGAAAGGCCTGCGCAAAGTGGGAGCGCGGCACCTTGGCAGAGCCAATCGCTATCTCGAGCAAGTGTATCTGCCGCTGTGGAACCGGCGCTTCAGTTGCGCCGCAGAGCAGGCCGGAGATGCGCATCGGGCTCTGGATCGCAGGCTGGAATTGGCTTCGGTGCTGAGCCAGGTGGAGGTGCGCACCGTGGCCCAGGACTACACCGTGCGCTGGGACGGGTTGACGTATCAGATCCGGCGGGCTGACATCGGTGGCGGCATGCGTGGCCGGCAGGTGGAGATCGAACAGCGTCTGGATCAGTCGCTATGGATGCGCTGGAAGCAGCGTCGTCTCCCCTTAGATCGCTGCGCGGCGGAAAACAAACCCAACTACCGCGCTGCCTGGACTCCGCCTCTGGCCGCGCAAAAACCCGACGCCGCCCAACGCGACTCCGTCTCCAGCAACAGAGGATTCGCTACAACGAAGCTTGCAAGCGGGTGCCGGAGCGACCGCTGTGGCAGGCCTTTCGTTGAAGGCTAGTACATCGCTAGGCAGGGGAAGGGGAAACCACCCCCTTCCCCTGCACCCCATCCCCAAAACCAAAATTTCACACTTCGCAAAGCGGAAGTTTCTACTTGGCTAACAACCGGAACTTTCTACTTGGCCTTGACAGAGGTGGCGCGGACACAACCCCACTAACCACAGAGGACACAGAGGACACCGAGGCTTTGCTCCAGGGATGTGCCTCAGCGTCCTCAGTGCCCTCTGTGGTTAATGATTTTCTGCGATCATCGCTGCCGCTTGCCCGACCCTCAGCCCCGCCTGTAGCATAGAGGTTCACGCATTCTTCCCTGCAACTCAGGAGACTTTTATGGCAACCGACACCCTGACCGGTCCGCCCGCGCTCGGCAGCAGCACTGCACCCAAGGTTTACAAGAACTTCATCGACGGCGAGTGGGTGGAATCCTCGACCGGAGAGACTTTTGAAAACCGCAATCCCGCCGACACCCGCGACGTAGTCGGCATCTTTCAGAAATCTGCAAAGGCCGACGTAGACGCAGCGGTTGAAGCCGCCAGCCGGGCTTTCGCCAAGTGGCGCCTGGTGCCGGCCCCGCGCCGCGCCGAAATCGTCTTTCGCGCCGCCGAGATGCTGCTCGAACGCAAGGAAGAATACTCGCGCGACATGACCCGCGAGATGGGCAAGATTCTCAAGGAAACTCGCGGCGATACCCAGGAGGCCATCGACACGGCCTACTACTTCGCCGGCGAAGGACGCCGCATGTTCGGGCCCACCACGCCGTCAGAGCTGCCCAACAAGTTCGCCATGGCGGTACGGACTCCCATCGGCGTATGCGGCATGATCACACCATGGAACTTCCCCATGGCGATTCCGTCGTGGAAGCTGCTGCCCGCCATCGTTTGCGGCAATACCTGTGTGATCAAGCCGGCGCAGGACACTCCGTTATCCACTTACAACCTGGTGCGAACGCTGTCCGACGCGGGCGTGCCCAAGGGCGTGATCAACATTGTCAGCGGATTCGGCACGCAGGTGGGAGGCCCGCTGATGGAGCACCCTGAGGTCCGCGCCATCTCGCTGACGGGATCCACCGCGGTTGGGCGCATTGTCGGCACCACGGCCGCCAAGAGCTTCAAGCATTGCTCGCTGGAACTGGGCGGCAAGAATCCCATGATCGTGCTCGACGACGCGAACCTCGACCTTGCCATCGAAGGCGGCTTATGGGGCGGCTTCGGCACCACCGGCCAGCGCTGCACCGCCACCAGCCGCATCATCGTGCAGAAGGGTGTGTACGCCGAGTTCGTAGAGCGCTACGTCGATCTCGCCAAGCGGCTTCGAGTTGGCAACGGACTGGATGAAAACACCGAGATGGGTCCGGCCATTAACGAGGCCCAGCTCAAGACCGATCTCAGCTATGTGGAGATCGGCAAGTCCGAGGGCGCGAAGATGAAGTGCGGCGGCAACCGCCTCGATCAGGGTGAATATCAGCACGGATACTTCATGGAGCCGACGGTGTTCGTCGATGTTGATCCCAAGATGCGCATTGCGCAGGAGGAAATCTTCGGGCCGGTCGTGTCCATCATCCCGTGCCAGGATCTGGAAGACGCGATTGCCATCGCCAACGGCATCGAGTACGGGCTGTCGTCCGCGATTTACACCAAGGATGTCAACAAGGCATTTGTCGCCATGCGCGATCTGCACGCCGGCATTACGTACATCAACGCGCCGACGATTGGTGCCGAAGTCCACCTGCCCTTCGGCGGAGTGAAGGCCACAGGCAACGGCCATCGTGAAGGTGGCATGGGCGCGATTGATTTCTACACCGAGTGGAAAGCGGTGTACGTGGATTACTCCGACCGCCTGCAGAAAGCGCAGATCGATAGGGTGGACTGATGTTGAGTAGAGCAGCGCTTTTAGCGCTGCATTAAAGGTTCACTTTTTGGTGGTACAGCCTTGGTTGATCTCGCTCTCGGGGCCGAGGGCAGGATGCCGGCGCTACAAAACATGCCTATCACACCTGTTCGCGAAATCGCCGCCGCGCAACGCCTCGACAACGTCCGCTACGCCATCCGCGATCTGGCGTCAGTGGCTGATGAAGTCACGAAGCAAGGCCACAAGGTCCTGGCGCTCAACGTCGGCGATCCCAATATTTTTGATTTCACAACTCCGCCACACCTGATTGAAGCAGTCTACAGGGCGATGCAGGAGAACAAGAATGGCTACGCGCCTTCTCCCGGCATTCCGGAAGCTCTCGAGGCCATTCGCGGCGAAGCGGCGCGCAAGGGCATTTCCACGGTGCAGGACGCGTTTGTAACTTCCGGCGCGAGCGAGGCCGTGGATGTTTGTCTGACTGCCCTGATCAATCCCGGCGAACATGTGCTGACGCCCAGCCCGGACTATCCGCTCTACTCCGCCGTGCTGTGCAAGCTCGGCATTCCGGTCATGCCGTACAATCTGAACGAAGACGACGCCTGGCAGCCGGACCTGATCGATCTGCAGCGCAAGGTCAATTCCCGCACCCGCGCCATTGTTCTGATCAATCCCAACAATCCTACCGGCGCAATCTGTTCCCGCCGCATGCTGGAACAGCTGGCGGAACTGGCGCGGCGCAACAATCTGGTCATTTTCGCCGACGAGATTTACGACAAGCTCATTCTGGATTCCGGCGAAAAGACAGACCCCATTTCGATCGCAGCGGTCGCTCCCGATGTGCCGGTCGTGACGTTCGGTGGACTGTCGAAAAACTACCTGGCGCCCGGTTGGCGGATCGGCTGGGGCATAGTGAGCGGCGATGCTGCCGCCGTGAAACCCTACGTGGAGGGCATGCATCGTCTGCTGCGGGCCCGCCTGTGCGCCAATCATCCCGAACAGTACGCCATCAAACCCGCGCTGGACGGGCCTCAGGACCACCTGGTGGAGGTCTGCAACAAGCTGCGCGCGCGCCGTGACCTCACCGTCCGGTGGTGCAATTCAACTCCGCGTGTGAGCTGCGTTTCTCCCCGTGGTGCGTTCTACGCCTTTCCCCGCATCGAGATCACCGAGGGCGACGACGTCTTCGTGAAGGAATTGTGCCGGGCGAAACACGTGCTCGTGGTTCACGGCTCCGGCTTCGGTCAAAAGGCCGGCACTCGGCACTTTCGCATTGTGTTCTTACCCGATGAACCGACGTTGGCCAGGGCCTATCAATCGATCGGGGAGTTCATGGCGGAAAGATACAAGTAAGTCTGGTGTGGGCGCGAGCGTCCCGCTCGTGCAGCGGCGTACAAGTCCACGATAGCAGCCTCATCGTTACAGATTTTTGCATCTTTTTCATGCCCTTTGCCATCTGTTCTGCCGAGGAAGAATTATGAAAGTCGCGCAAGTCAGCAAACCTGGTGGAAATTTCGAAGTGGTGGAACGCCCGATTCCGGAGCCTGGACGGGCGCAGGTCCGGATCAAGGTGGAGGCCTGCGGCGTCTGTCACAGTGATGCCATCGTGAAGCAATCGGGTTTTCCCGGATTGCAATATCCTCGGGTTCCGGGCCACGAGATTGCGGGACGCATCGACGCGGTTGGAGCTGACGTCACGCAATGGAAGCCCGGGCAGCGAGTGGGCGTGGGCTGGCATGGCGGGCACTGCTTTGTCTGCGACCCTTGCCGTCGCGGCAATTTTATTCTCTGCCAGTTTGAGAAGATCACCGGGATCAGTTTTGACGGCGGCTACGCGGAATATGTGGTGGTCCCTGCCGAAGCCGTAGCGGCCATGCCTGATGATTTACCCGCGGACGAGGCCGCGCCGCTGCTTTGCGCCGGCATCACCGTGTACAACTCTCTGCGCAACGCCGGAGCGCGCACCGGCGATCTGGTGGCAGTGCAGGGCATCGGTGGACTGGGTCATCTGGGCATTCAGTACGCACGCCAGATGGGCTTCCGCACTGCTGCGATCGGCCGCGGCGGGGATAAAGAAGCGCTGGTCAGAAAACTGGGCGCTCACCATTACATCGATTCAGCGGCCGGCGCCCCAGCGGCCGCACTGCAAGCCCTGGGCGGCGCGAGTGTGATTCTGGCTACCGCACCGGATTCGAAGGCGATCTCGGCCCTGGTCGATGGCCTGGGCCGGGACGGAAAGCTGGTCATTGTCGGCGCCAGCACAGAACCCGTCACCGTTACACCTTTGCAGCTTATCTTCACCCGCAGGACCATCCGGGGATGGCCCTCCGGCTCCTCCATCGACTCCGAGGACACCTTGCGGTTCAGTTCTCTTACCGGGGTTCGCCCCATGATCGAACGCTATCCGCTGGAGAAAGTGGCTGAAGCCTACGATCAGATGATCAGCGGACGGGCCCGCTTCCGGGTTGTGCTCACCATGGGCAAATAGTCAGGCGCCGGAAGGCTTCTGTGCAGAAGTAACCAGGGATCTGAGGTTACCAGCCTGCAGCAGTATGAAGACCACAAGGCGTGCGCGGCTTGGCCTTTGGCTGAAAATCTGCTTAAATGGGCCAGCCGCTGTTCCCCCCGGCCTTCCCTGTGATCGACGTTCATTGCCATCTCTTGCCTAAAGTCGACGACGGCCCAAAGTCGTGGGACACGTCGCTGGAAATGTGTCGTATGGCGGTCGAGGACGGCATCGAACACATCGTGGCCACGCCCCACGCCAATGAGCGTTTTCAGTACGACCGGCAGACTCTGGCCAAGAATCTGGAGTATCTCCGGGTGCTGGTGGGCGAGGCCCCGCGACTGAGTCTGGGCTGCGATTTCCATCTTTCCTATGACAACCTGCGGGAAGTGATGGTTTCGCCGGAGCGCTACACCATTGAAGGCAGCCACTACCTGCTGGTAGAGTTGAGCAACTACAGCATTCCTGCGCAAATCAACGAGTACTTCACCCGCATGGCGGATGTTGGTATCACGCCCGTACTCACTCATCCCGAACGCAATCCGATTCTGCAAGAGACGCCGCTGCGAGTGCTGACATGGGTGGACCAGGGCTGCGTGGTGCAGGTGACGGCTTCGGCGGTGACTGGAGGCTGGGGACAGAGGGCGATGCGCGCTGCCGAGTGGCTGCTCGAACGCGACGGGGTGCATGTTCTGGCCACCGACGCTCATGACACCAAGCATCGCCCTCCTGCGCTCTCAGCCGCGAGGGATAAGGTCGCGAAACTTTACGGCCAGGAAGTCGCCCAGGCATTGGTCGATGGCAACCCGCGTGCCATTATCAACGACAAGCCCCTGCCATATTTTCCCAATCCAGCAACGAAAAAGAGTAGCCGGTAAAGCTGCCTGTGTGGGGCGGACACTCTTGTCCGCCGCCTTTGGTGTTGGTGTTGGTGTTGGAAGTTGGTGTTGAAGTTGGTGTTGGAAGTTGGTGTTGAAGTTGGTGTTGAAGTTGGTGTTGGAAGTTGGTGTTGAAGTTGGTGTTGAAGTTGGTGTTGAAGTTGGTGTTGAAGTTGGTGTTGAAGTTGGTGTTGAAGTTGGTGTTGAAGTTGGTGTTGAAGTTGGTGTTGAAGTTGGTGTTGAAGTTGGTGTTGAAGTTGGTGTTGAAGTTGGTGTTGAAGTTGGTGTTGAAGTTGGTGTTGCTCTGGTCTTGCTCTCGCTCCCGGGATCAGTGACAAGCCGGCTGCCCGGCAACCAACCTTCCGCAGGTTCTGACTTACCCAAGATCCAAGTCAAAAGCGACGGACAGGAGTGTCCGTCCCACACGTACCACCAGAGGTTCGAAGCCTACCTCTGCGGCTGGGTTGTCATGGTCGAGGTCTGCTCCAGCATCGGTTCGGCGTGGAGCGGTTCGGGTCGCGCTGTCATGGCACTTTCCGGATTCAACAAATGATCGTGGTTGGGGCCCAATCCCAGTTTGATCAACGCCCGAGAGTCCGGGACGGTCTTGCTCTGCCAGCCATTGTCGGACTGGTAGCGCCGCATGGCGCCCTCGGACTTCTCGTCCCAGCTGCCGGAGGCGACGCCGTCCAGATAGTGTTCGCGAATCAACGCTTCCTGGATTTCTCGGGCGCGCGAGCTATCGATCTTCTGCTGCCCCCGCTTGCGCGATCTTGCGCTTTTGCGCGCTTTCTTGTGGGCGTGGGTGGGGTGAGCGGATGCGACCTGCAATTTGGCCCTGGACTTCTTTTCCGCCGACGAACTGCCAGGAGTCTGCGCCGAAACACTGCAGCAGACCAGGAGCACAGCGCAGCCCGTGCTCAGGCATACGGTCGAAATGGAGGCACCAATTTTCACAATCGTGGTCCGGGAGTAACACAATGACGGGTTACCCGCAATTCCCGATCGAGCAGGCAGGGTAAACTATCTCCGCCTCCAACACCAGTCCCCTTTGTGCCAGCCTCGGGTTACGGAAGTGTACCGGCCAGGAAGATGGTTCCGCCCTGGCGGCCGGCCCCCCGCTGGCGTACCAGGAACACAACGTCCTGTCCGCCCTTCAGGGTAGCGATGACGCGGTTGAATTGCTCCTCGCTGTCCACCGCCTGCCGGTTGACCTCGAGGATAATATCACCGCGGCTCAAGCCCACGTCCTCGGCAAACGATCCAGCCTTCACATCCTTCACGATTACCCCCTTGCCCACGGGGACATCAAGGCGGTCCGCCATGTCCTGGGTCAAGGTTTGGACGCTGACGCCGAGTTTGCTCTCTTTGGGTCCAGCTTCAGGGCCGTCTTCCTCGTCGTCGCCCAAGCGGGCGGCGAACAGTTTGGCCCGGTCGGCCACCGTGGCTGTCGCATCCTGCTTCTTGCCATTGCGAACGAATCCGACGGTGATCTTGGAGCCGGGCTTGCGCGCGGCGATATCGGCCACCAGTTCATCGCCGTTCTTCACAGCCTTGCTATCCACGGCCACAATGGTATCGCCCACTTTCAGGCCAGCCTGCTCTGCCGGGCTGCCCGGGGTGACATCCGAAATGGTCACGCCGGACCCGGTTCCGTACACCCTGGCGATGGCGGGATTGTCCAGCGCGTTGAACATGATTCCGATCGAGCCACGCGATACCCGGTGGTCGGGGCCGATCAACTGGTTGTACACCTGGGCCACGGTATTCGAGGGCAGGGCAAAACCCACGCCGGCGTAGGCATTGGTATCGGTGAGAATCGCGGTATTGATGCCGATCACTTCGCCCGCCATGTTCACCAGAGGACCGCCGGAATTGCCCGGGTTGATAGCGGCATCGGTCTGGATAAACGACTGGAATTGGCGTTGGGGCACGATGTTGCGGCCCTTGGCGGATACGATTCCGGCGGTCACGGTTTCCTGCAATCCAAACGGGCTGCCGACGGCCAGCACCCAGTCTCCCACCTGCATGCTGTCGGAATTGCCCAGCTTGGCGACGGGCAGCGCCTTGTCGCTTTCAATCTTGATCACGGCCAGGTCGGTTTCCTGGTCCGATCCGATTACTTTGGCGTCGTGCAGCACGCCCGGCGGATCGTCCTGCAGACGCACCCGAATCCGGTCGGCCTTCTCCACCACGTGCCGGTTGGTGACGATATAGCCCTTGGCGTCCACGATCACGCCCGAACCCAGGGAACGCTCGCGAATCGCGCCGCCGCCGGGTCCCTGCCCACCCTGTCCGCCCGGGCCGCCGAAAAAGCGGTCAAAGAAATCGTCGAAGGGATTGGCATCGTCGTCGCCATTGGGAACGCCGCGGCGCCGGCGCGGGGTCTTGATGGTGGATTCGGTGTTGATGTTGACCACGCTGGGTTCAAGTTGCTTCGAGATCTGCGAGAACTGGTTCGAGAGCATCTGCGGCGAGGGCACGCTCAACATGGCCGCATCGGAGGCTGACGATTTCTTGTCCTGGCCCTTCACCCCGGAGGAGATCACGGTTCCGATCAGGATACCCACGGTCAACGTGACCAGGATGGAAATGCTGTACGCCAGGCGGTTTGCCTTCAAACGTACCCAAAGAGCGCTTGCGCGCTGAATCATAATGACTTCCTCCGAATAATGTCTGCCCGATCGATTATACCTTCCAGCCCTTGGCAGTCACAGAAAGTTAGACGCGGATCGGGGGAAAAGTGTTGTGGCAGCACAAGCCACGTAGGCCCGGACGCCCTCCTTCGACTTCGCTCAGGACCCGGGCGGGGCGAGCACAACTCGCCTGGGTTTGGGTTTAAACGCCTGCGTTCGGCATCTGCCCGAAAACCCTGCGGAGCTTCGCTCCGCCGGGCGGGCGAGGGCGCCCGCCCCTACGTGTGCGCTGGCAACCTCTAGCGGTGCTGGCTGGGCACAGCCGCGTGGTCCGGAGAAACGGCCATCGACTCGGCGCCAATTCCCCAGATCACCCGCGGAGACCAGACGACATAAATTTTTTCGGCCACCGGAACGGTCAGGATCATCAACAGTGCCGTCACCGCGACCTGCACCACCGTGATCTGCTGCCAGCCCTGGGTCCGGGTAGCGTGCTCGATGAAAATGATGTGGAAGGCAAACACCAGCGCCGCACCCAGGGTGAAGAGATCGCCTTGATTCATGCTGCGCAGATTGAGTCCTGCTCCAGCAGATGCCGGTACCGTCAGCAGGTACAAGCCGGCAAAGGCCAGAAGCACACCCGTAGCCGTCCAGCGCGTGAGGCCGCGTTTCTAGAACAGAGCGAGCAAGACCGGAACCAGCACGACTGAGACTCCGGTGAGGAAAGCTGATTTTGACGGAGAAGTGTATTTCAGGCCCAGAGTCTGCAGTTCGTTTCCCACAAACAGAAAAACGCCCACCAGCAGACCAGAACGCAGAGACGCGGCGGTGAAGCGTCCCAACTCACGATAGAAGACGGCAGCCAGCACCAGCGCCGCCAGGCTCATGCGGAGAGCATTGAAAAACAGGGGAGAAATATCCGCCAGCGCATTCTTGATGACGACGAAATTCGAACCCCAGATGAGAGTGATCAGCACCAGCAAAATGTGGGCTTTGAGCGAGCGCGACACAGTGGCTAGAGTAACAAACGAGATAGGGTCGGTCAGGATTGTCGGATTTCAGGATGGTCAAATTTACGAATTGAAAACCCGGACAAATGGTGGATGTAAGATTTTCAATTCGAGAATCCGTCAATCTGGAAATTCGACAATCGATCTATTTGGCCTGGTAAACCGTTTTTCCGCCGACCACGGTGCGAAGCACTTTCGCCCGCAGAACTTTTTCCGGGGGCACGGAAGTGATGTCGATATCCAGCACAACCAGGTCGGCGAACATGCCCGGGGCCAGCGTGCCTTTTTCTTTTTCGGCGAACTCGGCGAAGGCCGAGCCGGTGGTGTAGGCGGCGATGGCCTGCTCCATGCTCAGCTTTTGCGCGGGATAGTATTCCTTCTTCCCATCTTCGCTTTTGCGGGTTACGGCGGCATAGAGACCGCGAAACGGGGTAACCGGTTCCACGGGATAGTCAGTCCCGAAGGCCAGGGTCACTCCCTGCCTCAGAAATTCCGCCCAGGCGTAAGAGTGTGCCGCCCGCTTTGGACCCAGCCGGGCCTCGGCCCAATTCATGTCGGTGAGCAGATGGGAAGGCTGCATGGATGCAATCACTTTTAGCTGCTTGAATTTTGCCACTTGCAGAGGGTTGGTGACCTGGGCGTGCTCAATGCGCAGGCGCATGTCGGGGGCGGTGCTTGGTGCAGCCTTAGCCGAGCTTGGCTCGGCCTGGACGGGTCTGAGACCCGTCCCCACATTGTCTGCACTGGCGGCGGCGAAGGCATCGAGAGCCATCTGCACTCCCTTGTCGCCGATGGCGTGGAAGCCGATCTGGAATCCGGCGTTCACTCGCTCTTTCGTCAAACGGGTAAGGACGTCCTGCTCATACTGCGGCAGTCCGGAATTGGTAGGGTCGTCGGCGTAGGGCTCGAGAAGCGCGGCGGTGCGCGAACCCAGCGATCCATCCATGTAGGCCTTGAGCATGCCGGTGTGCAGCAGGTTGTCCGACTGAGGATGCGCCGCGCGATGCTCCTCCAGCACCGGCAAGGGATCGTTGAAAGGCAGCCATTCCGTGATTCGCGCGGTGAGTTTGCCTTCACGCTCAATTTCTTCGAAGATCAAGAAATCGTCCCAGGATAGCTTCGAGTCTCCGGAATCGGAATTGTCCTGTGCGGACGTGATGCCGCTGCGGGCCAATTCCTGCAGTCCGGCTTCAATGGCTTGGCGGCGCTTATCGTGGTTGGGCTTGGGAATGACGGCGGTCACCGCCTGGCGCGCGGTTTCGCGCAGAATACCGGTGGCCTGGCCGGTGGAGTCGCGATCAATCCTGCCGCCCGCGGGATCCTTGCTGGCCACTGTGATGCTCGCCAGTTGCAGGGCGCGGGTATTGGCCACCGCGATGTGTCCATCCACGCGTTGCAGGAACACGGGATGGTCGGTGGTCACTTCATCAATGTCCCAGCGGCTGGGGAGTTCTTTCACCGCCCACAGCGTCTGGTCCCATCCGCTGCCCACAATCCACTCGCCCGGCTCGGCGTTCTGGACTCGCGCCCGAATGCGATCGCGAAACTCATTCAGCGACTTCACCCCCATCAAGTCAACGGTCAGGCGCTGGAAACCGGCGTTCGCCAGATGCATATGCGCATCGTTGAAACCAGGCATGACGAAATGCCCACCCAGATCGACAACCTCAGTGGACGGGCCCTTCAGCTTCACGATCTGCTCGCCGCGGCCCACGGCTGCAACTCGCCCATCGCGCACCGCCAGTGCTTCCGCATGTTGTATGGCGTGAAACGACGAGGTATCCAAGACGCCGGTGCAGATGTTTCCATTGAGAAAGATGATGTCGGCCTTGGGGGGAGCGGGCAAATTCTGCGCCTCGAGCATTGCGCTTACCGTGAAGACAACGATTGCCGACAGGAAGATCGTGCTTCCCGTCTTCATAGAGCGACTCCGGCGAGCCCCAGCAGGGTCAGCAGGATGCGCTTGAGCCCAAGCTCTCGCCCGCCGCAGTCAAACCATTCCTGCAAAGTGTGTGCGCCTCCGCCGGCACCGCCTCCCCCGATGGCAATTGCCTCGAGTCCGAGGGACAAAGGTATGTTGGCATCGGTAGAAGCGCGTTGCACCTGGGCGGCGTTGCCCAACTGCGTATCCACCGCACGAACCACCTGCAGGATGCGGGCGTTGGGATGCAGCTCGCCCGCGGGGCGATTGCCGATCACCACCACTTCGCAACTCAGGCCGTGGGGCCGCCGCCGCGAAGCCGTGCGCGTCTCTGTGGCCCGCGTTTCCTCTTTCACCGCCTGGTCGAGCGCTTGCCGCAGAGCGCGCTCCAGGCGCTCCATTTCCGCCATCGACGTGGAGCGTATGTCCACCCGCATGCTGGCCGACTCGGGAATGGAATTTACCGAAGTTCCGCCGCGGATCACGCCTACGTTGAACGTTGTCTTGGGCGATGCCGGCACCGGCGTTTGGGCAAACGCCTGCACTGCACGCGCCAGAACCACGATCGGGTTGGGCGTGCCGAAATCGCTCCAGGAATGTCCGCCGGGACCGCGCACAATCACTTCGAAACGCCGGCTGCCCAGGGCTTCGGCCACGATGGTGTCCGCGCCCGCACCATCCAGCACCAGGCTGTACTGGATCTGGTCCTTCCAGCGCGGCTGAGAGAAAATGTGGCGCATGCCCCGCAGGTCGCCTTCCCCTTCTTCGCCCACATTGCCGATAAACAGAAAGGGCAAGGCATGCCGAATGGCCTGCGCCCGCAGCGCCGCCACGATGGCCAGCATCGCGGTTACGCCAGCACCGTTGTCCGAAACGCCGGGTCCGTACAGGCGGCTGCCCTGTTGCCGGATGTTCAGCGGCGTGCCCACGGGAAACACCGTGTCCAGATGCGCGCTGAGTGAAACGTGTCCTTGTCCGTAACCGGCATGTGTGCCGAAAACATTGCCGACTTCATCGGTGTGCACCGCTTCCAGGCCGAGTTCGCAAAATATGTCGGCCAACCATCGGGCCCGGGCACTCTCGCCAAACGGAGGCGCAGGAATGCGCGCCAGCTCGAGCTGCCAGTGCGCAAACTGCGGCTCCTGGGAGCGAAACCAGGTAAAAGCAGCGCGAATTTCAGGCAGTGAACAAAGATGCGCCACCTCCTGTTGCACTCCAGGAAACGGCTCCGAGACTTCGGGTTGCGAGTGGGGCATGGGTCGGGATTCAGTCGTCAGTCGTCGGTCTCAGTCGTTAGCCATCCGTCGTTGGTCGTTGGCCGTTCGTCGTCAGACGTTCGTCGTCGGCCCTTCCTGAAGACTTCTTCGGATTCAGCCACGATGACACTACATTCTCGCGTCGAAGACTCGTGCCCAACGACTATTGGCCAACGACTATTGACCAACGACCAATAGCGAACGACCGATTTTCCATCTTACATCGCTGTGCCGGATGTTGTAGTGGCGGCTGGTTACTTCGGGTCGTGCAGATCCCTGGGTTATGTCCTCTTCCATCCCTTGTCGACATGGACCTTGGGGACGGCGAAAGCATTGGGAAATCCGAGTGTGACTACCCAGCCCTTACGGACGTTCGTCACCAGCGCCGGGCGGAAGCAAGCCAGGCATGTGCCTCCGCGATGGCGAACGCTGGGGTAGATCAAGCCCGCCGAGCCCTGGTCCAGGAGCTCACGCGCCAGACCTTGGGATGCAACATGACTGGCTGGATCGAGGCAAGCGGCGTACGCGGGACTCTTGCGAATGTCGTGGAATTCCGCGCGGAAATCAGCCAGATACTCGCGGTAGGTCGCGGTTTCGCTTTCCTCCCAATTCACTTCGCGCAAACCTTGGGCAAAGTGAAACGCAACTTCGGCTTGCGCCGTGTCGAGCGTGAACGCGGAATACCAGGCTCCACGACCCGGACCATTGAAACGGCTGCCTTCGGGACGCGCGTGGGTGAAGGCGGCATTTACGATGTGCCAGTGAGCAACTCCGAAGACAAGTTCATGAACGGTGACGCCGGGCAGGAGGTTAACTTCTCCCAGCAACCGTTCGTTCGTTGCGCCATCGAGTTGGAAAAGGTCCTGCAGCTGCTGCCGGTCGGAAGTGAGCCGCGCCAGTACGCTCGCACCGTCCTCGCTGTAGCGCGCAGGAATCAGGCGATGGGTATCGTCCTGATGAAGTCGCGTAATACCAGGGGCCATCATCGACCGCCACGCCGCGCATCCACCAGCTGACGCACCCGCATCATGGCGGGCACGCCGCCTTTGATCATCGCCAGCATGGGCGATTCACCACCAAACATGGGATTGCCGTTGGGCAGCTGCACCCAGGCGTCAGCCAGCTTCTTGCTGTAGAGGATATTCAGGGCCTTGAAAATGCCGAGCAGCAGTGAAATGCGGGTGAGTTTGTCCTGATCGAGGGTCCTGGCGGGACGGCGCTTCAGGCTGTAATAGGCGCCATTGGAAATCCCGCCCAGCAGGCCGCGGGCATCCTGGTCGCGCAGATTCCACAGATCGACCAGCCGGAAAAAGCCCAATAGGGCGGAAGGGCTGAGCTTTTGCTGGATTTCCTTGCTGGAAAGGTCAGCCGGCCGGTCGAACGCGATGCCCGCTAAGTGCGCGTTTGGGGTGGCTGTCATGGTGGCTCCAATAATGCTTATATATTACTACATATTTGGAGATCGTCAAATTTTGGATTTCCATAAGCTGTCGTGAATCAACCCGGCGTGCACCGGCTATTTTGCGGGGCAATGGACACATCTGCCACGCGCCAGATCCTTCGGGACTGAAGTCCCTCAGGATGACTCCGGTGCGTGGAATGACTCCGGCGGGGGGTGGTTCGCGTGCGCGGAGTCAGTATGGGCGGGACGCCCGCGCTCCATCGTTTACAGGCACTGCCGGATTTCTGCCTCAGTCAGCGTGTGGTTCGAGGCTTTGGCGCGTTTGTAGATTCTCTCCACGACTTCATCGCTGGCGGGCACGCCGTGGCGTTCCAGCCAGAACAGCACATTCGACTTGCCGCTCATGGGGCCAATGTCAATGATCTGTTCCAGCCCGAACATCTGCGAGGGCACTCCGGAGTACACGGCATTGGCCAGTTCGACGTCTTGCTTCTTGTAGGCCTTGATGAGGGCGGCGGCGTGCACCCCCGTGGCGGTGCGAAACGCATCTTCACCCACAACCGGATAGTTCGCCGGAATGGGCACGCCTGTGGCATTCGATACGGTCTGGCAATATCCCTTCAAGTGGGTCAGGTCTTGCTCAGCCCAGGGAGCAATGCCCATGAGTTTGAGGTTTACCAGCATCTGGTCCATCTGGGTGTTGCCGACACGTTCGCCAATTCCCAGAGCGCAGGCGTGGACGCATTCCGCGCCTGCCATCAGCGCCGCTATTGAATTCGCAACTGCCAGGCCGCGGTCGCAGTGCCCGTGCCAGTCCACACGAATGTTCTCTCCGGAAGGCTTCACCACTTCTTCGAGCACGAAGCGCACCAGGGCGAACGCACCCATCGGCGTGGCATGTCCCGCGGTATCGCAAATCACGATGGCCCGCGCCCCACAGTTGATCGCGGTCGAATAAAGACGTTTCACCATGGCCGGATCGCAGCGACTGGTGTCCTCGGTCACATACATGCATTCGAGGCCGAGCGACACGGCGTATTTCACGGCCTTTTCCGTGGTCGCAAGCAGGAAGTCGTCGGTCCAGCCTTCGGTGTAGCGGCGAATCGGGCTGGAACCGATGAAAGTCGCCGCCTGAATATTCAGCCCGGTGCGCTGCCCGATCTCGGCAATCGGCCGGATGTCATTTTCGTGAGTGCGCGCGGCGCAATTGGCACGAATCTTCATTTTGTGGCGGACGATTTCGTGGGCCAGAGCTTCGCAGTCCGCGGCCGCGCGTGCCCCTGCGCCCGGCAGGCCCATGTCGAGTGAATTGATGCCCAGGGCTTCCATCAGATGAAGGATCTGGATCTTTTCGGCAATCGAGGGATCGCGCACCGACGGCGATTGCAACCCGTCGCGCAGGGTCTCGTCGTTGAGCAGGACGTTTCCCGCGGGCCGCAGCCTGGCGACATCCATCTGGTTCCAGTCGTAGATGAGTTCGGAAGTATTCACAAGGATGTCAGGAGACCACTAACGCGAACAGATTCTGTGCCCACGTGGGGACAGCCGCCCCGGCTGTCCTGGCCGGATGAAACCCGGCAACATGACAGTGGGCCTATTTATTTCTTCGGCGCCACCGTCAAACCAAAGACCGAAGTCTGTCCCTGCCCAGCCACGTTCAGCCCACGCACTCCCTCCTGATTCGGCAAGTAGAGCGTCTTGCAATGCTCGCAGCGATAGACTTCGGCATCCGGTCCCCAAGCCTGCTCGGCGTCGCCACAGGCTTGCTCGACCACGTCCGTGGTGTAGAACCAGCGCTTCAGGTGTCCGCCGCAGAATTTTCCCTTGGCGTCTTTCTCGTTGCAGGAACGCTGTCCCGGCTTCTTGATCTTCACTTTGTGATGGGGAAGCTGCGGAGGAGCAGTCGCGGTTTCGGTGGCCAATGGCTATCCTCGTGGCTGCGGCAAAGCGCCGCCGGATTTACAGACTCATTTTACTCGAAGGAGTCGCCGCACCGCCTCAATCGAATTCTCGCTTGGGCACGGCCTGCTGTGGTCCCACGCTGCCGCTGACGATGTCAGCAACAAGATAGTTCTCGCCTTTTACCGGGCCGCCGGCCATGCGCCGCAGCATCGCGATTTGTCCCACATGAGTCAGGGCATCGGCCACCGGACCCTGAAAAAGTTTCTCTGCCGGAACGTGCAGCGCCTCGCTCGAGGCCAGGTAATCGTCGAAGCTCTTGAGCGCGGCAAAGAAGCGGTCGGTTTCTTTGTCCCATGGCAGGGGTTCGGAATTTTTCCAACTTTGCTTGCCCTGCGCGATGGAGAGCCCCCAATCGAGCAGGTCGCCCAGATGGGCCAGGATTTGGCCCGCGGTGCGTCCCGAGGGGCAGCCGCGAAACTCGGCAAAGCCGGCTGGGGCATTGCGGACAGCCTTGCCGCCGCGGTAGGCCAGAGTGGCCACGGTGTGCCGCAGGAGTTCGCGTTTTGGATCAGAAATTGGAGTCATCGCGTTTTCCTCATCCCGTGTGGGTCGGACACTCCTGTCCGACGCCTTTGACTTTGACCTTGTCTCCCAACAACTCGTCCTTGGTCAACATACGTGGCAACGAAGATCCAAACGAAAGGCAACTGCAAAAGCAACTGCAAAGGCAACTGCAAAAGCAACTGCAAAAGCGTCGGACAAGAGTGTCCGACCCACCCACACTAGCTGTGCTTTTTGCCTTTCAGTGCGCTCACGGCTCTCATCACACCTCCGAGCCGCTGACCGACGCTGCCGGCAAACTGCGCATCGAGCAACCCCTCCATCTGGCGCGCGAAAGCGCTGCCATAGCGGTACCACCAGATCTTTTCCATTCCTGGCAGCCGATCGGAAGCCAGATATTTTATGCGCACCATTTCTTCCAGGCCAAAGCGGCCGTGTGAGCGGCCTATGCCGCTGGCCTTCACCCCTCCGTGGGGAGCTTCGCTGATGCCAAAGCAGGAGACCACGTCGTTCACCATGACCGTTCCCGCGTGGATGCGTCTCGCCAGGGCTTCCCCGCGGGCGCGGTCCCCGGTCCACACACTTGCCGCCAGACCGTATTCCGAATCGTTGGCCAGACGGACAGCCTCATCATCGCGGTCGAAGAGCATCACGGGCAACACTGGCCCGAAGGTCTCTTCCCGCATGATGCGCATCTGGTGAGTGACATCGGCCAATACCGTCGGCGCATAATAGTTTGGGCCGATTTCCGGCATTCGTTTTCCACCCGCCATCACGCGCGCTCCCTGCGCCCGCGACTCTTCCACCTGCGACTCCACATTCAGCAACTGACGCTGGTGGATCAGCGGGCCAACCTCGATCTCAGGGTCCATTCCGTTGCCCACTCGCAACTGCTGGGCCTGGCGCGCGCAGGCCTCAAGGAATGGCCCATACAGACTGCGATGCACATAGCAGCGCTCGACCGAAAGACAGGCCTGGCCGGCATTGACGAAAGCGCCCCAGACCGCGCCTCGGGAGGCGATTTCAACATCCGCATCGTCGAGTACCAGCATGGGGTCCTTGCCGCCCAGTTCCAGCGCTACCGGCAACAGGCGGTCCGCCGCGCTCTGCGCGATCCGCCTTCCGGTGGGCACGCTTCCGGTAAAGACCAACTTCTCCAAGACAGAGTTGAGCAGGGCGGATCCGGTTGCGCCATCGCCCAGCACGACCTGAAAAACTTCCTCCGGTACACCCGCCTGATGCAGCAGTGACGCCAGTTCCATTGCGGTAAGCGAGGTGAACTCCGAGGGCTTCAGCACGACTGCATTTCCCGCTACCAGCGCAGCCAGGCTCTCCGTGGCCGGAATCGACAAGGGATAATTCCAGGGCGAGATGATTCCAATCACGCCATAGGGCTCGCGGACCAGGCGTCCGGACTTGGTCTTCATGGTCAGATTGCCGTGCGGGACGGGCTCGTCGCGCAGCAGTTGGTAGGCGTTGTCGATCAGGAAGCGAGCGGCGTCAAGCACCACCAGGACTTCCGTGAGCAGCGCCTCGACATAGGGCTTGCCGGCCTCTCGGCAGACCAACTTCGCGATTTCGGACTTTCTCTTGTGCACCAGGTCCTGAAACTTACGCAGAACCGCTATTCTCTTGCGCACACCGACTCCGGCCCAGGCGGACTGGGCCGCATGAGCGCGGGCGACCGCGGCGTGGACGTCGGCCTCCGATGCGCATTCGAATTCGCGCAAGACCTCGCCAGTCGCGGGATTGATGGAAGCTATCTTACGAAGGACGATTTGCAGATCGGTCACCATAAACAAACCATCACCTGTGCACCACTAAAAATCTGCGCGTGAGTCGCCCGCGGCCACGCCGCCATACTCGACGCTTACCAGGCACAAGCCGCCGGCAGGCGCGGTGGCTCCGGCGGCCGCCCGCGAACGCGCTGCCATAATCCGCGCCAGATCGGAAGCCTTCAGAGTCCCCTTGCCCACCAGCAGAAAGGTTCCTACCAGGTTACGCACCATATGGTGCAAAAATCCGTTGCCTCGCACAGTGTAGACGAATTCATCACCCTGCCGTTCCCAGCGTGAACAGAAAATCTGCCGGAGGTTTGACGCGTCCGCATCATTTCCGCGCTCGGGGTCAACCGCGGCAAACGAGGTGAAATCGTGTTCGCCTATGACCAGCGGCGCTACCTGCCGCATCTGATCCTCGTCCAAGGGATAGGGATAGTGCCACACATACCGTGCCAGAAAAGGCACACAGATGGCGCCGCGATACATCCGGTAGCGGTAAGTCTTGGCCCGAGCGGACTTGCGGGCGTGAAACTCGGTCGGCGCTTCGGCAACCTCCAGCACCCGGATGGTGGAGGGCAGAATGTCGTTCAGGGCGACCACCAGGTTCTCCGGCGGGATGGGGGACTCGGTAGCGAAGCTCGCCACCTGGCCGAGCGCGTGCACGCCTGCGTCCGTGCGCCCCGAACCCTGGGGCAGGACTTTTTCACCGGTCACTCGTCCAATAGCCGAAGCGAGCGTGCCCTGGATCGTGGCCGCATGGGGCTGCACCTGCCATCCAGAAAACTCCGTACCGTCGTAGGCCAGGACCAGTTTGAGGTTGCGCATGACGAATGTTTTGGAGTCTTCGCGCGGGCGATTATCATCCAATTCGGTTGCAAATCTTTACAAAGTTTTACCCTGGCACTGGGGCGTGGCTTCAGGCAAGAGTAAGCGTGTCAGCTATACTATTTTATTCAAATCGCGACCATGTTCGTGACCCAGGGACGAAAGCAGAAATGGCGCGGGCGAGCACAAAAATGAAACCTGGCGCCCGTGTTTTACGTACCATCGCTTGATTTCCAGAAGCCTTTGCGCTCATACCATCAGCCTGTGCAGGGAGAAAATCGAATGTTTTTGTCGGCATTGCAATGCGCCTTCCGGCGGACTCTTGCGATCGTCCTCGCCGGTACATTAACTGCTATGAGTTGGGCCCAGACTGCGACCCAGCCGGCCGCGGCCTTACCCGACAGCCCGCGCCCGCAGCGACTGGCAGTGAAGGATTATTCCAAGCCCAACTCGCACTTCCCCAACCCATTGGCGCCCTACATGGTACGGCACCTGCCGCCGGCGGACCTGCTCAACACCCCGCGCATCGAGCAGTTGTTGCGGGATGGCAAACTCTATCTGTCGATGAACGATGCGGTTGCGCTGGCCCTGGAAAACAATCTGGACATCGCCATTTCGCGCTACAACCTTAACATCGCGGATACGGATGTGCTGCGCGCCAATGCGGGCGCGAACACACTGGGCGTGAGCCTGGGCCTGCTGCAAGGCACACCCGGGGGCAACGCGGGCGGGTTGGGCGGGACGATCGGGTCGGGCCCGGGCGGAACCAGCGTGAGCGGAACCGCAGGCGCAGGCGGAGGCGCGGCGGGCCTGGTGGTCAGCACTCTGGGTAGCGGACCACAGATCACCAGCTTTGATCCGGTGGTGACCGGCGCCTTGCAGTTTGATCACAACAACATTCTGTCCTCCAGCACCTTTGCCCTTCCCAACACAGTTCAGAACTCCACCACCGCGGATTTTACCTATCTGCAGGGCTTCAAGTGGGGCTCGAACCTCCAGGTGGGATTCAATAACTCCCGCAGTACCACCGATTCGACGTTTGCCACGCTGAGCCCGACGCTGGGCTCCAACTTTCAGGCACGTTTTACCCAGCACCTTCTGCAGGGCTTTGGCTTCGCGCCCAATACACGTTTCATCCGCATCGCGAAAAATAACCGCGAGATTTCCGACGTGGCTTTTCGCCTACAAATTATTACCACCGTGGACCAGATCGAAAACATCTACTGGGACCTGGTGTACGCGTATGAAAACGTGAGGGTACAGAACGAGTCCCTGGCCTTCGCCCAAAAGACGCTTTCCGACACTCAGAAGCAGGTGGAAATCGGCACTTTGGCTCCCATCGAAACGGTGCGGGCGCAAAGCACGGTGGCGAGCGATCAACAACAACTCACGCTGGCACAAACGAACCTGCAATTGCAGCAGCTCCTGATGAAGAATGCGCTCAGCCGCACCCTGGTGGATCCCAGGTTGGCGGATGCCGAGGTAATCCCGACCTCCACCATGCAGTTGCCCCAGCAGGAACCGGTGGTTCCAACCCAGGACCTGGTGAACGAAGCCCTCAGCCGTCGCAGCGAACTGGCGGAAGCTCGGATCAACCTGAAGAACCAGGAGATCAGCATGAAGTCGGTGCGCAGTTTATTGCTGCCCTCTTTGGACCTTTACGGCTACTACGGCGGATCAGGACTGGGGGGAGCGCAGAATCCGAATAACCTCTGTCCGCCGCTTCCGGCGCAGCAGCCCTTCGGTTGTTCGGCCAACCCGGTGACGCCGGTCAGCTATGGCAGCACGCTCAACCAGTTGGTGAATTCAACCGCTCCCGATAAAGGCATCGGATTGCAGCTGACCATACCGCTGCGGAACCGGGTCGGGCAGGCTACGCAGATCCGCTCGGAGCTGGAATACCGCCAGGCACAGATGCGGCTGCAACAGCTGGAGAACCAGGTCCGCATCGAAATCCGCAATGCCCAGTTTGCGGTGCAGGAAAACCGGGCCAGCGTGGCTTCCGCCCAGGCGGCGGTTGACCTGGGCCGCCAGTCGCTGGACGCAGAACAAAAGAAATATGCTTTGGGGGCGTCCACCACCACGCTGGTGCTGCAGAACCGCAGCGCCCTGGCACAAGCCGAGTCGACGCTGGTGTCGGCCATGGCGGCGTATGAGAAGGCCCAGGTGGAACTGGACCGCGCCACGGGACTGCTGCTGGATCACTCCGGAATCCTGCTGTCCGACGCCGAACGCGGCGAAGTTACGCACATGCCCTCCGTTCCCTTTGTATCCGCCCGCCCGGATGTCCCGGCTTCGGTGATGCCCCAAACACCGCCGCAGTAGGCGCCCGGCTGGTGTGGGTCGGACACTCTTGTCCGACGATTTTGACTTTGGTCTGGTTTTTGGCTTTTGGTTTGATTTCTCCGGTGGCTATAAGGCGCCGTCACGGCTTAGGGCCTAGAGTCAAAGGCGTCGGACAGAGCCTGCCCTGACCGAAATCGAGGGGAGTGTCTGACCCACACGGGGACCCGTGCGGGCATTCCGTCGCTGGCCTCGTACGGTTTATCCTCTCCGCGTGAAGCTCTCTGTGGTTTTGATCACTTGCAACGAAGAGGCCAATCTGGCGCGCACGCTGGAAAGCGTGCGGCCCCTGGTCCGCGACGGGCAAGGCGAGATCATTGTTGTGGATTCGGGTTCCACCGACCATACGGTGGAAATTGCGAAGTCGTTTGGCGCGAGAATCTTCGTGGAGGCCTGGAAGGGGTTCTCTGGGCAAAAGAATTCCGCAATCGAGAAGGCTACCGGCGATTGGATCCTGAGTCTGGATGCGGACGAAGAATTAGATGGGCAACTGCAGAGTGCGATTCCTACCGCGCTGGACAACCTGGAAAGAGTGGATGCGCTGCAACGTCAGAGCGATGCTCACCCGTTCATGATGCAGGATGCCCGCACCGAGTTAGCGAATTGCATCGACGCGAAGGGCAACCAGACAGTCGCCGGCCTTTGGATTGCGCGTAAGAATGAATTCCTTGGCCAAGGGATGAAACATGGAGGCTTCTGGCCCGACCCCAAGCTGCGATTGTTCCGTCGTGGTTGCGGCCGCTTTGAGGATCGCGCCGTGCACGAGACGGTTCAGGTCAGCGGTCCGACCGCTATCCTCAAACACGGGGCTCTCCGGCACCATTGCTACCCTACCGTCTCCGACTACATCGACCACATGAACCGCTACTCTTCGCTGGGAGCGGAAATTGCAGTCGCCGCGGGACGTACCGGATTCAGCGTTATCAATATTCTGTTCCGCCCAATGGCCACGTTTATCTACAACTATTTCTTCCGCCTGGGGTTCCTCGACGGCCGGAAAGGACTGCTGCTGCACCTCCACCACGCAGTCTACGTGTCCTGGAAATACGCCAAAGTGTGGGAACTGACACACTCGGGGAAATCTTAACCTGCCCGGGTGCCGTCCGGCACCGGGCTTTCCGGCGTGGCCAGCACAGGGCACACGCCATCAGCGTAGCCGATATCAAACAGCATGCCTTCCGATAGCACGCCTCGCATCTTGCGCGGCTCCAGGTTCACTACGAACAGAGCTTGCCGGCCGACAATTTCTTGCGGGTGGGCGCGTTCCGTCTTCATTCCGGCGACGATAGTGCGTTCGTGATCGCCGAAGCTCACGCGCAACTGGACCAGCTTGTCGGAGTTTGGTACGTCGTTCACTGCGAGGATGGTCCCGACACGAATGTCAATTTGATTCAGGACTTCCAGGGAAACCGTCGGCTTGATGGGGGCTGGCATAGTCGCAAGATCACCACGGAGGACACCGAGGACACAGAGATCGAGCACTCAGGTTTTCTCCGTGTGCTCAGTGTCCTCCGTGGTTAGTTTCAACTTTACAAATTCGATGATCTCGGGCGTGACGTATTGCGGCGGCCGAATGCGAAACGTGGGTCGGGTCGATACCGGTTTCAGCGAGGTCTCCTGCCATGCCGGAACTGGGGCTGAGTTTTCGTGCAGGATGACCGCGTCGGCCCGGTCGAGAAACTCCTGGGCTGATTTCTTGAAGTCTGCAGTCGCGGGATCGAGAACGGTCAGGTAGAGGTCCGGGCGCAGAAACTTGAGAATGCTGTTTGATTCCAGGATCGCATTCCCGGATTCTTTCAGCTTGCGGCGGATCACGGGCATGGCCTCCGCCAGGCGTCCCTGCTCGGTACGCACCCAGAATGCCCGGGCCGCGCCGGCAGCCAAAAAGCGAGAGCTATCAGAATCGGCCGAGCGATCGGTTTCTTCAGAAATCGCCCAGCTGTGATCGTCAGTCGCGCAGTGACAGGGCTTTCCGTCCTTGGAGCAAGCGCCGTGCCCATATTGAGTGATTTTCAGCGCCGTCCAGTTGTACTCGGACAAGGCAGCGATGAGGCCGGCCACCACGCTGGTCTTGCCCACGCTGCGCGAATGTCCGCCGATCACGATGAGAGCCATGGGGAATTCGTTGTTGGTCGCTGGTCGTTGGTCGCTGGCTCAAATGACCGTGCGTTGGTTCTCGCCAACGGCCAACGACCAAGGACCAAGGACCAGCGATTATTTCTTAGCCAGGCGCGCCAATGCCGCCAACTGCTTTAAGTACTCACGCACCGGGCGGGCCGGCGTTCCCCAGAATGCCACGCCTTTGCCGCGCAGCACTTTGTTGGGGAGGACCCCGCCTTGTCCGCCCAGCATCACTCCTTCTTCAAGTCGGGCGTGTTCTCCGATGCCCACCTGGCCGCCCAGCACGACATTCTTCTCGATCACGATGCTGCCGGAGAGCCCGGTCTGGGCGGCGATCACTACGTCTTCCCCGATCTGGCAGTTGTGCCCGATGTGCACCAGATTGTCGATCTTGGCGCCGCGTCCGATGCGCGTGACTTCGAGCGCTCCCCGATCGATGGTCGAGTTGGCGCCGATGTCCACATCGTCTCCGATTTCGAGGCGGCCTACCTGAGGAAACTTTTCGTAGTGTCCGTTGCCGGGATCGCGGACATAGCCAAAGCCATCGCCGCCCAGTACCGCTCCAGCATGAACGATCACGCGATCGCCAAGGTGTGCGCCCGGGTAGATGGTGACATTGGGATATATCTCGCAATCGCTGCCTAGGCGAACGGCTGCACCGATTACAGTGCCCGATCCAATCCAGGTCTGATCGCCGACCTCGGCGTTCTCGCCGATGACGGCTCGTTCGGCCACGATCACGTCCTTGCCCAGCCGGGCCGAAGCATGCACAACCGCAGTAGGATGGGTCCCGGCCTGCCGCTCCGGGGCGGGACAAAGGAGTTGTGCGGCCCGCGCAAACGCCAGCCGGGGATGCCTGGAGATGAGCAGCGGCTTGCCATCACCCTTGTTCTTCGGACCCGCCGCCCGGGCGAACTCACCCGCAAAAACCGCCGCAGCTTGCGATCTCAGCGCCGCCACCAGGCTTTTTACGTCTTCGACGAAAACCAGGTCCACCGAGGTGGCCTGCGAAATGCTGGCAATCCCACTTACTTCAATTGCGCCATCTCCCACCACCTCCGCCTGCACGGCCTGGGCGACCGAAAGGAGTGACCGCTTCATTGCACCTTTGTATACGTTTGGCCAGGGAAAGAAAAGCTGGCCCGGGTCTAGAATGTTGATATGGAGAAGAAAATCTTCTGGGCCTCTTTCACAGTATTGGGCCTGGCCGCAGACTTCATCCTGCCCATTTGGTGGGCCCTGCTGGCCACGATCCCTATCGTCTACGCCAGTTGGTGGATTGCCTACCGCAGCGATTGGTTCTGAACTACAGCTCTCTCTGGCTCTTGGCTCTTGGCTCTTGGCTCTTGGCTAAGAGCTAATAGCTAAAAGCTTCTTTCAGTACAGCCCCGGCTCCCCCGGCGGCCTTGTCTTCCAGCGCCGATGCACCCACAACCACTGGTCGGGATAGCGGCGCACATAGTCCTCGGTGATTTTGGCGAATATCTGGGTGTTGGTGACGATATCTTCTTCGTCGTTGCCGGTTCGCACCAAGTTGACAGCAGGATCGAACCGCAACCGGTATTTGCGCAAGGTGGGATCCCAGATGGTGAAACCCGGAACCACGGCGGCATCCGTGCGCAGTGCGATTCTGGCCAGGCCGCTGGCGGTGCAGGCGGGAATGCCAAAGAAATTCACGAACACTCCCTGCGGCGGAGTCATGTTCGTGTCCATCAGTATGCCCACCACTTCACCGGCCTTCATCGCTTCCAGGAGTCCACGCACGAAGTTATCTTTGCTGACCGTGGCATTGCCGTGCATCGAGCGGTAGCGCTGAATCAGGCGATCGAGATAGATGTTGTCCAGGTTGCGCACCACCACATGCATCCAGTGGCCATACAGGGAATGAACGAAGGCGGAAAGTTCCCATCCGCCGAAGTGAGCGGTTAGAAACAGTACGCCCTTGCCGCGAGCGGCGGCTCGTTCATAATTCTCAAAACCGTCATAGACCACCACCCGGCCCACGTTTTCCCTGGTATATCGGGGAAACTGGCAGACCTCAGCCAGCTGGCGGCCCAGCGAGGTAAATTCTCCGCGCAGGATGCGGGCGTGCTCCCGGCGGCTCTTCTCCGGCAGTGCCATAGCCAGGTTGCGCATGCCCACTCGCCGCAGACGCACATGCAGCAGGTAAACCATCCAGGCAAGAGATATCGCGGCCACTCGTGAGAGAGAGCGAGGTAACAGGCTCAGAGTTTTGATGAACGGCCAGGCGAGCGCGTACTCGAATCGCTGACGCATTTAGGAGAAACTGGTGACGGTAGCAAGGGGGGAGATGGTTGTCAAACCAAGACGCTGCCTGATGTAGGCGCGAGCATCCCCGCTCGTGCAGAGTCAGCACGAGCGCAGACGCTTGCGCCTACATGCAAAACCGCTTACTTTGCGGCCGCCGCCTTGGCCCACTTGGCCAGCGTATTCAGGAACGGGTAGGCATTTGCAGGCGCATCAATCGTGCCCGTCAGCGAGGTCTTGAAGGGCACCATGCGGCCGTAGAATTGGCGGGTCGCGTCCTTGTCCTGGTCGATGGCCGCACCGCTCAGCTCCAGCCCGGCAAACAATCCACGGGCCCGGGAATAGCTCAACACCTGCGCCTTCAGCTTCCAGTCGGTATCAGCGGCGGCATGCCGGCCTACCGGTCCCGCGGCGACACTGGCATCGGCCCCCAGTTTGAACTGGCTGCTGAGCAGGTTCTTCATGCCGTTGTCGTTCATGATGAGCATAACCAGATCAACCGCCTGGGCGCCGATCTGCAGACCGAAGCTGCCGCCTTTGATGGTGAAGAAGGCCGGTGCGCTCCAGCCCTTCGGAGTGCGGCAACTGGCAACGCCACGCCCGAAGCGGGCACCAACAATGAAACCGCCTTTAATCATGGTAGGCACGACGGCCACGCATTGCGTCGATCCCAGAACTTCCTCCGGGATGCCCTGGTCGGGAGCGGATTCGATCTCATCCAGCACCGTGCTGGCGGCCTTAACGCGGTCTTCGGCCTTGTTCTGGTCCTCATCATCCTTGGCAAACGTGGAGATGGCGAGACACGCGACTACACACAGAAGCAGCAGTTTTTTCATTTCTCCCTGACTTTCTGGACTTGATAGAGTTAATTTTGTAACCCAGTACATTGATTTTAGCGGATTTTGCGGTGGAAGGTGGGGTGCCGGGAACGGGTGGCGGGGAAATCGGTTGCGGCCAAAAAAATCGGGGCCAGCAGCGGTGACCCTAAATCTCCGCTCCCAACCCCGTCTCCCAGGTTCTGTGGTAGGTGAAGCGAGTATGCGTGGGGCAAGATAAACCGACAAGATTACTCAGGGCATTGTCCTAAAGTAACCTCGAGGCCCGAGCCCAAGAACAGCAATTGGCAATTAGCGATTGGCACTTAGACAAATGCCAGTTGCTCATTGCCAATTGCTGCTGAAGTGCAAATCCGTAAATGCCAAAGGTTCCTTATTTCGCGGTGACCAGCGAGTGGGTGATGGCGTGCACCGAAAGCGCGATCCGGTTCTGCACTCCAACCTTCCGCATAAGCTTGGCCACGTGGGCCTTAACGGTGCGTTCCTCAATGCCGAGAGCAGAGCCGATTTCCTTGTTGGAGCGGCCCGCCACCAGCATTTCCAGTACTTCCTTTTCGCGGTCAGTAAAAGTCACGCGTCCGGCGGGAAAGACACGGCCTGGAGCCGAACTCACACGTTCAATGAACAAGGAGAGAACCCGGCGTGGCGCCCACACCGAACCCTGGTTCACGATGCGGATGGCCTGCACGAACTCAGCGGGTGACGCGGCTTCGTCCACGTAGCCCTTGGCGCCGGAAGCGATGGCCTTCAAGATGGTTTCCTCGTCCATGCCCGAACCTGTCACAATGATGCGCAGGTCAGGACGGCTGGCTTTAAGGCTGGCCATCAGATCGAACAGGTTCTGCCCATTGCGGTTTCCCAGCAGCACCAGATCAATGTTCGGCAGGCTTCCGATGTCGGGCAGAGAGGCCGCGATGAGTTCGAAATCCGTCTCCGAGTCAAACAGGGCGCGAAATCCCACAAAGCGTAGTGGATCGCTCTCCACCACAGCCAGGCGGATGGCCGGTTTTTTTGCTGGTGAAGCCTTCATGGCAGTTGCAGCCTTCATAGGGTTTCCTGTTTGATAGGGTTTCCTGCTTTATTCTAAAGCTGGATTAGCATAGCTGCATTTACCGGCGATGAGAACATTCGACTGCCCTATAACGATTACGCCGGTAACGTGTTTAGCATCTAAAATATGAGGGGTAACCACTCCTGAAATCACGAGGCAACCGGGTGAAACGATATATTCGGTGGGTTGCGGCGACGGTGCTGGTGAGTTTCCTGGCCGCCGCTGCACAGACGACATACCAGCCAAAGTTCAAGGGCGATCCCGCCCGATCAGACTCAGAAGCCGCCGCCCTGGGCTATATGCGTACCGTGATCCGGGCCCAGAAGCTCTACCAGAAAAAGAACGACAAGTTCGCGACCTCGCTGGCACAACTGGTGCACACCGGATCATTTACCAAACGCATGGTGAACCCGGACCGCGGCGACTACTCCGTCGGCTTCCGGCCTAACAAAGATGGATTCGATTTGACCCTGACTCCCAAGCAACTCGATGCGGAGCACCGCTCCTTCTATGCCGACGAAGATGGTGAGATTCACGCGGACGAGCAAGGCCCGGCTACCGACAAGTCCCCGGTGGTGAAGTGAAGAGATTGCAGATTTCGGATTGCAGATTTCAGATTTCAGAATTGAGGGCCGGAAACCTCAGGGAAATTATGGTTCGAAAATCTGCAATCTCAAATCTTCAATCTGAAATTCCTTCCCCTACCCGCCGGTGATCTCGGCAGCTTTGCCGTCCCGGAATGTAATGGTCACTGGCTTGCCTCCGTTGGGATAGTGGACCGTCTTCACCGCCGGATCGCTGGATCGCTCGGGGACTCCTATCCCAATGGCAAAGTAGGCCTGAAATTCGTTCATTCCGGGCTTGATCTGGTGTTGCTCGATGGATGCCCAGACATCGGCCGGCCAGTGCTTGTACAACTCGTGCGGGTCCTGGATAAAGAACATTTCGTCGGAGTAGATCTGATAACTGTCCCCGGTCTGCGAACCGATAGGGACGGCATAAGTTTTGCCATCCAGGTCGAACACCGCCATCACCTGGCGTAGATGGGCGGAATGGGGCGTAGTATCGGTGACTACATCCTTGATCTCGAGCTTTTGAATGGGCAGCAGCAAACCAGCCTCGTGCGCAAAATCTGTGCGGTGGCGCGACTGGTCGTAGGGGTAATAGGTGAAGCGGTAGCCTTCCCTGACCCACACCGGCTGCTGGGTCAGCTGTTTGGCCGACTTCAAATCGTAGGGATAAAGCTTCTTGGGAACGACGTAATAGTCAGGATTCAGAGGCGGCGTCTGCTGCCGGGTTTCCTGGGACGTGCCGGCACGCCGCTCATACACAACATAGCCGGCGCGAAGGCCTGCTGCCGCGATCGCAACCGCCAGCACCAACTGGATATTCCGCTTGGTTTCTGAGGTCATTCGGTCATTGCCCTGAACATCGACTGCACTGGGGCGTGTAAACTATCGGTATCGATCTCAGGAGAACGCATGGCTACCCTAACCGAGGACGAAGTTCTAAGCGCCCTGAAGCAGTGTTATGACCCGGAAATTCCGGTCAATATTGTCGATCTGGGACTGATTTACGGCGTCCGTTTTGACCCCGCACCAGAGGAGAAACAGGACGTGACCGTGGAAATGACCCTCACGGCCCAGGGTTGTCCCTCACACGTCATGATCGGAGAACAGGTCAAGGCCCGGGTGGAACAGATGCCCGGGGTGCGCAATGCCACGGTCAACGTGGTCTGGACACCGCCCTGGACTCCGGAGCGGCTCAGCCCCGATGCCCGTAAAACTCTGGGCATTGAATAGGTCGACTCGCTCCATCATCCGCGAAGTCAGTTGGTGAGCAGCGACTCATACCAGGTTTTGGAGCGGCTTTCCGCCGCTTCCGCCAGGCGATCTCCTACCCGGGTTGCAACTTCGAGAAAATTGTTGCCGCGCTCGATAAAGTCCGGAAGCCGCCGGCGCACTTCGGCGAATTTCTCGGGATATTCCGAAGCCAGCGTGGCCAGTCCGACGCCGGCCAGGATGATTCCGGCGGTCCATTTTTTCTTCAGGAACATTGCCGTGCTCACGCCCGCCGCACCGCTCACCAGCGCCACTTTCCAGTTTTCCATTCCACCCTCCGCCTTGACGGAATTGTACCCGAGGACGAACACGGGATACCTTTATACTGCCAAACTTACCACGGAGGACTTTGATGCTGAAAGCAGTCAGAGCATTGCACGCTGCCCTGGCTTTTTCGTTGCTGCTTGCAACCGCCGCGGCCCAAACCGGGGTTCGCGCCCGCGACTTGGGGGTTCCCTTCGACGGCACGCCGGGACCGCTCAACGCCATCACCGATGTGAACGGCGTGGAGGTTGGCCAGACCACGCTGATTTCCGGCAGCGGCCCGCTGAAAGTTGGCGTCGGCCCCGTCCGCACTGGCGTCACCGCCATCCTTCCTCGCGGCCACGATTTCCGGGACTCGGTTTTTGCCGGCTGGTTCACGCTTAACGGCAACGGCGAAATGACCGGGACCACCTGGGTCGAAGATTCGGGCTTCCTGGATGGTCCCGTGATGATCACGAACACGCACAGCGTGGGCGTAGTCCGCGATGCGGTGATTGCCTGGCGGGTGAAACACGCTCCCCCGGACGACGACGGCTACTGGTGGTCTCTGCCGGTAGTGGCCGAGACCTGGGACGGCGAGTTGAACGACATCAACGGATTTCACGTCAAACCGGAGCACGTCTTCCATGCCCTCGACACCGCGAAGAGCGGCCCGGTCGAGGAAGGCAGCGTGGGCGGCGGCACCGGCATGATCTGCAATGAATTCAAAGGCGGAATCGGGACATCTTCCCGCGTACTCGATGCCAGGTACGGTGGCTATACAGTCGGCGTGCTGGTGCAGTGCAACTACGGATCGCGCAGCCAGCTGCGCATCGCCGGAGTTCCCGTGGGTAGGGAGATTGGCGAGCACACCGTCCGCGACGACGACGTAGGGTCCATCATCGTGGTCGTGGCCACGGACGCACCCCTGATTCCCACCCAGCTGAAGCGCGTGGCCCGTCGAGTGTCGCTGGGCTTGGGGCGGGATGGAAGCTTTTCGGGTGATGGTTCGGGAGACATTTTTATCGCTTTCTCAACCGCCAACCCCGGGGTGGCGGAACCAAAGGGCTTGCATCAGCTCACTATGCTGCCCAACCAGCGTCTGAACCCGATCTTTCTCGCGACCGTGCAGGCCACCGAGGAAGCGGTCGTCAATGCCATGGTTGCGGCGAAGACGATGAAGGGCATTAACGACGTTGAAGTCATTGGTTTGCCCCATGACCGCCTGCGCGAAGTCCTGAAGAAATACAACCGCCTGGTGAAGTAGGCGCTAGGAGTAGTGTGGGGCGGGCGCCCTCGCCCGCCGCCTTTGATTTCGACTTTGTGTCCTGCGAAGAGTCGTGCACTTAATACCTGAAGAATAGCGAAACAAAACCAACTTCAAAGGCGGCGGGCGAGGGCGCCCGCCCTACACGGTGTCAATAGATTGTGTAGCCTGGGGCTGGGGTCCGCAGGTCGGGCTTCGATGCCACCAGCAGCAGCGCTCCCATTTTTTTGAAGGCTCGCAAATCTTCGAGGCTGCGGAAGGACTTGGTCTGATAGCCATCCGGGGTGGGCGTGTCGTCCGGGATGCGCCGCGCCTCGACCTTTTCGAACGCATGCTTTTGCAGCAGCTCGACGTACTCCGCTTCGGAACGCACGTGCACCGGGACTTTCAGCTTGTCCACCCATTGCAGCGAGTAGGGATTGTCGCGATACAGGTTGATCAGGATGAACAGGCGCCCATGCGGTGCCATGACCCGAAAAAGCTCGGATAGCGCCCGATCCTGGTCAGCGTAGTAATAAAAGGATTCCACCGACAAGACTTTGTCGAAGAAGTTTTCCTCCCAGGGAATCTGCTGCGCCGATCCCCAAACGTAGAGAATATTCTCAAAGTCTTTCGAAGCCGCGCGAGCCTGCCGCACCATTTCGTCGGAAACGTCGAGACCTACAACCTGGCCAAACCCTTCCGGCCCATCTCCCACCAGGCGTGAAAGCAGCCGCGTGGCCCAGCCCGAGCCACAGCCGAGATCGAGCACGCGCTCGCCCGGGCGTAGATCCATCAAGCGCAGTGTTTTCGCGGTGATGTCGAGATGATGATTCTCCATCTTCTCGCCTTCACCAGCCAGCGCCCAGCGATTGAATTCCAGCTGCAGGTTTTCATCCGGAGTGGGAGGCTTGTCGGGCATGCATTTATCTTAACGCCACAGATGCCCACGTAGGGGCGGACGCCCTCGTCCGCCTGGCCAGGAGAAGCCCGGCCGGAGTTTCGTCTGTGCATGCAAAACCCGGCGAGCTTTGCTCGCCCGCCCGGACGAGGGCGTCCGGGCCTACGTGGTTTGTGGCGACGCAGCGCGAGGCGCGTGGTTCGATCAAGGCACATGTGCTACATTTGCCATCCTCATGAGCTCAACCCCGCAGCCGGAGCCTGACCCGGAGCCGCTCTACTGCCCCCGGTGCAGCCAGGAAGTTACCGACCCACTGACTTGCGGCGACTGCTCTGCTGTTATATGCCGACGCTGCGGCACCCCGCTGGAATCTCCCGATGAGCTGGGAATGGGATAATCATGAGCCTGCCTTCGGCGTCTCCGTCCTCCACCGCAAAATCCGAATCACCCAGCCTGGTTCGCGGGCTCAGCCTGCTCGACTCCGTCCTGCTGCTGGTCGGAGGCATCATTGGCTCTTCGATTTTCCTCACAGCAAAGGACATTGCCGGACCATTGCCTCATCCCATCCTTTTCCTGCTGGTCTGGATTCTGGGCGCAGGCATTTCACTGCTGGGATGCACCGCCTTTGCCGAACTGGGCTCGATGTTTCCTGATTCCGGAGGCCAGTACGTTTATCTGCGCGAGGCCTACGGCGATCTGCCCGCATTTCTCTATGGCTGGATGCTGTTCAGCGTCGCTAACGGCGGCACCATCGCGGCGCTCTCGGTGGCGTCGGCCGCCTACCTGGGCGGAATTGTCCCCGCGATTTCCCAGGATCATGTCCTCTTCACCGCGGGAGGAATCGTGCTCACCCGCGCCCACGTAGTCGCATTGGTTGCCATCTTCATCGTGACCTGGATCAACGTGGTCGGGCTGCGCTGGGGTACGGTCCTGCAAAATCTGGCCACCTGGGCGAAGTTTGCCGCCATGGCCGCGTTTGTGATTCTAGGATTCGCCATCGGCAAGGGCGACTGGCATCACTTCTCTCCCGCGGCAGGACAAAGTCTTTCCCTAGGATTGAGCACGGGACAACTGATCTCGGCGTTCGGAGTGGCGTTGATCGCAGTCTTCTGGGCCTACGACGGCTGGGTCTACATCACCTGGGTTTCGGGCGAAGTAAAAGATCCGCGGCGCAATGTGCCGCGGGCCATGGTTCTGGGAGTCGTCGCTGTCGGAATCATCTACCTGGCGATGAACATGACTTATGTTTACGCCCTGCCGCTGGGCGAAATCGCAAAGCACGAGATCATCGCGCACTCCGCGGCGGTTGCTCTATTCTCTCCTGCCGCCGCGGTGTGGCTCTCGGCCCTGATTGCCGTAAGCTGTTTTGGCGCCATGGCCAGCTGCACTATGAGCGGCGCGCGCGTGTATTTCGCCATGGCCCGCGATGGCGCGTTCTTCCAGAAGATGGCCGAAGTCCATCCTAAGTGGCGAACACCCGCATTCAGCCTGATCGGCCAGGGCATCTGGGGCGCGATGCTCACGCTCAGTGGGCGTTATGACCAGCTCTACACCTACGTCATGTTTGGCATGGTGCTGTCCTATACGCTCACCGTGATCGGCCTGTTCATCCTGCGCTGGAAGCGTCCCGAGCTTCCCCGCCCCTACCACTGCACCGGCTATCCCTGGCTGCCCGCGATCTATGTGCTCATTGGCGGTGCCTGGACGTTGAACACAATCATCACACGGCCCACCGAGGCTTTCTGGGGCGCGGCAATCGTCTCGCTCGGCGTGCCCGGATATTTGTACTGGAAGCGGATGAGCAGACGAGCACCGCACATTTCCTGATGCCTCGAGCCAACCCCGGCGTCATACTGAGGGACTTCAGGTTGCGGGGGATTTTTCAAACCGAGTCACTACCGGGAGCGGACCTCAGTTGGCATACGCTCGCCATGTCTTTACAATCGCCTGACCAATAAAAAGGCCTGCCATTCTGAAAGTGACGGAGAATTCATGACTGACCCTCTGCTGATCGCCAAGGGGAACGACCCGCTTTTCCTGCTGCCTGGCATGTCGAACCGGCACGGCCTGGTTGCCGGGGCCACCGGCACAGGTAAGACTGTTACTCTGCAGGTGATGGCGGAGAGCTTCAGCCGCATTGGCGTGCCCGTCTTCGCTGCCGACGTGAAGGGCGACCTCTCGGGGATCAGCCAGCCCGGAAACGACAATCCAAAACTGCAGGATCGAATCAAGAAATTGGGACTGACCGACTTCAGTTTCACCGCTTGTCCCGTCACTTTTTGGGACGTATTCGGCGAGCAGGGCCATCCCGTCCGCGCCACGATTTCGGAAATGGGTCCGCTGCTCATCAGCCGCATTCTGAATCTGAACGACACCCAGTCCGGCGTAATGGCGCTGGTCTTCAAGATTGCCGACGACAGCGGTCTTCTGCTGCTCGACCTGAAAGATCTGCAGGCCATGCTGCAACACGTCGGCGATGCGGCAAAGGATTATCAGACGCAGTACGGCAACATATCGCCCGCCAGCATCGGCACTATTCAGCGCTCCTTGACGGCGTTGCAGCAGCAGGGCGGCGATAAGTTTTTTGGCGAGCCCGCGTTCAACCTCGACGACCTGCGGCAAACCGACAGCAGCGGCCGCGGCGTGGTCAACATCCTGGCCGCCGACAAGCTCATGGCGTCGCCGCAGCTCTATGCGACTTTCCTGCTGTGGATGCTTTCGGAATTGTTCGAGAGGCTGCCCGAAGTCGGCGACCTGGAAAAACCCAAGCTGGTTTTCTTTTTCGACGAGGCTCACCTGCTGTTCAACGACCTGCCCTCTACGCTTCAAGCCAAGATCGAGCAGGTCATCCGGCTGATTCGGTCTAAGGGTGTCGGGGTATATTTTGTCAGCCAGAATCCGCTAGACGTGCCTGAGGTCGTGCTGGGGCAACTGGGCAACCGGGTGCAGCATGCGCTCCGGGCCTTTACTCCACAGGATCAGAAAGCGGTCCGCGCCGCCGCTCAGACTTTTCGCACGAATCCTAAACTGAATGTGGAAAGCGTAATTACCCAGCTCGCAGTCGGCGAGGGATTGGTTTCTTTCCTCGATGAAAAGGGTATTCCCGGCGTGGTGGAACGCGCGCTGATTTGTCCGCCCCACAGTCAGATTGGCTCGGTCACTCCCGAACAACGGCAGCAGATCATTCGCAACTCGGTAGTATTTGGGGTGTACGAAAACACGGTCGACCGCGAATCGGCCTACGAACGCCTGAAGGGCAAAGCGCAGCAGTCACCGGCGGCCGGGGGCGGCGGTCCGGCTCAAACTCCTGACAAACCCTGGTATGAAAATCTGAGTCTGCCCTCCAGCCTCGGAGGCGGAGGTCGACGCGGAGACACCGTAGTGGATGCGATGATGAAGAGCGCGGCTCGATCGATAGGTAGCTCAGTAGGGCGCCAGATCATTCGCGGGGTACTGGGGTCACTTCTGGGTGGAAGCAGCCGCTGAATCGAGTTTAGAAACGCTTTCAGATTTTCCAGCTGGTTTTCCGAAAGTCGTGGACATCTAAGATTTCCGACACAGCGTGGACGAAACCGAACCATCTTCCGGCCCGACAACCCTGAGCGCAGGGGGCCACGCCTTCCCTGATTTCGAAGCCTCCAATCAGCCCAAGCGGGTAATGGGCTTCCGCGACCTCGTCTTGTTCTATGTGGTCACCGGCATCAGCCTGCGCTGGATCGCCACCGCTGCCGCCGCCGGGCCCAGTTCGATTTTGATCTGGATTGGCGCGTGGCTGGTCTTTTATGTCCCGCTGGCGTTTTCCGTCGTCGAACTGTCGTCGCGATATCCGGATGAGGGTGGGCTCTACGTCTGGAGCAAAAAAGCGTTCGGAGATTTCTCCGGATTCATGTCGGCGTGGGCTTACTGGACCAGCAATCTGCCTTATTTCCCCGCCGTGCTTTATTTCGCCGCCAGCAATGTCATTTATATGCGGCAGAGCGCCTGGGGGCACCTCTCCAACGACGCGACTTTCTACATCGTTTTCTCGTTGTTGACGTTGACCCTCGCCACAGTGGTAAACGTCATCGGCCTGGACGTCGGCAAATGGCTGCATAACCTGGGCGCTCTCGCCATGTGGATTCCGGCGGTGATCGTGATCGTGATGGGTGCAATCGCGTTCCACCGCTTTGGCTCGGCGAACGCGTTTACGCTTCACACCATGACGCCGAGCATTCACTTTAAGGACATCATTTTCTGGTCGTTGCTGGTGTTCGCCTTCGGGGGATGTGAAACCGGCTCATTCCTGGGTGGGGAGATCAAGAATCCGCGGCGCACCATTCCCTGGGCGGTGTTGGTTGCGGGAATCACGGTGGCCTTCTGTTACATCATCGGAACCGTGGGTGTGCTGGTGGCACTGCCATCAACCGATGTGAGCAACTTGCAAGGCCTGGTGCAGGCGATCGCCAAGACGGTCGAGCGGGTTGGATACTACTGGACGCTGCCGCTGGCGGCGTTCCTGATTGCCCTGAGCAACGTGGGCGCGGCCGCCGCCTATCTGGCCGCGGTGGCACGACTGCCGTTCGTTGCCGGCATCGACCATTTTCTGCCACCGGCGTTTGGCACGCTCCATCCTCGCTGGAAGACTCCCTGGGTCGCTCTGCTCACACAATATTTTGTCGGAATACTGTTCATCTTCCTCGGCCAGGCCGGAACCAATGTCAAAGGCGCATACGACGTGCTGGCCAGCATGACTGTGATTGTTTATTTCATCCCCTACCTCTATGTGTTCGCCGCCATGATTAAGCTGCAGCGCGAACCCGCGGGGCCGGAGGTGATCCGGGTTCCCGGGGGGAAGCCGGTTGCCGTCTTGATTTCCGTGATCGGGCTGCTCACGACCACCGCCACAATCTTGCTGTCGGTGATGCCGCCGGCGGATGATCCCAACAAACCGCTGGCGGTGCTAAAGATTGTAGGAGGCACGACGGTCCTGATGGCTGCGGGCGGCTGGATTTATTGGGCGGGGAAGAAGAAGATCTCTGGCACGAACCAGGTGGGACCGGGTCTCTGACCCGGTCAGGCCGAGCCAAGCTCGGCAGTTCTTCGCTGGGTCACAGAGCCGTGCAAGAAAGACCCGTCGAGCTTCGCTCGACCCGGACGGGTCGGAGACCCGTCCCCACACAGTCTCGAGCTAAACCGGCACTGCCGTCTTCCGCTCCGGATTGAAAAACGGCATTTTCACGATTTTCGCCGTCACCTGCTGGCGCATGGCTTCGATGGTAATTTCCATCTGCAGCTTGGTGCCGATTTGCGAGTGGGCCGTATCCACGCTGGCCAGGGCAATCATCTTCTTCAACACCGGCGACCACGTGGTAGTCGTGGCCTTGCCTACCTGTTTTTCGCCCAGATACAAGGGGACTGCCACGCGTGAAGCCTGGCTCGGCGCTGCCGGCGTGAGCCCGAATTCCTCATAACGCGCTTCCACTTCGGGCCAATCGATTTCGAGGCCCACGAACTGCCGCCGCACACCCTGTTTCTGCTGCTTCACCAGCGCCGCTTTGCCGATGAAGTTCTCTTTCTCCAGGTGGACCATCTTGCCAAACCCCAGTTCGTAGGGCGAATATTTCTGCGATTCGATCAGGGCCTTCTTGGCGCTGGTGTAGTCCACTTCGATCAGCAGCAGGCCGGCTTCGACCCGGGCCACGTCCAGCGCCAGCATTCCGGCGGCGTGAATGTCGAACTGCTTGCCCTTTTCCATTACCGCGTCCCAGACTTTGACCGCATCGTTCCAGGGGACCCAGATTTCATAGCCCAGATCGCCGGTGTATCCGGTGCGCGAAATGTCCACGTAAACGTTGCCGATCTTGCCTCGGGTCATGCGAAAGTATTTCAGGTTGGCGATATCTGCCGTCTCGGCGACCGCCTTCAGCAACTTGCCGGACGTGGGCCCCTGCAATGCGAGCGCTGCAAGTTGTTCGGAAATGTCTTCGACCTGCACGTCCATGTTCAAACCGTTTTGCCGGAACCAGCGCAGGCTGGGGTCGGCAGCGGTCCAGCGATACTTGTTCTCTTCCAGGCGCGTGATGGTGCCATCGTCGATGACGTTCCCCTGCTCGTCGCACCAGCAGCAATAAATTACCTGTCCCACTCTCACCTTGGTGATATCGCGGGTGATGATCCGGTTCACCAGCTTGGTAGCATCCTTGCCCGTGATCAGATATTTGTAGAGCGGCGAAATATCGATGAGGGCAGCCGCGTTGCGGATCGCGTTGTACTCGTGCTCGTGATGCACTTCATAAACGCTGACCGCGTAGTAGCCCGACCACTCGCGGTAGTTCAGGCTCTGGCAAAGCGGAAAAGTTCTATCGTGAAATGCGGTTCCGACTGGCAAAGGCAGCTCCTTCAATCTCCGTATCCTCAATGTCCTCCGTGGTTAGAAACTCAAATAACCACGGAGGACACTGAGGACACGGAGGAAACCTGCTCGTGCTGGATTATATGCAGTCCTGATCGTTCCCAGCAATTCCTTGCGATGACTCTCAGTCAGGCTGACAAAGATTACACTTCCCGATACAATCATTTTCGCCCTCCCCCGGGTATGACTATGCGTTCGTCCTTCAACGCGATGTTGAACTGGGCCGTACTCAAAAGCGGTCTCTGACCTCCTTTCTTGCGTTTTCCGTGGACGGGAAGTCGCGATAAATTCAGCTCCCGGCCATACCTGTTAAAATCCCTGCGAATCGATTCAGCGCCTTGCGCTAAAGGTTTAAATGGCTGCTTCCAACGGCAAGTCGAAATACGACGCGATCGTTATCGGTGGAGGCCACAACGGCCTCACCACCGCCGCCTACCTGGCGCGCGCGGGGAAAAAAGTCCTGGTGCTGGAGCGCCGGCACGTACTCGGAGGCGCCGCCGTCACCGAGGAAGTCTTTCCCGGATTCAAGTTCTCGGTGTGCTCCTACGTGGTCTCACTGCTGCGACCGGAGATCATTCGCGATCTCGACCTGCCCCGTCATGGCCTGGAGATCCTGCCGCTCGACGGAACCTTCACTCCCATGCCGAGCGGCGACTATCTGTGGCGGGTGAACGATCACGGCAAGACTCATCGCGAGATCGCACGGCACTCAAAGGTTGACGCCGAAGCCTACGACGAGTTCGGGAAAGCGATGCAGGCCATGTGCCGCTTCGTGAAACCGATCCTGAGCATGGTTCCGCCCGATCCCGCGACGCTCAATCCCAAAGAACTGATGAAACTGCTGTTCATCGGCCGCCGCTTCCAGGGCATGACCAGCGAGGACAAATATAACCAGGTGCAATTGATGACCATGAGTGCCATCGACTTCCTGGACCAGTGGTTTGAAACCGATGTGCTCAAAGCCACCATGTCGGCCTCGGGCATCATCGGAACTTTCCTGGGGGTGCGCTCGCCGGGAACAGCCTACGTTCTGCTGCATCACTACATGGGAGAAATTGACGGCGCGTTTCGTTCGTGGGGATTTGCGCGCGGCGGCACAGGCGCGATTTCGAACGCCATCGCCGACGCAGCCCGCGAGGCCGGAGCGGAAATCCGTACCAAGGCTCCGATCGCGCAGATCATCGTGAAGAATGGCAAAGCCAAGGGAGTGGTGCTGGCTGACGGCGATGAGATTTATGCGGACATCATCTCTTCCAGCGTCGATCCGCGCCTGACCTTCACGAAGTTTCTCGAGGCGGGCACGCTGCCTGCGGAATTTCTGGAAGACGTGAACCGCTACAAGTATCGTGGCTCGTCCGGCAAGGTGAACCTGGCGCTCGACGCGTTGCCGAACTTCAAGGCCATGCCCGGACCAGGGGCCCACCTGCGCGGCGCGATTTCCATTTCTCCCAGCGTGGAATACATGGAGCGCGCTTACGATGACGCCAAGTACGGCAACTTCTCTCGCCGTCCTTACATTGACATGGTGATTCCCACGCTGACCGATCCATCGGTTGCGCCGCCAGGAAAACACATCATGTCGTGCTTCGTGCAGTACGCACCCTACAAACTGCGGCCGGGCCTCAACTGGGACGATCAGAAGGAAGCCTTCGGCGACAACGTGATCAACACCATTGCCGAGTACGCACCCAACATCAAGGACATCATCCTGCATCGCCAGGTAGTCACGCCGCTCGACCTGGAACGCGAGTTCGGCTTGAGCGAAGGCAACATTTTCCAAGGCGAACTTTCGTTGGAACAACTTTTCTTCCTGCGGCCGGTGCCAGGCTGGGCCCAATTCCGCACTCCAGTCAAGAACCTGTACATGTGCGGCTCCGCCACCCATCCCGGAGGCGGGATCATGGGCGGCCCGGGCAGGCTGGCGGCCCTCGAAATTCTGAAGGACTTCAAGGGGGCGGCCTAGGTGGCGGGAAAAGCGAAAGTTCCTGGGCAACGCGACGTCGTCATCATTGGCGGCGGCCACAACGGGCTAGTCGCCGCCTTCTACCTGGCCAAGGCCGGATACAAGCCGTTGGTGCTGGAGCGCCGCGCTCAGCCCGGCGGCGCAGCCATCACGGAAGAATTTCATCCCGGCTTTCGCTGCTCCACGCTCGCGCACTCGGCTGGACCGCTGCGGCGCGACATCGTTCGCGCCATGCAGCTGGAGAAACACGGCCTCAACATGATCAAGACGGATGTCGCAGTGACATCTCTGTCGCCCGACGGCCGTGCTCTTATTCTCTACAACGACGTCGCAAAAGCCGCCCAGGAAATCGCGGAGTTTTCCCAGAAGGATGCGACCAAGTATCCGCAGTTCCAGTCCTCGCTGGCCAAAATGGGCCGGGTCATCGGCAAGGCGCTTACCCTGGCCCCGCCTGACATCGACAATCCCAATTCTGGCGATCTGTGGGGAATGCTCAATACCGGTCGCGCCCTGCGCAAACTGGGCCGGCGCGACATGTACCGCCTGCTGCGCTGGGGGCCGATGGCGGTGGCTGATCTGGTAGCGGAATATTTTGAGACTGAATTGCTGCGCGCCACCATCGCCGCGCGCGGAATCTTCGGGACGTTTCTGGGCCCGTGGTCCGCCGGCAGCAGCCTCGTCCTGCTCATACGCGCTGCCGGTGACGAACACGCGGCGGGTACTTCATGGTTCGCCACCGGGGGCATGGGCGCGGTCACACAGGCCATGGCCGCCGCGGCGCAGCAGGCGGGAGCGGAAATACGCAGCGGCGCGGAAGTCATCGAAGTCCGCGTCAAGGACGGCATCGCCAGCGGGGTCGTGCTCTCGAATGGAGACGAAATTACCGCCGGGGCGGTGATCTCGAATGCGGATCCCAAACGTACCCTGCTGAAACTGGTTGATCCGGCGCAGCTCTCCCCCGATTTCGTCATGAAGCTGCAGCACTATCGCATGCCGGGCACGGTGGCCAAGGTAAACCTGGCACTGGCCGGACTTCCCAAATTCACCGCCCTCGCAGGTGAAAACCACGATCGCGCACTGAGCAGCCGGCTTCACATTGGACCGGAAATCGACTATCTGGAGCGCGCCTTCGACGAATCCAAGTATGGAAACTTCTCCCGGCAACCGTATCTCGAAGTCGCAATTCCATCACTCACTGATCCTTCGCTCGCGCCCGAGGGCAAGCATGTGATGTCGATTTACATGCAATACGCTCCCTACAAATTGAAAGGCAGCGACTGGGAAAAACAGCGGGTTCCGCTCGGTGACACCGTGGTCAAGACGCTGGCGCAATATGCACCGAATCTACCCGAGCTGATCCTGAGCCACCAGATCATCACTCCTCAGGATCTGGAAGAAACCTACGGCCTCACCGGCGGGCACATCTTCCATGGCGAACTTTCTCTCGACCAGTTCTTCACCATGCGTCCGCTGCTGGACTGGGCACGCTATCGCACACCGATCCAGAATCTGTATCTTTGCGGCTCCGGCACCCATCCCGGTGCGGGTTTGACCGGCGGCTCCGGAGCCAACGCGGCACGCGAAATCTTGAAAGATCTAAAGAAATAACCAACTGTCATCCTGAGCGCTCGCCTGCGAGCGTTCAGGCAGAGTCGAAGGACCATTGTGGCAGCGCAGACCATGTGGGGACAGCCGCCCACGGCTGTCCTGGACGAGCAAGGCTCGCCAGTCTGGTCCTGCATCGTATATCTTGCGTCGGATTTTCCGGCCCTTGGAAAGGCCAGCGGAGGACGCTCCGCAGGACAGCCTAGGGCGGCTGTCCCCACATGGTCTGAGCTGCAAATAGCGGTCCTTCGGCTCACCTGCCCCTTCGCAAGCGAAGGAGCGAGATCGCTCAGGATGACACTACAGCCACACCACTTTAGCTCTTAACCATCGACCATTGTGACTTTAGTGCCACCCCTTTGGGAAAACGATTGTGTGGGAAGCCCGCCTTAGGTTTTACTAATCCAAACCTGTGTTCACAGCATTCCGCAGGCTCAGATCAGCGGGAGTGTCAGTGTGGTAGAGGATCCTAAATGGGAACTGGCCATCCTGGCCACGGTGCAGGGCTTCTACGAGAAGCTGCTGCAGGATTCTATTGGAGGCGAAGTCCCGGTTCCCGCCGGCCTGGAGGCTATCTCGCTGCAGGAAGGCGATGGCGAAGTGCATGCCACGCTCGACCGCATGCGGCGCTGGCTGCGCCTGCTTGATCACGCCATTACGCCGGCCATGCTGCGGCGCGCCTTTACCACCGAGACCGATCCCGAAATCGCCGAGGCCGTCCTGCGTTACTTCACTCGCAAGAAAGATACCAGCGACGTAAATCGCGACAAGACCGACTTGGTCGCCACATTTCTCTATCGCCATCCACGCGTGCCCGGACAATGGGAGCGCCGCGGCTATGGGCTCGACGGCTCCCTGCCGCTGTCGCCCTTCGAGATTGCCCTGATCGAAATACTGGCCGACAGCGATGTTCCCTTCTTACCCGAGGAGCATGTGCAACTGCTGCGGCGCTTCGATCCCCTGCAGGAGCAGGCCCAGAACTGTCGCGACCTGAACTCACTGCTCGAGTCGGAGATCATTACCCGGGTGCGGGAACTCAAACAGTCACTGGAATCGTCTTTCTATCATCCTGGAGTTCTGGCCACCATCGCGCCCTACAACGCGGCTTTCGGCAAAAAGTTTGACGAGTTCTTTCGCGCCGCGGCTGCCGAAATCAGGGACTTCGCCGCAGCTCTGCAGGAGCAGGGCGGCACCATCCTGGGCAATGTGGAAGGTGTGGACGTCACCGTCGAACACGTGGCCGCTCTGGAAGAGAGCGAATTGCTGAAAGTCGATTACGGCACCGCCCTGGAAAAGTTTCGGCGCGTCTCCAAGCTGAAGCAGGCGCTGGAACGGCGTCCGCCGATTCGCCGGGCATCGTATTTCGCAGTGGTCCCCACTCCCTCGCCGGCAAAGACTTTTCGGACGCCTGCCGCCAAGACGCCGCCCGCGCGTCCCTCACGGCCGGCCTTCGATGTGCGGGCCATGCGCGCGGCGGTCACGCCGCAGCAGATTTCCACCGAAGAGACCAAGGTCCGCCAGGTTGAGGAATCCATCCGAGTGTTTGTGCGCGTGGCCGACCCGAAGTTTCGCCAGGTCGTACCCATGCGGTTTTTCAATCTCACGCTAACTCCGGCTGAGGCGGAAGCCTGCAGCGCCGAATACCTGGAGGAAAAGAGCCCGCGCGGGAGCGTCGCCCGGGCGCTGCTGCGCATCGTCGCCGTGGTGGCCCGCATGACCACGGAACTGGAAGAACTCAAGCGGGCAGAAAACGCGCCCTCGTTATGGAAGCTGCACGCCGACTCGCTCCTGGCCCTGCTGGAAGTGGCGGCTGCGCTGTCTGAGAAAGCCACCCGGGTGGCCGCCGAAACCAGCGCTTCAGACCATAGGGCGGGCGAGACCATCAAGACTTCGCTGCAAAGGCTCCGTCACCGCTGCGATCTGATTGGCGACACCCTGGCCCAGACCGGAAGCCTCACGCAGACTGTGTAACCTTTAGCCGCGCCCCGCGCCGACTCCCGAATAACCCCCTGTCCTGAATCAGTAAACCGCGCCACCACACTTCCGACTTGCCACGGACGCGCAGACTCAGGCACCTTATAGGCTCGCCGAACTTGAGGGGCGGCCGCAATGAGCACTGCCGACGACAAGTTTTACCAGGCCAGAATCACCCAGCGCCGGGACTTTGCCTCCGACCTGTGGATGATCCGGGTCGAGACCAACGGCGAATTCAAATTCGCACCTGGCCAGTACGCCACCCTGGGGATGCAGCGCGCGGAGAAGCGCTCGGAGCGTCCTTACTCAATAGTGTCTTCCCCCTACGAGAGCGAAATCGAGTTCTTCTTTGAACTGGTCCCCCACGGCGAGCTGACGCCCGACATTTATAAGCTGCAAGTCGGCGATGAAATGCTGATGCGAAAAGTCCCCAAGGGGCGCTTCACCCTCGACACCAAGAGTGGCCGCACCAATCACTTGCTGATTTCGACCGTTACCGGGGTTGCGCCCTTCGTCAGCTACGTCCGCACCCTCTACAAAGACTGGAAGGAAGGCAGGTTTTCGGGCGATCAGAAGTTATTTCTGCTCAACGGCGCCAGCCGCTCCTGGGAATTCGGTTACCTCGACGAACTGCGTAAATTTGCCGCCGAAGTGCCATGGCTGGAGTACCTCCCCACGGTGAGCCGCCCCTGGGACGATCTGAAGTGGACGGGAGAAATCGGACGGGTCGATGACCTGATTCGCAAATATACCGACCAGTGGGGCTTGAATGGCACCAACTCAGTCGGCTATTTGTGCGGCCACCCCCAGATGATTGAGCATGGCAAAGGCATGCTGCAGCGCATCGGCTTCACCAAGGAGTTGTTGAAGGAAGAAGTTTACTGGATCCCCGGCAAGGAAACTAAGACGGCGTAGGCTCTCCCTTGAAGCGCTATGGCCTGCGTTAGGTTTACGCCGTCTCCTGCTTTGCAACCTTCTCCAAGCCTCGGTCTGTAACCTCGATCTCGCGGATCCGAAACTTCTGGATCTTTCCCGTCAACGTCATGGGAAACTGCTCGACGAAGCGCACAAACTGCGGAATCTTGAAGTACGCGATCTTCCCCTCGCAAAATTTTCGTATCTCTTCCTCGGTTGACTCTTCATTCGCCTTCAGGCGGATCCAGGCTGCGACCACCTCTCCCAGACGCTCGTCTGGAATACCCACTACCTGCGCCTCCGCCACCTTGGGATGGGTGTACAAGAACTCCTCCACTTCTCGGGGATAGACATTCTCTCCGCCGCGAATGATCATGTCCTTGGCCCGCCCGGTCAGATGGATGTAGCCGTCTTCCCCCATCAATCCCAGGTCTCCGGTGTGCAACCACCCTTCCGCGTCGATGGCGCGCGCCGTCGCCTCGGGCTCATCGTCGTATCCCTTCATCACCATGTAACCGCGGGCGCAAACCTCGCCCTGCTCTCCGGCAGACACAGTTTCTCCATCGAGGACGGAGACAATCTTCATCTCGGTGCAGGGGAGCGCCTGCCCGATAGTTGCAACCCGCAGCTCCATGGGATCGTCCGGCTTCGACATGGTCACCACCGGCGCGCTCTCTGTCTGTCCATACCCGATGGTCAGCTCGGCGCAACCCATCTCGCACATCACCCGCTTCATTATTTCCACCGGGCAGGGCGCGCCTGCCATCATCCCGGTGCGCAGGCTGGACAAGTCATACGATTTGAAATCCGGCAGCCCCAGCTCCGCGATGAACATTGCAGGGACGCCGTAAAGTGATGTTGCCCGCTCCGCTTGCACCGCCTGCAGCGTCGCCCGCGGATCGAATGTCCAGTTGGGAAGAACCATGGCAGCACCGCTGGCCAGCGCCGACATTGTCCCGATTACACACCCGAAGCAGTGATATAGCGGCACCGGCACGCAAATCCGGTCGCGTTCCGTGTAGCGCATACCCCAGGCCAGCATCTTCCCGTTGTTCACCTGGTTGCGATGCGTCAGCATCACGCCCTTGGGATGGCCCGTGGTTCCCGAGGTGTACTGAATGTTGGCGACATCCGTCGGCTCCACCGCCGCGCTGGTTCCGGCCGGCATGGTCAGTAGCTCGCGCCAGCGATCCGTGCCGAAACAGACTGCGTGCTCCAGGCTGAGCTGCTTGCCCGAGCGCGCCTCGTCCAGAATCTGCGCGTACTCCGCCCGGCTATCCCGCTCCCACAGGAACAAGATTTTCATTCGCGACTTGTACAGCGTGAACGCCAGTTCGTGGGTGCGATACGCCGGGTTCACATTGACCAGCACCGCCCCCGCTCGCGCACATGCCAGATGCACCAGGACCCACTCGACGCAGTTCGTGGACCACAGTCCCACCCGGTCCCCGGGCCGTACTCCGAGGGACGTCAGGCCGCTCGCAAGTGCATCGACAGCAGCGCACAGTTCGCGCCACGTGTAACGCTTCGATTGATGACAGGAAACCAGGGCCAGGCTGTCACCCCAGCGCTCGACCGCGCGCTCGAGCACCTGCGCGATCGTCAGCTCCCACAGTTCATCGTCGGGGCCGCGCGAGTAGCTCAGCATGACGCCTCCGCTGGTAATGGGGTTTCGAGACGGCTCCTATGTCTCTGCGGGAGCAAAGAACACCAGGAGTTCAAGCTCCTCAGCAATCTCGTAGAAGCGATGCTCCACCTGTGCCGCCACAAAAATCACGCTTCCCTGGCTTACGGCCCGATCCTCCGCTCCCACCTTCATGCGCCCCCGCCCCCGTACTACGTAGTACACCTCGTCTTCCTGGTGAGGCTTCTGCAGATCGGCGCCGCCAGCGGGTAAGGTATAAACTCCGACGCTCATCGCCGGCACTCGCAGAAACTCGAGGTACGCCTTCCCAGTCCGAGCCCGCTGCTGCTCTAGCTGGTCTATCTGGAAGAATCCTTCTTGTTTCTCCATGTTTTCCCAATGTTATCCTGAGCGCAGCGTCTCCGTTCGCTTGCGAACGGAGATGCGGAGTCGAAGGACCCCTACTTCATCCCGGCGCTCGCCCGAGCTACCGTCAACCGCACGCGAAAGAATATACAGCACGAACGCGGCCAGGAGCTCTTTACCGCCAAGGCCGCAAAGAAATGCCGCCAAGGTCGCAAAGAAGATCCTTTCCTGAATGTTCCGCACGCAGGTTTCTAAGATGAACCCATCTCTGTCATAATCTTTCTCCCATGGACCTCAAACATCGCAGTCATGGCATCACGGATGGACGCGACCGCGCCCCATCGCGCGCTATGTTCAAAGCAATCGGATTCACTGACAGCGATCTCAGCAAGCCGCTCATCGGCGTGGCCAATACCTGGATCGAAACCATGCCCTGCAATTTCCACCTGCGGCGGCTCTCGGCCAAAGTGAAGGAAGGGATTCGCGCCGCCGGCGGCACACCCATGGAGTTCAACACCATCGCCATCAGTGACGGCGAGACCATGGGTACCGAAGGCATGCGCGCTTCGTTGGTCAGCCGCGAGCTTATCGCGGATTCCATCGAACTGGTTTGCCGGGGACAGATGTTCGACGCGGTGGTCTGCGTGGTGGGCTGCGACAAAACCATTCCCGCCGGGGCCATGGCTCTCGCCCGGCTGAATATTCCCGGCCTCGTGCTCTATGGCGGCACCATCGCGCCCGGCAACTTCCGCGGCAAAGACGTCACCATTCAGGATGTATTCGAAGCCGTGGGCGCCAACGCAGCCGGAAAGATGACGGACGCGGAACTGCACGAACTGGAAGACGTTGCCTGCCCCGCCGCTGGCGCCTGCGGCGGCCAGTACACCGCCAACACCATGTCCACGGTGATGGAAATGATCGGACTCTCGCCCATGGGTTTCAACAGCGTACCCGCCATGGACCCGCAGAAGGACCAGGTGGCTTTTGACTGCGGCGCGGTGGTCATGAATCTGTTGCGCCAGGGGGTCAACCCCAGAGACATCCTCACTCGGCCCGCATTCGAGAACGCCATCGCGGGTGTCGCTGCCACGGGCGGTTCGACCAATGCGGTCCTGCATTTGCTCGCCATCGCGCGCGAGGCCGGCGTCCCCTTGCACATTGACGATTTCCAGAAAGTCAGTGAGCGCACTCCACTGCTGGCGGACCTGAAACCTTCAGGGCGTTTTGTAGCCGCTGACATGCACCGCGCCGGGGGCATCGGGCTGCTGGTGAAACGCCTGTTACAAGGGAAATTGCTGCGCGAGGACACACTCACCGTCAGCGGCAAAACATTGTCCGCCGAAGGCGAAAGCGCGGTTGAAACCCCGGGCCAGGAAGTGATCGCGCCGCTGGACAAGCCGTTGAAGAAGACGGGCGGCCTGGTCATTCTGCACGGCAACCTCGCGCCCGAGGGCTGCGTGGCCAAAATCAGCGGGCACGAACGCCTGAGCCATCGCGGCCCGGCGCGGGTATTCGACTCCGAGGAAGACGCCATGACCGCGGTCACCGAAAAACGCATCAAGGCCGGTGACGTGGTGGTAATCCGCTACGAGGGGCCCAAAGGGGGCCCGGGGATGCGCGAGATGTTGAGCGTGACGGCGGCGATTGTCGGCGAAGGTCTGGGCGGATCGGTTGCTTTGCTGACTGACGGACGCTTCAGCGGCGCCACCCGCGGCCTGATGGCCGGACACGTCTCTCCCGAAGCCGCGCTGGGCGGTCCCATCGCCGCAGTGCAGGAAGGGGACACCATCCACTTTGACGTCAACCAGCGCGTTCTGGAAGTCGAAGTCAGCGATGCTGCTCTGCGCCAACGCATGGCCCAGTGGAAGCCGCCGCAGCCCAGATATCCCGCCGGCGTCTTTGCCAAGTACGCGGCGCTGGTGTCCACGGCCTCGGAAGGCGCGATCACCCGGCCAAAGTAGTCTGAGTGTTTGTGCGGCCGCTCCAGTGTGGCCACGGGCGACCACACCAATCAGACACACCTTTACTTCAGCTCATCGTTCAAAAGGTTCGCCAGCCTCACGCCTGCCAGGGCCACACGCTCTTTGGCTAATTTCCGTGCCGCCGCGCGGTAAGCAACGGTGGTGGTGAAGGGACCGTCTCCAGCCCCGATGGGCGCGACGTAGACGAAGGTCGCCGCGTCGTCGAAGCTTTCCTTGATCCAATGCGTGGCGTCCAGGTCGCTGCCATCCGCCGCATTCACTGCGGGTAGGGTCTTGGCATACGTCACGGCGGTGTTCGGATCTGAACCAGTGCCGGGAAGCCCGTCCCAGAAACCGTGAAGCTCGTCCCGGCACGGGGCCGCGCATAACGCCACACTATTTCCGCCGTTGTCCCCGCCAGGATCGGTAGAGCTGACCCGGGTCGAGGAGTGCAGGGGTTGATGCACGTCTCCCACCAGGTGAAGCAACCAAACCAGATCGTATGACTTCACATCGCCCCCCGGGGTCGTACCCAGTACCGCCCGAAAAGTTGCGATTTGGGTCTCCACATTGGGTGAAGGGATTGCCGGGGGGGCGCTGCCATCCTGGCTAAAAGGCCTGTCCACGAAGTGCCAGTACTTGTGGTGCAGATGGTCCGAGTACCCGACGTTCAGGGAGGACGAAGCCCCGTCGGGGCGGTTGCCATGCGGATCCGGGCCGTCGTCCGTATAACCCGTCTCGCTCTTGATCTGGTCCGGCCACGTGGACGCGATCATGAAAATCATCATCGGGCGAAACTTCTGCGCGGTGCCGGCCGGTATCTTTGCCACCCATTTCTTGTAGTCTGGGTTTTGCTTGAGCAGCGCCTTGACCCGGCTCTTGGTGGCAGGAGTTAACCGGTTATACGCGATATAGGCCACCGCCATGTGTCCAACCGATAACCAGCCAAACAGCTGTGTATTGAATACCAGGAGATACATCAGAACCAACGCGAGAGCGCGCTGAATCGTCTTTATAAATCACCTCGTTGACACGGAAGCGCTTCGCGCCGCGGAGAAATGCCACGCGCGGGCACTCATGGCGCACAAGACTCCAGTGGGATGTTTGAGGGAAGAAGAGGATAGTGCCACAGGTCTTGTCGCCGGGCAAGCGAATTCAGTCCGGGGTCCATTGCGGCTTTTCTTGGCGACCTTTGCGGTAGGGGTTTGACTTCGCTTGGCGCTTCCCCAAGCCGACAAAGTAAGGCTGAGTTCGAAGGGGCCTGGTATAGAATGCGCATCGTTCCGCCGGCTCAGTTCCACCGAAAGGCGCACTCATGAAAGTCACCGCTTCTGCCCGCCTGGCTATCGCTGTATTTCTGCTGACCGTGTTTGCACCGGCCCAGACCCCCTCCGTCCCCCAGCCACCGGCGACCGCTAAACACGCTGTCACTGACCAGTATCAGGGCGTCAAGGTCACCGACGACTATCGCTGGCTGGAAAACTGGGACGATCCCGCGGTCAAGCAATGGAATGCGGACCAGAACGCGCGCAGCCGCGAGTATCTCGATCAGCTGCCGGCACGGCCTGCCATCCGGCAGATGCTCAAACAGGCGCTCAGCGCCAGTTCCGCCGCCTACTTTGATTTGGAATATCGCGGCGGCACTCTGTTTGCCATGAAGTACCAGCCCCCGCAGCAACAACCCATGCTGGTGGCTTTGCCCTCGGCCGATGATCCTGCCGGCGCCAAAGTAGTTTTCGATCCCAACGCCTCGAGCGCCAAAGGTTCCATCGCGGTGGATTTTTACGTGCCTTCGCTGGACGGCAGATTCGTCGCCGCAGCCCTCTCCGAGAATGGATCAGAGGACAGCTCTGCCCATGTCTTCGAAGTGGCCACCGGCAAGGAATTGTCCGATGTGGTGCCCCGTGTTAACTTCGCCACTGCCGGCGGAAGCCTGGAATGGAAGGCCGACAGTTCCGGTTTCTACTACACGCGCTATCCGCAGGGCAACGAACGTCCCCCGGAGGACGCCAATTTCTACCAGCAGGTTTACTTTCACCGCCTCGGGAGTGACAGCAAGCAGGACACGTATGTCATCGGCAAGGAGTTCCCGCGCATTGCCGAAGTCCAGTTGCACGCGAGCGAGGATGGCCAGTGGCTGATCGCTGCGGTGGCAAATGGAGATGGCGGAGAGTTCGCGCACTACGTCATGGACGCAGCCGGCCACTGGACCCAAATCACCCACTTCGCGGACGGAATTGTGGCGGTCAAACCCGGTCCGGACGCCGCGCTTTACCTGCTCTCGCGCAAAGATGCGCCGCGCGGTCAGATCATGCGCCTTCCGCTGGCGCACCTGGATCTTGCCGACGCCAAGGTCATCGTGCCCCAAACCTCAGGCTCGGCCGCGGACGAGAGCGCCCGCGCTTCGATGGAAAATTTCGCGCTTGCTCCGGGACACCTTTACGTCACTGATGTGGTGGGAGGACCGTCGCGCATCCGAGTATTCGATCTACACGGTCATCCTTTGCCCGGCCTGCCTCTGCCGCCGGTCTCGGGCGTGTACCAGATGGTGCCAACCCGCGGCGGCGACGTGATTTTCAGCGTTTCTACCTATCTCGAGCCCTCCGCCTGGTATCGCTTTGACGCCTCCACCGGCAAGTCCATCCGCACGGCGCTGTTTCGCACTTCGCCCGTCCACTTCGACGATACTGAAGTCGTGCGCGAATTTGCGGTTTCGAAGGATGGCACGCGCGTCCCGGTGAATATCATTCGCCGCCGCGGCACCAAGCTCGACGGGACCAATCCCACTCTGCTCGAAGGCTACGGCGGATACGGCGTCAGCATGCAACCGTACTTCCTCGGCGCCTTCACCCGCGCCTGGCTCGACCAGGGCGGGGTTTACGTCATCGCCAATCTGCGCGGGGGCGCGGAGTATGGCGAAGAATGGCATCAGGGGGGCAGGCTGACCCGCAAGCAAAATGTCTTTGACGATTTCATCGCCTGCGCTCAGCACATGATTGAACGCAAGTACACTTCGCCCGCCCACCTGGCCATCATCGGCGGCAGCAATGGCGGACTACTCATGGGTGCGGCCTTTACCCAGCGCCCCGACCTTTTCCGCGCGGTCGTGTCCTATGTGGGCATCTACGACATGCTGCGGGTTGAACTTGACCCCAACGGGGCCTTCAACGTCACCGAATTCGGCACCGTCAAGGACCCTGACCAATTCGAGGCCCTATACGCCTATTCTCCGTACCATCACGTAAAGGATGGAACCGCGTACCCTGCCATTCTTTTCCCCACCGGCGAAAACGATCACCGCGTCAATCCCATGCAGTCGCGCAAGATGACAGCGCGATTGCAGGCTGCGACCAGTTCGGGCCATCCCATTCTGCTGCGCACCAGTTCCAGCGCCGGACACGGCATCGGAACCGCCGTCGATGAACAGATCGAGGAGGAGTCGGACGTGCTCAGCTTCCTGTTCGATCAACTGGGAATCAAGTACTCGGCCCAGCCAGGTAGTAGGCTCTGACCAATTGCCGTCACAGGTGCGCAAATCTTTGCACAAGCGCTTCCGCACCCTTGCCCCGCGCAAGCGAAAGTCTTATCCCCTCAGCCATTTACATGGATCGGCTTTTGGCACTTAACCTGCGATGAATGGGCTTAGGCACGCGATCCTCTGCGGTGTTTGACCCCGCCAGACTCGCCGCCGACATTGTCTGGAGAACAGCTTTTCGGGGGAGAGGTTGTTCAACAAGCGCCCAGGACTTAACCGAGTCCCGGGCGCTTTGTTTTGTGCGCGCTTTTTCAGCGAAGCAACCGAGGCTTGGAATAGAACCGGCAAGAGATTTATAGAGCCCCGAAAGGGCGGACGAGGCTTACGGCCGACGGGCAGGGGCGGGACCAGGGGGCAGGATCTCAGGCTCTCGCGGTTGAACTTGCTGGCGGGTCACAAAGAAAACTGCTGCCGTCCAGGTGGGAAACAGATCGAAGCCGGGAACCAACTCCGCGGCCAGCGTCGGCAGAAAAGCCCAATGCCATCCCAGCAGTTGGATGAGAATCACGGCGGCGACGGCATCGAGTACGGCATCCGCCGGCGACAGGCCTCCGGCGACAAAGAGGGGCAGCGCGCCTATTTGAATGGCGTCCACGGCGATAGCCACCAGCCAGGCCAGACGATGTTGGGGAGACTTGATAGTCTTCAGATACTCAAACACCCGCATAAAAGCCCTCATATTAGGATACACCGGCGAGGCTACTGGGGAAACGGATGCACGCTACCTAGCGGCAGGGTGGAGCAGGATTTCAGCCCTGCATTGAGGCAAATGAAGCAGGCGGCTTTTAGCCGTTGAGAAGTGTCATCCAACCACTCCAACGCGTGTTCATTTGCGTGGATTCGCTGGCCGGAATGGTCACCACCCGATTAGCGTCCCCCGGATAGGCACGAGGGAATGCGGCCCGGTTGCCGGTTGTTGACGAAATCGCGATGTTTCAACAGTTGGCCGCTACGTAGCATCCACTCTGCCGGTATCAGCAAGAGGTCGACAGGCCCACATCCGGAACGTTGGGGACGTTGGCAAACTGGCGGGCGGTTCGCTGCAGGTGTAGATTGAAATCTTGAACGCCTTGTCACGAGGTGCAGGCTTGAAGCTCCTGGTCATCGGTTCTGGCATGATGGGTTCGGCCGCCGCCTTCGACATGGCGCGCCAATCGCAGGTTGAGTCCGTCTCCCTCGCCGATAGCGACCTCAAACGTGCTCGTGAAGTAGCCGCCCGCGTTAACAGGATTACCGGCGACAAGAAAATCCGAGCTCTCAGGCTCGACGCCAGCAGTAAGAAGGCCGCCGCCAAGCTTATGCGTGGCCATGACGCTGCGCTCTCCGCCGTTCCCTATTTTCTGAATCTCGGTCTCGCTAAAGCCGCCATAGAGGCGCGCTGCCACTTTGCCGACCTCGGCGGAAACAACACCGTGGTCCGCCAGGAACTCGCGCTCGGCAGCGAAGCTGAAAAGCGCGGTGTCGCCCTCGCTCCCGACTGCGGCCTTTCCCCCGGTATGGCTTCCATTCTCGGCGGAGAGCTCGTCCGCCGGCTCGGAGGCCGTGCCGATGCTCTCAGACTCTACGTCGGCGGCCTCCCCGAAAAACCCGTGCCGCCATTCCACTACCAGCTGGTTTTCTCGGTGGAAGGCCTCATCAATGAGTACGTGGAACCAGCTCGTATTCTGCGCAAGGGCAAGCTGGTCACTATTGAACCGCTCACCGAACCCGAGGAGTTTCACATGCCGGGCTTTGCGCCGCTCATTGCCTTCCACACCTCCGGGGGCACGTCGACTCTGCCCGAAAGTTTCGAAGGAAAGGTCGGCGAGTGCTTCGAGAAAACCCTCCGCTACCCGGGCCACTATGATCTGCTTTGCGAATTGAAGGCGCTCGGACTTTTCTCCAGCGACAAGATGCGTATCAACGGAACCGAGATCACGCCCCGAGCCGTGATGTCAAAAATCTTCGAAGGTAAGTTTGCCGGAAAGGGCCCGGATGTCTGCATCATGCGCCTGGAAGCGCACGAGTCAGTGCGTTCGCCAGGGGTGCGCGGCTTGCTAGGCGGACGCCTCAAGGGCCGTGTCGCCAGCTTCACCCTGGTCGACCACTACGACCCTAAGACCGACATGAGCGCCATGATGCGCACCACCGCATTCCCTGCCTCGATCGTCCTCCAAATGATCGCTTCCGGCGCCCTTACCAAACGCGGCAGCGTACTGCAGGAACGAGACGTCCCCGCCGACCTGTTTCTGGATGAGATGTCCAAACGTGGAATCCACATCCAGTACAGTATGGAATGATTGCGCGCTTAAGACGTTGCTTACAGCGTCGAACGATAATTCCCCGTCGTTCGCAATCGTCGGGGTATTTGCCACTCCGACCGCAAGCACTGCAATCGCCCGTTTATCGCGCACGGGGTTGGGCCTGGGTCAGGGGCCCCTCAGGGGCTAAAGCCCGAGGCTATGCGGCTCTTTTATGCAGGCCTGAAGGCCTGCTCCACCCGTTGTGGCTTCCAGGCTGCTCCACGAAAATCTGTTTGCGGCCTATAGGCCTGCTCCGAGTCCGGCTTCAGTGTTCCGGCTTCGCGGCTGGCCTCGCCGGGGTACCGTCGGCCTTGACGTAATGCGCATACCAGGCCAGGTAGCGCTCCAGACGATCCTTGAGATGAGAGGGCGCCTTGAATTCGTGGTACTCGCCGGGATAAACCACGAGTTCAGTTTCACGTCCCAGGCTCTTCAGCGCCTGGTACATCTGCTCGCCGCCGAGGATCGGCACATTCCAGTCGATATCGCCCCCCATGAATAGCGTCGGCGTGGAGACGTTTTCGATCTTGTAGAAGGGCGAGACCTTGTCCCAGACCGCTCTGTCCTTCCACGGATATCCCAACTCGTATTCGTAGTCGCGGATGTAGCGGTCGTGTCCGTACATGGAGGCAAACAGGGCTGCGCCCGCGCCGGAGATGGCGGCCTTGAAACGGGTGGTCTGAGTAATGATGAAATCGGTGGAGATACCACCATACGACCATCCCCCTACGCCCAGTTTGTCGGGATCAACCAGGCCCTGCGCGATGGCGTAGTCCACCATGGCCATGTCGTCCTGAAAATCCTTGTTGCCCCAATCGGCAAAGATGGCTTTGGCGTAGGCCTGCCCCTGGCCGGTGGAACCGCGCGGGTTGGGATACAGCACCACATAGCCGTTGGCCGCGTAGAGCTGTGCCAGGTGCGTGAACTCGGCGTAATAGGCCCAGACGGGGCCGCCGTGGGGGCGAAGGATGGCCGGGTATTTCTTCCCCGGTATGTAGTCGAGCGGCTTGTAGAGATAGCCGGAGACGGTAGTGCCATCCTTGCTCTTGAACTTGACGTATTCGGGCGCGGTCAGTTTGACCTGCGAGATGAATGCATCGTTAACGTGCGTGATTCGCGTGAGCTTGCCATCTGGGATCGTGAAAATTTCGCTTGGGCGGTCCGGAGTAGTGATCAGCGCGGCCACGTCGCCGGACTTGGCGACGGAATAGGAATACAGCATCAGGCGGCCGCCGATGGGACGCGTAATCTCACCGCCTGCGGCCGGAACGCGGCACAGATTTTGCGTGCCGTCATCGTCGGCGATGAAATAGATGAACTTGCCATCGGGCGAAAAGCGCGGCTCGGTGGCCATGCGGTCTAGGGTCCGGGTGAGGATTCTGGCTTCGCCGCCGGCAGCGGGCGAGATGCCAATGTGACTGGTGCCGTAGATGAAGAGCTTGGGATCGGGCTGGGTTTCGTAGGCGATCCACTTGCCGTCCGGTGACCAGGCCGGCGAATCCTCACTACCGGGGCTGGTCGTGATCTGGGTCGGGTGCGCGCCCTTGTCGGTGTTATCGGCGGCAACGACCCAGATGTTTGAGTCATAGTTGCGGTCTGGGTCGGCACCGGTGCGTTTGCTGCTGAAGGCGAGGAGCTTGCCGTCGGGCGACCAGGCGGCATGCTCATCATCAAAGTCGCCGGAGGTGACCTGGGTCAGCACCTTGCTGGCAATGTCGAAAACGTAAAGGTGGGTGCGAAAGCGCTCCAGATAACCAATCTCATCTTCCTTAAACTGATAGCGGTCCACCACCCAGGGACGTTGAGCTTTCGGCTTCTTGTCCTTGATCTCTTTGCCCTCGCTCTTCTCCGTGGCTTTCTCTTTGGCTGCGTCCAGGTCCTCCGGGGTAGGATCCTGCAGCATCAGCACCAGGCGCTTGCTGTCTGGCGACCAGGCAAAATCTTTTACGCCCTGAATGGTCTCGGTGAGGCGCTGGGCCTCGCCACCCTGCCGGTTCAACAGCCACACCTGGGTCTTGCCCTCATCGCGCTTGGAAAGGAATGCGAGATACTTGCCGTCCGGGCTCCAGCGCGGATGCTCGGATGAGACTTCTTCCAGAGTCATGGGAATGGCATCGCCGCCGGCGGTGGCCACCATCCAGATCCGCGTCTTCTCATCGTCGTCTTTCAGCGATGAGGTCGAGACTGTGTAAGCGACCCACTGGCCGTCGGCGCCGATCTGCGGGTCATCGACCTCCCGCACCTGAAAATAATCATCCACTGTGATGGGCCGGAGCGCAGCCGGCGCAGCTTGCGCGCCGGCATGGGATGGGCAGAAAGATAACAGGAAGGCGAGTGCCGCGATGAGCAGAAGGTTCGGCCGAAGCTTCATCTGTATGACCTCTGGACATACAAAAGAGATGAACAAAAAATTCTGCCGGAGTGTAGCACAGAAAGATTGAAGTGGGCGCGAGCGTTCTCCCTCGTGCGGCCCGACCACAAACCGCGTAGGGACAGATGTCCTCATCTGTCCGGTGGAGCAAGGCTCGACATTTTGCTGCGGCAGGGAATAGCGGAGCTTCGCCCCGCCGGACAGCCGGGGGCGGCTGTCCCCACGTTAGATCACGCGATGACCGGGGCGTTGCTGACTCCAGCGGTGCCGAACACGCGGCGGTAGCGTTCGATCTCGGAAGGCGGCCCCAGCGCCTTCGCAAAATTGTCGGAAAGCTTGACTGCGGGCCGGCCATCAGCATCCGTCACCTTGCAGATCAGGCTGACAGGATCAAATCCGCTCCCCCCGGCGGGATCGCAGCCGCGGAAATCATTTGTGAGCAGAGTGCCCCAGCCAGCGCTGAACCGAATGCGCCGCTCCGGAGTCCATTTCCCGCGATCCTGGAAATCAGCCGAGCTGCGAAAATCTTTGGGAGTAGTTCCCTTGGCGAGGGTCCCCCCAAAATAAGCATGCAGTCCGAGGATCTCATCCACGTCGAGCGTGTCGGAGGCGATGATCAATTTCGTATGTGGATCTCGACCGCGCCCCTTCAGCCACTGGATGTACTCGTCGCCCGCTTCGGAGGGACTCTTGCTGTCGATACGCTGGCCGGTCCAGTCTGCGGTCCAATCCGGCGCGTTCTTCAAGAACTGCGTGGTGCCAAATGTGTCCGGCAGCATGATGAGAAGCTCGCCCTCGTAGGTCTGCTGCCACATCTCGAGCACGTGGTATTGGGAAGCCTTCAGGGCCTGGTCGTCCGGAGCGAGCGCGGCCAGGACCATGGGGATTTCGTGGGCGTTGGTCCCGATCGCCTCCAGATCGTGCTTATGGGCAAGGAAGGCGTTCGACGTTCCGGTAAAAGCGCTGCCCAGATTCGACGCCATCGCCTCCACCACGTATTCCTGCCATAGAAAACTGTGGCGGCGGCGGGTTCCGAAGTCGGCTACGTGCAGTTCGGGCACGCCGACCAACTGCTCGATCTTGCCCCACAACTTGGTTTTTGCCCGGGCATACAGGATGTCCAGGCCAAACTCGCTCAGCCTTTTCAGATTGGCCCGCGTCTTCAGTTCGTCGATGATCGCAAGGGCATACAGCTCCCACATTGTGGTCTCGGTCCACAAGCCTTTGAAGCACAGGTCGAACTGGCCATCCTTCACCGACAACTCATAGTCCGACAACCTGAAATCCCGCTCCAGCCAGGCCAAGAATGCGGGTTCAAAAATCCCGCGTTGGCCGTAGAAAGTGTTGCCCGCCAACCACACCAGTTCCGACTTGCGAAAGCGCAGGCGGCGGACGTGTTCCAGCTGCGCCGTCAATTCTTCGGGGGCGAACATGTCCGCCAGGCGTACTGACGCGGTCCGATTCAGCAGCGAAAACGACACTGGAGTTTTGGGATAATGCTTCCAGATAAACTGCAGCATCAGCAGCTTGTAGAAATCGGTGTCGAGCAAGGATCGCGTGACCGGGTCCAGTTCCCAGTTGTGGTTATGCGCGCGCTCCGCGAAATTCACGATCATCCGGCTACGTCCTCTGGTGGGGACCGGGCGCCTCCGCCCGGTCGACCGGGCGCCTCCGCCCGGTCAGACGGGCGGGACGCCCGTCCTCCATCAAACCTCAATGCGACTGAGCGTTTTGCAAATCGTCGGCTGCCTTATTGATGCCGGCCGCGACGTTCTCGATCACCTGCGCAACCTGAGGAATCTGCGCTTCGGCTTCTTTCCACTTCTTCTCATCCATGTATTCGCGGACGGCTGCAATGGGCTTCGCCCCGTAACCTGTGTAGGCGCCAGGGGCGTAAATCTGGTTCTTGAACCAGGGACGCTCCGGAAGTCCTTTTTCGTTCAGGAACAGGCGAGGGACTCTGAGCAGATCTGCATTCACCAACTCTAGCGCCTGCTCAGAAAGAGCGGGCGAACCCTTGGCATGCCAATCCGCGAGAACCTTCGAATAACGGTCTGAACTTTTCTTCAGCAGCTCAATCGCATTCTTCATCGGCGAAAAATTCATGAAGGGGGGCACGATCTCAACCGGAGGCGGCAGCGTGGGCCGGCGCGGATCTACGGTCGCCGTAAACACACCTTCCTGTAACTCCAGATTCCGTTCGGTGAATTCGGCTTGCTTGTCCTTGAGCAGCTTCTCCAGGTCACTCTCATATTTTGCGATGGCCTCGGCCTGAGGAGAGTAATCCACGGGAATGAGGTCCGCGTCGGCCAGGCGCATCATCACGCTGCCGGCGGTTTGTGCCAGAGCGCGTCCATAGGAGAAATCGGTATCAACGAAATGGGTGTACCAGTAGAAATCGTCGTAGATGGAATGATACTGGGTGCCGTCGTCTTCGTCGCCAAACTCGACGCTCAGAGTAGAGATGCCGGCGAAGTCCTGAAAGGCGGTATAGTCCGATCCGTCGCCGAGCGCGTGAACCGCAAGATCGCTGCGCTTGCGCGCGTCGTTACGCTGCTCCGCGTCCTTCGCCCGGGCGATGCCGGCGAGATGCGCACGTTGAAAAACCGACATGTGAGTCTCCGGGTCCTGCACATCGCGCGCGACGCCACTGATGAAACTCTGTAGATCCTGCGTCCCTCCGGGGAACAGGAAGCCCCGCTCGTTGCTGTCGGAATTGATGTAAGCGACCGCATGTTGCTTCAGCTCGTCCACGTGAGCCTCAACCCACTCGACCGAGCCCAGCAACCCGGGTTCCTCACCATCCCAGGCGCAATAGATGATGGTGCGTCTCGGCGTCCACCCCTGGCGATGGAGTTCGCCCAGCATGCGCGCTTCCTCGAGCATGGCGGCCTGCCCGGAAATGGGATCGTCCGCGCCGTTCACCCAGGCATCGTGATGATTGCCGCGCAGCACCCACTGCCGGCCGCCATCCGAACGCGGCAGCGTGGCGATGACGTCGTAAAGCGGTTTGAGGTCCCAGTTGGACTCAACCTTGAGGTGCACCTGGGCGGGCCCGGGACCGATGTGATAAGTGATGGCCAGCGCCCCGCGCCAACTTTCGGGAGCGACCGGGCCCTGGAGCGCCGAGAGCAATGGAAGCGCGTCCGCATAGGAAATCGGGAGCACGGGAATCTTCGTGATCGTCTTGGCCTCTTTGATGGAGAGGCGCTTGGCGTCGGCGGTCGCGGCCACACCCGGCGTCAGGGGATCGCCGGGATAGTCCGTGTCCATCACGCTGCCCCGCTGCACGCCCTCTCGCGGCCGCCAGCCCCCGTTCGGATAGTCGTCACCGTTGTAATAGCCGTCGCCATCCGGGTCGGAATAAATGATGCAGCCAACCGCTCCGTGCTCGCCAGCAACTTTGGGTTTGATGCCGCGCCAGCCCGAGCCGTAGCGGGCAATCACGATGGCGCCCTTGACCGAAATTCCCAGGCGATCGAGTTGCTCATAATCTTCGCGATTGCCGTAGTTCACGTACACCAGCGGGGCGGTCACGTCGCCATCGATTGAATAGGCGTTGTAAGTCGGGAGTTGCTCGGCGGTCTGGCCGCTGGTGGGATCGACAGCCAACACCGGCTCTTGCAGCTTGGCTTGAAATCTGGTCGGCTGCAGCATTTCAAGCACGCGGACCTTCGGCGTGGGAAACAGAACGTTGAAGCTCTCAATCTTCGCGTCGAATCCCCACTCTTTGAATTTTGCGAGAATCCATTCGGCGTTGTCTTTGTCGTACGGCGATCCCACGTGGTGGGGCCGGGCGCTCAGGCGCCGCATGTTTTCGCGAATGTTCGCCGGCGAAATGCCCTCCCGGAACTTCTTCTCCCAATCGCTCTCGACGGGTGAGTTTGCCGAGCTATATCCAGCAATCTGGCCGGATGGTGGAACGGAAGGGACAGTCTGGGCCGAAGTCAGTTGGGTCAGGGCAAGCATCAAACCGCACATCCACCGAAGTGTCATCGTTTCCCTCGCGCTAAATGGTAACGGAAATAACCGCGGAACGTATCATTCCTGCCTGGTTTTTGTAAACCTGTGGTTGACATGGTAAGAGGCCTCAGTCTGAGTTCTGCCTCTTGAATCCGGAGGCGTCATTCTGGGCTCGCAAAGCATCCGGCACGCAGCCGGTGTGCGGCGTGGGCGAGCGCGGGTGCCGTACACGCCAGATCCTTCGGGACTGAAGTCCCTCAGGATGACCCCGGGTGGGGGAGATTGCCGCGTTATCGGGCGAACAATGGTCAAATCCAATCATGCTGTAGGGCTTAACGTATCGCTTAGAATTTCTCGTTTGACAGGGCTTTGGAGGTTGCAAAAAATAGCCGGTTGGGAGTTGAATGTACGTGAAGAGGAGGCCCTGCATGGATGACCCATTGGACAAAATGATGGACGAAACGGCGAAGGGAATTTCGCGGCGCAACTTCATCAAAGGGGTCATCAGCAGCGGCGTCGCGGTGTCCTCGGCGAATTATCTTTTTCGCGCCTCCACGGTGTTTGGCGATACCACCGGCAGCGTGGGCGAGAGGCTCATCACGCTGAGCGTCAACGGCCAGCCTCGGCGGGTTGACGTCATGAAACAGGAGACACTGGCCTGGACCCTGCGCTACAAACTGGGACTCACCGGCACCAAGCTGGGCTGCGACCGCGCCGAGTGTGGGGCCTGCACCGTGCTTATCGACGACGTCCCGCATTACTCCTGCTCCGTGCTTACCCATACGGTTCGGAACAGGAAAGTCCAGACCATCGAAGGTCTGGCCAGCGCCGACGGCAAGCTGCACCCGGTACAGCAGGGTGTGATCGATGAACAGGGATTCCAGTGCGCCTTCTGCATGTCCGGCTTCATCATGGCGACCGTCGGCTACCTGAAGACCAATCCCAATCCTAGCCGGTCGGAACTGGCGCACGGCATCTCCGGAAATCTGTGCCGCTGCCAGGATTACGACAAGATCCTCACTGCCATGATGAAAGGCGCAGAAAACATGAGGAAGGTGAACCATGCCTAGCCCAGACAGCAAGCCCGCCCAACAAAAGTTCGGAGCCAAATACAAGCTCATCGGCAAGGACTACCCCACGCCCGACCTCTACGCAAAAGTGACCGGCAAATCGAAATACGCCGAAGACTATCGCGCCGACGGCATGCTTTTCTGCAAGTTGCTGCTCAGCCCCGTGCCCCACGGACGCGTCAAACATCTCGATTTGAGCAAGGCGCTGGCCATGCCTGGGGTCAAGGCGATTCTTACCCAGGACGATCTCCCCGCGCCCGCCGACAGCGTGACCGATCTGGGAGTCGTGATCAAGGCCAACCTGCAAGGCGAAAAGGCGCTCACCATGGAACCGACCTATCAGGGCGAGCCCGTTCTGGCCGTGGCGGCGGTGGACGAACTGACGGCCGCCGAGGCCATCGAGAAAATTGAAATCGAGTTTGAACATCTCCCGTTCGTGGTCGATCCGCTGGACAGCCTCCGCCCCAACGGGCCGAACGCGCGCACCCAGGGCAACGTCTGGATCAGGCAGCCGGCGCCTCCGGCCAAGCCGGGGGAGAAGCCGCCAAGTCCCCCGCCGCCCCAGATTGGAGAACTCAAGTGGACCGATGCTGACTTCGCCGAGCTGAAGCAGGGGCGCCTGCCCATGGGCAAGGCGCAAGACGAGTGGTCTTACGGCGACGTAGACGCTGGCCTCAAGAACGCCGCACTGGTGCTGGATGAAACCTTTGTCACGCCGGACACCAGCCATGAGACGCTCGAGCCCCGCACCACTCTGGCTTATTGGCAGAACGGTAAAGTCTTCGTCCACATGGGGACACAGAGTACAGTGCAGACCCTGGCCGGCCTGGGACGATGGTTGAACATGGATCCCAACCAGATTGTGCTCATCAGCGAATACACCGGCGGCGGCTTCGGCAGTAAGGCCACCGGCTACATTTTCGCGATTATTCCGGCACTGCTATCGAAGAAGGCCAATGCCCCGGTGATGATGCGGATCAGCCGCGAAGAAGAATTTTTCATCGGCCGCGCGCGGCCCGGTTTCCAGGGCCGGATGAAAGTTGGCTTGGCCAAGGACGGCCGGATCACCGCAGTGGACATGTACGCCATCTGCAACAACGGTCCCTACGATGCAGTGGGCGACGCGAATGCTTCCGGGAGAATCGTTTCGCTGTTGTATCAGCCGCCGGCGATGCGCTGGCGGGGCGTTACCGTGCTCACCAACACTCCGCCCCGGGGCCCGCAGAGCGCACCTGGCGGCATGCAGGGCATCATCCTCATGGAGCCGATTCTGGCCAAGGCGGCGCGTCAACTGTCGCTCGACCAGGTGGAGATTCGAAAGGTCAACGCGCCGGAGGGCAAGGCGCCCTTCGGGCCGGAGATGAACGGCAAGCGTGGACACTCGACCAGCGCCTTTCTCAAAGAGGCCTTCGATCGCGGCGCGGAACAGTTCAAATGGAAAGAGCGGATCGCACGTCCCAAGCGCAGCGGGACCAAGGTGCGCGGGGTGGGCGTATCCTCAAGCGCGTTCTTCGCCGGTTCTACCGGATACGACGGGCTCATCGTTATCCGGCCTGACGGCCGGATCGCGATCCAGTCAGGAATCGGCAACCTGGGCACAGAGTCCATCAGTGATGTTCACCGTGTCGTGGCCGAGGTGCTGGGTGTGCCGTGGGAGAAGTGCGATGTCATCTGGGGCAATACCTCGCAGAACCTGCCTTGGACGTGCGTCTCCGGAGGCAGCCAGACCACTCACGCCATGACGCGGGCGGCGCATGCGGTGGCGACGGACGCCCGGACGAAGCTGCAGGAAATCGCGGCCAAAACCTACGGCGGCAAACCGGAGCAGTATGAAGTGGCCAATGAACGCGTCTTCCACAAAGGCGGCGGCAAGAGCATGACCCTGGCGCAGGCGGCGCAGCAGGCCATTCACCTGGGCGGTAAATATGACGGTCACGAAGCGCCGGAAGATGTAAACAAGTACACCAAGGCTTCCATCGCGGGTCTGACAGGACAGGGCCTGGTCGCCGCCGCCAAGGATAAGTATCCGCACGATGGCCAGACATTCTCCTACGTCGCCAGCTTCGCGGAAGTGGAGGTCGATACCGAAACCGGCAAGTACTACATCACCGACTTTCTCGCGGTCGCTGACGTTGGGACGGTGATTCATCCCAAGGCGCTGAGTGGACAGGTGCTCGGGCGCTCGATCCTGGGCATCGGCCACGCCATCGGGCAGAAGTGGGTGTTCGATCCGCAATACGGCCACACGGTTTCGCGCCGGTTTTACCACACCAAGCCTCCCACCATCCTCGATGTACCTGTGGACATGCAATGGGCGGCGCTGGACATTCCGGACCCGGAGACGCCCGTGGGCGCGCGTGGCATCGGTGAACCACCGGTGGGCGGCGGCTGCGGCGCTATCCTGAACGCTCTCTCGGATGCGCTGGGCGATGAAATCTATCGTCGCGCGCCGGTTAACCTGGACACGATTCTGACCTCGCTCGAAGCCGGGCGGCCCATGCAGGACCCCTTGACCGCATTCATCTAAGGGCGATTTGGAACGGAGAGAATCATGGCTGTAATACGAGACATCATGCCGGCGTTCCAGTTGTATCAGCCGACCTCCATCGCCGACGCCCAAAAGCTTCTCCAACAGCACGGAGAAGACGCCTGGGTGATGGCGGGCGGACTCGACAGCTTCGACTGGCTCAAGGATCGCATCAAGAAACCGAAAGCACTCGTCGATCTGAGCGGGGTCGACGACCTCAAGGGCGTGCGCACGACCGCTGACGGCATCGAAATCGGCGCGATGACGACGCTCACGGAAGTTGTGCACCACCCAGTCGTCAAGGAAAAATACGCGCTGCTGGCGCAGGCCGCGGAACTGGTGGCATCGCCGCAGATTCGCAACCAGGGCACGCTCGGCGGCAACGTGTCGCAAGATGCGCGCTGCTGGTATTATCGCGCGGGCTGGCCCTGCTACCGTGCCGGCGGCAACATCTGCTACGCCGATACTCCCGTGGGGAGAAATCGCGAGCACGCGATTCTGCATGCTGAGAGATGTGTGGCTGTGAATCCGTCTGATTCCGCCCCGGCGTTGATCGCGCTCGACGCCAGGTTTGTCATTCGAACTCCCAAAGGCGAGCGGGTGGTGGATGCCGAGGACTATTTCCTGGGGCCCGAGATCGACATCACCCACATGAACATTCTCGAGCCTGGGCATTTGCTGACCGCGATTCGCATTCCGTCCACCTGGGCAGGAGCGCAGTTTTATTTTGAAAAAGTCCGGGACCGGAATGTATGGGACTTCCCTCTCCTGAACGTGGCTTCGGCCATGATCTTGTCAGGAGATACGATTCAGAACATCCGCATTGCGGTAAACGGCGCCGCCGCTCGTCCGCTGCGGCTGAAGGCGGTGGAAGACTCAGTGCGCGGAAAGCAGCGCAGCGCCGCAACCGGTGAGATGGCAGGAAAACTGGCGGTACAGGGAGCGGTCCCGCTGCAGTTCAACGCCTACAAGATTCCGCTGATGCGGAACCTGGTGAAGCGTTCCATCAGCGGCGTGCAGGAGGCAGCATGGGCATCATAGAATGGGCGACCAGTCCTCTAGGGCAGAACGTCCCGATCCACATCGCGTGGTTTCTGATTTGGGTTGCGCTCATCGCGGGCATGCTGTTCCTCATTGTGCATGCGATTTACGTCCGGTACTTTGCCAAAGAGAAAGAATTCGCGGCCGACGCTTCGCCGAAAGTTGCCGCGCAGTTGCCCGCCCGCGTTCCCCGACATTCGCTGGCGGCGAGGCTCTTTCACTGGATCATGGCAGTGTCCATGTTCACACTGCTGTTTACTGCATTCCTGCCCAAGGTGGGCGTCCGCTTCGACTGGGTGACGTACCACTGGATTGCGGGCACCGTCCTTACGATTTCCATTATCTTTCACATCATCCACGCGTCGTTTTATCTGGACTTCTGGTCCATCTGGCCGGACCGGGCCGATCTCGAAGACGCGTGGAAGAGGTTTCAGCGCTTCATGGGCAGGTCTTCGGCTCTGCCGCGCAAGTTTGCCAAGTATCCCCTGGAGAACAAGCTCTACCACGGTGCGATCATCGTGACCGGGATGTCTGTGATCCTTACCGGTGTGTTCATGATGTCCCGCGTGCGCACCATTTTCTTTCCGCGCAATCCTTATCTGTTCAGCGACATGACCTGGGGCCTGATGTATGTGCTGCACGGACTGGCGGGCGTCGGCCTGATCACGCTGGTCATCGTGCACGTTTATTTCGCCATCCGGCCGGAGAAGCTCCCCATTACCGCGTCGATGATTGTGGGTACCATGAGCCGGGAGTTTTATCTGAAAGAGCACGATCCAAAGCGGTGGGTGGTCGAGGCGTCGCCCAACGCGCCTCGAGGGATGGCCGATGGCGACTGATTTTCTCGAGCGCTGCGATGCCATCGAAGAGTGCTATGAGTTCATGCTGGCCTATGCCGGCCAGGGCCTGCCCACAGAACAAGGCAGTCAGTCCGGCGGGCAGGTCCGCGAATTCCTGCAGCGCGCCGCCAGCGCTCTGAACGGACTGGCCGCGAGCTGTTCGGGTGCGATAGCGGAATCAGGACTTGAGCCCGCCGCGAAGTATCAGGCTTTTATTTCCGTCCTTGGCCGGGATGCGCAGGATTCGCTGGCCGCTCTCGAACTGGTGCGGGCCCAACCTGCCATCAGTTCCCAGTTGATCGACAATCTGAACGCCTCAGTCCATCTCCGGGCGCTGCTGACCGACCTGTTCCTGGTGGGAGAGATCCTGAGAAGTCAAAACAAAGCGGTAGTAAGTTCTGCGGAGTAACCGACTGTCATCCTGAGCGGAGCGAGAGGTTTCGCTTGCGAAACATCTCGCGGAGTCGAAGGACCCCTATATAAGAGGAAGTTCCGCGGCTCGATGGGCGCTTTTTTTCGCTCTCACCCTGTCAGCGCGGCAATTCACTTCCAAACCTTTTCTACAACCTGGGTGGCAATCACTGCCAGCACAGCGCATACAGCGCCCACAATAATTTCCGGTTTGTGATCTTCCAGCCACCGTCCCACGCCAACTCTTTTCGGATACCGCAGATAAACAATGCTGTGCGAACTGACAAAGTAATACACGACCGCAACCGCCAGCAAAAAGCCGCTCGCGATGTTAGGCAATTTGTAGATTGAGAAGGGCCTGGCGACATGTGGTGCGAATATCCAGACTGCAACCGCCACCAGCCATAAGGCCGCAAACACCCACGAAGCTGCCGAACGTACGAAAGATTTCAGCCTTAGCCTCCTCCTCTCAAAGATTGCAGCCACATTCACATATTTTGACCAGGCCGGCAACTGGTCGCCAATTTCATGGATGTGTATGCGGGTCGCGGAGGGCGAGAGTTCAAGAGTCTGGTGCTTTCCCGGGGAGGAGATGTTCAGCACGAAACGGGTGGTGCGTCCCCGCAGGTCTTGCAGATCCTCCAGCGTGTCACACTTCGATTTGCCGACCACGAAGCTGGCCTGACAATCCTCGCTGGAATCGGTAAGGATCTGCAAAATCTCGTTTATGTCATCGAGATAGAGCTTGGCCGGTGGGAGCTCGGTTGGAATGGAATCCGGGAATGGTTTTATCGCCAAGTGAATTTTTTCCTGTAAAACTCTGCCTGCAGGGCTGGTTGCATCGACATGAAGATCTCCTGCCCTGGTATGCCAGCGCTCCGGCTCCGCTTTAACTTGCGGCTCTGCCACCTTCGCCGCCGACATGTGCGCCCGGCTTCCGGGCATAGACGATCCGGTGCAGCTCAGTCAGCGTGGTCAACGCGTCGTTGAGCGCGATCCGCTCCGACACTTCCCTCCCGCCCTCGCCGGGCTGCTTCATCAAAACATCAAGCCGCTCGTTGATGGCATGCCTGGCATGTTCGATGCGCTTTCGCAGCTTGACCCGGCTCGGCTCAAACAAAGCCACATCAAAGAGGTCGCGCCAGTCTCCCGTGTCATTGGTCGTCATGATGGCCTCCTCCGCATGAACCCGGCTATCCTTGCGGACTTCAGGTCCAATTGTCAAATTGATCGTTCGCTTTCACGGCAAGCGACCACTGCGACGTCTCGGCATGGTTCGTCGCACCTCTGGTCTTTGATCCGGCGGTGATGGACGACAACAGTGAGACTAAAGTGCCAATGGCCGTCAACAAACGAAGCATTGCTTATCTCCAGGGAAGGGCTCGTGACCATCCTAGCGATCACTCTGCCAAGGGGCAAAACACCAAGGTCGTCCGAAGACAGTGTCCGGGAGGACAACTTTAGCGGGGAAATTCATGGTTACCCCTCCCGACTGTCCGAGGCCGTTACGACCCTCCCCGGGAAGGCTGCGTTCCTGATCGCCGTTCAGTGCGGGCAGCGTCCAGACGAGCCGCGAGCGCGTCAAAAGTATCGGTGGGACCCTTCCAGTGCAGCTGATCCACGTCCTCAAAAAGCGCAATGTCGGTCCGGAGCGTGGCCAGGGTGCGAAAAAGCAGCGCACGTTCGCGTTCCCGCGAGAGCGTGGCGGCGAGAGCACTCGCGTTGGTGACGTTCACGCGCCACTCCCTAACGTCTGACGGAATCGACTCCAGATGGACAAACTTGGCCAGGACGGCGGCCGACGACTTCGCGCCCCAGCCTGGAAGTCCGGGATAGCCGTCGGCGGAATCGCCCACCAGTGCCAGATAGTCGGGGATCGATTCTGGTGAGACTCCGAACTTCTTGATGACACCGGACTCGTCCATGGTGACGCGCGTCCGGCGGTTGAGTTGGACGATGCGAGTGCCGCGCACGCACTGGGCCAGGTCCTTGTCGGGCGTGCAGATGATCACACGTTCGACCCGTGGATCCTGCGCCGCCGCCACTGCTGCAGCCGCCAGTGCATCGTCCGCCTCGAACTCAACCATAGGCCAGACCAAAACGCCGGCCGCCGAGAGCACCACTTCAAGCAAGGGAAATTGCGCCAGCAGGTCGGGCTCGATGCCTTCGCCAGTCTTGTAATCCGGCCACAGGTCATTGCGAAATGATTCGATAACATGATCGGTCGCGACCGCGATGTGCGTAGCGCCGCCCTTGATCATGCCCAGCACCGACCCGAGGACACCCCGGACCGCGGCTACTTCCCTACCCTCATGGTCCCGCGCGGACGGCAGAGCGTAGTAGTGCCGGAACAACTCGTAAGTTCCGTCAACCAGATAAATGTCCAGGGAGCAACTCCAGCACCACCCTATAGGAGGCTTAACAGCTCAATCAACCGAAAGATGAAGTCCGGCGACGTCGTGTTCTTAACCTCGCTCAGCTGCCGGCTGATTTCACGGCTTCAAACTGTGCCGGATCTCAGTCGCCATCACTCCGGCGACGGACAGGATCGGCAGGGGTCGGCCGTCGTGACCGCGGGCGGAGCTACGTTTTTCAATTGTTCAAGTTCGGCCTGAACCCTTGCCCAATCCTTGGGCTTCCGTTTGATCACGTAAGGCGCATCCGGATGCCCAAAGAATTCCAGCAGTTCGGCCCGGACCTCCGGCGATGCACCACGAAAATCCTGCTTCGCCAGCGCGTCGAGCAACTGGCCGTGGGTCTCGTCATTGAGGCGATATTTTCCAGGGCCGGTTATTTCACCGGTGTCAAAATTGTCGTTGGGTAAATGAAGCTGTTCGCTGCCCACCTGGCTCAGCAGCTGTCGATAGCGATCCAAGGTCGAGTTGAAACTGGCTTCGAACATTCGCTCCGTCTCGGGGGTAGGTGTTTTCAGTTGCAGCACCTTCAGGGGCCCAAATTTGGGAATGATGCGAACGAGGAAAGCGATGAACCTTTCGCCAAGAGAGGGCGGGTGATAATTGTTTCCCCAGTTCTTTCGGTAACTGGCGCGCGAGAGATTATAGAGGAACCTCTTTTTCGTCATGCCGGGCTGATCCCTCATGATCTCGTCTTTTTTCAGACTCCAGGCAATACGCGTCGCCTTGGGAATGAGCTGGCTGACATCGTGACGATATGAACCGACAACTTTGTCTTCGTCAGAAAGAACGCCTTTCAGATCCAAACCGTAGGTTTCCTGGAACGCCTGTTCCAGGAGCGGAACCGCAACTCCGAAGCCGATAAAATTATGGTAGCTGTCCGGGGCGTATCGCCCGCGGGCGACTTCCAGGACGTCAAACCCAAATTCCGTCTTCACATGCGCCAGCTTGTCCTGTTCATAGGTAACCGAGTCGCCATATTTCTTTTTCAACTTGGGATACAGGATTGGAACCGCCCGATTTGTGGCCATGGGATGACCATCGTTGTCCGCGACATAGTGAGCCAAGGCGCCAAGAGCAAACGCCAGGCCGTTGATGTCGTTGGCATCGCGAAGCAGCGCCAGGACGAAGTCTCCGCTGCGCACATAATGCGTCAGGTCGCTAAAGAAAAAGCTTCCGTGCGGATAGTAACCCATGTCCTGGATGATGGCGCCGCCGTATGCGTAGCCATGTGCTTCTTTGATTTGCGCCGGGGTCGCGTCAGGAAAGCGCTTCAGTAGTAAGGGGCGTATGGTCGTATTCCATACGCTGTCCACAATGGCTTCGTGGGCAAGAACAGCGTAGCCCTCGGTCTCAATGGGATAGCCCACAGCCAATACAAACGCCAGGATGATGGCCAAGGTTCTCACAAGCTAGGCTCCCTCAATATTTTCCATTCGCCCTCAAGCTATTACGATCCAACAACCGCGCATGGTTTGGATGCTACCAGAGTCGAAAACGACGTACCTCGGCAACACCGGAGGCAGTTTTCAAAGGGGGTTACTCAGGAGAAGTCTGGGTTCACGGGCGGGTTCTGACGGTTGGGCAAATTTCCGACGGCATTTTCTTCCAGCGCTGGCGAGCGCCTTAGGTTGATCTGTTTGGATTCGATTCGCGCGGTCCTGATCCGGGAACTGCGGCAGTGTGCTAGAGCCGCTGGCAGAGAGATCGTATCAACCAGGCCGCCTGTTCACCCTGCAGGTTAGCTGCCTTGCTTTAGCGTCAGGTCTCCCGCTCCCACGTGGACATGAAGCCGATATTTGCCGGGCCCCTGCTTCTGGAAGGAGCGGAACAGTCCCCCTTTCGAAATAGCAAAGGGCTCCGCATCCAACTCACCTGAATAAACGGAGGCGTCCACGTGAGCGTAGTCATCGGCCTTGCCGACTCCGACCGTCAGATCGCCGAACGAGAGTTCCACATCCTTGTCGCCTGTGATACCGGCAACTTCGACCTCGCCCGCCGCGACACGCAGATGGAGACCACTGTTTTTCGGAACCGCAACTTCAATTTCGAACTGATTGCGCGGTCCTCCGCCGATATTCAGTTCGCCCCTATTTCCAACAGTTTTCAAGCTCACTTTGACGTCTTTGTACTGGCCCGCGTTGTTGCCGGCGTAGTGAACCTGAATCTTGCTGGCGTCGCTGCCCACGATTTTGACCACTCCAGACCGGATGTGCATTCGTATTTGTCCGCCCGAAGGAAAATCCGCCTCGAAGTGATCTTGCCCCACTTTCACAGTTTTCACCGGTTCTTGTGCAACCGAGTTGAGCACGAAGAATAAGAGACAAAGCGAGAGGACCAGAAATTTCATGGGAGTCACCCGGCAACGCGTGCGTGAATGAATACGAGCCAATGGCACCGAAAGTTCCCCCCTTTTCGGGCTTGTGCTCGATGAGGCATACCGGCCAAGGCTTAGCCGAACTGCTGCAGATCCATGGCACATTTTGTGCTAACCGGTGTATTTTGACACAGATGCCAAACTATTAATGGGCCAACACCAGATTGAGAGAGAGCACGGCGAAATGCACCGAAGTTCTGGCGCCTGCTTCGACCATCCCTGAGAATCTTCGGTGGTTGCTGGACTGGTGCCGGGAGGGGGAGTTGAACCCCCAAGGTACTAAGTACCGGCGGATTTTGAGGGCATAGAAGTGGATCGACCTCCTGACCTGCTCCCCGCTTTCCGCACAAAGCTGAGTATGATTTCAGCGAAGGAAAGGGGAAGCGGGTATGTCGAAGACGCAGGCACACAGAGGCGCAGATCATCGGGGTGCTGAAACAACTGGAAGCGGGACGTAAAGCGGAAGACGTGGCGCGGGAGGCAGGCGTATCGAAACACACGATCTACGCATGGAAAGCAAAATACGGTGGGATGGATGTGAGCCAAGCGCAGGAAGCCAAACAACTGCGGGATGAGAACACGAAGCTGCGGAAGCTGGTGGCGGATCTGAGTCTGGACAAGGAAGCACTGCAGTCGGTGATCCGAAAAAACGGTTGGAGCTCGTAGCGCTGAAGGCAGCTATCGAGCAGGTGCAGCAAGAGTATGCCTTCAGCGAGCGGCGAGCCTGCCGACTGATGACAATGGCGGTGACGACGTATCGTTACCGGTCGCTGCGAACAGATGAGCCGCTGCGGACGCGAGCTGGTGGAGTTGGCGCGGGAGAAGCCGCGCTTCGGGTATCGGCGACTGCAGGTGCTGTTGCAACGAAGCGGAGAGCACGTGAACCACAAGCGGTTGCATCGGGTGTATCGGGAGGCGGGATTGGCGATCCGGCGGAAGAAGCGCAAGCATTGCGTGCGGGAGGGAAAGCCGCTCGTGGTGCGAACTTCGGCGAATCAGGAGTGGGCGCTGGACTTTGTGCACGACGCGGTAGAGTGCGGCCGAACGATCCGGGTGCTGAGCGTGGTGGATGCTTACACGCGAGAGTGTCTGGCGTTGGAAGTCGACACCAGTTTCGCCAGCCGGAGAGTGACGCGAGTGCTGGAAGCAGATCGTGGCCGAACGCAGACAGCCGTTGGCGATCCGCTGCGACAATGGGCCGGAACTCACCAGTCGGCATTTTCTGGCGTGGTGCGTGGAGCGGCAGATCGAGTTGGTGCACATTCAGCCGGGAAAGCCGATGCAGAATGGGCGAGTCGAAAGTTTTCAACGGACGGCTGCGGGAAGAGTGTTTGAACCTGAGCTGGTTTCAGAATCTGTTCGACGCGCGACGCAAGATCGCGGCGTGGCGGACGGAGTACAACGAGGAGCGACCGCACAGTAGTCTGGGATACAAAACACCGAAGGAATTTGCCGCAGCTCAGGCGGCGAACTTCTACAGAGCTGAACTGGGGCAAGAGGCCTCAAACGCCGGCCCCAGGTATGTCAACTCTTCTGTGTAAACGGCCAGGTCTAGTTTTTGGGGATGGGTGCGCGAGGGAAGGGGGGAATTTCCCCTTCCCTCGCTCAGCGATTTTCGAAAAGGTTTGCGGTTTCATGACGCCACCCGCTCCAGGGCCGGCATCCGTTCCGGCCACAGAATCGTGAAGTGATTCAACGCTTCTCGCCAGTGATGAATCGGCATCGTCCACTTCTTGGCCGCTTGCCGCAACGCCAGAAACAACAGCTTCAGCGCGGCTTCTTCGTTGGGGAATCCGCCGCGCGTCTTGATGATTTTGCGCAGCGACCGGTTCAGCGATTCCACGCTGTTGGTGGTATAGATGGCTCGGCGGATGTCAGGCGGGTAGTGGAAAAACGGAGTGATCCGTGCCCAGTTTCGCCGCCACACCTGGCTGACGCTCGGATAGGCTTTCCACTTGCTCTCCAGTTCCGCCAGATGCTGCTCGGCCTCGGCCACCGTCGCCGCTCGATAAATCAACTGCAGATCAGTGGCCGCTGGCTTGCGTAATTTCCAAGGCACGTAGTTCAGCGAGGCCCGCACCAGATGCACGATGCAGAGCTGCACCTCGGTCCGGGGATAGATCGCCTCAATGGCTTCCGGAAATCCCTTCAGCCCATCCACGCAGGCGATCAGGATGTCCTTCACCCCTCGGTTCTGCAACTCCGTCAGCACCTGCAGCCAGAACTTCGCTCCTTCGCTCTGCGCCACCCACAGCCCCAGCACTTCCTTCTGCCCCTCCAGGTTCACGCCCAGCACCACGTAGATGGCTTTGTTCCGGATGTGGCCCTCATCGCGCACCTTCACCATTAGCGCGTCCAGATACACGATGGGATACAACTCTTCCAGCGGCCGGTTCTGCCCCAGCTTCACTTCCTCGACCACGGCATCGGTCACGTTGGAAATCAACGTCGGGGAGACTTCGATCCCGTAGATCTCTTCCAGGTGCCCCTGAATCTCCCGCGTCGTCATGCCCCGCGCGTACATCGAGATGATCTTGTCGTCGAAGCCGGTCCAGCGGGTCTGCCCTTTGGCCACGATCTTGGGATCGAACGTGGCCTGGCGGTCGCGTGGTGTCTCCAATTCCAACTTGCCGAACTCGCCCTTCAAGGTTTTTTGGCTTTTCCCGTTACGCGAGTTGCCCCGGTGGTGGCCCGCTGGGTCGTGCTTCTCGTAGCCCAGATGGTCCGTCATCTCGGCTTGCAAGGCCCGCTCCAGGATGGCTTTGGTCAGTTCCTTGAGCAGGCCGTTCTCCCCGATGATATCCTCGGGCTTCTTGTAGTCGGTGAGCAGTTGGTCGATCAGCTTCTTATCGATGGCCATGGGGTCTCCTATTTTCTTCCTCCCATGGCCGTTTACACAGTTCTATTTATACCCTCCCGGCCCCTTGCCCCAGACCCCCATCCCCGCTCAAACCGGAGATAGGGCAGTTGTAACTTGTCGTATTCTTACGTGAACGAAAGCTGGGGGCAGGTCACTCCAGTGCATTCAATTACTTCTGACTGCGTCCGACGCGGTCTTGACAAATGCCTAATTGACCCCAGTTCCCTTCCAGATGTGGCCTTTGCGCCCCTCTCCGGCCACAACGGCGTCACAAGCATGCCGTTTAGGGTGAGCCACCGCGTGGACTGTGATCGACCCGCTCTACCCCACAGTGACGCCGCGTTAGAGAACTTGGCCAAACTGGACTGCTCGGAAACCAGTGATCAGTCGATTTCTCGTCCGCCATTATGAGGCGTTAGCAAACTGTAGTTTTCTAGTCTCCACTGACCATCCCGGACTCTTACTTGACACGGCGGAGGTAACGCAACGACGGTTCTTTACTGTTGCAACGCCGCCGAGCTTTAATCATTGAACATGAACGTATTCAGTTGTGCTGATTACACGTCCGGCTGTGTCCCACGCTTTGACCGTCAGTCTGTGTGAACCAGTCTGTAGAGAGACCCTCGTATCAAGTGACTGTTGTTCGGAATCGAAAACTTCCTCGCGCCGTCAACGTGCAGAATCATGCCCGTGACCTTGTGGTCATCAGTAGCTCCAGCAGCAACGAGGACTGGGGACTTCGCCGTTGCTCCGTCCGGCGTAGCGCAAATCGTAATCGACGGAATTGTGCTGCTCAACGTGCAGGGCGGGATATCGAACTTTGCCAAGAAGCCGGCTCCAGTGTTGCTGTGGTTGAACGTTTGGTACGCATCGGGCGTTGACGGTAAATTCATGCTCCCCGTGTCCCCAGTAGGGAAATCGCTGGCCGATGTAATTCCGGTGACGTACATATAACCTTTGGAATCGACTGCCAGGCCCACAGTGGCAGTGTTCAAACTGCCACTCAGGTAAGTGGCGAAATCAACTCTCGGCCGCGTCGCTGTCGTCTGTGCGTTTGCTGGCATGGATCATCAGCCAAAGCGATATCGATGGTACTAGATTTCTGATCCCATATAGCATTGTGCACCTCTTGTTTTTCTCACCAGAGACTCCGCTATTGAAAGAAAACTTCGTCCCTACGAAGCGCCGCAATACGCCACCCACCCGCGTTTCGCCATGCCACATCCTGACGCTGCCTGGATTGGAGTGCTGTTCTTAATTGACCATGACCTGCCTCGATTTTCTCATCCATGTAGAAGTGAGGATCTCAGCGTTTCGGCGAACTCGTTGGGCGTGCGATAGCCCAGGCTACTGTGCGGTCGCTCGCTGTTGTACTCCTCTCGCCAGTTAGAAATCTTCTGCCCTGGCATCGGCCAGGTTACGAAACCAGCTGGCGTTCAAACACTCATCTCGCAGTCGTCCATTGAAGCTTTCCACGTGGCCGTTCTGCATCGGCCGTCCCGGCTGAATGTGGATCAACTGGATCTTGCGCTCCTCGCACCAGCCCAAGAAATGCCGCGAGGTTAGCTCCGGCCCGTTGTCACAACGAATCGATTCCGGCATGCCGCGCTGCTCGATCGCTTGCTCCAGAGCGCGAGTTACGCGCTGACTCGACAAACTCGTATCCACCTCCAACGTCAGGCACTCCCGGGTGAATGCATCGACGATGGCCAGAATGCGGATTCCGCGGCCCGTCGCCAAGGCATCACAGGCGAAGTCCAGTGCCCACTCCTGGTTCGAGCGCAACAACAGCCGTCCCTCGTTCGCCGGACGCACCAACCGCTTCCTCCTCAGCCGTCGCACCATCAGCCGTTCCTCCCGATACAACCGGTAAATCCGCTGTGCACTCGCCGGATGCCCGCGCTTGTTCAACAGCACATGCAAACGCCGGTAACCGTAACGCGGTTTCTGCCGCGCCAACTTCACCAACTCTTCCCGCAGTTGCGCGTTGTGGTCCGCTCGCGGCTCATAACGATAACTGCTGCGGTCTAGCTCCACGAGCCTGCAAGCCCGGCGTTCGCTCATGCCAAACTGCTCCATCGCAAACGCCGCGTCCGCCCTTAAGCCGGCAAGCTCCAACCGTTTTTTCGCACGATCGCCTTCAGCGCTTCTTTGTCCAGGCTGAGGTCAGCCACCAAATGTTTCAACCGGCGGTTCTCATCTTCCAGACTTCTCAGCCGTTGCGCTTCGCCCACTTCCATCCCGCCGTACTTACTCTTCCAACCATACAGCGTGGCTTCGCTCACACCGTGCTCGCGGGCCAACTCTGCCACCTTCCGCCCCGCCTCGTGCTCTTTCAGAATCCCCACGATCTGCTCTTCGCTAAATCGCGCTCTCTTCATGGCTAAGGTCCTCCTTCGTCGCTACCGCCGCGACGTGAGGTCCCCAATTCTAGCTGGTTGAGTTTTTCGAGGGCAGGTCAGACCAATCCACGCTGAGATTGCGACGACCTAATGTGCTAGCTCAACGCGAAAATCGTAATGCTTTTCGCTTCCTGATCCCGGAAGCGGCGCCGAGACAAGAAAAGAGTACACATCGGATTCCATTCCCTGCGCTGGTAAGTCGAACACCAACCGAGTGTCGCCAGAAGATGAAACGAGCGGTAGCAGCCGGGCTGACCATATCGGGCCATTCCCAGCTTTGGTTTCAAGATGCACATTGAAGGGACCCGGGCTATGGCCTTGCAGAGCAATGTCCACTATGATCCGCCGTGTGGAAGGCTTGATCTCAATGTGAGGAATCTGCGAGTCATCACCACGAGAGCGATCCGCAACCAACGTTAAGGGTATTAACGATGACTTCAATATCGGGGCTTCTTTTACCAAACTTGCTGAATGCTCTCGCTCTTGCGCGAGTTGGGACTCAAGGCCCGCTTCTTTCTTTTGAAGGGTAGATATGTAAAGCAGACTCCCGATGCCCAGTACAACGAATGCGGCGAGTTGCCCATAGGTTTTGAAATGGGTCCACCAAGGAATAGGTGCTCTATGCTCAGAGCTCTCCCACACAACATTCGCGTAAGCCGAAGGCCGTGTATCTGATATTGTCCCGATTAACTGATGCGGCTCTTCGAAATGATTTCTTAACAACCTAGCGAATCGTAACTTCTCCTTGCGCTCAGGCGGCCGCAGAAAATATGCACTAACAGCATTCTTGTCTGCGGAATCTAGCGTTCCATCCAGAAAATCCTCTATGATCTCTTCTTCGATAGATTCAACCATCTCAGATAGTTCATCATTAGCAACAATATCATGACTCAACTGCTCTTCACGCTCCTTCTCGTTATCGAGTCTGCCCAGTAAGTACTCCCGAATCAGACTACGATCGGGTAAATTGCTTTTCATGGCCCTACCTCACAAAAGTATCAATTTAATAATCGTTTCGTACACTCAACAACACAGATACGCAGTTCCTTTCGGATTCTGCACACTCGGATGCGCAACGCATTCATCCCTCCAGCGCCATCTGCTAGTCCCCGCCTGACTGGAATCTTGTCGCACCCGTGCTGGCCGTGATAACGGGTTACGACGTCGCGGTCTCCGGGCGATAATCGAGCCAGGCAACGATCTAGACACTGTAGTTCCAGTTCGTACGCTCTTGGGTCCTGATGCTCCGGAGACGCGACATCAACCTCCAAAGGGACGAATTTCCGCTCACGCGTGTCCTCGTGCCACACATTTCTTGCTACTCCATAACAATAGGCAAGCGGGTTTTGATACTCCTCGCATGATTCAACCTTTGCAACCACAATGTCCACTGTTTTATCGAATAGATCATCGGCATCCGTACAACCTTTATGAATGAAGAACCTGATCAACTTTGTCCTGATCCGCTGGTACTCTCGCACAGCTAACTCATCGTCTTCAGACAGCCAGCGAAGAAACTTTCCGAATGCTTCCGGCGTGAGCGTCCTTTTCTCTCCCCTTTGCGGTGCCATAGCGACCTACGAAAATGCAGCCAGATGAAGCGGGTCCTTACTATCTGTAATCTCCCTGCAATACAAAAGCTGCCCAGTAGTACGGATTGGCCCAGTGTTCGTCCTGCACCATCTCGAGTTGTGCCCCGCGCAAGGCTGAACTTGGGCTTTCGCCCTTCTTTATTCGTGCATAGAGGCGAGACATAAGTGTAGCGGTCGCATCGTCATTCACCTTCCACAAGCTTGCAATGACACTTTTGGCTCCCGCATACAGGAAACCACGCGGCAAACCTATGATCCCTTCTGACTCCAGGTCCCTGCCCAATGCCGAGTCACAGGAACTGAGAACCACGAGATCGGCCGAAAGCTTCAATTTGTAAATGTCGCCCAGGCGCAAATAGCCATCTTGCCTTTTGCCCCTCCTATCTACCAATGACAGAATGAGCCCGGACATTTCTGGGTGCCGAGCGTCGACCACCCCGTGTGTTGCGAAGTGTACCAGACGAAAACGTGTGAGCCCATCCGCGAGTACGTTAGCGCGGCTAGCGTCAAAGTCCAGCGCAACATGCACAGCTTGAGGATCTGGGGAACGTAGCACTTTTTCAATTGCCTCAGCCTCGTCACGTGAAGCCGGCAGTCTGGCAATGTACTGAGATCCTCCGACGTCGCGGATGGCCCGGGTCAAACTGGCGGGGCGATCTTCATAGCTCCTCTTAGCGACTGCACGACGCGTTGACACTCGCTCGTCATCTGGTTCAAAAACCGGATCGGCGAAAATCGCGGCGGAGGCCGTAGGTGGAGCTCGCTTGCCAGTTGCTTTCCGCAAAACCCCGAGTACAGAAACGGAAGGCAGTACGTCGATTTCAAAATGTTTGACCAGAAGTTCCTTGCCTGCACCTGAGCCAGGAAGTAGAAGGGCAGCAAACGGGATGTATTGGAGAGATTCGTCCGGCACAATGAGGAGGCGTTTTAGCCCTGAAAGAGGAAGTGGCTCAAGAAGCAATCGTGATAGTTGCTGCGCATTCAGGCGATATGCCTGATCTGCATTACGCACTCTCGCCTGGTAGTCGACCGCATTTTCTCCATTCCTTAACTGTGCAGGAATGAGCGCCTTTCGAAAAGCATCCACCGATTGCCTGATTTGGCGCTGACTTCGGCAGTTCGTGGGACGTGATCTGGTGTGGGCCTACAACCCATACATAACTCTTTTCATCACCGAGCGCGTATTCAAGCAGAGCCGTGTCTTCGTTTCCAATCTCCGCCTGTACCTCCTCCAGCGTGAGAGTCGGCGCCACTGACGGAGCTTCTTGTTTTGCATCGATGGCATGAACCTCGGTGGCGTCAACGGCCTCCAATTGCCTTTGCAGAAGCTCATCGCAGGGGGCGTCTTGATCAGATGTGGTCAGCAAATCCAGGAGGGACCGTACCTTGCTTCTTTCAGAAGCCTCAAAGGCCTTCTTCGCAAAGCCGAGTTCTGGGTCGCGTTGATGCAGCAACATCAGTACTTGTACATACAGAGCGTAGTAGCGGTGGACAGAGGCGAAGTACAAAGCGCGTGTGTCAAAATGCGAAATACTAATCCTCTGGTTCTCGACTATGTCAATTGTCTTCTCAATTGCTAACCGGGAGTCCTCCAGCCGGCTTAATCGCCGATAAATCCAGGACAACTCGTACTGTATCTTGGCCATCTCTTCAATCTGGCCTGTCTTTCCGTTCAGGGCGTCGGCCCGCTCGAGTGAAGCAATGGCATCTAGGTATTTCCCTTGACTTGTCTGTAGGTGACCCATGCGGATCAGAGTGTCGATCTCACCGTAGATGTGATCCACCGCACGGTAGGCTTTGAGCGAACGGCGATAAAAAGTTTCGGCTTGGGCAAACCTGCTTTCTGCTTCGTAAGCAGTCGCAATGTGCGCAAAGGCTGATGCCACCACCACAGGATCGTTTGCCCTACGTCCGAGGCGCAAGTCTGCCTGATAGAGAGGCAGCAGTCGTTTGTAGTTCTTTGCGACTGCCAAGGCTTCGCCCATCCCGCTAATTGAATCGTGTTCTCCCAGCAAATCCTGGACAGCCGCAAAGACAGCCCTGGCGGCCTGGTAATATTCTACGGATTTCTGCCAATCGCCTGTTGCGCGGTTTACGTATCCCAACCCATTCAGCACACTCGCTTCGTCATCTCGATCACCTATGTCCCGGAACAGCGGTCGGGCTATAGCGTAATTGCAATGCGCGGTTTCAAATTCGCCCCTAAGGACAGCGAAGATTCCCAGGGCAGCACGCACGCGGGCAACTCCATAGCGGTTTTCAGCCAACAACCACAATCGTAAGGCCTCTCCGGCGGCTTGTAGAGCTGGCAGCCTTTCACCGCCTTGAAAAAGCGCGTGTGCCAGCATGAGGAGGGCCTGCGCCTCTCCATTGTCGTCTTTTACTGCGACGAAAAGGGTCCGGGCCCGTCTGAGGAAGTCCGCGCTCCCCGAATAGTCACCACCAGAAAGGAGCACTTCACCATGCGCTTCGAGGGCTTCGGCTTGTGCTCTTTCACTAAGGTGTTCGCACAGACTGAATGCCTGACGTGAATACTCGTCCGCAAGAGGGTAAGGCCCGGTGGTAGCATACGTTCGAGCGATGCCGCTCGATGCACTGCATCGCAATTCCACGTCTTGTGCGACTTTGAAAGCTTCGTCAAAAGATTTTCGCGCCTTGTCGAACTCGCTGAGGATCAGATAAATCTCACCGATCTGAAGATGTGAGTCTGCCGCCTTGTCATAGAAGTGGCCGGCAGCAAAGAGGCGCGAACTTTCCCTGAATAGTCTGGTCGCAGCCCACAGGCTTTTGGCGTTCTGTTTCTTGCGAAGGACCGCCGCCCTTTGGGCCAAATCTTCAGCTCTTTTTAATAGAACATTGTCGGCACGATCCACGTGGGATGTGCCGACGGAGCTTTCTTTGCGTTCCTCTCCCAAAATTCCAAGACTGCCGATTCGTTCAGCGACGCTGAAATGTCTAGCCCCACTCATCGTGGAAGACGAAAAGAGAACGCACGCAAGCACTGCCGCAATGATGTGCCATCTCATAGTCCCCCGTTTCCGCCCTCAGAAGCAATTGCACACCAGTAGCTGCATCCAGTCGGCAATGCTCAGGCCGGAAGTCTTAGCGCCAACCGTTCCAGTTCCTTGGTCAACTCCTCGTTCCGCTTCCGAAGTTGCCTGATTTCGTCGCTGGGCCCGCTGTCGCCCCCGCCCTCCCACCCCCCGCCCGTCCAGCGCTGCCGATAGATTCTGAGCGACCTTTTCAGCGGAGTAGTGCAAATCTAGTTTGTCGGGAAACCTCCGGGCCAGCATAAGTGACCATCCCTGCTTGATGAACGCGCCCCAACCATCATCCTTAAAAAAGGGCAATTGCTCAAAATCTGCCTCAAGTTCCACAATTCTCCCATTGCGTGCCTTCACCGTATGGTCGCGTCCACCTTTCACCAGCGCTAGGTTTACGATTCCGGTTTCGTTTTCGCCCAACAATCTCTTGGTCTGCTGATCCTCGTCTTCCTGAACGGAGTACGGAAAATATATAGAAACGCCGTGACAATCTTTCACATTTTCTCTGGTTTCATTGGCGATCGTGACGTCTCCACTATCGTCCGTATCAGGAATTTCGGTCGCATCATGAATTTTGATCGCATCACAAATTTGCACACACACGCTCTTCAATTGCTTGCTGTACTCCTTGTCTTGAAACACGCTCTTGTCCAACCGTTTGGACAACTTCTCGCAAAAGTCAGAAAGATCCACGAATAATCCCAAGACGAAGTCGCGAGAAGACTTACGAGCATCGACGATTGCATTGCTGAGATCCTCGTTAGCGACTGAGCGCACCAGAAGACCAGCGAGTTCTCTCAATGGGTCGGTGATGTTTTCAATTTTCTCTAAGTTGAGGCTCGAAAGCATGATCTCCTGCATGCCGTTGCGGGACACGCCGTTGCGGGAGGTGATGAGATAGTCGCGAAACGACTGTAGATAGATCTTAGGAATTAACCTGCAAACATCTTTCGGATCCTTGCCATGTCCCCGCAGTTCTTTCAGAATCTTTCCATAAGGGAAGCTCACGTCGGGCACTTCATCCTGCGATGCAATCATAAAGCGAGCGCAGCCCT
>CAVWVN010000001.1:0-324266 GCA_963758435.1 Terriglobia bacterium | reverse complement strand
TCTTGAACTTTGACGGACTTTCGCTCCAGGAGCGTAACGCGTTCCCAGATTCCTCAAGAGGGACGACCAGGCTTACGGCCTGATCCACCGGAAATTTCCGCGCCTCCAGCAGCTTGATCACAGCATGGAAATCCTCCGGCAGGGCGTTGCGCGATCCCAGAATGTCCAATTCCTTTTGCACAAATAGCCTGGTCTCGTAGTTGACTGGCTCTTTGGCATATCCGATATAGACAACCCGGCCCGTGAATGCGACTTCTTCGACTGCCGCGCGGAATGTCGCTGGTGATCCGATGGCTTCTATCACCACGTCCGGACCGCGTCCTTCTGTGAGCTCGAGCAGGCGGTTATGCAACGGTTCCTTAGTGCTGTTGATAGCGCGGGTACCGCCGGCCGCGAGCGCCAACTGGAGTTTGTCGTCCTCCACATCCACGCAGATGGTGTGGGCTCCGCTAGCGCTCGAACCGGCCACGGCGCCGAGCCCTACTCCGCCGCAGCCAAAAATCGCCACCGTATCGGACGCGGTGACCCGCCCGCGCGCCACCGCGTGAAAGCCCACCGTGAGCGGCTCGACCAGGCACAATTCCTTTCGCGAAAGCCTGGCCCGAAACAGCTTTTCGCGGGGCATCGCGATGAATTCGGTGAGTGCACCGTCCCGCTGCACGCCGAGAGTCTGGTTGAACTGGCAGGCATTCGGACGCTCTCTCCGGCATGAGGCGCACTTACCGCAGCTGGTGTAGGGGGAGAGAGCCACATCTGTCCCGGCGGGAAGATCGCTGTTCCCCTCCATGACTGTGGCTGATACTTCATGGCCTGGAATTCGCGGAAAGGACACCAGCGGATTTGACCCGCGAAAGGAATTCAAATCGCTTCCGCAGAATCCCACCATTCGCACCTTCAACAACAGTTCACCGGGTCCAACCACCGGCTCCGGAATGGTCTCGATCGATGCCTGGCCAGGCTTCTGCAGCAAGAGTGCTTTCATGTTCGAACACGACTTTCGGGAACACGCAATTAAGTCCGCTTCTTGCGTTTTGCAGTCTTCCGTTTTCCATCACTGGTCCTCATTGAGGCCCGAAGGCGTTTCTCTGCCTCAGCATTCCAGTAGCCACATTCCAGTTTAAAAAATACCGAACTATACGGAATGCACATGCTGGTCTTGATCAACAGCACACGGAACATCTGGCCGACGCGGTCCAGCCTTGAAATAATTTCCCCGTGCGGCAGGACGCGCACGTCCTGTCCTCTTAGAAGCTGTTCGAGTTGCCCCCGGTAAGCAGTAACGCCGGCAACGTCAACTTCCGAAACAAAGTTCAATTCCTGGTCGGTGTAAACGGTCGGATTGATGTGTTTGCATTCGCCCAGAAGCGCAAATACTTTGCCGAGAACGGCAATCTGGTCTGCCCCGGCAACGATGGTTTCTATGCCTGCGCTCGACTGGGCCGGATAGGCGGAGTCCGCGACGACAACCCAATTACGATGGCCATAGAGAGGGAGACGGTCTACGAGGATCTCTTCCCAAGTCTTACTCATTTGAGGGCCAACTCCTCATCTGAACAAACCGCCACTTTGCCGCACTTTCCGGAAGCCATCAGGGCATAAGCATCGGCAGCTTTCTCCAGGGCGAAGCGGTGCGTAATGATATTGGCGGGATGAAGATTCCATCGCACCAGACGCTCGACCAGTTCTTCCATGAGCCAGGTCGAGGTCACCCACGAACCGTAAATGGTCTTTTGATCGTGAATGATGTCCGGAGACGGATTGAACTCGACTGTGCCGCCTTCGCCGACGAAAACAATTCTTCCCCACTTGCGCGTGGCTCGAATAGCAGTCGCGCGGGCTGCCGCGTTCGCCGAGCAATCGAACGCGCGCTCGACTCCATAACTGCGGGTAAGATCTCGCACCGCAGCGACGTTGTCGCTACCGGATTTAAGGACCGAATCGCAAAGCCCCAGGGAGAGCGACAGTTCCAGGCGTTCGGGCACAACATCGATGCCAATAATTTGCTGCGCGCCGAGCTTGCGGCACAGCGCGGCAGCCGCCAGACCCACGGGCCCGAGCCCGATGATGAGCACTGCGTGGTCGCCGCTGATTCCAATTTTTTCGATGGCTTCGTAAACCGTCCCGAACCCACAGGCGACTTGTGCGCCGTCAGCATAGGAAAGCTCGTCGGGCAGGGCAACCAGGTCTTTCTCTTCCGCGATCATGTAGTCTGCCATCCCGCCGTCGCGCTGCCATCCGTAGGCGCGCCGGTATCTTTCGCTGGTGCAGGAAATCATGTAGCCGCGGCGGCAGTCGTTGCAGACTCCACAGCCGGAAATGTGGTACACAATAACGCGATCGCCGACGCCAAAACGCCGGCAGCCGGGTCCGGTCTCCACGATCTGACCGCTGGGCTCATGGCCCGCGATTACGCCTTGATATCCTTCCGGGCCTTTGCCCAGATGCTCGTGATAGATGCAACGGATATCCGAGCCACAGATGGTTGAGGCCTTGACCCGGAGGAGCACTTCGCCATGCGCCGGGTGCGGGACCGGCAGCGTCCGCAACTCGACATGGTCATTTCCGGGCAGGTACGCGGCCCGCATGCTTTGTTCGCTAGTCTGCATACTGGTGGCTCACGCCGACGGTGCGGCTGGAGGTCTCACGGGGGAGTGATCTCTCCATTCACATCCCAAAGATCTTCCCAGGGCTGCCCCTCTTTCCAGAGAAACACCTGGCCTTTGATCAGCCGATTATTGCGATCGATGGTGCTGATTTCACGCATATCATCTTGTGTTAATGGATCACTAACTATGCCTTCCAGATTGCTAAGGTAATGGCTGCGATTCGCAGAAAACGGAATCGGAACCTGCCCGCGCTGGATTGCCCACTTGATGCAAACCAAGGCCGGGTGTACCGCGAGGCGATTCGCGATCCTGACAATTACCGGATCCTGGGTAGGAACCGTGTCTTCGGCAGTACGGTCCCGCTCGGGCCGCCCCGGTGAACCTATCGGGCAGTAGCCTACAGGGATCATGCCGTTGGAGCGGACAAACTCGAATAACTCGGGTTGCTGAAAATGGGGATGCAGTTCCATCTCATTCACTGCGGGCTTGATGCGCGCGTCCTGCAGGAGCAGCTTGAGCTTGGGGATGGTCATATTCGACGTCCCAATATGTCGCACCAGGCCAAGGTCGACCAGTTCCTCCATCCTGCGCCACGTCTTCATGAAATTTGCGTGCAGGTACGGTTTCGCATCCTTGCTGCGGGAAGTCACATCGCAACCGGGCGGGTGGAAGTTGGGGAACGGCCAGTGCACCAGGTAGAGGTCGAGGTAGTTCAATCTCAAATCCGCCAATGAACGCTTGCAGGAAGGAATCACGTCGTTTTCTCCGTGCTTGTCGTTCCACAACTTGGATGTGATCCACACTTGCTCGCGCTGAATCCTACTGCGCCACACCTGCTGAAACGCATAACCAATCTGCGGTTCATTGCCATATACAGACGCGCAATCGAAATGCCGGTATCCGGCCATGGCCGCGCCTTCGACCGCATTTGCCACTTCGCTTGCCGAGACATGGTCCGAGCCAAACGTTCCCAGGCCAATCGCGGGCATCTTGGCACCGGTATAGAGAATTCTTTGGGGCACAAGTTCAGGATCAACTACCAACCCGTTCATCAACGACCCGGATGTTTTATGAACCTTCATGCTGGAAACCTCATAGTCCCGCTGCCAGAACCTGCTGTCCGCACGACCGTTTCTGGCAGGAACCACAGGCAACGTACAGGGAAAGACGATAATCGGTACAGTTACCGATGTCAACGGTGAACAAAGATCGCCCTTTCAGGGGAGTAGAGGGAGTTGCAGGATTACTCTTTCTTCTTCCAGCCGGCGGTGGGGTCCAGCCCTGCACCTTCTTTAACCACGATCAACTGATTTGCGGTGACATTCGGCAATTTTTCTACCAGGCCGTTGGGCCAGTAAACTTCAAGATCGGCGAACTTCGCCGTGCCCAGTCCAAAGTGGAGGCGGGGATCACTCGCCGAGTAGAAACTGCTCTGGCTCAGGAGCGGCAGCGCTTGTTTCTTCCCGCCATAATGGGCTACCACCCGCGCTCCGATCGCGCTGCGGTTGGATCGGGTTCCTATCAATTTCACTTTCAGCCAACTATTGTCGCCGCGCACATCATTACGCAGCAGCGAAGGGGGTTCGTTTAGGTTCACGATCAGGATGTCAACGTCGCCATCATTGTCGAAGTCCCCAAATGCACAACCGCGACTGCAATGAGGATCCACTACGCCCGGCCCGGCTTCCTCTATCAATTCCTCAAAAGTGCCGTTACCCAAATTGCGGAACACCACCCTCGGACTCTTGCTAGGAAATTGCGGCAGTTTCTTCTCGATTTGCGGGTAAACGCTGCCCGTGGTCATAAACAGATCGGGCCAGCCGTCGTTGTCAAGGTCCACTATGCCCGCGCCCCAGCAGATGTAACTGGTTTCTACTCCGATTTTGGCCGCCCTGGTGACATCGTCAAATTCCCCGGCGCCGTTATTGTGATAGAGGCCATTCGTGTCGTCTGAAAAATGTGTTTTGAAGATATCCAGATGCCCGTCCAGGTCGTAATCGCCCACCCCCACGCCCATGCCCGCCTGCTCCATGCCATCCTCACTGAGAGCGACGCCGCGCAGGACACCTTCTTCGCTGAAAGTCCCCTGACCACTATTCATGAGTAACAGACTCGGAGTGGAATCGCATGCCACATAGACATCCGGCTTGCCGTCTTCGTTGAAGTCTGCGGAAACCGCGGTCATTCCATAGCTGCCTCGCATCCTGGAAATTCCACTCGGCCCGCTGACGTCGGTAAACGTTCCATCGCCGTTGTTGCGATACAAAGAGTGGTAACCGAGAGGTAGTCCACGAGGGCCGCACTCCACCGGAATCCCTTTCCAATTGCAGTAGCGGTTCTCGCCGGGCTTGGGAACGCGGTTGAGATCGAATTCAAGATAATTCGAGACGAAAAGGTCGAGATGCCCGTCACGGTCGTAGTCGACGAAAGTACATCCTGCCCCCCAACGCGGCTGCTCGCTCAGCAGACCGGCATGCTTGGTAACATCGGTGAACGTACCATCCCCATTGTTGCGAAAAAGCTTGTTCTGTCCGTAATAGGTGCAGAACAAGTCTTCAAACCCATCGTTGTTGTAGTCGCCCACGCACACAGCCGATGCCCAGCCCAACTCCTGCAATCCCGCCTTTTCGGTCACATCGGTAAACGTTCCGTCGCGGTTGTTCTTGTAGAGTCGATTGCTGGTTCCCGGAGGCGCGCCCGTCAGCCGCGTTCCCGTGAGTAAGAAAATGTCCATCCAGCCGTCGTTGTCATAGTCAATAAAGGCGCAACCGCAACCGATGGCTTCCAGAATGTACTCGCTATGGTCGGGATTGCCGTAGATTACCGGCTGCACCAGGCCGGCTTCCCGTGCCACGTCCACAAAATGGGCGTTGAAAGGGCGTCCCGACCGAGCCGGTTTGGCGTCTGGCTTGATGCCTCGGGAGGCCACGCCTTGGGCCAGCAATCGTCCTGCTGAAGCAGCCACAGAGAGCGCGAGAAAAGCCCGACGAGACAAGACCATGAATTACCCCGGGTGAGTTTCCAGTAATTGCGCCATCAGAGTCAATTGCTAAATGTTCGATAACGTTATCGGTACGCCCGGGTAAACTTCTGCCTGTCGCTATATACTGATGGACAATTATGAGCGTTCGCATGAGGGACATCGCTCGGGACCTCGGGATCTCGGTGATGACCGTCTCCAAAGTTTTGCGCAATCATCCCGATGTAGGGCCGGAAACCCGGGAGCGGGTACTCGTCCGCGTCAAAGAACTGGATTACCGGCTGAATCTGGCCGCTCGCAGCCTGGTCACCGGGCGCACGTATCTGGTCGGACTGGTGGTTCCGGACCTGCTCCACCCCTTCTTTGCGGAAATCGCAAAGTCTCTTTCTCAGGCGCTACGGAAAAGTGGCTACTACCTGATCGTTTCTTCCTCGGATGAAGACCCCGACCTCGAGGAAGAGGAGATCAACCAGTTGCTGGCCCGCCGTCTTGACACCCTGATCATCGCTTCCTGCCGTTCCACGGTGGACATGTTTTTCCGGATTGCAAGACAGAAGACACCGTATGTGTTAATCGACCGCCGCTTGCCCGGCCTGTCTGCCAACTTCGTTGGAGTGGATGATGAAGCGGCCGGAATGCTCGCCACTCGGCATTTGATTGAGGTCGGCTGCAAGCGAATCGCTCATATCCGCGGTCCAGAGACCAGTCCGGGGATCCAACGACTTGCGGGATATAAGCGTGCCCTCGCAGAGAGCGGGATCAAACTGGTGAACGATTACATCATCTCGGAACCCAAGGGCGATGTCGAGACCAGGCAACGGGGTGCCGAAGCTATGAGCCAGCTATTGCGTGTTAAGCCAAGACCCGACGGAGTTTTCTGTTTTAATGATCCACTCGCCATGAGCGCCATCAACTGTGCGAAGGATCTGGGGCTGCGCATTCCGGAAGACATTGCGGTCATTGGCTGCGGAAACCTCCACTATGATGATTCCCTCCGGGTTCCGCTTTCGAGCATCGACCAACACAGTCGGCAAATTGGCGAAGAGGCCGCAAGAATTACGCTCGCGATTTTGAGCTCGAAGACACCATCGGTGCCCGTGTCCGTAGTCCTGCAGCCGGAACTGATCATTCGAGAGTCGACGCTGCGGCCTTCAGCCCCAAAAGCTGCTTTGAAAGGACGCACCAGACACTGAGGTCGTCAGAGTCGAACACCTGCGAATATTGACAGCCGTTCACCCCTTCGAGGATTTATATTTCATCGGTAAAGTTATCGATATTGCCTCGGATGTTTAGCCCACTATGAATCGCAGAAGGTTTCTGACCTCCACTGGAGTCGCGGTAGTTGGCGCGATTGTTCCGTCCATTTCTCGTTTTGCGTCTGCTGCACCTTCTTTCGAGCCGTTTCAATGGCAAACCAATGAGCTGACATATAACTTTGACGTGAGGGCGGGAAGGCTACGGCAGAAGCGCCTGGTTCCGGCGGGCGTTTCCCCGGTGGCCGCCGAAGATTCTTCTGGCGTCGAAGTTGCTCTCCAGTGTAGTGGAGAAAATTCTCCCGATCAGGGCATGAAGTCAGCCATGGGCCAGCCGGGAGCACGACTGCTTTTCACGGGAAGACGGGAGGAATCCACGGCCACGGGCAGGCGCCTGGTATGCATGCATACTGATCCGATTTTGCATCTGAACGTGGAATCCTCTTATGAATCGTTTGATGGAGTTCCTGTAGTCCGTCGCTACTCACGGGTTACAAACACTGGGACGTCGCCGGCGGGCATTGAGTTCTTGAGTTCTGCAATGCTGCACGGGCTGGCTGCGCCACAGGATTATGACCGCGAGATGCGTATCCACACCGCAGTGAACAGCTGGATGGCCGAGGGCCAGTGGCACCGGCAGCGTCCGTCGGAGATGGGCTTTGTCGAAAATGAACGCACCAGTTGGTCGGAAGCGCAGGCCGGAAGCATCGGCAGCTGGTCCAGCGAACGATACCTGCCGATGGCGATGGCCGAAAACATCAGGCTCGGCCTGATCTGGTTCTGGCAGATTGAACATAACGGATCCTGGTATTGGGAGATCTCCAACGTTTCCGCTCGCGATAATTATGCTGACGATGTTTACGCCTTCCTCGGCGGCCCCGATGATTTGCATTCCGCGGCCTGGAAAAATCTGAAGCCCGGAGAAACCTACGAAACTGTTCCTGTGGCAGTCGGGTGTGTGCGCGGCGGGTTTGGCGATGCGGTCGCGGCTCTGACGCGCTACCGGCGTACCGCCTGCATGAAGCCCAGCAAAACCAACTCGCGCTGCCCGGTGATTTTTAACGACTACATGAATTGCCTGTGGGGAGATCCCACTGAAGCGAAAGAGTTGCCGCTGATCGCCGCCGCGGCCAAAGCGGGATGCGAATACTTCGTGATTGACGCGGGGTGGTATGCAGAGCTGAATGAGGACTGGAGCCAGACCATCGGCGCATGGCAGCCGTCCACCACGCGGTGGCCGCATGGATTCAAATATCTCCTGGATCGAATCAAAGAGGTTGGCATGGTTCCGGGAGTGTGGCTGGAGCCGGAAGTGGCCGGAGCAAAGTCGGTGCTGGCGCAAAAGCCGGACAACTGGTTCCTGATGCGGCACGGCAAGCGAGTATTCAAAAACTCGCGGCTTATGCTGGATTTCCGCAATCCAGAAGTACGCGCTTATCTCGATCAGGTGATGGCGAGGCTGGTAAACGACTACGGTGTTGGCTACATCAAGATGGACTACAACGTCGATTCGCTGCAAGGGACTGAGACCGGTGCCGACAGCGTCGGCCAGGGCTTGATCGAGCACAACCGAGCCCACCTGGCCTGGTTGGAGGAAATCCTCAAGCGTTATCCTAATCTGTCGATTGAAAACTGCGGCAGCGGAGGTGGGCGCATGGATTACGCGATGCTCAGCCGTCTCCAGCTACAGTCCATGACCGACCAGGAAGATTATCTCAAGCTTCCGATGATCCTGGTCGGGACGTCAGCCGCCGTTTTGCCGGAACAACTCGCAATATGGTCTTACCCGCTGGCGAAGGCGGATGCCGATCAAGCCAGCTTCAACATGGTCACAAGCATGATGTGCCGCATTCACCAGAGCGGCCGTCTCGATTCACTTAGCCTCGAAGCATCCGCACAGGTAACCGAGGGTATTAGGGTTTACAAAGAGTCTCTCCGTAAACACATTCCCACGGCGGTTCCATTTTATCCACTCGGCGCCTCTGACGTTACCGATTTCAAGACGCCGGTTGCCTTGGGTATGCGCTCGCCGCAGCAGACCTTGGTCGCAGTCTGGAGGATCGACGGTCCCGCCATAATCAAAATACCTTCGGCGAGCCGGGAAGCCAAACTCCTCTATCCCAGTGATCTCGGCATCAAGATTAGCGCCAATGATGGAACTCTGCATGTTGAGTTCCCGAGAACACGCATGGCGTGCTTGGTCTCCGGATAGAACTATGTTGGTCTGGGAATATGGTGGGAGCTCCTGCTTGTACTTCCTGGAGAGGGAGATTGCATCCTTTTGGGGGATCGAACGTTACCCTTTTAGGGGATTTAATGAGGTCTAGTGTCGCGGGTCTTGGAGGTGCTTTCTACCGTAAAGTCGGGCATCAATCGACCACATTCCGGGTCCGATCATCGCTACTGTACCGCTCAGGCCGTGCCTTGTATTTTCCGCCCCCTTTGACTTTGCCGATCTGCCCTTTTGCGAGCATTGCCCAAATAGGGGCACGCGCAATACCTCGAAATTACGGAATACCACGAACTTACGACTGTTAATACGTGGTTCGCGGATTGCATGCGTTCTGGCAGGGAGAAATACTTGCAGGTCAAGGGGGCGCTTCGAACGTGTCAGAGAATATTCACGAATTGATTGAGCATTCCTATGCCCGCTACGAGGTACTGCCCTACTACATAGTCCAGGAGGAACCGCACGGAACCACAAAGAGGATTCAGGCTGGGTTTGATATCGAGGTGTACGGTGTCAAACCCAGCCATGTGCGACACCCTGGCCTCGGCGGCAAGTGTCCGTGCGGGCCGTTGGCCGTGGCCCGCGCCTATCGGCTACGTCAACGGACTGAAGCAAGGCAACGGCGCGAACATCAAGCCTGACCCGTTCACGGCACCACTTGTGTGCGAAGCCTTCGAGTTGTATGCGACAGGTCAGTACACCAAGATTCAAGTTTTGAAAATCATCACCGACAAAGGGTTGAAGACGAAGCGCGGCCGGGAGTTGACCGCGCAAACGTTCGATGCTCTGCTGCGTAAGCCCATCTATGCGGGCTGGGTGTACTCGTCGAGTGTGGACGCACCGGTGAAGGGCTTGCACGCCCCAGTCGTCAGTCAAGAGCTATTCGACAACGTGCAGCGCGTGCTATCTGGGCGCAAGCTGTCGAGTGCACCGAAGCGGAAGCACAATCCAGCCTTCCCGTTGAGGCACTTCGTGAAGTGTGGCGTCTGTGGAACCCCGCTCACCGGGGGAATGAACAAAGGTAAGCTGAAACACTACGCGAATTACTGGTGTCGGAACTCCACGTGCAGAGCCGTGAAAGTATCGAAGTCCGCGCTTGAATCCGAGTTCATCGAGCATCTCCAAACCTTGCGACCGGACGCAGGGACCGTCGCCCAGTTCCCTGCCATCGCAGCCGACGTTGTCGGTAGCAAGTTAAAATGTCCGGTTTTAGTAGCACGTGAAATGTCCGGTTTCAAAGTTGTGCCCTCGCCGTTTGGGTTGGGTTGGTTTTGGGGATGGGGTTGCAGGGGAAGGGGACGGTTCCCCTTCCCCTGCTCGTCTCGGTAGAAGCTTTGGCGGGCAGGGGTGTCCCGGCGCTGTCATAGCGACCCAGGCAATGCGGTCCGTGGGTGAGACTCAAGGTTCCATTCAGGTGTTGGTGCACGATCACCTGGCAACCCGCCAGCGTCGCCCGCCAGCGCACCCGCTCGATCTGCAAGCTCAGATTCTGAAAGCTCACCGTGTTGTCGCGGTTGACGCTGCGTTGGAACTGCAGCGAGAAGATCCGTTCCAGATCACGACTCCGACAGGGCACAAAGGCGTTTCCACGCTGCGCCGGGCCGACCTGAAAACGGCGATTGAACTCGGCGATGTAAGCTTCCCGCAGAAACCGGTTCGCCGCCTCCAGGGTCCCAAGCTGGCGCAGCCGCAACTCCTGCGGCAAGCGGCCCTGCCAGGTCGAGAAGCTGCGCTCGCTGCGCCCCCGCGCTTCCGGCGAGTAGGCCGGAATCATCTGCACCCCCAACTCGTGCAACGCCCGTCCCACCTGTGTACGGCGATGGTAGTCGACCTTGCCGCCCACCTTCGGGGTCAGCCAGAAATGGCTTCCCCGATCGCTGTACAGCGCGCAGAACACGCCTTTGCGCTCGATCACCTCTTGCCATCCCGCCATTACCGTCGCCGTCGATTCCTCCTCCACCAGTTGGGCGTAGTAAATCTCGCTGGTGGCATCGTCCAGAATCACGATCAGGTCATACCAGCGTTCGTCCTGAAACCACTGGTGGCGGCTGCCGTCGATGTGCAACAGCATCCCCGGCAACGGTCGCCGGGCGCGCCGTTTGCGATGCGCCCCGCGCTTGCGTCCACGCGCCACCAAGCCCGCTCCCTGCAGCGCCTGCTTCACCCAGGTGTAGCTCAACTCGATGCCGTGCTCAGCTCCCAGCTTCTCGTGGAAGTGCTGCACGTTCAGATCGAAATACTTCTCCCGGTAGAGCGCCAACACTTTCTCCACCGTCGCCATCGGCACCCGCCGGGTCGACGGCTTGCCCCGCCGCCGGTCGAACAACCCCTTGTAGCCCTCCGCCTCGTAGCGCTCCCGCCAGCGCCGCATATGCCGGTCGCTGATGCCCAGAATCTCCGCCGCCTGCCACCACGTGATCTTCTTCGCCATCGCCTGTAACATCACGTCCTGTACTTTCATCGCCCGCTCCATCGCGGCCTTCGGGTAAGAATCCATGCTGGCCATGGTCTCCCACCCTCGCCGCCCGCTAAGCGGACATCTCATGTGCTATCTCAACCGGACATATCATGTGCTACCGACACCATCGCAGCCGACGTGTGGGCACGAAGGCGGGGCGATACGGGTGTGGCGACTAGGGAACTCACAGCCCGCCTAGAAGAACAGAAGAAGCTGAAGGCAGAACTGCTTCGGGCCAAACTCCGTGGCGAAGTGACCCAAGTCGACTACGCCCAAGCCAATGCCGACTTCGATGACGACATCGACGGCATCACCCAAGAGTTGCACGCCGCACGGTCGCAGCGTGGAACGCTCGACGCCTTCCTACGCTTTGCGAAGCTGATGCTGGTGGACGTCGCGGCCGCGTGGCAGCGGGCGGACGCGGAGCAGAGGCTGCGTGTTCAAAATTTTCTATTCCAAGGTGGTATCGCCTACCACCAAAACCAGAAGTTTTTGAACACCACTAACCCAACGTTGTTTCAACAACTAAGAGGGCTGGCACACTGCGAAAGAATGGTTGGCGTCCCCGACGGGATTTGAACCCGTGTTACCGCCGTGAAAGGGCGATGTCCTAGGCCAGGCTAGACGACGGGGACCACTGAGGAATCAAGCACTTGCCATTCTACCATCCTCAGCTTGGGTACGGGTTTGGGTACGGTTGGAGATTAAGCGAATCACACCGCTGTGCGCTTCTCTCTTCTCACTCGATACCGCATCGTCGTACACGTCCATCGTGAGTTTGTACGAAGCGTGCCTGAGCAAACTCTGAACGACTTTTACATCGTTCCCGCTCTGCCTCAGCAACGTCGTATAGCTGTGACGAAGAGTGTGGAATCCTTTCAACTGAATGCCCAGCTCTGCAGCCACCGGCTTGATGAAATGCTGCATTACTCGGCTCATCCAGAAAGGCTGTTTGCCCTGCATCTTCCAACTTGCGAAGACGTAGTCGCTGTCTGCAGCGTAGGGAGTCTCCCTTCTCCACTCCAGCAATTTTTCAATCAGGACATCGTCAAGCGGGATCTTCTTCCCCGAAGCCTCGGTCTTCACTCTACCCACACGCTGAGCTACGATGGATCGTGCAGGTTGCAATTCCTTTTCTTCAAAGTTGATGTCTTCCCACTTGAGCCCAGCCAGTTCCCCTCTTCGTAATCCAGTTCCGAAGCTCAGGATCACCATGAGCAGTTCCCTGTTCGGCAATCTTTCGAGTAGCCGACTGAGCTGATTCGCGTCCAGCCTGGTCGGAGTCGCAAGACGTTCCCCCCTGACGAACCTTGCTGATGGGATTACGTTCTGTGTACTCGTGTCGAATCCGGCCCATCTGTTCATAGATGTACTGGCGAAGGTCGGCCACGTCAAGAATGCGACTGCCATTGTTCAGGTGCGCATAAATCAGGTCTTCCCTGAGGGTTTCGAGCAAGGATAGCATCGCTCGCCTCAAATGGAACGGTTGGCTGGCGATATCCTAGGGCAGGTTCAGCTACGCCAGACGGGGCCCTATCGCACTTGATGTGTGTCTCACAATATCTCGTCTGCGACATCACGCCGACCCTCACAAGGCAGGCAAAATTCTTTTCACTCGGCCTAACCCCTGACGGATCATCTTGCTGAACCCGACCGAAGCTGGCGGATTGGCACTCCGGCTAAATAACGGACAAAATGAATCGCTTGACGGTTTCAAAATCGCTTTGGGGCGGCCTTCTGTTGCGAGTTCCGCCAATTGAGGCGACGCTAGCAGCATGATGTGCCTGTCTAGCTTGCGCCCGCGCCGGGACGGATGACGCGCTGCATGAGGTTGTACAGGTCTAGTCCTCGGTTTTAGTCTTGGTAGACAGCGAGCTATTCTCCGAATCCGGTTACATCCGTAACTTGGTTTCATGACCGCAGTCACGATGCAACAACTGCCTGAAAGTAACTTTCAAGCGCCCGAGAGTGCCATAGCGTCGGCAGGCCGGTGTGGGTACGATGAACGAATGCGCTTGGTTCTCATCAGCGACACGCATTGCACGCGGCCTCAGCTGCCCGAAGGAGACGTGCTCGTGTTCGCGGGCGACCTGACGAAAGGCGGCAGCTTCAAAGAGATTGAGGAGGAGGTGAAGTGGCTGCAAAGTTTGCCGTACCGGCACAAGGTCTTCGTCCCCGGCAACCACGACATCGCGCTGGAGACCCTCATGAATAAAGGACTGGAGCGCAGAACGCGTGAGCTGCTATTCAAGGATGTGCATTACCTCCGCGATTCCGGTGTCCAACTCGATGGCGTTCGCTTCTGGGGCACACCGTTCATTCCTGAATCACGCGTGGGTTCCGGTGCGTTTATAGCCGATGAAAATGCGCTCGCGCAGCACTTCGCAAAAATCCCGCTCGACATCGATGTCCTAGTCACGCATACTCCACCCGCACGTATCCTTGATGACGGCGTAGGCAGCGCTGAGCTGGCCGCAGCTGTGCGGCGCGTCTCACCCAAGCTGAATGTGTTCGGCCATGTTCATGACTGCGGCGGCAAGCTATGCGTCATCGGTCGCACGCTCTACGTCAATGCCGCGAAGCATCCGCAAGTCTGCTCACTCTGACCAACTGCGGTGAGAACGACTCTGCCGCCTCTGCTGGAAACACGTTATCAACCTTCCGCATGATCCGCTCTGCCCACTGAACCGCAGCGGCGACGAAAGGAATCAGCTTTAGCATTTCAGCAAAGCTCTCACTATGCTGAGCCATTCCGCCTCTAGTGGCTCTCGGCCAACGGGTTTGCCTGCTCGTCCGTACCAGTAAGCGGCATTGTCCTGATCGCCTTCCTTGCGATGAAGATAGGCATGAACCCACGAACCCTCGGGGCCTTCGTCCTGCTGAGCCGATTCATGGGCTCGTGTCCAATCGCCCTTGGCATCCCACCACAATCCAGTGAGGGCTAGTGTGAGTCTTGCTGGCGGATCGGTCTCGGTGAGTGATTGGCGAAATTCGTCCGAGGTCATCTTGGGTTCTCGGTATGGGTTTTGTCCCTGCAACGCCGATACGCTCCCCACGGACGAACCCTCCAGTTTTCATCTGGCTTAAGTTGGCAGCATCAAAGCCACCGCTTGGGAGGCAGCAGCTATAGCCGCTGCAAGTGCTGCCCATTTATTCCATCTCGTCTGCTGAACGGCGGTCGCGATGAAGTCTGAATCATTCACAGATATTTGTGCCGCAAACATTCCGTTTTCGTCGAGTGGGGGAGGATTGGCCGGAACTTTGACAGTTGCCGACCGAAACCAAAGCAAAGCGGCGATTATGGTGACCAAAGCTGCGAGCCAGTTCAGAACGATTTTCCAGTGAGCCATATTCCGAAGTCTGAAGCGTTCGCAGTCGCATGACAAGAGTAATTCCGAAATCGACGTATCGGAGGTCGCAACGGCTTTGTTGTGGTCACAAAGGCTTCCCGCGCCTCTGAAACGACTCAGCCGACCCCGAACACCGTCCGACAGCCAAATCGCCGTAGGATCGGCTTACAGGCTCTTCGGCGTGAACTTCGACATGAGGAAATCCATGTCGTCTCCGACTCCATAGCCAATTTTATGGCTGATCACTCGCACACTATCCAACCGGGTTAGGAGGTCGTCGCGGCGCTCGACCGATAGTGCGTTTACGATTTTGAGCGCCTGCTCGAACATGCGCACCAGCGCATTGAAGTATCCCTCATCGTCGCTGGCAATGTCGCTGCAAAACCCAGAGGCCTGCTCGCAGTAGAAAACCATCAACTCTGCCAGTCCCTCGGGATCGCCAACTGCCTTCTTGTAATCAGAGATTGCCCGCTTGGCTTGGGAGACAGAGGTGTCCTGATTCCGGAGCACGTCAGGCCAAAGCCACCGATCAATGATTTTCTTGTATGGTTCCAGCACGTCCTCGCCCAAGCCAAAGCGGGAATGAAGAAACGTCTGATTATCCTTGTGCGCACTGTAGAGACTCTGGATCAAGTCTAGCAGTGCTGTCCGGTCAAAATCCGCGAGTCTTTCTTTGACATCTGTCCACGTGGGTTGCGATTTCGGCGTAGGTTTGGCCATACACTCCACGATTCTACCCATGCGAGGCAAAACACCTGAAATCTGGCTCGCGACGATTCACCCAAGGCCGACCGTCCGTGGGAAAATGAATCCAACCAGATGAACGCCGCAATCCCTGAACGCAGGCCCGCGACCGAGGAAATCTCTGGGCTGGTCGAGCTGGTCACCTTCAACAACGAGGAGAACGGATTTTGCGTCCTGCGCGTAAAGACACCGGGGCACCGGGACGAGACGACGGTCATCGGGTCGCTGCCTTCGGTGACCGCAGGGGAATGGCTGAGTGCGGAGGGCTGGTGGGTCAGGGACTGTCAGGGACAAGGAACACGGGCTGTGGGCTAACCTGCTTTGTCGGGCGAAGATCCAAAAGTGGGTCGAAATGGGTGCGGCTCATGTTGAACAGGTTTCCTCACGAGGGTGCCACCTAGATTCTGCCGTTCCAACCACGAAGCTACATTCATTCGCAGAACTCTAAGACCGCTCATGGCATTGACGAGAGCTGCCCTTTCCTCATCGCTTCCACCGTGGTCTTGAGAAAGCACCAGCCGCCTCTGGTGTATTTCGGCCTCGGCTGTCTGAACGCGCTCCTGCATTTTCGTCCAATCGGTTTCGAGCAGGGCCGCTTGATATGATTCTTGCCAGCTATAGCTGGTCGGCACTTTGATCTCTCGGTAAGGATCAACTAGCCTTTGACTGATAGCCATTGACGCTCCGCAATTCTACGCAGACTGTCCAGCGTGGTTAAAGCATCTCGCAATTCGTGTTGTTCGCCATTCGGCGGTTTCGTGTGACCGTCTTCAATGCGATCAAGAATGGCACTGCGAGCGCGGGCGACCCGTTCTAGTAGTTTTACGGGGTCACGTTCCAACATTGCCGCCTGACAAAGCTGTCGCCAGTCCGGGAGAAAGTGCGTCTGTTGAATATTGCTCATCTCTTTTCGTTTTATAGAACGAACGCAGCGTCAGTCAACTCCTTTATTTGTAAGCGATTACATAGAATCGGGGCATTTATTTCTCGATAGTGAACGATATCCCGACGACGGGATCAGTAATACGATTCTGGCGTAGCAATAGGCGCTTATTCGGCTATCTGCCGCCTGCAATGAGGACAGGTGAACTTGCTAACCAGTCCTGTCGGGCATGTCGGAAATGGTTACCGACCTTTCCCGGCAAACCGGCTCGTACAAGGCAGGTGTAGGAGCGTGCCTCCAAAGACGGCTCGCCGACTGGACGCGGGGTGTTCACCGGACTGGAATGGCTAGAGTGAGCACTCTTGCTCAGAAGGGTGTCACGTGGAGTGCTAACGTCAATCGCAGGATCGGGCTATGGTGAAACGAATTGCACCAGTCCGGGTCGTTTCTTTCTTTCTGCTGGCTGCTTGCGGGGCGTTGTGCCAGAGCGACCGTCCTTCAGCTGATTTGCTTCCAGGGTTACCATTTGACAGCTCAAACTCGCCGGAATTGCAGCGCGAGGAGATGCGCACGTGGAGCTCACTTCCTGATGCTCCGTCGGTGCTGCTTCCGACACAAGCGGAGAAATTTCACGCATTCGTCGATGAAGCGCCCTCGCCTTTGAGAGTTGGCGCGGTTGACATCAACGCGGGTGTAATGCGGGAAAAAGAACTGGGACAGGCTACTCCCCGACTGCAGCCCGGGCTAACCGCCCCGTATAAAGCGGTCCTCATTCCAGAACAGCCCAGCACCTTTTTTGATAAGTATCTCTATCCGTCGTTAAGCAAGCAGGGCCCACTGTACTACCCTGCGACCAGCGGCAGCTTTGTAGGCCGGGCCACCGACGCAGTTTCAGGCATTTTTATCACGCGTAACGATGCGGGAAAAAGAAGGCTGAACACGTCGTATTTTCTCGGAGCGCTGACTTCGGCTGCTATCCACACTGCTTACCGGCCATATTGGGCACGATCCACTTCGGCGACGTTCAACAATTTTGGTTCGACGATTGGCAGAGGCGCGGGGATCAACCTCTTCCGCGAGTTTGGGCCTGGTATCAGGCAAATGGTAAAGGGCCACGCGCCGAAGTTCGAGTCGAGGGTCGAAGAGCGCATCGCCAACGACCAGACCACGAAGGAAGTCGTCTCCACCCCAGCCAGATAATGTCCCGTGGTCGGCTCATTTCACTGCACGTCGATCTGAACTCATCCAAGCCCAGTCCCCTACCTCCGCCTCCGCTGGGCGACATGGTGAGGGCTAGGCGTAGTTGACGTGAAATCGCGATAGCACTCAAAACCCCATTCCGGGGGCAGCCCGGGGTCAATGCATTATGAGAGAGCGGTCCTGTTGAGTGGAGTATAGCGCGGGGATGTAGGGCAAGAATCAGAGGAGAAGATAGGCAAATGGGCTGAAGAATGACACTTTACCTTGAGGGAAAGACTCCGTTGAGCGCGAATGATCTTTCCCTCAAGGAGGCAACTGCATGAGTCGCGACGTCAAGTATATCGGCATGGACGTGCACAAGGAAGCGGTGGTGATCGCTGTCCTCAACAGCAGTGGCAAGCTGGTAATGGAGTCGATTGTGGAAACCAAAGCCAGCAGCATTCTGCAGTTTATCCACGGTCTGCGGGGCGAGTTGCATGTGACCTGGGAAGAAGGGACCTGGGCGGCTTGGCTCTACGATCTGCTGCAACCCCAGGTGGCGCAAGTGCTGGTCTGCGATCCGCGGCGCAATGCGTTATTAAAGGAAGGCAACAAGAGCGACAAGGTGGATGCGCGCAAGCTGGCCGACTTGTTGCGCACGGGAATGCTGCGCCCGGTCTATCACGGAGAACATGGACTGCGGACGCTGCGCGAGTTGGGGCGCAGTTATCAGACCCTCAGCCAAGACCTGAACCGGGTGATGAATCGGATCAAAGCTCTGTATCGCGGCTGGAGCATCCCTTGTGCAGGTACCCAGGTGTATGCTCCGCGTTATCGGGAAGAGTGGCTACAGAAGATCGAGCATGCCGGCGTGCGCCGGCGTGCCGAGCTACTCTATCAACAGTTGGATGGATTGCAGGCGTTGCGACGAACCCTGCGCCCTGAGTTATTGGCGGAGAGCCGGAAACACAAAGCTGCGAAACTACTACGTCAGATTCCCTGCATCGGTCCGATTCGAGCCGCCCGCTTAATCGCGTTGATGCAGACGCCGCACCGGTTCCGGAGCAAACGGCAACTCTGGACCTATAGTGGGCTGGGCATTGAGACCCGCGACAGTGCGCAATATCGCTACGTGCACGGACAACTGCAACGTACGAAAAAACCGCAACAGATTCGTGGTCTCAATCAGAATCACAACCACGAAATGAAAGAGATCTTCAAGGGAGCCGCGACCCGAGCCAGCTGTGGGGTGGGTCCGTTGCGCGACTTCTATGTAGCTTTGCTGGCCAAGGGAATGAAGCCCGAGATGGCGCGTCTGACCTTAGCACGAAAGATCGCGGCCATTGCTTTGACACTTTGGAAGAAGGAGGAACGTTTCGACGCGGAACAACTGAAGCCGCAAGCAGCTTGAGCGTTGCACAGAACTCAGGTGGTCTCCCAGGTTTCACGCCTCGGTGGTGACCCATCGGTTCTGGCGATGCTCGGGTTCGAGGGAGAGTATCCATGCACTCATTAGGCGTTCCGGGTGCTGCCATCAGCACCCAGTCTCCGGGTCAATCCTATGCCCCCTCGGATAACCCAAAAAAGCCATAGGCCTCGAGCCTCACATAGGATGATGGTTGGCACTTAAGCCAACGGTTGGCTTGCGCAGCTTCGCAACGAATGGTGTCGGGACCGCTGCATGAAACCACTCAAGGAAGACCAGCAACTGCGATCCGTATCCCTGTCGTACTCTGTGGCGCTCCAGGCGTTAAAACCAAAATCCTCTCCACGAAGAAGAAGGGGCCTGGATGCAAGCACCGATCGAGGTCTCACGGAGAGGAGTGGAGAAGTGTTTTTTCTTGACATCCTCTCTCATAGGATGAGTGCTATGGCCTGATTTCGCCAATCAGTGGCATGCTGCCCACGATTGCGTCAGAATAACTAGATGGATCATCCCAATCTTGACCGGCTCACCGATGCGTACCTGAGAGGCCATCACGAAGACCATTGGGCGTGGGCAGAATGTCAGCGCATCGTGAAAGCTGACCTAAATGCTGCGTGGAAGTTAATGCTGCTAATGCTGAAAAGGGCAGAATCAGACGACGCTTTGGGACGCGTTGCGGCTGGGCCGCTTGAAGACTTTATTGACCTTCATGGTCACAAAGCCCTTGATTTGATTGAAGAGGAATGCAAGAACAATTCACGACTGCAAGTCGCGCTCAGTCAGGTGGGAGTCTTGTTCCATTATGACGAGTTCGACCGTTGGTACGCCCTTCTTTGCAAGTACGGCCTTAGACAAGCTCCGGGCGCGATTGAAGGTCGGGTTGTCGCTCCCAAAATCATGCACCTGATGAAATGCTTGCTAAATAAAACCATTGGTGTTGCCGACTATGAGTTCAGCCTGAACGAATGGCTCGACCGACCGCTGGACGACAAAAAGGCGCAGCGGATTCTTCAGGCAGCGTGCTATGACATAGCGAGATTGAACGACACGGCGCGACCGGAGTTCCGAACACCACAGATGCTTCGTGACTCGGAGTTGAGAGCGCGGGTGGAACAATCTCTAGGAGAACTTGAATCTCTGGGTTATCGCACAAGTGAGTAATTGGCGAAAAATCGCGATTACACTGGAGCAGCCGACAAGGCTGTGAATCTAGTGGGGTGTAAGTCCCCACACCACCAATTGCCTGGGCAGGTGGTTAGCATATCCGATGCATGCGGAGGCGACGAAGCATGTTCAGCTCGGATGTAAAAGCCTCGGCTGCCCTGCGGCGATAAGTCGCAGCGGTAGGAACGATCGGGGAGGCGAGCAAACCTGAGGGCCTGAACATAACGAAATGGCTGCAGTCTCGAAAAGGCGATCCGTCATGAAATCGTTTGGACGGGGAAACGCGGGAAGCCGACCTCGATAGTGTACGGGGGAAGGCCGATGACGTGGAGGAAGAAACAGGCAGGTGCACTCCACGGGACCGCCGTGACAGGGGCCCAGGCACGCAGGGAAGGATTCACAGAGATAACGTCGGGAAGGTCCCGCCAGCAGCAGGGGCTGGTTGCAACCGGCAGAGACTCCTCGAACGAGGCTTAGGCCGAAGGAGAGGAGAGCGAGCGGGATCGACGAATGAGTCTGTAAGAGCTGGGACCGGGGAGTAATTTCCTCGCAGGAGGCGGTACACGTCTCCCGGATCAAGGTAACGCCAAGATCAGGCAAAGAGACTCTGGGTACTTGGTGGTTCCATTTTCAGCGCGGTGGTCGGACACAGAGCCGACATGAGCCGTACGCATGAGAGGGAACTAAGCTGCGAGCAAACCATTCGCAGCCGGGGCGTATGCGAACCAGCGCTTGAACCTCGCGGCGAATGGGAAGGCTCACAGACGAGAGGCCAAGACTTCAAACCGGACCTGGGAAATTCGGCCGTCCGGCATTATAGGGGGGCCTTCGAAAACGTAGCCATGGTGGAAATGAGAACCCAACTCGCAATCGAAAGAGCGGGCTTGGTAACCCTCCACCTACAGCTGGCGCGTCGGAGCTCTATCCCAACCGTTGACCCATCGGGAGGGGTTTTGAGTGGTAAACGCCACTCTGGAGTCACTGTTTCAGCGCGTGGGCCTAAACCTATTTCTTTTTTGTCCCAGCATTGCCGCCGCCTTAGTACGTCACGGCAGAATGACTAGTTCCGGCTTGCTGCCGCCGCTCATTCCATAGACTGTCCCGGAACGGAACGCACCCGCATCATACTTGTAGCAGCCGGGAGTGACTGCTTTGGTGGTCACCTGCTTCTGACCGCCACCCCTGATCGGGTCGTCTGGGTCAAACGGCGAGTCGGTGCCGAACGAGACCATGAATCCATTGTTCTTGTTCGAGCTCATCCACACCACGGTAGTACCAGCCTTGATGCAGAATAACTGGTTATTCTTCGCGTTGGGGATACCAGGTTTTACGTTGGCGGAATCTGACCCTCTTGTAATGTCAATCGTACATACAGACGAGGGCGAACCGCAGGTGTTGGCCGCATTGCACATGCTCTCGGGTTGCTCCTCATCACATACGTATTTGCTCTTCTTTTGCGCCTGCGCGGTTGCGGAGCTCAGCAGAACGACGAAAGACAATAAAAGCAGCGCACTCCAAAAGTTGGACTGCCGTTGAATTGTCATAGTGATATACCCTGGCTCGTGCCGAGGCTATTGCGCGATTTCACTTCCACTCGATGATGTTAACCAATTTCCACGCGTTCTGGTTTAGCTCGATCTGCAATTCGCCTTCCTTGTTGACGATGAGCTGTGCGGCAGGTAAAAGAGCACCGCCACTCTTGCTCTTGTCTTTGTCATTGAAGTTGATTTCACCGGCCGTCAGATTGAAACTCTTCGTCTGGGTATTCTGACGGGCTTCGCCGAAAGCAATCCTGCGGTCCGTAAGAAAACGAATGGTTCGCCCGGTCGGGGTCACAAGTTCTCGAATAAAGCGAAGGTCGTATCCAACCGTGCCCGGGATCTGTATCCGACCCACGCCTTTCATCTTTTCAAGGGCATCCCTCAGTCCGTCGTTCTGACCCTGCTGGAACGCCCGTACCAGGATGTCTCTGTCCTCGGGGCTCGAGAACTCGTTAATAATGATCTTCACGCTAAAGTTGCTTCCCATCTGAGTGCTTGTGCCAAAAGCGGTGGCGTCAATGGTTTCGGGTTTCCCTCCTTGCCCAAAGCCGGGAACGCTAGCGATCGTGAGCAGAGCAATCAGAAGGAGGATTCCATTTGCGAAGTTCAGGATCTTCAAGGTTGTGCCCATGCAGTCCTCTCCTGTGGCGCAGCGTGTCTCGCCTGTATAGTCCCTCGAAAAGCCTATGGGGGCTCGGACAATGGCGACACTGGCAGAAGTCACAGTCGGTAACGCGAATGAGCCGTGTTGCCGTGCGTGTTCCCCGATCGATTTTCCTGCTCGTTGTGGCTCGGGTTGACTCTTTCCACACATGCATCAACCGAGAGTCTGGGGTAACTGTTGTCATAACGACGTCGGCCTCACCACGGACCGAGTAGACTTTGCGGTATCCAACCAAAAAGGCTCGGAACGAAGGAGGCCGAGATGAAGATTGTAGGTTGCGATCTGCATGCAAGACAACAAACCATAGCTATGGTGGACAGCGAGACCGGCGAGTTCACGGAGAAAACCATTTCCCACGAAGGGAATGCAGTACGAGAGTTTTACGTGGCTCTGGCAGGTCCGGTGGTGGTGGGCATCGAAGCCACCGGATCGATGCAATGGTTCTTGGAACTGCTGGAGGAGTTGGGGATCGAGTGCCGGGTGGGTCATCCAGCAAAGATCCGCGCGAAAGAGACGCGCAAGCAGAAACACGATCGACGGGACGCAGGCTTGATGTTGGATCTGCTCATGGAGAATCGCTTTCCGGAGATTGGGATGCCGTCGACCGCAGAGCGGGACTTGCGAACCTGGCTGCGAGACCGACACCAGTGGGTGAGGATGCGAACGCGATTGCAGCACAGGTTGCAAGCGATCGCACTCAATCATGCCTTGCGAAAAGGCCATGCTCTCTGGAGTGCAGCGGGGCAGACCGCACTGGAGGCCTTGTCTCTGCCTGCCTACACCGGTCAGAGACGGACGGAGTTGCAGAGCTTGTACATGCAGTTGCAGCAGCGGATCCAGGAGCTGGATAAAGAAGTAGAAGCACAGGCCCAACAAAGACCCCAGGCGCGCCGGCTGCTGACGCATCCCGGCGTGGGTCCGGTGACGGCCTTGGCAACCGAGGTATTTCTCGGCGACCCGAGCCGCTTTACCACAGGCAACCAGGTGGCTAGCTATATGGGGATGATCCCGTGTGAGCACACCAGCGGGAAGCGGCAGCGCTTGGGGAAACTGACCAAGCAAGGCAACTCGCTGCTGCGCTACCTGTGGACCGAAGCGACGATGCCCGCAGTAGGGAAAGACCCAGAGCTGAAACGCTTCTATCGGCGCAAGCTCATCCAGAAAGGAATGGGCAAGGCGAGGATCGCAGCGGCACGGAAACTGGGCATCCGGCTGGGGATTATGTTGCGCGATCAGATCGATTACGAAGAGTTCTGCCGCCGTGGAAAGTTGCGGCAGAGTGGGGAAGCCCAAGCGGGGATGCCTGATTTCAACAGTGGTCCTGCGCTGCAGTGACCGGGTTAACTGAATAGGCCACCCGCCTCCCCAAAGGGAGGGGAGTTTGCATAACACATCATGATCGACGGTGACCGAAGAGATGTCTGGTGGGTTACGCCACCACAATGATGAAGAAAACGGGCCGAGCCATGCGGTTGGACACACAAATCATCGAAGTAAGACCGTTACTCCTTCGAAAGGAACAAGTGCGTCTGCGCTTACGTGAAACGTGTGCCCGAAACCACAAAAGCAAGAAGCCCAAGTCCCTTGACACAGCTGACGTCGTTAGAGATGTTGCAAAATCGCGATAACGCTCATCCTATGAGAGAGGATGTCAAGAAAAAACACTTCTCCACTCCTCTCCGTGAGGGCTCGATCGGTGCTTGCATCCAGGCCCCTTCTTCTTCGTGGAGAGGATTTTGGTTTTAACGCCTGGAGCGTCACAGAGTACAACCGGGATACGGAGCCCAGTTGCTGGTCTTCCTTGAGTGGTTTCATGCAGCGGTTCCGACGCCATTCGTTGCGAAGCTGTGCAAGCCAACCGTTGGCTTAAGTGCCAACCATCATCCTATGTGAGTCTCGAGGCCTATGGCTTTTTTGGGTTATCCGAGGGGGCATAGGATTGACCCGGAGACGGGGTGCTGATGGCAGCACCCGGAACGCCTAATGAGCGCATGGATACTCTCCCTCGAACCCGAGCATCGCCAGAACCGATGGGTCACCACCGAGGCGTGAAACCTGGGAGACCACCTGAGTTCTGTGCAACGCTCAAGCTGCTTGCGGCTTCAGTTGTTCCGCGTCGAAACGTTCCTCCTTCTTCCAGAGTGTCAAAGCAATGGCCGCGATCTTTCGGGCTAAGCTCAGACGCGCCATCTCGGGCTTCATTCCCTTGGCCAGCAAAGTTACATAGAAGTCGCGCAACGGACTCTGCCCACAGCTAGCTCGGATCGCGGCTCCCTTGAAGATCTCTTTCATTTCGTGGTTGTGATTCTGATTGAGACCGCGAATCTGTTGCGGTTTTTTCGCACGTTGCAGTTGTCCGCCCACGTAGCGATATTGCGCACTGTCGCGGGTCTCGATGCCCAGCCCACTATAGGTCCAGAGTTGCCGTTTGCTACGGAAGCGATGCGGCGTTTGCATCAGTGCGATTAAGCGGGCGGCTCGAATCGGACCGATGCAGGGTATCTGACGTAGTAGTTTCGCAGCTTTGTGTTTCCGGCTCTCTGCCAACAGCTCCGGGCGCAGGGTTCGTCGCAACTCCTGCAGTCCATCCGACTGCTGATAGAGCAACTCGGCTCGCCGGCGCACGCCTACGTGCTCGATCTTGTGTAACCACTCCTCGCGATAACGCGGGGCATAGACCTGAGTACCCGCACAGGGAATGCTCCAGCCGCGATACAGAGCTTTGATCCGATTCATCACCCGGTTCAGATCTTGGCTGAGGGTTTGATAACTGCGCCCCAGCTCGCGCAGCGTCCGCAGTCCGTGTTCCCCGTGATAGACCGGCCGCAGCATTCCCGTGCGTAACAAGTCGGCTAGCTTGCGCGCATCGATCTTGTCGCTCTTGTTGCCTTCCTTTAATAACGCATTGCGCCGCGGATCGCAGACCAGCACTTGCGCCACCTGGGGGTGCAGCAGATCGTACAGCCAAGCCGCCCAGGTCCCTTCTTCCCAGGTCACATGCAACTCGCCCCGCAGACCGTGGATAAACTGCAGAATGCTGCTGGCTTTGGTTTCCACAATCGACTCCATTCCCAGCTTGCCACTGCTGTTGAGGACAGCGATTACCACCGCTTCCTTGTGCACGTCCATGCCGATATACTTGACCTCGCGACTCATGCAGTTGCCTCCTTGAGGGAAAGATCATTCGCGCTCAACGGAGTCTTTCCCTCAAGGTAAAGTGTCATTCTTCAGCTCATTTGCCTATCTTCTCCTCTGATTCTTGCCCTACATCCCCGCGCTATACTCCACTCAACAGGACCGCTCTCTCATAATGCATTGACCCCGGAAAAGGCGAATGGAAGGCGCAAGCTTGCGACCGACATCGCCTGTCTCTCGACAGTTGTCGTCAGCTCAGCTTAAATTGGGCTCGTATGCCCCAGACAACTCACGCTCAAGTTCGACAATACGTCACCTAAACGCGCACAGGTGTCATGGACACCGAAGTCAATGCCACTTTGAAGCTGAGTGGAAGGAGAGACACACCATGTATGTAGAGAATACAGTTGGCAAAATCACGCGGCGCAGAATCCTCGCGGTGCTCGGCTCCGTCTTCCCAGTGTTCATCGCTTGTCCTAGTATGGCCTATCCGCAGGACAAATCCGGCTTTCCTGAAGGCTACGATGCGGTCCAGGCCGCACCCAACAGTCACAAGGTGATCTTCGAAAATGCATTGGTCCGTGTGCTAGAGGTCACCGTGCCTCCGCCGGGCACAACGGAACCGATGCATCACCATCGCTGGCCGAGTTTCTTCTTAGCTTGGGATACAGGCGGCAAGACTCCGCATGTTCGCTACATTCGCCCGGATGCCAGCGTGCGGGACGAGCCGAGCGTAAATGAGCCCGTTCATCCCGGCAAGTGGAGCATCGGATGGATGAAGCCAGAGCCGATGCACGCCATTCAGGTCGTGGACAGACCGGAAAGGGCGTCCACCGAACCACCCCTTCTGCGCATCGAGATCAAATGTCTCTCCTGAGCTATACGACGGACAATGCCAGGGTAATCATCGGATTGCCACAGGTGCACGGGAACATGCTCTGCAAAGCGCAACTTCGTTCCACGATGGTTGACGAAAAATTGCGAACTACACTCATAGCGTAGAGATATTCTTACGTTGATGAATCATGGCTAAACGACAGGGAACCGACACGGTTCCTGCCCCAAAGCGGTACTCCCGTCTGATCTGTTCAAACAGTTCCACCTTGCCTCTCCTGTCCATCGCCCTCCCCGTCCTGGCTGGCAAGGACAGGGTAGGCCGATCTATCGCTTAAGGTGGGGCCAAATCAGACGGCCAAAGTGGGGCCAGATCAGAGTAGCGCGAAATCAGCCGACAAACTTTCGCTGTTCCTACGCCCAACAATCGCCAGCACTTAGGTTGACAGAACCTGTTTTGACAGCTCAATTTTACCTTTGGGGTGATTGATTCGACAGCACTTAGAGGTAGTCTTCCATTCTCATAACCTAAAGGTCGGTGGTTCAAATCCACCCTCCCAACCAAAGAACTCATTCATAAGAGCTTCCGATTTTGTGATCGGGAGCCTTTCTTCTTTGACTGCAGTTAAGCCGACAAATGGCTGGGTTTCTTGAGCCTTTGCTCCGGACTGCTCGATTGCTAGACCTGCTTTTCGTGCGGCTTCGACATTGCCCACCCACTCAGGCTGTCCACCGTATACGTCAAAGTGAGAAAGAGCCAGTCAATGCGTGGCCTGCTCTTTCCTGAATGACCTTCAGTGGGACGCAAAGCGAGTCAAGCAATACGACGTTGAAGTGTCGGAAGGCGTGGAGCATAGGACCTCGTGCTCGAGTGTAGCGCGTTCTACGCCGCTGACCAGCTCTCGTGCGATCATCTTTTGGGGAGCGGACATGATGGTCCCTGATAACTCAGAGTCTTCCTCGGATATCTGGTCAATTTTGACCAGCCCTCAGGCATCCTCTTGTTCGACACTGTTGACAGCTGAATTCTGCGGCTGGCAGTGGATTGGTTGCTGAATGGCTTTTCGGATTGACGAAGTTTGAATTCGATAAACCGTTAATCTCCTTGGAAGGCAGATGAACACCTGGTGATCGCATCCGCGCGATCGCCTTCCCAAGCGCTCTCAGCACGACTAAGGACTAAATGTCATTACCTAAGACAGTACTTTCCCAACGAATGTTGGAAGTCGTCCTGCCCCGCCCCGCACCACGGGAGGAGGAACTGGCATCTCCGCGATGGCGTACCACGCCATCCCTGCCCAGTCGAATCGCGGTGATCGGCAATTATCTTCCGCGGCATTGCGGAATCGCTACCTTCACCACCGATCTGTGCGAGGCCATATCCGCGGAGTACGGGACTGCCCGGCTGATGGCGCTGCCCGTAAACGACCGGGAACAAGGATATGACTATCCCGCGCGCGTGAGATGGTCGCTGACCCAGGATGACGTGGCTTCTTATCAGGAAGCAGCTGATTTCCTGAACTTTCACAGTATCGACATGGTATGCCTGCAGCACGAGTATGGAATTTTCGGCGGCCCGGCCGGAAGCCATATCCTGCACCTGTTGCGAGGCTTGAAGATGCCCGTGGTGACCACACTGCATACCGTCCTGCGCGAACCCGACGCGGACCAACTGTGGGTCATGGAAGAGATTGCGGAGCTTTCGGACCGCCTCATCGTCATGAGCCAGCTCTCCTCGCAGTTCCTGCAGGAAATCTTCAAGGTGCCGGGCTGCAAGATCGACATGGTTCCTCACGGCGTTCCGGACCTGCCCTTTCTCGATCCCAATTTCTACAAGGATCGTTTCGGTGTCGAAGGGAAAGCAGTGCTGCTTACTTTCGGTTTGCTCTCGCCAAATAAGGGGATAGAGAACGTCATCCGGGCACTGCCTCGGATTTTGTCGAAGCACGAAAACGTGGTGTACCTGGTGGCGGGCGCGACCCACCCTCACATTCTCCGCCGCGAGGGCGACAAGTATCGAGCCGGCCTGCAGGCTTTGGCCAAGGAAGTGGGGGCGGAATCGCAGGTGATCTTCCACGACCGCTTTGTCAGTCCTGAGGAAATGGCGGAGTTCATCGGTGCCGCGGATATATACATCACTCCGTATCGCCACGAAGCGCAGGTGGTTTCCGGAACGCTCGCCTATGCACTGGGAGCGGGCAAGGCGATCATTTCCACTCCCTATTGGCACGCGATCGAGTTGCTCGACGACCGCCGCGGCGCCCTGGTTCCGTTCCAGGATCCCGACGCCATCGCACAAAAGACCATCGAACTTCTGACCACGCCGGCGCTACGTCACGCCATGCGCAAGCGCGCCTACCTGTTCGCCCGGGACATGGTATGGAAGAAGGCCGCGCAGGGCTACATGGAGAGTTTTGCGCGGGTTCGCAGCGATCGCATGGAGACTCCCCGGGTTCAGTTCCTGGCCCGTGCGACTGAGAAGGATCTATATCATCTGCCCGAATTAAAGCTCGATCACGTGAACGCGCTGACCGATGATATAGGAATGCTGCAACATGCGATCTTCACCGTCCCCAACCGGGCCGAGGGATACACCACCGACGACAATGCCCGCGCGCTTATTTTTAGTATGCAACTGGAACAACCGGGTGGCGAACCCGGCGTGTCCAGAAAAACCGACAACCCGGATTGGGCTTTCCGTTATCTCGCATTCCTCGAGCACGCCTTCAATCCCAAGAATAAGAGGTTCCGAAACTTCCTGGGCTATGACCACCGTTGGACCGAAGAGCAGGGATCGGAAGATTCTCACGGCCGCGCTTTGTGGGGCCTGGGGACTGTCCTGGGTCAATCCGCAAATCATGGATTGAGAGGCGCAGCCGGGCGTTTGTTCGAGTACTCGCTACCTGCAGTGGTCGAATTCCACAGTCCTCGCGCCTGGGCCTATGCCGTACTCGGAATTCAGGAGTACCTCCATTCGTACCCTGGGGACCGAGACGCCCAGCGCGTACGATTCGCACTGGCTCAACGATTGCTGGCTATGTATGAGTCGATTCATCGTCCGGACTGGAAGTGGTTTGAGGATGTTGTCGCGTACGGGAACGCGAGGCTGCCCCAGGCCCTGTTGCTGGTTGGATCAGCCAGCGGGAATGAACGCATGCTTTCCGCCGGACTCGATTCTCTGGACTGGCTCATGGAAACGCAGCGTTGCCCAACGAACGGCCACTTTGTCCCGGTTGGCTCGCAAGGGTTTTACCGCCAGGGCAGCCAACAAGCGCGATTTGATCAACAGCCGGTTGAAGCTGCCGGCGCGGTGTCCGCTTGTTTGCAAGCGTACCGCGTCACCGGAGAGCAGCGTTGGAGCCGGGCAGTCTGGTCTGCTTTCAACTGGTTCCTGGGCGATAACGATCTCCAGCTTTCTCTTTACGATTCTGAAACGGGCGGTTGCCGGGATGGCTTGCATCCCGACCGCGCCAATCAGAATCAGGGAGCAGAATCCACGCTTTCTTTCCTGATGGCGCTGCTCGAAATGCGCTCTCTGCAAGAACCTGAACCCCCGCCTGAAAGGCTGGAAGACCCTTCATGACTGCTCCCGAAACAACGCTGGTGAACGTCGAAAGCACTCACTACCCGCCGCTGCTTCTCCGTCATTCTGGGAATCCCATTTTGACGCGCAAGCATTGGCCGTACTCGATCAATAGCGTGTTCAACGCCGGCGCAACCTTGCTGCAGGACGGAACCACTCTTCTGTTGTGCCGCATCGAAGACCGACGCGGCTTGTCGCATCTGTGCGCGGCTCGTTCCCGCAATGGCGTCGACGACTGGCAGATCGATCGCGAACCGACTTTGATGCCCAGTCCCAAGGACTTTCCCGAAGAAATCTGGGGCATCGAGGACCCTCGTATAACGTTCGCGCCAGAACTGCAGCAATACGTAGTCACCTATACCTCTTATTCGCGCGGTGGTCCGGGAGTATCTCTGGCCCTGACCAACGACTTCCGTAATTTTGAGCGCTACGGCGTGATCATGCCGCCGGACGACAAAGATACGGCGCTTCTGCCCCGGAGAATCGACGGATACTGGGCGCTTATTCACCGTCCGATGACGCCGCTCGGAGCGCACATGTGGATTTCCTACTCTCCCGATCTTCGGCACTGGGGCAGACACCGGCTGATGCTGGAAGCGCGTCGCGGCGCCTGGTGGGACGCCAACAAGATTGGTCTCTCCCCGCCGCCGATCGAGACCTCAAGAGGCTGGCTCGTGCTCTACCACGGAGTGCGGCACACGCCTTCGGGCTGTCTGTATCGCTTGGGCCTGGCTCTGTTTGACCTTGCGAATCCGGAGAAGTGCCTGCTCCGCGGCGACTCATGGATCTTTGGGCCGGAAGCGGATTACGAGCGCAATGGCGATGTCAATGATGTCGTCTTCCCATGCGGATACACAATGGACCTCGACGGCGACACGGTGAACATCTACTACGGAGCTGCTGATTGCTCAATTGCCCTGGCTCGGGCGAGCGTCCGCGCCCTGCTGGGGTGGTTGGATACCAATGGTAGTTGCGAACGCCGGCGGGCCCAGGACGCATGAACCCGCTGCTGTGGGTTTTTGAATTCGTCTTCCGATGCCGGCACCGCGAGCTTAGTCGCGTATTTACCATCAAGGGCAGAACGTATCAGGTCTGCTTCAAGTGCGGGCGAGAGTTCGACCGTTCGGAAGCTTCGGTAATTTGATTTTGCCTCGGGAGAGGCACTCGAACCCTATGACGAAACCACCGAATACTACGCTACCCGGAATTGTCGAAGAGATCATCCGTTCGTCAGATCCAGGCGAACCTGAAAAAGCACACATTGCTGTTCAAGGTGCGAATCAGCTCTCGGGGCACATCCGTATTCCGAAGACTCTAACCACGAAGGACGGGGGCGAAGCGCGCCTGGAAAAGGGTGATACGGTGAAGGTCACCGTCAAGGCGTAACTGGAGGCGGCGGCCCGAGCCTCCTTTGGGCCGCCCAACAGCCATTCATCCAGTATCTCTGCAATGTGAGCTATCTTGCTCAGACACTATAGTCCCGACCTGTCATTCTCTATTCTGTTGAGCGTGTAGAGGGAGCTACGACCGCTAATTCGTAGCACTCCTCGTCTAGCCGCGGCGGGTCAGGTCCCGCCAATTCAATCCAAGCGACCATACTCAGCGAATTGGGATTCTTCGCCCGTGTAAGTCGCGGAACTCCACGACCACACGTTTCGACCCTAAAAGCTCTCGAAAGCAAGAGCGGGACAGCATCTCCGGCGGAGAGGGGTGTGGTCATGCGTAACCAGAAAGGTCAAGAATCATGCCGTTAATTCAACTCCTGGAAGTGCTCATTGTGGTGGGTGTTCTTCTGTGGCTGGTAAATCGTTTCATTCCGATGCAGTCATCCATCAAGTCAATTCTGAACGGCGTCGTGGTCATCGCCGTGGTTCTGTGGCTATTGAATGTTTTCGGACTGTTTCACTCCCTCTCCGGGATTCACATCGGAAGAGGATGAGGCAGCGAAAGCAATGCAAAACTACCCAAGATCTTGATTTACGCGACATGGCAGACACCTGCCAAAAGGAGACATTTATGAAAATAAAGCTGTTGTTAGCTTCCGTAATTGCGCTGAGCCTGTCCGCGGTCGCTCAGAGCAATTCCCCATCCAGTATGGCGGTTGAGCCTATGGAACACACGCCGACCTTCCGGGTGACCGTCGTCAGCCGCAGCGTGCAGGCCGTCAACTACAAGCATCGCGGCGGAGCCACCAAGATGGATTTCGCCGGCACCGACTTGATGCCCCAGGCCAACGGCCAAGCCAAAGTGGAGAGCAAGAAAGGCTACATCGAAATCGAAGTGGAATTTGCCAATCTGGAAAAGCCCACGACTTTCGGCAATGAATATTTGACCTACATCCTGTGGGCCATCTCGCCCGAGGGCCGGGCCGTGAACCTGGGAGAAATCCTGGTGGGCGATAACCATCGCAGCAAGGTGGACATCACCACCGATCTTCAGGCCTTCGCCCTGGTCGTCACCGCGGAACCCTATTATGCGGTCCGCCAGCCCAGCAACGTGGTGGTGCTCGAAAACGTAGTCCGCGAGGATACGAAGGGAACGATCGAGGCCATGCACACCAAGTATGATCTTCTGGAACGCGGCGGCTACATCCCCACCGGCTACAAGTTCGATCCCGTGGTTCTGAACACCCGGTTGCCGCTGGAGTTCTTCGAAGCGCGCAACGCCCTACGCATCGCGCAATCCGAGGGAGCCGACACTTACGCCCACGACAGCTATCAGCACGCAGCGCGCCTGATGGACCAGGTCGACGCCGATGCCATCAACAAGCACAGCAATCGCAAGGCCATGATCGGGGTCGCCCGTGAAGTCGTACAGACCGCGGAAGATGCCCGCGCCATCACCGTCAAAAAGATTGACCAGGAGCGACTGGAGAACGAACGTCAAGCTGCGGCCGATGCGCAGGCACAGACCCAGGCGCAAGCCGACGCCGCAACCCGGCAGAAGGAACAGGCCCAGTCTGACCAGGCCCGCGCCGAGCGCGCCAGGTCTCAAGCCGAGTCTGACACAGCCAGGGCACAAGTCGCAACGGCCCAGGCAGAGTCTGATACAGCAAGAGCTCAGGCCAACGCTGCTCAAGCCCAATCGGACGCCGACAGGGCCAAATCCGATATGGAGAACAGCCAGGCGGCATCAGCGGATGCACTGTCCGCGGCCCAGGCCGATGCGGATCGATCACGTCTGGCGGCACAACAGGCCCGGGCGAGCGCGCAACAAGCGGAGGCCGACAAGGCTGCCATGCGCGTGCGCTTGTCCGAGCAGCTGAACAAGGTCCTTAACACCCGCGATAGCGCGCGTGGTCTCATTGTCAGCATGTCCGATGTTTTGTTTGACACCGGAAAATACTCGTTGAGGTCGGGTGCGCGGGAGAAATTGGCGAAAGTCGCCGGTATTCTGCTCGCTTACCCCGGACTCAATATTGAAGTCGGCGGCTACACCGACAACGTAGGCGGCGATCAGATGAATCAGACCCTGTCGGAGAACCGCGCCAGCTCGGTGCGTGACTACCTGGTGCAACAAGGCGTAGCGGCGAACTCGGTCAGCGCCCGAGGTTTCGGCAACACGTTGCCGGTGGCCTCCAACGGTAACTCCGCCGGTCGTCAGCAGAACCGCAGAGTTGAACTTCTCGTATCCGGCGACGCCATCGGCAACCCGGCCAACCCAACCACAGGAAACTTGCGCTAGAACCAGCACACGTACATAGCACTAACGGAGGTAGCAAAGATGAAAGTAATTGGAATCACCAGCACAGCCATTCTGTGCTTGCTTCTCGGAATCGCCGTTCCGGCCTACGCACAGCACGAGGAGCAGGGCGGAGAGCAAGATCATCCTCAACAACAGGGTCGGCACGAGCAGGGCAAGCCGGAACAGCAACATAACCAGCAGCAGCACGCCCAGCAAAAAGAAAAGCAGCAGCAACAGAGCCAGCACAATCAGCAGCAGGCTCAACAGAAGCAGCAACAACAGGCCCAACATAATCAGCAGCAGGCTCAGCAGAAGCAGCAGCAACAGGTTCAGCACAATCAGCAACGAGCCCAACAGAATCAAGACAAGGCGCGGTACAGCCAGCGGCAGGCTCAACAGAAGCAACCACTGCGGCGGACCGAGCAAGAGCAGCGGATCCAGCAGAGCGCATGGCAGCAGCATCGCTCACGGAACTGGCAGTCCGACCACCGCGACTGGCAGCAGCGTGGCGGCTACCATGGCTACCGCATTCCTGACGACCGTTACCGCGGATACTTTGGCCCCAGCCATGAATTCCGCATCTACGGCCTTCCCTTCCTGGTGGTCGGCGGATATCCGCGCTTCCAGTACCAGGGTTATTGGATCAGTACAGTTGATCCCTGGCCGGAGGCCTGGGGAAATGACTGGTACGACAACGACGATGTTTATGTGAACTACGTAGACAACGGCTACTACCTGTACAACCGCAACTATCCCGGGCAGGGAATTGCGATCAACATCACGCTGTAGCGCTTCTACCCAGTGCAGCTTCGCGAGAGGCTGCACTGAGTGAATGCAAGGACAGGAGAAAAGAAATGCTTGGAACAATCTTGATCGTGGTTCTGATTTTGGCGCTGCTTGGAGCACTGCCGCGCTGGTCGCACAGTCGGAATTGGGGTTACGCCCCAACCGGTGGCGTGGGAGTGGTCATTCTCATCGTTATCGTTCTCGTGGTCCTCGGCCGAATTTGAACTATGCCGTCTTCCTCTATTGCGCTGGGCGCCACGGTCGAGAGGTGGCGCCGGCGTGCCGGTGCCCTTCTCCTCATCGTGCTGATGTGCAGCGGCGGGTCGTCCGCATACTCGGTCCTCACCCACGAAGAAATCGTCGATCTGGTGTGGACTGACGCGATCCGCCCCCTATTACTACGCAGATATCCCGGACTGACGGAAGAGCAGATCACCCAGGCCCATGCCTACGCCTATGGCGGCGCCGTGATCCAGGACCTCGGCTACTATCCATTTGGCAGCGCGGAGTTCAGCAGTCTGGTGCATTACGTCCGTAGCGGCGATTTCGTCCGCGAGTTACTGCTCGAAAGCCAGGATGTAAACGAGTACGCCTTCGCGCTGGGCGCCCTCTCCCATTACGCGTCGGATATCGCCGGCCACCCCGCGGTCAACCAAGCAGTCGCCATCGAATATCCCAAGCTGCGAGCCAAGTTTGGCAAGTCGGTCCGCTATGCGCAGGACAAGACAGCCCATTTGAAAACGGAGTTCGGGTTCGACATGGAGCAGGTGGCCAAGAATCGCTATGCGTCGCAGCAGTACCACGATTTCATCGGGTTCCAGGTTTCAAAGTCCCTGCTGGAGCGGGTCTTTCCGGTGGTCTACGGAGTGGAGCTGAACGATGTGCTCGCGCACGAAGACCTTGCGGTCGGCTCGTATCGCTATTCGGTCAGCCGCCTGATTCCGCAGATGACCCAAGTCGCGCTGCAAACTCATAAGAAGGAGCTGATGCGCGAGACGCCCAATTTCGCGAAGCGTAAGTTCCTCTACCGTCTTTCGCGCTCCGATTACGAAAAGGAGTGGGGAAAGGACTACGCTAAACCGGGCCTGGGCACGCGAATTTTGTCTACGCTCTTGCGCTACATGCCGAAGATTGGCCCCTTCAAAGGGCTGGCGTTCAATAGCCCAACGCCGCAGACCGAAGATCTGTACATCAAAAGCATCAATACCACCGTCGATCAATATCGGGCCTTTCTGGAACAGGTGCGCACTAACTCGCTGGCGCTTCCTAATTGCGATTTCGATACCGGGAACGAAACCAAACCGGGAGAATACTCGCTGACTGACGAGACTTACGCTAAGTTGCTGGGCCAACTCTTCGACCGGAAGTTCGATCGGACCACGATGGAATTGCGGCAGGACATCCTGCACTTCTATTCCGATCTCTCGCTGCCGATTGAGACCAAGAAGGACGAGGTTCGCTGGAAGGAGGTGTTGACGGCTCTGGATGAGTTGAAGTCCACAGTGCCCGCTCCTACTGTCGCGGGCCGCACCGCGCCCTGATTCTCGCTCGTAAACTATGATCCTCACAAGTACATTGATCTGTTTCCTGACGACCGTCCTTACCCTGGGGCAGACAGCGGTGGCGCAATCGGTTCGCCCGACCGTTGGGCGTGAGATGCCGCCGGCGATCGTTATCGGGTTCGTCGGTGGGTTCATCCGACACGATAACCTCGCGCACAGCGAGGTACAGCTCGCGGCGCGCCTGCGCCAGGCTTATCCCTCGGGGGTGGACCTTGGGACCTTTGAGAGCTACCACAAGGGACAGGCTCGAAACTGGGTTCTGGGCCTGCTCGATTCCAACCATGATGGAACTCTAACCACGGGCGAGAAACAGGATGCCCGCATCATTATTTACGGACATAGCTGGGGCGGCTCTGAAGCTATTGACTTGGCACGTGAACTGGAGAAAGATGGCATCCCGGTGCTCCTCACTGTGCAAGTGGATAGCATTTCCTTTCTCCACAATGATCGGGTCATCCCCGCAAACGTCGCCCGGGCGGCTAATTTCTACCAGCTGAACGGATTACTCCGCGGCCAGTCCGACATACGCGCCGCCGATCCAGGCCGCACCAGCATCATCGGGAATTTTCGGTCCGATTACAGAGCGAGCCCGTACAGTTGCGAAAAGTATCCCTGGTATGACCGCGTCTTCGTGAGGACCCACACCCAGATTGAATGTGATGCAGCGGTCTGGAAGCATGCGGAGGCTCTCATCCGGTCGGAGCTGCCGGCAGCTACCACGAGCCAAACCGAACCATGATCATTGCTATGGATCTAAGCGGGACGGTCTAGCCATCACTCGATGGCCCGCACGATGGCGCGCACCACTGGGCTTTTCACGTTGTCTTGGGCAGACGGGCTCCGGTACGGCTCTTTTTGCTCCCACCGAGTCGCGCCTTGTTCTTTGTTCTGGACACTAGGTTCTTAGACTCCTGGACTATTTCTGCTTCCTTCGCATTTACGCGACTGGTGATCTCGCGTCTCTCGCCTGTGTTCGGCATATGTCATCCTGTCAGCAAGCACCACAGTCCACGTGGCCGCCCTCGGCTTTTGTCCCCACGTGGACTGTGGTAGCTCCCAAGCAAATGGCTCTGGCCGAGACCGGTACCCGGTCTCAGCCAGAAATGGAACCGCTCATACCATTACTTGCTTTCGTTCACTTCCGCGACCGCCGCCTGATGCCCAGCTTCTGATACCGCCCTCATGAAAGCGTCCGCACTTTTCGGAGTTGCAACCTTGCCCGAAAGGATATTGCGAAACTTCATGTGCTTGCCGTAAATAGCGTGGGTGGAGTCGTTGTCCTGCTCGATCACGGCACCTTCGAGGGTGAGGCCGGCAAACACGCCTTTGGAGCGTGAGTAGGTCAACATTTCAGTGTTCATCTTCCAGTCGGTTCCGGCGGAAGCGTGACGGCCAACCGGGCCCGCTGCCACCGATCCTTCACCCGTCAATGCGAACTTGCTCGAAAGCAGATGCTGAAAACCACGGTCGTTCATGACCAGAACAACCAGGTCGACGCCTTCGACGCCAATCTGCAATCCCCAGCTTCCGCCGCCAATCGATACAAATGCCGGCGCGCTCCAGCCGTCGGAAGTACGGCAGGATGCGATTCCGCGGCCGTGTTTGCCGCCAAAAATGAAGCCACCCTTGATCAGATTCGGAACCACCAGGATGCACTTTGCGTTGCTCAACACTTCTTCAGGAATACCCTTGTCCGGGGCTTCCATGATCGCGTGCAGAACGTCAATCGACGACTGGAAGCGTTCAACCGTGTCTGAGCGAGCGGTTCCCGCCCAGGAAAGCGTCGCAAACAGGCCCATAAAGCCCATCAGTAAAACTGACATTAGTTTCTTCATATGACTGTTCCTTCTAGGATCTACGAAACTAAGAGGAGAGAACTTCAGATGGGCTGACTTAGCTCAGAGAACCTGAAAGGAGACAGAAGGAATACTTGTCTCCATCACTATGATCGCCCAGCCGCGAAACAATAGCTGGTCTGAATTGCTCACATCTGGTTTCAGCCTGATTTCCCGGCCCGCGACTGATGGCGCGCAACTCATGTCTTTGGGCAATAGCGAGCAATCTTGCACAGAATCGCGGCCGGCGAGCTGTCATCATTACCCCTGCCACTGCCCTGTGGGGCAACGGCTTGAGAACGCGGACTTTCCAGTTATGGCTTCTCTCTTGCAGGCCTTACTCAGCCAGGTGCGCAGGTTGCGCGCCTTCGGTGCCGCGTCGGTAAGAAGATCGGTTGGCATGGGGCCACGCGACGGTGATTTTGCCTCACAGCGGATGTGCCCATTCTGTGGACTCATCACTCCGCGTCATCGTACCTGTTGCCTGGAATGCGGCAAGTCGCTCAAACCAGCTTAAATGTCCCGCAGAGGAGAACAAAACATGCTTTGGACGATTTGCATTGTTCTGGGAATCTTGTGGCTTCTGGGCTTTAGTCTCCACATCGGCGGAGGCCTCATCCACTTGCTGCTGGTTGTAGCGATAGTGATTCTGGTAATTAATTTGTTAAGCGGACGGCGCGGGATAGCATGAGCTTCGAGCGGAATCGCTCAATCGTGCAGAACAACGTTCAGCAGTGAACTATGGACCTGGAGTCCGCCCTCTATGCCCCCGGCGTAGTCAATGAATCCCAGTTTTCTGAACCGGTTCATGAAAAAGCTGACGCGCGAACGAGTGGTTCCGACCATTTCTGCCAGCGTCTCCTGACTTATCTTGGGAACTACCGCCTCAGGCACGCCTTCCTTGCCAAAATGGGCGAGGAGAAGAAGTACCCGAGCCAGCCTTTTCTCGCTGGAATTAAACAACTGGTCCACCAGGTCTTCTTCATAACGAATATTCCGCGCCAACAGATAGGCCACGAACATGTCGGAAAACGCATGTTCGCGGTGAAGGGCAGCCATCATCGCTTTCTTCTCGATCCGCTGAATCTCGCAGTCGGTCATCGCCGCCGCAGATCCCATACGGAAGGCCTGTCCAGCCAGCGCGCCCTCCCCAAAAAAATTGCCTTCACCCAATATTCCGATGGTCGCTTCCCGGCCAATCTTGGATACGACTGTGAGCTTAACCCGGCCTTTCTGGATATAGAAAACCGCATCGGCGGTATCGCCCTGCGCGAAGATCGCTTGCTTTTTCGGAACTGCCAGATTCCTTCTGCCCTCACCAATGGTTGCCAGAAAGGTGTTGGGGTCGAAATCACGTCTTTTCTTAACTGCCGGAGCAGTTCTCATTGGAGATCATTTTAGTCCTGAATGCTGCCAAATTCGACCAGAAAAGTGAAAAGGCCAGCCCGCACGCGCAGTTCGTCTGGCTGAGAGACTACTTATCTGATGCCGAGATGCGCCGATCTCGATGAGGATCGGCGCGCGCCCAGCGCGCCAACTTCCGACGCGCACGAGGCCTTACAGCTTTTTTGAGACGATCTCCTGCAGCATCTGCCGATCCAAGCTCAGGTCCGCCACCAGCCGCTTCAGCCGTCCCACCTCTTCCCGCAACTGCCGCAGCTCACGCAACTCGCTCACTCCTACTCCCGTATATTTTCGTTTCCACAGATAGTAAGTGGCCTGGCTGATCCCCACCTTGCGGCAAACCTCGTCTGCTCGCGCTCCCGCTTGCACCTGCCGCAGTACCGCCACGATTTGCTCTTCCGTATGAGCCTTCTTGGGCATCGTCCTCGTCTCCTCTCCCGGACTCCTGCCCCAGCTTACCTCTAATCTCCTCTGTGTCAGTTTTCGGGTTTTGGGTCAGTTCAGCATCACAGATCAGGAAACGTTAGGCACACGTACCAGACTGGAATTCAGGGTGAGGAGATAGTTGTTTGAATTCTGGCGCTTCTCGGTGACCCGCTGGGATGTCTCAACGAACAGCTTGTACTGCTCAAGCAGATGATCTTGGTACTTGTCGCCGTATTCTTCCGGCGTTCGGCTTTGTAATTTGCTGGGTGACAATCAGCGTGCCCCCCGAACCAAGTTCTTCAGATTTTCCCATCCCCACTCATAAATCTTGTCGGTCGGTAAGGCGGTCGTCGGCCTGTAGCACGTCTTGCCCTTGTAGCCCGAAGCAAGAAGTATGGCTTCTTTTCCTCTCGGGCAATTTGAAGTTCGGTGGCTACGCCGCAGCAGTGTGGGTATGCTCCCCGCAGATAACGATCACTTGGTCTATACGTCGGATGCGGTCTCGGACTCTTGCCTTCCAGTCGCCAGTGAACGGTTCCTTCACAGACCAGTCGGCAATCTCGAAATCGGTGTCCGGGTGCTTCGATTGCCCAACCAAAGCCGTGCGCAGAAACTCATCATGTTCATAGTCAAATGCAATGAACGCTCTCGGGTTGGGCATGGTTGTATTTCAACAGTATTGGTCAACCAGATCAAGCGTAAATCAGTTGAGCTAGAATCGCTTCAGTGATTCGTCGTGTCAGAGGAGAAGGATGACTCGTGTACGGAAAGAAATCACCGTTTACGTTACTCCTAAAGTAGCCAAGAAGGTAATGAAAGTTGATGACTCCTTGGCTCAGTTGGGAGTCAGCGTTAAATATGGTCGTGTCGCATACAAGAGCGCTGGCATTTTTGAAGCTGTCAAGACGGCTTGGCTCCTCTACAGCATTGCGAAGGAAGCCAGAGGCAACTGGCCAGCAATGCGAAAGCTCTTGGTACGTGCAGGTCTCACGAGATACGAAATCACCACCCTTGGCCTGTCAGACTACACACGCACGACGAAGAGAAAAGCGAAGAGCAAACCCATGTAGCCGGGGTACGGATTCGGGTACGGGTTTTGCTTCCGAACCCGGTTTTGCATGCCTTATAAGCCGCCCACTACCTTCTGTTTTCTTCCAGTTGCGTTTCTGTCCAGTTGTGAAAGGGCGATGTCCTAGGCCAGGCTAGACGACGGGGACCACGGTGATGAGGTGGGAGCCTACGACTGCGCATTGATGGTAACAGTGCGGCCGGGAATGGTGAGGTATGTCAACTCTTCTGTGTAAACGGCCAGGTTTAGTTTTTGGGGATGGGTGCGCGAGGGAAGGGGGGAATTTCCCCTTCCCTCGCTCAGCGATTTTCGAAAAGGTTTGCGGTTTCATGACGCCACCCGCTCCAGGGCCGGCATCCGTTCCGGCCACAGAATCGTGAAGTGATTCAACGCTTCTCGCCAGTGATGAATCGGCATCGTCCACTTCTTGGCCGCTTGCCGCAACGCCAGAAACAACAGCTTCAGCGCGGCTTCTTCGTTGGGGAATCCGCCGCGCGTCTTGATGATTTTGCGCAGCGACCGGTTCAGCGATTCCACGCTGTTGGTGGTATAGATGGCTCGGCGGATGTCAGGCGGGTAGTGGAAAAACGGAGTGATCCGTGCCCAGTTTCGCCGCCACACCTGGCTGACGCTGGGATAGGCTTTCCACTTGCTCTCCAGTTCCGCCAGATGCTGCTCGGCCTCGGCCACCGTCGCCGCTCGATAAATCAACTGCAGATCAGTGGCCGCTGGCTTGCGTAATTTCCAAGGCACGTAGTTCAGCGAGGCCCGCACCAGATGCACGATGCAGAGCTGCACCTCGGTCCGGGGATAGATCGCCTCAATGGCTTCCGGAAATCCCTTCAGCCCATCCACGCAGGCGATCAGGATGTCCTTCACCCCTCGGTTCTGCAACTCCGTCAGCACCTGCAGCCAGAACTTCGCTCCTTCGCTCTGCGCCACCCACAGCCCCAGCACTTCCTTCTGCCCCTCCAGGTTCACGCCCAGCACCACGTAGATGGCTTTGTTCTGGATGTGGCCCTCATCGCGCACCTTCACCATTAGCGCGTCCAGATACACGATGGGATACAACTCTTCCAGCGGCCGGTTCTGCCACAGCTTCACTTCCTCGACCACGGCATCGGTCACGTTGGAAATCAACGTCGGGGAGACTTCGATCCCGTAGATCTCTTCCAGGTGCCCCTGAATCTCCCGCGTCGTCATGCCCCGCGCGTACATCGAGATGATCTTGTCGTCGAAGCCGGTCCAGCGGGTCTGCCCTTTGGCCACGATCTTGGGATCGAACGTGGCCTGGCGGTCGCGTGGTGTCTCCAATTCCAACTTGCCGAACTCGCCCTTCAAGGTTTTTTGGCTTTTCCCGTTACGCGAGTTGCCCCGGTGGTGGCCCGCTGGGTCGTGCTTCTCGTAGCCCAGATGGTCCGTCATCTCGGCTTGCAGGGCCCGCTCCAGGATGGCTTTGGTCAGTTCCTTGAGCAGGCCGTTCTCCCCGATGATATCCTCGGGCTTCTTGTAGTCGGTGAGCAGTTGGTCGATCAGCTTCTTATCGATGGCCATGGGGTCTCCTATTTTCTTCCTCCCATGGCCGTTTACACAGTTCTATTTATACCCTCGAATGGTGTCAAAAGATAACCGCCTTCGTCGGACGCTATCAATCTGAATTGCGGAATCTTGCTGACTCATTTCCACTACCCCTCTGAGAACCCAAGTGGTGCGCTTGGCCCGCAGTGCCTTCACCGATGGCATCACAAGTCATAGTTGGTTTCAGTTCGGCTGCGCGGCACTCGTGCGACAATTTACAATTGATGGCAGACCTTGGTTAACGAGCCTTTGATGCCTGATCCCCTGTACCTGAGCCTTTGGTTCTCCAGCTTCGAAGTGGACGACATGTTGCCTCACGCTCTGGCCGTGATGCGCCAGTTTCCGTTTTCCGTAGTGCAGCCTGGCATCACGTATTTGGCCCTTCATCCTGTCTCCTGGAATGAAGCGACCATTCTGGAGCGGCGATTTACGCCTGGAGTCTCGCCGGAGGCAGCGGTGCTCATAGCGTCCGACCTGTTGCACGAAGACTACGCCTATATGTTTGAAGCTCTCTGGGACCTGTGGGTTGTGGCCGACGATGGAGAGTGGACGCTGCAGCCGTCTCCGGTGAAGTTTCTGGTCCACGGCCTGGAGTTTGATGAGGGGATCGGCCGGCAGGAAGGCCAGGTCCAGGTGGACCTTGGCCTCGATTCGCCTTTTCTGCAGGAAGATGTGCCTCTGACTGTCGAGGCCGGAGCGAGAGTGCGCACCAACGTGCAGAAACTTGTCGAGTTCACCAGCAAGGTAGAAAAGAATTCCGGAGCCAATGCGCGTCTTTTGTGGTCGGAATCGGAACAGAATTTTGCACAAAAGCTGATTGCCCGGCTGCAGAAAGTACAGTAGATCTTCCAACCACAGAGGACGCAGAGAACACGGAGGAAATTGGGGCAATTCCCTCCGTGCTCGCAAGCCGTTATTTCGTTCTTCCGCCTTCCACCTTCAACTTATCTGCTGCTGCCGCTTGTGCCGCCGCCAGGCGTGCGGTCAGAACGCGGAAGGGCGAGCAGGAGACATAGTTCAGTCCAATCTGATGACAGAACTCGACGGACGAAGGCTCGCCGCCGTGCTCGCCGCAGATGCCAACTTTGAGATCGGGCCGGGTCTTGCGGCCGCGTTCCGTAGCCATTTTGACCAACTGGCCGACCCCCTCGCGATCGAGGACGGCAAATGGATCCTGCTTGAGAATGCCTTCCTCCAGGTACGTGGGCAGCACCTTGTTGACGTCGTCGCGGGAGAAGCCAAAAGTAGTTTGGGTGAGGTCGTTGGTGCCGAAGGAAAAGAACTGGGCTTCGTTCGCGATCTCATCCGCCACCAGCGCGGCCCGGGGCAGTTCGATCATCGTGCCCACCAGATAGTCCACCTTCTTCTCTTTTTCTTTGAAGACCTCCTGCGCCACCCGGTTCACGATCGCCGCCTGGTTCGCCATTTCCTTTCTGGTGGCGGTCAGAGGAATCATTACTTCGGGAAAGACCTTTACGCCATCCTTGGCCACGGCCACGGCCGCTTCGAAGATGGCGCGGGCCTGCATCTCCGTGATCTCGGGATACGTGATTCCCAAGCGGCACCCGCGGTGCCCGAGCATGGGATTGAATTCGTGCAGATCTTCCACCCGTCGCAACAACGTCCGCAGTCCCTTCAGCTTGGGAGAACGTGGCTTGGTAGCTTCGAGCACTGCGATCTCGACCATGAGGTCCTCGCGGCGCGGAAGAAACTCGTGCAGGGGCGGATCGAGAGTACGAATGGTGACCGGGAAGCCATCCATGGCGCGGAACACGCCAATGAAATCGGCGCGTTGCATGGGTAGAAGTTTCTTAAGTGCGGCCCGACGGTCTTTCTCGTTATTGGCAAGAATCATCGTCCGCATGTGCGGCAGCCGGTCTTCAGCAAAGAACATGTGCTCAGTGCGGCACAGGCCGATGCCCTCGGCGCCGAAAGCGCGCGCCTGAATGGCGTCACGCGGAATGTCGGCGTTGGCGCGGACCCTCAGTTTGCGGAAGGGTTCGGCCCAGCCCAGCACCTTCATGAGTTCGGGATCGTCGGGCCTGGCCGCAACCGTGTTGAGCTTGCCTTTGATCACGCGGCCGGTAGTGCCGTCGAGCGAGATCCAGTCGCCTTCCTTGAAAACCTGGCCTTTCACCCGCATCTCGCGCGTTTTTTCTTCGACCTGGATGTCGCCCGCTCCCGCCACACAGCACTTGCCCATGCCGCGCGTGACCACAGCGGCGTGGCTGGTCATGCCCCCGCGCGACGTCAGAATGCCGACTGCGACTTCCATTCCATGGATGTCTTCGGGGGTAGTCTCGGCGCGTACCAGGATGACCGGATTCTTCCGGCTGTGGCCGGCCTTCTCCACGGCCTCGTCGGCAGTGAAAACGATCTGGCCCACGGCTGCGCCCGGCGAAGCGGGCAGGCCGGTGGCCAGCACTTCAATTTTTCCGCCCTTCTCATCCAGGCCGGGAACCAGAAAGTCGTAAAGCTGGTTGGGCTCGACGCGGAAGATGGCTTCCTCCTTACTAATGAGCCCCTCTTCCACCATCTGGATGGCAACCCGCACCGCAGCGCGTCCGGTGCGCTTGCCGTTACGCGTCTGGAGCATGTAAAGCTTGCCTTCCTGGATGGTGAATTCGAAATCCTGCATGTCGCGGTAGTGTTTCTCCAAACGGGTCGTGATCTCGCGCAGCTGGTCGTACACGCTGGGCATCACCTTCTGCAATTCGAGGATGGGGACCGGTGTACGGATGCCGGCCACCACGTCTTCGCCCTGCGCGTTCATCAGAAACTCGCCGTAGAACTCCTTCACCCCGGTAGCAGGATTGCGGGTAAAACCCACGCCCGTGCCGCTGGTATCGCCCAGATTGCCGAAGACCATGGCCTGCACGTTGACCGCGGTACCCAGCATGTCGTCGATGTTGTTTATGCGGCGGTAGTGCTTGGCACGGTCGTTCTGCCAGGAGCGGAACACGGCATCGCGCGCCATGACAAGCTGCTGATGCGGGTCCTGGGGAAAGTCGTTCTTGGTGTGTTTCTTGACCACCTTCTTGTAATCCTCGATCACTTCCTTGAGCGCTTTGGCATCGAGATCCGTGTCAAGTTTGGCTTTCTTCTGTTTCTTCTTGGCATCGAATACTTCGTCGAAGGCGGGCTTCGGAATGTCGAGCACCACGTTGCCAAACATCTGGATGAGCCGGCGGTAGGAATCAGCGGCGAAGCGTGGGTTGCTGCTGCGTTTCGCCAGGGCCTCGACGCTCTGATCATTGAGGCCAAGATTGAGAATGGTGTCCATCATGCCGGGCATGGAGAACTTCGCGCCCGAGCGCACGCTCACCAGCAGCGGGTTCTCACCCTTGCCGAGCTTCTGGCCCTGCAGCTCCTCCAGCTTCTTGAGCGCGGCATCCATCTGGCGTTCGACTTCGGCCGACACACCGTTGCGGCGCATGTATTCCCGGCACGCCTCGGTCTGGATGGTGAAGCCGGGAGGCACGGGCAGCCCGGCGTTGGTCATCTCGGCGAGACCGGCGCCTTTGCCGCCCAGATCGTCTTTCATTTTGCCGTTGCCGTCGGCCTTTCCGCCGCCGAAGAAGAAGACGTATTTGGTGGCGGGGTTCTTGTCCGTAGTCTCAACGCTGGTTTCGGGGAGAGTTTGCGTCGCCATAATAGGTATTCGTCCTTTATTGTTTCGAAGATTCCTTGGATTCTTTGCCGTCGGTTACCATCTCTGAGAAATCGGCAATGGTCGAGAATTCCTTTAGCAGGGTCTGCAGAAGCAACAAACGGTTTGCCCGGATGCGCTCGTCCGCAACCATGACCATGACCTTCTCGAAAAATGCGTCCACCGGCTCCCTCGCAGTCGCGAGTAGGGACAGGGCTTGTTCATACTCTTTCTTTTGCCGGTGTGTTTCAACTCTGGGGGCATAGGTCGTAACGTAGGCGGCGAGCCTCTTTTCTTCATCAGCAGAATCAGGCAGGGCCTGAAACTCCGCGGCAGGCTCGATTCCGGCTTCCTTCGCCTGCTTGAGGATGTTGCGCATACGTTTACAAGCCGCCGCGATGGCTTGAAATTCGGGCATATGCAAAACGCTCTTCAAGGCCTGCGCCCGGGCCACGGCATCCACGACGTCGTCGGCGTCCGGCGCCAGTACTGCGCTCACCACGTCATAGTTGAAGCCCAGGGCGTCACGCAAATAAAACTCCAGGCGCTCGCGGAGAAATTGGCTTACCGTACCGCTATAGTCCACGGAGGCGGCGAACTTGTTTTCCGCAGCGGAGCCGCGATAGGCCTCGCGTGCATCCTTGAACAGCTGGCTGAGACTGACCGGCAGCTTGTGTTCTGCGATGGTCCTGACGATCCCATTGGCCTGGCGGCGCAGGGCAAACGGATCTTTCGATCCGGTCGGCTGCAAACCCAGAGCGAACATTCCCGCGATACTGTCGGCCTTGTCGGTGATCGAGAGGACGGCGCCCTCGACCGTCCGCGGAACTGCGTCTTCCATGGACTCGGGCTTGTAGTGATCGTAAATGGCGACCGCCACCGCTTCGCGCGCTTCGGCTTTCAGGTCGGGATCGAGTTCCTGAACTCTGGCATACAAGCCGCCCACAATGCCCTGCAGTTCGGTGAACTCCTTGACCAACTCGGTGGTCAGGTCGGTCTTGGCCAGCAGCGCAGCTTTGTGCACAACGCCCGGTCGGACTGCGATGCCGTCCTGGCGAATCTTCTCGCACAGCCAACTGCATACTCGCTGCACTCGCAGGACCTTATCCCAGTAGCTGCCCAGGTCCTTCTGAAAGGTTACGTTCTTGAGCCATGCTGTCCGCTCGCGCAGCGGATGCTTCTGGTCCGTCTGCCAGAAAAAGCGCGCGTCGTTGAAGCGCGCCCGCAGCACGCGCTCGTGCCCGTGCCGAATGACGCCGTCGGGATCGCCGTCCGTGTTCAGCACAGCCAGAAAGTGCGGCGAGAGGCTGCCCCGGGAATCTTCGATCGCAAAGTATTTTTGATGGTCGCGCATGACCGTGACCAGGACCTCTTCGGGTAATTCCAGAAATTCAGGATCGAATGCGCCCAGGATGGCCGCCGGCCATTCGGTCAGGTTAACGACTGTGTCGAGCAGAGACTTATCTTCGCGCCAGCGCGCCGCGGGAATGGTGCGAGTGGCGGCGTCCAGAGCCTTGCGGATCTGCTTTTCTCTCTGCTCACGACCGAGGACCCTGGCTTTCTCCAGAACCTCGACATACGAGTTCCCGGCGCGGGGAATCGTGACCGACCCATCGGCCAGAATTCGATGTCCACGCGACTGGTTCCCAGCGCGAACTCCATCAAATTCGAGTGGAACGACCTCGCCGTCGAGCATGGCCACCAGCCAGCGCACCGGACGCACGAACCGCTCACTGGGCTTGCGCCAGTACATGTTCTTGGGCCAATAGATGGAAGCAATCTCTTTGGGCAGGGCCTCGGCCAGAATCTCAGCCGCGGAGCGCCCCCGCTTGGTGATTTTGGCCAACAGATACTCGCCTCTCGGAGTGGTCGTACGCTGCAACTGGGAAACATCTACGCCGGCTTTTTTCGCGAAGGCGTGCGCGGCCGGAGTGGGTTGTCCGTCTTTGAAAGCAACGGCGAGCGATGGGCCGGTCTGTTCCTCGACAACGTCTGCCTGCACGGCCGCAATATTTGGCGCCAGCACGGCCAGGCGGCGCGGCGTGTCGAGAAAAGCTAACGATCCCGCGGGCGCCAGTCTTTCGCGATCGAGCAATTTCTGCACGCGCTCGCGCAACTCCAGCGACGCCGCGTCAATCATCCGCGCCGGAATCTCTTCACAACCGATTTCGAGTAGAAAATCTGGCATCCTGAATAGCCCTTTGTAGCGCCGACATCCTGCCGGCTGTCCCGAGGGCATCTTGCCCTCGGAGAGTGAGGGCGGGACGCCCTCACGACAGCCGCCGGGACGGCGGCGCTACACGGAACCCCTTTACGATCCCACAGACGACAACTTTTCTTTCTTGTTGCTCTGCTTTTTCTCGGCGATCGGGGCCTCTCGAATCGCTACGGACTCGTCGCCGCGTTGCTGGTCCACCCATGTCTTAGCGATTCCCACCGCCAACGCCCGTACCCTTGCAATCACGCCCACACGCTCGGTCACCGAAATCGCCCCCCGCGCGTCCAGGATGTTGAAGAGGTGCGAGCATTTCAGGCAAAGATCGTATGCCGCCAGCAGGGGAAAGCGTTGCTTGTCGCGTCCGACGCCATCGCCCGTCTCCTTACCCAAAGCCGCGTACTTCTCCAGCAGGAGCTTGCACTCTCCTTCGCACAATTCGAAATGCTTCCAGGCCTTCTCTACGTCGGCCAACTCGAAGTTGTACACCGAAAATTGCAGCTCGTCGGCCAGCCTGACGTCGCCGTAGGTCGTGACGCGGGCGCTTTCGGGATCACGCGCCCACACGATGTCGTAAATCGAGTCTTTATCCTGCAAAAACGAAGCGATGCGCTCCAGCCCGTATGTAAGCTCGGCCGAGATGGGGTCCAGATCGACGCCGCCGCACTGCTGGAAGTAGGTGAACTGGGTGATTTCGAGGCCGTCGAGCATGACCTGCCAGCCGATTCCCCAGGCGCCCAGGGTGGGCGACTCCCAGTTGTCTTCTTCAAACTTGATGTCGTGCTGGCGCAAATCAATACCCATCGCACCCAGCGATTCCAGATAAAGCTCCTGCACGTTTTCCGGCGGCGGCTTCAGGATGACCTGCAACTGCATGTGCTTGAACAGGCGGTTGGGGTTTTCTCCATAACGTCCATCGGCCGGCCGGCGCGAAGGCTGCACGTAGGCGACCTTGTAAGGTTGCGGCCCTAGCACGCGCAGAAAAGTTTCCGGCGCCATGGTGCCCGCACCGACCCCGACGTCGTAGGGTTGTTGCAAGACACATCCGCGCTCCGCCCAGAAAGTCTGCAATCGCAGGATCAGTTCCTGGAACGTGAGCGGATTGGGCTTCGGGCTTCGCATGTAGCTTTTGGCTGTGATTCTTCGGTTCCCGGTTACTGGTTCCCAGTTCTCAGTGGAACGCGCTAAGCGGCAATCTTCTCCAACATACCTGCAGTCACCAGCTTCTTCTCAATGTGCCGCTGCAGCGTCTGTACCAGAAACTTGCGCAGATCGCTGCCCTGCTTCTTGGGCCAGGGCGTCCCGGCAAAACTTTCTACCGGTGCGCGAAACATCTGGGCCGCCAATGCCCGCGATTCTGCGGATATCTCGGATGATGCCAGCCGCTTGTCATCGGCGCACAGCAGGCCGTCGGTCAAGGCGTGAAAGAAGGCGCGGCTGCCGTTCAGCGTGCATCCGCAAACCATGCACTCGCCCAGGTCTGGCAGGTAGCCCATCAGGCGGGTCATCCACAGCTCAAAGTAGGTCACAGGCATCCAGACATCGGGTCCGCGCAAGCCGGCGAGCACGGCAAGCGCCAGCCGAAACGCCGCGTCATTGGCTTCGCGGTCCGGCAGCAACTGGTCGAGCAACTCCGCTACGTGCGCCAGCGCCACCGCCCGCGGGTAACTTACTTCCGTCGCCAGCGGCGATTCCAGCACCTCGCAGGAATCCAGCCGGGCCAACTCCTGCCGCTCGCGATCTTCATAAAAGGCCCGAACGTAGGTCAGCGGTTCAAGCGCACCGCCAAACCGCCGCTTCGACTTCTTGGCTGAGCGCGCCACGCCGCGAACTTTCCCTTCCGCTCGCGTAAACAACGTGACCAGCAGATCAGCCTCGCGCAAAGGATACGTGCGCAGGACGATTGCTTCCGACTCCTTCAGTGTCATGGAAGCCCAGCAGGTTAACGCTTTGATTGTAATGGAGTAGTGGGGAGATGGGAAGTAAAGCAGCTTTCAGCTCTTAAGCTTTTAGCCATTAGCTCTTTAAAATCACACTCGGCGACGAGGAGCTCGAGCCAAAAGCTAAAGACCAAGAGCTAAGAGCTTGTTCTTATCTTCCGAAATATTTTGCGTTACGCTCGGTGAATGACGCCCATTTTTCCGGCAGATCGTCCAGCGCGAAAATGGCCGATACCGGGCACACAGGCACACAGGCTCCACAGTCGATGCACTCTACGGGATCGATGTACAGCATCTCTTCTTCGGCGTGCGCCGGCGAATCTTTCTTGGGATGAATGCAGTCCACCGGGCAAGCGTCCACGCAGGCGGTGTCCTTGGTCCCGATGCACGGTTCTGCGATCACGTAGGTCATTGTTCTGGTCTCCCTGGTGTGCCGAGCTGTACTGAACTCGATATATTAACAAGAATGCGAGCTCTGGGTGCAAGTTTTGGAAATTGCTTCGGCGAACGTCGCTAACCATAGGAAGACGGGATTCCAGGCCGCCTCGCGGCAGCACGGGCGAGGACGCCGGTGCGCCGTCTCCGCAACTTGCTAATCCGAGTAAATTCTGCAAAAATAACAGTTTGTCTCAGCCTGCCTGAAGCAATTAGGAAAGGAACATAAGCTCTTGTTAATGATTCGTCTGTCGCGCACCGGTGCGCGCAAACAACCGCAGTATCGGGTAGTGGTCATCGAGAAGGAACGAGCACGCAATGGCCGTCCGGTCGAGGTGGTCGGGACTTACAATCCCCGGACCAGCCCGGCCAGCATTGAACTCAAGCGTGAGCGCATCGACTACTGGGTATCGAAGGGCGCCAAGTTGTCGGACCGGGTCAGCAAGATCGTGTCCCGGCCGGCGCCGGCCAGTGCCGTTCCGGTGGCCTGATCTCGGGTTGCGCCTTCCGGCAATTTCCAACGTATAGAACAGGATATCCCTATGAGTGAGCCAACCGGGGACATGCGAGTCCTGATCGAACAGATTGCAAAAGCTCTGGTCGATGATCCGGCACAGGTCGCAGTCAATCAAGTCGAAGAAGACGGCGAGTCCGTGCTTGAACTTACGGTTGCTCCGAACGATCTGGGCCGGGTGATCGGCAAGCAGGGACGCACCGCACGCGCCATGCGCAATCTGCTGGCTGCGGCCGGTTCGAAGTTCAACAAGCGTTTCGCGCTGGAGATTCTGGAATAGCCGGCGAGTTCATCACGCTGGCGCGTGTGCTCAAGACCCAGGGCCGCCGTGGCGAAGTCGCAACCGAGCCGCACAGCGATGTTCCCGACCGGTTTCACCCGAGGATGCGGCTGTGGGCCTTGAACAAGGATGGAGGCGGACCCAGGCGCGAGTTAAAGATTGAGGAACTGTGGCCCCACAAGGGTCAGCTGGTCCTGAAATTTGAAGGCATTGATTCGATCTCTGAAGCCGAAACCCTGATCGGCTGCGAGTTGCAGGTCCCGGCCAGTGAACGATCGAAGCTGGAAGCGGGCTGGGTTTACGTCAGCGACCTGGTGGGATGCGCGGTCTTCGACGGCGACCACGAGATTGGCCAGGTTCAGGACGTACAGTTTGGAGCGGGCGAAGCCCCGCTGCTGATCGTCAAGGCAGGAGCGAAACAGTACGAGATTCCTTACGCCGAAGCGTATTTGCAGAGCACGGACCTTGAGCGCAGAGAAATTTGCATGATGTTGCCCGAGGGCATGTTGGAGCTGAACGCTCCGTTGACGGCAGAGGAAAAAGAGCAGCAAAGGATCAGTAACAAAAAGCTCTCATCCTGAGCGGAGCCGGCGCTTCGCTTTGCGAAGGGCTGGCGGAGTCGAAGGACCCCTACCTTCCTGTGAGGCGCCGGGAAATGGAGATCGGGGCGAGCGGAATCGGCACCACGCGATCGCTCAGAGTGGCAAAGTTTGGGGTCCAGCGATGAAGATCGACATCTTAACGATCTTTCCTGACTTTTTTCGCGGACCATTGGATTACGGAATTGTTCGCCGGGCGCGCGAATCTGGCCTGGCGACGATCGATGTTCACGACTTGCGGGCTTTTGCGCATGACCGGCACCGCACCGTGGACGACCGCCCTTTCGGCGGCGGCGAAGGCATGGTGTTGAAGCCGGAACCGATCTTTGAATGTATTGAAGGGCTGAGCATCCAGAGCCGTGGCGAACGCCTTGCTCCCGCTGCGAAGCAGAGTGTAGTTCTCCTGTCAGCACAGGGCCGCCGTTTCGACCAGTGCGTGGCGGAGGAACTCGCGAGTCTGGAGCGAATCGTCCTGATCTGTGGCCGCTACGAAGGCGTAGATGAGCGCGTGGGACAGCACTTGGCCGACCGTGAGTTGTCCATCGGCGATTATGTGTTGAGCGGCGGCGAGTTGGCTGCCGCAGTTATTCTGGATACGGTCACGCGGCTCATTCCGGGCGCTCTGGGTAACGAGGCTTCGGCGCGACAGGAGTCATTTACGGTGACCATGGCAGTGCAGTCAGGTGGCGCTGACTCCACCTGCGCGTCGGGTGGGTTGCTGGACTATCCACACTATACCCGGCCAGCCGAATTTCGCGGATTGCAGGTGCCCGAGGTCCTGGTTTCAGGCAACCATGAAGAAATACGCCGCTGGCGCCGGCGCACGGCTTTGGAGAAGACGTGGCGCAATCGGCCCGACTTGTTAGACGGGCTCGCGCTGGGCGCTGAAGATAAAGAGTTGCTGGCCCGTATCACGGGCGAGGAAAAATGAACCGATTCCAAGACTTCTGTCACTGGGGGAAAAAATCGTGACCAACCTGATTATCGAAAAACTCCTGGCTAAAACCAAGCGCAACGACATCCCTGATTTCGCTCCGGGCGACAGCGTGCGGGTGCACGTAAAGATCAAGGAAGGCGACAAGGAACGTTTGCAGGCATTTGAAGGTGTGGTGATTGCGCGCAGCCGGGGTCCACAGGCCAGCTTTACGGTGCGCAAGATCAGCTTCGGCCACGGCGTCGAGCGCATCTTCCCGCTGCATTCCAAAGTGGTAGACAAGGTGGACCTGCTGCGCTCCTCCAAGGTCCGCCGCGCCAAGCTTTACTATCTGCGCAATCTGAAGGGCAAAGCAGCTCGCCTGAAGGATGTTGACCGCGAGCAGGGCGTGGCCGAAGTCGCCAGTAGTTAACGACGTCGGAGGTCAGGTCCGTATGTAGCTTGAGGTCCGACGGCTGAGGTCTGACGTTCGAGGCCCAGCTTATTTGTGGATTTCGAACTGCAGTGTGTCTTCGAGATGCTTCTCGGCTAACTTGCGGATCAGGAACTGCAGCATCTGGCGCTCGCCCTTACGAATCTCGTGGAATTCGATTCCGAGTCCTACGTTGGGTTCCGCGTGCTTGACCTGACCCTTCAGCGTCAAATTCTGGTCATCCACATGAAGCGTCACGTGCATTTCGGTGCCGGCCGGCACCATGTGCTTGGTCAGCACCAGGCACCCAATCTCTGACATATTCTTCAACACGACGTTGGCCTTGAAGGTGTGGGAACCCTGTTCCACTAGTTCCGCGGTCCCATCCAGACTGAAACGCTCACGGCGGCGGCGGCGTTCGTGAGAGGCAAAGGTGCGGGGTCGCTTCCCGCTCCCATCCGGCAGCACTGGCTCATAGACTTCCACCATGTCCTTCAGTTCGGCTTCCCACATTGTCCGGTCGGATTCCACAGACTGCAATCCGATTTGACCCGCCACTTCCGAATTCGGTTCGCCTACCCAGACCACGCGACAGAACGCTTTGTTCTTGCCTCGCTCGATGGCAACGACCTCTCCCGCTTCCTTCACGCAGCGCAGGCCCGTGACCCGGGCGCCGTGCTCGGAAATATCGTAGGTGCAGGCAATCTCGAGGCAGGGCTTTTGCGCGTCATCCCAGTAGGTAACGCGAATGGGAAGGGCCAGCTGAATGCGCTTTTTCTGGCGCTCTGGCGATCGTTTAATGTCTTCTTTCAAAATAGGTCCGGTGCGCTGACGGTTCTCTAAACTGAAACTAGCAACCAGCGGCCCGACCGTCAATTTACTCAGGTAATCGCACCTGCTGGTTACCTCCGGGTCGATGAATCCATGGCAGTTGCGGGAAGGGCGACTGTGGGGCGAGCGCCCTCGCCCGCCGCCTTTGACTCTTTGGCTCTTGCTGGTCTCGCTGTGGGCTGACCCGTTTGGACAGCAAAGACCGAAAGCGGCGGGCGAGGGCGCCCGCCCCACACATCACGATTTTTCCACATTGCACCACAAGCGTGAGCTGGGCGAAGATGCTCTTATAGTTACTTCGTGCCGAAAGAACTCACGCCCGCGTCTGGGAAAAAGCTCTCCGCCTCTGCCGCCAAGCTGCGCCTGCTGAAGAAGCTGCATTGCACCCTTAGGTTTGAGAAGAAGGCATCTCAACTGGGCGCGCGCTTTATCGCTGGTGTCGATGAAGTGGGACGTGGCTCGCTGTTCGGGCCGGTGGTCGCTGCCGCGGTCATTCTCGATCCCGGATATCGCGTACGAGGATTGCGCGACTCCAAACTGCTCCCTGCCGAACGCCGCGCGGTCCTCGCAGAACGAATCCGTGAACATGCCGTTGCCTGGGCGGTAGCGGCCGTCGATGCTGCCCGCATCGATCAGATCAACATTTACCAGGCCTCGCGTCTGGCCATGCGTGAAGCGGTCTTTGACCTTGACCCGGGAGCCGACCACTTGCTTGTGGATGCGTTGCGCCTGGATTGCGAACTTCCGCAACAGCCAATCATTCACGGCGACGCCCTCTCCGCTTCGATCGCGGCCGCATCCATCCTGGCCAAAGTGGAGCGCGACCGCATGATGGTTGAATGGGACCCGGTCTTCCCAGTGTACGGACTGGCTTCGAACAAAGGCTACAGCACACCTCGGCATCTGGCCGCTTTGCGCGAATTCGGGCCCTCTCCGCTTCATCGCCAGTCGTTTGCGCCGGTCTGGAATGCACCTGTGCCGCAGGATGTACTGGCCTTCATGCTCGAGGACGAAGAGGAACTTGCTAGCTCCGACCTTCGGCAAGCCTGATGATGGGTGGGCGGGACGCTTACCCGACAGCCGGCGGGTCGCCAGCGCTACGTTACAATTCCGTGCATGCGGCGCATGATGGTGATAACCGCCCATCCGGATGACGAAGCCAGCAGTTTTGGCGGGTCGTTGTGTCTCTATCAAGAGCGGGGAGTGGAAACCTGCGTCATCTGCCTGACGCCCGGGCAAGCGGCCACTCACCGTGGCGGTGCGCGCAACGATCAGGAACTGGTTGCGCTGCGACGCCAAGAATTTGCCGCCGCCTGCGAAATTCTGAAGGTCGCGCGCGCGATCGTGCTCGACTACCCCGACGGCCAACTGCACCGGCTGGATTTGCAACGGGTGGTTTCCGACCTCGCCCTGCACATTCGGGACTTTCGCCCGCAGGTCCTGCTCACATTTGATCCGGCGGGCGGGGCAACGGGTCATACCGATCACAGCATGGCATCTGTCTTCGCTACGCTAGCTTTCCACTGGGCGGGACGGAGCAATCGCTTTCCTGACCAATTGACCGGCCCGATCGCGGCCCATCGCGCACAGAAGCTGTACTATGCCTCCAGCAATTCCGTCCTCCCCGGCCGGCAGCCCGTCACCATGGCTCCAGCCACAGCCAATATCGAGATTGGGAATTATCTGGACACCAAGATTGATGCATTCCGCGTCCACGCCAGCCAACAACCTCTGTGGGGACTGTTCGAAGAGTATGAACGAAAAGGGCAAGGCCAGGAACGGTTTCACCTGGCGGCCGCTGTGCAGCGGGGCCCCATAGTTCCGGAAGATGATCTGTTCGCGGGAATCGAGGACAGTGAGTAGAAGCAAAGGAAGTCGTCGGCCTTCGGTTGTTAGAAAGTCCAGCCCTCAGACGTCAGAAAGCTCTACCCCTCCGACCTGAACAGATTCGCTTTTCTGACGACTGAGGACCGACGACTGAAGACGGTCTATCGCGGCTTGATGATTTCGCTCAGCACGTCCGGCTTGGTTTCGTCCCGCACCAGGTGAGGAAATTTCTCTCCGCCGTGATAGTCAAGCTTGTAGGTCTTGTAATACTCCGTGTTTTCCACCAGCAGTTCAAGCGCTGCGTTGCTGCTCTTGCCTTCTCGCAAGACATCGCCCAGCACATCCTTTGAGAACTTTCTCCCATTGACGGCAATCAGTTTCATACCCGGCCCGATCCCGACCTGAGCTGCCGGCATGCCTTCAACCGTATCGATAACCGTCCCATCGCTTTTCAACCACAATCCGATCGAGTATGCAGCGTTCACGGAGCCACCGTCGCCTTCCCTGGCCTGCACCAGCGGCGAACGGGTGTCATCATAGACCAGCTTCCAGCCGCTGCCTTCGATACCTCCCAGGGGAGCGCCGGGGCCATGATTGGTGAGGCGCTCGGCCCAGAATCCGCGCCAGTCGTAAGACGCCACCTGGTTCAGGGTGCTGACGATATCGTCAAAGGTGTAGGTTTTCACCTGCGGAGGCCCGCTCGGGGGTCCGTGGAAGATCCGGCAAAAATCGTCCAGCGATTTCTGCCCGTGAGTCTGCTGGCGAATGACGATGTCGGCCCACAGCCAGGTCAACTCATCTTCGTCATAGTAGTCGAGCGCTCGCCGCCATGACTTCCACTGCCGGGGCGCATCCTGCATCGCGGGAACTCCGTCGGCGGTGTCCTGCAAATCGCGCCATGCGCGGCCGGGAGTGTGGTCGAGTTCGGCGGCAGTGTAGGCGAGCGTGTCACGGAATTCTTCCGGCGTCCGTTCTCCCATGCGGCCGGTAAGAATCTCTCCCAGATATTCAGTGAGGCCCTCGTACACCCACAGCAGATCGGTCTGCATGGGCTTTTTATAGTCAGAGGTCGCGAGATCGGCGGGACGCCGGTACTTTCCGTTCCAGGAGTGCACGAATTCGTGGGAAAGCAATCCCGAACCCAACAGGCGCTTGGCCGGATCGACCAGGGCCCGCTCGCCCAGCCGGCTGTCATTGGATTCATGATGCTCCAGCCCAAAGTGGGCTACGTGGTCGCTGAGGCTGAACAAGAAGTGATAGTCGCGATAGTGCTGCGCTCCGAATAGAGCATCGGTTTGCTTGACCAGGTTCTTGTAGTGTTCCCAAACGTCGGGGGGAGCGTCAAGCGCAGCCAGGCTGTCGGCGGCGACGTCCATTTCCACCGGCGGCGTCTGGCCGGGGTTGAGAGGAACAACTTTCAGATACTCACCGGTGATCACTGGACCATCGACCAGCATGGTAAGTGATACCGGGGCGAATTTGATCTCTCCCGCCGATTGCGATGTCACTGCCAGTGAGGTCCCGAACTTCCAATCGGCCGGCAGGCGCAGACTGGCCGTGTAAGTCAGGTCGTCCGACGGCCATCCTTCGGGGTACAGGAGCACATCGTTCCAATTGAGGACGGCCATCCGGTCCGTGGCCGTGGCGCCGCCGGTGTAGATGCCTTCTGAACCTGCAGGCGAGATGAAATCGAGCGAGGCCTCGACGCTGGATGCGCCCGCCGGCACTTCGACGTGAAACGTCCAGCCATCCAGTAGATCGCGACGCCAGGGCAGAGTCTTCCCGTTGGCGGTGAACTTCAGCCCGGCAAGGTCCTGAACCGGGCCGGTTGGACCGTGCTCGCCGGGAATCCACTTGGGATAATAAAGCGTGAGGCTGCCCGGCTTGGCGGGAATAGTCATCCGGGCATGAAAGATTTTTCGCGGGGCGTCGGTGGCGTCCACGAACAGGCTGACGTGCGGAGCAGGCGTGCCCGCGCCGAACACCGGCAGAACTAGAGCGACGAGCAGCAAAACATGACGAAAAATCCTTCCGGGGAAATGGGACACAAAACACGCTCCTGGGGCCGTATGGAATCGATTTAGGACAGATGAATATAACAGCCGCAAGCATTCAGGTCACGCCCCCGCGTGTGTGTGGGGCGGGCGCCCTCGCCCGCCGCTGTTGCAGTTGATCTTGTACTGGAATTCCTGGTTGGCCAGCGCAATTTCCAAGATGTCGGGTCAAGACTTCGGATTAAGGGGGCGGATCCTCCCAGCTATACACAGGATCAAGGTCAAGAGCGGCGGGCGAAGGCGCCCGCCCACATACAGAACTGCTCTCAAATCCAAATGCCAAGTGCCAAATGCCAGGTGCTGATTTATGATTTCTGCTGTGTCCTCGCACGCTCATCGCGGCCGCTTCATCACTTTCGAGGGGCTTGACGGCTGCGGCAAGAGCACGCAACTGGAAAAAATGGCCGGTGTATTGAGAGCGCAAGGCTTGTCTGTGGTGGTGACGCGCGAGCCGGGCGGAACCGCGACGGGAGAGAAAGTCCGCCGGCTTCTGCTCGATACTGCGACCGCTGGCCTCTCCCCCATGGCAGAACTGGCGCTTATGTTTGCCTCACGCGCCCAACACATCACAGAGGTGATTGAGCCTGCTCTGGCGCAGGGCCGGACTGTGCTCTGCGACCGCTTCACCGATTCCACCGAAGCCTATCAGGGCGGCGGGCGCAAGTTGGGCAGCGACCCAGTGCTGGTCCTGCATCGCATCCTGTGCCACGGCTTGCAGCCGGACCTAACCATCCTCATGGATTCCGACGTGGCCGCCAGCGTTGAACGTGCCCGCCGCCGCAACAAGGCGGATAGCGAAAAGAATGGTCGTGCCCGGCACGACGAGAACCGATTTGAGCAGGAGAGTCGCGCTTTCTTTGGCAGGGTGCACAACGCCTATCTGGCGATCGCTGCTCGTGAGCCGCACAGAGTAGTGCTGGTGGACGCGCGCGGAACGGCGGCAGAAACCCACGCGCGGATCGCGGAAATTGTCAGGCGAAAGATGAAGTTGGCCGCAAAAACGGCGTGAAGCACCACAGAGACTCAGAGGCACAGAGAAACACTTGTTGTTCTTAAAAATTGAGCTAATAACTCATACTTTTCCGGGGACAAGACTTATCGCCACCCATGAGTGGTATCGTGAAATGGATCTTTCGATGATTCATCTGATCTTTCTCTGTGCCTCTGTGTCTCTGTGGTGAATATGAGTTTCAACGACTTCCACGGCAACTCCGACGTCGTCCACCGCCTGCGCGAGATGCTGGCGCGCGACCGTTTTCCTCAAGCGGTAGTTCTGGCGGGTCCGACTGGTTCCGGAAAATACACGCTGGCGCTGATGCTGGCCAAGGCGATCAATTGCCTGGAACCGACCACCACGGACGGCCTGCCCGATTTCTGCGGCAAGTGTTCTAACTGTGTCCGCATTGCACAATCGCAGGACCTCGATGCCCGCTTCGAGGAGGCGGTCGAGGTGCGGGAAAACTTGCGCGAGTCGGATAAGAAGGAAACCCGCCTGTTTGTTCAGACCCATCCTGATGTGCTGGTGATCCCGCCCGATCCGCCGCAGATGATGATCAAGGTGGACCAGGTACGGCGCGTGATCGAAACCATCTATTACCGGCCGGGCGAGGCCCGCGAGCGGGTTTACATCTTCACCGATTCCTCGTTTATGAAAGAAGCGGCCAACTCGTTGCTGAAAGTGCTGGAAGAGCCGCCCCAGTTTGCGACCATCTTTTTGCTGACCGAAAATCCGGGCGAGTTGCTGCCTACCATCCGCTCGCGGTCCATGGTCATCACGCTGGCTGCCCTGCCGGCCGAGGAAATCGAGCGCGACCTGGCTAAACATCGTCCGGAGTGGACGCCCAAGCAGCGTGCGCTGGCTGCCCGCCTGGCCAACGGCGCAATCGGTGCCGCTCGCAGCTTTGACCTGGCGGGCTACACCGTGGCTCGCACGCAGGCCCTGACCATTCTGAATACGGCGCTACGCGGCACGGAACACACTGATTTGTTCAAGATGACCGAGACCTATCGCGCCGGCGCCGACGGGCGCGACAAACTGGAGAAACTGCTACGAACGCTCTACAGCCTGTTGGAAGACCTGACCTTCCTGAACTCCAGCACTCCGGAATTGGTTCGCAATACTGACATCCAGGCTGACCTGAAGAAACTGTCGGAAGCCGCAGACTTCGGGTGGATCGCCTCCGCCGCCGATCGCCTCAACAACGTCGAGCGGGGGATGCGGCGTAACCTGTTGCGCTCACTGTCGCTCGACGCCTTCGCCACCGCGCTGGAACGGGTGTAGGGCGGGCGCCCTCGCCCGCCGCCTTTGCTGTTGATCCTGATTCACTTTCGTACGTCTTGATTCCCCTATCTGCACCTGTTTGCCGGTTACCTCGATTTTGGGTTGCTGCCGAAGGTCTAGTCAAAAGCGGCGGGCGAGGGTGCCCGCCCCACATACGCCAATTGCTAAGTGCTTTCTCCCCCACCACTTGAGCATTGTCATACCCGCCGTCCCTGTGCTAGTTTAGGGACAACTCACGCCTTCATCCCACAATCACAGCAGCGCGGTTGTGGCCCGCAAAAAGCGTGTCTAACGGGTGGCGCCATGAAAGATGCAGTGGATTCACTTCCAGCCGATCGGTCTGTGGACGCGGAGGCTTTTGCCAATCGCAAGCTCATTCGCCCTTCCCTGAACCGGACCGACCACAATCATGCGCAGGCACCCATGAGCGATCACAGAGAGCGCCCTGACCGTCCCGAACGCGGCGATCGTCACGACCGGCCCACCGGCGGCGGCCGGAAACCCGCCCCCCCGGAACAGACCAATGCCGAGAACTTTTACTATCAGAAGCAGATGCAGTCGAAAACCCCGATGGTCATCGTGCTGCGCGACGGCGAAGAGATTCATGGCATGATCGAGTGGTACGACAAGAGCTGTCTGAAGGTCGCCCGCAACGGTCAGACCAACCTGCTGATTTACAAACCCGCCATCAAGTACATGTTTAAAGAAGGGGAGAACAGCAAGAAGTAGCTCTCAGAACCCTTTGCCCGTGTAGGCGGACACTCTTGTCAGCCGCTCTTGACTTCCATGCTGCCGCGATGCAATCGTCAGGCGGAAGGGCGACTGTCGGTCGAGCCACACAAAAAACAACACCCACTGCAAAAGCGGCGGACAAGAGTGTCCGCCCCACACGGCTCCTTAGAGCTTCGGCAGGACAATTCCCTTCTGCGCCTGGTACTTGCCCTTGCGGTCGGCGTAGCTGACTTCGCATACTTCATCGCCGGTGAAGAAAAGGATCTGGCAGAGACCTTCGTTGGCATAGATTTTCGCGGGCAGCGGCGTGGTGTTCGAAATCTCGAGGGTCACGAAACCCTCCCACTCCGGCTCAAATGGGGTGACGTTCACGATGATGCCGCAACGGGCATAGGTGGACTTGCCGACGCAGATAGTCAGGGTGTCGCGGGGAATCTTAAAATATTCGACCGAGCGGGCCAAGGCGAAGGAGTTGGGTGGAACGATGGCGCACTCCGAACTCACGGTTACAAACGATCGTTCATCGAAATTCTTGGGATCCACCACGGTGCAGTTGACGTTGGTGAAAATCTTGAATTCGTCGGCTACGCGCAAGTCGTAGCCATAAGAAGACAGACCGTAAGAGATCACTCCCTCCCGCACCTGCTTCTCGGAAAAGGGGTTAATCATGTCTTTCTCGATGGCCATCTTGCGGATCCAGCGGTCGCTCTTAAGCATGCAGCTCCTTGACTGATTGGGGAATTGGGGAATTTTGTAATTGGGTAATTGGAATTTCATTCCTTGGGATCGTTGGTGTTAAATTGCCAAATTGCCCAATTTCCCAATTACTCAATCTTGTCCGGCTGGATGCCGTCATCTTACGGGACAACAGCTGCCGTTGACAATCTCTCTTATGTCCCTTAGCATCAGTCACTTGGTAGGTTATTCTCAGTTCGACGGCGGGAGCCTCCAATGATCAAGCTGGACATTATCAATGAAGTAGTGAACAAGACTGGCATTACCAAGACCAAGGCCGAGTTGGCCGTCGAGACCGTTTTCGAGAGCATGCGGCGCTCTCTCACCAAGGGCGAACGTATTGAATTGCGGGGCTTTGGCGTGTTTAACGTGCGCCCGCGCAAGACTGGAATCGGGCGCAACCCGCGCACCGGCGCCGAAGTCTCGATTCCTCCCGGCAAGGCGGTGCGCTTCAAGCCCGGCAAGGAGTTGCAGTCAATCGACTAGGCTTGGGTGTCTCGCACGGCCCTGCTCCCGGGCCGTCGCTACGACCCGCACGTCGACTCTCCGCCCACTTCGCAGATTAAAGCTTTCATGTCCGACCTCAATCCCCCACTGCCCGCCCCAGAGACCGCGTATCTGCCCGCGGAAGTGTATGTGGTGCGGCCTCCTAATCCCCGGTACTGGCTGCACATCCTGTTGTTTGTAGCGACCATCTTCACCACGCTGGTGGTAGGCGCCAAGATGGAATTTGATTTCCTGAACAACGCTCCACCTTTTGTTCACGGCGACGAAACTCTGCCGCTCTTTCCCGTGGGCTGGGCACTGCACGAACCGTCTCGCCTGCTGCTGGGAATTCCTTTCTCGGCCACGCTGCTGCTGATTCTTCTTGCGCACGAGATGGGACACTACCTGTACTGCCGCTACTACGGCGTGTATGCCACGCTTCCCTCTTTTATCCCTGCGCCTACTCTGATCGGAACGCTGGGCGCCGTGATTCGGATACGCTCACCTATCCGTTCCCGCTGCGCGTTGTTCGATATCGGGATCGCGGGTCCGATCGCCGGATTTGTAGTTGCGCTGATCGTGCTGGTAATCGCCATGAACCATTCCCACGTCATGCCGGGAGTCATGGCGAATTCAGACGTGGAGATGGGATATCCGCTGATCTTCCATCTGCTCTGGACGGTGCTTCCGTTGGCCGACGTGCATGGCGGGTCGTCTGCGCTGCAGGATATTTACTTTCATCCCACCGCGGTTGCAGCCTGGGTAGGCATGTTTGCCACGGCGCTGAATCTTCTGCCCGGCGGACAACTCGATGGCGGGCATATTGTTTTTGCCCTCAATCCACGGGCACATCGCATCGTCTCTAGGCTGACCATTCTGGCGCTGATTCCCATGGCTTTTTATTTCTGGGCGGGCTGGCTGCTGTGGGCGATCCTGCTGCGCATCAGCGGCATGCGCCATCCCATGGTGGAGGAATGGCCAGGGGTAACGCCGGGGCGGCGCTGGCTGGCAGCGTTTGCCTTGCTGATGATGGTGGTTACGCTAACCCCGGCGCCGTTCGCGCATAGTTCACTGCTACAGGTGGTGCGCGCGATACGCGCGCAGTAGGATTTTCGTAGCGCGCGTCCCGCCCGCGCTTAGATGCCGGCAGGATGCCGGCGCTACCCTTCCTAGTCCTCCACCACCCTTGCCGTCATCTCCTCCGAAGGCTCTCCGCCGGCGACCTCCTGGGCCACAATCAACTGCCGCGCTTCAACTCGTATCTTGGGCAGGTGGAAGAAGAAAAGAATGGCCGCGCCGATGCAGGCCACGGCGCCTACCGCAACGGTGAACGAGGCTCCCAGATGTTCGGCCACGGCCCCGGCAAACAGTGACCCGAATGGCGCCATCCCCATGAACATCATGGTGTACATCGCCATCACCCGGCCTCGCAGGTGGTCAGGCACCATGGCCTGGATCAGTGTGTTTGAGGACGACATTTGCAGCATCATGCAGAACCCCACGGGAAGTAAGAGCGCGGCCGAGAGCCAGAAGTAGCGCGAGAAGGAAAACAGCACCAGGCTGAGCCCGAATCCGCCGCACGAGAAGGCGACCCAGCGGCCCAGTCCCAGGACTCCGGAGCGCGTGGCCAGCGTAAGCGCGCCCAGCATCGCGCCCACACCGGTTGCTCCCATCAGGATTCCCAGGCCGCGGGCTCCGCCGTGCAGAATCTGGTCCGCAAAGACGGGCATGAGCACGGTGTAGGGCATGGCCACCAGGCTCACTAGTCCCAGCAGAAGCAGCAGGGCACGGATGGGCGCGGTGTGACGGGCGAAGCGATAGCCTTCAATCAGGTGGGCCAGGGCCGGACCGTGCGGTGCGAGCCTTGCCGGGCGCGCGACCTGCATCATGAACAGACCCGTGATGACCGCAATGTAGCTCAGAGAATTCGCCAGAAAGCACCAGCCTTCGCCGATCCTGGCGACCAGGATCCCAGCGATGGCGGGGCCGATGATTCGGGCCCCGTTGAACATGGAGGAGTTCAGGGCAATCGCGTTCATCAGGTCTTCCTTGCCCACCATGTCCACCAGGAAAGATTGCCGCGCTGGAATATCAAAGGCGTTCACCACTCCCAACAATGCCGCCAGCACGAAGATGTGCCATACCCGGATGAGATGAGTCAGGGTAAGCGTGGCAAAGACCAGGGCGAGAATCATGGAAGAAATCTGGGCCCCGATAACCACCCGCTGGCGATTGAAGCGGTCGGCCACGATCCCTCCCACCGGGCCCACCAGGAATACCGGAATCTGGCTGGCGAATCCTGCCGCCCCCAGCAACAGGGCGGATCCGGTCAGGCGATAGACCAGCCATGACTCTGCAATACTTTGCATCCAGGTACCGATTAGGGAGATGAGCTGCCCGCTGAAGAAAAGCTGGAAGTTACGGTGGCGCAAGGCACGGAGAGCCGCGGGTAGCCCGGCCGTCTTCTGCACCGCTTGTCCTGAGTTCACCGGTAATTACCCGTCATGGCCGTTGGAAGTGCCCGCATCGATCACTTTCACTCGCGTGTCCTGTCAGTTGCCGGTAACTTCCGGAAGTACAGTCAGCCTGCGTCGCCCAAATCTGGAAATTCGACTGTCCGGCAGCAACTTCTGGCTTCCGCCCGGCTTCACCGTAGAGTAGAGTATTCGATGTTCGACGTCGGGTTGTCCGGGAGTTTCCGACAGGTTTGGCTAGTATAGAGGCTGGGCGCTCGTTGACCCTGGAATTTCGCCGCGCGCGGAGAGAATTCCCCTCAATGTTCGCCTCCTGCAAAACCATTCTTATGTTGGAATGCCGGCGATCGGAGAAACCATGAGCACCCAGCAGGTCCACCTTGAGCGCCGCGCTTCCCAGCGCTTCGACTTTCAGCTTCCGGTTGCGGTGCGCTTGTCCGGTACCGAGCGCGAAGGCTGCGGATTTACCCAGGACTTGAGCGGGCGCGGGGCATTCTTCTACACCGATTTTCAAGTCGTGGAAGGGGACGAGGTGGAACTCACTTTCGTGATGCCCGCTGAAATCACGCTGACCGAGAACATGCGGGTGCGCTGCCGTGGACGGGTCACCCGGGTTCTGCCGGTAGAACGCAAGTTCGGTGTGGCGGTGCATCTGGAGGGATACGAGTATCTCTCCGCAACCGAGAGTGCGGCTCAAGCTTCGGCCAGCTTCCCCCGAGTTTCCGGCGCGCACGACACCAATCCGGCCCGGAAGGACCCTTCAGTTGCAGGTCCGCCCGCCGTCGCAGCGGAGGGTTGAGGAGCGGAGCCGGGCAACGGCCTTCTTCCAAGTCCCGCCAGACAGGCGGTATACGGGCTGTGGGTTGCGGCTTTTCCACGGTTTTCCTCCTTCCCAATCTCACCCCTTTTGCATAGAATACTGAGTACAGATGGAAGAGCGGCTTTCGATTCCTCCTGATGTTGTCTCCCCCCAGCAACGATTGAAGGCTTACTCGTAGTGTGCGTTTCACATGGCAGATTCGAATTTCCCCGGGGAAGTTTTTAGTGAGTTACGGAAGTCACTTGGCGTAGCCCTTTTATCTCAATAACATACTGAAACAAGAAGCAGAGTGATGCCAATGCAGGGTGTAGCGGTAACTCTTCTAACCGAAGACCGAGAACGGCTGTCGGTGCTCCAGCATCGTCTGGAAGGGACCGGGATGGGGCGCAATGTCTTCAGTCATGTGGGCTTCCCCACCAGCCCCACGGACCCGGTGCTTCGCCAGATCCAGGACGTGCGGGCAGAAATTGTCATTGTGGATATTGACGCGCAGAATTCAGCGCGAGCCATCAGCGCCATCGAACTGATTCAGGCAAACACCAGCGAAATTGCAATTTTTGCCGTCGGTGAGCTGAGCCATCCGCCGACCATTGTGGCTGCGATGCGTGCCGGTGCCAGCGAGTTTCTGGAACGCGAAGCCACATCCGAGGCCCTGATCGAAGCGTTCGCGCGTTTTACCGCTTCCCGCGGCAAGAGCCGCACTTCCTCGGGCCGGGCGCGCATTTTCACCGTGATGAATTCCAAGGGAGGCGCGGGCGGCACCACCGTTGCCGTCAACACTGCCATCGCCCTGCAGGAAACCGTGGGTGGAGTTTTACTGGTAGATTTTGCGCCGCTGGGGCATTGCGCTCTTCATCTAAATGTACGGCCCACCTTCGGGGTGGTGGATGCGCTGCAGAATCTGCACCGCCTGGACGCCTCGCTGCTCGAGGGCTTGATGACCCAGTGCAAAGGCGGATTGCAATTACTGGCTGGTCCGCAACAGCCCCAGGGAATGCTGCCCACCGCGGCCGAGCTGGCGCGCCTGTTTGATTTGCTGGTGGCCCATTTCCGTTATGTCGTCGTGGACTGCTCGGGCCGCGTGGACCAGATGGCGCGGTCGCTTTGTGATCACTCCAATGCGGTCCTGCTGGTGGCCCAGGCGGATGTGGTTTCGTTGTGGAGCGCCAGCCGCATACGCGCGTTTCTGGAAGAGGGTGGCAGCCGCGACCGGGTCCGAATCGTTCTCAATCGCTACAAGAAGATTCCCGGTTTCACCGACGAGGACGTGGAAAAAGCCACCAGCTGCAAACTGCTCTGGAAAGTTCCCAATAACTACCAGTCGATTGCGCCCGCCATCGACAAGGGCGTGCCGGTGGCCATGCAGGCAAACACTGACATCGGTCGTTCGTTCCGCTCCCTGGCAACGGCTCTGGCCCAGGCATCCCCAACTTCCGAGGGCTCACTGGATTTGTCGTATCACGACGAGAAAGCGGACGCGACAAAGAAAGCGGCTGGCCGGCTTTTGATCTCACCCTTGCGCGCTGGCCAGTAAAGCCCGTTTGCGATAGGTTCGTTTCGTGACCAGACTGTACAAATACCGTGTACTCGTTTCCGGTATCCTCTCGCCCCTGATCGCCCTCCTGTTGTATGTGCTCGTCTATGGAACCCTGACCCGTTACAGTACGGATCTCGAAAAAGATTGGCTCTTTCGTCTGTCCCTGTCCACGCTCGCGATGACGGTGCCGTTTTTGTTTACCCTGGCGTTGGCCATCAAGGACCGCCGCCGGCAAGCATTTTCCCTGGCGGGAAAAGTAGGTTTGGCCATCGCAGTTCTCTCGCTGGGACTGGCCTGGAAACCTGTGAGCGACGGTATCCTCCGCTCCAGGCAATCTCGAAACATGGCCCTTCGGGGCGTGGCGGCGCCACTCTTCGATACCCCGGACCTTCAGGGAAAAACTCAGCGTCTGGCCGATCAGAAGGGCAAAGTCGTGCTGGTCAATATTTGGGCGACCTGGTGCGAGCCCTGCCGACAGGAGATGCCGAAGCTCGACCGTTTATATCGCGACCGGCAGAGTCAAGGGTTCGTTGTATTCGGACTTTCGGACGAGAGCGTCGATCAACAGCGAAAGTTCGTGGAACGCGTCCCCGTGAGTTACCCGCTTCTCACGGTCAGCGGGAAGATCCCCGACTTGTATCGCGACATTGCGCGTTACCCGGCGATTTTCCTGATTGACCGCCAGGGGCGACTGCAACCTGCGCCCGGTCCGGATGAACCTTTCGCGAGCGTGGAGGCGGCGGTAGATGCTCTTCTCGCCACCGGTTCATGACTACTCTCCACGCTGCTTCTCAATGGCTTTCCCCACCTATTCATCATGGTCGCGAGCCTGAATCGCGGACCTGAAACACATAAAGCGAGTGGTCAAGGATGGTTGCCGGCTTCTGTTTCAGCAGCCAGCGGTACCTCTCTGGTTCAGCCAGGTACTGCCCCGAGAGGTTGGTTGCGCTCACCACCACCGCGCCAGAAGCTTGCTTGTTTCCCCCGAAGAAATCCGACTGGATTCCGTACGTTTGCGGATCGACGCTGCCGAAATACGAAAGCGAGATCTGTTCGCCGGGATGGTCGCGTTGATAATCTCTGAGGGCCAGCAGTCCCTGCCCCCAATCGAGGTTGCTGTCGGTCAACAGGCGATAGCTTTCCGCCGACCGGACAAATGGAGTGAAGTACGAGAGATAACCCGGGGCAAAGCGCAACGCATCGGCGGCATTCAGCGCCGCCAGCAACATCAGGAGTGCAACACCGGCGGGCTTATGTCTGACCCACTCCCACACCGCAGCCGCAAACAGAAGGGCGAAGGGATAGACCGGCAACACGTGCCGCTCTCCCAGGTTGAAGCGGGCGAAAATCGCCATCGCCATGTAAACCGCAGGAAAGGACGCCATGATCCACAGGTCAGCCGGAACCCGCACTTTTCTTCTTAGCGCAACAGCCAGGCCGGTCAATGAGAGACCGAGCACAATCGTCGGCCACTTCAGCAGGACCACGACCGGGTAGTACAGCTTCCATCCGCCGTGACTGGAAACTTCTCCCAGAAAGAATGCAGGCTGCCCCTGCCGGTTGTGCCGAACGAGTTCACGGAAACCTTCAACGTATTCTCCAGCCGGAATCAGAACGCTGTAGTTGCTGCCGCGTACTGGCTTCACGATCGGCTGGTTCCAATTGGGAAAGGTGGCGGTCAAGGTGCCATCGCGGACGGTCAGATGGGCCAGGTGAAAAAAGTATCCCGCCCAGACCGCGAAGAATGCGAGCAGCAGCGCCGCCGCGGTCTTGCCCCAGTTCCACCCGTTTGGCGGTTTGATCATTTTGTCTGTGCTCAGGAGAAGCATCCACAACAGACCCAGCACGAACATGGGCGCGGTAGAAAACTTTGCCAAAAGCATCAGGCCTAGCAGTAATCCGAACCCGAACGTCTTTTGCCAGGTCGGCTGCCGCCGCCAGCGGACGAGGGCCCATGCCGTGGCGAAAATAAGCAACGTGGCGGCGCCATCGGTGGTCGCGATCGAAAAATGCGCGATCAGCGAAGGCGAGAACGCGAACAGGGCGAGCGCGAAATTTGCCGCTGTCCGGGAGAACAACCGATCTGCGGCCCGCCATAGCAGCCAGGCCAACACCAGTCCCAGCAGGACATTCATGGCACGGGCCCGCCATGCCATGGATATCGGGTCAGGGGCAATGCGGTTAACGCGAAACGAGTCCGGCAGCTGCTCTATTTCCACTTGCCACTTTGGACCGATGAGCGGAAGCGTGCACCACAGCCGGGCCAGCGGAGGGTGGTCATTGTACTGTTCGAATCGTCCGTAACGCCAGGCGTTCAGCCCTTCCGCGATGTGTACAGGCTCATCGTAAGTCAGGGATTGAGTGCGGATGAACCAGGCGCATTGCCCCACGTAGATCAGTGCCAGCAGCGCCGGAAGAAGCCACCGCAGCCTCGCCGCCGGAACAGCTTTCGGCGCGGGCGGAGGTTTTGGCTGAGCAATTTGCGGACGCGTCATTCGGGGCCCGCCGCGGTCGCGGGAGTTCACTTTACTTCAGCAGAGAGGAAAGTTCCACCGCAACACACGTGGGGACAGCCGCCCTCGGCTGTCCGGCAGAGCAAGACTCCGCTATTTCGCTTCCGGCAAAAATGCAGTCGAGCTCTGCTCGACCGGACAGCCGAGGGCGGCTGTCCCCACGCCGGCTCGTTGCGGCGGATACTTCACACCTTCCTCCGGCTGCTAGACTGAGAATCTCGCTTCCGTTGCGAGCTCAGAACGTATGGACAAATCGTCTGTCACAGGGCCCTGGGATGCCGGCTCGCTGCTGATCGCGGGTCTGGGTTCGGGAATTTTTGCGGGCCTGATTGAAGGTGCGGGGCTGCTATTCTTCCAGCGGCTCAATTGGGCGCGATGGGGCCCGATGATCCACGTGTCCGAGGAGATTCTCTGGATTTCCCCGATCGTGGATGTCATCCTCTTCCTGTCTCTGGCGCTGATCTGCAGCGCAGTAGCTCGTTTCTCGTCTCGCCTGCCCGCGGTTCGAGTGCTGGTCTTTGTGCTGACATTCTTCAGCGTCTATGACTGGCTCACCTTGACCGGCCGGCTCTACCACCGCGCCTGCCTTTTGCTGGCTTTGGGCGTCGCGGTGGCCTTCGCGCGCTGGTGCGGCAAACGGGAAAACACATTCCTGCAATTCTGGGAAAGAGCCACACCGTGGATGCTTGCCGCGTGGATCCTCGCGTTCGCCGGAATCCAGGGTGGCAGGAGGCTGCAGGAACGGAATGCGGTGGCGCATCTTCCGGCCGCCACGGCGGGCGCACCCAACGTGCTGGTGATCGTCGTGGATACTCTGCGGGCCGATCATGTCTCCGCCTACGGCTACACCCGGCCGACCAGTCCGAATTTTGAACGCCTGGCGCAGCAAGGAGTCCTGTTTGAGCAAACCGTCTCCACCACCTCATGGAGCCTGCCCTCGCACGTCTCGCTGCTCACCGGGCGTTACCAGTTCGAGCACGGGATTGGAAATGTGCAGCCGGCACCGTGGTTGGGATGGGGCAGCAAAGGCCTGGGTGGCTTCCCCACGCTGGGAGCTGCATTACAGCAACGGGGCTATCGCACCGGAGCATTTTCCGCCAACCGGACTTACTTTACGACTAGTCTCGGCTTTGGCCGGGGCTTCCAGCACTTCGAAGATTATTTTCATTCGCCCGCGGACATGTTCGTTCGCACACTTTATGGCCGGGAGTTCGCACGCATCTACCTCAACCGCACCGACAGGAGCAAGGTCAAGCGTGTCCTGCGTTATCTCGGAATGAACTCGATGCTGGACAAAGATTCGGAAGGCTCGGGAAACTATGGAGGCGCGCAGGGAGTGCGAAAGCGCGCCGACGTAGTGAACCGCGAACTTTTGCAGTGGATTGACCGTGGAGAAAACAGCCGCGGCAAGACGCACCCTTTTTTTGCCTTTCTGAACTACTTCGATGTGCACTATCCCTACGGTGGCCCGCCCACCTATCCCAGACCGCAGTGGGACCATGGCGGTCGCATCGACGAATACGATGCCAGCGTGAAGTACGCCGATGACGCCATCGGACGCCTCCTGCAGGCGCTCGATCAGCGGGGACTCACGAAAAATACCCTGGTGATTGTTACCTCTGATCACGGCGAGTCTCTCGGGCAGCATGGACTGACCTACCACGGCCAGGCGCTCTATCGCGAGTTGATCCACGTGCCCCTGGTGATGTGGTATCAGGGCCACCTTCCAGCCGGGGTGAAAGTGCAAACGCCAGTTACCAATGCAGCGATTCCTGCGACCGTTTTGGATATCCTGGGCGCAGGCACGCAGCAGAACGCCTTTCCCTCTTCCTCTCTGAGTGCGCTGTGGCAAACCGGCAGCGGGACTAATTGGTCCGATCCCCTGTCCGAACTGGCGCGCAACGACATTGCGGACAAAGAGGACAGGGCTGCGGCAAAGATCGTGCCCACTGCAACCACCGGCTCAATGAAATCCCTGGTCACGCCGCAGTGGCAATTCATCACGCACGAAAGCATGGGCGATCAGCTTTACGATTGGGCGCGCGATCCCGCAGAGTCCAACAATCTCATTCACTTGCCCGAAGGGCAGACAACAGCCGCCGGCCTGAAGTCACACCTGGAAGATGTGATGCGACCAGTCAAATAGATTTGCCACCGGGCTATCTAACGGGTTGGGAATTTTGAGATTTAATGAGAGGTAGGTAGCCGTACCTACCTCTCTCGTGGGGTGAACCCCTCAATGCTGCGACCGGGGTAGGTCGCGTATGAGGTCACAGGAGTTGGTTTCACGGTAGTCCGTAAGTTGACTGGGCGCAATACTGAGAAAGTACTACTGCCAGTCCCATGAATGTTGGACCGATCGCGATCCTGATTCCCACTAAATCGAGCGCAAAGCGCCGATCGGGTCGGCGGAAGCGGCGCGCGTCGCGGGAAGCGCTGCTGCCAGAAGCGCCATCAGCATCATGATCAGGAAACCCACCAAGTAGATAAGCGGATCGGTTGCGCTGACCTCAAAAAGGAAAGAGCTGACCAGGCGTGACGCAGCCAGCGAACCAAGCACGCCGAGGCCGCATCCGAGCAGGGCCATTTTCGCACCCGAAATGAGGACAAGTCGCGCGATGCCGGCGCGCTGTGCCCCCAGCGCCATACGGATGGCAATCTCCTGGGTGCGCAGCGAGACCGAAAACGCGACCACGGCATAGACCCCGGTGATCGCGAGCAGCAAAGCGCCCACAGCAAAAGCGACAATAAGGTCGGTGTTGAAACGGCGCGGCGCTTCAGCGCTGGAGATCACGTCATTCATGGGCTGCACCTGCTGCAGGGCAAGCAGTGGGTCAATTTCTGCGACGACCGAGCGCAGGGTTCGAATCATCTGCTCAGGCGGAAGGGCTGAGCGCAGGGTGATGCATCCGCCAACGGCATCAATGAGCGTCCCGGAAGCCTGAGGACCGAAAAGAATTGCAGGCTGCAGCGCAGGGGCATACCACTGAGCCATGCCAGGTCCATCGCGAGAACCGAACCTGGCATCGGCAACGACACCGACGACAGTTGCCCACGGCAGTCCTTTCTTTGGGTTGCCGACATGCATACGCTTCCCGATGGCCTGCTGGCCCGGCCAGGACTGCCTGGCCATGGACTGGCTCACGATCGCTACCAGCGGAGCGTTCGCGCAGTCCTGCATGGTGAAGTACCGGCCCTCGAGCAGAGGAATGCCCATTGCCTGAAAGTAATCGCCATAGGTGGTCGAGAGCATCGAAAATTGCAGCTTCCAGCTATTGCTGGGCATACCTTCGACGGTGTAGGCGGTCTCGCGCACCGTGCCTGATGCAGGCAGTTGATCGGTAATACCGACAGCGACCATTCCGGGCTTGCTGGCAAGGCGGTCGATGACAGCATGGTTGAAGAGATCGACGGAAGCGTCAGTGGAGTATTGGTTTAGCGGCAGGAGGTATTCCGCGATGAGGACGTGGTCGGGACGGAAACCGGGATCGACGACGCGCATTTTCTGGAAGCTGCGCAGGAAGGCGCCAGAGATAGTGAGCAGCACCAGGGCGATGGCGATCTCTGAGACCACCAGCGCGGAGCGCAGCCAGGAGTGACTCGAGGCTCCGGTACCGGTTCCTGCGCCTTCTTTCAAACCCTCGATGAGGTTGGCCCGCAATGCCGCGAATGCTGGCGCAAGACTGCATAGGATGCCGGTTGCCAGGGCGAGCAGGAGGGCAAACGCCACCACTACTCCGTCCATCGCAATGGAGTTGACGCGTGGCATCGAGTCCGGCAGAAGATGCAAAGCGGTGCGAATGAGAGTCGCGGCCAATGCCAGGCCGAGCAGGCCTCCGGGAATACTGAGCAGCAGACCTTCAAAGACAGATTCACGAATGATAACTGTGGAACGAGCGCCCAGGGCAAGGCGCAGCGCGTATTCGCGGCGACGGCGAATGGCCCGGACCAGGAGCAACCCGGCAACATTGACGCAGGCAATCAGTAGCACGATGGAGACCGTCAGGAACAGGGTGCGGAGCAGCGGCCGGGCGTCTGCGACCGCATACTCAGTCAGCGTCGTGACGTCGCCGCGGATGTGGATCGCAGACATCCCGGCAGGGACATGGCTCATGATCTGTCTGGCGACACGGTCGGCATCCTGCGCAGCCTGCGACACGGTGATGCCATCCTTGAGGCGGGCAACCATCTGGTATCCCCAAAAGCCGGCGTGCGGCTCAGAAAGTTCCTCAGGAGTAAAGCTCATCGGCACCCAAAGCTGCGCCTGGTCGAGAGTTCCGTCTTCTATCGGAAATTCAAAACTGCGCGGCATCACGCCGATAATCGAGTAGGGCCTGCGGTTAAGAACGATGGAGTGCTCGAGAACATGGGGATCACGGTTGTAACGGGTCAGCCACAGGGCATAACTGATGACGGCGAGCGGTTGATGGGCGTCCTCTTCCTCCTGGGAAAAGATACGGCCCAGAATCGGACGCACTCCCAGGGTCGGGAAGACGCCGGCAGTGAACCGGGCGCCGTTGATTTCTTCCGGAGTTCCGCCGCCGGAAAGCTCATAGCGCGCGCTGGTGTAGCCGCCCATAGATGAAAAGGCGCTGGTTGCATTCGAGTATGTGCCGATCTCGCGGGCAGTGACGGGAGTACTCGCGCCGTCCCCCAGATGATCTCCCAGAAGAACGAGGCGATCAGGATGGTTGAACGGGAGCGGCCGCAGCAGGATGCCTTCAACCAGCGAGAAAATAGCGGTGGTGGCGCCGATGCCCAGGGCCAGCGTGAGCACTACGGTCAGGCTGAAGCCAGGGGCTTTCCGCAGTTGGCGGAATGTGAAGCGGAGATCCTGTCCCAGTGCGTCCATGCGTCCTCCTTCGACCTGAGAGGGACTTAAGACTTCTTAGAGACCCGCACCCGTCCTCCCCCCTTGTAAAATCTAGCAATCAAAGCAGGAAGGTCTTTGCAGTCCCTTGCATCTCAGTGGCCCGAATTTTTCTGTAACATGTTGGTCCGTTATGAGACAATTTCGCCGGGAGGCTCCCCCATGTACTTGCGGTTGGCCTTTTGGACGTTGTCCATGGCATACACCTCCGCCCTCTTCTCCCGCGGCACCAGCGGCGCATCGCCCGGCATAATGCTTTCCGCGGCCGGTCTCGGAGCCATCCTTGGATTTAGCCTCGGTGGCATGTTTGTCAGTCGTCGTACCCGCAAGCGCGGCTGAGCTGGTTCTGTAAGGCAAAAATCAACTCAATAGCTTCCCAGTGGTTTGATGCCCTTGGACTCCACGCACTCATAGGCCCGGCCTGCCGCCAGGTTTTTGTGCTCCTCCGTCCCGCCGCTGGGCCAGTCGATTACCAGGCGATCAATCCTGTCGCGCTTGCCCAAACCAAAAGTGAGGGCGAGTTCGGACTGTGACAGATAGCTTGATCCACCCTTGACCAGTCGCGACTGACTGGTGTCACCATGAAAGATACGTACGCGCGCCCCAATGGCATCGCGGTTCGATTTGGTGCCGACCAGCCGAATACGAATACTCTTGTTACCGCCGAGTTGGTCATTGCGAAAGAGGTAAGCAGGGCCGTTGTTGGTGGTCATCAGCAGATCGAGATCGCCGTCGCGATCGAAATCGCCGTAGGCCAAGCCGCGTCCGACTTTGGGTTGGGTAAAGCCGCCACCGATTTCACCGGCCACGTCCCGGAATCTTCCCTGTTCATCGTTGAGAAACAATTGCGGCGCCTGAGCGTAGCCGACTCCGCGCACGTTGCGCACGGTATCATCGATGTGCCCGTTCACCACCGCCAGGTCAAGCCAGCCATCGAGATCGACGTCCAGAAATACGCAGCCGAATCCTAACCTGTCTTTTGAGGCCAGCCCGACTCCGCTCTGGGTGGCCACATCCAGGTAACTTCCGTCGCCGGAAACCCGGTAGAGCCCGATCATCTCGTTATCGAAGTTGGTGATGGCCACGCCGGGTGATCCCGAGTTATTGAAGTCGGCCACATCCACGCCCATGCCGGCGCGGGCCTTACCCTCCGCGCTGAAGGCGATTCCGGCCTCGACCGCAACATCCTTGAAGGTGCCGTTGCGCTGGTTGCGGTAGAGCTTGTTCGGTTGCGTGTCGTTGGCCACCAGCAGGTCGGGCCAGCCATCTTCGTCGTAGTCGAGCAGGGCCACGCCCAGTGATTTCGAACTGCTGTCGAAAACGCCGCTGATAGGCGTAACGTCTTCAAATTTCCCGTTTCCCAGATTGCGAAACAGCCAGCACGTTTCTCCGCGGTAAGCCTCGGGAGTGCAATAGGATTTATTTTTCCCGTCGAGGCTGCAGAAGACATCGTGCTCGGGAGACCACTTCACGTAATTGCAGACAAACAAATCCAGCAGGCCGTCGCGATCGAAATCGAACCACAGCGCCGAGGTACTGAAGGCATGCCGGCCGCCGAGTCCACTGGCTTTGGTTACGTCGCGGAAGGTGCCCTTGCCGGTGTTCTTGAAGAGCACATTCTGTCCAACGCAGGTAACCAGGATGTCGGGATAACCGTCGTTGTCATAGTCTCCAACCGCCACGCCCATGCCGTACATCTCCATGTCCAGACCGGCTCTGTGGGTCACATCGGAAAATGTGCCGTTGCGGTTGTTGCGATATAACTTCAGCGTGCTGTGCTGGCGCTTGTGGCCCGGCCAGTCCATGCCGTTGATCAGCAAAATGTCCTGCCAGCCGTCGCCGTCGTAATCCAAAAAAGCACAGCCAGAGCCCAAGGTTTCCGGAAGCAGCTTGCCGCCGTAGGCGCCACTATTGTGGCGGAATTGTATGCCCGCACCGGCAGTCGCATCGACCAAGCGAAAGCCGGGAGCGGCTGGCGGCGCCGCGAACGCGTCCAGCAGCAGGCCTGAAGTGGAAGCCAGGCCAGCCACACCAAACAGAAAATGACGCCGGTTCACGGAAGATTTACCAGGCCGTTGCGGATCGCGTAAACCACCAGTTCGGCGGTCTTGTGGATTCCCAGCGCGTCCATGATGTTGGCGCGATGCACCGCCACGGTGTTGGCGCTGAGATCGAGCACAGTGGCAATCTCCTTGTTGGATTTCCCTTCGACGATCATTTGCAGAATTTCAAGTTCGCGCGGAGTGAGATGCTCGCCGCGGTCACCCTTGAGGGTTTCGGGACGACCGAGCTGGGAGTCCAGCACAGTTTCTCCCGCTACCACCCGGCGGATGGCCGCTCCCAGTTCCAGGTCCACGGCATTTTTCAGGACGTATCCCCGGGCCCCCGCATCCAGGGCCTGGCGTACCAGGGTTTCCTCGGGATGCATGCTGAGCATGAGTACCAGGGTTTGCGGTTGCTGCTCGAGAATCTTCCGGGTGGCCAGCAGACCGTTCATGTTCGGCATGGCGCAATCCATCACCACTACGCGGGGCTTGAGCTCATGCGCCAGGCGAACCGCCTCCACGCCGTCGGCGGCTTCACCGGTCACCTCGATGTCGGGCTCGTCTTCGAGAATGCGCCGGAAGCCGCGCCGTACCAGGCTGTGATCATCCACCAGCAAGACAGAAATTTTATCCGCCATGCGACTCCATCTTCTCTCCCAGTTTCTCTCCCATTTTCTCCCGCGGAACGGTCAATCGCACCAGCGTGCCGCTGGGCGCAGGCCGCGCAAACTCGATGGCGCCGCCCAACAACTGCGCGCGCTCCCGCATCGCCACCAGCCCAATTCCCTGCTTCACCGACTGCGCTACGAAACCGGTGCCATGGTCCTCCACTTCCAGTTCCAGGGTCCTGGGCAAGTATCGCAAACGCACCCAGACCTCGCGGGCCCCGGAATGTCGAGTCACATTGTTCAGCGCTTCCTGCAATACGCGATACACATGAATAGCAGCATTTCCATCCACGGGATAGGCTTTACCCGACTTCTCATAGGATATGTGAATGCCAGCCTGCCGTTCCACCACCGGCAAATACCAGTCGAGCGTACTTTCCAGTCCGGTCTCGTCCAACATGACGGGGTGCAGGGCCTGCGAGAGACTGCGGACCTTGTCCAGGGTGCTTTGTGCGATTTCGGCCACCTCGCGCAACTCAGCGCGCAAGGGCGAACCCTCCGGCACCTGGTTTCCCGCGCGTGACAGCATGGCGCCCACCGCGGTCAGAATCTGCCCAAACTCGTCGTGCAGCTCGCGGGAGATGTGGCGCAGGGTGGACTCCTGGGTCGAAATCAGTTTCTGCGCCAGCTCGCTGCGTTGCGCGGAGAGCGCGGCCAGTTGCGCGAACAACTGCCGGTTGGAACGGATCGAATACAGGCCGGTAAGCAGGATCGCCACCAGCGTGAGGGTAAGAAAAAGATATACCTGGCGCTGCACCCGATCGTAAATCTCCGCGATGCGGAGAGCTGCCTGCTCCTCGCTTTCGTTATTTTGCACCAGCAGGCGCGCCACCGCCGTACTGAGCGCCGCCTGTCGCGCTTGCAGAGAAAGCTGGATCTGGGCCCGAGCCTCGTCGGGCTTGCCGCTCGCGGCCAGGGCAAAGGTGCGATCGACCGCATCCCAGAACTGGTCCATGGAATTCTTAAGATACTGGCGCTGCTCGGGAGTGCGGTCGGCAACCGCAACCTGCTCCTCTTTAACCAAAGCGTCGTTCAGGTCTGAACGGACCCGCTGAAATTGCGCTGTCCACGCGGTGAGGGGATAGGGCTCGTTGTTGTCCAGCATGTCGCGCATGGCCAGCGCCAGGGTGTTGAGATCATTTTGAATGCGCAGTAACTGCAGCGAGTCTTTGCGGTTGCGGTCCACCAGGTTGTTCTGCAATTCGCGCAAACCGGAGATCTGCCGGGTGATGTAACCCGAATAGGCCACAACGGCGGCCAGGGTAATGATCAGCCCCAAGACGAGTCCCGGAGTGGGAGACCGATGAGGCGCATGTGGGCGCGGCACGAACCGAGGATACAACGCGCTGGCTTGGAGTGCCACTGCGGTTGCCGGTTGCCGGTTGGCAATCCTGCACCCTGCCCTGTCATCCTGAGCGTAGAAACAGCTTCGCTTCGCGAAGCTGTTTCGCAGTCGAAGGACCCCTACCAAAGTTGCGAATTAGAGGGCTCGCAGCACGAGTCAGATAGGACTAAACAAAATTCGAGCGCCCCGTTGCCCTAGAAGTCCTTCGACTCCGTGGAAAATTCGCAGGCGAATTTTCCACTGCGCTCAGGATGACACTCGATCTCATTTTTGAACGGGCGTGTCCAAATCCTGCGGGAACGATTTGAAAGCGACATCGCGAGACTTGGCCGAAGTTTTCTTGTTGGCATCCGTGGTGTTTTGGACCAGCGTGCCTTTGAGCACATAATAGGCCTCGTCGCCGGGATTTTTCCCCGCTCCACGTTCCACCGTGCCCTTGAACTCGTACCACCCGCCGTGTACCGTCTGCGTGGTGAAGCCCAGGTCCTTGCCCTCGAGTTTTCCCTCCTTGAAGAACAGATCAAGAAACTCGCCCCGATCGCTCTCCAGGTCGCCGTAGCACGAAATGAAGCCGGTCACGCGACCCTTGTCTTCAACTGTGAGTTGCACAAACTCGCCGTCCTGCAAAAAAGAATACATACCGGAGTAGTCGTCAACAGGTTTTGGAGCAGGTGGATTGGGTGCAGCGTTCTGCCCACTCGAGAGCATGCACGTCAGCAGCAGCATGGCGGGAAGGACGCGGTACAGTCTGGCCATGTGCGTATTAAAGCATGGAAGCGGGTGAGTAGGGGGGACAACCATGCCCAGTGAGGCGCGGGCGCCCCCGCCCGCGTTCTTCCGGACCGGCGGGACGCCGGTCCGGAAGCAACCATGAACTGATAGTTATCTGCTGCCCAAAACGCACGCTATAATTAACTCTTTGCGTGATGCGGTCCACTCGATGAAGCCAGCCTCGGTGCTCCTGGAACCCTCGTTGGAATCAAGGCCAGAAACCACGCAAGCACCGGCCTTTCTGGTCGATCTGCCTCCCTGGCATACGGTCTTCCTGCACAACCTGTCCGACCTGTTCCGCCGGCCTCACGATTCGTCACTACATCCTTATTCCCGGCCGGGCTCATTTTGGCCGGATGTCTTCGTCAACTCTCATCTTCCCTGGGGCCGCTTTGCGCAATCGCTCATTTGTCATGTCGCCGTCATCGTAGCGCTCTGGGGATCGGCGCAGCTCTGGCCGCAAAGGCCCCAGGTGCTGGATCGCCCGGTTTTCAATCGCGCCGATGTGATCTACTACGCTCCTTCCGAATATCTTCCTCCCCTCGACACCGGAGGCGCGCAAAGACCTCTACCGCAAAGGGGCGAACCTGAACATGCGCCGCAACCCATCATTTCAGTGCCGGCCGAGGCAGACAATCGCACGCAGACGATTGTCACTCCATCCGATATCAAGCTGAATCGCGATGTGCCGCTACCCAATATCGTGGCCTGGTCGCAAACGCCGACCCAGCCTGCTGTGCCGCTGGCATCGACGACGGCGGCTGCCAACCTGAAACTGCCGGAGTTTCCGGTAACCGCAGTCGCGCCGGCTCCGGATACCCTGCCGGCCAACCGCCAGCAGACCCCGGCGTTTTCACAGACCGTAGTAGCACCGGCACCGGAAGTGGATGCGGAATCCTCGCGCACTGTGCGGGCCCCGCAGGCAGCGGTGGTCCAGCCCCCGCCCATGGTGGACGCCGCCACAGCTCGACGCTTGGGAGACATCAGCATCGGGCACGCGCCCGTGGTTGCGCCCGCGCCGGAATTGCCGATGGCCGAACAATACTCCGTGGCCGGCAGGACGCAACCGGCGTTCGGCGGCAACGCAGGCGCTGCGGCTGTGCCGCCGCCTCCCTCGATCCCGGGCAACGCCGGTTCGAGTCCCAATGGGCGGATTATCGCGCTCGGAATTCATCCCGCCGCCATGAGCCCTGGAATGGCCATGCCGGCCGGAAATCGTCGCGGGACCTTTGCCGCGACCCCCGCGGGCAAAGCCGGCGCGCCCGGCACTCCTGATATTGCCGCCGCCACAAACGCCGGCAACGGAAGTGGCTCCGGCAAAAACCGCGACATTATTCCTTCCGGCCTGATCGTAGGCGCTGGACCAGACAACCAGAACCGGTCGGCGGTGGCGGGCCAGGGACAGGGGAACGGAATCGGTGGCGGCACCGCAGACGCTCACACTTCCGACAACTCCCGCCTGATGGCCGATGCCAGGCCGCCGCGAGTTTCGTCCACTCCGCCGCGTTCGCTTTCGGAGGTGTCCAGAGACAAGGCCACCGATGTGGATCGCTGGATTTTTGGCGACAAGAAGTTTTATGCCATGACCCTGAACATGCCCAACCTGAATTCTGCGGGCGGCAGCTGGGTCATTCGTTTCGCCGAGCTCAACCCGGATGAAGCCAAGGGCGACCTGACAGCTCCCGAAGCAACCCGGAAAGTTGATCCGGCCTATCCTCTGGAGTTGATGCGACGCAATGTGCAGGGCACGGTCACGCTCTACGCTGTTATCCGCAACGATGGCTCGGTGAGCGACGTGCGGGTTCTGCGCGGCGTGGACGACCAGCTCGACCAGTACGCCTGCACCGCGCTGGCCCATTGGCACTTTCGTCCCGCCACCAAGAACGGCAACGCAGTGGACCTCGAGGCCGTGGTGATGATTCCCTTCAAGCCGGTGCGGTTTAAAACTGGCTTCTAGAAGCTATTCGGCCGTAGGTTTCCGAGTGCCCCTCGTCTGAAGCCTTCCCACTCTCGAATTCTTCCTAATCGATGCCATGGATGCGCATGTTGACCAACTGATCGATGGTCAGGTTCTGCATGCCGCGGGTGCGCAGGTTGCTGATGTACTCGGGCGAGACATCGTGGATGCGCATGGCCACCAGTTGTTCCGGTTCGGGGTGGCGATAGCCCAGGCTTTGCAGCTTGTCGATAAATTCGGGGGTCACGCCATGGATACGGAAGGCGATCAGTTCTTCAAGATCAACGTGGTCGTAGCCACGTTTTTTCAGTTCAGCCACCCATTCTGGAGTGGCGCCGTGGATGCGCATCGCGATCAGGGTGTCTTCATCTGGTGAATAGCCCGCCTGATGCAGGCTGCGAATCATCTCCGGAGTCACGCCGTGGATACGGAAGGCCACCAGTTTGTCGCTGTCGGAAATCTTTAGGCCGGCTGCCCGCACCTCTTCGATAAACGCGGCGTTCACATTGAAGATGCGGAAGGCGACCAGCTTGTCAGCGTCCAGATCGTCGAGGTGTTCGTTCTTCATCTGGCGCGCGAACTCCAGACTGACATCCTGCACCGCCATGCTGAATTGCTTCTCCTCGTCGGCCTTGAAGCCAAGCGAGTCCATTTCGCGCAGATAGTTCGGGTCAGGCTGAAAGTGAAAGGTTCCGGCACCCTCCCCGTTGTCGACAAAGCCCTCGCATTCGATTTTGCCGGCATCGCGCGAGATGGTGAAGTGAACGTTCTGTCGTCCGGGCTTGGAGAAGTCAACACCGATGAACATTCCGACAGGCCAGTCGGACTCGTGGGTTGAGTTGCGGCCGTGGCTGCGCTCGATGATGGTGAACTCAATTTTGTCCGGTTCGCCCGATTTGCTCAACGTCCAGCTGCCGCTGTGAACTTCGGCAGCGTAATTCTTGAGCACGCCAAAGAGGATGCAGGAAGCAAAAATCAGAAACGCCGTGGTTTGACGAAATCTCATAAAGGTTCCCTTCCGTGCGGTTCTGGTAAGGACACGACCACAATCGTGCCACCAGGCATCGAAATCGTTCGTGCATGAGCGCCTGAAGTTCGATCTTCGCGGTGAGCCTTGCCCCTAAATGTCACCCTTGTTTTCAAGCACGCCCAGGTTTTTGAGCTGGATCAATTTGTCCAGGTCAAGTTCTTTGAATCCATGCTTCTGGGCCGCAGAAATAAACTCCGGCGTGATGCCCTGGACCTTGGCTGCGATGTAGTTGTCGGGGTCGCCCTGGAAGTCGCGAAGTCCGGAGCTATGCAGAGCTTTCACATATTCCGGAGTCACACCCTGAACCTTGAGGGCGATGATCTGACCTTCCGAGGGCCTCAGTCCGAGGGCGCGAATATCGCGGACGTATTCCGGGGTCACCCCCTGGACGCGCATAGCCACGATAGTCTCAGCGTTGGGCTGCACTCCCTGCTGCCGCAGGCCCTGCACATAGTCGGCTGTGACTCCTTGCACTTTCAGCGCAATCACGTCTTCGGAATTGACGGTCAGCCCCGCGGTACGTAAGTCGCGGACGTAGTCTGGAGTAACGCCCTGGACTTTGAGCGCGATGATATGGTCGGCATCGCCCTGGATTCCGGCTTCCTTCAGACCACGTACGTAGTCGGCGCCGACGCCTTGCACCTTCAGCGCAATGATCTGGTCCTCATCAGGATTGAGGCCCGCCGCGCGAAGTTCCCTGATGTATTCAGGAGTGACGCCTTGCACCTTCATGGCGATGAGGCGATCGGCCTCGGGATGGATTCCGAGTTCGTGCATCTGGCGGACGTACTCCGGGGTGATGCCCTGCACCTTGAAGGCAATAAGCAGGTCGGCAGTCAGGTCCTTGACCCCGGCCGACTGCAATCCGTCGATGTACGACGGCGCGGTTGACCGCGACTCGGCGTCCCGCGATGGCCGCGCGGAAGAGGGTTTAGCAGCGGGAACCGGCTGGGCCTGGGCCGCCGGCTGCGCTTGCGCCATGCCGCTCGCGTAGGCGGTCGGATGTGGGTACGTTACCCGAAGCAGAGCGTTGCCCGCGATGAGGGCTGCCATCAGGCACAGCAGGCCGCCCGTGAGTCCAACCCGGCGTGTGCCCTCCCGACCCTGCTTCAAGCCCAGCAAGCGGACGATTCTCTCCGCAAGCGGTCCCCGGTTCGCAGCCATGGCCAGGGCCGGAGCGCTGCGCCACTCTTCCATCAGAGTGAGGGCGCGGGCGTACTCGACGGCGTTGCCGCATAGGGCGATGGCCATGTCGTCGCAGCAGTGTTCCCGCTCGGTCCGAATGCGCCGGTTGAGCCACCAGACGGCGGGGTGATAGAAGAGCAGAGTTTCTACGCATATCTGGAAAACGTTGACGAACGCGTCGAGCCGCTTGATGTGGGCAAGTTCGTGGGCGATGACGGATTCCAGCTGGTCCTGCGAGAGACCGGTGAGGGCGGTAACGGGCAGAAGAACAACCGGCCGGAACCAGCCGACCACTGCTGGCGCCTGCAGCCACCTGCACTCACAGAAACGAACGGCCCGGTCCAGGCCCAGCCTCTGCTGCAGGGTTGAACATGCACCGAGCATTCTGCCGCTTAGGGGCATAGATTGCCGGCGCTGTCGCCGTTCGAGCAGCAGGAACGCGCCTGCTGTGCGCAGGCTGAAGAAGGCGACCCCGCTCAGCCAGGCCTCAACCAGCCAAAGAAACTTGTCGGACGATGGGACACCGGAAGAGGCCGGTGTGAATGCTGACCCGGCGTGCGTTCCTTTTGCTAACCCGAGCTGGGGCCCGGAAGCCGAAAATGTTACAGGCTTGGCCGATGCGGGCCGCCCAAGGAAAAAGAAAGTGGCAACGGGAGCCGCGAGCATCAGGCCGAGCGTGCTCACGCCGATCACGTAACGGACGGAAGCGCGGCGGCACAGATGCATGGTCACCGCGGCCACTGCGGCAAGAGCCGTTCCCTGCCACACGAAATGCACCAGGGCCCATCCCAGCAAATGCATTGCGGTGGGTGAAAGCCAGGTCGTCAGATCGGTCATCGCCGGCTCCTTTCATACTCGTCCAGCAAACGGCGCATCTCTTCTATCTCTTCACGCGAGGCGCGGCGGCCCGCCAGGGCGTGCATCATGAGCTGGCTGGCCGAACCCTCAAAAACTCTTTGCAGCATGTCGCCGGCCAGCTGGCGCTTGGTCTGTTCCGCCGGCAGGCATGCCTGATAGACGTGGGCGCGCTGGGTTTCGTTTCGGCGGACGGTCCCTTTTGCGGTCATGATCTGCAGAAATTTGAGGACACTGGTGTAACCCAGGGTCTTTTTTTCGCTGAGCGCCTCGTAGACTTCGCGCACCGTGGACGGGCCGCGAGACCACAAAACACGCAGGATTTCCAGCTCCGCAGCGGTCGGCTTCTGTGGCGTCTGCTTCATGGACGGGTACCATACTACGAAGATATTCGTAGTGTCAACGAAAATCTTCGTAGTAGAATGGCCCGCAATTTGAAATGAACCCGGAAGCCTCGGCTCACGTATGAGACTCCTAGACGTCCAAGCTACGAAGGAGTTCCGCCCTTGAACCTCCGGGAAGTCCTGCGGCAGACCCTCGCTTCCATCGCCGCCCACAAGTTGCGTAGCTTCCTGACCATGTTTGGGATCGTCTGGGGAATCACCTCCGTCATTTTGCTGGTCGGCCTGGGCAAGGGATTCAGTCGCGACCAGAAGGAACGACTCAAGACCATCGGCGTGGATCTCGCCATTATCTGGGGCGGGCGCACCAGTGAACAGGCGGGCGGTTACGCGGCGGGACGCCCAGTTCAACTCTCGATCCGGGATGCTTACACCATCAAGAACGAAGCTTATCTGATCAAGACCGTGAGCCCCGAATTGCGGCGCAGCGTGGCTGAAGTCAGCCGCTACAACGCTGCTTCGCGTCCGGTACGCGGGGTCTGGCCCGATTACCAGCGCTTCCGCTCTCTCAAGGTGCAGGAAGGCCGCCTGATGACCGATGACGACGAAAAAGAAGGCAGGCGCGTGGTTGTGCTCGGGGTGGAATCGCGCGACCAGTTGTTTCCCGGCAAGCCCGCCATCGGCGAGACCCTCACCATGAATGGCTCGTCCTACACCGTCATCGGCGTACTGGAGAAGAAAAAACAGAACGGCAGTTACGGGAGCGGTCCTGACAACACCCAGCTCTTCGTCCCGTACTCGGCCATGGCCCACGATTTTCCTCCGCTCGAAGGACCCGGCATTTTCAAGGGATGGATCAACAACCTTGTAGTCGAAGTCGCCGATCCCGAACAGCACGAAAAGGCGGTGCATCAGATCTACCAGATTCTCGGACGCGAACACCACTTCGATGCCACCGACAAAGATGCCCTCTTTATCTGGGACACCCTCGACGGCTCTAAGCTGGTCGAGCGTATTTTCGACGTGATGACCATCTTCTTCGGCGCAGTGGCATTGATGACGCTTTCGCTGGGCGGCATCGGGGTGATGAACATCATGCTGGTTGCGGTCACCGAACGCACCCGCGAGATCGGGGTACGCAAGTCGCTGGGTGCGACGGCGCGCGATATCCGCAACCAGTTTTTTGCCGAGTCCGCCGCGCTCATGATTATCAGCGGGGCCCTGGGGCTGGCCATCGGCGTAGGAATTTGCCTGCTGGTGAGTAATCTGCAGCTGCCGGACATTGTGCCCCATCCCGTAGTTTCACCGCTGGCGATCTTCGAATCGTTGCTGACCCTGGGTTTGATCACGGTGGGCGCGGGAATGTATCCCGCACAACGGGCCGCTGCACTGAGTCCCATCGAGTGCCTGCGCCAGGAGTAGAAACATGCGCCTGAAGGAACTCATCGCGCAAAGCTGGGAGGCGCTGGCCCGTAACCACCTGCGTTCGATCCTGACCATGATGGGGATCGTGTGGGGACTCGCCACCGTCGTTCTGCTGCTGGGCTATGGCGAAAGCGTGAGCCAGGGTGTGCTGGCGGCGTTTCTGGGAATTGGGAACAACGTCATCATGGTCTGGCAGGGCCAGACCAGCCTGCAGGCCGGCGGACAGCGTGCCGGCAAACGCATTCACTTTAAGTACGAAGACCTTGAGGCCATCCGAGACGAGGCCCCACTGGTGCGCCTGGTCAGCGCCGAATGGGACGATCCCATCGCTTATAAGTATGGCGACAAAGTCATTTCCGTTTCATCCAAGGCAGTGCAATATCCTTACCGCGAAATGCGGAAGCTGAACATGGCGCGCGGCCGCTACTTCGAAGAGAGCGATTTCGCGGAACACCGCCACGTGCTCATCTTTGGCCCCAATGCGGCGAAGAAAGTGTTTGGCAATCGCGATCCGGTGGGCGAGCACGTGACCATTAACGGCCAGAGCTGGGATGTGATCGGCCTGCTGCAATTGAAGATCCAGGACTCCTCCAACAACGGGCCCGATAATGAAAACGTGTTTCTCCCCTTCGAAAGCCTGAGCGATATCAATGACCTGCGCGATCCGGAGATGATCGTATTCCAGCCGGTCACTGCCCTGCTACACACCGCGGCCCTGGGACAGGTCAGAGAGGTGCTTGCCCGCCGCCACAACTTCAATCCCAAGGACGACAAATCCACGCCGGAGTGGGACACGGTGGAAGATGCGAAAGATATCGAACAGTTCGGAATCGCGCTGCGCCTGATCCTGGGATTCATCGGCGTGCTGACCCTGGGAGTTGGGGGCGTCGGCGTGATGAACATCATACTGGTCAGCGTCACCGAGCGCACCAAAGAAGTGGGGCTGCGCAAGGCGCTGGGCGCGCGCAATCGCGACATCGCGTTGCAATTCCTGGTGGAGGCCCTGGTGCTCACCTTCGCCGCCGGCGCCATAGGAATGCTGGTCTCGGTCATGCTGGCGCACGCCATTCCGCCCATGCCTCTCTACTCCGAGATGTACAAGACACCGAACCACGAAGGCGACATCGTCCTGAGAACGTCCAGCAGCGTGATGCTAATGGCGTTTGTGATTCTCACCTTTGTCGGGGTAACGGCGGGCATGTGGCCCGCGTTGAAGGCCGCGCGCATGGAACCGGTCGAGGCCCTGCGCTGCGAGTAGCGAAATGGAAATCGCGCGTAAACCTCGGCAGCACGAGCGTTGTTAGGTTTAGTTGTTATTCCAAAGTGATCACTACTTTTCCGCGGGCGTGTCCTTCTCCCAGATATCGGATGGCGGCAGAGAGTTCCATCAAGCTGTAACACCTGTCGATGACCGGGATCACCTTTCCGGTCGTTATGAGCTCGCGCATAACGGTCAGGTCTTCCCTGGCCGGTCTGGCCAAGAACGTGATCATCTTCTGGCTCATCAACCGCGACAACACAAGGGCTGAGATCAAACGCGCCAAAATACCGATCATTCCCCGGCCGGTCCGCTCTCCGACCATGATGAGTATCCCCTCAGGCTTTAAGACGCGCCTGCATGCTGACAGGGAATGATTTCCAATGCAGTCGAAAATCAGGTCGTAGTGTGGCCCACCCCTGGTGAAATTCTCCCGGGTGTAATCAATGACGTGATTTGCGCCGATGGACCGGAGCATGTCCACATTCCTGGTGCTGCAAACACCCGTGACTTCTGCGCCGAACGATTTGGCAATCTGCACCGCGAACGTGCCCACGCCTCCCGCCGCACCGTTAATCAAAACTCTCTGCCCGGGCTGAAGTTTTCCCTTGTCGCGAAGACCCTGCAATGCGGTGAACGCCGCTACCGGTGCAGACGCCGCCTGTTCAAACGTCACGTTGTCTGGCTTCATGACCAAGGCAGACTGGTGAGCACACGCGTACTCGGCAAAGGCTCCCTGCGGGATCCAGACTCTGAGAGCCGAGGCGTGCGGGTCACTGATGCACACGCCGAACACCTGGTCGCCGGCTTTGAACCGGGTTACGTTCCCGCCGACCGCTTCAACCTGGCCGGCGACATCGACGCCTAGCCGCGTGGCCTTTGGCTTGCGCAGCCCGGTCACCAGGCGACCACCGCCCTTCAATAAGCCCTCGTCAAGCGGATTGACGGAAGCGGCGCGGACTTTTATCAGGACCTCTTCGCCTTTAGGAACAGGCCTTTCGATCTCTTCGACCTGAAGAACGTCTGCGGATCCGTATCGGCGGTAAACGGCGGCTTTCATTCTGTTCGTTAGCCTGGGAGTTTCGTTGCGAGTCCAGACCCTGGGGCTGCCTGATTGTGCAGCGAGGTTCCGCAGTATGGACAATAGATATCATTCACCCCAACCACGCGCTGGCACTGCGCGCAGCTCGGACTCAGTTTGTGATTGCAGCGAGGGCAAAAGTTGAATCCCGTCTGGACGGCATTCCCACATTGCGGACAGACGCTGCTGCGCGGTTGCCGCAGGAGGAAGAAAAGGATGATGCCCAGGGCGTTGGGAATAATAACGGCCATAATCGTCCAAAGCGTAGGGCTCATCCCGCGGCGTTTGGCATCACGGTTTATATAGCCGATAAGCAGCAGATAGCAGCTCCCAGCAAGGCCGGCTCCCAGGCCCATGAGCGCTCGTCCCCATGCCGGCGGCCCGCCCGCGTGCCGCGCAAATACAATGTTGAAGCAAACCTGGGCCGCGACAAATGCGATCCCCGCGAGTACCCATGCCCACAGCGGAATAACTCTGATCTCCGCCGTCAGTCCAGTTTGAGTTTCGTTTCTTATCGGCATAACTTTTTCGGCCTTGTCTGTGCCATTACCGCGACTGCTCGCCATCGTTCGTGAGGTGGGTGCCGCGAGCCAACAACAGCACACTCACCAGCAGTGCCGGGGCGATAAAGAAAAGCATGAAGCCCGTCTGCCAGACCAGAGGAGAGACTCCGGCGCGTTCGCCCATCCAGGCAAAGAGTCGCCACAGGAAGGGGATGGTCAGCGTCGTCGAAAGACCTACCCCCAGACAGGCCATCCCCACCAGCCACATGCGTTCCCGCGTCGCCCGCAGCCTGCTGGCGTGGAAGCGCACCCGCATCTGTGTGGCTCGGACCAGGCGGGCATCGGCAGCCAGGGGCAGCGAACGTAACCCACGAACCATCCCGTTCGTCGCGTCCGCGTAATGACGGCATGCTTCGCACTCATCCAGGTGGGCCCGCAGCCACGCCTGCTGCGCATCCGGGAGACCATCCCCCAGCGCGATCAGTTCCCGCGCCTCGTCATGTGCGTCCCTGGTCATGCCTGCGCTCCCTTCAGCCGCGACATCAGCATGTTTAATCCGCGATACAGTCGCGACTTCACGGTGCCCAGGGGCGCCCCGGTCACCATGGCAATCTCGTCCAAAGCTAGTCCTTCCTGAAAACGCAACACTACGGTTTCACGATATTCCGCCGGGATGCTGACCAACACCGCGCTGATGCGCTCGGCCTGCTCGTGCTGCTGCACCATTTCCCACGCCATGGGCCGGGTGTCGGCTGGTTCGAAGGGTGCGTGCTCGTCATTTTCCATCAGCCCATCCAGGCTGACCGGGCTCTTCTTCCGCAAATAGTCGATGGTCAGATTTCTCGCCACCGTGTAGAGCCAGGTACTGAATTCGTGCCGGCCGTCATACTGATGGCCGCGTTCCAGCACGCGGATCCAGGTTTCTTGGAACAGGTCCTCGGCCAGTTCACGATTTCCTGATAGATAGATCAGGTAACGAAGAAGCCGGTGCTGATACTGCTCGATGAGACGGTCCAGCAAGTCCGGATCACGCCGGCGGAGGCCGCGAGCAATTGCGCTGGTCTCAGATTCCATCGTATCCATCAAGCGATAAGCTAAGGCGTTCATGCTACCGGGATATACGGGCGAGGCGCCAAGAAAGATGCAGGAATGGAAGGCTTTCTCTTGAGGCGCTTTAAGCGATTCAGATTCAGCCAGATATTCGATTGCCACGACTTCAGTCCGGAGTGGCACCGGGGCCCGACGGCCGCCCACTCTGGAAGGCACAAATAATGGCATCATTTGATGCTATAATAAGTGCCTGGAGTCTAGATGCGAACAACGGTTGCGCTGGATGACGATTTGGTACGCATCGCCCAGGAGTTCACCGGGGTGGCGGAGAAAACGGCGCTGATTCGTGAAGCTCTCAAAGCCCTCATCGAACGGGAAAGCGCTCGCAGATTGGCGTCCCTCGGAAGCACAATGCCGGGGTTGAAAGCTATTCCACGCCGCAGAGGGCGGACGAATTGATTCTCGCGGATACCTCCATATGGATCGACCACTTCCGCTCCGGAAATACGGTGATGCGCAAACATCTTAACCGGGGGCAAGTTGTGATCCATCCTTTCGTCATTGCGGAACTTGCACTTGGATCTCTGCAGGACCGAACCACGACGCTCGCTCTGCTGGACCTTTTGCCGCAGGTGCGAGTGGCGCAATTGAGCGAAGTGCGCCTGACCATCGAGGCTCGTCGTTTGTATGGCCTGGGCATTGGCCTGATTGACGCACACCTGATCGCTTCCGTCTTGATCAATCCCCCCACTCTTCTGTGGACCAGAGATCAGCGACTCCGCATGGCCGCCGAAGGTCTCGGCATTCACGCCGGGTTGGGTTAAGCTCCTTCACCGCTAGCCCGGGGACGCTCTGAGGAGTTATTCTTACCCTCACCGAAGAGTCCCGCAGGCAGCCTGGCTCGCTGGCTGGATTGCGGATCTTGGCAGGCCCTGTCGTCCCGGCATTTCCCACAGTTCCTTAGATTCTTTCCCGGGCGGTGCTTTGGGGGGGCGCGCCCTTGCGACTGAATCACGTTGTGTGAAACATTGGCCGGGGCTGATCCTGCGCCGTAACTCTTTTACTAAAGGAGAATATATGAATACATCTTTAATGCCGGATCCAACTTTCTACCCCTCGCCAGGTCTAGCCATGCAGGCCGCGCCGGAACGCATCGCCTACGTCGCTTTGCTCAACGTCGGCAAAAGCGGAAAGCGCGACGCCATGGGCGTGATCAACGTCGACCCGCGATCCAAAGCGTATGGCCAGTTTGTCGGCCAGGTGGATTTTCCGAACGACGACAACGAATTGCATCATTTCGGCTGGAACGCGTGCAGCGCCTGCCTCTGCCCGCAGGCCCCGCATCCGCACATGGAGCGTCGTTACCTGGTTGTGCCGGGCATCGGATCGTCCCGTATTCACATCCTCGATACGAAAGCCGACCCCAATCATCCCAAAATCGTGAAGATCATCGAGCCCGAAGAATTTATCAAGAAGACAGGTTACACATCGCCCCATACCATTCATTGCGGCCCCGACGGAATTTACGGCAGCGCGCTCGGCTCGGCCAGCGGCGACGGTCCCGGCGGTATCTTCCTCATGGATGCCACCACATTTGAGTTGAAGGGCCCCTGGGAAAGAGATCACGGCCCGCAGAACCTGGCTTATGACTTCTGGTGGCACCTCGGGCACGACACCATGATCACCTCCGAATGGGGCACCCCGAACATGGTGAAGCACGGCCTCAACCCCGAGTTGCTCCTGGCCGGAAAGTACGGGCACAAGCTGCACATCTGGGACCTCGACAAGCGCCGCCACTTGCAGGAAATTGACCTGGGCGCGGAACAGCAGATGGTGCTCGAGCTTCGTCCCTCCCACGATCCCAAGAAGACCTTCGGATTCGTCGGCGTGGTCGTATCTCTGAAAGACCTTTCCGCCTCCATCTGGATGTGGTATCGCGAGGGCGAAGGAAAGAACAGCAAGTGGGCAGTCCGCAAGGTAATCGAAATTCCCGCTGAGCCGGCCGATCCGGAGAAGCTGCCGCCTCTGCTGAAGGCCTTCAAGGCGGTGCCGCCGTTGGTCACCGACATCAACCTCTCACTCGATGACCGCTTCCTTTATGTCTCGTGCTGGGGAACGGGTGAGTTCATTCAATACGACGTCTCAGATCCCGCCAACCCGAAAAAGACCGGCTCGATTCACCTCGGTGGCGTCGTGCGCCGCGCAGCTCACCCGAAGAAGCCGGGACAGCCGCTCAACGGCGGTCCGCAGATGGTCGAGATCAGCCGCGACGGCAAGCGCGTTTACTTCACCAACTCGCTGTACTCTCCGTGGGATGAGCAGTTCTATCCCGATGGGGTAACCAGTTGGATGGTGAAAATCGATGCCAACCCCAAGGGTGGAATGAAACTCGACGAAAAATTCTTTGTCGAGTTCGACGGTGTGCGCGCCCACCAGCTCCGGCTGGAAGGAGGCGACGCCTCGTCGGATTCCTATTGTTACTCGGACACGAAATGACGCATGCAGGCCTGACGTCGACGGCGTTGTGGCTGATGCTGCTCCTCGGCGCCTACCACGGACTCAATCCCGGGATGGGTTGGCTGTTCGCGGTGGCGCTGGGGATGCAGGAGCAAAAGGGGAGCGCAGTCGCGAGGGCGCTTGTCCCTATTGCGCTCGGCCATGCGCTGGCTATCGGTAGCGTGGTGCTGGCGGCCGCGTTCCTCGGCATGACACTACCGCTTGTAGTCATTCGCTACTCCGTGGCCGCGATCCTGGTCGGCCTGGGAATCTTCTGCCTGGTGCGGCATCAGCACCCGCGCTGGGTGCGCATGCAGGTCGGCTTCCACGATCTGACCGCGTGGTCGTTTCTGATGGCCTCCGCGCACGGCGCTGGCTTGATGGTTGTGCCGGTACTGCTCGGCAGCAGCACGGTTGAAGCACAGGGACGCATGGCGGGCCACGATCACATGTCTTCTGCCGTAACAGCAGCTGCCAGCCCTCTGGCCGGGATGCTCGCCACAGGCGTCCATACGATCTCCTATCTTGCCGTCACCGGACTGATCGCCTGGGTGGTCTATCGCAAGCTCGGCCTGGCCCTTCTCCGCAAGGCTTGGTTCAACTTTGACTTGCTCTGGGCCGCTGCGCTGGTGGCTACGGGAGTTGTAACTCTTCTGCTATAGGTTGTGAACTGGAAACCAGAAACTGGAAACTGCGGGGCTGACCCACTCTTCTTTTTCTTTCCTCGGCACGATGAAAACTGCCGCACCCTTTCCGTAGTTTGGAAAGGGTGGGTCAGCCTCCGTTAGTTTGATTGAGGGTGGGTCAACGCCGCACGATCAATCAGCAGGATGTCCGAATTTTCACGCAGCCGGTCGAATACAATCCGGTGGCCGTCGGGAGTGATATCAAAGGTCCGCATGGCGGCGGGATTGCTCAGCCGGGTCAAGCGCCGTGAGCGCATGGTGCCAAGGTCGAGCAGCCAGAAATCCTGTCCGGCTGTCGTAGTTCCAAGCATGTAAACCAGGCCCGTGCCATCAGGCAGGAAGCGCGCACGCTCGCCATCGCGCTGCACGTTGATTTCGGGCAGCTTCGCAGGCGTACCGTCCTGATGCACTGCCAGGAGAGGCATGACCGTAAATACCTGCGTGCCGCCATACACGATCAGGTCCCCGCGCGGCGACCACACTGGATCCTGGAAAGGTCCTGTCGCCATCCGAACCGGCGAGCCGCCGTCGGCGGGTAACTTGAACAAGCCCGCTCCATCGTGGTCGCTGCCGGCTGCGACAATCCACTTGCCGTCGGGAGACCACGAAGCCGTTCCTCGAACATCCACATCGCTCGAAAGGGGGCGAAGTTGCGTTCCATCCACGGCGATTACGTGCATCTGATGCTTCCCGTTCCGCCTTAGGGCAAAAGCAACCCTGTTCCCGTCCGCCGAGACTGCTGGAGCCGACTGCAGCGCGCCTTCCGAACCCTTCCAGATCTCCAGCGCTTGCCCATCGCGATAGCTCCACAGTCCATCAGCCCCGTCCCGCGAGGACAGGTAGAACAACGATCCGCCCCCGAAGCGCGGCGCCTGAGCGCGCACGGTGGGTAATGGGAAGGCTGTAACATCCTTTTCTTCCACAACGCGACTGCTAATCGGAACACTCCACAAGTTAACCTGAGAGTTCACGACACTCGCGGCAAGGCGGCGACCGTCCGCCGTTGCTGCCAGAGCGGTGTATTGTTCCAAACCCGCACTCACGCGCTGCGAAGTTCGAGTCTCCAGATCGAACGCCCACAGCCATGGGCCGGCCCCGTTTTCGTCGTGCGCAACGAACAGAACCGTCCGCTCGTCGATCGGAGCCGGATATGTGAGATCGGAATTGAGATGAGTGAGTTGTTCCGGTTCTCCCCCATCTGGCGAAATACGCCACAGGTCCATCTCACGCGTGGCTGGCCGGCCGCGCACAAAGTAGATCCAGCGCCCATCCTTCGACCAGACCAGAAAGTGGTTGTGCATTCCCGGCTGGCTTTTCAGGATCTGACTCTCATTGGCGCCATTGTGGTCCGCCACAAACGTGGGGTCGCCCGGGTCCCACGTGTGATACACCAGCCGGGTGCCATCGGGCGACCAGGCCACCTCGGCTGTGTGTTCACCCAAGAAATTGTGGGGAGCTCCGCCTACCAGAGGTAATAGCCTGAACCTTCTGGCTTCCGTTCCGGAGCTCCAAACCTCCGATCCATCACCGGAGAATCCGATGGCACGCAGAGGCCCGCGCACATCTCCGATCCGACCCTGGGTAAGGTTCGCCAGGCTGCCACCGTTGGCCTGAATCAGCCAGATGTCGAAAGTGCCGCTGCGGTCGGAAATGAAGGCTACGAATTTCCCGTCCGGTGAGATGGCAGGATTGGTTTCCGCCCCTTCAAAGTCGGTGAGCCGCGCGAACTGCGCATTGGCAAGAGGGTTCTGGACTACGACCGGGCGCTGGTGCGTCAGTATCCAGGCTCCCAGACCGGCTGCCAGTATTGCGGTCGCCGTTAGCACCCATGGCAGCCAGGCATGACGCTTCGGCACAACCACCGCGACAGAGGCTGAGTCCGCTACTTTCTGCCGCACCATTCTTCGGAGATCGACTGCCAGTTCCCGCATTGACTGGTAGCGGTCTGCCGGGTCGCTTTCCAGCGCCTTTTCCACGATGCTCCGCATCCCTGCGGGAACGGTCTCCGGCAACGGTGGGGGCGTGGCATGAATCACCTTTTGCAGCACCTCGAGGTCCGTGGCGCCGGTGAAGGGCCGCCGCCCGCCCAGGGTTTCGTAGAGCACAATTCCGAAGGAGAAGATGTCGCTTCGCGCATCGACGGTTCCCCCCGAAGCCTGCTCCGGAGACATGTAAGGGATCGTCCCCAGGAGCAGCCCTGGGCTTGTTCGTCCCTCGGTGATAGTGCGCGCTCCGTGTGGGTCGGCTGGCTCCTGCAGTTTCGCCAGACCAAAGTCCGCCAGCTTCGCGTAACCACTGTTCGCGACCAGGATGTTGGCGGGCTTGATATCGCGGTGCAGAATTCCCGCCGCGTGCGCACTGGCGAGTCCGTCGGCCACTCCGGTCAGGAGCTCCGCGATCTGGCGCCATGTGTGCTTCTCCTGTCTGGCCCAGGTCGCCAGAGTGCCGCCGTCCACGAACTCGGTCACGAGGTATTGCCGGCCCTCGAAATCGCCCGCGTCGTGGACGGTCAGGATGTGCGGATGGTTGAGCGACGAGGCCATTTGCGCCTCCCGCTGGAAACGGCGGCGCGCCGCGGTGTCGGCCAGTTCCGCGGACAGAAATTTTATCGCCACCGGCCGGTTGAGCTTGGTGTCCGCAGCGCGAAATACTTCGCCCATGCCGCCGGCCCCCAGCAGCCCTTCAATTTTGTAAGGTCCTACTTGGGCACCTGGGGCGATCACCGTCGCGGCAGAATCAGAGACCACCCCAGCCCGTGCAGCCTGGTCCAGAGGCAGCGGATACGGGGAATCATGAGCCAAAAGGGACTCGACTTCGCGACGCAACTCCGGCTCGGCGGCAGCCAGCACTTCCGCCCTCCTGGCCGGATCGCGCGCCGCCCAGTACAGTTCCTCGATTTGGCGCTTGTGTGCGGAGCTCATAGCCCTTGGCCTCGAAGAATGGCTGCATCCTACCACGGCCCTATGGCACAAGACCTCTGATGTGCGGCTTGAACCATTCAGAGCGAACGGTTGGCCAGCCGAAAGTTATCGGGTCCCAGGAAGTGATTTTCAGCTTGTCAGAAAACTCTCGAATGCCGGGGTTGGAAACTCGAAACCAGAAACTAGAAACCGCCCTTCGCCGTCTTCCCTTCCAGCATGGCGTAGATCGCAGGGTTGGTGCAGACCTCGTAGTAGGGACGTTCGGTCCAATGTTGCAATGAAAATTTGTGGGGATCGATTTGAGCGATCCGGCTGGTGCGGACCAGGATTTTTTTGAAAATCTCGTTGCCCACGGGCACCAGGGCACGGTGCAACTGGAAGCTCTCGCTGCCCCACAATTTGGGCAGATCCAAGAGGCAGGGCTCGAGAGAAATTTCCTGCTGCAGCCGTTGGAAGGCGGCTTCGCTCAGGCGAATCCCATTCAGGTTGTATTTCAGGATGAAGTCTTCCGGACTTTCTCCCGCATCGGTGTCCTTCACGGTCTGGAAGGCATAGACATTGAATGGGCCCTGCACGGTGGCGATGGCTTTGCGCACCCGTTTGCTGCACGAGGAAAGGCGGTCGCTTTCGTTCAGCGCATCGGAAATCATGATCTGCTTTTCGCCGTCCAGCAGGTACATGGGGGCCGAATCCTGGAACGAAATGCCGGTGCCGAGCTCCAGTGCCGGCAGTCCAGCCCGCTCCAGAAGATGGTTGTAGCCGCGCACGATGTCAATGATCTCTCGCGCCAGCACGCAGGCCCGGCTGACCGCCAGAGGGGCCTCGCCTTCGTGTTCCAGCAGCGCGACGATGATGGCGTCGCCTTCGACAAACACTTTACGAGCGCCATACTTGGCTAGCAGCTTGTTGACAGGATCGTAAAAATTCAGGCTGAAGTAGGAAGCCGGGTTCATGCCCTGCTCCAGCAGCGATCGGGTCAGCCGCGATGAGTCCCGGATGTCGGCCTTCAGAATCACGTGGCGCAGCACTTTGTCTTCGGTCGGCTTCTGCTCTTCCGGCAGCAGGAACTCGTACAGCGTGCCGTTCATGGCCGAGAGCTCCCGCAGCTTCCAGTTACCGATCAGATTGCCACTGTCGAGAGCGGAATTCAACGCTTCCAGACGCCGCAAATCGCGGTGATAGCGCAGAAAGTCGCGCAGGAAGCGCGCCGCCATTTTGGCTCGTTCCCCTCCGCGGCACCCGGCCACGCGGGCCGCGGCCGAGTTCAGGCTGTGCGGCGAGAGCTTGCCGTGCTCTTCGATCAGCTTTTCCACCCGGTCGCGCTCTTCCCGTGAAATCAGGGCATTTTTCAATTGCTGCGCGTTGATGCGGGGCGAGTATTCCGCGAGAAGGGGGACCGTCTCGTAGGACGCGATCACGTAATCCATCAGCTTCTCGCGTTCCAGCAATTCGACCCAGGTTTCCAGTCGCGCTTTCTGGCTGCGTCCCTCGTGAGTGGCCTCGTCCGGCTGGCCCGAACCTACCAGGGCCTGTGCGTTTTCCGGGACATTCAGCCAGCCATCGAGTACGGCCTCGTCCTCGGCTTTGGCGCCGAGCTTCAGGGAAAGCAGGAAATCGCGGACAATCCGGCGCACGTTAGAAAACCGGTCGGGGTCGCGGTCGAAGTTCCCCAGCATCACGTAGTGCTCGGCGTTTAGATAGGTGTCACACCCATCTTCGGTGAAGATCAGCGGGTTGAGAAAGAGTCTGTATTCCGCCTCGTTGCGATTCCCGAACAGCGAGCGGCGCATGCGGGCCAGGGTTTCTTTCTCCATCTCGCGCAGGATGCGGAACAGCTCCTGTCCCGTCTTGCGCAGGATGATCTTCTTCGCCACCTGAAAGCCCGCGACGCGTTCGCGATACTCCAGCGCCTTCTGCTGGCGCACGCCCTCGTAACTCTTGAGCATCATGCGGCCGCGCTCCAGCATTTGCGCGAATTGCGAGTTCAACTCAACCCGAAGGAATTTGACGATCGCTGCCCGCGCCAACACATCGATGGAGAGATTCTCCGCCGCCTTGGCGCGATTCAAGGCCGACACATGCAAGCCAGCCAGCAGGGGTTTGAGTTCGAAGCCCATGGTTTTAGCGGTCGTCTTCGCGGCGACATTCGATCCTATGAAGTGGTTGCCGCCGCTACGCTCGGTTTTCTCCGCTGCCAGCAGTCCTTCCATATCGCCATGGCGGACGATGAGACGCGCGATCTGGAGCCGCGCCTGTTCCACAAATTGGGGGCTGAGATGAACGTCATGCCGGAGGTTGTCCACGCCAAGCTGCAAATCGTTCAGGGTAAGCTTCGGCGTGTAGCTGGTGAGCTGCGGAGGCAGGGCCTCTTCGGCGGAACGTCCCAGTCTGAAGATAGGAATGCGTGGCATCGTTAGCGATCTTTGTTGGCTAAGGTTGTCGCGCCGGTCCGATCAGACCAACGCACAGTACGCGGAGGCCGATCCCGGCTTTGTCTCTGCTTGGCTGAGAGCGTGCGGGCGCGTGCACCTGCCTCTAACTTTCATTCCTCGCAAATTGCTGATTTTCCTACCTATGCGGGAGGGTAGCACGCGTGCGCACCCCGGCCAACGTTACCCAAGTTACGTCTTTCGCTGGCCCGGTCAGGTGTAGGCCTTACTGAGGTCGGGTGTCCAGAGGATGGGCCGCCTTTTCGAAGAACTCGTTCTGCAGCTTCAGGCTTTCCTGGTCCGCCTTTACGGCGCGCGTGGCCCTCACGACTCCGTCAATCCACGCCTTCATCTTGTATTGGCCAAGTTCAGTCGTGGCCAGCGAACCGTCTCCGGAATAGTGATTGGGAAAACGGGCATACCACCAGATTCCAGTGTAAAGGTCGTCAGGCAGTTTCTGCCGCCCGAGATCGGCGCCAGACTCACTTTTGGCCCGCTCCTGATGCACCAGTTCGGGGTGCGCGATCAGCATGGTGGAGGTTTCGGCCTCACCCGCATGCCAATCCGGGCCGGTGCTTTTCGCAGCCGGACCGCCGGGCGGCGTCTCTACCCGCACCAGCACGTAAACCACGTAATCATGGGGCTTTTCCAGCTGGCTCTGGGCGAAGAAAGGAAGAAGGTGCTCGTTGCCGCCGTGACCATTCACGATGATGATTTTCTTGCACCCGTTGCGCGCCATCTCGTCGGTGGTTTCCTGCAGCAGTTGCAACTGCAGCTCCCGGCTGTAGGCGATAGTGCCGGGTTCGTGCCGGGCTTCAAAGATCTGGCCAAAGTAATACTCCGGAAAAACCACGGCGTATTCCTCGGCGGCGGCGTGCAGGGCGGCGTACCGCACGTCGAGAAGATCAGTTCCCAGGGGCAGGTGGGGACCATGCTTTTCCAGAATGCCGAAGGGCAGCAGGCAGGTACCCTGGGACTGCTGAATGGCCGCGCGGAAATCCGCGGCTGTGAGTTCTTCCCAGTGGACCGACAACTTAGCCTGCGACCAGCCCAAATGGCTGCAGAAGGCCAGCAATCCCACCACGGTTACGATTCTGCAAATCATGATCTGGCGACGTAAAGTGTTGCGCATGAGTGTTCTCCCGAGGTTGCGCATTTTAGCATTTCGAGGTGGTCACAGTTACTTCCGTCACCGTGCGCAGTCACCGAGCGCACGGTATGATTTCTGGGACCGTGATCTCCATGAAGAAACTAAAATTTCTGGTATCGCTGACCACCAACGATAACGATTATCAGATCGAGCAGGCGGCATCGGCCGAAGAAGCGGCGCGGCGCCTGGGTGTGGAAATTCAGATTATCTACGCGGAAAACGACTCCATCACCCAGAGCCAGCAGATTTTGAACGTCATTCAGTCCCGCTCCGACTCTCATCCTGACGGAATTATCTTCGAACCGGTAGGCGGGACGGCTCTGCCGCAGGTGGCTCGGGCCGCGGTCACGGCCGGCATCAGCTGGGTTGTGCTGAATCGGAATGTCGATTACATCGCGGAGATCCGCAAGACCCATCGAGTACCGATTTTTGGAGTCAGTTCCGACCACGAAGAAATCGGCCGCATCCAGGGACACCAGTTTGCCGCCCTCCTGCCCAAGGGCGGGACCGTGCTGCACATTCAAGGCCCTTCCGAGAGTCTGGCCGCCAAACAACGCACCACCGGCATGTATGAGACCAAGCCCGCCGATGTCCAGGTGAAAGTGATGCGGGCGCAGTGGACCGAGGCCAGTTCCTATCGGGCTGTCAGTTCGTGGTTGCGCCTGTCCACCTCGCACCAGAACCGCATCGACCTGATTGCCGGCCAGGATGACGGCATGGCCCTGGGCGCACGAAAGGCTTTCCAGGAGCTGCCCGACAATGCAGCCCGGCAACGCTGGCTCAGCTTGCCCTTCATTGGCTGCGACGGTCTCCCTAAAACCGGACAGGCCTGGGTGAAGCGCGGACTGCTGACCGCAACCATCTTCGCCGGGCCCAACACTGGGCAGGCGATAGAGATGCTGGTCAAAGCCCTGCAGACTGGCTCCATGCCTCCGGAGAACACTCTGACCACACCAGTTTCCATTCCAACCCTCGATGCCCTGGCGGCATCCCAGGCGGAAAAGGCGCGTCTGCTATCGGTTTAGGCGCGTGCTGGTTTCCAGACGCCGGCACCGGGTAGCGCCGGCGTCTCGCCGGCTGTCTCGAGGACATCCTGCCCTCGGCAGGGGAGGAGTGCCCCCACGACCGCGATTTCTTCGCTGTTCTTCTCTCTTCTCTTGATAAATTGAGTGTGGCTTTCTTTCCAGGAGAAACCATGCCCACTCTGGTCGCGCAGCCCACGCGCATCCGCGCCGCCGGCACCAAACCAAAACTGATTGACGAATTCATCGGCCGGGTCAATACCAAAACTTCAGGCGTCAGCGTGGCCCACATGCGCAGTCCGCAGGGCTGGGAGGAGCCCGGACAAACTCCGGAGTTCGATGAATTCACCATCGTCCTTAAGGGCATGCTGCGCGTAAAGCATAAAAACGGCGAACTGGACGTGGTGGCCGGTCAGGCCGTCATCGGCCACAGCGGCGAGTGGATCCAGTATTCGACTCCAGCGGAAGGCGGCGCTGAATACATCGCCGTCTGCCTCCCGGCGTTCGCCATGGAGACGGTGCACCGCGACGCGTAATTCGCAATTCTGTCATCCCGACCGGAACAGATCGTCGCAAAGCGATGATCTGTGGAGTGGAGGGACCTGCTGTTCGGTGTTTGCATCGGATGGGTGGGGGTCGAGTCGGAATAGACGGCGCGAAAAACCCCACACAGCGGCGGGAAGACTCTGTCGGGCTGTAAGAACTGCTGAGCAGCCGGGGAGATTCCTGACATTTTAGACCGGAGACATACCTGACAGTTTTTCTTCGGCCTGCAGTTCGAGGGGATGGGGTGCAGGGGAAGGGGAACCGTCCACTTCCCCTGCCTCATCCATGTCGAAGCCTGGGCCTCTTGACAAGGCAAGAACCTTGAGGGTGCGGCTGTCAAAATGTGCAATCGGAAACTGGGCGAAGTACACGGTAAAGCAGCCGTCATCGGTGGGCAGCAAGCCCACACGTTCGCCCTGAAACACGGTGCCCAGAAACACGCGCTGCGAGCGCCAGCGAAACTGGCCTTGTTTCTGGATCCGCCTGACCTGGAATCCGGTGTCATACTCAGGGTCCCGCGCTCGGCCCGGATACAGCCGCGGCGAGCAAAGATAGACCGAGGCTGGCGTCCGCATGGCGAGCGCTTCGTGGGGACGCAGTTCGTTATAGTCGCGACGGAAACGATCGAAGGCGCGTTGCTGCGACCGTGCCGTAGCCGCCGGCGGGCTCGCGGTCTCCTGTTTCAACGTACGATGCATGCGCTCATGCCGACCGTTCTGCTCCGGATGTCCGGCCTGAATGCGCTCCGGACGAATCCCCAACTTCATCCACCACAGCGAAAGCCGGGAAACTCCGTTGACCGCTCGTGCGGCAAACGGCGTCCCGTTATCGCTGCGGATCACTTCCGGCATGCCATACTCGCCGAAGGCAGCGGCGAAGATAGCCTGCACCCGCTCGGTGTCAGTCTTCTCCACCGCCTGACAGCGCAGTAAGTAGCGGCTATAGGCGTCGCTAAGGGTCAACGGGTCGATGCGTTCTCCATTCCCGGTCCGAAAACAGCCTTTGAAATCCACGCACCAAACCCGGTTCGATTCCTGGGCGGTGGCGAATGGCCGGGTATAGGGCGGCACGCGCTGGCGCCGCTTGCGTGCCACCACCAAACCCTCCCGCGCCAGCATCTCGCCGATGGTGCTGGCCGCCGGCCAAGCGACGGCGGGCTCGGCTTGCTCTAGAAGCCACTTCAGTTTGCGCGGCCCCCAGCGCATGTGCTCCCGCCGCAGCTCCAACACCGCCGCCTCGATCTCGCTCGGCGTGCGATTGCCAGGGCGATGCGGAGCCCGACTGTGGTCCTGTAACCCGTGGATTCCTTCCGCCTCGTAACGCCGCGTCCACACGTAACCGGTTTCTCGCGAAACTCCGTATCTTCGGCACAACTCCGCCATGCTGCACAGACCTCGCTCATACTCCAAAACAAATCTGGCACGTTCTTCCACGACACTACTCTCTTTCCAGGGCATGCAGTGTTTCTACATGCCCTTCGGTTTTTATGTAGTGTCAGGAATCTCTCCGGTCTGTTCTGTCAGGCACGTCTCCGGTCTGTACCCTGCCCCACTCAAGCCAACCCAGGCTTGAGTGGGCCACCCGGCGTCACTCTTATCGAAGGGCAGCCTCAGTTGTGGTAGTGCCAAGGGGTGGCCACCCGGCGCCGAGCGTCTGGTAACATTTGGTCTATTCGGCTTCGTGGAGGTCCCAATGTCCAATTTCACTAGACGTGAATTCCTGAAAACTGGGCTTGCAGCTGGAACGTTGGCGGTTGCCGGAAGCCTCCCGCTGATGGCACATCGCCAGACAGCAACCGACTTCGTAACCCTGGGAAGATCCGGGGTGAAAGTAACCCGGCTGGCTTTTGGCACGGGAAGCTTCAGCGGCCAGGTGCAGCGCGATCTCGGACAGGAATCGTTCACCCGTCTGGTGCGCTACGCCTACGACCGGGGCATTCGCTTTTTCGAGACCGCCGAATCCTACGGTGAGATGCACAAGATGCTGGGCATCGCTTTGAAGGGCATACCGCGGGAGAGTTATCAACTGATGTCGAAAATAACCACTCGTGATGGTGTTAGCCCGCAACAGAAATTCGACGAGTTGCGCACCCTGGCAAATACCGAGTATTTCGACATCATGTTGCTGCACTGGCAACACACTGCGACCTGGCCGGCCGACACCCGACGCTGGCAGGACGCGATTCTGGAAGCCGAAGCGAAGAAGGTTATGGTCAGCCACGGCGCGTCGGTCCACGGCCTGCCCGCGCTGCGACGGGTCCCGGGGAACGATTGGCTCGACGTGGCCATGATCCGGGTGAATCACATGGGCAAGAGCATGGACGCTGAGGACTACGCCACCCACGGATTAGGGAATGTCCCCGAAGTTGTCGGACATGTAAAGCAAGTTCACAGGGAAGGAATGGGCGTAATCTCCATGAAGCTCATCGGCGAAGGCACATTCAACCGCGAGGACCGGCAGCGGGCGATGAAGTTTGCGTTCAAGAATGCTGGCGTCGATTGTGTGACCGTTGGCTACAAAAGCACCGCCGAAATCGACGAGGCAATTGAGAATCTGAACATGGCCCTTGCCTAGGGTGCGCGCCCAGCCGGCCGTTCTCGCTGGTCGGAGGACTGTCCTGCAAAGTTAGTGAACGTTGCGTGGAATCCATCTCTGGTCCCCGCAACCGCATCACCCCCGCGCCGACTTCACATCCGTCCGCGAGAAGTCTCGGCCTTTGAACAACAGCGGCTCTCCTTTGGCCTTCGCCAGCCCGTAGGAGAAGCAATCGCCAAAATTCAGTTTGGCGGGGTGGCCGCTGGTTTTGCCGAAGTCGCGATAAGCCTGGCGCGCGATGCGGGCTTGCGCTTCGGTGACCGGCTCAATCACGATTTGCGCTGCCTCGATTAATTCATCAAACCGGCGGCTGGCAACCGGATCTTTGCTGCCATCAATCACCGCTCCGGCTTCCACATAACTCACAGCCGAAATACGGCGCTGCCCGGCGCGCTCAATGATTCTGGCGAACTCGGGTGCTTCCCCTTCCAGGCGGAGAATGGCGATCAAGGCCGAAGTGTCGAGAATCATTTGGGCAGACCTTTCTGGTCATAGAGAAGGTCGCCATGATCGGCCGAGCGAAACGGTTCCTTTAGACGCATGGCGCAGTCCCGCCCAATTTCGAGCAGGAGGTCAGAGAGCCTGGCAGCATGTTTGTCCTTGTTCTGTACCTTCTTAAGCCGTTCACGGACCGCTTCGGTGACGGCTTCGGTCAAGCTCTCTCCGGTAAGGCGGGCCAACTGCTGGGCCAGCTTGTGGGCGTCCTCGTTCTTGATATTCATTCCCATATGGTATCAATTCTACCATAGTATTATACCTTTCTACCACATTCGAGGTTCTAATGCCCGGAAGTACTATAAAACGAGAAGTGGGGAGTCAAGCGTCAGACGACCTTCGTATTTCTGACGCAGGACCCAGTTCTCTGAAACAGGAAACCACGTGAGAAGGTTCATCATTACCGGCGCGCCGGGTGCGGGCAAGACGGCGATCATCCGTCAGCTAGAACGCGACGGGTTCAGTGTCGTCGAAGAAGCGGCTACTGACATTATCGCCGCCGCGCAAGCCCAAGGAACGGCTCAACCCTGGACGCATCCCTCGTTCATTGACGTAATCGCTAAGCTGCAAAGGGGCCGTCAGGTCCGGGCGTCTCATCAACCCGATGAAATTCAGTTCCACGACCGTTGCGCTGTGTGTACCGCGGCGTTGGCAGTCTATCTCGGGTACCCTTTTTCACCCTTTCTTGCCGCCGAACTGGAGCGCATCAAGAAAGAAGCAATCTACGAAAATCGGGTCTTCTTCATTCGCAATCTTGGCTTCATCACGCCTACGGAAGCGCGGCGAATCAGCTTCGAGGAAACCGTGCGTTTTGAGAAAATTCACGAAGAGACTTACCGGGACTTCGGCTTCGAACTGATCTCAATCGAGCCAGGGAGTGTGGTGGAACGGGTCAGCACGATTAAAGCGGCGATTCGTATTTCTGACTCAGGACACTAGCGCTGCGCCGCCGCTTTTTCCAGCAGCTCCTTGACCAGGTCGAATCGAACCTGCTTCGGATTCTCGCTGGCCACCGACAGGTTAAGGTAGCCCCCGTCCACCAGAAAACACGACGTAGTAAGCAAGGGCTTCGCCAGCGCCTTGCCGTCGAATCCCTTCCTCATCTTCATGGTCAGACAACCTACTTTGCCAGAGTCTTTGGTGTTGGTCTTGGGAGCCTGTTTTGCTTCGCCCAACATCATACGGGCGCCGACGAGTCCCTGGGCAATCGAAGTCGGCACTCCCGCGGTTCCCTGCGGTGCGCTTTGCAGCTTCACTGCAAGCCCGCCGATGTTCACCGTGCAGACCGAAGAATCTCCGTCAGCGCCGTGCGGATTGCTGACCTTGCCGCCGTAGGCTGATTCCAGACCACCCGTTGGCATAAGCTGGCAGGCCTTCGCGTCTGAACCATAGTTCGGAGACGGGGTCGAAGATGTTTGCCCAGCCGGAACCATGACAGCGAGAGTGATCAGCAGCGCGGTGGTGAAGCTCTTTTGTAGCAATCTCAGAATGTGGGGCGCCCTCGCCCGCCGCCTTTGACTTTGTCCCTGAGCAGTGAGAACAACTCAGAGGATCAAGCAACAGAGGTCAAGAGCGGCAAAATCAAAAGTCAAAATGCAAAGTCCAAATGCACAAGTCCAAAGCGTCGGACAGGAGTGTCCGACCCACACGTTATTACGGGGCTTCGATCAACTCCAGCTTTCCGTCCCGGTTGCGGTGCAGGACCATCACTTTGCCTTTGGGATCACGGAAGACGAAGACGTCGCGGTCGCGGAAGTGCGCTTCTTTGATGGCTTCCTCCAGGGTCATGGGGCGCAGGGCAACGGCGTCCTCGGAGCGGACCAGGTGTACCTCGGTTGACTTGGCAACCGCCGGAAATTTGTGCACCACCAACGAGATCTCGGTCTCCGTGGTTTCGATCAGCCCGACCTTGGCCGGCAGACTATCCTGTTGTGCTTCCTTGCCATTCCATTTCTTCAGGTCGTGGCGTTTCTTGCTGCGCCATCGCGTCTTGTACTTGACCGCCTGCTTTTCCAGGTGCTCCAGGGCCTCGTTGACGGCAGCCTTCATGTCGCCGGCCTGGGCTTCGCCGACCAGGGGTCCATTGCGCGGACTGATCGTGATTTCGGCTTTGTGGCGGCGCTTCTCGATGGCCAGGATAACCTTGGTATCGAATTTATCGCCCAGGATTTTGCGGATTTTGGTCAGTCCAGTTTCGACTGACTTGCGGATGGTAGGAGTGACTTCGTAGTGTCTGCCGGTGAATTCTACATTCATGAGCGCCCCTTCTCTTTAATTCTTGCTGCTCGGCCGGGCACCGCATTTATAACTGTAGCGCTTTCGGCTCGGAAGGCAAGACGCCGTCCGAAAGCCGGCCTACTTATTTCTTAACCCTTCGCTGGTGCGTGCTGGGGATGCGCATGTCTTCCCGGTATTTCGCCACCGTGCGGCGCGTAACCTGGATGCCCTGTGACTGAAGAATTCTTGTGATCTGCTCATCAGTCAAGGGGCGGCTGGGGTCTTCTTCCTCGATCAGCTTTTTGACCCGGCGCTTGAGGATGAGCAACGAAGTGCCGCCGCCCTGAGGGCCGTTCACGCTCTCGCTGAAGAAATAGCGCAATTCGAACACGCCCTGGGGGGTGTGAGCGTATTTGCTGGCAACCGCCCGGCTGACCGTGGAAGGATGCACGCCGATTTCCTCGGCCACTTCCTTGATCATCATCGGTTTGAGCTGGTCGATGCCTTTTTCCAGAAAATCCTGCTGCCGGGTGACGATGGCATAGCAGACTTTGGTGATCGTCTGCTTGCGTTGCTCGATGTTCTTGATGAGCTGGATGGCGCTCTTATAGCGCTCTTTGACGTAGTTGCGGGTGTCTTTATCGTTGGTGTCGCGGGTCAGGAGGCGCTTGTAGGCGGGATTCAGCCGCAGTACCGGGACATCGTCTTCATTCATCATCACCAGCCACTCGTCACCGTGCTTGATGAATGCGACATCAGGCTCGATCAGGCGAGGCTGGCTCTTGTTGTAGCGCAGGCCGGGGCGGGGATCGAGGGTCCGGATATAGTCCAAGGCTTCCTGCACCGCTTCCGGTGTCCGTCCGATAGCACGCGCGATTTCCTTATACTGCTTGTTTTGCAGGGCGCGCAGATGCTGATCCACGATGGCAACGGCGTCGGAAAGCACTTGCGCAGTGGCCTCCCCGTTTCCGTTCTTGTGCGTGGCCAGCTGCGCCTGGTGGTAGCGCAATTGATAAAGCAAACAATCGCGCAAGTCGCGGCAGGCGACTCCGGGCGGATCCATCTGGCGTACCAGGTCGAGCGCTTCATGGAGATCATCAACTTTGAAACCAGGCTGAAAAGCAGGCTGCGCTGGCTTTTTCGGCGCCGCCGCCTCGGGCTGCGGCGCTGGCACTGGGTTGGGTGCGACAGTTTCCGGAGCCGGTGCGACGGCGGTTCCGTCGACGCTGGCGGAAATCGGTATTTCAGGTGTATCCCGCCCGTCCCATTCGGAAGACAATCCCGCCCCAGCCTCGTCCACTGGCGATTCTGCGTCTCCCAAATCAGTGGCCAGGCCCAGAGCGGCCGCTTCCTTGACCACATTTTCGGCCATGGTCGCGTCCACTTCCGGAGCCGCCGGCGGAGCGATGCCCAGCAACTCCTCGTCGCTCGCAATCAGGTAGCCATCTTCGCTCAGGTTGCCGATGATCGTTTCCGCCGCCTCGCGCACTTCCGGACTCACCGACAGTGCGCCCAGCTGCCAGGCCAGATGGTCGGAGAGGGTCGTAGGCTTGGAAAGAAAATTCTCGAATGACGGCCGCTCGATCTCCTCCATCTCACTCCGGCTGCGATAGCCGGGATCGAGATATTCCTGAAAGAACGAGCCAAAATCGATTTCCTCGAAGGGGTCTTTCTTTTCTTCGGCCGTGACCGTGTTTTCTTCCGGTTTGACGCGTTCGCGATCTTCCTCCTGGCGAGCCGCATCATCGAGCAGCGGAACCGTGTCCTCCAGCTCCTCCAGAACCGGGTTCTCCACCATTTCTGCGGTGATCATGTCGCGCAATTCGAGCTTGTTGAGCGCGAGCACGCTGACCATCTGCACCAGGCCGGGTGTGAGAATCTGCCGCTGCGACAGTCTCAGGTGCAACTTGGGTTGGAGAAGAACCATAAATAGTCGTCAGTCGTCAGTCGTCAGAAAAACAAACCGCCGGTCTTGGCTGAAGACCGACGACTGAAGACTGACGACTGCTTTACGCCAGCGAGAAACTCTCGCCCAGATACACCTTCCGCACCTGGGGATCGCTGGCCAGTTGCTCGGGCATGCCCGAGGCTAAAATCCTGCCACCATCAATGATGTATGCCCGGTCCGTGACCGCTAGCGTCTCGCGGACGTTGTGGTCGGTAATCAGGACTCCGATTCCGCTCGACTTCAGGTCGCTGATGATCTTCTGCAAATCGAGTACAGCGATCGGGTCGATCCCCGAAAACGGTTCGTCGAGCAAGATAAATGTGGGGTTGATGCTCAGAGCGCGGGCAATTTCCACGCGCCGCCGCTCTCCCCCGGACAGAGCGTATCCGCGATTCTGACGAATATGCTCCAGGCCCAGCTGATCGATCAGCTCTTCCATCTTTTCCCGGCGCTCGTGCCAGGAGATGGGCTGGGCCTCCAGCACGGCCAGGACGTTTTCCTCAACCGTGAGCTTGCGGAATACCGAAGCTTCCTGAGGGAGGTAGCTGATGCCGTACTGGCGTGCCCTTAAGTACATCGGCACGTCAGTGATTTCTTCTTCGTCGATCAGTACCCGGCCGGTATCTGGGGGTATCAGGCCGACGATGGTGTAGAAGGTTGTAGTCTTGCCGGCGCCGTTAGGTCCAAGTAAACCAACAACTTCGCCCTGCCCCACGCGAATACTGACCCCGTTTACGACCCGTCGCCCGCGGTAAGATTTGCCGATTTCGTCTGTGGCCAGGGTACGCATTTAACGTGCCACTCGCGTCTGGGTGACAGTAGGGGATGTATTATTGCCTTCGACCAAAACCCTACCATCGTGTCTGAACAAAGTCAACGAAACCCCGGTAATCTTGCCGTGTTCGGCATCAAAAATGCTAGGAGAACCGCCCGTCAAGACAAACTTGTCGTCAGATGTGGTATAGACCAGCTGGTCGCCGAGCGCCCTGCGCCCCGGCTGGGTTATGACGACCTGCTCTTTGGCGATAATGTGGTCAATCTTCCCCGCCCCTGTAAGCGATTGATTCGTAGTGGCTTGGTTGCGCGGTTGCAGGAAGACGTCCATCATGCGCGCCGTGATCGTGAGCTCCGCTCCCTGGGCCTGTACTCCTCCTTCGAAATGGGCCTTTCGCTCCCCGTCGGTATAGCTCAATCGAGCCGAGGTAATCTTGACCGGGGTGACTTTTCCACTTTTTTCCGTCTGCACCAGTACCGTGGACACCGATTGGCTCGGGGTTCCCCGGGCAACCACCGACCGGTGGTCACGATCGAACTCGATCGAGGGCGCCTCGATCACGCTGGCGTTCTGCCAGAGCCGGGCATCTCCGGTGTACAAGGCGACCGCCGGACTGCTGTGCGCCGTCATGGTGCGGGCCGTCACGTGGATCGGGTCTGAGGCAGCGAGAAGGGCCCCGTTGGGCAGCGCTTTCAGGTCGCTGTAGGTACTCTTGACGTCGCCCTCGGCAAAAGCGTCACCAGTTCCGCGATCCAGGCGCATGCTCCGGCTAGTGGTGGTCATGCCGCCATCCACCACCCGGGGAGAACCGTTCAGCACCAGCATCTGGTTGGCCGGGGTGTAGGTTGCACGGTCGCCCCAGGCTTTTCTCTCCCCATCGACGTATGCCATGTTTCCCTGCTGCACGATCGACTCTATGCCGCTGCCTGGGCGGAAGGCTGCATCGAGCATGCTGCTGGTGCTGACGCGGTCCGGTTGGCCTGGAGTCTTTGACACGATGCGGGCGTTGGGCGCGCCGTGAACCGAAGCCAGCTGTCCCAAATCATCAAAGTGCGCCTGGAGTCTTCCCGCTGTTACCAGCGTCTGCTGCCCGGTGTCTGGGGTTGGTCGCAGGGCAATCTGGGCCGGTCCGGACGTGTCGGCGCGCTGCAGGCGGCGGCCATCGGTCACGAAGAAATCGATGACCGATGCTGTGATTTCGACATCCTGCGCACCGGCAGACGCCGTGGCCGGCTGCTGATGCTGCATCAGCCTGACATTGTCCTGGCTGTGCACGCTCTTCAACACATTATTTCCTGTGAAATTCAGAACCACCCGCCCCGCGCTCCCTTGCATGGGCTGCGGACCCGAATTCTCCATTCGGACATCGCCCAAAAAGATGGCCGACCGCAGCGTGTCCTGCTTCTCCGCCATGAGCAATTCCAGCTGGTTGGACTGAACTTTTTCCGACCCCGAGTCCTCGGATTCGACCCGAGCGTTGCCGTTGGCAAGAATGCGGTCCACAGTGTTGTCCGGACGCAGGTAAACCGTGCCTCGGTCGGCGAAAGCGTGGCGCGCACCGCTCTGCAGGCGCGGGAGGTCCAGCTCCACCACCCGCGGGTTCTTGGTGATGGTGCCATGAATCGCAGTCAGCCGCCCGGGGGTGGCGCCGTGGAAGGCGACATCGACCTGCGATTGCAGGGTCAGCACAGTCGTATTGGCCACGTAGCTGAGGCCCACGGCGGACCCATTTGCCTCGGGGAGGCTGAACTCAACTTTTTCCCGGGTGAGGGCGTTCCCGGTCTTCTGGTTAAAGAACAGATTCGTGGTGGTGAGGTGAACCGGATTTTTCAGCTCCTTGGGCGTTGCCTGGTCGGGATGAATGATGCCTTCCGGATTGGCTTCCAGATCCATCTGGACTTGGCCCTTGCCGATGACATCGCCGGTTTGCGGGTCGTATTCAAAGTCGGCACCGTAAATCTGGTCGAAGCGGCTGGAGTCGCGTCCGTACAGGGTGATGGTGACGTCATGCAGTTCGGCGTGTCCGCCCTGCTTGTATTGCACCGCCTTGCTGGCCTCAAGCTTGAATAAGGTGTGGCCCTGTTCGGAGCGGGAAACGGTGAACCCTTTGGCGCTCTGCTGGATTTCAATTCCAATTTTCGCCGGCACTTCCTTGAGCGCGTTCTCTACTCTGTGACGGGCATAGAAATACACCGCCGTCACTACCACGAGGAGGGCGATGGCTCCGCCCGCAAACCAGCGCCGAAGGTGAGAAATCTGGAAAGACATCTCTAGACAAGTCTACTTGAAGCGGGCCTGCCGGCATCAGCACAGAGCACGTGGGGACAGCCGCCCCCGGCTGTCCTGGCAGAGCGAAGCTCTGCTATCTGTCGCTCCAGGCAAAACGCTAGTCGAGCTGTGCTCGACCAGGACAGCCGAGGGCGGCTGTCCCCACGTGGGCGGTAGAGGGTTAAACAGGACTCCCGTCATCGTCTAAACTCTATGCAACATGAACCGGCAAGAACCTGCCCTGCTGGATTTGCAGAACATCTCGGTAATGCGCGGCGAAAAAACGGTGCTGGAGGATTTCAGCCTGGTTATCCGCAGCGACGAGCATGTCGCCATCCTGGGTCCGAACGGCTGCGGCAAATCTACGTTGATCAAGACGATTACTCGTGAATGCTATCCCGTGGCGCGGGGACGTTCATCGATGACCATCCTGGGACAGGACCGTTGGGATATTTTCGAACTGCGTTCACTGCTGGGGATTGTGTCGAACGACCTTCTGTCAAAGAGTTCCGGCGAAGCCTCCGGACGCGACGTGGTGCTGTCGGGCTTCTTCAGCAGCGCTCGCATCTTCCCGCATCACGTGGTCGATCCTCGGCACCGGGAACTGGCCGACGCCGCCCTGGCCCAACTGGAGATATCGCACCTGGCCCAGCGTCCAGTGTGCGAAATGTCTTCCGGCGAAGCCCGGCGTGTGCTCATCGCCCGCGCCCTGGTTCATAAGCCGCGGGCTTTGTTGTTCGACGAACCCAGCAACTCTCTTGATGTATTCGCCCGGCACAACCTGCGTCAGAGCATGAGTTCACTGGCCAAGGCCGGCATCGGAATCATTCTGGTCACGCATGATCTCTCCGACCTGATTCCGGAAATCGAGCGCGTGCTGCTGATGTCGAAAGGGCGCATCATCGCGGACGGGCCAAAAGATCAGATGCTTCAGCCCGATCGTCTGGAAGGTTTGTTCAAGACCAGAGTGGAAGTGGACCAGCGCAATGGCTACTACCACATGTGGTAAGGGCGAACTTCGATGTTGATGTGATTTAGCGAAAGGCAGTTTTCAGATTTTGGATGTTCGTTCTCAGCGCCCTTCGTCGCGTTCCGGGACTTACAGGCCCGCGGCGACCTTCTTTTGTTCCGACGTAGTTCCGTCGGCAGTTTTCTTCTGCCGCACAAAGTCTCGCAACGAGAGTTCGAGACCGCCGTATTCGGGATGATCGTTATTTTCGATGGTAAAGGCGATATCGAGAGCATCGCCGGGTAGCAGACCATCCTGCTGACAGCGTTCCGCCATGCGCCAGCCCAGGGCATCGAAGGTGATCGCACGGCGCCATTTGGCGTCTGTCGCCTGACGATTATCGGTGGCCTGGCGCACGTCACTGCGGCGCAAAGCGGCTGAATCAGGATCGCATCGCGGAGTAGTCAGGATGTTCACATCCGGCCCGTCCAAGCCTCGGGACGACAACCCAATCGCCGCTGCCAGCTTCAGCTTCACATGCTTTTCTTTAATGATGCGAGCCGAAGCCATGAGGCGGACGGCGCGAGCGGTAAACACAGGTTGGGGATTGCCCACGCCAAACGGCTCCAGCCGCTGCAGCAGGTTGAAGAATTCGGGCGTCACCTGGTCAAGCGTCAGCTCGGCGTCAAAGTTGAGTGAGGGTTCGAAGTCAGCGAGAGTCAGGCGGGTGCGCGCGTATTCGTCGAGGCGGGTCCGCAGTTCCGGAAGGTTTGCGGCGGGCAGCGAGAAGCCGACGGCATGGGCGTGTCCACCGAAGCGCGTGAACAGGCCGGCGCACGACTCGAGTGCATTCAGCAGGTGAAATGCGCGAATGGAACGGCCGGAACCGTGGGCCTCCTCGCCATTGCGCGAAATCACCAGGGCAGGGCGTCCATAGCGCTCCACCACCCTGGTAGCGGTAATGCCGATTACGCCGCGGTGCCAGCCTTCGCCATCGATCACGATGCAGAAAGCCTCGCGCAGCGCCGGCCGCTCTTCGAAATTGGCGGTGATGGACTGCAGGATGCGGCGCTCTTCCTCCTGGCGGTCGCCGTTGAGCTGGTCGAGTTTCTGGGCAATCTCGCGCGCCCGTACTGGATCTCTTACGCTGAAGAGTTCGATGACGTCGCGCGCCACGTCCATACGCCCGGCGGCATTGATGCGCGGAGCGATCCGGAATGCGACTTCCCCGGAGGTGAGAGTCCGGCCGTGGGTGAGTTGCGCGACTTCGAGCAGCGCTTTGAGTCCGGGATTCACCGGCGAACGCAAACCTTCCAGTCCGAGCCTGGCGAAGACCCGGTTCTCTCCCGTGAGCGGGACGGCATCCGCGATGGTCGCAATCGCGACCACTTTCGTAAACGACTTCAACAGCCGGCTCCGTTCGCCTTCCGGAATTCGCCGCTCGATCAGGCCCTGAGCCAGTTTGAAAGCCACGCCCGCTCCGCACAGTTCCTTACACGGATAGGCACAGCCGGATTGATTGGGATTGACCACAGCCAATGCGGGGGGAACACCCTGCGGGCCCGGAAGGTGATGGTCGGTGACGATCAGGTCCACGCCAAGCCGCCGGGCGGTCTCGGCCGGAGCAAAGGCTCGAATCCCCATGTCCACACTGATGATGAGCCTGATGCCGGCCGCCGCGGCCTGCTCGATGACGTCGTCACGCATGTCGTAGCCGTCGCGAATGCGGTGCGGAACGTGAAAATCAGCCGCGCCGCCGCAGAGCTCAATGGCAGTCTTGAGGATTACGATTGCGGTCGTGCCATCGACGTCATAGTCGCCGTAGATGAGGATGGATTCCTTGTTCTCGATGGCGGCTTCGATACGATCAATCGCTGTTTTCATCCCCGCCATTAAATAGGGCGAATTTAGGTGTGAGAGTGATGGAGTCAGGAAACGTTCGGCGGCCGTCTCTTCTGTGATACCTCGCATCACCAGCAGGCGGGCAAGAGTCGAGGCGATGAGGGGGTCTTTCAGCCGCAGTGATGGTTGAGACCTCAATCCCGATGCGAGCCGTTCGACAGCTTTGGAATCAGCGTTTTTTAAATCCCAGCGCATAAGCAAGAAAAGTCCGGGCCGTCTGAAAGGAGGTTGTTAGTTAGGCCTCTTTGCGACCATTGCGCTTCCTTTGCGTCGGTCAAGAGCTCTTAACCGCAAAGGACGCAAAGAGCGCGCCAAGGTCGCAAAGAAAATTCTAACCAGCGCTCAGGTTTCGTCGTCCTGATCGGGTTCGTCGATGGGAATGCCGCCGAAATCTTCCGACAACTCCAGCAGGCGCTGGTAGTGGTCGTACCAGTCGGTTGAGGCTTCGTAAACCATCATGATGCCCTGATGGGCGAAGCCGAGTTGCACGAACCCGGTCTTGCCGATGTAGGTGCGCAGCCAGCGCGCCTCGTCCACGTCTTCGTCATTGGTGAATTCGGCGTTGCCCAGGCGCTCGATCATCTGGTCAAGCTCTTCCTTGCGCAGCGTCCAGGCATCCATGGTGAGGAACGGAGCAGTGGCAGCCTTGGCCAGTTCGACGAAATCTTTCCAGCTGTCGGGATTGTCTTCCGTCTTCCAGACCACGCTCTGCACTTCTTCATAGTCGACATAGCCGTGAAAGCGGCGCATGCCATGGCCTTCGATGAAGGCGATCATGTCGTCTTTGAGGCCAGCCAGGTTGTCGGGCGCAGGGGACATTTATTTCTGCATTGTATGCCTGAATTTGGTCGTTTGTCGTCGGTGCTCATCGTCGGTACTCGTCATTGTCCTTGGCTGTTGGTCCTTGGTCGTTGGCCGTTAGTCGTTGGTCCCACGCCTTGGCGGCGGTGTGAAAAGGACGGGCCGTCATCCGCGGGCCTCGCGGGCAGGAACATCAAAGGGCCAACTGCCAACGGCCAACGACCAACGACCAAACCCTGTGCTACACTACGTGTTTCACAGACTACCTTCGATCCGCGCTATGCTTCTTTCCAAAGAATATGTGGGCTACCTGGCCCGCGAAGTCACTAAAAAGCTGATCGCCGGCGGGCATATTGAGACCAAGGCCGTGCCTGCGGTTACCGAGAAGGTGCATGCCGCCATGCTCGAGGAACTGTCGCTCGAGGACCGCATCAATGACGAAGTGCGCGTCATTCTTGAAGCCTATTCCGAGGAGATGCGCCGCACCGGCGCCAATTACCAGGAAATGTTCCGCAAAGTGAAGAGCGAGCTCACCCGCAAATATAAGGCGGTGCTGTGAGAATTAGCCGTGACAAGGTCAACAAGGTGGCCCACGTGATCGCGGACGCCTTGGCGGAACTCGACGCCGTAGATTTCGTCGAAGATCGCAACACTATCCGCCTGGAAATACGCAAGATCCTCGAAGAACTGCTCAACCAGGAAGCCAGAATCGACCAGAGCGCCCGCCTGAAGATAGAAAACCAGAAGCGGACGATTCTCGAGGGCAGCCAGGAGTGGGACATCCTCTACCGCAAGTATTACAACGAAGAAGTGAAGAAGTTGGGAATTTAGCCGTTAGTCGTTGGTCGTTGGTCGCTTCCTCTTCCATCGCCTTTGCATGCCTCTTGGTAAGGGGCTGCAACTCTTCTTTGCGACCTTTGCGGCGTCTCTTTGCGACCTTTGCGGTTTAAAGCTTCTCCCATCAAAGCAATGATAGCCGGGGCCAACACCCAACGGCTAAGATGTTATCTCGCCTTGAGTCATATCACGCACATTAGCGATGTCGTCAGGCAGGCCGCGCACGCAGCAGGTTTTGAGCTGTCCGGAGTGGCTCCGGTTCATGACTTCGATGAACTGGAGCGGTTTCGCGAATGGATTGCCGCCGGCCGTGCCGGGGAGATGCAGTACATGGAAGCGCGCGATGAGAGCGGCGCGCTCAAGCGGGCGTCGCTCCGCACTACCCTGCCCTGGGTGCGGAGCGTGATCGTCTGTGCCATCAACTACAACACCGCGCAGCCTTATTCCACCCAGGCGGACGATCCGCAACGGGGATGGATCGCTCGCTACGCCTGGGGGCAGGAGGACTATCACGATGCGGTGATGACGCGGTTGCGAGTGGTCGAGAGCCAGTTGCGCGGTGCAGTGAGCGCATCATCGGCGCTACAGACGCGTTGCTACGTGGACACTGGCCCGATCGTCGAACGTGTGTACGCCAAGTATGCCGGCATAGGCTGGATTGGAAAAAATACCTGCATCATTAGTCAGAAGTTGGGCTCGTGGTTATTCTTGGGCGTCATCCTGACTTCGCTCGAACTTGAACCCGACCTGCCTGCGCCCGACCGCTGCGGCACCTGCACGCGCTGCATTGATGCCTGCCCCACGGATGCCCTGGTCGCGCCTTATCAACTGGATTCCAATCGTTGCATCTCATATCTGACTATCGAGAAGCGGGGCGCGATCGCCGAGGACCTGCGGTCGCTCATGGGTCATGAGGTTTTTGGTTGCGACATCTGCCAGGACGTCTGTCCCTGGAACCGCCAAGCTCCGGCTTCCAGTTCCGCCGAATTTCAGCCCCGGGATCGGCTGGTCAATCCCGCGCTGGAATGGCTGGCGGAGATAAGCAATGAAGAGTTCCGGGAAAAATTTCGTGGGTCCGCAGTGCGGCGGGCCAAGCGCAGCGGCCTGCGCCGAAATGCAGTCATTGCCATGGGAAACAGCGGCGACCAGCATTTTGTCCCGGTGCTGGAGAAGTTGAAAGTGGACGAAGATCCAGTGGTGGCGGAGAGCGCCCAGTGGGCGTCTGAAACGCTTTCGCGAGAAGCCACAGCGTGTGGGTCGGACACTCTTGTCCGACGCTTTTGACCTGGACTTTCTGTGCACTTTTCCGTCAGTTGGTCTTGGGAATTCTTAAGAACCTGAAAAGCAAAGTCAAAGGCGTCGGACAAGAGTGTCCGACCCACACGCCTGCAGCGCTGGTTCGACGCGGCCGCGTGGTAGCATTTCAGCCTGGTCGAACATGTCCAGCATTTCCCTCCGCCCGCGAGGTTTCTTTTTCGTTGTGCTGCTTTTCGCCGCTGCGGCGTCCACGGCCACGTTTGCGCGCGATTCCGAACCCAAGTGGATCCGCGTAAGCTCCGCTCATTTTGCCGTGCTCACCGATGCGGGTGAAAAAAAGGGCCGCGAAGTGAAGTTACGTCTGGAGCAGATGCGCGAGGTCTTTGCCCAGCTCTTCCTGAAGACCAAAGTGCAGATGCCGGAACCATTGGATGTGATCGCGTTGCAGTCAGACGAAGAGTACATCCGTGTCGCGCCGCTCCGACAAGGCCGGCCCATCTCCGCTCCCGGATTCTTTTTGCCCGGAGGAGACCGCAACTACATCGGGCTCGATCTTGCCGCAGAGGACAGCTGGCGGGCCGTCGCCCACGATTTCGCCCGCCTGTTTTTGAGCTTCAACTATCCCCCGACCCAGGATTGGTTTGACGAAGGCTTTGCGCAATATTTCTCCAGCCTGAGGCTGGGCGACACTCAGGCGCAGATTGGCGGCGACCCAGCCCGGAACCTGCCCTGGAGCCATGCCCTTCCCGGTCAATCCTCGGCCGATCCCAGCCCGCCCAAATCATTTGTGGAATTGCTCAACGGGCCATGGCTGGCCCTGCCGCAGCTGTTCACGATGCACTCCGGTCCCTCCGGCTACCCGCCCATGTTCTACGCACAGTCATGGATCGTCATGCACTACCTGCTCAACCAGAACAAATTATCCGAGGCTGGAACTTATTTCGGACTCGTACAGATACGGAAGGTGCCAGTGGAACAGGCCCTTCAACAGGCTTTTGGCATGAGCCCCGCCCAATTGGAACAGGCGGTGAAAGACTACTTTCGCGCCTACGCGGCAGCGCCGCCGCCGGCGCCACCCAACTCCCAGCCGGGCGCGACCGCTTCAGGGGCACAGGTAAACCAGTTTCCCTCTCCAGTAGGGCCGCTCGATGTCGGAGCCAGCGTCGTGGATGTAAGCCCGGCTCAGGCGCAATCGCTGGTCGCGGAAATGGCGGTGCGTCTGCCCGAACATCGCGATCAGGGCGAGAAGGATCTCCAGACCATCATCGCCGACCCCAAGGGGGACAACGCGATCGCGCACCGCGCCCTCGCCTGGGTCCGCATGGAAAGAGAAGAATTCGACGATGCCGCTGAAGAATTAGCCCGAGCGCGGCAGCTCGACGACCGCGATACCTGGACACACTACTATCTGGCACTGATAAAGTTTCGCGCCTCCCAGGTAAACCGAAAGCCGATTCAGGGCGTTTCGAACATGATTCAGGACCTGGTGTACGTGGTCGATAAGGAGCCCGACTTCGCCGAGGCCCACAACATGCTTGCCCTGGCGCGACTCCAGGGCGGCGGCGTTCATTCCGCGACCGGGTCGATAACAATTGCAATCCAGCTCAGTCCGCGCAACGAGCAGTATCTGCTCAACCTGGCCCAGATCGAACTCGCCGGAAAAAAGTGGGACGATGCCACCGCCCTGCTTAGCCGTCTCCAGGACAGCTCGAACTCCCAAATCGCCCAAACCGCCCGGAAGAATCTGGCCGACCTGCCTACCCTGAAGAAATATGGTGTGCTGCCACAGGACAGCACGGCGCAAGATGCCCCCAATGCTCCGCCGTCTGCCGCGGAGAACGATGAGGAGGAGGCCAATTCCGGGAGGACGGAAGCGGCCTCGGCCGAGCCCGTTCCCGACCGGCGCAAAGTCCAGTTCGTTAGAGGCAAGTTGCTGAAAGTGGATTGCACTCAGAGCCCGGTGGCGATTTTGACGATCAGGACAAGCGCTCGAACCCTAAGATTGCGCACCGACGACTACAAATCATTGCTGCTGGTTGGAGCGGACGAGTTCTCCTGTGACTGGGGCGACCAGGGAGTGATTGCGAACTACAAACCCGGCGGAAAAGCAGACGGTGATTTGGTGTCGGTCGAAATTCAGTAAGCCGGAGACGGTAGCAGCAGCTGAGGTAGATCAGGAAACCAGTCCAAATAACAAACCCTCCCAGGGGAAGCTGAGAGGGTTCGCAGTGGTTGAACCTAGGACCCTCTTATTGTACCCGCACCACATTACCTGCCTGAAAGCCCTTCGGCCCCTTGAGCAGATCGAATTCCACCGTTTCGCCTTCGTTCAGCGTGCGATAACCATTCTCCTGGATAGCGGAGAAATGAACGAAAACGTCCTCCCCGGTAGAGCGCTGGATGAACCCGTACCCCTTGGCCCCGTTGAACCACTTTACTGTACCCTTCTCTCTCACAAAGAACTCCTTTCGCCTCTGCTCTGTAATTTAACTTTCGCATCCTCCGTGGAGCTCGTGCTCCTCTACAACCCCCTCCGAGGGAAAACGAAAGCACCGCCGCTGAAAATCACGTCCACAAAAAAAAGCTCCGTCGGTTAGGCTGTGGCGGAACCACAACCCAACTTTGCAGGAGCCATCCTGTCGGCGCGATTTTGTGATTGCAGGACAAGAACCATCTACCCTGAACGAACATACTCCCTGCCCAGAAATCGGGCAGTGAGCAGAAGATAATATTCAGGAACTTCATTTCTGGCAAGCAAAGAAATATGAAAAATGAAACGATTAAATATGAACGATTGCAGGCCAGACGGAGTACTGTTCGGTACGGTCGCGAACACAACGTCCCTCCGTGCCTTCGGACCAAGTGCAACTGTCTGATAGGATTAGGGAAAATGCCTGGTGACCAGCAGTCAAGGTCGGCGACTTTGCCGCCGGCAGCCCGCTCAGCCGTCCCTCGTCGGCCCGAAGACCCCTATTCGGGGCTGGTCAGTTCCACGGTGAAATACCTGTTACGCACGGAGGTACATACGTTTGCATTCTCCGTGGCCGCCAATGCCATCCTCTCTTTTTTTCCCTTTGTGCTTCTGCTCATGACCTTCATCCGGCAGGTATTTCATTCTCCGGTAATGAATGACGTGGTGGTGCAACTGCTGCGCGATTTCCTGCCCGCCGGGCAGGATTTTGTGATTCGCAATCTGAACGCGCTGGTGCAAGCCCGCCATCGCGCGCAGGTGGCTTCGCTCATTATTCTTCTGTTCACCTCAACCGGAATCTTCATGCCGCTCGAGGTGGCGCTGAACCGTATTTGGCACTTCCCCAACAACCGGTCTTATTTTGGTAATCAACTCATCGCACTTGCCCTGGCCTTCACCTGCGGAGTGCTGGCCCTGCTTTCGATTGCGCTGACCGCGGGAAATATAGGATTGCTCGAAAATGCGTTGCGCAGTCACGGCCCCTTTGTGGTCCGGCTGGGCGGTTTCCTGATGATGAAGGCGTTTGCCGTCTCCGCCAGCATCGCGATTTTTTTCCTCATCTATTGGGTATTGCCCAACGGCAAAGTTCCCGCCCGAGCCGTGCTGCCCACGGCGGTGATCATGGGACTGATGTCAGAGGCCCTGAAGTATGCCTACATCCTGGCTTTGCCGCGGCTGAATTTCCAGGAGGTGTACGGCCCGTTTGCCCTGTCGGTAAGCCTGATGTTCTGGGCATTCCTCTCCGGGCTGTTGATGTTGACGGGAGCGCACCTGTCGGCCCGGGGTCACAGCAGGCGAAGATCACTGTAATAATCAACCACGTGGGGACAGCCGCTGTGACGGCTGATACATCTCCCCGCCTCTCTTGACCTCTATGATTGACCGCACTCCCCGTCCTGCCTGGCTCGTTCGAAACGAGGCTGTGCCATGCGGTTCCCCTTTCGGCAGGTCCCTGCTCTCGCGCTGGCGCTGATTTCATTCTCGGCCTTCGGGCAGGAACCGCCTGCCCGCCCGTCCCTTCCCACAATCTCCAACCTGCGCATTCTGACCCTGAATTCGGGTTACATATTCGATGGCACGGTGCTGTCGGTACAAGGGGCACAAAACGATGCCCACGATGTCGCCACAGTACAGATCACGTTTCGGGTTGAGCAGGCCATTCGCGGAACTCGATCCGGCCAGATATTGACCATTCGGGAATGGGCAGGATTATGGAACTCCGGCGAACATTATCACCTCGGGGAACGGCTTCTGCTGTTTCTTTACACTCCCAGCAGTTTGGGACTCACCAGCCCCGTGGGTGGCCCGGCAGGCCGTTTCGCGGTGGACTCGAGCGGAAATGTGCTGATTGAAAGCGGACGCCTTCCCGCCCTCGTGCTCGATCCCGTGTCCCAGACCCGATTGCGGGAGACACACCGAGTGAATGCCCGCGCCCTGGCGCGGGCCATTCAACGCGCGGAAACGGAGTAAATCGTGCCTGCCCGCTTTCTCTGCACGCTGGCCATCGGAATCGCGATGCTGGTCATGCCGCCGCCTCGGCTGCGCGCCGGCGGCCCCCGTACGATTGCCGGGACCAGCTACTTCGACCCCGCGGTCAAGGGCACTCCCTTGACCTGGAGTCAGGGTGCGATCAGCTATTACACCGATCGCGGAAACCTGAGCACGATGCTCCCCTCCGCTACCGCCGACGCCTTCGTCGCCGATGCCTTCAGCCGGTGGACTTCAATTCCAACCGCGGCGGTGTCGGCGGTGCGGGCCGGTCAACTGGCGGAAGACGTAAGCGGCGCCAACGTCAGCTCGTCCGGCGGAACTATTACTCTGCCGGCTGACATCCGGCCTTCCGCCAGCGATTTCCCGGTCGCCATCGTTTACGACGCCGACGGAACTGTAACCAACGCGCTCCTGGGCCAGGGCGCGGGCAGCGCGGGCTCCTGCTTCACCAATGCAGCTTACGGCGGCGTGGATAGCTTCAGCACCGACGGCCATCTGCTGCACGCATTGGTAGTCCTGAACGGAGTTTGCACCCAGACTTCAGCCCAGTTGCCGGACATGAAATATCGTCTGGTGCGGGTGTTGGGGCGCGTGCTGGGGCTCGACTGGTCGCAGATGAACCTGAATGTTTTCACCCACAGCCCCGTCCCCACATCGGCTGACTACGCCGGCCTCGCAACTATGCACGCGGTGGACCCGATCAACTGCGTTCCGATTTCGCTCTGCTATGCCAATGCTGACCTGCCCAAAATGGACGACCGGGCAGCGCTCTCGCGGTTGCATCCAGTCACCGCCCAAAATCAGGCGGCGTTTCCGGGGAAGCAATTGTTCTCCGAAAACACCGTGCGTATTCACGGGGCTGTTTATTTTGCAGACAGCAACGGCCAGCCCGCACAGCCGATGCAGGGTGTGAATGTGGTTGCTCGCTGGATTGATCCCGCCACCAGCCAGCCTTCGCGCACCTACGGGGCAGCTTCGGTTTCGGGTTTTCTTTTCCGCGGGAATGCGGGTAACCCGGCCACCGGATTCTACGACAGCACCGGGCAAGCGTGGGACCGCTTTGGTTCTGATGATTCGGCAGTAGAAGGATTTTTTGATCTGGCGGGATTGGAGATTCCAAATGGCGCGAACAGTGCCCAATACCAGCTGAGCATAGAAGCGCTGGATCCCTTATGGTCGCAATCCGTCGGGCCGTATGGGCCCTGGCAGGTGCAGCCCTCCGGCGCGTTCCAGCCTCTAGTCGTGACCGTGAGCAAGGGCGGCGATCTGCAACAGGACATCCTGATGCAAGCGAGCGCGCTGCAGGCCCGGGACTTCTTCGAGCCCACTTCATTTGCGGCGCCCACGCCTCTGCCGCCTTCAGGAGACTGGCTCGGGACCTTGAGTGGCTTGGGTAATGCCGACTATTTCTGGTTCGTCGCACAGTCGGGCCGCACATTGTCGGTGGAAGTGACGGCGATTGACGAGGTCAAGTCCGCTTCTGTGGCGAAAGCCCAGCCCGTCATCGGCATGTGGGCGCTGGCAGACCCGGGAACGTTTCCCGCACCCGCAAGTACGGGTCTGGCCTTCAATAGCGCGAATCTTGGCATGACCCGGCTCGATGCCACACTCCAGTCGAGCACGGCATTTCGCCTGGGAATCTTCGACTATCGGAGCGACGGCCGTCCCGACTACCGTTACCATGCCCGGGTTTTCTACGCAGACAACGCGCTTCCGGCGCGAGCGCGCGTGGATGGCGGCACGGCAATCACAATGCAGGGGATCGGTTTCCGAACCAATACCGCCGCTACCATCGCATCAGTCAATGCGCCGGTTCTGGCCGCCTCAGCGAACCAGGTGATCGCAACCGCGCCCCCCATGGCGGACGGTCCTCAGAACATCGGGTTGAGAGATCCTGCTACAGGCGCATCATCGACCCTGACCAATGCCCTCACCTACGGCGCCGGACCAAGCGACACCATCAAGTTGATTCAGGGATCGAACCCGGCAACCCCGGTCGGGGGCCAGGCGCCCAATCCGGTTCGCGTGCGGGTGTTGGCGCCAGATGGGACGACGCCAGTGGCCGGGGCCAGTGTCTTCTTTATCTCCACACCCGCGTCTTCCTTGTCGGCCTGCGGCGGGGCCGGCAGTTGCACGCTGCTTACCGATGACAGCGGCCAGGTCTCGACCCGAGTCACAGTACTACAAGCTGCCGCGATCAACATCAGCGTCTTGCTGGCGCCAGCTTCCTACAACACGCCAAAATCGGTGCAGGCAACCATTCTCGGAACCACTTCTCCGCTCGATATCTCACTGGTCTCGGGCTTTGCCTGGATTGCCCAGGGCGCGACCGTGGATGTTGCCCTGGCTGCCCGTCTGCTCTCGAATGGCCTGCCCCTGGCCGCGACCCAGGTGAACTATCAGGTGGTAAAGGGATCGGGCACTCTGAGTTCCGCCAATGTCAACACCGACGCAAGCGGCTTCGCGAGCACGGTGCTGCACCTGTCGGCCATAGCTGGAGATGTGCAGGTAAGCGCCTGCGTCGCCCCGGCTAACCTGCCCTGCCAGATTTTTTTCGTGACTGCCGTGCCGCCTGCGATGCTCCGGTTGGAGCCGGTGGCAGGAAGCGTTCAAATCCTTTCCGCGGGCCGTAGCTTTCAGCCAGTCACCGTACGGGTCGTCGATTCTGCCATCGCTCCCCATTCGGTGCTCGGCGCCAACGTGACCTTCCAGGTGGTCGTGTCGCGCCCTGCGACGGCATCGCCGCCGGTCTCGATAGGTGGAATTATTGTCGGCACCCCCCCCACCGGTCATCGTGTCCTCGTCCCAGAGGTCAGTGCTTTCCGATGGGTTGGGACTGGCGACACTTCAACCCTCAACCGGCGCTCTAGGAGCGCTTGTCATTCAGGGCACGGCTGCGGCTGGAGCCAGCGTTCTTCCCTTCCAGCTACGGTCTCTGTTGCCGGTAGCGCCCTCGATGTCGTCTGGCGCGTCACGTCCTACGCTGGATGGTCAGCTCGAAAATGATCAGAATTCGCCCGAAAGCTTTCCCAGGGCTCTGCGCACACAACAGCCCCGGTAAAGACAATCGCAGTTTCCCGGCAACTCATCGCCGCTGATGGCATCTAACTTTGTGAAGAAAACTGCAGCTCTCCTGTGTTCGCCCCCCTGAGCGGAGAGGGGCGGACATGGGAGAGGCCGCGGTGAGGTAGCAGCTTTCCCCCTCAGATTTCGCTACACTTGTGTCTATGAAATCGACGCTGCGTGATGGAGTAGTGTCAGTCGCAGTCTTTCTCTCCGCCATACTCTGGCTTTCGTCTGTTGCCCTGGCCCAGGAAGGACCTCTCGATCCCGCCCCGCCCAAGAGCGTTTCCACGGACGAAGTCATTCGCCGCTTCGCGACCAAGGAGAAGGATTTCCAGGAAGCGCGCGACCAGTACACCTACCGGCAGGATGTGCGCGTGATAACCCCCGATGACAATGGTGAGTATCACGAAATTTTCGATGTGCTTTTTGACGACCAGGGAAAGCGTCTGGAGAATGTCGTCTATGCGCCTCAGTCCTCTTTGAACATGATCTCGATGTCTCCTGAAGACCTGGACGACATCCGGCACCGGCTGCCCTTCGTGCTCACCAGTGACGAAATTCCCGAGTATCAGATTCTCTATGTGGGCCAGCAGCAGGAAGACGAACTGCGCTGTTACGTCTTTGACATCGCACCCAAACAGATCGTCGGCAAGAAGCGCTATTTCCAGGGCCGGATCTGGGTAGATGATCACGATTTTCAGATCGTGAAGACTTATGGCAAGACCGTCCCCGACATTCGCAAGAAAAAGGGCCAAGAGAACCTCTTCCCGAAGTTCACTACCTGGCGGGAGCAAATCGACGGCAAATACTGGTTCCCCACTTATACGAAAGCAGACGACACTCTGCACTTCTCCAGCGGCGACGTCCACATCCGCGAGATCGTGAAGTACAGCGACTACAAGCGCTTCGGATCTAATGTGAAGATCACGTATGAAGGTCAGGAAGTGCAGAAGGCGCCAGGCGAGAAGGACAAGCCGCAACCGCCGCCCAAGTAGTTTCTGGTTTCTGGTTTCTGGTTTCTGGTTTCTGGAAACCAGAAACCGGAAACTCGAAACTCAGTAGAAAAGATACTTGCGCCACTTGTCGTCCGAGCGGCCCATTAGGCGCATGATGTGGCGGCTGGTGTGCAAGTTGAAGGCCCGGGGCTCGCGCAAAAGTTGCATGTCCGCTTCAGTGGGAAACTGATTGCCCTTCTGACGGTTGCAGGTGTGGCAGCAGGCTACGAGGTTTTCCCAGGTGGATGCTCCTCCTCGCGATCGCGGCACCACGTGATCGAGAGTCAACTCGCTCGAAGGCAGCACTTCCCCACAATATTGGCAGGTGTTGCGGTCGCGCAGCAGGATGTTCTTGCGTGACAGCGCACGCGTCTGGTGTGGTATGCGGCGGTACTCAAGCAACCGAATCACCGAAGGCACGCGAATCGCCAGCCGGGCCGCGTGCAGGAAGTGTCCGTTTTCCTCCTCGGTCATGGCCACGCCCTTCAGCACCAGCACGATGGCGCGGCGGGCGGCGCAAACATTGATAGGCTCGTATGAGGCGTTCAATACCAGCACCGGCGCGTGCAGGGCGTGACCGTCACCCTCGCGATGCAGCGCCGGGGCAGGCGTGTGGCTCCGCATCATCGAGCCGTTCATCGAATTGTTCCACTTCCCCGACATAAGTGATTGCACGACAGCAATTTGCTTGCCTGTCGCCGCCTATCCCGTTGCCGCCAGGGTCTGCTTGTCTTGGGCGAAGTCGCGCGGCAGGTCTAAACCCTTTGCGTCGGCCTTCAGCGTGCGCGCCACCGTGGCGACATATATTTTAGATGCGCCTGCCCGACGCAAAATACGAGCGCATTCCGAGACCGTGGTGCCGGTGGTGAAGACATCATCGACCAGCAGAATATCGCGGCCAACAATTTCCGCAGGCCTGACCACCGCGAATGCACCGCGGATGTTCTCGCGACGCTGATGGCGCGTGAGTCCGGTTTGGGATTGGGTTTCTCGCCTCCGGTCCAGGATCCCGTGGTGCAGCACCATATGGCCGCTTTCCGCTGGGGAACTGGGGGCATGCTTGATCGCAACCCGGGCGATCAACTCGGATTGGTTGAAACCACGCTGGCGCAGTTTGCGCGCGTGCAGCGGCACTGGGACAACCAGCACGGGACCCTGGATCGAGCCAGCACCCAACCCGCTCAACGCTTCCGCCAGCATGCGGCCCAGGACCGCCGCGGCCGGGCGCACCTGTTCGTATTTCAGCAGATGGATGAGTTCGCGCAGCCCGCCGTCGTAACTGCCGTAGGCCACTGCTTTGGCAAAAGCCGGTTCCAGTCGCCGGCATAAACCACAAAGAGCTTCGTTCGCATCATTACCGACAGCATACGGACTGAACAGCCGCTCTCCACATCTGGAGCAAATGCCTCCCGCAATGGGGCGGATATCGGAAAGGCAGTGCCGGCAAACCGGCAGGCGGGAAATGTTTACCAAGGGGGTACCGCAAAGACGACAGTCGGAGGGGAAGAGAGTAGAGAAGAGACTTTCTGCAACACCGCTCAATGACGAGACCAGCAAGGACATCCGCGAACTGTCCCGTGCCAAAACTTGGGTCCCGGTAGCCCGAATTGGGTCCTCGCTACTGCTGAAGACGAGCCTCCCGCGTTCGCCCGGTACGACAAAAAAGTGCTGCCGGCAAACCTACCCCAGTATAGCGGGCCGCGATGCCCCAGGCAACGAGTCAACGCTCACGCCGTCGCGCTTTGTGCCTTCTTGTTTTCCCGCCGCGGGAGCACCGGCATGAATGATGATCGGTACGAACGCCTGTAGCAGTCACCACAGCGCACCGGGCGAAGGAACAATAAGGGTAAGATGAACTTCTCGGTGCGATTCTTTGGACGTGAACGGTAACCGTGAAACCCGCCACAATCCCGACACTCAAACAGTTGGGGGGACATAACTGTAGACCTCGGGAGACCGGAGCAAATTGTGGCCGACATCATAGCAGAACTGGCCACCAGTGTGGCATCTGAAGTGATGTCCGGATTGGCGACCCGGGTGCCGCCCACAGGAAGCGGACCGGAGGCACTTGTAAAGGGGGTAGCACGCATGTTAACGTGCGCCGTCTCAGAGATGACCTAAGATCTTTATTATCTTGGATCTCAAATATCTAAAACCCGGCTGCGCCTGCATTTTCGAGGATCCCCTATCATGAGTATGGACAACCCCGTTCCCGTCAGCGAGACGGAAAAAAAATTCAAGCCCTACGTCCCAGAGGACATGGAGATGCGCGAGTTCACCTGGCGCGCAATTCTGCTGGGACTGGCGCTGACCATCGTGCTGGGGGCAGCCAACGCCTATCTCGGCCTGCGCGCGGGCATCACGATCGCGGCTACTTATCCGGCCGCGGTCATCGCGATGGCCGCGATGCGAGCGTGGAAGGGATCCCTGCTGGAAGAAAACATCGCTCGTACCGCGGGTTCGATCGGAGAGGGCATCGCGGCAGGCGCAATCTTTACGATTCCTGCCTTCCTGATCGCAAAAGCCTGGCCTTCGTTTCGCCCGGCCGACGCCTATTGGAAGTCCACCGCGCTGATCATGGTAGGCAGTGTTCTCGGCGTGCTTTTCATTTCTTTGGTGCGAAGGGTGATGGTAGAGGATCCGGAACTGCCCTTCCCCGAGTCGGTGGCCGCCTCGGAAATCCACAAAGCCGGTCAACGAGGCGCCGAAGCTGCGAAATATCTCTTCTGGAACATTGGCGTCGGCGGCCTGGTGTATATGCTGGGACGTTTCGGCTTGTTCGCCGCCGACAAGGACTTTCACTTCGCCATCGGTAATCTGGGCCGCAGCCAGGTCCGCCTGGGTGGAACCGGAAACACGGACATCCTTGCGGCCGGAGGCGCCAGCATGTTCGCGGCACCAAGCGTGAGCCCGGCCTATCTGGGCGTCGGATACATCATCGGCCTCCGCCTGGCCTCACTGCAGTTCGCCGGTGGCGTGCTGGCCTGGGGTTTGATGGTTCCACTCCTGATATTTTTTCTGGGTCCGCAGATCAGGCATTTCCTTCCTGCCGAAACTCCCGAAAATTGGGCAACCATGGCACTGGCGGTGTGGCGGTTCATCGTGCGTCCGATTGCGGTTGGCGGCATGCTGGTAGGGGCGGCCTATACCCTATACAAGATGCGAACCAGCCTCACAGCCGGGCTGGGCAAGGCCTTCTCCGACCTGCGTCAGACGGCCGACGAGCAATCCAAACTCTCGCGCACCGAGCGCTACATGAGTTCGAAAGCGGTTTTCGGTCTTATCGCCCTGATGTTTATCCTCATGTGTTTTCTCTACATTCGTATTTCGGGGCTGATTTGGCCAGCGGTGCTGGCAGCGGTGGTAATGCTCATCGTCGGCTTTTTCTTCGCCACCGTCTCAGGAAGCCTGGTGGGAATGATCGGGTCGTCCAACAACCCGGTTTCCGGGCTGACGCTTTCGACCCTGATCATCGCCGCTCTTCTGATGGTCTCGCTTGGCGTCTCGGGAATTTCCGGGGTCGCGGCTGTGTTGGGTGTGGCCGCGGTAGTTTGTGTTTCCGCATCTGTCGCGGGCGAACTGCTACAGGATTTCAAAGTGGGATACATCCTGGGCGGTACCCCTCGCACCATTCAGCTCGCGGAACTGATCGCGGTCGTGGTGGCCAGCCTGGTGATGTACTGGCCTCTCATGCTGCTGCACGAAGCCAACATCCGAGCTGGTGGAATCGGGTTCGGCGACCGCCAGCTTTCCGCGCCCCAGGCTGGGCTCATGGCGACGTTGGCCATTGGCATCGTCGGCGGTGATATGCCCTGGTCGCTGGTCGTGGTGGGCATCTTCTTCGGCATTGCATTGATCATGATGCAGGTCAAGAGCCCCATGCTGGTAGCTGTCGGCATGTATCTGCCCTTTGAAACGACCTTTGCCATCTTCCTCGGCGGTGTCTTTCGCTCATGGGGAGATTGGGTAGCCAAGCGCCGCGGCTTCAACGGGGCGCAGATGGCACGGGTGGAAAATGCCGGAGTGCTCACCGCGTCGGGGCTGATCGCCGGAGAAGCAGTGCTGGGACTGCTATGGGCCGGGCTGCAGTTCGCTCCCGAATGGACCCGGACGCAGATTTTCTCCAATCCATCCTATCTCGCCGGCATCGGAGTGATGGTAGCTCTGGCCGCTCTGATGATCTGGTTACCGCTTTCCAGCGCCGGCGATCCCAACGAGCCCGCCCCCCAACCGCCATGATGTAACAGGATCCGTGTGGCGCGGGCGCTCTCGCCCGCGCGCCTTGGAAGAAACCTTGGCCTGCCTTTCCTTCGTGATCCTTGGTGTCCTTCGTGGTTTACTGTTTACATGTCCGTCGCGGAAAATATCGCGGATGTACGCGAGCGGATCGCCGCTGCAGCCCGCCGTGCCGAACGAGATCCCGCAGAAATTACCCTGATGGCGGTGAGCAAGACCTTCGCTGTGCAGCGACATTCGTGACGCGTACGCAGCCGGGCTTCGAGTTTTCGGCGAAAACCGGGTGCAGGAATTCTCCGGCAAGGCGGCGTTGTTGGCCGACTTGAAAGCAGCCGAGTGGCACATGATCGGTCACCTGCAATCGAACAAAGCCGCGGCTGCGGCTGAAGTGTTCACTGCCATCGATTCTCTCGACTCCCTGCGGCTGGCTGAGAAACTGAATGCATCCGCCGCAAAACTAGGCAAGAAGCTGGGAGTGCTGATCGAAATCAATGTAGGCGGCGAGACCGCAAAGAGCGGCCTGGCCCCGGACTCCGGCGAACTGGAGAAGCTCTCTTGATGGCTGCCCCGGCACTTGGGCATCTCGAATTCCGCGGGCTGATGACCATTCCTCCCTTTACCGAAAACGCACAGGAAGCGCGCCCCTATTTTCTCCAGCTGCGCACCCTGCGTGACCAGATCGCTGCGCGGCGTCTGCCCGCGCGTCCGCGTGGATGTGCTTTCGATGGGCATGTCGCATGATTTTGAAATTGCGATTGAAGAAGGTTCGACCTGCGTGCGGGTGGGCACAGCCATATTCGGACAAAGGAAAAGGCACTAACCACGGAGGACGCAGAGAAGCACGGAGGCGAAGTTTCAAGCTCCAGCGTTCCTCCGTGTCCTCAGTGTCCTCCGTGGTAGATCGGTTTGAATGGTTTCGATTCAAGACGGTCCGGCGGGCGTCACTTTCGCGGTCAAGCTCCATCCTCGCGCCCGGAAGAATGCCCTTACCGGCGAACTAGGAGACGCGCTGAAGCTATCTTTGACGGCGCCGCCGGTTGAAGGCAAGGCCAACGCCGCCTGTGTCGATTTCCTTGCAAATCTTTTGAAGGTGCCGCGTTCGTCCGTTACCATAGCGTCCGGCCTGAGCAGTCGCAGGAAGGTGATTCGAGTGAGCGGAATCTCGGCCAACGAAGTGCGCAAGCGATTAGGGGTCTAGACGCGAGCCAACGTTTCGACATGTGGGAGCCCCGTTGAACATTTCTGAGCGCCTCAGTGAAATTCGCACCGGTTTCGAGCGACCATTCTGGGTCGCCAACATCACCGAAATTTTTGAACGTCTTTCCTACTACGGGGCATTTGCCTCTCTGGCGTTGTACCTGCAGGAAAAACTGAATTTCTCCACCCAGCAAACCGGGACACTGACTGGAATATTCGGCGGCATGGTCTGGTTTCTGGCCATCTTCGGTGGGGCCGCTGCCGACCGCATGGGGTTCCGTCGTGCACTTTCGATCGCATACCTCATTCTGGCTACCGCCTATTTTCTGATCGGTTCCATCGGCGCATCCTGGCTGGCCCCGGTGAGGAATGCGGTTCCGCTTGGCCTGTTTGTGGGTTTCATCCTGGTCCTCCCGGCGCTGGGCATCTCGCTGGTGAAGCCTTGTGTGGTTGGCACCACTGCCCGCGCCTCCAAGGAGAACGTTCGCTCGATTGGCTATTCGATCTACTACACCATGGTGAATATTGGCGGCGCGGCCGGTCCGTATCTTGCTTCCTGGGCCCACCGCCACCTGGGCGTCGAGAATGTTTACCGGGTGGCTGCGCTTAGTGTCTTCGCGATGTTTTTTGTGGTCCTGTTTTTCTTCCGGGAACCGCGTCAGGCCGGCGACGCGCCACCACCCTCGATTGCGACCGTGGCGCGGAACTTCTGCGTTGTCGTGGGCAACTACCGGCTGGTCTTGCCGGCGCTTGGATTTGCCCTGCTACTGCGCATTGTCACGTTTTGGTACCCCGTCAACGTGCCTTGGTGGATTTGGGTCGGGCTTCTGTTGCTTGTGCTCGCCGGCATCAGCCGGTTCATGTGGTTCCTGGTGCTATTCACCGGCTACTGGGTTGTGTTCTGGCAGCAGTACATCAGCCTGCCCGGCTACATCCATCGATATATCAATGCCCAGGCGGACGTAGAATTCATTCTCGTAACCGACGGACTTACGGTGATCTGCCTGACGCTCGTGGTGAACTACCTGACTCGCAAGATTCCGGCGTTTCAAGCGATCATTCTCGGCACGGTGATAACCTCGGCTTCATGGCTGGTCCTCGCCTTGAGACCGACGGTCTGGGGCGCGGTCCTCTCGCTGTTTGTCCTTGCCCTGGGCGAGATCATCCAGTCACCGCGCTACTACGAATACATTTCGCGCCTGGCGCCGCCCGGCCAGCAGGGTACGTACATGGGTTTCGCGTTTCTGCCCATCGGAATCGGCTCGCTGATTGGAGGCTGGTTTGGGGGAACCCTGGCTCACCACTTCGGCGAGATCGCACACCAACCCGCACGCATGTGGTGGGGCGTGACCGCTGTGGGTATGGGCACCGCGGCACTGCTCTGGATCTACGACAGGACCCTGAAACCTGCAAGTGTCCATGCTTGAGAACATCCGAAGCCAAGGCCTTTGCCACCCCGCCGGATTCGCTCAAATCGCTTCCGTTGTTTAGAATGGTTGTTTGCCCATGGATCTTCCTGCCATACAGGCCGCGCTGCGCGAGCGGAACGTTGATGCCTGGCTTTTTTACGATCACCATCATCGCGACCCGATTGCTTACCGGGTGCTGGGCTTGCCCCCCGGTCAAATGGTCACACGGCGCTGGTTCTACCTGATTCCGGCCAGCGGCGATCCGGTTAAACTCGTCCACAAAATTGAGCCCGGTCATCTCGACTCGCTGCCGGGCGCCAAGCGCCAGTATTCGGGCTGGCAGGAATTGTTCGACCAAGTAAAGGTTTTGCTCGCCAATCATCGTGATATCGCGATGCAGTATTCCCCCAACAATCTGGTATTCACAATTTCGCTGGTGGATGCGGGCACCGTCGATCTGATTCGCGGACTGGGCAAGAACGTGGTCAGCTCCTGCGACCTGGTGGCACTCTTTGAAGCGACTATGACCGAGGAGCAGATTAAGTCTCACTTTGCTGCCCGCGACGCCATTGACGCGATCACTGCGTCAGCTTTCCAGGAGATCGGCCACCGAGTACGCCATGGCGGGACCCACGAATATGAAATCCAGCAGTGGTTCTTGGAGGCCTTCCGGCGCGAGAACCTGGTGGCCGACGATCCACCCCTGGTGGCGGTCAATGCGAATAGCGGTGATCCGCATTATGCCCTGCTGCCGGAGAGTTCAAAACCCATTCATGAAGGCGATTTCGTCCTGCTCGATGTCTGGGCCAAAAAGAACACTCCCGGGGCCGTATACTACGACATTACCTGGACGGGTTTTGTAGGCAAGTCTCCCTCGGATCGCATGCGGGAAATATTCGGCATCGTTCGCCAGGCGCGTGATCTGGGAGTGAAAACGGTGGTCGAAGCTATAAGTGCAGGCAAGGCCCTTGCCGGATGGGAAGTCGATCACGCCGTGCGCGGTTCTATCCGGAGCGCAGGCTTCGAACCGTACTTCATTCATCGCACCGGGCACTCGATTGGCACCGAAGTCCATGCCAATGGCGCTAACATGGATGACCTGGAGATTCATGACGAACGCCGCATTCTGCCCAACTCATGCTTCTCCATCGAGCCCGGCATTTATTTGCCGGAATTCGGGGTGCGCAGCGAGGTAAATATGCTGATCAGACCCGGTGCAGCGCAAGTAACAGGTAAAATCCAAAGTGAACTCGTAATCATCTGAATGGCAAATTCAGCTAAGACCACTCCTACAGAAGCGCAAAAGACAAGGGCAGCAGGCGCTGCCCACATGTCCGTCATTGCTCCGGCAGTCGCCTGGTTCATTCCTGGCGCGGGGCACCTGATCCAGAGGCGATGGGTGCGCGGACTCCTTATCATGGCCTCGATCACGACCATGTTCGTGCTCGGCCTGCTGATGCAGGGACGGGTCTACCGCCCCAATGGCGGCGATATTCTGGATATGCTCGGATTCGTTGGCGATGTGGGCGCGGGCGGTCTCTACATTGTGACCCGCATGCAGGGCTGGGGGTATGGCGCCATCGCTCACGCTACCGCCGACTACGGCACCAAGTTTCTGATCGTCTCCGGACTGCTGAATTTCATCTGCGCGGCTGACGCCTACCACATTGCCATCGGGAAAAAGCCGTGATTGGAAAAACTGAATGACCCTGGAACTCTCCCATTTCACCGCCGCCGTGCTGTTCTCGATCTTCGCTTCGGTAGTTTTCGGAATCACCCAGCGCAACACGGCGCGTGAACAGGTCCGCTACGGCTTATATTGCTTCGTCCTGTTCGTCGGCGGCGTGTTCGTTGCGGGGTGGGTTATGTGGCTGCTGCGACACTAAAAATAGCTTTTGGCTCTTAGCTTTTAGCTCTTCGCGTGAATGGCTGCGCCCGCCTGCACTGTTTCAAACTTTGTTAGGTTTGTGCACGAAATCAAGCCACAGACCAGAGGTACCGCGATCCAAGCTAAAAGCTAAGAGCTGCCTTACCCCTCCCACACGAAGGCATCGAACACGCGCTTGATGTCGAATCCCAGGCGTTGATAGAGCGTTACCGCGCGAGCATTGGCCTCGGTCACGGTAAGCGAGAGGATGGAGAAGTTGCGCTGGCGCAGGTTTCCGGCGGTGGCTGCGATCAATAGTTCGCCCAGGCCGTGCGAGCGATAGTCGGGGAGCACGCAAACCTGGGTAACGTGTCCAACATCCTGACGGACCCGGGAACACAGAATAAGTCCGATCAGACTGCGCGCCCGCTTGTGTACCGCGACAAACGAGCCCTCGGGATCGAAGGTGCCGCATCCCGGGAAACGCACGATGTTGTTCAGAAAACGCAACGATCCGCTCAGGGTGCGATATTGATCGTTAATTTCCGAATCCACGTGACCGCGGTAAGCGCTGGTGATCAAGGCTGCGGCCGGTTGGTAATCGTGCTCCGCCCAGCGCCTGATCTCGATCTCAGGATCCAGAGGCGGTGGTGGTTTGGGTGTGCTGTCCAGCGGGAACACCATGAAGAGCCGCGGGTGCCGCTGAAAGCCCTGCTCGACAAAGGGCCGGGCCACCACGCCAGCCTCATGCACCAACAATTGGGCTTCGACCCGATGGATTCCTGGTGATTGTTGCAGGGTCTCAATTACATGCAGCAGAAGCCGCGATTCCACTTCATGCGGATCGGGCAGGCGCCCCCCATTGGCCACGAACAGGTCGCCAATTACACCCTTGCTGCCTTCGTAAACGAAGAACGCGTAGCCGATGATGCGGCCGCGCTCGACTGCGGCATAACCGGGAAGAATTTTGGCATCCACGTATCGCAGGATCATCTCCGCCGAACCGCTGTAATCCCAGGCCAGCAGGCGCGACCATTCCCGGACCTCGTCCTCCAGCAATGGACGCAGGTCGACAGAGGAAAAGTGTCTGAGATCGAGAATCTCCACCTGGAGGCTCCTGGAGGGTTCCGGCTTGCTAAGCGCGCTCATGGCGGGCTGCGAACAGCGAGTGTAGTGCTTCGTCCGGCAGCTAGGCAAACGGGGGGACAAGGATGGGTAACAGGGGGCAGCACTTCGAAAGCAGCAATTAGCAATTGGCACTTAGCTAGGCCTGGAGGCGCGCCGCCGAACCTTTCGTTGAGCCTTCCAAGGCAGAGTTAAGCGCTTTGGCTAATTGCCAAGTGCCAATGGCTAATTGCTGCTTTTCCCCACCCAGTAATAATCCATGCCCTGCGCTGCAAAGCTGCCCAGATAGGTCACACGCCGGCCGGGAGTCCACTTTGCGATGTTCTTCTGCCACGCTGCGGGAGTGATCAACAGATGTTCGCCGGTGGGAACCTCTCCGGCTTCGTAACGCGCAATCGTCTGATTGCGGTAGAAGTGGAGACCATATTCAGTCTCGCGCGATAGCCGCAGGATCGCCAGGGGAAGCGACCGGTTGTCCACGCGGCTGATCTCGAGTGCGACCGGACGAGCGGAGAGCGTGGCATCCAGAGCGGGGGCGCCCAATCGCAAGACCGCGGCCACCCCCAGCGCCACGGGAACCAGCGTGACGAAGCGCAACAGCCGAAGGCCGGGCGGGCGGCGCAGTGTGAGCGCGATTCCAATCGCCAGCACGGCCGCAATTCCCGCTGAGATCGCAGTCGCCCGGCCCCAGGGCAGGCGGTGTTGAAAAACGATGTACTGCATCATCAGCGCCGCCACCACTGGTACGGCAGCGACCATGGAATGAAAGATAATCAGCACCAGATGCGGCGCATCTTCGTCGATCACGTGGCGGCGAACGTATTCCGCCAGCAGCAGCGTGCCTGCAGGAAGCGCCGGCACGATGTAGCCCGGCAACTTGGATGCGGAGAGAGAAAAGAATGCCACCGGAATAACCAGCCACATCACAAGAAAGGCCGGCAAAGCATCTTCCGTCTGGAAGACCTCCCGCTTTTCCGTCCACCAGACGCGAATCGTCTCCACCGCGGCCCCGATAACAAACATGGTCCAGGGGACAAGCCCGAGCAGGGCGACAGGCAGGTAGTACCAGAAGGGCTGGGTGTGATGATAGAGGTCCTTTCCAAATCGTGCCAAATTGTGTTCCAGAATAAACACACGAAAAAATTCCGGGTTTCTCAACTGCACCGCGACGTACCAGGGAAGCGCCGTTACCGCGAACAGAGCGATGCCTGGCATCCAGCAGGTCCGCGCCATGAGGCGGTAGTCACCCTTGGCAGCGGCGAAAATCACTACGATCAGCGCCGCCAGAAATGGCGCCACCGGTCCTTTGGCCAGCATTGCCAGTCCCAGAAAGATATACGACAGGCCGAGGTAACGTTTGCTGGCGCTTTCATACCACGCGTACCAGGCCAGCATGGCGATGCTGAAGGTGGCGGCAAGCGGCATGTCGGTTGAGGCCGCGCGCGCGAAGCCGATGACGCCGCTGGCGGAAGCCGCCATGAGCGCGCCATCTAGTTGGAAGCCCGGGCGAAAGCGCCGCAGGAAAAGATACACAGCAACCACCATCAGCGTGGCATCCACCGCAGAGGAAAGACGGGCTGCCCAATCGCTGACTCCGAAAATGCTGTAGGCCAGCATGGTTTGCCAGTAATAAAGCGCCGGCTTTTCCAGCCACGGCTTGCCGCCCAGCGTGGGTGTGATCCAATCGTGACGGGCAAGCATCTCTCGCGCCACCTGAGCGTAACGCGGTTCGTCGGCTCCGAGCAGTCCAAAGTAGGCGAGACCGAAGAAAAAGAGGAAGCCGCAAAAGCCGGCGAGCAGAAACCAGTCCATCAGCGGCCGTTGGCCCACAATCGAGGCGGCGTTATGCGATTTCGGGTTGGCCGGGGTAGAAGTCACAAATTTGAATCCTGAAAATCTATAATCTGGAATCTACAATCTGAGATCCAGAGCGAGATTTATTGTATGGAAGCGCGGAGCTGTAATTCAGCGAGAATTCGCGCGGTCGCGGCCGACAGGGGTCCATCGAGGGCGCAACCACTGGCGCACTGGTGCCCGCCGCCGCCCAGACGCTCCGCGATTGCGGCCACGTTCACCTTACCCTTGCTGCGCAGGCTAATGCGGAAGCGACCATCGGGAAGCTCGCGAAAAAATAGCGCCACCTCCACCCCCTGCATGGAGAGCGCGTAGTTCACCAGGCCTTCGCAATCTTCTTCCCTGGCATGACAACGCTGCATCTGTTCCTGGCTCACCGAAATCCAGGCCAGTGCCCCGTCCCGGTGCAGGTTGGAAAGCGCCGCGCCCAGCAAGCGCATTTTGGCAGTAGAGTGTCCAAAATAAATGTTGCGGGCACAATGTGCCGGATCAGCCCCCGCAAGCACCAACTCCCGCGCCAGTTCGAAAGTGTGTTCGTTTGTCCCCTCGAACATGAACGACCCGGTATCAGTGAGGACGGCAGTGTAAAGACACGTCGCAATCTCGGGCGAAATCTTCACTTCGGCCGCGCGCGCCAGGCGATAGACCATCTCCGCCGTGGCCACCGCCTGGGGATCAATCCAGTTCACCTGGCCAAATGGACGCCCGCTCTGGTGGTGATCGATGTTGATCAGAAATTTGTTTTCCAATCCGCCCAGGCGGGTACGCTGAATACTGTCACACTCCAGGATGATCGCAGCATCATAGTCGCCGTTTACGCTGTCCGCCTGAATAACCTCGTGGGCGTAAGGCAGTGGCTGGTAAATGCGGGGCACACCATCATGCAGAACGACATCGGCTGCTTTGCCCATCGCCAGCAGGATCTGACGGCAGGCCAGCGCCGAACCGATCGCATCGCCGTCCGGCCGCGCGTGCGAGGTGAGCACAAACCGGGTGCGTTGCTCGATGTGCTTGAGAACTTCCTTCACCATAAAGACAGTCGGCGGTCGTCAGCCTTCAGTCGTCGGTCTTCAACCGTCAGTCACTCGTTGGTTTTGCTGACGACTGACGACTGATGACTAACGACTATTTCTTCCTCTTCTTCGTCCGGCCCAGCAGTTCATCGATTCGGGCGCCGTACTGGTCCGAGCGGTCCTGGTGAAAATAGAGTTCCGGAGGGCGGCGAAGGTGCAGGTTTTCCGCCACCTCGCGGCGGATGAATCCGACCGCAGCGGTCAAGCCCTCCAGGGAACGGTCGGCCTCGGCGTCATCGCCTTCGAGCGTGACGTATACTTGCGCCGAACGCGAATCCTCCGCCAATACTACGCTGGTAACGGCGACCAGACCGATGCGCGGATCGCCGAGCTCGCCCTCCACGATGGTTTCGATTTCCTCCCGCAGGGCCTCTCCCAGGCGCTCCCGATGGTATTTCGCGCCACGCTTCTCCACATCCACCTCTTGAGTAAAACGAATGAGAATATCAGAAAAACGTCCCCCGCGGGGACGAACGATCTGGGTAGCGCCGGCGTCTCGCCGGCTGTCCGGCGGGCGTCCCGCCCGCTGCCGGAGCGGACGCAATCTGTTGAGAGCGAAGTCAAATGTTGCTCGCGGTATAACTGAGGCGGCGAGACGCCGCCTCGACAGCCGGCGGGACGCCGGCGCTACATGAACTCCACGAATGAATCCGCAACATCAGCGCCGCCGTTGTTGGCGATGCGGGTAGCGTGACGCTCCACGTTCTTCATCAAACCGTCGAGGTAGTCACGCGAGTCCGAGACGCTGACCACGCCAATCGTAGCCCGGTTCCACAATCCGCTGGGATCAAGCTCGGCCACGGCCACGTTGAAGTGCGCTCGCAGCCGGTCCTTGAGGCTGCGCAGCACCTGCCGCTTGTCTTTGAGGGACTGCGCCGCTTCGATGTGCAGTTCGAGGGTGAGAAAAGCAATCATTCAGTCGTCAGTCATCAGTCGTCAGCAACTTCTGAAGACTGACGACCGACGACCGTTCTTAGGCCATGGCTTCTGCCGCAACCTTCTCGGTCACGAAGGCTTCGATCACATCTCCAACTTTGATATCACCGTAGTTGGAGATCGAGATGCCGCACTCCATGCCATTGCGGACCTCGCTGGCGTCGTCCTTGAAACGGCGTAGGGAGCCGACTTTGCCGGTGAACACGACAGTGTTGTCGCGCAGCAGGCGCACCTCAGAGTCGCGCTTGATAAGGCCGTCGGTGACGGAACACCCGGCAATGGTGCCGACCTTGGGAATGCGGAAGGTTTCCTTGACCAGGGCGCGGCCCTGATAGGTTTCCTTGATGGTGGGCTCGAGCAGGCCGGTCATGGCGCGCTTGATCTCGTCTTGCAACTCGTAAATGATCGAGTGCAAGCGGATGTCCACTTTCTCCTGCTCTGCCAGTTCCTGCGCTTTGCGTTCCGGACGCACGTTGAATCCGATGATGATGGCATTTGAAGCCGAAGCCAGCAGCACATCAGACTCGGTAATAGCGCCCACGCCCGAACGCAGTACCTTCAGCCGAACTTTGTCGTTCGAGAGCTTGGTGAGCAGGTCGGTCAGCACTTCCACCGAGCCGCCAACGTCGGCTTTCAGGATGATGTTCAGTTCCTTGGTGCCGGCGGTTTTCAGTTGCTCTGCCAGGCCTTCGAGCGAAACGCGGGAACTCTTGGCCAGAGTGGCTTCCCGGGCTTTCTGCTCGCGGTATTCAGACACGCCGCGCGCTTTGTCGCGGTCGGCTACCACCACAAACTGGTCGCCCGCCTGGGGCAGGCCTTCCATACCGAGGATTTCGACCGGAGTGGAGGGCGGTGCGGACTCAAGCTGGTTGCCGCGATCGTCGAACATGGCACGCACTTTGCCGTAGACGTTGCCGACGACAAAATTGTCGCCGTTGCGCAAAGTTCCGTTCTGCACCAGCAGGGTCGCCACCGGCCCACGCCCGCGATCCAGCTTGGCTTCGAGCACCACGCCGGTTGCCGGACGGTCCGGCGTCGCCTTCAGCTCCTGCAGGTCCGCCACCAGGCAGATCATTTCCATCAGCAGGTTCAGGTTCGTCTTCTGCTTGGCCGAGACATCCACGAAAACCGTGGTCCCGCCCCAATCTTCCGGCATCAGCCCGCGGTCGGCCAGTTGCTTTTTGACGCGGTCGGGTAGTGCGTCGGGTTTGTCGATTTTGTTGACCGCGACAATGATGGGCACTTCGGCGGCGTGGGCGTGGTCGATGGCCTCAAGCGTCTGTGGCATCACGCCATCATCGGCGGCCACCACCAACACAACAATGTCTGTGGCCTTCGCTCCGCGTGCCCGCATGCGGGTGAACGCTTCGTGGCCAGGCGTGTCGAGAAATACGATCTGGCGGCCATAAGCTGGCGACTCCTTGTCGAGAATCGTCACCTTGTAAGCACCAATGTGCTGTGTGATGCCACCGGCCTCGCCTCCCGCCACGTTGGTCAGGCGGATGGAATCGAGCAGGGTGGTCTTGCCGTGATCGACGTGGCCCATGATGGTGACCACCGGCGGACGCGTCACTCCCTCGGTCGGAGCACCTTCCTCGCCCGTGGCGGCTTCCGCAACATCCTTGGCGGCCTGCTCTTCGAAGGTGATGACGTTGGTGTCCGCGCCGAAGAAGCGCGCCATCTCGCTGGCCAGCTCTGTGTCCAGCGTCTGATTGATGGTGGCAAACACGCCACGGAGCAGCAGGCGCGCGATCAGATCCTTGGCGCGAAGTCCAAGCTTTTCCGCCAGATCTTTTACGCTGATGCCTTCCGTGATGGTGATGCTGCGCGTGATCGGTTGCGGCTCGTTCGAGAGCGACAGCCGCGGTGGCGGCGTGTAGCCCTTCATGGGGCCTTCCTTCACCCCGCGCGGCACATAACGTTGTCCGGGCCGGCGTGAGGGTGCCCCCGGCCTGCTGCCCGGCCTGGGCGTCGGCCCACCGGCTGGCACTGCTCCCGGCCCGACTCCCAGCGGTCTTGATCCCGTGGGAGACTGCCGTGTGGGATGCATGGGCCTGCGCTCGCCGGGACGCAGCGGCGGACGATTGGTGGGCGCGCCCGGTCGCGGGCGTTGAAAAATAGGCTGACCGGGCACCGGACGTCCGGGAGCCGGACGCATCGTGGCACCCGCCGGCGCGCCGGTGGCGCCTCCTGGCGCAGCCGGCCGCAAGGGCGCTTTGTATACCGGGCGCGGCCCGGTCTGCGGCACGATCATTCGCGGTGGCGGCGCTAGCGGCGGTGCGGGCGCGACTGGGGCGGCTGGTCTGGCAGCCATGGTTGGTGGCTGGGCCGGAACGGGTGGCCGCGGCGGCGGAGCTGCTGGCACTGTGCTGGCCGAAAGTGGCGGAGCAGGCGGTGGAGCGGCCGGTCGCGGCGCTGCCGGGGGCGCGGGCACAACCGATTGAGGAGGAGCCGGCGCCGGAGCGGTAAAGGTGGGGCGCGGCGTCGCAGTGGGCACGACAAGTCTAGGCGCAGTGGCTGGTGGAGGAGCGGCGGGCCTGGGGGCAGGAGTGGTCGCTGCCGGGGGCGCGGCCGAGACCGCGGGCTTGAACGGCGGCGGGGCGACCGCACGCGGAGCCTCCACCGTCGAGGACGGTTGTTGCTTGCTGATGATGGCTTTTAACGCGTCGCCGGGCTTGGAAATATGGGAAAGGTCAATCTTGGTCTTGATTTCATCAGCATCGGCGCGAGTCGGACGGGAAGACCGGCTGGAGGTCTGCGCTGAGCTGCCTGCGCGGAGGCGGGCACGGACTTTTTCCGCTTCATGGTCTTCGAGAGAACTGGAATGGCTCTTCTTCTCGGTGACTCCAATTTCCGGAAGTACATCGAGAATGGATTTACTCTTGACTTCCAGCTCCCTTGCCAGATCGTTGATTCGAATCTTACTCATCCGCCCTTTCGTCCTCCGGACTGTTCCGCTAAGTCTTCATATCAACCTCACGGCTTCAGTTTTCAGGTTCGCGCAACCGCTTGCGCCAGCGCGCGAGAATCGCACTTACTGCTTCTCCTCAGAAGGAGCAGGCTCCTCTGTGGATTCAGCGGCCACTTCCTGCCCATTATTTCCTTCGCCCGCGGCGTCGGCTGATTCGGTGTTTTGACTCGCGGTTTCCTGCGCCGCTTCTACCTCGGCGGTGACGTCATCGGCGCCCGCGGCTGACTCTTCCGCCACCGGCTCCGCGCTAACTTCACCTTCCGCCGCAGTGGCGCCCGCTTCCCCGCCTTCCAGGCTGGAGAAATAATTGTTCACCGCCAGGCTGATTTTTTCCACCGTCTTGGGGCCGATACCCTCGATGGCCTCGAGTTGCTCAGGAGTCATGTCCGCCAGCGCCTCCACCGTGGTCACACCGGCGGCGCCCAGTTTCTCCACCAGGCCCTCACCCAGCCCGGGCACATTCTCCAACGGAGTGGAAGCGTTACCCACCAGCGCCGACATCTGCAGTTCCACTTCCTGCCGCTTCTCTTCCTCGCTCTTGATGTCAATCTTCCAGCCCAGTAACTTCGCCGCCAGGCGGACGTTTTGCCCCTTCTTGCCAATGGCCAGCGAAAGCTGGCTGTCATCCACCACGACCTCGAGGTGCTTGTCCGAGGAATCGACCACGGTCACGCGGCTCACTTTGGCGGGCTGCAAAGCCTTTTCCGCGAAGGTCACCGCATCTTCGTGGTACTCGATGATGTCAATCTTCTCGCCTCGCAGTTCGCGGATGATGGATTGCACCCGCATACCCTTCATGCCGACACAGGCGCCCACCGCGTCCACGTCCTTGTCTTTCGACATGACCGCGATCTTGGTGCGCTCCCCGGCCTCGCGCGCTATGGCCCGGATCACAACCGTTCCATCGTAAATTTCCGGCACTTCGGTCTGGAACAGGTGCTGCACCAGTTCGGGCGCGGCCCGCGAAACCACTACCGCCGGCCCTTTCGAAGCGCGTTCCACCCGCGCGATCACAACCCGAACGCGTTCGCCCATGGCAAACGATTCCAGCCGCGACTGTTCCTTGCGCGGCATGCGCGCCTCGGCCTTGCCGATGTCGAAGATCACATCCGGACCTTCGATCCGTTTCACCGTGGCATTCACGATTTCGCCCACGCGTCCGATGTACTCGTTGTACACGGTGTCGCGCTCAGCTTCGCGCACCTTCTGGAAGATGACCTGCTTGGCCAGCTGGGCTGCAATCCGTCCCAGAATGCCTTCGGTTTGCTTGTTGATCTGAAGCTCGCCGCCCAGTTCGACGTTGGGATTGATCTTGCGCGCATCGTCCAGCGTGACCTGCAGGACCGGGTCTTCAACCTGTTCGGGAGTCTCCACAATCGTCTTAACCGCAAAAGCCCGGATCTTGCCTGTTTCCTTGTCCAGTTCGGCGCGCAGATTTTCCTGCGTCTTGTAATACTTGCGCGTAGCGACAACAATGGCATCTTCCACCGCACTCACCACAATCTGCGGATCAATGCCTTTTTCCCGGCTCAACGCGTCAATCGTGTTGTAGAGCTCACTTGCCATAGATAATTCCGCTTAAGGCGATTGCGTAATTTAGAAATCGGGTAATTGGGTAATTTGAAACCAAAAATCCCCAAACGCAAAAATTAAGAAATTACTCAATTGCCCAATTACTCAATCGCTTCTAGATCTCCGGCACCAAATTTGCTTTCTCGACGTTCTTCAAGTCGATTTCCAGCTTGGGCGCAGCGCCTTCTTCTGGACGGCGCTTCTTCCGGGCGGCGTTCAGGTCCAGCGTCAAACGCCCGTGCTCAAAACTCTCCAGCCGACCTTCAAAGTGGCGATTGCCGTTGACCGGTTGCTGCGTGGTCAACTTGATCCGGCTTCCGGTGAAGCGCTCGTAATCGGCCGGACGAATTAACTTCCGATCCAGTCCCGGCGAAGAAACTTCCAACGTGTACGATCCGGAAATCGCATCTTCGACATCCAGTATCGTGCCCACTTCCCGGCTCACGCTGGCGCAGTCTTCGTGCGTCACCCCGGCGAGCTTATCGATCACAATGCGCAGCATGCGTGCCTTACCGCCGCCGCGCAGCTCGACTTCCACTACCTCGAGCCCGCTGGAGGCAGCTACGCGCTCCGCCACATCCCGCACCTTGTCAATCTCAAGCGCCATGAAACCAATAGCTTACGGCCAATTTTACGGTTCCAAAACAGGCCTAAACTAAAAAGTGGGCTTGCGCCCACTGGTGTGTCTCGCCAAATACCGGTAACTACACAACAGTTCCAGTTATCAATATACGCCGCGACCGGCCAAAAAACAAACCTCCCGACCGGTGGAATGCCGGTCGATTCGGGAAAAAATTATAGCGGTGCGGTCAAGCTCCCGGTGTGACCCGTGCGATTATCCTCGACCGCCATTCGCAACTGACTCGCACCCGATGGCGGGTTCAGGTCCATGTGCAGCAGCATGCCTTTGGCTAGAATCTGCTGGTAAGTTCCGGCATCGAAGGCCTGGTCCACCTTGATACTCTGGTTGCCCAGCATCTTGCCGTCCGGATTGAAAGTGGCCGCGTACAGAACCACGTTGAATTTCTTGTTTCCTCCCGAGACATCCTCCGTGGAGAGCGTATGCGCATCCACCAGAAAATCCACTCCCAACTTTCCTCCTCCCGCGGACTTCACTTGTGCACTGAAGGTAATCAATGTGTCGGGCGCGCTGTCCTGCAAGGCCTCGACCGCGCCCTGTTCCGGCTTACGGTCCTTCGAAGAGGAGGGGTCGATGGCAAAATACCCGCGGCGGTAGCGCGAATCAACCCCTTCGCGGTGCAGCGTCACCTTGATAGAGCGATATTTGCCGTCCCACTTCTTGTCCTCCGGATAGTAGCCCAGGGTGTAGGAAGCGCCGGAGTCGGCCAGGGCCACCACCACACCTTCCTTGATTTCATTCTGGTTGACATAGGCGACTCCGCCGGTTTCACGTGCGATTTCACGCATCGTTTCCTGGTCCGAAACCGCATCCGACATCCGTACCGAAGCATTCTCCGAGATGTTGTTGAACTGCCGGCTGGGAAGATCGTCACTGGTGGCTTCCATGCCGCTCATAAGGCCACGCGCGTCGACCGGGTAGATGGCGATCTGCGCACTCGCCAGTTGGGCCGAGGCCTCACGAATCTCCTGGGTGTGACTCGTGCGCTCAATTCCCGCCATCGAACCGGCCGCGCGAGTACCGAGTCCGAGCTGCTTGATAGTAGGGAGGGTTTCCGCCATCTCCGCCTCGCTGATGCTGCGGTCTTCCGGAATGAGACTGAACGGAAATGCGGCGGTAACCCAAACCACGCTCTTCCGTCCGGGCATTCCTCCAAGAATTCTGGCCAGGCCGCGCATGGCAGCGGTGGTGGTTTCCACTCGCCGGTCTTGCACGTAGGCCAGTTGGATATTCTGGAACTCGCGCATCCGTTCGACCATTCCCGCCTCAACCAGTTGCGTATTCTTCCCCCCATTGGAACTGGTGCTGGGCACTCGCGGCGCCGCAGCATTCGGCATTTCCTGGGACACCGGCTGATACTTCTGCAACGCGGCCAACAACACGTTCGGATCCGTGGTGAAGTCCTGCAAAATCGACAGGCCATTGGTGAGAGTAAATATCGCCATCCGTTGTCCGGGCTTGTACTGATCGTGCACAAACTTCAGCATTTGCTGGCGGGCGTAAGCCTGGTCCTTGAACGGCGTATTGGCCGCATCCAGCAGCAGAACCATCAACGGCCCACCGGGCGAACGGTATTCGGGCTTGTTGGAATATATCCCTGGAGGAAGATCAGGTGCTGGCTGCTTTTGGGCCTCACTGGCTGTACTGAAAAAGGCGATCTTCTGGTTCTTTCCTTTTTCCTGCACCGTGAAATCGTCCTGCGTCAAGCCTCGCACTGGCTTGCCCTGCTTGTCGGTCACCACCACATCGACCAGCACCAGATGGGTGCTGACGCGAATGGTGGGGCCCGGAAGCTCAGAACTGGAAGGCGTGGCCTGGAACCAACCGCCTGCCGTAATCGTGATCGCCGTAATAGCAGCCAGGCGCGTCCAGCACGAGAGCAAACGGGTCTCCGCCATATCACCTCTCCTAACCACCTCAAATCCGAACTACGTTAGTATGTTTGGCTGCAGGCTGCAAGTCGCCACAATTTGCCACGACCTGACAGTCTCTCTAGAATGGTGATTGACCCCCGGGGCTTCGAGAAACCTCATGATTCATTTTCCTGTCCCTGAAGCACTCACTTTCGACGACGTGTTGCTGCTGCCGGCGCGTTCCGACGTCGTACCCGCGCTGGCCAACACGCAGACCCAGCTGACGCGCAATATCCGCCTGAACATCCCCATCATCAGCGCCGCTATGGATACGGTCACGGAGTCGCACATGGCGATCGCACTGGCGCAGCAGGGCGGCATCGGGATCATCCATCGCAACCTGACGCCGGAGCAGCAGGCCAACGAGGTGGACAAGGTGAAACGCTCGGAGAGCGGCATGATCGTGGACCCGGTCACCATGTCACCTGATGCCAGGGTTTCCGACGCGCTTGAAATCATGCGCAAGTACAAAATTTCTGGCGTGCCCATCACCAAGAACGGAAAACTGGTGGGCATTCTGACCAATCGCGATCTGCGCTTTGAGACCCGCTTCGATATTCCCATCAGCAAAGTGATGACCAAGGACAATCTGATCACCGTGCCCGTGGGAACAACGCTTGAAGACGCGGAGAACATCCTGCACGAACACCGGGTGGAGAAACTGCTGGTGGTCGATGACAACTACAACCTCAAGGGCCTGATCACGGTCAAAGACATTCAGAAAAAGCTGAAATATCCCAATGCAGCCAAGGATTCGCAGGGCCGGCTGCGGGTGGGGGCCGCCATCGGCGCTACCGGAGACTTCCTCGAACGCGCCCAGGAAATGGTGAAGTTCAAAGTGGACATGCTGGCCATCGACAGCGCGCACGGACACTCTACCCGCGTGCTCGATGCTATCAAGATGGTGAAGTCGAAGCTGCCCGAGGTGGATCTGATTGCCGGCAACGTCGGAACTTTCGACGGGGCTTGCGAACTGGCCCGAGCCGGCGCCGATGCCATTAAAGTCGGCATCGGTCCAGGATCGATCTGCACCACCCGAGTTGTGACCGGCGCGGGAATGCCGCAGATTACCGCCATCGCCGAAGCTTACCGAGCTACCAAGGATGCCGGCATTCCGGTGGTCGCCGATGGCGGCATCAAGTACTCCGGCGACATTACCAAGGCCCTTGCCGCCGGCGCTTCCGGAGTCATGATCGGATCCCTGTTTGCCGGGACCGATGAGAGTCCCGGTGAGTTGATTCTCTATCAAGGCCGCTCGTTCAAGTCCTATCGCGGCATGGGTTCGCTGGGAGCGATGGCATCGGGTTCGAGCGAGCGTTATTTCCAGAACACCGACGGAGACGCTTCGACCGCCATGTCGGGCGGACCCGACGACGCCAATCGCCTGGGGAAACTGGTTCCCGAAGGCATCGAAGGGCGCGTTCCTTACCGCGGTTCCGTCGCCATGATCGTGCACCAGATGGTGGGCGGCTTGAAGTCCGGCATGGGTTATTGCGGTTGCGCCACCATCCCCGACCTGTTGCAGAAGACACGGTTCGTGCGCATCAGCGGGGCCGGCCTGCGCGAAAGTCACGTGCACGATGTCATGATCACGCGCGAGGCGCCGAATTATGCCGTGGAATAGGGGCCGGGAAAGCCGCGTTTGAATCCTGCGCAAAAGCACCTTCTAAAGACGTGGATCGCGGCGATTCTATGGCTCGTCATCATCGTGGCCGAGTCCACCAATCTGGCCTCCGCCGAGAACACCAGCCGGATTCTGTACCCGCTGTTGCACTTCCTGCTGGGGCTGGATCCGGTGCATTTTCCGCTCTGGCATTTCCTGATCCGCAAGACCGGCCACTTCATAGGCTATTTCACTTTAAGCTGGCTGCTTTTCCGCGCCTGGCGGGACACTTTCCCATTGTCCGGCAGGAACTGGTCAATCGAGTGGGCAAGAATTTCGTTCTTCATGGCGGCCCTGGTTGCTTGCCTCGATGAGTGGCACCAGACTTACCTACCCGGCCGCACCGGAAGATTGCACGACATCGCGCTGGACAGCACAGCGGCACTGATCGCACAGATCGCCCTCTACTTTGTCCTGCGAAAGCGGACTCTAGAACCGGGCACGCCACTCAAGATCTCTTGAGAAAGCGTGGGCTCTCGAATCAGGGTTTTTTCTTGCGGGTTACCGCAAGGAACGCGAAGAAAGATCGCAAAGTGGGGCCAATACCGTGGATTGAATCGGATAGGAGAAGACCAGCGACCAACGACGAATGACCGCGCTCAATACATGGAGTCGTACTTGGTTACGACCCACTCGCCGCCCTTGTTCTCCAGCGTCACCGAAAACAGTTCCTTGTAGGTTCCCTTCTGGCCGGGGGCGTTGCGGCGTTTGCCGCGGTAGTGCAGGATGCGCAACGGCGGAGTGTCTTCCCAGTCCGCAACCTCCCATGAGAGCAAGGGATGCTGCGCCTCGGAGTCGCAGATGAAGGCGGCATATTTCTTACGATAGTCCTTGAACCAGTCCGCCAGTTCTTCCTTGCAGTGCCCGTCACGCATGCTGCGGATGAACTGGGCCGCCTCCCGCTCTGAACTGCGGTCCCGCAGCGGGTTCAGCGAAATGGAGTTAGGGATTCCGGAGAGCGGGTCGCGCTCTTCCGAGCGGCCCAGCACCGGGCCTTCCCCATTCAGGTGAATGAGGTAACCGAAGAAAATGATGAGCAGGAGAACACCGGCTCCCGCCGCAATGCCGATTTGGTTACGCGAAAACTCCATGGCCCTCACATCAGTCTAACGTGAGGTCAGGTGAGGGCAAGATTACGGCGGATAGACTCCAGTGGACATGTACGACCGGGTGAGAATGTGGGGAACTTTGCTCCCGACGGCTGGAACCAGTTGTCGGTTGCAGTCGTCAGTCGTCGGTCGTAAGCGAAAGAAAACGATGGCTGACGACCGACGACGGACGCTTCTCTACTCTTTGTCCTTGACCTTGTCTTCGCCCTCGGCGTGGTCGGCGGGATGTTCCACTCCCTGCTGCGCTTCAGCCTCTTCCATCGCTCGCTTGGCTTCTTCGGCGCGCTTGGAACGGACGGCCGCGCGCTTCTCGCGTTTCTCTTCCTGCAGCTTCTCGCTGCCGAGAAGTTCTACGAAAGCGGTATCGGCGCCATCGCCTTTTCGCCAACCGGCGCGAACAATCCGCAGGTATCCCCCTTCGCGGTCTCCGAAACGGGGAGCGACAGTGTCGAAGAGCTTGTCCACCGCGGCGCTGGTCATCAGGTATGCCAAAGCCTGGCGGCGCGCGGACAGGTCACCACGCTTGCCCAGTGTGATCATCTTCTCCACCAACGGACGCAAGGCCTTGGCCTTGGGCACGGTGGTTTCGATTCGTTCTTCGAGGATGAGCGAAGTCACCAAATTCCGCAGCAATGAGCGGCGATGGCTGGTGTTTCGTCCCAGTTTCCATCCTGCTACTTTGTGACGCATCGTGATTCCTTCAGTTTCTGGTTTCTGGTTTCTGGTTTCAAGTCCCTGCTCCCCGGGCGCCAACGAAAATATTCCTCGTTCGGCAAACTGGAAACCAGAAACTGGAAACCGGGCGGCGCCCAGCGCCGCCCGAAACTGTTTACAAATCGTTGTCCGGACCGTACGCCGATGCCGGCAGTACCTGGTTAGAGGTCGGGCCGGGCACGGCATTGCCGTGCTCGTCGATCTTCATGCCCAGGCTCAAACCCATCGACGACAGAATTTCCTTGATCTCGTTCAGCGACTTGCGGCCAAAATTCTTGGTCTTCAGCATTTCGGCTTCGGTCTTCTGCACCAGCTCTCCGATGGTCTGGATGTTGGCGTTCTTCAGGCAGTTGTAGCTGCGCACCGAAAGCTCCAACTCTTCGACTGAACGGTTCAGGTTCTCGTTCTTGATTTCCGGTTTGCGGTCGTCGGTCGCGGTGGAAGTCTCGATATCCTCTTCAAAATTGATGAAGATGTTCATGTGGTCCTTCAGCAGCTTCGCCGCCAGGCCGATGGAATCGGCCGGGGTGATGGAGCCGTTGGTCCACACTTCCAGAGTCAGCTTGTCGTAATCGGTAATCTGACCCAGACGCGCCGCTTCCACGGTGTAGTTGCACTTGCGCACCGGAGAGTGCACGGAGTCGATGGGAATGAAGCCGATGCCGAGATCTTCGTCAAAATTCTTGTCCGCCGAAACGTAGCCGCGGCCGCGCTTAAGGCGCATTTCCATGTCCAGCTTGCCGCCTTCGCTGACGGTCGCGATGTAAACGTCCTTGTCGAGCACTTCGACGTCGGCATCGGCCTCGATCATGCCGGAAGTGACTACGCCGGGCTGATCGCTGCGCAGGTAGATTGCTTTCGGAGCATCACCAGCCAGCTTGAACGGAATCTGCTTCAGGTTGAGGATGATGTCGGTTGCGTCTTCAACCACGCCGGGGATCGACTGGAACTCGTGCAGCACGCCTTCGATCTTCACGGCGGTGACAGCAGCGCCTTCGATTGAAGACAGCATGACACGCCGCAGAGCGTTGCCGATGGTGGTGCCGAAGCCCCGTTCAAAAGGCTGGGCCCAGAAGATTCCATACTTGTCGGTTAAGGTTGAAGTGTCGACGGCGAGACGTTTGGGTTTTTGAAATCCCTTCCAAAGCATTACGTTGTTCTCCTTCGGCCGTTTGGCTCAGTCCTGACATCCCTGAACAGGTCCGCGTTTCATTCAGGTCAAGCGTCAGAGACAGGCTGATCTGGCTCGAATTAAAGGACCGGTAAAAAACCGTCGTTGGCCTTTGGTCGTTGGCCCTTGGCCAAAACCAGCAGCGAGACGACTGACGAACATCGTCGGAGGTCTTGGGTCTTTGACCTAGCCAACGGCCAACGACTATTTGCTGTACAACTCCACAATCAACTGCTCGTTCACCGGCAGATTAATATCTTCGCGCTTGGGCAAAGCCAGGACCTTGCCTTTGTAGTTGTCGCGGTCAATCTCCAGCCAGTTGGGCGCGTTCTGGTGGCTGGCAAATTCCTTCGCCGGTTCCAGGATGGGCAACTTCTTGCTGCCTTCTCGGATGGCAATCTCCTCGCCCACGCTGACCTGGTAGGAAGGAATGTTGACCTTGCGCCCATTCACCTGTATGTGGCCATGACGCACCAACTGTCGCGCCTGGCGACGGGACATGCCAAGACCGAGGCGGTAGACCACGTTGTCCAGACGTCGCTCCAGTTGTTGCAGCAGCATCTCGCCGGTCACACCCCGGGTGCGGGCCGCTTTCTCGAAGTAGTTGCGGAACTGCCCTTCCTGGGTGAAGTAAATGCGCTTGGCTTTCTGCTTTTCGCGCAACTGCAAGCCGTAGCCCACGATCTTGGCTTTACGGTCCTTGCCGTGCTGTCCAGGAGCGAAGTTACGCTTCTCGATGGGACATTTATCGCTGAAACACTTTGTGCCTTTGAGGAAAAGCTTCATGCCCTCGCGGCGGCAGAGACGACAGACGGGATCAGTGTAACGGGCCAAGTTATTTCTCCTTATTAGATGACCGGTTTACAGGTTTGGCTTCACCCTTCGTCCCGGACCAAAATCAGTTTCCAGTTTCCGGTTTCTAGTCTCCAGTTCTGCTGAGAAACTGGGAACCTAGGACTGGAAACTGGTTTTTGATACCAAATGCAATTTCATTTTTCAAGCTTCCGGTTTCTAGCACAACCGCTCAAGGTTTGAAACTGGAAATCAGAAATTGAAACTGGTCCTATACCCTTCTGCGCTTCGGCGGACGGCAACCGTTGTGCGGAATGGGAGTCGCGTCCTTAATGTTGCGAACTTCTATGCCGGCCGCGGCCAAAGCGCGGATGGCGGATTCGCGCCCTGAACCTGGGCCGCTCACCCGCACTTCGACGCTGCGCACGCCATGATCGCGCGCCATGCTGGCGGCATTCTGCGCCGCCTGCTGTGCGGCAAAAGGTGTCCCTTTGCGCGACCCGCGAAAACCCAGCGAACCCGAACTCTTCCAGGCCAGAACGTTCCCTGCCTGGTCGGCGATGGTCACAATGGTGTTGTTGAACGAGGCCTGGATGTGGGCAATGCCGTGCGGAACATGCTTCCGCTCTTTTTTCTTAAAGGTTTTCTTCTTGCCTTTTTTGTCCGGCGCTGCTGCCCCGGTCCCCGCTGCCGCTGCTGGTGCTGCTGGTTTTGCCATGTTAGCTTCTAGCTCCTAGCTGCTAGCTTCTAGCCACGAGCTAGAAGCTAGCAGCTGATTTTCTAAGTCTTCGCCGCCGATTTTTTCTTGGCTGCCACGGTTCCCTTGCGCGGGCCTTTCCGGGTACGCGCGTTGGTGTGGGTGCGTTGTCCGCGGACCGGCAGGTTCCGGCGATGGCGATAGCCGCGGTAGGAACCAATTTCGATGAGCCGTTTGATATTCATCGAAACTTCCTTGCGCAAATCGCCTTCCACCATGCCTTCCGCTTCGATCACCTGGCGGATGCGATTGACTTCGTCCTCGCCCAGGTCCTGGACCTTTTTCATGGGGTCCACTTTGGCCGCGTCCAGAATGCGGGCCGCGCGCGGGTTGCCAATGCCGTAAATGTAGGTCAGCGCGATATTGGTCCGCTTGTTGCGCGGAAGATCGACGCCTGCAATGCGTGCCATAGTGCTCCTCTAGTCGGTTATCCCTGCCGCTGCTTATGCTTGGAGATGACGCAGATCACCCGCACCACACCCTTGCGGTGGATGACCTTGCACTTATCGCAAATCTTCTTTACTGATGCTCGCACTTTCATAAACCAGCCTTCAGCCGTCAGCCCTCAGCCGTCAGCAAAATCGACAGCCGGGTGAGGCGTTTCATTTATAGCGATACACGATGCGGCCGCGGTTCAGGTCGTAGGGCGAAAGCTCAACTGCGACCTTGTCGCCGGGCAGAATGCGAATGAAGTTCTTGCGCATCTTTCCCGAGACGTGCGCCAGCACCTGGTGCTTGTTTTCCAGTTCAACCTTGAACATGGCATTGGGCAGCGGTTCTACGACCGTCGCCATCACTTCAATCGCGTCCTCTTTGCTCATCGACTCCTTAAGATCGCTTCGAGCTTCTGGCTACTAGCTTCTAGCTAAATCACTGGGCTTCCGGTTCAAGCTAGCAGCTAGAAGCCAGGAGCTAGAAGCTGCTGCCCTATTGCGTCAAAATCATCGGGCCATCTTTGGTGACCGCGACACAATGTTCAAAGTGGGCGCTGTAGCTGCCGTCGGCCGTGACAGCGGTCCATTTGTCCTCGAGCACCCGAGTCCCCGGACTGCCGGAATTCACCATGGGCTCGATGGCCAGCACCATGCCTTCGCGCAAGCGCGCCCCGTGTCCGCGGGTGCCATAGTTCGGCACTTGCGGCTCCTCGTGCAGGCGCGTTCCAATGCCGTGTCCGACAAACTCCCGTACCACGCTGAAGCCGTTAGCCTCGACAAATTCCTGGACCGAAGCACCCACGTCTCCCACCGCGTTGCCGATCCGCGCCGCTTCGATACCCCGGTACAGCGAGGCTTCCGTTACTTCGAGCAACTTACTCAACTCCGGGGTCAACGACCCATCCACCGGGACCGTGATGGCAGCATCGCCGTAGTAGCCGTCCAGCACCACGCCACAGTCGATCGAAACAATGTCGCCCGCCTTCAACACCCTTTTTTCGGAAGGGATACCGTGAACAATCTCTTCATTGATCGAGGTGCACAGCACACAGGGATAATCGTAATATCCCTTGAACGCAGGCTTCACGCCCAGGTCTTTGATTTTCTGTTCAGCCGCGCGTTCCAGATCCATGGTGGTCGCACCCGGAACTACCAGGCTGCGCACATGGTCCAGCACCTGGCGCACGATGCCGCCGCTGCGCCGCATCTTTTCAATCTCGGCCGCCGATTTGCAGACAATCGCCATTCAAGTGTTCAAGCGCTCAGCTTTCCCAGTCACTCCCGCGTGGTCCTCGATCACTTTGAAAATCTGTTCGGTGACCTCATTGACCGGCAAGTCGCCATCCACCGAGACCAGCCGCCCTTTGCGCGCGTAGTACTCGGCTACGGGCTTGGTCTGCAGTTCGTAGGCCGCCAGTCGTTCCCGGATGACTTCTTCACGGTCATCTTCGCGGGTCACCAGCGTTGAACCATCAACATCGCATCGATCAGCGACACGGGGTGGCTGGGAGTAGACGTTGTAGATCCGTCCACAGACGGGACAAGAGCGGCGTCCGGTAATCCGGCGCAGCAATTTATTATAGTCCACGTCAATTCGGATCACAATGGGCAGACACTTGTCGCGCTGCGCATTTTCAAAGAACTCATGCTCCAGAAACGCATCCAGCCATCCGGCCTGGGCCGGATTGCGGGGAAAACCATCCAGGATGAAACCGCGCTCGCAGTCTGCGTGCTGCAAGCGCTGGGCCACCATGTCATACATCAAATCGTCGGGCACGAGTTCGCCCCGTGCCATCACGTCCTTGGCCAGCAACCCTAGCGCTGTGCCCCGCTGCACGTTTTCCCGCAGCAGGTCTCCGGTGGAAATCTGCGGGATACGGTAACGCTCCACAATCAGCTTGGCTTGCGTACCCTTGCCCGCGCCCGGGGAGCCGAGCAGGATCACAGGTCCGATGCCGCGCGAGGTTGCCTCCGCCATCGAACCGCTCCTCCCGCCTCCCAATTGCAATTCCATCTAAAGCGACCGCAAATCGCGGCTCACCTCAAAACCAGTTGAAACCCGGCCCACGTTACCTAGGCAACGAGCCTGGACGGTCGCGCCCACACTTACCAAATGCTCAAGACCATGTCCGGCGACCGCGGATACGCCCGCTGCGCGGCGTGAAACCATCGTAGTGGCGCATGACCAGCTGGGCTTCAATCTGGGTAACTGTGTCCATGGCCACGCCGACCACGATCAAAAGCGAGGTCCCACCAAAATAAAAGTTCACATTGAGGCCGTTCGTCACCCAGGTCGGCAGGCGCTCGAAAAACGCGCCAATCGGCCCGTAGAGATGGTTCAGGTGAATGCCGGTAATCATCCACTCCGGGATGAAGGAGATGATGATCAGGTAGAGCGCTCCCACCAGGGTGATGCGGGTCAGGATCTCGTTGATGTGGTCGGCGGTGCGCTTGCCGGGACGGATACCGGGAATAAACCCGCCATACTTCCGCATGTTGTCGGCAACCTCGTTGGGGTTGAAGACAATGGAAACGTAGAAGTAGGCAAAAAAGATGATTCCCACCGCATACAGCGCCGTGTACAGCGGCTCACCCCAGCCCAGCCAGCGAATCAGGTCGCCAAAATAACGGTTGTTGCGCAAACCGTATCCCACGGTCTGGGGCAGGGTAAGAATCGACGATGCGAAAATCACCGGCATGACGCCGCCGGAATTCACCCGCAAGGGCAGATGCGTGGACTGCCCGCCCATTACTTTTCGACCGACGACGCGCTTGGCGTACTGCACAGGAATGCGGCGCTCACAGCGTTCCACGTAGACGATGAACGCTACCACCAAAATCATGACCCCGATCAGCAGAATCATCGCCGGCGCGGTAAAGGCGCCCCAGGCATCGGTGCGGACCTTGTCGAAAAGATCGATAACGCCACGCGGCAGGCCCACCACGATGCCGGCAAAAATCAGCAACGACATCCCGTTGCCCACGCCGCGTTCCGTGATCTGCTCGCCCAGCCACATGATGAAAACGCTGCCCGTGGTCAAGGTCAGCATGGTCATCAGAATGAACGCCGGGCCAGGATGGATCACAAAATCTCCGCCGCGCTGCAGTTGCCAGGCAATACCGAAGGATTGCACCGCGCTTAAACCAAAGGTCAGATAGCGGGTCCACTGGGTGATTTTTTTGCGCCCCAGCTCGCCTTCCTTCTGCAACTTGGCCAAGGGTTCATACACCACGGTCAACAATTGCAAAATGATCGACGCCGTGATGTAGGGCATAATGCCCAGGGCAAAAATGGTCAGGCGGCGGAGCTGCCCGCCGGAAAACAGGTCCACAAACCCCAGCAGACTGCCCTTGTTCTGCTCAAAGAACTGCTGCAGCTTGTCTGCATTCACCCCTGGCGTGGGAATGTGTCCGCCCAAGCGGTAGACCGCCAGCAACCCCAGCGTAAACAGAATGCGCTTGCGCAGGTCCGGGATACGAAAGACGTTGGCCAGTTTCTCCAGCATCAGCTACAACACCTCAAACTTGCCGCCGGCCTTGGTGATTTTTTCCTGGGCCGACTTGGAAAACTTGTGGGCATGCACGGTGAGCGCGCTGGTCAGTTCTCCGTCACCCAAAACTTTTACGGGATGCTTGCCCTTGATCATTCCCGCCTTGCGCAACAGGTCGGGCGTGATGGTGGCCTCGCCCAGCGCGGCCAGCTTCTCCAAATTTACGATATTGAATTCCCGGCGGAAGATGTTGGTGAATCCCCGCTTGGGCATGCGGCGGTGCAAGGGCATCTGGCCGCCTTCAAAGCCACGCATCATGCGGGAACCGCTGCGCGAGCGCTGCCCTTTGTGTCCCCGGGTGGAAGTCTTGCCCATACCCGAACCCATGCCGCGGCCCACACGCTTCTTGTTGGCCGTCGCCTTCTTTGGTGCGCGAATATTAGAAAGATTCATAAATAAGCTCTCAGCTGTCAGCTCTCAGCTTCAAGGCTCTGGGTCTTACGGAGAGCTGCTAGCTGAAAGCTGATCGCTTTATTGCACGATCTCCACCAGGTGCGGCACCTTGGCTACCATGCCGCGAATGGCGGGGTTATCCGGGCGTTCGATGACCTGGTTCAGGCGTGTGAAACCCAGGCCCTTGACCACCAGTTTCTGTTGTACGGGGGCGCAAATCGCCGAGCGCACCCACTTCAAATGAATTTTAGGGCCCTTGCCCGGACTCGATTTCTTGGCCAGTTTGTTGGGCATGATTACAGTTCCTCAACCGTCTTGCCGCGCATGGCGGCCACGTCGCCGCGGTTCTTCAAATGCTTGAGCGCATCGAAGGTCGCCTTGATGACGTTATGCGGATTGGTGGTGCCAATCGACTTGGTCAGCACATTCTGAATGCCCGCCGAGGTCATGACCGCGCGCACCGCCCCCCCGGCAATCACGCCCGTACCTTCCGGAGCCGGCTTCAACAGCACTCGTCCCGAGCCGTAGCGTCCCAGCACCAGGTGGGGAATGGAGGTCTGGGTAAGGTTCACCCGCATCAGGTTTTTCTTGGCCGACTCGATTCCCTTGCGAATGGCCTGGGGAACTTCCTTCGCCTTCCCCGAACCGTAACCCACGACGGCCGCGCTCGGATCTCCCACGACAACCAGTGCCGCAAACGAAAGGTTTTTGCCGCCCTTGACCACTTTGGTAACGCGGTTGATGGAGACTACCTGGTCTTTCAGCTGGTACGAATTCGCGTCTAGCTTTTTAATCACTGTTGGCATTGATTCTCATTTCAAAAAGTTGGTAATTGGGCAATTTGGTAATTGAGTAATTTGAAACCCAATCGCCCGCTTTTCAGTTACCCGATTTCTCAATTGCACAATTACTCAATTCCCTAGAACTGCAGCCCGGCTTCGCGGGCAGAGTCGGCCAGGGCCTTGACCCGTCCGTGATAGATGTAGCCACCCCGGTCGAACACAACTTTATCGATGCCCTTGGCCTTGGCGCGCTCGGCGATGTTCTTGCCCACACTCTTGGCTGCGGCCAGGTTGCCCCCGCTGCGCCGCTCGCCCTTCTTGCCTTCGGCTGAGTTGGCGGAAACCAGGGTTTGGCCCTTGAGGTCGTCAATCAATTGGACGTAAATGTGGTTCAACGAGCGATACACGTTCAGCCGTGGCCGCTCGGAGGTGCCTACAACCTTCTTGCGGATACGTTTGTGCACGTGCCGCCGGTTCGCGTTCTTCGATGTCTGGGTCAGCATTTTTCAGTCCTCGGTCGTCAGTCGCCGGTCCTCAGCCAATCTTCCCGCTGAAACCGACTACGGAACGACTGTTTTGTCTCTACCATCAGCACGATCCCAATCTCAGCGGCTTGGCTGAAGACTGCAGACCGGCGACCGACTATTTCGCTCCCGTCTTTCCAACCTTCTTCTTCAACCGCTCGCCGGCATAGCGCACACCCTTGTTTTTGTACGGATCGGGCGGACGCAGGCTGCGCATTTCGGCGGCCACCTGTCCAACTTTCTGGCGATCGATGCCGGTAACGCTGAGCTTGGTCTGCTTGGGATCCACCGTGGCTTCAATTCCCAACGGCAGTGGATATTCAATCGGGTGCGAATACCCCAGGCTGAAGACCACCGTGGTCTTGCCCTTGAGCTCGGCGCGATATCCAATGCCCACGATTTCGAGCTCCCGGGTCCAGCCCTTGGTTACGCCCTCAACCGCATTATTGACCAGGGCGCGGGCCAGGCCATGGACGGCGGCCTGCGAATCGTTCTCGCGAATGGCCACCAGGTTGCCATCCTGCTGCTCCATGCGGATGCCGCGCGGCAGCTGTGTATCCAGCTTGCCCTTGGGGCCCTGCACGTTGACCACGTCGCCTTCAATCTTGACCGCTACACCCTTGGGGAGCGGAATCGGTTTTCGTCCAATTCTTGACATAAGCTTTCAGCTTTCAGCTCTCAGCTCTCAGCTTGGATCGCCGTCTTTACTGATAGCTGACGGCTGATAGCTGATAGCTGGTTCTTTACCAGATCTCGCACAACACTTCGCCGCCCACGCCCTGCTTGCGCGCCTGGCGTCCGGTCATGACTCCGCGGGGGGTGGTCAGGATGTTGATGCCCATTCCGCCCAGCACCCGCGGGATCTCGCTGCGCCGCACATAGACCCGGCAGCCCGGCCGGGAGACCCGCTCCACGTTCGAGATTGCGGCCTCGTTGTTGTTGCCGTACTTCAAATAAATGCGCAGGACTTTGTGGCCTTCCTCTTCCGCCGGCTTGAAGTTGGAGATGTAGCCTTCCTCCTTGAGGATGCGGGCAATCTCCAGCTTCAGCTTGGAAGCAGGAATATCAACCTTCTGATGGCGGGCGCGGATCGCATTGCGAATGCGCGTCAGCATGTCTGCGACCGGATCGGTCAACCTCATCGTTTGCTTCTCCTCCGCCGCCCGTTTGCTTCGGTAACGTTATAGGCGCACCGAAGAACCTGCGGCGACGTGCTGTGTGGCGCGGGCGCCCTCGCCCGCGTCCCCTTCTATCCCTACCAGGACGACTTCGAAACTCCAGGAATCTCCCCGCGCAAGGCCAGGCCGCGGAAACACAGGCGGCAAATGCCGAACTTGCGCAGGTAAGCCCGCGGACGTCCGCACAGTTTGCAGCGGTTGTGTCGGCGCGTGGAAAACTTCAGCTTGGGCTCTTTGCCGCGCACCTTGTCAAACTTCGCCTCTATCTTTGCGTCCTTCACTCTTTTTGCTGTAGTCAATTTACTTTTAGCTCCCAGCTTCCGGCTGCAGCTCTCTGCGGTCAGCCTTCCGCTCTCAGTTAAGACTCGATCACGCTTCCGCGATTACGGCCGGAAGGGCATTCCCAGGTGCTTCAACAACACTCGCGCCTGGTCGTCGTTTCTTGCCGTGGTCACAATGGTGACGTTCATCCCTTTGGTCTTGTCCACCCGGGAATAGTCGATCTCGGGAAAAATCAGCTGGTCGTGCAGGCCCAGGGTATAGTTGCCGCGCCCGTCGAACGACTTGGTCGAGACCCCTTTGAAGTCGCGCACCCGGGGCAGGGCCACGTTCAACAACCGGTCCAGAAACTCCCACATGCGGTCGCCGCGCAGGGTGACCATGGCCCCGATGGCTTGGCCTTCCCGCACCTTGAAGGCGGCAATCGATTTCTTGGCCTTGGTCGTGACCGGCTTCTGACCGGTGATCTGGCCCAGTTCGTTAACCGCGGGATCGAGAATCTTGGCATTCTGCGTGGCTTCGCCCACGCCCATGTTGACCACAATCTTGTTCAGGTGCGGCACCGCCATAGGATTCTTGAGGTCGAATTCCTTCATCAGCGCGGGCGCGACTTCAGCCTGGAAGCGCCCCTTGAGCCGCGGCGTTTCCTTGGCGCTGTGATGGGCCTGCGCCGGCTTCGCCTCCTGCTGTTGTTTTTCGCCTTGCTTGTCTCTTTTCTCTTTTGCCATTTGCTTCCTCTGGAACTCAGCTTCTAGCCGCTGGCTCCTAGCTACTTCTCAGATCCCGCCACTCTTGCTCCAGCTAGCAGCCAGGAGCTGGCAGCTAGAAGCGCTTTAGCTACTTATCCAGCGTGGCCCCGCACTTGCGGCAAACCCGGACCTTGCGCTCGCCCTGGAACTCGTGTCCAATACGCACCGGCCGCTTGCAGTTGGGACACATCAGCCCCACGTTCGAGATCGCGATCCGGCTCTCCTGCTCGGCGATTCCGCCCTTGACGTTGCGCTGCGGATTGGGCCGGACGTGCTTCTTCACCACCATGACGTGCTCGACCAGCACCTTGGCATCGTTGGGGAAAATGCGCAGTACCCGGCCTTCTTTCCCCTTGTCGCGGCCGGTGATCACCCGCACCGTATCGTTGCGCCGCAGGTCCACTCGCTTGTTCGCTCTCTCGACGGTCTTCATATCAACCCTTCGTCAATTTGGTATTCGGGCAATTTGGCAATTGAAACCGGCCCAATTTGTCCAGTTCAGCTCAATTTCAAAAATTACTCAATTACACAATTGCCCAATGGCTCAATGCCCTACAGAACTTCGGGCGCCAACGACACAATTTTCAAAAACTTGCGCTCGCGCAGTTCGCGGGCCACCGGCCCGAAGACACGCGTCCCCACCGGCTCGCCAGCATCGTTGATCAGTACCGCGGCGTTGCTGTCAAAGCGGATGTAGGTGCCGTCGCGGCGGCGATGCTCCTTGCGAGTGCGCACAATGACTGCCTTCACCACTTTGCCCTTCTGCACCTGGCCTTCGGGGGCGGCCTCTTTCACGCTGGCGGTGATGACGTCACCCAGTCCGGCATTCAGGCCGGTGGACCCGCCCAGCGGCAGAATCATCTGTAACTTGCGGGCGCCGGAGTTGTCGGCCACCTCGAGCATCGATCTCATCATCACGGCCATATTCGGATCTCCCTCCAGGCTCCGGACGGTCTAGCTGGCTTCGGGAAGCGTCGCTTCCGGCAGCAGCGCCGCCCGCCGGACCACTTCCTTCAGCCGCCAGCGCTTCAACTTGGACAGCGGACGAGTCTCTTCCAGGCGCACCACATCGCCCACCCGGGCAACATTTTTTTCGTCGTGGGCATAAAACTTCTTGGCCTTCGACACCACGCGTTTGTAGAACGGATGCGTCTTCTTGCGCACCACCTGCACCACGATGGTCTTGTGCATGCGGCTGGAGACCACCTCACCCACCACGATCTTGCGCCGTCCGGCTTGCTGCGGCTCCGCTGCCGATTGTGTCCTGGTTTCAGCCATACTATTTTTTCTCCGTCGCGCTGGCCGCGGCCAGTTCGCGTTCGCGAGCGATGGTCTTGACCCGCGCAATGTCCCGGCGCAGGCCGCGAATCTTTTTCAGGCTCTCGGTCTGTCCCATGTTGAGCTGGAACTTCAGCTTGAACAGCTGGTCGCTGAGTTCGCGCTCCTGGGAGACCAGTTCGTCCGCAGTCAGATTACGTACTTTTTCCGCTTTCATGTTAGTGTCTCGGTTCTCTACTTCTCAATTTCTGCTGCTGCGTTGCCGTTTCTAGTGCGCGCCTTCGCGCTTTACAAACACCGTGCGCAAGGGCAGCTTGTGCGACGCCAGCCGCATGGCCTCGCTGGCGTCGGTCTGTGTGACCCCTTCCATCTCAAACAGGATCTTGCCCGGACGCACCACCGCCACCCAGTGATCGGGCGCGCCCTTGCCCTTGCCCATACGGGTTTCAGCCGGCTTCTTGGTGACCGGCTTGTCCGGAAACAAGCGGATCTGGATCTTGCCGCCGCGCTTGATGAAGCGGGTCATGGCCACGCGCGCCGCTTCGATCTGGCGGTCGGTGATCCAGCCCGGCTCGAGCACCTTCAATCCGAAGTCGCCGAACGCCAGCTGGCTCCCGCGCCAGGCTTTGCCGGTCATACGTCCGCGCTGCTGCTTGCGGTACTTCACTTTCTTTGGCATCAACATAGAATCAGCTCTTAGCCCTTAGCGTTTAGCTCTCAGCCAAACTTCCTAGAACGCGCCCGCCTGCTGCACTTCGCGTTTTTTGGCCGGCAAAATTTCGCCTTTGTAAATCCAGCACTTCACCCCGATTACGCCATAGGTGGTGCGGGCTTCGGTGAAACCGTACTCGATGTCGGCGCGCAGAGTGTGCAGCGGCAGACGGCCCTGCAGATACCACTCCGAACGGGCGATTTCATTGCCATTCAGGCGGCCGCTGACCCGCACCTTGATGCCCTTGCAGCCGAAGCGCAGCGCCGAATCGACAGCCTTGCGCATGGCGCGGCGGAAACCGACCCGCTTTTCCAGCTGCAGCGCAATCGACTCCGACACCAACTGTGCATCCAGCTCGGGCTTGTGCACTTCCTGGATATCGATGTAGACCTCGCGCCCGGTACGCTTCTGCACATCCCCCTTGAGCTTGTCGATCTCGGCGCCTTTGCGCCCGATAATGATGCCGGGGCGCGCCGTCTTGATAATCACGCGCAGCTTGTTGCCGGGACGCTCGATCTCGATCGAACTTACGCCCGCTGACTTGAGTTTGTCTTTCAGCTCATTGCGCAGCTTGACGTCTTCGAGCAGCAGCTTGTCGTAATCGCGTTCCACAAACCAGCGCGACTTCCAGGGCTTGGTGTAGCCCAGGCGAAAACCGTAGGGGTGAACTTTTTGTCCCATTATCTCGCTCCCACTTTCTTCTTTCCTGCCGCTGCTTTCCGCTTGGTTTTGGCCGGGGCCTTGGCCGCAGTTTCCTCGCCCACCACGGTGGCCAGCCCTTCCCCGCTTTTGCCCCGCTCTGCCAGCACGATCTCGATGTGGGCGATGCGCCGCACGTAACGGAACGCCCGCCCCATGGGAGCGGGACGAATGCGTTTCATCCGTGGCCCGTCGTTGGCGATGGCACTCTTCACGTACAGCTTGTCCACATCAACGTCGATGCCCTTCTCGCTGCTCAGATAGTTGGCATTTTCCAGCGCCGAACGCAGCAGCTTTTCCACCGTGGCCGCCACCCGCTTCTTGGTGAAGACCAGGACATTGAGCGCGTCTTCCACCTTGCGACCCTTGATCAAATCCAGCACCAGTCGCGCCTTCTGCGGCGAGACCCGGGTGAAGCGGACCTGAGCTCGAAATTCCATGTTGATCTCCTGAACCCCGTCTTACGCCTTGGGCGCCGGCGCGGCCGGAGCCGAACCCGCCGCCGGAGTGATCGCTCCCGGACCGCCGGGCACGCCCGCCGGCCTGGCCGCCACTTCCGTGGCCGCCCGCATGGAGTGGCCCTTGAACTGGCGGGTAAAGCTGAATTCGCCCAGTTTGTGGCCCACCATGTTTTCCGTAATGTAAACCGGAATAAATTTCTTGCCGTTATGCACGGCGATGGTGTGGCCCACCATTTCCGGAATGATGGTTGAGCGCCGCGACCAGGTGCGCAGCACCTTCTTTTCATTACGCGAGTTCATGCCGTCCACCCGCGCCTGCAGGTAGCCATCCACGTACGGACCCTTCTTGGTTGAACGTGCCATAAAGTCAGCTCTCAGCTTTCAGCCGTCAGCTCTCAGCCAACAGCCTTCCAAATCCTGTCGCTTCTACCTGCGCCGGCAACCTGGAATGCGTTGTTGCCGACGACTGACGTCTGACGACCGACGACTGTTCTTCTACTTCTTCCCTCTCCGGTTCACGATGAACGCGTCCGTACGCTTGTTGTTGCGCGTCTTATAGCCGCGGGTGGGCTGGCCCCAGGGTGTGACCGGATGCCGGCCACCTGAAGTCTTGCCTTCGCCGCCGCCGTGAGGGTGGTCCACCGGGTTCATAGTGACACCGCGGTTCACCGGACGCCATCCCAGCCAGCGCATGCGTCCGGCTTTGCCGATGGTGATGTTTTCATGGTCGAGATTGCCCACCTGGCCAATCGTGGCCATGCAGTCCTGCGAAACTTTGCGGGTCTCGCCGGAAGGCAGTTTGACCAGGGCGTATTCGCCTTCCTTGGCCACCAGTTGGGCTGCACCGCCGGCGGAGCGCACCATCTGCGCCCCTTTGCCCGGCTTCAATTCCACGTTATGAATCGTGGTCCCGGGCGGAATGTTCTTCAGCGGCAGCGCGTTGCCCACCAGGATGTCGGCCTCCGGACCGCTGACCACCTTCTGCCCCAGCTTGAGCCCTTCGGGCTGCAGGATGTAACGCTTCTCCCCGTCCGCGTAGGCGAGCAGCGCGATGCGCGCCGAACGGTTGGGATCGTACTCGATCGAAGCCACCGTGGCGGGAATCCCGTTCTTGTCGCGCTTGAAATCGATCAGCCGCAGCTTGCGCTTGTGGCCGCCGCCGCGATGCCACATGGTGGTATCGCCGCTGTTGCGCCGCCCGCCGCTGCGCTGCTTGGGTTCGAGCAACGGCTTATGCGGCTGCCGGGTCGTAATGTCGTCGTTGACCAGCGTGGTCCGGTAGCGCAACGTCTGCGTAGTCGGTCGGTATGTCTTGATGGGCATAAAAATCAGCTCTTGGCTTCTAGCCGTTAGCTTCTAGCTTTTTCCTGCCGCCGCGTCCGTTCGTGGTGGCCAACGACCAACGACGAACGACCAACGACGAATTAAAGATTCTGCGCGTACTCCGGCATTTTTTCCCCCGACTTCAAACGCACGTACGCCTTTTTCCAGTCGGGACGGTAGCCGGCAAACTTGCCCCGGCGGCGTTCTTTGCCGGGATAGGTGGCGGTGCGCACGGAAAGCACCTTCACCTTGAAAATCGACTGCACCGCTTGCCGGATCTCGGTCTTGGTCGCGGCCGGCGCCACCTGGAAGACCAGCGTGTTCTGGTTTTCCTTGATGGCCAGACCTTTTTCCGTGATCACGGGACGGCGAATGATTTGATACGCGGATTTCATCAGGCGACCTCCGCCGCTTTTTCATGACGCACCCGGCGCCGGGGAGAACCCGTGGCTTTCTTCGCGCCTTCCTTCTTGGTGTCTTTGCGCTGGCGCTTGGCCATCGAATTCTTCAGTGAAGCCTGCAGGGCCTCGATGGCCGGCTGCGAGAAAATCGCGCGATCATAACGCAGCAGATGGTAGGGATGAACCTCGTTGCTGCTCACCAGTTCGACCCCGTCCAGATTGCGCGAGCTCAGCGCCAGGTTGAGATTGCCGTGCCGGGCCACTTCGACCAGCAAGGCCGTGCTCTTGACCTCGAGCGCATCCAGGGCCTGACGGAACAGTTTGCTCTTCGGCTCCTTCACATCAAAGGCATTGACCACGACCAGCTTGCCGTCAGCCAACTTCGAGGCCAGCGCCGAGCGCAACGCTCCCAGCAGTTTCTTGCGCGGAAAGGCGTAATCGTAGGAGCGCGGTTGCGGGCCATGCACCGTGCCGCCATGCCGCCACAGGGGCGAACGGATGGAGCCGACGCGCGCCCGTCCCGTGCCCTTCTGCTTCCACAGTTTCTTGCCGGCGCCGGAAACCAGCTTCTTGTTCTTGGTGGCATGAGTGCCGGCGCGGTGGGCCGCGCGGTAGTGCTTCACCGCTTCCCACAGCAGGTCTTCATTGACCGCGCCGAAAATCTCATCGGCCAGATCGAGCGTGCCGACCTTCTCCCCGCTCAGATTATGAATGTCGATAGTTACCATATGTCTTTTCCGTACCCGCATTCGCCGCTTTAGCCGATGACTGACGACTGCAGACCGACGACCGCCCTTACGCTTTCTTGGCCGCCCGCTTGGCCGCCTTCAACGGATCCACCGTGGCCGCGCCACCAAAGCCGCGGCGCTCGCGGGGTGGTTTCTTGGCCTTGGTAATCACCAGGTATCCCCCATTTGGACCAGGCACGCTGCCTTCGACCACCAGCAGGTTTTCATCTTTGTCCACGCCCAGCACGCGCAGGTTGCGCTGCGTCACGCGATCCACGCCCATGTGTCCCGACATGCGCATGCCCTTGAACACGCGCGACGGGAATGCCGACGAACCGATTGAACCCGTAATCTGGAACATCGAGCCGTGCGACTTGGGGCCACCGGCAAAGTGATGCCGCCGGACCACGCCGGCAAAGCCACGCCCCTTGCTGATGCCGACCACATCCACAAACTTCTCGCCTTCAAAAATGTCGACCAGCACCCGGTCTCCGGCCTTGACCGCAGCTGCTTCTTCCGCTTTTTCCACTTCGATCGGAACCTCGCGCAGAAATTTCACCGGCGGCAGATTGTGCTTTCCCAGGTGTCCCTTCATGGGCTGGGTGAGGCGCGATTCCTTCATGAACTCGACCAGACCGATCTGCGCCGCATCGTAGCCGTCGCGGGTCTGGGTCTTATGCTGCGTGATCACGCACGGACCCGCCTGCAGAACGGTGGCCGGATGCACATCACCCTTGTCGTCAAAGAGCTGCGTCATTCCGACTTTTTTGCCCAGAATTCCGGTTACTTTTGCCATTTCAATTCTTCTCCGCAAGCTATATCAGCTCAAGCTGACGGCTATTTGTGTTCCTTGCCAAAAGCCTTGATCTCGACGTCCACGCCGGCGGGCAGGTCGAGCTTCATCAAAGCGTCCACCGTCTGCTGCGTGGGCTCCAGAATATCGAGCAGACGTTTGTGGGTGCGGATCTCGAACTGCTCGCGCGATTTCTTGTCCACGTGCGGAGAGCGCAGCACGCAGTACTTGTTCTTCATCGTGGGCAACGGAATCGGGCCCGCGATCTGCGCCCCTGTGCGGCGCGCGGTGTCGACGATCTCACCCGTGGACTGGTCCAGGATGCGGTAGTCGTAGGCCTTCAGCCGAATCCGAATTCTTTCTTTTCCAACCATGTTTCACTCTTTCGTCCCCCGGCTCACCGGGAGAAAAGAACTGGCGGCATGCTGCAAGCCGCTGGAAAGCACCTTCTAGCTTCCTGCTCGACCTCTGAGAACTGAGAACCAGCAACTGGTTACTGGTTTCCGATCTTCAGTTCTCAGTATTCAGTTCCCAATATTCCGTGTGCGTTACTGAATAATCTCGCTGATCGTACCCGCGCCTACCGTGTGCCCGCCTTCGCGGATGGCAAAGCGCAAGCCCTTTTCCATCGCCACCGGCGTGATCAGCTCAATCACCAGCTGCACGTTGTCGCCCGGCATCACCATCTCCGTCGCCGCCGGCAACTCCGCCACGCCGGTCACATCCGTCGTCCGCAAGTAGAACTGCGGCCGGTAGCCCTTGAAGAACGGCGTGTGCCGCCCGCCTTCTTCCTTGGTCAGAATGTAAACTTCCGCCTTGAACTTGGTGTGCGGAGTGATCGATCCACCCTTGGCCAAAACCATGCCGCGCTCCACGTCTTCTTTCGCGATGCCGCGCAGCAAAAGGCCCGCGTTGTCCCCCGCCAGACCTTCGTCCAACTGCTTCTTGAACATTTCGACGCCCGTCACCACCGTCTTGCGGGTCTCGCGGAAGCCCACAATTTCCACTTCCTCGCCCACCTTCACCTTGCCGCGCTCGATTCGTCCGGTCACCACCGTGCCCCGGCCCGAGATCGAAAAAATATCTTCAATCGGCATCAGGAACGGCTTGTCCAACTCGCGCGCCGGTTGCGGCACGCTCTTGTCCACCGCCGCCATCAGCTCGTCAATCTGCTTCTCCCACTTGGCCTCCCCGTTCAACGCCCCCAGCGCCGACAGCCGCACCACCGGCACATCGTCGCCCGGAAATTGATACGTCTTCAGCAACTCGCGCACTTCCAGTTCCACCAGGTCGAGCAGTTCCGGATCGTCCACCGCATCGCACTTGTTCAACGCGACAACGATGTAAGGCACGCCCACCTGGCGGGCCAACAGCACGTGCTCGCGGGTCTGCGGCATCGGTCCGTCGGTGGCGGCTACGACCAGGATCGCACCATCCATCTGGGCCGCGCCCGTGATCATGTTCTTGATGTAGTCGGCGTGCCCCGGGCAATCCACGTGCGCGTAGTGCCGGTTGGCCGTCTCATACTCCACGTGCGCGGTCGCAATCGTGATGCCGCGCGCCTTTTCTTCCGGCGCGTTATCGATCGAATCAAACGACCGGAACACGATCTTCGGGTTGTGCTTCTGCAACACCTTGGTGATGGCCGCCGTCAACGTGGTCTTGCCATGGTCAATGTGACCAATCGTCCCTACGTTGCAGTGCGGCTTATTCCGCTCAAATTTCTCTTTCGCCATATCCTCGCTCCGTCTCGCTCGTGTGGAGCGGGCGCCCTCGCCCGCGTGATTAGCTTCTATCGCTTGGGCCCTTGAGAACGCCCGATGATCTCGTCCGCCGCGCTGCGCGGCACTTCCTCGTAACGCGCGAAATGCATCGAATATTCGGCGCGACCCTGCGTGCTCGAACGCATGTGCGTGGCGTAACCAAACATTTCCGCCAGCGGCACGATGGCCTTGATCACCTGCGAACCGGCGCGATGTTCCATGCCCTCGATCCGCCCGCGGCGCGAACTCAGGTCGCCCATGATCACGCCCGCGTAATCTTCCGGCGTGACTACTTCGACCGCCATCACCGGCTCCAGCAGCACCGGAGAGGCCTTGCGCGCGGCTTCCTTAAAGGCCATCGAACCGGCGATCTTGAATGCCATTTCGTTCGAATCGACGTCGTGATAGCTGCCGTCGTAAAGCTCGACTTTGACATCAACCATGGGATAGCCGGCCAGGATTCCGCCCTCGAGCGCCTCTTGAATGCCCTGGTCGATGGGCTTGATGTACTCCTTGGGCACCGAGCCCCCCACAACTTCGTTGATAAATTCGTAACCCTTGCCGGGCTCGTTAGGCTCGATGCGAATCTTGGCGTGTCCGTACTGCCCCCGGCCACCGGTCTGGCGGATGTACTTGCCTTCCGCTTCGGACTTGCGACGAATGGTTTCGCGATAGGCCACCTGCGGCTTGCCCACGTTGGCTTCAACTTTGTACTCGCGCATCATGCGGTCGACAATAATTTCGAGATGCAACTCGCCCATGCCGCTGATGATGGTTTGTCCGCTGTCCGGGTCGGTGTGAACCTTGAAGGTCGGGTCTTCCTGGGCCAGCTTGGAAAGCGCCATACCCATTTTTTCCTGGTCGGCTTTGGTCTTGGGCTCGACTGCGACCGAGATCACAGGAACCGCGAAGGTAATGGATTCGAGGGCGATGGGATGCTTCTCCTCACAGATGGTGTCGCCGGTCGAAACATTCTTGAGGCCCACCGCGGCGCAGATATCGCCCGCGAGAATTTCGTTGATATCTTCGCGCTTGTTGGCGTGCATCTTGAGCAGACGGCCAATGCGCTCACTGCGGCCGCGGCCAGCGTTCAACACCGAATCACCGGATTTGAGCTGGCCGGAATAAACCCGGATAAAAGTCAACTGGCCGACGAAAGGGTCAGCCATGATCTTGAAAGCCAGAGCAGAAAAGGGCTCGCTATCGGCCGGCTTGCGGGTGATTACTTCCCCGTTGTCCGGATTGACGCCTTTAACCTCGCCCGCATCGAGCGGCGACGGCAGATAATCCACTACCGCGTCCAGCAGGGGCTGCACGCCCTTGTTCTTGAACGCCGTACCCACCACCACCGGGAAAACTTTCAGAGCGATGGTCGATTTGCGCAAAGACGCCCGCAGCTCAGCCGGAGAAATGGCTTCACCTTCGAGGAACTTGTGCAGCATCTCGTCGTCGTTTTCGGCGACGGTTTCGACCAGGGCGGTATGGAAGGCTTCAGCCTTTTTCTGCAGCTCGGCAGGAATTTCGCCGGTGATGTACTCCGCGCCAATGGTGTCGTCCTGCCAGATAATCGATTTCATCTCGATGAGATCGACTACGCCCTTGAACTTATCTTCCTGGCCGATGGGGATTTGAATGGCGACCGGCTTGGCATTGAGGCGTTTGCGGAGGGTATCGACGGCATGTTCGAAATCGGCGCCCATCTTGTCAATTTTGTTGATGAAACAGATGCGCGGGACTCCGTACTTGTCGGCCTGACGCCAGACTTTCTCCGATTGCGGCTGCACTCCGTGGACGGCGTCAAATACAGCCACAGCGCCATCCAGAACCCGCAACGACCGCTCCACTTCGGCGGTAAAGTCCACGTGCCCGGGAGTATCGATAATGTTGATGCGGATGTCGCGCCAGGTACAGGTAGTGGCAGCGGAGGTAATGGTGATGCCGCGCTCCTGCTCCTGCTCCATCCAGTCCATGGTCGCGGTGCCTTCGTGGACCTCTCCGATACGGTGCGTCTTTCCGGTATAGAAAAGGATGCGCTCGGTCGTAGTGGTCTTGCCGGCATCGATGTGGGCCATGATGCCGATGTTCCTGCACCGTTCTAGTGGGACTGTTCTGGACACAGCTTTTTTCTTCTCTTCCTTGCGAGACTCTTGTTCGCCGGCGATGTTGGTACCAGTACTCATGCGCAAAATTTAGTAATTGGGTAATCGGGTAATTTGGAAATTGAAAACCCGAAGTGATTTCAGATTACTCAATTCACCAAATTCCCCAATTGCTCAATCTCTTCTACCAGCGATAGTGGGCGAAGGCCTTGTTGGCTTCCGCCATGCGATGCACGTCTTCCTTCTTTTTGATGGCGGCGCCGCGATTGTTGCTGGCATCGAGCAATTCATTGCTCAGCTTGTCGATCATGCCCTTCTCGGCGCGTCCGCGGGAGTAAGTAATGAGCCAGCGAATCGCCAGCGAAGTGCGCCGGTCGGCATTCACCTCGACTGGAACTTGATAGTTGGCGCCACCCACGCGGCGGCTCTTCACCTCAAGCAGCGGCTTGGCATTCTCGACCGCCTTCTTGAACAGCTTCAGGGCCTCGTCGCCGCCCTTTTCCTGGAGCTTGGTCAAGGCTTCATAAAAGATGCCTTCCGCCGTGCTCTTCTTGCCCTGCCACATCATGGAGTTGACGAACTTCGTCACCAGATCGGATCCGTAAACCGGATCCGGCTCCACCTTCCGCTTGGCGATATATCCTTTTCGAGGCATTTAAGCTTCTAGCTCCTGGCTCTAAGCTTCTAGCTTTGAGCTGCCGGGCGAAACGTTGCCGCTCGCCCCTAAATTCTTTTCCTGCCGACAACTGACGACGGACGACTTCACTTACGCTTTTGGCCGCTTGGCTCCGTACTTCGAACGGCTCTGTTTGCGGCCGGCGACGCCTACCGCGTCCAGGGTGCCGCGAATTACGTGATAGCGCACACCGGGAAGGTCCTTCACGCGGCCGCCGCGAATCAGAACGATCGAATGTTCCTGCAAGTTGTGGCCGACGCCGGGGATATAAGTTGTAACTTCGATGCCGTTGGTCAAGCGGACGCGGGCAACTTTACGCAGGGCTGAGTTCGGCTTCTTGGGGGTCTGGGTGTAAACCCGGGTGCAAACCCCACGCTTTTGCGGACATCCCTGCAAAGCCGGGCTCGCCGTCTTGTACCGCGGCCGTTTACGTCCGCTGCGCACCAATTGATTGAAAGTAGGCATACTGTTTCTGGCGCTCCTGTTTCTGGTGCTGCTCTCCCGGTGTTCCCAAGCCACGCCCTTCCAGCTAGGTGTTCTATGGGCACACCCTGGCGGAACGACGCCGCATCTGCTCTTCCCCGATTTCAGGGGGCTGGATGGCGGACCCGCCAACCATGATTCCCGCAGCGCGCACGCGCGGGAGATTTTGATTTCCCGTCCAGAACTAAAAGCCGCCGACGGTGGCACCAAGCCCGTATCTTCCGGGAGCTGCTCCGTTTCGTCAGCACCGCCCCGCATAGCCTCTCAACGGGTGAAAGGTGTGCGCAGGACGTTTCAGCGAGGGCGCCTCCGCTCACATTTCACCGGAGACGTTTGTTGCTAAAGCTCAGCTGCGTTTCGGGCTTTCCACACCAGCGCAAGCGCAGAGGGAAAACCCACCGCCTACAGACCAGCCAGACTTAACTCGCGGAACCCCACAAATATAGCAACTGGCTGCACACATCGTCAACCGGGATGGGGTGCATCAGATGAAAATGTAGCTTTCTGAAATTGACGCATTTTTGGATGGTCAAATTTTTGGCTTTTAGATTTTAAATCCTACAATCCGGCAATTCGGCAATCGCAAGGTGGGCAGCAATGAGCCCATGAAGGCTAGAGATCCTTCACTGCGTTTCAGGATTTCAGCGCGCGGCTCGGGCGCCGCGCAAACGCTCAACTTGCTGAAACAAATTCTAGCCTCTACACTTGGGGCTTTCCAGGAAACAAGCTCGCCCCGTGGGTCAAGTGGGCGGGGAGGGTGCATGGGTAGGTCGTCCTTATTAGTCCGGCTGGCATTTATCTCTATCGTCGTCAGTCTGATCGCCGCCTTGACCGGTTGCAGTAGCACCAGTCCCACCACCACCACAAACTTCCCGACTCCGGCCAATATCAGTCTCTCGCCGGCCAACCCGGTTTCCCTGGACGCAGGCAGCATGAACCAAACGTTCAGTGCTACCTCCCGGAACAGCTCGAACACAACCATTACTACTCCAGTCACGTTCTTTTCCAGCAATACCGCGGTCCTGACCATTGCCACCAACGGGTTGGCGTGCGCCGGCACGTGGAATTCGCTGACCACTCCGCAGATATGCACCCCTGGTCCGGTGGGAATGGCCCAGGTGACCGCCAGGTCGCACGGGGTCAGCAGTCCCCCGACAACCGTGTATGTGCACCAGCACATCGACAAGATCGTGATTAGCCCGGTCACGGGGCAGACCCCGCCCCCCGGCCCTTGCTTTTCTAAGAATCAGAGCTTCAACTACCAGGCCAACGCCTTCAGCCGTGGGCTGGACATCACCGGCACCGTGGGGCCCTTCACCTGGCAGTCCGTCAACAACGATGTAACGACGCTCGCCATAGCCACCGACAGCGCCCCGGTGACTGGACTGGTGACAGGGCAAGTCAAAGCTACGGCGCACACTCCGGGAATAACCTCGCTGGTTGCCAGCAACAGCAACGTAAACAGCCAGCCCCTGGATTTCACCACCTGCGCCGTGCAATCGATTACGCTGGCAGTCACAGGCAGCACAACCAATTCCATCAATGTGACCTCGGGCAGCGGAAAGACAGCGACCGCCACCGTAGTAGACACTCTGGGCAATACCATCACCGATGTACCCCTGACCTGGAGCTCATCCAATCCGCAGTCGGTGTCCGCGACCTCCGGCTCCATTGCCACTCCGCAAGCCGGCGGCGCGACTGTGGTTGCTTCCTGCACCCCGCCAACCTGCAACATCGGATTGAAACCGCTGCTCCCCATCTATCCCGAGGGCGCGATCGATGTGGTGGTCGCTCCTACAACCACCACCACGACCACCACCACTACGCCCACCGTTTACGTATCGAGCACCGGATTTTCTACTTCTCCCGCCGGCAACTGCGCTACCACCGCGGGGTGCGTAAGCCTCCTGGTCCCGATTGCCTCGCCCAACAACACCGTGGGCACGGCAGTCGGATTACCGGCAACGCCGAATTCTCTGGTGTTCGACCGCCAGGGTGCCAAGGCATACCTGGGCACGGATTTTTCATTCTTCGGAAGCCGCGGGATGATGCAGATTGCGGTCACCAGTCCACCCACGGTGACCCAGTTCAAATCCGTGACCGGTAAAGTGCTGACGGTATCTCCGGACGGAAAAAAGGTGATCCTCTCTGGCGCCGACCCCAACGCGGTGCCGGTCCCGGGAAGCAACACTCCTCCACCGGCCACGCAGGTGATCGTGTTCGACACCACCACCAACACCAGTACGACGCTTAATATCGCGGGCGCAACCGCCGCCGACTTTTCCCCGGATAGTCTGAGGGCCTTCATCGCCGCCGGCTCGAATTTATATGTGTGGTCGGCGCAGGATGCGCTGAAAAACATTTCTCTTACTGCACCCGCCAATGATGTCTCATTTTCGCCGGAAGGTGCGTTCGCATTCCTGGCGGGCGGGTCCAGCGCTTCCTCGGTGACCGCCTGGAGCACGTGCGGCCTGAGTTCAGCGCTGACCAATAACGTTGTGCTGCCCGCAACCCCGTTGTTCCTCAGGGCGTTGCCCCGGGACGCGGTCAATCTGGCAGACCCGCCGACAGCGGGCAGCGCTACCACGATCACCAGCGTCCTGGCGGTGGATTCACCGGGCATCGACCTCTTTCGCGTGGCTCGGGCGCCCACCGGATGTGCGTCAACCGCAAGCGGCGGGACCGCCACCCCCTTTAATCTGGGACAGGGCAGCTTTGTGCCCATCCAGTTGATCGTCTCGCAAGATGCGGCCCGCGCCTACGTACTTGCCAGTGATCGCGGCAGTATCTTGGTGTTCAATATCGACAACCAGACGTCCTCTGCCATTCCGCTGTTAGGGGATGCCATCCCGGTGCAGGCATCGCTCACCCCCGACGGAAGCAGGCTGTACGTTGCGGCAGCCGATGGCCAGGTACACATTCTGGACACCCAGAACGGTGGCGACATTCTGCAGACTTCGTTCCCCACCGATCCCACGACTTTCCGGGCTGGCCTGTGCAATGGCGTGCCCTTCACCTGCAATCCGGACTTGATCGCGGTCAAGCCCTAAGAGCAGTCGTTCGTCGTTGGCTTGCGGAGATCTCTTGGGCTTAGACAGGGAGTTCGAGGTTTGCTCAGTGTCGTCCGCGTCCTCTGTGGTTAAGCTTTGGTCTTTTCCAGTTCTTTCCCCACGCTGTCCAACACACCGTTGATAAATTGCACTGACTCCGGGCTGGAAAACTTGCGCGCAATTTCCAAAGCTTCATTGATGACCACGGCACGGGGAGTGTCGGGGAAGGCCATCAGCTCCGCCACCGCGGCGCGCAGCAGGTTCCGGTCAACCGCAGCCATGCGCTCCATGCGCCAGTGTTGGGCATGCCCTTCAATCAGGCCATTGATTTCAGCGGCACGGTCAGTCGCGACCCGGAACAAGTCATCGGCAAAGCTCTGGACGTCGGCACCCACATCGCCCCGCTCGCGCCAAAAGGTCTGGCGCACCTGCTGCGGAGTCTGCTTCCCCATGTCGCACTGGAAAAGCATTTGCAGGGTAAGTTCGCGAGATTTGCGGCGGGTTCCCAAAGCAGACCTCGGACGTCAGGCGTCGGGCCTTAGACGTCGAACTTTCAGTCTACAAGAATTGTCCGATTTCGAATCTGCAAACAGAATTTCAGGACTTTCGTTCCCTGGAAGGGATATTTCGCTTTCGGCTTTTGTTTTTGCCGGAGTCCTAAGTCCGACGTCCGAGATCCGCCTTCAGGTTCGCCATCTCCACCGCAGCCATGGCGGCTTCAAGTCCTTTGTTTCCCATCTTCAGTCCGGCACGGTCGATGGCCTGTTCCAGGGTTTCGCAGGTGAGGACGCCAAACGCGTGCGGCACGCCCGTTTCCTGCGCGGACTGGCCGATACCGCGCGCCACTTCGTTGACAATGACGTCGTAGTGCGCGGTGTCACCACGCAACAAGCAACCCAGACAGATGATGGCATCGTATTTCTTGGTCTCAGCAAGAGTACGGGCTGCGGAGGGAATTTCGAAAGCGCCGGGCACGCGAACGACTTTGATGCTTTGGGCCGGCGCGCCACATTGCACCAGCCCGTCGAATGCGCTTTGCAGCAGTCGATCGGTGATAAAGGCGTTGAAGCGAGACACGACGATGGCAAAGCGTTTTCCGCCGGCATCGAGCTTGCCTTCAAGCGCCTTGACTCGAGTTTTGCCCCACGATCTCAAATTCGAAATCCTCGAACTCCTCTCGAACCATGTAGGCCCGGACGCCCTCGTCCGGGCGGGCGAGCAAAGCTCGCCAGGGTTTCCCCTACTTCACTCCGCGGGACAAATGACCAGCGGGTTGCAGAGCTTCGCTCCGCCGGGCAGGGGACACCTGCCCCTACGGGGCATTACAACCGGTTCGCCTTCGGGTTCGCCGGGTCCGAATAATCGTAAAATCCTTTGCCTGATTTCCGCCCATACCATCCAGCCATCACCATGCGCTTCAACAGCGGCGGCGAGGCAAAACGGCGCTCCCTGAACTCGTCATACATCACGTGGGTAATGTAGTACGTCGTATCCAGTCCGACAAAATCGAGCAGTGTGAACGGGCCCATTGGATAGCCGCAGCCCAGCTTCATGGCACTGTCAATATCGTCGATCGAGCCCACACCCTCTTCGTAGGCGCGGATCGCGTCGAGCAGATACGGCACCAGCAGCCGGTTGACGATGAATCCGGTCTTGTCGCTGGTGCGGACCGGGACCTTGCCCAGCTTTTTCGCAAATTCGTAAGCCGTATCGTAAACATCGCCGGCGGTGGCGATGGTTCGCACCACTTCAACCAGCTTCATCAGCGGCACCGGATTAAAAAAGTGCAGCCCGATGAAACGCTCCGGGCGTTTGGTGGAGGTCAAGAGCTCCGTAATGGAGATGGAGGACGTGTTAGACGCGAAGATCGCGTCTTTCTTCACCATGCCGTCAAGCGCGGCATACATTTTTTTCTTTTCATCGGCGTTTTCGATGACGGCCTCGATCACAATGTCGCAGTCGGCCAGGTCTTGCATCTTCGTCGTTCCGTGAAGCCGGGCCCGGATGACTTGCGGTGTTTCCTTCAGAGCAGCCTTCTCGGCGAATTTGGCCAGCGACTTTTCGATGCCGGCAAAACCTTTGTCGAGATATTTCTGGTCCACTTCGAGCACGGTAACGTCGAATCCGGCCATAGCTGCGACTTGCGCGATACCGGAGCCCATCAGGCCACAACCAAGAACTCCGACTTTCGTGATGTCCATGTGATTCCTTATGTTGAGCACGGCGGACACAGAGAACACGGAGGAAACCAGCTTCTCTGTGACCTCTGTGTCCTCCGTGGTTCAAGAACTAGTTCATACTCTCCACCACCATCGCAATCCCCTGTCCGCCGCCGATGCACGCCGTGGCAAGCCCGTACTTCTTCTTTCTGCGGCGCAATTCGTACAGCAGCGTAACCACCAACCGCGTGCCTGTCGCCCCCAGCGGATGTCCCAAAGCAATCGCGCCGCCGTTGACGTTTACTTTTTCGCGATCGAGGCCGAGTTCCTTTTCGACCGCCAGATACTGCGCGGCGAAGGCTTCGTTTACCTCGATGAGGTCAATGTAGTCCAGAGTCAGGCCGGCTTTCTGCAAGGCAATCTTGGTGGCCGGCACAGGTCCGCGGCCCATCACTTTAGGGTCGACTCCAGCAATGCCCCAGCTCACCACGCGCCCCAGGGGCCGGATGCTGCGCTTGCCCGCTTCATCGAGCGACATGACTACGACTGCGGCTGCGCCATCCACAATTCCACTGGCATTGCCGGCCGTAACCGTGCCGCTTTTGCCGAATGCAGTCCTGAGCTTGGCCAGACCTTCCAGCGTGGTATGGGGACGCCGGTGATCGTCTTCTGTCAGCGATTCACCGCTCGCTTCGCCTTTGGAATTTCTCAGAGCCACCGGAACCAGTTCTTCCTGCAGGCGTCCTTCCTTGTAGGCCGCGTCTGCACGTTGTTGGGAACGCAAGGCAAATTCATCCTGCATCTCGCGCGTTATGCCTTGTTGCGAACCATAAAGCTCGGCCGTATTCGCCATGTAGAGGCCGCAATAGCTGTCCAGCAGCGCGACCATGAGCGAATCTTCCATCTTTCCGCCGGGTGCGAGGTTGAAGCCGTCGCGTCCGCGAATGGTGAACGGGGCCTGGGACATGGCTTCCATGCCACCGGCGAGAACCACGTTGGCCTCTCCTACCTGGATCATCTGCGCGGCGCTGACGATGGCCTGGATACCGCTTCCGCACAGCCGGTTGACGGTGAGGGCCGGAGTCTCGATGGGCAGGCCTGCGCGCAATGCCACATGCCGGGCGCCATAAATGGCATCGCCGGAAGTCTGTTGGGCATTGCCAAACACCGCGTGATCGAATTCCTTGGGATCGAGACCGGCGCGCTCGATCGCGCCTTTGCCCGCGATGGCGCCCAGTTCCTGGGCGGTAAAGTCTTTCAGCTTGCCACAATAGCGCCCAAAGGGGGTGCGGGCCCCGCTTACGATGGCGATGTCGCCGGGTTTCAGCATGCAGGCTTCCTAGTGCTCTTTGGAATCAGAATGGTCGAACGTGCGGCATTCAAACTGATTAGTTTATCAGTGGGAGTGCGGTCTCTGCCAAAATGTGTGGGTCGGACACTCTTGTCCGACGCCGTTGCTTTTGCCTTTGACTTTGCCGTCCTACTTGCCTTGCCGTGGCCTTTGACTCTGCCTCAATCGCCCTAAGCATTCAAAACAGGATAGGGCAGAGGAGTAAGACGAAGGCATAAGGAGAAAAGTCCGCCCCACGCTACTACGCGACTGCAGCCGCGGCGGCCGACGGGGGCAAGCTGACGATCCGGCCCATGCCTTGAGCTGCCGCCGTATCCAGGGCCTTGTCGGCGCGGTTGATGACTTCGGTGACGATATCCACGGGATCGAACTGCTGCCGCACCACGGCTTCCGCCAGGCCCGCGCTGAAGGGCAGAACTTCGCCGGAAAGTTTTACTTCCGCGAGCAGCTTGCGCAGCTTTTCTACTGCCATCACTGCTTCCTTTTCTCCGGTTTCGCCAAGCACCAGCGCAATCGTGGTCTTACCGTAGCGGAAGGCCAGATCGTTCTGCCGGATGTTAGCGGCAAAAAGCTGGCCAATCTGCTGCATGGTCGCTTCCACCGCTTTTTCTCCGTGCTCCTTCAACATGGCGGCGCTTTTCCCAAACTGCACTAAGGTCACGGTCACCGGGGTGCTTTGCTGTACCGCTCGTCGTGTCTCAGCCATCAAGAGATCAATGTAGGAAGCACGCTTGAGCAACCCTGACTGCTCGTCGGTGACCGACAAGCTCTTGACCAGTCGCCGCAGTCCGGCGTTGGTGAGGGCAATCACGATCTGTTCGCTGATGGTTTTGAGCACGACCACGTCGGCGGAGTGCCAGCCGCGGGCAGTGCTTTGCGTGAGCAGCAGCACGCCCATCTGGTCCTGGCCGTCGCTGAGCGGCAACGCCAGCAGCGAGGTGATGCCCAATTCCACCAGGACTTCGCGAATTTCCTCCAGCTCCGGCGCGGCGGGCGCATCGGTAATGGTCAGAGTGCCCTTAGTGATGGCGATGTCCTGCACCGCCGTGACCAGTTTGCTCAAAGCCTTTACTTCTCCGGCCTTTACGCTTTCGCCGTGGTACTCCTTGATCGCGCTGGGTACCATGCCCGGCTTGCGCGTGGCCACGATGCACCGGCTGGGCTTCCATTGCGCTCCGATCTCGGCGACCGCGGTGGACATGACCGTGTCGGCATTGGTCTGGCGGTAAAGCTTGCGGGTAATGTCGGCGACTTTGGTGAAGCTGTTGACGTCGGCGGATTCCGCCGGCGCGGACGCTTTCGCGGGCGCCGCCGGCGCTTTGGCGGCGGAGCTGGCAGTTCCGGCGGGCGGGAGCGGGCCAGAGTCGCCGCGATGAGGCGTCATGCCCGCAGCCAGATACAACTGCTGCAGGTCCTGGTTGCGTTCTTCTTCGCGCGGAAAAAGTTCCTGAATGCGTTGCAGGCGTTCAATCGCTTTGGTGCGCATGCCATATTGCACCAAAATTTCAGCCTGCAGCATGAGGTCCTGCAGGGCGGCAGCGCCCAGCGTGGGCCCTTCCGTCTTGGCCGGTTCCGAAGCCGTTTTCGCCATGCTGGTAAAGCGCGATGCAATGACCTTGTAACGGCTTTCGTCGATTTTGCCGCGCAGCAATTCCAGACGCTTCTGGTGGCCGGGCTCGTAGGCATCCACGTCGGCGGCGCGATCCAGGCACTCGGCAGCCTTGGCATAGTTGCCCATGCTGCAGTGCAGATCAAAGAGCTTGAGCAGAGTCTGGCAATAGTCTCCTTCCCGATTGGAGGAGTTGAACAACTCGCTCATGAATTCGAGAAGATCGGGCGAACCACGATGCTTGGCCACCACATCCTGCATCATCGAGACAAATGCGCGGCGGTCTCCCCGATTGTGCTGGAATTGCTCCAGCTTGCGCGCCAGAGCAGCTGCCTCTGCATCCTGCTGCGCATCCACGAACAGTCCGATCAGGTCTGCCACCTCTTGTTGGCGGGACGGATTTGCCTTGAACAGTTCCCAGATGAGCGGCTCTGCGTCGGTCAGGCGATTCGCGGACAGCAGGGCCTTCACAAAGGTCTCGCGCGTTTCCAGGCCTGCGTCCTTGGTCTTGGCCAGGGGTTCCAGAACAAAAATCGCAGCCCCAACCTGGCCCTGCGCCATTAGGTTCTTGCCATAGCCCAGCGCGATCTTGGAGTTGGTAGGATCCTCCGTGTAGGCCCGCTCAAACCACTGCGCGGCGTTGCCGCCGGAGACCTCCGTCATTTCTGCCAGCTTGAGAAAGGCAGCAGCAGCGCCTGCTTTGTCTCCAGTTTGTGAACAGAGTTCGCCCAGCCGCAGGAAGTGCCGTTCCGCCGGTTCCAGCACCACCAGACGCTTTAGCACCATCAGGCAATCCTGCTGGCGTCCATTCTTGCTCAGGTCTTCGAGGGCGCTCTCGTAGGTCTCGAGCGCCAGCTTCCGGTTCGAGGTTTCGAGGATCTGGCCGAACTGAACCCTCTGGATGCTGGTAGGGACGGTGTATCTGGCCAGCTTCTTGTAGGTAAGACTGGCGCGGGTATTTTCCCCGGCCGCGATCTGCCGTTCGAACAGTTCGCCCAGCAGCTTCACCGCCTCCGCAGTCCGTTGCAACGAAAGGCAGATATCGGCTGCCATCTGGCGCACATTGTCGTTCTGCGGGTCATCCACCAAGACCTGCAGATACTCGTCCAGAGCTTCGCCAGTCTTGCCCTTTTGCAAGAGCTTTTCGGCGCGCTCCACACGACGTGCGATCTCGGCTCGGTCCATTCGCTTGCTCGGATCTGGCATGAGAGACACGGGTAACGTACGGAGTAACCCAAGTGAGATTTTAGGGGGCGCTTTCGGCAGCGGCAACGAAGTCGGGTACAGCGGGGATTACGAAAGTCATGAGCGAATATGTCTTTGTTGAAGAAACGGAATCTGTTATAGGTGCCCCATGCCTGAGGAGGCGGAGGAAAAAGGGTTGCGCCACCAACTCGGCGCCGGCCAGATGGCCATGGTCGCAGTTGGCGGGTCCATTGGCACCGGACTGTTGCTGGGATCGGCAGCGGCTCTCGAAATCGCCGGACCCGGAGTCATCCTCAGCTTCGTTCTGGCTGCATTTATTGGCCTGACGGTGACGATGGCATTGGGCGAACTCTCCAGCATGCATCCGGCTGCCGGATCGTTCGGGGTCTATGCCGAACTTTACCTGAACCCGTGGGCTGGATTTATTGCCCGGGCCGGCTACTGGGCGGCCATCTCGATTTCAATCGGCGCAGAGCTGGTGGCGTCTGCCACCTATCTTGCCTTTTGGTTTCCTTCCGTCCCGGCCTTGTTCTGGGTGCTGATCTTTTCCATTCTTCTGCTGCTGATCAATCTGTGCAGCGTGGGTAACTATGCCCGTTTTGAATACTGGTTTGCCATGATCAAGGTGGCCACCATCGCGGTTTTTGTCCTGCTGGGAGGGGCATTATTGCTCAGCCGCCGGGTGACGCCGGAATACACCGCACATGGCGGCTTTCTGCCCCGGGGCGCACTGGCCCCCTTGCTGGCCATGGGCTTCGCGCTTTACACCTTTGGCGGAATCGAATTTGTGGCTATTACCACGGGAGAGTCGCGCTCGCCGCAGGAAATTCCCCGCGCCATCAAGCTGACCTTCGCCATCCTCGCCACCGTTTATCTGGGAGCGATCATCGTCCTCGTAGGCGTGATGCCTTGGGACCGCGCCGGTGTTACCGAGAGTCCCTTCGTCACCGTATTCCGGCACGCTCATGTCCCGGCGGCGCCGCACATCATGACCTTTGTGGTTCTGACCGCCGCGCTGTCAGGAGCGAACGCGGCGCTCTACGCCGCTTCGCGCATTCTGTTCTCGCTGGCGCGGACGGGATGGGCTCCGGCCCTCCTGGGACAATTGAATGCAGCGGGATCACCCAGGTTCGCCTTGTTGGCTTCTTCCTACGGAATCGTCGTCGCGCTGGTTCTGGAGAAGTGGGCGCCGAAGGACGCCTTCATCTCGATTCTGGGTGCCGCTCTGGTGGGAATGTTGCTGGCCTGGCTGGCTTCACTGGCCGCTCACATTCAGTTCCGACGGAGGCTCTCAGCCACCCAGCTCGCCGCCTTGCCGATGCGTTCCCCCCTTGGAGCCTCGGGCTCGGCGGTGGGATTCGTGCTTATCCTCGTGGCAGTCCTGGAGACAGGCTACAACTCGCACTTGACGCTGGTCAGCGGTGCCGTGTACATCATCGTCCTGACGGCGGCCTATTTCCTGCTGAAGAAGAAGTAGCCACAGTGTGGGGCGGACACTCCTGTCCGCCGCTTTTGCACTGGACTTTCCCCGTTGCTCCCCTGCAACCTCACAAGCGCAAGCGATTACTAAAAAATCAAACTCAAATGCGTCGGACAGGAGTGTCCGACCCACACATTCTTTACTTTTCTACATCGTGCTCATTCTGATGTAGCGGCGAACATCCTTCATGCTCGAAATAAGTATGTAGCTGGCATAGAGCAGGCCCACGGTTCCCACGAGATTTCTGATCGTCTTCATGGCTTTCATTTCACTCCTAAAATTCAATGAATGCACAGTCTCATTTTGGATGCATTACCGAGAAGGTGAGTTGTCGGATGAAACCATCCGTTCTGTCGAGGCACCGGGCTGCGGAAGTACAATGGCGGCATGGCCGACGACCTTCTCCGCTATCGCTCTCAGTTTCCGATTCTGGAACGCAGCACCTACCTGATCAGCAATTCACTGGGAGCCATGCCGCTGGGCGTTTACGAGGCCATGAAAGGCTACGCGGATATCTGGGCCACTCGCGGTGTGCGGGCATGGGAAGAACGATGGTGGATGCGAGCCGCCCAGGTGGGTGACGAGATTGGCGCGCTGATGAATGCGCCTCCCGGTTCGGTTTCGACCCACCAGAATGTCACTACCTGCCAGGCGGTGGTGGCTTCCTGCTTCGATTTCTCCGGCGCGCGCAACAAAGTGGTGTACAGCGACTTGAACTTTCCGTCCGTCATGTATTTCTGGGAGGCGCAACAGGCCTGTGGCGCTCGCGTCCACATGGTCCCCACCGATGACGGGATCACCGTTCCCATCGAGCGACTGTTGGACGCGATCGATGACCAAACCCTGCTGGTCCCGGTGTCGCATGTGATTTTCAGAAGCGCCTACATTCAGGATGCGAAGGCCATCATTGAGAAGGCCCATCGGGTTGGCGCGCACGTGGTGCTCGACACTTTTCAGTCGCTGGGCACCGTTCCGGTGGATGTGCAAGCGCTAAATGTTGATTTCACCTGTGGAGGAGTACTGAAATGGCTGTGCGGAGGCCCGGGAGTGGCCTACCTGTACGTTCGCCCCGATCTGGGGAACAAACTCCAGCCGAAATTCACCGGCTGGTTTGCACATCAGAATCCCTTTGGCTTCGAAATCGGCCCCACCCGCTACGGTGATCCCCCGTTCCGCTTCATGAATGGCACTTCCCACATCCCGGCTTTGGAAGCGGCCCGCCCCGGGCTGAAGATTATCAAAGAGGTCGGCATCGAACACATCCGCGAGAAATCGAAGCGCCAGACTGCCCGATTGATGGAATTGGCCTCGGAACGCGGATGGCGCGTGAATTCGCCTCGCCACTCCGACCAGCGCGGCGGTACGGTTTCGATCGACATGCCCGAGGCCGAGGAGGTCTGCCGCGAATTGCTCAAGCGCGACATTCTGGTGGACTATCGCCCGAAAGCCGGTGTGCGTATGTCTCCGCACTTCTACAATAAAGATGAGGAACTGGAAGCGGCGATCACAGCGGTGGATGAAATCCTGAAAGAGCGCTCGGTAACCACAAAATAATTTGTCCATGTATGGGACGCACGCCCTCGCCCCCTAAATGTAGGCGCGACGGCCCGCTCGTGCCGGCGAGCGAATCTCGGGGACACGAAGGTCACCAGCCTTCTCACCTGTGTATCTCCGCAGCCCATATAAAATACCCAGGTGACCGATCCCGTCCGCATTGGAATTCTCGGGGACTACGACCCCAAGTCTCCGACTCTTCCGGCCGTCGAGAAGTCGCTCAAGCACGCCGCCGCAAAATTGAACCTGCCAGTCGAAAGCGAGTGGATCTCAACTCCCGCCCTGCTTGCGCCCGACACCCAGAAAAAACTCGAAAGCTTCGATGGACTTTGGGCGGCGCCGGGCAGTCCCTACAAGAGTTTTGATGGAATGCTCCAGGGCATAGAATTTGCCCGGCGGCGCGACTGGCCCTTCCTCGGCACTTGCGGCGGCTTTCAATATGCCCTGATCGAATGTGCCCGCAATGTCCTGGGCATAAAGGATGCGGACAGCGCAGAGAACAATTCCGGGTCGAAGAACATCATTATTTATCCGGTAGCCTGCGCCGTGCCCAATCGTGCCAAGGGCAAACCCAAGCTTTCAGGCGCGATACCGGAAATCCGCCTGCGTCCTGGGTCCTACCTGCAGTCGTACTATTCGCAGGACACGGTCGCCGAAGAATTCTTCTGCAACTTCGAAGTCAACCCCGACTATGAGTGGGCGGCCATGGAAGCCGGGTTCCCTGTGGTGGCACGCGGCCCGCAAGGCGAGATCCGCGCCATCGAATCGCCCATCCACCGTTTCTATATCGCGACCCTGTACCAGCCGCAGCTTTCTTCCCAACCCGGCAAGCCCCATCCCCTGGTACTCGCCTTCGTGCAGGCCGCTGCCGACTGGGGAAAGAAGAAACTGGACGACAGCGTTCTGGAGTAGGGCGGGCGTCGGACCTCAGGAAGGAACATGTAGGGACGGGTCTCTGACCCGTCCAGGTCGAGCGCAGCTCGACACCCACGGACAACGACGGATTTCGCGGATGAACACCGATTGACCTAATCCGTCCTAACTTCCCCACCCTTTAGGTTGAAATCAACTCGAACGCTGGATAGCTCTGCGCCAGGTCACGAAAAGCCTCCACCGGCGATCCAGCCTGCACCGGAAAGTACCTTTGCACCTCGCGCTTGAACTGGTCCAGATAGGCTTTCAAGATTTCGGGCTTCTCCTCATCGAAGAGAGCTCTTAGCCGGAACTGCTGCCGCTTGCTTCCCTTCTTGAGCGTAACTTCGCCAGCCGCTTCCGCGTTGCGCACCCATTGTGTGCGGCCGCGCGGGGCCACCAGGAATCGCTTTCCGCCACGTTCCAGCAGATCGATCGGCGTGGAATAGATCTTCCCGCTCTTGCGTCCGCGGACCTGCAGCAGATAGTTATGGGAAAAACCCAGGCCTAAACCCACCAGAATTCCGAAGGTCCGGTTAAATACGCGCTCGACCACGCTGGGCGCATGAAAGGAAGGCTGAGGATCCATATTTCGACTCTTCCTGAATTGTAATCCGGATTGTGTCCCACGGGTTTGCGTCAGCACCGGCCAAAGCCCGGCCGGGCGGGTGAGGACATCCACCCCTACGTGGGCCCAGCGGGTGGGTCAAAATGACGCTTAGGTTTGCTTCACGAATCTCAGCGAGGCCGAATTCATGCAATAGCGCAGCCCCGTAGGCTGCGGCCCGTCATCGAAGACGTGCCCCAGGTGCGCGTCGCACAGCGTGCACGCAACCGCAGTCCGCACCATGCCATAGCTGGTGTCGTTGATGGTGCGAATGTTCTCGGGCGCAATCGGCTCCCAGAAGCTGGGCCAGCCGGTGCCGGAATCAAACTTCGTCTCGGAGCTGAATAAAGCGTTGTCGCAACAGATACAGCGGTAGAAGCCCTTGTCGTGCAGGTCCCAATACTTTCCGCTGAACGCAATCTCAGTGTCAGCATGCCGCGTGATATCGAATTCTCCCGGCGACAGCTGCTCACGCCACTGCTCGTCGCTCTTCACCACTTTTGGGAGATGCACCTTTTGCAGCCGCTGCCCGGAATCAGAAAACTGCACGATGGTCACTTCGCCGGGATCGCCCTTGGGCATGGCCGCTTCAATCAGACGCGGCTTGCGCAATGACCACAGCGCCGCCCCGGCAATCGCTGAAACAGAAATTCCCAGAAAGGCGCGCCGCCGAACGTTGACCGACGAAGAATCCTGACCAATCTCGGTGTCGAACATGTCTCCCTCCTCGACCTGCCCTTACTGCCGAACTCTACTTGCCGGTGTAGAGTTCCGGAAACTGCTGCTTCAGGTGCACGACTTTCGGCGCATCGTTATAGACAATGTAAAGCTGGTCCGGATGACGCGTCGCATAGTCCTGGTGATAAGCCTCCGCAGGGTAGAACGCCTTCAGCGGCACCACCTGGGTCACGATCGGCTGGGGATAAGCTTTGGACTTGTCGAGCTGCGCGATGTAGGCCTCCGCGATCTTCTTCTGTTCGTCGTTGCCGTAAAAAATCACCGAGCGATACTGCGTCCCATCGTCCGGACCCTGTCGGTTCAGCTGCGTGGGATCGTGGGCCACGGAGAAAAACACTCGCAGCAACTCTCCGTACGTGATCTGTGAGGGGTCATAGGTGATTTTCACCGATTCGGCGTGCCCGGTCTCGCCCGTGCTGACGATTTCATACTGCGCAGTCTTAGCCTCGCCCCCGGAGTATCCTGAGGTCGCGCTGATCACGCCCTTCACGTGCTGGAAGACAGCCTGTATGCCCCAGAAACATCCGCCCGCCACCACCGCGGTTTGCTGGCCCGGCTTGGCCGCTTTGGCAGAATCGAAGGCCGGACTCGGCACCGCTGCACCCGCAGCACTCCCCGCACTGCACGCCACCGTGCCCGCAACCAGAATCAGGAACAATAAGAAAATATGGACAGAGAATTTGAACATGAAGGACACACTCCTGCGGCCGTTTTGCTGGCCGCAATTTATTAGAGCTCTGAGACGGACAAAAGTTTCGCCCGGCAAATGCCCTGGCAGATCAAATACTTGGCGCCGTTTTTCGCTCGTATCCGGGACAAGAAAGTACCGGCAGCCGGGGATATTTCTGGAAGCGAGAATCGGTCAGCGCCAGTTCGCAGAGAAAGAACACTGAACCCCGGTCGGACTCGATGCGCCGCGCATGCGAGCAGTCCTGGCAGAGCCCGGGGCGGGCCTGGGGCAGCGACTTTTCTGCAGGAGCGCTCACCAGTCTCAGAATAACAGTCCAGCTTGCGCTCCGTTTTTCGGACCAGCGGCATGCGCGCGCAAATGTCGTCGCTGCCTGTTCTCAGGTGGCAATCATTTGGTACTGTAAGTGGACGTTTTTATCCGAAACGCTCGGAGGGCGAGATTCCCTCCGGACAGCCGGCGGGACGCCCTTCGAACAGTCGGCGGGACGCCGGCGCCGCCAAAGGAGCCCTCGATTGAAATATCGGAACTGGACCTTGATGCTCGTGTTTTTGTTCTTCGCAATGGCTCTACCAGCACAGATTGACGACGCTACCCGGCAGCTTTCTCACGACATTTTCAAACAGTTGATCGAAATCAATACCACGGATTCAGTCGGAAACGTGACCACTGCTGCCGAGGCCATGGCGCAGCGTTTTCGCGACGCTGGCTTTCCCGACAGCGACATGCAGATCATGGGACCGAACGATCGCAAAAAGAATCTGGTGGTCCGGCTGCATGGCAGCGGCAAGCACAAACCGGTCCTGCTGATCGGGCATCTCGACGTGGTCGAAGCCCGGCGCGAAGACTGGACCACGGATCCCTTTCAGTTCGTGGAGAAAGATGGTTACTACTACGGACGCGGCACGCAGGACATGAAAGACGGCGACGCCATCATGGCCACGACCCTCATCCGGTTCAAGAAGGAAGGCTTCGTGCCCGACCGCGACATCATCCTGGCGCTGACCGCCGATGAAGAAGGCGGAACTTCGAACGGCGTGGACTGGCTGATCAAAAACCACCGCGAACTGATCGATGCCGGATTCGTGCTCAACCACGACGGCGGCGGAATTTTGTCGGAGCAAGGCAAGCCGCAGTTCATGACCGTGGACGCGTCGGAAAAGCTATATTCGGATTATCAACTGACGGTGACTAATCCCGGCGGCCACAGTTCCCTGCCCCGGCCGGACAATGCCATCTACCACCTGGCCGACGGCCTGGCCCGCCTGGAGCATTACCAGTTCCCCTTCGAATTGACCAACATCACGCGTGCTTACTATGAGCGTATGTCAAAGATCACCACTGGTGATCGCGCGGCTGACATGCTTGCGATCCTCAAAACTCCTCCGGACATGGCCGCGGTCGCTCGCCTGTCGAAAGATCCCATCGACAACTCGATCATGCACACCACCTGCGTGGCCACCCGTCTGAACGCAGGTCATGCCAACAACGCTTTGCCGCAGATGGCGCAGGCCAACGTGAACTGTCGCATCATCCCCGGCCACGCGCCGGAGGAGATCCGGCAGGAACTGGAAAAAGTCGTGGCCGATCCCAAAATTTCGGTCAAGGACATGGGAGCGATTGGCGGAGTCAACAACCGCCGCTCCTACCCGCCACCGCCGCTGCGTCCGGACGTGTTCCAGCCGCTGGAGAAAGTGGTGGAGAGCATGTGGCCAGGCCTGGCCGTGGTTCCCGACATGGCGACCGGCGCCTCGGACGGGATTTACACCAACGCCGCCGGCATGCCGACCTATTGTGTGTCCGGCGAAGCCATCGACCGCGACGACATCCGCGCCCACGGAAAGGATGAACGCATCCGCGTGGACGCGTTCTACCGGGCAGTGGATTTCTACTATCGGTATTTGAAAGCCGTAACGACGCAATGAGTGCTGAGCGAAGGGCGATGGGTGTACTCGCCGGGGCAAGTCCAACTTTTCGCTCCCATCCCTCTTGACTTCGCTTAATCTTCGCCTACAATTATTTCATGGCGATTACTAAACGGCAACGGCAGGTGTACGACTTCATCTCCGAATTCGTGCAGAAGAACGGCTACTCGCCCTCGTTCGAGGAAATCGGCGAAGGTCTGGACCTCAGTTCTCTGGCGACCGTACACAAACACATTTCCAATCTCGAGAAGAAAGGTCTGCTCACCCGCGACTACAATCGCAGCCGCTCCATCGACCTGCTGCCGCCCAAGGGCCGGCTCAAGCAGGCCATGGCGGTGAACACTACGATGGTGTTGCCGCTGGTCGGCCGCATCGCCGCCGGCCAGCCTATTGAGGCGGTGCAGAGCAACGAGACCATTTCACTCGCCGATTTTGTCCGCTCCAAGGAAGTGTTTGTGCTCGAAGTCCGCGGCGATTCCATGCAGGACGAGGCTATCCTCAACGGCGATTACGTCATGGTGGAGAAAAGCAGGACGGCGCACAACGGCGACATCGTTGTCGCCCTGGTGGAGGGCACTGATGCCACCCTCAAACGTTTCTACCGGGAAGGCGAAAATATTCGCCTGCAACCTTCCAATGCCAGCATGCAGCCCATCATCGTGCCGGCGGCCTCCGTTGAGGTGCAAGGCAGGGTGATTGGGGTGCTGCGGAAGTATTGAAGCAGTTTCTAGCTCTTGGCTCTTAGCCTCTAGCCAAGGCAGGGCTGCCATCGACTTAAAAGAGCAACGCCCGGGCAATTTGCCCGGGCGCTTGAAAGTTTTTTATCTGGCCGACGACCGAAGACTGACAACTGCCTCACCCAACGTGTTTATCAATCGCCTTCTGAATCGTCTCTTTGGGGACGTAGCCCACAATCTGTTCCTTCACCTGGCCGCCTTTGAACACCAACAGCGTCGGGATGCCGCGGACTCCGTAGCGCATGGGCGTGGCCTGATTGCTGTCAACGTCCATTTTGCCGACCTTGATTTTGCCGGTGTAGTCCTTCGCCAGTTCATCGACAATGGGAGCGAGAGCGCGGCAGGGTCCACACCAAGCCGCCCAGAAATCCACCAACACAGGTTGTTCTGACTTCAGAACATCCTGGTCAAAATTCGCGTCCGTCACTTCCAAAATTCCGTTGCTTGCCATTTCTCCTCCGGGAGTTCCGCTCGCCGCGAATCCAGGTCGGGGAACGGTCAATCAGCCAACGCAGGCTGCATGTATCGTAACACCTGATTGGATGCATCGCAGCTACAGAAGTCGCAAAGGCTGGGTTTCAGGTTTCCAGTTGCTGCTGGTTGCCCACGGTTTCCGGACAAACAAAAAGCGCCCTGAACTTTTCAGTTCAGGACGCCCCGGCAGCCCTCCCCCAGAACTGCCAAACCACGAGATGGATACTAGGCCCACTGCATGTTGCTGTAAACATCACTTTGGTAACTCACGATCAGTAACGGTTCAAATCGGGATTGCGGCCGTAACCAGCGCCGCAAATCCACTGATAACCATATTGAAACTGATGGAAAAACAAGCCGGATAGCTGCGGCACTCTGGCCGGATCGTTTCAGGAATGGGCCGGCAGGACTAAAGGTGAATGCAAGCGGTCACTGGTATTGCCAGGTCTCCCCCGCGTCGCTGGTGGTCCACGTTTCACGATTCACGGTCACCACCTTGCCATGTTGGAGATCGCCGAATTCCACGGCGACAATGTCAGCGGTCAGGGACTTGCCTCTTGCCACAGGGGTGATCCTGGTCCAGTATTGGCCACCATCGGAAGAATGGTAAAGAGCACCAGCGGCGCCGCCCACCCAGATGTCGGAATCGTTTGCTGCCAGCGCGCGGAAGACGACGTTACTCGCTACCGGAATTGTCTGCCAAGTCTTTCCGGAATCGAAAGAGCGCTGGAGCGCGCCAGCGGCGGAGAGAGTCCAGCGGAGCGAATGGTTGGCGGCACGCAACCGCCCGGCGCGTTCGGTTGAAACCACCGGCGCGTTTACGCCTGAGGACGCGTCCGCCTTCCGATCTCCAAGCACCGCCGCACTTACCGGGCCGCCTACGACTTCTCCTTGCGATTCATTCGTACGCGATTCGTCCTTCGCCTTTCGCTCTGCCGTTTGTGCCGCCACCTGCCGGGTCGGAGCGGCTGCACCCTCGGCCCTTACCATTTCGGAGCCGGCCCTGAGGGAATAATCCGAAGCGTCATTCCGCGCTCGGACCTGACCCTCTATCCCTGCGGTCTTGGCGGCGGACGCAGGCGCGGGGGCCGCCGCCGGCACAGCAGCAACGGGCTCATCAGCCGATCGGACGGCATCAACCGCAGCCAACCGGTTGTTGCTCAGCTCCTGAACTTTCTTGTCTTGCTCCAGTGCCAGCGCGGGCGCGCCTGCCTCCTTAGCCATGATTCCTGCGTCGGTGCTCTTCACGCGTTGCTTAGCCAACTTGCCCGCAGCCCCGAAATCGCGACTGGACTGCGCCGGTGGCGGCGGGGAAAGATTTACCGCCAGCTTCTGGCCAGGCAGCCTGGGGACTTCGCTTTCCAACCTGAGCTCCGCCGGCGCCGCGGGAACCTTTTCGGCAACCGATGGCATGGGTTCCCGGTGCTCATAGTGAAGGGTTACCGCTGCGCTGACCACCACCACGCACGCCGCCAGCGTTCCCCAGCGCAGTACCGGCCAGCTCAACCAGTTGGAGCTCTGCGGACCCGGCGCCAGCGCGGGTTGGATCTCGGGCATCGCGAGGGACAACACTTTGCGGCAATCGGCGCATTCGGCCAGGTGCTGCAGCAGGGGCGCGCGTTCGCGGTCATTCAACGACTTCTCGGCAAACGCCGTCAACAGGTCAGGATCGGGATGGACTCCGGCCTTCGACGGTCCCGACAGGCGCTGTTGCACGATTTTTGGCAGTTGCTCCATTTTCTTTCGCCCCTACAGGGCTCTGTCTTTGCATCTGTTGACCCAGGGCTTGCGCCCTCGGCTTCATTCTTGCGCCGCTTCGCGGCTGGAGTCGCCCTCTCTCCTTCAATCAGGAAGCGCGAGGCATTCCGCGCACGGCCACGCCTCGAGAGTCACACGCCTGACGCCCGAGGTCCGACGTCCGACGCCCGCACTTCACCCTTCTTATCAGAGAACGTCTGGGCAGCGCTTTCTTGCGCCAACCGCTCACGAATATTTACTTGTAAATCACGTACATCTACCTCCAGGGCCTCCGCGGCCTGGTGGCGGCTCATGCCCTTGTGCTCGAGCACCGCCACAATTTGTTTGCGCACAGTCTTGGCCAGTTTATCGAGCTTGCGGCTGATAGTGGACTCATGCACTGCGAGCGTGCGCGCAATCTCGGCCAGGGTGCGACCGTCTAAATAATAAGATGCCAGAATGAAGCGATCCTCCGCGGCGAGCCGGGACAGGACTTCGTCGGTCGCGGCTTCAACTCTGGGATCAACGGTTGCGGCGGGCCCAGGATCGGTTGCGGCGAATTGCGTGCCGTCTTCACTCTCTTCATCCAGGCTGACCAGGCGGCGCTGGCGGCGAAAGCGGTTCACGAACTCCTGCGCCATTACGGTGCGCAGCCAGCCTTCTAAGGAGCCGCGCCCGGTGTACGAAGCCAATTTCGAAACCCGCTGGCCGTCGCGAGTGGTCGTTCCGTAGAGATCGGCATAGAGCGAGTCGGCGAGTTCGCGGGCGGCGGAGCTCTCTTTAGCGATGTAGGCGGCGATGTCGTAAAGCTTCTCGCGGTAGCGCGCCATGAAGACTTCCCAGGCGCGCTCCTGACCGGCGGCACAGGCGTGGGCCAGCACCAGTTCTTCCACCCGCAAGCTGGCGTAGAGTTCCGCCGTCTGCCGGACAGAGGCATCCGCCGGCAAATACCTGGCGGCGACTTCGTTCAGGACAGCTCCGAACTGCTCCCGGCTGAGTCCGGATTTCCCACTCTTTTCGTAGAGTTCGGTGACCATGGAATCCAACCCCGCGGAAGCTTCCACTATGGGTTGGACACCGTGATCGGTCATGACGGGCAGCCATCCCGGATGCTATCAACATTTGTGCTGCAAGAAGCTGAATATTTGCCGTTCCTCGTACAAGCGCAGGCACTGCCGGGCGGTGGGCGGGACGCCCGCCGGACCGCCGGCGAGACCCCGGCGCTACAGGAGGAACACCATGAATTTCAAGCTATTTGCATTGCTCCCGGCCCTTGCCCTGGCTGGGATCGCCCTGTTTGTGCCCGCTCCCGCCCCTGCCGGGGAGGCTGCTCTCCCCTCTGGCTACAAGGTGCTGGAGCCCATCCGCCACGGGAATCTGACTGTGTTTCCGGTAGTTGCCGCCCACTCTCACGATACTCAGGAATTCCTGACCCTCGACGAGGGCCTGCGCTCGGGTGACGTGATCGTGACCGAATCCGGGAGCGTGCAACCGCTGGTACGACGGCCTCCGACCCCCTCACGGGGCGGAGCACAGGTCAACCAGTTGGTGCTGGTCAACAATTCCAAGCGCCCGCTTATCCTGCTGGCCGGCGAGATCGTGACCGGAGGGAAACAGGACCGGGTAATTGGTAAAGACCGCATTATTCCGGCAGAAAGCGATCCCGTTGATCTCGGCGTTTTTTGCGTCGAACCCGGGCGCTGGACGGGCAGTTCAGCCAACTTTGATTCCAGGAACGGAGCCATGGCCCAACCGGCGGTCCGCGCCAAAGCCATGGCAGAAAAGGACCAGGCACAGGTCTGGTCAGAAGTGGGGAAAGCACGCGAGTCGCTTGCCCTGATGGTCCCGGCCCCGTCTGCTGGCCCGGTGAGAGAAACCAGTTCCTATGCCGGCGTGATGCAGAACCAGGAGGTGAAACAGCAAGTTGATTCCGTGGCCGAACCCATCCAACGAAATTACCAGAGCCTGATCCGACAGCTCCGCGATCAGAACGCGGTGGGCGTGGTGGTGGCGGTGAACGGCCGGATGGTCTGGGCCGATATCTTCGCCAGCACCAACCTGCTGGAAAAATACTGGCCCAAGCTGGTGCGATCCTACGCGGCAGAAGCGGTTGTGACCCGCACCAAAGATCGCGTGGCCGACATCGGGCAGGCACAGGTTTTTCTCAATCGCATGGACGGGCGTCATGAGACGGTCGATAGCGAACCTGGCCTCTACCGGCACACGGAAATTGCGGGCGATGGCTTCAGAGCATTCGAGCTGACGTCGCTGCTGCCCAAAACCGGGTTTGACCTGCACGTCGCCAAGATGGCGGAGTAGGGAAACGGTTTCTTGTTTCTGGTTTCTGGTTTCTGGTTCTAGTGAATCGGCGCCTTACAAGAGACCATGACACTGGAACTGGAAACCAGAAACTGTTACCCCCGGTTGGTGTCGTACCAGCTTCTCCACGCCGAGGTGTCATTGGGCAGAGTCTGTCCGGTGATGTCGCGCAGGGCCTGATAGACCCAGCCGTGAGTCTGCGCGTCCAGGGAGGCGTCGTCGGCGTAGTCCAGTAGTTGCGGAATCACGCTGCGACGCTGTTCCTGGGTTAGCATACCGGACTGCGCCAGGCTGCAGGCGGCGCGCTCGCGCACCATCGGCGAAGCATCGTCGTGAAACGCCTGCAGCAGAGGCGCGATCGTCTCGTTGGTCCCCAGATACGCCAGGCCTTCCACCGCCCAATGCCGGACTTCCGGATCCGGATCGTGGAGCTGGCTGACCAAAATCTCATTCACGCGCTCCGGTTCGACGCCGCGGTTACCGAGAAGGCCCAGTTCCCAAAGCGCCCATACCCGTTGCGCCCGGGGTCCGCTTCCCACCTGTAGGGCCAGACGCTCTATCGTCGCCGGCGACTTGATTGCTCCCATCGCCGCCAGATCCAACTCGATTCCCGCAGCCCGCACCCGAAGGTCATTGGAGTTGAGCGCGGTCGTGATCAGGGAATTGAACTGGGGAGTAAATTTCAGCTTCCCCCACCATCCCTGCGCCCGCGCCGCGATCTGGTCGTTGGCGCCTTCATAGTGGTTCACGGCGCGCTCCAGCAGGGCTTCTGCCTGTTGCTGGGGGCTCTTGCTATCCAAACTTTCGAGTTCGTGTTCGGAAAGCACCGCGGGCGACGCCGGCTCCGGCTTGCCTTGCAGGGTAAGGAATTTGGTGATCTCATCAAATGTCGCGCGGGCATTGCCCGTGGCAAAGAATGCCGCCAGGAGGATCCCCATCGCTACGGCGAACAGAATTCGCCAGCTGCCCGATTGCGGATCGATGGACTGATCCAGTTTCAGGCTTGAGCCCGTTTGTATGGTGCCGTACTCTGGCACCGGCACGGGACGCGGATCTCCTTCCCAGGAATGCATATCAGCAGTCTAGGAGGCTTCTGAAATAGGGTAAAGTTACGGTCGAGTACCATGGTGTTACCTTTACATGGAGGTTGATGGAAATGAGAGGCTTGAATCGATTGTGCATGGGAAAGGTGGCAGTCACACTGGTCACCCTTTTGCTGGTTACGCCCGGTATGGCTGGGGATGCGGGCTATCACCGGATCAAAACCTACAAACTGGGTGGCGACGGAGGCTGGGACTATCTCACGCTCAACCGTACCTCAGACCGTCTGTACATTTCCCGCTCCACCCACGTGATCGTAATCAATCCCGATTCCGGCGAGACCGTGGGAGATATTGCGGATACGCCCGGAGTTCATGGCATTGCGCTGGCGCCCGAACTGGGCCGCGGTTTTGTCAGTAACGGCCGTGAAGGCACGGTGAGTGTTTTCGTGCTCAGCAGCCTGAAGGTGCTTAGCAAGATCAAGGTCGGTGAAAACCCGGACGCGATTCTTTATGATCCCGCCAGCAAGCGGGTCTTTACCTTCAACGGCAGGAGCCACGATGCCACCGCCATCGACGCCGCCAAGGGCACGGTGCTGGGCACGATCAAATTGGATGGCAAGCCTGAGTTTGCAGTCAGTGACGAAAAGGGTGGGGTCTTCGTCAATCTTGAGGACAAGAGCGAATTGCTGGCTGTGGATCCGGCCAAGTTGGAGGTAAAGTCACGCTGGCCGCTGGCGCCGTGTGAAGAGCCGACCGGATTGGCCATCGATCGCGAGCATCGACGGCTGTTTTCCGGTTGCGGCAACAAGCTGATGGCCATCGTAGATGCCGACAGCGGCAAAGTGATCTCCACGCTTCCGATCGGCGAAGGCGTGGATGCAACTGCGTTCGATCCCGAGACCGGAATGGCCTTTGCTTCGTGCGGCGAGGGTGTGCTCACCCTGGTGCATGAAGATTCGGCAGACAAATTCAGCGTTGCCGAAAATATTCCTACCGAACGCGGGGCGCGCACTATGGCCCTCGATGCCGCGAAGCACCGGATTTACCTGGTCACTGCGAAGTTCGGGCCGCCTCCCGCACCGACGGCGGAGCAGCCTCATCCCCGGCCGGCGATCTTGCCTGACAGTTTTGAGGTGCTGGTGGTGGGCAAGTAGGAAAACATCCCGCTCACATGACGGCCGGCACACTGATTCCCATAACCGCCAACGAGCGGGTCAGTTCCCGTCGGACCACGGCCACCGTTGCCAACAGAAATTTCTTACGGCCCTCGTCCGCTTCACTCAAAATCGGGTGCCGGTGGTAAAAGGCATTGAAGAGTTGCGCGAGTTGGAACGCGTGCTTGGCCAGGTAAGCCGGCTCAGTGGTGGCAATGGATTGATCAACGATGTAAGAAGTCTTGGCCGCGGCCAGCCACAATTCCCAGATTTCATTCCCCGCTTCTCCACACAGGTGCCGGGCCAGGTCAGCCGATGAAACAAGGGTTGCCGCACTTCTGCCAAATTCCTCGGAATCGAAGCCGCCCTTGCGGAAGATATTGGCGGCTCGGACCACGGCATATTGCGCGTATGGACCCGTCTCGCCTTCAAAGCTCAAGGCTTCCTTGAAGTCGAACGCGATCACCGATGACTTGGTGAACTTCAGCATGAAATAACGGAGCGCGCCGACTGCGATCTGAGTGGCGATCGTCGTGCGTTCGGCTTCCGTCAGTTGAGGATGGCGGCCATCTACTTCATTCTTCGCTGACGTGATCAACCGGTCCAGCAGGTCGTCTGCCTTTACCCCGAATCCCTTGCGGCCTGAAACTTCGATATACGGGCGGCCCTTGTCTTCGTCGGAAAGCTGGTAGCCCAGTTCGGCGGCACAACGCGGGGTGAGCGCGACCATTTCGTAAGAGAAGTGCGTGTAGTGGTCGGCCTGCTGGTTGTAACCGAGACCTCGCAGCGCTTCGAGGACAGTGTTCTGCGCCTCCGCCTGGCGGGCGTCAATCACGTTGTAGATTTCCGCCACACTGCCGAAATGGGGATGATCCAACGCACCCACCGCCGTTGAAATCCAGCAATCATGCCCGTTGGGATAGCGGTAGAACTTGCGATAGCCGAAATCACGGCCCAGCAGTCCAAACTTCCACATGTGGTACGCGATGTCCTTGCCCACATAACCCACCGTTCCGTTGGAACGAACGATGACTTTCTGGTCTTCCTCGGCGACTTCGTCTTTCTCCGCACTCTCAGCCGAGCTTTCCGCGTCCTTTGCGGTTTCAGCTCTTGCCGTCCCCGCCCGCCGCATCACCCAGCAACCTTTATTCTTCCCCTCCGTTTCAAAGGAGAGTACGCCGCCTTCTTTCAGCTTGGTAAAAGCTGCATCCCAAAAATGGAGGTGGAGGATCTCGCTCTCGCGCGGCAAGAAGTCGTATTCGATATCCAGCCGGTCCATGGTCTCGAGATGACGCCGCAGGACGGCAACAGAAATTACATCGGCGACGGCCGCGCTTTCATTGTTGCCTTCCTCGATCGCGTGCAGCACCTGCTGACGCACTTGCTGGTTCTGTTTGTCCTCAGCGTACCAATGCGAGACCCGGGCGTAGAGGTCCCAGCAGTAGTAGTCAAAGCGGGGCTGGCGCGTCAGTTGCTCGATCTCCGCGCGCGACTTCTTTTCAATATTCAGGAACCCCACTACCACGTCGGCAACTTGCACGCCGGTGTTGTCGATGTAATTCTGGACGTCCACTTCCCTGCCGGCAAATTTCAGCAGCCGGACAAATGTGTCGCCCAGAATACCGTTGCGCAGGTGGCCTACATGGGCTGCCTTGTTAGGATTTATGCTGGAGTGCTCGACCAGAATCTTGCCGGAAGGAATTTCAGCCGGCGGCCGCTCGTCGGCAGCCAGAGTTATGGCCAACTCTTCTCGTTGAAGCCGCGCGTTGATATAGCCGGCGCCCGCGATTTCCAGCTTCTCGAAGCCCGGGATCGGGCCAATCCCGTTGACGATCTCTTCCGCAATCTTGCGCGGGGCCTTGCGCAGCCTTTTGGCCAGCTCAAAAGCCAGCGGCAAGGCATACTCTCCGAATTCCACCTTGGGTGGCTGTTCGATGACGATCTTCGGCAAATCCAGATCGTAGGTGCGGCGCAGGAATTCACGCACGTGCAGGGCGAGCCGTCGTTCGAGATGGCGATACAAGAATTCCCCTAAGCTATTGAAGAAAAGAGTGATTGTAGCAAACCGCGCGAGCCCGCGAGGTTTGACGCGGGTTGCGCGGTTCCCTATGATGAAAATTGGTTTCTAGTCGTTGGCCGTTGAATCTCGACTCCGTGGTGCCGGTTGACCTGAGCAGGTGTGGGTCGGACACTCTTGTCCGACGCTTTTGACGTTGACCTTAGTTTTTGGTAAAGCGGGCGTCAGGAGACCACGGGCCAACGATCAGCGATCAACGACCAGCAACCAACGACGGGTTTCCCCATGCGCATAGCCTACCTCGACTGCTGCTCCGGCGTGAGTGGCGACATGTTCCTGGGCGCATTGGTGGACGCCGGAGTGCCGGCCAAACTCTTCGAAGATACGGTCGCGGCCCTGAACATTGGCGCGCGCCTTGAGATTTCACCGGTAAAGCGCAGCGGCATCGGCGCCACCAAGGTAGATGTCTTCGTAAGCGGTGAAAAAGAATTACCGCGCGAGGTCTTCTTCGAGCAGCAGAGTAAGGCGCAGCAGCATGACCATGGACATGAACACAGTCACAGGCATGCGCCGGAGCATGTTGAGCTTCGTGAGCACAACTACAGCCAGTCCGGACATGAAACCACGCGGGCGGGGGCGCCCGCGCCACACGACGCGGATCAGCATCAACATGGGCGTGGTTTGAACGAGATACGCGAGATCATCCACCGAGCAGACATCAGCGAAGGCGCAAAGCGCACCGCCATCGCTATCTTCGAGGCGCTGGGCGCAGCGGAAGCCAGGATCCACAACAGCGACATCGAAAAAGTGCACTTCCACGAAGTGGGCGCCGTGGACGCGATGGTCGATATCGTCTGCGCCGCAGTTGGAGCCGAGGCTTTGGCCGTCGATGAAATTGTTTGTTCGCCTCTGAATGTTGGCGGGGGCACGGTAAAGTGCGCGCATGGGGTCCTTCCCGTGCCGGCTCCCGCCACGGTAGAGCTGTTGCAGGGGACTCCGGTTTATTCCTCGGGCCTTCAAGTGGAACTAGTCACCCCGACCGGTGCAGCAATCGTCAAAACGCTGGCCAAGCGATTTGCGCAGTTTCCAGCGATGACGATTGAGAAATCCGGATACGGCGCCGGCAGCCGCGAGTTTCCCGGCCACGCCAACGTGGTGCGCTTGACCATCGGCGAATCGTATGCGGGGTTAGCTGAAAACAGTTCGCTGGAGGCCATCAGCGTGCTCGAAGCCAACCTCGACGATCTCAACCCGCAGGTATTCGGCTATGTGATCGAGCGACTGCTCGAGGCTGGAGCACTCGATACTTTTGCCATGCCGGTGCAGATGAAGAAGAATCGTCCAGGGATATTGCTGACCGTGCTGTCGAAACCGGAGGACGCTTCCCGGCTGACCCAGATAATTTTCACGGAGACCAGCACGCTGGGGGTGCGGCGTCGCGAGGAGCAGCGTCAAACCCTGGCGCGAAAGTGGATTGACGTAGCCACCCGCTGGGGAGGCGTACGATTGAAGATTGCCAGCATGAATGGGACGGTCACCAACTACGCGCCGGAGTACGAAGATTGCAAGAAAATTGCAGCCGCGCACCACGTGCCGCTGAAGCGCGTCATGAATGAAGCCATGGAAGCCTATTTGAAGGGCCTGCGAAGTTAGAGGCCCCGCGCTGCCAGAATCAAACTTAAGAAACCGAGATGAGCAAAAAGTTTTACATCACGACCCCAATCTACTACGTGAACGCGCGTCCGCATATCGGGCACGCCTACACCACGATTGCCTGCGACGTTATTGCCCGGCGCCAGCGCCTGATGGGCTTTGACACCTACTTTCTCACCGGCACCGACGAGCACGGGCAGAAGATCGAGCGCGCGGCGCAGGCCGCGGGAAAAACTCCGCAACAGCTCACCAACGAAGTTTCCGCCGAGTTCCGTTCGCTGTGGGACCGGATGGGCCTGACTTACGACGATTTCATTCGCACCACCTCCGACAGGCACAAGCGAGGTGTGCAGGCGCTGTGGAAGCGGATTCGCGACAACGGTTACATCTACAAAGGCAGCTACACCGGCCAGTATTGCGTCTTTGACGAACTGTACGTGGACGTGGTCGAGCCCGGAGCACCCTGCCCCGAATGTGGACGGCCAACGGAAACTGTGAAGGAAGAAAACTATTTCTTCAAGCTGTCCGACTTCCAGGACAAACTGCTCGAACTCTATACCAGCCAGCCCGATTTCATCCGTCCGGAAACACGACGCAATGAAGTGATGTCGTTCGTGCGCTCCGGCCTGCGCGACCTCTCGGTCAGCCGCAGCACACTCTCCTGGGGCATTCCGGTGCCGGACGACCCCAAGCACGTCATCTATGTCTGGCTGGGATGCACTGGCGAATTACATCACGGCGCTGGGTTACGGGTCAGACGATACGGCAAAGTACGACAAGTATTGGCCCGCCGACGTGCAGATGATCGGTAAGGAAATCGTGCGCTTCCACTGCGTTTATTGGCCGGCGTTTCTGATGGCCGCAGGGTTGCCCTTGCCGCAACGGATCATGGCGCACGGCTGGCTGTTGTTTGAAGAAAATAAGATGTCGAAGTCGCGCGGCAATATCGTGCGCACGGAAACCATCCTCGACGTGCTCGGCTCCGACGCCTTGCGCTATTTTCTGTTACGCGAGATTGTCTTCGGGCAGGACGGCTCGTTTTCCTTCGACGCGCTGGTGCAACGTTATAACGCCGATCTGGCCAACGGGCTGGGCAATCTGGCCAGCCGGACGCTGACCATGATCACGCGCTATTTCAAGGGCGAAGTGCCTTATCCCTCGCGCGCCGCAACCCTGACCGGGCAAGAGCATGCCATCGCTGACACGGCGCGGCAGACGATAGCGGAATTCAATCGTCTGTTCGATCAGTTCCAGTTTTCGCGGGCCCTGGAAGTGGCCTGGAGTCTGGTGGGGGCGGTGGACAAATATATCGTCGAAACCCAGCCCTGGGCGCTGGGCGAGAAGCAGGACGACGAAAGCCGTTCCCGTCTCGCAACCATTCTCTACACCAGCGCCGAGGCCTTGCGCATCGTGACCGCGCTCGCGCATCCCGTAATTCCCGAAGCTACGGCGAAGATCTGGGGCCAGTTGGGGCTGGGAGACATCCGAAAGTTTCCGCTGTCGGACCTGCAATGGGGACAACTCAAGTTGGGCACCAGACTCGGCGACGTACAGTCGGTGTTTCCCCGTGCCGACAAGAGCACGATTGAAAGGATGCAACAAATGGAAGAGCAGGGACGCAGCGCCACACTGGCGGCGGAAGAAAAGCCTGCCGCGCCCGCAGCGCCGGCGAGCACACCGGCACCAAAACCCGCCGTCACCGTGCCCGATGGGAAGATCAGCATTGAAGACTTCGCCAAAGTCGAACTGCGTGTGGGCCAGGTAAAAGTCGCCGAAAAGGTGAAAGGCGCCGACAAGTTGTTGCGCCTGGAAGTTGATCTCGGGACGGAAGTGCGGCAGGTGGTGGCTGGCATCGCGGAGGCCTATGCGCCGGAGACTCTGGTGGGGCGCAAGGTCGTAATCGTCGTCAACCTGGCGCCGCGGAAATTGCGCGGCCTGGAATCGAATGGAATGATCGTGGCCGCTTCGCCCGAAGGCGGCAAACCCGTGCTGGCAGCCTTCTTGGAGGATGTGCCGGTAGGAACAAGGTTGAAGTAGGGCGAGCTCTCTGCGTCGCCGGGAGAAGAACTTGCCGAGCTTCGCCCGGCCTGGACGGGTCAGAGACCCGTCCCCACACAGGTACTGCCAACGACCAATGACCAACGACCAACGGCCGTGTTCATAGACTCCCACGCCCATCTCGAAATGGAGCAGTTTGACGCCGATCGCGAACTGATGATCGCGCGGGCGCGGGACGGCGGCATTGAAAAGATCGTCGCCATTGGCAGTGGAACTGGGCCGGGCTCTCTGGACTGCGGCCTTCAACTGGCCGAGCGTCACGAATTCATTCTGGCCACTATCGGGATCCACCCCCATGAAGCCAAACTGGCGACCGATGCCGACTTTCGGGAGCTTGAACAATTGGCGCGCCGCCCCAAGGTCATCGCCTGGGGCGAAATCGGGCTCGATTACTTTTACGATCACTCGCCGCGCGAACTGCAGCAGCAGGTTTTCTTGCGGCAGATGGAGTTGGCGCAAGCGGCCAATCTGCCCATCGTGATCCACTGCCGGCCCTCCGCCGGCAGCGATAACGCCTGGGATGACTGTCTCGACCTTCTGGAACAGCATTGGAGGGCCAGCGGGCTGGGAGGAATCCTGCACTGCTTCACCGGGGCCTGGCCTTACGCTAAGAGAGCGCTGGACCTTGGCTTCATGATTTCCTTCGCGGGCAACATCACCTTTCCCAAAGCCCAGCCCATCCGGGATGCGGCTAAAGAAGTACCGCTGGAACGCCTGCTGATCGAAACCGACTCCCCCTTTCTGGCCCCGGTGCCCCACCGCGGCAAGCGCAATGAACCGGCATTTGTAAAGGAAGTTGCCCGGCAATTGGGCGAGCTACGCGGGCTTTCGACGGAAGAGGTCGGCAGGCAAACCGCCATGAACTTCTACAATTTTTTCAAAATACACTGAACAAAGTAAGGTCCCGATCGAGATTCTTTGCGCTCTTTGCGGTGCTTCTTTGCACCCCTCGCGGTTTAAGATTTTGAATGACATAGCATTACCGCAAAGGGCGCAAAGAAGATCCGCAAAGGGGCAAGCCGACGCAACCCGGCCCGTCAAAACAAAGAACTGCGGCGCTGAAAGCGCTTCTTCTGATAACCTCAGAGGTTACATTTTCATAGTTTTCAGAAGGCGCGACGAACATGCCCGAAAACACTTTCGACATCGTCAGCAAGATCAATCTGGAAGAGGTCTCGAACGCCATCCAGCAGGCGGCGAAAGAAATTCATACCCGCTTCGACTTGAAGGACTCCAAGTCCAAAATCGAACTCGAGGGCAAAGATGCGATCGTCCTGCACTCGATCGACGAATACAAACTGAAATCGGTGAGCGATGTGCTGCAACAAAAGCTGGCGAAACGCGGGGTGCCGCTGAAAGGCTTGACCCACGGCACGGTCGAACTGGCTCTTGGCGGCACCGCCAAGCAGAAGATCACCCTGCAGCAGGGCATCCCGATGGAGAAAGCCAAGGAAATCGTGAAATTAATCAAGACGTCGAAAAACAAAGTGCAGGCATCGATCCAGGGAGACCTGGTGAGGGTAAGTGGCAAGGACCGTGATACTTTACAGGCGGTCATCGCCTTGCTGAAACAGCAGGATTTCGGAATCGACATGCAGTTTACGAATTACCGGACTAATTGACGCAACTGACCACGGAGACACTGAAACACAGAGAAATACGAGGCATGGAAATCCAATCGGATAGGGCGGATCACTCAGCTAATTTCAGTAAGGTCACGCCTTGTATTTTCTCCGTGTCTCTGTGCCTCCGTGGTGAAGAAGATCCAGGATTCGTAGGAACTCAACCTTGAGCATGCCCGCCGCCATCAACGGAAAAGAATTCTTCGAACTGTTGCGCGAAGATCTGGCCGCTATCGAGCGCGAATTCGGGCGGGACACGGTTTCGGGCGTCGAAGCCATCACCGAAATTGGCGAATACCTGCGCAATGGAGGAGGCAAGCGCATCCGTCCCGCGCTGTTGCTGCTGACCGCGAAATTATTCAACTACCAGGGACGCGGCGCCATTCGGCTGGGCGCGGTGGTCGAGATCATTCACACGGCTACCCTGGTACACGACGACATTATCGACGAAGCTCAGACCCGGCGCGGCCGACCCGCGGCCAACACACAATGGGGTAATTCCAAGTGCGTGCTGGCCGGCGACTGGCTCTACATGCAGGCCTTCAAGGTCGCGGTTCAGGAGCGCAATTTTCGCATTCTCGACACCCTGATCGAGTTGACCCAGCAGATGGTCGAAGGTGAACTCCTGCAGATGGAGAAGCTGGGCAAGCTTATTTCGCTTGATGAGCATTTTGATTTGATCTTCCGCAAGACTGCCTGTCTTTTCTCGGTGTGCATGCGGATGGGCGCAATTTTGGGAGGCGCCACTCCTGACCAGGAAGAGAGCCTGGGACAGTACGGACGCGATCTGGGGATGGCATTTCAGATCGTGGACGACGTACTCGACCTGACCGCCTCGGAGAGAGTCCTGGGCAAGCCTGTGGCCAGCGACCTGCGGGAAGGAAAAGTCACCATGGCGGTAATCCACGCCCTGGAGCGCTGCACGCCGCGCGAACGCAAAATGATCGAGACTGTAGTGCGGGAGCGCGCCTTCGACGGAGTTACCCATCGCGAAATCATTGCCATTCTGGAGCGCTACGGATCGCTCGAAGCGGCCAACGCGCGTGCCCTGCAGTACGCCACTCTGGCGCGAAACGCGATCTGCAGTTTCCCCGACAGCGAATTCAAGCGGGCCCTGTTGTGGGCCCCGGATTTTGTAGTGGCGAGAGAAAAGTAGCAGGCATAACGGGTTAAGTTTCGCAACTTAGTCCCTCACTTGAACTACCGGGCACCTCCGAACTCCCGACCAGCGATGCGAAATAAGGTCTTGGTCCCACGGGGAAGAAATCCATTTCGCCCCCGGAGTCGTACATCTCACAGGCATCTGATCGACATCCAAAACTCAACCCCAGGAGGAGTTTGAATTATGAAAAAACTATTGGTTCTCGCGCTGTCTCTTTCCGTCATGTTTACCGTGGCGGGTTTCGCTCAAGACATGTCAAAAGACAATGGAATGGCCAAAGCGGCACCGGCTCCGCTGAAGAACATCAAGGGAACGGTGAAAGCGGAAGGCGACAAGCTGACTTTTGTCTCCGATAAAGACAAGAAGTCGTGGGATGTGGTCAATCCGGAGGCCCTGAAGGGACATGAAGGCCATCACGTCGAAGTGAGCGCCCATGTCTACGCCGACAAGGACCAGATTCACGTCATGAGCATCAAGATGCTCAAGGCCGGGAAGATGGACAACATGGACAACATGTCGAAGTAGCGGTTGCTGAACCGAAACTATCGAGGGCGGCAAGGGCCGCCCTTTTTCTTTATACTAACGCAGCCGGAACCCGGCCCATGAATGCAACAAGTACTTTCACTCATCGCACACCACGGATACATCCTGGTGTTCCTGATCGTCCTCGCCGAAGCTCTAGGGTTGCCTGTTCCCGCAGCCGTGGCGCTGGTGGCGAGCGGCGCGGCTGCCGGTGCCGGGGTGCTCAGTGTGTACAGGCTTTTATTGCTGGCGCTGCTCGCCATGTTGCTGGGCGACTGCCTGCTCTTCGTGGCCGGACGATATATGGGATGGGGCCTGCTCGGCTTTCTCTGCAAACTCTCGGTCAACCCCGAAACCTGCATCCTGCGATCGGCCGAGTCGTTCTATAAACGCGGCAAGGCCACCCTGCTGTTCGCCAAATTTATTCCCGGAATTAACACCATGGCGCCACCCCTGGCGGGAAGCATGAAAATGCCGCTCGACACTTTTCTCCGGCTTGATGTCGCCGGAGCAACGCTGTACGCCACGGTTTACGTGGCCGTCGGATTCCTGTTCCGCGATTTTCTGGTTTCAGTGATGCGTGGTTTTCAAACCGCCGGCCGCGCCGTCGAGGCGGTGACGGTTCTGCGCGCTCATCGGTTATGCCCTGTACCGGGTCTGGCTTTATCGCAAACACGTTGTGTATAGAGTCGTACCCCGGATACAGGTGGAGGAAGTAACCCGCCGGCTGGCGTCGGAGGACAAAGACAAAATCCTGCTCATGGATGTGCGCAGCCATGGCTACTACGACGCCGGACCGCGCGCATCAAAGGATCGATCCGGCTGGAGCCGAATAACTTGAAGGAAGAACTCCAAAACATACCCAAGGACAAAGACATTTTTGTCTACTGTACTTGAGCGCGCGAAGCGACCAGCGCCCGGGTGGCGCATATGCTGCGGGAAGAAGGCTTCAACGCGTTCGTAATCGTAGGCGGACTGGCAGCCTGGCGCAAGGCGGGAAATCCGCTGGAACCGGTCCCGCGCGATGATTTGGTAAAGCTGCCCACATTTTCGTGAAGCGCGAACTGCATAGGGACAGCTGTCCAGTCGAGCGCAGCTCGACAGGCCTTTTGCGGGTAGCACAAACCAGCAGAGCGTTGCTCCGCCGGGCAGATGAGGACATCTGCCTCTACGTGATTTGTGCCGGGGTCTGACGTCCGAGGTCCGACGCCTTAATCATGTCGAAAGAAATCGAGATCAAGTTTCGAGTGGATGATTTTCGCGCTCTGGCGCGACGGCTGCGGGCCGCCGGCTTCCGGCAGGTGACCCGGCGCACGCACGAAAGCAACACTCTGTACGATCTCCCCGGCCAGAAGCTGCGCAAACGGGGTGAACTGCTCCGCCTGCGCAAGTACGGGACCAGTTGGCTGCTGACTCACAAAGCCAAAGGCAAAGTGGCTCGGCACAAGACCCGGATCGAAACGGAAACCAGAATCGAAGACGGCGAACAATTCCACAAGATCCTGCAGGCGCTGGGTTACCTGCCCTCCTTCCGCTACGAAAAATTCCGTGCGGAGTGGAGTGACGGCAAGGGCCACGTGGTCCTGGATGAAACCCCCATCGGCTTCTTCGGTGAGATTGAAGGCCCGGCGCGCTGGATTGACCGGACTGCCAGCCTCCTGGGCATCAGCCGCCGACGCGTACATAACAGACACCTATGCCGGACTGTTTTATGCCTGGAAACGGCGAACGTCGAAGCCGCGCGCAGGAGATGACATTCCGCGCCGTGCGAAATTCCAAAGCCCCGAGCTAGCGCTCACAACATTTTACATTCCGGGAAGTGAGTCTGGAGTGACCTGACGTGCTCGCCCCCGTCTAACCCAACAATTCTCCGATGGTTGACAGGGAGGCAAGTTTGCGTGGGGTAAAGCAGAGTCTCTGGTGTGCGACGGCAATCGTTGTCGCCTGCCTGCCTGGCGCGCTTTGGGCGGCGCCGCCCCCAAGTTTTCGCCAGATCACCATCCCTCGAGTCAATACTCCTCCTCCGCTCGAAGACTTCTTGCAGATGAAGCCCAGCGCATCCTGGGCGGACAAACTGGCCAGGATTGACGGTTTCATCCAGCGCGTCCCGAGTGACGGTGAGCCCGTGTCGCAGCGCACGGAAGCCTACCTCGGCTACGACGACAAGAATCTGTACGCCATTTTCATTTGCTTCGACAGGCAGCCGCATAAGATTCGCGCCCGGCTCTCGCGGCGCGAAGACGTGTTTGACGACGATACCGTCGAGCTGATGCTGGACACGTTTCACGATCATCGTCGCGCCTATGCATTTTTTTCCAATGCCCTGGGCGTGCAAGCCGATGCTCTCTGGACCGAGGGACAGGAATGGGATTTTTCCTTCGATACGGTATTCAATACCGAAGCGAAGCTCACGCCGGAAGGCTTCGTGGTGAAGTTGACGATTCCCTTTCGCAGCCTCCGTTTTGCCTCCAACGATCCCCAGACCTGGGGAATCCTGCTCGACCGTGACATCCGCCGCAACAACGAAAGCTCATTCTGGCCGCGCTACTCCAGCCGCATTGCGGGCCGCCTGAATCAGGAAGGCGACGCGACCGGACTGGAAAATATTTCTCCCGGACACAATTTTCAGCTCATTCCGTACGGGATCTTTCGCTCCTTCCGCGACCTCGATCTGCGGGATGTGGACCACCCCAAGTTCACCCAGCGCGATGCCTTCGGGCAAATTGGTCTGGACGCAAAGGCCGTGCTGAAAGACAAGTTCGTGCTGGATGCTACTGCGAATCCCGACTTCAGCCAGATTGAGTCGGACGAACCGCAGGTCACGGTCAACCAGCGCTTCGAGGTGCAATTCCCGGAGAAGCGCCCCTTCTTCCTGGAGAATGCCAATTATTTCCAGACTCCCATTCCCCTGCTCTTCACACGCCGCATCGTAGATCCGCAGTGGGGCGTTGCGTCTGACCGGCAAAGACGGACCGTGGGCGGTCGGCATGCTGGTGGCCGATGACGCCTCCCCAGGCGCAGAGGTGGCCCCGGACAACTCCCTGTTCGGAAAGCATGCCTACTTTACGGTAGGACGCGTCAGCCGCGATATCGGGAGCCAGTCTTCCCTGGGAGTGATGTTCACTGATCGCGAAGTGGGCCCGTACTTCAACCGCGTCGGCGGGATCGATGGCCGCTTCAAACTTAATTCCAACTGGGTGGCCAGTTTTCAGGGAGTGGTCAGTTCCACGCTGTGCAGCGACACCCAGAATAGCGCCTGCACCTTCGGGACCTATCTCGCCGGCCCCGCGGCGGAGGTCACGCTGCAACGCGATGGGCGGAAACTGAATTACCTGATGGATTACACCGACCGCAGCGACGGATTTCGTACCTTTACTGGCTTTGATCCGCAGCCTGACATTCACAATCTCTATCACCGCCTGCAATACAGTTTCCGTCCCGAGGGCAAGCATCTGATCTCCTGGGGACCGCAGCTGGAGGTTTACCACACCTTCGATCACGAAGGAAATTACCTGAACTCAGGATACTTCCCCGCCCTGAAAGCGGAATTCGCGGGGCAGACCTTCGTCAACGTGTACTACGCGAAAGAGATGGAGCTGCTGCGACCGAGGGATTTCAGCACACTAACGCACAACCAAAAGTATGTTCGCCACACCACTGAAGTCGAGTTTATGACCAGCCTGTACCGGCCCGTTTCATTTCAGCTGGACTACCGTTTTGGCAGCCGCATCAACTATGACTCGCCCGATAACGTGGCGCCATTTCTGGCCGGTCGAACCAGTGTCAACGCAACCCTCACCCTGCGGCCGAGCAAATCGTTGCGCATCGATAACACTTACCTGCTCTTGCGCCTGCACAATCGTCTGCGACCAACCGGCAGCATGAACAATCACATCATCCGTTCCAAGTGGAACTACCAGTACAACCGGCGGCTGTCATTCCGTCTCATCGGACAATACAACGCCGTCCTGGCCAACCCTGACTTTACCTTTCTGGAAACCACAAGGAATTTCAACGCCGATTTTCTGATCACGTACCTGCTGCATCCCGGTACAGCGTTCTACGTCGGCTACAACAGCAACCTGGAAGATGTGCAGCTACCTCTGGGGAATGACGTGGACGGGAACCTGCTGCACAGCGGACGGCTGAAGAATGACGGGCGGGGCCTGTTTGTAAAAGCATCGTACCTGTTTCGCTTTTAAATTTAGCCCACGCCCAGGGTTTGAGCGAGCTGCGGAGCTTGGCTCCGCCGGGCAGGTGGGGCACCTGCCCCTACGTGTTCATATGTGATTCAAGCAGAAAGACCGCCCTACCCAACCGGGGCGGGTTTGGCGCAGAACTTATCGAATGCTTTCTTCAGTTCGGCGGCAATATCGACGGCCTCGCGATGTTCGATGTCGCTACGCTGCATCATGTGGACGACCTTGCCGTCGCGCAGCAGTGCAATCGAAGGCGAAGACGGTGGGTATCCTGCAAAATAAGAGCGGGCACGATCGGTAGCCTCTTTGTCCTGACCCGCAAACACACTGTATAACCTTTCCGGCCGGCTGGAGTGCTGCAACGCCGCACGGACCGCGGGACGCATGCGGCCAGCGGCGCATCCGCAAATGGAATTCACCACTACCATGGTTGTGCCCGGCTGATTGGGTAGGGCACGATCGACTTCAGCCGCGCTACGGAGTTCCTCAATACCGAGACGGGTCAACTCCTCACGCATCGGAACCACCATGATGTCTGGATACATTTCATCTCCTCAGGGTCAGTCTAATACGACGCCAAATCTCAGGATTCGAGCGACGCAAGTCACAGCGGGATATGTCCTGTCGTACGCGTGGAGGCTGCAACCAGCGTCTCTACCCGTCGTATATAGTGAAGCCATCATACCATTATGACGGTTCTGGAAAACGTGCCGCTGGCGCCGCTTACAACTCTCAAAGTGGGGGGCCCGGCGCGCTATTTTACGGAGCCGAAATCGGTCACCGAGGTGTCGGAAGCAGTCAGTTTCGCACGTTCGCGGGACCTTCCCTTATTTGTGCTGGGCGGCGGCAGTAACCTGGTAATCTCGGACGCCGGCTGGCCCGGGCTCGTGCTGAAACTCGCGATTTCGGGAATCGACCAGCGCCAGGAAAATGGGAAAGCTTTGTTCGAAGTGGGAGCGGGCGAAGAGTGGGACAAGTTCGTGGCCCGCGCCGTCGCCAACAATTGCGCTGGAGTCGAGTGTCTGAGCGGCATTCCTGGGAATGTGGGTGGAACGCCGGTGCAGAATGTGGGAGCCTACGGCCAGGAGGTTGCCGAAACCATCGAGTCCGTGTTGGTGTTCGATCTTAAGGACGGGCAAGTGCGCGAACTCTGCGACGAGGCCTGTGGATTTCAATATCGCACCAGCATCTTCAACACCAACGAACGCGGACGCTTCATCATCCTGCGGGTAACTTATGGCCTTACGCCCGGCGGCACGCCTCGCATCGAGTATGCCGACCTGAAAAAGCATTTCGCGGGCTTTCAGAATTCCCCCTCGTTGGCCGGGACCCGGGAAGCCGTGCGCCGGATACGCGCCGCCAAAGCCATGCTGATCACCCCGGGAGATGAAGACTGCCGCAGCGCCGGTTCGTTCTTCAAGAATCCTGTGCTCGCGCCGGAGCAATACGCCGAGTTGACCCGGCGCGCCCAGGCCAAGGGATTGCAGGTCCCCAGTTATCCCGCACTCGACGCCCAGAGAAAAGTTTCGGCGGCCTGGCTGGTGGAGCACTCCGGTTTCAGCAAGGGCTATAACGCTGGCCGCGCCGGCATTTCGCGCAAGCATGCCCTGGCCATCGTAAACCGCGGCGACGCCACCGCCGCCGACATCCTGGGATTGAAAGACCACATTCAGCAGCGGGTGGAAGAACTCTGGCACATTTGTCTCGAACCGGAACCTGTATTTGTGGGATTCTGAGCCCGTTGCAGTATTGTCGCTTCCTGGTCGGAATTTGCCAAAAGAAATATCCCTGCAGCTTTTCCTGAAAAATTCCCGAACAAAACAGGCAGAATGGTGGTCTTCATGTTTGAGGACCTGAAAGTGGCGGCGGGACAGGTGATCGTGAGCGATGCCATGGCGCTGGCACGAACCGACGAGGACCAAGTGGAACTCGCCGTCCGTCAGCACGCGCAGATGGTGTACAGGATTGCGTATTCGGTACTCCGCAACCATCACGACGCCGAAGATGCAACCCAAGAAACGTTCGTTCGCGTGCTCAAGGCGCGACGGAAGCTGTCCGCAGTGGATGATCCGCAGAAATGGCTGGCCCGGATTGCGTGGCGAGTCGCGGTGGGGCGAAAACGAAAATCGCCCGCCGTTTCGTTGGAAGAGGTAGGGCAACTCGTTGCCAAGCTGCGCTCGACGGGCGTACCGGCGGACGATGCGGTTATGGGCGAGGAAGTTGCCATCGCTCTGGAGCGGTTGATTCCCACTTTGCCGCGACGGTTGCGCGATGTTGTCGCTCTTTCCACCGTGGAAGAGATGCCGCCCCCGGATATTGCTGGGATCCTGGAGATCAGCGGGGCGGCCGTTCGTTCACGGCTGTTCCGAGCGCGCCAAATGTTACGGGACAAGCTCGCGGAACTACTGGACAGAAAACATGGAACCTGAGAATCAAGAGCCCCTGGTCGAGCAATGGCTAGATACCGGGTTGAAGCGGTACGGCGAAGCCGAACCGCGGCTAGGCCTGGAAGGTCGCATTCTGGCTCGCCTTCGCACGGAACAAGCGAGACGAGCTTCGCCATCTTGGCAGTGGTGGCCGCCATTGGCGGCAATTGTGATCGTGGCCGCCGTCGCGCTTCCACTGCTGACGCGGAAGCCAATCCCCACCAGGTCCGTTCCAGTTGCAACTTACTCTGTTGAAACCGGTAGCGCAGCTCTAAGGCAGCCAACCGTTGGATTTCGGAGACCGGACACCACGGCTCAATTGCAGGGAAGGCGAAAGAGGATCCAGCGGCAGATTGCTCCAGCACCCGCAAAGCCGCTGCCCGAGCAATTCCCGTTGCCACGCCCGCTCTCTCCGCAAGAGGAACTATTGCTGGCATACGTCGAGCAGGTCCCTGCGGAGGAAGTGGCTGTGGCAGCCGACAGGACGAGAAGGGCCAGCGATTTGCAGATTGATGATCTTGAAATCGCGCCCCTGTCCGCGGAGCAGGCGGTCCCCATAATTCAGCAAAGTGACGCACCCTAAAGGAGCAGGCCATGCAGAGAATCAAGATTTATGCGGTTCTGTTGGGAACTATCTTGGGGCTGGTCGGCCTCATTCCGAGAGTCACGGCGCAGGAAGACAAGGCGAAGCCTGAGGAATCGAGTCCGAAAACCGCTGTCTCCAGGTTGAACAGCGCCTACCGCTTGGAGTTCACCCTGGCTGAACTCGAGGACGGGAAGAAGATCAACACGAGAAGCTACTCGATGCTGGCGCAGGCGGGAGGTGAGTTGAGCAAACTGCGGATTGGTTTAAGGGTCCCCGTACCCACAGGGAACACTCAGTTTCAATACATGGATGTCGGCATGAACATTGATTGCCGTGTCCAGGAACAGGAAGGTTCTCTCGTGCTCAGTACAATCATCGAGTCGTCGAGCGTCACCCCACCTCCGGCGCAAAGCGTTTCCGTCCCCGATAAGCCCGTGGTCCGTCAAGTACGGGCCGACCTGAGTACAGTTGTGAATCCGGGGAAGCCAACCCTTATCTCCAGCATGGATGACCCCATCAGCAGGCACCAGTTCCAGATAGAAGTAACTGCGACTAAGACCAAATGAAAAATTGTCTCCCTATTTCTTGGGCAGCTTGCGAAACGGGTGTTCGAAACTCAAATAGAGAAAGACGGCCTTTTCACCCGCGCTCGGCCCGACTCCAAGCGGGACTCCGATTCCCGGAACAATCTGCAATCCATTCTTGAAGTTGTAAGCCCAGCGAATCCCGGGGTTGAGGAAGAGTGAGCTTGTCCACTCCGTGTGATTACTGGCAACCACACTCTGCGAGCGGGCAAATACGGTTTCCATCATGACATTGAACCGCGAAGTAGTGAGCCAGATGAAGCTCTGGCCGAAATTGTATCCGGCGGTAGCGCTGCGGTCACCGGAGGCGTCCTGGGCCCGGGGAAAGAACGTGGCTCCAGCATTCCAGTGGCTGACCAGTTTCTTCTTAAGAACTACGCTCAACGGAAGGTTGGTTTGCAGGCCGAAACTGCCCGCACCCCGGCCCTCGGCGGAATCGCCGGTGGGAAATACCAGGCTCAGGCGAGGAGAGAAGGCAACGCGAGTGTCTCCGCTGCCAACCAACTGGTAACGGTAGTTCAGGAAGACATCGCCGATGCCAGCCCCGGAACCGGGAAAAGACCCGGAGTGCGCAGCGACCAGGGTGTAACTGAGCTGGTGGCGAGCATCGCCGGGAACCGGCCATTCCTGGGTGAAGGTGTAATTCCAGTCCTTGCTGTCGAAGTAGCGGGTGAAACTGGAAATGTGCTGCACTACGCCGAAGTTCTGGTTGTAAGCCTCTTCCACCAGAAAACTGTTGTCCTGGATGCCGGGTGTGGCGGTGGGTCCCGGGTCCTGCTGCCCCAGGGAGTGGACGCCGAGCAGGACCATCGCCGCGAGGACAAGGCCAGCGTAACGGGCCTCCCGAAACCTGGTCAATAACTTAACCATGATTAAGTACAACATATAATCATCAGTTAACTCAACGGTCAACTTCGACCTCCGGCTTGCCAGCCAGGCGGGCAGCCTCCCGAAAAATGTCGGCGAACATTTTTCTCGTAAGCTTTCCCGTTTGGGTGTTTTGATTCGAGGGGTGGTACGAAGCCAGCAATATCTTGCCGTCGGGCATCCTGTAGCTGGCCCCGTGCCGAAATGGGTAAGGAGTTTTGTTCGCCAGCAGACCGCGGCGCTTCAGGTAATTGAGGTAGGCTTCGAACCCAATCCGGCCCAGCGCCACCACCACTCTGACGTTCGCCAGACCCTCCACTTCGCGGTCAAGATAAGGTGCGCAGTTGGACAATTCCCCGGGGAGGGGCTTGTTGTCGGGCGGGGCGCAACGGACCGCGGCAGTGATATAGAGGTCTCGGAGTTCAAGCCCATCATCGCGTTTGGTGGCGTCGGGTTGATTCGAAAACCCGGTCTCATACAAGATCGGGTACATGAATTTGCCGGAGGCATCACCGGTAAACGGCCGTCCGGTACGGTTGGAGCCATGGGCTCCGGGCGCCAGACCGAGCACCAGGACGCGCGCCTGGGGATCGCCAAAGCCGGGAACCGGTTTTCCCCAATATTCCCAATCGACGTAGGCGCGGCGCTTCTCTCGCGCGATTTTCTGGCGATATTCCACCAGGCGCGGACACCGCGTGCAGGCAATGACTTGGCGATTCAATCGATCAAGCCAGGCCGGCATCCGAATCATTGTAAGCGGAAGCGCCATGCCCGTTGACCCGGAAGCCACCGATCCTGATTTTTGGGTACTTGCGTCCTTTGCGGTATTTCTTTGCGACCTTTGCGGTCAAAGTTTTCAGAAGGCATCGGCAAGATCAAACTCTCTACCGCAAAGGTCGCAAAGAAATACCGCAAAGGAGCGAAAACGGGCCCACGCGCGTTGACTGCCCCACTCCGGGTTACGTTTGTTACCCTGCTTCCGACCTTGGCAGTTTGACGGTGCTCTCGTCTAGTCTTTACACTCAGAACTACAGCCTGTGCTGTTCGACTCAAGGTCCAGTGCCGAAATGGAACGGTTCGAACGGTCAAAGCCTGAAAGGCAAATGTGAGCCCCACTGAAACCAGCAGCAGCACCCGGCGGGAGATTGCGGTGGAAATACCCGTCGAGGAAGTAACCCGCGAGACCAATTCCCTGATCCAGAAATATCAGAAGCTGGCGCGCATCCCCGGCTTCCGGCGCGGCCATGTGCCCGCGTCGGTCATTCGCCAGCGTTTTGCCGAAGATCTCAAGAGCGATGTGGTGGAGGCCCTCGTCCCCCGTTACTTCCGTAAAGCAGCCGATAAGCAAGGACTGATCCCGGTGTCGCAGCCGCAAGTCACCGACCTCCACCTGAAGGACAACGAGCCGCTGCGCTTCAAGGCCAGCTTCGAAGTCATGCCTGAGATCAAGGTGGAGGGCTACAAGGAATTGCGTGCCGAAAAGCCCGAGATCACGGTCACGGATGAAGAAGTCGAGCAGTCTATGAACGGCGTGCGCGAGCAGCACGCGACTTTCACTCCGCTAGAAGGCCGTGCCCTGGCCGACGGCGACTACGCCCAGGTTTCTCTCGACGGACAACCGAAAGATGGCGACGGCAAGCCCGTGCACATGGACGAGGTGCTGGTCGAAATCGCGGGCAAGAACACCATGCCCGAGTTCACTGAAAATTTGCGAGGAGCTTCGGCGGGCGACGAGCGCGTGTTCGAAGTGACCTACGCCCAGGACGCCACCGAACAGCGCCTGGCGGGAAAGACATTTACCTACACCGTCAAGGTGCAAGCCATCAAGCAGAAGACCCTGCCCGAACTGGATGACCAGTTTGCCACCCAACTGGGAGAGTTCAAGACGCTGGACGAGGTTCGCCAGCGCATTCGTGAAGGCATGGAATCGGAGCGCAAGCACAATGCCGAGCATGAGGCCAAGGACAAGCTGGTGGCGGAACTGGTGAAGCGCAGCTCATTCGAAGTGCCGGAGGCGTTGGTGGACCGCCAGATCGATGTGCGTCTGGAACGCGGCCTGCGCGCCCTGGCAGCGCAGGGCATGAAAGCTGAAGACATCAAGAAGATGGATTTGAACCGCTTGCGGGCGGGCCAGCGGGAACAAGCCCTGCAGGAAGTCAAGGCTTCGCTGGTGCTGGACAAGATTGCCGAGGAGGAAAAAATCGAGGTCAGCGATGAGGAAATCGATCGGGAGATCGAGGCGCTCGCCACCCAGTCCAAGCAGACGCCGGAGGAGATCCGGGCTCGTTTGACACGTGATGGAGCGCTCGATAGAATCCGAAATAGAATCCGCAGCGAAAAGACCCTCGATTTTCTATATCGCCAGTCCGCTTAGCGCGGACCTTTCGATCCTCCCAGACGGAACTAGCGGTCAGGAACAGGAGTGTGGACGGTGAATGTGAACGATCCCAAAATGATGCTGGTCCCCATGGTCATCGAGCAGACCGGCCGGGGCGAACGCGCTTACGACATCTATTCCCGGCTGCTGCGGGACAACATCATTTTCATCGGCACGCCGATCGACGACAACATCGCCAACCTGGTGATTGCGCAGATGCTGTTCCTGGCGCAGGAAGACCCGGAGAAAGACATCCAGCTCTATGTCAACTCCCCGGGCGGATCGATCACGGCCGGCATGGCGATTTACGACACCATGCAATACGTGAAGAACGATGTGACCACGATTTGCATCGGGCAGGCCGCCAGCATGGCGGCGCTGCTGCTGGCTGCCGGCGAGTCCAAGAAACGGCTGGCCCTGCCCAACTCCCGCATTCTGATCCACCAGCCTTCCATGGGCGGCCTGTCCGGCCAGGCTACGGATATTGACATCCACGCCCGGGAAATCCTGCGTATGCGCGAGATTACTAACCAGTTAATGGCAAAGCACACCGGTCAGAAGCTGGAAAAAGTGGAGAAAGACGTGGAGCGCGACTTCATCATGAACTCGCAGCAGGCTAAGGAATACGGAATCATAGACGATATCATCTATAAGACGAGATAAAGGTATGATCGGGGTTCGCCCGATCAGTTTCCGATCAGTCTCGGCGCGAAACGATCTGTCCCGCCGACCCGACAAGGGATGCATGGAGCGGGAGGGAGAGAGTTAACGAAGGAGTAAAGCCGAGTGAAAAACAGGACTGGTACCGAGGAGATGTTGCGCTGTTCGTTCTGCCATAAATCGCAGGACGCAGTGGCCAAGCTTATTTCGTCCCCCAGCGATTATCCCAGGGCCTATATCTGCGACGAGTGCGTGGCCGTCTGCAATTCCATCCTGGAAGATGACCGCACCGCGACGCCTCCCACCACCACCCCCAATCAACTGCCCAAGCCCCAGGAAGTGAAAACCTTCCTCGACGAGTACGTGATCGGCCAGGAGCAGACCAAGAAAAAACTGGCGGTGGCGGTTTACAACCACTACAAGCGCATCTATATGAATCGCCAGCGCGCCGGTGACGGCGTCGAACTGGCCAAGTCGAACATCATGCTGATCGGCCCCACCGGCACCGGCAAGACCCTGCTCGCCCAGACCCTGGCCCGCATGCTCGACGTTCCCTTCGCTATCGTGGACGCCACCACCCTGACCGAAGCCGGCTATGTCGGCGAGGACGTAGAGAACATCATCCTTAAACTCCTGCAGGCCGCCGATGGCGACGTGGGACGCGCCCAGACCGGCATCATCTATATCGACGAAGTGGACAAGATCGGACGGAAAGACGAGAACCCCTCTATCACCCGTGATGTTTCCGGAGAGGGAGTGCAGCAGGCGCTGCTGAAGATCCTCGAAGGCACCATTGCCAATGTGCCTCCCCAGGGCGGGCGCAAGCATCCGCACCAGGAATTCACTCCCGTGGATACCACCAACATCCTGTTCATCTGCGGCGGGGCCTTTGTGGGTCTGGAAAAAATCATCGGCAGACGTGTGGGCAAGAAATCGCTGGGCTTCAAGGCCGGAGCCGAAGAGGGCGACACCGAAGAAACTCCAGCCGCCAGCCGCAAGCGGAATTTCGAACTGCTCAGCGACATCCAGCCCGAAGATCTGATCAAGTTTGGCTTGATTCCCGAGTTCGTCGGTCGTTTGCCCGTAGTCGGCGTATTGGAAGACCTGGACGAGTTTGCGCTGATCGAAATCCTCACCCGGCCCAAGAACGCCATCATCAAGCAGTACCAGCGCCTGTTCGAGTTCGAGAATGTGCGCCTTAAATTCAGCGATGACGCCCTGAAAGCCATCTCGCGCCAGGCCATGGCCCGCAAGGTCGGAGCTCGCGGATTACGCATGATTCTAGAGGAGTTAATGCTGGATCTGATGTACCACCTGCCCAGCCAGAAGAAGGTCAAGGAGTTCGAAGTGACACGGGAAATGGTGGAGAAGCGCAGCGTAACCCTCGCAATGATGGAAAAGGCGGGGTAAACTAACGTCCGCAGAGGAGAAGTTCTGAAACCAGGGACTAGGAGCCAGCAGCTGGCTGTAAACAACGAGCGCAACTCGGGTGTTCGGGAGAAATAGTGAGCATAGTTAAGGAAAAATTCGAGACCAAGAAATTACCCATGATGCCCATCCGGGACGTGGTCATCTTCCCTTACATGATGACTCCGTTTGTCGTAGGCCGGGAATCAAGCGTTCGCGCCCTGGAAGAGGCGCTGGCGGCCGACAAGAAGATATTCCTCGCCACCCAGCACGATGCCAGCATCGATGAGCCCAAGCCCAACGAGATCTACCAGGTGGGTACGATCGTCAACATCGTGCAGAGCCTCAAACTGCCCGACGGCAATATCAAGGTCCTGGTCGAGGGCATCGAACGCGGCAAGGTTCTGCAGATCAGCGAGAGCGAAGGCTATATGCAGGTTTCGCTCCGCGTGGCCCGCTATGCCACCGAGACTAACCCGCAGATCGAGACCGGCATGCAGCGGGTGACGGCCCTGTTCGAGCAGTACGTCAAGCTGTGCCAGTCGCTGAATTATGAAACCATGATCGCGGCCGTGCGCATGGAAGACCCGGCCAAGCTGACCGACACCATCGCCGCCAACCTGCAGCTTTCCATCGAAGAAAAGCAGGAATTGCTCGAAATCTTCGATCCCGGCGAGCGCCTTACCCGGATCGGCGACGTGCTCGACATCGAAATCGAAAAGCTGAACATGGACCGCACTATCCAGTCGCGGGTCAAGCGCCAGATGGAGCGCGCGCAAAAAGAGTATTACCTCAACGAGAAAATCAAGGCTATCCAGAAGGAACTGGGCCGCGGCGAAAAAAGCGAATTCGACGAGCTGAAGAAAAAGATCGAAGCCGCCGGCATGCCCAAGGAGGTGCGCGACAAGGCGGTGCAGGAACTGAAGAAGCTCGAAGCCATGCCGCCCATGTCGGCCGAGTCCACGGTTTCGCGCAACTATCTGGACTGGCTGCTCGCAGTTCCATGGAAGAAGCGGTCCAAGGAAATCCGTAACATCAGCCGCGCCGAAAAGGTATTGAACGAAGACCACTATGGTCTGGAGAAGATCAAAGACCGCATCCTGGAATTCCTGGCCGTACGCCAACTGGTCAAGAATCCCAAGGGCTCGATCCTGTGTTTCGTCGGACCTCCGGGGGTGGGCAAGACTTCGCTGGGGATGTCGATCGCGAAAGCCACCGGCCGCAAGTTTGTTCGCATGTCGCTGGGCGGCGTACGCGACGAAGCCGAAATCCGCGGCCACCGCCGCACCTACATCGGCGCCCTGCCCGGACAGATTATCCAGATGATGAAGAAGGCCGGCACCAAGAACCCGGTCTTCATGCTGGACGAAGTGGACAAGATGTCCATGGATTTCCGCGGCGATCCCTCGGCGGCGCTGCTCGAAGTGCTCGACCCCGAACAGAATTTCATGTTCGTGGACCATTACCTCGACGTTGAATACGACCTTTCTCAGGTCTTCTTCATCGCCACCGCCAACGTCATGCACACCATTCCGCCCGCTCTGCAGGACCGGATGGAAGTGCTGCGTCTGCACGGGTACACCGAGCAGGAAAAGGTCGAAATCGCCAAACAATTTCTGGTCAAGAAACAACTGCTGCAGGCGGGCCTGACCGACAAGAACATCAAGTTCACCGACGACTCGATCACCGCCCTGATTCGTTCCTACACGCGGGAAGCGGGAGTCCGCAACCTGGAGCGCGAAATCGGCAACGTCTGCCGCAAGGTGGCGCGCAAAGTGGTGAAGGAAGGCGAGACCTACAACGTCGCCATCGGACAGGACAACGTCAACGACTTTCTGGGCGTGATCAAGTTCCGCGACACGCTGGCCCACGAAAAAAGCGAGATCGGCCTGGTTACCGGCCTGGCCTGGACCGAAGTCGGTGGCTCGATCTTGAGCACCGAAGCCACGGTCGTCGACGGCAAAGGTAAACTCACGCTCACCGGCAAACTGGGCGACGTGATGCAGGAGTCAGCGCAGGCGGCCATGTCGTACATCCGCTCGCGCGCCCATCGCCTGGGATTGTCACGTGACTTTTACCGCTCTCTTGATATTCACGTACATGTGCCCGAAGGCGCGATTCCCAAGGATGGACCGTCTGCGGGCATCACCATCGCCACCGCGATTGCCAGCGCTCTGAGCAAGATTCCCGTCCGCCGCGACATCGCCATGACGGGCGAGATTACCCTGCGCGGCAAAGTGTTGCCCATCGGTGGATTGAAAGAAAAACTGCTGGCCGCGCACCGCGCCGGATTGTTCGAAGTGATTCTGCCCCAGGACAACGAAAAAGATGTAGCCGAAGTCCCGGAGAACCTGCGCACCACAATGAAGATGCACTTTGTCGAAACTATGGACCAAGTGCTGACGGTGGCGCTGGAGCGGCCCTTGCCCGCAATCAGCGAAGAGGCAGCGCAGCCCATTGCGCCCATTCCTCCACCGGCCGAGAGCCCGGCGGCCCACCAGTAATTCTCCTCGTATCAGTTTCACCCCAGGCCCGCGTAAGCGGGCCTTATTCTTTGCCCGGCTGTCCCCGTCCTGTGCGACCTTGCGGTCCTGCTCTGCGTCCTTTGCGGCCAAAAGCTTTTGACCGCGAAAGTCGCAGTGGATGGCGCAAAGGTCGCAAAGAAAACCGATTCAAGGGGCAGTACCTCCTCTTATTTCTTCAGATAAAATAACGGCAGGAATACGCGCGTGGAACGGAACCTTGAGCCCGAGCCGCCGACAGGCCATCTGCGAGGCGGAGTCAGCCTGCTTATTGCCGCGGCCCTGGTGTTTATTCTCCTCATCTGGCTGCCTGCGTACCGCTGGTTCCTTCTCGGCAGCCTAGCCATCGGGGTCGTGGTTGCCACCATCCTGTATCTTTGGAACAAATACAAACCGGTCACGGTCGAGGACGTCGAAAACAAGCGTCCGCTGGGACTTGAGTAAGCGGGTGGGGAGCGGGCACAGTCGTGAAAACTTCTAGGCCCGGAGAACCTGCACGCTCTCATCTCTAATTTTGCGATTGCCCCGCTTGCAACTTCTCATCCAAAACTGCAAACTGGTGCATGCGTGTTTTGGCCCGATTTATGATGTCGGTGAGCGATGCCAGCCACTTCCCTGCTCCGCTGCTGCCCGAAGTCGCGTTCCTGGGACGGTCGAATGTGGGCAAGTCGAGTGTCATCAATTCGCTTCTAGGGACCAAAATCGCCAAGACCAGTTCTACTCCCGGCCGCACCCGCTCGATTAACTTTTTCGAAATCCGCTGGCCGGGAAAGCCCGAGCCGGAACTGGTCTTTTCCGACCTGCCGGGCTATGGCTACGCCAAAATCTCGCGGGAAATCTCGCAACAGTGGCCGAGTTTCATCGATCCGTACCTGAAAGAGCGCTCCTGCCTCGCGCTCTGCGTGACCCTCGTCGACGTAAACGTACCGCCGCAGCCCGCCGATCGCCAGTTGCTGGATTTTCTCTCGGGTATCGAGCGCCCGACCCTGATCGTCGCCACCAAAAGCGACCGGCTCTCCGGCAACCAGTTGCGCAATGCCCTGCAGGCTCTGGCCGAGGAATATCCCCAGTTTCGCATCCTGCCTTTTTCCGCGAGAACGGGGGCCGGACGCCAGGAGCTTTGGCAGGAAATCCGGAGGCAGACTTCGGACATCGGACTTCAGACCTCGGACCTCGGACCTCAGACCTCGGCCCTGTAAGGGTGTACACTTTTGCCGAAGTTAAGCGGCAGGGTTCCCATGAAACTCTCCCTTCCCCTCTGGCTGGCCGTTGGTATGATCGTCACGCTCTCCGGTTGTGGAAGCGTCTTCTTTTTTGGTGGAGCGCTCAATCCCGGCACCTCAAGCATCAGCGGCGTGGTGAGTGTTGTGCAGGTTAGCGCCGTTATCGGTGACAGTGGGACGACGGTGCAGGTCACCTTTGTCACGTTTCAGCGTGACGGCTTTTCATCCACCATCGGATTTTGCGGCGACGAGCGCGACCGCTTCCCCATGCAGCAAGTCGTCCGCGCCAACTTCACCCCGGGACAAACCTGCGCCAGCATCGTCACGATCGTGATCGCTTAAAAAGCAGAGTCGTCGGTCGCCAGTCTTCAGTCGTCAAGAACGCGCCCGCGCCATTGTTCTGCTGAAGACCGAAGACTGACGACCGACGAACTGCCCCGTTACCTTGGTTATCTAGGGACTGATTACACGCCCGGCTACAGTTGCGTGATGACACTCTCATCCATGGTGGTCTCGCGCGATTTTCAGGAAATCAGCGTGCTGGAATGCATTCTCGGCGGTTTGCACATCGGAGTCGATGTGGAATCGGAGCCGGAGCGCGCCCGCACCAAACTGGCCAAGTCGAAAATTGACGCCCTCATCATCGACTGCGATCTCTGTGGCGCATCCAGTTTCCTGGAAGGGTTACAGGATGGCACCATCGGGAACGCCGTGCCGCTTATCATCGTCAGTGGCTCCGGCGGCCGGAAGCAGCTTGAGTCCAAAGGCGCTTCCTTTGTCTTTGAAAAGCCGATATCGGTGGAGCAGGCGGTCCACACTCTATCGGCCGCGCGGAACATGATCCTGGATGAGAGGCTGCGCTACCATCGCGCGACTCTGGATGTTCCAGTATCGCTGACCAGCGCCGCCAGGAAACGTCAGCGCGCGCATCTTCTGAACCTGAGCCAGGGCGGCATTGGCGTCCGCCTGCAGAAACCTCAACTAGCCACGGGAAGAGTGAATGTGAGTTTCACCTTGCCCGGAACCAGGCTGGCGATGAGGTTCCTGGGCCAATTGGCCTGGCAGGACAAACAAGGTAACGCCGGCATCCGCTTCCTGGACTCCGCCCCACGCATGAAGCGGGAACTGCAACTCTGGCTGGAACGCCAGTACTTCACGCACTAGGCAGGCGTCGGATTTTAGACCTCGGGCGTCTAAGTTCGGAAATCCCGTTCTGGATACGCAGCCAGGACCTCTACCCATTGAAGTTGAAGATCTGAAGTTCCGAAGACCGACGCCCGAAGGTAGTGGCTCAGTTTGAAACGTCCGTACGGCCGCTATGTGCAACGGGTGGAGCAGGCCTTTAGGCCTGCATACCGCGACCGGGTGTTGCAGCGGGGGCTTCAGCCCCTGTGGTACCTCAGCGGCTGAAGCCGCATGCTCTGTGCCGTGATGATTGCAGCGCTAAAGCGCTGTTCCACCCAAAAGCTGCTCCACCCAAGCGCTGCTCGACCCAAGCGCTGCGCCACCCAAAAGCGCCCTGGCAGACCACCAGAATTTCAAACTAAGCCACTACCCGCCCGAACCACTATCGAAATCGGGGGCGGTCATCAGCTGGCATTTCGCTTCCCTCGAGTGCGTTGTCGGTGATCCCCGCAACCCAGTCTCCGGGTGTGCCCCCCATCCAGAATAAAAACAGGAACCGGTAAAGCACCGCGAAAACGAGAGCCACTCCCAATCCCATCGCCAATGCGACCGGCCAGGCGGGAAAGACCCCGACCATGGCGATGCAGATCAGGGCAAAAAGGAGCACTGCCGAAAGCAAGACCAGTCCATCGACCAGCCGTGAAAGTGCAGGCGCCGAGAGGGCGAAAGGTAACCAGGGCAGATGCAACGTGCGAGGCTGACTCTGGCCTCCCTCGCTCCGTCGCAGGCCAGCCGTTTCTGGTTCCAGGCGGATTGCCGGCCGCGCTGGCGAGGAGAACAACAGCTCCGTAGCCTCCTGGCCGCTGGAGTTGTGGAAGAAAGTCGCATCCCCGGCCGAGTTTTGTGCCGCAGCCAGGAGTTGGATCAGAATCCATTCTTTCAGCAAGCGCCGCGAGCGCGGGGAAAGAAGCACTAACTCGATCCCTGCCTGCCCCACGGGATCGGCCCAGGCCACGCGCCCCGTGGCTTCGACGTGCACCCGCGGATTGGCCAGATCGAAGCGCAGAAAAACTTGCTGGTTTATGTACAGAGGAGCCACGGCCTGAATGGCCAAACCCGTGTCACCGAGATTGCGGATGACGCCGCCGTTGGTCTTATCCAGATTGACGTAGGCCAGGCTCTGAACCGTGTGGCGGTAGTGACATCGTCGGCCGAGGGGTGTAAGGCCGGCTGCCCCGAGTGACGCCGCCACGCGAAAATCCATGGCGAAATTCTAGCCAAGAGCGTCCCAGCTTCTCAGTACCGACGCTGGTTCAACCCGGGTTGGCTTTCTGCTTCACACCTCAGGACGCGGGACGCTCTTCTTGAGGATAAGTCTCGCCCTGATGGGCGCGGTCCCACGCGATCAGGCCATTAAGATCGTAGCGGTAGGGCCCATAAGCGCAAAAGGCCTTTTCGTCGAAAAGACGCTTGATACCACAGCCCATGCACACCTGGTAGGAATACCCGTGAGAGCGGACCGGCCAACTCATCTTGCTGTGCCAGCAGCCACGCAAAAGCACAACCGCTGCGCCAGTCAGGCCCGTAGCGGTTACGCCCAGGGGCCAGAGCCAACGCAACTTTTTCTTCTTCGATTCATCTGCCACAGCCTGTAAACTCCTCTATTTAAGAAGGATATGCCTACCTGGGACACGGTGCAAGAGCACGCACCCCAGAACCGGGTCCGGTCTGTTACGGGACTGGCACCACCTGCCCCATCGGCCCAGACCTTTAGGGGCGCGGTCGATATTGCGATCAGGGCAAAACCACTGTAACTTAAAAGCTGCCAAGACGGCGATCCCCCAATGGCCGTACTGGATCTTTAGATCTCTAAGAGCTGATTCGAGGGACATTTCCCTCGCGACGCCGTGTCGCTGAGGAAAAGTAATCCACAGAATTTTCCACTGCACGAATGAGTGCCAATCCGCATAACACGAGCCTGGGATTGCCTGACAGCGCCTCCGGGGGTAACAGGTTACCCGACGACCTATCCACTGGCGTCGAGTCCACTGTCTCTCGCGCCGCGACTTCATCCCTCGCCTATGCCCCGGGACACGAAGCTCTGCAAGCTCTGCTGGCGTTTTCCTGCCTGCATGAGCAGATACGTCAGCGGCGCGCCCGGGAGAAGAGCGGCGAAGCGCTCAACGCCGACGTCTGGGAGCTGGAGCAATTTGTCCTCGACGAAGTGTTGCAACTGGTGGCGGAGCGCGCCCTTACCCTCTCCGGCGCCGATGGCGTGGCGGTTGCCCTGGCGGAGGGAGATGCCATTGTTTGCCGGGCGGCGGCAGGAGCTGTTGTGCCCGAGCCCGGTGCGCGTCTGGACCCGAAATCAGGATTCTCCGGAGCCTGTCTGCGCAGCGGCGGAATCGTGCGCTGCGACGATTCCGAAAGCGACGCGCGGGTGGACGTCGAGGTCTGCCGTCGCCTGGGCACCCGCTCCATCGTGGCCGTGCCTATCGCGTCCGCCCATGGCACTATTGGCTTATTGGAGGCCTTCTCCGCGGAACCGCATGGTTTCAATGACAGCGATGTCCGCAGTTTAAATCTGCTCGCCGAACTGATTCTAGCCGCCATGAAGCCGGAAGAAGAGAACCGGCTTTCCGAAATTTCGCAGCGACTCGTGGCCGAAGCGGTCGAAACTCCGTCTCACACACTTCGGCTTGACGACGTTGCCCCACCCCCGGCCACGGACCTTTTCGCGCCCGCCGACCTTGCAGAACCAGCGACTCATTCCGAGAACCTGCAGGAGTCCGGGAAAAAACCGAAGTTCACAGCTGGCATTGCAATCGTCATTCTGCTGGTTGTCCTGGCCCTGGCGGCGGGAGCAGGACTGTGGTGGAAATCACGGCACTCGTCACATGCAAAACCGGCGACGTTGCCCCTGGTCTCTGCGACCCCTGCGGTGCAGTCTGAAACCGAGTCAGCGCCACCTGTGCCGGAAGACGAACCGTCTTCCAGAACGGACGACATACAGTTGGCGCGGACCCTGGTGACAGGCATCTACCATGTCTCGTCTGCGGACTCCAGCACCGTGATTATCGATATGCAGGGCGAAGTGCAATACGAAGCCCACCGCCTGAGCTCTCCGGAGCGGATCTACATCGACCTCCACGATACTGCGCTGGCACCCGGCCTGTTTGGCAAGAACATTGAAGTTGGCGATGCCCGTCTGGCGCGAGTTCGCATCGCCCAACCCACCAAGGGTATAACCCGGGTCGTGCTGGAAACCACGGGTGGCTCGAACTTTTCCGTCAGCCTGCAATCCAACCCTTACCGGCTGGTGGTGGAAATCCGGAACGCTGACAAGGTCGTGCACGCCGTCCCTGATTTGCCCAAAGCCGATGTCCAGTCACCAACTGCGCTCCTGCCGCAAGCCCCTGCGCGGGAGAACAAACTCGAAGGGCGATTGCGGACTCATGTGCCGAAGTTCCGCCTGGTGCTCGATGCCGGCCACGGCGGTTGGGACCTGGGAACGGTGGGGCGCAAGGGTCTGATGGAAAAGGACGTCGTGCTGGATGTCGTGCGCCGCCTGGGTAAACTGGTCGAGAGCCGCCTGGGCGCTGACGTCATTTACACCCGCCAGGATGACACTTACCTTCCCCTGGAAAAGCGGACCGAAATCGCCAACCTGGCCCAGGCTGACCTGTTCGTCTCGGTGCATGCGAACTCCAGCGACGATGCCGCGGCCCGTGGCTCAGAAACTTACTACACCAACACATATTCGTCGGTGAAAGCGCGTACCTCAGACGCCGATGCCGAAGGCGCCGCAGCGGAGAATGTTAACTGGAACAATGTCGATATTCGCGAGAAGGTGCAGAAGTCGCGCCGGTTTGCGCTGGCGGTGCAGCAGGCCCTTTACCATGTTCTGGCGACGCAGATTCCCGACATCCGCAACCGCGGTGTGAAGAAGGCTTCTTACGTGGTGCTCACGGGAACATCGATGCCCGCTATTCTTGCCGAAGTGTCTTTCGTCAGCAGCCCCGCGGACGAAGCCAAACTGAAGAGCTCAAGCTATCGTCAAAAAATTGCGGAAGGCCTGTACAAAGGCATTGCGCAATACGCCGCCACCTCACACCGCGTGAACCTCGCCAGCGCCGCCGGCAAGCCCTCAGGACTGTAATCGGAAAAGGTAGCGCCGGCATCTTGCCGCCTGTCCCGAGGGCATCTTGACCTCGGCGTGAACTTCTTGAGCCCGCCCCGAGCTTGTGGAGGAGACAACAGGAACGGCGGCGCCACTTCGGGCTTATGGCGCGGGTTCCGCATTCTTCAAGGCATCGTTGAGGCCTTGGCTGCTTCTCAGTGGGCCGCCTTCGATTACGCGCCAGCCGTCGTCATAGCGGACAAAGCCCACCGTCGAACTGTATTCGGTGCCCTTGGCGTAGAGGGCCGCCCCCACTTCGTTCACCGCCGCCCAGCGCCATTGAAAATCAACATCGGCATAATTCCCGTTCTTGCGGATGCCGTTCAGCCCCAAGAGTTCTCGCTGCGCCACTGGCACGCTGATGTACTGCGAAGAGGCAGCGGTGGCGGCCACCCAGTCGCGCAGCGCATCGACACCGAGGGGCGTGATCACTACGTCCCAACAGGGCGCCGGACCCAGATCCGCGCTGCAGGCCGCCCCCGATCCTGTAATCCAACCATGGCGGCGCAGCACCACATATTCCGGCGAAGTGTAATCCTTGTTGGAGATGACCCCGGTGCGCAGCCAGAACAGCTGCGTGGTCTTGAAAGTTTCAGAACCCGCGATCAGGTCTGTGGCCAGCCGCCGGGTGAGAAAGTCGCGGGGCGAACAGGCAACGGTAAGACCCAAGACCGCGAAGATGATGGCCGCTTGCCGTCGTCGCATCCTAGTTCGGGATTGTAACCAAATGCGAGCTTTTACGCGGCAAGAAAGGGCGATCCGTAATCTGCCGTTCAAACCCAGCCGCCCACCGGCCCGGAATCGCCGCCCGGCAGGAGGGGCAATTGCCTTCGGGAGTTACGCGGTAATCCCGCACAAAATAACCGCTTCGCCTGATCAACGTGTCGCCGCACTGGTGGCAGCGCGTGTCTTCAAGATCGCCGACTTTGCCGGGCAGGTTTCCCGCGTAAACGTAGCGCAGACCGGCTTTCCGGCCGATATCGGCGGCGCGCTGCAGGTCTTCGGGACGAGTGTCGTTCGGGTCATCCATTTTGTAGTCTTTGTGAAATGCGGTCACATGCCAGGGGATATAGGGCGAGACGCCGGCCAGAAAATTGGTCAGGCCTTTCAGCTCTTCGTCGGAATCGTTGAAGCCCGGAATCAGCAAAGTAACGATCTCCAGCCACACCCCCATGTCATACAAGGCCCGGATGGTCTCAAGAATCGGTCCGATCCGTCCCCCCAGTTCATGGTAGTGGCGATCGTCGAAGCTCTTGAGATCGACCTTGTAGAGATCCACCCAGGGCCGGATGTATTCCAGGACCTGCGGGGTGCCGTTGCCGTTCGACACAAAGCCGGTGCTGAGTCCCGCAGCCCGGGCCTGCTTGAATATTTCTACTGCCCACTCCGCGGTAATCAGCGGCTCGTTGTAGGTGCTGACCAGAACCTTTGCACCCTGTCGCACTGCGTCCTGCACCAGGGCCTCGGGCGAGGCCTGCAGCGGTGCCGACACCGCATCCGGGTCACGCAGCGCCTGAGAAGTCACCCAGTTCTGGCAGTAGGCACAGTGCAGGTCGCAGCCCAGCATTCCGAAACTGTAGGCCAACGCGCCCGGGTAGGCGTGGAAGAAGGGCTTCTTCTCGATGGGATCGCACTGCACTCCGCCCACGTATCCCCAGGGCACATAGAGCGTGCCTCCCTGGTTGTAGCGTACTTTGCAGACTCCGGGCTGACCTTCTGGAATGGGGCAGCAGTGGCCGCAGGCATAACAGCGCACCCGGTTGCGATCAAGCTTCTCGTACAGATCGCCCTCACGGACATTCTGGTAAACGATGTCGCGAAGGGACGCCACGGAATGGAACCTCTGTCTCTATTTTAGACCCATTTCGAGGACCTACCGGGAGGAAGAAGAGGAACGGCCGGCGAAGTTGTTGAGCCATTCGTTAGCTTGCTCTTGTGCTGCCAGAACCTGGCTCCGGCTCATACGGGAGGCGAGCACGGCCACCCGGTATTTGCTGGCCTGATCACCGCCGGCTTGGGCCAGGACGGACCAGTAGTAGGCCTTGGTCAAGTCCTGAGGCACACCTCGGCCCGCCCAGTAGTAAGCCCCCAAAGTCGCCTGCGCCAGGATGTGTCCTTGCTCGGCCGCCAGAGTGAACCAGCGCACCGCCTCGGTGTAGTCCTGTTTGACTTCTTCCCCAGTCGCATAGCGCGCGCCCAGAGCAAACTGCGCCGCCGGATCACCGTGCTCGGCCACTTTACGCAAGCTGGCCAGATCGCTGGTGTTGGCTGGCAGGTCGGGGGGCTTCGAAGAAACCTGCGGTCGAACCGGAGATGTGGGCCGGACGGACGAGCGCAGTTGGCTGGAGATCCAGGGCGCAATCAGCCAGATTACCGCGAAAACAAAAGTAGCGATCGCGGCCACCAGCAGTATCTTGTGCCACGATCGCTGGCCCGAGGGCTGCACTGCCGTGACCGGCCGGGCCGCTATCGTGGTCGGAGCCTCGGCGGGCCGGGGCTCGACTCGCGCCGGTGGCGCCGGCGGTGAAGGCGGCGTCTGCGGTGACACCAATCTTTGCACCGGCGGCGGAGAAGCGTAGCTCGTCGGGACCGGAATCAGGGTCGGAAGAATGCTCCCGGTCAGTTGCTGCAGGGCGCTGATGTCATTGGCGTTGAAGGCGTAGGGCTGAGGGGAAAACACTTCCAGGAGCCCCGTGACCTTGTTCCCAGGGCGAATCGGAACCGCGACCATGGAGCGAATGCCGAGAGCTTTGCAGCCCTCGCGATTCACACGATCGTCGGTTTCGGAATCATCGCAGCGCAGAGACCGCCCGGTGCGCACGCATTCCCCCGAAAATCCTGAACCGACATGGAGACGGCTGCCAAAAGGCGGCGCATCAGAACCGGCGCTCGCCCTGCAAATCATCTCACTGCTGTTGCCCTCGAACAGGGCGATGGCGGCCCCGGTGGCCCGGGTGAGGACCAATGCCCGCTCCGCCGTCAACTGGAGCGCGGCCTCGCGATCGATCGCGTTCATCTCCACTTCTGTTTCTCTCGTTCTTTCTCTCTCGCTCGGCACCGTTTCGAGCCCTGCACGACGGCTGCCATTGCCCGAAATCGCAGGCGCTCCCGATCTAACTTCATCTCTGGCCATAGTATTCGAAGCCGGCAGGCCGTTGGAAGTATTGTTCCATCCTGCAACAGCGGGCGAAGATGCACCAACATTGTCAAAAGCGGTAAGTACGTTCACAAACAACCACTCTTTGAGCTGGTCCAGGGAATCCTCCGGTAACCTGGCAAAACGAATTCCGGCACGTCCCGAAGTGTCCGACCAGACTACTTGCCCCCTGGTCCGGATTCGCGTTTTTGTTTCCGAAAGGTCCAGGCACAGGCTCAGATCGTGTTCGATCGGAAACGCAGCTGACGTCTGGATGGACATACCGGCTTCGCTGATGTCGAGAATTTCGCTGAGCTCCGGCGCGTCTCCCGGAGATTCATTCACCCTGGCGTAGGCGGGACTGTGCGTTCTGTGCCGCAAAGCGTGACGACGCTCAGTTGCAAATTTGGACTGCCGGGAAATACCGGCGGGCTTGATCCCGGTGGGTTCCATACAAAGTTGTTAACATATTACCTCAGACGGCTGCGCCGCACACATCACTTTGCCGGGAAAGAAAAAAGTTTCGCGCGGCAATCCCAAAACCCTTCCCCAAACAACACCAAGCACCCACGACGCCCCGCGGTAGCTTCCTTCGTGTACCTTCGTGACTAACGGCTTCAGGCGGTCTGGCGCTGAGGTGAGAGACGGGAGAGAGCGGCCACCATCACGCTGGAAAGAAGCTGCATGGTGGCGACGTCGCGCTCGGCAAAGGCATGGGGCGCACTGGAGAAGACTTCGAACACGCCGAGTGTTCGGCGGAAATGGCGAAGCGGGGCCGCCAGGATGGATCGCACTCCCAGCCGCTGGCACGCCCCCGTATCCACCTGAGGATCGTCTTGCGCATCGTGGCAAAGCACGACCTGACCCGTACGTACACAATCGGCGGAAATCCCGGAATCGGACTGAAGACGGACACCCAGGTCAGGCGCATTGCGCCCAGCGCGGGCCCGGCACACCATTTCGTCACCCTTGCGCAGGGCGATGGCGGCGCCGCTCGCGCCCGTCAGGGTTTGCGCCCGCTCGGCGATCAAGCTGATGGCGGGCTCCAGATCAACCTCCGCAGGATATGAAAACGGCGCGGAATCGATCGGCACAACCGTGGGCTGCTGCTGGGTACGCCTGACATGACTGCGCCCAGGGGCCAGCGAAGCAAACGATACCGGCAGTCGGTTGTCCAGCGCCGGAGATGACGACAGGGGCACGGTGCGCAGCAGTTCGTGCACCAGGCGATCGAGTTCGGCGTCGGCAATCAGATGCGCGGTCTGCTGGCGTCGTAGCGATCCCCCTAAAACGCGCGACAGGCTGATCACAGCCACGCTTCCGCACGCCAGACAGCGCGGAGTGTTGTTTTCGCTGATCAATTCACAGGCCACACAAAACACCGCCGTTTGCAAACCGACAAAGTGAGCGTCGCGAAACTTGTACGAGTCCATCTTGCTGGGTTCTCCTGCCGGAAGCGAAGTAAGAAATTAAATGCGGCTGCACTCCGCAAGAAGTAGCGCGATTGGTTCAACCTGTGGATAAAAAGCTTTTAATTTCCAGCGGCTGGTTTTCTGTCTGGATCTGGCTGCATTGGCGTTTGGCTGGAAGGTGAGAGGTGGCAGCCAGAGACTAACTGGCTTGGGCAGCCGCGGCAGGTGGAGGCGCGACCTCGATTTCGACAGGCTGGCGCAGCACGCGATCCAATGCGTCTGCCAGGGCCAGCGGAAATAGTGAGGTCAAGAGATTCATGTCAAGCTGCAGATCCCGCCTGTCATAGAGACGGTAGATGGTGAATGAACCGCTGCGGCGATTGTTGTTCGCCACCAGATCGAGTGTGAGGCTCCACCCCGGAACCGCCTCGGCGTTGAAGTGTCTGCCACGCTTTTTCCACTGAAAATGCGGTTTGCTGGCGGAAACAACCTGCCAGTCATGGTTTTCAGCCGATTCATCCGGTGGATGCAGCAGGTGCAACTCGAAGGCGTCGAAATCATTGCTGCTGAAGGCAGCTTCGAGAACCCGGCACAGTTGTTCGAAATCGGAAGCCACTATGAGTTCCTCGGCCGCCCTGCGAATGGCAAGGTTGTTGACGAAAATAAGCCGCTGCTCGAGCGAGCGCTGGGCCACCCGGCGCAACTCTCCGAACTCCAGGTAGTTCAGGTGCTGCACTCCAAGCCAGATCCCGATGCCCAGCACCGCCAAAACCAGCCCCACCGTGCTCCCCGTGGGCCAGAGCATGAACAGGCTGAGCATGGCGAAGGCGGCAGATACAAGGTAGAGGATCATCACGACCTGGCGCTGCGATAGACCTCGTTGCAGAAGTTTGTGATGGATGTGCTCACGGTCACCTGTAAATACCGGCCGGCCACTGATGAGACGGCGCACCACGGAAAGAGTTGTCTCCAATATGGGGAGACCGAATGAGACCACGGGAATGGCGACGGCAACCAGGGTCGGCGACTTCTGCATGCCTTGCAATGCCAGAGCACTGAGCATGAAACCCACGAACAGACTCCCGCAGTCCCCCAAGAAAATAGTTGCGGGATTAAAGTTGAAGCGCAGAAAGCCGAGAATGGCGCCCGCCAGGACCAGGGTCGTCACCGACACAAAGTAGGAGTGGCTGACCAGCGCAACCACGAAGACCACCAGGGTGGAGAACAGCGCGGAACCCGCCGCCAGTCCGTCCAGACCGTCAATCAGGTTAAATGCGTTGGTGACGCCGAGGACCCACAAAATCGTGAGCGGGAGCCCGATCAGCCAGGAAAGATGGTGCCCGCTGAACAGGACCGGCAGGTCCAGAATGCGCAGTCCACCCGCAAACAACATGATCCCGGCCAGCACCTGCACGGCGAACTTGAAGTACGGACCAACAGGATGCAGGTCGTCATAAAGGCCCAGCAGAAAAATCAGGGAGCCGGGCAGCAGAATGGTCAGCAGCGCGCCTGACGAAAACCAGAAATCCAGGCGAGGGTGCCACCAGCCCACCAGCCAGGCCATGGCGCAGCTGAACCAGAACGTCAGGAAGATGGCGACGCCGCCAAGCCGCGGCAGGGGCCGCTTGTGCAAGTGCCGGTCCGTGCCCGGGCCCGCGACCCAGCCCCGAACCGTTGCCAAATTGCGTATGTACCTGGTCAGGACAACCGAAGCCAGCACCGACGTGGCAAACATGCCCAGGTAGAAGAGCGTCAACTGATTTTCCTCGGCCGGTAGATGGATGCAGATTTCAGAGTTGTGGTCCCGAACCAGGAGCCGTCAAGAACCAACTCGCACTGTCCATTCCGCTCCCTGGAAATCTCAAACCTGTTCTTCCGCTAACCGGTTTTTCATCCAGTTCAGCCATGCACGACTGCACACGCTGAGAGCTGTTGCGCTATGAACAAGCTTCTTGGAATTTGACAGCTACTTGTTTCGCAATATAGCAGCCGTCAAATTTGTGCCGCAATCATCAACTTGGGACGAGTGCAGGAAAGGTTAACCCACGTTTTCACTTCGGGAGTTGGACCGCAATCGGAAAGTAAATCTCCTTTTGGGTGAAGATCTGATTCACGTGAGTGAAAGCCGCTGGCGGTGGTGCGGCGAAGTTTAATTCGACCGCCTTTGCAGTGGAGCCAAAATTGCGATGGATTTGTCCGACTCCATCGCCGAGCGCCGGCTGTCCCCGCGCAGTTAACGGGAACCTGCGCTCGGCTGTGCTAGACTCTTGTTCTCGCCACCATGCCAAGAGGTCCAGAGATGTCGTCCTTCGCCAGGATTCCGGCCCGGCTGCGGTATGTTCCAGTTTTTCTCTTGCTGATTGTGGCGTTGGCTGTGATGGGTGCTGCGCAAATTCAATCACCCAAGCCTGCGCAGCAACCCGTCGAACCAGTTTTCCCCGCCGCCGTGCCTGCCCCGTCCCACCCTGAAGTATCCGCGACGACCGACGAAGCCGCCATGGACGCGCGGCTGGGTACGGGAGATTTGCTCGACATCAGCGTTTACAACGTACCCGAACTCAACACCAAGAGCCGTCTGGGCAACAATGGCGACGTGTACCTGCCCCTGATCGACTACGTCCATTTGGCTGGCCTCACCGTCGAAGAAGCCCAGGCCTTGATCGAAAAGCGGCTCTCGGACGGCGGATTCGTAAAAAATCCACACGTCACTTTGAATGTCGATCAATCCGTTTCACAGGGTGCAAGCTTGCTGGGTGAAGTCGCCAGACCGGGAGTGTATCCAATCATTGGTGAGCCGCGCTTGCTCGACGTCATCTCGGCCGCCGGCGGGTTCACCGACAAGGCGGGTCAGAGCATTACCGTGACCCATCGTAACCAGTCTGACAAGCCGGTGAATGTGCCCTTGAGCCGTAAGTTGACCGACAACCCCGCCAGCAACATCCTGGTCTCTCCGGGCGACACCATCCTGGTGCACAAAGCCGACGTGGTCTACGTCGTGGGAGAAGTAGGCCGGCCCAGTGGATTTCTGATGGACAGTGACAATCTGACCGTACTCAAGGCGATCGCCCTGGCGGGAGGGACCACTTCGACGGCCAAGTTGAACGGCGTCAGGATCCTTCGCAAAGGGCCGAACGGAATGATGGAAACCCCGATCGAGTTGAAGAAGATGCTGCAGGCCAAGGTGCCTGACCTTCCCATGAAGGCGGACGACATCCTGTTCGTCCCCAGCAGTGCGCGGAAAGTGGTTATGTCCCGGACCATAGAAGCCGCCATGCAGGCTGTCACCGCGGTCAGCATTGTAGCCATCCGGCCTTAGTGCGATTTCTGCTCAGGCCGCGACCGCGCGCCTCTTCCCTTCTCCCAGCAGTTCTCTCAACACCTGGAGATAAGCCAACGCGGTCTGGCGCCGTGAAAAACGCTTGACGACATAACGGCGTCCATTACGACCCAGGGTCTCCCGCAGTTGCGCGTCGCCGGAGAGGCGCAAAATCCCCTCCGCCAGTTGCTGCGAATTTCCTGGCTCGATGCAGATTCCTGCCTGCGCTTCCTCAAGAATCTGGCGTGCCTGACCCTCAACCCCGAGAATTACCGGTCGGGCGCAAGACATGAACTCCAGCATCTTGCTGGGAATGACAGTCTTGAAGATCTCGGACGGCCTGAGCAGGACCACACACGAATCCGATGCGCAGATATAGGCCGGTATCTTCTCCCGCGATTGCTGGCCTACAAATCGCAGGTTGGTGAGACCGCGGGAGCGAACCAGAGAAACCAGTTGTTCCTTCTCCGCCCCTTCCCCTACCAGCAGAAACAAGACCTGGGGTGCCTTGTCCTGCAGTTGGGCCGCAGCCTCAACCATGGTCTGCAAGCCGTGGGCGTTGCCCATGGTTCCAATATAGGAAACGACAAATTTTTCCTCGGCCCCCAGCCCGGATCGCAGATCGCTCTCCTTCCTGGGACTGAACAGCTCCGCCTCAACTCCGTTTTCGATGATCGAAATCTTCTCCGGCCTCACCCGCATATGCTGCACCAGGTACTCCTTGAAGGCCGGAGTGACGACCACGATGTGATCGGAATTCCGGTACAGGAAGGCGGCAATCCGGGCCAGGGTGCGATAGACCAAAGAATCCGCCGTGCCCACACCCACCGCCGCCAGCGACTCTGGCCAAAGGTCGCGAACCTCAAAGATGAAGCGTGACCGCTTGCAGCGCGCCAGCCACCACCCGGAAAGACCGACCAGCAACTGGGGTGAGCTGGCGATAACCACGTCCGGACGCTCCGCGAATAGTCCGGTGCCGGCCGCTGACAGGCAAAACGAGCTGTAGTTCAATATGCGCTCGTACGTCCGGCGGTTGGGAAAGGGCAGCAGCCAGGAACGGACAACCTTCACCCCGTTGATTTCTTCCTGTGCCACGAGTCTGCGAAACTTACGGCGGTACTCCGGCGGCACTATGCCCGTAGGGTGATTGGGAAACCCGGTCAGCACCGTGATCTCGTGCCCTTCCTGCACCCAATAGCGCGAGAGTTCAGCGACCCGGGCGGCGGGCGCTCCCATCTCCGGTGGAAAATATTGTGAGACGTAGAGGATCTTCAATATCTCTCCGAGATCTCTTCTTTGCGCCCTTTGCGAATTCTTAGCGTCCTTAGCGGTTGAAGCCCTGGAATCGCCGGAATCGGAGCGCTAGTAATAGCACAGCTTGAACGCACCCTTGTAACAGAGAGCGCGCGTCCGCTTGGTCCGGCTCCGGGCGTAGGTCTCCCAACGATCGGCGTATCGGGAAAACACGTCGTCGCCGGTCAACCGGTGCATCATGCGCAGCTGTGCCACGTGCAACTGATGATAGAAACGGCTGGCGACCATGGGCAGGCGCGTGCCCGACTGCTCGTAAAGCGACCAGAACCCGAGATCGTAGCGGTCGAGATTTTCACGCAGGGTGTTGACCGCCCGGGCAAACAAATTTTCCGCCGCCTTCTCTCCCGTGGCCAGAAAGAAGTCATACACGCCCCACGCGGCCCAGATGAAGCCGTTCAAGATATGGGTGGGCGGCGAGACGATGTACTCCTCGAACCAGATGTCGCCGCGTTCATCGGTGAAGACGACTCCCCCATCCTCAGTTGACTTCAAAAAGCTGTCGAACGCGCGCGTGGCAACCTCGAGATATTCGGCCTTGCCGGTTTCCCGCCCGATCCGCACCAGCAGGGAAATTCCCTGCCCCTGGGCGAGCCCGGAATACCAGGGAGCTTTCAACGGGCTCCGGTACTCCCAATCGAACCTATGGTTCCAGACCGGAACACCAACGGAATTCGGCTCCAGATGCTTCACCAGCCAGTCGGCTGCGGCGACAGACCTTCTCTTGCGCTCCGGGTCTTTGGAGCGAAGAAAAACATTGAAGTTCCCCAGCCCCCACTGCGCGGTCGCAATGGGGTTGTACTGCAGGCCAATTCTGCCGTGGTAGTTGAGCAGAGGAATTCCATCGGCATCGTACAGTCCAATGTAATCCGCCTTCTCGAGGAAGGGCATGTAGTATTCCCCGAGCTGGCCCATGGACGCGCGGGGATTCACTTGCGGCTGGTCATGCCAGAAAGTGAGCTGGCTCTTCCTTGGCAACAAATAAGCGCTGGAAACGCGACGGTAGTAGTTAAGCCGAGCCGCGACCGACATAGGAAACAGTATTGTGCTCTGGTTTTCCGAACTATAGCACGACCGTAAGAGAGACATGCCTACACAGGCGGTAACGAAAAGGCATCAACCATGAAGGAGACGCCGCGGCTCGCAGGAACCCCTCCGTGTACTTCGTGTCCTCCGTGGTTGATGCCTTTGTTCTTCGCTATTCGCCTCACGCGCTGGCGGAGAGAGATCGAGGATGGCGAGCCTGCGGCTGCCCAGGGCAAAGTAGGAGCCATCGGGAAAGCGCTGCTCCCACCGGCCGGAATCGTCGGGGCCGCGGTGGGCCTGGATCGCCGTCATGCGCGCCAGCGTCTCTTTGTCTCCGCAATTGGCCAGGCCGCCAATTCCGCACATGAGACCGCGTCAATCCTTCCGGCTGCGCAACTCGTAGATTTTGGCTTTGATGTGAAAAAACTGGAGGCCTTGAAAACCGCAGTAAATCAGGCCGGGCACACCATCCAGGAACCCGAGACGAAAGACGTACCGGTAGATGAACAACAGCAGAGAGGAACCGGGAAGAGCAAAGAGTCGCTTACGAAGCCAGCGGCGCCGCTGCGCCTGACTTCCGAACAGGGACGGTGGCAGGCCGGCGGAATTCGCATCCCCTTCGAGCCACACCCGGGCGTCCCAGTTGGAGTATTCGTCGTGCTTCTGAATGTAGCGCGAGATGGATTCCACGTTGTGATGCCGCAACGCATGTTTCAACCTTGCGCTCTTGCCTTCCACGATTACGTGCTCGTGCACTTCCATGTCCGCCATGGAGGCGTCCTGGTCCCTGAGGCGACACTCGAAGCGGCCTTTTCCCCGTCGAAAGAGTGAGAGCTTATAAAATCCGGCTCCGCCGTGGCGCAATGGCCGACCCAGGAAAACCATCTCCAGGGCGATGTAGTAGCCGTCAAAGCGTACATCCTGAATGGCCCGAAACATTTCTGCAGCCAGTTCAGGAGTCAGGGCCTCGTCGGCATCAACGAGAAAAACCCAATCGTAGGCGAGAGGAAGCGTATCCATCGCCCACTGGCGCTTTTTGGGCCAACCCCCGGCGTAGTGGAACTGCGCCACCTTGGCTCCGAAGGAGCGTGCGATCTCCACCGTGCCGTCAATGCTGGCGGAATCGACAACGTACACCTCGCCCACCCCGCGGAGCGATTCCAGGCAGCGCCCCAGGTTGTGGGCCTCATTTCGCACCGGAACAATCACGCTCACGGGAAGCGAAACTGGCGGAGCGGCAACCTCGATCTGCCTGGGTTCTTCTAATTCCTGCATGGCATGGGAATATGCTGTGAACATCTTACATGGAACACTCTGGAGTAGGTGTCAGCACTTGGGGACAGCCGCCCTCGGCTGTCCGGCGGAGCGCAGCTCCGCTGATTTTTCTTGCGGCCGGAGACCGGTCGAGCTTCGCTCGACTGGACAGCCGAGGGCGGCTGTCTCCACGCGGTTCGTGGCGGCCCTTTCAAAACCTTCACACTGACACCGAATTCAGCTCACACCACCGCTCGAGCACATACAGCGACCAGACGCGGGACCATGAAGTCCGCTGATTCAGGAAATCATCCCACACCTGCATGGCGCCCGGTTGGCTGAGCAACGGCCCAAGCGGACCGCGGCCAATTTTCTGCAGCGCCGTTTCCACATCTGTCCGTAAAATCTCCCGCATCCAGCGTTCAAAGGGAAGGGTGAAGCCCTGCTTCTTACGGTGCACGATCTCGCCCGGTAACGCTCCCTTCAGCACCCCGACCAGCAAGGGCTTCGGCACATTACGATCCAGCTTCCACGCGCCCGGCAGGGCCATCAGCTTGTCGGCCAGCTGATGATCGATGAGAGGGACTCTCAACTCAAGTCCGTGGGCCATGCTCATCACGTCGGCATCTCGCAGCAGGGTATTCAGCATGTAGCAGCGTGCTTCCAGATACGAAACGCGATTGATCGGGTCGAGTTCACGAGCGTGCAGCAGGCTGTCCCTCGCAGGAGCATTCGCCCGCGCCAGCGCTGCTTCATCGACCGAGGCCAGCAGCGAGTTGAGCTGCGCGGGCATGAAGAGGGCACGCACCAGGAAGTAGGGATGGAGGGCCCGCTCTCCCATTACGGCGAGTTTCCGGTTTTGGTCTGTGTCCGCAGCCAGCGCGGAAAACATCCGCGCCAGAGGTCGCCGCAGGATCGCAGGCCAATGCGCCCAGAACCGATCGAAGCGCTCCATGCGGGGAACGTCACGAAAGCTGGAATAGCCGGCAAACAACTCGTCCCCGCCCAGACCGGAAAGGGCGACCTTGATGCCGGCGGCGCGCGTCTGTCGCGCGATCAGATATGTATTGAGACCGTCGATGGTGGGCTGGTCCATGGCCTGGAGCGCGTAGGGGATCGCGTCGAGCACGTCGCCCTGAGAAACCATGATCTCCTGGTGTTCGGTGCCGAACGCCCGGGCGGCCGCGCGGGAATATTCAGCTTCGCTGTATTCCGCTTCGCGAAAGATAACGGAAAACGTGTTGGGCCGGGTCCCTGCCCGGCTTAGAATACCGGCCAGACTGCTGGAGTCGATGCCTCCGGAAAGAAACAGGCCTACCGGAACGTCGCTCACGGTCTGCATGCGTACGGCCTGATCCAGCGTGGCATAAATATCATTCTCCAGACTCTTCCGTGCCGTCGTATTGCCCACCAGGTAACTTGCGGCCGTCCTGGCCTGACCGTGCGATGCCAAGTCCCAGTACCTGGTGTCCTGGAGCCGCCCGCTCTCCCACACCGCGTAGTGTCCCGCCTGCAGCGCGGACACTCCTTGAATCATGGTGATGGGGTCGTAAACCGATCCAAAATTTAAGTAGTTGATCAGGCCGGCGGGATCGAGCCGTCGCGGAATGAGTCCTGTGCCCAACAGGGTGCGCAGCTCAGAAGCAAATAGGAAATAAGCGCCTGCCGAACAATAGTAGAGCGGCTTGACGCCCATGGGGTCGCGGCCCAGCAGCAGTCGTGAGCGTTCGGCATCCCAGATGGCGAAGGCAAACATCCCGCGCAGCTCGCCCAGACACTTCTCGCCCCAGTAACCATAAGCCTGGAGCAGCACTTCGGTATCGGACTGGCTGACAAAGCGCGCGCCTTCGCCCTGCAGCCGCGTCCGGAGTTCGCGGAAGTTGTAAATTTCACCGTTATAAACAATCCAGTTGCCGGTTTCAGGATCCTGCATCGGCTGATGGCCCTGGGGAGAGAGATCAATAATCGCCAGTCGCCGGCTGCCCAGCCCGATTTCGAGGCGCGGCACGGTCTTGGCCTGAATGATTACCGTCCCCCGGTCGTCCGGCCCGCGGTGGGCCAGCGTATCCGTGGCACGCTCCAGCACCAACGGGGGAACGGTGCCGTTCGTCGCCAGGATGCCGAAGATGCCGCACATTCCGCTGCCTCCGTTTGCGGGAATATACTAACGTGCCTGGTTCACGAGGAGTACACGAACGTATAATTTCGTCCTGACGCAGATCTCTTTCGACGTGAGTGAGTGAAGCAGCACCCGACCTTCGTGGCTTCAGAGAAGTTGATCCGTCCGGTCATGCCCGAATTGGATTCCCTGCGGGGCCTGGCCATACTGGGCGTTCTCCTTCTACACGCCTTCTTCTGGCCCTACAGCGGACTTCACTTTACGGGATGGTCGCGAATATTTCTTCTTGCCACTAAACCGGGCTGGATGGGCGTCAACCTGTTCTTTGTGCTCTCCGGCTTTTTGATCACCGGGATCTTGCTCGATTCCCGCAACAAGCCCCGCTACTACTCGCGCTTCTACACTCGCCGCGCCCTGCGAATTCTGCCCGCCTACTATTCCCTCCTGGTTCTTCTGGCCATTCTCCACCAGGCTTCCGCGGGCTTTCTGGGATTGAGCTTTATTTACCTGGCGAATCTGACCAACCTGTTCGGAGTGCCGGCTGACTATGGCCCGTTATGGTCGCTCGCGGTGGAAGAACACTATTACATCGTGTGGCCTGCGGTGGTCCGTAAATTGAACCCTCAAAATATTGGCCTGGCTTCGGCCGCGTTTTGCGTAGTCGTCCCCTTACTCCGCGGCGTCGCTTTCCATTACGGATACACAGCCGGTCTTGGCTGGTACACCTGGTTCGTAGCGGACGGTTTAGCCATGGGCAGTTTGCTGGCGGTCGTGTTGCGCAGTTCCCTGACCCGGGCCGGAGTGGCCCGGCTTTGCGCTGGGTTGCTGGTGTTGGCCCTGATCTTCACCGGCGTGGGCGCCCGATTCGGCATCCTGACCATGCAGCAAACCCTCGGCGCCGCCCTGCAATACAGCGTGGTCCAAATTTTCTTTGCCGGGGTTCTCCTTCTTTTTCTATTGCTGGGCACTAGCCCCCGCAAGCGTTACGTGAACTCTGCCACGCTCCGGTTCTTTGGCTACATCAGCTATGGCTTGTACCTGATCCACCTGATGGTTTTCCGGGTTTACGACAAGCTGCTGAGAAATTATTGGCCCCAGTTGCTTCCGTCGGATGGGCACTTCGCGCCGGTGGTTATCAGGTTCCTGATCGCCGGAGGCGCAGCCGTCGGGTTGGCATACCTGTCGCGAAGATATTTCGAGGAGGCTTTCCTGAGAATGAAAGGCCGCTTCACCCGCGACCATGCTCCCGCCCTCGCCTCGGTCCCCGCAACCGCCACGGCCCTGCCTCAACTCCAGGATCCGGGCTGACAGGGAGTACTTTCCCGGAACTCTCTCGATGTAAAGAATCCTTCTCCCCACGCCCTGGGTTGGGTCTGCACCACAACACTACAAAGTCGCCGAGCTTTTGCTCCGAGTCAATCCACAGATATGCCGACAAGCGTTGCTTCACGAAAATAGGATGTGTCGCATGATCAATCACCAGAACCCGTGCGTAGAGACGAAAGAAATCCCGCGCTCGACCTTGCTGCTCTTCCACCTCCGCCAGCCGGGGAATCAGCTCCGCCGTAATTTCCCGTTTGCCCGTATCCAGGGTGTCCTTGTCGGACGAGTTAATTTCGCCCGCGAAGGCCAACCGGTCTTGTCCAGTGAGGGCTGCTGGGTCGCTTATGACTCCATCCACCCAGTGACTGTCCTTGCCAATGAAGTAAAGATAGAACGCCTGCCGCAAGCGATGCATACCACGCCGCTCCGCATCCGACAGTTCGTATTGCGCACTGCGGCAAAATAGCACGGTCGCCCGATTCAACAATGGGACCCATGAGCACAGGTCGTCCACGCTGTCAGCCCGGGCAATGATCAGGTCTCGATCATCGATCTGCACCGAACCGACCGCCCGCGCCAGGTCACTTATCTCCAAGTTTTGCGGCAAGAAAGACCGGTAGTTGCCCAACGCGAGCATGGCTCCATTGACCGTCACCAGAAAAATGGCGGTGAGGCATGCAGGTCTCATCCATGGACGGATGCGCTCAAACCTCATCCCCAGCCCGGAGAGGAGATAAGTGGTCTCGAGCGCTGCGGTGCAGTGCAGAAAGTAGCCGCCGTGAGAGGACAACAGCAGCGAAGGCGCCGCTACGACATCGGCCAGCATCAGCAGCGCGTTGGAGGTGCCCAGTCCCACCACAGTCCACTTGGCTTCGCGCGACCCAAGCGGGGGGAGAATCAGGGTCAGAAGGCCCAGCAGGAGGAGCAAAATCACCACGCCGCCGGTCAGATCGAAAATGTGCGAGGGACGGAACCTGACGAACGAAAACTGCGAGTCCTGTGTCCCTCGCGCCATCCGGTGCAGAAAAAAAATGGAGTCTATGGCGGCACATGCCAGGCCGTAAGGGATAATCGCCTTGAGCCGGGCGCCAGGCAATGACGAACGAAAGCAGCCCAACACGACCGCGAAAGTGCTACCCGCCATCATCAGCGTGGCATAGGGAAAGGTCGCAAGCGCAACCGCCTGCAGCGCTCCCATTCCGGCCCAGTCATACCACTTCGAGGACCGCAGCACACGAATCTGAAGCGCGAGATAGAAAAGCAGCAGCGCGACCGGAATTTGGGGGAAGAAGACGCGGATGTAGGGCAGACTCAACGCTTCAAATCTGACCAGGGATGGAAAATGCAGCCAGGCCACGAGCAACGACTTGAGCACTCCGAAGTTGAAGAAGAAGAGCAGGCTTATGCCGAGCCACAGTACTGGTGAAGTTTCCTCGGGCAGCGCCAACCGAAAAAAGCACAGGGCTCCGGCAAAGATGGCCGTCCACCAAAGCCAATTCCAGATCAGTACACTCCACCAGAGGTTGTGGCCGGCAATGTTCTCCAGCCAGCCAAAAACTTTGAACGCAAGATCGAATGTGAGATATCCAAACAGGCCGGGCTGCATCGGAGTGCCGTAGTAAGGGTTTACGGCAGGCTGAATGTGCAGCCAACCCAGCTGGCTCAGATTCAGGTAAAGGCTAAGGTCCGCGGCGAAAGAAAATGGGACCTGGCTTGATTGCAATGTTCTGGTGGTAGCCAGATAAGGATAGCTGTAGATGGCCAGGACGATCAGAAGAACCAGGACTGTCGCCATGCGTCGGTTGAAAGACGCTCGTGGGCTATCGATCAAGATTCCTCCGCGTGATCAAAATAGCACACCGCTCCGGCGCATTCTGAACGACGATCCATGAATCTTCCGAGTCCAGATTCTTTGCGTCCTTGGCGGCTTTCTTTGCGTCCTTCACGGTTTAAGACTCTGGCAAGACTTGCGACACTCGAACCGCACCACCGTGCGAAGCGTCCAAGGCGCCGCAAAGTTCGCCAAGTAACCCCGCACCGCGATTGATACGTCCATTCGGCCGGTTTCCCCCTTGCTCCTGCGCTTTGCCGCCATGTAGAATCGCCACACTTTCAACCTCCAGTGTTCGAAGAAGGCGCGCACTTATGCGTCCTCAATCATGCCGTTCAGCGGTGCGATGTACCATGACGCACTGTGGACTGGCAGATGGTGGCCATGATTCATAGCATCGATTCGCGACCCCGCGGACTCTCGGTGGTGGTGCCGGTGTACCGCAGCGCAACCATCCTGCCCGAGTTAGTGCAACGCCTGGAGAAAGTCCTCAGCAGAATTGCATCGGCCTACGAACTGGTGCTGGTCAACGACAGCAGCCCGGACCAGAGCTGGGACGTCATCTGTCAACTGGCCGAGCGAAATTCCTGGATTCATCCCATCAACCTGATGCGCAACTACGGCCAGCACAATGCTCTTCTGTGCGGTATTCGGGCAACGCAATATGACGTGATCGTGACCCTCGATGATGACCTGCAGCACCCTCCCGAGGAGATTCCCAAATTGCTCACGCTCTTGGCCCAAGGCTTCGATGTTGTCTACGGTACGCCCGAGAACGAAGAGCACGGCCTCTTCCGCGACCTGGCTTCGTTGACCACGAAGATGGCGCTGCAAAACGTCATGGGGGCAAAGATCGCTCGCCAGGTGTCTGCCTTTCGTGCTTTTCGCGCCGAGGTGGCGGGCGCATTCAGTCACTATGAAGGATCGTTCGTGTCCATAGACGTTTTGCTCACCTGGGGCACGAATCGTTTTGCGGCCGTGCCGGTGGCCCATCAACCACGCCGGCAAGGGACCTCCGGTTACACCTTCCGCAAACTCATCACTCACGCCATGAATATGATGACCGGCTTCACCACGTTGCCGCTGCAATTGGCCAGCCTGGTGGGCTTCGCGTTTACCTTCTTTGGTTTTTGCGTACTGGGCTTCGTCCTGATTCGTTACTTCAGGTATGGGAATCCGGTCCCCGGCTTCCCTTTTCTCGCTTCGATTGTTGCCCTGTTCTCGGGGGCCCAGTTGTTCGCCTTGGGAATCATCGGAGAATACCTGGCCCGCATGCATTTTCGGAGCCTGCAGAAACCGCCTTATGTGGTTCGATCGGGCAACACAAAGCGAGAGGTAGAGAGCCTCATGGCAGGCGGCTCTGCCCGATGACCACGAAATTTACCCAGGCCGAGGTTTACGATTTCTGGACCAGGCAGGCGCACCAACATGGGCAGGCATCGGCCGCCTCGTGGTCCGACCACCGGGTCATCGAGATGGAGATTGACCAGATCGCCAAACGCCTGGACGATGGCGACCATGTTCTGGATGCGGGTTGTGCCAACGGCTATTCGTCGCTGCAACTCGCATGCGCGCGGCGTATTCGGCTGCGCGGCCTGGATTACGTTCCCAAGATGATCGAGCAGGCACGCTTGCGTGCTGCCGGCATGACGGACAGACTGGTGGGCTCGGTTGAATTCGAGGAAGGTGACATCACCGAACTCAAGGAGCCGTCCACAGCCTATGACAAGGCGGTCGTCATCAGGGTACTGATCAACCTGGGCACATGGGACCGCCAGCTGCAGGGCCTGCGCGAGTGTGTACGCGTGCTGAAACCGGGGGGAACGCTGCTCCTTTCCGAAGCAACTCTGCAAGGTTGGCGCCGGCTCAACGAATTCCGCGCTGAGTGGGGCCTGGACCCGATCCCCATGCCTCCTTTCAATCAGTACCTGGATGAGGACCAGGTGACCTCGGCCGTGGCGGGTGAGATGCAGCTCGTCGAGCTCTGCAATTTCGCGAGCACCTACTACGTTGGCACTCGCGTCTTGAAACCTCTGTTGGCCCAGGCTACCCAGGCACCGTTGAATGTTGCGGATCCCGACGCGCAATGGAATCGATGGTTTGCCGCCCTCCCCCCGGCGGGCGACTACGGCACCCAGAAACTCTTCGTGTTTCGCAAACTATGAGCTACGCCATCCCATTCAACCGGCCTTGCCTCGCTGGAAACGAGTACAAATACATTGGGGAGGCCATTGCTCACGGCCACGCCTCCGGTGACGGTCCCTTCACCCACCGGTGCCACGCTCTGCTGGAGCAGGAATTGCAGGTCCAGAAGGTTCTGCTCACCACGTCCTGTACTCACGCCCTGGAACTGGCCGCCCTACTGCTGGAGTGCGGCCCGGGCGATGAAGTCATCGTCCCTTCTTTCACCTTCGTCTCAACCGCAAACGCCTTCGCCCTGCGTGGTGCCCGCATCGTCTTCGCAGACATACGCTCTGACACTCTGAACCTGGATGAAACGCAGCTCGAACGCTTGATCACCCCTCGAACCCGGGTGATTGTTCCCGTGCACTACGCCGGCGTGGCTTGCGAGATGGATGCCATTGCAGCCGTGGCACGCCGCCATGGAGTGCGGATCGTGGAGGACAATGCGCATGGACTCTTTGCGCGATACAAGGGTCGATACACCGGAACGTTTGGATGCGTGGGTACGCAGAGTTTCCACGAAACCAAGAATGTCACCTGCGGCGAAGGCGGGGCCCTGGTGGTGAACGATCCCGAACTGGTAGAGCGGGCCATGATCCTTCGCGAAAAAGGAACGAACCGGAACCAGTTCCTGCAGGGTCAAGTCGACAAATACACCTGGGTGGACCTTGGCTCCAGCTATCTGCCGTCGGACCTGTTGGCGGCATTCCTCTACGCGCAACTGGAGGCCCGGGTGGAGATCCAGGCCAAGCGCAAGCGGGTCTGGGAATTTTATTGGCAGCATCTGAAGTATTGGGCGCAGGAAACCGGCGTCCGGTTACCTGTGGTCCCGGCTGGGTGTGAGCAGTCTTATCACATGTTTTATCTGATCATGAATTCGCTGGCAGAACGCCAGGCGCTGATTTCGCACCTGCAGTCCCAGGGCATTCTGAGCGTCTTTCATTATGTGCCCCTGCATCTCTCCGGTATGGGACGTAAATTCGGGGCCCAGCCCGGGGATTGCCCGATTACCGAGGAGATGAGCGAGCGCGTGCTGCGCTTACCTTTCTACAATGATTTGACGGAGAGCGATCAGGCACGCATCGTATCCGCGGTGACCGAGTTCGGCGCAATGGCACGAAAGACCGCAATGGCCTCATGAGCAGCCTCCAACCTGTCGAGGAGTTGAAGACACCGCGCTTGTCCCAGTCTGAATCTTCCGGCGGATACGATCCAGCTTTTTTCCAGCAACTCGCCCAGGTCGAAGACCGCCATTTCTGGTTTCAGGCGCGCAATCACCTCATCTTTGGAATGACCAGGCAGCTAGTCTCTGCACTCGCTCCGGAATATCGGGTCCTCGAAGTAGGATGCGGCACCGGAAATGTGCTCCGGGTCCTGCGTCAGGCCTGCCCCGACGGCACCGTGGTTGGCCTGGAATTGTGGTTCGATGGCTTGCGCTTCGCCCAGGAGCGATCTGCCGGCCCGCTGGTGCAGGGCGACGTGCGCTACTGCCCTTTTGGGAAACCCTTCGATTTAATCGGCATGTTTGATGTTCTCGAGCATGTGCCGGAAGACCTGGAGACCTTGCGCGCGCTGCGGGACGCACTCGCCCCCGGAGGAAGGCTCATGCTGACGGTTCCGGCACATCAGTATCTCTGGAGTTATTTCGACGAAGCGGCCCACCACTGCCGCCGTTATTCCTCACGAGAAATTCGCGACCGGCTGGTCGAAGCAGGATTCCGTGTGGAATTTCTGAGCCAATTCATGACCTGCATTTTCCCCCTCGTGTGGCTCTTTCGAAAGCTGAGTTCCTGGAACCAGCGTCCAGGCTCCGACGACGCGAAGACTCTGACTCTAAGAGAATTTCGGGTGCTTCCAGTAATCAACGGATTACTCAAGGCCCTGTTGAAGCTTGAAACCCGGTGGGTAAGCAGTGGACACAGACTTCCCATCGGGACATCGCTGATCGTGGTGGCCCGAAGAAAGTAAACCCGCGTGCGCGTCGCCAGCGACGGCGAACGCCAACACCTCATATTCTCTCCGAAGTCAGCGCATGTGGTCCCCAGGACTACTTGAACGCTTCCACATACACCGAGTGTGGCAGGCCCGCGGCATCGCCGGGTTCGAAGGACGGGACGGTCTCACCGTAAAGCCGGCTCTGCCCTTCCGTCGATTCCGTCACTTCACCAAAACCCGCCTTGCGCAGGACTTCGTCGAGATAGCTGAAGTCAAAGGCGGTCCGGTGTTGTCCATCGCAGAAAACAAAATTGGAAAAGCGCCCGCCCAGGGAATCGAAATGGCGCGGAAAATTGTCGTAGAACCAGTCGTGCCGTTTCTGCTGGAAGGCAAGGATGGCGTTCGACAGGCTGGGAACGATGATTCTCATCCCGCCTTCGGCCTTGAGCACACGCGCGCATTCGCGCAACAGCTTCTCTAGTTCGTCGGGATAGAGATGTTCGATCATGTGCGTGGAATAAATGGAATCAACCGAATTGCTGGCGAAGGGCAGACCGCAGCGAACATCGAGCCAGACATCAGTTTTCTGCATCGGGTTGGCGTCGATGTTAACGAAGCCGGGAAGATATTTGGGCCCGCATCCCAGGTGCAGGTCGAGGCGACGCCCGTTCCCCGATCGCCCCGCATGACGCAGCTTTTTCATCCAGTAATTCGGCCACGTCGCCTTGGCAATCAGGAGGAAATAAATATCCTTGTAGCGTTGATGAAGCACGCTCAACCTCAGCTCAGAAAATCACGAAGCCCGGCCTATTCGTCTTCGAACCGGGTCAATTGTAGCAAGAAGATTCGCAGCCAAATTTAGGAGCTCATCGACATGCCGGTTCCAGGAGAAGGCGCGCGACCTCTCCCGCCCGCAGTCCGAAAGCGTCTTCCACAATCCGTGCGAAGCTGCGATCTGGCAGACCTGGTCGGCCAGTTCTTCCGGCGAAAAACGCGGGAAGTAAAGCGCTGCGTCCTGGCAAATTTCGCGATGCACCGCCGAATCCGCGGCCACAATGGGCAACCCGCTGGCCATGGCTTCCACCAGGGGATGCGCAAACGACTCCGCGTAGGCCGGCGCAACGTACAGGTTGCACTCGCGATATACCTGGTGCAACAACGCGTAAGGGACCGCACCCAGTTCCGCCACGACGTCCCCAATCCCGAGTTGTTTGACCAGGTCCGAAGCTCCCTGGGCGCTGTAGCTTCCAGGGTTGTCTTCCGAACGCAGCCGGCAGGTAAGAAAAAGTTTGAGCTTTCGGCCGCCCAGCCGCTCGCGCAACCGGGGGAGCGCCCGCAGCAGGGTCTCAAAGTTCCGGTAGTAGTTGTAGTGGCTCACGTAGAGCAGGCGCAGTGCATCCTTGTCCAGCTCAAGCTTCTGCCGGATGTTCGCTGCCAGGGGCGTCTGGTCGCGAAAAAAAGCCTGCGGATCGAAACCGTGATGGATTGCCACCACGTCGCGGCCGGACCATTGGCGCAACTCCTGGGCGAAAGCTTCGCTGGGAGCGACCGTCGAGTCGGCCCACTCGATGGAACGTCGCGCCAGGCTGCCTTTGATCCGCGTATCAAGCCACAAACCATACTCGCCGCGCCGGCGGACATCTCGCAGAAAATCGGGGGAGGTGTAGAGCGAGTTCCTTGAAAGCAGTACCTGCGGCACCGGGGACTTATGCAGCGCAAAGTTGCCGATGGAAAACAGCACGTCGGCTCCACTTTGCCGGATCGCGGTTGAAAGCGTCGTCTGCTCCTGCCAGAAACGCTTCAGCGCCCCCGCGGGAAGATCGATCTCAGGAAGTGAAACCCGGGGCAAGGCATCAAACTCCCGCCGCAACTGCGGGCTCAGGGCGGCGGTCACCTGCACTCCCGCGCGGGAAGAAAGATGGGGAAGAACATTGCGCAGATAGGTAAGTCCACCGCCGGCGCTGGCCGCCAAACCGTTGAGGAACAGATGCATCATCGCTCGCTGGCGGCGATGTTTGGAGTTCGCCCCAGAGTCGCGAAGCCGAAGTCAGTAAGGGGGCGATAAACGGCCACGGCCGCGGGCACAGGCAGGATGTCCAGAAAGGAAAACGCCAGCACCCAGAAAAAGACAGTGAGATAGTAACCCACCGCGAAGAGCCAGTCTTCAAAACCGGCATGGACCAAACCCGCAGTCAACATCATGGCGACCGGGACTACGTAGTGGCGAACGTTTGCGGTCCGGCGAAGCCAGGCGAAGACGCCGCCAAGTTTCAACGCAAGCATCACAACCATGGTCATAAAGGGAAGGACGCCCAGCAAGCCCACCCCCTCCAGGATCGCCAGGTAACTGTTGCCATGTTCGCGGGTGGCAGCAGAGACGGTGGAGTACTCGCCCACCGCGACATCATCCACGGAGTTATTCAGCCCGGTGCCGAACCCGCTCCCGAACCAGGGATGCTGCCGGATGACAGAGACAGTTTCATCCCACGGCGTCAGACGCGACTCCAGCAGTCCGCCCTTCTCATGGCCCTTGTAAAGGAATGCCATTGCTAGAGAAGAGTCCTGACGCTGAACGGGCATGTCCTCGATCTGCTCGGAAGGGATTAATGCAACTGAGAGGGCTGCCATACAAACAAACGCGGCCGTCCCCTGCATCAGAAGCCGGTACCGCCGCAAAACCACGCAAGTCAGGCAGCAGGAGATTAAGGCGGCCAATATTCCCGCCCGCGCCTGGCTATAGAAAAGAAGGCCAACGCTCAACATAAGGACGAAAATCGCGCGCCTTTGCCTGGTCTTTCCCTCTACTGTCAGCACCCCCCAAAAAAGCAGAGGCACGGCCACCACGCCCATGATGGCGCCCAAAGAATTGGGGTTGCCATAGATGGGCTTGCGCAAGACCAGATAAAAAATAACCGAGGCGTATACCACGATCTCCACCACAAACAGCAATCGGGGGAAGAATTTCTCTTCCCGCCCATGCAGCGCCAGCCGGGCCCCCGTGGCGGCATAGAGAAAGAGCAGCAGCAGGCTCAAGCCCTTCATCAACGACACCGTGGGAAATGACGACCCGGCGGCGGAAACCAACGCTGCCAGGACCGTGAACGCGGCCACTAAGTGGAAGGTGAAAAAACGAGGATGCGCACCGCGGATGTAAAGCGCGAAGCCCACAATTGCACCCACCGCCAGCACCGCCCAACGCCCGGCCGTCCATACCGTGCTAAAGGGGACCGACATGCCTGCCCACAGAAAAGCCACGACCAGAACCGGGAAGAATCTTTGCTCGTACTTCCAGATCGCCGCCAGAAGGCCCTGCAGGAAGAGCAGTGCTCCCAGATAATAGGCGTTGCCAAGGTAGGCCGGACGATATAGCGCCGCGCCACCCGCCAGCAGGCTCATGGCCAGAATTACGCCGGGAACGATAAGTTTCGAAAAGCGACTATTCATGACCTCGCACTCCGGCCGCTAGCGTCGCTTGGGCGATACCGGCGGCACAAGCTGCGGGCGAATATCTCAAGATACGCTCCCGGCTATGATTCCCCATCCGCGTACGCAGCGCCGAATCCCGCCCCAGTTCTTCCAGGGCAGACGCCAACTGGATCACGTCACCACGACCAACCACCCGGCCATTCCAGTGATCCTGGACCAGGTCCGCAGCGCAGCCTGCAGCATCGCTTGAGATCACCGGCAAGCCGCAGGCCATGGCTTCATTCACCACCAGGCCCCAGGTGTCCGAATGCGACGGAAACACGAAGCTCTCAGCCAATGCATAGTAGCCGGCGAGCTGATCGCGCTGGACGAAGCCAGCGCATCGTACCTGCCCTGGCGCAATGTGCAGCGCTCGACGAGTCACCTCCTCTCGAGCGGTCCCTTCTCCCACCAAAACCAGACTGACCAGTGTGCGTAATTCAGGACTCAGTTTGCCATAGGCTTCAAGCAGATCAAACACTCCTTTTTCCCGGACCAGTCTGCCCACGAAGAGAAAAAAACGCGGCGGCAATTGCAATGCCTGGCGATGCCTCTCTGCCTCCCGACGAACCTCCTCAGCCCGCTGGGCAAAGAGTTCTGTGTCCACCGCATTGGGCGCGGTAACAATGTCCTCCTCGATCACCCCATAATTCATAACGTACTGCATCGAAGCCTTCCCGGGTACAACAAATGCGCTGCAACGCCTGATGAATCCCCTTTTCAGGAATTCGATCGCCCGCTTACGGCCGCGAATGTCCCGCTCCGTGCTCTCTACCCATAAAATGAATGGGACCCGACGCTGACGTGCCCACCGCATGGCCTGCCATGAAGCCAGATAGTTGTAGCCTCCACACAGGATGGCGTCCGGGGCCGCCCGCTGCAGCCCCTTTTTCAGACCACGGTTCAGCAAAAGGTTGTGTCCGGCAAATTCCCGCCGCCAGGACGGCAGGACCTGGTACGAAAAGCGAATCTCATCCTTATAGACCAGCCAGTCGCGCAATTTGGGGTCGCTTTCCGCCAGAAAGATCACATGCAAGTCTATCTCCGCACGCTGGGCCAGGGCATTGAATACTGGGATACGGTAGGGCGCGATGATCTCAGTCAGGATGACCAGCCGCCGCCTCATGCCTGGCACTCCCGGTAGAGCCGGAACAAACGGGCTGCCTGGTGGCCCAGGCTGTATCCTTGCAGGATGGTCCGACGAGCCGCCTGACCCATGCTTCGCCGCAGCTCAGGCTGCTGCAAGAGCCTGACGAGAGTATCCGTTAACTCTTGCAGATCGCCCGCCCCGATCAAACATCCGTTGACTCCCTGCTCAATTACTTCTTCAATTCCCTGGCCGCGGCATGCGATGACCGGTGTCCCCGCCGACATTGCTTCCAGATACACGCATCCCAGCCCTTCGTACCGGCTGGGCAGCGCGAACACCGTAGCGCGCCGCATGGCGTCGGCTACCTGGCGGCGGCCCTGTCGTCCTCGAAAATGGACTCTGCCGGCTATGCCCTGATCCGCGGCCAGCTTCTGCAGACGAGGCCGTTCGGGCCCTTCGCCGATGATCTCCAGCGAAAGTCGGGGAAATTGATTGTGGATGGCGGCAAGCGCCCGCAGCAGCAACTCGTGCCCTTTGATCGGAATAAGATTGCCAACGCTGAGAATTACGGGCTCGTCCGGTTCACTGTCGGCGGGAGAAAACGCTTCTGGGTCAACCCCGTTATAGATAACTGTCGTGTTCGCGCGCGGGCCGGCACCCTCCCTCACCTGATCGCGAACTCTTTCGCTGATACAAATCACCGAGCACGCCGACCGATATACGGATTGCGATATGCGAGCACACCACTCCCCGACCCGGCCTTCAACCTGCCGGCTGGAAAAGGCATCCAGGCCATGCACCGTCACCACGAAGGGTATTTTCAGCTCCCGGCTGAGCAGCGTGGCGGCATGGCCACAGGGCAGAGCGGAGTGGGCGTGGATCACCTGCACGGGTTTCGAACCGTGCAGGCGCCGGACCTCGGGAAGCAGTCTGGCAAAAAGGAAGGCACCCGCACTGGACAAACCTCGCCCCCCGGGAAGGGAGAAAAAACGCACCCATCGCGCCGGAACCGCGGACGCGCCCACGGTTGTACCGCCACGATAAAACGGCCGGACGGCGCGGACTGTGTTTGCTACCCCCAAACGCGCCAGCTCCGCCAGCGGTTCGGCCACAAAACAGCCTTGGGCATCGTCACCCAGCACCGGATAGAAAGGGGTCAAAGTCAGGACATGGAGGGGCTGCTTTGGCGTGAACAATTCCGGGATAGCGGAACCGGCGGCAGTCATGCGGCACGGGCCGCCATCTTCCGCCACATCACTTCCAGAAATACCTCTTCCCAGCGGCGCGCGATGGGGTCCCAATCGAACTTCTTGCTATGCTTGCGGCCTGCCTCTCCAAGATTCCGCCGTTGCTCCGGCGACGCGAGCAACTCTCCCAGTCGGCCAAACAGTTCAGCATCTGAACCAACCAGGTAGCCGGTCTCCCCATTCAAGACGGTTTCCGGCTGATAGTCATTTCGCGCGATCACCGGCAGGCCGCACGCCGCGGCCTCGAGCAAGACCTTCGGAGACCCTTCCCAGGTCGAGGGAAAGAGAAAGATATCAGACTGCTGATATTGCCGCTTCAATTCGTCCGCTCCCAGCAAGCCGGCGAGCCTGACGTTTCCCAATTGCTCGCGCTCGATCCGCTCTTTCAATTCGTCCGCCATGAGCCCTTCGCCCACCAGGACAAAATCTGCGCCGGAAAAGCCGGCCGCTGCCTCCAGCAGCAATTGCGGCTGCTTGAACGGACGCAGCGATCCCACAAACAAAACTAGAGGACGGGAATTGGCTCGGCGGTCCCACGCCGGGGTGAAAAAACTGGTGTCCACGCCTGTGGGCACGATCTCGCTGGGCAGGTTGTATTCCCGCTGCAGGCTTCGCTTCACCGACCCGGCATTACTGAACAGATAGTCGCAGCGCAGGACAGTCCGCTCCCAGAGATCGACCGCCTCGGGCGCAATCGTGGGCTCATTACGCAGGTCCGACTGCGACTCGATGGCCCCGATGGTGATGCGGCTGTCCTGCCAGCGTTTTCGCAGCCCCATATAGAGCCGACTGGCAGGAGACGACTTCACGTAGAAGAGGATTTCATGGCGGCCCAGAACGAATTCGCGGAAGATTCTGACCGTGCGCCGCTGCTGCGGCAGTCGCACCAACCTCGTGTTGGGGCGCTGCTCCACGGCGCGATCGGGCGAGCCCTGGCAAAAGACGCTCACATGAAAGCGATCTGGATCCAGCCGCCGGATGATCTCGCGGGCATTGGTCATCTGGGCATTGGTAAGACCCTGGTCAGCCAGGCTGTCCACGAGAATTCGTAGAGGGGTCATAGGCGGCCTGACCGGCAACCGCGTCTCATAAGGCGCAATGCGGTCATGCTAAACGCAAGTCCGGACGCTGGGCTGGACTATTCTAGCCGAAGCGGCCAGGCGAAGATCGCGCAAGCGCGCGGCCATGCGGTACTCTGTGTCCCGCGATTGCACGGCCTCCGAAATATGCTGCCGGGCCCGGTCCAGCAGCCGTCGCCGAACCGCTTTCTCCGCTCCCAACGGCAGCGGCCGCAGCTCACCGGGAACTGCATTCAGGTCATACAACTGCTCCGTCGCCGAATTGAAGTCGAGCACCATCTTGTAACGCGCCTCGCGCACCGCCAGCAGGCGCGCCTGCAACCGGTCCTCCACTACAAAGGGATTCTTACACCCGGAAATGCACTCGATGACAGCATCGTTCTCCCCGCTCTCCGCGCCATCGAGCAGCGCGGCGTGACTGTGTCCCCGGAAGCTGCCGGGCGCGGGAACTTCAACCAGGTCCAGCAACGTTGGCCCCAGATGCAACAGGCTGAAAGGATCAGCTACGATGCCGCTCCGGGCTGGCCCCGGCGCCCGCAGCAGCAAAGGAACACGCACCAGTTCTTCAGAGACTCTCGATGGTGGATGGTAGCGGCCACCATGTTCAAGGAATTCCTCGCCATGATCGGCAGTGAGAGCCAGGACGCAGTTTTCCCACACGCCCAGGCCTCGCAGCGAGTCCACCAGGCGCGACACCTGCGCATCGACCCACCGAATCCCGGCGTCGTAGAGCGTGACGATGTCCCTCCGCTGCCGCCGCAAACGCGATGCGCCCAGGTCGCCGCGGTTCCAGTACGAATTCAGGTATCGCGCTCGCGAAGCATCCAGCAAATCCTGCCCCATTAATTCAAGGGCCTCGCGTCGCGGGTAGTACGGCGAATGCGGATCCATGAAATGCAACCAGAGAAAGAATGGCTGGCCCGCGATTCCGTTCAGCCAGTCGCGCGCATGGTCGACAATCACATCGGCTGCCGGAAACCGGCGCAATTGGTCGAGCGATGGGGCCGGGGCAGATGCCAGCCGCTGGCAGTACTGAAAGTAGAGTTCATCATAGAGTGCGCCCACCGGACCCATCGCGTGCGAAACTTTCGCCAGACCCTGGTTCCATCGGCTCAGGGTTCTTGCGTTCTTCGCGCTGTCAGACACTCCCGGCCCGGGCGCCGCCTCGGAATCCAGAAAATCCCGGAACACGCTAAAACCTGCGTCGTACCCGAAATGCGGCGAAAGGTAGGGGTTGGCCGCAAGAAAGGCCGCAGTCGCATGGCCAGCTTCGCTCAAGGCAGAAGCGATCGTTGCTTCTCCAGGGGCCAGTCCAACCACGTCCCGTCCCAGGCCGAGTGGATAGCGCGAAGCCATGACAGCAGGAAATGAGAAATAGGTAGGAGCACCGGCCACAATCGCGTTGGAAAATGTCAGGCTCTCGCTAGCGAGCGAGTCGAGGAAAGGGGTGGTGAGGAGTGGATAGCCGAGAAAGCCGGCATGGTCAGCCCGGAAGCAATCCACCGTGATCAGCACCAGCGATCGCGGAGACTTCATGCTAGCTTGCCCCCGGCGCGGCGCATCTCCACTTGCCGGTGCCTTGCTTGACCTCAACTGAAACCGGCCCGCGCGGACCTTTGAACTTCCCCCGGCTCACCAGTTCGTACACGTCCAGGTCGTGCAGGTAAAGCAGGTTGGGATGTTTCGCCTCCAGGGCGCCGAGAAATTCATCCAGCACGCGCAAGGCAGGGCCGCGAAAATCTTTCAACGAGGAATGGAAGTTAATGGAATGGATGGAAATAATCGCCGGGATGCCGCGTTCGAAGCAGCGCTCCGCCAGTTGCATATATTTTTCCAGCGAGAGGCCCCGCTCAAAGGGCTCAACATCGATGGTGCGGTGCAGGTTCAGCATCCCGCAATCGTCCATGTGGGGAGGCAGCGCGCCGCCGCTGCCATTCTGCGCCACCCGAAGTCCACGCCGTGACCATGCCCGGCGAGTATCGTCGTTGGCGCGATACCCAGGAGCGCAGGCCGACAACGGAGCCGTACCGAAAACATTTTGGAATTCCCGCGCTGCTTGGGCAATCAGATTTTCCTGGACATCGGCCTCCAGAAATCCGGCCTGCGGTTTTTCAGGATTGCAATACTCATATCCGATCCAGGGCATGCGCCAGTAAATGTAAGGTGTCTCCGCCTTCCACAACATATGCAGCAGGTTGTTGCGCTCTCCGTGCCGGGTCAACGCATGCTCTACCGCGGGCCGGCAGAAATGGGTCAACCCGTGGAGCGCCGGATAAAAGACGTCGTCCGAAATACCCTGCCGGTAAGCTTCAAAAAGTCCCGGCCGTTTCCAGGCGCCGGGTAGGCCCTGGCTCAACGGTAACAGTTGAATATTTTGAAATCCGGTCTCCGCGATCTTCTGAAAATCCAGGTTGGCCAAGAGAAAATTCATCACCATGCAGGCCGGACGCCCGGTGGCATCACGATGTCGCTTCAGCACATCTCGTAGCGCGATCACATCGTCGGCGGTTTCGAGGGAGTAATAATCGTAGGGATTCTCGCCCAGGTGAATTCCGCTGGCGCGAAGCTGCTCGTATCCCTCACGGTCGCGCACGCCCACCCGGCCCCAGTCATCGCTCTGCAGGAGGACCAGGGGACGACTGAACCGGAGGTCACGGACCTCGGGCTTCGTGCCCCATGCTCTCAGCGTGTCAATAAATTTGAGCATCCGGTGAAACCGATCGCCTGCGCGTTCCGTCAAATGTCGATTCATCTGGTGCAGGAGTATGGTGCAGGGCCGACTCTACTTTCGGGCCCGGGCACAATAGTTCCCAGCCATCTGGTCGTTCTCGCTCAAAGACAACTTCTCCAGGCTCAACCCCGCGACATTAATTATCGGAAAGACCGTCAGCTGCAACAATCGTCGCACAATTTCGTACCGGGCGAAAATGTTCAGGCCGGCATTGAGCAGCCGGCAAAATCCGCCCAGACTGAATACTTCCGGAACAATCTCCACCTGCGAAAAGGGCGAAAGAATCGAGCGCAGTCCGGAGCGCATAAACCGCCAGTGTTCGTCATCCACAAAGCGAGGGCTCACGGCCCCAACGCTCATTAACAGCACGCCCCCCGGCTTCAGCACATCGTGCACCTGCTCGGCGGCGAGATGAGGTCTGGGAAAGTATTCAAACACGCCCGTCGCAATGACCAGGTCAAAAGTATTGGCCCGGAAAGGCAATGACTCTCCTTTTCCTACCACATTCACCAGCTGAGTCCCTGCAACATCGATTGCCAGATATTGCCTGACCCTATCCTGAAGCAGCGGACGATAGGGCTGATACCGTCCTCCGATATCCAGCACCCGCAAGTCCTTGCCCGGGATTTGTCCCATCCAGTTTGAGATCAACTGTGTCCGTCGGCGCAGCACGAGATAATTGGGATTGGTGATCGAGGGACGAAGTCGATCCTGCGCCAGCTTTTGCAGTTCCTCCAGCGAGTAGCGCTCTCCCACCATTCCCCCATGGAATCCGTTTGCAATCTCTCTGCGCCCTCAGAGATAGCCCAGGTCGCGAAGTCTCTCTTCAATCACGCGCTGCTCGGCTTCATCCATTTTTACCGCGTCGTCGCGCAGTAGTTCGCGGAGGAGAAATTCGAGGAACTTCTCGAGGTTGCCGTATCGAGCCGAGAAACGCCGCTCCGCCTCAGCGCAGAGGTCGGCGGGCAAATGCACGTCACGCAGATTATCTGGCATCAGGCATTTGCTCCGGCCCTCACCACGCCGCACACTCGCGACCATAGTGCCCGGGCAATCAGGCGGTCATCGTCATCCAAACCAACCGCCAGTGCGATCACCACAAAAACCAGGTACACCGACAGCAGAACAATCGCCAACGTCATCCAGGTCGGCAGAATTCCGGCCACTGCGAAGCGCAGGAGCAGGAGCGCGCACAAACTGCCGGCCAAGGGTGGCAGCAGCCGAAAATAGCTGCGGTTGTAGGGAAACAATCCGAGTCTGCTCCGGACTTCGTGGAGATACCATAGGTTGCTGACCGCATTGGTGACCGCGGCGCCGAGTGCAGCGCCGGTCAGGCCCAACCTCGGAATCAACAGTAAACTCAGGCCCACCATCACCCCTGCCATGACAGCCTGGATTCGTATCAGGCGGCGCTGCTGCCCGGACATCAGCAGCAGGTATCCGACCGAGCCCACGCCACAGTTGATCAGCTGTCCCAGAGTGCCGATTACCAGGATGAGCCAGCCCGCTTCAAACGCGGGACCAAAAATCCGCATCAGCTCGCGCGCGAACACGATCATGACACAACCCAGAGGAAGCGTGAGCCCAAGAATCCACTTGGTAAGGGTCTGGAACAGGCGGCCCAGCAGCTCGCGCTGATCACGCGCGTGAAGCTCTGCAATGGTGGGCGAGAATATTTGGTTCACCGACTGCAGGACGGTAGGCACAAACGCCACCAGCGCAGCCGCCATGGCATAGATTCCCAATTCCCGCGCATTAAGATAGAAGCCGATCAGGATTTTGTCGGCTTGTGACATGACGAAGCCCAGAGAATCCATGGCGAATACTACCGCCGAGAACGAAATGACATCCTTCTCGATCAAAGCCAGACCACCTGAGAGTGCGCGCGCCGCCTTGGGCGTCAGCTTCCAGACCGCGAAGGCCAGCAGGACGATCACTACCAACGCGCTCGCCGCCTGGGCAAAAATGTATCCCAATAGACCGAAGCCCGCCGCGACCAGACCCAGGGTGAAAATCATGGTCAGCGGATTGCCGATAAAGCTGGTGATAACGGTGCGGCGGGCAACATCTTTATATCCCGTCAGCACCTGGCCCAGGAACCCGGTCAAGGCGCCGCAGATCATGATCAGCGCGAACAAACCCAGGTATCGATTTAACGCCGGGGTGTGATAGATGTGGACCGCCACCCAGGGTCCAACCAGCAGCATCGCTCCGCCCAGCAGCAGATTAAAAAACAACAGGAGCGCAATGCTGCGCACCAGAAAACCGCGCAGCAAGTCGAACTTGCCGGTAGCGCTATAGCCCGCCACGAAGCGGACCGCCGAGGAAGGCAGGCCGAGGGCGTTGAAAATTCCCAGCAAGCCCACGATTGTCATGCCCAGCGCATAGATGCCGAGGGCCTCCGCCCCCAACACCCGGGCCAGGTAGATCTTGAACAGGTATCCTGCGGCCGCAGTAAAAATCGTGCCCGCAAAGAACACCGCCGAATGGCGCGTGATGTGCTCCATCTGCTGGCGAAAGGCCGGGGCATCGGCCAGCCTGGGTTCAAGCTCCAGCAGGGAGGACGGCATTTTAGCGGGCAATGACATAGATGCGATTACGCGCGGGCTTTTATTGGCTCCGCAGGCGAAGTGGTGCGCAAGAGCAAGTCTCGCAGTTGCTCCGGGTCCATGGTCTCCCACAGGTTGGGCCGCAGCTCAACCGTCTTGCCCTGCATCTCAAGCAGGCGAGGAATTTCGCTCAACTCGGCGGCCGATTCCAACACCTGTCCGATGCCAAATCTCGCGAACTGCTCAAGGTATCCCGAGGTTGCGTCCCGCAACCAGGAACACAGGAATACGGGGATCCCCTGGGCGGCGCACTGCAGCGCCACCGTGGATTGAACGGTCAGGCCGAAGCGGATATTTCTCCATAGTTCAGGCGAGGGCATCCCTGCGATCACTCCGATCCGCGGTTCATGCTCAGGCAGATATTTTCTCAGGACTCGCCGGTGCCCTCTCACGCTCTCAAAGGGGTGAATCTTGAAGACGAGTTTGAGCTTGCAGGCTTGCGACAGTGACCACAGTCTCGGCAAGAGATCACGGTACACCTCTTCCGGGCGCCATCCCATCGCCTGATAGGGTTCGGTAAAGAACACCAGCCAGGCTTCGCTCTGCCCGGTCGCCGCTTTCGCCGCATCCGGGCCGGATGGCAATCCCTGCCCGCCCAGCACAACCTTTGCCGCAGGCACGCCGCACGACCGCACCAGGAAGTCGCGCTCGATTTCGCCTTTGGCCAGATAGATATCCGCGTGCGGCACTTTCACCGCCATCTTCGAATCCATCGCCCCGTGGTGGCACGCCACAGTTGGGCTGCCGCGGTTTCTGGCCAGAATCAAGGGAAGTCGAGTGTAGGGATTGCTATCATCGCAGCACAGGCAGCCGACGATCGTTTCAGATTCAAAGACCTGCTTCCACGCATCACGCACCGCAATTCCCCAGCGCATCAAGCCTGGAATCCGGTCCAGAACTCCAGTCGCATTCGCGGCCGAGTATTCTTCCGCGCCGGCAATCAACCGTTCCTTTAGCAGCTCCCATGCTTGAGCCAGAACTGCCACCTCACCCGAACCGGCGGCGACGAAGTATGGGTCCAGGGATGTGGTTGAAACATTCGATGGCACGGCGTTCAATCGCGCGCTGTTTCTGGCATACACCAGAAGAAAACTCGCACTGGGGAGCAGCGCCGCGTAAGCAACAGCACTGCGCGAAACGTTGACGTATGCGGACGGCAACAGCACAACCGGATTCCCGGAGGACCGGCGCCGATGAGCCAGCCGCCGCCGCAACGCGTGTTCGCGGTCGAATTTGTCCTGCACCACCTGGCTGATCTGCGCCGTGTCCAACTGCGCAAAGACACTGCTATAGTGTTGCGCCCATCGTCTCATGCGATGGAATCCAGCCTCCACCCTGACGGGTTGCGCTCCCGTCAAGGCCTGCAGCGCTGTGGCGGCGACGCCCGACCGGCTGGCATAGAGCTCGCACCCGCCCTTCAGTTCCCGCGCCAGGCGTCCGATCAGAATCAGCTGGCGAAGATCAGGCTCGATCAGAAGCGACAGCACGTCCCACCAGTCGATTCCCGATGCATCCACCCACCGGCCCATCCCGAGTTGCAGCAACTCCCGGACCCGCTGCCACTCCTCCCGGCCTCTGGCAAAGTCGTACAAGCTGACGACCCGGGCGCGGGCCTGCTGGCTCCACATCGCGTAGGTTGCGGCCGGGGCGCGGCCCAGATCTACGACCAGGTCCCATCCCTTGTCCAGTGCCGGCAATCGGGTCGTCGGGATGGAGCAGGAGCACTTTCATGGTTTTACGCTTTCTGCGGAAGCGCGACCGACCAGCCGTCGCACCCAATGCTCCAGCCGAGGCGAAGACTTCACCGCCGCTGCGGCGTGATAGCGCACCGTTTCCCGCAAACGCACCGCCCGTGAATCCGTAACTGTAGCGTGCAACGTTTGGCGGTACGCGCTGGCAAAGCGCTCCTTGTAACCTTCCTCGCCCAGTCCCAGATCCAGAAGATGTATCTCGGGATCATCACAAGCCTGCTCCACCATCTGGCTGAGCAGGCAAAACCCGGGAGAAAACTGCCGCCACCTGGCATCAAACGTAGGCTGGTAATAGAACCAGCTGCCGGCAAACTGGAATCCGTAATTCCAGGCCACCGGCTCCTCGCCGGCCAGCAGGCGAGTCAGGACCAGCCAGCCGGCCGCGGAAAGCAGCTCGGCCAGCCCGTAGAGAAACTTCTGCCGCTCCGCACTGGCCAGATTGCTCGCCCGGCCATCCGCGCGAAAGCGAGCCACATGAGCCTCCACAAAGCGCGGCAGCGCTGCCTGGATACTGTTCCACTGCGTGAGATGATCCACCGTGACCGGGCCTGTTTTCTCCAGCCCCTTGAGGTAGGAGCGCAAGGCCTTGCGTCTGACCACCGACTGTTTCAACTTTTGCCGCTCCGCCGGGAACCGAGCGGAATCTGGGCGCAGCGGTAAGCCGGCCGGGAAAATACCAGATATCCGTGCCCTTCCGCCGCATTCTGCAGCATGCGCGATGTCGCCGAGTCGGCCGGCAGATTTGCCAGCCGCAAAATCGGCAGATGCAGCCTGGCCAACTCTGCGAACACACTTCCACGAATTCCGACCGATGCTGCGGCCGGCAAACGAAATCGCAATAGTCGGCCGTGTTTCCGGCCAGAAAGGAAATTTGCTTTCCGCGCTTTATCGGCGGCCAGAGCCACGACTCCTGCCAGGGCGTCGCCCTCGTAGGCCAACAGCAGCAGAGGTTTCAGCGACGAATGGTAGGCGCGACCCACGGCCATCGCCCACTCCCAGGTGTAGAAAACTTCCGGGCGCTCCATCTGGCACACCAGCCCATTCCACTGGTCGCGTAGTCCGCCGGTCTTCCGGGATCTCGTGGAGGATGTTCAGGCGCAAAGTTCACCCGCCGCGCTTTCCTTTGAGAAGACGTAGTAGTACCAGTCGGTAACCAATTCGCGGCTGCGCCTGGGATAGTCATCCCCGAGAACAGCCACCTGGCGAAAATCAAACCGGGCCAATTCCTCTCGAACCCTGGCCGGGATCCAGAAGTGCGTCATCCAACCCCCGTGGGCAGGATCGAACAGGTAGCCTTCGCCCCGCCAGAAGGCTGGCTTGGGGACCCGCCGCAGCACCCGCCCGCACAGACTCGACGGCGGCGCGCAAAAATGAATGCACGGATTTTGCCACCGTGAACGACCGCAGCGTTGCCGGAAAGAACACACTCCCCTCCGAAACCAGTTTGCCGGCGAAAGTGCGCAGCCGCTCGCGGTCCCATGCCGGCCGGACAAGAATCGAACGCGGATTGTGCGACGAAAATATCAGAACTCCCCCGGCCCGCAGCAGGCGTCCGCATTCCCGCAGGCATTGCCAGCGCCGATCCTCCGGGGAAACGCAGTCCAGCCCGTTGAAGGCGATGACGATGGCATCGAAGCAGGCATCAGGAAATCCAGAAAGGTCCGAGGCATCGGAAACCAGGAACTCCAACTCGGGGAATTTGCGCCGGCAGGATTGGACCATCTCTTCCGAATAATCCACTCCAACATAGCGCGACGCTTTCCGGGAGAGATAAGGAGTGGTCCGCCCGCCGCCGACCCCGAGGTCGAGAATGGCCATGCCCGCCTTCAAGTAGGTATCGAAGAGAAGACGCTCGCATGCCGTCAGATACTCCAGTTCCGCATAGTGCGAGACCACCTGCGGGTCGCGGTAGGCCTGGAGATTGGCCGCTCTCGTCTCCACCCGCGCGGATTGGGCTCGCAATGGCATGATGCTCCTGCTGCTCAGGCGGAGACCAGAAGACGCTGCCGCAATGACCGGTAAAAACCGGAAACGTGAGCTTCGAATTCGCCCAGCTTCATTTCGCCGGTGACGTGCACCCGGGGCAACGCAAACCGCGGCATGGGAGCGCCGAAGCCACCCCCCACATTGAGGAAGGCGCAGCTGAAGCCCGCGCGCTCTGCCATTTCCCGCTCCCGTTCGGTGGCCGAAGCCGCGTCCCCGAAGGGATAGGCCAATGCCCACACCGGCCTGCCGATCACCTGTTCCAGGCGGGCGCGGCTCCCGGCAATCTCAGCCCATGCCGCCTCGGGAGGTAGTTGCGACAGCAGCGGATGGGTCAGGGTATGCGCGCCCACTCCCATTCCCGCCGCCACCAGCGACCGCACTTCCGCGGCATTCAGCATCAGGAACCGGCCGCGCAAAGGGCCGGTAAGGACCTCACTGCTCCAATCGTCACCCACCTGAAGCTGGGCCTGCACTTCGTCCAGCAGCGTCTGCCGCTCCACCGCGTCGAAGCGCGACAGATGTCTGACCAGGCTCCACCACACTCGTCGTTTCTCCGGCAGGCTCCTCGATCGCGCCTGAAAGCCGTCGCCAAGATCCAGAGCTATATCTTCCCTGGCGGTGAGCAACATCAGGTAGAGTTGCTCGTACCACAGCATGGCCGGCAACGCCCCGAGCGAAGCGCCCGTAACAAAAAACAGACACGAGAGACCGTACTCCTGAAGAATCGGCACCATTTCAGTCAGCGTATTTCGTAAGTCATCATCGCAGGTCAACAGCACGGAGCGGGGAGGCAAATCCTGTTTCGCCTCACACCAGTCATGAAACTGCTGGGGAGAAATCACGTTGTAATGACTTTTCAGAAGGCGAAGTTGCCGGCGAAATGAATCCGCGCTCACCAGGCTGCCGTCGAGATCGGGATCGATCATCCTGTAGCCCTTGGGAAAGATTCCGTGATAGGTCACAATCGCCGGCCCGGCTCCGTTGCGGCGGCGAAGATAGCCCAGCTTCGCCAGGCCGGGAAACACCGCGTGCTTCAGAAGCGGGCTGACTACTCTCACGCTGGCGTCCCCACTTTCATCAGGCGCTCGTACAAATCCAGGAGCAGCGGGAAATTTCGGTCCCAATCTGCGCGCTCGGCCACAATCTTCTGGTTCCGTTTGCCGATCGCCTCCCGCTCCGACGGTTTCAGAGCGGCGATGCGGAGCAACTTGCCGGCAAAATCCTCGACGGAACCGGCCGCCGCGAGCCAACCGTTTTCTCCCGCCCTGACCCACTCACGATTGGAGGGAATGTCCGTGACCAGGACTGGCAGGCCCGTGGCCATGGCCTCCAGCAGAGAAATGGAAGTTCCGTCTGAACCGGCACAACTGACATATGCATGGGCCGCCCGAAACCAGCCCGGCAGTTCCGCCGCGGAAAGCCGTCCCGGAGTAAGCACCGCCTGGTGCAGCCCATGGCGGGCAACAAACTCATGCACCATTCCCGCCATCGGGCCATCGCCCGGCAACATCAGGCGCAGCATTTTATTCTCGCCGTGCGCCCGCCGGAATGCTTCGAGCAGCACATCGATGCCGTAGCAGGGTGTCCCATGAGCGCGTAGAGATGAAACGAAACGCTCCTGGCTCCGCAGGCCAACTCACGCCCGCGGGCACAGGCCCCACCGAAGAAAACGCTCCGCTCTTGACTCCCCAGGGAAACTGGGCAATACGAGCATCTGGAATAGGAGCGAAACCCTGGGCAGCGGTCCGCACCGCGTCTGCAGTCGCACAGCAATCCGTCGGCGCCGCTCAGGGCGGTGGTGGTGGCTTGCGCCCATTCTGCGTTTCGACCTGCGTCCTGGAGCAGGTCCGAGCCCCAGGACATTACCAGCAGCGGATGGAACCCTGACCGGGCAGCCACATAACCGCATCCCTGAACCGGCCCGGCATGGACCAGTTCAGGCCGTAACTTGGCCAGCAGAGACTGAAACTCAGGAAGGAATTCCTCGTAAACGCTCGGATCTGCCCCGCGGCGGACAACTCGCTCATGAGACACGCGGCGGACCCCAGCCGGCAGCCAACTCCGGGAAACTCTGTCATTGGCCGCTTCGTCATTCGCTGAATCCAGGAACCAGACTTCATGCCCGTAGAAAGACAGCTTTTCCAGAAATCTGCGGTTGTGGTCCGAGCTATTGTCGGAAAAATACAAGATCCGCACTAATGGGCTCCCGCTTCAGTCAGGACGGTCCAGGTCAGGTGCTCACCCGACCGCAGGTCGCGCGTCAACTTCTTGCCAATCACTCGAGCTAACTCATACGGCGTCACCGCCTCGCGAGGAGCCGGGCGCAGCGCTTCCAGCATTTCCGCCGCCAGAACCGTTCCCGCCCGCAAATCGTGCGCCGCCCGCAGGCATCGCCGTTGGACCACTACCGTCTCCTGCTCATTTTCTGCCACCTGCTTGAGAGGAGAACCAAGCGCATATTCCAATTCACGAGTTCGGTCCACCATCTCGCGCCAGCTCTGGGGCGTCATGGAAAAGGAATGATCGGGCCCATCCCTTCGGGTATCGTCGGTAAAATGTTTCTCGATTACCCTGGCGCCCATCGCGACCGCGCCCAGCACGGTGGCGTGGCCCGGCGTGTGGTCGGAGAGTCCAAGAAGCGCGGACGGAAACATTGCCCGGTAGGTAGCCAGCACATTGAGATTGATGTAGCGAAAGTTCTCCAGGCTGGCGGTGTAGTTGGTATTGCACTGCATGAGCACCAGTTGGGAATTGATCCGGCAAACCTCCTCCACCGCCCGGCGTACCTCTTCGATGTCGGAAGCTCCCGGTGGCCAGCAGCACCGGTTTTTGTTTTTCCGCCACTTTGCGCAGCATTTCCGGCCAGGTGATGTCACCGGATCCGATCTTGAAAAGCGCGACGTAGGGATCCAGCATGTCCACCGCTTCCAGATCGTAGGGCGCCGAAAAATATTCGATCCCGCAGGCTTCACACTCCTGCTTGAGCGCCGGCGTCCACTCCCAGGGAAGACTGGCCTCCTGATAAACCTGGAAGACGCTTTTCTTCCACTGGGACTGATGGGACAACTGCTTGGCCAGACCTTGAAAGCCTCGCTCGCTGACGATCCTGGCGGCCCGAAAATTCTGGAATTTGGCGGCGTCGGCTCCCGCCTCGCTGCACAAGCGGATCAGCAGCTTGGCTCGTTCCAGGTCTCCATCGTGATTGGCAGAAATATCGGCGATAAAGTAGGTGGAGTGCTCCAGGCCAACCGTTTTCTTTCCCAGTTTCAGGGTCGTCATGCCGCGGCACCGGTCACATAGCTCTTGAGTTGCTGCGGATAGCCGGCCCCGTAAAGCGCGCGAAATCTGCGCAGGCCCGCGTCGACATCGGGCATTTCAAATCCCACCGCCTGGCAAACTTTGTTCGTGTTGAGGGAGATGTCGAGGGCACGGCGAGCCTTGAGACCGGCTTCGCTCACCTGTGTGGGCACTACTTTTCCGGGGTCGAGTCCGAAGGTCGTGGCCACCCGTCTTCCGAACTCGTACTTGCTGATTTTCTCCGACCCGGTCACGTGATACAGCCCGCTCAGGCGACGGTCCATCATCTGCAACAGCACGTCCGCTAAATCGTTTACCAACATGGGACAAAACGTAATGTCGGTAAACCCTGGCACTCGTTCGTCTTCCCGGAGATGCCGCCAAAACCACTCTCCCAGGCTGAGCTTTTCCTGCGCATTCCAGCCGTAGATGTTGACCCGAACGATCAGGGCCGAGGGGAGACGCTCCCATACCGCACGCTCGCCCGCGAGTTTGGACCGCCCGTACACGTTGAGCGGAGCGGGCTGATCGGTTTCTGAATAATTACCCTGCCGCCCGTCGAAAACGGCATCGGTGGAAATGTAGATCAGGCGGGCGTTCAAATCGAACGCCATCTCCGCCAGCAGCGCTGACGCGCGGACGTTCATTTCTTCGGTTTCTTCGGGATGGGACTCGCACCAATCGATATTCGTGGCCGCGGCGCAATGAATAATAGTCTCGGGTTTCAGGCTCCGCATCAGCTCTCGAGTCGCGGCAAAATCGATCAAATCCGCCGGACGCATGGCGGCGCCCGGAATCTGGAGAGGATGGCAATGATAGAGGCCAGCCACCGCCAGACCCAGACGACGAACCTGCAAAATAACGCTGGCGCCGAGCAAGCCGCTGGCACCCGTGACCACAATCATGGTGCACCCGTGAAAGCGAAACCTGCAACCCGCGAGGGCCGGAATCTATGCTTGACCCACGATAATAGCTTTACCATCAGCCATGGCGCAGCGCTTTCTGGGAAACGTGACGGTTCAACTCCACCAATCCGGGTTCTCGCTCCAATAACGCCAGGACGTCCTCCCAGGAGAAGCATCTGTCATCCTCCAGACCCTCATACACGGCGCGCAGGAAAGCCAGATCTTCGGGCTCGTCAACCGTCCAGCGATGACCGCTGTAGTCTGTCCCCCCTTGGACAGAATGCAGGGTGAACTGATCAGGATTTTCGTAGATGTATGGCGTCACGTGCTCGCGCTGATAGGGCTCTTTAGCCTGCCGCCAGGAGCGGGCCAGAGCGTCCCAGGTCATGATTTCGGTGTCGAGACCGCGAGGGTAGGTGCGTCGAAGCACGTTGCTGGCATAGTCCGGTCGCCGTTCGAGAAAGGCCCTGATGGTCGCGTCCGTTATCACCGGCTCGATCAGGGGACAGTCGGAAGTGATTCGCACAATCGCTTCCGCTCTCTCTTGTTTTGCGGCCTGGTAGTAGCGGTCCAGGACATCGTTCACCTCGCCCCGAAAAACCCGCACCGCCAAACGTCGGCACTCGTCCACAATTACGTCATCCTCGGGCCGATGCGTGGTGGCAATGACGACCTCCCCGACCTCGCGGGCGCTCCTCACCCGCGCCACCACCCGGGCCAGGACCGTCTGCCCCCTGAGATCTTTCATCACCTTGCCCGGCAGTCGCGTACTTCCCATCCGGGCCTGAATTATGGCGACAATTCTCATCGTTGTCGTACCCGAAATCAGCGGAAAAAGCCAGAGGGTTCACGCTTCCTGGACATCCCGTCCCGAAAGTGCGGACGTCGGTCTCCGACGGGACAGGAGAAACATGCAGTCAACGTTTGCATCCTCAAGATAAGGTATCTGCTCCGCCCGCACGAGATCGAGGTCACCGAAGAGGTCGAGGTAGAGCCTGGCATAATCCGCTTTCCACAGCAGCGACTGATGGCCCCGATAAGTGACTTCCATGGGCTGCGGCGAATAGTACTCGTGTCCCCAGATGAATCCGCCGGCGCAGCGATGAATTTCGCGCAACGCCCGCGGCAGGTCAGCCGGCGAGATATGAATCAGCACGCCGGAGGTAAAGACGAGATCGAAAAATCCATCGGGATAAGGGATCTCAAACGCGGTCGCCAGCGCGAACTGGGCGCTCTCCAGTCGCTGCAGTGCCCGGCGCAAAGCGTATTCCTGAATTTCAACTCCGTACAGGCGCCGGAATCCCATTTCTCGCAGTGCACACAACTGGTTTTCCTCGTTGCAACCTACTTCAAGGATCCGGGCGTCTCGAGGGACGTTTGCCAGAAAACGCTGGTTGAGCTCGCTTCTGGCCACCCCGAAGTTCTTGCGATAAAGAGCATCGAGCGCGGTCGGGGTCAGAGAATTGCGGTCGGTGTACGCCCGCCCGAACTCGCCCCGCCACTGTTCCAACTGAGCTGTGTTCATCGCCTTTGCACGCCTGCAACCGCATCGCGATCACGGCTTTTCAGGCCAGCGCCCGCTTCGCCGGCACCATCCGCAGTTTCTCCGCGGCCGGAGTCTCGGTCTCGATCAATTCACGCAGCTGTTCTGCGGTAAGCCAGTGGGCGTTGGAATCGCTGCCATAGCGAAATCCATCCGGTAGCGGCTGGGCGTCCTTCCAGTTCTGCGTACTCCACCAGGGGTGGGGCGGTTGGATGATGTACATGTCATCCAGTTCGACCGTGTTACGGGCTTCGTCTTCGGAGACCAGAACCTCGTGCAGCTTTTCTCCCGGACGAATGCCAATGCATTCCACCTCGCATCCGGGAGCGATGGTGTCGGCCATGTCGGTTAGCCGCATGCTGGGGATTTTAGGCACGAAGATTTCGCCGCCGTGCATCTGTTCGATCGCGTTCACCACGAAGCGCACTCCATGCTCCAGGGTGAGCCAGAAGCGGGTCATGCGGGAATCGGTAAGCGTGATCTTGCCCCGCTTGCGTTGTTCCATGAACACCGGAATCACGCTGCCCCGGCTGCCCACCACGTTGCCGTAGCGGGCGCAACTGAAGCGCGTGTTCTGGGCTCCGGCGTAGGCGTTGGCCTGCACAAACATTTTTTCCGCACACAGCTTGGTGGCGCCGTAAAGGTTAATGGGATTTACCGCTTTGTCCGTGCTCAGGGCCAGGATGCGATGCACCCCCTGGTCGATGGCGGCATCAATCACATTGCGACCGCCCATGATGTTGGTCTGAATCGCTTCAAATGGGTTGTATTCGCATGCCGGGACTTGTTTGAGCGCAGCCGCATGCACCACGACGGTCACCCCCGACAGGGCGCGCTGCAGGCGTTGCGGGTCGCGCACGTCCCCGATGAAGTAGCGCAGGCTGGGATGATCGAAGCCCGCCGCCCGCATGTCGTGCTGCTTGAGCTCGTCGCGGCTGAAGATGATGAGCTTTTGCGGATGATAGTCAGCCAGCATCACCTCGGCGAACTTCCTTCCAAACGAACCCGTCCCGCCCGTGACCAGGACCACCTGTTCCTGCCAGTTCATTCTCACAGCCCCTTTTTGATTGTCCCCGGATTATAGCGGAGATTGCGAGCACACCGTGATTGCTCTGGAGTTTCGTGGCGGGCAAGTTCTCCCATTACGAACCACAAAGCGCATGAACCACGAGAGATATCAGGCACGACCAAAAGTGCGGAGCTCGCACTGAAGCGCTCTCTTCGCCAATGCTAGAATGTGCCTAACTTGCAGCCAAAATTTTCCTGGGAGAGTAGATGGATTCGGGTCCCTTGATTCCCGTCAACGGCCAGGTTCTGCGTGAAGTTCAGGTTGATCATCCCATCGAGTTCAATCGCCTGCTGGGACCCTCTTCTTACCTCACCTTACCCGGGCAGGATTCCGCCCTCCGTGAATATCTTCGTGTCCTGATCAAGCGCAAGTGGCTGGTGTTCAGCTGTCTGGCGATTATCTTCGGAGTGGTGGCGCTGGCCACCATGCGCACCACTCGCATCTACGATGCTTACGGAAGCATCGCCATCAACAAGACCGATCCCGCGATCCTCAACCTGAAGGACTCGGCTAACGGGGGCGGCTCGGAATACTACGATCCCACGGATCTAGACACGGAAGTAAGAATTCTCAAGAGTGACTTGCTGGCTTTGCAAGTCATCAAGCAGTTGAACCTCGACAAGCAGCCGGAATTCGGCGGCACGCAAGAGCCCTCAAACTCTCTGAGTCTCACCACCGACGCGCTGCAGCCCGACTCGGAAAAGACCACCGCCCTGCTCGCCACATTCAAGGGAGGTCTTCACGTCTCCCTGATCCCCAACACCAGGATCATCGAGATCCACTATCGCAGCCCGGACAAGACTCTGGCGGCCAGCGTGGTGAACACCCTGATCACCACTTATATCGAGCAGAACTTCAAGACCCGCTTTGAGTCCACCATGCAGGCTTCCGACTGGTTGTCCAAACAACTGGTGGACCTGGAAATGAAGGTGCAGACTTCCCAGGAAAAGCTGGTTCAATACCAGAAGCAACACGAAATCCTGGGGATTGACGAAAAGCAGAACATCACGACCTCCAAGCTGGATGAGCTCAATAAGGAATTGACCGCGGCGGAATCGGACCGGATGCAGAAGGAATCGGTCTATCGCCTGGTGCAGTCGAGCGACCCGGACACGGCCGCAGCGGCAGCGGTGAGCACCACCAACACTGGCGGCAGTGGGGCGTCCGGACTGATGGAGAGGATGCGCGAGCAGCAGGCTGACCTCAAAATCCAGGTGGCCCAGCTTAGCACCCAGTTCGGCAATGCCTATCCCAAAGTGGTGCAGCTCAATACTCAGCTGAAAGAAGTGGACGCCCAGCTCCAGACCGAGATGACCAAGGTGGTTTCACGGGTGCGCAGCGGCTACCTGGCCGCGCTGCAGCACGAAACCATGCTGCGCCGGGCACTCGATAACCAGAAGCAGGAAGCCAACAAGTTGAATGAGAGCGCCATCGAGTACAGTCTGCTGAAGCGCGATGTGGAAAGCTATCGCACCCTCTACGAAGGCCTGATGGAAAAACTGAAGGAAGCAGGGGTCACTGCCGGACTTAGGTCCAACAATATCCGCAGTGTGGATAAGGCGCGGGTCCCCACCTACCCCTCCGAGCCCAACGTCCCGCGCAATCTTGCTTTCGCGGTGGCCCTCGGCCTTTCCACCGGGATCGGGCTGGCGTTTTTGCTGGAAGGCATCGACAACACGGTGCGCACTCCGGAGCAGGCCCAGGCCATCTCCGCTTTGCCGTCGCTGGGGATGATTCCGCTGGGCTCCAAGAGCGGCATCGAGTCCGCTGCCAAACGACTCACCGTGGCCTCTTCCCGCGAAGCCGTGGAGCTGGTGACCCAGTCGCGCCCCCAGTCCCAGATGGCGGAATCGTACCGCGCGCTTCGTACCTCCCTCTTGCTGACCTCGCTAGGGGGGCCGCCCAAAGTCATCCTGATCACCAGCGCTCTTCCCCAGGAAGGAAAGACCACCACCAGCATCAACACCGCCATTGTTCTGGCCCAGAAAGGCACGCGCGTCCTGTTGATCGACGCCGACCTGCGCCGTCCCAGCATTCACAAAGCCCTGGGCATGGGTCCCAAAACCGGTCTCAGTAATGTGTTGACCGGCAACGCGATACTGCAACAGGCCGTGACGCGCTCCAGCATTCTGCCCACGCTCTTCGTGCTCACTGCCGGCACGCCGCCGCCCAATCCCGCCGAGCTCTTGGCCTCTTCCAATATGAAAGACATCCTGGCCGAACTGCGGGAGCAGTACGACCACATCATCGTGGATACGCCCCCCACCCTCTCGGTCACTGATGCTGTCGTCATGTCCACCCGCGCCGATGCCGTGGTGCTGGTGATCCGCTCCGGACAAACCACCAAGCAGGCCCTGCGGCGTGCCCGCGACCTGCTCATGCAGGTCAACGCGCGGGTCGCAGGAGTGCTGCTCAACGCGGTCGATCTCACTTCCCCCGACTACTACTACTATTACGAGTACCAGGGAAAATACGGCCATCGTTACTACCAGGAAGATGAACTTGTGGAAGACGAGGACTCAGTTTCAAGGGCCACGTCGAGCGGCGCATAACGTAGCCATCCCTCGTACGTCTGCGCTTTTCCTGTAGTCACGGTCCTGTAAGCACCGACATGAGAATTCCGCTGAACAGCGCTGCCAGGAAAATTTCCCTGGTGCTGGCGTCCCTGTTGTTTCTGGCGGGATATTTATGGCTCACCGGCCGCGCCCTGGGGGGCGCGTACTTTTCCACCCGGCCCGATCTGGCCCATTTGCAAAGGGCGGTGCGATGGCAACCGGGCAACGCCGACTATCGCCATCGCCTGGGCCGCTATTTTTTCCTGGTCCAAGGCTTTCCAGAATCTGCGGTCGAGGCTTATCGCGAAGCGGTCGCCTTGGATCCGTACCAGGCAAGGTATTGGTTCGATCTGGCGGGAGCCTATCAGTTACTGGGAAATACGGAGGAGCAGAAGGCAGCCCTGGAGCGCGGCCTGATGGCCGATCCCACGACGCCCGATCTGGCCTGGGAGGCGGGCAACTTCTATCTGGTGCAGGGCGAAACTGACAAGGCCCTACGGGAATTTCGCGTGGTCATGGAAAGCGATCCCTCTTTGCCTCCGGCGGCCCTGAAGGTGTGCTGGCGGGTAAAGCCCGACGTGGACACTCTGCTGCGCGACGTAGTGCCCCCGACGCCGGCGATTTACTCGGTGTTCCTGGACTTCCTCGTCTCCCAAAAGGAGACTGCCGCGGCGGCCAAGGTCTGGACTCAGCTGGCCCAACTGCGCCAGCCCATCCCGCCTTCTTTGGCATTCACCTACATCCGCTATCTGGTGGGACAACATGAGGTCGATCAGGCGCGCCTGGTGTGGCAGCAGGCCGCCGCTCTGTGCGGACTGTCGGCCTACCAGCCCTCGCCCGACAATCTCATCGTCAACGGCGACTTCAGTCTGAATGTATTGAACGGTGGATTCGATTGGCAATATCACCAGTCCAAGGAAGTTTCGTTGGCCCTTGACCCCACCCAATCGCACGGGGGACATCGCTCCCTGCTCATCACTTTCGACGCTCAGAAGCTCGACGACGCGGGCATTGGGCAACTGGTGCCGGTTCAGCCCTCCACTGGGTATGATTTCTCGGCCTACTACAAAGCCAATGATATCCAGGGCGCCGGTGGACCCCGCTTCGCCATTCAGGATCTCTACACCGCGACTACTTACTTCGCCAGCGACGAATTGAAAAACGCGGATTTCTGGAAAGAAGTGAGCGGCACTTTCACCACTGGGCCCGATACCAGGCTGTTGTTGCTCCGCATTCAACGCGAACCTCCGGGGATGCCGATTCGGGGCAAATTGTGGATTGACACGGTCCGCCTCGCAGGACAAGGACAGGAGCAAACGCAATGACCCTTTGTGGCTTCGAGCTGTCCCGGTGCTGACCGCGCCCGTCACCGACGCTGCAGCTCAGTCGGCCTACGCTTCGGCCGCTTGCCCCGTGGTCCTCTACGGGGTGTTCGGCTTGTTGCTCTTTGGCCCTCTGGCCTTCGGGGCAGTTGAGCCGTGGTCAATTTTCATACTGGAGGCAGGAGCAGCCCTGCTGCTGGTGTGGTGGATCGTCGGGCAGGCCACATCGGGTGAGCTCTTCCTATCCTGGAACCCACTGTTTGCGCCCATGCTGGTGTTTGCCCTCTGCATCGCCTTCCAACTGCTGACCGGTCGAACCGCGTATCGCTATCAAACTCTTTCCGCGGCTCTGCTGTACTGCGCTTACGGCATTTTCTGCTTTCTCGTGGTCCAGGTCCTGCGCCGAACCGCGCAGATCCGGGCACTCGCAGTAACGTTCTCCGTGTACGGTTTTATGCTGGCTTCTTTTGCTTTGCTGCAGGGCCTTTCCTCAACTACTAAACTGTATTGGCTGCGGACCCCTCGCACCGGCGGCTGGATCTACGGTCCTTATGTAAATCACAATCACTATGCCGGCCTGATGGAAATGCTGGTGCCCATCCCGCTGGTTTTTTCTCTCACCCGAGGCGCCCGCGGTGCCCGAAAAATCCTGGCGGGCATAGCGGCCGCAGTCATGGCCAGCACAATTTTTCTCTCTGGGTCGCGCGGCGGCATGATCGCCTTCCTGGCGCAGACCGCCCTCCTGGCGGTGATTCTGTTCTGGCGCCAGAAGAGTCGTTCGCTTAATTGGGTACTGCTGCCTTTCCTGGCGGTTGGACTGGGCCTGGTGCTCTGGCTGGGCGGAGGCGAACTTGCACAACGGTTGGCCACCCTGCACGCCGAAACCCGGACCGAGTTGTCCGGCGGCACCCGCCTCGATATTGATCGCGACGCACTCCGGATGTTTGCCCGTAGGCCCATCTCAGGCTGGGGACTGGGGGTATTCCCCGATGTCTATCCCCAATTCCGCAGCTTTAACACCAATTTTTTTATCAATGAAGCCCACAATGACTACCTGCAGCTTCTGGTCGAGATGGGAGGACTGGGGTTTGCGATCATGCTGTGGTTTCTGGGGGCCCTGTTTCGCAATGCGTGGCGCAAGCTGCAACACTGGTCCGATGACACCAACGGGGCGGTGGGATTGGCCGCACTGCTCGGAGTCACCGGAATACTGGTCCACAGTCTGGTGGACTTCAACCTGCAAGTTCCCGCCAATGCCAGCTTGTTTTATGTGTTCTGTGTGGTGGCCGCTATGGAATCGAGATTCGGCAAGACCCGGAGAAAATCCGTGCGCCGCGTCAATCGGGTAGAGGAGATTCCGGGCCCTGACTTTGGCGGACCCGCACCTCGAGGAGGACTACAGGAGTCAATCTGAGAGTCAGCACGCAAACTGGGAATCAGGGCGCAACCGAACTGACCGGAGTGTTGCCCTGCAGTAGCACCCAGGTCAAGATTCCTCCCGCCGCCGCCGCTCCTCCGTAAATTACGTAAGGAGAATCCAAGACCGCTCCGCCGCTTGCCGGAATGGCGCCGCCGCCCTTTCTGCGCTTCTTCTTTTTCTTTTCGACCGCGTTGTCCACCGTCATCTGTTGTCCTTGTGCCAGCGTGGAGGTGGTGGACCCATCGCTCACCTTCACATCACCCTTTTGCGCCACGACCTGGACGGTGTCATCCGAAACTCGCTTCACTTCAAACTGCGTCCACCCATTCGAAGCCGGAACGACTTCGATGTCGCCGACCTGCGTGCCCAATCCTTTGGATGTGGCCACCGTCAGGCCGCCATGCTCGAGCCCCACCGTCGAGCCCTCGAACTTCACCAGCGAATCCGCCAAAACCACCACGCTCGAACCCGAAGCGTTGATGCTCGCCATGGAATCGGACCTGGTCTGTACCAAATCGCCGGGAAAAACTGCGGAAGTCCGGGGCACGGTACTGCCATTAATCCACGCTGTTCCCTTGGCGTAAAGCATGGCCGGGCTGGAATCCGCCGCCCACAAGGATGCCGGTAGGACCGCAACCATAGTCCAACAGGCAAGGTTGCGGAGGCTGGAGCAACTCATTCTCAACTCCGATCAGATACGATTCTTGTTTTTCATCGTAGCGCCGGCCTGGAGGGGCGTCAATTGCATATCCCTGTTCCATGCATGAGGGTTTCCAAAAGCGGCTTATTCCCTTAATGACGCAGTGCCTTTGCCCGTTTCCCTGTTTTTCTTTCGAACCCGGACTCTTATCAGTTACCCCCGTAACCGAAATCCGCAGAAATTTCTCAACAGGCAGCGCCAAATCTGAAAACCTGTAGTGTCCTCAATCGGGGACGGCGTCAACAGCGTGTTAAAATCCTGAAGCGAAACCCATGTCTCAAATGACAACTTCTCCAGTAGCCACCACTACCGCTGTTTCTGAACTGAAAGCCAAGATCGAACAACGTCAGGCGCGAGTCGCCATTATCGGTCTGGGCTATGTCGGTCTGCCGCTTGCCCTGCTGTTTACCGAGCAGAAGTTGCGCGTGACGGGCTTCGATATTGATCAGCGCAAGATTTCCACCCTGACCCAGGGCGGCACCTATATTGTCCGCATCCTGGCCAGCGAAATTCAGCACGCCCGCTCCCAGGGCTTCGAAGCCACCTCGGACTATGCCCGCCTGGAAGAGATGGATGCCATCATCATCTGCGTCCCTACGCCGCTCAATGAGTATCACGAGCCCGACCTCAGCTACATCACGGACACGGCCAAGGCCATCGCGCCCCACTTGCGCGCGGGTCAACTAGTGATCCTGGAAAGCACGACCTACCCCGGCACCACGGAAGAAGTAATGGTTCCGATCCTGGAAAAAGGGAACAAGCGCGGCCTGAAAGCCGCCCGGCGCGGTTCCTCGAACCCTCAGGAATTCTATGTGACGTTTTCCCCCGAACGCGAGGATCCGGGCAACACTTCGGTGGCGCGGCGGGACATTCCGAAAGTGGTCGGCGGCCTCGACCCCCAGGCCTCCGAGATGGCGGCAGCGCTCTACGGCACCATCTTTAATCGCGTGGTGCGCGTGTCCACCCCCGCAGCCGCCGAAATGACCAAACTTTTGGAGAACATTTACCGCTGCGTGAACATCGCCCTGGTCAACGAGTTGAAGATGCTCTCGCTGCGCATGGGACTGGATATCTGGGAAGTCATCGAAGCGGCTGCCACCAAACCCTTTGGCTTTCAGCCCTTCTACCCCGGTCCCGGTCTGGGCGGCCACTGCATTCCCATCGACCCTTTTTACCTTTCATGGAAGGCCAAGGAATGGGATTTCCGCACCCGCTTCATCGAACTGGCCGGCGAGATCAACATCGGCATGCCTTACCAGGTAATCGATCACGTGTCCAAGGCGCTCAATCAACAAAAGAAGGCACTCAACGGCGCCAAGGTTCTGGTGCTGGGATTGGCCTACAAGAAGGACATTGACGATTTGCGCGAATCGCCGGCACTGACCATTATCGAGCTCCTGCAGGCCCAGGGAGCGGTGGTCAGCTACAACGATCCGTTCTTCCCCACAGTTGGAAAGGGCCGGAAATACAACCTGGGAATGACCTGCGCACCGCTGGAGAATCTTGGTCAATACGACTGCGCGCTCATCGTCACCGATCATTCTGACTACGATTACAAACGTATCGTGCGCGAATCCCAGCTGGTGGTTGACACCCGTAACGCCACCAAGGGAATCAACAGCCCGAAAATCGTACGCTGCTAGTCCAATGGTCTGAGTCCAATGATTGCTGCTCACTCTGAAGGCCCAGTGTTCGATCGTCAGTCGTGAGCACTGAACTGATCCGCTCTGCAGCTCCTGCTGGCTTCCGCGTCCCGGCACCCAGGTCCTCTGCTTTTCCCGTAACGACATCAGCCCGCCACTTCTGTGCAAAACTTTTCCGGTCTCCCCATAGCGCCTTTGATAACCTGTTTTTCGCCGACACAACCGGCTGTTGGGCAAGCCGTATGGTTCTTTTTCCCCGGCTGGGATTGGCTATATTCGTGCATTGAAAATGGCGCCCCCGGCTGACATGAACAGGGTGGTCCCCCGTGAGTTAATACCGTAGGCATTAATAGAGCCTTTCAGGAAGCACCGGATATCTGCATCATTAATGATTGAGACCCCACGGGACGAGGATCATGTCAGAGATGTACCAGCACACTCCGTTTTCTTTGCTTCCCGACCGGCGGCCGCCCTGGAAGGAGTTCGTTCTCACCATGGGCTTTCAGGGGCTCGGCCTTTTTCTGTTGGCTTGGGCTGCGGTGTTAAACCTGGCGGTGCTCGATGCCCCGGTCCACGACTATCATTTCATTCGCCTGGTGGAGACCCCGCCGGTGGTAAGCCATGAGCCCGCGCCAGTGCGAGAAATTCCGCCGCCGCGGGTTGCACGTACGGAAACTCCGCCGGCTGAGGTACTGCGTGTCCTCGCGCCCGAGGTGCGGCCGAAGATATCGCCGGAGGAAGTGCCGGTGGCACCGAAAGTGGAGATCGCAGCCAGCAAGCCGGTGTCCCTTCCTCCAGCCGCTCCGGTCATTCCACGACAGTTGGTGAAGACGCACGTTTTCTCGACCGGAAGTCCCGCCCTGCCGACCGTGGCAGCGGCCCCGAAGAACGTCCAGACCGCTGGCTTCGGGGATCCGAATGGCATTCCCACGCATGAGACTAGCGCCAAACCAGTGAACATTGCCCCGGCGGGTTCCTTTGATCTGCCCGTCGGACCGGGCTACGGCAACGGTACTGGAGGAGCGAAGGGTGTTCGGGGCGTCGTGGCCAGCACGGGATTCGGCAACGGCATCGCAACCGGTGATGGCAGCGGCAAAGTTAACTCTTCGCGGGGCAACGGAGTCCAAAAGAGCGGTTTCGGCGATGCTCAAGCTGTCTCCGTGGCCCACCTTCGCCCCAGGCCCACCGACGATTCCGCCGGGAAAATGGTTCCTGCCGAGGTCATTTTCAAGCCCACTCCAACCTACACCCCAGAAGCCAGAAACCTGCGAATCGAGGGGGAGGTGGTACTTGAGGTCGTTTTCGAGGCCTCGGGCAAGCTGCGCATCGTGCGTGTCGTGCAGGGACTGGGTCACGGCCTGGATGAGGCTGCCTCCCACGCCGCCGAACAGATTCGCTTCAAGCCCGCCAAACGGGACGGCCAACCCTCCGACTACACCGCCGTTGTACACATCGTGTTCCAGCTAGCCTAGCAGGTATGAGTGTGTGGGAATGAATGTGTGGGTCGGACACTCCTGTCCGACGCCTTTGACTTTACGTTTTTACTTTGACTTTCCGGTCTTGAACCCCTCTTTCTTTGACCCTGTATCGGCACGATATTCAAACAGAGAGGTCCACTCGAGCGCACCGGAGTGTCCGCCATACATCCTCCGCCTACAGAGAACCTACCGCAAACTCTGTTGTCACTCGCAATTGTGAAGATGCGTGGACCGGAAGCGTCATCTAAGGATGGAAATAAGCAGGAGGTCTCATGTCGATGGCACTTCAGATTCTTGCCGTGATTGCGCTTGGCCTCATGTGCGGAAGTGAGTTAAACGTTGCCGCGTTTATTCACTCCACGCTTCACCGGCAACCCCTGGGAGTACACATAGCCCTGCGCGCATCGTTCGCCGCCTTGTTTGGTCGGGTGATGCCGTTTTGGATGGTGGGTTCCACTCTGCTGAATCTTCTCCTGCTGTTGCCGTTTGAGCATCTGAGCAGACCGGCGTGGCGCCTCACTGAAATCGCCTTTGCCATCCAGGTGCTTGCTGTCCTGTTTTCGCTCATGGGCCCAGTACCGATCAACAACCGGATTATTAAATGGACGCCCGCATCACTTCCGGACGACTGGAGGACTCAGGAACAGCGTTGGGATCTCTACCATTGGCTCAGGACGGTTGGACTGATAGTAGCGTTCGCAGCTCTCGCGGGCAGTGTCGGCTATCGTTGAGCTGGGAGCGATAACACACATGGGAGCATCTGGCACCCAGGTTCGCACCCGGGCATTTGCGCGCCCGCACCTGTCCCCTCGGTTACGGCCTGTGGGTTCGTCGGGAAAACGTGCCTGGACGATAGGAGTCAGCGAGAGGAGTAAGGGGGGACCCTGAAACCCGAACCCGGTTGGAGGCTGGGGGCCAACCCGGGTTTCGCGCCTACTGAATCGCGCTTCCGACCGAAGAAAACACGTTATTGGCGTTGGAACCGATCAACCGGATCGTACCTACCACGATCACCAGAATCACAGCCAGCATCACGGCGTATTCGGCGACGTCCTGTCCCTGATCGTCGTTCCAGATATTTTGCAGCCACTTTGCCATGGGCGCCCTCCTTGGACCACCTGTCGGCCTACTGATTTCTCGTTGTCTGAGTACACGTCCAGCCTGAACCTCACCTGGCCCTGAACTCAGAGTTTAAGTCTGTCATTAGGGTAACTGTGGCCAGGCCCAACTGCCAATAGCCCAAATGTGGAAATACATAGCACCAAAGTGCTATGTCGTTAGGCGATCGTCTTTAGCGGCAGGTCCTGGTTGACCGCGAAAAGGGCCAATTCAAGGCGGGTCGAAACGCCCAGTTTGTCGAAGATGTTGCTGAGATGATGTTTCACCGTATCTTCGCTGATCTTGAAGTATTCCGCGATTTCCTTGTTGGAATAGCCGGCCACCACGGCCGATACAATCTCCAGTTCCCGAGGCGTAAGGCCGAACTTCTTCTGCTTCGCCTCTTCTCCCGAGGATTGCACCAGGTTCCTCAGGTATTGCACCAGGTTGGAGACGCTCTCCCGCCCCACCCAGTACTCTCCCGACATAACAGTATGGATACTTTTCAGGAGGAGTTGGGTGGCCGAGTCTTTTAGCACCACGCCTCGGGCCCCCAGTTGCAGGGCCTCCACGATCTGCTTCTTCTCCGCTGCTGCTGTTAGCAGGATGACCCGCACTGAGTGGGTTGGCCCCGTGCTCATTTCACGCAACGCTTCCAGCCCCGGCATCCGCGGCATGGCTAGATCTAAAAGCATGATGTCGGGCTTCAGCTGGCGGGCCATCTTGACCGCTTCAGTCCCGTCGCAAGCTTCACCGATGACCTTGAGATCCGGTTCGGCCTCCAGAAGGCGGCGCAGACCGTCACGAAAGATGGGATGGTCGTCGGCAATCACAATGCGTACTGGCTGCGGTCTTCGATTATTGTCCATACACCGCTTCCGGCTTTTGCGGGACACTGATTTCGAGACGCGAACCCTGTCCCGGGTTTGATTCTATCGCGAGTTCGCCTGCAATGACACGCACCCGTTCCTTGATGACCAGCGGTCCTTTGCCCAACGCATCCAATTCCGTCTGCGTCAGCCGTCCCTCGAAGGGGAATCCCTGGCCGTCGTCTTCAATCACCAGCGTCCAGTTCCCATTTCTGGCACTCAGCCGTACCAGCGCGGTACGGGCGCGGCTGTGCTTGCGAACATTGACCAGTCCTTCCTGCACAATGCGGCTCAACTCGCGGCACACCGGCTGGGGCATGTCCGGCTCTTCCAGATCGGACGAGAAACGCGCTGTGATGCCGGTTTCGCGTTGAAATCTTTCCACCGTGTCCCCCAGAAACGCGATCAACTTCCTCGAATCCACATCCAGCGATTTCATCTGCTGCATCAGTTCCCTGAGCTTCAGGACCTCTTCGCGCAGGAGCCCCTGAATCCGGCCTAATTCCTCCGGCACAATCTCCGAACGGGTCGCCGACTGACGCCGCAACACATCCACTTGCATCTCCACCGCGATCAGCGACTGCACCGCTCCGTCGTGAAGCTCGCGGGCAAAGCGGGCCCGTTCCAGCGCCCCGGCCCGCAAGCGCAAACGCCGCAGCAGGTACACGTTGTAAACCGCCGGTCCAATCTGGCGCACCAACTCCTGCAGGAAGCGCAATTCTTCTGTAACCTCTCCCATCATCCCGGGCTCCAGAAGAAATATCCGCCCCCACCATTCCTTTCCGAAGACAAAGGAAACCATCATGAGCTTGTTGAACCGCCGCTGGCCCGCGATCCGGTCGAGAAACACCGGCGACGAACCGGGAAGCTTCTGTCCCGCGTGGTCGAGGCCAAGCAGCGTGAAGCTTTCGTTTTCCTTGCCGCCGTTGCGCCAGGCGTAGGAGGTTTCTGCCGAATAGTCGAACAGGTAGGTCTCCCGGTCCGAAGGCAGAGGATCGAGCCAGCGAAAAAAAGACGCCTCCCCGTTGCGCAGCAACATTTCACCCACATAGACGCGATGGCTGGTGGCCTCTTGCGACGCAATCAGGGCCCGCTCCGCGCCGTACATGACCAGCAACGCGCCCACAATCTCCTGCAGCGTGCCGCTCAGGCCAGCCTCGACCCGCACCTTTCCCAAGATGCGCGCGATCACCGCCTTTTCCGAGCGCAGCCGCTTTTGTTGCTCGGCCAGGTATCCCAGAAGCAAACCCATCACCAGCAGGTAAATGGAGAGCATGAAGAGGCGCTTCGGCTCGAAGTCCGCCGCCTGCACCCCCAACTGCGGCAAGCGCGATCGAATCAGCAGTCGGTCCAACCAGCCAAAGAAACCCAACTGGTACGCCAGACTCTCCAGCCACAAGAGCGACACGGCCGACGCTGCTGTGGCCACCGTCTCCCACAACCCCCAGCGATAAGCCGCCGCTGCCAGCACGAAAACAAAAAACAGGAAAAATGGATTGGCCACACCGGTGGCGAAAATGGACATCAAGGCCGGCCAAACGATGTCCGCCGCGTGCACCAGCCGTCGGAACGAGAAGGTCGATTCCTCGCGCCGCCGCAGCAACAATATGACGATTACCCCTTGGGCGATGTAAAACGCCAATAATCCGTAGGCCCAGAAGGAATAGCGGATTTCCTCCGGATCCATCCGGATGGCGACCAGCGCGGAAATGGCGAGGAAGACGCGGGCGGTAGCCAGCCATCGTTCGATGCGGCGTATTTCGCCGCGGTCGATGGGCGCTCTTTGCCGCCACAGAAACCGATGTCGCAGCGCTTGGAATGGCAATCTAGGACGACTCACTTGGTCGACGCCACGATATTATTGGCTGGAGGTGAAGAAGAGCAAGCAGAACTTGCGAGTGTGGGTCGGACACTCCTGTCCGACGCCTTTGAATTCGATTTTGATTTGGCCGAGTGTAGACAGTCAACCTCAAAACCGTCGGACAAGAGTGTCCGGCCCACACGGTCTGAATGGTCGTGGCGCCCCACGCCGGGCTAAAGCTGGGCGAAGAATCACTGCCTCCCACCGCTCCCTTTCAGTGTCCGATCAAAAAAATCCGCAGCAGCCCCGTAGGCACTGAACCAATTCTTCCACATCAGAAAATCGTGGATTTCGTCGGGGAAAATCAGTTCCTCGAACCGGACATGTTGGGTTCGCAGTCGTTGCGCCAGGTCCACCGTCTGACCAAACGGAACGTTTCTGTCGTCATCCCCATGAATCAGCAACACCGGAGACTTCCAGGTTGATACGGCAGCGTCCGGCGAAGAATCAAAAGCTAGCTTCTCCGCCTCCTTCGCGTCCGGCGCTCCCGGATGGTTCTCCCAGTGAGGCAAAAACACCGACCAATCATGCACCCCATGCATATCCACTCCGGCCGCGAAGAGATCGGAATTGCGGGCCAGCCCCATCGCGGTAAGAAAGCCGCCATACGACCCGCCCCAGAGCCCAATCCTCTTCGGGTCCACCGTAGGCAGGCCTTGCAGATACTTCGCACCGGCCACAACATCTTTATATTCTGCGGCTCCCCGCCAACTGGAATTGGGCGCTTCCCGAAAAGCCCGGCCATACATGATACCCAGCCTGTAGTTCACGGAAAGCACAACGTAGCCCTGGCTCGCCAGATACTGATTCATAGCGTAGGCATTGTGGTAGTAGTACATGTAGTGGAAGCCGAGCATCATCTGCCGGACTGGTCCGCCATGCGTGAAGATCAGCGCTGGTCCAGGCTGGCTCCGCCCCGCAGGAACGAACAATTGTCCGTGAATCTCCAGGCCGTCTTCACTCTTGAAGATCACCTGCTTAGGCGTGACCAACTGGCTGGACGGAAAGTCTGCCGGGAGCGCCTGCCGCGCGATCATTTCCCTGCCTTTCGCCTCCAGGTGAAAGGGCATAGCCGGGATCGTGGCGCTCGAACCCAGACACATCACCTGGCCGCCCGTCCCGGTTTCGAGCGGGCTCCACTCCATGGATTCGCCTCGGGTTAGTGGTTGCGGCTTTCCGCCCTGCAGGTCAACCCGCCAAAGATGACGCCGGTCCACGTCATCCTGATTAGAGGAAAAAATGACCGAACGCCGATCGTTGGCCAGCGTGACATCTTCGACCTCGAACGAACCGGGCGTGAGCAAGGTCGCCGGGCCTCCCGACGCGGCCGTCGAATACAAGTGATTCCAGCCATCCTGTTCCGAGGCGAACAGCAGTCTGTCGTTGTCCGCAAAATAGAAAGACTTGTCGGCGGTCTCTGGAGGGAATGAGTCGTTCTCTTCTTTTCCGCTGTGCCAGACTTCTTTGGCCTCGGTGGTTGCCGAATCCGCCACCCAGATCGCCCAGGGATTCGGGCGGACCGGTATCAGCGGCACCTTTTCCTGAACTCCCGGCTGGCGGAGGAAGGCAATGTGCCGTCCATCCGGCGACCAGCGCGGCATGCTGTCGCGGTCCGCGCTGGGTGAAAGATAGCGGACCTCTTCCCGCCCGAAATCGTAAACCGCGATGAAGCTGTGATCGCCACGAGCGCTGACCAACGCAACATGTCGTCCATCGGGAGACCATTTTGGATTCGAATTGTCGCCGCGCAGGTCAGTTAGCTGATGAGCGGGCGTCGCCCCTGAAACCGGCGCAATCCACAATTGCTTGCGCGCCGCCCACACCGCAAATTGTCCGTCAGGTGAAAGCTGGACGTCTTCGCAGTCCTCTTCCCCGCAGCCTATCTCGCCCAGCACGCGGGGAGCGCCGCCATCTGCATCGACGGCCCACACCTGCTGCTTGCGGGACCAGACGCCGTTGGTGGGGTCGGCCACGCGGCCGTTCTCGTTGGTCTCACTGCCGCGGACGTACGCCAGGGTGCGCCCGTCAGCGGTGATGCGCAAGCTCGCAATCGGCAAACCGTCATCGCTGTCATAGTGCGTAACCTGCCGGGCCGCGAAATCCGGCGCGTCTGCCACCCAAATGTTGCGCACTCCTTTGGCATTGAATACCCAGGCGACTCGAGGGCTGTGCGCAGCCGCCACCAGACCCGTCGGAAAAGGCGCACTCATCACCTGTTCAAGAGTAAAGTTCGCCGCGGCCGCAAAATCCGCCAAGCAAAAGCCAGTAAGCAGCAGACACGCGATGAGTCCACTTCGTGAAAAAATCCGTGCACGGAGAATCCGCATAGGACAGAAAGCCTACTCCGTTGATTCGTAATCTGCCAAGCCGAATGTGCTCGCGATGTCGGTAGCACATGATATGTCCGGTTGAGATAGCACATGAGATGTCCGCTTAGCGGGCGGCGAGGGTGGGAGACCATGGCCAGCATGGATTCTTACCCGAAGGCCGCGATGGAGCGGGCGATGAAAGTACAGGACGTGATGTTACAGGCGATGGCGAAGAAGATCACGTGGTGGCAGGCGGCGGAGATTCTGGGCATCAGCGACCGGCATATGCGGCGCTGGCGGGAGCGCTACGAGGCGGAGGGCTACAAGGGGTTGTTCGACCGGCGGCGGGGCAAGCCGTCGACCCGGCGGGTGCCGATGGCGACGGTGGAGAAAGTGTTGGCACTCTACCGGGAGAAGTATTTCGATCTGAACGTGCAGCACTTCCACGAGAAGCTGGGAGCTGAGCACGGCATCGAGTTGAGCTACACCTGGGTGAAGCAGGCGCTGCAGGGAGCGGGCTTGGTGGCGCGTGGACGCAAGCGCGGGGCGCATCGCAAACGGCGCGCCCGGCGACCGTTGCCGGGGATGCTGTTGCACATCGACGGCAGCCGCCACCAGTGGTTTCAGGACGAACGCTGGTATGACCTGATCGTGATTCTGGACGATGCCACCAGCGAGATTTACTACGCCCAACTGGTGGAGGAGGAATCGACGGCGACGGTAATGGCGGGATGGCAAGAGGTGATCGAGCGCAAAGGCGTGTTCTGCGCGCTGTACAGCGATCGGGGAAGCCATTTCTGGCTGACCCCGAAGGTGGGCGGCAAGGTCGACTACCATCGCCGTACACAGGTGGGACGGGCGTTGCACGAGTTGGGGGTGCAGATGATTCCGGCCTACTCGCCGGAAGCGCGGGGGCGCAGCGAGCGCAGCTTCTCGACCTGGCAGGGCCGCTTGCCGCAGGAGTTGCGGCTGCGCCAGCTTGGGACCCTGGAGGCGGCGAACCGGTTTCTGCGGGAAGCTTACATCGCCGAGTTCAATCGCCGTTTTCAGGTCGGCCCGGCGCAGCGTGGAAACGCCTTTGTGCCCTGTCGGAGTCGTGATCTGGAACGGATCTTCTCGCTGCAGTTCCAACGCAGCGTCAACCGCGACAACACGGTGAGCTTTCAGAATCTGAGCTTGCAGATCGAGCGGGTGCGCTGGCGGGCGACGCTGGCGGGTTGCCAGGTGATCGTGCACCAACACCTGAATGGAACCTTGAGTCTCACCCACGGACCGCATTGCCTGGGTCGCTATGACAGCGCCGGGACACCCCTGCCCGCCAAAGCTTCTACCGAGACGAGCAGGGGAAGGGGAACCGTCCCCTTCCCCTGCAACCCCATCCCCAAAACCAACCCAACCCAAACGGCGAGGGCACAACTTTGAAACCGGACATTTCACGTGCTACTAAAACCGGACATTTTAACTTGCTACCGACAGCCGAATGTGCTCGCGAGCGTCCTTCAACTTCGCTCAGGGCCGGCTCTCGCTCGTGCCCGGGAGGATGGCTGTCTGCCCAGTACAACTGTCATCCCGAGCGACGTTTCGAGCCGTGCTCGCACGATGAGAGCAAGTCGAGGAACCCCTATTCGCCGGAGAACTGGTCCACTCAACTGCGAGACTGCTTCGCGTTGCGAAGGCGTTACTCCGCTCAGGAGGACAAAAAAATTAGTGAGCATCACTCCACCACGAACGCTTCGCACTATCTATAATGCCAAGTTCGCCGAAATCATGGACCCAGCGATCGACTCTCACGGAGGAAATGAATGCGCTCACGCGCCCGGCTCTGCTTGCTAGCTCTCTCCTGCTCCTTGCTCCTGGCGGCATCATCCGATACCGAACAACCGCTGCAAGGCTATTCCGCGGCTTCCTCCCGTAGCCAGCGGGCGTGGGAAACGAAATTCCGTGCCATCCCAGAGCCCCAGAACCAGCGTGACTACATGCAGCGGCTCTCCGCCCGCCCCCACCACGTGGGCTCACCCTATGACAAGGACAACGCGGAATGGATGCTGGCCGAATTCAAGGAGTGGGGACTCGACGCCAGCATTGAAACTTTCGACGTGCTGTTTCCCACGCCGAAAGTGCGCGTCGTCGAACTGCTCGAGCCCACGAAATTCACCGCCAAACTGCAGGAGCCGGCGCTGGCCATCGATCCTACGTCCAACCAGCAGGCAGAACAGCTCCCTACTTACAACGCCTACTCGGCGGACGGAGACGTCACCGCGCCGCTGGTTTATGTCAACTACGGCACTCCGGATGACTACGAGGACCTGGCGCGCATGGGGGTCTCGGTCAAGGGAGCCATTGCCATCGCGCGCTACGGAAATTCCTGGCGCGGCATCAAGCCCAAGGTTGCGGCCGAGCATGGCGCGGTAGGATGTCTCATCTATTCCGATCCTGCCGACGACGGTTACGCGCAGGGTGACGTTTTCCCCAACGGCGCCTGGCGCCCGCGCGACGGCGTGCAACGCGGCAGCGTGATGGACATGCCGCTCTATCCCGGAGATCCGCTCACGCCCGGCGTCGGAGCCACGAAAGACGCGAAGCGTCTCGACCTGAAAGATGTAAAAACCATCACCAGAATTCCCGTCCTCCCCATCTCCTACGCAGATGCGCAACCGCTCCTGGCAGCGCTCAAGGGAGAAGTCGTCCCCGAAGCCTGGCGCGGTTCCCTGCCCCAGACCTACCATGTCGGCCCCGGAGCGGCCAAGGTCCACCTCAAAGTGCAATCCAACTGGGACATCAAGCCGCTCTACGATGTCATCGTAAAAATTCCCGGCTCCACCAACCCCGACGAGTGGGTGGTGCGCGGAAATCATCATGATGCCTGGGTCAACGGCGCCGAAGATCCCATCTCGGGCACGGTCGCTCTCATGGAGGAAGCTCGCGGCCTTGCCGCTCTGCTCAAGCAGGGCTGGAAGCCCAAGCGCACCATTATTTATTGCGTGTGGGATGGCGAAGAGCCTGCCCTGCTCGGTTCTACCGAGTGGGGCGAAGCTCATGCCGACGACCTTCGCCGGCATGCCGTGGCTTACATCAACAGCGATGGTAACGGCCGCGGTTATCTCTCCATGGGCGGATCACATTCTCTGGAAAGATTCATCAACGGAGTGGCCCGCGACATTCAGGATCCCGAGAAGAAGATCCCGGTCTGGAAGCGCGACCAGCTCAAGGCGATCGCTGATGCCAAAACCCCCGGGGACCGCAAGGAAGTGCGCGACCGGGCCGACCTGCGGATCAATGCTCTGGGCTCCGGATCGGACTGGACTGTCTTTCTCGATCATCTGGGCATTGCCTCCCTCGATCTCGCGTATGGCGACGAAGACGGCGGCGGAATCTACCACTCCATCTACGATGATTTCTACTGGTACACCCATTTTTCCGACACTGACTTCAGTTACGGCCGCGCGCTCTCGCAGACGGCGGGGACCGCGGTCATGAGGCTCGCCGACGCCGACCTGCTGCCTTACGATTTCACCGGCCTGGCCGACACCATCCATCAATACCTCGATGAACTGCAAAAGCTTCTGCAGACCAAGCAGGACGACGCTATCGAGCGCAATAAAGAACTCGAAGAAGGAGTTTTTACCGCCATCGCCGACCCCAAGAAGACCTCAGTGCCGCCTCCCGCCGAAGAGGTGCCTCCGCACCTGAACTTCGCACCCCTGCAGAACGCGACGGATGCGCTCACGCATAGCTCGGAGCGCTACCAGAAAGCGCTCGAAAGAGTCAGCAGCAACGGAGAACTGACAGTGAGCCCGGCTGCCCTGCAGTCCCTGAACGAGAAGCTCATGCAGAGCGAGCGCAAGCTCACCTCCCCGGACGGGCTGCCGCGCCGTCCCTGGTTCGAACACTTGATTTATGCTCCCGGCGCCTATACCGGATACGGCGTTAAGACCATTCCCGGCGTCCGCGAAGCCATTGAACAAAAGAAATGGAAAGAAGCCGACGAGCAGATCGCACGCGCCGCCAACGCGCTGCAGGATGAAGCCACTCTCATCGATTCCGCCGCCCAGGAACTGGAGAGCGGAAAGTAGCGCCGGCGTCCCGCCGGCTGTCCCGAGGGCGTCTCGCCCTCGGCTCGGAGGGTCGAAAGTAAAAATATGGCTGCAATCGGCACGGCGGCGACAACCCTGCCCAGTGCGTTTCCTCTGAAAACTTCCTAACTAATTCCCGGCTCTTGCCGATGGTTCAGGCATGCCAAGCCTCCCGCCCTGCCCGGACCGGCGCCAGCCCACCTCCCGCGGGAAGCCTCAATTTCCCGTCCGGAACCTCCGCGCATTATCAGACCCCCTGCGATCGCCCCGTTCTGCCTGCTTTCCCGGGGGAAAAAGGTGACACTGAGCCGCCCTAGCGTGACCTCATTCGCGCCGCCAAAACCCGTTATCTACCGGCACATGTTGCTCTGCTTTTGCTTCGTCCCCATCAGTCTGCTTCTGAGCCAACCAGATATCATTCTTATGGCCCGGCCAGGATCCGTAGTCTGGTATCCCGCCACGGCCTTGTCGCTGGCGTTGATGCTCGCAGTCAGCCCCTGGTATGTCTTTCTGGCCTGTTTTTCCGACTCCCTTGCCGGCGTCCTGTTCTATCACCAGCATCTCAAGTCCTTCAGCGAGCTGCTCGGCACCGTTGCCCCTTCAGGCTGCTATGCGGCATCGGCATACTTGTTGCGCGGGCCCCTGTGCATTGATCTGGGCCTGCGGCGCCAGCGTGATGTGCTCCGCTACCTGTTTGTCACCGCGGGGGCGGGATTAGGGGCCACATCTCTGGGTACTGCCGGCCTGGCCCTGGATAACTTAATTCCCTGGACCAGTTACTGGAGTTCGGCACTAACCTGGTTTTCCGGCGACGGCATCGGGTGCATTGGTATTGCGCCCTTTCTCCTTATTTACGTCTTCCCCTGGGTTCGCCGGGGGCTGTTTGGCCGGAAGTGGGAGGTTCAGACCGGGGAGCGAGAGCAGCTACCGGCGAAGCCATTAAGAGTCGCGGACTGGTTGGAAGGAGCTGGCCAGACCTGCGCTACATTGTTCGTGCCCTTCCTCATATTCGCGCCGAAATGGACGCCGCTTCAGCTCGACTATCTGAGCTTGATTCCGATTATCTGGATCGCCGTGCGCCAGGGCATCAAGCGAGCCGTGACCGGATTGCTGGTGCTGACTTTCGGAATGGTAGTCGCCATGAATCTGTTCCCTCCGGCGCCGGCGCTGACTACCCGAATCACATTCGTCATGCTGGTGGTTTCCACCATCGGCTTGATCCTCGGGGCGGTGGTGACCGAGCGCCTGCGCATGGGCCACCAGCTTCAGGCGCGGACCAGTCATTTGAACTCTCTGATCACCAATAGCCCGATTGGAATCATGGTTCTTGATCAACGGGGCAACGTGGAGTTGACCAATACAGCCTTTCAGAAGCTGTTTCTCTACGACCCTTCGGGCGGCCACATCGATGCCGCCTTTAAGCAGGCCGGTGAGGCCGCGACCCCGTGCGCGCAAGTCCTCGCCGGACGGCCATTCCACGGGACGGTGCAGCGCGGGACGCTCGCGATCTATACCGACATCTCCGAGCAGATCAAAGCCTCCGAGACACAGCGTCAATACGCCCAGTCGTTACGCCGCATGGTGACAGAACTGTCCATCGCCAAGGAAGCCGCCGAAGCCGCCAACCGGACCAAAAGCGAGTTCCTGGCCAATATGAGCCATGAGATACGCACTCCCATGAATGGCATCATCGGAATGACCGAACTCGCCCTCGGTACTACAACGACCCCGGAGCAGCGCGAATATCTCGGCATGGTGAAGAGCTCCGCCGACTCTCTCCTGTCGGTGATCAATGACATCCTGGACTTTTCCAAAATTGAGGCGGGAAAGTTGGATATCGAAAGCGTTGATTTCAGCCTGCGCAATGCTCTGGGAGAGGTGACCAGTACACTACGCGTAAGGGCGCAGCAGAAGGGCCTGAAGTTCGCCTGCCACATTCCACTCGAGCTGCCGGATGCTCTGATCGGAGACCCTTCCCGGCTGAGACAGATCATGATCAATCTGCTTGGGAACGCTCTGAAGTTCACCGCCAAGGGCGAAGTCACGGTGCGGGTTGCGATGGAGGCAGAAACCACCGATCAGGCCGTCTTTCACTTCAGAGTGAGCGACACCGGCATTGGAATTCCCCAGGAAAAGCAGAAACTGATCTTCGAAGCATTCACCCAATCGGATAGCTCGACCACGCGAGAGTACGGCGGCACTGGACTCGGCCTGTCCATTTCCTCGCGCCTGGTCGCGCTCATGGGAGGCACCATCTGGGTGGAAAGCCAGCCGGACGAGGGCAGCACGTTCCATTTCAAGCTGCGTTTTGGACTGCAAAAATCCCCCGCCAGCGCGCTGCTGGTCCCCGACCTTCCCGCCCCAGCGCAAGTTCCCACCAACGACCAGCGGCGCTTCAGGATTCTTCTAGCCGAGGACAATCCGATAAACCAGAAGGTCGCAGTCCGGTTCCTGCAAAAGAAAGGTCACATAGTGGTGTTGGCCGACACCGGGAAAAAGGCTCTCGATGGCTGGCGGAAACAGACATTCGACATCATTCTGATGGATGTTCAGATGCCCGAAATGGATGGGTTCGAAGCCACGGCAAGAATCCGCGAACACGAAAAGTCCGCCGGCAACCACATTCCCATCATCGCCATGACCGCTCATGCCATGGTCGGCGACCGTGAGCGCTGTCTCGCCGCCGGCATGGATGACTATGCTTCAAAGCCCATCGACGCCAAGGATCTATTCGCCGCCATCCAGCGCCTTCTCCCCGCAGCCGCCCAAGCCCACGCCTAGACCCATGTAGCGCCCGCCCAATGTAGCGCCGGCGTCTCGCCGGCTTAGGGGGATGAACCAAAACTAGTCTTCGCTCGTGACGGATCCCACTCCAGCGGCGTGCGGGACGCCCGCCGGACAGCCGGCGAGACGCCGGCACAACCTTACGAAGCCAGCTCCACGGTTCGCTTCAGCTGTCCACAGGCCGCGTAGATATCTCGCCCGCGAGGACGGCGCACGAATGCAGGCACACCGGCGGCTCGCAAGATATTCTGGAACTGCAGCACCCGCTCCTGGGCCGGGGTCCGAAAATCAATTCCAGGTCCGGGATTGAGCGCGATCAGATTCAGTTTCGCCCGCAGGCCGCGAACCAACTCCACCACCTCGCGCGCATTCTCAGCGGAGTCGTTGACTCCGTCCAGCAGCACATATTCGAATGTCAGCTTTTCCCGGTTGCGTAACGGGAATTCGCGGGCCGCGGCCATCAGTTTTTCCAGGTTCCACTTGCGGTTGATCGGCATGAGGCGGGTGCGCAATTCGTCATTTGAGGCATTGAGCGAGATCGCTATTTTCGGGCGCACCGGCTCCAATCCAAAATCGTAGATGGCAGGCACAATCCCTGCTGTGGACACGGTCATGCGCGATTCAGTAATGCCCACTCCCTCCACCAGAAGGCGGACCGCCTTCATGAAATTTCCGTAGTTCAGAAAGGGCTCGCCCATCCCCATGAAGACCAGGTTGATGCGGTGCAGAGGTAGAGAAACATTTTGATTGTTCAGCGCGGCGCACACTTGTCCCACGATCTCTCCGGCGGTCAGGTTCCGTTTTATTCCCAACAGCGCGGTGAGGCAGAACTGGCAATCCACCGCGCAACCCACCTGGCTGGACACGCAAATGGTTGCACGTTCCCAGGTTCGGCCTGCCATTTCGGTCTGGTTGCCGGCTTCACTGCCGTCCCCTGCTTCGCCTCCATCTCCTTCTGGCATCCAGACCGTTTCGACGCTTTGTCCATCGGCGCAGCCCACCAGATAGCGGACCGTTCCGTCACTCGACACAAACTTCTTCTCGATCTTGGGGAGGCCGACTGAGACTCCTCTCTCCGCCAGGCGCCGGCGAAAATCCTCTGGCAGGGTTGAAATCTGCTCCGCGGATTCAACTCGCTGACGATAAAGACCTTCGAAGAGCTGGCGGGCGCGGTACGGAGGTTGCCCGAAGTCCTCCACCAGCGCAGCCAGTTCCGGAAGCTGGAGCCCTAACAGCGAGGTATGCGTGAGCTGATCCATAACTAAGATTTTCAGAGCGATCTTACCTTTGCGTCTTTTTGCGGTCCTCTTTGGCAGGCCCGCAGGCAATCCGGCCAAGCCAATTGTAGAGGATGCCGCGCCCCTTGGCCCACCCAGGCTGCTTGCCGATAAAGATCAGGATAATTGATTAAACTATTGATTCTACGATGGTAATCGAGCATTAGCCGCAGCCTGCCACGGTGTGCAACAATAGGTACATGGTGCAGGAAGTCCGCGATATACGGCGCGAGGTCTTACCTAACGGGCTGACCCTGATCACCGAGGAGATGGAGCACATTCGCTCCGCCTCGATCGGGATCTGGATCAAGACCGGCTCCCGCGACGAAGACCTGCAGTGGAACGGCATCTCGCACTTCATCGAACACATGGTGTTCAAAGGCACGAAGAACCGCAGTGCCGAGGAAATCGCCCGTGAGGTTGACTCCATCGGCGGCAACATGGACGCCTTCACCGCCAAGGAATGCATCGGATTTAACGTCAAGGTGCTGGACGAACATCTGCCCGTCGCCATGGATATTCTCAGCGACCTGGTGCTCAACCCGGTCTTCGATGCCGCTGACATCGGCCGCGAGCGCGGCGTGATCCTTGAAGAAATAAAGATGGACGAGGACAATCCGGACTACCTGGTCCACGAAATCTTTACCCAGAATTTCTGGAAAGATCATCCCCTGGGCAAGCCCATCCTGGGGACCAAGGATACGGTCAAGAAATTCGAGCGCGATCCTGTGCTGGATTTTTACAAACAGCGGTTTGCGCCCGGCAACATGATTATTTCCGCCGCCGGTCATCTGAAGCACAAGCAATTCGTGGAACTGGTGGCCAAACACTTTGAGCACATGAAGCCGGTAAAAAACGGTTTCCACGGTTCTCCGCCCAGCATTGCGCCTCGCATCATCATGCGCAACAAGAAATCGCTGGAACAGGTGCAGATTTGCGTGGGCGTGCCTTCCCATCCCATCGCCCACGAGAACCGGCATGCTTCCTACATATTGAATACTCTGCTTGGGGGCGGCATGAGTTCGCGCCTGTTCCAGAATATTCGCGAACGTCAGGGCCTGGCTTACGCCATTTATAGCGATCTATCGCCCTACCGGGACACAGGATGTCTGTCGGTTTACGCTGGAACCTCGCGCGAGTCCGCCGGCAAAGTTGTGCAGTCGGTCGTCTCCGAGTTCCGCAAGCTCAAGCTGGAAGCGGTTCCGGCAGATGAATTGCGCCGCTCCAAAGATCAGCTGAAGGGCAGCCTGATGCTTTCGCTCGAATCCTCCAGTGCGCGCATGTCCAACCTGGCCCGCCAGGAAATGTACTTCGACCACTTCTACAGTCTCGACGAACTGATCGAGCGCATCGAGAAGGTCACGGTCGAGCAGTTGACCGAGTTGGCCAACGAGTTTTTCCAGACGGAATCGATTGCCGTAACCGTCCTCGGCAATCTCAACGGATTGAAACTGAAGCGCGATCAACTCGTCTGCTGAACTTCCCCGGCCACGTAGGGGCAGATGTCCTCATCTGCCCGGCGCAGCGCAGGTCCGCTATCCTTTCGCTCGATCCACACTCGACTGGACAGATGAGGACATCGATCCCCACGCCATTCGCGAGCGGTCAAACACGTCCGCCCGGGAAAAGTTGCCCGCCATTTTCATATCTTCGCCTGACTCTTCCTCCAGCCGTCAGCATCTAAACAAACAACTGAGCAGAGCACCCGGCATGGTGATGCCGAGTACAAATGGGTGAACTGCCGTGGATCGGAGGGTGACTATGGCGCAGGTGATTGAGTTCTACATTCCGACGCGCTTTAAGCCTAAGGTAAAGTGGGTACCCGCGGAGCAACGGGGAAAAATTCTCGTGTTTCCCACTGACCTGAAAAAGTCGGCGTAAGGGCAGTAACATGACGCCCGGCCGCTTCGCTGCGAGCCGGGCGTCTTTGTCTTTAAGCCCACACCTCCCGATTTAGCCGGACCTCAAAGCCCGTGCCCACGGACGCTAAGTCTCTCATTTCCTTGACTATCTCGGGTCGGTGGTAAGGCGCTTCCCCGATCCGAATCACGTGCGGGCAAAACGCTGGATTAGCGCGGATTTTCGAGGCATACTAGGCAGGCCCGTCTTCCCCCGCGGGCGGGAGGGCTCCGCGCCATGCCGTTGTTGGAGGAGAAGCAAGTCACTGATATCACGCCTGCCGTCGGGGATGAATCCGAACAAAAGCAACGCCGCCAGATGCTGGTCGCGCTGGCCCTGCTGCTCGCCGCGTTGATTCTGGTTCTGATAAAAGACCGCGACTTCTGGTTTCCGCCCGCGCCCGTGGCGCCAGTGCAATCGGAGGCGGAGCCCGTCGAAGAACCTGCGCCCGACGGGCAGACGCCACCCGCAGCGGCAGCCACCACGGCGCCGACAACTGCTCCCGCGCGCAAGTCGAAGCCGCGCACTCCGCCACCCGCTGCTGTGGATCCAGGTCCCGCGCCCGCTTTGGCGCCAGTGGTGATGAGTCGCGCCGTGCTTCCGCCACTCGAAGTTGAAGTGGTTGCCGGGGACGAACACCGCACTATCGCGTCAAGCACCGGTTCGGTCCGAGTGGAGCTACAAGCCCGAGCCCCTTTCTCCTCCACTCCTGCGTCTTCTTCCTCCGCCCCGTCTTCTGCCCCCAGTTCCGCGGATTCCACCGGCCTGGCCGACGCCACTGGACGGGTCCATCTCTCTCCCGGCGCCGCCCAGATTCTTTCCCGCCCGGTTGAACCCAACTATCCCCTACTGGCCAAACAGATGAAGGTCCAGGGTGCGGTGGTGCTGGAAGCTCTGATCGGACGCGACGGAAACATTCAGGACCTCCACGTACTCAGCGGGCCCACGATTCTCTCGACTGCGGCCCGGGAAGCGGTAAAGCAATGGCGTTTCCGGCCCTACCTGCAATCCGGTGAGGCGGTCGAAACCGAGGCCCGCATCACGGTAAACTTCACCATCTCCACCCAGTAGCTACAGCCGCCACGAATGGATGGGCATTCACGCGGACAAGGGATTGGAAAAAAGAATTTGATCCGTGTAAATTCGTAAAATCCGTGGCTCGTCTGGCATCGCAACCTGAGAGCAGGCTGATGGCTTTCGCAATTTCCAGTGCGGCGTTTCCCCATGGCGACGACATTCCCAGGAAATTCACCTGTGACGGCGCCGATGTGTCCCCCGAACTTTCGTGGACCGAACCTCCATCCGGCACCGAGAGCTTCACGCTCATCGTGGACGACCCCGACGCGCCCGTCGGCACCTGGACCCACTGGGTGCTGTACGACCTGCCCGCCACCGCCACCAACCTGGCCGAGGGCGTGAACAAGATCGACGAACTTCCCGGTGGCGAGCGGCAAGGCCGCAACGACTTTCGCAAGATCGGATACAACGGTCCCTGCCCGCCTCCGGGCAAACCCCATCGTTATTTTTTCAAACTCTACGCGCTCAAGGGAAAGCTCGATCTCAAACCGGGCGCCAGCCGGCAGGAAGTAGAACAGGCGCTGCAGAAGCTGGTGCTGGGCCAGGCCGAGTGGATGGGGAAATACCAGCGCTGAGCGGCGGGCGCAAACCTCAGAATTTTCAACCACAAATTTAACGGGCGTCCCGACTCTCGCGAGTCGCCGGACGCCCGGGCAGCCCTCCCCCAGAACTGCTCGCTAATAAAAATAAAGCTTCGGACTGACACTGAAAATAGCACGGGTGTGCCAGAACAGCCCACTAACGGGCCAGACAGCCAATCCCTCCAGTCTCCCGCGAATGAGAGGGTGACCAGACCTCTCTCAGTCGCACAAATTTCGCCGCGGCGCAGGCTGCGGACCTTATGGCCTCGTGGCAACGCAAGGGCCGGTCAGTCGAATTGCGCGACACTATGATCGCTGGTATCGTGTCAGCGCGCCACGCCACTCTTGCCACTCGCAACCTGGTTCATTTTGAAGATCTCTCGCTTCCGGTCGTCAATCCATGGCAAGCCTGAACCGTCCTCCGCAAGCCCGGGGCGGGCTTGCCGGGCGCCCACTCATTCGCGTCCTTCGTAAATGCGCGGGTGACTGGCCGCACTCACGCCGAAATCGCCTTCGTGCAATCCGGGCAAAGCTTGTGCGTAACTCTTGCCTCGGAGTGCGCTCTCACGTAGTACTCAAAGGGTTGCCAGTCGCCTTTCTTGTCCTGAATTTTCTTGCAAGACAGACAGATGGGCAACAGCCCCTCCAGGGTGCGAATGTTCGCCATGGCTGCTTTGAGTTCTCGATGCGCCAGATCTTTTTCATTTTCTGCTCGATCGCGGGCGGCCAGAGACGCGGCCAACCGCTTCAGGTTACGACGCAGCTCCAGTTGGGCTTGCACCTGGCGACCCAGCGCCCGCAGCGCTTCCAACTGCTCCGGACTCAGCTCTCGCGCCACCCGGTCAAATACACACAAGGTTCCAAGTGCGTGACCATCCCTCATCAAGGGTGCACCCGCGTAGAAACGAATCTTGGGTTCTGAAACTACCAAAGGATTCTCCGCGAACCTGTCGTCTTCACTGGCATCAGGCACGATGAAAACATCGGGCTGGAGAATCGCCGAGGCGCAGAAGGCAATGTCGCGTGAGGTCTCCTTGACTGAAAAACCCACGCTTGATTTGAACCATTGCCGGTCGGCATCGACGAGGCTGATCAGAGCAATCGGAGTTTGGCAGACGCAGGAAGCTATTAAGGTCAGGTCGTCAAACGCTGCCTCCGGTTCCGTGTCGAGGATTTCGTAGCCGCGCAGCGTCGCTAGCCGCTGTTGCTCGTTTGCTGGCTTGGGAGGAATCATCGCCGGCCTCCGACTGGCCACATCGCCCGGACAGCGACTCTACTGCCATTTCCATGAGAATTCAACTCTGAGCTGGGCCCGCCCGGTGGTCCAGAAGGCGCAAGCAGCGCCAGGGGCCCCCGCCCAAGCCGGGCTTGGACCGGCCACCTTCGACCAGGCAATTGGACAGGAACCGGCTGGACCGTCGCTACGGTGCGGCGGCTTGCGACTGGCTGGCGGCACGCATTTCAGGGGCGTACTCCACCCGGTTCCTGCCGTTGCTCTTGGCACGATAGAGGGCGGTGTCGGCCGCGCGAAGGAGATCTTCTCCCTCCGGAAAGGAGGGGGCGGCCGCGAGTCCGGCCACCAATCCAATGCTGACAGTCACTGGAATGGGTCCGGCATCGGTTTCAACCGGCTTTCCCGATACGCACGCTCGCATCCGCTCCGCGGTGGTGGCCAAAGCCGGCGCAGTGCATTCGGCCAGCACGATCAGAAACTCTTCTCCGCCATAACGGCCCACGTAGTCATAGTTTCTTACCGAGGCCAGCATGCGGGCCGCCACCTCACGCAACACCGCGTCTCCCGTCTGATGTCCGTACGTGTCGTTGATTCGTTTGAAGTGGTCAAGATCTGCCATCATGACTCCCACGGGACGTCCCAAGCGCGCGCTGCGTTGGGTCTCACGCTGCAGCAGTCCGGTAATGGCTCCATGGTTCCATAGGCCAGTCAGGTGATCATACGCGGACTGGAATTGTAGTTCGGTTTGAACGCGGAGCAAGGCGTCCTGCAGCTGTAGTATTCGCTGGCCCGCGCGCACTCGGGCGTGCAGCTCGTTTACATCGAATGGTTTGGTCAAATAGTCATCCGCCCCTGCTTCCAGGCCGGCCACTATGTCTGCCTTGCTGCCTTTGGCCGTGAGTAGCAGTACATACTTATAGCGACCGGTCTGCTCACAGCGAATTTTGCGGCATAACTCAACGCCTTCCAGCCCGGGCATCATCCAATCCAGGATGACCATCTGCGGGGCATCCTTATGCTGCAGGACACTCCACGCATCCAGGCCATTCTCCAGGGCGGTAACGCGATAGCTCCACTTCTGCAACCAGCTCTCAAGAACCCGGCGGAACATGGGATCATCTTCCGCGATCAGCAACTGGCACGCGCCATGCGTTACGCGATTGAGCGTCAGGGTCTGTTGACTTCTCTCGATATCAGCCGGCGCCAGCAAATCCAGTTCAAAAACGAATTCCTTTCCCATGTTTCCCACGAATTACGCACGCCTCTCACCTGCATTCATCAGTTTGTCTCGCTCATCCTCGATGGTCTGGCGGGCAAGGTCGTGCCCGAGCAACGCGAACACCTGGAAACCGTTTTTCGCAGCGTGAACCAGTTGCGGTCCATGATCACGGACCTGCTGGAAGCCACTCGGGCCGAGTCCGGAAAGATCACCATCGAGCCCCACTGCGTCCTCATCGGGGACCTGATCCGGCAGGCTACCTCGATGCTGCACAGCACTGCCCAAGCCAAGGGAATCGGTCTCGAAGCGGGCATCGACATCAGGATACCGTTCATCTACGCCGACGCTAACCGTGTGCTCCAGGTGCTGGCCAATCTCATAGAAAATGCCATCAAGTTTACGCCCGCCGATGGTTCCATCATGGTCAAGGCGTACCTGACAGACGATGATCCGAACTTCGTCCAGATATCCGTCGCCGATACCGGCCGCGGCATTAGCCGGAAGCGAAGGCGCTGATCTTTGAGCGTCTCTATCAAGACCCCAACTCGATTGACGATAGTCGCAAAGGGCTGGGACTGGGACTCTACATCTCGAAAGAACTGGTTCGGCTGCACGGTGGACAAATCTGGGTAGAGAGTCAGTTGTCGCACGGCAGTACCTTTGTTTTTACTCTGCCCTTGTTTTCTTTGGCGAAATTTCTCGACCCCATCATTACCCACCGGGGCCGCTTGCGAGAGCATCTCTCTCTGATCACCCTGGAGGTGACTCCGGTGCTCTCCTTTGCCGGCAGCCGGGGGAGATCCGCCAGCATTGTCTGCAGCTGCTGGAGCCTTGCATCCTGGGCGACAAGGACGTGATCCTGCCTGCTTTCGGCGACTTCGGGCCGGGTGAGACGTTGATGGTCGTGGTCTCCACCGACGAACACGGCGCCAGCGTGGTCGAGAAACGCATCCGTGAGCAACTGGAGCGCTCCGAGCGTTTGCGGGCCACTTGCACTTTCAAACTTTCCTCGGCCGGCCTGAAGCTGCCTGCAGCAGATCGCCCGGAGCCTGTCGATAAGCTGGTTCAGGAAATTGCCGATGGTATTACTGCGATGACCATGGAGGCTTTGCGGCGTAACCAAGGTCACATGCACTGAGCCGAACAACCAGCATTTCTTTCGAAGATCGGAAATTGAATTTAGGAACTACCCACTAAAGGAGAAGCACCATGGAGAAACCGAAGATCCTGATCGTTGACGATGATCCCGACCTGCGACGAGGTCTAAACCTGCGCTTGCGCGCCAGCCACTTCGAAACCGCCTATGCTACCGATGGCTTCTCGGCGATTGCCATGGCCCAGAAAGAGCGGCCAGACCTCATCATTCTCGACATCGGCCTGCCGGCGGGAGATGGCTTTGTGGTGTTGGATCGCTTGCAGCAGAGCGCCCAGCTTTCCTCCATCCCTGTCATCGTCCTGACGGCGCGCGATCCGCAATACAACCGGGAACGCACCCTGAAGGCCGGGGCCTGCGCTTTTCTACAAAAGCCCGCCGACAACAACGAATTGTTGGACGTGATTCGCACCACGCTCAACCCGGTGTGGCCAGGCACGGCGGCACCAGCCCTGCCGCAATAACCTGAAATTCGGACGAGCAATCCATGAACACAAAGCCCGCCAGACTTTGTCCTGGCGGGCCCGGTGGTTCAGGTTGTGGAACGGTTTCTAGGCTGCCTTTTTTAATTGCCTCACCTTCGCCCAACGCGCCCTCTGAGCCGCGGCAATCTTCTTGCGCGCCGCGGCTGACAGCGTTCTCCGCCGCGGTTGGGTGTAGGAACGTCCGTTGTCCAGCTTGCCTAGAACCGAAAGAGCTGCGTCGACATGCCTTAGTTGGTTGACCAGACTCGTTCGTTCCACTCTGAGTTGCGAGACTACCGACAGCAGTCCCTTCAGTTTTGCCATGAATCCCCCCTCGGCCAGTGATCTTAACAAAACATCGCGCCCAGCGGGAGTGGCGTACAGAGCCGCCTTGGGAGCGTACGCTAGCGGGACTTCTTGATGTGGCGCACACTATGACCCTGAACCAGGTGGAAGAGTTCCTCGGCCAGGTTCTTGGTGTGATCGCCGGCGCGTTCAAATGCCTGCGCCATGAAGAGCAGGTTGGTCACCTCGTAGCTCCTGCGGCCCGCTCCCTTCTCCAGGTACTGCCGGAACACAGAATGACAGACCTGGTCCATCTCGTAGTCCATCTTGATGACCGATTCAGCCAATTTCAGATCGCGGCTAGCGAATCCCTGGTGAACCCGGACCAGCATTTCCTGCAAAACCTGGGTCATCTCGATCAGAAACGCAGATTCTTTCGAGTCTAGCGGCGCGGGCAAGGCGTGAATTCGCTGCACCACGGACCAGATCAAGTCACCAATGCGCTCGAGATCGATCGTAAACTTGAGGCAGGCGAGAAGTTCGCGGGCCTCCGCTTCAGGTACCTGGGTGACTGCGGCGGGCGTGGCGTCATCGACCTGCCGTTCGATCTGGTCCAGTTCTTTCTCGCACTGTCGCACCGCCAGAAAGGCGATGCGTGAGCCGGTCACGATGTAATCGCGAGCATTGAAAGCAGAGTCCTTCGCAATCAGACAGGCGCGCAGGGCAGTCTCGATCGCCTGCTTGCTCGCCTCGGACTTCTGCTTGCGTGGTCGCTTCATGGCAGCATCGCTGAAGGTGAGAATTTTAGGCTAGCAGAGTCTGACCGCCGAGGCCAGTCCGCCCGCGAACAACTGGGAACCGGGAACTGGAGACTAAAAACTGGCTTTATCTGACTTGCTTGTCACAAGAAACTGCGTGATCAGTCAAGAAACGGGAAACCTTGGCAGACCGGCACCACATCGCCCACCACTTCCACGAATTGGCGGATGAGATCCCTTCCGATACATCTTAGGTCAAATGCCGCGGGCGGGGGCGCCCGCGCCACACCAACCCTTTGACTTATACTTGCCCCAACACCTGGGCAACTGGCCCACAACGGAGATTCCCGGACGATGGTGACTGGCAACGTCCAGGCAGTGGAACTGGTTTTCCTGTTGTTGCTGCTTTTCGTGGTGGCGTTTGGAGCGCTGGCGCGGAAGCTTCAGGTCCCCTACCCCATCGTGCTGGTGATCGCTGGAGGGTTGCTCGGCTTTGTTCCCGGAATTCCCAGAATCGCGCTCAACCCTGACCTCATCTTCTTCGTGATTCTTCCGCCGCTCCTTTATTCCGCTGCCTGGGTTACCTCCTGGCGCGAATTCTCCTACAACCTGGTCAGCATACTGCTGCTGGCTTTTGGTTTGGTGACGTTCACCGTGATTGGAATAGCGAAGAGCGCGCATTGGCTGTTTTCCGGGTTCGACTGGAAACTCGGCCTCGTCCTGGGCGCCGTCATCGCGCCCACCGATGCCATTGCAGCCACGTCGATTGCGGAGCGTGTTGGCATCCCCAAAAGAATCACGGATCTCGTCGAAGGCGAGAGCCTGGTGAACGACGCGAGTGGTCTCTTGGCCCTGGAATTCGGTATCGCCATCGTGTTGCGCAACCAAACTCCAACGATCACGGAAGGCATCACTCGCCTAGTTTACCTGATCTTGACCGGCATGGCGGTTGGCCTAGCCACGGGCTGGGTCGTGAACTGGATCGAACGCCGTATTGACCACGGCCCGATCGAGATCGCCATCAGCATATTGGTTCCCTACGCTGCTTACCTGACGGCGGACCGGCTCCATGCCTCAGGCGTGCTGGCCGTGGTGGTTTGCGGACTTTATCTCAGCCGCAGGAGTTCCGGGTTCTTTTCGCCCCAGGTTCGGCTTCAGGCCTGGGCGGTCTGGGAGGCCCTCGATTTCATCCTCAATGGTCTGGTCTTTGTGTTAATTGGACTGCAACTGCCTTACGTGTTGGCCGGCATTCACAACTACAGTCACGGTACACTTTTCCTTTACGGCGCCCTGTTCAGCGCGCTGGTCATCGCCTTGCGGGTAGTCTGGGTATTTCCGGGGGCGTATGTCGCCTACTGGACTCGAACCCGCCTGCTCCATCAGAAAATGAAATGCCCAACCGTGCAGGGCATTCTGGTCCTGGGTTGGACCGGCATGCGCGGAGTGATCGCGCTCGCCGCCGCCATCGCTCTGCCTCAGACTCTGGCGGATGGCAGTCCGTTTCCGCAGCGCAACCTGATCGTTTTTCTGGCTTTCTGTGTGATTCTGGTCACCCTGGTGCTGCAGGGACTGACGCTTCCCTGGCTGGTCCGCATTCTGGGCATCGCCGATCCCCCGGGCTCCAACCGGGAGGAGGAAACCGCACGCAGAGAAATACTCGAGGCCGCGCTCGCTTACCTGGACGAGTCGCGCCAGCAGGATGCGGGGGAATTCGCTGCCATCTACGAGGACCTTACCGGCCACTATCGGCACCGTCTTTCCGACGTCATGGGAAAAGAAGATACCGCGAACAGTATCAGCCCCGAACACCACGAACGTTTATTGCGTATTTCCCGCGAACTGCTTCGGCTGGAACGCCAAACCGCGGTCCGTTTGCGCAACCAAGGCCGCATCAACGACGAGACTCTGCGGCGCTTGGAGCATGAGCTTGACCTGCGCGAGGCCGGCCCCGGTGAGGCCTGAGGCCTGCACCCTAGACTGGAGCTTCGATCAGCGGGAGAAACACCTGAAAACGCGTGTCTCCAGGCTTGGAAGTCAGTTGGATCGTTCCTCGATGCTTCTTTACGATTCGCAATACCGTATCGAGACCCAGGCCGGTTCCCTCTCCAACTGCCTTGGTGGTAAAAAAAGGTTCGAAGATGTGCGCCTTTACTTCAGGCGAAATTCCGGGGCCATTGTCGCCAATCTCGACGACCACACAGGTGTCGTCACGGTAAGTGCGAACCGTCAGCTCACCTTTTCCGCCCATGGCATCAATCGCGTTGTCGATGAGGTTGGTCCAGATCTGATTGAGCTCGCTGCCAAATGAGTTCACCAGCAGTGGGACCTTGTTATACTCGCGCCGCACCGACACTCCGCGCTTGAGCTTGTGATGCAGAATGGTAAGCGTATTCTCCAAACCTTTGACGATATCCACACTTTGCGCCGGCGTCTGGTCCATGTAGGTGTATTCCTTGACCGCCCGCACCAGGTCGGAGATACGCGCCGTGCTGCTTTCGATTTCGTTCAACAGATTCGCAATCTCAACCGAGGCCGCGATCCGCACTAGGGCGGCCCGAGCCACGTCCGCTTCCAGGGTCGCGAACAGTGATTCCAGCACTTCCGGCTGAACGCCTCTGCGCGCCAGATCGGACGCCAGTTGCCAAAGGTCGTTTTGCCCGTGACTGCGTAACAAGGAGTCGATCTGATCTTCCAGGTCGCTGGTGGCCAGCGTGTCGAGCGGATTCTCGTTCGGCTGCATGAACGAAGCTTCCAGCTTTTCGATTTCTGATTTCTGGGCAGCCGTAAGCTCATGCTTTCCCAGTTCCTGGACTGCGCTTTTGATTCGCTGCAGGGCTTCGCGCAGCAGGCTGGTCGCGCGTTTGGCGGCCGAGGCGGGATTGTTGAGTTCATGAGCCAGGCCTGCGGATAGCTTGCCTAAGCCAGCCAGCCGGTCGCGCAGTTGCTCCACCCGGGTAACCTCGCGGATCCGGTCTGCCATAACGCCCACCAGCCGCTGGGTGAGCTCCGGCATTTTTTGTATCAGTTCCGGAAAGCGTGCCGAGGGGAACTTCAGAATGCGGGAATCTGTGAGCGCCCGCCCGGTTATTACCGATTTCTTCATTCTGGAGAAGGGCAGCACTCCGGTGACGTCGCCAGCCGCAAACGGAATTACGAAGCTTTCGCCGTTGATGTCGCCGCGCGCCTGAAGCTGCCCTTCGAGGACCACCACCATCGAGTCCGCAAGATCTCCCAGTTGGGAATACACATCTCCCGGCTTCAGCCTTATCTCCTCGGTCTGGCTGATGAACCAATCCAGTTGATCGTCAGGCAGACCCTGAAACGTCGGAATGCGCCGCAATTCTGATTTATCGATCATTCGTCCTTACACCTTGCTCAGATACTGATGAATGAACTGCACCGCCACTGATCCTTCTCCCACTCCGGAGGCCACCCGCTTGACCGAGCCATGCCGCACATCGCCCACGGCAAATATGCCGGGCACATTGGTCTCCAGGAGAAAAGGGTCGCGCTCCAGCCCCCAGCCTTTGGGGCGCTGCCCGTCGCGTACGAGGTCCGGACCAGTCAGGATAAAACCGCGTTCGTCGCGCTCGATCAGGCCCGCCAGCCAGTCCGTCCGCGGAAGCGCCCCTATAAAGATGAACATCGAACTGGCGGGCACGCGCTCGATCTTATTAGTGTCCGAACACAGCACCGAAATTTCTTCCAGATGGGTCGCGCCGTGGGCCTCCACGACGCTGGCGTGCGCCCACAGCTGTATATTGGGAGTCTCCTTAATCTGGTCGATGAGATATTGCGACATGGTACTGGCCAGCGAATCCCCGCGCACCAGAATCACCACGCGTTCCGCATACTTGGCAAAATTCATGGCTGCCTGGCCCGCCGAATTTGCACCGCCCACCACATAGACAATCTCGCCCTCGCAGGACAGAGCTTCGGTAGCGCCGCCGCCATAGTAAATTCCCGCACCCTGAAGGCGGGCAATGCCCTCCGCCTCAAGCTTGCGCCACTGCACTCCCGTAGAAATCATCAAGGCGTGGCAGGAAATTTCGTTTCCGTCCGCCAGCTTGATGATCCGGTAAGACCCTTCCGTGCGGGCGCTGACCGCTTCCAGGGGCGACAGGATTTCCACTCCAAAACGTTGCGCCTGCACCACGGCGCGGCGCGCCAGATCGTTGCCGCTGAGCCCCGCTGGAAATCCCAGGTAATTCTCGATCCGTGAACTCATCCCCGCCTGGCCACCGGGCGCTTCCCGCTCGATCATCACGGTGTGCAGCCCCTCGGACGCGCCATAGACCGCAGCCGCCAGACCCGCCGGTCCTCCCCCCACAATAGCCAGGTCATAAAAATTTGTCTGCGCGCGGGTCCGCAGCCCCACCTTCTTGGCAACATCCGCCGGAAGGCTCTCCAGAAGTTTGGTCCCGTCCGGAAACAGCACAACCGGGAGCTCAGCCGCCTCCGGCCCCAGCGCCTCCAGCAGCCGTTTAGTCTCCGGATCGTTGGCGGAAATCTCTACATCGATCCACTGGTAGGGCACGTGGTTGCGCGCCAGGAAGTCGCGCAGGTCATACGACCGCGGAGACCAGCGCGTGCCCAATACCCTGATCCCTTCGTAAGCAGGACGATAGGACGCCTGCCAGTCATCCAGCATGTCATCAAGCTGAGGATATAAGTGTTCGTCCGGAGGGTCCCAGGGTTTCAAAAAAAAGTAATTGATGTTGGCCTGATTGATGGCACCGATGGCAGCATTCATGTCGGCGTAGGCAGTCAACAATGCCCGCTTCGCCTTGGGAAAAATCCGCATCCCCTGCTGCAGAAATTCCACGCCATCCATCCGCGGCATGCGCTGATCGGCCAGCAGCAAAGCCACGCTGTCATTGCGCACCTTCAACTGCTTCAGCAAGTCCAGCGCGCCTTCCGGGGAATCGCTTCCAATCACGCGGTATTCTGCGCCATATTTCGAACGCAAATCGCGCTCGATCGACCGCAAAACGTCGGAGTCGTCGTCCACGCTCAATAAAATTGGTTTCGCCATGATTCAATCCCAGCTTCAATAATGGAGGTAATTCTAGACTTCCGAAGACCTGGATGTCCTATAGATGCAGAAAACCTCTGCCCGGCATCACAGTTTTCGCCTCACCAACGCCTGGCCGAGCGCAGCTCGGCAATTGTTGTTCTAACGTTTGCCTAGCGCATTCGACATCGCAAAATTCCCATGCGCACTCAACTCAAGGGCCACTCTGCTTCAAGTTGCCGTCCATGCTCAGCAATAGTACAAACCAGCGCTTCCATCTGCGCCTCGCTGACAGCGGGATTCATGCAAGTGAGCTTGAGACACTGCCGGCCGCGTACCCGGGTGTGACCGATGACCGCAACCCCGCGATCAAACAGACGCTGCCGCAGCGCGGCGTTGAAGTTATCCTCATCGAGCCCCGCGCGCGACGGAACATAGCGAAAAACGACGGTGCTGAGACTGGCTCCGTGGACAAGCTGCAGTGCCGACGTACGGCTCACCGCACCAGCGGCAAAAACCGCCAGTTCAATGGTGCGATCGATCATAACGCCCAATTTTCGCCGCCCTAGCACCTGAAATGAGAGCCACAACTTCAGCACATCGAAGCGGCGAGTGGTGAGCAGAGAATTGGTCACCAGATTAGGGATGCCTTGCTCTTCGTGAGTTTCGGGATTCAGGTAATCTGCGTGCAGCTTGATGAGCTCAAAGTGACGGCCGTCCCGCAGCAGGAAAGCGCTGGCCGGAATCGGCTGCCAGAAAAGCTTGTGAAAATCGATGCTCACCGAATCCGCGGAGGCAATGCCCTGCAACTTCTCCCGATGTAGGTGCGAAAACAGCAGCACACCACCGTAGGCCGCATCGACATGCAGCCAAACCCCAGCGGACCCGGCCACATCGGCAATCTCCCGTAACGGATCCACGGAGCCAAAATCCGTTGTCCCCGCCGTAGCCACGATGGCAAAAGGAAGCAGTTCACAATTCCGCATCTCGTCGAGTGCCGCACGCAGACTTTCCGGCCGCATCCGGAATTCGTCGTCCACCGTCCACCCTGACCACGGCGTCCGTTCCCAGCCCAAGCTGCGCCGCGGATTTTTCGACGGTAAAGTGTGCCACCTCGGAACACAGCACACGCATGCGTGCCGCTTCCGGTGGCAAACCCCGCTTCTGTGCCAGCCACTGAAACCGTGACTTCAGAAACGCATCGCGCGCCAGAAGTAACCCCATGTAGTTGGATTGCGTCCCCCCCGTGGTAAATGTGCCGTCCGCGCCGGCTGGGAATCCTGCCTCAGCAGTGAGCCACTGAATAAATTTTTGCTCCAATATCGTGGCCATGGGCGCCTGGTCAAAAGAATCCATCGACTGGTTTAAAGCACTGATCACAACTTCCGCCGCCAGCGCCGCCAGCAGCGGCGGACAATGCAAATGGGCCGCGGTATTGGCATGGCCCACTACGACTGAGTTAGAGACAATCAGTCGCAGCTTGTCGAAGAATTCGTGAGACACAGCCCCCGCATCAGGAAGAAATTCGGGATCGATCAAGGCAGACAGGGCGGAGGGACTTTTGCCGCTATAAGAATGGCCGGGCAAAGACGAGCAGAGCAGTTCAGCGATCCGCGCCATCAGCTCCCGGTACAGTTCCTTGCTCGTCGCGGTGGTCGTCAGAAAGTCGGATTCAAACAAGTCAGCGCCTCGACCTGACTACTGCGACAGTCTTCTATATCTACATGAAGCAGACGAATGCCGAAAGCCGTCGGCTAGGAACAGGTACGGCGCTCTCCGCAAGGGCAAAACCCGCCTACAGCGAATTGGTGCGCGCGATGTTGCCCAGCATGGCGCCACTGGGCTTGATGGTTCTCCGTTGCGTGGACCTATCGACTGCCACAATCCCGAACTTGGGCTCGAACCCGGACATCCACTCGAAGTTATCCAGCAGCGACCAGGCCACATAACCGCGCACATCCACGCCATCGTCAATGGCACGCTTCAGGCCGGCGAGAGCGCGCTGAAAATATTCCACGCGGCGACGGTCATCGGTGGTGGCAATGCCGTTTTCTGTCACCATGAGCGGCACACCCGTTTCCTTGCCGGCGTAGCGAACCACTTCTTCGACACACTCCGGATAAAACTCCCAGCCCACCTGCGTAAGCTCAGCGCCTTTGGGAGCAGGCAAGTCCTTCTTCCCAACTATCGACCGCGAATAAGTCTGCACCCCCAGATAGTCGCACTGTTTCGCAACCTCCAGCCAGGGACCATAGACATCGGCGCGCTTTTCGGCCAGGTGACTGTCCTCGGGCGCCGGCTGATCTGCCGACATCGCCAGGTTGAAGCCCACCGGCATGTCGCTTCTTACCGATTTCATCGCCGCTCTACCTTTGTGGTGCGCCGCCAGTAGACCCTCCCGGATCTTCATTTGGTCTCCCAGAAAAAAACTGGCAAATTCCGGGGTATTCAGTTGCTGCCGTACCTTCACCAGGCCGCTCTTGAACACGTCGGTCAGACTCTTTCCCTCCGGCCCCGGCAAGTTAATCCAGTTCAACAATTGGGGAATATCAGGCTCATTGAAGGTGGACGCATATCCCACCAGATCGCCCAGGTGCTTTGTTGCTTTCTCGCAGAAGCGGGCGTAAAGATCCGGCGCAGCGGGATTCTGCCATCCTCCCTTGTAGGCGAACCAGCGCGGCATGCTGAAGTGAGAATAGGTCAACAGTGTGGCCAGATGATGCTCACGGCAGGTTGCCAACATGCGCCGGTAATGTTCCAACTCGGCATTTGAAAAGAACCCTTCTTCCGGTTCAATGCGCGCCCACTCCAGCGAAAAACGATAGGTATTAAACCCAAGGTCGGCCAACATGCTTATGTCCTGCGGGTAAAGGTGATAGTGGTCGCAGGCGTCGCCGGAGGGTTCTTTGAAGACACTGCCCGGCAGGTGCTCGATCAGCCACAGATCGCTGCTGGTGTTGTTGCCCTCGACCTGATGTCCCGCGGTCGCGCAACCCCATAGAAACTTGTCAGGAAAGGTCTTGGCTTTATCGGCCGGACCAGCTCCGCCCGGCGCTGATTTTTCACCCTTTCCAGTCTGGGCGAGGGCGCTGTTCCCAATCATCCCCACGATTGAAGCCGCGGAAACCCCTTGCAGCAGGGTACGGCGGCTGATGGGCTTCGATATCGATTCAGCAACAGGCTGTTCTTCTTTCATGTTCGGCCTCCGCTCCAAAAATTCCAGCAGGCTTGGGTGCGCCGTGCTTGCGGCGGCCACATCGAACTGGCTCGAAGAACTCTACACCCACCCGCCGTCGATCACATAACTCTGACTGGTGATCGCACTGCTGTCATCGGCCGCGAGAAAAAGCACCAGCCGGGCAACCTCTTCCGGCGAGATCATCCGTTTCAGTGCCTGGCGGCTCAAAATCTCGGCTTTGTAGGCCTCCGTAAACCACAATTGCTTCTGGCGCTCGGTAAAAATCGCGCCGGGAAGAACGCAGTTGACGCGAATGTTGTCCGCTCCGAGTTCATGGGCCAGGGTGCGGGTGAGTCCAACAATCGCGGCCTTGGCCGCGATATAAACGGGCATCCCAACCGACGGGACCATCCAGCTGATGGAGCTCATGTTGATAATGGACCCTCGACCCGCTTTCTTCATCACCGGAATCACCGCCTGGCTGGCAAAGAACTGGTGCTTGAGATTGACCGCGATCGATTGATCCCAATAGTCCGGGGTCACGGACTCCACGGCATGGCGAGCATCGTTGGCCGCGTTGTTGACCAGCACATCCACCGTGTGGAATTTTGCAATGGCCGTTCCCATGCACGCCCGCAGGGCGTCAAGGTCGGTAAGATCGCATTGTAGAAAGCAGGGCTCCGGATCGCCGGACATCCCGACCTTCTTCGCCAGTTGCATTCCGGCATCAGCCTGGATGTCCAGAAACACAACCTTAGAGCCCTGATGGGCAAAGTGCTCTACCATCCTTTCGCCAATGCCACTGGCCCCGCCGGTCACCACCACTACCCGCCCGCGCAGGCTGGGATAAGAACCGTATTCCACTTGCCGGTCTTCTGTCATCCCGGTCCCTCTGTCTTGCCGCTAATACGTCGCCCTTCCGCCGCTCAGATCAAATACCGCCCCGGTGGTAAAAGAGTTCTCTTCCGATACCAGCCAGGCCACCATGGCCGCGATCTCTTCGACCTTGAGAAAACGTCCCCGCGGAATCTTCGACAACATGTAGTCGATATGCTCCTGCGATATCTGCTCGAAAATTCGGGTGCGGGCCGCCGCCGGTGTGATGCAGTTGACAGCGATGTTCTGGTCGGCCAATTCCTTGCCTAATGACTTGGTCAGGGCGATCACTCCAGCCTTTGCGGCACTGTAGGCTGAGGCGTTGGGATTTCCCTCTTTCCCTGCAATGGATGCCACATTCACAATCCGCCCATATTTCCGCTGCAACATGAAGGGCACAACCGCGCGGCAGCACAGAAATACCCCGGTCAGATCCACGTCAACAATCTGCTTCCAGACCTCCACGGGATATTCCCAGCACTTGAGGTCGGGACCGGAAATCCCGGCGTTGGCTACCAGAATGTCAATCCTGCCAAACTTCTCCGCAGTCGAGGCAGCAGCGGCGCCAACACTCTCGGCCCTGGTTACGTCCGTAGTCACGGAATCGACGGCCCCGAGGCTACCAAGTTCGGTCACCGCGGAAGTGAGCAGTTCTCCGTCGCGGTCCCAAAGCGTGACCGAGGCGCCCGAGGCGAGAAAACGCTGCGCGACCGCGAAGCCTATGCCCTGCGCTCCTCCAGTAACAACCGCGTGCCGATCGGTTAGATCTATGCTGTTCATGCCTGCCGTTTCCCTGCCAGTGCCCAACTCAGTCAGCGGTTAGGACTCTTCATTTATACGTTCAAGGGAAGATCGCAGCAGAACTCCGGGGCCGAAATAATAGCACGCTGACAGGTTGAGCGAGCTTCCAGCTAAGACTGGGTGATCGCTGATTTCTGAAATTCGTCTCCGGGCAAGAATCCTCGAACCGGTGGAGGTTAGCTTGGCGGTCTTTGCCGGGTCCGGTGCAAAAACAAGGCCGGAGCAAGGTCAGTTGCTCCGGCCCAAATGAGGTCCTCAGCTCCTGCCCGGCTAAAAGCTGAAGATAGTGTCGAACTGCCAGCGTTTGAGCCAGCGTTCCAACGTAGGGCTCTGGGCGGTGACGATCTGGCGCCCAATCAAGCCCGTGACGCCCAGTTGCACGTGAGGATAGGCCTGATAGAGGCCCTCGACACGATGCTCGATGACGTTGGTGGGCTGCCTCAAATCGCTGAAGTTGAACGCGGAGAGGACCGCATCCCGCTCGATGCGCGCGAAAGTATAGCCCAGCATAAGGTCACCCTTGTTTTTAGTCTGGCCGACCTTAAACTCTCCCCAGTAGCCATGACGCTGACGTGAATCGCAGGTGGGAGGTGCCACTGCGGCAGCGGTGAAAGCCGAGAGATTGCCGCAGGCTTTGGTGTTCTGGACATAGTCAAACAGGGCATAAATGGGCCACCGTTTGACCCCGGTGTCGAAGTCAAGCCGAGCGATCGCGTCCACGATGCCGTATTGCGAGGCGAAAACGCGCTTGCCGGCGATGACTCCGAAATTGTTGGTGTCGGTGGAGCCGCCGAAGCTAAAAGTGCCGCCGCCCGCGGTCGCTATGCCGTTGGTTGCGAATCCGTTACCACCAAACTGGTTCTGCGCGATGGTATCGGCGTTATGAAAATCATAGTACGCAACGTTGGCCCCCAATTTAACTCTGGGTAGGAGGGTCAAACCGGCCTGGACCTGGCCACCTTCCATGTAAGTATCGGGGCCGCCACCCACTTCAAACATTGGAGTCCCGATGGCGATCACCGCAAAGTGGTTAACAAAGCCACTCTTCCAGTCCCAGGCCACTGCCGCGCTCCCGCCTTCCGGGTTCAAGTCGTTGTCCCAGGTCAACTCGGTGCGTTGCCAGGTGTATCCAAACTTCCCGACCGTCAGCGTGAAGGGCTTGAAGTAGTGAGGATTGTAAACTCCGAAAGCCTTGTCGATGGCGAGGGGCTTGCGAGTGAAAAAGCCGGTCTCAGTGGAGTTCGTGGAAATGGGATCGCCGAGATCGCCTGAGGCGATCGAGAAGCCGACAGCAAAGTCATTGGTGATCTTGCTGGCTACATTGAAGCGCAAGCGGTAGCGTTCCCGGAATCGTGCCTCGGGCGTCGTCGCATTGGCCGCTCCACCTCCAAAGAAAGGTTCGAAGCGCAGACGTAGGTCGCCGCTGAACTTGATATGACCCATCGCACTCTCCAGGGCTGCAAATTGCTTTTGCCCTTCCTGGGTGTTTGCGGCGGTGTTGGTTAACGTCGTTTGGACGTCGCTCATATCCGATGAAAGCTTGCTGACCGCTGCCTTCTGCTCGCTGCTCGCGCTCTCGGCGGCGGCCGCTTTTTGCTGGGCCTCGGTCGCGGCAGACTGGGTCTGTTGCAACTGCTGCTGCGCCTGTTGCCAGGCTTGATCTTTTTGTTGAACTTCCTGCCGTAACTGCTCAATCTGCTGCTGTTGCGCTGCGATGGCATCGCGGAGCGACTGCACATCCTGAGCCGTCACCGCCGGTTCAGCCGGCTTGGCTTTCCGCGTTTTTGGTTTTGCTGCGGTTTGACCAACAGAGTTCCCGCCAAAAGCGGAACCACGCACCACTTGAGAACGGACTTCATTAATCTCTCCTTTTTGGGTCTAGCTAGCAGAGATCCCACAGTAATGAGGTTTGTACTCGAGCACTAATGGGCGTTTCGGCCCCACTCTTTGTTGTGTAGCTCCTGCCGTTATCCAGCTCTTCCCGTCATGCAACTCTTGCTGTTCTGCAGACTTGCTGTTCTGCAGACTTGCCGTAACAAACACACCAACACCCGAAGCGGGGTGCTAATCCCGCATTTCTTGGGTGACGTATCTTTAATTCCGGAGTGTTACGGCACGGTTACAACAACGTGAAAATCTGATGAATCAGGCAGGAAATCGGCCACATCGCGCCTCACTGCTTGCGGGACAGCATCCACGATGCCCTTGGCGGTGAGAACCGGGCGGACCCAGAAGTAAGCCCTTGAAAGAAATGGCTCCTCAGGTAGGACTCGAATCCCCGCACAAACGTAAACGTATTGTCTTATAACGCAGTAGAGGGCATGTAGTACGTTGTTTTCGGCGCAGTGCGGTGTGAACGGCAGGGAAACGGCACGGACCTTATTGGACCCTAATAGACCCAGATTTTCCAAAAGGGCTTTGGCAAGTGATCGAAAGATTATGGTAACCGCTTACTTTTTGGCGGTAACAAACGAGAACTTTCTTCGCAGGATCTTTCCGATTCTTCACTCTTTGGCGATCGCTTTCGTTCTCGCTGTGGGAACGTCGGGCCCCACGCTGGCCCTACAGTCAGCCAGATTTCGGGCGAGGCTATCGAAGAACGTCACCTTCTGCAGGCGCCGAACTAAGTTCAGCAAAACGCTGCCAATCTCTCAGCCCCGAAATCGGTGCCAAATTGCGCCAAGACTGATCAATCTAGACTTTGACACCGTTTGCCACTTCGATGACCCCGCCGGCCCAGCGTGCCAATCGCTCAGCACATGCCGCATTGCAGTCGTCTTCCAATAAACCTGTTTTCGTCGGCCAGACTCGTAGCGCACACCGTGAGCCGCTTCAATTTCGCACGGCCTCTTGCCAGCGCAAGGGTTATTCGCTCGTGTCATTGTGCTTCTGAGTCGGGCCTGGAGCGCTCGTTTAAATACTTCGTTTGAGGCCGCCGACCCGGGACTGTTGGGTTCGCAAACCCCGACAAAGCCCGATATAAGCAGCGGTGTCTTGCATATCACTCCTGTACAAGGCTCTGTGTTAGATGCGGGCGGGTTGTGACAGGAGCCTTGTTTCGAGCAAAGGGTCTATCGCAACTGTCCTGCTTACCGGTTGAGCTTAGAGTTTCTCTGGAGGGCACGCTGCATCTGACCTCGGCGCCGTGGACGAGGACCGATCGTTAGCGGCCTAATCGGCGGTCAGTAGCGGTGAAGTAGAATCGGACCGCTTCAAGATCGTTTGAGCAACTGACCTGGAATCAGTTGTCGAAATGGAGATCGGAGTGATTGACGGGGAAGACTTACCCCCCCGTTGGCAAGGTGCGGATACAACCAACGGCATGGCGAAACGCGGGCACCCATGTTGGGGTCAACGAGGCGAATTAGCTTTTCGAATGTGATCGATACGCCCGAAGCGTTTCCGTGGCATTAGGACAACCGAAATCCGGGTTTGAGTGTTTGAGTCCACTTTCTCCAAATGGTCGAGGTAAGGAAGCCGACAAGTTCTTCTGAACGCCTTCTTTGCGGAGTTCTCTACGAACCTCGAGCAATCTCCTGCTGGCTGAATACCTTGCGGGCTACCCAGACAGTCGCAACCAAAGGAACGGACGGGTTCAAATAGGATGGCTTAGATACAGAGTTCAGGGAGTGCTCGTGCCAGGAATGCCTGATGGGAATCGCGATTCTGGAGCATAATAGAGCGCCATCACGGATGGCGAATTCCGGTCGCCAAGGTAAGGACATCCTAATCCGAGTATGTCAGCATGCATGCATCTACTGCTGAAGTGAGGCCCGGGTATTCTCCTTCTCCGAATGAAGAAGGACCGCCGCCGGAACGTCCCTCCTTAGATGAGCGACCAAAACGGCGTCTCCGCGTAGCTCTCGTCGTGTTAGTGGCCGCGATAGTAGTCAGCTCGCTTCTATTCACTGTTCTTCGTACGAATACCGCCTCGACCCAGAAGATAGCCCAGTCAACCGCTGCCGGCGCCCGTGAGTTCCATGTCCTGCGTCTCAAAGGGCTCACGGAAGCGGTTCGTATGCGTGCCATTCTTGCGCCAGTCCTTTCCGGCCAGTATGTGGCAACGCTCACGATTACGAAACTAACTCCGGCCGGCACCAAGGTTAAAAAGGGTGACATCCTCGCTGAGTTTGACCGCCAAGCGCAGATACGCGACGCCATCGACAAGCAGGCAGACTACGACAAGCTGCTGAGTCAGGTCGCGGACCAGCAGGCGAAAGAGGACGCTGCGCGGGCCAAAGATGAAACCGAAATCAAGCAGGCGGAAGACGATCTAAGCAAAGCCCAACTCGAGATGCAGAAGGTGGAGATCATTTCGCGCATCGATGCCGAGAAAGCGCGAGAAACCCTGGAAGAAGCCCAGGCCACATTGACCCAGCTTCGCGAGACTTTCGAACTCAAGCGGAAAGCGGCGCGAGCGGCCATCCGAATTCTGGAGATACAGCGGGATCGCACCCGACAGATCATGTTGCATGCCCGGGCTGATGCCGAACTCTTGCAGATCCGCGCGCCTCTCGATGGCGTCGTGGTTCTGAACACGATTTGGAAGCAAGGGTCTATGGGTGAGGTTCAAGAGGGAGACCAGCTTCGGCCCGGCAATCCCTTTATGCAGGTTGTCGATCCATCGCTAATGGAAGTGCGCGTTCTTGCGAATCAGGTAGACTTCCTGAGCTTGCGCCCGGGCCAGTCTGCCGAGATACACCTCGATGCGTATCCGGAACTCGCTTTTCCCGGCAAGCTGGAGGAGATGGCGCCCGTCGGGCGAGGTGGGAGTTTTTCCTCTCGACTCCGCACCTTTGCCGTCGTGTTCTCGCTTGCGGGACAAGATGCCAAGCTGATGCCCGATCTCTCCGCCGCGGTCGATGTCGATCTTGGAGAGCAGAGCAACCCGTCGGGGGCCCTACAATGATCCCTCGCTTGCAGCAATTGTGGGACACGCGGAAGGTCTGGGTCGTCGTGGTTGTCGTCTTGGCGAGCGGCATTCTGCTGGGTGCTGTCCGATATACCAATCGATCCCCGGCGATTCCGACCCTGGTTGTGACGCGCGGCGATTTCATCGACTCGCTGCAGTTTCGCGGTGAAGTAAAGGCCCTGAGGTCGGTGACCATCGTGACACCGGCCGAGGCGGGCGACTTTCAAATCCTGAAGCTGGTGGCTGACGGTGCTACCGTGAAACAGGGCGATGTAGTCGTTGAGTTCGATAAGACCAGGACGGAGCAAGAACTCGCACAGTACAAATCCACACTTAAATCCGCGCAGGCTGAGATCGATCAGGCACGCGCCCAGGCTCGCCTGACTGAAGAAGAAGACCAGACAGCGGTGAACAAAGCGCGTTACGATGTCGAAGCGGCGAAGCTCGATGCCAGCAAGCAAGAGATCCTCTCCAAGATAGAAGGCGCTGAGGCCAAGCTGAAATTGGCGGACGCAGAACAGAAGCTGCACGAACTGAGAGAGAAGCTCAAAGCGGACCACGCATCAAGCCAAGCGACGATCAAGAGTAAAATTCAGGCCCGCGGGAAGGCTGTTTACGACGTGCGGCGTGCAGAACGCGCGTTGACCACCATGACCCTGCAGGCTCCCATAACAGGGATGATCAGTCTCGTGAAGATCTGGCGCCCCGGAGGGGAGTCGGCTTTCAAGCCTGGAGACCGAGCGTGGCCCGGTTCCCCAATTGCGGAACTACCTGACGCTTCGACTCTCCGGATTTCTGCACGAGTCGAGGAAACCGAACGTGGCCGGCTGGCCCTGGAGCAAAGCGTCACTGCACACATGGACGCGATCGCTGACCGGGAATTCAGCGGCAAAATTGAGAAGATCAGCACCATCGCTACCTCCGACTTTTCAGGGGGTTGGCCCTTTCCGCGCAATTTCGATCTCAACATTGGGCTCGATCAGGCCGACCCCCGTCTTAAGCCAGGCATGACGGCGCAGTTAACGGTGGTCGTCGACAAAATTCCGAATGCGCTCACCATTCCTGTACAGGCCTCTTTTCAAAAGTCAGGGCAGAGCGTGGCTTATGTGTGGTCGAGATCGAAGTTCCACGAGAGAGTGATTGAGATTGGACGAAGAAGCGGTGATCGGGTTCTAGTCGTGAAGGGATTGCAGCCAAATGATCGGGTGGCGCTGAGCGACCCGACAGCAAAGGAGTGATCCAGCATCCATGAAGTGGCGGCGGAGCATTCTTTGGGGAGCGGTCACAATCGTTTTCGCTGCGGTTGTTGGCGTTCTGGCAACCACAAGCGGGACCACCAAGGCTGACGCTGACGAAGTGCCGCTTGCCCGCGTGCAGCGCGGCGATATGGATCTAAACGTCCAGGCTACCGGAGAGCTGCGCGCCAATCACACGATGGTATTGACTGCGCCACCGGTCGGTGGCGGCGCTTTGCAGATTACTCGACTCTTGCACACGGGAACACCTGTCAAGAAGGGCGACATTGTCTTCGATTTCGATCCCGCCGAACAACGCTACAAACTTGAGCAGAGCCAGTCAGAGCTGTTGCAGGCTGAGCAAGAGATTGCCAAGGCAACCGCTGACACTATGGTACAGGCAGCGCAGGATAAGGTCGCCCTGCTCAAAGCGCGCTTCGACGTCAGACGGGCCGAGCTCGAAGTGCAGAAGAATGAACTGGTCAGCGTGATTGATGCCAAAAAGAACCAACTCACTTTGGAGCAAGCCAAGGGCGCTTTAGCCAAGCTCGAACAAGACATCAAGTCTCATACGGCGTCCGGCCAGGCGACGGTCGTGCTGGCGCAGGAGAAGCGGAATAAGGCGAAGCTGATCATGAATCAGGCGCAACAGAACATCGAGAAAATGGTGGTCAGAGCCCCGATGGACGGACTCGTGGCCATCGAGAAGAATAATGATTCAAGCGGTGAACTAATGTGGCCCGGGATGTCCATACCGGACTACCGTGCCGGGGACCAGGTACAGCCCGGAAGCGCAATTGCCCAGGTGATCGACCCGACGCAAATGGAATTAACCGCAAAGGTTGGTGAGGAACAGAGAAGTAATCTCAAGGTCGGACAAGCGGCCGAGGTGGAATTTGACTCGACCCCGGGTCAAATCTTCCAGGGAACGGTGAAGAGCGTGGGCGGCATGTCGACGAGGCAGTTCTGGGAATCGAGCACCGGCGGAAAGTTTGATATTTCTATCGAGCTAGCCAACCAAGACCCACGCCTGCGCCCCGGTCTGACCGCTCAAATTGTCATCCTCGGTGACAAGAAGAAGGATGTGCCCTATGTCCCGCGGCAGGCGCTGTTCATGAAAAACGGCAAGCGCATCATCTACCAGAAGAGCGGACAAGGTTTTGAACAGCGGGAAGTCAAGATCCTATGTGAGGACGAGAGTCGCGCCGCGGTCGAAGGACTGAGCCCAGATGAGAAGGTTGCATTGCTCGACCCGACTGCACCGAAGAAAGCTGGCCCCGAGTCCATGGCCGGTTCTGCCGGGGTGACACACTGATGGCTACGACCGTGGTGAGCGGCGGACACCGAGTCTATGGAGTCCAACAATGGCTGCCCGACCTCCATCTCGGGCTACAGAACCTGCTTCTGCATCGACTGCGTTCCTTGCTGACCATGCTAGGGATGATCTTCGGAGTGGCGGCGGTGGTCTCCATGCTTTCAATCGGCGCGGGTGCTCGCCAAAAGATAATGGCCCTGATCGAACAGATGGGAGTGCGCAACCTCATCGTAGAAGCCAAGGAAACCACCGAGTGGCAAGCTCATCAGAAGATACGCAAGATTTCGCCTGGACTCACCCTGCAGGATTATCGTGTCATCAACGATGACATCGATGGTATTGTCGCCGCCACACCCCGTAAGCGATTTGTTCCCACCAAGACCATTCCTAAGTCTCAGCAGGACGTGCCGCAGGTTTACGGCGTCCGACCTTCGTATAGGGAGATTGCGGGACTGCATCTTTTGAAGGGCCGCTTCTTCGACGCAACCGAGGAGAGTCACGCGGCGCCGGTGTGCGTCCTGGGGGCCGGAGCACGCTCGAACCTGTTCGGCGCAGCCGATCCCATTGATCAATACGTAAAGGTTGATGAGCAGTGGTTCCGTGTCATCGGAGTCGCTGGGCCCCTGCTCAGCACTCAAACGGAAATCGCCGGACTCCCCTCCCAGGACCTCAACAACGTCATCTATGCTCCGTTGAACGCCGTGGTTCTGCGTCTGGAGAACACCTACAGTGACGTTACGGATGACATCGACGGAATCTACCTGAACCTGCATGAGAACACAGATATGTCTTTGGCGGCGCAGGTAGTCCGGGCAGTCCTCGGGTCTTCTCATCACGGAGCCTCCGACTATAGCGTCGTTGTGCCCGCAGAATTGCTCGCCGAACAGAAGCGCACGGAACGATTATTCAATGCCGTCATGGTTGCAATCGCTTCGATTTCTTTGCTGGTCGGCGGCATCGGGATCATGAACATCATGCTGGCCAGCATCCTTGAGCGCACACGGGAGATCGGGCTGCGTCGTGCGGTCGGCGCGCGGCAATCTGATGTTGTCCGCCAATTCGTGGTCGAAGCGGTGATGATTTCTTTCGTCGGGGGAACGTTTGGAATTATCTTCGGCTTCGTGATGTCGCGCCTGATCGCTTGGCTTGCTGGCTGGTCCACAATCGTGACCGCTACCTCTATCCTCCTGGCATTTTTCGTGTCGATCACTGTCGGACTGGTTTTCGGTATTTATCCGGCAGTCAAAGCGGCGCGCCTCGATCCGGTCGAAGCGATTCGTTACGAGTGAGGGACGTGGGTTGGAGACCTATTTTCTGGTTTTGCGCTGAACTCGTAGGGAGTTATTCGCAGCGCAAATCATTCTGGAGGAATGGCATGAAATCCTGTCGGCTTGGGGCCTGCTTCCTTCTTCTATCGCTTTCGATTCTTCCAGCAAGGGCTCAGAGCCGCGAAAGCTACAGGGGACTGCTAACCTCGCAGATCGCGTCCGGCAAGTTGCCCGGCCCCCAACATCTTCGCGACTACGTCTCCGATGGCAAGCTGCATCTTAGTCTGCGGGACGCAGTTGTCCTGACCCTTGAGAACAATAGCTCGGTGAGGATTCAGGAGACCCAGGTTGAAAGCGACAAGTTCGCACTCCTGCGTACATATCAGCCGTTTGACCCTCAACTGCAGGGAATATTCGACCTCAACCGTTATTCTTATGGTGGAACTAATCAGCTCCAGGGTGTAGGAATTTCGAGCAATAGCACACTCAACTCGCTGACTCAGACGGCGCAAATCAACTACACTCAGACTTTCCAGACGGGGACGGACATTTCGGTCGGGCTAGGCAGCACCAAGAACTCCACCAACAGCGCATTCTACTTTTTTAACCCCTATTTCAGCTCTACGTTGAGCTTTCGATTCACGCAGCCGCTGCTCCGTAACCGCTGGAGATTTGCCAACACCGCTCCTCTGATCATCGCGCGCAGAATTCTGCAGCAATCGCGAGCCAGTTTTGAAGCGCAGGTCAGCGATGCCATTCTGCAAGTGGTGAAGCAATATTGGGCCGTCGTGCAGGCTGGCGGAGATTTGGAGGTGGAACGCAAATCGCTCGAAGCCGCGGACGTCAGCTACCAGCGCGATAAGCGTGCGTTGCAATTGGGGGCTCTCCCGCCGTTGGATATTTACCGCTCCGAGTCCGAAGTCGCTTCTCGCCGAGTGCAGATGATCCAGGGCGAATACGCTTTGAAGCAGGCCGAGGACGCTCTGCGAATGACCATTGGCGCAACCCAGGACCCTTACTTCGGAGCCCTTGATCTGGACCTGACAGAGCGACCCGAGCCTGAGGGTCCACTGCGAGACATTGATGCGGCCACCGCTCTCCAGAATGCCCTGGCGCAACGTCCTGAGTTCCTGGCGGCGCGCTACGCACTCGACAACGACGACACCAGCATCCGTCTCGCGCGCAATCATCTCCAGCCGGATTTGTCCCTGACGGGCTTCTATCAAAGCAATGGACTAGGCGGCAATCAATTCAGCCTTACCACGGGCCAGCTGATTTCCCAAGGAGGTCTCGGTTCCTCGTTCAGCCAACTACTTGGTTTCGGATTTCCGGGCTATGGAGCGAAATTAACTTTGAATCTGCCGGTCAAGAATCGCTCCGCCCAGGCGGAACTAGGCAGTGCGCTCGTATCACGCCATCGTGATTTGTACTCCGCGCAGCAAGTTCGCGAGCTGGTAGCGCTCGATGTGAGCAACAGCATCCATCAGCTCGAGCAGGCCAAACTTACCGTGGCCGCCGGCAAGACGGCGCTTGACCTTGCGCAGAAAGCTCTGGTGGCCGAACAGCGCAAATACGAACTTGGCGCCCAGACCATCTTCTTTGTCCTGGATGCGCAGACGCGGCTTGCTCAGGCAGAATCGAGCCTCCTGCAAGCTCAGATCAGTTACCGGATAGCTGCAGCGGCCGTAGATCACGCCACCGGAACCCTGCTACAGCCTTACCATGTGGAGATCGCCGAGCTCTCGAAGTAGTTTCTGCCTCATTGACGACCACTTCCAGTCGTGTAAGGCAGATGAGGCGTACCCTGGTGCTGATCGCGACTACCCGTGGCGTGCGCGACCGACCCATTCCAAGGAGAAGTACAGCGACTTCATCACTACGATCAGTTGATCAGCAGCGACGGCTTTG